>NZ_CP123579.1:0-4715577 GCF_029873575.1 Paenarthrobacter sp. OM7
ATGACAGTAGACGAAGCCAACCACGCCAACACTGTCGGAAGTTCCTGGCGCAGGGTGCTGAGCCTCATGGAACAGGACGACCGGGTATCACCCCGTCAGCGCGGTTTCGTCATCCTCGCCCAGGCACAGGGCCTCATAGGTTCCACACTCTTGGTGGCCGTTCCCAACGAACTCACCCGCGAAGTCCTGCAGACCCAGGTCAAAGATGCCCTGGACGATGCCCTTCGCAGCGTTTTCTCTGACGACATCCGCTGCGCCATCGACGTCGACACCGATCTGGTGCCGGTCCATGCAGAGCCGGAACCCGTCGTCGAGCTTTCCGCCGTATCCGACTTCGCCGAGCCGAAGCCCCAGCCCACTCCGCCCAGTACCTCGCATGAGTTCGGCCGCCTGAACCCGAAGTACATCTTCGATACTTTCGTGATCGGTTCCTCGAACCGCTTTGCGCACGCGGCCGCCGTCGCCGTCGCCGAAGCGCCGGCCAAGGCGTACAACCCGCTGTTCATCTACGGCGACTCTGGCTTGGGCAAGACCCACCTGCTGCACGCCATTGGCCATTACGCCCGCCGGCTCTACAGCGGCATCCGGGTCCGCTACGTGAACTCCGAGGAATTCACCAACGACTTCATCAACTCCATCCGGGACGACGAAGGCACCAGCTTCAAGACCACGTACCGGAACGTGGATGTGCTGTTGATCGATGACATCCAGTTCCTGGCGGGCAAGGACCGGACGCAGGAGGAGTTCTTCCACACGTTCAACGCCCTGCACAATGCCAACAAGCAGGTTGTCATCACCTCGGACCAGCCGCCAAAGATGCTCGCCGGCTTCGAGGACCGCATGACGTCCCGCTTCGAGTGGGGCCTGCTGACCGACATCCAGCCGCCGGAACTCGAAACCCGCATTGCCATCCTCCGCAAGAAGGGCCTCAGCGAAGGCTTGTCGGCACCGGACGACGCCCTGGAGTACATCGCCTCGAAGATCTCCAGCAACATCCGGGAACTCGAGGGGGCTTTGATCCGCGTCACGGCGTTCGCCAGCCTCAACCGCCAACCGGTGGATGTAGCCCTGGCTGAGATGGTGCTCAAGGACCTGATCACTGACGACGGCGCCCAGGAGATCACGGCGAAGCAGATCCTGGACCAAACGGCGGACTACTTCAAGCTCAGCATGGAAGAGCTCTGCAGCAAGTCCCGCACCCGTACGTTGGTGACCGCCCGCCAAATCGCCATGTACCTGTGCCGTGAACTGACGGACATGTCCCTGCCGAAGATCGGGCAGGAGCTCGGCGGCCGTGACCACACCACCGTCATCCACGCTGATCGCAAGATCCGCGAACTGATGGCGGAACGTCGTGTGATCTACAACCAGGTCACTGAGCTCACCAACCGCATCAAACAGCAGCAGCGCGACTCCTGAAATCCACACCGCGGCCGCTACTACATACCTTATTAACAGGTGCATGTGGATAAGCCTGTGGATACTTAAGGGGACAAGCTCGGTTAATGGGCTTAAAACCCTTAAGCCGCCTGTGGATCGTTAAAAACCGGCTTGGGAGTTGTCCCCATCCACACCCTGTTTAAAACCCAGTTAACGCACAATGAGTGAACAGGGCTTAACCGCTGAACGACGCGGCAGGATCGGGTTATCCACAGTTTCCACAGCAGTTATTAACACTACGAATCCCAAAAAATTGAAATCCCTCAAATAACAATCTCGTTCTGCCACCGTCCCGCCCTGCCAGGGGCGGACCACAGACGGACCCCAAAGGCCGCCTGCGGCTGTCCACATACGAAGGGTCCGGCCCGACGGGGATGGGTTAATCGCGGATCTTCCGGCTAAGCTGTCAGCAGCGCTCCCATCCTTGGGTCTGTTTGTAGTTCGCTGAGTGCGGACCATGCAGGTTCCGGTGCCGGAATGCAGAGATTTAGCGGCTTCCACGCAGGAATCCGCAGCTACTACTTGGCAGCAGCAATGAAAGGCGGCACCCCTCCGTGAAGTTCAGAGTCGACCGCGACGTCCTGGCAGAAGCCGTTACGTGGACCGCGCGGTCGTTGTCTCCGCGGCCGCCAGTACCCGTGCTCTCCGGCCTCCTCCTCAAAGCTGAGGCAGGAACGGTCAGCCTCTCGAGCTTTGACTACGAGACTTCGGCGCGCCTGGAAATTCCGGCAGATATTGCTGTTGAGGGCACCATTTTGGTCTCGGGACGCTTGCTGGCCGATATCTGCCGCAGCCTTCCGTCAGCTCCCGTGGAAGTCGAAACCGATGGCAGCAAAGTGACTCTCACTTGCCGTCGAAGCAGCTTCCATCTCGCAACCATGCCCGAGGCTGAGTACCCGGCACTCCCGGCACTTCCCACCATCAGCGGCACGTTGCCCGGCGATGCTTTCGCCCAGGCTGTTTCCCAGGTGATTATTGCGGCCAGCAAGGACGACACCCTCCCGATCCTGACCGGCGTGCGCATGGAGATCGAGGACGACCTCATCACGCTCCTTGCCACCGACCGTTACCGCCTCGCCATGCGCGAAGTCCCTTGGAAGCCTGTTACTCCCGGGATTTCCACCAGCGCCTTGGTCAAATCCAAGACCCTGAACGAGGTAGCCAAGACCCTCGGCGGCAGTGGCGACATCAATCTCGCCCTTGCAGACGACGACAGCCGGCTCATTGGCTTCGAAAGCGGTGGACGCACCACAACGTCACTCCTGGTGGATGGCGACTACCCCAAGATCCGTTCGCTGTTCCCGGATTCCACACCCATCCACGCCACGGTTCAGACCCAGGAACTGGTTGAAGCCGTTCGGCGTGTTTCCCTGGTAGCCGAGCGGAACACTCCGGTCCGACTCGCCTTCACCCAAGGACTCCTGAACCTCGACGCCGGTACCGGCGAGGACGCCCAGGCTTCCGAGGAGCTCGAGGCACAGCTTTCCGGCGAAGACATCACCGTGGCCTTCAACCCGCATTACCTCGTTGAAGGTCTGAGCGTTATCGAGACCAAGTACGTTCGCTTCTCCTTCACCACCGCCCCCAAGCCGGCTATGATCACGGCCCAGGCAGAGGCGGATGGCGACGACCAGGACGACTACCGCTACCTCGTGATGCCGGTTCGCCTTCCCAACTAACCGGAACGTACCCGCCACCTTCGCAGAAAAGAGTTCACACTGTGCACATCGGTCTGATCGGCCTCGGCAAAATGGGTTTCAACATGCGCCAGCGCATGCGGAACGGCGGCATCGAGGTCACTGGTTTCGACCGCAACCCCGACGTCACTGATGTTGCTTCCGTGGATGAACTCATCGCAGCACTTCCCAGCCCGCGTCTGGTGTGGGTCATGGTGCCTTCAGGCGCGATCACCGATGCAGTGGTGACCGAACTGGGTGAGAAGCTCAGCCCAGGTGACTTGGTGATCGACGGCGGCAACTCACGTTTCACCGAAGACCAAAAGCACGCTGCGGCCCTTGCCGAAAAGGGCATCCGTTTTGCCGATTGTGGTGTTTCCGGAGGTGTGTGGGGCCTCGAGAACGGTTACGGGCTGATGGCAGGCGGCGCCGATGAAGACATCGAACTCGCCATGCCGGTGTTCGACGCCTTGCGTCCTGAAGGCGAACGTGCCGACAGCTTTGTCCACGTCGGCGGCGTTGGCGCCGGCCACTACGCAAAAATGGTCCACAACGGGATCGAATATGGCCTCATGCAGGCCTATGCCGAAGGCTACGAACTGCTGGCAGCCAAGGACATCGTGAAGGACCTCCCTGGTACTTTCCGGGCTTGGCAAAAGGGAACGGTGGTCCGCTCCTGGCTCCTGGACCTCATGGTCAAGGCGCTGGACGAAGATCCAGGCCTGGCGTCGATTGACGATTACGTCGAGGATTCCGGCGAGGGCCGCTGGACCGTGGAGGAAGCGATCGCCAATGCAGTGCCGGCACCGGCCATTACTGCGGCGCTTTTCGCGAGGTTTGCTTCCCGCGAGGACAATTCACCGGCCATGAAGATGGTTTCTGCCCTGCGTCACCAGTTCGGCGGACACGCCACCCGTCCGGCCAACTAGGCCGCAGGAGTCCTGCAAACGGCGTGTACCTCGAACATCTTTCACTGACTGATTTCCGCAGCTATGCCCAGGTTGACCTGAAACTTGGCCCTGGCGTGACTGTCCTTGTGGGATCCAATGGAATCGGCAAGACCAACCTGATGGAAGCCATTGGATATTTGGCGACGCTGAGCTCCCACCGCGTCAGCACGGACGCGCCTTTGCTCCGTTTCGGTGCGGAACGCGCCATGATCCGCGCCAAGCTGGTCCGCGGGGAACAATCCACGGTTCTCGAACTGGAAATCAACGCCGGGCGGGCCAACCGGGGCCGTATCAACCGCGGAAACCCGGTGCGGGCCAGGGACATTCTGGGGATCTGCCATACGGTGTTGTTTGCGCCGGAGGACTTGGCTCTGGTCAAGGGCGATCCCTCGAATCGCCGCCGTTTCCTGGATGAGCTGCTGGTCAGCCTCGTGCCACGGCATGCTGCCACGCGAAGCGACTATGACCGCGTCCTGAAGCAGCGCAACGCCCTGCTGAAATCCGCCCGGGCGGGAAAATTCTCGGCGGGTCATGAGGCAACCCTGGATGTTTGGGACCAGCATATGGCCCGGGCCGGCGCCGAACTGCTCCACGCCCGTCTGGAACTGGTGGAACGTTTGCGGCCCCACCTGAACAGCGCCTATGCGCAGCTTACCGATGGATCCAAAGAGGCGGGGGCGGTCTACCGCTCAACCATCCAGGGCGTCCTGGACGACGACGGCGGTCCAGCCGACCACGGTACGGAACCTTCGGCGTCGGTTGACGACCTCCGGCTGCTGTCCGTGGAAGAACTCACCGAACGCTACATCCAGGCTTTCGCAGCATCGCGGAAAAAGGAACTGGAACGTGGCATCTCCCTGGTGGGTCCGCACCGCGATGAACTGGAACTGGTGTTGGGCCAGGCTCCAGCCAAGGGTTATGCGTCCCATGGTGAAACCTGGTCCATGTGCTTGTCCCTGCGCCTTGCTTCCTACTACGTGATGTTGGATGACGCCCGTACGGGTGGAACCGCTCCGATCCTCATTCTGGACGATGTTTTCGCTGAGCTTGACGTCCAGCGGCGGCGTAAACTAGCTGCAATAGTGGCCGGTGCCGAGCAAGTGCTGGTGACTGCCGCCGTCGATGCCGATATCCCCGAGGAGCTGGCCGGACGGCGCGTAACCGTTGTTCCGGGAGGCATCGATGGCGAAGGATAGCCGCGACGGTCTTCAACCCGGTCGCGATCCGGATGAGATTGATGCTGCCCAGGCGGCGTTGAACCGTATGCGCGAGGCCGCGGCTGCACGCGGCGAAGTACGGCAGCGCGCGCCCCGGCCAGGGTCTGCCCCCCAACGCAAGGGAATCCGGGATACCAGGGGTTTTGCGAAATTCCACGGCAGCGGCCGGGATCCTTTGGGCCTCGGCAATGTGGTGGGCCGCTTGGTGGCTGAGCGCGGATGGACGTCCCCTGTGGCTGTTGGATCCGTGATGGCGGAGTGGGAGACACTTGTTGGGGCGGATATTTCCGCCCACTGCACGCCGGAGAGTTTCACTGACACTACGCTCCACGTTCGCTGCGATTCCACGGCGTGGGCGACGCAGCTCCGCTTGCTCAGCACGAGCCTCCTGGAGATGTTCCGCAATGAACTGGGTGAAGGAGTGGTGACCAGCATCCAGGTCCTGGGTCCTTCGGCTCCAAGTTGGCGTAAAGGCGGGCGCAGCGTCAATGGTCGCGGCCCGCGCGATACTTACGGCTAAACGGCGTGCAGGGCGATTCAACGCCCCGGAGTCGTATAGGCCCCCATCGGGACCACCGTAGGGCCATTGCAGATAGGGCCAGCGGCCTCCTATGGCCATATTCAGCTCTCGGCTGCCCCCGTATTTGCAAGGATTCGCGGGTTTCCACGATAGAATTGGCGTAGATCACTGAGCGCCGGTGAAACGTCGTCGGGGTCCTGGATCCACTCTTGTGGCATGGGGACCCTTTTCGTCGGAGTAATCGGCGCAATCAGTCACGTGCCCGTTGACGGCTGCGGTTCGCCGCGGACACCACCGGGAACGGCCGACATCGAGTACAGAGGAGTCGAAAGCGCCTGTGGCTAACGACAATGCAGAGACCTTGGCAGTAGAGCCCGAAGAGGAGACTGTTCCCAAGCCTGATACGCCCGCAGAGGCGCCCAGGGAGTACGGTGCCAGCGACATCACCGTGCTGGAGGGCCTCGAAGCGGTGCGCAAACGCCCCGGTATGTATATCGGATCCACTGGTCCCCGCGGCCTGCACCACCTGGTCTATGAAGTGGTGGACAACTCTGTTGACGAGGCACTGGCCGGGTATTGCAGCCACATCGAGATCACCCTACGCGCCGACGGCGGCGTTCGTGTCGTAGATGACGGCCGTGGTATCCCCGTGGACATTCACCCGACCGAAGGCAAGCCGACAGTTGAAGTGGTCATGACAATCCTTCACGCCGGCGGTAAGTTCGGAGGCGGCGGCTACGCTGTTTCCGGCGGCCTCCATGGTGTGGGTATCTCCGTGGTGAACGCTTTGTCCCGCCGTGTGGACACGGAAGTCCGCCGCCAGGGCCACGTATGGCGCATGACCTTCGCTGACGGCGGCAAGCCTCAAGGCGAACTCGTCAAGGGTGAGGCCACTGACGTTACCGGAACGTCCCAGACGTTTTACCCGGATGGCACCATCTTCGAGTCCACCGAGTTCGATTTTGAAACACTCCGGGCCCGTTTCCAGCAGATGGCCTTCCTCAACAAGGGCCTGCGCATCACGCTGACCGATGAGCGTCCGGTGTCCCGTGACGGCGATGATGATCTGGATCTCGACGCCGTTGCCACCGAAGGCGAAGTCGCCGCCGAGCACCGCACTGTGGTGTACCAGTACCCGGACGGCCTGCTGGACTACGTCAAGCACTTGAACTCGAACAAGAAGGTCGAGATTGTCCACGAGGACGTCATCGCTTTCGAAACCGAGGACACCGAACGGCATATCGCCGTCGAGGTAGCCATGCAGTGGACCACCGCGTATTCCGAGAGCGTCCACACCTACGCGAACACCATCAATACCCATGAGGGCGGAACGCACGAAGAGGGTTTCCGCGCCGCGATGACGTCGCTCATCAACCGGTACGCGCGGGAAAAGAGCATCATCAAGGAGAAGGAAGACAACCTCACGGGTGATGACATCCGTGAAGGCCTGACTGCCGTTATTTCCGTCAAGCTTTCCGAACCACAGTTCGAAGGCCAGACCAAGACCAAGCTGGGCAACTCCGAGGTCAAGGGCTTTGTCCAGCGGGTCGTCACGGATCAGCTGGGTGACTGGCTTGAACGCAACCCCGGCCCCGCCCGCGACGTGATCCGCAAGGCTATCTCGGCTGCCCAGGCACGCATGGCAGCACGCAAAGCCCGTGATAACGCCCGTCGGAAGAGCCCGCTGGAATCGTTCGGCATGCCCGGAAAGCTTTCCGACTGCTCCTCCAAGGATCCTTCACGTTGCGAGGTGTACCTGGTGGAGGGTGACTCCGCAGGTGGTTCCGCCAAGCGCGGCCGCAACCCGGAAACCCAGGCCATCCTGCCATTGCGCGGCAAGATCCTGAATGTCGAGCGTGCCCGCTTGGACAAGGCCCTCGGCAACGCCGAAGTCCAGTCCATGATCACCGCCTTCGGAACGGGCATTGGCGAAGACTTCGATATTTCCAAGCTGCGCTATCACAAGATTGTCTTGATGGCCGATGCTGACGTTGATGGCCAGCACATCACCACCCTTCTGATGACGCTGTTGTTCCGCTACATGCGCCCGCTGATCGAAAACGGCTATGTTTACCTGGCTCAGCCGCCGCTGTACAGGATCAAGTGGTCCAACGCAGCTCACGACTACGTTTACAGTGACCGCGAACGTGATGAGACCATCCGCAAGGGTGCTTCCATGAACAAGAGGCTCCCCAAGGACAACGGCATCCAGCGCTACAAGGGTCTCGGCGAAATGGACTACACCGAGCTGTGGGACACCACCATGGATCCGGATCGCCGCACGCTGCTGCAGGTCACCATGGATGATGCCCTGGCTGCCGACCAGACCTTCTCCGTCCTGATGGGCGAGGACGTTGAATCGCGCCGTAACTTCATCCAGCAGAACGCCAAGGACGTCAGGTTCCTCGATATCTAGGGCTCCACAAGGGCACCTTAATATTCTCGAACTGACATATACCTGAAACGGAAACCTTAGATTATGAGTGACGAAACTCCCGAAGTCCCGGCGGAATCCACTGCCGACGACGTAGTTCTTGAGGGCGATGTGCTGACAGACCGCGTGGAGCAGGTGGACCTGCAGACAGAGATGCAGCGGTCCTACCTCGACTACGCCATGGCCGTTATCGTCGGCCGCGCCCTCCCGGACGTCCGCGATGGCCTGAAGCCGGTGCACCGCCGCGTTCTGTACGCAATGTTCGACGGCGGTTACCGCCCCGACCGCTCGTTCAACAAGTGCGCCCGCGTGGTTGGCGACGTCATGGGTACCTATCACCCGCACGGTGACATGGCGATCTACGATGCCTTGGTGCGCCTGATCCAGGACTGGACCATGCGGTACCCGCTGGCACTTGGCCAGGGCAACTTCGGTTCACCGGGCAACGATGGCGCTGCTGCACCGCGGTACACCGAAACCAAGATGGCACAGCTGGCCATGGAAATGGTCCGGGACATTGACGAGGAAACCGTCGACTTCCAGGACAACTACGACGGCAAGAACCAGGAACCCACCATCCTGCCGGCGCGCTTCCCCAACTTGCTGGTCAACGGCTCTTCCGGCATCGCCGTCGGCATGGCCACCAACATTCCGCCGCACAACCTGCGAGAGGTTGCCGACGGCGTGCAGTGGGCTCTCGAGAACCCCACGGCCACGCGGGAAGAGCTTCTTGAGGCTCTGTTGCTGCGCATCAAGGGCCCCGACTTCCCCACGGGTGCCACCATCCTGGGCCACAAGGGCATCGAAGACGCCTACCGTACCGGCCGCGGCTCCATCACGATGCGCGCCGTGGTCAACGTCGAGGAACTCCAGGGCCGTACCTGCCTGGTGGTGACCGAGCTGCCGTACCAGGCCAACCCGGACAACCTGGCCATCAAGATTGCCGAACTGGTCAAGGACGGCAAGATTTCAGGCATTGCGGACCTCCGCGATGAAACCTCCGGCCGTACCGGCCAGCGCCTGGTGATCGTGCTCAAGCGCGATGCGGTGGCCAAGGTGGTCCTGAACAACCTTTACAAGCACACGCAGTTGCAGGACAACTTCTCGGCGAACATGCTGGCAATTGTCGACGGCGTTCCGCGCACCTTGAGCCTTGACGCCTTCATCCGTCACTGGGTTGCGCACCAGATGGACGTCATTGCACGCCGCACCCGTTACCGCCTGCGCAAGGCCGAGGAAGAAGCGCACATCCTGCGCGCGCTCCTCAAGGCACTGGACATGCTGGATGAGGTCATTGCCCTCATCCGCGCGTCCAACACCACAGAGGCTGCCCGTGAAGGCCTCATGGAGCTCCTCGAGATCGACGAACTCCAGGCGCGTGCCATCCTGGACATGCAGCTCCGGCGACTGGCCGCCCTGGAACGACAGAAGATCCAGGACCGCCACTCCGAGCTCGAGTCGATGATCGAGGAATACAACTCGATCCTCGCTTCGGAGGAGCGGCAGCGCCAGATCATCAGCGAAGAACTCGCGGAGATCGTGGCCAAGCATGGCGATGACCGCCGCACGCACATCCTGATGGGCTTCGACGGCGACATGTCCATGGAGGACTTGATCCCCGAAGAGGAAATGGTTGTCACCATTACGCGCGGCGGCTACGTCAAGCGCACCCGCAGCGACAACTACCGTTCCCAGCAGCGCGGTGGCAAGGGCATCAAGGGTGCACAACTGCGTGGCGACGACGTCGTGGAACACTTCTTCGTCACCACCACCCACCACTGGCTGCTGTTCTTCACCAACCTGGGCCGCGTCTACCGTGCCAAGGCCTACGAGCTCGCAGAAGCTGGACGTGACGCCAAGGGCCAGCACGTGGCCAACCTGCTGGCTTTCCAGCCTGATGAGCACATCGCCCAGGTCCTGGACCTCCGGGACTACCAGCAGGCCCCCTACTTGGTGCTCGCCACCAAGAACGGCCTGGTTAAGAAGACGAGGCTCGAAGACTACGACACCAACCGCACGGCCGGCGTCATCGCCATCAACCTGCGCGACGAGGACGAGCTGGTCTCCGCCCAGCTGGTCAGCGAGACCGACGACCTCCTCCTGGTGTCGCGCAAGGGCCAGTCCATCCGGTTCACGGCCACCGATGACGCACTGCGTCCCATGGGCCGCGCTACGTCCGGTGTGACCGGTATGAAGTTCCGTGAAGACGACGAATTGCTTGCTGCAGACGTCGTCCAGGACGGTTCCTTCGTCTTCATCGTGACCGAGGGCGGCTACGCCAAGCGGACCGCCGTGGACGAATACCGCTTGCAGGGCCGTGGCGGCCTGGGCATCAAGGTTGCCAAGCTTGCCGAAGACCGCGGTGACCTTGTGGGTGCCTTGATCGTGCAGGAAGAGGACGAAGTCCTGGTGGTCATGGAGGGCGGCAAGGTGGTCCGCTCGGCTGTCACCGGCGTGCCGGCCAAGGGCCGTGACACCATGGGTGTCATCTTCGCCAAACCGGACAAGAATGACCGCATTATTGAGGTTGCGCGCAACAGCGAACGCGGCTTGGAAGTCGAAGAGTCAGAAGACGGACTCGACGATGACGTAACGTTGGCTGCAAACGACGGCGCCCCTGAGGCGACCGTGACGGCCGAAACGGAAAACGACGCAGACCCGGAAACCGAAACGGGCGCGGAGCTGAACGAAGACAACACCGGAGGTAACGAGTGAGTAATTCCGACTCATATCCCAAGCCGAGCACAGGTGTCCCCGGCGGACTCCGGCAGCCCTCGGGCAGCGCCCAAGCAGGAACGCCTGCGCGGCCCCAACAGCGTCCAGGAACCGGGGCTGCTGGAACTGGCGCCGCCGGCGCACGCCCAGCAACTGGCACCAACTCCGCGCAGCGGCCCTCCGGGGCTCCCGGACAACGGCCGGCCCAGGCAACCCAGCGTCCTGCAGGCGCTCCGGGACAACGCCCGGCACAGCCCGGACAGCGCCCTGCCCAGTCAGGTCAGCGCCCTGCCCAGGGTGCCCCCGGCTTGGTGAAGCCTGCTCCCAAGGCCAAGGTCCGCCGCGCTCGTTTGCTGGTCAGCAAGGTGGATCCTTGGTCTGTCCTGAAGATGGCGTTCCTCTTGTCCGTTGCGTTGGGCATCGTCACAGTGGTGGCTGCCATCGTGCTGTGGACTGTGTTGGATCTCACAGGGATCTTCAACCAGGTCGATAGCCTCCTGGGGACCCTGGCAGGATCCGAAGGAAGCGGTTTTGAACTGAAGAAGATTGCGTCCCTCGGCCAGGTGGCATCCTTCGCCACCATCATTGCCGTGGTGAACGTGGTCCTGCTGACCGCACTCTCCATGCTTTCCGCAGTGCTGTATAACATTTCCGCAACGTTGGTTGGTGGCGTCGGCGTCACTTTGACCGACGACTAATAAAAATCCGCGGAAATACGCCGAAATTGGCAGAATTTCCGCACGGAAATGCCTCGATTTGAGATCGGGCCGGGATGTGCTGTACAGTCATATCTCGGCCCGATGAGGCATCGGGGCGTATAGCTCAGGCGGTTAGAGCGCTTCGCTGATAACGAAGAGGTCCCAGGTTCAAGTCCTGGTACGCCCACGGAACCGAAAGAGGTTCAGGTAAAACTGAACCGGAATGAGGTGCTTGTGAAGAAGTTGCTGGTAGTTGTAGCAGCGGCAGTCGCAGGTCTCCTGGTCTATAAAAAGGCGCAGGAATCCGAAGCCCGGAAGGATGTCTGGAGCAAGTCAACCGACACGGTGGACTAGCCGAGGAGCCCGGTCTGAGCTGGTAAATACCAGCCTGGACATGGGGTATGATTGACGGGTTGCTTCTTATGGGGGCATGGCGCAATTGGTAGCGCACCTGCTTTGCAAGCAGGGGGTTCGGGGTTCGAGTCCCCGTGCCTCCACCATAAGAAAAGTCCCGGTCAGAAATGACCGGGACTTTTGCTTTAACTCCGTAACCCCGCCACCACCCAACAAGGCCGGTGCCACCTTGCCGCGCCCACGCCGCGCCCACGCCGCGCCCACGCCGCGCGCTTCCACCATTGCCACGCATTTCCGGGCGGCACCAACGAATGTGCGTGTCATCAACGAATGCCCGCGGCACCAAGGGGGAACTCAGCCAGCCGGAACCTGCTGCAAGGCTCGCTCAAGGAACGCTGCCAGCTCGCTGTTCCCCAAGACGGGAGTCACCACACCCAGCTCCAGGGTGGGCTGTGTCTTGGCCCCAGCGGTCTTCAGGGCACCCTGCACTTTGAGCCGTGCTGCGGTTGTGGCCTCTGTATCGCCTCGCTTGTCCGCCTCCAGCATGGTGATGGCCTCCTCCACGCCTCGTCCGTACTCAGCAGCCGCTGCAACCCACGTAGAGCCGTCCTGTGCGAAACCGGGCTCCGCCATCCGTGGCAGGAGCCCGGGAAGCCGCTGAAGCAACCCAGCGCGGTCCTTCAACGCCCCCGAGAGTTGTCTCCCGGCGTCGTACTCCGCCCAGAACTGGTCAATATCGTGCCGCAACTCTGGAGCGGAAGGGGTGAGTTCGTCGTCCTGCCAATCCTGATTCAGGTCCACGAAGGCCCGTACGGCAGCTTGGACCTCAGGATCGGGCCCGGCGAGCAAGGCCAACGCGGCATTCATGGAATGGGAGGCGTCATAGGCGGGGCCGTTCCAGGAGAGGTCAGCGTAGTTGAAGATGGCGGGCAGGGAGAGATAGGGCTGGATCATTGGGTTGGTGACGATGCCCTGGATGGACCGGTGCAGATCTGCGTCCCTGCCGATGACGGGTGCCAGGAAGAGATGGTCCTGGGAGAAGTCGTTGACCGGATAGTTATCCCAGATGACTATGCTGCGGGAGGCGCCGGGTGTCCCGTAGGTCTGGCCCGCTGTCTCAGCTGACTTCCGGGTAATCCGGTGGGAGACGACTTCTTCACCCGTCCACTGCACCACAATTCCGGGGTTTAGCGCCTGACCGAGTTCGCGCTTGTACGGAGTGCTCGGTGAGCCGTTATAGAAGGTGGGGACCGTTTCCAACGGGAGGACCCCGTCCTTGGCCGAGATGAACTTTTCATTCACGTCGTTAAGGAAGGACGCCTGTGCCTTCGCCAGGTTTGCTTGCCCAGCGCCGAATTCCCGGAGGTCTTCCGCGCATTGCACTTTTGTGGCGATGTCGTCCAAGGGAATCACGTACGAACGCACTCCCAGCGCATACAGGGATTCAAGCTTCGCCACTGCGTCCTCAAGGTCGGCCTCGCGCGAATAACAAATGTCGATCCCTGGCGAAAGGGCATAGCTGAAGCGGACGTGATTGGCGGCAGCAGCGTCGATCAGTTCCTTCAGCTCCTCGAGCTCCTGGTCGGTGTACAGCTCGCGCCACTTGTCGCGCAGCAACGGATCGTCCTTGGGCGAGTAGATGTAGGTGTTCATCTTCTGACTGCCCGCAAATTCAATGACATCCAGACGGGCCTGGTGGGACCACGGCGTGCCATAGAAGCCCTCAATAACGCCGCGGGTTTGCATCAGCGGCCAGTCACTGACCAGGACCGGGGCCACAGAGCCGGCCTTGAGCAACTGCCGGAGGGTCTGCACGGCGTGGAAGACGCCGTCGTTATCACGTCCGGCGAGGACCGCCGTCGGAACCCCGTCAGGCTGTCCGGTAGCAATCGCATAGCCTTCGGCGCGTCCAAGGGCATCACGAAGGGAGGAGTCGCCGTCCACGCTCAAAGCCTTGAGTGCCGGACCCATGGCGGACCCGGTGCCAAGGTGGATGGCAGATGATCCGTCGCGGGGGTTGGAAAGCTGCGTCACGACTTCAGCCGTGCCTCCAGCACCGGTCACGAGGTCCTGCACGGCGGCGGTGGAGGCCTGATCGGTTCCGGCGGGTGCCACCACGTACACATGACCGGTCAACGGAACAGGGTCGCCGGTTGCGGTCCGGGCATGCTGCGGTACCGGGAAGATGCTCGGAACACCTGCCCCGTTTCCCTGGGTTCCGTCAGGATGTTCACGTGAAACAGCGGCCCATCCAGCGATAATCAGGGCGGCTGTGAGCACTCCGGCCGCCACCAGCAGCAGGACTGACCGCCGACGCTTGACGGGTGCTTCGCTCAATCAGATAACCCCTTGGGTATGCCGTCACCGGCTGACGGGAATGCTGAGTCAAGACAACCACACTGTTGGAGCATCAGATAGGGGCTGGAACGCTCCCCCACCCCACTAGTGTTGATCCGTGACCTTTCTCATTGCCGCCCTGGGTGTTCTGGGTGTTGCCTCCTCCGGTCCGCTCATTGCGGGCACCCTCGGAGCCACCTCAGTGACGGCACTGGCTATCGCTTTCTGGCGGAATGCGATCGGTGCGGTGGTGATGGCAGCTCCGGTGGCCATCCGCGAGCCGAGAGCATTCGGCAGGATCACCCGTCGGGAATTCGGTTGGTCCACTGTTGCCGCCGTTGCACTGGCGTTCCACTTCGCTTGCTTCATCACCGCCCTTGAACTGACCTCGGTGGCGGCCGCCACTGCCTTGGTGTGCCTGCAATCCGCGTGGATCGCGGTCTTCCAGTTGTTCCGGGGCACACGGCATCGCTGGCCGGTGCTGGTGGGCCTGGGGATCGCTTTCGGCGGCGTGGTGGCCATTACCGGGTTCGATATGGGTTCCTCGCCGGAGGCCCTGCTCGGAGACTTGTTGGCGATTGCCGGCGGCGCTCTGGCGGGTCTCTATACACTTGCGGGCGGGAAGGCCCGCCAATCCATGGGAACGGGTACCTACACCACGCTCTGCTACGGCATGTGCGCAGCGATCGTGGCGGTGCTGGCACTGTTCAGCTCCCAGCCATTGACAGGGTTCGACGCCGGAGGCTGGCTTGGCATTATTGCCATCACGGTTTGCGCGCAGCTGGTAGGGCACACGGCGTTCAACCACTTGCTGGCCACGATGAGTCCGCTGCTGGTGTCCATGATCATCCTGCTGGAGATTCCGGGCGCTGCCATCCTGGCTGCAGTCTTCCTGTCTGAGACCCTGCCTGCCGGGACCTACGCGGGCTTGGCACTGATCCTGGTTGGCCTGGCCGTGGTTGTTGCCGGGCAGCGGCGGGGACGCACGGCAGGAGATCGACGCGAAGCTGAGCTGGGCACGGACTGAGGATCCGCCGTCGGGCGCTTGTCATCGGCGCTGCGCGCCTAGACACCACCGCGGCGGGCGCCCTGTGCGGCGTTGGCCGTGTGGATGGCCCGGAGGATCTTGGCCGGGAAGTACACCGAGAAGAACACCACCATGGGTGCTTTCAGGGCCATCTTTTTGACGTTGTGGGCCTTGTACGTCCGGTCGAAGCGCTGCACGTAGTAGCGGTAATCGCGGGGTGAATCCTCCAGCCGGCGGGCAGACATCCCGGACACCATCTGCGGCACGTACTGCACTTTGAGGTCGTGCTCGAAGAGGTGCAGTGACAGATCAATGTCCTCGTGCATTTCGTCCTTGGGATCCAGGCACGCTTCGTCGCGGATGGTCTCCCAGGCGGTGCGGCGAAGGGCCATGTTGGAGCCAAAGAGGAAATGGTATTGGTGCTTGGCCAAGCGCAACATGAGCTGGCGCATTTTGTCGTCCGCCTTGAGGCCGAAGCGGCGCATGGGCATGTCGTAATAGACCACAGGACCCGTGGCCGCAGCGATCGACGGGTCTGTGAACGCCTTTTGGACTTGTTCAACCCAGTCCGGTTCCAGGACGGAATCTGCATCGATGCGTCCCACTACCTCGCCCGTGGCGCTGTTCAGGCCATGATTGCGGGTGGGGATCAGGCCCTGGAAGGCTTCCTGGCGCAGGAGAATGATGGGGCTTTCCGGGTATTCCTGCTGCATCTGGCGCACGATCCTGGCTGTGCGGTCCGTGGAAAGGTTGTCCACCACAATGATTTCGTCAGCAGGAACGGACTGGTAGATGGCCGCGATGAGGCACTGGCGAATGACGCTTTCCTCGTTATACGCCGGGATGACGATGGACACGCCCGGGGGCACCGGACCATCCTGAAGGGCACCCGCAGAGGGTCTATCGGCTGACATCACTCCAAATCTAACACTCGAGGCAGTGCGTCGGACGGAGCCTTGGGTTACAAGCCGGCAAACACTGAAGGGATCCCGGCGACGGCCGGGATCCCTTCAGTAGATGACGTGCCGGCCCCTGACAGGGACCACTTGTCAGTGCTTAGTTCTGTACACCCTTGGCGTCGGAGTCCGAGCCCTCAGTGTCCTTGTGCAAGCTGGCCGCGATGTTCTTGACGGCAGTCTTGGCGTCGGTTGCCACCTTCGCAGAGGAGTCTTCAACGTTCTTGAAAGCATCCTCGGTGGCCTGCTCTGCCTCTGCTGCGGCTTCCTCCGGCGTGATGTCCTTGGTGCCGGATTCAGTCACTGCGGCAGCCGTTGCTGATGCTGAGGCATCAGCCGAAGCCGGGGCAGCTGGAACCGGAGCGGGCGTCGGAGTAACCGGGGAAGGTGTCTTCCACGGATCCTCCACCGGCTTGGAAGCTTTCCATGCGGCAACGCCGGCGGCAGCGGCCGCGGCGATAACAGTCACGATCAGCCAGCCGCGCTTCTTAGGCTTTGGCTGTTCCTTCACCAAAGCGGTGGAAACGGCCTTGGTGGCCTGATCGGTCACTGCCTTGATCTGCTTGCCTGTGGCCTGCGCCTGCTCCTGGACGCTGTGCACAACGCCGGAATCAACCAGCTTCTGCGCTACGGCGTCAACCTGGGCCGGCGCGTTCTCCAACGCGTGGTGCACGGCTACCGAAGCCTGGCCCAATTGCTCGGACAGCTTGGGCAGGTACTCATCCACCACTTTGTCCCGCGCGTGGCCGAGAGCCGGAGTGGCCTTGTTGAGCGTCTCCTGGATCCTGGGCGTTGCGTCCTCCACTACGTCATGGATCTTCGGCGCAAGGTGCGCCAATCCATCCTGAATCCGCGGCGTAACAACAGCAACGCCGTCGGCAAGGTTGTGCGCAGCGGACTTCAGCCCCTCTTGGATCTTGGGGGAAGCGGTATCAATGCCGTGCTGGATACGCGGAACAGCCCAGTTGACGGCGGCTTCCACGCGGGGTGCTGCCCAGTCGCGGGCGTTGTCCACACCTGCCACAACGGATTGTTCGAGGTCGCGGGCAATACGGTCTGATTTCTTCACAACTACCTCCCGATACACATGCTCGTTTGTTGCTAGCCTACGTCGCTTGTGGAACACCGGCTATTCATCTGCCCGATTCGTCCCGGATTTCACCGAGCGCGGAACCGGCTTTACAACTGCAACGGCGTTGACCCTGCATGGAAGAATGGGGCCATGACCATCGCAACCGCAAAAGCAACGATCCACACGACCCTCGGCGACATCAAGGTTGACCTCTTCGGCAACCACGCGCCCAAGACGGTCGCCAACTTCATTGGCTTGGCCACGGGCGAAAAGTCCTGGAACCACCCTGAAACGGGCGAAGACAAGACCGGGACGCCGCTGTACGACGGCACCATCTTCCACCGCATCATCAAGGACTTCATGATCCAGGGCGGAGATCCCCTGGGCCGCGGCGTTGGCGGACCGGGCTACCAGTTCGACGACGAAATCCACCCTGAACTGACCTTCAACGCTCCCTACAAGCTGGCCATGGCCAACGCTGGTATCCAGATGGGCAAGGGCACCAACGGGTCACAGTTCTTCATCACCACCGTGAACACCGACTGGCTCTTCGGCAAGCACAGCATCTTCGGCGAGGTCACGGACGAGGAATCCCGCAAGGTTGTGGATGCCATTGAGGCCGTCCGCACCGGCATGGGCGACCGCCCCGTTGAGGACGTCGTCATCAACAGCATCGACATCGAACAGCTCTAGTCAGACCCTGAACCTGAGCTCATGAGTTACGGAATCCCGTCGGCAGAGCCGTCCGCTGATATTCCGGTGTGCCCGAGGCACCCGGACAGGCCCTCCTATGTGCGGTGCCAGCGCTGCGGGCGCCCTGCGTGCCCCGAGTGCCAGCGGGCGGCCGCCGTCGGGTTCCAATGCGTTGACTGCGTCAACGAACAAAAACGTACGACGCCGGTCTACCGGTCGCCGTACGGCGGCGCCCTGGCTGTGGGCAAGCCCTTGGTGACGTACGTGATCATTGGCTTGTGCCTGTTGATCTTTGTCCTTCAGTGGATCGTGCCCCGGGATGCGGTCTTCCAGAATTTTGCCTTCGCGAATATCTTCGCCGACAGCCAACCGTGGCGCATGCTCACCGCGGCCTTCCTGCATTCGCAGGGTTTCCTGCTTCATATCGTGCTGAACATGTACACGCTGTGGATCTTCGGACAAGCCCTTGAGCCTTTGCTCGGGCGTATCCGGTTCCTCGCTCTGTACCTGATCTCTGCCGTCGGCGGATCGGTAGGCTACCTGGCCCTGACCCCGATGTTTCCGCCCGTTGCCGTTGTGGGTGCTTCCGGGGCCATCTTCGGCCTCTTCGGAGCCATGCTGGTGGTGCAACGCCACCGTGGCGGTGAAACCAAACAACTCTGGGTCCTGATCGCCATCAATGGAGCCATCGGTTTCTTCGTTCCCAGCATCGCGTGGCAAGCGCACCTGGGTGGCTTGATCACGGGTGGCCTGGCTGCTGCCGTTATCGCCTACGCACCAAAGGGCAAGAACCAAGCCCTGCTGCAGGCCGGCGGGCTGATCCTGGTGGCTGGCCTGTTGGCCGTGGTCACGTGGTTCCGCGTCACTGCCGGATAGCCGCTCGTCAGCTGGTTTCCCCGTCCGCCGCTGGCTTGGCCTTCGTCAGCCTGCAACCGGCATCACCGGCTGCCGCAGGATGGTCCTGAGTTTCTCCGGTGCGGTGCGGCGCGGATCGCCAAGATAGATTTCATGGTGCTTGCCGGTCATAACCAGTGATTGACCGGGAATGAAACTGTTGTGCATCTCCTCAAGCACGGGTGCCTCATCATCGTAGGACCCAATGTGGAGCGTCTGCACGCTCATGCCTTCCTCCAACGGCCCCAATCGGAGTTCATCCAAGGCCGGGGCCTCCCCCTTTTTGGCCACCACTTCGCGTGCTGCATCAAAATGCTCATGCGTGATCCAATCCGGAACCAGGTTCATCAACGTCCAGTCCCACTGTGACTTGTCCCTGGCGCTGGTGAAGGACTCCATGTCATCGGCCCACCAGAGGGCCTCCAGGGGCATCACACCGTAATCCTTGTCCAGCTCGTTCTTACTGAAGAACTTCAGCTTGTAGGCCACCGGATACAGGGTGGTCAGAGCGTCCTTGTAGGCCTGGGCGCTGTTGGGGTCTCCGTGGCCGTCGATCATCAGGAACTGCAGCGGTGGAACTGTTACTACCGAGAACTCGCCGTGCTTGGCGCTGTAGCTGGGGATCAGTTTCTTGAAGTCGCTCTTCATGCCACCACGGTACGCCCAAGCCCACACCGCGTCGGTTTACTCCGTTACGCCCAGCGGCAGTGGCGGGTGTCCGCGATGTTATCCACAACCGTTATCCACACTGTGTGTAACTTACATGCGTGTAGTTAGACCCGCTTCCGGTCGTTGGGGCCGTGAGATCGGTAGATATCCCCCGAAAGGCATGAATTTCTCCACACCTGTGGATAACTTTGTCCCCGTTGGCCCCGGATCTGTGGACAAACAGAGTGATTATGGGCCCAATGTGGACAACCCTGTTAATTACGTCGCACAGCTGCGTGTATCAACAGGCTTATCAACATTGTTAATAACTTACACTCGTGTAGTTCAGGGCATTCCAAGGGCTCTGAGCCCCGTCATCGTGGGGATTTCCACTGAGAAACCCACAAGTTTTCCCCACCTGTGGATAACTTGTGCGTAGGTGGCTGTTATTAAGTGGGTAACTTTTTGGGCCCCTGCTGCCGGCCGTGTGATCAACGGGGCAGTGTGGCTGTGGAAGGCCGGAGCCGATGTGCCGCCGATGTGCCCCCCAAAGCATCCCAGGGCAAAGCCGGCAATCCTACGATGTTGAACATTCGGTGAAACTTGGGGCACTATCCACAGCCCAGTACACAGTGGGTAAAACTGTTCTTACCCGGGAATGTGGCCAAAATTGGCGCCAGCCCAGCGATCCATGGCCGATTTCCATGGATGTCCACAGAGTTTATCCACGCCTGTGGATAAAGTTGCGCACTTCTGTGGACAAGGGCTGGGGGTTGCGGGGGTTGCCGCACGGGAATCACACCCACGCTGAGCCGATGGATCAGGCCCATACTCCCGACGACCCACGGCGATGGCTGTCCATCAGATGGGTGTCAATGATGCCGATTGCTTCCATGAGGGCATACATGGTGGTGGGCCCAACGAAGGCGAAGCCCTTCTTCCGGAGTGCTTTGGAGAGTGCGACTGACTCAGGAGATGTTGTGGGAATGTCCGCATAGGTACGGGGAGCCGGGGTGGTGGGTGGCTGGAAAGACCATACAAAGTCCACCAGCCCGCCCTCTTCGCGCAGGGCAATAGTGGCCTTGGCATTGGTGATGGCTGCACGGATCTTGAGGCGGTTGCGGACAATCCCGGCATCCAGCATCACCCGTTCGACGTCCTCATCTGTGAAGGCGGCAACGCTGTCCGGGTGGAAGTCCAGGAACGCAGTCCGGAATGCTTCCCGTTTCCGGAGAATGGTGGCCCATGACAGGCCCGCTTGGAAGGCCTCCAGACTGATGCGTTCGTACATGCCTTGCTCATCGCGGACAGGCATTCCCCACTCGTGATCGTAGTAAGCCTGCATGAGCGGGTCCGATGCAGCCCACAGGGGGCGGGCAAGGCCGTCCTCACCGACGACTGTGCCGTTGTCCGGGCTCATTCATGCTCCTCCGCTGCCGGGGGCTCCTGGAACCCGCGGCCAGTTGTTGTGGCGTCTGGGGATATTCTGCCGGGTGGCCCTGACATTCATCGCCTCAAGACATTCCAGTTACCCTCATGGTGATGTTGATCCGTCCGTGCGACAGGCCGCAGTCCGCGGGAGCAGTTCCGGGAAAGACTTTGGGAATGCCGTGATAGGCAAACCTGGATGGCCCACCGAAGACAAACAGGTCTCCGGAGTGGAGTTTCACATCCGTATACGGCTTGGTTCGGGTCTTGGTATTGCCGAAGCGGAAGAGGCAGGCCTCGCCGATGCTGAGGGAAACTACGGGTGCCCCCGAGCGTTCGTCTTTGTCCTGATGCATACCCATGGCTGCGCCGTCGTCGTAGAAGTTCACCAGTGCGGCGTCGGGCGTGTAGTTCGAGGCAAGATCGGTCACTGACCCTTCCGGGTCGGCTCCGGACGCGTAGGCGTCCGCTACAGCCTTCCGTCCCAAACGAACCATCCAGTCCGGGAAATCGAGCACGGGACGGCCGTTGACGTCGGTGGCTTCCCGCGTGTACTTGTACGGTTGCCAATGCCACCCAAGGCACACGGTACGGACCGACATCCGGCGGCCGCCCGGAAGTGTTGCAGCCCGCAAAGGCACCGGACCCTGGGTCCATTCGACAAAGCGCCCCACAATCCACCGCTGCTGCTCGGCGTTGAGCCAGCCGGGGATATGGACCGCACCCGGGGCAATCAGCCGGGGTCCGGCGTCGTGCGTTTCAGGCTGCACCAGCTCCAACGGAAACAAGGCGTCATCGCTCACGCTGCTGCCTCCAAAGTCAGCAGCGCGCGTTTTGCCTCCGGTCCCCCGAGGTAGCCGCCGAAGCTGCCATCCGACTTCACTACACGATGGCAGGGGATGATGACGGGAATCGGGTTGGTGGCACAGGCAGTTCCAACAGCCCGGACCGCATTGGGGCTGCCCGCAGCCAAAGCAACGTCCGCGTAGCTTTCGGTCCGACCATAGGCAATCCTGGGCAGGTGCTGCAGCACATTCAGCCGGAACCCGCGGGACAGTCGGAAGTCCACGGTGAGATCGAACTCTGTCCGGGTGCCGCCAAAATACTCCTCGAGTTGCCGCGCAGCACTGTCCAACCGTGCCGGTGCCTGAAGAATGCGGGGGCTGATGGTGTCGGACAAACGCTGCAGGACTTCGGTGTGGTTTTCCACCTCAAAGGCCACCCGCACGATTCCCCGGTCGGTGGCAGCCAAGAGGAGTTTCCCCACAGGGGAATCCACCACTCTGTAAGCCACGTCCAGGGTGTGGGTCAGTTGGGCATCGCGGGCAAGCCGGGCGCGCAGGCTCGTAAGGGCGGGTTCCAGGCCGGCGTCGAGGGGTTCTAGGAGCGACAACACGTCCGCGTGGTCGGGGCTTGATTCAAGGGTCATCGGATTTCTCCCTTCGAAAGTGAATGTGTCAGCGCCGGACGGTCAACCAGCACGCTGCGGAGGGCTTTGACGCCGTCCGTCCCTGCGCGTCGTGCAGCCTCAGGAGTACCTCCCAGAAGTGCGGCTACGTCCTTATAGGGAAGTCCAGCCAGGTAGTGATACGCCACGGCCTGCCGTTGTTTGGGTGGAAGATGGGCCACCGCGTCCAGTAACTCGATGTGGTCCCCACCGGGAATACCAAGGTGCGACGCATGCTCGGGCGGGGAATCCACCGGGACGGCCCGACGGTTGCCGGCGCGCAGGTGATCGATGCATTTTCGGTGCGCTATGGTGACCAGCCAGGCCTGCACGTTGGCGTCGTGCGGGAGGTCAGGATAGGCCTGGAGGGCAGCGAGGAAGGTATCTGACCAGGCGTCGTCGGCGTCGTGCACGCCCAGGACCGCACGGCACACCCGGAGGACGGTGGCCCCCTGTTCGTGCACTACCGATTCGAAGGGTTTCTTGCCGATCGCTTGCCGAAGCCCCATCAGAAAAGTTTTCCTTCTTTCACAGCCGCCGGTTCTTCCAGTTCAAGAAGGAAGCGTTTGTTCCGGAGGCCACCGGCATACCCGGTCAGTTGGCCCTTGCGTCCCACCACGCGGTGGCACGGAATGATGATGCTGATGGGATTCCGGCCGACGGCGGAGCCCACGGCCTGGGCCAGATGAGGATCGCCCAACTCAGCCGCCAACTCGCCGTAACTGACGGTCTCTCCGAAAGGAATGTCTTTTAGGCGTGTCCATACCTTTTCCTGGAAGGGGTTCCCGCGTGCCTCATGCGCTACGTCAAAAACGGTGCGGTGGCCACTCAGGTATTCGTCCAGTTCGTGCCGGACCCGGGTGAACACAGGATCCTCGAGCCCAACAGGAACCCCGAAGTAGTCGGGCGGAGGCATATGCCAGTGGCCCTCGTAGAAGATGCCCGTCAAAAATTCCCCGCGGGCAGTCAGCGTCAACTGCCCCAACGGGGAATCCATGGTGGTGTGCCGGATGCTCATACCTTGTAGACGTCTACGGGCACGGAAATGTGAGGTGTGGCTTTCCTAGGAGCGCCAGCGCGTGGTCATCAGGAAGCCCACAATGGCAATTCCGAAGCCGGCCACGATGTTCCATGAGGCCCAGTCCCGGACCGGGAATTGTCCCTCGGTGATGTAAAAGGTGATGATCCAGAGGAGGCCGAGGATCATGAGCCCGAACATGACGGCTTTGTACCAAACCGGGTTCGGCTTGTACTGCTGCGCTGCGGAAGCCTGCTGGTCCTGACGGGCAGGCCGCTTGCGGGGCTTGGACTCGGGCACGGATCCTCCTTGGCTGTACGTTGGTACCCGTTCCAGCCAGCCTTGATATCCTGCAGGAAGGAAAATTCCAGCGGTTAACGGCCACGCGGCGTTCCGGGTTGGTTCTAGCTGTCAAGTCTAGCCGCAACTCGGGGTCCGCCCGCCGCGCCCGCGCCCTATCCGAGGAGACGCTGTGGCGCATCAGCAGACGACGGCTACTTCTGCCGTGCCGTCCGGGCGCCGCGGGCAGGAAGAAACTCCCCGGACGCGCCTCCGCGCTTCGGACGTCATCCGAAAACTCAGCCAGATCCTGGGTGAACTCCTCATCACGGCCGGTGTCGTCCTGCTGCTGTTTGTGGGCTGGCAACTGTGGTGGACCAACGTTGAGGCAGACGCCAAACAGGCGGAAGCCATCCAGAACTTCGCCCAGCAACTCACAGGGCCCGTTACTCCTTCAGAGTCCGCGACCCCGGCGGACTACGGGGATCCAGTCGTGGGAACAGCCCCTGCCAACGGGGAAACGATCGGGATCATGTACATTCCGCGTTTCGGTGCCGACTACACCCGTCCCATCATCGAAGGAACCGGCGCGGACGTTCTGGACACGCTGGGCTTGGGACACTACGGAAGCACCAGCATGCCCGGCGCAATCGGGAACTTTGCGGTGGCCGGCCATCGGCAGACACACGGAGCGGTCCTGGACAGCATCCACACCCTGGTTCCCGGGGACAAGATCTACGTTCAGACCGCTGACGGGTACTACACCTACGTCTTCCGCAACAACCAGATCGTGCTTCCCAACCGCACTGATGTATTGCTGCCCGTGCCTACCCAGACGGGCGTCGCGCCTGAGGAGAGAATCCTTACCATGACCAGTTGCAACCCGCGTTTCGGTTCGCAGGAACGCATCATCGCCTACTCCGTCATGGAAAGCTGGCAACCGGCCTCAGCAGGACCGCCGTCGGACATTGCCGCCCAAGTAGCCCAGGCCCAAGGAAAGGGGTAGCGGATGTACGCGTGGATTTTCCGTAATCTACCGGGACCCGTCTGGGTGCGGGTCCTGACCTGTTTGGTATTGGTGGCAGCAGCCCTGGTACTGATGGTCCAGTTCCTCTTCCCCTGGTTCTCCCAATTCACCACTTTGACTGACTCAACGATTGGTTTAGTGCAGCAGCCATGAGCACAACAAAAATTCTTGTAGTAGATAACTACGACAGCTTCGTCTACACCTTGGTGGGATACCTCCAGGAGCTCGGCGCGGAGACCACCGTGGTCCGCAACGACGACGTGACACTCGCCGAGGCCACTGAGCTCGCAGCAACGCGGGACGGCGTCCTCGTCTCGCCGGGTCCCGGAACCCCGGCCGAAGCCGGCGTCTGCATCGAGCTCATCAAGTGGTGCGGCGACAACAGCAAACCGATGTTCGGCGTCTGCCTGGGACACCAGGCCCTGGCCGAGGCGTACGGCGGGGTGGTGACCCATGCCCCTGAACTCATGCACGGCAAGACGTCCCCCGTCAGTCATGAAGGCAAGAGCGTTTTCGCCGGGCTCCCCTCGCCCGTGACGGCAACGCGCTACCACTCACTCGCTGCGGTTCGCGATTCCATCCCGGATGTCCTGGAGATCACTGCCGAAACCACCAACGGCGTAGTGATGGGCTTGCAGCACAAGACCGCACCTCTTTGCGGTGTCCAGTTCCACCCGGAATCGGTCCTCACAGAAGGCGGGTACCAGATGCTCGGCAACTGGTTGGAGTCCTTGGGGATGGCCGGAGCGGCCGAACGCGCGGCCAAACTGAGCCCGCTGATCAAGCAGTAGGTGGCGGGGCTGCGGCGGTCGGCAGCGACCGCCGCCCTCCGCGTGCTAGCTCGTTCCTCGCTTTGATGCACGCTTCCGGGCGCCGGCCCGCTGCCTTCGGTCCGGCTATTTCTTGGTGGCCGTCGGTTTGGGGGTCGGCTTGTCCGTCTCCGTGGGTGTCGAAGTGGGGGTCGGCGTCGGGGTGACGGGGGCCTTCGCCACCGTGATGGTGACGGACTTACCCTGATCCACTTCGGTGTTGAACGTCTCGCTCTGGGCCGTCACGGTGCCTGGCGCTACCTCGGAGTTCTCCTGCTCCACCACCACCATGGGCAAGCCGTTGGTCTTGAGCGAGGCTTCCGCTTCAGCCACCGGCAAGCCAATCAGCTGGGGCATGAGTACCTTGCCCGAGGAGACCTGGAGTTCCACCTTGGAGCTGATGGCGATGGCTCCGCCGGGGGCCGGGCCGGTGTTGATCACTAAGCCCACAGGCACAGTAGCGCTGTGCGTCCGGACAGTCACGATATCGCCGGTGATACCCAGCCTGCGCAGGGCGTCACGGGCGTCGGGCTCCGTACGGCCCACGATGTCGGCCGGAATGGTTACCGAGCTGGGTCCGCTGGAAATCTTGAGGACAACTTCGGCGTCCTGGTCGAGCATTGAACCTGCAGTGGGCGATGTGCCAATGGTCATGTCCTTGGCCACCGTGTCACTGGCTTCGCGCACCGTTTTAGGCACCAGCTTGGCCGAATAGAGTTCCTGGATGGCTTGGGACTCTGTCATGTTGGCCACCACGGGCACAGCGATCTTGGCCGGGACCGGCGGTTGCGCGTTCATGAGGTTGTAAAGCCAGAAACCGCCGCCTGCCAGCACGATAAGAGTGAAGATCACCAGAGTTGCAGCCCACGCACGACGGCGGCTCTTCTGGCCCGCTGTACGCTCGCGTTCCGGTGGGAGGCCCAAAGGAAGGACCTCCTCCGGCTGTTGTTCAGCGGGCTCGTCCTTATACTCCGCTTCCTTGAACTGGTCAGCGGCAAGAAAGCCCACTGCGGTGGAGCTCAGGAGTTGGGTATCCGGGTCCTCTTGGTCCACAAGGTCGTTCGGATCAGTGGGTGCCTCGCTTGCCGGGACAGCCGGGACGGGAATGCCGTTGCTTGCCGCGCGCAGGGCGCGGCGGAAGGAAGCAGCGTCCTGGAAACGGTCTGTCCGGCTCTTCTGCAGGGCCTTGGCAAGGACCGAGTCGAGGGCTTCGGAAACGTCGGGATTGTGCGAGCTGGGCATATCCGGGATTTCGCGGACGTGCTGGTAGGCCACCGAGACCGGGCTGTCGCCGACAAACGGCGGCCGGCTGGTCAGCAGTTCATAGAGGAGGCAACCGGCCGAATAGAGGTCGCTGCGGGCGTCCACGGTTTCGCCGCGGGCCTGCTCCGGTGAAAGGTACTGTGCCGTGCCTACGACGGCTTGGGTTTGGGTCATGGTGGCAGCGGAATCTGCCATGGCGCGAGCAATGCCAAAGTCCATGACTTTGACGTCTCCGGTGTCAGCACAAACCATGACATTGGCTGGCTTGATGTCGCGATGGACGATTCCCGCACGGTGGCTGTATTCCAGAGCGGCCAGGACACCGAGGGTGTAGCCGATGGAATTCTCAACGCCCAGTTCGTTCGCCTTGATCATGTCCCGCAGGGTGCGCCCTGCGACGTATTCCATGACGATGTACGGAACACGAACATCCTCGCCGGGGCCACCCGGGACGGAATATTCGCCGGTATCGAAAATGGCCACGATGGACGGATGGTTCAACGCCGCAACGGCCTGTGCCTCACGTTTGAACCGGGCTTGGAACTGCGGATCGCGGGCCAGATCTGCACGCAGGATCTTGACCGCGATGGTCCTCCCCAGCAAAGTATCCGTTCCGCGGTATACGTCCGCCATGCCACCACGACCGATCAAATCACCGAGTTCGTAGCGTTCATTGAGGATGCGCTGTGAAGACACAGGTGTGCTCTCCTCTCGATGCGCGGGACCTTGGCGTGGCGTAGACATGGGACTCAGTTAGTTGCTCGGGCTGCCAGTGCCGCTGGGGCTGGCGCTTGAGGAACCGGGGTTGGTGGGTACAACGGCCTTGGACAGGAAGTAGGTCACTGTAGAACCTGCGGGAACCTCAGCTCCAGCCGCCGGCGAAGACCTTACGAACGTACCGGCCTGTTGGCCTACGGCTCCGTTCACCGGATCCCCGGCTACCCACCGCAGTCCGGCGCCCTCAATGGCCGCGCGAACCTGTGACTCGCTGGCTCCCACGCTGATGGTGGGGACGGCGACCGCTTCAGGTCCCTTGGAGTACTGAACCGTGATGGTTTGTCCCGGATCAACAGGCCCTGTGGGGTTGATGTCTACCACGGTCCCTGGAGCAGCCGGGTTGAAGACCTCCACACCGTCGACGCCGAGGCCCAGATTGCGGAGTTCCGCGCTGACGGTTTGGAAGGGCTGACCCAGATACTGCTCGGGGATCACGTTGATCTTCTGCGGCGTTGACTGCGTCGGCGAGGGTGCCTCGGACGTAGGAGGAGGTGTCGTCGCTGTTGGCGTAGCCGAGGTCGACGTCGGGCTCGCCGACCGGCTGGTGCTGGCAGTGGTGGACTGGCTCGGGCTGGGGGTCGGCGAGAAGAACCCGGACTGGGTGATCAGGAAACCGACCAGCGCGAACAGCACCAGCAGGATCAAGGCAACCATCGGCCAAGTCCAGGGGCTGCGCTTCTTGCGTTCCGGCTCGCCATCGTCGAAGTTCTCGTCATCGGTGTAGACGACTTCCTCGTCGTCGTTCAGCTGACGCTCTGCCTCCAGGGCGTTGGCGCGTGACAGCGGATTGTCGGACGAGGCCGCGGCCGCTCCCACAGCAGCTCCGGCTGCACCGGCGCCCAGCACCGGAAGTGCGGAGGTCGCCGTCGACGACTGCTCTTTTCCGTAAGGCGAGGTGACGACGCCGGTGGGGGCCGTCGCGGTGTCTACAGGCGCTGTGATGGGTCCGGTAGTGGATTCGAACAGCAGCATGCCGGGTACGGCGGCATGGGCCGTGGCGATGTCGCCGTTGCGGATGGCCTCGGCCGCTTCGGCCAACTTGATCGCGTTGGCAGGACGGTTCTTGGGATCCTTGGCCAGCATGGACATCAAGAGGGCACGGACGGGTGTCGGCAAGGTCTCCGGCAGGGGCGGCGGCGCGTCGTTGACCTGCGCCAGGGCAATGGCGATCTGCGATTCGCCGGAGAACGGACGGTGGCCGGTGAGGCACTCGTAGCCGATGACACCCAGTGAGTAGATGTCCGAGGAACCCGTGGCGGTCTGGCCGGTTGCCTGCTCAGGAGCCAAATACTGGGCGGTGCCCATGACCTGGCCGGTCTGTGTCAGCGGAACTTGGTCCGCCAAACGGGCAATGCCGAAGTCGGTGACCTTGACGCGGTTGTCCGGCGTGATCAGCAGGTTGCCGGGCTTGATGTCGCGGTGGACCAGGCCCTGCGCGTGTGCCACGGCAAGGGCGCGGGCTGTCTGCGCGATGATGGAGAGCGTCATGTCCGGAGACAGCACCTGCTCCCGCTCGAGGATTCCGCTCAAGGGATGACCCGGAACGAGCTCCATGACCAAATAGGCCGAGCCGGCTTCTTCGCCGTAATCAAAGACGTTGGCGATGCCCACGTGGTTGAGGAGGGCGGTGTGCCGTGCCTCAGCACGGAACCTCTGGAGGAACCCGGGGTCACCCGTGTATTCCTCTTTGAGCACCTTGATGGCAACGATCCGGCCGAGGATCTGGTCCTTGGCCTTCCAGACCTCGCCCATGCCGCCAATCGCAATGCGACTGGTCAGTTGGAACCTGCCGCCGAGTGTGATTCCCGAAGTAGGCCTCACTTATTCAACACCGCCTCAAAAATCTTCTTTGCGTTCGGACTGGTTAGCTGGGCACCGCTGAGCACATCCACACCCTCCATGACGATGGTGACGGCTACTTGCGGGTCGTTAGCCGGGGCGAACCCGGTAAACCATGAGTTGTTCAAACCTGAATCGCCGAGCTCCGCAGTACCGGTTTTGCCGGCTACCTTGACCCCGGACACGGCTGCTCCCTTGGCAATGCCGTTGTCCACGGCACTGGTCATCCACTCGGTGATTTGGGCCGCGATGGGCTGGGTGGTGCTGGTACGGAGCGCCTCGGGCCTGAGTTCGCTGATGACCCGGAGGTCAGGAGCTCGGACCGTCTTGATCAGGTTCGGCTTCATCTGCACACCGCCATTGGCGATCGCGGCCGTCATCATGTTGATCTGCAGCGGGGTGGCCTTGACGTCGCGCTGGCCCACGGAGGACTGTGCGAGCTGGGCCTGATCGAGGTCCTCGGGGAAAATACTGGGCGCCTGCTGGAGCTTGAGCTGATCGCCGAAGGTCTCGCCGAAGCCAAACTTCTGTGCCTGTTCGCGGATGGCATCCTGGCCCAGGTCCAGCGCAATGCTGGCAAACGGAGTATTGCAGGACTGCTCCAGGGCAAAGGCGAACGACGCCGTCTCCCGGACGTTGCAGTTGCCACCGGCGTAGTTGGGCAGGCTGGCACTGGAACCGGGCAACGGCAGGCTGCTGGGGTTCGGCAGCTCGCTGTCCTTGTTGTACTTGCCTGAGTTCAGAGCAGCAGCTGTGTCGATGAGCTTGAAGACCGAACCCGGCGAGAGCAGGTTGCCCGTGGGGCCGCTGACGTTTTGGTTCAGGTTGATGCCCGGGACCTGGTTCAGCTCTGCGTAGCTCGCTTCTGCGGCGGCCGTGTCATGGGTTGCAATCAGATTGGGGTCGTAGGACGGTTTGGACACCATGGCCAGAACGGCACCGGTCCTCGGGTTGGTGACCACGATGGATCCACGCTGGCCATCGGGTATGAGGTCATAGGCCAACTTTTGGATTTCAGGATCCAGGGTCAGTTCTACCGATGCACCCTTCGGCTCGTTGCCCAGGAACATCTGGCTGATGCGGTCCAGGAAGAGCTGGTCCGAGTTGCCGGCGAGGGTGTCCTCCATGGAGAGTTCCAAGCCGGTTGAACCGAAGCCCTTGGAGAAGTAACCGGTAATGCCGGCGTAGAGCTCAGGCTGGTTGTACTTGCGCTGGAACGCGCAGGACTCTGTGCCGGCAACAGACTCAGCCACCGGCTTGCCGCCGACGATGATGGCGCCGCGGTCGTTGCAGAACGAGGCGAGGATGGCGCGCTGGTTCCAGGGATTGGCGTTGAGGTCGTCAGCGCCAATCACCTGGACATAGCTGATGGCGCCGAAGATCAACGCGAACATGGCGACGGCGGCCATCCAGGAGCTGCGAATAGCCTGGTTCATTGGTGCTTCACCGCCTCTGTTGGTGCGCTGGGTGTCTGTCCTGTGGTGGGTTTACGTGCGGGCGCGCTGCTGCTGGCAGGGGGTTTGCCCACCATGGGAGTGGTGTCCACCGGCCCGCGGGCCGTGTTGGAGATCATGAGCAGCAAGCCGACGATGATCCAGTTGGCCAAGAGCGAGGAACCACCGGCTGCCAGGAAGGGTGTGGTCAGGCCCGTCAACGGAATGAGCCGGGTGACACCGCCGATGACGACGAAGCACTGCAGGGCGATCGCGAAGGACAGGCCGCACGCCAGGAGTTTCCCGAAGGCATCGCGGGTACCGAGGGCGGCGCGGAAGCCGCGCGTGAAGAGCAGCAGGTACAGCATGACTACGGCGAAGAGGCCGATCAGGCCAAGTTCCTCGCCGATGAGGGCCACGATCATGTCGCTGTTGGCGAACGGAACCAGGTCCGGGCGGCCTTGGCCAAGGCCCGTACCAACCAGCCCGCCGTCGGCCATGCCGAACAAGCCCTGCACAATCTGCCCACTGCCACCGGGCGACCTGCCGAAGACCTCCGGGGTGAAGGCGTTGATCCAGCTGTCGATGCGGAAAGCCACGTGCGAGAAGATCTGCGAGGCAATGAATCCGCCGCCAAGGATCAGCAGCAGGCCAATGACAACCCAGGAGATACGGCTGGTGGCCACGTAAATCATCACGATGAACAGGCCGAAGAAGAGGATGGAAGAACCGAGGTCACGTTGGAAGACCAAGACCCCAATGCTCACCAGCCAAGCGGTGATCATGGGCCCGAGGTCCTTGAACCGCGGGAACTGCATGGGGCCGATCTTCCGGCCGGCCAAGAGGATGAGATCCCGGTTGGAGGAAAGGTACCCGGCAAAGAATATGGCCAGCGTGATCTTGGCGATCTCACCTGGTTGGAACGTCATGGGTCCCACTCGGATCCAGACGCGGGCACCGAGGATTTCACCGGCGGAAATGCCCGGTATCAAGGGGAGGATCAGCAGGAACGCACTGGCTGCCAGTGAGATGTACGTGAAGCGGCGCAAAATCCGGTGGTCCTTGAGGAACCAGATCACGGCGATGGATACTGCCATGGCAATCAGGGTCCAGCGGAGCTGGTTGTTGCCCGTATCGTCACCTGGACCGTCCATGCGGTGGATCAGGGCAAGCCCCAGACCGTTCAAGGCCACGACAATGGGAAGTATTACCGGATCGGCATACTTCGCGCGGAGCCTGAGGACCATGTGGAAGGCAAAAGCCGCCACGGCCAGCAAGCTCGACTGGAACCAGAAGTCCCGGTCTAGCCCGACGTCGGAATTTATGCTCACCAAGGCACTCGCGCCTACGCCCACGGCAAGGGCCAGCACGATGAGGACAAGCTCAACGTTCCGGCGTGGTTTGGGAGCAGTTTCAGTCTGTATCACTTGGCCGCCTCACAGGGAGTCGGGACGGGCGAAGGTGTAGCAACGGCTGCAGTACTCGGTACGGGCACAGTGCTGGTGGGCGACGGCGTGGCTGTCGCTGTCGCCGGAGCAGTGGTGGGGCAGTTGGCTGAGGCGCTGCCGGTGTTCTTCAGGTTCTCCACAATGGCCTGTGCGTCGTCGAGGTCACCTGCGGGAACCGTCTGGCGTACGCTCTGCTGACCGTATTCCGGCAATGAATCCACCTTGATATCGGTTACGGCTTCGAGCCGGGAGAGCTGGATGGGGCCGAGTCGCTGCGAGATGCCATTGAAGATAGCGACGCGCTGATCGTATTCGCCCACGTAATAACGGGTTTGGGTCCACGCGTAGCCAAGCCATAGGCCAACTACGACTCCCACTACAACAACCGCTGCGACGGCGGGCATCAACCAGCGGACGCGGCGCCGTGCAGGTTCCTCGACGTCCAGTCGATCCTGTTCGGCCTTGTGGGTGAGGACGGTGGCAGCCCTGCGGGCAACCGTCCGGCCTGCCACAGTAGGGATGGAGCCGGTCTCCGCAGCTGTTGCCGCAGCGCCGACCAGCTCATGGGGGCGGCTGGCCAATTCTTCGCGCAGGACCTCAGCGGACAGGTGCTCGCCCAGGTGCGGATCCGTGGTGATGGGAGGTTCTTTGGACTCATCCGAGGATGTGGACGCCTCGTCGGATTCGTCGTCTGTGGCGCTGGGGTCGGTGGCACTGAATGACGATCCAGCTTCGGCCTCCCTCGCGGCCTTCTCCTTGGGCTCGGCCTGCGCGTCCTCGGCCGACTTGGTGGCGGAAGGACCCACAGAGGGCTTGGAGGCGGTGACCGCCCCGGGCTCGTCCACCGCGGCAAGCGCCGCAGCCGGAACGACGTCGACGGCGGCCGTGTTGACGTCGTCGTCGGTCTCTTCCACGATCTCCAACATCACTACGGTGACGTTGTCCGGGGCGCCGGCTTCCAGCGTGAGATCAACCAGGATCTCAGCGCATTCGCGAAGGTCCTTGGTCTCACGAACCATGCGCTCCACCACGTGCCCGGCCACGTAGTTGAGGCCATCGGAGCAGAGCAGCCAGCGTTCGCCGGGTTCGACGTCGAGGACGTCCAAGTCCAGTTCCGGGCTGGCATCGACGTCGCCAAGGACGCGCATCAGGACGTTCTTGTGGGGATGGGTTTCGGCTTCTTCGGGACGCAGGCGTCCCTCGTCAATGAGCCGCTGCACGAACGTGTGGTCGATGCTGATTTGCTCAAACTTCTTGTTACGCAGCCGATATGCGCGGGAGTCACCAATGTGCGCGAAGTGGAGCTTGCGGTCTTCCAGGAGGAGGGCAGTCACAGTAGTTCCCATGCCGGAAAGCTTGGGATTCTGGTGAACAAGCTCCGAAAGCAGCGAATTGGCCGTCTGGATCTCATCCGCGAGGACAGTCTCTGCGCCGTCAGGATAGTCGTCATGATCGAGGTGGATCATGTCCAGCACCGTTGACGCCGAGGCAACATCGCCGCCGGCGTGACCACCCATACCGTCGGCCACGACTGCAAGATGGCGGCCCACGTACGCGGAGTCGTCATTCTTGGAGCGGATCCGTCCGACGTCGGAACGCGCCGCGTAGCGCATGATGAGCGGGCGCTCCGCGGGCTTTTCCTTGCCTTCGGTGGTCTCGGGGGAGGCCATGGACTACGGCCTCAATTCAATGACCGTCTTGCCGATTCTCACGGGGACGCCAAGCTCAACCGGCAATGCACGGGTGAGCTGTTGATCGGCCAAGTAGGTGCCGTTGGTGGAGCCCAGGTCCTCAATGAACCAGCGGCTGCCTTGCGGGAACAAGCGTGCGTGCCGGCCCGAAGCGTAGTCGTCTTCCAGGACCAGGGTGGCTTCCTGCGCGCGGCCCAAAAGAATGGGGCTGGCGGCCAAGGGGACAGTGGTGCCCTTGAGTGGACCCTCTGTCACCACCAGATTGCGGGCATGCTGGATGGCTGGCGGCGGGGAAGCAGCCAGTTCCGGATGCTTGCGGACTTCGCGGGCTGTGGGAACTCCGGTGACGGCTTTACGGCCGATCTGGAAGTCGCGGCGCATGGTGGAGACAATGCTGAAGATCAAGACCCACAGCAGCAGGAGGAACCCGAAGCGAAGCGCTGTGATGGTCAGTTCGCTGATGTCGTTCACGCGTTGCCACCCGGGGTTTGGGGGAGAAGGCGGAAAATGATCTTGGTACGTCCCATCGTGATGGTTGAGCCGTCTGTAAGTTCCACGCTGCCGTTTACCTTATGCCCGTTGACGTAGCTGCCGTTGGTGGAGCCAAGGTCAACGGCCCACGTGCTGCCGTTCTGTGTGCGGACCTCAAGGTGTTTCCGGGAGACGCCGGTGTCATCCACCAGGATGTCGGCCTCCGAGGAGCGTCCCAGCACCACGGACTGGGCATTGAGGGAGTACCGCTGGCCACCAATGTCCAGAACTGGCTGGAGACGGGTGGGACGCCGGGCCGGTGCGGCCGGAACGTTGGCCCGTGGGGCCTGGGGGGCGGGTGCGGCGTCATCGGAGGATTTTTCGGTCCGGGAAGTGATCTCAAAGTGCCCGGCACGTTCTTCGTCATTGCGGCGGAACGAAATCCTGACTGCGCCTTGGAGCGTGTAGCCCTGGCTGCGGACGTGCTGGATGACGACGTCGCAGAGTTCCTCTGCCAAGGGAGTTCCCCATTCCTGGGCCCTGGCAAAATCTTCGTCACTGAGCAGGACATCGAAGACATTGGGAGCGAGGGTGCGGCCGGCAGCGATGGTGATGGACTTGTTGTCCAACTCGCGCCTCAACTTGCTCGCAATCTCCACCGGCTCAACACGTGCCCGCGACCCTGTGGAGAAGACGTTGCGAACGGCTTTTTCAATGCCGCGCTCGACTTTGTCCAGCAAACCCATGTCCTTCTCCTTTCCTTGCCGCGGCACCCGTTGTGCCTGGTCCGATAGTCCGTCTGCGCACACGGCGAAGTACGCGCCTGACGGCCCTTCCACTTCCCGATACTACTGGGACTGACTGGGAATGGCCTTAATCCACAACGCCTTGCGACCCGGAAAAGTTCGCTCCCGGCCCTCGCTGGTGCGGGAGGCGGCCCATGAAATTTCCGTGGAGTTCCGCCGCTGGGACGGGATTTTTCCGGGCTCCGGGGTCTCGCGGAGGGGGTGCCATCTCCCGATTGGTGTTTTGCCGGGAATGTCCGTTATGCTTGATCTCGCTGCTTTTGAAGGAATCGAAGCTGGGAAACCCGCTGAATCTGGAAAAAGAAGTTGCGCGCGAGTGGCGGAACGGCAGACGCGCTGGCTTCAGGTGCCAGTATCCGAAAGGGTGTGGGGGTTCAAATCCCCCCTCGCGCACGCAATTGAAAGAGCCCCGGTCTTAGGACCGGGGCTCTTTTGTTTTCCAGGGGATCCCAACTGGGTGACAGATAACGTTCTGTTGGCGCTTCGTAGGAGCAGTTGCTGTTACCTAGTTGGGTGAGGCGCGCGGAACCTTCAGCTGCGCGCAGAACCCGTGAACCGGCGTCGTGAGTTGCTCAGGTGCAGGCGCATGGCTGCCGCGGCAGCCACTTGATCACCCTCTGCGATTGCTGCGTATATAGAGGAGTGCTCGTGGACGACCTGGGCGAAGCGTTCGGGGGAGTCCTGGTCTTCGCTGGCGACGAGGCGCGGGCGGGGCATGGTGATCATGGTTTGGCCCAGGGCGGAGATGCAATCCGTATAAAAGGGGTTGCCTGTAGCTGCAGCCACAGCGCGGTGGAACTCGAAATCCGCTTTCATGGAGTGCGCCGGGTGGCCTGAGCTCGCGGTGAACTGCTCCAAGGCGCCGTGGACCGCCTTGAGTTGGTGCTCGGAGTGGTTTTTCGCGGCCAAAGCAGCAGCCTCAGTCTCGACGCCGATCCTGAAATCGAGCATGTGCAGCCGGTCTTCCATGCTGGATACCGAGCGTGTTCCTGGCGCTGCTGCTGGACCTTCCGCGGGCGGGGTCAGCGCGAAGCTGCCGCGCCCGCGTTCGGTTTCCACCAATCCCTCGGCTTGCAGTCGGGTCAGGGCCGAGCGGACGACCGTCCGGCTCACCCCGAACTCGCTGATGAGGGTGTTTTCGCTGGGGAGCTTCTCTCCTGGTTGGATGGCGCCGTCGACGATGCGGTTGCGGAGGTCGGCGGCGAGATCCGCGGTCAGGTTTCGGCTCATGAGTTCAAGATTACGCGCCGAACTCCACTGATTCCGTGGTCCACGCGCGGGCCTGATCGCTGAGCGTGACTCCCAAACCGGGGCGGTCCGGGACGATCATGCGGCCGTTTTTGGTCTCCAGGCGTTCCTCGAACAGGGGGTCGAGCCAGTCGAAGTGCTCCACCCACGGCTCGCGTGGGTACGCGGCGGCCAGGTGCAGGTGGATCTCCATGGCGAAGTGCGGTGCCAGGCCGAGTCCGCGTTCATCCGCGAGGGCGGCGAGGCGCAGGAATTGGGTGATGCCGCCGACGCGGGGTGCGTCCGGCTGGATGATGTCGCAGCTGTTGGCGTTGATGAGGCCCTTGTGTTCAGCAACGGATGCGAGCATCTCGCCCGTTGCAATGGGCGTATCCAGGACCTGGGCCAAGTGTGCGTGGCCCTCAAAGTCGTAGGCATCCAGCGGTTCTTCGATCCAGATGAGGTTGAATTCCTCCAACTGGCGGCCCATGCGCAGCGCCGTGGCACGGTCCCATTGCTGGTTGGCGTCCACCATAAGCGGGACGTCCCAGCCGATGTGCTCGCGGACTCCGGCCACGCGACGCAGGTCTTCTTTGGAATCGGGCAGTCCGACCTTGATCTTGATGCCGCCGATGCCCTCATCGATGGACCGGGTGGCGCGTTCCTTGACCTCGTCCAGTGTGGCGTTGAGGAAGCCGCCTGAGGTGTTGTAGGTCTGGACGGAGTCGCGGTAGGAGCCGAGCAGTTTGGCCAGAGGGAGTCCGGCGCGCTTGGCTTTGAGGTCATAGAGTGCGATGTCGATCGCGGCAAGTGCCTGCGTTGCCACGCCCGAGCGGCCCACCGATGCGCCGGCCCAGAGGAGCTTGGTGTAGATCTTGCCGATGTCGTTCGGGTCCTCGCCGATAATGCCTTCGGCGACTTCCTTGGCGTGGGCGTACTGTGCGGGTCCGCCTGCACGCTTGGAGTAGCTGAAGCCGATGCCGCTGTGGCCCTGCTCCGTGGTGATCTCGGCGAACAGGAACACTACTTCGGTCATGGGCTTCTGCCTGCCGGTGAAGACTTTCGCGTCGCTGATCGGTACGGTGAGGGGCAAACGAGCCGTGGACAGCTTGACGTGGCGAATGAGATCTACGGTGCTCATGGTTCTCCTAGTGGGTGCGGCATCCTTGCCTGCCACTTAGGATACAAGTTGTAAACTTATACTACAAGGGGTGGGGATCGTTGTGGCGACTGCCGAGGCATCACATACTCACTTGTTTCCCGGGGCTGTTGTCAAAGTTCACGGATCAGGGGCGCAGTTGGTGGTCACCTTCTCGGACGGCGCTTCCGCAGCCGCTGAAATAGTCGACGACGGCGGCAAGCCCGCCTTGGTCGTGGAGGCGTACACCACGGGTGCCGGGACGGTGATCCCGCGCAAGATGTGGTTTGTGAGCGCTTCCGAAACAGAGGGTACTGAAGGGTGGCTGAAGGTGGGCCGGGCAGTGGTGTTGGAATGATGAACGTTCAGGCGGGCTCGACCGGGTGCGGGATCATCAGATCCATCCCTGTTGCCAGGCTTTCTCCGCCGCTTCGTGCCGCGAAACGGCCCCGAGTTTCATCATTGCCGAGGACAGGTAATTGCGCACGGTTCCGGGGGCGAGCCGCAGTTGCCCGGCAACCTGCGTCACGCTGGACGTTGACCTGCTGTACCTCAATACATCAAGTTCGCGGTCGGTGAGGGGGCAGCGCTCGGCGGCCAGGGCCGTAGCTGCAATTTCAGGGTCGATATACCGTTTGCCGCCGGCCACGCCCCGGATGACGTGGGCCAGGTCTTCAGCGGGGGTGGATTTGGGAACGAAACCCGAAACCTTCGAGGCCAAGGCCCGGCGCAACACCCCGGGGCGGGCATGGCGAGTGACGATGATGACACGTGTTGTGACGGTTGCCAGGATGCGGGTTGCTGCCTCGACTCCGTCCATCCTGGGCATTTCCAAATCCAAGAGGCAGATGTCCGGCTGAAACTCCAGTGCCAACTCCGCGGCGGTGACACCGTTGTCGGCGCTGGCAACCACCTCGATGTCAGGCTCCAGCCCCAAAAGAGCCTCCAAGGCGCCGCGGATGAGATGTTCATCGTCGGCTATCAGCAAGCGAATGCGCTGCAGGTCATCAAGATCGTTCACGAAGCAATTCCTTGGGAGGGGACCGATGCCTGAAGTTCAAAGCGCTCCGCGTCCAAGATCGTTTCGACCTGACCACCCAGTGCCGAAATCCGTTCGCGAAGGCCCTTAAGGCCATTGCCGGGTGACTTGTTGACGAGCGAATCGCTTGTTACTCCGTTGTTACGAATGGTGAGGTTGCAGCTATCCGCGGAAGCAACCAGCGTGATGGAAGCCAGTGTTGCATCGCTGTGCCTAAGGATGTTGGTGGTGGCTTCGCGAACCGCCATGGCCAGCGCCTTATGAACGTCGGGGTTTCCAGGAATCGGGTCAATCGTGAGTTCGCAATGCGCTCCAGCGGCCGAAAGTACTTCGCGTGCGTTCTCGAGTTCGTTTTCGAGAACTGTTCCGCGGTATCCGGAGACCAGGGAGCGGGTTTCCTCCAGCGCCTGTTTCGCGGAGAGCCGCGCATCGTGAATATGCCCGCGGGCAGCATCGAGATCGATAGTGAGCAGTCGTTCCGCAAGTTCGGACTTCAGGGCAATGACTTGGAGGTGGTGCCCCTGGATATCATGCAGGTCCGCGGCAAAGCGTAGCCGCTCCTGGGCAACGGCCAGTTCCCCTGCCATGAGCCGGTGCCTGTCCAGCTCCACAACTATCCGCCACCACCACAAGCTGCTGATCAAGACCACGGGCATCAATGCGGCATAGCTGAGAAGCATGCGTAAGCCGGGCTCTTCCGGGAATCCGTAGCTGTGGCCATGCAGCAGCGAGTAGATGGTGGGATGCAAAAGCGTCGTTGCGAGGCCAGCGCCCAGTACGACCAGCCGCTGGCGGGAAGGAAGCAGGCAAGCCACCAGGGACGCAGCCAACCACAGCGGCAGGCTCCACATGAGCGCATTGCTGGTAGAGAACAGGCCCAACACCCAAACGGCGACAGAAGAAACAAGCAGCGCCAGCGTCCAGGGAGTGCTCGGAAGTCCTCCGTTCAGGCCTGCCCGCAGGAACCAGCAGTACCGGATTTGGGCGGCCACCACGATGAACAGTGCAAGAAGGAGAAGCCCGGCAACGCCTTCGGAGCGGGAGGTGAACGGTTCCAGGGCAAGAATGACCAGCATGAAATCGAGAACCACGAGGATGAACACCATGGAACCGAGGGTGTACGTCCACGTCGTGCGTACGCTGCGACCCGGGCGTGCGGTGGGCTGCGGAACCTCAAGGTTCGTGGCTGCAAGGTTCGTGGCGGCTGGCATGACGCCCAGTGTAGGGCAATGACATTTGTCATGGATTCATCTGAAAAAGTGCAGGTGAAACAGTGACAGCAAGGCACTACATGGACCCCGATTGGCCCCTGAAGGATGGGACTGTCAACGTTTTCCATCCATGAAAGCAGCCACCATGATTGAGTCCCTGCAAGATTTCACGTCCTCGCTACCGCCCGTGTTGAAGTGGCTCGGGGTAGTGCTGATAGCGGCCATCCCGTTTGTTGATTCCTACTTCGGCGCTGTGGTGGGAGTGTTGACCGGTTTGAATCCCGCGGTGGCCATAGCCGCGGCTGTTGCGGGAAACGTCATCTCTTTGCTCATCTTTGTCTTTGCCGCACACCGCGTGCGCACCAAAGTGGCGGCAAACAGGCCGACCAAGGAAATCACCCCGCGCCGCGCCAAATTGCGCGCCACCTTCGATAAGTTCGGTGTAGCAGGAGTGAGCCTGATCGGCCCAACAATCCTGCCCAGCCAGATCACATCCGTTGCCATGATCTCTTTCGGCGCCTCCAGGAACGCCGTCATCCTCTGGCAGGTCATTTCAATCATTATTTGGGGGACCGCGTTCGGAATTCTGGCCACTCTGGGCGTTTCGCTTGTCCGCTAGGGCATCTCGCACACGGCGTGTCCTTCGAATTCCAGAATATTTTGAGCGACTGCAACACACTTAGCTGCGTGGCGGACAAGTATTGGGTATGAGCTACCTATCAAGAGCCCCCGACGGGGAAGACGCCTTTCGGGGGCTTTACGAATCCGCCTATGCTGACCTGCTCAAGTTTGTTCAGCGTCGCGCGGATGCGGCGAATGCCGAGGACATCGTGGCTGAGGCATTTCTTATCGTGTGGCGGCGGTTTTCGGAAGCGCCGAAGCACCAGGAGGACGCCCGGGCCTGGCTCTTTGGCATCACACGGAATCTCATGCTGAATGCCCGCCGCGGAGAACAGCGGCGGCAGGCCCTGGGCGTCCGCCTGGCTGAGACGACAGCCACATCCCATGTCGATTCCCACGCTGACCTGGTCAGCAGCCGCGTTGACTTAGGCAGAGCCTGGGCCCTTCTCTCCGAAGTCCACCAAGAGGCCCTTGGGCTTGCAATCTTCGAGAACCTGGCTGCACCCCAGGCAGCGCACGTGGTGGGCATCTCCCCAGTCGCGTTCAGGCTCCGGCTCACCCGCGCAAGGCGGGCCCTGCGACTGCTTCTTGACCACGTCCCCCAGAATGAGTCGCTGCCGCCAGCGACGTTTCCCGAAAAGGCCACGACACCATGAAAAACAGCCGGAATATCGACACGCTGCTGCGCTCCATGGACGCAGCCGGGCAGAGTGGAGCTCCCAACCCGGGCCGTTCGCAGAGCGACCTGGAACAGATCCTCAGATCCCGCCCAACTTCTGCGGACAGAGGCGCAGGACCTGTGGAAGACAAAAAGTCGACGACGTACCCAAGCGGCCGTCGTCGTCGAACCTTCGCGTTGGGTGCCGTTGCTTTTGCCGCCACAGTTGGGTTCCTCGTGGTGCCAGCACTGTCCGGAGGCGACCCGGCCTTTGCGACATGGACCGCGGCGCCGGGTGCGCTGATAGGTGCCGAGCGCGACAGCGCGGTCTCCGACTGCATCCGGTCAACTAAAGGTGTCGGGGACGGAATGTTTACCAACGATCTGGAAGCGGCAGAAGTGGCCATCGCTGAAAAGCGCGGCGCTTGGACTACTGTCGTCCTCGCTGGATCCGGCGGGTTCGAAGCAACTTGCACCACGGATACAACGGCTCCATGGTTCAAAAAGGGATCCATCGGCTCAGTGGGAAAACCCGGAGACGGTCAGCCGCTCTCGTCCCGAGAAGTCAGAGCCACCCAGCTCGGAACTGGTGTCATTGCCAACAACCCGCTCTCAATGGCGTCCGGAAAGGTAGGCGCTGACGTTGCGGCTATTGCTTACACCGCAGCGGCTGGCGAACGGATCACAGCCACGGTCTCCAAAGGCCAGTTCGCCTTCTGGTTTCCCGGCACAGAACTGACAAACTCGTCCGACCAACCCGTGCCTGTCGAAGTGACCTACACCGACAACACAACCGAAATCCGCTACCTCAGCCTCTGACGGGCGACCCTTGAATCAAAGGAAAAACCTACCCCCGCAGCGCCCCGAAACCCGAAATCAGGGCCTCGAGTCCCAAGCTGAAGGCAACATCAGTGGGACGCGCATGCTGTTCCAGGGCCAGCCGGTCCACGGCGGCCGTGAAGTTGGGGACCTGTTCGGCGAGGCGGCCGGCGTCGAAGATGTCCTCCGGCGCGGTGACGTCGTAAGCGGCCCCGAACACAAAGGCTTCCAACGCGACAATTGCCGAGATGATTTTTTCTTCGGGGAATCCGGCGTCCCGGAAGCCTGCGGTCACGGCCTCGTACATGGCCAGGGTCTTCGGGGCATTGGCCACCGGAAGTACTGCAATCACGGGGATCAGCGGCGTATGCTCCGAGAACACATCCCGGTAGGACCACGCCCAACGACGCACGGCAACATCCCACGGCTCCACCCCAAAGGCTGAGACATCCACCATCGCCGCCAAGTGGTCCTCCAGCAGCAGCAACACGTCATCCTTGGAGGCTACATGGTTGTACAGGGCAGAAGGCGCGACGCCGAGGGAGCGTGCCAGGGCCGCCATGGTGAGTCCGTCGTAACCCTTGCTGCTGATCAAGTCGAGTGCCGCCGTCGTGATGCCGTCCTGGTCCAGGACCGCCGCGGTCGGCCGACCGGCGCGGCGGCGCGCGGGGAGCGCGGAAGGAGCGGGAGTTGGTGCGGGCATCGGAAGCCTTTCTGCTGCCTGTGTCCCCAGCATTATTCCATCGGGCCTTCACAGCGGCCGACTCCAACGCTACTATGGATATAAATGAATGGCATTCATTTATTGGTCAGCCACCACGGACGGCCACGGAGAGGACATCATGCAGAATCTTGATCGCGACGTTGTGATCGTCGGTGCCGGACCGTCAGGGCTGACGGCGGCACGCGAATTGAAGAAGGCCGGACTCAGCGTTGCAGTGCTCGAAGCACGCGACCGCGTGGGCGGCCGCACCTGGACCGACACCATCGACGGCGCCATGCTGGAAATCGGCGGCCAGTGGGTTTCCCCGGACCAGACGGTGCTCATGGAGCTGCTGGACGAGCTCGGACTGAAAATGTACTCACGCTACCGCGACGGCGAGTCCGTCTACATCGGCGCAGACGGCAAGCGCACGCAGTACACCGGTGACACTTTCCCGGTGAACGAAACCACCAAGGCCGAGATGGACAAGCTCGTCGCCATCCTGGACGGCCTCGCTGCCGAGATCGGCCCCACCGAGCCCTGGGCACACCCCAAGGCACGCGAGCTGGACACCATCTCCTTCCACCACTGGCTCCGCCAGAACTCCAGTGATGAAGAGGCCTGCAACAACATTGGCCTCTTCATCGCCGGCGGCATGCTCACCAAGCCTGCCCACGCCTTCTCCGCGTTGCAGGCAGTCCTCATGGCCGCCTCTGCCGGCTCGTTCACGCACCTGACGGACGAGGATTTCATCCTGGACAAGCGCGTCATCGGCGGTATGCAGCAGGTCTCGCTGCTGCAGGCAGCAGAGTTGGGCGACGACGTCGTCCTCAACAGCCCCGTCCGCACCATCAAGTGGGACGACAACAACGTGACTGTCGTGTCCGAGCAGGCAACCGTCAACGCGCGGTACGTGATCATGGCCGTGCCGCCGAACCTGTACTCCCGCGTCTCGTTCGAGCCCCCGCTGCCGCGCCGCCAGCACCAGATGCACCAGCACCAGTCCCTGGGCCTGGTCATCAAGGTCCACGCCGTGTACGACACGCCGTTCTGGCGCGAAGAAGGACTCTCCGGCACCGGCTTCAGCGCAGGCGCGCTGGTCCAGGAGGTCTACGACAACACCAACCACGGCGACACCCGCGGCACTTTGGTGGGCTTCGTATCCGACGAAAAGGCCGACGCCGTCTTCGAACTCAGCGCCGAGGACCGCAAGAAGGCCATCCTCGAGTCCATCGCCGGCTTCCTGGGCGATAAGGCCCTCACGCCCGAGGTCTACTACGAATCCGACTGGGGCTCCGAAGAATGGACCCGCGGCGCCTACGCTTCCAGCTACGACCTCGGTGGCCTGCACCGCTACGGCAAGGACCAGCACGCCAACGTAGGACCGATCTACTGGTCTTCCTCCGACCTCGCGGCCGAGGGTTACCAGCACGTCGACGGCGCCGTCCGCATGGGCCAGGCAACCGCCGCCCGCATTGTTGAGGCCAACAAGCTGAGCGCGCTGCCCGTCGCCTAAGGCATTTCGTACGAGCACCGGCAGGCCGGGGGAGCACCATTCCCGGCCTGCCGGCTCCACTGTTTAAGCAGTAACCGGTTTAAGCACCACAGGAAGGACCACCATGCGCTACGTAGTGGGCTACACCGCCAACGCGAGGGGGCACGACGCCGTTCACCTTGCCGTCGCGCTGGCCCGGAACCACAATGTCAGCCTTGACCTGGTCCTGGTGGTGCCTGAGGATTCCCCGTTCAACGCCGTCTACCCGCCTGAGACCGGCTATGACGACATCCTCAACGAGCAGGCACAGCGCTGGCTCGATGAAGGCCTCGCCTTGGTTCCGGACGACGTCACTGCCCGCGCCCACATCCGGCGCGGTGATTCCGAGGCCCAGGCGCTGATCGATGCCGCCGTGGAATTCGACGCTGCGGCACTGGTCATCGGCGCCACCAACAGCGGCCTCTTCAAGCGCTTCACCATCGGCTCTGTGGCGGGTTCGCTGCTCCACTCGTCGCCCGTGCCGGTGGCTTTGGCGCCTCACGGCTATCACCGCACCGAGCCGATCACGCGCTTGAGCTGCGGTTTCGGTACCCGGCCGGGTGCTGACGAACTGCTCGACGTCGCAGTGGAGTCTGCGCGGGACCGTGGCCTTCCACTGCGGCTCGTCTCCCTGTTGGCGCTCGACGGCGGTAACTCGCCTGGGTTGGCCGACGCTGCCTGGGTGCATGCGGCCGACCGGCTTGCCGCCGTCGGAAGCTCCGCAGACGCGAGCGGCGGAGCGGGATCCGTAACAGAAGAGCCGGAGATCGTCGTAGCCCAAGGGCGCACCATCGAAGAAGCCGTTGACCGACTCGACTGGGAAGACGGCGAAATCCTGCTGATCGGTTCCAGCCGCCTGGCCCAGCAGCGGGCCACTTTCCTGGGCAGCACCGCAAACCGGATCCTGCGTGCCCTCCCTGTACCCATGATCGTGGTTCCCCGCGACTACACGCGCCATAGCGCCTAGCAATCGCCTGAGAGGCAAAACCCATGTCAACTGCACCAAAGACGGTCCAGTCGAAAGAATCGCCAGCCCTGAGTGAAAAAGGGCTGAAGGCCGGATCGGTGGGCCTCATCGGCGCCGTCGTGATCGGCGTTTCCTGTATCGCACCCGCCTATACGCTCACCGCGGCCCTCGGCCCCACCGTGTCCGAGGTCGGTGTGCACCTGCCCGCCATCTTCCTGGTGGGCTTCATCCCCATGTTGCTGGTGGCGCTGGGCTACCGCGAACTGAACAACGCAATGCCCGACGCCGGTACCTCCTTCACGTGGGCGACGCGCGCCTTCGGTCCGTGGATCGGTTGGATGGGTGGCTGGGGGCTGATCGCGGCCACGATCATTGTCCTCTCCAACCTGGCGGCTGTGGCGGTGGACTTCTTCTACCTGATGCTTGCCCAGATCTTCAGCAACCCGGAACTCGGTGAGCTCAGCAAGATCCTTCCGCTGAACATCGCCACCACGCTGGTGTTCATCGCCTTGGCTTGCTGGATTTCGTACCGCGGCATGGAGACCACCAAGGGCGTCCAGTACGTGCTGGTGGCCTTCCAATTGCTGGTCCTGGGCTGGTTCGCAGTCTCCGCATTTGCCCACGTGGCAAACGGCACGGCTTTCGATGCCACCGCAGTTTCACCTGACTGGTTCAACCCGTTCGCCGTGGACTCGTTCTCACAATTCGCCGCAGGTGTATCGCTCTCGATCTTCATTTACTGGGGCTGGGACGTCACCCTCACCATGAACGAGGAAACCAGGAATCCGGAGAAAACCCCGGGTCGCGCCGCGACCATCACGGTGCTGGTCATCGTGATCATCTATATGACCGTTGCACTGGCTACCTTGTCCTTCGCCGGCGTCGGCGAGACCGGATTGGGTGCCGGAAACCCGGAAAACCAGTCCAGCATCTTCGCCGTGCTTGCCGGTCCAGTGATGGGTCCCTTTGCGATTCTGATGTCGCTGGCCATTCTGAGCAGCTCAGCGGCATCTTTGCAGTCAACGTTCGTTTCCCCGGCCCGAACCATGCTGGCGATGGGCCACTACCGCGCCATCTCGCCGAAGTTCGGCAAGATCAGCCCTACGTTCAAGTCGCCCAGCTTCGCGACCATCGCCGCTGCGATCGCCGCCGCCGGTTTCTACGTGATCACCCGCACCGTGTCCGAGAATGCGCTGTGGGACACCATCACAGCTCTGGGCATGATGATCTGCTTCTACTACGGCATCACAGCACTGGCCTGCGTTTGGTTCTTCCGGGCCGAGGCATTCCGCGGTGCGCGTTCGTTCTTCTTCAGGTTCCTGGCGCCCTTGCTGGGAGGCGTGATCCTGTTGGTCATGTTCGTCAAGACGGCCATGGACTCAATGGACCCGGAGTATGGTTCAGGCTCCTCTGTGGGCGGCGTGGGGCTGGTGTTCGTCCTGGGAATGGGCGTGATCCTGCTGGGCGTCGTGATCATGCTGGTGATGTACAGGGTGCGGCCAGAGTTCTTCAAGGGCAAGGTTCTGACCCGGGCGTAGCCTCGCGGGAAATGGACGCCGCGAAGGCGAGCACGGCAGCGGAGAAGTCCAGTACGTCCGGCGCTGCACGCTGGCCGTGACCACCACGGTCCTCTTGGAGCAGCCAGGCCCGGCCCCCGCGTTCGCGGATTCCGGTAACAACCTCCACGGCGGCTTTGTTGTCCACGCGTTCGTCACGCCCCAGGAGGCAGCACAGGAGGGGCGGAAGCCCGGCGGCGGAGCCAAGCCCGCCCACCACATGAACCGGGGAGTAGGCCGCCCGATCATGGTCAGAGCACTCCCCGTCGGCGCCAAACTCGTGCAGCCATTGCTTTCCCAAGCCATGGCGGTGAAGGTCCACGGTGTCCAGCAACGGAGCCACGGCCACCACTCCGCCGAATGAGGCGGGGGACAGGAGGGCTGCTGCGGTGACCACCAAGCCACCATGCGAGGCCCCGAACGGCACGGTTTGCCCAGGTGTCGTCCAACCGGCCGATGTAAGGAATCCGGCCACGTCGATGAGGTCCTGGATGGTCCGCATCTTCCGTGGACCCCGGCCCGCCTCATGCCAGTCCCGGCCCATTTCCCCGCCCCCACGTAGTTGCGCAGCCACGTACACCCCGCCGCTCTCCAGCCACGCCGGCACGCTGGGTTCGGCCTCGGTCCTGTGTGTGACGCCAAAACCGCCGTAGCACGTGAGAATCAGGGGCAGTGGCCGCACCGGGAGGCCGTCCGGCCCAAGGTCTGAAGCCCGCGCGGAGATGACCAGGGGGATGCCGACGCCGTCACTCGCCACCGCTGTGACCCTCTGATGGAGTATGTTGCCGCTGGGGTCTCTGGAACTTTCGTTCGAGCGCACCGGTTCATCCACACAGAAAACCCCCGATGGACGTTCCGGGGAGGCCGTCTGGAGCCAGAGGTCAGTGCCATCGGCATGGGGTTGGATGGCGAAGGATGAGACGTATTCGGCTGGGGATAAACGGTACACGGGGCGGCTATCCAGTGTGACCGTGGTGCCGTGGTGGTCGGAGGCCAGTTCCACGCGGATCCCGCCGGCGGGCGCGGCGGTGGGATGCCAGGCCCCTGATTCCAACTCCCACTCTCTTGTCCCGGTCCCCGGGTTCTTCGCCGCCAGTCGGAGATTCCCCCTGGCGCGCGTCAGCGAGAGCCGGCTGCCCGTGGTGCTGCCAAGATCCGTTGGAAACGGGAGCTCCTGGGGGTGACCGGCGTCGAGCGGGCAATGCATGATCTGCTGGCAGGGCGGCTTGCCGGTCAAGACCCAGATCCCGCCACCGTCTGGCTCCCAAACCGGCGCAGCGTACCAAGCCGTCGCGCCCGGGATGTGGACCGGCTGCGTCCCGGCAGCGAGGATCCAGGTTTCCGCTAGTTCGCTGGCGGAGGTGCTCAGCAAGGCCGCGATACGCGTTCCGTCAGGGGAGATGGTGAATCCGCGGACAATGGTGCCCGGTGCCGTGGGGAGCCGGACGCCGGGCGGCGCAGCCACACCCGGGTGGGCCCGGCGAACATTCCAGGCATCCCGTAGCCCGGCCTCGGCTGCCAGGTGCAAGGAGGCAAACGCTTCGCCCGGCCCACGCCAGAGAAAGGCAGCCAGTCCGCCGGCGAACTGGGGGAGCCCTTGGCGGGGTGTGGAGTCCCAGCGTTCCAGGAGGGAACGGAAATGCGGCCGAAGTCCTCTGCCAGGAACGGCCTCCTCGAGGGTGTTCACCGTCCCACCGTGTCGCCCGGCGCTGCGTCCACAGCAGATACCCAAGCGAGGTGGCCGCCGTCGTGCAGGGGACTGCCCAGGGTGATGGTGCGCAGGGGGCTACCGGCCGCTGATGTGTCCACTACGTGCAGTTCGCCATGTCCACCGCGGGTCACGGCGACGAGTTCCGAGGACGGTGAGGCGGCAATGGCGCGTCGTTCGGCGTTGTCCCAGGGTTCATTGCCGGGCCGTGGGGCGCCGTCCATGCGGGGGAGATCCCACGTGCCCCGCAGCGCCGGTGGGCCTGCCTCCAGCGGTCCAAGGTGGTGCACCGAAAGCTCGTCGCCCTCCGGATGGACGCGGGCGGTCGCGATGCCGGTGGCAGTCAGCGCGAAACGGAAGACCAACCCCTGGCCCAGTGGTGTGGTCTGCGTCAGCCCGGTATCCAGGTTGTGCACCCACAAAGTGTTGCCCCATTGGGCCCAGTCTCTGGGCTCCCCGCCACCGTGGCGAAGGACGGCCACCAGGACACGCCGCCCCGGGCAGAAGCGCAGGAAGTAGGCGCGGCCGGGAGCATCCCACGCGATGGCCTGGAGGGCCTCCGGCTGCGGCTTGCGGATGTCGAAGCGTTCCAGGCCCTGGCCCGTGGCCACGAACATGGTGCCCGTGACGGGATCGAAGGCGTCGCCGTGGCCGTCGGGGGAGGCCTCAGCCCGCAGCCCTTGCATGGGCGGGCAGTGCACTCCTTCGGCCAGGATCCGCTCCACGCTGAAGGATTCGATGCCGCCGGGTTCGCGGTGACGCACGACGGCGGCAGGCCCCTCTGGCGTTTCGCCCACCACGACGCCAGGCTCCCCCGCCCTGGTGCGGATGCGGCGTGAGGTGGGTCCGCCGTCGGACTCCAGGTCCACAACCGTGAGGAGATCGCTCCAAGGTTCCCAGGAGACACCAAGCCCGGTGGTGACGGCAATGAAGCGGCCCGAGGGGTCGCAGGCCAGGTGCTCACCCGGGATGGCCACGGGAATGGTGCGGAGCGGGGTGTTGGTGAAGGCATCGGCGATGACCAGGGCACCTCCGGCGTCGTCGATGAACGCGCATCGTCCGCCTCCCAACGGCAGGAACCCGGCGTGCTCCGCCAGGACCACGGAGTCCAGGCGGCGCTGGACTGCCCCGGTGACCGGATTCAGGAACTGTACGTTGCCCGCTTTTTGGTCGGCGACCACCAAAACTTCGGAGTTCATTGGCTCTCCCTTTCACTTAATTTGAGAATGGTTCTCATTAACTATAGTGTGACGTTGTCGCCGCAACAGCGGAGGCAACCACCACCACCGAAAGGAGACCAACCATGGAAAAGACCACGGTTTTGGTTGAAGTTGAAGAGACCGAGCAGCTGGCACACCTGTCGGCAACGCACTCGAATGCACTGGTTGAGAACCCGTTCGACTAGTCACTAAGCCAGGGGGTGGGCGCGCCGGCGCGCCCACCCCCTTAGCTCCACCCCCGCAACTCTTGGAAGGAACCATGGGCACCGCAATAGACAGCTTTGACGTCGCGGGAAGATCAACCATCCGCAGCGGTGACGGCGCCTTCTTTCATCTCCCACCCTCGGCAGGCAGTGGCCAGAACCTGGTGACGGGCATCAGCGACGAACTGCTGCAACGCCGCCAGGCTGGTGCGCGTCCCCTCGCCGGACGGGAGCGAATCGGGCTGGTAGCCCCCGAACCCGTTGCTGCCGCACTCCTGCCGGTGTTCCACGAGGCCGGGGTTGACCTGACGGCGGGTGACGACAGGGAGCGCGGCTCCGTAGGACTCCTCCTCCACCTGGCAGCTACGCCCGCCGAGCGGAACCGCTTTGAGGCACTGCCGGGGGGCCGTGCGGCCGTGCTCCGCTTCTACGGAGAAGGCGACCTGGTCTTCGTAGATCCGCTGTCTCTTGAACCGGCAGACCCAACAGGGTGGCAGGTACTCCGGCGCAGGCTCGCAGCCTCACCGGCCGCCGCCGAACTGAGGGCCTGGCTGGATACGCCCGCTGCTGCCGCGGACTTCGCTCCCCAAGGGGTAGCCATGGACCTGCTCACGGCCAGACTGCTCACCATCATCACCGCTTGGCAAAGGAATTCGCCGTCACTTGCCGCTCACCGCCGTACGCTCTGGCGGCTGGACACCCTGACGTTGGCAGCCAGCGAACATCCCGTTCTGCCCTTCCCGGAACCCGCCAGCCTGGGCGAGGGCTTGCGGGCTCCGCTGCCATGAGACCCGCCACTGCGCCGGATCACCTGGACATCACCGCTGACGACGGCGTTCGGCTCACCGCAGACCACTACCGCGCACCGGCGGAAGGGGAAGCCCAAGGGGCGGTCCTGATCCGGACACCCTACGGCCGGGCCCAGTACGCGGCCCAAGCCTACGCATGGTGCCGTGCCGGATACGACGTAGTGGTCCAGGACGTCCGGGGGCGCTACGGGTCCGCCGGCGCATGGAATCCCTATGACAAGGAGGGCGCGGACGGAGCTGCAACCGTCCGCTACCTCGCCGGGAACGGGTTGCTCAGGGGCCCCCTCATTCTGGCTGGAGCCTCCTATGATGCCCACTGCGCAGTTGAAGCAGCACGGGTTCTGGAGAAGGAACGGGCTCCGGAGGAAACACGGCGTCCGGTGGCAGCCGCTCCCAAACCCCTGGCCGTGGTGGCGATGGTGCCGGCGCTGGGCCTCTGCGAAACAGCCAGGGAACCCGATGGCACACCGCGCCTGCGGGACCGGATTGGTTGGTGGCACCAGCACGGTTTCGGTAAGGAGTCCGGCCACCCTTTACCTGCCGCAGAGCTCCGGCGGATATACCGGCAGGCTGAGGAGCGCGGGATGGACTGGATGATTCACAACCTCATGGATGACGCCACGTATGGTCCGGGGTCCACCGCTGGTTGGAAGCGGCTCTGGGACGCCACACCAGCCGACCTTCACGCCCTTTATGGCCAGCTGAACACGCCGCTCCTGATGATTTCGGGACAACGGGACTTCTTTGTTGCCGAAGCTGCGAACCTGGTGAGGGCCTGGGGCAGCGCAGCACCGCGGACCTTGGTGGAAACCCTTTGGGGACCATGGGGACACCGACTCGCCAACGACCTCGGCGCCGGAGCCGCCGCAGCACTCCGCCAACAGGGTGGCCTGATGGCCCGGATCAAGGACTTTCTGGCTGCCGCCAGCGGCTGGGATCCAAACGGCGCCCAGCCCGGGCCCCTTGGAGACCGCCGCCCACCAGTCCTCCAGTGGGAACCCGGCGACCAGCCACACACATGGCACTGGGCGCCTGCGACCCCCGAGACGTTGCCGCACCACCTGAACAACCACGGAGAATCATGACCACAACAGCCGAAACCCTGGGCCTGCTTCCCTTGCACACCTTGGTGGACGAGCAGACCGGGATCATCCGCAGGGTCCGTCCCGTTCTCACCCCGGAGAACGCCCCACCCGCATACACGTCCATGACCGCGGAGGTATCGAACGCGCGGTGGCTGGGAGACTGGCCCGCCGACCGCGTTTCACTGGGCACCACGTTCGGCGACAGCCGGCAAGCCTGGATCGCGGCCGTCGCCGAAGGCATGGAACGGTACTGCGGCAACTTCATTCCCGCGGACCTCCCGGACCACCACTACTTCACCGGGACGGCCCGTGAGCTGACAGCGTCAGGCCGGGCCGCCGTCGGGCTTGAACAACTGCCGCGATTCGCGGACTGGCAGCTGGAGCGTGCGGCATTCCCCTACCGGAACCTCGACGCCGACACTCCCGCGCTGTGGACAGCGTGCAGGCGGGAATCGGACAGCTCGGAGGTGTGGCTTCCTGCGAGCCTCACCCTCCTGAACTGGCGGCAACGGCGCTTCCGTGACCTCCCGCGGATCCATCATCTGAACTACGCGGGGATCGCCACCGGGCAGGGCCGCGCTGATGCCACGGACAGGGCGGTGCTGGAAACCATCGAACGCGACGCCCTGGAACTGTGGTGGCATTTGGACGGTCCCACCCGCGGTATCAGGCCTGAGAGTGTTCCCGGGCTGGTGGACGCCATGGCCGGTTGCCGGCTGCAGTACTGGGTGGTGGAAATGCCCAGTGAGTTCGCACCCTGCATGGCGGCTCTGGTGTTCGATCCGGACACGGGGCTGTACGCCGCCGGATTCTCCTGCAAGAACGAACCCGCTGAAGCGGCACGCAAGGCAGTCCTGGAGGCTGTCCACACCTGGATCTACTCCCAAGGTGCCACCGACGCGGACGGTTGGGTTTTCCAAGCGGTGGACGCAGGGCTCATGGCCAAGGGGCTGTACTTGGAACACCGTGAAGACCGTCAATACCTGGACGACGTGGGGCCCGGGTTCGGTTCAGTCCGCGACCTCGGTGCGCATGTTCAGGTGTGGCTTGATCCCCGGACACACGTCCTCGCGGAACGCTTCACCGAGCCCGCAGGTGGGCTGGTGGACATTGCTGCCGTGGATGACGTGTCCATGCCGGAGCTCTACAGGCGGCTGGAATGGGCCGGCCACACCGTCTATACCCGTGAACTGACCACTCCGGACGTCGCGGCGACCGGCCTGAGTGTTGTCCGCGCCGTGGTGGGAGGGCTGGTCCCCAACGCGCCGGCCGCTTTCGCCTACCTCGGCTGCCCCAGGTTCACCACAGCGGCGTTGGAGCGCGGGTGGCGTGAAACGGCGCCGGCCCTGCCCGAGGACTTCACCCTCACCCCACCTCCCCACATGTAATGGACGTCCCCCACGTACTCCTAGCCCCAGGATTTGCCCGCGCCTGGAGCCACGAGGTTCCCGGTCCCGTGCAGCCGCCCGGCCCTCAAGGTTCCCCGGCGTCCGGCACAGTTGAGAGCCCGCGGCATGATGGGCTCCCGGTGGGCGCCATGCTGCGGGCCATCTGGTGGAGCGAGGACTTCCACCCGAATCCCGCCACCGGCCTGCCCGGGAAGGTGCGGAAACGCCCAGTGCCGTCGGCCGGCGGGTGCTATCCGGTGCAACTGCGGGTCCTCTGCGGGGAAGGCTGCGACGTGCCGCCCGGAACATACGTGTTTAACGGCACCGGCTTCAACGGCAGCGGCGGTGAGTTGCTCCGCCTGCGGAACCACGACGACGGTACCCCACCCCAAGGGGGTCTGCGGGCACCCGCGCGGGGCGCCGTCGTCGTGCTGACTGTGCTGCCGCAGCGCACCCTGGCAAAGTACCACCACCGTGCGGGTCCGCTGCTGATCGCGGATACTGCCTACGCGGCGGTGGCCTTGGTTCACCATGCCGCTGCCCGGGGTGTGGACGCCCGGTGGGATGCCGTGGCACCCCGCCGTTGGCCCGGCTCTGTTCCGGAGTTCGCGCTGGCCACGGTCTCTCTGGGAGTGTCCCCGGCGAGGTGCCAGCAGCCCCGCCATGACCGGATCGCCGGGGTTTCGGAGGCGCAGCTGGCTGCCCGCAGGAGCTGTGGGTTATCCCGCTTGCGTGCCCGCGCGGCCGCCGACGCAGGCCGGGTGGTTGGGGAACTCCTGGAGCGTTCCCTCCTTTCCTTCCCGCAGGCAGCCCCTTCGTCCTGCCGTGCCCGGGTCCTGTCCGCGGAGTCGCTCCGTGATCCGGAACTGGCCGATCGATGTGCTGGGCAGTCCTGGGTCAGGAGCCTCGACGCCCTGTTGGTTTTCGAGATCCTGGGCACGCCAACCCCGGCTGCCATGTGGTGGACCACCACGTTGGCCGCTCATATCCTCTACACCGCGCTTGGCGCGGACCTGCCCCTGGAATTTCGTCCGGTGGGCGGCTGGACCGGCTCCCGCTGCGGCTGGACCACACTCCATGGGCTGGGCGTAGCAATCCGGAAACCACTCACCACAAACCACGAAAGGGCCGCGAATGCTGGTCAATAAGAGGCTCTTCCAAATGACGGCTGGGCACCGCGGCCGGCTGGCTGGAGTGACAGCCCTGCTCTGCGTCACCACGGCGAGCTACTGGTTGCAGGCGTGGTTCCTGGCTCAGGCCCTGGCGGCGCTGGTGGTTCTGGTACGGGTTCCCGGAAACCCCGACGGCGGCACGTACGTGCCGCTGGCTCCCTACCTTGCCGGGGTTCTCGCCTGTGGCCTGGGGCGCCTTGTGATCCAGCAGTTCCACGCCCGGCTTGCCAGTTCTTTGGGCTCCGGGGTGCGGTTGCAGGTACGACGGAAGTTGGCCGACAGCCTGCTCCAGCCCGAACGACTCAGGGATACCTCGGACCGCGGCGGAGCCCGGCGGCTGGCCCTGAGCGAAGGTGTGGACGGAGTGGACAGCTACATCAGCCAGTACATCCCCCACGCTTTCCAACTGCAGATAGTGGTGCCCGCGCTTCTTGTCTGGATCGCGTGCCTGAATCCCTTGCTGGCACTCGCCTTGGCCCTTGCCGTGGCCGTGGCTGTTGGTGCGCCGAAAGTCTGGGGAAAGGCCTTGGCGAAACGCGGAAAGCAGCACTGGGACAGTTACGAGGCACTCAGTGCCGACTTCCTGGAGGCCCTTCAAGGGATGCGGACCCTCAAGATCCTTCACGCGGTTCCCCGGACCAGGGCGCGGCTCCATCACAGGTCCCAAGAGCTTCATAAAGCAACCGTGTCCACCATGCGCACGTCCCTGGTGGACACGGCGTTGGCGGACTTCGGAATCCAGTCAGGGATGCTGGCCGCCGCCGCCCTGGCCGCATACGCAGCGCTGGGGCAGCGGCCGTTGCCCGGACCGGAGACTGCGGCGATCACGTATTTCCTGCTGATGCTCTCGTCGGAAGTTTTCAGGCCGGTACGGGATCTTGCACGGCAATGGCATGCCGGGTATCTGGGGCTCTCGGCCTTGGGCAGTATTGACGCGGCGGGAGGCGCGGACGCCCGCGGCGATAGCACGCTGACGGGCGAGGGGCAGGCGCGATCGGCGCAAGGAGACCCTTCCGCGCCCGGGATGCGCCCCGGCGTCGTGCCTCCCGGTCGTCTCACTCTGCAGAACGTGAGCTTCCGATACTCAGCTGCCGACCCCTGGGTTCTGCGGGATGCGTCGGCGGAGATCCAGCCCGGCGGCCTCACCGCGCTGGCGGGGGTGTCAGGGGCGGGGAAGAGCACGTTGTTCGATCTTCTGCTGGGGTTCCTGCCGGCGGGGGAGGGCCGCATCCGCCTGGACGGTCAACCACTCAGGCCAAGTGACGTCAGCGTGGTCTCACAACGCAGTTACCTCTTTCCGGGGACCATCCGGGAGAACCTCCGCGTGGTGGCGCCTGCAGCTACGGAGGTGGAAATTCAGCGTGTCGTGGAGATTGCCGGCCTGGCAGACGATCTTCGGCAGTGGCCCCACGGGCTGGACACTGTGCTGTCCGAAGGGGGCGGATCCGTCTCGGGAGGCCAGCTCCAACGGCTTTCGATTGCACGGGCACTCCTGGTGGACAGGCCGGTTCTTCTCCTGGACGAGCCAACGTCCGCCCTCAATACCGAGCTCGCAGGACAGGTGTTGGAGGGGCTACGCCGCGAAGCCGGACGCCGGATTGTGCTCATGATCGCCCACCGGCCCGAAGCCCTCGCTGCCGCGGACACAGTACTCCGCCTGGCAGACGGCCAACTCCACACACAGCAACAGGAAGCAGCCACGCTATGAGCCTCACCGCACGCACACCCCGCAACCCGCTCCTGGGCCTGGTTCCGCACATGTCCGGCGAGTGGGCAGGCATAGTATGGACAGCCGTTGTGGGCATCCTGAACAACCTGGCCCTCATTGTCCTGGCGGTTGTGGGCTCCTATGTTGTGGCGCTGGCTGTGATGAGGCAAGAGCCCGCAGCCGCCCAATGGTGGGTTGCCGGGGTGGCGGCCGTGGTGTTCAGGGCGGTGCTGACGTGGCATGAGATGGACATCTCGCACAGCATTGCGTACCGGATCCTGGCCGCGCTGCGCATGGCGCTCTTTGACGGTTTCGCGCGCGGCGTCCCTTCCCGCACGCCGGACCAGCACACCGGAAAACTCGCCGCCACGGCCATGGGCGATGTTGAAAAGCTGGAGTTCTTCTACGCCCACACGGTTGCCCAGCTGGCTGGCTCCGCAGTGCTGTTCGTGGCCGGGGTGGCTGCGGTGTGGCCGCTGGGGCCGGGCCTGTCCGTGGCCTTGCTGCTGGGGTTCGTGGCGCTGGTGGCGGTGACGCTCCCGGGATTGCGCCGGGGCGCCGTGCTGGGGGCGAGGGTGCAGGAGGCCAGATCCGGGGTGTCGGTACTCGCCGTGGACCTGCTGGCCGGCACCCGCGAGATCCTGGGTTTCGGACTGCGGGAGCACGCGCAACGCCAACTAAAGGAACAGAGCCTGGCAGTGGATGCCGGCCAGCGCAAGCTCAATTCCTTCCTTGCCTTGGCAGCGTCCTTGCGCGAGCTGTGTGTCCTGGGCACCGTGGTGGCGGTCTTCGTCGCCGCCATCTCACAACCCGGACTGGATTCTGTGTGGTTGCCCGCCCTGGTTGCCGGCACTCTGACTCTCCTGGCTCCAGTGGCCGAGGGCGTTGCCACCGTAACCCAGCTCCAGCCGCACCGTGCCAGCGCCCAGCGCGTTGGGGAGGGCATCAGCCTGCCCTCGGCCGCAAAGGTTTCGGGGCCCCTCGTGGAGTTCAACTCCCAAGGGCCGCTGGGTCTGGAGGTCCGGAACCTGCAGTTCACGTACGACGACGGCGCGCCGGCTTTGCGCGCGACGTCCCTGTCCGTGGCGCCCGGCGAGCATGTGGGGATCAGCGGCCCATCCGGTGCAGGAAAGACCACGTTGGCCCGGTTGTTGGTGCGCCTGTGGGTGCCGGATTCGGGGAGTATCTCGCTGGTGTCGCGCAGCGGGGAGTCCGTGGACGCCTGGGCCGTGGACGAGGCGTCGTTCCGGCGTATGGTCACGTTGGTGGAGCAGGACGCCCCGGTTTTCCATGGTTCCGTCCTGGACAACATGCGCCTGGCCCAGCCCACGGGAACTGAAGCCGACGTCCTGTCAGCCTTGGACCTGGCCGGGCTTCCGCTCGCTGGCGAACGATGGGCGGATGGCGTGGATACTGTGATCGGCGAGCAAGGGGTGAGCCTGTCCGGTGGTGAGCGTGCCCGCTTCTGTTTGGCGAGGGCCCTGCTGATCAAGCCGAAGATTTTGGTGCTGGATGAAACCACAGCAAGCCTGGACCCTGCCTCGGAGCGTGCTTTGGTGGAGGCTGTTGCTGCAATCGCCGGCGACACCACGGTAATCACCGTGTCCCACAGGGAGTCCACCCTGGCCGCATGCCACCGGCGGGTGCAGCTGGGTTAGCTTCCCGCTCCCCCTTCCCCCGCCCGTCCCCTCGGGCGGGGGAATTGGAGGACTTAGAACGCGTCGGGGTGGAGGCCCTTGGCGATCTGCTCCACGGCGCGGAGGTTGCCCCAGGTTCCGGGCATGACGTCATCAGACTCGACGGCCACCAATCGCTGGTTCTTCACTGCGTCTACCTCGGGGAACTTCTCCTGAAGGAAGGCGCGGGTGGCGTCCTCGTGGGCCTTGTCCAAGGTGGTGAACACGATGACCTCGGGGTTCTTCTGTACAAGTGTCTCCGGAGAGATCATGGCAGAGAAGAACGTGGCGAAGGCTTCATCGGACGGGCTGAAGAGGTTCTCGCCACCGGCAGTCTTGATCATGTCGTACTCGATTCCCGCCCCGATGGCCGCAATGGAGTTCCCCTCAACAAACAGCTCCACCACGGTGGGCTTCTCTTTGCCTTCCACCTTTGATGCAACCGAAGCCAGCATCTCAGCTGCTTCCGTCCGAACGGCTGACGTACGCTCACCCGCGCCAACCACAGCGCCGATGTTCTCGATATCCGTGAGGATGTCCTTGACCTCGGCCTTGCTCCGGCGTTCCATGCAGCCCGCCGTTGCTATGTAGGACTCAGCGCCTGCAGCTTTGAGTTGTTCGATGCTCGCAAAGCCCTGCTCGGCAGTGAATTCATACGCTGTGGGGGAGTAGACGAAATCGGGGTTGGCGCCCAACAGGACTTCGCGCGACGGCGGCATCTGATCACTCAACTGCTGCACGTTACCGCGCTCTTTAAGTTCCGGCAGCAGCTCGCTGCCCTTGCTCTGTGCCTCGGCCACTACCTTGTCCGCGGCGCCCAGCTTCACCAACAGCTCGGACTGTCCGGGAGTCATGGCCACCACCCGCTGGGGCACGGAGGTGAAGGTCAGGGTGCGGCCGCAGTTCTCGATTGCTCCCGCGGGCTGCGCAGCGACACCGGCGTTTTCCTTTGCAGGTGTTTGGCTGACTGCTTGACCGCAGCCGGACAACAGCATTCCGCTGAGTGTCATCACGCTCAGGACCGCAGCGGTTTTGGGCAGGGTGGATTTCTTCATGTGTGTGCCTCCAGTTGGGTTGTATCGGGTGATGGGTACGTTCAATGGCGGGCGGCGGAGAAGTCCGCATCCTGGCTGGGTGGGGGCGTCTGTTCCGGCGTCTTCGCTGCAATGGCGATCAGCGCCCGCCCGGTCAAAGGATGCTCCAGCGTCCGGGATTCAACACCGAAGCAGCGGCGGACCAGTTGGGGGTCCAGCAGCGTTGACGGCGGACCGAAAGCCTGCAGCCGCCCGGACTGCAGCACTGCCACCTGGTCACAGAATTCAGCCGCCAGGTTCATGTCATGCAGGGCGGCCAGCACGGTCCTTCCCCGCGAAGTGACCAGATGCATGAGCTCCAGTTGGAAGGCGACATCGAGGTGGTTGGTAGGTTCGTCCAGGACCAGGACCGGTGCTTCCTGAACGAGCGCCCGCGCCAGGAGGACCCGCTGCTTTTCCCCGCCGGACAACCCCGCAAAGTAGCGGTCCGTCAGGGAGGAGGCTCCGACGTCGAGCATTGCTTGGTGGACGAGGTGGTGATCCCGGTCTGAATCCGCACCAAACCCGCGCTGATGCGGGGCGCGGCCCAGCATCACAACCTCGCGGGCCGTCATGGGAAAGTCCTGACTGGATTCCTGGGCCATCACGGCCACGCGGAGCGCGGCCTGCCGGGAGGTAAGGGCGCGAACATCCCGGCCGCCTATGGTGACGGTCCCCGAGGTGGGTTTGTTCACCCGGTACAGGGCACGCAAAAGAGTGGATTTGCCGCATCCGTTGGGCCCCAGAATGCCAACCACGGAGCCGCTGGGTGCAGTAAAAGTGACGTCGTGAACCACCGGAGTGCCCCCAAGGGCGATGCTGACGTTGAGGAATTCCACCTTCATCGTTTGATGCCACCCCGTACAGCGCCGTTGCCGCGCATGAGCCACAGGAAGAAGGGCGCTCCGACGGCAGCGGTGAGGATGCCCAAGGGAATCTCGGCCGGCTGCGCCACCGTGCGGGCCAGCAGGTCAGTGAGCATGAGGAAAAGAGCCCCGCCAAAGATGGTGACGGGCAGCATGCGGCGGTGATCGGAGCCCACCAGCATGCGCGCGGCGTGCGGCACCACCAAGCCAACAAATCCGATGCCGCCGCACACGGCAACCGTGGTGGCAGTCAGTAATGCCGTGGCCAGCAAGAGGGTCCGGCGCAGCGATTCCACGTTGACGCCCAGGGCCGTGGCCGTTTCGTCGCCGGCCAGGAAGGCGTTCAGCGCTCGGGATCGGAACATCGCGAAGACGCTGATGGCCACGAGTGCCACGCCCGGCAGCAGCAGTTGCGGATAGGTGGCTGCGGAAACGCTGCCCAACAGGAAAAACAGCACACTGTAGACGTTCTGGGCGTCGGTGGTGATGGTCAGGAAGTTGGTGATCGCGGAGAGGAGTGAGCCCAACGCCACGCCTGCCAGGATGAGCCGGGAGGGTGCAATCACACCATCCTGTTTCGCGAGCAAGTACACCAGGGCCGTCGCCGCCGCAGCTCCCGCGAATGCCGACGCGTTCAAGCCCAGCCCGCCCACCGCCGTCGAGCCTGCCACGATGGCCAGAACGGCTCCCACTCCCGCCCCGGCTGAAACACCCAGAATGTAAGGCTCGGCGAGTGGGTTGCGGACGTTCGCCTGGAGCAGGGCTCCGGCCAGCGCGAGGCTGGCCCCGGCAATGCCGGCCAGGAGCGCCCGGGGGAGCCGGAAGCTCCACACGGCTTGGTCCTGGGACACGGTGAGCGAGCCGTCCGACATCCATGGCAGGCCAGGGATCAGGTGCCCGGCCATGATCCGCAGCGATTCCAAAAACGTTGTTTGCAGCGGCCCGGTGCTGCCCGAAACCACCAGAAGCACAACGATTCCGAGCACCAGCATTGGTGTCAGCAACCGTTCAAGCACTGACCTGCGTGGGCGGGCGGGGCCGGCTGATGGGGTGGGGCGGTTGCCGCTGACTGGGCGTTCGAGGTCAGCGGTCATGGAGGAGTCCAATCACGCCCTGACACTATCTTAAATGAGAATGATTCGCATATATGTGATTGCCGGGTTGGTACTCAGTGCCCGTGTTGTCGGGTGGGATTGCTGTTGAGTGTTACCTCGGCGCGGGCACTCCGGCAGCGGGGACCCCTGCAGCGCGCTCAGCTTCTTCGAGCGCCTCTGCGAGGCGTTCGACGGCGGCCCGGTAGTCAGTTCCAGCCGTCACCTTGCAGTATTCGGCCTCCCGCATGGCCCGGGTGAGCGCAGCAGTCTCCGCTGACCTCACGTCCGTCATGGCGGGGAAATCGATGGTGCGTGCGGGGTCCAGTTCATACCGGCTCCACTGCTCCAGGACGTACTCGTGGCGGGCGGCGTCGTCGGCAAAGCCGGCACGACGGCGGGGCTCGGCGGCGTGGATCCGTTCCACTTTGCGGATGCTGACCAAGGTTGCTGCCGCCGTGGCGAGGCCGATGGAAATCATGATGAGCCCTGCCGGCGGCCATTGCACCGCGGGGACCAAGATGGCGGGCGCCACCACGACGAGCCCGCCGAACACGTCCCAAAAAAGCCCGTCCGGCTCCGCGCCGCGGCCGTAGGTCAGTTTCCTGTGCAGGACATACGTGGTTGCTGCGGTTGCGAGAACCAGAGCAACACCCCACAGGAGCATCATGGCGGGCATCGGACCACCTCCAGGCGAATTCGCTGCTTTGCCTTCAGTATGCGGCAGTGCCCGCGTTGGCGCGAGGGGTCATGTTGCCCCGGGGCGTAGCCTAGGCACCATGAGACTGAAAATGTGCAGCATCCACGTCAAAGACCCGGCAGCAGCCCATGCCTTCTACACGGAGACGCTGGGTTTCGAGACCTTGATGGCCATGCCCGAGTACAACCTCTTCATCATCAAGGATCCCGGAGCGGACAACAGCAATTCACCCGGGCTTCTGTTGGAACCCAGTGACAACCCCATCGCCTCGAACTACATGAACGCCCTGCACGAGTCCGGGCTGGCGGCCATTACGTTCGGGGTGCCTGATGTCCAGGCGGAATATGAGCGTCTGCTTGCCGCCGGCGTAACGTTCCAAGGCGAGCCCACCGAGGATCCCTCAGGCGTCAGTGCGGTTTTCGACGACGGGTGCGGCAACTTCATTCAGCTTCACCAAGACTGAGCTTAAACAGTTGTGGCCGGGACCATTGGTCCCGGCCACAGCTCAGACAGACTTAAGCGTGGTCGCGCTTGGAGGTCTTCGGGGCGTCGCGCTTTGCGGCGGCGTTGTCCCGGGCTTCCTTGGTGGCGGCCTTCTTGGCGGCTTCGTCCTTGACCCGCTGGGCTTCGGAGCGGACGGCAGCGTGGGTGGCGCGCTCGGTGACCAGCCACTGCGGCGGAGCCTGCAGCAGCTCGGTGATTTCCGCCGTCGTGAGCGCATCTTCAACGCCGCCGCGGGCGAGGCCGCTGATGGAGACGTTCAGCTTCTGCGCGACGACCGGGCGGGGGTGCGGGCCGTTCCGGCGAAGTTCGGCGAGCCATTCCGGGGGATTGGCCTGGAGTTCGGCGAATTCGTCACGGGTGATGGACGAATCCTGGAACTCTTGGGGTGTAGCGGGCAGGTAGATGCCGAGTTTCTTGGCAACTGTTGCCGGCTTCATGGACTGGGAGTTCGAGGACGTCATGCTTCAAGGGTATCTGGCCGGTACTGTGAGTGTGTGCCAGACGCTGAAGATTCCGCCGAAACAACCGGGCCCCTTGCCGGCCTCCGCTTCGCCTACGTTGCGGGTGTGACCCCTGGGAAATGGATCCGACGGTGGGAAGAGCGCATGCCCAACTTTCCGTTGCACTCGTTCATGTCCGACGACGACGCGCAGGTTTCGGTGTTGCATGACGGTTCCGCTGACCTGAGCTTTGTTCGGTTGCCTGTGGACCGTGAAGGCCTGAACGTCATCCCTCTTTATGAAGAGCAGCCAGTGGTGGTCGCTCCCAAGGGGCACGAGATCTCCGTGTTCGAAGAGGTGGCCCTTGAAGATCTTTCCGACGAGAACTTCCTCGACATTGAGGAAATGGGCGGGCCGGACATGGCCCTCCAGGTTGTCGCGTCCGGTGCTGGGCTGGCGATCCTGCCAATGTCAGTTGCACGGCACTTGAATGCCAAGGACACCGTCATGCGCCGCCTGACCGGCGCTCCCGGGACGCAGATCGGCCTGGCTTGGCTGGTTGGAACCGACAGTCCCGTGATCGAGGAGTTCATTGGAATTGTGCGTGGGCGGACCGCGCAGAGTTCACGCCAACCCTCGGCCCAGCAGGAGAAGCCCAAGAAGGAACCCAAGCCCGACCGCCGCGGGGGAGGCCCCAGGAAGCCTGCAGTCGCGCAGCGTTACGCCCCGAATCCTGACAAGGGCCGGGGCAAAGGTTCGCGCAAGAAGGGCAAGCGCTAGCTACGCGCCGTGAATTGCGGTCTGTTGCTGCTCTGAACGGTTGAGATAGGCCAGAAGAAGGTCGCCGGCCCGTTCCAGCTCTCCAGCCTCCAGCGCTGAACAGATGCGCTCGTTTTCTGTGAGCCAGTCGCTGTAGAAGTGCGCATTCAGGGTGGCCTTGTGGAAGTAAAGGCGCATCTCGGCCAGAATCTGGGCCATGATCGTGTTCAGCCGGTTGCTCTCGGCGAGGGCAACAATCGCGCCGTGGAAATGCTGGTTGGCACTTCCCAAGCCTTCGTTGTCCTTGGCTGCCGCTGCCCGCTTCCCCTCGTCGACGGCGGCCCTGACGGCGGCGATGCGTTCCGGTGAACCGCCCGCCCGGATGGAACTGACCTCAATCGCACGGCGAACCGTGTAAACGTCGTGAATGTCGCCTGCTTCAAGGGTGGCAACAAAAACGCCCTTATTGGGCTGGCGGAGGAGCAGCCGTTCACCGGCCAGCTCAGCGAATGCTTCGCGGACCGTGTTCCGGGAGACGCCCAGATCCTCGGCAATGGTGGCTTCGGTCAGCTTGGCCCCCGGGACCAGGAAACCTTCGGCCAGCTGGTAGCGCAGCTCTTCGGCGACTCTTTCGGCAACGGAAGGAACTCTCATGCGGACCCGGGCCCGCGCGCTGACAAGGCCAGCGGTTCCGTCTTTTTCCTGATCTGCACTGGCCATGACACCAAAATTACACGATTGCCCAAAACTGGGATCGCTGGATTGTTGAACAATCCAACAGATTGAGGCATTCTAGATGTAACGCACATCACGAGGCAGGGATCACATCATGGCAATCATCGACATGAACAGCGACGTCGGAGAGTCTTTCGGGCGCTGGACACTCGGCGATGACGCAGCCATGTTCGAGTCGGTCTCCAGTGCAAACGTTGCCTGTGGATTCCACGCTGGGGACCCCAGCGTCATCCGCAGCACCTGCGAAAAGGCGGCGAAGGCCGGCGTCGTCATCGGCGCCCATGTTGGTTACCGCGACCTCGCTGGATTCGGTCGCCGCTTCATGGACATCCACCCCAGGGAACTGGCGGATGATGTGGTGTACCAGATTGGTGCCCTGCAGGCTCTGGCGGCCACCGCCGGTGCACGCGTCCAGTACGTGAAGCCCCATGGTGGCCTCTACAACGCGATCGTGAAGCACACGGCCCAGGCCCGTGCCGTCGTCGAAGCTGTGAAATCGGTGGACCCCAACCTCCCGATTCTCGGCCTCCCGGGCTCCGAAGTACTGCGTCTCGCCGAAGAAGCAGGCCTTCGAGGCGTCGCCGAGGCTTTTGCCGACCGTGCCTACAACCCGGATGGAACACTGGTTTCCCGCTCACAGGCGGGCGCCGTTCTCCATGATCCGGCTGAAGTGGCAGAGCACGTCCTTCGCATGGCCACCGAACAATCCGTCAAGACCATTGATGGTTCCATCCTGAAAATCCGCGCAGAAAGCATTTGCGTGCATGGTGACTCGCCGGGGGCCGTTGCAATGGCCACCGCAGTGAAGTCCGCTTTGGGCGAGGCCGGCGTCACCGTCGGCTCGTTCCTCTAATCCGTTCCATTCAGGCCCAGCACTACATCCCTCACCCCCGGAGGAAACCATGACCAGCACCAACAAGGCAGCCAAGGCCGTGACAAGGAAGCCACCGGCCGGCGCCATCAAGGCGTACGTCGCCAGCCTCACCGGCACCTCGCTTGAGTACTACGACTTCGCCATCTACTCGGTGGCTTCGGCCCTCGTGTTCCCCAAGATCTTCTTCCCCGGCAATGACGAATTTGTCGCGTTGCTGCTCTCGTTCTCGGCCTTCGCAGTTGGCTACCTGGCCCGACCCATTGGCGGCGTCATCTTCGGCCGACTGGGCGACAAGATCGGCCGCAAGTACGTCCTGGTCTTCACGCTCGTCCTGATCGGTGTCGCAACTGTCCTGATCGGCGCATTGCCCGACTACTCGGTGATTGGCGTCGCGGCTCCCACCATTCTCGTCCTGCTGCGCCTGGCGCAGGGCATTGGCGTTGGCGGCGAATGGGGCGGGGCTGTACTGCTCTCCAGCGAATTCGGCGATCCCAATAAGCGGGGTTTCTGGTCTTCCGCAGCACAGATCGGCCCGCCTGCCGGTAACCTCATGGCCAACGGTGTCCTTGCCATCCTGGCCGCCTCGCTGAGCGAAGAGGCCTTCCTCTCCTGGGGCTGGCGCGTAGCCTTCCTTGCCTCCGCGTTGCTGGTGGTGTTCGGCCTGGTCATCCGACTCAAGCTCGAAGAAACTCCGGTGTTCAAGGCCATCCAGGCCCACGGTGATCGTCCCAAGGCTCCTATCAAGGAAGTCTTCACCACGCAGCCCAAGGCACTGGTCGCCGCAGCCCTGTCCCGAGTTTGCCCTGACATCCTTTACGCGCTGTTCACGGTGTTCGTCGCCGTTTACGCCACCAAGGAACTGGGCATGACAACGGGCAACGTCCTGTCCGCCATCCTGATCGGCTCCGCCTTCCAGCTCTTCCTGATCCCGTTGGCCGGCGCGTTGACGGACCGCTTCAACCGACGCTGGGTCTACGGCATCGCTGCAGCTGCGACCGCAGCCTATATCCCGCTGTTCTTCCTGATGATCCAAGGCAAGTCAGTAGCCATGTTGACCGTCGGTACGGTCATCGGCCTGGCCCTCCACGCCTTCATGTACGGACCTCAGGCGGCCTTCATCACCGAACAGTTCCCGGCCCGTCTCCGTTACGCCGGCAGCTCGCTGGCGTACACCTTGGCCGGTGTGATCGGTGGGGCGGTTGCACCCATCATCTTCACCGCTCTCTACGGAGCAGCAGGTGGCGGCTGGTATTTGATCGCTGTTTACATCCTCGTCGCTTCTGTTGTGACGATTGTTGGCATGCTCCTCGGTCGCGACCCCAAACCGGAAGAAGACGTCCGTTTGATGCAGGGGACGCACGCTCAGCCGGCGTCGTAGCGAAAAATGGAAACCGTGATGCACACAGCCACCGCAAAAAGGGTTCGTTCTGTCAGGCCTGTCGGTACCCGTGCCGTGCTCGCTGAACTGGATGGGCTGCAGGACGTCTTGGCCCTGCAGGACATGCTCAACAAGTCCCCGCTGCAGGGACAAGTGGACGTTCTTGCCGCCGCCGAAACTGTCATGGTGGTGGGCGAGTCCGCAGCGGCCACCCGCGCCATCGGCACCCGGTTGCTCGAGCTGGAAATCACGGCTCCGGAAGTCACCGACTCCGGGCTGGTGGTCATCGAGACCGTATACGACGGCGACGACCTCGCCGACGTCGCGGAGCTCACCGGCCTGAGCGTGGACGGCGTCATAGCCGCCCATACCGGCCAGATCTGGACCGTTGCCTTCGCAGGCTTCGCACCAGGTTTCGGCTACATGGTGGGCGAGAATGAAGCACTCACGGTTCCCCGCCGCTCTTCCCCGAGGACAGCTGTCCCCGCTGGATCTGTAGCCCTTGGTGGCCAATACTCGGCCGTTTATCCCCGCAGTTCACCAGGCGGTTGGCAGCTGATTGGCCGGACCGGTGCGCGGATGTGGGACCTTGACCGTGCACAGCCTGCCTTGGTCCGCCCCGGTGACCGTGTGCATTACAAGGCCGTCCGCGAGGTTGTGACAGCCGGCGCACACTCGGCAGGGAATACCTCAGCCGGCGACTCCCCGGCCGGCGGCTCCGACAAGGAGCGCCACACTGAGTCCGGTCTTCGGATACTGAATCCAGGGCCGCAGAGCCTTGTCCAGGACCTCGGCCGCCGGGGCTTCGGTCCGCTGGGAGTGTCTGCTGCCGGGGCTTTGGACCGGGCATCGCTGCGCCGCGCCAACCGGCTGGTGGGGAACGCTTCGTCGGCTGCGGCCATTGAGAGCGTCAACGGCGGCCTCACGGTGGAAGCAATCGGCGACCAAGTGATTGCCGTGGCGGGTGCGCCGACGACGCTGACCATCGAGTCGCCGTCGTGGGTTGATTCTGAAGGATCCGACGACGACGGCTACGTCCAGCCCGGCTCTCAGCGGACCGTCCCCATGGCCGCGCCCTTCGCACTGCTCGACGGCGAAGTGCTCACCGTGGGGGCTCCCGAGTCGGGATTCCGAAACTATGTGGCGATCCGTGGCGGCGTTGATGTCCCTGAGGTTCTGGGCAGCCGGTCCGCTGACACGATGTCCGGGATTGGTCCTGCGCCTTTGGCAGTCGGCCAGGAGCTTCCGGCTGGTGAAGACACCGCATCCACAGCCGTGGGAAGCCCAGAGCTCCAACCGGATTTCCCCGGCCTCCCCGGCCATGGCGTCACGGTACTTGACGTCGTTCCCGGACCACGTGCCGACTGGTTCGACCAGGAAGCGCTTGATTCCCTCTGCGGCCAGGACTGGCTGGTCACGCCGCAGTCCAACCGCGTGGGCATGCGCCTGGACGGAACCCCGTTGCGGCGCACCCGTGAGGGCGAGCTCCCCAGCGAGGGCACCATGGCCGGCGCCCTTCAGGTTCCGCCCGCGGGGCTGCCCGTCCTCTTCCTGGCGGATCACCCCATCACAGGCGGCTATCCGGTGATTGGCGTGGTGCGTGACGAACACCTCGACCTCGCTGCCCAGGTTCCCATCGGCGGACGGATCCGTTTCCGCCTCGTTCCGGATGCGCCGGACTTCACCACGACGTTTACCAAGACCCCAGAGAATTGAGTATTTGATGCGCAAGGTCCTGATCGCGAACCGCGGCGAAATCGCAGTCCGCATCGCCCGAGCCTGCGACGACGCCGGCATCCAGTCAGTCGCCGTCTATGCAGACATCGACGCAGATGCCATGCACGTTGGTGCTGCCGACGAAGCCTACAGCCTGCGCGGCAACTCGCCGGCTGATACCTACCTGAACATTGGGAAGCTACTGCATGTTGCCGAGGAATCCGGCGCTGACGCCGTCCATCCCGGTTACGGTTTCCTGTCCGAGAACGCTGACTTTGCACAAGCAGTGCTCGACGCCGGACTCAAGTGGATCGGCCCGTCGCCGGAGTCGATTCGCCAGCTGGGCAACAAGATCACGGCGCGCGATATCGCCGTCCGCGCCGGTGCACCTTTGGTGGCCGGCAGCGACGGCCCGGTGTCGTCTGCGGCAGAGGCCCGCGCTTTCGCCGAGGAACACGGACTCCCCCTTGCGATCAAGGCGGCCTTCGGCGGCGGTGGCCGCGGCCTGAAAGTGGTTCGTGAGCTTGCCGAAGTAGAGGAAGCCTTCGACTCCGCAGTGCGTGAAGCAGTGGCTGCATTCGGTCGCGGCGAGTGCTTCGTGGAGCAGTACCTCGACCGGCCCCGGCACGTGGAGGCGCAGGTCATCGCAGACATCCACGGCAACGTGGTGGTGGTGGGAACCCGCGACTGCTCCCTGCAGCGACGCCACCAGAAACTCGTGGAAGAAGCTCCGGCGCCTTTCCTGAGCGACGAACAGCGAAAGCAAATCTACGAGGGCTCCAAGGCCATTGTCCGCGAAGCAGGCTACTACGGTGCCGGGACAGTGGAATTCCTGGTCTCAGCTGACGGGGCCGTGGCTTTCCTGGAGGTCAACACCCGCCTTCAGGTCGAGCACCCCATTACGGAAGAGACTGCGGGGATTGACCTTGTCCAGGAGCAATTCCGCATTGCTGCCGGACTGCCGCTGAGCATCACGGAGGACCCCGTTGCCCGTGGACACTCCTTCGAGTTCCGCATCAACGCAGAGGATGTCGGGCGCGGGTTCCTTCCGTCGCCGGGCACCGTTGCGTTGTTCGAAGCCCCGACGGGACCCGGCATCCGAATGGATACCGGTGTCCGGTCCGGTTCCTTCGTGGCGCCACAGTTCGACTCCCTGCTGGCCAAGTTGATCGTGAGCGGAGCTGATCGCCAGCAGGCACTCCGCCGCGCACGCCGGGCCCTTGCCGAAATCAACATCACCGGCCTCCCCACCGTTCTGCCGTTCCACCGCGCGGTTCTGGAATCCGAAGACTTCACGTCCATTGCCGGAATGCGGGTCCACACCCGATGGATCGAAACCGACTTCGCGGACCAGATCCCGGTGGATCCCGAGTACAACGTGGTGGCCACGGAAGGTGCGCGCAGAACCATCACCATCGATGTGGACGGAAGACGCCTCGCCGTGGGACTACCGGCTGACCTGCTGGACGGCTGGGCCCGATCAGGGCAGGGCCTTCCTGCCGCGCCAGACGTGACGGGTTGGCCGGGTTCTGCCGCCGGTACCGGGGACTCGCCAGCCGAATCCGCGCTCGTCTCCAGCATGGCCGGCACAGTAGTGAAGTGGCTGGTGGAACCCGGTGAAGAAGTCGCCGCGGGTGACCCCTTGGTGGTCCTTGAAGCCATGAAGATGGAAACCCAAGTTCCCGCCCACCGGACTGGTACGCTCTCCGAGGTCCTGTCCGCACCGGGCGGAGTTGTCACCGCTGGCGCCGTGCTGGCCCACATCCAGTAGCTCCGCTAGGCGTGTGCCGCCGCTGATATGCCCAGCACGCTGTCCAGCAAGCTATTGCGGAACTTGCCAGTGGGGTCGTTCGCCTGAACCAAGGCGCGGAAGTCTTCGAACCGCGGGTAGAGCGCTGCGAAGTCGTACTGCCCGGGCGTGAAGAGTTTGCCCCAGTGCGGCCGTGCCCCGAACGGACGCAGGGCTTCCTCAAGCTCCGGGAGCACTGCTTCCACGTCAGACTGGAGGGGCTTCCACGTGAAGTGCAGCGCCACACTTTGCTGCTGATAGAACGGGCTGAGCCAGAACTCGTCAGCGGCAATGGTGCGGATTTCCGAGATGAACAGGAGCGGCGCCAGCTTGCCTGCAAGCGCGCGGACTGCCTGCAAGGCAGCAGGCGCCTGGTCCAGCGGCAGAAGGAACTCGCTCTGCAGCTCCTCACCGTTGCTCGGTGTGAATTCGTGGCGGAAATGCGGCAAGCGGTCCAGCCATTTTCCAGCGACATCCAGCTGCTCGGTGCAGTTTTCGGCCGACATGTCCGGCAGGGGGTGCATGGCCGCGGTCGCCGCTGTTGCTCCAAAGAGGTCCGGCAGGGGAGCCTCGGAGTCGAGTGCTTTGAGCCAGACCTGCGGGATGGTGTCTCCGGCGTAATCCGTGAAGAAGCTGACGCTGTAGGCGCTGGATGCGATGGCCTGGAAGTTCGCCAAGGCACCTTCCCACGACAACCCGGTGAGCACACGCTGCCGGACCTCGTAGCTCGGGCGGACTGCCAGCTCAAGTCCCGTGACGATGCCAAGGGCTCCCACGCCCACCACGCTGGCGGGGAATTCGTCGTCGTCCGCTGTCAGTGTCACCAGCTCGCCGGAGGCGCGCACCAGGTCAACACCCACGACGGCGGCAGCCAGCGAGGGGTTGTTGACCCCACTACCGTGCGTGCCGGTTTGGATGGCGCCGGCGACGGAGATGTGGGGGAGCGAAGCAAGATTGTGGATGGCGTAGCCCTGCTCCTCGAGCGCGCGACCCAGGGCGCCGTAGCTGATGCCGCCGCTGACCTTGACCGTGCCCTTCGCGACGTCCAGCAAAACTTCCTGGGGGAGGGCGTCGAGGAGGATGTGGGTCCCGTCCGTGTCGGCCACTGTGTTGAAGGAGTGCCTGGAGCCGAGGGCCTTGATCTTGGTTGCGTTCGCCACGAGCTCCTGCAGTTCAGCCACCGAGGTGGGGCGGTGGACTTCCGCGGAGGAGTATTCGAGGTTTCCTGCCCAGTTCTTCATTGAAGGATCTTCCCATCTGGCGTTATACGGACGTCCATAAATTGTTAACGTTCACAAATAGTTGAGTCAAGGGGTGTCCAGCCCTTGCCGATAGAGTTCAAGAAACCCGCTGTCTACCAGGAGCTGCACGTGAGCCAGGGATCCAAGCCCACCATCCGGGACGTTGCGAAGGCGGCTGACGTATCGCTGACCACTGTGTCCTACGTGCTTTCCGGCCGTCACGGCGGGACAACGCGGATCAGCCAACCCACACAGGACCGGGTGTTGGCGGCCGTGAAGGAGCTCGGTTACGTGCCCAATCAGGCCGCGCGAGGCATGCGTCGGGGGAAGACGGACGTGGTGGCGGTGGCTATCGGGAACCTCGATTGGCCATGGGACCGCGCCCTCGCCACGGCGGCGGCCCGGATCCTCCCGGAGCGTGGGTACCAACCGGTGATCCTGCTGGGCGACGATTGGCGGAAGTTCATGATGTCCGGGGGCGCCGATGGTGTCATCATCGGCTACTTCCCCGAGGCCAAGGCAGACGACGAAACCGTCACCGAACTGGCTCGCCGCGGCGTCGCCCAAGTAGTGATCTCCGGAACCATGAAGCCCGCCGGGTTTGATGTCCTGGCCCCCGAATCCGATGAAGGGCTCGCGGAGTGCATGGAATTCCTCACCAGATCCCACCGCAGAATCGCGTGCATCCGCAGGGCAGACCCAGCTGGACGGCCCAAGAGCCGCTTTGCCGCCTATGCTGCCGGGTTGGAGAAGGCTCGCATACCCCTGGATGAGTCCTTGGTCAGGACGTCGCAGCACCACCCTGCCACCGCGTATCGGTCAGCGGTGGAACTACTCCAACTGCCGGACAGGCCCACGGCCATCTTCTGCACGGACGACATGGAAGCGCTGCAAGCCATCCGTGCCGCGTACCGCCTGGGCCTGCGGGTCCCTGAGGATATCCAGATTGTTGGCGTAGGAAACTCCACTGAGGGCCAGGAGTACGACCCGGCCCTGACCACTGTTGGTCCGGACCCTATTTTTGAGCAGGTGGTCAGGATGTTGCTTGATCGCTTGGCGGGTGTGACGCCAGCGGAGGGAATCCGGATTGCTTCGCCATGGAAGTTGCACCATCGAGGCACCACGCAGCCCTAGGAGCTAGTCCTTCAGTGGGCGGCGCGCCAGCCAGGCAGCCACAATTGCCCCCGAGATGTTGTGCCACACCGAGAACACGGCCGACGGCAGTGCGGCCAAGGGGCTGAAATGCGCTGTGGCCAGCGTGGCGGCCAGTCCGGAGTTCTGCATGCCAACCTCAAACGCGAGGGCGCGGCGTGCCTTGTCGTCCAGCCGGCCGACCTTGCCCGCGAGGTAACCCAAGCCCAGACCGAAACCGTTGTGGAGAACGACTGCCAGGAAAACGATCGCGCCTGCAGCCACGATCTTGCTGGCACTTCCCGCAACGACAATGGCTACGATCAGCGAAATCACGACGGCGGACGCCCACGGCAGTGCGGGAAGAACCTTTGCGACGAGCTTCGAGAGGAAGAGGCGGGCCAGCAGGCCAGCGATGACCGGCAGCAGCACCGTCTTCACGATGTCCATCACCATGGCACCCGCTTCGATGTGCAGGAAAGATCCGGCCAGGAAAAGTGTCAGGGCAGGGGTCACGATGGGCGCGATCAGCGTGGAAACCGAGGCGACGGCTACGGAAAGGGCAACATCGCCCTTGGCCAGGAACGCCATGACGTTCGAAGCGGTACCCGAAGGTGCGCAACCCACCAGGATCAGCCCGACGGCCAGTTCCGGCGGCAACTGCAGAAGGACGGCGATGAGCCATCCGGCGCCGGGCATGATCACGTAGTGCGCCACAATGCCAAGGGCAACGGCCCATGGACGCCGGGCCACCGAGGCAAAGTCCGGCGGGGTGAGCGTGAGCCCCATGCAGAACATGATGACGCCCAGCAGGTAGGGAACCGCGACGCCCATTGGTTTGAACAGATCCGGAACCAGGAAGCCGAGGACTCCTGCTGCAACCACCAGGAGTGGGAACACAGTGACAGCGATGCGCGCAATCTTGGCTTCAGCCGCAAGGGCGGCGTTGACGGGCGCAACGGCTTGTTCGGTTGTCGACGGGGTATTGGTTGCCTCAAGCATTCATCCATGCTCACACTCGGCGCCCAACCCGAACGACTTCGTTACATCCACGCAGGGGTATATGTCAGACAACCGCTGTTTCGCACCCAACTAGGTGACAGTAAACGCACCACTGAGCCCTCATTAGGACGTGTGCTGTTACCTAGTTGGGAGGGGCGGATCAGGAGTTGAGCTTCCCGGCCAATCTCTCGCGCATGCGGATGCTGGCCTCGTTGAGCCCGATAAACTCCACCTCGCGCCCGTGATTCCTGTACTTTTCGGTCACGGAATCCAGCACGGCAACAGTGGACGCGTCCCAAATGTGGGAGCCGTGCAGATCGATGATCACACGATCTATGCCTTCTGAGGAATCTTTTGCATAGTCGAACTGCGTGTACAGATCATTGGACGACGCAAAGAACAGCTCGCCGTCCACGGTGTACGTGGCAACAACTTCGCCGTTGAGCTCGAGTTCCGTCCGCTCCACCGTTGCGAAATGAGCCACCCGCCGCGCGAACAGCACCATGGCAGTCAAAACGCCGACGCCGACACCCACCGCGAGGTTGTGGGTCGCCACGACAGCGGCAACAGTAATCAGCATGACGGCGGTCTCCGACTTGGGCAGCCGCTTCAGGGTTGAGGGCTGGATGGAGTGCCAGTCGAAGGTGATCAGCGAAACGAAGATCATCACGGCAACCAGCGCGGCCATGGGGATCATGCCCACGACGTCGCCGAGGACCACTACGAGCACCAACAGGAAGACACCGGCCAGGAACGTCGAGAGCCGGCTCCGGGCGCCGGAGCCCTTGACGTTGATCATGGTCTGCCCGATCACCGCACAGCCACCCAGGCCCCCAAGGAACCCGGTGACGATGTTCGCCGCACCTTGTCCCCAGGAGACGCGGGTTTTGTTGGACCGGGTGTCCGTGATGTCGTCAACCAGCTTGGCGGTCATCAGCGATTCGAGCAGGCCCACCAATGCCATGGACAGCGCGAAGGGTGCAATGATCTGGAACGTCTCCAGGTTCAGGGGAACGTTGGGGAGGAAGAAACCGGGCAGGCTGTCCGGGAGTTCACCCTTATCGCTGACAGTCGGAACATCGATGCCACCCAGTACGGTGACCAAGGTGATGGCAACAATAGCCACCAAGGGAGCCGGAATGGCAGTTGTCAGGCGGGGCAGTCCGAACACAATGACCAGGCCAACGACGACAATCGGGTAGACCATCCACGGCACGTTGAAGAGCTCTGGCATCTGGGACATAAACACCAAGATGGCCAGCGCGTTCACGAAGCCGATCATCACGGACCGAGGGATGAACCGCATCAACTTGGTCACGCCGAGCACCGCCAGGATGATCTGGAAGACGCCGGCCAGGATGATGGTGGCAATCAGGTAGTCGAGCCCGTGTTCCTTCATGACGGGAGCGATCACCAATGCCACCGCGCCAGTGGCAGCGGAAATCATGGCAGGACGGCCGCCCACCAGCGCGGTGACCACGCCCATGGTGAACGATGCGAACAAGCCAATACGAGGATCCACACCGGCGATCACCGAGAACGCGATGGCTTCCGGGATTAAGGCCAGAGCCACCACAAGTCCCGCGAGGGACTCCGTCAGCAGCCGGCGGGGCGAGCGAAAAGTCGCCCGCAATGACATGAGTTGCTCCGGAGTCATGGGTCCTTACAGGGCAGGTTTCTTACAGTGCAGTCTGGCGGTAGCGCTCAATCTGCTTAAGACGCCGCTGGAGGCTGTCGCGCCGCGGGTGCGGAACGGCGTCGGGCGCCTCAGCAGTGAGATCAATGTGTTCGGTTCCGTACTGCCACAACAAGAGGTCATCCAGGAGGCGGTCGGGGCCGGGTGAATAGCGATGGTCCAGGGCCTTGCGGACCTCGGTGATCCGGTTGGCACTGAGAAGCCCGGCCAGCTCCACGGTCTTGGTGAGCCCGTGGGCGGCGAGCAGTTCGGCAGCCCATCCCCAGTCGTCATCAACTTTACGGTCAACGTGCGGCAGGAGCGTACGCCAGACGTCCCGGACCCGGTTGGGGGTCAGCGGCGAGCCGCCCTCACCCTCCAGGTCCCAGTAGCCCCGGACTTCCTCGTACCGCTCGTGAAGATCGGCGAAGGCGCTCTCCACTGTTTCCAACATGGCAGCTGTGGCAGTGAACTGGCGGTCAAAGTGGGGCGTCCACGCACGCGGGTCTTCGGCCTTGAACCGGATGTCGTGCTCGATCTCGCTCCAGGCGTGGGCAAAAACGGTGCGGATCTGGCATTCGAAGAAGTAGCTGCCGTTGGCAGGCATGTCCGGATTGAAGACGTGCTGGTATTCCTTCACGGCCTCGTTCTGGATGGTCCGCAGAATGAGGTGGCGGCTGGAGTATCCGTAGGTTCCCGACTCGATGGAGCCGATGTCCTTCTCACGGTCTCCGCGGCAATCGAAGAGCTGCCGCTGCCGCTTGATGATGTTGGCCACGGCGGCGTTCTCGGCCGGTAGCTTGGTGATGACACGGATGCCCACCATGTCATTCAACGTGCGGAAGGGATCCGGAAACTTCAACAACCGGGGGCCACCCGGCTCCAAGGGATCATCGGTGCGGGAGATCTTTTCCCGAAAGGACTCCACTGTCTTGGTCCGTCCTGTGACAAACAACGGAGTGACCTCGGCGTCATTCAGCATGTCCCTCAAGGTGAGCAGGACATCACGCGTGACCCGCTTCAGGGCAGGGCGGACACGCTCATAGAGCGCCACGTTTGCTTCCACTGCGTCGCGCTGATCCTGGTCCAGGCTGTCCCAATTGCTTGCCATGCCCCCAGCTTACGGGGCGGGTCCGACACTGAACCGAGCCACTCGCCGTCGGGGTGCCTCTAGCCAAACTAGTGAATCGTCACGATAGGCTCAGTACAAAGGAGGGCGCAATGTTGCGGCACAAGTACAGCTACGGCGAACACCCCAGCCAATGGGGCGAACTCTTCATACCTGAACCGTCCAACGGAAACCATCGCGGCGCGCCTGCGCTGGCCGGTGGGATCGCCGTTGTGATCCACGGCGGTTACTGGCGGTCCCAGTACGGCGCGGAGCTTGGCGAGCCCCTTGCACGGGACCTCGCAGCGCACGGCATCACCGCCTGGAACCTCGAGTATCGGCGGGCCGGCAACGGCGGTGGTTGGCCCCACACTTTCGAGGACATCCTGGCCGGCATCGACCACTTGGCCACCATCGCCGGTGATCACAATCTCCAGCTCGGCAAAGTGGTCGCGTTGGGTCACTCGGCCGGCGGCCATTTGGCGGTCTGGGCTGCTGGACGGCAGCGGCTCTCGGACATCGGAACGCCTGACGCCGACCGCCAACTCCAGCGCAGCCCGGAGGACAATGCCGTGCACCTGACTGGCGTCGTCAGCCAGTCCGGCCTCCTGAACCTCGCGGCCGCGGAGAAGCTGAACCTCAGCAACGGAGCCGTCTGCAACCTCATGGGCGGGGATTCCCATAGATTCCCCAAACGGCATAAGTACGCGGACCCCATGAGTTCGCTGCCGCTGGATGTTCCGGTATATGCCGTCCATGCCACGGACGATGAGGACGTTCCCGCCAGCCAGTCCGAGGCCTACGTTGCTGCAGCCACGGCGGCAGGAAGCGCCGCCCAGTTGCTCCGGGTTCCCGGTGACCACTTCGACCTGATCGACCCCAAAGCCGTCGCCTACAAGAAGTGCCGCGAACTGGTCCAACGACTGCTCTCGTAAACTCTACGTCGCAGGGGCTTGCCTCTGGCAGAGTTGTCCCATGCTGACAGTCATTGGTGAAGCTCTTGTTGATGTGGTCCAACGCTCGTCCGGAATCGAGGCGCACGTTGGCGGCAGTCCGCTCAACGTAGCCGTCGGTCTGGCGCGCCTTGACCACCCGGTGCAGTTCATCGGGCGCTATGGCCGGGACGCCTATGGTGACTCCGTGGCGGCCCACCTCCGCTCAAGCTCCGTAATGGTGCCGCTTCCGCCGGACGAGAAGCCCACCAGCGTGGCCACTGCCACAATCGACGACGACGGCGCCGCCACCTACGTCTTTGACCTCGCCTGGGAATTGCCCGGACTCGCCGCAAGGTTGCCGCTGATGCTGCAGGGCGCCACCTTGCTGCACACAGGTTCCATAGCCACCGCACTGGAGCCCGGCGCCGCAGAGGTGCTTGCCGCCGTCGAACATGCCCACCCGGGCAGCACCATCAGCTTCGATCCCAACTGCCGTCCGAGCATCATTACGGACGTTGATTACGCGCGGACGCAAGCCGAACGCTTCGTGGCGCTGTCCGACGTCGTCAAGGCCTCCGACGAGGACCTTGAGTGGCTGTACCCCGGCATCGATCCAACGGAATCCGCGCGCCGATGGCTGACGTTGGGAGGCGCAGGAGGTCCGGCCCTGGTTGTGGTGACACGTGGTTCTCGAGGTCCGTGGGGCATCACCAGGGCAGGCGAGACCCAGATTCCCGCACCAGCTGTGAACGTGGTGGACACTGTGGGCGCGGGGGATTCGTTCATGGCGGGGTTGTTGTCCGCCATTGTTGACCATGGGCTGGATGGAGCGCAGAATCGTGACGCTTTAAGGGCCATGCCGGCTGAGACCTTGGCAGCCATCATGGATCACGCAACACGTGCGGCCGCCGTGACGGTGTCGCGGGCAGGTGCGAATCCGCCCACGCGGGCTGAGCTCAACCACGGAGTGGCGTAACCACGGGCCGAAAGCATAGGGGTCTAGCTGGCCCCGTGACCGGCGGCCACTTCCTCGCCGGCCTTCACTGGTCCCGGCGGGGTGCCTTCCCCGAACGGACTTCCTCCCAGGGATTCCCGCCCGTGGGGACTCAGCCAGCCGGATAGGTCCGGTCCCGCAGGAACGATCTGCGTGGGATTAATGTCCTCGTGGACGATGTAGTAGTGCTGTTTGATCTGCACAAAGTCGATGGTGTCGCCGAAGCCCGGCGTCTGGAACAGGTCCCGGGCGTAGCCCCATAATGCCGGCATTTCGCTGAGTTTGTTGCGGTTGCACTTGAAATGACCGTGATAGACGGCATCGAAGCGCGCCAAGGTGGTGAACAGCCGGACGTCGGCCTCGGTGATGGTGTCACCCACGAGGTATCGCTGGCCGGTCAGCCGTTCCTCAAGCCAGTCCAAAGCGTTCCAGAGACGGGTGTACGCCGCATCGTAGGCTTCCTGTGATCCGGCGAAGCCGCACCTGTAGACCCCGTTGTTGACCTCGGTGAAGACTCTCTTGTTGACGGCGTCGATTTCCTCGCGAAGGTGCTCCGGATACAGCTGCGGCGCGCCCGGACGGTGGAACTCCTTCCACTCCGTGGAGAAGTCCAGCGTGATCTGGGGGAAGTTGTTGGTGACCACTTGGCCACTGGGGACGTCCACCAAAGCTGGAACTGTGATGCCTCGGGGGTAGCCCGGAAAGCGCTGGAAGAATGCCTCCTGCAAGCGTTCGATGCCGAGTACCGGGTCCTTGCCGTCCGGATCCAGATCGAAGGTCCAGGATCGGGCGTCGTGCGTGGGACCGGGTTGGCCAAGGCTGATGACGTCCTCAAGTCCCAAGAGCCTGCGGACGATCACGGTGCGGTTGGCCCACGGACAGGCCCGGGCGGCGATCAACCGGTAGCGTCCCGGCTCCACGGGCCAGCCGGGCTCGCCGTTGGGTCCGGTGGCGCCGTCACGGGTGATCCGGTCCTCGATGTAGTTGGTATCGCGGTTGAACTCACTGCCAGTGACGTACGCGCCGCGGGTGCTGTGTTCGTCGACTTCGCTGGTCTTCTCACTCATGGCTTCAGCCTAAGCCGGGCTCACCGAACCGCGCGACCTTGTGGGCCGTTGTGCCCACGTAGACTGGCATGATGCGGCTCGTAGCAAGCGATATTGACGGCACCATCCTCGGTCACGACGGCAAAATCAGTGACCGGACCATCAAGGCATTCCAGGCGTGCCGCGACGCAGGGGTGGAACTCGTCTTCGTCACGGGTCGTCCGCCACGCTGGCTGTACCCGCTCCAGGAGCAGCTTGGCCATAGCGGAATCGTGATCTGTTCCAATGGGGCGGTGGTGTGGGACCTGGAAACCGAGAAAGCACTCTCTTCGTGTGCCCTGGACGCCGACTCCGTTTTTGAGGCCCGTCGGATCATCAAGTCGCTCAGGCCTGACGCGCTCTTCGCCGTTGAGACCCTCACGGGTTTCCAACTGGAGCCGGGCTTCATCGAGAACGAAACCAGCGAGCTTCTCGCCGAATTCACCCCGAAACCTCTGGCTGAGACGCTCACGGCGGATGACGCCGTCGTGAAGTTCCTGGCAATTACCCGGAAAGGCACGCCGGACGAATTCCTCGCCGAAGTTCAGCCTGCCGTCGCCCACCTGGTGAGCACCACCCACTCGGCACCTCGAACCGCGATGCTGGAGATGTCAGTGCCCGGCATCAACAAGGCCGTCACGCTCGCCAAGTACGCCGAGTCCCTGGGGATCGAAGCTGCTGATGTAGTGGCGTTCGGAGACATGCCCAATGACATCGAGATGCTCCGCTGGGCCGGTCACGGTTACGCCATGGCCAGCGGACACCCGGAGGCCATCCTCGCCGCCGGACAGCAGGCACCGCACTTCGACGACGACGGCGTGGCCCAAATTCTCGAGGCAAAGCTGACGGAGCAGCGGGTCTAGTTTGTTCGTGCCCTGGTGATGTCCGATTTCCGCCGGACGTCCACTGTGATGGCTGGTGGAATGGACTCATGAATCCGGAACAGAATAAAACCGCAGCCCACTTCAGATCCCTCCACACCAGCCAAAAGCCCTTGGCACTCAGCAACGCCTGGGACGTCGCCAGCGCCGTCATCACGGAGGCAGCTGGCGCGCCAGCTATAGCGACCACCAGCGCCGGAGTTGCCTGGTCCTTGGGTATGCCCGACGGCGACCGGCTGGACAGGGAGCGTGCTTTGGCAGTTATCGCCAGCATCGTGGACGCCGTCAACGTGCCCGTCACGGCGGACATCGAGGGTGGTTATTCGGAAACGCTGGAAGGAATCGCGAGGACGGTCGCCGATATTCTTGAGGCCGGTGCCGTGGGGATCAACATGGAAGATGGTTCCCGGGACCCGGAAGAATTCTGCGCGAGGATCTCAGCCGCACGGGATGCCGCACGTCAGGCGGGCAAGGACTTGTTCATCAATGCGCGCACCGATGTGTTCCTTGCCGGCGCCGGTACCGTCCAGCAGCAAATTGCCGAGGTCCTGGCCAGAGCCGAAAAGTATGTTGAAGCAGGCGCCGACGGCATCTTCGTTCCCGGAGCATCAGATGCAGACACCGTTGCCGCGTTGACCGCTGGGATTTCCATCCCCGTCAACGTGATGGTGGGGGCAGGATCGCTTAGCGTCAGCGAACTCGGAAGGCTTGGCGTCTCCCGGGTCAGCCTCGGCTCGAGCGTAGCCCAAGCCGCCTATGCCGTAGCCCAGCGTGCCGCGGAAGAGCTGAACACCGAGGGCACTTACAACGCAGTGGGCGAAGCCATCGACTACGGTTCCCTCAACGGGCTGTTCGCCAGCTCGAAGTAGTCCCCAGGCCAGCAAGAAGCCTTGCGCTTCACGGGTGTCGCACGCCCTTGCCGGCCAGCAGCGCGCGATAGCCCTCTTCGAAGGTGGGGAAGGTGAATTCGAAGCCTGTCGCCCGAAGCCGTGCGTTGCTGCAGCGCTTGTCACCGGGGCCGGCGTCGGAGGCGTCGCCGGGTGCCGCCGTCGGGGGTTCCGGGCATCCCATCTCCGAGGCGAGGAACCGCATGACGTCGCCCATTTCCGCCGCGAGATCATCGACGCCGACGTAGACGGAATCCGGGGCGGCTTCCATGGTGGTGAGGTGGACGATCATCGCGGCGGCGTCGTCCCTGTGGACGCGGTTCGTGTGCCGTGGTTGGGCAGGGATGACGGCCTTGCCACTGCGGACCTGGTCGATCAGCCGGGTGCGACCCGGTCCGTAAATACCGCCGAGCCGCAGCGAAATGGGCTGGATGCTGGTTCCGCGGGTCCGGGCGAACAGGAGCTTCTCTGCCTCCACCAGGACTTTGCCGCTGAATCGCGTGGGCTCGGTGGGGGTGGACTCGTCCACCACAGCCCCGCCGGAGTCTTTGTACACAGCCGTGGAGGAGACGAACAAGACGCGCCGCGGTTGAATGGCTTGCCGTTCCAGAGCGTCCAGCACGTTCCTGACGCCATCCAAGTAGGCAGCGCGGTAGGCCTCTTCGGTGGACGCGTCGGCAGCGATGGCCACCACCACAATATCCACGTCTGACGGCAGTTCCGGCAGCTCGGTGGAGAGGTCCGCGTACACGCCGCGGATTTCGGCAGGCAACTTCCCGGGGGACCGGCGCAATCCCACCACCTCATGGCCCGCAGCGGCGAAGCGGAGTCCGGCTTCGGTTCCAAGGTCGCCGCATCCGGCTATCAACACAGTCATGCCCCCAGTTTGCCAGTCCCGCGGTGTCACCCAGTTCCCAGCTTCCATACAACCGGCGTTCAACTTGGCTCCGTAGGCTTCCAGCCAAGGACCCGTTCGCACGGTGAAATCGTCTCGTTGAATGTGTAGGGGGAATCATGGCCAAGCGTCGGATCAACAACGTCAATACTGCGCCTTTGCGTCGGATCGAACCGGATCATCACTGGCGCTCGCTGCGCCAGGGCGATCGGGTCAGCGTCACTCTGACGCCGGGTTACGAATCGTCCGGGGTGGTGGACGCCGTCACCGGCGATGCCACCGCGGTGTGGGTGGAGCTCGACGGCGGTCGCGGCCGGACGCTGGTGCACGTCAGCGACGGCGTGGCGATCGTTCCGCAAAGGACGACGGCGGCACTCCCGCAGGAGTCCTAGCCGCACCTTGGCGATGGGCTACGCTACGGGTGTGACGCTGCCCTATTTCCTCCGCAAGGATGGTTCAGTGGGCCCTCTGGCCTTCGCCCACCGGGGATTCTCCTTGGACGGTCTGGAGAATTCCCTGGCAGCATTCCGGGCTGCGGTGGATCTGGGTACGATGCACCTTGAGACAGACGTACACACCACGTCCGACGGCGTGCTGCTGGTTTTCCATGACTCGTCCTTGGACAGGGTGACTGATTCCGCGGGGAAAGTGTCCGAGCTGACGGCGGCCGAAGTAGCTCTGGCGAGGATCGGCGGGGTGGAGCCGGTGCCAACCTTTGAGGAGCTGGTCACGGCGTTGCCCGGTGCCCGGCTGAACCTGGACGTCAAGGACTGGAATTCTGTGGACACAATGGCTGCCGCCATTGAGAAGCACCGCATCCATGACAGGGTTCTGGTCACCAGCTTCTCGGATAGGCGACGCCGCGCAGTCCTTTCCAAGCTTTCCCGCCGAGTGGCGTCCTCGGCAGGCAGCTCCCTGACAGCGCTTTTCGTCCTTCTTGGGCCCATACTTCCGGCGCCTCTGGCACGCAAGCTGCTCTCCGACGTCGACGTCTTCCAGGTTCCCGTCCGCTATGGATGGTTGCCGGTGGTGACGCCCGGATTTGTACGCCGCGCCCATCGACTTGGCAGGCAGGTGCATGTGTGGACCGTCAACGATCCCGTAGAGATGGAGCGTCTGCTGGACCTTGGAGTGGACGGCATCGTGTCCGACCGGCTCGACCTCCTCAAGAAAGTTCTGGTGCGCCGGGGCGAATGGGTCTGATAGAGCGTCCGGGGGTGCGGACGCTCTATCACTTCCCTCGGGTTTGGTGGGGACGCTCTTTCAATTCCCTCGGGTTTCGATCGCTGCAGGCCGGATTTGGCTCGCACGGATCCTGGCGAGGTCGAACTTGTTGCTGCGGTCGAAGTTGAAGATGCCGTTTTTCTCCTGGAAGACGTCCGTCAGTTGGGTGTAGCAGTACCCGAACATGTCCGGGTTCTCCAGCAGGACTGAGCACAGACCGTCGAACCGGGCGTAGAACTCCTCCTCTGAGCCGACCCGCTGGCCGTAGCCCCACGAGGAGGCGACGTCGCTTCCGTCCACAGCCTGTCGGGCCTCAACTTCGTTCCACCAGATCCCTCCGAATTCCGAGACGAAGTAGGGCTGCCCGGCATACGGCACTGAGTAGTCCTGGCCGTCCCCTGTGCGGTTGACGAACGGTTTGCCGTCCGCAAGGCCTTGTTGTTCCAGGCGGAAGCGGTCCGGATCCTGCTCATAGGAGTGGGAATCGTAGATGTCCGTTTCCCGGATGCGGTGGGAGTAGCCGGAGGCGTCGATGACCGGGCGTGTGGGATCAGCAAGCTTGGTAGCCAGGAACATGGCTTCGGTGACGTCATCCAGCACAGTCGGGCGGTCATGCATCACTTGGTGTGTCTCGTTCAGCGGGCACCAACCAATGATGGAAGGGTGATTGAAGTCGCGCTTAAGCACTTCCAGCCATTGCGCTACGAAGCTCGCTGTGGGCTTTTGGTTGTGCCCCACAGTTCCTCCGCCGGAGACACCCCAGTCGCCGAACTCGCCCCACACCAGATAGCCGAGCCGGTCAGCGTGGTAGAGGAAGCGTTCCTCGAAGACTTTCTCGTGGAGCCGGGCGCCGTTGAAACCAGCTGCCATGGACAGTTCGATGTCCTTGATCAAGGCTGCGTCATCCGGAGAGGTCATCAGCGATTCGGGCCAGTAGCCCTGATCCAGAATGAGGCGTTGGAAGACTGCTTTGCCGTTGATGCGAACAACCTTTCCGTCCAAGGCAACGGACCGCACTGCTGCGTAGCTGCTGACGTGGTCAACAGTATTGCCTGCGGAGTCCATCACGCTGACCTCAAGGTCATACAGGAAGGGATCTTCAATGGACCAAGGGCGCAGGGACTCGCTGGGGATTTCCAGCCGAAGGGAGGGCGTAAGGTCCAGATCGGCTTTGACCGTAGCTTCAACCCGCATGTCACCCTTGTCGCTGAGTGCCGCGGTGATGGTGTGCCCGCTCCGGTTCTGGCTGACAGGCACCTCAAGTGTGATGCTGGAGTCCGCCAGGTTGGGGGTCATTTGGAGGCGCTTGATATGGACCTCAGGGACTGCTTCCATCCACACGGTCTGCCAGATTCCGGTCGTCCTGGTGTACTGGCAGTGGGTGTTGTTGTACCACGTGGCTTGCTTGCCGCGGGCCTGCATTTCGTGCCGGGAATCCCTGGCCCGCACCACAATTACTGCGTCCGTACCAGGCTCGGCCACTCCTCCAAGGTCTGCAGTGAAGGGCGTGAAGCCGCCGCGATGGCGGGCCACTTCGACGCCGTTCACCCACACCGTGGCGTCGTGATCCACAGCGCCGAAGTGAAGCAGGACGTTTTGACCTACCCATTCCTGCGGGATGGTCACCGTGCGCCGGTACCAGACTGCTTCCATGAAATCGACGTGCTCAATCCCCGACAGCTTGGATTCCGGCGCGAACGGCACCAGGATTTCGCTGTTGAGTACGCGGGTGGTGAGACCGCGTTCCAAACCGGAGTCACCGGCGTCGATCTCAAATGCCCAGGTTCCATTGAGGTTCAGCCACTGCTCGCGGACCAGCTGCGGGCGGGGGTGTTCGGGCTTCGGGAGGGAGGGGATCACATCAGAGTACGTCAAGGCCAGTCCTTCGAGAGCGGGATGGGGGAGTCATTTCCAGTGAAGCGCATAGGGAGAGAATTTGCAACGTTAGAAACTCCAAGGGCTTAGCTCAAGTGGAGCCCTGAGGGTCAGTAGGTGGACTCCCGGCCTTTCAGCTCATGCGGGATCACTACTTCCTCGGCAGGGAGGTCGGTTCCGGCGATCCGGGCCAGCAGAAGGCGGCAGGCTTCGTCGGCAAGGGCGGACATGTCGGGAGCGATGCTAGTCAGTGAGGGGGACATGAATGCGGCCTCGGGGATGTCATCCCAGCCGGCCACTGCCATCTGCTCCGGCACCCGTAATCCCCGCCGCCTGAAAGCGCGCAAGGCGCCCACGGCAAGGACGTCGCTGGCGCAGACAACGCCGTCGCAGTCAGCGCCCGAGTTCAGGAGTCGCAGGGCTGCAAGCTCGCCTTCTTCGCGGCTGTAGTGCTGCACGTCCACCACCAAATCCGGCTCGTAAGGAATGCCGCATTCCTCCAGCCCACGCCGGAAACCATCCAGCCTGAGCATGGCCGTGCCCTCCCCGCTGCCCGGGCGTGCGCCGATGAAGCCCAATCGTCGTCGCCCCCGGGCTGCAAGATGGCTGACGAGATTCCGCGCGGACGCGTCGTTGTCAATGCTCACGTGGGGAACGCCTGCTCCACTCAAACGTTCACCGAGCAGGACCATGGGGGTGGTGTCGGTGCGGGTCTGAAAAAGGGACAAATCCATGGTCAATGGACTGTAGATCACGCCGTCCACCATCCGGTCCCGATAGCCTGCCAACACGGACTTCTCCGCCTCGGGATCCAAGCCGAAAACCTCAGTGAGGACGGTGTAGCCCCTGCGCTTGGCCGCTGAGATGACTTCCTCTGCAAGTCGGCCAAAATAGGGTGAAGAAATTTCGGGAACAGCCAAGACCAAGGTGTTGGACGTTCCTTGGCGCAGTTGGCGCCCCGCAAGGTTGGGGCGGTAGTCCAGCTCCGCGATGGCGGCTAGAACTTTGTCCCGTGTAGAAGCCCTGACGTTGGGGCGGTTATTGACAACGTTGGACACCGTTTTCCATGACACGCCGGCCAGGCTGGCAACCTCTTTGACCCCCGGTTCGCCGCTTCTAGTCCTCCGCACAGCAGGGCGTACAGGATGAATTTCGTCAGAAGTCATGCGTTGCGTTCCTAGCGGCGTCGGTGAACCGGTCAAGGCAAGGATGCCCTTGACAAACTCTATCGGCCCCTTCATTGTTTCTAACGTTAGAACTTTATCAAGGACGTAAGTTCACCAGCGTCGCGTCGGGCAGGAAACATCGATGTACGAGCCAAGAAGTCTAAAGTCGCTGCTGCGACCCAACCAAGAGCAGTCTCCCAAGCAGGGTCTCTATGCGGGCTCTTCGGGAATCAGCCGGCGCGCAGTGCTGCGCACGGCAGCTGCAGCCAGTGGAATTTTCGCTGCGGGCGCCCTAACCGGGTGCGCCGGCCCCTCAAGCGGGACGCCCATTCAGTCCTGGGATCTGTTTTCAGGTGCTGACGGCGTGAAAATGCGGGCCATGATAGGGGCCGTCAGCACAGCCAAGGGCATTGATGTCCGGCCAGTCACGCTGGCCTGGGGATCGCCCTACTACACCAAGCTGGCCATGGCAGCCTCCAGCGGCAAGGCTCCGAATACCGCAATCATGCACCTCTCTCGCTTGGCCGGTTTCGCACCCGAGCGCCTGCTCCAACCCTATGACCTGGAGCTATTGGCGGAGTATGGGCTAAAGCCGGCGGATTTCGCTCCTGCAGTGTGGGAGAGGTGCTTCTACAACGGAAAACTCTTTGCTGTTCCCATGGACACCCACCCCTTCATCCTGCTCTACAACAAGGACTTGGCCGTCAAGGCCGGCATTGCGGACAGCGACGGCAAGCTTTGGGAAATTTCCTCACCCCAGGCACTCATGGAGGCAGCCTCCAGAATGGCTGTCGCCACTGGAAAGCAGGGTCTCTCCTTTGGCCATGTGCTGGACTCCGCGCAGTCGTGGCGACTGTTTTGGGGCTTCTACAATCAAACCGGGGGCGGATACACGATGACCGCCGGGCAGCCTGCACAGATAGACAAGGCCAAGGCAACAGAGGTGTTGACCTTCCTGAAGGAGCTGCTCGACGGCAAAATGGCCGTCAACAACCAGACGTACCATGGCGCCATCGCCGACTTCACTACCGGCGCCACAGGCATGATCTTCTCCGGTGAATGGGAGCTGCCCGCGTTCGCCAAGGCAGTGCCCAACCTTGGCGCCGTTCCCATGCCGACCCTCTTTGGCACACCGGCCAGCTACACCGATTCTCACGTCTGGGTACTGCCGAAGCAGGTACACAAGGATTCCGAAGCTTACAAAGCCTCACATCAGTTCGTGGCCGGAATTCTCAAGGAAGGACTCAATTGGGCCCAGGCGGGCCACATTCCGGCGTTCACTCCGATCCAGGCCACGGATGAATACCGCGCGTTGGTGCCGCAGGTGGATTACGCGGCTGCCGGCGAAACACCGGCGTTCGATCCTGCTGTGTGGTTCGCGGGTGCCGGCACTGATTTTCAAAATCAGCTCTCACAGACGCTTTCCGCCGCGCTACAGGGCACCGTCACGGTGAAGGACGCCGTGGATTCCATGATGGAGCACGTGCAGACGATGCTCTCAGCCCCCAACCCCACGTAACGCCGAGGTGAAAACAATGCTGACAGAGCTCTCCGAAACCAAACCTGGCACCGCGTTGGTTAGTCCAATTCCGGGACGGAAGATCAGGCAGGCCAGTGGATTCTGGTATGTGGTCCCTTTCCTTGCAGCCTTCGCACTTTTCCTTCTTTGGCCCATCATTTCCGGACTGTGGATGAGCATGACCAACCAGAGCCTCACGGGTGCCGGGGGCGAGTTCACAGGATTCGGTAACTACGCGGAAGCCTTGGGAGACAAGGCCGTCTGGCAGTCGCTGGGCAACACCGCCGTCTTCACCCTCTTCACCGCAGCACCCCTGGTGGTGTTGTCGTTCGTGATGGCGCACTTGGTGTACGTGGGACTTCCGGGCCAGTGGCTTTGGCGCCTCAGCTTCTTCGCACCGTTCCTCCTGCCCGTTTCGGTGGTGGCCGCGCTGTGGCAGTGGATGTTCCAGCCGGGCTTCGGGCTGGTCAACGCCACACTGGACGCATGGGGAATCAAGCAGATCGGCTTCCTGAACACCGAAGGTGTGGCCATGTTCTCGGTGGTCCTGGTGACTATTTGGTGGACCGTGGGCTTCAACTTCCTGCTCTACCTTTCAGCCCTTCAGAACATCCCGGACCACCTCTTCGAAGCGGCGCAGCTGGACGGGGCGGGGCCGTGGCGGCGTCTTTTCTCGATCACCATTCCCATGGTTAACCGAAGTACAGTCATGATCGTCATGCTCCAGATCCTGGCATCGCTGAAAGTCTTCGAGCAGATCTACCTTCTGACGTCCGGCGGCCCCCGCGGCAGTACCAGATCGGTCCTGGAGTACATCTACGACATCGGCTTTAGCGGTTACAGGCTGGGTTACGCCTCGGCCATTTCCTACCTCTTCTTTGCACTTATCGTCGTCATCGCAGTGGTTCAGTTGCGTCTGATGAACAGGAAGGCGTCCTGACCATGTCCATCCAAACGCAAACCCGGCCTGCGGCCCCGACTCGATCTCCCCTCAGGAACAGCGCACAGAACGGCAGCACAATTGCCAGGGTCGGCGGGATTCTGGCGCTTGTCATCCTCGCCCTCATGTGGCTGCTGCCTATCCTTTGGGGCGTCACCACCTCCCTCAAAAGCGAAGAAGACGCCGCTACGTCACCTTTTGTGGCACCCGCATCCGGCTGGAACTTCGATGCCTACGTGCAAGTCCTCAGCCAAGGGGACGTGCCGCGATGGATGCTGAACAGCCTGGGCATCTCGATTGCCGTCACCGTCCTGACCGTAGGAATTTCGGCACTTGCCGCGTACGGCTTCTCCCGCATGGAATTCCGGGGGCGGAGATGGCTTTTCGCGATGACCGTGGCATCCATCATGGTCCCCGGCCAAATTCTCATTGTGCCGTTGTACCAGCAGATGAACTCCATGCAGCTTGCTGATACATGGGCGGGCATCGTCCTGCCGCAGGTGGTTGCTCCCATGATGGTGTTTATTCTCAAGAACTTCTTCGACACCATTCCCAAAGAGTTGGAGGAAGCGGCCAGGATCGACGGCGCCGGCGGCCTTCGCGTGTTCTTCACCATTGTGATGCCGCTGTCCCGCCCCATCCTGATTGCCGTCTCCATCTTTGTGTTCATCGGAGCGTGGAATAACTTCCTGTGGCCTTTCATCGTCACCAACAACCCGGATCTGCTGACGCTTCCGGTTGGCCTCGCGACCATCAAGAACGCCTACGGTGTCCAGTACGCGCAGACCATGGCCAGCGCCATCCTCGCGGCCCTGCCGCTGCTGATCATGTTCATGCTGTTCCAGCGCCACATCGTGAAGGGGTTCGCGACCTCCGGTTTGGGCGGCCAGTAGCGTCGGCAGCCCGACCATCTCCCGGAGAAATCAAAACCCAACGCGAGATGGGGTTGAGTACCACCGGCCACCACGCGAGGATAAGGAACGTGACCCGATTCCGTTTAGCCATCCTGGACGATTACCAGCAGGTCTCCGGCGATTACGCCCCGTGGGACTCACTGCTCGACGACGGCGTTAAAGTGAGCGTTTTCAGCGCACCTTTCGTGTCGGAAGAGCAAGCCGTGGCCGCCCTGGCGCCGTTCGACATCATTGTGGCGATGCGCGAACGCACGCGTTTTCCTCAGGATGTCCTTGAATCCCTGCCCAACCTGAAGCTGCTGGTGACCACCGGCATGGCGAACGCAGCTATTGACTTGGAAGCAGCGGCAGACCGGGGCATCGTCGTGTGCGGAACGGGTGGTTCTCCGGCAGCGGCGCCCGAGCTGACGTGGGCTTTGCTCATGGCCTTTGCCCGGAATCTGACCGTGGAGGAGAACTCCCTGCGGGCAGGCGACTGGCAGGCCGGCGTCGGGTTTGAACTCGAAGGCAAGACGCTGGGAATCGTTGGACTGGGCAAGATCGGCAAGCGGATCGCGGGCTATGCGAAGGCTTTTGGGATGGACGTTCTCGCGTGGAGCCAGAACCTCACTGCGGACGCTGCCGAGGCCGTCGGTGCACGGAAGGTCAGCAAAGAGGAGTTGTTCCGTGAGTCTGACGTCGTAACGCTGCACCTCCGGCTGTCCGAGCGGACTGAGGGGATTGTCGGTTCCAAGGAGTTGCGTCTTCTCGGCCCCGAAGGCGTGCTGGTCAACACCGCGCGGGGTCCTTTGGTGGATGAGGCTGCGCTGATCCAAGCACTGGAGGAGGGGTGGATCCGCGGCGCGGCGTTGGACGTGTTTGATGAGGAGCCCTTGCCGGCCGGGCACGCGCTGTTGCATTCTTCGCGGACCATGCTTTCCCCACATATCGGTTACGTGACGCACGAGAGTTACCGGCAGTTCTATGGAGGGGCTTTCGAGGACGTCAAAGGGTGGCTCGACGGGGCACCAGTTCGGGTGATCAACGGTTAAATCAGCCGCTGTATTACGCGCGGGCAAGCGCTTTCCGAGCGAAGCTGGCAAGATGGACCCATGCGTATCCTCATCGCCCCGGACAAGTTCAAGGGATCACTGACCGCCGCCGAAGCCGCGTCAGCCATGGCCGAAGGCGCTCTCCGTGTTTACCCCGATGCCATTACCACCCAGTTCCCTGTGGCCGATGGCGGGGAAGGCACGCTGGATGCTGCGATCGCCGCTGGCTACGAAGAGCGAAACAACGCGGTGGTCGGCCCCATCCTCAAGCCTGTCGGAGCCTCCTGGGCGATCCGGAAAGACGCTTTCGGCGGGGCCGGCGTTGTCATCGAAACCGCGATGGCTTCCGGCCTGGCCCACATGGAGCCGACGCCGGAGAATTCCCTGCGTGCCCACAGTTACGGCTGCGGCCAGTTGATCGCCGCTGCCCTCGACGCCGGTGCCACCGAGATCGTGCTCGGCCTGGGTGGTTCGGCAATGTCCGACGCCGGTAGCGGCGCCCTGCGTGCTTTGGGGCTCAAGCCCCTCGATGCGGCCGGGAATGTGGTGCCGCTCGGCGGAGGTTCCTTGGCCGACGTCGTGGCCATAGATGTCTCCGAGCTGGATCCGCGGCTGTCTACCGTGAAGTTCCGCATCGCCGTCGACGTCCAAAACCCGCTGTACGGCCCCGAAGGTGCCGCTCATGTTTTCGGTCCGCAAAAGGGTGCCGATGAGGACGCCGTTGAAAGGCTCGACGCCGGTCTCCGCAACTGGGCGTCGCTCCTTCGGGAAGCTACTGGCCGCGACGTGAACGTTCCGGGAGCCGGAGCAGCTGGTGGGTTCCCGGCGTCGTTCCTGGCTTTCACTGATGCGGAGCTGGAAGGCGGCTTCGCGCTGGTCGCCGGCCTGACAGGCCTCGCGCAGCATTTGGGCGAGGCCGATCTGGTCATCACCGGCGAAGGGTCCATGGACGAGCAATCGCTCACAGGCAAGGCGCCGATCGCACTTGCCGACGCCGCAAGTGTGCACGGAATTCCCGTCATCGCAGTCGCAGGGCGCATTACGGTAACGCCCGAAGACCTGGCGAAGCACGGCATTGTGGCCGCGGCCCAGTTGTTGGACGTTGCGCAGCGCAAAGATGGCGTTCCTGACGTCGCCGACGCTGTAGCCAATGCAGCTAAATACCTCGCATGGGCTACCAGCCAGGTGCTTGAGGGAGCCTGACTACTGCCGGTAGCCTTCGACTTCGCTGACGGGCCGCGGCTCGGCGTCGTCGGGATTCCCGCCTGCGTCCTTCTTGGCGCGACGTTGGCGCAGCAAGTCCCAGCATTGGTCCAACTGGGCCTCCAGTTGGGCGAGGCGGGCGGTGTCATTGTCTGACCCTTCGGAGTCACGCAAGCGGTGCTCCTCTTCGACCAGCGACTGGATGCGTTCCAAGAGATCCTGGTTGTCCATGTCTAAGACTCCTCGATGTGGTTTGGACGGTTATCTAGAAACTAGTCCTGTAGGTCCAGTGCGTCTACCAATGGCCAACGGCATACTGGGGACATGAAATTCACAACCACCATCGTTGGCGATGGCAACAAGGCAGGCATCGAAGTTCCCGACGAGATTGTTGACGGACTTGGAGCCGGCAAACGGCCCCCTGTGGTGGTGACCATCAACGGGCAGAGCTACCGCAGCAGCATCGCGGTGATGGGCGGGAAGTACATGGTGGGCGTCAGTTTGGCCAACCGTGAGCTCACGGGCGCTTCGGCTGGAGACACGGTTGAGGTTGGCCTTGAAGTGGACACCCAGCCACGCGTGATCGAGGTGCCCGAGGACTTGGCCGCCGCGCTGGATGACGAACCTGAGGCAAAGGCCTTCTACAAGACCCTGAACTACAGCTCTCAGCGGCGATACGTAGAGCCGATCGGGGACGCCAAGACCGAGGAGACGCGTGCCCGGCGGATAGCGAAGGTGGTTGCGGATTTGAAGGCGGGGAAGAAGTAGCCCAGTTGGCCGTAGGCTGGTTTTTTCGACCTTGGAGGGGGACTGCCCGTGGTCTACGACCGGGAGCGTGAGCGGCGCGACGACGCTGCCTATGCGGAACATAAGGAAGCTGTGGCACGCGGCGAGAAGCGTGTCCTTCGACGGACCAGCACCGGTGAGTTGCACAGCTATCCCAAAGAGGAGATCGGGTTTACGCCGGGGCGGGGGCAGGCGCAGGTCAGTTCGTGGTGGGGCATGGCAATATTGGCTGCTTTTGGGGCGGTGGGATTCGTTGCCACGGTGGTGCTGTTCATCATGCCTGCGTTCCAAGGAGGCGGGCCCTCATGGGGTGCCCTGTGGCCCATGGGCATTGCGGGCTTCCTGGCTTGGTACGGGTTCAGCTTGTCCAAGGATGAGTATCGGGCAACACAATTACGCAAGAAACGGGGATCCCCGAAGCCTGGCACGGGAAACGTGGACGTGAATCTGCTGGAGCTGGGTACCCGTCAGTAGCTCGATTCGAGGACACCACCCAGGAGTCGTCCGGGGTGCAGTCATGTGGCCCCCTCAGGCGAGCGCCGCCGTCGTCGACGCCTTCCGCGCTATCAGCGCGATTCCCGCCGCCGAGGCAAGGAAGACGGCACCCAGGATGGCCCAACCCAGCGTGCCATGTTCGACGACGGTGGCGGTCACCACGAGCGGTGCGAGCATGGCCCCCAGGGCAGATCCCATGCCGAACATCCCTTGGTAAGCGCCTGCTTGATGGGGGTTGGCGAGTTCGAAGCTGAGTCCCCAGGCACCCGCTTGCGAGAGGATCTCCGCGAACGAGTGAAGAAGTGCCGCGCCGGATAGAAGGCTGATGGCGGCGATGACCGGCACCCCGCCCGCCGTGGCATAGAGCGCGCAGGCTGCGGCCATGAGCACGCCGCCAATCATCACGATCTTTCCCGCACGCCGGGGGTGCTCTGTACCGCGGGAGAGCGGCACTTGCAGCAGAACGACACACAGGGTGTTGATGACAAGGATTGCCGATATCAGGACGTCTGGGGCACTGGTGTCCTGCGAAATCCACAGCGGTACGCCCATCTCGGCGAGCCCAAACTGCATGCCGAAGATACCGGACAGCACGGTCAGCAGTACGTAGCGGCGGTCCTTGAAGGGGGAGATGCCCCGCGTTGGGGCAGGTTTGGCGGGATCGTGGCGGGGTGCGTCCACCCTGGCGGGGAGGCGGCGGAGGGCCATCGCGCTCAGGAGGTAGGCCACGCCGGCGCCGATCATCATTCCCCGGAAGGCACCCGGAGTACCGGCCAACAACGCGAGCCCGGCGATCATGCCTCCCACGGCGATGCCGAGGTTGGTGATGGTGCGGAGGACTGCGCGCGCATTCACCCGGTTCGGGCCGTCGAAGGCCCGGGCGATGATCGCGGACCGCGTGGCATTCGCGCCCCGGTCCACGCCGACTGCTATACAGGCGATCACGACGGCGGTGCTGAAGTTCCCGGCGAACGTATAGCTTGCGATCGCGAGACCCTGGACGGCGACCATGCCGACAAGGAGTCGACGTGCGGAAAAGTGGTCGGCGAGTCGACCACCGATGTACGACGTCGCGACACCGACCCCGCTGGAAACCGTGAGGATCACAGCGATTTCGAGGGCACTCAGCCCGACGAAGCGGCTGAAGTACAGGACCGTCAGGGTGAGGAAGATTCCGCGGCCCACTGTGGATACCAGGATGGCGGAGGCGAGGATCTTGAGGGCGGGATCAGAGAGCGCGACGCGGAGGTTGTGCTGCGGAGCGGGGGCGGTATTGGCCGGGGATTTAGTCACACCCCTAGTTCTGTCACCCACTGACGGCGGGCGGTATTGATGTAGCGTAGTGCTTCATGTTGAAGTACGAGCTGTCAGAGGCAGATCTGGGCGGCGTGCGGTTTGGCATCTCGCCCCTCTGCGAACTGGGGCTCTCCCTCAGGGCCGTTCGCGATCCCAGCCAGTATCCACTCCAGCTGCCTTGGTTGCGCCGGACGGAAGAAGCCCGCTCACGCTTGGACCTCGATGGATTGCTGTCCTTGGTGGATGACAGGCTGTGGACACCGGACTTCCTGAATCCCCGGCCTCAGTCCCCACTGACCAGAATCGACGACGAGTTCGCAGCATTGGAGCAGCTTTCAGCCGAGCAGTTCCACGGGGATCTGGTCAGGGTGCACGGCGCTGTCCCGACAGTTTTTTCCGGGCCCGTTGGGCCGGCGATCCGACGCATGGTCGGTATCCTCCGGGACTTCTGGGAAACCTGCTTCGAGCCGCACTGGCTGCGCATGCGCACCATCCTGGAAGCGGACATTGTCTACCGGGGCCGGCAGATTGCACAGGCCGGGCTGTTCACGATGCTGAACGATTTGTCCGGTGCTGTGGAATTCGATGGCCGCGTCATCTCCGTGCGGCTGAAGAATCCGGCGTCGCGGACCGAGAGGACGGACGGCTTGGGGCTGACGCTTGTTCCCACCATGTTCACGCGCCGGGCCTCTGCTCCCGTGAACCACGGCGATCCGCCGATGCTGATGTACCCGGCAAGGGGCCAGGGCGCCATGTGGGAAACGGAACGGATCACCAACCCGGCCGCGATTGTGGCCGTGTTGGGTGAGGTCCGGACCAGCCTGCTCACCGCCTTGGCAGCCCCGGCCTCGTCCACAGAGTTGGGCCTGCGCTTTGGCGTCACGACGTCGGCCGTGAACCAGCACCTCAGAGCGCTCCGGGACGCAGGACTCGTGACGTCAACCCGCTACGGCCGCAGTGTGCTCTACTTCCGGAGCGAACTGGGCGCGGCGTTGCTGCTGGGGTGACTTCACAGGCGGGCTGACGGCGACAGGCGAGTGTCGCCGTCGTACGTTTTAGTCTTTGCGGAGGCTGTAGGTGCTGATCACGTTGCCCTTGCTGGTAGCGTACTGGTCCTCCAACACGAGCCGGTGCAACGGGTCGCCGTCCTCAAAGAGCCGCCGCCCGCTGCCGGCCACCACGGGATGCGTCATGAGGGTCAGTTCGTCCAGGATGCCCGCGAAAAACAGTTGGCGGACCAGGGAGATGCTGCCGCAGACGGCAATCTCGCCGCCATCCCGGGACTTGAGGTCGGCGACGAACTTCTCCACATCGCCTTCGATCAGGTGCGAGTTCTCCCATTCAAGGGGCTCTGTGAGGGTGCGCGATGCGACGAACTTTTCCACGGGATTGATGAAGGCAGCAAAGTCCTCATCCCGAGGTGCGGTGGGCCAATATCCGGCCCACTCCTGGTAGCTGACCCGCCCCAGGACCACGGTGTCCACCGTGGTGATCATCTTGGTCAGTCCTCTGCCGAGTTCGTCGTCGAAGCTGTCGAACTGGAACTTGAATGGGTCCTGAACCACGCCATCAACGGAGTGGAACAGGCCGGCGGTGACTTTGCGCAATTGTTTCTCCTGTTGGGCGGCGGGTGTTTGGAGTGTTGGTGTTAGGCGGCGCGGCTGGTGGTTTGGAGGCCGCGGGGCGGAAGGGCGGTCACATTGTTGTGGTCCGGGTTGAGGCGCACGGGCACTTCATGGAGTTCGGCGTAGACCTGGAGTTGTTTCAGTGCATCCTCATCAATGGTCGCTTGGGACAGGTCCATCTCCACTCCGAGACCGCCGCCAAGGCCCTTGGTGCGTTGGACCACTGGGTAGAGACCCTGAAGGCTCAAAGCGGTCACGCGACCGGTCGCTTCGATCTGAATTTGCTCGCCGTCTACGTCGACGCGAACAACAACGGAGAGCTTCTCGCTGGCCAATGCACTGCCTTTCATCCTTGCTGCCACGCTGCAGCGCCCCCAGCGTATGTGCCATGTGTGACCTGCGCAACATTACGACGGCGGTGGCCGGCATGGCAGCTGCGGCTGAGGATCGTCGGCGTCGACCAGGCCGCTGTGTAGCCACGCATGGATATGGGCTCCTGAGTCACAAACCGAACTGTCCCGGAAGTTGTCTTTGTGACAGCTGGCTGCAGGGGATGTTTTGGGACAACATACGGGACTGAAATGTTACGTCGAGGCTGATTCGGCATTCCACCAGTGCTCAAAAGTGCCTTGATGAATGGCCTAAAGCCGTTTGCAAGATGCCCCGGCGTGGATGCCCTTTAGTCCGTTTTGCGGCGGGGCGCGGTGTCGGGGTGCCGTCGCCGCCTAAATCGGCCGAGTGGGACCGTCCCAACGAGAGTGTTCCAGTACTAAGGAAGTGGGACGGAACCCGGTGCTGATCAGAGCTGGGTCAAAGAAAAGTGCGTCAACACTTTTGCCGCGACATCGCGGGGCCCGCATTCAGATGTTTCGATGATGACCTCGTCTAGATCTGCTTCGACCAAGCGTGCGTTGAGGTCGCGGTATCGGTCGAGGTGCCAGTTAAGGCTTGAACTCTGCTCGGGGGTGTACCGGCAGTGGAGGCGGCGCTCGATTTCCTGTTCATCGGCAACGAGGCGAACGGCTCGCACCGGCAGTTCGAAGGCGGCCTCATACCTCGTACGATCCTGAGGACTGGAAATAACGCCGCTTACAATGAGCTGCCGCTGCCCTGTGCTTCTGTAGTTCCTCCAGACGGCCGCCATGTTTGCTGCTTCGATGAGGACGTTCGAGGGATCATGATGGCTTGGGGGCCAAGAGCGGTGGAACCAATCGACGTCCATCAGACTGAATGGCATGGTGGCTTCGGCCATGAGATCACCAACATGATTCAACGTGGACGTTTTGCCAACGCCGTAGGATCCGTTCAGGAAGATAACAAAATTGGTGCTGTTCAAGTCGTTTTCTCTCCGTGGATCAGGGCAGCCTCGTACCCAGGCTGCTGTTTGAGTAAACCGGATCTTGATGGCGGTCCAAAGTAAGTGTCCCAGTTCCAAGGAAGTGGGACACCTCCCTGCCGTCTCTTGTTTGGTGGGGTTGGGACGGAGTCCGTGAGGCGTGCGGCGTTAGCCGGTTGGGTTGGGATGGTGGTTTGCTATTGGGCATGGGTTTGTTTAATTGGAAGAAGTCAGCGGTCAGTGCAGATGAACATGAGCAGCCGGTATTTTCGGAGCTCACCGCCGAGCATCGGGAGTTCATTGCTGCATGCGTGCAGATAGCTGAAGGTTCAGGCGTGGATCTTCAGAATCCGGAGAGCGTAGCTCAGTTCTATGAAACGGCGCTGGCGACATGGCAGAGCTCGGACGGACAGATGGACGCCGAACCATACGCAAACGCTGCTGGTGTTGCATTCGGTGAGCTCCTCGTTCGCGCGTCTCCTCTTCGGTGGGTCGTAGCCGAGGACTCAAAGGGGCGGGAGTTGGCTGTGCATTCCGAACGGAACAACTTTCTTGTTTACCCTCTCGACGCGGTCGAGAAGAGGTGGGCCAGAGGTGAAGGCGGGGAGTTCATCAAGGCCCTCACTCACAAGGTGATCGAGCACTTCAAGGTGTACTAGCCGGAGAGACGGACAACATTTCATCGGCTGCTGCGTGCCCCCATGGTTCATGCAGTGCCAAGGTTCTCCAAGCTTAAGTGAATGAAGAAGGGGGGCCGGCCGACTTTGATGTCGGCCGGCCACCCCCTTTGTTGGTCAGGTGATGCGGGTTTAGCTAGGGCATCGTGGAACGGAAGATGGCCAGTGTCTGCCATCCCCATCCGACGGTGACTGGGGCTGCCCAGGAGTTGTTGGCGTTGATCTGGTAGTACCGCAGGTCCCCGCCGGTAGTCCGGGCGAGCATACCTGTGGTACCTGCACCGTTGAAACCGGAGGTCGGTGAGATCGCGGTGATGACGTCCCAGCCAACGCCGACCGTGGTCGGGGTACGGGAGATGAATCCGCCGATGCCGTTGCCGCGGTAGAGCTTCAGCTCGCCTGCAGCGTTTTTGGCAACGATGTCGGTTTTACCGTCTTTATCGAAGTCCATTTGGACAATTTCCAGCCCGGTCCAGCCAGCCCCGATCTGCGTGCCGGCGCCGATTCCAGCGCCTCCCAGGTTGGGGTAGTGACGCATGAGCCCACCGGCGTCGGTGGTAATGATGGACGGGAACTTATCCCCGGTCTTCCATTTACCGACGCTCAGTTTGAGTCCTTGCCAACCTTGGCCGATGACGGTGTAGCCGCCGAACGGTTGGGTGGTTCCTGCGTAGAGACGCATTTTGCCGTCGTTCCATTGCACCAGCAGGTCTTGGAAGCCGTCGCCGTTCCAGTCTGTGACGAAACCGGCTGTAATGTCTTTCCACCCGGAACCCATTTGCTGTCCGTTGAGCAACCCGGGCTCACCTGTGGTGGATTCGTACTGGTACAAGTTGTACGCGACACCGTCGGGGCTGACTGCCACAACGTCCGAGGCGCTGAGGTCGAAGTAGTCACCGGAGCCCATGCCCCATTTGATGGTGGCACTGGTGCTGGGGCCCTGGGTGGCGTTCTTGGTATCGGCCGAGGCCTCGAACTGGGCGTATGTATCCTCGCCACAGCCGGGACCAAAGTCGAAGCCGAAGCGAAAAAAGCCCTCGGAACCGCCGATTCAGGACAGGCCGTGCGTGTGTTCCTTGAAGAGGGCTACCAAGCAGCCCTCTTCAGCGACGAACGGCAGGAAGTCAACCGCATCCTGGGCGCCGCAGTAGCCAACGGTGAGCTCGAAGCAGAAGCCAAAGTCGTCCTGGGCGGTTCACGGGAAATGGTCCGGCAGTTCCTGTCTGTCGGCCAATTCGACGCGGCGCGACGAGACCTCGAAGCCGCAGCACACGACCAAGCCATGAACGCCATGGTCCAAATCATCAGCAAAGACGCCAAAAACGCTAGAGCTGACGCCCACACCGCCGAACAGGCCGCGCTATCAGCCAACGGCTCGGCAATCGCAGCCCAGGAAGAAGCGAGAAAGGCTGCCGGGTATCGGACCCAAGCAGCGACCGCGGCCTCCACAGCGGTCGATCTGGCCCGACAGGCAGGAATCTCAGCGGACAGCGCCGTGAAGTCCGCTGATCGTGCCCAGGAAGCCGCAGCCCAAGCAAGTTCCGACGCTCGGGCCGCGAACACCAGCGCAGCTCAAGCCGCCGACTCAGCCCAACAAGCCAACCGCGCAGCGCAAACAGCGATGGCCGCAGCCTCGGACGCTCAAAATTCGGCCACCGTTGCCGGACAAGCAGCCACTGAAGCTGCAGCCGCGGCCACTAGCGCCATGGACATTGCCGCTGAAAAGCAGCGCGTGGAAGCCGAGGAAGCCAGACTCGCCGCAGCAAATAACCCAGAAGCAGGGACCGCTGACACGTCGGCGCAAGCAGCAGCCGATGCAGCTGGAGAAGGTGACAAACTCCGCGAAGCCAACGCCCTGCTCAAAGACGGTGACCTGGCCTCCTTCCTCATCAAGGAAGGCGGCGGTCTGCTGCTGGAGTTCTTCGGCGTCAACGACATCATCGACTGCCTCACCAAGGGCGACTTCATGGCCTGCGGCATGGCCCTGGTAGGTTTCCTGCCCATCGGCAAAATCTTCAAAGCCGCAGAAGTCCTCGGCCTCGTCGGCAAACTCCTTCCCAAAGCCTTCGAATTCTTCGGAAAACACCAAGAAGCACTCAAGACCGTTGGAAAATGGGTGGGTGCAGCAGGGCCCTGCGCAACCGGAGCCGCACTATCCAGCTGGCGCTGGCAAATCAACAGCGACACACCCCGCGTCACCACCGCTGTGCACAAAACAGGATCCTCTGACCTGATGGTCCGCACCGCCAACACCACCGGCGCGTCCAAGCCATGCTCCACCGTGCAAAAAGCCGCCCAAACAATCATCGAGACAGCAGCTTCCCCCAAAGAAGCCATGGATAAGCTCCGTGTAGCCATTACCGCCAACCCCGGAGCCCACCGCCGCCCTCTGGACCTCTGGGCACAAAAATTCCCTCCCCGGACGGCCAATGCCGACGATTTCCTGACAACGGAGGTCCGCAAACAGCCTAAAATCGGCAAAGATCCGCACCAGGCTGAATGGATGCATAATGAGATTCAACGCATCAAGGATCTAGGCGCCACAAATATCAGGGTCAACCAAAAACAAGTGGATTTTGGCTCTACTAAGGTGCTTGGTAACAACCGCCCGGACCTTCAGTTTGACTTGGGTGGGAAACACCATGTGGTGGAATTGGATAGGCCAAAAACGGACTTCAGTGATGACACTGACCGGGGTATGGGTCACTTCCTGCGGATCCTGGCCAACGACCCGTCCTTGGCTAAAGAACAGCTTCGAATACTGCCGGTAGGGGATCCGATTAAAAAGTGGTGGCAGTGAGACTGGTCAACAGAGAGGAATGGAGGCGGCCGTGGTGGTAAGAAGTGTCAGTGATGGTGATGCGTTGGCTGCTGAGCTGTTGCTGGGCAGCCGATGGGCACCCATCACCAACCGGCTTTCGTTCATCAACCTGCCCCTGGAGGACGCCGCAGGCATTTGGCGTGAGTGGGAGGAGTCCAGGGACTACGAGGGCAAGGAAAGTGTTGTCACGTCGGCCCATCATGGTGGGCTTGAGGACCTGCTAGGCACACTCCTGCCCTTGGGCGCGGGCACGCGGGTGTTGTTTGTGGAGACGGCAGATCCCAACTGGACCCTGGCAGTAGACAACTCCGTCAGGGGGCCGGACCTTCACTCGGTCTTGACCGTCCAGTACGGGCAAAAGAGGAAGATCAGGTCCGTCATCGTAACCGAGATCCCCCACACGCTGGAGAAGAAAACTCGTCAAGATCAATACCGAGGCTGCTACGGGGCCCGTAAACTCCAGGTGGTCGGGCCTGGAGGTTTCGCACGCACGGTTGCTGTGATCAACGAGGACAAATGGGTTTTCATCTCCAACGGCGACCCCTTCGAATTCGAGAACACAGCAGCTTATGGCCTGCCTCGAAAGGCGGAGCGTTTCACCCACGAGATGCTGGTGGACTACTGTCGGCACCTGGGGCTGGATCCCTTCAACGAAAGCTTCTACGTTCCCAACGGTCGCGCCATCCTCGTGGAAAGCATCGTCAGTTACCCCGTAAGGGAATACTCTCTGGCCGAAGCGCGGGCCGGTAACGAGGACCGGGACGTCCCACGAACCTGACTCGACCGGGCACCTCAATCGACCAACTGGACTACGAAGCAGGGATGCTCAACGACCGTTCGTCGCTCGAGAATGGTCTGCGCGCGACGGCAAGCGGAACTACAACTTAGACAGCGTCCGTCCCGGCAGCGTTGGGACGACGGGAACGAGGAACCGATTCATGCAGAAACAGTTGATCCAGGCTGATCAGCTTGCCGCCCGGTTGTTGCTTGGCAGCAGGTGGGCGCCTGTGACGAACACGATGTCGTTCATCAAGGCGCCGTTGGACGAGGCGGCTCGTATCTGGCATGAATCTAATAAAGCCGACCTTCAGGACAAAGCCGATGCCTTGATGATCGAGGCCACCGGTACGTTGGAGGAGCAGTTCGCGAGATTGCTACCACTCGGTGGCGGGAGCAAGCGTCTGTTCCTGGAGACCTCGAATCCGGAGTGGACTGCAGTGGTGAGCGATTCCGCCTCTGGTTCCGACTTGAGCTCGATGCTCTACTTCGAGTACGCGAAGAAGCGTGGCATCCACTTTGTGATCGTCGATGAGATCCCGCACTCTGTGGACAAGAAAAACTATCCCGAGCACCGGGGAAGACACGGTGTCCGCAAGATCATGGTGATGGGCTCTGAAGAATACGGTTCTTTTGTCAGCCTGGTCAACGATGACAAGTGGGTGTTCGACAGGGACGGTACGGCGTTCGCTGATTTTGAGGACTCCGCCGCTTATAAATCGTTCAAGACCACTGACCGGTTCACCCACGACATGCTCATCAGCTACTGCCAGAACCTGGGTCTTGATCCCTTCAACGAGGACTTCTACGTCCCCAACGGGCGTGGAATACTCCTGGACTTCCGGCACCACCACCCCGACAACAAAATCTTCACCCTGGCCGAAGCCCGCGCCGGACGGGAAGACAGGGACGCGCCGCCCACCGGCCGCTAAGATACGAGCCGTTGGTGGCCACTAGGTTAGGTATGGAATTGACTACTTTGGATGAGGTTCAGCAAGTTCTCGAGGCGCGGGGTTTGCCCTCTCCATTGCGTTCGCTGACACCGTCAGGGGCCCAAGCTCTCATCTGGGGGCCTGAGCTGAACGGTGCCCAGCTGTGGCGGGCCACCGGTGAACTGTCGGGAAAGCTGCCAGGATGGCACATATTCTCCTACGGTGTGGAACCGTCGGACCCTGAAGAACTCGCCGAAAGATGGGCCGAGCAAGGCCCTGAATCCGAAGAACTCCCACCCTTGCTCGATACCGAGGCCGAGAAGCAGGCACTGCACGAATACACGGTCGACGCCGACGCAACCGAGGGCCTCGACAGAGCGCCCCAGTCAGTGGTCCTGCCCGCGGACGCGCCGGTGGTCAGCATTGGTGTAGGTAACCTGGTTGCCGTTCAAGTTGAAAACCCCGGCGATGTCGTCCACACCCTCGAATGGGAAGGCGCCGACAACCTGGGCGCCCGCACGGAACTCGCAGTGCTCCTGCGCCGATGGAACCGGCTCGCAGGTGCCGTGCCGCTGCACCTCTCGGACACGGACAACGCCACCCTCGTTCTGGCTGTCCCGGACCTGTCAGGCATCCAAGGGGAGCTGGAACAAGCCTGCGATGAGGTCACCATCGTCTCCGCAGAGCCAAACTGCAGCACCATTGTCGAACTCTGGTGGGACTAGACCTCCGTGACCTGGTCCTAGGGCCGTAGATCTGTCCCTACATCAGCCTGATCGCACACTGCACACTCAGTACTTCAACCAGTTGCCCCTCAAAAACGGCGCCTGCTCGTGCTGTCCCACTTCCAAGGAGGAAGTGGGACACCGAAACCACGGCAGAGAAGCGAGTCCGCGTAGCGTGATTCCTAGCGAGCAGGAAGGCGCGAGTACATGTACATGTCCTTGCGCTGGCCGCCAATCTCTAGCCAGCTCCTCATCGTCCCTTCCCGTACGAACCCGCTGCGCTCGGCTGCGCGCCAGGAGCCCTCATTCCAAGGCTCGACGTAGAGTTCCAGTCGATGAATCCCGGGTTGCGCAAGACCCCAGGCGGCGAGGGCATCTAAAGCAGAGGAGGCAGCTCCATTCCCCCGATGACTTGGCGCCACCCAATAGCCAATGCTCGCCCGGCCTTGGCTGAGGTTCTTTAGCCACAGCCCGATTTGGCCAACTGCCTGATCAGAGGAGGAATCAGCAATAGCGAAGGAGTACCCGGTGCCATCAACTAAGCGTTGGTGTTGTCTTTGGATGAAGGCTAGAGCTGCCTGGCGTGAACCGCTGGCGGGAACTGTTGTGATGGCAGGAATTAGTGGATCGCTCGAGGCTTCCTGGACCACAGGAACATCGGCTGCCGTAAATGGGCGGAGCCTGTAAGGGGGCGCAACGAGTACAGGCTGCTCCAGAGGATTCATTCTCAGACTCTACGCGGAGCCCCCGGGCAGCGGGGGAGATACCGAAACTGCCACCGTCCCACTTCCAAGGAAGTGGGACACCGCTGGATTGCCGGGGAGATGACCGCCGTGCACGGCCTGCGCGCATAGGGATCTCTGTGAACGAACGTAGAAACGTAGAGACGCGCCTTCCCCCCGTGAGTCGGCGTGCTCAGCGATCGTTCGAATTAGCCCGTAGCGAACCCGCGACGGCATGCGTCTAATGAAGGACTCCTGATGACAGCTCTCTCTTACATTCCCGAGATCACCGGTCAATTCGGTTGGATCTGTGTTCTCTTCCTCGTCCTCCTGCATGAACCTGCGTCGCAGCGAGCGACACGGCTTGTTCGATCGCTGCGCCGCAAGTAGACGAGAGGCGGAGCTGAGGTGCCCCACGCGGAGCTTTTGCCCGGTGGGGCACCTGAACCGCTCTACGATGGACGGATGTCCGACGAAGCCAAGAAGTACAGGCTCCTAACCGTTGAGCAGGTCGCCGAAGAACTCAACGTGTCCGTGAGCCAGATCAGGGCGTTGTTGAAGTCAGGCGAACTCCGGGGGATCCAAGTCGGAGGACGGAACGTGTGGCGCATTGCCGCCACCGATGTTGAGGACTACATCACCGAGGCATATCGGGTCACTGCGGAACGGATCGCGGCTGGAGAGTTGTCCGAGTAGATGACCATCGCTACGCGGAACACCCCGATCGCATCGTTGCCTGGCGGACCGGTCGCTGCAGCCCAACGGATTGTGGCGTACTGCCGCACCCATGGCACCTTGCCTACCGTGGCAGCGGCGCCCGACAGTGAAGAAGGAGAGCTGTACCGGTCCCTGAAGAGGCTCCGTTTACTCCATCGCCAGGAAAAGCTGGAACCACAGGCCTCCAATATCCTCGACAAGCGAGTACCGGGGTGGGCGGACGGTCACAGTTACAACAGTGAACGCCCGTGGCGCCAGCGCCGCGACGAGCTCGTCCGCTGGATGAAGAAGAACAAACGCCCACCGCACTACGCCGACGGCGACGATACCGAACGTGCCTTGGCAGCTTGATCGGGTGGCGATAGGACGTTCCTGTTCATGCGATGTCGGACGCGATCTTCACCACGAACGTTGACCAACGTCATTCTTTGCCTAATAGTGTTGGCCTTCCACCTTCCATACGGTGATGCATATTTTTTCTTTGAATTCCAGTCAATTACACCGAATTAGGCGACAAAAGAGCGTGACAAGCGAGGAATCAGAGTTCGTGTTAGCCTCACCACGTCCGAAGCAAGAGCTAGATTTGGGGGTTTCTATGAATAACTCGGCATTAGCAATAGAGGCAAGTAAGACTAAGTTCACACGTCCGATCACACTATGGTAGCAGCGCTGCTCGCGCTGGTATTCGTGATCATGGCCTCAACGGCGGCTCAGGCCTACACCCGCCGCTACCACGCTGATTTCAACTACGCGAACCAGGTTCGTGGCAGCGGGTTCATTGACAACCTGTCCAGCGGGGGTACCCACGTCGGGTACACGCCGCCATTGGGGTTCCAGTCCTGGTCCTACGGCGGCACATACAACTACGCCAACGGCAACGCATATAGTACCGGCGCTGCACAGGGCCAAGCTTGGTCCAGTTACAGCCATGCCCTGTACCGCTATGGCGAAAGCAAGTGCTGGTGGAACACGTCCTACCCTGAAGCCCGTCATAACCCGCAGCTTCTTTGTGATCAGTATGTTGGTTAGTAGCTACTCAAAATTATTGGGGGAAAAATGAAATTTTCTAAAGCATCCGCGTTAGTCCTTTCCGTTGGCGCCGTTGCGGTCGCCAGCATTGGCGTCGGGGTTTCCCCTGCGCTTGCCGGCGAGCAGCGAAGCATCGGCGGAACGGATCTCGTTCCTGTTCTCGCCGCCGCGCAGGTTCAAACCGATTCCGCAGCTGCGGACAAATTGGGCAAACCAATCATCAGCCGCGTGGACAAAGCCTCTGTCAGGGTTATCGCGGTCGACGACAAGGCAACGTACTCGACTGGTCAGGATCATTCAGGCCGTGAGGTTTGCCTCATCGTCCAGACGAATGGCCCGGAACAGGCAAGTACAGCATCGTGTATTGCCGTTGAAAAGTTTGTACACAGCGGGCTCACGGCCATGGCCTCAGGCGCAGATCCAGCCTCGCAGGTCGTTGCTCACTTGTTGCCGGCAGACGTCGATACCAGTGCTCTGACGTCCGTTGCTGCCCGCCGAGAGGCCGGAGTGCTAAACCAAGTGCGCTCGGAAGGAGCCGGGCAGCTTGTTCTTCAGCGTCCCAACGACGGACTCCCGGCTGTTAGTGAGCTTCCCATCGAGGGCGCAGCGGACACATTCTCTTTCGTGAAATTCCCTGAATAGGAGTCAAATGGCTATTCGAACATTGCTGTCCAGCTTGATTAGCTTGGTCGCCCTTACCATCGTTGGTTATGTAGGCATCTTCATCGATGCCAGTCTAGGGGGCTACGTGGCTGACCTTATAGGTAGACCGACGGCCGGTGTTTCACCGCGTTTTCCGTGGGAACTCCAATTCGTTATCGTAGTTATCAGCTTCACAGCGGTTCTACTATTGCGTCAGGTCCTGGGCGGCTTGTTTGGGCTGGGAAGATTCGTCGCGGCCCTGGTTCCGGCTGCGCTCCTGACCGTGTCATATGTCATTGGTGCGACGCATTCAGGAGGTGAAGCCCTTGTGGGCAACGTTCTTCTCAGAAGCTACATAGGTGGCTCGCAATCGCAGATGGTGCTCCTCGCTGTGGCGGCTCTGCTAGTGACGGCACTGGCCTCAATCCAGCAGGCACCGGCGTCGAGGGCAAAGCCTACGAAGACGTCCGTCTCCTCGCCAGAATGACCTTCCGCCACAGGTAGAACCAAGGCATTGGGTCAAAAGGTGAGAGCCTGCACCCCCATTGGGGGGTGCAGGCTCTCTCTTTTCGCTGTAAGACAGTCACGGAGTCGGGGTAAAGGGGTGCTGGCTGATCATGTCAATCCAATCGGTGCCCGCATGCCGCCCGCTTAGCTGATCCCCAGTGATCATGCCAAGTATTTCGGGCCCACCGTCGCGGCTATATGGAGGCCTCAGCCCAGTGATCTGGAAGGAACAGCTAGGGCGTCATTTGCAGAAGCTCGATCGAAGCTGCAGGCATCAAAACCCCAGAGGCTATTCGTTCAAAAGCTATCCCGCACGTTACGAACACGCTGGGGCGGCGCGGACGGCTTGCACGCCAATAGGGGACAGGGCGGTTTCCAACGATCGTCGCAACGGGTTTGCTGTGAACACACATGGTAAGCGGCCAGCTCAAAGATCAGAGTGCACGTGTAGCGTTTAGGGCACCTTCACCGGGCAGTTTTGCGGGCGGGTGTTACGGGAATCCGAATGCCGCAGAGCCACGAGGACTTGGATCGGAGCTCGTCAGGAGTGAAGAGCGTCCGGTGGAGGACCGCCTTACGGGCGGTCGTGTCTTGTCGCCGGACTGACTGGCTGGAGAGCCTCGGGCGCTACAGTGTGCCCATCAATCCGACTAGTACCTTGGCGCTTGGAATCAACCTGCATCTCTTCAAGAGCGGGGGCCGGCAGAGTGCCCTTCCAGGCGGTCACTCACCCGAAAGTCGGTTCACCTATCGGCCGAACTGGGGCCTTCCGGGCTGGGCAGACGGTGAGCTGACGGCTGCGCCGGTGCTCGGATTTTCCAAACAGAACATCAGCCCGGGGAAATCCAGCCGCGCCGTGATAGTTCCGCCCGAGGAAGCACCCGCCTGGTTCACAATACGGATAGGCGAGGAACTACTACTGTACGAGGGCCTTCGAATCTGCGGGAGAGGCACCGTCCTTTGGACAGAACCGACGACGTCGCCGCTACAAACTGAGGAGGAAGAACGGCTCGCTGCGTGGCTCATTAACCCACCTACCGAATAACGGACAAATATTCGCTCGCCTGTAGTCTGGAAACCTTGCGGTCTAGCCGCCCCAACATGTTGCTGAAGATTGAGGATTCGAAGATGGTCCATCCTGTCGCACAAAGGACAGCAGGCAGCCTCCCCAAGGTGCTTCGAACATCAAGTTACCTCTGGCTTTCAGCCGCAATCCTAGCTTGCATTCAGCCAGGCGTCTTGATGTTCACGTGGGACGCGAGCGTCATTGTTATGCTCGTTAGCGGTCTGTTCCTCTTTCTATTTATGGCTGTTCAGATCCGGGCAGCTTTGGGACTCCTCAGAGGTCAACGCTGGGCGAGGGTAGTTCTTTCTATCTTGGCTGTTTTGGCTCTCGGAGGAGTTTTCAATCTCGTCCTGACGCCTCTCGCAGTAGCGGTCCTGATCTTGACGTTTGCCGGTTCCGTGCTGATATGGATGCCAGCATCCAGCGGATATATCCGACAATGCGGCCCCTCCAGCGATCAAGCGCCAGCTCGCGAGTCCCAGCTCTAGAACTGGTAGAGCAGTGCCTTCGTTCTTCCGCTTGGCGCAATGTCCGCAAGGGATCCCTCACCCGGACGCCCACAGCTTGCCTTCGCTCGCGCCGCTGACCGAAGCTCGGCAACGATGAGATGGCTACGATTACTTCAAGTCCCTGTAGCCGGATTTTTGGAAGTGAACTATGCAGCTGGAATTTGACTCTGAGGTACCTGTAAGGAAAGTCAGGCTGACGCTAGCTGTCGATGAGCTCGAAATATTCTGGGGGTCTTTTCGTGAGACCTTGGAGGCTGTCGACGAACACGAGTTCCAAACGCGTGTTGGGTTTGGGTCCCAGGAAGTCCGACGACTGCAGGCTGAGCTAGCACGGCTGATGAACACCCTTCCCTACGTGCCAGAGTAAAGACCTCTGGCTATTCCGAACATGCATTCGTGAATCCGGTCAGAAGGACTGCGCACCTGGTCAGGGAATCCAAGCCCCCAGCTGGAGTCAGGCCCAACACTTCACCGGACTCCCGGCGTCCGCTGAAGGATCCTCGAACGGACGTGCGTAGCTCGTACTGTGATGCTCGTACGCTATGAGACATTGACGTCAGGACTTGTCATGGACCGGGTGCAAATGGTCGTCTTATTGATCGCAACTCTCGTCTTCGTTGGGTTTATCGCCTTGGTGATCACGGGGAAGGCCGGCAACACCGCTGTTCCCTAGTGGATCCTGCAGAAGAGTGCCTCACTTATTCGTTGTGTCGGCACCATGTTCACGTCACGGGGTTGGAGCCATTCTTCTACGTTTGCGGGGACCTCCTACGCTGCGCATTGCGACGGATGAGGTAGAGAGTGAAGAGCACGAGGGACAACACGGCAAGCGCGACTGCGCGCCACCCGAAATCATGCGCGTTGGTAACGTCACCCCTGCTCTCAATTTCCTGGAACAGAATTAAAGTCAATCCTGCCGTTAGTAGCGCCAACACTCCGCTGGCGATCGAGCCGTAAAGAAGTATCTTCAGCCAGTTGCGCTGTTGGCTCTTACTGCGATGAATCGTATTCATTTCGAATCAAACTCCTCTCGACATCATGCAGTCGACCCTACCTCTGCTGCTAGTCAGACGATCCTGCCCGCTGGGGGATGGATCAACGGACGCGAGCCATCATTTTCGATGGCTCGCTTAGCTCGGTGAAGCCGTATTGGGCGTAGAGACCGTGCGCATCGGCAGTTGAAAGCAGAATGCGTTTCAGGTCTAGAGGTTCCAGATCCGCGATTACGCCAGCGGCTAGCATCTTGCCGATGCCTTGACCGCGGGCTTCGGTTGCGACGAATACGTCGCAGAGCCACGCGAACGTCACACCGTCAGTCACGACGCGACCATAAGCCACCTGCTCTCCAGATCCGATGTCGTACACCCCGTAGTTCCGAGAGGCGTCCATCGCTGCATCCTGTTTCTCACGAGCCCGATCCTGCGCCCAATAGGCCCAATAGGATTGCTCGCTGAGCCACTGGTGCACGCGGGCACGATCAACTCTGTCCGTTTCGGCGGAGAAGAAATAACGCTCAGTCATGGACAACACCCTAGGGGGACGTGGCAAGCTCAAAACAACGGACAGCATGCCAATGTCCGTCCCGTTGAGGCATCCTCCTACGCGCACAATTGCCAGTGCAGTCGACTTCTGACATTCAGTGCAGTCAGCTTCTGAAAACGACATCTGGCTTGAACGGGGGAGTGTCCCAGTTCTAAGGAAGTCGGACAAGCGATCGGATCAGTGACTTGCAGCGCTGCTTGTCATTGCTGGCTCTTGTGCGCTGGTGTTTCTTCCCGCGAAGGCCAGCATGATGGCGGCGAAGCCGAGGAGGCAGGCGCCGATGAGTGCGGGTGTCTGGATCGAGACTCCCACGAGTGTTGCTCCGCCTGCGGATCCTGCCGCGATTCCTGCGTTGAACGCGACTACTGCCGCCCCGGAGGCTATGGTCTGGTTTCCGAGGGATCGGTCGAGGATTTCTGTTTGCATGAGGGTGGGTAGCAGGCCGAAGCAGGTTCCTGCCAGGGCTGCCGTTGCGAACACTACTAAGGGTCCTGCGAGCAGGGCGGCGCCAGCGACGATGACAGCTTCGGCAATTAAGACGATAAGCGCACGTTGCAGGCGTCTTTTGCCGGCCAGACGTCCGGAGAGTGCTGTGGCGATGATGACGGCTCCTCCGTAAACCGCCAAGACAATGGACGGCTGGGTTCCTGCGTGGGTGGCCAGGGGTGCGAGGAACGTGTAGTAGGAAAAGTGTCCGGCCAGGCTCACGGCAAGGATGAGGGCTATGGGCACGAAACTTCCGCTGGAACCGCCCGTGGTTGTCATCTCAGTGGGCGTGGTCCGTGCTTGCGGTTGCGGTGCGCAGATCATGGCTGCGAGGACGCCGCAGGATGCCAGGGCAAGGGGGATCCGCCAGTCGAGGGAGCTTAGGGCTTCGGCTGCGGGTACGCCGAGGGCGAGGGCGCAGCCGTTCCCCAAGAGAACCCTGGCTGTTGCTTTGCCGGTGTTGTTGGGCGAGGCCGCGGCCGCCAGGGCCAGGACCAGGGGGAAGAACGCGCCGTGGGCGGCTCCTTGGATTGATCGAAGGATCAGATAGGTCGACATGTCCGGGGCAGCGCTGGTGGCGAGGCCGAGAACCGTGAAGATGCCGGCGGTGAGGATGGCTGTTTTTCGGAGATTGAATCGTTGGGCCAGGGCTGAAAGCGGAAGCGCAAGTACCGCTGTGCTGAGTGCGTAGAGGCTGGAACCGGCGGCGGCGGTTCCAATGTCTGAACTGAAGGCCTTGGCGATGTGTTCAAGCGCGCCGGCGGGGGCCATCTCGACTGTGACGGCGAAAAAGAGTGCGAAGGGCAGGGCCCAGTCTGTGAGCTGCCCTCCCCTTCGCGTTTCAGATGGCACGTTCACTTTCGGGCAGCTCGGGGACCCTGGGCGGGAGGTTACTGGTGACCGTCTGAGGGTACGTCCTGACGCTTAGCAGGATGGTTTCCGTCTCGGCACGCAGGGTTCCCTGGTCTTGGGCTGGTGCCAACAGCACAGAGCCCGCTGACAGCTTCCGGCCTTCGATGTCGACCTGACCGGAAAGAATGATGAACGCTTCGTGCACGCCTTGGTCGCCGAGGGCCATACTTTGCTGAGGTGCCAGCTTCCAGTGCTCGATGGCTTCTGTTTCGCTGTGCAGCATTCCGCGGCGGATCAGGCAGCTCCAGTAATCTGCCGGGTCCGGTGTGTTGATGATCATGAGCCGGGGGTCCTGAGCTCTACGGCAAACAATTCCACGTCGGAGGTTGCTGCCAGCGAGGCAGGAGACCCGTTGGGCACCAGGAATGAGGTGGGCGCATCGATGGTGGCGGTGGTGTCGGCAAATGAAAGGGTAGCGCTGCCGGTGTTGAGGAAACCTGCGATTTCCGCGCCGGGCTTCCCGAGGTTCAGGCTCTGTCCTGCGGCGAGGGTGTGCCGTTCGATGGCGGCCAGTGGCCCGTCAAAGGTCCCTTGTGTCTCGACTCGGGGGGTTGCGTGGAGGTCATGGATCCGGGCAGGCATGGGCGGCCTTTCTGTGTGGAGAGTGCCTTCGAGGTAGCTCTGGGTGTGTGGTGTGAGGGTCTCAATGACCCACCAGTTCAGCGTCGTCGAGCCGGTGTTACGCAGGCCGTGAGTGTTCCCTGGTGTCGTCAAAGCGAGGGTCCCTGGGCTGACCTGATGCGCTGTTCCGTTGAGGAAAAACTCACCCGTTCCCTCCAGAACCAAATAGATTTCCTCGGTGCGCGTGTGGCGGTGTTCACCGCTGACACCCCCCGGCGGGAGAGTCGCCCATTCCACGGCTTCTGTCGCGGATTCGAGCTCCCGCCGAGTGTAGAACGCCTTCCATCCGGTGGTGCCTGCTGCTCCGTGGACGCCCAGGACGGTGGCGTGTCCGGTGGGGGTGCGGGGCCGGGGTGGCACTTTGGTGAGGATGTTCATGCGGCAGACCTTTCCAGTTCCCGGTTCACGGCGCCGGTGAGGATGTTCAGTGCTGCTTCGATGTCACCGGGTGTTAGGTCGTTGATGAAGGTTGCCGCGCCGATTCCGGTGGGCAGAGGCAGGCGCTGGAGTCCATTGCGGTGGCGGGTGGTGTCGATGAGTGCCGTAACCAGGACATCGACGTTCATGGAGGGGTGGGTGACAGGCAAACCCAGTGCGCGCATGACGCTAAAGATCCGGGAGGCTTCGTCTACGGTTACCAGGCCCCGGTGGACGCTGATGGCGGTGGTGAGCGCCATGTCCAGGCAGACGGCTTCGCCGTGGAGCAGTTCAGGTAAGGCGGTCATTTCCACGGTGGGGGAGAAGGTGTGGCCGTAGTCGACCAAACGTTCCAGGGTCTGTTCCCAGAGGTTGGGTTCCAGCTCTTCGAGCATCCCGGTGATGGCTTTGTCGATGATCTGTTGTTCGGCCTCCGTGTGCTGTTGGAAACGTCCGGACAGTGCAGCCGCGCCGTGCTCTTCGAGCAGGGCGAACAGTTCTTCGTCCTTGACTAGAGCGATTTTGAGAATCTCCGCGAGTCCGTTGGAGACATGGCGCGGGTCCAGGGAGCTGAGGAAGGAGGTGTCGAGGAGGTTGCGGGATGCGGCGAAGTAGGTGCCGATTTTGTTTTTGCCGGTCTGGAAGTTCACTCCGGTCTTGACTCCGACGCTCGCGTCAACGATTCCGATCAGGGTAGTGGGAACTCTAACGAAGGGGGTGTTGCGGCGGTAAATGCTGCAGGCGAAACCAACGATGTCTGTGAGGACTCCGCCGCCGATGGCGATCACGGGTTCACGCCGACGGTCGAGTTTGAAGGTTTCGATGGCTTCGAGGACAGTTTCCACTGCACTCCAGCGTTTATTCGTTTCGCCATGGGGCAATACCAGGATCTTGTATTCGGAGAGGTTCGCTGCGGCGTAGGCGCGGATTTTCTCGCCGTAGAGGTCGTTGACGGTGGTGTCGGTGACGATGAGTCGTCGTGCGCCGTGTTCTCCATCGACCAATGTCGGGTTGGCTGGGTCAAGGATGTCAAAGGTGGTTTCGACGCTGTATTGCACATCCTGCTGGGCGGAGACGGTCCATGCGCGGTTGATGGTAGTCATTTCAGGCCTCTCGGGAGATGGTGGGTCGTGCGGGGAAGGGGTTTCGGGAACGCAGTGCGTTGTTGGAGGGGACTTCGACCAGCCGCCAGAGCAGGTGGGCGCAGCCGAGGCTGAGCACGAAGGCGGCCAGAATGGTGATGGCTGCGGGCAAGGGCTGCAGCGTGGCCGGTCCGACGATGGTGCGGGTCAGGGTCAGGATGATGTCGTGGACCATGTAGAACGCGAAGGACAGTTCGCCCAGGCGGACCGCTGCGGGGGAGGCGAAGATTCCCGGCGGGGATGTATCTTGCGCTGCGGCGATGACAAGCAGCAGCACGGGTATGACGTAGGCGGCGTCCATTTGCCAGGTGATGGGGAGAAAGAGGGACCCCCCGTAGCCGAGGGCCGCGAGCAGGAGGGACGGGCCGAGCGGGATGGTCGGCAGGTTTCTCTCACGCACCGCCCGGGCTGCGAGCATGCCCAGGGCGAACTCGAGGAGCCTGACCGGTGGCAGTGCATAGACGGCCCAGATTTGCGGGATGGAGGCGCCGAACAGCGGTGATTGGGCGTGGTTGGGGCCGAAGAGTTCCCCTGCTGGGAGCAACCCGGCGGCCAGCGGTGCCAGCGTGATCAGTCCGATCAGTGCAGCGCCGATGAGAAGTAGCCGGTGGCGTGGGATGCGGTTCACCAGTGGAAGAACGAACGGGAACGCGAGGTAGAAGAAGAGTTCGGCTGAGAGTGACCAGCTGGGGTGGTTGATGCTGAAGAAAGCGGTGTCGGCAGGTATCCAGGCGTGGACCAGTAACAGGTTGGCGACCGCTTCACCGATTGTGGAGGCGCCGAGCCCGCCGATGGCCAGGGCGATGAAAAAGGTCACGGCATGGTTCGGGACGATTTTGGCAATTCGTCGCCAGATGAACCTTCCGGGGGTGTCACCGGCGCGGGCTGACCACATGAGGACGAATCCGGAGAGGATGAAGAAAAACGTGACGCCGAACCATCCGCCATTTTTGAGGATGAACTGCAGGGGTTCAACTAGGCCCGAATCGCCGAGGTAGAAACGGCTCAGGCTGATGTGGAAGGCAAAAACAAGCAGCGCAGCGTAGAAGCGGAGCCCTGTCAGGGCGTCAAGGCGGCGGGCAGTTACCGGAAGTGTTCCGGTCGGTTCAGGCAAGAGGGATGCTTTGGGCATGGGAGAACACTCCCTTCGGGTCGTAGGTGGCGCGTGCGCGTTTGAGACGGGGCAGGTTGCCCTTGTAGTAGAGGTCGAACGAAGTCAGCCCGGAGGTGTTCCAAGTGCTGTCGTCCAGGTCCGTGTCTGCGTAGTTGATAAAAGCGCCATCTGCTGTGGAGTTCAGCGGAGGGACTCCTCCGGTGGAGGCGAACATGCCCCGGAAGGTGTTACGGGTCCAGGTGACGTTGGCTTGGTCATCTTCGGGGTTGTCCCAAATGGAGACGACCTGGAATTTGATGATGGAGTCCCGTTGGGGGACGGCTGTCGCGTCCGGGGCGACGGTGTTCACGGCCCCTCCGTAGGAGGCGATCATCAGCAACGCGCCTGGGTTGGTGATCGTTGGATCGTTCAGGCCCCGGTACGCAGCGGCGATTGCTTCGGGCGTGTAGGTTCGACGAAGGTACGCTGACTTGCCTTTGAACCGACGGGTCGAGTCGGGTCCGGTAAAACCGGTCCACTGCGTAGCCTGCATCCACGGCACGAGTCGTCGCTGGGTTACCTTCGCCGGAGGGATTCCCGCCGAGATCGCTGCCAGATAGCGGTTCAGGACGCCTTCGGCGTCAGGGGTTGCTGCATCGACGATGGTGTCCATGGTGATGAAGCCGTTGGAGCGGTGCCAGGTTTTGAGTTGGGCGAAAAGGTTCGCTTCCGGGGTCCCGGGGGCGGCGTGGTTTTCGTGCCACTGGCCGTGGTTGTTCAATAGGCGAGTAAATGATGCTTCATCGATGTCATCCCAGGACCAGGAGACGGTGCTGAGCCAGACGTGACGTGGCGGTGAGGGCAAGGCCTTTTCTGGCCGGTTTTCCGTGGCTGAGGGGCTGCGGAGCCAGTAGCGGGTCGCGATGCCAAAATTCCCGCCCCCGCCGCCGGTGTAGGCCCACCACAGTTCGTGGTGACGGTCCTGCGGGTCCCGGGTGCCGCGGCTGGTGGTGACAGAACCGTCCTGGCGGACGTGGACGGCTTCGACGGCCAGGAGGTGGTCGACGACGAGGCCGTCGCGGCGGTTCATTGATCCATAGCCGCCGCCGGCGATGTGGCCGCCGGCAGCTACGGTGGGGCAGTTCCCGGCGGGGACATAGACGCCCCATTGCTTGTAGAGCAGTTGGTAGACCAGTCCGAGCTGCGCGCCGGCGCCTACCTCGAAGGCATTCATCTCGGGGTCCCAGCGGACTTGGTCCATGGCGGAGAGATCGATGATGGATTTTACGGCCGGGTTGGCGACGAATCCTTCGTAGCAGTGCCCTCCGCTGCGGGCAGATGGTTTCAGTCCCAATCGCAGGACGGTGCGAAGTTCTTCGGCGACCTCGGCTGCTGTCCGGGGGAATGCGATGCGCTGGGCCTGTCCTTTCCATCGCAGGTTCGTGCCTTGTTGCAGGTCATCGAACTGTTCGGAGAGTGAGGTGATGACTTGATAGCCTCCGGTTCGGGCTGGGGTCTCGGTCGCTTGGGCTCGTGCGGGCGCACTGGTCAGGGCGATGGCGCCCAGCAGTGCACCACTGGCGCTGAGCATTGACCGGCGGGAGGCGGTGAGGCTCAAGAGAACGCTCCGATCGCGATGGGGGTCCGGAGCGCAGCGGCGTCCTTTTCGTAGGGCAGGGTACCGTCGGGCATGTTGATGATCTCGAGCTGGAGCCCGAATGGTGAGTTGAGGTACACCCACCTGTCCCCGGCGATGGGTCCATCTGTGATGGTCTCGGGTTCACCCAAGGTGGTGTAGCCGTTGATGGTCCGGAAGGAGTTGACCGTCTGGTCCACGTCGTCGGCGTGGAACGCGCCGTGATGGCCGCCCAGGTCGCTGTTGGCTGGCCGGGGTGAGGGGGAGCTCCCATGGAGTACTGCTACCGGAAGTCCTTGGTCGCTGCTGAAGAGGTAGCCAGTGGCCCCGAATGCTGTGATGGCCTCTTGTTGGCTGAAGCCGAGAGTGGATGTTAGTTGGTGTTGGGCGGTTGCGAAGTCGTATCTGCTCAGCGCAACTGCTCCGAGGAGGCGCTGCACTGGTCTGTGCTGGATTGCCAGATTGATCCCGGAAGGCAGTCCTATCTCATACCCGTTGATCGGGTGTTCGATGGGGCGGACTGTCGCGTTTTCGTTGTAAAGCCTGGCGATCACGCGGTCAGGGTCCGGGGTCTGGAAGATGAGGAAGAAACTGCCCGCCGCTCCCGGGGGAGTGTCCCAGGAGCGGCGTTCGGCGCCGTCGTATTCGAAAAGTTCGAGGTTGATACCGCGAACGTTCATTGCGGTCACCGTCAATGAGCAGGTTCCCCGAGCCCCCAGTTTCGCCGCCATCCATCCGGGTTCCCGATCAGTGATCGGTCCTTCTACGTAGCAGACCTCAGCGCCAAGGGCGTTCTTAAGGTCGTGGGTCGCTTGGCGAAGTGATCTGATAGTGAGACCGAAATGGTCAATTCCACGAATTCGGGCACGGTTCATGATTCCCCCTGGATGTGATGCGAGTCAGGCCTAGGTTGGGCCCTGTGCGGATGTGACGCGTTAGAACGCGGACGCGGTGCGCGTCCAGATGGTGCTGGTGGGTTAGAGGTTGGTGCCGCCGGTGGCGTCGATCTTCTGCCCGGTGATCCAGCGCGCTTCGTCGGAGGCAAGGAAAGCTACGATGCTTGCGATATCGTCGGGCTGGCCAACGCGACCCAGGGCGCTGCTGGCAGCTACCCCGGCTTGGGCTTCTTCGTTTCCGCGGAGCCAGCCAGCGTTGATGTCGGTGTCCACGACGCCTGGGGCGACCGAGTTTACGGTGATTTCCCTGGGCCCAAGGTGTTTGGCGAGGGTCAGAGTGAAGGCCTCAATAGCTCCCTTGGTGAGGGCGTAACCGATGATTTCCGGGAATGCTATGCGGGTGACGCCGGAGGAGATGTTGATGATGCGGCCTCCGTTAGCGATTCGGGTCAGCCCTTCCTTGACGATGAAGTAGGGTGCGTTGACGTTGATGGCCTGCTGGGTTAGGAAATCTTCCCGGCTGAAGTCTTCAATGGCCCCGCGCAGGGTGACCCCGGCATTGTTCACGAGGACGTGGATCGGCTGGTTCAAGGCGCCTGCTTCGGCAGCGGCCTTGTCGTAGGCGGCCCAAAAATCCTGTGCTGCGGTGTCGGCTCCAAGGTCTGCCTGGAAAGGGAAAGCCTTTCCTCCCGCAGCTTCGATGGAGGCCGCCACTTCCGCAGCCGCCTTCCCGTCGTGTCCGTAGTGGACAGCAACAGTCAAGCCTGCGGTGGCAAGGCGGGAGGAGATTGCCGCACCGATCCCTCGGCTGGCTCCAGTCACAACGGCGATGTGGTCTTTGTGTGTTTCGCTCATGAATGAGATACTTACATACGTTTAGCGATCACTACAAGAAAGATTTCGAAAACTTATTGTGGCGCTGGCCACAGCATGAAAAACCACTCTCGTGGAGGCAGCCGGAATAGATGCCGGCTGCTGGGGGCTCTTCTTGAGAGGAACGACGAGAGGACGACGATGTCAGGAAAAGCAGGCCAAGGCCGGAAATTCAATATCGACGACGCCCTGGAAGCAGCCACCTTGGTCTTCTGGGACAGCGGATACGAGGGCACCTCCTTGGCGGAGCTCACAAAAGCCATGGGCATCAACCCACCCAGCCTGTATAAGGCCTTCGGCTCCAAGGAAGACCTCTTCTTCTCCGTCGTGGACCACTACAACGCAACCCACGGAAGCTTCATGTCCACCGCGTTCGCAGAAGAAGAGAGCGGACTGAAACTCATGCGCCGGCTGCTGATAGAAGCCGCCGACCACTACCCGTCAACAACGTTCCCGGGAGGCTGTCTGGTGATCAGCTCCGCCGTCGCGGTCACCTCCGCGAACCGCCACGTCGCAGAACGGCTGTCCAAAATGCGCAACGACAACATCCTGGCCATGGCAGAAGCACTGACCCGGGACCGCGAAGCAGGCCGGATCTCCAAATCCACCGACACCCATGCAATGGCAGCCTTCGTCGGAGCGACGCTACAAGGTATGAGCCAGCAGGCCCGCGACGGCGCAAGCAAAGAGGACCTCCTCCGCATCGCCCACTACGCCATCACCGCCATAGAGGCATGACAGCGAACAGCACGTAGAACGAGTCTCCGTACGTGCCGTCGCGGGAGCAGCAGGGCGGCGCAACCAACAAGCCAGCTCGCGAAGTCGGCGACTCAACAGTGATTGTCCGGCTCCTCAGCAGCAGCGGACGGCGGTCACACGGGCTGGCTGTTTCCTCGACGGACGTCCCACCGGTTCGGGCGTTCCAGTTCCAAGGAAGTGGCACATCCGACCGCACCGCCAATATCGGGTGACGTGCCTGTCTTGTAACTAACGATGATTACCGATCTCGAAACACCTAGTTGCGAGGCATAGTTGCAAGACCCGCCGGGGTTCAGAATGGCAAGCTGCGCAGGGGAGCAGAGCTACATCAGTGAGACGTCTCTTATGCCAAGGGTTACGAGACGTGAGCTACCGCCAGGTCTCATTGGCTGGTTAGACTCGGGCGGTGAAAGCTGCCGCAATTTTGGCGTTTCCTCGCCGCTGCTTCAGGGCGCTCCTGTCATTGCGGGGGTTGCATGAGTCGAAACTCATGTCCATCCAACTCTCATTGTCACGGGTTCTCTACCGGAGGAGACTGGGGCGACGGCATCCCAACTCGGACCGCCTGCGAGGCCACCCGGCTGCGGGGCCTCACAGTAGCTTGTAGTGGCCTGGTGGATCAATGAGTTCTATGACACCCATCGAAAAGGCCGCTCAGCGGTCACGCCATTTCTTGCCCTTGCTGACTATCGCACTGATTGGATGTCTCGGCGGGTGCGAGTATGAGTCCGACGACGCATCCCTGCCGTCTGCCAGTTCTCCGATGACGGAGGCTCGCACGGTCCCACCGCTGCCTGAGAGTCGCGACCCTCGCACGGTCCCGCCGCTGCCGAAGAGTGGCGATATCGACGCCGGCACATATCTAGTCCCCGTCGACGGCTACAAGGAGCCTTTCGAGATCACCGTTCCAGGGGGCTGGTCTGCTCTCGACGGCAACAGCCTGGGCAAGGATGACCCGGATCACCCGGCTGAATGGGCCGTCCACCTGACCCTTGGGTCCGCGTTCTATGTGTCGATGGACGCATGCAACTGGAGGGGTGCCCTTGCCGATGTCGGTCCTGCGGACTGGGCCTTCACTAGGGCTATGGCGGCGCAATCGTCAACGGCAAGCACTCCTCCCGTAAAGATCATGGTGGGCGATTACCCCGGCTTCGAGTTCGACCACTCCGTCGAGGGCGACGTGGACATCCCGGCCTGGCGACAGCGGCAAGTTCTGCATCCACTCAGAAATGATGTACCACTGCACACACTGGTACTCGACTCAGAATGAACACGAGACCTACCGGGTGGTCGACTTGGAGGGCCGGCGGGCTGTCGTTGCGGTGGGCTATATCGACGAATCGATCAATCCGGAGCTGATGAGAGAGGCGCGCGCCGTTTTCGACTCGATCGTGTTCAGGTCCTTCAAGTGACCAGCTGATCCGATAGGCGATCCCGCCCGCGGTCTCCGACTCCTTCTCTGAACTCACCGGGGTGTTTCATAGCCTCTGTGTCTCGAAAAGCTGGGGTTTCGAGGCGAGTTCGAGCGGGCGCCGGAGGACGTTGCCTGCTGGCCCCGCACTAGACCTGGGTGAGTGATTCGAGGCGACACGGAGCGGATTCCCCCCGATGACTTGGCGCCACCCAATAGCCAATGCTCGCCCGGCCTTGGCTGAGGTCCTTCAGCCACAGCCCGATTTGGCCAACCGCCTGATCAGAAGAGGAATCAGCAATAGCGAAGGAGTACCCGGTGCCATCAACCAAGCGTTGGTGCTGTCTTTCAATGAAGGCCAGAGCTGCCTGGGAAGCGGTTTGTGATCCCGGTCTACGATTCCGAGGGTAAGAACATCGTCGGTGAATTCGTCATCGAAGACGGCAACGGTCAAACGGTACAAACCGGCATGCAGCCGTCAGCGCCAAGACGTGAAATCAGAAACAATAGTCGATGGACTATTGCCCTGTGGAGCTTGAGTGGGCCACCCAGGGTGATGCCCAGTTAATTGGCAGCGGCTACGAGTGCGGTGAAGACCCGTTCGGGTTCTTCTGCGATGCGGTTCAAGACGTATAACCACCATTGGTTGCCAAAGATCGAGTATTCGCGGGTGGCGTAGCCGTCCTTGCGCAATCGGTCTAAGGTGGCGGTGCCCAGCCCGAGTAGCATTTCGAATTCCACTTCAGGTCGGCGGATCAGATCCGGGTGTTCTGAGATGAGGTCTTCGATCAGTGTTGCGTCATGGGTGGCGATGGACAGCGGGTGTCCGGTCTCCAGGATGCGTCCCGCTAAACGGAGGTATGCCTCCCGAAGTTCGCCGCTGCCGCGAGGGTGAGCCCTGTCGGCCGGTTCAAGGAATGCTCCCTTGACCAAACGGATGACGCCCGGTCGTTCCAGCACCCGTTCCAGGTCGGCTGCACTCCGGTGTAGGCGTGCCTGGACGGTGATCCCCACAGGTAGCCCCTCAGCGCTCAGCTTGTCGTAGGTGTCCAGGACCAGATCCGTGCGGTTTGAACCTTCCGCGGAGATCATGAGCGAAGTACCCAACGGCGCTACGGCTTTGGCCATCGCGCGGACGTTCTCTGCTGCAAGTCCGGGGTCCACGAGGAGTCCCACGTGAGAGAGGTCGAAGGAAACGGTGCTGATAATCCTTGCCGCCCTGAGTGCGGTGATCAGCTCCAAAAAGACATTCGCTTCCTTACGCGCCAGCTCAGCATCGCGGACGCTTTCTCCTGCGTATTCAATACTGACCAGGTGCCCGCGTGCCATGGTGCGCTCAGCTGCCATCAAAGCATCATCAACGGTGTCACCTGCCGAATACTGCCGGGCGATCCTCGTTGCCACGGATGCCAACGAGGGCGAGGACATCACCTTTTCTTTGAGGTTTTCATCCAACGCCCAAGCGCGCAGCACATCCGCTGCCGCCTCACGATCAGTCATGCTCACAACTCTCCACTTCACGTTTATTCCGTAGTCATTAATACCGTATTGTGCGCTACGATATCTTATTGCTTATTGAAGGGGAAGTGGCATGCCGAGAACACGTGACGTCGAGAAACAAAAACGGGCCCTGACAGAGGCCACATGGGCTGTGCTCACTCGCGCCGGACTGACGGGGCTGACAGCCAGCGCCGTGGCGAAGGAAGCCGGATGCACCACCGGACTTGTGTTCCACACATTCCCCACGAAGCGTGACCTTCTAGTTCACGCGCGCAGGACGTTGACTGAACGCGCTGTCGCCCGGCTCGATGAGGTGGAGGCCAAAGCATCGGACCCGCTCAGCGCACTCCAGGATGTCGTTCGTGCGCTGCCCGCATATCGTCACGGGGCAACCGACGAAGCGCGGGTCTGGGTCAGTTTCCTCGCTGCAGCCGTTGCCGATGAAGACATCGCGGAACATCACCGTCTAGGTAATCGAATGCTGCTGCGCCGCATTGAACGGCTGGCCGAGGCGGCACGACCGGACTGGACTCACGACGATGTCACATCTTTTGCGGTGGACGTTTCGGCGTTGAGTGAGGGACTTAATGCAGTGTCATTGCTCGACACCCAAAGCTATTCCGCGGAGCGACAGGAGAGGTCCATCGACAGGCTCTTGGAGCGCACCAAATAGGTTCCTCGGCTGTACCTCTTCCAGGGGAGTGGAACATTCTCTGCTTGCCAGACAAATTATCTAGTGCGTCTGGTGCACAAAAGTCGGGCGGACGCTTGACTTGACAAAAGAATTCAGCCGCTTGAGACTCAAAGCGGCTTCGCGGTGTGATCGCCAACACATTCTTGGGGCGGGTGTGATGCCAGTAATTCACTAAAAATTCTGGGGAAGGAATTACGACATGCGTAAATCACGATTGGCTCTTTCCGGCGCTGCAGCCGCGGGTGCTATTGCAATCTCAGGGCTGGCCACGGCCCCGATGGCCTCCGCCAGTGCAGCGGCTTCGGTGACCGGGTCCTACGCCTACTACAACTCGTCCACCAACGTCCTAACGAGCCGGGACACCCGCGTGGATGGAGTCTCATCCGTAGCGCAGCTGAGGTACGTTTCGAACGGGACTACCTACATTGCGACGCTGACCAACAGTCAGGGAAGCGGCGAGCAGGCCCAAGCTCAGAGCAGCGGACTCCGAGGGACCGTTTACGTCCGGGCGTGCCTCAACAACCGAAGCGCCGGCACCGGCGTCTACGGCTGCTCAGGCTGGGTCGCCACGGCCGCTTAGGCGCGCAGTAAACGACGCGACGCTTCAGGGTTCCCTGCAACTACGGGAGCCCTGGCGCGTCCTGCGGTTTGACGGTCAACCAGTCGTCGCCGCCAAAGCGACGGCCCCGCAGCGAGATGGTGTCCCGCCATGGAGGCTTCAGGATTGTTGGTTCCGCCGCAGGCTGCGCCCGGACGTTGCTGCTCAGGAGGCGGTCGACTTGCTCAGTGGGTTGTCCGGCGAGGGTTCTCGAGGGCCTGAAGGAACACTGAACAAGGGCATGAGCCACTGAATCAACGGTCCGATCAGAAACGCTTCGGCCACGGTACCGATCCCCAGGGTCCCGCCCAGCAACCAGCCGGCTGCGGCAACTGTTACCTCGATCAATGTGCGGCAAGTGCGGATTGACCAGCCGGTCCGCTGCGCCAGGCCGGTCATCAGCCCGTCCCGTGCACCTGGGCCGAAGGAGGCCCCAAGGTAGCAGGCGCTGCCGACGGCCAGGAGCACCAGCCCCCCGGCAAGGTAGACGACTTGCCAGAGTAGTCCGTTGGCTTGGGGAATCAAAGGTATCGACAAGTCGACGAAGGCGCCGATCAACACGGCGTTCGCCAGAGTGCCCCAACCCGGGCGCATCCTCAGGGGGATCCATAGGAGGAGCACGAGAAAGCTGACCGCGATGATGACCATTCCGGTGCTGATTCCCGTCAGCCGGCCCAGACCTTGATGAAAGATGTCCCAAGGGGAGATTCCAAGTCCAGCTTTGATGAGGACGGCGATGGAAAAGCCGAAGAGCGACAGGCCTGCGAGTAATTGAGTGATTCTGCGTACCAACATCACACCAGCCTCCCCCAAACTGGCTCTGAAATATGTAGCCAGTTTGGACCTCTGGCTACCTCCAGATTCACGCCCCTGTGGATCTCATAAGGCACCCGTATGCCTGTCAGCGGTTGAAACCTCGGGAGCCGTGTCCACACGGGACATTCCGTTGATCAGGGTCACCAGAGAATCGCCATGCGTCAGTTGAGGATGGTGCCCGGCGCCCGTCACCGTGATCAGCTCAACATTTGGAAGTGACTCGAGCTGCTCAACTGCTCCTGGGGTGATGGGGTCCTCGCTTCCCACGATGATGCGGACCGGGCCGCTGAAACGCCCCAGCGCTTCCCGTAGTTCAGCACGCCATTGCTTGGAGCCCGCCAGGGCGAGATGCTTGGCCACCCTCTTGGCGCTGCTTCGCTTGAGGTCACTGAGGCTGGACGTGAGAGCAGCGGCGCTGGCTTCTGATCCGGTCAGCTGGCGTGACAGCCGTGCGGCGTCAATGTGTCGCAAGTAGGTGGATGCCAGCGGCCATAGTTTGGACGAAATACCCATCGGGGCTTGAAGGAAGAACGGTGCGATCAGCGTGAGGGACTTGACCTGTGCCGGGAGCTGGTAAGCCGCCAATACTGCCGCAGCCGCACCAATGGAGTGGCCGATGAGGTCAACGGGTTCGCCGTCCAGTAGAGCTGGCAGCCACTGTTCCCAGTCCTGAACGCCTGTTCCACTGCTGAGGCCGAGTCCGGGCAGGTCGACGACACGCGCGCCGATGCCCGACGCCACGGCTGCCCACGTGTCTGCATTGACCGGCAAGCCGGGAAGGACAACACGGCTGGACCCGGGTACGCCGAGCTCGAATGTGCGCAGACCGCCGACGTCGACGAATCGACGACCGTCAGACATGTCGGCGCCAAACCGATGAGCGGCCAGATGGTCGGCCCACCGCTCCACGGACACCAGAACATCCGGCATCTGAATCCCGTGTTTGTGGGCGAACTCGACGGCGGACTTTGTCGGATAGCGGTCGGCGGACATGAAGGTGAGCGTCTCGGGATCCGCTTTGGTGATCCGCTGCGGGAGTCGCTTGATGATCCCGATCGGCATCCTTAGCCGTGGGACGTTGACGCCGAGGTGCCGGGCGACATGGGTCAGGAGGTCTGCCAGCGGCGGGGTGGCGTCGTCGAGAATCCAATACGCCTTGCCGGCAGCAGCAGGATCGACCGCTGCTGCCGTCATGAAGGCTGCCAGATAGTCGACCGTGACCACCGGGAGGAACGTCGAGCCGTTTCCGGGCAGTGCGGCTACGGTGCCTTGCCAAATCTGCTCGATGGTGGTGGCCAGCCCGATGAGCTGGTCGGACTCCCCGGTCACGCTGTCGCCGATCAGGCTGGAGGGATTGACGATGGTCCAAGGGACCCCACCCTCCAGGGCCCGGGCCTGGAAGATGGCGTCGGATTCCACCTTGGAGGCTTCGTAGGCGCCAAGTTCCTTGTAGACCGCTGCGCGGTGGTCCTCTGACCATGGAACGGTTTTAGGGTCCTGTCCGCCGACGCGGTAGCCCGACACGTGGACGACGCGCTGCAGGTTGGGGAGGTCCCCGGCGAAGTCGATCAGCTTCTCGACGATGCCGACGTTCGCACTGCGTGCCTCTTGGGCGGTCATTCCGAATCGGTAGGACCCGGCGCAGTTGTGGATCTCGGTGATGGACGGGAATGCCGAGGGCCCGCCCGGGATGATCTCGGGAGCATCGAAGTCGACAATGGTCGTTCTGATGCTCCGTGTCAGACCATGCTCCTTGGCCCATCGCTCGACACCCGCTCCGGACTCGGCGGTCCGAACTGCCGCTGTGACGTTCGCGCCAGCTTTGGCGAGGGACAGGACGAGGTGTCGGCCGACCATTCCTGATGCCCCGAAGACCAGGGCGTGACGGGGGTTTTCGTGAGGCGTCATCGTGTCCCGCCAACGGTCTTGCAGCGCTGGTTGATGAGTTCCGCCACGACGTCAGCGGCCGATAACAGGGGTTGGGTGCTTTGCATGGCGCGGGAGACGATCACCGCCCCCTCAATCGTCGATACAACAACGGTTGCCAGAGACCGGGCTTCCTTGGCGTCAACGCCGCTGGCCTCGAGGAGCGCGGACGTCGGGGCGATCCACGCCTCGAAGGCAGCGGCACACGCCTGTCTCAGCCGCTCACTCTCTGCGCCCATCTCCAGGGTGACCACGGAAACCGGGCAACCCAGTCGGAAGTTGCTCTCGCTGACGATGGTGGCCAGAGCCTCGATCGCGGCCCGGGCAGCCTCAGCCGCGCTGCCGGCGGAAGTTGCTGCCTCCGCAATGAGTGTTTCGAACTGTTTCGCGGCGAGCTCGACCGCTGCGATGCCCAGGCCCTCCTTCCCGTCCGGGAAGTGGAAATAGATGGACCCCTTGGGAGCTGCGGCGTGTTCGATCACAGCATTCAGCCCGGTGCCGCTGTAACCGCTGGTCTGGATGAGCTGGAGCATTGACTCTGCCAGCCGAGCTTTTGTCATGTTTCCTTTTGAGGCCATGAAGAAATAATAGACTGGTCTACATATTTTGCAAACTCTCAAGAAGACAGTCTTCGTGAAACGCCAAGTGCCGCCGTCGTACTTCTTGTAAAAGTACGACGGCGGCACTTGCCGTATGCGGGTGGGTGACCGCTAAGCGGTCTGCCCGGCGTGCTGGCCCTCGGAGATCTCCTCGACCACCTTGGCGTTGAACGCGGGGAGGTCGTCCGGGGTGCGGCTGGTGACCAAGCCCTGGTCCACCACCACTTCCTCGTCGGTCCAGTTGGCGCCGGCATTCTTCAAATCCGTCTGGAGTGTGTGATACGAGGTGACGTTGCGGCCCTTGATCACGCCGGCGTCGATGAGAATCCACGGGCCGTGGCAGATGGATGCCACCGGCTTGTGCTGCTCAAAGAAGGCTCGAGTGAAGTTCTGCGCATCTTTGTCAACGCGGAGATGATCGGCGTTCACGACGCCGCCCGGAAGAACCAGTGCGTCAAATTCGGAGGCATCCGCGTCGGCAACTGCGAGGTCGACGTCGAACGTGTCACCCTTCTCCACGCCGTTGAAACCCTGGAGCTTTCCCTTGGAGGGAGCCACGAGGGTGGGTTCGCCGCCGGCATCCTTGACCGCCTGCCATGGGCTGGTGAGTTCCACCTGCTCCACGCCGTCCGTCAAGAGGAATGCGACCTTCTTGCCTGCGATGTTGTGTTCTGACATTGTTCCTCCTCCATTGCGCGGCGGGGTGCTTTTTAAGCGCGGGCCGCCACTGTGAGAGTTGTTTGTCTGACCTGCTCAAGCCTAGGGAATGCAGCTTTACTAAGCAAGCTGACTAATTTGCCGTCGCATCCGATGCTTGTTTAAGTATCGAATATCGATAGAATCAGGTTGTTGTTCGATAAAGGAGTTGTCCATGGGAAAGCTGACGATCCTCGCCCTGCGCATAGTGATCGCGATGGTGCTGGCGGGTTCGCTGTTCGTGCAGGTACGGATGGTGCCCCTGCTTTCCAACGACCTAGTGGAGGCGGGTGCGCCTGATGGGCCGCGGATTGCGTTGCTGGTCATCGTGGTCCTGGGAATTCTGTGTGTACAGGTGGTTGCGGTCTGTGTGTGGCGGCTGCTGACGATGGTGCGGCGTGGGACGGTCTTTTCGCATGGAGCGTTCCGTTTTGTGGACGTGATTTTTGGTGCCATCGCTGCCGCAGCAGTGCTGATGTTTGGCATCGCAGTGATCCTGGCGCCCGGCGATATCGCGCCGGGAGTCGTCATGCTGATCTGTGGCGCAGCGTTGATGATCGGGGGAGTGGCGCTGTTGGTGCTGGTGCTGCGGACCCTCCTTGCGCAGGCCGTTGCCCGGGACGTTGAGGCGGCCGGGTTGCGGGCCGAGCTCGACGAGGTGATTTGATGCCGATCATCGTGGACATTGACGTCATGCTGGCCAAGCGCAAAATGCCCGTCGGGGTGCTCGCCGAGAAGGTAGGCATCACCCCGGCGAACTTGGCCGTACTCAAGAACGGTCGTGCCAAAGCCGTGCGTTTTACTACGCTCGAAGCGCTGTGTGAGGTGCTGGAGTGCCAGCCGGGGGACCTGCTGCGGTGGGAGTCTGCTGATCGCTCGCATACCGCAACCCCATCTGCCGGCGGGCCTCATCCAGCAGTTCCATCGACCCAACCGACTCCGCTGGAGTCATGAACGGGCTCTCGGTCAGCCCGGATTGCAGGCAACGCGTCACCTCACGCAGCTCGTAACTGAATCCGTGTCCGAGCACCTCGAATTTCTCCGTCCGCGGCGTGCCGATGCGTGACTGAATAGTGAGTTCGGCCGGATTGAAAAGCGGAGCAGAGGACCGCAACCAACCTTCCGTGCCTCCCACTGTTATTACACTGGGGCATTCCGCGCCGATGGAGGTGATCAGCTGCGCCTGCGCGCCGCTCTGGTAGTTCAAGGTGAGGGAGTTCTGCAGGTCCACCCCCTCAGGAGTCAGGACTCCGGTGGCGACCATGTTTCGAGGCTCACCGAAAACTCCCAGCGCCCACGTCAGTGGATACACGGCGAGGTCCAGCAACGCTCCACCGCCTGCGGCCGGGTCCCAGATCCGCGCTGTGGGATCGAAGGCGGGCACGAAACCGAGGTCAGCCTGGAGCCAGCGCGGCTCCCCGATCTCCCCCGACTGCAAAATTTCGACCGCGCGGCAGAAACTGGGCAGGAACCGGGTCCACACGGCCTCCATCAGGAATAGTCCACGATCCCGGGCGAGATCCGCCAACTCCCGTGCCTGTACGGCGTTCATGGCGATGGGCTTTTCGCACAGGACATGCTTCCCCGCCGTCAGCGCGGCCAGCGCGACAGCATGATGCTGCGCATGAGGCGTGGCGATGTAGACGACGTCGACGGCGGGATCGGCCAGCAGCCGTTCATAGCCCGGCGTATCTCCGACATCCGAATAAGACGCTGCAAAGCCGAACTTCCCGGCAAAGCTGTGGGCCGACGCCTCCGAGCGCGAACTGACCGCCTGGAGAACGGCGTCCTCCAAGAGCGCGAGGTCTTGCACCACGCGTAAGGCGATGGAGCCCGTGGCCACAACTCCCCAGCGGATGGGACGGCCTGTCGCGACGGAAGGCGCGACGGTGCTGACGGGAGCAGGAAGCATGGAAGAGCCTTTCAAGGCAAGGGCTAAAAGCTAGACGGAATCGCGGATCACGATCGACGTTGGCATCCTGTTGACGCGTTCCGCCGGCTTGCCCTCGATCAGGTGAACCAGGGTCTCGGCCATTTTCTTGCCGAGTTCAACAATCGGGTGATGCACGGTGGTGAGGGCGGGGGTGACGGAGGTGGCAAAGGAATCGTCATCAAAACCCACGACGGCGATGTCCTCCGGGATGCGCAAACCCCGGCCTTGGATGGCGGTGTAGGCGCCGGCAGCCATCTGGTCGTTCGCTGCAAAAACGGCGTCAACAGGCACGCCGCGGTCCAACAATCGATGCATGGCTTTGGCGCCCGAGGCCAACGTGAAGTCGCCCTCCTCCACCAAACTTTCGCCAAGACCTGCCTCCCGCACAGCGGTCCTCCACCCCGCCAGGCGATCCAGGCCCGGGGGCATATCTTGCGGACCGGCAATAGTTGCAACGTTCTTTCGGCCGCTCTGGGTCAACAACCTGGTGACCTCGTAGGCCGCCTGCTCATTGGCCACATCCACGTAATAGCTTTCCTTGCCACCTACCAAGGGGCGTCCTGCGAACACCATGGGAAGGGACCCCGAGAGGTGCGTCCAGGAGTTGTCGCCGCTGTGGTGCGACACCACCAGGACGCCGTCCACGTTGCCTCCGAGCAAGAAGCTGCGGGTTTTCTCCGGCTTCGACTCCGAGGAGATCACCATGTTCAGGGTGTACTCCGTGTCGGTGAGATACAAGGCGATGCCCTGCACCACCGAGGCGAAGAACGGATCCGCGAAGACCTTGGATGTCGACTCCGGAACGATGAGCGTGACCGCGTTTGCCCTCCGTTTGGCCAAGGAACGGGCAGCACGGTTGGGCGTGTAGTCGAGTGCGAGGATGGCTTTCCTCACGGACTGCGCCATTTCCGGGTCCACACTGGGGCTGTCGTTGACCACGCGGGACACGGTGGCCCGCGACACCCCGGCCAAGGCAGCCACCATTTCAAGGGTGGGTACCGGCCGGGGGCCGCTGGTGTCCTGCGTCATGGTCATCTCCGGAACGTAAGAAAAAGTATGCCTCTGAAGGCTACTTTAGGCGTTCACTGTGGCCGTGGCAGAAGCCTTGGCTGAGGCGATGACCCGGGAATAAGCCAGTCCGCTGTCCTTCACCGTGCGCTCAAAGGTGTCGTAATCCACGCGAACCACCCCGAAGCGTTTGCCGTAACCCCAGGACCACTCAAAGTTGTCCAGGAGTGACCACACAAAGTAGCCGCGCACATCGGCGCCCTGGTCCAGTGCCTCGCCCACGGCCGTGATGTGATCCAGCACGAACTGGGTCCGCTCGGCATCATGGACCGCCCCGTCAGGAGTGACGACGTCGTCGTAAGCGGCACCGTTTTCGGTGATGTACAGCGGGGGCAGCGTGGGGTATTCCTCGCCAAGACGCACCAGGAGCTTCCGAAGTCCGTCCGGGTTGACCTCCCAGTTCATGGCAGTGCGCGGCAGGCCGCGGCTGGGGAATGCGATGTCCTCCGAACCGATCCAGCACGACGACGTCGGGCGGGTTGCGCCGCCCGAGTGGCCGTCGCCGTGTTCATCAGTGGGGTGACCACTGATGAGGTCATCGTGGTAGTGGTTGACGCCCAGGAAATCGATGGGAGCGCCGATGATCTCCAGGTCGCCGGGCTTGATGACGTCCCGGATGCCGAACTGCTCAAGGTCGTTGAGCGTGTCCTCCGGGTAAACGCCACGGAGGATCGGATCAAGGAAGATCCTGTTCTGCAGCGAATCGAACCGGCGCGCGGCGTCGAGGTCTACGGGATCGGAAGGATCCCGCGGGATGGAGTTGCTGAGGTTGAGCGTGATCCCCAACTGCTGGGCGCCGCGGCTCCGCAGCTCGTTGACCGCCAGGCCGTGGGCGAGGTGCTGGTGGTGGATCGCTGCGACGGCTGCTTCCGGCTCTTGACGGCCGGGAGCGTGAACGCCGGCCGCATAGCCCAGGAGTGAGGAGCAGAACGGTTCGTTGAACGTAGTCCAGTGCTGAACACGGTCACCCAGTGCTGAATAGACATCGTTCGCATAGTCGACGAAGCGGTAGGCGGTGTCGCGGTTGGCCCAGCCGCCCTTCTCCTCCAGCGCCTGCGGGAGGTCCCAGTGGTAAAGGGTCAACCAAGGGAGGATGCCGGCGTCGAGCAGCTCATCCACCAAGCGGGAGTAGAAGTCCAGGCCGACGGCGTTCGCGGAACGGCCGCCAGGCCGGACACGGGACCAGCTGGTGGAGAACCGGTAGGAATCCAGGCCCAGCTCCTTCATGATCCTGACGTCCTGGGGCATGCGGTGGTAGTGCTGCACCGCGTCCTTCAGCGTCTCGCCGTTGGCAATGGCACCCGGAATACGGGCGAAAGCATCCCACACGGAATCTTCCTTGCCGCCCTCGTGGCTGGCGCCTTCCACCTGGGCTGCGGCGGTGGCCGAGCCCCAGAGGAAGCCCTTGGGCCACTCCCTGTTAAAGGGGGTGACCGCTGGGTGGTTTGTTGCTTCGAATGGCATTAGCCCTTCACTGCTCCTTGCATGATTCCGGAAATAAGTTGACGGCCCGCCAGGACGAAGAGTGCCAGCAGCGGAAGTGTTGCCATGACGGCGCCGGCCAGGACGATCGAATAGTCCACGTAACGGGCCGACTGCAGTTGGCTGAGCGCCGTCTGCAAGGTGGGGTTGCCGGCGTCGAGCACCAGCAGGGGCCAGAGGAAATCAGTCCATGCCGTCATGAACGTGAAGAGGCCCAGGATTGCCATGGCCGGACGCGCGGCCGGCAGTGCAACATGCCAAAAGGTGGAGATCATGGACGCGCCATCCATACGTGCCGACTCGATGAGCTCGTCCGGGATCACGTCCACCAAGTACTGGCGCATGAAGAAGACACCGAACGCTGTGACCAGGGTAGGGATCACGACGGCGCCGATCTCACCTGTCCAGCCCAGCGTGCGCATCAGCATGAACAGCGGGATGATGCCGAGCTGCGTAGGGATGGCCATGGTGGCGATCACCGCAACCATCAGCCAGTTCCGGCCGCGGAAGCGCAGCTTGGCGAACGCGTATCCGGCAAGGGTTGAGAAGCCCACCACCGAGACGGTGATGATGCCCGAGATCAGGACGCTGTTGCCGAGCGCCAGCCAGAATGGGACGGTGTCGAAGACCTCCCCAACGTTGGTCCAGAAGTTGCCACCAGGGAACAGCGGCGGCCAGGTCTCCCCGAGGGCTTCGTTGGAGCGGCTGCCGATGATCACGGACCACCACAGCGGGTAGGCGGAGGCCAGGAAGAACGCCAGCAGCAACCCATAGGTGAGGAAGCCGGGCCGCCGGCCGTTGCCAAAGAGTGCTTTCCTAGCGGTCAGGGCTCGGGAGGTCTGCTGCGGAGCCGGGGTTTGTGGCCGGTTTTGCGTGAGGGTCATTTCCCGCTCCTCGGGGTTGAGTCTGGTGCCGCTGCCGCCTGGGCGGTGAGGCCGGCGTCGTCCGCTTTTGTATTCGCAGCGGAGGAACGCTTCCGACGGCGGCGACTGGCTGCTCCGCGATCATCGCCATTGGTGGCGATACGGCGTGAGATCAGCCAGTTCACGATGCCGAAAAGCAGGATGATCAGAAACAGGAGCCAGGCGATGGTGGAAGCCTTGCCGAAGTTCTGCCGCTGGAAAGCCATCTCCCACAGGTACAGCACAGTGGTCTGGAACTGGCGTGCCGTTCCGCCGGCTGCTACGGGATCGAAGAGCCTTGGCTCGGTAAAGATCTGCAGCCCGCCGATGGTGGCCGTGACAATGACGAACACCATGGTGGGCCGGATGCTCGGCAGCGTGATGCTGAAGAAGCGGCGGACGGAGCCGGCGCCGTCGATTGCTGCGGATTCGTAGATATCGCGCGGTACTGACTGCATGGCGGCCAAGAGGATGAGCGCGTTGTAGCCGGTCCAGCGCCAGTTCACCATGGTGGCGATGGCGATGTGGCTGGGAAGGGTGTCGTTCTTCCACATGATGGGATCGATGCCGAAGCTGGACAGGATGTTGTTGATGAGGCCGTACTGCTCGCCGAACATGTTGGTGAAGATCATGGCGACCGCCACGGGAGTCACAACGTAGGGGAGCAGGATGCTCATGCGCCAGAAGGTCTTGGCGCGCAGGTTCTGGTCCAGCACCGCGGCGATGATGGTGGCCATGATCAGCTGGGGGATGGTGGAAATCAGGAAGATGCTGACAGTGTTGAACAGGGAATTCCAGAAGAACCTGTCTTGAAGAACCTCAGCGAAGTTCTGGAATCCCACGAATTCGCCCTGGCCTTTGAGCAGGTGCCAGTCGAAGAGGGAGACGAAGAAGGTGTAGCCCAGGGGAAAGAGGCCTACCAGGGCAAACAGGATGAAAAACGGGGCGATGTAGAGGTACGGGGACGCCTTCATGTCGAGGACGTTGAGGCGCTGCCGGAACGACGGTTTCGGTTTGGTGGCAGCCGTTCTACCGGCGGCCGGGCGGTTCAAGGTGGTGGTCATGGTCGGGTCTCAGACTCTGTGAGGGGGCCTCCGGTTTCCCGGAGGCCCCACGGCCGGGTGCTGCTAGTTGTTGACCACGAGGTCGTTGAGGAGCTTGACGGCTTCATTCCAGGCTTGATCGGCGTTGCCCTTGCCCGAATCGAGCATCTTGAGGGCGGGTCCGAAGACGTTTTCCTGGATCACAGAGTCATCCGGACCCTTGAACTGGGCGATGACACCTTCTGCGCGGGACTCAAAGATGGCGCCGTAGGGAGCGTTGTTGAACAGTTCGTTCGGCTTTGCTGCTTCCACGATCTTCGCCTGTGCTTCGAGGGTGCTCGGGAAGTTGTTCGCTGCAGCGGACTGCTTGATCTGCTGTTCAGGTGCGGTCAGCCATGCTGCCAGCTTGGCTGCTTCAGCGGGGTGCTTGGAGCTCTTGGGGACCGAGAGGAAAGCGCCGCCCCAGTTGGAAGCACCGCCGGGGAAGACGTCGGCTACGTCCCAGCCGCTGGCTGCCCCTCCGCCTGCTGACTCGAGTTGGCCCTTGATGGTGCCGAGCATCCATGCCGGGCAAACGTGCGTGGCGAAGGAGCCGTCCACGAATGCCTTGCCGTTACCCCAGTCGAACTGGGTCTGGTTGGAGGACAGGCCATCGGCAGTGCCGGCAGCGAGCATGTCGAACTTCGCCCGCATTTCCTTGTTGCCCTCGACGTTCAGCTTGCCGTCCTTGGTGTAGTAACCCTCGTCCATCTGGTTGACCATGGAGTTCCAGACGAAGCCGGACTGGTCATACCAGGCCTTGCCTGTGGCCTCTTTGTACTGGCGGCCGAGCTTGAAGTACGTTTCCCAGCTTGCGTCCTTGCCGCCGAACAATTCCGCGACCTTCTCACGGTCGCTCGGCAGGCCTGCTGCCTCGAAGAGCTTGCCGTTGAAGCACAGGGCCTGCGGTCCGATGTCAGTGCCATAACCGATCACACGACCATTGGGGTCTGTGCCCTGCTTGAACTTCCAGTCCACCCAGTTGCCCTTGATGTCCTCGGCGCCGTGCTCCTTGAGGTCCACAAACTGGTCCGAAACCTCCATAATGGAGCCGAGCCAGCCCTCCTCGATGGCCGTGACGTCGCTGAGTCCGGAGCCGGCGGCCAGCTTAGTGAACGCATCGGTCCGGGCGTTGGAACCGCGATCGATGTTGGTGGCCTCGATGGTGACTCCGGGGTTCTGCTTCTCATATTCGGCGTACAGGTCGTCGTATCCGAAAGTGCCGAAGGTGGTCACGGTCAGCGTGACGGGATTGTCTGCGCTCGCCGCTTTGTCGCCTCCGCCGCTGCAGCCGGCCGCCACGAGGGCAAGAGAGGCTACGCCCGCCATGGCAGTGAATTTCCTTAGTCGCGAAAACTCCACGATCACTCCTTTGTGTGTTCGAGCGACCGTACGCCTATGGCGAGAGAGCGCTCTCTGGGATGTGGGACCAATGTATGTGCTGCAAGTCACGTACGTCAAGAGAGCGCTCTCTGGAGTTGGTTCTGTGTCTTCGTGCGTCGGTGCCGCCGAGGGGTGAGCTCTCATGCTGCCGAGGGGTTAGCTCTCGGGGTTATGGGGGGTTCTTATTGCCGAAAGCTCACCCCTCGGTGGGTGCTTCCCGCCAACAATCCCGAAGGGTCTGATTGGTGCGAGCAAAGGTAATGGTGCTGCCAGGCTCGAGCTCTGACGGTGTTAGCGTTCAAGGGTGCATTCTGTTGACTATGGGGCGGGAACCCCAATCCTGATCATCCACGGATTCTGCGTTGATCACCGCCTTTTGTTGGGGCTCGACCCCGTGTTCGATGCTCACGGTCAGTGGCGGCGGGTCTATGTGGACTTGCCGGGCATGGGCCAATCCGCGGCAGGACCCGAGATCGATAGCGCGGATGCCGTGGCCGAAGCGGTTGTCTCCTTTGCCCGGAAGACCTTCGGTGCCGAAAGGTTCGCTGTCCTCGGAAACTCCTTCGGTGGCATGATCGCCCGTCACCTGGTGGCCGAATTCGGGGAACAGGTACTGGGCCTGGCGCTCCTCTGCCCAGTGGTCGTTGCGGATCACGGTTCCCGAACCCTGCCTGCCAAGATAGTGCTCCAAACAGACCCGATCTTGTTAGCGGCCTTGGAACCCGCGGACGCGGCCGACTATGAGACCATGGCCGTGGTCCAATCTCCCGAGAATTGGTTTCTTTTCCGAGACGCGGCCCTGCCGGGGTTTCGCGTATTCGATCAAGCCGCGATCCAACGGATCTCGAGCAACTACACACTCCGTGCCGAGCCGGAAAGTCGCTTCGCCAACTTTCAAGGACCCGCGCTGATTCTCGCCGGTCGTCAGGACCATGTGGTGGGGTTTGAGGACCAGACTGCGCTGGCGCGCAGCTATGCACAGTCCACCACCGCCGTCCTGGATCGAGCGGGTCACAACGCGCACCTGGACCAGCCGGAGCTAACGGCTGCCCTCCTTTGGGAGTGGCTTGGCCGGGTGGAAAGGTCCATGGGACGCGAGGCCGCGGACTGACGCCTTCAGCTTAACCACGACGGCGGTCCTCGCCCGAGCATTCGGTGAGGACCGCCGTCGTGGTTCAGCTAGCCACGGACATCACGCGTGCTGAACTTGAATCCTGCAAAGGCTACGAGGCCGGCCGTCCAGGTGAACGTTACTATCGCTGCGGTGAGAGTACCCAGGTCCGCGTCCGGGTAGGACCCTGTAACCAAGCCTGGGTCGAACAGCAGAACCCCGGCCACGGTGGGGAGATAGGCAAAGGCCGGAGTCAGCAGGAGCAACATCAGCGACAGTTGTGACACCACAATGAGAGTAAACAGCGGGATCAGCGTCTGCTTGAGCAAGACGCCAAGGGCGAAACCTATGAGGGCTATGGCATCCCAGAAAGCTATGGCACCGACCCAACGGAGAATAAGGCTTGCCGGAATGGTCCCGTTGATCACGGAAAGCTCCCCAAGTCCGGATTGAGACAGCACGCTCAACAGCGGGATGGTCACAACACCCAGCAGTGTGACGAACACTGTCAACGCAGCGCACTTGGCCAAATACAGGCGCTCGCGGTTCGGCACTGCCACCAGGCTGGTCCGTAGTTGGCCCGACACGTACTCACTTGATGCGGAAATGACGCCAATAACAATGATTCCAATCAGTCCCAGGGCAACCCAATCGAAGCCGACCGTTTCCGGACTCGCGCCAGGAGCCAGCCCCGGGTCATTGGTTCGGAGCGCGTCCCCAACCGGCCCCGCTTGGGACCACCCGATGAGGACGACGATGAGCCACGTCAGGGCTGCGGTGATCCACAGAGACCTTAAAGTGATGAGTTTTGTGAGTTCGGCACGGAACAGGCTGGGTTTACTGGCGGTGGCCACGAGTGAACTCATGCGGCGTTTCCTTTGGTCGCATTGCCGGTCCAATCGAAGTAGGCGGCTTCCAGGTCGTGGTGACCTGCTACCAGATCGCTGGCGTTTCCGGATTGAACAATGCGGCCACCGGAAATGACGACGATGTGGTCAGCGACGTGCTGCACCTCATTGATGAGATGGCTGGAGATAAGGACCGTCTTACCGTTGGCGGCGAGGGTTCGGAGCAGTTCACGGATCCAGCGGATTCCTTCCGGGTCCAGGCCGTTAGTGGGTTCATCAAGAACAATAACGTGCGGATCGCCGAGGAGGGCCGCGGCGATTCCGAGTCTCTGGCCCATACCCAGTGAGTAGGCTCCCACGCGCTTCCGGGCGGCGTCCGAAAGCCCGACGAGCTCCAGAACTTCACGGATCCTGGAAAGCGGAATGCCGTTGGATTGAGCCATCCAGATGAGATGGGCCTTTGCCGTGCGGCCCTTGTGGGCTCCTGAGCCATCGAGCTGGGCTCCCACCGTCCACAGGGGAGCGGTGAGGTCCTGGTAGGGCTTTCCTTCAATGAGAGCGGACCCGCTGTCCGCCCGGTCGAGGCCTAGAAGCAGCCGAAAAGTTGTGGACTTGCCGGCGCCGTTCGGACCGAGGAAGGCGGTGACTTTCCCGGGCTCGGCCGTCAGCGAGACGTCGATGATTCCGTCCGACTGCCCGTATTTCTTGCTCAAATTCTTGATCTCGATCATTGTCTGGTCTCCTTGGGTAGTCGATGTCACTTAGCGGCGAACCGGCTGGCGGCGAAACAGAAGATGCGCGGTGATCAGCGCTGCGGCCACCCAAACCGCGAGGACCACCCCACCCGTCGCGGGCCCTAAGTCGCCCGGCGTAGGAGGCGGAAGCTGGTAGAGCTGGGCTCCCGCCTGATCCGGCAGAAACTTGGCAAGGGGTGTGATGTTCACCAGGTAGGTGGAGACAATGAGGGCCATCGCCAAGACCGTGCCCATGGCCGCCAATCCGCTGCGCAGGACCACCGACAATGCGTAGGTGAATACGGCGATGAGGACCCAGTAAAGGATCACGCCCCAAAGGACTCCGGATGTGGCTTGTGGAGTCGCTGCTATCTGGCTGCTTTCGGCTGTGCAGTCGATGGCCACGCAACGAATCCCTGCCGACCCGAACACGCTCAGGACAGCCGTGATAAATGCAGCGGCGACGACCACGACTGCTTTGGCTGCCAACACGGCGCTTCGCTGCGGGAGGCTGATTAAGGTGCTTCGGAGAGAACCGCTGTCCGATTCCTGGTGCATCGACCATGCCGCAAGGAGAATTACCCCGATCTGCCCGTGGTGAAGGATGACCAGAAAAGCGGTTCCTCCTAAGAGTCCGGCTGCCTCTTCCGGCCTGCCAGCCCTATGTGCGGCCGCGATGAGGTTCGTTAGTACCCAGGACAGAAGCACTGTCAGCATGACAGTTCCAACCATGGTGTTGAGGCAAAGCCGCAGGGTGAGGAGCTTGGTGGTTTCGGCCCTGACGGCGCGGGCCATGGTGGTTCGTGACCCCGGCCGCACGCCGAAGGTCGCTATGGAAGATGCTGGCATAACTCAAGTCAATCCGGCTCAGCACTACTTGTCTGTCTGCAGGTGTCGACAGTCGTGGCACCCACTTAGACGGTCGAAGGACCCACCAGTCCGCCCTCGTAGGCGATGACAACGAGTTGGGCCCGATCCCGTGCGCCTAGTTTCGTGAGGATTCGACTCACGTAAGTCCGCACAGTGGTTCGCGTGAGGAACAAGGCGGCCGCAATCTCGTTGTTGGATGCGCCTTGTCCGATGAGGGTCAAGGTTTCGCGTTCGCGGACGGTCAGTCCGCTGATACGGTCGTGTGCGGCCGGGCGCAGGGTGAAGCGGTCTATGAGACGGCGGGTGATCTCCGGGGCGAGTAGGGCGTTCCCTTCATGGGCGGTACGGATTGCCTTGAGGATGTCCGGCAGAGGGGCGTTCTTCAGGAGGAACCCTGATGCTCCGTGGCGGAGTGCTTGGTAGACGTAGTCGTCCAGATCGAAGGTGGTCAGCATAACCAGCCGGGTGCGTGACTTCCGGGAGGCCAGAATGCCTGCAGCCTCAAGCCCGGTCATTCGAGGCATTCGAACATCCATCAGCGCTACGTCGGGTTGATGCTGGATGATGGCTTCCACTGCCTCTGCACCGTCGGCAACCACGGCGGAGACGGTCATGTCCGGTTCATCGCCGATCAATAAGCGCAGTGACGTCCTGATGTGAGCATCGTCGTCTGCGATGAGAACACTGATCTCATTCATCGGGTTTCCACCCTCCCTGCAGTTCCCGGCAGTGAAACAGCCACGCGGTATCCACTGGCATCCCGTCCTGCGTCGAAGGTTCCTCCCAATAACTGAGCCCGTTCACGCATTCCTGTGAGTCCGTGACCGTTCTTGGAAGCCAAAGCTGCCCCCGGGCCGTCGTCGAGGATGATGATTCTCAGGTGGTCGCCCTCGGTCCTGATAGTGATCCGGCAGGTTTGTGCTCCGGAATGACGGATCACGTTGGTGAGGGCTTCCTGAATGATGCGGTAAGCCGTGGTTCGCTGCGCAGCGGGAAGATCCCCGGCGCCTTGATCGGCGTCGATGTGGACTGATATGCCGGCCCGTATGGCCGGCCGGGAGAGTTCCTGCACCAATTCCACGAGTCTTCCCGGTGGGGTCTCATCAGCAGTTTCATCACGTTCCTGAAGCATCAGGACGTGCAATTCACCCAACGCATCCCGGGCATCGGACTCAATTCCTTGCAAGGCGGACCGTAGATCGTCGGTGGTGGATGATTTCACATGCGCTACGACGCCGGCCCGCACTCCGATCCCTCCCAGGGTGTGGGACAGAACATCGTGGATATCGCGGGCGAGGCGGAGCCTTTCCTGAGCCCGGGCATTGCGCTCGGTCTCGTACCGCATGCGTTGAGTGCGGATGCCCAGGACCCATGCCGCACCGATGATGACAGCGCCCAGGATGACCCCCCGAATGCTCGCTTCGGCGCCCTCGGCGGACACCAGAAGCAACCATGCGAACAGAAGAACTTCCAGCGCGACCAGCCACGTGGGAAACAAGCGGGTGCCGAATCGCTCCGCGGCGACGTAGAGACAGAACCCGGTGACCAGGAAAGGATCCTCCGTCATTCCGAAGGCCCATCCCACCGCCGTCACAACGCCGGTCCACACGGCTGCAAGCCAAGGAAACCGTGACCGAAGGCAGAGACCCAGGACAAGCAGTGCGCCAAGGACCAGTTGAACAGGCCTGCCAGGTGGTTCCGGGGGAGCAACGGTGATCCAAAGCCCCGCCACCACAATGAGGCCGATCAATCCGTTCAGCAGGGCGGGGGCGATCGTCCTGCGGAAAACGGAAGAGCGGGTCTGAGTCACAGTCAGTACCCCAACTGCTCCCGCAACGCCGTGAGTTGGTGCGACGACTCCACAGCTTGCTCGTGGTCAACGGACACCAGCGCCTGAACCAGGACATCACTGAGCACAATCGATGGCAACGCCTCAGTGGTCATGCCGGTGGGTGTGTGTGGAGCGAGGATCACGGCGTCGGACAGGTTGTGCAGGGCAGAGTCGGGTTCGTCCGTCAGTAGAACGGTGGACGCACCAACTGAACGTGCTCGCTTCAGCAGCACCTCGACGTCGACCGTTACACGTCCCGGCGCGAAGACGACCACCACATCCTGGCTCCCAAGTTGGAGCAAATCATCCGCGAGCCGGAAGCCGTCGCTGGAGATGCACCTGGCCCGCCGGCCGATCCTGTTACAGCGCAGGGCCAGGTTGAGGGCGGCAATTCCGGACGCGCCCACACCGTAACTGACAATCGTGGAACCTCTCATGAGGAGTTCGACGGCGGGAGCGATCGCCTCCGCCGGGTCGGCGCTGGAGGCGAGTTCCAGCCTGTCCTTGGCCTCGGACCACACGTTGTGCCAGATGTCTTCGATGCTGGCACCCATGTGGTCGATGCGCTGTTGCATGCGAACTTCCGGCGCCACCGTTGAGGTGAAGGGGGTGGCGATGTCTCTTTTGAGTTCCTGCAATCCGGAGTATTCCAGCGACTGAACCGTTCGGACCACCGTGGCGCTGCTGGTCCCACTCTCGGCGCCGAGCTCCTGCGCGCTCGCGTAGAGAAGACGCTCGGGAGAGCTGTTGGTGAGGAACGTGCTCACTGTCCGCTCGGCCTTGGAGAGCTTGTCCCAATGCTCGCGGACACGACCACGCAGGTTAATCATGCCCCGATTTTTCGTAACGTCTGTTACAGAAGTCACATTGGATGTATTGTTCATTCTAAAGAAGCCCTCACTTGTAACGGTTGTTCCAAAGATACCCCTTCCCGCCGCGGATGACAGTGAGCCCCAACCGAATGAAAGGCCCTACGGATATGAGCAACACATCCTTGCGGATCGTGGAGATCTCCGGACCTCCCTTGGAGCGGGGGAGGCAGTACGGAAACGCTGCCGCAGACCTGATCACCAAAGCCATCGATTTTTACACCGAAGCGTTCCAACAGCAGACGGGACTGACCTGGGAGCAACTGCGCGGGCGGGCCGAGCGCTGGATGGGGCTGTGCACTGACACTGCGCCGGATCTGGTCACGGAAATGCGTGGCATCGCCGAAGGCAGTGGCCGGGACGTCCTGGACATCATGGTGCTGAACCTTCGCGGTGAAATCATCTACGACGCTGGCTTCGCCAAGGCGCCTGAACCCGAAGAGCGCGACAACGTGGACGGGTGCACTTCCTTTGTACTGACCGATGGTGCATCCGGTGATGGCCACATGTACGTCGGCCAAAACTGGGATTGGCGCCACGGCGCACAGGACACCGTGATGATCCTGCGGGTTATTCAGGACCCCAAGCCCACGCTGATCATGCAGGTTGAGGCAGGCCAGATTGGCCGGCACGGAGCGAACTCCGCCGGCATTGCCCTCAACGCCAACGGATTGGGTGGCCGGTTCAACGACGAACTCGGGATGCCGCAGACCTTCATCCGGCGCATGGTGTTGGATCAATCAGAACTTCCGGATGCGTTGAACACGCTCTTCCGCCAGAAGCCCCACATCGCCAGCAACGCCGTGCTGTCCCACCGCTCCGGATTCTCCATTGACGTGGAAACCACCCCGGGAAGCAACGGTTGGATGTACCCGGACACATCCGGGGTGCTGGTGCACGGAAACCACTACGAAGCTTTCATGCCAGTACAACTGGCGGCCACCTACCGTCCGGTCTCCGTGGATTCCCTCTTCCGGGTTCCACAAGCGCGACGGGGGCTGGAACGGGTCCGCACCGCCACAAGCACCGTGCACTCCCGCGAACTTATCAAGTCAGCGATGTCGGACCACCTGGGTTACCCCGAATCCGTGTGCACCCACCCTGACGAGCGCCGCCCCCGTGTCCGACAGTGGTCCACGTTGCTCTCAAGCTGTGTTGACCTCACAAGCGGTGACTACCTGGTCACCAACGGAACCCCGTGCGACCACCACTACGAACAAATGCCCTGGAACCTCTACGACGGGCCCGGTTCCGCCCACGACTCCCTCAACCCCACCATTGCAGAGGTATCACTGTGAAACGCAACGATAGATTCAAGCCTTTTGCCCGGACCGGCGTGATCGCCGGTGCAGCCGCCTTCACTCTGGCGATCAGTGCCTGCAACGCGGCAGGTCCGCAAGCCCAGGGCACCCCCACCGATGTTTCCTTCGGCCCCACCACCTCTGAAGCTGCAGGCCCGATCGACTCGTTCACGTGGATGATCACCCAGGAGCCGGCAACGTTCGATCTGGACAAGGACAGCGGTACGGCCGAGAACACCATCATGTCCAACGTCTGCGAACGCCTGATGAAACTCCAGTCAGACCTGACCACCACGCCTCATCTGGCAGAGAGCGCCGAATGGACCTCGGACACCACGGTGGTGTTTACGCTCCGGAAGGACGTGACATTCCACGACGGCACTCCAATGACCGCCGATGACGTGCTCTGGAGCATGCAGCGGCATGCAGCAAAGGGCGCCGACGAATCAGACGAATACGCCAACGTCACCGACATGGCCAAGACGGGCGAAAACCAGATCACCGTCACCCTCAAGCAACGCGACGCCATCTTCCTCCAGGCCATGGCCGGTAACGGCGGTATCGTCCTGAACCGCAAGGTTGTTGAAGCCCAAGGCGCCAACTTCGGGTCGCCGTCGGCTCCTGACGCCTGCTCAGGTCCCCTCAAACTCGAGAAGTGGTCGGCAGGTTCCAACATCACCCTCACCAAGGCCGCTGACTACTGGGACGCTGACAACGCTTCCCTGACCAGCGCCGTGACTTTCCGCTGGGCTGACGACAATGCGATCGTGAATGCCTTGACCAGCGGCGAAGCCCAAGGTGCCTACTTGGACAGCCCTGCCACGGCCGGACCGCTGCAGAAGAGCGACAAGGTCCAGATCGCCCAAGGGCCGTCCACCAACGTCTGGTCGCTCATAGCCACCGAGCGCGGAGCTTTGAAGGACGAGCGGATCAGGCAGGCATTGTCGCTGGCCCTCAACCGGCAGGGTGTAGCCCAGGCAGCATTTGGCGGGCTGGCCAAACCCTGGAAGACGCCGGTGGGTCCGGGCGCTTGGGGCTACGAAGAGCCCACGTTCAGCAGCGCCTACGAAGCATTGACCGGCGCACCCGCGCAGCCGTCCGAGGAAGACCTGGAGAAGGCGAAGAAACTGGTGCAGGAAGCCGGCGTGCCCGCGGAACCGATCGTTGTTGCCAACAGCGGCGACTCCATCAGGAACGTCATCTCCAGCGCACTGGTTGAAGCAGCGCAGAAGATCGGGCTGACGGCCGAAATCGTCACCATCCCGCGCCAGCAATACGGCGACTTTTACTCGGACGCATCCCTGCGTGCACAAGCAGACCTCTTCTCGGACGAGTACTACATCTCCAAGAACGACCCCGTGGGCTTCTACAAAAACGGGGCCTCCACGGCCCGGGTGAACTTTGTGAAATTCACCGGCGAGGGCTACGACAACAAGGTCAAGGAAGCCCAGGCCACCACCGACGACGCCGCCCGCGCCAAGCTCGCCATCGAACTGGAGAAGCAGTGGACCGACGCCGTGGTCTGGATTCCTGTGGCACACACACCCGCAACCATCGCCATGGCGAAAGACATCACCGGAGCACCGTCGTCGGCATCGTTCCTTTACTACCCGTGGGCCGCGGACGTCGGCAGCAGCAAGAAGTGACGCCATGATCCGTGCAGCAACCCGCATCGCGGGAATGATCCTGACCTTGGTGGTGAGCTCGTTCGTCATCTTCGCCGCGATGTATGCGGCGCCAGGGGACCCGGTCACGTTCCTGATCGGCAACCCGGAGAACGTGACGCCTGAGCGCGTTGCCGAAGTGAAGGCGCAGTACAACCTGGATCAACCGCTCATTGTTCAATACGGGCTCTGGGCCTCCCAGGCCTTTGTAGGCAACCTCGGCACGTCGTTCCAATATCACCAGCCAGTGGCTGAGCTGATGGCCACCCGGCTTCCGGCAACACTCGCGTTGGTGGCCATGGCGTCAGTGTTGTTCATCGTGGCCGGTGTTGGCCTGGGCATCCTGTCCGCGCTGCGCCAAGGCAAGCGCACGGACTCCACCATCACCGCGGCCACCACCCTTGCGGCGTCGGTTCCGTCCTTCGTGATCGGCCTGCTGCTGGTGTCCATCTTCTCGGTCCAGCTGGGATGGTTTCCCGTCTCGGGCGCTGGCGAAGGTTTTCTGGACCGGCTGCACCACCTTGCGCTGCCAGCAGTGGCACTGGCTGTTGGCGCCGTCGCAATTGTCAGCCGGGTGACCCGCCAATCCATGGTGGAGCAAATGTCCATGGACCACGTGGAGGCGGCCCGCAGCTTCGGGCTGGCGCCCGCCAAACTGATCCGTCGGCACGTTCTCCGCAATGCGTGGGGACCCATCCTCACCATGGTGGCGCTTGTGGTGGCCAGCATGCTGGCCGGAACGGTCGTCGTCGAGAGTGTCTTTGGCATTAGCGGCGTCGGCAAGCTGCTGGTGGATGCCATCAACACGCACGACTTCCCCGTGGTGCAGGCCGTGCTCCTCTACATGGTCATCACGTACATGGTGGTGACCACCCTGGTGGACCTGGTCCACCCGCTGCTTGATCCGCGCATCAAGGCAAAGGACAAGAAATCATGAGCTCCCTTTCGACGTCCACGCTGGCGTCCACCCCGGTTATCGGCAGGAAGAAGCGCGACGTTGCCTACCTTCTGAGCCTCGGCTTCCTCATCGTTGTGGTTGTTGCCGCTCTGCTTGCACCGTGGGTGGCCCCGTACGCCGCCAACGCCGTGGACTTCACCGCGATCTGGCAGGCGCCGGGTGCAGCGCACCTGCTCGGTACTGACCAGGTTGGCCAGGACTTGTTCTCCCGGCTCATCCACGGCGCCCGCGAATCGTTGCTCGGACCCCTTGCACTCTTGGCGCTGGCTACGGTGTTCGGGGTGACGATCGGAACCGTCGCGGCCTGGAACGGTGGCTGGATCGATGTCCTCCTGGCGCGCATCACCGATGTCATGTTCGCCTTCCCCGGGCTTTTGTTCGTGGTTTTGGTCATCGCCGTCTTTGGCAAAGGACCCGCGACGGCGATTGTCGCCTTGGCGCTCGCCTACGCACCGGTGATCGCCAAGTTCACGAGGTCGTTGGCGTTGGCCGAGATGGCCCGGCCCTACGTGGATGCCTACCGCGTGCAGGGTGTAGGCGGATTCTTCCTGTGCGTCCGCTACATCATCCCCAACCTGACGCCACCGCTCCTCGGCTATCTTGTGGTGCTGTTCGGCGAAGGCCTCATGAGCCTCGCGACGCTCAGCTTCCTGGGATTCGGCGCACAACCGCCCAGCTCCGAGTGGGGACTCATGGTCCAGGAAGGCCAGTCCGGCATCATCCAAGGCCACATCTGGCCGACGCTGGTTCCCGGCGCCGCCATCGCCGCCGTTGTGGTGGCCGTCAACGTGGTGGGCGTGCGGCTGTCCGACCGCCTGAACTCCCGGTTTGAGAGGTAGGAAAATGCTGCTCGACATAGACAATCTGAGCCTCACCATCACCACGAATGGCCTCAGCCACCAAATCCTGGACCAAGTGAGCCTCTCCGTTGACGCCGGGGAAGTGGTGGGCCTGGTGGGCGAGTCCGGTTCCGGTAAGTCCACCACCGCGCGAGCCGTGCTGAGGCTGTATCCCGAAACGGCCGGCGTCGACGGTTCCATCATGGTGAGTGGGACGGAAGTCCTGTCGGCGTCCCGCTCTGATCTTCATAGGGTTCGGTCTTCCGAGGTTGCCATGATTCATCAGGACCCGCGGGCGGCGCTCAACCCGGTGCGGCGGATCGGCGACTCGCTGACTGAGCGGCTGGTCCACGTGCTGGGTGTCAGCCGTTCGGATGCTGCCGCGGCTGGGCTGGAACTCCTTGCCGCTGTGGGGATCCGGCAGCCTGAAGAGCGGATGCGCCAGTACCCGCACGAGCTCTCCGGCGGCATGCTTCAGCGGGTTGTCATTGCCGCGGCGCTCACCGGACAGCCAAAACTGCTGCTGGCAGACGAGGCCACCAGCGCGCTGGACGTGACTACCCAAGCCGAAGTCCTGGCGATCCTGCGAGACCTTCAGACGCAGCGCGGCCTGGGAGTTCTCCTCATCACCCACGACCTCCACCTGGCAGCCGCGTACTGCGACCGCGTGTACGTAATGTACCGCGGGCGGATCGTGGAGGAACTGCGCGGCAACGACCTCTTCCACGGGGCGCAACACGAATACACCCGCCGGCTGTTGTCGGCCGTTCCCGCAATCGGCCACCTCCCCAATTCAGAAAGCAGGGCATCATGAGCGAAAACGTCCTCGAGGTTCAAGGGCTGCAGAAGGCGTTCCGCGTGGGGACGGGCGAGGTTGTAGCCTGCAACAACGTCAGCTTCGCCATTCCGCCGGGCGGTTCCATGGGACTGGTGGGGGAGTCGGGGTCCGGCAAGAGCACCATCGCCCGCATGCTGGTGGGACTTGAAACGCCCGACGCCGGCACTATCCACGTGCGGGGACGGCAGCTTGGGACGCGGGAACGGGGACGCGCGGCCCGCCTGCGGCGTGCCAAGGAAATCCAGATGGTGTTCCAGGATCCGTACGGCTCATTGGACCGGCGGCTGACCGTTGCACAGTGTTTGGATCAGGCGATGCGGTTGCATGGGGTTTCTGGTTCTTCGCGTGTTGCTGCGCTGTTGGATCAGGTTGGCTTGCTGGCGAAGCATGGTGACTCCAAGCCGCACCAGCTCAGCGGTGGTCAGCGGCAACGCGTGGCGATTGCCCGGTGCTTGGCCATTGAGCCGTCGGTGATGGTGTTGGACGAGGCTGTGTCCGCGCTGGATGTTTCGGTGCAGGCCCAGATCCTTGCCTTGTTGAACGAGATCCGGGCGTCTTCCGGGATCGCGCTGTTGTTCGTGAGCCACGACCTCGCCGTGGTTTCCGAGGTCACGGACGACGTGCTGGTTATGTACCGGGGGTCGATCCTCGAGCAGGGACCCACGGGCCGGGTGCTGAATGCGCCGGAGCACAGCTACACGAAGCTGCTCATTTCCTCGATGCCGGGGCCGGGATGGGATCCGAAGGACGTGCTGCAGAGGCGGGCGGCGTTCGAGGCGGAGGTGGGGGTGTGAGGGTATTGCCTTTGCCGGATTCTTGTCCGGAATCCGGGGACGCGGATTGTCCGTTTTGCTCGGGGCCGGAGACGGACTGACATGACGCTAGCTGGTCGAGAAGTTGCTATGAGAGCTGAACTTTCGCTTCAAGGTAGCCGTCATGTCTGACCGAAGACCCGCGAGACCAACTGCCCGTTGGAGCCGTAGGTCTCAGTCCAGCCGTTTAGCGTCGTTGCACGGAATCCCATGTCCACGCCTTCAAAGGACGTCCAGGGATCTTCCATATCGTGGGGTTTCACAAGCGCACCGCCCGAGAGTGACACTGAGCTCGGGTTCCGTTCAGAGCCACGAAGGACAACTGCGCAACGGTTGCTCGGCGGCCACTCCGTTACCACGTCGTCGTAATACACGAATTCAAGGCTCGCCAGATAGCCGTCCTGGTCGAGGAGGCAGAGCACTGACGACGGGACGCCGGTGGGGTGGCTAAGCTCTTCCAGCTCAGCTGGCAAGAGGCGGGTCCAAGGTGCACCTGGAGCCTTTGTTCGATCGACTTGGATCGCGATCGAAGGGCAGCCGCAAATGCAGTCCGATTCGACTCCGATGATGTTCATTGCCTGCTTGCGAAATTCGCTTACGCCCTCGAACTCCATGGAAAGAAGTCGGTTGAGGATTTCCAGCTCAGTGTCATTGATGGGACGCATGACTTAGCCTCGCAGTACCCCTACTTCCCCTTCTTCCCCGTCCGCTTAGCAGCAGCGTTCATCGCCGACTTCACTGCAGGCGGCAGCCCCGCCGTCTCGGTTTCCGGCTCGGCCACAGTCCCGCGCCAGCGAGCCAGACCCTTCATGCCGTGGTAGATCACCAGGGCAGCAGCGGAACCAAGGGCAATGCCCGTGAACTTCAGCTCGCCAATGGTCCAGGTGTAGTCCGCAATGCCGATGATCAAAGCCACAGCGGCCGTCGTCAGGTTGATCGGGTTGGAGAAATTGACCTTGTTCTGCACCCAGATCTTGACGCCGAGCACGCCGATCATGCCGTACAGCATGGTCGCGGCGCCGCCCAGGACGCCCGGCGGTACGGTCGCAATCAGCTCGCCGAATTTCGGGGAGAAGCTCAGCAGGATGGCGAAGACACCGGCAACCCAGTAGGCCGCCGTCGAGTAGACCTTTGTGGCCGCCATGACGCCGATGTTCTCCGCATATGTCGTGGTACCGGAACCGCCGCCGAACCCGGCAAGAACCGTCGCGGCGCCGTCGGCCATCAGCGCGCGGCCGGAGACGCCGTCGAGGTTCTGGCCTGTCATCGCGGCCACCGACTTCACGTGCCCCACGTTCTCAGCCACCAGCACCAGCACAACCGGCACGAACAGACCCACCACGCCGATGTGGAATTCGGGCGTCTGAAACAGCGGGAGGCCAATCCATGCGGCGGCGTCCATCTTTTCGTACGACACCTCTCCACGCATCATCGCCACGAGGTAACCCACCACAACGCCCACCAGGATGCTCAGGCGCCCCAGAATCCCGCGGAATAGAACGGAAACCAGGATGATCGTGACCAACGTGATCAGTGCGGTAACCGGCGCGAGATCGAAGTTCGCCTTTGCGGCCGGCGCCAGGTTCAGGCCGATCAGCGCCACGATGGCGCCGGTGACGATCGGCGGCATCAACCGGTTGATCCACTCGGCGCCGAACTTCTGGACCACCGCACCGATAAGCGCCAGGACGACGCCGGCCAGCACCACGCCGCCCAAGGCGCCACTCACGCCGTACTGCTGCTGGGACGCCATGATCGGGGCGATGAACGCGAAGCTCGACCCCAGGTAGCTGGGCACGCGGCCCTTGGTGATCACCAGGAACAGCAGGGTGCCGATACCCGAGAAGAGCAGGGTGGTGGCCGGAGGCATGCCCGTGATGATGGGGACCAGGAAGGTCGCGCCGAACATGGCTACCACGTGCTGCATGCCGATGCCGATGGTCAGGGGCCACGCCAGCCGCTCGTCGGGTGCCACCACGTGGCCGGGCCGGACGGACTTGCCGTTGCCGTGGAGCTTCCATTTCATGCCGAGCATGCTCATGGCGGGGCCTTCCTCAGAAGAGTGTTGGGATTCGGTGCAACATTACCGCCATTGCGGGGCCTGCTCTACGCGCCTCGCGCGGTGAATAACGCGCCAAGCGGGCCTCACAACGCAAGGAAACGACACGCGAAGTCACGCTGTGTGCTCAACGTCACGGGCCGTCACGGGAAGAGGACAACGGAAGTTGAAGTTGCAACCATGGAAAGCAGAAGTGCCCGGCCGGCTCAGGGTCAGGCCCAGCGAAAGGTTCACCAAATGACGATTGCCCACGAAGAAGCAGTCATTGACGCCGCAGCAGTCGACGCCATTTTTGCCGAAGCCCGCACCGCCAACAGCTTCGCCGGTGAGGTCACCGAAGAGCAGGCCCGCGCCATCTACGAGCTCACCAAGTTCGGCCCCACCGCTTTCAACTCCCAGCCGCTCCGCGTGACCTACGTCCGCTCGGATGAGGCCCGCGCCAAGCTGGTGGACACCCTCTCCAACGGCAACAAGGCCAAGACCGCCTCCGCCCCGCTGGTCGCCATCCTCTCTTACGACACCGACTGGCAGGGTCAGTGGGACAAGTTCCTGCCCGCCTACGGCGCGCCCAAGGCCATGTACGACGCCGATCCCGCTTTCGCCGCTGCTACGGGCAACAACAACGCTCATTTGCAGGCCGGCTACTTCATCCTGGCCGTGCGCTCGCTCGGTTTCGCCGCTGGCCCGATGACCGGCGCCGACTTCTCCGCCATCGACGCCGAGTTCTTCCCGGCCGGCGACCAGAAGAGCTTCCTCGTGGTCAACATCGGCCAGCCCGGCCCCGACGCCTGGGGCGAAGCCAAGCCGAAGTTCGCATACGACGACGTTGTTCGCACTGTCTAAGACCTCACATCGCAAAAACGCCCGCTCACAGGAATGTGGGCGGGCGTTTTGCATTGCCGGCGGCTTGAGGCCGACGCTCTTTCAGGTCCCTCGGGCTTGCAGCCAACGCTCTCTCACTCCCGCTCGGGTCGATTTCCCCGATCCCGATGATCTGCCGCTCTGATGACGCAGCGGACGAGTAGGGTCACCGCCACGATCACTACGGCGGCCACAAGCAGCAGTATGAGTAAAACCATGACGTGCCAAGCCTCTAGCCTCATATTCCCCCAGCGTTGCATGTCCTTCCCTCGACTCTAGGGATGTGAGAGATGGTTGGCCGGAAGCCCGAGGGATGTGAGAGAGGGTTGGCCGGGAAGTCCGAGGGTTGTGAGAGAGGGTTGGCCGGAAGCCCGAGGGTTGTGAGAGATGGTTGGCCGGCGGGTGGCAAACTAATGCCTATGCGGAACCTCATTTGGGTGGCGTTCACGGAGCCCGTATCTCCGGGGCTGGTTTTTCCGCGCAGCGACTGGCCGCTGCACATCACGCTGTTAAGGTTCGACGTCGGGACTGACGTGAGTGCCGACGTCGCCGGTGTGTTGGCGGACTTGGCCGAAGCACCCGTCAAGGGAGCGCTGGGTGCGCAGCTGCGGGTGGGCGGAGAGGCGGGTTTCGGGCATATGGGGTCCATCCCGGTCAGTCTCATCGAGCACAACCCGCTGCTTCAGGGGCTGCACGAAGAGATTGTCGAGGCAGCAAAGGCAGCAGGCGGGCGCATCGCCACCCCCAACTACATCCTGGACCACTACAGGCCGCACATCTCGCACCACGACGGCAAGCGCCCCAAGTCCGGAGACGTCGTCGTGCTTGACCACGTAGCGCTGGTGGACATGGCGCCCGAAGGTGACCACACCATCCGCCGAGTCCTCAGGCTCTGGACGCAGGACGCGGAAGGCGATTGAAGACGCGGAAACGGGCTGAGGACACTCGAATCCAGGTGTCCTCAGCCCGTTTCGGTGGCGCCAGCAGATATGCGCGTCGCCGGCGTCGCAGGCTAGGCGGAACTAGGCGATAACCCCGTCCACCAGCGCCTTGGCCTCTTCCTGCACCTGCTTCAAGTGGTCCGCGCCCTTGAAGGACTCGGCGTAGATCTTGTAAACGTCCTCGGTACCGGAGGGGCGGGCCGCGAACCAGGCGTTCTCGGTGACCACTTTCAGGCCGCCGATCGAAGCGCCGTTGCCGGGTGCCTCGGTGAGCTTGGCCGTAATGTCCTCGCCTGCAAGGGACGTGGCGGTGACATCAGCGGCGGAGAGCTTGCCCAGCTTGGACTTCTGCTCGCGCGTGGCGGCGGCGTCGATGCGGGCGTAAACGGGTGCTCCGAACTGGTCCGTCAGTCCCTTGTACAGCTGTGAAGGAGAGGACCCCGTGACGGCGGTGATCTCCGAGGCCAGGAGGGCCAGCAGGATGCCGTCCTTGTCCGTGGTCCAGACGCTGCCGTCGAGCTTGTTGAAGGAAGCGCCGGCGGATTCCTCGCCACCGAAGGCGCCTTCGCCGGACAGCAGGCCCGGAACAAACCACTTGAAGCCCACGGGAACCTCAACCAGCTTGCGGCCCAGTCCACCGGCAACGCGGTCGATGATCGAGGAGGAAACCAGCGTCTTGCCCACCACGGATTCCGGGTTCCAGCCGCTGCGGTTCCGGTACAGGTAGTCGATGGCGACAGCCAGATAGTGGTTCGGGTTCATCAAGCCACCGTCCGGTGTCACGATTCCGTGGCGGTCGGCGTCGGCGTCGTTACCTGTGGCGACGTCATAAGCGGCGGTGCCATCAGCACCAACGGCCATCCGCTTGATCAGGGATGCCATGGCCGACGGCGACGAGCAATCCATGCGGATCTTCTCGTCCCAGTCGAGGGTCATGAACGCCCACTGTGGATCGACTGTGGGGTTCACAACGGTGAGGTTGAGCTGATGGCGCTCGCCGATCTCGCCCCAGTAGTCCACGGAGGCGCCGCCCATGGGGTCGGCTCCGATGCGGACACCGGCGTTGCGGATGGCGTCGAGGTTCAGCACCGAGGGGAGATCGTCCACGTAGCTGCTGAGGAAGTCGAACTTGCCGGTGGTGTCAGCACTCAGGGCATCGTTCAACGGGATGCGCTTGACCCCACGGAGGCCATTTTCCAGAAGCTGGTTGGCGCGGTCGGCGATCCATCCGGTGGCATCCGTGTCAGCAGGGCCGCCGTGGGGAGGGTTGTATTTGAAGCCGCCGTCGCCGGGAGGGTTGTGGCTGGGAGTGACCACGATGCCGTCGGCCTGGGGGGTGCCTGGCGCCGCTTCGCGGTTGTACTTGAGGATCGCGTGGCTCAAAGCCGGGGTGGGAGTGTAGCCGTGGCGGGCGTCCACCAGGACGGTCACGCCGTTGGCGGCGAGCACCTCCAAGGCGGAGTTCTGCGCCGGCTCGCTGAGGGCGTGGGTGTCACGACCAATGAACAGCGGGCCGGTGATGCCCTGGCGTCCACGGTATTCAACGATTGCCTGCGTGATCGCGAGGATGTGCGGCTCGTTGAAGGATGCCTTCAAGCTGGATCCGCGGTGTCCCGACGTTCCAAACGCCACACGCTGCGCGGGATCACCCAAGTCCGGAGCTACGTCGAAATACGCGTCCAGCAGGGCTGTGATGTCAACAAGGTCCTGGGGAAGGGCAACTGTGCCCGCTCGGCTAGCCATGGGGTCCAGCATGCCAGACCCTCGCGGCTGCTGACAGGAAATGACCGTGTTGAGCGCCCTGTGACGCCGAAAGGCACCAAACTTGCCGCGACCGAAGCCCAGCGACGCGAAGATTAAGCGTTCGTTCAGCGGCGGGTGGTATGGCAGAAAAATGCTCCGGCCCGGTTGGTGAAACCGGGCCGGAGCGGTCCAAAACCAGTGCTAGACGGCCGTGTAACCGCCATCGACCAGCACGTAGGAGCCGGTCATGAAGCTGGCCTTGTCGGAGAGGAGGAACGTGGTGACGTTCGCGATCTCATCGGCCTTACCCAAACGACCCAGCGGGTGTTTGGCCTCAAGCCCGTTGATGACTTCCTTCGGGGCGGCGGCCAGCAAGGGAGTGTCGATGTAGCCAGGGCCGATTGCGTTGACGCGGAGACCCTGCGCGCCGTATTCGGCAGCAGCGTTCTTGGTCAAGCCCACCACGGCGTGCTTGGCAGCGGTGTAGGCGGCGTTGCCGGGGGCAGCGACGGCGCCATGGATCGAGGCCATGTTCACAATGGCGCCTTCGGAAGCGCCAGCGGCCAGGATGGCCGGGATCTGGTAACGCATGCCGTACAGGACGCCGCTCAGGTTGATGGCGATGACCCGGTCCCAATCCTCGATATCGACGTCGCCCACCGGAGCGCTTGCCCCGCCGATGCCCGCGTTGTTCACGGCGTAGTTGAGGGCGCCGTACGTCTCCACGGCAAAGTCGACCGCCTTCTTGCTGTCCTCGGCCACGGCAGTGTTGGCCTGGAACGGAACTGCAGTGCCGCCGTCGGCCGTGATCTGGTTGGCCACGCGTGTGGCGGCGTCGAGGTTGACGTCAGTAACTACTACCTTGACGCCGTTCTTTGCGAGGTCCTTGCTGATCGCTTCCCCAAGCCCTGAGCCGCCGCCGGTGACGAGCGCGGTCTTGCCTTCGAAGTTACCCATGATTCCTCCTTCGCGGGACGGATCCCGCCGATTTACTTGGTGAGCGCTGCTTAAGTCGCTACTCCTATAAACCGAGTCCGACTCGAGAATATTCCATGCTTATGCATGAATCTTTGCGGATGGGTTGTTATGCCCATGCCATCAATGCGCGCTACCTTATGCGGCGCCCCGGACGGCGGTAGTGTTGGGAGCAAAGACCACTTTCAGGGGGATTCCTATGTCAGATCAACCATCCAAGGCCAACGAGGACAAGCCGGCGGGCTACGAACCGCCGCAGTACGTCCCGCCGGCACAGTTCAGCGCACCCGAGTCGACCGCGCCGGGCCAAGGCGCACCGCACCAGGGCGCACCGGACCAGGGCGCATCAAGCGAGAGCGCCAACGCCACGCAGCCCCTCCCGCCCTATGAGCAGAGCGCGCACGGGGACTCCTACGCGCAGGACGCGTACACGCATAACGCCCAGGGCCAGAATGACTTCTACGCCCAGCCGCAGCCGCCCGCCAGCACGGGTTCCTACACGCCGGGCGACTACAGCCAGCAGCCGCCGTCGCCGTACGGCCAGCCGCCCAGCCCGTACCAGCAGCAGCAGACGTTCGGTCAGCAGCCCTATGGCCAGCAGCCTTACGGCCAGCCGCAGTCGCCGTACGGCCAGCCTGCGTACTACGCCATGCAGGCCGAGCCCAAGGGTTTGAGCATTGCCAGCATGTGCTGCGGTATTGCCATCTTTGTTGGGTTCGGATTCTTCATCCTGCCGCAGATCGCCGCCGTGATCCTGGGCCACCTCGGCCTCAAGCGCGAGCCTGCGGGCAAGGGCATGGCCATCGCCGGCCTGGTGATGGGATACATCGGCATTGCGCTGACGGTGATCTTCGGCATCATCTTCTTCGCTGCGATCGGTGCTTCCACCAGCAGCTACAACTACTAAATAAACGCGTACGACGGCGGCCCTTGCGTCAGGTGGGAAACCCACCGAACGCAAGGGCCGTCGTCGTCGTTTAACGTCAGTCCGTTACGGCTGTTACCGAACGCCACCCATCAGCTTCTTGATTGCCGGCGACGCTGCAGCCAGGCCAACAGCCAGGACCACTGCCACGCTGCCGATGCCCAGGAAGTACGGGAGCTCGTCATCGGGGTTGTAGAGGCCGGCGAGGATTCCGGCCAGCGTGGTGCCGAGCGAGACGGACAGGAAGAACAGCGCCACCATCTGGGTGTGGAAGGCCTGCGGGGCGAGCTTGGTGCTCACAGACAGGCCGATGGGGGAGAGGAACAGTTCCGCCAGGGTGAACATGAACAGGATTCCCACCAAGGCCAACAGCGGGGTCTTGCCTTCGCCGGCCAGCGGGATGAACGCAAGGAACGCCAGGCCCATGATGAACAGGCCGGCGGAGAACTTCAGCGGCGAACTCGGCTGCTTGGAGCCCAGCTTGGTCCAAAGGGCAGCCATGACGCCGGCGAAGATGATGATGAACACCGGGTTGATGGACTGGACCCATGCGGCAGGCATTTCCCAGCCGAACAGGTTGCGGTCCAGCTTTTCCTGGGAGTACACGGCGATGAACGTGAACTGCTGCTGGAACAGTGCCCAGAACCCGGCTGAAGCGATGAACAAGGGGATGAAAGCGACCACGCGCTTGCGCTCCACGCCAGTGACCAGCGGGCTGCGGAAGATCAGGAACAGGTAGACCACTGCGGCGCCGATGGCAGCGTAGGCCATGCTCCGGGCCAGGTTGTTGGCGTTGACGATCCCTGTACCGAGCAACACGCCAATGACGATCAGGATGGCTAGGAAGATCAGGCCGTACTTGGTGCGGTCCTTCGCCGGCAGGGGGTTGGGGACGCGGTGTGCTTCCTCGGGGAGCCTCTTGCGGCCCAGCGAGTAGATGACCAGGCCGATCGCCATGCCCACGGCCGCGGCGCCGAAGCCGATGTGGAAACCGTAGCTCGTCTGGAGCCAGCCGGTGACCAACGGGCCGATGAGCCCACCGATGTTGATGCCCATGTAGAAGATGGAGAAGCCGGCGTCGCGGCGCTCATCCTTCTCGCCGTAAAGGCTGCCGACCAGCGCCGTGGCGTTGGCTTTCAGGCCACCGGAGCCGATGCCCACCAGCACCAGGCCCGCGATCAAGCCCGGAATGCCGGGAAGCAGGGCCAGCGCGATGTGGCCGGCCATGATCATGATGGCTGAGCCGAATAGGACTTTTTCTGAGCCGAAGAGACGGTCGGCGAGCCAGGCACCGAGAATCGTCGACAGGTAAACGCCGCCACCGTACGCGCCCACCAAACCAGCGGCGAGGCTCTGGTCAATGGAGAGACCGCCCTGCTCGGCGGTGAAGTACATGTAGTAGAGCAGGATTCCCTGCATGCCGTAGAAGGAGAATCGCTCCCACATTTCCACGGAGAAGAGGCTGGCCAACATCTTTGGGTGGCCGAAGAATGACGTATCGCCCGCTGGCTTTGCGGACTCAGCCGTGGTTTGAGGTGTGCTCATTTTCTTAATGCTGGCACTGACTGCGGGCATTGTCACATCGATGAATGCCCGGGGCAACCACTTTCCATATGTTAGACGCGCGACCCAGGCACGCCCAGCGGGCCTCAGCGGCTCTCGAGGACCGCCGCGAGCTGGAGGAGCACCAGTTCAGATCCCGGCTGGCCAACCAGCTGAATCCCCATTGGCAGTCCGCCCTGCGTCGTATGCACCGGAATGCTGATCGCCGGAAGTCCGCACACGTTCACCATGGACGACCACGGGGCGTACTCGCACTGCCGTTTGTAGTCCTCGTCGGCGTCACCTGCCCACTCGCTCGGCCAGAGTTCACCACTGTGCCCGCCTCCGGTAAACCAACCGATCGGCCGCGGTGTCTGGGCCAGCGTCGGCATGAGCATCAGGTCCCAGCCCGAGTACTGCGTGATGGTGTCGTGCTCGAACTGCCGCAGGAAACCCAGGGCCTCGTTGACCTTCAACGCGCTCCGCTGTTGTGCCCGACGCCGGAACGTCCTGGTCAACGGGGTCAGCAACGCCTCGCGCTGGGGTGCTATCCGAGCACTCCCGACGCCGGCGGTCCAGGCTGTGGTGAATGCCTCGGGATAGCGGTTGTCGTAGCGGATTTCGGCTTCGGTAACGCTGTGGCCCGCCTTTTCCAGCAGCCGGATCCCCAGCGATAGGGCGTCCATCGCTTCCTGCCCGATCTGGAACGGGTAGATGCCGGCCCACGGGCTATCCAGGGTCACACCGATTCTCATGGGTTCCGGTGCCCGCCCCACGTTGGCGAGGTATCCGCCGTCGGGCGCTTGGTCGCGAGGGACCAGCGCGTCCATCAGGAGCGCTGCATCTGCTGCTGTTCTTGCCAGCGGCCCGGCGACTACCAGCTTGGCGGCGTCGCCCGCGCTCGCACCCGATGGCACCACGCCCCGCCCCGGTTTCAACCCGACCAGGCCGCACGCGCCGGCCGGGATCCGGATGGACCCGCCGCCGTCGGTCCCCGGAGCGAACGGCACCAGGCCGGCGGCCACAGCGGCAGCGCTGCCACCCGACGACCCACCAGAGCTTCGACCCAGTGAATGCGGATTGCGCGACGGCGGTGCAACGCGGTTTTCGCTGTAGGCCGTCAGTCCGAACTCTGGAACCTGGGTCTTGCCCAGTGAGATGGCGCCGAGGCCCTTCAGCGTCGCGGCGAGGGCGCCATCCTCGGGCGCGGGCTTGTGCTCAAGGGCCGCGCTGCCGTGTGTGGTGGGAACGCCGGCAACATCGGTGAGGTCCTTGAAGGCCGTGGGCATGCCGTGGAGGACGGGAAGTTCATTCAGGCGTCCCTCCCGGTTCAGCCTGGCGTGCAGCCCATCCGCGGCGGCCGCGTCCTGCAGGGCCTGTTCCGCGGTGACCGTGACGAAGGCGCCCAGCTGCTTGTTTCCGGCTTCGATCATGGACAAGAAGTGGGTGGTGGCTTCACTGGCTGAGACTTCGCCCGAAGCCAGGGCATCACGGAGCTCAACAGCCGTCATTCGTGATATGTCATGCACGTAAGGATCAGCCAAGGAAACGCGACTCCAACCGTTCCTCCACAGCAACAGCATCTACGCTCTCGCCCGCTCCGGCGGTCACCCGGAAGGCGGCCTTGTTCTTCACTTCGGACACCACCTCTACAAGTTCCGTCCCCCGGTAAACCAGCCCGACGCCGTCGTCCGTGCAGTGCGTCTCACCCAGAGTGCCGTTGGCCACCAACTGGTGAATGGCAGGCGCGCGGCGAAGTTCTGAGTCATAGTGGACCCCGTTGCCGTAAGGGAGGAAGCCCAGGGCGTTGGTAACGGGCTTGAGCTCAGGCCCAAAGGAATCAGTCACGCCGCCTTGGTACCAACAGATGGAGCCGGCGGAAACCCCGGCCAGGACCACGCCGCTTTCCCAAGCCCGGCGCAGAATCCCGTCCAGTCCATGCGCGCGCCAGACGGCCAGCAGATTCACCACCGAACCGCCATTAACCCACACCACGTCCTGCTCCAGGAGATGGGCCTCCGGGTCCTCGATGTTGGGCATGGTGAAAAGGTTGAGGTGGCTGAAATCGAAGCCTGCGATGCGGGCGGCCTGGTCCATTTCCGCGGCCCACCAACGCTGGTCACCGGAGGCCGTGCCGATGTGTGTGACGCGGGGAGCCCGGCCGGTGACGCCGGACAGTTCCACGGCGTAATGCATCAGGTGGTTGAACTCGATCCTGGTCCGATCGCCGGGCTTGTAGCCGCCGGATGTCGCCAGAATCGTGGGGTGCCCAGCAGCCATGGGGTACTCCTAACGCGCGAGTGTTGGGGGGGAGTGCTTGGGTCCCAGTCTTAGCGTCCCGGGCTTGGGGCGCAAGCGTGGTCCGCCTGCGAAGTTACGGTGCCACGCAGTGGGGACTAGGCTGGATCCTGGACTTAATCGATGGGAAGGGACCGCTATGAGCGACTTCGATACCGTGCCTGTGGGCGACATTCCGGCCGACGCCAGCATTCTGGACGTCCGCGAAGACTACGAGTGGGTGGCAGGCCATGCCGAAGGAGCGCGCCACATTCCCATGGACCAGCTTCCGGCACGCCTGGATGAGCTGGATCCAGACGACGACCTCTTTGTCATCTGCCGCACCGGCGGTCGCTCTTTCCGCGCCGTGCAGTGGCTCGTAGGACAGGGCTACTCTGCCGTGAACGTAGCAGGGGGCATGGATATGTGGTTCGAGACCGGCAAGCCGATGGTCTCGGACAATGGACTGAAGCCGGTTGTTCTCTAGCCTGCTTATATAACCAGCAAGGAATATCTCTTGACGCCACCAGTGACCTACACGTTCCTCGGTCCCGAGGGCACCTTCACCGAGGCCGCCCTCCTGCAAGTACCGGGTGCTGCTGACGCCACGCGGATTCCCTGCACCAACGTCAACACGGCCCTGGATCGGGTCCGTGCCGGCGAGGCTGATGCGGCCATGGTGCCCATCGAGAACTCGGTGGAGGGCGGGGTCACTGCCACCTTGGACGCGATCGCCACTGGCCAGGAGCTCCGGATCATCCGTGAGGCCCTTGTTCCCATCACCTTCGTGCTCGTGGCGAGGCCCGGCGTCGAACTTTCCGACATCAAGAGGATCTCGACGCACGGGCACGCCTGGGCGCAGTGCCGCTTGTGGGTGGATGAGCACCTTCCGAACGCCGATTACGTTCCGGGGTCGTCCACGGCGGCCTCCGCGATGGGCCTGCTGGAGGACGATGCGCCGTATGAAGCCGCCATTTGTGCGCCGCTGGTCGCTGCGGAACAACCCGGCCTGAATGTTCTGGCGGAGGACATCGGCGACAACCCCGAGGCCGTCACGCGGTTCATTCTGGTGAGCAAACCCGGCCTTCTTCCAGGCCGCACCGGAGCTGACAAGACCACCGTTGTTGTCCCGCTGCCTGAGGACCATCCCGGCGCGCTCATGGAGATCCTGGACCAGTTCGCGTCCCGCGGAGTGAACCTCAGCCGCATCGAATCCCGGCCCACCGGACAGTACCTGGGCCACTACTTCTTCAGCATCGACGCCGACGGTCACGCTACGGATTCACGGGTAGCGGACGCCCTGGCCGGCCTCCACCGCATCAGCCCGGCCACGCGGTTCCTGGGCTCCTATGCCCGCGCCGACAAACAGCCGGCCGTGGTGGCCCCGCATACGTCCGACGCCGCCTTTGCCTCGGCGCACGCGTGGGTTGACTCGATCCTCAAGGGCTCCTAGGCGCTTTCCACAGCGTGGAAAGCGCGCTCTTTCGCAGTCATGCTTCTATGCGTATGCTTGCCTGATCCATCAACGATGGCTGAATGCCAAACGAAGGGAGCGGTCATGACTGTCCACAGCGATGACAAAGACGGCCAGGGCATGATCGTCAATCCCAAGCCCTCAAGTGAAAACAAAGATGACTGGGACGGCGACGACGCTGACCGTGCGGATCGCCTGCGCTTCGAAGAGGAGCAGGCCATGATCAAGGAGCAGTCCGAGGCCCGGGCCGCAGCCAAGGCAGCGGCTGAAGAAGCCGGGAAGAACGCGGCACAACCCGAAAAGGGCGCTGTTTAGCCGGTTTTGGCTTTAGGCACGCGCACCAGCAGGGACCCTGGCGCCACCTGGACGGTCACCGTTGTAGCCTCGCCCGAGGGGTCGCCGTCCAGCTGTGTTGCCATGGGTTCCTGGCTGCGGATGACCACCTTGCCGGAGCGGTAGAAGCTCATCATCGGCAGGTTCGCGTTGTGCTTGAAGAGGACCTTGGTGTACATGGCGAGCCAGCCGAAAGCGCTGCGGGGACTCATGACCACAATGTCCAGCATGCCGTCGTCGACCATGGCCTGGGGGATGAAGTCGATGCCGCCGGGGATCAAACCACAGTTGGCAAACAGTACGCTGCGGATCTTCCGGGCCTGCTCGGGCTGGTCATCCATGGTGATGGTGACTCGTTTGCGGCGGCCGGGAAGGTGGCGGACGCCGGCTTCGGTATAGGCCAGCCAACCGACGCTCTTCTTGAGCTTGTCCCTGGTATCGCCAACAACCTCGGCATCAAGGCCCATGCCGGCGATGACCAGGAACGTGTGCTCGGCGGACTCGCCGGTGATGTCGTTGTCCACGCCCATGGTGGCGGTATCGATGTAGCGCTGGTGGCCGAACAGCGCCACCTGGATGCAGTCCTCAAGGTCGGTGACGTCCAAATCCACGTTGCGCGCCAGCAGGTTTCCGGTGCCCAGTGGGATGAGGCCCATGGCAACGTTCTTGTGCGCCAGGGACTCAGCCACCACGCGCACTGTACCGTCGCCGCCGCACGCCAGGACGACGTCGGCCCCGTACGCAAGAGCCTCCCGGGACTGGCTGTAACCGGGATCTTCCAGGGTGGTTTCGTAGAATTTGGGGGCGTCCCATCCCGCGAGGTCGCAGGCGTCCAAGATGGCCTGCCGGGCAACATCCGCGTTGTTCTTCACGGGGTTCAGGATGACTGCCACCCGCTGGTCCCCGGCTCCGGGCTTGTGCGTATCCTCCCGAACAGCGCTTCTGATGTGCCGGGCTTTCAATCGGCGCACACCCCACCAACTGGAGACGGCAAAGGCCACGCCCCCAGCGAGAATCACGTACAGGATCCAGTCGCTCATGGTGATCCAACACTATCCCCTGGGCAGGTCCCTCCATGCCGAGTCTCCGCGACGGGTGTCCTTTCCCGCTGCGGGCCGGAAATCCGCGGCGCATTCGATACTCTTGTCTGGTGATCGACGTAAAAGACCTCAGCGAAAATCCGGACAAGTACCGTGCCAGCCAGCGCGCCCGTGGCGCCGACGAGTCCGTTGTGGACGCGATCATCTCCGCTGACTCCGACCGCCGTGCCGCGCTGATCCGCCACGAGACGCTCCGCGCAGAGCAAAACGCTTTCGGCAAGAAGGTTGCGCAGGCCAAGGGCGAGGAAAAGCAGGCGCTGCTTGCCGAGGTCAAGGAACTGGCCAACTCGGTCAAAGCAGCTGCCGCTGAAGCCTCAGCCGCCCAGGCAAAGCAGGAAGAACTGCTCCGGGTCATCCCCAACCTCGTGGTGGACGGTGTACCCGAGGGTGGCGAGGACGACTACGTCGTGGTCAAGACCGTCGGTACTCCGCGCGAATTCACGGACTTCGAGCCGAAGGATCACCTGGAAATCGGTGAACTGATTGGCGCGATCGACATGGAACGCGGCGCCAAGGTTTCCGGCTCGCGTTTCTACTTCCTTCGCGGTGTTGGCGCCCGGCTGGAAATGGCCCTCCTGCAGATGGCCATGGAGCAGGCCATCGACGCCGGTTTCGTCCCCATGATCACCCCTACTTTGGTGCGCCCGGAGACCATGCAGGGCACCGGTTTTGATGTCAAGCACGACGCCGAGATCTACCGTCTCGCTGAAGACGACCTTTACCTTGTTGGAACCTCGGAGGTGGCCCTCGCCGGCTACCACGCAGACGAGATCCTGGACCTCTCCGCAGGCCCCATCCGCTACGCGGGCCAGAGTTCCTGCTACCGCCGCGAGGCAGGTTCCCACGGCAAGGACACCCGCGGCATTATTCGCGTGCACCAGTTCAACAAGGTGGAGATGTTCATCTACACCACGGTTGAGGAAGCAGCTGCCGAGCACGAGCGCCTGCTCGCGTGGGAAGAGGAAATGCTGGCAAAGTGCGAGCTTCCCTACCGCGTGATCGACACTGCCGCCGGCGACCTCGGCATGTCCGCGGCCCGCAAGTTCGACTGTGAAGCGTGGGTTCCCACCCAGAACGCCTACCGCGAGCTCACCTCGACGTCCAACTGCACCACGTTCCAGGCGCGCCGCCTCAACATCCGCGAACGCGTGATCAACGACGAAGGTGTTGCCAAGGGAACCCGCGCCGTTGCCACGCTGAACGGCACGCTGGCCACCACGCGCTGGATCGTTGCCATCCTTGAGCACCACCAGAACCCGGACGGCTCCGTCAACGTTCCCAAGGCGCTGCAGAAGTACCTTGGCGGGCTTGAGGTTCTGCCGGTTATCTAGCGGGGCTTGCGGGCAAGCACGATCAGTTCGCCTTGCCCGCTGCCCACGTCCTCGCCGGCCCAGCCGCCGCAGACGTGGTCCACCGTGAAGCCTGCTGAGGCTAGATCGTGGCGGAGCTGATCTTCCGTGCGGAAGGCCAGCACGGATGTCTCGGGTTTGTCGATGCTCCCGTCCACGACCCGGTGTTCAGTCAGTGCAACAAGCCCGCCCGGCCGAGGATCACACTCCATCCACGTTTCCAAGGCAGTGCCGTCGGGGAGGGCGCAGCGCCGCCGCGTCTTCGCCGGAGTCCAGTATTCCCACGCTCTGGCTGCAGGGTCTCGGGAATCGAAAGCCAATCGACCTCCCGGGACGAGCGCACGGTTGATGTCGGCAAGCGTTCGGGACCAGTCGCCGTCGTCGTAGATCGCTTGAGCCACGTGCGCCGTCATGATCGCTACGTCAAAGGCAGCGTCGCGGGGGATCGCCGCCGATGTCCCGTCCAACCAGGTGACGCCTTCAGCCCCGGGTTTCTGTCGCGCAGCCGCAAGGGAACCCGAGTTGGGGTCGATGCCAACAACGGCATGGCCAGCCGCGGCAACCGCCAAGGTGATCCGACCGGTACCGCAGCCCAGATCCAGCACCCGGCTGTCCGGCCGCTCATTCACCAAAGCCAGGAAAAAGTCGTCATCCGCGGCCCACTGATTCTCCGCGTCGTAGAGGGCTGACAGTTGGGCTGAGGTCATTCGGGAAGACATCCGCCCACCCTAACGGTCTCGTCGCCGGATCCCCGGGAAATCGGGCACAAAAAAGGAAGGGAAATGATCCCTTCCATACTCAATTTATAACCCACCCGGGGGCTTGCGGCAAGGCCCCCTGCATGCCGAACAATGGATCCACGAACCCCATCGCCCAGAGAAAAGGGACTCGTGCCATGCCCGAAACCAGCCCCCTGAAAACCAGGGCATTCGCCCTGCCGGAGCACCTTGCCCGCAAGGCCGTGCCCATGTTGATCGGCAGCGATGAGCAGCAGTTTGAAGCCATCGCAACCAGCCTTTCAGAATCCCTCACGGAGTTGTCCAACCGTCTCGATGCCGTGCGAAAGCAGCCCGGCGGCCGGGGCCAGGCGGCCCTGGACCGGGACCAGGAAATTCATCGGATCACCGCGCGGCTGCGGGCTCTCAACCGCTTCGGACTGGATCTTTGCTTGGGCCGTATGGTCACCGCTGACAATCCGGAGCCCACCTACATAGGGCGGCTGGGACTCAATGACACAGAAGGCCGCAGGCTCCTGATCGATTGGCGCTCGCCGGCGGCGGAGCCCTTCTTCGGAGCGACCCACGCCAACCCGATGGGTTTGGTAAGTCGCCGCCGCTACCGCTGGACCAGAGGGCGGATCAGTGACTACTGGGACGAAGTGTTCACGGCGGATGGCTTGGAAAGTAACGCTGCACTGGATGACCAATCCGCCTTCATCGCCAGTTTGGGCAGCAGCCGCACGGCTCGAATGCGGGACGTGCTGGGGACCATCCAGGCGGACCAGGATCAGATCATCCGGGCAGGCTCGCGGGGTGCCCTGGTGGTCGACGGCGGTCCTGGTACCGGTAAGACCGTGGTCGCCCTGCACCGCACGGCATATCTGCTCTATTCGGACCCTCGGCTGAGCCAGCGAGGTAACCATCGAAGGAGCGATGTCCTGTTCGTCGGCCCCCACCAGCCCTACCTCGCTTACGTTGCGGATGTTCTTCCCAGCCTGGGCGAAGAGGGAGTCCAGACCTGCACGCTGCGGGACCTGGTCCCGGAAGGTGCCACGGCCGTCGTCGAAAGTGATCCCGACGCCGCCCGGCTCAAGTCGTCCGTTGAGATGGTGAAGGCGATTGAGGCTGCCGTGAGGTTTTACGAGGCGCCGCCGTCCAGGGGCATGGAGGTTGAGACGCCGTACGCCGACATCTGGCTCAGCACCGAAGACTGGGCCGAGGCCTTCGATGCCGCAGAGCCCGGCACCCCGCACAACGAGGCACGCGACGACGTGTGGGAGGCGCTGCTGGAAATCCTCATGGACAAGGTGGCCGAGCGCGATGTTCCCACGGGCTTGCTCCGGAGGATGTTGGCCCACAACGCGGGGCTGCAGGAGGAATTCAACAAGGCCTGGCCGTTGCTCTCCTACGGGGCGCTGGTGGCCGACCTCTGGCGTGTACCTGCTTATCTGCAGCTGTGCGCACCATGGTTGCAGCCTGATGAAAGGGCGGTACTGCGGCGTCAAGACCCGGAGGAATGGACGACGGCGGATCTGCCGCTTTTGGATGCAGCCCGCCAACGCTTGGGCGACCCTGAAGCTTCCCGACGCAGGCGGAAGCAGGAAGCGGCGCTGGCCGCGGAACGGGAGCTCATGGATCGGGTGGTAGATGACCTGATTGCAGCTGACGACTCAGAAAACCTGGAGATGTACATGTTGCGGGGCGATGACATGCGGGACAAACTGCTGGGCAGTGATGCGGTGCCCGCAGCTGATCCCGATGTCCTGGCAGGACCGTTCGCGCACATTGTGGTGGACGAGGCCCAGGAGTTGACCGACGCTGAGTGGCGGATGCTGCTTCTTCGCTGCCCGTCGCGGAGCTTTACGGTGGTGGGGGACCGCGCCCAAGCCAGGCACGGGTTCACTGAGACCTGGGAGGAACGCCTGGAGCGGGTGGGCCTGGGTATCATTTCCGTGGCCAGCCTCAGCATCAACTACCGCACGCCGGAAGAAGTCATGGCGGAAGCTGCGCCGGTCATCAGGGCGGCCCTCCCGGACGCCAACGTCCCCACATCGGTTCGCAAAAGTGGCATCCCCGTGGTCCATGGGAAAGCTCAGGAGCTCAACTCCATCCTGGAAGTCTGGCTCGCCAAGAACCCGGAGGGCACGGCCTGCGTCGTCAGCCAGCCGGACGCCGTGGCAACGAAGCCCACACTGGACCGCGTCAGCTGGCTCACGCCTGAATCATGCAAGGGTCTCGAGTTCGACCTGGTGGTTGTCATCGACCCGGCCGGGTTCGGCGCAGGCATGGAAGGTGCAGTGGACCGCTATGTCGCCATGACCCGGGCCACCCAGCAACTCGTGATCCTGGGGAGGAATGTGGAACCATCCGAATGATTCACCGTCCGTTAATCCACAGCTGTGGCGCCGGTCCTAGTTCGGTGTCGGAAGTGTCTGCTCTACTGTAAGCATGACTATTTTGACTGATACTCCAGTTGCTGGCATCGATGACCAGCCAAATAACAACAACAACCTCATGATCGCCTTGGACGTTGACGGCACCTTGGTTGACCACGACGGCCACATGTCACCAGCCGTTCGCTCTGCTGCGCAGGCAGTGGTTGCCAGCGGCCACGACGTCATGATCGCCACGGGCCGCTCACTCAACGCGACGCTGCCCATTATTGAACAGATCGGCCTCGAGAGAGGTTACGCAGTGTGCTGCAATGGCGGCGTGACACTTCGACTGGATCCCTCGCTGGACAAGGGCTACGAGATCATCCACAAGGCAACCTTCGATCCCGCTCCGGCTCTGAAGGCCCTGCGCGAACGGCTGCCCAACGCCAAGTACGCGCTGGAAGACGAGGACGGCAACTTCCTCTCCACCGAGCGCTTCCAGGATGCCAGCTTCGGTGTGGAGTCCATCGGCGTGGACTTTCAGACCATGTTGGATGCCACCGCGGTCCGCGTGGTGGTCTTCAGCAGCGAGAACACCTCGGATGAGTTCAACGAGGCCATCAAGCACATCGGACTTTCCGGCGTGACCTACTCGGTGGGTTGGACAGCCTGGCTGGACATCGCCGCGGAAGGTGTCACCAAGGCAAGCGCCCTTGAAGCCCTGCGCCGGAAGCTCGGCACGGACCGGAACAACACGGTGGCCGTCGGTGATGGCCGCAACGACATCGAGATGCTCACCTGGGCAGGCCGGGGCATTGCCATGGGCCAGGCCCCCGACGAGGTACTCGCCGTTGCGGACGAGGTCACCGCGTCAGTGCTCGACGACGGCGCAGCCTTGGTTCTGCGCGGCCTGCTGTAACTGCGCATTAGCGGGCGGCGGGGTACCTAGACTGGGGCTGTGTTCTATGAAGAGTGCCCCGCGCCGCCCGGACTGCAGCCGTTCGTTACCCAGCTGTGGTTTGTCCGTGCTCAGCCTCAGGCCCGGTACGAGAAGATTCTCCCCGGCCCTTCGGCACACCTGATTCTGAATCTGTCTGACCCGTACAGGCTGATCACCCCGCCTGAGGGTGGAACAGCCCCCACCCTGTCGGAAGCCGGCGCAACGGAAGTTTCCACGGGCTTTTACGCAGGCCTGCAACGCAGTTATGTCATCAGTGAAAACCCGGACCAGCTGTTCAACATTGGTGCCCGTCTGGCTCCCTATGGACTGGCAGCGTTTACCAACCGGCCGCCGTCGGAATTTCAGAACCGGGTGGTGGATGCTGAAAGCATCTTTCCTGGTTTTTCCTTGCTCCGCTCTCAACTGACCACCGCAGGGCCTGAAGAGGCCTTCGCGGCACTGGCAAGTTTTCTGGAAGCGCAGCTCAGGCCGGGGTACGCGGCCGATCCCCGGACAATGCACGCCGTGGAAACCCTTGCTAAAGAGGACGTCGAAATCAGCGTGGTGGCTGCGGGATTGGGGATCAGCGCGTCCACGCTGGAGCGCATCATGATGCGGGATTGTGGGACCACGGCCAAGGCTTATTCGGACGTGTGCCGGTTCAACAGGCTCGTGAACCAGGCGGCAGCCCTGCCTATGGGCTCCATCCCGGGCCGGGAACTCCTTCACTTGGCCGATTACTACGACCAGCCTCATCTGATCCGGTCTTTCAGGCGCTTCAGTGGTTTTACCCCCACCGAATACCTTCAGGTGGTGCAGAACTACGGGGCGGAATATGCCACGTTTATCCCGCTCGAGGAAGTAGCCGGATAGCCTGCGGTTTTTTTACAAGACCGCGAGCTTGACCGGGCGTACTGTCCATTCAGGAACTGCTCACCCTGGAGAGGACACTGATGGACGTTCAGATCAATGGGCTCGCTGTGTTGTTGGCTGCGTTGGCCACGTTCGTAGTGGGTGGGCTCTGGTATTCGTTGCTGTTCGCCAAACCGTGGCAGAAGGCGGCCGGGGTGGGCGATGAACAGTTGAAGTCCGGGACGGCTCGCGTCTTTGTGGGCTCGTTCCTCCTGGCGGCTGTGATGGCCGTTGTCCTGGCTGCGTTCATCGGCCGGGCCGGGTTCATGTTCGGGACCTTTGCCGGGCTGGCCGCGGGCCTGGGATGGGTGGCAACAGCCTTGGGTGTTAATTACCTGTTCGAGCGCCGCAGCCTCACACTTTTTGCCATCAACGGCAGCTACAACGTGGTCACTTTCACGGTGATGGGCGCAATCATCGGAGCCATGCAGGGGTAGCGCCCCGTAGGTACAAAAACAAGTTGAACTACTTGAACTACTTGAACACCGTCTGGACCGGCCCTCCGCCGGCGGACTCAACAATGGCTTGCGCAACCACCCGGAGCTTGACGTTGCGGTTGCTGGAGGCCTTCTTGATGAGTTCCATCGCCTCCTCCTGGGTGCAGCGGTTCTGCGCGATGATGATCCCGGTGGCGATGTCGATCACGGTCCTGGACTCCATGGCCGCCCGCAGGTTGGCGGCGGTTTGGCTGTGCTGGGCAATCAGGATGGCCAGCTGAAGGCCCTTGGCGGCCTGCCCCACGTAGTCGTTGGCGCGCTGCACGGCTGCCTGGTCAAAAGCGTTGGGGCGGTCGGAGTACAGGTTGAGACCCGCCATGGCTGTGTCGTCCGGCAGTGGGAAGGGAACCGCAAGCACGGAACGAAGGCCATGGTCGGTGATGGCCTCGTTATATTCCGGCCAGGTGTCGTCTTTTTCAAAGTCGGGAATATGGACCTGGGTGCCCTCGCGGCAGGCATGCAGGCAGGGCCCGTCGGCAAACGCGTATTGGACCTCATCCAGTTGCCGTGCACGTTCGCTGCTGCTGGCCACTGTGCCGGCTGTGCGGTGACGCATCAGCGTGATTCCGCAGTAAACCTCGTGGTCAGGGCTGCTGAAGATACTTGCTGAGTGCCGGGCCAACTCCTCAAGGAACGCCTCGACGTCAGGCGTGCCCAGCAACAAATCCTGAATATCGGACAGGACCGTACTCGGCTCTGCGAGTTGTGGTTCTTCCATGTAAATCTCCGATTCGGTGGACGCGGCTACCTTTTGAGCCTAACCCCGTTGAAAGCTAATAGTAAGTGTGCTTCTCTTTTTAAAGAGTCTTGCCGTGGGCTCACCTAACCAGCAGGTAGAGGATTGAAGCCCCATGCGACAGATCCCACGCTTTGACGTCCCCTCACGTCCCCCCGCCAACGCACCGCAAGGGAGCATCCAGCAAAGCTTTCAGGACAGCCTGATCCTGGACCACCTCAATCTGGCCAAGTCCATTGCCTCCAGGTACTCGGCCCACACCCACGACCTCGACGACGTCAGGCAGGTCGCGTACATGGGCCTCATCAAGGCTTCGCGGGGTTATGACGAATCAAAAGGCGTTAGTTTCCCTGCCTACGCCGCGCCCACGATCGCCGGCGAGGTCAAACGTTACCTCCGCGATCATTGCTGGGTGGTGCGCCCTCCGCGAACCATTCAGGATGTCCGCCGCCAAGTGCTGGCGCGGACGGAGGAAATGACCCAAACTCTGCAACGAACGCCAACGCCCGAGGAAGTGGCCCAGGACCTGGCCCTGGAGCCGTGCCAGGTGCGCGAAGCACTGATGGCCGGCACCAGCAAACGCCCGGATTCCCTGGATGCTCCAGTATCCGAGGGCCGCGAGGGCCTCCAAGGCTCGCTTTCGGCTTTCGGGTGCCCCACGGACCGCCTCGAGGACGTGCTGGCTCTCCGCAACGCCATCCGCGGACTGAGCGCCGAGGACCGGCACTTGCTCTACCGCCGCTACTACCGCGAGGAAACGCAGTCCACCATCGCCGAGGCCCTGGGGATGTCGCAAATGCAGGTATCGCGCAAGCTGTCCAAGATCCTCGTTTCCCTTCAAACCCAACTGCTGGACGAACAAGCCCATTTGCAGGACGGGACTGCCCCCTAGAATCCGATGATCACAACCCGCGTTACCGCCGGAAGAGGGTCCCTATGTGCCCAGCCTCTCCACGGCGTCCACAACGTCGCGGACGCTGACGGCCAAAAGCGCCGGATCAGGATCGGCTGAGAACACATCACCGCGGCGGAGTTCGACGGCGGTCAGCACCTTGTGCGGTCCGGGCGGCGGTCCCCATTCTTCCGCGGGGGCGGGGCCGAACAGCACCACGGACGGGCGCCCATAGGCGGACGCCAAGTGCGCTGCACCGGTATCGGCGGATACCACCAACCGCGCTTCGGCGATGGTGGCCGCGAACTCGGCAAGGCCTTGCCGCCCGGCCAGCAGGCCGTCGTCGAGGTTTGCTCCTTTGAGTTTCGCCAACGCGGCTGTCTGCTCAGCGCGCCCGCGCTCCGACGCGCCACCAGTGAGCACTACGTCGTGCCCGGCTGCCGCGAGTTCCACCGCCACGTCCGCGAACCGATCCACGGGCCACAGCCGGCTGCCGTAAGCCGCGCCCACGTGGATCACGGTGGCTCCCGGGCGCGACGAAGGGACAGCGGGGAGGTTCAACCGGTAGTCCAGGGGGTCGGCTTCGATGCCGTGCCAGTTGAGCAGTCGGGTCCAGCGCTCGCGTTCAGGCAAGCCCGAGGTCCAGGCCGGTCCATCGATCCCGGGTGCCTCGTGCGCGACCACCCGGTTGGCCCCCAGTTCCTCGATCCGGAGGCGGCTCTCGGCGCCGTTTCCGTGCAGGTTCACGGCAATGTCCACGGCCCCGTGCGGGACGGTCAGGGGGTCGTCGAGGCCCGGGGTAGGCAAATGATGGATGCCGCCCACCAGTTCCAGGGCCTCGGCGATCCAGGCCGGTGCAGCGTACAGAATGCGGTGTTCGGGAAAGGCCCGCCGCAGGCCTCGAAGCGCCGGAACTGCGACCAAAAGGTCACCGAGCTTCAAGGCGCGCAGGGCAAGCAAAAGAGGTTGATCGTTGCGTTCAGCTGTATTCATGGTGGCCTCCCGCTAGGAGTCTAGCGGCACGAAACTTCTCACCGCCGCACTGTTTAGCGTCCGGAGAACCGGGGAACGTTGCGGGTATGGGAGGAACCGGAACGTTGAAGGCGGTCCTGTTTGACCGCGATGGAACGCTGGTGGTTGACGTGCCTTACAACGGCGACCCGCAGCTGGTGCGGCCCATGGACGGCGCCCTTGCGGCGCTGGAAGAAGTGCGCAGGGCAGGGCTTGCCACAGGGGTCCTCAGCAACCAGTCGGGCGTTGCCCGTGGGCTGCTGTCGATGGACCAGGTGGATGCCGTCAACCAGCGGGTGGAACAGTTGTTGGGCCCGTTCGACGTGTGGCAAGTATGTCCGCACGGGCCCGAGGACAGCTGCGAATGCCGTAAACCTGCGCCGGGCATGATCTTGGCTGCCTGCCATGCCCTGGGCATCGAACCGTCCGAGGCTGCCTATGTTGGCGACATCGGTACTGACATGGACGCAGCCGCGGCAGCTGGTGCCCGCAGTGTGTTGGTGCCCACGGAGATCACCCTGCACGAGGAGATTGAGGCTGCGGCCAATGTGGCCGTGGATCTTGGCCACGCGGTGGAGATCCTTCTCTCCGGGGTACCGGAAGAACAGGACACCCCTGTATGAGCCGGATCCTGGTAGCCCGCCTGGACAGCATGGGCGACGTCCTCCTTTCAGGACCCGCCCTGCGTGCTGTGGCCAACGGAAACAGGCCGGATGGCAGCCGCCCAAACGACGTGGTCCTGCTTTGCGGTCCCGAAGGGTCAAGCGCGGCGGAGATGCTGCCCGGAGTCACCGAGGTTTACACCTGGGCCTGCCCCTGGATCGTGAACCCCGCACCCCCTGCAACCGAAGCGACGGCCCGCCGGCTGATCGACTTTGTCCGCAATTCCCGCATCGAGGAAGCCTTGATCCTCACGTCCTTCCACCAATCCCCCCTCCCGCTCGCACTGCTCCTGCGCTTGGCAGGCGTCAAGAAGATCACGGGTGCGTCCACGGACTATGCAGGCTCCCTGCTGGACGTCCGGCTCAAACCCGGCGAAGACTTCCCCGAGGACCAGCCGGAAGCGGTCCGTGCCCTCACCATCGCTGAGGCCGGTGGCTACGTTCTTCCCGACGGCGACGACGGGAAACTGCGCATCACTCCGGGGGCGGACCCGGGCGGAGTGGCGGACGAACTGGCTGAAGGTGGCCCGTACATCGTGGTCCACCCGGGAGCCGCAGCACCCGCCAGGGCGTGGCCGGCCCTCCACCACGCCGCCACCGTGGAACTGCTCGAAGCATACGGGCATCGTGTGGTGGTCACGGGAGGTCCCGGGGAAACGTCCCTCACCGCAACGGTGGCAGGACCTTCGGCCAGGAACCTCGGCGGCGGAACCAACCTGCGGACGCTGGCAGCGGTACTTGCCGGTGCCGCCGTCGTGGTGACCGGAAATACAGGTCCCGCCCATCTGGCTGCAGCGGTGGGTACGCCGGTGGTCTGCCTGTTCGCACCCGTTGTCCCTGCGATCCGCTGGGCACCTTACGGCGTTCCGCTGGAGCTGCTCGGCGACCAGGAAGCGGGTTGCAGGAACAGCCGCGCACGCATTTGTCCTGTTCCCGGGCATCCCTGCCTGAGCTCGGTATCCCCGGAACAGGTTGTCGAAGCTGTTGAAAGGCTCCTGGGAGGCGTGTCGTCACTGTCCACTCGTCGGAAGGTGTGGAAACCATGAGGATCCTGGTGTGGCATGTGCACGGCGGATGGATGGAGGCATTCGTCCGTGGCCGGCATGAGTACCTGCTGCCAACATCGTCCGACGGCGGCGCGTGGGGTTTGGGGCGTGGGGGCCGTGAGTTGCCCGCTGCCGCCCGGGAAGTTGACCTGGAGACGCTCGATCCGGACAGCGTCGATGCCGTCGTCCTCCAACGGCCCGAGGAGATCACTGCGGTGGCCCGCACGCTGGGCCGGCGCCCGGGCCACGACCTCCCAGCCGTCTACCTCGAACACAACACCCCCAAGGGCGACGTCCCGTTCACGCTTCATCCCTTGGCGGACCAGGGCAGCATCCCGGTGGTCCATGTGACCCATTTCAACCAGCTCTTCTGGGACACGGGCTCGGCGGCCACCACGGTGATCGAGCACGGCATCCCCGACCCCGGGCACCTGTACACGGGCGAACAGGTAGAGATGGGCGTGGTGATCAACGAACCCGTCAGGCGTGGCCGTGTCACGGGAACCGACCTCCTGCCCGGATTCGCCGGCGTGGGTCCGCTGCGGGTGTTCGGCATGGGGACGGAGGCGTTGCCGGAAGCACTGAATCTCAAGGGATTTGGTCTTAGCGAAAAACGGCTCCACATTGCCGGTGACGTGCAGGCGCCCAAACTCCATCAGGAACTGGCACGCTGCCGCCTGTACCTGCATCCGTTGCGGTGGACGTCGTTGGGGTTGGCCCTGCTGGAAGCCATGCATCTTGGCATGCCGGTGCTGGCACTGGACACCACCGAGGCGGGCCGCGCCGTACCGCATGGCGCAGGCCTCGTCTCCAACGACGTCGACGACCTCCAAAAGTTCGCCCGGCGGCTGCTGGACGACCCCGACGACGCGTACGCCATGGGGATCATCGCCCGTGAGGCCGCCTTGCAGCGCTACGGACTCGGTAGGTTTCTTCGGGCTTGGGACGAACTCCTGGCCGACCTGCCCCAGCACACCCACGGAGGAAGCCGTCCGCAACCCGGCACGGCTTTCGCCAGCCATGACACAGAAGCCAGCCATGATACTGAGAGGACGCACCCATGAAAATCTCCATGGTCTCCGAACACGCCAGCCCACTGGCTGCATTGGGAGGCGTTGATGCCGGCGGGCAGAACGTCCATGTGGCCGCGCTTTCGTCAAGCCTTGCTGATCGCGGCCACCAGGTCACGGTGTACACGCGGCGCGACGATCCGGACCTGCCCGCAAAGGTGCAGGTTGGTCCGGGACTCACCGTGGTCCACGTCGACGCCGGCCCTGCCCGCCGCATTCCCAAGGACGGGTTGCTGCCGTATATGGGTGCGCTGGCGGACGGGATCTGCGCGGACTGGGCCGGCCAGTTGCCGGACGTGGTCCATGCGCACTTCTGGATGTCCGGCCTTGCAGCCATTCAGGCCTCCCGGCGCGCCGGAGCACCAGACCCCGTGCCTGTAGTGCAGACCTTCCACGCCCTGGGTTCGGTGAAGCGCCGCCATCAAGGGTCCGCAGACACCAGCCCGCCGGCCAGGGAGTGGCTGGAACCCTGGGTTGGCCGCACGGCTGACTGGATCATCGCCACGTGCCCCGACGAGGTCTTCGAGCTCAAAGCCCTGGGCATCAGCCGGTCCAAGGTCTCCATTGCCCCCTGCGGCGTGGACCTCACGCTGTTCCCGGGAACCTCCGACGCCGAACCCAAGTCACGGACGCATCGCATCCTGAGCGTAGGGCGCCTCGTGCAACGGAAGGGCGTGGACACGGTGATCCAGGCCCTCCCGATCCTCGCTGAGGCAGGCTTCAAGGACGTGGAGCTGTTGATCGTTGGTGGCTCCGGCGACGCCCTGACACTTGAGGAAGACCCGGAAGCCCAACGGCTCCATGCGTTGGCGAAGGAACTCGGGGTGGAGGACAAAGTGACCATGCGTGGGCAGGTTCCACGCGATGCGATGCCCGGCATTTTCCGCAGCGCCGACGCCGTGGTCTGTGCGCCTTGGTACGAGCCGTTCGGCATTGTGCCGTTGGAGGCCATGGCCTGCGGAGTGCCAGTGGTTGCGGCTGCAGTGGGCGGACTCCGGGAGACCGTCGTCGACCAAAAGACCGGGCTGCATGTCCCGCCGCGTGATCCGGAAGCCCTCGCCGAGGCACTCGGCAAGCTGCTGGCCGACCCGGAGCTGCGCGCCGACATGGGCCGGGCGGGCGCTCGCCGGGCACGCTCCCGCTACTCCTGGGAACGCGTTGCCGCCGACACCGAGAAAGCCTACCGATCCGTCCTGGCGGCCGGGCTGTCCCGGCAATCCGAGCAAGTCCTGGAACCATTGGAAGGAACGGCGCTGTGATGATCAAAGGCCTTGCGACCACCGGGTCCAGCACCTCGACCACTGTCCAGGCGCGCTGGGTACCCAACGTCACCGACCCTACCCACACCGCCGAAGTCACCACACACCTGGACAACGTCCTGCCAGCGCTGGAGTCGCTGCGCTCGCAGTCCGGGCGCCTGTCCGCATGGGGAACCGAACTCGCCACCAGGCTGCTCTCCGGACAACGACTGCTGGCGGCAGGCAACGGCGGCTCAGCTGCTGAGGCGCAACACCTGACAGCTGAACTGGTGGGCAGGTTCGACGAAGAACGCGCGCCCTTCTCCGCCATCTCCCTGCACGCAGAGTCCTCCGCCGTCACCGCATTGTCCAACGACTACGGCTACGAGGAAGTCTTCGCCCGGCAAGTCAGGGCACATGGACGGGCGGGCGATGTGCTTCTCCTTCTCTCCACCAGCGGACGCAGCCCCAATCTGCTCAAAGCCGCCCGTGCGGCAAGGGAACGCGGCATCGCAACGTGGGCTCTCACCGGTCCGGGCCCCAACCCCCTTTCCGATGCCTGCGATCAAGCCATCACCGTGGACGCCATCGCCGCCAACGCCCAGGAAGGCCACCTCATCGCAATCCATGCAGTGTGCCGGGCCTTCGATGCCGAGGTCGCCCAGCGCGCAGGTTCAAGCTCCTTCGGGGCGGGGCAACCATGAGGATCACAGTCGTAGGCGACGTCCTTCTGGACGTTGACATCAACGGGGCAGCCACCCGGCTCAGCCCCGACGCGCCGGTACCGGTGGTGGACGTCGGAGACATCCGGCGTCGTGCAGGAGGCGCCGGGCTCGTGGCCACCGTGTTGGCCCAGGACGGCCACAGCGTTTCGCTGGTCACCGCACTATCGGACGACGACGGCGCCAGCCACCTCAAGCGCGCCCTGTCCGGGGTGTCTGTGCTCACCGGAGTCCCGCTCGCCCCCACGCCCACCAAGACACGGGTACGGATCGGGACACACCCGATGGTCCGGTTCGACGAAGGGTGCGCCCCCGCCCCTGTTCCCGCCAGCACGGGGGAGATGCTCGCAGCCATCGCCTCGGCGGAAGCCATTGTGGTGGCCGACTACGGCCGGGGAATGACCGCCAACACCGAGATCCGTGCCGCGCTCGCCGATGCTGTGCGCCGCGTCCCCGTGGTGTGGGATCCGCATCCTGCCGGTTCCGAGCCCGTGCAAGGCGTCGCCGTCGTGACGCCGAACCTTGCCGAGGCCATCGCGGCGGCGAAAGCGGCCGGGCTGGAACCGTCCACGGGTGCCGGGGAAGCAGGCCGGTACCTGCTCGAAAGATGGGGAAGCAGCGCCGTTTTGGTGACCAGGGGTGCGGACGGGGCGCTCTTGATGTCAGCCGGAGCCGCGCAGGGTATCCCCGCCCCCAGAACCAACGTCAGCGACCCCTGTGGAGCCGGCGACCGACTGGCCGGTAGCCTTGCCGTGCACTTGGGGTCAGGGATGGACCTCGCACAGGCCGCCGCCCGGGCAGTGGAGGATGCGTCCGCCTTCCTGGCCGGGGGTGGAGCGGCGGCGTTGGCGGTGGTGACCGAAGCGTCCGACGCCGGCCCCGTCGTCGAGCTTAAAGGTCTGGAACTCGTGGGAGCCGACGACCTTGACCCGGATGGTGTCCAGCTGGCTCGGGCGGTGCGGGCCGGAGGAGGCACTGTGGTGGCCACGGGCGGATGCTTCGATCTCCTCCACGCCGGTCACGCCCGGACGCTGGCCGCCGCGCGTGGCATGGGCGACTGCCTTATCGTTTGCCTGAATTCCGATGAATCGGTCAGGCGGCTCAAGGGTCCACATCGGCCAATCGTCAGCGTGGAGGACCGCGCGGAGTTGCTGCTGGCACTCGAATGCGTCAACGCCGTGGTGGTTTTCGGCGAGGACACTCCCGAAGCCTGCCTCACCGAACTGCGGCCCGATATTTGGGTCAAGGGTGGCGACTACACCCCCGAAGAATTGCCGGAAGCCCGCTTGGTGGCGGGTTGGGGAGGGCGCTGCGTCACTGTGCCCTTCCATCCGGCACGCTCCACCAGCGGCCTGGCTGCAGCCCTGGCCAAGGTCAGCTGACAACAACACCGTCAGCTGAGAACAAGCACCCAAGCACCAAGCAACCGATCAACCGAGAGGAACCGCATGAACACGCAAACACCTGGTCGCGTCATCGTCACTGGAGGCGGCTCCGGCCTTGGCGCTGCGATCGTGGAAGCCATCCGCGACGCCGGTGGCACGCCCTTCGTCTTCGACCGCGATGTCAGCAACGTCTCCGGGGCCAAAGCCCTGGAAGTGGACGTCTCCAACCGGGAAGCAGTGGAAGCCGCCGTCAAGGAGGCCGCCGACACCCTGGGCGGGCTCGATGGCGTGGTGACCGCGGCAGGCATCGACCGCTGCGGCAAGCTGGGCGATGTCCCTGCCGCCGAATGGGAAAAGGTCATTGGCGTGAACCTCCTGGGCACGGTGTCCGTAGTCCGGGCGGCCTTGCCGTACCTCAAGGAATCCCGCGGACGGGCCATCACCATTGCGTCCACGCTGGGTTTGAGGGCACTGCCGGATGCGACTGCCTACTGCGCCTCGAAGTTCGGTGTGATCGGCTTCAGCCGCGCATTGGCTGCCGAAACCGGGGGAGTCATCGGCGTCACCACCATCATCCCGGGCGGTATGAAGACCCACTTCTTCGATGATCGGGATGAGCAGTACAAGCCGCAGGACGATTCCAAACTGAACGATCCCGCCAATGTGGCGCAGGCAGTGGTGTTCGCGCTCTCGCAGCCGTTCGGCAGCGAAGTCCGCGAGCTGCTTATCTGCCCCGCAGAAGAAGGCTCGTGGCCGTAAGGTCCAGCACGTCCTGAACAACGTCGGCCACGGCGATGCCCTCGATGAGGGTGTCGTCGTGGCCGCAGTGCGGTGCCGTCCATCCCACCTGGGTCACGTCCGCTCCGCAGCGCGGGCACTGCGTAGCCCACGACATATGGACGCGGTGCAAGGCCCGCCCTCGAGGGCCCGCATTGAACGCGTTCCCCACCCAATAGATCCCTACCGTCGGGGTCCCCACTGCCTGGGCAAGGTGCCGGGGACCGCTGTCACTGGCGAGCATCACCGTGGCTTCACCCAGGAGTGCCGCCAAGTCTCCGATCTCCAGTTCGCCGGCCACGGAGCGCACGGCCTGCCGCTGGTTCTCCGCCAGTTGCCTGCCCGCGAGCTCGGACACTTCCTGCGTCAGCGCCTTCTCCGAACGGTCGCCCACAATCAACACTTGCGCACCTTCCCGCACTAAGGTTGCCGCCGCTTCAGCAAAATACGATGCCGGCCACCGCCTCCGCGGATCGGTGGCACCCGGATGGAGCACCACCAACGATGTCCGCTGATGGTCCTTGAAACCCGCAATGTTCCGTTGATGTTCCAGCGTCGGGAGCAGGGGAGGGGCGACGATCGACGGAGCGCCGGCCAGGCCTGCGACCTCCAACCAGCGGTCCGGTTCATTCTGGTAGTAGACGTAATCAAGGTTCCGCTCCAGCCGTTCCGCGTCCCGGGTGCGCGTGCCCACGGTATGCCGGGCGCCCAGGCGGAGCAGGAAAGGGTTGGAGAAGCGCCCTCCGCCGTGCATCTGCAACGCGATGTCGAATTTCCTGGCACGCATGGCCTCGAAAAAGGCCTCTTGCGCCGCGATGTCCCCAGCATCATCCTCGAAGCGCTCGCCGTTGCGCGGACCGTCGTGGACGCCCCGCGTCACTGGCAGCATTTCGACGTCGTCTACCGGACCTTCCGTCGCGGCAACCACTGCCGCGTGGATCGGTGTGCCCAGGACGGTGATGGTGGCAGCAGGGTAGGCCTCCTTGAGGGCGTGGAGGGCAGGGAAGGTGTAGATCAGGTCGCCCAAGCCGCCACCCCTGAGGACCGCAATCCGCTTCACGTCGCTGAACATTTCCAGCACGGGTCCGACGCCGGGCTTGGGAGGAAGATTCATGAGCAATTCCTTCTTCAGGGTGGCGGAAACTCCCGGGCCGGGCGTGTGAAGCGCCTGCCGCGGGGTACCTGAGGGGAACAGGAAACTGTCGCCCAACCGGAAGGTACCCCATGGCACGCCTATCCAATCAAGAAGGCCTGGCCAATCAAGAAGGCCTGGCTGACTGGTTGCCGGGCCGCTTGGCCGAGGAACGTCCTGTTGTGACGGTCATCGGCGATTCCATACTGGACGGCTGGTGGGATGGGACCATTGAGCGGTTCTGCCGCGAAGCTCCGGCTCCCGTTGTCCAGGTCCAGCGCCGCGACTTCGCCCCGGGAGGAGCCGCCAACACGGCGATGAACCTCGCTGCGATGGGGGCGGAGGTTCGTTTCATTTCGCTGATCGGAGAGGACCCGGCGGGCCGCACGCTCCTTGACCAGCTCCGCTCGGCAGGGGTGGACGTTTCGCATGTGGTCTCGCACCCCGCGATGACCACCACCACCAAATTCCGGGTGAGCAGTGGCGGGCAGGTCATGCTGCGGCTGGACGACTCGGCAACCGACCTTCCGGCCGAAGGCCTCCGCCACATGGCCGATGCCATTCCCGAAGCACTTCCCGGCTCGTCGGCCGTGGTCCTCTGCGACTACGGGGCGGGTGCTTTGGAAGGAGCTGTGCGCGAGGCCATTCTTGAAAATTTGGGGCCGGGGAGTGAGGGCGGGCAATCCACCCCAGCAGTGGTTCGGCAGGACATCCTGGTGGTAGTGGACGCCCACTATCCCGGACAGTGGGCCGACCTCAAACCTGACCTCGCAACCCCAAACGCCCAGGAAGCGGCCAGATTGCTTGGGACCGAGTTGCCCGGAGGCGCTGCCAGGTGCCCCTTCGTGGAAGCCCACGCAGACCAGCTCCTTCGCGCCTCAGGTGCGGGCGCCGTCGTCGTGACGTTGGACCGGGAGGGCACGCTGACGGTTCGCCCCGGCGGCACCTCCCAGGAGCCGGCCACCCACCGAACGTGGGCGCGACCCCAGGCGGAAAAACAGGCCTCGGGCGCCGGGGATACCTTCGTGGCCGCGTTGACCATTGCCCGTGCTGCCGGATTGCCGCTGACCACCAGCGTGGATCTGGCCCAGGCTGCAGCAGATGTTGTCGTCCACCGGCCAGGCACCTCCGTCTGCACCACCGACGAACTCGCCAAGCACCTCCGGGGCTTTGCGGATACAGCACTGACGGACGCCGAGTTGGCGCGGCAGGTGGAGGAGCACCGCAGGGAGGGTAAGCGGATTGTGCTCACCAACGGGTGCTTCGATGTCCTTCACCGCGGCCACACCCGATACCTCAACCAGGCCAAGCAGTTGGGTGATGTACTGGTGGTCGCACTGAACAGCGATTCTTCGGTGCGGAAGCTCAAGGGCCCGGACCGGCCGGTCAACCATGAAGCTGACCGTGCGGCAGTCATCGCTGCCCTGAGTTGCGTGGACCATGTCATCGTTTTTGATACCCCCACTCCCATACCGCTCATAGACCTCCTGCAGCCCGACATTTACGCCAAAGGCGGCGACTACACGCCGGAGATGCTCCAGGAAACCGTGGCCGTGGAGCGCTATGGCGGCACCGTGACCATCCTGGACTACGTGGCCGAGCACTCCACAACAGCCGTGCTGGAGCGCATCCGCGCTACGGGCGACGGTCCGCAAACCTAAGGAACGATGCCATGCGTATTGTGATCACCGGTGCCACCGGGCACGTTGGCACCGAAGTCCTGAAGCGGCTCCAGGCTGCGCGCTCGGAAGAAGGAGCAGACCTTGACCTTGTGGGCATTGTCCGTCGGCAGCCCGACCAGGATGCGCCTCCCTACCAAGGGGTCGAGTGGCACACTGTGGACATCGGCGATCGCAAGGACCAGCCTGCGCTGGAAGCTGCCCTGGCCGGAGCCGACGCCGTGGTGCACCTTGCCTGGTTGATCCAGCCGAACCACAACCGCGAACTGCTTCGCCGGACCAACGTGGCGGGAACGGCCCACGTGTTGGCCGCAGCCCGGAAAGCCGGGGTTGGGCACGTTGTGTGTGCTTCGTCCGTGGGTGGCTATTCACCAGCACCCAAGGACCAGCGGACCAAGGAGGGTTGGCCGGCGGCGGGTATCCGCACGTCCCACTACAGTGCGGACAAAGCCGCGCAGGAGAGGATCCTGGACAGCTTCGCGAAGGAGAACCCGGAGATCGTGGTGGCCCGTCTTCGTCCTGCGTTGACGTTCAGCGACGGGGCAGGCAGCGAAGTAGGCCGGTACTTCCTGGGCCGGGTGCTACCGCGGCTGGTTCCCCGCAAGCCCTGGTTGCCGCTGCTGGCTCTTCCCAAGGAACTGGTGTTTCAGGCTGTACACGCCGCCGACGTCGCCGACGCCTATTGGCGCGCGCTGGAGCGCAAGGCCGAAGGTGCCTTCAACATCGCCGCAGAACCCGTGATCGACCCCAACGCCTTGGCGTGGATTTTCAAGGCCCGGCGGTTGCTGCCGTTCCCGCTTCCGGTGCTTCGCGCCGCCGTCGAGGTCAGTTGGCGTCTCCGTTTGCAGGCGACGGACGGCGGGTGGGTGGATATGGCAGCCAATGCGCCCATCATGGACACTTCCCGGGCACATGGTCTCCTGGGCTGGTCGCCGAAGCATTCCTCGCTGGAATCACTGGCGGAAATGCTCGACGGGATCGGTGCAGGAAAGGGCCGCAAAGCCTCGCCGCCACTGCATCCGCGCTAGCCCTTACTCGGCCGTCAGCACTACCGTGAGGATCCGGCGGAGGCTCATGGCGACGGACGCCGGTGCGTTCACCGGTGCATGATCGGCGGCAGCGCCGGCTACAGCATCGCTGAGGGCAGAGATGCTGTCCTTCGCTGCGGCCAGGCGGTTGGCGAGTTCCCCGGACTCTGCATCCCGCCAGCGATCGATCACTGCGGCTACCGCTTCCAAGGATTCAGCCAGGTTTCCCACTACTGAGTCGGGGATGACCGTCCCTGCACCTTCTTCCCAGATGGCGCTTGCCAGGACATCGGTAATGTCCTGGACGTGGAACGTGAGCCGCTCAAGGGTCCTTAATCCGGCGAGGTCGCCGGGGATCCGGGTTGCCCGACGGCGGGACCTGGGGTTTGCTTTGGCGCTCAGCTCTGCCTGGTGAACGGCAGTCCGCACGGCTGCGGCGGTGAGCGAAAGGTCGTCACTGCGGCTGGCCCAGGCCTCGTGGTCGGGTGGCCAGGACTCCTGCATGGCTGCGGCCATGTCCTTCAGTTGACGGGACAAAGCTCCCTGGTGTCCGGCGATCGCGGGATCAATGTCGTCAAGGTGCAGGGGTGGAAACACGAGCCAGTTCACGGCGAAGCCGACAGCAACCCCCAACCCCATTTGAAGAACGTAGGCAAACGAGAATCCTTCAGCGTTGGAATCACCCAGCACCAGCACGAACAACGCCGCCATGGGGATCCATTCGGACGCTGTCCCCAGCCGTGGGAGACCGCCAATGAGAACGCCAAGTCCAACCACCAGGGCAACGGCCAAGGCGGTCGGTGCGGCCACGGTGGTGATGGCGAAGGCCATGCCGATGCCCAACACCAGCCCGGCCAGGCTTTGGAGCCCATGTTTGGCGGAGTCGGCAACAGTGGGGTGCATGCTGACCAGGGCGCCCAGGGGCGCGTAGTACGGGTACGCAGCGGCGGAGCCGGGCATGAAGGGCGCGAGGTACCAGGCGAGGCCTGCTGCAGCGGCCGTTTTGGCAGCGAACAGGAGTCGGTGGCGGGTGACAGTTTTTCGAAGCGCGGGAATCAGCCGTCGCCTCGCGGGCAGTTGGCTCATCACCCCAACATTCGCAGGTATGGTCCCGGCTGTCGAGCCGAAAGCGCAGAACGTGAGCAGGGACATCAATTCGTTCGATTGGGTGATTAGAACCCCCGCAAACGGGTACACACCCATTGATAGTAACGATACTTACTATCCCGGCTGCTGTCCGCAGCCTGCCAACTGTGGAAAGAGAGCGATAATGACTGAGAGCAAATCGCCGCAGGACGGAAGCTTCGCGGCGCCAACCACCGGTGCCCATGCAGGCACCGAACCGTTCACGGGAAATTACCTGGATTCAGCCGACGTTGAGACCCAAACGGCTGGTACCACCGGCATCAGTGGTACCCCCACTGGCTCCGGAACAGGCTCCGCCAGTTCCGGCAAGGTGGATACTGCCAAGGAAGAAGCCGCAGGTGTGGCCGGTGCCGTAGGCGACGCCGCCGGCGGAGTTGTAGACACCGCCAAGACCGAAGCCGGGCATGTTGCCCACGAGGTTAAGGTGAATGCCCGCCAACTGCTCACGCAGACCAAGGGCGAGCTGGCCGATCAGGCCCAAGCACAGCAGCAGCGTGTGGCCGAAGGGTTGCGGTCTATCTCGGACGAACTCTCCACCATGGCCAACTCGACTGAAAACGGTGGTGTGGCGACGGACCTGGTCCAGCAGGCAGCCCAGCGTTCCTCCTCTGTTGCCCAGTGGTTGGAAGGCCGGGATCCCGGTTCCCTGTTGGATGAAGTCAAGGGCTTCGCCCGCCGTAAGCCAGGAACGTTCCTGCTGCTGGCTGCAGGAGCCGGCGTCCTCGCCGGCCGTCTGGGCCGGGGCATGGCAGGCAACGCCTCCGACGCAGCCTCAGCAAACGCTACCCCAGCCACCACTGAGACGCCTCGAGCTGTCTACTACCCGACGCAGGGCGGTGCCGTGACTCCTCCCGCCGTGGACCTTCCCGGACCGACGGCCACCACCGCTGGATACGGTTCAGCCACCACCACCGGATACGACGCCGGTACCACCGGTGGTTACGACGGATCCACCCTCCCTTACCCGGAGACTGAAGCCGGCGGAGTTAAGGCCCAGGGCGACCCGCTTGCCGGACCGCTTGATCCCGATGACCCGCAGTACGGAGGACCCCGATGAGCAGTCCCGCCGATCTGCCCCCCACAGAAGCCCACGTGAAGGCGGAAACCCTTCCCCTCGGCGAGATCCTGAGCGACCTGACGCGTGATGTTTCCACGTTGATGCGCCAGGAAGTGGAGCTGGCCAAGGCGGAGCTGAAAGAGTCCGCCACCAAGGCAGGCAAGGGCGCAGGGATGCTGGGCGGAGCTGCATACGCCGGCCACATCACCGTGCTGTTCTTGTCCATTGCTCTTTGGTGGGCCTTGGGCCAACTTGTTGGACTCGGATGGTCCGCTGTAATTGTCGCGGTCATCTGGGGAATCGTCGCAGCCGTTTTGGCTGCCAAGGGCCGCAAGGAACTGAACACCATCAAGGGCATGCCCCAGACCGCTGAGACGGTCAAAGAAATACCCCCCGCTTTGAAACCGAACACTGAGGAGACACGATGACGCAGAACCCCGACGCCCTGCGCGCCGATATCGAAGAAACTCGCCGGCGGCTCAGTACCAACGTTGACGCCGTGGCTGACAAGGTCACGCCTTCGCACATCGTCAACCGCAGGGTGGACAAGATCAAGACCGCTGTGTTCGGCGCCCGCGACGACGTCAGTGACGCTGCAGGCAACGCTGCCCACCGGGCCGGGGACGCTGTCTCCGGTATGGCCGGCACCGTTTCCGGGGCCGTATCGGACATCGGTGACGCGCCGCAGGCAATCACCCGCAAGGCCCAGGGCAGCCCTATCGCCGCTGGCCTGATCGCGTTCGGAGCAGGCTTGTTGGTGTCCTCGCTGTTCCCGGCCTCTGAAAAGGAGCGCGAAGCAGCCCAGGCCGTCAAGGAAGCAGCCCAGCCACTGACCGATGAGCTGAGCCACGCTGCCCAGGAAGTCGCCGAGCACCTGCGCGAGCCAGCGCAGGACGCAATGCAGAACGTCAAGGACAGCGCCACGGAAGCCGCCGCCAACGTCAAGGACGAAGGCCAGGCAGCAGCCGCCGATGTCCAGGACCGCGCGCAGACGGCCAAGGACAACGTCAGCAACCAGTAAGTTCCACCGCTGACCCAACTGAGTCGCAGCAGATGCCCTTTTGAGCTTTCAAAACGGCATCATCTGCGACTCAGTTGGTTTAACGCTGCGTTCCTGGGATGTGTCGGGCTGGGTCTTGGATCAGCGCACTTCCAGGATCATCTGCAGTAAGCGGGCTGCGGCAGGCCGGGCTGCGTGTTCCTCGGACCACTGCGCACGGGCCAGGGCCTTGCTGACGGCCTGCGTGGTGATGCCCAGCTCCTGGGCCACGGCTTTTTGCTGGCCTCGGACGCCCGGTGTGAGCAGGTCAAGGACCCGCCATTCCGCTGCGCTGCGGTGTTGGACGATGTGTCCCAAGAGTCGCAGCACAGCTTCGGCTTCTGAAGCCAACGCGGTCAAAGGTCCGTCCACTGCCACCGGGATCCGCTCTTTGCCGTTGCGCAGCCTGTCGACGGCCCGCCGCGCGTAGACCAGGCCGTGGCCCGACGCGTCCTTCACCAGGTTGGGCAGCGGCTCATTGATGGGTCCGACGCCGATCCCTACATACCATTGGCTGGACCGGAGCGCGATCAAGGCAGTCTCCACGGCCTGGTGGCCCGATTCGACGATGCCCTGCACCTCGTCCTCAACCGAGCGGTCAAAGTCGAGCCGCGCAGGAATGTGCCGCAGGTCCTTGAGCAGCTGCGGCACGAGGTCGCCGTCGCGCCGGCTGTCGCGTTGGTTGATAGTGAGAGTGAACATAGTGGATCACATGCTACCGGCTGGTAGACGGTCTGCAAGGGCAAAATTCGCCCATTGTTCAGTCCAGCCGTTCAGTCGAGCGCCGTCCGCCCGGTAAGGACGACGGCGGGCAGCGCACCTGCCGCTGCCCGTGCCGCGCCGGGCGTTCCTGCATCATTCATCGCCCCGTGGATAGCGAGGACCAATGGGGCGGGATCCTGGTTCGAAGCGAAGACCCAGAACGTGTCGCGGGCTTGGAAAACCACGGCACTCCGGCCTCCAGCACCCAGGGAAACCTTCCGGCGTGCCACCAATCGGCGGTCGGGATCGGTGCCGTCGGAGGTGGTCACGGCCTTGATGGTTCCGGGCGTAATGTCGGCCCAGGGAATCACCACGCGGGTGTGTTTCTGCGAGTACTTGGCGACCATCCCGCCGTCGAAGACCAGCAACTTCCGGAAGCTGCCCAGAAGCGTCATGGACCACAGCACCACACCCGTGAGAATGCTGGTCAGCACAAAGAAGGCGGGATCGTTGAAGTGCCCGGCTTCCCGGGTGGATCGGATGGGGCTGACGAACTCTGCGATGGTCCCAAAAATGAACCCCACCACGAGGCAAGGGATGAGGACCTTCCAGTAGATGTGCCGGGACGACGCTACGCAGCGGAGCTGTCCCAGGCCGGGGGCGAGCTCGCGCTCAACACGGCGGACCAGCCAGTTACGGCCGTGCATCCGGGCGCTGGCCGTAGAGGTTGGGCAGGTCCTGCCGATCGGCCGCAGCGGCTTGTTCGGCGGCGGGGACCTTGGGGTCCGGAACCGGTGCCTGGCCCTGCGCAATGCCGGAGCGGCGGTCGATGGCGGCGAACTTCGGATCCCAGGTGTCGTCTCCGCCACCACTGATGGCGGAAGCGATGAGCATCACCACGAAGAACGGAAAGAAGGACCAGCAGATGGCGCGCCATCCGCCCAGCCAGGCGCCCGCCGTCGTGCCGTTCTTGATCCGCACCGAGCGCATGCCCGCAGCGGCGTCGCCTACGCTGCCCACGGTTCCCCAGATCATTCCGTAGACCAACAGGCCCACGAACCACAGGACAACGTAGAGGGTCAGCCACAAACCGTCGTTGTAACCGATTGCCGAGCCGCTGTTCATCATGGACTCACGGACCACCGCGGCAATCGCGGCCAGGATCACGTAGCCCACCAGGAAGACGACGGCATCCAGGACGCGACCCCAGAAGTGGGCACTACCCGAAGCCTTGACGAAGTATGCGCCGGTGTCAGGATGGCGGCGAACGGGGCGGCCGTTGACAGGATCAAGCAGCCCAGTGAGGGTGGTGGACTTGGAAGTGCTCATGAGGGACTTTCAGCTCGACGGCGGTGTGCAGCTTGGGTGCGGAACGTCAGGCCAGTCCGGCCAGTCCGCCCAGGACGCGGGCCAACGATGCCGCAGAGGTTTCCTGCAGCTCGAACGTTACTGATTCCGCCTGCTCCGGGCCGGATTCTGGCGAGCCCTCCACGCGGGGGGTGAGAACGTGGACGCCGGACGGACCGGTGTACACGGTGACAGTGGGGAATTCGTTGGTATTGGAATTGAAGGCCACAACGTTGCTTGCGGCCTGGGTGTCGGCCAAGGCGGTAGCGGCGTGTGCCTCGAACTGGGCTTCAGTGTAAAGGGCAGGCTCAGTATCGCGGGCGGCAGCCTGCTGGGGGTCGACGAATTCGGCCAAACGCGGAACCAGTTGGTCACGGGTGACCACGGTGAAGCCGTGCAAGCCGCTTTCGTCTACTTCCTCGAGCAGAACACCTTCGTCGTGAAGGTAGCCGTAGAGCCAACGTTTGCCGGTGGACACCGTGCGTTCCACGGAGACAACGCTGCTGCCGCTGCGGCGCAGGGTGAGGGCGCCGGTGATTTCTTCCGTGGCGTGCAGGCGGGAAGGCTCGGTCTCGCCCTCGAAGACCACCGGATACACGAGTTCCTTGGCGAGCAGGCCGCGCAAGGCGATGGCGCACATCAGCTCCTTGCTGGCGTCCTGGGCCGAAAGCCACGGCAGCGCCACCAGCTGTTCGTGCTGAACGCCGTCCAGGGCTACAACTTCTTCATCGGTCAGCGTAGGCAAGGGCGCACCGACGGCGCTGGCCGTGGCCAGGACCTTGGCTGCGGCCTCGATGTCCCTCTGGGTCCATTTCATGGTGCTGGTGGTCATCCGAATATCCCTCCGACAAAGTTTCCGACTGACTTGGCGGCGTCACTGACCCCGTCTGCCACCTTACTGCCTGCGTCCTTGACGAAGCCCGCCACCTCCTTGGCGCCGTCGGCGATGTAGCTGCCAGGGTTGCGTGCGAAGTTGCTGATGGAGTCCCAGTTGTCGGCTACGAGGTTGCCCAGCGCCCACGCGCCGGCGACGATGCCCGCACCGATCACGATCGGAGCACCGATCGGCCCCAGCAAGGCGGCCCCGCCGGCCGTCATGAGCATGATGCTGCCAACGCCACCCACCACGGACAAGCCGCCGGCAACGCGGTCGCCGGTGCCGCGCCAGCCATCGTGCTCGGGGTTGATCATGTCGCTGATGCCGCCCACGATGTTCAGCGGTGCCGCCAGCGCCCCGGCCACACGGAGGCCCTTGGAGAACTTGCTGGCATCCTGGAACGCCTGGCTGTAAGGGATGTTGGCTTTGAGGTCGGTGAGGACGTCAGTGACTTTCTCGCCGTTCCTCAGCGCGGTCATGGCGTCGCGGACAACCGTTCCGCCGGCCCGCCAGTTGGTCAGGACCTCGCGGGTCTTCACCCATTCCGCGTTGCCCAGCTTGAGGTATTTGTAGGCCGTCCACAGCGGGGCAGCCAAACCCTTGACGCCCATCGCGGTGTCATAGACGTCCTTGAGGACACCCACCGACGAGCCCGAGCCATCATTGTGGCTGGCGAACTCCTGCTGGTTGGCGTGCTTCTTCAGCTGGCTGGCATTCTCGCGCAGCATGGTGGCGGCCTTGACCAGGCTCTGCCGGTGCTGGGAGTTCCAATCGCCCTTGAACACCGTAGCGTCCCGGCCCTGCCACGCTGTTGTGGAATTGATGGCGTTGGACAACTGCGTGCTTTGCAGGCTGATGGCGTCGGCAGCTTTGCCCATCACGCCGGCCAGACTGCGTAGCTGCGTGATGTCCGCGCCGTAGAACCCAGCCATATGAACCCCCTGTGTAAGGCATCGAAAAGTCTCGTCCCAGCCTAAGCGGACCCGGGAGCTACCGCGATGGGGAGACATGCCCATGTGTACAGTCCGGGCAAAAGACGTTAAAGAACGACGGCGGCTGGTGCGGTTCGCAGGGAACCGCACCAGCCGCCGTCGAGCATCACGTGCAAGTACGCGACGCGGAAGCGTAACGCGAAGGACTAAGCCCTAGTGTGCTGCCGGAACGTAGCGCTTGATGGAAGCTTCCAGCTCGGCTTCGGCAGCGGCGCGGTCGCCCCAGCCCTCGGCCTTGACCCACTTGCCGGGCTCCAGGTCCTTGTAGCGCGTGAAGAAGTGCTCGATTTCCTTGATCAGGAACTCGCTGACGTCGCTGACTTCCTGGATGTGGTCGAAGCGTGCGTCAACGGGGACGCAGAGGACCTTGGCGTCTCCGCCGCCGTCGTCGGTCATGTTGAAGACGCCGATGGGGCGGGATTCAACGATGACGCCCGGGTGGAGGTCGAAGTCCTGCAGGAGCACCAGTGCGTCCAGCGGATCGCCGTCTTCGCCCAGGGTGTTCTCGAAGAAACCGTAGTGCGTGGGGTACTGCATGGAGGTGAAAAGGACGCGGTCCAGGCGGACACGGCCGGTTTCGTGGTCAACTTCGTACTTGACGCGCGATCCCTTGGGGATCTCGATGGTCACGTCGTGCTTCATGGAATGCTCCTTGACGGGTGTGGGTGGGGCGTCGCTCCGCCGAAGCGGCCGTCACGGGTGACGGTGCCTCAGGCAGGCTGCTCAGCCCGGGGCTGGCGGCAGGCAAAAGGACAGCCGGTGCCGCCGACTACTATTGAGGATATAGCGAGAGGCCCGGGTTTCTTGAACCGGCGGGGACATTTCAGGACTGACAGGACCAAGCAACTTCCATGATGGGCGTTAAAAACGGGGATACCCGCTGGGTATCTGCGGCGTGGGGGCGCTTGAAATGGCCGTTGCTGTTGGCCGGAGTCCTGCTGTGCCTCGGTGCCGTGGTGGTGGCCGGTATGGTGCCGGGCCTGCTGACCATGCCCAAGCCGTCGCCTTCGGTTCCCGCTTGGCACCAGGAGCCGGACCGCTTGGCTGACGTCAGCGGAGTGCTTCCCCTGGACGCCAATGCCCCCGTTCCCACGCCCGCTGAGGTTGCCCGGCAGCTTGACGCCACCCTGAAACCGGCCGGCGGGGGCAGTATCAGTGGCATGGTGATGGACGCGTCCACCGGCAAGGTCCTCTTTGACCGTGACGCCAACGCCAACCGGATCCCGGCCTCCAATATGAAGTTGCTGACCGCCGTGGCTGCGCTGAAAGCCCTCGGTCCGGAGGCGCGTTTTACCACCCGGGTGCTCGCAGCCGAGGATCCCTCCACCGTGGTGCTGACCGGCGGAGGGGACGTACTGCTGGGTGCTTCAGCATCGGATCCGTCGGCGGTTCTTGGACGCGCCGGTTTGGCTTCGCTGGCCTCGGATACTGCGGCGGCTTTGGCTGCGGCAGGCGTCAAGGGACCTGTCACCGTGCGAGTGGACGATTCACTCTTCGCCGGCGCACCCCTTAACCCTGCGTGGAGCCTGGACGACGTCGCCGCCGGCGAGACAGCACCGTTGTTTTCCCTCGCGTTGAACTCAGGCCGCTATGCTCCGGATGTCGTGACCGGTCCACGCCCCCAGGATTCCGCCGTCACCAGCGCCGAGGCGTTCGCCGAGCAGTTGGCGGCTGCCGGCGTTGCGGTGGGTCCCGGCGTCGAACGCGGCAAAGGCCTCCCCGCCAAGGTGCTGGCGGCCGCCGAATCAGCCACAGTCAGCGATCAGGTGGACCTCATGCTTGAGTCCTCGGACAACTTCCTCGCCGAGGCGCTGGGGCGGATGACCGCCTTGGCTTCCGGTCAAAAGGCCACGTACGACGGCGCCACCGCGGCCGTGCGCCAACGGTTGGGGGAGCTGGGGATCGCCACCGGTTCGATGCAATTGGCCGACGTCTCCGGACTGGCCTTGGAAAACCAGGTCAGTGCCCGCCAGTTCGCCGAGGTGGTCCGTGCCATCACCAGCGGACCGGACCTCTCCCTGCGCACCGCGCTGGACGGGTTCCCGGTGGCCGGCCTGACCGGAACCCTGGATGACAGATATGTGGACGCCTCTACCGCGGAGGGCGCCGGGCTGGTCCGGGCCAAGACGGGGACGCTCAATACGGTGATCGCCCTGAGTGGTTACGTGGTGGACGCCGACGGGCGGTTGTTGGTGTTCTCCTTCATCGGCAACGACCTTGAACCGGGGGCTGCTGCCAACAAGGTGGCCATGGACCGGTCGGCGTCGGTGTTGGCCTCGTGCGGTTGCCGGGGCTGAATGCTCCGCGTGGAGCGAACTTAAGAGCCCGCTGTCAGTCTCGTGTGGTGTGATGGTCCGTATGGTGTCATCTGCCCGCGATTCGTCAGCAGGGGCCCCGTCCCTGATCAATTGGGACCTGGCCGCCTCTACGGCTGCCCGGCTTGCCCCTCCCGGTCCGGAGCTTAGCGCCGGGGAGATTGGCAAGGCGGTGGAGAACCTGCGCTTCAACGCGGACATCTCCGTCCCGCACGTCCACGACATCACCGGGTTGGACGCTGCCCGGGATCTGCGTGACTCGCACGTCCTGGTGGTGGACCGCGCTTCCTGGTCCAAGGCCAACACGCAGAGCTTCGCGGTGATGCTCCAACCCGCGTTGAAAACGATGCTGGACAGCCGCAGCGGAGTGTCCATGACCCCAGCCGCAGCCGCAGCCAGCGGTGCCATCACCGGCACCCAGCTTGGCGCTGTGCTGGCCTTCCTTTCCAGCAAGGTCCTTGGCCAGTACGATCCCTTTGCTGCCCTGGCCCCTGAATCCAACGTTCCGCCCGGTGGCCGGCTCCTGCTCGTAGCGCCGAACATCATCTCCGTGGAGCGCGAACTCAACGTCCACCCGGACGACTTCCGCCTCTGGGTCTGCCTGCATGAACAAACACACCGCGTGCAATTCGCTGCCGCGCCGTGGCTCCGGCACCACATGCTCGACGAAATCGAGAAGCTCAGCGGCAACCTCCTGGGCAACATGGACTCCCTGGTGGAGCGCGCTGGTGCGGTGGCCAAGTCCCTGCGTGACCGCACTCCCTCAGACAAGACTCCGGGCCGCGGCGCCATCCTGGACCTCCTCCAGAACCCTGAGGAGAAGGCGTCCCTGTCCCACATCACGGCCGTCATGAGCCTCCTCGAGGGCCACGCCAACGTGGTGATGGACGCTGTGGATTCGAGCATCGTTCCTTCGGTGAAGACCATCCGCCAGCGCTTCAACGAGCGCGGCAAGGACCGCGGGGTAGTGGAGAAGTTCATCCGCAACCTCCTCGGCCTGGACGCCAAGATGCGCCAGTACACCGATGGCGCCAAGTTCGTCCGCGAAGTCGTAGCCGTGGCAGGCATGGACGGCTTCAACAGGGTGTGGGAATCTGCCGACTTCCTCCCCACCGAAGAAGAGATCCACAACTCCAAGCTGTGGCTTGAGCGGATGGGCCTTTGAGCATTCCTTCCGGTTCCGCCGCCGCTGGCTCCGGCGTCGATTCCGCTGCCGGTCGCGGCGGTAAGGGTCGACGGCGGCCCGGGCGCCTTGCGCCGGTGGTCGGCAAGGCGCGGAAACAGTTGCAGAACGCCTTGGCCTCCGCGGGTCATCCCCAGCGGGTGCTCGTAGCCTGCAGCGGTGGGCCGGATTCGTTGGCTTTGGCAGCCATAGCCGCGTACTTCGGCCGGCGTGGCCACGTCGATGGACATCCGGTAACGGTTGCCGGTGTGGTGGTGGATCATCAGCTGCAGCCGGGCTCTGCAGAGGTCGCCTCCCGGACTGCCGCGGTGTTGCGCGAGCTGGGTCTGTCTCCGGTGGAGGTGCGCACTGTGGAAGTCGCGGCCACTGGGTTCGGCCCTGAGGCCGCGGCCAGGGATGCCCGCCATGCTGCGTTGGAATCTGCTGCCGCGGACCTGGCGTGTGATGTGATCCTTCTTGGCCACACCCTGGACGACCAAGCCGAGCAGGTGTTGCTGGGCTTGGCCCGTGGTTCAGGGACTCGGTCTTTGGCGGGGATGAGGCCTGCCCGCGGTCGCCTTCTCCGCCCTTTCCTGGGCCTTCGCCGAGCCGAGACTCTGGAAATTTGCGAGGTCGAGGAACTTTCGCCTTGGCACGATCCCAGCAACGCCGACCCTTCCTTTGCCCGGTCCCGGACCCGCGTGGAAGTCATGCCTGTCCTGGAAGAGAAGCTGGGGCCGGGGGTCGCCGAGTCGCTTGCCCGGACCGCCGCAATACTGCAGCAGGATGCCGATTTCCTCGAAGATCTGGCCAACGAGACCTATCTCTCACTTGTCCAGCGTGAAGACGGCGGGGCATGGCTTCCGGAAGACGCCGTACGTGAGCTGCCCGCAGCGCTGAGGTTCCGGGTCATCGCGAAGGCTGCCGCCGACGTCGGGGGTCAACAACCTGGCTACGGACGGCTCCAAGCCGCGGAAGCGCTGCTGCGGCGACAAGGGTCGGCTGGACCCGTGGAGCTTCCCGGCCACGTCAGTGTTTACCGGTTGTCCCTGAGCGATTTGGAGCAGGAGCGTTCGGTTTCCGCCGGTGCTCCGGCTGCCAGTAGTCCGCGCGATTCGGCCGGCGCCGGTCCCCGCGAAGCCGCGCGCTGTGGGAAGCTAGTATTCCGGCATCAGAAACCGTCCCAACAGTAGCCGCACCCGAGCATCAAAACAGGAGCCATTGGTGGATTCAAACGACGTCCAGGCAGATCTCAAGCACGTTCTTTACACCAAAGAGCAGATCCAAACGCGCATCGCGGAACTCGCAGCGCAGATCGACAAGGACTACGAGGGCCGCGACATCTTGATCGTCGGTGTCCTCAAGGGTGCGGTCATGGTCATGGCTGACCTGGCGCGCGCCCTGCACAGCCACGTCAGCATGGACTGGATGGCTGTCTCGTCCTACGGTTCCGGTACCCAGTCTTCCGGCGTGGTCCGGATCCTCAAGGACCTTGACACCGACCTCATGGGCAAGGATGTTCTGATTGTTGAGGACATCATCGATTCCGGACTGACCCTTTCCTGGCTCAAGTCCAACCTCGAATCCCGTGGCACGGCCAGCGTCGAGATCTGCACGGCCTTCCGCAAGCCGACCGCCGCCAAGGTGGAGATCGACGTCAAGTACGTTGGCTACGACATCCCCAACGAGTTCGTGGTGGGCTACGGCCTCGACTACGCCGAAAAGTACCGCAACCTGGACTTCGTGGGCACCTTGGCCCCGCACGTTTACGAGTAAATACCCCGTCGCCTTCCGCCGCATCACGTTCCGCCAACGTATCTGTCATCTCTGGGTGCGTTGGGCAGGGCGGGTGCGGCGTTCGCGTTAACGGCTTCATCCTTTGGATGGCCGCATTCAAGGGGTGCCCCGGGGGAGGTCCCGGAGCTACACTGAACCATGACCGGTGCCCCTGCCCGTCTCCTGGCATGGCTCGTCGTCTTGTCGACGTTTCTCACGGCCTGCACTCCTGCGGTAGACGTCAACGGGACAGCTGCCGCCCAGTCCAGTGCGGCCGCGTCGGCCCCGCCAATCGCCGGGGACGTCGCAACTCCTGCGCCCGCCACCGTCCCCACACTGCCTCCTGCGCCTGCTCCGCCTCCCGTGCCTGCACCTCCACCGCCGGTACCCCAGGCTTTCGCGCTGAACCTCTACCAAGAGGGTGACTTCGTGCCGCAGTACACGTTTGATTGGTGCGTAGCCGCGAGCATCCAGATGGCACACAACCTCATTGACGATACGGGCGGCGCGTCTTGGGCAGCCCCCGCACAGCAAAGCGAGCTGTGGGAGATGGCCCGCGTCCGGTCATCGAATTCATTCAACGGTGCCAACCCCCGGGGCTGGGCGCAGGTGCTGACTGAGGTTGGAATGGGCCCGTACTCGGTGGTCAGCGTCGCGACCTACGAGGACACGCTGCAGACGGCGGCGCGTGCCATAGCGGAAACTGGCCGGCCAGTGGGGTTGGTCATGTGGAGCGGCCGGCATGCTTGGGTGATGAGCGGCTTTGAGTCCATGGGTGATCCCGCGCAGTTCCCCGAGTTTCAGGTAACGGGGATTCGCGTCCTGGATCCGCTTTATCCCCACGGCAGCGGGCAGTGGGGTCCCTCTCCGGAGCCCAACAGCCTGCTTACTCCGGAGCAGTTGGCCACACAGTTTGTGGTCCGTGAACCCCGGCGCTGGAGTACGGACCTGCCCGCTGGTTATTTGCTGGTGCTTCCGGTCGCAGCCTGACCAAGCAGCATCGAGACCACTCGGAAGCAACCAAGGTGGTGCACTGCCCACCAAGCCTAAACCCCTGTCCCAGCGCCCTCGAGGCGAGTATCCTGTGTACGCCCAGAGGGAACTTTTGGACTTTCCGGTGCGTGAATTACTGGGAACGGTGTATAGCTTGAAACTGAAGCAGCACCACTCGCGCGCAGAAGTTGCGCCTTGCAGCACTACCAGGAGGGACGGGGCAAAACCCCGATCAGATGAAAGCTAAGAGTTTCTTCAAGGGCCCGGGCATCTGGATTGTTGTCGTCGTTGGCTTGCTCCTGGTGGCATTCGCAACACTGGCTCCGGGCGGTTCAACGCGCATTGACACCAAGGAAGGCCTGGAGCTCCTTTCCCAAAGCGGGAAGGTTGAGCAGGCCAAGATCTTCGACGCCGAAAACCGCGTTGACCTGGTGCTCAAGGACAACCTGAACCTGGACGGCCAGGACAAGGGCAAGAACGTTCAGTTCTTCTACGTCACGGATCGTGGTCCGGATGTGGTGAAGGCAGTCACCAACGCCAACCCGGAAAAGGGCTTCACGGACCAGCCGATCGAGAACAACTGGTTCTCCGGCCTGTTCTCGCTGCTCATCCCGGTGCTGCTCCTCGGTGTGCTGTTCTGGTTCCTGCTTTCCCGTATGCAGGGCGGCGGCTCCAAGGTGATGCAGTTCGGCAAGTCCAAGGCCAAGCTGGTCAACAAGGACATGCCGCAGGTGACCTTCTCCGACGTAGCCGGTGCGGACGAAGCTGTGGAAGAGCTCCAGGAAATCAAGGAGTTCCTCCAGGAACCGGCCAAGTTCCAGGCTGTTGGCGCCAAGATCCCCAAGGGTGTGCTGCTTTACGGCCCTCCAGGTACCGGTAAGACGCTGCTTGCCCGCGCTGTTGCAGGCGAAGCCGGCGTTCCCTTCTTCTCCATCTCCGGCTCGGACTTTGTTGAAATGTTCGTCGGCGTTGGTGCTTCCCGCGTCCGTGACTTGTTTGAGCAGGCCAAGGCCAGCTCTCCGGCCATCATCTTCGTGGATGAGATCGACGCCGTTGGTCGTCACCGTGGTGCCGGCATCGGCGGCGGCAACGACGAACGCGAGCAGACGCTGAACCAGCTCCTCGTGGAGATGGACGGCTTCGACGTCAAGACCAACGTCATCCTCATCGCTGCCACCAACCGCCCGGACGTCCTGGACCCCGCGTTGCTGCGCCCGGGCCGCTTCGACCGCCAGATCACCGTGGAAGCCCCGGATATGATCGGCCGCGAGCAGATCCTGAACGTTCACGCCAAGGGCAAGCCCATGGCGCAGGGCATCGACCTCAAGGCTGTTGCCAAGAAGACCCCGGGTTACACGGGCGCTGACCTGGCCAACGTCCTGAACGAGGCCGCACTTCTGACCGCGCGTTCCAACGCCAACCTGATTGACGACCGCGCACTGGATGAGGCAATCGACCGTGTCATGGCCGGCCCGCAGAAGCGCAGCCGCGTCATGAAGGAACTCGAACGCAAGATCACCGCGTATCACGAAGGTGGGCACGCTTTGGTTGCCGCTGCCCTTCGTAATTCGGCACCGGTCACCAAGATCACCATCCTTCCCCGTGGCCGCGCACTCGGCTACACCATGGTGATTCCTGAGGACGACAAGTACTCGATCACCCGTAACGAACTGCTGGACCAGATGGCCTACGCCATGGGTGGCCGCGTTGCTGAGGAAATCGTGTTCCACGACCCCTCCACCGGTGCTTCCAATGACATCGAGAAGGCAACCTCCACAGCCCGCAAGATGGTCACGCAGTACGGCATGAGCGAACGCGTTGGCGCTGTGAAGCTGGGCCAGGGCGGCGGCGAGCCGTTCCTCGGCCGCGACGCCGCACAGGAACGCAATTTCTCCGACCAGATCGCCTACGTGGTGGACGAAGAAGTGCGTCGACTCATCGACCAGGCGCACGACGAGGCCTATGCCATCCTCACGGAAAACCGGGACGTCCTGGACCGTCTGGCACTGGAACTCCTTGAACGGGAAACCTTGAACCAGGCTGAGATTGCCGAGATCTTCCATGACATCCGGAAGCGTGATTTCCGTGAGATCTGGCTGTCCAAGGAATCCCGTCCGGTCCAGTCCATCCCGCCCGTGGAAAGCCGGGCAGAAAAGGCTGAACGCGAAGCCCAGGAGGAAGCCAAGCAGGCGCGTCTGGACGAACCCCTGGACGTCGTCGCTCCGCACCCGCAGGGGGTCAGCAGCCAGGACTCCTTCCAGGCACCGCGACCTGACGGCGGCAACGACTCCACGCATCACGGCTAAGCTATCTGCCGTGACTCATTTCGACGACGACGACGACCTCGCCGCCGCCCACGGCTCCGCCGCGGGCTCCAAGCACGCCCATAAAGTAGACCGTCCGCGCATTGAAGCGGCGGTCCGCGAGATCCTCTTGGCTATTGGTGAAGACCCTGACCGTGGCGGCCTCCAGGACACGCCCAAGCGCGTGGCCAAGGCGTACGCCGAGGTTTTTGCCGGGCTCCACCAGCATCCGGCGGATGTCCTTTCCACCACGTTCGACCTCGATCATGAAGAGCTCGTCCTGGTGAAGGACATTCCGTTCTATTCGACCTGCGAGCACCACCTGGTGCCGTTCCACGGAGTGGCGCATGTCGGTTACATCCCGTCACATGACGGGAAGGTGACAGGCCTCAGCAAGCTGGCGCGGTTGGTCGACATCTACGCGCGCCGGCCGCAGGTGCAGGAGCGCCTCACGACGCAGATCGTTGAGGCGTTGGTGAAGCACCTCAACCCGCGTGGTGCCATTGTGGTCGTCGAATGTGAACACATGTGTATGTCCATGCGCGGCATCCGCAAGCCCGGCGCGAAGACCGTCACCAGTGCGGTGCGCGGTCAGCTCCATGACCCGGCCACCCGCGCCGAGGCCATGAGCCTCATACTCGGAAGGTAATCTCTATGGACTCCCTCGCTGCAGCACCCGGAACCGGCCCGGCCACAAGCCCGTTGCCGGTTCTCCGTAAGCCGCGGCCCGCGGCCAGGTTCGAGGACCTGCCGACGGACCGCACGCTCGTCATGGGAATCCTCAATGTCACCCCGGATTCCTTCAGCGACGGCGGCACCCACCGGACGCCGGACACGGCCATCGCGCTTGGTTTGCGCATGTTTTACGCCGGCGCGGACATTATCGACGTCGGTGGCGAGTCCACGCGCTCTGGCGCCGAGCCGGTTTCCCCGGAAGAAGAACAGCGCCGTGTCATTCCGGTGATTCAGGCGTTGGTCAAGGCTGGCGCGCTGGTCAGCATCGACACGATGCACACGTCCACGGCCGCCGCGGCAGTGGAGGCTGGTGCGGCCATCATCAACGATGTTTCCGGCCTCACCATCGAGCCCGGTATGCCGGAGCTCGTAGCCCGGACCAAGGTCCCGTACATCCTTACGCACCGCCGCGGCGATGCCATGACCATGGACAGCCTGACGGACTACCACAACGTGACCCAGGACGTGGTGGCTGAAATCAGCGGCGTCCGCGACAAGTTGTACGCAGCGGGCGTTGCCCCGGAGCAGATCATCATTGATCCCGGAGTCGGTTTCTCCAAGAACGAGGACCAGAACTGGGAAATCCTCAAGAACCTTGATCAGCTCTTCGGGTTGGGCCACAAGGTGATGGTGGCTGCTTCCCGCAAGCGGTTCCTCGGTTCGCTGCTCACTGTTGCGGGCAAGTCGGCTGCTCCGCTGGAACGCGACGCCGCCACCGCTGCAATCACCGCTTTGAGCGCCGCCAAGGGCGCCTGGGCTGTCCGCGTCCACGACGTCGGACCCAGCCTTGACGCCGTCAAGGTCGCCGCCCGCATCGCACGCTGATAGGAAACGCTGTGGACAGGATCACGCTGACGGGCGTCACCGCCGTGGGTTATCACGGGGTGTTCGATTTTGAGCGCCGTGACGGCCAGCCTTTCGTGGTGGATGCAGTGCTCCACACGGATTTCACCAAGGCCGCGGAGACAGATGACCTGCAGTACACAGCGCACTATGGTGAAGTTGCCGAGCTGATCACCCGGCACATCGAGGGCGAGCCCTTGAACCTGATCGAGGGTCTGGCCGTCAGGATCGCGGAGGGCATCCTCGCGAACTACAGCGTGGCCGCCGTCGACGTCACCGTCCACAAGCCCAAGGCTCCCATTGAGGTGCCGTTCGGCGACGTTACGGTCAGTGTGCACCGGGAGCGATCATGACATCCGGCTACACCAAGGCCATCCTGGCCCTCGGCAGTAACCTGGGGGAGCGCAACGACACCCTTTCCACTGCGGTTGCGGCCTTGGTGGATCCGCCGGAGGTGCGGCTCCTTGGAGTTTCCCCGGTGGTGCAGACCAAGGCAGTCGGTGGTCCGGAAGGGCAGCCGGACTTCCTGAACATGGTCATGGCCGTGGAAACCACGTTGACCCCGCTGGAACTCTTGAGGCATTGCCACGACGTCGAACAGCAGCACCACCGTACGCGCGAGGTTCGCTGGGGTCCCAGGACGCTGGATGTGGACATCGTCGTGTTCGGCGACGTCGTCAGTGACGATCCCATTCTTACTCTTCCCCATCCGCGGGCAGCTGAGCGTGCATTCGTGCTCTATCCGTGGTCGTTGTTGGAACCGCACGCACAGTTGAACGGGCGCAGTGTTGCTGAGTTGGCTGCCGACGCCGCTGACATGCCGGATATCCGGCGCTTCGATGGTTATGGCGACGTAGCCGGCGTGCCTGCGACGGGAGCAGTGGAACAGCCATGAAAGCATTGCGCCCGGTGGTTCTGGTGCTCATCGCCGTCATCGCTGCGGTCATTGGCTGGTTGGCAACCGCCACCACCAACCGCTTCAGCATGCCCACCCCGGTCCTGCCGGTATCCGCGCTGGTGACCATGGCCGTTATTGCCGGCCTCACACTCATCATGGGCATTCGTGTGCTGCGCTGGCGCAACGGCAAGAAGAAGAACCTGCTCAATCCGATTCTGGCGGCCAGGACATTGATCCTTGCCCAGGCCTGCGCCTATGCGGGAACCTTGCTTCTTGGCTGGCATGCCGGAATCTCGATGGACCTTCTCCGGATCGGCAGCTTGCGCGGCGGCGAGGGAATACTGTGGAACGCCTTGCTGATGGGCGGCGGTGGCGTGGTCATGGTGGTGGTTGGGCTCGTGGTGGAGCGTTTCTGCCGGATCCCACCCGAGGATCTTGAAGGTGGCACTGCCGGACCGGGGCCCCGTCGCGGCGAAACCAAAGGCGAAGGCGAGTATGCATACCGAGGCGATTGATCCTCCCGGCGTCCAGTGGCTTCGGGTTTCCCCGAAGTACGTCACCGTGCGGTTGGTGGAGTGGGCCATCGGCAATGTCCTGATGCTGACAGTCCTCAGTTTGCCGCTCATATTCGTGCTGCTGGGTTGGTGGCGTTGGCCTCCTTTGTGGCTCGCCATCACGGTTCCCGCAGTGATGCTGGTCCTGGCGCTGTGGCGGCTGGTGTTGATTCCCCGCCAGGTACGCGCCATCGGCTATGCAGAACGCGACGACGACCTCCTCATCCGCCGCGGCATCTTCTTCCAACGCACCATGGTGGTTCCCTACGGCCGGATGCAGTACGTGGACGTTGCGGTTGGTCCGGTTGAACGCAGCTTGGGACTGTGCACGCTCAAACTCCACACGGCATCGACCGGAACCAACGCGCACCTGCCTGGTCTTCCGGCAGAGGAAGGCGCACGGCTGCGCGAACAGCTTTCGGCCCGTGGAGAAGCCAGGCTGGCCGGGCTGTGAGCCCGGAAGGCAACGCGGCGGTGAGCCTGCCGGATCAACCGGAAACAAAGGTCGACGGCGGCTGGAACCGCGTCCACCCGGCATCACCTTTCGTTCGTGGCTGGGTGGCGCTGGCCGCCGTCGGGTTCTTCTTTGGCCGTGACGCATTCGAACGCATGTTGCAGGGCAGGGATTTTCTGGATCCAAACCTGAACGGCCGTGTGCCGTGGCTTTTGGCCGGCGGCGCCGTGGTGCTGCTGTTGACGGTGGGCAGTTTCATCCTGAGCTGGTACTTCACGCGTTACCAGGTGGCCGAAGGGTACGTGCGCGTCAACACTGGTTTCCTGTTCAAGCAGCAGCGGCAGGCCAGATTGGACCGTGTCCAGGCCATCGACATTGTTCAGCCGCTCTTGGCGAGGATATTTGGCCTCGCTGAACTCAAATTTGAAGTGGCCGACGCCGGCGAGTCGGCGGTGCGGCTCGCTTACCTTCCGCTCGCCCAGGCGAAGCAATTGCGCGCCACCATCCTTGCGCGGGCGGCCGGCGTTGTCAGCGAGCCCGGTAAGGAAGAGGAAATTCCTGAGGCACCCGAGCATGTGGTGCTGTCTGTGCCTCCGGCACGGCTCATTGGATCCCTCGTGTTGAGCGAGCAAACCGTCGGAATCCTGGTCGGTGCCGCTGTGGTGGTAGCTGTCTCTGTTTTCACAGAGAACCAGACGCTGTTCTTGGCGCTCATCCCCGGCATCCTGGGCATCGGCGCAGCCTACTGGAATTCCTTCAACAAGGGCTACAACTTCACGGCAGCCATTTCGCCGGACGGTATCCGCCTTCGATACGGTCTCCTGGACACCCAGGCGCAGACCCTGCCTCCCGGACGCATCCAGGCAGTCATGGTGACGCAGCCGCCTCTCTGGAGGATCTTTGGCTGGTACCGGATGCACGTCAACGTGGCGGGTTATGGGGTATCGGGCAGTACCGAGGGTGCCGCCCGGACCATGCTGCTGCCCGTCGGAATGAAGCCCGATGTCCTGCGGATGATGTCCTTGGTGCTGCCGGACCCGGGGGTTGAGGACCCGGAGCGCGTCTTCACGGCCGGACTGGATGGGTTGGCTCCGGCCGCGCCCGACGCCGCCCCGACAGATGAATTTGTCACCACACCCCGCCGCGCACGGTTGCTTGCTCCACTTGGCCGGCGCCGCAACGGATTCCTTGCCACGCGCACGGCGTTGTTGATCCGATCCGGCCGTTGGTGGCACACGCTGGTCCTTGTGCCGCATCAGCGGACGCAGTCCATGGCGCTCCACCAGGGGCCGCTGGCTCGCCGCTTCGGAGTGGCCGACCTTGTCCTCCACACCACCGCCGGACCTGTTTCTCCCAGGGTCTTCCAAGCTGATGCGGCCCAGGCCGTGGAACTCTTCGACCAACAGGCTGCCCGCGCCCGGGAAGCCCGGAAACGGCAGACGAGCGAGCAGTGGCTGGCGCAGGTGGCACCGCAGGCCCCGGAGGTTGCAGCCGCAGCGGAGGTTGCGACCACAGCGGAACAGCCGCCCCCGCCGGCACAATCCGCACAGCCGGCCCGGCCAATCCAGCCGGAACACCCCCACACTTCACCGCAACAGGAGGACCGCCACGATGGCTAGGCCAGGACGACTCGGAGTCGGAATCATCGGCGCCGGCAAGGTGGGTGCCGTGTTGGGTGCCGCTTTGCGCGCGGCCGAGCACGCCGTCGTCGGGGTTTCTGCTGTGTCGGAGGCGAGCCGTGAGCGTGCCGAAAACCTGCTGCCCGGTGTTCCGGTCCTGGAGATCCAGGACATCGTGGAGCGTTCGGAACTGGTGCTGTTGGCCGTCCCGGACGACGCCCTCGGGGAGTTGGTGGCGGGGCTCGCCAAGCTGGGCGCCTGGCAGCCGGGCCAACTGGTGGCACACACGTCCGGCCGGTTCGGCGTGGGAATCCTCAACCCTGTCCGTGCGGTGGGCGCGATCCCGCTGGCGCTGCACCCGGCCATGACTTTCACGGGCATGAGCTTGGACCTGACCCGGCTCATGGATTGCACTTTTGGTGTTACCGCGGATGCGGCCATGCTGCCGATCGCTCAAGCCCTCGTGGTGGAGATGGGTGCCGAACCGGTGGCCATTGCCGAAGCCGACCGCACCCTCTACCACGCGTCCCTTGCGCATAGCTCGAACCACATGGTCACGCTGGTGGCCCAGGCATCCCAGATGCTGCGGGAGATCGGCGTCGAAAACCCGGAGTCCATGCTGGGTCCGCTGTTGCGCGCCACACTGGAGAACGCCCTTGCATCCGGCGAATCGGCGCTGACCGGTCCGGTGGCGCGTGGAGATGTGGGTACCGTTTCCGCGCATGCCCAGGCACTGAAAGAGTACGACGGCGGTGCGGGCGGCGATGTTCTCGCGGCCTACCAGGCCATGGCGCGGGCCACCGCACGCAGGGCGGAAAACCGCGGGCTCCTGCGGCCCGAACAACTGAATGAGATCGACGAAGCCTTGGGTGCCGACCCCAAGTCGCCGGAAGGACACTGAACAGCATGGCCATCAAACTCGTGACCACCGCGGCGGAACTGCGTGCTGAAAGTGCACGCTTGCTGGCATCGAAGGGCGGGAATTCGCAGGGATTGGTCCCCACCATGGGTGCCCTGCACTCAGGCCACGCGGCACTGGCACGGACCGCCGCGGCCGAGAACGACGTGGTGGTGGCCACCATCTTCGTCAACCCGCTGCAGTTCGGCGACGCCGTTGACCTGGACCGCTACCCGCGCACGCTCGACGCCGACATGGCCCTGCTGGACGCCGAAGGCGTTGACCTGGTGTTCGCGCCGTCCGTTGACGAGGTGTATCCCGGCGGACAGCCCCTGGTGCGGGTAACCTCCGGACCGTTGGGTGAAAAATGGGAAGGTGCTTCGCGCCCCGGTCACTTTGACGGCGCCCTGACCGTAGTGGCCAAGCTGCTGCACTACGGACTTCCCGGAGGTGCTGCCGTTGACGGCACGACGGCGGCCTACCGGGCTTACTTTGGCCAGAAGGACGCGCAGCAGTTGGCTTTGGTGAAGCGGATGGTCTCGGACCTGAACTTCCCGGTGGAGATCGTTCCTGTGCCCATCGTTCGCAGTGAGGACGGCCTGGCGCTTTCAAGCCGAAACAGGTTCCTTTCCGATGAGGAACGAGAGGCCGCCCTTGTGTTGTCGCGGGCTTTGCGCCTTATTGAGTCCCGGGCAACCGCGCACGAACCACTGGACCTGGACTCCGCCGTCGCGCTTGTTGAATCCCAACCGTTGGTGGAACTGGACTATTTCGACGTCGTCGACCCCAACACCTTGGAACCGCTCGCCGAAAACTGCAAGGAGACACCGTTCCGCGGGGAAGGGCTGGCGATCATCGCGGCGAAGGTGGGGCCTGTGCGGCTCATCGACAACGCTCCTTTGTTCTCCTAGCGTTAGGAATTTTTCTACTGACGGGAATTGGATAGGCCTTTAGACTGTTCTAGTCTTCACCGGCATCGATCGCCGGACACCAAATCCAACCCTTGGGGAACCCTCATGTCTACCGACGTCACGTCCGACGCCAACGGCAAGCCTGAATCCGGAGCATCCGGTTCGGTCGCCTCTGTAGAGGCAACGCCTTACCAGGCCCCGCCGGCTCCGGCGTCGCAGGCGCCGGTTTCCGGGAAGATGTCCCGTGAATCCGTGACGGTCATCGTCACCCTTTTGGTGGCAACCTTCGTGGTGATCCTCAACGAGACCATCATGAACGTCGCCCTCCAGCGCCTCATGACGGACCTCCAGGTGAGTGCGTCCACTGTGCAGTGGCTGGCTACCGGCTTCATGCTGACCATGGCCGTCGTCATTCCCACGACAGGGTTCATCCTTCAGCGGATGAGCACCCGCGGGGCGTTCATGCTGGCCATGGGTCTCTTCAGCGGTGGTACTTTGCTGGCCGCCTTGGCGCCGGGTTTCCTGGTGCTTTTGCTGGCGCGCATCGTTCAAGCCGGCGGCACTGCCATCATGCTGCCGCTGTTGATGACCACCATCCTGACGCTGGTACCCATGTCCAAACGCGGAGCCGTCATGGGCAACGTCAGCATTGCCATCTCGGTTGCTCCGGCTATGGGCCCCACCGTTTCCGGCATCATCCTGGACCACTTCTCCTGGCGCTTCATGTTCGTATTCGTGCTGCCTGTTGCCTTGGCGGCTTTCGCGATAGGTGCCAAGTACCTCACCAACGTGGGGGAGCGCGAGAAGACCACGCTTGACGTGCCTTCCGTTATCCTCACTGTTCCCGCTTTCGGTGGCCTGGTCTACGGTCTGAGCCAGATTGGTGGCGCCGAGGCCGGCGTTGTTCCCGTTATCGCGCTGGTGGTTGGTGTCCTCTGCCTGGCACTTTTTGTCTTCCGGCAGCTCAAGCTCCAGAAGTCCGACGCCCCGCTGCTGGATCTTCGTGCCTTCAAGTTCCGCATGTTCACGGTGTCCACGCTGCTGATGGTGGTAGCCATGATGGCCCTGTTCGGCGGTGTGATTCTGTTGCCGCTGTACCTGCAGAACACCTTGCACCTGCAGCCGTTGGAGACTGGACTCGCACTGCTGCCGGGCGGTTTGGCCATGGGCCTGCTGGGTCCGGTCATTGGACGGATTTTCGACAAGGTTGGCCCCCTGCCGCTCACCGTCACCGGTTCTGTGCTCATGGTCCTGACGCTGTGGCAGTTCTCCCGCCTGGATGAGGGAAGCTCGCTTGGCTGGGTCATTGCCCTGCACGTCACCCTGAGCCTTGGCCTTGCCCTGCTCTTCACGCCGGCGTTCACCACTGGCTTGAACCCGCTGCCGCCGCACCTCTACTCGCACGGATCGGCGATCATCAGCACCGCGCAGCAGGTAGCCGGTGCAGCCGGTACGGCGCTGCTGGTGTCCATCTATGCGGTGGTTTCTGCATCTTCGAACCAGGTCGCCGGCATGCAGGCGGCGTTCATGGCCGCCACTGTTATCGCGGTTGCTGCTGTGGTGCTCGGCGCCATGATGCGCAAGACCGACGGTGCCGCAGGACACGGCGGCCACTGACCCCGCGGTTGCTGACGACCGGTTTCCCGCAAAGCTCTCCCACCGTGGTGGGGGAGCTTTGTTGGTTAACGGGGTGGCGCCGTTGGTAGGGGGTGGCGCCCTTGGTTAGGGGTGGCGGTCGGTCGTGCAGCGTCCACCTTCCGACGCTCGCTCACATCCCGCGGGTTTGATGGCGTCGCTCGCTCACATCCCGCGGGTTTGATGGCGTCGCTCGCTCACATCCCGCGGGTTTGATGGCGTCGCTCTCTCATGTCCCGCGGGTTTGGTTGGGGTTCGACGGCGGTGGTGGCGTGGTGTGGTGTCGGTGGTTGTTGTGGGGCGGGGTTGTGTGACGGGCTTCACTTGGGCTGGTTTGGGGTGTGGTGGGGTGGTTTTGGGGGTGTTTTCCTTGTGTTGGCGGGGTTTTTGGGTGGTGTTGGGGTGGATTTGGTGTGGGGGTGGGGCGCGTGTAAAGTTATTCGAGTCGCCGCCGCTGATGCGGAAAGATGGCGACCGACTCCCTTCAAATTGCCGGTTTCGGTGGTGCTTTTGTGTGCTGCTGGTTGGTGTGGGAGGCCCGGGTTCTGGTTTGCTTTGTGCGGCTGGTTCGGGTAAGTTTGAAAAGTTGCTCCGGAGCGATCCTGGACCCTTGTGGGTGTGGGTGGTGCCGGTAGTGTCTGTTGTTTGAGAACTCAATAGTGTGCCAAGTTTGTTGATGCCGATTGTTTTATTGATTGGTTGAAATTATGGCTGGATCATTGCGCACCCCCGTGTGTGGTGGTCTGGTTTTCAGCTGGTTTCGAATTTTGTGCAGCCGTGCCGGCCGTTATTTCCGGTGGGTGTGGTTGTGTCTGTTTGATTTGTTTTTCTTCAACGGAGAGTTTGATCCTGGCTCAGGATGAACGCTGGCGGCGTGCTTAACACATGCAAGTCGAACGATGATCCCAGCTTGCTGGGGGATTAGTGGCGAACGGGTGAGTAACACGTGAGTAACCTGCCCTTGACTCTGGGATAAGCCTGGGAAACTGGGTCTAATACCGGATATGACCGTCTGACGCATGTCAGGTGGTGGAAAGCTTTTGTGGTTTTGGATGGACTCGCGGCCTATCAGCTTGTTGGTGGGGTAATGGCCTACCAAGGCGACGACGGGTAGCCGGCCTGAGAGGGTGACCGGCCACACTGGGACTGAGACACGGCCCAGACTCCTACGGGAGGCAGCAGTGGGGAATATTGCACAATGGGCGCAAGCCTGATGCAGCGACGCCGCGTGAGGGATGACGGCCTTCGGGTTGTAAACCTCTTTCAGTAGGGAAGAAGCGAAAGTGACGGTACCTGCAGAAGAAGCGCCGGCTAACTACGTGCCAGCAGCCGCGGTAATACGTAGGGCGCAAGCGTTATCCGGAATTATTGGGCGTAAAGAGCTCGTAGGCGGTTTGTCGCGTCTGCTGTGAAAGACCGGGGCTCAACTCCGGTTCTGCAGTGGGTACGGGCAGACTAGAGTGCAGTAGGGGAGACTGGAATTCCTGGTGTAGCGGTGAAATGCGCAGATATCAGGAGGAACACCGATGGCGAAGGCAGGTCTCTGGGCTGTAACTGACGCTGAGGAGCGAAAGCATGGGGAGCGAACAGGATTAGATACCCTGGTAGTCCATGCCGTAAACGTTGGGCACTAGGTGTGGGGGACATTCCACGTTTTCCGCGCCGTAGCTAACGCATTAAGTGCCCCGCCTGGGGAGTACGGCCGCAAGGCTAAAACTCAAAGGAATTGACGGGGGCCCGCACAAGCGGCGGAGCATGCGGATTAATTCGATGCAACGCGAAGAACCTTACCAAGGCTTGACATGAACCGGTAATACCTGGAAACAGGTGCCCCGCTTGCGGTCGGTTTACAGGTGGTGCATGGTTGTCGTCAGCTCGTGTCGTGAGATGTTGGGTTAAGTCCCGCAACGAGCGCAACCCTCGTTCTATGTTGCCAGCGCGTTATGGCGGGGACTCATAGGAGACTGCCGGGGTCAACTCGGAGGAAGGTGGGGACGACGTCAAATCATCATGCCCCTTATGTCTTGGGCTTCACGCATGCTACAATGGCCGGTACAAAGGGTTGCGATACTGTGAGGTGGAGCTAATCCCAAAAAGCCGGTCTCAGTTCGGATTGGGGTCTGCAACTCGACCCCATGAAGTCGGAGTCGCTAGTAATCGCAGATCAGCAACGCTGCGGTGAATACGTTCCCGGGCCTTGTACACACCGCCCGTCAAGTCACGAAAGTTGGTAACACCCGAAGCCGGTGGCCTAACCCTTGTGGGGGGAGCCGTCGAAGGTGGGACCGGCGATTGGGACTAAGTCGTAACAAGGTAGCCGTACCGGAAGGTGCGGCTGGATCACCTCCTTTCTAAGGAGCTGCTAGCAGCTGTTCCGTGTTCTGTGTATGCAGTTCGTGGTGGTTGTCAGTGTTGCCCATTGCGCAGGCGTCTGTTCTGCGGTGGGTGCTCATGGGTGGAATATCAACGAATCAAACTTGTTTGGCATGGCCTTTACCGGTTGTGTCCTGGTGCCAGTACGGCAGCATGTGTCTCTGCTTTTTGTGGGGGTGGGTGTTGTTGGGAACGCTGCCGGGGTGCATGGTTTGTGGGGGTTGTGTTTGGCGCACTGTTGGGTCCTGAGGCAACAGGACCTTTTTGCAGCAATGCAGAGGGCATCGTTCTGGTGTTTCTTTTGTTCCTGCTTCCGGTTCTGCCGCGTGTCCCTGTGTGGGGTGGTGGTGGTCTGGTTGATGGGGTTGTTGTTTGAGAACTACATAGTGGACGCGAGCATCTGAGACATGCATGGCTGGCCTTTCGGGGTTGGTGTGTGTGTTTCTACAGCAATTTCTTATGAATGAACCTGGCCCTTGTGGTCGTGGTTCTCTCGAGTAAGTTTTTGATCTTTGTGTGGTCAAGTTTTTAAGGGCACACGGTGGATGCCTTGGCATTAGGAGCCGAAGAAGGACGTAGGAATCTGCGATAAGCCTGGGGGAGTTGATAACCGAGCGTTGATCCCAGGATGTCCGAATGGGGAAACCCCGCACAACGCTGCAAGGTGATTGTGTGACCCGCATCTGAACACATAGGGTGCGTGGGGGGAACGCGGGGAAGTGAAACATCTCAGTACCCGCAGGAAGAGAAAACAATAGTGATTCCGTTAGTAGTGGCGAGCGAACGCGGATCAGGCTAAACCGTTCCATGTGTGATAGCCGGCGGGCGTTGCATGGGCGGGGTTGTGGGACTTTCCGTGATGGTTCTGCCGGACCGTTGGGGTGATGTGCAGGCATAGGTGAACGGTCTTGAAAGGCCGGCCAGAGAGGGTGGGAGCCCCGTAACCGTAATGTTGTGTGCAGCCTGGAGAGTATCCCAAGTAGCACGGGGCCCGAGAAATCCCGTGCGAATCTGTCAGGACCACCTGATAAGCCTAAATACTTCCTAATGACCGATAGCGGACCAGTACCGTGAGGGAAAGGTGAAAAGTACCCCGGGAGGGGAGTGAAACAGTACCTGAAACCGTGTGCTTACAATCCGTCGGAGCAACCGCGAGTGATCGCATAGTAGTTGTGACGGCGTGCCTTTTGAAGAATGAGCCTGCGAGTTAGTGTTACGTCGCGAGGTTAACCCGTGTGGGGTAGCCGTAGCGAAAGCGAGTCTGAACAGGGCGAGTGTAGTGGCGTGATCTAGACCCGAAGCGGAGTGATCTACCCATGGCCAGGTTGAAGCGACGGTAAGACGTCGTGGAGGACCGAACCCACTTCAGTTGAAAATGGAGGGGATGAGCTGTGGGTAGGGGTGAAAGGCCAATCAAACTCCGTGATAGCTGGTTCTCCCCGAAATGCATTTAGGTGCAGCGTTGCGTGTTTCTTGCCGGAGGTAGAGCTACTGGATGGCCGATGGGCCCTACAAGGTTACTGACGTCAGCCAAACTCCGAATGCCGGTAAGTGAGAGCGCAGCAGTGAGACTGTGGGGGATAAGCTTCATAGTCGAGAGGGAAACAGCCCAGACCACCAACTAAGGCCCCTAAGCGTGTGCTAAGTGGGAAAGGATGTGGAGTTGCGAAGACAACCAGGAGGTTGGCTTAGAAGCAGCCATCCTTGAAAGAGTGCGTAATAGCTCACTGGTCAAGTGATTCCGCGCCGACAATGTAGCGGGGCTCAAGTACACCGCCGAAGTTGTGGATTTCACACATTGCCCTAGCCTTCGTGGTTCAGGGGTGTGGAGTGGTAGGGGAGCGTCGTGTGGGCAGTGAAGTCGCGGTGGAAACCAGCGGTGGAGCCTACACGAGTGAGAATGCAGGCATGAGTAGCGAAAGACGGGTGAGAAACCCGTCCGCCGAATGATCAAGGGTTCCAGGGTCAAGCTAATCTGCCCTGGGTAAGTCGGGACCTAAGGCGAGGCCGACAGGCGTAGTCGATGGACAACGGGTTGATATTCCCGTACCGGCGAAAAACCGCCCATGCCAAGCGGGGGATACTAACCGCCCGGAGCCTGCCCGCTCACCCTTGTGGTGTTGTGGGTTTTGGCCGAGCGCGGGACCTGATCCCGGGAGGTAAGCGTATTAACAGGTGTGACGCAGGAAGGTAGCCGGGCCGGGCGATGGTTGCCCCGGTCTAAGGATGTAGGGTCAGGGATAGGCAAATCCGTTCCTGTGTGCTTCGAGCACGTTCCTGAGATCTGATGGGACTCCCGTATGGGGGGATCCGGTGATCCTATGCTGCCTAGAAAAGCATCGACGCGAGGTTTTAGCCGCCCGTACCCCAAACCGACACAGGTGATCAGGTAGAGAATACCAAGGCGATCGAGAGAATTATGGTTAAGGAACTCGGCAAAATGCCCCCGTAACTTCGGGAGAAGGGGGGCCTGCCCCGTGATGGAGACTTGCTCTCCGTGAGCGGGTGTGGGCCGCAGAGACCAGGGGGAAGCGACTGTTTACTAAAAACACAGGTCCGTGCGAAGTCGCAAGACGATGTATACGGACTGACTCCTGCCCGGTGCTGGAAGGTTAAGAGGACCGGTTAGCCACCTTGTGTGGCGAAGCTGAGAATTTAAGCCCCAGTAAACGGCGGTGGTAACTATAACCATCCTAAGGTAGCGAAATTCCTTGTCGGGTAAGTTCCGACCTGCACGAATGGAGTAACGACTTCCCCGCTGTCTCAACCATAAACTCGGCGAAATTGCAGTACGAGTAAAGATGCTCGTTACGCGCAGCAGGACGGAAAGACCCCGAGACCTTTACTATAGTTTGGTATTGGTGTTCGGAGTGGCTTGTGTAGGATAGGTGGGAGACGTTGAAACCCGGACGCCAGTTCGGGTGGAGTCATCGTTGAAATACCACTCTGGTCACTTTGGACATCTAACTTCGGCCCGTGATCCGGGTCAGGGACAGTGCCTGATGGGTAGTTTAACTGGGGCGGTTGCCTCCTAAAAAGTAACGGAGGCGCCCAAAGGTTCCCTCAGCCTGGTTGGCAATCAGGTGTCGAGTGTAAGTGCACAAGGGAGCTTGACTGTGAGAGAGACATCTCAAGCAGGGACGAAAGTCGGGACTAGTGATCCGGCGGTACATTGTGGAATGGCCGTCGCTCAACGGATAAAAGGTACCTCGGGGATAACAGGCTGATCTTGCCCAAGAGTCCATATCGACGGCATGGTTTGGCACCTCGATGTCGGCTCGTCGCATCCTGGGGCTGGAGTAGGTCCCAAGGGTTGGGCTGTTCGCCCATTAAAGCGGTACGCGAGCTGGGTTTAGAACGTCGTGAGACAGTTCGGTCCCTATCCGCTGCGCGCGCAGGAAATTTGAGAAGGGCTGTCCTTAGTACGAGAGGACCGGGACGGACGAACCTCTGGTGTGTCAGTTGTACTGCCAAGTGCATCGCTGATTAGCTACGTTCGGATGGGATAACCGCTGAAAGCATCTAAGCGGGAAGCTCGCTTCAAGATGAGATTTCCATACACATTTATGTGTGAGAGGCCCCCAGCCAGACCACTGGGTTGATAGGCCGGATGTGGAAGCGAGGACTAAAGACTCGTGAAGCTGACCGGTACTAATAGGCCAACAACTTACACCACACAACACACTGCACGCGTCCACTATGTGGTTCCCGAACAACAACCCGCACCAAGGGTTGCCGGAACCAACAACTAAATAACAACACCACAGTTGTAACCACAAAGTCTTCCCACCCACCCCCACCAAAAAGGGGGCCGGGACGGGTAACAGAGTTACGGCGGTCATAGCGTGGGGGAAACGCCCGGTCCCATTCCGAACCCGGAAGCTAAGACCCACAGCGCCGATGGTACTGCACCCGGGAGGGTGTGGGAGAGTAGGACACCGCCGGACAACCATTAAGGCAAGAGCCCCGACCACAGGTCGGGGCTCTTCCCCTTTAACCACCCAACCCCTAACCACCCACACACCCCAGCACCGCCACTCTCGGGCGGAACTGCCTTCCCCGTCTAAAGCCATGCCTGGCGGGCTTACTCCTTGGTACCTCGAACTGGAAGAGAACTCGGGGCTCAACTTCGGCGGTGGCGGCAACGCTCAATTCGATCCGGAATCCGCTACGTTCGACTGGGCCTGCTGATAGCGCAATCAGGGGTATCTGGCCGTAGCCGTCTATGCGCTTAGACAAGGCCAAGACCAGTCCACGTCATGTCACGTAAGCCGATCCCCTACCGAACGCTCTGGTGCTCTCCTTTGAGAGCCTGGGCGTTAGGTCAGCCGCACCCTTAGGGCACCGGCATCTCATCGGTGGGTCCCACAAAGCCCGGGCGTGAACAGCGCCTAAGAAGAATCAACTCCTGCGTTCAGCGGCGGCTTCCATGCGTCTTGTGCCAGTACTCGGCGCCCTTGCTGCTGGAACGCAGGATGGCGTCCGGCTGCGAAGCTGGCCACATCTCCAGCAGGTAGTAATCGATAACCTCTTCGGAGAACTCTCCGTCTTCTCCTGCATCGCGGGCCTTCGCACTGACCCGCAAACGGTAGCTTCCGGGCGGCACATCCCTTAGTTCACCGCTCGCATCCGCTGCGGCGACAGCATATTCTTGGGCAGCGAAATGTAGTGGCGTGAAACCAGCTTTGTCATGGGCATCGGGGGAAGCCCCCTCAGCCAGCAGCGCCTCCAGGGTGGCAACATCGTTTTCCAAGGCGGTGCGGTTCATTCTGTCCATAAGTGCCGTCGGCGGGCTTTCGCTTCAGCGATGAACTTTCTGTCTCAAGCCCCGTCGAACGTTCCAGTGCCATTCATCGTGCTTGAGCCACGACCTGCCTGAGTTCAAACAGAGGTGTGGCCGATGATGGCAATCCAGGAGAGCCGTGCACAAACGTCAGAAGGTAGAGTCGGCGCGAACTAGGCGTTGGACGACTTCGCGGCCTTCGCCGCTGCCTTTGCTGCCTGTTTGCTGGCACGGACCTTGACCAAGGACTGTGGATCCACGATGTCGGCAACGGACAAGTACGATCCTTCCTCGCCGTAGTGGCCGGCGGCTTCCCGCCATCCATCGGCTTGAAGGCCGCATTGCTTGCCAAGCAGGGCCAGGAAGATCTTCGCCTTCTGCTCGCCGAAGCCTGGCAACGCTTTAAGTCGGCGCAGTACCTCGGGACCGTCGGGGTTGCCGCGGGTCCAGATCGAGGCAGCATCACCATTCCAGTCGCTGTGGACCGTTTCCGCCAGTGCCTGGACCCTGCCGGCCATGGAACCGGGGAAGCGATGGACGGCCGGCTTCTCCTTGAATACTTCGACGAAACCAACGGGATCGTGCTCAGCGATGGTGGCTGGATCCAAGGACCCGAGGCGGGCACGAATCTTCTCGGGGCCAGCAAAGGCAGATTCCATGGTGACCTGTTGATCGAGCAACATACCCGTGAGCAACGCAAAAGCGTCGTCACTGAGCAGTCTGTCGGCGGCGGCATCTCCCGTGATGTGCAGTTCCATGCGTTCCATCCTCCCACCAGGCGGCGTCAACGTCATTGGCCCGCTGATTGCGACCCATAACTGTGCAGTGCGCTGCAGCCACGCTGCATATCTTCCCTGCCGTGCGGCGGAGCTGATGCCCTGACGTTCGGCGCTTTCGAAGGCGGTTGGTGGGGTTTTGGGGGTGGGTTTGGTGTGGGTGGTTTGGGGGTGTGGGGGTGGATTTGCGTTGGGGGTTGGGGGCGTGTATTGTTTTCTGAGTCGCCGGGTGCGAAACGGAAAGCCGGAAGGTGTGTACGGTTCGGTAGGCGGCCAAAAATAACTCTTCTTTTCCAATGGCCCTGTTTGGGTGCGCTGCTTTGTGTGGTGTGCTGTGGGTGATGTTTTGGGGGGTCTGTTGTTTGAGAACTCAATAGTGTGCCAAGTTTGTTGATACCGATTGTTTTATTGATTGGTTGAAATTATGGCTGGATCATTGCGCACCCCCGTGTGTGGTGGTCTGGTTTTCAGCTGGTTTCGAATTTTGTGCAGCCGTGCCGGCCGTTATTTCCGGTGGGTGTGGTTGTGTCTGTTTGATTTGTTTTTTTCAACGGAGAGTTTGATCCTGGCTCAGGATGAACGCTGGCGGCGTGCTTAACACATGCAAGTCGAACGATGATCCCAGCTTGCTGGGGGATTAGTGGCGAACGGGTGAGTAACACGTGAGTAACCTGCCCTTGACTCTGGGATAAGCCTGGGAAACTGGGTCTAATACCGGATATGACCGTCTGACGCATGTCAGGTGGTGGAAAGCTTTTGTGGTTTTGGATGGACTCGCGGCCTATCAGCTTGTTGGTGGGGTAATGGCCTACCAAGGCGACGACGGGTAGCCGGCCTGAGAGGGTGACCGGCCACACTGGGACTGAGACACGGCCCAGACTCCTACGGGAGGCAGCAGTGGGGAATATTGCACAATGGGCGCAAGCCTGATGCAGCGACGCCGCGTGAGGGATGACGGCCTTCGGGTTGTAAACCTCTTTCAGTAGGGAAGAAGCGAAAGTGACGGTACCTGCAGAAGAAGCGCCGGCTAACTACGTGCCAGCAGCCGCGGTAATACGTAGGGCGCAAGCGTTATCCGGAATTATTGGGCGTAAAGAGCTCGTAGGCGGTTTGTCGCGTCTGCTGTGAAAGACCGGGGCTCAACTCCGGTTCTGCAGTGGGTACGGGCAGACTAGAGTGCAGTAGGGGAGACTGGAATTCCTGGTGTAGCGGTGAAATGCGCAGATATCAGGAGGAACACCGATGGCGAAGGCAGGTCTCTGGGCTGTAACTGACGCTGAGGAGCGAAAGCATGGGGAGCGAACAGGATTAGATACCCTGGTAGTCCATGCCGTAAACGTTGGGCACTAGGTGTGGGGGACATTCCACGTTTTCCGCGCCGTAGCTAACGCATTAAGTGCCCCGCCTGGGGAGTACGGCCGCAAGGCTAAAACTCAAAGGAATTGACGGGGGCCCGCACAAGCGGCGGAGCATGCGGATTAATTCGATGCAACGCGAAGAACCTTACCAAGGCTTGACATGAACCGGTAATACCTGGAAACAGGTGCCCCGCTTGCGGTCGGTTTACAGGTGGTGCATGGTTGTCGTCAGCTCGTGTCGTGAGATGTTGGGTTAAGTCCCGCAACGAGCGCAACCCTCGTTCTATGTTGCCAGCGCGTTATGGCGGGGACTCATAGGAGACTGCCGGGGTCAACTCGGAGGAAGGTGGGGACGACGTCAAATCATCATGCCCCTTATGTCTTGGGCTTCACGCATGCTACAATGGCCGGTACAAAGGGTTGCGATACTGTGAGGTGGAGCTAATCCCAAAAAGCCGGTCTCAGTTCGGATTGGGGTCTGCAACTCGACCCCATGAAGTCGGAGTCGCTAGTAATCGCAGATCAGCAACGCTGCGGTGAATACGTTCCCGGGCCTTGTACACACCGCCCGTCAAGTCACGAAAGTTGGTAACACCCGAAGCCGGTGGCCTAACCCTTGTGGGGGGAGCCGTCGAAGGTGGGACCGGCGATTGGGACTAAGTCGTAACAAGGTAGCCGTACCGGAAGGTGCGGCTGGATCACCTCCTTTCTAAGGAGCTGCTAGCAGCTGTTCCGTGTTCTGTGTATGCAGTTCGTGGTGGTTGTCAGTGTTGCCCATTGCGCAGGCGTCTGTTCTGCGGTGGGTGCTCATGGGTGGAATATCAACGAATCAAACTTGTTTGGCATGGCCTTTACCGGTTGTGTCCTGGTGCCAGTACGGCAGCATGTGTCTCTGCTTTTTGTGGGGGTGGGTGTTGTTGGGAACGCTGCCGGGGTGCATGGTTTGTGGGGGTTGTGTTTGGCGCACTGTTGGGTCCTGAGGCAACAGGACCTTTTTGCAGCAATGCAGAGGGCATCGTTCTGGTGTTTCTTTTGTTCCTGCTTCCGGTTCTGCCGCGTGTCCCTGTGTGGGGTGGTGGTGGTCTGGTTGATGGGGTTGTTGTTTGAGAACTACATAGTGGACGCGAGCATCTGAGACATGCATGGCTGGCCTTTCGGGGTTGGTGTGTGTGTTTCTACAGCAATTTCTTATGAATGAACCTGGCCCTTGTGGTCGTGGTTCTCTCGAGTAAGTTTTTGATCTTTGTGTGGTCAAGTTTTTAAGGGCACACGGTGGATGCCTTGGCATTAGGAGCCGAAGAAGGACGTAGGAATCTGCGATAAGCCTGGGGGAGTTGATAACCGAGCGTTGATCCCAGGATGTCCGAATGGGGAAACCCCGCACAACGCTGCAAGGTGATTGTGTGACCCGCATCTGAACACATAGGGTGCGTGGGGGGAACGCGGGGAAGTGAAACATCTCAGTACCCGCAGGAAGAGAAAACAATAGTGATTCCGTTAGTAGTGGCGAGCGAACGCGGATCAGGCTAAACCGTTCCATGTGTGATAGCCGGCGGGCGTTGCATGGGCGGGGTTGTGGGACTTTCCGTGATGGTTCTGCCGGACCGTTGGGGTGATGTGCAGGCATAGGTGAACGGTCTTGAAAGGCCGGCCAGAGAGGGTGGGAGCCCCGTAACCGTAATGTTGTGTGCAGCCTGGAGAGTATCCCAAGTAGCACGGGGCCCGAGAAATCCCGTGCGAATCTGTCAGGACCACCTGATAAGCCTAAATACTTCCTAATGACCGATAGCGGACCAGTACCGTGAGGGAAAGGTGAAAAGTACCCCGGGAGGGGAGTGAAACAGTACCTGAAACCGTGTGCTTACAATCCGTCGGAGCAACCGCGAGTGATCGCATAGTAGTTGTGACGGCGTGCCTTTTGAAGAATGAGCCTGCGAGTTAGTGTTACGTCGCGAGGTTAACCCGTGTGGGGTAGCCGTAGCGAAAGCGAGTCTGAACAGGGCGAGTGTAGTGGCGTGATCTAGACCCGAAGCGGAGTGATCTACCCATGGCCAGGTTGAAGCGACGGTAAGACGTCGTGGAGGACCGAACCCACTTCAGTTGAAAATGGAGGGGATGAGCTGTGGGTAGGGGTGAAAGGCCAATCAAACTCCGTGATAGCTGGTTCTCCCCGAAATGCATTTAGGTGCAGCGTTGCGTGTTTCTTGCCGGAGGTAGAGCTACTGGATGGCCGATGGGCCCTACAAGGTTACTGACGTCAGCCAAACTCCGAATGCCGGTAAGTGAGAGCGCAGCAGTGAGACTGTGGGGGATAAGCTTCATAGTCGAGAGGGAAACAGCCCAGACCACCAACTAAGGCCCCTAAGCGTGTGCTAAGTGGGAAAGGATGTGGAGTTGCGAAGACAACCAGGAGGTTGGCTTAGAAGCAGCCATCCTTGAAAGAGTGCGTAATAGCTCACTGGTCAAGTGATTCCGCGCCGACAATGTAGCGGGGCTCAAGTACACCGCCGAAGTTGTGGATTTCACACATTGCCCTAGCCTTCGTGGTTCAGGGGTGTGGAGTGGTAGGGGAGCGTCGTGTGGGCAGTGAAGTCGCGGTGGAAACCAGCGGTGGAGCCTACACGAGTGAGAATGCAGGCATGAGTAGCGAAAGACGGGTGAGAAACCCGTCCGCCGAATGATCAAGGGTTCCAGGGTCAAGCTAATCTGCCCTGGGTAAGTCGGGACCTAAGGCGAGGCCGACAGGCGTAGTCGATGGACAACGGGTTGATATTCCCGTACCGGCGAAAAACCGCCCATGCCAAGCGGGGGATACTAACCGCCCGGAGCCTGCCCGCTCACCCTTGTGGTGTTGTGGGTTTTGGCCGAGCGCGGGACCTGATCCCGGGAGGTAAGCGTATTAACAGGTGTGACGCAGGAAGGTAGCCGGGCCGGGCGATGGTTGCCCCGGTCTAAGGATGTAGGGTCAGGGATAGGCAAATCCGTTCCTGTGTGCTTCGAGCACGTTCCTGAGATCTGATGGGACTCCCGTATGGGGGGATCCGGTGATCCTATGCTGCCTAGAAAAGCATCGACGCGAGGTTTTAGCCGCCCGTACCCCAAACCGACACAGGTGATCAGGTAGAGAATACCAAGGCGATCGAGAGAATTATGGTTAAGGAACTCGGCAAAATGCCCCCGTAACTTCGGGAGAAGGGGGGCCTGCCCCGTGATGGAGACTTGCTCTCCGTGAGCGGGTGTGGGCCGCAGAGACCAGGGGGAAGCGACTGTTTACTAAAAACACAGGTCCGTGCGAAGTCGCAAGACGATGTATACGGACTGACTCCTGCCCGGTGCTGGAAGGTTAAGAGGACCGGTTAGCCACCTTGTGTGGCGAAGCTGAGAATTTAAGCCCCAGTAAACGGCGGTGGTAACTATAACCATCCTAAGGTAGCGAAATTCCTTGTCGGGTAAGTTCCGACCTGCACGAATGGAGTAACGACTTCCCCGCTGTCTCAACCATAAACTCGGCGAAATTGCAGTACGAGTAAAGATGCTCGTTACGCGCAGCAGGACGGAAAGACCCCGAGACCTTTACTATAGTTTGGTATTGGTGTTCGGAGTGGCTTGTGTAGGATAGGTGGGAGACGTTGAAACCCGGACGCCAGTTCGGGTGGAGTCATCGTTGAAATACCACTCTGGTCACTTTGGACATCTAACTTCGGCCCGTGATCCGGGTCAGGGACAGTGCCTGATGGGTAGTTTAACTGGGGCGGTTGCCTCCTAAAAAGTAACGGAGGCGCCCAAAGGTTCCCTCAGCCTGGTTGGCAATCAGGTGTCGAGTGTAAGTGCACAAGGGAGCTTGACTGTGAGAGAGACATCTCAAGCAGGGACGAAAGTCGGGACTAGTGATCCGGCGGTACATTGTGGAATGGCCGTCGCTCAACGGATAAAAGGTACCTCGGGGATAACAGGCTGATCTTGCCCAAGAGTCCATATCGACGGCATGGTTTGGCACCTCGATGTCGGCTCGTCGCATCCTGGGGCTGGAGTAGGTCCCAAGGGTTGGGCTGTTCGCCCATTAAAGCGGTACGCGAGCTGGGTTTAGAACGTCGTGAGACAGTTCGGTCCCTATCCGCTGCGCGCGCAGGAAATTTGAGAAGGGCTGTCCTTAGTACGAGAGGACCGGGACGGACGAACCTCTGGTGTGTCAGTTGTACTGCCAAGTGCATCGCTGATTAGCTACGTTCGGATGGGATAACCGCTGAAAGCATCTAAGCGGGAAGCTCGCTTCAAGATGAGATTTCCATACACATTTATGTGTGAGAGGCCCCCAGCCAGACCACTGGGTTGATAGGCCGGATGTGGAAGCGAGGACTAAAGACTCGTGAAGCTGACCGGTACTAATAGGCCAACAACTTACACCACACAACACACTGCACGCGTCCACTATGTGGTTCCCGAACAACAACCCGCACCAAGGGTTGCCGGAACCAACAACTAAATAACAACACCACAGTTGTAACCACAAAGTCTTCCCACCCACCCCCACCAAAAAGGGGGCCGGGACGGGTAACAGAGTTACGGCGGTCATAGCGTGGGGGAAACGCCCGGTCCCATTCCGAACCCGGAAGCTAAGACCCACAGCGCCGATGGTACTGCACCCGGGAGGGTGTGGGAGAGTAGGACACCGCCGGACAACCATTAAGGCAAGAGCCCCGACCACAGGTCGGGGCTCTTCCCCTTTAACCACCCAACCCCTAACCACCCACACACCCCAGCACCGCATCCACCACATGGCTCCGCTGCTTGTCCCGTCGAAATACCAGGTACTCCGTTATCGGCGGTATCGAATCAACGAAGTCAAGCAGCACCAACCGGGGATCGTCGTTGAATTCATCCTCTGCGATGACCCCAACGCCCAGGCCGGCGATCACTGCCGCGTGAACTGCCTCCCGGCTATCGGTCTCGAGTACTTCCGCTGGTTGCAGCTGGGCTGCGGAGAGCGCTGTTTCGATGGACCTACGGGTGACGGAACCGATCTCCCTGATGATCAGCGGGTGGTCTACGAGGTCCCGGAGCCGGATCACCTTGCTGCCGGCCAACAGGTGGTCCTGCCGAACAAAGGCCACAAGGTCCTGCGTACCGAGGCGGCGCGCCATCAAGTCCGGATGTGGCGTTTCATCGGCGATGATGCCGACATCAACAGTCCCGGCCAGGACTCTTCTGCGTACCTCAGCGGAGTTTCCGCTGACGAGTTGGATACTGACTCCCGGGTTCAGCCGACGGAAGGTGCTGAGCACGCCCACGGCGTTGATGGGAGCGTCGGTGCCGAAGCGGAGCTCTCCTTGCATGGCGTTGCGAGCCCTGGCCAGGACGGTCTCGGCTTCGAGCTCGGCGGCGAACAACCTGGCTGTGACTGCCAGGAGCTCTCTTCCCAAAGGCGTCAGCTCCACGGACCGTCCAGCCCGCTGCAGGAGCTGGACCTCATGGAGCCGTTCCAAAAGGCGGACCTGCTCGGACAGGGTTGGTTGGCTCACTTTCGCCGCTGCAGCCGCAGCGACGTAACTGCCGTGGGTAGCTACGAGGTGGAACGCCCGCAGGTGCGTGAGATTCATAGGCATGGCCTAAGTCTCCTATAGGCGTGAGTGGCGTCCCCTATGTGTCGCCTCAGAAGCCACGTACCGTCATTGCTGTGAAGAATGATCCCCACGTCCTGGTAGTAGGAATTGACGGTGTCCGTTACGACCGCCTCCTGTCCGCGGTGACACCCGCCCTGGACCAGATTGCCCGGAACGGCTTCCTGCTCCCCGTCAGCGTTCACGGGAAGAATGCCACTATTTCCGGGCCAGTGTGGGCCACGGTGGCCACCGGGGTTTATGCGGACCGGCACAAGGTCACCGGGAACAGTGACCATCCACCGGAGCTCGATGCCTACCAGGACTTCACCGCGGTGCTGCGTGGGCCCCGGCCGGAACTGCGCACGATGGTTGCCGCGAGCTGGTTTCCTGTGGCGGCACCCACAGCGTGCGGGCCTCTATTCTCTTCCCGTGGTTGGGTGCCGGAGGAGGACCCTGAAGAAGCGAACGACGCCGGCAGCTGGGCCGCTGCCGACAACGCCGTCGCAGACTATGCAGCCGGACGGTTGGAACACGAGGACCTTGCGGCATCCTTTGTGTACTTTGGCGAGGCTGACGTCGAAGCCCATAACAACGGCACGGGTATCGGCTACCTTTCAGCCATTCAACGCTGCGACTCCCGCGTCAAAAGCCTGTTGGAAGCTATTGAGTCGAGGCCTCGTCGTGGTGACGAACACTGGACCGTAATAGTGGTGACTGACCACGGACACGTCGATGCCGGTGGTCACGGGGGAGAGACCGAGGACGAGCGTACAGCCTGGATCGCTGCCTGCGGCGCAAGCGTTCCCCGGAACGTCATGGCAGTGGACCATGCCGACATCTTCGCCCAAGTACTGGCAACCTTTGGTGTTGCAACAGGGGACACTGAAGGGCTCGCCTTCGGTGCCAGGACTGACCCGCAGGAGCGACCCGCAACAACGGCAGCTTCCCGTTGACCCTTACGGTGACAGCGGCAGTTCTCCTGGCGGCGGTCCTCCACAGCGCGTGGAATGCGTTGGCCAAGGCGATTCCGGACCGGCTTGCCTCGTCCACCATGATTGCCTTGGCCTATCTCGTGTCCGGCCTGGTGGGGGCAGCGGTTTTCGGAGTTCCCCCACAGCAGTCGTGGCCCTATGTCGTGGCGTCGGCGGCCTTGCAGACCTGCTATCTCATCCTGCTGACCACGTCCTACAAGCACGGCGAATTCTCCCAGGTTTATCCGCTGGCCCGCGGCCTTGCCGTCCTGTTGGTCACGGGGGTCGCCACCACTTTCCTGGCAGAGAAACTGAGTTTCTGGCAACTGGCGGGGGTCGCGGTCGTCGCTGGTTCCTTGCTGAGCCTGGCCCACACAAAACACAGTGCAACGGCCCGCGCCGGCAGGAACCGTCAGGGCACCTTCTTCGCTGTGCTCACGGGGGCAGCCATCGCGGCTTATACCGTGGTGGACGGTGTGGGAGTCCGGGTTTCCGGGCAACCGATGGCCTATGTCTCGTGGCTCTTCCTGCTGCAGGGCATGGTGATTCCCTTGATCTGCTGGCGCATGGCCTCCGAACGCCGTTCTTTCCCACGACGAGTGGCGCGGTACTGGAAGCCGGGATTCATCGGAGGGCTGGTGTCCATGCTGGCCTACGGAATTGTGGTCTGCGCACAGAGCCTGGCGCCGCTCGCCTTGGTGTCGGCGCTGCGCGAGACCAGTGTCCTGTTGGCTGGCGTCATCGGCGCGGTGTTCTTCAACGAAAAGTTCAGCCGGCTCCGCTTGGTCTTGACGGCCATCGCGGTGGCCGGCATCGCCGCCATCCAGCTCGGCTAGCCAGAGAAGAACTCCGACAACTCCGAGATCAGCTTCTCCGGAGCCTTGATGGGACCGTCGTGTCCCGAGCCAGGGAGGATGCTGTAGCTGGATCCGGAGAGGACGTCATGGATTTGGCCGCACGCAACACCGAAGTAGGCGGGGCTCTTTTCGCCCACGACGATCAGCGTCTCCAGTGGAAGGGCAAGGAAGGGCTCGGCGGGCATGTCGGCAGCGATGACGGCCTTAATTTCCCGGACACCGCAGGTCATCAGTTCGCGCATCTGCTTGCCCAAAGGCGTACCGGCGGCCAGCTTGTTGGCCAGGGTCAGCATGGACAATGGCATGCGTGCGAAGGCGCCGCCGGTCTCCACGCCCTTGATCAGGACGGCGAGGGCGCGGTCATAGTCTCCCGCCGCCGTCGCGCGTTCATAATCCGGCGTCCAGTCGGCCTTGACGCTGTGGTTGACCGACACGGCAGGATCGTAGACGGCAAGCCGCTCCACGGGCAGGGTCCGCGCAGCGTGCAGCGCTACTGCGCCGCCAAAGCTGTGCCCAAAGACATCGGTGCTGGAGGTGTGTTTCATGACGGCGTCCAGGTCCCGGATGTCCGCCTCAAGCGTGTAATCCTCAGCCTGCGGGGATGAGTCGCCGCGTCCACGTCGGTTGAAAGTATGAACGGGCCGGCCCAGGGCTTCGCTGAGTTTCTGCGCAAAACGCGAGTAATCGGCAGCCGTCACCATTGAGGCAGGAACGACGACGACGCCGGAGCCCGCCGCTTCCAGCCCACCGCCCGTGGTGAGTACTTCGAGGTGTCCGCCGTCGTGGGTCATGATGATGTCGCGCGTCATGACTTGAGCCTAACCGAGCCACCTGAATGCAGGCAGCATGCCGCCCCATATGTGGAAAAGCAGTCAGTGTGGAGAAGCAGTCAGCGTTTGAAGTAGTCCGAGATATCCGAGACGAGTTCGTTCACTGCGGCAGGAATGGACCCATGGAATCCCTTGGGCGAAACCTCCAACGTGCTGCCGGGAACGGCCCTGTTCAGCCGAGCAGCGGTGACCTTGTAGAACTGGGGGCTCTTCTTGCCCACCATGAAGTGCGTGCTGGGAGGCAGGACGGAGAAGTCGCGCGGAGAATCAGCGGCTTCGAAGGCAGCCTTGAGCTCACCAACACCTGAGGGCATGAGCTCGCGGAAAAGCTTGTTCACTTTGGTCCGCGAAACCACAGCCATGAGTCCCGCCAGAATCGGCTCGGGTACCCGTGCAAGGGCAGTTCCGGGGTGCATGCCCCTTTTCATCCGGGCCATCGCGCGGTTGAGGTCGCCTTTGTCCACCGAATCCGCGAAGCCGGCCAGCCAATCTGTGTCCATGCTGCCGTCGATGTTCACCGCGGCGTCGTAGACAGCGAGCTTGTCCGGCTCGTGGTGCGTGCCCGCAAAGGCCTGGGCTGCATTCAAGGCCACGGACCCACCCAGGCTGTGGCCAAAGATGTTCCGGGCGCCGGTGGCGTCCATGATGGTGCGGACATCGGCGATCTCCGTAGCCATGGAGTAGCAGTGCGGCTGCTCGGTGGATTTGCCCCGGCCCCGGCGGTCGTATACGTCCACAGCCCAGCCATCACCGAGGCCCTTGGCCAAAGCGACGGAAAAGGGCCGATAAATGAGTGCCGTGAGGAACGCGCCACCGATGAGGACCACCCGGCGCTCCCCGGGCGCGTCTTCGGTGCCGTAACTGTACAAGGCGAGCCGTCCGCCGTCGTGCGTCTGAATATCGCGTTCCCTCACCGGAACATCCTAGGTGGCATCGGGAAGTTCGCCGTGGAACCGGGTCCCGGAGAGGAACCGCGCTATGCGGGCGGCGAGCCGCTTGCCCGGCCGCAACGGCCCTTCGTGGAACTGCAGCGGCACCACAGCAAAGTCGATCACCGGCACGGCCCCGGCAAGGGTGCGGCCGGTCTCTGCGAAATACGACGGACTCCAACCGCCGCTGAGCATCAACGTGGGCGTGGAGAGTTCCATGAAGTCGTGAAGGTGGGCATCGGCGTCCAGGACTGCGCGCATTTCGGTGACTGCCGTGGGCAGCAAGGAGCGCATCTCCAAGCCCAGGCGGGTCCGGGCCGACAGGACACTGAGCGTGCGCAGCGCCCCCATGGGCAGATAGGAAATCGGCCCGGCAGTCCCCAGGCCCTGCACCAGATGCGCCCACGCGTGATCCAGCTGACCTGCAGTGACCGCTTCCTCAAGCTCGGGCCGCCACCGGCTGCTGAGATTGCCTGACAGCGACACTGCAGCGTCATAAGTGACCAGTTTGTTGATCCTGGCCCGCCTCGCGGCTTGCAGCGCCACGAAGCCGCCATAACTGTGCGCCACAACGTCAGAGGAGCCGGTCTTCTCCATCACCACGAGGAGGTCCGCGATCTCGGTTTCCACCGAATAGCCCGACGGCTGCGGCGCAGACCGCCCCCGGCCGCGCCGGTTATAGCTGTGAACCGGGCGCCCCAGCATGACGCTGAGCGTCCGCGCGAACGGCCAGTACAGCGAGTCCGTCACCAAAGTGCCATGAACTAGCACGACGCCGGCCGGTTCAGCGGATTCCTTTGAGCCGGGAATTGACGCTGCTGACGCGGGCCGGAAGGTGTGCACCTCGAGCTGCCCGCCGCCGTCGACCGTTTCAACTGTCCATGTCTCCACAGCTCCGAGTCTATGCGTTTGCTTGATCCTGGGGCCCGGAAGTGAAGGTCCGCAATGACCGGTAAACTTAAGGACTGTGACTTCCGCAAACACCCCAGCCCTGAACACCTCCGCAGAGCCCATCGATGCCAGCGAGCAGATGCGCATCCGTATGGAAAAGCGCGCCAAGCTGATCGAGCGAGGCACGGAGGCTTATCCCGTGGGTGTTGAACGGACCCATTCCCTCGGCGAGATCCGCGAGAAGTACGCACACTTGGAAGCAGATGAAACCACCGGCGACACCGTTGGTGTCACCGGGCGTGTCGTGTTCGTGCGCAACACCGGCAAGCTGTGCTTCGCCACCCTCCAAGAGGGCGGCGTGGACGGCAAGGGCGTCCGGCTGCAGGCCATGCTGAGCCTTGCCAACGTCGGCGAGGAAGCGCTCGCTGAATGGAAGGCCCTGGTTGACCTGGGCGACCACGTGTTCATCAAGGGCGAGGTCATCTCCTCCCGCCGCGGTGAGTTGTCCGTCATGGCCGACTCCTGGTCCATGGCGTCAAAGGCGCTGCGCCCCCTCCCGGTACTGCACGCAGAACTGAACGAGGAAACCCGCGTACGCCAGCGCTACGTGGACCTCATGGTCCGCGATGAAGCCCGTGAGATGGTCTACAAGCGCGCAGCAATCACCCGCTCGGTGCGCGACACCCTGGACCGCCATGGCTACGTGGAGGTGGAAACCCCCATCCTGCAGCTGGTCCACGGCGGCGCTACCGCGCGCCCGTTTGAAACGCACATGAATGCGTTCGACCAGAAGATGACACTGCGTATCGCTACCGAGCTCTTCCTCAAGCGCGCCGTTGTGGGTGGCATCGATCGCGTTTACGACATGGGCCGTGTTTTCCGCAATGAAGGCGTGGACTCCACGCACAGCCCCGAATTCACCACCCTGGAATGCTACGAAGCCTGGGCGGACCAGTTCGTTATGGCCGAGCGCATGAAGGAAATCATCCTTAATGTGGCTGACGTTGTAGGGACGCGCACCATCCAGACGGATGCCGGCGAAATCAACCTCGACGGCGAATGGGCCTGGGTTTCGGTTTACCCGGGTATTTCCGAAGCCGTGGGTGTGGAAATTACTCCGGACACCACGGTGGAGGAACTGCTGGCAATTGCGGCCAAGCACGAAGTCAAGGTGGACCCCAAGTGGGACGCCGAGAAGATTGTGGTTGAGCTGTTTGGCGAGATCGTGGAACCCACCCTGCTGAACCCGACCTTTGTTTATGACTACCCGCCGTCGGCACAGCCGCTGGCCCGACCACACCGTGAAGACGGGCGCCTCATCGAGGCCTGGGACCTGATCATCGGCGGCATGGAGCGCGGCACGGCCTTTTCCGAACTCATTGACCCCGTCATCCAGCGCGAACGCCTGACGGAGCAGTCCCGCCGCTCCGCCGCCGGTGATGAGGAAGCCATGCAACTGGACGAGGACTTCCTCCGTGCCCTCGAATACGGCGCGCCGCCCATGGGCGGCATCGGGCTCGGCATTGACCGTTTGGTCATGCTCTTCACCGGGGCCGGCATTCGCGAAACCATTCTGTTCCCCTTGCTGAAGCCTGAAGGACACTGACCATGGAGTACATCGCAGTTCTTGCGCCGTCCATAGTTGTAGGTTTGATCTTCTGGTTTGCCATGAAGTCGATCTTCAATGCAGACAAATCCGAGCGTCAGGCAGAAGCCCGCGCCCAGGCCGAAGCGAATTCAAAAAATACCGGCCCGGCGCCCGAAGGTCCAGCCGCTAAATAGGCTCCTAAATGGGTTCCACTTTCACGTGAATCCATTTGTGCTTTGACGTGCGTGCTTGCCGTGAACGATAATCGAGAAAGGAACCCGGGGAATTTCTGATTATCCATCCCTCCAAAAGAGAGGCAACTCATGGCACAGAAAGTAAAAATCATCCTCGTCGATGACCTGGATGAAGGGGCTGCGGACGAAACTGTCCGCTTCGGCCTGGACGGTGTGAGCTACGAAATGGACCTGTCCACAGCAAACGCAGCGTCGCTGCGGAAGGCCCTGGAACCGTTTGTCGCGAAGGCCCGGAAGACCTCTTCCGGCCGCGGGACGCGGGGTCGCGCTACTCCGGCCCGCAACCAGGATTCCGCACAGATCCGTCAGTGGGCCCGGGATAACGGTTACACGGTCAACAGCCGCGGACGTATTCAGGCTGAAATTCAGGAAGCCTACCAAAAGGCCAATTCCTGATTCACCACTTCAATGCCCCGGCAGTCACTGCCGGGGCATTGGTTGTTTAAGGAGCTGGGTTTCTTGGGTTCCGCCGGGGCCCGTCGGAGGAATGATCCGTGAATCTGCCCAGTGCTGGACGGCCCGTTTACCGGAGCTATTGGGGGAGTGGCAAACCGTCCCGATTACTCCTCTGTGGAATACTCCCGGGGTGGCCCGGCGGCAGGTTGCCCGGGCCGGCTGGCAGGATGTCACCGTCGCCTGCCCCGGTCAAGGGGAAGTGCCCGTTTTATTCCTCCACGGCGTCATGTTTCCCCTGTGGCGAACACGCCCCAAAAGTGTTGCTCCGGCACGTAGCATCAAAGTACGTCGTAGCTAGGAGTGTGGCGAAATGTTTGAGAGATTTACGGACCGTGCCCGTCGCGTGGTCGTCCTTGCCCAAGAAGAGGCACGGATGCTCAACCACAATTACATCGGTACCGAGCACATCCTCTTGGGTCTGATCCACGAGGGTGAAGGCGTTGCTGCCAAGGCGCTCGAGTCCCTGAGCATTTCGCTCGATGGCGTTCGCGAGCAAGTACAGGAGATCATCGGCCAGGGCCAGCAAGCCCCGTCCGGTCACATCCCCTTTACGCCGCGCGCCAAGAAGGTGCTTGAGCTTTCCCTTCGTGAAGCACTGCAGCTCGGCCACAACTACATCGGTACTGAGCACATCCTGCTCGGCCTCATTCGCGAAGGCGAAGGCGTGGCCGCACAGGTGCTGGTGAAGCTTGGCGCAGACCTGAACCGGGTCCGCCAGCAAGTCATCCAGCTGCTCTCCGGGTACCAGGGCAAGGAGACCGCAGGCAGCGGCTCCGGCCAGGGCCAGCCGGAAGGAACCCCTGCCGGCTCGGTGGTGCTTGACCAGTTCGGACGCAACCTCACCCAGGCTGCCCGCGAAAACAAGCTCGATCCTGTGATCGGCCGCGAGCAGGAGATGGAACGCGTCATGCAGGTCCTCTCCCGCCGTACCAAGAACAACCCGGTGCTGATCGGTGAGCCCGGCGTTGGTAAGACTGCCGTCGTCGAAGGCCTCGCCCAGGCGATTGTCCGCGGCGATGTCCCGGAGACCATCAAGGACAAGCAGCTGTATACGCTTGACCTCGGATCCCTGGTTGCCGGCTCCCGTTACCGCGGTGACTTCGAAGAGCGCCTGAAGAAGGTCCTCAAGGAAATCCGCACCCGCGGCGACATCATCCTCTTCATTGACGAGATCCACACCCTCGTCGGTGCAGGTGCTGCCGAAGGCGCCATTGATGCTGCGTCCATCCTGAAGCCGATGCTCGCCCGTGGGGAACTCCAGACCATCGGGGCCACCACTCTTGACGAGTACCGCAAGCACATCGAAAAGGACGCCGCGCTGGAGCGCCGCTTCCAGCCGATCCAGGTCAAGGAACCCTCGGTTGCGCACGCGATCGAGATCCTCAAGGGACTGCGCGATCGTTACGAGGCACACCACCGCGTGACGATTACCGACGGCGCCCTCGCCTCAGCTGCGCAGCTGGCCGAACGCTACATCTCGGACCGCTTCCTGCCGGACAAGGCGATCGACCTCATCGATGAAGCAGGCGCACGCCTGCGCATCCGCCGCATGACCGCTCCGCCGGAGCTCAAGGCCATGGACGAGCGCATTGCCGACGTGAAGATGGAGAAGGAATCCGCCATCGACGCCCAGGACTTTGAGGGTGCTGCCTCGCTGCGCGACAAGGAGCAGAAGCTCATTGCCGAACGCGCGGAGAAGGAGCGCACCTGGAAGTCCGGCGGCATGGACGACATCTCCGAGGTTGACGAGGACCTGATCGCTGAAGTTCTCGCGAACTCCACGGGTATCCCGGTCTTCAAGCTCACCGAGGAAGAATCTTCCCGCCTGCTCAAGATGGAAGACGAACTGCACAAGCGCGTCGTCGGCCAGGACGAAGCCATCAAGGCACTGTCCCAGGCCATCCGCCGCACCCGTGCAGGCCTGAAGGACCCCAAGCGTCCCGGTGGCTCGTTCATCTTTGCCGGCCCCACGGGCGTCGGTAAGACCGAGCTTGCCAAGGCACTTGCCGAGTTCCTGTTCGGTGAAGAGGACGCCCTCATCACGCTGGACATGTCCGAGTACTCCGAGAAGCACACGGTTTCGCGTCTCTTCGGTGCACCTCCGGGCTACGTCGGCTACGAAGAAGGCGGCCAGCTGACGGAGAAGGTCCGTCGTCGTCCGTTCTCCGTGGTTCTGTTCGATGAAGTGGAGAAGGCCCACGCCGATCTCTTCAACTCGCTGCTGCAGATTTTGGAAGACGGCCGCCTGACCGACTCCCAGGGCCGCGTGGTGGACTTCAAGAACACCGTGATCATCATGACCACCAACCTTGGTACCCGCGATATTTCCAAGAGCGTGGCTACGGGCTTCCAGTCCGGCACGGACACCCAGACCGGCTACAACCGGATGCGGGCCCGGGTTACCGAAGAGCTCAAGCAGCACTTCCGCCCCGAGTTCCTCAACCGCGTTGACGACGTCGTGGTATTCCCGCAGCTGACGCAGGACGAGATCATCGAGATTGTGGACCTGTTCGTGAACCGTCTGGAGCGCCGCCTCAAGGACAAGGACATGGGCATCGAACTCACCCCCGCTGCCAAGGTTCTCCTGGCCACGCGTGGTTACGATCCCGCCATGGGTGCCCGGCCGTTGCGCCGCACCATCCAGCGCGAGATCGAGGACCAGCTGTCCGAGAAGATCCTGTTCGGCGAGATCCACTCCGGTGACATCGTCGTGGTGGACGTTGACGGCGAAGGTGACGACGCCAAGTTCACGTTCGAAGGCAACGCCAAACCGCGTATTCCGGAGATCGCTCCGACCGCGTAAGGCCAACGCTTTATCCCGGAAGCCCCACCCGCTCCGCAAGGAGCAGGTGGGGCTTCTGCGTTGGGCGGCCCGGAGTTTTTGTCCAGGCAGAGACTTTAAGGTGGCTTCTGGAGGGCGTTATCTGTACAAAACTTCACGAACCGGATCGGGGATTAAATGCGGGTACTTATGGTGGCTCCGGGGACGCGCGGGGATGTGGCGCCCATGGCCGGGCTGGGAGGTCGCCTGCAAGGGCTGGGGTACGAGGTTGCCGTTGCCGCGAACCCTCCCTATGCCCCTCTGGTTGTTGAGTCGGGATGCGAGTTCAGGCCGCTGCCGGGGAACCTGACGGAACTCATCAAGCAGCCGGCCCCGGGTGCGAAAGCCTCAGCTGACAGCGTGTTGACGTTCTGGCGGAAGCTTGGCGAGTACATGGACAACGCAGCCAAGGGAACCCTGGCTGCCGCCGAGGCCGGGGCCGATGTCATCATGGCCAACTCGGTGGCACCCTATGCCTATGACATTGCCGAGGCTTTCGGCGTCCCGGCCATAGGCGCACACTTGCAGCCGACCGAACCGAGTGCGGCCTACCCGCCTGTGCTGATGAATTCGGCTCGAAGCCTGGGTGCGCTGGGGAACAGGATCATTGGCGAGCGGGCAGCAGCGGGGCCGGCCCCCTACGATGCTCCCAGCGCCCGCTTGCGCAAGCAGCTCGGCCTGCGCAAGGAGAGTCGAGCAGCGGGCGAACGTCGTCGGAGGAAGGCTCGGGCGACCATTCTTCATGGCATCAGTCCTACCGTCCTGCCGCGTCCGGCCGATTGGCACGCGGGATTGGTGATGGCCGGATATTGGTGGCCCCCGGAACACAGCGGCTGGGAGCCATCCGCCGACCTTGTGGACTTTCTCGCCGACGGTCCAGCGCCCGTCTTCGTTGGTTTCGGCAGCAGTGCACACATTGACCCCGGCTTCATCCTCGAGGCCACGCGTCGTGCCGGAGTTCGGGCTGTTGTGCAGGGTGCCGAGGGGGTGTTGGGCGATGATGCCATGGGTGTTGGAAGTGTCCCGCACAAATGGCTGTTCCCCCGCATGGCTGCCGTTGTCCACCATTCCGGCGCTGGAACCACTGCCGCCGGCTTGCGCGCCGGCGTGCCGTCGGTAGGTGTTCCCGTGTATACGGACCAGCCACTCTGGGCCTCGCGGATCGCGGCGCTGGGCGCCGGTCCCCAACCGCTTCCGTACAAGAAGCTGTCCCCGGAGCGCCTTGGTGACGCGATCGCGGAAGCCGTAAGAACGCCGTCGTATGCGCAGCAAGCGCTGGTCCTGGCGGCCGCCATAGGCAAGGAAGACGGGACTGTGCCCGTGGTCGAGACCTTGCGGAAACTTCCCTCCAAGTAGCAGCAGGGCGCGTTGGGAGCACGCATGACGGGCCGCGCTGGGAAGCAAGGCGGAACGGGATATGTGAAAGTACTGTTTCACTGTGAGTGAACCACCCTGTGATCGGGGGCACAATGCATGTTGAATCGGATCATGGACTCTGCAGACACTCTGACTCCGGGCGAGCAGCCCGAAACTCCCTTCCACCATATGGACCACTACCTCGCCATCCCGCGGATCAGCGGCCTCACCCTCAGCCCCGATGGCAAGCGTTTGGTCACCACCGTGTCAACGCTGAACGGGAAGGGAACCGAGTTCGCTTCGGCCCTCTGGGAGATCGACCCCACCGGCGGGAAGCGCGCACGCCGAATCACCCGCAGTTCCAAGGGTGAGGCCGGGGCGGCGTTCGCGGCATCCGGCGACCTCTACTTCACCTCGGCGCGCCCGGACCCGGACAGTCCGGACGCTGACCCGGTAAACGCCCTGTGGCTCCTCCCCGCCGACGGTGGAGAAGCCCGCGTGGTGCATTCACGCCCAGGCGGCATCGGTTCCGTCATGACCGCGAAGGACGTAGACGCCACGTTCGTCATGGCAGAGGTCCTGGCAGGATCCGCCGACGAGGATAACGACGAGGAGCGCCGAAAGGCCCGCAAAGACAACAAGGTTTCGGCCATCCTGCACAGCGGCTACCCGGTCCGCTATTGGGACGCCGACCTCGGCCCCGCAGAGCCGCGGATCTTTGCCGTTGAGCAGGGTGACGAGCAGGAACCCGGCAAGCCGTCAACGGTGGACGCCTCGGCGCCGCTCAAGCTCCGCAACCTGACAGCCGGCGTCGGCGGCTCGCTGCGTGAGTCAAAAACAGTGGTGAGCCCGGACGGGAAGACCATTTACACCAGCATGTCCAAGGCGCTCGCCAAGGCCGACAGCCGCGAGGTGCTGGCCGCCATCGACGTCGCCACCGGGAACGTCAAGGTGCTGCTGGACCACGAGGGCATGAGCTATTTCCCTGGACCCGTCAGTCCGGACAACGGCACGCTCGTTGTGGAAAGCGAAAGCGACACCACACCCACGCAGGCGCCCCAGGTGAAGCTGCACCTGCTCAACGTCGCCGGCGGCGAAACCACGGACCTCGAGCCGCTGGCACACCACTGGGATCGCTGGGCCACTGTCCTTGCCTGGCTTCCGGATGGCAGCGCCGTCCTGGCCAAAGCGGACGACGACGGCGCGTCGCCGGTTTTCCGGATCAGCGTCGCTGACGGTGAAGTCACCCGGGTGACGCAGGACGCTTCCGCCTATTCCGACGTCGTGCTTTCTCCCGACGGGGCCTCGGCGTATGCCCTGCGGAGCTCGTACGAATTCCCGGCCGAAGCTGTTCGGATAAACCTCGCCACCGGAGAAGTGACCAGGCTGCAGGCACCCGCTGAGCGGCCTGTGTACAAGGGTCGCCTGGAGCGTGTTGAAACGACAGCGGACGACGGTTCACGAGTCCCTGCCTACCTCGCCCTCCCTGAAGGGGCATCGGCCGGGAAGCCTGCGCCGCTCCTGCTGTGGATCCACGGCGGCCCGCTGGGTTCGTGGAACGCCTGGACGTGGCGCTGGAACCCTTGGCTGCTCGTCGCCAAGGGCTACGCCGTGCTGCTGCCCGATCCGGCGCTCTCCACAGGCTACGGCCAGGAATTCATCCAGCGTGGCTGGGGCGAGTGGGGCAAGAAGCCCTTCACGGACCTCATGGCCATCACCGACGCGGTGGTGGGGCGCCCGGACATTGATGAGTCGCGGACAGCTGCGATGGGGGGATCGTTCGGCGGCTACATGGCCAACTGGGTGGCCGGCCAAACCGACCGGTTCAAGGCGATTGTTACCCACGCGAGTTTGTGGGCGCTGGACCAGTTCGGTCCCACCACGGATGCCGCCCAGTACTGGCTGAAGGAAATGACCGTGGAAATGGCCATGGAGAACTCTCCGCACCTGAACGTGGGAAACATCAAGACACCCATGCTGGTGATCCATGGCGACAAGGACTACCGGGTTCCGATCGGCGAGGGACTGCGTCTCTGGTACGAACTCCTGTCCTCCTCGCAATTGCCTGCCGACGACAACGGCCAGAGCCCACACCGCTTCCTCTACTTCCCTGACGAAAACCACTGGGTGCTCCAGCCGCAGCACGCGAAGATCTGGTACGGAGTGGTGGAGCACTTCCTGGCCAAGCAGGTGCTGGGCGAGGACGTTGCTTTGCCGGAGGAGCTGGGGGTCTAGGCGATTCGTTCGGCCCAGCCCCGCATTCAGTCATGCGCGGGGCTGGGGCGTCCGGCACCTGTTTGCCTCGCTAGGATGGGGGAGTGAATTCGACCTTCAGCCTCCGCCCTGCCCGCACCAGTGATGTGGCTGCGATCAAGAGGCTGGTGGCGCCCTTGGCCGAGGAGCGGATCCTCATGGCCAAGGAGACTGTGGCTTATTACGAGAGCCTGCAGGAATTCCGGATCGCCGAGTCTGACGACGGGGAAGTCATTGGCTGCGGCGCTCTCCATGTGATGTGGGAGGACCTGGCCGAGATCCGCACTCTTGCGGCTGCCGATTCCTGGCGGGGGCGGGGCGTGGGGCACGTCCTGGTGGAGAATCTCCTTGAGGAAGCGCGCGCCCTTGGCGTGAGCCGTGTATTCTGCCTGACGTTCGAAGTGGACTTCTTTAAGCGCCACGGATTTGAAGTCATGGCTGACCAGTCGGCCGTCGATCCCCAGGTGTACTCCGAGCTGCTGCGCTCACATGACGAAGGCGTGGCGGAGTTCCTGGACCTGGCCCGGGTGAAGCCGAACACCTTGGGCAATACCCGCATGATCAAGCAGCTCTAGGCCTGCTTCCCCTTCCCCCCGCGTCGCAATCTGCAGGAAATGGCGCGTTTTCAAGAGTGCCCGATTATGAGTGATTTAATCCTCTTTTCTTATCTAAAATTGATGGATAAACTGATCAAGGCTTGCTGGGGAAGCTTCCACCACATCGGTCAATTGAGAGAAGATCATGCAGTCCCACGCGTCCCTTTCAGATGTTTCAGAACTCCAACTCAGCGTGCGCGGTCCAGTGTTCACGCCTGCCGATCCCGGCTTCGCCGCTGAAGTAGCGGCCTTCAATTTATCCACACAGCACCAGCCCGATCTCGCCTTCGGAGCCCTCGACGCAGAGGATGTCTCGGCGGCGATACGCTGGGCAGCGGAACGCGGCGTGCCCGTGTCTGTCCAGTCAACCGGGCACGGCGCCACGAACGCGATCGAGGGTGGCCTGCTGATCAGCACCCGACGAATGCTCGAGCTCAGTATTGATCCCCTGGAGAAGACAGCCCGCGTGGGTGCGGGCGTCCGCTGGAAGGCCGTGGTGGATCTCGCCGGGACCTTCGGCCTCATGGGGCTCTGCGGTTCAACCACTGATGTAGGCGTGGTGGGTTACACGCTGGGTGGTGGGCTGCCGATCCTGGGCCGCAAATACGGATTCGCTTCCGACCACGTGATTGCGTTTGAAATAGTCACGGCAGACGGAACCCTGCGCAGGGTAACCAAGGACGAGGATTCGGAGTTGTTCTTCCTCCTGCGCGGCGGCAAGGGCAACCTGGGAATCGTCACGGCCATGGAGTTCCACCTCTTCCCCGGCTCCGACCTCTACGCCGGCGGAATCTACTTTGACGGTGAGCAAGCTCCTGAAGTATTGCAGGCGTTCAGGGATTGGGCGCCTGCCCTGCCGGTAGAGGCCTCGGCGTCACTGGCCTTCCTGCGGCTGCCGGACATGGAAATGGTGCCGGAACCTCTGCGCGGAAAGTTCGTGATCCACCTCCGTTATGCCTACCAAGGTGACCTGGCGGCGGCGGCAGAACTCCTGGAGCCGATGCGCCGGAGTGCACCGTTCATGATGGATGCCACCGGCCCCCTTGACGCTACTGCCTTCGACTCCATCCACCAGGACCCGGACCAACCGGTTCCCGTGATGGAACACGGGTTCCTCTTGGACAGGCTGGATGCGCCTGAAACCGAAACACTTCTGCGGCACTTTGGCCCCGGCGTCGAAAGTCCCGTGCTGTTGGCCGAGCTCCGGTTGCTCGGCGGTGCTTTGGCGAAAAGCGCAGACGGCGATGACATTGTGGGTGGCCGCGATGCTGCGTTCAGCTTCTTCATGGGTGCCATTGCCGTCCCGCCGGTGGTTGCGATGTTGCCCGCGGTTTTCAATGCTGTCCATGAAGACCTTCGGCCCGCCGCCAATGCCGGAACCTTCGTGAACCTGCACGGCCACTTTGTGGATGCCGAAGACAGGGAACGGCCCTGGCGGGCAACTGCATTGGAACGGCTCCGCAAGGCAAAGGCTGAGTTGGACCCGCAAAACATGTTCAGCTTCGGGCATGTAGTGGGGCTCCCGGTCATTGACCAGACAGTGCTGCTTGAAGACGTTGTGACTGCCGGCGGCGACGCCGTGCTGAACAACTAGGGGCTGAGGGCGATGAACAACCGCGTCACATTCCCCGACTTCTCCGCCTTCCAGATCGACATTCCGCACGGATCATGGCCGCACGAAGCGTCATGGTCCGGGGACAGGCACTCCGACCCGGATCTGTACTCTGCCTTCTGGCCCGAGTTTCACGCCAGGCAGGAATCCGAGGCGGTGACGGCACCGCAGGCTGAGGAATAGCAGGCACAGAACCGGCCCGCGGAGGCGGGCAGGGCGGAAGGGGCAGTTCGGCAGTGGCCAGGGCCTCGCGCTGAAAAGCCCCCAGCGGGATAACTCCGCACCAAGGGCGCCCAAGGCCTACCGTGGGCCGGGCCGCCGGTAGTAGGGTCAGAGCACCAGCCGCAGCACGCCCAGGAGCATCCCATGAAAAAGCTCATAAATGATCCACGCGCAGTGGTGGACGAGTCCGTCGAAGGGTTCGGCATGGCCCATGCCGACATTGTGGACGTCCATCCCGAGCCCAAGTACGTCATCCGAAAGGGTGCTCCAGTGGAGGGCAAGGTTGCCTTGGTCTCCGGTGGAGGGAGCGGTCACGAGCCCCTGCACGCAGGTTTCGTGGGGCTCGGCATGCTCGATGCCGCTGTGCCCGGCGCCGTCTTCACCTCGCCAACCCCTGACCAGATCATTCCAGCCACGGTCGCCGTCGACTCAGGAGCCGGCGTCGTTCATATCGTGAAGAACTACACCGGCGACGTCCTGAACTTTGAAACCGCCGCCGAGATGGCGCAGGCCGAAGGCGTGCACGTGCGTTCGGTCCTGGTGAACGACGACGTCGCGGTGGAAGATTCGCTGTACACGGCAGGCCGGCGCGGGGTAGGCGGTACGGTCCTGGTGGAAAAGATCGCAGGGGCATCAGCTCAGCGTGGTGACGATCTTGACACCGTCACGGCCATCGCCGAACGGGTGGTGGCCAACGTTCGGACGATGGGTGTGGCACTGTCCGGCTGCACAGTGCCACACGCAGGCACGCCGAGCTTCGAGCTGGAAGACAACGAGATCGAGATCGGTATAGGCATTCACGGCGAACCGGGCCGGCACAAGATCGCCATGGAAAGCGCTGACGCGATCACGGACCGCCTGCTGGAGCCTGTGCTGGAGGATCTTGCCCTGGCATCCGGGGACAAGGTGCTGCTGTTCGTGAACGGCATGGGTGGAACCCCGCAAAGCGAGCTCTACATCGTCTACCGGCGTGCCGCCCAGGTCCTGGCCGAACGTGGTGCCACCGTGGAGCGTTCGCTGGTGGGCAACTACGTGACCTCCTTGGAGATGCAGGGCTGTTCGGTCTCGGTCTTGCGCCTTGATGACGAGATGACCCGGCTCTGGGATGCCCCTGTCCACACTGCAGCACTGCGCTGGGGTGCCTGAATATGGGGTTGACTGTTGACTGGGCCACGGACTGGTTGAAACTTTCCGCTAAGGCCATGGAAGAGCACCGCGTGGAACTGATCGAACTGGACCGGGCGATCGGCGACTCGGACCACGGCGAAAACATGGACCGCGGGTTCCAAGCCGTCCTCCAGAAGCTCGACGAGGCGCCATCCCCAACTCCCGGAGCCGCGCTCAAAGCCGCCGCGATGGCCCTCATGTCCAAGGTGGGTGGCGCTGCCGGACCGTTGTACGGGACGGCCTATCTGCGGGCAGCTACCTCGCTGGGCGATGCCGCCGAGATCGACGCTGAAACCCTGGCGGCCGCTCTCACCGCCGCACGTGATGGCGTGGTGGCGCGCGGCAAAGCCGAGCTTGGGGACAAGACCATGATCGACGCGTGGACACCTGCCGTGGAAGCGGCCCAAAAAGCAGCAGCGGGCGGCGCGGATCCGGTGGGCGTCCTGGAGGCAGCTGCCGAAGCAGCTGAGACCGGGGCGATGGCAACGGATCCCTTGGTGGCGCGTAAAGGGCGGGCCAGCTATTTGGGGGAGCGCAGCGCAGGGCACCGCGACCCCGGGGCGGCCTCAACGGCGCTGCTCCTCCGTGCGGCCGCCGCGGCTGCTGCCGGTTCCACGGCTGAGACAGGAACCGACGCCGTATGACGGTTGGGATCGTGGTGGTTTCACACAGCAGCAAGATAGCCGAGGGAGCGGTGGAGCTCGCCGCGCAAATGGCGCCCGACGTCGAATTGGTCGCCGCCGGGGGCACTGACGACGATCGGATCGGAACCAGCCTGGAGAAGGTGCTGGCCGCCGTCGAGCAGTCCCTGGTTGATTCCGGTGGTGACGGCGTGGTGGTACTGACCGATCTGGGCTCGGCGGTGATGACGGCCGAGTCGGCCATGGAGTTTGCCAGCGACCCTGATGCCGTGCTCCTCGCGGATGCGCCGTTGGTTGAGGGGCTGGTGGCGGCCGCCGTCGCGGCCCAAGGAGGTTCCGGCGTCGCGGATGTCCGCAAGGCCGCGGAAGCCGCGGGGTACCGGCCTGCGGAGCCTGCTGAAGCCGGCGCCATTGCGCCGGACGCCATCGGCGACTTCGAGCTCATCAACCCTTTGGGCATGCACGCCCGGCCCGCCGCGAAGATCGCAGGCGGCCTGTCCGGGTTGGACGCCGAGGTGACCGTGAACGGCGTCGATGGCATGTCCATCATGGCGCTCATGGCGCTCGCGGCCGGCCAGGGTTCCACGCTTCGTGTCGAAGCCCGCGGCAAGGACGCGCAGAGAGCTGTTGACTATGTTCGCCGGTTGGTGGAAGAGGGGTTCGGGGAGCTCTAGTTCGGACGGATTTGCTGACAAATATTGCTAAGTATGCTGATTAGTGATGTTGTAGAGGTACAGGTTCACTACAAGGAAGAGGTGCGAATCATGGGTGCTGACGACAAGATGGAGAACGCTGGCGAGAAGCTTGGTGGCAAGGCCAAGGAAGCTGCCGGAAAGCTGACGGACAACGAGCGTCTTGAAGCAGAAGGCAAGGGCGACCAGACGAAGGCCGACCTCAAGGGCGCCGGCGAGAAGCTGAAGGACGCCTTCAAGAAAGACTAGGTATCCGGACAGGGCCGCTGCGGTTGCAGCGGCCCTGCCTTGTTTTGTGAGGCGATTGTTGTGGCGTCGTCCGCTGGCGCCAAACTTGATGGAGGATCTACGTGAACATACTGGTGAAAATTTTCGGCCTGGCAATCGGTCTTGGCGCCGGTGCGCTGGCAAACAAGACGCTGGAGGGCCTCTGGGAGAAGCAGACCGGCAAACCTGCCCCCAAGGACAGCACAAACCTCAATGATTCACTTCCGGGCGTGCTGGTCTTCGCGGTTGTCTCGGCCGCCGTCGCCGCCGTGGTTCACGTCCTCACCCAGCGGGGCACCAAGAGCGCCCTGGTCCGCATGAAGAAATCGGCTGACGAGGTCTAACACCATGGCTATTGCTAAGTTCCCAAGTGTCGTCATCGATTGTCCCGACGCGGCTGTCTTGGCTGCCTTCTATGGCGAGCTCTTCGGCTGGGACGTCGAGGACAAGGGCGACTGGTTCGATATCCGCCCAAGCGACGGCAGTAACTGCATCTCCTTCCAGCAGGTGGAGGTTTACCAAGCGCCGGTGTGGCCCGGGCAGACCATTCCGCAGCAAATGCATTTGGACATGGTGGTGGAAGACCTGGACAAGGGCGAAGAAGTTGCGCTCTCGCTGGGAGCCACCAAGGCCGACCATCAGCCCGGTGAGACGTTCCGGGTGTTCCTTGATCCGGCCGGGCACCCGTTTTGTCTCTGCCTTAGCTAGGGCTTGGCCGCCGCAGGGCCCGAACCCTGTGGCGGCTCCCGGTCCTTAGCCCTGCTGTGCCGCCCATTCCTCGACGCGGCGGTTGCTCTCTTCCTCGGAGAGGTCCTCGACACGCGTCATGATGGACCAGCGGACGCCGAACGGATCGCGGATGCTCGCGTAGCGGTCACCTGAGACGAAGGTGGTCAACGGCTCCCGGATGGCGGCGCCGGCTTGCTCCGCTTTGTGGACCAGGCTGTCCGCGTCGGAGCAGTAGAGGCCCAGCGAATAGCAGTCGTCTTCGCCGGACGGTGCTTGGACCAAGTGATATTCGGGGTTGGGCTCACCCAGCTGGAGGTGGCCGTTTCCGAAGTCGAGTTCGGCGTGGACAACCACCCCTCCCATCTCGGTCTCGCCCACAACCCTGGCCCCGAACACATCACGGTAGAAAGCAATGGCCTCCTTGGCGTTGGGCACCGAGAGGAACGGCGTGAGGCTGGTGAGACCGTTGGGAATGCCGTGGGTGGTGTGCTCCCCGTGGGCGGCCGTGGTCGATTCTGTGCTTGTAGTATCTGTCATGGATACGACGCTACGTGCCTCCGGGTGCCGGGCGCTTGGAGATTCGCGACAGGTTCACGCCGACCCGGGAGGGGCTTATGGAGGGTTCCTTCAAGGGCATCCTGTACCCCGCGCGACTACCCACCTTCAACCGCGTTCCCCCGCCGGCATTGGTAGCCGGGCTGGTGCAGTGGTTCTGGATCCCCGAGTGGGACATCGAACCCGGGCGGACCTCCCGGCAACACCTCATCGCCTACCCTGCGTCCAACTTGGTGGTGCAGCCTGCGGATGTCATCTTTTCGGGACCAACCACCCGTGCCGCACACCGCGACCTGACCGGCTCTGGCTGGGCCGTGGGTGCGCTGCTCCGCCCGGCGGCCGTGCCATTGTTTACCGACGACCCCGGCGCCTTGCGGGACAGGGAACTGGCTCTGGAAATGATGGAGCTGCACACTGCGGTTTCGGCCGCGATGGCCCCGCCTCGCAGCGCCATGCAGCCCCGCAGTGCCACAACGCGCGACGACGGCACTCACCGCAAGCGGGCAGTCGAGGCCTTTGTTGCGTGGCTGGTTTCACTCGACGCAGTGCTCTCGGAGGAAGCCCTGCTCGCGAACCGGATGATGGATGTGATCGCTTCCGACCCAGAGGTGCTTTTGCTCGAGGACGCTGCCGCCCGGCTGGCGGTTTCACCGCGAACGCTGCAGAGGTTGGCCAGGAAGTACATAGGACTCAGCCCCGCAGCACTCATACGTCGCCGGAGGCTTCAGGATGCCGCCGAGCGTACCCGGTCCGATCCAACAGCGGACCTTGCGGCGATCGCCGTCGAACTCGGCTATGCCGATCATGCGCATCTGACGAACGACTTCCAGAAGTACTTGGGCTTTACCCCGAGTACGTACCGGAGGTCAGCTGGGGAGTTTTGAGTGCCGGCGCCGAAAGCTCGGTTGCCGCGTCGGTGTCCTCTTGCATCGTGTCCTCCCCGCGGAAAGCTGCCAGCATTGCCTCGCGGTCGAATTGACCTTCCCATTTGGACACCACGAACGTGGCGACGCAGTTGCCCAGCAAGTTGACCACAACCCGCATGGAGTCCATCAAACGGTCCGCTCCAAGCAGGAGTGCAACTCCTGCCACCGGGAAGATTCCCAGCGCCCCGGCCGTCGCGGAGAGGGCGAGGAAGGCGGAACCGGGAACGCCGGCCATGCCCTTGGAGGTGAGCATCAGGATGCCGAGCGCTGCCAGTTGCTGACCCAGGTCCAGGTTGTGGCCAAAGGCCTGGGCAAGGAAAAGAAGGGAGATGGAAAGGTAAAGGGCGGCTCCGTCCAGATTGAACGAGTATCCCGTGGGCACCACCAGGCCTGTGGTTGCCCGGGAACAACCGGCGTTGGTCAGCTTGGTCATGATGCGGGGGAGGACGGATTCAGTGGAGGCCGTGCCCAGGGCAAGCATAAATTCTTCGCGGGAGTACTTGATGAACTGCCACAGGGGAACGCGCGGGTAGACCCAAGCCACCACAAACAGGAGGCCAATGAAGACCAGCGCTGAGCCGTAGCATGCAGCAACCAAGAGGGCGTAGGTGCTCAACGAGCTCAGTCCATACTGGCCGATGATGAAGGCCATGGCGCCGAAGGCTCCAATGGGGGCGACCCGCATGACCCACGCCATGATTTTGAAGAAGAGCTCCAGTGTCGTTTCCATGAGGTCCATCACGGGCTTGCACTTCTCGCGGCCCACCACCACGATGGCTGCGCCAAAGAAGATGGCGAAGCACAGGACCTGGAGCAGCGAGTTGGACGCGAAGGCTCCTATGACGCTGGTGGGGATGATGCCCAGCAGGAACTGACCCGCATCTTTGGGTGGAGCGGTGGTGGTCTTGGCGTTCACTGCATCCTCGGACAAGGACGCCGGGTCAATGTTCAGGCCTGCGCCCGGCTGCACAAGATTGGCAACCACCAGCCCAAATGCCAAGGCGAAGAGTGTGGCGCCGGTGAAATAGACCAGTGCCTTAACACCTACGCGGCCTACGGACTTGACGTCCCCCACGGCAGAGATCCCCGTGACGATGACCAGGAAAATCAGTGGAGCGATGATCATTTTGATGAGCTGAATGAAGCCGTCGCCCAGTGGGCGAAGGGCAGCCCCTATGTTTGGCCATAGGTACCCTATGGCGATGCCCAGCACCACGGCCACCAAAATCTGGAAGAACAAGGATTTGTACAGTGGCTTCTTCGCTGCTGGAGTCACGGAAGCCGTGGGTGTGGGAATTTTCAAGGGGGGTGCCTGTCTGTGCGGGGGCCGCGCTGCGGTCGCGGCTGGGATCACACAAGACGCTATGAGGGCCTTGTTTCCGAATTGCTAATTCCTGAAGCCTGTTGTGTTTAATATCGGAACAAGATTTTCACGATGTGGAAAGTTTAGGTCTGACTTAGCCCGTCTTCATCCAAGCTCACCGCGGCGGAAATGACGCGGCCGCATTGCTCGCCGTACGGATAATCGCCCTTGGGCGTGAAGGTCAATGTCCGCGTGGGCAGCGCTGTGCCGGAGGGAGAGGTGCCGCTGACGGTCGCTTCAAGGGGGCTTTCGCTGAGGGTCGGAAGCTCGATGGAACCCAGAAGAGTCCCGTCAGGAGATGACGTCGCCGAGCACACGCCGTCCGGCGTGCAGCCTTGGTCCACGGCTACGGCACCAGGGTGCAGGTCCAGGTCCTTTTCGGTGCAGGTACCGTCCTGGCAGGCCTTGAGCCGCAGCGTCCCCACCTGGTCTGCGTAACTCGCTGCAACACTCAGGGACACCCCTGCAATGTGCCCAATGGCCGGGCAGGCTGCGGCTTCGGGATAGCAGCCCGGAAGCAAAGCCGCCGTTCCAGCAAGGGTCAACGCCACTCCGATTTTGCCCATGCTTCAGGGTAGGACCGCGTGGGGCCGGCGTCTCCCGTGCGTCCCAAAGAGGCACCTGCATTGTTACGGCTCACCCGGTACCGTTGCCGAACCGATACCGCGCCTGCCAAACGCTAGGCCGGAAGCCGCAGCCCGCCGTCGTGCATCTCTGCCAAGCCGTCCACCAACAGGCCATCCAGTGCGCGCTCAAGTTGCTCCGGCGCCGAGTTGAGCCGGTGCAACGCAGCGAGGGGGATCCCGATGCCCGACGGCGCGAATCCGAGATCCGCCGGCGCCTGCTCGAACATCTGGCGCGGGACGGGGGTGGCGGCCTCGCGGAGGACGGCCATCACGGCACCGCGGACCTGGCGGTCGGTGCCGTGCCAGGACTGGCCCTTGGGCGTGTACGACGGCGGCGGCTCACCCGCGGCGAGCCAGGCGCAGCTTGAGCGGACAGGACAGTCCGCGCACTTGGGGCTGCGGGCCGTGCACACCATGGCTCCCAGTTCCATGACGGACGCGTTCCAGCGCACGGACAGTTCCTGTTCGACGGGAAGGAGGGCCTCAGCCAACCGCATTTCGCCTGCGGTCAGCGCCGGCGCAGGAAGTGCGTTCCCGGAAATAAGGCGTGCGTGGACCCGCCTGATGTTGGTGTCCACCACGGTTTCGCGTCGACCAAAAGCGAAGGCGGCGACGGCGGCAGCCGTGTAACTCCCCACGCCAGGCAAACCCAAAAGTTCTGCGTACGTGTCAGGAACGTTGCCGCCGTGCTGCTCACGGATGGCGACGGCGGCCGCGTGCAGTCGCAGGGCGCGGCGTGGGTATCCGAGTCGGCCCCAATGGCGGACGGCTTCGCCCGACGGCTCGTCGGCAAGGTGGCCCGGGGTAGGCCAGCGGTCCATCCAGTCCCGCCACACGGGCAGAACCCGAACCACGGGAGTCTGCTGGAGCATGACTTCGCTGACCAGGATTCCCCAGGCGCTGCAGTCCGGCTCGCGCCACGGAAGGTCCCGGGCGGCGTCGGCAAACCACTGATCCAAGGCGCTGTGGAGCGCGGTCAGTTGGTGGGCATCGGGAAGAGTCATACTGCCCTCAACTGTAATGGAACCCCGGGCCATGGCCGACGTCACACAGTCCCGGATTAGGGCCCTGCGGCGTGTAGGTTAGGGCCCCGAGGGCCACGAGCCTAGCCTAGAACCATGGCCACCAACGGAAAGCAGCAGTCGACCGCGCGCTCATCAGCGCCGGCAAAGGGTGCTGCCCGTGGCTCATCCCGGAGCGGGACAACAAGCCGCGGTACCCCGGCGAAAAAGCGACGCCCGAGCCCTGCCGTGTACCGCCGTCGTCGGCAGGTGGTTTTCGGCGCCCTGCTGCTGGTGATCGCCTTGCTGGTGGGAGGCGCGGTGGCCCTTACGGGTGCGCTCGCCGGAAGGAATGAGCCCCAAGCCGCCAGCACCCCGGAAGCCTCGCAGGTGCCGACGCAGGGAATTGCGCCGTCAGGGACACCGTCGCCGTCTGCTTCGCCGACGCCTGTGTGCGACTTCAACCTCATGACTGTCGCGGCCAAGACCGACAAGCCAGCCTACGGTGCGGAAGAAAAGCCGCTGCTCACCATGACCATCACCAACGGAGGCAACGCTCCGTGCGAGGTCAACGTGGGAACCTCCCAAATGGAGTATCTGGTGATGAGCGGCGCGGACCGCATCTTCTCCTCCAAGGACTGCCAGACCGGCGGCGAAGACCTCATCAAAACCATCCAGCCCGGCAAGAGCGAAACCGCGAACTTCCCGTGGCAGCGCAACCGGACACTGGAAGGCTGTGGCGCGATCAACGCGAAGCCGGGTGGCGGCGGCGCGTACTACACCTTCGAGGCGCGGCTGGGAAACAAGGCAAGCCCCAAGGCTGTCTTCCAGCTGAAGTAAGCTCCTGCTGAGCCGGCGTTCGACGGCGGCAGGCGGCTTAGAGGAACCGGTCCAGCAGGCTGGCCTCGGCCATGCGGCTCAGGCCCTCGCGCACTGTGCGGGCGCGCTGATCGCCGATGCCGTCCACGGTCATCAGGTCATCAATGGTGGCTGCCATCAGGTTCTGGAGCCCGCCGAAGTAGTCCACCAAGCGGTCGGCCACGGCTTTAGGCACTGACTTGAGGCCCGAAAGGAGCCGGTAGCCGCGCGGCTGGACCACTGCGTCCAACTGCTCAACACCGCCGGCGAAACCGATGATGTGCGCGATGCGGCTGAGATCGATCAGTTCGGTGGGGCCCAGGTTCAGGAGTGCCTGGACGGCTTCCTCGATCTCCTCAGGCGTGGCGTCGGGATCCGAGTAGTCGCGGATGATGACGTCGCTGCCCGGCCCGCGGCCCATGGTCAGTTCCTCCACCTGGAGGGATAGCAGACGGCCGTCTTCGCCCAGTTCCAGGACGTACTGGGCGATTTCCTCCGAGATGCGACGGACCATTTCCTGCCGCTGCAAGGTGACGGCAACGTCCCTGACAGTGACCAGGGCCTCGATTTCCAGGGCGGAGAGGGAACTGGTGACCTGGTCCAGCCTGGCGCTGTACCGTTCCAACGTTGCCAGGGCCTGGTTGGCGCGGGCGAGGACCTTTTCGGAGCCCTCCAGCACGTGGCGCAAACCGTTCACGTACAGCGCGATGATCTGCATCGACTGGCTGACGGAGATCACGGGAACGCCGGTCTGGATGGCCACCCGCTCAGCGGTGCGGTGCCTGGTGCCCGATTCCTGGGTTTCAATGCTCGAATCCGGGACCAGTTGGACTGCGGCGCGGACAATGTTGCTGGCGTCCTTGTCGCAGATAATGGCGCCGTCCATTTTGGCCAGCTCACGCAGGCGCGTGGGGGAGAAATCGATGCCGATATCGAACCCGCCGGAACAGATGGAGTCGATGGTGCGGTCGTAGCCCAAGACAATCAGGGCTCCGGTCCGTCCGCGGAGGATGCGTTCCAGGCCATCTCGCAACGGGGTTCCGGGTGCGACTCTGGCCAGGGTCGCCTTAAGCGACTCTTCCGGGCTCCGGGCCATAGGTTTTCCCTTCGAAGGTGCAAGCCTCGGCTCACAGACAAGCTGAATCCGGCGTCAGTGGGCACTCACAAAAAATGCCCCAATGACGACAAGCACAATGATAGGGCTTCCGGGGACCGTTAACCGCACCAGCAAGCCCCAAAGTGGGTCATTTCGTGATGTTCGGCGGTGCCCGCAAAGTGGTTTGGCGGCTGATTGGCGGAAACCCTATTTCCCCCAACCAGCCGCCTGCCAGCTAGTGCTGGCCCCGCCCAAGCCCGGTCAGCAAAGCGCCACCGGCCTCGCGCCACAAGCCGTTGCTTCCTGCTGCAGCAGCGTTTTCCTCCAGGTATTTAATCCAATCGTGGTACTCGGTAATGTCCCGTCCCTCTGCCGCGGCCACAGCGTCGCAGGCAAAACCCACCGCCCTGCTGCCATCGTCCAGCGTGATGGACCCCAGCAACATGGGTTCGGGCAGCTCGGCCAGGAAGGATCCGAGCGCAGCCTCTGAGAGCAGCCACCTCTCAGCAACCAGCCCGGCTCCGCGCTCCGAACGAACCACTCCGGGCTTGGGCGGCGTGGTCTCCAAAGCCACCATCCGGTACTGCGCCGCGGTGGTCACCGGGCCGGCCCAGAAAGCTCCACGCCCTTCGAGCTCCGCCGCCAGCGGCTGCCCCTTCCGATGCGCCCCCACCACTACGAGGGGAACGACGACGGCTCCCGCAGCAACGGGCCACGGGGCCTTGGGAGCCGAGGACTGGGCGGCTGCGGGCCCTGCCGCGGCACCCGCGGCGAACAGTTCCGGCAGCTCCGGGGTGAGCTCGATCCGACGCGCGATATCCGCAGCCACCCCGTCCTCGAAGGTCCGGGCAACCACCGTCAGGCCGAACTGGGAGGTACTGCCTGTTTCAACGCCGTCTGTTTCGGTGACGGTGCCCGCCGGTACGGCAACAGCGCTGAGATCGAAGAGGTTGCAGAAATTGGTATAGGTGCCCATTCGGGAGTTGACCCCCACCGGATCGGCCGACACCTCTGCCAACGTCGGATGGAACGGTGCCGTGGGGACAACCAAGGCGTCGAATCCGTCCAGGCGCTCCATGGCTTGGCGCTTGAGTTGCTCCAACGCCGCGGTGTCCGCGACGTACCGGTGTGCGGGAACCTGGCCTGCGGCGCTGATGATGCCGGCGACTGTGGGGTCCAGTGCTGCGGGCACGCCGCCGGACTGGCCTGCCCCGTCCGAAGCACCTACCCCGCCCAACGTCGCCGAATCAATGAAGCTGCCGACGGCGGCGTAGCGTTCGGCAACCAATCCGCCGTCGTACAGCAGCCGGGCTGCCTGGAGGAAGACGTCCAGGTCGATGGGTTCCGCTACCACTCCTGTGGACCGCAGCCGCTCAACCTGCGCCTGGAATTCCGACGCCCACGCTGCCAGGAGCGCCGGTAGAGCAGCGGGATAGGCCACCCGAGGGGTGGACGGTGCCGCAACTTTCACGTCGGTGGGCCAAGTGCGGCCCTGCCCGGCCATGATGCCCATGGCGAGCTCGGCAGTGGCGAGATCGCGGGCGAAGATCGTGGCGGTGTCCCAGGAACGGCATGCCGGGACCACACCTTCGGTGGACACAACGCCCAAGGTCGGTTTGATCCCCACGATTCCCTGCAGCGCGGCGGGAATCCTGCCGGAACCCGCGGTGTCCGTGCCGATGGCAAGGTCCACAAGGCCCAACGCCACCGCCACGGCAGATCCCGAACTGGAGCCTCCCGAGATCCTCTCGGGACGCCTCGAATCACGGACAGCACCATACGGGCTGCGGGTACCCACCAGGCCCGTGGCGAACTGGTCCAGATTGGTGGCCCCGAGCACCAGAGCGCCCGCAGCGCGCAGTCGGGCGACCGGTACCGCATCCCGGGCGGGTACGTCACCAAAGCCGGGGCAGGCCGCCGTCGTGGTTATACCGGCAACATCCACGTTGTTCTTCACGGCGAGCAGGAGACCGGCTAGCGGCAGGTCCCCACCGGCCGCCACGGCGGCATCAATCCGGGCCGCCTCCGCGAGCAGTTCGTCCCGCCCGCGCAGGTGGATCCAGATTTCGGGACGGTCGACGGCGTCAATCGCCTCGAGCGCCGAAAGTACCCGAGCAACTGTGGTTCCGGTGGGACTGGTCATGATGCGCTTCCCTCCAAGACGAGTGCGGGTTCCCGGACGTCCACTGGTTCCAGGACCACCAGCGCCTCACCAGCCACCACTTGAGCACCGGCAGCGGGCAGGACCTGTTGGACCAGGCCATCCACCGGAGCCTGGATGACCGTCTCCATCTTCATCGCCTCAAGGGAAACCAGCGATTGGCCGGCCACCACCAGGTCTCCGGGTTCCACGTCCACTTTCCAGACGCTTGCCGCGAACGGCGACGTCACCAGGGTGCCGCCGTCGGGAACAACAACGTCGTCGGCCGGCGGGGCCAGCGAAACGGCCTGCTCGGCACGATCGAACTCGCCGGCGTCTTCCCAGGCCTGGCGCTCCACGGCGAAAGCCGCCGACTGGGTCTCGCGGAATTCCGCGATGGAGACGCTGTTGCGTTCCAGGAATTCCTCATGTTCTGCAAGTGAGAACGTGCCGTCCTGGATCTCCACACCACGGCCACGGCCAGCAGCCATGTCGGCGCGGAGGTCCAACAGTTCCTCGGGACTGACGGGGTACCAGGAAATACGGTCGAAGAACCGGAGCAGCCAAGGCGAACCCGGCTCAAACGGCGCCGAATCCGCGTAGCGCGACCAAACCTGGGTGGTACGTCCCACGAACTGGTATCCACCGGGACCTTCCATGCCGTAAATGCACATGTAGGCTCCGCCGATGCCCACGGCGTTCTCCGGCGTCCAAGTGCGGGCAGGGTTGTACTTGGTGGTCACCAGCCTGTGCCGCGGATCCAACGGTGTTGCCACCGGTGCTCCTAGGTACACATCACCCAGTCCCAGGACGAGGTACTCCGCGTTGAACACCGTATCGAAGACATCGTTGACGGAGTCCAAACCGTTGATGCGCCGGATGAACTCGATGTTCCACGGGCACCACGGGGCGTCGTCGCGGACACCGGCCATGTAGCGCTCGATTGCCTCACGGGTAGCGGGATCGTCCCAGGACAAGGGCAGGCGAACGCTGCGGCTGGGCACCACCAGCTCCGAGCTTGCAGGGAGTGCGGCCTCTATTTCCTGCACCAGGCCCAACAGCTTTGAGGTGGGAAGGACGGAGGGATCGGCTTTGATCTGCAGGGAACGGATACCTGGCGTCAGATCCACGATGCCCCTGACTGCGAGACGCTCGAGTTCCTGGTGCAGGGCGTGGACACGGGCGCGGAGGCCAAGATCCAGCACCATGTCTCCGTACTCCACCAAAAGGTTGTCGTCACCGGAGCGGCGGTAGGTGACAGCAGGCCGTCCGTCGCCTTCGGGCACCCGGCCCAGCACGCCGTCGTCGCCGTCTCCGCGGAGCAACTCGGCCGTGCCTGATGCGGTGCCTGATGCGGCGCCGGAAGCCGAGCCGGTGCCCATGGTGAAACCGGTGCTACCCGGCAGAATCAGCTGCCTCGCAGCACCGAGTTCTTTGACGGAAGGCGCCTCAGCCGAGCGGATGGGCACAAAGCGGACCTTATCGCCTGGACGGAGTTGGCCCAGCTTCCAGCGCTCGCCGGTTACTACGGTGACGGGGCAGACGAAACCGCCCAGGCTGGGACCATCAGGGCCCAGGAGAATGGGGGTGTCGCCGGTGAAGTCCAAGGCACCTACCGAATAGGCGGTGTCGTGGATGTTGGAGGGGTGAAGTCCGGCCTCTCCGCCGTCATTGCGTGCCCAGCGCGGTTTGGGGCCGACCAGGCGGACGCCGGTTCGGGCGGAGTTGAAGTGGACCTCGTATTCGGCGGCGTACAGCTCCTCGATGTCTTCGCGTTGGAAGAATTCCGGTGCACCGTGTGGCCCCTCCACTACCTTCAGCTCCCATTCCGTGGTGAGGGCCGGGCGGCTCTCCACGGGAACCGGGCCGGGAACGGTCTCGGGGAGGTGCCCGGTGACGGTGCGGAGCACATCGCCGGCCCGCAGGACCCGGCCGCCATGGCCGCCGAACTGGCCCAAAGTGAAGGTTGATGCGCTGCCCAGATACCGGGGAACATCAAGCCCACCTTCGAACAGGATGTATCCCCTCAGCCCGGATCCGTCGGCTGATCCGACGTCCAGGAGGCCGTTCTCCGGGACAGTGATGGGCTCCCACGCAGCGGCTGGCTTGCCGTCGACTGTTACCGTGACGTCCGCGCCGGTGACGCACACCGTGGTGGCGTGAGTGAAACGGAGCGCAGGGCCGGCCATGGTGAATTCCAGGCCAGGTGCGCCCTCCGGATTGCCCAGCGCGGTGTTGCCCAGCCGGAACGACAAATCATCCATGGGTCCACTCGGCGGCACTCCGATCTGCCAGAGCCCGGTCCTGCCCGGCCAATCCTGCACGCTGGTCTGGAGGCCCGGCCGTTCAACGGTGATCCGCGGTTCCGGATCGCCCACGGTGTTCAGGGTTCCGGTGGAATGCTGCGCGGCACGGACCACATCCATCCCGGCCACGGCACGCAGCATGCCCAGGTTGGTCTCGATGCCATCAATGCGGGTTTCCGCCAACGCGGCAGCCAGTGCGTCGAAGGCGGCGTCGCGGGTTGAACCGGACGTGATGACCTTGCCCAGCAGGGGATCGTAACTGGTGGAGACTTCGCTGCCGGTCTCCACCCAGGCGTCAATGCGCACGACGTCGGAGGCCGGGTACTGCGCGTTGGTGACCGTTCCGGCGCTGGGCTGGAAGTTGCGGGCCGGGTCTTCTGCGTAGATACGGGCTTCCACGGCATGACCTGCAACGGGCACACTGTCCGGCACGCCATCAAGCACCGGCTCATTCCGGGCAAGGTTCAGCATCCACTCCACCAAGTCAACGCCGGTGATGGCTTCCGTGACGGGGTGCTCCACCTGCAGCCGGGCGTTGACTTCCAAGAAAGATGCCTCCTGGCGGACGGGGTCGTAGACGAACTCCACTGTCCCCGCAGAGCGGTAGCCCACGGATGCGCAGAGCGCGCGGGAGCTTCGGTGCAGTTCTTCCCGCAAAGCCTCGGGGAGATCAGGTGCGGGTGCCTCCTCAAGTACTTTCTGGTGTCGGCGCTGCAGCGAGCAGTCACGGTCTCCAAGGCTCACCACGCGGCCCGCACCGTCGCCGAACACCTGGACTTCCACGTGGCGGGCGTGCTCGATGTAGCGTTCAGCGAAGACGCCCGCCGTTCCAAAGCTGGAGCTGGCCAGACGCGCAACCCGGGAGTAGTTGTCGCGGAGTTCGGCTTCGTCGCGGCAGACGGCCATGCCGATGCCACCGCCACCCCCGGTTGCCTTGAGCATGAGTGGGTAGCCGATGATCTCCGCTGCTGCGACGGCTTCGTCCAGGTCCTCCAAGAGGCCGGATCCCGCGATCATGGGAACGCCGGCGCGTTGGGCGGCATCACGGGCGGTGTGCTTGGTGCCGAAGATCCGGAGCTGTTCCGGGGTGGGCCCCACAAAGACCAAACCGGCTGCCTCCACGGCTTCGGCGAAGGCCGCGTCCTCGGATAGGAATCCGTAGCCGGGGTGAATGGCGCCGACCCCGGTGGCAGCCGCCGCCTTGAGGATGGCGTCAACCTTAAGATACGACTCCTTGGCGGGTGCAGGTCCCAGCAGGACTGCCTCGTCAGCGAGCTTCACATGCTTGGCGCCGCGATCAGCTTCGGAGAAGACGGCCACCGTGCGCAGCCCGGCCTTGCGGGCGGATTCGATGATCCGGCAGGCGATCTCGCCACGGTTGGCAATGAGCAGGGTGTCGAAGCGGTTCATGAGCGGTCCTCCGGACGTGTGACGATCATGCGCACCGGCGTGGGGTTGAAGCCGTTGCAGGGGTTATTGATTTGGGGGCAGTTGGACACCAGCACCAGTGTGTCCACCTCGGCGCGGAGGGCCACACGCTTTCCGGGTGCGGACAGCCCGTCCACGATGCCCAGGGCGCCGTCGGGATCCACCGGCACGTTCATGAACCAGTTGATGTTGGACACGAGGTCCTTCTTGCCGAGGTCCCACTTGGCACCTTCAATGAGGAAGTTCTCCACGCACGCATGCTGTTCATGGGTGTGTTGGCCGTAGCGGAGTGTGTTGGATTCCTGGGAGCAGGCGCCGCCGATGGTGTCGTGGACGCCAACCTCGTCCGCCACCACCGTCATGAGTTCCTGGCCGCTGTCGGCGCGGAGAACTGAGCCAGTGGTGAGAAAGATCGAGCCCTGGCTCGCAATGGTCACGGCGGCGGAGTAACGCGTACTGGTGTCCTGTGCCGCGTAGAGAATGCAGTCAACGGCTTGGTTGCCGTCGAGGTCCACAATGGTGAGCACGTCGCCGGCAGCAATCACGGCGGACCACGGACCACGGGCTTCCACCAGCTCGTCCACTACGACCCGGCCAGCGACCAGTGCGGGGCTCATTTCTGCGATGGCGTTCATGCGGAGGTCCTTGCGTTGTAGTCGAGTTCGGTGTTGTGGAGGGCCAGACGTCCCTCTGGGCCCAGGTCTACGTTGAGGGTTCCGCTTTTGAGGGCTTCAAGGTCCTGCGGAGCCTGCCAGGCCACGATGTCCACGGCGCTTCCCGTGAATTCCGGACGCGGGTCCAGCGGGTGGGCGGTATTGGCCAGTACCAGCACTGCGTCCATGTGGAGGAGAAGTTCGACGGCGGCTCCGGCACCGGCGCTGCCGGCGAACGTGATGCTGCCGTCCCGCTCCACGGTGACGCCCTTGAAGAACGACACCGACGGAGGGAGTTCTTTCTGGCTGATGCCATGCTTCATGCCGCCCAGGGTCAGCAATTCACGGCCGGCCGGTGACAGGCTGTGGGCTGATCCGGCACCGTACTTGGCGGTGTTTCCGGCCAGGTGGGTGGTGCCGGTGAGGGCATCATGCTGACCTGAGGAATCGGCCACTACGGTGGCCATGAGACGGCCGGCGTCGGAGAGAAGCGGGTGGCCTGTGGTCATGTAGGCCTGCCAGGGGACTTTGACCGTATCCGCGACGTTGAGCCGCTCGTGCTGGGCACCACTTCGGATGAGGACAGCGTGAACGCAGGCATCGCCGTTGGGGTCTGTGATCCTGAGGCGCGTCCCGCGGGCCAGTTCCAGATGGGTGTAGCGGCCGAAGGAAAGTGTCTCCACCCACGTCAGGGAGTCCTTTGCCTCCGCCGGGAGGCCCTCGATCAAACGTGTCGGGGCCGTAGCCGGCGGGACATGGATCATGGTCTCGGCCGTGCGCCCGTGCTGGGCCCGTGCGTGCAGTTTGGCGCCGGCAGTTGTGGCTGTGCCGTTTTCAGAGGTGTGTGTTTCAAGAGTCTGGGTCATGGCAGTCATTTCTGTACTGGTGCTGGTTCTGGACGGTCTGGTGCTGGCGGGTCAGGCGGCGTTGGTGGATTCCGCGGCGATTGCGGCTTTGGTGTCCCGAACCCGGATGTTCCTGCGGACCCAGAGGCCCAGGAGCAGGACGGCGCCCACCATGATGGGAGCGGAGAAGAGCAGGATCCCGTGTTCGCCGGAGGGGTCGTACACCTCGGGGCGGGGCCAGGAGAGGTTGATGACCATCAGGGCGCCGTAGAGCACGGCCAGGATGTTGACTGGCAAGCCCCACCGGCCCAGTGAGAAGAGTCCGGCCGGCATGGTCTGGCCCACCTGGTCCCAGTCACCCCGGAAGCGGCTGAGCAGTTGCGGGACAGTGACCATCAGGTACGCCAGGTACACCATCACGATGCACACGCTGCAGAGGGTGGTGAAGAGCGCGGAGTTGCCGATGTTGATGGCGAGGATGCCCACAGCCAGGGCGCCGATCGCGATGGAAGGCCACATGGGGGTCCCGCGCTTGGGGTGGACTTTCGAGAGCCGGGCCGAGGCTGGCAGCTTGCCGTCGCGGGCCATGGAGAACACCAGGCGTGAACCGGCCGTTTGGATGGCCAGGGTGCAGACAAAGATGGCGATTGCCACGTCCACCAGCAGCACCTTGCCCCAGAACGTACCCAACACGGCTGTCAGCACGTAGGGGAGTCCCTCGGTGGCGAGCCTGCCGTCGTCGAGGCTTGGCGCTGCCATCAGTGCCGCGATAATCATGAGTCCGCCGCCAACGCCCGAGATGATCAGCGCCGAGAGGATGGTGCGCGGTGCGGTCTTGCGGGGGTTCTTGGTTTCCTCCGAGAGTTCGCCGGCGGAGTTGAAGCCGACCATCACATACGCGGCCATCAAACCGGAGACCAGGAAGGCACCCACGGCACCAAGGTCCGAGGTAGTGACCACACTGACGTCCGCTACCACCTCCGGGCCGCGCTGCGCGGCTGAGAACAGCGCAAGGATTACTGCGGCGACGCCCACAATCTCACAGGTGACGCCGATGGAGTTCACATGGGACATGAGCTTCACGCCAAGGCAGTTAATCACAGTGGTGATCACCAGGAGGACAGCACCGAGGATTACTGCGTTGGCTGCGCCTGTGGGAGATGTCAGCATGGGGTCGCCTCCCACCAGCTGGAATCCGACCCACAGCTGGGGGAGTACCACTTGGAGCGCAATGGCTGCTGCGGCAGCAGTGATGACCTGGGCGATGGACATGAACCAGCCGGCGAACCAGCCCACCACTTCGCCGCCCATACGGCGCGACCACTGGTAGACAGCACCGGACAACGGGTATCTGGCGGCGAGTTCAGCGAAGTTCAGGGCTACCAGAAGTTGGCCGACCAGGACCACGGGCCACGTCCAAAAGAAGGCCGGGCCGGCAAAGGAGTAGCCGAAGGCGAAGAGCTGGAAGATGGTGGTGAGGATGGAGACGAACGAAAAACCTGCGGCGAACGACGCGTAGCGGCCCAGCTTGCGGTGCAGCGTGGGCTCGTAGCCAAGTGCTGTCAGGTCTGCATCGTCGGTGCGGTGGGTCGCCGTCGAAAGGGTTGAAGTCATCGGGTTTCTCCGTGTCTGGAACGGGATGTGGAACCAGCCCGGAGAGGTTTTGACTGCCTGTCCGGAATATCGGTCACTTGATAGTTTTCCAGCGGGGTGTCCCCATGGCGTTTCGGCAATGTAAAGCCTTGGTTACCGCTCGTTTCAAGCGTGTAAAGGAAATCTCACCACCCCGGCAGTACGCCGTGAACAGGCTCTTTGGTGTTGCGGCGATGCAAGAATGAGGTGTGACTACAACCGGACCGGGACGCCCCCGCAAGCAGCAAGCTGTACGCCCGGGAGCCACTGCACGCGACGAAATCCTGGATGCCGCAGCCGAACTCTTTACCAGCCAAGGATTCGCCAATACGTCCACACGGGCCATTGCCGACGCCGTCGGAATCCGGCAATCGTCGCTGTATCACCACTTCTCCACCAAGGACGAGATCCTGGGCGAACTACTCGGCGGGACAGTGTCCACCAGCCTGGCGTTCGCCCGCGCTGTGAAAGACGGTTCCGAAGAAACCGGGCAGGAGTTGGATCCCGCGGCACGACTGCACGCAGTGGTCCTGTTCGACGGCTTGCAGCTCTGCACTTCCCGTTGGAACCTCGGGGTGCTCTACCATCTGCCGGAGGCCAGGGCGGAAGTTTTCCAACCATTCATGGCAGCACGGCAGGAACTCCGGAACATTTACGGAGACTTGGGACGGGAGCTGACGGCGCTCTCCGACGCAGACCCGGGCCTGGGCGACACCGCCTTTCGGCTGGTCGAGTCACTGATCAACCTCCGCGCGGACGGGCTGATCGCAACGGACTCGGCGTCCACTACGGCCGATACGGTGATGATCCTGGCCGGCCTCAGGCAAAAGATTCAGGCGGTGAGGGATGCCAGCAGCGAGCTCATCAGCCGGTATGGCGAGGCAAACCGTCGTGGAGAAGCCTCTGAGTCGGCGCTCGCAGCGGAAAGTGCCTAGTAATCCACCTGGCGCTTGAGTTTGTTACCCAGCCACAGCATCGCCAGGCTCACCACCAGGAAGCCAACGGAGATGGCGAGTGCGAACACCACCACACCGCCCCAACCGCCGGCTCGGGCCGGGTCGATGAACCAGTAGGGGTACCAGTTCACCAGGGCGCCACGGACCAGGCTGTAGACCAGGTAGCCAACGGGGTAGAGCAGCCAGTACCAAACGTGTTTGAGCTGCAGAGTTGCCCGGGGCGGCTGGAAGAGCCAATCAGCCACCATCACCACGGGGATCAAGTAATGGACCACAAAGTTGACCCACGGCAACAGCGAGCCGAGGTCCTCGCCGGCCAGCAAAGCACCAAAAACCAGGCCCACCACGGCCATGGCGATGGTGGCTGTGCCGCGAGTGACATCGTCAGCTTCTGTAGGCCGCTTCCGGATCAGCACCCGGTATCCGCTGATCAGCAGCACCAGTGCGGCGAAGATGTTGGACAGGTTGGTGAAATAGCTGAAGAAGTTCCAGAGGTCATAGCCCATGCCCAAATGGACCGTCAGCTGGGTTCCCACCGCCACCAACGTCAAAAGCCCAAAGAAAAAGCGTCCCCCAATAAGCACATTCCGTTTGGTCATGCTTCCCATCCTTGCCGACCGTATGCCCCGAACGGCCCCGACACCCCGGAATGGCTACGTGATCAGCAATTCCAGTGCCTCGGCAAGATGGCCAACCTCCCGCACCGAGAAGCCGTCCGGAATCACACCGGCACCCGCAGGGCTGGCCGGAACAATAGCGTGCGTGAACCCGAGCCGGTGTGCTTCCTGGATGCGCTGGTTGATACCGGGAACAGGGCGGACTTCACCAGCCAGGCCCACCTCGCCGAAGGCAATCAGACGCTGGGGGAGAGCCTTCCGGGCCTTGGCCGACGCTACGGCCAGGGCAACAGCGAGGTCCGTCGCCGGTTCCGTGAGCTTCACACCGCCCACCGTTGCCACGTAGGAATCGTCCTTGTGCAGCATGCAGCCGGCGCGCTGCTGCAGGACCGCCAGAAGCATGGCAACGCGTGAGCTCTCCAGGCCGCTGGTGGCACGGCGTGGTTGCGAATTGGCGCTCTCGGCAAGAAGGGATTGAACCTCTGCCAGCAGCGGCCTGCGACCCTCCATGGTCACCGTAATACAGGTGCCTGAAACGGGCTCACGGGTCCGCGAAACGAACAGCCCGCTGGGATCAGCCAATCCCTCGATGCCGGCCTCGTTCAGGTCAAAGCAGCCGACGTCGTCCGTGGCGCCATAGCGGTTCTTCACAGCCCGGAGCAGGCGCAGGCGCGAATGGCGCTCGCCTTCGAATTGGCACACGACGTCCACCAGGTGTTCCAGCAGCCGCGGCCCGGCGATGGTCCCTTCCTTGGTCACATGCCCCACCAAGAGCGTGGTCATGTTGCGCCGCTTGGCTGCGGCAATGATCGACGCAGCAACTTCACGCACCTGCGAAACTCCGCCGGCGCTGCCCTCCACGTCGGCACTGCTCAAGGTCTGCACGGAGTCCACGATCAGCAGCTTGGGCTCAAGCTTCTCCACCTGTCCCAGTGCCTGCCCAAGATCAGTTTCGGCAGAAAGATAAAGGGTGTGCGCTACAGCGTCGATCCGCTCCGCGCGGAGCTTGACCTGCGCCGCAGACTCTTCTCCGGTGATGTAGAGGACGTCCTGGCCGGTGCGCGCGAACTTCGCCGCCACGTCCAACAGCAGCGTGGACTTCCCGACGCCGGGTTCCCCAGCGAGCAGAATGACGGCACCCGGCACGAGCCCTCCTCCGAGGACGCGGTCCAGCTCATCCACGCCCGTGGGCAGGAAGGCTGCGGTGGTGCCATCCACCTCAGCGATACGGCGGGCCGGCGCCAAAACTGTAGCGGCCGCCGTCGTGCGCGCTACCGTGGCGCCGTACTCCTCAACGGTTCCCCACGCCTGGCACTCGCCGCAGCGGCCCACCCATTTGATGGCGGTCCAGCCGCATTCGGCACACTTGTAGGCGGGTGTTTTTGATGCGCGGGACGTCTTGGAAGCCATGGGTTCAAGCGTAGTGGCGGGGACTGACAGTATTAGCCGCGCCGGCCGCCGTGACGGGCCGCGTCCACAAACACCGCAATGCCCGTCACCCCAAGCGCAAGCCCAAGGGAAGCGACCACGTCCGTGAGCCAGTGGTAGCCAAGGTAGATCCGGCTGCAGGCAACCAACAGCGTCAAGAGAGCGGCACCGCAGAAGGCGAGGACCGCCGTCGCACGTGAGCCGGAACGCGAGACGAACAGGTAAGTGAGGACAAGCGCGAAGATCCCGGCGCCGAGCGTGTGGCCGGAGGGGAATGACAGTGCGTCGTCGGGGCCCAGGAGAACATCGGACGACGGCGGACCGGAGCGCCCCACATCCTGTTTCACTACCGCGGACAGGATGGCGGCAAACGCCATGGCGCCCAACAGGACAGCCGGCCGCCAGAGTTCCTTCTTCCATACCGTCCATACTGCGGCCACCGCCACACCAATGATGGTGATCCACAAGGGTGAGGTCACGGTGGTGACTGCCGTAAGGAGGGCGGTGAGCAAGGGGTTGCGCGAATCAACCATGAAGCTGTGGACCGCGCCGTCTATCGTGGCAAGCCCGGTCTCGGACAGCACGGCGGCGAACATGAGCCAGAAGATGGCGTCCCCGGCCACCAGCAAAATGCCTGCCCACAGGAACAAGGGCCGCTGCCGGAGCTTGAGCGCCGGTGCAGCCTGGAAGTGCACGGAAAAGGCAGGGGTCATCGGTTCATTCTTCCTCGGCGGAGGCTACAGTGCCGGAAGCATCGCGCGGGCTTCTTCCGGTTCCATGCCGCTCGCTTCCAGCAGGTCCACCATGAGGGGACGGAACAGCATCACCACGGTTTCGCCTTCGAGCCTTTGGACATCCAGCATCTTGGGGTGCAGGCGCGCGGCGATATCCGAGAGGTCGTTCCGGGCGCGGCGCAGATGAACCCGCCGCGTCCCTTCGCTTTGCTCCGACAATCCGATGGTCATCTCGTCGATCGCGGCGGCGGTTTCCTGCAGGACTTCGGAGATACTGTCGATCGCTTCATCGGACAGCGCGGCATGGTTGATGGCGCTGGTGAGCCGCCGCGCAAACACCCGGCTGTTACGCAGAGCCAGGTCGATGTACTCCAGGGAGTGCTCCAGGCCGGCCAGTTCGTCGCGGTGCCTCCGGTGCGCGGGAGCCAGGGTTGCCACTTCGCCCGAGGCGCGCAGCGTCTGCCGCATCCGGTCCACCAAAGGCTGGCAGTTGCGGCCGCGGATCAGGGCATGCCAGGCGATGGTGGAATCGCTTTCGGTCAGGGCCTTGCCGCATTCGCGCAGCACTTCGGCGAGTTCATGCAGGATCTTCTGGACATCCTTGCGGGGCTCCCGCCGCGGGTCTTTCGGTACCAGGATGGTCACCAGCAGCGCAAAAACGCCACCGATTACAGCGTCCAGACTGCGCGTAAAGGGCCCACCGGCCGGTGCCGGCAGCAGCACCACCAGCAAGGACTGCAGGCCCAGTTGAGTGGTGAAAATGGTTCCACTGTCCAGGAACCTGGCAAGGAGGATGGAGAAAAGAAGCACGACGGCGGCCTGCCAGATCCCAGCGCCCAGCCAGTGGAGCAGCAGGTCACCAACAACGATGCCCAGGGTGCAGCCGAGGCCCACCTCGATCACCCGGCGCAGGCGCGGATCACGGGAAAAGCCAAGGGCAATCAACGAGGAAGTAGCCGCGAACAGTGGGCCCTGGTGGCCCAGCACATATTCGGCGAAAGCGTAGGCACCCACGGCGCACACGGTCATCTGGATGGCCGGCGTCAACGAATTCCGGCTGCGGACCAAACCCGTCCGGACTCTGGCACGCAGGAACCTCTTGCTTGCAGAAAATCCTTTCGCGGCAGCCATGTCGTCCAGTCTATTTGCCCGGCCCGGGTTCCGACGAAGGCGCAAACCGCATCCCGGGTGCCGCTCAAGGTGGCGCGCGCCACATAACCCAATGGTCCGCCGTCGTTCACCTTCTGTTCACCTTTCACTGCAGATCCCGTTACCTGCGCTCCTTACCTTCAGTAAAGGAACAAAAGGTCCTCAGCTCGCGCACGCCGAAATCTCCGTTCGGCCCGCATCGAAGAATCCCTGGAAGGGGCACATCCAAGTGAAGGCAACTCACTTCGGCCGCAACGCGGCAATCGCGGTCATCGCAGCCGGCGCTCTCGCGCTCACTGCTTGCGGTTCAGACAACGCAACGAACACGCCTGCTGGTACCCAGTCGGCAGCGTCCGGCCCCAAGGTCACCGGCACCCTGACCGGCATTGGCGCTTCCTCCACCGGCGCAGCCATGGACGCATGGAAGGCCGGCTTCTCTGCCGCCAACTCCGGTGCCACTGTGCAGTACTCCCCGGACGGTTCCGGCGCAGGCCGCAAGGCCATCATCGACGGCTCGGCACAGTTCGCCGGCTCGGACGCGTACCTGAAGGACGAGGAGCTTGAGAGCTCCAAGGCCAAGTGCGGCCCCGACGGCGCCATCAACATCCCGGTGTACATCTCCCCGATCGCTGTTGCCTTCAACATTCCGGACGTCAAGGAATTGAAGCTCGACGCCGCCACGGTTGCCAAGATCTTCCGCGGCGAAATCGCCAACTGGAACGATCCCGCCATCGCCGCCCTCAACGAAGGCGTCACCCTGCCGGACCTCAAGGTCACCCCGGTCAACCGCTCTGACGACTCCGGCACCACCACCAACTTCACCGACTACCTCGCAGCTGCTGCTCCCGAGGTTTGGACGGACAAGGCTGCCGGCATCTGGCCCGCAACCCTGGCCGGCGAAAACGCCAAGGGCACCTCCGGCGTCGTCAAGACCGTCACCGACACCCCGGGTGCCGTGACCTACGCTGATGACTCCGCCGTTTCCGGCAAGCTGGGCACCGCCTCCATCAAGGTGGGCGAGGAATTCGTCAAGATCTCCGCCGAAGCTGCTGCCAAGGCTGTCGAAGCCGGCAAGCCCGTTGACGGCCGCGCCGCAAACGACGTCGCCATCAAGCTGGACCGCAAGACCACCGAATCGGGCGCCTACCCTGTAGTCCTCGTTTCGTACCACGTAGTTTGCACCACCTACGAGACCAAGGAAGTTGCTGACCTGGTCAAGGCCTTCGAAAGCTACGTCGTTTCCGACGAAGGACAGAAGACCGCTGCTGACGCCGCCAAGTCCGCGCCGCTGTCCAAGACGCTGCAGGAAAAGGCCACGGCCGCTATCGAAACCATCAAGGCCAAGTCCTAAGGTTTCCCGGCGGGTTTGCTGACCCGGCTGAACACTGAAGTTCCCTGTCCCGCGCGACGTGGCCGCAGAGCCGCTGGCGCGGGACAGGGAACTTAGCCATGTAAGACCAGTTCACTCCAGACTGAAGGAACGTGAAGTGACCACCAACTCCCTGACAACCTCCCAAGGCGCAGGACGCGCCGGGGACAAGGTTTTCTCCGGGGCCGCCATGGCCGCAGGGTGCCTGATTCTCGCGGTTCTCTTCGGAGTCGCGTTGTTCCTCGTGGTGCAGGCAATCCCCGCGCTCACCGCCCCTGCTGAAGACATCCAGGGCGGGAACGGCTTCTTCGCCTACATCGCCCCAATCGTGGTGGGCACCCTCATTGCCGCGATCATCGCACTCGTCATCGCCACCCCCGTGGCCATTGGTGTGGCACTGTTCATCTCGCACTACGCCCCCCGCCGGCTCGCATCGGGCCTCGGCTACGTAGTGGACCTGCTCGCTGCCATCCCCTCCGTTGTCTACGGCGCCTGGGGTGCTGCCTTCCTGGCCAAGGAAATCTCCCCGGCGTACGACTGGCTGGCCACCTACCTCGGATGGATCCCCATCTTCGAAGGCCCGGCCTCCGCTACCGGCAAGACCATTCTGACCGCCGGCATTGTCCTGTCCGTCATGGTCCTTCCCATCATCACCTCCCTGTCCCGTGAAATCTTCCTGCAGACCCCCAAGCTGCACGAGGAAGCAGCGCTTGCACTGGGAGCCACCCGCTGGGAAATGATCAAGATGGCTGTTCTGCCCTTCGGCCGCCCTGGCATTATCAGCGCCATCATGCTGGGCCTCGGCCGGGCCCTCGGCGAGACCATGGCCGTTGCCCTGGTGCTCTCCTCCGGTGTCCTGACGGCCAGCCTCATCCAGTCCGGCAACCAGACCATCGCCGCGGAAATTGCCTTGAACTTCCCAGAAGCCAGCGGCCTCAAGGTCAACACGTTGATCGCGGCCGGCCTGGTGCTGTTCGTCATCACCCTGGGCGTGAACATGATCGCCCGCTGGATCATCACCCGGCACAAAGAATTCTCGGGAGCCAACTAAATGTCCGCCACAGTAGTACGCAAGCGCTCAGCGCTCACCAAGGGCCAGCTGCCCAAGTTCGCGCCCTACATTGTCTTGGCCGTCGCACTCGTTGTGGGCGCAGCCATCATGGCGCTCATCGGCTTCAACGCCTTGGGCTGGGGCATCGTCTCCGCCATTCTGTTCGCCGTGGGCCTGGTCTCATGGAGCGGCGCCGTTGAAGGTGCCCGCAAAGCCAAGGACAAGCTCGCCACGTGCTTGGTGGTCGGCGCCTTCCTGATTGCGCTGCTGCCGCTGATCTCGGTCATCGTCACAGTGCTGGTCAACGGCATCCCCGGGCTCATTACCCCCGGCTTCCTGGGCACGTCCATGAATGGCGTAACCGGCGCCTTCGACAACAAGGCAGTAGAGGAGGGCGCGCCGGTCCTCGGCGGCATCTACCACGCACTGCTGGGCACCCTCCAGATCACGCTCCTTGCCACAGTTATCTCCGTTCCCGTGGGTCTCCTCACCTCCATCTACCTGGTGGAATACGGCAACGACCGTCCGCTGGCCCGCGCCATCACGTTCTTCGTGGATGTCATGACCGGCATCCCGTCGATCGTGGCCGGCCTCTTCGCGGCAGCGTTCTTCTTCGCCATTGTTGGCCCCGGCACCAAGACCGGTGCTGTAGCCGCCGTCGCGCTTTCCGTCCTGATGATCCCTGTTGTGGTTCGCTCCAGCGAGGAAATGCTGAAGATCGTCCCGAACGAGCTCCGCGAGGCTTCCTATGCGCTGGGCGTCCGTAAGTGGCGCACCATCACCAAAGTGGTCATCCCGACGGCGATCTCCGGCATCGCGTCCGGCGTCACCTTGGCGATCGCCCGCGTTATCGGCGAAACCGCACCCATCCTGGTGACCGCAGGTTTCGCCACCACCATCAACAACAACGTGTTCGGTGGCTGGATGGCCTCGCTGCCCACGTTCATCTACACACAGATCCTCAACCCGACGTCGCCGTCCAACCCGGAGCCGTCGGACCAGCGTGCCTGGGGCGCCGCGTTGGTGCTGATCATCCTGGTGATGCTCCTGAACCTCGGAGCCCGCCTCATCGCCCGTCTGTTCGCTCCCAAGACGGGGCGGTAGGCTGCCCTTCTGCGGCCTCATCCAAAACTTCCACACCCCCAAGGAACAAAGGAACACCATGTCCAAGCGCATCGACGTCAAAGACCTCAATGTCTACTACGGCAACTTCCTGGCCGTCGAGGACGTCAACATCAACATCCAGGCCAAATCCGTTACAGCCTTCATCGGCCCGTCCGGCTGCGGCAAGTCCACCTTCCTCCGCACGCTGAACCGCATGCACGAGGTCCTTCCAGGCGCCCGCGTCGAGGGCGAGGTCCTCCTGGACGGCGACAACCTCTACGGCCCCGGCGTGGACCCCGTAACCGTCCGCACCCAGGTGGGCATGGTCTTCCAGCGCCCCAACCCGTTCCCCACAATGTCCATCCGCGACAACGTGCTGGCCGGCGTGAAGCTGAACAACAAGAAGATCTCCAAGGGCGCTGCAGATGCCCTGGTGGAGAAGTCCTTGGTGGGCGCCAACCTGTGGAACGAGGTCAAGGACCGCCTGGACAAGCCTGGCTCCGGCCTTTCCGGTGGTCAGCAGCAGCGTCTTTGCATCGCCCGCGCCATCGCGGTTGAGCCCCAGGTGATCCTGATGGATGAGCCCTGCTCCGCCCTTGACCCCATCTCCACCTTGGCCGTTGAGGACCTCATCAACGAGCTCAAGGACCAGTACACCGTGGTGATCGTGACCCACAACATGCAGCAGGCTGCGCGTGTGTCGGACAAGACCGCGTTCTTCAACATCGCAGGCACCGGCAAGCCGGGCAAGCTGATCGAGTTCGCCGACACCACCAGCATCTTCAACAACCCTGGCCAGAAGGCCACGGAAGACTACGTCTCCGGCCGCTTCGGATAAGGGTTCTTGCAGGTTCCGGCTTCTTGGGGGGAGTCGGCACAGAACGACGGCGACCGTCGCCTTGGGGGTACGGTCGCCGTCGTTTTTTCTTACCCAACTAAGTAACAGCAAACGTCGCAATGAGGGCTCATTGCGACGTTTGCTGTTACTTAGTTGGGTTTACAGGTCCGCGAGGGGCGAGAACGCCAGCTCCAAGACGAAGGCAGCTGCGGCTGTGACCAGCGGCGTGGCCACCCAGAACAGCAGGATCCTCCGCACCAAGCGCCTGTTGACGGTGTGGAAGCGCTGATTGACCCCCGCACCCAGCACGGACGCCGTCAGTGTATGGGTGGTGGAGAGCGGCAGGTGGAAGGCGATGGCGCCGATGAACAGCATTACGGAGGTCAGTGTTTGCGAGACAAACCCTCGCAGCGGATCCACCCTGATGAGCTTGTGGCCAAGAGTGTGGGAGATCCGCCAGCCGCCGAACATGGTGCCCGCGGTAAGCATGATGGCTGTAACCAACAGGATCCAGAGTGGCACATCGTTGCCGCCGGACAATCCCGCAGCCACCATGGCCAGCAGAATGACCGCAGCTGTGCGCTGGCCGTCCTGGAGCCCGTGGCCGAAAGCCACGGCGGCGGCGGAGATGGCCTGCGCCCGGCGGAACCGCCGGTTGACCACGTTCGGCTGCGTGTAGCGGGCAGCCCATGTCACCGGCCACACCAGCAGGTACGCCGCCACGAACGCGATGACAGGCGACAAGACCAACGGCAGCGCCACTTGGGTGAGCAGGACGTTGTCCATTCCCCCTACCGCGTTGCCGCCCACCAGGACGCTCGCTGCACCTGCGCCAATCAGGCCGCCCACCAGTGAGTTAGTGGAGGACAACGGGATGCCGCGCCACCACGCGTACACACCCCATAGGATGGCTGCCGTAAGGGCCGAAGCGAGGATGGTCAGGCCGCTGGTGCCGCTCGGCAGTGTGATCCAGGACTGGGTGAAGGCCAGGATGAAGGTGCCGCTGAGCATGGCGCCCACAAAGTTGAAGATGGCGGCCAGGAGCACCGCAATTGAGGGAGTAAGTGCGCGGGTCCGCGTGGAAAGAGCGACGGCGTTGGAGACGTCGCGGAAGCCGTTCAGGAATGCGAAACCGGAAGCCAGGCCAACTACCAGGACCAGGATGGCGATGGTCACGTCATGATTCCTTGACGATGATGCTGCCTACCTGGGTGGCGACCTTCCGCATGTCCTTGGTAACTTCCACCAACTGGTTGGCGATGTCCCGGTGCCGCGCGTATTGCGTGGATTTCATGTCCTTGAGCATCTCGGCCACCCAGATCCGGTGGGTCCGTTCTGCGCGCTTGGCCAGCCGGAGGATCTCGATCCAGTAGTCCTCAAGCTCGTCCAGGTCTTCGAGTTTCCGCATGGCGTCCACGGTGAGCTCGGCCTGCCGGCTGATGATCTCCAGTTGGTCGGCTGCCCGTTTGGGAAGTCGGTCCAGCTTGTAGATGGCTACAAGGTCACCGGCGGCGTCGAGTTTCTCCATGGCCTCGGTGAGGTGGCGGGACAGCGTGTACATGTCCTCGCGGGGGAGCGGGTTCACAAAGCTGGTGCGCATGTGGGTCAGCAGGGCGAAGTGCAGGTCCAAGGACTTGGACTCGTGCTCGTGCAGTTCTTCGGCGAGGCGCTCGTGCTCGCTGGCGGGGGCTCCAAGAATTTCGGAGAGCGTCCCGGTGCCGGCCACGATCACACTGGCCATCTGCGCGAGGAGGACGAGCCCGGCAGGTTCCTGGGGGAAAAGGCGCAGCTTCATATCGCTTTCCGGGCTGGGGACGGATGGGCGTGGGCAGCTTGACTTGACGCCGCCCATTTCGATCCCAACTTTACCGGTCCGTTGGGTGCGTCCGCTCAGTACACGGGACGCCCCGGGGAGAAGTCCCCATCGCTTCGCCTCCCGCACTGTGAAAGACTGGGCAAGCTCCGGATTAATCCACTCAATGGGGGAATTATGCGACTCAATAATGTTGTGAAAGTCACCAGCCTCGCGGCAGCTGGAATGCTCGCGCTCAGTGCCTGCGGCACCACCACGGCGGGCTCGACGACGGGTGGTTCCGAATCGTCGTCGTCCTCGTCTCCTTCTTCGTCCACCTCGGCGTCAACGTCGGCCTCGCCGTCCGCTTCCTCCTCCGAAGGAGCCGGGACTTCGTCCGGTGCTTACACCGCGGCGGCCTGGGCGCTCCCCATTTCAGATGCAGGTGACAAGCTCGGCACTCTCAAGGGCGATAGCTTCAGTGTGGACATCTATCAGGTGGCCACCGACGTGGCTTCCAAGGACAGCATGTTCGTGGACAAGGAAACCAAGGAGAACCTGCTGAAGAAGGGGGCGCCGGTGGTTTACCTGAACTACGTAGTCACCAACACCTCGTCGGCGGATATTCCCCTGAGCCACTCCCTGGTTACCCCTTCGGCCAAGTACACGGACTGGAAGTACCTCGGCGGGATGCCTTCGGACTCCAGCAGCGATGGCTATAAGAAACATGGGCTGAGCAGCTCCGGCGTGAAGCTGAAGGAAAAGGACCCGTTCATCCTGAAGCCCGGAGAGTCGTTCAATATTGCGGAGAACTTCGCCTACACGGCCGGTAAGGAAACGGAGATCAAGGCGACCTTGACGCCTCAGGACGCTTCCGGCGACCTCGATCACGACAAAAAGGAAACGGCGGACACCACGGTCACGCTGAAGTAATTCCGACGGTATTTGCCCGGGTCCGCCTCAACGCGGACCCGGGCATTCTGCATCCGGGCATAAAAATGGTGCCGAACCGGATACGCCTCTCGGCGGTAGGCCGCTCGAAGCGGCTATAAGTTGAAGCCCGGGGGTTTCGCGGTTCGACACCAGTTTTAGTTTTCACCGTCCGGCGGGCTAAGTCAACATTGACAGTCCGGGGCCGACGTGGGTACGTTTCGCCCTGTTTGCTGGCTAGTCCAGCTCGCCCAGGCGCCATGCATTGGCGGCGTGCTCAAGGTCCTCGGCCGTTTTGACGAGCTGGTGCGAGTTGCGGGTCAGCTTGCTCGCATGGCTTTCATTGCTGTGCTCTGCGCCGTCGGCAAGAGTGGCTTGGCCGAGTGCCACCACGCGGCAGAAAGCGGCGGAACGTTCCAGCGCGACGTCGAACTCGCCGTCGAAAGCGCCGGACAAAATGGCGTCAGCCATGGTCTTCATTTCATCGGCTCCGGGCGGCTCCGCAGCGCCGGCCACCACGTTGGAAACCTGCGCGGTATCGCGTCCGGCCCGGAAGTAGACGGAGATCTTCTCGGGGTTCTGGATGGTGGCGGCGCGGAGGGCGTAGAGCCGCCACAGCGCGCCGGGAAGGCTACGGGCGGGGCTTTCTGCCCACATCTCGGCGATGGCTTCCAAGCCCTGCTCATCGGCCAGTTTCACCAAGCGGCGGGTGACTTTGGGGTCGTCGCTGTCGCGGCCACGCCTGACCAAGGCCTGCGCAGCAAGGTGGGCTGCCTCGGAAACCCGCGCGGGGTCTGCCCCGCCGGCGAACGGTTCGAAATCGATCGGGGCAAAAGGCTTGGGCTTGTGGTGCCTGTTTGCTCCGCCGTACGCGCGTGGTCCTGGCTGTTCGCTCATGAGTTCACCGTACTCCTGTGCTCTGGCGGGGTCGAGTAACGGTTGCCGGGGCTGCGCCGTTGCCGGGGGCGTGCCTTCACCACCTAGTTTGGCGCCGCCCCGTGCCCGACACGCCGCTGCCGCCGCGCGCCGCCGTCGAACGTTGGTCCAAAGAAGGTGACGACGGCGCACGTCACCTTGAGTTCCTCGTCTGCCCTGACGTTGGGGTACAGTATTCATGGCTGTTTCTACAGCTGGAGGGGCCTTTAGCTCAGTTGGTAGAGCATCGGACTTTTAATCCGTGGGTCGTGGGTTCGATCCCCACAGGGCCCACCCTTTCCGCAGGTCAGAGGCGTTTCGCCTCTGGCCTGCTTCTGTTTGCAGGCTCAAATCCAACGGAAACCCAACTATTTGGATTGCTCTTCAACCCCCGCGACAGAGAGTCTGGCAAATAATTGAGCCCCAAGGGTTGTTGCCTTGACCGGCTGCCCAAACGCGTCAGGTACTTTGTAGATGCCTATCTCCGGATTCATTGCTTCTGATCCTGGGTGCATTACCAGCCCCGCTCTCGTGAGATCCTCTATTAGAGGAGGCACTGCTTCTTGAAGGCCGACGGCGTCCCCGATCTCGGAAACCTTGAGTATCGTTCCTACACCGAACAGCATGGACCCGCTGCCGTGGGTTGCGGTGTGGTCCAACGGCAAGCGCAGTATGCGGGCATGCGGAGGCTCCACCGAACTTAGGATTCTGATCCACACGCTCTCTGGATCAATCAACGCGTCATCCGACAGCATGGCGCCTAAGGCATAACCGAGAGCTGGTGGCTTCTCGCGTAGCCTGGTCCGCCGAGCAGCATCCATGGCTTCTGCGGCCAGGAGGGCTAAGTCCTCTCCCTCCAGGAGATGCCTAACAACGTCCTCTGGAGAGATGCCAGCTTTTTGGCCAGCTGCTACAGCCACGCGGTTGATTTGCTTGTCCTGGACTTCCTGCAGCTTCCCGCCAAAGGTGTGCAGCGCCTCCACCATTCCGGCGACCGGGATCGCGATAGGTGGGAATGCGGCGCCAATGGCAGCTCCCGCGGCTGCGGAGATTCCTTTGCCTACGGGCCCGAGACCTAGTTGGTCGGGCAAGGGTTGAATTGCCAGGTCCGGTTCTTGGCTGCTCTTCTCCCAATTCATTGGACAATTCTGTTCAGCGCGTCAGCAACCTCGGTGTGGACTGTCTTCCTGCCCATGTAGACGTCCTGGGTCATAGAGATCTGAGCGTGGCCGAGCTGGTCCGCGCCAACACGGGCGGAGAGACCCTGTTCATCAATTAGCGTGGCGACGGTCTTCCTGAATGTATGGAAGTGACCCATTCAAGCTTGAGAGCCGTCCGTACCCGCCGCCATTGCTTGCTCACGGCCGAGGGGTCGCGCAGCACGCCTGTAGTGGACGGGAAGACCACATCGTAGATATTTGTAGGAGCTGCCACTCTGCGAGCCATGAGCATGGATAGTGCGAAGTCGGGCAGTGGCAGTGTCCTTGCGCCTGACTTCGTTTTGGTGAAACTCTCGCGGAGCATGCCACCGCCTGGCATGCGGTTCACCTTGCCCGAGATTGTCGCGGTTTTGGTATCGAAGTCGATGTCTGAGCAACGAAGCCCCAAGATTTCTGAGATTCGGGCACCGGTGGCGGCAAACATAATCACGACGTCGGTGAGGTCGGCAATGGCACAGTACTCGCTGATGGTCTGTTTAGGTGTGACCTTGTTCTCTGCATTGAGCACCTTTTCAGAGCTTCTCAGAGCATCGATAACGCCGCGGAGCTCGTCAACACTGAGTGAACGCGCCGGCTTTGATTCCATTTTGATGGTTCCAACATCCCGTACAGGGTTGGAGGGGGCGGCGCCGAAACGGACGGCGAGTCCAAACATGCCACTGAGGATCACCCGGGCGGACTTCGCAACTGATACTCCATGCTTGTTCTTCACGGTCTTCACGAACGCGTCAAGGCGCTGCGTGGAAGCCTCGCGAATCTTGTACCCGCCGACACCCTCGATGACGTACGTGAAGGCATACCGGTACCGCTCCATTGTGCGAATAGCCCGCCCTTCCTCCAGCAGGTGAGCCTCGTAGGCATCCCAGAGATCCGTCAGCCGGCTCTCTGGAGTCAGATCCTCTATTGACGGGGCAGTCCGCTCGGCAAGGTGGGCGGAGAGGTTCCGCTCTGCCTCTGCGCCGGTGCGGCCGTTGCGCTCCACGAGACGCGTGACTCCGTCCAGGTCCCGTACCCGTGCCTTGGCCACCCAGCGGCCCTTACCAAGCTCAGTGCGCTTGATCTTCCCCCATGAACCGATGGGCAACGGCGGCCTAGGCATCAGCAGCGTTCCGCTCGGGTGAGGTCATGACTGCACCTAGGTCGTGGGTGAGCTCGGGAGAAGTTTGAGGCGGCTGCAAGCCTGCTTCTATGAGGTAGTCGTAGGATCGCCTCATCTCATCCTCAAGCTTACTGAGGCTGTCCCTCATAGACTGAGCGACCTCGGACTGTCCTCCGTTGAGGACAAGCTGATTAATTCTCTTTGTTGAATGGCGCATGAGGGACCAGGTGTTAATCAGTTCTGCGAGCTTCAACTGAACGGCCATGATCTCTACAGACTCATCGAAGGCTCTCCCTTGGGATAGCTGACGAGGCAAATAGGTGTTGTGGACCCAGGAGTTCCCCGCGAACCAAGCCCACGCCTCAAAAGGGTTGAGTGTAACTATCGGCAATATCGGAACTTGGTCAGCCTCATCCAAGGGGAAGAGGATTGATGCGGGAGCCGTCTCCAGCCCTGCAGCAATAGCGGCCACCTCGTGGACAGGAATCGCTTCTTTGCGGCCAGATTCATTGTTGGCGATCGTGCTTCGGGGAATGGCGAAGCCCAGTTCCTCGCAACGGTCGCTCAGCTTCTGCGCGGACAGACCTGCCCGGTCCCGCAATGTCCTGATTCGCGTGCCTATCTGAGTTGACCAGTTCGACGGCCATTGAGCCTGCTCGTTTTGTCCCGTGGTGAATCAGTTTGCAAGAAGAGCGATGGCCAGCGGAACGAGAAGACGTCTCATAGATACCCCCAGAAATGACGTGATATCAATGACCCTAGCTCGTCGTTGCATAACTCAACTAGAAAACGCCGCAAAACGCCTGCTTCAGCAGACTACGACTCGACGCCTAGGCCGGCGTCCGAGCCTCCGACCTGACTATTGGAAAGAATCCTCAACGCTTACATACGGAGAGCAAGGGGCCATTTCGTCTACATTGGTCCGGTGGATGCAGAGACTTTGAGGTTATTGATCACTGGAACAACCGGCGTGAGTGGTGCCGTGTTCGGTTCCCTCGTTGTTGGGCTTCTAAATAGGGCAACGGCAAGAGAAACCCGAAAGGCTTCAGAGGACTCAGAGTCGCTGGCATGGACCAGGGCGCAAGACGCAAACCGAGAAACTTGGTTGCGGGATGAGCGCAAGAGAACCCACATGGCCTTTTTTGAGGTGGTCGCTGACCTAATGGTTGTCGCAGCCTCACACCCTGGTCAGGCCAGGGCATCTGAGTGGCCCCAAGAGTACTGGGTTCAGAACACTGAGGTTTACTCACGCGGGTCGCGGCTGCTGACAGAAATGCAGTTGCTATGCGAACCAGCAACGTACAACGCCGCGGGCCGCATGTTTGGAGCGAAGATAAGGCTTGCCGAGATGATTTCCCAAAACCCGAAAAGCGTTTCGCCGCCAGGAACGTTCGATCCTGAAACGGACATGATCATGCTCAATGTGGAGCTTACTGAGGCTGGGTATCTTGCCCAAATCCGTAAGGAGCTCGCAATCCCCGGGGAAGTTCCTAGCGTTCCGTCTCCTGCGGCACCTTGATAGCTGTTTGACTTGCCCAGGATGGCGAATCGGCAGGCTTGGAAGGGATCCCACAGTTACTTTCGTACGGACTTAAAAAGGGCCCTTAATGATGGTCCTAGAAATCAACCCCGGCCGCAGGAGATACATGTGCTTCTCAACTAGCCGGTTCAACTCAACGACTTCTTGCACTGCCGAATCCGAATTGACTGATACCCCGAAGACGGAAACCACTCTGGTGTCGGTGTTGAAGTGTCGACCATAGACGGTGCCGGGATCCTCGGAGATGCCATCGTTTCCCGTAATGCACAGGTCGATGAAGTTTTTACTTCGGACTGCACATGCCAGCGGTCTACGCGTTCATCAAAGTGTGCGAAGCCGTTGCGGACGTCGTGAAGGGCCAGGACGCTCTCATCGGAAAGACCTAGCTCATCCCTTAGTAGGGTTGCCCTTTCCTTTGAGCTGGACCGCATATCGCCAGCCCCGAGATGCTTCCGATCCTGTGATGGCCAGAGGACGTTCCCGATGGCTGCCATCGCATTTAGCGCCGAGTTCATGCTGAACCAGAAGCCCTCCGTGTCTGTTACTTCGCTGGCAAAGTCGAGGACGGCTTTCATGGATTCGACCGCGTGAGCACTTGCCGAGTCTGAAACAAGAGCTCTTGCTCGAAGATCCAAAGGAGTTGGCTCTCCGTTTTTCCAAGGGTCACTTGGCCGACGTCATCCCCCCGAATCTTCTCGGTCAGGAAGATCGGAGTCAGATGTTCACTTTCGGGCATGCGCGTAACGCTACCAAGGACAAGAGAACTAGCGGACCGAAACTGCACCGCTCACTTACCGGGAGGGGGCGCTTTTTGTCGTCCCTGAAGGATTCTGCTTGGCGGTTATCCCGGAGAAAATGGCTGGCAACGCTCGGAAGATGTGCCACTCGGGGTGACCTCCACAGTTAGCGCAGAACCGACCGGGGCCCGCCCCTGCATCAAGGTGGGTTACGGTGAGCAGGGCTTTTACTTGAGCCCGGCTCATCGGTGATCTTCGGCCCCGAGGTCTTGGCACCTTAAACCGACCCAAGCTATACGCTGTCCTCTACGACTTCATCTACAGGGCTGACTCCCCACTCGATAGCGTCGTGCACCTGAGTTTGAAGCTGCGCGTCGTGGTGTTCATCGGTTGTGTCAATGATTTCCGCGTCCTCTGGGTCTACCGGTACTGGCTCTGTCGCTGCGTCAATCCCGAGCTTGTCCCCCTTCTCCTTCAGCAGAGAGTCGAGATGGTCCTTGGAGTCTTTCTCAGCAGCGAACAAGCGATCGTGCACGGGGTCACTAGTCATGGCAAGATGCTAACCCGGACGAGCAGGCTTTCGGCGAGTTGTGCCGGCGGAAGTTGCGTTCCTAGTGCGACGCCTCCACATGAATGAAGTTTGCCTCCGCCCCGACAAGCGGACCGATTGTGCTAAGTGCTTGTGCGAAATGCTCCGGGCCGTTTCCTTGACACGCCGTTGTTTGTGGTCGAGGGCGGTCAGCATAGTAAGAACCAGTCCTATCCATAGGATTGCCGCCAGAAGGACTGTACCTATTAGGACGAGGGGCTGCATGTGGGAAGTGTAACTCTCGTCCGTTGGCCGGATAAGAGGAACGGCCCAGGGAATTTCCGCACCACAGAATTGGGTTCTAAAAGGCACTTCTCCTTGTCTGATGCCTCGTTATCGTCGGAAACATCAGTTTCCGGGAGAATCTGGAACACGTCGGCGGGGCAAAGACCTCTCAGCCCAACATATGGTCGGACCCACAAATGTCAGTGCACGTCCCTTGCTTGCTCTGGTTGTGCGAAGAAATATTGGGGGAAAGCCATACCGCATACAGCGGATCTCTTGCTGGGGGCTCTTTACGGACTGTACGGTTAGCAACGTCGCAAGCATCCTTGCGACCTCGCATCACATTCTGGGGAGTATTACATGAAACGCTCGCATGTTGCGTTAATAGGGGCATTAACGCTTGCGCTTGCAGGGTCGGCGACACCGGCCTTTGCTGCAACCACACCCTCGCAGGTAACGACCGGGTTCTCCGGTTCAGCGTACGGTTCGTACATTTTCAACACTGACAAATCACTAACGTCTGGTCCTACGGCGAGTTCCAGCATTAGCTGTACCGGCGCGACCGGAAAGACCGCCACGAACACCGCTGCAGCACTGACTGTGCCCGCAGTCGGAAACGTTGGTGCTGCTTCCACCAGCGTCAAAACCCTGCTGACGACTACGGGCAAACGGATTGAAAGCAAGTCCACGATTGCTGGCGCTAACCTCTTGGGCGGGCTGGTCACTGCTGGTGCCATCACGTCTGAAAGCTCCGCGGATAAGAACACCGCAGGTGCCTTCTCGGGCGCGAACGCCACGAACATCGCGGATTTGAAGGTCCTCGGTCTCCCGGTCAGTGCCACTCCGGGTGCCAACACCGTGCTCGACCTCAAGGCACCGATTGTTGGTTCCGTTGGCAAAATCACCCTGAACGGACAGGAAAAGCGCCTCGTCAACGGCGTCTACCAGGTTTCGACCACAGCTCTGCGAGTTGAAGTTTTGAAGGCCGGCCTTGTTGGCATAGCCGCTGGAACGGACATCCGTCTCGGCGTCAGCACCGCCAATCTTGTCGCCCCTCAGACCGGTTACCTGTCCGGCACCGGCTACAGCACCAGGGCTACCGTGGCTAGTGGTCTCCTCAACTCGGGCCCCACTGCACTGGCCTATGTCAGGTGCGCTGGCGGAACCACAACAGCTAACGTCGCGGGAGTAAACATCCCGGGCCTAGCCACCGCAGGAGCAGCGACAACGACCACCAACGGTGTCCTCACTCCGCAACCTAAGAGCACCGTGACCAACACCCTCGCGGGGCTCAATGTGCTCAACGGTCTGATCCAGGCTGACGCCATCAAGGCCGAGACAAGCGCAACACGGGCGGCAGGTGCCACCACGGCAACGCTCACGGACACCTCCACCTTCACCAACCTCAGGATCAAGGGACTTCCGGCTATAAACGCCTCAGTCGCCCCAAACACCGTCGTGCAGGTCCCGGGCCTCGGTCAGGTAACCCTGCACAAGGTCAGCAAGTCGTCCACGACAATCATCGTCACGATGATTGAAGTGGTCCTCAACCAGCCCATCGGAGCGCTGCCCACCGGGTCAAAAATCCAGATCGGCTACTCCAACACAGCAGTGGGCCTCTAGGGTCCCAGAGCTAGCCTCGGGCCTTCTCAAGACCCGCCAGTAACAAAGGAACGGTCCGTCACCGCACTCGGTGGCGGACCGTTCCTTGATTCCGTGCCGATTTATAATCACAGCATGTGAGGGCTCACGACAAACGCCCCGGGTTTGAACAGCAATCCTTCAGCATGCGGGGTCAGCATGTTTACATGACCGTTGAACTCCGCCCAGGATCGGGCGACAAACTCGCCGACATCCACCAGTTCGCCGAAGACCTCAAAGCCTCGGACGACCCCCATGAGGCTTCAATTGGGCTGAACCTAGTGCTGATACTGAAGGGTAAAAATAGGTAGCCGCTGGTCCGAGCTACTCCGCAACGATCTCGGCTGTTAGATTCCACCCATGGTCAAGCACCCATCGGAACTGCCCGTCAACTCACGTTGGGCCTATCGTGCTCGAAAGGGACAGCCTCTAAAACAGGTGCGAGTCGTCAAGCTTGGCGTGAAGCATCCGAAACGTGCCTACATCGCGTTGGTGGACGTCGAAGAAGAAGGCGAAGAGATGTGGACGCCCATCGGCCGGCTCAAGTGCCGTTGGGAAGACGTCGATCGCTTCAACGAAGTCGAAGCGAAGTGGGTGGCCATTGCGGCGGCATCGGGGCATGCTTCTGACGTCGAGGCCGAAGTGGTAGAGCTGGTATTCGGTTGCTTTGACGAGGCGGGTTCCTTGAATTACTGGGTGGGGAACCACCATGGCGTGACTGCCGTGGAAAACCCGGCGTCGTTTCAGGTGCGGCACTCAATTCCCTTGGAAGAGTTCCTCGGTAGCCTGTGTTTCGAGGACAACGGTGCAATCATCATTTCCCTTCAGGACACTCTGGAGCTGGCCCGTCGGCTAGCCGTCAGTGACCCGGAGAAGATCCAATATGCCCTTGACGTGGAGCTGGGCAAAGCCTCCGAAGAGCATCTAGAGGACGTCTCTTTCGGCAAGGTTGGCAAGAAGAGATGGACATGGAATGGAACCTCCACCCGCCCCCGTATTGACGACCTCACCGAAGCGGCAGCCATCATCAGGGGGTGGATCGGCGCTTCACAAGTTCAAGATTGGGACGAACTACTAGCTCTGCGTGCAGAGGTTGCCCGGCTCAGCTCCATCATCAGCAAAGCATCAGGGGTTCTCCACGCCCACGGGCTCATCCGCGACACGGCCAGCATCCGCCGGCTCCACGGTCCAACCCGATTCCCTGTTCCCAGACTCAAATCGTATTTCGAGATGAGCAAGGAAATGAATGAGGGCCTGAAAGCGCATTCGAATGTCGAGAATGCGGAGGACTAGGTGTGCAAGTCGGTCCAACCTACCAGCACCGTCCGAGCTGAAGCGCTATGAGTACTCAAGTAGTGAGCGCACAATCGTGTTCCTAACGTAGTCGTGGATGGCTCGGATTGCCTTCATGACATCGTGGCCGGCCAGGATTGGACCTGACCCAAAGGCGATTCGAATGTCGAAGTTGGCTTGGGCGTGACCATTGTTCGAAATTGCCGCACGCATGAATTCCTGAGGCTCTTCAGTGAGGCTTTCCACGGAGCGGGCTTTTACGTGGTCCACCCGACCCCAAGCAAACTCCAAACTGGACATGGCCGCGCCGGACTGCACGACTGCGGCGGCAGCGAGTCGTCTCGCGAACCGCGCTTCCTCTTGGCCCTCTAATCTTTTAGCACGCCTCTGGTGTTCGCGTTCTGTTCTCGATGCACGCCCAGCCTTAGATCCACGTTGGCCAAGATGATCTCATTCCCACGGCTTGGGGGATTGACCGGCTTTCATAGCGTCGATGCGCTCTACGGTATCCTGCCACTGTTGCTCGCCTCCGTAGTGTGGAACGGGCGCCCACACTATACGCAGCTTGTTGGCCAGGCGTTGAGCCACGGCCTCAGCCGGCTTTGTCTGCAGCGACTTGCGCAGGCTTGAAGGCTCCTGAATATGGAAGATGGCACGGCTGTTCTCGTCGTCGTAGTCGTACTCCCACTCCACCTCGCCGTTCGCCTGCAGGAAATTAAGCATTTGGGCCAGATGCCAGGTTCGGTGAAGTCGGTAGGGCTTTATGTTGGGCATTGGAGGTCCTCATTTGGGTGGGCATAGGCAATACATCCATCCTGCCGCAAGCCGCCATACGTTGTGGGTGGGATCAGGCTAAGCACTGAGCGCGTACCCCCTAGGTGCCCTCGGTGAGCATCCGTAGCGCCTCGTTGATCCTGTCCTTGTCGTACGCAGGCGGCTTCTCGCCGGCGATACTCTGGGCTATCTCATCCTGCTGCGCTGGTGAGAAGCGGTAGAGGCGCCCAATACGGTCACAGGGCCACGCCCCAGAGCGGCTTCAATGACTGGGCAAGAAACGCCGCGAACCTCCAGCGGCACCAGCAGTTGCTTTCCGAGAACGAGACCTTCGCTGTGGTGGCGTGGATCAACATGAACCGCCCACGGTTCCGACTGTGAACAGCGGCGACGCAGCACGGGCCGGCGCCGAACGCTTCGTCACAGACCTCCAGGGGTTCAACGCCGTCAGAGAGGGTTTGGGTAGCAGGACCACGGAGACCCTGCACGTACTGGCCCATTCCTACGGCACCACCGTGACGTCCAACGCCCTTGCCGCCGCGGAATTGAACGTCGCTTCCTTCACGATGCTCGGCTCCGCCGGGATAGAGAAAGAGATCCGGAACGCCGGAGATCTCCACGTGCCCGCCGGGCAGGTCTACACCACCGAAGCCAGCGGTGACGGACTGGCTGATTTGGGTCGCTTCCAACGCCAGGATCCGCGGCTGGAGTCCTTCGGTGCGAAAGTGTTCTCCTCGGAAGAGGCCACAATCGAGGGGACCCGTTATGAAGGCACGACCGAACACAACACACTGGTGAACGAAAAGGGCGGTGGCGGTTACGGGTACCTAGACAAGGGAACCACCGCCCTGTATGAAGCTGCCCTAACAACAACCGGCAACGGAGACCGAATCCTGCCAGGCGCACGACCGGTATCGCCACCGGCTGGATTTGCGGGCCGTTGAACAACTCAGGAAGAGTGAACCACATGCCCCATGAACCCAAGGCCCGGCTCAAGGCCCGCCGCATACTCGCCGGATTGTTCTGCGCGACTCTTGCACTGACCGCCTGCACGCCCCCTACCACGGAGAACCCCATGACCGGCTCAAGCAATCCCAGCGACCCCGCAACCGTCAAAGCCCAGGTAGAAGAACTAAAACAAGCCCTCAAGGATCTCCACGCCTTCAAAACCGAAACCCAAAAAGTCATCGGAACCCAGAAATGGGCGGATACAGACAACCCTGTCAACAGCGCCTGCAGCACATCCGACCGGCAAGACGGAGTGAACTACAGTATCCTGAGCCAAACTTCCGACCCCGTCGATCTGGAAGCGTCAGTAAACGTCGTCAGAACGTTCTGGGAATCCAAGGGCTTCACGACCCGAACCGAAACCAACCCCCGGGACCCAGGTCTCATCCGCCTCTACGCTGACGAGAACGGCGGACACCTTCTGTCCTACTACGCAAACATCAAAGGCTCCAGTCTGGAGATGGACACCGTCTGCATCGCCGGAGACCAAACCGCAATCTACAAGGAATTGGACAGGCAGGAAGCGAGCCCCAGCCCCTCGCCGACCACAAAGTAGAGCCGTTACAGCACGCTCCTTCTGCCGGCATTACGACCATAGGCACTTGAAGCTAGCCGATGACCTCCCTTCCGAGGCAATGGACTCTATCTCGCGAACGTTTCCTGCTGATAAGTTCCACCAATGGTCAAGCAAGCCTCAGAACTAGCGATCAACTCCCACTGGGCATACCGAGCACGTAAGAACGACAGCCTTCAAGAAGTGCGCGTTGTCAAACTGGGAATCAAGCATCCCCATCGCGCCTACATCGCCTTCGTAGCGATCGAGGAAGAAGGCGAAGAGACCTGGGCTCCCATCGGCCGGCTCAAATGCCCATGGGGGGACCTTGCCCGATTCCAGGAGACAGAAGCGAAATGGGAGGCGATAGCCAGCGCCTCAGCCCGCGCATCTGACGTAGACGCCGAAGTCGTTGAACTTACATTCGGGTGTTTCGACAAGACAAACTCGCTCAACTACTGGGCTGGGAATTATGCGGGAGTAACAGCGGTGAGCGACCCCGAGGCCTTCCGTAAACTCCACTCCATTCGGTGGGAAGAGTTCGTAGACAGCTTGTGCTTCGAGGATGACGGAGAGTTGATCCTGGCCTTGGACGCGTCCATGGAACTGGCTCGACGGCTGGCCATGAATGATCCGTCTAAAGTTCAGTCGGAGCTCGCGAAGGTGCTGAATGAGGCCCGGGAAGAGCACTTTGAACTGGTCTCCCTAGGCAGGTTGGGTAAGAAGAGATGGACCATCAGCGGATCATCAACCCGGCCGCGTATAGAAGATCTCACCGAAGCGGCGGCCATCATCGAAGGCTGGCTTGGTGCAGCCAAGGTCCAGGAATGGAATGAGATACAAGCCCTGCGCTCTGAAGTTGCCCGGCTCAGCTCAATCATCAGCAAGGCTTCCGGGGTTCTCAAAGCGAACGGGCTCACCCGCGGCGCGGCCACCATCCGTCGGCTCCACGGGCTGACCAGCTACCCCGTCCCGCGGCTCAAGTCCTACTACGAGATGACGCGAGAGATGAAGAAGAACATGTGACCATCCCATGCCTTCAAGGTTCTAACATCGGGGCGATCTGTCTACGACCAGAGCTTCCTAAACGCTTCCCTGAGGCGGTCCTTGTGATAGGTGGGCACATTCGCCAGCGATGATCTGGGGTGTGTCATCTTGCTGTACCGGCGAGAAGCGGTACATCCGGAGGATGCGATCGCCGGGCCACCAGCGCTAGTCATAAACCCACCGTTGCTGTTCATCAACGGACTGAACGACGTGGCCGACAAGGCTGAGAAGCTAAGCGAGGTCAAAATCACGCCCGCGCCAACGGACACTCTGGACAGCGTAGTGGAAAACTCCGGGAGGAAGTAAGACGCCGCGGCGCGCTTGAACTTGATGAGTCAACCCTGCGAGACATCGCGCAAACGACGCCCGGCGCTGTTCTAGTAGCAGTGCCATTCATTCAGACTAGTGCGGCATAAAGGCCGTGGAGAAGCCGCTCCATGCGTTCTGCGCCTGCATTGCTCAGCCATTCGGAGTTCGGCAACGGGAATGTTGACCCGTCCACCAATGTCAGTGTTACCTCGTGGTGCTTAGAGGGAACCCCGTCGCCATGAGGTTCACCCGGCCTCAAGCTTACAAGAATGCCTGACAAGTTCTTGAGCGCAATCAACTGCGTGGGCTCCCGCACACTCTGGCTCCTTCAGTTATGCTATTCGATGGATTAATTATTCAAGTGAGGGGGCTCGGCGTGCGGATCTTTGATACGGCGGTGGAGATTGCGTTCGACGACGGCGCCGCCGACGCTTTGACCAGCGCTGCTGATTCCGCGGATCAGACCCTGCGCTCCGAAGGTAGCTTCCTGGGTGTCGCCACGGGTTATGCGATGGAGGACTTTAAGGGCGGCTATGCGACCTTGTTCAACCACGCTTTGGCTGTCCGGGCCGATGACCGGGGCCGGCTTGCCTGGCAGCAACGCGCCGATGTCCGTGAACAACACTTTCAGACTTTCCAGAGCGTGGCGATCGATCCGATGCCCATGGAATGGCCGGTCGCTGCACCGACGATTTCTGCGGTGTTTGCCGCGAGCGACCGGGTTCGATTCGCCGGCGCAGCGGGAGGCGCAACCAGCTCAGCTGATCCTGGCAAGCTGCGCGAATTTGTGTCCCAATCCCGCGCCTTCCGTCTAAAGACCAGCCGCATACTCGCCGCGTTAGTCTGCGCGGCCGTTGCACCGAGCGCCTGCACACCCACCACGGAGAACCCTATGACCGGCTCAGCCAATCCCAGCGACCCTGCGACCGTCAAAGCCCAAGTCGACGAGCTCAAACAAGCCCTCGCGGATCTTCACGCCTTCAAAACCGAAACCCAACAAGCCATCGGACCCCAGAAATGGGTCGATAAGGGCACTCGTAACATGGACTGCAGAACCTCCGACGGGGAAGACGGCGTGAACTACAGCATCCTGACCCAAACGCCTGACCCCGTGGACCTGGAAGCATCAGTAAGCGTGGTCAGAGCGTTTTGGGAATCCAAGGGCTTCACCACCCGTACCGAAACCAACCCCAGGGAACCGGGCCTCATCCGCCTCTACGCCAACGAGAACGGCGGACACCTTTTGTCCTACTTCGCAAACATCAAAGGCTCCGGCCTGGAGATGAACAGCGCCTGCGTCGCCGGAGACCAGACCGCAATCTACAAGGAGCTGTACCCCGAAATTTACGGGATCCCTTTTAGCCCCGGCTCCTCTCCGTCTGCTAATTAGGCTGTCTGGTGCGCCAAAGGAGCTGCCTATGTCGCCTCGTGCTGGCTTGTGGCCTGTGGAACGGCTTCAGGAAGAGTGAACCACATGCCCTTTGAACCCAAAGCCCGGCTCGCGGGCCGCCGCCTACTCGCGACGTTGGTCGGCGCGGCCCTTGCACTGAGCGCCTGCACACCCTGGAGATCCCCATGACCGGCTCAAGCGACCCCAGCGACCCCGCAACCGTCAAAGCCCAGGTCGAACAACTCAAACAAGCCCTCGCGGACCTCCACGCCTTCAAAGTCGAAACCCAAAAAGCCATCGGACCCCAGAAATGGGTCGATAAAGGCACCCGAAACAGCGCCTACAATGCAGGTGATGGAAGGGAGGGCGTGAACTACAGCGTCATGAGCCAAACCATGGAAACCCTCGACTTGGAAGCTTCAACGGACGTGGTCAAAACGTTCTGGGAATCGAAGGGTTATAACACCCGCGTCGAAACCAACCTGTTGGACCCTGGCCTCGTCCGCCTCTACGCCAATCAGAACGGCGGAAACCTCATATCCTTCACCGCGAATGTCAAAGGCTCCGGCCTGGAAATGGATACTGTCTGCGTCGCCGGAGACCAGACCGCAATCTACAAGGAGCTGGACAGGCAGGAAGCAAGCGACAGCCCCTCACCAATCACGAAGTAGAGCTGAAGAGCCTCGGCCCCTTGTTGACTCTGGGCTGGTGCACAGTTATCAATGCGCGTAGGTGCATTCAGCCAACGCGACCGGGAGTGAGCAGCCGTTGCGCGACGATGGCCCCGTGGGGACGCACTCCGGGGTCGGCGCGGGAGTGTGTGCCAATCACGCTGAAACCGGCTTCCTGCAACCGTCCCGACATCTCCTCCAGAGACCAGAAATAGGCGGGAGTCACTGCATGCGGGAATGACTCGCCCGCCGGGCCAGCGAAGAAGCCGAGCAGGAGGCTCCCGCCAGGTTTGAGGCACCGGGCAAACTCGTTCAGAACCCGGGTGATCCCAGCCGGGGGAGTGTGAATCAGTGAGTACCAGGCGAATATTCCCGCCAATGAGTGATCCGGGGTGGGCAGCCGTTCAAGTGACCCGACAGAGAACTGAGCATCCGGGCAGAATTGCTTGGCTGTCTCAATAAACTCCGGTACCAAGTCCACGCCTTGGACGTCCACCCCGTCGGAGTGCAGAAAGGCTGTCCATTGCCCAGGCCCGCAGCCGGCATCGAGGACTTTCCCGGACAATCCCTGGGCCCATGACAACACGAGCTCCCTGTCGGCCGGATGGGTACTGCTGATGGCTCCGAACAACGAGGTGTACTCGGCTGCACGGGCCGAATAGGCGGCTCTCACAACTCCCGACGTCATGGAACTCAGCCTAAGAGCCGGAACGCCCGGCAAGAAATCTCTTGACTCCCACACCAAGGCCACGTCAGCATAGTTTCTATAACGTTGTAAATCGGCAAGCAGAACCAGCAAAACCAGCAGACAAGGACCCACCCTTTGGGAAACCCAGAAAACCCCACGGCCAAAATCACCATCGACCCCGCGTTCGTCGTAGGCCCCGTCAGGAGGAAGACATTCGGCGCCTTCGTTGAGCACCTCGGCCGCTGCGTCTACACGGGCATTTTCGAGCCTGAGCACCCGAAAGCCGACGACGACGGTTTCCGCACCGATGTCCTCGACCTCACCAAGGAACTCGGCGTCTCCACGGTCAGGTACCCGGGCGGAAACTTCGTCTCGGGGTACCGCTGGGAAGACGGAGTGGGGCCCAAAGAAGACCGCCCAACAAGGCTGGACCTCGCCTGGCACTCCAGCGATCCCAACCTGGTGGGCGTGGACGAGTTCGCAAAGTGGTCGGAGAAGGCCGGCGTGGAACCCATGATGGCGGTCAACCTGGGTACCAGGGGCCCGCAGGAAGCCCTGGACCTGCTGGAGTACTCCAACATCAAGGGTGGAACGGCCTTGTCCGAACAGCGCAAGGCGAATGGCGCCGTCGAGCCTCACAACATCACGATGTGGTGCCTCGGGAACGAGATGGACGGCTTCTGGCAGATCGGCCACAAGAAGGCGGACGAGTACGCGCGGGTTGCCGCCGAGACGGCGCGGGCGATGCGCATGGTCAACCCGGACCTGGAACTGGTGGCTTGTGGAAGTTCGGGACCAACCATGCCCACGTTCGGCGAATGGGAGCGCGTGGTCCTCAATGAGACGTACGAGTTGGTGGACCTGATCTCGGCGCACCAGTACTTTGAGGACTTCGGCGATCTGCAGGAGCACCTGTCAGCCGGACACCGGATGGAGGCGTTCATCAAGGACCTGGTCTCGCACATCGACCATGTGAAGTCGGCCAACAAGTCCGGGAAGCAGGTCAATATTTCGTTCGATGAGTGGAACGTCTGGCACATGTCCCGCGACGAGTCCAAGGTGCCCACCGGAGACGACTGGCCCGTGGCGCCAGTGCTCCTCGAGGACCGGTACACGGTTGCCGACGCCGTGGTGGTGGGAGACCTTCTCATCACGCTGCTGCGCAACACGGACCGCGTCCACTCCGCGAGCCTGGCTCAGCTGGTCAACGTGATCGCACCCATCATGACTGAGCCGGGCGGCCGGGCCTGGAGGCAGACCACGTTCCACCCGTTTGCGCTCACTTCGCAGAATGCCTCGGGCACTGTGTTGAACCTCGCCGTCGAATCCCCGCTGCTGGAGACCGAAGAGACGTCGGGCTTCACCGCCCTGTCAGCCGTGGCGACCTTTGATGCAGAAGCCAAGGAGGCCGTGGTGTTCGCAGTAAACCGCTCGGCGACGGACGCGCTGACGCTGGATGCCGCCGTCGGAAGCCTCAACGCAAGCAAAGTCGTTGAGGCCGTCACCTACTCGAATAAGGACCCGTACTGGCAGGCCACTGCCGACGATTCGACATCGGTCCTGCCGTCCGAGAACGTCAGTGTGAAGCTCGACGGCGGTCGCCTCACCGCCGCGCTTCCGGCCGTGAGCTGGACCATGATCCGGCTGTCGCTGGAGGACCAGGTCAACTGAAAGCTAGGCGATCTGCTGCGTGCCGTCGTGGAACATGGGGTACGCGGAGATCGGTGTGACCGTAGCTGACGGAGTTGGGTCCGGCGCCTGCGATGCGGGTGCCGGAGTCGGCTCGTCAACGGTGACGATTTCCATGGACTCCATGTCCAGGAGCCGGCGGCTTCCGGTATCGTCCGTTAGCCAGAAAAGGTCGGTGCCCGCAACGGTTTTGACCACGGTGCCCCGGTGATAGAGTCGGCCGTTATGCCAGGCCTCGATGTAGTCACCCGGGCTCAGCGGATGCGGTTCTTCCTTGCTGCCCGGCATGCTGCCGAACGCCTGCGCGAGGCTGGCCTGCGTCTTAAGGGCTTGGAAAAGATCCCTGTTTGCAATGCTCATGTCTGCTCCCCTCACTCTTCGCCGTCCATGTGACCCCAGCATTCCGCATGTTTGTTGCGGGCGCGTTGCAAGGGGATGAGCGATGTGTGACGGCTAAGGGGAGAAGCTAAAAGGTCATTCTTCGAAGTTCGCTGTGATCCTTTGGTCCCCGCCAACTTTGGCGATGATGCCGGCTGCCACGGTCCTGAGCTTGACGTTCCGATGGCTCGAGGCCTTGGCGAGGATTTGGAAAGCTGCGTCGCGGCAACACCTGTTCTGGGCCATGATGATACCGACGGCGGTATCGATGGTCGCGCGGGACTCCAACGCGGCCGTAAGGTTGTCGCGTGCGTCCCGCAGTTGTGCCATTTTCACTGCGAGGTGAAGCGCCTTGGCCCCAGTAGCCGTAACCCGCTCAGCGGCCATGATGTCTTCTTCCGAGAAGCCGTGCTGGCGTGTGGAGTAGAGGTTCACCACGGCCTCCGCAGTCCTGTTCAGTTCCATGGGCAGGGCCAAAATCGAGCCGACGTTGGTTGCGGCGGCCGCTGTCATGTAATCCGGCCAACGCTGCTCACTATGAACGTCCGGGACATGGGCAATGGTCCGGGTCCGGAGGGCCGTGAGGCACGGTCCATCGTCGAAACTATTCTGAATTTGGTCAAGTCTCCGGGCGAGGGTATCGCTTTCCGCCACGGCCACCGGCTTTTTCTGCCGAATGACCGTTACGCCGCAAGCTATGGTATTCCCGTTTTTGGTCAGCTTGGTTGCGGTCATGCAAGCGAAGTCTTCAAGAAACGCGCGCATATCCGCGTTATCCACCAAAAGATCCTGAAGTCGCACCAGAAAATCTGTCAGGTCCCCATCGGCCTGTTTTTGTGCTGATGGGGCTGTGTTGTGCTGGGCCACGGGGCCTCGCTTCATGCAATGCCGGAGTCAAAGCAACTCCAACTGGGCGGCAGAGCGCTCGTAATCGCGCAAAGCCCGAATATCAACCCCGGTCCCGTCAGCACCCGAAATCTCTTACTTGTGACACTACGCCGTTGCCCATCAACATGACAGGGCAAAGGACCGTGATGGGATGGACTCACATGGAACCAACCCGACAAACGAAGGAATCCCATGCCTAATGCAGTCACCCTCATTCGCTCCGACCGGCTCACGTCAGCAGCTCAGTACGCGTATGCGGCGACCGCCCCGGCTGAAGCCCGGCTTGTCTTCCTGGCGGGATCCTGCCCGCTGAACGAGGACGGGACCACGGCAGGTATTGGGGACTACAAAGCCCAAGCGGAAAAGTCGGTCGAAAACATGCTGCTGGCTTTGGACGCCGCCGGAGCGGGAATCGGGGACGTCATTTCCACCCGGGTCCTGGTTGCCTCGACCCAGCAGGCCGATCTCGTCACCGCTTGGAACGTGGTCCGTGCCGCCTTCGCCGACCATGACGTCCCGAGCACCCTCATGGGCGTCACCGTCCTTGGCTACGACCATCAGTTGGTGGAGATCGAGGCCGTCGCTGCAGTCATGGACTGACTCCATCAAGGCCTGATCTGCAACGATGTATGCCAACAGTACAAAAGGAGCACTTTGATGGCCGTCACCATGAACGACGTTGCGCGCGTTGCCGGGGTCTCGTTGAAGACGGTTTCCAACGTGATCAACAACTACGAGTTCATCCGCCCCGCCACCAAACAGCGCGTCCTGGACGCGATCGATGAGCTGGGTTACGAGACCAACCTGACGGCCCGCAGCCTCCGCTCGGGCAAGACCAGCATGCTCGGATTGGTCCTCGCCGACCTTTCCATCCCGTATTACGCCGAGTTGGCGTCGGACATCATGAAGGCGGCCTGGGCGCGGGGCTACCGTGTCCTCGTGGAGCAGTCCGGAAATGAGCCTGAGCACGAAAAGGCGGCGCTCCAGGGCCAGTTCCGCACTCTCACTGATGGCCTCCTCTTTATTCCACTCGCCCTGGACGCTGAACAGATCATCGCTGCCGCGGGCAAGAAGCCGTTGGTCCTGCTGGGTGAATTCGTGCAGGATCCGCGGCTGGACATGGTCCTCATTCAAAATCATCAAGCCGCCGCTGCGGTCACCACGCACCTGCTGGCTGGCGGCCGCCGTCGTATAGCCGTTTTAGGGGCGCGCGACGGCGACACCACCGGCAGTAACGGCCTGCGCCTTGAGGGGTACAAGACTGCGCTCGCTGACGCTGGGGTGCCTTACGATCCTGCCTTGGTGGTGCCGTGCGATTGGCGGCGGGATGGCGGCGCTGCCGCCACGGCCAGGCTCCTGGACAGCGGAGTGGAGTTCGACGCTGTCTTCGGACTCAACGATGCCCTCGCTTTGGGGGCGCTGCATGAGCTTCTGGTCCGTGGCAGGAGAGTCCCGGAGGAGATCGCCGTTGCTGGTTTTGATGATATTGACGAGGCGCGGTTCGCCTCGCCGTCTTTGACCACAGTGGCGCCGGGGCGTACGGAAATTGCGGAGCGCGCCGTCGAACTTCTCATCGAGCGGATTGAAGCCAAGAACGCGGCGCCCACTGTCCAGCAGCCGGAAGCGAAGTTCGAATTGCGGGTCAGGCAGTCGGCGCCGTAGGCCGTTAGTGTTTGTGGAATGAACGTGATCCCCGCTGAAGTTGTTACCCCTGCTGTCATGATCGACCTCGATGTCCTTGACCGAAACATCGAACGCATGGCGGCAAGCATGCTCAGCAGGGGACTCAAGCTTCGGCCGCACGTCAAGACGCACAAGACCCTGGAGATCGCGCGAAAGCAGCTGTCAGCCGGGGCCGTAGGGATCACCGTTGCCACGATCGGCGAGGCCGAAGTCTTCGCAGCGGACGGCGTGAAGGACATCTTCATCGCGTACCCACTCTGGGTTGAAGCGACGCACGCTGATCGCCTGCGGGCTTTGACAGCAACGTGCCGCCTGGCTGTTGGCGTCGATTCGGCGGACAGCGCGACGGCGATGGGTCGCCAACTCGGAGCCGAGGCAGCCAGCGTTGAGGTGCTGATCGAAGTGGACAGCGGACACCATCGCAGCGGCGTGCTGCCGGATGAAGTGGTGGCTGTTGCCGACGCGGCGGCTGCTGCAGGACTGAGCGTGCAGGGCGTCTTCACGTTCCCCGGCCACAGCTACAAGCCCGGCATGCCGACTGGTGCGGCAAGCAACGAGAATGAGGCACTTGGCTTGGCTGCGACGTCACTGTCCGAGGCCGGCTTCGAGGTGACCACCATCAGCGGAGGATCCACGCCTACCGCCTTGATTGACGGCGAAACGGTGGCCACGGAGCTCCGTCCGGGAGTCTACGTGTTCGGCGATGCCCAGCAACTGGAGCTTGAACGGTGCACGTGGGACGACATTGCACTGACTGTCGCTGCCACCGTTGTCAGCAGGCACGAAGCCGCAGGCGGAAACGTGCGCCGGGTGGTGGTGGACGCTGGCAGTAAGATCCTGGGCAGCGACCGCCCGGATTGGGCCACCGGATACGCACGGCTTCCCGAATACCCCGAAGCAAGGGTCACTGCGCTGTCTGAGCACCACGCCACGGTTGTCTGGCCGGACTCGTCCGAACTTCCGGCGCTTGGCACCCGGCTCCGGGTGATCCCCAACCACGTGTGCCTGACCATGAATCTGGTGGACGAAGTTACTGTGGTGCGGGATGGGGCTGTGGTGGAGCAGTGGGCCGTGGCCGCCAGGGGCCGGAACAACTAGGTACCGTTTTAGTACCACCGAAACATGGCTATGAATCTGCGCGTCCCTGAGGACCTTGATCGACGACTGGAGAAATTGGCTGCAGAGGAGCACACCTCAAAGTCCGCGCTCCTGTTGCAGGGCGCAGAGTTGGTTCTGCAGCGTCATGCGCGACGACGTGAAATCAGCGAGGGACTGGATTTCGTGATGAGTCATGATGCGGAGCTGCTGACGCGCCTTGAGGACGCGTGACGGCGTACCTGGACATCGAAGATGCCCTTCAACACCTCCGACGAGGGCTTTGAGCTTGTGGCCGGAGTTGCCGCGGGTGCCATCGAATTGCGGGATTCCGCCGCCAAGATTTCCCGGCACCTTGTGACCCGCTAGCCCAAGGGCGCGGTCAGCCAACCGCCTGCTCGCTGCGGAAAAGGGTGTGGAACTCCCGGTTGTGGTAGACCAGCGGGGCCGAATCGGCGGGGCTGAATCGGATATCCACAACGGTTGCGGCCAACAGCACGGAGCCACCCAGTGGTGCCCGATGAACGATTTCGCACCGCAGCGCCCATGGAGCTTCCCTGAGCAGGGGCTCGCCTGTGGGCAGCAGTTCCCAGTCCATGTCGCTGGTGAAGCGCGGGGCTAGTGGGTCCGCGAAAGTGCGAACGAGGTCCACTTGGTCCGCGCCCAAAAGGTGCACGACGATCGTTTGCGCGGCAGCGATATGCGAAGCTGATCGGCCGCCTGTGACGGAGAATGCCAGCGTCGGCGGATCCACCGCCACCGATGCCACCGAGGACGCCGTGAGCCCTACGGCTCCTTCCGGTCCTGACGCGGTGATGATGGCAACTCCTGCTGGATGAGAGCGGAAGGCGGACTTGAAGAGCTCGCCGACCGGCTCTGCCGGCAAGGGGGTGTGATGGGACATTCATGAACCTTCGTGGGACTGGGAGGGGTTGGCGCCGCTCTGCGGAAGCGCACCTGAACGATGCTAAGACCTCAACTTAAGTTGAGGTCAATTCGGGAAAAATTCGACCCCCCGTTGAGACGATTTGGAAACGTAGCTGAAACTTCCGGTCCCTACGCTGGTCACAACTGTCACGGTCGTGCCCACGTACAAGGAGATTCGATGCATCTTTTGCCCCGCGAGCAGGAGAAACTCATGATCGTGGTGGCTGCCGACCTGGCGCGCCGCCGCCAAGCGCGGGGGCTGAAATTGAACTACCCCGAGGCTGTGGCAATCATCAGCTACGAACTCATCGAAGGTGCCCGTGACGGCAGGACCGTTGCTGATCTCATGAGCTATGGAACCACCCTGCTCCGCCGCGAAGACGTGATGGAAGGCGTGCCGGAGATGATCCACGACGTCCAGATCGAAGCCACCTTCCCTGACGGCACCAAGCTCGTCACAGTCCACCACCCCATCCGCTAGGAGCCCCCCATGATTCCCGGTGAATACAGACTCCAGCCCGGTTCCATCGCGTGCAACAGTGGCCGTGAGGCAATCGCTGTCGAGGTGGTGAACCGCGGCGACCGCCCCGTCCAGATCGGTTCGCACTACCACTTTGCCGAGGCGAACGGCGCCCTGGAGTTCGACCGCGACGTTGCCTACGGCCGCCGCCTGGATATCCCGGCCGGAACGGCTGCCCGCTTCGAACCCGGTGATCGGAAAACCATCCAGTTGATCGAGATTGCCGGGGCGCGTGAGGTTTATGGGCTCAGTAACGCTGTGAACGGAACGCTCGACGGCGGCCCCCGCTTGAGTGCGTCGGATCCAGAAGGAGTCGCCAAGTGAGCTTCGAGATTTCCCGCAAGCAATACTCCGAGCTGTACGGCCCGACGACGGGCGACGCCATCCGCCTGGCCGACACCGAACTGTTCCTGGAGATCGAGAAGGACTACACGGTTTACGGCGAGGAAGTAGTGTTCGGCGGCGGAAAAGTGATCCGCGACGGCATGGGCCAGAACGGCCAGTTGACCCGCTCGGAGGACATCCCTGACACCGTGATCACCAATGTGATCGTGCTGGACTACACCGGTATCTACAAGGCGGACGTTGCCCTCAAGGACGGGCACATCTTCAAAATCGGCAAAGCCGGCAACCCGCAGATTGCCGACGGCGTGGACATCCTGATCGGGGCCAGCACGGAGATCATCGCCGGCGAGCGGAAGATCCTCACCGCCGGCGGCATCGACACCCACATCCACTTCATCTCCCCCGAACAGGTTCCGGCAGCCCTGTGCAACGGCATCACCACCATGGTGGGCGGCGGCACAGGACCGGCTGAAGGCACCAAAGCCACCACCATCACGCCCGGCGCCTGGCACATCTCGCGAATGCTGCAGGCCGCCGAGGGACTCCCCGTTAACATCGGCCTGTTCGGGAAGGGCCACGCATCCGCCGTCGAGCCACTCGCCGAGCAGATCCGCGCCGGTGCGGTCGGGCTTAAAGTGCACGAGGACTGGGGCTCAACCACCTCGTCCATCGACATGTCCCTGCGCGTTGCCGACGAATACGACGTCCAAGTGGCCATCCACACCGACACCCTCAACGAGTGCGGCTTCGTGGAAGACACCATCCGGGCAATCGACGGCCGCGTGATCCACACCTTCCACACCGAAGGAGCCGGCGGTGGGCACGCCCCGGACATCATTAAGATCGCCGGACTTCCCAACGTGCTCCCGGCCTCCACCAACCCCACGCTGCCGTACACGCGAAACACCATCGAAGAGCACCTGGACATGCTCATGGTCTGCCACCACCTCAACCCGGACATCCCGGAAGACGTGGCCTTTGCAGACTCCCGTATCCGGGCCGAAACCATCGCCGCTGAGGATGTCCTGCACGACCTCGGCATCTTCGCGATCACGTCGTCGGACTCCCAGGCGATGGGACGCGTTGGCGAAGTGGTCACTCGGACGTGGCAGGTAGCGGACGCCATGAAACGGCAGCGCGGCGTGCTGAAGGACCCGTCCGGGACAGCTCACGGTTCTGCCGACGCGGACAATTTCCGACTCAAGCGCTACGTCGCCAAATACACCATCAACGCGGCCATCGCGCAGGGAATGGCAGATGTGATCGGCTCCGTGGAAGAAGGCAAATTCGCGGACCTCGTCCTCTGGGACCCCGCCTTCTTTGGCGTGAAACCCGAGCTCGTCATCAAAGGGGGCCAGATCGCCTACGCACTCATGGGCGACGCCAACGCCTCCATCCCCACGCCCCAACCCCGCACCATGCGGCCCATGTTCGCAACGTACGGCAAGGCATTGCAGCAGACGTCCATCACCTTCCTGTCCAAAGCAGCGATCGACGCCGGGGTCCCCGCCGAACTCGGCCTTGAACGCATCATCAAACCCGTCACCGGCATCCGCAACCTCACCAAAGCGGATCTCAAATACAACGGCGAAACCCCGGACATCGCCGTCGACCCCGAAACCTACAAAGTGAGCGTCGACGGCGTCGAAGTCACCTCCCAGCCCTCCGACGTGCTGCCCATGGCGCAGCGCTACTTCCTCTTCTAAGCCGTTTAGGAAACCACATGATCATCGAAAAAATCCTGGGCAACCTCCACGAACAGCCCAACGCCTACGCCGGGCATCACAAAGAAAAGGTAGTCCTCCCCAGCGCACTGCTGGTCAAACGCATCCAACGCGTCACCACCGACCACGGCAAAGAACTCGGCATCCGCCTCCCCACCGGAACCGGCGACCTCCGCGACGGCGACATCCTCGCCATCAGCGACGCCAACCTCATCGTCATCTCCGTACTGCCCACCGACGTCCTGGTGATCGGGCCCCGAAGCATCCACGAAATGGGGGTGGTGGCGCACTCGCTCGGCAACCGGCATCTGCAGGCACAATTCTTCGACTCTGCGTCCGAGTACGGGGCCGAGGTCATGGTTTGTCAGTATGACCACACGGTCGAAGACTTTCTGAAGAGCGTCGGCGTCCCCTACGACAGGCAAGAGCGGGTCATGCCGGTGCCCTTCCGCCATGCTGAGCACTCGCACTAAAGCTGTGCGCCGGGTGAGGTTGGGTGCGCACGCTTGCGCTCCGCTGGGAAGGGGGCCGTGCCCGCTTCGCGATGCCCGCCACGCCGCGGCCCCCTTCCCAGCTCCGCTCAAGCGCGCCGTCCACACCTCGGGCGACGGGCTGTGAGTGCTACCTATCAGCTGGCTCTTCAACAGTTGACTGACTCCGCTTTGCCTACGGGGGCGTTTGCTCATTCTTTGGGATTTGAGAGCTACATCCACCGTGGGCTCGTGGGCGATGAGGGGTCTTTTGGGGGTTGGATGAGCGCTTTTGTGGGGCAGCAACTGACCTATTCGGATGGGTTGGCTCTGCGCTTCCTTTATGAGGGCGTGGACGTGGGCCTGTTGGATTCTGTTCTTTCCGGGCAGTTGTTGGCTCGGGAAGTGAGGGAGGCGTCGTTGAAGATGGGGGGACGGCTGTTGGAGATCGGTGGGGAGGTGTTCCCGTCGGAGGAGTTGGAAGCGTATCGGGAGTTGGTTCGTGGGGGTGGGGCCGGGGGGCATCAGCCCTTGGCTTTTGGTGTCATCGCGCGGTCATTGGGTGTTCCTTTTGAGGCGGCGCTTTCCGCCTACTTGTTCGCCACGGTGACTTCGCTGACGCAGAATGCCGTGCGCGCCATACCGCTCGGACAGAACGCGGGGCAGCGGGTGCTCCGCCACGCGCACGACGCCGTTGCTGCCGCCGTCGAGGATGTAGCACAGCTGTGCTGGGACGACTTTGGGGCCGTCAGCCCCGGACTTGAAATTTCACAAATGCGGCACGAACGGCAACGCGCCCGCATGTTCATGAGCTAGCTAGTGCAAAGGACAGAAAACATGACAGAACCCATCAAAATCGGTGTCGGCGGACCCGTCGGAGCAGGCAAAACCCAGCTCGTGGAACGCATCACCCGGCACATGAGCGGCGACATCTCCATGGCTGCCATCACCAACGACATCTACACCATCGAAGACGCCAAAATCCTCGCCGCCAACGGCATCCTTCCCGAGGACCGCATCATCGGCGTCGAAACCGGCGGCTGCCCCCACACTGCCATCCGTGAAGACACCTCAATGAACACCGCAGCCATCGAAGAACTTAAGGCCCGGCACCCCGACCTGCAGGTCATCTTTGTCGAATCCGGCGGCGACAACCTCTCTGCCACCTTCAGCCCCGAACTCGTCGACTTCTCCATCTACATCATCGACGTCGCCCAAGGCGAAAAAATCCCCCGCAAAGCCGGGCAAGGCATGATCAAGTCCGACCTCTTCATCATCAACAAAACGGACCTGGCACCCCATGTCGGAGCCGACCTGGCCATCATGGAGAGGGATTCCAAGGAATTCCGGGGCAACAAGCCGTTCTGCTTCACCAATCTCAAGACCGATGAAGGGCTGGAGGAGGTCCTCAACTGGATTCGCCGCGACGTCCTGATGCTTGATCTGGCATCGTGATCGGCGGGGCTGCGGCGGCTACGCCGGATTTTGGGCCGCGCCCGTCCCCAGCCGCTCCCAACTCTCGCAAGCTCGAGTCGGGTCCCTCGCGGCAGTGGGCCCCCCACGATGCCCGCGACGCCGCGGCCCAAAAATCCGGCTCCGCCGCCGCAGCGGTCGGCTCACGTCGCGGCAGCGAGCAGCGGACGTTGCAGGCCGCACCGAGCCCTACGGGAAAGCTGGGGCCGCACGCTGGGTTGGCTTTCCCGGCGCGCCCCGTGCGGGGGCGGTTGGAGTTGGGCATCAGTGTGCGGGGTGGGCGGTCTGTTGCTTCGCGGCAGTTTCATGAGGGCGCTTTGAGGGTGCTGAGGCCGCATTATCTCGATGGGTCCGGGCAGGTTTGTTATGTCATGGTCAATCCTGGCGGGGCGTACCTGGGGGCCGATCTGTTTGTTGTTGAAGTGGAGGTTGATGCGGGGGCGGAGCTATTGCTGACCACGCAGTCTGCCACGAAGATTTATCGGACTCCGGGGTCGTTTGCTGAGCAACGGATGACTGTCCGGCTGGGGGAAAGCTCGCGGTTGGAGCTGATGCCCGATCAGTTGATTGCGTACCGGGAGGCAAGCTATCGGCAGAATTCGCACCTCAGTCTCCACCCGACGTCGAGCCTTGTCATGGCAGAGGTCATCACGCCGGGGTGGTCGCCCGACGGCGCATCCTTCAGATTCGAAGAGGTCCGACTGCGGAATGAGATCTGGATCGAAGACGGAAAGGGGTCGAAGCTGTTGGCCCTCGATAACCTGCTGATCAGGCCACCGTTGGGGGACGTGACGGGGATGGGGTTCATGGAGGGCTTCAGCCATCTGGGGTCGTTGGTGGTGGTGGACCCGCGGGTTGATCAGGGGCTTGCTGATGACCTGGACCGCCTATCCCGTGATTTTGCGGCGTACACGGGCGTTTCCTTGACGGCGACTATTGCCGGGACTACTGGGCTTGTGCTGCGATCGTTGTCCAACAGCACTGAGGAACTCAACACATTGCTGGGTGTTTGCTCCGGCGTCCTGCGGGAACGTTGGTACGGGCAGGGACCCTTGAACCTGAGGAAGTATTAATGACTGCGCTGACCGAGTTCGCCACCATGTACCGGGAGCGGGAGACGTTGTCCCTGCGGACCAGGCTGCTGTTCACGTTTGGTGCCGTCGCCGCGTTGCACGTTGCCGCCGTCGTGCTGTTGCTAGCGGGTACGGCAGGAGGTGCGCAGCCGCTGGCGCTGGGACTGGTGGTCACCGCGTATGTGGCCGGCATCAAGCACAGCTACGACTGGGACCACATCGCCGCGATCGACAACTCCACGCGCAAATTCGTGGCGCAGCACAAGGATCCAGTGAGCGTGGGGTTTGCGTTCAGCCTGGGCCACAGCTCCGTGGTGATCCTGGCGGGCTTGCTGGTGGTGGCCGGTGCGACGCTGATCGGGCAGTTCATGCAGGACGGCACTACGGGTAACAAAGTGCTGGGCCTGATCGGCAGCGGCGTTTCCGGGCTGTTCCTGTTGGCGATGGGTCTGTTCAACGGTTCCGCATTCGTCCGCGCAACGCAGGTTTACCGGAACGTTCAGGCCGGCGGCGAGGTGCGGCCCGACGACCTTGAGGCCAAGGGTTTTGTGGCCCGCCTCCTCGCCAAGCCCCTGTCCAAGGTGGAGCGGCCACGGAACATCTATGTCATCGGTTTCCTGTTCGGGCTCGGGTTCGACACCGCCACCACCATCGGGCTGCTGGTGATCACCACGACGGCGTCGCTCGCCGGGGTTTCGCCGCTCGCCTTAATGGCGCTCCCGCTCGCGTTCACCGCCGCTATGACCCTGTGCGATTCAGTCAATGGCGTGGCCATGATGAAGATGTACAAGTCGGCCATCCACAACCCGCAGCGCAAGCTCGGCTTCAACGCCGTGATCACTGGCATCTCGGCCGTCTCGGCATTGTTCATCGCCGTGATCACGCTCGGCGGATTCATCAACGCCGCCTTCGGGTTGGAGGACCCGTTGACAACCTGGCTTGGTGAGGTAGACCTTGGCGACGCAGGCCTGATCCTGGTGGGCCTGTTCGTGCTGGTGTGGGCCGTGTCCTCAACTGCGCGACCTACTTGGGTCAGGAAGCTGCCACCGCGTTGAACAGCTCGGTAGTGTCCACGCCGAGGTCCGGAGTGTCCAGGACGTTGGTCAGGAACACCACGCAGCGGTCCTGTTCGGGGAGCATCCACCATTCTGTTCCCGCCCAGCCGGGGTGGCCATAGATTCCCTGCGCCAGCAGCTCAGACTGGTTGGCGGGCAGCTGGAACCCAAGTCCGGTATGGCGCAGGGGCTTTGGCCGGGTGGTGATGTGGGAAACCTCGGTGGTCCGGGGTCGACGCATGGCAGCAAGGGTTGCCGGTTGCACAGCCGTGCCGGAATCCCTCAGCAATTCCGAGCCCAGGTTGAGCAGGTCCGTGGCTGTGCCGAACAGTCCGGCGCCGGGATGCTTTTTCCGATACATTCCCTCCACGTCAAGACCTGGTCCCTCGGTGCCGTGGACCGTGTGCGGATTGCAGGTGGTGTCGAAGGTGAGGCCTTGAGCTTCTGTGTCCGCTGCCAGGGTCAGGAGCTGTTCCTCGAACGGGCGCCCGTCAGCCCACTCTGCCATCGCGGCGGCCCCTTCGAAAGCGATGTTGCAGTACTGGACCAGTGAACCCGCATAGAAGGCCTGCTCCGCGGAGGTGAGGTCCTCACGAAGGGGAGTGCCGCCGTCGAGCGCCGGGTCCGCAATACCGGAACGGTGACTCAGCAGCTGCTCCAAGGTCACCGTGTCCGTGCGCCGGGCACCGAATCCGGGCACGGCCGCGTCAAGGGTGGAGCCCAGCGACAACTTGCCCTGCTCCACCTGGCGCATCACGGTCAAGGCGCTGATGGGTTTGGAAACAGAGAACAGTGCAAAGTGGTCGTCGGCCGCGGCCTGCCTGCCGCCATCGGTACCGAACGCCACAACGTCCTCGATGCCGTGGCTGGATGCGATCCCCAGCACAGCAACCGGCACTCGCCCGAGGTCTACCTGCTTGCGGGCCCAGTCTGCGGAGGGTCCTGTGTCCACCATGGTTGTTCCACGCTCTCGTTGGGGGTCTGTGAGTCGAATCTATCGCGGGTGGCTGAAGAAACTTGCCAGCGCCTGTAACCGTGGCGGCCCGGCCGGAAACTATACAAGTATCCTGCAGTTCAGGGCTCTATATCAGGGGGAAACAATCGTGCTTTCCGAGCGCGAATTGGCGTTCATCGCCATTCACAAAGACAGCTACCCATCCGTCTTCAAATTCGTCTGCCGACGTGTTGAATCCGCCGAGGCCGCGGAAGAGATCGCAGCAGACGTGTTCCGCGTCGTCTGGCAAAAGTGGACCGACGACTCACGCCCCGAGCTCCCGTATTTATTGACGGTTGCGCGGAACCTGGTGGGGAACGCGTACAGGAGCCGTGACCGGCGGCTGGCACTCCAGGAAAAGCTGCGGACGACGGCGGTGGAGCGGTATGGCGATGAGTCCGAAAACGTCGCGGTACAGGATGCCATGATGCGGCTGCGTGAACAGGACCGGGACATCCTGCAGCTGGCCTACTGGGACGGCTTGAGCGCCGCAGAAATAGCAGGGGTGCTGCAGTGCAGTGAATCTGCGGCCAAAGTCCGTCTCCACCGGGCCCGAACGGCGTTCCGGAAACAGATGCCTGCAGGGGCCGAAACCACCACACACAAGATGGGGGTCTGAAGACAATGGATCCGATCAAGAACCAGATTTCAGCGATTGACCCGCTCACTGTCGATCCAGTTGCCGAGCCCAACGGAGAAGAAGCGCTGCACAGGATACTCTCGGGCTCTACGGTGTTCAGCGACGGCCACCCGGTGGCGGCTGTGGCGTCCCTGGAACAGCGCAGGCGACGTAAGGCACAAATTGCGGGCGGGCTGTTGCTCGCAGCTGCGGCCGTCACGGCGGGAGTGCTGGTAGCCGCGAACCTAGGCTCCGTGAACACCGCGCCGGCGCCTGCCGTCACGGTCACGACGACAGAAGCGAGCCCGTCACCGAGCGCATCGGCGTCAGCAACGCCGACACCCACGGCCACGCCCTCGGCGACGCCCACGGCGGCTGCACCGGTAACCACCCCGCCCGCTTCTCCGCCGGCTCCAACCGTTCCCGTGGTGGCACCTACCCCCGTTTCCACCACGACATTGCCGCACGCTTCCCTTTCGCAGACCTTTACCTTCCCCGACGGGCACCTCTCCTTCACGCTTCCGGTTGGTTGGAGCGCATATACAGAGCAGGGGCCGTATCTTTCCGAGGAAACGAAGGCTGCATCCCAAGGGGCCACCATCCTGGACAGTGCAGGCACCAAGGTAGCAATGGTGGCCAGCGGGTTCTACGGAGACGGCACTGCGGGCGAGGTAACCCGGACTGTCTATGACCGGGCTGCCGTCCCAGGGCTTAGGGATATTGCCGGCAATCCTGTGGAGTTTGGTTTCGCGGCCAATCAGTCCAGGTACGTTCCGTACGGAGCGCCGGAGGGCAGCGCCAAAGTCCTGGGTGATATGAACTATTTCATGGACGTTCGCCTGGCCTCGGAGCTCCAGGCCGGGGAGACGGACTCGGGAACCAACTTGATCAGGATGCCCAACGGATTCATGAACGCCTACGTGCTGTTCGACTTCGACAAGCAGCCAACCTTCGCAACCCCTGAAGCTGCCAAGGCCTATATGGCCACCACGCAGTACGCCCAGCTGAAGTCCATGCTCCTCAGCCTGAGCTACAAGTAACCCATCTGAGTAACAGCAAACGTCGCTCTGACAGTCCAGAGCGACGTTTGCTGTTACCTAGTTGGGCTAGCGGGTGGTGACCAGGTGGCTGGCGGGGTCGTACCGGAAGGTGACCGGTCCGCCGTCGTGCTTCACCGCGATGTTGCTGCCGTTCGGGGCTCCGCCGAGGCCATAATTCTCAGCCCAGGAGTTGTTGATGGCGGCCTTGAACTCGTAGCTCCCGGCGGCGAGGTTGGGCACGGAGAGCTTCCAGAGCCCATCAACGGTGTCCAGGGACAGCTGCGCCTGGGCGCAATCCGGCATCCAATCGCCGGCGCAACCGAGCTCGGAATTCAGGCTTCCCGGCACCGACACGGCGGCGGGTTGCTGGCCGGCAACCGCTGCGCTGATCACGTTGGTTGCGTGGTCGTACAGAAAAGTGACGGCTCCGCCTGAATGCTGGAAGACCACGTTGGCACCGTCCAACTCTCCGCCGGCACCGTAGTTTTCGTCCCAGGTGCCATTGAGCGCGGCCTTGAATTCATAGCTTCCGGCCGGGAGGTTGGGGACGTTGAGGTTCCACAGCCGATGCGTCGGCTCATAGGTCATCAATGCCTGCTCACAGGACGGCTGCCAGTCCTCGGCGCAGCCCAGTTCGGTGTTGAGGCTGCCGGCCACGGTAACGGACTCGGGCTGGGTCGGTTCACCCACCACACCGCTGCGCGGCTCACTGGCCGATGTCTGCCCCCGGTTGTCCAGCACCACGGCGCGGTACTCCACCGACGTTCCCGCCTCCAGCGAGGACACGTCATGGAACACCTGGTACGGCGCGTTGTCGTCGGTGCCGATCGCTTGCCACTCGCCGCCAGTCGTACGCGACTGGAAGGTGACCTCATAGAATGAGCTGCCGTCGACGTCGGCCGTCACCTTCACACGGGACGCATCACCGGCCGCGGTGACAGGCTTCTTAAGCACGACGCCGGGAGCCGCCTTGGACTTCGCGAGTCGCCCCGCTGCTTCGTACACCACGGCGGAAAGCGGCGGCACAGTGACGTTCAGCTTTGCCTGCGGATCGGTTTTCACGTCCGCTTCGGCGTCACCATAGACCAGCTTGAACGGCTGCTTCCCTTCATACGTTGGGATAGCCGCTGTCTGGGCAGTCTCACTGTTGTTCACTGCCACGACGTATTCGCGCTGGTCCTTGGCGTCGATACGTGAGAAGGCGTAGATCCCGGCACCATCGGCGGCGTAACGGTTTTGCTGGGCCCCGGTGCGGAGCGTGGGGTGCTCAGTGGTGAGCCCGGCGAGTTCGCTGATCTTCCGGTACAGCGGGTGCTTGGTGTCGAAGTTGTCCGTGGCGTGGGTAGAGCTGGTGCCCAGGAGATCGTCGTCCAGGTATTCCTGGACCTTGCTGGCGAACATCGTCTGCCGCGAATCCTGATCCCCGCCTGCGCCCGTGAAGCCTTGTTCGTCTCCGTAGTAGATCACTGGGTTGCCGCGCGAGAAGTACATCAGCTCATGGGCCAGCTCGTCGCGTTCCAGCAGTTCGGCGTCGGACGCTCCTGCGTTGTCCTGGGCGATGAAGGTGCCGATGCGGCCCATGTCGTGGTTACCCAGGAAGGTGGGCAGTTGGTAGACGTTGGAGTCGGCGTCCGTGTACCAGTCATCCCCGTTGAAGAAGTCCGCCAAGCCGGTGGCTTTGCTGCTCTGGGATGCGAAGCTGCGGGCCGCGCCCTGGAAGCCGAAGTCCAGCACAGCCTGCATCTTGTTCCTGGTGGTGAACGTGGAGGTGATGCTCTTTGAGGTGTCGAAGACCTCCCCGAACATGAAGAACTCGTCCTTGCCCTGTTCCTTGGCATAGCTCAGAACTTGGGGTCCGAACTGCTGCCAGAATTCGTCGTTGACGTGTTTCATGGTGTCGATGCGGAATCCGTCGATGCCGAAGTCGCGGATCCAGGTTTTGTAAACGTCCATCATCCCGTTGACCACCGTGGGGTTTTCCGTGAAGAGGTCATCCAGTCCGAAGAAGTCGCCGTACAGGGAGTCCTCGCCGGCAAAGTTGGTGTTGCCGCGGTTGTGATAGAGCGTGGGGTCGTTCAGCCAGGACGGAACCTTGACGTCCTTCTCGGCGGCCGGCACCACGGGCGTGTACGGGAACGACGTCGCCGGGTCCAAGGCCGGGAAGTCCTGCGTTCCGGCGTAATCGCGGTCGTCGAAAACCTCGCCCGCAGCTGTCCGGTAGGGCTCGGTTTCCTTGGAGATATAGGGCGCGGACTGCGTCTCCTGGTACTGGATGACATCCGCCGTGTGGTTGGTAATGATGTCGAAGTACACCTTCATGCCCCGCGCGTGGGCGGCATCGATGAGGGTCTTCAACTCGGCATTGGTGCCTAAGTGCGGGTCGATCTGCGTGAAGTCCGTGACCCAGTAACCGTGGTATCCGGCGGAACTGTTCGCCAGGGTTCCGTCACCCTGGACTGCTTTGTTCTTAAAGCTCGGCGTGAGCCAGAGGGCGTTGGTTCCCAACCCTTGGATGTAGTCCAGCTGGTCTTGGAGACCCTTCAAGTCCCCGCCGTTGAAGAACCCCTTGCGGGTGGGGTCATAGCCGGACACCATCGGATCGGCACCGAGCCCGCCGTCGTCGTTGGCCTTGGTGCCGTTGTTGAAGCGGTCCGCCATGACGAAGTAGAAATTCTGATCGCTGACTCCTCCCCGGATGGAGTGCTGGGCTGCGGGATCCGGTGTCTTGGTGACCGGAGCGGCGCCCGCGGGGAGGACAGCTGTGGCAGTGAGGGCCGCCGTCGTCAGGACGACGGCGGCGAGGCGGCCCAAGGGGCGGCGTTGTTGGGGGAGGTCGGGTCTATGGCTGCGAGCTAACAAGTGATGGAACCTTCCGCTAAGCGACAGTGCTGTGGGACACGTCACAACTGTAAGCGCTTGCTTACCCATAATCCAGAGAATTTCAGAGTTACGGGATGTGAAGAAAAGTGGGTTGCGCTAATTTATGGAAGCGTTTGCAGCCGGTATAGCTTGATCTTCGCAGAATCGGCACTGTGCACCTGCATCAGCGTCGGTTGGAATGCTATGCATTTGGCCATAACGGAGCTCGTGTGACTTGCATAGGGTTGAAGAGATCTGCTTCACACTACGTTGAAGAGATCTGCTTCACACTACGCAGTGCCCCGATCTATCCCCAAGGATGAGTTTCAACGATGAAGAGCATCGCCCTCCTGCGCGAACGAGCCACCCGCACCATGCCTACCGGTTCCCATTGCCCGGCGTCGGGCCTGTGGAGCCCGGACTCCGATCCGGACGCCGTCCAGGTGTTCCCCGAGGGCCACGTGCTTCCTGCCCACAACGGAGTGGCGACTGTCTGGCGGCGCCGCACTGCTGCTGAAGTGTCAGCGTGACCAGCTCCATCCTGAACCGGCCCGCAGGCTACCGGCACGTTCCTGCCGCGGAGTGGTCCGAGCTTAGTTCCGGCGATCCTGTGTGGATTTACGACGTCGCATGGGGCGCCGGTACGGGCCGCGTTGACGATGTCTCCAAGCACCAGGAACTGCTCTGGGTGGTACTTGAGCCGACGGGCCGCAAGCTGCTCTGCGGCACGGACGACGTCCAGGTCTGGTCCGTCTAGAAAGACTCGCCGAGGTGGCATTTAATACCAATGTCTGAGCGGATCATACGTATTGGGTGCCACCTCGGCGGTAGTTAGACGGCGGCTATCAGCATGCTGGGTGAGCCGGTCTCCACGCGGCTGACGGGGCCGTCCGGCAACCCGGTGGCTGGGTCCAGCCTGAAACTCACGACGTCATCCGAGCCTTCGTTGGCGACGTACAGCCAGCCTTCGCGGACCAAGTGATGGCGGGGCCAGTCGCCGCCACAGGGAACGTCGGCGAGGGGCTCAAGTTCTTTGCCGTCGTGGGTTACCTTCAGGACGCAGATACGGTTGGATCCCCGAACACCCACATACGCGAACCGGCCATCCGGTGACAGCGCGATCTCGGCCCCGGAGTCGCCGTCGAATGGCTTGTTGATGCTGGCCGGAACAACTGCGGTGAGCTCGTACGTGCCGTCCGGTTCCATCCTGACAATGGCCACCTCCACCGAATACTCGGTGTCCACGAACACGGATCCGCTGTGATGCCGTGCCATATGCCGCGGCCCCGAGCCCTTGGGCAGCACCACCTCGTGATCGGGCTGCAGGCCTTCGCCAGGAGCGTACGTCCACACGCGGACCAGGTCATGCCCAAGATCGGTGGTCATCACCCGTCCGTCGGGGAGCATCAGGCTCGAATGCGCGCGACTGGGACGTCCGCCGTCAGTGGCTGCCGTGAAGTGGGGATCGACGGCGGCTGCCGCGCTGGTGCGCGAGGTGATGGCGCCGTCGTGGTCCAGTTCGTAAAGGATGACCTGGCCATCGCCCCAACAGGTGGCCACTATGAAACGGCCGTGGGGATCCACCGCAACGTGGCAGGTGGCGTCTCCGGCCGGCCACGGCTCACCGAAAGCTTCCAGCTCTGCCGCGCCCGTCCGGCGGTAGGCCCGGACCGTTCTACCTTCCTCGGCGACTGCGTAAACCAGCGGAAGCGTGGGGTGCAGCGCAAGGAACGACGGCGAATTGGCGGCGACCGCCAGGCCAGTGGACGTTAGTTGCCCGTGGTCGTCTGCCGAGAGCACGGAGATGCCCTTGCCGTTGCCGCTCCGGTCTGCCGTGTAGGACCCTGCCCAGATCAGCGTTTCAGTGCTTTTCGGTTCCATTCTTAGTGCCCCTGTACGTCCGAGTCGACGCCTGCGTCAGGTCCGGCGTCGAGGGTTTGCAGTTTGGAAAGGTCCTCCTGGTCCAGTTCGAAATCGAACACGTCCAGGTTCTCCTGCATGCGTTCCGGATTGGCGGTCTTGGGAATGGCAACCAGCCCTTGCTGGACATGCCAGCGCAGCACCACCTGGCCCGGAGTCTTCGCGTACTTTCCACCAATGGCGGCCAGCACCGGGGCGTTGAGCAGGTCGCTGCTGGCACCCAACGGGCTGTAGGACTCGGTGATGATGCCATGCCGATCGTTGTAGGCCCGGGCGGCCGGACGGGGAATGGAGGGGTTGACCTGGATCTGGTTCACCGCCGGTACAACCTCCGTTTCCCGGAATAACTGGTCAAGGTGCGCCGGCTTGAAGTTGGAGACGCCGATGGAACGGACTTTGCCGGAGGCCTGCAGTTCCTCGAAGGTCTTCCACGTGGAGACGAACTCTCCACGACGGGGGAGCGGCCAGTGGATCAGGAGCAGGTCGACATACTCGAGGCCGAGGCGCTCCAAGGATCCCTCAAGCCCGTCGAGGGCCTTGCCGGAGCCTTGGAATTCGCCATCCAGCTTGGTGGTGATGAACAGTTCTTCACGACCCACTCCGCAGTCGCGGATGCCCTTGCCCACACCCGTCTCATTCCCGTACTTCTTTGCCGTGTCCACATGCCGGTAGCCATGTGACACCGCCTCCACTACGGCGTCGGCAACCTGGGCATCATTCAAAGGCCACGTGCCGAGTCCCAGCTGCGGGATCTTGAAACCGTCGTTCAGTTCGATCAGTGGGGCAAGTGCCATGGGCTGGGTCTCCTCTGGGTTTCTCTGTTTCTACGCTGGCCGCTGGCTGCTTGGCAACAGTGATCGTCGTGACCAGTCATGGAGCCGGTCGCTCAACTCCATGAAATCTTCCTTCACAACCTGCAGCTCCGGGTGGGCATCGTGCCACTCCACGATCTCCCGGGCGCCGTCCGCGAACGGAATAGTGGCCCGGTAATCAGGAACCAGCGCCTTGATCTTCGAATTATCGAAGACCACCGAGTGCGAGCGGTCGCCCAGCAAGTTGGGGCCCAGCTCCGGGCTGTGGGCGGCGATGGTTTGTGAGGAAACGTGGAATAGTTCTGGTTCCGCGACGCCGGCTGCCCTTGCGAAAAGACGATAGACCTGGTTCCACGGCAGGAACTCGTCCGAGGTAATGGTGTAGCTCTCGCCAATGGCCTGCGGCCTGCCCAGCAGCCCGACGAAGGCCTTGGCGAAATCCCTGCTGTGGGTCAAAGTCCAGAGCGAGGTTCCATCTCCGTGAACCAGGATGGGCATCCCCGCGCGCATGCGGTGAATGTCGGTCCACCCGCCCACCATGGCGATCTTGGTGCGGTCGTAGGTGTGGGATGGCCGCACCACCGTCACCGGAAAGTCCTGTTCGCGGTAGGCCTCGAACAGCAGTTCCTCACAGGCGATTTTGTCCCGGGAGTACTGCCAGAACGGGTTCTTCAGCGGGGTGGATTCCCGGATAGGCAGTGTTGTTGGCGGTTTTTGGTACGCCGAAGCAGAACTGATGAACACGTACTGACCCGTCCGCCCACGGAACAATTCGATCCCGGCCAGCGCCTGGTCCGGGGTGAAGGAGATAAAGTCCGCAACGGCGTCGAACTCTCTTCTCCCCAGTACTTCCTGCACAGCGAGCGGGTCGCGGATGTCCGCATGGAGGACCTCCGCACCGTCGGGAACCGGTCGCCCGGCTGACCGTCCCCTGTTGAGGATGGTCAGCCGGTGGCCCAGTGCGACGGCGCGTTCAGCCGCCGCCGCACTGATGACGCCGGTTCCGCCGATGAACAGGATGTTCCGCGGCGAAACGGTGTCCGCCGCCGCTCCGAGGACGTCGGGGAAGCCGTGGGCGCGGAGGCTGCTCACCAGGCGTAGTCTTCGGGGGCAGGGCGATGGCCCGGGAAGATGTCATCCAGCCGCTTAAGGGCGTCTTCGTTCAGTGTGACGTCCAGCGCCCGAATGGCTGCATCCAGTTGTTCCTGCGTGCGTGGACCCACGATCGGTGCTGTGACGGCCGGTTGGTGAAGCAGCCAAGCCAAGGCTACGTCGCCGGGCGCGTGGCCCAGCTCGTCCGCGAAATCCTCGTACTGGCGGATCTGGTCCTCGTGCTGCTTGAGGGTTTCCAAGGCCCGGCCCTCAGCGCGGCGAACTCCCTGCTCCTCCTTCTTGAGAACGCCACCCAGCAGCCCGCCCTGCAGCGGCGACCACGGAATCAGGCCCAGGCCGTACTGTTGGGCCGCCGGAATGACCTCAAGCTCCAGCTCGCGCCGGAAGAGGTTGTAAATGGACTGCTCGCTGACCAAGCCGGTGTAGTTCCGCCTCCTGGCCGCTTCCTGCGCCTGGGCAATGTGCCAACCCGCAAAGTTGCTGCTGCCCGAGTAGATGATCTTGCCCTGCTGAACGGCGACGTCAATGGCCTGCCAGATCTCGTCCCAGGGAGTATCGCGGTCAATGTGGTGGAACTGGTAGATATCGATGTAGTCCGTCTGCAAACGCTTCAGGCTCGCGTCCAGGGCCCGCCGGATGTTCAGTGCCGACAACTTGGACTCGTTGGGCCGGTCCGTCATGGTGCCGTACAGCTTGGTGGCCAGAACGGTCCGTTCGCGGCGCTCGCCGCCCTTCGCGAACCAGCGGCCAATGATTTCCTCGGTCCAGCCGCGGTGCCCGGCTCCGCCGTATACGTTGGCGGTGTCAAAGAAGTTGATGCCGGAATCCAGTGCGGAGTCCATGATCGAGTGGGCCGTTGCTTCGTCGGTCTGGGGACCGAAGTTCATGGTGCCCAGGCAGAGGCGGGAGACTTTCAGGCCGGAGCGGCCAAGGTGGGTGTACTGCATGGTTGATGAGGTCCTTTGTTTTGTACAGTCAGGGCTTAGAGCTGGGTGAAAGCTGCGACGGCGGGATCGGAGCCGATGCGTGCGCCCGCCTCCAGTGCCGTAATGGCTGCCAGCTCGGATTCGGTGAGGGAGAGGTCGGCTGCTCCGAAGTTCTCCCGCATTCTGGTGGAGTCCGCTGACTTGGGGATGACGATGGTTCCCTGCGCCAGGTGCCAGGCCAGGATTACCTGTGCAGGAGTAGTGCCGTGTGCTGCTGCGACGAGGGCCACCTGCTCGGCGTTCAGGTCCTTGCCCTGGCCCAGCGGGCTGTAGGCCTCAACGGCAATGCCCAGGTCGCGGCACTTGTTGGCCAGTTCGCCCTGCTGGAACGTCGGGTGGACTTCGATCTGGTTCACGGCCGGAACCACTTCTGCTTCCTTGAGCAGTGTGTCCACGTGGTCGGAGAGGAAGTTGGAAATGCCGATGGCCCGGATCTGCTTGTCTTGGTACAGCTTTTCCATGTCCTTCCACGCCTGCGTGAAGAGGCCCTGCGATGGGACTGGCCAGTGGATCAAGTAGAGATCGATGACTTCCAGGCCCAGGGCATCGCGGCTTCGCTGGAAGGCGTCATAAGCCTCGCCCTGCTCCCCATTGCGAAGCTTGGTGGTGATGAAAAGTTCTTCCCGGGGGATTCCCGATGCAGCGACAGCGGCACCAACGCCGGCTTCGTTGCGGTAGGCGGCTGCTGTGTCGATGTGACGGTAGCCGGCGTCCAGGGCATCTTCCACGACCTTCTGGGTTTCGTCCGCAGGTACTTGGAAGACACCAAATCCGAGCTGGGGGATGGTGACGCCGTTATTCAATGTCAGCTCTGGCATGACGGTCTCCTTCGACGGATGGTTATGGCGGTGACGCTCCGGCATTCTGGGTCCGTAATTTCCCGGGTTCCAGAAAGCGTTTTCGGAGGCTCTGTACTGAGCCTATGCAGTTTTGCCGGCAGAGTCAGCAGTCCAACCTGATCCTGTTTTTCCTAGGTCTGTCAGTCCTACCCACAATGGTGGTGTTTCACACGTCCGCAACGGCAGAATGGACGGATGGGTCAAAGCGCCGAGTTCGGTAAATTCCTCAAAGTCATGCGTGCCCGCCTCTCACCCGACGACGCCGGGGCGCAGGAGTCCGGCGGTGCCAGACGGGTGCCCGGACTCCGCCGCGAGGAGGTTGCACGCCTTTCCGGTGTGAGCACTGACTACTACACACGCCTGGAACAGGGCCGGAACATCCACCCCTCCAAGGCGGTCCTCGATTCCGTGGCCCGCGCACTCCGCCTGGACGCGGGGGAGCAGGCACACATGATGGACCTGCTGGAGCACTGTGCCAGCTCTGCAGGAAGTCCCGGCCCCGTGCAAAAGGTGCGGCCGGCCCTTCGGCAGCTGCTGGACGCCGTCGGAGATGTTCCCGCCCTGGTGCTGGGCAGGCGCGCGGATGTGCTGGCCGGAAACCGGCTGGCCCACCTGCTGTTCGCCGATTTCGCGGCTTTGCCTGCAGCCGAGCGGAACCTGACGCGCTGGATCATCCTGGATCCAGCGGCCGGAGCGTTGTTCAGGGATTGGAAGACCGTGGCCGCTGAGGCTGTCGGGGCGCTGCGCATGGACGTGGGCCGGCACCCCAACGATCCCCAAACCAACCATTTGGTGGGCGAACTTGCTGTCCACAGCGAGCATTTCCGTCAGTGGTGGGCCGGCCACAGGGTTGCCACGCGCTCCGCGGGAACGGTCCGGTTGCACCACCCGGTTGTAGGCGACCTGGAACTGAACTTTGAAACCCTGAGTCTCCCGGACGACCCCGACCAGCTCCTGCGGGTCTATTCGGCGAAGGCAGGTTCGCCGTCGTCGGACGCTCTGACGCTCTTGAACTTTGGCGACATGGGCACCCAAGCTGAAGTCTCGACACCCGAACCCGCCCGCCGAGATGGCAGTTAATGACAATCCGGAGCTCCGGAACTGTCATCAACTGCCATCTCGTGTGGGTAGAGGGGGAGTCAGCGCTCCAGGCGGAAACCGAGCTTGATGGTGACCTGCCAGTCGGCCACTGCGCCGTCCTCGAGGTGGCCGCGGATTTCCTTGACCTCAAACCAGTCCAGGTTCCGCAGCGTCTGGGAGGCTGTTGCGATGCCGTTTTTGATCGCGTCGTCAACGCCTTCGGTGGAAGTTCCTACAATTTCGGAAACGCTATATGTGTGGCCAGCCATGGTGCTCCTCATCAACGTCTTACGAATCTCTGGAAAATCCGACCCGCCAGGCAGGCCGTCCAAGCAGACTAGCCCACGGATCTCCCTGCGGCCAGAGCCTGCGCTGGCTTAGCTTTCGCGCCAATCATTGCTGGTGATGTGCGAACCGGCCTGCGGTCCCATCTGCAGCATTCCGCCGTCCACGGGCCAGGACGCTCCATTGACGTAGCTCGACGCCGGGGATGCGAGGAAGGCGATGACGGCGGCGATTTCCCGTGCGTCACCGGGGCGTCCCAACGGAACCCCGGGCCTTTCCTTCTGCGTGGGATCCTCGTCTTCCTGGCCGGTCATGGGCGTCGCAATCTCGCCCGGTGCCACGTTGTTGGCGGTGATTCCGTACTCGGCGAGTTCCAAGGCCATGGTTTTGATGAGGCCGCCCAATCCGTGTTTGGAAGCATCGTAGGCGGAGGCCCCTACCCGCGGCTGGAATTCGTGCACGCTGGTGACGGCGATGATGCGCCCGCCGCGGCCTGCCCTCACCATGCGCTTGGCCGCTGTTTGCATGGCTACGAACGCACCGTTGAGGTTGGTGTCCAAGGTGGACATCCAGGTTTGGTAGTCGAGGTCCAGGAACTTGGTGCCGTCGCCGGTTCCGGAGTTGTTGACGAAGACGTCCACGCCACCGAGTTCCTCAGCGAGTTTGTCGATTGCGTCCACCGTGCCTTGGACGTCTGTGGTGTCGAGTTGATGGACTACGGCTTTACGGCCGAGGCCACGGACTTCTTCCGCGGTTTCCTCGGCGCCCTTCTGGTCCGTGTGCCAGGTGATGCCTACGTCCATGCCCGCCTTGGCCAGAGCCACCGCCGTGGCCCGTCCGATGCCTGAATCCGACCCCGTGACAATGGCTGTCTGCGGGGAAAATGATGCGTCGCTCATGGTCCTGCCTTTCGCTCGGGTGATCATTTCGATAGATGTACCCCTACCCAGTGATACTGGGCATAAACACTCCCGGCGCAAAGGGTCATCCCGGCAGATGATGATGGAGTGTAGATTTTCTTGCAGCAGCACCCAGTGATCCCCACAACCAGGAGTCCTCATGTCAGAAGTTATTGTGGTCGGCGTCGACAACAGTGAGACCGCCAAGCGCGCAGCAGTGGCAGCAGCGAAGTTCGCCACCGCTCTCGGCGCCGAACTGCACGTGATCAGCGGCTTCTCCGATGACCGCATCGAAGAATTCGGCAGCGGCAGCGACCGCATCACCGTCTCCTCCGCCGACTCAGCGGAATACGTTGCCCGCAAGGTCTCCGAAGAACTGGACGTTCCTGCCGGAAACATCAAGTACTTCGCGGCGCGCGGTACTCCCGCCAACGCCCTCATCAATTACGCCGAAACCAACAACGCCTCGCTGATCGTGGTCGGCAACAAGCGCATGAAGGGCCTGGGCCGCGTCCTGGGCAGCATCGCCAACAGCGTTGCCCACGGTGCGCCGTGCGACGTGTACATCGTGAACACGGACGTCGACGCGTAACCACCCAAGTAAGTAACAGCAAACGTCGCTATGACCGCTCATAGCGACGTTTGCTGTTACCCAGTTGGGCGCCCCCGCGCTTAGTGTCCCTGGAACGCTTCCGCCAGCCACCACGAACCACCGTCGGACGCGATCTTGGCGTCGATCACCAGGGGCCGGTCTTGTGTCCCGGCTTCATAGGCCGCGATCCACGGGCGCACAGCATCGAGGTCGCCCACGGTCCGCACGGTCACCCCTTCGGCACCGAACCCACGGGCTATGGCGGCGATGTCCGTTTCCGGGAACACTACGCTGGAGAGCTCGGCCTCCGAGTGCTCCGACGCGAAGTGGTGGACCTCGGCCCCGTAGGCAGCGTCGTTGTAAACGATGCACACCAGGGGTAGTTTCAGCCTCGCGGCGGTCTCCAACTCGCTGATGCCCATGAGGAACCCACCGTCGCCCGCGCCCAGCACCGGCAGGCGCTGAGGCTGGGCAAGCGCGGCGCCAATAGCTGTGTAAAGCCCCAGCCCGATCGCCTGAAATGCCTGCGTGAAGCAGAACCCGAACTCGTCCGGAACAGCGAGGTACTGGCTGGGGTAGCCCATGAAGTTGCCGGAATCCACGGCCACGATCCGCTGGGATGGGAGCATCGAATCGAGTTCCCGGGTGAGGACGCGGGGATCCATGGAGGTCGCCGTGGACAGGTCCGCCGTGGAAACGTCCCGCCACCGCGAGCCCCGCTTGATGGCCAGGGCGTTGGTTTCGGTGCGGTACTTCCCAGCGGGCTCGGATTGCACGGTCCGCAGCGCCGTCAGGGTGTCCACAGCAGTCAGCGCCGAATCACCCAGCAGCCCCAGGGTGATGGGTCGGTTGGCGCCGAGCGCGGAGTCTTCGACGTCGATCTGCACCACGTTGGTGCCTGTGGAAATGAGTCGCCCGTGCCGCATGGTCCACATGTTCAGCGCGCAACCCCACCCCACAATCAGGTCCGCACCGCTGATGAGTTCCGCCGTGGTGGGCGACGAAAAACCACCCGAGATGCCCAGGTTGTGTGAGTCGCCGTTGAACAGTCCGCTCGCCACTGCCGACGTTGCCACCAGCGCACCGGCATGCCGTGCCAATTCCAGGATCTCGTCCCGGGCGCCCCGTCCGCCGCGTCCCGCGACGAACACGGGCCGTTCCGCGGCGGAAATCAGGGCCACCAACTGCTCCACTGCGGCAGCGTCCGGGCGGGTCTTTAGCGGCTCAGGCACGACGACGGCACTCACCTCATCCGCGGCGCTGGCACTTTGGACGTCCAACGGCAAGCTCAGGACCACCGTTCGGCGCTCGTTCACCGCGGTCCGGAAGGCCCGGACAGTGTCTGCCACAGCTGTGGCGGGGGAGTGGATCCGTTCGGCCACGGCGCCGACGCTTCGGGCCAACGCGTCTTGGTCGATCTTGAAGTTGGACCGGATCGCTGCAGCCTGGGTGTCGGCGGTCAGCACGATCATGGGAGTGCGGCTCTTCGCGGCTTCACCGATTCCCGTAATGGCATTGCTGAGCCCGCAGCCCTGGTGCGTGGTGACCACTCCCACCTTGCCGGACATCCGCGAGTAGGCGTCGGCCATGGTCGCAGCACCGCCTTCGTGCCGGGTGGCGGTGAAAGGGATTCCTTCGGCCATGAGGGTGCCGGTGACATCGAAGTTGCCGCTGCCCACCACTCCGAAAACATGCCCGACGCCAAGCTTCGCCAACGTCCTGCCCACAAGGGTGGAAACCCGGACCTGTTCACTCATGCTGTTACCCCGGCGTCTTTTTCAATCAGCGCGTACACGCGGCTCGGGCTGCCGGTGCCACCCACAATGGGCAACGGAGCAACCACCAAGGTGGCGCCCGTAGTGGGAAGCCGGTCCACGTTCCGCAGCGAGGTGACGCCATACTTATCCGCACCGAGGAGGAACGAATGCACGGGGAACATCGGATCCAGCCCGCCGGCCTGCCCGGCATCGATCCCCACGGTTTCAACACCGAAACCGCTGATCGAGGCGTTACCGGCAAGCCACTTGGCACCTGCCGCAGAGACACCGGGAGTGTGGGGTCCGGAGTCGTCCGCGTTGACGAAAGCCGCAGCGTCAGCGCCACGCGCCGCCCAACCCGTCCGGACGATGACCCAGCAGTTCTCCGGAAAAGCGCCGTGCTGTTCCTGCCATTGCTCAAAATGCTCAGGTTCCAGCAGGAAGTCAGGGTCCTCGGAGACCTCTGCGGTCTTGTCGATCACCGCGATGGGCCCCACCAGGCGGTGGGGTTCGATCTGGTCCACGGACTTGCCATCCTTGCCGGTGATCCAATGGACGGGCGCGTCCAGGTGCGTCCCGGCGTGCTCACCCACGGTGACGTCGTTCCACGCCCAAGCCGGTCCGGCGTCGTCGAAATTGCTCACCGGCGAGACGGACAATCCCACCGTGTTCGCAAAGGGCTGCGGCAGGTTCAGGATGGGGGTTTCGGAGCTGAGGGGCGTCGTGAGGTCGATGATCTCCACCGAGCCATTCGAAAGGGCTGCAGTGAGCCCGGCCAGAACAGACATTGTTCTCCTATCGCTTGCTTGGTTTAAGTGCTGCTTGAAGACGCGAAAATCGTGAAGTTTTGGTCGTTAGTTTTTGGGCCACCAAATGTCCCGAGCCACCGGAAAGGCCGGGACCGGGGTGGGTTGACGCGCCGATATGCCAGAGACCTTCGACGGCGGTTTGGTGGCCTGCCGCCTCGGGGAAAGGCCGCCAGAGGAGGTTTTGGAAGAGCTCAGCGGAGCCTCCGTAGGGGTCACCGTTGACGGCATTGGGATTGGCGGCGGCCAGGTCCGTGGGAGCGATGATGTCTGACGCCAGAACCGTAGCCTGGGTTCCCGGTGCGAACTGCTCCAGCCGGGCAAGGGCCCGCTCCAGATAGCCCTGTTTCAGCTCCTCGGTCCAGCCTTCCTCCACTGACAGTTCGCCGGCCGCATCATCTACGGGAGAGAACGGAATCTCCTGCAGTTGCAGCCACAGCGTGGCTTTGCCCTCTGGAGCGCGGGACGGATCCAGCACGCACTGCTGCCCGACCACCACCGTGGGTTCGCTGGGCAGCAGGCCGGCTTCGGCCTGGGCGCAGGCGATTCCCGTGCTGTCCGAGCCGTTGCTGATGTGCACCAGCGGAACTTCGTTGAGTCGCGGATCGAGCCACTCCACGGGTTTGTCCAGGGCGAGGTGGATATGCAGGGCGCCGCGGCCGTTCTGGTAGCGTTCGGCCGCCGCCGCGGTCGCGGCCGGTGGCCGGCTGAGCAGCCGGGTATACAGTGCCTGCGGCGAGACGTTGGCCAACACGGTGCTTGCAGCGACCACGCCCTGCGCAGTGCGAACACCGGTGACTCTGCCTGAACCGCTGTCCACCAGGATCTCTTCCGCCTCAGCGCCCAGCATGATCTGAACCCCGTTGTCCCGCAGCAACGACTCAAACGCCGCCACGAACCTCGACGCCCCACCTTTCACCACCGGGAGCCCAAAGCCGTGCATGGTCATGGCCATCACCGGCAACATCACCCCACCTGTTGCCTGGTCCGGGCCAAGCCCTGCGTGCAGGAGCCACGGAGACCACAGCTGGTCCGTTTCCCACCCATCAAAGCGGCTGCGGGTGTAGTTCCGGCCGCTCATCACCGCGTCCCGGACGAAAGACTCTGTCCCGGAGAAACGTCCACGCCGGACGGCTCCGAAGGCAATCTTCGCAACCTCCCTGAACGATCGAAGCTCCGCCCCGAACGCCCCAAAAACCGTGCCGGCATTCCGCTCAAGGTCATTCAACATGGCCAGGTAGGCGGACTGGTCGCCGGTGACCTTGAAAGCGGCAGCTGTCTCGCCCGGATCCCGCTGCGCAATGACAACGCGGTGGGCGCCCGTGGCCGGATCTGCGGCGACGCTCGCGGTCACCGGGCCGGTGGTGTTGCAGTACTCCAGACCCCTGGCATGCAGTTCCTTGCCCAAAGCCGCGTACGCACCACCTGACACGAACAACGGGTGCCAGGAAGAGAAGGAGTCGTGCACGAAGCCCGGCAGGGTCCGCTCGGAGGAATGAATGAAACCTCCCAGCCGGTCCGAACGCTCGATGATGCAGACGCGCTTCCCGTCCATGGCGAGCTCAGCTGCCGCGACCAGGGAATTGATACCCGAGCCAATGATCGCGACGTCAACGGAATCGACCATCTCCGCTCCTTTCAGAAGTGCTCAGAATGTGGCTAGAAGTCCGGGTGGCTGGCGGTTGCGTGGTATTTGCCGCCGTGGAACACCAAGGGAGCGCCGCCGTCGTAGTCGTATCTCTCCACTTCCCCCACATAGATGACATGGTCGCCGGCGTCGTGCCGTGAGACCGTACGGCATTGGAAGGAGGCCACCGCGCCGTCCAGCAGCGGAACACCGGCGATGCCCTCGGTGGTGTCCGTGCCGGCGAACTTGTCGATGGCGGGAGTTGCGAACTGGCGGGACAGGACATGCTGGTCGCTGGCCAGGATATTGATGGCGAAATGCGTGGCGTTCTCAAAGTCACCCAGGCTGGGCGACCGTTTGCTGGGACACCACAGCACCAAAGGCGGTTCCATGGAAACTGACGTGAATGAATTCGCGGTCATCCCCACCTTCCGGCCGTCGGCAGCAACAGTGGTCACCACGGTAACGCCTGTGGCGAATTGCCCCAACGCGCCCCTGAAATCCCGGACATCAAAAACCGAGGAGTCTTCCTCTTTGCGCGCCTGCATGAAATCGGCTGCGGCAGTGGGATCGAACCACCACGGGTAGGACGTCCGGGGATCATCGAACCCGGCCACGATGCCCGCTGCCAGGGCCGGGTGTTCAGCGGCTTCGCTGAGGAGGGTTTTCTGGTGGTCCCTGCGGGGCTTAAGGAGGTCGTTGGTCCATTCAACCGCCCACTGGCCCCATCCACGCCAGAACTCATCGAACGTCCGCTCCATCCAGCGGCGGTCGAACGGCTGCCGGCCCCTGCGAACTATCGCATCGAGGTAGTATTTGGCCGCCAGCGTCGCATTGTTTGAGCCCTGCCCGGTGAGGGGATCGTTGAGGACCACTGCGTCACCCAAGCCGAACACCAGCTTGCCGTTGGCCAACTCCCCGACGGCGGACCTCACCGTTGGCGTGATGCGCCCCAGAAGCGTGGCGCCGCTGTCGGTCAGTTCCGCGGTGGCAAAGTTCTCTGCCTCGTGCGGAAAGTGCTCCCTCAGGATCTCCAGCGATCGCGCAAGGTGCTCTTGCGGGGTCCCGACGTCGGTCCACCGGTCCATGGGGCCGCCCACCACGCCTTCGAACACCATCATGCGGCACGGCCCGGAGACGGTCAGGCCCGGGAACGTAAAGAACTCGCCGACGCCGGGGACCATGGACATGCGGATGGCCGCGCCGCTGCTGGAGGTGCTGTCCGGTGACGCGTCGCCCGCGACAGCACAGCTGTCGGCCGTGACGTAGGTGAGCGCCAGGACCCGCTGCGGCCGGTCGAAGGGCGACTTTGCCTTGTCGCGCGGGAAAATCTGGCCGATCTCGCCCTTGCCGGTGCTGACAATCACCAGCTCGTACTCGCGGGCGAGCTCTTCGAGCATGCGCGGAGTGACCTTCTCAATGCGGAAGTCGCCCCCGGCGGCCACGAACGTCTCGATCCAGAGTGCGCTCTTGATCCGTTGGTCGATGGAGCGGGCCGGCCCATCCAAGGGGGCCTCCCATTCGATGGGTTCTTCCGCTTCCACACGCAGCCGGATGGAGGTGATGCCCGGGACGGAGCCGGACTCGTAGAATTCCGTGAGCGCTGTCCCCATCTGGGCTTCGGCGTCGAGGGCTGTGGAGAACATGCACTGGCTGGACATGACTTTGCCGGAGCGGATCTGGGCCGCGGAGCGGTCGGACAGGAGCGTCACGGCGTAGCCATCCCGCTGCAGGCCCAAAGCCAGTTGGGCACCGGATTCCCCGGCCCCGACGATTGCAATTTTTCGCATGGTTAAGTCCTTGCTGGCAGGGGTGTGCTATTAAACCTTGGCGGCGGAGAGGCCGGCCAGGTAGTCGGCAGCTTTGTCCGGGTACATGAACCAGTCCTGGAATTCCGGAGGGTGGTTGAAGCCGTTGGCGAAGCGGTGGGCAATGGCCGGCTCGTTGTTCGCGGCGCCCAGGAGTTCAAGGACGTGGGGCGGCGGTGGGGCCAGGAGGGCATTTGTCCAGTGTGCAACGTGCTGGGCGTAATCCCAATAGCGCTCGAAGGTGGCCTGCATGAACGGAGCGTCAAACGGCTGCGCCTCGTGTTCAATAATGCTGGCCAGATACGACGCCGCGCACTTGCTTGCGTTGTTGGACCCCTGGCCCGTGATGGGATCGTTCAAGACCACGACGTCGGCCAGCCCCAGTACCTGCCTGCCGCTGGGCAACGTGGCGATGGGGTGGCGGACGGTGGGCGCGAACCGGCCTTGGAGGACGCCGTTGGGATCGGTCAGCTCGACGTCCGTGGCCCGCTCTGCTTCCCACGGCAGGAAGGTGCGCAGGATGTTCTTGGAGTTCTCCAGATGTTCCTCCGGTGTGAGGCCCTTCCAGGTGTCCATAGGCCCGCCCGGCACTCCTTCGAAGACCATGATTTCGCAGGGGCCGGTGGTGGTGAGGGCTGGGAAGACGAAGTACTCGCCAACTCCGGGGATGAGGTTGAACGAGACCGCCGAGTACTCTTCGCGGGGCTTCAGGCCCTTCACGTAGGTCAAGGCAAGGGCGCGCTGCGGGGCGTCGTAGGTGCTGCGTTCGGCGTCGCGGGTGAAGAGTTGAGCGATCTCGCCTTTACCAGCCGCCACGATCACCAAGTCCGAGTTCTGCGTGTATTTCTCCAGCTGGTCCATCCCGGCGTCGTCAAAGATCAGCTCACCACCGCGCGCAACAAACTCCTCCATGAACCGCGGAAATTTCACCCGCTGATCGATGGACTTGGCGTGGTTATCCAGGCGGGATGCCCAGCTGATGGCCTTCTGACCTGGCAGTTCAGGGTGGGGAATGGTGAAGGAGATGCCGTCCACCGTGGGGGCGTCGGGCCAGAAGTCCAGCCCTAATGCGCGTTCGTGCTCCAGCGCGTTATGGAAGATGCACTGGCTTGAGGCCACTTTGCCTTCCTGGATTTCCTGCGGGGTGCGGTTGGAAATGGTGGTCACATGGAAGCCCGCGTCCAAAAGCCCGATGCCGAGCTGCAGCCCGGACTGTCCTGCTCCGACGATGGTGATGTGGCGTTGCGTCATGGTGTTTGTCCTTGTCTGTCGAGTTGCTGTGAGGCCGTGTCAGTTGGCGGCGAGCAAGGGAATGGTTTCTTCGGCCCGCTCCGGGCCCAAAGCGGAGTAGCCGCCGTCGACAGCCCAATCGGCGCCGGTCACGAAGCTGGCTTGGTCGCTGGCGAGGAACGCGACGACGTCACCCACCTCGTGCGGGCGGCCGACGCGCTTGAGTGCGTGGAACGGTGCCGCCACGGAGTCCGTCTTCTCCAGGTTCCCGTTGCTGAGGGAGTCCATGATGTTGCTCCACACCCAGCCCGGGCTGACCGAGTTGACCCGGATCCCATCCGATGCGAAGTCCACTGCCATGCTGCGGGTCACCTGCACCAAAGCAGCCTTGCTGGCGGGGTACAACCATCGGCCTGTCTGGGCAACGGAGCTGGAAATGGAGGTGAAGTTGATGATGGCGCCGCGCCCCGAAGCCTTGAGGTACGGGCGGCCCGCGTTGCTTGCCACGACGGCGCTCACGAGGTTGACGTTGAGCGCCTCGAGCCAGTCGGCACGACCGGAAGCCGCGCCGTCGTCCTTGTAGGTACAGGCAAGGTTCACCAAGATGTCGAGCCCGCCGTAGAGGGCCACGGTTTCCTCAACGAGTTCGCTGACTGCGGCGTCGTCGGTGATGTCCGAGTGGGAAAAGTGGACCCCTTCCCCGAGTGCTTTGGTGAGCGTGTCGCCGTCGGGAGCTATATCGGCCACCACCACTGTGGCCCCGGCGTCCCGCAAAGCCATGACCACGCCCTGGCCCACCTTGGTGGCTCCACCGGTGACGATCGCTGTCCTGCCCTTGAGTGCTGACATGTGCCGAACCCTTTCCCGCGATGATGATGTTACGCAAATATGACGTGCGTCATATTTGTCCTGTAAGGGACTCTAGGCAGCCGCCGTCGTCCGGAATATCCACGTGGCGCGAGGATTATCCGAATTACGCAGGGTCTTCCTCTTCTTCATGCCAGCCGACCCAAGCCGCGGAAATGAGGCGGGGTTCCCCGGCCCGAAGCTCTGCCGTCCAGAGTTCGAAGTGACTCCGGTCCCATTCGTCCCGGCGGTCATGAACAGCCTTGATGTTCTTCACTTGTCCTCACCTCGCTTCCGTCACTGTTGTGGTTCCGTGAGCTGCGTCATACTTGTCCTGAAAGCGACTCTAGGCAGTAGCTGCACTCCGGAATATCCGCTCGGCGCGGGGATCATCCGAAAAGCGAAAAGACCCTGTGTAGTGGAAAACGGTGAAGTAGGTGGCGGATGGTGAGGATTCTTCCTCGTGACGTTCTGCGGGGGCGGCCCACCGTGACCACCACCGACGTGGACCAAGCGCACGCCAAAATTGCTGAGCTTTTTTGCAGTCACGAGCTGTCGCCGCGGACGCGCCAGTCCTCGGTGGACATGAAGTTGCGTTCCCTCCACCGTGGCGATGTGGGAATCGAGTTCCTGGACTACGGCGCGGACGTTCGGATTGAGCCGGAGGGTCTCCATGACTTCCATTTAGTGCAGATCCCGTTGGCGGGGCACGCATCCATGAAGGTGGGCGCGAGCACTGTGGAATCGAGTCCTGCGATGGCCACCGTTCCCCCGCTCGACAGGCCCTTCTCCATGAGCTGGGACAGCGGCAGCCCGCACCTCATTGTGTACGTGCGGCGAGCAGCGCTGGAGCGGGTGGCGTGGCATCTCAACGGCGCGGCACTTGGTGGGCTGGGCTACGGCATGGACCTTTCAGGTGGCGCCGGGCGCGCGTTCTTGAGGGCCGTCGTCGAACTTCATGACGACATGATCAGCCAGCCGCAGTCCGCGGCTCCCGCCTTTGTTCAGGGGTTGTTGGCGGACAGCATGATCTCGCGCTTGCTGATGGCGATGGAGCCGCCAGGCGTGGAGGCCCGGGACGCGGCCTCGGAGGGCCGGCTGGTCCGCGAATGCCGCGAGTTGTTGGAGCGTCACGCGGCCGAAGAACTCACTGTCCCTGACATCGCCGAGTGCCTGGGAGTTTCGGTCCGGACCCTACAGACCGCGCTCAGGGCGGAAACGGGCGCGACGCCGTCCGAGTTGCTGCGCAGTATCCGGCTGGACCGGGCCCGGGAGATGCTGCTGGAAGCGAGCCCGCGGGAGCAGAGTGTCACGGCGGTGGCGGAGTTGTGTGGTTTCACTCACCAAGGGCGCTTCTCTGCGCTCTACTTGAAGGCCTTCGGCGAATTACCAAGCGAGAGCTTGCGCCGCTAGGCAGGAGGCGAAGACTATTCTGAATCGCGCAGAATGCGGGGCAGGAATCCCAATTGATCCAATTCCCGAACCAGAAGTGGCGTTAGTTCACTCGGGGCCAGCCGAAGCCGGTAGGATCTCTTCCCCTTGGCGATCGGTTCAATGACGCCGCGGTCCAGGAGCTTTCGAATGTCTTGACTTCGTGTCGCAGCTGAACCTGTGAATGCTGAACTGAGGTCTGCGGCCTTCACGTCAACTTTCCGCGCGATGATGGTCAAAGCCAGGGCTTCGTCCGCCGTGAAGCGCGACGAGGCGAGGCCTCTTGCGATTGCGGGAACCAACAGGCCTTCCGTAACGAAGTCCTTGTCACCGAGTTTCGCCAATCTTCTGAGGTCTGTCAGTAGTCCTTCGAGGACATACGTCGACCAGCGAATCAGGGACTCGGGTTCGAGGGAATCGGCGTCTTCGAGTCGTTCGTAGTAGAGGGCGCGGTTCTCCCCAAATACGGCCGTTGGGTTCAGCGCCCAGTATCCGGCGGTGTCGGAGAACCCTTGCCGCCGCATGGCGGCGTAAGTCATGAGTCTCCCGACGCGACCATTGCCATTGCCGAAAGGATGAATCCAGACGAACCGATGGTGGGCGAGCGCAATCTTGAGGAGCTCGTAGTTTTGATCTACGTCCGCATTGATGAAGTCGAGGAGTGCCGTCATGTCTCCGTGCACGCTCCCTGGCGAGGGTGGTCGGTCCGATGAGCCGCTGATGGTGACATCGGCGAGCCTGTAGGCACCAGGTGTGTGGTCCCCTTCACGTTCCAAACCGGCCACGGAGATGCGGTGCAGCTCCCGGACAAACCCGTGCGTCAGTATCGTCCCCCGGCCGACGGCGGAGTCGACGAAAGCCGTTGCTTCTTGGAGCTGGTTCGCAACTGTGTGAAGACCTCGGGAGCGGTGGTTCCTTCACCTAAATCTGCGCGAACCCGTTCAAGTTCGATGATGGCTTTCGCCAGTGGAGAGCTAAAGGGGAACTCGGGAAAATCGAGTGGGTTCACGGGGAGAATGTTCCAGAGAGGTTTCCAACAATTAAGAGCATGGCCGGATTATTCCCTGGAAATCAATGATTTCGCTAGACCCGGCCCGTGCAGGAATTAAATTATCCGAGTCCAACAATTAAGGCGCCTGTGCCAGTTACGCCTCCAGCACGTACGTCTTCAGGTCGTCCAGCGTCTGCTGCATGTGCGCGTCCATCGCGAGTCGGGCCTCGTTGGGGTTGCGGGATTCCAGCGCCGAGGCAATCTTCCGATGGTGGCCAATAGCGTGTTCCTGAATCTCCGGGAAAGCCGATGTTTCGGTGCGGCGCGCTTCGAGGACCCGGTGCAGCGGCTCAAAGAGCACAGCCACAAACACGTTGCCGGAGGCGTGAAGAATCACGTCGTGGAAGGCGAGGTCGGCTTCCACGAAGGCCGCCAGATCGTTGACTTCGTGGGCGGCCTGCATCTTGTCGACGTGTTCGCTGAGTGCCGTGAGTTCCTCGTCGGAGATACGTTCGGCGGCGAGTTCGCAGGCGCCGGTTTCCAGCATGCGGCGGAGCTCAATGAGCTGGATCGCGGCGGCCGCGTCCTTGGTGCCCTCAGATGCCGCCCGCAGCACGGCTTCCAGCGATGCCCACTGATTCAGGGGGTTCACGAACGTGCCGCGGCCGCGCTCTACGCTGAGAATCCGTTGCGCTTCGAGGGTCTTCATGGCCTCACGCACGGTCATGCGGCTCACCTCGTGCTTGGCGCTGAGCTCAAGCTCACCGGGGACCACCGTTCCGGGCGGAAATTCACCCGCGATGATGCGGTCCAGCAACTCATCAGCGACGACGCCGACCAGCGACTTGCGTGCCATGTATCCCCATTTCCTGTACTCCGACCACCCTTGGTCCCGCGTCTTCCCGGGGTGGGATGGTTGTCAGACATCTTACGCTGGCGGTGGCCAGCTTGTTTCCCAAAATTCATGCAGCGCCTCGGCACATTCCTGCGGCTTCTCCCAGTGGACACTGTGGCCCGCGCCGGGAATGGCCTTCAGTCGACGCTGGGTGCTTTCGGCCACGAACGCGCGCAGGTGCTCTATGGGCCGAACCCGGTCTTCAGTTCCGGCGAGCACCAGCAACGGCGCGTGGACGCGCCCGGGTACTGAAGGTTCGACGCCGGTCATGGCCGCCAAGGCGCTGGCGGACAGAACGGGGAAGGGGACATTGAATCCGGTGCTGAGCCGCACCATGTCTGCTGCCGGCAACACCCCGTACCAGGCGTTCATGAGCTTCGCGATGGTTCCGGAATCGAAGAAACCTTGGTCCAGCTGTGACCTGAGCACATCCTTGAACCCCTGATTTTGCGGCACCGGCGCCATGCCCACCAGGGTCAGTGAAGCCACCAGCTCCGGGCGGGCCGCCGCCAGCGTCAGTGAAACACTGCCACCCATCGAGTGCCCCACGATGTGCACGGGACCTTGGGCCCGTGCTTCAAGGATTGCCCCCACCGAAGCCGCTGCCGAGTCCAGGTTCCATTCGAAATCCGACGGCAGGAAATCTCCCGAATGGTAGCCGGGGAGGTCGAGAATCCAGACTTCGCGGCCGGCGTCGAGCAGCTTCCTGGCGAGAGGCTCCCAGTACACCGAGCCGGATGCCCAGCCGTGGATCAGCACTGCGGGCAACGGCTGACCTGCGGGAATGGCAGGGGTGAGGACGTTCACGTGCGGGAGCGGAACCACGCTGTCAGCCATGACCCCAGCCTAGTGACGTGGAGCATCTTGCGCGGTGAGGAGCCGTGTGTCACACTAATTTAAATGTTAGATGTCTGACATCTTACATTCACTAAACCGCTACACAGATTTCCCACGATGGAGTGCACAGTGACCCTTGAAGCAGACGTTCTGGCCGCTTTCCCGCCGGAAGTCCGGATTCCCGCTCAGCTGGTAGCCGACGCCGTTGCCGCGTCCGCCGCCACCACCCCGCGCGTTTTGGTTGTCCTCGACGACGACCCCACAGGCACGCAGTCCGTTGCGGATCTCGCTGTGCTCACCCGCTGGGAGATTGAAGACTTCACCTGGGCCTTCACCCACATCCGTGAGAACCAGACCCAGGCCGCCGTTTACGTCCTCACCAACACCCGCAGCCTGGACCCCGCCGAAGCCGCTGCCCGCAACGAGGAGATTGTCCGCAACGCCCTCGCTGCGGCGTCGGGCAACGGTGGTGGTCCTCGGCTGCGCCTCGGCTTCGTCAGCCGCAGCGACTCCACCCTCCGTGGTCACTACCCGCTGGAGCCGGACGTCATCGCCGCTACCGTCGCCGCGGAAACCGGCGAACCCACCGACGGCGTCGTGATCGTTCCGGCGTTCCCCGACGCCGGCCGCGTCACTATCGGCGGTGTCCACTTCATGCGCGGCACGGGAGAAAACCTCGGCACACTTACCCCTGTGGCCGAGACGGAATTCGCCAAGGATGCGAGCTTCGGCTTCAAGAACTCTGAGATGGCCAAATATGTGGAGGAGAAGTCGCAGGGCCGCTTCCCTGCCAGCGACGTGATCGTCCTTGACCTGAACATCATCCGCGCCGGCGCGTCTGCCCAGGACCCCACCATCTCCGCCAAGGCCATCGCCGACGCTCTGGAGTCCGCCACCAACTCCACTCCGATCGTGGCCGATATCGTCACCGAGAACGACTTCCGCGCCCTTGCCCTGGGCCTCGAAGAAGCCGAACGGCGCGGCAAGAGACTCCTTTACCGCGTGGGCCCGCCGTTTGTCCGCGGCCGGATCGGCCAGGAAATCCGTACCGCTCTGACCTCCGAAGAGGCGTTCGCGGGCAATACTCCCTCTGCAGCCGGCGGCTTGATCGTGGTCGGCTCCCACGTTGGTGTCACGACCCGCCAGCTCAACGACCTCACAGCCGAGCACAGCTCGGCCAAGACTATTGAGATCGACGTCGAGAAACTCATCGCCGGTACCGAAACCGCGGGTGAAGCAGAGGCCGACGCCTACATCGGAACCGTGGTGTCCGACGTCGTGGACGCTCTCCACTCCGGTGACGTCATCGTCCACACCAGCCGCCTGCTCATCAAGACCGACGACGCCGCCGCGAGCCTGAAGATCGCCCGCACCGTCTCTGCCGCCGTCGTCGCTGTGGTGAACCGGACCCTGAAGACCTTCCCGCCGCGCTTCGTCATCGCCAAGGGCGGTATCACCTCCTCCGATGTGGCAGCGCATGGTTTGGAAATCCGCCACGCGATCGTCCGCGGGCCCATGCTGCCAGGCATCGTCTCGCTGTGGGAGCCGGTGGACGGTCCCGCAAAGGGCATCCCGTACATCGTGTTTGCCGGCAACGTCGGAGACGACCAGTCCCTGACCCAGGTCACCCGCAAGCTCAGCAACACTTTCTAGAATCCCGAAATTCAATGGAGAACACCATGACCAGCAGCAACTACACCATCACCGTCCTGGGCCTTGGGGCCATGGGCCTGCCCATGGCTACCCGCCTCGCATCCGAGCTCACGGTTCACGGCTTCGACATTGCCGAGCCGCGCCTTGAACTCGCCGCAGAAGCCGGCATCAAGACCTTCGCCTCAGCCCGCGAGGCTTCCCAGGACGCGGACGCGTTGCTCCTGGCCGTGCGCAACGGCGAGCAGCTCAACGATGTCCTGTTCGGTGAGAATGGCGTCGCCTCGGTATTGAAGCCGGGCGCCGTCGTGATCCTCGGCAGCACCGTTGGCACCGAAGCCATCCCCGCCACGGTCGCCAAACTCGCTGAGTACGGCGTCGCACTGGTGGACGCTCCGCTGTCCGGCGGTCCGAAGCGTGCCGGTGAAGGCGACCTGCTGATCGTCGTCGGTGCCGAGCCGGAGGCTCTTGAAAAGGCACGCCCCGCACTCGAGCTGCTGGCCTCCACCCTGAGCATCGTGGGCGACAAGCCCGGCGACGGCCAAGCCCTCAAGACCGTCAACCAGCTGCTCTGCGGCGTGCACATCGCCGCCGCTGCCGAGGCCATGGCCCTTGCCGACGCCCTCGGCCTGGACCAGGCGAAGACCCTTGCCGCCCTCGAAGCCGGAGCCGCCGGTTCCTTCATGCTGTCCAACCGTGGTCCGCGCATCCTCGAGGCCTACTCCGAAGACGGCGCCGAAGTCCTCAGCCGCCTCGATATCTTCGTCAAGGACATGGGCATCGTGGGCAAAGCGACCCGCGCCGCCGGCCTCGCAGCACCCGTTGCCGCCGCAGCCGAACAGCTTTACCTTCTCGGCCAGGCCCAAGGCCTCGCCGCTGCCGACGACTCCGCCGTCATCAAGGTTGTCGCGCCCGCAAAGCGCACCGCCTAACCACCCCCATAAGAACCCGCGACGACGGCGATCCCCCCTTCGCCGTCGCCGCCACCTCCCGCCGGTCTTGCCTAGACTGGTATGTCAAAGGAGACACCCCCCATGAATCCCCTCGTTAACTCGTTGATGGTTCAGGCGGCCGACGCCCCCGCCATCAAACCCGCAGTGGAACTGGGAACGCCCCTTCTGCTGACCATCGCCGCAGCCGGAATCGCTTTGCTGCTGGTGCTGATCATCCGCTTCAAGATCCAGGCTTTCGTTGCGCTGCTGGCAGTCAGCATCGTGGTGGGTGTTGCCGCCCAGATTCCGCTCAAGGACATCTTCACCGTTGTAACCACGGGCGTTGGCAGCACCATGGGCAAGGTCGCCTTGTTGATTGCCCTCGGCGCCATCCTCGGCCGCATGATCGAGGTTTCCGGGGGCGTGCAGTCCCTGGCTACCCACTTCACTGAGAAGCTTGGCGCGAAACGCGTCGCTATCGCACTGACCGCCGTGGGTTTCCTTGTGGCGATCCCCGTGTTCTTCGAGGTGGGCGTGATCGTCCTGGTCCCGATCGTCTATGCCTTCGCCAAAATCGCGAACGTCCACCCCATCAAGTTCGGCCTGCCCATGGCGGGCATCATGCTGTCCATCCACGTCGCCGTACCGCCGCACCCGGGCATCGTCGCCGGCGCCGGTGTCTTCGGCGCCGACATTGGGCTGATTACCCTCATCTCCCTGATCATCTGTGTTCCACTCGGTTTCCTGTCCTACTGGGTTGCCAGCATCATGAACCGCAAGGAGTACGAGCTGCTCCCCGGCGTCAAGCAGCAGGTGGACGAGTTCGGTTCTGAATCCCTGGTCCACGTCGGCCACGACGGTCCGGGTGCCCGCGCCATCGCTCCTCCGCGTCCCGGCCTGATCATGTTCCTGATCGCCGCTCCGATCGTCCAGATCCTCCTTGGCACGGTCGGCACGCTGACTATCCCCAAGGACAACTACTGGTACGGCGTGGCCGCGTTCATTGGCAACCCGTTCTTCGCCCTGCTCGTCGCCGTTGCGCTGTCCTTCTTCCTGCTCGCTGTCCGCCGTCATTGGTCCCTCAAGGAAACCGGCGAGATCTTCGAAGGCGCACTCCCTCCCATTGCTTCCATCCTCATGGTGGTCGCAGCCGGCGGCGTGTTCGGTGAAGTGCTCCGCACGTCCGGCATCGGCGCAGCCCTGTCGCATACCCTGGACAGCCTTGGCCTGCCGGTCATCGTGCTCGGCTTCATCATCTCGCTCGCCCTCCGCGCCGCGCAGGGTTCTGCAACCGTCGCCATCGTGACCACCACCGGCCTGCTGACCTCCGCCGTGATGGAAGGCGGCTACACCCCTGCGCAGATCGCCGTGATCGTGATCGCCATCGGATTTGGCTCGCTCGGCCTCTCACACGTCACCGACGCAGGCTTCTGGACCGTGGTCCGTTACTACGGCCTCACCGTGTCCGACGGCCTCAAGACCTGGACCGTCCTCACCACGATCCTTGGCCTGGCCGGCTTCGCGCTGACGTACGTCGCCTGGATCCTGGTAGGGGGCTTGGCCCACTGATGCGCACCACACTCGATGACCTGGTCACCTCTGCGCTGGCCGATGGCTCCGCAGTTCCGGCATTCACCTGCTACGACTTCACTACAGCCCTTGCCGTGGTTGCGGCCGCTGAGGATGCCCGTCTTGGCGTGATCCTGCTGGTCGCTCCGAAGACTGCGTCCACTGCCAACGGCCTGAGGCTCATCACGGCCCTGCGTGGCCTGGCTGACTCCGCGAGTGTTCCCGTCTCTGTCCAGCTTGACCACGCGTCGGATCTGCAGGTCATTCGTGATTCCGTGGCTGCCGGTGCTGACACGGTGCTCGCCGACGGTTCGTCCTTGCCCTACGAGGACAACATCGCCCTGGTCTGCGAAGTCCGAGCCGCGCTGGACGCGCTAGGTGCTGCCGACGTCGTGATCGAAGCAGAACTCGGCGGCCTTGCCGGCGACGAGGACAGGGCGTTCGGTACTGACGATTCAGCGCACGACGCCGCAACGTCAGTTGCGGGGCTCACTGACCCGGCGCAGGTGGCTGACTTCGTTGAACGAACAGGGGCGCAGCTCCTGGCCGTTGCAGTGGGCAACGTGCACGGCAAGTACAAGGGCGAGCCCACCATCCGCTGGGACGTGCTGCAGGACGTCGCAGCACGGACCGACGTTCCGCTGGTGCTCCACGGTGCTTCCGGCATCCCCGCCGATGAGCTCGCGAAAGCCCCTTCGTTGCGGGTTGGCAAGGTGAACTTCAACACTGAACTGCGCACCGGAATCCTGTCCACGCTGGAATCTGAAACCGCAGCGCACAGGGCCGATGGCGAGAATCTGCAAGGCCTGCTGTCCAAGTGGAACGTCTCTGCGGCGACCTTCGCCGGTGCCACACTGGAGTTGCTCAGCGCCTGACGGGCAGCGCGGCACCCCGATACCGGCATGACAGGGAGGCTAGGATCAAACCATGATCCTGGCCTCCCTGATTTTTGCGTCGATAGCTGCCCTGCTCCACGTTTACATCTTCACCATGGAGTCCATTACCTGGACCAAGCCCAAGACATGGAAAACGTTCAGCATCACCTCCCAGGCTGACGCGGAAACCACCAAACCGCTCGCCTACAACCAGGGCTTCTACAATCTCTTCCTGGCCATCGGAGCCTTGATCGGAATCGTCGCAGTGGCCATGGGCGCCCCGCAGGTGGGCTGGACCCTCGTCTTCAGCAGTTGCGGTTCCATGCTTCTGGCAGCTTTGGTCCTCGCCGCAAGCGGCAAGAAGTACCTCCGCGCAGCGACCCTCCAAGGAACCACGCCGCTGCTCGCCGTCGTGCTTGGTGTCCTGGCGCTGACTCTTGGCTAGGACCCAGGCTCCCGGCTAGGACTCCGGCGGTCCGTCCTGGGCTGCGGCTTCGTCCATCCAGACCACTTCCCAGTGGTGCCCATCCAAGTCACGGAACGCCCGGCTGTACATGAATCCCATGTCCATGGGGTCGTAGGTTTCGGAACCTCCGGCGTCAAGGGCCTTGGTGGCCAAGGCGTCCACCTCTTCACGGCTGTCGGCCGAAATGGCGACTATTGCCGCCGTCGAGTTTTGGGTGTCCGCGATGGGCTGCTTGGTGAACTCGGCAAACTTGGCGTGGGTCAGGAGCATGGCGAAAATGGTGTCGCTGAAGACCACGCAAGCGGCGGTTTCATCGGTGAAGTTTGGATTGATGGAGTAGCCAAGGGCCGTATAGAAGGCCTTGGACGCCTCGAGGTCGCTGACGGGGAGGTTCACGAATATGGACGTAGTCATGGCTTCGATCCTGCCGGTGTTTCGCCGTCCCGTCCAGACCCCAAAAACCAGTGGTGGATGACCCGCCGATACCCAGCCATATCCAGCCTGCTGGCTCCGCCCCTTCGACGGGCGGACAATGGAGTCAACACGCAGGTGCGTGGGTTCCAAGGGAGAGCCATGGAGCGGGAATCGGAAGCGAACCACCGCGCAGGCCGGGACGCGGTGGCGCAGAGGGATCCGGCGATCGACCTTGTCCGGTTCACCTGCCTGCTCCTGGTGGTTGCTGCGCATTGCATGATGGCCAACCCTGTTCTGCAGAAGGACGGGACGGTCACCACGGAGAACGTACTCATGGAGCAAAGCTGGTTCACACCTGTGGCCTGGGCCCTCATGATCGTTCCACTGTTCTTCGTGCTGGGTGGTGTGACGGGCTTGCAGTCGTGGCGGCGCCTGAGAGCCCGCGGCGGTACCGGACTCGACTTCGCCCAACTCCGGCTCCTCCGACTGGTCCGCCCCGCCATGGCATTGCTCGCCGTCATGTGGGGAGGGCTGTGGGTCGCGCTGCTGCTGGGTGTCCACCCCCAGGTCATCCAGCTCATGGCCACCGGCGCCGCCATGCCGCTGTGGTTCCTGGCCGCCTATCTCACGGCGCAGCTCAGCGTTCCACTCCTGGCCAGGTTCCACGAACGCGCACCACTGCTGACCTTCGCCATGTTGGTGGCGCTGATCATCACGGTTGACTCCCTTCGAGGAGCGCTTCCCGTGCTCGCGTTCACCAATCTGATCTTTGTGTGGTGTGCGGTCCAGCAGTTGGGTTTCCTCATAGCGGATGGATTCTTGGAACAGCGCAGCCGTACCTGGTTGGTGGGTGTCATTGTCTCCAGCAACCTGTTGTTGGGGCTGGTCACAGGAGTGGCTGTTTATCCGGGCAACATGGTGGTCAATATCAACCCGCCCAACCTGTGCTTGCTGCTGTTGGGCATCTCACAGGCCGCAACGCTTCAGCTCCTCCGCAACGGAATTGAATGGCTCGCGGGAGTCCGCTGGATCCAGGCAGTCATTGCCGTAGCCGGCCGCAGGTCCATGACGGTTTATCTGTGGCATCTTCCGCTGCTGGTGGGCATGTCAGGTTTGTTGTTGCTCACCGACGTGCCCAAGCCCGCAGGTGGCACGCCCGAATGGTGGTGGGCCCGGATCCCTGTTTTCCTTGCCGTGGTCGCCTTGCTGGTGCCGGTGGTGTGGCTTTGTGGCTGGTTGGAGGACCGTCCGACGGCGGCAAGCCACGCCCGGGGTCCTTCGCGTACCGCTGTGGTGACGGCCGCCGTCGTCGTTTTGATCCCGCTTGCGGACGCCGCGTTAAACGGCCTGACGCTTGCCTTGTTGGGTGGGGGAGCGGCGTGCTTTGCCCTTTCAGTCCTGTTGCTGGGCAGGGTTCCGACGCCGGTGCTGCCGCTATCGCCCGACGTTGGGATCCATGAGCGGCGCGGCTATCAGGTCCCCACGTTGCGGGAGCCGGGTTTAAGTGCCAATCTCGAACCATGACCGAGTACACGGATTCACTGGCAGAGTCGTTCCGCCCTGGCGTCACTACGGTGCGCAACGACAAATTCCACCGCTATGAGCTGTACGTAGACGGCGATTTGGCCGTGATTTCCCAGTTCCTTGATCGGCCCGGTCACATTGATTTCATCCATACGGAAACCAAGCCCGGGTTCAACGGCCAGGGCTTGGCTAAAGTCCTGGCGCACTTTGCTCTGGACGATGTTGTGGCGTCCGGTAAGCGCATCATCCCGCATTGCCCGTATATCGCCGCGTACCTGAAAAAGCACGAAGGCTATGAGCAGGATGTTGACTGGCCCGCCGAGAAGCCCTCGGGCGAACCGGGCAACGAATAAGGCCTAAGCGGGCACTGGCTGCTCTGAGTTCTTCCTTCTCTTCAGTGGCAGGCCTGCCCTGTCCGCAGGGAAGGGCCAGTCTTTCCGTGCGCCGCTGAGGGAGACGATTGCGTCATTTTCATCGAAAACGACTTGGCCGCGGCAGCTGGCATGGACCTGCATGGCGCTGACCAGGCTGCCCCCGTGGATATGGTCGGCGTCGGTCACTAAATAGGTAAAACTCCGCATCACGGACTCCCCAGGGGCCAGCAGCCGGATCCGGAGGTCGCGCTCAACCGGTTCCGAGGTATAGCGCAGCACTTCCATGCCCTCGTTGGTGAAGGACCGGGGTACCAGCGTCACGTCCCGCAAATGGCTTGCGGAGCGGTTGATGATCCATGCCGTAAAGATGACGGTATCTCCTGGAATGGCCACCGGCCGGTCCGCTCCGTAGACCAGGGTGGCGCGGCCCGCATTCTTCTTGCGGGTGAGTGGACCTGATCTGTGCGGCGGCAATCCACGGACAATGGCGCTCGGTTGCTGCGTTCCGTCCTTATGGAGAGCACGCATCAGTTTCAGGAAGGGGCGGGGGCGGCGGACGTCCATGGTTCCTCGATTCGCGCCAGGGTTCAGGAGGGTCATGTTTATTAGTGCGGCCAAGGTTGGGATCGTGACGCGAAAGTTGGAGTTCTCTACAGGCCCGCGACGCCCGGTTCAAGTCACACGGTTTCTGGTGTCACACTATTGTTTATGGATCAAGTAGTTGCGGTCGGCGCCGATGGGGCGTCACCACTTTCGGTGACGGCCTCTGCCAGCGATCCGCAGATCATTGCTTTGGTGCGTGAAGGCGCCACGGAGGCCTTCGACGTTCTCTATCAGCGGCACATGAAAGTGGCACAGTTCGTTGCCCGGTCCCAAACGGACAACCCGAGCGACGCGGATGACGTGGTGGCCGAGTCTTTCGCCACAATTTTTCAGCTGCTGACGGAAGGCAAGGGACCCAAGGAGTTTTTCCGGTCCTACCTCCTCACCGTGGTGAGGCGTACCGCACACGATCGAAACCGCAAAGCCCGCCGGATGCCCACTGCGGAGAATGACGCCATCCTCGATGCTCCGGTCCTGGACACCGATCAAGTAGTCAGCGAACTTGAGTCGAGCATGATGGCCAAGGCTTTCAAGTCCCTGCCGGAGCGCTGGCAGGCTGTTCTGTGGCACCTTGATATCGAGGGTCTGAAGCCTGCAGCAGCCGCTCCCTTCGTGGGCCTGACCCCCAATGGTGTCTCGGCGTTGGCGCTCAGGGCCAGGGAAGGTCTGCGCCAGGCTTATCTTCAGCAGCACATCAGCCGGACAGTGGATCAGGCCTGTGACGAATATGCCAGCCAGCTGGGTAAGTACGCCCGCAATGCGTTGAAGCGCACTTCCGCCGAGAAGGTAGGCGCACATCTGGAAGGCTGCGCGAAATGTACGGCCTTGCTGATTGAACTCAATGACATCCAGGGCGGCATGCGCTCCATCCTCTTCCCCCTGCTGACAGGGATCACCTTCACTCCGGCGGCAGCAGGGGCGATCGGCTTCGGTGGCACGTCTACGGGTGCGGCCAACGGTGTTGCCGGGAGTACCGCTGCACCCGGAAATGTCGCTGCCCAGGGTATCCGTGGCCTCAGCAACGCGTGGAAGTTGACGGCCGCCGTGATAGTGGGCGTCATGGCATTGGCAGGGACCCTCATGTGGTTCCTTCAGCCCAGCCCGGCGTCGCAGTCCACTGCGTCCGAGGCCGTCTCCAACCTCCCGCCAGCCCAGGAGACTTCGTTGGCCACGGCGACCCCACTCCCGGCCGCATCCTTGCCCGAAGTGGTGGAACCTCCGGCCGTCGAGGCTCCACGGGCAAATCCCTCTCCCGACAGTCCGGTGGCACTGCTGCCGGAACCACCCGCCGTCGTGATTCCACCAGCCCCGGCCCCGCAGCGGAAGGCAGTTGTAGTGGACTCCGGTACGGTGACGTCGACGCCGGCACCCGGCGGTGTGCCTCCTGCGGCACCCGCTACCCAAACGGTTGACGCCAAGTTCGCGGCTACGCAAGGGGCGAACCCGACGGAACGGACCCTCAAAGTGGACTTCTCGCTTCAGGGACAAGGCAGCCCGACTGCCGGCCAAGTGGACTTCACCCTGCCGGATGGGGCAACGTTCCTGGCTGGAAGAACTGTCGCTCCCGCAGGGTGGACCTGCGTCGGTGTCTCTGGGGAAGAACGCCAGATCCGGTGCAGCACCGACTCCGTGGATGGTACCGACCTCGCATTCACCGTGGGAGTTGCCCTGCCAGCTGCCGCCGTGTCTGGAACGCTGGATTACCGGTTTGCCGCGCAGGGTGTCATCACCAAGAACTTCACCAATACGTTCAGCTAGGCACTCGGACCCAGCCCCATGGCCTGCAGCCAGGGCTAGCCCGGGCGGCTCTGTCTTTCGGCGCGCCGGCTGCCTTCTTTGCCCTGTCTTTCCGGGGCCTTTAAAGATTTCTGGATTCTCTACCTTTTTTCGCGTCACGAAGAGATGCCTCCATCCACTGGAGTACTGGCGAGTAGCCTAGCTCGACGCCGATTCGCTTCTGTGGGTCGGCCTCGTGCGTGACAACGAAAAGCGAGAGAGAACCGTGAAACACACACGTCCACAAAAGCTGTTGGCGGCCGTCGTCGCCACAGCGATCATGTCGCTGGGGGTGGGTGGCGCCTTAGCGCCACCGGCCTTGGCGACAGTCCCGGGGTCCCCGGGTGTTGCCCAACCAGGAACGCCGGTCTACACCGAGGACTTCTCCAACCAAAATGCCACCAGCGGTGCCATCAGCATCCTCAACTACACCGGCGGCGCCGAGGCTGCCAATGAAACATACTTTGCAGACACCCCTTACACTCCGGCCGGCGGACAGTGCGATGGCTGGATACTGAATTCCTCCACGCCGTTGCCAACCTCTGACGCCGGGTGTACCAACAACCAGCCTGATGGTTGGAACCAAATCCGGCAAATGGCTGCCGCCCTTGGATTGGCCCAAGGCCAGACAGCTGCGGAATCCTCCACCAACCAGGTGCTGTCCGAATACACGAACAGCCCCACCGGGCGCATCACACCCGGAGTCCAGTTCCGGACTGAAGACAACACTATTCCTGCGACCGAGGGCCACTACTACGCAGTATCGGCCTACTTCGCACAGGTGAACTGCCACTCGACCCACGCAAAGGAGACCTTCAGCCTGCTGATCAACGGCACGCGCCAGGTCCTCAGCACCGGGCTTGATCCTTGTGGATCAAACACCACCAACGGCGCCGCCATAGAGATCCAGAAGCTCCAGTCTGCTGCCTACCAGGTGCCGATGGGCACCTCCCCTTCACTCGGTCTTGAGCTGAGGAACGAAGCCACCAGCGGTGCCGGTAACGACGTCGCTTTTGACCTTCCGCAGATCGTGGACGTTACCCCCCAGGTGGATAAGTCCTTCACCCCGTCCCTCATCGGCCCCGGCGGAACGTCCAAAGTTACCTTGACGGTGACAAACACAGACGATTTGATGGCCAAGAATGACTGGTTCATCACGGATACCCTCCCTGCCGGCGTAGTTGTTGCCGGTACCCCCAATATTGGTGGCACCTGTGTACAAGCCGCCGGAACCAATCCCCTGGTGCGCACGGCCGTTGCCGGCAGCAACACCATCGCGGTGACCGGCGGGGACCTCGCCCTGGGCATGACCTCCTGCACCATCGAAGTTGACGTCACGGCAGCAGCCGAGGGCACCTATGTCAACGGTCCGGCCAACATTGCCACCAACCTGAACCCGCCGGCTGACGCAACCTTGGTAGTCAAGGCCCCTCGCCTCGAACTGAGCAAGGCACTGGATGCCACCCGCCTGATGGATTCGGATCAGTTCACCACTGAGATCCGCACCGGCTCGGCTACGGGACCTGTTGTCAGCAACACTGCCAACGCCACCACCACCGGTACGGGTTCCACCGTCACTGCGGGTACAGGTGTCACTGGCGAATACATCGCTGACGCCGGGGCAACGTACTACCTGACGGAGTCGGGTACCAACCTGTCCGGCTACAGCAAGGTAATCACCTGTGTTGACGCCAACGGTCTTCAGGCTGGACTGCCCGTCGGAGCGGTAGTAGATGCTGCTTACTCCCTGGTGCCTGTTGCCGGCGCCGATATCAGCTGTGTTCTCACCAACACGGCCGTTCCGGCACCGGAATTGGAATTCACCAAGTCCGCTGACTCTTCAGACATCCAGGATCCGTCTGCTGTGGGTGACCAGATCACCTACACGTTCACGTCCACCAACACGGGCAACGTACCCCTGACGGGTGTCACCATCAACGACCCCTTGGATGGTTTGTCTGCCCTCACCTACACCTGGCCAGGGACTCCGGGCACCTTGCTCCCCGGTGAAACTGTGACGGCTATGGCCACCTACGCCATCACCCAGGCTGACATTGATGCAGGACACGTGGCCAACCTTGCCACCACCACGGGTAATCCTCCGACAGGTCCTCCTGTCACCCCGCCTCCGGCTGGTACGGATACCCCGCTGACTCCGGCTCCGGCCATGGAGTTCAGCAAGTCCGCTGATGCTTCGGCAATTCAGGATCCGTCGGTTGTGGGTGACCAGATCACCTACACGTTCACTTCCACGAACACGGGCAATGTCTCCCTGACCAACGTGTCCATCAACGATCCGCTGGCTGGCCTGTCAGCCCTGACCTACACCTGGCCCGGTGTTGCAGGAACGCTCCTGCCCGGCCAGACGGTCACCGCTACGGCAACGTACGCCATTACGCAGGCCGACATCAACGCCGGCCACGTCGCCAACACGGCGACTACCACTGGCACTCCGCCCACCGGTCCTGCGGTAACGCCGCCTCCGGCTGGTACGGATACCCCGCTGACTCCGGCTCCGGCCATGGAGTTCAGCAAATCCGCGGATGCTTCGGGCATTCAGGATCCGTCGGTTGTTGGTGACCAGATCACCTACACGTTCACTTCCACGAACACCGGCAACGTTCCGCTGACCAACGTGTCCATCAACGATCCGCTGGCTGGCCTGTCTGCCCTGACTTACACCTGGCCGGGAACTCCGGGCGAGCTGCTTCCGGGCCAGACGGTGACGGCTACGGCAACGTACGCCATCACGCAGGCTGATATCACGGCCGGTCATGTGGCAAACTCGGCAACCACGACGGGCACCCCGCCTGTTGGTCCTCCGGTGACGCCTCCTCCGGGCACCACCGACACTCCGCTGACGTCAACTCCGGCCATGGAGTTCACCAAGTCCGCTGACGCGTCCGCCATTCAGGATCCGTCCGTTGTGGGTGACCAGATCACCTACACGTTCACATCCAAAAACACCGGCAACGTCACGCTGACCAACGTGTCCATCAATGATCCCTTGGTTGGTCTCTCGGCACTGGAATACACCTGGCCGGGCACTCCCGGCGAGTTGCTTCCGGGCCAGACCGTGACGGCTACGGCAACGTACGCCATTACCCAGGCTGATATCGACGCCGGTCACGTCGCCAATGCAGCGACCACCACGGGCACCCCGCCTGTTGGCCCGCCGGTAACCCCTCCTCCGGGAACCACAGATACTCCGCTGACCAGGGCTCCAGCCATGGAGTTCACCAAGTCGGCTGATGCTTCGGACATCCAGGATCCGTCCGTCGTGGGTGACCAGATCACCTACACGTTCACGTCCAAGAACACGGGCAACGTGAAGCTCACCGGCGTGGTCATTGATGACCCGCTGGCGGGTCTGTCGCCGTTGGTTTACACGTGGCCGGGCACTCCTGGTGAACTGCTCCCGGGTCAATCGGTGACGGCTACGGCAACGTATGCCATTACGCAGGCTGATATCGACGCCGGTCACGTTGCGAACGTTGCGACCACTACGGGTACTCCGCCCACCGGTCCTGCGGTGACGCCGCCTCCGGCTGGTACTGACACTCCGTTGACGGCTGGTCCGGCCATGGAGTTGACCAAGTCCGCTGATGCTTCGGCAATTCAGGATCCGTCGGTCGTGGGTGACCAGATCACCTACACGTTCACGTCCACCAACACAGGCAACGTGAAGCTGACTGGTGTGGTCATCAATGATCCGCTCGCGGGTCTTTCGGCTCTGACCTACACCTGGCCGGGTACCCCCGGCGAGCTGCTCCCGGGTCAGTCTGTAACGGCTACGGCAACGTACGCCATTACGCAGGCTGATATCGACGCCGGTCACGTTGCGAACGTTGCGACCACTACGGGTACTCCGCCCACCGGTCCCGCGGTCACGCCGCCTCCGGCTGGTACGGATACCCCGCTGACTCCTGGCCCCGCCTTGGAGTTCAGCAAGTCCGCTGATGCTTCGGCAATTCAGGATCCGTCGGTTGTGGGTGACCAGATCACTTACACGTTCACGTCCAAGAACACTGGCAATGTGAAGCTCACCAACGTGTCCATCACGGATCCGCTGGCTGGCCTGTCTGCCCTGACTTACACCTGGCCGGGTACCCCGGGCGAGTTGCTGCCAGGTCAGACGGTGACCGCTACGGCGACGTACGCCATCACGCAGGCTGATATCGATGCAGGTCATGTCGCCAACTCGGCAACCACTACCGGCACCCCGCCTGTTGGACCCCCTGTTACGCCTCCGCCGGGAACGACGGATACTCCGTTGACCCCGGCTCCGGCGATGGAGTTCAGCAAGTCTGCGGATACTTCGGCAATCCAGGATCCTTCGGTTGTGGGTGACGTCATTACCTACACCTTCACCTCGAAGAACACGGGCAACGTGAAGCTCACCAACGTGTCCATCACGGACCCGCTGGCTGGTCTTTCGGCTCTGTCGTACACCTGGCCCGGCACTCCGGGCGAGTTGCTTCCGGGTCAGACGGTGACGGCTACGGCAACGTACGCCATTACCCAGGCTGATATCGACGCCGGTCATGTCGCCAATGCGGCGACCACCACGGGCACCCCGCCTGTTGGGCCGCCGGTGACGCCTCCTCCGGGAACGACGGATACCCCGCTGACTCCGGCTCCGGCCATGGAGTTCAGCAAGTCCGCTGATGCTTCAGCAATCCAGGATCCGTCGGTTGTGGGCGATCAGATCACCTACACGTTCACCTCGAAGAACACGGGCAACGTCAAGCTCACTGGTGTGGTCATCAATGACCCGCTGCCGGGTCTCTCGGCGCTGGAATACACCTGGCCTGGTACTCCGGGCGAGTTGCTTCCGGGTCAGACGGTGACTGCAACGGCAACGTATGCCATCACCCAGGCTGACATCAATGCAGGCCACGTCGCGAACACGGCAACCACCGTGGGCACTCCGCCCACCGGTCCCGCTGTAACGCCTCCTCCGGCCGGTACTGATACCCCGTTGACCCCGGCTCCGGCCATGGAATTCAGCAAATCGGCTGATGCCTCCGGTGTCCAGGATCCGTCTGTTGTGGGCGATCGCATCGTCTACACGTTCACGGCGAAGAACAGCGGCAACGTGACCCTGACCAACGTTTCCATTACGGATCCGCTGGCCGGTCTCTCGGCTCTGACGTACACGTGGCCCGGCGCGGCAGGAACCCTCCTGCCCGGCCAGACGGTGACGGCTACGGCAACGTACGCCATCACGCAGGCTGATATCGACGCCGGTCATGTCGCGAACAGCGCCACGACCACTGGTACTCCGCCGGTTGGTCCTCCTGTCACGCCTCCTCCGGGAACGACGGATACTCCGTTGACCCCGGGCCCGGCCATGGAGTTCACCAAGTCCTCGGATGCCTCCGCTATTCAGAACCCGGCAGTTGTAGGTGACGTGATCACCTACACGTTCACGGCGAAGAACAGCGGCAACGTGACCCTGACCAACGTTTCCATCACGGATCCGCTGGCTGGCCTCTCGGCTCTGACGTACACGTGGCCCGGCGCGGCAGGAACCCTCCTGCCCGGCCAGACGGTGACGGCTACGGCAACGTACGCCATCACCCAGGCTGATATCGACGCCGGTCATGTCGCGAACAGCGCCACGACCACTGGTACTCCGCCGGTTGGTCCTCCTGTCACGCCTCCTCCGGGAACGACGGATACTCCGTTGACCCCGGCTCCGGCGATGCAGTTCACCAAGTCGGCCGACGCCTCCGCTATCCAGAACCCGTCCGTTGCAGGTGACCTGATCACCTACACGTTCACGGCGAAGAACAGCGGCAACGTCAAGCTGACCGGTGTGGTCATCAATGATCCCCTGGCTGGCCTGTCTGCCCTTGAGTACGTCTGGCCGGGTACCCCCGGCGAACTGCTTCCGGGCCAGTCCGTGACGGCTACGGCAACGTACGCCATCACCCAGGCTGACATCGACGCCGGTCATGTTGCGAACAGCGCCACGACCACCGGCACTCCGCCCACCGGTCCGCCGGTGACGCCTCCTCCGGGAACGACGGATACTCCGTTGACCCCGGCTCCGGCGATGGAGTTCAGCAAGTCGGCGGATGCTTCGGCAATCCAGGATCCTTCGGTTGTGGGTGACGTCATTACCTACACCTTCACCTCGAAGAACACGGGCAACGTGAAGCTCACTGGTGTGGTCATTAATGACCCGCTGGCTGGCCTCTCCGCGCTCAGCTACACCTGGCCGGGAACCCCCGGCGAGCTGCTTCCGGGTCAGACCGTGACGGCTACGGCAACGTACGCCATCACGCAGGCTGATATCGACGCCGGTCATGTCGCGAACAGCGCCACGACCACTGGTACTCCGCCCACCGGTCCTCCGGTGACGCCTCCTCCGGGAACAACGGATACTCCGTTGACCCCGGCACCGGCGATGGAGTTCAGCAAGTCCGCTGACGCCTCGGCAATCCAGGATCCGTCTGTTGTGGGCGACCAGATCACCTACACGTTCACGTCCAAGAACACCGGAAACGTGACGCTGAAGAACGTATCCATCACGGATCCGCTCGCCGGCTTGTCTGCCCTTGAGTACACCTGGCCGGGTACCCCGGGCGAGTTGCTTCCGGGTCAGTCCGTGACGGCTACGGCGACGTATGCGATCACCCAGGCTGATATCGACGCCGGTCATGTTGCGAACAGCGCCACGACCACCGGCACCCCGCCTGTTGGTCCGCCGGTGACGCCTCCTCCGGGAACAACGGATACTCCGTTGACCCCGGCTCCGGCCATGGAGTTCACCAAGACGGCAGACGCTTCGGCTGTCCAGGACCCTTCGAAGGTGGGTGACGTTATGACGTACACCTTTACCTCGAAGAACACGGGCAATGTGAAGCTGACCGGTGTGGTCATCAATGATCCCCTGGCTGGCCTGTCTGCCCTTGAGTACGTCTGGCCGGGTACCCCCGGCGAACTGCTTCCGGGCCAGTCCGTGACGGCTACGGCAACGTACGCCATCACCCAGGCTGATATCGATGCGGGTCATGTCGACAACTCGGCAACCACTACCGGCACCCCGCCGGTTGGACCCCCGGTTACGCCTCCTCCGGGAACCACGGATACCCCGTTGACCCCGGCTCCGGCAATGGAGTTCAGCAAGTCGGCTGATGCCTCGGCGATCCAGGATCCTTCACAGGTTGGTGACGTTATGACGTACACCTTCTCTGCGAAGAACACCGGCAACGTGAAGCTCACTGGTGTGGTCATTAATGACCCGCTGGCTGGCCTCTCCGCGCTCAGCTACACCTGGCCGGGAACCCCCGGCGAGCTGCTTCCGGGTCAGACCGTGACGGCTACGGCGACGTACGCCATCACGCAGGCTGATATAGATGCGGGTCATGTCGCCAACTCGGCAACCACTACCGGCACCCCGCCTGTTGGGCCGCCGGTGACGCCTCCTCCGGGAACGACGGATACCCCGTTGACCCCGGCTCCGGCCATGGAGTTCACCAAGACGGCAGACGCTTCCGGTGTTCAGGACCCATCGGTTGTGGGCGATCGTATCGTCTACACCTTCACGGCCAAGAACACCGGCAACGTCACGCTGACCAACGTGTCCATTACGGATCCGCTGGCTGGTCTCTCGGCACTGGCTTACACCTGGCCGGGTACTCCGGGCGAGTTGCTTCCGGGCCAGACGGTGACGGCTTCGGCATCGTATGGCATTACACAGGCAGATATCGATGCCGGTCATGTCGCGAACAGCGCCACGACTACGGGCACTCCGCCTGTTGGTCCTCCTGTTACGCCTCCTCCGGGAACGACGGATACTCCGTTGACCCCGGCTCCGGCGATGGAGTTCACCAAGAGTTCGGATGCCTCCGCCATTCAGAAACCTGCAGTTGTTGGTGACCAGATCACTTACACCTTCACGGCGAAGAACTCCGGCAACGTCACGCTGAAGAACGTCACTATTGACGATCCTTTGGCTGGTCTCTCGGCACTGGAATACACCTGGCCGGGTACTCCCGGCGAGTTGCTTCCGGGCCAGACGGTGACCGCTACGGCAACGTATGCGATTACCCAAGCTGACATCAATGCAGGCCATGTAGTGAACGCGGCGACCACTACGGGCACTCCGCCCGTTGGTCCTCCGGTGACGCCTCCTCCGGGAACGACGGATACTCCGTTGACTCCGGCTCCGGCGATGCAGTTCACCAAGACGGCTGACGCTTCCGCTGTTCAGGACCCGTCCGTTGCAGGTGACAAGATCACCTACACGTTCACGGCGAAGAACAGCGGCAACGTCAACCTCACCAACGTGTCCATTACGGATCCGCTGGCTGGCCTGTCCGCCCTCGAGTACACCTGGCCGGGCACCCCCGGTGAGCTGCTTCCGGGTCAGACGGTGACGGCTACGGCAACGTACGCCATCACCCAGGCTGATATCGACGCCGGTCATGTTGCGAACAGCGCCACGACCACTGGCACTCCGCCCACCGGTCCGCCGGTAACGCCTCCTCCGGGAACCACGGACACCCCGTTGACCCCGAAGCCGGCAATGGAGTTCAGCAAGTCTGCGGATGACTCGGCCGTACAGGATCCTTCCAAGGTTGGCGACGTCATTACGTATGCCTTCTCTGCTAAGAACACGGGCAACGTCACGCTGAAGAACGTCACGATCACCGACCCGCTGGCTGGTCTTTCGGCTCTGACGTACACGTGGCCGGGCACTCCGGGTGAGCTGCTTCCGGGTCAGACGGTGACGGCTACGGCAACGTACGCCATTACGCAGGCTGATATCGATGCGGGTCATGTTGCTAACAGCGCCACGACCACTGGTACTCCGCCCACCGGTCCTCCGGTGACGCCTCCTCCGGGAACGACGGATACTCCGTTGACCCCGGCTCCGGCGATGGAGTTCAGTAAGTCCGCTGATGCCTCGGCTGTCCAGGATCCTTCCAAGGCCGGTGACGTCATCACGTACACCTTCGCTGCGAAGAACACGGGCAACGTCACGCTGAAGAACGTTTCCATCAGCGATCCACTGGCAGGCTTGTCTGCCCTTGAGTACACCTGGCCGGGCACCCCCGGCGAGTTGCTGCCCGGTCAGACGGTGACGGCTACGGCAACGTATGCCATCACCCAGGCAGATATCGACGCCGGTCATGTCGCGAACAGCGCCACGACCACCGGCACCCCGCCTGTTGGTCCTCCTGTCACGCCTCCTCCAGGAACCACGGATACTCCGTTGGTCCCGAAGCCGGCGATGGAGTTCACTAAGTCGGCTGATGCCTCGGCAGTTCAGGATCCTTCCGTTGCAGGTGACCTGATCACCTACACGTTCACGGCGAAGAACACCGGCAACGTGACGCTGAAGAACGTGTCCATCAGCGATCCACTGGCAGGCCTGTCTGCCCTGGCATACACCTGGCCGGGCACCCCCGGCGAGCTGCTGCCCGGTCAGACCGTGACGGCTACGGCAACGTACGCCATCACCGTGGCTGATATCGACGCCGGTCACGTCGCCAACTCGGCGACCACTACCGGTACCCCGCCTGTTGGTCCTCCTGTCACGCCTCCTCCGGGAACGACGGATACTCCGTTGACCCCGGCTCCGGCAATGGAGTTCACCAAGTCCGCGGACGTCTCGGCTGTTCAGGACCCCACAGTTGCAGGGGACAAGATCACCTACAACTTCACGGCCAAGAACACCGGCAACGTGACCCTGACCAACGTGTCCATCACGGATCCGCTGGCTGGCCTCTCGGCACTGACATACGCCTGGCCCGGAGCTGCAGGAACACTGCTGCCCGGTGAGACAGTGACGGCGACGGCAACGTACGCCATCACCCAGGCTGATATCGACGCCGGTCACGTGGCGAACTCGGCAACCACCACGGGTACCCCGCCCGTTGGTCCGCCGGTAACGCCTCCTCCGGGTGAAACGGACACTCCGTTGACTCCGGCTCCGGCCATGGACTTCAGCAAGACCGCCGTGGCTCCGGCAACGGATGGTCCATCGAAGGTGGGTGACGTGATCACCTACAACTTCACGGCCAAGAACACCGGCAACGTGAAGCTCACCGACGTGTCCATCACGGATCCGCTGGCTGGCCTGTCCGCCCTCGAGTACACCTGGCCGGGCACCCCCGGTGAGTTGCTGCCCGGTCAGACGGTGACGGCGACGGCAACGTACGCCATCACGCAGGCTGACATCAACGCCGGTCACGTCGCCAACTCGGCGACCACCACCGGCACTCCGCCCATCGGTACTCCGGTGACGCCTCCTCCGGGTGAAACGGACACACCGTTGACCCCAGCGGCAGGTTTGGAGTTCACCAAGACGGCCGATGCCTCGGCCGTGGGAGACCCCACCCAGGTGGGTGACGTGATCACGTACACGTTCACCGCGAAGAACACCGGGAACGTGCCGTTGACGGACGTCTCCATCAACGATCCGATGCCGGGCCTCTCGGCTCTGGCTTACACCTGGCCCGGCGTTGCAGGAACCCTGCTGCCCGGTGAGACCGTGACCGCGACAGCAACGTATGCGATCACCCAGGCGGATATCAATGCCGGTGAGGTCGCTAATACTGCGACTGCAACGGGCACACCTCCGACGGGACCGCCGGTCACCACACCACCTGCAAGTGCTGTTGTGACCTTCCCGCCGGTAGTTCCGAGCCAGCCTTCAGGTCCGTTGGCCAACACGGGAGCTGTGCTCACTGTGTTGCCCATCAGCCTGCTGGTAGTTTCCGCGGGGCTGTTCCTGTTCCTCGTTGGACGCCGCAAGCGTTCCGAGGCATAGGACAAAAAGTGCGCGGCAATCGGGGCCCCAACCCCGGTTGCCGCGCATTTTCAACAAACGTACAACCCAGAAAGAACCAGGTAGCCACACCATGAAGAAGACTGTTGCGTGCATTGCGGGAGTGCTGGTTTCGGCAGCCGCACTGGCCGGTTGTTCATCGTCCCCGAGCAACGAGGCGGGGACATCGCCGTCGTCAACTACAACCCAGGCCGCCACCACCGGTGAGGCAAAACCTGCCAACCCGGGCACCGGCATCATCGAGGCCACCAAAATGACGTCCTGCGATACTGCGCAGGGAAAGGTGACGGCAAAGGGGACCGTGACTCCTCCCGAGGGAACCAAGGGCACGGTCAAGATCACCGTCAGTTGGGTGGATCCGAAAACCTCGGCCGTCCTCGCCCGCGGAGAGCAAACCTTCAAGGACGCCGCAGCGGGCAAAGCCCTTGACTGGGTAGCCAACGCAGAGGTGACCAAGCCTGCCACGGAGATCAAGTGCGTCCTGGGGGCCACGGTTTTGTAACCAGTCAGCTCAAGCAAATACCACGCTGAAGCGGTCGGTCAGGTATCCACTACCTGGTCGGCCGCTTTTTTTGCCACTGAACCGCGTGCCAGAACAGCAGGCCCGCAGTGATCAGCAAGGCGGCCAGCAGTACGTAGGGCGCGTTGGAAAGCAGGATGAACTTCATTTGGGCTGCTTCGGCGGATTCGGCGGGCTGGACGAATTGCGGAGAGCTCACTAACGCACCGACTGACGTAGCCAGCGCCCAGACTCCAAGCCAGGCCAAGCCGGCGTCCATGACCCACAACGCAATGATGAACGGGTTGAATGGAGTCCGCTTGCGTTCCCGGTCCGCAGGCTCCGGCACATGGGGGCTGACGGCCTGCACAGCGTTGCCTTGCTCGTCGATTTCGCGGAAGCCGATGCGCTCGTGGACGTGGTCCTTCATAGGTCCCCCAACCGTTGACTGCGGATAGTCCTTGCACTCTACTCCTGTAGTCGCGATGCCCGACAAGGAAGAGCGACGCCCAGGCATGGCCCATTGCCGACACTCCATGGCCGAAAAGAGTGCCACATTTTGCACCCAATGCAGTCTGAAAGAAAGTCAATGACGTGCAACTGGGCGGTACATAGGCGAGAAAGCGCCTTCTGAGCGAAATAGGTCACAAAAGTTTGACGGAAAGGCTTACCTAAGTAAGGCTTACCTTGCTAACAAGCGCCCCAACGCAATGGAAGGAAGCTGACGTGACGTCACCCAGTGTCGAAGAGCGGATCGCTCAGGAGCAGGATTTTGGCTCCAAAGTGGAACTGGCCCTCGCTGCCACCAACCAGCTGTTCAACGCACGAAATTCGCCCAGCTACGTCGCGCAGGTTCTCCAGGGAGTCAATGCTGTCTCCACCAAGGTCCAGCGGACCACCCAGCCGTTTACCGGCGTCGGGCACGCTGAACTGAAAGCCAAGGTTGGCGCTGTGGACCTTGAACGTCCGCTGCCGGACACGGCTGCGGCCCTGGAAGAGCTCGATGAGCTCTACCTTAAGGACGCCATCTACTTCCATGATTCCCGCTACGCTGCGCACCTCAACTGCCCGGTGGTTATCCCTGCGCTGGTAGGAGAAGCCGTGCTTTCGGCCGTGAATTCCTCCATGGACACCTGGGACCAGAGCGCGGGAGCCACCATGATCGAGCGCCGCCTCATTGACTGGACCGCCGAGCGCATCGGGTTCAGCGCCGAAGCTGATGGCGTGTTCACGTCCGGCGGCAGCCAGTCCAACTTCCAGGCGCTGCTGATTGCCCGCAACCACGCTGTCGCCAAACTGCGCGTGACGAATGGGGACGCGCGCCTGCCCCACCTTCTTGACCGCCTCCGGATCTTTACGTCCGCGGACAGTCACTTCAGCATCCAAAAGTCCGCTTCCATGCTGGGCCTGGGCTTCGACGCCGTCATCGCGGTCCCCACCACCGAAGACCACCGCATGGACCCCACCGCTCTGGCGGCTGCTTTGGCGGAAGCGCACGACGCCGGCCTGGTGCCGATGGCTGTCGTGGCCACTGCCGGGACCACCGACTTCGGTTCGGTTGACCCCTTGTCCGAAATGGCCGCGTTGGTTCGCGCCTATGATTCCTGGCTGCACGTGGACGGCGCCTACGGTGGCGGGCTCATCGTGTCCGGCCGCCACCGGCACCTCCTGGACGGTATCCACCTGGCGGATTCCGTCACTGTGGACTTCCACAAGACGTTCTTCCAGCCCGTCAGCTCCAGCGCAGTCCTGGTTCGCAACGGCTCCATGATGGGACACGTGACCTACTACGCGGACTATCTGAACCCGGAAAGCGCCGCAAAGGCCGAGATCCCCAACCAGGTGGACAAGAGCATCCAGACAACGCGCCGCTTCGATGCCCTGAAGCTATGGCTGACCCTCCGCATCATGGGTGCCGACGCCATTGGTGCGCTCTTCGACGAAGCGATCGACCTCGCCGCCCGGGTGGGCACCCTGCTGGCTGATGACGCCGAGTTCGAGCTCGCTGCCGCACCGCAGCTGAGCACCTTGGTGTTCCGCTACCGCCCAATGGTTGATGGTGCACCCCTCGATGACGACACTGCAGATGTACTCAACCCCGCCATCCGCGCAGCCATCTTCGCTTCAGGCGAGGCCGTGGTTGCCGGCACCAAAGTTGCTGGCCGCCATTACCTCAAATTCACCCTCCTCAACGCCGAGGCGAGCCTGAGGGACATCCAGGAAATCATCGAACTTATCCGCCGGACGGGCGACAGCCTGCTGGCGAACACCACGGAGGCTGCAGCGTGAGCACCCAAGACAACGGCAAGATCTACGACGTCGCAGGCATCGGCGTCGGGCCTTTCAACTTGGGCCTGGCCGCGCTGAGTGAGCCGGTCGACAACCTGGACTGTGTTTTTCTGGACCGTCGCGAGTCCTTCGACTGGCACCCGGGCATGATGCTCGAGCCGGCCCACCTGCAGGTGCCGTTCATGGCCGACCTCGTAACGCTGGCCGATCCGACATCGCCGTTCTCGTTCCTGAACTTCCTGAAACAGACGGGGCGCCTCTACCGCTTCTATATCCGCGAGAACTTCTACCCGCTGCGTGCCGAGTACAACCAGTACTGCCAGTGGGTGGCCGGGCAGCTGGATTCCGTCCGTTTTAGCACGGATGTGCTGGATGTGACGTACGACGACGGCGTGTACCGCCTTTCAGTGCAGGGTCCGGATGGCGCTGAGGTGCTTCGCGCCCGCAAGCTGGTTCTGGGCACGGGCACATCCCCGTATATCCCGGACTCCTGTGCAGGCATAGTGGAGGCTGGCGGACTTGTCCTCCACAACGCCGACTACCTGTCGAGGAAGAGTGAGCTGCAGTCCAAGCGCAGCATCACCATCGTGGGCAGTGGCCAGAGCGCTGCGGAGTTGTACTACGAATTGCTTCAGGAAATCGACGTCTATGGCTACCAGCTCAATTGGGTGACGCGCTCGGGCCGTTTCTTCCCGCTGGAGTACACCAAGCTCACGCTGGAGATGACGTCGCCGGAGTACGTTGACTACTTCCACTCGCTCCCGGGCGAGCAGCGCGATTCCCTGATCAAGAGCCAGAAGAACCTGTACAAGGGCATCAACTCGGACCTGATCGACGACATCTACGATCTCCTCTATACCAAGAGCCTCTCCGGCATGGTGGACACCCAGCTGCACACCCATTCCTCGCTCACTGCCGCAGAGTGGGATGCCACCACCGGCACGCACACACTCCAGTTGCACCACGAGGAACACGGCCAGGGCTACTCGTTGGAATCCGAAGCCGTGGTTCTGGCCACCGGCTACACCTACAAGGAGCCCACCTTCCTGGCAGGCATCCAGGACCGGATCCGCCGCGACGCCAAAGGCCGGTTCGACGTCGAGCGCAACTACGGCACCGGGGTGGAACCCGGCGAGATCTTCGTCCAGAACGCCGAGCTGCACACGCACGGATTTGTGACGCCTGACCTTGGCATGGCCGCCTACCGCAACTCGTGCATCCTGAGGGAAATCACCGGCCGTGAGGTCTACCCGATCGAGCGCAGCATCGCGTTCCAGCAGTTCGGTGCACCCGCTCCGGCGGCTGCCGCAGAACCTGCCGCCGTCCCCGAAACCGCTGGGGCCACCGTATGAGCTTCACGTTCCGTCCCGTCGATCCGGTAACGGACGCACCTGTCCTCCACAGCTGGGTCAGCAAAGAATACGCCCGGTTCTGGGGCATGGTTTCAGCCACCGAGCAGGACGTGGTGGAGGAGTACTCGAAGATCGCTGAGTCCGGCCACCACCAGGCGTTCCTGGGGCTCGACGACGGCGCCCCTGCCTTCCTGATGGAACGGTACCGGCCGGAGTCTTCGCCGTTGGCGGACGTCTACGAGGTCCGTCAAGGCGATGTCGGCATGCACCTCCTGGTGTCACCTCCCACCGGCGAGCCCCAGCCTGGTTTCACCACCGCCGTCATGCAGTCCGTCATGGCCGAACTGTTCGCGGACCCCGCAACCCGGCGGGTCGTCGTCGAACCTGACGCCCGCAACCACAAGATCCATGTTCTCAACGAGAAGGTGGGGTTCCGGCCGCACGGTGTGGTGACCCTTCCCGCCGTCGATCCTGCCGAAGACCATAAGCAGGGCCTGCTGAGCTTCTGCACGCGCGAGGATTTCCTCGCCACCCTCACCCCGATTCTGGCCGCGCCTGCCGCGGCGACCAGAGGAGAATCCCTATGACCACAACAGCCGATACCATGACCACTGCGGTTGATTCCGTATCCCACCTGACCCCTGAACGGTGGGCGATTGCCAACCGGCACCTGGTCCGGAAGGCCATCGCCGAGTTCTCGCATGAACGCATCCTGGTTCCGGAGCTGATCCGGGAGGAGGGCAACGGCGTCGGGCTTTACAAGGTAGTGAGCGATGACGACGCTACGGAATATCGCTTCCGTGCCCGGGTGCTCCAACTGGAGCACTGGTCCGTTTCCGGAGACTCCATCTCGCGGCTGCGGGACGGTGAAGAGCTTCCGGTGGACGCCTTGGACTTCATTGCCGAATTCCACGAGGCGTTGGCCATCCGCCAGGAAATGCTGCCCGTGTACTTGGAGGAGATCAGCAGCACGTTGGCCAGCAACGCCTACAAGCAGGGCAAGCCGTTCAGTGCCGCGCAGTTGGCTGCCGGCGTCACCGGCGGCACTGACCGGGCCGCGGATTTCCAAGCCATTGAACACAGCATGACTGAGGGCCACCCGTGCTTTGTGGCCAACAACGGCCGTTTAGGCTTCGGGATTACCGACTACCACGCGTTCGCGCCGGAAACGGGTGCCACGGTGAAACTGCAGTGGATCGCGGTGCATCGCAGTAAAGCTGTGTTTACGTCCAGCGCCGGGTTGGATTACCGGACGCATTTTGAGGCCGAACTCGGGCCCGCGACGCTTGCGTGGTTCAACGCGGAACTGTCCGCTTCCGGCTTGGATCCCGAGGACTACCTCCTCATGCCGGTCCACCCGTGGCAGTGGGACAACAAGCTCACGGTGACGTTCGCGGCAGAAATCGCCCAGCGCCACATCGTGAACCTGGGCACCGGTGAAGACTCGTACCAGGCCCAGCAGTCCATCCGTACGTTCTTCAACACCGACTACCCGGAGAAGGCCTATGTGAAGACGGCCATGTCCGTGTTGAACATGGGCTTCATGCGGGGACTGTCCCCGCAGTACATGAAGGCGACGCCGGCCATCAATGACTGGCTGCAGGAACTGATCGGCAATGACCAGGAGCTCCAGAACCGGGGCCTGGCCATGATCCGTGAAACCGCGGCCATCGGCTACCACAACCACTATTACGAGGCTGCTTCCGCCAAGGGGTCCCCCTACCGGAAGATGCTCTCGGCCCTGTGGAGGGAAAGTCCGTTGCCGTTGCTCAAGGACGGGCAGCAGCTGGCCACCATGGCTTCCCTGCTGCATGTGGATGCCGCAGGGGAATCTGTGGTTTCATCGCTGATTCAACGCTCCGGCCTGGCTCCCACGGAGTGGCTTCGCCGCTACTTTGAGGCTTATCTCGTGCCGCTGGTCCATTGCCTCTTCGAGTACGAGCTCGCGTTCATGCCGCATGGCGAGAATGTGATCCTGATCCTCGAGGACGGTGTGCCCGTCCGTGCGATCATGAAGGACATCGCCGAGGAAATCGTGGTGATGGGGGAGCGGCTGGAACTGCCGGAGGAAGTCTCGCGCATCAAGGCCGAGATCCCCGCAGAGGAAATGGTCCTGGCCATCTTCACGGACGTGTTCGACTGCATCTTCCGTTTCCTCGGAGCAATCCTTGTGGAGGACGGGACACTGCGCGAGGACGAGTTCTGGGGGACTGCCGCCGCCGTCCTGCGGGAGTACCAGCAGCGTCACCCGGAACTTGCAGACCAGTTCGCCATGCATGATCTGTTTGCCCCGGACTTCGAGCTCTCCTGCCTCAACAGGCTGCAGCTCCGTAATAACCAGCAGATGCTCGACATCTCTGATCCCTCCGGTGGGCTCCAGATGGCAGGCCGCCTGGCGAACCCGCTGGCGAAGTTCGCCTAATCAGGTCCCGCGAGGGGTTGGCTTTCGGCACTTTCAAGTGTTGAGAGAGTCGAGAGCTAACCCCTCGGCGAGGAAATTAGCGCCATGATCTCCGTTTGGTAAGCCTGCGAGGACGTCATCGATCCCCGGAACCAGCACAGAGCGTGAACTGACGGATCGCCCGGGACCACCATGGGCCTGAGATTGTCCACCGTGGATCCCTCCGTGATGGCTTCCCACGTCCAACTCGCACCGGAATCGGCCGTGGTGCCCCGGTAGATCTCGTAGTGCGGTGTGGTTGCACCCGTTCCAGGATCCACGGGCGTCGAGATGTAGACGCGGTCCAGGTCGTTGGGGTCCACCGCGCCCAGTCCCGTGTAGTCCTGTTCGTGGGGCAGCAGGCCGGGGCCAGCGATGGCGAGGGGGTGCAGCTCCCAGCCCGCGCCATCGAAGCGCGCGTACAGCAGGCGGTGATCGTCGACGTCGAGCATTTGCTCCCGCTGCAGCGGACCGTTCACGTCGTTGGCCCGGCAGGTGACGATCGCGGCAAGTTGGTTGCCTTGCCGGCGAAGGTCAGTAGTCCAGCCGTGGGTGAGGACGTCGCCGTCGAGCGTTGTTCCGGCTTCGAAAACTGTGGTGAGGACTGACTGGTTGATGCCCGCCGAGCCGGTCAACGGCTTGCTGACCACGTTCCCAGCGGCGTCGTGGAGAGCGTCGTTCTGGAGATAGCCGTGGTAGATGCTGTTGTTGAAATCGCGTGGATGGTGGTCCGTGGTGATGAGGTCGATCCGGTCCGTGCCGTTGCCGACGTAGCGCGTGTACCCGTTGACGTAGCCGATCTTGGGGCGGGTGAAGAGCTTGCCGCCGAAGGTCCAGGTGCTGCCGTGGTCATCCGAAATCATCAGCGTGGGATCGTCGTTGATGGCCCGGACAAAGTTGTAGACCCGGTCCTCCTCGCGCAGATGATGCAGGTTGGAGTAGGTGGCGCCACGGCCGTCAGCCAGTTCGGTCCAATCGAAGTGTTGCTCCGGCTCCCATTCAGAGGCGTCGTGAGGGCGTGTAGAAATCCGCCAACGTGAGTAATTGTCCGTCTTGTGCTTGGCGTACATCGCCACGTAGTGACCATCCGGCCGGATCAGGAGGGCCGGGGCATTGTGGTCATCGGACTCCAGCCGGTGGCGAGGTCCAAGACCGCCACCTCGATGTTCCCGCCACGTTCGGCACCCCCTGGACCTTCCGGAGCGGCGACCGAACCCACCAGCATGGTGTTGTTCGCGGGGTCTATCAGTGCACGTTCGTCCTGGAACCAGCACCAAGCGCCGTTGTTGTTGAGGAGTAGTGGCACGTGCAGTGATGGGACGGTGTTGACCATGGGAATCCTTTGCGGCTTTGCATCGTTTCAATTCCAGTGTGGGTACTAGTCTAGGCGCATGACGACTCGAGCCAACGAACTCACTGCCCTGGTGACAGGTGCCACCGCCGGGCTCGGTGCGGAATTCGCCCGACAACTTGCTGAAGCCGGACACCACTTGGTCCTGGTAGCCCGCGACGAACAGGGCCTGAAAGAAACGGCCGAAGCGCTCGAACGCGACTTCAGTATCTCGGCGGAGGTCCTTTCCGCTGACCTGACCACCGATGTCGGCGTAGCAGCGGTGGCGGACCGCTTGCGGGATGCTGCGCGGCCCGTGGATGTCCTGGTCAACAACGCCGGCATCGGGCTGTTGAAGTCGTTCGAAAGGAATGACCTGGACGAAGAAAAACGCCATCTGCGGCTCCACGTCCAGACGCCCATGGAACTGTGCCACGCGGCGCTGGAGGTCATGCTTGCCCGCGGGAAGGGCCGCATCATTAACGTCGCCAGCGTGGCAGCGTTTGCCAACAGGGGCACCTACTCGGCGGCCAAGGCGTGGCAGGTGACATTCAGCCGGTGGGCGAACATCACCTACGCCAAGTCCGGCGTCCAGGTCACTGCCGTATGCCCGGGTTTCACGCATACCGAATTCCATGACCGTATGGGAATGGACAAGTCAGTGGCTCCCCGTTTCCTGTGGCTCACAGCCGAGCGCGTGGTGCGTGAAGGGCTGGAGGACAACGCCAAGGGCAAAGGTGTTTCCATTCCGACGCGCAGGTACAAAGTGGTCAGCTTCTTCGCACGTGTCCTGCCGGCAAAACTGACGTCGGGCCCGCCTCGGCGTCCGCTGGAGCCGTAAGGCTGCCAAAGTGTTCACTTGGGGGGGGCTTCCGGATTTAGGCTGGGGCTGGAGTGTGGCACCGGGCGCGGCTGCCGCACGGGGGCTACAGCAGCGTGGCCCCGCAAACAGGGCCTTACGAAGGTCTCGTTGATCCGTGTACGAATGCCGTGTCCGAAACGGGCAGCAGCATGGGCGGAACAGCACCGGCGGACAGCAACGGGCGCCACGGAACAGGCTTCGGCGGTGACGGCAATGGTGCCGTGGCTGACAGCGACATGGATTTGGTCCTTCAGGTTCGCGCAGGCCATCGGACTGCGTTCGAGGTGCTCTTCGAGAGGCACCAAGGGGTGGCGCGGAAGGTAGCAGCGGCGCAGGTGAACAACTTTGCAGACGTTGACGACGTCGTGGCTGACGCTTTCACGTCCGTTTACCAAAGCATCACCGCAGGGAAGGGGCCCGAGACTTTCTTCCGCGCCTACCTGCTGACAGCCGTGCGGCGTTTTGCCTATCAAACTAATCGGGGGGCGTCGCGTACCCGCCCTACTGCTGAGTCGTTCGTGTTGGATTCAGCGGTGTTCCATGATGATCCTGCCGTGGCCCACTTCGAATCCAAGGCCGTTACCCAAGCGTTTCGTTCCCTCCCTGAACGGTGGCAGGAAGTCCTTTGGTATGTAGACATTGAGGGGCTGAAACCCGCTGCGGTTTCGCCGCTGATTGGCTTGACCCCCAATGGGGTTTCCGCCTTGGCGCTCCGTGCGAGGGAACGCCTGCGCCAGGTGTACCTGCAGAACCACATCACGTCATCCACTGGAGATAGCTGCGAAGAATACTCAACACAGTTGGGTGCGTACTCCCGCGATGGACTGAGGAGGCGCAGCCAGGACAGGGTGCGGGCACATCTTGAGGGCTGTCCCAAGTGCACTGCCTTGCTGCTTGACCTCAACGATGTGCAATCGGCCATGCGGGCTGTGGTCTTCCCGTTGGTAGCAGGAGCAGCGTTTACCTCCGTCTTCCCTGCGCTTGCGGCCGTGGGCGCCGGAACAGGGGTGGGCGCCGGCTTGGTGCATGGCATGCCGCACAAGGAGATGGCCTTCTTCTTGAAGGTAGGCGCAGGAGTGATGGCCGTGGCAGCAGTGTCGGTGGGCGCAGCCGTAGCGTTGAGTGGCGCAGGGTCAAACACAGCTGAGGTACCAGTGGCGGAGGTATCTCCTACTCCTCGAGGGCAAGTTTCTTACGGTCCTGATCCAGCCGCCCCGGGAGCCGGGGAGCAGGATCAGCCTCAATTTCCGGCCCCCAATGAGCCTTCGAGCGGAGCGGTAGAGAAGCCTGCCGTGTTTCCGTTTCCCGTACCAACGAAACCAGCGCCCAGGGGGTTTCCAGCCCCCTCGCTGTCCTGGAAGAACCCACTGTTTCCGACGTTCGCACCGACGGGGCCGCCAACCCTCCCGGCACTGGTTCCGCTCCCGGGCGCAACCCCGACCCCAAGCCCAACTTCGACACAAACGCCCACGGCCACGCCAAGTCCAACTTCCACGGCCACGCCCAGCCCTAGTTCCACCGCCACGCCATCACCGGCGCCCGCTGTGACAGCCACGTTCCGTGCTGTACCAGGGACCACGGCCTCGGACACCAACATCACCATCACCTTCACACTTCAGCCCGGGCCGGTGCCCTCCAATGCGGAAGTTGTGTTCGCAATTTCTGCCGGCGCGGACATGATCCCGGGAAAACTGATCGAACCGGCAGGCTGGAACTGTTCGTCGGATGACGCTGCCACCAGGCAATTCCGGTGCAGCAGCAATGCTGTTGACCCTGATGCGTTGGAATTCTTGCTGGGCGTCTCCAAACAGGACGAAGGGGAAACAACCACCCTTGATTACCAATTCAGCGGCACCGGTATTGAGACGGCCACATTCTCCAACACATTCTAGGGAACATTGACTGGACTCCAGTGCGGGGAACCGGGTGAGGAAACTGGGGCAGCAAGCGGATGCCCGCCTCCGACATCCTCAAACAGGTCCTCGAACAAAGGCCGGTGCGCGTCACGGACGAAAACGAAGACTAACGCCGGATCCTGAACCCCACCGAAACCGCAGCAGCGCAGGAAAAGGCCCAGCTGCTGCAGGAACGGTTCAGCGAATGGGTGTGGGAGGAACCCGAACGGGCCAACCGCCTCATCGACGAATACAACCGCCGCTTCAACTCCATCGTGCTCCGGGACGACAGCACCGAAGGGGAGCGGCTGACCCTGCCCGGCATGGCCAAAGACTTCTCCCCACGCCCGCACCGGTGCGCAGCCGTCGCACGGATGCTCTCCGAACCAGCCGTCGGTCTGTTCCACCAGGTAGGTGCCGGAAAGACCGCAGAAATGGTCATGGGCGTGATGGAACTGCGCCGACTAGGCATGGTCAACAAGCCCGCCGTCATCGTCCCGAACCACATGCTCGAACAATTCGCCCGGGAATGGCTGCAGATCTACCCGCAGGCGCGCATCCTCGCCGCCTCATCGGCCGACCTCGCAGGTGACAAACGCCGGCAGTTCGTTGCCCGTGCGGCAGCAAACCAGTGGGACGCCGTGATCATGACCCGCACCGCCTTCCAACGCGTCAGCCTCAGCCCGGAAGCCGAAGCCGCCTACATCAATGCTGAAGTCATTCAGATGCGGGCCGAGCTTGAAGCGGTCAAGGACAGCGGCGAGGACAACGGACGAGCCAACGCCAGCATCATCAAACGGCTGGAAAAGGCAGTGTTGGCCCAGGAAGAAACGCTCAAAGCCAAACTCGACACCCCGGCCGACCCCGGGATCAGCTTCGAGGAAACCGGCATCGACTACCTCGTTGTGGACGAGCTGCACGACTACAAGAACCTCCGCACGCCGTCAAACATCCTGGGAGCGGCAATCCAGGGCTCCAACAGGGCGTCGGATCTGCACATGAAGACCGAGTTCCTGCGCACCGCCAGGAAGCGGAACCACCTTAGACCGCGATGAGCCCGGCCGGTTCCGGGCAGAGGTGCCGGATCAGTCATGCCTCAGTTTCCCGGTTTATACCCGGCCCCGCTACCTCCAGTGGCCCGTGTTGTCCAGCCCGACGTAATGAGAGTGACCGAGGGTCTTTCCACGGTGGAAATCCCGGAGTGCACGTTCCGACTCCGGATCTGAATCTGCTGGCCTCTGCTTCGTCCGCCTCAACAGGTAAAGCGCGATTGACGCAACGATCAACAATCCTGCCGCAATGACTACACCTAACAACTCCATGGCTCCCCCTTTTATGAGCACAACTATAGATTCCCCTCGTCGGCTGACCCAGGTTCCTGGGCCATCACGGCCCTAGAACTTAGTGCATGCTCGAAGAGCTCGCACCCGTCTGGGCGTCCACTCCGCTTCGCTCCGTGGTCGGCTGTTGGGGCCAGGGCATGACGTCGCAGAGCTCCTGCACGCCCTGGCCCTGTCCTCGTCTGCGACGTTTTGGCTGCTGTCCTTCGGATTGTACGTGCCCGCTCCACCCGGTCTAGCCCCTCCTTCGTCGGGGCCTGCGTGCCGGGAATTTCCCTGCGGCGCTGATTTCCTTCGGGAATTTCCCGTCCCTTGCCCCCTGGGTAGACAGGCCTCCGTCGGGCACAGCTCCGCAAGCTTCGCCAGCAGCCAAAACAACGGCGGGGGAGAGGGGAGCTGGCCACTCACCACGAGCGCCCCACCCACCGACAAAACAACGGCGGGGGAGAGGGGAGCTGGCCACTCACCACGAGCGCCCCACCCACCGACAAAACAACGAGGCGACGGGCAATCCGTCGGTCAGCCACACCCTTTTCCGACGCTTGACAAGACATAGAAGCATCGGGGGAGCGGGGACGTTGGCCTGTCACCATTGGTCGCCCCACCCACCCAACTTCTCGGACAAGAAGGAGCAACACCATGAACGACGAAAACCGCATTGCACGCGCGGCCCTGACCCGCATGTTCACCCCGGGCGATGACGTAGCCCGTAAGCTCGTAGCCCGTCACGGCGCACACCCCGCCTACCGCATGGCCCTCCGTGCCCGGCCCCTGTTTCCGTTCTGGGACGTCACCGCTGATGAACTTTCGAAAGGGCTGGACCGCTGGGCACCGGCACCCCGCGACCTCGACACCGACACAATCGAGGCCGAGCTGGAGACCATTGAACGCCTTGGCGGCGGGTTCCTGGTCCCCGGTGACGAGCACTGGCCCGAGGGGTTGGACGACCTGCCCAACCCCCCTACGGGCTCTGGTACGTCGGGAACATCGCCCAGGGAATCCCGGCCCCGCAGCGCACAGCGGCATTGACCGGATCCCGTGATTCCACCAGCTACGGTGCTGCCGTCACCGCCGAAATGGCCCATGGACTGGCACGGCGTGGCATCTGCGTAATCTCCGGTCTTGCCTACGGCATCGACGCCCACGCCCACCGTGGCGCACTTGCTGGCAGCGCCGGGACGGGACCGGCGACGATCGCCGTCGCCGCTGGCGGCCTTGACCGGGTTTACCCGTCCGGTAACGCCGACCTCGCGGCAGCGATCAAAACCACCGGCCTGATCGTCTCCGAACAGCCCATCGGTACCGCACCCACGCGGGCACGCTTCCTGGACCGGAACCGGATCATCGCCGCTCTGGCCGGAGTGACTTGTGTCGTCGAAGCCCGGTGGCGCTCAGGTGCGCTGAACACCGCGCACCACGCCGAAACCATCTCCCGGCACGTCGCGGCAGTACCCGGAAGCGTGCACAGCGCGAACTCCGCAGGCTGCCACCGGCTCCTGAAAGTCGACTCCCCGAGCCTTCGATTCCGCCTCAAATGAGTGGAAAGACGGTGAGACATTGTTCCTTCGGGCTACCGCGTGGCGGGAGATGGCCGAGAACGTCGCTGCCTCCCTGACCAAGGGGTCCAGGGTTATCGCCTCAGGGCGGCTGAAGTCCCGTTCCTTCGAGACTAAGGAAGGTGAGAAACGCACCGTGATCGAGCTCGAGGTGGATGAGATCGGCGCCAGCCTGCGCTTCGCCGAAGCCAGAATCAGCAGGACGCAGCGAGGCAGTCAAGATGCTCCTTACGCGCAGCCGGAAGACTCTCGTGTTGCGGGCTAAACGTGATGACAGCTCCATCAGTGCCAAATTCACCCGCGATGATGCGGAGCAGATACGTGCGGCCCTAAAGGCTGTCGGTATGGAGGAGGGATACGCCTCGGTCAACGACTTCGTCGAAGCAGCCGTCAGGCGGGAGCTTCGGAGAGTCCAACGAAAATATAACGGCGGAAAGAAATGGCCTGGCGTGCCTTTAGGTGGGCTGCGGCCCGGACGCCGAACCAGGGAGGAAACGGCTCGCTATGAGGACGGTCGTAGTTCGTGAGTGCGCTGCTCCGGTATTCGTTCACAGCAACGGCGTGCTTCCCCGCACGGAGTCGTACAACAGGACACCGCCGGACGGCAAAGCGCCAGGACCATTGCTGACGGTCCCGGCGCTCCACCACTTCAATCGACGTCTCGGCCCAAGTCAGCCTCATGCTGGAGGGTACTGGCTGTGCGCTCTGGCGACGTACCGTTGCCCATCCAATGGAGTGCAAAGCCGATCGCTGTCAGTGCTGCCCCAAAAGGCGCAATTCCGAACTGCACCATCGAGATAATAACTTTTGCAAACCAAACTCCAGAAACTAGGTTTCGATCGATCGAGGCTTCAACCCATCCAGTGACGTAGACGGCTGAAACCGCGATTACCGAACCGATGAGACTAACAATGATTCCCGTAAGAATGAATTTCTTCGCGCGGTTATCCATTGCCGAGACCCTTCCTATGGCTAGCTATATATTCCCCCACCGTAGTACCCATACTGGGACCGTGACAGGACTTTAGGGTAGGCGGAAACGTTGTCCCACGGGACTGTGTAGCCGCCGGTTGCGCCGCATCCTAACGAATACCAAGCCGCCCATAGGCCAAATGAGCCACCGTTGTATCCGGTGTAATAGCCTTGGCCTTGCAGGCACGCTTGGGTACTAAATGCCCCATCGACATACCAGGTGTAGGTGTGGCTGCAGCATCCTGACAGCGAGGTGAGTCGCTGAAATGGGCCAAACCATGCAAGGCCCGGTCCGTACGTGAATCTTGTGTCGTTTACGCCCATCGTTGTGAAACCGCCGTCCGCGCTCCTCGACGATTCCTCCCGCCCGGCTACTTCTGTTTGGGCGACCTTCGCCGACACCTCTTGAACATCTGCTGCCGCCACAGGCCCTGGCGGCAGGTCCAGATCAGCAGCGACCTCAGGAGTGACAAGCAACGCGTCCCGATATTCCTCCGGCACGGCGAAGAACTCGTTGCCGGCATCTGTGGTGTCGGATGGCGCACCCAAGACGTAAATTCCTTGGCCCGAAGCGGGTGGTGCGTCCTCGTTCGCCGAAGAAGTAGCGGAAGCCGGAAGAGCCACCCCTGAAACGAGCACAAGGGTAGCTGATACAGCTGAAATGATGGTTCTGATTTTCACTCAATCCCCCCAGATTGGTTTGAAGAGGCAGGCGCATCATTGCGAAACCCTGTACCTCTGGGGCCATCCTAAAGACGCAGATGGATCTTTGCAAGGCAACTCATCGACATACAACACAACTTTAAGAAGCACTCATACAAAACGACAAACTATTTTTACTACATTGTTATGTTCTGGTTTTCTATGGGTCACTATTTGCGGTTCATGGGCACCATAGTGCTCCACTAGGCTGCTCTGGAGACCTGAGCGAAGTCGATGGCAGACCCAACGCAGTGGCGCGCGGCATCTTGGCGTGCTGGTAACACCGCAGTCGATTCGAGTGCGGAGGCTCCGAGCATGCTTAAGTGTCTGCCGATATGGCCGCTACAGAGCGGGACAGCCGCATATTACGCGGCTGCACGAGTTTAAGTCTCTGGGGAATAGACGCGCTGCCTCTTATGCGCCGTTGATGGACCTGTATTGGCCGCCGAGTTGTTCCGCGAGGTTCTTTAGGTCCCTGCCGCTGGCTGGTTCTTGAAGGGCCTTGGACAGGTCTACAACCATCCAATTCTTGCCCTCGACCAGGGCTAACGGTTGCGAGCTGTCCGCGTACAGTTGCTGCTCAGCGTTTCGCGCATCTTCAGTCTGGAACCACTCGACCTGCACCCTGTCAGCGCAGACGCTGTATTCAGCCGTGTGGCCGGCCAGATCAGGGTTGACGATAGGTTCAGTCGTTGGTGTCTCATCGCAGCCTATGACCTTATGAACGGCCTGGCGGGCTGCCTCGAGAGACGCGAATTCGGTGGCGGTTGAAGCATCGGAGGCCTGACTATTTGAAGCCGGTTTTACCTCCCCGTCACAAGCTGCAAGCGATGCCACCAAAGCTACTGCTGCCGCTGCGGTAGCCAACGTTATTTTGTCTGTGTTCCTCATCGGACACCCCCCATGTCAGTAATTCATACTTGCACAATGAGGGGCGGAACGTAACAGGCGCGCAAGAGTTCTTCCCCAGTGCTGTACCGGCCCGGTGACACTGGCTGGGAGTATGTCGCTACTTTTACCGATTACGCCTCCGGTTCCACGCGGGACCGCCCCGAATGGCAGCGGTGTTTAGACTTCCTCCAACCCGGAAACGTGCTGGTGGTTTGGAAGCTGGACCGCGTGGGGCGATCCACCGCAGACCTCGCCCGTATCGTGACCGAACTGGACCAACGAGGCATCCAGTTCAAGTCCCTCACCGAGAGCTTCCTGGACACCACCACCGCCGACGGCCGACTGATCTTTCACATCTTCTCCGCACTGGCGGAGCATGAGCGAAGCAGGATGCTTGAACGAACCCGGGCCGGGCTTGAAGCGGCCCGTGCTCGCGGACGTGTTGGTGGCCGGCCTTCAACCATGACCCCGGCCCAAGTCACCGCCGCACGCACCATGCACGCGAAGAAGACACCCATCACAGAAATCGCTCAGGTGCTCGGCGTCGCACGGATGAGTGTAAGCCGCGCCCTACGGAAACAGCAGGCCGAACAATCAGCTTGAACTGATCCCCTCCAGGCAGTGGCGAGAATTATCTTGACATTGTTCGAAGGGGACTCTCACCATGGACGTACTCGCAACGGGACTCGCCATCCTCGGCGGCGTAACAGGCCTGTCCGGCTTCATCGTCTCCATACGGGCAGAGCGCCGCGCAACGCGGGCCGACAGGCGCGCGGCCGCAGCCGACGTGCGTGCCGTCCGAGCCGAAGAAGAAGGCAAACGAGCAAGGCAGCGCGAACTGTGGACAGAAGTCATTGGCGCCGCCCAAGACCTTACCGGAGCCGTCGTTGTGTACCAAGACCTCAGGCCCCTTCTAGTGCGGCTACGGATTGCGAGAACTGAACTCGTGGACGGAATCCAGGACGCTCACTGCAAGCAGTTGGGTGAGTGGATGGCCGTCGATCATGTTGTGCTTGCCAAGTTGTTCGACAGCACAATGAGAAAGATCGAAGGACAAGATTGCACGCTTGAGCAGTTGGAACAAGCCCACCGTCCTGCCCATGGCTGGGTGGCCGCATTTGTCGTCAACTTGAGGATCATGCGGCAGTTAGAGCCGGGCCCGGAGGCTGAACGTCAAATAGAGGAGCTCCTCGCCGCTGCGCACCAAGCCCATGAACATCTAGATGGCGACAATCTGAGAATGCAGGACGTCGTCTAAAAGTCGCTTCAACCAGTTTCTTCGTGGTGGCCCGAACATCAAGAAGGGTAGAAGAATGCTGAGGATTCCTTCCCAGCCCCTCGCCCACATGGGCACGGCAAAAGCTAAATCCTTCGGGCTTTTCCCGCACATGTGGACGACGGGACCCAGCTGACCGCCTGCACACAACCACCACATCACCACCGGGATAAACCTCACCAGAGCGAGCAGTGGCCGTGCACAGCCTCCTCCCAGCGCGGCCGGGTTTGGAGGCGATTCGATGATCCACCTTCTGTTGGCTCGACGCTGCGGCTGCTCTAGAGCTCAAACTCGCTAGCTTGCTGGATGAACGGATCGAGGACCTTCCCAAACCACAGCGTAGGGGCATGGCACGTGCAACACTGGGCCGGTACATCGACATCGCGGAAGCCTCGGGCTTCGAGTTCGATGCGACCTTCGAGGAACTGAGGCGCATGAACCTGGCACGTAACGACGCCATCCACCGCGCGCAAGCACCCGACTATGTTGAGACCTTTAGCTTGCTTCATGTGGTCGGTAACTTTCTGAGATCTCCCGTCCGTACCAAGGAAGCATCGGCCGGTACAGATTGAGGAGCGACCCCTGGCCCCAGCCATGTTTCGGTAGCGGCGAAAAATGCTGAACTGTGTCAGCGTGGTGACCGCCCGGCGTGCCAGCTCTCCGAGCTGGGTGCGGGGTGCTTTGTGGCGTGACTGTGAGGTCTTTGACTGTAGCTATTTTGGGGCCCAGATAGGATGACACTTCAACCTGGTCGTCCAGAACTGACAGCTACTGCAGCACGCGACTCCGTGGAGCCCGCACCAGCACCGCCACCGCGATGCCCACCACCGCTCCCACGAAAGTCTCGATGGCACGCTCCATCACCAGTACGCCCGGATCCACGGGGGCCGCGAGTTGGGCGATCAGCAGGATCACGGGAGTGAAGAACACCATGGCCCACCCGTAGTGCCGCGCCATGAAGAGCTCGGTAGGGAACTGGCACAGGACCACCAGCACTGCCAACACCACGGCGGTGTGGCCCGGGAAGTACTGGAGCGGCGACAGCGGGCTGGGGAAAAGTACGACGGCGACCACCGCCAACCCGAGGAACGTCCCCACGATGCGGTGGATGCCCCGGTGGACGCGGCTGGGGAGATCGGCGCCAGCGAGGGGTACGGCCGCGGCGGCCATGGCCCAGTGCGGATGGCCGCTGCCGCTGAGGATTCCGATGGCCCCGGCCACGCTGACAGCGAGGGCATACCGCGCAGCATGAACCATGGCCGCCTGGACCAATGGTCCCTGCCGGAGGGGGCCGCGGAGAACGGGAACGTCGCGGACGGCGCCGGACTCCCACCCACGGTGCCGGAACCACCCGGCGAAGCCAACCAGCAGCGACAAGGCGGCGGACGCAGCCCCGATGAGCACCGCCGTCGTGAGTGGGACGTTGGTTGGCACCGAAGCGCAGGCGCCCAGCGCGAGGATGCCAAAGAACGGGCCGATGGGCTTGAGGCGGACGGCATCCGCATACAGGGATCCAGCTCCGGCGAACAGGGTGGCCACCAGCACCAGCCACCACGAGTGGATGTGGTGGACGGAAAGGAACACCCCGATGGTCAGCCCACCCACCAGGAACAGGGCGGCCTGGGCTTGGTGCTTGAGCCTGAGCTGATGCGTTTCGTTGCGTCCGTACATCCCTGTCAGCGCACCGAACACGGCGTACATCATGAGGTCCGGGCGGCCGATGAGAATGAGGAACAGTCCCGGGACTGCGACGCTCAGGGCAACACGGACGGCGGAGAGGCGATCGTTGTTGGCCGGGCCCAGCCGATGGAGTTCACGGGCATGGGCGATGATTGCGGGCACGGGGGAACACCACCAATCATCGAGGGACTCCCTTGAAAATTATCAGGATGGCCAACTGTGCCGCCATAAGCCCGGTCACAAGCCGTAGCGAGATGGGGCACACGCAGCCGGGAAGGTCTGGGAAGATCGAGGTATGCCCGTCGCTTTCGTCTGCCGCACCCGGTCCTCCATGCCGCCGCAGGAGTTGTTCGATCTCTCCCGCAACATCGATGCCCATGTGGGGTCGATGACCAAGAGCCGCGAGAAGGCAGTGGACGGGGTCACCACTGGTTTGATCTCCGAAGGCGAGACCGTCACCTGGCAGGCCTGGCACCTCGGAGTCCGGTTCCGCATGACCAGCCGCATCACGCAGATGGAGGCGCCGGCGTCGTTCTCGGATGAACAGGTGAAGGGCCCCTTCAAGTACCTCCGCCACACGCATGAGTTTCGGCCGGACGGCAGCGGGACGCTCATGGTGGACACCATCGAATTCGCTGCCCCCTTCGGACCGTTGGGCCGCTTGGTGGAGAAGCTGGTCCTGGGCCGCTACATGCAAAACCTGATCGAGAAGCGTAACGAATTCCTGGTGGCCCAGGCACCCCCGGCACTGGACGCCCGGCAATGATCAGGCTCGCGCATGCGGACGATCTCCTGATTCTGCAGGACATCGAGCGTGCCGCGGGCCAGGCGTTCCGGTCGTTGGGAATGGATTCAGTCGCGGACGACGAGCCACTCTCCACCAATGAGCTGCAGGGTTACGCCGCAGCGGGCCGGGCCTGGGTTTCCGTCGACGGACTCGACTACCCGGTGGCGTACCTCTTGGCGGATGTCGTTGACGAGGCCGGGCATGTGGAACAGGTCAGCGTCCATCCGGACTACGCGCACCAAGGCCTGGGCCGCGAGCTCCTGCATGCCGCCCGCGTATGGACCCGCGGCCATGGAATGCAGCGCCAAACCCTGAGCACCTTCCGGGATGTGCCATGGAACGCTCCGTACTACCGCCGCCTTGGCTTCGAGGTGCTCGACGCCGGCAGCTGGGGTCCGCAGTTGACCCGCCTGATGGAGCACGAGGCTGGACTGGGCCTGACCCGTTGGCCGCGGGTAGCGATGTGGCGTCCAGCTGTCCCGCCCAGGTAGCCCCGGCACCGTCAGTCCGCTACCAGCTCCACCTCATAGCTGTCCGTGTTGAGCAGGTAGGCAGCGTAGTGGTCCGGGCCGCCGGCGTGCGGGTATTTGGACTCGAACATTTCGTACCAGCCTGCATCCGCGCCGAGCGCCCTGATCCGGTCCACATTTTCGCGTGTGCCTGCGTGGAAGGCCACATGATTGACCCCCGGATCAGTGCGGCGGTGGGTTGTTGCAGTGGCGTCATCCGTCTGCTCCACCACAACGTAGGTGCCGCCAAGCTTCCAACTGCACCCCGTGGGCCACTCCTGGAAGGGCTCGTAGCCGAGCTCGCCCAGCAACCAGCCCCACTCTTCCCTTGCCCTCTCAAGGAACGGCACCCAGATCTCCAGGTGGTGGATGGACCCCTTGGGTTTTGGGGATTCCGAAGCAACCTCACGCATGCGCCGAGTCTACGAGGTCCGCGCGCGTTCCACATCGGCTGCGCTCGCCGAGTCGCCACGGGCCCGGAGTCCCGCGATGACTCCGTCAACATCAGCCGGAGTACGGTTCTGGCTGAGTTTCGTCTTCGCTTCCACCCGGGTGATGACGAGTTCGACGCCGACAATCGCCTTTAGCTGACCGGCAATGAACCGTTCGGGTGCTTCGTCAACGGTCCAGGGTTTGGGCATGCCGGCCTCATGCTGGTTCGACAGGCGCCGCACGTGCCGGCCCAACCATTCGGCGTCGTCGTGGATCACCAGTTCACCGTAGACGTGGGCCGTGGAGTAGTTCCAGGTGGGCACCACCCGTCCGTGCGCCGCTTTGGAGGCGTACCAGGACGGAGAAATGTAGGCATCGTTGCCTTGCACGATCATGAGAGCCTCACCGACAGCAGCTGAAGACCACTGGGTGTTGTTGCGGGCCATGTGCGCGTGCAGTGCACCGTGTTCACCGATCGAGGGTTCGTAGACGAACGGCAGGAGGGTGGCGAGCAACCCGTCCTCCGTCATGGTCACGAGGTTGGCTGCTCCGGCGTGCCGGAGCAGCGACTCGACGGTGTCGGGGGAGGGGGCAAAGTGTGCTGGTGTGTACATGGTTTTCCTACTTCCTTAGCCTGACGCGGACAGCGGCTCCGGCGCAAAGGATCACTGCGAGGCCACCCACCACGGTGGTCCACGTCAGCGGTTCGCCCAGGAGAAGGCCGGCCCACGCGATGGTCATCACGGGTTGGACGAGTTGGATCTGGCTGACCTGCGCCATGGGCCCGATGGCCAGGCCGCGGTACCAGGCGAAGAAGCCGAGGAACATGCTCACCACACCGAGGTAGGCGAAGGACAACCACTGGAGCGGTGTGGCTTGTGGCATGCCGGAGCCCAGGGAAACGAGGGTCAACAGGATCATGGCGGGAGCAGCCACCACCAGCGCCCACGAGATGGTTTTCCAGGAGCCGAGCTCCCGGGCCAGCAATCCACCTTCCGCATAGCCAATGGCTGCAGCAACCACGGCTCCGAGCAGCAGGAGGTCGGCCCAATGAAGCGAGCCAAAACCACCGGATTGAACCAAGGCAAACACGAGGGCAGCAACGACGCCCACGGCCGTGAGGATCCAGAAGAGGAGCCGTGGACGCTCGCGCCCGCGCAGTACCGCCACGGTGGCCGTGGCCGCAGGCAGCAGGGCGATGACGATTGCCCCGTGGCTCGCGGAGGTACTGGTCAGAGCGAAGGTAGTCAGCAGGGGGAACCCCGCCACAATTCCGCCGGCTACCACCGCCAGGCGGATCCACTGCGTGCCGCGCGGAAACCGTTGCCGGGTGAAGGCCAGGGCGAGTGCGGCAAGAAGGGCGGCAACCACGGCCCGGCCCGCTCCGATGAACAAGGGGGACATGCCTTCCACAGCTACCCGGGTGAGCGGAACGGTGAAAGAGAAGGCGACGACGCCGAGGAGGCCCCACCAGATTCCGGTCGAAGTCCGGGTGGATACCACTGGCCGCGAAAGTGTAGTAGCGCTACTATTAGGACTCATGAACAACGATAGCAGTTCTCGGATTGTCTCGCGAGTAAAAGAATGGATCGCAAGCGCTGCCCCGGGGGCCAAACTGCCATCAACGCGCCAACTCGTGGCCGAGTATCAGGCCAGTCCGGTCACTGTGCAGAAAGCGCTGCGGACACTCACGGCGCAGGGTCTGATTGAAAGCCGTCCCGGGGTCGGAACTTTCGTGCGGGCCTACCGCACTGCGAGGCCCTCCGACTACGGCTGGCAAACAGCTGCCTTGCGGTCAGCCCAGGCCGCGCGGCCCCTGAACTCTGCCGCGATGCGGAGCGCTACCAATGACGTCATCGCGTTCCACTCCGGTTACCCTTCCCGCGAACTGTTGCCCGAGAGGCTTGTTCGAGCCGCGCTGACAAGGGCCGCCAGGGGAGATGCCGCCCTGTCCCGGCCGCCGGCGCAGGGCTTGCCCGAACTCCAGACCTGGTTCGCGCAGGAACTCAGTACCTCAACCCCGGTGGGCGTGACTCCGCCCCAGCCGAGCGACGTCGTGATTCTGCCCGGCAGCCAAAGCGGGCTCAGCTCCATTTTCCGGGGACTGGTGGGACACGGACAGCCGCTGCTGGTGGAGTCGCCCAGTTACTGGGGCGCGCTGCTGGCAGCGGGCCAGGCAGGCGTCAATGTCATCCCTGTCCCCAGCGGCCCGGAGGGGCCTGACCCGGATGAGCTGGAGAGGGCCTTTGAAGAATCCGGAGCGCGGATGTTCTACGCGCAACCCAACTTCGCGAATCCCACGGGAGCGCAATGGTCGGCGGAACGGGGCGAGGAAGTCCTGCGGATCGTCCAGCGGCACGGAGCTTTCCTCGTGGAGGATGACTGGGCGCACGACTTCGGCATCACCGCACCGTCGGTCCCGCTCGCAGCCAAGGACGACTCCGGCCACGTGGTCTACATCCGTTCCCTGACCAAGAGCGTTTCCCCGTCCATCCGCGTCGCAGCGATCATCGCCCGGGGACCGGCGCGCGAACGAATCATGGGCGCGCAGGCCGCCGAATCCATGTACGTCAGTGGGGTGCTTCAGGCGGCAGCGCTCGACGTCGTCACCCAGCCCGGGTGGCAAACGCACCTTCGCGGACTCAGCCACCAGCTGCAGTCACGCCGCGACCTCTTGGTCACCAGCCTCCGCGAGCACGTCCCGCAAGCGCACCTCAGCCACCTGCCCAAGGGCGGCTTGAATCTGTGGCTGCGAATGCCGGACGGGTTCGACGTCGAACGTCTCACCAAGGATTGTGAGGCATCCGGGGTGCTCATTGCCGCCGGCACGGAGTGGTTCCCTGCGGAACCGGAGGGACCCTACATTCGGCTCAACTACGCCGGCCCCAACCCGGGTGGTTTCCCTGAAGGTGCCAGGATCATCGGCGAGGCCGTCAAAGGCTTGCTGCAATCCTGAGGCGGGCACCGCCGTCGTGCCCTCTTAACAGCCGTAGCCACCAACCTCAAGGAGAGCGCCTTGGGGGTGGTGGCTACGGTGGGCGGCAAGCTGCCGCGAACTATCTGAATCGCTTGCAGTAGTCGTCACTGCGCAGAAGTTGCAGGCAAAGAGTTCCTAAGCGGGGGTCAGGTCCTTGTTGCCTTTGCCGAACACTGCGTCATCAATGGGCTGGCCGTCGAACGGCATCTCGTCCAGGTTGATGAGCGGGTTGGTGTCCTGGGTTGCTACAAGCTCGCGTGCTTCAGCCTGGGTGTCCACGCTGGGCATGGAGCCCGGCAGGGGACGCTGGGCGGATTCACGGAGGAAGTAGATGGCGATGGCGCCCACGATGGACGTGGCCATCAGGTAGTACGCCGGCATCATGTCATCGCCGGTGCCCTCGATCAGGCCCTGGACGATGAACGGCGTGGTTCCGCCGAAGATCGCCACCGAGAAGTTGTACGCGATGCCCATTCCGCCATAGCGGCTGGACGTCGGGAACAGTGCCGGCAGGGCCGAGGCCAGGTTGGCGATGTAGAACGTCACAGGGAAAGCGATCAGGGCAAGGCCGGCCAGCGTGGACCAGATCTCGCCAATGCCGATCAGCATGAACGCAGGTACCGAGAAGACGATGGTGCTGCCTGCGCCTACCCACAGCACCGGACGGCGTCCGATGCGGTCAGAGAGCTTACCGGTCAGTGGAATACAAACAGCCATGATCACCAGGACCGGGATGGTCAGCAGCGTGCCGTGGACGGGGTCGTAGCCCTTGGAATCCGTGAGGTACGTGGGCATGTAGGAGGTCAGTGCGTAGCCAACAGTGTTGGCAGCTGCGGCCAGGATCATGGCCAGCACGATCTGGCGCCAGTAGGCCTTGACGATTCCGATGGGTCCCTTGGCGACTGCAGCGTCCTGTGATGCTGCATCCTTGGCAGAGGCCTCCTGGGCGTCCAAGGTGGCCTGGAACTGGGGGGATTCCTCGATCTTGCTACGGAAGTACACCGCGATGAGGCCCAGCGGACCAGCGATCAGGAACGGAATCCTCCAGCCCCACTCCTCCATGGCGGCCTGTCCCAGCGTGAGCTGCAGGACCGAAACCAGGGCGGCGCCGAGGGCGAAGCCAATGTAGCTGCCCATATCAAGGAAGCTGGCAAAGTAGCCGCGGCGCTTGTCCGGGGCGTACTCGCTGACAAAGGTGGTGGCACCGGCGTACTCGCCACCGGTGGAGAAGCCCTGGATGAGCTTCAGGATGACCAGCAACGCGGCGGCCCAGATGCCGATCTGCGCATAGCCGGGAAGGAGGCCGACGGCGAACGTACTTGCCGCCATCAGCATCAGTGTTGCTGCGAGCACCTTCTGTCGGCCAACCTTGTCGCCAAGCCAACCGAACACCACGCCACCGAGGGGGCGTGCGATGAAGGTTGCGGCGAAGGTGCCCAGAAGGAAGAGTGTTTGGACGGACTTGTCTGCTTCCGGCAGGAAGACAGGGCCCATGGTGGTGATGAGGTAGCCGAACACGCCGACGTCGTACCATTCCATGGTGTTGCCGACGATCGTGCCGCCGAGTGCTTTGCGCAGCATCGGCTTGTTCACCACGTTGACGTCGGACTCTTTGAGCCGGCGCTTCGGGCGAAGCTTCGTTTTCTTCGTTGCGTTCTTTACTGCATGTGCTGCGTTTGTGGCGGCCGGGGTGGGGCCTGCCATTACCTGGGTCCCGGTGGCGTTCCTTGCGCCATCCGGAGAGACGGTGTTGCTTTGGTCTGTGGGCATTTGGGCTTCTCCTAGGGAGGTCATTTGCTTGCGACTTCTGCTGCCCCGCTCTGGGCAGGGTTTCAATTTTACGCGTTTTGGACCAAAAACCCGAGTTGAGATCCGATTTTTGGCCCCAAAGAGGGTGCAAATTGCCTAGGTGTGTTGCATCTCATTACCCGCTGTTGCCCCGTCGTCACGCGGATCCGGCCCCGTTTTTGCCCTCCGGAGCACGTTGTTACCAAATTGTTTAGCTGAGCCAACTTAACGTGCCGGATTCGGGCCCAAAAGCTGACTGTTTGGGACTCGTCGCTCCGATCATCGGCCCACTAATACGGGCCGGGCAGTTGCCCGAGTAGAACCAGTCGATGGCACATTGACGGTGGCCACCAGCATTGCGCCGGTGGCCACCGCTCCCGGTTAGGGGATGTTGTGCCAGAACAGGCGGACGACATCAACGACGAGTCGGATGATGTTGACCACCAGGTTCCAGGCGCCCCATGGTTCTTCACGTTTCCGTTTGGATTCCATGCCGGCACCTCCTCCCGGAGGAACAGGGCACGGCCAGCACGTGTCTGTGGGCACAACAACGTTGCGCCCTACGTGCGCAGGGCCATAGACTCAAAGTGTTCGGATTTGAGGATATGACCCTCTGACCGCACCAATGAGCGCACCGCGCTGAACAAAGACTCGATTGCACTCGGGTCTTTGTTCGTTAACGGCACAGCAGGCTCTTGCCTGATGATTCCAGCGTATCGGCCAGAAGGCACCTCAACGACCACGCCGGTGTAGCTTCCAGCTAAAGCCGTGCCTCCGCAAACCGAGGAGCCATAGACTCCATCTGCTCCATCACCAGTTTGATCGCTTCAGGCTGCTTGTCCGGCGGGTACCCGAAACGGACCAGAAGCCTCTTGATCGAGGAACGAAGTTTTGCCCTGACGTCATCACGCACCGTCCAATCGGTCCGAACGTCCCGGCGCATCACTGACAGCAGCTCGCGGGCGATATCGGCGAGCACGCCTTCGCCCTGTATCTCCACGGCAGACTCGTTGGAGGCCACAGCGTCATAGAAAGCCAGCTCGTCCGAGTTCAGAGGGGGCGTGAAATGAGCGCCTCGGTTGCCCTCGGCCGCGACTTCGCGTGCCAGCTCCACCAACTCCGCGATGATCTCCGCCGAGGTCAGCTGCTGATTGGTGTACTTCCGCATCAGCTCAGTAATGCGTTCGGAAAAAGCTCGCTGGCGAATCACGTTGTTTCGTGTCGCGACGGCAGACTCATCAGCAATGAGCTTCCGCAGCGCTTCTATTGCTAGCTGAGGGTTGCGGGCATTCTGGGTCTTGGCCATGAATTCCGGCGTCAGGTCGTCCAGCGACGGCTTCGGCATGCCGGCTGCCTCGTAGATGTCCAGTACCTCGCCGGAAGAGGTTGCGGACGCCACTAGGTTGCCCAGCAGTCGATGGATCTCCTCGGGCACCGGCTCGCCGCTGGCCTGTCGGTCTGCGGCGTCGAACTTGGCCATGTAGACCCGGGTCTCCTCGTAGACCTGGATTTCGGGCCGAAGTTCAGCCAAGGTATCCGAGCCGGAACACAGCGCCCACGCCCGTGACAACTGGCCGGAGTACCGACGGTACTTTGAGGCCAGAGTTTCTTCGCCCTCGGCCGGCTTGTTACCCGATGTCTCCGGGCTTCGCAGATAGTTAGCCGCACCCGTCGCAGCGCTGACAAAAGCCCGCGGGCCGCCCTTCTTCAACACGGATTTCCAGTCGTATCCGGAGACCATCCCACGCAGTTCTTCGACCAGCAGAACCGTCTGCCCAACCGCTTCATCTAGGTTCTTGCCGACTGGCTTGTTCGCCTGATCATCTTTCGTGTACTCGCCCAACGCCTGGGTTAGATTCTCAGCCAGCGGAGCGTAGGCCACAAGCAGGCCGTCTTGTTTGCCGCGGAAGGTGCGGTTTACACGGGCCAGGGTCTGCATCAACAGCGCACCCTTCAAGGGCCGGTCCAGGTACAGCGTGTGCAGGGGCGGTGAGTCGTAGCCGGTGAGCATCATGTCCTTGACGATGACGAGCTCCAGTTCGTCGTCAATGTCCTTAAGCCGCTCTTTTACCGTCGCATTCGCCGAATCGCGGCGCACGTGATCGGACACCGGGGGAACATCGGTGGCGTTACCGGAGTACACCACCTTGATCTTTCCCTTGGCAAGGTCATCCGAATGCCAGTCAGGCCTCAGCGCCACGATGGCGGCGTAGAGGTTCGCGCAAATCTCACGTGTGCTGCCCACGATCATCGCCTTGCCTGGCGCTTCAATGAACTTGCGCATGCGTTCGCGACGGTTCTCCCAATGCGCCACCAAGTCTTCCGCCAACGCAGCGATACGCTGCGGCGCACCGTACACGGCGTTCACGACGGCGACGCTCGCCTCTAGACGCGCTCGTTCAGTATCGTCCAGGCCCAGGGTGGCCTCATCGGCTGCCTGGTCAAGGACTTCTTCTGTCACGTCGGACGCGAGTCCCACCTTGATGAGCCGCGGCTCAAAGTACACCGGCACCGTGGCGCCGTCCTCCACCGCCCGGGTGAGGTCGTACACGTCGATGTAATCGCCGAAGACTTCCTGCGTGTTCCGGTCATCAAAGGAGATGGGCGTTCCGGTAAAGGCGATCAACGTGGCATGGGGGAGTGCGTCGCGCAGGTGCCGAGCGTATCCGTCCAAGTCGTCGTAGTGCGAGCGGTGCGCCTCATCCACCACCACAATGATGTTGCGCCGGGCGGACAGTAGGGGGTGGTCGGCACCGGAATCCTTTTCGGCTTTGCTGCGGCCGAACTTTTGCAGGGTAGTGAAGTAGATACCGCCGGTCGCCCGGTTACTCAGTTCGTCGCGGAGTTCGGAGCGCTTCCGGATCTGCTTCGGCGACTCGGCCAGCAGTAGGCTCCTATCAAAGCCCCCGAACAACTGGCCATCCAGCTCATTCCGGTCCGTGATCACCACGACCGTCGGGTTTTTCAACTTCGGATGCCGTGCCACCAGGTTGGCGTAGAGCTCCATCTCCATTGACTTGCCGGACCCTTGCGTATGCCAGACGACGCCCGCTTTGCCGTTGCTTTCCACTGCTTGAACGGTGCTGCCGACGGCCTTAGTGACCGCGAAGTACTGGTGTGGCTTCGCAATGCGCTTCAATAGCCCTTCTGGGCCACCGTCGAAGGCAGTGAAATTGCGGACTAACTGCAGAAAGCGCTCCTGGTTATACAAACCGTAAAGGGCGGTTTCCAAGGCCGTGACGGCGACGCCGGCCTCCATGTAGCCTGGTGCGACCGGTCTACCATCATCGTCCACATTCCATGGCGAGAAGTGGTTGAGGGGAGTGAACGGGGTACCGTATTTTGCTTGGATTCCATCTGATGCGAGCGTGAACACACAGAAGCGGAATGCCATGGGAAATTCCCGCAGGTACGTCTGTAGCTGCGCATGCGCCGCGGCCACGTCGGCCGTGGCGCTACCTGCCTTCTTCAGTTCAATAACACTTACCGGCATACCGTTGCAGTACAGGACGACGTCGAAGCGGCGCTTGTAGTCGCCCTGCACCAGAGTGACCTGGTTGACGGCGAGCCAGTCGTTCTGGTCGGGGTCCTGGCTCAACAGGTGGATGGTGGGGTTGGCTTCGTTACCGTCCGAGTCGATGTAACTGAGGCGATAGCCGTTCACGAGGTAGTTGTGGATACGGTGGTTTTCGGCAATAGCGTCGATCGATTCCGGAGAGGCGATCTCGGCGACTGCCTGCTGCAGATACTGGGCGGGAACAGTCGGGTTGAACCGCTGCAGGGCGGCGAGCAGCCGCGGCCGGATCAGCAGTTCATCCCACGTTTCCCGCTCGTCCGTACCGGGAGCGATGTCTTGCCCAGACAAGGGCCGCCATCCGAGTGGCTCGGCCAGTAGCTCTAGCGCCATGCCCTCCCAGTCGGCTTCGGAAAAGGCTACTGCTGGTGTTCCTGCTGTCACGGTGGTTCCCCCTATTGGACCGGTGGTCATTCGGACGTGTTGTGTACATCTTGCTTATAGCTCGGAGCCGCTGGTCGGGCTGGCTCGTCCAACCTCACACGCCCGCGTCCACCAGCACTTTCTGTGCGTCCTTGACACGTAACTTGCCGGACATGAGTTGTGGGAGAAGTGTGTCGCGGGCCTGGGCAAGCATGGTGTTTTCGCGTAGCACGGTTTTAGCAACGGCATGAAGTCTGCCTGCGGTTTGACCGAACTCTTCCATGACCTTAGGTTCAGCCAGCCTTACTTTGAGCTTTTTGAAGTTACCTCGACTGAGTTCAAGGAAGGTTGCGCCGTTTGCCAGCGAAATGAACTCGTCAACACGGCTGCGCATTTCATGGAAGACCCAGAAGTTGAGTGTGGGATCGGTCGGTTGCACCACTATGAAACCCTGATTTACGGCCATCGGTGTCTGGGCTATCGCAAAGGCACCAATTGTTGCCCTCGAGGTCATGAGAATGGAACCGGCCGGATAAAGCGGGGAGGCGCAGGCAGACAAACCAGTCTGTGAGATCATTCTTTTCGTCGATTCAAGAAATGGTCCCTGCAGCGGCGTGACGTCGGTAGGGGTTGCCCAAGGGATGTCACCATCCCAGTACTCAAGAACCTTCGTGCTTGGTGTACCGCCGCCGGAGACGGTGGCGAGGTCGCCAAAGGTCTGGTCGGAGAGTGCGACACCGTGCATGGCTTTATGGAATTCTGTAGTTGCCAGATCATCGGCCGCCAGGGCGAGTTTGGTGTTGGCGGCGATCTTGTCGTCGAGAGCGCCCAAGACTTCCGCGATGCACCGTTGTTCAGAGATGTCCGGCACGGCCAACTTGAGCGAGCGAATGTCGGCGAGGTTGATGTAGGCAGCCATATCGGTGTTGTTCATGCGGTCCGCAGCTTGGTGCCAGAACTCCGCGCTGCTGAACCAGTAACGCAAAAACGCTGGGTCGATTACTTCCGAATCCAGCACTCGAAAAAAACAGAGCTGGGGGCTGTAGACAACATGCTCGCTCGTATCGGGCAAGACTGCAACGCGGCCGACGGTGCCCTTAGTAGTCAAGAGGATGTCACCTGGTTGTCCTGCCTTCGTTCCGATGGCTTTGGCGTACTTCGCCGACACGAAATCTGGGCCGGTGAAGCTAACGGCGTTTTCCATGACGTCGGCTACCCGAATAATCCGGAAGCCCTGCTGAGCGTGTTCGCTTCGTTTGGTGCGATAGCCGTCGCCAATTTGAAGGACACCTGCAGCGGCCAGCTCTCCGATGGTCAGGAAACTCACGAGACCCTCCCCAACTGCTCGCGTACAACCGCCGCCAGCCGCTCGGACTCTTCGAACTGTTCAAACAGCTCCTTCGAAAGCCGTGCAATCTTCTCCTCGATCGGCTCGCCGTCGTCCTCGACGTCCGCAGCCCCGACGTACCGTCCGGGCGTCAGCGCGTAGTCCGCAGCCTTGATCTCGGCAAGTGAAGCCGAGTAGCAGAAGCCCGCCTCGTCGTCGTACGTCAGTCCGGCCTCAACCGCCGAAGCTGTGCCGCGCCACGCGTGGTAAGTGTTGGCAATCTTTGCGATGTCCTCTTCGGACAGCGCGCGCTCGGCTCGGTCCACCATGTAGCCCAGGTTCCGGGCGTCGATGAACAGCACTTGCCCGGTTCTGTCCACAGTGCCGCGGGGGCCGGCCGTCTTATCCTTGGCGAAGAACCACGTGCAGACCGGGATGCCGGTGCTGCGGAAGAGTTGGGTGGGCAGCGCCACCATGCAGGAGACGAGGTCGGCTTCCACCAGCTGGGCGCGGATATCGCCCTCGCCGCCGGAATTGGAGGACATGGAGCCGTTGGCCATGACCACGCCGGCGCTGCCGCCTGGGGCGAGCTTCGAGATGATGTGCTGAATCCATGCGTAGTTCGCATTGCCAGCTGGAGGGACGCCGTACTTCCAGCGTGGGTCCGACTCGAGTCGGGCCCAGTCCTTGATGTTGAACGGCGGGTTGGCCATGATGAAGTCCGCGCCGTTGTTGCCGGTGAGCTCCGGGTGCTGGTCGCGGGCAAAGGTGTCACCCCAGCGGGAGGCCAGGTTGGCATTGAGGCCGTGGATGGCGAGGTTCATCTTTGCCATCCGCCACGTGCGCTCGTTGAGCTCCTGGCCGTAGACGGAGATGTCGGAGCCCTCCATATTGTGGGCCTCGAGGAACTTCTCGGCCTGCACGAACATGCCGCCGGACCCGCAGCAGGGATCATAGACGCGACCACGATGGGGTTCCAGAACCTCCACCAAGACGCGAACCACGCCGGCCGGAGTGTAGAACTCGCCGCCGCGCTTGCCCTCAGCTTTGGCGAACTTTTCCAGGAAGTACTCGTAGACCTCACCCAGCAGGTCTCGGGCTTTGCTCGCGCCCTGGCCCGTGAACCGTGCGGAGTTGAACAGGTCCAGCAACTCGCCCAGGCGACGCTGGTCCACGTTGTCTCTGTTGTAGATGCGGGGGAGCGTGGCGGCCAGGGACTTGTTGTCCATCATGATCATGTCCATGGCTTCGTCGATGAGCTGGCCCACTAACTTCGGGTGTTCGCCCATGGCTGCAGGCAAGCCTTTGGCGTTCTCCGCCAGATAGGTCCACCGTGCCCGGGGGGCTACCCAGAAGACGCCGCGGCCGGTGTACTCGTCGACGTCGTCGATCAGCTGGGCAATCTGGTCCTCGTTGAGACCGTCCGCCTCCAGCTCGGCTTGGATCTGCTCACGTCGTTCGTCGAAAGCGTCGGAGACGTACTTCAGGAACACCAGGCCCAAGATCACGTCCTTGTACTGTGAGGCATCCATAGAGCCGCGCAGCTTGTCTGCTGCTTTCCAGAGGGTGTCCTTGAGTTCCTTCATGGTGGACGGGGCGAGGTCCACCTTCAATTTCGGGGGCATTACTGGGTTCCTTTTGTCTGTGGTTCGGCGAGATTACTGCTGGGATCTATTAGGGTGAGACTTCCGCTCGCCACGCCGTCCGTAATCAGCGTAGCGACTTCGTGGAGTTGCCCGAGCCGTTCTAGGGCTTGCTGCTGCTCGTGCTGCAGCCGGGCAAGAGTATCGCCGAGTTTCCTCCGCTGGGCCTCAGGTACGCGACGCAGGCGCCACCTGCGCCAGGCCTTGTCAGTTGGGGAAAGACTGTTGATGTCGGAGGCAACGACGAACGGCAACAGCCCGCCCGGGTCAGCGGCGTCGACCCGTAGTACCTTCGCCGGGAATATGACAACGGAACCACCGTGAGCGTCAACCGTGGCAGCAGGCCGGGGGCTAGTGCAGAAGACGACGTCGTCCGGCTGAGTGAGCCGGCTTGCAGGATAGTTGGCTGCAAGATCCAGGAGGCTGATGTACCGGTGCGGTGCGTTGTGCGGGTCAAGCAGCTCCGCCGGGCCCAAGGCCCGGGTTCCCTTCTGCGGGTTCAGGTCCGCCTCCGCAATCCTGTTTCCCTTGATGTGCTTGAGGACACCGTAGGTCATGAGTTTCTGAATAGAATCGGCCTGATTCGCCATGTTGTCGTGTGTGGTCACAACCTGCGGAGGAGGCGACTCACCGGAATGCAGCAGACGTCCTAGTTCCTCTATCCGAAGTGCTGCCTCGGCGCCAGTTAGCATTCCAACCGAACTATGAGGCGGTGCTGGTACCAAGGACTTGCTGGCCAGCAGCTGCTGGGTTGGCATCAGTCGAGCGAATCGGAACGCGTGGGCGCGGACCATTGCTCCGGTTCCCATCGAGGCAATAATGTCGCTGACCAAATCCTGCTTCACGTCTTCAGTGAGATCTTGGGTGCTGACGTCCGCCACCATGGTCCAGCGTCCAGCATTGGGATTGTCAGTTAGAGACGGACCCATCACCCAGAGGGCTTGAGCTTCGCGGGGTTTGGTGCGCAGCAAACCTTGGGGCAGCCGCACAATGGCGCGGACCCGGCCGATTCGCAGCAAATCTCCACGGAGCGCCGCTAGGCTAACGTCCATCGGTGGATCGCAGAGAACCCGTGCTGGGGCAATGATGACAGCCCGCTGCTGATCATCCATCTGCAAGAGAAGCTGTTCCACTGCCGCAAGGATTTGCGCTCCGCCCATGCCGGATTCGCCTGGGGACGGGTACTGAGCCACGTGAACTACGTGACCTTGGACGGCGAACTCCCCGCTCGGATCGAGATGGATCTGCCCGCAGTCCACGCCGTGCACCCGCAGTCGGCGACGCACCAGGCGACTTGAACCGCCGTCGTCGTCCGCTGTCAGAAACGTGACCGGCGCTTCTTCCCCAGCGGCATGGACGACGCCCATCAGAAGATCACTACCGCCTCGTGTGGAATCAGCAAAAACGGAGTCGCCGCCAAGAGTCGCCGACAATTCAACGGCCGCAGCCGCCACTAACCCCACGGCAGAGTCGGTGAGGGCCGTGGCGGAGTGCTCCTTCAACCCATCGCGGAACCTCGCGGCAAGCAAATGCTCGAAGGCCCCTGCCACGTTGTAGGCACTGTCCACCAGTCGGTCGGTGAACGCCGCGCTAGAGACAAGCGACGCTCCCGCGGCTTCCATCTCGGAGTACAGGAATGTGTCATCTGGATCGCACTCGTCTGCAGCGTCCAGCAGTTCTTCCCTAGTCAGCTGTGTCAACGAGTTTCCAGTAATTGCCTTGAGCGTCAGCAGTGCCGTGAGAGTTTCGAAGGTGTTTCCGCGGGTTCCATCGGCAGTCATGCCAGGAATGCGGGTGAAGGCAACGACGTCGTTGGCTGCCTCTCGGTTGTTGCCTCGTGCAGTATCGGTCAGCCAAGCGGCGATGTGGCCGGAGTCGAAGAGTTCCAACCTGCCGTTGAGCGCTACAGGCTTCGGAAATGGGTGGGCGGATCCGGCACTGCGCTTCCGCCACATGGACACAACGGGGCGCTGGACCTGTGCGAGGGCGGCAACGTCCGAGAGAGTCATGCGCATGGATTCTGTTTGGTTCATGACCGCCTCCTTTCGTCGTCGACCTCAGCTTATCGCCGAGGAGTGCCCAAGATATTAAGACTGTCGATAAGGAGGGTTATCAGCACATTCGATTATGAAATTGCCACATTGCCGTAGCTTCGTTCTCAAGCAACGAGGGGAGGTCTCCGGAGTTGCGACTACTGCAGGAAACCACGCATTGGGGGACTGGTTTCCGCGTATTTCGACAATCCCTCTCCTTCCGACAGATCGGAGGGTCTACCAGTGCGGCCGTACGAGGCCGACGTAAATGATTGAGGTTCCAGACATGCATGACATCAAGTGCCCGCACTGCGGAGAGACATTTACTATCGACGAAGCCGGCTACGCCGACATCGCCAAGCAGGTTCGCGATGCTGAGTTCGAACAGCAGCTCAACGAACGGCTTGAACTGGCGGAGCAGGGCAAGGCCACTGCTCTCGAGCTCGCGGAGACGAAGTCCGCCAGCGAACGTCAGAAGATCGCGACGGCCAAGGATGCTGAGATCCAGGACCTGAAGTCGAAGCTCGATGCTGGTGAGGTTGCACAGAAGCTCGCCGTAGCAGAGGCGCTTGGAGCCGTCGAGAAGGAGCGCGATGGGCTGATGAAGGAGCTCGAGCAGGCGAAGCAGGAGAAACAGGCATCAGTTGAACTGGCCGAGGCGAAGCTCGCTAACGAACTTCAGAAGACTGCATCGGAGAAAGACTCCGATATCCAGGACCTCAAAGCGAAGCTCGAAGCCATCGAAACCGCGCAGAAGCTTGAGATCTCCGAAGCAGTCAACACAGTCGAAAAGGAGCGAGACAAACTCAAGAGCAGCCTTGAACGGGCCGATCTCGAGAAGCAGCTCGGTGAGAAGGCTCTGAAAGACAAGTACGAAACCCAGATCAAGGACCGTGAAGAACAGATCGAGCGGCTGCGGGACCTGAAAGCGAAGCTGTCGACCAAGATGGTCGGAGAAACTCTTGAACAGCACTGCGAGACCGAGTTCAACCGCATTCGTGCCACAGCCTTTCCCCTCGCCTATTTCGAGAAGGACAACGATGCGCGGGCCGGGAGCAAGGGTGATTACATCTTCCGCGACTCCGATAGTGCCGGTACTGAGATTGTGTCGATCATGTTTGAGATGAAGAACGAGAACGACGGAACCGCCACCAAGCATAAGAACGAAGACTTCCTGAAAGAGCTGGATAAGGATCGCACGGAGAAGGGGTGCGAGTACGCCGTGCTGGTCTCTTTGCTCGAGCCGGATAGCGAGCTCTACAACACCGGGATTGTCGATGTCTCTCACCGCTATCCGAAGATGTACGTCATCCGGCCGCAGTTCTTCATCCAGTTGATCGCGCTGCTGCGGAATGCCGCGATGAATTCGCTCGAATACAAGACCGAACTTGCGATGGTCAAGGCGCAGAACTTGGACATCACTAATTTCGAACAGCAGATCAGCGATTTCAAGGACGCGTTCGGTCGGAACTGGAGGCTCGCTTCCGACGGTTTCGTGGAGGCGATCAAGCGCATCGACGAAGCGATCAAGGACCTGGAAAAAACGAAAGTGGCGCTGCAGAAGTCTGCCGACAACCTGCGGCGTGCAAACGCCAAAGCCGACGATCTCACCATTAGGAAGCTCACGCGAGGCAACTCGACAATGACCACCAAATTTGCCGAGTTGGAGGCGGCGAAGACGGCAGGGTGGGACGTCAACTGAAACAGAGAAGGCCGGCAACTGAAAAGGTGCCGGCCTTCGCTTTTCTCCCTCGGTACTCACTCCCTGATTCGTGATCCGATCACCACGGTTGCCTCCAATTCCTCGTCCGAGGCCACCTTCGCGATGAACCCCGCCTCGCCTAGAATCCGAGCGGTCTCCAGCGCCTGTTGTCCCGAGGTTTCCATCACCACGGACCCTCCCGGCCCAAGCCACTGGGCCGCCCCCAGCGCTATCCGACGCTGCACCTCCAAACCGTCAGCGCCGCCGTCGAGCGCCAGCCGCGGCTCGTGGAGACGCGCCTCCGGCGGCATCATCCCGATTGACTCCGTGGGCACATACGGCGCGTTCGCCAGCAGGATGTCCACCTTCCCTCGCAGTTCCCGGGGAAGGGCGCCATAGAGATCGCCGTGGTGCACAGTGCCGCCCCGGGGCTCAACGTTGCGGCGCGCGCACTGGACCGCGACGGGGTCGATGTCCGCCGCGTGCAGCTCGCAGCTCCCCAGAAGATCGTTGAGCGCTGCACCTATGGCGCCGGAACCGCAGCAAAGGTCCACGACGACGGCACCGGGCTTGGCGATCATCGCCGCTTCCCGCACCAGGAACTCCGTGCGACGCCGCGGCACAAACACGCCAGGTCCCACGGACATGCGCTTCCCGCAGAAATTCGCCCAACCGACGATGTGTTCCAAGGGCTGTCCGCTGAGACGTTGGTCCACCATGCGGTTTAGCTCGTCCGGATGGTTGGCGGCCTCCAGGAGGAGGCGGGCCTCGTCCTCCGCGAAAACGCAGCCCGCTGCACGAAGTGTGGTGGCGATGGATGCTCTCCGGGTCACGTTTGCCATGCTAGCCGAGGAAGACTGGTGGGCCGGAAGGTGGATTGGACGTCGGATTGGAAGTCGCTGCAGGTGAGGGGTTCACAAATCCGCCGGGACTTGGTTAGGGTATGAAGCATGGGAACACTGATTTTTGAGTAGACCGGCCTCTGCCCGTAACGGCACAGCCGCGTTTCATCTGACAAAAATCCACGCCTGTTGAGGCCCTGCCTCCATGCCGTTCCCGTTCTCGACGCCTTTTTCCCGAACCGCAACGACATGGGATACGTGTCTCTTCAGGACTCAGACTTAAGGAGTCCACGAATGACTGCCAACCCTTCCGAAAACAACACCCCCGAGACCCCATCACCGGGAAGCTCAGCCAAAACTCCGGTATCCGGCGGCATCAAGTCCAAGCTGACCGATGCCCAGAAGGCCATGCTGGCCAGCAAATCCGGGGGCGGTGCACCGGCCGGCTGGCAGAGCACCGGCAAGGGGCACAAGCCCACCTCGGCCAGCGGCAAGCAGGCTAAGACCGAGAAGAAGGTCCGCTGGTAAAACCTGCGGACAGGCACACTGGAAAGGAAGAACCATGACTGCGAACTACGATTCCGAACGCATCAATCCTGAGGTTGCAAGCCACTTGGTGGAGTCCATGGACATGGCCCCGATGCCCGAGCCGACCACCATCGCCGTTGCACTTGGCGGTGACCAGGGCAGGCAGTGGCCGGACGGTAACGGTAAACGCCGCCACCCGAAGGAGCGCGACCAAGCCCACGGCCGCATGGGCCAAGGGGCAGCTGTTACGGCCATCCACAGGACCAGCCGCCCGCAAATGCCGCACTCCTCCTAGCGTTACCCGCACGGCACCACCCCTGCGTAGCCAGCCCAACTGAGTAACAGCAAACGTTCTACTGAACCTTCAATAGAGCGTTATCTGCGACTCAGTTGGGCTGGCTGACGTCTGAAGGGGACTTGTCCGGGCGCCAGCCGCGCCACACTGGGTGCCGTAGCCGGCCGGGTCCCGTCCATTCTCCGAAGGTCACCTCAGCCACCAGCCCAGGGCTGACCCACGTGGCACCTGCCGCGTCCTCACGGGGGATGTCGGCAAAGGGAGAGGCGCTCACCACGTGGGGCTCCAGCTTCTCCATAATGTCCCGCAGCTGCCAATCCTTGAACCCGCTTCCAACCCTGCCCACATAGTGCAGCTTGTCGCCGTCCGGGATGCCCAACAAGAGGGAACCGAACGTTCCGCTTCGGGCACCTGCGCCGGGACGCCAGCCACCCACCACCACCTCTTGGCTCTGCTCCAGCTTGAGCTTGAGCCAGGACCTGCTGCGGCGCCCAATGACGTAGCGGCTGTCAGCCTTCTTCGCCATCACACCTTCCAGGCCAAGCTCAGCGGCGCTGGCCATGAGGTCGTCCACGTCGTGATCCAGGACGGCAGACAAATGCAGCGGGCAGCCTTTGCGCAGGCGCGCCGCAAACCCCGAAAGCCTCTCGCGGCGATCACGGAACGGCAGCCCGCTCAGGTCCGTGCCGCCGTCGTAAAGAAGGTCGAACAGCATGAGCTGAACCGGCACAGCTGCCCGTGCCCGCTCAATGTCTGCGGTTTTGACCAGGTTCATCCGCTGCTGCAGCCGCCCGAAATCCGGCCTGTTCCCTTTGCCGAGCGCCACGATTTCGCCGTCAGCCACGAAGTTTCCGTCGGGCCAACAGCTGCGGTCAGTGAGCTCCGGGTAAGTTGCGGTGAGGTTGTTTCCGTTCCGGCTCATGAGCCGGATTTCCCCCTCGGTGCCCGTGATGATGGCGCGGATCCCGTCCCATTTCAGCTCATACAGCCAACCGTCGCCGCGGAGATCGTCCGTGGTCCCCGAGGTGGCTAGCATGGGGGCGTAGTTCGGTACGGGTTGGGGTGCGGCCGGCCCGGCAGGCGGTTGGGCCGGTGAGGGCTTCGCATGGCTGGCCGGTACGCCCTTCCGCGCTCCAGGCTGCTCCTTCATCAGGTGAATCAGCCAGTTCTGACCCGTGTTGATCAGTGCGAACCGTTTGGTACCGCCGAGGCCGCCGCCAGGCTCGCCAGTCAGTGTGGCAATGACTTCCTTGCCGTCACGCCATTTCTCGCACGTATACTCGCCGCGGTCCCAAATGGTCATGGTCCCTGCCCCGTACTCGCCCTTGGGGATGACGCCGGAGAAGGTCGCGTACTCCATGGGGTGGTCTTCCGTATGCACGGCCAGATTGTTCCGGTCGGGCGTTTCCGGCACGCCGCGGGGCAGGGCCCACGACGCCAGGACGCCGTTGCGCTCCAACCGCAGGTCCAGATGGTAGCGGCGCGCGTGGTGCTCCTGGATCACAAAGATACCGCCGGGTGGCGGCGGGTCGCCTGGTTTTGGCTGGTCAGATGACGAGGTGCCGGTTTGTTGGGAGGCGTTGGCAGCCGACGACGAGGGAAACGGCTCCGGGGTCCTGCCCGGATCGCGCATCCCAACGTACTTGGCGAGACGGCTCTCCACTGTCACCACGCGTTCCCTGGCGGCGACGCTGCCCGAACCGCCTGCGGCAGCACCGTCGTCGTCCTTCTCATCCTCGCCGTGGGGCGGAAGGTGCCGCCCGGAAATCGGCGCGAAGTGGTCTTTGCCCGTCTTGACGCGCTTCATCACGGCCAGAAAGTCCAAGTGCTCCAGCGACGCGGAGGTGAGTTCACGCCACGTACGCGGTGCTGCCACGGTAGGGCGCGCCTTGCCGCGGAGTGAGTAGGGAACGATGGTGGTTTTGTTCCCGCTGTTCTGGCTCCAGTCCACCAGCACCTTGCCGTGGCGGAGGGACTTTTTCATGTCGCTGACCACCAGTTCGGGGTGGTCGGACTCCAGTGCGCGGGCAAGCTCTTTGGCGAAGGCGGACACCTGCTCGGACTTCAGGGTCCCATCGAGGCCAGTGTAGAGGTGGATGCCTTTACTGCCGCTGGTGACGGGGACAGGGTCCATGCCCATGTCCTGCAGGATGGAACGGGCCAGCTTGGCCACCTCAACGCACTCGGGCAGTCCCGCCCCGGGACCGGGGTCAAGGTCCAGGACCAAGCGGTCGGGGCGGAGCGGTTTCCCTGAAGGATTCACTTGCCACTGCGGAACGTGGATTTCCAGCGAGGCGATCTGGGCCATCCACGTCAGCGTGGCCAGGTTGTTGACCATGGGGTAAACGTTGGCGTGGTCCGAATGCTGAATGGCGGCACGGGGAATCCACCGGGGTGCGGAGTCCTCAAGGTTTTTCTGGAAGAACACCTGCCCGGGATCCTCGGCAGTGCCCACTCCGTTGACCCACCGCTTCCGGGTCACCGGCCTGTTGGCCGCCGCGGGAATGAGGAAAGGAGCGACGGCGGCGTAGTACTCCAGCACTTCGGCCTTGGTGGTCCCGGTTTCCGGGTAGATGATTTTCCCCAGGTTGGTGAGGGTGAGCTCGTGGCCTTCCACGTTCACGCGCTCCTGTTGTTTGCCTGCCACCTCTTCTCCTCTGCTGTGTTGTGCTGTTGACTGGGTGCATGAGGGCCATCTGGAAGGGATCTATCGCGTTCGGTCTGGTCAACGTACCAGTGAAGCTCTACAGTGCCACGGAGGATCACGATATTAGCCTGCACCAAGTCCACAACAAGGACGGCGGGCGTATTCGGTACCAGCGCAAATGCGAAATTTGTGGCGACGTTGTGGCGTACGAGGACATTGACAAGGCCTACGAAGAAGAGGGCCGCACCGTTGTCCTGACGTCCGCGGAATTGAAGTCGTTGCCGGAGGAGAACAGCCGCGAAATTGAGGTGGTGGAGTTCATCCCCGCAGAGCAACTGGACCCCATCATGTATGAACGCAGCTATTTCCTGGAGCCGGATTCCAAATCGCCCAAGGCTTACATGTTGCTGAGGCAGACGTTGGAGGACACGGACAGGATTGCCATTGTCCAGTACGCGCTGCGGCAGAAGACCCGTTTGGGTGCGCTGCGGGTTCGGGGTGATGTGCTGCTGCTGCAGGCTTTGCTGTGGGGCGACGAAGTCCGTGAAGCCAAATTCCCCTCCCTTGAGAGCGACATCAAGATTTCGGACAAGGAACTGGAGATGTCTTCCGCCCTGGTGGAATCCATGGCTCATGACTTTGATCCCGATGAATACACCGATGACTACCAAGTGCAGTTGAAGACGTTGATCGAGGCCAAGCTGGACAAGGGTGAGGCGCTGGACACTGAGGCCACGTTCGGCGTTGTTGAGGGCGAAGGAGAAGGCGGCGACGTCATCGACCTCATGGAGGCCCTCAAGCGCAGCCTGGACAAGAAGCGCGGCAAGGAAAAAGCGGACGACGACGGCGCTGCCGCCGCCAAAACTGCCAGCAAGCCAAAGTCGCGGGCCAAGAAAAAGGCCTGAACCGGCGTCGTCATCTGTTTTCTCTTGGCTTTAGTGATTCCGCAACGTGGAAATGAACTTGGTTTTCTTCTTGTGTGAACAGCGTTTGGGGAAAAGTTCCTCGGCGGGCTTTCAACCGCTGGAATTCTTCTTTCCTGGCATGGTTCCGTTGTCCTTATCGGCTAGGTGCCCGTCTCGTAGTGCGGCTCTGCCACGGGCTTTGATTCCGGCGAGCCCCTCTCTCGAAGGTACACAGAAGCGCCCACCAAAACGGCTACGGCCAGGAACTCGCTTTGCCAGTTTTGGAAGGACTCAAACCAGAATTGGCTGGAACCGATGTACTCCCAAGTGGAGACCTCCGGGAGACCATGGCTGAGCTGTTCGTCGTTGTAAGCGGCCGCACCGCCTACGGCGTGCAGGGTGAAGGAGAGCAGGAAAAGAAGGCCCAGCAGGCCAGACAACGAGTGCTCGTAGACCTTCAGAACCCAACCGCCCCGCCTGACCGGCCACGGGGTCTTGGCGGACATTTTGGCATCGCGGGGATCCTCGTCCTGGGGTGCGTCCTTATCCACAGGTTTGGATTCCGAGGAGCCGCGCTGGAACAGGAAAACCGTCAGGACCACATACATGGCCATCTGAAGGAACTCCGATTCCCAGTTCTCAAAAATCGCTTCCCAGAAGCTGCCTGATGTCAGAAAATCCGATACACCGGTTGCCGGCCCACCGTGTGCTTGCTGTTCCTCGCTGTGATTGGCAGCTCCTGAGAGGATCATTCCTCCGAGGAAGACGACGAACAGGCCTGCATTGACCAGCAGCAAGCCGTGGTCCTTGACCCAGTGACGCGGGGGCTTGGTGTCGTTGCCGGAACTGTGGTTGTGCTTGGCGGGTCGCAGCATCCCACTCACTCTTCCTTTGCCGTCCCGTTGTTGCCGCTGCCGTTCCGGACGGCCCGGCGGTGCAGCCACAGCGGCGTTCCCACCACCAGGAGCAGCAGCACCAGGACGATGAATCCGGCTGCAACAAGCCCGGCGGTCCGTCCAGCGGTAAAGTCGAAAACCAGGGTGGCGGAGCCAACAATCAACAAGGCCACGCCGGCCAGCGCCCACTTGGTCACAACGTCGGCGCTGGAGACCAAGGTGGCCTTGAGTCCCCTGCGGAACAGGCGGCGATGAACACTGACGGGCAGCACAATCAGGACGGTGGTCAGCGCTGCCACCATCACGTTGAACAGGTACAGGCTCCGCTGCCAGTCGTCCAGGAGTTCGAATCGTTCCTGAAAGGGGAGCGTGAGCAGGAAGCCGCCAAGGATTTGCACCCCCGTTTGGAGAACCCGTAACTCCTGGATCAATTCCATCCAGTTGCGGTCCATCCGTTCCTCGGTGGACTCGTTCCTGCCGATTCTGGGAGCCTGCTCCGGCTCAACCATCTATGCACCTCCGTGGTGGTTTCTGTGGACGCCGACCAAGCACCGGACTACGGTCGGAACTGTCAGCATTCCTCGATTTCTTTATCGGGGCCTCGCCGGATTTTCAAGGAGGAACAATGAGTCAGGACGATCACCGGGTAGACCCGGACAACGAACCCGGGGGTTACGGAACGCCTACCCCCGAACAGGAAGTGCCTGGCCAGGGAGATCAACGCGAGACTCCGGAGCGGCCCGCTCAGGGGGTGCCTGACGCTCCCGGCGACGAGTTCCCGACGCCAAAGGACCCTGATGCTGCCCCGCCGCCCCCGGCCACCGGTGATGGCCCGGTCCGGGAGTAGTCCAGGGCGGGCGTTGCTGCGGCGTGGGACCGGCTCGGCGCTGGGAATGGTTCGGCGTGGAGAGCAGGAACGCCGGAGGCAGTGCCTCCGGCGTTCGACCCTGTCCCGTCTAGACCGTATGTCCCCTGCGGCCCGACATAAAGCTCAGCAGCCAGCCAATGGCTGCGACGACGAGGAGGACGACGCCTACCCACAGAAGCCAGCTCAGTGCTTCGGTAAAGCCGCCTACCAAGAGAAGAACAATTGCTACTACACCAGCAATGATCAGAAGTGTATTCATGGTCAGCACATTCCTTTCTGGGGGAATCTTTGACTAATGTCGCCGGTTCCCAACTATGCATTCCGATTACTTCGATTGAGTTATGCCGGTACTTGGAGGCGTTCCGTCGCCTCAAAGTGCCTTTGCCGTTATTGCCTGCCGGCGGTCCTCCGGAGTGCGGGTTCGCCAGTCGTGAACACTAACTGTTCCCATTGTACTACTAAGCTTCCTTATGAAAGGCTTATTGAAGTCGTCACCTGATGATTGGGCAGTTGCCACAGATAACTTTGTGGCACGTTTTAGGCTCACATGAACGTCTATGAGAGGAACACATGAAAGCGTCACAGCAGCTTGCAGACAACCTTCAGATCGTCCTGACAGACCTTATTGAGCTACAGCTTCAAGGCAAGCAGGCGCACTGGAACATAGTGGGGCCAAACTTCCGCGACCTTCACCTCCAGCTGGACGAGCTGGTAGTTGCCACGCGCGAATTCGCTGACGACACCGCCGAGCGTATGAGGGCCCTCCACGCCCTGCCTGATGGCCGTAGTGCGACCATCGCCAAGGGCACGCGTCTGGAGGAGTTCCCGGCAGGCCTGGTCAACACCAAGAATGCGGTCAAGCTGGTCACTGACCGTGTGGAGCGTGCTGTCCAGACAATGCGCGATGTCCATGACGAAGTGGATGAGGAAGACCCCACGACGGCGGACCTGCTGCACGCATTCATCTCCCGCCTTGAGCAGCTGGTGTGGATGATCAACGCGGAAATCATGAACGCCGGCGCTGCAGTGACGGATCCGGACGAGGCCTAGAACTCAACGGGCCGGGCCGATCACGAGTAGGGCGGAAGAACTGTGCCACGACTTAAGCGCACTGACCTGTCCAAGCCCGGCATCGTCCGCCGTAAGGTGGGAAAAGGGTTCAGCTACCGGCACCCCGACGGGAGCCTGGTCAGCAAAGAGGATCGCCAGCGCATCAATGCGTTGGCGATCCCGCCTGCATGGACCGATGTGTGGATCAGTCCTTTCGAGAATGGGCACATCCTTGCCACGGGCGTCGATGATGCAGGGCGCAGCCAGTACATTTACCACCCCACGTGGCGGGAGCGGAAGGACACCGAGAAGTTCATTCGGGCCGCCAAGCTGGGACTGGTCCTGCCGGCGATCCGGCGCAACGTCACCGTCCACCTGCAGAACACCGAAGATCCGCGGCAACAGACCCTCGCCGCGGCAGTGCGGCTGATGGACCTCGGCGCCCTTCGGGTTGGCTCCGAGGTCTACATGAAGCAAAACGGCTCCTATGGGCTCACCACGCTTCGATGCCGTCATGCCCGGGTGGAAGGGCATGATGTCTTCCTGAAGTTCCCGGGCAAAAGCGGACAACTGTGGGACAAGTCAATCCGCGACCCCGCCTTGGCCGCCTTTTTGGAACCGCTGGCCGAGCGCCCCGGCAAGGAACGCCTGCTGGCTTACCTCTCGGAGGGAACGTGGGTCTCCGTGGACGCGTCCATGATCAATGAGTATCTCCGGGGTATCTCAGGGGAGGCGTACACCTCCAAGGATTTCAGGACATGGAAGGGCACTGCTGCCGCTGCCCTCTGCCTCATCAAGTCCGGACACAAGGGAACCCCCAGGCAAGCCATTGTGCGGGCCATCAAGGAGGCCTCGGAACTCCTGGGCAACACGCCCTCGGTGGCGCGCTCATCCTATGTGGATCCGCGGATTATCGAGGCCTACCTCTCCGGAGAACTGAAGGACGTGAAGCCCACGGAAGCATCGATCGCGGCCTACCTGAATGGCGAAACGCCGAAGATGCAGCCAGAGGTGGCCGCCAAGTCCTGACGTCGGCCGCTCGAGCGCATTCTATGAGTACACTCGTACTAATAAAGCTCGGCCGGAAAAACGTTGAGGAGCGGTAAATGATCCTGATCGCGATCGTGGTGTGCGAAGTTGCGTTCTGGGTGGCGATCATCGCCGGGCTCGCAGCGCGGTATCTGCTGCGGAAACCCCGCCTTGGCAGCGCTCTCCTGATCCTTGCTCCGGTGATCGATGCTGTCCTGCTTGCCCTGGTGGCAGTCGATCTCCTGGGCGGGGGAACAGCCTCATGGCAGCACGGACTGGCGGCGATCTACATTGGCGTTTCCATCGCGTACGGCAAACGCATGGTGGCATGGGCCGATGCGCACTTCCAACACCGGTTCTCCGGCGGCCCCGCGCCGGAAAAACTCACAGGAACCCGCTACACGGCCAAATGCTGGCGGGATGTCATCCTTACGGCGTTGGCAGTGGTCATCGCCGCTGCCACGCTGGGAGCGATCATTCTGCTGGTCAACGACGCGGAACGAACCTCAGCGCTCTCGGAATTCTTTCGCATTCTGGGAATCATCTTCGCCATCGACTTCCTTTGGGCAGTGAGTTACACGATCTGGCCGAAGAAGGCCGCCCGAGCCGTGCCCGCTGCTGCTTCTTCTTCGCGGTGAAACGCCATGCCCCGGAGAATCGACGCAGAGGCACGCACCGCAGCGATTGCGGAGGCTTCATTACGTGTCCTTGAACGTGATGGGCTCCAGGGCCTGTCTGTGCGCGGGGTTGCAGCGGAAGCGGGCATTGCCGCCGCTTCGTTGCGGCGGGCCTTTGCCACGCAGCATGCCCTCAGGGAGTACTGCCTGCAACTCATTGAGGACCGGGTCACCGCCAGGGTCTCCGCGCTGGAGCTGACCGGCCGCGCGCTGGTTGATGGGTTGCTGCTGCAGTTGCTCCCTCTCGACCAAGAGCGACGCTTGGAACTGGTTGCGCAAGTCCAACTCGGCGTTCTCTCCCTTACCGACAGCGAGCTTCGTCCTGCTGCAACCAGGCTAAGCGACGCAGTAGGGCGCGCATGCCACGCAGCGGTACAAATACTGGCTGAAGCGGGTCAGTTCAACAGCGAGCGTGATCCAGAGTATGAAGCGCAGCGGCTACGTGCCCTTCTTGACGGAATCGCGATGCATGGGCTGTGGAGCGGGGAACTGCCGGAGTCGAGTCAGATGCCCGGCGTGCTCGCTCGCCATCTCGACGAGCTCGCCGATCCATAACCCGTTGTGGCTGCGGACGCCGACAGCACAAAAAGAGCCTGGCGACACCCGAATCCGGGTGTCGCCAGGCTCTTTGCGCAGCGCTGAGGGTTGCGTGTCCCTACTCGGCGTCGTGGTCCGTTTCCAGGATCTTCACCAGGCTGTCCAGGGCGGCGTCCGCACCTTCACCTTCGGCGCGCAGCACCACCACGTCACCGTGGGAGGCGCCCAGGCTCATCAGGGACAGGATGCTGGCCGCGTCCATGGCGTCATCTGCGGGTTCACCCTGGCGGGCGATGGTGACATCGAGGTCCAGGTCCCCTGCTGCCTCGGCAAAGATGGCTGCAGGGCGGGCGTGGAGGCCGACGCGGCTTGCGATGGTGGCTGTACGTTCTGGCATTGGTGCTCCTTTTGTGAAGGCTGGCGGTTGTGGGAGGTGGCGTTGTGGGAAGTCTAGACCGCTGATGGGTTGAGACGCTTGGGTTTTGGACGCCGGAGTTTTAGACGCTGGCGGTTGCCGGGGTGGCTTCCACTTCCACCGGCTTTTTGACGGCAAAGCGCTTGAGGGCGATGACGGCCAACGCGCTGACCACCATTCCAGCCACGATGGCGATGATGAACATCGGCAGGTTGCCAATGGCGAAGAAGACGAAGAAACCGCCGTGGGGAGCCTGGGAAGTTACTCCCGTGGCCATGCAGAGTGCACCGGTCAGGGCGCCGCCCACCATGCTGGCGGGAATGACCCGCAGGGGGTCTGCTGCAGCGAAGGGAATGGCACCTTCGGAGATGAAGGATGCACCCAGCAGCCAGGCCGCCTTGCCGTTTTCACGCTCGTTGAGGGTGAAGAGCTTCTTGTTCAGGACCGTGGCAAGGGCCATGGCCAGCGGCGGAACCATGCCGGCCGCCATCACTGTGCCCATGATCAGCCACGGAGCCTGGTTGTCTGCGCTGCCCGCGCTCAGGCCGGCAACTGCGAAGGCGTAGGCAACCTTGTTGACCGGACCGCCGAGGTCGAAGCACATCATGAGTCCAAGGATGATGCCGAGAACTACAGCGGAGGCGCCACTCATGCCGGTGAGCCAGTTGTTGAGAGCCACCGTAAGGCCGGCAATGGGACCACCGAGGACCAGGAACATCAATCCGGACGCGACGATGGAAGCAAGCAGCGGGATGATGACGACGGGCATGAGGCCACGGAGCCAGCGGGGTACCTGCCAGGTTCCGATCAGATGCGCGACGTAGCCGGCCAGGAGGCCGCCGACGATGCCGCCGAGGAACCCTGCGCCCATGAAGCCTGATACAGCACCGGCGACGAAGCCGGGTGCAATACCGGGCCGGTCGGCGATGGCGTAGGCGATGTATCCAGCCAATGCCGGGACCAGGAAGCCCATGGACAGGGCGCCGATCTTGAACAGGACCGCACCAAGGTAGATGGCGAGTCCGCCTTCCGGCAGATTGCCGAAGTTGTTCTCCAGCACCACCTTGTCCGCTACCTCAGTGATGTCGTAGCCGCCCAGCAGGAAGCCGAGGGCAATCAGCAAACCACCGCCGGCCACGAACGGAATCATGTAGCTGACGCCGGTGAGAAGTGCTCGCTTCAGCTTCTGGCCAATGTGTTCACCCTTCTCCTCCTCGGCACGCTCAGCCTGCTCTTCGGCCCCGGCATGGGGAACGCGGCGTGCGCGGGGGTCCTCGGCAGCTGCAAGTGCTTCCTGGACCATCTTGGTGGGTTCGTCGATGCCACGTTTGACTGGAGCGTTGATGACCGGCTTGCCAGCGAAGCGCTCCTTGCCGCGAACATCAACGTCGACGGCGAAGATCACCGCGTCGGCTGCTGCAATCACGGCCGGGTCCAGCGGCTTGGCGCCTGAGGAACCCTGGGTCTCCACCTGCAGGTCCACGCCCATTTCCTTGGCCGCGGCAACCAGCGAGTCAGCAGCCATGTACGTGTGTGCAATACCCGTGGGGCAAGCGGTCACCGCCACAATGCGCTTGGGTGCGGCAGTCGTCGTCGAGCTTTCTGTAGGAGCAGCGGCAGCGGCTGGTGCAGCAGCCGGCTTGTCTGCCAAGGCGCCATCAACCAGTTCAACGATCTCTTCAGGGGAAGACGCCGCACGCAGTGCTGCCGTGAAGTCTTTTTTGATGAGGGACCGGGCCAGCTTGGACAGCAGCTTCAAGTGTTCCTGGTCTGCGCCGTCCGGGGCTGCGATGAAGAAGATCAGGTCTGCCGGGCCGTCCTTGGCGCCGAAGTCCACCTTGTGGGACAGCCGGGCCATGGCCAAAGCAGGTTCCTGGACCGCAGCAGAGCGGCAGTGCGGGATGGCGATGCCGCCGGGGACGCCGGTTGCGGTCTTCTGCTCGCGGGCGAAGGCGTCGGCAAAGAGCCCTTCAACCTCGGAAGCACGGCCGGTGGCGGCAACTTTGCCGGCCAGGACGCGGATGACGTCGGCAGGGGAGTCGCCCAGGTTTTGGTCGAGGGTGACCAATTGGGTTGTGATCAGCTGGGTCACTGTGAGTCCTTCTGGAGGGCCGTGATGGTTACGGCATTGGGGGTTGTCTGGTGGACTGCCGGGACAGTGGAGCCCGGCAGGGAGGCAGCAGCGGCACCATGTGCCACGGCTTGACGAAGGCAGTCCTGCGCGGAGCCGCCTTGGGTTGCAGCCAGCAAGTAGCCGGCCAGTGCAGAGTCCCCGGCGCCTACCGTGCTGACGGCTTTAATGGGCGGATGCGTGGCCAACCACGCTCCGTCCGCCGTCACCAGGATTGCTCCTTTGGACCCGAGTGTTGCGAGAACGGCGGCTACACCGCTGGCGACGACGGCGGCTGCAGCTTCAGCGGCTTTGGCCGGATCCGCTTCCAGTTCGTCAGCAGTGGAGACGCTGGTGAAACCGGCGGCGGCGGCAAGCTCTGCGAGCTCTTCCGCGTTCGGCTTCAGGAGGTCCGGCTTCCCGGAGGCATCGCCCACCAAAGCCGCCGCAAGCGGCGCCCCGGAGGAGTCAATGGCGATGCTTGGGGAGGCCGTTCCATCCGGGATCGACCGGAGCCGACGGGCGATGGTGGCGTAAAAATCCGCGGGAACTCCTGGTGGGAGCGAACCTGCGAGTACCACCCAGCTGGCGCCGCGGGAGCGTTCCAGCAGCAGCCCGATCAGGGCTTCCTGCTGTTCCTCGCTCAGCTCCGGGCCGGGTTCATTGATCTTGGTGGTGACGCCGTCCGGTTCGGTGAGCGTGACGTTGCTGCGCAGCGCCTGGCCGATGGGCAGCGCCGCGAATGGCACACCGCCGTCGTGCAGTCCGGAAAGGACCGGGTCCGAATCCGCGCCTGGAAGGACTGCCACGGTGTCGAGGCCGGAGGCCACGAGGGCCCGTGAAACGTTGACGCCCTTTCCGCCCGATTCCTGATGGACGGCCACGGCGCGCTGCACCTCGCCGCGGGCCAGGGCGCCGGGGAGTTCCACCGTGCGGTCCAGGCTGGGGTTGGCGGTCAAGGTGACGATCATGCGATCACCACGTCTACGCCGGCGTCGGCCAAGGCCGCGGCGAGTTCTGCGGATGGTTGGCTGTCTGTAATCAAGGTGTCGACATCCTTCAAGGTGGCGAACTGGACCAGCGTTTCGGAGTCCAGCTTGGAAGAATCGGCCAGGGCCACCACGCGGCGGGCTGAGGTGACGAAAGCGGCTTTTACAGCTGCTTCCTCAGGATCGGGGGTGCTGAGGCCGAAGGTTGCGTGGATGCCGTTGGCGCCCACAAAAGCGATGTCCGGGCGAAGTTTGTACGCGGCTTCCACCGTGGACTGCCCGACGGCGGCTTGCGTCAACCCGCGGACCCGGCCGCCAAGGATCTGCAGTGCTATACCCGGGGTGGAGGAGAGTTTTCCTGCGATGGGAATGGCGTGGGTAATCACCACGAGTTCATCGTTTCCGTTGGCCGCGGGTGTCCGCTGCGCCAGCAGGTCTGCAAGGGTTTCCGTGGTGGAACCTGCGTCCAGCAGGATGCTGCCTGTTGTCAGCTCCGGGATCAGCGCGAGGGCGGCGTTTGCGATGCGGAGTTTCTCCACCTGCCGCTGTACCGCCCGTTCGAGGATGCTTTCCTCGCGGGTGCTCAGGCGGTCGGAAGGTACCGCGCCACCATGGACGCGGCGCAGGTTCCCGGAGACTTCGAGGGCCGCGAGGTCGCGGCGGATTGTCTCAGTGGTGATGCTGAAACGGTCGGCAAGGTCCGTGACGCTCACCCGTCCGCGCTCTGCGACGAGTGCGGAGATCAGTTGCTGGCGTTCTTCGGCGAACACTTACCCTCCATTGCGGTCAAGCCAGGTCTTCAGGACGGCCACTTCAGTGACTGCTGTCACAACGATGTGGAATTGCTTGACTCTATCTTTGTTTGTGTTGGTTAGTCAAGGGAAATCAACATAAACAAAGATCGTTGGAGGTATCCGTTTCGTCCCCGGGCACGGCAAAGGGCATGCCGCGCTCCCTGTAGCGCGACATGCCCTCGTGCGGATCCTGACTGGGGGATTTTGCCAGGATCCGGTCTGTGGACGTGACCGGTTGTTGCCTGCGCGTGCGGAGGTGTGTCCAGCACCCCTTACGTCAGGGGAGCGGGCGGTTCCCCGTGCCCGGGCGGGGATGGCACCGCGGGTCCCGGTGTGGGCTCAGGAACCGGCGGTGGTCCAGGCTCCGGCAGGGGAACGGGCTCGGGTGTAGGTCCGGGTTCGCGGGTGGGGTCCGGGTGCGAAGGGTCCGGTGGGAATTCGCTCACGGTCAGGAGCTCCTTTGACGCGACGAGCGATGCGGTCTGCGGCTTTCCGGGAGGGACGAGGGGTACCAGGTGGTGTCCCATCCGGAATTCCGGTAGTCGATGGGCAAATTATCTGGATCCGGCGGGTCGGGAAGCTTCCGCCTGCTGGCCGGCCTGAGCTGCGAGCCGGTTGTCGAAGTGTCTTTCCTCTGTGGTTCTGTGTGCATGCTGTCCCTCCCGGTAGCTCCAGAACTGGTGTTGCGGCTGCGGATCCTCATTCCGGGATCTCCATGCGGAAGCCGCAGTGGCATCCGAGGATGCGGGTGTTGATCAGGACCTCGTACATCCTCAACTGGCCGCCGGGCCTCAGGACCAAGGGGGCTTGGATCCGGCGAAGCTCGCAGCTCTTGGTCTTCATGGGCTCGCCGCAATGCAGATACTGGCCGCCGAACTGCAGCACACCTTGGGAGACGCCTGGACGGTTCAGTACCAGCGCAACCCTTTGGACAGACGCAACCTGTTGATAGGCGTACCTGCAGGCGTGGCACTCGTAGGCGACATCAACCATGTTGGGCGCGGGTGGATAGTGCGACTGGATGGAGTTCACCAGAAGGTGCTTGTCTGTATTGCAGCGCTTGCACCAAAGGGGCTCGTCAGGCGGTTGATGGGCTTCGTCAGGGATTCTGGACGCTGGCTGGGCCGGCATGGTCTGCACCTCTGCATGGAAAAATGCGGGACGCCCGTCTGCATGAGCTGGGAAAGCCTGGTCCTCGTGGGGACTGTAGCTAGATTGTGCACATAGCTGCACCGTAGATGCAAGGATTCTGCCACCATTCCTGACGGGGGTGACAAGCCCGGCCCGGACGATCGTAAACTAAGGCATGAGCGAAATGAACGTTGACTTGGTGCTGCCTGATGCCGCCTCAGCGTCTGACGACGATTCGGTACCTGACCGTCTCCAGGACCTTGTCATCGACAGCGAGGACGTGGGCGGATTCCTGGAAGAACTAGCGGTCTTTTCGGCAGCGGCTGTGTCCCAGGCCGTTGGCATGCCTGTGCACTGCGGCATCACCCTTAGCCGGCGACGCCGTACGGCAACGGTGGCCGGGAGTACCCCCGAAGCCAGGTTGATCGACGAAATTCAGCAGGCGTACGGTGATGGGCCGTGTCTGGAGGCGATGCGAAGCCGTACCACCGTGCACGTTCCGGACACTTCCACCGAAGTGCGGTGGTCGGAATACTGTGCTGTCATCGCCGCGCGAGGCCATCTTTCAGCCCTCTGCGTCCCTCTGGAGCTGGACGAAGGAGCCACTGCTGCACTGAACTTCTTCGCTCCCCATGCCGGAGTCTACGACGAAGCCACCATCCGAAGCTGTGAGCTGTACGCAAGCCAGGCCGAACGCTCGCTGCGGTTGGCCGTGCGCATAGGAGTAAAGCAGCAGCACGCTGACGATCTCCAGGATGCCATGCAATCCCGGACCGTCATTGACCTCGCCAGCGGGATCATCATGGGGCAGAACCGCTGCACCCAGGAAGAGGCATTCCAGATTCTGAAGAAGGCCTCCAGCACCCGGAACCAGAAGCTGCGGGAGGTCGCAGAGTCACTGGTCCAGAGTGTGTCCAAGCAGGCTCCTGTGGCCCATTTCGAGCCCTGAGCCAGGCAGGCGGACTCCCGGCCGCAAGGCCGTGACTTGTGACGCGCACCACTGGTGAACTACATTTTAGGTGGGTTAAGCAGATAGCCCTTGGAACCTCATGTCACCTGGTGCCATCACGGATGGTCCAAGAACTGCACTCTTAGCCGTGGCCGCTTTCGGCCGGCTCTCCGTGCATGCATGCGGCTCCTTGGAGAAGTAAAAGGAGAATGGCAATGACGCTTGGATCCCTGCCCGTCCCGAAGCCTGCCAGAGGGACGGATCCCGCAACCGGTGAGACCGGAGCGCGGCCCTGGTGCACAGTATGCGGCACTGATTCGTACATTTTTGTTGAAACCGTGGTTGAAGCCCAGCCGAATCAGTCCGAGGTAGTAGAAGTCAGCTACACCTGCAGCGAGTGCGATACGTTCTACGCCCACGCTGTCCGGCTGGAGGCCTTGGTGCCTGAGATCCAACGGGAATTCCTCTCCACTTCCGCAGCGGGACTCTGGTTCAGTTGCACCCATTGCGGCGATCCCATGACCTTGGGACGTCCCACCGAGCGGGTGATTGAGGCGCCCCGGACCACGGATGATCCGGAAAGCCCCAGCCTCCTGGAGGTGTACTTGCAGACGCAGGTGCTGCATTGCCGTTGCGGTTTCCAAATGGAGGTTCCACGCCACGTTGGGTGACCGCCGTCTCTGAACAACCAACAGCGGGAGGGTGGCTATGCGCACGTTTGGTGTTGAAGAGGAACTGTTGATCGCGGATCCCGCGGACGGCACGCCATTGGCGTTGGCCGCAGACATCCTGGACGTTGCGGCTCCCCTCTACGGAGGAAGAACCGTAGAAACAACCGGCGGGAAGGCCGGCGCCGAGGAAGCCGGTGCCGGGAGCGCGACGTTGAAGTCCGAGTTCAAGCAGGAGCAGGTGGAGGTCAACTCGCGTCCTTGCCGGACTGCGGCCGAACTCAGGGCCGAGATCCGTGCCGGTCGGGCGTTGTCTGACAAAGCCGCACGGGCCGTGGGTGCGCGCGTCGCGGCGTTGGCAACCCCGCCGGTCTTCCACGCCACACCCACTCTGGGCAACCAGCGGTACGCGGCGATGGGGACGGAGTTCGGCTTGATTTCGCGTGAGCAGCTCACCTGCGGTTTCCATGTCCACGTGTCCATCGAATCACCGGAAGAAGGGGTCGCAGTCCTTGACCGGATGCGGCACTGGCTGCCGGTCCTGCTGGCCTTGAGCGCCAATTCTCCTTTCTGGATGGGAGCCGACACGGGCTTTGCCAGCTACCGCACGCAGATCTGGAACAGGTGGCCCACGGCCGGCCCCATGGACGTTTTCGGTTCAACGGAGGGCTACCAGGCGATGCTCTCCGAGCTGTTGGGCACGGGCGTTCCGTTGGATGAGGGAATGATCTACTTCGATGCCCGCCTCTCCAGGGGGCACCCCACCGTTGAACTGCGGATCGCCGACGTTTGCCTGTACGCCGAAGACGCCCTCACCATTGCCGTCATTGCCCGTGCCCTGGTGGAGACATCTGCGGCTGGGTGGCGGCAGGGTAAGCCGGCGTCAAGCACGTTGACGCCGGTCATCCGCATGGCGAACTGGAAGGCCAGCCGCTTTGGCATCAACCAGCAGTTGTTGCACCCGCTGGAGCAGCGGCCCTACCCCGCCGCGGACGTTGCGGGCGCCCTGCTCCGGCACGTTCGTGTGGCTTTAACAAGGGCCGGCGACCTCGCGCTCGCACGGGCAGGTGTGGCCAACATCCTCCGCCGGGGCACCGGCGAACGGCTGCAACGCCAGGCGTACAGCCAGCGACGCCGGTTGTCCGACGTCGTGTCCGCCGCCATCGCGTCGACCCATCAGGATGACGAAAGGTCCGACGCCGGACTGCTGAGTCTGTGACAACCGGCCCGCTGGGCCTGTGGCAACCGAGCTGGACAGCAGCGGCCTGCCGGTGGGCCGCCGTCAGCCCTGATTGATGCGGATCATGTTGCCGGAGGGATCGCGGAAGGCGCAGTCGCGCGGACCCCATGGTTGGTCGATCGGTTCCTGGAGTACCTCGGCTCCGGACGCGCGGAGTTTCTCGAACGTGCCGTCCAGATCATCTGTGGTGAATACCAGCATGGGCATGACGCCCTTGGTCAGCAGTTCCTGGATGGCGTCGCCGTCGGCCTGGGAGCGGCCGGCGTGCGGCGGGGAAAGGACCAGTTCAAGATCCGGCTGGGCATCGCTGCCGATGGTGACCCAACGCTGGCCGTCCGAGCCGACGTCGTTCCGGACGTCGAAACCCAGGGCATCGCGGTAGAAGGCGAGCGACTCATCCACGTCGTTGACAGTGACATGTGCATACTTCAATGAAATGTTCATGAACCACACGCTATTGCAGCTGTGACGTGGGCGCTTCTTCAATCCTGCTCAGTGTTTCAAGAGCGGGAATCCTGCCTTTGCTGGTTCTTTCAGGGCGGGTGTGTTGTTTCGCGATGCAGTTGGGCATGGCCTTGACGGCGTGGTGTTCGCGGGAGCGGTATTCGCTGGGGTTGATGCCTACGATTTCCGTGAAACGCGTGCTGAAGGATCCCAGCGACGTACAGCCCACTTCCATGCAGGCGTCCGTGACGCTGGTCCCCGCCCGGAGCAGGGCCATGGCCCGCTCGATCCGCCGGGTCATGAGGTAGTTGTAGGGCGATTCCCCGTAGGCGGCCTTGAACTGGCGGGAGAAATGCGCGGGGGACATGAGGGCGCCGGCGGCCATGGTGGGCACGTCCAATGGACGCGCATACTCGCGGTCAATGAAGTCGCGGGCGCGCCGCAGATGGGCCAGATTGGCCAGTTCCTGCGGAGTCATGGCGCCAGTCTACTAGGCTCATGCCCATGGAATCAGTGGTGTGGTCAAAGCCCGAAAACCAGCGCGAGGGCACTCCGCTGCTGGTGATGATGCACGGGTATGGAACCAGCGAACAGCGGATGGTGGAACTCTTCCCGCATCTGCCAGGCGAGTTCACGTGCGCTGCGCTTCGCGGTCCCAAAGTGATCGGCGACCATTACGGTTGGTTCCTGCTGGACTACTTCCTGACCAACGACTTTGCTGATGTCATCGCGTCCACCAACTCGGTGTTCAACTGGATCAACTCCGTCAAGGACAACCACAGCAGCGTCAGCTTGCTGGGGTATTCGCAGGGCATGGCCATGGCCAGCACGCTCCTGCGTTTGCGGCCCCACGCTTTCAAGGCCACGGTGGGCCTGTCCGGTTTTGTGCTGGACAACGACCTCCTTGCCCTGAGCGAGTCCTTCGACACCCCGCCGCCGTTCTTCTGGGGCCGGGACAAGGCCGATCCCGTGATCAATGAGGACGCGATTGCCCACACTGCCGAGTGGCTGGAAGCCAACGTGGCCCTGACCGCACGGACCTACCCGGGCATGGGCCACAGGATCGAGCCGCCCGAGCTGGTGGATGTCAGCGCCTTCTTGAAGTTCTACGTGCTGGGGTAAAGCTCTGGGTGGGAGCCCGGATTAGAAGGCATCCGGGCTCCGGAATCAACCTCGTGGTGCGATTCTCGTCACAATTTCGCATTCGACTGCACACTATTGAATGACAAAATTGTAAGCGCTTACACTTTTGGCTGGTGATCCGGTTCGGGTCTCGTGAAGGTGCCAGGCGAACAGGGAAAGGGTTGAGGCTGTGGTGCATTGCAGGGCCTCGACCGCCTCAGCCTGGTTCTTCGCCCTGGAGGCATCCGGGCTGGCTACAGGCAGCGTGGGCATGGTAAATGTTCCGTGGGACAATGAAGGTATCGATGACGAACACGCAGCCCGGCAGGCACCCCAACACCTGCTGGGGCTGGGCCATGGGGTCTTGGCCGTTCTCTCAAGCTATCAACACCCCGTTGTGACTGAGCGGGCACTTACGGAACCCATTGCCCGTGGCGCGAGGCCCACGGCGGCTTTATCCCATGGCGATGAATCCGCGTTCGGTGCGTTGACGGCGTTTCCGGAAACGCGGTTTATCTGCCCGGGAACGTGCCAGTGAATACTGAAACCCCGCCCACCACCTGCTCGATACCAAGCTCATCGAACGCAAAACCATGCGCCGCAAGCGCTGAACGGAATACTGCACATGACTGATCTTCGTAATGCCTGGACGGGTGCTTCGGCCCTGTTGTTCGACCTCGACGGCGTGCTGACGCCTACTGCCGTGGTGCACGAGCAGGCGTGGCAGGAGCTGTTCGACGGTTACCTGGCCGAAACGGGACACCCGCAGGGGTATCAGGAGAGCGACTACTTCGACCACATCGACGGCAAGCCGCGCTTCGACGGTGTCCGGGACTTCCTGGCATCCCGCGGCATCACTTTGCCCGAAGGCCCGGTCCACGACCACCCGGACAACGTCACGGTGCAGGGCCTGGGCAACCGCAAGAATGCCATCTTCAACGAGATCGTGAACTCCCGCGGCGTGGAGCCGTTTGAAGGCTCGGTCAAGTTCATCAATGCCGCGGTGGAACTGGGTCTCAAGGTAGCCGTCGTGTCCTCCTCACGCAACGCTCCTGCCGTCCTGAAGGCCGCCGGCCTGGACCACCACTTCGAGGTGGTGGTGGACGGCCAGGTGGCTGCCGGCGTCGGGCTTCCCGGCAAGCCTGACCCTGCCACCTATGTCTATGGAGCAGGCCTGCTGGGCGTCCCCGTGGAGGAATGCATCGTGGTGGAGGATGCGGTGTCCGGGGTGCAGGCCGGCGCAGGCGCCAACTTTTACGCCGTGATCGGCGTGGACCGCGGGGCGGGCCGCCAAAGCCTGCTCGACGCCGGTGCCACGTTGGTGGTGGACGACCTCAACGATCTTCTCTGACCCTACTTTTTCGAAGGATTTCAACCGCCCATGGCACTCATCAGCTCCGATCGGCTGCGCTTCCCCTGTGAGCCCTGGAAGCTCGTGGAGAATATCCACGTCCCTGGTGACGAGGGAACGCTGGAAACGCTGTTCGCACTTGGCAACGGCCACCTTGGTATCCGCGGCTCGCACTCAACAGCGGGCGACGGCGAACTGCCCGGCACGTTCATCAATGGCTTCCACGAGATCTGGGACATCAAGCACGCCGAGAATGCTTATGGTTTCGCCAGAACCGGCCAACGGATTGTGTACGTTCCGGATGCCAACAACTTCACCGTGTCCATCGATGGCGAGGCCCTGAGCCTGGCTGAGTCCACGGTGACTGACTACAGCCGCAGCGTGGACTTTTCCACCGGCGTCTACGAAGAGAGCATCACGTGGGCCTGCCGTTCGGGTGCGACCGTCACCACGGTGGAGCGCCGGGCGGTGGGGTTCGATTCACGCGGATGTCTTGGCCTGGAGCTGTCCCTGACTGCTGACCGGGACGTGTCCGCGGACATCACTTCCGGCGTCGTGAACCGTCAGGACCAGCCTGTGGAGGACCAGTCGGCCCACGACCCCCGCCGTTCGGGCCGGCATGCCGGCCGGGTCCTGCTGCCGTTGCATTTGCAGGGTGCTGACGGCTCCCTGCGCCTCGCATGGGAAACCGCCGAATCACGCCAGCGCGTGGCCATGGCCGTGGATCACTGGATCTCCGCGGAAGGCCAGCCATTCGAGACGTTGGTGGGCGAGGACGACTCATCCGTCCGCTACGTTCTGGCAATCCACCACGGCGACACATTCCGTTTGGAGAAAACGGTCAGTTACCTGGTGGCAGGTTCCACGGACGCCGAAGACCGCGGAGAAAGCCTGGCGGCGGAAGCCGAAGCGAAGCTGGTACCGTTCGCCGACATCCTGGCCCAGAGCAAAGCGCACTACGACGAATACTGGACCACGGCCGACATCCTGATCGGTGGCCAGCCGGAGATGCAGCAGGCGGTCCGGTGGGGACTGTTCCAGCTGGCGCAGGCAACCGCGCGTGCCGGTGTTGCCGGAATCCCCGCCAAGGGTGTGAGCGGCTCCGGCTACGAGGGCCACTACTTCTGGGACCAGGAAATCTACCTCCTGCCGTACCTGACGTACACCAATCCTTGCGGAGCCCGGAAGGTCCTGGAATCGCGGCACGCGATGCTGCCCGACGCGCGGGTGCGGGCCAAGGAGCTCAGCGTGGACGGAGCGCTGTTCCCATGGCGGACCATCAACGGGCTTGAAGCCAGCGCCTACTATGCCGCCGGTACGGCCCAGTTCCACATCGCCGCGGCCATTGCATTCGCCGCCAACCGGTATGAATGGGCCAGTGCAGATCCCACCTTCCGCGCGGAATTGGGTGCCGACCTGCTGATCGAGACAGCACGCATGTGGGCTTCGCTGGGTTTCTTCGGCAAGGACGGAATGTTCCACATCCACGGTGTCACCGGCCCGGATGAGTACACTGCCGTGGTTAATGACAACCTGTACACCAACGTCATGGCGCGCTTTAACCTCCGTGCCGCCGCGGCGTTGGAGCACGAGGGCATTGCCGGCACCGAGCGTTTGGTGTGGCGTCAGGCAGCCGAGCGGATGTTCCTTCCGTACGATCCGCACCTCCAGCTCCACAGCCAGGACAACGACTTCATGACCCTTGAGCCGTGGGACTGGAACACACCCAAGTCCAAGTACCCGCTGCTGCTGAACTTCCACCCGTTGGTGATCTACCGGCACCAAGTCCTCAAACAGGCCGATACCGTGCTGGCAATGTTCCTTCAATGGCAGGACTTCTCGGCCGAGGAGAAGCAGCGCGCTTTCGACTTCTACGATCCCATCACCACAGGTGATTCCACCTTGTCCGCCTGCGTGCAGGGCATCATGGCCGCCGAGGTGGGGTACGGCGACGTCGCGCTCCAGCACTTCACCGAGGCGCTGTTCATCGACCTCGACAACTCGCATGGCAACACGATCGACGGGGTCCACATCGCCTCCACCGGTGGGATCTGGAGCTCCTTGGTCTGTGGTTTCGCCGGCATGCGGGACCAGGGTGAGGTGCTGCGCTTCGATCCACGCCTCCCCTTGGAATGGGAAGGCCTGTCCTTCCGCCTCAAGGTCCAGGGACGCCTGCTTGCAGTGGACCTGGCGCAGGGTTCCATCGAGCTCACACTCATCCCCGGGCCGGACTACAGCGACGAACCGTTGCACGTGAACGTGCGGGAGCAGGTGGTCACTGTCGGTGCGGATACCGTCTTGGTTCCGCTGGAAACGGTGCCGGTGCCACCGCCGTCGATCTTCCCCAGCGTCTTCCCGACGGCGGGACTTCCGATCATCCGGTAGCCTTCAGGCTTCGCGGGGTCAATATCGCCGGGAGTTACGTGGAGGCAAGGTCCATGGTGGTCAGGCGCAGCCACAACCACAGCCGTTTCTGCGGATCCGCCAGGTCCAGGTTGAAGTCCTCGGCCAGGCGGGTCACGCGGTAGCGGACTGTGTTGTTGTGGACATGGAGTTGGGCGGCCATGGCCGAGATATTACCGTTGCTCGCAAGGTAGGCGCGGAGGGTGTCCAGGTAGTCAGTTTGCTGCTCGGCGTCCCGGGCCTGGATCCTGGCGATTTCGTCTGTTCCGCCCAGTCCGTTCTCCTCAATGAATGCCCCGATCTTCAGCAGGTTCAACGGGATCTGGAAGTCCTCATAGAGGGCTACTCCCGGTGCCTTCCCGGCGCCGGCCGTCTTTCCGCCGCGCGCCTGCAGGTTCATCAGATGGTTCAAGGTCTGGATGGCCTCGGACCGGGACCGGGGAAGGTCCTCGATTCCTTGGGCTATGCCCCCTACGGTAGCGATGACCGGGAACGGGCTGATGGTGTGTGAGTACGCCTCAATTTCCTGGATGATCCGCCCATGCACGGCCCGGGGCGGGTTCCCCTTGCAGGGCAGGAGCGCGTAGACCACCGAGCCGAGCAGGGCGCTGTGCCCGGTGCCGAACTGCACGTTGCAGACCGTGGTCACCAAGTGCAGCAGCCGGTGGATGTCGCGCACCGATTCCAGGCTTCCGGTCTCCGGGCGGACGATCGAGAAGGCGGCCACGGCCAAGCCGTTGGCGGCGTCCAAGCCCAGTTGGGCAGCGGCGAACGAGGCATGCGGAGCGTCGTCCATGACCGTACGGATGAGGTCCGCATTGCGGCGCTCCCCGAAGTCCGAGGCGGAGCGGGCATGCAGCATGTGCAAACCGGCCAACGGCGCCATCCGGTCCAGTGCATTCAGGGCCGCAGCCCGGTTTTCCTCGCCGGGATCGATGATCCAGATGGAACCGAGCAGCTCGCCCCCGGCCCGGACGGCCAGCGCAAGGCGGGCCATGCCGTCGTCGGGCGCTGGCACCAGCACCGCTCCCGGGGCGGCGTAGACAATCTTGAAATCCTGGTCGAAAGCCGGTGGTGTGGTTTCCTCGAGGGTGAGTGTGGTGATGCGCCGGAGCTCATCGATGGGTTGGCCAGGCAAGGTGGAATAGCCGAGGATCCGGCCAAGCGGATCCACGATGCTCGCGGCGCCGTTGGTGATGGAGGCCGCTGCGTTGGCAAAAGCGTAGAGGTCTCCCAGTCGGACCCCGGCCACCGAGTCGGCCGCTGCACCCATGACTGAGGCCCTGGCCAGTGCCACCAGCTTTGTCCAGTCTGCGTCGTCCGGCGCCACCAGCACGGACATGCTGTATCCCACCGCTGCCGATCGCAGCTGCTCCATCTTTGCGCCATGCGCTTTCACGATCACCGCGGCTGCGTTGCTGTTTGCTGCCCTGTGGAGGAGTTGATCGAAATCCGGTGAGCCGTAGGTGCATCCGACGGCCAGAATGATGCGGTCATCCACGCTGGACCAGTGGTCCAGGGGGTCGTACATCAGCACGTCCGAGACAGGGTGCCCCAGGTTCTCGGGCGTGGGGTTGGCATGTACCAGGTCCGCTTGCATCAAGTGGATGCAATCGGACAAACGAACCGCGGATTGCTGGATTCCTGATTGAGGGCCCGTCTCCATATGTGGACGTTATCACAAGGCCAATCGGCATCTTATAGAGGAATTCACATATGGCGCGGGGGAGATCTACGTCACTATTGGGAAAGGAGCTGGGCGGCTAACCCAGCAGGAACGCAGAGGACCAACCCATGAAACTCAAGGACATCAAGGCGCTCGCCTCGGTGCAGGGACCAGCCCGATCCATCGCGGAACGACTGTCCCGGAAGTGCTACAGCGTGGAAGACATGCGCAAGCTGGCTGCCAGGCGCCTGCCCAAGAGCATCTTCGAGTACATCGAAGGTGGAGGCGAGGACGAGGTCTCACTGCGCCGCAACCAGTCCTCGTTCCAAGACTGGTCCTTCCTCCCCAAGTGGGGATCGGTGGAGAACTTCGACCTTAGTTCAACCCTCCTGGGCGGACCGGTTTCCATGCCGGTGACCCTCTCGCCCACAGGCGGTACCCGGCTGTTCCACCCGGAGGGAGAGTCCGCGGTGGCCCGGGCTGCGCTCGCTGAAGGAATTCCCTACGGACTGGCCCACCTCAGCACCACCACCATGGAAGATGTCAGCGCTGCGGCGCCGGGACTCCGCCGGTGGTTCAACCTGGAACCCACCCAGGACAGGGGACTGCTGCAAGCCGTCCTGGACCGCGTGTCCAACGCCGGTTACGAAGCCCTGCTGGTCAACGTTGATTGCCGGGCCATCGGCCACCGCGAGCGCGACTACCGCAACGGGTTCACGGCACCCCCGTCCATCAAGCCGAAGACGGTGGTGGAGGGCATGTTGCACCCCGCCTGGGCCCTGGGATTCCTGGCCAACGACGCCATCGCCTTCCCCAACCTGGATGCCGACGTTCCGGAAGGACCGCTGGCCAGTTCCCCGGACATGTGGCGCACGCTGCTGGCAGGGTCCTATGAGCCCACGGATTGGGACGACATCCAGGATCTGCGGGCCCGCTGGAACGGACCGATCATCCTCAAGGGCGTCGTCAACCCGAACGACGTCGCGCTGGCCGTTGCGCTGGGCATCGACGCCATCCAGGTCAGCAACCATGGCGGACGGCAACTGGATCACATGGCCGCTCCCCTGGATGTCCTTCCGGACATCGTGGAAAGGGCCGCCGGCCAGGTGGAAATCATCGTCGACGGCGGAATCCGCCGCGGTTCCGACGTGGTCAAGGCGCTGGCGCTGGGCGCGGATGCCTGCTCCATTGGGCGACCCTACCTTTACGGACTGGCCGCAGCCGGCGAAGCCGGCGTGGCGCACGTCCTGCAAATGTTCCGCTCCGAAATGACCCGCACCATGATGCTCCTCGGAGTGTCAACCATCGAAGAACTGCGGACGGAAGGCCGGGACTTGATCCGGCACCGCAACGAAGCGTTCGCCCGCACCCAACCCACCCGTATTCACAAGGCCGCCCCCATGGGCCTTGCACAAATGAGGACTCCCTAATGAACAATGTCCCAGCCACCCGGCCAACCAAACGTGGCTTGCCTGCCGTCGTCCTGTCGGCAGCGCTCATGCTGGCGGTAACGGCTTGCAGCCCCACCGGCAACGCCTCGACGTCGGGCCCATCCGGCGGTTCCGCAGCAGGAGGCACGGGCGTGCCTGCGCTGGAAGTCAACCAGGCCGCCGTCGACCTCCTGCCGGAGTCCATCAAGGCGTCCAAGGTGCTGCGCGTGGCCATACCCACCAACGAGCAGCCGACGCAGTTTTACCGTGAAGGCACGCAGGAAATGACCGGAACCAACCCGGACGTGGCCCGTCTCATCGGTGAGGCGCTGGGTGTCAAGGTCGATATCCAGGTGGCCAACTTCGACTCCATCATTCCCGGCCTGGCGGCCAACCGTTACGACATGACCGTGTCCTCCATGACCCCCACGGAGAAGCGCATGGAAGTCCTGGACTTTGTTGACTACATGCAGATTGGCAACGCGATCGCCGTACCCAAGGGCAACCCGGCAGGCATCAAGGATGAAACCGCGCTCTGCGGCAAGAAGGTAGGGCTGCTCACTGGTTCGTACCAGCTGACCGTGAACGTTCCTGACTACGATGCTGCCTGTGCTGCCGCCGGGAAGGACGCCATCCAGAAGAGCGAATTCCAGGACACCCGGCAGGCGATCTCCGCGCTGACCAGCGGACGTCTGGACACGGTGCTGGCCGATTCTCCCATCCTGAACTTCGCTGCCACCCAAAACCCGCAGATCGAGATTGCGCGGACGTACGAGTTCGCTCCTGTGGGGGTGGGCGTGCCCAAGGAGTCCGGCCTGGTGAAATCCGTCTCCGCCGCCCTGGACGCCGTGATCAAGAGTGAGTCCTACATCAAGGTCCTCGGGAAGTACGGGCTGGAGACCAGCGCCATCAGCGAAGCCCGCGTCAACTTCGCCCAGTAAGTATTCGCCCAGTCAAAGGTGACAACCATGCAAAAGCAACCCTCAGTTCCTGATACCAAGGAGCCTGTTACAGCGGCTTCGAGTGAATCGATTCCCGTGGTGCCGCTGAAGCATCCGGTCCGTTTGGTCCTGGCAGTGGTCCTCATCCTGGTGGCGCTCAGCGCCGCGTGGGACGTCGCAGTGAACGAACGGTACCGGTGGGACGTGGTGGTGTCCTACCTGTTCGCCCCGCAGATCCTGGCCGGGGCCGGGCTGACCATCCTGCTGACTGTGGTGTCCATGACCGTCGGCATAGCCCTGGGGACGTTGCTTGCCATCATGAGGCTCTCCGACAACCCCATCCTGAGCACCATCAGCCGCGGCTACATCTGGTTCTTCCGGGGCACACCCCTGCTGGTCCAGTTGATCTTTTGGTACAACATTGCGGCCCTCTACCCGGTCATTGCCTTCGGGCTTCCGTTCGGTGGACCGTCCATGGTCCTGGGCTCCGCGAACGTCCTGATTTCCCCGTTGGGGGCAGCCCTGCTGGGGTTGTCCTTGAATGAGGCCGCTTACATGGCGGAGATCATCCGCGGCGGAATCGGTTCCGTGGACAAGGGCCAGTACGACGCCGCCCGCGCTTTGGGGATGAGCGGCGGGAAGCTCATGAACCGGGTGATCCTCCCGCAGGCCATGAGGGTGGTGCTGCCGCCCACCGGCAACCAGGTCATCTCCATGCTGAAGGGCACGTCCCTGGTGAGCGTCCTGGCGATCTCGGACCTGCTCTACTCGGCGCAGATCATCTATGCGAACAACTACCAGACCATTCCGCTGCTGATTGTTGCCAGCGTCTGGTACCTGCTCATGACCACCGTCCTGAGCTTCTTCCAAAACAAACTCGAACGCAGGTACGGCCGCGGTTTCGATTCGGCACCGCGACGGACCCGCAAGCCCAAGACAAGGACAGCATGATGACTACCGCCATGGTGGAAGCCCGGGGAGTCCGGAAGAACTTCGGTGTTATCGAAATCCTGAAAGGGATTGACCTCAGGGTTGAAAAGGGATCCGTGACCTGCCTGATTGGCCCGTCCGGTTCCGGCAAGACCACGTTCCTGCGGTGCATCAACCACCTTGAAAAAGTTGATGCCGGCAGGCTCTACGTCGACGAGCACCTGGTGGGCTACACCGAGCGCAACGGGAAGCTTTACGAGATGAAGGAACGCCAAACCGCCCGCTCACGGCTCAACGCGGGCATGGTGTTCCAGCGGTTCAACCTCTTCCCACATATGACCGTGCTGGAGAACATCATCGAAGCGCCGGTGCACGTTCTGGGGCGGCCCCGCCGTGAGGTGGTGGTGGAAGCGCAGGCCCTGTTGGACCGTGTTGGCCTGGGCAACCGCGGAGACTCCTATCCGCAGGAGCTCTCCGGCGGGCAGCAGCAGCGGATCGCGATTGCCAGGGCGCTGGCCATGAAGCCCAAACTGATGCTCTTCGACGAGCCCACATCCGCTCTTGACCCCGAACTGGTGGGCGAAGTCCTGGACGTCATGAAGTCCCTGGCCGAGGCCGGGATGACCATGGTGGTGGTCACGCACGAGCTTGGGTTCGCCCGACAGGTAGCCGATCAAGTGGTGTTCATGGACGGCGGCGTGGTGGTGGAAAGCGGCCCGCCCGAGCAAGTGTTGGGCAGCCCCCGGCATGAACGGACCAGGGCGTTCCTCTCCAAGGTTTTGTAAGCAGCAGGGTTCCTTCAGCACCACGAAAGGCATCACCATCATGACCCGTCTCCACGTCGCAACAGACCTGGCACCAAGCCCGGCCGGCCCTTACTCCCAGGCAATTGTGGCCAACGGGCTCCTGTACACCGCCGGCCAGACGCCGCATGATCCCATCACGGACGAGCGCGTGGGGATCACCATCGAGGAACAGACCGTTCAAGCCATGGAGAACCTGGGGCACGTCCTGGGTGCGCACGGCCTGGACTTCTCCCACGTGATCAAAGCCACCGTCCACCTGCACCACCCGCGTCGCGACTTTGACGGCTTCAATGCCGTCTACGAAAAGTACGTCGTGGCCCCTTACCCGGCGCGGACCACCGTTGGTTCATTCCTGGGTGACTTCCTGGTGGAGATCGACGTCGTGGCCGCCATCCCGTAACAACCGCCCCCGCAGGAACGTCACAAGAACTTTCCCGCGGCCCCGCCCGATGCATGCCAGAGCGCATTGGGCGGGGCCTTCCTTGACTGCGCCCTCAACACGGCCGCATCACGTCAATTCCTGCAGATCCGTCCAGGCGTGTCCATCCCTTGAAAGGCCCGTTATGTCAGTCCGAACAATGCCATGCCCAAACCGCGGTGACCCCGCTGCCACAGAACCACTGAGCGACCAACAACTGCTGGCGATGGTGCGGGGAGGTGATATTGCCGCCTTTGGTGAACTGTTCATCCGGTACCGGCGGGTAGGAGGTTTCGTGGCCCGCATGGAATCAAACAACCCAGGTGACGCCGCGGACATAGTGGGTGAAGCGTTCGCCGCCGTCTTGCAATCGATCATCGCGGGTGGGGGCCCTGTGGAGTCATTCCGGCCCTACCTCCTGACCACTATCCGCAGGATGGCCCACCGAAAGAACCAGACGTCCGCCCGGATGGTCCTCACCGACTCACGCACGGTGGATGCCCGGGCCTTTGCCGGCGACGATCACGTCCTGGGGACCCACGAGACCATCATTTTGGTGCACGCCTTCCGTGAACTTCCCCGGCGCTGGCAGGATGTGCTCTGGTATGTGGACGTTGAGGGCCTCAAGCCGGCACAAGCCGGCCCGTTGCTGGGGCTGACCCCGAACGCCTTGTCCGCCTTGGCCATGCGTGCACGCGAGGGGCTCCGGCAGATGTACCTGCAGAAGCATGTGGGCGAGCCCGCCATTCGGTCCTGCGCACCCTATCTGAGGCATTTCGGCAGGTACGTCCGCAACGGGTTGAGCGGAAATGCGCAGGCCAAAATAAGGCGGCACACGGATCAATGCACCCACTGTTCAGCCGTCCTGGCGGAACTCCGGGAGCTTCAGGCTCCCATGGGCGCCAACGCCATGGGCCAGCCGGCGTTAGGCGACGTCCTTGTCCGGGGCGACTGATGTCTGGCCTGCCACCACTGCGTCGCCTGCCGGCGGCTTTCCCGTTGCTTGTTTCGCCAGCAGACGTCGACGCTCCAGCTCGCAGTTGATCAAATCCAGCAGGGCCTGCGCTGGTTCGGATAAGTGATGAGTGTCGGGTGATCCGAGTTGGTCGCAATGGACCAGTACGTGGCGGATGCGTTCCAGCTCCCGCGACGGCACCAACGGCCAGCGGTGGAACAACTGCCGAACGGCTATTGCTCCGAGGAGGGCGTCGGGTTTGTTGGCCACGCCATGGTTGCCGTGTTGAGCGGCTGCCCGTCGCCTGGCGATGGTGGCCGCCGAGAGCGCGACGCCATGGGCCATGAGATTCTCGGCCTTGAGTGAATTCGGGGCCATGGGGGACCTCCCCGGGTAGGGCGAAGGAAGCCGTATGCCTGACTTTGAAATTAGCTTACAGAATGTGACTTATGTCATGTCAATAATGACGCGGGATATCCGCCGTCGTGATCTGAAATTCCGTTCTGCGGCTGCGGCCGGCGGACCTCGTCACGGGATGCGCCGGACCGCCATTTTGTTTTGATCGAAGTGATGGCGCGCCCGGCGGAGAAAGCTGCCGAGCGCCTCTGTTTCCGACTCGGTGCGAAGTATTGAGAAGTCCATGATCCCAGCGCGCTCGTCAGTGTCCCACACGCGCCAGCCCGTGCCGTCATGGTCGATCCAAGCCGAAAGTTCGGCGCGGCCGGTCCGACCGAACCAGTTTGCGGTTGCCACGCGAACTGTGGCGAGATATTCCGCTACCCTCGCCATGGTCAGGGATTCGGGGTCCGCCAGCAACTCGTCCAAGCCGTGCAGATAGTGCAGCTCTTGATTGTGCATGGTCCCAGTATCTATCGGAACGGTCCTGGAGACGGCGCCGCCACCCAGGCAGGTGGCGGCGCCGTTGTTCAGCCCAGGTGGACGTGCGGGGTATCGCTTGTTCCGCTGAAGCTTTTGCGGTCGATCCTGATCAGGAGAAGCGCGAGTGGGGATATCAAGACCGCCACCCCGGCTGCCCAAAGGAACACCATCGAATAGCCCGAGGTCAGCGCCGCAAGGGGCCCGCCACCGGCGGCTGTAGTGGTCGCTGCCGCGGTGGCAGCCGCTGCGATGGCACTGAAGAGTGCGATGCCCAGCGATCCGCCGATCTGCTGCGAAGCGTTGACCAGGGCGCTCGCCACGCCGGCGTCGTCCTTGTCCACGCCGAAGAGGGCCAGGTTCTGCATGGGGACGAAGACCAGGCCCAGCCCAATGCCCATGAGGATCAATGCGGGCAGCATGTTCACCGGATAGGTCCCATCCGCCGTGACCTGGGTGAGCCACAGCATGGCTGCGGCCATGAAGACCGGACCAAGTGCGCTGGGGACCTTGGCGCCCAGCCGGGGCAGGTTCTTCGCCACAACGCCCGCCGTGATGATCAGAACCACCGTCATGGGCAGGGACGCGACTCCGGCCGCGAACGGGGCGAAGCCCAGGACGATCTGGAGGTAGAAATTGATGAACAGGATGCCGCCGATCAGCACTGCTCCGGCGAGGAAGGACGCCAGGAACGCTGCGGCGCGGTTGCGCTCGGTGGCGACGCGCAGCGGAAGCAGCGGGTTCTTGACCTTGCGTTCGACGGCGACGAAAAGTACCAGCAACAACGCACCTGCCGCAATGAAGCCCCAGGATTTCACCGCACCCCAGCCGTGCTCGGCGTTGGCGAAGCCGTAAACCAGCGAGCCCAGACCCAAGGCGGCGAGAACGACGCCGGGCCAGTCGTATTTGGTGGAGCCTCCCGCTTTGCTTTCTCCCACCAAAATCCACACACCGATCAGCGCGATGATTGCGATGGGTACGTTGACGAAGAAGCACCACCGCCATGAGACGAATTCGGTGAGGAATCCGCCCAGCAGAACTCCTGCCGCTGCACCGACCCCGCTGATGGAGCCGAAGATGGCGAAGGCGGTGCCGCGATCCTTGCCGCCGGGGAAGGCCACCGTCAGGAGTGCCAAGGCCGCCGGTGCGAGGAGGGCGGCGAAGATGCCCTGGAGCGCGCGGGCTCCGATGAGTTCCCAAGGCTGCTGGGCCAAGCCGCCGATGAGTGATGCCGCCGCGAAGCCTGCCGAGGCCGTGATGAAGGTCCGCTTCCGTCCCCAGAAATCGGAGATGCGTCCGCCCAGTAAGAGGAAGGCGCCGAAGACCAGGGCGTACGCAGTGACCACCCAGGAGCGGGTGGAGTCACTGATGCCCATTTCCAGCTGGAGGCGGGGGAGTGCCAAGTTCACGATGGTGCCGTCCAGAACCACCATGAATTGGGCCAGGGCCAGGAAGGGCAAAGCCCGCCAGCCGATGTTGGCCTTAACGCCCGGTGGGGCTGGTGTGTTTGCTTGGGCTTGTCCGCCCGATGTCTCCAGTAGTTGCGATGCCACGCGTCACCCATTCTTCAAAGTAATAATACTTATAAAAGTATAAGTATGTTGATGGGCGTGCATAACCCTGTCGGGCGTGACGTTCGTCCCAGTGGGGTCGTTCGGGGGATACGTACCTAGGATGGAACGAAACTGCAGGTCGGAGAGGATTGGTGGCTGTTGTGGGGGAACAACCCGAAGAGAGCGGCGATGCCCGCAAGGCCAACCGGACGGAGCTCAGGCGGGCCTTCACGCTCCCTGCCGTGATTGGCCTGGCCGTGATCGGCATCGCGGGAGCGAACTTTGCCAACGGCCTCGCGGAACAAAAAGCGCAATCGGGTTCCAGCGTGAAAACCTGTGAAGTCCTCCCACGGGCAGCCCTCGCCCCTGGCACCGGTGCCCTGTTCGGTGTGAACCTGGACTGGCATTCCAAACCGCTGGCCGCCTTCGCCAACGACCTTGGCCACAAGCCCGCAGTCAGCGTCTCCTTCACGGGGTTTCCCCTCACAGCCAAGGACGAAGACGATCTCCGGCGGGCAGTGGAGCAGATTCGAGCCGACGGGCACATGATGCTGCTGACCCTGGAACCTCACAACGGACTCTCCACTGTGACTGAAGAAACGGCTACGGCACTGGCGAAAGACCTCGCCGGATTCAACGACGACGGCGTACCCGTGGTTGTCAGGTTCGCCCACGAAATGAACGGCTCCTGGTACGCCTGGTCCCAGCAGCCACAAAAGTACAAAGAAGCTTTCCAAACGCTGGCTAAGGCGGTGCACTCCACCGCGCCGGGTTCCGCCATGATGTGGGCTCCCAATTACGGGGGCGGATATCCTTTCGCGGGCGGAGAGTTCGAAGCTAAACCAGGCACACCCGAATTTCTGGCGCTGGATACCAGCGGCGACGGCGCCTTGGCCATGGACGACGACGCTTACGCCCCCTACTACCCGGGAGACGAGGCTGTGGACTGGGTTGGCATGTCCCTCTATCACTGGGGCAGCACCTACCCGTGGGGTGAAAATGAACTCCCTGAGCCCAACAAGTTCGCGGATCAGCTCACCGGCGACTACAAGGGTGCCAACGGCGACGACAGTCTGCTTCCGGATTTCTACGGCATGTACGGCACGCAGCATGGCAAGCCGGTAGCCATCCCCGAAACGGCCGCACTGTTCGCTCCAGGAGCAGGCGGCGAGCCGGAGAGGGCTATCAAAGAAGCCTGGTGGAATCAACTCTTCAGCCCCACAACACACCAGGAATTCCCGCAGCTGAAGATGATCAACTGGTTCGAATGGGACAAAGACGAGGTGGAAGTCAAAGGCCGGGTGGACTGGACCGTGACCAACACCCCCGAACTGCGCGAGGCCTTTACCGCGGCGCTGCCGGACTGGTTCCGCTACGGCCCGAAGGAGTCGTGTCGGCCGCCGCAGTAATGGTGGGCCCGAATACGTGTTCAGGTTCCGAAAGGAACGAAGCCAACCGCTGCAGCGCCGGGAGGCTGGCTGCAATTTGTTCGCGTTCCTCCGGGAGCAGCCGGGCGCTCGCCGCGATGATCGCGTCAGCCCATCCATCCTCCAGGAGCGCCTTGATCCGTCTGGATTCGTCCGTGGGATGGAGGGAAACGTAGCGCTTGTCCGAGGCATCCTTGACACGCGTGACCAAGCCGGCAGCTACGAGCTCGCGCAATTGGGAGCTGACGTTGCTCAGCTGCCGCCCGAGCCTGCCCGCCACCTCGGCAACGGTGACACCGGGGTGGCCTTCAACAACGCGAAGGATTTCCAGCACACCATTCGAGATGGGGCGGAGGCCTGTCTCGTTGAGTGACTTGCGGCGAATGTCGGACGAGATATCAATCATGCAGACGGCCAAGGCCTTGTGGTCCACAGTCTCTTCTCCCATCCCCCTAGCATAGGTGGGGCCTCGCCTCTTCAACTCCCTGGCCGTCGGCTGCAATAGTGGCAGGATGATCAACCAGCAACAGCTTTGGGACCACGACGCAGCGGAGCAGTACGACACTCCCGGGGAGGGAATGTTCTCACCCGATGTTCTTGGCCCCACCGTGGAGCTCTTGTCGGAACTGGCATCGGGAGGTCCCGCCGTCGAATTTGCCATCGGTACCGGACGCGTGGCCATCCCGCTCCTTGAGGCCGGCGTGCCAGTCAGTGGCATTGAGCTGTCCCACGCCATGATCGCCCGCCTGCGTGACAAGGTGGGGGAGGACCGGATTCCCGTGGTCCAGGGCGATATGTCCCAGGTTTCAATAGGGTCCCATTACACGCTGGCGTTTCTGGTCTTCAACACCATCGCCAACCTTCTAACGCAGGAGGAACAAATCCGGTGCTTCCAGAACGCGGCCCGGCACTTGGCTCCCGGCGGCCGCTTCGTCGTCGAGCTCTGGGTGCCGCAACTGCGTTCACTGCCGCCCGGGCACGGCGGAACAGTGGAGGTGAGCCAGCCCGGATACCTCTTGGTGGACACCTATGACGTGCTCCGCCAACACGTTATCTCACACCATGTGCGGTTCGGCCCCGACGTTTCGGATGGGCGCGAAGCGCGGATCGGGCGGACACCCCACCGATACATCTGGCCGAGTGAACTCGACCTCATGGCACGCATTGCTGGATTCGAGCTGGAACACAGGTGGGCCGACTGGGACCGCAGCGAATTCACCGCGGAGTCCCGCAGCCACGTGTCGGTATATCGGCTCACCGATCACCGGATGACCTGAGTCTGCCGGGCGGTAGTCCTTCCTGCGGGCTTGTTGGCCTGTACGCATCAGGAAGTTTCACCCGGCCCGACCACTCCGGCGACCGCCGTCGTCGTGCCTTCTGCATCGGCGACGCCTGGTTCCGACGCCGGCAAACGGCCCCTTAGGGGCATACGGTGGGGCCTGTGCCTTCGCGGCGGACAGAGGTAGAGTCGGCCCATGCTCTCCGTGCGTCGATTTACTTGCCCCCGACCGGTATCCGGTCGCGAGGGCACTAAGGCGCGCGCCTGGGTCCTGGCGTCGGAGTGAGTCGGGGGAGAAACCCAATCACTCCGAAACTTAAGGACCAGAAATGCCTGTTTATTTAAGCCCTGCCGAGCTTCACCATGCTTTGACCATCAGGGACCTCGCCAACCCCGACCATGGTCCGCATGCCATGCAGAAACTCCTGCGTGACGTGGTGGACGCCCTTCGGACGCAGTGGAGCGTGCCCGGCAGAACCATACGTCACAGCCCCTTGGTCAGCGTTGCGGATAACTATGACCGTTTGGGTTTCAGCGGGGCGGACATTACCCGCGACCAGCGATACTCCCGCTATGTCAGCCCCACCGTCATGCTGCGCAGCCATACCTCGGCGTCCATCCCCACGCTCTTGCGGGCGATTGATCCAGCCGAGGTTGTGGACGAGCTCTGGGCGATCCCCGGCCTCGTCTACCGGCGGGACTCCATTGATCGCACCCATGTGGGCACGCCCCACCAGGTGGACTTGTGGCGTGTGAGTTCCACCGGAAAGCTGCACGGCGGGCACCTTCAGGAAATGATCAGCGTCTTGGTGGCTGCTGTACTCCCGGGCGCTGAGTGGCGTGCCGTTCCGGCAGCCCACCCCTACACGGCGGAGGGCTTGCAGCTTGACGTTCTGATGGGTGGCGAGTGGCTGGAACTCGCGGAGTGTGGGCTCATGGCACCGCAGCTTTTCCTGGACGCGGGCCTTGATCCCGGAAAATGGTGCGGCCTTGCTCTGGGGATGGGTTTGGACCGCGCCCTGATGCTTCGCAAGGGCATTCCCGACATCAGGCTGCTGCGGTCTGCGGACCCGAGGATTCAACGGCAAATGCTGGACCTGTCGCCGTGGAAAGCTGTCTCCCGGATGCCTACCATCAGCAGGGACATCTCAATAGTGGTTGCAGAGGACATGGACGATGAGTTGCTTGGCGATACGGTTCGTTCGGCTCTGGGGGAGCAGGCTGAGGATCTGGAAAGCGTGGAGCTGTTGGCGCTGACTCCCTGCCGACAGCTTCCGGCCGCGGCGCGGGACCGGCTCCGCATTAGACGCGGGCAGGCCAACGCCCTGATACGGGTGGTGATGCGTCCGCTTGGCCGGACAATGACCGATCCAGAGGCGAACCAGATCCGGGACGACGTTTACCTTGCCCTGCACGAAGGCCCGGTCAATGAACTGATTGCAGGCTAGGTCTGCTGCGCTGTGTCGGTGGTCGCCTCAGGCACTGCCGGCACAGCGGAGCCACGCCGCGGCAGGCTCTGCTGCAGGATTGCTAGGCTGGACCCATGACCCGTCGACTTGCAGCCCTGTCCGCCGTCCCTGTTCTGCTGCTGCTCGTGGGCTGCGGAGCCGTTGAGGAAGCAGCCGGAAGCGCTGCCAGTGAGGCCGCATCAAAGGTTGCCACCGCCGCTGCCGACGAAGTGACCAAACAGATCTGCGCCGTTGTCCAAGACGGCTTGGTGGGCGCCGAGGACAAGCAGGTACTCGCCGGCTTGGTGACAGCCGCCGATGCCGCAGGCGTCCCCTCCGATATCACCACGCCCCTCCGTCAGATCGCCGACGCCGGCGACCAAGTACCGGCAGAGTCCGTTCAGGCATTGAAGGATGCCTGCCCGGCATAGCAGCTGTTGCGACGCGGCTGTGTATGACTTTGTCGTGGATTACGTCTGCCGGGCATGCTGCAGTTGTGGCTCCCAGTGTCGTTCCGACGCGCGTGGCCTGTCCGGCGGAGCAGGTGGCGACGCATCCTCGCGCCCAGGCAGAGGTGGCGCCTTCGATTGATAGATGTGCCCGGTAGGGGTGCGGACTTCCAAGGTGTGCGTTTGGCCGTGCGGCACACCGGCGCTCCAGCCGGGGTTTTCCTTGGTGTGATTGCATGCCTCGCATAGCCCCGCGCCATTGTTCAGGGTGGTGGTCCCGCCGTTGTGCCAAGGGACCACGTGGTCCATATGCCTAATAGGCGCATCGCAGTACGGGGTTCGGCAGGTGGCGTCCCGGACCTCGATGAAGCGCCGTAATCGTTGGGGGAAGACCCTCGCTTTGGAGTCCATGGCCAGGAGTTCGCCGCTTCCCGGAGCAGTGTAAAGTCGCCGGATCATCACTCGGAATTCTTGGCGCTGTCCCTCTGGCTCGGTGAGCCCGTCGGCAAGCAGAACTCTAGCCCATTCAGCGGGGACGATTCCGTAACCCTGGAGGCGGGCCGGTTCGCTGTCGCTTTGGAAGAGCGTGCGGTCGGTCATGACGAGTTGGAGGTCGATCCCTGCGACCCCGCCAGGTGTTGCGGTGACCCGTTCTACCAAGGTGTCGGCCATGATCTGTCCACGGTTTCGGACGTCGCCGGACGAGCGGGCTGAATCTGCGTGTCGGCTAAGGGCAGCGTAGGCGGCGACGCCTTGAGCCACTGGTAGCAGAGCGGTGAGGATTGTCATGGTGTCCGGAGCCGGGCGAAGGCTGACCCGGCGTTCTGCGGCGGCGTGACTGGCCCGCTGGGTGACCGAGCGGGGGTCGCGCCGGTAGGCTGCGGCCTTGGCTGCGGCGATGATGGACCGGTCCCCGGACCCGTTGAACGTGCCCTTGTCCGGCGCCAGTTCTTCATCCACAGCGGCACGGTCTTCAATGCTGAGGCACGCAGTTTCCTTGACCAACAGTGTGGCACGCCATTCGTTGAGCTGACCTGTTTCGAGGGCGGCCATGGTGTGCGGCATCTCGATGACAAGCGCCCGCGCAAGTCCGAGCAGCCGGGATCCACGGTTCGGCGATTCGCGTCGGGCGAGGGCCACCTGGGCGGCGACACCGCGGCCTTGCTCTGCCGTGGGAACGCCTGCTTCGGCCTGCTCCCGGCGCTGAGCCAGATCCAAAGCGACAGCGGCCCTGGCCTGACGCGCAGTGATCGCGGATTTCAGGTCCTCCAGGGCACGAATCTCATTGACCAGCCCACCGCTGCTGGTGCTCGCGGGCAAGGAACCAATAACGGCCGCGAGGCCCGCCAACGTAGCACCGGGCTGGGCAGACTCCCAGGGCGTCGAGGCATCGACCGGTAAGGGCATCGCGTTGTTGCCCGCCTGACTGGTCCGAATCCGCTCCATGTCCCAACTCTTCCACTCGGGAGAATCGGATATCAGGCCTGACTCCGCCTATGTGGAAAACCGCGCAAGTATCCGGCATCGCCTGCCCTGCCGCCTGCTGGCGCGAAGCAAGGCAGGGTTTACCGGCTACCGGCTACCGGCTACCGGCTACCGGAAACCCCGGCCCCAGCCAGCACCACCCGGGCCCTTACCGTGATCGCTGCACCGAGAACCAGCGCAGCAGCGACAGCCGCCGCGACCGCCGTCGGGAATGACTCGGGTGAATCGGCGCTGCGGCCGACTGTGATCCAGGCCAGGCCCCACGCAATGGCGGCTGCGAGAGCGAGGCGGCCGTGTCCCTTGATGGCCAGAGCGATGCCCACAACGGCCACCACTACCAACACAGCCACTGACCAGACTTCGGGCCGCAACCCGAAGCCTGAGAAGCCGGAAGCCTTCAAAGCGGCGGCAATGTTGGCGCACACTGCCACGCTGGTCCAGCCGAGGTACAACCCCAGAGTCCCGTCCACCGCTACAGCCTCAAACCACGAAGTGGCGCGGCTCTGGCTGTACCGAAGGAACGCCAGGACAAGTGTCACCAGCAGGGCCAGGATCACCAGCACGCTGACAAAGAGCCAGCCAGCCTGGACAGACAGGATCCACGCGGCGTTCAGGACCATGGACAAGGCCACGATCCAGCCGAGGGAGCGCTGCCGCGGATTGGCCCGTTGGGACGGCAACCACTGCCATACCGTGTAGGCAACCAGGCCGGTGTACACCACGGACCAGATGGAGAAGGCGGGGGTTGCGGGGGCGAGGAGCGTGGAGTCGGCGGACAAAGCACCGCCCGCTGCCTGGGCGATCGGGGTTCCGCCGAAGACTCCGACGCCGATCATCGAGCCAACGATGCAGATCACCAAGCTCACGGTAACCGTGATCTGCCGGGCGAGGTCCGGGCTTACTGTTGCCATGTGCAAAGCCTCTTTCCTAGGGGACGTGCGTGGGACGTGCTGTGGACGAGCGGGGCGGCGGATGTGCGGCGTCATGCATTCGCGGGGTACGTGACTTACTATCAAATTGCTAGCAAGACAAGCTTTACGTTTATCAAAGGACCGTCGGATGGACTCGGAAGGCCACGCAAAGGGCTACTGGTACGGCAAAGACCCAGGTCAGAAGGCCATTGCCATTGACGTGCTGAATGCCCTGCGCGATTACCGTGCTTCCGAGCAAGCGATGCGCCGCAGGACCCGTTCCTCCATGGGGATGGGTGAGAAGGACCTGCTGGCCCTGCGCTACCTGTTCGAAGCTGAAGCCGCGGGCAAGGTGATGAAGCCGAAGGATCTGGGCGACAAGCTAGGCATAACGTCGGCGTCCATGACCACGCTGATCGACCGTTTGGTGGAGTCCGGCCACATTCGCCGCGAACCCCATCCCACCGATCGTCGCGCGCTGATACTGAAGGCAACGCCGGGGTCGGACCAGGAAGTGCGGCACACGCTCGGCGGAATGCACCGGCGGATGCTCGACGCTGCCTGCGCGTTGAGCCCGGACGAGTCGCAGATTGTGGTGAACTTCCTGCAGCACATGCGCGAAGCACTGGACACCATCGACGAAGAGCCTGTGGTCCCTGAGGCCGGGAAACCAGCCCAGTCATGACGTGAGGCTCCACTGCAGGATCACGATGAGCGTCACCAGGAATCCTGACCCGTAGTTGAGCCAGATGAACCGTCGCCATGCCACGTTGGTGCGCGCCGCCGTCGTATCCGTCACGTTCCAGTACGGCGCGCAATTGGCGATGTACGGGACAGCGATGATCGCCGCGAGCGGTCCGGGCCACGGCGTGGCCAGCATCGCCAGGCCGGCAACAAACCAGAGCACGACGGCGAGCCGCACCGTCCGGCGGGCACCGATGACTGTTGCTATGGAGCCGATGCCGGCCTGCCGGTCAGGCTCAATGTCCTGGACGGCGCCGAAGGCATGGGCGGCCATGCCCCACAGGAAGAACGCGAGCAGCAGGATGAGGAGACCAGGCGTCACCTCGGCACCGGCCAGCGTCAAGCCGACGACGGCGGGACTGACGAAGTGCGTACTGGACGTCAGCGAGTCCAAGACCGGGCGTTCCTTCAAGCGAAGCCCGGCCACGGAGTAGGCCACAACCGCGAAGGCACTGACGGCAAGGCTCAGCCACCCAGCAGGACCGCCCGCGACGGCGAGGACCACCAGGAACGGCACGTTGGTGATCGCTGCGAGCCACAGCATGGGGCGGTGAAGATGGGGTTGGAGGAGTGCACCCTCCATGCCGCCCTTGCGGGGGTTTTTCAAGTCGGATTCGTAGTCGAAGACGTCGTTGATCCCGTACATGGCCAGGTTGTAGGGGATGAGGAAATAGAAGGTGCCCACGACCAGGACCCAGTCGATCTCGCGGGTGGTCAGGAGCATGGCCGCGGCAAACGGGTAAGCGGTGTTGATCCAGCTGACCGGGCGGGAGGCGAGCAAGGCCTGCGGGACGAGGCCCTTGCGCCCCGGTTCCGTGCGGCTCTGGCTGGATTGCGTGCGCTTTCGCGTCAGCCACATCCACAGCCCGGGAAGCGCCACGACGCCGGCCAGCGGGTACGCAAAGTCCTCGATCGGCGCGAGCCCTACTTTGACGCCGAGGATGTGCGAAGCGTCGTAGTGGAAGAGTTCCATCCCGATCATGACGGAGTCGAACACCGCGGTCAGGACGGCCAAGGCCGTGAAGGCCAGGCCTACGGCTTTCCAATGCCTGCCGGCCTCGCCGGGATACGCGCCCCGGCGGGCAAAGATCACGCCGGCTGCTCCTGCCGCGACGATGAAGGCGAGCGCGAGCCATAAGTACGTCATACGTGCTCCCGCTGTTTCGCACTGCGTGTGGCCGGTGCCCGGTCAAGCAGCCGCCGGGCGCCTGTGTAGAGGACCATGGTGCACAGCACCAGGAAAAGCAGGAAGACGGGTTCCTCGATGGGCAGCTCCGGGGCGATCAACAGTCCCGTGGCGATGGTGCCTTCACCTCGCAGGAAGATTCCCAAACCGATCCCGGCCAGGTCCCAGGCGAGAAGGAACAAGACCCCGACGGCGGTGACGATCGCCGCTGCTTTAGGATCCCGCCAGAAGTACAGACGGAAGCGGTGGTCGAGCAGGAGCATGCAGGTGATACCCAGCAGCAACGACACCAAGTAGAGAACACCCATCAGCCAATCCTGCTAGCTACGGGCCTCACAGTGGTAGGGCCGGCACTGTGGTCGCCGCGGATCCGTTTCAAGACCAGCTCGGCACTGATGAGGCACATGGGCACGCCAACCCCGGGGGCTGTGGTGGCACCGGCGTAGTAGAGGCCCTGCACACGCTTCGAGGCGTTCTGCGCCCTGAACATGGCGCTCTGTCCCAGCGTGTGCGCTGGTCCCAGCATGCCGCCGCGCCAGGAGTTGTACTCATCAGCGAAGTCAGCGGGTCCGATGGTGTGCCTGACCACCACACGGTCGCGGAGGTCCGGGATGTTGGCCCACTGGGCGATCTGGTCGATGGCGGCGTCCGCGGTTCGTTCGATGAGGACATCGCCGCTGCCGTCGGGGCCGCCTGCCCCCAGCTGCGGATCGGCCGGGACGGGAACGAGGACAAAGAGGTTCTCGTGCCCTTGTGGCGCGACCCCGGCGTCGGTGGCGCTGGGTTTGCAGACATAGATGGAAGCAGGATCCGGGATCTTGGTCTCCTCGCCAAAGATGGCTGCGAAATTCGCCTCCCAATCGCGGGTGAAGAACAAGGAGTGGTGGGGAAGTTCCGGCAGGGAACCCTTGATGCCCAGCATCACCAGGACGGCGCCGGGTCCGCTGGTGCGGCTCTGCCAGTACTTGCTGTTGTAGCTTCGGTCCCTGACGCCCAGCAGTTGAGTTTCGGTGTGGTGCAGGTCGGCGCCGGAGACCACCAGGTCCGCAACGATGTAGTGCTCCGTGCCCGAGTTGTCGCGCCACTTGACCCCGGTGACTTCACGGCCATCCTTCCCGGACAGGGCAGGCGGGAGCTTCACGCCATCGAAGCGGCCCACCTTCCTGGTCCGGGGCGCCTCGCGGGTGGTGATCTTCAAAGCTTCGGCACCGGTATGGATCCTGACACCGGCATCCACCGCCAACGACTCCAGTCGCCTCACGAGCTCCCAGAATCCGCCGATCGGATACTGCACGCCGTCGCCCAGGTCCAGGGCACTCATCAAGTGGTACATGGCGGGAGCATCGGAAGGATTGGTGCCAAGGAACACCGCCGGGTATCCCAGGACCTGCCGGAGCACGGGGTGCTGGAACCGTTGGGATACGTATTTATCCAACGGTGTCAGGAGCAGTTGCGCGAGTTTGGGCAGGCTCCGCAGTACTTCCGGATGAAGCAGCCCTTGCAGCCTGGTGAACGGGTTGTAGAGGAAGAACCGTTCAGCCATTTCAGTGGTGTGGCGCGCGGACGCGAGGTAGGAGGTCAGTTCCCTGGCGCTGCCGGGCTCCACGCTCTCGAAGGTTTCCAGAACCTGATCGCTGCCCAGCGGCACTGTCAGCGGGACCGGCCGTCCGCCGTCGTGGTCCGGCTCGCTGAAGATGCGGTACGCGGGACTGAGCGTCCGCAAGTCCAGCTGTTCCGCCGCGCTGGTGCCGAGCAGCTTGAAGAAGTGGTCGAAGACGCCGGGCATCAGGTACCAGGAGGGACCGGTGTCGAAGCGGAAACCGTCCCGTTCAAGGCTTCCGGCGCGTCCGCCCACCTGGTCACGCTGCTCCAGGAGCTGGACCTCGTGGCCCTCGTGGGCAAGGAGTGCAGCGGTGGCGAGCCCAGCTATGCCACCGCCGATCACTACAGTCCGCGTCATCGGTGCAGCTCCATCCAGGTTGAGGCGACGGCCCGGGCGGCAAGCCCGGCTTTAACGGCATCCGGCACCCGGACCCTTGATCGATACAGCTCGTCCACCGTGGTCTGTTCAATCCGGTCCGTGAGGGCCTGGAACAGCGCCAACGCGCTCCGGACAGCGGCCCTGGCATCGCGCGGTAGCATCGGAATGACGGCGTTGGCGTCGGCCAGCTGGGCCCGGACTGTCTTGACCCACTCCACCCGGTCGTGCTCCTCGAGGTGGTCCGCAGTGCTGAGGTAGTTGCGGCCCAACCGGGAGGTATCGTCCGCCAGATCCCGGAGGAAGTTGATGTTCTGGAACGCAGCGCCCAACCTGCTGGCGCCATACTGCAAAGCTGCGGCGTCGCCGTCGTCGATGTTTTCATCCCGCATGAAGACACGCAGGCACATCAGCCCCACAACCTCAGCGGAGCCGTGCACGTAGCCATCATGGGCATCGGCGTCGAAACGGAGTGGTGCCGGCTGTTGCGCAGAAGTGCCCGCTGACGTGCGCTCGCCGAGGTCCGTTCGCATGGAAGCGAAGAAGGGATCGATGAGGGTTTCATCAATGCCCGCCGTCCGGGCGGTCTGGGCAAAGGCGTGGATGATGAGATCGCTGCTGTAGCCAAGCTTGACCGCGCGGTGGGTCTCATCGATGAAGTGGGCCAAGGCGTCGCACTGTTCCTGGTAGCTGAGCCCGGCTTCCGCGGTGACGCCGTCCACGAGCTCGTCCGCCACCCGCACCAGGGCGTAAATGTTGCGGACGTGCTGGCGGTGCCGGGGCCCCAGCAACCTGCATGCCAGGCCGAAGGACGTGGAATAGGCGGCGATGACCTGGTTGGCGGCCCGCTCGGCCGTCCGGGTGAAATGGGTGAAAGAGGTATCGGTGGCGACGCTCATGATTGCCGTCCTTCCAACTGCCCCGCAAGGTCAAGCAGGACATTCCGTGCGTCCTGCGGAATGGTACTTGTGAGCTGATGATTAAACGCTGCCATTTGTTCCTCGATGAGGCCCTGGACAAATGCTTCTGCTCCGCAATCGGTGAGGTGGCGGCGGACGTGCTCGCCTTCCTCACCGTTGAGTCCGGGCCTGCCGAAGAGGGGCGCGATGTGCGGCCACGTGCTGGTGGTCCGCGCATGGGCGATGATGGCCGTTTCCTTGCCTTCCCGCAGGTCCGAAAAAGGATCCTTGCCATGGCGGCGCGGATCCCCGAAGGTGGACAGGAGGTCGTCCTGGAGCTGAAAGGCCAAGCCAAGATGCCGGCCGGCGGTTGCAAGCGCAGTCTCGACGGCGAAGTCCGCACCGGCGAGCGCGGCGGCGGCACGCAACGGCAGTTCGAAGGTGTACGTGGCGGTTTTGTATCCACACATCACCAGGATGGTCTCGAGGTCCGGGGCAATGACGCCGTCGCCCAGGCCCACGTCAAGTTGCTCGCCGGCTACGGTCTCGTTGATGGTGTGTTCCAGGAGATCCAGGAGGCGGAGCCGTAATTCGTGGGGGAGATCCGCGCGGGCGAAGGCTTGGTGGGTTGCGGCGAGCAGCATGTCGCCCATCAGGATTCCGCCTGTCTGGGCCCAGTGAAGGCCGCCATCGGGACGGGGGAGCTCGCCGGTTTCGGCGAGGAGAGACCCGATGAGGTTGGGGTGTCCGCGTCGGACGAGGTCTCCGTCGATTACGTCATCATGCAGGAGGAAGGCGTAGTGGAGGAGTTCGATGGCGGCGGCGATGCTGATGGCGGTTTCGCGTTGGCCGCGGCCTTCTTGTTCGGGCCGTGATGAGCCGCGCTGCAAGAGGGAGTCGTACGTTTCCATGAGCAGCAAGGGGCGGACGAACTTGCCCCCCAGCACGTTCTGGCCGGCCAGTCCCCACAGCCTGGCGAAGTTGGGGCCGTAGGCGGTTGCGGCGCTGGCCCTCTTGCCGATCAGTCCGGTCAGCTCGTTTTCGATCGCGCCGCAGAGGTCGGTGCGGCTTCGGAGGGATCCGGAGGTGACGGTCATGCTTTGACTCCCTCGTGTGAAGGCAATGCCCGCGCCTCCAGAAGCTGGGGGAACTGCAGACCAAGCCACGGGCTGAAAGCGGACGGCGTGTGCGCCAAGGCATCCTCGAGCAGGGCCGGGGATATCCACGCCCAGTCAGCAACCTCGGCTGGATTCGGCTGCAGGGGGCCACTGATCCGGGCCATGAACACCGGGCAGACCTCATTTTCGACGATTCCAGTGGGGTCAACGGCTCTGTAGCGGAAATCCGGGAGAACCAGTTCGATCCTCTTGGCGTCCACCCCGAGTTCAAACTGCGCACGCCGCATCACAGCGTCCTCGAATTCCTCGCCTGGTGCCGGGTGGCCGCAGAAACTGTTGGTCCAAACTCCCGGCCAGGTCTTCTTTTCAGGTGAGCGGCGGGTCAGGAGGACCTCGCCGGCATCGTTGAGCAGGTAGCAGGAGAAGGCTAAATGAAGGGGTGTGTCCAGTGTGTGCACCCCCGCCTTTGCGGCCTCCCCGATGGGTGTTCCGGCGTCGTCCAGGAGGACCACCATCTCTGTCGCGTTCATCCTGCGCCTACCTCCTACACCCGGTGCCTTAGAGAGACTTGAATATTGCTAGACAAGCTAGAAGAAAGGCTACCATGTAGGAAGTTGGGTGTAACATACTCATCATGTCCAGTCCTGAAGAGATTCCTGAAGAAGCCGGGACCCCGGTTTCCTCCGGCGTTTATCATCTGGACGCCAACGATCCTCACGCGGAATTAGTGGACCGATCCGGTCTCTCCGACGAGGATGTCCAGCAGATCAGTGACCTCATGGCTGCCCTGGGGCGGCTGCGAGAGGCAGAACAGCGGCTGTCCGACGCCTCCCTGAGGTACATGAAGCTCAACCAATCAGACATGCGTGCACTGCACTATTTGATTGTCTGCGCGAACCATGGCGTGATTGCCACCCCCGGCGCAATAGCCTCCCGCCTCAGCATCTCGACGGCGTCAACCACCAAGTTGCTCGACCGGTTGGAACGCGCGGGACACGTCACGCGACGGGCCCACCCGTCTGATCGGAGGGCCCTCGCCATAGCCATCACCCCCGAAACGCACGAGGCTGCGATGCGGACGGTGGGACGGCAGCAAGCCAAGCGTTTTCTGGCGGCTGCCCGTCTCGCTCCGGAAGAACGGATGATCGTGATGCGCTTCCTGGATGACATGGCACAGGAAATCGAGGTTTCCGAAGAGGCGTGGGCAGGTGCTGCGGGCTCCCCGGTAGCGGACCATCTCTAGTACAGGAAGATCGGCAGCCAATCCCGGTTGTGGGCGTGGACCAGTGCCAGGAACAACACGAAGTCGAACAGCAGGTGCACTGACACCACGTAGGTGAACGACTTGGTCAGCTTGAAGGTGTACCCCTGCAGCAACGCGAACGGGAACGTCAGCAAGGGACCCCAGGACTGATATCCGATTTCCCACAGGAATGAGGAGAAAACCACAGCTTGCAGGAGGTTCGCCAGCCAGTCCGGGAAGTGTTGTCGCAGCAGGGTGAACGTGGTGCAGATGAAGAACAGTTCGTCCCAGATTCCTACGGCGTTAACGCCCAGGAAGAGCCGCCAGAAGATGTCGGGATCGGAGGCGTCGGGCCAGTTTTGGTACACGCCGGTGCTGATCAGGTAGACGGGCAGGATGAAATAGCCCAAGGCAACGACGCCTATCAAGTACAGCTTTGCTGCCAAGGGCCATTTCCTGCCGGTGTTGATGGGGAATTTGATGATGTCTTCCCGATACACAAAGCGGGACACCAGCCACGGCACCAGCACTGCCAGCGCGAGCGCCCCGCCCATCAGGGCCATGTGCTCCGTACTGAGGTCGGCATTGAGAGGCACCAGGCTGAAGATGGTCATGCCGGCCGCGATCAGCGCGAGGTGCTGCATCAGCCGGCTGTCAATGAAGGCGGCGGTGACAACACTGGCCAGCAGCAAGCCGTAGCCGAGCAGTTCATTTCCCATCGCAAAGAGGGGAATGCCGGACAGCGAAAGCAGCGCCGCCGGTAATAGTTTCCAGCTGAGCGCGGTGCGGGGTGCTTCCGTTGAAAGGGACGTCACCCCCTAAGCATCTCAGGCCTGCAGCCGCGCGACACTGTTTTGCGCGACTGGAAAAGCGCACCGGCACAACGGCGAAGTGTTCTTCTGTATTATTCGTGACAGGGCCCACAGATGGGCCGGTCAGGTAGTTTGTCTGGCTCTGCCAGCGGGGGATACACATAAAGGAATAGCTGATGGCTCAAGAAGAGGGCTCTCTTTCACAGGATGCCGCCAACGCGTCACCGCCTGCCGAAACGTCGCCGCCTGCTAAGGCGACCATGCGCGAGCAGGTGAACGACATCATCGAATCCATCCTTGCCGATACCGAACCGCGCAGCGAAGCCGCCAGAATCAGGCTGGGTGCGTTGTTGGAGGCACATCCCGAAGACCCTCAGCGTGCCTTGTTGGAGCATCTGCTGGAAACCCGCAAAGAGGCCGCGCCGGCAGCTACGGTGCCGGTTCACCTCGAATCCGCCAGCGTGCACCTTGAGTCTGTTGACGCAGCGCGGACCGTGTCGGTTCCCGTCAGCCACGAAGTCCGGGAAGGAATCCAGGCGGTCCTGGCGGACAAGCTTCTGCTGACCGCCTTCCAGCCTGTCCATGCACTCCCCAACGGCGACGTAGTGGGTGTTGAAGCACTCACCCGGTTCGTCGGTGAAGACGGCGCCGGCGCCGATGTCTGGTTCAGCGAGGCTGCTGCCGCGGGGCTGGGAACCGAGTTGGAGATCGCTGCCCTCCACTGCGCCCTCACCGCGGCGCACGACGTCCCGGAAACCATGTCCGTGGCCCTTAATCTCACCCCCGCTACCTCCAGCGACCCCAGGGTCCGGAACCTGCTGGCCGCTGCGGCACTCGCGCCGGACCGGATCATTGTCGAACTCACCGGCAGCCTGGCCGACGTCGGAGGCCAAACCGGCCGCGACGGACTCGGGCCGCTGCGCGCCTTGGGTTTGCGCCTGGCCGTCAGCGCCTCCGGAGCAGCGTTGGTCGCATTGGAGCGGGTGGAGCAACTGCGACCGGACATCATCAAGCTGGACCGCCACCTGATTGAAGGCATCGAAAGCAGCGAAGGCCAAAGGATCCGGGCCAAGGCGATCGTTGAGCTCGCCAGGGAGCTCGGGGCGGAAGTCATTGCTGTGGGCATCGAGACGGCCGAAGAACTCGAGGAAGTGACGGCGCTCAACATCACCGCAGCCCAGGGATATCTCTTGGGACGCCCCTCGGTTCACCCGCTGGACTGGTCGGCGTGGAGCATCCGGGCACAAACAGAATCCCAGCCTGCCGGCTGACAGTCTTCACAACAACGACGGCGACCCTCACCTCAACGGTGAGGGAGAGGCTTTCGGGCTGCTGTACGACCGGCACCACGGCAGGGTTTACCGGCATGCGTATCGGCTCAAACCTTCCACGTGCCGGTCTATGAAGCTGACGGGAAGTCGGTCATTGGCGAGTTTGAGATCTCTGACGGGAGCGATCCTTCGGCTCCGTGAGTCAGTCGGTGATGTTCCGGGGGTCGTTGCCGACGAATGTACCGGGGGGCATCCCGGCGCCGAACACCGGGCCGGGTTCAGGTCGCTTGGGGTGCCGGCCGTCGTCGGCGTTCCGCTGCTTCAGGCGACGCACGACCCAAGGGAAGAGGTGCTCGCGGGCCCAGACGATGTCTCCGGCCCGGGCCTCGCGCCAGTTGCGCTCCGGCAATGGTTTGGGTGTCAACGGCTCCAGGGAGTGGGGAACGTTGAGGGTATTGAGCACCATGATGGCGATAGTGTGCTGGCCAAGCGGCGAGAAGTGGAGTCGGTCCGGATCCCACATTCTGGGGTCGGTCAGCTCACGCAACGCCCATAGATCGGCCACGACGGCATCGTGGCGGGCAGCCACTACCCGAATGTTCTCGTTGTAGATGGCCACCTTGCCGCGGGCCAGGCCCAACACTGGGGTGGCGCCCCAGTCCGGACCAGTAAACAGCAGGATGGTGGCGCCGGTGGAGGCCAACGCTGCCACTCCTGCATCCAGCTCCATGGCGAGTTTGTCAGGATCGCTCCTATGGAAGAGAAGGTCGTTGCCGCCGGCGTTGAGGGTGATCAGATCTGGTTTGAGGTCCAGTGCCGGGCCAACCTGCTCCGCCATGATCTCGTGCAGCAAGCGTCCACTGATGGCCAGGTTGGCGTAAGCGAAATCCTCGTGGCCGGTGCTCAGTTCTTCCGCCACCCTGTCCGCCCAGCCGCGCAGGCCTCCGGGGCTTCGCGGCTCGGGGTCGCCCAACCCTTCGGTGAACGAGTCGCCCAACGCCACATAACGGCTCCACGGGTGCAGGCCAGGCCCGAAGCTACCGGAACCTCCCTGCACCCAATCATCGGCGCTGGAGGCGTTCATCTCCCCATAGTGCGCTTACTGGGCGCGCATCGCCATGGGTGGGCTGGCTAAATCCACTTCGGGGCGGCCAGAACGGCACTTTCGGCACTGGGTCCGGTGGCCGTGACACCGGAGGTGCCGCGGCCCGTGGCCCATTCGACGACGGCGGGCAGGGGACCGGTGATGATCGTTGGGTTGGTGGCACTGGTGTCGCCGAACGTGAGTGCGGCGCCGTTTCCGGCGGTGTCGTTGACGTTGATGAGGAGTCCGGTGTCTGTGCCGCGGGTTTTCCAAGCGCCGGTGATGTCTTTGAGCAGACGTTCGAGGACGGGGGCCGGGATGTCGTTGAACGTGGCTCCGTTGTCCAGGTCCACGGCGTGGACCCAGACTTCGCGGGTGCGCATCCACACGGTCTCGGACGCCGGGACGGTCCTGCCTTGGGCGGTGCGGACTTCGTGGGTCCAGTTCTCATCCGGGAGGTCTCGCCATTCGACGGACAGGTGCACGGCGGAATGGTCGAACAGGTTCCGCAACGCGATCGGGGACAGGGTCGCGCCGAAGCTGATCTCGTGGTTCCGTGCCTCGGGAGAGGAATACATGGGCGTCTCCACCCCGGTGGCAGCCCATTCGAGCAGCCGTGCGATCGCACGGGCGTTGTATCCCACGTGCGCCACCACATGGCGGCGCGTCCAGTCCGGAAGGAGGGTGCCGCCGTCGAGCTCTGCATCGGAGAGTTCGTTCAGTTTGCGGGCGAAGAACGCGGTGCCCCGCCGGGCCTGCAGGAGGTCTGCCTGCAGGCCCGGATCGGTGGCGAGATCGTGGCGGGCGACCATCAGGCTTCCTTGACCACGCGGTTGTTCAGCTGGCCCAGGCCCTCGATGGTGGTGACCAGGAGCTGGCCTTCCTGCAGGTACCGCTTAGGGTCTTGGGCGTGGCCTACGCCGCCGGGGGTGCCGGTCGCGATCACGTCACCGGGGTTCAGGGTGATGATGGTGGAGATGTAGGAGACCAGGAATTCGGGGGTGAAGACGAGGTCGCCGGTGGGGGTGGACTGCTGGATTTCACCGTCCACGGCGGAGGTCATGAGCGGCCCGGCGGTGAATTCGTCCTTGGTGACCAGGGCCGGGCCGAATGGCGTGGAGTTCTCCCAGGTCTTACCTTGGAGCCACTGGATGGTGCGGAACTGGTAGTCGCGCATGCTGATGTCGTTCAGGACCGCGTATCCGGCGATGTGGTCCGCGGCGTCGGCCTCGGCGATGCGGCGGCCCTTCTTGCCGATGATCACCGCGAGTTCGGCTTCCCAGTCCACGGTGTCCGATTCCTGGGGCAGGGCGAGGTCATCGTTCGGGCCGATCAGCGATTCCTGGTACTTCGCGAACAGGGTGGGGTGCTCGGGGATTTCCCGGCCCATTTCCTTGATGTGGTTGCGATAGTTGTGGCCCACGCAGATGATCTTCCCGGGTGCGGGCACGACGGCGGCGAGGTCGGCGCCGTCGAGCGCGTGCGTTGCGCCGTTGGCCGCCTTCGCCTTTTCCTCCCAGGCGGGGTCCGCGAGCAGCGCGCCGACATCGGCGAAGCCGGGGATCTCCGTGAGGGTGTCGCCGTCCTGGCGGACGGCCACGGTGCCTTTGCCGGCGGCGTTTTCGGTGCGGAGGGTCAGGAGTCTCATTTACTTGCGTCCTTCGGTGTAGCTGCGGTTGAAGTTCAGTCGTTCAAAGATGGGGGCGTCGCTGAAACGGAAAAGATCAAACTCTGTCTCGGACTGCAATGACCATTCCTGCCAGGACGGGACCACGAACAGGTCGCCCTTGGCCAGGGCCTTGGTTTCGCCGTTCAACACCACGTTGCCGGTGCCCTCGAAGACCTGCCACACACTGGAGCCCACCTCACGAAGCGGCTCGGTGGTGGCGCCGGCGCGCAGGCGGTGGAACTCGGCCCGGATGGTGGGCATAACGTCCCCACCGGTGGTCGGGTTAGAGTACCGGATGGCGGCATGGCCCTGCGAGACGGTTGCAGGGTGGCCCTCGTCCTCCAGCAACAACTGCTCCCGCAGGGCTGCGTCGGTGTGTTCCCAGCGGTACGCGGCGATGGGGGAGTTGGTGGTGTCATCGAGACCGGACAGGGGTCGCAGGCCCGGGTGGGCCCATAGCCGTTCGGAACGGGAAATGTCCGGGGTGGCTTCGTCGGTGACACGTTCGGTGCCGAACTCGAAGAACCCGGCATCGGCATAATGCACGAACGGGATGTCCAGCCCGTCGATCCACGCCATCGGCTGGTCGGTGTCATTGTGGTGGCCGTGGAAGTTCCAGCCCGGGGTGAGCAGGAAATCGCCGCGGCGCATCGCTACGGGGTCCCCGTTCACGACGGTCCAGACGCCTTCGCCCTCGACGACGAAACGGAACGCGTTCTGCGAATGCCGGTGCTCCGGAGCTACCTCGTGCGGGCCCAGGTACTGGATCGCTGCCCACAATGTTGGGGTCGCGTAAGGGGTGCCAGCAAGGCCGGGGTTCGCCAGGGCTATGGCCCGCCGCTCGCCACCCCGGCCCACCGGAACCAGATCGCCGGCGCGGGCAGCCAGAGGATACAAATCATTCCAGCGCCACACATGCGGGACAGCCTTAGGGGCGGGGACCATCGGCATCAAATCACCGATCTCAGTCCACAAAGGAATCATGTTCCCGGCAGCGAAGTCCTTATACAACTGCTCCAACTGGGCAGCTTCCTCCGGAGTGGGCTCCGGCAAGGCGTGGCTGGCGGCCACAGATTCATGAGTCGTGTTCTCGGCGCTGATGGACACGTAGGCCTCCTGGATAGGGTCCGAACAGTTCGTTGGCGTAGTTCGACCCTAGGGATGCTTGAGCATCAGTCCGAGAATATTCTGCTGTACAGAATTAGTTCCTGCCTTGTGAGGCCTGCTCTGCACCCTTCGCGGGATTCTTTTCGCGCAGAGCGGGCCTCGCAAGGCGTGGGTGGAGGCTGCTTGACGTGATGCGCTGCTCAGTCGGTGGGGTTCGCCGCTATGTCTACCTCCAACTGCCGGCAGGTCTCGCGCATCGCGGTGACCAGGCCGGCGTCGAACACCTTACGGAACCGTGTGGCAGGCGTGGCGACGCTGAGCGCCCCCACCACCGAGCCATGCCCGTTATGCAGGGCCATGCCCAAGGCGCTGACACCCTCCTCGGTTCCCTCAAAATTGGCAGCAAACCCGTTGCTCCTGGTGGTTTCCAGTTCGCGGAGGAAGGCCGGGAATTCTTTGTCCGGGATGGTGTCTCCGCCGATCTCCGCGTTATGGCTTCGGAACAGTTGCTCGATCATCACGGGCTCCAGTTCTGCAAGCATCGCTTTTCCGCCGGAGGTCCTGTTTGCGGGCATGACGGTGCCTTGGCGGTCACCCACGCGCAGCACGTTGCTGCCCTCCACGGTGGACAGGAAACGGACCTTGGTACCCACGCGGACCATGAGGTTGACGGTCTCGTTGAGTTGACCGGAAAGAAGTTCCATGTGCGGCTGGGCGAGGTCGCGGAGCAGCCGCGTCCAGCTCAGGCCAGCGGGGCCGACACCCATCGCAGGGCCCGGAACGTAGCGGCGGTTCTCGTCCTGAACGGCGAATCCACGGTAAACCAGCATTGCCAAAAGGCGATGGGCCGTTGACGGGGCGACGCCCAACTCCGCGGCGGCGTCCTTGAGCCGGAGTGCGCCGCCATCCCGTAGCAACTGCAGGAGTTGGAGGGCGTTATCCACGGCCTCAATGGAGTAGGTAGGCCGTTTCTGTACCGGCTTACGGCTGGATGTGGAAGTCGGATTATTCTGCACAACAGAATTCTATGGTGCTCTATTGCCGATGGACAGGACAGTGGTGGGATGAATCACACACTTCCCGCTGCAGCGTCGCAACGGCCCACCGCCGGTATTGAGGGCCACACCCCGCGCTTTTCCAAAGGGTCGGCCCTGGCTGTCCTGGTCTGCTGGCTGCTGGTGGTCTTCGACGGCTATGACCTGATTGTCTACGGCACCGTGCAATCGTCCCTGATCTCCGACACCGGGTGGGGGCTCACCAAAGCAACGGCGGGCACCATCGGTTCCATGGCGTTCCTCGGCATGATGATCGGCGCCATCTTCGCCGGCCGCATGGCTGATTCCTGGGGCAGGCGCAAAACCATCCTCGGATGCGCGGTTCTGTTCTCTGTCTTCACTGTCCTCTGTGCCTTTGCTCCCAACGCCGCGATCTTCGGTGCCCTCCGGCTCCTGGCCGGAATTGGCCTGGGTGGTCTGGTGCCCTCAGCCAATGCACTGGTTGCCGAACTGGTCCCTGCAAAGTGGCGTTCCACCATTGCAACGTTAATGATGTCCGGGGTGCCGATCGGCGGGTCCATTGCTGCGCTGGTGGGGATTCCCATGATTCCAGCCTTCGGGTGGCAGGCAATGTTCCTGGTGGCCGTCCTGGCGCTGGTGATCGTCGTGCCACTGGGTATGAAGTACATCCCTGAGACACTACCGCCGGGCAAGGCCTCGGGGACCCCCCAGTTCCAGGGCCCCAAACCCGGCTTTGGATCCCTCCTGCGCGCGCCTTACCTCGGCGTCAGCGTACTGTTCGCCTTGGCCACCATCGCCACCCTTTTCGCCTGGTACGGCTTGGGAACCTGGCTGCCCAACCTCATGCAACTGGCCGGCTACAACCTCGGCTCGGCGCTGACGTTCGCACTGGCCCTGAATCTCGGAGCCGTTGCCGGATCGGTGATTACCGCGTGGGCCGGCACGCGCTTCGGCCCGATTCCGACGGCGATAGCGGCAGCCGCTGTGGCCGCCGTCGGGCTTCTGGTTCTCTTGACCGGGCCTTCAGTGGCCGTGGTGTACCTCGCCCTGGTGCTGGCCGGCGTCGGAACGCACGGCACGCAGTGCCTGATCATCGCCGCGGTAGCCAGCCACTATCCCGATCATCTGCGCGGAACCGCGCTTGGCTGGGCGCTGGGCACCGGCCGCATTGGCGCCGTCATCGCACCCCAGGTGGGTGGGCTCCTGCTGGCAGCCGGGCTGGGCGTCAACTCCAACTTCCTCGCGTTCGCCGGCGCCGCCGCCCTCGCAGCGGTCCTTCTGGCCGCCGTCGGACTCAACATCAAATCAAAGATCTCCCAAGGAGCAAACAATGTCTGAGTACACCACGTCCACTGATGTCCTGGTTGTGGGAGGGGGAATGGCCGGGCTGGCCGGCGCATTGGCCCTCCGCGAAAACGGTGCGAACGTCACGCTGGTGGAACGCGCACCCGAATTCGGCGAGGTGGGAGCCGGCCTGCAGATGGCGCCGAACGCCTCGCGGGTCCTGAAACGCTGGGGCCTGCTGGAGAAGGCGCTTGAGGTCGGCGTGCAGCCCAAGCACCTGGTATTCCGCGACGCGACCACCGGTGAAGAGCTCACGCGCCAGTCGCTGCGCGGCGAGTTTGAGGAACGCTATGGCGCCCCGTATTTGGTGATCCACCGCAGCGACCTGCACCGTGTGCTCCTGGAAGGATGCGAAGCGGCGGGCGTGAAACTGGTCAACGACGTCATGGTGGACAGCGTGGAAACCGTCAACGGCCGCGGCGTGGTGCACACAGCAGCCGGTGTGGACTATGAAGCAGATGTGGTGATCGGCGCCGACGGGCTGAAGTCCACGTTGCGGCCACTGGTGGCATCCGATGAGCCTGTCTCCTCCGCCTACGTTGCGTACCGCGGCACCGTCCCCATTACCCCTGAGACCCCGGCAGCCGACCTCGAGGACGTGGTGGTCTACCTCGGCCCCGACTGCCACTTGGTGCAGTACCCCCTGCGCAAGGGCGAACTGCTGAACACCGTGGCCGTCTTCAAATCGCCGTCATTTGAGCGCGGTGAAGAGCAGTATGGGGGAGTGGACGAGCTCCAGGCCGCCTACAAGGATTGTGTTCCCGCCGTGCAGGCAGCCCTCGCGAACCTCGGCACGGGCATTCGCTGGCCCATGTACGATCGCGATCCGATCGAAAACTGGATTGCCGGCCGCATGGTCCTGATGGGCGACGCCGCCCACCCCATGCTGCAGTACCTCGCCCAAGGCGCCTGCCAGGCACTCGAGGACGCCGCCGTGCTGCAGGACGTCAGCGCCGGCACGGTCTTCACAGCTGACGGCGTCAATCCGGATGCGTGGGATGAGGCAATTGCCGCGTTCAACACTGTCCGAGCAGCCCGCACTGCCCGCGTCCAGCGCACCGCCCGTGTGTGGGGCGAATCCTGGCACGTCGCCGGACTGGCCCGGACGCTGCGAAACCTGCTCTTCAAGAGCCGCAGGGACAACGATTTCCAGTACAACGACTGGCTCTACGGTCAAACCGGTGAAGGCTTGCCGGCACCGGAGGCGCCACGGGTTGCCAGCCAGCTGCCAGCCTGACGCTTGGCGCTTGTGCATGCCCGCTTTCGATGTCTCTCCCGTCGCCTACGATGACAACACCGGCGAAGGAGGAAATGTATGGGCACCATGGATGAGCTGATCAATTCCAAGGTGGTGACCGAGCTGCGGTCCCTCCTCATGAGCGCCGGTCCCGGCATTGAGCTGCCAACGCTGGAGCGCTCACATGGCGCCCTCGACGGGCAACGGCTCCGGCAGCGGGTGGATGTTGTGAGGGATGCCCTCCTTCAGGACTTACCGGCGGGATCCTCCGATGTTCAGAGGATCATGCTCGATGCTCTCGATGACCCCCGGTTTACGGGATGGATGGTCTGGCCGGCCACCGAAGTCGTGGCCGCCAGGGCGCTTCAATCGGGGTCGCTGACCGACTTTGACGCTGCGCTCACGGTCCTGGCCCGCCTTACTGGGAGGCTCACGGCAGAGTTCGCTATCCGCGACCTCATCGCTGCCCGGCCGGAACGTGCCCTGGCGACGATGCAAACCTGGACGAATCACCACGACGAACACGTCCGCCGCCTCGCAACGGAGGGCTCCCGCGCCTACCTGCCATGGGCTAGGCGGGTACCTTGGCTGGTGGCCAATCCCGCCGCGACGCAGGGAATCCTTGATGCCACCTATCTGGATCCCACCGACTATGTCCGACGCTCCGCAGCGAACCATCTCAACGACCTGAGCCGGATCGATCCCCAGCTGGTGCTGGCTACCGCGCTCCGTTGGTCAGGCAAACCTGATGACACCACACCCAAGGTGATACGGCATGGACTCAGGACCTTGGTTAAGCGAGGCAATCCGGAGGCGCTCGCCCTCCTGGGCTACACCGGCGGCCAGCTCGTCGTCAGGGAGCCCCAGCTCAGCCACACGGCAGTCGCCTGGGATGGAACTGTGGAATTTTCAGCCGAGGTAGTCAACCAAGGCCCCCAGCCCGCCAACGCAGCCATTGACTATTCCATCGGGTTCCAACGGGCCAACGGCACGGTCAGCGCCAAGACCTTTAAGCTCACGTCCCGCCGCATTCCTCCCGGCGAGACTGTCACTGTCACAAAAACGCACTCGTTCCGCCCCATAACAACCCGTTCCTATTACCCGGGGCAGCACTACGTTGTGGTCCAGGCAAACGGCGTCGCGTCGACGCCTGCGCACTTCGTCCTGGACAAGCAGGAGCTCAGCTGAACCGGGTGCCCGGCACCGTGCTTCAGATCCCCATCAACCGCTGCATCTGCTCCCCGGCATCGCTCCCGGGCGCGGGCGTGTAGACCACGATGTGCAGGTCCGGCCGGTCCGACGGCGAGACCTGGTGGTGTTCCAGATGCAACACGCCAACAGCAGGGTGGTGGAACTGGCGCTCACGGGATTCGAAGCCCAGGATGTCGTACCGGTCCCAGCTTTCCTGGAACTCCGCGCTGGCTTCCTTGAGTCGGCCTACCTGGTACTCCACATCGGGGTCACCCAACCGTTGGCCGGTTTCCGCCCTGAACTCCGCCAAAAAGCGCTTGCTGGTCACGTCCCAGTCGGGCAACAGGTCGCGGATGTAGGGATCGGTGAAGACGAGCCACAGGAGGTTCCGGTCCGAGGCATCGAACGTCCCGATGTTGGGGTAGAGCGCTTCGTACGCGCGATTCCATCCGGCGATTCCCCAGTCCGGGGACAAAGCGTAAGAAGGGTTCGGGTCCAAAGCGTCCAAGAGACGTTGCACATGTGCGGGAGCATCGGCGGCCACCGGGCCCTTCGGTGGAGTGGATGAATATCCACCCAGCGACAGTACATAGCCCAGCCCGGTGTCGGAGAGATGCAGCGCCCGTGCAATGGATTCCAGCACCTGGCGCGAGGGGCTGATGTCCCGCCCTTGCTCCAGCCAGGTGTACCAGGTGACACTGACGCCGGACAGGAAAGCGATCTCTTCCCGGCGCAGCCCGCGCTCGCGGGAACGTCCCACAGGCGGCAGGCCGTAGTCGGAACGAAGGGCTTGGTTGCGCCGCGTCCGGAGGAAGAGTCCCAGTTCCTTGCGTCTCTCATCTTTCACGGACCCAACACTATTACTCTGGTACTTTCACTACTAGTAGCAACACCGTCTTCCACCCGCTGTAGAACAACAGCAGGATGGTTTCATGCCTGCACTACGCTCAAGAACAGTTACCCACGGCCGCAACATGGCCGGCGCCCGCGCACTGCTGCGCGCCTCCGGCGTCGCCAACACCGACATCGGCAAGCCGATCATCGCCGTGGCCAACTCCTTCACCGAATTCGTCCCCGGCCACACCCACCTTGCCCCCGTGGGCCGGATCGTCTCCGATGCGATCCTCGCCGCGGGCGCTGTGCCGCGCGAATTCAACACCATCGCCGTGGATGACGGCATCGCCATGGGCCACTCCGGCATGCTGTACTCCCTGCCGTCCCGCGACCTGATCGCCGACTCCGTGGAGTACATGGTCAACGCCCACTGCGCCGATGCCTTGGTCTGCATCTCCAACTGCGACAAGATCACCCCGGGCATGCTCATGGCCGCCCTGCGTTTGAACATCCCCGTAGTGTTCGTCTCCGGCGGCCCGATGGAAGCCGGCCGGGTTACGCTGACCGACGGTTCCGTGCGCTCCCTGGACCTGGTGAACGCGATTGCCGACGCCGTGGACGAATCCATCTCCGATGAAGACATCAACCTCATCGAAGAGAACGCCTGCCCCACCTGTGGTTCGTGCTCCGGCATGTTCACCGCCAACTCCATGAACTGCCTCGCCGAGGCGATCGGCCTGGCCCTGCCGGGCAACGGCTCCGTACTGGCGACCCACACCGCGCGCAAGGCGCTGTACGAGAAAGCCGGCGCCACCGTCGTCGAGCTCGTCAAGCGCTATTACGACGGCGACGACGACTCGGTGCTGCCGCGTTCCATCGCTACCGCCGAGGCCTTCGATAACGCCATGGCCCTGGACATCTCCATGGGCGGTTCCACCAACACCATCCTGCACCTGCTGGCTGCAGCCCAGGAAGCGGGCGTGGAGTACGGCCTGGCCGAAATGGACGCCAAGTCCCGCCAAGTGCCGTGCCTGGCCAAGGTGGCGCCGAACGTCGCTGGGGACAAGACGTATTACATGGAAGATGTCCACCGCGCTGGCGGCATCCCCGCCCTGCTGGGCGAGCTGAACCGCGGCGGCCTCCTGCACAAGAATGTCCACTCGGTGCACTCCAATGATCTGGATGGCTGGCTGGACGACTGGGACATCCGCGGCGGCAAGGCCACCGAGGAAGCGCAAGCACTGTGGCACGCAGCCCCCGGTGGCGTCCGTTCCTCCACCGCTTTCTCGCAGTCGAACCAGTGGACCTCCCTGGATACCGACGCTGAGGGTGGTTGCATCCGATCCGTCGAGCACGCGTTCTCCAAGGACGGTGGCCTGGCTGTGCTGCGCGGCAACGTCGCAGTGGACGGCGCTGTGGTGAAGACCGCAGGCGTGGACGAGTCCATCTGGATCTTCGAAGGCCCCGCAGTTGTGTGCGAGTCACAGGACGAAGCCGTGGAGAAAATCCTGAACAAGACCATCAAGGAAGGCGACGTGGTGGTCATCCGCTACGAAGGCCCCAGGGGCGGCCCGGGCATGCAGGAAATGCTCTACCCAACCTCGTTCCTCAAGGGCCGCGGCCTGGGCAAAAAGTGCGCCCTCATCACGGACGGCCGCTTCTCCGGTGGCACCTCCGGCCTGTCGATCGGCCACATCTCACCGGAGGCTGCCTCCGGTGGCGCCATCGCCCTGGTGGAGGATGGCGACATCATCAGCATCGACATCACGCAGCGCTCCCTCCAGTTGCAGGTCTCCGACGAGATCCTGGCCGAACGCCGGGAAAAGCTTGAAGTGAACGGGGGCTACAAGCCGAAGGACCGCGAACGGCACGTCTCACCTGCGCTGCGCGCTTATGCCGCCATGGCACTGTCCGCGGACAAGGGCGCCGTCCGCGACGTCTCCCTGGTGGAGAACCTCTAGAGGTCCCGTAGCCAGCGAAAGCCGCCTGCCGCCGTCGTACTTCACTGCCGTACGACGGCGGCGCGGCGCCAGCACAAACGTCGACCTGCCCGGATGGGCAGGTCGACGTTTGCGGTAGAGGGCTGAACTAGTTGATGGCTGCCTTCAGTTCCTTGGCTGCCAGCTCGGGATCCGCGGCGCTGTAGATGGCGCTGCCTGCGACGGCGACATCGGCACCTGCCAGCTGGACTGCTGCGATGGTTCCAGCGTTCACGCCGCCGGCAACTGAGAACGGGACGCGTGCTTCCTCGCCGGCGTTGAGCAGGCTGCGCAGGTTGTATCCGGGCTGTGCCTGCTCATCCAGGCCTGCGTGGAACTCGACGAACGTGGCACCCAGCGCGCGGGCTTCCTTGGCGCGGGAAGCCTTGTCTGCCACACCAATCAGGTCCACAACGATGCCTTTGTTGTGGGCCTTTGCAGCCTTTACCGCGCCGGCAATGGTGGAATCGTCGGCCGTGCCCAGGACGGAAACCAGGTCCGCTCCGGCGTTGAACGCGATGTCGGCTTCAAGCTCGCCGGCATCCATGGTCTTCATGTCGGCGAAGACGATCTTGGTGGGGTGCGCTTCCTTGATGGCAGTGACAGCCGAGAGCCCGGCGGCCTTGATCAGCGGCGTGCCGAGTTCGATGATGTCCACGTGCTCGGCCACTTTGCCGGCCAGTTCAAGGGCGTCCTCGACGGTGAGGAGATCCAGTGCTACCTGAAGTTTCATGGGTTTTTCTTTCTTTCGGAGGGTTTGTTTTGGAACGGGCGGTGCAGGCTTGGGTCGGGCTACTCGAGGTTGGCGTGGCGCAGCCAGAGTTGTTCGGCAGGCTCGTCCGTGTTCTCCCAAAGGGTTTGGAACACTGCCTCGGTTGCGAGGAAAAGGGATTGCTCGAACAGGCTGCCGGAGTACTGGCGGGAAAGGCTGGAGCCATGATCGGTCTTCTGGGCGGCGGGAATAATCACCAACGCATCGGCCAATCCCGCCAGGGGTGATCCCGGGTTGGTGGTCACGGCAGCGACGTTTGCACCGGCGGCGATGGCTGTTTCGGCTGCCTTGACCACTCCGGACGTGGTCCCCGAGCCGGAGGCCAGCACAAGGAGGTCGCCGGCGGCGATGGCGGGTGTTGTGGTGTCCCCAGCGACGTGGACCGTCAGGCCCAGATGCATGAGGCGCATGGCTGCCATGCGGAGCACCAGCCCGCTGCGTCCGGCCCCGGCGAGGAAGACCCGTTCCGCCCTGCGGATTCTTTCGGCGAGGACTGCCAACTGACCAACGTCGATCGCGTTGGTGGTGCTCACTATCTCGCCCTGGATCAGGGACAGGTTGAGGGCGGCCTGGGCTGGTGTTTGGCTCAGGACGTGCTTTTCTGCGACAGCGTCCACACTTTCTCCTTCAGTTGCCGTGAATGTCTTCCGTTCCAGCTTGGTGCAGTTGATGGGTGGGCGGAACGCTGTTTTGTGACAGCTTTTCCTACCCCTTTGGGTAGTGCCCGCTCTTCACTGGAACGTATGCTGGGCCGATGCAGAACTGGGACCTCCTTCACGCCGTCAGCGACCTCGCTGCCGCGCCGCTGAACCGTATTGCCGAAAGCCTCCGCGGGGCCACGCTCCCGTTCCTGGCGGGCAGCGCCCTGGTCATCTTCACTGAGGACTGCACTGGCCGGCCCCAGAAAAAGGCGGGCGATGAGGGCATCGTCAGCCGTGTTTCCATCACAGAATTGGACCGGCTGAGGGCAGCGATGCCGGGGGAGGATCCGTGGCGCACTTCTGCGGTCATCGCGGGTAGGGAGCGGGAGGTTCTCGCCTTGGGCTACGCGCCCAGCCAAGCGCTGTTGGTCCTGACAGACCCCTCCATGACTGCCGGACTGGAAGGGTCGGACGGTTCGGAAGCGGAAGAGGAGGCTCTCCGTCTTCTCACCTACCTATGGCGATTAACCGCCCGACGCATCCATGAAAAAGTGACCGACGCGCCGCCGTCGTACCTTTTGGAATCGCGGGCCGCATCCGCTGAGCGGATCCGAGTGACGGCCGAGTTGGTAGACCAGCACTCCACCACCCTCGAAACCCTGCTCGCTGCCCTGCGGTCGACGTCAATGAACGACGCCGCGGCGCGCGCCTCCGTGACTGACCTCGCCGTCAAAGCCCTGGTGGATCTGCGCACACTCAGCGACCGCACCAGCGACCTGGTGGAAGAACCGGTAGCGACGGCTTTCGAGCGGCTGCGCGAGGACCTCCGGCCCCTGATGCACTTCAGCAATATCGACATCCAGTTCATCGAGCCACCCGCCAACGGTCGTGCACTCCCTGGCGAAGTGGCCCATGCCGCGCGTGCCGTTGTCCGCGGGCTGGTCCTGGCCATTGCGGAGCAACCGGACGTCCGGAGGGTCCGCGCGCAGTGGGATTGCGATGGCGGGAACCTGTTGATCAACGTCCGCGACGACGGCCTGGGCGCACTCTCGCCGGATTCGCCCAGCATTGCCCGGCTGCAACAGCGGGTGCAGGCCGTTGACGGGCGGATGTCCCTTGAAGTGATGCAGGGCTGGGGCGCGGACATTTCCGTCGTGCTGCCGCTGGATCCACCGCCAGCCCCCGGCGGCGATGTAGCCGTCTGGGATCTGGCACCACGCGAGCTGGAGGTCCTGCAGTTGCTCACCGCTGGGCAGCGGAACAGGAGCATCGCCGGTGCCCTCCACATCAGTGAAAACACAGTGAAGTTCCACATCCGGAATCTCTTCCGGAAACTCGACGTGCGTTCCAGGGCGGAGGCAATTGCCTTGGCGCACTCGGCAGGGCTGCGGTAATTGAATGTAGTTCGAAAGCGCCTGCGAGCTGGTTGCGTTGTCCGGGAATACCGGCTGATGCGCAAGATTTTGCTGCAAGCGCTCGACGGACGGAGGTACCCGCCGTCGACCGTTTCACTTTGGACACCGTGCCACTCGGGACAGCACGTGACGGGAGGCCCAACACTTCCTACGATTAGGCCTATGGAACCCAACGGGAGTGCCGAACACATCCGAAGCTTGCATGAGTTGGTGGTTGGCAGCTCGGACATCCACGCGATCCTCAACGGTGTGACCGGCTTCGCGGCCGATGCGATGAGCAAAGTTGCCGGTGAAAATATCGACTGCGCACTCACGCTGCGCCGCCGCAAGCGCACCGCCACCGTTGCGGGCAGCAGTGCGAGGGCGGTGCATCTGGACAAGATCGAACAGTCCCTGGGGCAGGGCCCCTGCCTGGAAGCGCTGGACGCGGGCCGTCCGGTGCTGCTGGCAGACGTTGCCACCGACACCAGTTGGCCGGAGTACAGCCGGGCCTTGGCTGCTGAGGGTATTCACTCCGCCTTGGGCGTACCCATGGACCTGGGCGAAACATCCCAGGCGGTCATTAACTTCTTTGCTCCCAACGCCGGTACTTTCACGCAGGCTGTGATCGACGAAGCTGCCGCTTTTACGGAGGTTACCGGCAGTACGTTGCGTCTGGCCATCAGGATCGAAACCGTGGAGCAACTCAACGCGGACCTGAAGACAGCAATGTCTTCCAGGACTGTTATCGACCTGGCCTGTGGGGTCATCATGGCCCAGAGCCGATGCACCCAGGACGAAGCCTTCGAGTTCCTGACCAAAGCTTCCAGCCACAGGAACCAGAAACTGCATGCCGTCGCATCGGACATCATCGCCCACTTGAGTGGCAGCACCGAAAACCACCTGCGGTTCGAGGACTAAACCGTGTTTGGTGAATGAAGCCAGCGGTACAACCCCATCAGCAGATCCACAATCTGCTCCCGCTCCCGCCGTCGGGCGTATTGTCTTGGAAGGGGATGGGGCCAGGCGCAGCAGGCGCAGTGGTACTTTCGAGGATCTTTTTCGTCCGGGGCCGGGCCACCAGCAACGCGGCGAAAGGTGCCAACAAGAGCAGGAGGGTCACCGCGCCAACCCCGGCCACACCGGCCAGGAACACCAATCCCGCCATGAACAAGAGGTGGATATCCGGTGCGTCGGTAAACGCAGGGGAGGCCGTCATGGCCATTCCGTTGGGTGACTTCACATCATGCTCCTGGGCGCATCCGTTGGGTGTTTTTCTGTCTACTGATATGTGGGCGGGTCAACGGAAATGTGATGCCGTTCCTGGAAGCGTTGTTGTTCAGTGGTAAGGATCTTCGGGCTGGCGCTGAATGCGAGGCAGCCCTTGTCAAGAATTTCTCCAAACGCCGCGTCACGTTTCCGCAGGTCAACGCACATATTGAGTGCCCATGTCGTTGAACCGCGGACTGCGCCGTTGCCCTTTTCGGCTGCGTTGCGGTTCACCGACGGAGTTGGCAGCGATGGGTGTGGCGGGTTCTGGGGCCCGCCCGGGGCGCCGTCGCTGCGTAAACCGGGCTAGTGCGGTCGGTCGTCTGAGTCGCGACCGGCCGCACGATCCGGTTATCAGCAGCATTGTGAGCGCCACCGGAAGCCCACCGCCAGCGGGTCCGGACTATGGTGCATGGTCCTGCAGTGAACCTAGACTGACCGCATGGCGCAGACCCAGACCCGCATTGTCCGCGTTGTTTCCCTGGCATTCTTGGCTGCTGCTTTCCTGGCGGGCTGCGTGGGAAGCGGCACCAGCCCGTTCGTCGGAGTCTGGGGTGATACCAGTGACGCCAAGCAGCCCTCCCTTGACATGAAGTCAGACGGAAGTGCCACCGGAACGGATGGTTGCAACAGGCTTGTCGGCTCCTGGAAAGAGGACGGAAAAACCGTATCGTTCGGAGGTTTTTCGTCTACTCGGATGGCTTGCCAAGGCGTTGACACATGGCTCTCGAACGCTGCCACCGCCAAGATCCAGGAAGACGGAAAACTGGCTGTTTTCGGCCAAGGCGGGGATCAGATCGGCACGCTGGCTGCCGGCAAGTAGCACGGGCTGGGAGCAGGCGCCTGCTGACGGTGTACCCGGCAGGGCGGTAGAGCAACGTGGTGGTGCCCACGCTACACAGCGTCTGGCTGGGTGTCTGCAGTCTCAGCATCGGAGCTACCCGACGTCAAGGGATGCTGGATCTCATCCGTCATCATGCGTGCCACGAAGAGGGCAACAAAGGCCATGATGGGGCACGCCAAACCACCGACGAAGAAGATCAGCCAGATCGGAACCACTTCCGCCATGGGGCCGGCGAGGGCCATGGAAACCGGCATCAGAGCCAGGGAAACAAAGAAGTCCAGGCTGGAAATCCGGCCCAGTAGATGCCGTGGCACGCGACGCTGCAGCAACGTTCCCCAGATGACGGTGCCGATCCCCTCTGTGACTCCGAAGATCAGCATGGCAGCGCCGAGCATCCAAAAGCTGTTCATGAACCCAATGGCCGCCACGGGCAGGCTGCCGAGGCCCCACGTCAGCACCATCACTGTCAGGTAGCGGCGGGGCAGACGAAAGGATGCGGTAGCCAGCGCGGCGATGGCGCTTCCTACGCCCATGATGGCCAGCAGGAACCCGAACATCCTCGAGTCGCCGCCCAATTGGTCCTGGACAACGAACGGCAGCAGGACCTCGATGGGTCCGATCAGGAACAGCACTGACAGGCAGGCCCAGATCAGGGTCCACAGCAGCCAAGGGGTGCGGATGGTGTAGCTGAACCCTTCCGCGAGGTCCTTGAAGAGGGACGACTTCGCTGGTGTCCCATCGGTACCAGCCGCGTCCGTTCCCAGAGTTTGCCGGCTCAGGAAGTTCACGATTCCGAACGCCAGCAAATGACACACGGCAACTCCCGCCACAGCGTGTGCCGGTGACAGCGCTGCCACCAGGATTCCGGCAAGTGCCGGGCCCGCTGCCTGTTGCAGGACCGGCCGCACGGTGCCCTCCAAGCCATTGGCGGCCAAGAGATCGTCGGCGGGCAGGATACGCGGCAGGATCGCCGAGTACGCCGGAAAGAAGAACGCCTGCCCCACACCCAGGACAAAGGCGCCGATGGCCAGATGCCACAGCTCAAGCACGTCAAGCATGGCCAGCGCCGTGATGGTCGCGATGACTGCCAGGTTGGCGCCTTCTACTGCAATAATCAGGAGCCGTTGAGGGAGCCTGTCGGCCGCAATGCCTCCGGCCAGCACGAAACCCACCAGGCCCAGGCTGGCAGCAGTGGCCACCAGTGACAGTTCCAACGGACCGCCGCCGAGGTGAATCACCTCGTAGACCATCGCCACTGCCCACATGCCCGATCCAAAAATGGAAATGGACAGCGCGGAAATCAGCACACGGAATTCCCGGTGCGCAAACGGACGCAGCGCTCTTAACGCAGCCATTTCACCAGCCTAGACCTGGGCGTTGGCGCTGTGGAAGGCGCGCCTGCCAATGGCGCGTGCGGTAGGAACCCGGGTTATGAAGCGCCCGACGGCGGCACGTCGTCGTCGATATCCGGGCCTTCCGCCGGATCCTGGCTGTGGATGCCGGTATCGTGCGAAACCCAGCCTTCGGTTTCACCCTCCGCCGGGGCGTCGGTGTGGTGTCGGATAACGTGGTCGTTCTTTTCCGAGGCGTTCATAACGGATACTTCCTGTCCTGGGTGGACTGCTTCCGTGAGTGCCCCCAGTCTACGCCGCGGGAGCTCTGCTGGGACGTCCGCTGTGCGCGGAATAGTATCCACATAGCACCCCGTGGAGGTCTCGCAGGTCAGGGGCGTGGCATAGGCTGAATCCAGCAGTTCCCAGTATGACGACCCAGCTGCCAAGGAGAGGTGAAGATGCCCAAGCGACCCAACCCGGCGGTGAAAATCGCCCAAGAGACAGCCCATAACGCAGTCTTTGATCAGGAAGGCAACACCAAGCCCGGCGTCCATAATGTCCTGCTGAAGGCTGTCGAGGTCCAGCGCCCCTTGGTGCTGGCCAACCTGCGCAGGCTGCAGCGCAGACACCCCCATGACACCCCGGCCCAACTCGCAGCGAAACTGGAGCGCCACTACTTGCTCGCCATCTCCGGTGGAGGTGCAGCGGTGGGTGCAACGGCCGTCGTTCCCGGCATCGGAACTGCAGCGTCCCTGGGACTTTCCGCGCTCGCCACCGTGGGCTTCCTGGAGACTACCGCCCTCTATGCGTCGTCCTTGGCGGAGCTCCACGGAATCCGGCTTACTGATCCCGTACGTGCGCAAACCATGGTCATGGCCATCATGCTGGGCGAGGAAGGCACGTCCATGCTCGGGGCACTGAGTGGCCAATCGCTCGGCCGCGGAAAGGGCGTAACCAACGCTTGGGGCAGGACCCTCACCAAGAAGATTCCGGGAAGCGGCTTTGGCGTCATCCGCGACTCCATCCAGCGGGCCTTCCTCAAGAACCTTGTGAAGCGCCAGGGGACCGCATTCCTGGGCCGTGCCCTGCCTTTCGGCGTGGGCGCTGTGGTGGGTGGTGCCGGCAACCTCATGATGGGCCGCGCCGTGGTCTCCACCGCCAAGGAAGCCTTCGGCCCCCTGCCGGATACCATCCCGGGTGAGTTGCTTCCCAATGCACCAAAGAATGGCGTCGCTCCCGAAGCGGCAGACACCCTCACGCTGGAAGGCGGTAACAGTGGACCTGAACGCTGACCTCGGGGAGTCCTTCGGCTCCTGGACCATGGGTGATGATGCCTCGATGTTCCGCATCGTGAGCAGTGCCAACGTGGCGTGTGGCTTCCACGCCGGTGATCCTCTCACCATGTTGGACAGCTGCCGGGCGGCGTTTGAACTGGATGTCCGAGTAGGAGCGCACGTGGGCTACCGGGACTTGGCGGGCTTCGGCCGGCGTTCCCTGGACATGACCTTCGACGAACTCTTCGGCGACGTTTTGTATCAACTCGGCGCCCTCGATGGAATGGCCCACGCTGTGGGAGCGTCGGTGGATTACGTGAAGCCGCATGGCGCGCTCTACAACCGGATTGTCCGTGATGCCGAGCAGGCCGAAGCCGTGGTCGCGGCCGTCCACGCTTACGATCCCGGGCTGCCCGTGCTTGGCTTGCCGGGCTCCGAATGGCTGAAGCTCGCAGAAGAATCCGGTCATCCAGTATTCCGCGAGGCGTTCGTGGACCGTGCCTATCTTCCGGACGGCACACTTGTACCCCGTAGCCAGGACGGCGCAGTGCTGCATGACCCCGCTGCGGTGGTGGCTCAGGCCGTAAGGCTGGCAACGCGCAAGGAAATCCTCGCCATCGACGGAACTGTTGTCCCAGTAGTGGCTGATTCCTTGTGCATTCACGGAGACACACCGGGGGCTGTCAATATGGCCGCTGCTGTCCGGGAAGGTCTTGAGCAGGCCGGTGTTCCGATAGAGGCGTTCGCTTAGGCCTGATGCTGTGTAGGCAACGTTCTGCTGGTTCGTGAAGGAGGAGTCTGCCGGATGAGTGCAGTGGTGGTGGTCCCCGGAACACTGACGCTTGCCCTCAAGCCCGATCAAGCCCTTGACCGGAGGTCCCTGCACCTGGCGAACGCCTTGCTGGGAAATCCTGAACATGAGGCCGGACTCGAAGTGCTGGTGGGCGGACTGAGGCTCAGGTTCGTGACGGGATCGGCTGTCGCAGTCACAGGCGCCGAGGGTGTGGTGACGCTCAACGGTTCAGAATTTCCGCTGAACAAAGCTGTCAGGGTAGCTCCCGGAGCGGTGTTGGATTTCGGGCCGGCGTTGTTTGGGATCCGTTATTACGTAGGGGTCCAAGGTGGTGTGTCGGCGCCCAGCCAGGCGCTGTCGGCCGGTGAGTACGTGACGTTCGGAAAGCCACACGGCCAGGGTTTCCCTGAGGCCAACCACCCCGCCCGGCGGGCACTGGACCCCGAGAGGCCGGTAGTTGCCAGGGTTTCGCGTGTGCCAGAGGGGCCGGATTACCCGCAGGCTCCGAATATCGACGCCGGCACGTGGCTTCGATTGACCACGGAACCGTGGACTCTCTCGCCGAAATCGGACCGCGTGGGTGCGCGATTGATGGGTCGGCCCCTTGAGGTTGTGCAAACGGCTCCAGCTGCCGAAACCCAAGCAGCCCATCCTCAACCGTTGGCCTTGGGCGCAGTGGTGCTGCCGCCGTCGGGCCTTCCCGTCATTGCGTTGGCCGGCCGTCCGGCAGCGGCCAAATCGCCGGTGATTGCTATGGTTCGCGACGAAGACCTGGACTTGGTGGGCCAAGCAAGGCCAGGGCAGATGGTGCACTTGCTCGGCTGAGAAAACGTGGTGTCGATTTTCTCAAGACCGGCATTTCATGAGAAATCTCTGCCCCGCCGTTTTTCGGCGAGCCGTTGCACCTGCCACCCATGCACGTCGGCCAGCCACTCCAAAGGCGCGGACGGGCCAACCCTCGGATCCTCGGACTCACGGTCATCTTGCAGCGCCTGCACGTAGGCGCGATCCAGGGCAATGCGTTCCCGCAACTGCCCGGCCAGGCCCACGGAACCGTGGCCAGGGACGACGGCAACAACATCGCCGGCCACGGAATCGAAGAGCCGCAGCGCTTCAAGGTAGTCAGTGAGCGGATCCGCTGCCTCGAGGTCGAGGAACGGCATCAGGATGTCGGACAGCATGTCGCCGCCTACCAGGACGCCGGCCCCCTCGATCAGGAGCGCTGCGTGGCCAGGGGCGTGGGCTTGATGCTCCAGAATGCGGACGGTGGGTCCGTCCCATGGGACCTTGACAGTGTCGGCAGGCAGTCCTGAAATGAGGCCGAGCAGTTCCATGGGGATCTCATCGGCATGCTCCGGAGGCAGCCCCTCGGCTACCTGTTCTTTCCAGTCAGCAGCGGCCAGGACCGACTGGATGGAGGCCGCGCAGCGTGCCGTGCCGTAGCGGGGCGGGTTGCCGAAGTCAGGATGCCAGAGCACATGGTCCCAGTCGGGGTGTGTGGAGAAGCCGGCCAGGACAGGCTGGCCCAACCCGCGGAGGTCGTCCGCGATGGCGGCCATTTCGTTGACCGTAATGCCGGGATCGATCAGCAGGACACCGTCCCGGCCCTGCACCACCGTGCAGTTGCTCTGGATGAATTCGCTCTCGTGAACCAAAACGCCCTCGGCGACGTGCTTCAGCATGGAAGCGCCTCCCTCTAGAGCTTCTGTGCCAGCATGACCAGGATCCCGCTCGGCCCGCGGAGGTAGGTGAGCTTGTAGGCGTCACCGTACGTGGCAACGCCGCGCAGAGGATGGCATCCGTGCTTGGCAGCGATCTCCAGGGCATAATCGATGTCGTCCACCGAGAAAGCAACCCGGTGCATGCCGATCTCGTTGGGAAGGGTGGGGTTTGTTTCGATCGCGTCAGGGTGGAGGTACTCAAAAAGCTCCAGTTGGCCGTTGCCATCCGGAGTTTGGAGCACCGCTATTTTGGCGTGGTTGCCGTCCAGCCCTACGGCCGTATCGGCCCACTCGCCGCTGACCGTGTCACGGCCCAACACTGTGAGGCCGAGATCCGTGAAAAAGGCGATGGTTTCTTCAAGATCCCGGACCGCGATACCAACGTTTTCAAGTTTGATCGGCATGCGTTGAAGGTACCAAGGCCCACGGGATAGCTCCAGAGGGCTGTCGCCAACTAGCCGAACAGCAGGTGCGCCACCGTAAAGATCGCGAGCCCGGCCAGGGCGCCCACCACGGTGCCGTTGATGCGGATGTACTGGAGGTCCTTGCCCACCTGCAGTTCGATCTTCTGGGACGTTTCCTCGGCATCCCAACGCGCCACGGTGTCAGAGATGACGCCTGCGATGTCCGAGCGGTACGTGTTCACCAAGTAGCCCGCCGCGTCTCCGATCCAGGTGTTGACCTTGCCGGCCAGTTCGGCGTCGTTGACCAGCCGGGTACCGAAATCACGGACGGCGCCCTTGAAGCGCTGGCTCAGTTCACTGTGCGGATCGTCGACGGCGTTGAGCAAGGCAGTCTTTACGGTTCCCCATGTGCGGGACGCCAGTTCGCGGACCTCGGGGTCGCCGAGGATCTGGGCTTTGATGGACTCCGCGCGCTCGATCATGGCGGGATCATGCTGAAGGTCCTGGGCCAGGTCCTTTAGGTAGGCATCGATCGACTGGCGCACCTGGTGGTTCTGGTCCGACTGAACAGCGCGGACAAATTTGGAGAGCTCCACGTACACCCTGTCGCCCACCAGGCCGTCCACGAACGTGGGCACCCAAAGGGGCGAGCGATCCGATACCAGCCGGTTGACCGTGGCGTGGTTGGCATCCACCCAGTCGGCGGCGCGGTCGACCAACAGGTCAACCAGGGTGTGGTGATGGCCGTCGGCAAAGATCCGTTCAGCCATTCGGCCCACGGGCGGCCCCCACGGCGGGGTGAGCAGGTGCTTACGGACCATTCCCTCGATGACTGCCTGTACGTCGTCGTCCTTCAGGACTGTGAAGGCGCCACGGATGATCGCGCCGCCTTCCTTGGCCACGCGTTCGGCTCCTCCCGGCGCCGACAACCAGGTGCCGGCCTTGCGGGCAATGTCGATGCTGGCCAACTTGTCCTGCACTACCTCTTGGGAGAGGAAGTTGCTCTCCACGAAGTCACTGAGTGATTCGCCGATCTGGTCCTTGCGCCGCGGAATGATGGCCGTGTGGGGAATTTTCAGGCCCATGGGGTACTTGAAGAGCGCGGTCACCGCGAACCAGTCGGCCAACGCGCCCACCATGCCGCCTTCGGCTGCCGCCCGGACGTATTCCAGCCACGGATACTGCTTCTGGAATGCGAAGGCCACCGTGAAGATCACCGCCATGGCGATCAGCAGCGCCAGCGCCAACCGTTTCATGCGGAGCAGCGCGACGGCCTTTTCCATGTCACCTGCTGAAAGGTCGACGGCGGCGCCCCGCCGTGCGCGAGCGGAACCGGCGCGAGCGGAGCCTGCGCTTGCGGAACCTGCGGAACCCGGCTGATGGGGCAGCGGGTTGGGGTTGGTGACGTCTTCAGTTGGGATTTGTTCAGAGTTCACCTGCATGAGCCCAGCGTAGCCCCCGCAGATGCACGGAGGTGGGCTACCGTGTCTGCATGACTAGCGACGACTTCGCCCCAGGCCGGCCCAAGGTCTACGCCCATCGCGGCGCGAGTGCAGCCTACGCCGAGCACACCAGGGCAGCCTATCTGCAGGCAATCGCCGACGGCGCCGACGGTGTGGAGTGCGATGTCCACCTGACGCGGGACCAGCACGTGGTGTTGCTGCACGATGCCAACCTGGACCGGACGTCCACCGGCACGGGTCCGGTTGCGGAGCACACCTTGGAGGAGCTCCGCTCCCTGGACTTCTCGTCGTGGAAGGGCGCACGCATTCCCGAGGCTTACGGGGGAGTGGCAGACCAGTTCCTGACCTTGCCGGAATTGCTGGACATCCTGCGCGGAGCCGGTCGTGAGATCGGTTTGGCGATTGAGCTCAAGCATCCCAGTCCATACCGCCTCAAGCTGGAGGACAGGGTGTTGGCCTTGCTGGAAGAGGAAGGCTGGACGCCGGAGGAATCCCGGCTGGAGAACATCCGGATCTCCTTCATGAGCTTCGATACCGATTCCGTCCAGCGTTTGCTGCAGAGCGTGCCAAAAGAGCACGTGTGCCAACTGGTGGACGACTTCACAGTGAAGGAGCTTCGGCAGGAACTCGGGCTGGGCTTCCTGACTGGCGGTGCGGTAGCCAACGTCATGCGTGCCACGCAGCTGGAAGCGGAACGTGTCCTGGACGCAGGCGAAGCATCTATTGCCGGACCGGGTATTGACTACATCAGGGAGCATGCGCGCAACGTGCAGCGCTGGTTGGACGCCGGGCGAATATTCCGAGTGTGGACTGTGGATTCGGAAAAGGACGTGGCACTGTGCCAGGGACTTGGAATCCACGAGATCACCACCAACAAGCCGGCACAGGTCCTGAAGCAGTTGATGGTAACCAGCTGACTTTGGCGGCCACCCCGCTTGTGATTGAGTGGTCTCATGTCATTTCGCTGGTCAGCACAAGCAACCCGAACCACGTCCGCAGTAGCCTTGAGCGCACTGCTCCTGGCCAGCGCCGCAAAGCACTTCCGCACGCCTAAGTTCTACTACCCGGTGGTGCCGGACTACCTATGCCGCAACGACGAGCCGGCCGGCCGCCCGAATGGACCGCTGGCAGTCATGTCCCGGGAGGAATGGGTTGCCTCGTCCGGACTGATCGAGGCGGCTGCCGCCGTCGGGCTTCTGATCCCAGCCACGCGAAAGGTTGCCGCGGACGCCACCACGGCGATGTTCGCTGCATTCCTTGCTGGGCATATAGATGCACTTCGCCGAGCCTATGGTCCCAACGGCACGGCAGCCGAGCGCCGCATCCATACTGTCCGCCTGCCCCTGCAGATTCCGCTGATCCTGTGGTCATGGAGCTTGCGGAAATGAGCGGCAGTGCTGCTCCCGTGAAGCTGAGGGAATCGCCGGCTTTCAAGGTCGCTGTGTCCCTGAGTATCGCCACGGGCCTCTATGGAGTGTCCTTTGGAGCCCTCTCCGTAGCGTCGGGTTTCGATTTCTGGCAGACCATGGTGTTGAGCCTTTTACTGTTCAGCGGCGGATCGCAGTTCGCCTTCATTGGTGTTGTGGCAGGCGGAGGCTCCGGGGTGGCGGCCATGACGGCCAGCGCCCTGTTGGGGTTGCGCAACGGCATCTACGGCATGCAGATCAACGCGATACTCCGTCCTGGCGGATGGAAACGTTATGCTTCGGCGCACATCACCATCGACGAATCGACGGCGACGGCGTCGGGCCAGTCCGATCCCGACGAGCAGCGCCGGGGGTTCTGGACTGCCGGAATCGGTATATTCATACTCTGGAATATCTTCACGGCCATCGGCGCCTTGGCAGGGGACGCAATGGGCGACCCCAAACAGTGGGGTTTGGACGGGGCCGCGGTCGCTGCTTTCCTGGCCCTCCTGTGGCCGCGGTTGAAAGGCCGTGAGCCCTGGGCCATCGCTGCTGCCTGCGCACTGGCGACCATCCTGGCCGTGCCCTTCGTTCCCTCGGGTGTTCCCATCCTGGTGGCGGCCGTAGTGGCAGGTGTCATCGGCTGGTTCAGCCACGCACGACTGGACGAGGGACTGGAGCCGGACGTGGATCCCTATGCGGAGAAACACCGGCACGGGAAGCCTGCGAACGGGGACACGCAGTGAACCTGTGGCTATGGATCCTGATCGCCTGTGCGCTGGCCTACCTCACCAAGCTGGTGGGCTACTTCGTCCCGGCCAAGCTGCTGGAGAGCCCCCGCATCATGCACGTGGCCGGCACCATGACCATTGGCCTGCTGGCCTCCTTGACGGTGGTCAACGCCGTTGCCTCCGGACAGGGACTGGTCCTTGATGCCCGCATCGGCGCCCTGGCAGCCGCCGCCGTCGCGCTGTGGCTTCGCGCACCGTTCCTGGTGGTGGTGATTTCGGGCGCCGCGGCCGCGGCACTCCTCAGGCTGCTCGGCTGGGGCTAGCGGTACTGCTGGCCATTGGGCTGCTGGACCGGCGGCTGTGGATAACCCTGCTGGAACGGCGGCTGCGCATAGCCCTGCTGGAACGGCGGGGCATAGCCCTGCGGGTAGGCCACGAATTGCCGCCCGGCCGCCGGACCCAGGTAGGGAGCGGAGCCGTAGGAGAGCATCGGCACGAAGACCACAGGCAACAGGACCAATCCAACGGTGTAGCCGGCGTCCTTGCCGAATGACTTGGAGAGGTCGTGGAGGGCCACGATGCTGAAGTAGATTCCTGCGAACGGGATCAAGGTCAGCAAGAACCAGTACCAGGGGCGCCCGGCGATCTCCATGAGCTTGATGCTGTTGTAGATCGGGACGAAAGCTGCCCACGCAGGGCGGCCTGCCTTGGTGAACATTCCCATGTAGAGCACACCAACGATCGCAAAGACCACTGCGAAGTAAATGACCATAAGCAGCATGACCAGGCCGGCTGCCGCGGCGGATTCTGAACCGTTGGATGAGTATGAGCTCAGGGGAATATTCATACGCCCGAGCCTAGTGCCACGCGGGCTGTCCCGCGATGGGCAGGACTCACCATCAAGCCGGTATGTTGCCGTTGACAGCCCGGCTAGGGAGCCTCGGTCAGGGTCACGCCTGGGATGCCGGACTGTTCCGGAAGCGGCCGGGACGGGCGCTCGGTCCGGATGGCGTCTTCGATCAAGGCCACCGGGCGCTTCCACGCCGCAGAGCCCGGTTCCATGGTGTCCACGGCGCCAATCAGCATGGCCACCAACCGGACCATGTCCTCGATGGTGATGTCGCGCCGCAGGGAACCCTGGCCTTGGCCCCGCTCAAGGAGTGTGGCCATGGAGCCGATGATGCCGCGGGTAATGCCTATCAGGAGTCCGCGCCGGCCTGCGACAGCGTCAAGGAGGTTCGCGTCTTCGCTGGCTACCTGCATCACGGCATCGATGACGTTGATGAGGCCCTCAGCGGCGTCCATGCCGTCCAGCGCCGCCGCGGCGACGGGGTCTACGTGCTGGCGCAGCTGGCGTGATAACGCGGCGAGGACCAGTTGCTCTTTGTCCGAGAAGTTGCGGAACAGTGTTGCGGGGCCAACTCCGGCGGTGGCGGCAATGGTCTGCAGTGGTACTTCGGGCCCGTGTTCCCGGAAGCATTGCCGGGCGGCGGTGATAATTTTGTCGACATTGCGTGCGGCGTCTGCCCTGAGGGGCTTGCGTTCAGAGGGCTGTTCCATGCTTGTCAGGGTAGCAACGGAGCGCCCCTGGCCCGTTGTTACGCGGGAGTAGCCCGTTATATGACAAACCAGTACGTGAAACACTGGATTTTATGTTGCTTGCTTTCTCAGTCGCCCCTTCGGGCCAGCCCGCATCCGCCGCCAACGGCGGACCCAACCCCGACGCTTCCGTGCACGACGCTGTCGCTGCCGCCGTCAAGATCGTCCGCGAATCCGGACTGCCCAACCAGACGGACTCCATGTTCACCACCATCGAAGGCGAATGGGACGAGGTCTTCGACGTCGTCAAGCGCGCCACCGAAGCTGTGGGCCGCTACGGCAGCCGCGTCTCCCTGGTGATCAAGGCCGACATCCGGCCCGGTTACAGCGGCGAACTGACCGGCAAGGTGGAGCGACTCGAAGAGGCGATCTCCGCCACGGACTAGATCCTTCCCCAGCGCGGCCACCGGTGCCAGACTGGGGCCCATGATTGAACATGTGGCCGAACCCGGTTGGGTCGACGTCGAGCGTTACCTGACTGACGTCGTCGTGCGACCTGATCCTGCCCACCAGCGGGCCCTGGCGTCCGCCGTCGAAGCCGGCATGCCGGCGATTGAAGTAGCCCCCAACGCCGGCAAGTTGCTCCGGATGCTGGTTCAGATGTCGGGGGCCAGGCGGGTCCTTGAGATCGGAACCTTGGCAGGTTTCAGCAGTATGTGGATGGCACAGGGACTGCCCGACGACGGGCGGCTGGTGACGTGCGAATTCCTCCAAAAGCACGCGGACGTGGCGCGCGCCAACCTTGATGCTGCCGGGGTGGGGCACAAAGTGGACATCCGGGTGGGTGCTGCCCTGGATACCCTTCCCACCCTGGCGGGGGAGGAATCGTTCGATTTTGTTTTCATCGATGCGGACAAGGAAAACGACTCCCATTACCTCGATTGGGCTATCCGGCTGGGGCGCCCGGGCACGGTCATCGTGGTGGACAACGTCATCTGGGACGGTGCCATCCTTGAGCCGGAAAGGGACGAGGTCAACGCGCCTGGCATCGTCAGGATGCTGGAGATGATGGGCCAGGATCCGCGCCTGGACGCCACTGCCATCCAGACGGTGGGCAGTAAGGGCTGGGACGGTTTCGCGATAGCGCGGGTGCGCTAGTGGATTTCACGCTTCGCCCCGCTCTGGTGGACGACGCCGAAGCGATGGCCCTCATGCATGTCCAGTCGTGGCGCGAAAGCTACGGGCACCTGTTGCCCCCGGTGTTTTTCGAGAAACAGGAAGCGGCGCTGCCCGACCGCATCCAGCGCTACCGGGACTACATCGCTGCGGGTCACTCCAGGATGCTGGCCCACGATCCCGACGGTCTCCTGGTAGGCATCGGCGCCGCAGGGCCGGGCAGGGATGAGGACAGTCCCAGCGGGCGGGAGCTTTTTATGCTCTACACCTTGGAACGCGTTCATGGCCGGGGGGTTGGCCAGGCATTAGTGGATGCCTTGATTGGCGATGGCCCGGCGTACCTCTGGGTCCTGGACCACAACCCGCGCGCCCAGGCCTTCTATCGGCGAAACGGCTTTGTTCCGGACGGCAAACGGCAACTGTGCGATCCCTCCTGGTATTCGCTGCCGGAACATCGCATGGTTCGTCCGGGGCTCTACTAAGTTCCCACCGCGCGAGCTGTTCCCACGGCAGACTCCTGTGGATATGGTGATCACGGGCGGTATCGATGAAGACCGCCCGGTCCGATTCCCGGGAGGAAGCATGTCTATTCCAGAGCAGGATCCAAGCCAGCAGGAAGGCCCCGCTGACGGTGGCGCGGACGGCGTCCCCGGCACGCACGACGGCGGTGCTGACGGTGGTGCCGACGGCGGCGCGGACGGTGGTGCGGAAGGCCCCGCTGACGGTGGTGCGGACGGCGTCCCCGGCACGCACGACGGCGGTGCTGACGGTGGTGCCGACGGCGGCGCGGACGGTGGTGCGGAAGGCCCCGCTGACGGTGGTGCCGACGGCGGCGCCGGACAACAGGGCAGCTAGGTTTGAGCTCTACCAGCACTGATTTCCAGGACCCCGGCGCCGTGAAAGGCGGCGGGGTCCTGGAAACACGCCTGATCGACATCGGCCAGGAGGAATTTGCCAGTGACGTCTGGGGGCGAACCGCCCTGCTGACCCGTGGTGTCAGCGACTTCTCCGATGTGTTCTCAGCCGGCGCAGTGGACGAACTGGTTTCACGCCGCGGGTTGCGGACGCCTTTCCTGCGCGTCGCCAAGGGCGGCTCCACGCTTCCCGAGTCCTCCTACACTTCTCCGGCAGGGGTCGGCGCCACCATCTCCGACCAGCTTGATGACACCGCGCTGTGGCGTAAGTTCGCTGATGGTGCCACCCTCGTGCTGCAGGCGCTGCACCGCACGTGGGAGCCTGTGTCGGGTTTCAGCTCGCAGTTGAGCAGTGAACTTGGACATCCTGTGCAGGCCAACGCCTACATCACCCCGCCGCAGAACCGTGGCTTCGATGATCATTACGACGTCCACGACGTCTTCGTGCTGCAGATCGAGGGAACCAAGCGCTGGATCATCCATAAGCCGGTCCACGTGGACCCGCTGCGAAGCCAGCCTTGGACTGATCGCCGCTCCGCGGTCGAAGAGGCCGCTCAAGGCGCACCGTACATCGACACGGTCCTCGAGCCGGGCGATGTCCTGTACCTGCCACGAGGCTGGCTGCACGCCGCCCAGGCACAGGGGAAAGTCTCCATCCATCTGACCTTGGGAATCCACACCTGGACCCGCCATGCGTTGGCCGAACATCTGGCACAGGCCGCACTTGCCGCGCTCTGTGACGATCCAGGGATGCGCCGGTCCTTGCCATTGGGCGTCGACGGACCTGAAGAGGAGATGGCTGCAGTCCGTGAACGTCTCGCGGCCGCTGTCCTTGAAGCCGATACGACGTCCCTTTTCCACCGTGCCCGAAGGGGGCAAGGGCGCCCGGCTCCCCTTGGTCCGGTGGCCCAACTCGCGGCCATTGACGGCCTCAGGCCAGAGTCGCTGGTTCGTCTTCGGGGGGCCCTGGAAGCACGGTTTGATGGCTCACGCCTCACCACCCGCGTCGGTTGGCTCGACTTCCCCGAGGAAGATCTGCCGTCCGTGCGGCGCCTGCTGGAGGGCGGGGAATACCCCGCGGCGGACATCGGCCTGGCACTCGCCGAGAGGTTGTTGCGCGCAGGAGTTCTTGTCCCCGTCGCACAATGACGTCCCCGGCAGCCGCAACGGGACGCTTCTTCTGCGCGGAAACTGCCCAGGCGCGCGGGGACTCGATGGCAGGCACGGCGTCACCCGGCCTCGTCTGGGTCCTCGTGGAGTACCGGGGCGCGTGGCCGCCCGACGGCTTTGACGCCCTGGATCTCGAGGCGGGGACCAAGGCGCTCGTCGTCTCTGCAGCGCGGACGGCGAATGCGCGGATTCTCCTGGTGCGGCGGCCCGGCCCTCGCCGCCGCCCGGGTCCGGGCAGATGGGCCGTTCTTCGCCATGAAAGCTCCGGCGCCTATCGACAGCACTGGGGAACGTGGGAGCGGGATGAGGACCTCGCGGGGATAGCCTCAGCCCTGGCATCTCCCGGAGAGCACGGTTTCCCGCCGGTCATCATGGTTTGCGCCCACGGTCAGCACGACCCCTGCTGCGCAGTATGGGGCCGCCCCGTGGGACGTGCACTCAGCGAGCGCTGGCCAGAGTTGGTGTGGGAGTGCTCCCATGTTGGCGGTGACAGGTTTGCGGCCAACGTGGTCATCGCCCCGGACGGTGTATATTACGGAGGACTCGACGCCGGGTCGGCCGTGGCCACCGTTGAGGAGCACTTAGCCGCCCGTATCCACGCAGAGCATCTGCGCGGCTATACGGATCTCTTGCCGCCCCAGCAAGCCGCGGTGGTGGCAGTGCTGGGGCAGTTCGGTCCTGCCGGCCGGCAGGATTTTGTGGTCACTGAGACCTTGCGGGAGGGCGAGCACTGGCGCATCCGGGTTACTGGCCGGCCGCCCCATCCGGCGAAAATCGAGGTGGAATTGCGGGCCAGCCGCGCACCGCAGAGGCAGCTGACCTGCCGGGCGCCGGCGGGGGGCTCGGTCATCGTCTATGAAACCCTTTCCATCCGCATAAACTGACCGTGCGGACCGCAGCCATCAAATGCCAGGCCTAGCGCGGTTCCGAATCGTCGGGCGGATCCATGTCCAGCGGCGAGTCGAGGAGGCCCGGCGGTTTGGGCACGCGGGCCAGCAGCAGGCAGACCACCGTCAACCACGCGACGGCCACGGTCAACACCTCCGCCCATACCGATGCTCCGAGTTCCATGTAGAGATCATATGGCCCCGGAGGCCATAAAGGTAAGTAGCCTTACCTTCGATGTGACCGTTCGGAGTAATGTGGCGCTCCACTAGGCTTGGAGCATGACTCAAGCAGGGCTGAAGTAGTGACGAAACGCGGTAAACCAAACAGGTCCCAGAGGTCGACGACGGGAGTCGTCGAGGTGCCTTCCGGCACCCGACCTGATGGTCCGGTCGCGGGCGTTTATTACATCGATACCGGCGACTGCGAGCTCATCCCGGACCAGGACAACTCCAATGGGTGGCTGCTGAAGATCAACGGTGTGATGAGCTCGCATATTGACCTCGCGGATCCTCTGTTCCTGGATTTTGAGTACATGCGCTGGATCGCTGCCTTGGTGGAATCGCGTTGGCCGCCGGAGCAGAAACCGAAGCTGCGGGCCCTGCACCTCGGTGGGGGAGCCTGCTCCATGGCTCGTTATTTCCACGCCGCCTACCCGGAAGCCCGGCAGGTGGTGGTGGAACTGGACGGCAAGCTGGCCGACTATGTGCGCGGCTGGTTCGACCTTCCCAAGGCGCCCTTGTTGAGGCTCCGGGTTGGCGAAGCCCGGGCGGTTACTGAATCACTCACCCCGGACACCCGGGACCTCATCATCCGGGACGTCTTCGCCGGTGCCTTCACGCCCCGGGCGTTGACCACCCGCGAATTCACGGCGCATGCCGATGCGGTCCTGGCCCCCGACGGCCTGTACGTGGTCAACTCCGGGGACGCTCCTGACCTCAAGAATGCCCGGGCTGATGCTGCGACCATCGCGGATACGTTCGAGCACACCATGATCATCGCGGACCCGGCCATGCTCAAAGGGCGCCGATACGGCAACATGATCATGGCCGGCAGCCACGCACCCTTCGGTGATGACCCCACGCTGGCCCGCAAACTCCTGGGCGGAGGCGTCCCGGCGCACATCTGGGATGATGCGAAAGTGCGGTCCTTCGCGGCGGGAACCCCTGTGCGGCATGACCCTGCAGAGGTGCCTGCGAACGAACCCTCAGTTGCGGCTGAGTGAGCTGTTCCACGCCTCCCACAATGTGGCGTAACGGCCCCCGCCGGCCAGCAGTTCCTGATGCGGGCCAGATTCGATAATCCGTCCCTGCTCCATCACAACAACGGTGTCCGCCGACGCTGCTTGTGATAAACGGTGTGCGATCACCACGGACGTCCTGCCCGCCAACGCCGCTTCGGCAGCCTGGTCCAGCATGGTGGCCGAGCCGGTTCCCGCCTCAGCAGTTGCTTCATCGAGGACCGCGATGGGCGGATCCTTGAGCATGAGCCGGGCTAGCGCCAGTTGCTGTGCCTGCTCCGGGGTGAGCTGGTGGCCGCCGGCGCCTACGGATGTTTCCAGTCCGTCGTCGAGCGTTTTCATCCACGTAGCCCCCACGGCGGCGAGGACGCGGGAGAGATCCGCGGGGGAAGCATCCGGTTTGGCAAGCCTGAGGTCTCCGGCCAGCGTTCCAGAGAAGACGTGAACTTCCTGGCTGACCATCGCGATCCTCGAGTGCAGGTCCGCGGGGGCTGCGGCAGCTGAGTTGAGCCCACCCACCCAGGCGGTCCCGCTGTCCGGGTGTTCCAGGCCCATGATGACCTTGGCCAGGGTGGTTTTTCCGGCTCCTGAGGTGCCAACGACAGCAACCCGCTCGCCTGGTCGTACTGTGAGCGAGACGCCGCGGAGTGCGGGCCGCTGGCCCGGGTAGGCGAAGGTGACGTTGTCCAGGACGATGCTGGAATCAGTGCCGCGGGAAAGGGCGGTTGGGGAAGTCTTGGCCGTGGACATGGTCAGCCCGAACATGCGCCCCAGGCCGGCAGCCGCTTTCTGGAGTTCATCAAACTGCCCCAGGACCAGCCCGATCGGATCGAACAGCCGGTAGAAGTAGAGTGCCGCCGCGGTCGCCGCGCCGATAGTCACGATGCCCTCGGCGTGAAGCCAGAAGCCCACCACCAGCACCGCGGACAGGCCTGCCAGTTCCGCAAGGTTGAGGCGGTTGTAGAACCGGGTCAGGTAGCTGACTCCCTTGAGCGCGTGGCCGATGTTCTCCTGGGAAGCAGCTGCCACCAGCTCCGCATGGCGCGACCCGAGGCCCAACGCCAGGACCGACGGCGAGCCATGGACGGTCTCGATGATCTGCTCGGTCCGATTGGCCTCGGTGATGCGGACGGTCCGGTAGATGGGTGCGGTTCGTTTGAGGAACCACCGCAGCGTGAGGACCTGCAGGGGTGCGGCGATGAGGACCGCCACTGCAAAGCGCCAGTCGATGACCCCCAGGCCAAGCAACGTGACGGCGATAGTGAAGGCTGCGCTGGTGAAGGCGGGCAGCACTCCGGAAATGGCCTCGCTGACAGCCTCGACATCGCCGGACACGCGGGCCACCACATCGCCGATGCCCGCCTTTTCGAGCTGTGCCAAGGGCTTCCGGACAGCCGCCGCAAAGACCTCCTCACGGAGTCCGGCGAGGGCTTCCTCGCAGATCCGGGCCAGCAGGTTCTGGCCGAGGATGCCCAGCAGGGCGCCGCATCCGCCCGCAACCAGCAAGCCGATGGCCAGCCACAGCAGGTTCATGACGTCTCCGCCGCCGGCCGCGATGTTGACCATGATGCCCAGGATCGCCGGCGCTGCCAGTCCACAGCCGGCCGCCGCCAGCAGAACGAACACGGTCAGGGCGAGCCGGCCGGGACGCTGTGCCAACAGGCGCCACATGGCCCGCCGGGTCTCGCGGGGTGTGGCGATGGGCAGGATGTCGGTGCTCATGAACCCACCACCTCGCGGTAGCCGGCCGACGTAGCGAGGAGTTCCCGGTGGGTCCCGGTTTCCGATGCGCCATCGGCACCTCCCACCACCACCCGGTGACAGACGGCCAACAGCGTGGGGCTGGTGGTGACCAGTACCAGCGCCTTGTCCGGGAAGTTGCGGAGTCCCTCCGCGATCACAGCTTCGGTAGCGGTGTCGACGGCGGTGGTGGGGTCGTGCAGGACCAGCACCGGCTGGTGCTGGTGCAGCGAGCGGCCAAGAACCAACCGCTGCCGCTGCCCACCGGACAGGCTCTGGCCATGCCCGGTAAGAACGGTTTCGGTGCCTTCCGGCAGTTGGGAAATGAAGTCCTCGACGGCGGCAGCCGCCAGGGCCCGTTCTTGCAGCGGGGCATCGGCTGCTGCCACATTGTCGCGGACAGTGCCGCGGAAAAGGACGCCTTCATGACTGTCGGCGAAGACTTTGGACCGGACATCCAAGGGGTCCAGGTCGGCGGCGTCGTGGCCGTCGATGGAGACTGCGCCGCGGGGAGCGGGGGTGCGGAAACCAAGCGTGTCCACCAATCGCCTGGCTTGTGAGCCGTCCGGCAGCACCACACCCACGATCTCCCCAGCGGACGCCGTGAAGGGCGGGAAGGCGCTGTTGTCCGGGCTGTCGCGTAGCTCGAGGAGCGGTGCCGGTTCCCGCGCAGGGGTGGGCCGTGCTGCTGACCCGGCTGCCGCCGTCGTGCGTTCTGCAGCGGCAAGGCGGTCCCCGTCACCAGGTGCGGGCACTGCATCCGGTTCCTCGAGCAGTACCGCGATGCGTGCCGCTGAGGCCCGTTTCCGGGCGAGTTCCACACTGAGGAAGCCCAGTGCGGCCATGGGTCCCTGGACATACTGGGCCACGCCGACAACCGCCACCAGCTGACCTACCGAGATGCTGCCTTGGACGGCGAACCACGCTGCAAAGAAGGCGATCCCGGCCAGGAACGCAGCGGAAAGGGCGGTGCTGGCGCCGTTATAGGCGGACCTGGCGCGGACAGCCCGCAGCCCGGCCAGCAGCGATGTCCGGCTGGCATCCTGGTATCGGGTGACGGCTGCTTCCTCTGCGCCGAGACCCTTGAGGGGGCGTGATCCGGTCACGAAGTCCGTGGCCAGCGCGCCGGCGCGGGCCGCTGAGGACTGTTCCACATCACTGCGGTCCTCCAACGGCTTGGTGAGGCGCTGCATCACCACCAGCATGACGGGCGTAGCCACCAGGACTGCGATACCCAAGGGGACCGAAATGAGCAGCAGTGTTACTGCGGAGGTCGCGACACCGGCCGCGGCAGCGAGGCCCCCACCGATGAGCCAGGACAGGCCGGCAACCCTGTCGGCGTCCGAGGAAGCGATCGCCACGATTTCGCCGGGTGCACGCCGGGCTGCCATGCCGCGTGGGTGAAGGGTGCGTTCCACAGCCAACTGCCGGAGGTCATGCGAACCGTAGAGGAAGGAGCGGTTGGTGGCCAGGGTGCCGATGCGCCAGGAAAGGGCGAGCACCACGAAGACGACGGCCAGGGCGCCAAGCCACCAGAGGAGGGCCCCGGCGTCGTGCGGTGCAATTGCCTTGTCAACGGCGGCGCCGATGGTGGCCGGAACCAGGGCCTCGCTGACTTGATGCAGAATAAAGCCGGCGCAACCCACCAGCAGCAACTTCCAGCGGCCATTGGCCAGCAGGGTGAACTTGAAAAGACGGGAAGCCGTCCACGGTGCTGGCGTGTTACGCCCGGGTGGGCAGGGCGGAATGGCGGAACTGGAGGGCATGATTACCATAGTAAGGCTCTCCTAATTTTAAGAAGGACAGCAATCCGGACAGATCGTGCCACAGGCGACGGCAGGGGTGGAGGCGCAGCAGGTCAATGGCGTCTGGGTTGCCATGGTCCTGGCCCAGCAAACCCGGCTGGTGACCCGCTGGGGTCCTGATGCCACCTCGGCGGGCTATTCAGCCCCCAGCAACTCTTCCCGCCGCCGTTCAGTCTCCTCGCGCAAAGCCTGCACGACGGCGGCAACCGCGGGGCGTCGCATGGAGTCCGGGCGGAGGACCATCCAGTAGGGGAGCAGCTCGGCGAAGTCCGCCGGCAGGAGACGCACCAAATCCGTGTGCCGGTCGGCCATGAAACACGGCAGGAAACCAACGCCTGCTCCGGCCCGGGTGGCCTCCACATGGACGAACACGTTGGTGGAACTGAGGCCGTCCCGCATGGTCGGAACCAACCTGCGCGGAGCATCCAGATCATCGACTTGGAGCATGGAATCCACAAAGTAGACCAGTTGGTGCTGCGTGAGCTCCTCAATACTTGAAGGGGTGCCGTTGTCCTCCAAGTAGGCGCGCGACGCGTACATCCCCAGCCGGTATTCGCCCAGCCTGATGGCTTCGGCCCGGTGCACTTGCGGCGTCCCCACCACCACTTCGATATCCAGGCCGGAGCGCTGCTGCAACGCCCTTCGCGTCACCGTCACGATCTCCACGCTCAGCCCAGGGTGCTCCCGCCGCAAGCGCGAGACCGCAGGGGCTGCGATATAGGCGCTGAAGCCATCGGTCGCGGTCATGCGTACGACGCCGGTAATGGGGTCGGGTGCGTGGTCGCTGGGTCCCAGCGCGCCCACCGCAGCTTCAATCCGTTCTGCGACCAGCACGGCTTCCGCGCCCAGCTCCGTTACTTCCCAACCGCCCGCGGCACGCGCCAGAATCCTGCCTCCCAGCGCTTTCTCCAACGCCGCTATCCTGCGCGAAACGGTGGTGTGGTTGAGCCCCAAGGCTTGGGCCGCCGTCGTAAATTTTCCTGAACGTGAGACGGTCAGGAAAATGAGGAGGTCATCCGGGTTCGGCTTCATATCTGCAATTTTGCACACACAGGGTGCTGCTTTGGTCATTGAGACACAACAAATCTGCGGCAATACTCAGTGGAGCATTTCGTGTTGTGGATCACATCACGTTCAAAAGGGTCAAAGAGGACACTGAGGAGATGGATATGAGCGTAGAGCAGCGCTCCGCATCAAAAGCAGGGAAGGGCGCCGGCGAAGGCTCCGGACTCAAGAAGATCGTCGCGGCCTCAATGGTGGGCACGGTGGTGGAGTGGTACGAGTTTTTCCTGTACGCCACGGCCGCCACGCTGGTCTTCGGCAAGTACTTCTTCCCGAGCACCGGCAATGAACTGGACGGCATCATCCAGGCGTTCATCACCTACGCCGTCGGATTCGTTGCCCGCCCTCTCGGTGGCATCGTGTTCGGCCAGATCGGCGACAAGCTCGGCCGCAAGCCCACGCTGCAGTTGACCATCGTGATCGTGGGCGTCTCCACGTTCCTGATGGGCTGCCTCCCGGGCTTCGTGGAAATCGGCTACTGGGCACCGGCCATGCTGGTGGCACTCCGCTTCATCCAGGGCTTCGCGCTCGGCGGCGAATGGGGCGGTGCTGTTCTCCTGGTGGCTGAGCACAGCCCCAACAAATCGCGTGGTTTCTGGTCATCGTGGCCACAGGCGGCAGTCCCGGTAGGTAACCTCCTGGCTACGGCCGTCCTGTTCACCATGTCCACGGTCCTCAGCAGCGAAGCCTTCCTCGGCTGGGGCTGGCGCGTAGCGTTCTGGCTCTCCGCCGTGATCGTGTTCGTTGGCTACTACATCCGCACCCACGTCACCGAAGCCCCCATTTTCCTCGAAGCCAAGGCGCAGGTGGAGGAGTCCAAAGCCATCAGCTACGGTGTTGGCGAAGTCATCCGCAAGTACCCCAAGGGCATCCTTCAGGCCATGGGCCTCCGCTTCGCAGAGAACATCATGTACTACCTGGTGGTGAGCTTCGCGATCGTCTACCTCAAGAGCGTCCACAAGTACGACACTTCCTCGCTCCTGCTGGCACTCCTGATCGCCCACGTCATCCACTTCCTGGTCATCCCGCAGGTGGGACGCCTGGTGGACTCGTGGGGGCGCAAGCCCGTGTATCTGGTGGGCGCGATCGCCGGCGCGACCTGGCCGTTCTTCGCCTTCCCCATGTTCGATACCAAAAACGCCGTGATCATTGTCCTCGCCGTGACCATCGGCCTTTGCCTGCACGCCTTCATGTACGCGGGGCAGCCTGCCATCATGTCCGAGCTTTTCCCCACCCGCATGCGCTACTCGGGTGTATCCCTGGGCTCGCAGGTCACCTCGATTTTTGCCGGCTCACTCGCGCCGCTGCTGGCAACCCAGTGGCTCAAGGACACCGGATCCTGGGTTCCCACAGCCATCTACCTCGTGGTCGCCTGCGCCGTAACGGTCGTCGCCGTTGTTTCACTGAAGGAGACCAAGGGCATCGCGCTCCAGGAAGTGGACGAGGCCGACGCCATCCGCCACGGACTCACTACCGCCTCGAAAGGCTGATTCGATGGACAACTCCTTGAACGGACGCAAAGCCCTGGTGACCGGTGGCGCGAGCGGAATCGGGGCAGCTTGCGCGCGGGCGCTCGCCGCCCGCGGTGCGAAAGTAGTAGTGGCCGACGTCGATGCCTCCGGAGCTGCGGCGCTCGCCGACGAGCTGGGCGGCACAGCCTGGACTGTGGATCTCTTGGACGTCGACGCGCTGGCCGCTTTGAGCCTGGACTGCGACATCCTGGTCAACAACGCCGGAATCCAGAAAGTTGCGCCGATCGAGGAGTTCGAACCCGCGGAATTCCGGCGGATCCTGGCCCTGATGCTGGAGGCTCCGTTCCTCCTCATCAGGGCCGCACTCCCGCACATGTACGCCAACGGGTTCGGACGGATCATCAACATTTCGTCGGTCCATGGGCTCCGGGCCTCGGCCTACAAGAGTGCATACGTCTCCGCCAAGCACGGTCTGGAGGGACTCAGCAAGGTCACGGCTTTGGAGGGTGGCGAGCGCGGTGTCACGTCCAACTGCATCAACCCCGGGTATGTCCGAACGCCGCTGGTGGAGAAACAGATCGCCGATCAGGCCCGTCTCCACGGCATCCCCGAGGCCGAAGTCCTGGCAAAGGTGATGCTGACGGAGTCCGCGGTGAAGCGCCTGGTGGAGGTGGAAGAAGTTGCGTCGCTGGCCGCGTGGATGGCCTCCGACGACGCCGGCATGGTCACCGGGGCGAGCTACACCATGGACGGCGGCTGGTCGGCCCGGTAGGCCGCGTCCGCTGGTCAGCCGGGTTAACTTTGGCCGCCGATGATTTCCTCGGCATTGTCGTATGCCCAGGTCACCAGGGGGATAAGCAGTGCCGTGAGCTCGCGGCCGCGTTCAGTCAGGCTGTAATCCACGCGCGGCGGGATGACGGGTTGTGCATCGCGGCGTACAAGTCCGTCCCGTTCGAGCGTTTTCAGGGTTTGGGCCAGCATTTTTTCGCTGATGCCTTCAGCGCGTCGGCGCAGTTCGCTCCATCGCTGATCTCCCTCGGACAGCGAAAGCAGGACCAGCACTCCCCATTTGCTGGTGATGTGGTCCAGCACCGTTCGGCTGGGGCAGCCGGCAGGGAAGACACCGTCCGCGACGCCGGCCGGGAGGGGAGTCAAGAGGGTACTTACTTTCATGTCAGTACCTTACCTTAAAGTGCGTACTCTCTTTCGGGAAGTTATCTGCGGGAGGGGTGGTTGTGATCGATGACCGACCCATTAACTTCCTTGAAAGGAACCAGTCATGAGCATCGTCATTACCGGAGCAACAGGCCAGCTGGGCCGCCACGTCATAGAGGCCCTCCTTGAGCGCAATGTCCCCGCTGACAGCATTGTTGCCACAGGGCGCTCCATCGAAAAGCTGTCCGGCTTTGTTGCCCGCGGCGTTCGCGCGGCTGCAATGGACTACGACGACCCCGCTTCGGTGGCCCAAGCGCTTAAGGGAGCCACCAAGGTCCTTCTTATTTCGGGAAGCGCCGTCGGCCAGCGGGTAGAGCAGCACCGCACGGTCATCGAGGCAGCAAAGGCCGAGGGCGTGGAACTTCTGGCCTACACCAGCATTGCCAACGCAGACACCACCCGCATGAAGCTGGCCGCAGAGCACCAGGCCACGGAATCCATCCTGAAGGAATCAGGCGTCCCCTTCGCCCTCCTTCGCAACAGCTGGTACATCGAGAACTACACCGACCAGTTGCCGGGAACGCTTGCCCAGGGAGCGCTTGCCGGCAGCGCCGGAAACGGCAAGGTCAGCGGTGCTTCCCGCGCAGACTATGCGCAGGCCGCAGCCGCTGTCCTGGTCGCGGAGCACCAAGCCGGGAAGATCTACGAATTGGGCGGGGACGAGGCCTTTACCTTGGACGAGTTGGCCGCCGAAATCAGCGCTGCATCAGGCAAATCAATCGAATACCGGGACCTCCCGGCAGACCAGTACGCCGATCTCCTGACGGGCGCAGGGGTACCCGAAGGCTTCGCGCAGATCCTGGCGGATACCGATCTGGGCATTGGCCGTGGCGATCTTTTGGTGACCACCGGTGATCTCCGGAAACTGATCGGGCGCCCGGCAACTGCCTTGTCCGAGGCCGTGCGCTCCGCAGCTGCTGCCATCTGAGCTTGACCCCCTCGCGGGGCGACAGTTAATGCCAATGTTCCGCGTGAACATTGGCATTAGCTGTCGTTTCGGCGCAGTGAATCAGGCGGTTTCGTCCACCAGTTCTGCCCGGCGCAGGCCGCCACCGCGGACCCAGAGTTTGTAGGCCACGAACAGCAGGACCAACCAGGTACCGCCGACATACAGGGCTACCCGGGTGTCCTCGAAAACGCCGAGGATGATGATGACCATCGCCATGAAGGCCATGGTCAGGATGGACGCAGCAGGCCACAGCGGAGAACCGAATTCCGACGCCGGCAGCCCCTTGCGCTTGATTTCCCGCTTCATGGCCACGTGTGACGCCAGGATCATCACCCAGACCCACACAGTGGCAAAGGTGGCGATCGATGCGATGAGCACAAAGACGTCCTCGGGAATCACGGCGTTCAGCACCACGCCAACCAGCAGGATGCAGCCCATCATCACCACTGTCATCCACGGAACGCCGTGCCGCGAGATCTTACTGAAGCTCTTCGGTGCGTGACCCTGTTGAGCGAGGCCGAACAGGATGCGGCCGGCTCCGAAGATGTCGCTGTTGATAGCGGAGAGCGCGGCGGTAATGACTACGGCGTTGAGGATGTGCGGTGCGGCCGGGATGCCCAGGCCGTCGAAGATCTGCACGAACGGGCTGCCGCTGCTGCCGATCTCGTTCCACGGGAAGATACTCATCAGCACACCCAACGTCAGCACGTAGAAGAGCAGCACGCGGACCGGCACGGTATTAACGGCCTGCGGGATGACTTTCTTGGGGTTGGTGGCTTCGCCCGCGGTAATGCCGATGGTTTCGATCCCGCCAAAGGCAAACATCACCACGGCGAACGCGGCCAGGAGCCCCTCGAAGCCGTTCGGGAAGAAACCACCGTGGTTCACAAGGTTCCCCAGTCCCGGTGCCACGCCGCCGCCGTCGCCCGTTTGGAAGCCGAACACCACAATCGCTGCACCGCCCACGATCATGGCGATGATCGCCACCACCTTGATGAGCGAGAACCAGAACTCAAGTTCGCCGAACACCTTCACGCTGAGCAGGTTCATGGCGCCAAGGAACAGAATGATCGCGAGCACCCAGATCCATCTGTCCACCTGGGGGAACCAGAACCCCATATAGATACTGAAGGCAGTGACGTCGGCGATGGCCACAATCGCCATCTCGAACACGTACGTCCACCCGGTCACGAATCCCGCGAACGGTCCCAGATACTTCGACGCGTACTGGCCGAAGGACCCGGACACGGGGTGTCGGACGGCCATTTCGCCGAGGGCGCGCATCACCATGAACACGGCCGCGCCGCCAATGATGTAGGCCAGCAGGACGGCCGGACCGGCTTTCTGAATCGCAGAAGCAGAGCCGTAGAAGAGGCCCGTGCCGATTGCGGATCCGAGGGCCATGAAGCGGATATGGCGGACGTTCAGGCCTCGGCTGAGCGCCGTACCCGCGGCCTGGAGGACAGAGTTCTCCGCGGCCAGCTTGGTTTGTTGCATAGTAAAACCTTCTCGTCTTTGGGAGGGGATCGCTATCCAGCAGATCACTTTTGGGCCTCTTGTGATCGGACTCACGGGGGTTTGGTGTCTTTGATCGCAGACACTGCTTTGGCGGACAGGGCCGCTGTAACGGACGGGGCTGCTTTAACTGACGGGGCGGTTTTAACTGACGGGGCGGTTTTGGGAGGGTGGTCAAAGTCATAGTCTCCGTTCGGATATGATGACCGCGGACAGCTCATCAATACGGTCAGGCATCCCTCGCTTTCAGCCTCGCCCCCTTGAATTCAGCGCTGCCACCGCATCCTTATGGGGGACTCTTGATTTCTGTACTTCGTCACACTCGACGCCGTTGGGCCGCTGCCGTTGTTGCCGCTGTGACTGGCGCGTCTTTGCTCTTTGCATCCCCAGCGCAGGCGTACGACATTCCCGATTTTGAGGTTCCCAGCGCATCGCAGGCTCCTTTGCCGTATGTCCAGCGGGCCACTGACACGGCGGGCGTCCTTGAGCTGTGGAGGACGGGTGGCCCGGCCGCCCGGGCAGCAGCGGCGTCGGCCCTGGTGGGCGGCGCAGGTGCGGTCCAGGCATTCGTCGACGGCGGACAGGACGCCCCGCTGGCAGCGGACCGCAAGCAGTTGGTCACCGAGCTGACGGAGCGGGGGAGCGGGCATGTTCGCTCCGTCGCTCAGAAGATCCTTGCTACCGGTGATCCGGGCAAGATCGATGCCTTCCTCGTAGAAGGCTGGGCCGGAACATGGCGGGGTGAACTCCGGACCGTGGCCACCTACTTCCTTCACTACGGCAACGTCCACGTTCAACGGGAGGCGTCCAAAAGCCTCGACGAAGGCGAAAAAGCCGTGGAGCAGTTCGTCCTGACCGGGTGGAGGGACAAGGCAAAGATGGCAGACCGCCAATCGGCATATGGCCTCATTGCTTCCGGGAATCCTGCCGTTTCTGTTGCTGCCAAGGCAGCGCTGGAAACCGACGACTCTGAGATCGTGGCTGATTTCCTGCGCTATGGGCAGTTCGTTGCAGGCGACCATCACGCTGAGGCGGCCGCCGTGACTGCGCTGCTCCAGCAGGTCAAGGACGACATCAAGGCCAACCCCGTCGGGGCCGCAGCAGTAGCTGACCGAGCGAAGACCGCCGTCGAACAGGCCAGGAGCGCCGCTGCGGCTGCACGGAAAGCAGACACGACACGTCTGAGTGTTGATCGTGATCTCCTCAGTGCCCAGGCTGTTCCGCGAAATGTCCTGGACAGCGCAAGCGTGGCTTCCGAGAAGCCGTTCAAGGAAGCCTTTGCAAAAGCCGCCAAGGAATTGCCCGGACTTCTGGTGACCCTCACCGCTCCCGGTGCCAACCTTGACGCACTGATCAAGGAGGCCCGGCAGGTCACCCTGGATCTCGCACTGGTCGGCACGCCTGAAGTGAAGAAGTCCGCCGCGACTGCCTTGTTGGGCGGGGATTCGGCCATCAAGGACTTCGTCACCACGGGCTACGGTGAGGCTGTCAGGTTGGACTCAAGCGGTGTGTCTGCGTTCGGCGCGGACCGTCAGCGGGTCTATCAACTACTGGCCCAGGGCGGCAGTCACGTCAACAAAGCCGCGGATATTGCCTTGGGCTCTGCCAACCACGCAGATGTCCGCTATTTCCTTGAGTATGGTTTCGCTGCTGCGCAAGACCTGGACAACCGCATCCTTGCCTACGCCACCCTGGACAAGGGGGCGGAGCGGCGGGCGGCTGCCACTGTGGCGCTGGAGGGCAGCCGGGCTGACCTTCGGGCGTTCGCCGCCGCCGGGCAGTTTGCTGCTGCCAAGCGCGACGAAGCCACCGCCGCCCACGTTGCCTCGATCGACGCCATGATTGCCGAACTCGCCGGGTTGGCGGATAGGGCAGCGCTCGACGCCGGTACAGCGGCCGCCGCTGATAAGGCCGCCGAAGCGGCTCGCCAAGCAGAGGCAGCGAAAGCCGCCGAAGCAGCCCGTGCGGCAGAAGCAGCAAGGACCGCTGCGGCGGCAGAGCAGGCGCGCGGGAAGCTTCCGTTGAAAGTACCAAGGGCTGATTCTTCCGAACTGTTCGGAGCAGCTCCCACCGTGGTGCCATGGCCGCAGGCGCCAGTTCCCGCCGTCGCGCTTCCCGTCACAGGCGAGGCGCCGGACGGCGAGCCTGTTGATGCTGAACGTCCGGACATCACAGATGTCGATGTTCCGCCGGCTGCGACGTGGCCCAGCGAGTCGGCGTCGGAGGAGTCGTTGTCGCAAGAGGCGGCGGCTCCCTTGGCAGCTTCATCTGCCGGGCTGGGCGGTTGGACGATCGGCCTGATTGCGGCGCTGGTCCTCGCTGCTGCCGGTGCCATCACCTTCCTGCTCCGCAGGAAAGGTCCAGTGCCGGCGACGGCAACTGCCCCGGCCCCCAAGCCGTAGCCCGGGTCCTGCCCCAGCCCCGGCCAATGGCTGGGGCAAGCAGGAACTGTCTGGTACTCCAGACACCGGGCAAGCCTGACGGGTTGGCTGCGTAGCCCCCCAGGGTGCACGCTTGAGTACGGGATACCGGACAGTCGCATGTTCCGCTGGTCCCGAACCCTGAGCAGTGAGGAACCATGACAACGTCGCCAGTGGCACCAGGCAAGGCCACTTCCAAAGTCCCTGCCGCCGAGAATACCCTGCGGATCCTGAAGCTGCTGGCCTCGCGACGAGGCCCGATGGCGGCGTCAAACATCGCCACGGCACTGGGCTTGCCACGATCCAGTGTCTACCACCTGTTGGGTGTGATGGAGGCCAACGGCTTCGTCCTGCACCTCCACGAAGAGCAGCGATACGGGCTCGGCATCAGCGCCTTCGAACTCAGCTCGGCATACTCACGCCAGGAGCCTTTGTCCCGGCTTGGCCGGCCCATGCTCGCGTCACTGGTTGATGTGATCGGCGAAAGCGCGCACCTCGCGGTGCTTCATGGCCGCGACGTCCTCTACATCGTGGAGGAACGCGCCAAGAACCGCCCCAGCCTGGTGACCGACGTCGGGGTCCGCCTGCCCAGCCACCTCACCGCGTCAGGCCGCGCCATCCTGGCCGCACTGCCAAAGTCGCAGGTCCGCGCGCTGTATCCAAACGCCGCGGCCTTCACTTCGCGGCACGAGGTGGAGTTCCCCATCATGAAATACTCCGCGTTGTCGTCTCACCTCGATCAAGTGCGGCAGCGTGGCTACGCCACGGAAAACGGCGAGATTACGCCGGGATTCGGCTCCATCGCCGCCGCAGTGACGGACCACGTGGGCTGGCCGACGGCGGCAGTCGCCGTTACCTTCTTGGAGGACAAAGTGCCGGCTGAGCAATGGCCGGTGTTGGCTTCACGTATCCGGAAGGCGGCAGACGAACTGTCGGTCCGGATCCACGGCCGCCCTGCGGGCTAGCCCGGCCCCATGGCATCGCGCTCGACGAGTTTTCGGAAAGTATCCAGTTCACCCTGGAAGCTGCCGCGGTAGGACCCCAAAGCGAACAGCCGCCCGAAGATTCCGGCGATAAATCCCCGGGTGACGAACACCTGGTTGATGCGCGTACCGTGGCCCTCGGCAGTGAACGTTACATCTGACTCGCCCTTCAGGATGGCATTGCCGAAACGGGTGCGGATGTGCCAAGGCCGCTCAACCTCAAGGATTTCGGTGGGGCTGGCCATCCGCCCGAACCACAGGGTGTAGCGGCTGCCGGGCACATCGATCGAACCAACCAGATCGCCCGCCCGGGTGACTCCGCCAATCCACTCAGGGTACCGGTCAAGATCCGTCCACGTCGCGAAAACGCGTTCGGGTGGTGCTGCGACAAGGGTCGAAACGCGGAACGTTGCCATGGGTCCAGCATGCGCTCATTGCCGCTGGAATGCGAGGGGGTTAACGGTCTGTAATCCCGGACAGCACCCCTTCAAAAGCCGTTCCCGCCGCTTGATAAAGGGGCTTTAGTAGAAGCAGAAGATCTTTCCAGCACACACTTTCCAAGACGAAGGAGCCACCATGGCACCCGCCGATTTCACTACAGGAGCCCGCCCGGTCAAGGCTGCCCGGGGTACGGAGCTGACTGCCAAGTCCTGGCAGACGGAAGCGCCGCTGCGCATGTTGATGAACAATCTGGATCCTGAGGTCGCTGAGCGTCCTGATGATTTGGTGGTTTACGGTGGCACGGGCCGTGCGGCGCGTTCCTGGGCTGCGTTTGATGCGATTACCCGGACGCTGGAGACCATGGAGAAGGACGAGACGCTGCTGGTGCAGTCGGGGAAGCCGGTGGGTGTTTTCCGTACGAATGAGTGGGCGCCGCGGGTGTTGTTGGCGAACTCGAATTTGGTGGGGGATTGGGCGACGTGGCCTGAGTTCCGTCGGCTCGAGGCTGAGGGTTTGATGATGTATGGGCAGATGACTGCTGGGTCATGGATTTACATCGGCACCCAGGGCATCCTGCAGGGCACGTACGAAACGTTCGCTGCTGTCGGAAATAAGCTCGCCGCGGAGGGCCGCCACCCGGCACCGGCGGCTGAAGGTTCCACGGAGGGGCCGCTCGCCGGTACCTTGACCCTGACTGGTGGTTGTGGTGGCATGGGCGGGGCGCAGCCGTTGGCGGTGACGCTCAATGATGGTGCGTGCTTGATTGTTGATGTGGACGAGTCCCGCCTGCGTCGGCGTGTGGGTAAGCGGTACCTGGACGAGGTCGAAACCGATTTGGATGCTGCGATCGCCAAAGTCCAGGCCGCAAAGGACGAGCGCCGCGGCTGGTCCGTCGGTTACGTGGGCAACGCCGCGGAAGTCTTCCCCGAATTGCTGCGCCGCCACAAGGCCGGCGAAGTCACGTTCGATGTGGTCACGGACCAGACCTCCGCTCATGACCCGTTGTCCTACCTGCCGGAGGGCATCACGGTGGCCGAGTGGCACACCGAGGCTGAGGCCGATCCGGAGGGGTTCACCAAGAAGGCCCAGGCGTCGATGGCCCGCCAGGTCCAGGCGATGGTGGAGTTCCAGGACGCCGGAGCTGAGGTCTTTGATTACGGCAACTCGATCCGTGACGAGGCCCGCAAGGGTGGGTATGACCGTGCGTTCGAATTCCCTGGCTTCGTCCCGGCATACATCCGTCCGTTGTTCTGCGAGGGTCTGGGCCCGTTCCGCTGGGTCGCGCTCTCGGGCGATCCGGAAGACATTGCGGTGACGGACAAGGCCATCAAGGAGTTGTTCCCGGAGAACAAGCACCTCCACAAGTGGATTGACGCTGCGGCCGACCGGGTTGAATTCGAAGGCCTGCCGGCCCGTATTTGCTGGCTCGGGTACGGTGAACGCCATAAGGCTGGTCTGCTCTTCAACCAGCTCGTCGCCGAGGGCAAGGTCAAGGCTCCGATCGTGATCGGCCGTGACCACCTGGATTCGGGTTCCGTGGCGTCCCCTTACCGGGAGACCGAGTCGATGAAGGATGGCTCGGACGCGGTTGCTGACTGGCCGTTGCTGAACGCGCTGACTGCTGCATCCTCGGGCGCTACGTGGGTGTCCATTCACCACGGTGGTGGTGTTGGTATTGGCCGGTCCATCCACACTGGCCAGGTTTCCGTCGCTGACGGCACGGAACTGGCAGCCCAGAAACTGGAACGGCTCCTGACCAACGATCCCGGTATGGGCGTCATCCGCCACGTCGACGCCGGCTACGACCGCGCCATCGACGTCGCCAACGAACGCGGCGTCCGCATCCCCATGAACGAGAAGTAGGCAGCAACAGTGACTATTACTACCCACGAACCATTGACCGTCACCCTCGGCTCCAGCGGCGTCACGCCCGAAGACGTGGTCGCCGTCGCACGCCACGACGCCAAGGTGACCATTTCCCAGGATGCCCTGGACAACGTCGCCAAGGTCCGTGCGCACATTGACGATCTCGCTACCAGCGATGTCCCGGCGTACGGGATTTCGACGGGCTTTGGTGCCCTTGCCAACCGCCACATCCCCAACGACCTCCGCACCCAGCTGCAGAAGTCACTCATCCGCAGCCACGCCGCCGGCATGGGTCCGGCCGTGGAACGCGAAGTGGTCCGTGGCATCATGTTCCTCCGCGCCAAGACCCTCGCCTCCGGCCGCACAGGCGTCCGCCCTGTGGTTCTCCAGACCATGGTGGACGTCCTCAACGCCGGCATCACCCCGCTTGTCCGCGAGTTCGGTTCGCTGGGCTGCTCCGGCGACCTCGCCCCGCTGTCCCACTGCGCGCTGGTCCTCATGGGAGAAGGCGAAGCAACGGGCCCCGACGGCGAACTCTACGGAACCGCTGGCAAGCCGCCTGTTGCTGAGCTGCTCGCGCAGCACGGCATCGAGCCGGTCACCCTCGCTGAGAAGGAGGGCCTGGCCCTCGTCAACGGCACCGAAGGCATGCTCGGCATGCTCCTGATGGCAATCGCCGACATCCGTTTGTTGCTCGCGACGGCGGACGTCACCGCAGCGCTGAGCGTCGAGGCGCTGCTGGGCACCGACCAGGTGTTCCTGCCGGAGCTCCACGCCGCACTGAGGCCGCACCCCGGCCAGGCAGCCAGCGCGGACAACATGCTCCGTGTGCTGTCCAACTCGCCAATCGTTGCTTCGCACCGGATCAACGACACCAAGGTGCAGGATGCTTACTCACTGCGATGTGCCCCTCAGGTTGCGGGCGCAGTGCGCGACACCGTGGACCACGCCGCACTTGTGGCTTCCCGCGAACTCGCCGCTGCGATCGACAACCCGGTGGTCCTCCCGGACGGCCGCGTTACGTCCAATGGAAACTTCCACGGCGCTCCCGTGGCCTATGTCCTGGACTTCCTGGCCATTGCCGTGGCGGACCTCAGCTCCATCGCCGAGCGACGCACGGACCGCATGCTGGACCCTGCCCGCTCGCACGGACTGCCGGCCTTCCTCGCTGGAGATCCCGGAGTTGACTCCGGCCTGATGATCGCCCAGTACACGCAGGCTGGCCTGGTCTCGGACAACAAGCGCCTGGCTGTGCCCGCATCGGTGGACTCCATCCCGAGTTCGGCCATGCAGGAAGACCACGTGTCCATGGGCTGGCACGCTGCCCGGAAGCTGCGCAAGGCCGTGGAGAACCTTCGGCGCGTGCTCGCCGTCGAGCTTGTCACCAGCGCCCGCGCCATTGACATGCGGACGCAAATGTCCGACGGCGAACTCACCCCGGGTCCTGCCGGCACGGCAGTGCTTGAGGTGCTTCGCGAAGTAGTCCAGGGGCCGGGCACAGACCGGTTCCTGTCGCCGGAACTGGAAGCGGCTGACCGTTTGGTTGGTTCCGGGGCGATCCGTGCGGCCGCCGAATCCGCCGTCGGGATTTTGGCCTGACGCCGAATAAAACGCTCATCTGATGGGCATCTTTGTCACGCCCCGGTCTTTGTTCGCAACGCAAGCGCCGGGGCGTGGCAAATGTAGTAGAACTTATGGTGTACGTCACGTCCACAACAACGGTGTTGTGGGCTTGACGGTCAACTGTTCACACAACTCAATACACAACAGAGAACATCCACAAAGGGGTAGAAGTTCAATGAAGGCACGCGGAGCAGTCCTGTCCAGGCGAAACGCTCACTCGGCTACGGTTTCCGATTGGAAGACGCTGAAGGTTGGCGAGAGGGTGGAAGTGGTCAAGTACGCCCACGTGATCGCCGCAGGTCTGATCGAGGAAATTTCCAGCAGCGGAAACGTGGTGTGGCTTGAGCATTCGGGCCCCGGCGTTACCGAAGAGGGCAAGGAACTGTTCATGAAATCCGACGGCGTGACTCTCCGACGGGCATAGCTTAAACAGAAACCGGGGCTCGTTCCCTTCGGCGGGTAGTAGATGCGGAAAGGAACGGGCCCCGGTTTTTGCGTCGCTGCCGGGAATACGTTGGGGTATCAGGCGGCGAGTACTTCGCGGGTCTGGCCGAAGGGAACGGATTCGTCCAGAGCCACGGTGTAGGTGCCGGGCTCGTGGCGCGTCACCAGAATTCCGCAGGCAGCGTCTGCTGCTGCGTTTTCGATCAAGGCATCCACGGCGCGGTCGAGTCCGTCGTGGATCTCGTCTGCCTTCGAAAAGGACAGGCGAATTTCGCGTTCTGCAGTCATTGCAGGGGTCATTGGGGGGCCTCCTATTACGTGCCGCATGCGAGGGCGACCCATCAATCATAGGCGGTGAGCTCCAAGATATGTAAGATGACTGGCAGTCAGGTGACGTGGGTCTCATGTCCGAACCATGGCACGGAGGAGTTTGACAGCTACTGAAAGAGCAGCGATATCTACCGGACCTGGCTTGATGGCCTCCCGGATGGTCTCTTGGACCCGCGCCAATTGCTCGATGTTTCCGTGCTCCCAATCCACGATCCGTTCCACAGGATCGGCCGCCACCCTGGACCGCGGAGTATGCCGGACCACCGCTTTGGTCATGTCGGCGAGGACCAGGTACATGTCATCCCTGAGCGCAGCCCGGGCCAGGGACTCCCAATGGGTGTCCCGCGGAAGCATGGTGATGTGTTCCAGCAGCGGGATGGCGGAAATCCGTTCGAAGACGGCGAAGTAGACCTCCGCCACGGCGTCCGCCGGCTCCTGGAGTTCCTCTGCGATGGCCGAGATGTCCAGCAGCCCGTAACTGACCAGCAGCTCAGATGCGCGGATTCCCAAACTGTGGGGCAGGCCGACGGCATCGGTATGGGCGAGCCGCTTCTGGGAGTGTGCCAAATTGATGCCGTGCAGGAAACCAGTGAAGTTGGCCCGCATGAGGGACATCGGTTGCTCCAGCCGGGCCAAAGCATCGGACAGGGGCTTATCGCGGAAGTCATGGGTAACGTACCAGCGCACCGACCGGTCCAGCAGGCGTCGCATGTCCAAAGCCACTGCGGCACCGTGCTCGCTGGGCGTAGTTGCCGGCAGTTGGGCGATTGCCTGGGTAACGGAGTCCAGATCCCAGACCTTCCGCATCACCACGAACCCGCGTGCCACGGCGGCTGCTGACACCGTGGTTTCTTCCATGGCCCTGAAAGCGAAGGCGATTCCGCCCATGTTGATCATGTCGTTGGCTACCACGGTGGCAACGATGTGCCGGCGGAGCGGATGCGTTGATAGATGTTCGCCGAACCGCTCCGCGACCTGCCTGGGGAAGTACTCGCGCAGTGTTTGCGAGAACCACGGATCATCAGCGAGTCCGCCTTCCGTGAGCTCCCGGGCGAGCTCGATCTTGGCATAAGCGGCCAGCACCGCGAGCTCGGGAGTGGTCAGGCCCTTGCCCGTGAGGACCCGCGCCTGCAGTTCACCGTTACTGGGGAGGGACTCCAGTTCCCTGTCCAGATCCGTTACGGATTCCAACCAGTCCATGGTCCTTTCGAAGCTGGGGCTCCATTCCACGGCCAGTTGCTTGTCATTGAGGAGCAGGACGTTCTGGTCATCGTTGGTTTTGAGCACCAGCCGGCCTACTTCCGCCTGCAATGACTGCAGGAACGCTGTCCGTTCCGATGCGGTCATCCTGCCTGCCGAAATCATGCGGTCCAGGAAGATCTTGATGTTCACCTCGTGGTCCGAGCAATCCACGCCCGCCGAATTGTCGATCGCATCGGTGTTCACCAGGATGCCCGCCAGCGCAGCCTCGATCCTGCCGCGTTGCGTGACGCCCAGGTTGCCGCCTTCAGCGATGATGTGGGTGCGGAGCCGGTTGGCATCGACGCGGATGGCGTCGTTTGCTTTATCCCCGACGTCGGCGTGGGACTCCGTGGACGCCTTGACGTAGGTGCCAATGCCGCCGTTGTACACAAGGTCCACCGGCGCCATGAGGATCGCCCTGAGAAGTTCGGGCGGGCTCATTGCCAACTGACCCGTAGCCTCTGCACCTTCAGCCAGACCGAGCGCGAGCCTGACCTCCTCGGTGATCATGATGGTTTTGTCCGTCCGCGCGAAAACACCGCCTCCCGGGCTCAGCTTGGCGGGATCGTAGTCGGCCCAGCTGGATCGGGGGAGCCTGAAGAGCCGCTCCCGCTCCGCGTAGGACTCAGCAGGGTCCGGCGTGGGATCCAGGAAGATGTGCCGATGGTCGAAGGCGGCGACCAATTTGATGTGGTTGGACAGGAGCATGCCGTTGCCGAAAACGTCACCGCTCATGTCGCCGATGCCCACTACAGTGAAGTCTTGGGCCCTGGAATCGATCATGAGCTCACTGAAGTGGTGCCGGACGGACACCCATGCACCCCGGGCGGTGATGCCCATCTGCTTGTGGTCGTAGCCCACCGAACCGCCCGATGCGAAAGCGTCCCCGAGCCAGAAACCGTACTCCGCCGCAACGGCATTGGCGATGTCAGAGAAGGCAGCCGTCCCCTTGTCTGCCGCTACCACCAGGTAGTAGTCGTCGCCGTCGTGCCGCACCACCCGCGGTGGCGTGACGACGCGACCGTTGCTGCCGCCGTCGGGATCCGGTACCAGGTTGTCCGTGACGTCCAGCAGCCCGCGGATGAACGTCCGGTAGCTTTCCTGGCCCTCCGTGAGCCAGGCAGCGCGGTCCTCCGCCGGGTCGGGGAGTCGCTTGGGAAAGAAGCCACCTTTGGCCCCGGTAGGAACAATCACGGCATTCTTGACCGTTTGCGCCTTTACCAACCCCAGGATTTCGGTTCGGAAATCTTCGCGCCTGTCCGACCATCGGAGGCCACCGCGGGCGATCGGACCGAAACGCAAATGGACCCCTTCAACCCGTGGTGAGTAAACCCAAATCTCGAACTGTGGCCGCGGCGGTGGGGCCACCCGGAGGCCGGAGGGATCGAGTTTGATGCTGATGTACGGCTTGTCCTGGTAGAAATTGGTGCGCAAGGTCGCTTCCACCAAGCTGGCGAGCGTCCGGAGGAGACGGTCGGCGTCAAGGACCGGGATGGCGTCGATGGCTTCGGCCAGGGCAGCCCTGGCGGTATGGATTGCCTGCGTCCGGTGACTTAGCCCGCTGGTGCCCTCCTCGAAAACGTCGCCGTGGGACGCGACACCGGAACGGTTGTTGAGCTCAGGATCAAACAGGTCCGGTGCGTAACGGTCCGGGTTGAACTTCGCTTCGAAGAGTTCCAGCAGCGCATGTGTTGCCCGGGGGTTGGACCAGAGCGTGTCTGCAATGAAGCCGTATGAGTTGGTGCTTCCCAACTGCCGTAAGTACTTGGCGTAAGCGCGCAAAATGGATACTTTCCGCCAGCCGATGCACTCTTGGATGACCAATGCATCGAAGGCGTCGGACTCCGCGTCGCCCCGCATGGCGGCGCAGAACGCGCCCGCCAGCAATCCGCCCGTCGCCAGGGGATCCACGCCACGCGGGTACTTGAGCCCGAGGTCGTACAGGAAGAACTGCCTGCCGTCTCCACGCTGCATGTCGAAAGGCCTCTGGTCCAGGACTTTCAAGCCGAGATTGTGGAAGAACGGGAGGATCTGGGTGAGGCTCCTGGGGCGGGTCAGATACAGCCGGATCCGGGCGTCCTCGGTCAGCACGGCGGTGCCGGGCCGTGTATAAACGGTAAGCAGGGGATCGGGCTCCACGTCGTCGGCGGCCGGGAAGCTCTCGAACGCCGAGATGTCCTCAACAGCGTCCTCCACCTCAAAGTCGGCCTTGTAACTTGCCGGGAACGCGGCGGCCCACTCACGGGAGAGCCGCGCCGCCTCTTCCGAGGGATAGCGCGCCTGCAGTGCCTCAGCCAGGCCCTGTGCCCAGGTCCTGGTAGCGGCGATGATCCGAGGCTCCAGGATTGCGGCATCCACGACGCCGGGCGTCCCGCCGGGAGTCGAAGCCGCCTGCGGCAACAGCAACCGGAAGAACACCCGGGCCATGGCGGACTCGCCCAAACGAAGCTCAAATTCGATGGCGTCCGAACCGAAGGCTTCCCGAAGTTCACGTTCAATGCTGAGCCGCACGGCCGTGCTGTACCGGTGGCGCGGCAGGAACACGAGCGCTGTCATGAACCGCCCATAGGAGTCCGGCCGGAGGAAAAGCCTGGTGCTGTGACGCTCCTGGAGGCGCAGGATCTCGCGGGCATGGTCGGCCAGTTGCCCGGAGTCGATGTGGAACAGCTCATCACGGGGATACCCCTCGATCACAGCCAGAAGTTCCTTGCCGTGATGCGAGCCGGGCGGATAGCCGAACGCCCGGATCACTTCCTTTACCGTGTCACGGATGACGGGAATCTGCAGGGCTGAATGTGACGTGGAACTGGGGGAGAAGAGCCCCACAAAGCTGTGCCTGGCGGTGCTTTGCCCGCCAGTACCCAGTTCGGTTGTCCGGGCTGTTTGCACGGTAATTTCGTCCAGGTAGGCGCGGCGCAGGACCGTGGAGCGTTGGGTGGACTTGGTGAGGGTGAGCAGCCGGGGTTTCCCGGAGGGAAAACCTCCGGGTGGCTCTTCCCGGTCCATATAGTCCATTTGGTCCATGTGGTCCGCCCGATCCCGCAGCACGCCCAGCCCCCGGCGCCCGCGATATCCGAGGAACACGAAGTTCCCTTCACCCAGCCATTGCAGCAGCTCACGGGCCTCCATGGCCTCCCGGGCTTCAGCACCCGGGCCTCCCACCTCATCCAAGGCCTCCACCTCGCGGGCCAGTTCCTCATGGATTGCAGCATGGTCCTGGGCGGCCGCCCGCACGTCGAGCAGGACCCTCCGAAGCCGGCCCACCAAGCGGTCGGCAGCCGCATCGTCCGGGAGCCGGGGGATTTCGATTGCCATCCACGCTTCGGGGAGCGGTCCGCCGTCGTGCCCATCATGTGGGGTGGCCAGCTGCGGACTGATGACGGCAGCTGAATTTTCGACGCCGGTGGGCAGCCCGATACGTTGCGGCGCGCTGTGGATGGTGGTCAGGCGGTGGGTGGCTGGGTCCCGGGTGACGGTGAAGGTTGGGTGGACGAGGAGCCGGATGGATGCGGTGTCCCTGGCGATTTCGGCGGTGACTGATGGGAGCAGATAGGGCATGTCATCGCTGACTATCGAGACCACGCTGGCGTCGGGCTCATGCAGGACCCCGATCACGGCCTGCCCGGGCTCACGCCGCTCAGCCAAAGACCGATGGTAGCGGGCCCGTTCCAGCAGCGTTTCGGGGGTGTAGCTGCGGACATCGTCCTCTGCCACGTGCTGGTAGTAGTCGGTCAGGAATCCGTCCGCCGGCTCAGTGCTGGGTGACATGGTGCTGCGCCTCCGCTGCGCAAAGGAGCGGCCGTGTTGTTGCGGTCGGCAAAGTCCCTGCGCCTCACCTCATGCTCCCGCGAGGTGGCATTTGATGGCAATGTTGGAGCGAACATTGCCCTCAAATGCGACGCAGGGAGGGGCCCCGGTCTCGGGGCCACTCAGACGTGGTGGCGGGATTCGAACCCGCGTGCGCTGCTTTGCAGGCAGCTCCCTGGCCTCTCGGGTACACCACGTGCCAACGACACTAGGCGCCTGGCGGCGGCCGGATCAAAGTTCATGTCGCAGGCTTTCGCAGCACTACGCAGGTAGTCGCCGGGCTACTCAACGTTGCGCAAGGTTGCTGCCCGTTGAGCTGTGGACGCCTTGGCGCGACTCACTGCGAACGACACTCCCGCAGCCACCAGCAGCGTGAGGATCGCAGCTGCCATGTGGGTGTAGAGGAGGAGGTGTCTGTCGCCGCCACCGGACGCGGCCCCGGTTGGCACATCCCCGGTTGGCACATCCCCCAAGACCGGGCCGCCGTGCAAGTGGTCCAGTAATCCGCTGCCGGGAAAGTACCCTCCGAAAGCCTCGAAACCGAAGTGCAGCAGCTGCTGTGCCAAGCCGGAAAGGAGGAGCAGCAGCAGCGGTCCGTGCACCCAACGGGAAATAAGTTGGGCGGCGAGCGCACACAAAGCGGCGAATGCCAGGAGGACGGGTAGGGCAGGAGCGCTGCCGCCCGCCACCATGTGCGCTGCGAGTCCCAGAGCCACAGCTATCGGCCCTGCCACCCAAGCCCACTTGTCCTGCACAGGAGTTCCGCGCATCGCCATCCTTCCCTCCCCACAGAGTAGGCGGAGGAAGGCGGCTGGAAAAGGGAACGCTAGGCGAGCAGGGCGTTCACCAGTCGCGCGGCCACTTTCGCGGTGCGGTGATCGATATCAAACTCCGGGTTCAGCTCCGCTATGTCCAGGTGCAGGAGCTTCCCGCTCGCAGCAACCTGCCGGCAGACCGCGTTGATCACTGGCAAAGGCACGCCATAGGCTGCGGGTGCGCTGACCCCGGGCGCCACGGATGCAGGCATCACGTCCAGGTCGATGGTCAGGTACAGCACGTCCACGCCGGCCAGGAAATCGGCAACAAAAATCTCTACTGCCTCCGGCGTGCACAGCTCATCGAGCAGGTACTTCACTCCCAGGCGATCGGCGGTGTCGAAGAGGGTGCGCGTGTTGTTCGGCTCCGAAATTCCGACGACGGCGTACTGCAGTTCGCGGCCGGCGGCGGCTTCTGCGTGGGCCATCTGCAGGAACGGCGTACCCGAGCTCGGTGTGGGTTCGTCGCGAAGGTCAAAGTGGGCATCCAGGTTCAGGACACCAAGCCGTTTGCCGCGGACCGTGTCCGAACCGGCCACGCCAAGATAACTGGCGAACGCGGTTTCGTGGCCGCCGCCCAGCACCACGGTGAGGTTTCCGGCGTCGAGCAGTTCCGTAATGGCGCGTCCGGCGCGCTCTTGGCCGGCTTCCAGTGAGTCCTCCTCCACCACCACGTCACCGGCGTCGAACACGTCCCGGTCAAGATGGAACGCCAGCGGACCCAGCGCCGTGCGGATGGCAGCGGGAGCCGCAGCAGCACCGACCCGGCCCTGGTTGCGGCGCACTCCGGCATCGCTGCAAAAACCAAGCACGACGGCGGGACGCGAGGCAGTTGCGGGCGCGGGCGACGTCAGGGGTGCTACTGCCTGCCACCAGCGGCGGTGTTCAGTGCCGTCTCCGTCAAAGCGGCCCGTCCACGGCCCAGGGTTGACGTCTACGGCGAGGGTGATGCTGGTTTCCATGCTTCAAGCACACCCGAACGGGCACACGAAAACCAGCTGTCCCAGCAGGCGGGTGTCTGAAACTCCGGACTTAGGTCCGCAGGAGACTTACTTGACGCCCAGCAGCTCCTCCACGGTTCCAATGCCGAAGAACAGCAGGAACGCAGCGGCCACGGCCCACATGAGCGGGTGGACTTCGCGGGCGCGGCCCTGGAAGGTGCGGATCAGGACGTAGGAGATGAAGCCGGCACCGAGGCCGTTGGCGATCGAGTACGTGAACGGCATGAGGGAGATGGTCAGGAACGCAGGGATGCCGACACCCCAGTCCTGCCAATCGATCTTGCCCACCTGGGAGACCATCATGAAGCCCACAACCACCAGTGCCGGGGCCACGGCTTCGAAGGGTACAAGGTTGATGAGGGGCGTGAAGAACATCGCCACCAGGAACAGCACGCCCGTGACGATCGAGGCGAGGCCGGTGCGGGCACCTTCGCCGATGCCGGCGCCGGACTCAACAAAGATCTGGTTGGACGAAACGGACGCGCCACCACCCACGATCGCGCCGAGGGCGTCCACCTGCAGGACACGGTCGACGTTGGGGATGTTGCCGTCTTTGTCCACGGTTCCGGCCTCGTTGGCCAGTCCCACCATGGTGCCCATGGCGTCGAAGAAGATGCTGAGGAGGATCACAAACGCCAACAGTGCTGCAGCGATGAAACCGAGGTGCTGGAACGCGCCGAACGGGTTGGCCTTGCCGATGAGGGACAGGTCCGGGGCGCCCCACTCCGAGAGGGTGGGAGCCACGAGGGACCAGCCGCGCGGGTTGACGTTCTTGCCGTCGAAGCTGGGGCCGATGTGGAGGGTGAACTCGAGGATGGCTGCCAGTGCCGTGGAGACCACGATGCCGATGAGGATGGCGCCGCGGACCTTGCGGACCACCAGGGCGATGGTGAGGATGAGGCCCACTGCGAACACCAAGGTAGGCCAGCCCATGAGCTTGCCATCCACGCCCAGGCCCAAGGGAACCGTGGTGCCGGCGGCGTCGGGAATCCGGCGCACAAAGCCTGCGTTGACCAGGCCGATCAGTGCAATGAAGAGGCCGATGCCCACCACGATCGCCGTTTTCAGCGCTTCCGGCACGGCTTTGAACACGGCAGTACGGAAACCGGTCAGCACCAGGATGAGCATGGTGATGCCGGAGAGGACCACGAGGCCCATCATGTCCGGCCAGGTGAGTTCCGGGTGCGAGGCGACCGTGACGGCAACGAAGGCGTTGACGCCCAGCCCGGTTGCAACGGCGAACGGGTGCTTGGCCCACGCGCCCATGAGGATGGTCAGGATGCCCGCCACGAAGGCCGTCGTGGCTGCGACGGCTGTGAAGCCGAGGGATGCCCCACTGGAATCCGCCCCGGAGAGAATCAGCGGGTTCAACACCACGATGTAGCTCATGGCGAAGAACGTTGCGAAGCCGCCACGAATTTCCCGCGAGTACGTGGATCCACGTTCAGTAATTTTGAAGTAGCGGTCTACTGCAGAACCTTGCTTAAGCATGAAAGACTCCGGGGATCGGGGGGAGTGTGCCCTCAAATCCTATGCGGTCCGGTGCAGGCGCTCCGGACGATTCGCCTAGTCTGTAAGGAAGCCAACACTAGGAGAAACCGCCCCATGCGTACCATCCGCCCGCTTCTGGCCGCCGTCGTCGCTGCTCTTGCCTTCGCGTCCGCCCTGCTGTTTACTGCGGCGCCGGCGTCTGCCCACGACGTCGCTGAATCCACGACGCCGGCCAGTGGCACCAGCGTCACGGACGTCCCGGCGTCGGTTTCCATCACGTTCAACAACCGGCCGCTCGCCATCGGTTCGGGCGTCACGGTCACTGCGGGCGGCGAAAACTGGGCCGACGGCCCGGTGGAAATCATCGATAACCAGGCGGTCCAGAAGCTGCGCGAAGGCGCTCCGGCAGGCGAATACACGGTGGTCTGGCGCGTCGTCAGCAGCGATTCGCACCCCATCGAGGGCACCTTTACCTTCACGGCCACCGCAGGAAGCACGACGACGGCCAGCGGCCCGGCGGCAGCCTCTCCGTCCGCATCGGCTCCGTCCGCTTCGACACCTTCGGCGGCGGTGCCGACGGCGGGAACCGCGGCCCCGGGCACTGCGGCGTCGGGAACCGGCAACAGTGAGCCCGCGGCCGACGCCTCCCAGCCCTTCCCATGGAGCATCGTGGGCCTGGCGGTTGTTGCTGTTGGTCTCGTTATTTTTCTGGCTGTTACTGCCCGCAGGAAACTGGCTGCTTCGAACGACCCTGAGGGCCCTTCTCCCGCGGAATAACGGGGTTTTCTACGTAGCTGCGAAGATCTCGAAACGGTTACTGCGACACGCCAGAAGCGTACTTCTCGTTACTTAAATGTGACTTCCGCGTGATCATCGCGTACGGTGGTACCTGTGCCTGTTCCACGTAGCGGGCACTTCCGGTCTGATTGCCTAGCTCTGCCGCAGTCCGGAATCCGTTCGCAGACAAACCTTACGGCAGAGACGGGGAACCCATTTTGGGCCGCTTTCGAGCGTGCCTTGGGGTGAAGTCACGATGCTTCCGCTGAACAGCGGGAGATAGTGGCCGGGTGACTCCCATCCGAATCCGACAGCTAACCTCGCAGGCATCGGGAGAGGCTCTTTCATGTCTTCACGCATTCTTCGCGGCCGTCGTAAGGCGGACAGCGTACGTCCTAATCCGTTCATCTCCATCTCCAAGGCAGTTGCCAGCAACGCTTCCGGCGCTGGCCGCCAGGCAGCTGTTATCGCAGCAGCCTCGGGCCTTGTGTTGACCGGCTCCATTGCAGCTCACGCTGCTGAAGCTCCGGTTCAGCGGGATTCCAGCCCGGCCACGGTCGCTGAGACCGTTTCGGCCGACGCTCCCACCCAGGTTGTTACCGCCCTGGCTACGGCTACGGTCAACTTCGAGCGCCCCGCTGTTGCTTCCGTTGCAGCTCCGGTTATCGAAAAGCCTGCACCGGTTGCTCCGGCTCCTGTCGCCAAGAAGGCAGCAGTCACCACTGCCGCCGCCAAGGCTCCTGTTGCCAAGGCTGCTGCAGCCGCTCCGGCCGCTGCTGCTCCCGCTCCTGCGGCTGCTGCTGCTCCGGCTGTTGGTGGCGTCAATGCCGCCATGGTTGCCTCGGCTTACGCCCAGATCGGCATCATGCAGGACTGCACCGCCATGGTGGAGCGCGCACTCGGCTCCGCAGGCATCCCCGTTGGCGACCTCGGTCCCATGCAGTTCATGAACTACGGCAAGGTTGTCAGCTCACCCCAGCCCGGTGACATGATCGTCCAGTCCGGCCACGTCGCCATCTACATCGGCAACGGCCAGGCCATCAGCGGTGGCATCAACGGCAACCAGACGGGTATCCACCCGATCAGCTGGTTGACCGCAACGGGTCCCCTGACCTACGTACGCGCTGGCGCATAAGCCTCACGCTTCAGTTCAAAGGCCGGTGTCTTCGAAGAGTTCATCTTCGAGGGCACCGGCCTTTGGCGTTAAGTTATGTGCGGAATAGTTCGCAGCCAGGTTTGATCTGCTAAGCGGTGGCGATGCCCGGCCCTGCAGGGAGGGCCACCTTGGACGATATCGCCTGGCCTACAGCCTTTGCCTGCCGAAGTACTTCCTTCGGTGTGGGCGTAATGAGCTCGCCGACTCCTACAAGGTGCATCCCGACGGCCCGCATTGCGGCTACCAGGTTTTGGCCGATCGCTATGCCGAGTTCCGCCAGCATTCGGCGCAATTGGCTCTGTGCGCAGCGCGTGACCACAATATGGTCGGCCAGAAGAACACCGTTGGCAGTGTGGACGGCCCACTGGCGGCGGGTGGACTCGAGGGGGCCGGAGGCGTGGAGCCCCGTCCTGAGCCCGGCAGTGGTCATGCTGGCGGCCAGTCCATAGCCGATCTGTTGGGAAGGGTCGGAGCCAAGGAAATCGAGGCGGACAGCCCGTGTGGTGCTGCGGACATCCAGGTGATGGCTTGCGGCGTAGTTCCGCAGGTGGCGGAGGATCTCGTTGCGCTCCTGCATGGCTGCGGGATCGGCTGCATCGCAGCGTTGGAGCATTCCGGTGTGGACTGACGGACCCGTTGCGGACAACGTGCCGAACCCGTCCACCACAATGGAGCCCACGCCGTAGCGGCTGAGCTCACTGGCAACTGCCAAGCCGGACAAGCCGGCTCCGATGACCACGGTGGTGGTGCGTTCCGTGGCGGAATCAGGCGTGAGTGACACTGCTTGGTTCCTCCTTGACGTGTGTGCCATTAGGCATCGCATGGGGTCGCGTCCGAGTTCCCCAAGCGGCCGCAATAAATGGCCGGAGTGTGCTGTGGAACACGGTTGCCGGCCATTCGGTGACTCGAACACTACCGAACTTTTTCTGCCATGGATAGCCTCCTGGGTCCGCGTGTTCGCGTTGTTCATCCCCAGCGCAAAATGCGCACCCTGGAACCGAGCCCGGACCGTTATACACATAGCCCAAAGTCACCTTGATTCGGCGTTGCCGACCGAGAATAGTTGGCATTGGGAGAAGGAATTTCCAGGTTTCTTCTGCCCGGGCCATTGACATTGACGCGAGAAGGGAATCCGAGCCGGAGAACCTCTGGCAGAATGGCCGGAACATCAAGCAGCAGGTGGAGAGGCGGGCCCCATGGACCAGCACAGCAGGCACAATGAAGAGCCACAGGACGGCCAGGACCACGCAGTGGCGCCAGGAGGCATTGTCGTTGGAGTTGACGGTTCAGAGCACGGGCAGTGTGCATTGGTGTGGGCGGCACGTGAAGCCGAACGCCGTCAGCTGCCCTTGCACATCGTGACGGCCTACTCCGTACCTATCTTTGCCGCATCAGGCCTGGACGGCGGTTATGCAACTGTGGATGATTCGGTGATCCGCGAGGGGGCGGACGCGATCGTGAAACAGGCTATGGACAAGATCTCCGGGTACGCCATCGAGGTTGACGCTTCAGTGGAGAACGGCGACGCTGCCGGTGTCCTCCTTGATCTCTCGGCAGATGCCGCACTCCTCGTTTTTGGCAGCCGGGGCCGCGGGGGCTTCGTTGGACGCCTTTTGGGATCTGTCAGCAGCGCATTGCCTGCCCACGCCAAATGCCCCACCGTCACGGTCCCGCTGTACTGCGCCGACCGTCTCGGCGAAAACACGGAAGACAAGCACATCAAAGCCGAGCACGCCAAGGCTGGCCCCCGCGCGGTGGAAAACGTAGTCGCAGTGGGCGTCGACGGCTCCGAGCAAGCCCGGGTGGCAGTGCTCGAAGCGGCCGAGCAAGCGCAGCGCATGGGAGCCAAGCTCCGAGTCATCTGCGCTGTTCCGCAGTACAGCGGTTCCCTGGCTTGGGTGCCGGCTCCGTTGGACCGCGATGCCCTCTTTGCGGATATCAGGGTGCAGCTTGACGCCGGTGTTGCGTGGCTCAGGAGCCATTTCCCGCAGCTTCCCATTGAGACGGACCTCCGGGACGGCTCACCGGTGGACGTGCTGGTGGAAATCAGCCGCAGCGTCGAACTGGTGGTTCTGGGAACACGCGGCCGCGGCGGGTTCGCGGGCATGCTGCTCGGTTCCACCTCGGACGGCGTCCTCCACCATGCCAAGGGTCCTGTGCTGGTTGTTCCGGATCGTGAAGATCCCCGGCTGGCCGACCGTCACAAGTTTGGGCCAATGCTCGGCGCAGCTTAGGCCGCGGGAACCACTGCGCCATGGATGTCCAACAGCCCAGCGGGGAATTTATTCTGGACATCGCCGGCATCAGTGGGGCCATGCTTCCGGAGGTGGGAGGAAAGGCAGCCAACCTGGGCGAGCTTGCCCGTGCCGGACTGCCCGTACCACCCGGATTCTGCCTGACCACCGATGCCTACCGGCATGCCCTTTCGGCCATTGGCCTGGACGAGGTCCTTGCGGCACTGAAGGAGGCGGACGCTTCCCAGTTGGACCAGTTGGACCAGTTGGATCAGCTGAACGGGCTTGCCGCCCGCGCGCGGTCCTTGGTGCTCGACGCCGGCATTCCCTCCCGTATCGCCGAAGCGGTGCAGTCCGCCTACCAGCAGCTGGGGGAGGACGTTCCGGTTGCCGTCAGGTCCTCAGCTACCGCGGAGGACCTGGCTTTCGCGAGTTTCGCCGGTCAGCAGGACACCTTCCTGAACGTGGTGGGCGCTGACTCTGTCCTGGAGGCTGTGAGCCGCTGTTGGGCGTCGCTGTGGACAGACCGTGCCGTGACTTACAGGACCGTCAACGGGATCGATCACGCATCGGTCACCTTGGCTGTAGTCGTGCAGGAGATGGTGGACTCAGCTGTCGCCGGAGTCATGTTCACTGCCAACCCGGTGACGGGAAACCGGCACGAGACAGTGATTGACGCCAGCCCGGGCTTGGGAGAGGCTGTCGTTTCCGGAGCCGTGAATCCGGATCAATACGTGGTGGATGTTCGTCGCGGTGCCATAGTGAAAAGGACCGTAGGGGACAGGAAAGTGGAGATCACGGCGATCCCTGGCGGTGGCACGGAACGCATTGAACGCAGCGCCGGGTCCTCACCGGACCAACCCGGCGATGTATACCCTCAGCCCTGCCTCAGTGATCACCAGGTGTTGGAACTCGTGGACTTGGGACGCGAGGTCCAATCGCACTACGGAGCCCCGCAGGACACCGAGTGGGCCATGGACCATGAGGGAAAATTGTGGCTCACCCAAGCACGGCCCGTCACTACCCTGTACCCGCAAACCACGCGCGTCCCTCCCGTTCCGGGCGAGCACGCCTTCCTGAACTTCAGCCTCGCCCAGGGCCTCACCCGACCATTGACCCCCATGGGTTTGGCCGCGATCCGGCTCATCGCTTCCTCCGTCGCCAGGACCGCGGCATTCGATGTTCCGGATCCCCGGTCCGGCCCGTCGCCGTACTACGAGGCGGGGCAGCGCATCTTCTTCGACCTCACAGCGGTGGTGCGGAGCAGGGTCGGCCGGGCGATCGTGCCCCGGGTTTTCGACCTCATGGAGGCCCGCTCGGCCGTTCTGATACGTGGCCTCTTTGACGATCCACGTTTCACAGTGACCACCAGGACTCCTTTGAAACTGATTCGCCACGTTGCTCCGGTTGCGGCCAAGTACCGGGTTCCTGAGTCGCTGTTCCGTGGCCTGTTCCGCCCGGCCTCGGCACTGAAACGCGTGGAGAAACTCCGCTCCGATCTGCGCAGCACCTTGGCCGTCCCGCAGCAAGCAACAGCCCATCAGCGGATCGGCCACGTCCAGCGAATCCTCGGGGAAGAAGTTTTTGCCACCGTCCCACAGGTGCTGCCCCTTCCCGCGCTGGGCTTCGCCATGCTGGCGCTGACCAAGAAGCTCCTGGGGGATCAAGCTTCGTACAGCGAACTCCAAACGGTGATCCGTGGCCTTCCCAACAACGTCACTACCGAGATGGACCTGGCCCTGTGGCAGCTTGCGGCGCAGATGAGGAAAGACCCTGACGCCGTTGCCTCCATGACCGGTCGAACGGCGGACGAACTGACGGAACTGTATCGGGACGAAAAGCTCCCCGCCGTTGCCCAAGCAGGATTGAGCTCGTTCCTGGGCACCTTCGGGCACCGGGCCGTCGCCGAGATCGACCTGGGCATGCCGCGCTGGTCAGACGATCCCACCCACATTCTTGGCGTCGTCACCAACTATTTGAGGCTCGCGGACGGCTCAGAGACGCCGGACCAGCAGTTTACGCGGGCAGCCCGCGACGCCGATGAACAGGTAGCGCGTTTCGTAGCGCGGGCCAGGACAAAGAGCCCGTTGCACGCGGCGGTGGTTGGCATGGCGTTGGATCGCACACGGAGGTTCGCTGGACTGCGCGAGTTACCCAAGTACAACCTGGTCCTGGGTCTATCCGTTGCGCGGAAGCAGTTGCTTCTCATCGGCAATGAGCTTGCCGCAGCGCACCGGATCGAACGCCCCGAGGACATCTTTTTCCTGGACCTCGACGAAGCCGAGACCGCACTGGCCGGAGATAACCTGCAGGAATTGGTTGCTGAGCGACGCGCCGCCTATGGGCAGGAACTGCTGCGGAGGCGCATACCGAGGGTGCTGATGTCAGATGGCACCGAACCGGAAGCCGCACCCGGGATCAGCGGGCCCCAGCGCCCTGGCACTTTGTCCGGCAGTCCGGCGTCGACGGGACAGGTCACAGCTCCTGCGAGAGTCATCATGGACCCCGTTGGCGCGCACTTGGCTCCCGGAGAAATCCTCGTAGCACCGTCAACGGACCCCGGCTGGACGCCGTTGTTCCTCACGGCCGGAGGGTTGGTCATGGAGATGGGTGGGCCCAACTCCCACGGCGCGGTGGTGGCCCGTGAGTACGGCATCCCCGCCGTCGTGGGGGTTCCGGACGCCACATCGCGAATCAGCACGGGTCAACGCGTTACCGTGGACGGCGCCGCAGGGACGGTGGCGGTTGAGGGCGCGGGTGGTGGGACCAGCTAGGCGTGCTGGTGCGACTCGTGTTCCGAGTGGCTCACCGGCTCCAGCTGGAAGGTGCAATGCTCGGTGTCGAAGTGACGGCCGAGGCAGGACCCCAACTGGTCAAGGATGCTGTCCGCCCCACTGGCGTTGAGGACTTCGTCTTCCACCACAACGTGGGCTGAGAACACGGGGACGCCGGAAGTGATGGTCCAGATGTGGATGTCGTGGGCTTCCACCACACCATCCACAGCAATGATGTGCTCTCGGATCATGTTCACGTCGACGCCCTTCGGCGTGGCCTCCAAGAGGACGTCCACCACGTCGCGAAGCAGATGCCAGGCGCGGGGGATGATCATCACTGCGATCAACACCGATGCTATGGGGTCGGCAGCGCTGAAGCCTGTGGTCATGATGACGATGGCCGCCACAATGACCGCGATAGAGCCCAGAAGGTCACCGAGGACCTCAAGGTAGGCACCACGTACGTTGAGGCTTTCCTTCTGCGCGCCCTGCAGGATCAGGAGCGAGACAAGATTGGCCACGGCACCCAAAATGGCGGCCCACAGCATGACGTCCGTATGGATCTCCGGGGATTCCCCGAAGCGGCGGATGGCTTCGATCATGATCACCACCGCGATCACGATGAGGATCAATGCGTTCGCCAGGGCAGCCAGTACTTCAGCCCGCTGGTACCCGTACGTCCGCTGGTCACTGGCTGGACGGGTGGCAATCCAAGCCGCCATCAGCGCGATGAAGACGCCCGCGGCATCAGAGAGCATGTGGCCGGCATCAGCCAGCAAAGCCAAGGATCCAGACACGACGGCGCCAACCACCTGGATGCCCACCACGCCTAGGGTGATGGCCAGGACGGCGATGAGCCGCTTCCGGTGCTTGCCGGTTGCTGTGATTCCGTGTGAGTGGTTGTGGTCGTGCCCCATGTCTATAAGGCTAGCCCCAGCCGAGTTCGTGCAGACGGTCGTCGTCGATCCCGAAGTGGTGCGCGATCTCGTGGACCACCGTGATGGCGACTTCATCGATGACTTCTTCGCGCGTGCTGCAGATGTCCAGGATCGGCTGCCTGAAGATGGTGATCCGGTCCGGCAGTGAACCGGCTTCCCACCAGGAATCGCGTTCAGTCAAGGGGACGCCCTCGTAGAGTCCCAACAGCACAGTGTCCTGATCTTCGCCCGGTTGCGGCGTGTAGTCGTCTTCGATGAAGATGGCCACGTTGTCCATGGCACTGGCCGCTTTGGGTGGGATCAATTGGAGGGCGTCGCTGACGGCCTCTTCAAATTCTTCGGGAGACATCTCGAAAGGCGCGGCACTGTGGGCTTCGTCCGCGGCGGTGTGCTCAACAGGACTGTGCACCGCATTCCGTTCCCGGAGCGGCGATGAAGGGCGCTCGCCGTCCGGAACTATGGGCAAGCCGGGTGGAAGATTCGCGGGCATGATCTGACTTTAGTCCGCTCAGGCAGCATCGGCGCGGTGTGTGATGAGAGATACTAAAAGTCAATCCTCTTTTCGACAGACACAGGAACCGCATGACCGGCACCTCTTCCCTCGCGCCTGAACCCCTCGACGTCGTAGTTGTCGGTGAGGCGTTGATCGACATCGTGCAGTCTGCCGATGGGCAGGTGGAGTATCCCGGCGGCTCGCCGGCCAATGTCGCCTTCGGTCTGGGACGATTGGACGTCAAGACCGGACTGCTGACAGCGATTGGCCGCGATGCCCGGGGTGACGCCATCGCATCGCATCTGCACAGTGCGGGCGTGGTGCTGTTGCCCGGTTCCATGTCTGCGGGCAAGACCGCGACGGCGACAGCCCGGATAGCTGCGGACGGTTCAGCTGACTACACCTTCGACATTGACTGGGCCTTGGCGCCTCTTGCCCTCCCCTACGCTCCGAGGATCCTGCACACGGGATCCATCGCCACGTTCCTGGAGCCCGGCGCAAGCGTGGTGCGGAGCTTGCTGGAGCAGGCGCAGGGTGGGTGCATGGTGACGTACGACCCGAACATCCGCGCCGACCTCCTCGGAAGCCACCAGGAGGCCTTGGCGCTCTTCGAGGAAATAGTCCCGCTGACCGACGTCGTGAAGCTCAGCGGCACCGATGCCCGCTGGCTGTACCCGGGCAAGGCGCTTGAGGAGACTGCGAACCACCTGCTTTCACTGGGCACCGGGTTGGTTGTAGTGACACAGGGAGTCAAGGGCTCACTCATGGCTACGCGGCACATACAGCTCAACGTACCGGCCGTCCCGGCCACAGTGGCGGACACTATTGGCGCGGGCGATTCCTATATGGCAGCGCTGATCATGGGGCTGCTCCTGCGGGGAAGCGACGGACTGGCGCCCACCGTCATGGAGAGGATCGGCACCATTGCCTCCATGGCGGCCTCCATCGCCGTCGGCCGCCCTGGTGCCAATCCGCCCACACACCGCGAACTTTTGGTGGGAATGGCCCGCTAACGGAGCGGCTGGCGCGTCCGGCGCCGGGTCAGGCCCACGCCGATCAGGCACACCACGCCACCGATCAGCCCCCAGATGGTGGGGACTTCCTGTAGCACTGCCCACGAAATCACAATGGTGGTACCCGGGACCAGGTACGTGGTGGCGGCGAGCTTTCCGGCCGAGATGAGGGACAAAGCGTACGCCCAGGTGGTGAAAGCGATGGCCGTCGGAAAGATCCCCAAGTAGACCAGGCCGAGCGTTGCCGGGAGCGGCGCCGCCTGGACTTCGGAAATCAGCTGCCCGGTCCACGGTAGGCAGCAGATGGCACCCACCATGATGCCGAACCACGTTGCCTGCCCTGCGGTGAACTTACGGAGCACAGGCTTCTGGAGGATCGCGCTCACCGAGGCGAGCACAGCGGCAAGCAAGCACAACAGCACGCCGGCGACGTCCGCCGTCGAGCGCTGTCCGGAACCCAGCGCGATCATCGCAACGCCACAGAACGCCACCCCGCTGCCGATCAGCAGCCAGCGGGGAAAGCCCTCCTTGAGGAAGATCCCGGCAAGGATCGCGATCAGGATCGGGGAGACGTTGATCAGCATGGCGCTGGTGCCGGCATCGAGCATGTGTTCCGCCGCGTTCAGGGCAACGTTGTAACCACCGAACCACATCACTCCGTAGGCCACGATCGGCAACCACTCCCGGCCGGTCGGCCACACCTTCAGCGTCGGCAGCACCACGATTCCAAGCACGACGGCGGCAACTGCCAAACGTCCCAGCGTCAAGGATCCGGGGGAGAAGCTGGGGCCGACGGCGCGGATGCCCACGAACGCCGAAGCCCAAAGGATCACGGTGACGATCACGGCGGCGATGCCGAGCTTGCTCATGGCTGCTCCGGGCGCAGGGGTGGTGCGCTGGGGCAGGTCCGGGGAAGGCTGGCCGGGTTCGGCCGGGGAAGTGGTTGTCATAGAGCCAAATCTATCCGCCATGCTCCGGGCGCGGCTGGCGGTTTTCGGACGCGTCAGGGCAAGATCCTGCCAATGTTTGCGGACCACCTCCGGAGTGCGGGTGCGGTTGATGTGGTGCGCGTTGCCGAGGGGTGAGCTCTCGACTCTTTGGGTGCGTTGCCGAGGGGTGAGCTTTCGACTCTTTGGGTGCGTTGCCGAGGGGTGGGCTTTCGACTCTTTGGGTGCGTTGCCGAGGGGTGAGCTTTCGACTCTTTGGGTGCGCTTCTTAGAGGTGAGATCACGCCCCTCGACGGAACCCAAGCTGGTAGCCCTGGACGGCCAGCAGACCTCGATTTGGGAATATCGCCATCTATGCTCTAAAGTTTTAGAGTCCAGTTCGGACGAGCGAGACACGGAAAGAACGCGTAAAGCGTCGCTTTTCTTTTGCGAAATCCGAATTGAGTTCAGGCCCCCATCGTCTAGCGGCCTAGGACACCGCCCTTTCACGGCGGCGGCACGGGTTCGAATCCCGTTGGGGGTACGCAAGGAAGTGGTAAACCGGATGAAAAAAGTCTGGTAAGCTAGAAGCCTTGAAAAAAACGCGGTAGAGATACTGCAAACGCAAGGCCCTGTAGCGCAGTTGGTTAGCGCGCCGCCCTGTCACGGCGGAGGTCGCGGGTTCAAGTCCCGTCAGGGTCGCTCTGAGCGCCGAAGAAATTCGGTTCTCAAGGTGACATGTCACCTAGGCTCTGTAGCTCAGTTGGTAGAGCGTTCGACTGAAAATCGAAAGGTCACCGGATCGACGCCGGTCGGAGCCACCACTGGGAAGCATCAGTTCTTTGGAACTGGTGCTTTTCTTCTTTAACCCGATGAGCGAGTGCGTGTACCGCTGCCACCCACTTTGATTCGCCTTGATTCGTCGCAGAAGCCGACGCACCGTAATTCTCAGCGTGTCAAAGGTCATAGCCGCTCAAAGTAAGTCGAGACGGCACGAAGACTGCCTCTACCTCCGCTCACGCGCTTCGCGCACTCACCTTATTAGTCGGTGTTCGCGCCTGGGCAGCCCCAGGAGTTGGGGTTTTCCTGGCAGGTGTCGGCGACGAGTGCTCTTTCTGTTTTCCAGACGTGGATGGTTTTGGCTGGTGTGGTGATGTCGAGGGTTCCGTTGATGGGTAGGGGTGGGCCGTTGTTGACAGAGTACGTGCCGGTGAAGCTGGTGGTGAGGGTGGCCTGGTAGTTGCCGGTTTCGGTGTAGGTGTGGCTGGTGCGGGTCTCGCTGCTGAGCCAGTCGGTTTCGGGGATGGAGTAGCCGGCCACCGGGGTGGGTCCTAGTGTGCTGCCGTCGCCGAAGGTGTAGGTGTAGTTGGCCGGTCTTGCGGTCAGGTGGACTGCTTGGCCGAGGATGGTGACGTCGAAGCCTTGTTCTGCGGTGGTGGTGTAGAAGTTGGTGGGTCCGCCTTTAAGGGTGTGCGGGAACGGTTGGGCTTCGAGGGTCCCTGGGTTGACGGGTAGTTGTTGGAAGTCGGTCAGGATGCGGGCGGCGATGTCGGCCAGGACGTTCTCGGGCTGGGCGTCGTAGAGACAGGTGGGTCCGCTGACCGGGATCCAGTCTGTCCAGCCTGGGTTGGTAATGGCTTTGGGGGCTTCCTTCCAGATGACCGGCGTGCCTGTTTCGCTGTTGGATGCGGTGGCTGGACACTCGAGGGCATCGCAACCGGGGTCCTTGGTGTCGGGCCCATCGGCACGGCAATGAACATCGGCCATGTACTGATTTGGATCCTCCGCGGCAGTGGACGAGGTTGATGTGCCGCCGATACTGGGTGCTAACTGTCCGGTCGAAGGGTTGATTTTGAATCTGCTCGTTACGTCAAGGGCATCTTGCTGATTGTTGTAGCCCGCCCAAGAATCCGTGTCAGCGTGTGCTGGACCATATGCCGAGAGCGCGAGTAACACGGCTGCCATTCCCACAACCGAGGAAGCGCGCGAGAGACGGCCCGGAAGATTAGTTGAGGATGCCAAGATTCGTCACCGTCCAGCCGTGGGAACCATATGTAGCAAGTAGGCCGAAGGCAGAATTTGTGGCGGCTTCTGATGCTCGCCCCGGGGTCCCGTCAGCATTGAAATACTCAATCTGCTCTTGGATTACTTGGACCTTGGCCTGTTGGTTCGCTGTTCCATTTGCCCAGATGGGCTCAACCACCGGGATAGAGATGCTGCCGCCGACAGACCATCTGCCATTGATGTGGCTGTCATTTATGCCCTTCTCGATCCGTTTGCAGGTCTCGCACTCGTCGGCGCTGAGTTGAGACCATGTTGTCTGGTCTCCTGTTTCCATCGCGTAGTTCTGCTGCGCGTACCAGTACCCAATGAACGCTTCCAGCCCGGCCTTCGAGTTCTCCTTCGCCAACTCGGGCATCACGGGGACCGGCACGTTCTGTGCTTTTCCTTTGGCATCCGCGGGTTTGTACACGGCGGACGCTGGCGGGCTACCCGGGGTGCCCGGAGTAGCCGAAGCTGCCGGAGCGGCAGTGCTTATTGTGGGAGACGCCGTCGTCGAGCCTGTTTCGGAGGGTGGGCCGCTGGGCGTAGAGGCGCCTTGGCAACCCGTGAGGAGAAGGGCCAGGACTACAAGAAAAGTGGCAAACGATAGGCGTGGCATGACAGGCTCCCCAGCAGCTGTTTTGGCGGTGTGTCGGCCAGTCTAGGTGGGGCAATGGAGCCCAAGACAGTCACGAATGGGGCGTTGTGGATAACCCTGCTCCGTTCACAGCAGGGCGCTGGGCCTATTCTGACCTCACCGGCCCTTCTCGCTGCCACCCTCACGCTCAGTGCCTGTTCGATGCCGGCACCTCTTGCGCGGTCGTCACCCAACGCGTCGTCGGCGGCTCCGGCTGCGGAAGTGGGCACCAGCTCTGCCCCCAACCACAGTTGGCGGGGCTATGGGCGGCAACCCGGAGGACATCGACAAAGCTAAGCAGGAACCGTCCCGGACGCAGGGCAAAGTGCGGGAAGAGTTGAAGGCGTCTTTCGAAAAGTTGAGGGCCTTCACGGAGGCAGCCGGCTCGGACCCCAGCAAGTATGGTGACGGGCAGTTCGAAGAGCTGATGAAGCCTATCCAGGACCGGATGGAAAAGAACTGCCAGTAGTCGCCGCCGCGCGCACTCCCTTCTCTCCAACGCTTCTCCCAAAGCGTCGGAGCTAGACGCTAGGGTGGTACTCAAGAGAAGGGGAGTGCTCCATGGAAGACCAGAACGTGCAGCTTGATCCTGTGCCCGGGGGCGAGATCCTGGGTACTGGACGCACCATCATCTCCGAGGCGGCGGTTGCCAAGGTTGCCGGCATTGCGGCCCGCACGGTACCGGGCGTCTACTCGTTGGGTTCGGGTCCGTCCCGTGCGCTCGGTGCGATCCGCGACGCCGTCGGGAGTTCCGACCACGCAGCAGGCGTGCGCGCGGAAGTCGGCGAGACCCAAGTAGCCGTGGACATCAATCTCGTTGCCCTCTACGGGCACCCCCTGCACACTGTTGCCAACCAGGTCCGGAGTGCCGTTTTCCGCGCTGTTGAAGAACTTGTGGGCCTCCAGGTCATTGAGGTCAACATCGAGATCAATGACGTCTACGTGGCTCCGCCGGTCAAACCTGCCGGAAGCAAGCCAGCCGTCATGGAAAGGGAGGTACTCCAGTGAGCATGACCGTTGTTGGAATCGCGATCGGCGCCTTCGTAGCATTCATGTCCCTTTCCTTTGGACTGTGGGGATTCCTGATCTCACTGCTCTTCATGGGCATCGGAGCGCTGCTCGGCAGGGCCGCCGACGGAAAACTGGATCTCCGCAGCGTCCTGGACGCCATTACGGGCCGGCGCTCTTCGTCATGAGCGTGGCTGAGGCTGTGGACTCCACCAGCAGCCTGGCCGGCCACAACCGGATCAGTACCCAGGCTTTGACATCCTTGGCGCGCGCCGCCGCCTCCGAGGCTCTCGGCGTTGAGGCCCACGACATCCGCGCTGATTGGGCGGACGACGACGGCCTGCTGGCTTTGTCGATCGTGGCACCCATCAGCATCCCGGCTTTGACCGAGGTCCTGCGGGACCCGTCGCGCGTCCAAGGCTTCGGCGGCTCCATCTGGGACCGTGCAGTTGCTGCCAAGGCCGCCGTTCTTGAAACGGTCACACGACTCAGCGGATCCCAGTTAAGCAGGGTGGACATCAGGATCAGCGGAGCCCACATCACGGAGGGAGGCCGCGTTCAGTGACACAGGACCAGGAAACCCAGGACCGTAAAACCCGGGATCAGCAAGCTCAGTTGGAGGGATTTGCAGGAGCTGGACCGGTGGCCGGCGAAGACCCCGAAATGAGCCGAATCCTGCGCCGTGAAACCCACTCTTCCCGGGCCGCTGCTGCCGCCATTGCCGCCGTCCTGGTCATTGTTCTCTGCCTCTATGCCCTGCTCGAGGCAGGCGTGCGGGCAATCGGTCAACCACCGTGGTTGATCGATCCCACCACTGCGGCTGGGCGCATCATCGCTCTCCCTGAAGGTATTTCCCCACTGTTGCTTGGTGCCAGTGGCGCCGTAGTTGCCATGGTGGGATTGTTCTTCTTCCTGCTCGCAGTGCTGCCCGGCAGGCGTGCCCGGCATCTGCTCAGGGACGCGCGTACCGCCGTCGTGGTTGATGACGAAGTACTCGCCTCAGCGCTGGCACGTCGGGCACGAACTGCTGCGAACGTTACCCAGGAACAGGTCATGGTGATCGTTTCCCGGCAGCTCGTAGTGGTCAATGTGAGGCCTACGTCTGGCAGCCGGGTGAGCGAGGAGGCGGTGCTGGCAGCTGTGCAAGCGGAACTTGAAGAGATGTCCCCCGTACCGATGCCTTCTGTGCGGGTCAACCTGGCGTCGTCGGGGGTGATTGGCGCGTGAACGGAACACCGCGGGCTCTTAACCGTGTGCTGTTGTTCATCATCGGAGCGAAACTCCTGGCCGTAGGAGTGCTTCTCCTGCTGCTGGCCACCGTGCCCGCGGTCGCGGCTTGGTGGCATGGCTGGTCCGCCGCTGCATGGGCAGGGATGGAAAATGCCTTCCGCCAAACGCGCTTCCCCGGTCGTGAGGAAAGCTGGTTGTGGATTGTGGCCGGGGCTGTTCTAGTGGCCATCATCATCGCCATGATCGCCTGGCTGTCGCAGCAAGGTAAGGGCCGGGCCAACCTCCTGGTCGCCAGCGATGACGACAGCCACATCAACGGAGAAGTACGGATCGGTGGCGGCGTCGCCGAGCAAGCGCTGCGGGCGGCACTCGCTGGGAGGACCGACCTCGCGGCCGCCTCGGTGGCAACCTACGAGGTACGGGGAAGGCCAGGCCTGCGCATCCGCATTCAACCCAGGCAAGGAGTTGCGCCGCACCTACTGGCCGCTGAGATATCACAGCTGGTTGAAGCATTGGACCTGGTCATCGGCCAAAAAACCCCAGTGCTGGTACACATGGTTTCCGGTGCGCGGTCCAGGTTTACCAAGGCGGAGCGGGTCCGCTGACCGAGTGATCCCGGAAGTGCCGTGCCTGCAATCCCAGATAATGCAGGCACGGCGTTCTTCCGTCGTCAGGCTGTTTGCACCGCGTCAGCAGGTGTATTTGTAGAGGGCGTAGGCAAAGAGTCCATCCAACTGGAAGACGGTGTTGCCCGTCTCGTCCACGGTAGCCCCGCTCTGCTGTCCGGCGCCAAGAACCGGCTCAAGTTTCAGTTCCTTGCCCCTCAGATCCCACAGCTGATAGGAATGTGCGGGTTCGGAGTTATGTTCCTTGAGTATCAGCAGGTACCCGGAATGATCGGACGTTATTGATTGGAAACCCGTCCATGTGGTGCCGTTTGGCTCGTTGCCGATGGGCAGGACATGGCCGGACAGGATCTCACTTTGGACTTCCCTATATCGGGGAATGACGCGGCCCAGAGTTTCAACGGACTCCTCGTTCAGCCCTGTCTGCTCCATCCAAGCCAGGGGGTTGGCGAACAAGGTGACCGCCAGCGCATACTCAAGCCCGCAGCTGGATGGCGCCAAGGCGTCATCCGGGTACAGATCGGTGTTCCTGTGGACATTGAGGAACTCGGCCTGCAGCCGGTAGGTGGGGTAGTAGCGCGACAGCATCCAGATGTTCCGCAGGGTGCGGTGGGGGTAGTAGTTGGGCCAGCCTCCGAACTTCCCGGTGAAGCGGTTTTCCAGGAACAAGGAGCCGTACTGTAGCTGGCCGTAGTAGCCGCTGCGGACTCCCGCCGTGACATCCATGTTGAAGAAGACGCCACGGTTGGTGCCGGTGAGCACCCGTTGCATGAGTTTGGTGAGGTTTTCCTCGCCGATCTTGGACGTGAACTCAATCCCGTCAAGCTTGTAGGCGGAGATGCCGTATTGCTTGTGCAGGTCAATCAGGGTGTCGCTGTCCTTTTCCCAGTTCTCAAAGTCATTGAGAGAGTCGGGCGAGAACCACAATCCCATCCGGATGCCTTTTGCATTCGCGGATGCGACGATGGGCTCAAGCCCGTTCGGGAAGCGTGTGGGGTTGACTCTCCAGAAGTCCGGGTTGGATTCGTAGTAGCCCTTACCCCAGGCCCCTCCGGGGTTTATGGAATTGGCGGTGGTCCCGTTCTGCCAGCCGTCATCGATCTGATACAGCGTCACGCCCGTCTTTTGGGCTACTTCAAGCTCCTCGAGCAGGAACTGTTCACTCAGTCGTCCGTCACTGGATTGGTCTCCCCAGGTGTTGGACATGACGAAGGCATCCTTCTCAGGATCAAAGACGTGGATGGCACCGTGATATTCGTTCAGGGCGGAGAGAGCATCCGTCTCCTCACCGCTCCATAACACGACGCTGCTGCCGTATGTGGTGAGGGTCTTGGATTTCTCCAGGTCCCCCCGGCCGAAGGACCAGCCTGTAGTAAAGACGTTCTGTCCCTTGATGAAGAAGTCACTCTCCACACCGCCGAGATATCCCAGCGCTGTGGGTCCTTCCTTGATCAGTGTGAGGCCATCCTTTGACAAATGATCCTGGACGGAGACGAGGTTCCCCTTCATGAAGCGTTGTTCGCGCCTGGAAAACAGGCCGGTACTGGCGGTGACAAGGTTGTCCATGTCATCGGTGACATCAACGAACTCCACGCTCTTCCAGCCGCAATGACTGGGCTCCAGCGGGAAACAGTCCTGATAGCCTCCCTCGAGTTCCCGCAGGTGCGGCGCCTCCAAGCCAGCACTTTCACTTTTCTGGGCGGGGACCGGGCCGCACGCTTCCACGCGATCGTTCAGGGTGACGCTAACGAAGGATCTGAGGATAGGAACCCCGGGGTAGATAATGTGCGTCCACCGGACCTCGGAAGCCTCGAACGTAAGGTCCACCTCCACTTTCAAGTGCTCCCTGGCAACACCGTGATCGTCATCCCGCACTGTCCTGACAGCGATGCCTAGCCTGTCCCCCGTGAACAATGAAGAATTGTAGAAGGCATATCTCCGGTCAACAGTACGTAGCCAATCAGAGGTTTCCTCGGCGGCGAACCATTCCTTGTTTGTGGCTTTGTTCTTCAATGACACCACCGTGGGAATGCTCTGGCCAAGATCCCAGGAACGCTCCAGGGCGCTGTTTCCTACGCGGAGAACGGTGCCATCCAGCACAACGTAACAATCCATGAACCCGCCGGGCTCGCCCGCGCAAAACTCGTCGAGCAATGCCGTGTTCTGGAGGCCGTTTGTTGTTGTGCGTATTTGTTGTTCCGTCATTGGCGGTATTTCCTATCATCTTTCTACGAAATGCAGGGGGAATGGCAGAGAACTTGCTAGGGCGGTATGTGCCGGATATCTGAAATTCCCCGGGTGGTCAATTGCCTTTGAGTTTTTTGGTGCTGGTGTCGTAGATGTAGCTTGACCGCGTATTGCCGGCAGCATCTTTTGCGAGTACCCGGAGGGAAACCTCCGTTTGTGCGTGGAGGTTGGTCACGTTAAACGAGGTACCGGCCACAGGTTGGAGGTTCAACTGGGTGTCCCCGTTGAAGACGTCGTACGTTATGGAGCCGTTGGGATCGTCGTCGATCGACGCCGTCCACTTGAGGGGGATGGTGTCGGTGGTTGTCCTTCCCGCCTCCAGATACGACGGACGCGACGGCGCGGTCACATCGGTGGAAGTGGTGGAAGTTGTGAAGACTTCACTGGTTGATCTGTTTCCCGATTTGTCCGTGGCCACGATGGTGAAGCTCTGGGCTGTTCCGGATGGCAGGTTCTCTACCTTGTAGTCGCTCGGGAAGTAGACCGGACCGGCGTTGACCTTGACGCCGTTCCGAAACACGTCGTAGGACAATTCATTGATGGAATCGTTGTCTGCCGGCTTGTTCCATTTAAGCGTCACGCTCGACAATGTTCGTGCCTGCGCAATGATCCCGGTGGTCTTTGCCGGGGCGGCCGTGTCCACCATCGTTGACCCTGTCACGGGTTCGCTGGCCATTTTGTTGCCGGCCGCGTCCCTGGCTGTCACAGTGATCGAATAGCTAGTTCCTGGGTCCAGGAACTCCAATTTGGTGGCCAGCGTTGGCGTGACGTTGAAAAGCTTCCCGTCGCGCCGGATCTCATACATCACCGGCCCCTGGTCATCTGCTGCTGCAGCCCATGCCAGGTTAATGGTGTTCAAGGTGGTGCCGGTCACTCTGACGTTCAGGGGCTGAGCCGGTGCTGTTGTATCCGTTACCGGCAGAGGGGCGGGCATGGTGCTGGTGGGATAGGGCGCGGAATCATAGAAGTTGGGCATGTTGCCGGTCAGGACGAGCATGCTCATGATCATGACGGCGTCCTGGTAATAGCCGCCGGGCCAGTCGCTCATAGGCTCCTGCTTGCGGAGGTAATCGTAGAGCAGATCGAGAGAGTCCTGGTTTGAAGCGTCCACCATAGCGCCAACGGCCATAGGACCGGTCATATTGCGTGGCGATGTGAACGTTGCCCTGGCTGTCCCATCGATGTTGTAGGTACCCAGCGCAGTGTCCGGATTGTCGTTGATCTTGGACATGAACCACTTCACGTTTCGGTCCGGGAGGTCGTGGGCCAGAGGGCTGTTCTCAGTCCCGTTCCACAGGAAGTCCTGCGCCACCCGCCAAGGGAGTCTGGAGGGATCAAACCCGTAGCTTGTGGAGTTGCTGTCAGGGCCGCTGGTGCCGGTGTAAGTGGGGGCACCCGTAGAAGACAGGACCCACTTGTATGGCACCAGTCCTGTTGAGGGGTTGAGGTTGTAGAAGTGATCAAACATCCGGTAGCCGGCATCTGTCACCTTGTCCCAGCGGTCCTCGCCTGTAGCGTCTTTGTAGAGCTCGAACCACGCTGGAATCTCATAGGAGCTGATGACGGCAGTGGTGGACGACTGGCTGGTCTTGACGATGTAGGAAGGCTTGTAGATCAGGTGCTCCATGGCGTCGCGGATGATCTTTTTGGCCTCGTCAAGATAGTTGATGGCCCCCGTACTGCCCCACTGCTTGTGCGCCATCAGGAGGGATGTCGCAGCGTCGAAGTCGCCGTCCGGTGCCGCATATGGATCGATGTTGTTTCCCTCTTTATCCACCTTCCAGCCCATAAAGTTGTAGCCGGGGGAGAGATTGCGCATGTAGTAGCGGACGAGACCATCGAAGTCCGAGCGGCCGCTCGTATCCGGACTGGCCATATAGACCGAGAGCAGCATTGCAAACCCAACTCCCTCGGAGGGGGCTCCGTCTTTGTAATTGGAGTCGCTCGCACGGACCCGCACTTCACCAGGTTCCGCTCCGTCAGTGGTGATGTACTGGTCGCGCCATTTGGTGTACATGGACAGCATGTCCCGGTTCAGTGTGTCCCGGTCCAGGCTGGGCATGATCCCATGCGGATACTTCGCGTTATGCGGAAATGGATACTGTTCGGGCGTGACGGTGCCGTCGGCGTTAATGGTGACACTAAGTGTTTTGTCTTTAGGTAGTGCCGAATGGTTGGCCGCGACCGCCGGGCTGGACCCCAGCGAGAGTGCCAGCACTGTGACATATAAAACGGCTTGAGATGTAAATTTAGACCTAGTCCTGGTTGTTTTCATACAAAAGCTCCTAATTACGCCATTGTGGATGGGCTTTGCGTGTCTTGGCTCAGTGGATCTTTCAATTCCAACGGATGACGGCGAAAGGCGGAATGCACACGAATTACAGGCCGCCGATTGCGGTCCAGGTCATAGTCAAGGCTTCCACTGTAGAATCGTCGTCCTCGTATTGCCATTCATCCCTCGCCGTTCTTTTGCACGATCCGACGACGACGGCTGACTGACCGTCGCCGTTGGTGCCAACGGCCTGGGTAGCCCGCGGCTCCACCAATTACTCGCGGGGTTGAACTACTGGGGCGCACTCCGTTCGTCGCGCTGACTTCCTTGGATCGATATAGATTGGCATTGATTTAACGCAAAATCAAGGGCTGGTCCACGGGGGATTCCCTGACTTCGCTGTGATCCAAGGACCAGCACGCCTGCGGCGCTCCTGCAGCCGCCAGACCACGCGGGTCATCGGCTGAGAAAACATTCCAAAAAATCCCGCGCTTCCGCATCCGAAACATGCTTTGTGGCGGTAGTAGGGGTATCAGCAAACCTCCCCCCGTATAGGGGGCCGATTGAGGAGAAGGACATGCGCAGCAGATTACTTTCGGCAGGAGCAGGAGCCAGTGCCGCAGCATTGGCAGCAGCAATCGTTTTGGCTGTCCCCGCGCAAGCGGCGGAGGGCGACGCACATCTGTCTGTACTGCACGGTGTGCCAGGGTTGACCGTTGACGTCTGGGTCAACGGAGCACGAACCTTGGACGACTTCACTCCAGGCACACTGGCCGGCCCGTTGGCACTTCCGCCCGGAGCGTACGATCTCGCAATTACTGCCTCGGACGCCGCCGATGCCTCTGCCCCTGTTATTGGGCCCGTGACGGTGACCTTGGCTGCAAGCGGCAACTACACCGCCGTCGCCAACCTCGATGCGGCAGGAAAGCCAACGGCGAACTTCTTCACGAACGACGTCTCGCGCATCGATGCAGGCAAAGGCAAGTTGACCGTCCGACACACTGCAGCGGCACCGGCTGTGGATGTGCTGGCTGGCGGCACGGCCGTTGTTAGCAATCTGGCCAACCCCAACGAGCAAACACTCACCCTGGACCCTGGTACGGTCTCAGCCGCCGTGGCTGCAGCGGGCACCACGGCACCTGTCATTGGCCCTGCGGATGTGACAGTGACCGAAGGAACACACACCATCGTCTACGCGTGGGGAAGCCTCACTGACCAGAATCTTCAATTGGCGGTGCAGACCATTGACGGACTGCATTCGGCACCAGGATCGGTACCCGGCGCACTGGACGGCTCATCGGGCGCTTTGTCTCCAGGTGCCTCGGCAGGAGATGTGTCCACAGAACAGCTGATGCTGGGCGGTGGCCTCGCTGCGGCAACGTTGCTACTGATCGCTCTGGGGAATCGTAGGGCTCGTGCTGTCACCTCCGGGATCAAGTCCTAGAACACTGAAGTTCCTAGAACACTGAAGTCCCAGAACGCTGAGGTCATCAAACACCGAAGCTCTCATGCGAAGGAGCCGTAAGGCATAAAAGCGGAACACGTCCTGGCCGTCCGCAGCGATGGCCAGGACGTTCCCCGCATCAACCACGGCAGCCGCAGCATCCTGCCGTAGACCGCCAGGAAAAAGCATGAAGACATCAAGTGAGCCACACCGAAGTCGCCGCCTCCAAAGCGGTACAGGGCGACGTCGCAGTACACACCAATGGATGGGAGCGCTGGCCGCCGTGGCAGTGCTCTTTCTGACGGCCTGCGGGACCCCGACGCCGTCGACGGCAGGGAGTGCCTCCAGCGAGGCAAACGACTCAATCCCCGGCATGCAGCAAACTCAACCGTCGCCTACTCAACCGTCGATGCCTCCCGCCGAGACTTCCGGACCCCCTGCCGAAGTCTCGCTGCGGGGCGCAACTCCAACACAGCCCGCGGCGACTCCCCCTCCTGTGTCACTCCAAGTGGCCGGAACCTCCATTGATATGGGCGTAGTACCCGTGGGGGTCGCGCCCGGTGGGGCTATGGAGATACCGGAAACCTTCTATGAGGCCGGCTGGTATCGGTTCGGGCCAGCCCCCGGAGCAGCGGAAGGCTCGGCTGTCCTTGCCGGACACATCGACACCACCTCCGATCAAGCACCGTTCTCCCAGTTGAAGTCCTTGCCGGCCGGAACCTTGATCACCGTAGGACGGGAGGGCGCTCCCGCACTCAAATATCGGGTTGTTTCCGTCACTTTGATGGCCAAGGACGCCTTCGACGGCGAATCTCTGTTCCGTCGCACGGGTCCGCACGAACTCAAGGTTGTCACGTGCGGGGGCCGATGGCTGGACGAACGAATGGACTACAGCGACAATGTCATTGTCACCGCGGTCCTTGAATAAGTACCCCAACCCGGCCGTGGTCCTCGTCGCTGACGCCGGGAAGGAGTCTCCTTTGGTATCCCCAAACGAGGTTTCATCCGCGTGGGACGATGCTTTGACCACTTCATTCATGGCGGGGGATGAGTCCGCACTTGTGGCCGCTTACAGGGAGTTCGCCCCGCTGGTCCACACGCTCGCCTTGAGGTCTTTGAGAGACCGTTCGGCAGCCGACGACGTCACGCAAGAGGTCTTCATTAGGGTCTGGCGACACCGCGACACCTTCCACCCGGAGGTCTCGCGACTGCCGGCCTGGATAGTGGGCATTGCACGCCACGCCATTGCGGACGCCCACTCTGCCTCAAACCGGGAAGTTCGCAGAATCCTTGCCGTCGCCCAGGTCCAGGACACTGGCGGGGCATCTACAACAGGGGAAGCGGTTGAGATAGTGGCCGACAGGCTGCTTCTGGACGGAGAGCTGGACCGGCTTGGTGAACCGCAGGGCGCCATCATGAAATTAGCGTTCTACGAAGACCTGACGCATGAGCAGATTTCCCGCAGGCTTGAACTACCACTTGGTACCGTCAAGAGCCACATTCGACGCAGCTTGATCCACCTAAGAAGCAGACTGGAGGTTGACCGTGCCGCACATTGATCCGGAAGAGTTGAGCCTCCTGGCGCTGTACGGTGCTTGGCTCGATGAGGAGGGCCAACGGCATCTCAATAGCTGCGATGCCTGCTCGGCGGAGTACGCCGCATTGCGCCGCGCCGTGGACGCCATGAAAACCACGCCGGACAGCACAAGCTTTGAGGTGCCCGGCCCCAACGTGTGGAGCGGGATTCACCGGGAACTGGGTCTGTCCGATGCAACCCGGGCAGACCCCCTGCGCTCTGCAACGGGCTCTGCTGCAGGCTCTGCGACTGGGACTGAAACCAGTAAAGCCGGCCACACCGACCCGCCCGGACCAGGGCAACCCCCGGCACCACCCACAGACATACGTTCCGTCAAGAAGCGTCCCCTAGGGTGGCAACGCCGCGGGACCTGGTTGGCAGTTGCTGCGGCGGGGGCCTTGGTCATCGCGGGTGGAACGCTGTGGAACCTCAATCAAGCGGCAACGCCATTGGCGCGGGCAGAGTTGTCCCCACTCGCCCAGCACACTGCCACAGGATCGGCGACAGTCCTTGAGTCCGCGGACGGATCACGAAACCTGGAAGTGAAGCTAAGCAAAGATGAAGCACAGGGCTACCAGGAGGTCTGGCTCATCGGCACGGACCTCAAGCGGCTGATCAGTCTGGGAATCATGAGGTCGGATTCAGGGACCTTCCCGCTTCCGTCAGATCTGAATCTGGACGATTTCCCTATCGTCGACGTCTCTGATGAGCCGCTGGATGGAAATCCCGGCCACTCCAGTGTGAGCATCGTGAGGGGTTCGCTTAGTTCCTGAGCCGTCCAACCGGTTGACGCGCCACCGTGCGCTGCCCTTGCTTTCAGCAACGGGTAGCCTGAATCCAAACCCTAAGGACAGGAGGCCACGGTGGCTGAAACGACGGCGGCCCAAGAGTTGGTGCTCGACACCACGGTGGCCGGGCTCATGGCCGAGTTGGCGGCGCTGGAAGAGCCCCGTGCGCGGGAAATCAACGAAAAACACGGCGACGACCACGGGGTGAACCTCAGCAAGCTGCGCGCCGTCGCGAAGCGACTGAAAACGCAGCAGGAGCTATCGCGTGAATTGTGGGCCACGGGTGACACCGCGGCCAGGCTGTTGTCCCTGCTGATCTGCCGTCCCAAGGCCTTTGAGCGGGACGAGTTGGACAGCATGCTCCGGGAAGCACGGACCCCCAAGGTGCACGACTGGCTGGTGAACTACGTTGTCAAAAAGAGTCCGCACTCCGAAGCACTGAGGGTGGCCTGGTTTGCCGACGCCGATCCTGTGGTGGCCAGCGCTGGGTGGGCACTGACATCGGAACGTGTTGTTAAGAAGCCAGACGGACTGGACATTGTGGTCCTGCTGGACATTGTCGAGGCCACCATGAAGGACTCGCCGGACCGGCTCCAGTGGGCCATGAACCAATGCCTTGCCATGATCGGGATTGAATTTCCGGAACACCGGGCCAGGGCCCTGGACATCGGTGAGCGTTTGGAGGTCCTGAAGGACTATCCCACGCCGCCCAACTGCACCTCACCGTTTGCGCCCAGCTGGATCAACGAGATGGTACGGCGCCAGGCTGGTAAATGAGCCAGGCCGGTAAATGAGGCGGCCCGAATTCAGCCTCTGTTACGGTGCATCATCCGGTACGTGAGCTCAGCGAGGAGTTCTTCGTCGGAAAGGTGAGACGCCCGGGCAATGGGAGCTGCAGGTACGGCGACGCGCGGAGGTCCCTGCCGTGGTTCGTCTCCCGAGCGCATGTCGTCGGGAGTGATCATTTCCGGAGCAAACGTCGATTTTCCCTTGAGGACCTCTGAGACGGACCCTGCACGCCATCCCAGCGCATGCTCAAGCTTGCGCTGGTTGATTTCCTGGGTGCGCCGCGTTCCTGATTCCAGGGTCCGGACGGTCTTGATGGCGGTACCTGCCTGCTTGGCCAACTGAACCTGGCTTAATCCCTGGGCCAAGCGTTCTTCTTTGATCAATCGGCCGATGGTCTGCAGTGCTTCAAGTTCATCCACACTTCCTATTTTTCCATAGGCAACATTGGGTAACCAAATCGAAACCGGCTCTGACCGGCAGGGGTGACCACTCAAATGCCCCTTAACAGAGCCTCGCGGCAGCCTTCCCTTCGAGATCGGCAGGTTACTTGGTATCGATGCGGTTACGTTCGGTGTAAGCGCTTGCATTTTGGCGCCCGTTCTAGCTAGTGTGAGCGTCACCACATCAATTGCGCCGCCGAATCACTTGTACTCAGCGAGGAGTCTTTAGCATGAAGAAAACCAAGTACCTGCTACCGGTCGCAGCCGCCGGTGTTCTGGCACTTACCCTTTCCGCCTGTAGCGGAGATGGAGGCGGCGGGGGATCAACCGCAGGCTCGGATGATTGCTCCGCTTACGAAAGCTACGGAAAGCACGACGGCAAGACGGTCTCCGTCTATTCGACGATCGTAGACATTGAGGCAACCAACCTCGAGGAATCCTGGAAGCAGTTCGAAGACTGCACCGGCATCACCATCAAGTACGAGGGCAGCAAGGAATTCGAAACGCAGATCGGCGTTCGTGCCCAGTCCGGTACCGCCCCCGATGTCGGGATCTTCCCGCAGCCCGGCCTCCTTGCCACCCAGGCCCGGGCCGGCTACCTGAAGCCCGCTCCGCAGACCGTTTCCGACCTCGTGGACAAGAACTGGTCCCCGGACTGGAAGAAGTACGGCACCGTTGACGGCAAGTTCTACGCCGCTCCGATGCTGGCCAACGTCAAGGGTTTTGTTTGGTATGCGCCCAAGACCTTCAAGGACAAGGGCTGGGAAGTCCCCAAGACCTGGGACGAAATGATCGAACTGTCCAAGAAGATCGCCGCGGATGACAAGAACATGAAACCGTGGTGCGCTGGTTTCGAATCCGGTGAGGCTACGGGTTGGCCCGGCACGGACTGGATCGAGGACGTGGTTCTGCGCGAACACGGCCCCGAGGTCTACGACCAGTGGATTACCCATCAGATTCCGTTCAACGACCCCAAGATCGTCGATTCCTTCAACAAGGCCGGCGACATCCTGCTCAACCAGGACATGGTTAACGGCGGCTTCGGTGACGTCCGTTCGATCTTGAGCACCGGTTTTGCCCAGGCCGGCCAGCCGGTCCTTGACGGCACCTGCGCCATGCACCACCAGGCCAACTTCCAGGCCGCCAACTGGCCTGCAGGAACCAATGTTGCTGAAGATGGCGATGTCTGGGCCTTCATCACTCCGCCGATCGACGAGAGCAAGGGCAAAGCAGTCACCGGTGGCGGTGAAATGGTGGGCGCCTACAAGGACACCCCTGAGGTCCAGTCCTTCCTGGCATACCTGGCCAGTGCCGACTTCGCCAACAACCGTGTCAAGCTAGGCGGCGTGGTCAGTGCCAACAAGGGCCTGGATCCCGCCAACGCCCAGTCCGACCTCGACAAGCTGACTGTCCAGATCCTCCAGGACCCGGACACCGTCTTCCGTTTCGACGGCTCGGACCTGATGCCGAGTGCCGTAGGTTCCAACTCCTTCTGGAAGGGCATCGTGCAGTGGATCAACGGCACGTCCTCCCAGGAGGTTGCCAACAGCATCGAATCCAGCTGGCCTAAGAGCTAACTCCCAAAGTGCTGCCTCCCCTGGCTGGTTTGCCCAGCCGGGGAGGCAGTGCTTTTCCCGGTACTTAGTGATTCACTCACGCCCCGGAGGTTGGGTATGGAATTTATTGGAGAAAAACTCCTACAAGTAGTGATAGCCCTGGCGATATTCGCAGCGGTCATCGGCCTCATCATGTTGCTGGTGGACAGGGCTCCTAAATCAGTCAAAGACAAGGTCACGGTGGCGGGCTTCCTTGCTCCTGCCGCCATCCTGATGCTCGTGGGCCTGGTCTATCCGGCCATCCGCACGTCAATGCTCGCTTTTACGGACGCCGGCGGAAATGCCAACGGATTCGACAACTTTGTGTGGATGTTCACGCAGCCCGAGGCGCTGACCACGCTCCGGAACACGGTCATCTGGACAGTCCTGGTTCCGCTGCTGTCGACGAGCTTTGGCCTTGCCTACGCTGTGTTCATAGACAAGGCCCGCGGCGAGCGGGTGCTGAAGTCGCTGGTCTTCATGCCGATGGCAATTTCCTTCGTGGGTGCCGGCATCATTTGGAAGCTCGTGTACGACTACCGTGGTCCCAACATCGAGCAGACCGGTGTCATTAACTTCTTCAGGGTTGCCTTGGGGATGGATCCCAAGCAGTTCCTGCTGGATGCCCCGGAAAACACCATCTTCCTCATCATCGTGATGGTCTGGATCCAGACCGGTTTTGCCATGGTGATCTTGTCCGCGGCCATCAAGGGTGTTCCGGTGGAACTCATCGAGGCAGCCCGCCTGGATGGTGCCAACGCATGGCAGCAGTTCCGCAACGTCACCATTCCCGGCATCCGTGGAGCCCTGGTGGTGGTGCTGACCACCATTACCATCGCCACTCTGAAGGTCTTCGACATTGTCCGGACCATGACCGCCGGAAACTACGACACGTCCGTGGTCGCCAACGAAATGTACACGCAGGCCTTCCGCGCCGGTGAGCCGGGACGTGGTGCCGCTTTGGCCCTGATCCTGTTCCTCATGGTGCTGCCCATCGTCGTGTACAACGCTCGAGTCCTTCGCAAGCAAAGGGAGATCCATTGACAGCCACGCCAGCCCCGAAAGAGGCCTCGAAGGCCACCCGGCAGCGTCCTGGATCCGACCCCACAGAGGACGCCCAGCCGATCATGCGGCGCGTCAAGACCAAGCTCACCTCCAAGTGGGCAACGGCGGCAGCGGTCATTATCGCCGTCGTATGGTCTGTGCCGACGTTCGGCCTCTTTGTCACCTCGTTCCGTCCTGCCGCCAAGCAGGTCGGTCCCCGGTCCGACGGCTGGTGGAATGCCTTCGTCGACTGGCAGTTCACGTTCAAGAACTACGCCGACGTCCTGACCCCGGCGGGTTCGCAGTCAGCCAACCTTTCCCAGTACTTCGTCAACTCCATAGCGATCGTCATCCCGGTCACCATCTTCGTGCTGGTGCTGGCATCCATGGCCGCCTATGTGTTCGCTTGGGGAAAGTTCAAGGGCCGCGATGCGTTGTTCATCTTCGTCTTCGCCCTGCAGATCATTCCGCTCCAGATGGCGCTGATTCCGCTCCTGCAGTTCTTCACGCAGACCTTGCAACTCCCGGCTGGTTCATACGCGCAGCTGTGGATCGCCCACACCATGTTCGGCCTTCCGCTGGGCATCTTCCTGCTCCACAACTTCATCTCCGAAATTCCCGGTGAAGTCATCGAGGCAGCAAGGGTGGACGGTGCCGGACACAGCACCATCTTCTGGCGGATTATCCTGCCGCTCTCCGTTCCGGCGCTTGCCTCGCTGGCGATCTTCCAATTCCTGTGGGTCTGGAATGACCTCCTGGTGGCGTTGGTGTTCTCCGGTGGCACGGCGGACGTTGCTCCGATTACGCAGCGCTTGGCGGAGCTCTCGGGTACCCGCGGAGCCAGGGACTACCTGAACCCGGCGGCCGCCTTTGTCTCCATCATTGTCCCGCTGCTGGTCTTCTTCGGCTTGCAGCGCTACTTTGTGCGCGGCCTGCTGTCCGGCGGCCTTAAGGGCTAGAAATTTGAAGCTTCGGTTACGCAGCGCATTACGCGGCTGCGTAACCGAGGGCTTCAAACCACAAACAGACACTTAAGGTATAGGCGGAGCAACGGCGGCCGGAGAGGGGAGCCTGTGTCAAAAACAACGGGTAGATCCCAACGCGGTGGCCATACCGGCGTCAGTATTGAGGACGTCGCTGCAGCTGCCGGAGTCTCGACGGCCACCGTCTCACGGGCCGTGCGGGGGTTACCTCGGGTTTCTCCGGCCACTCGCGAAAGAATCCTCGAAGTAGCCAGTTCACTCGGGTATGTGGCGTCGTCGTCAGCGTCAGGCCTGGCCACCGGCCGTACGCGCACCATCGGTGTGCTGGCCCCTTTCGTGAGCCGTTGGTTCTTCTCAAAGGCCATCGAGGGTGCGGACCGTGAGTTGCATTCCCGCAAGTACAATCTCTCGCTGTTCAACCTGGGGGGCCACGGGAGCAACCGTGAGCGGCTCTTCAGTTCCACCATGGTCTACAAACAAATCGACGCCCTGTTGGTGCTGTGCATGTCCTTGACCGCGGAAGAGCTGGAACACCTCCACAAGATCGATATCCCGCTGGTTGTGGTGGGCGGGCACGTTGAGGATTGTGCGTACATCGGCATCAACGATTACGACGCCGCGTCCACCGCAGTGCGGCACCTCCTGGACCTGGGCCACAAGGACATCGCCCTGCTCCACGGCGACGACGAAACGGACCTGAACTTCGACGTACCCCGCGTGCGTATCCGCGCCTTCCAGGAAGTCATGACCGACGCCGGACTGGAGGTCCGGCCCGAATGGGACCAATGGGGCGATTTCACCGTTGCCAGCGGCCAGCAGGCCTTCAACCGGCTATGGAACCAGCCCGGACGCAAACCGACAGCTATTTTCTGTTCGTCGGACGAGATGGCGATGGGCGTCATTTTTGAGGCCGGCCGCCACGGCGTCAGGGTGCCTCAAGACCTCTCAGTGATCGGCATTGATGATCACGATTTCTCGGCCTCCATTGGCCTGACTACAGTGGGCCAGCGCCCCGACAACCAGGCCGAACTCGCCACGAAAATGCTGCTGGACGAGTTGGACGGCAACCCGGAAGCCGTGCATTCGGAAGTGGCTCCCCACGAGCTGATCGTGCGCGAGACAACCGCCCCACCCGGCGCATAAAGCCGCCGGCTAGGAGGCCCGCGCCAGCTGCCGGATGGGGATCCAGCGCGAGGCGAGCCTCCGGTATGCAGCGGCCGCACCGGTCATGTCGCCCTCGGCGAGGCATTCGATGCCCAACCGCACGTCCATGGGGGACTCGTCCGGATACACCTTGTCTGCCACTGCGCCGTAGTCCAGCTCCACCATGGACTGGATATGAAAGAGTTCCAGCCATTCGGTGAGCTGCGTCAGGTCATCCAACATGTCCAGGTCCGGCGCAGCCAAAGCCAAGTGGGCCACGGCGAAGCGTGCGCGGTCCAGGGCCTCCGTGAGGGGAGTCCACACCCGGACGGTGAGAATGCGCCCTTCAGCCTCCACTACGTCCTTGCGGTCCGACTCGGCGAAGAGCGAGAACCAGCTGAACGGGATACCCCACGTTGAGGCCCGGGTATGGACGCGCTTTGCATCTTCCCCGGCATTGATTCGATCGATTCTGACCTGGTGCTTGTCACGTTGCGAGACGGGAATGAGGAGGTCGGCCAAGGGACTGTGCACACCGTCCATGAGCGCGTTGGCTGCCAAGCCGGCCCGAATCACCAGTTGGCTGGGGCAGTAAAGCAACCGTCCGGCGTCGTGCCCTTCCTGGGCCGATGCCGCACTGTGGTGGGACGCGGCAGCTCCGTCCGCCGCGGCTGCTTGGTCTGTTCCAGCTTCGTCCGGCGTTGCCGCGTGACGTCCGGTGGGAACCCGCGTCATGCGCACCAGGTCGGTGCTGCCGGTGGGGAACGGGTCGCCGCCGGAACGTGTGATGCGGCCCAGCGAGGCTTGCAGCTCCGCATTTTCGACGGCGGCCCGGGAACCACTCTTGCTGCCCTTCGCCACGAGCTGGCGCTGCTGTTCGGGCGGGAACGCTTCGAGGGGCTCGTAAATGCGCAGCGATGAAGAGAAGGGCAGCCCTGCCTGGCCCCGATACAGGTTTCCAGTCATATCAGCTGCCCCTTTCGTTAGTGATGTGTACTCAGTTTGCGAGCTCCACGATCACGGGAGCGTGGTCCGAAGCGCCCTTGCCCTTGCGTTCCTCGCGGTCAATGGAGGCGCCGGTGACCCGCGAAGCCAGTGCCGGGGATGCGAGGCAGAAGTCGATCCGCATGCCTTCCTTCTTGGGGAAGCGCAGCTGCGTGTAGTCCCAGTAGGTGTACACGCCGGGGCCCGGAGTGTAGGGACGGACGACGTCGGTAAATCCTGCGGCTTCGAACGCGTGGAAGGCGGCGCGCTCTGGTTCGGAGACGTGGGTGTAGTTGTTGGTGCGGAACAGTTCGATGTCCCACACGTCGTCGTCGAACGGGGCAATGTTCCAGTCACCCATGAGGGCGATCTGCGCAGTGGGATCGGACTTGACCCATTCAGCGGCATGGCCCTGAAGGACATCCAGCCATTTGATCTTGTACGGCATGTGTTCGTCGTCCAGGGAACGGCCGTTGGGGACGTAGAGGCTCCAGATGCGGATGCCGCCGCAGGTAGCGGCGATGGCGCGGGCTTCCTGCGCGGGATCTTTGCCGGCCTTGCCGAACGCAGGCTGGTCCAGGAACGTGCGTTCAACATCTTCCAGCCCCACGCGGGAGGCGATGGCAACACCGTTCCACTGGTTCACACCGAAGTGGGCAACCTCGTAGCCCATACGCTCGAAGAGCTCCCACGGGAAGTTTTCGTCCTTGCACTTGGTCTCCTGAATGGCCAGGACATCGCAGTCGCTTCGCTCAAGCCAGGCTTCAACGCGGTCTGCACGGGCGCGGAGGGAGTTCACATTCCAGGTAGCTATCTTCACAGCCACTAACTTACCGAACTTGGCGCTGAGCGCATCCCCTGACGGCTTTTTACCGCGACCTTAGTGGCCATACAGCGGCTCCGTGTTGGCCAGTTTGCGCAGCCCGATGCCGGAGGCGATGAGCAGCAGGCCCATCACCATCGCGAACCCTGCCAACATCCACACCAGGCTCAGGAAGCCCAAGCCCGGATTCACCAGCACAAAGATGCCGAAAACGGTGGTGATGAGGCCGGTCAGGAACCAGATTCCCCAGTTGCGGACGAAATTCCTGGCGGCCAGGGACAGGACGATTTGCGAGAGACCCAACACCAGGGCCCACAGCCCGATGAGGACGCCCACTGCGGCAGCCGTAATTCCCGGCCAGGCAATGGCCAGGATGCCGGCAGCAATGGAGATCAGGCCGCCCACTATGGTCCAGCGGGACCGGCCTGCGGGGTCGTAGAAGTAATGCGCCACGCTGGTGATGCCGTCAATGATCGCGAAGACCCCGAACATGACAATCACCACGAACGCCGTAGCGCTGGGCAAAGCAATAATCAACAGGCCAAAAGCAATGGCGAGGACTCCCCGGACGATCAAAGCCGTTCCCGGGGTTTTGAACATTTTGCGATCCGCTGCGTCCGACATAGGGCCAGAGTAGCCAACCGCGTCTCCTATCGCATCCCCTCGCGGCGGATAGCTGTGGCGATGGCCGCTGCCCGCGTCTCGACGCCCAGTTTGGCGTAGATGTGGGCGAGGTGGGTCTTGACTGTTGCCTCCGAGATGAAGAGACGTTTTCCAAGGTCGCGGTTGCTGAGGCCTTCGGTCAGCAGGCTGAGCAGTTCGGCCTCGCGCGGGGTGAGGATTTCGTCCGGGTTCCGCAGTTGTTGGAACAGCCGGGAGGCCACCGGAGCGCTCATCACACTCTTTCCCTGCACAGCCCCTCGAACCGCCGCGAAGATCTCCTCCGGGGCAGCATCCTTGAGAAGATAACCCATGGCGCCGGCGTCTACGGCGCGGACGATGTCTGCGTCCGAGTCGTAGGTGGTGAACACAATGATCGCCTGCTTGGGGGTTCGCTGGCGGAGCTGTTTGATGGCTTCGATGCCGTCCATCCCGGCACCCATGGCCAGGTCCATGAGGACGACGTCCGGGGCATGCTGCTGCGCCGCTTCCAGCGCTTCCTCACCGGAGGCGGCTTCCCCGACGACGGCGATATCGGCTTGGGTGCCCAACAGCGCCGTGAGTCCGCTCCGGACTACGGTGTGGTCGTCCACGAGAAGCACGGAAATGCGGGTCACAGGGCCTCCTCCTTTGAGCCATTAGCGGGTTGTGCGGGCGGCCCGACCGGCAGCTGCGCCGCGATGATGGTGCCCTCGTCCGGCGTGCTCTCCACAGACAATTCTCCGCCCAACTGTTCCACGCGTTGCCGCATGGCCCGAAGCCCGTATCCTCCGGCTTCCGACGGCGGAGGTACCGTTCCGGGATCAAAGCCGCGGCCGTCGTCGTACACGTCCAAGGTAACCGCAGAGGGAAGGTACCCAAGGGTCACGCTGGCGTGGTTCGCGCGGGCATGTAGTTTGATGTTGGCCACTGCGCTCTGGGTGACGCGCAGCAGGGCGTGCCGCACCTCGGAAGGGAGGGGCCGCGGATCTCCGGTGACTTGGACGCGGATGGTCTCCACATATTGCCGTGCTGCGTGCTCCAGGGCTTCGGGGAGGGGCCCGGATTCCAGGCCGGGCGCGGAGAGTTCGTGTACCAGGCTGCGGGTATCGGCGAGGTTGCGTCGCAACAGATCCGCAGCTTTGCGCACATCCTGGTTCGAAGCAGGAGCGGGCCAGGAGCGTTGGGCTGCTTCGAGGAGGAGAAGGCTGCTGGCCAGGCCCTGGGTGACGGTGTCGTGGATTTCCCGGGAAACACGCTCGCGCTCGGCGGCGACTCCGGCTTGCCTCTCGCCGGCGGCAAGCCGTTCCTGGTCGCGCTCAATCTTGTCGTAAATCAACGTGAGCAGGGCGCCCGCGGCGAGCGGACCCAGCAGCATCGCGATGTCTGTCCAATCGCTCATCCGGAAGAGTCCGACGGCGGTGGCGGCCGCCGTCGCGCCCCCCGCCACATAGGCGGCCCACCCGCGGAAAGCGGTCCGGGTAAGGAAAAAGATAGCGAAGGAACACCACGCGAAGCTGGGGGCGGCGATGACGAGCGCCGCCCACGCCGCCACCAGGACGATCATCCACGGAATCCATAGCCGGCGAGGCTGGCCGGGTTGCCGCCGGCCACGTTCCCGTCGCCGGGCCAGCACTGCTGTGACCGTGTAAAGGACACAGACGGTTCCAGCCAACGCCACTGTCCAGAGGTTGTCGGCGGGGGAGTGCCGCATGACGTAGCGGACCGCTGAAGCGACCATCAGGACGGCGAAGCCCAGATGCACCACAGCATCGATGCGACCGTCGAAGCGAATGCTCGGCGCCGGCTGTGGAGGGGCAGTTGGCATCTTCCCATGCTAGATCCCGCGCGGGCATTGGTCTCTCCACCTTTTGGCTGATACCGATGACGGAAAGGCTGAGCCCGGGAACGGCGACCGGGCGATGTGGCGTTGAGGGCGTCCGCGGAAGCATGGAGATGTACCCGATACGAACCACTGCACCCGACGCTCACCACTAGGAGAACCCCGTGAAGAAGTCCCGTAAAATGATCGCCGCCGCCGCTGCCGGAGCGCTGCTGCTCACCGGTGGTGTGACTGCCGTGGCCAACGCGGTGTCACCCGCGGCCGCGCCGGCTGCCGCCCAGGCCGCCCCCGTGAAAGTCGCCGCAGAAGTACAGCCGGCACCGGAGAACGTCGTAGCCCAGAACCGTATCTCCGTGGGTGCTTCGAGCGCCGCCGTCAACGCCGCGCTCGCCAAGTGCCAGGCGGACAAACTGCCGTTCGTCACCGTGGCCCTGGTTGACCGTTTCGGCACCGTCCAGGCACTCCTTCGCGGTGACAACGCCGCCGAGCACACCATCGAAGCCGCCAAGCAGAAGGCCTACACGGCCGCAGCCTTCGGTGCTCCCACCAGCGATCTCGCCAAGCGCATCAACGGCAACGGCCCGTCCATCGCCGACCTCCCCGGCACCCTGTTCCTGGCCGGCGGCGTCCCGCTCAAGGTCAACGGCGTGTCGGTGGCCGGCATCGGAGTCGGCGGAGCACCCGACGGCGCACTCGACGAAGCCTGCGCCACGGCCGGTGCTGAAGCCTTGGCCGCGGCAGCAAAGTAGCCTCGACGGTATGAGTTCCATGAAGGCGCGCGGCCTGGCCGGTTCGGTGATCGGTGCAAGCGTACTGGTCGCCGGGCTCATGGCTGGCTGCGCGCCGTCGCCCCCGCCGTCCGTCACGGCCAGTCCGGGCACGACGGCGGCCTTACCGTCCGGCGGTCCGGTCCCGACTACCGCAGCCCCCCACTCGACCGCAGCGTCGACCCCAAGTCCCGGCCCGGCGTCGTCGGCTGCTGTGCCTCCCCGACTGTCACCCGAGGCCCAGAGGGAAACCGACCGACTCCTGATCCTCGCCGCGAAAGCCAATGACGCTGCGAGGGTTCGTGAACTCATCGCGGCCTGCGGAAACGTCAATGCCAAGGACGATATCCAGGACTCCGCCTTCCTCTACGCGGGTGCGGAGGGTTTCAACGAGGTCCTGCAGCTGACCTTGACCGCGGGCGCGGATGTTCGCAGCACCAACAGATACGGCGGCACTGCGCTGATCCCTGCGAGCGAGCACGGGCATACGGAAACTGTCCGGATTCTGATCGCAGCAGGTGTGCCCGTAGACCACATCAACAACCTGGGCTGGACTGCCATGCAGGAAGCCATCCTGCTCAACAACGGGGGACCGAACCAGCAGGACGTGGTCCGGCAACTTCTCGCAGCCGGTGCCAACCCGGATATCCGCGACCCCCAAGGCCGAACCGCCCTGCAGAACGCAGAGCGGCTCGGGTTTACGGAGATCGCGACGTTGATCCGGAACCGGTAACTACACGGCTTCCAGCACGCTCACGTAGTTGGCGATGCCGACGCCGCCCATGTTCTGCACGGCACCGCGCCGTGCGTTCGGAAGTTGCATGTCCCCCGCAGTGCCCGTGAGTTGCATGGCCGCGATGACATGCTGCGACACGCCCGTGGCGCCCACGGGGTGTCCCTTGGCCTTGAGCCCGCCGGAGACGTTGACGGGCAGCTTCCCGTCCTTGTATACCCAACCCTCCTGGACAGCGCGCGCCCCTTCGCCGCGAGGTGTGAGCCCCATGGCCTCGTACATGATGAGCTCGGCGATGGTGAAGCAGTCGTGCACCTCTGCGAAGTCCAGGCCCTCAAGGCCCACACCAGCCATGCCCAGCGCACGCTCCCACGAAGCCCTGGTGGCGGCAAACTCGGTGGGATCCCGCTTCTCCGCGGGGAAGAAGTCGTTCGCGTGACCAAACCCGGCAAGGCGCACAGGTGCCGTAGCGCCGCCGGTCGCCGACGTTGACAGCACGACGGCGGCGGCACCGTCCGAGACCGGCGAACAATCCGTGCGGCGCAAAGGCTCGGCCACCATGGGGTTCTTCTCGGAAATGGTCCGGCAGAATTCCTCGCCGAAGTCGCGATGCATCTGGGCGTACGGGTTGTCCATGCCGTTCCGGTGATTCTTGGCGGCAATGGAACCCAGGACATCGCCGAGGCCGCCGGGGTACTTCTCGGCGTCGATGCCGGAACCGTAGCGCTTCCCGTAATGCTTGGCCACCTCCGCGAACAGGCCCGTGAATCCTGTGGAGGACGCCTTGCCCGCCATCTCGTACGAAGCGCCCAGGAGGGCTGCCCCCACCACATCCGCTCCGGCGTCGGTCATTTTCTCTGCGCCGATCACCAGGACGTTGCGCGCGGTTCCGGCGAGGACAGCCTTGACGCCCTGCTGGAAGGCAGCCGATCCGGAAGCGCACGCGTTCTCAGTGCGGGTAGCCGGAACGTTGGCCAAGTCCGCTGAAAGCTGGAGGGCCAGGGACGACGTGAAGCCCAAAGGCTGCATGCCGGAGTTGAACTGGCCGAGGTAGATCTCGTCAATGTCCTTGGGGTCGAGTCCCGAATTCCGAATGGCTTCGCCGGCCACCTGGACGATCAGCGACTCCAAGGTGTCATCCGTCAGCTTGCCGAACTTGCTGTGTCCCCATCCCGTGAGCAGGATGTCTTTGCCGAACTGGTCTTTCAGGCTCATGCGTTGGCTCCTTCAAGCGTTTGTTCTTCAGAGGTGAGCGCTTCCGTGAACTCTGCGTCCGTCTTGCTGCGGAGCTCCTCCACCGTGACGCCCGGGGCGAGGCGGGTCAGCAGAAGGCGGGTGCCGCCGTCGTGCGTTTCTTCGATGTCAAAAACGGCCAGGTCCGTGATGATCCGGTCAACGCACCGGAGGCCCGTCAGCGGCAAAGTACATTCGCGGACGATCTTGGCCGTGCCGTCCTTGGCATTGTGCTCGGTGAGTACCACCACACGCGGTGTTCCGGCCACCAGGTCCATGGCTCCGCCCATGCCCTTGACCATCTTGCCGGGGATGGTCCAGTTGGCGAGGTCGCCGGACCCGGAGACCTGCATGGCACCCAGGATGGCCACCTTCACGTGACCGCCGCGAATCATGCCGAACGAAGTAGCGGAGTCGAAGATGCTGCCGCCGGGGGTGATGGTGACGGTCTGCTTGCCTGCGTTAATAAGGTCGGCGTCTTCCTCGCCCTCATACGGGAACGGGCCCATGCCGAGCAGGCCATTCTCGCTCTGGAGGACCACCCGCACGCCGTCGGGCAGGTTGTTGGCCACCAGCGTGGGGATGCCGATGCCGAGGTTGACGTAGTCGCCGTCGTTCAGTTCTTCGGCCGCGATGGCGGCCATCTGGTCACGTGTCCATGCCATGGTGAATGCTCCTTTTGCTTCTAAACCGTGAGGGCTTCGGCACGCTGCCGGACCGTGCGCTGTTCGATGTCCTTGACCCGTGCGGTCGCCTGGACCAGCCCTTGCACGTAAACACCGGGGGTCACAATGTGGTTGGGGTCCAGCCCGCCCGGCTGCACCATGACTTCGGCCTCGGCGATGGTGACTTTCCCGGCAGTAGCCACCACAGGGTTGAAGTTTCGGGCGGTGTAGCGGTAGATCAGGTTGCCGTCCGTGTCGGCCGTGTGGGCGTGAACCAGCGCGACGTCGGCGGTGATGGCGCGCTCGCGGACGTACGTGACGCCGTCGAACTCTTCCAGGGGCTTGCCTTCGGCAACCAAAGTTCCCACACCGGTGCGCGTGTAGAAGGCGGGGATGCCGGCGCCGCCGGCGCGGAGGCGTTCAGCCAGGGTGCCTTGCGGCGTGAATTCGACCTCGAGTTTCCCCGCAAGGTACTGCTCGGCGAAAAGTTTGTTCTCGCCCACATAGGAAGCTATGACCTTCCGGACCTGGCCGGCCTCGATCAGGACGCCGAGACCCTTGCCATCCACCCCCATGTTGTTGGAAACGATGGTGAGGTCCTTGGCACCCGATTCCCGGACGGCATCGATCAGGTCTGCGGGGATTCCGCTCAGGCCGAAGCCCCCGACGGCGATGGTCAGGCCGTCTGCCATCAGGTTCTGCAGCGCTTGGGCTGCGCTCGCGTACATGGTGGACATTCCGAACTCCTCGTCGAGCTTTAGATGGTGCGTCCACTTTGTGGACTTCGTTCACTTAAGACTGAGCCTAGGTTCCTTGAGGGATGCATGCAACGGAGCGCGGTGTTGGCTACTCATGGTGTGGACGCTAGGCTCAAGGGTGTCCATATTATGGATGAAATCTTCAGGAGGGTGCTGTGGCGGTACAAGGAGCGCAGGTTGTCGGCCGGGTGGCGCAGTTGCTGCGGCTGGTGGGCCGCAAGCCGGAAGGTATGTCCCTTGCTGGCCTGGTGCGCGAATCCGGGTTGACGCGGCCAACAGTGCACCGGCTGCTGACCTCGTTGGCTGCCGAAGGTTTGCTGGAGCACGACGCCGGCAAGTGGGTGCTGGGGCCGGAAATCTTCCTGCTGGGCTCCGTTGCTGCGGCCCGTTTTCCCATGGAAGACATTGCCCGCCCGTCGCTGCGCAGACTGGCAGCGGAAACGGGAGAGAGCGCGTTCTTCTCCATCCGCCGGGGGAACGAGACCATCTGTGTCCTGCGCGAAGAGGGCTCATTTCCCGTGAGGTCGTTTGTCCTGCACGAAGGGGTGCGCTTCCCGCTGGGGGTGGCTTCTGCGGGGACTGCCATCATGGCCTTCCTGCCCCCGGACGAGCAGGAATCACTGCTGAAGGACTGGGGTTCGCATGCCGGCGACTTTGCCGCGGGGCACCCCGCGGAGGTGGTGCGGGATAACCTGGAAAATACACGGCTGGCTGGCTACTCCGTCAATCCGGGCCTGATCCTTGAAGGCAGTTGGGGAATGGGAGCCGCGGTGTTCGACCAGCAGGGCCGGCCGGCGTGGGCTCTCTCCCTGACCGGGATTGAGCCCAGGTTCCGTCCGGACCGCCAGGAGTTCCTGGGCAGGCTGCTGTTGGAGGAAGCGCACCGGATGACGGCAAGGTTGCAGGGCGCTAGTTGAGATCCAGGCGCATCAGGACCCTGGGGAAGCCGTTCAGCACCGAGGTGGTTTCGGCGACCTTCTTGAAGCCGGCCTTCTCGAAGAGCCTGCGGGTACCAACATACGCCATGGTCAGATCCACCTTGCCGCCCTTGTTGTCCACGGGATAACCCTCAAGCACGGGAGCGCCGTGGCTCTTTGCGAAGTCGATGGCCCCTCGCAGGAGTTCATGGGAAATGCCCTTGCCGCGATGCCCCGGCCGCACCCGGATGCACCACACCGACCACACCTCGGCGTCGTCAACATGGGGGATCTTCCGGTTCTTCGCGAAACTGGTGTCCGCACGCGGGTGGACCGCTGCCCACCCGACTACTTCGTCGCCGTCGTACGCCAAAACACCGGGAGGCGGGTCCTCTGAGACCAGCTTCTTGACGTAATTTCCGCGCTCCTGTTTTTGGAGTTCCTGGTTCAGTTTCGACGGGATCCTGTAGCTCAGGCACCAGCACACGTTGGAGTCGGGACTCTTCGGCCCCACCAAGGTCTTCACGTCATCGAACACCGTCGCGGGGCGAACCTCGATAGCCATGCGGACATCCTGTCATCGGGGCTGGATGCAGGCAACGGCTTTGAACTTTCACGAGCTCAGCTTCGGAGGTATGCGAGCACTGCCAACACTCTCCGATGCCCTCGGTCCATGGCGGACAATTGCAGTTTTTGGAAGATATTGCCGATGTGCTTGCTCACAGCAGTTTCAGTGACCACCAGGCGGGCTCCAATGGAGACGTTGTCCAGTCCTTCTGCCATGAGGCCAAGGACTTCGCGTTCCCTTGGGGTCAGAGTGCCCACCGGATCACCGGCACCGCGGCGGCTCATCAGCTGGGAGATCACTTCAGGGTCCATGACGGTTGCGCCGCCGGCAACCCGCCGAAGGGTGTCGGTGAACTCGGCAACCTTGCCCACCCGCTCCTTCAACAGGTAACCGAGTCCGGCCGCCCCCTCGGACAACAGGTCACCGGCGTAGCGGTCCTCCACATACGCGGAAAGGACCAACACCGGAAAACCGGGCCTGCGGCGTCGAGCTTCACGTGCTGCCACAAGGCCTTCATTGGTGAATGTGGGAGGCATCCGCACATCCAGAACGGCGGCGTCTGCATCGTCCAGGACAGCCAGGAAGTCGACTGCGTTGTCCACGGCAGCGATCACATCGAAGCCTTCGCTCTTGAGGAGAAGTGACAAGCCTTCCCGGAGAAGCGCGTCATCCTCGGCAATCACAACCCGCACGGCAGCTCCACCTTTACCGTTGTTGGTCCGTTGGCCGGGCTCTGAAAATCCAGGACGCCCTCAAAAGCAGCCGCCCGGCGTCGAATTCCTGCAAGCCCGCCACCCGGACGTTCCACGGCTCCGCCATGGCCGTTGTCCTCCACCGAAATCAGGAGGCGATCAGCAGAGGGGTCCCGTTTGACCACCACGGACATTCGGGTGGCGGAACTGTACTTATTGGCGTTGGTCAAGGCTTCGGCAACGATGAAGTAGCTGGCTGATTCCAGTGCAGCCGGTACTCGGTGCAGATCCGAGACCATCAAATTGCAAGGGATCGCTGAACGTCCCGTCAACGCAGAGAGCGCGCCTTCAAGGCCAAGTTCCTCCAGGATCGGCGGGTGAATATCGTGAACCGCCGTCCGTAACCCCGCCAGAGCCTCGGTGGCCGCTTGCTGGGCCCTACGGACGTGGGGGAGTGCGTCGTCGGGACTCTTTTCAAGAGTTCGCTCCGCCAGCCCCAGCATCATGACCACGCCCACCAAGCGATTTTGCGCGCCGTCATGCAAATCGCGCTCAATCCTTTTGAGCTCTGCTGAATGCGCATCCAACGCAGCGGCACGGCTGGCAGTCAACGCCGTCACCCGCTCGGCCAGGTACGAGCTCGCAGGAAGAGACAGCATCTTCCCCTGCACCCAGGCAAGCCCAGCGGCGGCTCCCGGGATCAACCACCAGGAGATTACTGCGTACCCGGCTCCGATCAACAGCATCCACCAAGCACCGCCCCACGACGTTACTGGATAGAGGCTAACCACTGGTTGATCCACAGGAAGGAGGTACCAGTAGGTGGGAATGAGCAGCGAGTTCAAGGCGCCAAAAGGGAATCCGATACACAAGAGCGCCACGATCGGCATTCCCAGCCCATGAGCCACCAACCATAACAAGTCCCGGCCAGTGCTGCGGGAAAAGACCAAGCGGAGGCGCTCTTCGAACGACGGGTTGTTGGGAATGGGAGCGTAGCTTTCGGTTACGGGCGCAGCTGTGTAACTGAATGTTCGACGGCGGGCCAATGCCGCCCACCAGCGCAAGCCGGCTACCGCCCTGGGCGCAATGAGCCATCCTCCACTGAAGAGGAACAGCGGAATGAGGAGCGCAGAAACCATGAACATGCCCATGGAAATGATGCTGGTGAACAGCTCGCCAACAAGATAACCGTAGGCACGCAGCCATCGCCGAAAACGGGGTTTGATCATGACCCCAAGTCTGCCGCAGCGGCTGGAGTCCTGTCGGTATAGCCAGCTCTACCTTTAAGTGGGTGGCCCACACCATCGTGATCGGGTTCGCCGCTCCGTAGCGTCGAAGACATGAAAAGCAACGCAACTGCACCAGCAGTTTTACCGGCGGAAACGGCCCTGGGAACCGTCGGGTTTTCGAACAACAGGGACCCGCGTGGCCCAGCGGATAAGTCGGCGCGGGATGTGAGCGTGGATGTCATCCGAAGCTTCTGCCTTCTGGTGGTAGTTGCACTTCACGCCCTGATGGTTGGAGTGAGCATAGGTCCCCAAGGGCCCGTTTTCGAGAATGCCTTGGACGGAAATCCTTGGTTCGCCTCTTTGTCCTGGGCGGTCCAGGTCATGCCGCTGTTTTTCATTGCGGGCGGGTTCAGTTCAATCTCGCAATGGCGTCGCATCCAGCTTCGGGGTGGCACTGCCGGCGACTATATCCGGCTTCGGGTGGTCCGGCTCCTCGTCCCCGCAGTGGTGCTGGTGGCATCGGTAGGAGTGGGCCTGGTGGTTCTGACGTTGGCAGGGGTACCTTCAGGGATTGTTGAAACGGCCGGGTACCGGATTAGCCAGCCTTTGTGGTTCCTGGCCGTCTACCTCGGATGTTCAGCGCTTGTTCCCCTGCTGGCATTCGCCCACGGGAAGGCGCGTCTCAGTACGCTGTTGGGGTTGGGGTTGGCTATCGCCGCGGTAGATGCGGGGCGTTTGAGCCTGGAACTTCCTGCCCTCGGGTACGCCAACCTTGCCTTTGTGTGGCTCTTCATCCAGCAACTGGGCTTCTGGCTTGCCGATGGGTCGGTGGGCCGGCTATCCGCTGCGGTGCGGAAGTGGACCTCGGGGCTGGCGCTGATGCTGATGATGTACCTCTTCGCTTCTGGTTGGTACTCAGGGGACATGTTCAGCAACCTGAACCCACCAACAGGGGCCCTTGCCCTGCTGGCAGTCGCACAACTCATGCTCTTGTCCCTGGCTCAGAGGCGCATCAGGGTGTGGGCCGAAAAGTCCAGCGCCATGTCCTTCGTGGCGCTGGTGGGGTCCAAGGCGATGACCATCTATCTCTGGCACATGCCGGTGATGGTGTCGATTGCGGGTCTGCTGTTGGTGATACAGATGCACCTGCCTGCTCCCGGCAGTGCGGAGTGGTGGCTGAGCCGGCCCTTATGGCTTGTGGCTGTTGCGTGTGCGCTCTTGCCGGTTGTGATGTGGCTGGGGCGTCTTGAACGGGTGAACGCCTCGAGCCGAGCTTCTTTCACCCATCCGAGGACCGTGCTGAGTGCCGTGAGCGGCGTGGGGGGAGTGGTGGTTCTCCTCGTTGACGGCATCACTCCCAGCACGGCCATCATCAGCGTGGTTCTTTTCCTCTGCGCGCTTTGGGGCCACCTGGATCTGCGGAGACCACAGATGACCCGCCCCGGCGGGACAAACACGGAACAGGGCGGACGCGGTGTGGCGGGCTGGTTTAAAAAACTTTTTCAATCCGCACCCATCCACCCCGTCCCACCCTCCGAATAGCTGGTGAGACACAAACCGCCGGTGAAGCAAAAGCAGCATCAGCAGCCAGTGTCCCACCACCCAATGGACCCAACGCCCTGGTTCCAAAAACAAGGAGAATGACATGTTGTCCACAAAGCGCCCCGCCCTCGCCTTCGTTGGCCTCACTGCAGCCGCCCTTCTCGGTCTCACTGCCTGTGGTGGTTCCAGCACCTCCACTTCGCCTTCCTCGGCATCTGCCGCTCCGGAGACGTCCTCAGCCATGCCGTCTGCTTCGCCGTCGGCCTCCGCCATGAGCAGCGCCGCCATGGATCCGGCCGCTAACCTTGTGGGCCCCGGCTGCGCCGGTTACGCCGCACAGGTTCCGGACGGTGCCGGTTCGGTAACGGGCATGGCCAAGGACCCGGTAGCCGTAGCAGCATCGAACAACCCGCTGCTCAAGACCCTGACCGCCGCGGTCTCGGGCAAGCTCAACCCTAAGGTTGACCTGGTTTCCACCCTGAACGGCAGCGAATTCACGGTGTTCGCACCGGTTGACGATGCCTTCGCCAAGATCGACCCCGCAACAATCGAGACGCTCAAGACGGACGATGCCCTGCTGAGCAAAATTCTCACGTACCACGTAGTCCCCGGTCAGCTGACCCCGGACCAGATCGTCGGCACCCACAAGACTGTCCAGGGTGGCGAAGTAACGGTTGCCGGCACCAAGGATGCCCTCACGGTTGACGGAGCGTCCAACGTGATCTGCGGTGGCGTCCAGACCGCCAACGCCACGGTTTACCTGATCGACTCGGTGCTGATGCCCAAATAGGCCTTAGCTGCCAACCAGCAGTCAACAAAAAAGCAGGCGCCGGAATCCGGCGCCTGCTTTGCTGTGGTGCGGGGTGTCTCCGATCAGCGGCCGAAGTCACTGTCGACGTAGGAGCCGGCCCTGTTGTGTTCCGATCCGCAGGGGCAACTGTCCACCTCAATCCGGACGGTCATGGGTTGGGAAGCGTCCAGGGTGAGGGTGACGTCATCGCTGGTTTGCTTGCTGAAACGAATCGTTCCTTTTTCAGATGTCTTGGGCATGGATCAGCCTCTCTGATGTGTGACGGGGATTGGCCAAGGCTGGATTACTTGGTGTTGGAGTCCTGGGGTGGCTTGCCAACCAGGGGGATGGTTCCCGTGGGTGTTCCTCCCGAGCAGTCGGACTCCGTGCATTTTTCAGCGCAATCGTGCCTGGTGACGAGGTCAAACTGAACACCGCCGTGTTGCTCTACGCCCGTCCTGATGGCTCGTTCCACCACTGAGGTGGCCAGGCGCTTGTGCAATTGCAGGGGATCGCGGCGAAGGTCCTTGACCAGGGCGAAACAGAGCAGCAGCATGACGATCACAAATGGCAGGGCAGCCACAATGGTCACTCTCTGCAGGCCGGACAACGCCTCCGATGGTTTATCGCCGCCGGCAAGCAGCATGACCGCTGCCACTGCGCCGGTGAGGCTTCCCCAGAAGATCACCACTCCTCGACGCGGGTGCTCAGCACCATTGGAGCTGAGGGATCCCATCACGATGGACGCTGCGTCGGCACCAGTGACGAAGAAGATCGCCACCAGGACCATGGCCAGGACAATGACGGCTGCGGTCAGCCAGCCGGGCATGCCCAGGTTCTTGACGAGGTCAAAGAGGGCGCCATCGAAATTGATGGAAGGCGCGCCGTCCACCATGGTCACAAGCCCGGGGGTGCCGGCCTTGTCCGCTTCCTGCTGCACGTGGAAGGCGGCGCCGCCGAAGATGCCGAACCAGATGACACTCACGACGCTCGGCACCAGCAGGACACCGGTGACGAACTGGCGGATGGTGCGGCCACGGCTGATGCGGGCGATGAACATTCCCACGAAGGGCGTCCAGGAGATCCACCATGCCCAGTAGAAGATGGTCCAACTGGTCATCCAGCTACGCAGGGAGTCGTCTCCCACGGCTTCGGTACGCGAGGACATTTCAGCCAAGTCCCGGGCGTAGTCACCCACGGCTGAGGGGATCAGGTTGAGGATGAACAAGGTGGGGCCTGCTACGAACACGATCAGGGCCAGAACAACGGCCAGGACCATGTTGATGTTGGACAGCCACTGGATGCCGCGGCTGATGCCTGAAACAGCTGATGCCACGAAGCAGAACGTCAGGATCGCAACAATCACCACCAGCACCGGGGTACCGATTTCACCCAGCCAGCCGTTGGACGTCATGCCGCTGCCGATCTGGAGGGCTCCGAGGCCCAGCGAGGCAGCAGTTCCGAAGAGCGTGGCGAAGATGGCCAGGATGTTGATGAACTTGCCCAGCGGACCTTCCACCATTCGGATGCCGAACAGTGAGGTGAAGGCAGCGGAGACCAGCTGCTTGCGGCCCAAGCGGTAGGTGCCGTACGCCATGGCGATGCCGACTACTGCGTACATGGCCCAGGGGTGCAGGGTCCAGTGGAAGATCGAGGTAGCCATGGCGGTCTGAATGGCCGCGGGTGTGCGACCGTCCACGGTCCCGGGTGGCGGTGAGATGTAGTGGTACAGCGGTTCGGCAACACCGTAGAACATGAGGCCGATGCCCATACCGGCGGCAAACATCATGGCCACCCAGGAGATGGTTCGGAACTCGGGCTTTTCGCCGTCCTTGCCCAGGGGGATGTTGCCGAACTTGCCGAGGGCAAGCCACAGGACGAAAACGACGAACAGTGAGGCGAGGACCATGAAGAGCCAGCCGGTGTACTCCATGACCCAGTTCAGGGCGCCCTTGGAAGTATCGGAGAGGCTGTCCCGTCCAACAAAGCCCCAGACCACGAAGGCGACGGCGATGGCGCCCGTGATCCCGAAGGTGACTTTGTCGAGGGTAAGTTTGCGGTTCCGGCGGGCCGATACGGCCTGCTCGGTCTTGGCGTGGCGCAGCTCTTCCATGATCTGTTCGTGTTCGACAGAATCGGAGAGGGGGTCTGCGCCTCCGTCCTCAGCGTTGAGGGCTGCCAAGTTGGTGTCGTCGGGGGAGACCCTGATGACTGCTTCAGGGTTCTCCGCGTGGGCTGGGTTGGTTGGGCTGGCTGCGCCCGGGGTACCTGCAACGTGATCGTCGGCAGGTAGTTCCTCGGGCGTCAGCGGTTTTGTGTCACTGTTTGTAGCCATGAGCGGGTCCTTTGCTCGGCGTGTCATGAGCCTGCATTTCTACGAGGCCTTGGTGAATGGGTCGGTGGGAAGGTTGGGTCTTCCTCCGATCCGATGGTCATGGCGGGCCGTGGCGCCTCCCCGGGTGCGCGGTCACGGATCGGGCAGGCGATAGGGATGATGCACCTCTTCTGGTTCGTGGGACGGTGGCGGTTGACTGCTCCAAGCCGTGTTCCGCAGGAATCAACAACATCCGCGCTATGCAACAGAGTGCGCTCCGTCACATCCAAAGTCAAGGGATCCACGCTCTTTAACAGCAGATTGATATATCAATTGGCTAGAAGTAAAGCGTTGCGTATCATGGGGTTCGTTGCGAATAGCGCGTCCGCAGTGTGTGGCTAGGGCTAGCGCTGCCTGTAGCCCATCCGGGTGCTGATAGTCAGCCCGGCTTCCCGAAGGCCCTCAATAAGCCCTGGCTGGTCCTCCGGCGAAAAACGGAATGCTGGTCCGGAAATACTGACGGCCGCAATAACGCTTCCCGCATGGTTGAAGATGGGCACTGCGATGGCGGTAAGGCCAATTTCAAACTCTTCGTGGACTGTGGCGTACCCGTTGCGGGCCACGTCCAGCAGTTGCTTTTCGAGCTCCCCGCGGTTCGTTACAGTCCGCGGCGTACGCGCGGGCAGGCCCACGGCCTTGAGGATCTGGTTGCGTTCGTCGGCGGTCAGCGCGGCAAGAAGAACCTTGCCACTGGACGTGGCGTGCAACGGCGTCAGGCTGCCCACCCAGTCGTAGGTGGCCAGGGTTGAGGGTCCCATTGCCTGATCCACGTTGACGGCATAGTTCGATCGCAGGACGGCCAGGTTGACGGTCTCCTTGTACTCGGCCGCCAGTGCTTCCAGGACTTCCCGTGCTTCATGCACCACGCTCAGCCTGCCGGGAATGGAAGATGCCAGGCGGAGGATCCCAAAGCCCAGCTGATACTTGCCGCGTTCACTGTTCTGCCGGACGATGTCCCGGTTCACCAAGGAGCCCACCAGCCTGGACACGGTGGATTTGTGGATGCCCATTTCTTCCGCGATTTCACTGACTCCGGCATCGCCTTCACGGGCCAGGATTTCCAGGATCTGGAGCGCACGGTCCACAGATTGGACGCCGCCGCCTTGGGCGTCTGCGTCCTTGTCGATCTCCGGGTTGCTGCGTGCGGCCATGATGCCTCGTGTCGTTGTCCAGGCAGGCCGGACCTGGGCTGGTAGCGCTGTCCGGCCTGCACGCTCGTCTTTCCTCATCCTAGACGGAGTTTTGCACGGACCCTTTCACTTCTTGGGACCCGCGTCATCTACGCATTGGGAGCCGTCCACGGCAGCGGCAGGACGGAAACAGGCGCGCCGGCTGCCACCCCTTCGGGGGGAACGGCCATGTAGCCGTCGGCCCAGGCAAGCCCACGCATCATCCCCGGACCCGTGCGGGAAGTGGGGAATGCGAGGTCGTGGATAAAAGTGCACGGCATCAGCCGCGTCCGCCCTGGGCAGGGATCGATGTCCGCCCCGGACGTCACCCGGCGGGCTGCCCGAAGGCTCCGGTTTCCCAGTGCGGCCAGCAGGGGTTCGCCGAGGGTCATGAGCGCCATCATGGCGGCCAGCGGATTCCCGGGGAGGCCGATGACGAATCGGCCATCGGGAAGTTCAGCCAACACGGCAGGGTGACCGGGTCTCATTGCAATGCCGTCCAGGAGGAGCCTGCCGCCGAGCGCAGCAAGGGCATCGCGGAAATGGTCCGTCCCGGATTTGCCTGTCCCGCCGGTGGTGATGGTTACGTCCGGCGGTAAGCCCTCAGGAGCATTTCCCAGCGCTGCCAGCCATTCCTCATACGAATCGCCAATCCTGAGCTGGCCGGCGGGCTCCGCGCCCAACTGCAGGATGACGGTATCCAGTTGCGGTCCGAACGCGTCGCGGACCTGTCCCGGTGCCGGCTCGCCCGAGGTCACGACTTCCGAACCGGTCAGTACGACGGCGACCCTCGGCTTGCGCTGCACCTGGAGGTCATCGTGGCCCGCGACGGCGGCCAGGGCGATGTGCGCAGGGTTGAGGAGTGTGCCGGCGGGAATCAGGACGTCGCCGCGTAAGGCTTCTTCTCCGGCTGGACGGATGTGCCGGCCGGGACGTGCCTCTTCCGGTGGCGCGTCAGGAGTCAGTGTGAGGCGTTGGATGCCGGATCCGTCCCCGGAGACGTGGCCGCTTTCCTTGCGCAGGACTGCTGTGGCGCCGGTGGGTACGAGCCCGCCGGTGGCAATGACGCTGGCTTCTCCGGCGTCGAGTTGCCGCCCTGGCAAGGTAAGGGTCCATGGACCGCTGCCGTTGATGGCCCAGCCGTCCATGGCTGACGATGCGTAGTGGGGCAGATTCCGTTGTGCGGTGACTGCGCTGGTCAGGGTTCGTCCGATAGATTCACGGAGAGTGGCGCTCACGGCAGGGAGCGGGCCGCCGCAGTGGTAGGCCACATGGCGGGCTTCGGCCCAGGTGGGTGCGTGCCGCCGGGAAAGGGAAGTGCCGGCGGCGACGTCTTGAGTCAGCATGATCTTCGCTTCCTGAGGTGGTGCTGTTGTTTTAACGCAGATACCGGGGACTGCCCGGCCTTCCCGTACTGATGCCGCGCAGTCCCCGGTGCCCGTGGTGCGTCCTGAGCCCGTGGTGTATCAGGCCTTCACGTAACCGTTGGGGTTCAGGACGAACTTTGTTGCCGCTCCGGCGTCGAATTCAGCGTAGCCGCGGGGAGCGTCCTCGAGCGGGATCGCCTGGGCGTTGACTGCCTTGGCGATCTGGACCTTGTCATGCAGGATGGCCATCATTAACTGACGGTTGTACTTCATGACCGGGCATTGTCCAGTGGTGAAGGACAAGGACTTGGCCCAGCCGGTACCAAGGGACAGCGAGAGGGAGCCGTGCTTCGCGGCTTCGTCGATTCCGCCCGGGTCGCCGGTGACATAGAGCCCGGGGATGCCCAGGGATCCGCCGGCGGCCGTGATGTCCATGAGGGAGTTCAGCACGGTGGCGGGGGCCTCGTGGGAGGCGTCCTTACCGTGACCGCGGGCTTCGAAGCCCACAGCATCCACGCCACAGTCCACCTCGGGAACACCGAGGATCTGCGCGATCTGTTCCTTGGGGTCGCCATTGGACACATTGACGGTTTCACAGCCGAAGGAGCGCGCCTGCGCCAGTCGGTCTTCGTTCATGTCGCCCACGATCACGACGGCGGCGCCCAGCAGTTGGGCGCCGACGGCGGCAGCAAGGCCCACGGGCCCGGCACCTGCGACATACACCGTGGAACCCACGCCGACGCCGGCGGTGACGGCGCCATGGAAACCCGTGGGGAAGATGTCGGAGAGCATGGTCAAGTCCATGATCTTCTCAAGCGCCTGATCGCGGTCCGGGAAGCGCAGCAGGTTCCAGTCAGCGTAGGGAACCAGCACAAACTCTGCCTGGCCGCCCACCCAGCCTCCCATGTCCACGTAGCCGTAGGCGCTGCCCGGGCGGTCGGGGTTGACGTTGAGGCAGATTCCGGTCTTCTGCTCCTTGCAGTTCCGGCAGCGGCCGCAGGAGATATTGAACGGCACCGAGACGATGTCACCCACCTTGATGAACTCGACGTCTGGTCCCACCTCCACCACTTCGCCGGTGATTTCGTGGCCGAGCACCAGGTCCTGTGGAGCTGTGGTGCGGCCACGGACCATGTGCTGGTCCGAACCGCAGATGTTGGTGGTCACGGTGCGGAGGATCGCGCCGTGTGGCACTTTCCGCCCCACGTTTGCTGGGTTGACGCCCGGCCCGTCTTTAAGCTCAAACGTTGGGTAGTCAGTGTCGATGATCTCCACGACACCGGGTTCCTTGTAGGCGACTGCTCTGTTTCCTGACATGGTCACTCCCTGTTCTTTGGCTAGTGCTGGAATATGCTGCCCAATGGTCCGAAAGTGGTGCTTCGGTGAAGAAATACCTCCCCAGGTTTCAGGCCACCGAAGCACCATTCACGGACAACCGGACAGCTGATATTCAGATGAACGTCTATAGATATATCAGTCATCCTATGTGACACAGCTCATGCTGTACAGCGTTGTCTAGGCTTTCTCCAGCCTGATGATCACGGACTTCGATGTGGGTGTCCCACTGGTATCCGCTACGGAATCGAGGGGCACCAGGACGTTGGTTTCCGGGTAGTAGGCGGCGGCGCACCCCTTGGGCGTCGAATAGGCCACGAGACGGAAGTTCTCGGCCCGGCGGTCCGTTCCTTGGAATTCGGAGATCAAGTGGACCATGTCCCCGTCGGCAAATCCCAGTTCGGTGATGTCCTCCGCGTTGATCAACACCACCCGACGGCCACCGTGGATGCCGCGGTAGCGGTCGTCCTTGCCGTAAATGGTGGTGTTGTACTGGTCGTGGGAGCGCAGGGTTTGAAGGACCAACCGGCCGGGAGGGATCTTAATGAACTCCAGTTCGTTGCCTGTGAAGTGCGCCTTCCCGGACGCGGTGTCGAACTTCCTGGCATCGCGTGGCGGGTGGGGGAGCACAAAGCCGCCAGGATGCTGGATCCGCGCCTCGAAGTCCTCAAAACCGTCAAACACGGCTTCGATGTGCTTCCGGATCAGGGTGTAGTCGTCCCGCATGGCCAGCCATGAGGCCTGCGGTGTGTTGGGCAGGCGTTGGTGGCCGTCTGTGAACAGCCTGTCCGCAAGGTTGCAGACGATCGCCACTTCGGAGTGGAGGTGGTCACTGGCGGGCTTGAGGCGTCCCCTTGATGCGTGAACGGCGCTCATGGAATCTTCCACGGTGACCCGTTGATCGCCTGTGCGCTGGGTATCTTTCTCGGTGCGTCCAAGGGTGGGCAGGATCAATGCCCGGCGTCCGGTGGACAAGTGGGAGTGGTTCAGTTTCGTGGAGATCTGGACACTCAACCGGGTGTTGGCCAAGGCCAGCTCGGTAACCTCCGAGTCGGGGGCGGCCCGGACGAAGTTGCCGCCCATTCCCATGAAGAAACGGACTTTCCCGTCGCGCATTGCCCGGATGGCTGCCACGGTGTCAAAGCCATGCTCCCGCGGAGAGCGGAACCCGAATTCCTGGTCCAGCCGGTCGTGGAACGTCTCCGGCATTTTTTCGAAGATGCCCATGGTTCGGTCACCTTGGACGTTGGAGTGGCCGCGCACCGGGCAGACGCCTGCGCCGGGCTTGCCGATGTTGCCCTGGAGCAGCAGGACGTTGACCACATCGCGGAGGGTAGGAACGGAATGCTTGTGCTGGGTCAGTCCCATGGCCCAGCACACGATGGTGGCGTTGGATGCGAGCATCCGCTCTCCGGTTGCCTGGATCTGCTCCAGAGTCAGGCCCGATGCCTCCACAATGTCATCCCACTCCACCTTTTCCAGGAAACGCAGATAGTCGTTGAGGCCCACCGTGTGGTTCTCAATGAAGTTGTGGTCCAGCACCGTTTGCAGTCCGGGGGTGTTCCGTCCAGCGGCTTCGGCTTCCACCAGATATTTGCCAAGACCTTGGAAAAGGGCCTGGTCCCCGCCGGCGCGGATCTGCAGGAAGTCATCCGTCAGCTGGGTCCCTTGAATCATGCCGGCCACATGTTGCGGGTTCTCGAAGTGCAGGAGCCCGGCCTCGGGAAGGGGGTTGACGGACACGATGACCGCGCCGTTCTTCTTTGCCTTTTCCAGGGCACTGAGCATACGCGGGTGGTTGGTGCCGGGGTTCTGGCCTGCAACAAAAATCAGTGACGCCGTTTCCAGGTCCGTCAGGCTGACAGAGCCCTTGCCAATGCCGATGGTTTCCACCAGCGCTGAGCCGGAGGACTCGTGGCACATGTTGGAACAGTCCGGGAGATTGTTCGTACCAATGCCGCGAACCAGCAACTGGTACACGAATGCTGCTTCATTGGATGTGCGGCCGGAGGTGTAAAACACCGCCTGATCGGGGTGGTCCATCCCCCGAAGCTCCTCGGCCATGAGGTCATACGCTGCATCCCAGCCGATGGGTGTGTAATGCGTTGCGCCTTCATCGAGGAACATCGGATGGGTAATCCGGCCTTGCTGGCCCAACCAGAAATCATCGCGGGTCTTGAGCTCGGCAACGGAATGCTGAGCGAAGAACTCCGGCGTGACGCGGCGGCGGGTGGCTTCCTCGGCTACGGCCTTGGCACCGTTCTCGCAGAATTCTGCCGCATTGCGCTTCTCATGCTCAGGCCAGGCGCAACCCATGCAGTCGAACCCGTCCAACTGGTTCACTGCCAGCAGGGTCTGGACGCTGCGGAGCGGCCCCATCTGTTCCAGCGAAATCTTTAAGGCATTGGCAACAGCCGGGATGCCCACGGCCTTGGTCTTGGGTTTGCTGACGGTCAGCTTCGACTCATCAATGTTCTCGCGTGGAGCTTTGGAATGCATGGGAAACCCTTCAGATCCGGGAACTGGAAGCAGCCAGCAGCGCGGTGGGGGACTGCTGCCGGGCGGCTTCCGCTGTGTGAAGCAGCAACAGTGCTGTGGTCACCGACCCCACACCGCCTGGAACCGGACTCAGGCCGGCGGCGACTCCGGTGACACTGGCTTCGTCGACGTCTCCCACCAGCGAACCGTCGGGCAGGACGTTTGTTCCGACGTCGATCACTACCGTCTCCGGTGAGACATCACTGCCCTTCAGCAGCCCGGTGCGACCGGCGGCAACAACCACGACGTCGGCGGGCCGGGTATGGCGTTCCAGCGGTCCCGACTTGGAATGGCAGATGGTGACGGTCGCGTCCCGCTCCAACAGGAGCAGGGACAGCGGCTTGCCCACAACGGCGGAACGTCCGACGACGGTGACGTTCCGGCCCGCAACCGGGATCTCGAAGTGGTCCAGCAGTTCCACCACCGCCCGCGCGGTAGCCGGCGCGAATGCCGGTTGGCCAACAGCCAGGCGGCCGAGGCTGAGGGGATTGGCGCCGTCGATGTCCTTCTCCGGGGAGATGAGCCCCACCAACCGGTCTGCCCGAACGGCGGCAGGCAGGGGAGTTTGGAGGATGATGCCGTGGACGGTCGGCTCCGCGCTGAGGTCGGCCAGGACATTGGCCAATGCTTGTTCGCTGGCGTCGTGGCCAAGATCAACAATCCTGCATCCAATTCCTGCGCGTTCTGCTGAACGCTCGATCGAACGGACGTACCAGAGCGTTGACTCGTCCTCCGTAGCCACCACAACAGCGAGGGTGGGCCGCATTCCATCGGAGCCCAGGCTGCGGGCCTCGTCCTGGGCTTGCTGCCGGATCAGGGAAGCGAGTCCCTTGCCGGAAAGAACTGCAGTGGTCATGAGAGGATCCTTTCGCGGACACGCTTGACCAGGGAGTCGGCGGCCAGGACAACTTTGTCCTCAAGGCCATCCGTCTGGTCCGCTAAACGTGTGCGGGCTGCGGTGTCTTTGATGGCCACCACGTTGATGTCGATGTTGACCCGGGCAGTGGTGGCGGCAGCGCGGGCTGCATCTGCTGCCGCTGCGACGTCGCTGATGACGTTGGGGTTGGCCACGTCGATAAGTTCGGTGGCGAGGTCCACCACCTCACCGGAAACCTTGATGAGCTGGGCCGGTGTGTGGGCGGCCTGGACCAGGGCGTCCCGGATGGCGTCGGCCTTTGTTGCCTTGAGCTGCTCGGTGTCGGAGGGCAGCTTGTAGGAATCGATGACGGACTGGAACGCGTGTTCGTCGGCGTCCGCCAGACGCAATGCCTCAATGATCAAGTGGTCGGCTGCGCTGGTGATCCTGGCGACGAGTGTCGCGTGCTGCTCATATTTTGGTCCTGTGGTGTATCTGGCCACCATGGCCACCAAGGCAGCACCCTGTGCTGCATGCAGGGCCGCAGCTGCGCCGCCACCGGGGGTCGGCTGACGTGAGGCGAGCCGGGAAAGGTAGTCATTGATGGTTTCTGAGCTGATCATGTGCCGTCCTGGCTGAACTGGGGAAAGGCTGAACTGGGGGAGAAGGCTGAGGGGCAAAAGCTGCGGCCCGGACCCTCCCGGCCGCGAAGGAGGAAGGGGCCCGGGCCGCATGCTGTGGCGAACTTCGGGGTGTTAGCCGCGGAGCCTGCTCATGGTGGGGTCGTACAGCGGATCCTGGGTCACGGTCGCCTGGATGCGGCGGCCGAAATACTCGATTTCCACGGAGTCTCCGATTGATACTGCAGCGGGCAGGTACGCGTAGGCAATCGGCTTCCGGACCGAGTAACCGTAGGCGGCGCTGGTCACGTAACCCACTGCTTGGTCCTTATAGAACACCGGTTCCTTGCCCAGCACCAGGCTCCTGCCGTCGTCGACCGTCAGGCAGCGCAGGCGACGGGCCGAGCCTTCCTCGGTGCGTCCTTCCAGTGCGGCCTTGCCAACGAAGTTCTCCTTGGTCATCTTCACGGCAAACCCAAGACCCGCTTCATAGGGATCGTGCTCGGTGGTCATGTCCGTGCCCCAGGAGCGGTAGCCTTTTTCGAGTCGCAGGGAGCTGAAGGCGGCACGTCCCGCGGCGATGACGCCGAACGGCTGGCCGGCCTTCCACAAAGCATCCCAGAGGCGCTGCCCGTTGTCCGCGCTGGTGTAGAGCTCCCAGCCGAGTTCGCCTACATAGGACAGGCGCATCGCGGTGACGGTGACGCCTCCAATAGTGACCTTCTTGGACCGGAAGTACTTCAGGCCGTCATTGCTGAAGTCATCGTTGCTGACAGTGCCGATGAGGTCACGGGCCAACGGACCCCACAAACCGATGCAGCAGGTGCCGCCGGTGGTGTCGCGGACCTGGACCCAGTCGCCGGCGGTGCCGTTTTGGGTCTGGTGCCGGGCTGCGCGCTCGAAGTAGGCGGTGTCGATGTTGCCGTTGGCGCCCAGCTGGAAGGTGTCTTCGCTGAGGCGGGCCACCGTGATGTCGCTTCGGATGCCGCCGGCCTCGTCCAGAAGGAGCGTGTACGTGACCGCGCCGGGCTTCTTGGCCAAGTCGCCGGTGGTCAGTTCCTGCAGCAACTTCAGGGCTCCCGGGCCGGAAACTTCAAGGCGCTTCAGCGGCGTCATGTCGTACATGGCAACTGCGGTACGGGTCTTCCAGGCCTCGGCTGCGGCGATGGGCGAGCTGAACATTCCAGACCAAGCGTCACGGGCCGGGGGCTGCCAGTCGTCCGGCATTTCCTTGAGGAGCTCGGCGTTGGCTTCGAACCAGTACGGGCGCTCCCAGCCGGCGCCTTCCAGGAAGTAGCCGCCCAACTGCTTGTGGCGGGCATGGAAGGGGCTGACGCGAAGGTTGCGGGGGGAGAGCTTGGGCTGGAGCGGGTGCATCACATCGTAGATTTCCACGAAGTTCTGCTGGGACGTTTCGCTGACGTATTCGGGGGTCAGCTGGACCTCTTCGAAACGGTGGATGTCGCAGTCTCCCAGATCAATCTGCGACTTTCCGTCCACCAGCAGTTCGGCCACGGCGCGGGCGATGCCCGCCGAGTGGGTGACCCACACGGCCTCGGCCACGAAGAACCCGTCCACTTCCTTGGACTCGCCTACCAGTGAGCCGCCGTCCGGGGTGAAGGAGAAGATGCCATTGAAGCCATCCTCGATCTCGCTTTCCCGCAGTGCCGGCAGGATCTGCTTGCTTGCTTCCCACGCGGGAAGGAAGTCTTCCAGGGTGAAGTCCAGGCGGGAGGGCATGTTGTGCTCGCTGATGCTGCTTGGCTCGTAGCTGCCCAGCTCATCCAGATCCACCGGCATGGGGCGGTGCGCGTAGGAGCCGATGCCGTAACGGTCGCCGTGCTCGCGGTAGTAGAGGTCCTGGTCCTGGTGGCGCAGGATGGGCAGCTGGGCGCCGTTGGGCAGTTCGTTCTTGCCCTTTTGGGCGGGAACCGGCGTCGTCTTGACGTACTGGTGTGCCAACGGCAGGAGCGGAACGGACATCCCGATCAACTCGCCCACCTTGGCGCCCCAGAAGCCGGCGCAGGAAACCACGATGTCCGCCGGGATGACGCCTTCGGCGGTCTCGACGCCGGTTACGCGGCGGTTCGACTGCTCAATTCCGGTGACCTCGGTGTTGCCGATGTACTTCACGCCGGCAGCTTCGGTGCGCTTGATGAGCAGTTGCACGGCGCGGGCGGCAAGCGCCAGTCCATCGGTGGGAACATGGAGGCCACCCAGGATGTCTTCCTCATTGATCAGGGGGTAGAGCTCCTTGCATTCCTCGCGGGTGAGGATCTTGCCGTCGATGCCCCACGATTGTGCGTAGCCGAGCTTGCGTTTCAGGTCAGCCAGGCGCGTCTCATTGGTGGCAACTTCAAGGCCGCCCACTTGGTTGAAGCAGCTCTGGCCGTCCTCGGTGAGGGACAGGAGTTTTTCCACCGTGTACTTGGCAAAGAGGGCCATGGACTTTGACGGGTTGGTCTGGAAGACCAGGCCCGGCGCGTGGGACGTGGAGCCGCCGGGCATGTTCAAGGGTCCCTGGTCCAGGACGGTGATGTTGTTCCATCCGCGGGTGACCAGTTCGTCGGCGAGGTTGGTGCCGACGATCCCGGCTCCGATGATGACAATGCGGGGCGTGGATGCCATGGGGGTTCTCCTGCTGAAGTTTGTGTGGGGTCTGGGGCGACGGGTGGCTTAGCGGAAAACCACGGTGCTGGTCTGGTCCAGCAGCACGCGGTGTTCGCAATGCCACCTGACGGCGCGGGACAATGCCAGGGCTTCGGCATCCTGGCCCACGGTTGAGAGGGTCGTGGGGCCGTAGCTGTGATCGACGCGGATGACTTCCTGCTCGATGATCGGTCCCTCGTCCAGGTCCGCGGTGACGTAGTGGGCAGTGGCACCCACCAGCTTCACGCCGCGGTCATAGGCCTGGTGGTAGGGGCGGGCGCCCTTGAAGCCGGGCAGGAATGAGTGGTGGATGTTGATGGCGCGGCCCTCAAGGGCGCGGCAAAGATCGTCGGAGAGGACCTGCATGTAGCGTGCCAGCACCACGAGGTCCGCGTTGTACTCCTCCACCAGGTCCAGAAGGCGCTGTTCAGCCTCTGCCTTGGTGTCAGGGGTGACGGGAATGTAGACGAAAGGCAAGCCTGCGGCTTCAGCCATGGCCCGGTGGGTCTCGTGGTTGGAAACAACCACGACGAGGTCGCCGCCAAGGCTGCCGCCGCGCCAGCGGAAGATGAGGTCGTTCAAGCAGTGCCCAAACTTGGACACCATCACCAGGACCCGCTTTTTGGTCTGGTCATGGAAGCTGAACTTCATCTCGAAACGGTCGGCAATCGCGCTGAACTCCTCTTCAAGCCGTTCCGGCGAGTAGGACAGCGGGCCCGAGAAAGCGGTCCGCAGGTGCAATGTCTGGCGGAGGCCGTCGTCGAACTGTTGGTGTTCTTCGATGTTGAAGCCGCGCTCAAACAGGAAGGTGGTGACTGCCTGAACGATCCCGGCGCGTTCGACGCACGACAATGTGAGTACGAACTTCTGTGCTTGCTCTTCTTTGAGCAATTCGGGCGTGGGTAGTGTGCTTACCGGTGAGTCTGTCGCCATGAGGGTCATGTCGCCTCCTTTAGATATATTCCTGGGTCCTGAACTGATATATTAGGATTGGGATTCAGCGTATACTGGTGACTCAGGCAGGTCAATAGGTTTTTCGGTTGTGAAGAAGGGGATGGCGCTGTGGCTTTTGGAACTCTGGCAATCGCCGGCGAAGACACGAGGAAGTCTTTGGCTGACCTCGCCTACGAACGCCTCCGGGATCGCCTCCTGATGCTGGACATCAAGCCCGGCGACCTCCTCAACGACGATCAGCTTGCCAAGGACCTGGAGATAGGCCGGACGCCGGTGCGCGAGGCCTTGAAGCGTTTGGAACTGGACCGGCTGGTCATCACCTATCCGCGGCGGGGCACGTTCGCCACCCGCGTGGAAGTAACGGACCTGGCTTTCATCTCCGAGATTCGGGCGCAGTTGGAGCCACTGGCTGCCGCAAGGGCGGCCCGGGTTGCTTCACCTGCCACCAGGCAGCATCTGCGGGATGTCATGCAGGCGGTGGAAGCTTTCGATGTCAGCGCTGCTTCGGTAGTGGAAACGCTGCGGCTCGATGCCAGTGTCCACCAGGGGATCTACGCGGCTGCTGCGAATCCCCATCTTGAAGACGTCCTGATCCGCTATGACAACCTGGCCACGCGGATCTGGTGCATGGTCCTGGACCGGCTGCCCAATCTGGAGCACCACGTGCGCGAACACCTGGATCTGCTCCGGGCTGTTATTGACGGCGATGAGGAGAAGGCGGCTGAGTTGGCCCGGGTTCACGTGAGTGGGTTTGAGCAGGCAGTGCGTCAGGCGCTTTTCGCGGCCTAGCGCCGCCTGCGCCTTCCCGGCTGTTGACTCTCTGGTTGGCCGGTTGCATACTGAACACTTCAACTAATATATCATCCGGATATCAGACTTCCGCGGTTGCCGCTGGTCTATCCGGGCGCTTGTGATGCAATCACAGCCTTCAGCCCTTGGAGTATCGCATGACGACAAGACCCCTCCTCTTCGAACACATCCCGCTGATGGGCAGCAGCCGCGTTAAGCGGGGCATGGCTGAGATGCTCAAGGGCGGCGTCATCATGGACGTCGTTAACGTCGAACAGGCCCGCATCGCCGAGGATTCCGGTGCCGTGGCTGTCATGGCGCTCGAACGTGTCCCGGCCGATATCCGCGCCCAGGGCGGCGTGTCCCGCATGTCCGATCCCGACATGATCGATGCCATCATCGCCGCCGTGTCCATCCCGGTCATGGCCAAGGCCCGCATCGGCCACTTCGTCGAAGCCCAGGTCCTGCAGTCCCTCGGTGTTGACTACATCGACGAGTCCGAGGTCCTGACCCCGGCGGACTACATCAACCACATCGACAAGTGGAACTTCACCGTTCCCTTCGTCTGTGGTGCCACCAACCTTGGTGAGGCATTGCGCCGCATCAACGAGGGCGCGGCGATGATCCGTTCCAAGGGCGAGGCCGGTACCGGGGATGTTTCCAACGCCACCGGGCACATGCGCAAGATCCGTTCCGAGATCGCCAAGCTCGCCGCCCTGCCCGAGGACGAGCTCTATGTTGCGGCCAAGGAATTGCAGGCCCCGTACGAGCTGGTCAAGGAAGTTGCCGCCACCGGCAAGCTGCCCGTGGTGCTGTTCACCGCCGGTGGCATCGCCACCCCGGCTGATGCTGCCATGATGATGCAGCTCGGCGCCGACGGTGTGTTCGTTGGTTCCGGTATCTTCAAGTCGGGCAACCCGGCAGAGCGCGCCGCCGCCGTCGTGAAGGCCACCACGTTCCACGACGACCCGGATGTCATCGCCAAGGTCTCCCGCGGCTTGGGCGAAGCCATGGTGGGCATCAACGTCGACGACATTCCCCAGCCCCACCGCCTCGCAGAGCGCGGCTGGTGAAGGCCATGACGGACCTTGCTCTGGTCAAGACCGTTCACGGCCGTGGCCTCCGCATGGATTGGTCCCAGCTGATCGGCCACACGGTGGAGGTTTGGCTTTCGGGCCATCACGTCCTCACCGGTCTGGTGGATCAAGCCGCCGATGATGATTCGGTGCTCTGGATCGCGGCAGAGGGACTCTCCACCCGGAAGCTGTTCGATAAATCCACGGGCTACCAGGTCTGGGCCTGAACTGCCACTGCCCGGTGCGGAAGTCAGCGGTCGTCCTCGGGGCGGGCCGTGAGGATCCGATGAGCGCTCTCCTGAAGAATGCCGAGCGACTCCTGGATGAGTGGTGAGGCGATACTGCCCCTGCGCACCGCAGCGATAATGCGGCGGGTGGGCTTACCCTTGCCGGTGATACGCAGCCGAACCACGTTCTCCGCACTGTGCAAGGGGGCCAGTCGCGGCAGCAGGCCCACGCCCAGCCCCGCTCCCACGAACGCTATTTGGGTTTCCCACTCAACGGCCTCATGCGCAATCCGAGGTGTCAGCCCCACCGCCGTGAACGCTGCCGTGAAGAGGGAGTGGTAGGTGGAGCCGGCGGCTTCGGTGATCCAGGGTTCCGAGGCAAGCTCTTCGAGCGTCACTGTTTCCCGCTGTGCCAATGGATGATCAGCGGGAATGATCACGTCCAGGGGATCGTCCAGCAGCACGGTCTGTTCGAACCGGGGATCGTCCTCGCCGTAGGTTTCGGATTGCATGGCGACGATGACCGCGAGATCGATTCGTTCTGCCACCAATAAGTCGAAGCAGCGGGCCGGGTTGGCCTCGAGTACTTGGACCTCCAGCAAGGGGCGAGTGGAGCGCAAGGTGGCCGCCAGGGGCGCCAGCAACTGCGCGGCAGCCGTCGAGAATCCGCCCAGCCCGAAATGTGACTGCACCTGGTCGCCGGCCTCCATGGCTGCTGCGCGCAGGCTCTCCCATTCGGCAATGAGGGTATCTGATCCGGTCACAAGAAAGCGGCCGGTGGCGGTCAGTCGCACGCCCCGTCCATCCTTGGTCAGCAGCTGCATTCCCAGCATGCGCTGGAGCTCCCGCAGCTGCGCGGAGACGGCAGACGGGGAGTAACCGGTGAGCTCCGCTGTGGCGCCAATGGTGCCGCAGCGGGCAAACACCCTGAGTGTGATGAGCCTCGCATCAATCATGCACCTATTGTGCACGGTTATCTTCTGAATCTTGCGCTTTTGTTGCGGTTCAATGATCCCTAATCTCATGACTATAAGGTTTTCGACAACGCCGCTCGCACCCAACGCAGCAGTGCTCCCCACGAAACACACTCTGACCCATGCCTCCCGGGAGGAAAACATATGTCTGCTCCAGTCTTGCCCCTCAACTCACGCGGAAAACTCGCTTCATCTTTGCCTGCAGAGCAGCTGGCGGAGATCAGCGGTCTGTTCGAGTTCCGGCGCAAGGGATATTCCCTCGATGCGCCCTTCTACACCGACGCCACGATCTTCAAGATCGATATGGAAGCCATTTTTGGCCAGCACTGGATCTTTGCCGGCAGCATCGCCGAATTGCCGGAGCCGGGCGACTACGTCACCGTCGACTATGGTCCCTACTCCCTGATCGTGCTGCGCAATGACGACGGTGGCGTGAACGTCCTGCACAACGTCTGCCGCCACCGCGGTGCCCGTGTCCTGACCGAGCCCGCCGGGTCAACCGGAAACCTGGTCTGCGGCTACCACTCCTGGACGTACTCTCCGGAGGGCAACCTGATCCACGCCTCGGCGCCGGGCGAGACCAAGTTCGACAAGGGCTGCTTCGGCCTCAAGCGCGCTCACAGCCGCGTGGTTGCCGGACTCATCTTCGTCTGCATCGCAGACGAGCCGCCGGCAGATTTTGACGAAACTTCCAAAATCTTCGAACCGTACCTCGCTCCACACGATCTCTCCAAGACCAAGATTGCCTACCAGCAGAACATCGTTGAAGAGGGCAACTGGAAGCTCGTCATGGAGAACAACCGTGAGTGCTACCACTGCGATGGCCACCCTGAGCTGGCCTGTTCCCTCTTCCCCACCTGGGGCCTGACGGAGGGCTTGATCCCGGCCCACCTTGAAGAAGTATGGGACCGTAACAAGGAAGCACAAGCCTCGCTGGAGGAGCGTTGCCGCCGTTACGGCCTTCCCTACGAGGTGGTGGAGGAGCTCGATACCCGCATTGCGGGAATCCGCATCTCACGTGAATCGCTCGACGGCGAGGGCGAGTCATTCTCGCCCGATGGCCGCCGGCTTTCCAAGAAGCTGCTCGGTGACTTGCGGGACTTCCGTTTGGGCCGCTGCTCGATGCACCTGCAGCCCAACAGCTGGTTCCACTTCCAGAGCGACCACGTCATCACCTTCGGTGTCTTCCCCATCAACGAACACCAGTCACTGGTCCGCACCACTTGGCTGGTGGCCGATGACGCCGTGGAAGGCGTGGACTACGACCTGGAAAAGCTCACCTACACCTGGAAGCAGACCAACCTGCAGGACAAGGCGTTCGTGGAGTTGTGCCAGACGGGCGCCGGCAGCCCCGCCTACGAGCCCGGCCCCTACATGAAGAGCGAATACCAGGTGGAGGCCTTCATCAACTGGTACGTACAGCGTGTCCAGGAGCACTTGGCATGACCGAACTCCTCACTGAGACGGTAGTCCAGGAACCACATCGCATCCGCGGCCTTGAGATGCCGTGGAACAGGGTGATGGGCAGCACCGAGGGGCCGGCCAGCGCGGCCCGCGCTTTGGGCCCGTGGCATCCGCAGGAGTTCATGGCCGAATGCGTTGAGATTGTTCCCGAAGTGGGCGGCATGATGACCTTCGTGTTCCGTCGCTCCGACGGTGCGCCCCTGGCCTTCCGTGCTGGACAGTACGTGAACGTCGCCTTCCCCGTGAACGGCGAGGACCAGGATCCGGCGGACCGCAGCTACTCTCTGTCCAGCGCGCCCACCAAACCGTGGACCTTCGACATCACGGTCAAGCGCGATCCCACGGGCTTGGTCTCACCGTGGGTGCACGAGAACATCAAACCAGGGACTGTTTTGGAGATGCTTGGTCCGGTGGGCGCGTTCCACTTGCCGGACGCCGACCGGCGGGCACGCTACCTGCTCTTGGCCGCTGGGGCGGGGATCACGCCCATCATGTCGATGGTGCGGACCATTCACTCGCTGCCGGGGGAGGCCGACGTCGTGGTGCTCTACCACGGAGCGGCGGCCGAGGGCTTTGCCTTCAACAAGGAGCTCGCCTACATCGCCTCCGTGGACTCGCGCATCAAGGTCTTCTACTCCCTGGGCGATCGCGGCAAACCCGACGACTGGGAAGGGCTCAGCGGAAGGCTGACGGCGGCCATGCTGGACCAGGTGGCTCCCGATGCCAACGGCCGGCAGGTCTATGCCTGCGGCCCCGAAGGGTACCTGAACACGGCCACCGAACTCCTGGGGAAGGTAGGCGTCGACGACACCTCCATCCACATGGAATTCTTCACCGGAGACCGCCAGACCATCCTCGAATATCAGGCGGAACTCGCCCTGGCGGCCGATATTGCGGAGGAAATCGCGGAGGAGATCGCCGATTCCGCCGAGGACTACTACGAAAGCCAGCCCACGGCGTTCGGACTCTACGAGCCCGGCTACGACGCAGGAGGAACGTTGAAGGCCACGGGCCTGCCGCTGGAAACTACCGATCCGGACGGGTCCGGATCGGATGCCTCCGACGGCGGTGCGGACGTGGAGCAGGAGCCTGTTACTCCTGATGCCTCGAGCTTTGACACGGTGGGAACGGGCAGCCTCACCCTGTCCTTCATGCGCACGGGCATTAATGTACGCGTCGACCCCAGCGAGCACATTCTTGGCCCCGCCCAGCGTGCCGGCGTCAGGATCGGCGCCAACTGCAAGGAAGGCATGTGCGGCTCGTGCAAGATCGTCAAGCTTTCCGGTGAGGTCGAGATGAACCATCAGGGCGGGATCCGGGCACGGGAAATCGACGCCGGCAAGTTCCTGCCGTGCTGCTCCACGGCACGCACTGACATGGTGATCGATGCCTAGCTAAGGGGTTCAGCGCGCCGAAGCTCCGCCCGTTCCACCAGCTCCGTGATCCACGGCCGTTGTGCGCGGTTGAGGGTCATGCCCTCGGGAAGTCCCTCCACCTGCGCCGACGAGCCATCGATGTCAATGGTGATGCGTCCGCTTCCCATGGGGGCGTTGCTGATGTGCAGGTCGCCAAAGGACGCCGGCAGGACCGGGTCCAGCCAGAGCCCTCCCAGGGAGATGTGGGCGTCGTACCGCATGAGTCCGGTGATCAACTGGATGGGAGTGGTGGCGGCCCAGGCTTGTGGGGAACACGCCGTTGGGTAAGGTACCGGTTCCCTCAACTGTTCGCGGGGAAAGCCGCAGAAGAGTTCCGGGAGTCTTCCGCCCGAGGACTCCGCAGCGTCAAGAAGCGCAGTGGCAATACGCTGGGCTTCCTCCACGAATCCGTAGCGGAGCAGCCCTGCCGCTATCAGCGCATTGTCGTGCGGCCACACTGACCCGTTGTGGTAGCTGGCCGGGTTGTAGGCGCCCATGTCCGAGGCCAGGGTCCGGACGCCCCATCCGCTGAACATCTCCGGAGACATCAACCGTTCCACCACCAGCGGTGCCTTGTCTTCATCCACCAGGCCAAACCACAGGCAGTGCCCCATGTTCGAAGCGCACGCGTCCACTGGCCGTTTGTCCTTATCCAAGGCCACCGCATAGTAGCCCTTGTCCGGGAGCCAGAACTCTTCGTTGAACTTCTTTTTCAGGCGGTCCGCGCGTTCCCGGAGTTCGGCCGCCAAGGGGAGGTCGCCGTCGTCGTACGCCATCCAGGCGCGCGCCATATAGGCGCCATGCACGTACGCCTGGACTTCGCACAGCGCCAACGGTGGCTCAGCAATGGTGCCATCGGCAAAGTTGATGCCGTCCCAGGAGTCCTTCCACCCCTGGTTGATGAGCCCGTGCTGGTTGGGCCGCCCGTACTCCACGAAACCGTCGCCATCGCGGTCGCCGTAGTCCCTGATCCAGTCAAGCGCACGGTCCGCGTTGGGGAGCAGCTCCGAAATGACGTCTTTGGCGAAGCCCCACCGGCTGACGGAGCCCAGGACAATCACAAAAAGGGGAGTGGCGTCCACGCTCCCGTAGTACGCGGACTTGCCGTCCAAGGCCAGGCTGCTGGAAACATCGAGCCGGACTTCATGCAGGATCTTCCCCGGCTCCTCCTCGCTGGCAGGGTCCACCACCCTTCCTTGCCGGTCAGCGAGGGTACGGAGGGTCCCCAACGCCAGCGACGGGTCAACCGGCAACGCCATCTCGGATGCCCACAGTGAGTCCCGGCCGAACAACGTCATGAACCACGGTGCTCCGGCGGCCACGACCACCCTGTCCGGATGGTCCGGGTCCTGGATCCGCAGCGCCCCCAAGTCTTCGTAACTGCGGCTGAGAGTGCGTTGTATGGAACGGTTTCCCACCTGCAGACGGGGAATCTTGGCTACCCATTCCTGCCGACGGCGATCGCTGGGGGACATGTCGCCGCGGGACGGGTGGGCGAACGGCGTTCCTGCGCCATCCCCTGCGGGAACAACACTCACGCGGGTGCTCCAGCTTCCCGAAGACGGAATCTTAGCCGTGAAGCCCAATGCCCGGGCTCCTGCGCCGGCGCCCTCAGCCCGGATCACCACGCCCTTGCGGATTCCCTCCCACTTTCCACGGATCACCAGGGAATCACCCTCAGGGACGCGGGTTTCCTTCCATTCGCGGGTGATGCGGGCTTCCTTCACTTCAAAAAGGTCCGCAAAATCCGACTCGGCGGTCAGGAGAATTTGGCACTCCACAGGGTGCTTGGAGTAGTTGCGGACTGTGATTTCCTCAAAGATGCCCGTCCCGACTTCCCTGAGTCTCTCCACCAGAAGGGGGCTGTCCGCATAGCCATCGGAGCGGGGAACCCGGCCTGCGAACAGTGCGCGGTAGGGTTCCCGGATTTCGGCGGCCAAAGGCTCCACCACCTGGCCGTTGATGGTCAGTTCCCACCGCGAAAGAATGCGGGTATCCAGATGGAAGACGCCGTGGGGCAGGTCGGGATGGATGTCTCCGTTGGAGGAGGAAATGCAGAAGGACGAACCTTCCACCAAAGTGACCGTGCCCGACCCCAAAGGCCCGGCCGCGGTGTCAGCATTCCAACCAACCACTTGGTGCTCCTTGCCACTGGCTGTTCCGGCTGCTGTGGCCGGCGACTGCTGTGGGGAGACCGGCCGTTTGCGTGGATATAGTCGACGCTACGCTGGAGAGGGTGCCGGCACCAGAGCCGTCCGGGGCCTGGGTCCGGAGTGGGGAAATTCGTGTCCGCAACCCAGAGTTAACCTGTATTCCAGCTACTCCGCGGTATAAGGGGTCTATAATGGGAACAGGACATTCGCTGATGCAGCCCGGCGGCCCGCTTTTCTTCCGACGCCGGAGGCCCCGTAATGACCGACACCCAAATCAGCAGCTTTATCCGAGATTGCGTGGTGTTTGAGGACGACACTGAGAACGGCTTGGATTTTGATACTTTCTATGGCCTGTACATCAGCTGGTGTGTTCTTGGACGTAAAATCCCCATTCCCGACTCCGCTTTTAAGACAGCCCTTGGCCTTGAAGGTCTCAGGCCCATCAAGGAAAACGGCCGCAGAATCTATCCCGGAATGAGCATGGTGGGCGCGGCCGCAAGGGACTACGTCATGAACAGTGTTCCTTTGTGGAGCGAGTCCGAAACCAACAGCCCGGTTCTTTCCGACTTCTCCGAGGAAGCTGTTCCGTCCATCGCCTGATTTAATCAACAGCCTGCGTCCAGCCCGTGCCCCTAGGATTTCATGAGGGGGCATGGGCTGTTCCTGTTTCCGGGGTGTGCGCTGAAAGGAATTGATGAAACCGTCCATCGTGTGGTTCCGGGACGACCTGAGGGTCGCCGACAATCCGGCCTTGCGGGCCGCCGTTGACGACGGTGAAGCCGTGGCCCTGTTCGTCCTCGACGAAGAATCGCCGGGAATCCGCGCCCATGGCGGCGCCGCACGGTGGTGGCTCCACCATTCGCTGACAGCGCTGCGTGAAGAACTGGACAAACTCGGCATCCCGCTGCTGCTCCGCCGCGGACCCGCCGCGGAGGCAGTGCAGGAAACCGCGACGGCGGTTGGTGCGGGCGCGCTCTACTGGAACCGCCGGTACGGTGCGGCTGAGCGAACGGTCGACGCCGGACTCAAGACCTGGGCGGGCGGGGCCGGGCTCCACGTAGCCAGTTTTCAGGCTTCCCTGCTTCATGAGCCATGGAACGTGACCACCAAAACGGGTGGACAATACAAGGTCTTCACACCTTTCTGGCGGACGGTGTCCGCACAGGAATTCCGCGAGCCGTTGGCCGTGCCCGCGAAGGGGCATGGTTACACGGGCAAGCTGCCGGCCGATGAAAAGCTGGACTCCTGGCATCTCCTGCCCACCCATCCGGACTGGTCCGGGGGATTGGCCGGGATGTGGACGCCTGGAGCGGCTGCCGGCCACCAGCGTCTCGCTGCGTTCGTGGAGAAGGGGCTCTCCAACTACAGCGAGGGCCGGAACCGTCCGGATACCGATGGGAGCAGCTGCCTGTCGCCTTACCTGCGGTGGGGTGAGCTGAGCCCGTTTGAGGTGTGGCATGCCCTGGGTTCCAAGCGGTCCGAAAGCGCCTCGATCTTTGCTTCTGAGCTGGGGTGGCGTGAATTCTGCTGGCACCAGTATTTCCACAACCCGGAGCTCGCCACCGCGAACCTTCGCTCCGAGTTTGATCGCTTCCCGTGGGCGTGGCCCGGCAGCAGCGGAAGGAACGGTAAAAATCCCGGCCACGACAGTGCGCCGGAGGAGTTCCGGGCCTGGCAGCAGGGCCGCACAGGTTTCCCCATGGTGGACGCCGGGCAACGCCAGTTATGGCACACCGGCTGGATGCACAACCGCGTACGCATGGTGGCCGCCAGCTTCCTGGTGAAGAACCTGGGTATCCATTGGCAGCTCGGTGAGCAGTGGTTCTGGGACACCCTGGTGGATGCAGATCCGGCGTCGAATCCCGCCAACTGGCAGTGGGTGGCCGGCTCCGGAGCAGACGCCTCGCCCTTCTTCAGGATCTTCAACCCTGAGGCCCAGCGGGTTAAGTTCGATCCCCAAGGGAAGTACATCGCCCACTGGATCCCCGAATTCGGAACGCCCGAATACCCCGGGGAAATTGTGGACCTCAAAACCACCCGGGCGGAAGCACTCGAAGCGTACAAGGGGATGAAGGAAGTCCACTAGGAAGCCACCCGCCCTCAAAACAACCCTCTGGAAATTAGTAGGAAGTCCGAGTATATTCGGGTTCAGAGATGACCTGGATCACAGTTGGTCACGTGTTCCCCGCAGTGGTCCCAGCACCCGGCGGCACGGCAGTCATTCACGATGCAAAGGAGCATTCCACCATGGTGCGCGAGCTTTCACACTACGTAGACGGCCAGAGGATCGACGGCACGTCCGGCCGCTTCAGCGATGTCTACGATCCCTGCACGGGCGAAGTCCAGGCCCGGCTTCCGCTGGCCAGCGCCGACGAGGTCCGCAACGCCGTCGCAAATGCCGAAAAGGGCCAACTCGAATGGGCGGCCATGAACCCGCAACGCCGGGGACGCATCCTGCTCAAGTTCGTGGACCTGGTCAACGAGAACATGGACGAACTCGCCACGCTCCTGTCCTCCGAGCATGGCAAGACGTTCGCGGACGCCAAGGGCGACATCCAGCGCGGCATCGAGGTGGTGGAGTTCTCCGCCGGCGCACCGCACCTCCTTAAGGGCGAGTTCTCGGACAACGCCGGACAGGGGATCGACGTCCACTCGCTCCGCCAGCCCCTCGGTGTGGTCGCGGGCATCACGCCGTTCAACTTCCCGGCCATGATTCCGCTGTGGAAGTCCGGCCCGGCGCTCGCAGCCGGGAACGCCTTCATCCTCAAGCCCTCCGAACGGGACCCGTCGGTTCCGCTGCGCCTGGCCGAGCTGTACAGCGAAGCCGGGGTTCCCAACGGCGTCTTCAACGTCATCAACGGTGACAAGGAAGCCGTGGACGCACTGCTCGAAGATCCGCGCGTGAAAGCCATCGGCTTTGTGGGCTCAACTCCCATCGCACAGTACATCTACGCCACGGCAGCTGCGCACGGCAAGCGTGCACAGTGCTTCGGCGGGGCAAAGAACCACATGGTGATCATGCCCGACGCCGATCTGGACATGGCAGCCGACGCACTGATTGGTGCCGGGTACGGTTCCGCGGGTGAACGTTGCATGGCCATCTCCGTAGCCGTGCCGGTGGGACAAGAAACTGCCGATGCCCTGGTGGCCAAGCTGACCGAGCGCGTCAAGGACCTGAAGGTTGGCCACAGCCTGGACAAGGACTCGGACTTCGGGCCGGTCGTGGCAGCCTCTGCCAAGGAACGCATTGAGGGCTACATCCAGTCCGGGGTGGACGAAGGCGCAACCCTGGTCACCGACGGCCGCGGACTCACCGTGGACGGCTACGACGGCGGCTTCTGGGTTGGCCCCACCCTCTTCGACAACGTCACCAAGGACATGAAGATCTACAAGGAAGAGATCTTCGGACCTGTCCTGAGCGTGCTGCGCGCAGCTGACTACGACGAAGCGCTCAGGCTCTGCAGCGAGCACGAGTTCGGCAACGGCGTCGCGATTTTCACCCGCGACGGCGACTCCGCCCGCGACTTCGCCAGCCGCGTGGAGGTGGGCATGGTGGGCATCAACGTGCCGATTCCCGTGCCGATTGCGTACTACACGTTCGGCGGCTGGAAAGCTTCGGGCTTCGGCGATCTCAACCAGCACGGCGCCGACGCGTTCCGGTTCTACACCAAGACCAAGACCGTGACGTCGCGCTGGCCCTCCGGCATCCGCCAAGGCGCCAGCTTCATCATGCCGGCGGGCAGCTGATGGGGGCTCCAGAGACTGAAGACGAAGTTCTGTTTGAGCGTCGGGGCCACCTGGGCATCGTGACCCTGAACCGTCCGAAAGCCGTCAACGCCCTGAATGCGGGAATGGTGCAAGCCATGTTCCGGCAGCTTACGGAGTGGGCCGACGACGACGCCGTTGCCACCGTTCTGGTGCGCGGCGCGGGAGACCGCGGGCTGTGTGCCGGCGGCGACATTGTGGCCATCTACAAGGACATGCTGCACGGCGGAACCGAAACTGCGGAGTTCTGGGCGGACGAGTACCGGCTGAACTCGTTGATTGCCCACTATCCCAAACCGTACGTGGCGTTCATGGACGGGCTGGTTTTGGGCGGTGGCGTTGGCATCTCGGCCCATGGCTCGGTGCGCGTGGTCACCGAACGGACGCGTACCGGCATGCCGGAAACAACCATCGGTTTTGTGCCCGACGTCGGTGGAACGCTCCTGCTGTCGCGCTCGCCGGGGGAGACGGGAACCCACGCGGCCCTGACGGGAGCACACCTGTCCGGCTCGGATGCGTTGTTCCTGGGACTCGCGGACCACTTTGTGCCGTCCGAAAACCTGCGGGCCCTGGCGGAAGCGCTGGAAAGCTCGACGCCGGAAGCCGCCGTCGGGCGTTTCGCGCAAGCCGCGCCGGACTCGGCACTGGCGGCGCAGCGCGAATGGATCGACGCCGCGTACGTGTATGACGACGCTGAAGAGATTGTCCGGAGCCTGCGCTCTGCCGGGGCCGAAGCTGCTGCCGCGGCGGACACGATTGAGGCGAAGTCTCCCACATCGGTGAAAGTCGCCTTGGAATCGCTGCGACGGGTGCGGGGGCTTTCCCTGGAGGAGGCTTTGGATCAGGAGTATCGCGTGGGGCTTCGCTGCTTGGCCGGTCCTGATTTCCGGGAGGGCATCCGCGCGCAGGTAGTGGACAAGGACAGGAATCCGCAATGGAAGCCGCCTGCCCTGGCTGACGTCCAGCCGTCCGACGTCGAGGGCTACTTTGAGCCGCTCGGCGAACGGGAACTGGGTCTTGCCGGGCTGGGCAGCGAGTCGAAGGAGACGGTATGACAGAGAATGCAGCCATGTCAGATATCCAAGGCCCGGAAACGGGACTCATCGCTTTCCTCGGTCTCGGCCACATGGGCGGGCCGATGGCGGCCAACCTGATCAAGGCCGGACACGACGTTATTGGGTACGACCCCGTTCCGGCGGCCGTGGAAGCGGCGTTGGCCCACGGGATTCCCATGGCATCCTCTGCCCACGAGGCTGCAGCGGAGGCGGCCGTGGTGCTGACCATGCTCCCCAGCGGCAAGCATGTCCTGGATGCCTACCGTGGCGTGGACGGGCCGGGGCTGCTGTCGGTTGCGAAGCCGAACACCCTGTTCCTGGACTGCTCCACCATCAACGTGGACGAAGCCCGGGAAGCCGCGGCGCTGGCCGTGGCAGCGGGTCACCGGTCCGTTGACGCCCCGGTTTCCGGCGGCGTGGTGGGCGCCGAAGCGGGCACCTTGACGTTCATGGTGGGTGCGCTTCCGGAGGATTTTGAGACCGTGCAGCCGATCCTGGAATTGATGGGCAAACGTATTGTCCACTGCGGGGACCACGGTGCCGGGCAGGCCGCCAAGGTCTGCAACAACATGATCCTGGGGGTGTCCATGATTGCTGTTGCCGAGGCCTTCGTGTTGGGCGAGAAGTTGGGCCTCACGCATCAGGCGTTGTTCGACGTCGCCTCCAACGCGTCCGGGCAGTGCTGGGCGCTCACGACCAACTGCCCCGTTCCGGGGCCGGTACCCACCAGCCCCGCCAACCGCGACTACCAGCCGGGTTTCGCCGGAGCATTGATGGCCAAGGACCTGCGCCTGGCACTGAATGCGTTGGAAAGTACAGGAGTAGCGGCGGAGATGGGGCCGTTGGCATCGCGAATCTACGATGCCTTCGCTGCCGGCGAGGGCGCCGGCAGGGACTTCTCCGGCATCATCACGGAGATTCGGGACAAGTCCGTGTGAGAGGTTGGAACAGAGTGGTTGTGATTTGTTGGGCTTGGCGGAGAGGGAGAGCATGACGGAGCAGTACCAGAACATTGTGGTGGAACGGCGGGGCCGGGTTGGACTGGTGACCCTGAACCGGCCGGAGGCGTTGAATGCGCTGAACACCGCACTCATGAATGAGCTCGTGGATGCAGTTTCCGCCATGGATACCGACCCTGAAGTGGGGGCCGTGGTGATCACGGGATCCGCCAAGGCATTCGCAGCCGGGGCCGACATCAAGGAAATGTCTTCCAACAGCTACATGGACATGTACGCGGCAGATTGGTTCCGGCGGTGGGAGGACCTCACCCGCCTGCGCATTCCAGTCATAGCTGCGGTTTCCGGTTTTGCCTTGGGTGGTGGCTGCGAACTGGCCATGATGGCCGATTTCATCATCGCCGGAGATAACGCCAAGTTTGGCCAGCCGGAGATCAACCTGGGCGTCATCCCGGGCATGGGCGGCTCTCAGCGGCTGACCCGCGCCGTGGGCAAGGCCAAAGCGATGGACATGGTCCTGACGGGCCGGTTCATGGATGCGGACGAAGCCGAACGGTCCGGCTTGGTCTCCAGGGTGGTTCCCGCCGCTGAGGTCATCGACGAAGCAGTCAAGGCAGCAGAAGTCATCGCGTCCAAGTCCAAGCCCGCCGGCATGGTGGCAAAGGAAGCCGTCAACGCGGCCTTCGAGATGGGACTGTCCCAAGGGGTTGTCTTCGAACGGAGAGTTTTCCATTCGCTCTTCGCTACCGAGGACCAAAAGGAGGGCATGGCCGCCTTCAGTGAGAAGCGCCAACCGGAGTTCAAACACCGGTAATTCGCGCGTGTTTTCTGGAGTGTCGGGGATAGACTCGGTGCACTTACAAATGGGGAGAGAACATGTCAACGGAGATCGTTCAGGCTAACCACACTGAAGCATCCACCCAGCCGATCAACCGGCAGGCCCTCGTTGCCGCAGCCATGGCCGTACTTGCCCTCGTCGGGCTGTTTTTCGCGGGCATGGCCGTCATCGCGGTCTTCGTCGTTGGGGCAGGCCATGTGGCCTTGAACCAGATTCAGCAGCGAGGCGAACGGGGACGGGGCTTCGCCATTGCCGCTCTGGTGGTGGGTTACGGCATAGGAGTCCTGTCCCTGGGCTCGGCGCTGATCTTCGCCTTCACCTCCGCAGGCTGAGTAGGACGCAGCTCACGGTCCTTCCCTCGTCACGTTCCGGCTGCTCGCGTGTCCATTCTATGGACACACGAACAGACGACAATGAGGGACCCCATGACCTGGCAATTTTGCGACAACGATGACTGCCCTGACAGCTGGCACTGGACCGAGCTGACGGGAACTCCGGAGTCTTGCCGTGGCTCCGATGAACAGGAGACCCGCCAAAGGGTTGTCCGCCCGTACTTCGCGGCGTAGGCTCCTGCGGGCCACCACCCGCAGTCGAGGAGTGAGTCATGGGACAGCTGATCGTGCAGGATTTTGTGACCGCCGACGGTTTCGCCGCCGACACCAACAACGAGTTCAAGGCCTACGAGTTATTGGAAGGCGGAACGGCCGAGTTTGACCGGGCCCAACTCGAATGGCTTGGCAGCGTGGAAGCCATGGTTCTGGGTGCCAACACCTACAGATACTTCGTGGAGTTCTGGCCGACGCCCGCGTCGGAGGGCGAGATCATCGCACCAGCCCTGAATGGCCTGCGCCGCCACGTGTTTTCGCGCCACCTGAAGGAAGCCCCGTGGGGCGACTTCCCGCCGTCGAACGTTGAATCCGGCGACGCGATCGAGGCGATCCGCCGCATCAAGCGCGAGTCCGCCAAGGACATTGTCCTATGGGGCAGTTTGTCCCTGGGTCAGACGTTCTTCGCGGCCGGCGAGATGGACGCGGTCCGGTTGGTGGTCATGCCGATAGGCCAAGGCGCCGGCAGGGGCGTGTTCCCCGCCGGACACGACCCCGCCCTTCTGAAACTCGTGGACGTGAACAGCTACGATCAAGGCTTGGTGGAGCTCAGTTACACCGTCCGGAAGCAGGGCTAGCTGACAGCGGCGGAGGTCAGCGTTGCGTCGAAGAACGCCCGCTCCAGCCGCACTGCCTCCGCGAAGACCGCAGCAACGCGGTTCCGCTCCTGAGGCAGTGAAGGCTCGACGGCGTCGAACTCGTCGCGCAGCCACGTCACCCACGTGTTGTACTCGGGGTTGTTGTGGAGGCGGATCCACTCGGCATGCTTGGGTTCGACGGGCCACTGGGTGGGGTCTCCGGCGCGCGCGGCCCAATCTCCGTACAGCCATTCGGCAACCAGCAGAACGGCGAGGACCTCCGGGTAGGAGCGGGTGGCGAGGGCGCTCCGCATGAGGGCGTCGAAGTCTTGGGTGGCCGTTCCGAGAGCGGGCGCAGTCCTCTCTGCTTCCGGAACGTCCAGTTCATTGAAGCAATCCTGGAAGTACGTATTCTCGTCGGATGCGAAGGCCCCGAGGACACCAGCGAACACCAGTCGGGAAGGCAGCGACGGTGCCGAGGCTACGGCTTGACCCAAGAGAGCGGTGAAGGCATCGCAGAACTGGTAATCCTGCACCAGGTAATGGCGCAGCTGCTCATCGGGAAGGGACCCGTCCAGCAGTTGGTCCACGAATGGATGGTTAACGGCGGCGTCCCAATCCTCGGCTGATTGGTTCCTGAGTTCTTTGGCAAAGCCCACGGTGTTTCCTCCTGAAGTGTCAGCATCGGAGCCTAGCAGCGTGCTGCGTTGTGGCGGTGGGCGTGACGCTATGGTGCCGCTCCCGGGGCCGGCGTAGGCTCTGGCCATGACGAACGAGGGTGCATCCAAGACGATCGTGGTTGGCTATGACGGATCCGAAGAATCACACCGCGCCGTTCAGTGGGCCGCTAAACATTCGATCCTGCGGGACTGTTCCCTCCACGTAGTGCACTGTTCCTTGTGGGTCCTGCTGTCCCACAACAGGGGACCCGTTCCTGGGGTTGCCGATAGCGGTCTGGAACGGGCCGCTCAGAAAGTCCTGGAGGAAGGTGCGGCTCTCGCCAAGGAGACCGTCCCCGAGCTGGAAGTCCACACCACCCTGTTGCACGGGATGCCCCGCGATCACCTGGCCCACGTTTCGGCCGGCACTGCGATGTTGGTGCTCGGAAGCCGGGGACTGGGCGGGTTCATGGGTTTGCTGGTGGGATCCGTCAGCCTGGAGATGGCAGCAACGGCAGAGTGCCCAGTGGCCGTGATCCGTGCGGACGACAACCCTGAAGGCTTTGTGTTGCTGGCTGTCGATGACTCAGGATCACCGACAGCACTTGAGGATGCGTGCCATTTCGCTGAAGCATCAGGGGCTGACCTCAAGATCGTGCATGTGCTCCACGAACCTGCCGGGTACCGGCGGTTGCGCGATCCCGTTGAAGACTATCCCGACGCAGAAGCCCTCGTGGATTCCGTCATGAGCCGGGCCCGCCACAAAGCACCCGGGATCGAGGTGGCCGGAGAGTTGCTGGTGGATGCTTCCTTCTCTCGGGCTGTGGTCAAAGCTTCGCAAGGAGCACGCCTGACGGTGGTGGGGACCAAAGGGCACGGGGTCATCAAGGGCACCATTGGTTCCACGGCGCACGCTGTCCTTCACCATGCCCACAGTCCCGTGTTGGTGTCCCGCCGGAAGGCCGAGCCTGCATAAGCCGGTGGAGGCTCTCTCAGGGACTCCCTCGCGCGACGGCCCGGAACTAGGGTGAAGGTATGGACAATCGGGCAGAAGTACGCGAATTCCTGATCTCCCGGCGTGCCCAGGTAACCCCTGAGCAGGTGGGGCTGCCGGCCGGTTCGAATCGACGAGTCAAGGGATTGCGGCGCAGTGAGGTGGCCACTCTTGCCGGACTGAGCGTTGAGTATTACACCCGTTTGGAGCGCGGTGCCATCAGTGGTGCATCGCCACAAGTGCTTGAGAGCCTGGCGCGGGCGTTGTGCTTGGACGACGCGGAACGGGCCCATCTGTTCGATCTCGCTCACTCCGCCAGTCCGGTTGCGCGGCCGCCGAGGCGACGCAGCGCCAAGTCCTACGTGCCGCATCAGAGCCTGCAATGGGCGCTTGATGCTGTCACCGCAGGTCCCGCCTTTGTTCGGAACGGCCGGATGGATCTGCTGGCCGTGAACCCGTTGGCCCGGGCGTTCTACAAGGACTGTTACGACATGCCGGGCCAGGCGCCCAACATCGCACGGTTTACGTTCCTGGATGATCGTGCCCACGAGTTCTACCCGGACTGGGATGCCTTTGCGGAAGTGACCGTTTCCATCCTGCGCACAGAGGCTGGGCGAGACCCGCACAACAAAGAGCTTCACGATCTCATTGGTGAACTCAGCACCCGCAGCGAGGAGTTCCGCACCCGCTGGGGCGCACATAACGTCCGCCACCATGGCACTGGCTTCAAAACGTTCAACCACCCCATCGTTGGCGAGATGACGCTCGCCTTCGAGGGCCTCGAGATGGCGGCAGAACCCGGATTGACCCTGACCATCTACGCTGCGGAACCCGGATCGCCGTCGGCCGAGCGTCTGCAGCTGTTGGCATCGTGGGCGGCCAGCGAAGACGCCGTTCCATTCAAAAACGACCGTTTCTGACCTGTCTACAGGCCGCTAGCGTGGATTTCCAGCCAGTCCGGTAATGTCGCCGCCGGCATGGCCGCAACTCTCCTCCTAGGGGGAGGGTCCCAGTTGCTGGCGTGTTGAGGTTCACTGTGTCCCCCGGTCATTGGCCAGACTCGAGGAGATCAGCGATCTGTTCCCGGCCGGCGAACTCTTCAATGGTGAGGGTCAGTGGCAGCACGCTCGGGAAGTCCTGAATGGCCGGGCTTCCCTCACCGATGGTCACGACCTGTGGCGGTGCTGCTGCACTTCACGCCAAAGCACCTTCCTTCCGATCCTTCAGCATCAGCACCGTGAGCGGCAGGAAGTAGAGCGCGGCGACCCCAGTGCCCACCAGCACCGGACCGCTGGCTCCCAGCGCGGACTCCAGTGCGAAGCCGGCCATCCAGGATCCCACTGCCGTGCCCAGATTGAATGCCGATGTGCTGAGCGCCGAGGCCAGGGTTGGCGCGTGCCCGGCATATCCAACTGCCTTGCCGATCAGTATCGGGTTGGTTGCCATGCCGAAGAGGCCCAGCAGGAAGATCAGGACCACTGTCGTCACGGCGTAGTGGGAGAACAGAAAGAGGGCACCGAGGACCAGGAACGTCATTCCTGCTGAGATGAACAGTGCCGTGTATGGGCGGCGGGAACCGAAGTGGCCACCCAGGGTGGAGCCGATGAACGCCCCGACGCCGTACGCCATAAGCACCAGCGGAACCGCGGCTGCGGCAAGCCCGGCGTTCTCGGTGAGCAGCGGAGAGATGAAGGTGTAGGCAGCCAAGGAAGATCCGCACACCATCGCGCAGCCCGCCAGGACAAGCCAAACCCTCGAGTCCCGCATACTCGCCAGTTCAGCACGCACCGACGGTGTGGGCCCCGAAACAGGATCCTCGGCAACCAACTGGTACACGGCAACTGCACCCACCAGGGCCAACGCGGCGAGTATCCAAAACGGCCCCCGCCAACCAATCGCCTGACCGGCAAACGCTCCCAAGGGAACACCCACGACGTTGGCGAGCATTCCGCCGCCCAACACTACCCCTAGCGCCCGCGAAGCTGCCGCAGCGCCTGCCGCTTTGGCACCCACGACGGCGGCTACCGCCCAAAAAGCGCCTGTCGCCAACGCCGTGAGGAACCGCGCGCCAAGAATGATCGTAAAGTTCAGGGAAAGCGCCACAATCACGTGACCCACCGCGAAGACCACCAATGCGAGACTCAGAGTCAGGCGGCGTGGCAGCTTCAGAGTCAGGATGGACATTGTGGGGGTACCCACGATCATCCCTACCGCGAAGACCGTGATCATGAGGCCCGCGTTGGCTACGGACGTGCCAAGATCTGTGGCGATCTCCGGCAGCATGCCCGCAACAATAAACTCGGTGGTTCCCATCAGGAACACACCCGCTGCCAGAACGTAGGTCACCAAGGGCAAACGCCGGGTCTTGGCGGTGGGAAAGGTTGTGGTCATGGATCCAGAACATCAGGTTCACAGCGGGGGAGGGAGTCCCGCTTGAGGGAGGTCCTCCGAGGGACTCCCTTGCTGCGCAAAGGCTATGGGGCTCCCCTGTGAACGCTGACCTTATTTTGTCGGTGCCTGCTGCCAGAGTTAGGACATGGAGCAAAGTGGGGAGAAGCGGGCGGGCACAGGGGTGGCGCGCGGGCGCGCTCCCGTCGTTGTGGATTCCGTTCAACCCGACAGGGGCACAGCCAGCACCGTTAGCAGCGACCTGATCGAACAGTTGCGCGTCCTGGAGAAGATGAAGTCTGCGATCTCCGCTTTGCAGGCGCGGGTTGCTGTGGCGTTCGATCTGGCTCAACGTCAGGAGCAGGCCGAGGCAGGGGTCCCTTCCTCGGAGCGCGGCCAGGGCGTGGGAGCGCAGGTTGCGTTGGCCCGGCGCGAGTCACCAAACCGTGGGTCCCGCCTCCTGGGCTTGGCGAAAGCCCTTGTCACGGAGATGCCCCGCACCTTGGCGGCCCTGAAATCGGGGCACTTGAATGAATGGCGTGCCACGCTTCTTGTTAAGGAAACGGCCTGCCTGTCTGTCGAGGACCGTTGTGCTGTGGACCAGGAGCTCGCCCCCGACACCGGGACCTTTGACGGCAAGGGCGACAAAGCGATCACTGCTGCCGCAAAAGCTGCCGCATATCGGCGGGATCCGCGGTCGGTAGTCGGGCGTGCCAGCCGTGCTGCCGCCGAACGGACCGTCAGCCTCCGTCCAGCCCCGGACACCATGACGTACCTGACGGCCTTGCTTCCGGTTGCCCAGGGAGTAGCGGTCTACGCCGCGCTGACTCGAGCGGCTGATTCGGCCCGTTCCACTGGGGATGCTCGAGGTCGGGGCCAGCTCATGGCCGACACCTTGACCGAACGCATTACGGGCACCCCGGGCGGGATTTCGGGGATCAACCTGGATCTCGTTATGACCGACCGCACCTTGTTCCAGGGTGACAGCGAACCAGCCCGGCTCAAGGGCTACGGAATCGTCCCGGCTGAATGGGGAAGGGAGCTGCTCGGATCGGGGCAGGCCGCCCAAGATCACGCGGCGGCGCTGAGCGCAGAGTTCACCGTATGGCTTCGTCGGCTCTACACCGCGCCAGCTACCGGGGAGCTCTTGGCCACCGATTCCAAGACCCGGCTCTTCGCGGGTGGGCTCCGGCGCTTCATCGAAACCCGTGACGATAGTTGCCGGACTCCGTATTGCGATGCGCCCATCCGGCATATTGACCATGTGGTTCCTTGGCGTTCTGGTGGGAGAACCAGCCTGGCGAATGGTGCAGGCCTGTGCGAAGCCTGCAACCACACCAAGGAAAACGCCGGCTGGAGCACCAAAGCCATGCCCGGTGACGTTCACACCTTGGAAATCAGCACCCCTACCGGGCATTCGTACCAATCAAAGGCTCCACCCCTGCCCGGGCACCGACCCTCCAGAACGTAAAGGGAGCTTCTTGGGGGTGAATCCATTATTCCTCCGTGAAATCTCCGGCATCCCTGCGGAAGGTGCCCAGCACGCGGATGAGGTGATCGACGTCGTCGTGCCCGAAGCCTGACTTGCCGAAAACCTCCGCGTTGAGTGCCGCCGTCGCCTTCTTGGCGAGGGTGCGGCCCTCGGCGGTGAGCTCAATCAGGGTGGTGCGTCCGTCGGTTGGATGCGGGGAACGCGCTACCAGGGCGGCTTTTTCCAAGCGGTCGACGGCGTTGGTCACCGAGGTGGGATGTACCTGCAGGAGCGCGCTGGCCTTGTTCATAGGCAGCGCGCCGCTGCGGGCGAAACTCAGGAGCGCCAGCAGCTCGTAGCGTGCAAAGGTCAGCCCGAACGGTTTGAGGACCGTTTCGATGCGGGCCAGCAGGATCTGCTGCGTCCGCATGATCGCGGTGATGGCGGCCATGGGCGCGGCGACGTCGCCCCAGCCATGCCGCTCCCAGTTGCGCTGGGCGTCGGCGATGGGATCGCGGGGGAGTGGCGTGCCCATGGGCCTCCTTCGGTTGCTTGGTTGGCCTGATCTTCCGGGTGGCTAGTCTTTCAGATTCGGGAACTCTTCCTCGGTGTATTCCACGCCCAAACCGGAGGGCAGCGGCCCCTCGCCGTGCCGGGCGACTTCCGTGCCGCGCAGTTCCACCCGCCGGATCTTGCCGGAGATCGTCTTGGGAAGCTCGCCGAATTCCAGCCGCCGGATGCGTTTGAACGGTGCCAGATGCTCGCGGCAATACCTCAGAATGTCCTCCGCGACTGCCGGTCCGGCTTCGTAGCCGGCAGCCAGAACCACAAACGCTTTCGGAACCGACAGCTTCACGGCATCAGGTGAAGGCACGACGGCGGCCTCCGCCACTGCGGGATGTTCGATCAGGACGCTTTCAAGTTCGAACGGGGACAAGCGGTAGTCGGAGGACTTGAAAACGTCGTCGTCCCGGCCGACGTAGGTGATCACGCCGTCGGCGTCCCGGCTCGCCATATCGCCCGTGTGATAGTAGCCGTCGCGGAAGGCATCGGCCGTTTTCTCTTCGTCGCCGAAGTAGCTCTTCATCAATCCCACGGGCCGGGGGTCCAAGCGCAAGCAGAGTTCGCCGTCGTCGGCTTCCGTCCCGGTGTTCGGATCCACCAGGACGACGTCGTACCCCGGGAGCGGGCGGCCCATGGAGCCGATCTTCACCGGCTGGGCCGGAGTGTTGGCGATCTGGACCGTGGATTCGGTTTGGCCGAAGCCGTCGCGGATGGTGACTCCCCAAGCTTTCTCCACTTGCCCGATAACTTCGGCATTCAGTGGCTCCCCAGCCGAGACCACTTTGCGTGGCGGGCTGGTGAGCTGCGTAAGATCGGCCTGGATGAGCATGCGCCACACCGTGGGAGGCGCGCAGAAACTGGTGACGCCTTCGCGGCCCATTTGCTCCATGAGGGCGGCGGCGTCAAAGCGCTGGTAGTTGTAAATGAAGACCGTGGCCTCAGCGATCCACGGCGTGAAGACGTTGGACCAGGCGTGTTTGGCCCAGCCAGGGGAGGCGACATTCAGGTGGACGTCGCCCGGTTCCAGGCCGATCCAGTACATGGTGGACAAGTGGCCCACGGGGTAGGACGTGTGGGTATGCTCCACGAGCTTCGCCCGTGACGTGGTGCCGGAGGTGAAGTAGAGCAGCAGTGTCTCGTCCGCTTTTGTGGGGGCGTCGGGCGTAAAGTCCGTGCCGGCGTCGTACGCATCTGCGTACTGTTTGGCGTCCGCATCGATTCTCTCCGAACCGACCTCGATCAGGGCGTATTCACCCTCGACGTCGGCGAACTTGCCGATGTTGGCACTTCCGACGGCCACCCAGGCCGCACCGCCACGTTCAACGCGGTCCTGGAGATCACGGGCGCCCATGAGGGTGGTGGTGGGGATCATGACGATGCCGAGTTTGATGCCGGCGAGCATGAGTTCCCACAGTTCAACCTGGTTGCCGAGCATGATGATCATGTGGTCTCCACGCTGGACGCCTTGGTCCCGCAGCCAGTTGGCTACCTGGGATGAGCGTTCCGCGAGGTCCTTGTAGCTGCGGCGGGTGGAGCTCCCGTCCTGTTCCACGATGACCAAGGCGGGCTTGTTGCCCCGGGCCGGGTCCGCCGCGATCTGGTCGAACCAGTCCAAAGCGAAGTTGAACTCCTCAAACCGCGGCCACTCGAATTCGGCGTGCGCCAGCTTGTAGTCCTCACGCAGTTCCAGCAGCCGGTCTCGGGCCGCACGGAAGTCCTCTGTGACTGTCATAGTCCGCCTTTCGCCTTCGGGCTTCCCTGGCACCTTTGCCGGACATCCCGCCTAGTGATCCACATCACCTTGCAATATACTAGGACATCCAAGGGTTTGGAAGAGCCTGTGCGGGACATGACGAAGGGGTCTAATGCTCGACGACAAAGCTGCCGGCACCGTTACCAGCGGTGCGGCACCAGAACGCGTCCTCCCTCCTTATCCGGAGGCGGACTTGATGCACGTAGTGGACCTGCTCCCGGCCGGGGAGCGCTTGCGGTACTTGGAGATCAGGGAGTTCCTGCAAACGCGGATCCGGGCGGCCAGCATCGAGTACTGGAACCGGGAGGAGTTCCCGTTCGGGCTGCTGGCTGACGTGGCCAAGTTCGGGCTCGGTGGACTCCAGACAGACGGCTCCACCAAGCTCTTCAAGGGCCTCATGTACACCGAGGTGGCCCGGGCGGACGTATCACTCTCGGCGCTGGTGGGCATCCACAATGAACTCATCGTGGGCATGATCGACGAGCTTGGATCCCCTGAACAGAAGCGCAGGTGGCTGCCTGGGTTGGAAGCTTTCACCCAGCTTGGCGCCTTCGCCCTCACCGAACCGGATCACGGCTCGGACATCGCCGGAGGACTTTCGACGACGGCGCGGCGCGACGGCGGCGAATGGGTCATCAGCGGTGCCAAACGCTGGATCGGGGCAGGGACGATTGCCGACTTCGCATTGGTGTGGGCACGGGATGAATCCGACGGCCACATCAAGGGCTTCATTGTGGAGACGGACCGCCCCGGTTACTCGGCCACCAAGATCTCCAACAAGATCGGCCTGCGCATCATGCAGAATGCGGACATCGTGTTGGACGAGGTGCGTATTCCGTTGGAGAACCTCCTGCCGGGGGCCACGGAGTTTTCCCGAGCCAATGACCTGTTGCGCGATTCCCGGGCCTGGGTGGGGTGGCAGGCTGCGGGGATTCAGTTGGCAGCCTTTGATATTGCCCGTTCTTACGCTTTGGAACGCAAGCAGTTCGGCAAAGAGCTGGCTCGCTTCCAACTGGTCCAGCAGCAGCTTGCCGACATTCTGGGCAACGCCAACGCGTCGTTGTCCATGATGGTCGAGCTCGCCCGGATCCAGCAGGCCGGGAAACTCCAGATGGTGCAGGCGGCCATGTGCAAAGCCACCACCACCCGGCTGGCGCGTTCCTCAGTTGCGATGGGCCGTTCCCTGCTGGGCGGGAACGGAATCACCACGGACTATGAGATGGCCAAGCTCTTTGGCGACGCCGAAATCCTGTACACCTACGAGGGCAGTTACGAGATCAACTCCATGATCGTGGCCCGCGCGGTGACAGGGAAATCGGCGTTCGTCTAAGTAGCGGGCTAGGAGTTCTGGGTTACCACTTGGGGAGAGTCCTCGGGAGTGACCAGGGCTGCGTGCTCGGCCAGGACCCCGGTCTTGTGCCTGATGCGGAGACGGTAGAGCAGCGTCCCGCCGATGATGACCGTGCCAACAAAGATCACGCCTCCCCATTGCAGGTACCACTCGAACGGCGGCACCGAGTTGTAAATCTCCGGCCGCGGCCACACGAGGTTCAGCGTCATGGCGCCGCCCCACAGCACGGCCAGGATGTTCACAGGCAGCCCCCATTTGCCGAGGCTGAATCCCGGTTCTGATCCGTCGTCCTTCAGGGGCCACTTCTTCAAGAACCGGCGCCGCAGCATGGGCACGGTCACCAGCAGGTAGGACAGGTAGATCAGCACGATGCTGATGCTGGAGAGAATGGTGAAGATGGCCGGCTGGGAGATGTTGACGATCAGCGGGATGACGGCAACTATGCCGATGACGATGGCAGCAACGGTGGGCGTTTTCCGGGTGGGATGCACTTTGCTGAGCTGACGGCTGAAGGGAAGGTTGTTGTCCCGGGCCATAGCGAACATCATCCGGATGGCTGCTGCATGGACGGCGAGGGTGCAGACCACTACGGCTACGACGATGCAGGCCAGGAAGGCCTTGCCGAACGGGCCGCCGAGTACTGAAAGCAGGATGTACTGCAGTCCGCCGTCAGCCGCCCCCAGCTTGGGATCGGAGAGATCGGGCGCGGCCAGGATTCCGCCGAGGAGGAGTAAGCCTCCCAAAAGGAAGGAAGCCGTGACGGCGCGAAGGATCGCCCTGGGAGCAGTCTTCTTGGGGTCTTTGGTTTCTTCGCCCAAGGAGCTGGCGGTGTCAAAGCCGTACATGACGTACCCCGAAGCCATGGCAGCAATGAGGAACACTCCGAAGAAGCCCAAGGGATGTTCTTCACCGAATCCGGCGGTATCAAGGAGGACTTCCGGCCCCCGCACGGAGTGCCAGAGAAGCGCCGCAATGAGCAGGACGGCCGCAACCAGTTCCACGAACACGCCCACGCTGTTGATCATGGTCATGAGTTTCACGCCGAACGCGTTGATCAGCGTGGAAATACCGATCATGATGCTGGCCAGGATGACCCCGTTGACGGCGAAGTCGTAAGGACCTGTTCCGTCGCCGACCAGCTGGAAGCCGCTCCAGATTTGCGGGAGGGTGATTTGGAGGGCCAAGGCAACGGAACCCAGAGCCATGATGGAGGAGAGCAGCAGCAACCAGCCCGCCAGCCAGGCCCACGTTCCAGTCGAGAGCCTCTTGGCCCAGTTGTACACCGACCCGGCCACCGGATAACGCCCGGCCAATTCCGCGAAACACAAAGCGACCATTAGTTGGCCTACGAAGACGATGGGCCACGACCAGGCATAGGCGGGTCCCGCCGTCGAAAATCCGAAGTAAAACAGTTGAAAAACGCCGGTGAGAATGGAGATATAGCTGACGCCGGCGGCGAAGCTGGCGAACTTACCGATGCTGCGGTCCAGGGTTTGGGCATAGCCAAACTCGTCCATGCCGCTTGCATCGCTCTTGCAGGGTCCTAATTTGCTGGGTTCTGACATGCGAACTCCTAGTTCAGACGTGCACGAATGGTGATAACCTGCGGCCGCCATTGGTCGCAGTCGAAATCAAAGGCCGGGCACCACGCTGTGCCTCCGGCTGTTTCCCCCATTGTTTGTTGCGTGGGTCTAAAAACAGGGTGCCTGTTCAGGCGACAGACAAGCTGAAGCCGGCTTCCGCCGTCGTGGATTCCTCCGTTCGGCTGTTGATGAGATCGGCCTTGATGAAATCGGCGCAGCGCTCGCCGATCATCATCACGGTGATATTCGGGTTGACGGTGACGTGTTCCGGCATGACGGAGGCATCGGCCACACGCAATCCGGTCACCCCCTTGACCCGCAGTTCGGGATCCAAGGGCGACATTTCGTCGTTCACTGGTCCCATGCGGACGGTGCCGACCGGGTGGTACACGGTGTTGTGCGTTTTGCGGATGTAATCCTGCAACTCTTCGTCGCTCTGCGCTTCGATGCCAGGGGAGAGCTCCCGACCGGTCCATTCAGCCATGGCCGGCTGCGCCGCGATTTCCCGGGCCTTGCGGATGCCGGCCACCATGACGCGCATGTCGTGGCCGTCGGGATCGGTGAAGTAGCGGGGGTCCACCATGGGCTTGTCCCGGAAGTCCCGGCTGCGCAGCCGAACCGTGCCGCGGGAACGCGCGTGGGTAACGTTCGGAGTCAGGCTGAAGCCGTTCTCCGTGGTGGGGTAGCCGTAGCGCAGGGTGTTCATGTCGAAGGGGACGGAACCGTAGTGCATCATCAGGTCCGGGCGGTCCAAGCCCTCTTCGGTGGGAGTGAAGATGCCGATTTCCCACCATTGGGTGGAGGTCTGCACCATGGGCTGCTTGGCTTCGAACTGCACCACACCTTCCGGGTGGTCCTGCAGGTGCTCGCCGACGCCTGGGGAATCCACCAGGACCTCGATGCCATGCGCGGCCAAGTGTTCGGCCGGGCCGATGCCCGAAAGCATAAGAAGCTTGGGCGAGTCGATGGCACCGGTGGACAGGATGACCTCGCGATGTGCGTCCAGCCTGTGCGTGCGGCCGAAGGCCGAATCCACGACGTCGACGCCGGTGCAGCGCTTGTCCGCGTCGAACACCAGTTGGCGGGCCCGCAAGCCGGTCAGCAGCGTGAAGTTCTCGCGATCCACAATGGGGTGGATGTAGGACACCGAGCTGGAGGAACGCGTCCCGTCCGAGCGGCGGTTGATCTGGAAGAAGTTGGCGCCGTTGATCACGGTGGTGCCGTCATTGAACTTTGCCCGGGGGATTCCGGTCTGCTCACAGGCATTAAGGAGCGCGACGCCGGCGGGATCGTGTGGGGGAACGTTCATCAAGTGCACCGGGCCGTCGTGTCCGTGGTGTGGAGCTTCCGGGCCTGCGTCCTCGTTGCTTTCCAAGCGCTTGTACAAAGGCCAGGCGGCAGCAGCATTCCAGCCGGTGGCGCCGTACTTTGACTCCCATTCGTCCAGGTCTTCGCGGGGAGCCCAGAACGCGATGCAGGAGTTGTGGCTGGAGCAGCCGCCCATGACCTTGGCTCGGGCATGGCGCATGAAGGAGTTGCCGTTTTCCTGCGGCTCAACAGGGTAGTCCCAGTCGTAGCCGGATTCCAGCAGCTCCATCCAACGATCCAGCTGCAGGATCTCCGGCAGGTTGCGGTCATCCGGGCCCGCTTCCACCAAGGCCACGGTGACGGAAGGGTCCTCGCTCAACCGGGCGGCGACGGCAGCTCCGGCAGATCCTCCGCCAATGACGACGTAATCGAACCCGCGCTCGCTGAGGTTCTCAATGGTGTCAACGTGCATCTATTTCTCCTTGCCGTGGTCTGCGAACCAGCCGGTCACCTGGGGGCTGGTGTTCTGGTAGATGTGCTTGGCTTCCTGGTACTCACCCAGACCGGTGGGGCCGAGTTCGCGTCCGACGCCGGACTGGCCGAAGCCGCCCCACTCGGCCTGTGGAAGGTAGGGGTGGTAGTCGTTGATCCAGATCGTGCCGTGCCGCAGGCGGCCCGCTACCCGCTGGGCCTTGCCGGCATCCTGGGTCCAGACGGCACCCGCCAGCCCGTAGATGGTGTCGTTGGCGGTGGCCACGGCTTCGTCCTCGGTGCGGAAGGTTTCCACTGTTACAACCGGGCCAAAGGCTTCGTCGATGACTACCGACATTCCCCTGGTGACGCGGTCCAGGACGGTGGGCTGGTAGTAGAAGCCGGCGTCGAACTTTTCGCCCTGGGGGGCCGCGCCGCCGCACCGCAACCGCGCGCCTTCGGCCACGCCACGCTGGACGTAGGCGTCCACTTTCTCCCGGTGTGCCGCTGAAATCAGCGGTCCGGTTTCGGCAGATTCATCGAACGGGCCGCCGAGGCGGATGTCCTTGGCCTTGCGGACCAGTTCGTCGACGAAACGCTCGGCAATGGATTCCTCCACCACCAGCCGCGCCCCGGCGGAGCAAACCTGGCCTGAGTGCACAAAGGCACCGTTCAACGCATTGTCGACGGCGGCGTCGAAGTCAGCGTCAGCGAAGACGACGTTGGGGTTCTTTCCGCCGAGTTCCAGCGCGACCTTCTTTACCGTGCCGGCGGCGGCCGCGGCGATGCGCTTGCCGGTTTCCAGGCCGCCGGTGAAGGAAACCAGGTCAATGTCCGGGTGCTCCGACAGCGGTGCGCCCACTTTTACTCCGGGGCCGGTTACCAGGTTGGCGACGCCGTCGGGTAGGCCCAGGTCCTGCAGCAACTGCATGGTAAGGATTGCGGTGGAGGGGGTCAGTTCGGCAGGCTTCAGGACGAAAGTGCAACCGGCGGCGAGCGCGGGGGCGATCTTCCACGCAGCCTGCAGCAGCGGGTAATTCCACGGCGTGATCAAACCGCAGACTCCGACGGGTTCGTAGACGATTTTGCTGACGACGGCGGGGTCCCCGGCGTCGACCACCCGGCCCGCCGACTGCCCGGCGAGGCGTCCGAAATATTCGAAGCAGGCGGCGATGTCATCGATGTCGATGCGGCTTTCGATGATCCGTTTGCCGGTGTCCAGCGATTCGGCGCGGGCAAACTTCTCGCGGCGTTCGCGCAGTTCCGCGGCAACCTTGAGCAGGAACGCGCCGCGCTCAGGAGCGGGGACGTTCGCCCAAACTCCGGAATCGAACGCCTTGCGGGCTGCGGAAATGGCGCGCTCGGCGTCTTCACGGTCGGCTTCGGACACCGTGGCGACCAGTTCGCCGTCGGCCGGGTTGTGGATCTCGCGCACCGCGCCGGACGCTGCCGGCTCCCACCGGCCGTTGATGAAAAGGGTGGAGGCGGAATCGGAAAATGTGGCTTGGGTCATACGAAGCAGGCTAGTGCATCTTGAACATCTGTTCAAGGAAAATTATGAACAGATGTTCAAAGTGCCCCTGTGTGTCAGGAGGCTGCCGGCACCCATCCCTGCTCCCGGCCGCTACGAACCACTGACATGAAAAAGCTCGGACTCCGGACCAAAGGCCCCGAAACCATGGCAGCGCTGGCAGGCGTGGTGTCGGCCGCCGTCGTGCTCGCCGTCGCCGAGCTGATCGGCGCCTTCTTCACTGCCAGGGCAACCCCGGTGTTTGCGCTGGGATCGACGTTCATCGACTTCACGCCGTCGTGGATGAAGGACTTTGCGATCGCCACGTTCGGCACTAATGACAAGGCCGCACTGTTCGTGGGCATGGGCCTGACCATCGTCCTGCTGGCCTGCGTCCTGGGTGTAGTGGCCTACCGGAAGTGGGCCTTGGGCGTCCTGGGTGTGCTGTTCATGGGCGTGGTAATTGTTGCCAGCGTCCTGACTCGAGCCGGGGTTGGACCCGCCGACGCCATCCCTTCCGTCCTGGGAACCATCTCCGGGCTCATCGTCCTGCGCCGACTCATTGTGCCGTTGTGGGGGTTGAAAGCATGGCCGGAAGCGCCTGCCGACATAGCCGCCGACGTCGATACCCAAGGAGGCGGAACCGGCACGAGCCGCCGTCGCTTCTTTGCTGCGGCCGGGATCACCGCCGTCGCCGCCGGCCTCGCGGCGACCGGTGGGCGGCTCCTGGGTGCCGCTCGCAACAATGTCGCCCAGGCCCGGGATGCACTCCGGCTGCCTGCGCCAATCAAGGCCGCGCCTCCTGTGCCGGCGGGTGTCCACTCCCCGGTTCCGGGAGTCTTGCCCTGGCTGACACCGAACAACGAGTTCTACCGGATTGATACGGCGCTGAGCGTCCCGGAGATCAACGTCAATGATTGGTCACTGCGGGTGCACGGAATGGTTGAGGAAGAGGTCACCCTCACCTTCCAGGACCTGCTCGACGCCGATCTGATCGAATCGCACGTCACCCTCACCTGTGTGTCCAACCCGGTGGGTGGAAAGCTTGCCGGAAACGCCAAGTGGCTGGGCCTGCCCATCCGCGAAGTTTTGAAAAGGGCAAAGCCGAAGGACGGCGCGGACATGGTGCTCTCACGCTCCATCGACGGCTTCAGCGCTTCCACTCCTCTGGAGGTCCTCCAGGATGACCGCGATGCCATGCTGGCGATTGGCATGAACGGTGAGCCGCTTCCGGTGGAGCACGGATACCCCGTGCGCATGGTGGTTCCGGGACTGTACGGATTCGTCTCCGCCACCAAGTGGGTAGTGGAGTTGGAGGTCACCCGTTTCGCGGACAGCAAGGCCTACTGGACGGAGCGCGGCTGGTCGGAACGTGGCCCCATCAAAACCATGGCACGGGTGGACGTACCCACGTCCTTTGCGAGATTGAAAGCAGGGAAGGTAGCTGTGGGCGGCACCGCTTGGGCCCAGACCCGGGGAATCACCAAGGTGGAAGTCCAGATTGACGACGGCGATTGGGTGGAAGCAACCCTCTCCGACGAAGCCTCCACCATCACGTGGCGCCAATGGTCCTACGAATGGGATGCCACACCCGGCATGCACTACGTCAAGGCCCGGGCTACCGACGCCACCGGTGAAACCCAGACCGAGAAGCGCGCCGACCCTGTGCCTGATGGAGCTTCGGGTTGGCCGTCGGTGATGGTGACGGTGGAGTAACGGTTCACGTTGGCACACGCCTACCGTGACCAGCCGTGCCCTTTGAGCTGCCTATGTTTTGTTGCCGGTGAGGGCGAGACTTCCGCCGAGGCCGATCATCATGACGCCGCCGCCGGCGCTCATGCGGGCGAGGCGCTTTGGGTTCCGGGCGAACCAGGTGCGCGCGGTGCCTGCGGCCATGGCCCATATGGTGTCGCTGGCAAGGGCGATCGTGAAGAAGATCATTCCGAGGGCCGCCATTTGGAGGGGGATGGCGCCGTGGGCGTAGTCGACGAATTGGGGCAGGACTGCGACAAAGAAGACGATGGTCTTGGGGTTGGTCACGCCGACCGTGAATCCTTCGCGTAGGAGCCGGAAAGAGGACGGCGAAGTCCTGGCTGTGGAGGAGGTGTCGGTGTGGTCGTTGCGGTGACGAAAGGCCTGGATGCCGAGATAGACCAGGTAGGCAGCACCGATGAACTTGATGGCTGTGAAGACAATTATCGATTCAGCGACGATGGAACCCACACCGAGGGACACGAGGGCGACGGCGGGGAGCATGCCAAGGGCATTGCCGACCACACTTAGGACGCCGCTCTTTCGTCCGAGGGCGAGCGAGCGTCCGATCACGAAGAGCACGCTTGGACCCGGGACGACGATGAGCGCGAACGCCGCAAGGGCGAAGGCCCAGACGCTGGCTGCGGGTAGCATGTTGAGCTCCAATCGACGGCAGGATGACGTCAACCGAATGTATCGCACTTCGGGTCCCGAGAGGATGCGGGATGTCGTCGGTAGACGCCGCAGTGGACTCCACCCCCTGAGGCCGAAATACGCCATCCCGAGCAGCAGGCAGCGTTGTCGGACTGGCAATCATCAGGTCCCGACGAGCTGCACGCACTGGCCCTTGGCTGCGCCGACAGCTTTATGCGCGTGGCTCAAGCTCACCGCGTGACATGTCCACGACAGGCGTGGCAGGGACGAACCCGGCCGCGAGGTAGGTCGCCAGCGCGCCCGTATTGGCCCCTTCGGCGGCCACCACGGCGCTGGATGAACCCATCTCCCGCAGCACTGCTGCTCCCGCACGGGTGATCGCCACCCCGTAGCCGAGCCCACGATGGTCCATGTGCACGCCCATAGGTTCGATAAGGCCGGGACGCCCCGGTCCGGCAGACCATACTGTTGTCACCGCGACCGCCCTGCCTTGCGCGTCGAAGGCGACGAGGTTGCGCGATGTCCCTGCGAAGGGCCCGGCGGTCATCGCCAGCCAGCGGTTGACGAGCGTCTGCCTCACGGCATCATCGAGTGGAGTGCCCCGGAACGCGGACCAGTGCACTCCTACCCATTCTCCGGCCCGGTCCTCGTCGATGGTCTCGATCAGGGTGCAGGTCGGCTGGACAGGTGCGGAGAGATCCAAGCGCAATGGAATCCACGGTTCGTCCTCTTGCCAGCCTCGTTGTCCCAGGATTCGCGTCAGAGCGCTGGCGCCTCGTGCCTCCACTGTCGCCTGTCCGGAGGCGAATACGCCGACTTCAGGGTCTTCGATCGAGTCTGCGATCCGCCGTGCAAGGCCGGCGTCGTCGCGTCGCGTCGGGTCGATCGCCAGACGAAGGAGCTGCGGGCCATCGAGAAGACCGATGGCGGCCGGTGTCGCACCGTCCGCCCAGATCCGTATCGCTGATGCCGTGTCGTCGGCGCCGAGCCGCGAATACCAGCCGAGGTCACCAGGATGGAGGTGGACGGGGCCTCCATCCACCTGCCATCGAGCGAGTGTGTCTCCAAGCTGCGCGAGCCGTGAAGCATCGGGCATGTTCATCTCTGCCTCCTGAAACAGTTTGCGGCCCTTGATCGAGTCCCGGCAGGAAGACGACGACGGCGGTGCTGCCGCCGTCGTCGTCTCTTGGATCCCGTCACTAACGTCAGTTAGGTACGCTGATGCTCAGCCGATCAGGGCCGTGGCAACTGAGTAGCGGGCCAGTGCGGTGTACGCAGTCTTGGTGCCTGTAACGCGTACTTTAATGGCACTTCCCTTGTCCGCGGCGACCAGTTTGTACGTCTGGGCGGTGGCGCCCGAAATGGCAGTACTTCCGCGGAACCACTGGTAGGTCAACGTCACCGGGGCAGGACCCCAGGCGCCGGGTGTCGCGGTGAGCGTGCTGCCCACGGTTGCCGTGCCTGCGACGGTGGGAGTGGGCCCGGTCAGCGTGCCCGCCGCCACGGCAGCAGTCGCTACGGAAGTCTTGGCCGCCGTCGTGAATCCGGTCTTTGAGCCCGTGACCCGGACGGTCATGGTCTTGCCCAGGTCAGCGGCAGCCAATGAGTACGTAGCTGAGGTGGCGCCCGTGATCGCGACGCCGCTCCGGTACCACTGGTACGCCAGCGTCACAGGGGCAGGACCCCACGCGCCTGGCACAGCCGTGAGGACCGAACCAACTTTCACCGTCCCGGACACCGTCGGCACCGGCGCGGTTAACGTTCCTACCGCGACGGCGGCAGTGGCTGCGGAGGTTTTCGCCGCCGTCGTAAATCCGGCCTTCGTGCCTGTGACCCGAACGGTCATGGTTTTACCCAGATCGGCGGCTGCCAACGTGTAGGTGGCTGAGGTGGCCCCGGTGATCGCGACGCCACTCCGGAACCACTGGTACGCCAGCGTCACAGGGGCAGGACCCCACGCTCCGGGAACAGCCGTCAACACCGAACCAACTTTCGCTGTCCCGGTCACCGTCGGCACCGGCGCGGTCAACGTTCCCACCGCTACGGCCGCAGTTGCAGCGGAAGTCTTCGCTGCCGTCGTAAACCCGGCCTTGCCGCCCGTAACCTGGACGGTCATGGTCTTACCCAAATCCGCGGCAGCCAATGAGTACGTAGCTGACGTGGCCCCGGTGATCGCGACGCCGCTCCGAAACCACTGGTAGGTGAGCGTCACTGGGGCAGGTCCCCACGTCCCGGGAACCGCAGTGAGCACAGAGCCAACCTTCGCTGTCCCGGACACCGTCGGCACCGGTGCCGTCAACGTGCCCGCCGCGACGGCTGCAGTCGCAGCGGAAGTCTTCGCCGCCGTCGTAAACCCGGCCTTGGTGCCCGTGACCCGAACGGTCATGGTCTTACCCAGATCGGCGGCAGCCAGAGAGTAGGTAGCTGACGTAGCCCCGGTGATCGCGACGCCGCTCCGGAACCACTGATAAGCCAACGTCACAGGGGCAGGACCCCACGTCCCGGGAACAGCTGTCACGACAGAACCGACCTTCGCCGTTCCGGACACCGTGGGAACCGGAGCGGTCAACGTGCCCGCCGCAACAGTGACAGAGGCCTGGCCGTAATAGGGCTGGAGCGGCCAGTCGTGGACGCTGAGTCGTACGGTGACTTTTTTGCCGGCGTCGGAGGTTTGCAGAAGGAACGTGGGCCCGTTTGTCCGGTAGTCCTGCACACCGTTGACGAACCAGTCGTAATACGGGCCAAAATCAGGGGCGGGGTTCAAGGTGCCGTGGTCAACGGTCAGGGTGTTCCCCGCGCTGGGCGTGCCCAGGAGGGTAAAGGGCTTGGAAGATGTGACAGCCTCGGCTCCGGATTTGCCGCCGTGGACCGAGGTGGTGTGCGGGGCGTATCCGGTCTTGGTTCCGGTGACTTTTGCCCAGATGTCGTACCCGGCATCAGCCGCGGTGGGGGTGTAGACAGTGGTGGTGGCGCCGGCGATGTCCTGTAGTTCGGAATTATCCTTGGAACGCTGCCACTGGTAGGCGAGGGTCACCGGAGCCGGTCCCCAAACGCCGGGATCGACCGTCAGTTTCTGTCCCGCCTGGGCTGAACCGTAAACGTAGGGCCTATCGGGTGTCAGCGACAGCCCTGCTACGTCCAGCTGCATGGTGAGCTTTACCCGCTGGCCGGCAGAAGTCGCTGTCAGAACGGTTGCCGTGTCCTTGGTGGGCGTGTTGTCGTAGCACTCGGCTTTGTACCGCTTATCGCGGGGCGCGCCCTCGTAGACCGTGTCCGAGACGCAGAGCTTGTACTTCTTGCCTACTGTCATGCGCCAGTAGATCTTGCCCTGCGCATTCGAGGTCAGCGGGCCCATCTGGGGCCCTTCCCAGGCTGCCGTTGCGTCGTTGTAGACCCACGGGATATACCCGACGTCGGCAATCGGCGCACCCGCCGGGTCGACGACAGTGGCCTCCATGAGGGTTTCATCCTTGAGGACGAAGTTCACATTGGTCCATGCGACTCCGGCGGGGACGGTAGCGACCGTGTAAGTGTCCACGGTGCCGGTGCCGGTCCAGTACTGCTCCAGGTAGAGGCGCTGGCCCGACTCATCCCGAACGCTGATGTAGGCCTGGTTGGGCGGGATCTTGGTGAGGGTGAAGTAGCCGTTGGCGTCCGGCTTGGTGCTGCTCACTTGTCCGCCGTTGTTGGGTGATGCTGAGACGGACACCGCAGTCAGCGGCTGGCCGGCCTTGTTGGTGACCCGGCCAGTCATGCTGCCGAAGGCTTCCAATTGCGGGTTGTACGTGGTGGTGGGGGCAGCATCGGTAACGGCAACCGGCGTGGAACCGTAGGAGCTTGATTGGTTCGAGTTCCACTCTGAGGCGTACGTCGCGGAGCAGGGCCCGCTGCTGCAGGTGGTCCATATTTTGTAGCTGCCGGAAGCCGGCACCGTGAAACTGTAGGAGCCATCGGGAGCAGACCACGCACCGGCAACGAAGTCGGCCCGGTCGTCATTGGTGTACGCACCCACCCAAACGTCGCCCAGCGCAGTGGCCGTTGCGGTGGCTGTCAGTTTTCCCTTGACCGCGCCCTTGAAGGTGTAGGTCGCGGCCGAGGCGGGCGCGATCCCGGCGAAGAGACCCGCGGCTACCAAAGCGACAGCCGCCAGGATGGCCCACACCCCCTGCCGTGTTCTGTGGAACGGATGGTCGGCGGCAGGTCGCGGCAACGGCATGGGTAAGGTCCTTTTCCCCAAAAAAGTGACTGAAGGGACCGAGCGGTCCTCTGCCATCGTAGGCGTCGTCCCGCAGCAGTGCCATGGGGAGTTCTATACTGCGGCGAGCGGCTGCTGTTCGAGTCCTTCCAGACGCGCTTGAAGTTCGTCGGAGGTCGGGGGGTTGGCGCCGGGCCGGCTGACGGTGATCGCTGCGGCCAAGGCTGCGGTCTGTCCGATACTTTCGAGGGCTGGTGAAGCAAACGCCTTTTCGCCTCTGGCCAACAGTTCAAAGATGAGGGCGGCCATGTAGGAGTCGCCGGCGCCGATGGTGTCTGCAACGTGGGTCTTCGCTGATGGGACGTTGAGGCGTGCTCCGGGTGTGGCCAGGAGCGCACCTTCAGCGCCTCGGGTGATGACGGCCAGCCGGGCCCCGTGATTCAGGAGTCGGGAGGCGACGTCGTCCAGGGAGGATGCGGGGTACAACCAGTGCGCATCTTCGTCACTGAGTTTGATGACGTCGGTGAGGGGGAGCAGGTCCTCGAAAATCTGCTTGGCTTCGGCATGGCTGCCAAGGAGGGCCGGGCGGATGTTGGGGTCGTAGGTGACCAGGCAGGAGTCGTGGCTTTGTTCCAGGAGGGTACGCACAGTGCCGGCTCCCGGGGCCAGGAACGTGGCGATGGATCCGGTATGGAGGACTTTCGGGATCGTGGCCGGTGCTACGGGTGCAAGTTCCCAGCGGATGTCGAACTCGTAGCTGGCCGAGCCGTCCGTTGCCAGCGTTGCGGTGGCCGTGGCGGTGCGCTCCAGGGATGTTGATCCGGGAAGCAGCCGGACACCTGCGCTGTGGAGGTGGGTGGTGATGGCGGTGCCGTGTTCGTCCTCGCCGATCGCTGTGAGGAGCCCGGTCGGTACCCCGAGGCGGCCCAGGCCGTAGGCGACATTGGCGGGGGAACCGCCAGGGTAGCTGATGGTTCCTTCCCGGGTGTTCACAATATCGACCAGGGCTTCGCCGATGACGAGGACGTCCGGTTGGTTATGGGCAAAGTCGCCTGGGTGAAGGTTGTGCATCTCGGTTCTTTCGTCGGGTTGCTGGTGGGACGGGGGAGGCATGGGTCCGTCCGCAGACCGGTTGGCAGGTCTGCGGACGGAGAATAGGGTTTCCGATGGGTCGGAAGGCCCGGACGGAAGGCCCGGTGTGGCGCTTAGGCTTTGGCCGCGCCTGTCATGATGGCGACGGCGTCGGTCATCGTGTGTGATTGCGGGGTGATGGTTGCCGCGCATTTGCCGAGGCGCTGGATGTGGATGCGGTCTGCAACGTCGAACACATGAGGCATGTTATGGCTGATCAGGATGACCGGCAGCCCTCGGTCGCGGAGGTCCCGGACCAGCTGGAGCACCTGGTTGGATTCGCGGACTCCCAAGGCAGCCGTCGGTTCGTCGAGAACCACCACCTTGGATCCGAAGGCCGCTGCACGGGCCACGGCGACGGCTTGGCGCTGGCCACCGGAGAGATTCTCGACCGGCACGGTGACGTCCTGGAGAGTGGAGATGCCCAGCCGGCTCAGCTCTTCCTTGGCTTTCCTGCGCATGCCCTTGGTATCGAGGATTCGGAACAGGCTTCCCAACGGTCCGGGGAGCCGCTCTTCCCGGCCGAGAAACAGGTTCGAGGCAACATCGAGGGCCGGCGAAACAGCCAGGTTCTGGTAAACAGTTTCGATGCCGTGGACGCGGGCGTCCTGCGGCCGTTTGAAGTGAACCTGCTGTCCGGAGACGAAGAGTTCACCGGTGTCGGGAACTTCGGCGCCGGTGAGGCATTTGATGAGTGTGGACTTACCGGCGCCGTTGTCGCCGATGATGGCCAGGACCTCGCCGGGGTAGAGGTCCAAGCTGACACCGTCGAGACCGACGACGCGGCCGAAGGTCTTGACGAGGTTCCTGGCCTTGAGGATGGGCTCGCGGGTTTCGGTGCGGGGGGCTTCAAAATCTGTGGTGGTCATGACTTGACCTTTCGGATCCATTGATCGACGGACACGGCAATGATGATCAAGATGCCTACGGCGAGGGTCTGGTAGAGCACGTCCAGGCCCGCGAGGGAGAGGCCATTGCGGAAGACGCCAACGATCAGGGCTCCGAGAAGCGAGCCCCAGATGGAGCCACGGCCGCCGAAGAGGCTGGTGCCGCCAATCACGACGGCGGTGATGGAGTCCAGGTTCAGGTCGACGCCGGCGTTAGGGCTGGCGGCATTGGTACGGCCGATCTGGATCCAGGCGCCGACGGCGAGGACTGCACCGGCAGCAAGGTACACGCTCATCAGGACGCGGTTGACGGGAATGCCGGCCAGTCGGGCTGCTTCCTTGTCATCGCCCACGGCGTAGACGTGCCGTCCCCAGGCGGTCTTGCCCAGAATGAACGCTACGGCCACGTAGAGGAGGAGCATCATGACCACACCAGTGGAGATCCGGACGGGGCCGATCGGGAAGGTGCTTCCCAGCCAGGTGAGCATTCCTGGCATCGCGGAGCCGCGCACGGTGCTTCCGCCAGAGTAGAGCAGCGTCAGAGCGATGAAGATGTTCAATGTTCCCAGCGTCACGATGAACGGTGGCAGCCGGAATCTTGTGACCAGGAAGCCGTTTAATGCTCCTGAACCAAGGCCGACGACCAGGCCTGCCAGCAGCGCAACAGGCCCTGGAATGCCGTTGCTGACCGCAAGTTGTGCGATCACCATTGAGGACAGGATCATGACCGCGCCTACGGAGAGGTCAATGCCTGCTGTCAGGATGATCAGCGTCTGGGCGATCGCCAAGGTGCCCACCACGGCAACCTGTTGAGTAATCAGGGACAGGTTCTCAACGCGCAGGAAGCGATCATTGAGGAGCCCGAAGACCACCACGGCGATCAGCAGCACAATAGCCGGGCTGAGTGCTGGGTATCGGTGGAGGAGGTTGCGGATTCTGCTGAGGGGCGTCTGGCGGTCGAGGAATTCCTCGGCTAGGTCAGCATGCCCCGCGCTCGGGGGGCCGGCGGTCTGTTGCTGGGTCACTTGGGTTGCTCCTGAACTTCCATGTTCTGTAACTGCTGGGCATGCGGGGAGACGCTGGTTGGAGCGTCTCCCCGCCTAGGAACGGGTTACTTGCCCCAGCAGATCTGGGATGCTTCGGTGGTGGTGATGCTCTTCACGCCGTCTGCGGGCTTGTCAGTGACGAGCTCGACGCCGGTGTTGAAGAAGTCAAGACCCTCTGAGTTGGCGGGCTTTTTGCCGGTCTTTGCCAGATCTACGATGGCTTTTACGCCCAGCTCGGCCATTTTGACCGGGTACTGCTGAGCCGTTGCGCCGATCACACCGGACTTGACGTTGTTTACACCTGAGCAGCCGCCGTCAACGGAGACGATCAGGACGTCCTTTTCCTTGCCCGCGGACTTCAGGGCCTCGAAAGCACCTGCGGCAGCGGGCTCGTTGATCGTGTAGACAACGTTGACATTGGGGTTCTTGGCCAGCAGGGTCTCCATCGCGGTACGTCCACCGTCTTCGGCTCCTTGGGAAGCCTGGCTGCCGACGATTTCGTAGTCGCCGCCCTTGCCGCCGGTATACGTTCCCGTCTTGGCTTCGTCGCCGTTCTTCTTCTTATCCGCGGTGTCGATGCCGAGGCCGGTCAGGAAGCCCTGGTCGCGGTTGTAGTCCACCGAGACCACCTTGTCGTCAAAGAGATCGATGAGGGCGATGACAGCTTTCTTGCCCGCCAGTTGCTGGGCGGTCCACTTGCCGATGAGCTCTCCGGCGTTGAAGTTGTCCGTGGCAAACGTGATGTCAGCGGCGTCGGCCGGGTCCGGCGGGGTGTCCAGCGCAATGACGAACAAGCCCGCGTCCTTGGCCTTCTTCAGGGCATCCACTACCGAGGGGCCGTTGGGGGTAATCAGAATGCCCTTGTCACCCTTGGAGATCGCATTCTCAATGGCCTGGATCTGGGTGTCCTCGTCGCCGTCGGCCTTGCCGGCCGCAAGCTTAAGGTCGACGCCGTCCGCCTCGGCGGCCTTCTTCGCGCCGTCCTGCATGGAAACGAAGAACGGGTTGGAGGTGGTCTTGACGATCAGCGAAACACCGATCTTCTCGTCGGAGCCTCCGCTGGATGAAGGGGAGGAGCTGCCTCCGCAGGCTGTCAGGCTAAGTGTGCCGAGGGTCAGGACTGCGCCGACGGCAAGAAGACGGTTCCGGGTGGACCGCGTGACTCTGGAACTCAACATTGAAACTCCTGGTTTTGTGGCTGTTGGCGGCGCATTTCTGCGGCTGACAACGTTGTCATGGAACATGTAAGCAAGCTCACACGATAGAGTCAAGTATTAAATCGAGTTGAGGAGCAGCAAGTTGACAACGATGTCTAATCGTTACCAGTCCGACTCCGGACGCAAGCGCCCCACCATGAAGAATGTTGCCGATCTCGCGGGCGTTGGGATTAAGACAGTTTCCCGCGTCGTGAACGATGAGCCGGGCGTCTCCGAGGCGACCCGCCAGCGGGTCATACGGGCGACGGAACAGCTGCAGTACCAACTGGACATCACGGCGGGCAGCCTGAAGCGTTCCGGACGCAAGACCCAGTCCATCGGCTTGCTGCTTCCGAGCGTTTCCAACCCATTCAGTGGGGAGATCCACAGGGCCATGGAAGACGCCTTGGCTGTGCGCGGCATTGCCGTCTTCGCTGCAAGCCTGGATGACGATCCCGACCGGGAGAGGAAACTCATTTCGGCTTTCCTGGGCCGCCGGGTCGATGGGCTTGTGCTGACTACCATCGCCAAGAGCCAGGCGTACATGATTCCGGAGCACTCCCGCGATCTGCCACTGGTATTCGTTGACCGTGAGCCCGCGGGCATTGAGGCCGACGCGGTAGTGACTGATAACGAAATTGGTGCGGCAAAGGCGGCGGCCCATCTCATCAAGCATGGGCATACCCGGCTGGCTTACCTTGGCGACCGGACTGATATTCAGACTGCCGGGAGGCGCCGGACAGGGTTCCTGGATGGCGTGGGACAAGCAGGCGTTTCCACGTCCGGGGTCGCCGTTCGTGAAAACCTGCATGACGAGGAAACCGCATGCCGGGCCGCTCACGAGCTGCTTACCTCAGAGAACCCGCCGACGGCGATATTTTCCAGTCAGAACTTGGTGACGTTCGGGGCCATGCGGGCTCTGAAAGCCCTTGGACTGCATCACAAGGTTGCCCTCATTGGATTTGATGATTTCACCCTGGCCGACATGATGGACCCCGGGATCACAGTGATCGCCCAGCATCCCGAACGCATCGGCAAGCTTGCGGCTGAGCGGATCCTTGCAAGGATCGATGGCGACCAGAGCCCTGCCCAAACGTATGTCATCCCAACCGAACTGATAGAGCGGGGTTCCGGCGAAATCCGGCCCCAAGCTGACGCAGGCAAATAGCTGAGCAATCCGAAACCAACCGAGCAAAGGACTGGCCATGACCAAGACACTGTATGCAGAGTTCACCGTCAAAGAAGGCAGTGAAACCCGGGTCGCGGAAATGATGGCAACGCTGACGGAACACGTCCGGAACGAACCGGGAAATGTGATGTTCCTGCCGTACACGAGGGAAACCAACCCGCGGGAGTACTTCGTCTTCGAGGTGTACCTGGACGAGCAGGCCTTCCAAGAGCACATCGGGGCCGATTACGGCCGGGAGTTCAACGCCGAACTTGCCGATCACATAGAGGGCGACGGTTCCGCCCTGACCTGGCTGAACCCACTGATCCAACCGTAGAAGCAGGGGCGGCGGCCAGGCGAAAGCCGGCCGCCGTCCCTCGCTACGGGTAGTGCGTTACTTCTTTCCGGGAAGGAACATTGCTCCTTCCATGGGGGTCACCGTGAGGGACTTCAGTTGCGCTGTTCCACCCTCTGCAAAGAGGGTCATCCGGTCAGCGCCGGCGTTCGGAAATACTTGATCGGTGATGGTCCGGAGACCGTCGCCGGAGAACACTTCCACCGATGAGCGGTCTAAATACACCCGCAGGGTGACATTGCCCTTTTGGTCCAGTGCGACAGGGGCGTCCTCAACTGAAGCGAAGGTTGGGTGGAAAGCGGTGTTTCCCGATGTCGTGCGGTCAACGAAGACCTTTCCGGTGATGGAGTCATAGCCGATGGCGGTGGAGGAGTTGCCGTCGCCCAGTACGGTGATGCCTGACTTTTTCGCCGTGCCGGGTGCGAACGTGATGTCCACGCGCTGGACCTGACCTGAAGTGGCAGAGGGCAGCGGGGTTGTTCCGGCCTTGATGGCACCGCCCTTCTTGTCCGTGTAGCTGGGCTTTGTCGCGAGCTTGTCCACCTGCTTGACCACGCTTTGGGCAAGGCGTGGTCCATCAGGTGTCTGCGTCAGCTGCACCTCCCGGGGCAACGACATGGCACTGCGCCAGGGGTTGGTGGGGATGGTGTTGGCATAATCCCAGTTGTTCATCCAGCCCAGCATGACCCGCTTGTTGTCGGGCATGTTCGAGAACGAAACGGCCGCGTAGTAGTCGCGTCCGTAGTCCAGCCAGTGATAAGACTCCAGCTTGGACTTCGCTGCTGTGGAGCTGGCTGTGAACTCATCCGCGAGGATGTGCCCCCATCCGAATCTGTTGTTGTCGACAACCTTGATGTGTGCCTGCTGGCCAACGAATTCCCTGGTATCCCACGAGGCCCAATCCAAGCTTTCGCTGTCGTTGCCGGTAGCGGTACGGACCACTTGTCCGTTGACAACCAAGTTCACCGTTTCTTCATCGGACCTGGCGACGGCGGCTGTGTCAGTGAGCATGACGTGATCAAGAGTCATGTGGCCCCACCCGCCGGTAGCTTCGTCAACGACTCGCAGCTGTGCCTTCTCGCCGGCGAACTCCGAGACATCCCAGCCTTTCCAGTTCAGCAATCCCGCGTTATCACCGGCCAGGGAGCGGACTACATTGCCGTTGACCAGCAACTGGACGGCCAGGGTCTGGCCTGAGTCCGCTGTTCGGTTGCCGCCTCCCACCAGCATGGACATGAAGTCCTTGGTGATGGGGAACTCGGGGGAGGTCAGGGTGCCTTGGCGGTCATCACCGGGTACGGCGCCTGTTTCGAAGGTGTTGATTCGCTTGGCGCCGATGTAGAAGTCCCCGCCGCTGGTGGCCGGCTGGTAATTGGGGGTCAGGTCGCCTGTCCCCGTCCAGCCTGCATCGGCCAGCGTTGTGCCATTGGGAACCTCGAAGCCGTCAAACTTCAGCTCTCCCGGGGGCGGGGTGTTGTCCAACTTGTCGGAGACGCGGGGGTGCTTACCGCCGCCGATGAGGAAGTTAAGGTAGTCGTCGGTCACGGTGAAGGTTGGTGACTGCATGGAACCCAGGGGCCAGTCGCCGTCGTTGAATGAGTTGATCAGTCCTGTTCCGCCGAATCCGGTCACCGGGCTCTGGCCGGGCAGGGATCCGGGCGCGGGAGCGTCCCCGAAAGGACCGTTCTTCCAGTTGCCTGGTTCGTTGTTTATGGTCCATCCGTTGTAGGTGCCGTCGTTGAAGCCTGCCATGACCGTGCCGGCGGGTACCTCGGCCACTGGCTCGGTGGTTTCGGAGGTGAACGTGGTGCCGTCAAAGTTGCCCACGAAGTATTGACCGGCCGATCCTCCCGCAACACCGCCGGGGTTGATGTTGACCACCATGACCCACTTGATGTTGTTCTTGTCCCCATCCACCGCCAGCGGGAACAAGTCAGGGCATTCCCACTGGCCGCCGGTAGCGTTGGCCGGCCCGAATTCGCTCAGGGCAGTCCAGTCCTTGAGGTTGCCGGACTTGTAGAGGAGCACCTTGTGATCCTGCGATTCGACGACGGTCATGACCCAGTAGCCACCGCCGGACGGGTTGTCGTACCAGAAGACCTTGGGGTCCCGGAAGTTGGCAGAATTGCGGTTCAGCACCGGGTTTCCTGAGTATTTGGTCCAGGTCTGGCCATCATCCAAGCTGTAGGCCAGGGACTGGGCTTGCAAGCCCCGATGCGGGGAAGCTTCCTTGTAGGCGCTGGTGTAGATGGCCACCAATGCGGGGTTTTCTTTGGTCCCGAAGCCTGTTGTGTTGTCCTTATCCACCACAATGCTGCCGGAGAATACATCCTCCTGCGCGTCGGTGAACAGTGCCAGGGGCTGCTCTTGCCAGTGAACCAGGTCCTTCGACGTCGCGTGACCCCACGACATGTTCCCCCAGGTGTTGCCGGAGGGATTGTGTTGGTAGAACAGGTGATAAACCCCCTTGTGGAAAACCATTCCATTGGGATCGTTCATCCAATTTTTCGCTGGCGTGTAGTGGTAAGCAGGTCGAAAGTCCTCACTTCCCACCCCCGGCGCCGCAGAGGCTGGTGCCACGCCGGCCATGATGCCCGAAAGCGTCAGGCCCGCCAGCGTCAATGCAGACGTCGCTGCCCGCATCCTACTGATCGTGAATTTAGTCATTGTTCTTCCAAGTCGCCCTTCATCGCGCGTGCCCATCCCCACATAGACAACGTTGTCAGTGCGTTGAAAGCTACGATAAGTCCACCGGACAAGTCAACGGTCGTTCGAGATGTCTGCAGGTGGTTGCCAGGGCCTGCGTCTCTGCAGCCGGAAGCGGAAACCGCCAGCGGGGGACGGCGCAGTACGGTTGGTGGATGGTTGATGTTGCGGGGAGTCGTTGGGTTATTACAGGTGCGGCCGGGACGATTGGAACTGCCTTGCGGACGGCCCTCGCCGAGATGCAGGTTGAGCTGGTGTCCACCGATATCCGCCCGGTGTCGCCGGTGGCCCCGCAGGATGTGGTGGCCACCGCGGATCTCAGTGACCTGAACTCATTGGTGGAGCTGTTCGAAAACGCGGATGGCGTGATCCACCTCGGGGGAATTCCTGATGAGGCGGATTTCCATGACTTGGCGGAGGTGAATATCGTCGGCACGTATCACGTTCTCGAGGCTGCCCGGCGCGCCGGAGTGCCTCGAGTGGTCTACGCCAGCAGCAACCGTTTGACGGGTATGTACTCAGCCGGCGATCCGGTCTCATCGGACATGCCACCCCGTCCCGATGGCTTCTACGGAGTTTCGAAAGTCGCGGGAGAAGCCCTGTGCCGGCTCTACGCGGACAAATTTGGCATCAGCACCATCGCCGTACGTATCGGCAGCTACGAACATCGACCGGGTTCCGCCCGCGAGCAGCGGACCTGGCTTAGCCCGTCAGATGCGGTTCGGGCTTTCCTCGCCACGATGACCACCGCAGAACACGTCGCCGTCTTTTACGCCGTCTCCGCGAACACCGGCCGGTGGTGGGACCTAAAGGCGGGAGACGCCGTCGGGTTCATTCCTGAGGATGACGCAGCCCGATGGGGAGCGGCGGAGGATTATGATCCAAACTTGCCTCAGGGCGGGATCTACGCGAGCAAAGAGTACTCCATCGGCAAGATGTCCTTGTAGCAGGGGGTGCTTAGCGCTGCGACGGCGCGAAAGCGATCTCCTCGGTGCGGGCAATGCCTCGCTCAATGGCCGCCTTGTCGATGCCCAGAAGCGTGGTGAGCCACATGCCGTTTTGCACCACAACGATGTCGGCCGCCCGCTCCCTGCATTCTTCGGGAGACAAGCCGGAAATGGCATTCCCGATCAATGCCGCAAGGCCTTGGAGATACCTGTCAAAAGCTGCGGCATTGATCTGTGCAAAGTCCTCATGTGCCTGCGCCAGGGCCCACAGATGGAGGCGGAGGGACAGATACGGCGTGGTCAGGAGCCCTGGGTCCGCAACCCTACGGAGAGACTCGCGGAGTTGTTCGTCCGGGGTGGAAGTGGGCGAAGGCTCCACCAACAGGAGGTCGTGCTCTTCAATCTGGTGGAGCACCGCGCGGATCAAACTCGATTTGTCTTCGTAGTAGTAATTCACCAGCCCCAAGGCGACGCCGGCTTCCCGTGCCACGGCACGCATATTGATGCCCGAAATGCCGTGGCGGGACAGTAGTTCCAGTGCCGCTTCAAGAATGCGCTTCTGTCTGTCAACCTGTTCGCCGGACTTGACGGTGCTTGTACCCATCCGGCCAGACTATTGCCTAAGCCAGATCGGCGCATCCTGACCATTCAGAGGTTCTTTTCCGAGTAAACCCGCAGCGCATCCCGGACGAAGGCCGCCCCTGTTTCACCGCCATAATTGGCGGCAAACCTTGGATCAGCGACGTACATCTCGCCGAGTCCCGTGACGTAACCCTTGACGTCTCCGCCGGGTGCCGTCGTCGGGGTTCCCGGAATTCCGCGAAGCCATTCGACGTGGCGCCGTGCAAGATCCTGCGCTTCAGCGCTGTCCGGTGCTACGCCTGATTCGGCGGCGGTTATCCAGTCCGTGCCCAGCTTTTGTGAGCGGTCTTTCCACTGCTGCTTCTCGTCGGCGCTCATTCCGCGCCACCACGCATCGCTGGCGGCGTAAGCATCCTTGCCCCAGCGCTCCTCCACCTCGTCCTTGTACTGAGTGTGGTCGAAGCCATCAAACATGTTCTGTGCCATGTACTTTCCATCCCCTTTCATTGTGTCGATGGTCTGCCGGACGGACGCGATCTGCCGGGTCAGCCTGTCCTGCTCCTGCGCGAGCCATTCCAGATGGCTGCTTAACGCTTTGACGGTGTCCGTCTCTCGATCGAGAACTTCGGCGATGGCCGGGAGGCCAAGCCCCAGTTCCCGGAGCAGGAGGATGCGCTGGAGTTGGACCAGGGCCGGACCGTCATAGTAGCGATAGCCGTTATGGCCGGTCCGGCTTGGTTTCAGCAGCCCGATGTCGTCGTAGTGACGCAGCGTGCGGCTGGTGGTTCCTGCAATCTTGGCGATTTCCTGAATTGACCAGTCCATACGTCCTCCGTCCTGTGCCTGTTCTTCGACAGTAGGGGTTGACGTTACGTCAAGGTCAAGGGGATGGCTGCCAGCACTTAGTCGGCCAGGATCAGGTAGAGGGCGCGGCGGGTTTCGTCCAGCTTCTCAATGGCTGCCTGGCGCTGTTCATCGGTGGCGGCTGAGCGGAACTGGTGGACGACACCCATGAGCTTGCCGACGCTCTGGTGGAAGGCGGCGGCGGTTCCGTCGGCTTCCGTATTCCAGGCGTTGGCCAGTTCTTCCTCATGCTCGGCAACATAGGCCTTGCCATCGTCCGTGAGCGTGAACTCGGTACGTCGGCCTTCGCCGACGGCGACGATCAGTTCTTCATCCACCAGTTGCTGCAGGGTGGGGTAGACGGATCCGGGGCTGGGACGCCATGCGCCGGATGTTTTCTCCGCAATGGTCTTGATGAGGCCATAGCCGTTGGAAGGAGACTCCGCCAAGAGCGAGAGAATCGCTGCCCGGACGTCGCCGCGGTTGGCTCGGCGGGAGCCGCCAGGGCCGAAGCCCCTTGGGCCGAATCCGGGTCCAAAGCCGGGGCCAAAACCGCCCGGTCCAAAGCCGGGGCCAAACCCGCCGCCTCCGTGTCCGCCCGGTCCGCGTCGGCCCTTGCCCCGGTTAAAGCGGCCTCGGCCGTGTCCGGGTTCGGGGTGTCCGTGGTCGTGCTCGGGGAATGGGTTGCCGTGTTCGTTGATGCCTTTCATAACAGCATCGTCCTTTCGGTTGTCCTTACGCCGAAGGATAATCGGCGATAGTTAACGATATATCGGTGACTATCGCGACGTCAAGGGTCGATAAAAACCAAAACTGCCCCGCCCAGAGGGCAGGGGCAGCAATGTGGGGCGAAGGGCGGCTATGACAGCGGGGTGACGTAAGCTCCCGAAATACCGCCATCCACCAGGAATGTCGACGCCGTAATGAAGGATGCGTCGTCACTGGCCAAGAAGGCGACGGCAGCCGCCAGCTCTTCCGGTTCCGCGAAGCGACCCAGCGGCACATGGACCAGGCGGCGTGCTGCCTTCTCCGGATCCTTGGCGAAGAGTTCCTTCAACAGCGGCGTGTTCACCGGCCCCGGGCAGAGTGCGTTGATGCGGATGCCCTGGCGCGCGAATTCGACGCCGAGTTCCCGGCTCATGGAGAGCACGCCACCTTTGGAGGCGCTGTAGGAAATCTGGGAAGTAGCGGCACCCATGACGGCAACGAAGGACGCCGTGTTGATGATGGAGCCCTTGCCCTGCTCCTGCATGTAGGGAATGGCGTATTTGCAGCAGTAGTAGACCGAGGTCAGGTTCACTTCCTGGACCCTCCGCCAGGCATCGATGCCCGTGTCCAGGATCGAGGCATCGTCCGCGGGGGAGATGCCGGCATTGTTGAAGGCAATGTCAACGCTGCCATATGTCTCTTTGGTCTGGGCATAAAGGTTGCGGACTTCTTCCTCGCTGGTCACGTCCACCTTCACGAACAGGCCGCCAACTTCGCTGGCCGCGGCAATGCCGGAGGTCGGCTCGATGTCCGCGATCACGACGTTGGCGCCCTCTGCGGCCATCCGGCGTGCTGTGGCCAGGCCGATGCCGCTGGCGCCGCCCGTAATGACTGCACTGCGGCCTGCGAGGCGGTTGGAAACTACTGCTTGCATGGGGTGCTCCTTAGGGAAGTGGTGGAAAAGACTAGGCGGATTGGGTTGAGATGAAAACGTTCTTGACGTCGGTGAAGGCGTCCAAGGCATCCGGGCCGAGCTCGCGCCCCAGACCTGATTGTTTGAAGCCGCCAAAAGGTGTGGAGTAACGGACGGACGAGTGTGAATTGACGGACAAGTTGCCGGACTCGACGCCGCGCGCCACGCGAAGGGCCCGGTCTACCTTGGACGTCCAGATGGAACCGGACAGGCCATACTCGGTGTTGTTGGCGATCCGGATGGCGTCGGCTTCGTCCTCGAAAGGGACGACGGCGACTACCGGACCGAAGATCTCATCGGTGAATGACGGCGCGTCCACGTCCGGAGTCAGAACGGTGGGCGGGAACCAGAAACCCGGACCCTCCGGCGCCTTGCCCTGGAAGGCGACCGGGGCGCCGTCGGGCACGAATCCTGAAACTGTACTGAGCTGTTGCGCGGAGATCAGTGGACCCATCGTTGTGGCTGCGTCGGCGGGATCGCCGACGCGCATTCCCATAACCTCGGGTTCCAGCAGTTCGAGGAAGCGGTCGTAGACATTTCGTTGAACCAGGATCCGGGAGCGTGCGCAGCAATCCTGGCCCGCGTTGTCGAAAGCGCCACCCGGCGCCGCAGCCGCCGCAAGCTCAAGATCGGCGTCGTCGAAAACGATGTTGGCGCTCTTACCGCCAAGTTCCAGCGTCACCCGCTTCACTTGGTCTGCACAGCCGGCCATGATCTGCTTCCCGACTCCGGTGGAGCCGGTGAAAACCACTTTGCGCACGGCAGGGTGGGTGACGAATCGCTGCCCCACCACGGAGCCCTTCCCGGGAATCACCTGGAAGACACCTTCGGGAATGCCTGCTTCAAGGGCAAGCTCACCCAGCCGGATCGCCGTCAGCGGTGTCACCTCTGCGGGCTTGAGCACCACGGTGTTCCCTGCCGCCAGTGCAGGTGCGAAACCCCAGCCGGCAATCGGCATGGGAAAGTTCCACGGGACGATCACACCCACCACGCCCAGCGGCTCATGGAACGTCATGTTGACCCCGCCGGCCACGGGAATCTGGCGGCCGAAATGCCGTTCCGGAGCTGCGGCATAGTAGTTCAGCACATCACGGACATTGCCGGCTTCCCACCGGGCATTTCCGATGGTGTGCCCTGCATTGCGTACCTCCAGTTGGGCGAGGTTCTCCAGGTCATGGTCGACGGCGGCGGCGAACCGCCGGAGCAGCAGCGCACGGTCCGCGGGCGCCACGGACCGCCACGACTCGTATGCGGCAGCGGCCTTTGCGATCGCAGCGTCCGTCTCTGTCAGGCCTGCGAGTGGGACCGTCTGGATGACCTCCTCGGTGGCCGGATTGATGACATCAAAGACTGTTGCAGTCATGCGGGGGACATCGCTTTCATGGTTGCGGTGTGGTCGTTACGGTAGTTCGCGGCTGCTTCCACGAAGCCGCGGAAGAGCCGGAGATCGTGCGGGTTCTGCTCCGGGTGGAATTGGACTCCCAACACCCAGCCGCCCTCCCTGGTTTCCAGGGCTTGGACCATGCCGTCTGCGGAGCGGGCTGTCACGCGCAGGGCCCGGGGCACAGAGTCCATGGCCTGGTGGTGGTAGCAGGGCGACTCAGCGGTGTCGCCGAGGAGATCGTTGATCAGGCTGCCCGGCGTGGTGCTGAAGGCCGCCTCGCCATACACACCGGGCGCTGGTTGGCACCTGGCATCCGGGTTGACGTCCGGGATGTGCTGGATCAGGGTCCCGCCCAACACGACGTTCAGGAGTTGCGCGCCACGGCAGATGGCGAACAGCGGCAGCTCACGTTCCAGCGCAGCGCGGAGAAGGACGGAATCGTGGCTGTCCCGCAAGGGCTGCGGCTGCGTCCTGGGATGGGGAGCCTGCCCGTAAAGTGAAGGATCGACGTCGGGCCCTCCCACCACGATCAGCCCGTCCACCAGGTCCAGGACCGTAGGGTCGGTACCGCTGGGTGGCAGCAGTATTGGAGTGGCGCCGGCCGCCACCACAGCCTCGACGTACGTGGCGGGGAGGATGGCCGCCGTCGTATTCCACACTCCCCAGGAGGCCTCCTGCAGGTAGCTCGTGAGTGCGATCCGGGGCCTGTACTTTTCAGAGTCGCTCGAAGCCACGGGTCCGCTCCCAGTCTGTGATGGCGCTGTCGTACGCGGTGAGTTCCACCGTGGCGGCGTGGACGTAGTGGTCCACCACGTCGTCGCCGAAGGCCTTGCGGGCGATGCTGCTTTCGGCGAGCAGATCGCGGGCGTCCCGCAGGGTGGTGGGCAGACGGTCCGCATCGGATTCGTACGCGTTGCCCTTGGTGATGGCCTGCAACGGGAGGTCATTCTCGATCCCGTGAATCACCGCCGCGATCATGGCTGCGACGGCGAGGTACGGGTTGACGTCGCCGCCGCCCACACGGTTTTCGGTGCGGAGGCCCCGGCCGTGTCCCACGACGCGCAGCGCACAGCTGCGGTTATCAAGGCCCCAGGCGATAGCCGTCGGCGCAAAGCTGCCCTCCACGAACCGCTTGTAGGAGTTGATGTTCGGGGCCAGGAAGTAGGTGAGTTCGCGCAGTGCTGCCAACTGTCCCGCCACGAAACGTTCCATCACGGGACTGAAGCCGTGTTCGCCGTCGCCCGCCAAGACGGGGTTGCCCTCAAGGTCGGTGAGGCTGAAGTGGATGTGGCAGGAGTTGCCTTCGCGCTCGTTGAACTTGGACATGAACGTGATGCTCTTGCCGTGCCGGTCCGCGATCTCCTTGGCACCGTTCTTGTAGAACGAGTGCTTGTCACAGGCCGCCAGGGCCTCGTCGAAGCGGAACGTGATTTCCTGCTGCCCCAGGTTGCATTCGCCCTTGGACGATTCCACAACCAATCCGGCGGCCTCCATGTTGGTGCGGATGGAGCGGATCACCGGTTCCAGGCGCGCGGTAGCCAGCAGCGAATAGTCCACGTTGTACTGCGTTGCGGGCGTGAGGCTGGTGTAGTTCTTCTCCCAGGCCTGGCTGTAGGAGTCGGCGAACATGATGAACTCCAGCTCGGTGCCGGCGTAGGCACGGTAGCCAAGCTTTTCGAGTCGTTCGATCTGGGCCTTCAGGATCTGGCGGGGGGAGGCAGCAACAGGGGTGTGATCGGTCCAGAGCACGTCGCACTGCACTATCGCGGTGCCTTCCAGCCACGGAACCCGCCGCAGGGTTGAGATATCAGGCATCATCACCATGTCCCCATAGCCTGTCTCCCACGAGGACATGGCGTAACCGTCCACCGTCTTCATCTCGACATCGACGGCGAGAAGGTAGTTGCAGCCTTCGGCTCCGTGGTCCAGGACGTCCTCCATGAAGGACCGTGCTCCACAGCGCTTGCCCTGCAGGCGTCCCAGCGCATCTGTGATGGCGACAATGACTGTATCGATGTCGCCGCTGTCTATCAGCCCCCGCAGTTCGTCGAGGGTCAGTTGTTGGTTCCGGGCTGACGCTTTGTTTTGCTCATTCATGGTGTCTCCGGGGTTCTTGTGTGTGGACATTTGTTGTTACTTCAGTTCGGCTTCCGCCATGGCCAGTTGGGCGAACTCTTCTTCGGGCGCGCCCGCCACGATCCGGTGCCGGCTGTAGAGCCAGTAGTAGAGAAGGGCGGCGGCAAAGATTGCCGCCGTGATGGAAGCTGCAAAGACGTCGACGACGAACGTCGCCACGACTGCCACGGCGGAAAGGACCAGGGCAACCGAGGTTGTGACGATCCCGCCGGGAGTCCTGTAGCCGCGCTCCAAATGGGGTTCCTTTTTGCGCAAAACGATGTGGGAGAGGTTGAGCAGGACGTAGGAGACCGTGGCTCCAAAGACGGCTATGTTGATCAACAAGGCGCCGTCCTGCGTCACTGCTGCGAGCAGGAAGCCTATGGTGCCGGGAATGATGAGGGCCCAGTAGGGGGTGCGACGCGCCCCGGTGAGGGAGAGCCAGCGGGGGAGGTAACCTGCCCTCGAGAGTGCGAAGAGCTGCCGGGAGTAGGCGTAGATGATGGAGAAGAAACTGGCAACCAACCCTGCCAGGCCGGCGTAGTTGACGAAGTCGGCCAGGAACGTGTTACCGCCGTAGGCGATGCGCAATGCTTCGGGGAGCGGGTTGTCGGATCCGCTCATGGCTTGGGAGCCGGCGGCTCCGGGTACGAGGACCAGCATCAACGCTCCGAAGACCACCAGGATGATGACGGCCACGATGATGCCTCGCGGCATGTCCCGCTTCGGGTTGGACGTTTCTTCGGCCGCCAGCGGAACGCCCTCCACGGCCAGGAAGAACCAGATGCCGTAGACGAGTGCTGCGAGGATGCCGCTGACACCCATGGGTAGGAAGGCGCTGGAGCCTGCGGAGCCGTCCGGGACGATGTCGAAGAGCCTGGCAGGGTCGAATTTGGGAAGGAGGCCTATCACCGCGGCGATCAACGCAACCGTGGCTACTGCCGTGATGCCGAACATGATCTTCAGCGCCTCACCTACGCCACGGAGGTGGATCCCAATGAAGATCACGTAGGTGACGAGGTAGACCGGCCAGGAGTTGGTGAGCCCGAAGAGCCCCAGCGCTTCCACATAGCCGCCGATGAACGTAGCAATGGCAGCCGGCGCTACCGCGTACTCAATCAGGACTGCCATACCCGTGGCGTATCCGCCGAGTGGACCTAAAGCCCTGCGTGCGAACGCATAGCCGGCGCCCGCCGTCGGGAGCGTTGATGAAAGTTCGGCGAGGCCGAAGACCATGCAGGTATACATCACGGCCATCAGCACGAAGGCAATGAGCAGGCCGCCCCAGCCTCCCTGGGCGAGGCCCAGGTTCCAGCCCGCGAAGTCTCCGGAGATGACATACGCAACCCCCAAACCGGCCAGGAGGATCCAGCCGGCGGCACCTCTTTTGAGGCGGCGGTGCTTCAAATACTCTTCCTCGCCACCGGGTGGCTGGTGCGCTGTTTCCATGCGTGTTCCTAACGTCTGAGGAATGCTTGTGGGAGAGTTCAACGTGAGGATCAAGGGGAGATCCTAAAGGACTGTTTTCAGTCCAAAGTGTGCTTCAAAGTCTGAAGTGTGATCTGCGCCTCGTCAAGTGCTTTCGTAAAAACACTCACTTTTGCTTGTATAGGTAACGGCCCAATGGTGTCTTTGATGACCATTGATGATCCACACGGCTACTATGAAAGCAGCAGGCACCCTGGGTGCCGTGGTCCGCGCGGAAGGAGGTGCAGTGCCCGACTCGCCCTTTGGCCCGTCCTTCTCGATGCTGCGTCCGGTGAGGGGCGGCAATGCGTTCGAGGAAACCATCGAGCACATACTGCAGACCATCAAGCTGGGTATTTTCGCTCCCTCTGAAAAGTTGCCCCCGGAACGTGAACTGGCCGAACAGCTGGGGGTCTCCCGTGCAACACTCCGGGACGCCTTAGGGGAACTGCAGAGCGCTGGTTACCTTGAGGTGCAGCGGGGGCGGTACGGGGGAACATACGTCTCCACCGCCACAGTGCAACGGACGCCTGATAACAGCCCACTGGACCCGGCCGAAGTTGAAGACGTCCTGCTCTTCCGGTCCATCATTGAACCCGCTGCGGCCGTCCTGGCAGCGAAAGCGGATCTATCGGCGGCAGCACGGCAGCACCTCCAGGTGTGCCTTTCCGAAGTCAGCGCGTCCCCTGCTGAGGGCTACCGTCCACGGGATGCGCGGTTTCACATCGCGATCGCAGAATTGTCCGGATCCGCAAGCTTGGTCAGTGCAGTGGCTGAAACCCGTGCGCGACTCAATGATCTCCTGGACCGCATTCCACTGCTTGCTACCAACCTGGACCATGCCAACGAGCAGCATGTCGAGATTGCGGATGCCATTCTGCGTGGTGATGCTCCTGCTGCCGAGCGGGCTGCCGTGGAGCACCTTGAAGGAACCGCTTCGCTCCTGCGCGGCTTCCTGGCCTGAGTTCCTTCACACCCGCAGCCGTCAGGAATCGGATGGCTCGCCGGCGTCGAACTCGTTGGTCTTGCACGCCAGATACAACGCCAGGTAGGCCACGGCTGTTCGTGTGGTCCAGCCTTGGAGATGCTCGATCCTCTCCAGCCGATGAATAAGCGTGTTCCGATGGATATGAAGGCGGCGCGCAGCACCCACCAAGGAAAAGCCGCTTTCGCACCAGGCAATCACGGTGCTGCGAACGGTATTCCAATCGCCCGCGGCCATAAGTGGCTCGGCCACGGCCGCTGTGTAGCGCTGCCTGGCACGCAGGCCGATGCCTGACAGCAACTGTTCCATGCGTACTTCATCGATGGTGGTGACGCTGCGGCGGGTGATCCGGCGACCCAGATGAAGAGCATCGGCTGCGTCTTCGTAGGCGGTGCGCATTTGGGTGGGGCCGGCCCCTTCGGTTCCGATGCCGATTTCGACGTCGGAGCCTAAGTGCGTGCGGAACTGCTCGACGCAATGACGGGCTTGGGACAGGATTCCGTCCATTCCATCCGGCGTGGGGTGTGCGAAGACGACGTAGCGATTGGCGCTGATGGAGACCGCGATTGTCTGGCGATGCTGAAAGCTCTCACGGAGCAGTACCAGTGCCCGTGGAAGCCACTCCGAAGTAGTGGAAGGAACAGGGGTGCGGCCGGGTGTGTGGACGACGACGGCGACCCGGCTGGCGGTAAGGTCTACGCCTTGGTCGTTCGCTTGGTCCAGCAGGGTTGAATGCCCCGTCACCAAGGGATCGAACGCAAGAATGCTGCGCACCAGGTCTTCCAGCTCACGCTCGCGTTGAAGGGTGGAGCGCAGCAGGGAAGCTTGATGGAGCAGGATTTCCGTCTGGCGTTCCACCATCAACCCAAAGCGGGTGACCTGGGCCGGGGAACCGGTGATACCCACAGTGCCCACGGCCTGGCCATTGAGCAGGATGGGTAGGGTGACGCCGGGTTTGACGCCCTCCAGCGCCCGGGCTTGGGCAGCCGAGTGGGTGGCCGACAGCCGTGTTCGGATCACCTCCAGGGACGCTTCATGGAAGCTGCCAACACGGCTCGTATCGCCACTGCCGATAACAGTGCCGTGGGCGTCGGTGATAAGGATGTTGAAGCCCACGATATGGCTGGTGTCACCAGCGATTTGCTGGGCAAGCGCCGGGGTCAGGGGTCCGGAGCCGGTACGGATGGTGGTCGCTGCCATGTCGGGATCGCCTTCGGTTTATTCGTACAACAAATCGGCCTGGAGTCGCAGAGAACATGGATGAATAGTCCAATGACTTTCATCACACCCAAGCCTACGGTTGTTACTAAGCGGCGCAAAGCCGAAACAGCAGACGGCGTTCTGCATCAGCATTAAACCCATCGAAAGGCGACCACCATGTTTCGTCGCATCCCCAAACCCCTTCGTACATCCGTCGTCGCAGTCCTTGGCGCCGTGACGTTGGCGCTGACAGCCTGTGGCGGCAACGGCGTCGCCAGTAATTCAGACGCACTGGACACCATCGAACCGGGCAAGCTGAAAGTGGCCATTCAGCCCTATATGCCATACACGGCAATGAAGGACGGCCAGCTGGTTGGCCTTGATGCCGAGATCCTGCAGGCTGCAGCGAAGAAGCTGAACCTCACTATCGAACCCCAGGTCACCGATTTCAACGGCATGCTTGGAGGTGTACAAAGCCGCCGCGTTGACATCTCCATCGGGGGAATTGCCTGGACCAAAGAACGTGCGAAGGCCGGCCTGTTCACCGATCCTCCCTACTACTCCCCGCCAGCGATGGCCGTCCAGGGCGACAAGGACGTCAAAACCCTTGCAGACCTCCGCGGCAAGAACCTGGGCACCGTTACGGGCTACGTTTGGGTCAAGTCAATCAAGGCGGTTCCAGAGGCCAAGCTCAATGCCTACCCTGACGCCAATGGGCTGTTCGCTGACGTCGGCTCCGGACGGGTTGACGTAGGTTTCGTGGACCCCTTGCTCATTTCCTATACCCAGGCGCAGCGCCCTGATCTGGGCATGCAGACCAAGTACCTGACGCCGCCCACGGACGAAGAAGTGCAAAAATCTCCGGACCTGGCCTATTTCCAGCCGTACATGACCAGCTTCTACGTGCCAAGGGAGGCACCGAAGCTGGAGAAGGCCGTCTCCGGAGTGATTCGCGAAATGTACGCCAACGGGGAGCTTGCGAGCCTGATCACCAAATACGGTGGCGACCCGGACCAGTACCTGAAGCCGTCGCCGTCCATGACAGCGGATCGGCGGGCCGAGGACCGCCCGGCCGACTGGACGGCTCCTTCGAACTGAACCGCCCGGTACCCATTCCAAAGGACAGGAACAATCATGAACCCCGCACCCGGCCTGTTTCAGGTGCCATGGCAGGAATACGTGCCAGCACTTGCCGATGGTCTGCTGAGGTCCCTTGGATACACCGCAGCCGGCTTCGCCGGCGCAGTGGTGATTGGACTCGGCGTCGCACTCCTGCGCATCAGTTCCCGTCGGCTGCTCCGGATTCCGGCTGCCGTCTACACGGAACTGTTCAAGAACATCCCTCTGCTGGCCATCATTTTCATTACCTACTTCGGCTTGGCTTCCATCGGTATCCGCCTGGATGCCTTCCAAGCGGGCACTCTTAGCCTGGTGATCTTCTACGGAGCATACCTTTCGGAGATTTTCCGGGCTGCCCTCCTCGGAGTCCACCCCGGACAGCGGGAAGCAGGCCAAGCCCTGGGCCTTGGGCCCACGGTGACCTTCACTGGCATCATCTTCCCGCAGGCACTCCGGCTCGCATTGCCCGGAACCGGCACCATGCTGGTGGACCTTTTGAAGTCCACCTCCCTGCTGGTGGTGATTTCGGCAGCGGAGCTCATGTCCCAGGCGCAGCTGATCGCCAGCGAAACGTTCCGCGCCCTTGAGGTCTACATCGTCATTTCCGCGATCTACTTTGTGGTCTGCTACCCGCTCTCGCAATTGGTCCTCAGGCTCGAACGCCGCGTGCAAGCAGGCGCCCCCTTGTCCCTCCGCCGGTACCGCAGATTGGCTCAGGCACGCGCCCTCTTGGCAGCAGCGGAAACCACGTCATACTCGGAGGTAAAGCCATGACGATCGGAAGAATTGAAACCAAAGGTCAAACGGTGAACAACGCCCGTCCGGTGGTCGAGATCAAATCCCTGGTGAAGTCGTTCTCGGGCCGCGTCGTGCTGGACAACGTGGACTTTACGGTCGAGCCAGGCAACATTGTCAGCATCATCGGCCGAAGCGGCGGTGGCAAGACCACCTTGATGCGATGCATCAACCTCCTTGAGCAACCCGATTCAGGCACCATAACGTTGCAGGGTGAGCCGGTGTTCGCAGGGAGGAAGACGGTCTGCAAGGATCTGGCCAAGCTGAGGCAGCGGGTTGGGATGGTCTTCCAACGCTTCTACCTTTTTCCCCACCTGACAGCCGTGGAGAATGTCATGTTGGCCCAAATGAAGGGGCTTAAGATCCCTGAGAAGAAAGCCCTCCACACTGCCCTGGAGTTGCTCGCCGAAGTGGGCCTGTCGCACCGGGCCCTGGCATTTCCGGAACAGATGTCCGGAGGCGAACAGCAGAGGGTTGCGATTGCCCGGGCATTGGCCCTGGGTCCCAGCCTCCTCCTGTTCGACGAGCCGACATCCGCGCTCGACCCCGAATCCACCCGGGACGTGCTGGCCGTCATGCGCCGCTTGGCCCAGTCCGGTATGACCATGGTCATCGTCACGCACGAGGTGCCCTTTGCCAGGGAGATCTCCGACCAAATCGTCTTCATAGATGGCGGCCACATCATCGAACAAGGTCCTCCGTCCGAGGTCATCGATAATCCGCGCGAAGAACGCACCAAGGCATTCCTCCGCTCCTACAACTCGGACAGCTAAGTTCCACTCCTGCACCGGCGGCGTCCATTTGGCCTGATAGGCCTTGCCGCTTCACGCTCCTACGCGCCCAATTTCCTTGAAAGAGAACCATGACTTCACTTCATAGCCCCGGCCGGACGGTTGACGTCGACGGCATCACAACCCCGGATTCGCCCTATCCATCGGCCACACGGGCAGGGGATACCGTCTACGTATCGGGTCAGGTTTCGTTTGGCGACGGCGGATCCGTCGTAGGTGAAGGCGACATCGAGGCTCAGACCCGGTGTTCCCTGGAGAGGCTTGGCAAGGTCCTGTCCACCTACGGCGCCAGCCTTGGCGACGTGGTTTCCTGCACGGTCTATCTCCGGGACGCCGCGCTCGCGGAGGCATTCAACAGGACCTGGGTCTCTGTCTTTGCCGGACATCGACCGTCCAGGGCCACGGTTGTTGCCGAGTTGCTGGACCCGCGGCTCCTTGTGGAAGTGCAGGCAACAGCCTGTTTGCCGCAGGGCGGACCTGACCGGGCGGAGGCATGGAAATGAAACTCCTGGTGGTCGGCGCTGGCATCATTGGTGTCACAACGGCCTACGAGTTGGCTCGGCGCGGACACGACGTTGAAGTAGTGGACAGGGAGGCCGCTGAAACACTCGCCACCAGCGACGCGACGGCGGGCCTGATCGCGCCGGGGCACTCCTTCGCCTGGGCCTCGCCGTCCGCACCCAAGGAATTGCTGAAATCAATCTTCAGCGCAGATACCTCGATCCGGGTAAAGCCGCGCCTCGACGCTGAGCTTGTGTCGTGGGGGCTGAAGTTCCTGCGTGAATGCACCGGCCCACGGGCACATCGAAACACCCTGGCAAAGCTGCGCCTCGCCCAGCGGAGCCAACAGCTCTTCAACGCGATGATCGCAGGAAAGGGCATGGACTTCCGGCCTTCAACTGGCGGCGTCCTCTATCTCTATCGCGACGCGGATGCCTTGGAACGGGCGATGGCGCATGGCAGCATCATGCGGGAGAACGGCCAGGCACAGCGGATCGTGTCCCGGGAGGAGCTGCTCCAGCTCGAGCCAGCCCTGGCCAACAGCCACGTCAGGTTCATCGGAGCTGTCCATGATGAAACTGATGCAACGGGAAATCCCGCCATATTTGCCGCGGAGGTCCGAAAGTTGTGTGAGGAGTTGGGGGTGCGCTTCACGTTCGACACAGCCATAGTGGGGATCCGATCAGACAGTTCACCGGCCGGTGTTCCCCGGGTGGCAGCGCTCAGGAGCAGCCAAGGTGAGCTTGTCGCTGACCGGTTCATCCTTGCAGGTGGCCCGGAGAGCGCGCGCCTGGCCAGAACTGCCGGTGTCCGCCTCCCCGTTTATCCGGCGAAGGGCTACAGCCTCACCGCTCCCATCAATGAAGGAGCCCCCGCCCCCGGCTTGGGCGGCATTGACGAGAGGTCCTTGGTGGCATGGTCAAGGTTTGGGGATCATTTGAGGATGTCCGCTACGGCAGAGTTCGCCGGTTACTCGCAGCAGTACGCCCGGAAGGACTTTGCAAACATCCTCAAAGCAGGGAAGGAACTCTTCCCCGGGGTGCTGGACCTCAGCAGGGCTACCTACAAAGTGGGGCTAAGGCCCATGACTCCGGACGGACCGCCCATCATTGGCCGGGCAGGCGAAAGCAACCTCTACATCAACACCGGTCACGGGCACCTCGGGTGGACCATGGCCTGCGGGTCCGCAGAGATGCTGGCGGACCTGATCGACGGCAAACCTACGGTGCTCGCGGCCGAGCCTTACGCCGTTGGCCGCTAGGTCAGGTTATTTCCACCACGTATCAAAGATCGTGACCGGAACTGTCCTCTTGTGGCGCGTGCGGAGATACTTCTGTTCGATCAGTTCCGCGGCGTCCTGGGGGATGTCGCGGCCTTCGAGGTAGTCGTCGATCTGGTCGTAGGTGATGCCGAGCTCGTCTTCGTCGGTGCGGCCTGGCTTGTTATCCAGGAGATCGGCGGTGGGAACCTTTTCCCAGACCCGAGAAGGTGCGCCGAGTTCGGCCAGGAGGGTGCGGTTCTGGCGCTTGTTCAGGCCGAACAGCGGCAGGATGTCCGCGCCGCCGTCGCCGAACTTCGTGAAGAAGCCCGTCACTGACTCTGCGCCATGGTCAGTGCCGATCACCAGGTAGTTGTGTTCGCCGGCCAGTGCATATTGGGCGATCATGCGCGCGCGGGCTTTCGTATTGCCCTTATGGAAATCGGAGATCGGTGCCCCCGTGGTCTTTTCGAATTCGTCCTCGAAACCGTCCACTGCCTGGGAAATGTTGTAGGTCCACTCGGTCTTGGCCTTGATGAAATCGAGGGCCGCCTGCGCGTCGTCTTCGTCATGCTGGATGCCGTAGGGGAGTCGGACGGCGACGAAGTTCGCTTCAACGCCTTCGGCTTCGAGCTCCTCGACGGCCAATTGCGCCAAGCGGCCGGCAAGCGAGGAATCTATGCCGCCGGAGATGCCAAGAACGAATCCCTTGGTGTGTGTCGCCTTCAGGTAATCCTTCAGGAAATCAACGCGCTTGCGGACCTCCTCTGCAGGGTTGATCCGGGGCTGGACGCCCATTTCTTCAATGATCTTTTCCTGGAGTTCGCGCATGGTCCAACACTAGTCAGCCCGGTCACCCAGGCTCAACCATGTTGCGCCGCGATTCGGGCTAATCGGAAGGAACCGGACCCGTTGAGCCGCGGACTGTGAGATGGGTGGGCATGACCGAGCGATTCCGGTTCCCGCCACCGGCGAGCGGGTTCAACTGGGCCAGCAGCATGGACACGGCCACCCGGCCGGCCTGCTCGATCGGCGAGCTCATGGTGGTCAGGGGAGGGTTGCAGAAATCCGCGCCAAAGATATCGTCGCAACCCACGATGCTCATATCTTCAGGCACCCGGAGGCCGCGTTCGCGGAGTCGTTGCAGCATCCCGATGGCGATGAGGTCATTGAAGACGATGCACGCCGTGACTCCGCTGTGGACGGCAGCATCCGCAGCAGCAGCGCCGGATTGGGTTTTGGGTGCGAAGGGGCCAAGGCGGCGGACCTCCACTCCGCGTTCCTCCGCGGCTGCTGACAGTGCGGCCCAGCGCCGGGCACTGGACTGCGAAACGGCGGGACCGGAAACGTAGGCAACGGACGTGTGGCCCCATGAAATCAGGTGGTCCAGGGCCTGCGGCATGGCTGAGGGGGTGTCGATGATAACTGCGGGGACGCCATCGACGTCGCGGTTTACAGTGACCATGGGCATCAGGGCTGCGGCAGCGGCCAGTGCTTCATCGTTGAGGCGGGACGCAGCCACAATCACGCCGTCGGCGCTTTTGCGCAGCTGCTCCAGCGTGCTGGCCTCCACCTCGTCCGATTCTTCGGTATCCACGAGCAACTGCGTGTAGCCGGCGGCCTTGAGCTGCAACTGGGTTCCTCGGATGAGGTCGAAGTAGAACGGGTTGGTGATGTCCGGAACCAGGACTCCAACAGCTCCGGTCTTCCCTGAACTCAGGGCTTTCGCCTGCGAGTTGGGCGTGTAATTAAGCTCGACGGCGGCAGCTTGGATCCGCTCGCGGGTGCGGATATTGACGCGCTCCGGGTTGGCAAGGGCCCTCGAAACAGTGGATGCCGCGACGCCGCACAGCGCAGCGATGTCGTGGATGGTGGCAGGCCGGCCTGTTGCCATGGGTTGCGTCGCCACGGGCGTTCCTCTCTGAACGACAAGATCATCCGGCTGTGACCACTGCCACACCGTGAGTCAAATATGCCACATGATGGCAGCGCATGGCAATCGGTTGTCAAAAGTGTGCCAAGGTGGCTAAACTCGTGATGACAAGACACTCCTGTGAACTGCGTCACCGTGCTCCGGCCGGTGGCGTCGCAGGGCTACCTAGGAGAATTCGTGACCCACCCCCAAGCCGTGTGGAGCCTGTCCGGTTTCGGCGACGAAGTAGATCCAGATCCCGCTATCCAAGCCGCCGTGCTGCTGGCCCTCGGCGCGAGCCACCTTGAAGTCCGCAGTGCCTGGGGCGTCAACGTGTCCGAACTGGAGCCGGAAGCTGTCCAGCGACTGAAGGCGATCCTCGACGACAAGGGCCTCAAGGTCTCGGCTGTAGCCAGCCCCATCGGCAAGGTGGATGTCAGCCTGCCGGTGGAGCATGAGCTTGGACGCCTCCGCCGGATCATCTCGGTCGCGAAAGCCCTGGACACCAAGTACGTGCGCATCTTCTCCTTCTACCGGGGCGAGGCCCAGGGTCAGGAGGAGATTCGGGATGCCGTGATGGAGCGCATGAAGGCCTTGGCTTCCGAGGCAGCCGCCCATGATGTGGTTCTGCTTCACGAAAACGAAAAGGGTATCTACGGCGACACCCCTGAGCGTGTCCTGGACATCATGGAAACGGTGAACTCCCCGGCCCTGCGCGTCGCATGGGACAACGCCAACTTCGTCCAGGTGGGCGTCAAGCCGTACACCGAGGGCTACGCCTTGCTGCGCCCATACCTGGAGTACTTGCAGGTGAAGGATGCGATCGCCACTACTGGCGAGGTTGTTCCTTCCGGCGAAGGCGACGGCGAGCTGGATGCCACCATCGCTGCATTGGCCGCCGACGGGTACAAAGGCTTCGCGTCGCTGGAGCCGCACCTTGCCAGCGCCCACGAACTGGGCGGCTACTCCGGCCCTGTGGCTTTCGGCGTCGCAGCCAGGGCCTTCGCCAGCCTGGCCGCCAAGAACAACGTCACCCTCGCCTGAGACCGGCAAGCAGGACCAGCACTCAGCTCCACCAGCATCCAGCTCCACCAGCACTCAACGCATCAGCATCACCATCCGGCAGCATCATCCTTCGAAGGAGCAGGACATGCCAACAGCGGCAGTCATCGGTTGCGGCGACATTTCAACCGTTCATTTTGAGGCACTATCTGCGGTCGGGAGCGCGGAGTTGGTGGCAGTTTGCGATACCAATCCGGAAAGGTTGGAGGCGGCGGCAGCCGCCCACGGCGTCCCCGGCTATGCGGACTACCTGGACATGCTCCAGAAGGTGCGTCCCGACGTCGTGCATGTTTGTACGCCACACCACCTTCATGCCTCCGTGGCCGCCGACTGCCTTGAACGCGGCGTCCATGTGATCGTCGAGAAGCCCCTGGCCCACACGTTGGAAGAGGGGCAGCGCCTGATTGAGGTGGCGGAGCGGAGCGCGGCGAAGATCGGCGTCTGCTTCCAGAACCGGTACAACGCGACCTCGCAAGCCATGCGTGAACTGCTCGACGGCGGCACCTTGGGTCAGGTGATCGGCGCCTCGGCAACCGTCATGTGGCACCGGGACGGCAGCTATTACGAAAGCCGTCCATGGCGTGGAACCTGGGCGGAGGGTGGAGGTGGCCTGATGATGAACCAGGCCATCCACACGGTGGACCTGCTGCAGTGGCTGGTGGGTGATGTTGCCAAAGTGGAGGGCCACGCGTCCACCCGTTCGTTGGGCGGCGTGATCGAGGTGGAAGACACTGCGGAGTTTGTTGCCGAGCATGTCAACGGCGCCCGCAGCGTTTTCTACGCAACCCTGGCCAATGCCGTCAATGCCCCGGTGACGCTGGACATTGTCACCGAGAAGGCAACTCTGAACCTGCGGGGCGATCTTACGGTGACTTATGTCGATGGGACCGTCGACGTCGTCCAGGAGCGGGTGGCGGAAACCGGGGGAAGGTCCTACTGGGGTGTTTCCCATCAGTTGTTGATCGCGGACTTCTACTCCACGTTGGCCCACCCCGGACCTTTCTGGATCAACCCTGCCGAGGCGGGCAAGTCCCTGGGGATCATCAAGGACATTTACGCGCAAAGCTACCCGGACATGCTCGAGCGGGTGCGCTGAACCATCCGTGCAACCGTTGGGCGAAGGGCCGGAAACCCCAGGGATTCCGGCTGTTTTCGCGTGACGTTCAGTCTCTCCAGGCGTCTTGCCCCGACGCTTGGCAACAATTTAAGAAACTTTTGACAATCGGTTGCCAAAATCAAACAAAGTCCGTACTGTAAATCTCACAACCAGAAAAGTGTGGCGCAGGCCACACGCCCCAAGCTCTGACTCGCATCAGGCAAAGACTCAGTAGGAGCCGACAATGAAGTTAGGTCCCAAGGCGGCAGCAGCCGCCATCGTCCTCAGCGCCTCCCTTGCGCTTACCGCATGTGGCGGCGGGGGTGCCGGCGCTGGAAGTGGTTCGACTGCCGGCAGCAAGACCGTCACGGCCCTGACGTTGGGCACCCTGAGGGACCTCACCTCCTGGGATCCGGCACAGGCCCACGTTGGCCACGCGCTCCAGCCCTACCAGGCAGCCTACGATTCACTGATCCTCCGCGAACCGGACGGCAAGCTGAGCCCCATGCTGGCAACCGCCTGGAAGTACAACGACACCAACACCAAGCTCACCGTCGACCTCCGCACGGACGTCACCTTCAGTGACGGTGCCAAATTCGACGCCACGGCAGCCAAAGCCAATATGGACCACTTCAAGAAGGCCAACGGCCCGCAGATGGGTCAGCTTGCCTCGGTGTCCGATGTTGCCGTGGTGGATGCTGACACCATTGACATCAACCTCAGCTCACCGGAACCGGCCCTTGAGTACTTCCTCAGCCAGGCAGCCGGCCTGATGGGAAGCCCCGCCGCGCTGGGAACCGATGCCATCAAGACCGTTCCGGTAGGATCCGGCCCGTACGTGATGGACAAGGCCGCTTCCGTGAAGGACTCCCAGTCCGTGTTCACCGCCCGCGAAGGGTATTGGAACAAGGATCTCCAGAAGTTCAAGAAGCTGACGCTGAAGATCCTCCTGGACCCCACCGCCCGCACCAACGCTCTGGTGTCCGGCCAGATTGACGCCACGCTGCTGGACCCCAAGAACGGCAAGCAGGCCGAGGGTGCCAAGATGAAGCTCGAAACCAACCAGGTTGACTGGTCAGGCCTGCTCCTGCTGGACCGTGACGGCACCAAGAACCCGGCCCTGGCCAACCTCAAGGTCCGCCAGGCCATCAACCACGCCTTTGACCGGAAGACCATCCTGGACCAAGTCATGCTGGGCCAGGGCACTCCCACCACGCAGCCATTCGGCAAGGACAGCGGTGCCTGGTCTGAGGAGCTGGAGAATTACTACAGCTACGATCCCGAGAAAGCCAAGCAGCTCCTGAAGGAGTCCGGTTTCGAGGGCAAGGTCAGCTTTGAAGTTCCCACCCTTCCCGGCGCGGAAACCTTGATCTCCGTCCTCAAGCAGCAGCTCGCAGATGTGGGAATCACGCTGAACCCCGGCGCAGCCATCACCAACACCTTCACCTCGGATGTTGCCGCCCAGAAGTACCCGGCTCTCTTCTTCAACCTCTTCCAGGGGCAGCCGACGGTGGCAATCGACCAGATCGTCTCCACCAAAGCTCTCTACAACCCGTTCAAGACCACCACCCCTGAGCTTGAGGCCAAGATCGCGGCCGTGCGCACCGGTGGTACGGATGCCGGCAAGCTGGCCCAGGACGTCAACAAGTACGTGGTGGAACAGGCTTGGTTCGCCCCGCTGTTCCGCGTGAACCAGATGTACTACCACAACGACAAAGTGAACGTCACGCCGCAGGTCCAGCAGGCCGTTCCTTCCATCTACAACTACTCGCCCGCCAAGTAGGACCCCATGATCAAGTTCATTGCGAAAAGACTGGGCAGCGGTCTGGTGGTGTTGTTCGTCGTCTCGGTCCTCACCTTCACCCTGCTGTACACCTCCAGCGGAAGTATTGCCCAGAACATCCTGGGGGATCAGGCAACACCTGAACAGGTGGCCCTGAAGGAACAGGAACTGGGGCTCGACCAGCCTCTCTTTGTCCGTTACTTCGCCTGGTTGGGAGATGCCCTGACCGGCAACCTTGGAGCCTCTTGGTTCACGTCGGAGCCGGTGGCCAACTCGCTTGCCACCCGCATCCCGGTGACCATGACCATGGTCTTCACCGCAATGATCCTGATCGCCATCTGCGCAGCACTGATCGGTGTTGCCGCAGCCGTCAAGCGCGGCTGGGTGGACAGGGTGGTCCAGATTGGCGCGATCGTGGGGGACTCCATCCCCGGCTACGTGATCGGCGTGTTCCTGGTGACCATCCTGGCCATCCAGCTCGGCTTGTTCCCCGCCACCAGCACCATCTCCCCGGAGGTGGGACCGGAGGCCTGGGTCTACTCCATGACCCTCCCGGTCATTGCCCTGTTGATCAACGGCGTGACCGGCGGCGCGCAGCAGATCCGGTCCGCCGTGATCAAGCAGCTCGAGCGCGATTATGTCAGGACGCTGCGCAGCCGCGGCATCGGAGAGCGTGAAATCCTCTTCAAGCATGTGCTGCGCAGTGCCGCACCGGCAGGCCTCACCGTCTTGAGCCTGCAATTGATCGGCATGCTGGGTGGTGTGGTGATCATCGAGCAGATCTTCGCCCTTCCGGGCATGGGTCCGCTGGCCGTCGCCGCCACCACCCAAACCGATCTTCCCGTCGTCATGGGAGTGGTGATGTACACCGTGGTGGTGGTCATCGTCGTGAACCTCCTGGTGGACATCCTCAATGGTTGGCTCAACCCGAAAGTACGTGTCTCATGAGCGACTCCGTAGATTCAGCAGCAGTATCCGCAGACTCCATGGGCGTCGCGGCCAAGGCAGGCCAGAGCGGCACGGTGGTCCGTTCCACCGTCCTGCGCCGCCTCCTGAAAAACCCCATGGGCATCGCCTCGCTGGTGATCCTGCTGACCATCGCTGCGCTGGCCATCCTCGCCCCGGTGATAGCGCCTTTCGAAGAGAACTTCGCCAACATCTCCAAGACCTTGGCAGCCCCGGACTCAGTCAACATCCTGGGCACTGACAGTGCAGGACGCGATACGTGGAGCCGGCTGCTCTTCGGCGCCCAGCTGACCTTGTTGTCCGCGTTGCTGTGTGCCGGCGTGGCCATTGCCATCGGACTCCCGGCGGGCCTGATCGCCGGCTACTACGCGGGCAAATTCGAGGCCGTCTCCAACTGGGTAGTCAGCATCCTCATGAGCCTGCCCGGCCTGATCGTCCTCCTCACCATCCGCGCAGCGTTCGGCCCGTCGGTATGGATCTCCATGATCGCCTTCGGTGTCCTGATCAGCCCGGCCTACTTCCGGCTTACCCGCACCGCCGTGCAGTCGGTCCGGAACGAGCTCTACGTGGACGCCGCCCGGGTCTCCGGCTTGTCTGACCTGAGCATCATCGCCCGCCACATCTTCTCCGTAGTCCGCGCACCGATCATCATCCAGACCGCGGCCATCGCCGGTGTTGCCATCGCCATCCAGTCCGGACTCGAATTCCTGGGCCTGGGCGATCCCACCAAGGCAACGTGGGGCGTCATGCTCTCCGAAGGCTTCAAGAACGTCTACCTCACGCCCACCCTGCTGCTCTGGCCGGCACTGGCCATGGCACTCACCATCGGCGGACTGGTCCTGCTGGGCAACGCCATCCGTGACGCCCTGGAAGACGGCGAAAAGATCAAGCACCGTAAGAAGCGTGCGGTTGCAACAGCAGAAAGCACGACGACGGACCCCGCCAAGGTGCGGCAGTCACGGAAGTCCGTGGCCGCCGTCGACGTCGGAACCGAACACCACCTGGTCAAGGTGACCAACCTCGGCGTCGGCTATCCGCAGGCTGATGGCTCGGTCAAAAAGGTAGTGGACGACGTCTCGTTCCACGTGGACCGTGGAGAGATCCTGGGCATTGTTGGCGAGTCGGGTTCGGGCAAGTCCCAGACCGCGTTCTCCATCCTGGGCTTGCTGCCGGACAACGCCCGCATTGTGGGTGGTTCCATCCAGTTCGACGGCAACTACACAGTGGCTCCCGGCGATGACCGCGTCAACCAGGAACGGCTGTCCAAGCTGCGCGGCAAGCGGATCTCCTACATTCCGCAGGAACCCATGAGCAACTTGGACCCGGCCTTCACCATCGGCTACCAGTTGGTGACACCCATGGTCAGGGTCCTCGGAATCTCCAAGGCAGAAGCCCGCCAGCGTGCACTCAAGCTGCTCGCCGACGTCGGCATTGCCAACCCGGAGCGAACCTTCAGCGCTTACCCGCACGAGGTTTCCGGTGGCATGGCACAGCGTGTACTCATCGCCGGGGCCATCAGCTGTGAACCGGACCTGGTGATCGCTGACGAACCCACCACGGCGCTGGATGTCACGGTCCAGGCGGATGTGCTGGACCTGCTCCGCGAACTGCAGCAGCGCCTGAACATCGGCGTGATCCTGGTGACCCACAACTTCGGAGTGGTTGCCGATCTGTGCGACCGCGTGGCCGTGATGCAGAACGGGCGGCTGGTGGAAGAAGGCACCGTCCGGGAGATCCTCCGAAACCCGAAAGAGCCGTACACACAGACCCTGCTGGGGTCCATGCTCGAAGGAAAGACCCCCATGACCATGCTTGTATCGAAGCCTGGATCAGCAGCACAGTCCGGATCAGCACAGAAGGAGCCGGTGGCATGAGCACTTCCCTAAGCCAGCAGCCGGACTCATCGGATAAGTCCCCGCTCTTGAGCGTGGAAAACCTGGTGGTGGAATACCCCAGCAAGCGGTTCCGGGCCAAGCCTTTCCGGGCTCTGACGGACATCAACATCACCATCGGCCAGGGGGAGACCCTGGGCTTGGTGGGGGAGTCCGGCTCAGGCAAGACCACCCTTGGCCGCGCCGTCCTGGGCCTCGCGCCGGTCACCTCCGGAAAAGTGATCTTCGAAGGCAACGACATCAGCAACGCGTCCCGCAAGGAACGCCGTACGCTGAGCCGCGACCTCCAAGTGGTGTTCCAGGACCCTTACACTTCACTGAACCCGGCGCTGGAAATCGGCGACATCCTGGCCGAACCACTGGGCGTGCAAGGCATGGAGCCCGCAGCGGCCAAGAAGCGCGTCAAGGAATTGCTGGACCAGGTGGGGCTGCCAACTGACGCCATTCACCGCCTTCCCCGCGAGTTCAGCGGTGGCCAGCGCCAGCGCGTTGCGATTGCCCGGGCTTTGGCGCTCTCACCCAAACTCATCGTTTGCGACGAACCCGTCAGTGCATTGGACCTGTCCACCCAGGCCCGCGTGCTGGATCTCTTCCTGCAGATCCAGCAGGACACCGGCGTTTCGTACCTGTTCGTGTCCCACGACCTCGATGTGGTCCGGCACATCAGCCACCGCGTCGCCGTCATGTACCACGGTGAAATCGTGGAGCAAGGCCCCGCCGAGGTGGTCACCCGCGATCCCGAACATCCCTACACGCAACGGCTTTTGCTCGCCTCGCCAGTGCCCGATCCGGACCGCCAGGAACAACGCCGCGCAGACCGGCACCGCTTGCTCGCGAACCAACACAGCCAAACAGAACAGCAAGGTGCCGTGGCCTGAACGGCCCTGCACCCATCAAACATCCCAGGGTCCGGAAGGGCCCGGAAACCCCGGAGGAAAAAGTGGCCACAATAGGCGTCCAAGCCATGATGCTGAAGGACAGTTTTGCAGACGTCGGAGCGTTCGAAACGCTCCGCAAGGTCAGCGCGATCGGCTATAACGCCGTCGAGATTTCCCAAATCCCCATGACTCCGGAGAACGTGGGTGAACTGGACCGCTCCCGTACGGAGCTGGGCATGGACATCGCAGCGCTCTCGGTCAATATCGAAGGCCGCAAGGGCATGCCCGTGGAATCACTGGCGGACAACTTCGACAAGATCGTGGACGACGCCAAGCGCCTGGACTCTTCCTTGCTGCGCATCGGCATGCTTCCGTTCGGGGCCATGAGGTCTTTGGACTCGGTGGTTGAATTCGCCAAGCAAGCCAACGGCTACGCTGAACGCCTCCAGGAGCACGGCATCAGCCTCTATTACCACAACCATCACATTGAGTTCGCGAAGTTTGACGGCAAGTACATGCTGGACATCATCGCCGAGAACTCCCCGGCCATGGGCATGGAAATTGACGTCCACTGGGTCCAGCGCGGTGGCTTGGACCCAGTACGCACCCTCGAAAAATACGCGGGCAAGACTGCCATGGTTCACCTCAAGGACTACAGGATTGGTCAACTGCCGGAATCGTCCTTCGGGCTCCTGGAGAAGGGCGATTTCCCCGGCTTCATGGCCGAGTTCCGCAACGTGGTGCAGTTCGCCGAAGTGGGAGAGGGCAACCTGGACTTCCCGTCCATCGTTCCCGCCGCCGTGGCCGCGGGGGCCAGGTACCTCCTGGTGGAGCAGGACGAGCTCTATGGGCGGACCGTGTGGGATGCGCTCCAGACCTCATACGACAACCTGGTGGCCATGGGCCACGCCGACCTTTTCCAGAATTCAACAAGTTTCAGTTCTTAGACACGGGAGATTGCAGTCATGAGCAAGAAAGTACGCCTCGGCATCATCGGCTTGGGCCAACAGGGCGGCGCTTACGCCAAGTTCATCGCCGACGGCCTCGTGCCGAACATGGAGATCGCCGCCATCTGCGACATCGATCCCGCCAAGAAGGAGCTGGCCGCTACCCAGTACCCGGATGTCCCGTTCTTCGACGACTACATCACGATGCTGGAGAGCGGTTCCGTGGACGCGATCGTCACCTGCGTGCCGCATTTCCTGCACCCGGAGATGGGCATCGAGACACTCAAGCGCAATATCCACGCGCTCGTGGAGAAGCCCGCCGGCGTTTACACCAAGCAGGTCAAGGAGCTCAACGAGTTCGCGGCCTCCAAACCGGAGCTCTCCTTCGGCATCATGTTCAACCAGCGCAACAACCCGCTGTACAAGAAGCTCAAGGAAATCGTCGATAACGGCGAGATTGGCAGCATCCGGCGCACCAACTGGATCATCACCAACTGGTGGCGTCCCCAGGGCTACTACAACTCCAGCGAATGGCGCGCCACCTGGGGCGGCGAAGGCGGCGGCGTCCTGGTCAACCAGGCGCCGCACCAGCTGGACCTCTGGCAGTGGATCTGCGGCGTCCCCAAGTCCGTGTACTCGAAAGTGGCGTTCGGCTTCCGCCGCGATATCGCCGTCGAGGACGAGGTCACCGCGGTAGTGGATTATGGCAACGGCGCCACTGGCGTTTTCGTCACGGCCACCCATGACATTGTGGGAACGGACCGGTTCGAAATCCTTGGCGACGAAGGCAAGATCGTGGTGGAGGGCAGCAAGGTTGCCACCGTGACCCGCTTGGTCAAGCCGGAACGGGAAATCAGCGATGCGATGGGCATGGACGACGTCCGTAAGCTCTTCATGGGCCAGCTGAACCGCGACGAGTTGTACACCAGCGAGGTCATTGAGTTCGAGTCAGTGTGGGGCGGCCAGCACGCAGGTGTCCTGGAGAACTTCGCTGCCAACATCCTGGACGGGACGCCGCTGCTGGCTCCGGGGTCCGATGGCATCAACGGTGTCCGCCTGGCCAACGCCATCCACCTCTCGGCCTGGACCGGCAAGGAAGTATCACTGGACTTTGATGAGGACGAGTTCCTGCATGAGCTCAATAAGCGCATCGCGGAAGAGGGCAAGTTCCCCGAGCGTTCCTAACAAACGCGAAACGGGCCGGTTGCTGATTTATTTGGCAACCGGCCTTTTTTGTTGCCAAGCGGTCTACGATGGAGCGGTGACTGACGTGACGAGCATTGGAACAGCAACCACGCCCACCAAACGAGGCCGGGGGGAGAAGTCCTCTGCCACGATCTACGACATCGCGAAGCTGGCGGGCGTGAATCCCTCCACTGTGTCCCGCGCCCTGAGTAAGCCTGGCCGCGTTAGCGCCAAGACGCAGAAGATTATTGAGGATGCGGCAGCGGAGCTGAATTATCAGGTCAACCCCTTCGCGCGGGCCTTGCCCACCGGCCGCACCCAGACCATCGGCTTGATCGTCGCGGACATCACCAACCCCACGTTCTTCGACATCATCCGCGGCGCTGAAACCACCGGCTCAGCCCGCGATTACACGTTGGTTCTGGCTGAGTCTGCCGAGTCGCCGGAGACTGAGGTAACCGCCGCCCGGCGCCTCCTCAGCACGGTGGACGGCCTTATTTTGGCCAGCCCGCGCATGGATGACGACCACATCCGCGCCTTGGCCGCGGACAAACCCGTGGCCGTCATCAACCGCGAGATCCAAGGTGTGCCCTGCGTTGTTCCCGACGTCAACAAGGGCATCAGCGAAGCCGTGCGCAGTTTGGCCGCCAATGGCCACGAAAAGCTGGCGTACGTCGCAGGCCCCAAGCAGTCCTGGATGACGGCCCGCCGTTGGGAAGGCGTCAAAGCCGCCGCCGAATGGTCCAAGCTCAGCGCGGTGCGCCTCGAGTCGTCCAAACCAACGGTCGACGGCGGCCGGCAAGTTGCGCGCGACGTCCTGGAGAGCGGTGCCACGGCGGTCATCACCTACAACGACCTCCTGGCCATTGGCTTGATGCAGGAATTGCAGGCTGGGGGCATGCGCGTTCCGGACCAGATCAGCATTGTTGGCTTTGACGACATTTTTGGCGCCGATTTCACTACTCCCGCCCTGACCACGGTCCGCTCGCCGTTGGGAGAGTGCGGTACCCGCGCCGTGACCATCCTGCTGGACATGCTCCAAGGCCAGGACGCCCCGGGCGAAGCTGTCCGGGTGGAAACGGAGCTCGTGGTGCGCGGCTCCAGTGGACGGCTGTTGGTCCAGCCCACCTGAGGAACGCCAATGGCCGTGCTGGGCGGCCACCCAGCAACTAGTTGGCAATTTGTGGCAACCGGTTGACAAAAGTTGGACCGGACCGCCAAGATTGACCTATGTCACAGTCCATCGCAGCACACCCTGACAGGCTCCTGCCCGCAGATCCCGGGACGCGCAGCATCGCGCGGTCCTTGCTGGAGCGCGTCCAGGACCTGCCCATCATTTCCCCGCACGGCCACGTTGACGCCGCAGTCATCGAGCAGAACACGCCGTTCCCCGATCCTGCTGCGCTCCTGGTCAGCCCGGATCACTACGTCACCCGCCTGATCCACGCCAACGGAGTTCCGATGGATCAGCTGCTGGCAGGCACCGCGTCCGCCCCGGAGTCCAGGGAGATCTGGCGGACCTTTGTCCAGGCCTGGCCGCTCTTCGAAGGCACTGCCTCCGGATATTGGCTGCGCACCCAGTTCAACGATGTGTTCAAACTCGGTGCGGACCTCAGTGAGATGTCCGCAGATGCAAGTTACGACGCTATTGCTGCCAAGTTGGTGGAACCCGACTTCCGCCCGCGGCAGCTCTTCAAGGACTTCAATATCGAGGTCCTCGCCACCACGGATGATCCGCTGGACAGTTTGGCCAGCCACAAGGCACTCACCGAAGATCCGAGCTTCAATGGCCGCGTCGTGCCCACGTTCCGCCCGGACGCCTACCTGAATGTGGCCCACCCCAGCTGGAGTGCCAACGTCGATCGCCTCATCGAGACCGCGGCTGATGGCGCCACCGGCTACGCCGGCTACATCGCCGCCCTGGAAAACCGGCGTCGTTATTTCGTAGAGCATGGCGCGGTATCGGCGGACCATGGCGTCCGCACCCCGGCCACCCTCAAGCTTGATGCCGCGGAAGCAGAAACGCTCTTTGAACGTGCCCGTGCCGGGAGCGCAACTGCGGAAGACCGCGACGCCTTCGAGGCCCACATGATGTACCAAATGGCCCGGATGTCCGTGGAGGACGGCCTGGTCATGACCATCCACCCGGGTTCGTACCGGAACCACCACGGCCCTACGTTCGAGTCCTTTGGTGCCGATACCGGTCACGACATTCCGTTCGCCGTGAACTACACCGAGGCCATCCGTCCGTTGCTGCAGGATTTTGGTACGGCCAAGGACTTCCACGTGGTGCTCTTCACGCTCGACGAAACCGTCTTTTCCCGCGAACTGGCACCGCTGGCAGGTTTCTATCCGTCCGTGTACATCGGTGCCCCGTGGTGGTTCCTCGATGCGCCGGACGCCATGCTGCGCTTCCGCTCCGCCGTCACCGAAACGGCTGGCTTCTCGCGGTCCTCCGGCTTCATCGACGACACCCGCGCCTTCTGCTCCATCCCGGCACGGCACGACGCCTCCCGCAGGATCGAAGCCGCCTTCCTCGCGCGCCTCGTGGCCGAGCACCGCGTCACTGAAGACCGCGCGCACGAGCTGATTCTCGACGTCGTCGATTCCTCCCCGCGCAGGGTGTTCAAGCTGTGAACGCCGGGCTTCCGCGTCTCAACCGCGAGACCCGCCCCGCCGGCAAGGCGCCGGTCCGGATTGTCCACCTGGGCCTCGGTGCCTTCCACCGTTCGCACCAGGCCTGGTACACGCAGCACGCCGCCGACGCGGGGGAGTGGGGAATCGCCTCCTTCACCGGACGCCGACCGGACGCCGCTGATGTCCTCGCCGGACAGGACGGTTTGTTTACCGTGGTGGAGCGATCCGACGCCGGTGACTCCTTTGAGGTAGTGGGCAGCATCGTCGAAGCCGTGGATGGCGCCAACGTTGGCCGGCTGGTTGAACTGGTCGCCGCGCCGCAGACCGCCGTGGTCACCCTGACCATCACAGAGGCAGCGTACGGCCACGGTGCCGGCGACGCCCCGCTGCTGCTTTCCGGCCAAGAGCCCGCGACGCCGTTGGGCCGCTTGGTCCTGGGCCTCGCCGCGCGTAAGGATGCCGATGCCGGCCCCCTGGCCGTCGTTTCGTGCGACAACCTTTCGGACAACGGAAACGTCACCCGGGATGGCGTGCTGGGTATCGCCGGAGAATTCGACGGCGGCCTGGCCGTCTGGATCGAGGCGAACGTGAGCTTCGTGAGCACGTCAGTTGACCGGATTACACCCCGAACAACTGCGGATGACGTTGCCCTGGTGAGTGAAAAGTGCGGCTACCGGGACGACGCTCCGGTGGTCACTGAACCTTTCCGCAACTGGGTACTGAGCGGAGACTTCCCTGCAGGCCGTCCGCGGTGGGAGGACGCCGGGGCTGTCTTTGTGGATGACATCGAGCCCTATGAAAACCGCAAGCTCTGGCTTCTCAATGGTGCGCACTCCATCCTGGCCTACGCCGGGCAACTGCGTGGGCACTCGACGGTGGCCGAAGCACTTGCCGATCCCGTATGCCTGCGGGCTGTCGAAGATTTCTGGGACGAAGCGTCCAGGCACCTTGCCAATGACGACCTGGGCATTCCCGAGTACAGGGAGGCGCTTCTGCAGCGCTTTGGCAACTCCCGGATTGCACACCACTTGGCCCAGATCGCTGTGGATGCCAGCACCAAACTGCGCATGCGGGCCGTCCCTGTACTCCGCGCCGAACGCGCAGCAGGGCGAACCGGTGAAGCTGCGGCCCGGATGATCGCAGTGTGGGCCGCGTACGTGGAAACGAACGCCGGCCTGCAGGATCCCCGTGCGTCGGAGGTGGAGCATGCCAACCAGCTTTCCGGCCTTGACCGCATTGCTGCGCTGGTGTCGTTACTGGATGCCGGGCTTGCAGGGGAGCCCGCCGTCGTGGAACTGGTCCATCGGCTTGGCCAAGCATTCGCAACACAGGCGCAACCGGTTGCCATCAGTGGTAATCCAACCTAACCCTTCAACCCAGCCACATCCCGAAAGGAAAAGCTGTGAAAATCATTGCCGCTGAAGTCTTTGTGACCAGCCCGTCCCGGAACTTCGTCACCTTGCGCATCACCACGGAGGACGGTGTGACGGGCATCGGTGACGCGACCCTCAACGGCCGTGAACTCGCCGTGGCCGCGTACCTCAAGGAGCATGTTGCGCAGTTGCTGATCGGGAAGGATCCGCACCGGATCGAGGACACGTGGCAGTTCCTGTACCGCAGCTCCTACTGGCGCCGCGGGCCCGTCACCATGGCGGCCATCGCCGCCGTCGACATGGCACTGTGGGACATCAAAGGCAAGGTTGCCGGCCTGCCGGTGTACCAGCTGCTGGGAGGGGCTTCCCGCAACGGTCTGCGCGCTTACGGCCACGCATCCGGGGCTGACATTCCGTCGCTGTTCGACTCCGTTCGCGAACACTTGGAGCTGGGCTACAAGTCCATCCGCATCCAGACTGCCGTCCCCGGCATCAAGGCCGTCTATGGTGTTGCCGCCCAGGCCCAGGCCTCGGGCGAACGCTACGACTACGAGCCCGCCGGCCGCGGCAACTTCCCGTTGGAAGAAGACTGGGACACCCGCGCCTACCTGCGCCACTTGCCCACCGTTTTCGAGGCGGTGCGCAACGAGTTCGGCCCGGAAATCCCGCTGCTGCATGATGGCCACCACCGCATGACGCCCATCCAGGCCGCCAAGCTCGGCAAGGCCCTGGAACCTTACGACCTTTTTTGGTTGGAGGACTGCACCCCCGCCGAGAACCAGGAAGGGCTGCGCCTGGTCCGCCAGCACACCACCACCCCGCTGGCCATCGGCGAAATTTTCAACACCGTGTATGACTTCCAGACCCTCATCAAGGAACAGCTGATCGACTACGTCCGCGCAGCCTCCACCCACTTCGGCGGTATCTCACCGCTGAAGAAGGTCATGGACTTCGCCGCGCAGTACCAGATCAAGTCCGGCTTCCACGGCCCCACGGACATCTCCCCGGTGGGCTTCGCCGCCCAGCTGCACGTAGGCCTGGCCATCCACAACTACGGCATCCAGGAATACATGCAGCACTCTGACAAGACCAACGAGGTCTTCCAGCAGTCCATGACCTTCAAGGACGGCTACCTGCACCCGGGCGACAACCCCGGTATCGGCGTCGAATTCAATGAAGAAGCAGCCGCTGCGTTCCCGTACCAGCAGGCCTACCTGCCGTACAACCGCCTCGTGGACGGCACTGTTCATGACTGGTAAACCTGCCGGCTCTGAAGATGGGCACCGCCACCACATCGTAGTGATGGGCGTGGCCGGCTGCGGCAAGAGCACCGTGGGCGCCGCGCTCGCGGACCGTATTGGCGCTGAATTCCTCGACGGCGATTCGCTGCACCCTCAGGCGAACATCGACAAGATGGCCTCGGGTACTCCGCTGAACGACGACGACCGCGCACCATGGCTGGCCGAGATCGGCAGGCGGTTCCCGGCGTCGAACTCTGCTCTTGTCATCGCGTGCAGCGCGCTCAAGCGCTCCTACCGGAACATCATCCGCAGCGCCGATCCATCCGTGGTGTTCGTGCACCTGCACGGCACCCGTGAGTTGCTGAATGCCCGTATGACTGCCCGTCCCGGGCACTTCATGCCGGCCTCGCTGCTGGACTCGCAACTGGCTGCGTTGGAAGCGCTCGACGACGACGAGGCCGGGATCGTCGTGGACATCGCATCGCCCGTGGAGGACATCGTGAATGACGTACATGCCGCGCTGACAGGCCAGTCCGCAGCGTACGCCGGGCCGCACTTGGTGGATTTGGCAGCGGCTCCCTACAACCTGGATGACGCCGCGGTGCAGTGGGTGGAGAACACCATTGGCTCCATGACGCTGGAAGAGAAGATCGGCCAGCTGTTCATCAATCACAACAACGATTACTCCCCGGCATATCTTGACGGCGTGCTGAACTTCCACGTGGGCGGTATGCGGTACCGGCCAGGGCCCTCGTCCGCCGTGCAGGAACACATCCGTTACGCCCAGTCCAAAACCCGGATTCCGCTGTTGATCGCGTCCAATCCGGAGATGGGCGGCGCCGGCAGTTGCGACGACGGCACGTTCGTTTCCACGCACTTGCAGGCGGGCTCGCATCCGGACAGGGCCATTGCGCGGCAGATGGGCCAGGTGGCCGGCGTCGAGACTGCCGCGCTGGGCTGCAACTGGGCCTTCGCGCCGATCGTGGACATTCACTACAACTGGCGCAACACGGTCATTTCCACGCGGGCTTTCGGCAACACCCCGGAGATTGTGGTGGAGCGGGCCAAGGAATACTTCGACGGCATCAGCGAATCACCCACCGTCTGCGCCATGAAGCACTTCCCGGGGGACGGCATTGACGAACGTGATCAACACGTAGTCACGTCCTACAACACCCTTGGCTATGACGACTGGAACGCCAGCTACGGTCACGTGTACCGCGAAATGATCGGGCACGGTGTGCAGTCCATCATGGTGGGCCACATCGGCGCTCCCGAGCTGTCCCGGCATTTCCGGCCAGGCTTGTCGGACGCTGAAATTCTCCCGGCCACGCTGGCGCCTGAGTTGTTGCAGGACCTGCTTCGTGGCGAACTGGGCTTCAATGGGCTGGTCCTCACGGATGCGTCCCTCATGGTGGGGCTGACACAGGCCATGAAGCGGCGCGACCTTGTACCTGCGACCATCGCGGCCGGCTGCGACATGTTCCTGTTCTTCCGGAACCCGGAGGAGGACTTTGGGTACATGCTGGATGGCTACAAGTCCGGGGTCATCAGCGAGGGGCGTTTGCAGGATGCCCTGCGGCGGATCCTGGGCCTGAAGGCGAGCCTCGGCTTGCACCTCGCGTCGCGGGAATCCTTGGTTCCGTCGGCCGAAGCCTTGGCCGCCATCGGCAGTGAGGCCCACCGTGCCATTGCTGCGGACGTTGCTGACAAGACCGTCACGCTGGTGAAGGACACCGCCCGCAACCTGCCCATCACCCCTCGGACGCATCCGCGGATCCGCCTCTACGGCATCTCCGGTGGCGCCGACTTCACCCGCGCCGATCCCCTGGCCTACCTGGACACCGTCCGGGAAGAGCTGGAAGCCGCAGGATTTGAGGTCAGCGTCTTCAGGACCGCTGAACAGCGCGAGGCTGCGGGGGAGGCCGGCATGAACTTCATGCGGGTCCTGTCCGAGGAAGCCACGGGCGACTATGCGGAGCGGTATGACGCCGCTTTCGTCTTCGCCAATGTGAAGGGTTTCGCACAGGAGGCTTCCATTCGGATCAAGTGGTCCTCGCCCATGGCCGCCGAAATTCCTTGGTACGCCACGGAGGTTCCCACGGTGTTTGTCTCCTTGAACCAGCCGAACCACTTGATTGACGTGCCCATGGTCAAGACCGCCATCCACGCACACGCGGCAACGCGCGAGGCCATCCGGGCGACCATTCAAAAGATCCAGGGCAAGTCCGGGTTCCAGGGGACGTTCAACCAGAACGTCTTCTGCGATTCGTTCGACACCCGCCTCTGATTTCCCTGTTCCCAGCAGGGAAGAGCTCCTTGCGGCCATCACGCCAGGAGCGATCCCAGCCCGGTACCGCCCACAAAGCGGTGCCGGGCTTTTTCCTGCCCCCGGGGGGCTTGGTCCTGCCGTCCGGAACGTTGCAGGCGGGCGAAGTGGCCAATTGTGAACGCTAACAACGTTTCAAGTCAAGAGTTCCGGGGATGGTCCGGGTCTGCAATCAATTCGTGATCCACGGCACTTGACCGACGGTATTGTTAGCGTTCACAATGGCAGTCGCATCACTTTTCACCGGCATGTGCCGCCCCCAGCACACAGGCCACCCAGCTTTACCGTGCCGGACGCGCAGATGCTCCGGCTGCATCAGAGTTCGCGGCAATGCTGCCGCGGAAGGAGAGCATCGTGAGATTGAAAAAACTCCTGGGCGCCGTAGCGGTTGTCCTGACCTTGACCGTGGGAGCCACGGGCTGCGGAAGCCGTGGAGGCACTGCGGAGTCCACCAGCAGCGCGAACCCCAGCGATTCCCTGGTGGGCATTTCGATGCCTACCCAGACCTCCGAACGCTGGATCGCGGATGGCGCCAACGTGGAGAAGTCCCTGAAGGACCTCGGCTACAAGACGGACCTTCAGTTCGCCAACGACGACATTCCTACGCAGGTTTCCCAGATTGAGAACATGCTGACCAAGGGCGCGAAGGCCTTGATCATCGCGGCCATCGATGGCACCACCCTGACCGACGTCCTGGCCAAAGCCAAGGAGCAGAACGTCAAGGTCATCGCCTATGACCGGCTCATCAACGGAACACCGAACGTGGACTACTACACCACCTTCGACAACTACACCGTGGGCGTCCAGCAGGCTACCTCGCTGCTGACCGGGCTTGGCCTGGTTGACGCCAGCGGCAAGAAGGTAGAGGGCAAGGGCCCGTTCAACGTAGAGCTGTTCGCGGGAAGCCCGGACGACAACAACGCCAACTTCTTCTGGACCGGCGCCATGGACACCCTCAAGCCGTACCTGGATGCAGGCACGTTGAAGGTCCCCAGCGGCCAGACCAAGTTTGAGCAGGCAGCCATCCTGCGCTGGCAGGCACCAGTAGCCCAGAAGCGCATGGAAGACATCCTTACCTCGGCCTACAGCTCCGGCACCAAGCTGGACGGCGTTCTGTCCCCGTACGACGGCCTTTCCATCGGTATCATTTCCGCCCTGACCAGCACCGGCGGCTACTCCACCGGAAGCCTTCCCGTGGTCACCGGACAGGATGCAGAAAAGGGCTCCGTTAAGTCCATCGTCGCAGGCGAGCAGTACTCCACGATCTTCAAGGACACCCGCCAGCTCGGCGCTCAGGCCGTGAAGATGGTGGACGCTGTCCTCAAGGGCACCGAGCCGGAAACCAATGACACCAAGACCTACAACAACAAGGTCAAGGTTGTTCCGGCCTTCCTGCTGAAGTCCGTCATCATCACGAAGGACAACTTCCAGAAGGAACTCATCGACTCGGGCTACTACAAGGAATCCGACGTCAAGTAAGTAGTTCCCGGTCTGTGGTCCCGCCGCCCTGTGCTGCAGCGCGCAGTGCGGCGGGACCGCAGCCTCCCTCAGAGCCTGTCGAGTCCTCGGCCCGGCCAAGTTCCAACCAGTCAGCGGGAATTGACGATGAACGTACCCATTCTTCAAATGCGAGGAATCACCAAGACCTTCCCCGGGGTAAAAGCCCTGCAGGACGTCACCCTGGACGTCAACCGAGGTGAGGTTCATGCCATCTGTGGTGAGAACGGCGCCGGGAAGTCCACCCTCATGAAAGTGCTCTCCGGCGTTTACGCCCACAACACTTTCGACGGCGACATCCTTTTCGAGAACGAACCCTGCGAATTTTCAAGCATCACGGACAGCGAAAAGCGCGGCATCGTGATCATCCACCAGGAACTGGCCCTGAGCCCGTACCTGTCCATCGCCGAGAACATCTACCTCGGCAACGAGCTGGCCAGGAACGGCTGGGTGGACTGGCGGAAGACCAATCTGGAAGCCGCCAAGCTGCTGGCCCGGGTGGGCCTCAGTGAAAATCCGGTGACCCCCATCCAGCACATCAGTGTTGGCAAGCAGCAACTGGTGGAGATCGCCAAGGCACTGTCCAAAGAGGTCAAACTCCTCATTCTGGACGAGCCGACCGCGGCGCTGAACGATGAAGACTCAGACCACTTGCTGGACCTCATCCTTCACCTCAAGGGCCAGGGCGTCACCAGCATCATCATCAGCCACAAACTCAACGAGATCCGCAAAGTGGCAGACGCCGTCACCATCATCCGCGATGGCAAGTCCATCGAGACCCTGCGGCTGGATCAGGGCCAGATCACGCAGGAACGCATCATCCGTGGAATGGTGGGCCGCGACCTTGAAAGCCTCTATCCGGACCGGACTCCCAATATCGGCGAGGAAGTCCTCCGCATCGAGGATTGGACTGTCCAGCATCCCCAGGACCATTCCCGCATGGTGGTGAACAATGCCAGCCTGAACGTACGCAAGGGTGAAGTTGTAGGGCTGGCAGGCCTCATGGGTGCCGGTCGGACCGAGCTGGCCATGAGCGTCTTTGGCCGGACGTACGGGCGGGCAGTATCGGGCAAGGTTTACAAGTACGGGGAAGAAATCAACACTTCCACCGTTTCCGATGCCATCGAACACGGGATCGCCTACGCAACCGAGGACCGGAAGCACTACGGCCTGAACCTGATCGAGGACATCAAGCGCAACATCTCCATGGCCGCACTGAACAAGCTGGCCAAGCGCGGCTGGGTGGACGGCAACAAAGAGACCACCGTAGCCAACCACTACCGCCAGAGCATGAACATCAAAGCTCCCTCCGTTGCTGCCATCACGGGCAAGCTCTCGGGTGGAAACCAGCAAAAGGTAGTGCTGAGCAAATGGATGTTCTCAGACCCGGACGTCCTGATCCTGGACGAACCAACCCGTGGAATCGACGTCGGCGCCAAGTTTGAGATCTACACCATCATTGCCGAGCTGGCAGCCGCGGGGAAAGCAGTCATTGTGATCTCCTCTGAGCTTCCGGAGCTCCTGGGCATCTGCGACAGGATCTATACCCTGTCCGCAGGCCACATCACCGGCGAAGTCCCCATCGCCGAAGCCACCCAGGAAACCCTCATGCACTACATGACCCAAGAGAAGGAATAGCGAACATGTCCGCCCTACGAGAATCCCTTGGCTTCCTCACAAGCCGCCTCCGCCAGGTTGGCATCTTCGTCGCCCTGATCCTGATCGTCATCCTTTTCCAGGTCCTGACCGACGGCATCCTCCTGCAGCCGCAGAACGTCACCAACCTGGTGGTCCAGAACAGCTACATCCTGATCCTGGCCATCGGCATGGTGATGGTCATTATTGCCGGACACATTGACCTTTCCGTCGGGTCCATCGCAGGCTTCATCGGCGCTGTGGCCGGTGTGATGATCGTGCACTGGGGCTGGGCGTGGTGGCTCGCCATCCCGGCCTGCCTCCTGGTTGGCGCGTTGGTGGGAGCGTGGCAAGGCTACTGGATTGCCTATGTGGGCATTCCAGCCTTCATCGTCACCCTGGCCGGCATGCTCATCTTCCGTGGACTGACCCTCATCACCCTCAAGAACCAGCAGATCACCCCCTTCCCGAGCGAGCTCCGCGCACTGGGTGGCGGCTTCCTGCCGGACATCTCGGGGGGTACCTCCGTCCTGGAATGGTTGACGGTCATCCTTGGCGTCGGCGGCACGGCAGCCATCCTCTTCCAGGCATTGAAGGAACGCCGGGTACGCCGCAAGTTCAACCTGGAGAATGAGCCGATGGCCTGGTTCGCCGTCAAGAACGGCTTCATCGCAGTGCTGATGCTCATCATCACGTTCCTGCTGGCCAGCTACCGCGGAACCCCGATTGTCCTGATCGTCCTGGCTGTCCTGGTGATCGTCTACTCGGCACTGATGAACAACAGCATTTTCGGCCGCCACACGTACGCGATCGGTGGCAACCTCCACGCGGCCGAGCTTTCGGGCATCAAGACCAAGAAAGTCACCTTCCGCCTGTTCGTCAATATGGGTGTTTTGGCCGCGTTGGCCGGGCTGGTGTTCACGGCCCGCCTGAACTCGGCACAGCCTGCCGGTGGTACCGGCTTCGAACTCGACTCCATTGCTGCCGCTTTTATTGGTGGCGCAGCGGTCCAGGGCGGCATCGGCACGGTAGCCGGTGCCATGATCGGTGGCCTGATCATGGGCGTCCTGAACAACGGCATGTCCATCCTTGGCCTGGGTACCGATTACCAGCAGCTCATCAAGGGCTTGGTGCTCCTGCTCGCCGTTGGCTTCGACATCTTCAACAAGAACCGGACAGGTGCCGGTGGAGGGTCCTCCATGGGCCGTCGCTTCAAGTGGAAGACCACGCCTCCGGCAACCGAGGCGGCCCCTGCCGCCAAAGCGCAGCCCGTAGGCGTCGACGCAAAGTAGGAACCATGTCACGCGGCGAACATCCGCCTGCAGCGGGGTCCCGGGCGCAGCCCGGGGCCCCGCCGGGGCCGCCCGCCCCGCTGGACCCGCCCGCGCTGCCGGCCCGGCCTCCCGTCATGGGCGACGTCGCGAAGATGGCCGGGGTCTCGCACCAAACCGTTTCCCGTGTCCTGAACAACCATCCCAACGTCAGCGGAAAAACCAGGGAACGCGTGGAATCGGCCATCGCGCACCTTGGGTACAGGCGGAACACAGCAGCCCGCAGCCTGGTGACCCGGAGGTCCCGGACCATCGGGGTACTTGCGTGCGAAACGGGCCAGTTTGGTCCGGCGAACACGCTCCTCGGGGTGGAGCAGGCGGGCAGGGAAGCCGGGTACTTCGTCAGCATTGCGAATCTTCGCGAAGTCACCGGCGAAAGCATCAACGATGCCATTGCGCATTTCCGCAACCAGTCCGTGGACGGCATTGTCATCCTGGTTCCGCACCCCGATGTCCTGGCCGTCCTGCGTGACGTTTCAGTACCCGTGCCGATCGTTGCCGTAGGCGCTGGAGCCGGTAACCAACTGACGGGCGCCTCCCTCGACCAACGGCTGGGAGCCCGCCTTGCCGTCGACCACCTGATCGATCTGGGGCATCGCAGTATTGCCCACATCTCCGGCCCCCCGCACTGGATCGACGCTGCGGAGCGCATCAAAGGCTGGCAGGAAGCGCTCGGTGCTGCAGGGCTGGGAGCTGAGGTCCTCCTTGAAGGTGGGTGGGATGCCGCCTCGGGTTACCGTGCCGGCCTCGATCTCCTTCAGCACAGGAGCATCACCGCGGTCTTCGTCGCCAACGACCAGATGGCCGTGGGCGTCCTCCGCGCCGTCCAGGAAGCGGGACGCCATGTGCCCGGCGACATCAGCGTGGTGGGCTATGACGATCAACCGGAAGCTGAATTCTTCATGCCTCCCCTGACCTCCATCAAGCAGGACTTCGAGGAACTCGGCCGCCGCTGCATGGAGGCAGTGCTTCAACAGTTGGATGGAGAGCAGGCAAGCGGTGAACAAATGGTCAAGCCCCGCTTGGTGATCCGCTCCACCACGGCCGCCCCTGCGCCTCGCTGAACGTCACTCCTACTAAACTAGGAGCCATGACCTCCACGCTTGATACTGCTGCTGCCCGCGCCCGCCTTCTTGAACTCATCAAGGAACTGGCGGTGGTCCGCGGCAAGGTGATCCTCTCCAGCGGCAAGGAAGCGGACTACTACATCGACCTCCGCCGCATCACCCTGCACCACGAGGCCTCCAAGCTGGTGGGCCAGGTCATGTTGGCAATGATCGACGACGCCGGCGTTTCAGTTGAGTGCGCGGGCGGACTCACCATGGGTGCCGACCCCGTCGGAACCGCTGTGATGCACGCCGCTGCCGACGCCGGCCGTGCCGTGGACGCCTTCGTGGTCCGCAAGGCCCAGAAGTCCTACGGCATGGGCCGCCAGGTGGAAGGTCCCTCCGTTGAGGGCCGCAACGTGGTGGTCCTCGAGGATACGTCCACCACCGGCGGGTCCGCGCTGACCGCCGTCGAAGGCGTCCGTAAAGCGGGCGGCAATGTGGTGGCCGTCGCCGTGATCGTCGACCGCGACACCGGCGCGAAAGAGAAGATCGAAGCCGAAACCGGCGTGCCGTACCTCTTCGCTTTCGGCAAGGACGAGCTGGGCCTCAGCTAAGGAGTTTTGTACAGCCGTTGACCGTAAAGGCGCATCTTAAGGGCATCAGCTGCACACAAACCATGGGGCTGTGAGGTACCACCTTCCGAAGCCTATGCTTGCTGCGTGGACGTTCAAGTAGGGAAGCTCCCGGCACCGGCGGAGGTGGACCAAAACCTCGCCGTGCCGGCTTCTCCTGAACCGGAGAAGGCAGAGGATCCGGGCGCATGGGCCCGGATCCTGCCTTACGCTGCCCGCCTCAAGAAGACGTCCCGTCGGAACTTCCTCATCACCGCCGGAGCCTCCGCGGCGCTGGCCGGGGACATGCTTTTCACCCGCCGTGTCCAGGCTGAACGGCGGGCTACCAAGATCCTCCGGGTTCCTGATCCGTACTCGGACTTGTACTTCCCCAAAGCCAGCTGGATCCTGTTCCCCGGGTACAAAACCAGCTGGGAAGAAGCCCAGTGGATCCTCAACTCACTGCGTCCTGCCCTGCACCAGCGCGGCCGCCTTGCCGCCGTCGGATATTCCAACCTGGGACTGGACGTGGACGAGATCGTCCGGGAAATCATCCTGCACGTCCGCGAACTGGAACTGGAGAAGCTCTACTTCTACGGCCACAGTTTCGGCGGGATGCTCGCCACCCAGGTGGCCGCCCGCCTCTTGGAACTGCACGGGGTGGAAACGCAGCTGATTGTCCTGGATTCGAGCCCGTTCAGCCGCGCCGACGTCCTGGACCAGAGCTGGTTCGACGGCGTCGTGTTCCTGTACGAGAATGGCTTCCGCATTCCGTCGGTCCTCCGAGGCGGCTATGAGCTGGGGGAGCGCGTGGCGCACAAGGACGAGCGCACGTGGCGGCAAATCCTCGACCAAAGCCTCGAACAGCTCTCGCCAATCGCTCCTTCCAGCGTGCTCATCCAGACGGAGTCGGCGTACATTTACCACTTTGACGGACTCCGCCTGGCCGGAAAGATCGGTGGCGCCAAGATGGCCTTTTTGGGCAACGCCAAGGACGGCACCGTGGATTACGAGTCGGCGCGTGCGGGGTGGAGCAAGGTCTTCGGCAACAATATGGCGTTGCCCACGCTCAGCACGGAAGGCGCACGGCCCGCCCACGCCAGCCCGCAATGGAACGGGAACATCTACCGCCCGCTGCTGGAACGGGTCCAGGACGAACTCCAGCCGCTCCCGCCCCAGCCTGAGGAGCCGTCGTACCAGGAACCGAATGGCAGGGTCATCCGCCCGGCCTAGGTGCTGACCGGGCTACCATAGGCCCCACGATTAACGCAGCGCTTCAACCTCGACGGCGGTAAGGCCTGCCTCGCGAAGGAAGCTCCGCGCATCGCCGAACTCCTCCGCGAAGGCAGCGAGGAAATGCCGCATCGCTGCTTCAGGGCTCTGCAGGACCATCAGTTCCGGGCTGAAATAGGCCGCAGGAGTGGAGGGGACATGCAGTCGCCACGTTTCAGCCATGACTTCCAGCATGGTGGGAAGGCTGAGGGTGGTGGTGGTGTAATCCTCCACCACGGCATTCTCTGATCCGCCACCGGCCAGGAGTGCGATCGCCGACACCACCCCCGTGCGGTCCTTGCCCAGCGAGCAATGGACCAGCGTGCGCTTGCCGCGCGCAACGGGCCGCAGCGCATCAGCGACCCACTCCGGACGCATCTTGATCCAGCCGAGGTACAGCTCGCCCAGATCCTCCGCTGTCTCCACCGCATGGAGCGAGCCGGCGATTGCGTTCGGGTCCAGCGGGTTGTTCACGAGTTCGACGACGGGCGGGGCGACGGCGGCAGGCCGGGTACCGTCGTCGTGAACTTTGTCGTTTTGAACGGCTTCGTGGCCAGGGATCAGCCACGGAACCAGGGAACGCTCAAGCTCACTGCGCAGGTCCACGATCGCCTGGATGCCGTGCTCCGCCAGGAACCCCGACGTCGCAGCGGCATCCAAACCGAACGGCTGGCTCCCCCTGAGAATCCGGCCACCGGCCAGAGGACGCAGATTGAGCACAGCCATGGTTCGGTCCTTTTTGTCCTTTTTAGATCTGGCTCTTGAGGTCGGCCACGGAGTTCAGGATCTGATTGGGACGGAACGGGAAGGAAACGATCTCCTCGCGCTGCGTGATGCCGCTGAGCACCAGGACTGTGTGCAGGCCGGCTTCCATGCCCGCCACGATGTCCGTGTCCATGCGGTCACCGATCATGGCCGTAGTCTCGGAGTGGGCGTCGATCTGGTTCATGGCTGAACGGAACATCATGGGGTTCGGCTTGCCCACAATGTAGGGCTCGCGACCGGTGGCCTTGGTGATCATGGCCGCGATAGCACCGGTTGCCGGCATGGGCCCGTCCTTGGAAGGACCAGTGGCATCCGGGTTGGTGGCGATGAAGCGGGCGCCGGCCAGGATGTGGCGGACGGCCATGGTGATCGCTTCAAAGGAGTAAGTGCGGGTTTCGCCAAGGACCACAAAGTCGGGATCGGTATCGGTGAGGATGAACCCGGCCTCGTGCAAGGCCGTTGTCAGCCCGGCTTCGCCGATGGTGTAGGCGCGGTTGCCCGAATCCGAGGACTGGACCTGATCCTTGAGGAACTGGGCGGTGGCCAGGGCAGACGTCCAGATGTTCTCCTCCGGAACCTCCAGGCCGGACGCGCGCAGGCGGGCTGCGAGGTCGCGGGGGGTGAAAATGGAGTTGTTGGTCAGGACCAGGAAGCGCTTGGAGGTATCTACCCAGCGCTGGATGAGTTCAGCTGCGCCGGGGATCGCCTGGTTTTCATGGACCAGGACTCCGTCCATGTCCGTAAGCCAGCATTCAATTTCGTGGCCGTTTCGATAAACCGATGTGGACGTGGTTTCTTCTGCCATATTTGCCTCCGGCTGGGATTGTTCATGCACTGCCACCAGTCTTTCATCAATCTGCGGCCCTAACATCCTGTGGTCACGCTTATGTGGGTAGTTCTGCCCATGTGGATATCCGCTGTGACTTGCGGTGGACGCCTCGGACTCGACTACGCTGGGGGCGGCGCAGGCGTGCCACCACCATGGGTCGGGGGATCGACATGGTGGTTTTTATGCGTCGCCCACGCTTCAGCAGGTCCCCTCTTCCGGTTTATCCATCGGGTTGTCCCCAGAAGCATCCCGGTGACTCACTGCCTTCGAAAGGTCCTGCCATGAGCAACAACAATGGAGCCCCTCAGCCTCCCTACAACCCCGACGGCGTGCCGCAGCCGCGCTATGACACCGGGCAGGGGCAGTACGGCCAGTACCAACCGGGGCAGACCCAGCCCATGTACCAGCCGGAGGCGCAGCGTCAGGAGGCCCAGCAGGGCCAGCCAGGCTTCCCGCCGCCGGGTGCCGCATACCCGGGCCAGCCTGGCTACCCGGACGGACCCGGAGGACCCGGAGGACCCGGAGGGCCCGGCCAGAACCCGGGCGACCACAACAAGAAGTCGCTGTTCCTCATCCTCGGTGGTGTCGCCGTCGTCGTGATCATTGCGCTGGTGGTGGCGTTCACCTGGCTGATCCCGTCGATGACCAAGCCCACCGCAGTGGAGACCCCGGCGCCGTCGGTAACATCCTCGGACGAAGCTTCGGAGGCAGCGTCCGAGCCGTCTGCTGAACCCTCGGGCGACGCATCGGCGTCGAGTGATATCCCTGCCGGCGCCATCCCGCTGCCGGCCGTGTGGGAAGAGCTTGCCGGACCCAGCAACGTTCCGGCGGACGGCGATCCGCTGTTCAGCAAGTGGGTGACAGGCGAGTCCTCCTTCCAGTACTTGGCCGAGTGGACCCAAGACGAGTCGTTCGGCATCACCAAGGACCCCACCACTGGCGAAGAGATCCAAAAGAAGGCCCAAGGCACGGTAGAAGCCGACGGCGAAGGCATTGCGCTGGCCTACGCGTTCTTCGCAGAGTCCGGGGAAGGCAAGTTCGGCAAGGATCCGGAAGAGGTCAAGAAGGCCATCCAGGACATCGAAGCCCGATACAAGGGCATGACCGCCACGGAGCTGCCCCAGAACCTGGTGGGCCACAAGTGCACCTCCGACTTCAAGACGTCCATGCCGGAAATCCGTGAGTTCCGCCGTGGTGCCGCAGTAGTCATCGGCTTTACGTGCACCAATGCCCGTGGCGAAGCCATCCAGGCCGTGAACTTGTTCTCCGTAACCCCCTGGGGCACGCCGCAGATGCTCGGCGTCAGTGGTCACAAGACGTACTGGGATGCGCATCCGGGACTCTTTGAGCAGTTGGCCAACTCCTACCGCATCAACAAGTGGAAGATGGGCTAAGAGCCGCTCGACCCAGCCCGCCCAGGCGGGCGACGGGGCAGGGCTAAAGTTGAGGGGTGACTGACCTTCCCCCCAACACAGCCCTGCCCACCCCTGCCGAAACCACGCCGGAGGGCGAGGCAGAAGCGAAACCCGAGGTCGGCGTCGGGCCTTGGGAAGGCGAGCTGCCGGCGGGTGACCATTGGGATCCGGACCTGTTGAGGGATGGTGACCGCCGCAACGTGGTGGACCAGTACAGGTACTGGAAGCACGAGGCAATCGTGGCGGATCTCGATTCCAAGCGTCACGACTTCCACATCGCCATCGAGAATTGGCAGCACGACCTCAACATCGGCACCGTGGTGCGGACCGCCAACGCGTTCCTCGCCAAAGAGGTCCACATCATAGGACGACGGCGGTGGAACCGTCGCGGGGCCATGGTCACCGACCGCTACCAGCACGTGCGCCACCACCCCACCGTTGAGGAATTTGTCCAGTGGGCGGAGGGCGAGGGGCTTGCGGTGATCGGCATCGATATCTTCCCGGATTCCGTGCCCCTGGAGACGTACGACCTCCCGAAAAACTGTGTATTGGTGTTCGGGCAGGAAGGTCCCGGCCTGTCGCCCGAGGTGCACGATTCCGCCGTCGCCACGCTGTCCATTGAGCAGTTCGGCTCCACCCGGTCCATGAACGCGGCCTCAGCCGCGGCCATCGCCATGCACGCGTGGGTCCGCCGACACGTGTTCCAGCAACCTGTCAGCTAGGCAAGCCTCAAGTATCAGCCCCCGCCGATGCCCGTCTACCGATCTTTCAGGGTGGCTTTTCCGTCCACGATCTGGATCTCACCAGAGGCCCTGGGTGTTACAAGCTCAACCTTTGGTTCCCATTGCGGGGCGTCGTCACGGCCGCTGTTGACCTCGTAGCTCACGGAAGCCTTGCCCGCTTCCTCCGACTGGATGATCCAACCGTCCTCGCTGCGAAGGAGAGTGAAGGTGGGCTCCTTCTCTATGGTCCATTTCAGATTGCGGGTAGGGCGGTATTCGTAGAGCGCGAACCCGGAACAACCACGACGTGACGCTTCGGATGCATTGACCGGAGTGGTGGCAGTACATTCACTTCGTTTGTTCTCAAGAAGCGTCCGGGTCTCATCCAGAAGCAGTTGGCTGGGTATCACCGTCAAACGTTCGGTGGTCTTGGAAATCGCCCGGTCAATGCTGACCAAGGCCTTCTGCTCTTCGGCCGTTGCGTACTTGTCTCCGGAAATGCCCAGGGTGTACTCGCCGGGGAAGGCCGGCATCAGCAGTTGGGAATCCCTCGCCCCGGTTCCGGCGCCAGGAGCGGCAACGTCGACGCCGTTCACGGTGAACGACTCCACGGGACGGGTGGAACTGAGCCGGATCTTTTGGAAGTTTTTAGCCCCAACCTTCCACTCGCCTTCAGGTGACTTGGTCATCCTCAGAATGATTTCCTGCTTGCGGCCGTTCTGGGTGACTTCGGCAGTGACAAAATCCGACCTTGCGTCCATGATCCGGTAACCGTCAATGTGCTGCCCTGCATTTTTGTACACGTTGCTCTGGAGGAGAGCCTTTTCATTTTCGGGGACGCCAGGGTCGGATACGCTCAGGGCTTTCTCGCCGTCCCCGTCGATCAGGGCCTGGAAGTATGTTTCAGCTGTTGCGCTGACGTCCTGCGCCGGTGACAACGATGAAACCAGGAGAACCACACCAGCGGTGGCAGCGGTGAGGACTACCGCTGCGCCCGCTGCGATGGCAATAATCAGCTTCCGGTTCCGTCTGGGTTGCCCTTCGGGAAAAGTACCGCCCTGCTGCTGCAGGTATGGCGTCAAGTGGGGCTGGTTGTTTGCACTCGGGGGGATCTCCATTCCCGCAGTATATCCACCGTTTAGATGAATCGGGGGTGGCAGGGGGAGTCTCAACCCGGCGGAAGTGTTAAGAGCTCCAGTGACCCGAAACACGGCGGCACGGCGGATATCGCTAGGATGGGTGCTAGCCGTAAGCGGTCTACTCCAGGGTTACCAACCCACAGACGAATCAGCATAGGAGTCACCATGCCCATTGCAACCCCAGAGATTTACTCCGAGATGATCGACCGCGCAAAGGCAGGCGGATTCGCTTTCCCCGCGGTCAACGTGACGTCGTCGCAGACTCTGAACGCTGCGATCCGCGGTTTCGCCGAGGCCGAATCTGACGGCATCATCCAGGTTTCCACCGGTGGCGCAGCCTACTGGTCCGGTGCCTCGGTCAAGGACATGGTTGCCGGTTCCCTCGGCTTCGCAGCGTTCGCCCGCGAAGTTGCCAAGAACTACAACGTCAACATCGCCCTGCACACGGACCACTGCCCGCAGGACAAGCTGGCGGACTTCGTCCTGCCGTTGCTGGCTGCTTCCGAGGAAGCCGTCAAGGCCGGCAAGGACCCGATCTTCAACTCGCACATGTGGGACGGCTCGCACGAAGCCCTCGACGAGAACCTGCGCATCGGCCGTGAACTGCTGGAACGCGCTGCTGCTGCGAAGATCATCCTCGAGGTTGAAATCGGCACGGTTGGTGGCGAAGAAGACGGCGTTGAGAACGAAATCAACGAGAAGCTCTACACCACCACCGAAGACGCCCTCGCAACCATCGAGGCCCTCGGTGCCGGCGAAAACGGCCGCTACCTCACCGCCCTGACTTTCGGCAACGTGCACGGCGTCTACAAGCCGGGCAACGTCAAGCTCCGCCCTGAACTGCTCAAGCAGATCCAGGCCGAGGTCGGCGCGAAGATCGGCAAGGAAAACCCGTTCGACCTCGTCTTCCACGGCGGTTCGGGCTCCACGGAACAGGAAATCGCTGACGCCGTTTCCTACGGTGTGATCAAGATGAACATCGACACCGACACCCAGTACGCGTTCACCCGCCCGGTGGCCGGCCACATGTTCTCCAACTACGACGGCGTCCTGAAGGTCGACGGCGAAATGGGCAACAAGAAGACCTACGACCCCCGTGTCTGGGGCGCTTCGGCAGAAGCCGGCATGGCCGCGCGCATCGTCGAAGCTGCGCAGCAGCTCGGATCGGTGGGCAAGACCTTCTAATGTCCGACGAATTCCGAAAGAACCTGATGGGGCCGGAGCCTACGCTCCTGCCCGCCGAAAACGAGATCTACCAGCACCTTGCACTCGGCAAGGAAGCACTGGACCTCGTAGCGCAGAACCCCACGTCGTCCCTCCTGTGGGCCATCCTCGCGGAGGAAGCCTGGGCTGAAGGCCGGACCATCGAGTCTTACGCCTACGCCCGTGTTGGCTACCACCGCGGCCTGGATTCGCTGCGCCGAAACGGTTGGCGCGGCGTCGGACCCATCCCGTGGGAGCACGAGCCCAACCAGGGCTTCCTGCGTGCTCTCTACGCACTGGGCCGTGCGGCGTCGGCGATCGGCGAGGCTGAAGAGCCGGAGCGGATCGAGAAGTTCCTGAACGATTCGGACCCGAAAGCCAAGGCTGCGCTCGAAGCCCGTTAGGACCCAAGCAAACAACGACGGCGACCCTCACCAAAAGGCGAGGGTCGCCGTCGTCGTTAACAGCGTTGGTCGAACAGCGTTAGTCCGTGACCGCAGAGTGGCGTGGCCGTCCCAGCGGGACCACCAGCGGCGTGTGGGTCACGGGGTCATCGATGATCCGGCACGCCATGCCGAACACTTCCTCCACCAAGGACTCGGTGATTACTGCAGCGGGTGCGCCCTCGGCCACCACCACGCCGTCCTTCATGGCGATGATGTGGTCTGCGTAGCGGCTGGCATGGTTGAGGTCGTGCAGCACGGCAACCAGCGTGTGGCCCTTGTCCAGGTTGAGCTCGCGGAACAGCTCCAACAGCTCGATCTGGTGCGCGATATCGAGGAACGTCGTGGGCTCGTCCAGGAGCATCAGCGGTGTCTGCTGGGCGAGGACCATGGCTACCCACACGCGCTGCCGCTGGCCGCCGGACAGTTCGTCCACCAGCCGGCCGGACAAGGAAGCGACGCCGGTGGCCTCCATCGCTTCAACCACAGCCGTTTCATCCGTCACTGACCATTGGCGGAGCAGCTTCTGGTGCGGGTATCGGCCGCGGGCTACAAGGTCCGCCACGGTGATGCCGTCGGGGGCGATGGAGGACTGGGGCAGGAGCCCGAGGCGGCGTGCCAGTTCTTTCGCAGGCAGGGACGTCACGGATTTTCCGTCCAGCAGCACCTGTCCACTGCGGGGCTTGATGAGCCGGGCGAGTGCGCGCAGCAGCGTGGATTTACCGCAGGCGTTGGGCCCCACGATCACCGTGAACTGTCCCTCGGGAATGCGCACATTGAGGTTCTCGGAGATGATGCGTTGCTCGTAGCCGATGGTCAGTGCTTCGGCATGGAGCTGTGGCGCGGCCGTAGTGAGGCTCATGATTTCCTTGCTTCCCTGGCCAGGAGCCAGACGAGGTAGATACCGCCGATGCACACCGTCACCACGCCCACAGGCAACTGGATCGGGGCGAACAAACGCTGGGCCGCGAGGTCGCTGGCCACCAGGAGGAAGGCCCCCATCGCGGCCGAAGGCACCAGCGTGATCCCGGCGCTGCGGGTAAGACGCCGGGCGAGCTGCGGTGCGGCCAAGGCGACGAACGCGATGGGACCGGCAACCGCCGTGACGGCTGCAGTCAACGCCACACCCAGGATCAGCAACAGCAAACGGGTGGGTTCCGCCCGGACGCCCAAGGCGCGCGCGGCGTCGTCGCCCATTTCCAGAAGCTGCATCCGGCGCGCGGCCGCCAGCGTAGCCAAACCAACCACAACAACCACGACGGCGGCAGGCGCCGCTTGCTCCCACGTGATGCCGTTGAGGGACCCGGCTCCCCAGACGGCTGCCGCCAAAGCGGCCTCAAGTTCCGCCTGCAGGATCAGCCAGTGGTTGAACGCGGCGAGCATCGCGCTGATGCCGATGCCCACGATGATGAGCCGGAATCCTTGGGAGCCGCGCCGGTAGGCCAGCAAGTAGACGGCCAACGCGGTGAGGATACCGCCAACGAGCGCTCCTGCGGCAATGCCAAGATAGCCCCCGCCAAGGGTCAGCATGACGATGAGCGCACCGGTGTAGGCGCCCGTATTGAAGCCGATGATGTCCGGGCTGCCCAAGGGATTCCGGGTCATGGATTGGAAGATGCCACCGCTCATGCCAAGTGCGGCACCGAACACCAGCGCCGCGAGTACCCGGGGGAGCCGCCATTCCATGACGATGGTTTGGGCCAGCCCGGGGGCATCACCGGTGAAGGCTTGCAGGACCTGTTGTACTGAAACGTCGTAGTCGCCGGTGGCCAAGCTGATCACGGCAACAGCCAGGGCGGCGAGGATCAACGGGATGCAGACAAGGATGCTGCGGACATCGAACCGGAGGCTCAGCGAACGGTTGCGAAGCAGGACAACGGGCCGGCCAACATCCAGGCGCGTCATAGCCCACTCACCTTCCGGCGCCGCGCCAACGCGATCAGCACCGGCGCCCCGATGAATGCGGTCACCACACCAACCTGGAGTTCCCCGGGAGCGGCGATCCGGCCCACCACGTCTGACACCAAGAGCAGGATAGGGGAGAGCAGCACTGTGGTTGCCAGGATCCATCGCTGGTCAGGGCCGACGATCCACCGGGCAACGTGTGGAATCATGAGGCCCACGAAGCCGATGGCACCGGCACCGGCAGTTGCCGCGCCGCTGAGGAGGGTGATGGCCACGACGCCCATGATCCGGGTGCGGTTGACGTTGGCGCCGAGGGAGGTAGCAAGGTCGTCGCCCAACGCCACGGCGTTGAGGCCGCGGACGCAAAACAGTGCGATCAGCAGTCCGGCACCCATGAACGGCGCAACAGTCATCACCGACTCCATGCTCCGGGTGTCCAGTGAGCCAATGCTCCAAGAGCGCAGGTGGTCAAACGCCTTGGGGTTCAGGAGCGTGAGTCCAGAGCCGATCCCCGTGAGGACCGCGCCCAAAGCAACGCCGGCCAACGTCAGGCGGATCGGGTTCACCACGTTCCTGCCGGAAGTACCGATCAGGTAGACGGCCGCGGTTGTCAGGATGGCTCCAATGAACGCGAACCAGATGTAGCCGCTGAGGGATCCGATCCCGAAGACGCCGATGGCAATGACAATGGCAAACGACGCTCCAGCGTTGACGCCCAGGATGCCGGGATCGGCCAAAGGATTCCGCGTGATCGCTTGGATGAGCGCGCCTGCCACGCCCAGGGCAACACCGACGGCGATGCCCATCAACGTTCGCGGCAGCCGGTTCTGCAGGATGATCGCGTGATCGGCTGAGTCCTGGGTGTTGGTGAAGGCGTCAAGGACGGTGGACGCTGGGATGAATTTGGCTCCCACACCGAGGCTCAGGATCGCGGCGCCGAGAAGGACCGCCGCCGCGAACGCCAGAAAGAGGATCCGCCAGCGGGACTTGACGACGACGCCGGAACTGGCAACTGCGCTTGCAGCCGGAAGGGCGGGAGCGGCTACCGGGGACATAGCGCCGTCAGTGGGAACACAGCAGGGGACCATTTCGAAGAGGGGCAACAGTAAGACGGCCATTTCGTGACTGTCATCACAACGTCACGAAAGTGTGCCTTAATTAGGTTAGCCTTACCCAGTGAAAAATGACGATTTTGAAGTACAGCCGCACAAGGCTTCCCGCGTGCGCCGAAGTGCAGTGCGCAGGCTGGCTATGAAGATGGCCGGAGTCGCTGTGGTGGCAGGCCTCCTTGCGGGCTGCGGCACCAGTGGTGGCTCAGGTTCGGCCGCCGGCAACGCCGATGTTGCCACCGGCGGCTCCAAGTTCACCACTGCGGACCAGGAAACAGCCAAGTTGGGCACCGACGCCGCTCCCGGCGTTTTCCCGCGCACCCTGAAGCACGCCAACGGTGAGACCACCCTGGAGAAGAAGCCCACCCGCGTGGTGGTCCTAGACACCGGCGAGTTGGACGACGTCGTGACCCTCGGCATCACGCCGGTGGGCATGGCCACTACTGAAGGCGCCAACCCTGTCCCCACCTACCTGGCTGACAAGGTCAAGGACGTGGCTTCGGTAGGCACCATCCAGGACCTCAACCTCGAAGCAATCGCGGCGCTGAAGCCGGACCTCATCCTGGGCAGCCAGCTCCGCGCCGACAAGCTGTACAAGCAGCTGTCCACCATCGCCCCCACGGTCTTCAGCATCCGTCCCGGCTTCCCCTGGAAGGAAAACTTCCTCCTGGTGGGCAAATCCCTGGGCGAGGAAGACAAGGCCGTCAAGGCCCTCAACGATTACCAGGCCGAGGCTGACGCCCTGAAAGCGGATGTGAAGGGCGATCCCAAGATCTCCCTGGTGCGCTTCCTCCCTGGCAAGATCCGCCTCTACGCCAACAAGTCGCTGATCGGTGTCATCCTGAAGGACGCCGGCCTGGCCCGCCCGGAGAACCAGAACATCGACGAACTCGCTGCCGAAATCTCGGCCGAGAACATCGAGCAAGGCGACGCCGACTGGATCTTCTACAGCAGCTACGGCGATCCCGCAGCAACCGGTGAAACGTCCGTGGTTGAAGGCGCTGTCTGGCCCAAGCTCGGCGCAGTCAAAGCCGGCCAGGCCAAGGCTGTCAGCGACGACGTCTGGTTCCTCGGCCTCGGCCCCACCGGCGCGCAGCTGATCCTCAAGGACCTCCGGAGCATGCTGGTCGGCTAACGCCGCCCCAACAAAAGCACCCCAACGACGACGGCGGCCCTCACCGGAAAGGTGAGGGCCGCCGTCGTTTGCTGCTGGTGATCAGGCCTTGCGGGGGATACCCGTACGTGCCATGGCCTCGGCGTAAGCACCGTGGATGGCGTCCAGGTATTCCTGCTGGCGGGCCGGGGTGCCGGCGAAGGAGCGGCCACCCAGCGAACGGACCTTGAAGGTCTTGAAGCCGCGGCGGGCGATGCTGGCCGGAGCGGCCTTCATGAGCTGGTCGGCCAGGCGGTGTGCCTCATTGCCGTGCGCCACCAGGGCGGAGGTGCGCGGCAGGAGCTGCAGGAGGCGCAGGAGCGGTTTCAGGCCTTCGGTGATGTTGGCGGGTGTGAGCTTGCCCGGTTCCTCATTGGGCTCGATCCACGGGTAGGCGTTCCACGGCATCATGAGCGCGGGACGGAGGCCCAGCTGCCACTGCATGCCAAGCATGCGGGTGGTGGCTTCTTCGTCGCCCGGGTTGATGAAACCCTCGCCGGTGGTGGTGCGCTGATTGGAGAAAAGGCTGACGATGCGGCAGTCATCCATGCTGTGGGCGGGGTCGATGTAGAGGACCTCGCTGCCCGGCTTCTGCACCTTGATGGAGTCGCACAGCTCGTTGACCTCGGCGATGTGCGGTTCGTAGCGGCGGTTCCAGAGGATTTCTTCGGGTGATTCAGTCGCCAGTTCTTGCATCAGGGGTTAGGTCTCCTAGGTGTTACAGCGCACCGTTCCAAGGGGCCGCGGGCATGCCGCAGCCGAACCTCAAAGGGTGCTGTTGGGGGCTAACTAACCTTACCGGACTATGGGGGTGAACGGGGCCCGCTTCGGCGCGCCCTTTAAATGCGACGCGGCGTGTTGCCCGGAAACGTGTCCAGCGTCTCGACGGCCGCGGCCCACGTTCACCGAAGCAGAACTGGAGTTCGTGGCGGGTGAGTAAATTCAATAACTATTTCTGCAGGTCAAAGCGTTGACATAGCTCCGCGGGGATGATCGGTTGGAACCATCGGTTTTGGGGGGAACCAGCCGGGGACCTCCACCTCCGGGCTCCGATCATTTGATCGTCAGCATCACATCAATCGTGGGGGTAATAGTGGTTGCAGCAGCATCATCACCAGAGACGGATCCGGATCATCGCGGCACCAAGCCCGGAAAGTCACCTAAAATCCGTGCCATTCTTGCCGGCGGGCTGGTGCTGGGCGTGGGCGCAGCCATCACCTTGGCAGCGTGGAATGACTCCGAGTTTGCCCAGGGAACTTTCACCGCCGGTGCGTTCAACCTTGAGGGCAGCACGGACGGGACCGCCTTCGGGGAAAACCCCGTTTCCGACCCGGCAACTCTTGGCTTCACCGCCGCGCCAGCCAACCTTGCGCCCGGCGATGTGGTCACAGCACCCTTCGCAGTCAGGCTGGATGGCACAACAACCAACGACGCCACGGTCACTGTTTCCACGGAAGCATCCACCGGAGCATTGACCGGACTGACGTACTCGCTCACGCAGTCCACCGATTTCGGGTGCGCTGAACCGGTAACGGGAACGCTGGTGGCAGCCGGTCAGGCATTGGGCACGACGCCGGGCAGCGTCACTTTCGCGCTGACGCAAGGAGCCGGCACGGCCGACGGCGACGCCGTGAACCTCTGCTTCCGGATCACTGCCGATGATGGCCTCGTCCAATCCCAATCCGGGACCACCACCTGGGAATTCGCCGCGCAATCGCAGTAATCCATGGGCCGACGAGAAGCCGAAACCAAGCGCGGTGCGGCCCTGCTCCGCATCCGCGCACTCCTTGCCGGGACGTTGGTGCTGGGGCTCGGGAGCTCCATGACCCTGGCATCGTGGACTGACAGCGATTTCGCCAGGGGTTCCTTCGGAGCCAGTGTGTTCGTCACCGAATCCAACGTCACCAAGCCGTACAGCGCCTCAGGGACGTGGAGTGCCAACGACGTTTCGCCCGGTGCGGCGCTGGTCTTCACAGCAACTGCCATGAGCCCCGGCAGTGTGGCCTACGCGCCGTTCGCCATCAGGACCAAAGCAACCTCCGTGGCGGGCGAAGTGGTACTCGGTGTCCCTGTGGTGACCAGCAGCGGCGTCGGCGCTGCCGATCTGGGCGCCGCACTGCGCTACCGGGTGGTTCGTTCTGCGACCTGCGAGGCCGCGTCCTTCACCGGGTCGCCAACGTTCGTGGTGGGCAGCGACGGCGCCAAGCCGTTCACGCAAGGGCAAGCGGCCGGCGTCGTCAATCCCTTGGCCGCTGCGACGGCAACGCTGCCAGGGGCGCCCACGCAGTTCTGCTTCGAAGTGACGCTTCCAGCTGGTGCCAACAATGCCCTGCAGGGCCAAACCGCCACCGCTACCTGGCAATTTACTGCCACATCAAGCTCATGAGCCGCCGTCGGTTCCGTCGCGGTTTGCAGGAAACCGTGTTGAACATCGCTGCGGCGGGTGGCGCTGTGTGCATCCTGGCGGTGGTTTGCGCGCTGTTGTTCAACATCACGCTGATCATGTTCAAGACGGGGTCCATGTCACCGGCAATTCCGGCCGGTTCACTGGCCGTAGTCCGAGAGATCCCGGCGGATGAGATCGCCGTTGGCGATGTGGTGACCGTGGACAGGCCTGGGAAGCTCCCCATCACGCACAGGGTCCAGTCGATTGCGCCTGCGGACGGAACCATGCGAACCATCACCATGAAGGGCGATGCCAATACCGAAGCCGATCCCGCGCCCTACGTCGTGGAGAAGGTCCGACTGGTCTTCTGGTCCGTACCGGGGCTCGCGCATCCGCTGGCCGCAGCCGCCAACCCCGTGGTCCTCGGCGCCACCACCGTGGCTGTGTCCGCTCTGGTGACCTGGGTGCTGTGGCCGCGGAGCCCACGCCGAGGCAGGACCGGGCAGCATGCGGCGGCGTAGCCGGGTGGGGATGGCGGGGTTGCTGGGCGCACTGATGCTGGGCGCCGCGCCTGTTGCTCCGGCAGTTGCAGCCACTGTTGCCGCCGACAACCACCCGTCCGGATGGTTGGAGCTCGACGCTGGTCCGGCCGGCAAAGTGCATCGGCTCACCCCGGGCGGGAGCGCAGATTGGGCGATGGCCGTCAATGTCCGCGGTGAGCCTGCTGCCTCCCTTTATGTGGTGCTGAAAGACGGGCCGGCGGCAACAGATGTCCTGCGGGACTTCCTCAGCGTTGAACTCCAGTCCTGCGCCCAACCTTGGAGCGGAGGTTCCTGCGCCGACGGCCACCGCGTGTTGATGCACAGGACCGCACTGAACAGTACGGGTGGGGTGCGGGTGGACCTCATGGGCCATGGAAACTCCGGACCGGCCAATGCCCACGTCCTGCTGACGGCAACCCTGGCGGAGGATGTTCCCCGCGAAGTGCAGGGGAGCCGGACGCAGATCGTGGTGGGCTTTCACGGTTCAGGGGACGGAGATGGGGCTGGAGCGGGCGGCGGGGCCGGCCCGGGCGGGAACGCTGGGAGTGGAGGCTTCCCCGGAAACCCAGCCGGGCCGTCGTCGGGCGCTCTGGCTGATACGGGGTTTCGGCTGGGCGGCTTCGCGCTCCTTGGTTTCGTTGCGGTCGCGGCCGGTTTTGGGTTGGCCCGGCTGCGGGGCGAGGTGCAGTGACGGTGTTTAAGCGGGCACGGGTGGGACTGTTGCTGGCGTTGCCCCTTGCCGTGGTGCTTTCGGTGGTGAACCCGCCGTCCGTCACGGAGGCGGCGTGGCAACGGGGACAGTTTTCGGCAGGCAGTTTCGGGACGGTGACCATTCCGGCGCCCACGCTGAATGGCCAGTGCACCTACGATCCCGGCTTTCTTGGCGCCGGTGCTTACGTTCGTATTCTTTGGAAACCACCAGCGGGATACACCTTGGCCAACGCCGAAGTGCAGGTGTCCACCAGCGGGCTGGGATCGGCCTTGGCTCCCCTGACGGGGTATAACCTGGCGGGCAACACCACAGGGAATGCCACCTCCGGATACATCACGGACGTCCAGACGAACCTGTTGGGCGGGTTCTTGGGCCTCGGAACAGAGCTTCAAATCGCCATCGTGATCAAGGACCTCGGGTGGACGTCCAAGTCCGCCTCCGTCGCCTCGAACGCCGGGCTGGTTGGCGGTCTCGGCGGAAACTGCCGTAATCTGCCCGCGGCGTAGGGCCCGCTGGCCCGCCGAAGTTTCCCTGGGGAAAACTTCACCCGGCCGCCTTTCAAGACACCTTGACACCAGAGAAACCGGCGTCATCGGCTAAACTTGGCTGGTAAGAGCCCCGAACTCTTGCGTATGCCAGCCCTTATGGCAGGCTGCACCGGTATCGTCGGGGCATTCTCATGTACGGCGCCAATCCATCGCGGCTTGGCCCGAAAGAATGGGGGAGGATCCCATGCCCGCTATCGTGATCGTCGGAGCCCAGTGGGGCGACGAAGGCAAAGGCAAAGCAACCGATCTGCTCGGTGGCCGCGTTGACTACGTGGTCAAGCCCAACGGCGGTAACAACGCCGGGCACACCGTGGTTGTTGGCGGTGAGAAGTATGAGCTGAAGCTCCTTCCAGCGGGCATCCTGAGCCCCAACGCCATTCCTATTATTGGCAACGGCTGCGTGGTGAACCTCGAGGCCCTGTTCCAGGAGATCGACGGCCTCGAAGCCCGTGGCGCGGACACGTCCCGCCTGCGCGTCTCGGCCAACGCCCACCTGGTTGCTCCGTACCACCAGGTGCTGGACAAGGTGACTGAGCGCTTCCTTGGCAGCCGTGCCATCGGTACTACCGGCCGTGGCATCGGTCCTGCCTACATGGACAAGGTGGCCCGCCTGGGCATCCGGGTCCAGGACGTCTTCGACGAGTCCATCCTCCGGCAGAAGGTGGAAGGTTCGCTGCGCCAGAAGAATGAACTCCTGGTGAAGGTCTACAACCGCCGGGACATCGTGGTGGACGAGATCGTGGAGTACTTCCTCGCCTTCGCCGAGCGCCTGCGCCCGCTGGTCATCGACAGCACACTTGTCCTCAACAACGCCCTGGACGAGGGCAAGGTTGTGCTCATGGAAGGTGGCCAGGCAACGTTCCTGGACGTTGATCACGGCACCTACCCGTTCGTCACCTCGTCCAACCCCACGGCTGGCGGCGCATCGGTGGGCTCCGGGATTGGTCCTACCCGCATCTCGCGCTCCATCGGCATCATTAAGGCGTACACCACCCGGGTTGGCGCGGGCCCCTTCCCCACGGAACTGTTCGACGAGATGGGCGTCTACCTGCAGAAGACCGGCGGCGAGTTCGGTGTGAACACCGGCCGTCCCCGCCGTTGCGGTTGGTACGACGCCGTCCTGGCCCGCCACGCTGCGCGCGTGAACGGCTTCACGGACTACTTCGTCACCAAGCTGGACGTCCTCACGGGCATCGAGCAGATCCCGGTTTGCGTTGCCTACGACGTCGACGGCGTCCGCCACGACGAAATGCCCATGACGCAGACCGAGTTCCACCATGCAGTGCCCGTCTTCGAGTACTTTGACGGCTGGACCGAGGACATTACCGGCGCCCGCACGCTGGAAGACCTCCCGGAGAACGCCCGCAACTACGTGCTGGCCTTGGAAAAGCTCTCCGGCACGCGCTTCTCGGCCATCGGCGTCGGCCCGGACCGCGACCAGACGATCGTTGTTCACGACCTGATCAACGACTAAGTTTTACCCAGTCACGACGACGGCGGGTCACCTTGGTTCCTCACGGAACCGACCGGTGGCCCGCCGTCGTCGTCGCAGGGGTGGGCACGCGACCCGCCGGGCGGGTTCTGCGACCGGGCGCTGCATGGCGCCGTCGAATGGCGTACTCGGCCACCACCAGGTTGATGACCCAGGACGCGCCCATCAGGACTGCACGCGTGGTCTCGTCGGTGGGGCCCACCATCAGGATCCACGGCAGCAGCACCAGGGCTTGCGTTCCAGCTCCCAGTGCGATGGCGTAGGCGCGCGTCATCCAGGCTCCGTGCGCTGCGAAGTCCCGTCGGCGAATCGCCAGGATTCCGAGGATGATGCCCCCGACCATGGCGGTACCAAAGATCAGCCGAAGAACCAGCAGTGCCTCACCGTCAGTTTCCGGGAGGGTGTAGAAGACGGACATCCACAGGCCGGACAGGCCGGCGAGCAGGCCTGCAGGAACCAGGATGCGCCCGGATATTTCGTGCCAGGACCGCCTGCCCCGGCGAAGTCCGGGGCCCCGCCTAAGGGTAGGGACGAACTGAAAAGCCCCCAGCAGGCTGTACACCGTCACTGTGACGATGTGCGTAATCACCGGGAGTGGCGAAGCGAAGAACCTCGCGTTCTCCGGAGTGACGGTTGCGCCACCAGTCAGCTGAGTCAGACGCGCCGCGCCGGCGATGGCAGGAATGAGACTGAGGGCAATCAGCGCCGCGGGCACGACCCACGTCATGCGGCCGCTCCGGAACGATGTGGTGGTTTTCGATCTCATGACTCCGCCTTGGGGGTAGAGGTGTACGGCGTACACCTTGATGATCGAAAGACTAGGTGTACGCTGTATACCTGTCAAGACCCGGCCCGGATTTTGGCTGAGGGGAAGGGATCAACCGATGACCCAACTTGCGGAGGCCGCGCAGCGCGTGCCCTTGAACCGCGACCGAGTGCTGCAAGCTGCCGTTACTCTCGCTGACGAGGCAGGTCTCGAATCACTGAGTATGCGCCGGCTCGCCCAGGAACTTGGGGTAGTTCCGATGGCGCTCTACAAGCACGTGGCCAATAAGGAAGAACTCCTCGACGGCATGGTGGATTCCATCGTGGGGGAGATCGACCCACCTGTGCCCGATGCTCCATGGAAGACCGTGGTCCGTCTCCGGGTGCTTTCGGCCAGGCGGGCGCTCCTTCGACATCCTTGGGCCCGCCCTGTCATCGAAACCCGCACCAACACTACGCCGGCGGTCCTTGGGTACATGGATTCCTTCGTGGGCATGTTCCTTGCGGGCGGATTATCCGAGGACCTGACGCACCACGTGATGCACGCCTTGGGTAGTCGGATGTGGGGGTTCACTCAAGAGGTCTTTGACGACCCGGCAGGGAACGGCGCCAAGGACCAGCCACATATCACGGCGGAAGCCCAGGCTGCGATGGCCCGGCACATGGCGGAGAGCTACCCCAATCTTTTCCGGATCGCTGTGGCGGCAGCGCATGATGACGAGTCAGTGGTGGGGAATGGCTGCGACGACCAGTTCGAGTTCGAGTTTGCCCTGGACCTGCTTCTTGACGGATTCGAGCGACTCCACCAACGGAACTGGACATCAGGCGGGGGTAAGCGCGCATGAGCACAGCGGCCGAAGAAGGAGTCGGGTTCCGATCCCGGCGGGGACCCATTCTGATTGCACTGATGCTCGCCACGGGCTTGGTGGCGATCGATGCCACCATTGTTGCCACGGCCGTGCCGTCAATCGTGGAGGACATTGGCGGTTTTGCCTCGTTCCCGTGGCTCTTTTCTGCGTACCTGTTGGCGCAGGCGGTCTCGGTGCCCGTCTATGCCAAGCTCTCGGACGTTGTGGGCCGTAAGCCGATGATCCTGGGCGGGATTGGCCTGTTCCTGCTTGGCTCGATTCTCTGCGGCCTGGCTTGGAGCATGCCGGCGCTCATCGCGTTCCGGGTGCTTCAGGGCCTCGGGGCGGGGGCAGTCCAACCTGTGGCGATCACGATTGCCGGCGATATCTACACGCTGGCTGAGCGGGCCAAAGTGCAGGGCTACCTGGCCAGTGTGTGGGCGGTTTCTTCCGTGGTGGGACCAACTCTGGGAGGCGTTTTCGCATCCCTGGGAATCTGGCGCTGGATCTTCCTCATCAACATTCCATTGTGCCTTCTGGCTGGTTGGATGCTCCTCCGGGCCTTCCACGAGGAAGTGGAGCGGACCAAACACCGGATCGACTACTTGGGAGCGGGGCTGCTGACGGTTTCTTTGAGCCTGCTCATTCTGGGGGCGCTTCAGGGCGGCCAGGCATGGCCTTGGGACTCCGCGGTCAGCATCTCTGTTTTTGCCGGCGGGGCCTTGTTGTTCGTAGCGTTCCTCTTGGTGGAAAGGAAGGCTGCAGAGCCGATCCTGCCACCGTGGGTTGTCTCCCGCAGGCTGCTGGCGACGACGGCGATGATCTCTTTCGGCGTGGGTGCCGTCATGCTTGGGCTTACTTCCTACGTCCCAACGTTCCTGGAAGGGTCCCTGAAGACCTCACCCCTTCTGGCCGGGCTCGCCTTGGCGGCCTTAACCATTGGCTGGCCCATCAGTGCCTCGCAAGCCGGCCGGTTGTATCTCCGCATCGGATTTCGGAACACGGGCATCATCGGCATCGTGATCACAGTCATCGGCACGGCTCTCCTTGCCCTCACGGCCTCATCGCCCAGCGTCATCCTGGTGGCAGTGGCGTGCTTCATCGTTGGGCTCGGACTCGGGCTGGTGGCAACGCCGAGCCTCATTGCCGCCCAGACCAGCGTCGAATGGAACGAACGCGGCGTGGTCACCGGTACCAACCTGTTTGCCCGTTCGATCGGCAGTTCCATTGGCGTGGCTGTTTTCGGTGCCATCGCCAACGCTGTCTATGCCAACGGCCCCAGCGGGGGTCCCGATCCGCAAACTACCGTTTCGGCGTCCACTGCGGTATTCGTGGCTGTGCTTGTCAGCGCAGTCCTTACCGTCGTGGCGGTGCTGGCGATGCCTGCTGAGGGGAAAGTCAACACCGCCGAACCGGCCCCGAAACCCAGCTCGGAACACGCGAACGACTAGTCTCGAAGACATGGATGAACTGATCACCGGCACCTTGGAAAAGTTGTTTGAAGGAACCGTGTGGGCGGAGGGTCCTCTCTGGATTCCGCAGTCGCAGACCGTACGTTGGAGCGACATTCCCAACAACAGGATCCTTGAGTTCTCGCCTTCTACCGGAGCGACGCGCGAGTACGCCGCCGGCGTCGAATACACCAACGGGCGGACGCTGGACCGTGACGGCAGCGTGGTGCAGTGCAGCCACGGCCGCCGGCGTATTGAGCGGGACCACGACGGCGTGGTGACGCCGATCGTTGCGGCGTTCGGTGAGCATCGGCTCAACTCGCCCAACGACGTTGTCGTGGCTGGGGATGGCACAGTCTGGTTTACTGATCCTCCGTATGGAATTCTTCCCGGGACGGTGGAAGGGCACGAGGGTGAGCAGGAGTACGGCGGTTGCTATGTCTTCCGCTTCGACCCGGCCACGGAAGAGCTGACCCCCATGGTCACGGATCTGGTACACCCCAACGGGCTGGCGTTCTCCCCGGATGAGTCACTCCTGTATGTAGCAGACACGGCGGGTCCAGCCTTGGGAGTGCCGTTCCGGATAGCTGTCTACCCGGTTGAGGGCGGCGGCTGCGGAGAGGGCAGCACATTCGTTGAGCTCGAAGACGATGCGGCCTCGGACGGCTTCCGTGTGGACATCGAGGGTCGCGTGTGGACGTCGGCGGGCTCGTCAGTACGCGTCTACGCCCCCAGCGGTGCGCTGCTGGCCGCCGTCGACGTTCCGGAAAAGGTCTCCAATCTCTGCTTCGGCGGGCCTGATGGGCGCGATCTCTACCTCACGGCCACGACGTCCTTGTACCGGCTCCGGACCTCGACACGGGACACGACCATGAGAGTACCCTGAACACAGCACCCGCCGCTGCTATCGAGGGAGTGAACGTGTCAGGAAGCAACCCCGATCCATATGAAGACAAGATCACCGGTTTGGAGCCAGGTGGAGGAGTGCCCCCGGGGGAGACCCCTCCTGGCGAAGCCTCCACCGCCGGACCGCAGGGCCATGACGAGGGAGGCCCCAGGAAGGGCACTCAATTCCTGTGGCTGGCAGCCATCGGTGCCGGCGTGCTGCTGACGCTGCTGTTCTTCATCGGCTACATCGTCGGCTTCTTCGACTAGCTGGGAATCCCGGGAAACGCGTGTTGTCGTCCGTCGGAGGTCAGAGCGCTGCTGCGTCGCTGGCGATGATCGCGGCGAGCTCCGCGGGGATGCCGTTCCCCGAAGCAGCCTTGGCATCGGCCTCGACGTCTGCCCAACGTTCGCGGTCCACGTTTTTCATGAGCTTGTCGCGCACCTTGCTGTCGATACCGTCTGAGATGAGGACGACGTAAAGTCCGGACTTGCTGGCCTGGACGGTGAAGGTGATGGACGCCGTCGCCTCTCCTCCCGGGCCGCTGGCTGTGGCGATGAGGGTGTGCTGCCCGGCCGCGAGCGTCAGTGCCTTGACGGCGTCGCCTTCCGCGACCGTGTGCCCGTCGAGTTGGATGGTGACATTGTCGGCGTTGGTGGTTTCCACAGCGGGGGTGACGGTGTCGCCGCGGCTCAGAGTGGCGCCCTCGAGCTTTCCTGCGAAGCGGACGGACGGAGCCTCAGGGGTGGGGGCGGTGGGGGTAGCGCTTTGGAAGCCCACAAGGGCGCCGGCGCGGTTGGTGATGATGCCGTCCACGCCGGCCTCGGTCATATCCTTCCATTGCTGCGGGCTGTCCACGGTGTAGGGCATCACGGCGATGCCGGCTTGGTGCAATTCCTTGATGGCATCTGGACGGGCGGCAAGCGCTGACCAACTCGGGTTGTACGTGACGGCTCCGAACTGCTTGGCTGCAGCCACAACGTCAGCGTCCAAGGCACCCCGGAGCAGGCCGAGCCTCAGGGATGGCTCGTACTCGCGCGCGTAGCTCAGAACGTTGGTGTCGAAGCTCTGCAGGATGGTCTGCTCCAGCATGCCGCGCTCCTTGAGCATGTCAACTACGCGCTGGACTTCTGAGCGGGTTTCCGGGCCTTTGATCTCCAGCAGCAAGCCGGCGCCCTCGGTATTGGTCTGGTCCAGGAACTCAGCAAGGGTGGGAACCTTGGCGCCGGCATAGGCCGGGGAGAACCAGGATCCTGCTTCCAGCCCGGCAATGTAGCCGGAGCTCAGGGTAGAGACGTCGCCGGTCCCGGACGTCACGCGATCCACAGTGTTGTCGTGAATGACCACTGGGACGCCGTCCTGCGTGGTGTTGACGTCCATCTCGATCCAGTCGGCGCCGGCCCGGCCTCCCGAGAGGAGGGCCTGGAGTGTGTTCTCGGGGATGACTGAGGACAGTCCCCGGTGGGCGATCACTGCGGGCTTTTCTCCGGGCTTGATCAGCAGGGATTCGGTGGCAGGCAGTTCGGTGACTTTGATGTCGTCGTAGGAAACTGTTGCACCGTTGGCGACGAGGCCAAGAACGCCATTGTCTGTGCGGATCAGGCGGTTGGTTTCCATCACTTTCTGGCCGTTGAAGAACCATGCGGCCTTCTTGCCTCGAACGTCGACGGAAACGCGGACGTCCTTCCCCGTACCAGCGTCCGAAGGAGCGGCGGCGGTATTGGTGACGTTCCATGCGTTGGAGGCGTTGCGCTCGGCAAACTCCAAGCCGTTGGTGGCAGTGCTCCCTGAGCGCATGGTCGCAATCCAATAGGGGACACTGCCATCGGGCTTCATATCCAGTGCCAAGGCGGACCAGCGGGCAGCGTTGAGCACATTCTCAAAGCGGACCGTTGCTTCAAGCCGGTAGTTGGCCAGGTGCGGCCCGAAGGTGATCCGCGAAAGCTGGTTGGAGGAGGTGCTGGTTCCGTAGAGGCGGCCGTTCTCCACCTTCCAGGTTCCCTCGACAGCAGTGAAGCCGTCGGGGAGGCCAGTGCCGGAGAAGTCCTGAGTGTAGGCAGGCGCCGGTTCGACTTGCTGGTCGGGGGACGCCGGGGCAGCATTGGCGGGAGCGAGGGGTAGAAGCGCTGTGGCCAGCAGTGCTGCTGCCACGAGACTGGAGCTAAGCCGTTTTGGAGTATTCACCCTCACGACGGTAGGCAGCTTGCTTTCCCGCATGAGGTACAAACGGGGAACCCAGCTTGAACAGACTCTTAAGAAACCGCTTACGGGCGCCCGGTGGGAACTCAACGCATCAGGGCAGCGGGCGGCAACCAATCTGTTCTGCAAAGGCAAGCATCGCGTCGCATGCCATGTCCACTGTCACGAGCCTGTTCCCGGCAACAATGTGCAGGCTGTACGCATCTTCAAGTGCCACCATGTTCATGGTTGCCTGGTCCAGGTCGGTGGAGATGCTGAACGCGCCCGAGGCGTTGCCCTCTTCGAAGATCGCCCGGTAGGTGGCGGTCTGCCGCAGGTACATCTGCTGGACCAAGGTGTCGTGCAGTTCTGACTGTCCGGCCATGAAGTCGAATTCGTAGAGCAGGCGCATGAGGGCGTCGTCGGGACCGCTGGGCAGGCCCGCGGAGATGGCCGCCCGGAGCTTTTCAGCGGGCGAGGAAAGTTGGGCCACCACTGCGTCCCTGTGGTCGCAGAACCGCTCAGTTCCGGCACGATGCGCCTCGACGAGGAGTGCATCCAGATCGTCGAAATAGTAGAGCAAAGCCCCTCTGGTCAGCCCGGCCCTCTTGGCGACATCGGTGAGGGATAGTGAGCGCAGACCTTGGGTTGAGGCCTCTTTGAGGGCAGCCTCCACGAGTTCGGATCGGCGCTGTTCCTGGGTGTTGGGTCTTGCCATGCTCTTGACACTATCCGATGTGAGCTGCCACACTCCAATAGTTATTTGACACTGACGTCAAAAAACTAATTCAACCCGAATGGATCCCCATGGAACAGCCCATCACCTCCGTTCCGGCGCAACCCCCAAGTCCCCCGGGCGCCGGGACCGGCCGAAACTATGACGCCTCACTGTCCCGCAGCCTTGGCCTCGGCGGAAACATCCTCATCACTCTTTCCTCCATCTCGCCTGCTTCCAGCGTCTTCATCCTTGGCGGCGCCGCGCTGACAGCCTTCGGCACAGGTGTCGTCTGGGGATTCCTGATCGCGGGCGTCGTGAGCATTTTGGTGGCCTTCTGCTATGCCGAACTTGCTTCCGCCTATCCTGTGGCAGGCGGCGATTATTCACTCGTTTCAAGGGCCTTGGGTCCGGCGTTCGGAGTCGCCACCTTCTTCATCAGCTTGGTGTCCTTGCCCCTGATCGTGGCGGTCTTCGCACTGGGTGTAGCGGACTATCTGGGAGTAGCGATCGCGGGACTCTCTCCATTGCAGACGGCGCTTGCCGTAGTTGTTCTCACCACCATCACCGCCTGCTTCAATATTCGGGCCAATGCTTGGCTCACGGGTATCTTTCTGTTCATAGAGCTGGCGGCCCTTGTGCTCCTGGCGGTTTTGGGCCTGATCCACATTGAGCGTCCTGTCGAAACACTGTTTACGGCCCAAGCCCTGGATCCCGACACGGGGTCATTGGCGCCGCTTGCGATATCCGGGCTCATGATCTGCGTGACGCAAGGGATCTTTTCCTTCAACGGTTACGGGGGAGCGGTCTACTTTGCGGAGGAGACCAAGAATCCCAAGCGCAACCTCGCCCGTGCGGTGATCTGGAGCGCGGCCGTCACCATTGCCGTCGAGATCGTCCCGCTCGGTACGATCCTCCTTGGTGCGTCCTCCCAAGAGGAGCTGTTCGGCTCTGAACTCCCCGTGGAAGTCTTTCTGAGCGAGCGTGCCGGGGAAGCAGTCACCATGCTGGTTCTGCTGGCGGTGGCGTTTGCCATCATCAACGCGATCATTGCCATCACTCTCCAAGCCGGGCGCCTGCTGTATGCGGCGGCCCGTGATCAGGCCCTGCCCGGCGGGGTGTCCCGCGGCCTGCGCCGCGTCAGTGCCAAGGGTCAAGTGCCGGTCGCGGCCACCGCCGCCATGGGCGTCTTTGCTTTCCTGGCCTGCTTCGTTCCTCTTGACGTCCTGCTCACGGCTACGGGTTCCACGCTCACGTTCAGCTACCTTTTCATTGCGTTGGCAGCCATCCACCACCGCCGCACCAACGGCAGCCGGACCGGCTACCGGATGCCGTGGTGGCCCCTTCCGCCGGCTGTGTGTATCGCGGCTCTGTGCTTGGTGTTCATCGTGGCAATTCTTGACCCGGCACAATGGCTCAGCCTGGGCATCTCCCTGGTCTTCGTGACCGGCGGTTTCGCCTACTACTTCCTGTACCTCCGGCCGCGGAGCGGGACCCACCTTCTACTGCTTGACGCTGTTCTTGACGAGGAGAACCACAATGCTTGACCTGCTGCTTCACAACGGGGCTGTCCGCACTTTTGATGGTGCCGGCTGGGCCCAAGCCGTCGGGATTACGGGCGGATACATCACCTACGTGGGAACGGACGATGATGCTCCGGCGGCCCGCCATCGGATCGACCTCAACGGACGCCTGCTGACTCCCGGCATCATTGACAGCCACAACCACTTGCTCCTCGGCTTCGACCCGGATGCCGTTAGCCTCGAAGGTGCTTCCTCCCTGGGCGAAGTCCGGAAGCGGATCGCCGAACACGCAATGGAGCGGCCGGAGCTGGACTGGATCTGCGCCGAGAATGCCGTGTATTCGGTGGTGGAAGGGCGGCGGCCCAATGCTTCGGACCTACGTGGAGTGACGGACCGCCCGGTTTTCATCACCACCTACGACCAGCACTCGGTGTGGCTCAACGACGCCGCGCTGAGAGTGCTGGGCATCACCCATGAATCATCCATCCCGTGGGGACGTCCGGAAGTCGATGCCGATGGGAACCCGACCGGGTGGGTCACCGACTTCTACACGAGTGCCATGACCGCCTCAGGACTGCGCGGACTGCAACGCGATATCCCCATGTATTCTCCTGACCGTCGCTACCGGCGCATCACCTCAAGCCTGGCGATGGCTGCAGCGAGCGGCATCACCACAGTGGTGGAACCCCAGGTGCCCTTGGCGGAGCTCGATCTTATGTATCGTGCCCGGGCAGAGGGAAAAATGCACTCGCGCGTGATCACCGCTCTCTTCCACCCCGTGGGTTCCGACGCAGAGTTCCGCAAGGACCTGCGCGAGGCAGTGGACAGTGCGCCGGTGGACGACATGCTTCGGCTTGGTCCGGTCAAGCTGTACGCGGATGATGTGATCGAACCACACACTGCCGCCATGCTTGCAGACTACGCCAACCGGCCAGGGCACCGCGGCTCCCCGAGTATGCCACCCAACGAGTTCACGGCGATGCTGGGCGAGCTCCATAGGCTTGGCTTCCAAACCCACACCCACGCCACCGGCGACTGGGGAGTGCGCATGGCGTTGGATGCGATTGAAAGCGCCCAACGCAGCAGCCGCACCACGGACCACCGTCACGGAATTGTGCATGTGGAGTGTTTGGACGACGCCGATCTGCCCCGCTTCGCCCGGTTGGGAGTTGTTCCTGCAATGCAGCCGCGGCACTGTTCCCCGGACTTGGTGGCCGGCACGTGGATGGACAACGTTGGTGAGGGGCGCTGGCACCGTGCGTGGCGGTTCAAGTCACTCGCAGACTCGGGCGCCCGGTTGGCTTTTTCCAGCGACTGGCAGGTGGGAGAGATGGACCCCCTGGTGGGTTTCTACACCGCACTCACCAGGGCGGGTCTCGACGGCGGCTCGGCCTGGACCCCCGATGAATGCCTCGACCTCGACACCACCCTCCGTGCGTATACACAAGGCGGCGCGTGGGCGTGGCACGCCGAGAACGAACTGGGCGTTATCCGCGCAGGAACCAGGGCCGACGTCGTGGTCTGGTCTGCCAACCTGTACACGCTGGAGGCCTCGGAACTGCTCGGCGAGCGGGCTGATCTGACAATCGTCGGTGGCGCCGTAGTCCACGACGCCCGCCGCGAGTTCAGCGACGATCCGCCGGTCCCCGCGTCAGCGGCCGGTGTTGGGCACGGCGTCCCGGCCGAGTCGCACTCGACCTGCGCGCACTGAAGGGGCGACGACGGCGGGTCGCCCCGCCTCATCGGCGGTCCTTGGCAGTTGCTTCGTCAATAACGATGCTGAGGTCGACGGGTCGGCTCCACATCGGCCAGTGGCCAGTGGGGAGGTCGACAAGTTCGAGGTTACGGAGGGTGGCGACCTCTGCCATCATGGGGTCGCCTTCGCGCGCCATCTGCATCAGAACCTCGGAGGGATAGGAGCAGGCGATGATCGTCGAGGGGACGTCTCGTCGGGAGTCGTGCTGAAGATGCAGTGGAGCGCGCACGACGTTCGCGGGCATCGGCACCGCTCGCTGACGGAATAGTTCAAGGTCCCTCCTGCTGAGCCCGTCGAGGCTCGCGCCCAGCTGGTCAAAGGGTGGCAGCATTACTTCTTGTTGATCTGGTGGCACGGACGCATCGACGACAGAGCCATTCGAGGCAGGGCCACTGTCGACGTAGATGATTCTGGTGACGGCGGTGGGGTTCTGGTCCAGGAGGACGGAGGCGGGGACTCCGGCGCCGCTGTGAACGACGAGCACCACGGGGGAACCGTCGTTGCCGGCAGTCCTCACAGCCAAGCGCAAAGCGTCGGCCTGGTCGGCCAGAGTCCTTGAAGCCCGCTCGGGATCCTCGGGGTCAAGGCCCGGCAGCGTCACTGCTGTGACGCGGTGGCCGCGGCTGCGCAGATCCGCCGCGACGGCGTCCCACGCCCATCCACCCAGCCAGTGGCCAGGGACGAGAACGATTGACGTTTGAGTGGTTGTGATTGTTTCCATGTCTCCATGCTCGCGCGCGCTCCGGACAACCCCATGTCACTATTTCAGTCACTATTTCTGCGATAGTGGCAAAATGAACAGAACCGCGCGCCTTCATGCCCTTACTGAGTCACTGCGCCGGGCAGGCACTCGTGGGCGCACTGCGCAGCAGCTTGCCGATGAGTTTGAGGTGGCCCTTCGCACCGTCAAACGTGACTTGGCCGCGCTCCAGGCCGGCGGGTTGCCAGTCTGGGGGCGAACAGGTCCAGGCGGCGGTTACGGGCTGACGGAAATGTCGTCGCTGCCGTCGGTGAATCTCACCGCCGCGCAGGCGTTGGCCCTCAGCGCGGCAGTGTCCGCGAGCAATCAAGCACCGTTTTCCGATTCGGCCCGCGCCGCGATCCGGAAAGTGCTGGACGTGCTGGACCCAGTTGCCCGCCGTCGAGCCGCTGAACTGTCCCAGCGAATCTGGGTCGACGTCGGCCCGGCGCCACACCGTCGGGTGATGTCAGTGCTTGAGCAAGCCACTATTGACCAAGTCACCGTAAAACTGACGTATACCGATTCCAAGGGCGACACCACGCGGCGTGAGGTGGAGCCGATGATCTTCGCTCTCAACGGTAACCGGTGGATGCTTGTGGCATGGTGCAGATTGCGTGACGGCATCCGTTGGTTTGATCTGACCCGGATCCAGCGCGCAACCGCCACCCGTCATCCATGTACGGGCCATCACGTCGACGAGATCGGCACCCCTCCCGAATTTGCGCGCCCCATCGATATCTAGCCCTTCGGCTGCCCGGGCCGTGGACGTGCGGGGTCCGGACGTGCAGCGGGGTCCCCTCCCATGGCTTCGGCCAAGCGGTCCCGCGCGCGGCCGAGGTGTTCGTCCAGCAAGGCTGCTGCTGCGTCTGCCTGGCCGGATTCGATGAGCTCAAGTATTTTCTGGTGTTCGGCATGGATCAGCGAGGTATCCAGGAGATGCAGGGACTGGACGCGGACCATGCACATCCGCACTTCTCCCACGAGCGAGCGGTACATCCGGCTGAGCCGCTCGTTCCCCACGGCGTCAATCAGGCTGGTGTGGAAACGCATGTCAGGTTCCACCACGTCCAGGGGAGTGCCGCTTTGGAGCGCGGCGATGTCCCGGTTCGCCTGCACTGCTCCCTCCGGAACCGTCTTGCTGTGGGCGAGCCGCCGCAGCACTTCACTTTCGAGGTATGCCCGGGCGAGGTAGATGTCGCGCACGGAGTCTGGTCCGAGATCCACAACGCGAGCGGTCTTGTGCGTTCCGCGCTCCAGCAGGCCCTCGGGTACGAGTTTCTCAATGGAGGCCTTGGCGGTGGGCCGGGCTACCTCGTAGGAGGTGGCGACGTCCGTTTCCGTGAGCGTATCGCCCGGGCCCAGGTCACCGGCAAAGATGCGGCTGCGGAGGTCCGCTGCGATGGCGTCGACGATTGAAACTGCTGAAACTCGGCCCTGCAACGAGGCCTCCTTGAAGGGTTGAAGTGGATCTCCACGTCCTATCGTGCCAGACAAGTCAGCAAAGAATTCTTGACCGGCATGTATACTTGTTAGACAATCGTGTCGTGTTGATCTTCCGGCAGTCCACCCCCGTACTCGATTGGATGGTGCCCTAGTTGGCTTACCTTGACCTTGCTGGTTTCCGCGCTGCGCTGCAGGATCCCGCCGCAGTACGCACCAGGGCCATCGATCGTCACGCCAATGCCCATGACGCCTCGCATTTTCTGTTGATTCCGCAGGCTGTGGTGACAGCGGGAAGTGCTGCCGACGTCGGAGGTTTGTTGCGCGCCAGCGCCGCGCAGGGCGTGCCGCTGACTTTCCGCTCCGGCGGTACCAGCTTGAGCGGGCAGGCTGTCACCGACGGCGTGCTGGTGGATGTTCGCCGGAACTTCAGGGACATTGAGGTGCTCGACGACGGCGCCCGGGTTCGTGTCCAGCCCGGCGTTACCGTTCGGGCCCTGAATGCGAGGCTCGCTCGCTACGGCCGGAAGTTCGGGCCCGATCCGGCCAGCGAAGCGGCGTGCACCATAGGCGGGGTAGTAGCCAACAATTCCTCCGGCATGAACTGCGGCACCGTGGACAACACGTACCGCACCTTGGAGTCGCTGACCGTAGTGTTGCCTTCCGGGACGGTCGTGGACACCGGGGCGCCCGACGCCGGGGAAAAGCTCCGCACCGTTGAGCCGGATCTCTACCGTGGCCTGGCGCGGTTGGCTGAACGGGTCCGGAGCAACCCCGACTCTGCCCAGAGGATCCGGCAGCAGTTTTCCATGAAGAACACCATGGGCTACGGCCTGAACTCCCTGCTCGACTTCCAGAACCCGGTGGAGATCATGGCGCACCTGATCATCGGCAGCGAAGGCACTCTGGGATTCGTGGCTGAGGCGGTGTTCCGGACCATTCCCCGGCTCCAGCATGCTGCAACGGGTCTGCTGGTTTTTCCTGATCTCGAGGCAGCCAATGCTGCGCTGCCCGCTCTCGTTGACACCGGGGCCGCCACCATCGAACTCATGGATGCGTTGTCGCTCAAGGTGGGCCAGACGCTCAAGGGGACTCCCGCCGTCGTGCATGACATTGCGGTCCGTGACAATGCCGCCCTCCTGGTGGAGTATTCCGCAGGTAGTGCCGACCAACTGGAGGAGCTTCGGGCGGGCGGCTCGGGAATCCTGCAGAGCCTTGGGCTTTCCGCCCCCGCGCAGTTCACCGCCGATCCGCGGGAGCGCGCGCAACTGTGGCAACTGCGAAAAGGCCTGTACGCCTCCGTGGCCGGCGCGCGCCCCCAAGGCACCACGGCTCTGTTGGAAGACATTGTGGTGCCGGTGCCCGCGCTTGGTCGCACTTGCCGGGGCCTGATCGGGCTGTTTGACAAGTACGGGTACAGCAACAGCGTGATCTTCGGCCATGCCAAGGACGGCAACGTCCACTTCATGCTGACCGACGGCTTTGCCTCGACGTCCGAACTGGACCGATACAGCGCTTTCACCGAGGACATGGTGGACCTTGTCCTTGCCGAAGGAGGATCGTTGAAGGCCGAGCACGGCACGGGGCGTGTCATGGCCCCGTTCGTCCGCCGTCAATACGGCGAGGAGCTCTACGACGTCATGCGCACCATCAAGCGGCTCTTCGACCCCGCAGGCATGCTGAACCCGGGTGTGGTGATGGATGAGGACCCTGTGGCCCACCTCCGGCACATCAAGACAGCCCCGCCAGTAGCGGAGGAAGTGGATCGCTGCGTTTCCTGCGGATATTGCGAACCGGTGTGTCCCAGTAAGGACATCACCCTCACGCCGCGCCAGAGAATCGTCACGCTGCGTGCCATTGAATCCGCGCGCCTGGCCGGAGACTTGGCGTTGGTGAAGGAGCTGGAGCGAGACTACGGGTACGAGTCGGTGGACACCTGCGCCGTGGACGGCATGTGCCAAACCGCCTGCCCGGTGGACATCAACACAGGATCACTGGTGAAGCGCCTGAGGAAGAACGACGCCGGAAAACTCGCCAACGGCGCGTGGAACGCCGCAGCCAAGCACTGGGAAGGTGTCACTCGCGGGGCGGCCCTTGCCCTGACCGTGGTGGACAAGCTCCCAGCGGCCGTCATCAAGCCACCCAATACAGCGGCGCGGGCTGTCCTGGGGGCAGATGCTGTACCCCTGTACTCCACGGAGCTTCCAGGCGGAGGTTCACCGCGGAAACGCCCTGCTCCTTCGGGGCATGTTGATGCCGTCTATTTCCCTGCCTGCGTCAACACCATGTTCGGTCCGGCAGGGGCATCACCTGAAGCCGGCGGACGCGGCGTGCAGTACAGCTTTGAACAACTGTCTGCCCGGGCAGGGCTAACGCTCCTGGTTCCACAAGGTATTGACGGCCTGTGCTGCGGGACGCCGTGGTCCTCCAAAGGGATGGCAGACGGCCAGGAAACCATGGAAGCGAAAACAGTCGCAGCGCTCCGGCACGCCACCCGTGACGGCGAGTTGCCCATCGTCTGCGACGCCTCTTCCTGCACGGAGGGCCTCCGCCATGCCGTGGAATCCGACGTCCCCGCCGAGGGACAGCTTCCCCTTCGCATCGTTGACGCCGTGGACTTCGCCGCAGAACGGATACTGCCCCTGCTGCCCGAGCACGGAAAACTTCAAACACTGGTGCTGCATCCCACCTGCTCGTCAACGCGGATGGGACTCAATGATGCGCTGGGCGTGGTTGCCGGTGCCGTGGCGGAACGCGTGGACATTCCCGAGAACTGGGGTTGTTGTGCGTTTGCCGGTGACAGGGGCATGTTGCATCCGGAACTGACGGCGTCGGCAACAGCGCGTCAGGCCGCGGACGTAGCGGACCTGAACGCTGCTGCCCACGCCTCCTGCAACAGAACCTGTGAGCTCGGCATGACACGGGCAACGGGATCCCAGTACCGGCATGTACTTGAGTTGCTGGAAGAGGTCACCCGGTAAACGTCCTGTACCAAGGGCCGCGGTCAGCTGGCGGGTGTTTTACTCGACGAGCTTCCCGGCGACGGAATCGTCCGCGGAGGCCTCGGCAAGGGCTCGGAAGGAATCCGGAGCCGGAGGCAGACTTTCGAATCTGACGCCCTCGTCCGTTGACCAGACAAAGTTCCCCTGGAGTGAGGGATCTGCCGTTGGGAAGTCCGCACGGTTGTGGGCACCGCGGGTTTCGCGGCGTTCAAGGGCGCACTCGAGGGTGGCCCGTGCTGCCAGCAGGGAGCCCAGAAGGTCGTAGGCGTGGGCCAGGTCATCGAACCCGGCGATGTCCGGGTGGGCGGTGACCAGCTGGGCGCGCTCCTCCAAGGCCGTCAGCTTCTCGAGTCCTTGTTCCAGTCCCTGTTCAGTGCGGACCACCCCGGCGTGTTCGGTCATGAGGTTGCGTAGTTCACGCTGCAGCCGCCGTGCGGATTCTGTCCCGCGTTCACTGAGCAGTGGCTGCATTTCGCCGCGGGCTGTTCCTACAGCGGCGGGATCCCGGACCAGATGGGTACGCGAATGGACGTAGTCGGCCACATGCTCGCCGGTGATACGTCCGTAAACGAGCAGCTCAATCAGTGAATTGCCGCCGAGACGGTTGGCGCCGTGGAGCCCGGACGATGCCTCGCCGATTGCGTAGAGGCCGTTCACTCCTGTTCCGTGGTCCTCGGGGGCAACCCAGACCCCACCCATCGAGTAGTGGGCTGTGGGCGCAATCTCGATTTTGGTGGTGGTGATGTCCAGCATCTGCAGGTCGATCAGGGTGCGGTAGACCCGAGGCAGCTTTGCCATGATGGTTTCCCGTGGCAGGTGGGACACGTCCAGGTAGACGCCGCCCTTCCGGGTCCCGCGACCTTCGGCGACTTCGGTGAAGGCGGCCAGCGCAACCCGGTCCCGGGTGGAAAGTTCCATGCGCTCGGGGTCGTAGCGTTCCATGAAGCGCTCACCGAGGGCGTTGGTGAGGATCCCTCCTTCTCCACGGGCCGCCTCGGAGACCAATGTGCCGGCCGCGTCGTCGGGCTCCAACAGGCCGGAAGGGTGGAACTGGACCAGCTCGGCGTCTCGGATCCGGGCTCCGGCCAGGGCAGCCAGCCGGAAGGAGTCCCCGGTGTTTTCATCGCGCCGGGAAGAGGTGTGCCGCCAGATGCGGGTATGTCCGCCTGCGGCCAGGATGACGGCATCGGCGTGGATCTGCACAGGGGTCCCATCCACGACGTCGAATCCATAGGCTCCGAAGATGGTGCCGTCGGCGACGAGCAACCGGGTGATGTAGACGGTGTCGATGATGGGCACGTTCAACTCTGCCGCCCGGCGCATCAGCGTGCGCTGGATCTCCAACCCGGTGTAGTCCCCGGCGTAGGCCGTGCGGCGATACTTGTGCGCTCCGAAGAAGCGCTGGGAGATCCGTCCATCTTCCTCGCGGGCGAAGGGCATGCCCCACTGTTCAAGGTCCTCAATGCCGCGGGCAGCGTTGCGGGCAACTGTTTCGACAATGGACGGGTCGGCCAGGAAGTAGGACTCCCTCAGGGTGTCGGCGGCGTGCTGTTGCCAGCTGTCCTCCGGGTCCATCGTGCCCAAAGCAGCGTTGATGCCACCGGCGGCAAGGCTCGTGTGGGCGTCGTGCTTGCGCCGCTTTCCCACCGCCAGCACCTGCACGCCCCGCTGGGCGAGCTCAATCGAGGCGCGCAAGCCGGCGCCGCCGGTGCCGATCACCAGCACCGAGGTGGACAGGAGTCGTTCTGGATTGGAGTTGAGGTTCATGATGTCAACGCTAGGAGGAGTGGCTTCATGTCTCCAATGAATTATTTGAGTGAAGATCATGCGTTTAGGCTATGACCATGAAGCTGGAGCAGTTACGCACCTTCGAGGCGATCGCCCGAGTGGGCCATTTCACACGCGCGGCCGAGCAGCTTTATCTCGCGCAACCTTCCCTCAGCAGGCAGATCGCCGCACTCGAGGCCGATCTTGGAATGGCTCTCTTCCACCGCGGACCGTCCGGGGCGACCCTGACGAATGCGGGGGAGCTCCTCCTGCCCATCGCCCGGCGCATGCTCGGCGACGCGCAGACCGCGCGGGAGCAAATGAATGAGCTCGCAGGGTTGCGCCGGGGCCGCATTCGCCTGGGCGCCCCGCCTACGCTGTGTGTCTCACTGGTGGCCGATGTGCTGGCCTCTTTCCGAAAGGCGCACCCCGGAATTGAATTGCACATCACTGAAGGCGGTTCGCGGTTCCTTGTTGATGCCCTGAATGAAAGCGCGCTGGATCTGGCTTTGGTGGTCACCCGCGGCGTGGACCCCACTGTGAAGGGAACTGAGCTGATTCCATTGCTGACTGAGGAGCTGGTAGTTGTCTCCGCCGCGGGATCGGCGGCGCACGAAGAACTCACCCTGGAAGAGTTGGCGCGCATTCCGCAGGTGGCCTTTAACCGCAGCTATGACCTGCGGGTGGCCACCGAGGCGGCATTCTCCGCCAGCGGCTTGGAACCGGTGATCGCCGTCGAAGGCGCCGAGATGGACGCCGTGCTGCGGTTCGTGGAACGGGGACTGGGTGTTGCAGTGGTGCCGGCAATGGTAGTCATCGGCCGGCCCGGACTGCACAGTGCCCGTCTGGTCAATCCCTCACTGACAAGAACCGTCAACCTGGCCCGACGCGACGACATTGGTCCTTCGGCAGCCGCAGCAGCTATGCAGGAGTTCATCTTCAGCACAGTTGACCGGCTGGCGGCACCCGGCACCGACCTTGCACGGCTGGTCACGCCAACGGAACGTCGCTGATGGAGATCAGATCAATCCCAGTTCCGCCACGGCAGCCCGCTCCTCGGCAAGCTCGGCGGCTGTCGCATCCATCTTCCTGCGGCTGAAATCGTTCACTTCCAGCCCTTCAACAATTTCCCAGTTCCCGCCTGAGGTAGTCACCGGGTACGAATAGATGAGACCTTCGGGCACCCCGTATGACCCATCGGAGGCAACGGCCATCGAAACCCAATCGCCCTCGGGGGTGCCGAGCAGCCAGTCGCGGGCTGCGTCGACGGTTGCCGACGCTGCCGATGCCGCGGAGGACGCACCCCGGGCATCGATGATGGCTGCACCCCGCCTGGCAACCGTGGGGATGAATTCGTTCTCGATCCAGTCCTGGTCATTCACCACCTCAGCCGCGTTCCGGCCGGCGACTTCTGCATGAAAGATGTCCGGATACTGCGTGGCGGAATGATTGCCCCAGACGGTCATTTTGCGGATATCCCCCACCTTGGCTTGGGTCTTTTTCGCCAGCTGTCCAAGGGCGCGGTTGTGATCAAGGCGGGTCAGGGCGCTGAACCGCCCGGCGGGGATGTCCGGGGCGTTGCTCATCGCGATCAAGGCGTTGGTGTTGGCCGGGTTGCCCGTCACGCCGATGCGGACATCGTCGGCTGCGACCCGGTTCAGCGCCTTGCCTTGGGCCGTGAAAATAGCACCATTGGCACTGAGCAGGTCGCCGCGTTCCATGCCCTTGGTCCGAGGACGTGCGCCGACGAGCAAGGCAAGGTTGACGCCGTCGAAAATGTGGTCGGCGTCGTCGCCGATTTCGACCGAGTCGAGTGCGGGAAACGCGCAGTCATCGAGCTCCATCACCACACCCTCCAGTGCCTTCAACGCCGGCGTGATCTCCAGGAGCCGGAGTTGCACTGGCGTATCAGCACCGAAGAGGGCACCGCTGGCTATCCGGAAGAGGAGGCTGTAGCCGATCTGGCCGGCCGCGCCAGTCACAGCGATCTTAATGGGCGTGCTCATACTCTCGTTCTCCTTGCTGGTGGGCTTTGCAAGCTGTATGTCATGCTGCCACAGAGCTGGTCATCGACTAACTGCGAAGTCGCCGGAGAAATGCGAAATCGCCGGAAAGGACCAGCGAACTGGAGCCCTTCCGGCGATCCCGGTGCACGGAACCTGTCAGCGGGTTTCGAGGTCCTCCAGCGACTTGCCCTTAGTGTCAGAGGACATGAGGGTGGCTCCGGCTGAGACGAGGCAAATCCCGAGGGTGGTCAAGCCGATGACCAGGGGGATATTCGCCGATCCCGGGGGAGCGATCGCCGTGAACAGGCTGGGGAAGAAGGACGCGATCATGAGCCCGATGTTCTGGGAGACTGCGAAGCCCGTGACCCGCATCCGCATGGGGAACTGCTCCTGGAAGAATGTGGCGAACGTGGCATTCCACATCTGGAAGAGGATGCCCTGCACAATCACCACGCAGAGGAACACCAGGGGCAGGCTGCGCTGTTCGATGGCCCACAGGTAAACCAAGGTCAGCAATCCGCCGGCAATGCCGCCCGCCACCATCAGTGTCCGCCGGCCAATCCTGTCGGACAGGGCGCCGAACAGGGGGATGGTCAGCACTGCGGCCACGTTGGCTGCCAAGGTTACCCAGAGGAACTCGCTGCTGGAGAAGCCGATGCCGTATCCCTTCTGGGTAGCGAAGGAGACACCGAAGATGAGGGTCGCCATGCCGATCACGTTGGTGAAGGTCATGATGATGCATCGGACCAGGACCCAGGGGTGGGTGCGCAGGAGGTCCACCAGCGGGAAGCGGCGCTTGACGCTGGCGTCTTCGGAGTGGGCCAGGTAGGCGGGTGGCTCTTCAACGCGGCGCCGGATAACGTACCCGGCCACGATCACCACGGCGCTGAGCAGGAACGGCAGGCGCCAGCCCCAGGAGTGGAACTGCTCGTCGGGGAGGAGGGCGGCAAGCGGAATCAGTACCGCGGTAGCCAGGATTGAACCCACCTGCGTTCCCTGCAGGCTGAAGCTCGCGAAGAAGCCGCGTCTCGCATCAGGAGAGTGCTCCACGATCATCGCGCTGGCGCCGCCGAGTTCACCTGCAACGGCGAATCCTTGGATCAGGCGGAGGATCACCAGCAGAACTGGCGCAAGGAGGCCAACTTGCCCATACGTCGGCAGCAGCCCGACGGCAAAAGTAGCGAAGCCCATGAGCAGCATCGCGAAAACGAGCACCTTCTTGCGTCCGTGCCGGTCACCATAGGCTCCCAGGATCACGGCACCGAGTGGGCGGGAAACGTACCCCACCGCGTAGGTCGCCAACGAGGCGATGATGCCAACCGTGGGATTTTCGGTGGGGAAGAAGATGGTGGGAAACAGCAGCGTGGCCGCCAGCGAATACAGTGCGAAGTCGTAATACTCCAGCGCGCTTCCGATCCAACCGCTCATTGCGGCTTTCTTCGGATCCTTCTGGCCGGTGGTTCGTTCGGGCCCGGCAGGGTGCTCGGGGGAGGGGGCGGGATCCCTCCGGTGCGTGACTGTCACGTCGCTGTACTCCTCTGGCGTCATTGGCAAGGAACAAGAACTCTTCCCATCCAGGACTGAACAAAGTGGTCATTCAGCGTGAGGAAGGTTACATCTTGAATCGATTCATAAAGCATAGGACGTGACGTGCGCTACGTCAACGCACGACGACGGCAGGCCACGGTGGGTTCGATTGGAACCAAGGTGACCTGCCGCCGTCGTAACGGTTTTAGTTGTGCGTGGTAAGGGGTCGGAGGTGGCTACTTCGCCAGGAAGCGCAGCAGGATCTCGTTGATCTCAGCGCCGTGTGTCCACAGCATGCCGTGGGGCGCGCCCTCGATCTCGACGTATTCGGCGGAGGGGAGCCGCTTGGTGAATTCCCGTCCGGTGGCGTCGATCGGCAGGATGCGATCGTCGGTGCCGTGAACGATCAAAGACGGGACGGTGACCTTCCCGATGTCGGCGCGGAAGTCCGTGAGCCATGAATCCACGACGGCGAAGGATGCGTACCAGGACGATCCTGCGGCGACATTCCACGAGTTCCGCAGGGCTTCCTCGCTGAGACGGTTGCCAAGGAAGTTATCGGTGTTGAAGAAGTCGTTGTAGAAGTTGGTGAACCAGGCGTAGCGGTCCTCGATGGCTGCGTTGCGAATGCCGTCGAACACGCTGGACGGGACGCCGGTGGGGTTGTCGTCCGCCTGGAGGAGGAAGGGCTCGAGGGATGCCAGGAAGGCGGCCTTCGCAACGCGGCCTTCGCCGTAGGTGCCGAGGTAGCGCCCTACTTCGCCGGTACCCATCGAGAAGCCCACCAGTACTGCGTTGTTCAGGTCCAGGGTTTCGAGGACTGTGTTGAGGTCGGCGGCGAAGGTGTCGTAGTCGTAGCCGGTGGTCGGCTTGCTGGACTTGCCGAACCCGCGGCGGTCGTAGGTGATGACGCGGTAGCCGGCGTTGAGGAGGGCTGCGGTTTGCTTCTCCCAGGAGCCGCCGTCCAGCGGGTAGCCGTGGATCAGGACTACGGGCTGACCTGTTCCATGGTCTTCGTAGTAGAGCTCGATGTCAGTGGTGTTTTCGGTGCCGACCTTGATGAAACCCATGATATTGTCCCTTTTCTGCGAATAGAGAACGATCGTTCTCTTCTGGTGTTTACCATCGTAGAGAACGTTCGTTCTCTTTGCAAGTAGAATGGATGCATGAATGTTTCCGAAGTCCGCGAACGCATCGTTGCCACTGCTGACGAGCTCTACAATGCCAAGGGAATCCAGGCTGTTGGGATGGACGAGTTGCGTTCCGCTGCCGGGGTTTCGCTGAAGAAGCTTTACGGGGAATTCCCGTCAAAGAGCAGCATTGTCATGGCCGTACTGGAGTACCGGCATCAGTCCTGGACCGAAGGGCTGGACGCTACAGTCCAACAAGCCGGGGCGCCGCGGGAGCGGCTCCTTGCCATCTTCGACTACCTTGCCGGTTGGTTCTGCCAGGACTCATTCCGCGGGTGCGGTTTCATTAACAGCTTCGCCGAGCTGGGTGCCGTGAGCCCCGAGGTCGCCGAGTATGCGCGGAAGCACAAAGAATCATTCCAGGAATACGTCGCCCGCCTGGCGGTGGAGGCCGGTGCTCCGGGCTACTTGGCGCCGCAACTGGCCATCCTCGCCGAAGGCGCCCAGACTACAGCGGCCATCGCCGGAACGTCCGACGCCGCCGGGCAAGCGCGTCAAGCGGCTGAGGTCCTCATCGACGCGGCCTTGGGTGTCGCCTGGGCTGGATGAGGTCTGGCCGGATCTTGCCGGCTGGAGGGGCGGGATAGCAGAACGGCGCTGCCGGGACTAGGCTTCTGGGATGCGCCGAACGGCGCATCAGGAAGAAGACCATCCGTGTTTGAAGTCCCCAGCATCCTGTTCCTTTCGGCAGGCGTTGCGGTGTTGGCCGCTGCTGTCTTGCCAAAGTTGTTGCGACGCATGCCGCTGTCCATGCCCATGGTCTTTCTTGGCAGCGGCATCCTCGCCTTCACCTTGCTTCCCGAGCTGCCGGACCCGGATCCCGTTCAGTATGGCGAGTTCACCACGCACCTGACCGAGATCTGCGTCATCATCTCCCTTATGGGGGCCGGTTTGGCGTTGGACCGGCCATTCCGTTGGCGTGGATGGTCCACCACGTGGCGCTTGCTCGGCATCGTCATGCCTTTGTGCATCCTTGTGATGACGCTCCTGGGGCTGTGGGTGCTGGGCTTGGGGCTCGCCGCAGCCATCCTCGTGGCAGCCGCGATCGCACCCACGGACCCTGTGCTGGCGTCGGAAGTGCAGGTTGGCAGGCCCGCGGACAGCGAGGAGGACCCGGACGAAGACGAGGTTCGTTTCGCCTTGACCTCCGAGGCGGGTTTGAATGACGGGCTTGCCTTCCCCTTCGTTTATCTCGCCATCCTCATCAGCCTCGTGGGGGCCTCCCCGGCCGGTTGGCTGGGGGAGTGGGTTGCTGTGGACGTTCTATGGCGAACTGTTGCCGGTGTGCTCATTGGGTACGGTACGGGCAAGTTGCTGAGCTTGGTCTTTTTCGCAGCCAAACGCAAGAGTTTTCGTTTGTCCGAGCATTCCGAAGGATTTGTGGCCCTGGCGGCGACGTTCCTGGCCTACGGTGCAACGGAGATGGTGTCCGGCTATGGGTTCGTTGCAGTTTTCATTTGCGCCTTGACCATTCGATCCGCCGAACGCAACCACGCGTACCACCAAGTGCTGCACAGCTATGTGGAGCAGTTGGAACGCCTCATGACAGTGGTGATCCTGGTCCTCCTTGGGGGTGCCATAGCCCGCGGCTTATTGGAGGGGATCGGCTGGGCGGAGCTGTTGGTCGCCCTGGCGTTCCTTCTGGTTGTCCGCCCCGTGGCCGGATGGATCGGGCTCATGCGCGGAAAGACCGGTCCCCGCGAACGCCTGGCTATTTCCTACTTCGGAATTCGCGGGATCGGCTCCCTGTTCTACGTTGCCTTCGCGCTGGGCCATGGAAACTTCGGGACAGAGGCCCGCGAATTGTGGGCCATGGTCGGTTTGGTAGTCGCTTTGTCGATCGTGGTACACGGCGCCACCACTGCGCCCTTGATGAATCGACTGGACCGTTTGCGCGTTGCCGAAGCGCGCAAACAACATGGCGACGAAGGCCGCGCACCAACCACTGCTGTCTAGGACGAGGGCAGCAGAATGGCCGGATCCCGCTCTTTTATAAATTTTTTGGAGAAATTATTCGGCCACTCAGGTTCTTCCTCGACAGTCTACTTATCAGCATGCTGACGGCCTGAGCAGGCACGATGTTCTTGTGGCAGTTCTTTCGGCCCCCTGCCGACCTGGAAGCCGGGCTTCTTTCCGCACCCGTGCCCCCTAGGCACGCCAAATGTGTGCGCGTACAGTCCGCTGTATAGCTCCCCCACACTCTGTCGGGCAGTTGCTTTGGGGCGTTTGCCCTGCTGGGGAAGGAACTGCCATGCGACATAGCTCTGCGCAAAAAGACCCACGTGTTCGAACCGGTGGATCGAGTCACCGCCGAACAGGAACCGCGATTGGGGCTGCATCAGGAGTTCTTCTCCTTGCGGGAGCCATCATGTTGCAACAGGTTCCCGCTTTCGCGGCCACGACTGTCCAACTGGGCACCGCAGCGCCGTATTCGGTGTTGGCCGCAACCACCGTGACCAACACGGGTCCGAGCACTCTCCAAGGAGACCTTGGCCTTAGCCCGGGCACTGCCATCACCGGGTTTCCACCAGGCATCGCCGCCGGAACTACCCACGCAGCCGACGCTGTCGCTCTGCAGGCACAATCAGACCTGACAACGGCGTACAACAACGCGGCAGGCCGGCCGCTCACGGCCAGCGTGTCCGGCGACCTGGTAGGCCAAACACTGAGGGAGGGCGTGTATAAGTCAACGTCTTCTTTGGCGCTCAGCGGACAGTTGACGTTGGATGGCCAGGGCAATCCGGCCTCTGTGTTCGTTTTTCAGGTTGCCTCGACCCTGATCACAGCGTCAGCCAGCAGCATTGTCCTCATTAACGGAGCCCAAGCCTGCAACGTGTTCTGGCAGGTGGGCAGCTCGGCTACATTGGGCACCGCTTCGAGGTTCAAAGGTTCTGTTCTGGCCCTGACGTCCATCACAGCACAAACCAGCGCGAGGATTGAGGGACGGCTCCTGGCCCGGAATGGTCAGGTGGCCCTCGACACCAACGTGATCACTACCCCTGCCTGCGCCACGACTCCGACGACGTCAGCACCACCGGTGACCGCGACTGCGACCGCGACGCCGACGGTGACTGAAACAGCGACCCAGACGGCGACTGCGACCGCGACGCCGACGGTGACTGAAACGGCGACCCAGACTGCAACCCCGACGCCGACGGTGACTGAAACGGCGACCCAGACTGCAACCCCGACGCCGACGGTGACTGAAACGGCGACCCAGACTGCAACCCCGACGTCGACGGCGACTGAAACGGCAACCCAGACTGCGACCGCGACCGCGACGCCGACGGTGACCGAAACGGCAACCCAGACTGCGACTGCGACGGCGACGCCGACGGTGACCGAAACGGCGACCCAGACGGCGACTGCGACGGCAACCGCGACGCCGACGGTGACCGAAACGGCAACCCAGACTGCGACTGCGACGGCGACTGCGACGGCAACCGCGACGGCCTCTGAGACCAGCCGACCGACGAGGACCGCGACTGCTACCAGGACGGCACCTGTGACAGGGCCTTCCGATACGTCCACTACCCAGGCCACCACCACGGATCAGGCGGTTCCCTTGGCTGGAACCGGCGGTCGGAACCGGGGCACGAACGTGGACACCGCCACGGTGTCCAAGGCCAGTTCCTTAAGCCGGACAACAATCCTTGGAACAACGTTCGTCGGCCTCGGCGGGGCGGGCATCCTTTTCCTGGCAGTCCGACTGCTGATGAACGGACGCGGACAAAGCCAGGAGAAGTAGCGGGGTGCGGCGACAACCCGTCCAGCGCGGGAGGCACCGCCGCACGCTTGTTCCGGCCTTGATAGGTCGGAAACGGTGGAGGAAGGTGGCGTTCGCCACCTTCCTCGCCGCGGCCCTCCTGCTTCCTGCATGGTGGACAGCGCAGACAACCTCAGCCAACCGCGGCGCCCTGATTGTCATGTCGGATGCCCCGGCTTCGACGGCTACTGACCCTTTAGCCGCGAAGTCCCCGGCCCTGGTGCCACCTGTACCGTCCGAACCATCCGAAGGGCCGAATCAGGAAGGTGGGTTGAAGGACGGTTCTCCGCCGTTGCACATCACCTATGGAGCGGTGGGACTGGACCAAAACGTGGTGCCGTTGGCGCCCACCGCGGAGGAACTCCGGCTCGGTGCAATCGTTCCGCCGCACACTTCAGATGCCTATTGGCTCAGCCCTTATGGGATGCCTGGCGGAGGCTCCACCAACACGACCTACATTGTTGGCCACAGCCTGGAGGGCCGGCCTTCTCCCTTCAATAACATCAGCGAGCACGCAAAGCCGGGTGATCTACTCACCGTCACTACGGCGGAAGGGCACTTGGGGTACAGGATTGATGCGGTCACCACCGAGTACAAGGACACCTTGAAGGACAGCGCGATCTGGGACAAGCAGCCAGGGCGCCTGATGGTCATCACGTGCTACACGGCTGATCTTTGGGGGAAGAACATCATCGTCCAGGCGAGTCCTTTGCCACCGCAATAGTCGATGGCTACATGCATGCCGGACTGCGGTGAACCCTGGGAGCATGGAAGACTGGACGCATGTCTCCCCGTCCCATGAAACCGCGACCCCAATCCCATGCCGTTGATAGTCAAGGCAAACCGCAGAGCAGCGGGCGGCGCCACCTCGCGCTGAGGCTCGACGACGCGTGGCTTGGTTTTCAGACACGTCTTGCCATCCGGCGTGGCCGGGTGGAGACCGTGATCCCGTACACCGGCTATGGCTCCACATCCTGGGTTCGGGTGTTGGCGCGCGTAGTCCGCAGTGATCCCAGGGATGCGGCAGGCCACGCCAAACCGCTGCAGGAAAGCATGCGTGGTTGGCGCAACTTCACGAGTGCGCCCGTGGCAAACGCAGCCGTGCAGGTGACGATTGCAGGGACCGTTCACGAGGTGGTCGCCGACCGTGGAGGCGTGGTGGACGCGCGGATTCCTGTCGTTCTTGACGCCGGCTGGCACACCATCACCCTCCGGTCCGGGGAATCGCGGATCGTGGAGGCTCCCGTGGAGATCGTCGCGGACGATGCCGACTTTGGCGTGGTGTCCGACATTGATGACACAGTGATGGTGACCGCCCTGCCGCGTCCCTTCCTGGCCGCTTGGAATACGTTCGTCCTTAACGAGCACGCCAGGACCCCGACGCCAGGAATGGCCGTGTTGTACGAACGGATCGCCCGGACGGCGCCGTCTGCGCCGGTGCTGTATTTGTCTACCGGAGCTTGGAACGTCGCTCCGACGCTGTCGCGGTTCCTCTCCCGTAATTTGTATCCCGCGGGTCCTAAGCTGCTGACTGACTGGGGCCCCACTCCTGACCGCTGGTTCCGCAGCGGCCAGGAGCACAAGAGGAACTCCCTTGAGCGACTCGCGGAAGAGTTCCCCCACATCAAATGGTTGTTGGTGGGCGACGACGGACAACATGACGAAGCCATTTACTCGGAGTTCGCCCAGCGTCATCCTGAGAACGTCAAGGCAATCGCCATCCGACAACTCTCTGCCGGTGAAGCGGTGCTTGCGGGTGGCCGTTCGAAGTCCGGCGGCCAGCCGACACCCGGCGTGCCGTGGATTTATGCTCCGGATGGCGCAGGAATGTCGGTCCAGCTTGAGGAGTTGGGCGTTATCCGCAGTGAGGTCCGTTCGGCCGATGACCCTGAGGAAGGCGAAGTGGGCACGGCATCGCAGTGATGACTACACGACGTCGATGAACACCGGGTTGGCGTAGAACCAGGTGTCCGTCCACGGATCAGCATCCCCGAGGTTGTCACCGTGCCGGATGGGGCCGGCGGGGTCTACGGATGCGCCGTAGTATCCAGCGCCGTGCCGGTTTCCATCACTCCCGCGAAGACGGAAGTAGCAGGACTTTTGGACATCCTTGATGACGTGCCTGATGGTGAACGTGCCGGTGCGGCCTGAAACGTCCAGCTGCTTCCATACAGTGGTTCCCGGCGCCTTCAACGTGTCGCGATCCGTCACAGCACCGGTCACAGCGCCGCCGATCACATCCACATGGGCGAGTTTCGGAAGAATCCCCGCAAAGTTGCGGTAGTCCGTCGTCGTAATGGTGATGGAAATTTCGACGTCGGCGCCTCGCCGAACCTGCAGCCGGGAACCGAGGGTGACCCCGTTGCGTCCGTTGCTGTTGCCTGCGCCATTGCCGCGGACTTCGCGGACGCGGACATCCAACCCTTGCAGCAGGTGTCCGTGGTCCACCCACATGCGTCCACGGCGCATGGCTTCCAATACGCCGGTGTAGGAGCGCTCGGTGACACCGGTGTGCAGGCGGCTGAATTGGCCGGGCCAGTAGTCGCTGCCGCCCTGCTTTTCGCCGGCGTCGAACGGGTCCGGCCGTTTGCCGGTGACGGACCACCGGTCGAACTCGTTGGGCAGGCTGAGATAGGGCTCCTCGGCCGGGTACGGTCCGGTCTTCCACGTGTCCTTGACCGTGAGGTGGTTGTCCGAGTTGGACGTGATCCAGAACGGCAGGCCCTCGGCGAGCATGGAATCCCATACGCCGCCCACTGTCGCCGTGGCCCAGTCGAAACCGCCGTAAGGTCGGAACGCGTCTGCCGGGTACCCGGGGAAGCTGAACTGGGTGGGGTTGTTGGTGTACTCGCCGCGCTGGTCTCCGGCCCTGGAGAACTGGCTGACTCCCGAGCCTTGGGCTCCGGGTGCACCTTCCATGCCGATCATGACGTCGCGGGCGGCGTCGCGCCAGGCGCGGAGCTCATGCGGGGAATCGATGCCCAGGCGCATGGGGTGGTTGGCCAAAGCCACCACGTCCTCGATGTAGCCTGAGCGCTTCTGGTTGGCCAACCAGGCGATGGCTTCCACGGCCTTGCGTTCAAAGGTTTCCACTTGGGCCGTTCCCGGCGTCGGTTTTTCCCACTGGTTCAGCTTGCCGTCCCACACCAGTTCGAATGTGCGCAGGAGGTTCACTTCGTTGGGCCCCGGTGCCACCAGCACCGAAGCGTGCTCCGCACCCGGGATGTACCACTCGAGTCCCTGGAAAATCAGTAGCCCAGGACGTGCTGCACGCTGCGCCTGGATTTCCTTGTTGGCATTGACTGCGCCGCCATTGTTGGCATGGCCGAAGTTGCTGTGTTCCGTTAATGCCAGCCAGTCAACGCCGTAGGCCTGCGCGGTGTCCAGCTGCTGCTTGATCATGTACTTCGCGTCGTGGCTGTACTGCGTGTGGACGTGGTGGTCACCCACGAGCCACTTCAGTTGGGGGTCGTTCCCACCCGGGTTCGCCATCGCCGGCCGGGCCGTGGCAGCCGTGGCAGCGGTGCCTGCGGCTATGATGCCGGCCGACTGCAGGATGCGCCGGCGGCTCAGCCCCATGCTCCTTAGTTCAGCATCGGCCAGCTTCACACTCTGGCTGTGGGTGGTCGTCATTTCTTCTCCAGTGCACATAGCGCTTCCCTCTGTCGATTCCGATCCCCCCAGCGGGATCACAGTAGGGAACCTGGATGGCACGAAGGTTAACCGGGCGGGAACGATTGGGGGAGGCGGTCCGGCTAAAACAGCGGAATCTGAACTTCCTTGATCCATTCGCCCCGGCGGTAGTCGCGGGCCCTGACTACTACGCAGTCGTTGTAGACCTCAACTTGCAACCCACTGGCTTCCCGGCCATCCAAGGCGCGTTCACCGCCCGCGCCATTGTCCTCCCAGAGCGTCTGGACTGCGCCGGTGTTGATGACTTGGAATCCCTGCAGGTTGCCCGTGCCTGGAACCGTGCGGCGAACTTCCCAGTCAGCCAACTGAAGCGCCCAATGGGTGTGGGCCGTGAAGACGAAGACGTTCTTGTATTTGCCCAGGATGCCCAGTAGCCGATCCGCCTGAAGGTAGTCGTTCTTGTACAGGTTGTTGCGGGTCCCAGAGACCGTGTCCGGGAACGGGTGGTGGGTGAAAACCATGACAGGTTTTCCCTTGCGGGCCCAATAAGCCAGACGCTGCTCGAGCCAGGTGATCTGCTCCTCGCTGAGCCAGACCTCGTCCCACAGCTTCGCATCGTGGTAATGCATGTACTTCTCGGTACCCAGGATCAGTCCCGGCACGCCTCCAAGGTCAATTTCGGCGTAGACCTTGTCCCGGCCGGTGAAGGTGAAGAAGCTTTCGAAGAGCGAAGCTTCAGTAGTTCCGTTGGGCCACGTGGCCTGGGCGAGCGTGGTGGGATTGGAGTACTTCGGGACGTAGAACTCATGGTTGCCGATGGCCCAGTGGACGTTGGAAGCGTGGGTGTTGGCATCCAGCACTTTCCGCACGGCATCGTACTCAAAGTCGTAGCCCCGCGGCGTGATGTCTCCGTTGACCACCAGGCCTGCGCTTCGCTTGCTCGGATTGGTACTTTCGATGTCCTTGAGCGCGAGGTCAAAATCGGCCAGATCGCCCTGGATATCGCTGATGACCGTGAAGATTGTGGCCTTGCCGGAGGGACGGTTGCTGCCGTGTCCATTCTCAGAGGCTTGCGCGGGAGATGCTACGGCGGCCGTGGCCCCGATGGTGGCCAACCCTGCGATTGATGCTGCGATGGCAGAGCGGCGGCTGGGGGAAATCATGATGGAACCTTTCATTCATACGGGATGCGTTGACCCTCAGAAGGTAGATTCGTCCGGTGAATTGCGGGCAAAGTAACCATGGCCAACTTGTCATGACAGGTTGGCCGTTTGGTGACCTTTAACGGAGGGTGAGCCGATCTCCGGCGGCAAGCGCGGCTCCAAGTTGTATAGCCAAGGGTCTGAACACCTCGTGCTTCCCTATACATATGTCGACCCTGCTGGTGAATTTTCGCTCAATGTAGTGCCCCTTACTGCCGGACCCTCCCTACGGTTGAACCAGATGCTTCACATCGATCCCGTCGGCAGAGAAGAGTACGCAGTGTCTGAAATCAACGAACTCCAGGTGGTCCCGCACTGGATCGGGGGCGCTGAGGCGCCGTCGGCCGGGGACCGCACGGCCCCCGTCTTCGATCCCGCCCTTGGCCGGGAAACCAAGCTGGTCAACCTTGGCAATGCCGAGGACATCGAGTCGGCCATCGCCTCGGCGAACAAGGCTTTCCCGGCGTGGCGCGACATGTCGATCACCAAGCGCCAGCAGATCATCTTCCGCTTCCGGGAACTGCTGAACGAGCGCAAGGGTGAACTCGCGGAGATCATCACCTCCGAGCACGGCAAAGTGATCTCCGATGCCCTCGGGGAAATCACCCGCGGCCAGGAAGTCGTGGAACTGGCCACCGGCTTCCCGCACCTCATCAAGGGCGAGCATTCAGAGAATGTCTCCACCGGCGTCGATGTTTACTCCACCAAGTCGCCGCTGGGCGTGGTGGGCATCATCAGCCCCTTCAACTTCCCCGCCATGGTGCCGCTGTGGTTCCTGCCGATCGCCATCGCGGCCGGCAACACCGTGGTGCTGAAGCCGAGCGAAAAGGACCCGACGGCGGCTAACTGGCTCGCTGCACTCTTCACCGAGGCGGGACTTCCGGATGGGGTCTTCAACGTCCTGCATGGAGACAAGGAAGCCGTGGATGGACTGCTGGAGCACCCGGATGTGAAGGCGATTTCGTTCGTTGGATCCACCCCGATCGCGCAGTACATCTACGAGACCGCGGCCCGCAACGGCAAGCGCGTCCAGGCTCTCGGCGGTGCCAAGAACCACATGCTGGTCCTGCCCGACGCCGACCTCGAACTGACTGCCGACGCCGCCATCAACGCCGGCTTCGGCTCCGCCGGCGAACGGTGCATGGCCATCAGCGTGGTGGTCGCCGTCGAGCCTGTCGCCGATGCCTTGATCGAGAAGATCACCGCCCGCATGTCCACGCTCCGGATCGGCGACGGACGCCGCAACTGCGACATGGGCCCACTGGTCACCCGCCAGCACCGCGACAAAGTGGCCTCCTACATCGACGTGGCCCTCGAGGACGGCGCCAAGGTTGTGGTGGACGGCCGCGGCATTGAGGTGGACGGCGACCAGAACGGCTTCTGGCTCGGCCCCACGTTGATCGACGACGTCCCGGTCACCTCGCGCGTCTACACGGAGGAAATCTTCGGCCCGGTCCTGGCCGTTGTCCGCGTCAAGAGCTACGAAGAGGGCCTGCACCTGATCAACTCGGGCGCCTTCGGCAACGGCACGGCCATTTTCACGAACGACGGCGGCGCCGCCCGCCGCTTCCAAACCGAGGTGGAGGTGGGCATGGTGGGCATCAACGTGCCGATCCCCGTGCCGGTGGCCTACTACTCGTTCGGCGGGTTCAAGGACTCCATCTTCGGCAGTTCGAAGGCTTACGGTCTGCAAGGATTCCAGTTCTTCACCCGCGAAAAGGCCATCACCTCACGCTGGCTCGACCCCAGCCACGGCGGCATCAACCTCGGCTTCCCCCAGAACTAGAGGGGAGTGGGGGCTAACGCTCTTCCAGGAACTCGACGGCGGCGAACAGTTCCAGCCTGTCGCGCAGGCTGTCCAGGTTGAGTCCCAGGACGGTGCCCGCAGTATCGATCCGGTTCCTGAGAGTGTGCCGGTGGATCCCCAACTGCCGTGCCGTCCGATCCCAGACGCAGTTGTTCGCCAACCACGCCGAAACTGTTGGCAGCAGCTGGGTCTGTTCGGTTTCGTCGTGCTTGGCCAACGGCTGAATGAGTCGCCGGGCAACGGAGCCGGCTTCATCGCTGTGCAGCAGGCCCAGCATCCCGCCCCGGGAGATTTCCTCGAAGGCCACAAGGGGGCGGGTGAGTTCCCGAGCCCTTTGCAGTGATCGCTCTGCTTCCTTCAACGCCTTGGCGAGGTGAACGAAGTCCGTCTCCACCGACGTGCCCGCCGTTGCGCCGTACCGTTCCAGGAGGACTGTGACCTTTTGTTGCAGTGCCGGACCTGCCAGCACCACGATGTTCTCGTTCCGTTGGGCGTAGAAGACGGCGCCGCGGTGGTCGTCCGACAACAGTTCCAGCGCCTCCAGGAGGTTCTGTCCTTGCCCGGGAGGTTGGGCCATGGTCACCACAACGGGGTCGGCGGGCAGCCTGCCCCAGACCTGGCGGGCCGTGCGCTCGGCAACATCCGTGCTTCCTGCCAGCAATTGCTCGAAAACGCCTGCACGCAGGTGGCGGCGTGCGGTATCGAGGGTGCGCGTTTGCTCCAGGGCGAGGCTGGCCAGCGCGATCACACTGTTGATGATGTCGGTGCGGGCCGGATCCAGGGGTTCGATGGCACCCAGGACCAGCACTCCGCGCAAATGGTGCCGGCGGCCCAGCGTCTGTAAGGTGATCTGCTCGCCGTCGACCGTCAGTTGCGAGACCGATCGCGAGCCTTGGTCCAAGGATTTCCGTACGGCATCCATCACGCCGGGCATGATCGACGACGGCACGGGACGGTTGTTGGGCATCAGGATATGGTTTCCCGCAGCGTCGAACATCGCCACCCAGCCATGCAGCTGCCGCTCAAGCTCGGCCAGGATGGAGCGCAGTCCGTCGGGACGCAGGGCAGCCCGCGCGATGGCCCGTTGTGCTTGGAGCGACCATTCGGACCGTGCGTTCTGTTCCCTCGCCAGCAAATCTGCAACGAATCGAATAACAGCGATGAACGGCGTCCTGTCGGGGACCTCCAGTAAAGGCAACGCGTGGTTGCGGCATGCCTCTACCAGGCCTGGTGGCAGCACCCCGTGAATCACTTGGGTGGCGAAACCGAGGCCGCTGATCCCATGCTTGACCAACCGCGACACGTAGTCGTTGTAGAGCGCCACGGGACCGTCGCCCACCGGGAACTGCGTTCCGTCTGTCAGCAGCAGCTGCCCGGGATCGAGGAACGGCGTGGGATCGTCAAGATCGGAACTGTGGACCCAGGACACGGACGCTTCCACCGCAGGATCACCTGCCTTCGGGGTCACCAGCCTCAGGTTCAGTGAGCTGTTGCGAAGGATGGTGTTGATGGTTGGCGGCATGCTCAGGCACTCCTTGGAAAAAAGTAGTTCCACACCCTGCCAACTATACAAATGTCCTGGGGTGTTGCTCTGTTCAAAAGTTCAAGATGAAGGGGAAGCCCCACCCGCCCTTTCGAGAGGACCTCAATGTCTCCCACCCGGACCGCCCTGGCTGTTCCCACCTCCAACGCAGAGGTTGCCGCGTTGGACACTGGCAATGTCTTCCACTCCTGGTCAGCCCAGAAGACGCTGAAGCCTATGGCCATAGCCGGTGGTTCCGGCAGTACTGTCTGGGACCACGAGGGCAGGACATATCTGGATTTCTCCAGCCAACTGGTCAACACGAACATCGGCCACCAGCACCCGCGCCTCATCGAAGCCATCAAGCAGCAACTGGACACGCTCACCACGGTTGCTCCCGCGCATGCCAATCACACCCGCGCCCTGGCGGCCCAGAAGGTCCTGTCCCACGCGCCGTCAACTATGGACAAGGTGTTCTTCACCAACGGAGGTGCGGACGCCAACGAGAATGCCATCCGCATGGCCCGCTTGCACACAGGGCGGGACAAGGTCATCTCCCGTTACCGCTCGTACCATGGCAACACCGGCGCAGCCATCGTGGCCACGGGAGACTGGCGCCGCATCCCCAACGAATACTCCCGCGGACACGTCCACGTCTTTGGGCCGTACCTTTACCGTTCCGAGTTCTGGGCCGAGACTCCGGAACAGGAAGCGGAGCGCGCCCTGCAGCACCTGCGCCGCACCATTGAACTGGAAGGGCCGCAGTCCGTTGCCGCTGTGCTCCTCGAGACCGTTCCCGGGACGGCCGGCATTCTGCTCCCGCCGCCTGGTTACCTCGAGGGCGTTCGTGCACTCTGCGATCAGCATGGAATCGTCCTGATCCTCGATGAGGTCATGGCCGGCTTCGGACGCACCGGGGACTGGTTCGCCCTGGATGCCTTCAACGTCAGGCCCGATCTCATCACCTTCGCCAAGGGCGTCAACTCGGGCTACGTCCCGGTAGGCGGGGTCGTCATTAACGAGGACATCTCGGCCACCTTTGACGAACGGGTTTTCCCTGGCGGCCTCACATACTCAGGCCATCCGCTGGCTGCGGCCTCCATCGTTGCCTCGATCGAGGCTTTCGAGGAAGAGAACATCGTCGGGAACGCGGCCCGGATCGGCGCCGATCACCTCGAGCCCGGCCTGAATGCCCTGGCTGCCAAGCACGACGCCATCGGTGAAGTCCGGGGCCGTGGTGTGTTCTGGGCACTCGAGCTCGTGGAGGACCGTCAGACCCGGACGCCGGTCAGTTCGGCTTTCATGGGCAAGCTCAAAGCCGAACTGCTCCACCGCGGACTGTTGCCCTTCATTGCCGACAACCGCGTGCACGTGGTGCCTCCCGCCGTCGTGACTCCCGAAGAAGTACGCCAGGCGTTGGCGATCTACGACGACGCCCTGACCGCCGTCAGCTGACGGCTTCCCTTCGACCCGCCGCAACCCCAACTGAGCAGTTTCGGAGAAGTTTTCGTCCCGCTGGCACCGTAACTTGGGGGTTAACCGCACAGTTACGCAGGACAGAAGAAGGAATCCACCATGGCTGAGACCGGAACAACCGACAAGACCAAGTCCTACGACGGATTTACGGAGGAAGAGCGCGCGGCGATGAAGGAGCGTGCGCAGGAACTGAAGAAGGCTCCGCGCAAGAAGGCGTCCAAAGGCGACGGCGAGGCTGACGTCCTGGCCAAAATCGCTGAGATGCCCGAGGGGGACAAAGCCATGGCCGAAGCGCTTCACGCGATCGTCAAGGAGCATGCGCCCGAGCTCACGCCCAAGACCTGGTACGGGATGCCGGCCTACGCCAAGGACGGAAAGAACATTCTCTTCTTCCAAAGCTCCCACAAGTTCAAGGCCCGCTACGCCACGCTCGGGTTCGAAGAAAACGCCAAGCTTGACGACGGCGACATGTGGCCCACCTCGTTTGCCCTCAAGGAAATCACGCCGGGGGTCGAGGCAAGGATCGTGGAGTTGCTCAAGAAGGCGCTCGGATAATCACGGGCTTCCGGGGCCCTCTTCCTTGGCCCTAAGCCGGTTGGCTGTTGGCCGGCGGCAGATCCGGATTCATGGGTTCCAGGTCCGGATCTTCTGCCGTCCATACCTGCACAATGGCCCAGGCTACCGCCGCAATGGGAACCGACAACACGGCGCCGATGATCCCGGCGAGGATGGTGCCTGCCGTCAGCGCCATCAGGATGACCAGTGCGTGCAGTTCCAGGGACTTGCCCATGACCACCGGCTGAAGGAAGTCACCTTCAAGTTGGTTGACGGCGATCACTGCGATCACGACGATCAGCGCCACGATGGGGCCGTTGGCGACAAGCGCGACCAAAGCTGCCAGGATCCCGGCGACCGTCGCCCCAACCAAGGGTATGAAAGCTCCAATGAACACGATGATTGCCAGGGGGATGGCCAGCGGCACTTGGAGGATGAGCAGGACCGTGCCGATCGCTACCGTGTCCACCAACGCAACGATCGCCGTGCCCCGGACGTAGCCGCCCAGAACCTCCATGGTTCGCTTTCCAACCCGGCGAAGCTTGGCTTCCCTCAGGCCGGTGAAGGGTCGCAGGAAGAACTCCCAGATCTTGGCGCCGTCCTTGAGGAAGAAGAACAGGATCACTACCACCAGGCTGGCGCCGGCAAGGAACTCCGTCACCACCGATAGCCCGGTAACCGCCCCGGAACGTACCTGACTGCTCTGGGCAAACTCCACTGCCGCTTCACGTGCCTGGTTCAACTGCTCCCGATCGATGGGAAACGGCCCGGTCAGCAGGAAGTTCTCCAACTCATCCAGTCCGGCCGCGGCTTGGCTGATCAGTTCGTCCCACTGGCTGCGCACCGACAGGACGATCACCGTGATGACCCCGCCGAGCACTATCAGGAGGCCCAGGAAAGCGACGCCGGTGGCCAGGCCGCCGCGCCAGCCGCGCCGTCGAAGCATGTTGACGAATGGCCCTATGGCCGCCGCCAGGATCAGGGATATGAGCACCGGGATGACGAGCAGGCGGATTTGAAGCAGCCCGAAGATCGCCACCACCGTCAGGGTCAGAATGAGCAGTACCTGCGCTGCCCGGACGGACGCGCGGCCCAAGGAGTCCTTCCAGGGGTCGGGCTTGCGTTGCTTGCGGACGGAAACGGGCGCTGTTTCCTCGTGTGCCGTCATGGGGGCTCCTGTTCGTTCGCATCGGTCAACCGACCTGATCAAACATAAGCCTACTGACTAATGCCCTTTCCTAGTGTGCCGGATCGGCTTCCTGGTGCGTCGGATCGGGGTGCGGTGGTACCGGACCTGGGTCGGGAACCGGCGATGGCCCGGGTGTGGGGTTTGGATCCGGAATAGGGCTGGGTGGAAACGGTGTGGTGGGGTCCGGTGGCGGTGGCACCGGACCCGGGTCCGGGGGGAATGGCTCGGGCTCGTGAGTGGGAGGAAGGGTCATGATCTCTCCTTTGCGTACGCGGTGTAGTGCTCCGGGCAGATGCTTGCAGCCTACTCCCCGTTGCGTGGCAGCTATAGGGTTTCCAGCGTTTGTGAATTTCTAGGTCAAATGACCTAAAGTGAGTGTCATGAATGATCTCCTTGAATCTGACTCCACCGGTCCCGTCCTGATCGTCGGCGGCTACGGCACCGTCGGTACGGCACTCACGCGACTCGCCGGTACCCAATGGCGATTGCTCCTCACAGGCAGGAATCCGGACCGCGGCAGCCACCTGGCAAGCGGAAATGTGACCCTCCAAAGGTGGGACCTCAGCCGCCCGGAACCCTTCGAAGCCAAGGTCAGGGCGGTGATCAGCACTGTCAACGACCCCGACGACAGAGTTCTCCGCGCTGCCGTCAGCGCCGGCATTCCGTACGTCGATGTCACCCGCTGGACCAGCCGCGTCACCAGGGCAGCCACCCTGGCAACAATCCTGCGGCCCACTGCTCCTGTATTGCTGAGCTCGGGCTGGATGGGTGGCGTGATCAACATCGTGGCAGCAGCCTTGGCCCAGGACGCGGGCGGCAGTGACCAGATTGACGTCGCCATCCGTTACGACATCAACGACAGCGCTGGAGTTGATTCAGTGGACTTCATGGACCGGCTGGGACTGGACTTTGAAGTACGCAAAGGCGGTAAGGCCGCCGTCGTACGTCCGTTGAGCGACACCCGCTGGGTAGACATTGCCGGGCACCGCACCAAGGTGGCACGGCTCGACACTCCCGAACAGTTCACTTTGCCGCTCACCCTTGGTGCCGGATCGGTGGCCACCCGGATTGGGTTCAGCTCCAATACGTCCACGACGGCGTTGCTCGCCGCACGTGCGGTGGGACTGTTCCGCTGGGGGAGTGGGGAACGGTGGACGCCGCTGCGACGCTCCCTGTTGTATTCGCCCGGCGCGGGCGGCACAGCCCACATCCGTGTTGACGTGAAAGGACCGGGGACAACACGAACGGCCGTCGTTTCAGATCCGCAGGGACAGGCCCATCTGACCGCGTTGGGCGGATTGCTGGGGCTGCGCGCAGTGCTCGCGGAGGGTGCGCGGCCCGGTGTTTCCTTCCCCGAATCTGCGCCGGATCCTGCATCCCGGCTCGCGGAACTTGAATCGCACGGTGTGACAATATTGAGGTCATGACCGAAAGCAAGGGCGCCCTCAGGAAGGCTGCGCTCCTTGACGCTGCTGAAGAAGTATTGGTCACCAAGGGCAACGCGAACGCTGCAATGCGGGACTTTGCCGCTGCCGCAGGGGTGCGGATCGGACATCTGCAGCACTACTTTCCAACCCGTTCAGACCTTATCCGCGCCGTCCTTGAGCGAGCCCTGGAGCGCTCGCTGCGGCGGCTTGAGGAGACAGCCGGGTTCGACCTCGGCTCAGACGCGTCAGGCACGTTGTCCCGGGACGATTCCGGCCGTCTGCTCACCGCGCTGCTTCTGGAGCATTCGGAGTTGGCTGATGTAAGGATGCACTTGGAGATTTGGGCACTGGCCGCCTCGGATGATCAGGCGGCCGGTGCTCTGCGGTCTTTTTACCACCAATACGCTGCGCACGTTCAAGGTGTTGTCCGGCGGGGCCGGCCGGAACTGTCGGAGCCGTCCCTGAGGGGAGTGGCGGCCGCTATCGTCAGCCTCTTTGAGGGAGCGGCCGTGACACGATCCGACATCGCGGGGCTACGAACCGAACAAGGCGATCATGCCATCATCCGCACCGCGCAGTGGTTGATCCACGGACAGGAAACCGCCCAGTGAACCACCTGACGCCCACGCCCGCGCAGCTTCGCTGGCAGCAACTCGAATTCGGCGCCTTCATCCACTTCGGCATCAATACCTTTGCCGGCAAGGAGTGGAGCGACGGCACCATACCGCCGTCGAAATTCAACCCCACAGAACTCGACGCCGGCAGCTGGGTTCGTGCGGCCAAGGAGGCGGGCGCGAGGTACTTGATCCTCACTGCCAAGCACCATGACGGATTCTGCCTCTGGCCCACGGCGACAACTGACTACTCTGTCGCGTCCTCGCCCTGGCGCGGTGGGTCAGGGGATGTTGTTCGCGACGTTGCCGGGGCCTGCGCAGAACAGGGCGTCGGACTGGGGCTCTACCTGTCGCCCTGGGACCGGAACGCGGGCTGTTACAGCGATCCCGCGGCCTACGACGACTTCTACGTCCAGCAGCTCACGGAACTCTGTACCAGTTATGGCCCGCTTATGGAACTGTGGTTCGACGGCGCGGGTTCAGTGGGCCGCGAGTACGACTGGGAACGGATCATCGCTGTTGTTAAGGAGCACCAGCCGGAAGCCATGATCTTCAACATGGGCCAGCCCACCATCCGCTGGGTAGGCAATGAGAATGGGCTGGCGTCGGACCCCGTGAACTACGTGGTGGACCGCACATCCGACACCCAGTACACGGAGTCCAGCTCAGGGCTGGGGATCGAACACTATCTACCGCCGGAGTGCGATGTTTCCCTCCGCCGCGGCTGGTTCTGGCACCCGGACGACGAGCCCAAATCCACCGAACACCTGCTGGCGATTTATTACCAATCGGTGGGAATGGGTGCGAACCTCCTGCTGAACCTTCCCCCAGACACTCGGGGGCTGCTTCCGGAGCAGGATGTCGCGAGGCTCCAGGAGTGGAAGGCCGAGCTGGACCGTCGCCTCTCCGGCGCGGTTGAGGCCACTATTGACCATCACGACGGCGGAGCGACCCTGAGTTTCCCGGCTGCCGTGACGTTCAACCATGTGGAACTCGCGGAGGACCTGAGTTCGGGGCAACGGATCACTCAGCACGCGGTGTTTGGTGATGACGGCGTTGGGGGAGCGGGGCTTGATGGTGGAGCGGGGCTTGTTCAGGGGCAGACGGTGGGGCACCGACGCATTCACCAGATGCCCGTTGTCACCGCAAAAAGGTTGCACGTGAAACTAAGCGGTAAGGGTGGCGGCGGCCGCCTTAGCTCAGCGCGTGTCTACACCGGAGCGCTGGATGCCGCAGTGCCGATGATTCCCGAAGGCTACGAAGCCCCCACGGACGCGCCGGACCAACAGCCCAACTAGGTAACAGTAAATGTCCCATTGAGCGCTCACTGGGACGTTTACTGTTACCTAGTTGGGAGCCCGGCTCTTCCCACACCGGCCCCCAGAACATGGTGCAGGGAGGTAGCAACAGCTGCCCTCAAAAAGTTTTCAAAAAAACTCTGTACCTCGCGTAACCCTTTGGCGTCCTTGGTCGATTACGTCTGTGAAAGGGCCGAGCTGGAATTTGTCCCCCATCATGTTCCAGCTCGGCTCTTCCTTGTTCGGAGGAGTTGTCCAAAGTAGTTTCCCGGACAAGCGGGTCCTCTCTGGGGATGGCCCGGCAGAGCAGATACCCTTGGTGGGGTTGTCCGTCGTTCAACGCGGGTGACCTGGCTGGAAAGCCACGGACCTGCCGCCGATCGAAAGTCCCACAATTGTGACCGACGCGTTGACCGACGAAGCGCTTCATGCGCTCAAGGGCAATACCGCGGAACTGTTCAGCGCCGTTTACCAGGCCTACGCGGGCCAGGTTCTCGGATACCTAACGGCCAAAGGCGTGCCCGATCCTGAAGCAAGTACGCAGGACGTGTTCCTGGCGGTGTTGCCGCGGCTCGATGACCTCAGTGGTGGCGTCAATGGCTTGCGGACTTTCATTTTCTCGGTGGCCCATGCACGGATGGTGGATGAGCACCGGAAGCAAAACCGGGCGCCGATACAGCACGAGTTCGAGCCCGAACGGGACACGCGCGAAACGAGTTCTGCAGAGGCCGAAGCTTTGTCCAGACTGGCGCCATATGAGGTTGCGGCGCTTCTGGACAACCTGGGCGAGGACCAGCGTGAGGTCCTGCATCTCCGCATCGTGGCCGGCCTGACGGTTGAACAGGTAGCCGACATCATGGGGAAAACTGCTGGCGCAGTCAAGCAATTACAGCGCCGGGCCCTCATTACGCTCCGTGAGCATTCGGCAGTAAAGGAATATGTGTCGCCATGACATGCAGGGATACAGAACGCGAAGCGATCGTGGACGAGTTACTGCTCGACGCCGGACTCGCCGACGCTTCAGACGTCCGCCAAGCGCTGGTTTCGCTGGGTACCTTCGCCAACCTTCCGGCTCCCGCTCCCAGCCCGGAACTCGCTGCCATGATCGCCGGCCCGCACGATGAACTGTCCAAGCGTCGCTGGCGTCACAAGCACCGGACAACAGTAGTCAGCATCGCGGTAGTGGCTGCAATGGGACTTGGGGTGAGCGGCGTCGCCGCGGCCAGCTCGGGATTCACCCGGAACCCTTCCTTCATTGACCAGCTCATCATCAATTTCCATCCCCGGCCATCAATCGCGGCACCCGAACTGCCATCGCCTGACGCTCCCAGAGTCACTACGGAACCGGCTCCTGCTGCAGACCCCGCGGCGATTCCACCTTCCTCGGAAGCAGCAACCATTCCACTCCCCGCGGCTGCTGATGCCGACAATGAGGCACAGGCACAGGCACAGGCGCAGGCGCAGGCGCAGGCGCAGGCGCAGGCGCAGGCGCAGGCGCAGGCGCAGGCGCAGGCGCAGGCGCCCGACGCCGTCCCGGCAGTTCCAGTACCTAAACCTGCCGACGCCGGCGCTGCCCACGCCGGCGCTGCCCAGCCGGGCGCTGCCGACGCAAGCTCTGCCCATCCAGGAACTGCCAAGCCGAACAAATCACTTGGCGGCGCAGCCCAAGGGCCGCAGGCCAAGGAAGACCAGTTCGGGCGGCAGAGCGCGGATACCCCTAAGGCTGAAGCGTCAAAAACCGACACCGGAAAGCCGGCAAAGCCCGGGCTCAGCGGCAAGCAAGGAGCGTTGCTTCCGGCGCTGTCAGACAAACGCACCGAAGAACAGTTCCAGCCCGTGACGGACCAGTGGAAGAAGTGGCTGAAGCAGGGTCACCGCTAGACACCCGCCATCTGGGCGCAGACGCAGAATATTCGGCCAGAAGGCCCGTCGGTGGGCAGGTAGTCTGGGGGGATGATGCATGTCAACGATCCTGACGTCGTGGAACGCTTGATGCGAACAAAGGGCACCTGGGCCATCGTCGGTCTCAGCACCAACCCGTGGCGTTCCGCGTATGAGGTCTCGCTCTATGTCAGGGACACCATGGGCATGGAAATCATTCCCGTAAATCTCAAGGGGGAGGACGTGCACGGCGAGAAAGGGTACCCAACCCTTGCGGATATTCCGGCAGCCAGGCATCCCATCGACGTTGTTGAGTGTTTCGTCAACTCCCAGCGCGTTGGCGCGGTGATCGACCAAGCGATTGCGATCGGCGCCAAGGCCGTGTGGCTCCAATTGGGCGTATTCGACGACGAAGCTACCCAGCGTGCCAAGGACGCGGGGCTCGAAGTGGTAGTGAACTCCTGCCCGGCGCGCGAAGGCTGGCACTACGGCTTGTGATTCCAGGCCCGGTTCCTCTGTTAGATTTCAGCTGAATCAATTCTTGAGTCTTGGGGGACAACCATGTTCGGCGACCATTCTGCGGTGCCATTTTCCACTCCCAGCAGGCGGGCCGCTTTCGGTATCCTTGGCGCTTCCATGGTGGCCGGCCTGACAGCTTGTACAACAGCGGAAAGTTCGACGCCGGCGCTGACGCCCACTGGAGCCGCCGGGTCGCCCGAGGCGCCGGGGCAGAACGGTGCACTGGGGGTCGGAGGCGAGGTTCCGACGTCGTCCGCTTCGACGACGCCGACGCCAAGTGCAACGCCGGCCCCCACCAAGCGCATCCGGCGCACCTTCATTCCGGACTACCAACTCCCGCCGATCGTGGGCGGCCTGGCGCCAGTGATCAGCAAGATCGAGACGAAGCACCCGGTGGTGTTCCTGACCATCGATGACGGCAACATCAAGACGCCTGAATCCGTGAAACTGATGGCGGAGTACGACTACCCCGCGTCACTGTTCCTCACCAAGGACACAGTGGCGGACAACCCGGCTTTCTTCAACGCCTTCAAAGACCAGGGCAGCCTGATTGAGAACCATACGGTCACGCACAACATCAACATGGTCCGGCAGTGGGGTTACCAGCAGCAGGTCAACGACATGGTGGGAATGCAGGAGTACGCGTTCCAGCACTACGGCCGCCGGCCCACGCTCTTCAGGCCGCCTGGAGGGGCTTACTCCAACGTGATGCGGCAAGCCGTGGCGGCATCGGGCATGAAGGCGATCGTCACCTGGGAAGCCAAGGCCAACGCGGGCAAGATGGACTATCAGGTGGGGAACTCCCTGCGCCCGGGGGACATTGTGCTCATGCATTTCCGAGCCGAATTCGCCGCCGACCTCGCTGCTTTCCGCGCGGCCCAGTTGGCTGCGGGCCTGGAAGTAGTGCTGCTGGAGGATTTCCTGGGCGTGGCGTAGGCAGCGGCGTAGACGTGGCCCCGCGCCCGGAGCGCCAGTAGGCTCGCTCCATGGACGTTTCCACCCTCCGCGACATCTGCCTGGGCTTTCCGGGCGCCTTTGAAGACTTCCCCTTCGGGCCTGAGACGTCCGTGTTCAAGGTGCGGGCCGCCGTCGCCGGGGGTGCCCGCCACGAGGCGAAGATGTTCGCCCTTTCCACGATGGATCCGGACAACTGGTCCGTGAGCCTCAAGTGCGAGCCCGCATTGGCAGAGCAGCTCAGGGCGGCAAACCCTGAAATCACCGGTGCCTGGCACATGAACAAGACCCATTGGAACGGTGTTCGCCTGGATGGTGGCCTATCCGACCAAATGGTGCGGGACATGGTGGAGGACTCTTATGACCTGGTGGTGGCAACGTTGAGCCGGAAGCAGCAGGAGCAACTGGGCTGGGCCCGGCTCGCAAAGCCGCAAGGCAACTGACACGCCCGCACACACCCTCCCCACGGCGCTGACATGGGGCTAGATTGATACTGCATACCTAAAGACCTCAGCTATGGGCTGGTCAGGAGCGGTTTGATGCTGGATCAGAAGACACTGGACCACTTATGGAACTTTCGCGATCCGGCTGCCTCGGAAGCCAGATTCCGTGCCGCGATGATCGAGGAAATGTACGACGCCGACGAACGTGCTGAGTTGGCAACCCAGCTTGGGCGGGCCATCAGTTTGCAAGGACGCTTTGAGGAAGCCGATGCGCTGCTGGACGACATCGACGACGACGAGCCCACCGTAGGCGTGCGCATCCTCCTGGAGCGCGGGCGGGTTTTGAACGCCGGCGGACGCCCCGCCATGGCTGTTCCCCTCCTGGAGCAGGCTGCCGAGTTGGCGGACCACCTTGGTGAGGAATTCCTGGCCGTCGATGCACTCCACATGCTCTCGCTCGCGGATGCCGCGCACGCCGAGGTTTGGATGCGAAGTGCCCTCGAATATGCCTCGACAGCACGTGATGAGCGGACCAAGCGCTGGATGATTGCTTTGCACGTTGGCCTCGGGACGTTTCTGAGCGGTAAAAAGCGGCTCACGGAGGCCATGGTGGAGTTCCAATTGGCCGAACAATGGGCGGAACGACTGGGATCCGAGGGGCAGAAGGCGTTGGCCCGGGAAGCCATCACGGAGTGCGGAAAAGCCCTCGCCGAAGGACCATAGAAAGATCACGCTTTGACATATGTTGATCGAAACTGCCGCGAAATATTGATTTTCGATCATTCGTGGTGAATTATGTCACAGAAGGTTGGTGCTGCCAGAGCGCCAACCCAGACTGTCTGACTGACCGGCTTTTCCGCCGCAACAGTCGACACTACGAGTCACTGGAGGGTTTAGAAATGAACGTTCAGCACCAGTCCGTCGGTCGCCGTGGATTCCTGCGCGGAGCACTCGCTGCAGCCGTGCTCGTGCCCATGGGGGGAACCATTGCTTCATGTGCCGCAGGTGGCGGCACCACCACCGCCGGCCCCACAGGCACTGTCTCCGACACCAACCCGTTCGGCATGGCAGACAAGTCCACAGTGGACGCCGTGATCTTCAAGGGCGGCTACGGGATCGACTACGTCGAGTTCGCAGGCAAGGCCTTCGAGAAGGCGCATGAGGGTTCCACGGCCAAGATCTCCCCGTCCACGGATATCGCCCAGGAACTTCAGCCGCGCTTTGTCGGTGGCAACCCGCCGGACCTGATCGACAACTCCGGCGCCAAGGCCATCGGCTTCAGCACCATCCTTGCCCAGCTCGAGGACCTCACCAGCGTTGTGGAGGCCAAGAACCTTGAAGGCAAGGTCATCAAGGACACCCTGTACACAGGCGTACTGGCTCCGGGCACATTCGACGGCAAGCTTGCTGCACTGAACTACGTCCTGACCGTCTTTGCCGTGTGGTACTCCGACTCCCTGCTCAAGGAAAACGGCTGGACCGTTCCGAAGACCTGGGATGAGATGTACGCACTCGGCGAGCAGGCCAAAGCCAAGGGCAAGTACCTCTTTGTCTGGGGCAAGGAAGCTGCCACGTACTACCAGGAACTGGCCATTGCCTCTGCCATCAAGGAAGGCGGCGACGACGTTCGCCTCGCCCTGGAGAACCTCAAGGCCGATTGCTGGTCGCACCCGGCCATCCAGTCCGTCTTCACGGCCCTGGACAAGATCGTCAAGGCCGGCTTCTTCAAGCCCGGCGGTTCCGGCACCCAGTTCACGGCCGCCCAGGCACAGTGGAGCAACGCCCAGGAGGCTGTGTTCTACCCCTCGGGTTCCTGGATCGAGAACGAAATGAAGGACCAGACCAAGGCCGGCTTCAACATGATGGGTGCCCCGGCCCCGTCCGTGAGCGCCAGCCCCAAGATGCCGCAGACAGCACTTCACAGCGCTGCAGGCGAGCCGTTCATTGTTCCGAGCCAGGGCAAGAACGCCGCCGGCGGCAAGGAGTTGCTCCGGATCATGCTCTCCAAGGAAGCTGCCACCAACTTCGCCAAGACCAAGCTTGCTCCCACCATCGTCAAGGACACCGTCCCGGCCGATGGATTCGGGTCCACAGCCCTGGTTTCGCAGACGAAGATGCTCAGTGACGCCGGCGAGAACATCTACACCTGGAACTTCATCGACCTGTACGGCACCAACAAGGACCAGCTGGTGGTTTGGAACACCTTCCTGGACGGCAAGTCGGACGTCGCAACCCTCACCTCGGCACTCCAGAACATCACCGACAAGGTCCGCAATGACAGCTCGGTCAAGAAGATCGAAGTGAAGTGACGTCAGTGAAAACTCAGCAGAGCCGGAACGACGACGGCCTGGCCGCCGTCGTTCCGGCGCCGGCTCCACCGCAAGTGATTAAGCGGCGGCGGAAGCCGTTGACGTGGGACAAGGTCAGTTTCTTTGCCGTCTTCCTCGGACTGCCGTTGGCGATCTACCTCTTGTTCGTCATTTGGCCGTTCATCCAGGCCTTCGGTTATTCGTTGACGGACTGGTCCGGTTTTTCGCCGAACCAGAACTTCATCGGCCTTGAAAACTATGTGAAGATCTTCACGGACGACATCTTCATGAAGGCGATGTCCAACAACATCGTCCTGGTGATCTTCCTCCCGATCATCACCATCATCCTCAGTTTGGTCCTTGCCTCCTTGGTGACAGTTGGAGGAAGCAGCAAAGGCCAGATCAAGGGCCTGCGCAATTCCAGCTTCTACCGCGTGGTCTCGTTCTTCCCGTACACCATTCCCGCAGTGGCCATTGGCATCATGTGGGGGCAGATCTACGATCCCTCCGGTGGACTGCTGAACGGCATCCTCACCGGATTGGGCCTGGACCAGTTCAAGGACTTCGCCTGGCTGGGTGACAAGAACACCGCAATGATCGCCACGATGTTCGTGATTGTGTGGGGCTTCGTAGGCTTCTACATGGTCCTGTTCGTCGCCGGCATCAAAGGCATTCCTGCGGAGCTTTTCGAGGCCGCCAGGATCGACGGCGCGGGCCGCTTCCGCACCGCAGTGTCCATCACCATCCCGCTGATCCGCGACAACATCCAGACCGCCTATATCTACATGGGCATCCTGGCACTGGACGCGTTCGTCTACATGGCCGCGCTGAACTCCGGCGGTGGTCCGGACAATTCCACGTTGGTCATGGCACAACAACTGTTCTTCACGGCTTTCAGCAAGGGACAGTTCGGTCTCGCCAGCGCCATGGGCGTTGTGCTGGCCATTGCCACGCTGATCTTCTCCGGACTGGTGTTTTTGGTCAACCGGCTCACCGGCGGCGATAAGGATGTGAGCCTGTAATGAGTACCAAAGTCTCAACCCCGGAAATGAAGTCACTGCACTTCCAGCCCCGGACCCCGGCAACCACGAAGGGCGACAAAGTGGTGGGAGCGGTGTCCCACACCGCGCTGACCATCTGGACGCTGATCGTTATCCTGCCGCTCCTGTGGACGTTCATGTCCTCCTTCAAGACCTCCAGCGAGATTTTCGCTTCACCGTTCGCTTTGCCTGGTGAATGGAAGCTGGACAACTATGTCAAGGCCTGGAGCGAAGCCGGCATCGGCAGCGCCTTCCTGAACTCGATCATCGTTGTGGCCGCAGCACTGGTGATCGTCATGGTCCTCGGTGCGATGTGTGCCTACGTCCTGGCCCGGTACACCTTCCGGGGCAGCAGGGCCATCTACTACCTGATGCTCGCCGGGCTGACGTTCCCGATCTTCCTTGCCATGGTGCCGTTGTTCTTCGTGCTGAAGAACATGGGACTGCTGAACACCCTGCCGGGCCTGATCCTGGTGTATGTGGGCTTCGCGCTTCCGTTCACGGTGTTCTTCCTCTTCTCCTTCTTCAAGTCTCTGCCGCACGAAATCACCGAAGCAGCAGCGCTTGACGGTGCAGGGGAGTGGAGGACGTTCTTCCAGGTCATGTTGCCGATGGCCAAGCCGGGCCTCGCCTCGGTTGCCATCTTCAACTTCCTGGGCCTTTGGAACCAGTTCCTGATTCCGGTGTCCATCAACGCCGCCGGCCCGCGGGTCCTCTCGCAGGAACTCGCGGCCTTCGCCGGCCAGATGGGCTACGCAGTGGACTACGGCGCGCTGTTCGCAGCCGTCAGCGTTACGGTCATCCCGGTGCTCATCGTCTACGTGATCTTCCAGCGCCAGCTGCAGGGTTCCGTTTCGCAGGGCACGTCCAAGTAGTTCAACCAAGCCAAAGACAGCGTTCGACGGCGGTCGTCACCTGAGGTGGCGGCCGCCGTCGGGTTTAACTTCTGTAAAGATGGAACGGATCTGTAGTGCAACGAAAGGCAGCAGCCCGTGATCTTTATTGTGGTCAAATTCAACGTCAAGCCTGATTGGTCCGAGCGCTGGCTGGACCTCGTGGCTGACTTCACCGAAGCAACCCGTGCTGAGCCGGGCAACCTCTGGTTCGACTGGTCCCGCAGCGTGGATAACCCCAACGAGTTCGTGTTGGTGGAAGCCTTCCAGGACGATGCCGCCGAAGCCCACGTCAACAGCGCCCACTTCAAGAAGGCCATGGCGGACATGCCGCAGGCCCTCGTGGAAACTCCGCACATCATCAGCCGCCAGTTCGAAGGCAGCGGTTGGGACCGCATGGGCGAGTTGACCATCGCCTAGCCAAAACAAAAGTGGTGCCCGGTTCAAGAAACCGGGCACCACGTGTTTAAGGACTGCTCAGAACATCCAGGGGATCTCGGCATGGCCGAAGTCGCTGAACGAGCCGAAACGTCCCGCCTTGAACGCCAGCACCTCGCCGTCCCGGTCCCGGCACGTGGTGACCTGGCCGAAGAAGACCTGGTGATCGCCGACGTCGTACTGCTGCACCACACTGCAGTCCGCCTGGGCGAGGGCGCCCTTGATGACCGGAAGGCCACTGTCTGTGACGTCGAAATCGCCGTCGCCGAAGCGGTCCCCGCCACGGACGGCAAACCGCCGGGCAACTGACTCCTGCTTCGCGCCGAGGATGGACACCGCGAACTTGCCGCTTTCCATCAAGGCCTCGCCGGTCCGGGTGCCGAAGTTCAGCGAGATCATCAGGATGGGTGGTTCAAGGCTGATGGACGTCAGCGAGCTGATGGTCATCCCGTACTGCTCGTCCTCGTGCTGGGTGGTGACCACAGCGACGCCGGTGACGAAACGGCCCATGGCGCGGCGCATCCCCATGGCGTCGGGGATGGTGAAGGCTGGTGCCAGGCTCATGTCAGTTGCTCCGCTCCGCTGGTACCGGATCCGTGTAGTACCGGACTTCGAACATCTTTGCGCCATTCTCCGAGATCCAAGGACCGTGCTCCATTCCAGGAGGACGGGTAGCCCAGTCTCCGGCTTTGAAAGTCCTGCCGAGGCGCTGGTCCACGAACGAGCCCTCGAAAATGAAGACCTCTTCCCAGAAGTCATGCGTGAGGACGCCGTTGGGGGAAGTATCCGTGCCGGGCTCGAACTTGAGGATCCGGGTAACGCTGTCGTTGTCGGAATCCCGGGCAAGGACCGCCTCGGACAGGCCCTCGATGTGCGGGGTGCAAGGTGCGAAGTCCACCGTCGATACGGGAGTGAACTCGAATTCGGGCTTTGCCATGGTCAGATCCCCTCCGATGCGGTGGTGCCGTCGATGCTGTAGGAGCCCAGGAACGTGTCCAGCTCCGCAACCAGGGCGTCGTAGCCGTAGCTCCGGTAGGTGTAGGCGCCGCGGACCACGAAGGGCGCACCGGCGTAGAACATTTCGTACTGCTGATGGCGGCCGGCGAACTCGGAACCGATGATGTCCCAGGCGAGCTTGAAGAGCTTGACGCGTTCCTCGCTGCTGACGCCGGGCGACTGGACGTAGCGTTCCATGTCCGGCCGGGTCACGCTGCTGGTCATGTCGGCAATGCTGGACGGCAACTGCAGGACGCCACCACCCACCAGGTCCCTCAGGATCGAGATCACGCGGGGGTACGTTTCGGACTGCAAGCCCATGGCCCCGTACAGTGCGCTCTTTCCCGGGACCCTCATGCCGGCGTCGTCCGTTGTTGCCGTGTATTCCGCGGCGAGAACCGCCGACTCAACGGACTGCACGATTGCAGCGAGTTCGCCGAGCTTCTCCTGGACGCCGGGGATCTTGTCCGTCCCGTTCACCTGCGTCACTTTGCGGGCCACCGAGGCGATGAACTTGAGCTTGGTGGAGAACCGGATCTGGGCCTGCCAGTTGCCCAGGGCGTGGGCGCCGGTGTCGAAGAACTGGCGGCGCAAGGTGTCGATGTTCCGGTTGATGAACACGCGGTCCCAAGGAATGAGCACGTCATCGAAGACCACCAGCGCGTCAGGCTCGTCGTAGTGGCTGGTCAGTGGGTAGTCGAAGTCGCTGGTAGCGGCCGGTGCGAACGGGCGGCGGCAGTAGAGCTTCAGTCCGTCGGTGGCCACGGGGATGGCGAAGCTGACGGCGAAGTCCACGTCGTCCGGGCCCAGGGGCTTGATGCAGGTGACGAAGACTTCGTCGGCGATCGCGGCGCCCGTGGCGAGCATCTGTGAGCCGCGGACAATAATGCCCTCCTCGGTTTCACGCACGACGCCGACCTGCAGGTATTCGCCTTCCCAACCGGACGCTGTGGTTGCGCGGGAAACCTGCGGGGGAATGATCGCGTAGGAAAGGTACAGGTTCTCGGACAGGATCTTCTTGTAGTACCGTTCAACGTTCCCGGCGAAGTCACGTTCCTCATTCTTGAAGACGTCCGGGTGGGAACCGAACGCGGCGAAGAACGTCCCCACGTGATCGGGGCTGCGGCCTACCCAGCCGTGGGTGTGCTTGGCCCACTTTTCGATGGCCTGGCGGCGCAGGACGAGCTCTTCCTGCGTGCGGGGGGCGGCGAAGGTCCGGTTGGCCGGTCCGTCGATCTCCTCGGAGTGGAATTGCATTCCGTTGGCGGGATCGGCTGCGATGTCGAACAGCTCGGACATGGTCCGGGCAACCTTCGCGAAGGCCGGGTGTTCCAGGACGTTGCCGACTACCTCGCCATCGAGGATCACCGTCCGGCCGTCGTTCAGGGACTTCAGATACTCATTTCCGGTCCTCATCAGAGTGAGCCTTTCTTCATTTTGTAGTTATGTTCAATGGTGGTCCCATTCGGGAAGGAGAGCTCCAACTTCCAGGAAGTTCCGTCAACAAACTTCCCGTTCAGCAGTGGCAGGGTGCCCCCAAGGCACATGAAGTCGGCGTCACCGATGTCGGTGCGTGCGAGGAGGCGCTCGACGACGTCGGCCGGCTTGCGCAGGCCGCTCAGCGAACCCTCCTGGTACAACTCGCCGTCCACCCACGAGCGTGCGGTGCACTGGTCGAGGTCAAGGTCTTCCAGCGACTCCACCTCGATGACCTCTGCTGCGACAGGCTTGGGACAGGCGCGCTTGGAATCGCCGATGTCCCGGGCTTCAATGTCCCGGTCCGTGTGGTCTGAGCCGATACCGAGGTAGTACTTGCCGTTGTGGCGGATATAGAGAGGCTCGATCTCACCGGAGGTCAGGTTCTCCGAGGTGTCATGCTCGCCCGCCGTTTCAAACAGATCCGAGTCCATCCGATAGAACATGGGGACCTCTGGCGGTGGAGCCACCCCAATGGCTGCCAGTTCATCGATGTGGTGCTGTACTGCTTTCGGATCCCGGCCTGTGTAACCTGCCACCACACCGTGGAAGTCCGTGACCATCATGGTCTTCTCTGTGCCCACTACCCGGAAGGTGAGGGGGACTTGCCTTGTTGTTTCCATTCCGTCTCCTTAAGTGCTTCCCAACGGTGTTGGTTCTAAACGGTGAGTGTGTCGTAGGCCGCGAGGCGGTCGCCGATGACGGGGAACTCGGCGCGGACTGCGTTGACTTGGCCAGGATCGATGTCCACCATCAGTACGGTTTCGTCGGAGGACGCTTCGGCAAGGATGTTGCCGGCGGGATCCACCACCCGGCTGTGCCCTCCGAGTTCCACGCCTTCCTGGGTGCCCGCCGCATTGCAGGCGATGACGAAGATCTGGTGCTCCAGTGCCCTGGCCGTGGTGAGCAGGCGCCAGTGCTCACGCCGGGCGGCCGGCCAGGCAGCAGGAACGATCACGATCTCAGCGCCGCGTTCGCTCAGCTCCATCCACAATCCTGGGAACCGGAGGTCGTAGCAGGTGATGCCTGCGACAGACCCGAAAGGCAAGGGGGCGACGGGAAGGGATGAACCTGCCGTCAGCAGGCTCGCCTCCTTGGACTGGTAGCCGAACACATGGATCTTCCGATACGTGTGGACCACGTTGCCCTCGGGGCCCAGCAGGATGGAGGTGTTGCTGAGCCGGCCGTCGTCGCCCGCTTCGATGATGCTGCCCAGATGAAGGTAGACGCCGAGGTCTTTGGCTACCCGTGAGCACATGGTCACCGTGGGGCCTGTGAGTGTCTCCGCCAAGGCCTCGTATTCGTCGAAGTGGAAGTAGCCTGCGCTCCACAGCTCCGGCAAGACGATCAGTTCGGCGCCGTTGATGCCCCGAAGGATGTCTTCGACGCGGTGGATTCGGTCTTCGCGGGTTTCGGAGTCCGGGCTGGCTACCTGGACGAGGGCGATTTTCATACTTTTTCCTTTGCGGTTTCGTTGTCCAGGTCGCTGAGGCGAAGGCCCTTGGTTTCCTTGGCAAACATCACCGAGACCATGGAGATCAGGCCCATGGCGGCCAGGTAAATGCCGATCGCATAGCCGGTGCCGAAAGCGCTGTAGAGAGCCAAGGCAATGATCGGTGACAACGAACCGGCGATCAGCGATGCCAGGTTGTAGGCCACTGAGGTGCCGCTGTACCGGACGTCCGTTGGGAAGAGTTCGGAGAAGAAAGCGCCGATGACCGAGCTGTACGCCGCGAAGATCAGCAGGCCACCCACGGCGGCCGCGATGATTCCCCAAGTCTGTCCGGTATTGAGCAGGGCGAAGAACGCGAAGGCCCACACCATGGTGGCAATCGAGGCTCCGATCAGGATGGGTTTGCGGCCCACCTTGTCCGCGTAAAGCGCCAGGATGGGAATAGCGACGACGGCCACGCCCTGCCCGATCATGACGGCGGTGAGGCCTGTCTGCCTCTGCAGTCCCATGATCTGGGTGACGTAGGTGATGATGAACAGCGAATAGATGTAGAAGCCCGCGTTCTCGCCCATCCGGCTGCCGGTGGCGATGAGGATTTCGCGCCAGTTACGGCGGAACAGGATAGTCAGGGGCATCTTGCGTTCCTTGTTGCCCTCGGCTTCGCGCTTCCGCTGTGCTTCCTTGAACAGCGGGGTTTCCTGCACGTAGAGCCGCAGGACCAGGCCAATAACCACCAGGAGTGCGGACAGGCCGAAGGCTATCCGCCAGCCCCAGGCCAGGAACTCGCTTTCCGGCATGGTGGCAGCGAGGATGGCCAGGACGCCGGCGGCCATCAGGTTGCCCAGGGGCGGTCCCATATTGGGCCAGGAAGCCCAAAATGCGCGTCGTGCGCTCTCATTGCTGTGCTCGGAGACGAGGAGGACAGCTCCGCCCCACTCACCACCCAAGGCAAACCCCTGGATCAAGCGGAGAAGCAGGAGCAACAGCGGCGCTGTGAGGCCGATCGCTGCATACGACGGGATGAAGGCGATGAGGGTGGTGGCGACACCCATGAGCATCAGGCTGGCCACCAACGTGGCGCGCCGGCCGTGCTTATCGCCCAGATGCCCCAGGACTATGGCCCCGATGGGGCGTGCCAGGAAGCCCGCGGCGAACGTTCCGAGTGCCAGCATGGTGCCGACCATGGGATCGTCGGTGGGGAAGTAGAGCTTGTTGAATACCAGCGCTGCTGCCGTGCCGTAGAGAAAGAAGTCGTACCATTCCACGGCTGTGCCGGCCAGGCTCGAAGCAGCTACAACAGGCAGGCTGGAGTGCTTCTGTTGCCTGGGTTCAGCTTTCTTCATATCGGTCATGTGGGGATCCTTTGCGATTGGCAGCCGCGTAGCTTCCGGTGGGCCGGGCCGCGAACTCCCAGGAAAATTGGGGTATTTCCGATGCGTGAGCGGAGTCACTAAGATCACTGTAGACGTGTTGTATACAACCTGTCTATATTTGAAGCAGAAGTTTTTTGGATGTCCCCCAAGCTGCTGAATGCAACTCGTATACTGGGCTACGCGAGAAAGGCTCTGCATGATCCAGATGACCCCCACTGCACAGTCGCAGCCAGAAGTGGCCTACCAGTGGATGAAAAGCTACATCGCAGCCCTGCCGCGTGAGGAAGAAACATTCCTGAACGAGGGAGTCCTGGCCAAGACCACGGGTACTTCACGAACGCCCGTACGTGAGGCACTGTTGCGCCTTGAAGCTGAAGGATTCGTCAAGCGGATCCCGCACAAGGGCGCCTACGTGCCACCCATCTCTGATCCCGACGTCCGGGCCATCCTGCAGGCCAGGTCCGTCGTGGAGAAATGGGCCGTCTCGGCGGTGGAAACCATGCTTGATGCCCAGATCGATGCCTTCCAGCGCGTGATCGACCAGCAGCAGGAAGCCCGGGACGATCCCGCCAGGTTCATCGAACTGGATACCGAGTTCCACACCCTCATGGTGCGTGCGGGCGGCAACCCCGTCCTGGCTGATTTCTACGCGTCACTCCGGCAAAAACAACTCCGGATTGGCGTTAAAGCCGTCAGCCAGGCCACGGATCGGGCCGGGGACGTCCTCCGGGAACACCAGTTGATCGTCGACGCACTCCGCAGCCGAAGCCTCGACAAAGCGCACAAAGCCATCGACGCACACTTGGATTCCACACGCCTGGCAGTGATCGGTTACTAGTCCTCGCTGTGCAGCTCCCGTTGCCGTGCGCTGAGCAGCTCAAACTCAGGCCGGGCAGCCACGAACCGTTCAACGGCGTCGAGCACCTGCTGCAGGTGGGCGTGATCCGGGGCCACCAACGCGGCTCCAATCAGCGCACGCCGATGCTGGTCCTGGAGCCCGGTCTCGGCAGCTGACACGTCGAAGCGGCGTTTGAGCTCGGCCACGAGGGGCCGGACCATGGAGCGCTTCTCTTTGAGACTATGGACATCGCCCAAAAGGAGGTCGAACTCAATCCATCCGATCCACATGGTCCATTATCACCGCAGGTCAGGTGACGTGTGCCATGTGGACTTGATCAAATCTTGAGCCAACGCAGCAAGGCGCCTTGAGTTCCGTTCGGCAGTGTCTATGAGGTTGGCCCAACCGGCCGACGGACTCATTCGCTGCTAGTTACTCAGGACTGACATCGTGCCCCAAACCCCTTCCCGGCTACGCCCGCGCACCCACGCCCCCTCTCATCCGGTCCGGATCCTGCTCGCCACCGCCAGCTTTGCACTTGCCACCGTCAGTGTGTTGGGAATCGGCGCTGCACCTGCCGCCGCCTCACCGGCAGATGCCTCTCCGGGCCAGGGAACGGCTGTCCGGGCATCCTCCAGTGTTTCAGCGCTCGCGGGCCAGACTGAGCAGATGGTAGTGGTTCCCGTGACGGCAGGGTTGGAACCCACCCGGGTGAAGGGGACCATCGCGGTGTCGGGGAAACCTGAGGGTACGGTCCGGGCAACGGTCAACGGCCGGGTCATCCTCGAAACGAACGCTGCAGCCACGGTTCCCCTGGACGAAGCGGTCAGCAATGCCGACGTTATTGGCCAGCAGCTTACGGTGGGGCTGCAGCTCATACCGGTAACCCACACCATGTGCGTGGTCTCCAACGCCACGGCAACCCTGAACAACATGACGGTCGACTTCAGCGGGACCGCCAAAGCACCCACCACGGTGGGCGAGTTCTTCCCGGCGTCCGTGCCCGCCGTCGTGCTTCCCGTCCCCGCGGATCCCGGCGCGGATGTTTCCGCCGCCATCATGACCGCCTCGGCCGCCATGGCCCAACGCTATCCGGACGCCGCCGTCGCAGTGCTTCCGGAAGCCGAACTGGTGGCGCGCGCTGCCACTCTCCCGGCCGGCAGCCGGATCCTCAGCGTCACCGCAGACCCGGGAGAAACCGCCACCAAACTGGCCACGGCAGCGGACCTCCCGCAGCTCATCCTCAGCGGCCACGACGAACAACTCCGCACCGCCGCCCGGGCGCTTGCCAGCGACAAAACCGCACTGGCCGTGACCTCCTCCGTGACCGGCCTGACCTCGGGGCTGCCTGCCGCACCGGGCCTGGTCCAGAGCCTCAAGGACCTGGGCAGCACCACCCTGAAACTCTCCGGCTACGGCACCCCGGAATCCTTTGTGGGCGTCACCCAGTCGCAGTTCGGAGGCCCGGTTTCGTCGGTGAAAGTCCAGCTCAAGGGCACGCACACGGCTGTCCCGGACAACGCACAGGCGCAGCTCTCGGTCTTCTGGAATGACTACCTGCTCAGTTCCAAGAACCTCGACGGCGGTGACACCTTCACGGTGGATGCTGAGGTTCCAGCGGGCCAGCTACAGGCGAAGAATGGCCTCCGGATCCGTCTGGCCGCCCTCCCGGCAGGCGGCGATTGCACCGGGCCCGCAGGTGTCATGCCCATGGAAGTCACCCTGGATACCTCTGGCAGCACCCTCACGGCGGTCCGTGGCGGATCCACGAAAGCCGGCTTCGAACGGTTCCCCCAGGCTTTCGGACAGAGCGTTCAGGTAGCGTTCGGCGATGGCAACGCCCAAGCCAACACCGTCAACGCAGCGACGCTGCTGGCTTCCCTGCAGCGTGACAGTGCCTCCCTGCTGGATACCCGTGTGGTGGGCCTAGACGCCTTGGCTGGCTCCAGCGAGTCCGGGCTGGTGGTGGGTGCCACCGCCGACGTCGCAAATAAGCTGTCCGCACCGCTGCGGTTGGCGGAGTTCCGCACCATCTCGCCGGATGAGGTCGAATACGGCGTAGGCGCCTCGGCTCCGTACGGCGTGTTGGAGGCTTTTGAGCAAGGCGGCCGGAATCTGCTGCTCCTGGGTGCTTGGGCACCTGAAAATGACGCTGCCGCCGCGTCCACGCTCCAGTCTTCATTGGCCTCCCATGTTGGTGCAGTTGAAGGCGGCTGGGCATCGCTGTCCCGGAACCTCCTGGTGACCCAGCCGTCGGGAACTCCCGTGCTGCTGGAGAGCAACGTGCTGGTTCCGCAGAAGGCTGTGACCGATGACTACCGTCCCTATGCCTGGTGGATCGGCGGGGCAGTGGTGGTCCTGGGCCTGGCGTTCGCCGCCCGGACAGTGCTCCTGCGGCGTCGTGCCCGGGCAGCACGGGCATATGTGGATGCTGAGCAAATGGCGGGACAACCGGCAGATGCCACAGGACCTGCGAAACCGGGTCATGACAACTAGCGCCGCCGCTCGTCCGCGGGCCGCCCACCGGCGTCCGGCGGCGCGGTCGCTGACACCGGGGCCTCTGACACTGCTGCGTTCGGTGACCGGGCTGGTCACGTGGGCCTGGGCGCGCCTCGGTGCGCCCGTGGCAGGGCGCAAGGTTCCCGGCACCAGGGTGGTAGCCGTGGTTTCACTGCTGGTGGGCTACCTCGCGTGCCTGTACACGATCGGCCAGGGCACCAACCTGGACTATTCGGATGCCCAAAGCCACCTGACCATCGCCCGGCGAATCTTCGACAGCAAGGCGCCCGGCTTTGAACAATTGGGCACCGTGTGGCTGCCCATGCCGCACCTGCTGCTGGCGCCGTTCGTGCTGAATATGTGGCTGTTCAGCACGGGCTGGGCTGCCGGAATCCTGGGGATCCTGGCGTTGTCCGCCACCACCACCGGCCTGTACCTGATCGCAGCCCGACTCGGATTGGGCAGGGCCGGACGTCTCGCCACGACCCTGGTGGTCCTGGCCAACCCGGCGGTTTTGTACGTCTACACCACGGCGTTGACGGAACCGGTGCTCATCATGTGCATCGTGGGCGGCATGGCTGGCTTGGCGCATTGGGCCACCAGCCGCCGTCGAATGAGTGCCGGAGAGCTGGCCGTCTTCGCCGGTATTCCGTCCGCCGCTGCAGTGCTTTCCCGTTACGAAGGCTGGGCGCTGGTGATGACCGGAACCCTGTTGGTGTTGATCGTCGCCAAGCGCCGCACCGGTGCGTGGCGGGAGGCATTCATCATGGCCGGTGGCTACGTGATGATTCCGGCCGCGGCGGTCCTCTGGTGGATCTCCTACAACTGGGCCATTTACGGCAACCCGCTGGAGTTTATGTTCGGGCAGTACTCCGCCTACGCGCAGCAGAAGAACATCACCGACGGCGGCCTGTTGCCCACCAAGGGCAACCTGGGACTCACGCTGACTACTTTCCATTGGTCCCTGCTGGAGACAGTCGGCGTGGTGGTCCTCGCGCTGGCGCCATGTGGCGCCGTCGTGCTGGTCTTCAGGCGGGGCTTTGCCAACAGCACCCTGCTGGTGGCGGTGACCGGCAGTGCGTATGCTTTTGCGGTGCTGAGCCTCTTCCTGGGGCAGACGGCCATCAACAACGACCATTCGCTGCCGTCAACGTGGTGGAACAACCGCTTCGCGCTGACGGCGCTGCCCCTGGTGGCCATCCTGGCAGCTGTGGTGGTGGAGGAGTTCACCCGCCCGGCCCGCATCAAGCCCGTGCTGATCGGCGTGTTGCTTGCTGGACTCGTGGTGCAGAACCTCTGGTGGGGGGAGGATCCCACGGGTCGTCTCGCCGTCCTGGCGGAGGGGCGGATGTCAGCGGAATCCACCACTAACTCCACGGCCGCGGCTCGCTGGCTTAAAGAGCACTACCAGTCCGGTGGAATCCTCATGGACGAGAGCGCCCGGGGCAATGCCGTGCTTCCTGTCATGGGCATTCCCCTTAAAGAGATCTACAACCGCGCCTCCGGAGACTACTTTGCTCCGGCGCTGAAGGACCCTGCCAAGTACGCGCAGTGGGTATTCGTCAACGTTGAAGCCGGAAAGGGAGCACGGGACTCGGGTCCCACGGACCTTGTGTACCAGGCGATCGTGGCGAACCCGTCGTTCACTGTCCGCTACTCCGTGGCATTCTCGACTCCAACCCACCGGATCTATGAAAGGTCCTCCCACTGATGACTTCCCTTTCACGTTTGGCGGACTCCACGCTCAACCGGCAGTCGATTGGCCAGACGCTGCTTGCGGCGGGGCTCATCACCCCGGAACAGCTGCAGCGTGCGCTGGATCGAGCGGCGAGCGAAGGTGGGCTGCTGGGCAGGCACCTGATCCTGGAGGCCGGGCTGGACCGCCGTCGGATTTATGAAGTCCTGGCACAGCATTGGGACGCGCCGCTGGTGGACCTGGTGGCTGAACCGGTGGACGACCAGCTGATGGAGGTGCTGGGGTACAGCGATGTGGGCGAGCCGCAGTGGCTGCCATGGAAGATGGACGGTGACGTATTGACGGTGGCCACTGCGGTGGCTCCGTCAACGGCCATCGCAGAGGAAGCGGCGCGTTTTTTCGGCGCCGCATCTGTTGAATTTCGCACCACCACCGACTGGGACATCAACCAGTCCATCCAGCGTTCCTTCCGGCGCCACCTCCTCTACGAATCCGCCGAGCGCCTTGCCGAAGAGCGGCCCGGCGAATCCGCACGTACCGCCCTGACCCCATGGCAGCGCTACCTCCCGGTGGTCCTGCTCACGGGACTAATCACTGCGTTCGTGCTCTCTCCGCTGACGGCTTTGATCGTCCTTCTGGCAGCAGCAAACGTCGTATTCCTGGTGAGCATCGGCTTCAAGACGCTCGCCAGTCTCCGCAGCCCTTTCGACCGGATGCGTGACGCCGCAGTGGCCAAAGCCAGGGATAAGGAGAGGGCCACGCGTGGACTGCCTCCCTTGGCGGAGGAACGGGTCCCCGATGGCGACTTGCCTGTCTACACGATCCTGGTTCCGGTATTCCGGGAAGCGAACATCATCGACAAATTGTTGGCCAACCTGGGCCAACTGGACTACCCACGTTCCAAGCTGGATGTCCTGGTCCTCCTGGAAGAAGACGACGCCGAGACCATCGCCGCGGCGAAGGCTTCGCGGCCACCGGAATACGTCCGAATCCTCATCGTGCCCAAGGGTGATCCGCAGACCAAGCCAAGGGCCTGCAACTACGGGCTGACGTTCGCCCGCGGTGAGTACGTGGTCATCTACGATGCCGAGGACCGCCCCGAGCCCGGCCAGCTGCGTGCTTCCATCGCCGCGTTCAAGCAGGACGCCTTTGAACGGGAACACCTCAACCCGGACCGCAAACCATTGATCTGCGTCCAGGCTGCGCTCAACTACTTCAACGCGGACCAGAACGTCCTCACCCGGATGTTCACCATCGAATACACGCACTGGTTTGACTCGATGCTCCCTGGCCTGGACAACTCAGGGATCCCGCTGCCGCTGGGTGGGACCTCCAACCACTTTGTGACCTCGCTGCTGAAGGAAGTCGGTGCGTGGGACCCATGGAACGTCACGGAGGATGCCGATCTGGGACTCCGGGCGGCCGTGGACGGATACCGCGTGGGCGTCATCAATTCCACTACGTGGGAAGAAGCGTGCTCGCAGGTGCCGGCGTGGATCAAGCAACGCACCCGCTGGATCAAGGGATACATGGTCACCTCGGCCGTCAATACCCGGAACACGGTGCGTTACATCAAGAGCACAGGTGTTGCCGGCGCCGTCGGGTTCCTCGGCCTGATCCTGGGAACCCCACTGGCGTTCCTTGCCTACCCGCTCGTGGTGGGCTTCACCGTGGTCACGTACATCGGCTACGACATTGTTGGCCTGGTCCTGCCCGAATGGTTGCTGGTGGGCGGAGTGGTGTCCATGCTGTTCGGCAACGCCATGATGATCGTAGTTTCCGGTGTGGCCACCCTTCGCCGGCACGGATGGAGGATCGCGATCTTCGCCCTGCTCAACCCGTTCTATTGGGTGCTGCACTCAGTAGCGGCCTGGCGGGCGGCCTGGCAGATGCTTACCAGCCCGCATAAGTGGGAGAAGACGCCGCACGGGCTGGAGGCCGAATACCACGACGACGGACACTGGGTTGGTTGAAGCGCGGCCGGTTGGATCCGCCCCTGATCTTGAGCAAATCCTGAGCAAATGCCGCAGTGGGATTGAGTAAGCCTCGCCACACTGAACTCAAAGCCGCAGGATGACCAGCTGAGGGGGTTGGACACGGTGCTCGATGCTTTCTCGGTACGGGTTGGTTTAGGCGTAGTCACGGTAACGCTCCTGGTGCTGTTCTGTATCTCCTTCCAGCGCACCCGCTCACCTTATGCGGGCTGGTGGAGCCTGGCCTTGCTGGAATTCATGGTGGGCAACGCAGCTTTCCTGCTCAACGGCACCCCTCACCAGCAATGGGCCAACCCCGTGGGCAACATCCTGGTGGTGGCCGGAGCGTTCAGCGTTTGGGCAGGCGCAAAGACCCTTCGGGACCGGAAAGCGGCACCATGGCAGTTGGCCATCGGTCCCGCCGTTACCGCCGTCGCGTCCTTCCTGGATAGTCCCGGGACCAATGTATGGTCCGGCGGATTCGTTTATCTGGCGATGATGACCGTGGGCATTGCCTTGGCCGCCTATGACTTGTGGTTCATCAAGTCCTCGCACTCCCAGGTCCACAAAGCACTGTCCGTCGCGGCAGGCCTGCTTGCCGGCTATTACCTGGGCAGGTGGCTCGTTTTTGTACTGGAAGGCCCGTCAAGCCACACGTTCACTACGTACTTTGGACCTGCACCTTCGGCACTGATATCCATGGTGCTTCTGGTCACCGTGTCCTTCAGCATGACCGCACTCACCAGCGACCAACTCATCAAGGGACTCAAGGAACGGGCCGACCGCGACCACCTGACCGGCCTCCTTAACCGGGGAACCTTCCTGGACATGGCCACCACTGAACTCCACCGCCTGCAGTCCGCAGGATCCGGCGCAGCCATAGTCCTTGCGGACCTTGACCATTTCAAGGCCGTCAACGACGAATTCGGCCACGGAGCCGGGGACAAGGCCCTCCAGGCCTTTGCCGAGGCCTGCGGTGCCTCGGTCAGGTCCACCGATCTGATCGGGCGTTACGGCGGTGAAGAATTTATCCTGTTCCTGCCCGGTGCCACGCAGGACCGGGCCGAGGACATCGCAGCCGAAATCAGCCGCCGGATGGCAGCCACCCCGGCGCCCGAGGGCGTCGCTTTTCCCACCATCAGCTATGGAGTCACCTCCAGCATCCCCGCTGGTGCCGACATGAAATTCATGATTGAGGTGGCGGACGCAGCCCTGTACAGCGCCAAAGCGCAAGGAAGAAACCGGATTGTAGGAGCTGACCGCCATCAGGCGGCCATTATCGCGGATGAGGCACGATCATGACCTTCAACGAACTCACCACCAGGATCCAGATCCAGCACACCCAGGAGCTGTCCGCCTTCCGGCAAAACATCACCAGCGCTCCCTACATGGCTGGAACGCCGACGTCCCTGAATGCGGACCGCCGGTCAGTCCGGATGGGTCCCGTTCAATCGGTGGAGGACGGGAACGCCAACCTGACCATCGTGGCCGATGTGGAAGGTCTGGCCTGGTTCACTGCTGACAAAGGCCTGCTGGGCAGTTGCATCACGGTGTCCATCGCGGGTCACCGCAGGAACACCGGGACCCGCGTCCACCTCCCTCTGGCCGAATGCGACGCCTGGATCGAGGCCATCCTCGGCGGCTCCTGGATCACCCACGTGTACCGCGCGGGTAAGAGGGTGGAGCCCGATGGCAGGATGGACGTCGCCTCCTACCGGCTGTTCCTGGACGAGCGCCGCAATCCCGTCGCCAAGCCGCAGGCTGTCGCTGATACCACGCTGCGGCGCCTGGAAGAATCGTGACCAGCACCAAGCCCCGAAGACTTGTCCCCGCTGACGCTGACTCCCGCATCGAAAAACTGGAACGGCACGTCCAGGCGCTCATGGAAGAGCTCCACCATGTCCGCCATGAGCAGCGCCGCGAAGCGCTCACTGATGCACTCACCGGACTCGGCAACCGTCTGGCCTTGGTGGAGGCCTTCGTTGCGGCACGGAACGCCGCGGCCCACGGTTCGGCTCAACCTGCGCTCCTCCTCGTGAACCTGGACGGCTTCAAGGCTTTGAAGAACTCCGCCGGCCTTGCCGCGGCGGACCAAGTCCTGGTCACCGTGGCGATGCGAATCCAGTCGGCCGCACGGGAGAACGACATCGTCACCCGCCTGGGTGCCGACGAATATGCGGTGCTGTTGCCCGCCACCCCGCAAAACCGGGCCACCGCCGTCGGCAACCGCATCTTGGCCGCGCTGGAACCGAACATCGATCTCGGGAACAACAGCGTCCGCTGCGGTGCAAGCATGGGACTGCGGACAGCAGAGCCACACCATACCCTCGAGGACCTGCTCCAGGAAGCCGATATCGCTGTGGAGGAATCCAAGAGCGAGGGCCGGAACAAGCTCAGGGTGTTCGATCCCGCCACGCTGCACGCCCGGCAGCTCCAGCGGCAGATTGTGGGTGAACTCCGCGAAGCCATCCGTACAGATCAGTTGGTTCTGAACTACCAGCCGATCGTGGAGCTGGCCACGGGAAGGATCGAAGGCTGCGAAGCCCTGGTCCGGTGGAACCACCCTGTGCACGGCTTGATCATGCCGGACCAGTTCATTCCCGTGGCCGAGGCTACGGGACTCATCGCGGAACTGGGGAGGTGGGTCCTGCGCACGGCCGTGGGGCAGTTGCGGCAGTGGCGGGACAACCCGGCCACGGCCCAGCATGACTTCTCCATGCGCATCAATGTCTCCGCTGCGGACCTGCAGAGCCTCGAGTTCGTGGACGACGTCAGCGAAGCCCTTGCCGAGGAAAGCCTGCGGCCGGAATCGCTCGTCCTGGAGCTGACCGAAAGCGCCATCATCCAGAACAATGAGCTGGACCGCTACACCCTGGCGAGCCTGCACAGGCTGGGTGTGGGGCTTGAAATCGATGACTTTGGTGCCGGATATTCGTCTATGGGCTACCTGCGGAAACTCCCCGTGGACCGGGTGAAAGTGGACCGGCAATTTGTGAAGGACCTCGGAAGGGACCCCTCCCAGCTCGCGTTCCTGGCGGCCATCCAGGAGGTCATCCGGTCCTGTGGGCTGGAAGGAGTGTGGGAAGGCATCGAAACCGCCGAGGAAGCAGCGGCGCTCCAGAGCATTGGCTGCGCCAGCGGCCAGGGGTATTACTTCGGCAGGCCCTTGCCCGGGGCTGAGTTCACGGAGCAGTTGACCCGGCTGCGGACCTGGCCGGCGTAATCTCCTTGTAAGACGTCAAAAGGCCCCTGCAATCGTCCTCGCGGGCGCGTGCAGGGGCCTTTTGCTTGGCCAGTCGTTAGCCGAAGTACTTCGGCAGGGTGGCTTCGTGTGCTTCGCGGAGAGTGTCCAAGGAGAGCTCGTCCACACCGTTGATCTCCAGCTTTCCACCGGCAGCGTCAACAACGCCGATCCGGAGGTGGGCGAAGCCGCGGGCGGTGCACATGTCCTTGAAGCGGACTTCCTCGGAGCGCGGCACGGACACGATCGCACGGGCCTGGGACTCGGAGAAGAGGGCCGTGAACAGGTCCACTCCATCGCGCTCCATGAGTTCTTCAAGGGCGATCCGGGCACCCACACCGTAGCGCAGCGAGGATTCCACCAAGGCAGCAGCGAGGCCACCTTCGGAGAGGTCGTGTGCTGCGTCAACCATGCCATCGCGGGAAGCGTTGATCAGGATCTCGCCCAAGGCGCGCTCTGCTGCGAGGTCGACCTTCGGGGGCAGGCCACCGAGGTGTCCGCGGAGGTTTGACCATTCCGAACCGTCCAACTCTGCTGCGGTGGTGCCCAGCAGGTAGATGGCCTGGCCGTCCTCGCGCCAGCCCGACGGCGTGCGGCGGGCGACGTCGTCGAGCTTGCCCAGGACTGCCACCACGGGGGAGGGGTGGATGGGTGTGGTGCCGGTCTGGTTGTACAGGGAGACGTTGCCGCCCGTGACCGGGATGCCGAGCTCCATGCAGGCATCCGACAGGCCGCGGATGGCCTCGGCGAGCTGCCACATGACGTCCGGGTCCTCAGGGGAACCGAAGTTCAGGCAGTCGCTGACAGCCATCGGAACAGCGCCGGACGTTGCGACGTTGCGGTAGGCCTCGGCCAGCGCAAGCTGTGCACCCTGGTACGGCTCCAGATAGGTGTAGCGGCCGTTGGCGTCGGTAGCCAGGGCAACACCCAGTCCGGTTTCCTCGTCAACGCGGACCACGCCGGAGTCATCCGGGAAGGCCATGGCCGTGTTGCCGCCAACGTAGCGGTCGTACTGGTTGGTGATCCAGGCCTTGCTGCACATGTTGGGCGATGCAACGAGTTCGGTGACGGCTGCTGCCAGCTCGGACGGAGCTGCTGGGCGGCCGGCATCCTCAACGGAACCGGTGAAGGCGTTGGCCTGCACCGAGTCCTGCCACTCCGGGCGGGCGAACGGACGGTCGTAGACCGGGCCGTCGTGCGCAACGGTGCGGGGATCGACGTCGACGATTACTTCGCCTTCCCAGGTGATGATGAGGCGACCGGTGTCGGTGACCTCACCCAACCAGGAGTACTCGACGGCCCACTTGTCCATGACAGCTTCGAACGCTTCGATGTTCTCCGGGGTGACCACGGCCATCATGCGTTCCTGCGACTCGGACATGAGGATCTCGCCCGGCGTCAGCGTGGGATCGCGCAGCAGGACCGAGGTCAGCTCCACCTCCATGCCGCCGTCGCCGTTGGAGGCGAGCTCGGACGTGGCGCAGGAAATACCTGCGGCGCCGAGGTCCTGGATACCTTCAACCAGCGAGCCCTTGAAGAGCTCCAGGCAGCACTCGATCAGGACCTTCTCCGCGAATGGGTCGCCCACCTGGACGGCAGGACGCTTGGATGGCTTGGTGTCATCGAAGGACTCCGAGGCCAGCACCGAAGCGCCGCCGATGCCGTCGCCACCCGTGCGGGCACCGAACAGGACTACCTTGTTGCCCTTGCCGGAGGCGTTGGCGAGGCGAATATCTTCGTGGCGCATGACGCCAACAGCCAGGGCGTTCACCAGCGGGTTGCCCTGGTAGACGGAGTCGAAGACCATTTCGCCGCCGATGTTCGGCAGGCCAAGGCAGTTGCCGTAGCCACCGATGCCGGCGACAGCACCGTGCATGACGCGTGCGGTGTCCGGGTGGTCGATTGCGCCGAAACGCAACGGGTCCATCACGGCAACCGGGCGGGCGCCCATGGAGATGATGTCTCGGACAATACCGCCGATGCCAGTAGCGGCACCCTGGTACGGCTCAACGAAGGACGGCGAGTTGTGGGACTCGATCTTGAACGTCACGGCCCAGCCGTCGCCCAGGTTGGTGACACCGGCGTTCTCGCCGATACCCACCAGCATGTCCTTCTTCATTTCCTCGGTGACCTTCTCGCCGAACTGGCGGAGGTGGTTCTTGGAGGACTTGTAGGAGCAGTGCTCGCTCCACATGACCGAGTACATGGCCAGCTCGGCGCCGGTGGGGCGGCGGCCCAGGACCTTGACGATCTCGTCGAATTCGTTCTGCTTCAGGCCCAGCTCGGCCCACGGGAGTTCCGTGTCCGGGGTCTTGGCAGCATGCTCAACGGTGTCGATGTTGAACTTCTTGGTGGTTTCCGTGGTCACTTGTCGCCTCCCACAATCTTGGTCAAAACGGAGGTGAAGAAGCCCAGGCCGTCGGTGTCGCGGGTTTCGCCGGCGGAGCCGGACAAGCCAGCCTCCGGGCCGAAGCCGGCCTCCACTGCGTGCTCGGGGTGCGGCATGAGGCCCACCACGTTGCCCGCGGCGTTGGAGATGCCCGCGATGTCGCGGCGGGAACCGTTCGGGTTGAATCCTACGTAGCGGAACACCACGCGGCCCTCAGCCTCAAGGGCATCGAGGGTCTTCTCGTCAGCGATGTACTGGCCGTCCTGGTTCTTCAACGGCACAATGATTTCCTGGCCGTCGGTGTAGTCCACGGTCCAGGCGGTGTTGGCGTTTTCGACGCGCAGCGTCTGGTCGCGGCAGATGAACTTCAGGTGGTCGTTCTTGATCATGGAACCGGGGAGCAGGTGCGACTCGGTGAGGATCTGGAAGCCGTTGCAAATACCCAACACCGGGAGCTTCGCGTCGGAGTTCGCGGCATCGATGATCTTGGACATCAGCGGCGCGAAGCGCGAAATGGCGCCGGCACGGAGGTAGTCACCGTAGGAGAAACCGCCGGGGATGATGACTGCGTCAACATCGCCGAGTTCGGAATCGGCATGCCAGAGGGGCACCGCCGTGGCGCCTGCGAGCCGCACTGCACGGGCGGCGTCGCGGTCGTCAAGGGTACCGGGGAAGGTGACGACGCCAACCTTGGCGCCAGCGAGCCGGGGCTCGGCGGCGACGGCGACAGCCTCGCCAATCAGGGGGATCGACGTCATATCAGGCCTCGACGACCTCGACGTTGACAACATCCTCGATCACCGGGTTGGACAGGAGGGTCTCGGCAGCTTCACGGGCCTGGGCCAGGATAGCGTCGGTCACCTCGCCGTCGACGGTCAGTTCGAAGCGCTTGCCCTGGCGGACTGCGCTGAAGCTGTTGAAGCCGAGGCGGGGCAGTGCACCCACGATGGCCTTCCCCTGGGGGTCCAGAATCTCGGGCTTGGGCATGACGTCAACGACGATCCGGGGCATCCGGTAACTCCTGTGCGTGAGTTGGGTGAACCTTAAATAAGGCTGCCGCGGAGGTGCCGTCTCACGCCATTCAGCCGCATTCAAACAGCGTCTTGAACACAGGGTTAAACACGGTGGTGAACTGCAATGTTTGAACGGCATGGGGGGCGCTCCGCGAGCTTGCACACCTATTCTACCGGGAGTGGCGCACATACCCTATTCAGGCGGATTGCGCGAGGACACCCCGCCGCGGCGGTGCAAAAGTCCCAACTGAAGGCTCGACGGCGGCGGCTGCTCATGCCTGCTGGCGGGGCTTGCGCCGGCACTGGCAGGGGGTGTCCGGTGTCACTAGGATTGCGGCATGGCTGAGAAACCGAAATCCATGGTGCTGGGCGTTGTCGCCGCGGCAGTTTTTGCTGGATTGGGCCGCATGGTGATCCAGAAAATCCTGGCGGACAGGGCTGGGCGGAGCAGCCATGTGACCGCTCCGTTGGACGCCGAAACGCGGGCTAAAATCAGTGACGCATTGCGTACTCCAAGTAAGTGAAGCCTCACCTTGCATCTGCCGTTTTTCGGCGGAATGGCGCGGATTAGGGCACATACAAATGCGCTATTAAATTGGGTCAACCGGCGTGATTCCGGCGTAGTTTGGAAAGTACACGCGGGGTTCAGCCCCAGTACTATTCAGGATCCACACCAGGAGGAACAATGACCGAACACATTGCCGAAGTATCCGCCTGTAGCGTTGGCAGCTGCGGATTCAACCATGATGGCTGCACCGCCTTTGGAATCACCATCGGTGGAAGCACGGATCATGCATCCTGTGCAACGTTCATTGACACCAATGCCATGGGCGGCCTTCCCAAGGTCCTGGCCCACGTAGGTGCCTGCCAGCGCTCGGAGTGCGTCCACAACAACAACCTCATGTGCGAGGCCCACGACGTCAAGGTCGGCCCGGGCCGGGAAGCCGCCGATTGCCTCACGTACGAGCACGCCTGATAATTCCTCGTTCCGCCAAAAGCGGGCCCGTCCTCCTTCGAGGACAGGCCCGCTTTTTCGTGCGGATTTACTTCTTGCTGGTTGCTGCAGTCTTGGCAGCCGCGGACTTGCCTTCCTTGGGGCTGTCCGCATCTTTTAGTTCCTGCTCCGCTGTGGCCTGGATGAGCGCCAGGAGCTCAGGATCCAGGCCGGGGGCGAACTCTTCCTTGCGTTCAGGGGAGATGGTGATAGGGAATCCGTCCGGCATCACATCGGTGCTGAGCTCAGTTCCGTCGTTGGATGGCGAAGCTCCGCGGTAGAGCTTGCCGGCTTCGCTCAGGTTGTCGGCGCTGAAGGTGTACTGGATACTTTGCAGGCCCTTGTCCAGCAGTTTCTTCACCTCTGGGAACTGCTCGGCGTTGGTCTTGGGGATCGGAAGGACCTTCCCCCAGTTGACGCCCAGGCTCTCCAAGGCCTTGGCGTAGGCATTCTCGTGCGCCTGGTCACGGACTATCAGGTACGCAATGGTGGAGCGCGCCGTCTTGTTCTCCGTCATCTCGTAGATGCGGCACTTCTGGAGCCGGCCTGTGGATTCCAGCATCAGGTTGTAGAGCAGGTCCAGGACCAAGTTGCCACTGTTGTAGACGTAGGAGCCGCTCCACGGATTGCCGGCAGCGTCCACCGGCAAAGCGCCCTGGGCACCTACCAGGTAGTGGTGGATGTTGCTGGTGTCCAGCGCGATCTTCAGGGGAGTAGCTCCCCCCGCGCCTGGCTGGTCCACGGGATCGGACTTCTTGCCCTGGTAGCGGGGCGAACCATCGAGGAGCTGGGAAATGGTGGTGCCGATGAGCTCCACATGGCTGATCTCTTCCGTGCCAATGCCCTGAAGAAGGTCCTTGTAGGGTTTCGAAGCTGCGTCACCCCGGAAATTCATGCTCTGGAAGAGGTATTGCATCATGGTGCGCATCTCGCCGAATTGACCGCCGAGACCTTCCTGGAGGGCGTTGGCGGCTGCGGGATCTGGCTCGTCGGCAGCGATTTCATTGATGAGAAGCTGGGTGTGCAGGTACATACGTTTCCTCACGTTGTCTCATGCTATGCGTGGGATGGAAACCCTCTGCTGGCCACCCCGGACCCACCCACCATAAGCATGCTTACTATTCGGTGGCAATGAAATCCCGTGAGGAATCGGAGGATTGGTTATCCGGCCACTTGGTTGGTCAACGGCTTGCCCTCCTTGAGGGCGGAGATGTTTTCCGTGACCAGCCGGGCGGAGCCCTTGGGCCGGTTACCCGCCACGTGGGGCGTGATGATCAGGTTCGGGGCGCTCCACAGCTGTGAGCTGGCGGGGAGAGGTTCAACCTTGGTGACGTCCAGGGCGGCGGCGCGCAGTCGGCCCTCGGTAAGCGCGGCCAGGAGTGCGTTTTCGTCCACCGTGGCCCCGCGTCCCACGTTCACGAATACGGCGGTCTTCGGGAGGGCCCGCAAGACGTCCTCGTTCAGGGCATCCGCGGTTTCGGCCGTCGCAGGCAGGATGGAAATCAGGACATCCGTGGTGCGCAGAACATCGGGTAGTTCTTCTGTTGAAGCGACCGGGAACCCGTAGCGCTCCCCCTTGGAATTGGCCACGCCGGTGACCTTCGCGCCCAAAGCGGCCAGCAGGGGAGCCAGCCGCCCCGCGATGGAACCGAAGCCCCAGATGGTGACGTTGGCGCCGTCGAGTGTATAGAGCTGTTCGGTCGCGGGGTTGGACTGCGCCTCGTTGTACGGGCTGTTCCAGCGAGCGTCCTTCTGGGATTCGAGCAGGACATCCAGCCGGCGGATGGCTGCCAGCGCGAGCGCGAGCGCGTGTTCAGCCACGGGACCGTCGTGCAGTGAGCGGCCGGAGGTGATGGCCACGTTGTCGGCGAATCCGGCAGCGAGAACGGAGTCCGGGCCTGCCGCGAGCGTTTGGACCAGCCTGAGTTTCGGAAGTTCCTCGGCGGCGTCCGAGAGGTTCTCCGGAGTGTTCCGCCACACCACCAGGACCTCGGCATCCCGGTGTTCGGCGGGGATGGGCTCGTCCACCGCGTACACCACCGGGTGATCCCCTGAAGTGGTGAGATCGGCGAGGCTCAATTCGATGGTGTCCGGGACGAGGATTTTCACGGCAACTCCAGGTTCAAAAGCGGTGGGCGGTGTGCCCTTGAGGCTACCGCTTCAGCGCGGGGGGAGGTGCGCCCGAAAGTCATTCCTAGCAATGTGACGGCGAACACCCTATGGTTGTAGGACGTTCGACGTAGCACGTAACACGAACGTCCCTCGCGCCGATTCGAAAGGACCTTGGATTTGAAATCCATACCCCCTGCACCATCGCTCGCCCGCATCGCAGCCGCCGGCGCACTGAGCCTTGGCCTCCTTGGAGGCCTCGCTCTTCCGGCCACCGCCGCCCCCATCCCACCCAACAACCCTGCGGCAGCGCCGGGTACCTTCACTGAGGCCAACATCGCGGCTGACCGCACGGCCGCCAACTTCTTCTACCGGATCCCCGCCCTGACGTATCTGGGCAACAACGTGGTGCTCGCATCATGGGACGGTCGTCCGGGCTCAGCCGCGGATGCTCCGAACCCCAACTCGATAGTCCAACGCCGCAGTACTGACGGCGGACAGACCTGGGGACCTGTCACCGTTATAGCCGCCGGGCACGTGGGCGACGCCAGCGGTCCCAAATACGGCTACAGCGACCCCTCCTACGTCTACGACGCCGAGGCCGGCAAGGTCTTCAATTTCTTTGTGTACTCCAAGGACCAGGGCTTCGGCGGCAGCCAGTTCGGTAACAACGATGCCGACAGGTCAGTGATTTCCTCGGCGGTCATCGAGTCCTCGGACGGCGGCGTCACCTGGAGCCAGCCGCGGCTTATTACGAATGTCACCAAACCCGGAACCAGCAAAACCAGCCCGGTGGCCGGCGACGTGCGCTCCAACTTCGCATCCTCGGGCGAGGGCATCCAGCTCAAGTACGGCCCGTACAAGGGCCGCCTCATCCAGCAGTACGCCGGTGATATCCGCCAGGCAGACGGCACCAACAAGATCCAGGCCTACAGTGTCTACTCCGACGACCATGGGGTGACGTGGAAGAAGGGCGCCAACGTCGGTGACCGGATGGACGAGAACAAGACCGTGGAACTCTCCGATGGCCGGGTGCTGCTGAATTCCCGGGACAACGCCAACCAGGGCTACCGTAAAGTGGCCATTTCCACGGACGGCGGCGCTACCTACGGTCCGGTCACGCAGGACACGGAACTCCCGGATCCCGCCAACAACGGGGCCATTGCACGCATGTTCCCCAACGCGGCGCAGGGCTCGGCCGACGCGAAGAAACTCATCTTCACCAACGCGAACTCCAAGACCGGACGTGAAAATGTCTCGGCCCGTGTCTCCTGCGACGACGGTGCCACCTGGCCGGGCGTCCGCACCATCCGCTCCGGCTTCTCCGCGTACTCCACGGTCACCCGCTTGGAAGAGGGCAAGTTCGGGGTGCTTTACGAAGGCAACTACACGGACAACATGCCGTTCGCGAAGTTCGACGACGCCTGGCTGAATTACGCCTGCGCTCCGCTCTCCGTCCAGGCCGTCACCACCGCACCGGGGGCCACCCAGCAGGTGCCCGTGACAGTGACCAACCAGGAGGCCACCACACTGTCCGGTGCAACAGCCACCGTCTACACCCCCAGCGGATGGTCGGCCACCACAGTGCCGGTTCCCGACGTCGCCCCCGGGGCCTCGGTGACCGTCAACGTTGCCCTGACGGCACCGGCCAACGCCAGTGGCCAGCAGAATCTCAACGCAGCATTTACGACGGCGAATGGCCGGGTTTCGCAATTCACCTTCACCGCCACCGTGCCGGTTGCGCCGCAGGTGGGCCTGACGATCACGGGAACGGCACCCACCCGGGATGTCGTGGCCAGCCCCTACCAGGTGGGCGACGTCCTCAGCTACTCGCTTAACGTCAAGAGCACCGCGAACGTCACGGCCAATTCAGTACCGGTTTCCGGGACATTCGACTCCGGCTTCCTGCCACCGTCTGCCCCGAATTGCCGGTTCAACAACCTGGCCCCAGGTGCCAGCTACACCTGCACCACCGCCAAACATGTGATCACGGCAGCCGACATCGAGCGTGGCTACTTCGTGCCGGAAGCCAGCTTCAGCATCACAGCCAGCTCGACGCCGTCGCTCACTAAGACGGTGCCGTTCACCGGCGCTGCCGTCGCTTTGCGCGACGGCCTGCTGACGGCCGGGATCAGCGGGGCGCGTGCCGACGTCGGGCGTGACCTTGCGACCCAGCCGTACGCGGCAGGGGACCTGGTCCCGTACACCTTCACGGTGAAGAACACGAGCCCGCTGGTTGAGAAGGTGGTCCCGACCGCCGGTAACTTCAGCCCCTTCCTTCCGGAGGGGCCGGGCAACTGCCGCTACAGCGTGCTGCCGGCCGGCCAGAGCTACCAGTGCGCCACCCCTCGCCACACGGTGACTGCACAGGAAGCTGAGCAGGGGTTCTTCGTTCCGACAAGCACGTGGGAAGTCAGCTCGGCCGGCCAAACCACCAAGACCATCACGGTGAACGGCGGCGAAGTGGACCTGAAAGTCCGCGAGCCCAAGCTTGAGGGAACCGTTTCTGCCCAGTGGATCGACACCGACGGTGACCGCTTCGCCAGCGTCGGCGATCCGGTGACGTACACGTACACCGTGGGCAACGCCGGAAACGTTGCAGTGACCGGACTGGAAGCCCCCGATGCCGGCATCTCTGCAGCCACCCTTGCTGCCGGTGAGACTGTTACCGCCACCCGGGACTACGTCTTGACGGCCGTGGATGTTGCTGCAGGCAGCCTGGGCGCAGTCTCTTTTGAGGCGACGGCCCGCAACGGAGCGCTGGAGGCGGCAACGTCGGCATCGGGTGATCCCCTCGAGCTGAAGGTCCAGCCGGAAAAGCCCGAAAGCGCTCCCGAACTCAAGGTCCAGGAGCTGGGTACGCCGCCGACCGACTTGGGCACCGCAGATAAATACCGCACGGGCCAAAAGGTAGTGCTGCAGGGTTTGGACCACGGCCAGTGGTACTACGTGTACCTGAACAAGACGGGGCATCGCCTGGGATGGATCTTCCCCACGACAGGCAACACCGTTGAGTTCATCCTTCCCTCCGATGTGCAAAACGGCCGGGACGACGTCGTAGTCCTGGATCAGGATGGCCTTCAGGTGTCCTTTGACCGGCTTCAGGTGACGCCGAAGGGCTGATCTTTCCCGGCAGGCTCACACAACGGACCGCAGGACATTCCTGCGGTCCGTTGTGGGTAGTTCCATGACGAACCGCCACCGCTGTGACAAGACAAAATTCCTGAAATGTGCTGTATGTCATATTCGGCTATCACTAGGTACTCTGTGACTCGGCTGGTTGCGCGGCTTTGACAAGAACTGTCAAAGGTTCAACCAACTAAAAGTTGACAGGTCCAGGCGATGGAGCCTGGTCCTCCCTCAGTGAAAGGTGCAACCACTCGTGAAATCACAAGGAAAGAGCTTCGTCAGAAGCGGGGGGCTTCGAAAGGCCGCGGCACTGGCCGTTGGCTTGCCGTTGCTTCTCTCTTCGATGGCGATGCCGGCCCAGGCCGCTCCCACGCCGGAGACGCCCGGGACCGTTGCAGGCGTGGCCAAGAAGAACCTTGACCCCAGTGCCTACAAGGACGGCCGCTACATGGTTGTCCTGGCGGAAAAGCCTGCAGCAACGTACGACGGCGGCACGGCGGGCCTCGCGCCCACCAAGCCGGAAGAGGGCAAGAAGCTCGACGCCGACAGCGCCGAGGTGAAGGAATACCAATCGCACCTGCAGCAGAAGCAGCAGGAAGTCGCGAAACAGGAAAACATCACTATCGAGCGTGACTTCACTACCGCCGTCAATGGCTTCAGCGCCAATCTGACGGCAGACCAGGCCATCAATCTGGCCAAGGATCCCAAGGTCCTCATGGTGGCACCGGACACCCAGTACGCCCCGGACTACTCCACCACCGACTTCCTGAAGCTCAGCGGCCCCAACGGCACCTGGGCCACCCAGTACGGTGGCCAGGACAACGCGGGCAAGGGCACCGTTGTTGGCGTGATCGACACCGGCTATACCCCCTCCAACCCGTTCTTCGCGGGTGAGCCCGTTGGCCCGCTGGCAGGCAACCCGCAGGTCGGCGTTCCCTACCGCACGGCAGATGGCAAGATCGCCATGCTCAAGGCCGACGGCGATACTTTCGTCGGTGAATGCCAGCCCGGCACCGACACCGGCGCGGACTACGACGGCAGCGCCTGCAACTCCAAGGTCCTGAGCACCCACTACTTCGCAGACGCCTTCCTGGAAACTGTTCCCCCGGAAAACCGTGCCCCGGAAGAAGTCATCTCTCCCGTGGACGTGGACAGCCACGGCACCCACACAGCCAGCACCGCGGCAGGCAACGCCAACGTCGACGCCGTTGTGGACGGCCGAAGCTTCGGAACCACCAGCGGTATCGCACCCGCCGCCAAGCTCGCCGTCTACAAGGTCTGCTGGGAAGATACAGATCCTGCCACGGGTGGTTGCTACGGCTCCGCTTCCGTGGACGCGATCGAGCAGGCAATCCTGGATGGCGTGGACGTCCTGAACTACTCCATCTCCGGTTCCACCACGTCCACCACGGATCCTGTTTCGCTGGCCTTCCTCTCGGCAGCATCGGCAGGTATCTTCGTGGCCACCTCGGCAGGCAACTCCGGACCAACCGCCAGCACCGTGAACCACGGAGCCCCCTGGCTGACCACGGTTGCCGCGACCTCGTTCTCGCAGGAGCTTCAGGGAACCGTTGAGTTTTCCGATGGCAGCAAGTTCCGCGGAGCGAGCATCATGAACCGCGAGGTGAGCGGGGCCGGCGTCGTGCTGTCCACCAACGCTGCAAGCGGTGAAGGCAACGCGGCTCTGTGTGCTCCGGGCTCCTTGGATCCGGCCAAGGTAGCCGGCAAGGTTGTAGTCTGCGACCGCGGCGTGGTTGACCGCACCGCCAAGAGCGCCGAAGTACTGCGCGGTGGTGGCGTCGGCATGATCCTGGTGAACCTGACGGATTCGTCGCTGGACACGGACAAGCACGTCATCCCCACGGTCCACGTGAACCCGCCGGCAACGCAGACCATCAAGGACAAGGTGACAGCCAACCCGGCCATCACCGTCTCCCTGCTGAACCGGGACACCACTGGCCTGCCCGCCGAAGCACAGCCGCAGATTGCCGGCTTCTCGTCGCGCGGTCCGTTGCTCGCAACTGACTCTGACCTGCTGAAGCCTGACGTGTCCGCTCCCGGCGTCGCGATCCTCGCTGGTGTCTCGCCGATCGGAACCGGTGGAGACAACTTCGGCTTCCTCTCCGGAACGTCCATGGCCTCACCGCACGTTGCCGGTTTCGGCGCACTGATCCTGGGCAAGAACCCGCAGTGGTCCCCGGCCACCGTGAAGTCCGCCATGATGACCACCGCCGGACCGGTCAAGCTGGCCAACGGCGCCGTCAACAAGGACGTCTTCGCCACCGGCGCCGGACAGGTTGACCCCGCAAAGGTGCTCTCGCCCGGCCTCGTGTATGACGCAACCACCGAGGACTACCTCAAGTTCATCCAAGGCACGGGCATGGACCTGGGGATGGAAGGGCTTGGCACTACCGCACCACGCGACATGAACGTTCCCTCCTTCGCCCTCGGCAACCTCGCAGGCAAGATCGAAGTCACCCGAACGCTCACGGCCTTGACCGCGGGAACCTACCGGGCATCAGTCAACGTTCCAGGTGTCAACGTCAAGGTCACGCCGTCCGTGCTGACCTTCGGAGCTCCCGGTGAGAAGAAGACCTTCAAGGTCCAGTTCGAAAACAAAAACGCTGAGCTGGGCAAGTTCGCCACGGGTTCGCTGAGCTGGCAGGGTGCCAACAAGACCGTCACCTCGCCGATCGCCGTCCGGCCGCAGTCCGTCATCGCGGACAAGGCCCTGGCCTTCACGGGAACCGGCCCCAATGGCTCCGCCACCATCAACATCACTTCCGGCACCAACCTGCCGGTCGGGGTTACGGTTGATGGCCTGTCCAAGGCTGATTCCTCGGCTGTTGAGCTGGTTCCCGGTCCGTTCGCGGGTGACACCAATGCCTCCAACTATGTGAAGAAGGTGACCGTTGGCGAGGGCAGTGCCCTGGCTAAATTCTCGGTCATATCCTCGAACGAGGCCGCGGACTTCGACATGCTGGTGCTCACCCCGTCCGGCCAGCAGTTGCCGGCCGCAACGGCGTCCGCCAGCGAGACCCTGTCCGTTCCCAACCCGGCACCGGGCGACTACTACGTGTTCGCCAACCTCTACGCGAGCCCCAACAACCAGGCCACCAAGGCCACTGTTGATGCCGCGGTCCTGGGTGCCAACCAGGGCAACGCCACCGTGACGCCGAATCCGATCCGCCTGGCCAACGGCAAGACGGGCCAGATTTCGCTGAACTGGAAGAACCTGGAGCCCGGCTCCTACATTGGCCGCCTGACGTTCGCAGGAACCAGTGAGCCGAGCTTCGTTACCGTCCTGGTCAACCCGGGCGGAACCGTAGTGGTTCCGGACGAGGAAGACCCCAAGAAGGACAAGAAGGACAAGAAGCACGGCGGCAAGATCCGCGCCGACGAGCCGACGCAGGGCAACAACGCCGGCTAAACCTCTGACGGACACGCAAATGGGCTGAGGACTCCCGAATTCGGGCGTCCCCAGCCCATTTGCATGTCGTAGACCGGAAAGGGTGTCCTAGACAGCTCCCGTCGAACCTCCGGTGTTCCCCAGCAACGATGCCAGGGTCTTCCAGCGCGCGATCTCGCAGCCGTCGGTCCTGCTGAACTGGCTGTTAACCTTGCGACCACGGAACCATCCCGTGACGACGGCTACCTGCGGGCCGCCGTATTGTTGCGTGCAGATCCGGTCCGGCCGGGGTTCCGGGAAGAAGATCTCCTCGCCAAACTGCTCGACGGCGGCAAGCGCCGCCCGTGCGTCCGGCAAGTTTGAGTCCAGTGAGTCGGGGTCCGGGGAGAGGACACCGGCCACGGACCGGAGGTGGAATTCGTGGCTCTCAGCGCCAGGTGCCTCGGTCAGCGTGACTGTGAGGTCGACGTCGTACTCGCTGTTGGGTGACTCGCTCGTGGGGGAAACCATAGTGACCTTTCGCTGGTGGCGGCGGGTGCTCAGGCGGCCAATCCACTCAGCTCATGGAGGAGCGGATCTACTGCCTGGAGCACGCGGGTCCGCAGCTCCTGGGATTCGGCCGCGAAAGCCCGCTGGTATTCAACGTACTCGGCCTTGCCCTGCGGTGTCTCGATCCTGATGGGTGGGTAGCCCCATTCTTCGAGATCATAGGGGGAGGCCTGCATATCCATGACGCGGATCCTCCATGAGAGTTCGAAGCAGTCCATCACCAGCTCGCTGGGCAGCGCCGGGGTCAGCTTGTACGCCCACTTGTAGAGGTCCATGTTGGCGTGCAAACAGCCCGGCTGCTCCATGGTCCGCTGGTTTTCACGGGTGGGTTCGAGCTCGTTCAGGGGAATGGCGTCCGGAGTGTAGAACCGGAACGCGTCGAAATGCGAGCAACGGATACGGTTCTCCTCCACCACGGTGTCCGTGCCTTCACCACCAAGTCGCAGTTTCAGGTATTCGTGCCGCAGCTCAAATTTCTCCTGCCGGTACACCATGGCCCACTCGTGCAGGCCAAAGCAGCCGAACTGGGCCGGGCGCTTCGCCGTGCCCGCGAGGATGATTCCCGCGAAGCGGACAGCTTCGGAGCGGTCGGCCAGGAAGCCGCGGCGATCAAAGGTAACCGCCGGCGTTCCCGCCGGCAGCCCGAGTGAGGTGAGCTCGCCGTCGTCGAGCGTTCGGTAGAACTTCCATGTGGCGCGCGCAAGGGCGCTTGGGCCGCTGAGAACAGTGCCGTCGCCCGGATGCCAGCGCAGCAATTGGCCCGGCTTCTGCGTGTAATAGGTGAACAGGAAATCCTCAACAGGGTGCTTCCGGCCCGCCGAACGCCTGGCCAGGTAGGGGTCCGCGTAGCGCGCCACCCGGGTGTGATGGGCTGCCTCCAGCCCGAGCCATTGCTCCTGGGGGAGGTGCCGCAGCCTAGAGTCCGCCATCTGATCCGAGGATGCTCTTTGCGGCGTCCCACAGTGCGATCTGGCAGCCGTCCGTGCGGTTGAAGGCCGCGGTGACTTCCTTGCCGTCCACGGCGCCGGTCACCTTGGCCGTTGCCGGGCCGCCGTACTGCATGGTGCAGGCCTGGTCCGTTTTGGTGGGGGCAGGATTCAGGATGGCGGGGTTGTTCTTGATGGACGTGCAGGCTTCGGCGGCTGTTGGATGGTTGCTTTCAGCGGCCGGGACGCCGTCCGCGCAGACGAGCGTGAAAGTTTGGGGCGCGGCTTCGGGGGATTCCACCAGCGTGATGGAGAGTTCGGCGCTGCCGGTGCCGGTGGCTGCTGACGCACTGGGAGTTGCACTGCCGGGGCTGCTGCTTGAAGGGGACGACGACGGGGCTTGGCTTGCGCTGCCTGTGGTACCTGGGGTTGGGGTGCCTGAGCATGCGGCCAGGCCGGCGACGGCCAGGACTGCCAACAGGGGCCGAACAAATCGCATGCGCATGGAATCTCCTAGGTTGCGTCCATTTTACGTGGCACTTGTGGTGCCCGTTTCTCTGTTCGCTTCAAGAACACCACCGGGGCAGTGCGCTTGGCTAGGGGGCACGCGGGTGGTCTGCCTGGATTGCAGGGTTGGTCCGTTAGAGGGAGTTGTTCCGCTGGGTGGCAGCGATCAGGCCCGTCATTGCCTGGTGCAGCTCGGCTACCTCTTCCCGGCTGAGTTGAAGGCGCTCGCGGATTTCACCGGGGACGGCGGTGGCCTGCTGGCGGAGGGCGGCGCCTTTTTCCGTCAGGGTGATGGCCAGGGCGCGTTCGTTGCCGGGAACGCGTTCCCGGGTGATGAGTTCGGCTTCCTCCAAGCGTTTCAGCAGTGGGGAGAGTGTTGCGGGCTCGTGGAGGAGGCTGTCGCTGATGTCCTTCAACGTACGGGGACTCCGCTCCCAGAGGGCCAGCATCACCAGGTACTGGGGGTGCGTTAGCCCGAGGCGTTCCAGTACGGGCTTGTAAACGCCCACCACGCTGCGGGAAGCAACAGTGAGGGCGAAGCATAGTTGGCGTTCCAAAAGGAGGTCGTCGACTTCCTGGGTGCTCTGGTCCGTGGCCGTCATGGCTGCCTCCTGTGCTTGCATCCGCTCGCGTCGATCAATTAGTTAGTGTACTAATGATTAGCGTACTATGGACTCATTGAACCGTCTAAAAAGGAGTCGATCCGAGTGGCCAAGGAATCCCTCACCCGGAAGTTCATGCGCGCCACAGGCAAGTTCAGGGTTGTTTTCGGCCCCGCGCACAGCAGTTCCCTCGACCATGAAATGACTGAAGCCAACCGGAAGCTGCTCGCCCAGCGCCAGGCCGAAACCCAGCAGTGGGAAACACTCCGCCGCCCCGACGGCAGCACCTACGTAGTGCCCCGCAACCCGGACGACAAGTCCCTGCGGTAAACCCCCTCTATCTCGGCGTTGGATTGTGGGCGTAAAATTGCCTCACTGAACGGCACGCACTGACCCTGCCGCTCTTTCTCTCCTGTAGGAAAGGAGGTGGAAGAACATGGGACGCAGAATGGAAGGCTTCGTCCATGTGACCGAGCGGCTGCAGTCCGTTTTTGGACCGGCAACCCACGGCGACGCGGACAGCCCTGTGGTGCACAAGCATGACGACTTCGAGACAGCCTCCGAAGCCGATCTGAAGAATTTCGACATCGAGACGGACTCTGAAGGGCATCACTACGCGGTCCGTAACAACGATCCAGGCCCTACCTCAACTGACTACTCCATGCGTCACTGACTATCGCCCAACTCATCAGCATGCTTAGTATGTAGGAGCAGGGTGATGTCGGGACAAGAGGGGGTCGTCAATGAGTTTCCAGGATGATGCAGCAGGGGTTCCCGCCGGGGCTCCCCGTCAGGACAGGGCTGTCCCACCTCCCGTGTCCGGCGCGTCCAGGCCCACCCGCACGGCCGCCTTGTGGGTGGCAGTGGCCGTTGGCTTGGTGGTCCTGGTGATGCTGATCGTGTTCTTTGTCCAGAACCAGGACATGATCACGGTCCGTTTCTTCGGGCTGCAGGGAACGCTCGCGCTGGGCACCACCCTCTTTATCGCGGCCGTGGGCGGAGGCGTGCTGGTGGCCCTTGCCGGAGGAGCGCGGATCCTCCAGCTCAGAATGGTCAACCACCGCCGCAAGAAGACGGTGGGCGGCCCGGGAGCGGCGCCGTAGGGACTCGAGGCTGCCAGCTGTTAACTGCGGAAGGACCGGAGCGCTTGCTCCGGTCCTTCCGCAATTTAATCCCGACGGCGGCACTCCCTGACGATGTTGATTCCGCCGGGGTGGTGGGCTGTCTTAGCCTTCGCAGTCGGTGCAGTAGGCGACGCCATCTTTTTCGCGTGCGATCTGCGAGCGGTGGCGAACCAGGAAGCAGGAGTGACAAGTGAACTCGTCGTTTGCCTGCGGAATGACCTGGATAACCAGTTCTTCGGCGACGATTTCGCCACCGGGGCCGTTGGCGTCGAGGCCATCGGTTTCGTCCAGTTCAAGCACGACACTCTTGGCCGTGGGAGCGCTGGCGGATTGAAGAGCCTGGAGCGACTGCTCCTGGTTCTCTTTTACATCGGTACGGAGTTCGTCGTAATCGGCTGCCACTTTTTAATGCCTCTTCGTGTTAGGGGGTTACCGGGTATGCAACGTACAGCATGCCACGAAAATTCCATACCATACCCCAGTTCTCCCGCTTGTGGCGAAAACCACGTGGGTGACGGGCAAAAAAACCCGCCACCCAGCGTGATTTCGCCCATGTGTTACCGGAGTTCGATGTCCAATGATTGGAAGTGGTCGGCCGCGTGGCGACCCACAAGCAGGCGGAACGTGCCCTGCTCAAACTGCCAGCCGCCGTCGTAATGTGCAAACGCCTTGGCGGGGATATGTATTTCCACGCTTTCGGTTCCGTTCGCGGCAAGGTGCGTTCCGGCGTAGCCGGCAAGCCAGCGGACGGGACGTTCGACGGCGGAATCGGCGCGGTCCAGATAGACCTGGACCACTTCCCGGCCGGTACGCGTGCCGGTGTTCTTGACGGGCACGTGGACCACGACGTCGTTCCCGGCGGTCACCGCCTGCGGTGCGTGCGCTGTGCCGAGCTCGAACGTTGTGTACCCGAGGCCATAACCGAACGGGAGGGCCGGGGCTGCTCCGCCCTCTGCTTCCTGCTTGAGCCAGGCGCGGTAGCCGATGTGGATTCCTTCGGCGTAGACCACCTTGCCCTCAACGGGGGTGGTGTTCAACACCGGGACGTTTTCCAGCGCGGCGGGCCAGGTGGTGGGCAGGCGTCCGCCAGGCTCTTCGATGCCCAGCAGGATGTCTGCGATGGCGCTGCCGAACTCCTGGCCGCCGAACCAGCCCAGCAGGACTGCATCCACCTTGGCCAACCATGGCATGAGCACTGGCGAGCCGGAGTTCACCACCACCACCGTGCGCGGATTGGCTGCCACGACGGCCTCCACCAACTGGTTCTGGTAGCCAGGGAGGTCCAGGTCCTTGCGGTCGAAGCCCTCGGACTCAATGGCGGCGTTGGTGCCCACCACAACCACTGCGACGTCGGAGGCACGGGCGGCTTCCACCGCGGCGTCGATCTCTGCCTGCGGGTCTGGAACCACGGTTTCCTCGCCCAACAGGATCGCAGTGAAGGGGATGGCCTGCTCCTTGGGCAGCTGGTACTCGGCCTCGATGCGGACCGCTTGGCCGGCCGCGGTTTCAAGGGAGTGGACAGTCTTGGGCGGGTCGAACAGGGCGGCCCCGAGGACCTCGGTGTCGTCCTCAAGTTCACCGTTGAAGACTTCCGTGCCGTCCAGGACGAAGCGGATCGATCCCACGGTCCCCACGCCCAGGTGGTGCACGCCTGCTGTTTCGGGTGTCCAGTCCGCTTCCATACGAATGGAGGCGGCGCCGTCGGGAATTCCTACGCCGAACCAGATGAGGTGTGAGGCAAGGCGGTCTTCTCCGGAGATTTCCGTGCCGTCTTCGGCGAGGAAGGTCACGCGGATTCCGGGGACGTCGGAGACCGGGTTATGCAGCGAGGTGCGGGGGAAAGCCTGGATGCCTTCTGCCACCTTGGCGCCGCGGGCGTAGGTGACTGTGACGTCGTCGGGCAGTGCTTTCCGCAGCCCGTCAAGCGGCGAGACGGTGTACTTGGGCATCACGGTGGCGCTGCCGCCGCCTTGGGTGCGGGCTTCGTCGGCATTGTGGCCGATCACCGCGATACTGCTGAGCGTCTTGGCATCCAGCGGTAGCAGGCCCTGGTTGCGAACAAGCACGGCACCGCGGACGGCAACTTCACGCGCGACGGCGGCCCCGTTCAGTTCTGCGGGGAGCTGGGTCACCGCGGGTTCGAAACCTTCCAGCGAGCCCACGCGGGCTGCGAGGCGCAGGATCCGGGTGACCTTTTCCAGGATCGCTTCCCGGCTGACGCGGCCATCGTTGACGGCGGCCAGGAGCTTGGGACCCCAGTGGCCCACCGGGCCGGGCATTTCCAGGTCCTGGTGTGCGTTGGCGGCGTCGACCGAGCGGACACCGGTCCAGTCCGACACGACGACGCCGTCGAAACCCCACTCGGTGGACAGTGGTGTTTCAAGGAGCGTGTTCTCGCTGGCGGTGGTGCCGTTGATGGAGTTGTACGAGCTCATGACCAGCCAGGCGCGGGCTTCGGTGATGGCGTCCTCGAAGGCTGCCAGGTAGAGCTCCCGCAACGGTCGTTCGTCCACTACTGAATCGGCGGTGAAGCGTTCAGTTTCGGCCTCGTTGGCCAAGTAGTGCTTCGGAGTGGCGCCGACCCCCATGGACTGCACGCCGGCAACGTACCCCGCTGCCATGGTGGCGGTGAGCCGCGGGTCCTCGCTCATGCACTCAAAGTGGCGTCCGCCCAGCGGTGAGCGGTGCAGGTTGATGGTGGGGCCCAGGACAGCGTGGACGCCCTTGCGGCGGGCCTCCTGTCCCAGGACCTGGCCATAGCGGTGGGCCGTTTCGACGCTCCACGTCGCGGACAAAGCCGACGACGACGGCAAGGAGACGGAGTCGTGACGCTCATCGAAGTCTTCGCCGCGGACGCCTGCGGGCCCATCGGACATGACGACGCGGGACAGTCCGATCTCCGGGATGGCGTGCGTGGACCACACGTCCGCGCCGGTCAGGAGCTGCACCTGCTGCTCGAGGGACAGACTCCGGGCCAGTTCCTGAATTCTGGCTTCCGCATCCTGTGTTCCTGCCTGTGGCGCCGTGACAGCTGCCGGGAGGGTGGGATTCATTTACTTGACTCCTTTGATACGTGTGACGAGGAGGGCGCCGATGATGCCGACTACCGCACCACCGAGGAACAATGCGGGGTAGCCACCCAGTGCGATGACAGGGAAGGCAATGGCAGGCACCAGGGACTGGGGAAGGGCCTGTGCAATGTTGAAGACACCGAAGGTTTTGGCATTCTCCGACTGGTCTTTTGGCAGCAGGTCCGTGATGAGGGCGACGTCCACGGCGCTGAAGATGCCAAGCCCCAATCCGAGGATGCCCTGGCCTACCAAGACCTGGCCGGTGCCCGTGCTGGTGGCGATGACGATCAGGCCGGCCATCATGATCAGCGCGGACATGATCACCATGCTCTTGCGCTTGCCAAGGCGGTCGCTGATCCAGCCGCCGGCGAGGCTGGTGATCACAGTGCCGGCAGAGCTCACCAGGGTTGCCTGGAACACCAGGCTGGTCACCTGTGTTTCGGCTACGTGGAGGTGGTCGGTGAAGAAGTACGGCAGGTAGAGCAGGCCCGCGCAGTATCCGACGTACACCATGAATTTGGTCAACCAGGCCCAGCCAAGGCCCGGGAAGGCCTTGGGGTTGAAGTAGAACGAGCCCAGAATCTCCTTGACGTTCAGAGGTGCCGGCTTCTCGGTGAGGACACGGTCCTTGAAGGTGAAGGCGAAGGCGATGGCTACCGCCGTTCCCACGATGCCGGGGACCACAGCCATCTGGAGGGCGTTGTCGAACATCTGGGCGAAGAAGGCTGCCGCCACGAGGCCGATGGGAAGCGTCATGCCGATCAGGCCGGACAGGCGTCCGCGCTCCGAGGGGCCAGCCTGGTCAGGGAGCGTGGCTACGAGGGCAGCCAGAGCAGCGTTGAAGCCCAGCTGTGCTACAACCCAGGCGATCAGGACGGTTCCGACGTTGGTCCCGGAGCCCAGCAGGAAGAGTGCGGCCAGGCCGACCAGGGAGCCGCCTACGATCCACGGCTTGCGCATCCCGAAGCGGGAGGTGGTGCGGTCACTCAATCGGCCGAAGAACGGGTTCGCCAGGAGTGCAACGGCCGCTCCCACTCCTGCGACGAGGCTGAGCGCACCCGCGCGGGTATCCGGGGTGGTGATCTCTGAAACCTTGATGGCGAGGACTACCAGGGCTGGGGCGAGGACTGCCATCCACAAGCCTGCGCTCGCGATCGGCATGCCGATGACGTAGGCGCGCGAAGCCGATTGAGGCGGGGTGCTTCCGGTACCCGGGGCGGCGGTTTCCGCGCCTGCCTTCTGCTGATCGATATTGAGGGCCACATTGCCTCCTGATGAACGGGTGGCCCACCGTTGGGCCGCTGCAATGACTCTAGTCCTGAAAATCTAGTGTGACTAGGTTTTTGACAAAAAAGTCGAGTGACCCTCGATATTTAAACCGTGAAATAGACTGAACGGATGTCTACGACGAGGGCCCGGGGCCAGTACGCCAAGGGGGCCGAGCGCCGCGAACAGATCATCCAGACGGCCACTGACGTTTTCGCTACGGAAGGGTTCGAGGGGACCGCGCTGAAGCGGGTCGCCGAACTCGTGGGCGTTAAGGAAGCCACACTTTTCCACTACTTCAAAGGCAAGCAGGAGCTTCTCACCGCAGTCCTCGCCGAACGCGACCGTCGGTCGCTTGCCGTTGGCGGCGACATCGGAGTGGGCCTTGACCTGATGGCGCCCATCGCTGAACGGAACGAGCGTGAGCCTGGGCTGACCACCCTCTATGCGGTCGCCTCAGCCACGGCCAACGACCCTCACCACGATTCCCACGGTTACTTCAAAGAGCGCTACGAGACCGTGGTGCGGGACATCGCAGCTGACATTGAGCGGCGCCAAGCCACCGGAAAGGTCCGCTCAGACGTCAACTCCGTGATGCTGGCACGGTTGACGGTCGCTGCCTTCGACGGACTCCAGTTGCAGTGGCTGTACGACAAGAACGTGGACATGGCCGATGGCCTCCGGCAGCTCATCGAGGTGCTGCTGGCGCCATCCCACCCAACTGAGTAACAGATAAGGCCGTTCTGAGCGCTCAGAACGGCCTTATCTGTTACTTACTTGGGGGCGTTGCCCTTGGTGACCCTAGCGGCCGGTGCCGCCGTAAACGGTAGCCTCGGCGTCGCCGTCGAGCTCGAACGCATTGTGGATGGCGCGGACGGCGTCATCCAGTGCGTCTGCGCTGGTGACCACGGAGATGCGGATTTCCGAAGTGGAGATCATGTCGATGTTGATCCCGGCGTCGGAGAGGGCCTTGAAGAACGTCGCCGAAACGCCCGGGTGCGAACGCATGCCCGCGCCGATCAGGGAGAGCTTGCCGACGTGCTCGTTGTATTCAATGCTTTCGAAGCCGATCTGGCCTTCGGCAGCACGCAGGGCGGCCAGGGCGTCGGCACCCTCAACGATGGGCAGCGTGAACGAGATGTCCGTGCGGCCGGTGCCGTGGGTGGAGACGTTCTGGACAATCATGTCGATGTTCGAGTGCGCATCGGCAATCACCTGGAAAATCGCCGCAGCTTTGCCGGGGATATCCGGGACGCCTACTACGGTGACCTTGGCTTCGGACCGGTCGTGTGCAACGCCGGAGATGATTGGCTGCTCCAAGGCAACTCCCTCTTGAATGTTGAACTTCTCGTCGGCGCCCGGGATGACCCACGTGCCTTCGTGCTGGCTGAATGAGGAACGGACGTGCAGCGGCACACCGAAACGGCGGGCGTACTCCACACACCGCAGGTGCAGGATCTTGGCGCCGGAAGCGGCCAACTCCAGCATTTCCTCGCTGGAGATTCGGTCGATCTTCTGGGCGGACGTCACCACGCGCGGGTCAGCGGTATAGATGCCGTCCACGTCCGTGTAGATCTCGCAGACATCGGCTTCCAGCGCTGCGGCCAGCGCGACGGCGGTAGTGTCCGAGCCGCCGCGGCCAAGCGTGGTGATCTCGTTGGTGCTGCGGCTCATGCCCTGGAAACCGGCCACGATTGCGATGTGGCCCTTGTCCAGTGCGGTGCGGATGCGGTGGGGGTCGACGTCGATAATTCGCGCCTTGCCGTGGATGCCGTCGGTAATCATGCCGGCCTGGGATCCCGTGAAGGACTGCGCGGAAGCGCCGAACTTGTTGATGGCCATGGCAAGGAGGGCCATGGAAATTCGTTCGCCGGCGGACAACAACATGTCCATTTCGCGGGCGGGAGCGGAGTCAGTGACCTGACCCGCGAGGTCCAGGAGTTCATCGGTGGTGTCACCCATTGCGGAGACAACAACCACAACCTCGTTGCCGGCCTTCTGCGCATCCACGACGCGCTGTGCGACCCGCTTGATGCCATCGGCATCGGCAACCGAGGAACCGCCGAACTTCTGAACGATCAGCTGCTTGGTAATGGCAGCCTCGTTGGAGAGCTCTTCGATCTTCACTTCGGTAGTGGGCATAGTCATGCGCGCACCCTCACTGCATCAATAGGGTTCGAACGCGGCATGCTCCAATTCGGGCACGCCTGCGTAGCTTATTTGCCCAGTTTATCGCCGTGTGCAGTTCGGGCAGGAATTGTGACCACATGGCGGCTACCTGCGATGACTACCACCCGGCAGTGCCCGGACCACCCTTGAACGGGCCGACGACCTGCTGTGTGATCCACCCTCCATAGAAGTTGCCTTCCTGGAACGTCACCCGCTCGCCGTCCACCTCGCACGAGTCCATATGCTCCGGGTAAAGCGCCACTCTGCTGCCCAGCGCTTCGAAGCCCCGTGCGGGGCTTGGGTAGGTCCACCCTGCCCGCTCAACCACCGTCCCGCCGGCAGTGATGGTGAAGTAACTGGCCTTGCCCTTGAACTCGCAGAAAGTGGTTCCCCCGACAGGGACCAGCGCACCGTCCGGGAAGGCGTCCAACGGCACGTAGTAGACAGGAGGATGGCTGGTCTCCAGGACCCTGACGGAGTCAGTGGTATCAACAATCACCTGACCTCCAAGCCGCACCACAATCCGCTCGGATCGAGGCTCCACTCTGGGCGGCCGCGGGTAATCCCATACCGATTCCTGGCCGGGGGCCGGCTTGATGGGACGGGGACGCCGAAAGACACCGGAAACACTGCGATGGGAGACCATGCACCCATGGTGGCACCCTCGGCTGGGATCTCCCCGTGAAGTTTCGGCGTATCGGTGACGGCGTGCCCGGCGTACCATCCACTTCATGAGGACTTCGGCAGGCGATGGCCGGCTTATCTGACCACACGGACGCATCGGGTCCGGCGGGCAACGAGCCCGAATACGAAGTGATCGGCGGTGTGATCGACGATCAGCCCTCCGGCTTGGCCCGCCCTATGCCAGGAGCCGGGTCCCCGCCCCGAACCGCCGGAAACTTTGGGGCTGCCGCAGCGGAGGCATGGCGGAGTGCCCGGACATCCTTCACCTCGTGGTGGTTCTGGCTTGGCTGCGCACTGGGGATTGCCGCCGCCTGGGGCTTGGCCGCGGCCGTGGTTTCTTTTGCAGAAGCCAACGGATGGTTCGATACCAGGGTTGCAAGTGCCATCTACTTGATCACGGCGGTCTTCCTTACGCTCGCTGCCGCTGTGCTGGGAGCGGTGTGGGGCTTCCGACATTCCCAAGGGCGCCTTCTTGTCCTGTTGATGGCCGGAGGTATTCGAGGAGTCGCTTTGGGAGCGCTCGCGGGTGGTGTTTTGCTCGTGGTGGGCGCCAGTGTCGGCGGGCCGACGGCACTGGCCGTTGCCGCCGTCGTCGTTATTATCCTGGAAGTGGCCCTGTTCGGACTGATCGGTGCGGGTGCGCGGGCATGCTTTGCTGCAGCGGCGCCGGGGGCGGCATTGACCGCCTTGGTGGTGGCTTTCCTGTGCGTTGGAAATGTGGTGGCCACCATCCTGCTCCTTCCCGGGACCACGGTGATGGACACGGCTTCCGTCCCGGTGAACGTGGAACGCGACGATTCCGGCAGGATCATTGCCTACGAGTGCGTGGGCAATCTCCGCCCGGTTGAAGTGGTCCACACAGAACGGGTTGCCTGGTTTGCGGCAGCCAACCCGGCCCTGCTTTTGGGAAGCGTGGGCGCCGACGTGGTGCCTACGGACAATGAACTTGGCTGGCTGCTGGCCGGCCTGCAGTGGGCCGCCGATGGGCCCTCACGCGATGTGCCGTGCCTCGGTGGCGAATCCAGTGACGGGCTGGCACCGTCGGTTCCTGTCTTCGTGACCGGCCTCGCGCTGCAGTCCTTGGTGGCCGGCCTGGTGCTGGTACCTGGCCGGCGGCTTAGGGCCCGGCGACTGGCGACAGGCTCTGGCTAGGCCCCTCGGCGCACGTACTCGGAAATCACGACGCCGGAGCCGAACGTCGTCGTCGTAACCTCTTCGAAGGCGCTTGGCTGGTAGGCACCCGGCGCGAAGAGCGGTATGCCATCGCCGAACAGGAGTGGGCTTCGTTTCAGAACCAGTCTGTCGATTTCACCGGAAAGCTGCGTAGCCAGATGGCCGCCTCCACATAGCCAGATCGACTTACCTGGCTCGGACTTCAATCTGCGGACTACGTCCACCGGGTTCTCCTGGGTCAGCTCCAGGTTTGGGTGCTCGCCCGGGATGTCCGCCTTGGTGTGCGACCGGGAAAAGACCACCTGCTTAAGATGCTGATAAGGGCTGGTCATGCCAGCTGGTAGACCTACGGCGTAAGTGTTCCAGCCCATCACGACGGCGTCGAAGGTCGCTTTGCCTTGTTCGATGCCCATGGCGTCCGCGGCCACTGTGGGTATGGCTTCGGGGAAGCGCTCAATTTGGGCGGCCATATGGTCACCTTCCACCGGAAACGCGTCGAATTCCCCTCCCGGACCGGCAATGTACCCATCCAGGCTGACGGCAACGTAGTACACAAGCTCTCGCACGGGACCCCCATCACGGTTGTTGTTGGTGATTGCGAGACTACAACAAGGCGTTGCGCCTGCCCTCGAAGGCCCTGCCGAGGGTAACTTCGTCGGCGTACTCCAGGTCTCCACCCACCGGCAGGCCCGACGCGAGTCGTGTCACCGTGATTCCGATCGACTTGAGCATGCGGGCTAAATACGTTGCAGTCGCTTCGCCCTCAAGGTTGGGGTCGGTGGCGATGATGATCTCCTGGATGGCGCCATCATTGAGGCGTGTGAGGAGTTCCCGGATCCGCAACTGCTCCGGACCGATGCCCGCAATGGGGTTGATGGCCCCACCCAGCACGTGATAGCGGCCGCGGAAGGACCGGGTGCGTTCCACAGCCAGGACGTCCTTGGACTCCTCAACCACACAGATGACCGACGGGTCTCGGCGCTGGTCGCGGCAGATGTTGCACTTTTCCTGCTCGGTCACGTTGAAGCACACGGAGCAGAACTTCACGCGTTCCTTGACAGTGGTGATGGCCGTAACCAGGCGCTTCATGTCCTCTGGATCAGCCTCCAGGATGTGAAATGCCAGGCGCTGCGCTGACTTGGGGCCCACACCGGGAAGCCGGCCGAGCTCGTCAATCAGCTCCTGAACTGCACCTTCGTACACAATGTCCTCATTTGGTTGAAATCAATGCTGGAATCAGCGGTTGTGCAGGGGAGAACCGTCCAAGGCGCGCTCTTCGATCAGCTTTCCGCCCAGAATACGCTCCACAGCTGCCCGCCCAAAGACCCTCGATTCCTCGATGGTCTCGTCCTCCGGGCTGGGGATGTCCTCCGGCACGGAGTCCGGCTTCACCGGGGTCCTTACCGGCGCTTGGACACGGCCAGCCTGGGCTTCGGGGCTGTTGGTCAACCGCTGGTACAGGCTCTGGCGGCCATTCGGATTGCCCGACGGCGCGGCCTCCTCCAGCGTGGCAACCGAACCATGCGCTTCCTCGGGTTGGGCCGCCAAGGAGGGCCAGGTCGGCGCGGCGGCGTTGCTGCTTCCTGCGGGGGCGCCGCTGCTGACGGGCTCGGGCATCGATTGTGTTGCGGGCCAGCTCGACGCCGGTGCGACGTCCCAGCTTGAACTTGGGTTCTGTTCCGCGTTGGTCGGGTGGCCGTAGGTGCCGGTGGTTGCTTCCGGAACCTGGGCTGCGGCCGGCTCGTAGTCGGGAGCGTCCGGCGCCGTTGCGGTTTCTTCGGCCGCTTCGGCGGGTTTCTTGCCCACGTTGGACTCTGTGCCCACGACCCAAGTACCCGGCGCTTGCTCGACGGCCCTGGACCACGGGTCGTCGGACGCTGCTGTGGGCTTGGCGGTGCCCGCTGATGGCGAAGATGCAGCCGTAGTTGCGCTGCTTGCTGGGGCCGACGTGGTGGCCGCTGACGGCGCCGAGGCACTCGAAGGGGAAGCGGGGACACTGGGTGCCGGTGTCGCAGTTGCAGGCGCCGCGGGTGCAGTACTCGGTTGGCCATATCCCGACGGGGGCTCCCAATCCGCAGGTGGCTCTTCGTCCAGGGGCGGAGCGTCCTCGTCGAGCGGCGGACCCCAGTCGTCGTCAGGGTACGAGTAGTCGCCGGAGGGCTCGGGAGTCGGCGTTGAGGCGGGGGTCGGCGTGGTCGGTGCTTGCGTTGAAACAGCCGGTTCCGGAATGTGGGCAGCCGGCGTTGGGACTGTGGGTGCCGGTGCGGTGGGTTCCGCCTGGGCAGGGGTGGCCCTCGCTGGCACGGATGCTGCTGCCGGAACAGATGCTGCCGGTGCGGCAGCAGGTGCTAGACCCCACGCGGAGTCGACAGCTGACACCGGTGCCGGCACCGAGGCTGTTTCAGCACGCGCCGACGCCAGGGCGCCCGCTGGTGCTGCAGCAGCCGGAGATTCCCGGCTAGTAGGCGCTTTTGGGTTTGGCTCAGAGCTCGCTGAGCTGTTGCCGCCAGCGACTGCCACGATCTGGCAGTCGATGCCAAGGGTCTTGTGGATCGCTTGGCGAAGGTTCTCGGCGTGGTCTGCGCGGCCGAACGCGCCCGCAAGGCCGCCCGTTGTGAATGCCAGAGTCAGGACCTGGCCGTCGAACTGGGCAACCTGGGCGTTAGGCTCCACCAGCGCCCACGTGCTGCGCTTGATCTTGGTCAGGGTCTGCAAGACGTCGGGCCATGCGCGACGCAGAGCCTCCACATCTCCGCTTCCTCCAGAACCAGCAGGTCCTCCCGCGGTAGCGGGCTGCGGAGCTTGGGGCGCCGATTGCGCTGGGGCTGCCTGCGGTGGGGCTTGAACAGGTGGTGCTGCCGGGGACTGTTCTGGCGCCGGCGCTTGAACAGGACTGGGCTGCGAGGTGGGGGCCTGGACGCGATCAGCCGGGGCGGGGGCAGCCTGAGGTGCAGCAGCCTGCGGAGCACGACCGGAAGCCTGGCGGTCCTCAACAGGCCAATCGCTGGTGGACACTCGTGGTGCTGTGATGGCGTCGCGCGACCCGGCGTCAGCGGCCGGCGCGGGCGCGGCAGGTGCCGAAGCAGGCGTCCGCGGCGAAGCAGCCGGCGCAGCAGGTGCCGATGCAGCGGGTGCCGGCACGGAAGGTGCGGGCTCAACGGCAACTGGTGCCACGGGCGCAGAGGCGAGGGCCGGCGTCGGCTGTGCAACAGGCGCAGCAGCCGCCGTAGCAGGCGGGCCGGCAGCAACGGCCGGCGCGCCGCCGTCGCCCGCGTAATTCAGGCGACGTTCCACGCGGTCGATGCGGGCAGCGATGCCTCGCTCGGTCTGCTCAGCGCTTGGCAGCAGGATTCGGGCGCACAGCAGTTCAAGGTGCAGCCGGGGCGAGGTGGCGCCCGTCATCTCGGTGAGGGCGGTGTTGGTGACGTCGGCCGCCCGGGAGAGTTCGGCAGCGCCCAGGTTGGTGGCCTGGTTGCGCATGCGGGCGATCTGGTCCGCGGGCATGCCACGGAGGATCGCCTGTGCGCTCTCGGGCATCGCCTGGACGATGATGAGGTCGCGGAAGCGTTCCAGCAGGTCTTCAACGAATCGGCGGGGATCGTGCCCGGTCTGGATAACGCGATCCACGGCCTTGAAGACCACCGCGGCGTCGGAGGCTGCAACGGCATCCACGATGTCGTCCAGCAAGGAAGCGTGTGTGTAGCCGAGCAGGGCCACAGCGAGTTCATAGTCCAGGCCATTCGGTCCGGCGCCAGCCATGAGCTGATCCAGCACCGACAGGGTGTCGCGGACCGAGCCGCCACCGGCGCGGATGACCAGCGAGAGCACGCCGGGAGCCACCGGCACGTTCTCCTGTTGGCAGAGAAGCTCGAGGTACTGCATCAGGGGCTCGGGTGGCACCAGCCGGAAGGGGTAGTGGTGCGTGCGGGAGCGGATGGTCCCGATGACTTTGTCCGGCTCCGTGGTGGCGAAGATGAACTTGATATGTTCCGGCGGCTCTTCGACGATCTTCAGAAGCGCGTTGAAGCCGGCCGACGTGACCATGTGGGCCTCGTCGATGATGAAGATCTTGTAGCGGTCCCGGACAGGGGCGAAGGTTGCGCGTTCGCGGAGATCGCGGGCGTCGTCGACGCCACCGTGGCTGGCGGCGTCGATCTCGATGACGTCCAGGGAACCCGAGCCGCCGCGGGCGAGCTCGATACAGCTGGGGCATTTGCCGCAAGGGGTGTCGGTGGGGCCCTCGGCACAGTTCAGGCAGCGGGCCAGGATGCGCGCCGACGTGGTCTTGCCGCAGCCGCGGGGGCCGGAGAAGAGGTAGGCGTGGTTCACGCGGTTCTTGCGGAGCGCCGTCATCAGCGGCTCCGTGACGTGTTCCTGCCCGATAACGTCCGCGAAAGAGTCCGGGCGATACCTTCGATACAGGGCAGTTGTAACAGTCACAAGTGAAACCTACCTATAGAGACTGACATTTAAATAAGTGACCCCTCATGCACCCGCCAGAGCCCATCTACCCTTGCTACCTTCCGGTCCTGGGGGAGTTCAACAGGATGACGCCACATGAGGGGCCGTCGACAAGCTTACCCGAACTTGGGTTGGGGTTCGAATCGGCCTGAAGGCCTGTGGATAAGGCTCGACGGCGGGTGGCTGGGTTGCGTGAATCACCGCCACCCATTCACCGGCCACGTCATGAAAGCCGGTTCCTCGTAGGGGTGGGCGGCCCGCAGGGCCTGCACCAGGCCGTCGAGCATGTTCTCCTCCACCACGCACTCGACCCGGGTTTCCGGCACCTGCTCCTCAATCCCCACCTCACCTACGGAGGGTCGCGCTCCGGGCAGGGGCGTGAAGCGGCCAGTACCTGGCGACGTAAAGGCGCAGTGGGAGTAGTTGCCGATCCGCCCGGCGCCGGCGTCGCCAATGGCCAGGAGGACTTCTTCGATATGCGTCTCAGGAACGTAAACGACCAAGGCGTGGAGCTGCGTCATGGGAACATCCTGTCAATAAACTTCGGCTACAAACAGGTCTCAACCATTGCAAAAGCCGGTATCACAGCGGACTATGGGTATGTACACCGATTGGGGCAATCTCAAGATTGTGAGCTGCGGGGCCTGGGAGCGAGGGGCCGGACCCGGCAGCTCAACGATGTACCGCAAGAATGGGCGCGTTGGGGGCGTCCATTTTTCCGTTAACGGACGTGTTTCCGAGGCCTTCCAGGGGTGGTCATTCGGCCCGATTACACGTTGCCGAAATTCTCAGGTACAGTAGTATCTGCTTTCGAATCGGAAGCAAGGAGAATTCGCCTAGCGGCCTATGGCGCACGCCTGGAACGCGTGTTGGGTTAACGCCCTCGGGGGTTCAAATCCCCCATTCTCCGCGGTTGGCCCCAGTCCTTGGACTGGGGCCTTTTGCGTTTCCTGAAGGTAGTCCGCGTCCGCGGCCTCAGCCCGCGTCCGCGTGCTGCTCGGCGTCCTGCTGCTGCGCCGCCGCCACCCTTTCCAACACTTCGCGGCAGGCTGCGGTTGCGGGGTGGATGCGGCCTGCTGTCCTGGTGGAGGTGAACACGGTGCGCTTTGGCAGGGCCGGGAGATCCAGCAGTTGAACGGTACGCGAGCGCCCGGTCCACACAAGGTCCGGCATGAGTGCCACGGCATTCCCGGATTCAATGAGCCGGATCTGCGCTTGGAGATCGGCCGTTTCGTATCTGACGTCGGGTTCGAAGCCCGCGGACCGGCAGGCTTGCTCTGCCCAGTGCCTTGAGGCTGCGCCGCGGGGTTCCATGACCCACGGCATCAACGCGGTGTCCGCGAGCGTCGATACCGTTTCGCCGCCGAGTCCCACCGGGGGAGTGGCCAGGCGGATGGCGTCGCTGGTGAGGGTGACGCGGTCCAACCCGCTGTGGTGCGGAGCAGCGTGGCCGGGGTATTGCTCGGCCACCACAAGGTCGAAGTCCCGCGCCCATGTTTCGTAGAGGGCAGTCTCGGGCTCGCGTTGGGTCATTTCCACGCGCACCTCGGGATACTCGTGCCGCATGATGGTGAGGAAATCCGGCAGCAGGGCCAGGGCCGCGGACTGGAAGACGGCCAAGCGAACCGTTCCCGTGACCATGGAAAGCGAGGCGGCGAGCTCGGTTTCCGCACGCTCCAGCGTTTCCAGCAGCGCCGCCGTGTGTGCCACGAGGATCTCTGCCTGGGGCGTCAGCTGCACGCGACGCCCCGCTTTGCGCAGCAATTCCACGCCGGCTTCCTTCTCCAGGAGAGTCAACTGTTGGGACACTGAAGATGGGCTGTACTGCATGGCATCGGCCACCTCCGCGAGGGTCCCGCGGATCTTCAACTCGTGCAGCAAACGCAGCCTGCGGACGTCCAGCACGGGGGCCTCCAAAAGATCGGGATGGGTAATCAATATTCGTCAGAAAAGATCGCTTTTCCTAACGTGATTGTAGATCCATACTGATGGAAACAAACAAACTTCTCCGTCCCAGAAGGAGCCCCCATGACCAGCACCATCCCGGATGCCACCGCCCCGAGCAGCCAGGATTCCGGACAGTTCGATGCTTTGGCGCAGGAAGCCATCGCGTTGGTCCGCCACTGGCTCACAGAAGCCGGCAAGATCCCCGTGGATGTCTCCGCCCAGCGCCTCGCCGGCGTTTTGAAAGACCCCAACGGCCTGGACTTCACGGTTGGATTCGTCGATGGCGTCATCCGCCCCGAGGACCTGTCGGTCGCCGGCCGTAAACTCGCAGAGTTGGCACCCAAGGTGCCCAAATTCCTCCCGTGGTACATGCGCAGCGCGGTCCGCGTAGGTGGCGTCATGGCTCCGATCGTCCCGCAGGTAGTTATCCCGATCGCCCGCCGCGTGCTCCGCGAAATGGTGGGCCACCTGATCGTGGACGCCACTGACGCCAAGCTCGGCCCGGCCATCGCCAAGATCCGCCAGGACGGTGTGCACTTGAATGTGAACCTCCTCGGCGAAGCCGTCCTGGGCGAGCACGAAGCGCAGCGTCGCCTGGAAGGCACCCTGAAACTCCTGGCCCGCGATGACGTGGACTACGTTTCCATCAAGGAGTCCTCCACCGTGGCACCGCACTCCCCGTGGGCCTTCGACGAAGCCGTCGACCACGTGGTGGAGAAGCTCACCCCGCTGTACCGCCTTGCCGCGTCCTTCCCCAAGCCCAAGTTCATCAACCTGGACATGGAGGAATACAAGGATCTCAGCATGACCATCGCGGTGTTCAAGCGCATCCTGGACATGCCGGAGTTCAAGAACCTGGAAGCCGGCATCGTCCTCCAGGCCTACCTCCCCGACGCCCTCGGTGCCATGCAGGAACTGCAGGAGTGGGCCACCGCACGCCGCGCCCAGGGAGGCGCCCCCATCAAGGTTCGTGTGGTCAAGGGCGCCAACCTTCCCATGGAGCAGGTTGAAGCTTCCCTTCATGACTGGCCGCTGGCCACGTGGGGCACCAAGCAGGACTCGGACACCAGCTACAAGAACGTCATCAACTACGCCCTCACTCCGGAGCGCATTGACGCGGTCCGCATCGGCGTCGCAGGCCACAACCTGTTCGATGTCGCCTTTGCGTGGTTGCTAGCCAAGCAGCGTGGGATTGCCCAGCAGGGACCGAAAGCCATCGAATTCGAGATGCTCCTGGGCATGGCGACCGGCCAGGCCACCGCAGTCCGCAAGGACGTCGGCAGCCTCCTGCTCTACACGCCGGTGGTCCACCCGGGCGAGTTCGACGTCGCCATCGCCTACTTGATCCGCCGCCTCGAAGAAGGCGCGAGCCAGGAAAACTTCATGTCCGCGGTCTTCGAACTGAGCGAAAATGAAGCCCTGTTCAAGCGCGAGCAGCAGCGCTTCCTGGACTCCCTCGCCGGAATGACGGACGAAGTTCCCGGCCCTAACCGCAAGCAGGACCGCCGCCTCCCGGCTGAGCCTGCCCCGCTCGAGGGCTTCAGCAACACGCCTGACACCGACCCTGCCCTCCCGGCCAACCGTGCCTGGGGGCGCGACATCCTCAAGCGCATCCCCGGTTCCACCGCAGGCAACAAGATCGTGGAGTCCACCAAGGTCTCCGACGCCGCCGAGCTGGACCGCATCATCGCTACCGCCGTGGAACACGGCAAGGCATGGGGCGCCCGTCCCGCCGCGGAGCGTGCAGCGATCCTGCACCGCGCCGGCGACATCCTTGAAGCCCGCCGTGCCGAACTCCTGGAAGTCATGGCGTCGGAGACCGGGAAGACCATCGACCAAGGCGACCCCGAGGTCAGCGAAGCAATCGACTTCGCGCACTATTACGCCGAGCGCGCCAAGGACCTGGAAACGGTCGACGGCGCCACGTTCGTCCCAGCCAACCTCACCGTGGTGACCCCGCCGTGGAACTTCCCGGTGGCGATCCCCGCAGGCTCGACGCTCGCAGCGCTCGCCTCAGGCTCCGCCGTCGTGATCAAGCCTGCAAAGCAGGCCCGCCGTTCCGGTTCCGTCATGGTGGACGCGCTGTGGGAAGCCGGCGTGCCTCGCGAAGTGCTGGCCCTGGTGCAGCTCGAAGAGCGTGACCTTGGCACCCAGCTGGTCTCGCACCCGAGCGTTGACCGCGTCATCCTCACCGGCGGCTACGAAACCGCCGAGCTGTTCCGCTCCTTCCGCCAGGACCTGCCGCTGCTCGCGGAGACCTCCGGAAAGAACGCCATTATCGTCACCCCGAGCGCTGACCTGGACCTCGCTGCCAAGGACGTTGTGTACTCGGCGTTCGGTCACGCGGGCCAGAAGTGCTCCGCCGCATCCCTGGTGATCCTGGTGGGCTCGGTTGCCAAGAGCGCCCGCTTCCACAACCAGCTGATCGACGCCGCACGCTCCCTGACCGTGGGCTACCCGGAGGACGCCACCACGCAGATGGGGCCGATCATCGAACCGGCCAACGGCAAACTCCTCAATGCCCTCACCACCCTGGGCGACGGCGAAACCTGGGCCATCAAGCCCGAGCGCCTCGACGAAACCGGCCGTTTGTGGTCCCCGGGCATCCGCTCCGGCGTCAAGCGTGGCTCCTACTTCCACCTGACCGAGTTCTTCGGCCCGGTCCTGGGTGTCATGACCGCAGAGACCCTGGAGGAAGCCATCGCCATCCAGAACGAGATTGAGTACGGCCTCACCGCCGGCTTGCACTCCCTGGACTCCGCTGAAATGGGCGTCTGGCTGGACACCATCCAGGCCGGAAACCTGTACGTCAACCGCGGCATCACCGGTGCAATCGTGCAGCGCCAGCCGTTCGGTGGATGGAAGAAGTCGGCAGTCGGTGCCGGAACCAAGGCCGGTGGACCGAACTACCTGATCGGCTTGGGCAGCTGGCTCCCCGCCGAAGCCAAGGCCAAGCGCGGCACGGTGCTCCAGGGCGCAGCCGCTCAGCTCCTCGCTGCTGCAAAGTCCGCCGACGTTACCGCTGAAGAACTCCAGACCCTGCAGCAGTCGCTCTTCAGCGACGCCGCAGCCTGGGAATCCGAGTTCGGCACCCGCAAGGACGTCTCCGCCCTCTCCGCAGAGCGCAACGTCTTCCGCTACCGCTCCCTCCCGGTCACCATCCGCCTCTCCGAAGGTGGGCGGCTCGCTGACCTGCTGCGCGTGGCAGCAGCCGGAGCAGTGGCGGGCTCGGCCCTCAAGGTGAGCTCCGCCGTCGTACTTCCTGATGCCGTTGTGACCGTGTTCGCGAACCTGGGCGTCAGCGTCCGGATCGAGGACGACGCCGCGTGGCTGGGCCGTGCGGCCAACTTCGACGCCGGCCGGATCCGCCTGATCGGTGGCGATTTCGCAGCGCTGAGCGCAGCGATGGGCGGCCGTCCGGATGTGGCTGTTTACCACGGTGCTGTGACCCAGGCAGGCCGGATCGAGATGCTGCCGTTCCTCCGCGAGCAGGCCGTTTCCATCACGGCCCACCGCTTCGGCACACCGAACCACCTGTCGGATCACCTGATCTAGTTTGTGCGCCGAGGAGTGACCTCTCGGCACTAAGCACGCACCAAAAGGTTGAAAGCCAGCCCCTCGGCGAAGTCCACACCACGTGGGTCCCCGCCGAGGGGTTGGCTTTCGCCTTTATGGGAGGCTCAAAGGGTTGAGATCTGACCCCTCGGCGAAGAGCGAAGGGTTTAGAGCCAGCCCCTCGGCGAAAGGCACTTCAGGCCTCGGCGTAGCCCAGCCTTTGCAGCCTGCGCAGCGCTGCTTGCTCGCTGGGACCGTGGGAGCCCAGGGCGAATCGGACCATCCCCAGCACGCCACGCGCCGCCAGGATGGCCGGCAAGGGCACGGGGCCAAGCCTGGCGGGCCGGAGGCCGAGCAAGTCCCGGTACTTGGGCTCAAGGCTTGCGACGGCGGCCGCGAACAGTATGCGGTAACCGGGCTTGAGGAGTGGGCTCAGGGGAGGATAGCGGATGAAGGACACCGTCTCGGCAAGCCGCTCATCGGCCCGGAGTATCCCCGAGGCGTACCACTGCTCCAGTTCGTCACGGACCTGGGCCTCGGTGAGTGGCGGGTCCAGAACTCCCATGAGCCGTCCTGCCGCTGCCCATTCGCGGACGTAGGCATCGGGGCCGCCCGGGATTGCCCTGCCCCAGATCCGGTTGGCAGTGAGGAAGGAGTCCGCGTAGGTGACGTGGACCCAGCGGAGGAGTTCGGGATCGTTGGCGGCGTATTCGCGCTCCACGCCCTGTCCGTCACGGTAGGTTCCCCGGACCCGCTCATGGATCTTCCGGACCCGGGCGGTCGCGGCTTCAGCGGCCTCCGTGGAGCCGTACGTTACCGTGAAGATCCACCGCACGGTGTTCGCGAGGCGCCCCAAGGGGTCCTTCTGGAAGCCGGAGTGTTCGTAGACGCCAGCGAGCGCGCCGGGATGGAGGGCCTGCATCAGCAGGACGCGGATGCCCGCCACGATGGTGGCCACGTGGCCGTGCACCGCCCAGACGGCCGACCCCGGGAGGTGATATCCGGCGTCGTTCCCGTCTGCGAGCCGCGGCACCCACTCCGGAGGCGTGCCCGACGTTCCCGTGAAGGTGCGCTGCAGCTCGTGCCTGTACTCCGTGAGGTAATTCCTCATAGATCCCATGAGACCTCCATTTAGCGGAGGTGTACAGAGCAGATTGTGGACAGATAAAGCCCTGATGACGGATGCATCAGGGCTTTATCTGTCCAGAAACCCGGGGCTCAGGCGCGGATGCGGCGCCGGGAGGGAGCCGCTGCCACCAGCAGGGCGGCGATGGCGACGGCGGCACTAAGGATCAGTCCCGGCCGGTACTGTTCCAGCATGGCTTGGGCGCTGACGGTTCCGGCGGCTTGGCCGTGGCCGCTGACCAACGCTGTGGTGACTGCCAGAACCAGTGCGGCTCCAACTTGTGTGCTGGTCTGGATCAGGCCAGCCGCCAGTCCCTGTTCTGAATCCTTGATCCCGGCGGTCGCTTGTACGTTGATGGACGGGAAGGCCAGCGCAAACCCGACTCCCAGCAGGACCACCGACGGCAGGATATCCAGCACGTAATTGGGCGTGGTGCCGACGCGGAGGAACAGGACGTAGCCCAATCCCAGGGCTGTGAGTCCGGTGAGGATGAGTTGGGTGGCGCCGAACTTTTCGATGAGCTTGTCCGCGAACGGCGCGCTGGTCGCAACCAAGAGCCCGGCGGGCAGCAAGGCCAACGCCATGCCCAGCGGCGTCCAGCCGAGCACCGCCTGCAGGTACATGGTGACGATGAACTGGAAGCTCAGGTAGGACCCGAACAACCCCACCGCGCTGAGGTTGGCCCGTGCCACCCAGCCTTCTTTAAGGATGCTGAAGCGGATCAGCGGGTGCTTGACCTTGTTCTCGATCACCGCGAAGGCTGCCAGCACGGCAACGGAAACTGCGAATCCGGCGATTGTTGCCACAGATCCCCAGCCCTGTTCCGGTGCTGAAACCAAGGTGTAAACGAGGCCAAGCATGCCCAGTGCGAGGGTGACGGCGCCCCAAACGTCGTGCCCGCTGTCCTCAACGGAGGGCTTGTCCTTGGGGATGAACTTCATGCCCAGGAGGACAACCACCACCGCGATCGGCACCGAAACCAGGAACGTCCAGCGCCAGCTGAGGCTGGTCATGAGGCCACCCACCACCAAGCCCAACGAGAAGCCGCTGGCACCGAACGTGGTGAAGATGGACAGCGCCTTGTTGCGCTCGCGTCCCTCCGCGAAGTTGGTGGTGATGATGGAGAAGCCGGTGGGCGCGGTGAAGGCGGCCGCAAGTCCCTTGATGAACCGGGTGGCGATCAGGATGGCGGGGTCGTCCACCAGTCCGCCCAGGAGCGACGCCGCGGCGAAAACGGTCAAAGCAATAAGGAAGATGCGACGGCGGCCCAACAGGTCCGCGAGCCGGCCGCCAAGGAGCAACAGGCTCCCGTAGCCCAGGACGTAGGCGGAAACGATCCACTGCAGGGAATCGGTTCCGAGATTGAGTTCCTGTCCAATGGACGGCAGGGCAACGCCAACCATGGAAACGTCCAGCCCGTCGAGGGCCAAGACGGTGCAGACAACCATCAGCAGCAGCCACTGCGCCCGGGTCCAATGGACGGCTGAGACCAAGGGTGGCTCGGCGGAAGTTTTGAGGGTGGTGGGTGATGTCATGCGCCTCAATCTATATGACGTGTCATTCAATGACAAGGACTACGATGACATGTCATTGGATGACGCAGAATTTTATGACGTGGATTCAAATCGCGTAATGAACTAGAATCGGCACATGGCAACGACGCGTGACCGTCAACTGGTTGAGCAGTGGCGCAGCATCCAGAACTCCTACTTCCGAACCGCGGGAGCTATCGACCGCGCGCTGGAAGCCAAGTTCGACATTGGCCTTAACGAGTTCGAAATCCTGGATCTCGTGGCTGAAAGCGAAGAATCGGCATGCCGGATGAAGGCACTGGGAGAGCGCACCCCCATGACGCAGAGCGCCGTCTCCAAGGTGGTGGACAGGCTCGAAAAAGCAGGCCTGGTCTCGCGCCAAACCTGCGTTGACGACCGCCGCTCCCTGTTCCTGGAATTGACGGACGCCGGCCGCGCACTCCACTCAACTGCCGCCGTCGAGCACCGTGCGTTACTCAAGGAAAACCTCAGCTGATCGGCCTGGCGGTCCAGGACGTCACGACGCCGGTGGTGACGTGCGCATCGGTGGCGGCGAAGGAGCGTGCGGGAGGCAAGTTGCCTTCATCGAGGGCTTTTGAAAGACTGTAATCCTCTATTCCCCAGTGTTAGGCCGATGTTTTGACGGGCATTACAGGTTTCACGACGCCAACCGTGCGCTGACCTTGCCCTGATGCCCTGGTGGGCCGGTGGTTGCAGCGCATTCGCTGAAACCACTGGAGCCTTCGGAGCATCATGTCTACAACAAAAAACCCGTCCATCACCCTTACCGACGTGCGCCTTCAGTGGCCCGACGGTACCACTGCCCTTGCCGGGATCTCCGGAACATTCGGATCGGGCCGTACAGGCCTTGTGGGGTCCAACGGTGCCGGAAAATCAACCTTGCTGCGCCTCATTGCCGGGAGCCTTGCCCCTACGGGTGGCAGTATCACGACCAACGGTGATGTCGGATACCTTCCGCAGACTCTCAGCCTCGTGACTGACTCGACGGTGGCGGACCTGCTGGGTATCGGCCCTCAAGTGAAAGCACTGCGGGCCATCGAAGCCGGTGACGTTTCGGTGGAGAACTTCGATGCGGTGGGCGATGACTGGGATATCGAAGCCCGGGCTGACAAATCCCTGCGCCATATCGGCTTTTCGGGGGCGGACCTGGAGCGGAACGTGGGCGAAATTTCGGGAGGCGAAGCGATGCTTGTTGCCATCACGGGGCTCCGGCTTCAGGGGACGGCAATCACGCTCTTGGACGAGCCAACGAACAACCTGGACCGGGACGCGAGAACCAAACTGTCCGCTCTCCTGTCCACGTGGCCGGGAACGCTGGTGGTGGTCAGCCACGACCTGACACTGTTGGAGATCATGGACAACACAGCGGAACTGCATGGTGGAGAACTCGAAGTGTTCGGGGGTCCGTACAGTGCTTGGCGGTCGTATGTTGATGAGCAGCAGGCCGCTGCGGTTCAGGCTGCCCAAGCTGCCAAGCAGGCCGTGAAGACTGAGAAGCGCCAGCGCCAGGAAGCTGAGATGAAGCTGGCGCAGCGTGCCCGCACCGGTCAAACCAGCTATGACAACAAGAAGGGCTCCAAGATCCTTATGAATCAGCGGGCCTCCGATGCGCAGGTGTCAGCGGGCAAGCTTCGATCAGGATCGGATGACAAGGTGGACGCTGCCCAGGCTGCGCTGGATGTGGCCTCTTCCAAAATCAGGGAAGACGAACGGATCAGCGTGAACCTTCCGGATCCGGATGTTCCCCGCAGCCGGCGGATCGCCGAGCTGCGGGGAACCAATCGTGCTTTTGTGGTGGAAGGACCGGAACGGGTGGCCATCATCGGCGCCAACGGGGTGGGAAAAACCACCTTGCTCGAACGTTTGGTCAGCGGGGAACCGTGGACAGAGGATGATGACGACGTCGAATCCGGCACCGCAGGTGGTTGGCTCCTGACCGAGCGGTCCGGGTATTTGCGGCAGCGACTCGACGGCCTGGACGAGGCCGCGACAACTTTGGAAAATGTCCAGGCGGCCGCACCAAGTGTCCCTGTCGGGGAAATCCGCAACCAGTTGGCCCGGTTCCTGCTACGGGGTGATAGCGTCTACCGTCCCGTTGGGACTCTCTCCGGCGGTGAACGGTTCAGGGTCTCCTTGGCCAAGCTTCTCTTTGCCGATCCGCCGCCACAGGTCCTGATTCTCGATGAGCCAACAAACAACCTCGACATACAGAGTGTGGACCAACTCGTGGAAGCGTTGAATGCCTACCGCGGTGCCGTCATCCTGGTCAGCCACGACGACGGGTTCCTGGCCCGCCTCGATCTGGACCTGGTGCTGAGCCTGGACCATGACGGGGCACTCACCGAGCTGCCCTCCCTGCCCGTTGGGTCATGGTCGGGTAGCTGACGCGTTTCCTGCCGCCCTGCGTTGGGCGAGGTAGATCAGTGCAGCGCAGGGGACGGCCAGGGCGTATAACCAGGTGGCCGAGGTGAATACTGCTCCGTAGGCCTCGGCTCCTGCCATCCCTTGGGCTGTTCCGCCGGAGCCCGCGAACACCACCGTCAATAGTGCCAAGCCGATGGACCCGCCGAGCTGATGTGCCGTGTTGACCAGTCCGGAGGCGGCGCCGTTATCCGCAGGCGCCACGCCTGACATGCCAAACTCGGTCAGCAGGATGATTGCTGTTCCTTGGCCGATTCCGAGCACGATCAGCGGAAGCAGGACGTCCGGGAAATACGCGGTGCCCGGGCCTATGGAGCTGAGCCACAGCATGCCCAGGCCGGCGATGACCAACGAGGCCACCAGCAGCGCCGGCTTGCCCAGCAAGGCGCTGAGGGGTTTGATCGCGTAGACCATGAGGAAGAACAGGAGCGTGAGCGGAATGTAGGCGATTCCGGCCGCGAACGCGCTGAAGCCCAGCACATTCTGGAGGTACTGGCTGAGGAAATAGAAGGTGGAGAACATGGCCCCCACGATCAGAATCCGGATGATATAGGCGCCCGACCGGGTCATGTCTTTGAAGAGACGCAGGGGAGTGATGGGCCGCTCGGCATGACGCTCGACGAGTACGAAAGCCAGAAGCATGAGCACGGCTGCCGCGAGTGAAACGATCGTCGTCAGGTTCCCCCACCCGGCCTCACCCGCGTTCACGAGGCCATAGACCAAGGCGGACATTCCTGCTGTAACTGTCAACGCGCCCGCGATATCTACACTGCCTTTGACCCTTCCGGTTTCCGGTAGAAAACGTGGGCTCAGCAGCAAGACGACAATTCCGATCGGAACATTGATCAGCAAGCCCCATCGCCACGACAGCAGGTCTGTGAAGACCCCGCCGATGATTATGCCCACGCTGCCCCCGGCCCCGATCACGGCACTGTAGATGCTGATCGCTTGGGACCGTTCCCCGGGCTGGGGGAAGGTCTGCACCAAGAGCGCCAGGGTTGCCGGGATGGCGAAAGCCGATGCGGCGCCTTGGAGTACTCGGGCACCGATCATGACCTCGGCGTTGAAGGCGACCCCGGCCAGCAGGGATGCGAACGTAAACACTCCTACGCCAACCATGAAGACCCGGCGCCTGCCCAGAAGGTCTCCGATGCGGGCGCCCAGCAACAGCAGCCCTCCGAACGCCAGCGCATAGCTGTTCTGGACCCACGAGAGCGTTGTGCTGTTGAAGCCAAGTTCTCGTTCAAGGTGCGGCAGTGCCGTGGTGACGATGGACGTGTCCAACACCATCATCAGCTGGCAGCCCAAGATGACCGCCAAGGTTATGGTTCTGGACAATCGCGTGGCATGGGTTGTTTCCATGTGCGTTGCTGACATGTCGGACCCTTTCTAAGTAACTAACTGGTTGGTTTTTAACCATGCTCTTGAAATGCATCGCTGTCAACTAACCAGTTACTTGCTATGGTGGGGACATGGCGAGAGATGCAGAAGCAACCAGGCAGCGGATCCTGAAGGCGGCAGAGGAGGAGTTTGCCAGCCATGGCATAGCCGGGGCGCGGGTGGACCGTATTGCTGACGAGGCACTGGCCAACAAGGCGATGCTGTACCGGTATTTCGGCAGCAAGGAACAGTTGTTTGACGAGGTCTTCTCCCGACGGGTGGTCGCAGTAGTGGAGGAGACCGAATTCGACGCACTGGACTTGCCGGCGTACGCGGCCCGTGCTTTTGACCTTTACCAGAAGGATCCCAATGTCCTCAGGCTCACCAACTGGTACATCCTTGAACGCGGCCAGGCGGCGGACCTTGAAACCCTGGTGACCTCACACCAGGAAAAGCTCTCCCGGATCGAAAGCGCCCAGAAAGCCGGCCACCTTCGCTCTGATCTCACACCCATCGAACTGCTGGCAAGCGTGCGTGCACTGGCCATGACTTGGCATACGCTCACTCCCGAGATGGCCCGGTCCAAGCTTCCGAGCCTCAAACGGCGTCGCGAAACCATCATGGAAAACGTACAGAGGCTCGTCGGCTAGTCCGCCCGTCCAGTGTTGCCTGCTGTTTAGCTGAGGCGTGCCTGTCGTACAACTCCCCAAAGGCCGCCGGGCCTACGGCTGCCTGACCTCAGGCTCAAGAATCTTGAGCAAAAACTGATGGAACCTTTCTTCGGCAACGACGCAGGAAGCCTTTATTTCTGTTGTGATTACCGCAACAATGGTGCTTGCACGCCAGGCTGGGGTTTGGTGCCGCTGGCTTTTGGGGAGTGTTTTGTGGGCAAGCATCATGATTCAGACCGGGCAATAAACTTGATCCGAGCATTAGGTTTCCATCGCGTCCTGATCGCGGGAAGCCTGGCCATCCTGGCCTTTTTCGCCTTCGGGTTCCAGCCTCTCAGTGCCGTTTCCACCAGTGGTGTGGGCGGTTCCTTGGCGCAGGGCGTGGTTGAACCGACGGCATTGGGCACCTTGGTGCCGCCGGAGGCCGAGACACTCGTCATCGATCCCATGCCCGAACCTCCGGAACAACTTCCCGGAACGCCCATGGTCTACTTTGACCGCGCCATGGTCCGAACCGTCAGCAAAGACGGTTCCACAGGCCTCACGGTAGCTTCCGCCGGGTTGTCCCGTCCGCCCACCGGTGCCCTGTACGCACCCCTAGAGGTCCTCAATCTGAGTTCCAACTATGGCTACCGCTACAGCCCCCTGACGGGCTTGGCAGGCGAGTTCCACTGGGGCCAGGATTACGCCGCCGCCTGCGGAACGCGCGTTTACGCGGCCGACGCCGGTGTGGTCCGGGCCGTCGGCTGGCACTTGTGGGGTGGCGGAAACCGCGTGGAGATCGAACACGGCAACGGCTTGGTCACCACCTACAACCATCTGCAGGCCATCGGCGTCACCAAAGGCCAATCAGTCCGGGTTGGCGAGGTCATCGCCCAGGTTGGCACGACCGGCTGGTCCACGGGCTGCCATCTCCACTTCGAGACAATCGTGAACGGCCTGCACACCAATCCCAACGGCTGGACCTACCTGCCCATGCGGCAGATTGATCCGCTGCAGAACATCTCCATGGTCAACTACCAGCCCGGCGTTGGAACGGGAACGTCCGCGGCTCCGGAATGGGCCGTTCCGGTGGCCGACGGCACCAACCGCGCCGTCATCGGTGGAGAGCACGAAGAGCACGAGCCACTGCCGGTGGTGGTTCCGCCTACCACCACGACTCCGGGTACCACCACGACTCCGGGTACCACCACGCCGCCGGGTACCACCACGCCGCCGGGTACCACCACGCCGCCGGTGCAGACGCCGGCGCCAACGCAGAGTCCGACGGCGACCGCCTCACCGTCCGTGACGGCGACGCCGACTCCGACCCCGACTGCAACGCCTACGCCGACCGTTACACAGACTGCGACGCCGACTGCTTCACCCACGGCCGCACCTACGCAGACAGCTACCCCAACTCCGACGCCTTCGCCGACCACCACGGCGCCGGCTCCGACCACGGCTCCGACCACGAAAACTGTTGCACCGCCAGTGACGTCGTCGGACGCTTCGGCGCCGACCGCCGTCGTGCCTCCTGCGGCACCGGCTCCGGCCGCTCCAGCGCCGGCAGCGCCCGCTCCTGTGGCACCAGCGCCGGCGGCACCTGCGGTGGTTGCCCCGGCCGCGCCCGCTCCGGCAGCGCCGGCCGCAGCAGTCCCGGCTCCTGTAGTGGTGGCTCCAGCACCTGCTGCGCCGGCCGTGACGCAGGCCGTGGCTCCGGCTCCGGCTCCCGTTGCGCCGGTGGCTCCTGTGCCTGCTCCGGTGCCCGTTGCTGTATTGCCGTCAACGCTCCCAGTGGTGGTTCTTCCGCCCGGATATGTCCTGGTAGCACCGGACAAGGTCCGGCTGCCCAACGGCACGGTGGTGCTGTTGTCCACCCTGGTCCTTCCTCCGACGCCCTAAAGGTCCCCACGCTGAGGGCACGCAGAACGCCGGCACGTCTGCGTTTCGCGCCCCCAAGCCAGCTCCCGTAAGCTCGATGGCGGCAAGCCCGCCAGCCGACGTCGTCAGGAAGCGAATCCCATGACCAGCCTGTACAGCATTCCCCTCACCTTCAACGATGGCTCAGAAGCGGACTTCGGCCGGTTCGAGGGGAAAGCGGTCCTGGTGGTCAACGTGGCGTCCGAGTGCGGCTTCACACGCCAGTACGCCGGGCTCGAAGAGCTGTACGGCAAATACCGCGAACAGGGCCTGGAGATCCTCGGCGTGCCCTGCAATCAGTTCGGGGGACAGGAACCCGGCGCGGATGAGGAGATCGCGGAATTCTGTGAGCGGAATTTCGGCGTAACGTTCCCGCTGACCAGCAAAGCGAACGTCCTGGGGAAGCAGCAGCACCCCCTGTTCGCGAAGCTGACCCAGGATGAGGACGGCCAGCCTGCCAAGGTGAAGTGGAACTTCGAGAAGTTCGTCATAAACCGGGGCGGAGATCTCGTGGCAAGGTTCCCATCCACAGTGGAGCCTGACTCCGAAGACCTTGTGAAGGCAGTGGAAAAGGCGCTGGCGTAAAGCCATCAATTCTGAAGGGAGGAAAGTAATTTTCCAACATTCCGCCGGATGTTAGCCAGTTGTTGGCTAGTTGTCTGGTTGGATTGGCCCTACTGGATTGATACGGGAGACGCCGTCTCCCACCAAACGCTAAGGCAAGCTATGGAGCTCATCGAGGCCGAGTACCCCAAACCAGGTCATGTGCTTTTGCACCTGAGCGATCTGCACCTGGTGGGTGGTCCGGGCACGCTCTATGGCTCTGTGGACAGTGCCACCAGGCTCCAGGAGATCTGCGACCAGATCATCGCCTCCCGGATCAGGCCGGAAGCCATCATTTTCACCGGAGACCTCGCGGACAAGGGGGAGCTGGAAGCCTACAAGCGGCTCCGCGACATGATCGAACCAGTCTGCGACGCCCTCGGGGCCAAAGCCATCTGGGCCATGGGCAACCACGACAACCGTGCCAACTTCCGTTCCGCCTTTGTGGATGCCTCCGAGGCCAGCAAGCCCCACGACCCGGTGGACCGCAGCTACTTCGTCAACGGGCTCCGCATCATCACGTTGGACACCACCGTCCCTGGCCACCACTACGGTGAACTGTCAGAGTCCCAGCTCGAATGGCTGGCTGCCGAACTGGCCACCCCTGCACCCGACGGCACCATCCTTGCCTTGCACCACCCTCCAGTCCCGTGCGTCCAGGACCTCGCCGTTTTGGTGGAGCTGCGCGGCCAAGCCGCACTGGCCGCCGTCGTCCGTAATACTGACGTCCGCACCATCCTGGGTGGACACTTGCATTACTCCACGACGGCGGGCTTCGCCGGCATCCCGGTATCGGTGGCCTCGGCCACGTGCTACACGCAGGACCTTGGTGTCCGCGCAGGCGCGCAGCGAGGCAGGGACGGCGCGCAGTCGTACAACATGATCCATGTGTACGAGCACACGATTGTGCATTCGGTGGTGCCAATGTCCGGCGGCGTCACCGTGGGCGAGCCCGTGGACGCTGACGAGGTTCAGCGTCGGCTGGCTGAAGCCGGCATCCGCATTCCCCACGAATCGCGGGTGGGTGCCCACACATCGCCTGGCACACACACCTCGTCGATGCCGCTTGTTGCTCCGGGTGTCTCTACTTCTCCCAAGGCGCCTTAACCGGGAAGTACTTCTCCAGGAAGTCCGTCACCAGGTCCGCGCGCTCGTTGGCTTCAACCTCCGGGAAGCTGCCGTCGTTCAGGCAGAAGAAGTCCATGTGGCGCTTCGCCAGGAGCTTGGGCAGGTAATGCAGGCCTGCCCACATGGTGGAGTCCACGTACCTGACCTTGGCGTTGGTCTGCGTGACGGCGCGGCCCGTGAGCAGTGCGTAGTAGTGGTAGAACGAGTTGGTGACCGAGATGTTGTCCGCAGCGCGGAAACGGCTCCCGGCGGTCTTGGCGAATTCCGCCGGAAATTCTTTCTCCATGCGGGCCACCACGCTGCGGCGCAGGGGAGCTGCGGTGTGTTCGAGGTGCCGGGTGGTGATCCGGCCAAAGCGCTCCCAGAGCAGCTTCCGGTTGACGCGTGCCGCGTTCTCGAAGCCGCTGCGTTCGGCGTCGTTCTCGCCCAACCCGATCCGGGTGTCAGCCTCGATGAACTTGGTGATGCCACCGGGAGTGAAGAACATGTCCGGGCCCACGGGGCGGCCAAAGAACATGTCGTCATTGGAGTACAGGAAGTGCTCGGAAAGCCCCTCGATGTGGTGGAGCTGGCATTCCACGGCCTGCGAGTTGTGCGTGGGCAGGACTGAGGTATCGGCGAAGAACTCCTCGCTGCGAACGATCGTGACCGACGGATGATCGGCCAGCCACTCCGGGGCGGGGGAGTCCGTGGCGATGAAGATCCGCCGGACCCAGGGCGCGAACATGTGCACCGAACGCAGCGCGTATTTCAGTTCGTTGATCTGGCGGAAGCGGGCCTCATGGTCGTCACCCTCGCCCAGAACTGCCCCGGCCTGCTGCGCGCGCCGCCTGGCGATGTACTCGGGGTCGCTGCCGTCCACCCACGAGAAAACCATGTCGATATCAAAGTCGATGTCGCTGGCGTGGTCCGCGAACATGTTCTCGATGGTGGGCCAGGTCAGGCCGTGCCGCTGGACGGTTCCACGGACAGCGTCTTGCCGCAGCATGGTGCGGCGTGTCAGCGAGTTCTCCACGGGCAACTCAAGATGGTCGCCTTCAAACCGCCACAGTTCCAGCTGCACACCCAACGCCGGGCCGTACCACAGGCCACCGCCCGTTTCGACACGCGGGCGGTACAGGCGGAAGATGCGGGCTTTCCGGTTGGCGGACAGCTCGCCGTCAGCCACCAGGACCGAGGTCTTCTTCTTGGCGTCCACTGTCATGGAGTAGAAGGGCTCGTTGCGGAACGCTGACACCAGCGCCTCACGGACCTCTTTGCGCGACTCCCAGTCGACAGCGACAACCGGCCTCTCGTCATTGCCGCGTACAAGGATGAAATCGACGCCGGCAGCGTCCAATGCCGCCCTGACAGCCAGGAGATCGGACACCATGGCCTGTTGCGGGGTGAGGTCGGCGTTGATCAGGGCGTACCGCCCACGGTGACGGACGACGTCGGACCGGTGCTTAAGGTGCGCGACGACGGCAGGCGAAATCGCCTCAGCAATCGTGTCCTCTTCAATGGACGGGCTGCCGTGGTAGATCGGATCGACCTGTGCTTGTGTGATGGCTGTATCTCCGGGATCGTCGGTGCGTGAAACTGGACTCGCTGGTTATTAGATGGAAAGGGCCTCGCGCCAGCTGCGGAGGAAAGCGCCGCCGGCTTCGTCGTGGATGACGTCGTCCGCCAGTTGGAGGTCCGAGGCCGTCAGGATGGTGTAGGGCTTCACCGGTACGCCGTCTGCGGGCCGGACATCCACGTGCTTTACGTCGTGATCGTTGTGGTGAAGCCAGTCTGCCATGGCATAGTCCGTGCGGGAATCACCCACAGTCCGCCACGAGAGCGGAGTAATGCCCTGGGCCGCGAGCAGTTCGACGGCGCGGCTCGCGCCGAGGTCTTTGCCGAGGCGGACGGATTCGATGTCCGTGGAGATGATGGTGGGGTCCAGGCGGTAGTCCGCCGTGTCATCGGATTCCGGCGCGTGGTGGTCCAGGATCGCCGCGTTAAGGCCGTGCCGTCCCATAACTTCCAGGGCGTCGGCGTCGAAGAGTTTCTGTTCGGCCAGGTAGTCCGCGCTGGCCACGTCCAGGTGCTGCTCCACGGAAACCATGGCCCGCTTGGTCTCGTCAAAGAACATGTGCGCCGAGTAGTCCTCGGCAACCAATCGGCGGATATCGTCGCCGTAGGCCTTGGGTACCGCGAGTTCGTGGTCCACATGGATGGGACCGGGGCCTTCCGAAGTGTAACTGAACCACACAGCACCCTTCTCGCAGATGGCGTGGATGACGGTGTTGGCCGGCATTCCGGCGGCGATCATGGGCTCCATGACCTGCTCGCTGATGAACGCGTCAGAGCGGCCTGTGTTGAAAATGACGGGAATGCCCGCCGAGGCCAGCGCCACCATGTCCGCGATGATGTCCGGCTTGACGTCGCGCGTCACAGGGCTGGCAATGGGGCCGTCGACATCCAACAGCAACGCCAGGGCGGGCGTGGCGTGGGCAGCGGTCCGGTCAGTACCTTGGAGCGGTTGAGTCATGACCCTATTCTGTCAGTCCCCGCGGCCACCCTCACAGCTATGACGTCTGTGACGCCCCACGAAGGATTTAGACGCACTCGTGGAAAGTACGCGCCAGTACCGGCGGACCTTGCTGGTCACTGCTTCCTACTGGAATTTGCTCTCGGGATCCGGAGCGCATCGAGTGTTGCCGCCGAGCGTGGTGCCGAAGCTGCTGGTTCCAAGCTGCATGGAGAATTTGCCATCGCCAAAGCCAGTGGTGGTCTGGTCCCGGTTGGCCCCCGAAGGCTGGGTTTGAACAACGCCGCCGTGCATGCTGTCGAAGCTGAATTGAGTCCCTTCCATGCCCAGAGGCAGATGGCAGACGTCCCCCGAAGCCTCTGGAGTGACTTTTGTCCAGTCGCCGGGGGCGAGGGCTTGAATCTTGTTGAAGAGGTCGAAGTACTCTGTGCGGGCTTGTTCTGGGTCCATGGTCTGCTCTCCGGTGCTGGTAGGTGGGTTGGTGCCAGGCGTTGTCCCGCACCCTGCAGGGTGAGAAGAATGATCGCCGCGGCGGGAAGGTCGCGCCTGGACCTAGACGGCATCAGCAGTCGATTCAACGTTTCTTGATTCCCTCTTTGGCCGCTGTAACCATTACCGTGCCCGTGGAGAGGCTATTTTGCTACCCCCGGGAACCAGATCAGGGCCTTGCTCAAGTCAGGCGATCTGCGGGCGTCCAGGTCCGGGGCCGTAGGAGCAGAAGCCGGAAGTCACCTTTTGGCTACAACCTGCCTGTGCCGCGGGTCACAAGTTCCGTTAGGGCGCCAACTTCCATAGGCTTGCAGGGTGATCTTCAAAGCTGTGGGCGAGGGACGCCCGTACCCTGACCATGGATACTCGGCGCCGCGGGACTGGGCTGCCTTGCCCCCGCGCCCTATCCGCCTCGATGAATTGGTAACCACCAAACGGACCTTGGATTTGGAGGCATTGTTGGCTGAGGACTCAACCTTCTTTGGCGACCTGTTCCCGCACGTTGTCCAGTACCAGGGCGTCATGTACCTCGAAGACGGGCTCCACCGGGCCGTCCGCACGGCGCTCCACCAGAGGACCGCAATTCACGCACGTGTATTGGTGATCGATGGCTAGGCGGACGGGTCCCGCCGATCCGGAGGCGTCCCCGGCAAAAAAACGTAAGCGTCCCAAGGATGTGACGCTGCTCCATGGCCACCACGTGGTCACCGGCCCGGAGCTCCGGGCCACCTTTGCCGAGGATGCCGCGGCCCAGAAGAGCCGTTTCCGGCGCCGGCTGCTTCACGGAATTGTCCTGGTCCTGCTGGTGGGTGTGATCGCTGCCGGGGCGGTTGGCGCCTGGGCCATCATGAACGGCGTGATCAAAGTCCCCACCGCGATCGCCAGTAAAGCCCCCGTCAGCCTGTGCCCCACCACCACGTTCGACTACGTTCCGAACGAAACAGTGAACCTCAACGTCTTCAACGCCACCTCCCGCGGCGGCCTGGCAGGTACCGTGGCTGAGCAATTTACTGCCCGGGGCTTCAAAGTGGCTTCGGTGGACAACAGCGAGACCGCCTACGCCGGAGTGGCCGTAGTAGTTTCCGGCGTCAAGGGCCAGGCGGCTGCGTTCAACGTCCAGCGCAACCTTGCCGGCACGGATTACTTCCAGGACAACCGTGAGGACGAGTCCGTGGATGTCATCCTCACCTCAGGCTACGAAGGCCTGGTGGAGCCTGAACTGGTGGATCAGACCCCTGGAAAGCTGTTGTGTCCGCGCGAAGACCTGCGTATCGCTGACAACTCCAAGTGGCCGATCATTCCGACGCTTCCGGCGGGGCAATAACGGCCGCAGCAAGACCAGCGCCGCGCGCCTGTACTAGCCCGCCAGAGCGTCGTGGATGGGGGCGTTGTGGACGGGTGCTTCCAGCCGGATCGGCCGGCCGTCGTCGTCGAAGCGTGCTCCTGCCCCGAGCTGGATGAAGTGCACCGTCTGCGCTGTGTGCGCTTCAACGGCCGTGTTTGCTTCAGTAGCCGTCCGGACTTCGACGTCGGTGGCCGGGGCCGCTGGGGGAGTCTCGCCGTCGGGCGTTCGGTTGCGTCGTGCGGCGCTGGCAGACAGCGTTCCGTGAATGAGTCGCGCCAGCTGGGCAACATCGACGTCAGGGAGGTAGCCCTGGTGGACACCGTCTTGAAGGATGTCCTGCAGAAGGATGTTGAGGTCGCCCACGTGGTCCGCGAGCTTCGCGAAGGAGCCGGGGGAGAGGACAGCGGCCATGGCCGGCCCCGGGGGCAGATGGCGGCGGCTGAGGTCCTCCACTTGCGCACGGACGTAGAGGGCCAGCCTGTCCACGGGGTTTTCCAGCGCGGCCAGTGACTCCCGGAGATCAACAATGAAGCGCTCGGTCTCGTCCAAGGCGTACGCGATCAGCAGTTGTTCCATGTCCGCGTAATAGTTGTAGACGGCGGTACGGCCCACCCCCGCATGCCGGGCGACGTCGGTCATGGTCAGGCCGGGGAGGCCGTGGGTGAAGAGGAGCTCACCGAAGGCAGTGAGAATCCTCCGTTGGGTCTCGGCGCGTTGGGCAGCATTCGTGGCGGCCGTGATCCTGGGCATATAGACACTTTACAGTGATCTGTCACTAAGAGCTGCGGGTTAGGTCAGGTGTCGCTGTTTCCTTCAGGAGCTCGGGCCGTGGTTTTGCGGATGACCAAGTGCGGGGTCCGGACCACGCTGCCCGGCGACTTTGCCCCTTCAATCCGGTCCACGGCGCGGCCGACGGCGGCTGCCGCAAGGAGCGGAGCGTCCTGGCTGACAGAGGATAACTGGACGTAACTCAGCTTGGCGAAGTTGCTGTCGTCATAGCCCAGCACCGATACATCTGAGGGGATGCTGATTCCCGCAGCCCTGAAGCTTTCCATGATTCCGAGGGCCGACCTGTCGTTGAAGGCGATGACTGCCGTTGGCAGATCAGCCTGAAGGATCGGCCCCGCGCTCATGCCGTCCTCCTCCCCGGGGCCGCCGGAAACAACCACAGGTTGCAGGCCGTGCCGGACCATTTCAGTGCGGTACGCCTCCCGGCGTTTGTCCGAGGAGACAGCCTCGCCGCCATCCACGTGGACGATCCGGCGATGACCCAGACCTACCAGATGGTCAACGGCCAGTACGATGCCGGCGTGATCGTCGCTGCTGACCGAATCCACGTACTCGCCCACATCCTCGCGCAGGAGGCTCACTACCGGCACCTGTCGGGCGTGCCGTGCCAGATCATCCACGCTGAGGGTGGGGGCGATGATGATCAACGCCTCGGCGCCAACATCCAACAAGGTCTCGATGGCGCGCGCCTCGGGTCTGCCGCCGGCCACGGCGCTCAGCGTTATCTCATATCCCTTGGCGGACGCCTCGGCGTAGGCGGCGTCGACGATTTCAGCGTGAAACGGCTGTGAGCTGGAAAAGGTGAGGCCCAGGAGTTTCGTCCTGCTGCTCCGCAGCAGCCTGGCGCGGGAGTCTGCCCGATAACCGAGATCGCTGGCCGCCTGCAGGACTCTTTGCCGGGTGGATTCCGCTGCACCGGGGGCGCCCCGCATCACGATGGAAACCAAGGCCCGCGAGACGCCAGCCGCCTCGGCTACGTCCATCAGGGTGGGGCGGCGCTGCAGTTCTGACACATTTCCTCCAATTGCAACCAGTGTATAGAACGATCTAGACGGGACGTGAACCGCATGTCAGTATGGTCGGACTAGAACGATCTAGAAGACATGCGTCAGGAGCTCCCATGGTTTACCTTCAGCACCAGGTCAGTGAAGACCGGCCGGTTCGTATTGCTCTGATCGGAGCGGGATGGATTGGCAGTTTCCACGCCGAATCCGTTGCCCAGCGGATCCCCAATGCCCGGCTGGAGGCCATCGTGGATCCGGCCCTCCCCGCCGTCCAGACGCTGGCTGGCCGACTGGGTGTCCGCAAGATCAGTACTGACCCGGAGGATGTACTGAACGATCCCGAGGTGGATGCTGTCCTGATCTCCGCGCCGGCCCGCTTTCATTCCGGGCTGATCTCGGCGGCCGCACGTGCAGGAAAGCATGCCTTCTGCGAAAAGCCGGGCGGCCGTACCGTGGAAGAACTTGACGCGGCACTGGAAGCAGCAGAGGCCGCGGGTGTGGTGGTCCAGTTCGGTTTCAACCGCCGCTTCGCTGCAGATTTCGCTGCCGCCCGCCAACTTATCGATGATGGCGTTGTGGGAACCCCGCAGTTGTTGCGGTCCCTGACACGCGACCCGGGCAGCAGGGACGGGATCGCCAATCCGGAGAGGATTCCGCCGGGCACCATTTTTCTTGAGACCCTCATCCACGACTTTGACACCTTGAACTGGCTGAACCCCGGCGCGGTCCCAGTGCGAGTCCATGCCGTGGCTGACGCACTGGTTGCTCCTGAGGCAAAAGAGGGCGGCCTGTTGGATACCGCTGTGGTCACCGTGACCTACAGCAATGGGGCCATTGCCGTGGCCGAGGCCAACTTCAATGCGCTGTACGGCTATGACGTGCGGGGAGAGGTATTTGGATCTGCGGGTATGGTGACGGCGGGTGGCCCGCAGGCCAGCTCGGCCACGAGCTACACTGCTGCCGGCATCAATGCCGCCACCGTCCGCCTGAACGTGGATCTCTTTCACGATGCCTACACGGCTGAACTCGCCCACTTTGTGGATGCGGTGAAGGCTGGCCGCGATGGTACCCAGGCTCCCGTGGCCCAAGGTGCCGGCGGAGCGGACGCGCGGAATGCTTTGGCTGTTGCCCTGGCTGCCACCCGTTCGGCCCACACTGGGCTGCCTGTTGATGTGGCATCGATTGCCGCACTGCGCCCGGCGGAGCCCGCGCTGCTCACTGTGGGGGATAAAGCATGAGCTTCCGCTTGGCCGTATGCGCTGAAATGCTCTACGGCGAACTGCCCTTGACGGAGCGGGTGAAGAGGATCCACGGGCAAGGGTTCGAAGTGGAGCTGTGGGACACCCGGGGCCGGGATATCGCGGCCCTGGCAGCAACAGGAGCCCGGTTCTCGTCGATGAGCGGCTATTTCGGCGGCAGCCTTACTGATCCCGGTAGTGCCGAGGAGGTGCTGGCTTCCGCGGAGAAGTTGATTCCCGTGGCGCTTGAGCTTGGTGTCGAGCGGATGGTGGTCCACCCTGCGGAGCTCGGGGAGGGCGGCCATGCTGTCCGACCGGTTCACCGGTCTACCGGCGAGATGTGGCTGACCGGGCGAAGCACCCTCGAGCGCCTGGGCGCGCTGGGCGAGAAGCACGGAGTAACCTTCGCGCTGGAGAACCTGAACACCATCCTGGACCATCCCGGGATCCCTTTGGCGCGGGCCAAAGACACCCTGGCGTTGGTCTCCGCGGTTAACCACCCCAACGTCAGGATGATGTTGGACCTGTATCACGCCCAAATCGGTGAGGGAAACCTGATCCAACTTGTCCGGGCCGCGTTGCCCTGGGTCGGAGAAATACAGGTGGCCGACGTCCCGGGCCGCTGCGAACCCGGCACCGGGGAAGTCAACTATCGCGGAGTCGCAGATGCTCTTCAGAAGGCCGGATACGCGGGGGTGGTAGGCCTCGAGGCGAAGGCCGCCGGGGGAGACGACCTGGAATCAGGGGATGCCGCGCTGGCGGCGTTCCGTGCGGCCTTTGAAAGCTAGCTAAGTGCGGCCCGCCCGCGGGTCAGGGATGGCACCCTACGCTCCCGCGTTGGTCGGTACCTGCGCGGGAGCGCTGCATCCACGGGTCAAAACTCGCGTAGCATCAAGGAAAACCGGTCAATCGCATCGCCGGTCAACACTGTAGCTAGGGGGCGTATTGCGCGCAACGGTCAAGGACGTGGCGCGCCGTGCAGGGGTATCGCCCAAGACAGTCTCGAACGTGATGAACGGCGTCGTGCCGGTCAGTGGTCCTACCCGGCTCAGGGTTGAGCAGGCTATGGCGGAGCTCGACTACGTCCCAAATCTTTCGGCGCGGGGACTGAGGAATGGCCGCTCAGGTGTCATCGGCCTGGCGCTGCCGGACCTGGCTACTCCCTTCTCCGCGGAACTGGCCCAAAGCATCGTGGAAGTTGCCCATGCGCAGGGTTTCAGCGTGCAGATCGAGGAAACCGGCTCCGACCCCCATCGTGAGCACGAATTGATGACACGTGCGCGGGCCAACCTCATCGATGGGCTGATTCTCAACCCCGTGGTGCTCAAGGAAAGTGCCGTACAGGTGGGTGTCGCACTGCCCCCGGTTGTTCTCCTGGGCGAGGTCACCCAGCAGTTGGCCGACCGCGTCTTTGTGGACAGCTTCGCTGCGGCACGGGACATGACCCTGGCTCTGGCCCGGCCCGGTCGCAGGCGGATCGCAGTTCTGGGGGTAAATCGAGGAAGGCAATCCGCCACAGCCATTCAGCGGGCGGGTGGATATGAAGCTGCGCTCGACATGCTGGGAATCCCCAGGGATGAGTCGCTGAGGATTTCCTGCGACAGCTGGACGCCCGCATCAGCCGCTGAAGCACTTGCGGAATATTTGGACTCGAACCCGGTGCCGGACGCACTGTTTTGCTTCACGGACTCCATGGCTCTTGGCGCGTTGAATCTCCTGTGGAAGAGGGGCCTGCGCGTTCCGGATGACATCGCGGTGGCAGGGTTTGACGATGTGATTGACGGGCGCTTTGCGGTACCGTCCCTGACCACAGTTTCCTTCGACAAGCGAGCGATTGCCACAGAGGCCCTTCGCCTGCTGACTGAACGCATGTCTGACAGGTCCCATGGGCAGCGGCTTGTTGAAATCGAATACGAGATCGTAGAGCGGGACAGCAGCCGGGTCTGAGCCGGGAGTCCCCGTGCCTGAAACGAGAGTTCCCCCCTAAATTGTTCGCGCTAACAATTTTCTCTTGCCCTGTCTATTACATCGATGTAATGTGAGACCTGCGTCACCCCGGGCCACCATTTACCCGAGCGTGGGGACGCACCGGAGCCGGCTTTTGAGCAGTGCAGCAGTGACCTTTCAGCGGACCCATCCAAAGGAGTGACGGGTGAAGCAGTTTGAATCTTTGACCGGGAAACAGTTGTCCCGGAGACAGTTATTGACAGGATCGGCCCTCCTTGGCGGGGGACTTCTGGCAACAGGCCTCACCGGTTGCGGAGGGGCAGCCCAGGCCGCCGCAGTGCAGGACATCGGGTTCTGGCACCTCCTCTCCGGCGGTGACGGGATCAAGATGCAGGCGATGATCAACGCGGCAAACCAGGCTAACCCCGGCTTCAAGGTGCACCCCACAGTCCTGGCCTGGGGTCCGCCTTACTACACCAAACTGGCCATGGCGTCGGCGGGAGGCCGCCCTCCTGAGGTAGCCATCATGCACGCCAGCAGGGTGCCCGGTTACGCGCCAGGGGGACTCATTGATCCTTGGGACCTGGACCTGCTCGCCGAGAACGGTGTGACGGCCTCGGATTTCGCCCCGAGGATCTGGGAGAAGAGCCAGCATGGCGGCAAGGTCTTCTCCATTGCCCTGGACTCGCACCCGTTCGTCATGTTCTACAACACGGACGTAGCAGCCAAAGCGGGCGTCCTGGGCGGCAACGGGCTGCTCCAGGAGGTGAGCTCGCCGGACGGGTTCAAGGCAATGGCCTTGAAAATGCAGAAAGTGACCAAGGCCCACGGCCTGTCCTTCGGCTATCTGGGCAGTGGATCGCAGATGTGGCGCTTGTTCTACACGCTTTACAAGCAGCACGGCGTGGACATGGAACTGACGCCAGGGCAGCCTATGAAAGTGGACCGGGACGCGGCCATTGAGTCGCTGGAATTCATGGCCTCCCTGTTCGACGACACCATCGCAGCCCAGGCCGGTGACATCAGCACCGGTATCGCCGAGTTCGCCCGTGGCGGTTCCGGGATGCTGTTCAGCGGTGTTTGGGAACTGCCCACCATGAAGAAGGCCGGCATTCCCGTTGACGCGGCCACCATTCCCACGCTGTATGGGACACCGGCCTCTTACGCTGACTCGCACTCGTTCGTACTCCCACGGCAACTCAACGTCAACGAGGACAAGCGCCGGGACGTCTACAAGTTTGTCACCGACGTCCTGAAGGGATCACTGTCCTGGGCAGAAGCCGGACACATCCCCGGCTACCAGCCCGTGGTCCAATCCCAGGCGTACCGCGAACTGACCCCGCAGATCCACTACGCCAACGCTGCGGACATCATCGCCTACGATCCCGAGGCCTGGTTCAGTGGCTCCGGCTCGGACTGGCAGACCTACTTTGCGGAGAACGTGCAGAACGTCCTCTTGGGCAGGGACAAGGCCTCCGCCGGATGGGATGCCTTTGAACAGCGCACCAACACCCTCCTCTCCCGTCCCAACCCGGTCTAACCGGCCCACGTACCGAGCGACCAAAGGAGTTCTTGAATGAGTACCTCTACGCTGTCCCGGCCGAGGCCGGAGAGTCTGCGCAAACCCGGGAGCCGCACCCGCAGCAACCTGAGCGGCTGGGGATTTGCCGCCCCGTTCCTGGTGTTCTTCCTCGTTTTCCTCGTCTGGCCCATCCTCTACGGCTTCTACATGAGCCTCACGGGCAAGTCCCTCACCGGGGCCAACGACAGCCTGATCGGTTTCGCCAACTACGCCGAGGCCTTGGCCGACGCAGACATGTGGCGGTCCTTGGGCAACACCCTCTACTTCACGGTGATCAGCACCGTGCCCCTGGTCCTCGTAGCCCTGGTCATGGCAGCCCTGCTCAACGTGGGACTCCCGGCCCAATGGCTGTGGCGGCTCTCCTACTTTGCGCCCTACCTGCTGGCTTCCACTGTGGTTTCGCTGTTCTTCACCTGGATGTACAACCCGCAGCTTGGCCTGATCAACGAGTTCCTCACCGGCATCGGCCTCCCTCGGGTTGCCTGGCTCAACGACCCCAACGTGGCCATGTGGGCAATTGTCATCGCCACCCTCTGGTGGACCGTGGGCTTCAACTTCCTGCTCTACCTGGCCGCCATGCAAAACATCCCGGCCCAGCACTACGAGGCAGCTTCCTTGGACGGCGCCGGAGCCTGGCGCCAGTTCTTCTCCATCACGCTGCCGCAGCTCACCCCCACCACCGTGATGATTGTGCTCCTCCAGATCCTGGCGTCACTGAAGATCTTCGACCAGGTCTATCAAATGACCGCAGGCGGCCCGGCAGGGTCCACCCGCCCCGTGGTGCAGTACATCTTTGAAACCGGATTCACCGGCTACCGGCTGGGCTACTCTGCAGCCATCTCCTACATCTTTTTCGGACTGATCGTGGTTGTTTCCGTCATGCAGTTCGTCATCACCCGCCGCAGGAGTGCATAACCAATGGCAACCCCTACCCTGACACGTCCCGCACCCAGCACCACCACCAACAGCCCGGAGATCCGCCAACCCCGCAAGAAGCTGACGGTGGGCAGGATCGCGGCCGTCGTGGTCGCCGCTATTATTGCCGTTCTGTGGCTGATCCCGTTCGCATGGGCCACGGCGACCGCTTTCAAGACCGAGACGGATGCCGCCGCTCCGGACGTCACCTGGCTGCCGCCGTCGGGATTCACTCCTGAAGCGTTCGTCAAGGTGTTCCAGGACGGCAACATCCCGCTCTGGACCTGGAATTCGCTCTACACCTCGGCTGCCATCACGGCCATCACCCTGGTCATCTCGGCACTGGTGGCCTACGCGCTCTCGAGGATCGACTTCAAGGGCAAAAAGGTGCTGATGACCGTGATCATCGCGTCCATCATCATTCCGCCACCCGTGCTGATCATCCCGTTGTTCTACCAGATGCTGGCGCTGAACCTGATCGATACCTCGTGGGCCATCATCCTGCCGCAGGTCATCCACCCCGCCATGGTGTTCGTGCTGAAGAAGTTCTTCGACCAGATCCCGCGCGAGCTCGAGGAAGCGGCTGTGATGGATGGCGCCAGCCGCTTGCGGATCTTTACACAAATCATCCTGCCGTTGTCCCGGCCCATCCTGGCCGCCGTCGCGATCTTCGTGTTCATCGGCGCGTGGAACAACTTCCTGTGGCCGTTCATCGCCACCAACGACGGCAACCTGCTGACCCTTCCGGTCGGCTTGCAAACCATCAAGAGCGCCTACGGCATCCAGTACGCGCAGAACATGGCGTCCGCGCTGCTGGCCGCGCTGCCGCTGATTGTGGTCTTCCTCTTCTTCCAGCGCCAAATCATCAAGGGCGTTGCGACGACGGGACTCGCCGGAACCTGACCCGGCACCTTTTTGACAACCAAAGATTCAGCATCACAACCAAGGAGATACATGTCCCGCGCACGCATCACCCTCGATCGCGACTTCACCATTGGCGAGGTACCCCGACGACTCTTCGGCTCCTTCGTGGAGCACATGGGCCGCTGTGTCTACACCGGCATCTACGAGCCCGGACACCCCGAGGCGGACGAGAACGGCTTCCGCCAGGACGTCATGAAACTCGTCAAGGAACTGGGCGCCACCGTCATCCGGTACCCCGGCGGCAACTTCGTTTCGGGCTACAACTGGGAAGACGGCATCGGCCCCCGCGAAAACAGGCCGCGCAGGCTTGACGGTGCCTGGCACACCGTAGAGACCAACGCGTTTGGCCTGCACGAGTTTGTGGACTGGTCCAAGCAGGCCGGCACGGAAATCATGGAAGCCATCAACCTGGGCACCAGGGGAGTGGACGCAGCCCGCGAGATTGTGGAGTACGCCAACCACCCCGGCGGCACGTACCTGTCCGACCTCCGCGCCAAGAACGGCCACAAGGACCCGTTCAACATCAAGCTCTGGTGCCTCGGCAACGAGTTGGACGGGCCTTGGCAGATTGGCCACAAGACCGCCGACGAGTATGGCCGGCTGGCACAGGAAGCCGCCAAAGCCATGCGGTTCGTGGATCCCTCGCTTGAGTTGGTGGCCTGCGGCAGTTCCAGTTCCAGCATGCCCACCTTCGGCGCGTGGGAGCAGACGGTCCTGACCCACACCTATGACGAAGTGGATTACGTTTCCCTCCACGCCTACTACCAGGAACATGAAGGTGACGTGGGCAGCTTCCTGGCCTCCGCCGTCGATACTGACTACTTCATTGAGTCAGTGGTGGCCACCGCGGACGCTGTGCGTGCCAAGGGCAAGCACAAGAAGCACATCAATCTGTCCTTCGATGAGTGGAACGTTTGGTACCAGCGCGGACTGGACACCGAGGACCAGCCGCACAACGTGGCCAAGGCAGGCTGGCGTGAGCACCCCCGGGTGATCGAGGACAAATACAACGTGACCGACGCCGTGGTGGTGGGCACGCTGCTCAACTCGCTCCTCCGCCACGGTGACCGCGTGAAAATCGCCAATCAGGCGCAGTTGGTCAACGTGATCGCGCCGATCCTTTCGGAAGAGAACGGGCCAGCGTGGAAGCAGACCATCTTCCACCCGTTCGCCCGCATGGCCGAGCTCGCCAAGGGCCAGATTCTGCGGCTCTCGGTGGACTCGGATAAGTACTCGAACAACCGTTTCGGCGACACGGACCTGGTGGATGTCAGCGCTACGTGGAACGAGGAAACGGGGCGCGTGGCACTGTTCTTCGCCAACCGCGGCTTGGAAGAAGCGGCCGACGTCGAGGTCGCCCTGCGCGGTTTCGACGCCCGCCAGGTGCTCCGCGCCGAGGTTCTGGAGATCCCGGAGGGTGGCGACCGCTTCACCATCAACAGCCAGGAGCAGCCGGGCCGTGTTGGCCTGACGGCACTGGAGGGCGTGAAGGCGACTGGTTCCGAGCTCCGCCTGACGCTGCCCGCACTGTCCTGGGCCGTCGTCGAGCTTGACGTGGTGAAAGGCTAGCCGCTGACCCAACTGAGTAACAGCAAACGTCGCAATGAGCACTCATAGCGACGTTTGCTGTTACCTACTTGGGCTAAGGTACGACGGCGGTTGGCTGGCTAGATCGCGCAGCCGTCGGGCCCGCAGGCCTCGGCGTCCGAGGCGCCCACCGGGATCAGGGGATTGGCTTCCTGCCAGGCCTGGTTCAGTGCCTCGCTGAAAAGTTCGGCGGGCTGGGCGCCGGAGATGCCGTACTTGCGGTCGATGACGAAGAACGGGACGCCGGTGACGCCTATGGCGCGGGCCTCATTGATGTCCTGGTTGACCTCTTCGGCAAACTTGTCGGAAGTGAAGAGCTCTGCCACTTCATCGGACGGCAGCCCGAGCGTCGCGCCGAGTTCCGTGAGGTACTCCTGGTTGCCGATGTCCTTGCCGTGCTCAAAGTGGTCGCTGAGCAACTGCTCCTTGGCTGCGTCCTGGCGGCCATGGGAGGCGGCAAGGTGGATCAGGCGGTGGGCGGTGAAGCTGTTGGCCACCACCACCTTGTCGAAGTGATAGTCCAAGCCTTCGCCCTTGGCAGTCTCGGTGACGTGGGCGAACATCTGCTTTACCTGCTCAGGAGCCATACCCTTGCGCTTGCTCAGGTAGTCCAATTCGGTGCCGTCGTAGTGCTCGGGTACGGAGGGGTCCAGCTGGTAGCTCTTCCACTCGATGTCCACCGAATCGCGGTGCGGGAACTGTGCCAGCGCGGTCTCGAAACGGCGCTTGCCGATGTAGCACCACGGGCACGCGACGTCTGACCAGATCTCAATCTTCATGCTCTGGACAACCCGTCGGGCCGGCGGGGCATTCCTCACACGGCTGTTATTTTGCTCACCCGTTGCCGTCCGGTCCGAGGCCCCATACTCTTGGAATGGGTTATGAAGCCAGCCCTTGGACTGGGGGTTTTGCGCGGAGGCTCCAGCATGCGCATCGGACTCATCGTTGGCCCGTGGTTTACAGTGCCACCGGAAAAATATGGTGGAACAGAGCGTGTAGTCGATGCCCTGGCGCGGGCGTTGGCGGACGCGGGACACGATGTCCTGCTGGCAACCGCCTCGGACAGCACCTGCCCGGTGCCCCAAATACCCGGCTTTGGCCCCTCAGCCCCGGAGGAACTGGGACAGACCGCCAGCGAACTTGGGCACGTCATCAGGGCCTATGCACAGATGCAGGACATGGACGTCATCCACGATCACACTCTTGCTGGACCCCTCTACGCGCATCGGCCAGCTGTCCCCGTAGTCACCACCATCCACGGGCCGTTGTCGCCCATCTACTCGCCCCTTTACCGTGCCATGGCACAAGATACCGCCATCATCGCGATCTCCCACGATCAATGCAGCAGGACCCGGGATGTACCGGTCACAGCCGTGATCCACCACGGAATCGATCTGTCGGCGGTGAGCATAGGGCGTGGAGCCGGAGGGTATGCCTGTTTTGTAGGCCGCATGTGCCCGGACAAAGGACTCCTGGAAGCCGTGGCCGTTGCCCGGGAAGCCGGCGTCCCCCTGAAGATCGCGGCAAAGATGCATGCCAAGGACGAGCAAGAGTATTTTCGTGACGTGGTGCGGCCGGCCCTGGGAAATCAGGAGGAGTTCCTGGGAGAACTGTCGGACCCGGAAAAATTCGAGCTGATGGGTGATGCTCTCGCCCTGATCAACCCCATCCAGTGGCATGAACCTTTTGGGTTGGTGATGATCGAAGCACTCGCCACGGGTACCCCTGTCCTGGCCACCCCAATGGGTGCCGCCCCGGAGATTGTCCGGCACGGGATCACGGGCTTTGTGGGTTCCCCCAGTGAGTTGGCGGCCTGCGTTGAACGGGTTCCGTTCCTCAGCCGGGATGCCTGCCGACGATCAGTGGAGGAGTCCTTCAGTTCAGCGCGAATGGCTGCGGACCACCTGGACCTTTACGCCAAAGTCATCGAACAATTTTCGGCTGGACCTCTTTCCGGAGGGAGTCTATTGCAAGAAAATCAGAGGCAAGCCCTGTAGGGACTGCCCTCACGGAAGACTCCCGAGGAGGCCTGTTGGCCATGACTGCTTGGAACGAAGACACTGAAGCCGGAGCGTCAGAGCTCGGCGCCGTCACCGTCGTCGAAGGTTCGTCCTTCTGTATTTCCTCGCACTCGGGTGACATCCATGGAGGCGGATCCCAGGGTGCCTACTACCAGGACACCAGGATCGTGTCTCGCTGGATCCTGCGGGTCAACGGGGCGCTGAGGGAACCGCTGGTGGCGCGGAATCCCACTGCTTTCCAGGCGGAGTACGTGGGTCGGGCGTGCTCGGCCGACGGCAGGTTCGACAGCCCCTTGGTAGTCCACCATCAACGGCATGTGGGTGCCGGCCTGCGGGATGACATCACTATCAGGAACTACTCGGGACAGGACGCCCCCTGCGGAATTGAACTGCTGCTCGACGCCGACCTGGCGGACCTCTTTGACGTCAAGGGCGGCCGGACCAACAAAGCCGGAGCACCCACCAAGAAGGCTCACAAGAAGGAACTTCACATCGATTCCCTCCACTCCAGCGGCCAACGCCGGGGAGTGGCTTTCCGGGCCTCCGGCGCCAAGGTCTCCGATGAAGGATTGACGTTCCAGATCACCATCCCGGCCCGCAGCCAATGGAGCACCAGCATCATCGCGCTCCCCCTGGTCAATGGGGAGGGGCCCCACGACCCCTTTACCGAGACCACACCTTTGCACCACACCCCCAGCGTCCGGCGCCACGCTGCCTGGGAAGAGCACGTACCCCGGATCGCTGTGACTGATGCCAACGTGGAGGAAGTCCTGGAGCGTAGCCAACGCGATCTGGGCTCGCTGCGGATCTTCGACCCCGCCCATCCAGGACGCGCCGCCGTGGCCGCCGGAGCACCGTGGTTTATGGCGTTGTTCGGACGCGACTCGCTCCTGGCCTCTTATATGTCGCTCATGGTGGATCCCAACCTTGCAGCGGGAACCTTGCAGACCCTGGCAGGGCTCCAAGGCAGCACAGTGGATGTGGACTCCGAGGAGGAACCCGGACGCATCCCACACGAGGTCAGGCTCGGTGTCACTGCCGGACTCTCGCTGGGCGGAACAGCCTACTACGGAACGGCCGACGCGACACCCCTGTTCGTCTCCACGCTCGGTGAGCTCAGCAGGTGGGGCCTTGGGGCGGACATCATCGAATCCCTCCTCCCGCACGCCGACCGTGCCATCGAATGGATGGAGCAGTACGGGGACCGCGACGGCGACGGCTTCATCGAATACCAGCGGCCCAACGAGCACGGGCTGGTGAACCAGGGCTGGAAGGACTCCTGGGACGGCATCAACTTTGCGGACGGCCGCATGGCGGAGACGCCCATCGCGCTCTGCGAAGTGCAGGCCTACGCCTACGCGGCCTATGTGGGGCGGTCGCTGTTGGCGCGGGCGGCGGGCGATACCGCCGTCGAACGCCGGTGCGCGGACCGCGCCGAAGCGCTGAAAGCCGCCTTCAACGAGGCCTTCTGGCTACCGGACCGCGGCTACTTTGCGCTGGCGCTGGACAAAGACAAGAAGCCCGTGGACTCCTGTACCTCGAACATGGGGCACTGCCTGTGGGTGGGCATTGTGGACGAGGACAAGGCGCCGCTGGTGGCCGAGCGGCTGATGTCGCCGGAGATGTTCACGGGATGGGGCATCCGGACGTTGGGTTCGGACATGGGCGCGTACAACCCCGTCAGCTACCACAACGGCTCCGTCTGGCCGCACGACACCGCGCTGGTCGCCACCGGCCTCATGCGGTACGGCTTCGTGAAGGAAGCCAGCCGGATTGCGAGCGGATTGTTCGACGCCGCCGAGCACTTTGGTGGTCGACTTCCTGAGTTGTTCTGCGGCTTTGACCGCAGCGACTTTGCGGAGCCGGTTCCGTATCCGACGGCGTGTTCCCCGCAAGCGTGGGCAGCTGCGGCGCCCGTCCAACTGGCCCGGATCCTGCTGCGCTTCGATCCGGACTTCACCCGGGACGTGTTGCACCTGGCGCCGATACTGCCCGACGCTTATGGGTCGTTCCGCGCGGACAACGTGCTGCTGGGGCGCTCGCGGATCACGGTGCAAGCCTCTGGTTCGTCCGGGACCGTGACCGGGCTACCGGCCGGGCTCGAACTGCGTTCCGATCCCCGGCCGCCTCTGGCAGGGGACTTGTTCGGCTAGCGTCCTAGAGTTCGTGCTCCATGACGAAGTCGTGTTCCACCGCGGTCCCGAGTGTGAAGGACTTGGTGCCGACGCGCTGGAACCCGCTCTTCTCGTAGAAACGGATGGCTTTGGCATTCTCGCTGTTGACACCCAGCCACACCCCTGATGCGCCCTTATCCGCCGCATCGGCCAGGGAAGCTTTGATGAGTTGTGATGCGGCGCCCTTGCCGTGGTGGTCGGGGTGGACGTAGCACTTGCTCAGCTCCGTGGAGGGGAGGGCGGACAGCACAGAGGCGACGTCAGGGTCGGTGGCCGGCTTGGCGATGAGCATGGTGTACCCCAGGAGCTGCCCGTCGTCGTCGAGCACCATGATGGTGATGTTGGCGTCGGCGAGGTAATCCTCGAAGTTGGCCTCGCTGAGCGTCTTTTCGAGGTGGGCTTGGATATCAGCCGGTGACGACCCCGGCGGGCACGCCAGCGGGAAGGTGGCGGCCGCAAGCTCAGCCAGCTTCCCGGCGTCGTGCGTTGTTGCGGTGCGGATGGTTTCAGTCACGTGGCCCCCTTGGAAGTTTCTTGGACAGCTAATGCCCCTAAGAACGAATCTTAAGGGCATTAGCTGTACGAAAACCCCTAACCCACAGTGGGGGTGGAGCGGATGGCGTTGGTTGCCCTGTCCGCAAGTACTTGCGGTTCACTGCCCGAATCGAGGATGGTGTTGCGTGTTGATTCGGGATCAACCAGGACAGCCGTCACGGCGAGGGCATTAGCTGCATCTGTTGTCAGCAGGGCATCTACTTGTGCTTCGAAGCAATCGTCGCTGGCGGTGGCGTGCACGTTCATTGCAACGACGTGGTTGTTGGACACGAAATTCCCTGCCCCTTCGCGCAAACGGATGATGACCGGCGTCGCGCCTTCCGGACGGATGCTCACCGAATCGATGATCTGGGAGAAGTGGTTGCCGATGACGGAGTTGTTGCTGCCGCTGACACTCAGGACTCCGTGCAGGTCATCCAGCCCGTTGTCGATCCCGAGGAAAGGTGTCCAGGGCTCGTGGTCACGGAGGAAATGATTGGTAGCCACGAGGTTTTCCGAGCTGTTCCCGTCCAGGACAACCATGCCGGCGTAGAAGGAATGCAGTCGGTTGTTCGTGACGCTTGAACGGGTTACGCCGTTGAAGTGGACGCTGCTGGCCCCTCTTGGAAAGACGTTGTTGGCGGTGACAAGGAGCCCGCCGTGGTTTTCCGCGTAGATGGAATGACCCTTGAAACCGGCACCGATCAGGTTGTCGGTGATTTTGGACGCCTGTCCCCAGCCACGCAGCTCGATGCAGCTTCCACATTCCGCGATGAAGTTGTTGTGGATGGACAGCGCGTCCGCGTTGTGGATGGTCAGGGCGTGTTCCAGGTAGATAAAGCCCATCTCATTGACGCGGAAGGAATCGTTGGCACTGGAGACATGAATACCGGTCTTGCCATTCACATAGCTGTTTTCCGCGGGCAGGTCCGAGCCGTCCGGAGCGAAATGGAGCCCATCGATGCAGAAGTTGGCAAACTCCACCGAACTGATCCGGGGACGGCCCGCACGCTCAACAAGGAAGGCAGCTCCCTGGGACGGGACAGCGTTGGACGGGTCAGTGCCCTCGCCAGCCGGGAGCAGGTCCACCAGGACGCGGCTCCCGCCCGGCCACAGTTCGTGCAGATCGGGCCATTCGTCTTCGGGGACGTTGAACCGGATGCTTGAGGACGTGAACCCGTGGCCCGAGCCTTGGATCCTGAGGAAGCTGATGTCTATCAAAACCTGAGTGCGCAGGCGGTAGTCACCCGGCGGCAGGTAGATCACCGCTCCAGGCTTTCCGCCGTCGTTCACGGCTGAGGCGTTCTGCCGTTCCTTGATGTCAGCGATGATGCTGTTGATGACCTCGCCGACGTCCTCGACCGGGTTGCCGATGGGCCAGTTGGTCACGTCGTAGTAGTTCTTGCTGGACATGGCTTGAGTTCCCTTGATGTGGTGGGTTGTTTGGGCGTAGTCAGATGGCAGGTTGGTGTTCAACCAAGTCAGCCAGCAGTTCGTCCGACGTCGGTGGGGTGGCGCCTGCGCGCCGCACTGTGATTGCCGCGGCCTTAGTGGCCCTTCGTCCCAACGATTCCAGGGCTTCCTGCGGTAAGCCGACCGCCCCGGTCAGGAGAAGCCCGTAGATCAGGGCGGACATGTACGAGTCTCCGGCGCCAATGGTGTCCACCACGGTGGACTTCAAGGATGGAACCAACAGCCGCGTGCCGGGGGTCGAAAGCATGGATCCATCGGAGCCCTTGGTGACCACAACAAGCCCGGCCCCAAGGTCCAATATGCGCTGTGAAGTGTCTTCGAGCGACCAGCCCGGGTAGAGCCACCGCGCGTCCTCGTCGCTGAGTTTGACCACCTCGATGAGGGGGATGAGGCCCTCGAAAATGGTCTTTGCCTCGGTCTGGCTGCCCAGCAGGGCAGGGCGGACGTTGGGATCGTAGGTGACCACGCATCGCTGATGCACCTGTTCAAGGAGTTCCCGCACGGCGGATGCTCCAGGTTCCAGGAAGGTGGCGATTGATCCGGTGTGCAGGATTTTCGGCACAGTCACGGGGGCAATTGCGGGAAGCTCCCATTGGATGTCGAAGTCGTAGTGGGCTGAACCGTCCGACGCCAGGGTGGCGGTGGCCGTAGCGGTCCGGTCGGGCCTCCCGGCAGTTGTCAGGAGTTCGACGCCGGCGCTCGCCAAATGCCGCTCAATGGCAGCACCGTGGTGGTCGTCTCCGATGGACGTCAACAGGGCGGTTGGCACGTTGAGCCGGCCGAGGCCGTAGGCAACGTTGGCGGGCGATCCTCCCGGGTGCTCAACGGTGCCCCGTGACGAAACGACTATATCGATCAGAGCTTCACCGACAACTACGACGTCGGCGCCCGCGCCTGAGCGGGTTCCGTGTACGTTGTTCATTCCTGCTTCTCCTTAAACGTGTGACGAAACCGTGAGCTTCAGAACCGTTGCCGTACCGCCCTCGGCGGTCAACCAGTTCTCCTGGCTCCTGGCGTCCGGGAAAACGAGGTCGGTCAGGACCACCTTGCCGTCCTGGGCAAAGACTTCCACTGAGCTCTGGTCCACGACGATGAGCAGCTTGAGGATGCCGTCCTCCAATGCAGCGGGCGCTGATTCGGCCGACGCGAACTTTTCGTGGAACGTGGTGTCTCCTGACCGGGTGCGGTCAAGGGTGATGCGGCCGTTGCTTGTTGTGTAGCTCAGGACAGTGCCCTGGCTCCTGTCGGAGCTCGCGAGAAGCCGCAGATCAACGCGCTCAGCGGTTCCCGGCACGATTTCGGCCTCGATCACTTGAGCGGTATCCGGCCTTGCATCCGGCAACCGGAAGGCCGTGGGGCCCAACGTGAAGCTGCCGGTCTTGGCCAGATCTTGTTTCAGATCTCCCAGGATGGGCCGCTGGACCAGCCGGGCGGCGCCACTCGCCGAACTCAGCACGACCTCTCGGGCAAGAGTCATGGAGGACCGCCACGGTGCTGTGGGCAACTGGTTGGCGTAGTCCCAGTTATTCATCCAACCCATGATGACCCGCCGGCCATCCGGGGTGTTGCTGAAGGACACGGAGGCGTAGCAGTCGCGCCCCCAGTCCAGCCACAGGCAGCGCTGCAGGGCCGCAGCGGCCTCATCAGAATCTCCGATTGACGAGATACCGGCAGGAGCCACCACAGAACCGGCGTCCGGAACGAAGCGGACGCCGTCGAACTGTCCCACAAAGTACTGTCCGCCTGAACCGCCCGCCACCGCACCCGGGTTGACGTTGACGATCAGGACCCATTTGATGTTCTGCGGATCCCCGTCCACCGCCAAGGGGAAGAGATCGGGGCATTCCCATTCGCCGGCGTCGGCGTTCGCAGGGCCAAAGTCGCTCAGGATTGCCCAGCGTTTGAGGTCGTCGGAACGGTAGAGAACCACCTTCTGCTGCTGCGCTTCGACGGCGACCATCACCCAATAGGAACCCTCCCCGCCTTGGTAACGGAACACTTTCGGATCGCGGAAGTGCTCGGAATTCCTGGTCACCACAGGGTTCTGAGCGTATTTGCGCCATGTCATTCCGCCATCGGTGCTGTACGCCAGGGACTGGGCCTGCGTTCCGCTGTGCACGGTCCCGGCCTTGAAGGCGCTGGTGTACACAGCCACCAATGCCGGTGACTCGACGGTGCCGAAACCGGAGGTGTTGCCGTGGTCCACCACCACGCTTCCGGAGAAGATGTCCTCTTTCTCATCGCCGGCAATGGCGACAGGATGCTCCGTCCACTGCAGGAGATCCGTGGAGGTGGCGTGGCCCCAGGACATGTTCCCCCAAACGTTGCCGTAAGGGTTGTTCTGGAAGAAGAGGTGATACAAACCGTCGTGGAAAACCAAGCCGTTGGGATCGTTCAGCCAGGTGTCCCTTGCCGTGAAATGGATGGCAGGCCGGAATCGGGGAGTTACGGCCGGGGCTGTTTCCGGGCGTGCGGCATCAAGGCTACTGGACATGTGGTGCGTTCCTTTTGGGACGTTGGAGTGGCTTGTTGGGGTTACCGGGGAGCTGCGACGGAGTCACGGCTGACCAGGGGGCAACCCAGGATGGTTGGGTGGAGCGCCATCAAGGAGAGGTCGTCCTTGCCCTCAATGGCGTCAATGAGGTGTTCAGTGGCCCAGGCACCCATCTCGTAGTGGGGGAGGGCCACAGTGGTGAGGCCGGGGTAGAGGTTGGCGGCGATGAGTTCCTGGTCGTCAAAGCCAACTACTGAAAGGTCTGCCGGGATGCTCAGGCCCAGCTCTGCGGCCGCCCGGTAGGCACCCATGGCCATACGGTCGTTGTAGCAAAACAGGCCTGTGGGCCGGTCTTTCCGTGAGAGGATCCGTTTGGCCGCCTCGTAGCCGCCTTGCACCTCGGAGATCTCGGACTCCACAGGTGCCGCATCGCCGTCGAGCCCTGCTTCGTTCAGCATGGCCCGGAAGGCCTGAAGCCGCTGGCGGGTTGCGGGGACGTCGTCGGTGTTGTTGAGGAAAGCTATCCGGGTGTGGCCGGCTTCGAGGAGTGCCCCAACAGCAGCGCGGGCGCCTCCGTCCTCGTCCGGGACCACAGCCGTGATGTTGCCGCCGATAGCGACGGAGTCCACCAGCACGGATGGGACGCTGCCCAGGTTGTCCGGGAGTTCCACGTTGCGGTGGTACATGGTGGCATAAAGAATTCCGTCCACGCGACGTTCCAGGAGGGCCTGGACGTCGGCTTGCCTCGATTCGAGGCTGGCCGAACCCGGAGTGTTGATGATCATGAGGTTGTAGCCCCGGGCCTTGGCGGCCTCATCAGCGCCCAGAATGATCCGGCCGGCGTGGGGAGTGGTGGCGATTTCCTCGCTCACCAACCCCAGCATGCCGGTCCTCTGCGTGCGAAGGGCCTGGGCCAGGCGGTTGGGGCCATAGCCGAGTTCCTCTGCCGCGGTCTTGACTTTGTCCCTGGTTTCGCTGCTGATCCGGGCGTAGGACACCTCGTTGAGGACATGGGACACCGTGGTGACGGACACGCCGGCGGCGACGGCTACGTCCTTGATACCGATGTTCTTGTTGCTCATCCGACTCCCACGTCCTTATGGTTGGTGATGCCCTTGGGGGCTATCAGTAGGCTACTCGTTGATGGTGGCACTGGCCCTTGAGTACTGGACTTGATGATCAGCCCTTCACAGCGCCCAGCGTCATGCCCGCCACGATTTTGCGCTGCAGCAGCAGCGTCAGCAGGATGACCGGGATCGAGTAGACGGCGGCGAGGGCCGTCATGGATCCCCAGTCCAGGCCGAACTGCGTTTGGAAGTTCGCAATCACCACGGGCGTGGTCTGGGACCGGATGGCTGTCATCAGGAGGGCGAACAGGAACTCGTTCCAAGAAGCCAGGAACGCGAAGATCGCCGTGACCGCGATACCGCCGGACACTACCGGGATCACCACCCGCCACAGGGCTCCAAGCCTGCTGCAACCATCCACGGTTGCGGCTTCTTCCAGATCCCGGGGGACCGACTCGAAGAAGCTGGACATCAGCCAGATGGACAGCGGAAGCGAGATGGTGGTGTGTGCAATGGAAAGGGCTATGGGGGTATCCGCCAAGCCCACCGAGGACATCATGGACGCCAGCGGGATGCCGATTGCTACCGGCGGGACCATGCGGGTGACCAGGGCAGCCATGATGAACACCTGGCCGCTGGGTGTCTTGTAGCGCGTGATGCCATAAGCGGCTGGAACGGCCAGGACCAGTGACAACACAGTGCTGATAACAGCCGTTTGGATGCTGTTGATGAAGGACGCCACGACCCCGCTGCGGCCCAGGGCGTTGGTGTAGTTCTCCAGCGTCCACTCGCGCGGCAGGATGGTGGGCGGAACAGCGATGGTGTCGATCGGCGTCTTGAACGACGTGAACAGCAAGTACAGGAACGGGAAGCCGTACAGCACCATGGCCACCGCCAGCAGGATCCAGAGGATGGTGCGGGTGCTCCGCTTGCCGGCTTCGAGGCCTTCACGGTTGACCCCCCGCCGTTTGCGCATCGGCTGAGGTTCGGAAATGTCCGACGCAGGCGGGCTGGCTTTGGTGGCTAGGCTCGCGTTGCTCATCAGTTGTCCTTTCCAGGCCGCCAGATGGTGGCCACTGCAACGAAGGCAATGGCAAGCATTGCGAGGAGGTAGATGGTGCCCATGGCACTGGCGAGCCCGGGATCGCCGAAGCGGATCATGGTCCGGTAGATCAACAGGCTCATGGTTTCCGAGGCCGACTGCGGTCCGCCGTTGGTCTGGATGAGGATGGTGTCGAAGGCCCTTGCTGCGTCAATGCCGCGAACCACCAGCGCAACTGCGATGACTGGACGCAGCAGCGGAAGGATGATCCGGAAGAGGAGTGCTGGAGCCCGTGCCCCATCAAGGCGGGCGGCCTCGATCAGATCGCCCGGGATGTTCTGGAGGCCCGCGAAGAGCACCAGGCACATGAAGGAGGTGGTGAGCCAGATGTCCGGAATGGCCACTGAGAACAACACGATGTTGGGGTCGGACAGCCAGCCGATCTGGTTGGGATCGGACAGGATGCCGGCTTGGTGGAGGAGTGTGCCGATGAGGCCGAAGTTATCGATCATCAGGAACTTCCACAGCAGGCCTGCCACGATCGGCGCAATCATCAGGGGGTAGAGGAAGACGGTCCGCCAGATTTGGGATTTCTTCCCCAAGGTGGTGAACAGCAGGGCCATGCCCAAGCCGAGTGCGAACTCGAGCGTCACCACCACCAGGGTGTAGGCAAGGGTCCGCCATCCGGCGCTGGTGAAGGCTTCGGAGGTGAACGCGGTGACGTAGTTTTGGAAACCCACAAAGTCACGGGGGCCGCCGGCGATGGGGGAGATCTTGAAGAAGCTGTCAGCCACCAGGCGGAAGAGGGGATAGGCCACGAATACGGCCAGGAACAGTGCCGCGGGCGTCATCAGGTAGAGGGCGAAGCGGCGATCGGAGATACGCACGGTTTTCTTTTCTGCTGGTTGGGACCGCGGCCGGCACTGTCTTTCGCGCTGTGCGCGGGCCGGTGCCGGCCGCGGAGTTTTACTTCAGGAGGTCCTGGACCTGCTTCTTGGCATCGGCCAGGAGCGCCGAGGTGTCTCCCCCGGCCACGGCCTTCTGCAGCAACGGGATCAGGACGGTGTCAACGATCTGCTGCCACTTGGCGGTTGCCGGCCGGGTGGCCGTTGCCGGAGCGTTGAGAGTTTCAATCAGCGGCTTGAAGCTTTCGTAGCCAGGCTGGTCCTGGTATTTCTCAAACGCGCTGATGCGCGAAGCCAGGCCGAGCTTGGAGTCGATGCCCATGCTGTTGTAGTCATAAGCACATTTGACGAACTTCTTGGCGGCTTCCGTGTTCTTGGTTGCCTTGGGAACGGACAGGTACCAAGGGCCCGGAACGCCTGCGACGCCGGCGCTGCCGCCGATCATCGCTGCGGCGCCTACTTTTCCTGCCACGGGAGCATCAGCAGGGATCTGGCGGTAGGCATGGGCCCAGAAGCGGGTCATGGCTGTCTTGCCCTGGTTGAACAGGTTCTGTGCCGCGGCCCAGTCAACCTGTGCGGCACCGGTGGGGGCAGATTTGGCCAGGCTCACATAGAAGTCGAGGGCTTCCTTGTGGGCCGCGTTGTCGATGACCACGTTGTTGTCTTGGTCCAGCACCATGGGGGAGCCGGCCTGGAGCACGTGGGCCAGCCATTCTGTTTCCACGGCGCCCTTCACGTCCGTGCCGTACATGCCGTCCTTGGTGAAGAACTCGGAAATGTCCTGGTACTGCTTCCACGTGGTCGGCGCGGCGAGTTCGTACCCGTACTTTGCCTGGAAATCGGCCTTGTTCTTGGCGTCTTCGAAGAGGTCTTTGCGGTACAGGATGATCTCGGCGTTGGTCCACGCCGGCAAGCCGATGAAGTGGCCATCCACGTTTGCTTCCTTGACGAGCGCGGGGAAAATGTCCTTCTTGACGTCGTCTGTGAACAGCTCATCGATGGTTTGGACGGCGTCCTTGAAGCTCGGCAGCCAGACGGAGTCCAAAGCCGCGACGTCAAAGGACACGTTGCCCGAGGAGAACTCGCTGGACAGGCGGTTGAACATGCCGTCGTAGGGGAGCTCCACAAAGTTCGCTTCGACTCCAGTGTCCTTCTTGCACTGCTCGGCCACACCTGTGAGTTCGGCGTGACCACCGGCTTCGACCAGGACGTTGATGGAGCTGGAGCCGGCGGAGCCGCCGGAGGATGGTGCCGGGCCGCCTGCGCCACAACCGGTGGCAGCGAGTGCGACGGCGGTGCACAGCCCGCCGAGGGTGACGAGCTTGGAGATGGTGTTTCGAGTGGACATCGCTGTCGACTCACTTTCTCTTGAACGGAAATTGCAGAGAGATGAAGGGGAGTGCTGTTGGCTTGGAAAATCGTTTTGCCAAAACGACTTGGCATTGACATTAGGACTGTCGAACGAGTTCTGTCAATGGCTTCCGCGAAAGATTTCAGGCCCCTTGACGCCAGAGGCGACTTGATCATAAAGTGAGCCGCGCCAGCCGACAAATCGTTTTGGCACATTTTGGCTGATTTGGCATTTTTTGGCAAACCTCCCAGCCCTGATCCGTTCCGGGCCGCAGGGCTGCCGGTCCGCCAAGTCACCATCGAGTTCAAAGGAGAACCATGAATCCAACTCCATCCCCATACCTCAGCCGAAGGAGCATCCTTCGGCTGATTCCAGCAGCGGCAGTTGCCGGCACCGCCGTCGTGCTGTCAGCAAAGGAAGCCATGGCGAAAGGCCCGGCGCAGCAGGTGCCTGCTACGGGAGGTGCCCAGGCAGCGCCAGGGCACCGGGGCATCATCGGTGTGCTCTAGAAGCCACGGCACCACCAGCACCACCGCAAGGCCACTCGAGCAGTACCCCCAACGATGTGAGGAGAAAACGCTGTGACCACTGTCTACGACGTCACCACCTGGTCTGTCCCCGGGAATCCGTCCGCAACGCCCTACAACGATATTGGGGTGATCATCAACAGCATCATCGCCGATGTGAAAGCCCAACAAAGCAATCAAGCATCCAAACCTGGCGCCGTCATCTACATCCCACCCGGAGACTACTCGCTCAAGACCCGCGTCAACGTGGACATCAGCTTTTTGACCATCCGTGGATCCGGGCACGGATTCACCTCCAGCAGCATCCGCTACAACGCCGGCAACACCTCCGCCTGGCATGAAATCAACCCCGGGGGCAGCCGGATCCGCGTGGAAAACACCGACGGAAATACAGACGCTTTCAGGGTCTACCGCACCGGAGACCCGCGGCTTAGCTCGATCGTGTTCCAGAACTTCTGCTTGGACGGCGTCTCTTTCAACTCCAACCAGAACTCCTACATCAACGGCAAAACCGGCATTCGGTTCGACTCGGCCAACGACTCCTGCCGTGTGGAAGGCATGGGCATGGTGTACCTGGAACACGGCCTGGTGGTCCGGGATACCGACGCCCTCAGCGTCAGCGGCAACTTCCTGGCAGAGTGCGGTTCCTGCGTGGAACTCACAGGCTCTGGGCAAGCCTCCAAAGTCACGGACAACCTGATCGGGGCAGGCTACGTGGGTTTCTCCATCTATGCAGAAGGACATATGGGCCTGCTGGTCAGTGCCAACAACGTCTTCCCGCGGGGAAAGAGCAGTGTCCACTTCAAGAACACCACCCGCTCCACTGTCACCAGTAACCGCTTCCATGCTTTCTACCCAGGCATGGTGAATTTCGAGGGCAATTGCACGGAGAACCTGGTGGGAGCAAACCATTTCCTGCGGCAGATGGAACCGTTCGACCCCCTGAAGCCGTACAACAATGGCCTGGATGACCTGTTCGGCCTGGTGCATCTGGCAGGCAGCGGGAACACGGTCACCGGCAACCACTTCAGTTACGACGTGCCCTCGGGTTCTGTGAGGCCCTCAGGCCAGAAGCCCACCATCATCCTGGTGGCATCCGGTGCCAACAACTACATCGCCGCGAACAACACCGTCTCTTCGGTGGCTGCGAACACCGTGGTGCTGGACGGTTCCACTACCGGGACCAAAGTGATGGACAGCGGCGGAGCCGGTGAATTTGTGCACTTCACAAGCTCTTACTCATTCCGGGCTACTCCCTGATCCAGCGCAGAGGAAGAAAAGGTCTGTCAATGATGACCAGACGTACTAAAGTTCCGGCAATCGCCAGAGTGATCGCCGCCGTCGTTCTTTCATTGGCCGCAGGATTGACTGCGGCACCGGCGCAGGCTGCCGATCCCGACCCCGCCACCCAGCAATACCGGCCCTACCTGCACTACACGCCTTTGAAGAATTGGATGAACGATCCCAACGGCTTGGTCTACCACAACGGCACCTACCACATCTACTACCAGTACAACCCCAACGGGACTACCTGGGGAAACATGAGCTGGGGCCACGCCACCTCGGCGGATCTGCTGCACTGGACCGAACAGCCACTCGCCATTGCCCAGACGTTCAACGGCAGCGGGCAGGCAACAGAAGACATTTTCTCCGGCTCCATCGTGGTGGATTCGCAGAACACCAGCGGATTCGGAACAGCCCAGAACCCGCCACTGGTTGCCGTCTATACCAGCAATTACACCGGCAACCATCCCCTGTACCCCGGGAAACAGGCGCAGTCCCTGGCCTACAGCACGGACAGCGGCCAAACCTGGACCAAGTACTCCGGAAATCCCGTGCTCAGCAGGAACACTACGGATTTCCGCGATCCCAAGGTCTTCTGGTACCAAGGGGCAGCGGGCTCGTACTGGGTGATGTCAGCCGTGGAAGCCAACGAGCACCGGGTCCTTTTCTACAAGAGCACCGACCTGAAAAACTGGACCTACCTGGATGACTTCAAACCAGCCAATGCCACAGGAGGGCAGTGGGAATGCCCGGACATGTTCCCCTTGGCCGTGGATGGCAATCCCAACAACATCAAATGGGTGCTGGCAGTCAACATCAACCCTGGAGCGGTGGCAGGCGGCAGCGGCGGCCAGTATTTCGTCGGAAGTTTTGACGGGACGCGCTTCACGTCAGAAACCACGGATCCCTTGGGCGTGGCACCACCGGGAAATCTGCTCGCCGGATTCAATGGCGGTAGTTACAGCGGGTGGAACGTGGGCAATGACCCCGCCAACCCCGGAGGTCCTTGGGGAAGCAGCCCCGCTCCCGGAGCGCTCCCAGGGCAGCAAACTGTCACGGGATCCATCGGCGCCGGGCTCGTGAACGGGTTCACCGGCGGGGATGCACCCACCGGCACCTTGGAATCTGCGCCCTTCACCGTCACCAAGGATTACATCAATTTCCTGGTCGGTGGCGGGAACCACCCCCGACAAGCTGGTGAACAGCCCGGGAACACGCCGCCGCCTGGCTACCTCCTATTCGATGGCTTCGACTACCCCGGGACCCTCAGTGCAGCAGGGTGGCAACTGACCGGCGATTTCGAGGCAGCCAGGAACCCCTCCACTGCGGGCGGTGAATACGCAATCGGAAAGCGCATCAATACCTTCGAGGGCGGCCCCAACGCCGATAACAACGTCGGCACCATCACCTCACCGGAGTTCTACCTCACCAACACCAACATTGGTTTTCTGCTGGGTGGGGGCAACCGGACAGACGGCAGCCTCCAGGTGGAACTGCTGGTGAGTGGAGTTCCGGTCCGCAGCACCACCGGCAGCAATTCGGGAGACCTGAACTGGAAAAACTGGGATGTCTCCCAGTACTACGGCCAAATCGCCCGCCTACGGATCGTGGACAACGCCGCGGGACAGTGGGGCCACCTGACGTTGGACAACATGGTCCTCGGCTCACAGCCAGCACAACCGCGAAGCAGTGAAACCACGGTCAACCTCATGGTCAACGGTCAGGCTGTCCGCAGCACCACGGGCTCCGATTCCGAACACCTGGGCTGGAAAGCCTGGGACGTGAGCGGCCTCAAAGGCAGCCAGGCCACCCTCCGGATTGTGGACAACAACCGTGGCGGGTGGGGTCACATCCTCGCCGACGAATTTGTGGCCTCGGATATCAACCGGCTGGAGCAACACGACTGGTTGGACTGGGGCAGGGACTACTACGCTGCGGTTTCCTTCAGCAACGCCCCTGACGGAAAACGGATCATGCTGGGCTGGATGAACAACTGGGATTACGGCCAGTCCACGCCAACAACCACCTGGCGGGGCTCCATGGCCCTGCCGCGGGAAGTCCAGCTCACGCAGACCGGCCAAGGTCCCCGGCTAACCCAAAAAGTGGTAGCGCAAGTGGACGGACTGAAAAACACGGCTGCCGCCTTTACCGCGCCGGCGCAGGACATCGCTCCAGGGACCAACAATCTTCCCATCACGGGGGACGTGGTCCAGATCGATGCGGAGTTCTCGCCGGGAACGGCCTCCGCCTTCGGGCTCAAGGTGCTGGGCAACGGCCCGGAGGCAACCAAAGTCGGCTACACCACGGCCTCGGGACGGGCGTTCATTGACAGGACCAACTCCGGAAACGAGGACTTCCATCCGTCCTTCGCGTCGATCGACGATGTCCCCGTCCAACTCATCAATGGCAGACTCCGCTTGCGGCTCTATGTGGACCGGGCATCCGTGGAGGTATTTGCGCAGGATGGCCTTGTGACTCTGACGGACCAGGTCTTTCCTTCAGAGGGTGCCAACTCGTTGTCCCTGTTCTCTGAGGGAGGGACGGCCCGGCTGGAAAGCCTTACCGTCACGCCCCTTACCAGGGCCATGTGGTAATCCCTGTTTAAAGGCACGACGGCGGCTGGTCACCTAGGTGACCAGCCGCCGTCGTGCTTCCCTGTCCTCTGACCGGACTCCTAGTCGGCTTTGACCGCCAGCACCGGGCAGTCCGCCTCCAGCAGGATCCGTTGGGAAACGCTGCCCATGATGAGCTTGCCTACGGGGCTGCGGCGGCGAAGGCCGATGACAATAAGGGCGGCGTCGTTTTCGTCGGCGGCGTCCAGGACTTCGGCAGCGGCATCGTGACCACGGATCGGCTGCTTGATGATGTGCTGGATGCCCTGTTCGGCCAGACGCTCCTCGATGCTCTGGATGTCCGGTTCCTGGGCGTACCGGTTGTCCACCAAGGCGTCGCCCTTGGACGAGTTGATAACCAGGAGGGTGTCGTTGCTCTTCTTGGCCTCGGCGATGGCCTGCGTCAGTGCTGCTTCGCCTTCTGGTGTGGGGACGTATCCCACCACGATGGTCATGGTTTCTCCTGTTTCTGGTGGGTCGGGGTGGTTGACTCGGTGGGAGCTGCCGTCTCCGGTTCTGCGGGAGTCGCCTGCCCGGACGGTCCTGCGGGAGCTACTGGACGGTTGCGGCGGATGAGCTTGAAGATGAATGGCCACACCAAGATGATTGCCACGATGATGTAGACCACGATTGCAATCGGTTCGCTGAAGAGGCCTGCGGGGTCGCCGGCGCTCAGCTGCAACGTCTTACGAAGCTGCCCTTCGATGCGCGGCCCGAGGATGACGCCCAGGATCAGCGGCAGGACCGGAAGCCCGAAGCGCCGCATCATGAAGCCAAGTGCGCCAAGTACCAGCAGGATCACAAGATCGAAGGCCTGCAGGTTGACCGAGTAGGCGCCCAAGGTGGCGAAGAACAGGATGCCTGCATAGAGGTAGGGGCGGGGAAGCTGCAGAAGCTTGGCCCAGACGGGTGCCAAGGGCAGGTTGATGAGCAGGAGCAGGAAGTTGCCAATGAAGAGGCTGGCGATCAATGCCCACACCAAGGGGCCTTGGCTGGAGAACAGCTGCGGGCCGGGTTGGATGCCGTAGGACGTGAACGCGGCGAGCATGACGGCGGCTGTTGCGTTGGTGGGGAGGCCGAGTGCGAGCAGCGGCGTCATGGTTCCGGCGGCGGCAGCATTGTTGGCCGCCTCGGGTCCTGCCACGCCTTCGATGGCGCCCTTGCCGAATTCTTCCGGGTGCTTGCTGAGCCGCTTCTCCGTGACGTAGGAGAGGAACGTGGGGATTTCCGCGCCGCCAGCCGGAAGCGCTCCGAAGGGGAAACCGAAAGCCGTGCCGCGAAGCCAGGGCTTCCAGGAACGTCCCCAGTCCTTCTTACCCATCCACGGACGGCCAACGGGAATGACATGGAAAGGAGTGCGGCGCAGGTGGGCAGCAACCCAGAGGGCTTCACCCACGGCGAAGATTGCGACGGCCACCACCACGATGTCCAGGCCGTCCACCAGCAAGGGCTGGCCGAAGGTCAGGCGGCGTTGGCCGGTCACCGAATCGATGCCCACCAGGCCAATGGCCAGGCCAAGGGCAAGCGACGCGAAACCGCGGAGCCTGGAAGAGCCCAGGACCGCGGTGACGGCCAGCAGGGCGAGGACCATGATGGCGAAGTAGCTCGGAGCGCCCAAACTCACGGCGAACTGCACCACAATGGGCGCGAAGACTGCCAGCAATGCGGTGCCGATGGTACCGGCGATGAACGAACCGATGGCCGCGGTGGCAAGCGCCTGCGCGGCCCTGCCCGCCTTGGCCATTTTGTTGCCTTCGATGGCCGTCACCACTGACGACGATTCACCCGGTGTATTCAGGAGGATGGAGGTGGTGGAACCGCCGAACATGCCGCCATAGTAGATGCCGGCGAACATGATGAAGGCGCTGGTGGGTTCCAAGGCTGCGGTCACCGGAAGCAGCAGTGCCACGGTCATGGCCGGGCCCAGCCCGGGAAGAACGCCGACGGCGGTACCCAGGAGCACGCCGATCACGGCGAACAAGAGGTTCATGGGGGTCAGGGCGGTGGCGAAACCGTCCATCAAGGAGGACCAGACGTCCATTAGAGGATTCCTTCCAGGAGCCCGGCAGGAAGGGCGATGCCCAAACCGAGGTAGAAGCCGTAGAAGGTCAGCAGTGACAATGCGACGGAGATGAGGCCGTCCCGGATGTAGCGGCGGCTGCCAAGTGCCAGCACGCTGCCCCAGAAGAGGACCGTTCCGGAGATAACCCACCCGGCCCAGTCGATGAGCAGGATGTTCAGGATGAAAGCTCCGGCCAGCGGGAGGACGGTCTTCCAATCGGCGGGGTGTGCCAGGTCAACGTCTTCGCCGCCTTCGGCTTCGCCCTTGCCGCCGCGGAGGACGTTGATGGCAAGGAGGATGGCGCAGATGATCAGCAGCCCGGAAACAATGAACGGAACAGTCTTCGGACCCACGGGGTCCGACTGGGAGTACGGGGTCACCAGGCCGTTCGCATCCAGGAAGACCAGGACGCCCACCGCGCCGAGCAGGAGGGCTACCCCCAGCTCGGCGCGGCCTTTAAGGCCTGTGGCTGTGGAGCTCACGCCAACCCGAGCTTGGTGAGGACATCCGCAACGCGCTTGTCCTGGTCCGTCAGGAAGGTCTGGAACTCGTCACCGGTGACAAAAGCGTCCGTCCAGCTGTGGGTCTTCAGGGCTTCCTTCCAACCGGCAGATTCGTGCATCTTCTCGAGGGCGGCGATCAAGGATTTCTTGTCGTCCTCGCTGATGCCCGGAGGGGCCACAATGCCGCGCCAGTTGGTGAAGACCAAGTCAATGTTGGACTCTTTCAACGTGGGAGCATCCACGCCCTCCAAACGGTTCTCGCCACTGGTGGCAAGGACGCGGATCTCGCCGGACTTGATCTGCTGCAGGTACTCGCCTGCGCCGGAAGCGGCGAAACCAAGCTTGTTGCCGAGGATGGCGGGCAAAAGGTCGCCACCGCCGTCGTACGACACAAAGTTGACCTTGGTAGCGTCGATGCCAACAGCGCCCGCCAACTGCATCGGCAGGAGGTGGTCCGGGCCGCCAGGCGAGGAGCCGCCGCCAACCGAGATGGAAGCCGGGTTGGCCTTCCAGGCCTTCACCAGATCATCAATGGTCTTGTACGGGGAGTCCTTGCCCACCATGATGGCGCCGGGTTCCTCGATCAGCTTTGCCAACGGGGTGGTCTCGGTCAGCTTCGACTCGGACTTGTTGGTGTAGCTGGCTCCCACAACGCCCAGGCCCATGAGCATGGTGAGGTCACCGTTGCCCTTTTCATTGACGATGCGGGCCAAGCCAACTGTTCCGCCGGCGCCGGCAAGGTTGAATACCTCGGTGTTGGTGGAGATCTTCTCGTCGTCCAGTACCTTGGCGGCTGCCCGGGCGGTGGTGTCGTAGCCGCCACCGGGCGTGTTGGGGACCATGATCTGGAGACCGGTGATGGGCCCCGCGGCAGCGCCGGAGCTTTCAGAACCTGTGGACTTACCTGTGGCACCGCAGCCGGTGGCCATCAGAGCGATGCCGGCGGCGACGGCGGCGACTCGCAATGCGCGGATCTGGCGCATGGTGTTCCTCTTCTCATCATTGAAAATACGGTGCAGGGCGATCAGCGTTATGCCCCGTTCCTTTGATGCTAGGCGTGTACGTGACGACGATCACTCTTGTGTTCGCAGTGATCTTTAAGTTCATTGCGTTCACGGTTTTTGGCCGTTTGATCTGGCCTTACGTACCGCTGGGGTATAGTTCCGGTACGCCACGGGGGAAGCTGCAATCCACCCTCCCGCTCACTGGCACCACCAAAGGAACCCAGCAGTGACTCGACTGTCTCGAAGAAGAGGAATGTCCCTGGCGGGGCAATACCTTGTGCTGCAGTTGCTCATTGTCCTGGCTGTTCTTGTGGCCGTCGTGGCCATTTCACTCGCCCAATCGGCCGCTGTTTTTGAACGGACCGAAGGTCGCCGGGCACTTTCCGCGGCCGAGGCTTTGGGCAACAACCCCACCGTGCGCGCGTTGCTGCCCACAGCCGAACCCCGCGCCGGTTCCGCCCTTCCCGCCGTGGCCGAATCCGTCCGCACCGTGTCGGGATCTTCCCACGTGGCCCTCGCCAAGCTGGACGGTACGGTGGTGGCCTCGTCCGATCCCAGCCTGGTAGGACAATCGCTGCCCCTCGGTGAAAGCAGGGTCATGGAGGGCCGGGCGTGGACCGGCGTCCTGCCGACCGGTGGAGGGGCCGTACTTTCCGCCCATGTCCCCGTCCTGGATGACGCCGGAATCATGATCGGCGTAGCTTCCGTCAGCAGGAACTACCCCTCCACCATCGAGCGCCTGGGCGATGCCGTGCCCAATCTCCTCACCTACCTGGGTGTTGCCAGCGTCCTGGGCGTCGCCGGATCCCTCCTGTTGTCACGCCGCGTCAAACGGCAAACCCTTGGCATGGAACCGCGGGAGATCACGGGACTGGTTGAAAACAGGGAAGCGATGCTGCAGGGCCTGAAGGAAGGGGTGGTGGCCCTGGATCCCCATGAGCGCATCACGGTGGCCAACCAGAGTGCCCGCCAACTCCTTGGACTGCCTCCGGATTGCGTCGGGAAGAAGCTGCGATCCCTCCACGTCGACCCGGCCTTGAAGATCGTCCTGACCCGTGAACAGTCCGACCCCGACCAGCTGGTGCTCGTGGGGGAGCGGCTGGTGGTCATGAACCGCGTGGCACTGCGCTCGCGCGGCCGCGACATCGGTTCGGTGACAACGCTGAGGGACCGGACCGAGTTGTCCTCTTTGGAGAGCGAACTCGGCGCCACCCGCACCGTCACTGACACCCTAAGAGCTCAAGCGCACGAGTTCGCCAACCAGCTCCACGTCATCTCCGGGCTCATCCAGATCGGCGAATACGACTCCGTGGTCCAGTTCGTCAACGGCGCCACCGTGGACCGCACCCGGCTCAATGACGACGTCACCAGCCGGATCGAGGACCCTGCGCTCGCCGCCCTCCTCATCGCCAAAGCCAGTCTTGCCACCGAACGGGGCGTGGAACTGCAACTGGATCCGGACTCTGCGCTGCCACGCGTCAAAGAGGAACTGTCGCGCGACCTCACCACCGTGGTGGGGAACCTGGTGGACAACGCGTTCGACGCCGTCACTGGCCGTGCCGGGGCTTCGGTCCGCGTGTTGGTGGTCAACTCGCCGGACGGTGTCACGGTTACCGTCCGGGACAACGGACCGGGTGTTCCCTCCGGCTCCGCGGAAGACATCTTTCGTCAGGGCTTTTCCACCAAGGACCCGGGGCCCGGTGATGCGAGGGGATTTGGCTTGGCGCTGTCGCGGGTGATCTGCCGGCGCTCCGGAGGAGACCTCACTGTGTCCAACGACAACGGAGCCGTGTTCACGGCGCGGTTCGGAAAGCACGAGCCAGATTCAAGCGAAGGGGCAGCGAAGCCGTGATCAAGGTACTGATTGTTGACGACGACTTCATGGTGGCCAAGGTGCACGCCGGATTCATTCAACGGACCCCAGGGTTCGGGGTGGTGGGCGTGGCGCATACGGGTGCCCAGGCCTTGGCGGAGACGCAAAGGCTCCAGCCCGACCTTGTGTTGTTGGACATCCATCTCCCCGACATCAATGGCTTGGACCTCATGCACCAGCTGCGGGACGTCGCTCCCGACCTGGACGTGCTGGTGATCAGCGCGGCCCGCGAAGTGGAGACCGTGCGGAAGGCCTTGCGTGGCGGGATTGTGCACTACCTCATCAAGCCGTTCTCCCAAGCTGACCTGCAGGAACGGCTGGAGCACTACCTCAGTGCTTACCAAGGGCTGGATGCTTCGAAACAGGAGGCCGAACAGTCAGACGTCAATCGGGTCTTTGGCCTGGGTGTTTCCGAGCGGACGCTGCCCAAAGGGTGCAGCGTGGAGACCCTCGAACTGGTTGAGTCCGCGCTGAAGTCGGCCCCGGGTGACCTTTCCGCTGCTGAGCTTGCCGAGCAACTGGGGACCTCACGCGTCAGCGCCCGCCGTTACCTTGAGTACCTCCACGACGAGGGGGCGCTGGACGTCCGACTCAAGTACGGCGTCGGACGTCCTGAAAGGCGATATGTGCTGAAGGGGCGGTGATACAGAGGGTGCGTGTTAATGCTGGTGGATATCCCGGCTGTGCTTATTCGTCAATGAGGCTGGCCTTGTAGGCGCTTTCGGAACTGGCTGGGGCTCACCCCCGCGTCTGACAGGAAACGACGGTTGAAGTTGGACAGATTGTTGAATCCCACCTCGTAGCAAATGTCCGAGATGGGCTTGTCGGTGCGTTCCAGGAGGCGGCGTGCGTGCGCCAGCCGCAGCTTGCGGACAAGGTCCGTGAAGTTTTGGCCCGTAGATCGTTTGAAGTACTTGGAGAAAGTGGGCTCGGCCATTCCCACCATGGCTGCTGCTTCTGACATGGAAATACTTCCGGCGTGGTTGCTGAAGACGTACTCCAGGACGATGTCCACTACTGCTTGGGCCTGACCGTCCAATTGCGGCCGGAACCATTCGTCGGCGAGGTGGGTGCGCTCGTGATCCGGCGCCTGGCAAAGGGTCGCGAACAAGGCCAGCAAATGGCGTAGGCGCACCAAGCCGGTGGAAGTGCCCATGGCTTCGATGGAAGATGCTGCCGCTTTGGCTGTGGTGCCGGTGAATTCGATTCCGCGTGCAGCCTGTTCCAGCAGCGGACGCACTTCGGCTAGTTCGGGGACCAGGGCAGCCGCCTGATCCAACCATTTTCCGTCGAACTGGATCACGGCGTCACGGTTGGCCAGCTTTTCCCCTGGTTCGAGATCACTGACCCAGTCGTGGGGGAGTCCGGACCCTACCAAGGTCACGTGGCCGGCCTCGAACGTACCGATGTGGTCGCCCACAATGAACTTCCCGTGGCCCTTTCGGATCAGGTGGATCTCGTATTCAGGGTGATAGTTCCAGCGCGCTACCGGACTGGGATAGTCATGTTGGTGCCAGCGGACCGAATGGTTCGGATCCTCCGGGATCACCTCGCGATTGGCGCGCATCCCCACCAGTCGTTGGGCCAGGCGGGCCGCAGCGTTGCCAGGAGGGGCGGAACTCATAGGGGCCTCCGGAGAAATCGGGAAAATAAGTATCAGTATGCGTCATCAATGACGCTAGTTGTGCCCCACCCCACACGCCTAGTCTTGAGGAACACAGCGAGGCGACCCGGATATCCGGTCGAATGCCCCGCCCAAGTCTTGTACTTCCACGCAGTGGTAGGAGTGCGGAGACTGCGCACCCCCATGAAGAACGAAGGAGTCCTCAATGCGCCCAAAAACACGTGCGGCAGCCCTTGCCGCCGGCGCCCTGTGCATCGCGCTGACCTCTACGGCCTGTGCCGGAGCGGGTGGAATAGGGACTGGTGACCAGAACAGCATCAGCGTCCTGATGGTCAACAACCCGCAGATGGAAGACCTGCAGAGGCTTACTGCGGACAACTTCACCAGAGAGACCGGCATTCGGGTGAACTACACGGTGCTGCCCGAGAATGACGTCCGGGCAAAGATCAGCCAGGAGTTCTCCAGCCAGGCCGGACAGTACGATGTGGCCACATTGTCCAACTATGAGATCCCGTTTTACTCGGCCAACGGCTGGCTGGCTCCGCTGGACAACGTAGCCGCGGACCCGGAGTTCAACCAGGCCGACATCCTTCCGGCGTATACCGCCTCCCTCACCGGGGACGACGGCAAGCTCTACGGGGAACCCTTCTATGGTGAATCGTCCTTCCTCATGTACCGCAAGGATGTTTTCGCGGCCAAGGGCCTGACCATGCCGGAGAAGCCAACCTGGGACGAAGTGGCAGAGCTCGCCGCCCAAGTGGACGGGGCAGAACCCGGGATGAAGGGGATCTGCCTCCGCGGCCAGCCCGGTTGGGGGCAGGTCTTCGCGCCGCTGACAACTGTGGTCAACACCTTTGGTGGTACGTGGTTCGACAAAGACTGGAACGCCAAGGTCACCTCGCCTGAGTTCACGGAAGCCACGGAGTTCTACGCCAAACTGGTCCGGGAGCACGGTCAGGCCGGTGCAGCCCAGTCAGGCTTCACGGAATGCCTGAATAACCTAACGCAAAGCAAAGTGGCCATGTGGTACGACGCAACTTCGGCCGCCGGCGCACTGGAGGCGGAGGCCTCCCCGGTGAAGGGCAAGATTGGCTATGCGCAGGCCCCGGTGAAGGAAACCTCATCATCGGGCTGGTTGTGGACGTGGTCTTGGGCCTTGCAGGCGGCGTCGAAGAAGAAGGACTCCGCGGAAGCGTTCATAGCCTGGGCAAGTTCAAAAGAATACGAAGAACTGGTGGCCTCCAAGCTCGGCTGGTCCAAGGTGCCTTCCGGTAAGCGCGTCTCCACGTACGAGAACCCGGAGTTCCAGGACGCGGCGCCGTTCTTCGAAGCCGAACGCTTTGCCATCGAGAATGCAGACCCTAAGAACCCTGGCCTCCAGGAACGTCCTGCGGTCGGCATCCAGTTTGTGGGCATCCCCGAGTTTGCCGCGCTTGGCACCAATGTCTCCCAAGGCGTCAGCTCTGCCATTGCCGGTCAAGGGAGTGTGGCCGAGGCACTGGCAAAAGGCCAGGAAGCCGCGCAAAAGGTCGGCGACAAGTACAAGAACAAGCAATAACCGAACCGCAGGAGAACATCATGACTACCGCAACGGCGCGCATCTCCCGCCCGGGACATGCCACAGCCAAACCATCACGAAACAAAGCACCGCGGGAACGCGTACTGGCCTGGGCGCGGCGTGCACCGCTGCTTCCAGCCCTGATCTTCCTCATCATCGTCACGCAGCTCCCGTTCGTGGTGACACTGATCATCTCGTTCCTGAACTGGAACAGCCTGAGCCCCGGCACCACGGGTTTCGCCGGCTTCGAGAACTACGTCACGGTCCTCACCGATCCCGACCTCCGCCAAGCAATCTTCACCACCATCCTCCTCACAGTTGCCGTGGTCCTGGCCAGCCTGGTCGTCGGCCTGGGCCTGGCCCTGCTGCTGGACAAGAAATTCATCGGACGCGGGCTGGCAAGGACGCTGCTGATTGCTCCGTTCCTTGTGGTGCCCGTGGCCGCTGCCCTGATCTGGAAGCACGCACTGCTCAATCCCACGTACGGATTGATCAACGGTGTCCTGACCGGGATCTGGTCCCTGTTCGGCAGCGACACTCCTCCGCAGCTGGACCTGCTGTCCCAAGCGCCGCTGATGGCGGTCATCATCTCGCTGGTGTGGCAGTGGACGCCGTTCATGATGCTCATCTTGCTCGCCGGTCTTCAGTCACGGCCCATGGACACCGTGGAAGCAGCCCAAATGGACGGTGCAACGCCGTGGGCCATATTCCGGCACCTGACCCTGCCCCATCTTCGCCAGTATCTGGAGCTTGGTGGTCTTCTCGGCGCGATCTATATCGTGCAGAACTTCGACGCAGTCTTCACCCTCACAGCGGGCGGACTCGGCACAGCCAATCTGCCCTACGCGATCTACCAGACGTTCTATTTCGCCAACGAATACGGGCTTGCCTCCGCGGCCGGCGTTGTGGTTGTCATTGGCACCATCCTTGTGGCGACCTTCGCCCTCCGCACCGTTTTCTCGCTATTCAAGAAGGAGGCAGCACGATGAGCACACTCAGTCCTGCCGCAGCCCGCATCACGCCTGAAAAATCCAGCACGCCAGCCGGCATCCGTCGTCGCGGCAAGTCCCGGATGGACCCCACCCGCAACAACACAGCCGCCGGAATCGCAGCCTGGCTGCTGGCACTGCTTTTTGCCACACCGGTCCTGTGGATGATCCTGACCTCCTTCCACTCCGAAACCGATGCCGCAACCAACCCGCCCTCCATCGCGGCGCACCTCACCCTGGACGCCTACAAGGAGTTCTTCGGGGAAGCATCCGGTGTCAGCCCGTGGCCATCATTGATCAACTCCGCTACCGCTTCCATCCTGTCAACGGTCCTCGTCCTCATCCTTGCCATTCCGGCCGCTTATGCGCTGTCCATCAAGCCAGTGAAGAAGTGGACCGACGTCATGTTCTTCTTCCTGTCCACCAAGATGATGCCCGTCGTGGCAGCGATCCTTCCGTTGTACCTCTTCGCAAGGACCGTAGGCGCTCTGGACAACATTTGGTTCCTCATCCTGATGTACACCTCCATGAATCTCCCCATCGCGGTATGGATGATGCGCTCCTTCCTCGCCGAGGTTCCAGTGGAAATGCTGGAAGCAGCGCAGATCGACGGAGCCAACCTCATCGTCACGCTCCGCAAAGTCATTGCACCCGTAGCAATGCCCGGGATCGCGGCGACAGCGCTGATCTGCTTCATCTTCAGTTGGAACGAACTGCTGTTGGCGCGGGTACTCACTGGAGTCGTCGCCGGAACCGCACCTGTTTTCCTGACCGGTTTCGTCTCAGGCCAAGGTCTCTTCCTCGCCAAGGTCTGCGCCGCCGCCGTCGTCATTTCGCTCCCCGTACTGTTCGCCGGCTTCGCCGCCCAGGACAAGCTTGTCCAAGGTCTCTCGCTCGGCGCGGTTAAGTAACCAACTCCAAAGGATTCCGATCATGACTACCTCAACCACCCGAACCCCTCTGCTCGGCCCGCCTGAACTGCCAGCCACCATGCGCGCCGCCATCCTGCAACGGCAGGGGGAGATGAGAATGGCGACGGTCCCCATACCGCACCTCGAAGCCGACCAGGTCCTGGTGCAGGTTTCCGCTGTCGGAGTTTGCGGAAGCGATGTTCACTACTACGAGCATGGCCGGATCGGCGATTACGTGGTGGACCACCCTCTGATCCTCGGCCACGAACTCGCGGGACGGATTGCCGCCGTCGGAAGTTCTGTGGACCCCGCTCGCATCGGTGCGAGGGTCGCCGTCGAGCCCCAACGCCCTTGCCGGACCTGCAAGCAGTGCAAGGGCGGACGCTACAACCTCTGCCCGGAGATGAAGTTTTACGCGACGCCGCCCGTGGACGGGGCATTTGTCGAATACGTCACCATTCAAAGCGACTTCGCGTACGACATCCCGGACAATGTCAGCGACGAGGCCGCAGCCCTGATCGAACCTCTCTCGGTAGGACTCTGGGCGTGCGAGCGTGCAAAAATCAAGCCTGGCAGCCGGGTCTTGATCGCCGGGGCAGGCCCCATCGGCATTATCGCCGCGCAAGCCGCACGGGCCTTCGGTGCAAGCGAAATTTACATCACGGACATCGCCGGGGACCGCCTCGCTTTTGCCTTGGAACACGGTGCGACGCACGCGTTGAACGCGAAGACGGACAGCGTGGAAGGGCTCGACGTCGATGCCTTCATTGACGCTTCGGGCGCACCGCAGGCGGTCCGTTCCGGGATCAGGGCCGTGGGGCCTGCGGGCCGGGTGATCCTGGTGGGACTCGGAGCGGATGAGGTCGAACTGCCCGTTTCCTTCATCCAGAACCGGGAGATCTGGCTCTCCGGTGTCTTCCGCTACACCAACACCTGGCCCCTTGCCATCCAACTGCTCGCGGACGGCAAAGTGGATTTAGACATCCTGGTCACGGGCAAGTTCTCCCTCGCTGAGTCTGAGGCGGCACTCAAAGCCGGTAAGCAGCCCGGCCAGCTCAAGGCCGTGGTGTACCCGGGACGATGAACCTGTGGAGCATCCGCTCCTAAGCCCCCACCGTCTTCAAGTAGCTCCGGATTCCGTCCACCACCATCTGGTGGTCCTCGTCCGAAGACAACCCGGACACCGTAATCGCGCCGATGACGCCGGCGCCTCGGACACGGATGGGGAAAGAACCGCCGTCCAACGTGTAGTCCTCCGGTGCCAGCCACCCGCCGCCAAGGGGGTTGCGTTCGGCAAACTGTTCACCCAACAACGCGGTGCTGTGCTCAAACCGCAGCACGGCAGCAGACTTGCGTCGGATCCACTCTTCCTGGTCGGCGGTGGTACCGGGCAGGACACAGCGGAAGAGGACGAGGTTGTGCCGACGGATGTCGATTGCAACGCCAAGATCGGAAGCGATGGCATGGTTGGCGATCAGCGACCCGAGCCGCCATGCGTCGTGGTGGTCGAACGAAGCGAAGACCAGCTCATCTTCCTGCTGGCGGAGTTCAGCGAGGCGCGGTGAATCAGTCATTAGTTGTTCCTTCCAGAACGGAATCGGACTCGTAGCGAAGCCCGATCTGCTTCCGGATTTCGTCCATGGCGGCCATGATGGCCACGGTCTCGGCTGGCGGCAAGATGGTCCCGGCAGTCTCGCCGGCGCGGATCAGGCGTTCGAGTTCTGCTGCCTGGTACTGCATGCCCCGGCTGTCCACGGGGTGGTCGTAGCGCTCCACGACAGTGCCATCCACGGCATGAACAGTGAACGGAACCGGGTTGTACCAGGTGTGCTCGATGTCGATCCACCCTTCGCTGCCGATGACCATGGCACGGTTGGCGCTGGCGGCGTCGAGTTCGCAATCCACCATCGCCTGGGCACCACTGGCGTATTCGAAGATCGCTGCCGTTTGGCGGTCGACGCCCGTTGCCGACATGGAGGCACTTGCCTTAATTGACGCAGGCGTGCCCAGGATGTCGAACGCGAAGGAGATCGGGTAAATGCCCAGGTCCAGGAGCGCTCCGCCGCCCAGTGCGGGATCGTTCAGCCGGTGGGCTGGATCCTTGGGGAGGCTTTGGTTGTGGCTGGCCACCACCTTGCGTACCTCACCGATAGTGCCTGCAGCGATGATGTCGCGCAGACGGATCATGTGCGGCAGGAACCGCGTCCACATGGCCTCCAAGGCAACGAGCCCCTTGGATTCCGCGAGGTCAACAATGTCCTGCGCCTCGCGGGCGTTCATGGTGAACGCCTTCTCCACCAGGACATGCTTTCCAGCGTTGAGTGCCAGCAGGGCATTCGCGTGGTGGAAAGGGTGTGGCGTGGCCACATAGACCACGTCAACCAACGGGTCCGCTACCAGATCCTCATAACTGCCGTGCGCAGTGGCCACGCCGTACTCCTCAGCGAACGACTCACTCGATTCCAACGAGCGCGATCCCACGGCTTGCACCGTGAAACCATTCTCCTTCAAGTCCTTGGTCTGGAGCCCTGCGATGAATCCTGTGCCGAGGATTCCCCAGCGGATTGTTCCATCGGAGGTGCCGTTGCTGAGGGTCACGTGTTAGTCCTTGCTGCTGAATGCGGCGTCGAAGGAGGTCTGCGACGCCGGGAAGTCGAACTTCTTGAGGGCGGCGAGGGCTTCGGGGGCGCCGTGGAGTCGGTCCATGCCTGCGTCTTCCCATTCCACGGAGATGGGTCCGTTGTAGCCGATGGCAGTGAGGGCACGGAACGAGGATTCCCAGGGCACGTCGCCGCGTCCGGCGGAGACGAAGTCCCATCCGCGGCGCGGGTCGCCCCAGGGCAGGTGGGAGCCCATGACCGTGTTGCGGCCGGTGGGGCGCAGCTTGGTGTCCTTGCAGTCCACGTGGTAGATCCGGTCCTTGAAGTCCCAGATGAAGGACACAGGGTCGATGCCCTGCCACATGAAGTGGGAGGGGTCCCAGTTCAGGCCGAACGCTTCGCGGTGGCCGATCGCTTCGAGGGTCCGGACGGTGGTCCAGTAGTCGTAGGCGATCTCACTCGGGTGGACTTCGTGGGCGAAGCGGACACCGTTTTCGTCGAAGACGTCCAGGATGGGGTTCCAGCGGTCGGCGAAGTCCTGGTAGCCGGCCTCGATGACTTTCTCGGGGACGGGCGGGAACATGGCCACGTACTGCCAGATGGAAGAACCGGTGAACCCCACCACGGTGTCCACGCCCAGGGCGCGGGCGAGGCGTGCGGTGTGCTTCATTTCTTCGGCGGCGCGTTGGCGGACGCCCTCGGGCTCCCCGTCACCCCAGACACGTGAGCCGACGATGGCTTCGTGGCGGAAGTCGATGGGGTCATCGCAGACGGCCTGGCCTTTGAGGTGGTTGGAGATGGCCCAGACCTTCAGGTTGTACTTCTCCAGGACAGCCAGTTTGGACTCGACGTAGCCGGGTTCGTCCCAGCGCCAGGCGTCCAGGTGGTCTCCGGAGACGGCGATTTCCAGGCCGTCATAGCCCCAGCCCGAGGCAAGGCGCGCGACTTCCTCGAAGGGGAGGTCGGCCCACTGGCCGGTAAACAAGGTGTACGGGCGGGGCATGTCAGGCTCCTTCAGTAGCGGATGCGTTGAGCTGGATCAGTGAGCTTTTGGCGGCCGCGGACTCTTCCACGGCGGCCAGGATGTGCTGGACGTTCAGCCCATCCTCGAACGACGGCGACGGCGACTCACCGGCCGCGATCGCGGTGAGGAAGTCCCGGATCTGGTGCGTGAAAGTGTGTTCCCAGCCGATGATGTGACCCTGTGGCCACCACGCTCCAAGGTACGGGTGCTCCGGTTCGTTGACCAGGATCCGGCGGAAGCCCTGCTCGCGAACCGGTGCGGTCGCGTCAAGGAAACCGAGTTCGTTCAGGGCCTCCAAGTCAAAGAGAATGGTTCCCTTTTCCCCGTAAATTTCGAGCTTGAGGGAGTTCTTCTGGCCCGTAGCCACGCGGGACGCTTCCACCGAGGCGATTGCTCCGGAGGCGAGTGTGAGCGTAGCCCAAGCGGCGTCGTCGACCGTGACATCTTCCGGGCCCTGCGGCCCGGGGCGGCGGTCAACGAAGGTGTTCAGGCGGCCGGTGACCTCAGTGACGGTGTCACCGAGGAGGAACAGGATCTGGTCGATGGCGTGCGAGGCGATATCGCCCAGTGCACCGGAACCGGCGGTTTCCTTCCGCAGGCGCCAGGACATGGGGGACTTCGCGTCGGTGAGCCAGTCCTGCAGATAGGCGCCGCGGACGTGCCGGATGGTGCCGAGACGTCCTTCGGCGATGAGTTCGCGGGCCAGCGCCAACGCCGGGACGCGGCGGTAGTTGAATCCGATCATCGACTGGACCCCGCGGGCACGGGCTTTGGCGGCCGCGGCGGTCATCAACTCGGCTTCACCCAAGGTGTTGGCCAGCGGCTTCTCCACGAGCACATGCTTACCCGCCTCCAAAGCAGCGATGGCGATTTCGGCGTGCATCCACCCCGGCGCGCAGATGTCGATGATGTGGATGTCGTCCCGTTCAATGACGGAGCGCCAGTCGGTGGCGGATTCGGTCCAGCCGTACTTGGCAGCGGCTTCCGCAACGGCCTCGGCGTCCCGGCCAACCAGCACTTTCTGTTCGAACCCCGGGACGTCGAAGAAGCTGGCGACGTTCCGCCAGGCATTCGAGTGGGCCTTCCCCATGAAGGCGTAACCAATAGCGGCCACTCCCAAGGTGGAGGGCAGGTGTGGAGGAGTGGTCATGGATGTGGGTCCTCGCTGCTTAGGAAAGCGTTGCTGTTTCGGGTGCCCAGTCCTCGGGGAGGGCGGCCGAGACGGGTGCGTTGCTGGTGACGTGTACGAACGTGCCGGATTCCATGGACTCTGCGATCGAGACCATGGTGTCCAGTACGTGGTAGGCGAGGTCGCCGGTGGCGCGGTGCGGGAGGCCGGAACGGAGGGCGCGTGCCATGTCCAGGGCCCCCATGCCACGTCCGTTGGCCGGGCCTGTGGCGGGGATGATCTCGGGCTCTTCAGCGCCTGGGCGCCAGAGCTTCAGGTCGCCGTCGAAGTTGTTCGGGTCCGGGAGGGACAGGGTCGCTTCGGAGCCGGTGATTTCCACGAAGCCCATGCGCTGGCGCGGGGATTCGAAGGAGAAGACGCTGTGGGAGGACTGCCCGCCCTCGAACTGCGCCATCGCGGAGACATGGGTAGGGACCTCGACGGCGAATTCCTCGCCGGCTTTGGGTCCGGAACCGATGATGCGGGTGGCCTTCGCCGATGAGCCGACGGCGGCGACCTTGCGGACGGATCCGAAGGTCTGAATCAAGGCCGTGAGGTAGTACGGGCCCATGTCGAACAGGGGACCGGCGCCATGCTGGAAGAGGAACGCGGGGTTCGGGTGCCAGGATTCCGGACCTGGGGTCTGGAACGTGGTCATGCCCGTCAACGGTGTGCCGATGTCACCGCGTTCGATGATGCGGCGGGCGGTCTGCAAACCGGCGCCGAGGAAGGTGTCCGGGGCGGTGCCGAGCCGGATGCCCGCGGCGTCGGCAGCTTTAAGCAACCCCAGCCCGGAGTCGCGGTCCAGGGAGAAAGGCTTCTCGGTCCAGACGTGTTTGCCGGCGGCCACCGCGGCGGTGGCGACCTCCACATGGGCTGCGGGGATGGTCAGGTTGATGATGAGTTCGACGTCGGGGTGGGTCAGTGCCAGCTCCGGGGTGCCGAATTCGGCGATGCCGTATTCCTTGGCGCGGGCCTGCGCGGCTTCGGCGAAGAGGTCCGCGACAACCAGGACCTTCACATCAGGGAAGGTGGTGAGGTTGTCCAGGTACTGCTTGCTGATGTTGCCTGCGCCGATGACGGCAACACCTACGGGGCCTTTACGGGTGGAGGGTGCGAAGCTCATGCCTGTACTCCTTCGGCTGCGTCTGCGCTGGCTGCGGCGGTGAGGTAGGCCAGGCTTTGGGTGATGCCTTCGAAGATGTCGCCGGAGTAGTCATCAAATTCCACCACGCCTACTTCCAGTGACTTCGCTGCGGCGATGACGTCCAGGACCGGGATGGTGCCCTGGCCTGCGGGCTGTTGGGCTTTGGTGTCGGTGGTGGCCGGGCCGTCCTTGATGTGGATGAGCTTTACCCGGTCACCCAGGCGGGCCAGGACTTCCACGGGATCCTGGCCGCCGACGGCTACCCAGTAGGTGTCTATTTCCAGGACCACTTCCGGGTCCAGCAACCCTTCGAAGTATTCCAGTGCGGTTTTGCCCTCGATGGTGGACTCCAGCTCCCAGGCGTGGTTGTGGTACCCCACGCGGATGCCGTACCCGGCGCCCTTCTTCGCTGCGGCGTTGAGCTTGGCGGCGGTGGCCTGGATGGTTTCGGCGTCCTGCCAGTGCTCCGCGGGAAGGAAAGGATCGATCACCGTGGTGATGCCCAGTTCCTTGGCGGCTGCGAAGATCTCGTCCTGGTCCTGGGACAACAGCGGGGCGTGCCCGGACGGCGCGGTCAGGCCGTTCTCCTTCAACGCTGCACCGAGTTCCTTGGCCGTGGCCACAAAGTTGTACGGCTCCACCTGCGTGAAACCGATCCCGGCGACCTTCCTGATGGTTCCCGGCAAGTCCTCCTGGATGGCATCGCGGAGGGTGTACAGCTGAAGTGAATACGACATTGGGTTCCTTTTCGGGAGAGGGTGTTTCCGGGAGATCAGGGACTTGGCGCCAGTCTAGTGAGCACCCACTGGGGGAGCTACCGATTCCGCCCGGCAATGGACTGTTCGAGCACTTATTTCAGCCTAGAGGGACTTTTGCCGATCGTCTAGCAAAAGTCGAAGATATTCTGACAAAGTTCTGGTGGATGACATGCATAAGCAATCGTGCTTCACTATGTGGATGACAACAGCTGCCGGAACTGACGCCGGAAGAACCTCCGCGCCAGAGGCCGGCAACCTTTCACGCCCTGGGAATTTGTTTCAGCTCCTCCGCGACGGCAGGGCCCGTACACGTGCTGAGCTTGTTGAAACCACTGGACTGGCCCGTTCCACCGTTGCTGCCCGCATTGACGCCCTCATCAGTTCCGGACTTGTGGGTCCCGCCGGTGAGGCTTCCTCCAGTGGCGGCAGGCCGCCGTCGCGCTTTGCTTTCAACCCCGCCGCGAGGGTGGTCCTGGCCGTCGACGTCGGAGCCACCCACGTGATTGTTGCCGTCACCGACCTCGGCGGCAGCGTCCTGGCCGAGCGGCGCCTGGCGCAGGAAGTCGCCGACGGGCCGGATGCGGTCCTGGGCCGCGTGGTGGCTGCGGGCCGTGAACTCCTGGCCGAAGCCGGACGGAAACCCGGCGACCTCGCCGGCATGGGAATCGGATTGCCCGGGCCTGTGGAGCACCATACCGGGCGACCCGTAAAGCCGCCGATCATGCCTGGCTGGGACGGATTCGACGTCGTCTCCTACGTTCAGCGTTCTTGGCCGGTTCCTGTCCTGGTGGACAACGACGTCAACATCATGGCGCTCGGCGAGCGCACCGCCTACTGGCCGGACCACCAGAACTTCCTGTTCATCAAAGTGGCTACGGGCATCGGAGCCGGCATCATCAGCAGTGGTCAATTGCAGCGCGGCGCCAACGGCACCGCCGGCGACCTCGGCCACGTCCGTGTCCCACGCGGCGACGACGTTCTCTGCCGGTGTGGCAATCACGGATGCCTTGAGGCGCTTGCATCAGGTCCCGCCGTCGCGCGTCAGCTGCAGGCCCAGGGACTGGAAGCGTCTACCGGCGGTGATGTCCTCAGGCTCGTTGGTGAAGGAAATCTGCAGGCGATCCAGGCGCTGCGGCAGGCGGGGCGCGACGTCGGCGATGTGCTGGCCACCGTGGTCAACCTGCTCAATCCGTCCATGATCATCATCGGCGGCAGTGTGGGGGAGTCCGGCGAGCACCTTGTGGCCGGCATCCGCGAAGTGGTCTACCGGCGGTCCTTGCCGCTGGCCACCACGCACCTGCGCATCGGCATCTCCATGGCAGGCCAGCGTGCCGCGGTCCTGGGCGCCAGCCAAATGGTGACCCAGCATGTCTTGTCGCCGGCCGTGATTGAGGCCACGCTCCAAGCAGCGGGTTAGGTCTTGTTGGGTACCGGTTGCCGGATGAGGGCGTGATAGCAATGAAAGTGATGAAAACTCCTCCTGCATTCTGTGCTTGCCCCTGCGCCCGATGACCCAGTTCCTCGCTAAAGTTCCCCGCGGCTGGCTGATCCTTGCGTGCATTGGCCTCATTGCCCTGAATATGCGCGGCCCCTTTGTGGCTGTGGCTCCCGTGGTCGATTCGCTGCAGCAGGACCTCGGCTTCTCGCCGGTTGAGCTTGGACTGCTGACTGGCATTCCCGTGCTGTGCTTCTCCCTCGCTTCCCCGTTGGCTTCGCTGGCGGGACGCCGGTTTGGGGCCGAGTTCGCCGTCATGCTGACGTTGCTCGGAGTGTTGGCCGGCGTGATCATCCGCTCCAGCGGTGGCGGTGCCTCGGTGATGGTGGGCACGGTGGTCATTGGCGTGGCCATCACCATCGGCAACATCGCGGTGCCGCTGATCATCCGGCGCGACTTCGCACCCCGGCGCCAGGCGACCGCGATGGGCGTTTACACCGCCGCGCTGAATGTTGGCTCGTTCCTCACCTCAGTGGCAACTGCGCCCCTTGCTGAGCTGGTGGGGTGGCGGCTTTCCCTCGCGGCCAGTGCTCTGCTGGCTTTGGCCGCGATTCTGTTCTGGGTTCCTACAGTTGGAGCCCGCCGGGCGTTTGTTCCCCTTGCGGTTCCTGCTCCTCCGGCTTCCCCGGCGGGGCGCGTCGCGGGTGTCCGCTGGCTGACTGTGGGCCTCACACTCGGCTTCGCGGGGCAGGCGTTCTCCTACTACGGGGTTACCGCCTGGCTCCCGAGCTTCCTCTCCGATGAACTCGCCATGGGCACCGCCGAAGCCGGGGCAGGATCCTCCCTCTTCCAAATCTTCGCGATTGTGGGCGGCCTGGGCGTACCACTCCTGGCTCGTTTCGCCAGTACGACGACGGTTGCGGTCACCTTGAGCGCGCTGTGGCTGACCGTACCCGTGGGCTTGCTGCTGGCACCTTCGTGGTGGTGGATGTGGTCCTCGCTGGGCGGTATTGCCCAAGGTGGCGGCATCACGGTGATCTTCATAGCCATCATCAAGTTCGCCCAATCTCAGGCCGCCGCCGGCAGGATGTCCGCCGTGGTGCAGGGGGTGGGCTACTGCTTCGCTGCGTTGGCTCCCACTGCCATCGGGTTCGTGCACAGTGTTACCGACGGCTGGACGGTGCCGCTGTTCGTGATCCTCGGCTCGGTCCTGACGTTCTGTGTGTGCACCACGTTGTCCGTGCGCTGGGTGGCCCGGCAGCGGTAAATCGGCTGGGCATGGGTAAGCCCCGCTGCTGGGCTGCCTCCCCGACGGTCGGGGTCACTTGTTGCGAAGAGTGCAGGCAGCCCAGCGTCGGGGCTTGGTGTGTCGCTGGCCAGCGAAAAGCTAGGCGGCGACGAGTTCCTCCTCCGTGGCCTCTTCACGGGCCTCGGTGAGGAAACGGGCGTAGGCGGGGATGGTCAGGAAGGTGGGGAATTCTTCGGCCAGTGTGACTTCTTCGAAGATGGCGCGGGCGTCAGCGAAGCGGTCTCCATCGAAGCGTTCCAGGCGGGCGTATTCCTCGTCCAGCATGTCTTCCACCCATTCGCGGGTGATGATATCGCCGTGGTCGGTGATGGCGTGGGAGTGGATCCACTGCCACAGCTGGGACCGGGAGATCTCGGCGGTGGCGGCGTCTTCCATGAGGTTGTGGATGGCCACAGCTCCGTTGCCGCGCAGCCAGGACTCGATGTACCGGATGCCTACCTCGATGTTCAGGCGGACCCCGCCCTCGGTGATGGTTCCCTCGGTGCTGGCGATGTCGATCAGTGCGCGGTCATCGGGGGTGACATCCTCGCGGGAGCGATCCAACTGGTTGGGGCGGTTTCCGAGAACTGAGTCGAACACTTCCCGGCATACCGGCACCAGATCCGGGTGGGCCACCCACGAACCATCAAAACCGTCGTTGGCCTCACGGGTCTTGTCGGCGCGGACTTTCTCGAAGGACGCGGTGTTGGCGGCTTCGTCCTTGCGGTTGGGAACAGCTGCGGCCATCCCACCGATCGCCATTGCCCCGCGACGGTGGCAGGCCCGGACCAGTTGCTCGGTGTAAGCGCGCATGAACGGCTGGGTCATGGTCACCTGGCCGCGGTCCGGGAGCACAAAACGCGGTCCGCGGGTGCGGAAGTTCTTGATCAGGGAGAAGATGTAGTCCCAGCGGCCGGCGTTCAAACCCGACGCATGGTCGCGCAGTTCGTAAAGGATCTCTTCCATCTCGAACGCGGCCGTGATGGTTTCGATCAGGACAGTGGCACGAATGGTGCCCTGCGGGATGCCGAGCAGGTCCTGGGCCAGGACGAAGATGTCGTTCCACAGGCGGGCTTCGAGGTGGTTTTCGATCTTCGGCAGGTAGAAGTACGGGCCCTTGCCCTGGGCGAGCAGGCGGCGGGCGTTGTGGAAGAAGAACAAACCGAAGTCCACAATGCCGCCGGCGATCGGCTTGCCGTCGATCAGCATGTGCTTCTCGGGCAGGTGCCAGCCACGGGGACGGACCACGATGGTGGGCAGGTCCTCGGCGGACTTGAGCTTGTACTCCTTGCCCTCAGGGGACGTGAAGTCGATGCGCCGCTCCAAAGCATCGGTCAGGTTCAGCTGGCCCTGGATGACGTTGCGCCACGTCGGCGTGGACGAGTCCTCCATGTCGGCCAGCCAGACCTTGGCCCCGGAGTTCAAGGCGTTGATGGTCATCTTCTTGTCCACCGGGCCCGTGATCTCCACGCGGCGGTCCTCCAAACCCGGAGCCGGGGGAGCTACACGCCAGGTCGGATCATTCCGGATGCCCTCGGTTTGCGGCAGGAACCGCGGATCCTGGCCACCGGAAATCTGGTTACGGCGGGCGTGCCGTGCCTGCATCAGCTCCTGACGACGATCAGCAGTAGCCCTGTGCAACTTGCCGATGAACTCCAAGGCGTCCGGAGTCAAAACCTCGTTCTGCCGGCAGATGGGCTGCGCGGTGATAGTGATGCCATTGATGGTGAAGTTGTCAGTGAAGCTGTTCATTCTAATTCTCCTAAAAAGGTTCGACGGCGGCACTTGCCTGGGTGGGTTGGGGCCGGGAGGGGAAGTCCTCCGCGTGCTATTCCCCATCCCGGCCGCATGGCCTCGCGGGACTCGGCCGGCGTCCGGGACAGGGCCCCTTTTACGCACGCTTCCGGATTCCCCCATCCGGCCGGGGGCGGTGAGTGCCGCCGTCGTGCCTTCCGGTGAGCGAAGCGAACAGCTCACCTTTGGGCGTTTTGGTTAGTGGAACTGGCCTTCTTCGGTGGATCCCACCAGGGCCAGGGTGGATGCGTTCGGGTTGAGCGCGGTTGCGATGTCGTCGAAGTAGCCGGTGCCGACCTCGCGCTGGTGCTTGGTAGCGGTGTAGCCGCGGGATTCGGAGGCGAATTCCTTTTCCTGGAGCTCGACGTAGGCGCTCATGCCTTCACGGGCGTAGCCGTGGGCGAGGTCGAACATCGAGTAGTTCAGGGCGTGGAAGCCGGCCAGGGTGATGAACTGGAACGTGAAGCCCATGGCACCGAGTTCGCGCTGGAACTTGGCGATGGTGGTGTCGTCCAGGTGCTTGCGCCAGTTGAAGGACGGGGAGCAGTTGTAGGAAAGCATCTGGTCCGGGAACTCGGCTTTGACCGATTCGGCGAACTTACGGGCCAGCTCCAGGTCCGGGGTGCCGGTCTCCATCCAGATGAGGTCGGAGTACGGTGCGTAGGCCTTGGCACGGGCGATGCAGGGTTCGATGCCGTTGCGGACCTTGTAGAAGCCCTCGGCGGTACGAACCGGCTGTCCGCCTTCGCGGAGGATGAATTCCTGGTCGCGCTCGTCAACGTCGGAGGTGATCAGGGTTGCTGCTTCGGCGTCGGTGCGGGCGATGACGACGGTGGGAGTGTCGGCGACGTCGGCTGCCAGGCGGGCGGCGTTCAGGGTCCGGATGTGCTGCTGGGTGGGGATCAGCACCTTACCGCCCAGGTGTCCGCACTTCTTTTCGGAAGCGAGCTGGTCTTCCCAGTGAACGCCTGAGGCACCGGCGGTGATCATGGATTTCATGAGTTCGTAGGCGTTCAGCGGGCCACCGAAACCTGCTTCGGCATCGGCGACGATCGGGACCAGCCAGTCCTCAACGGTCTTGACGCCCTCGGCATACTCAATCTGGTCTGCGCGGAGCAGTGCGTTGTTGATGCGGCGGACAACCTGCGGGACCGAGTTGGCCGGGTAGAGGGACTGGTCCGGGTAGGTCTGGCCCGAGAGGTTGGCGTCTGCTGCCACCTGCCAGCCGGAGAGGTAGATGGCGCGGAGGCCGGCCTTGACCTGCTGCACTGCCTGGTTGCCGGTCAGTGCGCCCAACGCGTTGGTGTAGCCGCCGGTGGGAGCTTCCTCGGTGAGCTGCTTCCAGAGCTTCTCCGAACCGCGGCGGGCCAGGGTGTGCTCTTCGGAGACGCGGCCGCGGAGGCGGACGACGTCGGTGGCCGAGTAATCACGGGTGACGCCTTCCCACCGCGGGTTGGCAGACCATTCAAGTTCCAGCGCCGCTGCCTGCTGCTCTGCGGACTGTTCTGCGGGTTCAAACGATGCGGTCATTGCATGTCTCCTAATATCCAAGTGGGGCTCCCGGGCCGGCCTCCGCTGCGCCTTTGCTGCATCGGCCGGCTTGCCCGGGGTCTGTCTTTCTTTTTCGTAAGTCCTACTTTTCTGCACTTCCAAGAGGGTTGCTAGAGGAAAACTATGGAAAGAAATGCACTTCTTCGCGTATTCTCAAGAAATGTCGCCTGTGAGCTGGAATCGTGAAGTCGCATCGCCGTCGTTGTCGCCTGCGCCCCCTGAACTGGACGTCATCAGCCTTGGCCGCCGCGTGCGCCACCTGCGCAAGCAGGCCGGACTGACGCTGGACGACTTGAGTGCCGCCGTCGGGACCGCACCAAGCCAGCTGAGCCTGCTTGAAAACGGCAAGCGGGAGCCCAAACTGGGGTTGCTGCAGCAGCTGGCCGTGTCGCTGAATGTGAGCATCGACCAGCTGTTGGGGGCCGAGCCGCCGAGTCGCAGGGCTGCGCTGGAAATCGAGCTCGAGCGGTACCAGCGCGGACCACTCTACGAGTCCCTGAACCTGCCGAAAATCCGCATCAGCTCGCGGCTTCCGCTTGATGTGCTGGAGTCGCAGGTGGGGCTGCTGCAGGAGCTCGAACGCAAACTTAATGAGCAAGTTGCGACGCCGGAAGAAGCCCGCCGTGCCAACGGCGAGTTGCGTGCCATGATGCGCGAGCGCGGTAACTATTTCCCCGAGTATGAGGCCGAGGCGCAGAAGGTCCTCAAAGGGGTCGGCTACACCACCGGTCCGCTGAGCCAGCACGTCATTGCCGACATCGCCGAGAACCTCGGTTTTTCCCTTCATCATGTGGGCGATTTGCCGCACTCCACACGGTCCGTGACGGACTTGAAGAACCGCAGAATTTACCTGACGCAGAATCAACGCCAGGACCATGATCCCCGGTCGGTCCTCCTCCAGGCGCTGGGCCATTACGTCCTGGGACACGAAACTCCGCGCAACTACGGGGATTTCCTGGCACAGAGGGTGGCCACCAACTACTTCGCGGCTGCTTTGTTGCTGCCGGAGCAAGCAACGGTGGAGTTCCTGCAAAAAGCCAAAGCGGCCAAGGAAATCGCTGTGGAAGACATTCGGGATGCTTTCGCCGTGTCCTACGAGACCGCCGCGCACCGCTTCACCAACCTGGCCACGAAGCACCTCGGCATCACCACGCATTTCCAGAAGACGCACCAGTCCGGCATCATCTACAAGGCGTACGAGAACGACGGTGTCACCTTCCCGCAGGACCATACCGGGGCCATTGAGGGGCAGCCATCGTGCAAGGCGTGGACCTCACGTGCCGTGTTCGACGTGCCAGACAAGTTCAGCGCTTACAGCCAGTACACCGACACACCCTCGGGAACGTACTGGTGCACAGCGCGCACCGAGCGGTCAGCCAACGGCGAGTTCTCACTCAGTATCGGTGTTCCCTACCAGCACGTGAAATGGTTCCGCGGTCGGGAGACCACGGCCCGGGCCACGTCCAACTGCCCGGATCCCAATTGCTGCAAGCGGCCGCCGGCCTCTCTCGCCAACGAGTGGGCGGGCAACGCCTGGCCATCCGCCAGGGCGCATTCGCACCTGCTCGCGGCCATGCCTCCAGGAGCCTTCCCCGGCGTGGACGAGACCGAGGTGTACAGCTTCCTGGCGGCGCACTCCGACCGCTGATGCTCTCTCACATCACTCGTGCTTGAGCCCCACGCTCTCTCACATCACTCGTGCTTGAGCGTGACCGTCTATCACCTTCCGGCAACATTTGGCGATCCCTCTCTCACATCGAGTGAGTTCCCACGTCAAAGGGGGCACCATGTGAAGACAACGCCAAGCAGGGGATGCGCCATGAATTCAGTCCGGAAGGTGGCCGCGGCCATCGCGGCAGCCGCAGTGGTAAGTGGTTCTGCGACTCTCAGCGCCTGCGCACCCCAACCATCCGGCGTCGAACTCCAAACGGCCGACGGCGTGACCCGGGCGTCGGTGCACACGGCGGACTACCCGGCGCAGTTTAAAGCCTTCAACGCGTCAGCGCGCAAGCTCGGTGCCGCCTTGCTCGCCGATGGCGGCGAGAGTTCCAACGGGAACGTCGTGTCGTCGCCGGCAAGCCTGTTGATCGCGTTGAGCATGCTCCGCGCAGGTGCCTCGGGTGCCACGGCCACGGAGATGGACTCAGCTCTGGGGTTGCCCACCGAGGGGCGCGACGAAGCGATGAACGCGCTGCTCGCCTCCTTGGAAAAGTTCGACGGCGACCCCGGCTCGGTGGACGAAGACGACCCGCCGCGCAAGCCGGTGATGCATGCTGCCAACGGGCTGTTCATTGATAGAGGCGTCCCTACCGGCGAGGCCTTCCTGGCCACGCTCGCCAAACATTTCGGCACGGGGGTGTACCCGGTGTCGTTCCGGGACGAGGCCGTCACCAAACCGGCCATCGACCGCTGGGTCAGCAGGAACACCGGGGGTCGGATCAAGGAAGCACCCGCACAATACGATTCCGACAACACGTTCAGCCTGCTCAATACCCTCTATTTCGCCGCCGCCTGGCAAGAGCCCTTCGACGCGAGCGACACCTCGGACGCGCCCTTTACCAAGGCCGGCGGTGAGGTGATCAACACGCCAACCATGCACTCATCGCTCACGATGGCCTACGCGGAAGCTCCCGGATGGAAAGCTGTGGACCTGCCTTACGCCGAGGGCTTCGTGATGCGGCTGATACTGCCCGACGGCGGTGCGTCGGGTTCGGCTGGTTCGGCTGCGGTTTCTGCGGAGATGCTGGGTGAGGTGGCGGCCGGATTGAGCAGCGCCCCTTTGGATACGGTCCACCTGCAGCTGCCCAAGTGGGACCACAAGACCACGTTCGACCTGCGAAAGGTCTTCGAAACACTTGGACTCAACCAGATGCTGGCTACGGACAAGGACTTCAACGCCATCCAGTCGGACATGAAACTGACACAGGCTGCGCAGGCCGCCAACATTACGGTTGCCGAGAAGGGCACCATCGCGTCGGCCGTCACTCAACTTAACGCCGTGGGCTCAGCCGCAGCGCCCGAACCCCAACGCGAGCTGATCCTCGACCGCCCGTTCCACTACGAGATCGTGCATGTGGAGACGGGAATGCCTCTGTTCACGGGGTGGGTGGCTGACCCGCGGTGAGGGCCGGCCAATCGAGTTCGCTGGAACGCTGCGGTAACGCCGGAAGTTTCCGGGGGTTCCCGGCGTTTTCCCGCGACCTCAGTGCCGGTAGTGGCCGCGGTTAGCGGACCAGGCGGCTCACCAGTATGGCCGCCGCATCTACCACTTCGTCGGCCTCGCGCTTGGTGGCGCTGAGGGCTACTTCCTGCCCTGCCACGGTGACGATGTCCGTGATGACAGCGACCGTGAGGCGGCCCAAGGTGTCGTCGCTGGCACCCAGGAGCACGGTGTTTTGCCGGACCCACTCGCGTCCGCGCTCGCGTCGTAGAACCTCGAAGCCCGGGGGAGTGTCGCCTTCAATGAACACCCGCTCAAGGCCGCGGTGTTTCCAGGTGTAGTCGAAGTAGCTGCGGCTGCCCACGTTGAACAGAGTCAGGGGATCGTTCTCGCCGGCTTTGCGGGCTTTGGCCACGGCCGCGGCGACCAAGCGCTCGTGTTCATTTTGATAGTCGTCCCATAGTGCAAGGAAGAGTTCTGTCTTGCCGCCGAAGTGGTGATAGAGGCTGCCTACGCTGGATCCAGCGCGGGCCACGATGTCCGAGATGCTCGCGCCGGTGAAGCCATGCTCGACGAATACATCGCTGGCCGCATCCAGCAGGTTGCGTTGGGTTGCCGCGGTGCGGGTCCATTTCCAGGAGCCGGCATGGCTGGCTACTTCGGAAGTCTTACGGACCACGCTTGGCCTCCCTTTCGCGGCAGGACGTAGATCGGAGTGTCGGACGGCTATTTTTTGGAATCCTACCTCCCAAGGAATCCAGATAGCCAGCAACAAGCCTTGACTGGCTCATGAAACACAGGAAATAATTCTGGAAGTCTGTTCTAGAAATACGTATTGCGGCATGTATCCGAATGCTGCGATTTTTGACGTCGAACGCCCCGAAACCCGGGTGCCGTTTTCACCGTCGGGCCGCAACTGGTTGAATCGCTGTATAGCGCCAACTGGTCGCAGCCAAACAAGCCAGAGAGGAACGCGGCCTGATGTCCGTTTCAAGCAAGTCGTCCGGGATCACGTCGAACAGGTGGTTCAAACCCATCGTCGTCACCGCAGGAGCTTTGGTGGTGGCACTGATTCTGGTGCTCGTTGCGCAATGGCTCCGGACCCTCCAGCCGGTCCAGCAATTCCTGACGGACTACCCCGGGCACTCGGCCGTTCCCGAGGGCACTCCTACCGGCTTCCCCGCGTGGCTCGGCTGGCAGCACTTCCTCAACATGTTCTTCATCGTCCTGATCATCCGTTCGGGCTGGCAGGTGCGGACCACCACCCGCCCGGCGGCCAACTGGACGCGGAACAACAAGGGCTTCATCAAGACCAAGAACCCGCCTACCAAGATCAGCCTGGACCTTTGGTTCCACCTGACGCTTGACGCGCTCTGGGTCTTGAACGGCATCATCTTCATCGTGTTGCTCTTCGCCACCGGGCAGTGGTTGAGGATCGTGCCGACCAGCTGGGACGTCTTCCCCAACGCAATCTCGGCCGGCCTGCAGTACGCCTCGCTGAACTGGCCCGTCGAAAACGGCTGGAACAACTACAACAGCCTGCAGCTCCTCACCTACTTCATCACGGTCTTCATAGCGGCCCCGCTGGCCATCATCACGGGCCTTCGGATGTCCGGGGCATGGCCAAAGAAGGCCGCGATCAACAAGTTCTATCCCATTGAACTTGCCCGCAAGATCCACTTCCCGGTGATGATCTACTTCGTCGCGTTCGTGATCGTCCACGTGACGCTGGTGCTGGCCACTGGCGCGCTGAGGAACCTCAACCACATGTACGCCGCAAACGACGACAACAACAGCTGGTGGGGCTTTGGGATCTTCGCAGCTTCCATTGTGTTCACAGCGGCCGCCTGGTTCCTCGCCCGGCCCTTGTTCCTGCGCCCGATCGCCTCGCTCATGGGCAAGGTCTCCCGCTAACCCACACGCAAAAAACAGCCGCCTCGGAAGTGTTTCCGGGGCGGCTGTTTTTGCGTGACGGAGAGGCTAGGACAGGGCCCCGCCCTGCCACAGCGCATCAAAGGGAGCCCCGGAGGACACGCGGTTCTTGATACCCGCGGTCACGAACGCCTTCGCCGTACGGGCAGCTTCAAGCGGCGTGGCACCCTTGGCCAATTCGGCCGTCACAGCTGCAGCAAGGGAGCAACCGGCTCCGGACACAGCAACTTCGCCGACCTTCGGGGCACGCAGGACTTCCAGCGTCTCGCCGTCGTAATAAACGTCGACGGCGTCGGGGCCTTCCAGCCGAACCCCGCCTTTGGCGAGGACTGCTGCGCCGCTGATCTCGTGGATGCGGATGGCGGCGGCCTTGAGCGTCTCTTCGTCAGTAATGGTGAGGCCGGACAGCGACTCGGCTTCGAAGTGGTTCGGAGTGACGAAGGTGGCCAGTGGCAGGATCTGCGCCTTCAACGCCTGGTCCGTGTCCAGGGCGTGGCCTGGTTCTTGTCCCTTGCAGATCAGGACCGGGTCCAGCACCACGTGCTTGAAGGATCCGTCGGTCAGTGCCTTCTCCACGGTGCTGATGGTTGCCGGGCTTCCGAGCATACCGATCTTCACGGTGTCCAACACCGACGGTGCGCCGGAAGCGGCACCATAGGCCGCCGTCGTGGCTTCCAGCTGGTCTGCAATGACGTGCTGGTCCACCGGCACAAAGCGGTGGTTCCAGTTGTCCTGCGGGTTGAAGGACACGATGCAGGTGAGGTTCGCAATGCCGAACACTCCGAGTTCCTGGAAGGTCTTGAGGTCGGCCTGCGCGCCGGCGCCACCGGTCGCTTCGGAGCCGGCAATGGTCAGGGCAATGGCAGGGGCAACGGCTGAAGTCATGTCATCATTTTGGCAGTTGCTCCGGTTTGACTCCTAAACGGGGCTAGCCGTGCAGCGCCCGGTAGGCAGCCTGTGCAGCCGGGTGCAACGGGACGCCGGCGGTGTTAATCAGTGTTTCGGGGCTGAGGAACTGCACGCCGGTGCTGGATTTCGGCACCAGATCCTGGGCCTGTTCCACCAGGAGTTCAACGGTTTGCCGGACAACCTGATCGGCCAGATCCCTGCGGCACAGGAGCAGGTTGGCTACGCCCACGGTCCAGACGGCGGGTGCGTTCCCGTAGCTGTTCGCGGGGATGAGGACGCGGTCATAGAAGAAACCCGATTGGGCCCGGGTCGCCGGGATGAACTCCGAGATGTCGAGGAGACGCACGCCTGTTTCCTGGGCTGCAGCAGCGATGGGCGCCGTCGGGACACCTCCGGACTGGATCATCACGTCAAGGGAACCCTCCCGCAAGGCGGCCAGGGCTTGGTTCAACCCAAAGTTGGCTTGCTTCAGTGCCCGTTCCGGCCCGGCCGTTTCAGGAGACAGCCCGGCGGCAGCAATGATGCGCCCGGCCGTGAGGGTGGTTCCCGAGCCCACCTCACCCACGCCCGCAGTCTTCCCGGCGAGGTCAGCGAAGGTTCGGATTCCGCTGTCTTCCCGAACGATGCAGTGGACGTAGTTCTGGTACACCTTTCCCAAGGCCACCAACTGGCTTTCACCCCGTCCGGGAGCTGCCTGGGCAGCTGCGTCGGCCAGCGCGACGGCGAGCGTCGCCTCGCCGGATAAGACCCGCTGAATGTTCTCGAGGCTTCCGCCGGTGGTCAATGCAACTGACCTCCCAGCGACCCCTTCACGCTCCAGCAAGTCGGCGAGCAGGCTGGCGAACTCAAGGTAGAAGCCGCCCGATTCGCCGCCGGCAACGGTGATTTCCTGAGGGCGTTCCTCTGTGGTGCAGCCTGCTGTTGAAGCGAGCAGACTGCCGCCCAAGCCAAGCGCCACGGCTGTCTGGAGGACACTCCGCCGCGAGACTTTGAGGGGTTCAGGCATGCGTGTCCTCCTCCGGTTTCACGAACTCGAGGCGTGCCGCCAGGCCATGGGGCTCGCGGGCCTCCAGGACCAGCCTCGCGCCATTTGCTTCTGCAAGCCGCTCCACGATGGTCATCCCCAGCCCGTTGCCCGCAATACTGCTGTGTTGCGGAGCCCGCCAGAACCTGGTGGTGGATGCGGCGAGCTGTTCGGCCGGGAGGCCCGGGCCGTCGTCGGAAATCACGACGGCGGTGCCTCCTTGCGTCTGCCGGGTCGCCACCGTGATGGTGGCCCCCGGCGCGTATTTGATGGCGTTGGCGAGGAGTTCGCCCACCATGTGCGCGAGTTCATCGGGGTCGCAGACGATCGGGCTTTCTGACCCAGGGCCCTCCAAGGTGAGCTCTGATCCGGCACGGTGAGCGGCCGGCGTCGCCCGTTCAACCTCGCCTTGCAGAATCGGGTACGGGTCGATGACGGCCAACCGCTGGTGTTCCGGTGCTTTTTCAGCCCGGGCAGACCCCTCAAAGGCGCGGTGTTCCGCCGTCGCCAGCTTCAGCACGCCGTCGAGCATCTCTTCCACCCGCTCAAGTTCCGCCACGACGCCGGCCGCCGCTTCTTTTTCGGGCACCGAACGCAAAGCGAGCTGCAGCAGGTCGATCCTCAACCGCAGCGCCCCTACGGGGTTGCGCAGTTGGTGCGAGGTATCGGCGATGAGCCGGCGTTGTGACTCCATGCTCTCGGTCACCGTATCCGCCATGGCGGTGAAGGATCGGCTCAGTTCCCGGAGCTCAGGCGGTCCGGCTTCAGGGAGCTGGCTGGTTTTTCCCGTCGCTTCGAGCTCGTGGACTGCCTTGCTGAGGCGATGGACCGGGCGCAAAACCCATCCCGTGATGCGCGATGCCGCTACGAGCAGCAGCACGCCCAACGCCACCGCGGCAAGTACGACGACGAGCCACCGCTCCCGTAACTTCTGCCGGGCTGCATCGAGGTCGACTTCAAGGACCACCTCTCCGAGTACCTGGCTGGCTGTCCCGAAGGACCTGGAGATGAAGTCGTTGCCGGTACCGAAAGCGCGGATCGGGTTCAGCGTGGTGTCGCTGAGGTTGAGGCTTGCCCGGTTGAGGGCGTCCTCGACCTCTGAATGGTCTTCGCTGAGACCGCCGGCGCGGAGGGTTTCCTGCTGGAGGCGGATCAGGATTCCTTCGCCATAAAGCTCGGAATAGCGGTCCATTTCCCGCTGAAGTTGGGTTGTATTGTTGTCCTCCACGGCGTCACTGGCCAGTTGCGCGAAGCGGTTGAGGGCTGCGACGCGGTTGATCTGCAGTTCCTGGGTGAGTTCCCGGCTGGCAGAGGTCAGGATCACGCTGGATACCGTCACCACAATGATCACCATCAGCAGGCTCAGGATGCCGAGGACGCGGACTTTCACGGTTGCTCTACGCGGTAGCCGACGCCCCGGACGTTAATGATGAATCCGGGAAGTTGGAGCTTGGATCTGAGGCCTGTCAGGTGCACGTCCAAGGACCGGGAGTGGGCCAGGAAAGCATCTCCCCAGAGTGCGTCCAGGATCTGTTCCCGGGTGACCACGGAGCCTGCATTCCTGGCCAAGAGGCTGAGGAGGTCGAACTCGGTTGCGGTGAGGGCGAGGTGCCTTTGGCCCACGGATGCCACGCGACGGTGGAGGTCCACCTCCAGCTCTCCGAGGACTATGGTGTGCGGGGTTTCCTGGCCTGAGCGATTGGTGCGCCTGGTGACCGCTTCGATTCTGGCGAGCAGCTCCACGAGCTTCACGGGCTTGACAAGGTAGTCATCCGCCCCGGATCGAAGACCCAGCACCACGCTGCGCTCGTCGTCGCGTGCTGTCAGGATCAGGATGGGGACCTGGGTTACTTGGCGGAGTTTCCGCAGGACGTCCAAGCCATCCAGGTCCGGGAGGCCGAGGTCCAGCAGGATCACTTCGTGCTGCCGGTGAGCCAGGAGTGCGTCCTCGCCACGGGATACCCTGGTGTGCTTGTGGCCGGCAGAGGCGACGGCAGCGCTCAAGGCCGACGCCATGGCGTCGTCATCCTCGACGATGAGCACTTGCACTGTCAGGGTCCTTTGTCTTGCTCGGCTGGTTTACTGCGGGCTGGTTCGCTGGTTCTGGTCCGCTGGTCCTGGTCCGCTACTAGAGCTTAACGTTGTGAGGCCCGCTCTGCGCCCTTCGGAGTGTCCAAAGGGGGCAGAGCGGGCCTCACAAAGCGGCCAGATTAGGCGTTGACGAGGTCCTTCTTGTCGTCGTCGTCCTTCGCAGTGCCCTTAGCCACAAAAGCGTTGCCTTGCTCGGCATCCAGGTGAGTGGCCTTCTTGTTCTTCAACGCGAAGATGTACACCAGGAGCGAGATGAAAATGGCTGCCGTGACGTAGGTGAAGAACAAGTCCACCTGATCCGACTTCTGCAGCGCTGCGCCAATCAGCGGAACGGTGCCGCCGAACAGCGAGTTGGCGATCGCGTAACCGAGCCCGACGCCGAGCGCGCGGATGGAAGCCGGGAACAGTTCGGCCTTCACCAGCGCGTTGATGGACGTGTAGCCGCCAACCATCAGCAGGCCGCCGAGCATCAGCAGGAACGCCATGAACGGATCCTTGGTGCCGGACAGGGTGGAGAGCAGCGGCCACGTGAAGAGCACACCGGTCACGCCGAACCAGATCAGCAAGGGCTTGCGGCCAACCTTGTCCGATATCAGGCCGTACACCGGCTGCAGCAGCATGAAGATGAACAGAGCCCAGAAGTTGATGACGGAGGTATCTGTCTTCGCGATGCCGGACGTATCGTTCATGAACTTCAGGATGAAGTTGGTGTACGTGTAGAACGCCACGGTACCGCCCAGGGTGATTCCGATGCAGATGAGCAGCGGCTTCCAGTGCTTGGTGAAGAGCAGCTTCATGGTGCCTGGCTGGGCTTCACCCTCAACCTTGACGTGGGCGGCGCGGAGCTGATCGGCCGAAAGGGTTTCTTCCATGGAACGGCGGAGCCAGAGAACAACCAGGGCAGCGACACCGCCTATGGCAAACGGAATACGCCAGCCCCACGCGGTCAGGTCTTCTTTGCTCATGGTGTTCTGCAGGATCACGAGCACCAAGAGGGCAAGCATCTGCCCGCCAATAAGCGTCACGTACTGGAAGCTGGAGAAGAAACCGCGGCGCTTGGCCGTCGCTGCCTCGGACATGTACGTGGCGCTGGTGCCGTATTCGCCACCGACAGAGAAGCCCTGCACGACGCGGATGAACACCAGCAGGATCAGGGCCCAGAGGCCGATCACGTCTTGCGTTGGCAGGATCGCGATGGCGAAGGAACCGGCCGACATCAGCGTCACACTGAGTGTCAGGGCAGCCTTGCGGCCCTTCCGGTCGGCATAGCGGCCGAAGAACCAACTGCCGATGGGACGCATGAGGAACGACGTCGAGAAGACAGCCATCGCCTCAAGGCCTGCCTGCAGGTCGTCCGAGGAGTTGAAGAAGTGCGACTGGAAATACGCCGCGAAAACCGTATAAACGTAGAGGTCGAACCACTCCACGAGGTTTCCTGCCGAGCCTTTGAGGATGTTGCTCACGGCTTTGCGTGTCTGGGCGGCTTCGCTCAGAGGTGCAGCTTGTTGGGTGCTCATCAATGAACCTTCCTGGACGGCGCCTGATACGGCAGCCGTGTCTTGCATGAGTTCGTTCTGTCCATGAAGCTGGTGCTCATGGCGTCCTTGCGCATGGCTCTTCGTCGACTAAGAAAGGCCCTCCGGGGTGAAGAGGACATGTTCCAAGCTATGGGTGATGCACGGCACAGCCATAGCTGGCGGGGCATTTCCTAACACTTCCTTAGGTTTCGGCCGGTTAGTGCTCGACGGCGGCCGCTCACCTTCAGGTTTTCGGTCGCAGCTTGGCGCTGTGGCTTTCCTGGATGGCCGGAGTTATCTTCGTGGCATGGATGCAGTTCGCCGCGCACCCCGCGCCGTGCAGCAGGCGGCAGCCAACATTCCGCTGCCGCCGGGCCAAGTTGTCGGTCTGGTGCTGGACGTGGTCCTCGACCGTCTGCATCCCGTTTCCGTCTCTGAGCGCAGCGTAAGACATAGAGCGGCCGGCGCTGTGTTGGTTCTGGCTGGCGCGGGGATCACCGCTTGGGCTGTTTCGGAGCGACGGCGTAGAACGGCAGGAAGCTTCGCGCTGGCCCACCCCGAAGATCTGGTGACCACCGGGCCCTATGCGGCGAGCCGCCACCCGATGTACCTGGGGTGGTGGCTGATACACGCAGGGGTGGCGATTTCCCGAGATTCTGCTTGGGCCCTGGTGACTCTGCCTGCAGGAATGGTGGTGGAACACCTGGGCGCTTTGTGGGAGGAACGCACTCTCCGGCAGGAATTTGGCCAGTCCTACGCCGACTACGAAAGAGAGGTTCCCCGGTATGTCGGCTCACCCGCGTGGTTGATTCGCACCAGTTTCCAAACAGCCAGACGGCCGACGCCGGCGGCGAGGGCGATGGATAACGAGAGCAGCCACGGACCGGTTGCCGAGAGTCCGCCAAACGGTGCGCACATGAGTAGTCCGACGGAGAAGAACGCGGCCACGTGAACCCACTGGCTCCGAATGCGACGCAGCGCCAGCCCAAGGAGCGATCCCACGGCAGCACCAACTGCCCAGGCGGGGAGCAAGCTGTAAATGAAAAAGATGATCCACCACTCAGGTGCTTGGATGCTGACGAGAACGCAGAAAGTCAGATGCGCTACTGCGGTGCCAACTGCCAGTCCTTTGCCGCCGAGCACCACTCTGTCCTTTGGCCCGTATCGCCAGCCTCCCGACGGGCTCCGCGTCGCCAGCGCGAATTCCTCCTTGTCTGACCAGGGTTCCTGACTCATGAATACCTCCGGGGGATGTGAGAGACGGTTCGCCTGAAGGGGCGGGGATGTGAGAGACGGTTCGCTTGAAGGTGCGGTTATGTGAGAGAGGGTTTGGGGTGCGCGTTGGCGATCTCGTTAAGCGCGCCAGCCAGCGATGGATACTCAAACGCGAACCCCGCGTCGAGCAACTTCCGGGGTTCTACCCACCGGCTCTTGAGGACCAGCTCGGTCTGTGTCCGAATGAGGACGGCGCCGGCCTCGAGCAGCCATGCGGGTGTCGGGATGCCAAAGGAGACACCCATGCTTCGCCGAACCATGGCCATGAGCTCCCGGTTGTCCACAGGGTGGGGCGTCGCCGCGTTCACCGGTCCGCTCAGCTCTCCGTGATCGTGGACGAACAGCACCGTCCTGAACAGGTCCTCCACATGGATCCAGCTGAACTTCTGCGTGCCCGGACCCATGTGCCCGCCCAAACCGAGGCGGGCGAGGTTCCGGAGGGGACTCATGACGCCGCCCGCCCCCAGGACAATCGCGATGCGGAGCGGCACTTTGCGGGTGCCGGGGACAACGGCAGCCGCCAACTCGTCTTCCCACGCACGCGCCACGTCCACGGAGAACCCGCTGCCCAATTCACCCGAGACCTCGGACTGCGGGTGATCTTCGGCGTGCCGGTAAATGGTTCCGGTGCTGGAGTTGATCCACGTCCTGGGCGGTTCGGCGCAGGCAGCAACAGCCCGGCCCAAGGCACGCGTGGTGAGAACCCGGGAGTCCAGAATCTGCCGGCGGTGCCGCTCGTCATAACGGCAATTCACGGATCGTCCGGCGAGGTTCACCAGCAGTTCGGCACCGTCCAGCACTTTGGTGATGGCGCCGTCGTCGTGCCATTGCGCGTCAGCCGAAGCGTCCCGCCCAACGGTCCGGACCTGCCAGCCTTCTTGAAGGAACCGCCGCTGAAAGTAGCTGCCTATGAAGCCAGTAGCGCCGGCGATGACTACTGTCCGCCGCATCACGAATCTTCCTTGACGTTGCGCACGAGTCCCAGAACGTCATCGAACACCTTGCTGACGCCCGGAATCTTCGCCAGCGACAAGCCGCGCGCCACCAGCGGGGCGGCGCCGTCGATCAGCTTGCGTGTGCGGCGCTGGTTCTCGGAGGTGTCGTAAACCCAGAACAGCGCGACTCCCATGTACGCCAGCCACAGCAGCTCGGGCAGATCGCCGCGCAGCTTCTTCGCAACGGCGGGGGAGGAGCCCTCGACGGCGGACCGGAAGATCGCGAGCGAAGCCTCCCGTGCGGCGGTGGACGCCTCGCCGAACGGATTGACGGGCGACGACGGCCGGATCGCCGTCGCGATGAAGTCGGAACCAAACTGGTGGTACGGCGCCATGACGTCGATGCCGGTGTGCAGCACTGCCTTCAGGCGGCCCGCGAGATCTTGGACTCCTTCCAAGGCCTGCGCCGCAACCACGGCGTGTTCATCCTGCACTTGAGCGTAAAGCTCCTGGACGAGCTCGTCCTTGGATGCGAAATAGTAGTAGGCATTGCCGACTGAGACCCCGGCCTCCTGGGCAATGGCTCGCATGGTGGTCTTCTCAAAGCCAACCTCGCGGAACATTTTCAGCGCGACGTCGGCCACTAATTGGCGGGTCTGCTCACTCTTTGCTGCCATGGTGCCGCTCCCTGGGACGTATTTTGAACGTGTTCAAGACTGAGTATGGCATATTTCTGAACACGTTCAAAAGGGGACGTGAGTGAGCGTTGGGTTCAAGCCCGAGGGATGTGAGAGAGCGTTGGGTTCAAGCCCGAGGGATGTGAGTGAGCGTTGGGGTGGAGGAGTGGGAGAATGGAACCGGTGCCGGGCCACATGCCCCACCAACCACAGTGCTAATACAGCGGGGCGCCCTGAACGAAGGAGCCTGCGCGAACCACTACGAAATGGATGACCCATGCCCTCGCCCTCAGGCTCCAGTACCTTGAGCAAGCCCGCCCCACGCTTTGCTTCAATAGGCTCCCCGTATTTCGGCATCATGCTGGCCATCATGGCCGTGGTGCTGATCCTGTCCAACATCGGCGCTTCCAAGGGCGTCGCGCTCGGGCCAATCCTGACTGACGGCGGGTTCTTCCTGTTCCCCATCGCCTACATCCTGGGTGATGTGATGAGCGAGGTGTACGGCTTCAAGGTGGCGCGCAAGGCCATCATCACCTCGTTTGCCCTCTCGGTCTTTGCCTCTCTCTGCTACTGGATCATCATCGTGCTGCCCGGTTTCAATGACGAGTACAGCATCGGCAAGCAAGCAGCCCTCGAAGGCGCCCTCGGACCCGTGCCGCTGATCGTCCTTGGATCGCTCCTTGCCTTCCTTGCCGGACAGACCATCAACTCCTGGATCCTGGTGAAGATGAAGGCCCGCACCGGCGAGAAGTCCCTGTGGGCACGCCTGATGGGCTCGTCCGTGGTGGGCGAATTCGTGGACACCCTGATCTTCTGCAGCATCGCAGCATCGGTCATCGGCATCACGGACTTTGGCTCGTTTCTGAACTACGCCCTGGTTGGCTTCGTCTACAAGACGGCCGTGGAGTTCCTGTTCGTGCCCGTCACCGTGCTGGTTGTCGGGTGGATCAAGAAGCGCGAGCCAAGCTACGGGGTAACGGCAGCCTAGGCTCGGGCCGAGTTCGCCGGAACCGTGTGAGTTCGCCGGAAGTTTCCGCACGCCCACGCAGGCTTCCGGCGATCTCGACGCCTACGAGTAGTACCGGCCCAGGGTCTCCGCCTTGAACTCGAAGAAATCCCCGGATTCGATGGCCAAGCGGGCGTCGTCCACCATCTTCACCACGAAGCGCTCGTTGTGGATGGAGATGAGCGTTGCCGAGAGCATTTCCTTGGCCTTGAACAGGTGGTGGATGTAAGCCCGCGAGTAGTTCACGCACGTGTAGCAGTCGCAGCCGTCCTGCAACGGCCCGAAATCGGTTTTATAGCGGGCCCCGGACAGGTTGAACCGGCCGAACGGTGTGTAGAACGCCGAATTTCGGGCCACGCGGGTGGGGGAGACGCAATCGAAGGTGTCGGCGCCGTTCTCGATGGCAGTGAAGATGTCGTCCGGCTCGGAGATGCCCAGAAGGTGCCGGGGCTTGTTCTCGGGCAATTCCTCGTTGCACCAGCGCACAATCGTGCCCAGGTTTTCCTTCTCCAGCGCCCCGCCGATCCCGTACCCATCAAAGGGCATGGCACCGAGATCCCGGCACGCCTTGCGGCGAAGGTCCTCATACTGCGCACCCTGGATCACGCCGAACAAGGCTTGATAGGGCTTGCCCACGCGGGAAGAAGTCAAGGAAGCGTGCTCCTCCAAGCACCGCAGCGCCCACAGCCGGGTCCGCTCCAGGGACTCCTCCTGGTAGGCCCGCGAGTTCTGCAGCGTGGTGAGCTCGTCGAAGGCGAACATGATGTCCGCGCCGATCTGGTGCTGGACCTGCATGGAAATCTCGGGGGAGAAGCGGTGCCTGTCCCCGTTGAGGTGCGATTTGAACCAGACGCCGTCATCGTCAATGTGCGCCAGCCGTTCCTTGCCCGGTGCCACGGCGTCGTCGGGTCCGGACGAATCGACGTTCTTCATGTCGATGACCTTCTTGAACCCAGAACCCAGGCTCATCACCTGGAATCCTCCGGAGTCGGTGAAGGTCGGCCCGGACCAGTTCATGAACGCGCCCAGCCCACCGGCGGCGTCGAGGATCTCCGGCCCCGGCTGCAGGTACAGGTGGTATGCGTTGGCCAGCACAGCCTGCGCACCGAGGTCGGCGATGGACTCGGGCAGCACCGCTTTCACGGTGGCTTTGGTCCCGACGGCGATGAACGCGGGCGTCTGGATGGTTCCGTGCGGTGTGGTGATGGTTCCGGTGCGGCCCAGGAAAGCTCCGCCGTTGGCATTCACTTGGGCGTCCGACGGCGAGCACGTTTCAGTCAGGCGCTGGCCCACCGAAAAGGAGAACCCGGATTGCCGGGAGGACAACCCTGGCAAGTCAGGCTGGCCGGGAGTAGGGGAAGACACAGACGCGGAAGCAGAAACGGAAGCTGGCACGCTACCAAGTGTGCCAGCTTTACCCGAAGTAACCCGCGGAGGAAGCCCTACGAGCCGTAGTTCTCAGATTTCCAGTTGTCCCACGACGAGCGGATGTCCGCCAAGGTGTGGGCCCCCAGATCGTAAGTGGAGGCGATCACCATGGAGCCGCCGTCGGGCCTTTTCTCCGGAATCGGCAGCTGTTCCGCGACGATCAACAGGCCGTCTCCGTGCTCCGCGTAGCTGTGGACGGTGAGGCCAACTTGATGCCGGCTCTTGAACCAGACCTTGCCGGAGATCTTCTCGCCCGTTGCCAGGGTGAGCGAATACTCCTCCCCAACGGGCGGCAAATCCCCGAGTCCCAGCTTTTCAATCGCCGGCCCGCCCTTGCCCGGAAGCGAAATAAAGTGCGTCCGGCGGTGCCCATGCGGGTGACGTTCCAGGGCGAAGCGCAGCTGATGCAGGAAGGTGAGCCAGCCCTGGGTGATGTCCTCGTCCCATTCAGCCCACTCGGAATTGTGGTCGAGCGCCGCCCTGGTGACCCTCACTTCCGTCCCGCCGGAGACAGGGTGGAGCTCAAAGACATCGCCGCCATTGACGGTCAGGCTCGTGTGATCGGGCCCCTCCACAACGTCGGTGTTGAAATAGATCTGTTTGATTTCGTCGGTGAGATCGTCGGCTTCCCAGCCGTGCCATTGAGCCACCAGCGACGGTTCACGCAGCATTGTCCAAACCTGCTGCGCGTCGGCATTAATCACAACGCTCAGATTGTTCGTCATGGCCCCGAATCTACCGCCGTTCGCGCCCGCATAACAGGTCTTGAAATACCCAGAAGCGGCGGGTCCGGAAATTTATGCCCGCACTGCTTCGAGTTCGTTGCTGATCCGCCGGGCCAACTCGTCTTCGCCGATGGTCTTGGAGCCGCCGTGGGCGCGCAGGAACATGAGCGCTTCGAGTCGGAGGAACCGCCAATCGCGTTCGGCCTCGTGGTTGCCGTTGTCGATCGCGCGGAAGATTTCTTTGTCGTACAGGTTGGGTTCGTTGAGCGAGCGCTGCCGGACCCGGGCGTTGATCCGGGCCTTGAACGGGTCCTCTTCCTGGGACTCGGGCGCGCGCAACAGTTTCTCGTAGACCGCGGCACGTTCGGCTTGGCCGGCTTCGCGGCAGATGAAACTGGACAATGCCAGCGCCCGCTCAATGGATGCCCAGCGGTCCAGGTTGCCGTCAAAGGGCAGCACGTTGAGCAGGTCCGCTACGGCCAGGGCATGGTCCGGATCGCGCAGCACAATGCAGAGGTCGAACGCCAGGTTGCTGAGATCCCGGAGGCAGCTGCCTGATTTGGTGTTGATGCCCTTCGTCAGGCGATCCGCCAGGACCTGGACGCCGTTCTTGCCCTTATGGTTGGCCGCGGCTGCGCTCACCACGGCCTCCGGGGTGCCATTCGGTTCGGGGATCAGGGCCAACTCTTCGGCGCTAGGGCGGGTGTACGTGGGTGGCATTTCCGGACGGGGAGGAACGACGACGGCCGGCTCGGGGGAGGCATCGGAGCCTCCTTCTGCGGAGGTACTGGAGGCAGGGGTGCTGGAGTCGGGTGCACCAGAGTCCGGAATGCTGGAATCCGGCGTATTGGACTCGGGGGCGCCCGCGCCCGCCGTCCCGGCGTCGCTCTCCGCATCCACGCCTGCATCGACGGCGTCCCCCACAGGGACACTGGACCCGGCAGCGATCCGCACCGTGCCGCCGTCGACCATGGTCACCAGCAGCAACGCGGCAACGCCGTAATCGTCGTTCTGCACCTCGATGCCGGCGATTTCAGCGGCTGGCCCGTCGCCGGGCGGATAGACAAAATCTCCGGGCCGCAGGTCCCCAGCCTGCTTCTCTCTGTACTGCTGTGTGGCTGGGCTGTGAGTCATCGGAAGTCCTTTGGTTCTCTTGGGGTCCGCCGTCCAGTCTACAAAGGGCGGCTGGTGCAGGTGCGGGGACCCGCTAGAGAACGATGCCCGAAAAAGCCAGCGCCTGGCGCACGAGGTTCCCGCGTCCGCCGTCGAATTCCTGCTGGACGTTCTCGCTCAGCACCTCTTGCGGCGTCATCCAGGTGAGTTCCAGTGCGTCCTGGCGTGGTTCGCATTCGCCGGTCACCGGGATGACGTAGGCCAGCGAGACCGCATGCTGGCGGTCATCCGTAAAGCCGGTTTGGGAGGGGGCCGGGAAGTATTCGGCCACGGTGAAGGGGACCGGGCTGATGGGGAGCTGCGGGAAGGCCAAGGGACCGAGGTCCTTCTCCATGTGACGCAGGAGAGCTGCGCGGATGGTCTCGCGGTAGAGGACGCGGCCGGAGACGAGGTAGCGGACCATGTTGCCGTCGGCATCGCCCTGCAGGAGCGTGCCAACCTCATTCACATACCCGAGCGGATCCAGCCTGACCGGAACAGCCTCCACGTAGACCATGGGAAGTCGGCCGCGGGCTTCGAAGAGGTCTTCATCTGAAAGCCAGCCTGGATACGGGTCGGGTGTACGTACGCTCATGGTTAAGTTCTACCCCATCCCCAGCCGAACTTCCTTGGTGGCGTTCCGGTGGCTGCGAGGTTACGCTCTCGGCGGTATTAGAGGACCAGAATCGTCTCGTGCGGCTTCCCGGGTGTTATGTGGACGAGGATTTTCTCCTGCGGATGCGATCAAACGGAGCTTCCGCAGGGCAGCTGCCAAGGACTAGCTGCTTGGGCTCGCCGGCGCCTGCTGCGATGGTGATTGTTCGATCACGATCGACGCCGGCGCTGCCCCACCCGCAGCATCCGGGTTGGCGACGTACAGCACGTCCTCGCTGATCCTGGCTTCGATTTTCGCTTCGGTGAGCCGGTGCAACAACGGCTCCAGTCCGCCGTCGTACTCGAAGGAAAGATCCCCGTTGGCGCTGTCCGCGCCGTGGATCGCGCGCAGGATGCCGCCGTTTTTGGTGGTGAACGTGGCTGACTCGTCGTCCTCCGTGCGCGGCCGGGCGCCGATGTTCCGCAGATCGTTGGCCGCAAGGCCCACGAAAGGGCTGATCCAGTTGCCTACTACGGCCAGCGCCGGGTCAGCCTCCGTGGACGTGGCCCAGGTGCCATCCGCTGCCCTGGTCGCAGGGAACGCGAAGAACTCGAAACCGTCCTCGGCAGAGATCCGCACGGTGGGTCCGTCCTGGGTTTCGTTCCAGTCAGCCTGGGTGCCGTCTTCCTCGGTGCGGCGCGCAAATTCCGCCAGGTTCCCCACCTCCACACCGAAAATCGTGGAGCCGTCCAACGGATGACCCCGCTCCACGAATCCCACCGCGAGGCGACCCGAACCGGCGTCGAACTCGCACCAGGCGTCGTCGTCCACGGTCTTCACCATCCCGAGCGCTTGGAGGAGCGTGGACCACTGATCGGGGCGGGACGTGTAATGGGTGGGGCGGGCTCGCAGCATTGGTCCTCCTGGGCAGGGTAGTCACTTCCCAGCCTATGCCGCGTGGACTTGCCTTGGACCGCCCGTTTCACAGCAGAATAGGCTCATGCCCATTGAGCTTCCGGAACTCCTTCTCAAAGACGGCGCCGCGTGGCGTGACTGGCTTTCGGCGCACGCTGCCGAGAGCCCGGGAGTGTGGCTGATCCTGCACAAGAAAGGCGGCACGGTCACGGAGCTGGACTACGACGCCGCCCTGGATGAGGCACTGTGCTTTGGCTGGATTGACGGTCAATCGAAGAGCCGCGACGACGAAAGCTACATGCAGCGCATGACGCCGCGGGGCCGCAAAAGCATCTGGTCAGTCCGGAACGTGGGCCACATTGCCCGGCTGGAATCCGAGGGCAAAATGACCGACGCCGGACGTGCCGCCGTCGAAGCCGCCAAGGCCGATGGCCGCTGGGAAGCTGCCTATGCAGGTCCTGCGGACTCCGTGGTCCCTGACGATCTGGCTGCCGCCATCGCCGCGGTGCCGGAAGCGCAGGCGATGTTCGAGGTCCTGACCTCCCAAAACCGCTTCGCGTTGATCCACCGCACCAACGGAGTGAAACGTGCAGAGACCCGGGCCCGCAAGATTGCCGGGTTCGTGGAGATGCTGGCCCGGCACGAAACGCCGTATCCGCAGAAGAAGCGCCCGGCTGCCGACGGCGGTTAGAGCGTGGCCGCAGCTTCCAGCGTCATCCAGGCTTGAAGCTGCGTGGACAGTTCGACGGCGGCACCCACCGGATACGTCTCGGCCGCCGGCCGCAGTGGATTGGGGGAGAATATGAGCGCCGGGGCTTCGGCGGGGGCTGGTTCCGACGCCTCACGACGCGTCATCCAGAACGCCCCGGCCGTAGCGTGCACCAAGGCCCGGGCAGTGTCCCGAGCAGTTGCGGGCAACCGTTGGTCCCGCGCGGCAAGTGCGAGGTAGCGGACCAGGATGCCGGTGAAAAGTCCGCCGTCGCCCGTGCCGTCACCATGGATGACTCGTGTTCCGGGGACCGTCAGTTCGCGGGACACGGACTCAACCAGCCGCGCAGCACGTTCCAGGTTCTCCTGGCCACCAAGTTCCAGCAAGGCACCAAGGATTGGACCTTGGTTGTAGGTGTAGACCGCCTCCTCGAGGACGGTCTCGCCATTGCGGATGCGAAGTCCATCCAAGTAGACACCCCGTTGCGGGTCGAAAAGCCTGCTGTTGAGCCACGTCACCAGAGACTGCGCCCGTTCCCTGTGCCCGGTCCGCGCAAAGTAGAGCGCTACGGGAGCTGTAGCAGGAGTGTTCTTGAAGTCCCGTTGGGTGCTCCAAAACGTTCCGCCGCCCAGATCGTCCGTGGAGGCCGAGTGGAACTGCAGGGTGAGCTTCTTGCGAACGTACGCATTGCGCCGACGACCCGGTTTCCTGGTTTCCTCCGCCAGCTTCTCCAGCCGGTGCGTAGCGAGGGCGAGCCACGCCATGTCGTCATAGAAGTGGTTCTCGAACCTCAGCAGATTCCGCAACCGGATGGTGGTGACCAGCCGCGAAGCGAGCCTGCCCGCACTGGGGCGGGAGACGCCGTCGAACTTTGTTGTGGTGGCCAGCTCACGGCGGCCGGCGTCCACCAGGCAATCGACATAGTGCGCCTGCCACCAGTAATGCCAGGGACCAAAGACGCTGCGGAGAGTAGTGGCGGGAAGGCTGACCGCCCCGATGTGCGTGCCGGGAAGGAAGAGCAGGCGCCGGCCGAAGGTCCGCGTCACTGATCGGGCGGCCTGGTTGGCGCGCGTTGCCCACTCGTCCTGGTCCGTGAGGGGGAGCGGCTGGTCGGCAGCGAAAGCGTCGGCGGGCATGGTCCCAGCCTACCGAGGGTGCGCTGGCCCACAATTCCAGTTAACATGCATTAACGGATTTTGGGTCTGCATCAAGGAGGATGAATGGACATCGAGGGCACGGTCGCGCTGATTACCGGCGGGGCATCAGGGCTGGGGGCCGCCACCGCAAGGCGGTTGTTCGAGGCCGGAGCGTCGGTGGTCCTGGTGGACCTGCCGCAGTCCGCAGGGGATGCTTACGCCGCAGAACTGAACGCCTTGGGTGCAGGTTCTGGTCCGAGGGCGGTCTTTGTCCCCGCGGACGTCACCCATGAAGCGCAGATTCAGGCCGCCGTCGATGCTGCAACCGCCCTTGGCCCGCTGCGGATCGTCGTTAACTGCGCCGGCATCGCCACACCCGGCAAAGTGTTGGGACGCGACGGCGTGCTGCCCTTGGAAACCTTCAACAAAGTTATCCAAATCAACCTCGTGGGAACCTTCAACGTGATCCGCCTTGCCGCCGCAGCCATGGTGGAAACGGAACCGGTTTCCACCGAACTGGGCGGGCCCGAGCGCGGCGTCATCATCAACACCGCATCCGTGGCAGCGTTCGAAGGCCAGATCGGACAGCCCGCCTATGCTGCTTCGAAAGGCGCTGTGGCGGCCATGACCCTGCCATTGGCACGCGAGCTCGCACGTTCTCTGATCAGGGTGGCCACCATAGCGCCCGGCATCTTTGAAACACCCATGATGGCCGGTCTTCCGCAAGCGGCACAGGATTCCCTGGGCCAGCAGGTCCCGCATCCAGCGCGGCTGGGACGTGCGGCCGAATACGCACAGTTGGCCGCGCACATCGTGGAGAACGCCATGCTGAACGGTGAAACCATCCGGCTGGACGGCGCCATCCGCATGGGAATCAAATAATGGGCGACTACAGCGGCGGCGCGGCTTCCCCATCTTCGCCGGCGGTGCCCGCGGGCTCCGCCGGTGCGATACCTTCCTCCGTGGCGGGGTTGCCCACCGCGGACTTCTTCGACTTCGAGTCGCTGCTCAGCGTCCAGGAACAGCGGAAACTCAACGAACTCCGGGCCTTCCTTGCTTCGGAAATCGCCCCCTACGCCGGGCAGTGGTGGGAAAAGGCCGAGTTCCCGGAACACATCCTGCCCAAGCTCGCGGCGCTGCGGCTCAGTGCGCCGGCCCAGCGGGGGTACACGCACCTGTTCGCCGGCCTGGTGATCGCCGAAATGACCCGTGTGGACACCTCGATCGCCACGTTCTTCATGGTCCATCACGATCTCTTCGTTGAGTCGCTGTACGACTTCGGGAGCGACTCACAACAGGACCGCTACCTCGACGACGCCTCAAACCTGCGCACCACCGGCGCCTTCGCGCTCACCGAGCCAAACCATGGGTCTGATGTGGCAGGTGGCATGGAGACCACGGCGCGCAGGATCCAACGGGCAGCTTCCGACGGCGGTGACTACTGGGTGGTCAACGGCGCCAAACGCTGGATTGGCAACGGGACGTTCTGCGACTACATGCTGGTGTGGGCCAAAGACGAAGCCGACGGAGCCATCCGCGCGTTCATCGTTGACGCTTCCCTGCCTGGCATCACCCGCAGCCGCATCGAAAACAAGATCGCGCTGCGGACGGTGCAGAACGCCGACATCCGGTTCGTGGACGTCGAAGTCGCCGAATCGGATCGCTTCGCCAGGATCAGCAGCTTCTCCGACACCAACCACCTGCTGCGAGGCTCCCGAATCATGGTTGCCTGGCAAGCCGTTGGCCAGCAACTGGCGGCGTTCGATGTTGCCCGGCAGTACGCCGTCGAGCGCATGCAATTCGGGAAGCCGCTCGCCAAATTCCAACTCATCCAACAACATTTGGTGGACATGCTGGGAAACGCTGTAGCCAGCATGGGGATGATGGTGAGGATCGCCCAGCTGCAGGAAGACATCTCCACGGATGCCCAAGGCATTCGGCACGGCGGCGCCGACATGGCCCAAGTGGCCCTCGCCAAGGCCTACTGCAGCGCCCGGATGCGGGAGACAGTGGCTCTGGGCAGGTCCATTCTGGGCGGAAACGGAATTGTCACCGACTACCGGATCGCCAAAATCTTCGCCGACGCTGAAGCCATTTACACCTATGAGGGCTCCTACGAGATCAATTCGTTGATCGTTGGCCGCGCAGTGACGGGGGTTTCGGCAATCACCTAGTCCGGGTGGGCTTGGCGGTCCGTAATTTAGTCTCGGGGGAGTTTCTCACCGGCTTCCACCCTTACATCGATCGAATTGCCCCGCACCGGCATAGGGCATGTGCCGTAGGGGGTGAAGGCGCTGGGGTAGTTGATGCTGCGGTTGAAGTCGATCACAACGGACCCGTCCGGGCGGGGGCGAGGAATGAAGACCTTTCGCCACTCATCCGTGGTGGCACCGTTGGTCTCATCGTGGAAGGTCACGTTGAGGGCACCCAGCTTCTCTTCCTCCGCGTGGAGCCGGATTTCGTGGGGCACACCCGGTACCCGGAAAACGACCTCTCCCACTGAGCGATGGACCCCGTCCACCAAAGGATTAGCTGTGCCGATGGGAACATCGCGAGGCTCCTCGTACGCCTCGAAACGTCCCTGGATGACCCACTCGGGGTTGTAGTCGTAGGTGGGAACGCCTTGGAACTCCGTGAGAACGGGGGAGCTGTTGTCACGGGTGCGGATGGCGTACTTGTCCGCACGCATGGCAAGTTCCACCACCACTTGCTTACCGTCGACGCCACCGTACTGAACCCACATCAGTGACTCTTCGTCCTGCAGGACTGCGCTGACTGTCCCGTCCACAGGCTCGCCGGTCTGGACAAATGTGAGGCCGTCCGCTGCGCTCGCCGAAAGAAAAGCGGTAGAACCGTCAGTTGACCAGAGACCGGGGGCGAGTTCGACCTCGGCCGGGTCCGACTCCAGCCACTGGAAAGAGGTCAGGGTCAGCCAGCCATGCTCGGTTGCAAGCGCCGTGTGCCGGCCCGTGCGGAACCGCTCCCAACGGGCCAGCTGGGGATCGGTTGCTGTGGTGGGCGAGCTCATGGGTCTCCTCGGCTTGTCTTCGCGGCACGTGGCGTGGTTGCACTTTCCTCAACTATGCGCCGTGTGTGGGCATTCCCTGAACTCGAGTCGACGCCGGGGCGCAGCTGCATTGGGACGGCTCGCGCTGGCCCCCAACCCATGCCAGCGCGAGCCGAGATTGAAGAACCGGCTGATGGGCTGGACATCGTGTGCCCGGCCCATCAGCCGATCCGGCACTCAGCGGGCCTTGTTAGTGCGACCTGCGGCCGGACCAGCGTGATCCTGCGAAGGCGAGCACCGATCCGACGGCCAGGAGCGCGGCCGCTATGAAGACGAATGCCGATCCCTGCGTGCCCGTCTTTGCCAACGGTTCCTCAGGTTCCTCTGCCGCGGGCTCCGACGGGTTCTCCGTGGGCGCCACAACCAGGGGGTCCGTAGTCACGACAATCGGCTCATCCGTTTCAGTGGGCATTGACGTAGCGGTCGGGGTGGGAGTGGGGGTGGGGGTGGGGGTGCTTGGGCTTGGTGTGGGTGTTGCGGTGGCCGTCGGAGTGGGGGTGCTTGGGCTTGGTGTGGGTGTTGCGGTGGCCGTCGGTGTTGCCGTCGGAGTGGGGGTGCTTGGGCTTGGTGTGGGTGTTGCGGTGGCCGTCGGTGTTGCCGTCGGATTGGGCGAACCGTTGCCTGTGCCACTTCCGCTGCTCCGGCGGGTCTGGGCCGCCACAGGTGTTTCCTGCCCCGAGATGGTGACAGTTCCGCTGTTCTCGTAGACGTTCAATGCGGCATCGGTCACCTGGGTCACAACGTAGAGCTCCACATGAAGGCCTTTGGGAAGGCCAGTCCAGCTCGCCGTGAGTTTCTGCGGAGTGCAGTCGAGGGTTGCAGGGTACTGCTCGTTGGCATATGGCTCGGTGATGTTCCCGTCGTCGTTCAAGACTCGTCCAACGCGGGGTGTGACCCGGCTGCAGTCGATCTCCATGCCGGCTGACGGGGTATCGGCAACCACCACATCGTTGGTCTCCGCAGCCATCGGCGGCATGTAGAAGATCGACTCAAGGACTGTCTGGGCGGGGTCAACCCACCACATGGCCTTGCCTGCTTCAGTCGGGAGGGACGGACCGCACTCCGACGTGCACGGCTGAACAGCCACTGGGACACGCAGCACTGTGGAGCCGACGTTAAAGCTCAGTTCTTCAATTTCGCCGTCACCGGGATCAACCGAGTACTGCGTGCTGAAGGAACACGTCCCACCGACATTGAGGGGCTGTTCTGCCACAAAGTCCGTCAGCGTGAATACCACCAGGCCTGAGTCGTTGGCCCTTGCGGTGGCGACCGTTTCGCCGTCAGGATTCTGGAGATCAAATTCTGTGACTCCAAACCACCGCAGTTGCGGGGGCAGTTGGATGCTGAAGGTGTCACCCGGCCGGGAGTTGTCCGGCACGGACCATTCACACGTCAAATCCACCTGGTCCCACTGACTGGAAACTACTGATTCCGTCCTCAGGGTGATGTCCGCGTCCGTCAGCTCTGCAGCGTGGGCGGGCAAGGCTGACAGGCCCAGCCCCAGGACGGCCATGACAACCGCCAGAAGGGCGGCCACCAATGACGCGGTTTTTAGATGGATCTGATTTTTCATGTGCTGGATGGTCCTTAGAATCCGTGGTGAGATGCTCCGTCAATAGATGAGTGTTGGGCCATACTGGTTCGTGACGGCGTCGTAGGGAGCCGGCCTATTTTGTTTCGCAGGATGAATCCTTGGCTGCTGTTGCCGTGTCGGCGGACACCGCTGCAGCAGCGGAAGACAGCGGGTAGAACCGCAGCCGGGCAGGGCCAAGGGTGCCATCCCCCAAAGCTTCCAGCGCGGCTTTGCACTCCACCAACCTGCACAGGTTGCTTTCACTGAAAGGGAACAGCACATGCACGGCGGAGTTTTGGTACATGGCCATCGCTCCGGTGCCATTCAGTTGCCCTTTAACGGCTTCTCCCATCCGGGCCAGGAGGGTCCAGCAATGGCTCCGGCCGTCTCGAGGGCCGGCGATGGAGATGATGGCCATGGCATGCGCGCCCGGGCAATCGGGCCCGGTCCCCATTGACGACACTTCATGGATCCGCCGCTGGAAGTGTGCCTGTGTAGCCAGTCCTGTGTAGACATCCGTGCACGAGATCGGCGGCGCCGTTTCCGCAACCTCCGCCCAGCCTTCCGCCACTGACTGCAGGGCATCGACGTCCAGGGTCCTTCCCGCGGCCGAAAAGAGTGCCCGGAAATCAGTCATGGTCTCACCGATGCCCACGCCATTCCTGGCCCGTGCGGCGCCGAGCGATTTTGCTGCAGGTGCCGGAACGGATGCGCTGTCAGCCAGTGAGGAGACGACGGTCCGGACTTCGGGCAAGAACCAGTCAGCATGGAAGCGCCAGCCTGTCTGGTAACTGGTGGTCTGCCATCTACGCAGCAAAAGGTGCCGCGAGAACGTGCACTCTGCGAATGATTTTGTCCGGAACGATGTCATATCCGAAGAGTGTGCGGAGAAGCCGTTTCGTGACGAAGCGGACGGCAAAATCGTTGCTAAAGACAGTGTATAAACCGCGTCACGTCTTGCCGCTTACCCCCACTCAATAGATATGGGCAGGATTATTTACGTTTCGGGGGTGCCATAGATGGCACGAAGGTCACAAGTGGACAGTCAAGTGGACGTCGACGTCGATAGCGACGGGCACCTCATCAGGATGGTCCGTGCCGGAGAGATGTCCGCATTCGACGGGCTCTACGCGCGCCACATTTCCATCGCCTCCGCCGTAGCCAAGCGCAACGTGGACAATCCGAGCGATGCCGAGGATGTAGTTGCCGAGGCGTTCCAGTCCGTGCTGCAAAGCCTGGTGGCAGGGAAAGGGCCGGATACCTTCTTCCGGGCGTACTTGTTGTCCACGGTAACCCGGCTGTCCCACCAACGGAATCGAAAAGCCGGCAGGGTCCTGCCAAGCAGTGACGAATCTGTCCTGGACCAAACTCTGGCAGATTCCGATCCAGCCGTCAGCGCCTTCGAATCACAAACAGTGGCCAGGGCGTTCCGTGCCCTGCCGGAACGTTGGCAGGCTGTGCTGTGGTACCTGGACGTTGAGCGCATGAAGCCGGCGGCCGTCGCCCCCATTCTTGGGCTGTCCGCCAACGCGGTTTCTGCACTGGCGCTGCGAGCACGAGAGGGGCTGAGGCGGCATTATCTTCAATTCCATATCGCAGATCAGCCTGATGACGGGTGCGCCGCATTCGTCACGAAACTGGGTAACTATCTCCGGGGCGGACTCTCCACTGGAACGGAACGCAAAGTTCGCGAGCACCTGAACGGCTGCTCCAAATGCACGGCAGCCCTTGCAGAACTGAAAGACGTCCAGAACAGCATGAGGGTGGTACTTCTTCCGCTGGTGACGGGTATCCCAGTGACTGCGTGGGCGGCAAAAGGGGGCGGTCTGGGCGTTCTTGGCGGGATGGCGCCGGCAAAGGCGGTGGTCGTTCCCGCCCTTGCGAAACCCGCCGTGATGGCCGTCATTGCAGCGGCAGGAGTGGGACTGGTCTTGGGAACAGTGGGAATAGTGGACCAACTAACCCCTGACGCTTATATGGAAGAGCGCGCTGTCGAAACCGGCGCCCCTCCGGTGGGGACGGGCCGAGCGCTCGTTACACCTTCAGCGTCCCCAACCAGTACACCGGCCCCTGCCCCATCGGCCGAGGTTCAGCCGGCGCCGGTGGAGACCACCCCTCCGGTGTCAGTGCCGGAGCCGTCAACGGAGCCCGTGGCGCCACAAGTTCCGGAGCCGGATCCCATTCCGGTTCCGACGTCCACCCCCACCACGTCTGTACCAGTTCCCTCTGCGGTGCCTTCGCAATCTGGGCGGGCACAGGTCTCCGGTACTGCCAGGCGCACCTCTGAGGGCTACTTCCGCGGCACTGCCATGGAAATCGACTTCAATGCCTCAGGCACCCGACCCTTGGGCGCAGGTACGGCGGTGTTTGCAGTGGGCAGGGATTCACGGATTGTGGAGAACTCCATCGAGGCACCAGAAGGATGGTCGTGTTCCATGGCGGGGGGCACAGAAGTTACGTGCAACACGGATTCAGTCCAGCGCAGCGATCTGCACTTCCACGTGACGGTGCAATCCAAGCGCCATAAGTCCAACAGCGTGCTGAGGTACTCACTGAGCGGAAGCGGCCTGGTCACGGGGGAGTTTGAGTACCGCTATTAAAGGGATTCATCGGCAGCGTCACGAATCTCCTTCCCAGTTCACTACTTCTACGGCGGTCTCCGGAGATGGGAACCGTGCTAATTCGCTACGCATTATGGGGGCATTATGGAAGCAACGCTGTTCTCCGTTGCTGGTTTGTTGGGGATTCTGGTGGCTGGCTGGACTTTGGTTCCAGCTGGCCGGAACTGGTTCGCGCGAAAGTTCAGCTCACCGAACAGGCTCCGTTGGACGTTGGCCTGTTTTGGAAGTTTGCTGCTGGTAGCCCTTGCGGGGTGTGCAGTCGGCCGGACGCATCCTTCCTGGCTGAATACGGTGGTTGTGCTTGCCGGTGCAGGGCTGATTGTTGCGTGCCTTGTTGCTCCGGCTTTTCGGATCCGCTACAGGGTGGCTGCCCGGCCTCGAAGAGTGCTCGCCATCGGAGCACACCCCGATGATCTGGAATTGGCCTGTGGGGCCACGCTGGCCAAGTTGTCCGACGCCGGCCATGACGTCAGGACCATGGTGATGAGTAACGGGAGCCAGGGCGGAGACAGCAGAGTCCGCGTAACGGAGGCTGCTGCAGGCTCGGACTTCATGGGCGCCACTGCAGTGCAGGTCCACCACTTCCAAGACACCAACTTGTCCGGGCATGGGCCGGAGATGGTCAAAGCGATCGAGGAGGCCATTGAGGACTTCCGTCCGGACGTTGTCATCACGCATTCCCGCAATGACTACCACCAGGACCACCAAGCGGTCCATAGTGCCACTATGCGGGCGGCGCGGCGGCACTCCTCCATTCTGTGTTTTGAAAGTCCGTCATCCACGCGGCAGTTCGATCCCAGCGTTTTCGTGGACATCGCCGGGTATGTGGACGTAAAAATCCATGCCGTGGGTATGCACCGGGATCAAAAGGGAAAGCCGTACATGAGCGCTGAAAGGGTCCGCAGTCTCGCGGCCTTCCGGGGTTCACAGGTCAAGACCACATATGCAGAGGGTTTTGAACCTGTCCGGTTGCTCGGCTCTGCCGTAGGGGAGTTCTGATGGTGCGCGTGCTGGTGACGGGTGTTGGCGGGCCGGCTGGGGATTCCTTGGCACGTCAATTGGTGGACCAGGGACATTGGGTTCTGGGCGTCGATATGAAACAGGTCCACGCTTCGGCGGCGGACGCCGTGTCTGTGGTGTCACCCTCTAGTGCACCGGGCTACTTGTGGGAACTTCGCGGACTCGTAGCCGCTTATGAGATAGAACTGGTGGTGCCAACCGTCAGCGAGGAACTGGTGATGGTGGCGGAGGCCCGGGATGGTTTCGCTCCGGGAGTCGAGATCCTGATCGCGGACCCGACACCCGTTCGGCTCGCGAATGACAAGTACCTCACCATGAAGTGCCTTGCCAACGCCAATGTGGGGGTTCCGGATTTCGCGTTGCCGGGGGATTTCAGCTCAATCAATGAGGCAATGGCCCGCTTTGGCGGATCCTTGGTGGTCAAGCCCCGGGTATCGCGCGGTGGACGCGGAGTCCAGATCCTGGAAAGGGCTGCCGACGGCGGAAGAAGCGCCGCGCGCATATGGTCCTCATTGGATGATTCCTGGATCGTGCAGCGCTTTGCGCCGGGCGCCGAGTATGCGCCTGTGGTGTTTCGGCCCTGGCAGGAGTCGGAGCAGGACGATCTTGTGGTGGTGCTGGAAAAGACAGAGCTTAAACACGGTCGTATCGGCAACGCGCTCTCGGTCAGGAGAGTGGATACGCCGGAGGCTCCCGATATCGCCCGGATAGCGGAAGCAGCCTCCGCCGCACTGGGCCTGGCTGGTCCCGTCGACGTTGACGTCCGCCGCATGTGGGACGGAACTCCGGTAGTTCTGGAGGTCAACGCCAGATTTGGTGCCAATAGTGCCTTCGCACCGGAACTCCTGGAACGGGTCCTGCGGAGCTATATCCACGGGCCAATGCTCGGACGGACTGTGTGAGTTTGGTTGACGCGGCCATGGTGTTCGTCCAGTGTGGTGGCTTGGTGATCCTGGGTTTCGGAGCGGTCAAGATCGCCTACGTTCCATTGGCCTTGTATTTCAACTGGTTCCACCGTTCCAAAGCTCCAAAGCATCGCTACTCGGTTCTCAGCCAGAGGCCCTTGGTGTCGGTCATCGTCCCCGGCTACAACGAAGCCGTGGTCATCACCAAATGCGTCGAGTCGATCCTGGCGAGCAGGTATCTGCGGCTCGAGGTCATCCTGGTAGACGACGGCTCCACCGATTCCACTGCACGCATCATGGCGGGACTGGCGGAGCAGTATGACAGGGTGCGCTTCCTGTCGCAGACGAACGCCGGGAAAGGGGCCGCCCTCAACAATGGAATCGCCGCAGCGCACGGCGACATCCTGATGTTTGTTGACGCTGACGGGATCTTTGCACCGGACACACTCGTGAACATGCTGGAAGGTTTTGACCATCCAAAGGTCGGAGCGGTGTGCGGCGATGACCGGCCCGTGAACCTGAACCGTGTCCAAACCATGATGCTTGCCGTCCTGAGCCACGTTGGCACGGGCCTGGTCCGCAGGGCTCTCTCCTTGTTGCACTGCCTGCCCATTGTTTCCGGGAACATTGGCGCCTTCCGGAGCGAACTTGTGAGGGAAGTGGGCGGATTCCACGAGGACACCCTTGGTGAAGACCTCGAACTGACGTGGAGGGTCTACAAGGCGGGCTACCGGGTTCGCTTCCAGCCCAGTGCCCTGGTCTACGCTGAGTCGCCCTCCACCATAGGAGGACTGTGGCGCCAGCGTGTGCGCTGGTCGCGCGGGTTGCTGCAAACACTCCGGATGCACATGGGGATGCTCGGGCGGCGTCGTTACGGACTGTTTGGCATGTTCCTGGTGTTCAACGCCATCACCATGGTGGTGATACCCGTGCTGCAACTTGCCATCTTGGCGGTCCTGCCCTTTCTCTACATCGCCGGTGAAGGTCCGGTGCCGGGCCAGGTCTTCGCGATTCTTGGCTGGTTGGGCCTTTTCGTGTCTCTGGCCTTGGTGTGTTTTTCCATTGGTCTTAACCGGTCATGGCGGGATCTGCGATTCCTTTGGACCCTGCCGTTATGGCCCTTCTATTCGGTGTTCGTTGGACTGGCGTTGGCCAGCGCAATCGCCAAGGAGATCCGTGGCACACCGGCCAAATGGAACAAGTTGCAACGCACCGGTGTCATCAGCGTGATTGCTGCCGAGGCCAAAGTCCCGAAAGAGGTGGGCGCGTGAACCGCACAGCCTCAGCGATCGCAGGCGCCCTGCTGGCCTCGACCCTGACGATGGCCTCGTGCGCCGGGGAGCCACTTCCCAAGCCTGCGGACCGCATGGTCAACCTGGGCTTTGAGGACGTGGTGAACAGTGAGCCCGGCTACCTTGCGAAACTCTCAGAACGTTTGGACTCAGTGAATGCCACGGCGGTGTCCATCTCCGTTGGACGCACCGATTGGACAGCTTTCCCATGGCCGGACCAATCCGGGGCGGAGTCCAGTGAGGTTTCCCAGTCAGGACGGGACTTCGTGGCAGAGTCCATCACGGCGCTGGAGACTGCGGATGACGGAAGCAAACGCGATGTCATCCTGACCATCGACGTCTTATTGGACCGCGCGCTGAAGGAAGATCCTGCCCTTGCCGGGAGGAACGTTGACGGGGCGGCATCCGATTCCTTTGCGGGTGTGTGGTCATTGAGGCACGGCGCGGCCGGTACCCGGTTGGCTTCCCTAGCCGCTGCTGTCGCCAAGAAGTACAGGCCCTCGGCAGTGAACCTCACAGAGCTCATGTTCGACGACTTCACTTTCGGCGGCAACGATCTCAAGGACTTCAAAATCACCACCGGCTCCACGGACTGGCCCCGAAACGGTGACGGAACCATCGATACGTCAGACCCACGAATCCATACGTGGCGCAGCGAAGCCATGGCGGACATCGTGCGCAAGGTGAGTGCCGCCGTCGAACCTTATGGTGTCAATCTGGACATGGACGTGCGCTCGCCGCGCGATTCACCGTCCGGGGACCGGGCGGACAGCGGACATGACTACGATCTCCTACTCAAGCAGGTGGACCGGCTTCACGTGTGGGAGTACGTGGGGCTCAACAGCGAACGGTCCCCCAAGACCCGGGAATTGGCTGAAACCATGAACCGCCGCGCGGGTTCCCGCATGTCCTTGTCGGTGGGACTTTGGTCCAATGAGGGCCGGATAACGGCGGGAGAGTTCGGTACAGCTTTGCGGGAGGCGGCGCTCGGCGGGGCCACTTCTGTATCCGTGACGCCCGCCAGTCTCATGGAGGAGCAGCACTGGGGGGAACTGAGGAAGGCCTGGGTGGGGAAGTGAGCACTGTTGAGCCGATTCCCCGCGGAGTACGCTGACCGCATGGGGATGGACACAGTGGTTGCAATCGTTGTCAGTGGTGCCCTGATATGCGGCTCCATTTGGGCTGGCACAGGACTTGTTAAACGGGGTGTTCGCGCGAAGGGGGCAACAGGCACACTGGGTAGTGTCCTCTCGATGATTGAACCTGCCACCGGTGCGCCTACCAGAGTGGAGGCGGCTGCTGCGATCGAAGAAATGCGGCAGCGCAGGCACGAGAAGCTCTCCGCGGGGCCCGGCATGGTGCACGACGAGCTGATGAGTGGCAAGGTGGTCCTGCCCGGGCGGACTGATCAAAAGGTGACGCCAGAATCTGAGACGCATTCCATGGGTCGAGTTCGGGGCGGGTAAGATCCCGTAGGAAACCCTAGTAATCCGGCTCACAGTATCCAGCGCAGTGTACGGGCCAAAACCAGATCCCGAAGGTATGCATCCATGGTTCACACTGCCCCTCAAGACACCGATCTCGCTGCCGAATTGCGCGCCGATGTGCGCCGCGTTTCCACCCTCCTGGGTGAATCGTTGGTTCGCCAGCACGGTCCGGAATTGCTTGCCCTGGTGGAGCAGGTCCGCCTGCTGACCAAGGAGTCCAAGGAAGCCGCGCGCGGCGGTGCTGATGCCACCGGGCCTTGGAGCGCGCACGACGTCGTTGCCCAGGTCCGCGAATTGCTCGCCTCCCTGCCGCTGGACCAGGCGACGGATTTGGTGAGGGCCTTTGCGTTCTACTTCCACCTCACCAATGCGGCGGAACAAGTCCATCGTGTCCGAGGCCTCCGCACCCGGCAGGAAAAGGACGGCTGGTTGGCCAAAGCGGTTTCCGAGATCGCCGGCCAAGCGGGTCCACAGGTCTTGCAGGACGTGATCAACGAGCTCGATGTCCGCCCCATTTTCACGGCGCACCCTACGGAGGCCTCACGCCGGTCCGTGCTGGACAAGGTCCGCAAACTCTCCGATGTCCTTGCCGAGCCCACGGCGGAAGGCACGTCCGCGCGTCGTCGACAGGACCGGCAGCTTGCCGAAATCATTGATCAGATGTGGCAGACCGATGAGTTGCGCCAAGTCCGCCCCACGCCCGTGGATGAGGCACGAAACGCCATCTACTACTTGAACAGCATCCTGACCGACGCCATGCCGGAAATGCTGACGGACCTGTCCGAGCTTTTGGCCGAGCACGGTGTCGCACTCCCGGTGGCCGCCGCTCCACTGCGGTTCGGTTCGTGGATCGGTGGTGACCGTGACGGCAACCCCAACGTCACAGCCGCTGTCACCCGGGAGATCCTGCAGCTGCAGAATCAGAACGCCGTGCGCATCAGCATTGCCTTGATCGACGAACTCATTTCGGTTTTGTCCAACTCCACGGCACTTTTTGGGGCCGACCAGGTACTGCTGGATTCGATCGCCGAAGACCTCAAGAACCTCCCGGGGCTGGACAAGCGCATCCTTGAACTGAACGCTCAAGAGCCCTACAGGCTCAAGCTGACATGCATCAAGGCCAAGCTCATCAACACTGGACGCCGCGTTTCGGCGTCGACGTATCACGAGCCTGGCCGGGACTACGCCACCACCTCCGAGCTGCTGGCAGAGTTCGGGCTGTTGGAGGACTCACTGCGGAACCACTCAGCCGCGCTGGTGGCAGATGGTGCTCTGGCCCGTGTTCGCCGGGCAATCGCAGCCTTCGGCCTGCATTTGGCAACGCTGGATATCCGCGAGCACGCCGATTACCACCACGACGCTGTTGGCCAGCTTGTGGACCGACTCGGCACGGAGAAGCCGTACGGCGACCTCAGCCGTGAGGAGCGCTTTACGTTCCTGGGCGCAGAACTGGCCTCCCACCGCCCGCTCTCCGGGCACCCCATCAAGCTGGAGGGTACTGCCGACGGCACGTATGACGTCTTCCGGAGCATCCGGCAGGCGCTTCACACCTATGGGCCGGACGTCGTGGAGACGTACATCATCTCAATGACCCGGGGCGCTGATGATGTCCTTGCCGCAGCCGTCCTGGCCCGTGAAGCTGGATTGATTGACCTTTTCGGGGCCAAGCCTCACGCCAAGATTGGGTTTGCCCCGCTGCTGGAAACCGTGGAAGAACTGCGCGCTTCTGCCGAGATCGTGGACCAGTTGCTGTCCGATCCGTCATACCGGGAACTTGTCCGTCTCCGCGGCGATGTCCAGGAGGTCATGCTGGGCTACTCCGATTCCAACAAGGAATCCGGTGTGATGACCAGCCAATGGGAAATCCACAAGACCCAGCGCAAACTGCGCGATGTTGCGGCCAAACATGGTGTGCGAGTCCGTTTGTTCCATGGCCGCGGTGGTTCCGTGGGCCGCGGCGGCGGACCAACATACGACGCCATCATGGCGCAGCCCAACGGCGTCCTGGAAGGTGAGATCAAGTTCACCGAGCAAGGTGAGGTCATTTCGGACAAGTACTCCCTGCCCGAACTGGCACGCGAAAATCTTGAGTTGTCCCTTGCAGCGGTGATGCAGGGCTCGGCCCTGCACCGGACTCCGCGTACTTCGGAGGACGAGCGCGAGCGCTACGCGAACGTCATGGAAACCATCTCCGACGCAGCATTCGACCGCTACCGCGCACTGATCGACGATCCCGAGTTGCCGGCCTACTTCCTTGCCTCCACCCCGGTAGAGCAGTTGGGTTCGCTGAACATCGGATCACGCCCGTCCAAGCGTCCGGATTCCGGCGCGGGCCTTGGAGGTCTCAGGGCCATCCCATGGGTCTTCGGTTGGACCCAGTCCCGGCAGATCGTTCCCGGTTGGTTCGGTGTGGGTTCAGGCCTGAAGGCGGCCCGCGAGGCAGGCAACACCGACCAGCTCCTGGAGATGATGGACCGATGGCACTTCTTCCGCTCCGTCATCTCCAACGTGGAGATGACGCTGGCAAAGACTGACATGGAAATTGCCGGTCACTACGTTTCGTCGCTGGTACCGGAGGAACTTCACCGCCTGTTCCACATGATTCGTGACGAATACGAGCTCACCGTGGCCGAAATTGAGCGGCTTACAGGCGAGATCGAGCTCCTCGATGCCCAGCCCACGCTCAAGCGCTCGCTGGAGATCCGCGACCAGTACCTGGATCCGATCAGCTACCTTCAGGTGGAGCTGCTCCGCCGCGTGCGCGAAGAGTCCGTGTCCGGAACCGAGATCGACGAGCGCCTGCAGCGGGCCATGCTCATCACGGTCAACGGTGTAGCCGCGGGCCTGCGCAACACCGGCTAACAAACGCTCACTCACGTCCCTCGGTGTTTCGAGGATCCCTCTCTCACCTTATGAGAGAGGGATCTGCCCAAGGGTGCGGGATGTGAGAGAGGGATCCGCTCAAGGGCGCGGGATGTGAGAGAGGGATCCGCTCAAGGGCGCGGGATGTGGGAGAGCGTTAGGGTGGTGGGATGCCGTCGTTCCAAACCAAGTTGAAGATCACTGGCCTCAAACCGGGGAATGCGCCTGAGTCAGTGATGGCCGCAGCCGTGGAAGCCTTGGAAACCCGCCACCACGTGGAGTCGAACCAGCTGGATATCGTGGGCGGCGTACCCCAGATCAGCCTGCGCTTCACGGTGGTCGACCGCGATTATTTAGGTGAGAACGACGAAGCCCGGACGTCGGCAGCCATGATGCGTGACGCCGTCGAACGCGTGGCCATCACGGGCAGCCTTTACGTATTGCGCCGCAGCCGCGGACGCTGGTCACCGGTCTAACGACGCTGGTCACCGGTCTAAATCGGGGAAGTTACTCGGGCTGGGGTACGTCGCCGGGCTTATCGGCGTTGTACGGTTCGTCAACGGGTGAGCTGCTGCCGCGGCGACGCGTGACGATCAGTCCCACCATCACGCCGATCACCAGGCCTACGGCCACGCCGATGAGTGAACTGGCCCAAAACGGCAGCTTGGTGGTTGAGCCGGTGAAGTAGCCGAGGCCCACTTGCCAGACCGCCCAGAGGACCGCACCCAGGCCGGCGCAGAGGCTGAAACCGCGGACGGAAACGTTGGCAATGCCCGCCGCCGAGGATGTAGCAAGCCGGCCTCCGGGGATGAAGCGTGCGCCGATGATGGCGCCGTAAGTGGAGGAGCGTCCGGCTTTGGCGATGGCCTCGTGGATTCCGCGGTGTAGCCGACGGCCCCACGACCACCGGTCCAGGACATGGCTGATGCGCCGTTTGAAGAGGATAAAAACCGCCATGTCGCCGAGCCAGGATGCCAAGGCGGCGAGGAACAAGATCAGCCAGAAGTTGGCGTGGCCGTCGGCGGCGAGGGCACCGCCGGTGATCACCACCATTTCCGAGGGGATGGGCGGGAAGATGGCGTCGCCCAGCACAATGGGGACGATCCACAGGTAAATCGCGGATCCCCACGTCTCAGGGGCGGTGATGTCCATGGGCACAAGGTACCGCACTTGCCGCATCCGCCGCTCCGGCGCGAGACTGACGCCATGCGAATCGACATTTTGAAGGGGGACATCACCAGTCGCCCGGTGGACGCGATTGTCAATGCCGCCAACTCGTCTCTGCTCGGTGGAGGGGGAGTGGACGGGGCCATCCACAGGGCCGCCGGCCCGGAACTCCTCGCCGCGTGTCGCGAGGTGAGGCGGACGTCGTTGCCGGACGGGCTGCCGGTGGGCTGTGCCGTCGCGACCCCCGGGTTCCGGCTTCCCGCCCAGTGGGTGGTGCATACGGTGGGTCCCAACCGGCATGCGGGGCAGACGGATCCGGCGCTGCTCGCCTCGTGTTTCCACGAAAGCCTGAAAGTCGCGGCCGGTCTGGGTGCCAGGACGGTCGCCTTTCCCGCGATCAGCGCCGGAATTTACGGATGGGACGCCCGTCAGGTTGCCGGGGTAGCGCTCGACGCCGTGAGGTCGTTTTCGTCGTCATCTTCCGGCGGCGTGGCTGCGGACAACCTGCTTGAGGTGGTGGAGTTCGTGCTGTTTTCAGAGGATACGACGGCGGTCTTCCGGGCGGTGTTTGGTTCCTCACCGGGGCCGGACTCCTGACGTTTGCGGCGCTGAACCACGAAATAGAGAGCCGCGACGAGCGCCAACGACGGCAGGCCGAAGATCAACGTCATATTGAAGGCCGAGGTGCCCAGCGTACTGATGCCGATGGAGAGCATGAGCACTGCGCCAAGAATGGTGCCCGCTGGGTAGAAACGGGTCTTGTAGGAGAGCTCCGTTCCGCTGCGCTTCATACTGCGGCGGAAGAACCAGTGGGTGATGAAAATCATGAACCAGGTGAACATGGCACCGAACATGGAAATGGCCATCATGAAGGTGAAGGCTGTCTCCGGGAACATCGCGTAGACCACCGTGGCAACGGCGATTCCGGCCGTGGACAGGACCAGTGCATTCACGGGGGCGCCGTTGGAGCGCAGCTTTCCGAACATGGCCGGGGCGTCCCCGCTGCGGGAGAGGCTGAAGATCATGCGGGTGGAGATGTAGAGCTGGCTGTTCATGGCGGAGAGCGCGGCAATGATCACCACAAAAGTCAGCAGGCTGTCGGCGAAAGGGATGCCCAGGTTTTGCATGACAGTGACGAAGGGGCTGCCGCCGGCAAGGATCTGGCTGACCGGTGCGATCGCAAGGATGAGCGCCAGGGTGACGATGTAGAACAGGAGCAGCCTTGCGATGGTGGTGCGGAAAGCCTTCTTTACTGCTGTTGCGGGGTCCTTTGCTTCACCTGCCGCGATGGCGATCATTTCGATGCTGAGGTAGCTGAAGATGGACACGATCACGGCGAACCAGGTGCCGGACAGGCCATTGGGGAAGAAGCCGCCTTCGGCGGTGTAGTTGTGGAAACCAGTGCCCTCCGTACGGGCGCCGAACACGATGTAGGCGCCAAGCACAATGAAGGCGATGATCGCGAAGACCTTGATGCTGGAGAACCAATACTCCAGGGTCCCGAATACCTTCACGTTCATGGTGTTCACGCCGATCAGCACTGCGGAGAAGAAGATGACCCATAGCACTGATGGAACGTCCGGGAACCACAGCTTCATGTATTCGCCAACGGCCGTTACTTCAGTTCCCACAGCCAGCACAATGCAGGACCAATACATGTACTTGACCAGGAACCCGGCCAGCGGGCTCACGTAGTGCTCGGCAAAGGCACCGAACGAGCCTGACGTGGGGTGTGCCACCGTCATCTCGGACAAACTGCCCATGAGCAGCAGTGCGATCAGCCCTCCAATGGCGTAGCTGATGATCACGCTGGGACCGGCAAGGCCGATGGCAAACTTGCTCCCCAGGAACAGTCCTGTGCCGATAGCACCGCCCAGCGCGATCATGGTCATCTGGCGGGAGGTGAGCTGCCGTTTAAGCCCACCTTCACGTGCCTGGATCTTGTCGAAACTGCCCATCGCGACCTCCTCGTCGATTCTGCAAATCGCTCCAAGATAGAATCCAGCTCAAGGCAGAACAAGGATTTCGAAGCATCACGAGAATATTGGAGGTGTGTTCGTGTCGGATTCACCCACAACGCGTACATGGGGAGCGGTTCCGAACCGGGTTCGGCTCGACGAAACCGACCGGCTGATCCTCAAAGAACTCATGGCCGACGCCAGGATCCCCAACAACGTGCTCGCCTCGAAGGCGGGCATCGCGCCCTCCACGTGCCTCGGACGGGTCCGGGCACTGCGGGACGCCGGGATCATCCGGGGTTTCCACGCTTCGGTGGACCTGGAAGCGCTGGGGTTCCTGGTCTACGCGCTGATCTCAGTGCGCGTGAATCCGCAGGCAAGGAACAAGATGCTGGCCATCGGCCAACGGTTGAGGGCGCTGCCGAACGTCCAGAGCGTCTTCCTGCTGGCCGGGGACCAGGACTTCCTCATGCATGTGGCCTGCGGGACGCCCAAGGAACTCCGGGACTTCATTGCGGTTCACCTGGCCTCGGATCCGGCTATCGCGAACACTCAAACAAACCTGGTCTTCGACCACCTGACGCCGGGGGACTGACGCAGCCGCCGGGGTCCTGCACCGGGCCGCGCGGAACAAGTGCCGGAAAGACCCGCGCCAGGTGCTCAAGCGTGGGCTTCGCTGAGCTCCAGCTGGCTCCGGTATTCCACGGGTTGTTTGGTGATGGGGTCAACGAACCGGATGCCGCGGGCCAGGAGCTGGAGCGGCTTGCTGTAATCGTCCGGGGCCTTGTCCAGCAGGTCCGGGTAGAAGGCATCGTTGACGATGCCCAGGCCCAACGACGCCATGTGGGCGCGAAGTTGGTGCGTTTTTCCGGTGTGGGGTTCCAAGCGGTACAGCGCGCGTCGGTGAGTACCGGCGTCGAACGTTGTTGTTTGTTCGATCCGCGTTTCGGCGTTCGGTTCGCCGTCGATGACTTCGGCGAGCAGATAGCTGCGGGACTTGGTCATGCGGTTGCGGACCACCGTGGGGAACTCGACGGCGGGATAGCCTGCGGCGGGCGTCGCGGCAGAGACGCACTCGTATTCCTTCTGGACCTGGCGCTTCTCGAAGAGCACCTGGTACTTTCCCCGGGTGTCCGGGTTGGTGGACAGCAGGAGGAGGCCGGCGGTCATGCGGTCAAGGCGGTGCATGGGGATGAGGTCCGGGAGGTTCAGGAGGTTCCGGAGCCGGACCAGAGCGGATTCCTGGATGTAGGTCCCGCCGGGAGTGGTGGGGAGGAAGTGTGGCTTATCCACCACCAGGATGTGTTCGTCCTGATGCAGGATGTTGATATCCACCGGCAGCCGTGTCTCCGGCGGCAAGGTCCGGTAGTACCAAATGAAGGTGTGGTCCTCCAGTTTGGTGTTCCGGTCCAGCGGCACGCCGCCCTCGCCTACGATTTCGCCGGCATCGAAACGGTCCTCAATGCCTTGGGGGTCGATATGTCCCCAACGATGCATCATGTAGTCCATGGCGGTGGTCCACGGCCCCTCGTCCGGGAGGCGGAGGCGGGTCGCATTCACGCCGTCGCGCACGGGGAGGGGGGATTGCATCACCGGACAATTCTACCGGCTGCGTTGTGGGGCCCGCTCTGCGTACTTTGGCCGCGCTGAAGCGTGCAGAGCGGGTCTCACAACCAGCCCACAACCGACGAGAAAAAAGTTCTTGACAATAAAAGTTGTCGGTAAGCATACTTGAAGCATGTTGGACATCGAAGTGATCGAGGACCCCGCCGCGGCGGAAGCGTCGCTGGACCCGATCCGCACCCGCATCCTCCGCGAGCTCGCCGAGCCCGCGTCCGCCACGCAGCTGGCGCTCAAGGTCGGCCTGCCGCGGCAGAAGGTGAACTACCACCTGAAAGCGCTCGAACGGCACGGATTGGTGGAACTGGTGGAGGAGCGTCGAAAGGGCAATGTCACCGAACGTGTGGTGCGTGCGACGGCGGCCTCCTACCTGATCTCGCCCGTCGCCTTGGCATCTGTGGCGCCGGACCCTCGACGTTTTGCGGACCGCTTCTCCGCGTTTTGGCTTCTCTCCCTTGCCTCGCGCACCGTGCAGGAAATGGGCAAGCTCATCTCCGGCGCCGCCGTGGCGAAGAAGAAGCTGGCCAGTTTCGCGATCGACGGCGAGATCACCTTCCGCTCTGCGGCGGAACGCGCAGCGTTCGCCGAAGAGCTCGGCGTGGCGGTGACCCAACTGGTGGATAAGTACCACGACGGCGGTGCTGCCGCGGAGGCGGGCGGGGCACGCAAGCACCGGCTCGTCGTCGTGCTTCACCCCGCGCTGAAGACGCAACACGAGCCCCCAGCAGATCCAATAGCAGAAAAGGACCAAGGCAATGACTGACAACCGGAGATTCGACATCGTGGCGGATACTGAACTGCCCGGCACCCCCGAGCGGGTATGGAATGCTGTCACGGCGGACACGGCCGCTTGGATGTTCCCCACGGATCAGTGGCCCGACGTGAAGACCACCGAGGAGTTTCCCACGCACTTGGTGTCCCGGATGGATGGCCCGGACGGCTGGTTCAACCAGTTGGAGCACGTCTTGGAGCCGCTCGACGGTGGCCGTGCCAAGCTGCATTACGTCCACAGCGGCATCTTCGCCGATAACTGGGACGAGCAGTACGACGGCGCCAGCAAGCATACGGAGTTCTACCTCCACACGTTGGGCCAGTACCTGCAGTACTTCGATGGCAAGCCCGTAGTGTTCACCGACATCCAGGCGCCCGCTTCTTCACAGACCCCCGAAGGGTTTGTGCAGCTGAAGAAGGCCTTGGGTGTGGAGGATGTTGATGCCGGCTCGCGATTCGACCTGAACGTGGACGGCGTGGGGCAGCTGAGCGGCGAAGTGGATTTCTCCAATGAGAACTTCCTGGGACTGCGGACCGGCGACACCCTTTACCGCTTTTTTGGCCGGAATGCTTTCGGCGCTCCCGTTGGCATGACCGTGCACGACTTCAGCGGCTCCGGCGACTCGGAGCTCACGGCGAAGGCCTGGGGCGGATTCCTGCAGAAGGTCTACTCGTAGGCGGACCGGGTTAGGCGGCCCAGGCCCGTGCCACGGATTCCAGGGCCGCCTCGTAGATTCCAGCCCAGTCCGTTGCGGGGTCATTCATTTGAGCCAGCTCGAGGCTGACCAGCCCGTGGACCTGACCCCAAATGGCCATGGCCACCATGGTGGGATCGTCGCTTCGGAGCCTGCCGGCTGACTGGGCAGCCACCACCGCCTCCACCAAGGGGAGCATTGAATCCGAGGCGACGTCCGGCGTCGGGCTGCAGTCAACGTAGCCGGCCAACGCGCCACCGAACATGAGCCGGTACAACGCCGGATGTTCCAAGGCCCACACTCGGTAGGCGCGCCCAAGCTCCAGCAGTCCGCCCTTGGCGGCCTCCTTTTGGGACTGGCCGAAGGACCGAAAACCGTCGTCGACGGCGGCCGTCAGCAGCTGCGCCTTTCCGCCGAACAGCGAGTAGATGGCCGTGGTGGAGGTCTCTGCCGCCGCTGCGACGTCCCGAAGGGTGACGCGGGCAGGACCTTCGCGGTCCACAAGGTCTGCAGTGACCGCCAGGAGACGCTGCTGGACGTGCTGATCATGAACGACGGGTCTTGCCATGCCCTCAAGTCTTTCATAACATTGTTCCATAACAGCGTTATGAAACTGGCAACCAGGACCGCATCCAGGAAGGCTTCACATGGCACAGGAGATTTTCCCCGGCCGCTTCACGGCGGACATCGAGCGCGACACCGTGACCGTTTTCCTCATCGGGATGCGCGCCAACCGGTGGTGGAAGATGGGCCGTGTGGCGAAGGTTGCCTCGGCCATGCCCGCCATGATGCGGCACCTCGCAGAAAACCCCGAGGCTGGACTGCTCGGCAATGAGCAGTGGTTCGGGCGGACCACCATGCTGCTCAGCTACTGGGAAAGCCCCGGGCATCTTCGCGCATTTGCTGCCGACAAGGATTCGCCGCATCTGGGTCCGTGGCGGAAATTCATGAAGGAAATTGCGGGCAGCGGCGACGTCGGTGTGTGGCACGAAACGTACCAGGTTCCGGCGTCGGGCATTGAAGTGGTTTACAACGGGATGCCACTGTTCGGATTAGCCAAGGCAACCTCGCATGTCCCAGTGGGACCCGGCAGCAACACGGCGAAGCAGCGCATGGGCGGGACCCGGAGTACTGCGGCTTAGGCAACCGCGACGACGGCGGGTCGCCCGGCCTTGAGGGTACGGCGCAGGTGGGGGGCGGCGTCGAGCTTGTCCTGGGCGGTGCGGAGCGCACCGACGGCAGACTCCAACTGCGCGGGCGGCAAGGTGTAGGGCACGCGCAGGTAGTGCTCGAACGCTCCGCCCACTCCAAAGCGCGGACCGGCGGCCAAGCGGAGCCCGAAGTCAGGTGCGAGCACCGTCAGCGCCGTGCTGCACGGCGAGGGAAGCCGGCACCAGGCGGTGAGTCCGCCCTGTGGTCGCTCCACCTCCCACGATGGCAAGTGCTCGGCCAGTAAGTCCAACAGCGATTCCCTGTTGCGCCGGAGTTCCTCCAGCCGGGCGTCCAATGGCTCCGAGAAGGACCTGATCAGGCGCGCAGCCGCCAACTGTTCCACCACAGGACCCCCCAAATCCATGACGGTCCTCGTCGCAACAAAACGGGTGATCATCGCTTCATCGGCCCGGATCCATCCGGTCCTGAGGCCTGCCCAATGCGATTTGCTCAGCGACCCAATGGAAACCACCGAGGGGCTGAAGGACGACATCGGAGCCGTACGGACGCCGTCGAGGTTCAAACCCCGCAACGTCTCATCCACCACCAGCACCGTCCCGGACGCAGTTGCAGCGCGCACCAACCGCCGCCGCTGCAGATCCGACATGATGCGTCCTGTTGGATTGTGGAAGTCCGGCACGAGGTAGGCCATGGCGGGCCGCTGCTGGTTCATCGTGGACACCATCGCGTCGATGTCCCAGGCAGGAGATGTACTCGACTCTATGACGGGTAACGCCACCGGCAGCGGTTTGCAGCCGGCGGAGCGGATGGCGTCCAGCGCGTTGGGATAGGTGGGGTGTTCCACCAGGACCCGGTCCTGTTTACCGGCGAGCGTCCGCAGCACGATGTTGAGGGCATGCTGGGCGCCGGAGGTGACCAGGATCTGGCCAGCTGTGGTGGGCACGCCCTCGGCGGTATATTTTTCCGCGATGGCTTCACGCAGGGCGGGTACGCCGACGGAGTCGTACCCAAAGCCCGGCAAGAGTGCCGGCAGCTCGGTCAGTGCCTCCGCGAATGCCCGATGCACCACTTCTCCGGCGGCGGGCAGCGATGCATAGGCGAGGTCCAGCAGCCCCTCCGGAACGGCAAGCCCGGGCGCGCTGACGGGCACCGTGCGGTGCGGGATGCAGGTCCTGCCGCGGCTGCCCTGCCCGGCAGTGAGGAAACCCTGCTCGCGCAGGCTCGCATAGGCGGCGGTGACAGTGGTGCGACTGAGGCCAAGCGTCTGGGCGAGTGCCCGTTCGCTGGGCAGCGCGACGTCCAGTGGGATGCGCCCGTCCATCACCAGCAACCGCACGACGTCGGCCAACTCGCGGTAGGCAGGCAGGGCGCCGGAGTTCCAAGAGCCCAGCAGGCGGACGAGTGCAATGGGATTCAGTGAGCCGGACATAAGACCAGTATTCCAAACTGGCTATGGAATACAAGGCCAGTTCTCTTGGATGATTGACATCATGATGACCCGAAGAATCACACAACTCCTGATCGGCCTCGCGATGTATGGCATCTCCTTGGCCATGTTCATCCGGGCCGGCCTTGGCTTGGACCCCTGGGACGTGTTCCACCAAGGCGTGTCCCAGAAGACCGGTTTCAGCATTGGCGTTGTGGTCATCGCGGTCAGCTTCCTTGTCCTGCTCCTCTGGATTCCGCTGCGGCAAATGCCGGGGATCGGAACCATCGCCAACGCGGTGCTCGTGGGACTTTTTGCCGACCTTGGACTGTGGCTGATCCCCGGGTTCTCCCACCTTGGAGGCCAGATCGCCATGCTTGCCGGAGCCGTGATCCTCAACGGTATTGCTTCCGCCTGCTACATCGGTGCCCGGCTCGGTCCCGGTGCCCGCGATGGCCTCATGACAGGCCTGGTTCGCCGCACCGGATGGTCCGTCAGGCTGGTGCGCACCGGCATCGAAGTGGTGGTCCTTGCCGTGGGTTTCCTGCTGGGAGGCTCAGTAGGAGTGGGAACCGTGGTCTATGCCTTGGCGATTGGCCCGATCGTGCAAGTGCTGCTGCCCAAATTTATGGTTCCGGAACGGGCCAAGGCAACGGACGGCACGGCTTCGAGCCCGGCAACGGAACCCGCAGAAGCCGTGCCGACAGCGCCAGCCGCCTAAGCCCCGCCGCTTGACCGGCGGACTTTAGCGGCACACACCCAGATCCTCGCCGTACCGCAACCAGTCCGGCAGGTCCTGCGTCAGGGCATCGCGGATGGCGGGTGTTCCAGCGCTCCGCCAATCGACGTCGTCGTTAATTTCGATTTCGTACTTCTTCCACTCGAACCAGTTGATCATTTTCAATTGCGGAAACTGTTGGTGGGTTTCGGGGGAGAAGACCTGGCGCCACCAGGCCCGTTTGACGTCCAGCTCTGACGCTCCACCGCGCGCCGGCGTGAAGATCGCAGCCGTCTCCGGTATCCCTACCGGCTTCTGATGGTCCACTCCGTAGACCTGGTAGAAGTCCGGGACGGCACTGTCATCGCCTGCGGTTCCGTTGTAGGTGCCGGTAAGCATGGCCAGGAATTTGCCCGGTTCGGAGATGTCGTTGTTGCCCCAGGGCCGTTGGTTGCCCCAGTGATACAGCGACACGCCCACCCAATCCACGGCGTCGTCCCCGGGGTAATAGGGGGCGTACGTGTCATCGTTCATGGTGAGCGTACCGTCGTGGTCAGTGTCCAGGGTGGCGAAGTCCGGGGTGCCCGGTCTGGCGGCGAACTGGCCTCCCGTAAACGGGTAGCCGCCGCCGTAGTTCGGTGCCCACATCATGGACGTACCCGGCGCCTGGGTATGCACGGCTGCTGCCACCTTTCGGAAAACCTCCACGTAGCGCAGCGGCTGCTGGCCCCAGGAATACCAGGAACCGTTCATCTCATGCGCAAAGCGCACGACGACGGGCGTTCCCTGATCGTTGATGGCCCGTAAGTCGGTGGCCAACGTGGCGATTACTTCGTCGCTCATGGTCGCCAAGCCACCGTGTGGTTCCAGCGTCAGGAGGAGGACGCCGCCTGTGGGACGGACCTGGGTGACGGCGTTGGTGGTGTGGGACCACGTTTCGTCGTCGTATGGGATGTCCGAAAACTGGACCACCACCGCCGGATCATGCCCGAGATTGGCCTGGTGTTCTGCAAGGGTTTCAGAGTTCCAGTCCAGGTTGACGCCCAGCAACACCCCGTCCTTGGGCACGATGGTGGAAGCATCCACGGCCCTGCAGAGGGAGAGCGCCTGCACCACAGGCACCACCTCCTTGGACGCGAAACCCAGCCCAGTGGCGGCGAGGGCCGTCACCACCAAAGGGATGAGCAGGCTGGCCCGCCGGCGCTTGCGATTCGGGTGGCCGCTAAAGGTGGGAGGTGCCGGGGCCACCGTCATCCCCATCCCAGGGTGCGGCGCGGACGCGCGAAGAGCCCACGCCAGCGTGACTGCGGCGCGAGGTGACGTGCCCCCACCAGGTTCGTACCGCCGTCGAGCGCTTCCTGGCGGGTGGCGTAGATACGGGCTACCTGCCCCAGATGGGCTTGGAGCAGTGTTTGGTCGAGGGCGGAGGATGTGCCGAAAAGACGTAGATCGCCGCCGCGGGCGCGGAGCACGTGCAGTACTTCAAGCAGGCCAACGACGCCGGACGCGCCGACAGCTGTCACGTCGGCAACGTTCAGCAGGACCACTATGGGGCCGTCGGCCGCGGCTTCTGCGGAGAGGTGGCGAACATCCAGGACGCTCAAAGCGTCCAAAGGGCCCGCGATGGTCAGATCGATTGATGTCAACAAGGTGGGGATGGAATTCGGGGCATGGGAAAGAACGGACATGGGGCGCTCCTGGCTGGGGGTTGGAACGGCTCTATTCAGGTTTGTTGTCAGGGATGTGTTGGGCGTGAACCTTGAGTGGATTCGAGGACGCGGTTGAGCTCATGCGGGGTGGGAACCGGGCCCGCCAGATCCTCGCCGGGACCGCGGTACCGTGCGGCCCCGATCACCACGCTCAAAAGTGCCAGGTCCAAAGCAACCCAGGCCAACGTGATGAGCGTGGGATACAGCGGAGCTTCCCCGGTGGTTACGCGGGCGAGGCCAATGACCGCGGAAATAGCCAGCAACGCCATGGCCGCTACCTGCAGCCTGACGTGCTGGAAACCGCGTCCCGTGGCCTGTTTGCTCTTGGCTGTGACGGAGAAGGTGAGGTGCCTGCCGAGAAAAACGGCAGCTGCTCCTGAGCAAGTGGCAGCGATCCAGGTGGGAAAGAGCGCGAAAGACCATTGCTGGCCACGCCACAGACCCTTCGCGCCATTGCCCGCTACCTGGAACAGAACCTGGCACGAAATGAAGAAGGGAAGGAACAGGCAGAAGAACACCACAGGGCTGGCCGTCAACGGATAGGTGCCGGCCCACAGGAAAACCACCGGCGCTGCGATATAGCTCAGGGCGGCAAACCCGTTGAGGTAGCTTGTCATGGTGCCCAGATACATCAGGCGCTGGGCCACCGTGAGGCCACGAAGCAACAGCGGGTTGTCGTTGAAGAACACCTGCATGGTTCCGGCTGCCCAGCGATGACGCTGGGAGAGCATGGTGGACACATCCTCAGGCGCCAGGCCGTGGACCAGGACCTCGTGGTGGTAAACGCTGCCCCACCCCATCGCGTGAAGGTGCATGGCGGTGGCCATATCCTCGGTAATGGTGGTGGTGTCCATGGGGTGGATGGCCAGTGCTTGGTCTGTGTGTGCCACATCCACCGACTCCAGGATGGCGTCGAGTTCGGGAACCACATCATCCATGGCATCAGGTACTGACAATGCGGCCGCATGGAAAGCTACGCGAAGCTCGAAGGTGATCTCCGCCAAGACATCGCCCCTGCGGAGCTGGCGCTCCGCACGCGCCATCGCTTCCAGGGCCTGTTCGACCACCGGCATTGCCGCGGGATGGCGCCTGCCGAGTTCACCCAGGAGATCCTGCAGTCTTGAGCGTCCCTTACGCAGGGAACTCCACGTCTGTTCCGTTGCTGTGCGTGTGTATCGGGTCAGGCCCAGGGCCATGAGGGCTTCCCGGCGCAGGACAGCATTCGAGCCGCAGAAGAACGCCGCGTCCCAGCCATCCTTGCCTTGCTGGATGGGTCCGTAGAACAGTTCCGCCTGGCTGCCCAGGGGATCCCGGTCTGTGACGTTCCAAAAGTGCTGCGGGGTCTGGACGAAGGCCACCTCTTCAGCATCGAAATAGCCCAGGACGCGGTCCAGGAAACGGGGTTCCGGGACCTGATCGGCGTCCAGGATGGCCACGAACTCGCCCGTGGTCAAGGACAGGGCGTTGTTGACGTTGCCCGCTTTTGCGAAGCGCTGCCTGCCATCCCATTCGGGTCCGCGGGTGATGTACCCGACGCCTATCTGCCCGGCTGCCTTCGCGAATTCGGTGCGGTTGCCATCGTCCAGGATCCATGTTTGGTGCGGGTACTCCATGTCCCTGGCGGCGATGGCCGTTTTGAGGACCAGGTCGAGTGGTTCGTTGTAGGTGGCGATGAACACGTCTACCGTCCTGCCCGGAAGGGCCGGCGGGGGAGGCGGCCGTCGTCGGGCGTTCCACATGGTGACCGCGTACAGAGCGGATTCGCCCAGACTGTAAGTCTCGGCCACCACGAGTGGCAGCGAAATCCACCATGCGTCCCACGCGACCGTGCCGGACCATCGCCAACTGATGTAGATCAATCCAAAGGAAACCACCAGAACTGCAAGAATCCTTACAAGTATTTGTCTGTAAATGCCCATTTTTAGCCTCCGGTAACTGCTGGGGAAAAGGCCAAGGCGCGCAGCATGCCCGAACACCCTCGAAGTGAAGGTTGGGAGGACACGGCTGACGCGCCTGGAGCATGCATCGTCGATGCTCAGAGGAAGGAATTCGGCTGCGAACGGAATTTCCCTATGCCATCTGGAGTGACATCATTTTCGTCACCCAAATGGTTCCTCATTCCACTTTCCCCCGCTTCTATTTCATCGCTGTTACGAAAAAGAAAAGTAAAGTCGCGGTGATTATTTCCAGGCCGTGACGTTTTGTGTGTCGTCCTGAAAAGGCTTGCGCGCGGGTTGCCGCACCGTCAGAGTGGCAACCATGAAGCGAAGACTCATGCCCCTGACGATGCTCGTCGCCGGCCTGACCCTCGCAGCTGCTGTCATAGCTCCGGAGCCGTCCGCAATGGCCGCCGCGGGCATGCCGGCCCCGGGTGCGCTGGTGTGGAGTGACGAGTTCAACGGCCCTGCCGGAACCGCGCCGGACCCCGGAAAATGGTCCTACGACACTGGAGGATCCGGCTGGGGCAACGGCGAACTTCAGTACTACACATCCAGCCCCAGGAATGCCGCAGCAGACGGCAGGGGAAACATGGCCATCACGGCACGCAAGGAGAATCCTGCCGGCTACCAGTGCCACTACGGCTCATGCCAATACACGTCCGCACGCCTCCTCACCGCCGGAAAATTCAGCCGGACGCAAGGTCGGTTCGAAGCCAGGCTCAAATTACCTCAAGGGCAAGGTATGTGGCCCGCATTCTGGATGCTGGGCAACAACGTCTTCACCGACGGTTGGCCAGCCAGCGGGGAACTGGACGTCATGGAAAATGTCGGCAAGGAACCTGGAACCGTGTGGGGAAGCATCCACGGCCCTGGCTACTCGGGCGCGAACTCGTCCAACGCCAGCTACACCGTAACCAACGGCAAAGCACTGGGCGACGCGTTCCATACATTCACTGTGGACTGGGGGCCCGAATCCATCACGTGGTACATCGACGGCACTCCCTACTCACGGAAAACCAAAGCCACAACTCCGGGCCCTTGGGTCTTCGATCACAACTTCTTCCTCCTGCTGAACCTGGCCGTCGGCGGCTACTGGCCGGGAGCTCCGGACGCAGGCACAGCGTTTCCGCAGTCCCTCCTGGTCGATTACGTCCGGGTCTATGAACTCGCTGCCCCTCCGTCACCACCTGCAAGCGCGGCCGGAACCCGGATCCAGGGCTACGCGGGCAAGTGCATCGACGTCGCCGGGAGGCAAGCCGTGGACGGTGCTCAACTCCAGCTATGGGACTGCGACACAGCAGCCTCGGAGCAGTGGACTTTCGCCGCCGACGGCACCATCCGCTCACTGGGCAAATGCATGGACGTCGCCTGGGGATCCACATCCAACGGCGCACGCATTCAACTCACCGGGTGCAACGGCAACGCGGCGCAGAAGTTCGTCCTGAACAACGCCGGGGACCTGGTTAATCCACAGGCCAATAAGTGTGTTGACGTCGCCGATTGGAGTCCATCCAACGGTGCACGGCTGCAATTATGGGATTGCGCCGGGTCCGCCAACCAGAAGTGGTGGCGGATGGCGTAGGAAAGCGTCCGACGGCGGCGCGCGGCTTTACGGGGTCCGTTCGACTATTGCTGGGGCGGCTGGGGAGCTTCCTGGAGTAGTCGGCCGGAGCCGTGGGTGTGCGTCGTCGTCGCGGCGGATGGTGGGTCGCCCGGCCGGGCAGGTTGTTCCGGGCCCGGCTGGGCGGGCTACGGCTGGGTTGGTTCTTCGGTGGAGTGTTTGCCGTTTCCGCGTTACGGAGCCGGCTGGCACCTCGGGCAGAAGTAGATGTCCCGTTCCTCGGTTCCATCCGGGCCGGCCAACAGGCCACGCCGAACCGTGGCGCCACAGCGCCTGCACGGTTGGCGTTCCCTGCCGTAGACCCAATACCCGGGCCTCAAGGCGCGTGGGCCCAGAGTGGTCCGGCGGCCTGGACCAAGGTTTTCGCCGAGGAGACGCTTGGCGTCGTTCACCGTCTTGGCGAGGTCCGGGACCTCTCCCACAGGGAGGGCGGGGTGGATGCCGGAGAGGTAGCAGGCTTCGCAGCGGTAGATGTTGCCGATGCCTGCCAGTTTCCGCTGGTCCAACAGCGCGAAACCCACGGTGACGTCCGGCTCGGCCCGCAGCCTCCGCAGAGCCTCGTCCTCGTTCCAATCAGGGCCGAGCAGGTCCGGTCCCAGATGTCCAACTATCTTGTCTTCCTCGGCGGTGGGCACCACTTCCAGGATGCCCAGCGAGAACCCCACTGCGTCAGCCGTGGCTGTGCGGAGCACACACCGTGCCGTATGGCCGGGCTTGGTCCATCGACCACCCGGCGGATAGATCATCCAGTTCCCCTCCATTTTCAGGTGGGAGTGGATGGTCAGGGCACGCGGCCTTTTGCTGGCGCCGGGTGCCTCGTCCACGGGGCCGGTGAGGCGCATCAAGAGGTGTTTGCCCCGGGGGACCACCTCGGTCATGGTCCAGCCTGCGAGGTTCAGGGTGGCGAAGCGTGGCACACGGAAGTCGGAGGCCGTGATGGTTTGTCCGGCCAAGGCCTCGTTCAGCCGCGACGCAGCGCGCCAAATGGAATCACCCTCAGGCACGGATCCGGAGTCCCTTCGGAGTGGAGTAGGCGCCGGCTGCTGCCAGGGCAACGGCAATGGGGGTTTCGAGGAGGTCGTGGCCGTTGACCTTCTCCATGAAGAGCTTGTCCACGGCGCCGCGGCGCACCACATCCACCAAAGCCTGGGCCGCAAGTGTCAGCACGGCCTCGTCTTGGTTGAACGTGAGCAGCGTTTTGCCGCCGCGTTCCACGTAAAGGACCAACTCGCCGTCGACCATCACCACCAGCGCTCCGGCCTTCCGACCGGGACGGTGCCCGGACCCGGCGTCGACTGACAAAGCAGGCCACGGAAGGGCCGCGCCGTACGGATTGGCCGGATCCGTTGCGGCCAAGGCCAAAGCCGACGGTTCTGCCTTGGAAATGCGGGCATCCTCTGTGAAGGACCTCAGCCGGTCCACCGTTGCCGGGACTGCGAACTGGGCAGCACCCAAATGCTCGATAAAGTACCCGCGGCGGCACCGGCCTGCCTCCTCCAACCGGGCAAGCACTTTGTACATGAGCCCGAAGCCGCCAATGATGTTCTCCGCCATGACCGAACCTCTGGTGACCACGCCGTACCTGTCCAACAGCAGTTCGGCCGTGCCGCGGGCATGGATGGTGGGATCCAATTCCGGGGCAGGCAGGGCCGACCAGCGGCCCACAGCAGACGGCGGTGCAGCAGCAATTCCGCCTGAAACCGATCCGTAGCGGCCACCAGTAAGCCCGGGCGAGCCCAGCAGACCTGACCCATGGGAGCGGCCCAGCCTGCTGAGGCGGGGAGCCCGCGCCCTTGGCGCCTTGGCCACCTGCCGGTGTGCGGTTTTGCCGCCGGCGATCATGGCGCGCACCGGGGCAAAAGTATCTCCTGTCACCCTGCCGGCCCAGACCAGGTCCCACAGCGCGGAGACCACGGCGTCGTCACTCAACACTGCGTCCATGCCGCCGGCCACGTCCGTGAGTTGCCGGAAGAAGTAGCCGCCGCCCGCACTGAAGTGCTCCAAAAGCCGCTGCTGTGCGTCGCCAGGTTCGAACTCGGGGGACGGGCTGAGGGTCAGCTCAGCGGAATCAGCCACGTGGAGGCTGATCCAGCCGTCATTTCCGGGCAGCGAGCCCGCCCCGGACCAGAGGAGTTCGCCCGCGGCCATCAGTTCGTCCAGCATGGCGGGTTTGTAGTCTGCCACCCGGCTCGCCAGCACCAAAGGCTCCCAGGCTGAGGCGGGGATTGGTACGCCGGACAGCTGGTCCACGGCCGTGATGATGCCGTCCAGTCCGCGCAACGCCTGGCTCCGCGACTTGCCCGGTGGGGTGACGTTTTGCCAAGCCGGCAGGAACCGCCCGTAAGCGGCGGTGTCCACGGGCTCCACTTCGGCGCGGAGGGCAGCAAGGGAACGGCGACGCAGCTTGCGCAGGACTTCGGCATCGCACCACTCGCTGGACGGCGGGGCGTCCAGGGTCATGAGCTCGCGATCCACAGCTTCCGCCGTGGGCTGGGGTTCGGCCACAGCATGCGGACGGAACTCTCCCTCCACCACCCGGCCGTCCCCGGCCAAGCGTTTCAGGGCCGTGTTGACCACCGCTACACCGAGTCCCAACCTTGTGGCTGCTTCCGACGCCGTGAACGGTCCGTGTGTGCGTGCATACCGGGAGACGAGGTCACCCAAAGGATCATTGACCGGCTCAATGAACGCCAAAGGAACACCCATCGGCAAGGGAACGCCGATTGCGTCGCGGAGTCTTGCGGAATCCTCCACCGCAGCGAAGCGTTCGACGCCGCCGATGGTCACCTTAAGCGCACGGTTGGCTTTCTGCAGGGCAGCGAGGTGGGATCCGGCGTCGGTGACGGTGCCCGGTGGCGCGGCCGGCGGAGCTTCCTCCAGGTGTTCGGCGCCGTCCGGATGATCTGTGCCGTCCGGATGATCTGCGCTGATAAGCTGCTCCAGCGTTCCATCCTGCTGCACTGTTCCAGCTGGCTCCACGCCTTGAAGCCGTTCCGCCACTTCTTCAACGCTGAGCGGACCCAACAACCGCAGCAGGTCAGCCACGCCCTCCATCCCACGCACGCGCCTGTCAGGGGCCAGCCGCTGCAGTTCCCTTTCCGTGGAGTCGATAACTGCCGCATCCAGGAGCTCGCGCAGTTCCACACGCCCCAGGAGTTCGTTGAGGAGAGTGGAGTCCAACGCCAGGGCAGCGGCCCGGCGTTCCGCCAAGGGGGAGTCGCCCTCGTACAGGAACTGGGCCACATAGCCGAAGAGCAGCGACTTGGCGAAGGGGGACGGCTGCTGCGTGGTGGTCTCCACGATCCTGAGTTCACGACGCTCCACAGAGGCCGCAATGTCTTTGAGAGCGGGCAGATCGTAAACATCCTGCAAGCATTCGCGCACCGTTTCGAGCACGATAGGGAACGAAGGATACTTCCGGGCGACGTCCAGCAACTGGGCCGAGCGTTGCCGTTGCTGCCACAGCGGCTGGCGCTTGGCCGGGTTTTGGCGGGGCAACAGGAGCGCCCTGGCGGCACACTCGCGGAACCGTGAGGCGAAAAGTGCACTGCCGCCCACTTCTGCAGTGACGATCTGCTCCAGTTCCTCCGGGTCAAACAGGAACAGCTCAGCGCCGGGCGGCTCATCTTCCATCATGGGCACGCGCAGGACGATGCCGTCGTCGGCCGCCATCGCGGAACCGTCCAGTCCGTAACGCTGCTGCAGCCGTTGGCCCACGGCCAGCGCCCATGGCGCATGGACGGGCATGCCAAAGGGGCTGTGGAGGACTACCCGCCAGTCGCCGAGCTCGTCATGGAAGCGTTCGACCACCAAGGTTCGGTCACTGGGGACGATCTCCGTGGCTTCCTTCTGTTCCCTGAGGTACTGAAGCAGGTTGCTTGCCGCGAAGGCGTCCAAACCGCTGGCTTGGCAGCGTTCCATGGCGGGAGCCTCGTCAGCGGCGGAGAGTTCGCGGATGAAAGCGCCGAGCGCCCGGCCGAGGTCAACGGGGCGGCCGAGGGAGTCACCCTTCCAGAAGGGGAGCTTGCCGGGTTGGCCGAAGGCCGGGGAGACCAGGACGCGGTCATGGGTGATGTCCTCGATTTTCCAACTGGTAGCGCCCAGTGCGAAGACGTCGCCCACCCGTGACTCGTACACCATCTCTTCATCGAGTTCACCAACGCGGCGGCCGCCCTTGGCCGCGCGGGCCGAGGCAGTTGGTTCGCTCCCGTCCGCGCTGCCCGGCGAGGCTGAGCCCTCAACTTCTGTGCCGATGATGTACACGCCGAACAGTCCACGGTCCGGGATGGTGCCACCGGAGGTCACTGCAAGACGCTGGGCCCCCGGCCTGCCCTCGATGGTTCCGGCATGCCGGTCCCAGATGATGCGCGGCCGGAGTTCGGCGAATTCGTCCGATGGATAGCGTCCCGCCAACAGGTCCAGTGTGGCCTCGAACGCGGACCGCGGGAGGCTGGCGAACGGTGCTGACCGGCGCACAGTGCTGAACCAGTCTTCGACGTCGATGCTCCCCAAGGCAGTCGCCGCCACCGTCTGCTGGGCCAGGATGTCCAAGGGATTCGTGGGGATGCTCAAGCGTTCAATTTGCCCGCTCAGCATGCGTTCCACGGTGACACTCGTGTGCAGGAGATCCGCCCGGTGTTTCGGGAACAGCACGCCCTCGGAAATCTCGCCCACCTGGTGGCCCGCACGCCCCACACGCTGTAGGCCACTGGCCACAGACGGCGGAGACTCCACCTGGATGACCAAGTCCACAGCACCCATATCGATGCCGAGTTCCAGTGAGGAGGTTGCCACCACACACCGGAGCCTGCCGGACTTGAGGTCGTCCTCGATCATGGCCCGCTGGTCCTTGGAGACCGAGCCGTGGTGGGCCCGGGCCAGGACAGGATCGGCGCCGGTGGTGCTGCCGGCCTGCGCCATCATGTGGGCCGGGGTGGCTGTGGATGCCGGTACTCCGGCGTCCGATGCCGGGGCGGCCCACTCGCTGCCGCCTACAGCCATCAATTGCCGTTCAGCGTAGATTTCGTTGAGCCGGGCCGTCAGACGCTCGGAAAGGCGCCGCGAATTTGCGAAGACAATAGTGGATTGCTTGGACAGGACAAGATCAACAATCTGTTCCTCCACATGGGGCCAGATGGACGCCTGGGGCTGCAACCCGGAGGCCGGCCCGGAATCGAATGCTCCCGCGGCACCTTGGAGGTCCGACATGTCCTCCACAGGCACGGTGACTGTGAGGTTCCAGTTTTTCTTGGATGGTGGAGCTACGATTTCCACTGGAGCCTGGCCCGCCAGAAACTGCGCCACCAATTCACGCGGCTGCACGGTGGCCGAGAGCCCGATCCTCTGCGCCGGCTTGGGAAGCAAGGCATCCAGGCGCTCCAAGGAAACGGCCAGGTGGGCCCCGCGTTTGGTACCCGCAACGGCGTGCACTTCGTCGATGATGATGGTGTCCACTTCACTGAGAGTCTCCCGGGCACGGGAGGTCAGCATGAGGAACAGGGATTCGGGCGTGGTGATCAGGATGTCCGGCGGGTTGGTCAGCAGCGTTCGGCGATCTGCCGCCGTCGTATCTCCTGAACGGACGCCGACTGTCACAAGCGGTGCAGGCAGCCCTAATCGCTTGGCCGTCTGGGTGATGCCTATCAGTGGCGCACGGAGGTTCCGCTCTACGTCCACCCCGAGTGCCTTGAGCGGGGAGATATACAGGACGCGGGTTTTGGTCTTGGGACGTTTGGCGCGGCCCTTGCCGTTGGCGGGGACAGCCTCCAGCCCTGGGAGGGTGTCCGAGGGTGTGGAATGCAACCGATCCAAGGCCCAAAGGAACGCTGCGAGGGTTTTGCCGGAACCAGTGGGTGCCACCACCAGCGCATGCGAGCCTGACGAGATCGCGTTCCACGCGCCGTCCTGCGCTGGCGTGGGCTCGGAAAAAGCGCCGAGGAACCATTCTCTGGTTGCCTGGCTGAAACGGCTGATGGCGCCATCCGACGCCTGCGGCTCCTGCATCCCTCCATCATGCCCCACGGCCCCGACAGAATAAGCCGGGAGCCGTGGAGTCAACGTCAGACTGCTTGGAACGCGGTGATGGTCAGGAGTTTGATGCCGGCATTGCTGCAGGCGTCGTGGGGCTCTGCGACGAACAGCGATGCTGTGTCGTTTGGCGGGTAGATCCGGAAGCCGGCGGCAGGGACCTTGGTGCAGTCGCCGTAGTTGCCGGCCTGCGTGTAGCGGATTTCAGCCCACGCAGACTTGCCCGGGGCCAGTTCGATCTTGGTGACCGGAGTGGTGGTCTCGCGGGTTGCCGGTTCGCCGATCGGTTCGCCGCTGGCATCGGCTGTCAGTGAGACGCCGGCGAAGCCTTCGAGGACACAGGGGGTTGTGCCGGAGTTCGTCAGGATCAGCTTTTCGTAGATGCTGCCTGCTGCTCCGCCGCCGGTTGAATCGGTAGCCGCCGTCAGCGACGCCGCTTTGCACAGGGTGGCGTCTGCTGGCGCGGCGGACGTGGCGGTCGGCGATGGGGAGGGCGTCGTCGTGGCCGTCGCCGATGGTGAGCTGGGTGTCGACGAGGCCGACGGAGTTGAAGAAGTGGGCGGGGCACTGCTGGTTCCCGCCGGGCTGGGGCTTGGCCCGCAAGCCGCCAGGAGCAGCAATGAAGCGGCTGCCGTCGTCGTGACAAGTCCGGTTTTGATGCGCTGAGTCCACATGGGCACCAGCCTTGCCCCGGCCGTGACGCGAGTCAATTGAGCCACGGCACAGTGTGCGGATTGGCGCCCGGATCGTGATCTTCCGGGCGCCAATCCACGACGACTACTTGGCGGAGTCAGCCTTGGCCGCTGCGGGCTTGGCAGCGCGGCTACGGAAGAACGCCGCACCGCCCAGGCCCAAACCCGCGATACCGGCGATCAGGCCGGCCCAGCTGCGTGCTTGCGAGCCGTCATCGGAGGTCACCGCGGCGGCCTGCTCGGTGGAGACGGCGGTTGCCGCGTGGTGGTCACCTTCCGCGGCAGCAGGGGTGATGGTCACCGACGGCGCAGGAGCTTTGAGTTCGTGCTCGTCCTGTCCCTCCTTGGCGATCTCCGACCAGTCAGTCTGGCCCTGCTCGCAGGTCTGCAAGGTGGGGAAGTAGATGGTCTTGCCAGCCGCGTCCGGCAGTTTGACCGACAGGACCAGAGCGTCACGGAGGTGCGGGTCCAGCGGAGCTTTGGCTGTGTACACGATCTGGCTGGTGCGCTTGGTGATGGTGGTGCCATCGTCCAGCTTCTTGGGCTCTGCGAGGGTCTCCGTGACCTTCTCCACGGTCCAGTTCGGGTTGACCGTGGGCTGGGCGTCGTTCAGCTCCTCGGGGAGTGAAATGGCTACCTTGGTGGTGCCGAACGTGTCGCAACCGTGCGGGATGCCGAAGGTAACCAGGGCGTATGAGTTGGCAGCGGTCTTGTTCGGGTCTGCGGAAACGTGGGCTGACGCTCCGGCCAGACCGGCCATCATCAGGGCGGCGGTTCCACCGGCGACGGCGGTAGCGGAAAGGGTGCGACGGAGGGCGGACTTGTTCATGGGAATGCCTTTCAGATGCGCTGGCTGAACCGGCGCAGGGGTACGGGTTTGGGGCCCGTCACCATGCAAAGGCTTTGCGTGTGCGGCGCATTGTCGCGTCGCGTTGGTGCCGGGCGGAACTAGGGAAGTACGACGACGGCGGGCGGGCCGCGTCGGCTGTCTTGCCTGAGGTTCCGCCAGGGGCGGGGGATGAAGACGTCGGGTGCGCCAACCGTGACAGGGGAGGCGCCGGCGTCGGGCCTGAACACCAAGGTGGGAAGGTTGAGCAGGGGACGAAGCCAGGCAGCCAGCTTCCACATCGCGTCCTCGCCCTTGGCCAGGACGACGGCGGAAGCGAGGGTCGCCAGGATGTGACCCACCAGCATCAGTGCGCCGAAAGCCGTCCCGAGCTCGTGGGTGTGGGTCGCCGCGATATCCATCCCGGGGTCCAGGGATTCACCGCCCAGGTGGTGGTTTGCCGCCGGACCCGTGGCTGTGATGGGCCCCAGGGCCGTGAAGGCCTCGTGAAGCACCAATTGTCCCGCGCCTAAGAGGCCCGCCATGGAGACGAGGTTCAGCTTGAAACGGGTAGCCAGTGTTGCCACCAGAGCCGTCAGCACCACGAGCGCCAACAGGACCGGGGCCGTGGGAAGCGTCCCGCCGCCCACAATGTGGGCACCTGCTGCGAGGAGAACCACCACAAGGGAGACGGCGCCCGACCGCAGAGCATGGAAGGGAGCCCGGGTCCGCGATGTGCGCACGTGGTCCTCCCTGATCTCATTTGTTGCTTGATTGTCGGCGTCTTGATTCTATCGGGAGTTCGGCGCCGGCCTGGCCTCGGATGGGTGGCTATGTGGATAGGTGCGCCGAGGGGCGGGATCCCGGCACTTTGGCAGCGACGAAAGAGGTGAGAGCTAACCCCTCGCCCGCCGGACGAAGGTTGCTTGTGGGGGCTGAGGCACTTTCGCTGCGGAAGTGGAACGACGACGGCGGAGTTCCAGTTTGAGGCTTTCCTCGCCGCGTGCCATGGCCCAGTGATGGTTGGCCGAGAATGCGGGTTTGAGAAGCCAGCTCAGCCAACGGAGCAGTGGCTTGGCTGCGCTGACCCGCCAGTCGTAGGTGATGACCACTTCCGGGCCGTCGGTTTCGAACGTCCAGCGGCCTGTTCCGTTGAGGTCGCCTTGTGCTGTGAGGGCGAAGCCGTCGAGGGTCACCGGTTCAGTGACGGTCAGCCGCCAACGCAGGGTGTACGGGAGCCAGCCCTTGGTGTGGAGGTCGAAGCTGGCGCCAACGCCGTCAGGTCCGCCGTCGGCGACGGGAGTGACCGTGAGATAGACGGACGGCCACCATTGCTTGAGCGCCGCGGCATCACCGAGGATGTCCACCACTTCCTCGCGGGATCCCGCCACACGCCACACAGTAACGAACTCGTAGTCACTGCTTTTGCTGGTTCTTTTGGTGGTCCCGGCCATTGTTGCCTCCGAGGTCCGTGCTGGTTCCGAGGGTGTCTGGTGGCATCCGTGATTAATCTACTCTTGGCATCGTCGAAGGGTTAGCTCTCGCCCCTTTGACAGCGTGAAAGGGTTGAGAACCCGCCCCTTGCCGGTCGCGAAAGGGGTGAGATCCCGCCCCTCGGCGGAAGCGAAGACAAAGCTACTCGCCCGAGTTCTCCCGGGATGTGATGCCAAAGGGGGCAGACTTGAGTTCGGTGAAGTTTCCCACGCTGGCCCGGACCGTGCATTGCGGCGTGATTTGCAGGGCAGTGACGGTGAGTCCTGAGCTGTCCACTGCCAACGCCCCGCCACAACCGTCGGCGAACCGCACTCCCTTTTCACCGCCGGTGACTGCGTCGAGCATCTGCGATGGCTTACCCGAGGCCGGGCTGACGTAGAGGGGATTGAGTTCATCGGCGCCGCCTGCCCACACCGGAACCAGCGTGATTTTCAGGGGACTGGGCGTGACAACGCGGGCAGGGGTGCGGACCTCTACGCCCTTGAGGCGTTGCACCGGGTACGCGGTGCCTTTGACGGCAGGGTTTTGCGTGGCAGCCGTGGTTGCAGCCGATGAGCTGCGAAGCCAGGCATCCATTGCCTTCTGGTCCGCGGGCTGCACAGGTACCTTGGCGGTCAGTTGTACAGATCCTCCGGCGGGAATCTCTACCCCGGACAGCTTCCAGCCGCATTCAACATCCAGGCCGGTGATGGAAGCCTGGTTACGGCTCACCGTGCCACCATCCCACGTCACAGCCGGGCATGCTTCGCCGTCGTCAAGTCCGGGGATGACCTCCAGGAACTCACCGGACAAGGGCGCTTTCTGCGCCGAGTAGGACACCGTTAAACGGACCTGGCCGGACGAAGGCTCGTACGCTGCGCTCCGCGAAATGGCGAGGCCTGTCGGAAGGGCAGGGTCCTGAAGTTGCGCTGACAGCTGCTGTCCGGGAGGCGGGGGTGCTGCCTGCTGGGTGGTGGGGGACAGGAGAATAAAACCCACCACCATGGCCACGATCAGGAAGACCGCGCTGGCGGCCAGAAGCAGCGCCTTGCGTGTCCGCCAAAACGGGGTCGAGTCTTTTTCCTCTGCCTTTTCCTCCGCTTGGGGAAGGACCTCGCGGCGCGGCATGGGGCGGGCAATAGTAGCGCTGCCGGCCTGCCCAAGGTCCGGAGCCTCAACATCGACGCCGGCGGGTGGGGCCGCTGCAAAGGCTGCGAGTTCGTCATCGGTAAAGGCGCCGCGGACGACGGTAGCGGGACGTTCGACGTCGTCGAACTCTTCGGGCGCTGTCCCCCGGAGGAGAGCGGGCTTGCCCGCAAGACCGGGCACCAGGCGTCGGAGGGTCGACGCAGCCTCAGCGGCCGTTGGGCGTTGGGTGGGGTCTTTGGACAACAGCCGATCCAGGACGCTCCACAAAGCATCATCCACCGGAATACGGGGCGGTCGCGAAGAGACATGGCGGTACGCAACGGTGAAGTCCGTCCCCGGACCCGCGAACGGCGTGCGGCCGGCAAGGAGTTCGTAGAGCAGGACTCCCGTGGAATAGACATCTCCGGCGGGCCCGGACCGCCCTTGGCTGATGAGTTCGGGAGGCATGTACTGCGGAGTGCCGATCAGGCCTGTCGTCTGGCGGATTTTCTCGCCCACGACGTCGGAAATGCCAAAGTCGGACACACGCACGTCGCCGCTTTCACACTCGGACCACGGGCGGGCCAGGAGCACATTGTCCGGCTTGATGTCGCGGTGCGTCACGCCCCGCGAGTGGGCGAACGCGAGGGCATCGAAGATTTCGGCGGCAACTTTCACTGCTTCTTCGGAGGGCATCGGGCCAGCGTCCTTGACGACGTCGCGCAGCGAGCCGCCCGCGATGTAGTCCATGACGATGGCCAACCGTTCACCCTCAACCACCATGTCCCGTACTGTGACGATGCTGGAATCCTGCAGACCGAGCAGCACGGAGCGCTCGCGGACGAACCGCTCTACCAAGGAAGGGTCATCGGCATGCTCCGGTCGCAGGACTTTGGCCGCCAGGGTGCGGCCGTCGGTGGACGTGACCGTCCAGACTTCGCCCACAGCCCCTGAGCCCACGCGCTCCCCAAAGCGGTAGGACGCGCCCAACGCCTGACCCGTTTGTGCCAATTGCATGTCCGTACTCTCCAAAGCTGTCGATCTGATATCCGGGCCGTTCCGCGGACCCCTGCAAAGTATCTGCTGTTGGTTTAGCTCCCGGGACTCAGGGACTGGATCAGCGACATTTGCCCGCCCACACCGAGGTATCCGCGTCCGGCAGTGAGCGCCACGGGTGCCTTCCGCGGAAGCGTGGCACCCAGCAGCTCGCCGTCGTAATTGACGTCGGGCTGGAGCACCACGCCCAGACGGGATTTTCGGATGGCCTTGGTCCAGTGACTGTACAGCCCACGGAGGTCAGCGGCCCGCCCTGAGGCAATAATGCAGAGCCCAGGCAGCCCGGAGGCTACGATCCCCGCAATGGACTGATCGGTGTCCTCAAAGCGTTCGGCGTCATCGATCAAGAGGAACACCGGGCCGCGCTCGATCCGCAGCGAAGCCAACAACGCAGGTACTTCGTCGGTGCCTACGGCTATCCGGTCCAGATCGGCGTTGGCCAAAGGGGAGCGGCGGTCGCAGATGCCCCAGACCTGGGCCGGGCCCCGGGAGGTGGATACGCCACGGACAGCCTCGGCCAGAGCCAGCAGCACGGTGGATTTACCAGAACGGGCCGGCCCGGCAATCAGGGCGTGCTCGCCCTCATAAATTTCCAGGAAAGCCGGTGAGAGGTCTGTTTCGCGGATTCCCACGGGGATGTGCCACGGCTCGGTCTCGAGTTGTGGCTTCACGCCGAGATCCGCCATAGTGACGTTGGTGGGCAAGCTCCTGATCGCTGTGGTCTTGGCAGGCGCATCTCCCCAGCCTTGGCGGACACGGTCCACAGCGGCTTCCAAGCCGATGCCGGGAGTAGCAACGTGCATCTGCAGGGAGGTCCGCGGATCCACGCAACGTCCGGGGAGGGCGGCCGGGACATGTTTTGCCCGCACCCCGAGCGACGAGTAGTCGTAGGTGTCGGCAAGCCGGAAGAGCCACTTCTGCAGCGTTACTTCATTCATCACGGAAGGAACTGCTTTGGCACGGGTCGTGGTCACGGCGAAGGAGAGCCCCAGGGCCGGCCCGTCGGCATAGGCCCGGTACAGCAGGCCCAGGAGTTGCTGCCCCTCAAAGTCCTGGAATTCATCGCGCAGCGACGCCAGGCCGTCGAGAAGGACCACCGTGCGGCGATGCGTACCTGGTGCTGCCCTGCGACTTTCCAATTCGGTGTTCAGATGCCGCAGGAAACGCGCTTGCTGCTCCTTGGCGCCGGCACCGGTTCCCACATAGGCCACCGTGTGGGGCAGGCGTTTGAGCATCTCCAGGTCGCCGGAACCCATGTCCAGAATCATCAGGTCCAAGTCGGCGGGATCTGTATTCTTCGCAAGGGTCAGCGCGATGGTCGCCAGGGTGGTGCTTGTACCGGAGCCCGCTACACCCATCAGCATCAGGTTGCCCATGGACATGTCCCATCCGGCGGCAGACTGGCGCTGCAAGTCAGGCTCGTCCAACAGGGTCACGAGGACGGTGGACCCCTTTACGCTTCCGACCGATGGACGGTCGGCTGTAGAGGTCTCCTCGGGAGATCCCTCCGCCAGGAATCCTTCCAGCTCCACCCGCTCGCCCAGCGCCTCCGGCCAGACCTGCCGCGGAGGGGCGTATCCGGCTTCGGCATTGGCTTCCACCACGGCGTCGATAAGGAGATCCAGATCGTTTTCGTCCATCGCAGCGGACCGTGGAAGTACGGGCGCGGGGGCGGGGACACCGAACTGCCGGATGTCGCGAACATCGACGGCGGGGCCGCCGTCGAGCTGTGCCTGTCCGGTGACCAGCGCGGTCTGGACGGGCGTGATGTCGTCTTGGCCGAGTTTCACAAAGGCGCGGCCCATCTGGGCCCTGCCGATCGCTGAGGCGGCTGGGACGCCAATAACGTTGTTGGAGTCGTCGCGGCTCTGGACGCGCAGCGCCACCCGAAGGTTGGTGTTCGCGAGGATGTCGTCGCTCACCACCCCAGCCGGACGCTGCGTAGCCAGGATCATGTGCACTCCCAAGGTGCGGCCCACGGCGCCAATGCTGACGAGGGCTGTCAGGACATCCGGGAAATCCTTGGCCAGCATGGCGAACTCATCGACCACCAGCAGGAGGCGCGGCATCGGCTCGGCGGGGTTCGTGGCCAAGTAGGCATTGAGGTTGTCGATTCCCTCGCCTGCCTCTGCGAAAACCCGCTGGCGGCGCTCCATCTCTGCTTCCAGGGCGATCAGGGCCCTGTCAGCCAGTTGTTCGTCCAGGTTGGAGATGGTTCCGATGGTGTGCGGGAGGCGCTCACAGGCCTTGAAGGCTGCCCCTCCCTTGAAGTCCACCAGAATGAAGTTCAATCGGGTGGGATCGTTGCGGGCGGCGAGGCCAGCTACCAGGGAGCGCAGGAATTCGGACTTTCCGGAGCCGGTGGTGCCGCCCACCAGCCCGTGCGGTCCGTCCTTGACGAGGTCCAGGGTCAGGGGTCCGTTTTCGCCGGTACCTATTGGCGTGGAAACGCCGGTGGGGGCCTGCCACATCCGGCGGATCGTGGCCGCGTCGGGGCGTTCGTAGCCCAGAAGCCCGGGCATCCGTACCAAAGAGGGCAAGGAGGCCCCGGGAACGCTGAGTTCGGGATCATCGAAGTGTGCCAAGCGTGTGGCGCAGCGCAGGGCTTCTTCCTGGTCGAGACCTGCCAGGATGACGTCCTCCACGCGGGTCAGGTCCTCCGGCTGGTCCACGGTGGCTGCAGCATCCGTCCCAACCCTGATAATGGTGGTGCAGGACGCCGGCAGTTGTTCCTCGGACGTCGCTATGACGATGCCAGCCACGCGGGGAGGCCGCTGCTGCGGGTTGACGTGGCCACCGGGAACGGAACGCCCCATGCCGAGCAAGGCGCGGGCAGGGGCGTCCCTGCCCTCTGTCAGTACGTCGGAATCCAAGACCACCATGAGCGCTGGGGTGGGCAATTCCTCCACTGAATCCTTCAGCATGCGCAGCATGGCCAGGCTGGTCTCACGATGCGCGGACATCCAGCGATCGCCCGTGCTGCTGCCGGTTTGGCGTGTGTGGGGGAGCCAGGACGCCCATTCCCATTCATCGGCCCGGCCGGCGTCGCAGAAAACGCCGATCGTCAGATCGGCAGGACCAACGTGCACCGCGGCCTGGGCAACCAGTGAACGGGCCAACGCCAGGGCTCCTTCCCGTGAGCCAACAATGCCAACGACGCCGGCGTCGGTCAGGTCCACCAGAACAGGGGCTGCCAGGAGACGGGCTGCGGTGAGGGTTTCCTTGACTTTTTCGTCCGGGCGCGAGCCCGCAGCGCGGTCAACTTCGGGCTTCCACGGGACGTCACCTGTGCCCGCGTGCAGGACCAGGAAGTCGTCGGAGTCAGCACGGCGCTGCCACAGTGACGTCGCCGGAAGTGACGGACGGCGGACCACCGTAGCGGGATCGGGGACCATCTTGTGCCGGCGGGCGGTTTCCACCTCTGCGGCTGTGCGGATCTGTTGCTCAAACTCTTTGAGGGCTCCGTCGAAGCGCTCTGCCTCTTCCTTGAGGCCCCGGGCATGGCGACGCTTTTGCTCGAACCACATGCCCACCGCCATCACCGGACTGAGCATGGCGAACATCGCGAAGCGCATGTCCCTCAGGATCATCACCATCGCAACGGCCATGACCAGCGGTGCCAGCACTGTGATGTAACTGAACTTGTTGGCTGGCGGAACGTCCTTGCGGCTCGGCGGGACCAACGGATCCCCGGCGGGTGCGCGGCCGGGGCGCGGTGGCCTGTTAAAGGGAGCAGTGGCTGCCGGGGTCAGGTTGTGCAGGCTGCCGGGGGCGGGAGCGGGGGTCTCATCCAAGGTGGGGCGGAGGAGAAGGACCGTGCCACCTGCCGTGATGGTGGCCGTTTGTGTGACCAAAACCCCGTCCTCGCCCACAGGCTCCCCGTTGACCAAGGTGCCGTTGGTGGAACCGCCATCCACCACCCGGAGCCCCTCCTCTTCGCGGCGAAGACGGAAGTGATCCCACGAGGCACTTTCGGTGGGGAGACTGAGGTCGGCATGGGGCGACCTGCCGACCAGCATGTCACGCCCCTGCGGAACATCCACCACACCACCCGTACGTTGCCCGCCGGCCAACGTCAGGCTCCAACCACGGACACGGTGCGGCGCGGGCCACGGTGCGCGTGAGATGCGGCTGCCCTCCAACAGAATCAGTTCGGAGAGCGGCGTGGCACCCCGGACCTCTGTCTCATTGACAAACACCGGCTCATCAGGCGAAACCCTGGGTCCGCCGGCAGCTTCCACTAAGTCGGACAGCGTGGTGGCGGGCGCAGCATGGGCAACCTCGCACTCGAAACGACGATCGTCCAGGTCGATCAGCACACGCAACGGGCGCTCCTCCTGTAGTGGAACTGTTCCCCTCAGGCGTGGGGACAGAAAGGGTTGTTAAGGGCTGGCTGGTGCCGGTACCCAGACGAGCCGTGGAGCGTTCTCGTCTGCCGGACGAAGACCGAGGTCCTGAGGTGACGCGAAGACGGGGATCGCTTCGGCAGTCAGTGCTTGGGATTGCGAGAAGTCCAGCGGCGGTCCGGCGAGGCCTTCCCCGGCGCCGAAGGACAGGGTGCGCAGCGACGCTGCGACCTTCGACGGTTCCTTGCTGCCGGCCAGTGCAGCCGCGCGGACCAGGGCCACCACGGCGTCATGGCTTCGGGCGTCCGCGGCCCAGGCATCCGCCGAGAACGGGGTATCGTCTGTCAGGTTCTTGATCTCCGGGTTCCCGTTAGCCAATCTAATGCCGGAGAGGAACGCGGACATGCCCCGCCCTTGGGCGTCCTGCTGAAGTGCGATTGCATCGCCGGTCGCCGGGGCGACGCTGACAAGTTGTCCTGAAGCGGTGCCGTCAAGCTCCGCGAGCGAGGACGCGAACGCGGGGGTGATGGCGCCGTCGGGAAGTACCAGCGGAACGGACACGTCGCGTGACTGGAGGGCTTGGACCAGCCGGGCCAGGCGCTGCGGGGTTGCCGCCGACACCACAACAGCGTCTGCGGGGTTGGCAATCCGTGTGCCTTCAGCATCAGCCGGCGCGTCCTTGGCCGGAGGTCGAAGCTGGTCGCCCGTACGGATGGCTGCTTCCTGGGCCAAGCCGGACACGTCGGAGAAGCCCTCCAGCGTCAGTGTGTCAGCGGGAGTGACGGATGCCGGGACCTGGCCGCCGTCGCTGACCAGCAGCACCCGGCTCTTGCCGGCAAGTGCGGTCCCCAGAGCGGCTTGGACAGAGGCTGACGTTGGTCCAGTGGTCCACGTCGTTTGGGTCGGTTCCGACGCCTCGCTGTAGGGCAAGATGACCGGGAGGCCCCGCTCCTCAGCGGCCTTCGCTGCTGCACGGGCTTGCGGACCTGTGCTGGCAACGAGAACGCCGGACACACCCTGCTCGGCAAGCGCGCCGACTGCGGCACGGGCGCCGTCTTCGGTGCCTTGGTCGTTCTGGGTGGGGAGGGTGACTGTCGCGCCGCCTTGGGCGAAACGCTGTGCCGCCACCACGGCACCCTGTGCTGCGCGGTTGTATTCGGTTCCGGGCTCACCGGACTGGCCGAATGTCATGACGACGCCGATCGAAAAGTCCGCCGGCAGGCCGTCAGCCTTGAGGGCAACAGGAACTGTGGCAGCCACAGGATCGGGCCGGGGAGCTTCCGTGGGGCGGTTCAGTGCCATGGTCAGGACCACAGCAGCAGCAATCACGACGGCGGCTCCCGCAGCGATCAGTAAGAAGAGACGGTTGCGGGGGTTCACGCGTTGCCGCCGATCTTCAGTGTGTACAGCGTCTGTGACGTCGCACCTGCAGGGACCTCGAGTTGGAACGGTGGCAGTTCATCCACTGCAGTGAGCGAGGCCTTGAACTGGGCCTGGCGCAGGAGAAGTCCTGCAACGTCGCGGGAGCGTATGTTGGCGTAGCCTTCAGCATTCTGGGAGGCCAGGGCCAGTTGGAAGTCCGCTGTGTCTGCTTTTGCCGCGCTGGTGGCCATGGAGCCGAGCAGACCCGAGCCGTTGACCGTGCGGTCACCGAGATCCAGCATCACTTTATTGAGGCTGGAGGCGAGAAGGGCGCTGGCACCCTCGACGTCGCGGGTGGAGCCGGACGTGCTGGACGCAATGTTCTCCAGCGAGGACTGAGTGCTCTTGGACAGGGCGGCTGTGAGGTCACCGCTTTGACCGAGGAGTTCGTCGCGCTGTTTGTTGACCGTGCCCTCGGCGTCCTTCACAACGTCGTCTGAGGTGGACTTCAGCCCGGAAATGGACCGGTTGAAGGCTGTGGTCACGGATTCAGAGCTGGCATCGCCGATGTCGGCAACCTGGCGTACTTGTTCGCCGACGGTTTTGTAGACCTCGGCGGCGGTTTCGGCCGAAACGTCGCGGAGTGACTCTTTGATCTTGTCGCCGAGCATGTCCTGCTGCTCTTTCAACTTCGCGAGTGCGGTCGTCACTGTGCCGGAGGAGTCAATCGCGTCAGCCAGTGCAGTATCGAGCGCCTCAAGTCCCTTTTTGGTGCCATTGGCGTTTCCTGTTGCGGCGCCGTCGAGCGTCTTGACGCCCGTCTTGATCGCTTCGAGCTTGGTGTCGGCGTCGTCGAACGTCGCTTCCAAGGCGGTGAACGCCTGGCCAATTGCCTGGTCGGCGGCAGTCGTGTCAGTGGCTGCAAGAACCTCGTCCCAAGCGGCTGACTGACCTTCGAGCCGCACGTCCAGTGGCTCCTTGAAGCCCGGCGGCGGATTCAGCGCGGGTGTGGGGTTGCCGTCCTCATCAGTCGGTTTGCACGGCACTGAGGTCAAATAGGAACGCAGCCGCTCAACATCCTTTGCGGACAGCTTGCCCTTGCCGGGGATGAGGCTGTCATCGGACAGCTTGCACAGCTCGTCCGCCACCTTCTGGTTCTGCTGCAGCATGGAGCCGTTCAGCCAGGTTCCCTGACCGAGTTCGCCCTTGGCATCCTTGGCATTGGTGGCGATGGCGAGCAGTTTCTGCCGGAGGGCGTCAACGCTGGTCTGGGCTGCCGTGGCTGCTTTCCGCGTCGCGGCTGCAGAGTCGGCGGCGGACTTGATGGCCGTATCCAGTGCAGCCAGTGCCTTGCTGTAATCCTCGGACGTTCCAGAGCCGTCAAGCATCGCACCGAGGTCGGTGCGCACTTTTTCAAGTGCGACGGCGGAAGTTGCCTGGTCTTTGATCGCGCCTTCGATGACCTGCGGCTGGAGACCGGAGACGAGCTCGTCGCCCTTTTGCACCAGGCCCAGAAGCGCTCCGGTAACTGTCACAGCCGAACCATAAAGGGAGCAGGTCATGGAACCCTGCTCAGCGCATTCCGCTGGCGTGGGGTTTTCCGGTCCCATGGTGGCTTTGAGGGCGCCGGCAACGGTGTCCCGGCAACTCGCGCTGACCTTAGCGTAGGCGTCCAGCTGTGAGGACATGGTGAGAACGCTGGAGTAAACGGTGGCTGCCGGCGCGGCCTTGGCCACCTCGGCGGTGCAGCCGTCACCGGTGATGGGGGTGACCGGCGGTGTCGCGGAAGTGTCGCCCAGCATGGCGTCCACGGCGGAGACCGTCAGTTTCAACTGCGACATGGTGGTGGACTGGGTGGCAGTTGTTGAAGACTCCAAATCAGAGCCGAGAACCTGCAGCTGCTGCTTCAGGTCAGACATCGTCGCGGCAAGGGCCTGGGAGTTGTCCCGCAGTTCACCGGCCGTCTTTGCGCCGAGAGTCTGCGAGGTTGCCTGCAGGTTCCTGCGGACATCGGTGATGGTGGATCCGGCCTTCGCCAGGACCGTGTTGACATCAGATACGAGCGAAATGGTGCGGCGTTGCAGCTCCATCTCCGAACCGGTTCCGGATGAGAAGGCGCTGGCGAGCACACCGTTGGCACTTAGGTCTGTATTGAGGCCAGGCTGGACTGCGACGTCGAATTCGGGAACCTGGAAGTCCTTCACGTCGGCGGCGAGGCGCAACGTGGTGCTGGCGCCGGAACGCGGGGGAGCCAGGACAGTGGCCCACTGGACAACGGTGGCGCCGTCTTCGGTGCTGCTCAGGACTCCGTTGGTACCGGTAGTGCCGTCGGCTGAGCCGGGTGTTACGTCGTCCGCCCGGATGCCCGGGAGCTTGGTGGACGCTGCGATTGTCAGCGGAGCGCCTACCAGAGCGGTGTCAGAGCGGGCCTGGCCGGCGGCGTCGTACTGGATGGTCTGTGGTCTGACGGTGAGGTTCTCAAGCGTCAGGTTGATCTCTACCGGGCCGGTGTGGCCTTTCAACTCGGCGAGGTCGGAACCCGATTTCTCGCCGGCACGGTACTGGAGGCTCACGCGCACCGGGAGTTCGCCCACTACCTGGGCGGTGTCATAGGTGGTGTTTTCCGCCGAAGAGTCACCCGCAGCGGACACGGAGATGGTGGTGCCTTCGATCTTCTGCACTCCGGCGGCGGGGGACAGGCCTACACGGACGCTCTGCAGGAGTTTGACCGGGTTGGACACCGGCTCTGGCTCGGGAGTCTGGGTGCACGAAGTGGTCGCGATCAGTCCCAGCGCTATCAGGGCGATGCCCAGAGAACGGCCCGAGGGGATACGCCGCCCCGGTTTGTACTGGTTAAAACTAGCCTGCCTGGGCATGGATCGTCCCCCTCTTTCCGTTCACGGTGCCTTGAGTATCATAAGGTTGCGCTCCCGAATGGACTAATCCCACCGTGCGGGGCACCGCCCGCAGTTCACGAACGAATCATGTTTTTCGAACTTTGTTTGTCTGTTTGTTGGATTTATTCGGTGGTGTTGGTAGTTTGTGGGTGTTTGGTTGCCTGGGTTTTTTGGCTTGGGTGTTGCGATTGTTCTTATTGGGAGGAAAGTTCTATGTCGCGTGTGTTGTCTACTGAGCAAGCCAAGGCTGCTATTGGTCAGGTGCAGTCGATTATTACTGGTGGGTTTACGGATCAGATTTCGGCGTTGGATGCGCAGGGTCGTGTGTTGTCGGATCCGAATGTGTGGGATGGGCCGTTGGCTGCTGAGTTCCGTGGTTCGACGTGGCCGGAGACGAAGGCTGCGTTGGATAAGGCCAAGGAAGAGCTGGAGCAGTTGCGCGGTCAGTTGCAGAAGATTTCGCAGGATATTTTCTCTGCTGGTGGCGGGGCCTGATTTTGTAGTGGGTTTGGTGTGAGGGCCGGGTGATCGTGCCGCTTTAGTGCGGTGTGGTTGCCCGGCCGTTCCGCTGTGGTCTGGTGGCGCCGGGTTTGTTGGTTGTGGTGCCGGGTTTTGTGGGTTGTTGGGTTTTGTTCGCGTTCTTGTTCTGTTGGGGGCTGTGGTTGTGACCGAGTTCGTTGAGATGCCGTTGTTGCCGGATTCCGATGCTGGCCATGGTGGCCGGTTTGTGTATGGGGTTGCCGAGTCGGTGAAGGGTGCTTTTGAGTCCGCAGCGTCGCGGGTCCAGGAGCATTCGGGCTCGCGGACGCCGTTGGTGACCTCGGCGGGGGAGGATTTCCGGGGGCATTTTTCGGAGGTGTTCGCGGCGAACGCGGCTACGGCGTCCCGGGACGCGGAGTCCCTGGCCGCGGCGTTACGGACGGTGGCCGGGTATGTGGGGACCATGATTTCCGAGGCGCGGGACGAGGATGACCGGCGCCGGGAGAACAACGAGTGGGTGCGGCGGCATAACAACCGCAACTGGCTCGAAGAGGGCTGGGACAACCTTTGGGGTGAGGAGGCCCGTCCGAATATGGAGCCCGGCAGTGCGCCGTCGTTCCCTTCGGAGTCTCCGGCGTCGGGGCGGCGGGAGACCCCGGGCCCGGGTGGCGGGTACGGGGGCGGGACGTCCTCGGCCCGTCCGGAGTCGTTGCGGAGTTTCGCTGCGGGTTCCCGTGGCCTGGATGACGGGATCGCGTCGGTGCCGGGGTCCTTGGAGTCGGAGTTGTCTTCGTTCGCGGACCGGTGCGGGTGGGGCCGGATCGACGCCGCTGGTGTGGTGACGGCGTTCCGGGAGTATTTGCGGTTGAACGAGGCGGACGCGGCGTGGGCGGTGGTGGTCGCGGACGCGTTCGCTGCCGCCGGCAGCGAGGGCGCGGTCTCGACCCTCTCGGACGCGGCGGTGAACGAGGCACTGGCCGCGGCCGGGGTCTCGGCGAACCGGACGGGCCTGGTCATTGACCCGCCCACCGCGGCCGGGGCGATGCCCTCGTCCGGGTATGCGAATGATCCGGTGAACACGGCCACGGGTAACTTCATTGAACCCGAAACAGATCTTGGGTTCGCCGGGGCCAGCTCGGACCTGGTTCTCACCCGGATGTATAACTCCCTCGGTTCCGGCCTGGACACTGTTGGGGTGTTTGGTCCTGGGTGGGCCTCGGTCCTGGACCAGCACCTGGTCCTGACCGATGAGGGCTGCCGCTGGGTGCTGGCTGACGGCCGGGCGGTGGACTTCCCCCGCGAGGGTGCAGGCTGGGCCCGTGCGGTCGGGGAGAATTACTGGCTCACCCGCGAAGATGCCGGCACACCGTGGTTGGCGGAGCTGTCCTCGGTCCCTACAGGTGTCTCCGAGGTGTTGGTCGTGACCGATAACCAGGGCGGTTGGTGGGCTTACACGATCGCCGGGGTGTGGCTCGGGACCGGGGCGGGGTCCGGCCGGACCATCTCCGCCCACCGCCACACACCGGCTGCGCCGGATGCGGAGAGTTCGGTCGATGGCGGCGTGCCGGGGGTGGTTGACCGGTTGGTGCATGTCCGGGGCCGGTTCGTGGAGATCGACTACGTCGGTGGTGTTGTCGCGGTGGTTCGTTCATCGGATGGGCGGCGGGTTGAGTATGGTTACGACGCCACGGGCCGGTTGGTCACGGTGGGCACGGAGGCCGGCACGAGGGTGTATCGGTGGAACGAGCAGGGTCTGATCGCCTCGGTGGTTTCTGCTGCGGGTGTGGTGGAGGCCGAGAACAGCTATGACGAGGCCGGCCGTGTGGTTTGGCAGGTCACACAGCATGGGCGGCGGACGAGGTTCGCGTATTTACCGGGCCGGGTCACGGTGGTCTCCGATGAGGACGGGTCCCGGTCCAATTCCTGGGTCGCTGATTCCAAGGGCCGGCTGGTGGGGGTGTTGGACGCGGAGGACCGGCGCCAGTCCATGTCCTATGACGGACACGGGAACTTGGTGTCTTTGACTGAGCGTGACGGCGCGGTCACGGTCCACGGTTACGACACCCGCGGCCGGAAGATCCGCACCGTCACCCCCGAAGGCGCGGACCTGACCTACGGGTGGGACGAACACGACCGTCTGAGGACCTTGGTCACCGCATCCGGTGCCGTCGTGGCCTATGAGTACGCCGATGACCTGTCCCGGGACCCGTCCGTGATCGTGGACCCGCTGGGCGGCCGGACCGGGCTTCGGTGGCGGGACGGACTCCTGACCCAGGTCACCGACCCTGCCGGGGTGGTGATCGGTTTTGAGTACGACACGTTCGGAGACCTCATCGGAACGTCCAACGCGGCCGGTGACACTGCGAGGATCGTGCGGGACCGGGCGGGTCGTCCGGTGACGGCGTTGACCCCGTCGGGGGCTGAGACCCGGTTCAGTTACGACGATGCCGGGGTACTGGTGCGTCGGGTGGACCCGGACGGGGCGGTGTGGGCGTTCGAGCACGACACTGCGGGCCGGACCACCGCAATGATCGCCCCCGATGGGGGCCGGACCGTGTTCGAGTACGCCCCCAACGGGGAACTGGCCCGCACCACCGACCCGCTCGGCCGGGTCGTGGAACGGGTGTTTGATGAGCTCGGGAACCTCACCGCCGCGGTGCTGCCGGACGGGGCGAAGTGGGGGTTCACCCACGACAACCTCTCCCGGCTCATCGCAGTCACGGACCCGGGCGGGCATGACTGGGTGCGGGAGTACGACACGGTCGGTGCCCTCACCGCCGTCGTTGATCCGACCGGTGTCCGGACCGGAGCGGTCACGGACCGGTCCAACGGGACGGCGTCCCTGACCGATGCGTTCGCCACGAATACTTACAGTTTTGATGAGTACGGCCGCCCCACGAAAATCGAATCTGTCGACGGGTCCGCGGAGCTGGTGTCTTACGACGGTGCGGGGAACCCGGTTGAATTGGTCGATGGTGAGGGCGGGTTGACGGTCCTGGGCCGCGATGCCGCGGGGAAGATCACCTCGATCACCTCCCCCACAGGGGCGGTGACCCGGTTCGAGTACGACCACTGCGGCCGACCCTTCCGCAGTGTTGACCCGGTCGGGGCGGTCACGGAACTGTCCTACAACCCGGACCAGCGCCTCACCGCGAGGAGACTGCCGACCGGGGAGGTCGAAACCTTCGCCTACGACGCCTGTGGGCGGTTGACCGCGAGGCATACGCCGGGGGAGGGGACGGCCCGGTACGGGTATGACAAGGTCGGGCGGCTGAGCTTCTCCCAGGATTCCTGGTACGGGACCCGCCGCTTTGAATACAACCTTGCCGGGGAGTTAGTGTCCACGACGAACGGGGTGGGGGGCAGGACCGGGTTCGAGTACGACACCCGCGGCCGCCTCACTAAGATCACCGACCCTTTGGGTGGGGTGACCACCCGGACGTATACGGCCACGGACAAGGTCGATAGTGTGACGGACCCGCTCGGCAGGGCCACCACGGCGACGTATGATCCGGCGGGCCGGCAGTTGTCGCAAACGGACCCTGACGGGCGCACGACCACCTGGACCTACGACGCTGCCGGCCGGGAAGCGACCACCGCGGTGGACGGGACACTGCTTGCCGCCATCGAACGCGACCTGGCGGGCCGACGGGTGGTCATCACGGACCACACGGGTGGGGCGGGGTATGCGGTGGAGCACGAACTGTGCTTTGACCGCCGCGGCCTCCTCACCCGAAAGTCCAACGGGAACGGGACGCAGGCGCTGGGGTGGGAGTACGACGGTGACGGGAACCGGATCGGGTTCACCGACCCCACCGGGACCACCACCCGCTACACCCGCGACCCCGCCGGGCGGGTTGTGAAGGTCTCGAACCCGTTGCTCGGGGACGCCACCTTCACCCACGACCCCTCCGGGCGCATCGTTTCGGCGACCGCCGGGAACTACACCCAGGAATGGGTCTACCGGGACGGGGACCTTGCAGAACACATCCGAACCACCACCGATGACCCAGGAACAGCTGATGTGACCCTGATTGGCCGGGAGGACGGCGGCAGGATCACTGGCCTGTCCCGGGGCGGGGTCACCACCCGGTACGGGTACGACACCGCCGGGCAACTGACCTCCGCCACCACCACCACCACAGAAACAGGAACCACCGCGAAGGTGGTGGGGTGGGAGTACGACGCCGGTGGGCGGCTTCTCCGCGAAACCACCCCCACCGGGGCCCGAACGTTTGAGTACGACGCCGCAGGCCAGCTCCTAACTGTGATGGAACCTGACGGTGCGGTCACCGAGTACGTGTATGACGGGTTGGGCCGACGGGTCAGGGTGATCGGGGCGGACGGGTCCTGGACCGAATATGCCTGGGGCCCCATCGGCTACCTCACCGGAACCATCGAGAAGGACCGGGACGGGGCCGAGGTGTCCCGGCACCGGCTCCACGTCGACGCGCTCGGTGAACTTGCCACCGTGGACGGGACATCGTTGTGGTGGGACACCGCCGCGCCCGTGCCGACCCTGGCCGGTGCCAACACCACGCAGGTGTTGTCCTTGCCCGGTGGGGTCACCGGCATCGGAGACGCGTGGACCGCGCCCGGGTGGCGTACCGCCCGCCCCACCGACCAACACGACCCCTGGGCCGTCCTCGGCACCCCCACCACCCCACACCCCACCACAACAACCAACGCAGGTGCAGGAGTAAGCTCCGCTGGTGGGTTGGCTAGTGTGTTGCCTGCCGGTATCGCGCTGACGGCAGGTGGCGGGATCGACGTCGCCGGGCTCGAATGGCTCGGCCGGCGCGCCTATGACCCGGCCACCCGGGGGTTCCTCTCCACCGACCCGCTCGCTCCGGTCCTGGGCGCGGGCTGGGACGGGAACCCCTATTCCTACGCCGGGAACAACCCCCTGAACACCACTGACCCCACTGGCTTGCGGCCCCTGACCGACGCTGACCTGAAAGCCTACGACGGCTCCTCCCGCGGCGCGTTCGCCGCAGCCGGGGACTGGTGGAAAGACAACTGGGAGTACGTCGCTGCCGGGGCCGCGATCGCCGTGGGTGTGGGGCTGATGTTCACCGGTGTTGGAGGACCAGTTGGAATGGCCCTCGTCGGAGCGGCTGCGGGCGCGCTGACATCGGGCGGAGCTTCAGTGATCGTGCAGAAGGCTTCTTCTGGAAAAGTCGACATGGGAAAGGTATGGCAGGATGCCGCCATTGGCGCTGTCGGCGGTGGGTTTGGCGGGGCCGCGGGCGGTCTGCTGGCACGTGCTGCGAACGCGACTCGAGTGGCGACATCCATGGGCTCAACGTCGTCTCTCGTGACGAGGGCAAACACAGTGCTGGGAAGCACGACCGTTCGGAGCACCTTGTCAGCCGGTGTGGGCGGGTCGGGTAGCAACGTCGTGGCTTATGCCCTTGACGATAAAGAAGATCAGACGATCGGAGGGTACCTCGCCACGGCCGGAACCGGATTCTTGACCGGCGCTGGGGGATCCTGGGTTGTCGGCAAGGCGGGAGCCGCATGGGCTGATGACGTGGCTGCGCGCTTGCCCAATTGGACAGGCCCAATCTCCAGAGGCTCTCACAGCGGCGCACCCTACAATTGGGGTTCGGTCGTGACTGAGCAGGTGGTCAATCGGATCGGTGGTGGAATTGTGGGTGCAGTCAACACAGAGCTGCAGCCGGGTACTGCTACCACGGATGACCTCGTAAATGGAGCCGTTCAAGGATTTGCCAACGGTGCAACAGGCCCACTGAGCGGACGTCGTTCAAGTGGTTGGTGAGGAACAGGAAAATGGATGTCGAAGAACAATATCGATGCTTCAGAACAGCAGAACCCCAACCGCAGATCTAAGCGGTTCTGGAAGCTTACGGGAGTCCTTATCCTGGTAGCTGGTTTATTCGTTCTGCTTATTCCCACTTGGGATTCGATTGCAGTTGAAAGCATTCGTTGCAAGGTAGTTTCTGCATCGCCGAATACGAATTCAGGGGGCTCCAGAGGCTCCGCCTCGAGCGCTGGCGTTTTAGTCGAAACGTCGAACTGCGGAACGATTTCCATATCGCAAGGTATAACTTTTGAAAATCAACAGGAAATTTCTTCTTCTTTCGAAATTGGCAAAGATTATGAGTTTGATATTGGCTGGTTCTCTCGTGTTGTCATGAAGGACCTTAGGAGCGGCATTCCGTCGGCTCACGACTATCGATTGGTGCGCTGACCTCGGCCGCGGGGGGAGTTGTTGGCTGTGCGCTGGGCAAGAAAATTTCCGAAGCAACTGAAATTTGAGGAAGTGCTTTGGCTTGCTGCTAGCGCTGGAGCTTAGCTCACGTCTCCGTGGGGGCCCAGCGGCTCGATTTCTCTGTCTAGGGTGATAAGAAAAGAAACCAGAAGCAACAGCCTGCATCCTGACGGGCGCACGACCACGTGGACCTACGACACTGCGGGCCGGGAAGCGACCACCGCGGTGGACGGTGCATTGATCGCCGCCATCGAACGCGACCCAACCCGTCGCCGGGTGGTCATCACGGACCACTGCCGGGCAACTGGTCTCCGCCACCACCACCACCACAGAAACAGGAACCACCGCGAAGGTGGTGGGGTGGGAGTACGACGCCGGTGGGCGGCTTCTCCGCGAAACCACCCCCACCGGGGCCCGAACGTTTGAGTACGACGCCGCAGGCCAGCTCCTAACTGTGATGGAACCTGACGGTGCGGTCACCGAGTACGTGTATGACGGGTTGGGCCGACGGGTCAGGGTGATCGGGGCGGACGGGTCCTGGACCGAATATGCCTGGGGCCCCATCGGCTACCTCACCGGAACCATCGAGAAGGACCGGGACGGGGCCGAGGTGTCCCGGCACCGGCTCCACGTCGACGCGCTCGGTGAACTCACCACCGTGGACGGGGCGACGTTGTGGTGGGACACCGCCGCACCCGTGCCGACCCTGGCCGGGATCAACACCACCCAGGTGTTGTCCTTGCCCGGCGGGGTCACCGGCACAGGCGCGGCGTGGACCGCGCCGGGGTGGCGTACCGCCCGCCCCACCGACCAACACGACCCCTGGGCCGTCCTCGGAACCCCCACCACCCCCACCCCCGGGCAGTCCCACAACAAACGGTGCCGGGCTGGCTGGTGCCGGTGCTGGTGCGGGTTTGGGTGCCGGTGGTGTGTTGCCAGCCGGTATCGCCCTGACCGCTGGTGGCGGGATCGACATCGCCGGACTCGAATGGCTCGGCAAACGCGCCTACGACCCGGCTACCCGGGGCTTCCTTTCCACCGACCCTCTCGCCCCTGTCCTGGGCGCGGGCTGGGACGGGAACCCCTACTCCTACGCCGGGAACAACCCACTCAACACTTCTGACCCCACCGGCCTGCGGCCGCTCACCGACGCCGACCTGAAAGCCTACGACGGCTCCTCCCGCGGCGCCATCGCCGCAGCAGGCGACTGGCTCGGAGACAACTGGGAATACGTCGTCGGAGGGGCCGCTGTGGTCGGCGGGGCCGTGCTGATGTTCGTCCCCGGCGGCCAAGTCGCGGGCATGGGACTGATGAGCTTCGGCGTCGACGTAGTCATCCAAAAAGCAACCACCGGCCAAGTCAACTGGGGCCAAGCAGCCATCTCCGGCGGCCTCGGCATAATCGGCGGCGGAGTCGGGGTTGCCATTACTAAAACTGCTTCGCATATTGTTGGGAAAGTGGTGGCACAGCAGGCTGCGCGAAGCATGGCTTCAAACGCGACTTCGACACTGACCCGTGGGACAGGAAATGCCGCCGTCATCGCGCGGAGATTCGGTGCAGGTGTGATGAAAGACATGGTCGGGAGCGGGGCGTCAGGCAGTGTAGTTGGGGCGATAGATTACCTCCGCGAGCGCGTTCAGAAAGGAGGTCCTTGGACGGCCCAAGGACTGTTAGGGAGCGTTGCCGGAGGCGCCGCCACAAACGTTATCAGCGGGGCCCTTGGCCCTGCAGCGGGCCATGCTGCCACCAAGAGCCTCCAGTATGGTTCGACCCTTGGCATCAATATCGGCGCTGGATTCGCAGGCGAAATGGTGAAGAGTGGTGTGAACGGGGAAGCCTTCGACCCGCTAAAGTCCGGAGTGTCATCTGTGATGGCGGGTACAGGGTCTTCCACTCTGGCATCGCTGCGTGGCAAAATTCCGCAGGGTTACGGGGATCTTATCGGACCAAATACACCTTCCCCGATAAAGTACTTCAACTGGGGCAATGTGTTCACTGAGGCTGCTAATGGAGGGATAGGAACCGGTGCAAACTTTTACACGGATGAGATGTGGCCAAAATAGATGAAGAAGAATGAATCAGGTAATAAAACCCTAAGTGTCCGGGCCATTCCGGAGTGGTATTATTGGACTGGGGTTGTGGTTCCGGGAATTCTTGTGCTGATCCTGTGCGTCAACAGAACGGAAGAGTTCGGAATATCTGTATGGGTTGCTAACTTTATTGTTCTTATCCTCTGTGCCATAGCTGTTGGTTGCGTAACATATTGGAAATCAAATATTGCCGCCGCGCTATCGTTTGGTGCCGCGATCGTCTTAGGAAGTTTAGCCTTCGCTGGGCTTTCCCATGTCATTCCGGTGGCTGCGTTGACTGGGGGCGCATTATGGACGGGGTGCCCTCTGGGATTATTGATTGGACTGACATTGACTGCTGGTGAACGACGATAGGTGGGCGCTCGGACAAGGGGCTGGACGGAGGTTGCAATGGATGATGGTCCTGGTGGACAGGACATGCTTTCGGGAAATAGCTCACTGCTTGGCCCTACGTTTCTGGCCAAGCTACGGCGTCATCGGTGGAGTGCTGGTTTCCGGCATCAACCAGGACGCGGCCTGCCGCTGTGCGGTCACTAGTGATTGCACCTGGTAGGGCTGGGCGCGTTGTGAGGTGTGAGCTGTGCTTTGACCGGAGTAGCTGGGGACGCAAGTCTTAGGCTTGTTGGTATCGACGTTTAATGAGCTGGGAGGGGCCGTGGTGAATGATCCGGTAGATCCCAAATTGAGGAGCGATGTTCCGCAGCGGGAATTAGTAAGTGAAATTGCCTGGAAGTCGAAAAAGACATGCGTCTATATAGACGTAATTTGTATTGTCGGCTTTATTGTTTGCCTTGGTGTTTCGATATTTGTCGTTGTGAATGTTCCCATTGATACCGGGATCATCTATTATGGGAAGCATATACCAATACCTTTTGCTCTTGCTCTACCTGTCGTTGGTCTTTTCCTATTTTGGGCAACGGAACGAGTGTTTAGTGAGAATCGCCCTCGTGAAAAAGCGCGCAAACTGCGCTATATTTCCGGACCAGCAACAATCTTTGTGCTCATTTCCTTTCAGGTGATGTTGGCCATAACAATCCTGCGCGAGGCTGGCAATTTTACATAAACAAGCGCGACAGAACGCGGTAGTCATCGTTGATGGTGGTTGTGAGTGAACGTCACGCCTGACGTGCGCGCCAAGACGCCAACCGACTTCGGTTGGCAAGGCCCGGCAGGCTAGCAGTCAACCGGAAGTCAGCAAATTTCCCATGTCAGTGGTCCAGACAGTCATTTCTAACTCCATGCCTATTGGCCCTCCTTCTCGGTGACTTGGGCGTGGGCCGCTTCTACTTCGGCAAATTTGGCACGGGTATCGCCAAACTGCTGACCCGGCACGCGGCGTATTTAGGTGATAGTAGCTCCGGCGCGTCGGTGAAAGCGGCACGGTTCGTGTCGCCGTCGTAATTCGACCACAGAGCCCGGACCCGGAGCCGGCCGGTATTGCCCTGACCGCTGGTGCCGGGATCGACATCGTCGGACTCAAATGGCTCGGCAAGCGCGCTTACGACCCGGTCACCCGGGGATTCCTCTCCACCGACCCCCTCGCCCCCGTCCTTGGCGCGGGCTGGGACGGCAACCCCTACTCCTACGCCGGAAACAACCCCCTCAACACCACCGACCCCACCGGCCTGCGTCCCCTGACCGATGCTGACCTGAAAGCCTACGACGGCTCCTCCCGGGGCGCCCTCGCAGCGACCGGGGACTGGCTCGGAGACAACTGGGAGTATTTGGCTGGTGGTGCGATGGTGATTGCTGGTGGTGTGTTGATGGCTACCGGTGTTGGTGGGCCGGTTGGTTTGGCCTTGATCGGTGCGGGTGCTGACACGATCATCCAGAAAGCAACCACCGGTTCGGTCAATTGGGGGCAGGTGGCCTTGACGGGTGCCGTTGGCGTGGTTGCAGGGCCGTTGGCTGGGAAGGTCAGCAGCGTTGTGACGGCAGGGCTCGGTCGGGCTGGTACGGCAGTGAGTACGCAGTTGCTTCCTGCGATGGGCCGTGCGGGCTCCGTGGTTGCGTCGGGTGCGGCCAGGGCAGGATCTGCTGTGTCGGCTGTGGGTTCGCGTGTTGGGACTGCGGTCACTGCGGGGGTGTCCCGTGTCAGTGCCGGTGCGGGGAGTTACTTGTCGCAGTTGTCGGCCCAGCAGATGGGCCGGGCGGCACTGACGAATGGGATATCGGGGGGACTAGGCAACACAGGCATGTACCTTGTACAGCGATCACCGAACGAGTGGAAACCCGAGGGCGTCCTCGGAGCTGCAGGTGGCGGTATCGTCAGCGGAGCCATTGGCTCCCAAGCGGGCTATTTAGCCCAACCGCTGACAGGTCGGTTCTCGTCATTCGTTCAATACGGTGTCGGCGCGGGAGGATCACTCGCTGGTGGCTCCGTTGATCATGCGATTCGTGGTGAGGGCTACGGAGCCGCGGAGATGGTCTATGACGGACTGGGCGGGGGGCTGCTTACACGCTTCCCAGGGGCCGCGGAACTGAGTCCCAATCCAGGCTGGATGACTCACAGCATGGCAGCCTACGGCGGAGCGCATGCCGGGGCTATCGTTGAAAGCGTGAAATTTGTGGGCAATGAAGTTGTAAAGCAAGGAACAGGGGCGCCACTGTGGTAGATGATGAGAATGGTGCAAAGGGGAATTCGGAGGCAAAGGATGATTTCACGGATGAAGATCTGCGATTGGGAAGGAAAGCCTGTAGATATATAGACATACTTTGCGTGATTGTCGCATTGCTTTGTGTAGGTATTGCAGTGTTTGTTTTCACTCACGTCCCTTGGGATACGCGAATGCCCTACGACGAAAGGTTTGATCGCTCTGGCAATGGGATTCCAATGCAGATGGCCATGCTCATTGTGTTTCTTGTGCTCTTCCTCTTTTGGCGGTCCGGTAGAAAGCCCGATGCGCACCGGATGCGAAAGGGATCTCGCGTCGGGACCTACATTCTAGGAACAGCCATGATCATGGCATGTCTTGCTGGCCAGTGGGTTATGGGTCAGTCCATCCTTACTGCAGGCGGTTACTTCGGAACTTAGTATTTCTTTCCGTTCTGTGGTGGCGTGAATTTTCCGGTCTTGGGTGGAGACGACATCTCGTTGAGGTCGCTTTCCGGGTTTGGCATGGGGCGCGCTGCTGAGTCTGCCTCTACTGCTACGCCGGGAACAATCCCCTCAACACTCCTGACCCGACCGGGTTGCGGGCCCCTGAACGACGCGGACCTGAAAGCAACGACGGCTCATCCCGTGGCGGCCTCGCCGCAGCAGGATGAGTGCTGAAGTATTGAAGGAGCGAGGGGTTTGAGCACAAATGTCGTTGTTGACGAGTTGTGGAAGTGAACGAAGATGATCTCGAAGCAAAGGGTGTATGCGCCAACTAAACGAGTCGCTCCGGAATGGTATTACTGGACCGGGAGCGTTATACCGGGAATTCTCATGCTGGTTCTGTGCGTCAATAGGACTGAAGAGTACGGAATATCCGTTTGGATTGCTAACGCTATTGTCCTTGTTGCTACTGCCCTTGGCATTGGATGTGTGACGTATTGGAAATCCAACTTCGCCGCCACGTTATCGTTTGGTGCCACCATCATCCTAGGCAGCTTAGCCTTCGCAGTTCTTTCCAATGTTATCCCGGTGATTGGCTTGACGGGCGGTGCGCTGTGGACGGGATGCCCTCTCGGCCCATTGATTGGCTTGACGCTGACTGCCGGTGAACATCGTTAGCTTTTAGCTGGTGACTGTGTTTGTGTTCAGTGCACCAGATGGCTTGAGCTGCCAAAAAGGGAGGTTTCGCGGGAAGGTCTAATTCGTGAGGTTTCCACTTCTGATCAGTGGTTATTCGTTCTGCTCATTCAAGTTATCTTCTACGGAAGAGATTATCGGGCGCAGAACGTTTGCGTTCGGAAGATAGTTGTTTGTTGGTTTCTATAGATATTTCTGGGAAGGACATGAAGACAGATGGATATGAAGACTGTTGATCCTGCAGGCGGAGGCGTTGCGGAGGTTAAAGGTTCGGGTGAGCTGGCTGGTCCTCTATATGGAGCGTCGTTTGGTAAGTCGGTGAAGCGGTTCTTTGCCAAGTATGCGAAGTTCGCTGATCGCGCCTCGCGGAGTGAGTTCTGGTGGAGTCAGCTTTTCGTTTTCCTGGTGATGGTGGTCCCATACCTCGTGATGACTGTCGGGTTCGTGGCCAGTACTCCTGGGCTCAACAGAACCCTAATGTGCAATCCATGGGTTTCGATCCGGCCACCGGTAAAGAAGTGTTCTATGAGGCCGCTCCTGGTATCGTGAATGCCCCGACTGGAAGCCTCATGGTGGTAGGTTTCATTCTCGTCGTTGTTCTGGGGCTGGCCATTGTGGTGCCTCAGCTGTCGTTGCTTTGGCGGCGTTTGCATGATGCAAATCTTGCGGGTCCGCTTGCGTTCGTTGGGCTTGTTCCGATGGTCGGCGGACTGGCTGTTTTGATTTTGGCGCTTATGCCGTCCAAGGAGGAAGGTCGGCGCTTCGACCCCCGCTGACGGGCGACGGCAGTTCGCAGGGTTACACTGGCGATCGCTCGACGGAACCTACTGGATGGTGCTGGATTAAGTGCATCTGGCTGTTCCGCAAATTGCACCGGAACGCATCGGTCTGGCGCCGTTCACGCAGTGATGAGCCCAGTAAGCATGCTGGAACTAGTACTTAATAGCTGCAAGCAATGAATTGACGAAACCCGAGAGGGAGTATGAGGACTCCTGCTACCTGCCAGAGCCTCTGAAACTTCCGCCTGGGAGCCTTGCCTTCAGAAGGTCTATTTCTATTGGACATCGTCTTCCTGTCACACCGATGTCGAACTCGAACACACTGCCTTTCATGAAAGACGACGCAATCTTCTCTTTATTTTGGAAAGTTACTCCTTGGGACACCGAAATGCTTCCGCAATTAGAAGTCTGCACTAAAACACCGGCAGTAGATGCTGACCCCCTCGATCCGCCTGAACTAGTACGCGGCTCAGCCGAAACCACCTCGCATCGGATACTTTCTACGGCAATGGAGTCCCATACCCGAGCCTGCTGCGCTGATCCTTCAGCAGATTCGCCAGGAAGCCCGCCGGCGAGGGTGGGGCACATACATGCACGGCGATCCTAGCCCGTCGGATGGGAAATTAGCGGAGGGTGCTCACATTCAAATCAGGCCCCCACACATGGTCATTACGGTTAACGTCTCGGAAACGCGCGGGACTGGTTCCGAAAGGCAGAAATACTATGTTCGAACAGACCCGAAGACTCCTGCGTGGATGCGCGACAGGCAGAACACTTTTGTTCCCACGGGTCAGCTTGAAGTCAGTTGGGGTGGTTCCATGGGCGCGCCACTTTCCCTGCCGCGGTTCTTTCGTGAAGCAGAAGCTGAATCCACATTCGCCCTAAGGCGTAGGGAAGAAGACCTGCGGCTGGCTCGCTTGGCTGACGATCACATGCCCGAGCTCCGCAGAATAGTCGGACGCTCCATACTTGTGCAGAGGCAGCTTGCTGAATTCGAGAAGCGCTTCGAGGTATGGAAGCAGGTCACTGAAAGACGCGCGTTCCTGTCTCGTCTGCAAGAGGCCAGCGAAGGCTTAACTGGTGACGACTTCCAGGCGCACAGTGCATGGATAGCAGCCTCCAAGGCACACGTGGACACCTTGGAGAGTGAAGTTCTGAGAGCGGCACCTTCGCTAGACGCTACGACAGAAGATGTCTACGCGTACATAGGCTTGCGGGGCTAGTTCTTGCCAGTTGAAAGGTACTCCAGGTCTGATTCCATGTCCTCGTACGGGCTGCGCACAACCACGGCGCCGCGGTCCTCCTCGTTGAGTTCAGCCATCATCTTCTGGAAACCCTCAGGGTCAAACTTCGCCATGCCCATGAGGGTACGCGGAGGGGCGGACAAAGTTTGATGATCACAACTCCCGCCTAGGCCCAGGAGGCCAAATGAGTTCCACCGTTCATCAACAACTGTTCAAGGTGCTGGCGCTGTGCATCGTCATGTCTCCGCTCGCAGCTACTGGTTGCGCAGGGCCCGGTGGAGCTGCGGAGGCCGGCGCTCCCTCTTCGGCAACATCGACCCCTACGCCTACGCCGACTCCCACGGCGTCCGCCGAACAGTTCGCGAGCATCATCACCGAACGTGAAGAGGCCTGGCGTGAGTACGAAGACAACATTGTTGCCTGCGCCTTGGCGTCGATAGGGGACACCGCCATTGATTTCGCCAAGCGGACTACCTGCGGGTACTCCGTGAGCACGGTGGCGTTGACTGCGAAGCAAGCGGCTGTTCAGGTCCGAAGGCTTCCTACCCCGCCTGCTGAGTTGCAAAGCCTGGTCGCCCGGACGCTTACCAGCTTGGATGTCCTGGGCCAAGAATCCTGCACCGATCGCCTGCGAAGACAAACGAAGCGAAGCCTGCGATGCCGCAATTACCCAGGCCAACGGGGAAATCAGGCCGCTCATCACCGTTCTTGACGCTTGGAAGCCGTACACGCGCTAATCGATAGCGGCCCGAAGCGACGGGCAACTCCGAAGGTATTACACCCAGGAGGCCCACCTGGCCAGACCGTCAGCTTTCCGTGCAGCCGATCTTCCAGCGGAATTTCTTTCCGGGTCGGGAACACACCGAGTATTTCCGCCGAGGCTTATCTCATATTTACCGGTAGTGAGTCCCAAGACGAATTTCTCGGGCTAAGACTACAGTTGTTTTGACGAAGTTCTCGCCTCCGTACCGGCATACTTCACGGCATCACCCGGAAAACCGGCCTTTTTGGAACGGAGAACCTGCACCGCGGAATCGGCTCTGATCAGAGAGAAACGTGCTGTAACAGCTCTACTTTGCGGTCGACGAGGTGCTGGGGTTGGCAGGGAGGCCGAAATTTTCGGGATACAGCTCTTTGTAGATTGCGGTTTGGTCCCCGGCAACGCAGACGCTGTCCATCTCCAGACTGGAGCCTTTTACATTTGCGGTGAAGGAGATTCGGTGTCCGTCGTTCCCGGCAGCGTTGAGGTCGATGAGCCCTGGATCCCGTGGTTCGGTTTGCGTAGTGAAACCCTTGGATTCCCAGAACGCCTTGACCAGCTCCACAGACGCTTCCAAATCGAGGGGCTCCATAGTTTGGCTCAGGACGCTGTAGTTCACGCCGTCTTTGCCGTCGCTGGTGCTGCAGCTCATGTTTCGGAGACCTTCGTCCTTCCACTTCTGGGGTCCGATAGCTTTTTGGGTTTCCGTTTTGAAGGCGTGGAGGTCCGCGAGGGCCTGTTTAAGTTCTTCGACCTGGGCTTTGACGGTTGCGGGGTCGCTGGGATTGCTTGAGCCGGTCATGGTGTTCTCCGGGGTAGGGGGCGTGCAGGCACTCAGTGCAATGCTCGCGCAAAACAACGCGACAATTATGCGGCGCGCCTTTAGACGGTTCTTGGGTTCATGGGGCATGCGGTTCACTCTTCCTGAGTTGTTCACCGGCCCGCAAATCCGGCCGGTGGCGATACTGGTCGTGCGCCTGGCAGGATACGGTCTCCGTTGCCGGTTGTTGTCAGGGCCGCCTCGTACAGAGCGGTGGTGTCCTTGTTTAGATACCCGTAGCCGTTGCCGCCATTTTCATGTACCAGTGTGTTGTGTTCTGTGGTGCCGTGATATTGGGTCCCGTCGATCGTGGCCTCTTCTGAGGAGAACACTTTCGCGCCGAAGGATTCCAGGCGCGGATCCTGGCGCAGGAAGCGGCCCATTTGGGCCAGTCCATCGCCTGCGGCGTGGGTGGCGTAGACCTGGCCGGCTGGGACGTGGAGGTCTCCGGTGTTTCGGATCTCTTTTTCTATGCCCGCGGAGCCGAGCATCGTGAAGGAGGCGACGCGCAAATCCGCAGCAGCAAGAGCGTTGGACGTCACGGTGGTGCCGTAGGAATGGGCCAGTACGTTCAGGGTTTCCGGGGTCCTGTTGCCCAAACCCTCTCTGACGGCGTTGAACCCCTGAAGGTCTGCGACGAACCGGTCGGCACCGGCCCGGGCGGCATCGCCGCTGTTCACGGTCGGAACAGTGGGAGGCTCGTAGTTGATCCATGCCACCACCGCAAAGGACTTGCCCGGGTCGTTTCGGCTTTGTCGCTTCTGGAGGTTCGCGGCGTTTGTTGCCCAGTCGTTGAAGCCGCTTTGCGGTGTGATGAGCATGCCGGACACTGCGTAGGTAACGTTGTCGGCCGTATCGGGGTTGCCCGCAGAGACCTGTGCCTTCGGTGGGCCGTGGGTGAGGTCGAAACCGAGCAGGGCAGCTTCGCCTGAGGCTCCCGCGTTGACGAGGGCTTGACCGATACCGTCAAGGGCTTTCTGCTGCGTTTGCAGCTGTATCCAGTGCGGGTTTTGAATGGACCGCCCTGTGCTGGTGAACAAGGACTCCGGCGTCCTGGCGAGTTCGGCGTTGATGCGCTCCTGCTCGGTAAAGAGACGTATCCGGTTGGCTTCATTCCGGGCAGTGGCGGTGACTCCGTTCAGGTTCCCGATAACCCCGGGGAGGGCTTCGATCAGGAGCTTCTGACTAGCACCGGGTTTAATTGTTCTGCCGGCGACGGTCTGGCCAAGACCGGCCCACCACTTGGCTATCACCACGGGGTCAAGCCCCGGTTGGCTGAGGAGCCCCTGAAGCCGGTCCTTGTTCGCAGGGGCGGCGAGCCAGGCTTTCAATTGATCGGCGTTCAGGGCCCCGACGTCATTCAAACCGACTTGCCCGGCTGGCGCGTACTGTATGAGGGCGCTGTTGAGCATGGTGTCAACCATGGAACCGCTGCCGGCTGTTTCGAATGCCGCGGCGATCTGCTCAAGCCAAGCCGCGTCAGCGGCGTTCTGCATCAGAAGCTGCTCGAAACCGGACACAACTGTGACAATGCCCATGTTCACCCAGGAACACGATGCGGTGAATCCGCTCCACGCGCTCCGGACTCTCCCCAGCTCCGCGTCCAGGATGTTCGAGGAGGCGCGGGACTGGGCTACAAATTCCCGCAGCTTTCCAGGATCAGCCGAGCTGGTTGCGCCCCCCGCTCCGCCGGCGAACCGGGCCCGGTCCCTCGCCGAGAACACCGCTGAAATCGTCGGTGCAGCGACCGGCCATTCCATGGGCATCGGATCGCTCGCCACGCTCTGGAAAGTCTGAAAGTGTTGTTCACGGATATCGGCGCGTTGCCGCCAGGCGGTGAGTTTCTTTAGCCGAGACTTCTCCTCCTGCGCTTTGAGCTTTGCTTGCCGGACGTCCTCCGCCAACGCTGCGAGAACCCCGGCAAGCCTGGCGCGGTCATCAGCCCTGATGGCACAAGCCTGGGTGAATAGCTGCGCGTATCCGCCTTTGAAGTCCTCCACAGCATGATCCATGGTCCCGTCCAGGAACTCACCCTCGCCACGCAGAACCTGATCCGCTGAATCAGCAGCACTGATCACAGCGTCGGCAGCGCCATCATTAAAGACAATCCCGACGTCCGCGCCGTCACCAAAGTTAAAACTCATGCCCGTCCCCCATAAAGCGAACAATAAATCCAACGATTAGCATAACCCATGTAGCCGGCCAAAGGACTCCACAGCTGCAGGACTTTAGAATGGATGAATGCCCGATGAAATGAATAAGCGCCGGTTCCTGACGATTGAGCAGGTCGCGGAGGAACTCGCAACCAGTGAGGTGCAGATCCGTTCCATGCTCAAGTCAGGCCAACTCAAGGGGACAAGCGCGTCCTACCGGAAGCCCCTCGCAGCAAACCTGACTGCATCCTCCATGGTGTGCCACATGATAGTTCCATCGACCGGTCGATTAAGCGGCTTCGTGAAGTAACTCGGATCCGGTCCATCATCCTTTACAAGTACGCCGATCTCTTCCGAACCCTCATCCCAGACTCTGCGGATCATCCACTCATTAAGGTTGCGATCTTGGTTGGTGACCTCGTACGTGTACTGGCCGATCTTGAGGCGCAAATACACAATTTCGTCTTCCCTGCTCATGGCATATCCCTTCAACCTAGACTCAGTTTCAGACGCTCTAGATCACGCAGTTTCACAGTCGGGTGTGGGCAGAATGTGGGCAGACGGCTAGCCCGAACACAGCAAAAGGCCCTGCTTCCCTTATAAACAAAGGGAAGCAGGGCCTTTCTCATTGGCGGTGACGGTGGGATTTGAACCCACGTTGGCTTTTACACCAAACAACATTTCGAGTGTTGCACCTTCGGCCGCTCGGACACGTCACCAACTGAAATAGGCTACCCGAGATTGGCCCGGTTCCCCAAAACGAGCCCCTCTGGACCCTGCCCAATAAGCAGGTGGCGCACCCTTCAATCCACGCCAACTTCCGTCCACAGCTCCGCACCGATAGATTCGTAAGCATCATGACGATTTCTCAGGAACACGAACGGAAACAAGAGCACGAAGCCCACGCCTACTGGGTCACTGAGACGGGCGATGGTGAGCTGCGCCCGGAAGACCTGCCAGCAAGGCAAGAAGGAGAAGCCCTCGTCAGGACCCTGTACTCAGGTGTCAGCCGAGGCACGGAGCGTGTGGTCCACGAAGGTCGGGTCCCGGAACGCGTTGCTGACCTGATGCAGGCCCCGCACCAGGAAGGTGACTTCCCAGGCCCGGTGAAGTACGGCTATTTGAGTGTGGGGACGGTAGAGCAAGGACCGGAAGAGTGGGTAGGAAAAACCGTCTTCAGCCTTCATCCCCATCAGGACTTCTACATCGTTCCCACAAGCCAGCTCACGGCCATCCCCGAGGATGTCCCTGCCCGTCGCGCGGTGCTCACGGGCATCGTGGAAGTCGCCATCAATGCCCTCTGGGAAGCCGGACCGAGGCTGGGTGACCGTGTCGCCGTCGTCGGTGGTGGCCTTGTGGGCGGCGTTTTGACGACGCTCCTGCGGAAGTACCCGCTCGGTCGCCTGCAGCTGGTGGATGCGGACCCGGAGAAGCGCAACCTCGCCGAAAAGCTCAGCATCGAATTCGCCGAGCCTGAAGACGCCAAAAACGATAACGACATCGTCTTCCACTGCTCCGCGTCCAACGACGGACTCAAGCTGAGCCTGCAACTGGCCGGCGACGACTCCGACGTCATCGAACTCTCCTGGTTCGCGGACAAGGAAGTCACCCTCCCACTCGGCGAGGACTTCCACGCGCGCAGGCTGAACATCCGCTCCAGCCAGGTCGGCGCCGTTGCCCTTCCAAGAAGGCACCGGCGAACCAACGCCCTGCGCCTGCAGGAAGCGGTGAACCAGCTCAAAGACCCGCTGTTCGACACGTTCCTGAGCAGCGAATGCCAGTTCCAGAACCTGCCCACCACACTCGTTAAATTGTTCGAACGGCCCGGCGGTTTCTGCCACGTGGTCGCCTATCCCACCCCGGAGGATTAGTACATGTTCAGCCTGACCGTCCGACGCCACTTCATGATCGCCCACAGCCTTCCCCGCGAAGCGTTCGGCCCAGCGCAGGGCCTCCACGGGGCTACGTTCGTTGCCGAAGTCAGCTTCCGGCGTCCGGACCTCAACGACGACGCGATCGTTCTGGACATTGGCGCCGCGGGCGGCATCCTGGAGGAAATCCTGGCGGACCTGAACTACAAGAACCTCGACGAGCACCCGGCGTTCAAGGGAAAGCTCTCCACCACCGAGGCACTGGCCAAGCACATCGCCGACGCCATGGCCACCCGGATCCAGGACACAGAAGACGGCCCGGCGCTCAGTGGCATCGACGTCGTCCTCCGCGAAAACCCCGATGCTTGGGCCGGCTACTCGCTGGAGCTCCCGGTCAAGTAAGTGCACATCCGCTTCATGGTCCCGGGGAACGTCCGGCACGGCTCCGGCGGGAACAAGTACAACGCCAAGCTCGCCGAGCATCTGACCGCCTTGGGCGCGGACGTCGAGACTGTAATCGTCGACGGCGATTGGCCGGTTGGGAGCCCGGCGGACCGGCAGCGGTTCGGTGACATGCTCGACGGCGGCGCAACGGTGATTGCCGATGGGCTGGTAGCGAGTGGGTCGCCGGACGAGATCGCAGGCGCCGTGGGTAAAGGAACCAGTGTGTGGATCCTGTCCCATATGGCGTTGGCGGATCACCATGACCTTGAGGCCAAGGCGCTGGCTGCCGCGACGGGGATCATCTGCCCGAGTGCCCACGCCGCTGATGAGCTTGAGACGAAGCACGGGACGCAGGATATAGTCATCGCCACGCCCGGGGCCGACAAAGCAGACCCCGCCAAGGGGTCGCAGCCACGGCACATCGTAGCCGTGGCCGCACTGCTGCCCAACAAGAGCCAAACACTCTTGGTAGAGGCCCTCAGCCAGATAACGGATCTGCCGTGGACGGTCGCCCTCATAGGCTCGGAGGACGCAGACCCGATGTACGCAGCTGAGGTGAGGGCCGCCGTCGAGCATTACGGGCTCCACAACCGCATCAGCGTTACCGGCGAGCTGACCGGCAACGCCTTCGATGAGGAGTGGCACAAAGCTGACCTCAGCGTCCTTCTTTCCCGATCAGAATCCTTCGGCATGGTGGTCACGGAATCGTTGGCCCATGGCGTCCCGGTGATTGTCCGGCAGGGGACCGGGGCAGTCGAAGCGCTCGGTGGCACAGGAGCGGGCGCAGCGCTGGACCTCAGCGACCCCAACAACCTGACAAGGACTCTCAGGAACTGGCTCACCGACCCCGCCCTGCAGCAGCGCTGGCGCAACAACGCCCTCCAAGCCCGCCAGCATCTACAAGGCTGGGACACCACGGCAGCCACTGTCCTCAGCGCGCTGGGGACTAAACCACAAAGTTTGCTGTAGCACTAGTCGAGCAGGCGGAGGGATCGAACGGGGGATCCCACTTCAGGTCGGCCGTCGACTTTGCCAGTGGTGTGGAGGACCCGTGAGGTACACCGTCACTTCCAAGGTCTTGGTCCCGCCGACGATCCAGAGCGGGTTGTCGGCCACAGCGGCGTAGCGCTTGGTGTTGCTGCCCGGTGTGTAGACGCACGATTCCTGCCCCGGACAGTTGACGGTGTACTCCAAGGTTTCCCACGGCGCGTCAAGCCGGGAAAAATCGATACTCACGTCAGTGCGCCGAAGCATCGAATCGCATGCCTGTTGTCCGCATGCCGTCATAGTTCCTGCGACCACCACAGCAGCAAGACAAAAAGCTCCCCACGACTTTTCGAGCATGTGTCAGTCTAAGCTCACCTGTCGGCCGCGCGGGCAAAACGGCCAGCTCAGCCCGATCCGTACGGGCGGGTAATCGCCTCAAGGAAGTGCCCGTCCGGATCGGAAAAGTAGATGCCGCGGCCGCCGTCGTTGTGGTTGATCTGTTGTGCACGAGCACGGGAAGGGTCGGCCCAATAAGGAATGTGTTCGGCAGTGATCCGGAGGAAGATTTGGTCAAACTCCTCTTCGCTGACCAGGAAGGCGTAGTGCTGGGGCGCTATCTCCCCGGACGCCTCCAGGAAGTCCAACGTGACGCCATTGTCCAACAACACCGTGACGAAGGACCACATGGGTTGCGGCTTCGGAAGGCCGAAGATGCGCGCCAGAAAGTCGGCTGAGGCGTGCTTATCCGTTGCGTAGACGATGGTGTGGTTGAAAGAGACTGGCATTTCTACTCCTGCAAAGAAGAGGATCAGGCCGGGTAGTTACTCCCGCCGGGCACGCGATGAGAGGCGAAGAACTCCTTCAGCAGGGCCGCGCATTCTTCCTCCCGCACACCGGCGTAGACCTCCACCCAATGATTGAGACGACGCTCGCGGAGAATATCGAACACGGATCCCACCGCTCCCGCCTTCTCGTCCCACGCGCCAAACACGACGCGCGGAATCCGGGCCAGGACAATAGCCCCGGCGCACATGGCACATGGCTCCAACGTGACCACCAGCGTGCAGTCCTCAAGCCGCCAACCGTCACCGTCCGAGCCCGCCTCCGCCGCGCGCTGGCGCAGCGAAGCAGCCGCTTGGCGGATCGCAACCACCTCCGCGTGGGCCGTCGGGTCCCCGTGCGCTTCCCGTTCGTTGCGTCCGGAACCCAGCACGCCGCCGTCGGGCCCCAACACCACGGCGCCGATCGGTACGTCGTCCGTTTTCAGCGCCAACCGGGCCTCGTCCAGGGCAAGACCCATCCAGGCCATATGGTCTGCGTGATACGGCTCGGTGGCGCTCATGTCTCAATGATAGTTTTGGGGGATGCGCACACTCGTCGTGGACCACCCGCTGGTCGCTCACAAGCTCACCGTTCTGCGGGATAAGAACACCCCTTCACCGGTCTTCCGGCAGCTCACTGAAGAACTCGTCACCCTCCTGGCCTATGAGGCCACCCGCGAGGTCAAGACGCAGCCAGTGGAGATCGAGACCCCTGTCACCAAGACCATCGGCACGGCTTTCACCAAGCCCACGCCGCTGGTGGTTCCCATCCTGCGTGCAGGCCTTGGCATGCTCGAGGGCATGACCAAACTGGTCCCCACCGCTGAGGTTGGCTTCCTGGGCATGGCCCGCGACGAAGAAACCCTGGACATCATCACCTACGCCGAGCGCCTCCCCGAGGACCTCACCGGCCGCCAGATCTTTGTCCTGGACCCCATGCTTGCTACCGGCGGCACCCTGCGCGAAGCCATCAAGTTCCTCTTCAAGCGCGGCGCCTCTGACGTCACGTGCATCTGCCTCCTGGCTGCCCCTGAAGGCCTGGCGAAGCTGGAAGAGGAACTCGCGGACGCCAATGTGAACATTGTCCTCGCATCGATTGACGAGAAGCTCAACGAGAAGTCGTACATCGTGCCCGGTTTGGGTGACGCCGGCGACCGCCTCTACGGCGTGGCCGGCTAAAGGTAGACCCCTACCGGTTTCCGCCGTGCCCCGTTAGCCTGTGGCGCATGGACTGGAAACTTGAACTGGTATTTGTCCCTGTCTCCGACGTCGATCGCGCGAAGGACTTCTACGTCAACAAGGTTGGTTTCAACGCCGATTTCGATGAGCGTCCCATGGACGGCATCCGCTTCGTGCAACTGACACCTCCGGGTTCGGCGTGTTCCATCGCCATCGGTGAAGGTCTCACCGACGCCCCTCCGGGTTCTGCGCCCAACCTGCAAGTGGTGGTGGCGGACATCAACAAGGCCCACGAGCACCTCAAAGCCAACGGCGTGGAGGTCAGCGATGTCGACGTCCAGGACTGGGGTCACTTTGTGTACTTCGCTGACCCTGACGGCAATCAGTGGGCGGTGCAGTACCTTCCGCAGCGGCCGAATGGCTAAGTCATACTTCAGCACTACCCCATGAGCGTGCGGCAGGATGGAACCATGAGCCATCCTGCCGCACCCGTGCTGACCGTCCGCGCCGTCCTCTTCGACATGGACGGCACGCTGGTGGATTCGACGGCGGTGGTCGAGCAGGTCTGGCTTGAATTCGCCGAGCGCTACGGCCTGGACTACAACGAAATCCTCCGCACCTCCCACGGCGTCCAAGCCGGCGATACCGTGCGCCGCTATGCGCCCCCCGGCGCTGATTTCGAAGCTTTGACCGCTGAACTTGGCGAGATGGAACGCTCCCGGACCGATGGCGTGATCGCGCTTCCCGGTGCCGAAGCCCTGCTGGCCGGCCTTCCCGATGATGCCATCGCCTTGGTCACCTCAGCAGACCGCATCCTTGCTGATATCCGCATGCAGGCGGCCGGGCTCACCATGCCGTCCACCGCCGTCACCGCGGAGTCCGTCACCCGGGGCAAGCCGCACCCGGAGGGCTACCTCGAGGCGGCCGCCCTGCTGGGAGTCGACCCGGCCGACGTCGTGGTTTTTGAAGACGCGCCTGCCGGGATCGCTGCTGCGCGCGCCGCCGGGATGCGGACCGTGGTAGTAGGCGACGCCGGTCATCTTGAAGACGGCATGTGGCGCATCCCGGACTACTCGGCCGTGACGGTCACCGCAGTGAAGGACGACGACGGCGGGCACCTCCTCACGCTGACCCTTTAATACCGCCGGGTTAAAGACTGTTCCAAGAGAGATGATCCGGGCGTAGGCTGTGCGCATGTCTGCGATGCCGGAGGCGTACGGTGCTGCACTGGAGCGGGCCATGGTCCACGCCGGTGATTGGCTTGCGTCGGTCCCCACACGTTCAGTCCGCCCGTCCTCCGATGCCGATCAGGTGGCCAAGAGCATCCTGCCGCGTCTGCCTGACGAAGCCACCGATGCCGCTGAGGTAGTTGATGAGCTCGCCGCGCTGGCTGAACCGGGCCTCATGGCGATCCAGTCCGGACGGTTCTTTGGGTGGGTCATGGGCGGAACCCTGCCCGCGGCCATGGCCGCAGACTGGCTTGTTTCGGCGTGGGACCAGAACACCGGGCTTCGATTCGCCACACCGGCGGCAGCCGCCGTTGAGGAATCGGCCGCCGCGTGGCTGCTGGAGCTTCTCCACCTTCCTGCAAGTGCCGACGTTGGATTCACTACTGGTGCCACCACCGCGAACTTCGTGGGACTTGCGGCCGGGCGCCAACACTTGATGGACGAGGCAGGCTGGGACCTGGAGGCTCTTGGGCTGACCGGCGCCCCGCGCATCACCACCTTTGCAGGCCGGGAGCGCCACGCCGCAGTGGATTTGGCGTTGCGGTATCTCGGCTTGGGGGCGTGCGTCCCTGTAGACGCCGACGACGAAGGACGAATTTTCCCCGACGCGCTTGCCGAGGCCATGGATCAGCAGCCCGGACCGTCGCTGGTCTGCCTTCAAGCGGGCAACCTGCATTCCGGCGCCTTTGATCCCATGGAGGAAGCCATAGCCGTGGCCCACGATCGCGGAGCCTGGGTGCACGTGGATGGCGCTTTTGGTTTATGGGCCGCTGTCAGCCCGACGCTGCGGGCCCGCCTGGCCGGAGTGGAAGAAGCAGATTCCTGGGCCACGGATGCCCATAAGACCCTGAATGTTCCTTACGACTGTGGCTTGGCAATCGTCGCGAGGCCGGAAGCCTTGAGGCGTGCTTTCAGTGTTCACACGAGTTACCTCATTGCCACGGATGCCGGTCCGGGAGATCCTTTCGAGAAAGTGCCTGAGATGTCCCGCCGTGCCCGGGGCATCCCTGTGTGGGCGGCGCTGAGGCAACTGGGCCGTAACGGGGTGATCTCCATGGTGGAGCGGCTCGCTGCAAACGCCCGCGCGTTGGCCGAGGGGCTCGCCGCGATCCCGGGCGTCGAGGTGCTCAACGACGTCGTGTTCACGCAGGTATCGGTGAGCTTCGGCAGTGATGACCGCACACACCGTGTCACGCAACGGCTGATGGCCGAGGGCGCGGTGTGGATGTCCGGGTCCTCCTGGCGTGGCCGTGAAATCCTCAGGATTTCGGTGAGTAACTGGACCACGGATGCAGGGGATGTTGCTGCGTCCATCGCGGCGGTGCGCAGCGCGTTGGAAGCCGAACCGGAGTCTGTGTAACGCGAAAACCGCGCCGGTTCCCGCCATCCGCTCCAGTCTGTACTGGTGCGGGCGGCGGCAACCGGCGCGGTAATCAAGCAGTCTGGCTTAGTACCAGTTGTTGGCCAAGTGGAAGCCCAGGGCGGCCGACGGGGATCCGTAGCGTTCCTTGATGTAGTTCAAGCCCCACTTGATTTGGGTCTGGTAGTTGGTCTGCCAATCAGCGCCCGCGGTTGCCATCTTGCTAGCCGGCAGCGACTGGACAATGCCGTAAGCACCGCTGGAAGCGTTGGTGGCGGTCGTCCTCCAGTTGGATTCCTTCTCCCACAGGGTGTTCAGCGCAGTCATTTCGCTGGCGCTCCAGCCGTAGTTGCCAAGGATGCTGGCAGCGTAGGCTTTGGCAGCGGCGGGATCGTCCACGGCCTTGGGGGCGGCAGCAGCAGCTGCAGCTTCGGCAGCGGCGGCGGCAGCAGCGGCGTCGGCGGCCTGCTTGGCTGCAGCATCAGCGGCGGCCTTTTCAGCGGCGGCCTGGTCGGCAGCGGCCTTCTCGGCGGCGGCCTTTTCAGCGGCGGCCTGGTCCGCCGCGGCCTTCTCGGCTGCGGCCTTTTCGGCTGCGGCTTTGTCCACGGCTGCCCTGTCAGCGGCGCCCTTTGCAGCGGCTGCATCCAAGGAAGCGGAGATTTCAGCTGTCTTGTTGTTGCTGACCTGGGCATTCGCCTGGGTCTCTGCAACGCGGCTTACCTCGGGAAGGGTCAGGGCGGCGTTGGCAGCAGTACCGAGCGATGCAACGCCCAGCGCAGCAGCTACAACACCGGCAACAACCGACATGCGGTGGCCGGACTTGCCCTGGCGGGCAGCGTTCTTGAGGACAGCCTGCGACTTGGTCAACGGTGCGTTGTGCTCATCGCGGTGACGCGCGGAAGGGCGCGTCTGATCATTAAATTCAGACATGTGTGTTTACCTCTCAGCGCCTGCGGAGTTAGCTGTCGGGTTCGGATGAGGTCATCCGGCCGCGCATCACGCTGCGGCTTCACCCCAAGGGTCCGGCATAAATGCCTGGTCCCGGAGACTCTGGGTCCCCCGTCTCTGCCTCGGAGTAAGTACGGACTCCGGGAAGTGGCAGAGCTCGGCGCATCCCGGATGTGGGCCAGTTGGGGCGACCCACCCTTTCGACGGTACAGGAGGAATTCGTAGAAGTCACATTTAGGTAACAGAGATCACGACGACGGTGAGTCGCCTTGCTGGGTTCGTAACTTCTGTTCGGTGGCGACGGCAGGGAATCGAAGGGTGAATTCCGTGCGCCCTGGACGGGACGCCACGTGCACGCTGCCGCCGTGAGCTTCCACGATGGATTCAACGATCGACAGACCCAGCCCGGACGTGCCCTCGGACCCCGATCTCGCAGCGTCGGCGCGGGCAAAACGGGAGAAGATCCGGCCCTGGAAATCCTCTGGAATGCCGGGCCCGTTGTCCGTTACGGTCACCACTGGGCTGCCGTCCGCGGAGAGCATCACGCTGGTGACCACCGTGGTGCCGGCATCGGTGTGTTTACGGGCGTTGGAGAGAAGATTGGCCAGGACCTGGTGCAGTTGCGTAACGTCGCCGCGGACCGTGACGGGTTCATCCGGGAGTTGGAGTTGCCAAATCTGGTCCGGTGCCATGATTTTCTCGTCGCTGACAGTTTCAATCACCAACTGGGTGAGGTCCACGTCCGTGATCTTGAGCGCCTGGCCTTCGTCCAGCCTGGCAAGCAGCAGCAGATCCTCCACCAGGGTGGTCATCCGTTCGGACTGGCTCCGGACGCGTGCCAGCGACTTTCGGCCGTCATCGGTGAAGTTCTCGGTCATGCTCAACAGTTCGGTGTAACCGCGGATGGCCGTAAGCGGCGTTCGAAGTTCGTGCGACGCGTCCGCGACGAACTGGCGCACCTTGGTTTCGCTTTCCTGGCGGGCTTCCAAAGCACTGGAGACGTTGTTCAGCATCTGGTTGAGGGCATGGCCAACGCTGCCGACTTCGGTTCCGGGATGGGCGGCCGACGGCGGGACCCGCACCGCAAGTGCCACCTCACCGGCGTCGAGAGGGAGGCGGGAAACTTTGGTGGCTACCTCGGAGAGCTGCTCCAATGGACGCATGGTCCGCCGGATGATTACCGTTCCCGCGAGGCCGATCACAGCCAGTCCGCCGAGCGACACCAGAACCATGGTCCACACCAGCGAGGCCTCGGCGCTTTGCTTGTCCGCGAGAGGCAGTCCCGTCACGATCACGTCGCCGGCAGTTTCGACGGCCACGAGCCGGTAATCCCCATAGGAGAGCGATCGGTCCACAGGCCGGTTGTCCCGGGGCAACGACAGCAGAATCTGTTTGTCGTCCGCCGTGAGTTCGGCCCGCTTGCCGGAGGCCTCAATAACGCCTGGATTGATCACGGTTGTTCCATCGATCCGTGCGTTCAGCGTTCCAGCGGCCTGGCCGCGCGCTTCCAGCGGGTCCGGCCTTCCGGAGGGGGAGGACGGAAAGTTCGACGGCGGCCTGCCGAAGCTGGTCGCGCGGCTTGACGCCTGCTCCAACTGCCGGTCGAGCTGCTTGTTGAACACCATGTCCATGGAGGCGTAGCTGACCACTCCCACGGCAGCGCAAATGGCGACCAGCAAGGCCATGGCGACCAGGACCAGTCGGGTACGCAGGTGCCACGCGGAGGGGCTGAGCCAACTGCGGTGTGACTTTTTGGCCACTCCTGAAAGGGTGCTCAACGCCTAGTCCGCAGGCTTGATGACATAGCCGGCGCCGCGGATGGTGTGGATCATCGGAGGGTGGTTTGCTTCGATCTTCTTGCGCAGGTAGGAAATGTAGAGCTCCACGATGTTGGCTTGTCCACCGAAGTCGTAGTCCCACACACGGTCCAAGATCTGTGCTTTGCTGACCACTCGTTTAGGGTTCTCCATGAGGTAGCGCAAAAGCTCAAACTGGGTGGCGGTAAGCGGAATGTCCTCGCCGGCCCGGGTGACTTCACGGGTGTCCACGTTCAGGGTAAGGTCACCCACCACCAGTTCGGCAGTGTCCATGGCGGCCACGCCGGAACGCTGGACCAGGCGGTGCAGTCGCAGGAGGACTTCCTCCATGCTGAAGGGTTTGGTGACATAGTCGTCGCCGCCGGCAGCCAGCCCGACGATGCGGTCCTGCACGGCGTCCTTGGCTGTGAGGAAAAGCGCGGGAACTTCCGGGGCAAACGCACGGATGCGGTTGAGGACTTCCACACCGTCGAATCCGGGAAGCATGACGTCCAGTACGAGGACATCGGGCCGGAATTCTTTGGAAAGCTTCACGGCCCCAGGGCCGTCGCCGGCAACAGCAACTGACCACCCGGCCATTCGAAGCCCCATGCTCATGAGCTCAGCGAGGCTGGGCTCGTCATCCACCACCAGGGCACGGATAGGGGAGCCGTCCGGGTGGGAGAGTTGGGGAAGGTTGTTGGTCATGGAGTGCGAGGAGGCCATGGGACAACTCTCCGATCTGCTGGTTAGCCCGCGCTTTGCCGGTCCTGTGAGAACGCTGTGAAGTCAACACTAGCGACGTGGAAGTGCGGTGACACGTGTCCGGCCCCGGCCGACGCTCTCTCACGTCCCGTTGGTTTCCGGCCGACGCTCTCTCACGTCCCGTTTGTTTCCGGCCGACGCTCTCTCACGTCCCGTTTGTTTCCGGCCGACGCTCTCTCACGTCCGAGAGTGAGGCGTTTTGCGGGGACACGGGGTCGAAAATGCGGGGATTTTCGTTTCCGCGATTGGACAACAGGTGTTTCAGATCGTGAGATTCCGCGGAGGCAGGGTTCGCGTGGAGGCAGATGCGCCAAATGCCCCCTGAAGCGAAGGAAATTCGGCAGGGCACCAAAAAAGGCAGTCGCGGCAGAATTGAAAGACGTTCATTTAAGGTCAGAACTGAATTGTGATTTGCGACACAAAAGACCTCTGCGTCTCAAAATGTGGACGGTTCGGCGCTTTGTTACTTGCGTGTTGCCATTGTTACGTTGCACACTTCCAATGTGAACAAGAACTCAACAGCACCTGCAGCCGCAGCAACCTGGTCCAGCACACCCGCTGGCCATGATGACCGCTGTTGTCGAATGCAAGCCTAACTTTCCACCCCAAGAAGTTTCAGGCATTCGCCCCCTAGCCCAGCGTTGGGCGCCCCTCCCCAAACTCATTGCGGGGACAACCAGCATTCGAAGCCGCGATGACGGCTATTCACTTTTGAGGTAAGCACTCCATGTCAGTTGCATCTGGATACGTCCACATCTCCGTCCGTAACGCCAACAAGGCCGCGTCGAACGCGGGGCTCCGCCCCGGCTTTGGCAACCGCCCCGGCTACGCCCCCGCCCAGCAGGGCGCAGGCCAGCAGGCTCCCGGTTACGTTCCGCAGGGTTACAACCCCAACTCCTATGGCCAGTTGCGCGCCGTACCTACCGCCGAGCCGGCACCCATGACTGCGCCCACTCCGGTGATTGCCCAGTCCGACAGGCTCCGCCCCGTTGCCAACGACAATGTGGCCCGCGGCTTTGTGCTCTACATGGGCATTGACGAGGAAACAGCAGCGGCAGCCGGCACCTCCATTGCCAAGCTGGCCCAGGAAATCCGGGCCTATGCGCAGTCCCTCGTGACCGGCGCTGAGAGCTACGCTGCCGTCGCAGTCGCCCCAGCCGGGGCACCCGGGTCCGCACTCGACGTCGTGCGTTCCACGTTCGGGGACCCCACCGTCGCCGCACGCCAGCGCACCGAAGCTGCCCGTCCGACGCCCCAGCAGGAATCGCGCCCCTCCGGCGTGCTGATCGACCTCGCCCGCCGCGAAGTGCACCTCGACGGCGAGTCACTGAACCTGACATTCAAGGAATTCGAGCTCCTCAACTACCTCGTCGAGAACGGCACTCGCACCGTGGGTCGCGACGAACTCCTTGAGGGTCTGTGGCGCAACGCCGAAGAGGTGCCCAACGAGCGCACCATCGACGTCCACATCCGCCGCCTCCGCTCCAAGCTCGGCCGCCTCGCCAACACCGTCCGCACGGTCCGCGGCCAGGGCTACCGCTTCTACGAGCACCCCGAAGTTATTGTCTGGGCCGCTCCGGAATACTCGATCTAAGTAGCACCGCAGCCGAAAGGCGGCAACATCCCTCTGCGCCGGCGCTCGTTCCTCCCCACGGCCGCCCTCACCTCGCAAGCCCACGGACCGGCGTGCGTGGGGTCCTGACCCACTTTGATCTGCCAACAGCCCTTGAGCAACCGCACCAGGTTGACCACGGGCTGTTGATCTCCCAAAGAAGGTCAGGAAGGCCCGGGGGAGGGAGTCTGCAGCGGATAGGGTTGGTTCATGAGCGACCACCACATCAAGCGCCTCGTGATCATGCGGCATGCCAAGGCTGATTGGCCCATGGGTGTGCCTGATCATGAGCGTCCCCTCGAAGAGCGTGGGCATCGGGAAGCGCCGCTCGCGGGCAAATGGTTGCTCAAGCAGGGCGTGGTGCCGGATTTCATCCTGTGCTCGTCCGCGCTGAGGACCCGCCAGACCTGCACCTGGGTCTGCGATGAGCTGGGTGACAAAGCGCCGACCCCTAAACTCGAGGACGGCCTGTACGCCGCCTCCGCGAACCGCATGTTGACGGTCATCAATCATGTTCCTGACACGGTGACCACGCTGATGGTCATCTCACACATGCCCGGCGTCCAGGATCTGGCCATGCACTTGGCTTCGCGTGATTCGGACCACGACGCGTACATGGATGCCGCTACCCGATACCCAACGAGTGCGTTGACGGTACTGGAGACGGAGAAGTCCTGGGCTGAGCTGGACGGGCAGGACGCGCGGCTGACGCACTTCAGCGTGCCCCGCGCATAATCTGCTATTGCGAGTTACTTGGGTCTCCGTGGGCTAACTGCGGCATGCACATGCAACGAATCTCGAAAACGGGCAGGCCCGCCGCTTCGTCTCCGTGCCCTGTTGCGATCAGATACTCGCCGTCGAACATGTATACCGGCAATTGCGGTGCCATGTATTCGTTGTAACGGCTGGGGTACACCCATTGCCCGCGGATATCGAACGCCGGCAGTGCGTAGGGATCGCGCCGGTTGTGGGCACTCGGATACAGTCCGTCGTCGATCATGATGTAACTCACCAGGCCATAGGTGTGATGGTGGTTCATGTCCGTTGGAAAGAGGATTGCTTCCACAGTTGGGCCCCTTCAAAAAGTTTTGACGATCGCGCTCCGGACGGCACGGAAGGCTAGGTAAGGTTAGCCTAAGCTAACAGAGAGCCAAGCGTCGAATGTTCCCCTGTGTGACGTTGATCGCACCCGCTTAGCCTTAGGGCAGGGGCAACCCACCCGAAACCTCGCGCAGTATGTGAACGGCCTGGCGAATGGTGGGGCTGGCGGTCATCGTTTTCCTGTACACAACCCCAACTGAACGTTGCTGGACGGGATTCATGACGGGGATGGCAACGACTCCCAGTGGGAGTAGTGGCCTTCCCAGGCGTGGTACCAGCGCCACGGCTACCCCTTGCTCCACCATGGCGATGTGCGTGGAAAAGTCCGGATCGTAAACGCGGATGTCGGGAACCCGCCCCAGCCCGGCGAAGATCTGCAGCAGGGCCTCGTTGCAGATAGCCCCCGCCGGGGTGCTGATCCAGGTCTCGTTCAGCAAGTCTTCACGCTCGACGGCGGTGCGGGACGCGAGAGGGTGGGTGCTGTTAACAAGGACATCGGCTTGGTCAACGCAGAGATCCTCGTGGACCAGGTTCTCCGGGATCACCAGGGGTACGGAGTTCCAGTTGTGGACCACTGCCAGTTCCGCCTCGCCGGATGCCACCCGCTGCACGGCTTCGCGCGGGTCTTCAGCCAGCACCGTGATCTTCACGGCGGGGTGGGTGGCCGCCATGCGCCCGAGCATGGGTCCCACCAACCCCCGGCATGCGGTGGAGAAGGCCACCAATCTCAGCAGGCCCGACGGCTTGGCGGGATCAGCGAGCAGCGTTGCCTGAAGCTCCTCGAGTTCACCCATGATCCGGCGGCCATAGCCGGCCAATGCCAGCCCACGCTCGGTGAGGAGCACGCCGCGGCCATTGCGCTCCAGGACCACAACACCGGTCTGTTTTTCCAGTTTTTTGATCTGCTGTGACACCGCGGAGGGGCTGAACCCCATGACGTCGGATGCTGCCACTACCGAGCCATGCTGTTCCACGGCTACAAGCGCCCTCAGGGCTGAGATATCGATCATGAAGCAAATCTACGCGGTTAGATACAGAATTCAACGCTGGTGCTTCACGCTAAAGCGAGGCAGAGTGTACTTGTGAACCTTCGCCACGCTGCCCTTGCCGTCTTGGTCGCCGTCTTATGGGGTATCAACTTCGTCGCCATTGACCTCGGCCTGCACACGAACGGCAGGGAAGTCCCTCCGCTGCTCTTCGTGGCAATGCGCTTCCTTCTCGTCGTTTTTCCGTTCATCCTGTTCATCCGAAAGCCGGACGTGGGCTGGAAGGCGATAGTCGGCGTCGGACTCTTCATGAGTGCCGGTCAATTCGGCCTCTTGTACCTGGGCATGGCACTCGGGATGCCGGCGGGCTTGGCCTCGCTGGTCCTCCAAGCGCAGGTCCTGTTGACCATCCTGCTGGCATCGAAGTTCCTGGGGGAGAAGCCCAGCCGGCGTCAGATGGCCGGAGTGGTGCTGGGCATCGCAGGCCTGGGCGTGGTGGCACTGGGGCGCAGCGCTGTGGCGCCGGTCCTTCCCCTCATGATCGTTTTGGCCGCGGCGTTGTCCTGGGCTGTTGGCAACGTGGTGGCCCGGCACTCCAAAGCCGCTTCCGGGTTGGGACTGGTGGTGTGGTCCGGCGCAGTGGTCCCTGTTCCGTTGGCGGGGTTGTCGTTGGTAGTCGACGGGCCTGGCACCGTGTGGGCAACGCTCACGGACCTGCAACCGGCGACCATCCTCAGTGCGATTTACACGGCGGTGTTTGCTTCCCTGATCGGGTATGGCATCTGGAACCGGTTGTTGTCGCTGTACCCGAGTTCCGACGTCGTGCCCTTTACGCTGTTGGTCCCGGTGGTGGGGATGACGGCGGCGTGGCTGGTCTTGAATGAAATTCCCACCCTTACCGAAATCATGGGTGGGCTGATCCTGCTGCTGGGCGTGGCCACGGCAGTGCTCGGGAATGGACGAAAAATCCGGCCCGAAGTGACCATTGCGGGGCCCGCTCTGCGGCTATAAATCCCGCGGAGTCATGCAGAGCGTGCCTCGCAACGGCGGAATCAGCGCAGCGTGAAGATCGTCCGGTGCCAGTCCTTCTTGATGACGCCGTCCAGCTCCACCATCACGTGCTTCACCTGGGTGTATTCCTCGAAGGAGTACGCAGACATGTCCTTTCCGAATCCGGACTGCTTGAAACCGCCATGGGGCATCTCGGAAATGATCGGGATGTGGTCGTTGACCCAGACGCAGCCTGCCTTGATCTCGCGGGTGGCGCGCATGGCTCGTTGGAGGTTGTTGGTCCAGGCTGACGCTGCGAGTCCGTAGACGGTGTCGTTGGCGAGATGGATCGCTTCGTCATCGGTGTCGAAGGGAAGAACCACCAGGACCGGGCCGAAGACCTCGTCCTTGACAATCTCCGAGTCAGGCGCCGCATCCACCACCAACGTGGGGCGGTAAAAGGCGCCGTCGGCAAGGCCCTTGCCCGTGGGAGCGTAGCCCCCGGCCACCACTTTGCTGTAGCCCCGGGCCCGCTCCACCATCCCCGCCACGTGGTCCCGTTGCTTGAAGGAGACCAGCGGGCCAAGGTCCGCGTCGGGATCCCCGGGTGCACCAAGAACGATCCCCTCGAAGTGCTCGGCGACCTTTGCCACGAACTCGTCATAAACACTGCGGTGCACAATGGCGCGGGTTGCTGCGGTGCAGTCCTGACCCGTGTTGATGAGGGAGCCGGCCACGGCGCCATGCACTGCGGCGTCCAAGGTGGCGTCGTCGAACACCACAAAAGGTGCTTTTCCGCCCAGTTCAAGGTGCACGCGCTTGGCGTTGACGGCAGCAGCTTCCAAGACCGTGCGGCCAATGGCGGTGGAGCCTGTAAAGGACACCATGTCCACGTCCGGGTGCTGCATGAGGGCGGCCCCTACAGAGGCTCCGTCACCCACCACCACGTTCACCACGCCGTCGGGCAGTCCGGCATCCGTGAGCGCCTGCGCGAACATGAGGGATGTCAGTGGTGTGATCTCGGCAGGCTTGAGGAGAATGGTGTTGCCGGCGGCGATCGCGGGCAGTATCTTCCACGCCGCCATCTGCAGAGGGTAGTTCCACGGCGCAATGGACCCCACCACGCCAATCGCCTCGCGGCGGATGGAGGAGGTGTGCTGGGGCGAGTACTCAGCTGTGGCTTTGCCTTCGAGATGGCGTGAGGCTCCTGCGAAGAAGTCGATGTTGTCGACGGTGCCGGGGACGTCGAATTCGCGGGTCAACCGCAACGGTTTGCCCGTCTGTGAACTTTCCACCCGGGAGAACTCCGCGGCCCGTTCCTCCATAATCCGGGCGAACTTTTGCAAAATCCCGGCTCGTTCTCCTGCGGTAGTCCGGGACCACGCCGGGAAGGCTGAACGGGCTGCAGCCACCGCGGCCTCGAGGTCCGCCACCGAGGCGAGGCTGACGGTTTCCACCACCTCCGAAGTCGCCGGGTTGATGACGTCCAGGGTGTTTCCCGAGGTGCCGGACAGGAGTTTTCCGTTAATGAACTGATGCATGGGGTGCCGTGCTTTCCCTGCCGGGCGTCGGTGTCCGGGCAGTGATGAAGGAACGACGCCGGGTGGCGGCGTGCGTGCGGTGAAGGTGGGTTGGGTGCGTGGCAGGCTGTCAGGCCTGCGGCGCCTGCGCGCTTTCGCGTTCGGCGCTGTCCAGGATGGCTGCGAGACCGGCTTGGAAAGCTTTCAGTGAGTCGAGGGTTTGCAGTGCAGCGTGGTGCTTTTCAAGGAGCGGGTGCCCGGTGATTCGGGTGAAGACCCTGGGGTTGAGCCAGGGATCGTGGCCCTCGGAGTCCGGGAGCCGTTGGATTTCCACCGCAATGCCGGCGCCGAGGGCAAGGGTGTAGCTTTCCAAGGCGGCGTAGTAGTGCACCACGCGGTCCTCTTCGAGCCCGGCGTCGGTGAGGCATTGGAGGACGAACTCGATTGCCGTCAATTCACCGGGGCCGTAAGTGTCCGTGGCGAAGGACTCGCTGCCCAGGGAGGGGTGCTGCATGAAGACCCGGAGGAGTTCATCGAGGTACGTCTCCAGCCGGGTGCGCCAGTCCTGGTCGCGTGCCGAGGCCAGCGTTCGATCCACGGACATCATGAACAACTTGTCCAGCGCTGCCCTGACGATTGCGTCCCGGTTCCGGAAGTGGCGGTAGACGGCGGTGGCGTCTACTTCAAGTTCCTGCCCCAGTCGTCGGACGGTCAGCCGCTCACTGGGTTCCTGGCTGGAAATCCGGAGGACGGCGTCAATGATGGTAGCTGGGTCCAAGCGCGTGCGGCGGTCCGTTGACTGTGCTGGCTGCACCATCTGTTGTCCGCCTTCCATGCGATCCCCGGTTGATTATCAACCTACATGATCCATGGCCACCTCCTTTCGAGGACAAGTCAAAGTCTTTGTCAGCACTGATGTCAACACTGTTGACATTAATGTGACCCGGCTCATAGTCTGTCTCGCAGAGTTGAATTTCCCACGAAAGGACTCGATCGTGCACGCAGAGATTTTGTTGGAGAACGGATGGGTTTACACCGGCAATGACGCCGGACCCGTCCAAGCCAGCGTGGCAATAGGCGAGGGCAGGGTGATCGCCGTCGGCGGTGCTGAAGACCTCGAGGCAACGGCGACGCCGGTCACCCGCCGTGTGGACCTGGAAGGGCAACTGGTGGTTCCCGGATTCCAGGACGCCCACATCCACCCCATCTTCGCAGGGATAGAGCTGCTCCAGTGCGACCTGACGGAGGTGGCCAGCGCAGAAGAAGCTGTAGAAACAGTGGCCCGCTACGCCGCGGACAACCCGGACCAACCGTGGATCGTGGGCGCAGGATGGTCCATGGACCTGTTCCACGGGGGCACCCCTGGCCGGGAGTTGCTTGATGCCGTGGTCCCGGACCGGCCCGTGTACCTCGTCAACAGGGACCACCACGGAGCTTGGGCCAACACTGCGGCGTTCAAAGCCGCCGGGATCACCAAGGACACACCTGATCCGGACGGTGGTCGGCTGGAACGCGAAGAGGACGGCACACCGGCAGGCACCGTCCACGAAGGTGCCATGGACCTCTTCAACGCGGTAAAGCCGGCAGTGCCTTACGAGTTGGCGTACCAAGGGTTGCTCGCATCCCAGAAATTGCTGCTCGCCCAAGGCATCACTGCCTGGCAGGACGCCTGGGTCCCCATCCCGGAGGGCGGACATGCCGATCACCTGGAGGTCTACCAGGACGCAGCGAAGGCAGGGGACCTCAAAGTCAGGGTCACGGCATGCCAGTGGTGGGACAGGACCGCCGGTATGTCCCAGCTGGAAGCAATCGTGGAACGCCGGAACACGGTGGCCGCAGCATTCGACCCCCTGCAGCTCAACGCCAACACGGTCAAAGTCATGGTGGACGGCGTGGCCGAGAACTACACGGCCGCCATGCACCACGTCTACCTGGACCACCACGGCCACCACACGGACAACCGCGGGATCGAGTTCTTCGAGCCAGAGCAGTTGAAGGAGTTTGTCACCGCCATAGATGCCGAGGGTATGCAGGTTCACTTCCATGCCCTTGGCGACCGCGCTGTCACGGATGCCCTGGACGCGCTGGAGGCAGCCCGGAACAGCAACGGCGCCAACGATCACCGGCACCACCTCGCCCACTTGCAGGTGGTCCGCGGCCAGGACATTCCCCGTTTCCCTGAGCTCAATGCGGCCGCCAACGTACAGGCACTGTGGGCCTGCCACGAGGAACAGATGGACACCCTGACGCTCCCGTTCCTTGAACCGGGCGCCGAGGACAGACACTATCCCTTCGGTGAGCTGGCTTCTGCGGGTGCCCGATTGGTGGCGGGCAGCGATTGGCCGGTCTCCACTGCCGACCCCATTGCGGCCATCCATGTGGCAGTGAACCGCACAGCCCCGGGAGAAAACCTCCCCCCGCTCGGCCCGGCATCACAAAAGCTCAGCCTCAAACAGATCGTGGACGCCTACACCCACGGCACTGCTTGGATCAACCACCTGGACGCCGCAACGGGGACTGTGGAACCGGGGAAACTCGCCGACCTCGCGGTCCTGGATGTCAATCTTTTCGAGCTTCCTGTGGAGGAACTGCACCGGGGAGTGGTGACGCAGACGTGGATTGGGGGCGAGTGCGTCTATGACCGGGCGGCAGCCCAAAGCCCGGTCGCGGAAACAGCCCGCGGCCAGCAGCCGGCGGTGATGCAGTGAGGCCGCCAACAGCGGGTGGCACCATGCGCCGCAAACAGCGGACGACGCCGTCGCGCATCACCGCGGTGATGGTGGCCGGCGTCGTGCTCGGCCTGTTCCTGGGCGGCTGCGGCGCGCAGCCCGCCAGCGTGACCGGCTCCGCGGGCGGTGCCAAGTACACCCTGGCCGACTCCACAGAAGCGCCCACCAAGGAGATCGACAACTTCAGCTGGGCCATGTACGCGGAGCCGTTCTCCCTGGACTACGCCTACGCCTTCGACTACCCGGACAATACCGTCCTTTCCAACGTGTGCGAATCGCTCTTCCGATGGAACGCTGACCTCTCGACCTCGCCCGGCCTGGCCACGGGAGTGGAGAATCCTGATCCCCTGACGTGGATTTACACCATCCGCCAAGGGGTGAAGTTCCACGACGGCACCGAGATGACGGCGGATGACGTCGTCGCTTCCCTGAGCCGCCACCTCGACCCGGAGGTGGGCTCGTTCTGGGCGTCGTCCTACCAAAACGTGGAGTCCATCGAGAAGACCGGCGACTACGAAGTCACGGTCACCACCACGCGTCCGGACTACGTGTTCAACTCTTCCCTGGTGGGCGCCCCGGGTGTGGTGGAGTCCGCAGCAACCCTTGAGGAAGCAGGCAAGGACTACGGCAACTCAAAAGCGGGAGTGAACTGCACGGGGCCGTTCCAGTTCGATCAGTGGGAAGCGGGGGAGAGTATCACCCTCAAACGCTTCGACGACTACTGGGATCCGGACCTGAAAGCCAAATCGAAGCAGGTCACGTTCACCATGCTCCCGGACGCCACCTCCCGCATCAACGCCTTCCAAACGGGCGAAATCGACGGCGGCTTCGCGATCCCGTCCAATGCGATCGACATCCTCAAAGCCAACAAGGACGCCGGGTCCCTGTACTTCGGCAATGACACCTCCGTACAGAGCATGGTCTTCACCAACCTGGCCGGGACCTTCCAGGACGTCCGGGTGCGCAAGGCACTCATGATGGCCATCAACCGGGACGCACTGATCAAGGCCGCGGAGCAGGGCTACGCCAAGAACACGGATGCACTGACCACCAGGAGCGTGTGGAAGGACGTCCCGGCTGCCACAGCTGATGAGGCCTTTGATGGGCTCCTCTCCACGCCCTATGACCTGGAAGAGGCAAAGAAGCTGGTGAAGGAAGCCGGGGCCGAAGGCAGCAAGTTCGTCTTTGCCACCGCCTCCCTGAATGCCGCGTTCGACATCACGGCACGGGCCATCGCGTCCGCAGCCAAGGAGATCGGCTTGGAACCGGAAATCCAGACCATGTCCAACGACAAATACACCACCTTGTTCTCGGACCCGGAGGCCCGCAAGAATGTGGACCTGCTGGTGACGTCTTGGTACCTCTCCAGCACCGAGCCCTTGGAAATGTACAGCGTGCTGCGGACCGGCGACTTCAGCAATTACGGCGGCTGGAGCAACGCGGAATTCGATGACCTGGTGAACTCCGCCTACAGCGTGCAGGACCCGGAGGCCCGCGGCAAACTCACCGGCCAGGCCGCAAAGCTGGCCAGCGAGGAAGTGGTCTGGGGACCGCTCTACGAAACCGTCACCTCCATGTGGCTCGGCAAACGCATCACCGGTGCGGACCCGTCCATCAACTACATGTACTACCCGTGGGCAGCCCAGATAGGAGGTCGCTGATATGACCGCTACAGAACAAGTCCAGGCTGCCAACACGCCGGGCGCTCCCAGCCACAAGCGGGACAAACGCAGGGCGATCCGCCCGGCGGTCTACATCGTGAAGAAGCTGCTTGCCCTGGTGCTGACGTTGTTCGTTGCCTCCGTGGCCGTGTTCTTCTCCCGTTTCCTGGTCCCCGGAGACCCTGCCCGCTTCCTGCTCCGGGGACGCAGCCCCAAACCCGAGGCACTGGAAGAGATCACCCGGCAGTTCGGCTTGGATAAGCCGGCCTGGGAACAGTACCTGAACTGGCTCGGCGGCATCCTGCACGGGGACTGGGGCCGCTCACTGACCTACCGCCAGGACGTCTCCGACGTCTTGCTCGGCCGGCTGCCCACCACCCTGCAACTCGTCGCCTTGGCCGCGGTGTTCATTACTGTCCTCGGCTTGTTTGCCGGGATCGTCGCCAGCCTTAACAAGGGTTTCAGCGACCGCTTCATCCTCATCACGCTCACTGCGGCCGGGGCTGTTCCTCCGTTCGTTGCGGCCATTGCCCTGGTAGCGCTCTTCTCCGTGGGGCTGGGCTGGTTCCCCTCCTTTGGAAGCGGCGACGGCGGATGGGACCGGATCTGGCATCTCACCCTCCCGGCGCTCGCGTTGGGCATCACCTACATCGCCATGGTTGCCAGGGTGACGCGGTCCTCCATGAACGAGCAATTGCTCCGCGAACACGTGGAGGTGGCCACCAGCCGTGGACTCACCCGTGGGTCCGTGGTGGCACGCCATGTGCTGCGCAACGCCTTGGGGCCCATCCTGACCGTGAGCGGCGTGCTCGTGGCCGGACTCCTGGTCTCCAGCGCCATCATCGAGCGGACCTTCGGCCTCTCCGGCATCGGGCAACTCCTGGTGCAGTCCATCGACAGGCTCGACTTCGGTGTTGTCCAAGCGATCGTCATGGTGGTGGTTGCAGCGTTCGTCCTGGTCAACACCGTGGTGGATCTCGTCCAACCCCTCATTGATCCGCGGATCGCGGCCGGAACGGAGTCCCGATGACGTTAGCCATCCAGCTGCCACAGGCGGGGCTTCGCCGTTACGGCAGCCTCTTGTCACCCATGGCGTGGGGCGCGCTTGCCGTTGCCGCCGCCGTCGTACTTCTTTCCCTGTTCGCCCCGGTCCTGGCGCCGTACGACCCGGACTATGTAGACCTCAACAACGTTTTGGCCGGTCCCAGCGGGCAGCATCTGCTGGGTACGGATGCCTTGGGCCGCGATCTCCTCAGCCGGCTCATGCATGGTGGTCGGACGTCGCTGCTGGGGCCCACCATCGTGGTGATCGGATCCACTGTCCTCGGATTGCTGCTTGGCTTGGTGGCTGGCTGGTCGGAGGGCTGGCTGGGCAAGGTTTTGGGCCGCCTTTTCGATCTCCTCTTTGCTTTTCCCGCGCTGCTCATGGCCATGCTTGCCATCGCCCTGTTCGGTAAGGGGCTCTTGGCGCCCATCCTGGCCATGACCATTGCGTACGTTCCGTACGTGGCCCGGCTCGCGCAGTCATTGGTGGTGGCCGAACGCAGCAGGCCGTACGTCCAGGCGTACAGGGTGCTCGGTTTCCGGACACCCTGGGTGGTGCTGGGACGGGTTCTCCCCAACCTCATTCCCACTGTTGGCGCTCAATCGACCCTGAATTTCGGCTATGTGCTGGCAGACCTCGCGGCGCTCTCCTTTATTGGGCTTGGGGTCCAACCGCCCACCAGCGACTGGGGCGCCATGATCGAGGAATCCCGCGGCGCCCTGCTGGGCGGCTATCTCCTGCCTGCCTTCTGGCCCGCTGTGGTGGTGGTCCTGGTGGTGGTGGCCGTCAACGTCATCGGCGAGGAAATCTCAGACCGCATCGGAGGAAAACTTTCATGAGCCAGCTCTTGCAGATTGAAAACTTTACGCTTGGGTTTCCGGGCAGGCCGCCGCTGCTGGACAGCGTTTCCCTGCACGTGAACGACGGCGAAGCGGTCGCCTTGGTGGGGGAGTCCGGCTCAGGCAAGTCCCTGACCACCCGTGCCGCGCTGGGGTTGTTTCCCGGTGGTGCACAGTCCTCCGGCGTCGTGTCCGTGAAGGGCCTCGACACCCTGACGGCCAGCAAGCAGCGGCTCATGGAGCTGCGCCGCGGACATGCGTCGATGATCTTCCAGGACCCCCGGGCAGGCATCAACCCGGTCCGGACCGTGGGGGACTTCCTCACTGAAACACTCGTGCGGTTTGACGGCCTGAGCCGCGCCGAGGCCATAGAACGCGCAGTGAAACAACTGGAGCAAGTGGGGCTTCGGCGGGCCAAGGAACTCATGGACCAGCACCCGCACCAACTTTCCGGCGGCATGCTCCAGCGCGTCATGATTGCTGCGGCCCTCCTGAACTCGCCGGACCTGTTGCTGTGCGACGAGCCCACCACCGCCCTGGATGTCACCACCCAGGCCGGGATTGTGCGGCTCCTGCGCGAAGAACAACAGTCCCGCGGGATGGGCATGCTGTTCATCACGCATGATCTCAACCTGGCTGCGGGCCTGTGTGAGCGCGTCTATGTTCTCCGTCGCGGGGAAGTGGTGGAACACGGACCAACCCAGGCTGTTTTCCTGACGCCCCAGCAGGACTACACACGGCAGTTGGTGGAGGCGACTCCTGTCATAGAGGTGGGGTCTGGCTCCGCCTTGGCTGCGCCTCCCGGGCATGAGCCGGCAGGGTCTCCTTTGCTGGAGGTCACCGGGTTGTCCAAGAGCTACCACCTGCCCGGCGGAGAAGTCATCAGCGCCTTGGAAAACGCCCATTTCAGCTTGCCTGAGGGCGGGTCCTTGGGCATCGTGGGCGAGTCCGGTTCCGGGAAGTCCACGCTCGCCAGGCTGGTGCTGGGGCTTGAAACCGCCACAGCAGGCGAACTCACCCTTCGCGGAGTCATCAGGCCACACCGGCCCCTGAAGGCATCCGAAAGGAAAGTGTTGGCCAAGGAAGTACAGATTGTTTTCCAGGATCCGTACCTGTCCTTGGATCCCCGGATCGCTGTTGGCAATGCTGTTGCCGATGTTTTCCGGCTGCACCAAAAGCAGGGACGCAAGGAAGCCAAGGACAGTGCACGCGACCTCCTGGCAAGGGTGGGGATCGGGTCCGAACGGTTCGACGCCAAGCCCCGGGCCCTCTCTGGCGGACAGCGTCAACGTGTCGCCTTGGCCAAGGCCCTTGCCGCACGACCCCGCCTGTTGGTACTGGACGAGGCCACCAGTGCGTTGGACGTCTCCGTCCAGGCCCAGGTGCTCGAACTCGTGGAGGAACTGCGTGACCAGCTTGGACTGACCATCCTGTTCGTCACCCACGACCTGGCCGTGGTGTCACGCCTCTGTTCTGAGCTCATCGTGATGCATCAGGGACGGATCGTGGAGCAGGGGCTCACGGCACGAATCCTTGAGGACCCTGGAGATGAGTACACGCGGAACCTCATCGCCTCCCGTCCCCGGCCCTTGTGGGACGTCCAACCGGTCATTGCCTGACCGGATAAGAACATCACCATTGAAACAGGAGAACCTCCCGTGAAGACCACCGTTTTCGAACGGAATGTCCCGCAGACCGCCGTCGTATCCCACGCGCTGGAAGGTGCCGCCCATCGGCCCTTCTGGATCGACGACCTGAAGGACTCAGCTACTCATTACCCACAGCTCGACGGCGATGCTGCCGCCGACCTCGTGATCATCGGCGGCGGATACACCGGCCTGTGGACAGCACTTCGCGCCAAGGAACGTGACCCTGGCCGGACGGTGATCCTGCTGGAAGCAGAACACGTTGCCTGGGCGGCGTCCGGCCGTAATGGCGGCTTCTGCGAGGCGAGCCTCACCCACGGCCACGAGAACGGCAAGAACCGTTGGCCCGGCGAGTTGGAGATCCTGGACCGTCTGGGCATGGAGAACCTGGACCGCATGCAGGAAGCCGTGGAGAAATACGGCATGGACTGCGACTGGGAGCGGACCGGTGAGCTCAACGTTGCCGTCGAACCCCATCAGGTGGCGTGGCTCCAGGGGGACGACAGCCCCGGCAGTGTCTTCCTGGACCAGGAGGCCATCCGGGCAGAGGTCAATTCCCCTACGTACTTGGCGGGACGTTGGCACAAGGACTCCGTGGCGATGGTCCACCCGTACAAACTCGGCCTTGAACTGGCGAGGGTGGCAGCGGAGTTGGGCGTGGTGATCCACGAAGGAACGCGTGTGCGTGAACTCAAGGACCATGATTCCGGCGTCACCGTGGTCACGGAAAGAGGCAACGTAGAGGCCGGGTACGTGGTCCTTGGCACCAACGTGTTTCCGTCCCTGCTCAAGCGGAACCAGCTCATGACTGTTCCGGTGTACGACTATGCGCTCATGACCGAACCCCTGACGGCAGAACAGCTGGAGTCCATCGGGTGGAGCAAACGCCAGGGAATTGGCGATGTTGCCAACCAGTTCCACTACTACCGCATCACCAAGGACCACAGGATTCTTTTTGGAGGGTACGATGCTCTCTACTTCTGGGGCCGTCGCGTGGACCAGCGGCACGAATACCAGCCGGAGACCTGGGAGAGGATCGCCTCCCACTTCTTCACGACGTTCCCGCAGTTGGAGGGACTGAAGTTCACGCACAAGTGGGCCGGTCCCATCGACTCGAGCACGCAGTTCTGCGCGTTCTTCGGTACAGCGCGGAAAGGGCGCGTTGCGTACGCGGCTGGTTTCACGGGGCTGGGAGTGGGGGCCACAGCCTTCGCGGCGGACGTCCTCCTGGACCTGCTGGCCGGCCTCGACACCGAGCGCACCCGGGTGGAGATGGTTAGGAAACGGCCGCTTCCCTTCCCTCCCGAGCCGCTGGCCTCCCTGGGCATCAACCTGACCCGCTGGTCCATGGACAGGGCCGACCACAACCAAGGGAAAAGGAACCTCATTCTCAAAGCGCTCGACGCCGTCGGGCTGGGTTTCGACTCCTGACCCTCCCAACTAAGTAACAGCACATGTCGTAATGAGTGCCCATTGCCACATGTGCTGTTACCTACTTGGGGACGTTAGCGCTTGGGGGCCGGCTTGCGTTGGGCGGACGCGCTCGACGCCGGTCGCTTGGCAGGCGTCGTTGGCGTCCGGGGTGCGGGACGCTTCACGGCCGGGGTTTTCGTGGCGCCGGAAGTACGCGGTGCTGATTGAACCGGTCGCTTGGCCGGTGTCCCTGCGCGCGTCGCGGGTTTGCGCGGCGCGGGGGTGCGCTTTGCCGCCGTCGAAGGTCTTTCGGCAGAGGCAGCGGCACGCGAACCAAACGACGGCACCACCGCGCCGAGGAACAGCACAGCCAGTGTCCCGACCCCGGCCGCGGCAGCCAGGTAGAAGTAGATGTCGGAGTCCTGGGTGCTCCCGGCACTGCCCAAGGCGTTGGCATCCTGGTTGAAGGCGATACCCCACATCCTCAGGAACGCGATGCCGCAACCAATGAACAGGCTGGTGCCCGCCGCGCCAAGGAGGACCACGAAGTAGCGGCGGCGGTTGAAAACCTGGACGAGGGACGCCAAATAGCAGACCAGCACGGCGCCCAGGAACAGGTACAGCACCAGCTCTTCCAAGACCACCGCGGCCAGTACCAACAGCCCGAGCGACACAAAGGCTGCCACTACCGCAAGCTTTCCACTGTTCCCCATGTGACGCATGAGGTTAATCATCGCCGACCAAGTGGCCACGCCACGCCGTCGTACATTGCAGTTGAATACCGTTGTGAGGCCCGCTCGGACAGCGCTACTTGATGACGTACCCGTGCATGATGGTCATCACGGCGTCGACGCTCTGCTCGCGGGTCCGTTCAGGGTTGTACGTCTGACGGTCCAGTCCCACCACGAAGATCGCTCCGAAGATCGCTGCCTCCAGTGAACCCCGGGCAATGGACTCGTTGACCTTGTACCCGGACGCAACGCTTTCCACGGCCGAACCAATCACGGCCAGGAGCTCAGCCCGGAGTTCTGCGAAAACGGCGCTCCACTCGCCGGGCGTGCGCCAGTTTTCACTGACCCACAGGCGGGCGAAGGAGGGGTAGTCGTCCATGAATTCCATGGCTTGGCCCACCATGTTGTTCATGGATTCCAAGGGGTCGCTGGCCTGTCCGCGAACGTCCTGGAGCCGGACCAGCATGATGTCCACACCGTGCCGAAGCAGCTGGGCAATCAGGTCCGACTTACTGCCGAAGTTGTAATAGACGGTCCCCTTGGAGACACCAGCCGCCGCCGCGATCTCGTCCACTGTGACCCCCGCGGCGCCGCGCTCGCCGATCAATTCCATGGAGGCCTCGAACAGGCGCTGCTTGGTGGCGTTGGTGCGGCCGGGGCGGAGTTTCTTCTCTGCAGGACCGGTGGGGACGGGCTCGGTGGTGCTCATACTGCGATCTCCGGCTTCAGCGTCTTGAGGGTCCACACCTTGTGCTTGCGGACGGCGAGCGTGGACAACGCCATTCCCAGCAAAGTGTATCCAAGCAGGCCCAGGACAGTGGGCCAGATCATGCTGAGCTCACCTCCGTAGATCAAGTGCCGCATGCCGGTCACCACGTAGCCCATGGGCAGGACCTCGTGCACCACGTGCAGCGGCATGGGGGTGGTTTGCCACGGGAACGTTCCTCCCGAGGACACCAGCTGCAGGACCAACAGGATCAGCACCACGAACTTGCCGGGTGTCCCCATCAGCGCCACGATGCCCTGGATGATCGCGCTGAAGGCCATCACTGCGGCCAGCATGAACAGCCACATGCCGATGGGGTGTGCGGGGTTCAATCCCAGGCCAAGGTTCACCACGAGAGTGAGGATGGTGGCCTGCAGCACCGAGACCACGAAGAACGGCAGCCAGCCTCCGACGGCGATTTTCCAGGCGGGGGCGTTCGACGCCAGGGCCCGCTGGGTGATGGGCCGCATGGCTTGGACCAGCATAAACACGCCGATCCACAGTGCCAGGGTCAGGAAGAAGGGTGCCAGTCCGGCTCCGTAAGAGCCTGCCTTCGCCTGCGAGACGTTGTCCACAGCCACGGGATCAGCAATCACCTTGGACACGCTGCTCTTCTGCTCATCGTTCGGGTTGGGGATATCTCCCGCCCCCTTGGAGAGCTCGGTGGCAAGGGTGTGTGAACCATCGGCTGCGGTCACTGCGCCGCTGGCAAGCTGGCCTGCGCCGTCGTCCAGTTGGCGGGCACCGTCGTCGAGCTTGGCCGCGCCGTCCAAAGCGGTCTGCTGTCCGGCGGCCAGTGTGGCTGCGCCGGTGTTCAGCTGTCCGGCACCTGCGGCGGCTTTCGAAATCGCGTCGGTGAGTGTTGGCGTGGCGCCGGCGAGTTTGGCAGCTCCGGCGCTCACGGCAGCAGAGCCGTCCGAGAGTTGCTGGATCTTGGCGGCGTCGCCGGAAATCTTGGCCTTCGCGTCCGTCACGGGGCTCGATGCCGCGGCGGCGTCGAAGTCCGCCAGGACCTTGGCGGCCTGCTCCTGCGTCAGCACACCGGCCGCGACCAGCCGCGCGTTGGACTCGACCACCCGGTTCCGGAGGCCTTTGTCTGCCGCTTCAAGCTGCCCGACGACGTCCTGGACCTTGGCGTTCAGCTCGGCGTTTCCGGCGGCTACTTGGGCGGCGCCGTCGGCGAGTTTCCTGGAGTCCGCAGGCAGCGTCGCCGTCTTGTTCTTCAGCTCCGTGAGGCCTGAGCTCAGCTGGCTGGCCCCGGTGTTGAGCTGGACAGCACCGTCCCGCAGTTTGGTTTGACCGGCCACGAGTTGGTCGGCGCCGGCCACCAGTTCGGTGGTGCCGCCATGGAGGGTTGTGGCGCCGTCGCTCAGCTTCGTCACGCCCGTGGCCAGTTCCGAGGCTCCGTCCGCGGCTTTGACGATGGAGGCATGGATGGTTCCGAAGCCTGTGAGGAGCTGGTTTGCCGTTTCCTCACCCACCTCCTTGGCCACTGTGGAGTGAACCGCCGTGGTGAGCTTGTCCACGATGGTGCTCAAAAGGTAGTTGTTGGCGTCGTTGGTGGTGACGTGCAGCATGGCCTGGTTGGCGGCGTCGAAGCTGCCGGGCGAGACCAGGTTGGCGGAGAAGTCCTTGGGGATGCGCAGCGCGAAGGCGTACTCACCCGTACGGACACCGGCGTCTGCATCCTCGGCGCTGGAGACCGGCTTCCAGTTAAAGACGTGTCCCTCCACCAAGCTGTCGGCCACTTTCCGGCCGGCCTGCAGTTCGGTGCCGTCCGACGACGTTGCTCCCGTGTCCTCCACTACCAGCGCGGCGTCGATCTGGTTCAGGTTGCCGTACGGATCCCAGTTCGCATAGAGGTACACGGCGCCGTACAGCAACGGGACCATCGTCAGGGCGAGGATGGTCAGCTTGGGCAGGAGCCCGCCGGTCATGCGCTTGAGTTCGGAGCGGGCGAGCCGCAGAACAGTCACTTTGCAGTCCTTTGGAGGTTTTCGGATTCGGGGTCGACGGCCACCTGGGGCGCCGCTGGAGTTTCGAGTGTTTCCGGCTCTTCAGCCACCGGCTCGGCAGCATGTTTGGCTTTAGGCTCGACGGCGGCCGCTGGCTTGGTTTCGGAGTGCGGGCCCTCAGCCTCCGGTTCGGGTGGATGCATCACGGAGTTGCCGATCACCGCGGCGGCTCCGGTCCAGTTCTCCGGGAGGGCACCGACGACGGCGACCACGGCAAGCGGCCGCCCGGCGTCGGACGCCAAAGCCTGAAGCCTGGGCAACCACGCTGCGGGATCTGCGCTGTGGCGGTCGGGGGAGTCCACCACGAGGAGGTCCGTGGCCGGATCTGCGAGGGCGAGTGCGGTCAGGAGTTCGAGCCGGCGGGTGGCGGGAATTTGTTCGATCCAGAGTCCCGCGATGTCCTCGAAGCTGTTGACCTTCAGCCACGGCTTGCTCAGCAATGCGCCGCGGTAGCGGCGGGGGATGAGGGAGAGGTCTTCGGTGACGAGGTCACGGACGCTGAGGTGCTGCTCGGGTTCGTTGACGCCGGGGGAGTCTACCAGGGCGCTGGCGAGCCGGATCTTTTTGGTTTTAGTGGTGGTGTCCCAGCTGAGGACGCCGTTGCTGGGCTTCATGCGGCCGCTCAGGGCCAACGCCAAAGCGGTTCGCTGGTCCTGGCCCTCTCCGGCAACGAGCAGAAGTTCGCCGCGGCGGACCTGAAGTGACGTTGCCGGCAGGAGATCGTCCCGGCGGCCGTTGATCTGGAGTTGCTGTACGGACAGCACAATGAAGCCTTTCGCAGAAATGGTGTCTGCTGAAAGTCTAACTAAACTGACTGGTCAGTTCAAATAGAGATTTAGAGTCCGTACTTTTCCAGTAGCCGCAGCCATACTTCGCTGATGGTCGGATATGAAGGAACGGCGTGCCAGAGGCGGTCCAACTTCACCTCGCCCACGATCGCGATGGTGGCTGAGTGCAGGAGTTCTGCAACGCCGGGGCCCACGAAGGTGGCGCCGATGATCACCTGCCGATCCTCATCCACCACGATCTGGGCCCAGCCCTTGTAGTCGGGGGAGTGCAGTTGGGAACCGGACACGTTGATGGGGAGTTCCACGCCAGTGACGTTCCTTCCCTGCAAGAGGGCCTGCTCCAGGCTGGGCCCCACGGAGGCAACCTCGGGGTCGGTGAACACCACGCTCGGCACGGCATGATCGTTGGCAGTATGGGCCCACGGGCTCCACGGTTTCGGTGTGCCCTGGAGCTTGCCGTTGGCCCTTGCCACGATCGCGTCACCGGTAGCACGGGCCTCGTACTTGCCCTGGTGGGTCAAAAGGACCTTGCCCGCGGCATCCCCCGCGGCATACAGCCAGAGTCCGCTGGTGCCATCGCTGGCCGGGCCCTCAACCAGGCCGCTGGCATCGGTCGTGACGCGGAGCGGCTTGCCGTTCCGGGGCTCGACGCCAACATTCTCCAAGCCCAGATTGGCCAGTGCGGGGTGCCTGCCTGAGGCCACCAACAGTTTGTCAGCGGTGACAGTTTTGCCGTCGAACGCGACTGTCACTGTGCCGTCGTCGTTCTTCTGTGTTCTCTCCACATCGGTGTGGACGTGAACGGTGACGCCGTCGGCGCGGAGTCCGGCCATCACCAGGGTGGCCGCCTCTTCCGGATAGCTGCTCAACAAACGACCGCGGGCAATCAGGGTCACGTCCGAGCCGAGCCGGGCGAATGCCTGCGCCATCTCCACGCCCGCTACGCCGCCCCCGAGCACGGTAAAGCGCCTGGGAATTTCCTTCGCTGCCGTGGCTCCGCGGGTGGTCCAGAACGGGACATCTTTCAAGCCCTCAATGTCCGGGATGGTGGGGGTGGAGCCGGTCGCGACCACCACGGCATGGTGTGCCTTGAGCGCGTAACTGTTACCGTCGAGGCCATCCACCTGGACCTCGCGCGGGCCCGTGATGCGGCCGCGGCCACGGATGAGCTCGATGCCCGCGCTGTCCAGCCACTCCACCTGGCTGCCGTCCTGCCAGTTGTTGGTGAACCAATCCCTGTTCTTCAGCGCAGCTTGGGCGTCAACCACTCCAGTAACAGCCTCGCTCGCGCCGGGCACCACCTGGGCAGCGTGGAGCACGTTCCCGGGACGAAGAAGTGCCTTGGAAGGGATGCAGGCCCAATAGGAGCACTCGCCGCCCACCAACTCGCTCTCGATAATCACCGCCGTAAGGCCGCCGCGAACCACCCGGTCCGCCACGTTTTCCCCTACGGCGCCCGCGCCGATCACGATTACATCGAATTCCCGGGAGGTCTCGGCAGTCATGGGAGAAGCCTACAACCGGCACCTGTGCGTTGTGAGGCCCGCTCTGCGCGCCAGCGCCGGATTTTGGGGCGCACAAAGGGCCCCGCAAGTCGGCTCCACTGTCCATATTTCGAGATGCACATCTCATATTGTGGGATTGGTGGCTAGGCTGCTTCGCATGGGAGAAGATTTGAGGCCTTTTGTCGATTGGGACTGGTGCGCGGAGAACGCCGGAAAATTCGTTCTTGCCGATACCCGCTGGTATCTGGACGGATCCTCCGGGAAGGACGCCTATGACAGCGGCCATCTTCCTGGTGCTGTGTTCATGGACCTTGACCAATGGTTGTCCGGGCCGGCGTCTCCTGAAGCCGGGAGGAACCCGTTGCCCGACCCCAACGTGTTTGCCGAAGGCATGCGGCGTGCAGGGATCAACGACTCGGACACGGTGATCGCCTACGACGACGCCGGCGGAGTCATCGCGGCCAGACTCGTGTGGATGCTCCGGTCGACAGGACACAACGCAGCGATACTGAACGGCGGCATGGCCGCTTACCAAGGCGAACTCACCACGCAGGCACCTTCACCACGGATGGGGGACTTTTCGGCCCAGGCCTGGCCAGCGCATCTACTGGCGGATATCTCCGAGGCCTCGTCTGCCACGTACCTGAGAGTGGATGCGAGGAACCGTGACCGCTTCGATGGACTCCGGGATCCCGTGGATCCCCGTCCCGGACACATACCCGGTGCCGTGAATGTTCCGTGCCGCGGGAACCTCGACTCCACGGGACACTTGATCCCGGAACTGCAGGTTCGCGCGAACTTCGAGCTTGCCGGCGTTCTGTCCGCAGAGGGCGTGGTCTCCTACTGCGGCTCTGGAGTAACGGCCTGCCATAACCTGCTGGCCATGGAGCATGTGGGTATGGGCCATGGGAGGCTGTTCGTCGGCGGGTGGTCCCAGTACTCCCGTGCGCAGGAGATGCCAGAGGCGACGCTGTCACCGGGGTTGTGAGGCCTGCTTTGCGGGCCCGGCGCGGATTTTGAGGTGCGGAGCGGGCCTCGCAACGCTGCGAATCACGCGTGCATTGCGCCCTTGAACCAGCCCGTGATGGTGGCCGGGTGCGTGATGGCGGTGCCCACCACCGCGGCGAACGCCCCGGCGTCAAGGGCTTGCCGTGCGTGCGCAGGGGTATGGATGCGCCCCTCTGCGATGAGTGGCTTGCCCAGTTGGGCGGACGCGATCTGCTCCAGGAGCTCCAGGTCCGGGCCGTCAGTCTTGGGGCGCTCGCCGGTGTAGCCGGACAATGTAGTGCCGATCAGGTCAGCACCCGCCTCGACGGCGGCAACAGCGTCGTCGAAGGAACCGCAATCAGCCATGACCAGTGCGTGTGATTCCGCGTGGAGACCAGCCACCGTTTCGCCCAGGGAAAGCCCATCCGGGCGGGCCCTCCGCGTTCCGTCAATCGCCACAACGTGCGCACCGGCATTCGCTACCGCCAAGGCGTGGCGCAGCGTGGGTGTGATGAAGACGCCATCGTGGCCGTCTTTCCACAGGCCAATGACAGGAACCTCGACGGCGGCGCGCGTGAACTGCACGTCGGCCAACCCTTGGACGCGGATCGCCGCAGCGCCTCCGCTGACAGCCGAGGCCGCCACCTGGGCGGTGGTCCGGGGATCGCGCATGGGCTCGCCGGGGTAGGCCTGGCACGAGACGATCAGTTGTGAGCGGAGGGCCTCGAGGCCTTCGGTGGTGAGAATCATGGGATCTCCCTTGACTTAGGGCCTGGTAGGACGAGTTTCGCGGCGCCAACAATCGCCGCCGTGTTGCCAAGTGTTGCCCGGAGGACAGGGATGGCAGCCAAGGGAGCCAGGAGTTCTTCCCGGAGTGCCGTTTCCATGGGCTTCCACCACAGTTCACCGGCATCGGCAAGGCCGCCGGAGATCACCACGGTTTCAGGATCAAGGATGTTGATAAGGCCGCCCACTGCCTGTCCAGCAGCGGCTGCGCCAATGTCGACAGCACGCAAAGCCGCGGCGCGGCTGTCCGCAGAGCCTGCGGCAGCACCGCCGTCGTGGGCTTCAGCAGCGGCCAGCGCAAACACGCCCCGCGCGTCCAATGCCTCCCGTGCAGAACCGCCACAGCGAAGAAACGCCTCAAAAAGAGCGGGCCCGGAAGCCACAGCCTCAACGTGCCCGGAACCACCGCACACGCACGGCAGTGGAACACCGTCGGAGTAGGCATAGGGAGAAGCGAAATGCCCCACATGCCCACCCACAAAACGGTGACCCACTACAGGAACGCCGTTCAGGACAAAACTCCCGCCAACTCCTGTTCCGAACGCCACCATGAGTGAACTCGATGACCCGGCGGCGGCGCCAAGCCAAGCTTCTCCGAGCGCGTGTGCGTGGACGTCGTTGACGGCGCGGACGGCCGGGGCAGGAAGCGAAAGACGCGCGGCAAGCCCCGAAACAAGCGCAGTCCCGGCCCAACCATGAATCGCATCGGTCGCGGAGACCACCACCCCTGAAGACGCGTCTATCACACCGGCGGAGCCGATGCCGACGCCGGAAACCGACATGCCGGCGTCGGCAGCGCGCTCCACCAAGCCCGCGATCAGCGCAGCGGTGGCGTCCAAAATTGCTTCGCCACCGGCCCGGTTCAACGTAGGAATGGTCTCCGACATCAACACGTCGCCGGAAGGCGTGACAACTCCGGCGGCGGTTTTGGTGCCGCCGAGGTCAACGCCGATCACGTGGTTCATGGAAGGGGTCATCGAAGCTTAGACCAGCCCGTTCCGCTCCAGGATTGAACGAATGAGAGCAGTCTCGGAGTCATCCAAGGAAAGCATCGGCGAGCTCATGGTGTTGGATTCGATGACGCCCATCACCTGCAGTGCGGTCTTGAAGGCGCCCAGGCCCGCAGCACCACCGGAAACGCGGCCGTTGGGGGCGTAGACGATCTCGAAGACGTCGGCCAGGCGGTCCTGCTCCCTTGCCGCGAGAGCCCAGTCACCGGCCTGGGCGGCGTCGAACAGGCGGCGGTAGCCGGCCGGATCAACGTTGCCGAGGCCCGGAACAACACCCTGCGCGCCGCCGAGGAGAGCGCCGTCCACCACAACTTCGTGACCCGTGAAGATGTCGAAGTTGGGGATGTCCTTGGCCGCGAGGAGGAGTTGGCGGAAGGAGACGTCGTCGCCGGAAGAGTCTTTGACGCCGGCAATGACGCCGTCGCGGCCGAGCCGGACCAGCAGGTCGGTGGGCAGCTTGAAGTGCGTGCGGACAGGAACGTCGTAGGCGAAGATCGGCTTTTCGATGGCCGCGTGGATGCTGCGGAAGTGCGTTTCGGTCTCCGCGGCGTTGCCGATTGCGTAGTACATGGAGGTGACCACGATCGCGTCAGCGCCGAGGTCAACCACCTTGCGGGCTTCCTCGATGACGCGGGTGGTGGTCTGCTCGTTGGCACCCACGATCAGCGGGACCGCCCCGGCATTGGCGTCGGCGATGGTGGAGACCACCAGCTCACGCTCGTCGTTGGTCAGATAGGGGACTTCGCCGGAGGAGCCCAGGACGAAAAGGCCGGACACACCGCCGTCGATCAGGTGCTTGGTGACGTTCTTCAGCGACGCGGTGTCGATGCTGCCGTCTGCGTGGCGGGGGGTGATGACCGGGGGGATGACGCCCTGGAATTGAGTGGACACAGAATTCTCCGTTGTTTGTAGCTTGTGAAAGGAAAAACTAGATGTGGAGCAGGCTCGGCGCGGCACCCAGCAGCTTCTTGGTGTAGTCGTTGCTCGGGTTGTCGAAGACCTGGCTGGCTGTGCCTTGCTCGACGATTTTGCCGAAGTACATGACGCAGATCCGGTCCGAGACGTAGCGGACGGTCTGGATGTCGTGCGAGATGAACACCATGCCGAGGTTGAGCTGCTTCTTCAGGTCGGACAGCAGGTTCAGGACCTGCGCCCGGACGGAAACGTCCAGGGCCGACGTCGGCTCGTCCGCCACGATGATGTCCGGGTCCAAGGCCAGCGCCCGGGCAATCGCCACGCGCTGGCGTTGACCTCCGGAAACTTGCGACGGCGTCACTTCGGCTGCCGATTGCGGCAAGCCCACCAGCGCCAACAGTTCCTTGACCTTGGCAGCACGGGATGACGCGTTGCCGATGCCATGGATCTGCAGGGGATCCGTCAGGATGTCCAGGATGGTCATGCGCGGGTTCAGTGCCGTTGCCGGGTCCTGGAAGACCACGGAGACCGAACGGCCGAATTCCTTGCGCATGGCCGCGTTCCGCTTGATGGCCGGCTTTCCGTGGAAAAGGACCTTGCCCGACGTCGGCGGTTGAAGTCCCACAAGCACTGACGCGAGTGTGGACTTGCCGCAGCCGGACTCACCAACGATGCCCACGGTTTCGCCGCGGCTGATGGTGAAGTCCACGCCGTCCACCGCTTTGACGATGTTCGGACGGAACAGGCCACCAGTCCGTGCGTGGTGATAGACCTTGACGTCCTTGAGCTCAATGACCGGTTTTGATTCTTGGTGAATTGATTGGCTCATTTCGCGTCCTCCTTCAAATGGCTCGCCCAGTAGTGGTCGGCGTCACCGCCGTTGACGGAGTCAACCGAAGAAACCGTGGTGAGGACCAGCTTCTGGTGGGGATCGGCGTCGGGCCTCAGTGAGCGGGCCGCGAAGCGGTCTCCCGTGGCAAAGTCCCGAGGGGACGGCACCGTGCCCGGAATCTGGTGGAGACGGACGGCGTCGGCCTCAATGGAGAGGACAGCACCCAGCAGGCCACGGGTGTACTCATGCTTGGGATTCTGCAGGAGCTCGGAGGCCTGTGCGGACTCCACCACCTGGCCCGCGTACATCACCGTGATGCGGTGCGCCAGGGAAGCAACCAAGGCGAGGTCGTGGCTGACGAACACCATCGCGAAGCCGAGCTGTTCGCGGAGCTCGTTGAGGAGGTCCACCACCTGTTTCTGGACAGTGACGTCAAGGGCGGTGGTGGGCTCGTCGGCTACAACGATCTTCGGTGAACGCGACAACGCCATGGCGATCAGCACGCGTTGGCGCTGGCCGCCGGAGAGCTCGTGCGGGTAGCTGGCGAGGGTCCGGACGGGATCCAGTTTCACCATCTCCAAGAGCTCGGTGGGAGTCTTGCGGCCGCCGCGCTTGGTGAGCTGTTCCAGCTGGTCCTTGATCTTCATGGACGGGTTCAGCGAGCTCAGCGCGTCCTGGTAGACCATGGCGATCTGCTCGCCGCGAAGGCCTTCGTACGCTTTGGGGTTGCTGTGTTCGGTGGTGGAGTCCAGGAGTTCCTTGCCATCGAAGGTGATGGACCCGGTGACTTGGGCGGTCTTGGGCAGGAGCCCCATCACAGCAAGTGAGGTGATGGACTTGCCACAACCGGATTCGCCTACCAAGCCCATGGTCTCACCTTCGCGGACCGTGAAAGAGACGTTGTCCACGATTGCGATGTCGCCGAAGCGGCTTGGGAAACGGATGGACAGGTTCTTCACTTCGAGGACATTGCGGGCTCCTGGGGAGACCTGCGGGAGCCGGTCGGTGCGCTTCGCCTCGATGGCTGCCAGGAGCTCCAGTTCGCGGTCCAGGAGGAGGTGCGGGTTGGCGGCTGCCAGCCTCACGTCGGTGAGGACGGCCGCAGTCTCGACACCGGAGGTGACGGTGTCGCTGGAAGCCGCACGAACGCCGTCGAGCTCGTGTTGCTCAACCACGGACGGCTGGGCCACCGAGGTTGCTACCTCAGCGTCGACAGCAACGGCGGCTGAAGCACCGTCGTCGTCCTTCACCACCGGCGCGCGCCGAAGCTTCGGGTTCACCATGGCGTCGGTAAGGCCCTCAGCCAGGATGTTCAGGGACAACACGGTCAGCAGGATGGTCAGACCCGCGAAGGTGGTAGCCCACCAACCGCCGGAGAGGACCAGGTTGCGGCCATAGGAAATCACATTTCCCCAGGACGGCGCGGGATCCTGGACGCCGGCCCCCAGGAAGGAAAGCGAGGCTTCCAGGATGATGGCGTCAGCCACCATGACCGTTGCGAACACCAGCACTGGAGCCGCGGTGTTGCGGACGATGTGCTTGACCAGGATGTAGAAACGTCCGGCGCCGATCACGCGTTCAGCACGGACGTAGTCTTCGCCGTACTGTGCCAGCACGTTGGCGCGGACTACGCGGGCAAGCTGCGGTGTGTAGATGATGGCGATGGCAATGATGATGGTGGGGACCGAGTTGCCGAACGCGGCCAGCAACACAGCTGCGAGAGCGATACCCGGGAACGCCATGAGGATGTCCATGAGCCGCATGATGATCTCGTTGACGGATTTGCTGGAGGTCGCGGCGAAGGAACCAAGGAGCGCTCCGGCAAGGATGGCCAACGCAACCGCCCCGAGGCCGATCATCAGCGAGGACTGTGCGCCGAAGAGGAGGCGCGAGAAGATGTCGCGGCCCAGGCGGTCGGTGCCGAAGAAGTGCTCGGCGCCGGGCGGGGTGGCCGGGATGAAGGTCTCCAGTGGATCGTGCGGGGCGATGACCGGCGCGAAAATGGCGGCGAGGACAATCACGATGAGGAAGAGCAGGGCGATACGCGAGCCCCAGGGCAGGGCCTTGAAACGAATGCCCGGGGCACTTAGCCGTTCTGCGAGCTTGCTGCGCATGAGCTATACCGTCCTGATTCGGGGGTTGATGAGCAGGTAGAGAAGGTCCACCACGATGTTCACCAAGACAAAGGTGACCGAGATGGTGAGCACCACGCCCTGGACCAGGTTGACGTCCAGGTTGGTGATGCCGTTGAGGATCAGTTGGCCCATGCCGGGCAGGGCGAAAATCATTTCAATCACGACGGCGCCGCCCAGCAAGTAGCCGACGCGAAGTCCCAGCACGGTCACCGGGGTGACGAGCGCGTTGCGGAGGACGTTCTTGGAGACGACCTCGCGGTAAGGGACCCCGTTGCCGATGGCGGTGCGGACGTAATCGCGGTCCAGTTCTTCCACCATTGAGGTACGGACCACGCGGATCAGCGACGCAGACACCGGGATGCCGAGCGCCAAGGCCGGGAGGGCCATGGAGTTGAGCCAACCGCCGAAGCCGGATTCCGGCGTCGCGATTCCGCCCGAGGGGAACATGGGGTTGGCGCCGAGCGCGAACCACTGGATGAGCAGGATGCCCAGCCAGAAGGACGGCGTGGCGATCGCGGCGATGGAGAAGACGCGGACCAACTGGTCCTGCCACTTGTCGCGATACAGGGCGCCGAGGATGCCGAACGCGAGCGAGAGCACAATCGCGATAAGGACACCTAGGAAGGTCAGCTGCAGCGTCAGGGGAAACGCTGAGCCGATCATGGACGCCACCGACTTTGCCGGTGGGGTGGTGACGCCGAGGTCGAACTGCAGGAGCTTGCCGAGGAATCGGAAGTACTGCAGGACCAGGGGGTCGTTCAGGCCATTGTCCTGGCGGTACTGCTGCTTGGCTTCTTCGCTGGCGCCGTCGCCGAGGGCCGAACTGGCCTGGTCGCCGGGAGCGGCCTGCAGGACGAGGAAGACGAGCAACGTAATGCCCAGGATCATTAATGGCAATGCTGCAAGTCTGCGGCCAAGCAAACGCAATATCGTGACCAATGTGTTCTCCGGTTGGTTGGGTGGTGCTGGTTGTGGGGCCCGCTCCGCGGGGCTATAAGGGAGATTCAGGCCGCAGGGCGGGCCTCACAACAGGGAGGGTGCTTAGGCGGTTCGTCCGACGTCGATAAATGACAAGCCGGTGGTGGGCAGAGGCTGGAAGCCGTTGAGCTTCTTCTCGTCCCAGGCGCTGGGGAGCTGGCGATGGAAGACCGGGTACAACGGAACCTCGTCGGAAACCATGTCCACGATTTCACCCACGATCTTCTTGGCCGCGTCACCGGATGCCTGGGAACCCTTGTTCATGAGTTCCTGCAGCTTGGCGCGTTCCGGGGTGGTCCAGAAGGCGCGCTTGTCCATCCAGGTTGCGCCGGAGTAGAACCAGCTCAGGAGAAGGTCTGCGTCATTGCCGAAGACCGAGGGATCGCCAGGGGCCGCGACTACGGAGAAGTCGCCCTTGCCCACGCGGTCGCTGTACAACGCGCCGGACTGAAGGCTCTTGACGGTGACCTTGACGCCCGGGATCTTGTTCCAGGACTCGAGGATCAGCGGTGCAACATCCTTGACCCAAGCGGTGTCCGTGGTGAGGAGCTCGAATTCGAGGGTGGTGACGCCGGCCTGCTTAAGGAGGTCTTCAGCTTTGGAAGTATCAAAGCTGTAGACGTTCTTGGCCTTGACGTAGTCCGGGTGGCCTTCCTGGAAGTAGGAAGTGGCGGCTTTGGCGTTGCCGAACAGCGCTTTCTTGATGATGGATTCTTTGTCCATGCCGTAGTGCAGGGCCTGGCGGACCAGCTTGTTGTCGAACGGGGCCTTGGCGCAGTTGAACATGAGGAACAGCAAGCCGAAGGATTGGACGGATTCAACTTTGACCTTGGACTTCAGTCCGTCGACGTCAAGGTAAGGAACGTCTTCGATCGCTTGGACACGGCCGGACTGGACCGCCGTGACACGGGCTGCGGCATCGGAGAGCAGCAGCCAGGTCATGCCCTTGGCCAGCGCAGGCTTGGGGCCGTTGTAGTCGGCGAACGCCTCGAAGACGATCTTGTCGTCCTTGACTGCGGAGATGAGTTTGTACGGTCCGGAGCCGACTGGCTTGGCGTCGAACGCCTTAAGGTCGGTAGCGAGTGCCTTGGGAACGATCTTGACCACTGAGATGCGGGGTCCGAAGCCGGGGAAGGCGTACTTAAGGGTGAACTCCACCGTCTTGGCGTCCAGCGGCTTGACGTCCTGGATGAAGGGAATGAACTGGGAGAACAAGGACTTGTTGGCCGGATCCATCACACGGGTGAAGGAGAAAGCGACGTCCTCGGTGGTGACGGGGGAGCCGTCGTGGAATTTCGCGCCCTCGCGAATGGTCACCTGGTAGGTGGTGTCGTTGACCTTTTTGGGGTCCGCTGCGGCAAGGGCGTTGTAAGGCTCGCGGGTGGCCGGGTGCAGTTCGATGAGGCCTTCGAAGATGTGCAGGTTGGCGGCCATCGGCGTGGCTCCGGAGGAGCTGAGGGGATCGAAACCGGTGGACAGCGCGTAGGAGATGCCGGCCTCAATGGTGAGGTCCTTATTGACCGCGGCAGTGTTGGTGGTGGTACCGGTGGTGGTGCTGGCAGCGCCGCCGCACGCAGAGAGTGTTGCCGTGAAGGCGGCTGCTGCACCAACTGCGCCGCTTAGCTTCAGGAAGTTCCGGCGGCTGGCGTCGTTGACCAGCGGCAGGCTGTGGATCGTCTTGCTCATAGGGTGCCTCACCATTCGCGTTTCGTGGGTTATCGGATGTAGGACGTCCGATGCTCGTATGGAAACTGTAAGGGCGGTCACAACGGAACGTCAAGTGAGAACGTGCGCTTGGGTTGCTGCCGCGCGCCTGGCGGCCTGCCGGCTGCGGCCGGTCCTGAGGGGAAATCTCAACGATTTCCCAGTACATAGCTATGACGGAGGTGGGACATCCGATATTGTATGTTGCGAGTCACTCATTCAGGGGTGGGCACTAAGCTCGCCTCAATGTTAACACCGCACCTGCTCTCGGAACCGGCCTTTGCCGGTCTGCGGGGCCGGTGCATCGGCAAGGAGAAAGCCATGACAACTTCCGGTGTGGTTCCGCAGGCGCGGTTCAGTGCACAGGCCCGGCTGCGTGCGTTGCAGTCGGACATTATGGAATTGATTCTTGAGCGCGAGCTCGAGGCAGGCGATCCGTTGCCGACCGAGAGCGAGCTTTCCGGTGCCCTGGGCGTGGGCCGCAACACGCTCCGTGAGTCACTCAAGGTGCTGCAGGCCTTGGGTGTCATCGAAATCCGTCACGGCTTCGGCATGTTCGTGGCGCCGAGTAACTTTGACGCACTGGCTGACGGCCTGACGTTCAGGGGCCGGCTCTCATTGCGGCATCAGGGGCTGGAGGCCTTGCAGCTGGTGGATGTGCGCCAGGCGTTGGAGTCCGGCCTGATCGGCTCGTCCATGGATGTCATGACCAAGGAACAGCTCGCGTCCATCGAAGAAGCCGTGAAGCAGATGGAAGAGCTGGCCGCTGCCGGCGAAAACTTCGTGGCCGCGGACGCCGAATTCCACCGTCGCCTCTTCGAACCCCTCAACAACGAGCTCCTGATCAACCTCATGGGCGTGTTCTGGAAGGTGTACCGGAAGATCCACGTGGAGATCGGTCCAGGGAACGAGGACCTGGCGAAGACTGCTGCGATGCACCGAGACATTTACGGAGCTGTGGCGGCAGGGGACAAGGTCCTGGCGTCCGAGCTGCTCAACCGACACTTCGATGGCATCCGCCGCCGCATCAGCGAGGCAGTCGGGGAGTAAGCGCCCCGTACTTAACGAAAGGGCCGTCGTCGTACTTTTGAAAAGTACGACGACGGCCCTTTGCGTTCGGCGTGCAGGTCACCGCACATGCAAGTCAGTGGGGCTGGCCCGGGCACAACAAAAGACCCGCACCGGCGAACCGGTGCGGGTCTTGATTTGTGCGCCCAAAGGGATTCGAACCCCTGACCTTCTGTTCCGTAGACAGACGCTCTATCCAGCTGAGCTATGGGCGCATTTCGCGTGATTCTCGGCGGTCTGTTTCTCTGACCCCCTCGAACCTCAATAAACTTTACAGAAGTTCATGTGAAGTTCCAAATCGAAAAGCTGTAATCTGCGCAACTAGACCGGTCTACGTGACCTTAGTCACTTAAATCTCCGTCCTGGCTAACCCAACCCCTTATTTCTAGCGGTTTTTACTTTTGGGCTGTGTGGATGTCCGATGTCTGACAACGGATTGGTCTGGTCCGCGGCCCCTATCGTTTAGGACACACCACTGAACCCGAGGAAGGGAACCGCAATGGGCGATCTGGCGCGACTGCCGCTGCTTGAGAAGGCACCTACTACGCATACACGCCTGCTGGCCTGGGTTGAGGAAGTTGCCGAGCTGACTCAGCCGGACCGCATCCACTGGGTTGATGGCAGCGAAGCAGAAAACAAGAAGCTCACCGACGAACTCGTTGAGGCCGGCACGTTGAAGCGGCTGAACCCGGAGACGTTCCCGAACTCTTTCGCAGCATTCTCCGACCCTGCTGACGTTGCCCGTGTAGAAGAGCAGACCTTCATCTGCTCCGAGAACGAGCGCGACGCAGGCTTCACCAACAACTGGATGGCCCCGGCCGAAATGAAGCAGAAGCTGCGCGGATTGTTCGCCGGCTCCATGCGCGGCCGCACCATGTACGTCATTCCGTTCGTCATGGGCCACCTGGATGCCGAGGACCCCAAGTTTGGCGTCGAGATCACCGACTCCGCCTACGTTGTTGCCTCCATGCGCATCATGGCCCGCATCGGCACGGATGTCCTGGACCGCATCACACAGACCGACGCCTTCTTCGTCCCCGCCCTCCACTCGCTGGGTGCACCGCTGGAAGCCGGCCAGGCTGACGTTGCCTGGCCGTGCAACACGGACAAGTGGATTGTGCACTTCCCCGAAGAGCGCTCCATCTGGTCTTTCGGCTCCGGCTACGGCGGAAACGCCCTCCTGGGCAAGAAGTGCTACGCGCTGCGCATCGCTTCGGTGATGGCACGCGACGAAGGCTGGCTGGCCGAGCACATGCTCATCCTTAAGCTGACCTCGCCGGAGCAGAAGACCTACTACGTTTCCGCGGCATTCCCGTCCGCTTGTGGCAAGACCAACCTTGCGTTGCTCGACCCCACCATCAAGGGCTGGAAGGTTGAGACCCTTGGCGACGACATCACGTGGATGCGCTTCGGCAAGGAAGGCGAACTCCGCGCCGTCAACCCCGAAGCCGGCCTTTTCGGCGTTGCACCGGGTACCGGCTGGGGCACCAACCCGAACGCCATGCGCGCCATCGCCAAGGGCAACAGCATCTTCACCAACGTGGCACTGACCGACGACGGTGGCGTCTGGTGGGAAGGTATGACGGAGGAAACTCCGGCGCACCTGACCGACTGGCGCGGCGAGTCCTGGACTCCGGACTCCGACGCCCCGGCAGCGCACCCGAACTCCCGCTTCTGCACGCCGATCGACCAGATCGACATGCTGGCCGAGGAATACTTCAGCCCGGAAGGCGTGGAGCTCTCCGCAATCCTGTTCGGCGGCCGACGCAAGACCACCATCCCGCTGGTCACCGAGGCCCGCGACTGGTCCAACGGCATCTTCATGGGTTCCACGCTGTCCTCCGAGACCACCGCCGCTGCCGCCGGTGCCGTCGGCGTCGTCCGCCGCGACCCCATGGCCATGCTGCCGTTCATTGGCTACGACGCGGGGGACTACCTGAATCACTGGGTGAACCTGTCCGCCAAGGCCAATCCGGAGCGACTGCCAAAGATCTTCCTGGTCAACTGGTTCCGTCGCACGGCCGAAGGCGGCTTCGCCTGGCCTGGCTTCGGAGACAACGCCCGTGTGCTCAAATGGGCCATCGAGCGTCTCGAGGGCAAGGCCGACGCTGTGGAAACGCCGATCGGCTTCGTGCCCACCGGCGAATCCATCGACCTCGAGGGCCTGGACATGACCCCGGCCGAGGTTGAGTCGGCTGTTCGAGTCGATCCTGAGGAATGGGCAACTGAGTTGGCATCCATTGAAGAATGGTTCGCGAACTTCGGCGATTCGCTCCCGGCGGCGCTCCAGTCCGAGCTGGACGGTCTGAAGACCCGTCTGGGCTAGACCTCTTAGGAACAACGGCGTTCTTAAGTGAACGACGACGGCCCGTCACCTTTCGATTGAAAGGTGGCGGGCCGCCGTCGTTCTTGCGGCAGATGTCACCGGCGGTTTTTCCTGCCTTGGTTGGCGGGCCGCACGTCCGGGCCGAAGACTTCGTAGTGTATCCGGGTGGAAGTCGATGTTCGCAGCGTCTGCCGTCATTGCCCACTGAGTGCCCAACCCACCCAAAGTGCCGGGAGGGTGGCCGCTTATGGCTGGGTGGCCGGTACCCTGAACTCCGGCCGCAGCCCGATGGACTGGAACACCGGGTTCATCTGGCGGGCGTGGGGGAGAGAAGCGATAACCACGGTATCCAGTTCGGTGTAGAACGCTTCCCTGGCCCGATTCATCGCGTGGCGCAGGGCGCATTCATTGATGAGCGGGCAGTTCTTGGTGGGGGACTGACACTCCGCTGGATCCTGTCGGCTGTCCAGATGCCTCAGGACTTCCCCAACGGTGGCTCGCCGCCCTGATTCATTGAGCCGGGAACCGCCCAGCCGTCCTCGTTCAACGTCGATATATCCAAGGGCACGCAGGCGGACCATGGCCTTGCTGACATGGTTGTACGGTGTACCCACGGCATCCGCCACTGCCTGGGTGGTCAGGAGCAAACCTTCGGGGGCCGCGGCCAACACCATGATGGCGCGGAGGCTGACATCTGCGAACGCGTTGATTTTCATGGCATCAGCTCCCGGGTAGGGTCCAGCTCACGGGCAGGGTCTAGTCCACCCAGATGGATGGCTCGTGTGTATCGGGTTCCATCGCGCTGAAGGCAAAGCCCTCCGCCGTGGGAGTGTACGGAATGATCGCTGCCAGGACTTCGCCGTTCCGGTGTTCGGCTGCACCATGGATACCGTCGGACCCATGGTCCGGCAGGCTGACGTCGCTCACCACTGCTACGGCCCGGTAATCGTCCCGGCCCTGTCGCAGCAGATCATGGACGTCGGTCAGCATTTGGCCGGCGTCGACGTCACCGTTTTCGTCCGGCTCACCGGGAGCAATCATCACTATCCGCAGTTCGCCGTCGTTGGACAGCGTGATGCCGAAAGGGAAAAATCCGCCGTTCTGCTGGATGTGTTCCTGGGCAGTGCCCAAAGCGGTGCCCAAGGTTTCACGGAGTTCGCGGTCCTGGTCGGTTTCTTCCGGGACGTCTGTGGCAGCGTGCTGATCGTTCATGCCTGAACCTAGGCCCGGACCAGTGCGAGGACGCGGTCGCGGATCTTTTCCATGGTGGGCTGATCCTTCGCTTCGGCGTTCAGGCGGAGGAAGGGTTCGGTGTTGGAGGGGCGCAAGTTGAACCACCAGCTGCCGTCCTTGGCCGTAAAGGTGCTGCCGTCCATGTGGTCGATGTCAATGTCTTCTGTTTCAAAGTCGGCGCGGACGCGTTCAACGGCGGCTGCTTTGTCCTCGATCTCGGAGTTGATTTCTCCGGAAGAGACGTAGGGCTCGTACTGGCGGCCGAGTTCGGACAACGGACCGTCCTGCTCGCCCAAAGCAGCCAGGACGTGCATGGCGGCGAGCATGCCGGTATCGGCGTTCCAGAAGTCCCGGAAGTAGAAGTGAGCGGAGTGCTCCCCGCCGAACACGGCACCTTCTTCGGCCATGACGGCTTTGATGAAGGAGTGTCCCACACGGGTCCGTACCGCACGGCCGCCATCCTTGGCGACGAGCTCCGGGACGGCTTTTGAGGTGAGGAGGTTGTGGATGATCACAGGGGTTTCTTCCCCTGCGGCCTGGGCACGGGCGATTTCGCGCCGGGCCACCATGCCGGTGATTGCAGACGGCGAGACAGACTCGCCCTTCTCGTCGATCACGAAGCAGCGGTCAGCGTCGCCGTCGAATGCCAGACCGATGTCCGCGCCGTGCTTGACGACGGCGGCCTGCAGGTCGCGCAGGTTCTCCGGCTCCAGGGGGTTGGCCGGGTGGTTGGGGAAAGAACCATCCAGTTCAAAGTACAGCGGGACAATCTCGAACGGCAGTGCCGGGAGCAGTTTGTCGCCAAGGACTGCCGGGGTGGTCAGCCCCGCCATGCCATTACCGGCGTCGACCACGATCTTCAGCGGACGGGAGCCGGAAAGGTCCACGAGCTGGCGCAGGTATTCCGAGTAGTCCTTCAGCACATCACGCACGCCGATCTCGCCGCGGGTACCCGCAGCCGGGATGGTCCCGGAGTTCAGGTACTGCTCTGCCAAGGCCTGGATTTCCTTCAGGCCGGACTCCGAGGAGATGGGCTGGGCGCCGGCTTTGGCCATTTTGATGCCGTTGTATTCTGCCGGGTTGTGGCTGGCCGTGAACGTGGCACCGGCAGCGTTCAACGCACCGCAAGCGTAGTAGAGCTCATCGGTGGAGATCAGGTCCAACAGAAGGACGTTCGCTCCGCGCGTTGCTGCGCCGTTGGCGAAGGCCTGGCTGAACTCCGGAGAGGACGGACGCATGTCCCCTCCGACCAGGACGGTCTCGCCTTCGAGGCCCAGGACGTCGATAAAGGCAGCACCCACGGCCTCGACGATTTCCGCCGTGATGGACTCACCAACGATCCCACGGACGTCATACGCCTTAAAGGATGCCGAGAGGTCGAATGTCTTGTTCTGCTCGCTAGTCACGCGCTCAATCCTACTGTGGCAACGCAAACGGGCTGGAATGCGGAACCTGGCTTGTGGATAATCGTTGTCCACATAGCAGGACCTGCAGGTTATGGCTGTCAGGGTCGGCTGGAATACTGGGGTGATGGCCAACCACTCCCAGAACGCTGCCGTTTCCGTGCAATCACCTACCCAGCACCAGGCTTTGGAATGTCTGCGGGAGTTGGTGGGGCACCCGGAAGCCCAGTTCCATGACGGCCAGTACGAGGCCATCGAAGCGTTGGTTGATGCCGGACGCCGGGCCTTGGTGGTTCAGCGTACCGGTTGGGGAAAATCGGCTGTCTACTTCGTTGCCTCGCTGCTGCTGCGCAGGCGGGGTGCGGGCCCCACTCTGATTGTTTCGCCGTTGCTGGCGCTCATGCGGGACCAGGTTGCCGCTGCCGCACGGGCAGGAGTCCGGGCTGTGGCCATCAACTCCGCCAATGCCTTGGAATGGGACACCGTCCTGGCCCAATTGGCCGCTGACGAGGTGGATGTCCTCCTGGTCTCTCCTGAACGGCTGACCAACCCCTCCTTCCGGGAGAACCAGCTCCCGGAACTCATCCGCCGTACCGGCCTTTTGGTCATTGATGAGGCTCACTGTATTTCGGACTGGGGACATGACTTCCGTCCGGATTACCGCCGGATTGCGGACCTCATTGCACAACTGCCAGCGTCCGTTCCCGTCCTGGCCACCACGGCCACCGCCAATTCCAGGGTGGTCCATGACATCGAGGAGCAACTCGGTGATGGTGTACTGACCATACGTGGCGCCCTGGGCCGTGAATCGCTGCGCCTGGGCGTCCTGACACTGCCCGATTCCCGGGACCGCTTGGGCTGGTTGCTGACGCATCTGGCCGATATGCCTGGCAGTGGCATCATTTATACGCTCACGGTCTCGGCGGCTGAGGATACTGCCAGGCTTCTGGCTGAAGCCGGACACAATGTTCTCTCCTATACCGGACGCACAGACCCTGCCGACAGGGAGCGCGCAGAACAACTCCTTAAGGACAACCAGGTAAAGGCTCTCGTGGCCACGTCCGCCTTGGGAATGGGATTCGACAAGCCGGACCTGGGCTTTGTCATCCACCTCGGCGCGCCGTCCTCGCCTGTGGCTTACTACCAACAAGTTGGCCGTGCAGGACGTGGAGCGGCCAACGCAGATGTCCTGTTGCTTCCCGGCTCCGAGGACCGTGAAATCTGGCAGTACTTTGCCACGGCCTCCATGCCGTCGGCCGAGAAAGCGAACGCTGTCCTCACTGTCCTCGGCGAAGCCGGTTCGGCGCTGTCCACGGTGGCTCTGGAAGCCAGGGTGGACCTTCGCCGAACACCGCTGGAACTCCTCCTCAAAGTCCTGGCGGTCGATGGAGCCGTGGAACGCGTCGGTGGGGGCTGGCGCTCCACCGGGGTCCCGTGGAACTACGACGCCGATCGTTACTCACGTATTGCCGAGGCACGCGTGGACGAGCAGGATTCCATGGTGATCTACCAGGACACCGCCGGGTGCCGCATGGAATACATCACCTCGGTGCTGGACGACGAAACCGCGGCCGCGTGTGGGCGCTGTGACAACTGCGCCGGCCGATGGTTTCCCGTGGACGTGGCAGCCTCCGCCGCCGATGCCGCAGGACAGACTCTGCGCCGGGCCGGAATAGCCGTGGAACCACGCCTTCAATGGCCCAGTGGAATGGACCGGCTCGGTGTGGCGGTCAAGGGAAAGATCAAGCCCGATGAGAGTGTGTCCGAGGGACGGATTCTTGCCAGGCTCACCGACCTTGGCTGGGGTGGGGCGCTCCGCGAACTGTTCGCTGCCGGGGCGCCGGACCGGGCGGTGGATCCAGCCATGTTGCAGGCATGTGTCCAGGTCCTGCGCGAATGGTCAGGTGCTGAGGGCGGGACTCCCTGGAGCGGAGTCGGCCGTCCGGCAGCCGTGGTCAGTGTCCCCTCACGGAGCAAGCCGCAGTTGGTCGGGACCTTGGCTCAAGGAATCGCGGGCATAGGGCAAATGCCCTACCTCGGACAACTGCAACCCCAGCACGGAGGGCCCACCGGCGCACGCGGAGGGAACAGTGCGTACCGGCTGGCAGGGGTGTGGGACAGGCTGGTGGTCGGTCCCGATCTCGCCCAGGCTTTGGCGGGCCTCGGTGGCCAACCCGTGCTGTTGGTCGATGACCTCATTGACAGCCGATGGACCATGACGGTCTCGGCCAGGGCGTTGCGCCAAGCCGGAGTGGGCGCGGTGCTGCCGCTCGCGCTGGCCCAAGCTGGGTAGTCCGGCGAGAGCCGGGTAGTCCCGCCCAAGCTGGGTAGCCCATCGGTCCCTCTCCGCTGGAACTACGTCATGTTGTGATCGCTCCCACGCTGCATCTATAGGATCGAGCAAACAGCCTGCTCACCGTGGCAGGCACACGCCAGAACCCGGACCGGAGCCATGAGCGCAAACCCGAGCAACACCGACGTCGATGCCGCCGACCAGACGACGTGGCGGCCGCGCCTGGCGCTGCTGGTGGCTGCGACGTTTTTCATGGAGTTCCTGGACGGGACCATCCTCACCACGGCCATTCCCAGCATCGCCTCCGATTTCCGGGTAGCACCGGCCGACATCAACATCACCATGACGGCGTACCTGGTAACGGTCGCCATGGGCATTCCGTTGAGCAGTTGGCTGGCGGAGCGGTTCGGCGCGCGCAGGATTTTCTGTCTCGCAATATCGGTGTTCACTCTTGCCTCCCTGTTCTGCGCGATCAGCACCGACCTGACCATGCTCACGCTCAGCCGGGTGGCCCAGGGCATGGGCGGAGCAATGATGGTTCCCGTGGGGACCCTGGTGGTGCTGCGGGGCACTCCCAAATCCGAACTTCTCCGGGCCACCGCCTACCTCGTGTGGCCTGGCCTGCTTGCTCCCGTGCTGGCTCCGATGGTTGGCGGCGCCCTGACCACCTTCCTGTCATGGCACTGGATCTTCATCATCAACGTCCCACTGGGGCTGGCTGCCTTCATTGCGGCCCTCAGGCTGGTGCCGCGGACACAATTCGACGGGAAGCGCCGACTGGACTGGTTCGGCCTGTTGCTGACCACGCTGGGTGTAGGCGCGTTGGTGGTGGGCTTGGAGACCCTGGGTGGGCACGCATCAAATGTCCTGGCCGCAGGAGTTGTCTTTGCCGGAGTATTGTCCCTGGCCGGCGCGGTCTGGTGGATGAGCAAAGCGAAAGTTCCCCTGTTCAACCTCAGCGTCTTCGGTACCCGGACCTTCAGGGCAACATCCACCGGGGGCTTCATCTACCGGTTGACCATCAGCTCGGTCCCTTTCCTGCTGCCCCTGATGTTCCAGGACGGGTTTGGCTGGGATCCCCTGAAGGCCGGTGTCATGGTGGCGGCGGTGTTCGTGGGCAACATTGGGATCAAACCGGCCACTACGCCGTTGATCCGGCGTTTCGGATTCAAGCCGGTGCTCGTTTTTGCCTCGTTCGCGTCGGCCGTGACGTTTGCCATGTGCGCTTTCCTTGACGCCCAAACACCCGAACCGCTTATTTTCGCCCTGCTGCTGTTCAGCGGCGCCTTCCGTTCCATTGGTTTCTCCGCCTACGCCTCGGTGCAGTACGCAGATATCGTCCCGGGGCAGTTGCCCTCGGCCAACGCCATATCGGCCACGCTGGTTCAGTTGGCGGCAGCGGCCGGGATCGCCGTGGGCGCTTTGTTCCTGCGCCTGTTCGAGGCCACCGAGGTGTTCGGTCCGGATCAGGTGGCGGCTTATAAGGGGGCCTTCGTGGCCATGGCAGTTTTGATGCTGATCAGCACTGTGGACAGCCTCACCCTCCACCGCCATGCGGGAGCTGAAGTCAGCGGCGGTTCAAAGCGCGGTTAAACGCAAAAGGTCCCGGTTTGAAAACCGGGACCTGTTCGCGGAGACGGGGGGATTTGAACCCCCGGTGGAGTTGTGCCCCACACTTCATTAGCAGTGAAGCCCATTCGGCCGCTCTGGCACGTCTCCCTTTGCTATTGCTAGCCCACCAAGGATACGCAGAACGTGCCGTCGAGCGCAAAACGCGGCCATTCTCCTGCCCATTTCGCTGGTTCGCGGCGGGACGGGCCGTGCGAACGGCCTGGCAGGCAGCGAACCAGCGAATCGGACCTGACGGAGCGGCTAGTTGCTTCCGGCCAGCGAACGCCACAAGAAGTGGTTGCTCCGCGCCTGCAACGCCGCAGCCTGCCTGTTGTCCGAGGCACCGGCATGGCCACCTTCGAGGGCTTCGTGGAACCACACATTCGGGATGCCCATGGCCTGCATGCGTGCAGCCATCTTTCGGGCTTGGACGGGTCCCACCCGGTCATCCGAAGTGGCAGTCCAGATGAACGTCTCGGGGTAATCCACGCCGTCATGAAGGAGGTGGTACGGCGAGAAAGTGCGGATGAACTCCCACTGCGCGGGGACATCGGGGTCCCCGTATTCAGCAATCCACGAGTACCCGGCCGAGAGCTTGGTGTACCGGCGCATGTCCAGGAGCGGCACGCCGCAGGACACGGCACCGAACAGTTCGGGGTACTGGGTCAGCATGTTTCCCACCAGAAGCCCGCCGTTGGAGCCTCCGACGCAGCCCAGACGCGGACGGCTGGTAACGCCGCGGGAGATCAAGTCCCGGGCCACCGCAGCGAAGTCCTCGTAGGCGCGGTGGCGGTTTTCCTGGAGGGCAGCGCGGTGCCATGAGGGCCCGTATTCGCCACCGCCCCGGATGTTGGCCACAACGTACACGCCGCCGCGCGAGTGCGTGCCGGTGCCGTCCTCGGAGGCAACGCCCACTGTTCGCCGCTCAAGCCATGCCCGGCCGATGGATCCGCTGTAGGCCGGGGTCCGCGAGATCTCGAACCCGCCGTAGCCGGAAAGCTGCGTGGGGTTCTGGCCATCAAGTACCAGATCCTTGGACGCCACCTGGAAGTAGGGAACCTTCGTTCCATCGGCAGAGACAGCAAAGTGCTGTTGGACCTCGTACCCGGCTTCGTTGAAGAACGACGGCGACCGCTTCACTTCGGCATGCCGGCTCACCACGCCGCTGGACTGCCCGTCATCGCCGCGTGTCAGCGCTCCCCGGGTGAGAGTGGTGGGAGTGGTGAAGCCGGTGGCCACCAGCCAGAAGTCGTTGCCGGCTGCGCCCAGGTCTTCGTCGTCCACGGCATAGGCATTGACATCGTGCAGCGGCGGGCAGGCATCCAGGAGGGTGGATGCCCATGCACCCGCGGAGTCAACCGTGGAAGGGTCCAGCACCCGGATTTCCGAGGAGACGTCGCGCAGGAGGTTCAGCAGCAGGTAATCCTTGGTCCAGCTCCAGGACTGCAGCGAGGTTTGGGCATCCGGCGTAAACAGGACCAGCAGCGAACGGGACCCCGCCAGGTAGGAGTCGAAATCGGCCGCCAGCAGAGCTCCCGCCGGGTACACGGAGCCCTCAACCTCCCAGTCTTTCTGCGGACGGAACAGCAGCCAGTCGCGGTGGGCGCTGATGTTGACGTCGGTGGGAACGTCGATTGCCACCCACGAGTCCTCGCGCAGCAGCCAGGTGCTCCGGTTGTAGAAGTCGATGTAGTCCACGGCGAAGGTCCGCTCGTAGCCCGGGGTCGAATCGTGGGCCACCATGGCCAGCATGTGGTCCTCGGGAATCTCAAAGAGGCGCTCGGCCTGGGCCAGCGTCTGTCCGCGCCTCAGCTTCACGCCGGTCCTCGCATAGGAAGACGTCGTCGCAGGCAGTCCCTCCGCAGTGCTGGACACCAGCAGGGTGTCGGCATCGAGCCAGCTGACGTTTCCCTTGGCAGTGGGGAGGTCAAAGCCGCCCTCCACGAAGGTGCGGGATTCGACGTCGAACTCGCGGTGGCGGTCCGCGTCGCCTCCGTCGGGGGAGAGTGAGACCATGGCCAGGCGGTAGTCGTCGCCATCGGCCGGCCGGAGGAAACCGGCGCCGTGGAAGACCCACTCCACACCTTCGGCGGCGGCAAGGGCATCGACGTCCAGCAGGACGTCCCACTCGGGCTCGTCGGTGAGGTAGCTTTCCCAGGTGGTGCGGCGCCAGAGGCCTTTGGGGTGTTCCTGGTCCTTCCAGAAGTTGTAGTAGTAGTCGCCCCGCTTGGAGACCATGGCGATGCGGTCTGTTGAGTCGAGGACCTCAAGGATGCCGGCTTCAACAGCTGCATATTCGGCATCCTCGAGCAATTCCTCGGTGCGGGCGTTTTGTTCGCGGACCCACGCCAGCTGTTCCTCGCCGTGGATGTCCTCGAGCCAGACGTTTTCATCCGTGGGCTCAGCCGCCACGTCCGCAGCATGGCGGGGCCCGGAGGTGGTGGCGGTGTCATTCTCGGGAAGTGGCGTCTGATCAGCTTCTGTGGTGGTCATCGCCCCATCCAAGCAACACTGTTCGACCGTAAGCAAGTCACAGGAAGTTAGGCTTGAGCGTGGCTAAATCGCAAACCATCCGTGTTGCCCTTATTGGGGCCGGCCCTCGGGGCACCAGCGTCCTTGAGCGGTTGCTTGCGAATTGGGCTGCCGGTAGCCCTCCGGGAACCACCCTGCACCTTGATGTGGTGGATCCTTTTCCGGCCGGATCGGGCCACGTGTGGCAGCCCGAGCAGTCGCGCTTGTATCTGATGAACACCCAGTCTTTCTATCCGACGCTCATCCCCGAAGACCCGATGCTGGCCCCGCCGCTGGCAGGTGGTTCCTTCGACCAGTGGCGTGAGGCCCGGCGTCGTGATGGTGCGGGACTGAACGATGCTGAGAAGGCCGAGTTGGCCACCCTCGAGTCGAACAATTTCCCCAGCCGCGCGCTGTACGGCAGGTACCTGCGCCAAACCTTGGCGGGATTGCTGGAACGGCTTCCCGACGGCGTCGAGGTCACCTTCCATGAGACCACCGCCGTGGCGGCACGCCCTTTTGTGAACAGCACGGCGAACAGCGCGGGGGACGGGTTCGACGTCGAACTCGCCAATGGCCTCACCCTCACCGTCGGCTCCGTGGTCCTCGCCCTGGGGCACATTGAGTCCCGGCTGAATCCGGAACAGCGCTCATTCAAGCGCGCCGCTGACGAACAGGGCCTGCTGTATTTTCCGCCCGCACCGCCGGCCGACGTGGACTGGCAATCCGTGCCGGATAACGAGCCAGTGCTGGTCCGGGGCATGGGATTGAACTTCTTTGACGTCATGGGCCAGCTGACGGAGGGGCGCGGGGGCAAGTTTGTTGACGCCGGTGCGCCGGGAGCCGGGGTATTGGAGTACAGGGCATCGGGGCGCGAACCGAAAATCATCGCCGCCTCCCGCCGTGGCACGCCGTACCGGGCCAAGGCCGGCCTGGATGCCTACTATCCGGGCAGCATCACCATGCGGTACCTGACCGAAGACGCAGTGGACCGGTTCCGTGCAGCAGGAATCCAACCTGGTTTTGACCATGATCTTTGGCCACTGTTGCACCGCGACGCCTTGTGGGCCTACTACTCAACGCTGGCCCGCTCCCAGCCGACGGCCATCAAGGACCCTGCGCAGTTCCTGGCTGATCTTGAGGATGCGCTCCAACCGCACGCGCACACCACCACGCACTGGGAAAGCAGCGTGGGCGACCTCGTGGAAAAGCATGTTGTGTCTTCCCGCCGGTTGAACCTCCGCGGACTGGCCGCTCCACTGGCAGGACGCACCTTTGCCTCTCGACGTGAGCTGGACGCAGCCATCACGGCCTACCTGGATGATGACGCGCGACGATCGGCCCTCGGGGAGGCGGACCCCGTCAAGATGGCCATCGGTGCGCTCCACACCGGCCGGGCCATCCTCAAATCGGTGGTGGCAGATGGCGGCATCACGGACGAATCGTGGCTCTCAGGGTTGCGCGGCTGGTTCGAGTCCTTCGTCGAAGGGCTGGCCAGCGGAGCCCCTGCACTGCGCTCGGAGCAGCTGGCCGCTTTGGCGCGTGCCGGCGTCGTGAGTTTCGTGGGCCCCGACCCGAAGTTCAGCGTGGACCGGGCAGCCAAGGTGTTCCGGGCGGTTTCGCCGTGGGTGCACGATGCGCCGGCCGAAGCACCTACCTTGATCGAGGCGATGTCGCCGGCCAACAGGGTGGGAATGAACGTCTCCCCGCTGCTGGAGCAGCTGATGGCTGATGGCCTGGTGCGCACCAAGATCATGATGGGCGGCGAAGGCGCTCCTGTGCAGACCACGGGATTGGACGTTGAACCGCATCCATACAGGCCCCTGGCGGCGAATGGATCCGTCACAAGGAACCTGTACGTCTTGGGTCTTCAGCTCTCCGCGGTGCAGTGGGGCACGGCCATCGCTGCGGAAGCCCGGCCCCGGACCGGACCGGCCTACGCCAGCGGACAGCGGACCCTCAGGGATGCCGACGAGATTGCCCGCAGTATTCTGGCCCGCTGAGCCACGCACGGCTACGGATCGGCGTAGCGTTCGGCACTAAGTCTTAGCGTTCAGCACAAAGGCAGGGCCCTCACGAAGGGTAAGTTCGTGAGGGCCCTGCCTTATGGCGTTACGGGTTTGCTAGCCCCGCAGGCACCTCTGGTACTCCAACCAGGCGAACGCGTACCGCAGCCACCCCACAATGTCGTACCACTTGGACGGCTTGGTGGGCGCGGTGCATTGCGGCGGGTTCGGGCCGCTCTCAGCAACCGTCACGAGCGTCTTCACCACGGTTCCGCTTTCGACGGCGGTGAGCACCAACGTGCCAGTGCCGGCCGCTGCCGAGGCGGGAACCTTGAGGTCCACCGTGGCTGCACCTGCTGTTACCGGTACGGATCCGAGCGTCACCGCTGCACCCTTGCTGTCAACAAAGACGGCATTGAGGGTGGCGTTGGCGGGGCTGCCGATCGATGTCAGGTTCAGCTTTGAGACAGCCAGTGCGATGGGTTCGCCGGCCTTGACCCCGGCTGCGGTGGAGTTCACCACAGCGACGGAACGACGGGCAAAGTCCGGCGACACCGGCTTGTGCTCCTGCAGGTATTTGATCCAGGCATCCCGGTCCACCAGTCCGGTGTCCTTGGTGTTGCTGCCTTCCTTGAAGACCCGGAAGTTGTCACCACCGGTGGCCAGGAAGCTGAACGTGCCGATCCTGTACTGCTTCGCGGGATCGATGACGGCGCCGTTCACCCAGATGCCGGTGATGCGGTCTCCTGCGGGACGGGCGGCGTCGTAGGTGTAGTTGATGTTCTTGGACAGGCCAAGCTGCTGGTAGGGGCGGCTGGGCACGGTTCCGTCAGCGTTGGTCTGCCACTGCTGCTCCAGGAGCGTCTTGAACTGGGCACCTGTCAGGGACGTGGTCCACAGGTTGTTCACGAACGGCAGGACCGCGTTGGCCTCTGCGTAGGTGATGGTGCCATCCGGGGCGTAGTAGAGCTCGTTACGCAGGCCGCCGGGGTTCACGACGCCGATCTCCGCCGCACCCAGTTCGGGTGCCTTGAGCGTATCCACCAGGGAGTCTGCCACCAGGTTGCCCAGCGTGGATTCATTCGCGCGGTCGTCCCGCTTGGGGGCGCCTCCGGCAGGATCCGGGGTGAAGGCGGTGGTGATATCGGCGGTCACTGCACCAACGGGCTGGTTGCCGATTTCAGCAGCTTGGGCCAGCGCCTTGTCCACGATGGTCTTCACTGCAGCCACCCTCGGGTACGCAGCAACCAGGCTTTCGACGGTCTCGGTGGTCCGATCCACGATTGCGGCCTTGTACGCCGTCACGGACTTGCTGGCGGTGTCCACAGTCAGCGTCACGCTCCCCACGTTCTCGCCGTAGTTGCCGGTCTGCACGATGGGACGGGTTTTGCCGGTCGGCTGGCCATTGGCGTCCAGTACCGGTGCGTCCCAGGCGTATTCCTTGTGGGTATGTCCGGTGAAGATGGCAGCGACGTCGGGAGTGGTTTCGTTGACCAGCTTGGCGAAGGGGCCGCCCGCGGCGACTTCCTGCTCCAGCGTGGCGCCCTCAGGAGTGCCGGACGCGGCGCCGTCGTGGCTTTCCACGATGATGAGGTCGGCCAGATCGTCGGCCTTGATCTTCGCGGCCACCCGGTTGATGGCCTCCACAGGATCCCCGAATTCGAGGTCCGAGATTCCGGCGGGAGTCACCAGTGAAGGAACTTCCTGGGTGACAGTGCCGATGACGGCCACCCGCATGCCGTTCATATCCAGCACCTTGTACTCCGGCAAGACCGGCGTGGTGGTGCCCTTTTGGTAGACGTTCGCACCGAGGTACGCGAACTTTGCGTTGGTACCTCCTGCGACGACGCGGTCGCGTAGGTCCTGCCAGCCGCCGTCGAACTCGTGGTTGCCCACAGCGGAAGCCTGCAGCTCCAAGGTGTTCAGGACGTCGATGGTGGGCTGGTCCTTCGCCACTGAAGAAGCGAAGAGGGAGGCGCCGATGTTGTCGCCCGCCGAGATGAAGGCCGTAGCCCCGGGGGCAGCTGCCGCGCGGAGCTTCTCCACCGTTCCGGCAAAGAGCACGGTGTTGGTGTCGATGCGGCCGTGGAAGTCGTTGATCCCCAGGAACTGCAGGTCAACGCTTGCGGGTGCCTCCGCGGTCAGGTCCAGGCCCACCACCACAGGATCGTGGTCGCTGGCCCGGAACTCGTCCGCGGCATAGTAGTTGGTCACATTGTTGTTATACCTGCTGTACTCCAGTGCGACGGACTCCACGGAATTGATGTTCCAGATGTCGGTTCCCGTGACGGCCTTGGCTGCGGCAGGTGAAGCCAGGATGTGGTCCAGGGAACCCACCATGCCCCCGAACAGGTATGAGTGCTTGCCGGTGCCCACCTCAAGATCGGCATAGCCGGCGCCCGTGAGGACGTTGATGGGATCTTCCTTGGCATAGGCGTTGAAGTCACCGATCAGGAAGACCTTGTCCGTGCCCTTGGACGCCTGAAGATCCTTCGAGAAAGCGAGCAGCGATTCAGCCTGCTTGGTGCGGGCAATGTTCGAGGCACCCTGGCCCTTGTCGGTATCGTCCGGGGTAGCGGCCGAGCCCTTGGACTTGAAGTGGTTCACGATCGCGATGAACTTCTTGTCATCGGCACCGCCAACCGGTTTGAAGACCTGGGCCAGCGGCTTGCGTGCGCTGGCGAAAGCCACGGTGTCGTTGTGGATGATGGACTCGCCCACGGGCTCCGCCACGGCCTTTTTGTAGATGAACGCGGTGCGGATCATGTCTTCATCGCTCAGCGGGGGAGCGTTGGCGGGCGTCCGCACGTAGTCCCACACGCCAGGTGTTTTGACGTTGAGGGCCTCCACCAGCTTGGACAACGCGTAGTCGCGCTCCTTGCCGAACTGCGCGGAGTTCTCGATTTCCTCGAGGGATACGACGTCGGCGCCGGACTTGGTGATGGCCGCTACGATCTTGGCCTGCTGGCGCTCGAAGTTCTCCGCGTTGGCAGCACCGCGGGCGTTGCAGCCTTCCTTGACCGTGATGGGGTTGCCCTCGCGGTCGGTATAGAAGACGCAGCCGGCCAGCTGGTCACCGGTGGTGGGGAAGTAGTTGAGCACGTTGAAGGAAGCGAGCTTGAGGCTGCCTCCCACATCGGCAGGACCTTCCGGCCGGGTGGCGGTGAAGCTGGCCGGTTGGACCGAACCAGCATTGGCCGCGTTGAGTGCGGTGAGGGGCTGGAACTTCCAGGAGTTGTTGCCGTAGCCAAGGATGACGTCGGTCCGGAACTGTGCGGGCGAACCCACACGAACGGGATCCGAGGTTGTCAGGTACGGCAGTTGCTGGGCCTTGGTGGTGGCGTCCTTGAGGAAGTTGGTGGACGCACCGTCGTCGAGCTTGATGCCCCGCAGCGCGTTGTCCGCCACCACGGCAGCGTACTCCGGCGAGCCGTAAGCGGCCACGGCCGTGGGCTGCACCAAGGGCGAGGTCCCGGCCGCGAGGCCGATTTCGCCGTACTGGTTCAGGGAGTAGTTATCCGTGACCGTGAAGTCGCCCTGGGGGGCTACGAGCATGCCTTCGAGGCTTTCCCTCGCGGCCTCGTTCGCCGGCAAGGCAAACGGCGTGGACTTGACCTCGGGGGCCGCCTCAGCGAGCTTCTTCAACCCTGCAGCTTCAACCGTGAGCTGGGTCTGGTTGGCGAATTCGCTGACGACGCCTGTGAGTTCCAGGTAGTCGCCCTGCTGGACGGTTCCCGTGGTCGTGGGTGAGTAGACGAACAAAGCGTCCGACGCCGTCCTGGCCGCCACGGCAGTATCGCCGCCGGTTCCGGGGGTCTGGACGTAGTAGCCGTTGAACCCGCCGGTGGCGTAGAGGGCGGTGACCTTGCCGCGCGTGGTCACGGTGCTGCCGACCAGGGGGCTCGCCGTACCCGTTCCCTGGATCTCGGCAATGGCCTTGACACCGGGCTCCGGCTCCGGATCCGTGGGAGGGGTTCCACCGCCGTTGGCGGCCGTGGGGGTTATGGTGGCGTTCAGGCTGAAGTCCGTGGCGTTGGAGTCCGTGTCCGCCCCGTTGGTGCGGTTCAGGCTCTTGACGTCCGAGTTGCCGGTGGGCGCAGTGGCCGCGGCGGTTTCGAACGTGTTGGAGGTGCCATAGCCCAGGAGGTCGGCAATGGCGGCGTTGCCGGTCACTGATCCAGCCGGGAGCGGGGACACAGCGGTGGACTGCTTGGCCAGGACCAGTGTTCCTGTGGTTCCGCTGGGGTTCAGCGTCCCGGTGGCTTGGACATCGGCCGTGGGAAGGGCCGGGGCGGTGGAGGCTCCGCTGTTGGTGGCTCCCTGGACCAGGAAGTAGCCCTTGGCAGGGATGGTGCCGGTCAGGGGGGTGATCCCCGTGGGTGCGGCGGTGGCTGTGCCTGAACGGTACTGCAACGACCAGCCTGCCAGGCTGACCGGGGAATCCGAGGAGTTGTAGAGCTCAACGAACTTGTTCTTGAACGCGGCGCCGGCACTGCCACCGCTGAGGTAAGCCTCGTTGATGACTACCGCCGATGAGCCGGCAGGGGCGGACGGATCATCCGCCGCCATGGCCGGAGCGGCCGTCAGCGGGGCGGCGAGCAACCCCACTGACAAGACCGTTCCTGCCAGTACTTTCCACTGTTGTTGGTGCATCCGCTCTAACTTTCATTAGGGGACCCTGTGGGGCCCTTTGGACGACGCCCACAATCTTGTGAAGTGGGCGTTGTTCCGGAAGTTACTCCGGGGTAAACCTATTGCTCGGGCATAGCAGAACACGATGGAATGAATGGGAGGTGGACCGGGGGTGGCCGCTGGGTTCCCTTGGCACTCGTGCGTTACCTGGCGGCACCCTTAAGGGTGCCGGTGGTGGCGGCTCCGGCCTCGCCACCGATCAGGCAGACGATCTCCCGGTCACCGTTTTTCCAGGAGTCGCTGGTGGGGTGGAGGAAGGTCACATCCAGCGCAGATTCCTCGAACGGCAGGCCAACAAACGTTGCGAACTGGGCACCGCAGTATTCTTCAGCCTGGGTGCCCACCTCAGTGTCGCCGGGGAACGCAGACGCGTCCATGTTGGTCAGCGCGTAGGCCTCAAGGTCGTGGCTCTGATCGCACGGAATGATGGTGACATCCATAACTTCCTGGCTGTCCGGATTGGCGATGCAGTCGCCCAACTTCACCTTGAAGGCATCGGCCTTGGACGATTCCGTAGGCTTTCCTGATTCATCCCGCTTGGCGTCGCCGCTGCTGATCAACGAACAGCCCGCCAGCGCAATCGATGCCATGCCCAGCACGGCAGCGGTCCTCAATCGTCGTGAAAAGTGGTGCATGTGGGTCCTCATTCCCCGCGGGACAGCAGGCAAGGGGCCTGCGATCGACAGTGAGGGACCTGACAAGGACCCACGCCGGCTGATCCCCCAACGCCGGCAATGAGTGGATCCGGCCGGCTGCCCTCGGTGGAGGGCGCCGGGCAGACCCGGTGCAGTGAGACCCTAGGCCGTTTGGCCCAGGTCCTGGATGACTTTGAAGACAGCTCCCGTGGGGTCCTGCAGCGTAGCCAAACGACCAAACGGTGTGTCCTCTGCAGGTTGTGTGATGGTGGCGCCCAAGGCTGTTGCTTGCTCCACTGTGGCGTCCGTGTCCTCCACTGCGAAGTACACGCTCCACATGGAGGGGACCTGTTCCGGAAGGAAACCGGAGGCATCCATGATGCCCGCCTTGGCGTCGTCTCCGGCGCCGAGGGTGGTGTACCGGAACTCCGGAGTATCGCTCATGACGTCCGTGTCCCAGCCAAAGACTTCCTGGTAGAAGGTGACCGCTGCCTCGTAATCCTTGGAAAGGAGTTCGTGCCACGCAGGAGCGCCGGCCTCAGCCGCCAGCTCGTAGCCCGTCATTTCCCCGAATTCCCAAGCTCCGATGGACGCGCCTGAGGCATCACCGTACATGGCCATGGTGCCCTGCTCGGGAACTTCCATGGGTTCCAAATACACCTGACCCCCATGGGTGGCTGCTGCCTCGGTGGTTGCCTTGATGTCATCGGTACGAAGGTAAGTGGACCAGACATCCGGCATGGCACCCATGTCAGCCTGCTTCGCCATGATGCCCGCCACCATCCGGCCGTCCTTCAGCGCCGTGATGTAGCCGCCGTACTTTTCCTCATCCCCGGTCTCATACGTCCAGCCGAAAAGCGCGCTGTAGAACGTCTTCGCTTTCTCTGTATCGGACGTCATCAGATCAATCCAGCAGGGTGCGCCGGGAGTGATGTCAGGCTTAGGCATGGGTCAGGCTCCTGTTGTTATTCCGCGGCCAAAGCTACGGCATATGTCAGTGGTGTGGAGACAGAAAGAACACTATGCGGGGGGTCTGACAGTTTCAATGATCTACCGGGTGTCAGTTCTCAGTTGCGCGCTTGGCGGCCCTGCGGAACAACAATCAAACAAACAAAAATGCCCCGGGTCCTGGAACCCGGGGCATCTCATTGGCGGAAGGTAAGGGATTTGAACCCTTGGTACGGGGTTACCGCACACTGGTTTTCAAGACCAGCTCCTTAGGCCGCTCGGACAACCTTCCTCGCCTAGTAGTGTTTCATAGGGAGTTGGCTGTTCCAAAACATCACGTCCTTCAGCCCCTGCCCCGGGGGTTTGAGGACCAGCAAGAAACCGGGAGTTCGTCATGAAAGCCGTCTACATCTCAGAGCCAGGCGGGCCCGAAGTCCTCGAAATCCGCGAGGTCCCCGCACCGGTGCCAGGCGCCGGGGAGGTCTTGATCGACGTCGTGGCTGCCGGACTGAACCGTGCGGACGTCCAGCAGCGGCGCGGCTTCTACCCGCCACCACCAGGCGCATCCGACATTCCCGGGCTTGAAGTCTCCGGACGCATCGCAGCCTTTGGTCCCGGCGTCACCAAGGCGTTCTCCGTAGGGGATAAAGTCGTTGCGCTGCTCTCCGGCGGAGGCTACGCCCAGCAGGTGGCCGTACCTGCGGAGCAGGTTTTGCGGATTCCCGAAGGTGTGGACCTCATTACCGCCGCGGCCCTGCCTGAAGTTGCTGCCACCGTCTATTCCAACCTCATCATGACAGCGCAGATGCAGCCCGGGGAGACAGTACTCATCCATGGCGCCACCGGCGGCATCGGCACCATGGCCATCCAGTTGGCCAAGGCCTGCGGTGCAACGGTAGCGACCACTGCCGGAACCGACGAGAAGGTGGGAACCGCCAAGGCCTTCCTGGCCGCCGACATCGCCATCAACTACACCGAAGAGGACTTCGCTGAAAGCCTCAAGGCGCAAAACGGGGGCAAAGGCGCGGACGTGATCCTCGACGTCGTGGGTGCCAAGTACCTCCAGCAGAACGTCGACGCGCTCGCCGAGTACGGCCGCCTGATCGTCATTGGCCTGCAGGGCGGGACCACCGCCGAGATCAACCTCGGCCAACTCCTCAGCAAACGGGCTGCCGTGATTGGTACGGCGCTTCGGCCGCGGTCCGTGGCCGAAAAAGGCATCATCATGTCCGCGGTCCGCGAGTCCGTATGGCCGATGCTCACCGACGGCAGGATCAGGCCGCTCGTGGCCAAATCCTTCCCACTGGAACATGTCCGGGAAGCCCATCAGTATTTCGACTCGGGCGAGCACGTGGGCAAGGTCCTGCTGCTCCTCTGATCGTTCCGTCCAACCGCTGCGAGGAGCCATATGTCCATCCGGCACAGTCTGCTGGCCCTGCTCCAGGACCAGCCCCGGTACGGCTACGAACTGCGCGTCGAATTCGAGGACCGGACCGGTGCCGCCTGGCCGTTGAACATCGGACAGGTTTACACCACCCTGGACCGCCTTGAGCGCGATGGCCTGGTCAGTAAAGACGGCGACGACGGCGGTGGCCACGTCATCTACAGCATCACCGACGCCGGTGCCGAGGAAGTCGAGGCGTGGTTTGGCGGCGCCGTGGACCGTGGCGCCCCGCCGCGGAACGAGATCGCCATCAAGCTTGCCCTTGCCGTGACGCTGCCCGGTGTGGATACCTCCGCGGTGATCCAATCCCAGCGTGAGGTGTCCGTCAGGGCGTTGCAGGAGCACACGCTGGCGAGGAAGGCAGTGTCCGCCAACCAACGTTCCGTGGACACCGCGGGGCTGCTGGTACTCGATTCCCTGATTTTCCAAGCCGAAGCCGAAGTGCGCTGGTTGGACCTGTGTGAAGCGCGCATGGTGCAGGCGCAGGCCAACGGGGGAGCCACCTAGTCTCCTCCGGTGCGGGAGCATGGTCATCCGCCGCAAGGCTGTGACCGTTCACCGCCGCGTTGTTCCACGTTGGCGCGTTCCCCCTTTACTTGTCTGTGACGGTTGTTACTGTGCTGGAAGGCACCCGGCGATGCGGCCCCCACCGCGAAGATCGCCACCAACGGCAGCACCCATCACTGCAGCAGTTCTCAAGGAGGAGATATGGGCAAGGTTTCTGACAAGGCCGGACTCACGGAAGGATTGGATCCCACGCTGCCTTCCCCGGCCGTGGATGACTCAGTCCGCGAGGCAGAAGAGCGGAGATGGACCCCGGCAAAGATCGGGCTGTGGGTGGCGATTTCGCTGCTGGGAGCGGTGGCATGGTTCATGCTGGCGCTGGTACGCGGCGAAACCGTGAACGCCATCTGGTTCGTTTTCGCTGCGGTATGCACCTATCTGATTGGCTACCGGTTCTATTCCAAGGTTATTGAGCGCTACTTGCTCAAGCCGGATGATCGCCGCGCCACTCCTGCCGAGTACAAGGCTGATGGCAAGGACTATGTCCGCACCGACCGGAATGTGCTGTTCGGCCACCACTTCGCCGCCATTGCCGGCGCGGGGCCGCTGGTGGGACCTGTCATCGCAGCCCAGATGGGCTATCTGCCAGGCACCATCTGGATCATCATCGGTGTCGTTCTTGCCGGTGCCGTGCAGGACTACCTGGTCATGTTCTTCTCCATGCGCCGCGGTGGCCGTTCCCTCGGCCAGATGGCACGTGAAGAACTTGGCGTCATCGGCGGCACGGCGGCCCTCGTGGCCACCCTGCTCATCATGATCATCATTGTGGCCATCCTTGCGCTCGTCGTGGTCAACGCCTTGGGCGAGAGTCCGTGGGGTGTCTTCTCTGTGGGGATGACCATCCCCATCGCACTGTTCATGGGCGTTTACCTGCGCTTCATCCGGCCAGGAAAGGTGATGGAAGTGTCCATCATCGGCTTCGTTTTACTGATGGCGGCCATCATCGGCGGCGGCGCAGTGGCCGGAACCGAATGGGGTGCAGCCTTCTTCCACCTCGACAAGGTCACCATTGCCTGGGGCATCATCATCTACGGCTTCATTGCTGCCATCCTGCCGGTGTGGCTGCTCCTGGCCCCTCGCGACTACCTCTCCACCTTCATGAAGATCGGCGTGATCGTGATGCTGGCTTTGGCCATCATTGTGGTTCGTCCGGAAATCACTGTCCCCGCGTTCAGCGAGTTCGCCAGCCGTGAGAACGGACCCGTTTTCTCCGGGGCGCTGTTCCCCTTCCTCTTTGTCACCATCGCCTGTGGCGCCCTGTCAGGATTCCACGCCCTTATTTCCTCCGGCACCACTCCCAAGCTGATCGAGAAGGAACGCCAGACGCGCTTCATCGGCTATGGCGGCATGCTCATGGAGTCCTTTGTGGCCATCATGGCCCTGGTAGCTGCGATTTCGATCGACCGCGGCATCTACTTCGCGATGAACGCACCCCTTGCCCTCACCGGAGGCACGGTGGAATCCGCAGCGCAGTGGGTGAACAGCCTCGGCCTGGCCAACGTGAACATCACCCCGGACGTGCTGGCCCAGACGGCCAAGGACGTGGGCGAGGAGAGCATCGTCTCCCGGTCCGGCGGTGCACCCACACTGGCCGTAGGCTTGGCGCACATCATGCAGCAGTTCATCGGTGGACCCGGCATGATGGCCTTCTGGTACCACTTCGCCATCATGTTTGAGGCGCTGTTCATCCTGACCGCAGTTGACGCCGGCACGCGTGTTGCCCGGTTCATGCTGCAGGATTCCATTGGCAACTTTGTTCCCAAGTTCAAGGAAGCCTCCTGGCGTCCCGGCGCTTGGCTATGCACCGCCATCATGGTGGGTGCATGGGGTGCAGTGCTCCTGATGGGTGTCACCGACCCCCTGGGCGGGATCAATACGCTCTTCCCGTTGTTCGGCATCGCCAACCAACTCCTTGCGGCCATCGCGCTGGCGGTGTGCCTGGCCATCACTGCCAAGCGTGGCGTCTTCAAGTGGCTGTGGATCGTGGCGGTCCCTCTGGCCTTTGCGGCAGTAGTGACGATTACTGCCAGCTTCCACAAGATCTTCTCGCCGGTTCCGGCAGTGGGCTACTTCGCCAACAACCAGGCCTTCTCCAAGGCCTTGGCGGACGGCAAGACGGAGTTCGGCACGGCAAAGACCGTTGCAGCCATGGAAGCGGTGGTCCGTAACACCATGATCCAGGGCGTCCTTTCGGTCATCTTCGTGACGTTGAGCATCATCGTGATTGTCGCCGCCCTGTTGGCGACCATCAGGGCAATCCGTGCAGGCGGCGGACAAGACCATGAGGACCCGGCCCTGCCATCCAAGGTGTATGCCCCGGCCGGACTGATCCCCACCTCAGCGGAGAAGGCCCTGCTGGCGGAGTGGAATGCCCTGCCTGCGGAGAAGCGCACGCAGAAGGCCGGGCATCACTGATGAATGCGGTGGCCAAAGGGCTTCGCGGGTTCGCCACCTACATGGGTTCGCTCATGGGTGCAGACGCCTACCGCAAGTATCTGGAACACTTCAATGCCAGCGGCCATACCGGTCCTGCCATGACGGAGCGTGAGTTTTGGCGGGACCGGATGGACCGGCAGGACAGCAATCCCCAGGGCCGCTGCTGCTGACGGAGAACCAAGTTTCGCTACGAACGAAGTCGGAATCGAGGAACTGGACGGGGGTTCGCGTGAACCCCATGAGAGTATGAACGAATGAGCGATCTGAACGACATTCAGCCCACGGATGAGGCTTCGGACGACACCCCCGTGGAGGGAACCATGCTGGAAGAGGGCCACAACAGGCCCAACGGACAGCAACCCGGCGGGGGAGAGTCCGGAAAGGATGCCAAGCCCAAGGGCGGCAATCTTCACGAACTTGTTGACGAACCGGCAAAGGTGATGCGGATCGGCACCATGATCCGCCAACTTTTGGAGGAAGTTAAAGCCGCGCCTCTGGACGACGCTGCACGTGGGCGCCTCGCCGAAATCCATGAGCGCTCCATCAAGGAACTCGAGGACGGTCTCGCACCTGAACTCATCGAGGAGCTGGAACGCATCAGCTTGCCTTTTCCCGACGAAAAGGCGCCCTCCGATGCGGAACTTCGCATCGCCCAGGCACAGCTGGTGGGGTGGTTGGAAGGCTTGTTCCACGGTATCCAGGCCGCCATCGCCGCACAGCAGGCCGCCAAGGAACATGCCGCCGCGCAGATGCAACTTCGCCAGCTCCCGCCGGGAACTGTCATCGCGCCGGGCATCGTCATTGGCGAAAATGGCCAGCCGCAGCGTGCCGCAGCGCCGGGGGCTCCCGGTGCTGCTTCACACGGCCGGCCGGAAGACCCCGACCACGGTCCGGGTCAGTACCTCTGAGTTCGCTCGTGGGTTTCTTTGGGGCCGTCCGCCAAGGACGGAAGGACGATCTGGAGCTCGGCAAGGGGTTGTGGCGACGCGCCCACGACCGTTTCCACCGCGGCCTGGACCGGTACCACCAAGTTCTTGAGGGCGTTGATGATGAGCAGCTGTACAACGAGCTTGTGCAGATCGCCAATGAGCTTGCTGAGTTGTCTCCGCGCGTGAGGACCATTTGCGTCGAGGCGCAAAGACGCTCCCCAAGCGACGGCCTGGATGTTCCGGGGGCCCTGGCAGGGGTGCACCGTGCGTTGTCCAAGGCTGGAAATTCCCTGGCCACCACCGCGGAGGCGGCCGCGATGTTGAGGTTGGCCGTTGGCCCGGTTCCTGTGGGCGCACTCTCCGTGAGGCGGCGCTCGGAAGCCGTCTTTGAGCAGGTTGCCGATGCAGAGCGCCAGCTCGGAGCCTGAAGGGCCGGGAGAAAGATGCAAGGCGTGAGCAACTACAAGCGTGCGCCTTTATTCCTCCTGCACAAGAAGTTAAGCGCATAGCTGATCTCCGTAACATTCCGGGCTTTTCACAGGTTCGTGCTGGCAGTATGGCAATCATGACTTCGTCACCAACACTTACTTTCAACGACGGCAACACCATCCCCCAGCTCGGCTACGGGGTGTGGCAAGTTGAAGACGATGTAGCCGAAAAGGTGGTGCGCCAGGCTTTTGAAGCCGGCTTCCGCCACATCGATACCGCCAAGATCTACGGCAATGAGGCAGGCGTCGGCCGGGCCATAGCCTCCTCCGGCCTCTCCGCCGACGAAATCTTCATCACCACCAAGCTGTGGAACGCAGACCAGGGCTACGACTCCACGCTCGCAGCCTTCGAGGAGTCCATGGACCGCCTCGGCCTCGAGACCCTGGATCTCTACCTGATTCACTGGCAGCAGCCCAAGCAGGAAAAATACGTTGACACCTGGAAGGCGCTTATCGAGCTCAAGAAGCGTGGCCGCGTCAAGTCCATCGGTGTCTCCAACTTCACCAAGGAAGGCCTGCAGCACATCATCGATGAAACCGGCGTTGTTCCGGCCATCAACCAGGTGGAACTGCACCCGTTCTTCAACCAGGCTGACCTTCGCGAATTCAACGCTTCCAAGGGCATCCTGACCCAGGCTTGGTCCCCACTGGGCCAGGGTGGCGAGCTCCTTGAAAGCGCCACAGTTGCTGAAATCGCCGCCAAGCACGATGCCACGCCCGCCCAGGTGGTCATCGCCTGGCACCTGGCCATCGGCAATGTGGTCATTCCCAAGTCCGTCACCGAGTCCCGCATCCAAGAAAACTTCGCGGCGCTCAACGTCACGCTGGATGCCACCGACATCGAGGCCATCAACGGCCTCGACCGCGGTGCCGAAGGCCGCATCGGACCGGACCCGGCAGTCTCCGACTTCGCTTAAGTCCCAAGCCTGACCCTGGTGCCCCGTCCCCTCCTTGGGGGCGGGGCACCTGCCGTTAAGGCACGACGCCGGCATTCGCCGTCGTGACGTAACGCACCTCAGTCCGTGGTGGAATTGAGCAACCCCAGCGGACGGAGGACGGAGCTTGCATGGAGGTTTTTGACGCATTGGAGCGGCAGATCGTTGCCGCGCTCCAACTGGATCCGCGGTGCCCCTGGCGGAAGATGGCGGCGGTCCTTGGGGAAGCAGAACGAACTGTCGCGCGCCGGGGTTCACAGCTTGTGGAGTCCGGAGCTGTCGCTGTAGTGGGCATCCGGCCCCGGCCGTCCGTGGTGTTGGTGGAGATGAGATGCATGCCCGGCACTGTGCGGGCCGCGGCCCACGCACTGGGGCAGAGGCCGGATACCACCTTTGTCTACACCACCACGGGTACCGGAGACTGCGTGGCAGAGATCCTCACCGAGCCTGCACGCATGGCCGATGTCCTCTCTGACGAGTTGCCCGCCACCATCGGTCTGCGCGATTCCACCAGCTACCCCGTGTTGCGTTACTTCCGCACCATCCGGGGGTGGCGGCCGGAAATCCTCACCAGTGACAAAGCGGAGGCGCTCCGCTCCAGTCTCACCCCGGACTCCGGCATCCTGGTGCCGCGGCAGGATTTGAGCAGGCAGGACCACGAGCTCGTGGCTGCCCTCTGTGCCGATGGCCGGATGAGTTTTGAAGCGTTGGGCCGCCGGGTGGGTGTTTCTGAAGCAACAGCACGCCGCCGTACTGAGTGGCTGCTTGCCAATAACCAGGTTCACTTGCGCGCCATCGTTGAGCCGGCATCCTTTGGCTTGTATGTCGAGGCACTGCTCTGGATCCGGGCTTCTCCGCAGCACGTTGAACAGGTTGGCAAGAGCCTGGCGGAGCTGCCTACTGTCCGTTATGCGGCGGCGATCGCCGGTAATTACCAGATTATGGCCGATGTCACGGTGGAGGACATGGCAGACCTCTACCGCTTCATCACGGACTCGGAGTGGGCGCAGCATGCTGTCACTGTGGACGTGTCCATCCTGCTGGACGCCCGAAAGCGTGGCGGGCGGGTTATGCGCGCACGGTAGTGATGGCCTCGCCTGCCGTAGAAAAAACAGGAGCGATCGCGGCGTAGCCGGTCTGCTGTTCGAAGGCACGGCCGTAGCGGAGCAACTGCATGTCCGTGTAGTGGTTGCCGGCGAGCTGCAAGCCGATGGGGAGCCCTGCGGAGCTGAAGCCTGCCGGGACGCTGAGCACGGGCAGCCCTGTGGCGGACAACAGGCAGGCTGAGCGCATCCAGTCGAGGTAGGTCTGTGAAGGAACACCCGCGATGTCCTGGGGGTACCGCAGTGCGGCGTCGAAGGGAAGGACCTGGGCGCAGGGGCTGGCAAAGAGGTCGTAGCGCCCAAAAAATGACTGGACGCTGCGTTCCAGGCGAGTGCGGGCTGCGGCTGTCTCGATCAGGTCGCGGGCGGTGAGGTCGAAACCTTTGTGGACGTTCCAGTGCACTTCCGGTTTGATAACGTCACCAGAGCGCCCCAGGATGGGACCCAGTCCTGCGGCGAAGTCCATGGCGCGGGTGTTGCCGAACACAAGGTCGGCTTCGCCGAAATCGGGGGTGGCTTCTTCCACGATCGCGCCGAGGCCTTCGAAGACCGCGAGTTGCCGTTCGAGATGCTCCAGGATTTCAGGGTCCACCGGCACCCCAATGCCAAAGTCCCGTGACCAGCCAATCCGGACCCCGCGCATATCGGCCTCGAGCCCAGCTCGGAAAACCTCCGGATCAAGGCCTTCCGGATGGGGCACTCGAGGGTCCTTGCCGGCCGTCACGGACATGAACAGGGCAATGTCCTCCACGCTGCGTGCCATGGGTCCGGTTCGGCCCAGCCACCCGTAGGCGTTGACGTCGGACGGCATGGGGATCACCGCCGTCGATGGCCTGAAACCCACCACATTGCAAAAGGAGGCCGGGATGCGGAGCGAGCCGCCCATGTCGCTGCCGTCGCCGATGCTCTGGACGCGGGAAGCGACGACGGCGGCCACCCCGCCGCTGCTGCCGCCGGCGCTGAGGGTGGGTGCGTACGGGTTGGTGGTGGTTCCGAAAAGGTCGTTGAACGTGTGGGATCCGGCGCCAAACTCGGGAACGTTCGACTTCCCGGTGCTGACAACCCCGGCCGCCTTCAGCCGGGCAATGATGAGGTCATCGGCGTCGGGCACAAAGTCGCGCAAGGCAAGCGAGCCCTGAGTGGTGCGCATCCCGGCGGTATTGTTCGTGTCTTTGTGGGTCATGGGCACGCCGTGCAGTGGCGGAAGGTCTGCCCCCGAAGCCGTCAGTTGGTCCGCGCGGTGCGCCAGGGCTTGGGCCCCTTCGGCGTCGAGAGTCACCACTGCGTTGATCACGGGGTTCACGTCCGCGATGCGCTCCAGATGGTCGGCAAGGGCTTCGCGCGCAGAGATCTTCTTCTCCCGGATCGCTGCGGAAAGTTCGACGGCGGACAGCTCGCCGATGGTGTCAGGCATGGTGCTCCTTTGCTGGATGTCTACTGCTTGAAGTGTGCCCGGTCACACCTGACCGCGGAAGCCGGAACCCGAAGAAAGCAAGCCGTGACGGATTCAGCCAACATTCCGGCTGATTCCGTCAGCTATTGTGTGTGATCCGGCTCATAGTAAATGGTGTTGGTAACCCCATGGCCGATCTGGTTACTGGGTATGGATTTGCCCCACAACGCCACGGGCCGCACAGCGTCGTCCGGCCGCGGACTGGGGGGCTCACACCCGGAGGTTCCCATGCACCAACCCCTGGCACTGCAACCGTTCACCCCCACCGATTCGACCGACATCATGGCTATCGCCAACAATCCTGTCCTGTGGATCTGCGTGGCCGGTGTCTTCGGCGTGATCATCATCCAGTCCGTCATCTTCATGAAGGCTGCCCAACGCGCAGCGCCATCCGTAGAGATGAGTCCGCAGGACATCAAGACTTCGTTCCGTTCCGGTGCGGTCTCCGCCATCGGACCATCCCTGGCCGTATCACTCGTTGCCATCGCCCTGCTGGGCCTCTTCGGCGCCCCGGCTGTGCTTTCCAGGATTGGTTTGATCGGCTCTGCTGCGTACGACGTCTCTGCGGCCGGCATCGCCGCAGGCTCCATGGGCGCGAAGCTCGGCGACGCCAGCTACACGCAGAGTGTCTTCGCCGTCGCGTTCTTCGCCATGAGTATCGGCGGTGCCATGTGGATGCTCGCCACCCTGATCCTGACACCGCTGCTTCGCAAAGGTGATGCCAAGATCCGCTCCGTGAACCCTGCGGCCATGGCCATCGTCCCAGCGGCTGCCCTGATGGGAGCCTTCTCCTGCCTGGGCTTCACCGAACTCCCCAAGTCCGGCGTTCACGTTGTGTCCTTCCTTATCTCCGCCGCAGTCATGGGGTTGTGTCTGCTGCTGGCCAGGAAGCTCGGCAAGAGCTGGCTGCGCGAGTGGGGGCTCGGCTTCTCCATCGTCATCGGACTGGGCGCTGCCTACCTCGCCGTCGGCGCCTGATCCACACGTCCAGCCCCTGTCTTTGAGCACGAAAGGAACACCCCGTATGTCTTCCACTACTTCCGCTCCCATCACCACCAGCACCTCCGCCATGGCTGAGTTCGGCCGCACCACGTCCCGTTGGGGTCAGATCACCATGATCTTCGGACTGCTGGTCTCGGTAGCTGGTCCACTGTTTCTTGTCTTCGCCAGTGGCCTGGACATAGGCCCCGCACAGCTTTGGATCGCCTTTGCTGCGGTGGCCGCAACCTTCGGCATCATCTGGATCGTTGAGCCACTCACGTACTACCCGATCCTCGGGCCTGCCGCGATGTACCAGGCCTTCATGATCGGCAATATCTCCAACAAGCTCCTGCCGGCCGCTTTGATCGCGCAAACCAATATCGGTGCCAAGCCGGGCAGCAAGCGCGCCGAGCTGGCCGCCGTGGTCGCCATCTGCGGTGCCGCGGCAGTCCACCTGATCTCGCTTGCGATCTTCGTGGGACTCCTGGGGAGCTGGCTGATCAGCGTCATCCCGCCGTCGGTGCTGCTGGTGACCCGCCTGTACGTGCTGCCCGCCGTTCTTGGCGCAGTGCTCGTGCAGGCCATCGTGTCTATGAAGCAGCCCCGCACCACAGTGTTTGCGCTGGTCGTCTCGGCCGTCGTCGTGTTTGTTGTGCTGCCCCTGGCGCCGTCGCTCGCCATGGTGTCAACCGCTATCGCCGTGCTGGGCACCATCCTGCTCGCATGGTTCTTCCGGGGTAGGACCACCATCACCGAAGCGAAGCCGATCCACATCGAATAGCACTCTCCAGCACCCCGTCCCCACAATCACCAGGAAGACAGGCCCATGACCCACACCGCCACAGCCCTCCAGCTCGACGCCCAACAAACCGCCAAGCTTCACTCCCTGTACCGGCACCTCCACGCACATCCGGAACTGTCCATGCAGGAGTTCGCCACTGCTGAATTGATTGAGGAACAGTTGGACGGGCTCGGTTTCGAGCACTTCCGATGCGGCGGGACGGGCGTGGTGGGAATCCTGCGGAACGGTGACGGTCCCGTGGTGGCGTTCCGTGCCGACTCGGATGGCCTTCCGATCGAGGAAGCCACCGGGCTGGACTACGCCAGCACCGATACCGGAACCCTCCCGAACGGCACAGTGGTCCCCGTTATGCACGGCTGCGGTCACGACACGCATGTAGCCAGCCTGCTTGGCGCCGCGGAGGTGCTGGCAGGGAATCCGGAGGCTTGGTCGGGAACGCTGGTGCTGATTTTCCAGCCTGGCGAGGAAACTGCCGCCGGCGCGCTCGCCATGCTCGACGACGGACTGTGGGACAAGGCGCCGCGGCCGGAGGTGGTTTTCGGGCAGCACGTCATGCCCCGGCCTGTCGGCACTGTCGCGATTTCCAGCGGCCCGGTGGCTGCCATGGCAGATTCGCTGCGGGTCACCGTGTACGGCCAGCAGTCGCATGGCTCCCAGCCGCAGGACTCCATCGATCCCATCGTCATGGCCGCCCATATGGTCACGCGACTCCAGGGGATAGTGTCCCGTGAGCTGGATCCGCGGAAGTCCGCCGTCGTCACTGTGGGGACCTTCCACGCGGGACTTAAGGAGAACATCATCCCGGCCTCGGCCGAGTTCACGCTCAACATCCGAACCTTCGACGACGACGTCCGCGGCCAGGTCCTCGCTGCCGTTCGCCGCATCATCGAGGCCGAGGCCGCTGCCTCGGGGGCGCCCGCACCGGACATCGAGGAGATGTACCGCTTCCCGCAGTGCTTCAACGATCCCGACGCCGTCCCTCCCGTCATCGAGGCACTGCGGCTGGCGTTGGGGGCTGAGGCAGTGGACATCACACCGCCGATGATGGGCAGCGAGGACTTCGGGCACCTGGGTACCGCGATCGGAGTGCCGTCGGTGTTCTGGATGTTCGGTGGCACGCCCGCCTCGGGGATTGAAGGTCCAGTGCCCGTCAACCATTCGCCGTTCTTCGCACCCGAGCTGGAAGGTTCTCTGGCCGGGGGAGTATCGGCCGCCGTCGCCGTGCTGATGTCCCGGCTGGGCAGCTGACTCCCGCGACCCACGTTCCGGGTTCCAGACAGTCCAGGATCTGAACGGCCTGGAGCGTCCTAGGAGGGGGCCCATGGGGGAAATTGAAGATCCTTTGGGATTCGACCACGCTGATGACCTCTTCTTCGGTCATGGGCTCTGCAGCGCCTTCCCGAGCGGGGACTTCCCCGGGCGGCAGGACCTGGACGGCACCGGCGCTCTCAAACATTTCGAGAATTTGGGGAAATGTTCGATATTTCCACCATTAAGCTGGGCGGCTCAGTCCCGGACTTAACAAACAAAAACCCCGCTGGTTCAACGAACCAGCGGGGTTTTTCTCTGAGCTTCCTATCAGAATCGAACTGATGACCTTTTCATTACGAGTGAAACGCTCTACCGACTGAGCTAAGGAAGCACCGCGCCAATCACCGGTTTCCCGGGCGATCACGCAAGACATAACTGTAGTAGAGGCACCGCATCCGGGTCAAAACGAGAGCGGTGGCGGCCGTTGCAGGGATGTTCACCCCAGCGTCGGGCCGGGTTCAGGCAGGCGTTTCCCTGCCGCCGGAAGCTGGGGAATCAACTGTGGCGAGGTACACCCGCCACACAGACAAGCCAAAGGAGCCGCTCAATGACCGGGGACGCATTGACCAGGGACGCCAGCCACACATCCAACCGGCTGAGGCTGGCGGTGGTTGACATGGTGGGCACCACCATCACCGATGATGGCCGCACGGAATTGGCCATGTCCCGGGCGCTGGCCGAGCACGGCATCGAACCCGGCAGCAGCAGATTCGAGAGCATGTTGGGCTATGCCCGGGACACCATGGGCTTTTCGAAAATGACCGTGTTCAGCCACCTTTTCGACGACTCAGAGGTGGCTGCCAGTGCCAACAAGGTCTTTGAGAAGGCGTACGACGAAATGATCGACGACGGCGGCGTCCGCGCCATTCCGGGCGCGGAGGACGCCATCCTGTGGATGCGTGAGTCCGGCATGCAGGTGTGCCTGGCCACGGGCTTTGGCCGGCACACGCAGAACATGGTGCTGGAATCTTTGGGATGGATGGGCCTGGCCGACCTCAGCCTGTGTCCTGCCGATGCCGGACGTGGCCGGCCTTACCCGGACATGATCCTGACTGCCGTGCTCGCCCTGGACCTTGACGACGTGCGCGAGGTAGCGGTGGTCGGCGATACGAGCTCGGACATGCTCTCAGGCATCCGCTCGGGCGCGTCCCTCATCGCCGGGGTGCTGACGGGCTCGCACTCCGAAGCGACGCTGCGAGCAGCCGGCGCCACCGTCGTGGTGGATTCCATTAAGCAACTACCGCTCTTGGTGGAAAAACGCGAAGCCAGGCACCTCTAGCACTTCAGGCCGTCCTGCGGCAGCTTGCCATCAACAAAGTACTCGTCGACGGCGGTGCTGACGCAGGAGTTCGAGCGGCCGTAGGCGGTGTGCCCCTCACCTTCCCAAGTGACCAGTGAGGCGTTTTCCAACTGCTTGCGCAGCGACTGGGACCACTCCAGGGGAGTGGCGGGGTCGCCGGTGGTGCCCACCACCACGATGGGAGCGGACCCGTTGTATTCAACAGGTGCAGGCGTGCGGGTGTTCTTGTACGGCCAGTCCTTGCAGTTGACTCCGCCGTAGGCAAAGAAGGAACCGAAGGTGGGGGAATCCTGGATCAGGCGGGCCTCCTCGGCCCGCATACCCGCGGTGTCAGTAACCATGGGGTAGTCCAGGCAGTTGATGGCCTGGAACGCGAAGGCAGAGTTGGAGCTGTAGGTGCCGTTGGCCTCACGGTCGGCCCCAAGATCGGCAAGCCGCATCATCTGGGACACGTCCCCAGAGAAGGCGCTCTCCAGAGCCTGGGTCAGGGCGGGCCAGCTTTGGTCGTTGTACAGCGGCAGGATCAGTCCGTTGACGAAGTCATTGCTGGTCACCAAACGGCCGTCCTTGGCGGTCTGGGGATTCTGGTCCACGGCGTTGATGAGGTCCCTGATCTCCTGGACGCCGTTATCTACGGATCCGCTGAGGGGACACTGGTTCTGGCCCTGGCAGCTGGCTACGTAGGTGCGGATCGCCCGTTCGAAGGCCCGTGCTTGTCCGGCGGTCAGTTCCTCGTTGCTGATGGACGGATCCACGGCGCCGTCCAGGACCAGGCGGCCCACGTTGTCAGGGAAAAGTGCAGCATAAGTGGATCCAAGGAAGGTGCCGTAGGAGAAGCCCAAGTAGTTGAGCTTGGCGTCGTTGACCACGGCGCGAAGGACATCCAGGTCCTTGGCCGCGCTGACGGTATCAATCTGTCCCAGGACATCCCCGGTCTGCTCCAAGCACTGTTCAGCGAAGGCTTTGTTGAAGGCCAGTGCGGCTTCCAGTCCTTCGTCGGTGTTCTTCCGGAACACCTTTTCGCGGGCAGCATCACGTTCGGCGTCGGTCATGCACTTGACGGGAGCTGAGCGTTTCACGCCGCGGGGATCAAAGCCCACCAGATCGAAGTTGTTCTTCAGTTTTTCGGTGAAGTTGGTGTTGCCTGCATCCTTGATGTAATCCACCCCGGAGCCGCCGGGGCCACCGGGGTTGACCAGGATTGATCCCTGCTTGTTGCCGGTGCTGGGCAACTTGATGACGGAGAGCGTGATGTCGCCGGCCCCTGGGTTTGCGTAGTCCTTGGGCACCTGGACTTCGCCGCACTGGAAGCCATTTTCGCAGGAACTCCACTCCACCGGCTGCGAGTAGAACTTCTCCAGGCCCTTGGGGGCCGAGGCCGCTATTGAGGGATCCACGGTGCTGGTGGACGGCTTGGCCGTGGGTGCCGGCAGGAACGGCACAGTGCAGGCGCTCAGCACCAGTGCGGCAGCTACGGCAACACCAGCAGCCACGAAGCCGCGACGGGCCCCACGCTGGGCGGACCGGTCCCTTGAAGGGGCACCGGCGGGCCGGTGGGGTGCGGACGTCATGGGTTCTCCTATTGCTGGATGAGGCTCGTGGCCATGGACTCGACCGCCAACAGGGGAGCCACGTTGGTGGTGGTGATTCGGACACGGGCTTTGTTGATGGCGTCCATCCGGGCCAGGGTGGTTTCCGGGGTTGAACTGCCGGCGTAGTCTTCCAGTTCGCTCTTGAGCTCAACGTTGACCAGTTCCACAGCGTTCCCCAACTGGATGATCAACACGTCCCTGTAGAAGGACAGCAGATCTGTCAGGGTACGGTCCAGGGAGTCGGTGATGGACCGCTTGGCCCGCCTTTTCTGGTCGTCCTCAAGTTGTTTGACCTGGCTGCGCATGGAGGGCGGCAACGTGCCGGACTCTGGGGCGCCGAGGCTTGCCAACAGGGCGATTTTCTCCGCCGCATCACGCTCGTCATTGGAGCTGTTGGCCTCTTCGGTGGCGATTTTCACCAGCTTCTCGGCCATCATCACCGCAGCGGTGACGCCGCGAAGACCAAGGGGAATCTTTACCGTATCCAAGCGGCGTTGCCTGGCATCGGCGTCGCGTGCCAGCCGCCGGGCAATACCGATATGGCTTTGCGCAGCGCGTGCGGCGCGGTCAGCGAGTTGCCGTTCGACGCCGTCGCGCCTTACCAGGAGATCGGCGACGTCGGATGCCGGCGGAAGTCGAAGGCTTACCGGACGGCACCGGGAACGGATGGTGACCAGGACGTCGGCGGGGGAGGGGGCACACAACATCCAGATGGTGCGGGGCGTGGGTTCCTCGATGGCCTTCAACAGCACGTTGGTGGTCCGCTCGGCCATGCGGTCTGCGTCCTCCACCACGATGATCCGCCACCGGCCAGTCGCCGGCCTGTCGCCCGCTTTGGATACCAGTGCACGGGCCTCGTCAATGGTGATGGTGACTTTCTCGGTCCGCACAAATGTCACATCAGAGTGTGTCTCGCCGAGAATCGTGTGACAGGCCGCGCATTCACCGCAACCGCGAAGGGCGACGTCGTCCTGCTCGCAATTCAGCGCTGCCGCGAAGGCCTTGGCTGCATTGGAACGTCCGGATCCCGGCGGACCGGTGAACAGCCACGCATGGGTGAGGCCGGTTTCACCCTGCGCCGCCTGCTTCAATTGCGCTACGACGGGTGCCTGCCCTTGGAGGTCGTCCCAAACACTCACGGACGGTCGCCCGGAACGCGGTCACCCAGCAAAGATTCCACCCGTTCAAGGATCTGAGCGGCGAGGGTGTCAATGTCGGAATTGGCCGGCAGGACCAAGTAGCCCGACGGTGTGGCCTCGGCGAGTTCCAGGAAAGCATGGCGGATGGCGGCGTGGAAGGCATCAGGCTCGGACTCCAGCCTGTCCTCCGCGGCGTCCCCGGCAGTTCGCCGCCGGCGGCCATCGGAGGGGTCGACGTCGAGCAGTACGGTCAGGTCCGGGCGCAAGCCATCAGTGGCCCATTGGTTGAGCGTCAAGACTCCCTCGGCACCCAAACCGCGTCCAGCACCCTGATAGGCCACTGACGAGTCGATGTAGCGGTCAGTGATGACTACCGTTCCCTCAGCCAATGCAGGGCGGATCACCTGGCTCGCATGGGCGGCGCGGGCCGCAGCAAACATGAGCGCTTCCGTACGGGCATCGATGGTTCCGTGCCCATGGTCCAGGACCAGGGAACGCAATTTCTCGCCAATGGGGGTGCCGCCGGGCTCCCGTGTGTGCAGCACGGAAAGTCCCCGCGACTCAAGGGCGTCAGAGAGCCGGGCGGCCTGCGTGGACTTGCCCGCTCCATCCCCGCCTTCGAAGGCGATAAAAAGACCTGGGCTCTGAATACTCACGCGTCTAGCCTACCGAGCTTCACTGACATCAAGACGCGTAACGCCTTTCATCCGCAGCCTTGCCCGCGGCTACGCTGAAACCATGAGCCTTTCCGATCAGCATGCCGCCGATTTGTCTCCGGAAACCGTTGTCGTTGCTGCAGGCCGCCCCGAACGGGCCCACGATGAGCCGGTGAATCCGCCTATCGTCCTGTCCTCCACCTATTTCGGCACAGGTTCATTAAGCGACGGGGACCGCGGCTACGGACGGTATGCCAACCCCACGTGGGACCCGTTCGAGGATGCACTCGCCAAGTTGGAAGGTGCCACCCTCCCGGGCCTGCTGTACGCCTCCGGCCTCGCGGCCGTCAGTTCCGCACTATCGCTGGTACCTGCAGGCGGCGTGGTTGTCATGCCGTCCCACAGCTACGCGGGGTCCTTGGTGATGGCCACGGAGCTGGCAGAGAAGGGTTTCCTGGCGCTGCGCACTGTGGACATCACGGACACGGATGCCGTGAAGGCCCTCATCAGCCCGGAGAACGGCAAGAAAGCCGATCTCCTCTGGCTGGAGAGCCCCACCAACCCCATGCTAGGCATCGCCGATATCCGTGCACTGGCCGATGCCGCGCACGCAGTGGGCGCAATCGTGGTCACGGACAACACTTTCTCGACGCCGTTGGTGCAGCAACCGCTCAGCCTGGGATCCGACGTCGTGCTTCACTCGGTGACCAAGTACCTGGCCGGACATTCGGATGTGGTCCTTGGTGCCCTGGTGACATCCAATCCGGAGCTGCGCGCCACGCTTCTGCACCACCGCATCATCCATGGTGGCATCGCCGGGCCGTTCGAAGCCTGGCTGGCTCTGCGCGGCCTCCGCACCCTCGCCCTGCGGATTGAACGCTCGCAGGCAACGGCTGCAAACCTCGCCGAACGCCTCAGCAGCCACCCGCGGGTTGAAGCGATCCGCTATCCGGGCCTTCCCACCGATCCCGGACACGAGCGCGCCAAGGTGCAGATGAAGGGCTTCGGCTCCATCCTGTGCATCCAGATTGCCGGAGACGAACAGCGCAGCGGTGCTGACGCTGCGGACGAACTGGTCCGGGCGCTGCAGCTCTGGCTGCCCGCAACGTCGCTGGGTGGCGTCGAGTCACTGATTGAGCGCCGGCGCCGGCACACCGCTGAGCCGCTGAGCGTTCCGGAGAACCTGGTCCGGTTGAGCGTTGGAATCGAGAACGCGGAGGACCTCTGGTCCGACCTTGAGCAAGCGCTGAAGTCGCTGGACGGCTAGGCTAAAGGGCGTGGACGGAAAATTCTTGATCGCGATTGTCACCAATGCGGTGTACTTCATCCTTGGCCTGGTAGCCCTTGCCTTGGAAGTGTGGGCCTTCGCTGACTGCCTGCGCCACCGCCCGACGCTCTTCGTGGCCGCTTCCAAGCGGACCAAGACGTTCTGGACTGCGCTCACCGGCATTGCTTTCGCCATCGGGGCACTGACGGTCTTCACCGGCGGAAGCGGCTTGGGCCTCTTCGGCATCGCTGCAGTCACCGCGGCCTGCGTGTACCTTGCCGATGTCCGCCCCGCCCTTCGCGAGGCCGGCAGCGGCGGCAACCGCAACGTTGGCCCTTACGGTCCCTGGTAAGCACTTCCGGAAAGCGCTACTGGGGCGCCACAGCGTCCCACGCCACGGTCACTTCACCGAGGCGCCACCGCGCCGGCCCGTCGTGAAGCGGCCATCCGGCGTCGCGCAGTGAACGGCACATGCCTGTCCACCGCTGCCGGTTTCCGAACGACGCCAGAGGTGCCGCCTCCAGCCACGCCTTGTCCATCGCCTGCAGGAACGCGTGAACCGGTTCGCCGGGAACGTTCCTGTGAATAAGGGCTTTTGGCAGCCGCTCAGCGATTTCGGACGGCAGTTCGAAACTGCCGAAACGTACTGAAAAACTGAGGCTCAACGGGCGCTCGGAATCCAGGGCCACCCATGTCACCCGGCGGCCGATCTCATCACACGTGCCGTCAATGAACAGGCCTCCCGGCGCCAGCCGCGACTGCACCAGCCGCCAAATTCGGGCAACGTCGGCTTCCTCGTATTGGCGCAGCACATTGAAGGCGCGGACCAGCACCGGATTTCCGGGTACGGGAACCTCGAAGCCCCCAACGTGGAAGCTCAGCCCGGGCCGCTCCAGTGCTTTGGCGGTCCTGACGCGTTCCGGTTCAATCTCGATCCCGCAGACGCGGACATCCGGCCGTACGGACTGCAGGCGTTCAAAAAGCTCGACGGCGGTGGTCGGCGAAGCGCCATACCCCAGGTCCACCACCAGGGGCTCGACGGCGGCGCGAAGCCGCCACGCCTGAGGCCCGGCAAGCCAACGGTCCAGGCGGCGCATGCGGTTGGGATTCGTGGTGCCGCGGGTGATGTTGCCGATCGGTTTGCCTGACAGGTTGCCGCCCCGACTGCGGGGAGAACCCACCCGTTCCGCTTTTTGCACCACGGCCCCCACTTTATCTCGCGCGGACGTAATGCCGGGCAGGCAATGGAGCCGCTCGGCTAGGATGAAAACCATGACTTACAAGCTGATTCTGCTGCGCCATGGCCACAGCGACTGGAACGCCAAGAACCTGTTCACCGGCTGGGTGGACGTAGACCTGAACGATCAAGGCCGCGAAGAAGCAGTCCGCGGTGGAGAGCTCCTCGTGGAGAACAACATCCTGCCGGACGTCCTCTACACCTCGCTCTTGAAGCGTGCCATCAACACCGCCAACATGGCACTGGACAAAGCCAACCGAGGCTGGATCCCGGTCAAGCGCGACTGGCGCCTGAACGAACGCCACTACGGCGCGTTGCAGGGCAAGGACAAGGCCCAGACCCTGGCCGAGTTCGGTGAAGAGCAGTTCATGGAATGGCGCCGCAGCTACGACACTCCGCCGCCGCCCCTGTCCGACGACAGCGAATTCTCCCAGGCACACGACGTCCGCTACAAGGATCTTGGTGACGCACTGCCGCGCACCGAGTGCCTCAAGGACGTCCTGGTACGCCTGCTCCCTTACTGGGAATCGGACATCAAGGAAGACCTCAAAGCCGGCAAGACCGTCCTGGTCACCGCGCACGGCAACTCCCTGCGTGCCCTCGTGAAGCACCTGGATGGCATCAGCGACGACGCCATCGCCGGGCTGAACATCCCCACGGGCATCCCGCTGGTCTATGAACTGGATGAGGACTTCCAGCCCATCAACCCCGGCGGAACCTACCTGGATCCCGACGCCGCAGCCCAGGCCATCCTCGCGGTAGCCAACCAGGGCAAAAAGTAGCGCCTGAGCACCACACGACGGCGGCCGGTCACCTGAGGTGACCGGCCGCCGTCGTTGTTTCTGCGGTATAGGAAGGGCTAGAAGCCTTCAGGCTGCCATTCACCCGTCACCAGGTAGGTGACCTTGCGGGCTACGGACACACCGTGATCAGCGAAGCGCTCGAAGTAGCGGCTGGCCAAGGCAACGTCCACGGTGGTGGACGGGCTCTCGCTCCACTCAGGGGCGGCGATGGCCTTGAAGACGCTGAGGTGGAGGTCGTCCACGGCGATGTTGATCTTGAGGATGTCGCGGGCGACCTCAAGGTCGCGGGTTTCAAGGAGCTCGATGACCTTGGAGGTGATCTCGATGTCGTGCTGCGCCATGGCCTTGAAGGTCTGGGTCAGCGGAGCAGGGATCACGGTGGCCGGGTAGCGGAGACGCGCCAGCTGGGCTACGTGTCGGGCCAGGTCACCCATGCGTTCCAGCGACGCACTCATGCGCAGCGAACCCACGATCATGCGGAGGTCGCTGGCCACAGGGCCCTGCAAGGCAAGGATGTCGATGGCACGCTCGTCGAGGCTGTTCTGCAGGAAATCGATCCGTGCATCCGCCGCGATGACGTCCTGGGCAAGATCCACGTCGGCGCCTTCGAAGGACGTTGTGGCCTTCGTGATTGCTTCGTGAACCAGCTTGGAGATCTCGATGAGGTCGTCACCTACCTGGGTGAGCTCCTCCTGAAAAACCTTGCGCACTAAGGCGTCCTTTCTTTGGAAATCCGGTTCCCTGGATGCGGGCCGGACTTCAAAACCATTGGCAGTCCAACCAGTAACTGTGTCAGGAGCCAGTGAACTGTTCGGCACCTTTAGATGAACGTTAGTTGAACCGTCCGCGTTTGGCGCCGGATCAATGCTTGTCCGTCTTTCCACAGCATAAGCTGGAGCCGTGGATCCATTGCTCATAGGTGTCGTCGCCGGCCTCGTTGGCCTGTCGTTGGGCGTCTTTGGCATGCTCGCGTTCAGGATCAGTGAGCGGCAGCGGAGCATTGTGGACCTGGACGTTGCTGAGCCCCGCCTTCCTGACGGAGCTGCGGAAGTGCTAGCCGTCGTCGGGCGCGCGTTTGTTGTGGTGGACGTGATCGACGGCGTGGTGCGTGCGAGTCCCGCTGCGTATGCCTACGGCCTGGTCCGCGGTCACACCGTGGTGCACAAGCAGCTCCTGGACATGACTGCCAAAGTCCGCCGCGACGGCGTGATCCTGGAGGAGCAGTACGAGCTTCCCCGTGGTCCTTTGGGCAAGGGAACCATCGTGGTGCAGGTGCGGGCGGCCATGCTGGGCCAAGAATACATCGTGCTCCTCGCGGACGACCGCACGGAAATCACCCGCACTGAAGAGATCCGCAACGACTTCGTGGCCAACGTGTCCCACGAGCTCAAGACTCCCGTCGGCGCCATCTCCCTCCTGGCTGAAGCTCTGGAAGCCTCGCCGGATGACGAGGAAGCCGTACGCCGCTTCGCCAAGCGCATGCACAAGGAGTCCGGCCGGCTCGCAGCCCTGGTACAGGACATCATTGAACTTTCCCGCCTGCAGGGTGCCAACGTCGCCCAGCAAGGGCATGCGGTGGACATCAACACCGTGATTACCGAGGCAGTGGACCGCTCGCAGCTGCCGGCGGAGAGCAAGAACATCCAGATTGTCGTGGGCGGCCATTCAGACTCACTGGTCTTCGGCGACCGCGACCTGCTGGTGACTGCGCTGCGCAACCTGATAGACAACGCCATCCGCTACTCACCCGAAAACACCCGGGTGGGAGTGGGCATCCGAACCCGGGAAGGCGTCGTCGCCATCTCCGTGACGGACCAGGGCGAGGGTTTGACACCCGAGGACCAGGAACGCGTTTTTGAACGCTTCTACCGCGTTGACGCCGCACGTTCGCGGCATACAGGCGGCACCGGTCTTGGCCTGAGCATCGTCAAGCATGTGGTCTCCAACCACGGTGGCGAGGTGACCGTCTGGTCCCAGCCCGGCCAGGGGTCCACGTTCACTATCCGCCTGCCGGAGATGGAAGGCCAGGAGGACGACGGCGCCCTCCCGGCTCCCGCTGCCACAGCGGAAGCGCCCGGGGAACCTAAGGCGCCTGCTGCCGCCGTCGAACCCCACCGGGCGGTTAACCAAGCCAACACTGCGATTCAACAAACCCCTGTCGCGGGGCAACAGCCCCATATCGCGGGTCAACAAGGGGGCGCCAGCGGCGCCCAAGAGCAAGGAGCCAGCGCTTGAGCCGGATTTTGATTGTGGAGGACGAAGAGTCCTTCAGCGACCCTCTGTCCTATCTCCTGGGCAAAGAGGGCTTTGACGTCGAGGTAGTGGACAACGGCAGCGATGCCTTGGTGGAGTTCGACCGGAACGGTGCGGACCTGGTCCTCCTGGACCTGCAACTGCCAGGAACTCCGGGAACGGAGGTGTGCCGACAGTTGCGCCAGCGTTCCAGCGTGCCCGTCATTATGCTCACGGCCAAAGACTCGGAGATCGACAAGGTGGTTGGCCTGGAACTCGGCGCCGACGACTACGTCACCAAGCCCTACTCCTCCCGTGAGCTGGTGGCCCGTGTCCGTGCGGTCCTGCGCCGTCAGGGCGAGCCGGAGGAGCTCATCACATCCACCGTGCAGGCCGGTCCTGTCCGCATGGACATTGAACGGCACGTGGTCAGCGTCAACGGCGAACAAGTATCACTGCCGTTGAAGGAGTTCGAACTGTTGGAGATGCTGCTCCGCAACTCGGGCAGGGTGCTGACGCGCGGCCAGTTGATTGATCGTGTGTGGGGTTCGGATTATGTTGGCGACACCAAGACGCTGGACGTGCACGTGAAACGCCTCCGCAGCAAGATCGAGCCCGATCCCTCTGCGCCCCGCTACCTGGTGACGGTGCGTGGACTCGGGTACAAGTTCGAGCCGTAAAGATTTCGCTGCAATAGCTGCGGTAATGACAAAAGGAAGGGTCCCGCCTCGGCGGGACCCTTCCTTGTGTTGTATGTCTTGCAGCGCGCTGCCTGCTAGTGGCCGGCTGCTGCGGATTCGGTGGACGTCGACGTCGACGTTGCCGTGGGAGTAGGCGTGGTGGGCAGGTACTTGGTGTACTCAGCCAGCGTGCCGTCGACCACCGGAACGTTGATCGTGGCGGAATCCGACCCGCTGCGGATGGTGACCGGAGTCAGTCCACCCGGGATCACGCCTGCGGTGCTCAGGATGGCGGCGTCCGTGGTGTCGTTCAACAACGTTTCCGAGTTGGCCTTGACCGGGATCTCCGTCTGGGCGCCGTTCGCGCCGCTGATCGTGAGCGTCGCATCAGTGCTGGACTGGTTGAAGACGGCGCCGATCACACGGCCGGGCTCGTTCTCACCGGAGGCAACAATCAGGATGTTGCGCAACTGCAACTGACCGAGATCAGCTTTGATCCCGTCCGATGCCGAGTACTGGTGGGTAGTCTGCTGGGCGTTGACGAATCCGCAGCCGGTGACGGACAGAAGACCGACGCCGATTGCAGCCGCCGCAATTGCCAGCTTGCCGCGCTGGACAGGGTTCATCGCAGTATTGCGCACGACACCTACTCCTCAAGAGTCATTGGAACACTTTTCAGCCATAGCCTATCGGCAAACCCGCCAAAATAAGGATTCGGGAGGCCATTATGGCGCGGGCATCGGAGGAGATCTTGGTCGCACGTTGCTTGCTCGAAGCATCTTTCCCGGATTACGTCAAGACCTTGGAGGAAGTCGTTTAAGGCCTTTTTCCCTGTATTGGCGCGGTAGAACGGCCTGCTGGGTGCCAGTCGTATGCCTTAATCGTGATAGACTAATCTGCGGGAAAGGGGAAAGTCCACATGGTTTTTGAGGTCGGCGAGACAGTAGTTTACCCTCACCACGGTGCAGCAAAAATTGAGGAAATCAAGATGCGCACCATCAAGGGCGAAGAGAAGATGTATCTCAAGCTCAAGGTGGCTCAGGGTGATCTGACCATTGAAGTTCCAGCAGAGAACGTTGACCTTGTTGGGGTCCGGGACGTAGTGGGCAAAGAAGGCTTGGAGCACGTTTTTGACGTTCTCCGCGCCGAGTTCACTGAAGAGCCTACCAACTGGTCACGTCGTTACAAGGCGAACCTGGAGAAGCTTGCTTCAGGCGATGTCATCAAGGTGGCGGAGGTCGTTCGCGATCTTTGGCGTCGTGATCACGATCGCGGCCTTTCCGCAGGCGAGAAGCGGATGCTGGCCAAGGCGCGGCAGATTCTGATTTCAGAACTGGCCCTGGCTGAGAAGACAGACGAAGAGAAGGCTGCAAGCGTTCTTGACGAGGTCTTGGCTTCCTAAGAATTGAGCCCCGGTGGTGCGAAAGCGCCGCCGGGTTTCTTTTTGCCACAAAGTACTCTGGTGACCATGAGTAATCCTTCCATGCGCGCCGTTACGGCCGTGATCGTGGTTGCCGCCGGTTCCGGTGAGCGCCTCGGCTACGGCATGCCCAAAGCCCGGGTTCCGCTGGGCGGCGAAGCCATCCTGATGCATGCCCTCCGTGGGGTGGTCGCAGCGGACGTCGCGCGCCAGATCTGCATTGCAGTGCCCAAGGGCGACACCGAACTCCGCGAGTTGATCGCTGACTTCACCATTGACCTGGTGGATGGTGGCCCGGAAATCTCAGTGGTCGACGGCGGATCATCGCGTGCTGATTCCGTCCGGGCCGCTTTGGCTGCTTTGGAAGACGGCACGGAATTCGTCCTTGTGCACGATGCAGCCCGCGCCTTGGCCCCGGAGCGCGTCTTCGAGCGCGTAGCCGATGCCCTGGCCTCCGGTGCGAAAGCTGTCATTCCGGCCATGCCGGTGGTGGACACCATTAAGACCGTCGCCGAGACCACGGGCACGGACTCGTCCATTGCGCCGGAGGTAGTCACGGGAACGGCGCCGCGCGAACACCTCAGGGCCGTGCAGACGCCGCAAGGCTTCGAACTGGCCACCCTGCGCCGCGCCCACGAGGCGGCTGGACTCTTTGACGACAAACAAGCCGCCACCGTGACGGACGACGCCATGCTGGTGGAGCTGCTGGGTGTTCCGGTCCACTCCGTCCGCGGGGCCAGCCAGTCCCTTAAGATCACCACTCCGCTGGACCTCATCATCGCTGAAGGCCTCCTGGAAGGTCCGCTGGGGATTCGATGGGTGGAGGGCTGATGACGTCGAGCCGGGACATGATCCTGCCCCGTACCGGCATCGGTGTGGACGTGCACGCGTTCGCCCCCGATGATGATCCCCAACCGCTCTGGTTGGGCGGGCTCTTCTGGGAAGGCGAGCAAGGACTCTCGGGGCATTCGGACGGCGATTGTGTGGCCCACGCGGCAGCCGATGCGCTCTTCTCCGCCTGCGGGGTCGGGGACCTCGGCACGCACTTCGGTACGGACCGACCCGAATATGCAGGAGCCTCCGGGGTGACGCTGCTCAGCGAGGCAGCCCGCATCGTCCGTGCAGCAGGGTTCGAGATCGGGAACGTCGCCGTGCAGTTCGTTGCCAACCGACCCAAGTTCGGCCCCCGACGGGAAGAATCCCAGCAGGTTTTGAGCGAGGCCGCCGGCGCTCCCGTCAGCGTTACGGCCACCACCAGCGATGGCCTGGGCTTCACCGGCCGCGGCGAGGGAATCTCGGCTGTTGCCACGGCCCTCGTTTACCCGGTCAGCGCCCACGAGGTGGCGCCGGCGGAGCCGGGTCCCGCGAAAGGTGCGCCGCATGCGTAAGCTGCCTGCCGACGTCGTGCGTTCCGCAGTGGCGCTGTCCGCAGGCCTTGCCGCGGTCCTCCTGCTGGGCGGTTGTGCCGGGACACCGAAGATGGACGTGGCGGCCAGCTGCGAGTTCCTGAACAACGACACCTTCAAGCCCGAGGGCAACCAGCAGCAGCAGTCCAAGCAGATCGCTGCGCACTATCACGGGATCGCGGACAAACTGGCTCCGGAGATCGGCAACCCGATCAAGGACATGGCGGCGATCATGGACGAAGCCGCCGCTTCATCGCTCGGCGCGGCCACCAAGGACCAACAGGAGAAGCTCACCGTCCAGTTCAACAAGATCGGCGAATACTGCAAGTAGGCAGGTCATGCCGTGTCATCGGCTAATCTGGAGCGGTGACCCTGCGCTTCTATGACACCGCCTCCGCCGAAGTCCGCGACTTCGTTCCCCTCGAAGACGGCAAGGCCAGCGTCTACTACTGCGGGGCCACTGTCCAGGGAATGCCGCACGTGGGCCACGTCAGGTCGGCCATTGCCTTCGACCAGCTGACCCGCTGGCTCGAATTCCGTGGCCTCCGCGTCACAGTGGTGCGGAACGTCACCGACATCGACGACAAAATCCTTGCCAAGTCCGCCCAGTCCTTTGGGCCGGACTGGGACGCCGAACCCAGCGCGCGCCAAGCTGAAGAATGGTGGGCGTTGGCCTACCGCTACGAGCAGGAGTTCGAGGACGCCTACGACTCCCTGGGAGTCCAGCGGCCAACCTACGAGCCCCGCGCCACCGGCCACATCCCGGAAATGCACGCGCTCATCCAGCGCCTCATCGACCGCGGCCATGCCTACCCTGCCTTGGACGATTCCGGCGATGTCTACTTCGATGTCCGCTCCTGGAGCAAGTACGGCTCGCTGACGCGGCAGAATATCGATGACATGCAGGGAGCCCCCGACGCCGACCCTCGCGGCAAGCGTGACCCGCGGGACTTCGCCCTGTGGAAGGGTTTCAAGGACGGCGAGCCCGTTACCGCCAAATGGGACTCCCCGTGGGGTGCCGGACGTCCCGGCTGGCACCTCGAATGCTCTGCCATGGTCACCAAATACCTTGGCCCGCGGTTCGACATCCACGGTGGGGGACTGGATCTCCGTTTCCCGCACCACGAGAACGAGATGGCCCAGTCCCAGGCTGCCGGCGATGAATTCGCCAACTTCTGGATGCACAACGGCATGGTCACCTTCGAGGGCGAAAAGATGTCCAAGTCCATCGGCAACACGGTGAGCCCGGCCGAAATGCTGGAGCTCGCATCGCCCCGCGTGGTCCGTTACTACCTGGGCCAGGCGCACTATCGCTCCATCCTGGATTACCGGCCCACCTCGCTGCAGGAGGCAGCTGCCGCCGTCGAGCGTATTGACGGTTTCATTGCCAAAGCGTCGGCCAGGCTCAGCGGCGGCTCCGCCGCTGAGGTGGCACCGCAGGCCAACATGCCGGCGGCCTTTATTGCTGCCATGGACGACGACCTGAATGTTCCGCAGGCGCTGGGTGTGCTCCACGAGACCGTCCGCGCGGGCAACACCGCGTTGGCGTCCGGCGACCTCGATGCCGCCAAGGCTGCCCTCTACAGCGTGCTCTCCATGACCGAAGTTCTTGGCTTGGATGCGGTGAAGCGTCCGGAAGCCGTGCAGGGGCGCGAGCACGCCGCATTGGAAGTGCTGATCGACGCTCAACTCGCAGCCCGGGCCACCGCCAGGGCCAGCAAGGACTGGGCCGCATCCGACGCGATCCGCGACACCCTGGCCGCCGCCGGCGTCGTCGTCGAAGATGGTGCGGACGGGGCCACCTGGAGCCTTAAACGCGACTGAAGAACCCGCGCGGCGGCCGAATTGCATCGGGTCAGTAGACTTGATTCCAGACTTACTCACAAAATCAAGGATGGAATCTCATGGCCAACAATGGTCGCCGGTCGGTCAAGCAGAAGAAGGGCCCCACCACCGGAACCGGTGGCCACGGCCGCAAGGCCCTGGAGGGCAAGGGTCCCACGCCCAAGGCGGAGGAACGCACCTACCACAAGGCATACAAGAACAAGCAGCTGGCTGAACGCTCAGCTGCCAAGCGCGGATCCGGCACCCGTCCCGGTGGCGCGGGTGCACGCTCCGGCCCTAAGGGACGTGCAACCGAAGAGCTGGTCACCGGCCGTAACTCGGTGGTCGAAGCCCTCCGCGCCGGCATCCCGGCCAAGGCACTGCACGTCGCCATCCGCATCGAGATGGACGACCGCGTCAAGGAATCCCTCAAACTCGCAGCTGAGCGTGGCATCCCCTTGCTCGAAACCGGCAAGGTTGAGCTGGACCGCATGACCGAGGATGCTGTCCACCAGGGCCTCGTCCTGCAGATCCCGCCGTACGAGTACGAGGACGCCTATGACCTCGCAGAGACAACCCTGGCCAAGTGGAAGAAGGGGCACATCTCCAACGCCCCCATCTTCGTTGCCCTGGACGGCATCACCGACCCCCGTAACCTCGGTGCAATCATCCGCTCCGTGTCCGCGTTCAGCGGCCACGGCGTGATCGTTCCCGAGCGTCGCTCCGTAGGCGTCACCGCGTCCGCGTGGAAGACCAGCGCCGGTGCCGCTGTCCGCGTACCTGTGGCCCGCGCGTCGAACCTCAACAATGCCCTCAAGCAGTTCAAGAACATGGGCATCTACGTCCTGGGCCTGGACGGCGATGGCGATGTCTCCCTGCCTGACCTCACCGTTGCCACCGAGCCCGTCTGCATCGTGGTCGGCTCTGAAGGCAAGGGCCTCAGCCGGCTCGTCCGCGAAAACTGCGACCAGATCGTCTCCATCCCGATCGACTCCGCCATGGAGTCGCTCAACGCTTCCATGGCCGTAGGCATCTCGCTGTACGAAGTGTCGAGGCAGCGCGCAGCTAAGTAGTCCTTGCTGAGGCGCCGCAAGCGCCATCCTTCGCATGCTCGATCGGTCCCCGCTTGGACACATGCTTCCGGATGGCCCCTGCGGCGCCTTTCGTGTGCCTGGAGTGCCGTAGGCGGCTACAACCCTCTCTCACGTCCCTCGGGCTTGAGTGGCACGTTCTCTCACGTCCCTCGGGCTTGAGTGGCACGTTCTCTCACGTCCCTCGGGCTTGAGTGGCACGTTCTCTCACGTCCCTCGGGCTTGAGTGGCACGTTCTCTCACGTCCCTCGGGCTTGAGTGGCACGTTCTCTCACGTCCCTCGGGCTTGAGTGGCACGCTCTGAACTCTTCGGGGCCTCTTGCTTTCGGTAGTAGTCCCAGTACCCAGCGAGCTTTCCTTCACTCAGAAACCTCGGGACGTGAGAGAGCGTTGGTTTGAAGGGCTCGGGATGTGAGAGAGCGTTGGTTTGAAGGGCTAGGGATGTGGGAGAGGATCGGCCGGAAGGGCTAGGGATGTGAGAGAGCGTTGGTTTGAAGGGCTAGGGATGTGAGAGAGGATCGGTGGGGGAGTCAGAAGTCGCGGCGGTTGGCCAGCACCGGGAGTTTTTGGCGGGCTTCCTGCACCACGGCGGGATCCAGGTCGTAGAAGATCAGGCCGGGTTCGCCGTCGAGGGATTCCAGGACCTGGCCGAACGGGGATACGACGGCGGAGTACCCCACCCCCGTGGGCGCGGCACCTTTGGGCTCAACGCCCTGCGTGGCGGGATCTCCTTGGCCGCACGCGAGCACGAACGTGGTGGTGTCCACGGCGCGGGCGCGGGCAAGAAGTTGCCACTGCTCGGCTTTGCCCGGCCCGGCTCCCCAGGACGCCGAGACGATGTTCACCACCGCGCCACGATCAGCGTTGGCCGTGAACAAGGCAGGGAACCGGATGTCGTAGCAGGTGGCTAAACCAAAGGTGAGGCCGCCGGCGTCGAACGTTACGGGGTCTGTACCTGCCTCAACGGTGTCCGACTCGGCGAAGCCGAACGCGTCAAAGAGATGGATCTTGTCGTAGCTAGCCTCGACGCCAGGCCCGGTGGCCAGCAGCGTGTTCCGCACGCGACGCGCTCCTGAATCCGAAGGAGTGCCGGGGGTGAACATGCCGGCCACGATCACTATCTGCAGTTCGTCGGCGAGGGCGCGCACCCGCCCGGCCCACGGCCCATCCAGGGGTTCAGCGACATCCAGCAGAGAATTCCCGAACGCGCGCATCATGGCCTCGGGAAAGACCACAAGTTCGGCGCCGCCGCCTTTCGCCAGGCGGGCGTACTCCTCCAGGAGCCGCAGATTGTCGGCCAGATCCCGGCCGGTGATGACTTGGGCGAGTGCCACGCGCACGATAGAACCTCCTGTTGTCTCCGTCCCAGTATGCCAAGCGGGTGGGACAACAGCTGGTCCATGCGACTTATTCGCGTCGTCTCCCCGCCGCGCAGGTGGCGTCGGAACAGCGTTCCAGCACGTGAGCGGCCCAAGTAATCCGGCCATCAGCAGGCAAGTAATCAAATCGCGACGTGGAACGTCGTCACATGCGCGGCCGGCGCGGCACATACTTGGCGTGGAACTAAACTTGCAAGCAATGGTTATGCCTATTTTTGACACAGCAGCCGCCGTCGACGCCTCGCGGCCACGGCCCCTCGGACTGAGCACGCCCCAGCCCGGCCTTGACGATGCCGAAATGACGCAGGACCACCAGGTGAACGTGGCAGTTTTCGCGCCCGACCTGAAACAGGTGGAGATCGCCTTCCAGGCTCCCGGAGAGCCGTGGCGCGCCCACATCCTTCCCAACCTTGAGGATGGAGTGCACTTCGGGCTGGTCAGCGGGATGCCTCCGGGCACCCGTTACGGTTTCCGCGAGGCCCCGTCCGAGCGCGGCTTCCCCTTGTCCCTGCCGGCTGTGGACCTGGACGACGACGGCGAACATCGCCTGTTGCTTGACCCCTACGGCCGCGCTGTGGACCAGCGGGGCGAGTTCCTCACCAGTGTGCACGTGGAAACAGGTTTTGACTGGGGCGAGGACCGTCCGCCCCGCATTCCTTTGCGAACCTCCGTCATCTACGAAGCGCATGTCCGTGGACAGACGATGCTGCACCCGGAGATACCGGAACACCTAAGAGGTACCTACGCCGGGATGGCACATCCGGTGATGATCCAGCACCTTACCGAGCTCGGCATCACGGCCGTCCAGCTCCTGCCCATCCACTTCCACCTGGATGAGTCCCACCTCCAGGACCTGGGCATGACCAACTACTGGGGCTACAACACAGCCGCCTTCTTTGCACCGCATTCGGACTATGCCACAGAGGCGGCGCGCAAGGCCGGTCCCCACGCGGTACAGGACGAGCTCAAGGGCATGATCAAGTTGCTGCATGCGGCGGGCATCGAGGTCATCCTGGACGTGGTGTACAACCACACCGCCGAAGCTGGTCCGGATGGACCGCCCCTGAGCTTCCGTGGACTGGCAGAGAAGCGCTACTACCGGCACGATGCCCATGGGCGCTACCTGGACACCACCGGCTGTGGAAACACCTTGGACTTCAGCGATCCCGTGGTGGTGGACCTGGCCCTGGATTCCCTGCGGTATTGGGTGAACGACTTCCATGTGGACGGCTTCCGCTTTGACCTTGCCGTGACCTTGTGCCGGGACGCGGGCAACACCTTCGACCCCCAGCATCCCTTCCTGCAGGCCATCGCGGAGGACCCGGTACTGTCCGAAGTCAAGCTCATTGCCGAGCCGTGGGACGTCGGTTACGGCGGCTGGCAAACAGGCCGTTTCCCCCACGGTTGGTCGGATTGGAACGACCATTTCCGTGACGGCGTCCGCAGCTTCTGGCTGTCCGACCGTGCCGCCATCGAAGCAGGCGGCCAGGGCGGTTCCGTGGCATCGTTGGCTGAACTCATGGCCGGTTCCGCGAACCTCTTCGCATCTTCCGGACGCACGCGGCTTGCATCGGTCAACTTCATCACGGCCCACGACGGCTTCACGTTGAAGGACCTGGTGAGCTACGACCGGAAGCACAACGAGGCCAACGGTGAGCAGAACCGCGACGGCCACGGCGATAACCGCAGCTACAACCACGGTGTTGAGGGCCGGAGCGAGAACGAGGCCATTGTGGCCGCCCGCGCCCTGTCCGTCCGCAACCTGATGGCAACCCTGCTGTTGTCCTTCGGCGTCCCCATGATCACGGCAGGCGACGAAATCGGCCGGACCCAGCAGGGCAACAACAACGCCTACTGCCAGGACAACCCCACGGCATGGCTGGATTGGAGCCGCACCCAGGAAGCCAACGCCATGTTCCGGACTACGCGTGAGCTGGTCCGGCTCCGCCGCTGGTTCCTGCGCCACCAGCCTGAGAGTTTCCCCGGCAACGCGAACAATTCCAGCCTGCAATGGTTCGACGACAAAGGTCAGCGGATGACTCCCGCACGTTGGAACGATCCCAATGTGCGCTCCGTCCAGCTCCTGATGGGGCACGAGGACAGCGAAATCCGTGGCTTGATCGTAGTGAACGGAAGCAACCAGGATGTGAAGATGGTGCTGCCGGAGATCCTGAGTGAAACGGGCATCGGCAAGCGCATGTTTGAGCTCCGCTTCACAACGTCGGTGCTGCATGAACGGCGGAAGGGCGCGTTGGTGGCTTCAGGCGAGCGGGATATCCTGCAAGCCAACACCATCAACATCTACCGCACGTAGGCACTCACCCTTCAGGAGCTCTTCGCATGAACCGCAGCCGCAGCAAACTGGTGGCGTTCGCGGGGTTGGTGATCGCCGTCGTCGTGTTGGTGGTCGCCATGGTGGGCGGTGGCTCGCTCACGGCCACACCCACAGCGCCAAGCACGACGCCGGAACCTGGCTCCGTGTCGACGTCGGCCGCAGCGGTGGCAAACCCCTCAACGCTGCCCGCCATCAATGCCTCCCAGTTGCCCAAGGAAGCCCGTCAAACGCTGGCGCTGATCGCCAAGGGCGGCCCTTATCCCTATAGGGAAGACAACGGAAATTTCGGCAACTTTGAAGGTCGCCTGCCCAAGAAGACCAGCGGCTTCTACAAGGAATACACGGTGACCACGCCAGGAGAATCGGACCGGGGCGCCCGCAGAATCGTCGTGGGCAAGGACTCAGCCAAGTACTACACCCCGGACCATTACAAGTCGTTCAAGTTCATCGTCGAAGGCAAGTAGGAGCCCATGAAGATATATTCCGCAGACACCTGGACCCTGGAAGAACTGCAGGAACAGATTTCCGACGCCGGCCGCAGGACCGTGATGGTCCCCCCGGCAACCACCAAGCAGGCGGTCCTGGAAGTCTTCGCCCAGGTCCTGGACTTCCCTGAGTACTACGGCGTGAACCTGGACGCCCTGAACGACTCCCTGCACGACTACGCCGACGCCCTCTCTGAGGACGACGGCGGCCCCGTCACCATGATCTGGCAGGTCCCGGCCGCCTACCGCACAGACCGATCCTTCGGGGTAGTCTGCGAAGTCCTCCAAGACGCAGAGCGCTACGCCGGCCGCGACCTCGCAGTCATCGCCGTTTTCGAGAATTAGTCGCGCCAAGGTTGCTGGCCACTGCACAAACAGCGGCTTGCGTGCTCTGACGGAGAGCTGGGATGTGGCTCAGCATTGATTCCCGTGCGTTCGTGATGCCCGCCGAGACGCTTAAGTGGTGCGTGCCACCCAATCGTGACGCAAGAATTTAAACATTTCTGTGCTTTCTCCGGTTATTACCATAGTTTGACGTTAAATGTGTCGAGCGATACATTTTGAGGGGCCTTTAGGGTCTACGTCAATGCGTATTGGGGAACGCGCAGGATTAATTGCTGATCTCATTCCGCACCAGCTGAAATGAGGATCACGATATGAAGAAGCTTGCACGGATGGCTGCTGTCATCGCACTATCTACCTCGGTGCTCTTTGCCGCCAGTCAGTCGGCGAATGCCAGTATTTTCTATGCAGACAATAACTACGGCGGTGCTACATACGGAGCCGACAACTCGACCTGGATGGGGTCGTTTGATAACAAGGCAAGTTCGGTAAAGAACTTCGGCTACTACGTCACTTGGTGGCAGGACATCAACTATGGCGGTGCCGGCTTTGGCAGCGCTAACGACTATAGCGCCATGGGTTGGTATGTACCCTTCCTGGGTACGTGGAATGACAACATCAGCAGCTTCCACAGGGGCTAAACCTACACGGCCGTTCGCATAACGAAATGTGAATAGCACCATGCTTTGACCTGCTGATCAAAGAATCGGCAGGTCAAAGTTCCTGTCTGTGAAGAGGCTCGGCTACTACTAAGTCGAGGCGTAAGAAACGAGATTGGATGCGGGATGGTGTCGAGGACAACTCTTAAGCGACGGGCATGCTGGAAAAGGTATTTTGTGGCCTCGCTTGCCATAGGCGTAGCGTTGGCTATTTCGTCGTGTTCGGAGGGTGTGGACAGTTCAATCACGCCGGACTCATCGGGAAAAGTGAATCTGGATTACGAGAACTCTCTGATCGTATTCCCAGTGGACGCGTATAGGATTTCGGCCCGTGATCGCTCTCAGATTCTCCTGGCGAGGGAAGTCATCATGACCACGTGCATGAAGAAATTTGGCTTCATCGATGATCCGAATGCTGCTTATCCGAAGGCAGAGAACCGGAACTTCGGCGTGTGGAACGTTGATCGCGTGAGACAGCACGGCTTTCGGCTTATTGGAGAAGACGCTCAATCGAACAAGAAGCACGACGAGGCAGGTACGTGGGGGGATGCCAGGTACAAGTGTCTTGCCAGTGAAAAGAGCAAGATCGATGAAGTCACTCCACCTGATGACCTGATGAATGGTGGTGCTGCAGCGGAGATCGCTGTGAAAAGTCTCGGTATGGCATCAGAAACTGACGCTTGGAAGAATGCCAAGGGCGACTGGGACAAATGCATCTCAGCGGCTGGCCTGACACCCGGGCGGGACGCCGCCAACGCCAAGTGGTCGAGCCAGCAGTCCTTTGACCTGCAGGCGAGGACAGATCAGCAAAACCCGTCGAAGTCGGACACAGCCGAGGGCGTCCGAATCGCCACGATTGAGGCCGAATGCAACCAGGAAGTCCGACTCACCCAAACGCTCGGTGATATTCAGGCAAGCTACCAGCTGCCGCTTATCAAGCAGAATGAGGCAGTTCTTACCGAGCTCAAGAAGAAGAGCCAGAACTATGTAGATGCCGCTGAGAAGTTACTGAAAGAGACGCAGTGATCGATGAACATTCCCGGCAGAGAGCTGCGGAAGCTGTCGGATTGAGTCGACTCTCGCGACGGTGGCTAATCGTCCTGTTGGCAGTCACCGCAGTTATGTCCGCGGGGGTGGGGTTGCTCGCTGGAATCGTCTTTGATCAATCAGAGATCATCCGGCCAGAGGACTCCATGGCTGAGATTCCTGTCTATGCCATGGTTGAAAACCGTGTCGTCGACGACCGTCTTACCTACTCAGGAGTTGTTAAGGCCGGACCGGCGGTGCCTATCCACATTGACTTAGAGGGTCAGGAACCGATTGTCGTGCGCCAGACGCTTCAGGCGGGGGACACGTTGAAGTGGGGCGACCTTGCAGGTGTGGTTTCAGGCAAGCCCTATTTCGTCCTGCCTGGTCCGCTCCCTTTGTATCGCAATCTTTCCCGAGGAGATGCGGGAGATGACGTTTTGGCGCTGCAACGGGCACTTCTGCAGTTGGGGTACCCTTCCTCCGAATCTGGTCACATGGACAGCGCAACCATGGATGCTGCATCCTCTTTCTTTGCCAGCGAGGGTTTCGCCTTGAGCAGCGGGAGAATGCCTACCGAGCAAAGTCAACAAGTCGAACCGGGAGCTACACCAAAAACCACGGCACCAGTCGACGCTAAAACCCCCGCGCTCTCGATCCCGTACAGGCAACTGATAGCCCTTCCCGTCGCCAGCGCGACCGTTGTCTCCGCGCTGAACATAGGGCAGAAAGTTACGCCCGAAAGTCCTCTCGCCATGTTCCAGGCCGAAGATAACTTCGTGGAGTTTATCGCCGAGGTCCAGCAGGCTGAGTCTCTTAAGGCAGGCCAGGATGTCACTGTCAGGGTCGCGGAAAAGCAAATGACAGGACGGATAACTGGGCTGGGTCCATTCACTGATGCGGGAGATGGCCAACGTGCGGGACATCCCGTGACGGTTGAGCCTACGAGTAAGGCGGATCTGGTCTTATTGACTCCTAACTTGAGTGTCACGGTGGCTGGCCAAGGTAGCGCGGCAGAAGCCCTCGCTGTGCCGTTATCTGGTATCCGACAGGATGCCGAAGGCACCTACGTTCTCAGAAGCTCGGGCGACGGAAGAAACTCAAAGGTCCCCGCAACGCGCGTCGCCATCACGATTCTTCGGTCGGGGGGAGGTTTCGCCGCAGTCTCTGGTGATCTCAGCCAAGGTGACGAGGTCCAAATATCGTGACGATTTCACGATCGGGGCCTCTCACGCGCAGAGCAGAATATACAGGCTCCGATAACGCATTGGCGATCAGCCTGGAGAGAGTATCGCGTACATATCCAGGTGCCGATTCCCCCGCTCTATCTGACGTCTCACTGGCAATTGAGTCCGGTGAGTTCGTGTCCATTGTGGGCCCTTCAGGCTCAGGGAAATCGACGCTTTTGAACGTCTTGGGCTTGTTGGACAGAGCAAGCTCCGGACGTCTCGCCATTCGTGGGCAAGCCGTCGACGCCGCTTCAGAACGAAGCCTCGACACGATGCGATTACGCCTGATTGGGTTCGTTTTCCAGTCCTCAAACGTCATCTGTGACGATAGTGTGATCAGCAATGCTGCTATCGGATTACGGGTCCAAGGCGTGCCGATGGACGAGCGGGCGTCGGCTGCCTTGGACGCGCTGGAGTTCGTAGGTCTGGAGCATAAACGCAAGGTCCAAGCCAAGCTCCTATCAGGCGGCGAACGGCAACGACTTGCAATAGCACGGGCAATTGCGACGCACCCGCGGATCATTCTTGCCGACGAGCCAACAGGCAATCTTGATTCAAACAACAGCAGACGGGTCATTGAGTACCTTCGGAAACTCAACTCCGAAGGTGTCACCGTCATTGTCATCACCCATGATGTGGACGTGGCGAACCAAGCGGATCGCCGAATTGAGATCCGGGACGGTCGAATCACGAGTGACGTCGAAACGAAGTCCCAACCAATGCCGCAACCTAGGGTTCCGGTCGACCTCGAGCCGTTTGGTGCAGCCAGTCAGCAGTCATGGGTCTCTCGCACCGTGTGTTCCCTCATGGATGACTGGGGCGATGCACTGAGCGCGCTCTCGGCCCGTACCCTGCGAACAATGCTTCTCATCCTTGCATTTGCGATTGCCATCGGGGGGATGACGGGTGCCCTGGGTATCAGTTCGACGACGTCGAATGCCATAAACAATCGGCTGGCTATCGCCTCACAGGATCGGCTGTCCATCTCCATCGAAGACGGACCTGGCGTGCTTCGAGACGATTTCGATGGGCTTCGCTCCGGGGTAGATCGCATTGCCCGTCTTCCTCATGTAGTCGGCGCATCCTATGTGTACTCAGCGGTTCCGGCAGACGTACACATAACACGGGTTAGGCCCTCCGACCTGGAACCCGAAACGCCATTGTCACTTCACTCCTCCTCGAAGAACTACTTCAATGACTTCGGAATCGAGCTAATTCCCCACAACATCCGAAGTGCCCTCGATGACCCACTAGCTGGTCCACTCGCAGTAGTCTCGACAAAGGCGGCAATTGCGCTCGACATACCGTACAGCAAGAAATCCGGGCCGGCGGCAGGGGTGAGCATATGGATCGATGACCAACTTGTGCCGATTGTTGGTGTCTTCGAACCTGGCCCAAACTTTCCTGAGTACGCTGACTCCGTATTCGTAAACGCCAGCATCATGCGTGCCGTCTCAAGATCAGACCTAAAAGTTCAAGTTCGAACCGAAAAGGGCTTCTCGGCTGCGATTGCCCGAGTAGCACCGCTTGCATACTCGCCGAGCGACCCGGGGAAGGCAAAAGTAGACGTCACAGCCGATATTCAGTCAATCAGGCAGGATGTCTCAAATGATCTCGGGTCGCTCATCGCTTTGCTATCGCTGGTCCTGATGCTCCTGGCGATCATCACTGCGGCTTCCTCGATGTACCTGACCGTTCAGAACCGATCGGCAGAGATAGCCCTTCGACGAGCGATCGGCTCAAGTCGATGGCTAATTTGCCGATCCTTCATCCTTGAGGGCTTCATCGTTGGAATGACAGCAGGTTCGCTCGGCGGCATCATCGGAACTGTGACCACGCTTTGCGTCTCCTGGATCCAGGCCTGGCCGCCCGTATTGCCCCCGGAGCTATGGCTGGTGGGAGTCCTTCTGGGTGCGACCACCGGTATTGTGAGTGCCATATACCCCGCGTGGGTCGCCAGTCGCCAAGATCCCGCTATTGCAATTCGCGCGTAGCAATCCCACCTGAGTTTCCCCCCGAACCAGCTTCGTGGATGCAAAACAGTACCCTCCCCGAGCGGCCGCCCGCTTTTCCGTCGTTGAGCAACAACGGAAAAGCGGGGCCATACACTTTCAAAGGCTTAGGCGTTCGCGATCAGCCCCAGCTCAGCTTTGGAAGCCAGCGCCGAGTGCTTCGGGAACACCCGGACGGTGTAGCCGAAGGACCCTGAGCGGTTGATGACCAGGGAGCCGTGGAAGAGGTGGCGTCCGCCGCCGAGGTCTTCCAAGGAGTCCAGTTCAGCCACCACGATGTCCTCGAGTTCGTCGGACTCCTCGGCCCGCCCAAAAGCTACCTCGACGGACACGTCGTCCGGGGTGAGGCTGTTGAGGGCCACGTAGGCGTTGACCTGGAGGCTGTCGCCTACCTGGGGTTCCTCGGAGACCCCCACGGAGTCAACGTGCTCCACCATTACCTGGGGCCACGCGTTCCGGACCTTGGTGGTCCAGGCGGCGAGTTCCTTTGCTTCCTTGAAGGATTCGGCCACAGCCCTGCGCCCGGAAACAGCGGCCGGGCAGTAGAGGTTGTTGACGTAGTCGTGGAGCATACGTTCCGCGGAAACGGCGGGGCCGAGGTTTGCCAAGGTGTGCTTGATCATGGACACCCAGTGGGTGGGAACGGTCTCGCGGCTGGACTCGGACGGTCCTGCAGCTCCAGCGCCTTGGGCAACGGTGGTGCCGTAGAAGCGCGGAGCTACCTGGTTTTCGAGGAGCTCGTACAGAGCGGACGCTTCGATGTCGTCACGTTCATCCGCTGAGGCGCCGTTGTTGGCGGTGGGAATCGCCCAACCGTTTTCGCCGTCGTACATTTCGTCCCACCAGCCGTCCAGGACGGACAGGTTGAGTGAGCCGTTGATGGCTGCCTTCATGCCGGAGGTGCCACAGGCTTCCAACGGGCGGAGCGGGTTGTTGAGCCACACGTCGCAGCCCGGGAACAGGGTCCGTGCCATGGCGATGTCGTAGTTGGGCAGGAAGACGATCCTGTGCCGGACTTCGGAATCGTCGGTGAAGCGCACCAGGTCCTGGATCATCTTCTTGCCGGCGTCGTCTGCGGGGTGCGACTTGCCGGCGATGACCAGCTGGATGGGGTGTTTCGGATCGAGCAACAGGGCCTTCAAGCGTGCGGGGTCGCGCAGCATGAGGGTAAGTCGCTTGTAGGTGGGCACGCGACGGGCAAAGCCGATGGTGAGCACGTCCGGGTCCAGCACGGAGTCAGTCCAGCCGAGCTCGGCGTCGGCGGCGCCGCGCTTCTTCCAGGAGGCCCGGAGCCGGCGTCGGACGTCTTCAATGAGTTGGGCGCGGAGCTCCCGGCGGAGTGCCCAGACGTCTTCGTCGCTGACGTTGTAGGCAAGGTCCCACCGGCCCAACGCTTCAGCCTCGGCGCCAAACTGGTTCCGGGCCAGGGTGGAGATGCGGGGGTCCACCCAAGTGGGGACGTGGACGCCGTTGGTGACGGAGGTGATGGGGATCTCGGAGTGGTCGAATCCCGGCCACAGGCCTGCGAACATTTCGCGGGACACCACGCCGTGCAGCTTTGCCACGCCGTTGGCACGCTGCGCCAGGCGCAGGCCCATGACTGCCATGTTGAAAACGGAAGGGTTTCCGCCGTCGAAGTTTTCACGGCCGAGTTCCAGGATGCGGTCCGTGGGCACCGCAGGTGCCAGTCCGGCTTCGAAGAAGTGCTTGATCTGGACGGTCTCGAAGCGGTCGATGCCGGCAGGGACGGGCGTATGCGTCGTGAAGACGGTGGACGCGCGTCCGGCCGCGAGGGCCTCGTCCCAGCTGAGGGGCACGGTGGGATCGGACATGGCTTCCTGGATGCGTTCGATGCCCAGGAACCCTGCGTGGCCTTCGTTGGTGTGGAAGACTTCCGGCGCGGGGGTGCCGGTGAGTTCCTGATAGACGCGGAGGGCCTTGACGCCACCCATGCCCAGGAGGAGTTCCTGCTGAAGCCGGTGGTCGCCCCCGCCGCCGTACAGGCGGTCGGTGATGCCGCGGGCGGCTTCATCGTTGGAGGGAACGTTGGAGTCCAGCAGCAGCAGCGGAACGCGTCCGACGTCGGCACGCCAGACGTGCGCGTGGAGTTCGCGGCCGTTGGGCAACGGAAGGGAAATGTGGACGGGCTTGCCGGGCATGCCGTCCTTGCCGGGGTGGCGAAGAAGCGTGAGCGGCAGGCCGTCGGGGTCCAGCACCGGGTAGGTTTCCTGCTGCCAGGCGTCCCGGGACAGGGACTGCTTGAAGTAGCCGGCCTGGTAGAGGAGCCCGACGCCGATCAGCGGCACGCCGAGGTCCGAGGCGGCTTTAAGATGGTCGCCTGCCAGGATGCCGAGGCCGCCGGAGTACTGCGGAAGGACCTCAGTGATGCCGAATTCGGGGGAGAAGTACGCAATGCAGGCGGGAGCGTCTTCGCCGAGGCCCTGGTACCAGCGCGGTTCGCTGAGGTACCGGTCCAGGTCGGAGGCAGCTGCCTGAACCCGCTCCACCACGTCGCCGTTGTTGGCGAGGTCCTGCAGTTGTTCGCGGCTGATGGACCCCAGAAGGGCTATGGGGTCGTGCTGCGACGCCTCCCAAAGAGCCGGGTTGAGGCTCCCGAAAAGTTCCCGTGTGGGCCGGTGCCAGGACCAGCGCAGATTGGTCGCCAATCGGGCCAGGGGCCGGATGGGCTCGGGGAGGACGGTACGGACTGTAAACCTTCGAATAGCCTTCACGAGCGCCACACTAACGGACGGACATGGCAGTCGGAACTGGATTGGGTTTCTTTTAGGTAAAAGTCATCTTGCGTCGAGTAGATAGGTCGTGTGCTTAGCATTCTGTGATTTTTGTCGCTAACGTCGTGGTTGTGACGAAAACCGCGCGAACCATCACCGCTCTGAAATCCAAGACGACTACGGACATCACCCAGGGACTGCGCTTCGGCCGGTTCCCCATCACTGCCGTGCAGCCGGTGGTTGAAGGTGGCCGTTTCCCGGCGAAGGCCTTGCCGGGCGAGGACCTCGTCGTCGGCGCCACAGTCTTCCGTGAGGGCCATGACCAGCTCGGCGTGTCCGCTGTGCTGCTCGATCCCCGGGGCAAGGAACGTCAGCGTGTCCGCCTGACCCCTGCCGAGGGTGAGCAGTGGAAAGGACTGGACCGCTGGGAGGGCCTGATCACGCCCACCGGCACCGGGGCATGGTCTTTCGTTATTGAGGCGTGGCACGACCGTTACGGCACCTGGCATCACAACGCCGAGGTCAAGGTGGGCGCAGGCATCGACGTTGAGCTGATGCTCGCCGAGGGCGCTGCCCTCCTCGCGGAAGCAGCCGACGACGCCGGACGCAGCGCTGTTGAGAAGCGCACCTTGCGTGCCGCTTCCGTCGTGCTGGCCGATACCACCAAGACTGCCGAGGAGCGCCTTGGCGCCGGTTTCAGCCCTGAGGTGCTGGCCGCCGTCGGACGTGTTCCGATCCGCGAACTGGTGACTGTTTCCGAACGTTTCCCGCTGCAGGTGGAGCGCGACCTCGCGGGTCGTGGTTCCTGGTATGAGTTCTTCCCCCGCTCAGAGGGCGCTGTCCTGGATCACTCCACTGGAGTGTGGACCTCCGGTAATTTCCGTACGGCAGCCAGGAGGCTCGACGCCGTGGCGGAGATGGGCTTCGATGTCATCTACCTGCCGCCCATCCACCCGATCGGTTTCCAGCACCGCAAGGGCCGCAACAACACCTTGACGCCGGGACCACAGGACCCGGGTTCGCCGTGGGCCATCGGTTCCAAGGACGGCGGCCATGACGCCATCCACCCTGAACTGGGCACCTTTGACGACTTCGACGCCTTTGTGGCGCGCGCCAACGAGCTGGGGCTTGAGGTTGCCTTGGACCTTGCCCTGCAGGCAGCCCCGGACCACCCGTGGGTGACGTCCAACCCCGAGTGGTTCACCACGCGGGTGGACGGTTCCATCGCGTATGCGGAAAACCCACCGAAGAAGTACCAGGATATTTATCCCCTGAACTTTGATAATGACCCGACGGGACTGTCCAAGGAAATCCTGCGCATCGTGCAGTTGTGGATCAGCCACGGCGTGAAGATTTTCCGCGTGGACAACCCGCACACCAAGCCTGTGTGGTTCTGGGAATGGCTGATCGGCAAGATCAACAAGAAGAACCCCGAGGTTGTCTTCCTGGCGGAGGCCTTCACACGCCCGCCGATGATGCACGCCTTGGGGCGTGCGGGCTTCCAGCAGTCCTACACCTACTTCACGTGGCGGAACACCAAGACCGAACTGGAAGAGTACTTCCACGAAGTCAGCCATGTGAGCCCGGCGTACTTCCGCCCGAACTTCTTTGTGAATACCCCGGACATCCTCACCGAGTACCTGCAGTATGGCGGTCCGGCGGCCTTCCGCATCCGGGCTGCACTGGCTGCAACGGCCAGCCCGCTCTGGGGTGTCTACGCAGGGTTCGAGCTCTACGAGCACGTGGCCCGTCCGGGTGCCGAGGAGTACATCGACAACGAAAAGTACGAGTTCAAGGCGAGGGACTGGGAGGGCGCCGCCGAATCCGGACGCACGCTGGCGCCCTACATCACCAGGCTCAACACCATCCGCAAGAAGCACGTGGCGCTGGGCGACCTGCAGAACCTGACACTGCACAGCAGCACGGATGATGCCACGATCGTGTACTCCAAGCACAAGACGCTGCCGGATGGCACCAAGGACACCTTGATCATCGTGGTCAACGTGGATCCGCACAGCACCCGCGAAAGCACGGTCTCCCTGGACCTCGCGGCCCTGCAACTGGACCCACGGGACCTTAACGAGGACGGCCGGTTCCGGGTGGATGACCTCATCAGCGGCGAGAGCTGGGAGTGGGGCGAGCACAACTACGTCCGCCTGGATGCGCATGTTGAACCGGCACACATCCTGAGCATCCGGAGGCAGCTTTAGTGAGTTTTTCTCCGCAGAACCCCAGCCAGTACTTCACTCCGAAGAACACCTTCGAGTTGAACGCCCCCGGACTCCAGCATGATCCACACTGGTACCGCAAGGCAGTCTTCTACGAGGTACTGGTGCGGGCCTTTGCGGATGCCAACGGGGATGGCTCCGGCGATTTCCATGGGTTGATCGAGAAACTGGACTACCTCCAATGGCTGGGCGTTGATTGCCTCTGGTTGCCACCGTTCTTCCATTCGCCGCTGCGGGATGGTGGCTACGACATTGCGGACTACACGTCCGTGTTGGATGAGTTCGGCACCATCAGCGATTTCAAGCGGTTGGTTGCCGAGGCACATGCCAGGGGCGTCCGCGTCATTATCGACCTTCCGTTGAACCACACCTCGGACCAGCACCCGTGGTTCCAGGAGTCGCGCAAGGACCCCACGGGTCCCTACGGCGATTTCTACGTCTGGAGCGATACGGATGAGAAATACCAGGACGCCCGGATCATCTTCGTTGACACCGAGGAATCCAACTGGACGTTCGATCCCATCCGCCGGCAGTTCTTCTGGCACCGCTTCTTCAGCCACCAGCCGGATCTGAACTTTGAGAACCCCAAAGTCATCGAGGCCCTCTATGACGTGATCCGGTTCTGGTTGGACCAGGGGATTGACGGGTTCCGTGCGGACGCCATTCCCTACCTGTTTGAGGAAGATGGCACCAACTGCGAGAACCTGCCGGCGACGCACACCTTCCTGCAGGACCTTCGGCGCATGGTGGACGCGAACTATCCCGGCAGGGTGATCATTGCGGAGGCCAACCAGCCGCCGCATGAAGTGGTGGAATACTTCGGCACCGAGGAAGCACCCGAATGCCATATGGCGTTCCACTTCCCCATCATGCCGCGGCTCTACTACGCACTGCGGGACCAGAAGGCCGCACCCATCATCGAGACCCTGCGGGAGACCCCGGACATTCCCAAGGGCGCCCAGTGGGGAACTTTCCTGCGCAACCATGATGAGCTCACCCTGGAGATGGTGCCGGCCGAGGAACGCGCCGCGATGCTGGGCTGGTATGCCCCTGATCCCCGGATGAGGGCAAACATCGGCATCCGCCGCCGGCTCGCGCCGCTGCTGGACAACTCCCGGTCCGAGATTGAGCTCATCAATGCGCTGCTCCTTTCCCTGCCCGGCAGTCCCTTCCTGTATTACGGGGATGAGATCGGGATGGGCGACAACATTTGGCTCGATGACCGTGATGCCGTCCGCACGCCGATGCAGTGGAACCCGGACCGCAACGCAGGTTTCTCCGGAGCAGATCCGGGCAAGCTGTACCTGCCGGTCATCCAGTCGCTGGTTTACAACTACGGCATGGCCAACGTTGAGGCCCAGGCCGCGCACTCCGGTTCGCTGCTGCGCTGGACCCGCCAGATCCTCAGCGTCCGCAAGAACCACCCGGTGTTTGGTCTGGGCGGCTTCCGGCACATTGAAGCCGATCATGAAGTGGTGTTGGCCTATGTACGGGAATTGCCGGCAGGCAACCCCGAGGGCGAGGACGCCGAAACGATTCTGTGCGTCTTCAACCTCTCCCAGCACCCTGTGTCGGCAACGTTGGACATCCCCGAATTCGCGGGCCGCGGCCTGCGCGATATTTTCGGCGGCCAGCCATTCCCGGCCGTCGGCGACAACGGTCATCTGACCGTGATGCTGGGCAGCCACAGCTTCTACTGGCTGCGGGTGCGCTCGGCCTTTTCCAATCCGTCGTCGCCTTTTACCCAGGCGATTCCCGTGGTGACCTCCAAAGGATGAGATGAGCAAGGCAAACTTGAACCCCTCCATTGAAGGACTTCTCCGTCACTGGCTGCCAGGCAAGCGCTGGTTCCCGGTCCAGAGCCCCGACTTTGCGCTGGAGCAGGTGGGCGCTGTCAGCCTCCCTGGCACTCACGGCGACACTGCTTTTGAGGTGGTGCTGCTGGCGGTGACCCACCGGACGGCCGACGGCGGTCCCCGGACTGACGTGGTGCAGGTTCCGTTGAGCTACCGGAGCCAACCACTGGTGGACGCCCCGGCCGCATTGTTGGGGGAGTTTACGGACGACTCGGGCCTGCGCCTGGTGTACGACGCCGTCTACGATTCCGATTTCGTCACCGCCTGGCTGGAGCTGATGCGGAGCGAAGGCAGCGTGGGAGGTGCACGGGGACACCTCACCCGTGGCCGCGTCGCGCTCCCTGAAAACCCCACCTCCGTACGGGTCCTGTCCGGCGAGCAGTCCAACACGTCGGTCATCATCGACGACGGCGATTCGGCGGCGATCGTGAAGATCTTCCGCGTGCTGGCGGCTGGAAAGAATCCCGAAGTAGAGCTTGGCGCCGCCCTGACCGCCGCCGGGACCGCCGAAGTTCCTGCGACGCTCGGCTGGATCACCGGCTCGTGGGAGGGCCCGGCATCGAACGTATCCGCGCCGGCTACCGGCGAACTGACCGTGGCACATGAATTTCTGCTTGGTGGGTTGGACGCCTGGCGGTTGGCCGTCGAAGCAGCCGCAGCCGGTAAGGATTTCACTGCCGAGGCCCGCGGGCTCGGGGCCGCGACCGCCACGGTTCACGCAAGGCTGGCGGAAACGTTCGGTACCCAGGACGGGCAGGAACAGGGGCCCAATATCATCGCGGCTGTAGCACGGCGCGTCCGCCAGTCGTGGGCTGAGGCGGCATCCGCCGTCGGGCCCTATGACGGCAACCTCGACCAGCTGCTGGCCGCACTGGATCCCCGCGATGTGGGGCAACTGCAGCGCGTCCACGGAGACCTCCACCTGGGACAGATCCTGTTGGTTCCTGCAGACGAATCGGTGTCCGGCGACGACCGACGGCCAGGGCGGTGGGCCATCCTCGACTTCGAAGGCGAGCCTCTGCGGACCATTGACGAGCGCAACAGTCCTGATCTTCCCCTGCGTGATGTCACGGGCATGCTGCGCTCCTTCGACTATGCGGCGGGTGCTGCTACGCGCGAAAATTCCCACGCCAACGTGCCTGAAACCTGGGTGGATGACTGCGCTGCAGCGTTCCTTGAGGGCTATAGCGACGTCACCCCCGGAACCATAGACCGCCGCTCGCCGCTCTTTGTGGCATTGTGGCTGGACAAGGCCTTATACGAGGTGGTGTACGAGTTGCGGAACCGGCCCGACTGGCTGTCGATTCCGGTCAACGCATCACGACGAATCCTCGACAACACAAGCCGCGGCAAGCATGCGGCAGCTACAGCGGAAGGTAATGACATGACTGGCTCTGCACGCACCGAACGGCCCCGAGTTCCCTTGCACGTGGACTCCGAGACCTTGGAACGCGTGGCAGCCGGCGCCTATCACGCGCCGCACTCTGTCCTGGGCGCACACTTGGACGACCACGGCCACGTCACCGTCCGTACGGTGAAGCACCTCGCAAAGTCCGTGGCGGTGGTGACCGAAAGCGGCCGGACCGACATGGAGCATGAAGCCCATGGCGTGTGGGCCGCCGTCCTGGAACCGCTGCAGGCCGGCCACGTGCCGGACTACCGTTTGGAAGTGGTGTACGACGTCGAACCCGTCACCATCGATGACCCGTACCACTACCTGCCTACAGTCGGTGAAGTGGACCTGCACTTGATCGGTGAAGGCCGCCATGAGCGCCTTTGGGATGTGCTCGGCGCCCACGTGCAGCATTACCGTTCCGCGCTCAGCGAGGTGGACGGTGTCTCGTTCGCAGTGTGGGCCCCGAACGCCCAGGCAGTTCGCGTCAAGGGCGACTTCAACGGCTGGGATGGCCGTCAGCATGGCATGCGTTCCCTGGGTTCCTCCGGAGTCTGGGAACTCTTCATTCCGGGGGTTGTAGCAGGGGCGTGCTACAAATACGAGATCCTGACCAAGTCCGGCCACTGGATAGAAAAAGCCGACCCGTTGGCGTTCGGTACAGAGGTCCCGCCATTGACGGCGTCGCGCGTTGTGGACACCAGCTACCGCTTCAAGGATGCGGAGTGGATGACAGCCCGCGCCGCGAAAGATCCGCATAACTCGCCCATGAGCGTTTACGAAGTTCACCTGGGCTCTTGGCGATTGGGTCTTGGCTACAAGGAACTTGCCAAGGAACTTGTGGACTATGTGAAATGGCTCGGGTTCTCCCACGTCGAGTTCATGCCAGTGGCCGAGCACCCCTTCGGTGGTTCATGGGGCTACCAGGTGACGTCCTACTTTGCGCCGACTTCCCGCTTTGGCCACCCGGACGAGTTCCGTTTCCTGGTGGATTCACTTCACCAGGCCGGCATCGGCGTCCTCCTCGACTGGGTACCTGCGCACTTCCCCAAGGACTCCTGGGCGTTGGCGCAGTTCGACGGTCAGCCGCTGTACGAGCACTCCGACCCCGCGTTGGGTGAACACCCGGACTGGGGAACCCTGATCTTCGATTTCGGGCGCAGCGAGGTCCGCAACTTCCTGGTGTCCAATGCGCTGTACTGGCTGGAAGAATTCCACATCGATGGCCTCCGGGTGGACGCTGTTGCCTCGATGATCTACCTGGACTACTCCCGCGAAGAAGGGCAGTGGAAGCCCAACAAGTTCGGCGGCCGCGAGAACCTCGAAGCCATCTCCTTCATGCAGGAAGTCAACGCCACCGTCTACAAGTCCCATCCCGGGGCCATCATCATCGCCGAGGAATCCACCGCCTTCCCCGGCGTCACGGCCCCCACCAACCACGGCGGACTGGGCTTCGGGCTTAAATGGAACATGGGCTGGATGCATGACTCGCTCAAGTACATCTCCGAAGACCCCATCAACCGCAAGTGGCATCACGGCACCATTACGTTCTCCCTGGTTTACGCCTTCACCGAGAACTTCCTGCTGCCCATCAGCCACGACGAAGTAGTTCACGGCAAGGGCTCAATGCTCCGGAAGATGCCCGGTGACCGCTGGCAGCAGCTGGCCAACCTCCGCGCCTTCTTCGCCTACCAGTGGGCGCATCCGGGCAAGCAACTCATCTTCATGGGCACCGAGTTCGGCCAGGAAGCCGAATGGTCCGAGCAGTATGGACTGGACTGGTTCCTCGCGGACATTCCGGCGCACCGCGGACTGCAACTCCTGATCAAGGATCTCAACGAGCTCTACACCTCGACGCCCGCCCTTTACCAGCGGGACAACGATGCCGGCGGGTTCCAGTGGATCAACGGCGGGGATGCCGACCACAACGTCTTGTCCTTCATTCGCTGGGACCAGGATGGCAAACCGTTGGTCTGCGCTGTGAACTTCTCCGGCGGTCCGCATAAGGACTACATCCTGGGTGTGCCCGCAGCGGGGGAATGGACCGAAGTCCTGAACACCGACTCGGAAACGTACGGCGGTTCCGGAGTGGTGAATGCAGGTTCCCTGAAAGCCTCGTCACCCGGAACCGATGGCCAGCCCGCCGCGCTGACCGTTACTCTTCCTCCGCTCGGCGCCTCCTGGTTCGCGCCGGCCGGGCAGCCCGGGCGTTCGTAATCACCCCGTAGGGCAGTAGCTCTTCAGGCGGAGAGGGCCCGGATCCAGGATTCCGGGCCCTCTTCCCTTTGTTTCCGGGGATTTTGCCAGGCTAAGCGACCGTGTCGTTGCCGGGTTTTGCCATCGCGGGAAAGTAGGGGTATAGTTAGTACCCGCGCTGCTCCCCAGTGGAGGACGGTGAAGCTGACAAGAAACCGCAAGGAAAATCAAGTCAAGTTCGCCGATTTGACCCGGAGGCAGGCAGCGTGTAAGTTTGAAAAGTTGCTCCGGAGCGATCCAGCGAAGGCTGGTGGTACTGCTCTGGGATTGTGACCTGTTGTTTGAGAACTCAATAGTGTGCCAAGTTTGTTGATACCGATTGTTTTATTGATTGGTTGAAATTATGGCTGGATCATTGCGCACCCCCGTGTGTGGTGGTCTGGTTTTCAGCTGGTTTCGAATTTTGTGCAGCCGTGCCGGCCGTTATTTCCGGTGGGTGTGGTTGTGTCTGTTTGATTTGTTTTTTTCAACGGAGAGTTTGATCCTGGCTCAGGATGAACGCTGGCGGCGTGCTTAACACATGCAAGTCGAACGATGATCCCAGCTTGCTGGGGGATTAGTGGCGAACGGGTGAGTAACACGTGAGTAACCTGCCCTTGACTCTGGGATAAGCCTGGGAAACTGGGTCTAATACCGGATATGACCGTCTGACGCATGTCAGGTGGTGGAAAGCTTTTGTGGTTTTGGATGGACTCGCGGCCTATCAGCTTGTTGGTGGGGTAATGGCCTACCAAGGCGACGACGGGTAGCCGGCCTGAGAGGGTGACCGGCCACACTGGGACTGAGACACGGCCCAGACTCCTACGGGAGGCAGCAGTGGGGAATATTGCACAATGGGCGCAAGCCTGATGCAGCGACGCCGCGTGAGGGATGACGGCCTTCGGGTTGTAAACCTCTTTCAGTAGGGAAGAAGCGAAAGTGACGGTACCTGCAGAAGAAGCGCCGGCTAACTACGTGCCAGCAGCCGCGGTAATACGTAGGGCGCAAGCGTTATCCGGAATTATTGGGCGTAAAGAGCTCGTAGGCGGTTTGTCGCGTCTGCTGTGAAAGACCGGGGCTCAACTCCGGTTCTGCAGTGGGTACGGGCAGACTAGAGTGCAGTAGGGGAGACTGGAATTCCTGGTGTAGCGGTGAAATGCGCAGATATCAGGAGGAACACCGATGGCGAAGGCAGGTCTCTGGGCTGTAACTGACGCTGAGGAGCGAAAGCATGGGGAGCGAACAGGATTAGATACCCTGGTAGTCCATGCCGTAAACGTTGGGCACTAGGTGTGGGGGACATTCCACGTTTTCCGCGCCGTAGCTAACGCATTAAGTGCCCCGCCTGGGGAGTACGGCCGCAAGGCTAAAACTCAAAGGAATTGACGGGGGCCCGCACAAGCGGCGGAGCATGCGGATTAATTCGATGCAACGCGAAGAACCTTACCAAGGCTTGACATGAACCGGTAATACCTGGAAACAGGTGCCCCGCTTGCGGTCGGTTTACAGGTGGTGCATGGTTGTCGTCAGCTCGTGTCGTGAGATGTTGGGTTAAGTCCCGCAACGAGCGCAACCCTCGTTCTATGTTGCCAGCGCGTTATGGCGGGGACTCATAGGAGACTGCCGGGGTCAACTCGGAGGAAGGTGGGGACGACGTCAAATCATCATGCCCCTTATGTCTTGGGCTTCACGCATGCTACAATGGCCGGTACAAAGGGTTGCGATACTGTGAGGTGGAGCTAATCCCAAAAAGCCGGTCTCAGTTCGGATTGGGGTCTGCAACTCGACCCCATGAAGTCGGAGTCGCTAGTAATCGCAGATCAGCAACGCTGCGGTGAATACGTTCCCGGGCCTTGTACACACCGCCCGTCAAGTCACGAAAGTTGGTAACACCCGAAGCCGGTGGCCTAACCCTTGTGGGGGGAGCCGTCGAAGGTGGGACCGGCGATTGGGACTAAGTCGTAACAAGGTAGCCGTACCGGAAGGTGCGGCTGGATCACCTCCTTTCTAAGGAGCTGCTAGCAGCTGTTCCGTGTTCTGTGTATGCAGTTCGTGGTGGTTGTCAGTGTTGCCCATTGCGCAGGCGTCTGTTCTGCGGTGGGTGCTCATGGGTGGAATATCAACGAATCAAACTTGTTTGGCATGGCCTTTACCGGTTGTGTCCTGGTGCCAGTACGGCAGCATGTGTCTCTGCTTTTTGTGGGGGTGGGTGTTGTTGGGAACGCTGCCGGGGTGCATGGTTTGTGGGGGTTGTGTTTGGCGCACTGTTGGGTCCTGAGGCAACAGGACCTTTTTGCAGCAATGCAGAGGGCATCGTTCTGGTGTTTCTTTTGTTCCTGCTTCCGGTTCTGCCGCGTGTCCCTGTGTGGGGTGGTGGTGGTCTGGTTGATGGGGTTGTTGTTTGAGAACTACATAGTGGACGCGAGCATCTGAGACATGCATGGCTGGCCTTTCGGGGTTGGTGTGTGTGTTTCTACAGCAATTTCTTATGAATGAACCTGGCCCTTGTGGTCGTGGTTCTCTCGAGTAAGTTTTTGATCTTTGTGTGGTCAAGTTTTTAAGGGCACACGGTGGATGCCTTGGCATTAGGAGCCGAAGAAGGACGTAGGAATCTGCGATAAGCCTGGGGGAGTTGATAACCGAGCGTTGATCCCAGGATGTCCGAATGGGGAAACCCCGCACAACGCTGCAAGGTGATTGTGTGACCCGCATCTGAACACATAGGGTGCGTGGGGGGAACGCGGGGAAGTGAAACATCTCAGTACCCGCAGGAAGAGAAAACAATAGTGATTCCGTTAGTAGTGGCGAGCGAACGCGGATCAGGCTAAACCGTTCCATGTGTGATAGCCGGCGGGCGTTGCATGGGCGGGGTTGTGGGACTTTCCGTGATGGTTCTGCCGGACCGTTGGGGTGATGTGCAGGCATAGGTGAACGGTCTTGAAAGGCCGGCCAGAGAGGGTGGGAGCCCCGTAACCGTAATGTTGTGTGCAGCCTGGAGAGTATCCCAAGTAGCACGGGGCCCGAGAAATCCCGTGCGAATCTGTCAGGACCACCTGATAAGCCTAAATACTTCCTAATGACCGATAGCGGACCAGTACCGTGAGGGAAAGGTGAAAAGTACCCCGGGAGGGGAGTGAAACAGTACCTGAAACCGTGTGCTTACAATCCGTCGGAGCAACCGCGAGTGATCGCATAGTAGTTGTGACGGCGTGCCTTTTGAAGAATGAGCCTGCGAGTTAGTGTTACGTCGCGAGGTTAACCCGTGTGGGGTAGCCGTAGCGAAAGCGAGTCTGAACAGGGCGAGTGTAGTGGCGTGATCTAGACCCGAAGCGGAGTGATCTACCCATGGCCAGGTTGAAGCGACGGTAAGACGTCGTGGAGGACCGAACCCACTTCAGTTGAAAATGGAGGGGATGAGCTGTGGGTAGGGGTGAAAGGCCAATCAAACTCCGTGATAGCTGGTTCTCCCCGAAATGCATTTAGGTGCAGCGTTGCGTGTTTCTTGCCGGAGGTAGAGCTACTGGATGGCCGATGGGCCCTACAAGGTTACTGACGTCAGCCAAACTCCGAATGCCGGTAAGTGAGAGCGCAGCAGTGAGACTGTGGGGGATAAGCTTCATAGTCGAGAGGGAAACAGCCCAGACCACCAACTAAGGCCCCTAAGCGTGTGCTAAGTGGGAAAGGATGTGGAGTTGCGAAGACAACCAGGAGGTTGGCTTAGAAGCAGCCATCCTTGAAAGAGTGCGTAATAGCTCACTGGTCAAGTGATTCCGCGCCGACAATGTAGCGGGGCTCAAGTACACCGCCGAAGTTGTGGATTTCACACATTGCCCTAGCCTTCGTGGTTCAGGGGTGTGGAGTGGTAGGGGAGCGTCGTGTGGGCAGTGAAGTCGCGGTGGAAACCAGCGGTGGAGCCTACACGAGTGAGAATGCAGGCATGAGTAGCGAAAGACGGGTGAGAAACCCGTCCGCCGAATGATCAAGGGTTCCAGGGTCAAGCTAATCTGCCCTGGGTAAGTCGGGACCTAAGGCGAGGCCGACAGGCGTAGTCGATGGACAACGGGTTGATATTCCCGTACCGGCGAAAAACCGCCCATGCCAAGCGGGGGATACTAACCGCCCGGAGCCTGCCCGCTCACCCTTGTGGTGTTGTGGGTTTTGGCCGAGCGCGGGACCTGATCCCGGGAGGTAAGCGTATTAACAGGTGTGACGCAGGAAGGTAGCCGGGCCGGGCGATGGTTGCCCCGGTCTAAGGATGTAGGGTCAGGGATAGGCAAATCCGTTCCTGTGTGCTTCGAGCACGTTCCTGAGATCTGATGGGACTCCCGTATGGGGGGATCCGGTGATCCTATGCTGCCTAGAAAAGCATCGACGCGAGGTTTTAGCCGCCCGTACCCCAAACCGACACAGGTGATCAGGTAGAGAATACCAAGGCGATCGAGAGAATTATGGTTAAGGAACTCGGCAAAATGCCCCCGTAACTTCGGGAGAAGGGGGGCCTGCCCCGTGATGGAGACTTGCTCTCCGTGAGCGGGTGTGGGCCGCAGAGACCAGGGGGAAGCGACTGTTTACTAAAAACACAGGTCCGTGCGAAGTCGCAAGACGATGTATACGGACTGACTCCTGCCCGGTGCTGGAAGGTTAAGAGGACCGGTTAGCCACCTTGTGTGGCGAAGCTGAGAATTTAAGCCCCAGTAAACGGCGGTGGTAACTATAACCATCCTAAGGTAGCGAAATTCCTTGTCGGGTAAGTTCCGACCTGCACGAATGGAGTAACGACTTCCCCGCTGTCTCAACCATAAACTCGGCGAAATTGCAGTACGAGTAAAGATGCTCGTTACGCGCAGCAGGACGGAAAGACCCCGAGACCTTTACTATAGTTTGGTATTGGTGTTCGGAGTGGCTTGTGTAGGATAGGTGGGAGACGTTGAAACCCGGACGCCAGTTCGGGTGGAGTCATCGTTGAAATACCACTCTGGTCACTTTGGACATCTAACTTCGGCCCGTGATCCGGGTCAGGGACAGTGCCTGATGGGTAGTTTAACTGGGGCGGTTGCCTCCTAAAAAGTAACGGAGGCGCCCAAAGGTTCCCTCAGCCTGGTTGGCAATCAGGTGTCGAGTGTAAGTGCACAAGGGAGCTTGACTGTGAGAGAGACATCTCAAGCAGGGACGAAAGTCGGGACTAGTGATCCGGCGGTACATTGTGGAATGGCCGTCGCTCAACGGATAAAAGGTACCTCGGGGATAACAGGCTGATCTTGCCCAAGAGTCCATATCGACGGCATGGTTTGGCACCTCGATGTCGGCTCGTCGCATCCTGGGGCTGGAGTAGGTCCCAAGGGTTGGGCTGTTCGCCCATTAAAGCGGTACGCGAGCTGGGTTTAGAACGTCGTGAGACAGTTCGGTCCCTATCCGCTGCGCGCGCAGGAAATTTGAGAAGGGCTGTCCTTAGTACGAGAGGACCGGGACGGACGAACCTCTGGTGTGTCAGTTGTACTGCCAAGTGCATCGCTGATTAGCTACGTTCGGATGGGATAACCGCTGAAAGCATCTAAGCGGGAAGCTCGCTTCAAGATGAGATTTCCATACACATTTATGTGTGAGAGGCCCCCAGCCAGACCACTGGGTTGATAGGCCGGATGTGGAAGCGAGGACTAAAGACTCGTGAAGCTGACCGGTACTAATAGGCCAACAACTTACACCACACAACACACTGCACGCGTCCACTATGTGGTTCCCGAACAACAACCCGCACCAAGGGTTGCCGGAACCAACAACTAAATAACAACACCACAGTTGTAACCACAAAGTCTTCCCACCCACCCCCACCAAAAAGGGGGGCCGGGACGGGTAACAGAGTTACGGCGGTCATAGCGTGGGGGAAACGCCCGGTCCCATTCCGAACCCGGAAGCTAAGACCCACAGCGCCGATGGTACTGCACCCGGGAGGGTGTGGGAGAGTAGGACACCGCCGGACAACCATTAAGGCAAGAGCCCCGACCACAGGTCGGGGCTCTTCCCCTTTAACCACCACCTTCAAATTCCTGCGCCGGCGGTAGAGTTGGTGGTCATGGAAAACCTCTTCAGCCACCCAGCCTCTGAACCCGAACCGTCCCAGCAGGCAGGCGACGCACTTCAGCCGCTCATCTTCACTGTTGTGGTGCCCACCAACGTTTCGCATGCTTTCCAGGGATTCACTGATCATCCGCACCTGTGGTGGCCGCTGGAGCAGGAAAGCGTGTTTGGTGCGGGGTCCCATGTTGAGTTTGAAGAGAACCTGATTCTTGAAACGGCCGAGGACGGCCGCACGTCGGTGTGGGGCACTATTGATGACTGGCAGCCCCCGCTGTCCTTCCACGCCAGCTGGTACCCGGCTGGAACGCCGTTGTGGTCCACGGAGATCCGGGTTGTTTTTGGTGCCGTGGATGAGGGCACGGAGGTACGCCTGATCCACGACGGGTGGGAAGGTGCCGAGGATCCCGTAGCGTCCAGGGCATCTTACGCCGAGGGCTGGCCCCGCGTGCTGGCATGCTACGTACGGTTCATGGGTGGAGCCAGTGCCTAGGGTCCGCCGGCTCCAACCCAGTGATTGGCGTTTGCTGCGTGAGGTGCGGCTGGAGATGCTCAAAGACACACCCATGGCTTACGTGGAGAGCCTGGAGTCAGCGCGGCGGCAGACCGATACGCAGTGGCAGGAACGTGCGGCTGCAATGTCCGGGAACTGCAGCCTTACATTGGTTGCCGATGCAGGCCAGGACGGCAGCACCTTCTGCGGATTGATGCGTGTGGTGGTCAAGGACCGCCAAAGCACGGAGAAGCCGCTGCAGGCCATGCTGCTCAGCGTCTACGTGGCACCCGGGCACCGGGGGCTGGGATTGGCCGACGAGCTCCTCAACGAGGCGTGCAAAGCCGCCTCGGAAGAACTCGCCGCCGGGAGCATCCAGCTCGGGGTGCATGAGGACAATTCAAGGGCGCTGGCCTTCTACCGGCGTCACGGTTTCGAGACCACGGGTGCCAGCAGGCCTTATCCGCAGGACACTTCCAAGCTTGAGCTCACCATGGAGCGCCAGCTGTCGTAGCAGTCGGCTCGAGGAGCACGGCAAGGAGCTGCTAGAAGGTACCTGCTTTGGGAACCGCGGTACTGGAGCGCACCACCAGCTTAGTGGGGTGTTCGGTATCGGCAGGTTCCAGGACGAGGCCCTTGGTGATGGCACCCAACAAGGTGCGGACGGCCAGCGCTCCTTGGCCTTTGGCGTCCTGGTCGATGGTGGTCAAGCCCAGGACGTTGCCGAGATCATGTCCGTCGATCCCCATGACCGAGAGGTCATCCGGGATGCGGAGCCCGAAGTCCCGCGCCGCGAGGATGGTGCCGATGGCCATTTCGTCGGAGGCGGCGAAGACGGCGGTTGGCCTGTCCGGGGCACTGGCCAGCAGCTGCCGTGCCGCAGCGTAAGCGCCTTCAATGGTGAAGTCCGCGGACACGATCCATTCGGGCCTGACAGGACAGCCGGCGTCGTTCATTGCTTCTTCGAATCCGCTCCGACGCGTTCCTGGAAGATGGAAGTCCTGGTCGTAGGCTTCGTTGCCGGTGATGTGCGCGATCTTGGTGTGCCCCAGACCGAGCAGGTGGTTGGTGGCCTTTCGCGCGATCGAGGAGTCGTCGATCCTGATGGTTGATGCTCCGGGTAAGGGCCCGCCAATTCCGACGATCGGCCGGTGCATGGCGTGGAGCTGCTGGAGCTCGTCCTCGCTCAGTTCCAGCGATACCGCGATGACCGCGTCCACCCGCTTGCGCAACAGGAAGTCGTTGAAGACGCTGTGCCGGTGCTCGGGATTTTCCCCGATGTTGTACAGGGTGAGGTCGTACCCCGCTTCAAGCAGCGCGGCCGATGCGCCCTCGATCACCGCTGAGAAGAACCAGCGGTGGACCGAGGGCACCACCAAGCCAACGTTGTGCGTGCGCCCGGAGGCCAGGCTGGAGGCGTGGTAGGACAGCACGAAGCCCAGCTCTGATGCGGCGGCGCGGGCACGCTCCCGGCTGGTCGGTGATACATTGCCCTTGCCGCTGAGCGCCCGTGACACGGTGGCAACGGACAGCCCTGCTCGCTCGGCCACGTCCTTGATGCCCGTCATGCCGCTCCTAGGTGAAAAATCAGCTGACTGTCAGCCAGATTGTCTCCCCTGAGCCTAGTTGATCGGCGCCTGATGCAGGGGCGCTGCGCAGGATGGTGCTACCAGCCGGAAGCGGCAGGGGATCGGGGCCTACGTTCATGATCACCAGGGTGTTGCCATTGAGGTACGCCAGCGAAGACCAAGTGCAGTAGTCCTCAACCCAGGCCAGGGAACCCTGCCCGAGCCGGAGCGTGGCGCGTTCGGCGAGCATGGCGCGGTACAGGTTAAGGTGCGACGCCGGATCGGACTCCTGCAGGTCCCTCGCCAGCGTGGGCCAGGACTCGGGCTGCGGCAACCAAGGGTCCATGCCGCTGCCAAACCCGGAGTGGGGTTCGGCCGAACGCCAAGGGAGCGGCACGCGGCAACCGTCGCGGCCGATACGGGCTCCGCCGGTGCGGGCGAAAGTGGGATCCTGGCGCATGCTGCCGGGAATGCTGGAAGAATCGGGCAGGCCCAGTTCTTCGCCCTGGTAGAGGTATGCGCCGCCTGGGAGGCCGAGCATGAACATGGTAGCCGCGGCAGCCCGGCGTCGTCCGAGTTCTTCGTTGGGCTGCGCGTCATCGGGGCCGATGCCGTCTCCGTCGCGGGGACCAGGTCCGTCGTACCCGAAGCGTGAGACGTGCCGGACAACATCATGGTTGGACAGTACCCACGTGCTGGGGGCGCCGACGGCGTCGAGGGACACCAACGAGTCGGTGATGATGTGGCGCAGGCGATGTACGTCCAGGCCGGCGTGCAGGTAAGGGAAGTTGAAGGCCTGGTGCATTTCATCAGGGCGGACCCACTGCGCCAGTCGGGGGAGCGGATCCACATTGGCTTCCGCACAGAGGATTCGGTCCGGGCCGTACTCTTCCAGGATGGAACGCCACCGGCGGTAAATGTCGTGGAGGGCAGGCTGGCCGAACATCGGAGCGTCCTGGCCCGGGAAACCATCGGAGCTGTTGCCGTCGGCGCGGCCGCCCCAGTTGGGCAGGCCGGCTGCCTTGACCAGCGCGTGGGCTACGTCCACCCGGAAGCCGGAGATGCCGCGGTCCAGCCAGAACCGGAGCACGCGTTCGAATTCAGCGTGGACGGCTGGGTTGTCCCAGTTGAAGTCCGGCTGCGAGGAGTCGAAGAGGTGCAGGAACCATTGACCGGGCTGACCGTTCGGCTCGGTGATACGCGTCCATGCCGGACCGCCGAAGTGCGACTGCCAGTTGTTGGGCGGCTCGCTGCCGTCGTGCCCCTGGCCGTCGCGGAAGATGAACATCTCCCGCTCCACGCTGCCTGCACCCGCGGCAAGTGCTGCTTGGAAGGCGACGTGCTGGTCGGAGCAGTGATTGGGGACGAGGTCCGCGATGACGCGCAGGTTGAGCCTGTTGGCTTCGGCGATAAGGGCGTCGAAGTCGGCCAAGGTGCCAAACAGGGGATCGACGTCGCAGTAGTCGCTGACGTCATAACCCGCGTCCCGCTGGGGTGAGCGGTAGAACGGCGACAACCACACGGCGTCGACGCCCAACGCCGCCAATTGCGGGAGTTCTGCGGTGATGCCCGCCAAGTCTCCGACGCCGTCGCCGTTGAGGTCCCGGAACGAGCGCGGATAGATCTGGTAGATCACAGCGGAACGCCACCAACCGTGGGCCGTGGAGGCATCGTGGATCGGGGTCAGCTGCGTAAAAGCTGCAGTGGGCTCGTGGGTCGCAACCGAGAGCAATGAATCAACGGACATGGACACATCGTAGAAGAGAATACCCCAAAGTGTAAACGTTTCCAGTCCTAAGGCTACTGTCTTTGCAATGCGCGTGAGGGCTGGGCTTTTCAAATTCGCATGCCGCCCTGTACTGAGTGGAAGCGCTTGCAGTTGATTTGGTAGTGGCCCGCTGGCTGAGCCGCCGTTCAACCTCGATGGCTGGGGGATCGACGTCGGCAATATGACAGGATGCCTGGGATCTGTAGATCTCAACCATGAGGTTGCCTGGCTTATCGCGGACCGGGTTCGTGAGATCAACCCGAACGCGGCCCTGCTGGCGGAATCCACGTCCGACGCCGCCCCCGATTTCACTGGCGAGCACTGGCAAGGCGCCATGACCTACTCCAACCTCACCCGCCCGCTGTGGTCGTGGCTCGCCAAGGACGCCCCCAACGTCAACTTCTTTGGCTCGCCCCAACCAGGGCCGCACAGGATCGACGCCGAGGACTTCCTCGCGACGCACCAGGACCTCGCCGCGGGATTTAGCTGGAGTGTGCGACAAAACAACATGAACGCACTGAACACGCACGACACGGCACGGGCGGCAACGGTCATGATCGACCCGGCCCGGACGTGGGGCGCCGTGCTCACCTTCTGCCTGCCGGGGGTGCCCGTGGTGTTCGCCGGTGACGAGTTCGGCTTGGAAGGGTTCAAGGGGTTGGCCTTTGTTCGGGAAACGGCAGAGTCTTCAGTACTGGTGTTCGTCACGAGGGAGGCCGCCGACATTGTCCTCGACAACTCGGTTCTCAGCGACGCGCAGCTCGAAGCGTTGCTTGCCTCGCCGCTGCACCGCTCCGGAACAGTGACGTCGGCACCTGCCCAGCCAGCCGGCGTCGAGGGTGTCCATCTACGCGCCGACGGCATCTCTGCCGGGATCTGGGAGCTGCCCGGAACGGTGATCCCCGCCGGGTAGCAGGTGGGTGTGGCAGTGCTCTGCCGTTCGGTGCTGGCTAGACTGTGAGCACCAAAACACTGCGAAGACTGCCGGTTTGGCGTGTCCGCGGTGCGTACGTGGAGGGACCACTGTGTCGGACGAAACGGCTATGGCCGGAACATCAGCGGAAAGCATCACTGGCAGGACGACGGGCCATCGGGAAGCCTCCCAGGTTTCAATTGGGCGGCAGCTGTTCCTGAAGGAGCTCGCAGCCGGACTACGTGCCGGGCAGGTGGCAGAGGATGAAGAAACCCTCACCGTGTACTCCGTCGATCAAGGACCACTGCTGGAGCGGCACCTGCCGCTCGCCGTCGTCTGGGCGGAATCGGTGGAGGACGTTCAGCACATAGTCCGGAGCTGCGCCGCGCACCGGATTCCTATCGTGGCCAGGGGAGCAGGCACCGGTGTGTCCGGCGGAGCCCATGCCACGGAAGGCTGCATCGTCCTGGGCCTTGAACGGATGAACCGTATCCTGGAGCTCAACCCGGACGACGAGACAGCCGTGGTCGAACCCGGCGTCATCAACGCCGATTTGAACGCTGCCGCCGCAGAGCACGGCCTCATGTATGCGCCTGACCCCGCAAGCTACAAAATGTCCACCATCGGTGGCAACGTGGCCACCAATGCCGGGGGACTGCGATGCGCTAAATACGGGGTGACACGGGATTCCGTGCTGGCCCTGGACGTCGTGATGGCTGATGGCTCGTTGATGCATACAGGACACCAGACTTTTAAGGGAGTTGCCGGCTACGACCTCACAGCGCTGCTGGTGGGCTCCGAAGGGACGCTGGGGATTGTGGTGGGCGTGACCGTCCGCCTGAAGTACCTGCCGCGAGAGGTCCACACCATTGCGGCGTTTTACCAGGACTTCCGCAGCGCGGCCGCCGGAGTGCTCGCCGTGGGCAAGGCCCGGGTCCAGCCGGCCATCATGGAACTGCTGGATAACGGAACCCTGGTGCAGTTGGATGAAATGCATGGAGGTGACCTCCAGACCCGTGGCAAGTCGCTGCTCCTGATCCAGACCGATGGCTTCGGCGCGGCTGCGGAAGCGGACGTGGTGCGGCAGGTGCTGGCCGCAGGCGGCGCAACGGTGACCACCGAGGCCAGCGAGGAAGCCGAGATGCTGGTGGAACTACGCCGCAACAGCCGGGGCGCGGAAGTGGATGACGAATTCAGGGTTGGCGAGGACATTGCCGTGCCGCGATCACGGTTGGTGGACTTCGTGGCCGAGCTCGAGGCCATGGCAGCCCGCTTCAGCGTGATGCTTAAGGTGGTGGCGCATGCAGGAGACGGCAATCTGCACCCGACGTTCTGGATGGAACGTGTGGACCCTGTTACGGATGCGGCTGCTTTGGAGCGGCTCAACGCGGCGTTGGATGAATCCATCCGGATAGGCCTCGAAATGGGTGGCACCATCACCGGCGAGCACGGCGTGGGGCAATACAAACTGCGCTGGCTGGGCCTGGAACAACCGGAGCCCGTGCGGGAGTTGCAGCGGCGGATCAAGGAGCTGTTCGATCCGCAGGGAATCCTGAATCCGGGAAAGGCAATTTAGGTCTTCTGGTATTCCAAAAGGTCCATGCGGCCTGCCTGTCACATCCAATCAGCTAAATTACCTGCATTTACTTCCCACCATTCTCCCCCTAGGCTTACTTGGTATACCAAAGTTGCTATGAGGAGAAGATGTGCGCGAGAAGCGGCAGGCCCGGGTTGGAGCAAGTCCGAGGTTGATGACGGGCTTGGTGCTGCTTGCGCTGGTCATGGTGTCCATCAATCTCCGGCCCGCCATCACCACCATCGCCGGTGTGATGGACCAGATTCCGGACGTCTTCGCCCTTGACCCCGCACTGCTGCCGCTCCTGGGAACCTTGCCGGTCCTGGCGTTCGGAATCTCCGGGCCGATGGGACCCTGGCTGGCTCGGCGATTCGGAACCGGTCCAGCGGTGGCCATTGCGCTCACCGCCTTGGCCGCCGCGCTGGTCCTCCGGGCCACAGTCCCGGCGCTCTTGCTGCCGGGCACCTTCGTTGCAGGCATGGCGATCATGACAGCCAGCGTGCTGGTTCCGCAGATCGTCAAAGCCAACCGGGGCACAGGCTGGTGGACAGGGCTCTGCACCATGGGCTTTGGACTGGGGGCCGCGCTGGGGGCGGGACTGGTCCAACCTCTCCAGCAGTCCTTTGGGGGGAGCCTGGCAGGGGCGCTGGCTGTGTGGGCGGTCCCAGCACTCTTCGGAGCTGTCCTCATCCAGCGCACCGGAAGACGCCCGACGGCGGCACTGGCTGCCGCGGGCAAAGCCACCTCAGCGGCGGGGGACGCTTCGACGCCGCGGTGGGATGCGGCGTCGTCCGCTGTTGTCCCCACCGCACCCGCTATGCCTCTGCGGAAGCAGCGCACAGCCTGGGCGGTGACGGCATTCTTCGGGCTCCAGGCGATGCTCTACTTTGCCATCACATCCTGGCTGGCCGTGTACCTGGTGTCCCGAGGGCTCGCGTCCGCGGACGCTGCAGCACTCTTGGCCTGGTTCAGCCTCGCGGGGCTCCCGGCCAGTCTGCTGGCCCCGGTCCTTGCCAGCCGACCGGCCATTCTGCGCTGGATGGCTCCGGGACTTGGCGTGCTGGTGGCCGTGGCACTGCTCGGTGTTCTGGTGGCACCAGCGGAGCTTCAGTTCCTTGCTGTCGGGGTGCTGGGAATCGTCCAGAGCGCAGGATTCGGGCTGGCCATGGCCTTGGTGGTGATTCGTTCGGCCGGACCGCAGTCCGCGGGACGATTGTCCGCCATGAGCCAGGGATTTGGGTTCGCGGCGGCGTCGCTCGGTCCACTCGGAGCGGGGCTTCTGCACTCGATGACCGGCGGGTGGGAAGCGACGTTCTGGGCGCTCGCGGCCGAGGCTGTGGTGCTGGCAGGCGCTGGCTTCTTTGCCATCCGGGGGCCGTTGGTGCGGGTGGATGAGGTTGGGCTGGTTGCGGAGCGTGACATGTCCACAATAGGCGTGGCAGCAACGAACCCCGCCGCGAGATAGGTTGCCAGAGCGCCCTTGCTGACGCCTTCTGCGGCCACCACCACACTGGAGGAACCCATCGCCCGCAGCACGGCCGCTCCCGCGCGGGTGATCTCCACCCCGTAGCCGCGCCCACGATCGTCTAAGGCGCTTAGAAACCTCCGGCTAGATATCCCGATTGCGCTATCCGCAGGCCCAATCGAACGTATCGGATTCCAGATCGAATTGAGCGTTGCCGCCACCGCCGAAGTTGAGCCCCGAGATCTCTTCCAGTTCGAGGTACCAAGGAGTAAGCCCGTCAGGCATCGCTTGGATAGGGAAGGCCGTTCCTCCCAAATGGCTTCTGGCGAATAGAGGTTCTGCCCAGTCCGCAAGACTGCCCGCACCCGTTACAGGATGGACATACCCATCGTTGCCGACCTCATCTCCCCAGAGTTCGACGGGTATCTTGCCAGCATTCGGATCGACTCGCGGTATCAACCAAATGTCGGTGGTTGGTTCGACGTTGTCCCAAGCATTAGTACCTTGCGACTCGTCGACATGCTCACCCTTGGCACGAAGGTCGGGACGAGGTGCCGTAGGGCCGGCAGCCAACTCATCATGCATGAGCCAAAGGATCGCAAATTCTCCATCGATCAGGTCTCTGCGCCTAAGCAGGCCGGGATGGTTCTCGGCTGCTGCAAGGTCGCGCAGGAATGGATCGGTTGATTCAGCGCTCGGCATGGGAAATTCGTCTTCCACTGCGAATTGGCCCTCACCAGCAAAAATTGCAATCCCTGGAAACTGGTCACCGCGCCTTTGGAAGTCTGCGGGTAGCCAGAGAGTCAGCACATGCATCATGGGCAAACCAGTGTTGAGGCTTCGTGGCCAGTGTTCCCAACGAACACCCGGCCCATGACTTCCTGTCCACCCTGAGGGCGGCTGGCTTGGCAGGGCAGCTTCGACAGTTCGTCCTGGTGCTTTGCCAAGGCCAGTGCCACAACCAAAGGCCAGGTTCCAAGCGATCATCTCGGTCATGGCACCACCATATGGGGCTACCGGCCACAAGTTGGTGAGCTAGGAGAAGGCGTCCGGTTGAGGATCCTTTATCGGACGTCCCTGCTCTTGGCCGCCACCTGACGCGCCGGGACTTATTGCGGGGTTAGTGTGGCTGCTGTATGCCGAGGTGATGGAGGATGAGCTGTGGATGCGCATGATCGGGTTCAGTTCGACCTCGATGAGGATGAACGTGAGGTCCTGCGTCGAGGCCTCATGGAATGGGCTGGACCGGCGGACCCCACGGAGGCCATGGCCTTGGCTATGGGCTTTCGTGACGTTGCTGATTTGTTTGCTGAAGGCGAGCGGATTGCCGGGTTCATCCGGGACGGTCAATCCCTGACAAAAGCTGACTGGCGCCGGGCCCTGCTGGCCACCGAGATTGTTTTCGTTAGCAGCACCGTTGGTGTTGGGCTGGACTGGTCCGTGGTCACCGGCTATCAAGACGACGAAACGATAAGGATCCTCAGGGCCATCCAGCGCAAGTTGGGTGGCAGTAGAACGTGGCCCGAGAAGGGGACTTCGACAGCCGAGTCTCCGGAACGCGATGCGGAGTGGACAAGACCGCTCTGCCCTCCGCCGGCCAGTTGGAAGGTGCCGGTATACCCGCAGGTGGAGCCGACTGTGGCTCTGCCTGTACAGGCGGGGCGGGAGGTTGGGCATGTCGCGGGTGTAGGATCCGTGGCAAAACGTCAACAGACAAGGCGGATAGCTGAAGGCTTGGCGCTAGGTGTCCTGGCCTACGGCGTAGAACGACTGCCCAGCGAGAGGCTGGTATTAGAGACGGCGTTGAACAGTGCCTGGGAGTCTTGGCCCAGAGCAGGAGACTTCGGGAACGTATACGGGCCAGAGGCCGGGAGGGACATCTGGGCTGGTATGGAAAAGTCGGGAAGCCGCCGCGGCGTTATCGCGGCGTGGGAGGACCACTCCGTTCCTCACCTATTGCCCGCCTTTGAGGAAATGCCGATCGCCGATTGCCTGAATCGCGTTGCCGACGACAAAGCATCAGCAGATGATTGGATTTACCTTGGGTACCTATTCCTGAAAGCCCTGCACCAAACAACCGTGACCGGGCCTCAAGGGTAGTCGTTTCGGGTAGGCCTTCACGAGGGGGAGCGCAAGAAGCGACACCTCCGGCGCCACCTCAGCGCCCATAGGGCAACATCGACCTGAGTTCTTCTGCACGAATAGCGCTGGCCTGACGCTGGCCTCGGGTGAATCGTCTGGCCTGCAAATCCAGGACCGCCCGGCTCCCCACCGGTCCCACGCCCAGCAGTTGACCCACGCGACGAATTGCTTCGTCCACGGCCGCCAAGCAGTCCGCAGCACCACGGGCTTAAGGACAAGCAGCCGTTTCTGTGGATCGTGAGAGCATCATGGAGTGACCGACAGTACTTCGCTTGAATTGCCGCCCCTCTATGAGTCCCTGACCTGGCTTACCCCGCTGTCCGAGGAACGCGCCGCGCACCTTGTATCGTTCTTGTCCGAGCCGGCGCCGGCTGAAGTTCTGGACATGGGGTGCGGATGGGGTGAACTACTACTTCGGGTTTTGACGGCGGCCCCGCAGGCACGGGGACGCGGAGTGGACAGTGCTGGCTCGTTCATCGACCGAGCCAGGCAACAAGCTGTGACTCGTGGGCTGCTCGGCAGGGCGAGGTTTGATTCGATGCCCGGGCTCGAGGTCCAGGATCGCCCCGCAGACGCTGTCATCTGCATCGGCGCGAGCCAGATCTGGGGGCCGCCGGTAGAGGACGCGCAGCCGCTCGACTATGCCACAGCCCTGCGCGCCCTTCGAGCACTGGTGCTTCCCGGCGGCCGGCTCGTCTACGGCGAGGCAATCTGGTCAGCCACACCTCATCCGGCTGCCACCGCCCCTCTGGCCGGACGCGATGACGAGTACCTCACCCAAGATGCGCTACGCGAGCAGATCCGCGCCGCTGGTTTCGAGGTGGTGGACGAGGACCAGGCAAGCGTTCAGGAGTGGGACGTCTTCGAGGCCGGGTATCGCGACAGGTTCACCCGTTGGCTGGAATCACATGATGCCGATCATCCCGCCGCAGGGCAGGTCCGTCGGCGATATGAGGAACAGCGCGCAGCATATGAAGAGGGCTACCGGGGTGTACTCGGGATGGCGTATTTCTGCCTAAGGGGCTAGGCGTCGGCTGCGACCTGGCCGAACCGGCGCTTCTTCCGATAAGTGGGCACCGGCCGGAGTTCTCAGTCGAGTACTACGACGGAGCCGGCGAGCACTTGCCAGCGCCCGTCAATGATCCGCCATTCCCGGTGCCAGAGCAGCTGGATCTCGATCTGTGATCCGTTGATGTGGAGCACAGCGCGGGCAGTGGTGTCTGTTGTGCCGCTGCCGTCGGATTCGAGGGTGCGCCGGTTGGTTTCCTCGATTCGGGCAAAGTTGGTGGCCCCAGTGCGGTGTGCTTCCAGATCTGCCTTCTTGGTGAGGACGGTGCCCTCAGGGTCGATGAACTTCAGGTCATCGGAAATGAGCCGGTCCAACGCTTCAAGGTCACTGGCTCGCATGGCATCCAGGAGTTCGTCTTCGGCGGCATCCATTGTGCGGCCAGCATTGTCGGGGGTGGTCACATCGAAACACTAGCAGCGCCTTGGGCTGGTGCCGCTGAAGAATGTCTGTCGAGATTGGCCTTTGCGCCCGCGTCATGACCGAGGAGCCGGCACTACCCCCGCCCTCGTCCGGTAAGCCGTGGCCTGTTGAATATCAGGGGCCCGGCGTATCCTCTGCGGTATGACGACTTCACCAGCCGGGACCAATCAACCAGGCACGCCCGCCACGGAAATTCTTGAGACCAACCAGTGCTGGGAGCTCCTCCGCGGAGTCTCAGTGGGACGGCTTGCCGTCTGGGTGGACGACCACCCGGACATCTTCCCGGTGAACTACAAAGTGGACCACGGAACCTTGGTGTTCCGGACGGGTGAAGGTACCAAGCTCCATGCCGCCCTCAGCGACGCCCCGGTGGCCATAGAGGCTGACGGCGTCAACGTCGAAACGGGCGTGGCGTGGAGTGTGGTGGTCAAGGGCCAGGCGGCCGCGGTGAAGCTTACCGAGGACGTCTTGGATACCGTCGGGCTTCTCCTGTTTCCGTGGGAGGCGGGGCAAAAGGACCAGTTCATCCGTATCACCCCCACCACCGTGACGGGCCGCCGTTTCACGGTGACACCCCCGGTCACCTGGTGGACCCCGTTGGATGATGCGCCCACAGGGCGGAGCGAGTAGCGCTAGGGTCGTCGCTGGACCAGTTCCAACTGGTCTGCCACCACCTGGCCGGCATGGATCACCGTGCGGTCCTTGCCCCGGTCCATCACAGTGGAGGCCACCGTTTCGCCGTCCACCAGCAGCAGTTCCGCTGGGTCGCCAACCTCGACGCCGGGACGGTGGGCAGTGTTCTTGAGCCGGGTCGCGTTGGGGTCAAGGATGCTGGCGCCGCCGATGGTGGCGATGGCCAGGCAATGTTCGATCAGCTCGTCCTTGCGGAAACCGTGAGTGAAGGCGAGTTGCCAGGTGCGGTCCAGCATGTCGGTGTTGCCGTAGGGGGACCAGTAATCACGCTGGCCGTCCTCGCCCAAGCCCAATCGGACCCCGGCCTCGGTGAGGAGCGGGATGGGCAGTTGGCCGGCAGCGGACGGAGCAACCGATGCGAGGGAAACATCCAATTCCGCGAACGCATCAATCAGCCTGCGGGTGGTGGCCTCGCTGACGCTGCCCAGCTGGTAGGCGTGGGACATGGTCACCTTGCCCTGCATACCCAGCGCGCGCGTGCGCTCAAGCACCAGCTCCGTGCTGAACACACCCAGCTCGCCCGGTTCGTGGAGGTGGATATCGATGGGAACCTGGTACTTCTCCGCCAGGCCGAAGACGATGTCGAGGTGCTTCGCCGGGTCCCGGTCCAGCGTGCAGGGATCGATGCCACCCATCACGTTGGCCCCGGCTTTCAAGGCCTCTTCCATAAGGTCAACAGTGCCCGCTTCAAGCAACAGTCCAGCCTGCGGGAAAGCGATGATGTCCACCGAAGCCTGACCGGCAAACTTCTCCTTGGCGGCAGCAACGGCGTCGAAACGCTCCAGCCTGCAGTCCACATCCACCTGCGCATAGGAACGCACGCGGGTGGTGCCCCTCGCGATCATCCGCCCCAGAGTGTCATTCACCCGATCCTGCAGCGGGACCTCGGCGTTGCGCCAGTTCTGACGGTCGTTCATCATCATGGTCCACACGCCCGGACCGCCGGTGTGCTCACGGAAAGGCAAGCCGATCCGGGTGGAATCGAGGTGTACGTGGACGTCGGAGAACGACGGGAGCAGAATCCGGCCGCGGCCTTCAACCACGGTTGTGTCGCCCGGGACAACGGTGGCAGGGTCATGCGGCTTCACGGCGGTGATCTTGCCGCCTCCTTCGGCGGCAACGAGGGTTACGTCGCTCAGTGATTGCCCCCAAGGGCGGACGGCGCGGATCAGGGTGTTCAATGGTTGCTCCCTTGGTGGCCGCCCCTGTTCAACATCGACTCGACGAAGACAGTGAAAGCGGATGCTGTGAAATTCTTGTATACCAAAGTACCGTAGGGCTAGCGTCACTCAAAGGATTGGCGTCGGCATGAAAGGAAGTTCGACAGTGGCTGAGGCGATGCCGGGTACCGGAAACGGCCGTGATGATGAGGCCCGCGCGGAAAACGTCTACCAACTGGTGTTGGAAGGCATTGTCACGGGTACCTACGCGCAGGGCATGCGATTACGCGAACGCGAACTTTCCGAGCTCTACAACGTGTCCCGCATACCGGTCCGGGAAGCCATCCAGCGCTTGGAGCAGGACGGTTTTGTCGCAACGTTCCCGCGCCGTGGTGCCGTGGTGCGCCAACTGACACTCACGGATGTCAATGAGCTCTTCGATATCCGGCTGTGCCTTGAAACCTTTGCTGCGCGCATGGCTGCCACCCGCGTTGCCGAGGGAAGCGACGGCGGCCGACTCGAGGAACTCATGGAAGCGTCCAAGACTGCCATCGACGAGGAGCGGACAGACGACGTTGCCGTCATCAGCGCCGAGTTGCACGCCGAAATCGTCCGCCTGTCCGGCAACCGGCTCCTGATCGAATCCGTGAAGCCCCTCTTTGGCCGGATGCGTTGGATCTTCGGGCTGGCCCACAACCGCAGCAACGAACTCCAACGCGACGAGCACACGGAACTGTGCAATGCGATTCTGAAAGGCCGGCCGGACCTGGCCTACTCGCTGGCATACTCGCACATCGAGCTGGGGCGGGAACCAGTCCTGGCCGGCCTCGCCGAAACCCTGGAACCGTAGTAGTTAAAGGGCTTGACGTCGGCACTCACCTGAGTGCCGACGTCGAGTTCGTCTCACCGTGTGTCAGTCGTCGGCGTCCGGGTATTCGTCCTCGTCTTCATCGTCGTATCGGCCGGATTCCTCCACCTCGACCTCAAGGATCTTCAGCAGCTCCGTATCCGGGTTCAGCATGATGGCAGCCTCGTCGCGACGGTGTTGCAGCACAGTGTCCAGGTAGGACTGAACCGTCTCTGCCAAGGGGACGTACCTGTCCTGTTTCTGGCTCATGTACCAGCGATGCTCCAGGACCTCGTGCACCACTTCCGCGGGCTCCAGCTTTCCGGCCAGGTGCCGTGGAATGGAACGGACTATGGGCTCAAAGATCTGGCTGACCCAAATGTGGGCGCTGATTTCCTCGTCCAGGTCCGGGTTGTTGTCCGCCCGGAATTGGTCCATGTCGTTCAAGAGCCGGCGGGCCTGGTTCTCTTGGGCGTCCAACCCGGTCAGGCGCAGCAAGCGACGCTGGTGGTGGCCGGCGTCGACCACTTTGGGCTGGAGCTGGATGGTGGAGCCGTCCGCCGTGGTCTTGATGGCGTATTCCTCCACGTCGAAGCCCAGCTCGTTGAGGCGCCGGATACGGGCAGCCACGCGCCACCTTTCTCCCAGTTCGAAGGACTCCTTCTCGGTCAGCTCTGTCCAGAGCCGGCGGTAGCTGTCCATGATCAGCTCGCTGGTGGCGACTGGGTCCACTTTCTCTTCGATGAGCCCGCCGTCCAGCAGGTCCATCAGTTCACCAGCGATGTTCACGCGGGCGATTTCGAGGTCGTATTCACGTTGGCCCATGGAGAGGTCCGGATAGAGCTCGCCCGTTTCGGCGTCCACCAAATAAGCGGCAAAGGCCCCGGCATCACGGCGGAACAACGTGTTGGACAGCGAAACGTCGCCCCAGTAGAAGCCCACAAGATGCAAGCGGACCAGCAGCAGTGCCTGCGCGTCAATGAGCCGGGTCAGGGTGTCCTTGCGGAGCATCTGCGAGAACAACGCGCGGTACGGCATGGAGAACTTGAGGTGCCGGGTCACCAGCACAGGGTTCAGCGGCCGGCCATCCGCGGTGGTGCGTCCTGTGATCACAGCAACCGGCTCCACGCACGGAACATCCAGCCGGGCCAGCTTCCGCAGCATGTGGTATTCGTGGCGGGCCACGTGCTCGGAGGTTTCCTTGATGGCGATGACCGAACCACCCAAGTGCGCGAAACGCACAATGTGCCGCGAAATACCGCGGGGGAGCGCCGCAAGGTTCTCCGCCGGCCAATCCTCCAAAGCGATGTGCCACGGAAGATCCAGCAGTTCAGGATCGGCCGAAGCCGCCGTGATGTTCAGGGAACCGATGACGCTCGCGGGCGGTGCCGTGTCCTGCGCACTCGCCGCTTCAGTGCGGGGGAGCTTGCCGATCTGCCCGTAGTCGGTAGGTTCGTCGTGCCACTGGGCTCCGTTTTGCTCGCTCATGCCTCAATTGTTCCGTACTCGGGGGTGGAAGACGTTCCGGCTTCCGGGAACGGCCACTTCGAGGTGGCTGACCACTCGACGTCGGGTGCGGCCTGGAAGGCGACGCCTTGGTGGGCGAGCCGCTCGCCCAAGGCGCCCAGACGACGTCGGAAGTCACCTGCGTTGCGGACTTCCTGGCCTGACCACGCGACTTCCGCCAAGGAAACAGCCCGGGGGTAGAGGAGCCACTGCGCTTGCTCGTTGTTCCGTACGGTTTCTGTCCACAGGGGTCCTTCGACGCCGAGGACCTGGTGGTCCTTGAGGCCGCCCTGTGCGGGATCCCAGTTGTAGTACTCGGACCAGGTGAAGGGCCCGCCTTCCACCCATTCGAGCCCAATGGGGCTGTCAGAGGCATATTTTTGGTCCAGGTATGTCGTGGCGGCGGGAGACATGATCACCTTTGCGCCGCTTTCTTCGGCCTGCCGGACCACCGGGGCGAAATCACCGTGCCAATACTGGATGACGGCACCTTCCGGGAGTTCGACGGCGGCGAATTCGTTCCAGCCCACCACCGTCTTGCCGGTTTCGGCACCGATCCGGACGAACTGCTGCACCATGGCCACGTAGTCGTCATGGTGGGTGACCTTCGCTTCGTCGCCGCCGATATGGAGGTACGGGCCTGCCGTGATGGCGGCGAGTTGGCCAAGGACCTCGCGGACAAACTCGTACGTAGCGGGCAGATCTGCCGATAAAGTGGACCAGCCCACCTCGGCGGTGGTGCTCATGGGCTTGGCTTGGCCGTCAGGGTTGAGCTGTGGAATGGCGGCGAGGGCGGCGTTGACGTGGCCGGGGAGGTCGATTTCCGGCACTACCAGCACGTTTTTGGTGGCCGCGTAAGCCTGGATATCCCTGAAGTCCTGCTGGGTGTAGAAGCCGGAGTTGCCGCGGGGAGGCGTGGCGGTGGAGACCTCAACCGCGCCTTCGCCGCCCACCTCGGTCAGCTTGCGGTAGGGCAACCCCAAAGGATTACCGGCAGCCCCGGGATCGTGGATTTCGATGCGCCACGCTTGATCGTCCGTGAGGTGCAGGTGGAGGGCGTTCAGCTTGAACTCGGCCATGACGTCGATCTGTGCCTTGACCTCCTCCACCGTGAAGAAGCTGCGGGCAACGTCCAGCATCAGACCGCGGTACTGGAACCGCGGCGCGTCGGCGATGTCGACGGCGGGAATCACCCATTCGGCGTCGCTTGCGTCCGCCTTCTCAAGGGACGCAGGAAACAGCTGACGGAGCGTCTGCACCCCGTTGAAGAGTCCAACACTGGTGGCGGCTGTGAGCCTGACGCCAGCCTCGGTGACATTGAGCGCGTACGCTTCCGGGCCGCCGTCGAACGCTTCCGAGAACTCAAGGGAGATGTCACCGGGGCGGGTGGCCTCAACGATGGGCAGTTCGAAACCGGTGCCGGCGCGCAGCAACGAGGCCAACTGTTCTGCGAGCTGCGTGGCTGGGGCTGTGGCGCTGATCCGTGCTGTGGGGGCAAGTGTGAAGGCAGGGCTGTCCAGGAGTGCGACGTGGGAGGGGCGGGGGATCAAGGTGTCCGTCGTGTTCATGCCATTCTTTCGCAGGAGTTAGGTTAACGCGAGAGCGGCCCGACCTGGAGGGGTCGGGCCGCATTCATGCGGAGTTATGTGACTGCCGGTGGGACTAGTCGCCCAGGCGGAGGCCGGTCTTGGTGTCGAACAGGTGCACGTGGCCGGACTGCGGACGAACGAAGATGGACTCGCCCTTCATCGGGGGGCGACGACCGTCGACGCGTGCAACGATGTCGTGGCTCTTGCCATCGAGGATGGTGTGGCCGTACACGTAAGCGTCGGCGCCGAGTTCTTCGACGACGTCAACCTCAACCTGGAGGCCTTCGCCGTTGCCGACGGTCTCAAGGTCTTCCGGACGCGAACCAACGGTGACGGTCTGGCCGTGAGCCTCTTCGAGGATGTTGCGCGGCACGGGGTAAACCGTTCCACCGAACTGGACACCGCCGTCGACTACCGGCAGTTCCAGCAGGTTCATGGCAGGGGAGCCGATGAAGCCTGCAACGAAGACGTTCTGCGGGCGGTCGTACAGGTTGCGCGGGGTGTCAACCTGCTGGAGCAGACCGTCCTTCAGCACTGCGACGCGGTCGCCCATGGTCATGGCCTCAACCTGGTCGTGCGTCACGTAAACGGTGGTGACACCGAGGCGGCGGGTCAGGGATGCGATCTGCGTACGGGTCTGGACGCGAAGCTTGGCGTCAAGGTTGGACAGCGGCTCATCCATGAGGAAGACCTGCGGGTTACGGACGATTGCACGACCCATGGCAACACGCTGGCGCTGACCACCGGAGAGAGCCTTCGGCTTGCGGTCCAGGTACTGCTCAAGGTCGAGAAGCTTGGCGGCTTCGCGAACACGCTCGGCGCGCTCTTCCTTGGAGACGCCGGCGATCTTCAGGGCGAAGCCCATGTTGTCGGCAACGGTCATGTGCGGGTACAAGGCGTAGTTCTGGAAGACCATTGCAATGTCGCGGTCCTTCGGCGGAACGTCGGTGACGTCGCGGTCGCCAATCAGGATGCGGCCGGCGTTGACGTCCTCAAGGCCTGCGAGCATGCGCAGCGAGGTGGACTTACCGCAACCGGAGGGTCCAACGAGGACCAGGAATTCGCCATCGGCGATGTCGATGTTGAGCTTATCGACGGCGGGCTTATCTGTGCCCGGGTACAGACGCGTAGCGTTATCAAAAGTAACTGTAGCCACAGTTATCAATCCCTTCACCGGCAGGTACGTGCCGGACGATCCGTTGTGAATGGTTCATTTTCTTCAGTTGAACTCCCCGGCCAATGGCCGGGGAGGATCATGTGACGTCGCACGGTACTGTGCGTCACATCACATCCAAGAGTATGTCAGACTCTTGGACTTACTGCCTAACTGTTACAAACATCACATGTACCCATGGTCACACGCTAAGCCTCGGCGGTGACCTTCCGGCGCTCCCTTAGGAGGGCTTCCAGCAACTCCGCCACGTGTACCGGCGCCTCCACCCTGTACTGGGCCTGAGTGAAGTCCAAGCCAACCTTGATGCCCACATCATCGCCCAGGAGCCGGCCCAACGCGTCCTCATCGGTGACGTCGTCACCTGCGAACAGGATGGCAGTGGCGCCGGTTGCCTGACGCAGGAACTCAACGGCCTCGCCCTTGGAGGCGTGAACCACGGACGTCTCCAGCACACGTTTGCCCGTTTTGAGGTAGACGCCCGGATGCTCCCGGAGCACCCGCATGGCGGCCTCGACGGCGTCTTCCGCGACGTCGTCGTCGGCCATCCTCGTGTGGAGGACGACGCCGGCGGGCTTGTCTTCGAGCAACGTCCCCGGAGCGATGTTCACGATTTCCGCGAGGACCTCACGCACCGAGGCCAATTTGCTGCGCTGCTCATCGTCCAGTTCCAGGCCAAGGGATCCTTCGCCGAGCCACACTTCAGCCCCATGGCTGCCGATCAGCAGCGTGTCTGCCGGAGGTGAAGCGACCAGCCGCAGGCTGTCCAGGGCCCTGCCTGAGATGAGTGCCGTCGTCGTGCGCGGAAGTTCGGCGAGGCTCGCCAATGCGGCAGCCGAGCGGGGCAGGGGGCGGGCATCCTCCGCCCGGTCCACGATGGGGGAGAGCGTGCCATCGAAATCGAGGGCTACCAACAGATGCTCCGTGCCGGAAATGCGCCGGACTGCTTCAAGCAACTCCGGTGACAGGGAAAGACTCTCAGCTGTCATCGCGCACCACCTTCTCTTCCAGTGCGGCCAGGAACTCCGCCGACCAGTGATCGACGTCGTGATCCAGAATTTGCTTGCGCATCAGCTTCATGCGGCGGCGCGCTTCCTTGGCTGGCATGTTGATGGCACGCAGAACGGTGGACTTGAGTCCGTCGATGTCGTGCGGGTTGATCAGGAGCGCCTGTTTGAGTTGGTCGGCAGCGCCGGCGAATTCACTCAGGACCAACGCGCCGTCATCCTCGGAACGGGCCGTGACGTACTCCTTGGCCACCAGGTTCATGCCGTCGCGCAGCGCGGTGACCAGCATGACGTCCGCAGCGAGGTACAGCGCCACCATTTCTTCCACCGGGTAGCTGTGGTGCAGGTAGCGGACCGCAGTGTTCTGGATGGTGTCGTAGGTGCCGTTGATGTGGCCCACGGTGCCTTCGATCTCCTCGCGGAGCAGTCTGTACTGTTCAACCCGTTCCCGGCTGGGGCTGGCCACCTGAATCAGGGTGGCGTCCTCCACCTTGATGTGGCCGTCCGCCAGGAGTTCCTCGAAAGCCTTGAGCCGGTGCCTGATGCCCTTGGTGTAGTCCAGGCGGTCCACGCCCAGGAGGATGGTCTTCGGATTGCCGAGGTCCTTGCGGATCTGCTGTGCGCGCTGGATGATCTCAGGCTTGGACGCGAGCTCGCGGATCTGGGCAACGTCGATGGAGATCGGGAAGGCCTGCGCCCTGGCAATGTGCGTGACCTCGCCGTCGGGACCCTTGACGTGCACCTGCTGCTGCTTGACGCTGGCGCCCAGGAAGCGGCGGGCTGAACGCATGAAGTTGCCGGCGTCGCTGGGCCGCTGGAAGCCCAGGAGGTCCGCGCCAAGCAGGCCGTCAATGATTTCACGGCGCCACGGCAGTTGCGCGAAGATCTCCGGCGGCGGGAAGGGGATGTGGTTGAAGAAACCGATTTTGAGGTCCGGCCGGGTTTCGCGCAGCAGGCGGGGAACCAACTGGAGTTGGTAGTCCTGCACCCACACGGTGGCTCCGTCGGCGGCATGGCGGGTCACGGCGTCGGCGAACTTCCGGTTGACCTTGCGGTAGGAATCCCACCACGTACGGTGGAACTCCGGCGGCGCAATGACGTCGTGATAAAGCGGCCAAATGGTCGCGTTGGAGAAGCCTTCGTAGAACAGCTCGACATCGTCGCTGCTCAACTGGACCGGTATGAGGTCCATACCTTCATGGCTGAACGGGCGCACCGTCTCGTCCGGTGCGCCATGCCAACCCACCCACGCGCCGTCGGACTTCGTCATCATTGGCGCCAGCGCCGTTACGAGACCGCCGGGCGAACGCCGCCAACCGTCGCTGCCATGTCCGTTGTCATCGCTGATGCGGTCAACGGGCAGCCTGTTGGAGACCACCATGAAGTCGAACTTGGTTGCCGTGGGCTTCTTGACGGGAGAAGCCCGAACGCCTTCTTCGGTCTTGAGTTTCTCGCTTGCCAAATCCTGCATTAATGCTCCCTGGGGTTGCTGTGACTCAACTCCCAGCCTACTAGCGGAATCTTCCATGGCACTTGATCGTTCAACAACCGGGCAAGGGGTCTGCGCCAGATCTTCAAGTTTGCTCCCGTAAACTGACCCCGTTGCCCTAGCTATGCCCTTTGACGTCGAATACCCCGAGGAACTGATGAGCCCCGCAAACGAACAACGCCTGTCCAAGGCTGAACGCACCGCCCAGGCACGGGAAAAGGCGCGCGCAATCCGTGAAGAGCAGCTGAAGAAGGACAAGCGCAACAAGCTTTTGGTCGGCTGGGGCATTGTGGTTGCCGTTGTGGTCATCATCGCCTTGGTGGCGTTCGTGGTCATCGGCCAAGCGCAGAACAACGCACCTATCGCCGATCAGGGCCCGACGCCGGCCAACGGCAACGTCCACGGCGGCGTGACGCTGCTCGCCAACAGTGAAGTTGTTAAGTCGGAGCCGGCCACCGTCAACGTTGCCGACGTACCCAGCCCTGCAGCTACCCCGCCTGCCACCGTGACGGTGCCTGGCGGCGAAGCCGAAGCCGGCAAGCCCGTCAAGGTCATTGCCTACATCGACTTCATCTGCCCCGTCTGCAAGCGGTTCGAGACCACTTACGGAGAGTCGCTGACCAATCTCCGCAATGAGGGCAAGATCTCCCTTGAATATCGTCCCCTCGGCTTCCTGGACCGCCAGTCCACTACCAACTACTCCTCCCGCGCGGCCAACGCTGCTGCGTGCGTAGTGAACTCATCCCCGGAAAAGTACGCGGACTTCTTCAACTTGCTCTTCGAGCGCCAGCCGGCTGAAGGCGGAGCGGGCATCTCCGACAACGACCTGAAGAAAATGGCCACCGAGGTTGGTGCGGCCAACATCGACACCTGCGTTGACAGCAAGCAGTTCCGTCCGTGGGTGAAGGTCGCCACGCAGGAAGCTGCGGCAGTAGGCATCACCGGCACTCCCACCGTGTTCATTGACGGCAAGCAGTGGGACGGCAGCACCGATCTGAACGCTGAAATCCAGACGGCCGTTGACGCCAAGGGCTAGTAGCCCCCGCTGAATGCACGACGGCGGCCGGTCACCCTTGTTCCTGGGTGGCCGGCCGCTGTTGTACCGCTTGGTTCCGGCTTGGTCCCGGCGAATTTCGTTGACGGGGATGGTCTGGGCTAACCTTATCTAGCGCTCTTTCGCGCTGTGCTTCGGGTAACCGGAGCGTGCCTCCTTAGCTCAGTTGGCCAGAGCACCGCTCTTGTAAAGCGGGGGTCGTCGGTTCGAATCCGACAGGGGGCTCCACGAACCCCTCCATTCCGGCGATTTTTCCGGGATGGAGGGGTTTTTGTGTCGGGTTTTGGGCGCGACGCACGACTGTTGTTGCAGGAATCAGACTTCAGCAACAACGAGTCCGGGCGGACCCAGGCGCTGAACGGCGTCGAATTCGGCGCTGGCGGCGAACAGCGCTACTCCAAGAGGCGTCTCACATGGATGGATTATTTGGCCTCACCAGGTCCGCGGCAACACTGAAAGCGGCTGGAAGGTGCTACTTTCGGACGCTGATCACCGGTGCAGTCTTCTGACGAAGCTGCATCAGGCCGGCGACAGTCAGCCCGGCAGTAAGCGCCAGGGCCGCTACCCACAGTGTGAGGCCGGTGAGGTCGTGGATGGCCATTTGGGGGAGCCGTCGATCAGGCACGGCGATCACGCCAATGAAGGCGCCGACGAGGCCGAAGTAGCTTCCGGTCATAAACCGCTGATGCGCCCGGATGTTGCCGCGGCGGACGGTCACCAGGCCCATCGTCAGGGTGCAGAACGTCAGCACGGACAGGGCGTGAAGCCAGTTGAATCCGCCGTCGATGGTCCGGATCCCGAACGAGGTGAGGACCACGACATACATGGCCACCGCCCAGATGCGCCCCAGGATTTTGTGCGCTGCGCTGCCTTTGTTGCGGCGGAGCAGGTTGACGGCGCCGAAGATCAGGGCGTAGCCCGCTGCGATGGCGTGCAGAGCGATCAGGAAAGTCCACGGCGAGGGCATACGGCCAGCCTAGCGAATTCGGAAGTGACTATCGGGCTGTGGCAGCGTGGACGATCGTTGATCAAGGGACAATCGGGACGGGCCCTCCGGCCCTACCGCATCGCCGGCGGCCAGCAGTTGAAGTGCTTCCGCGGCCGGCGTCCCCGGGTCCGCAGCGTACATGAGGATCCTGTGCCCGGACTCGTCGGGCGGTGTGAGGACCTCGAAATTCAGCTCCAGGTCACCTACTTCGGGGTGGTGCATATGCTTCAACCCGGACATGCAGTTCTCAACGGGGTGCCGAGCCCATAATTTCGCGAACTCCTCACTCTTCAAGGTGAGCTCACCCACCAAGGAAGCGAGTTCAGGGTCATCTGTGGCCCGGCCGGCGACGAGCCGTAGTGATGACACCGCACGCGTGGCTTCCTCCAGCCAGCGTGGGTAAAGTTCGCGGGTGTGCTGGTCAAGGAACAACAAACGAGTCATGTTTGGCCTTGTTGCAGCCGACTTCGGTGCGTCGTAGTCCAAGTGCCCTGCAACCAATCGATGACCGAGCCGGTTCCAGGCAAGCACCTCGCTGCGGCGTCCCAGCACGATGGCGGGGGTGCTCGACATTGACTGAATCAGGCGGAGCGTCCCGGTCCTGGCCTTGTCCGGCTTCGTCACAGTGCGGCGTTTGGTGGTGCGGGCCCGGGCAAGATTGAACAGGTGGGCTCGCTCGTCAGTGTTGAGATTCAGGGCCCGGGCGATCGCATCAATGATGGCATCAGAAGCATTGTTACTGAGGCCCTGCTCCAGACGGGTGTAGTAGGTATTGCTGACTCCCGCGAGCATGGCCAGTTCCTCCCGCCGGAGGCCTGGTACGCGGCGGATGCCGTAATTGAGCAGGCCAACGTCTTCCGGCTGCAGAGCCGCCCTTCGGACTCGAAGGAACTCCCCAAGTTCACTCACCATAGTCATGACCACCATTCTGCCGGTCCCCACCGGCAGTGTCCTGTCCCTGTCAGGGGTAGGCAGGAGGGGGTGTGGTTCATCCGGGCACATGCGTAGACCGTTGGAGCTGTGAAGAAGCCGCCCACGGGCGGTTACAGCTCCAGCAAAGGATCACCGATATGACGACACAACCGGATGTCACCAAAGGCACCAGCCTTCCATCTGCCACCGTCCACGAACCCCAACCGGACTCGAAAAGGCAGATGACAGGCCGGCAGCGGCTGGCCCTTATTGTCCTGCTCGCAGCGAGTTTCACCCTCGCTGTTGACTTCTCCATCCTCAACGTCGCCCTCCCGGCCATCGGCACCGATGTTGGCTTCAGCCTGGAGAACCTTCAGTGGATAGCGACGTCATTCGCCCTGTGCGCTGCGGGCCTGACATTGCTGTTCGGACGTGTCGCCGATATTGCCGGACGCCGCAAAATGTTCATCATCGGCATGGCCCTGCTTGGCGCGGCGTCGCTGGCCGGCGGATTGGCTGCCGACCCGGCCTTGTTGCTCATTGCACGCGTGGGACAAGGCGTCGCGACGGCCATTGTCGTTCCCGCTGCCCTGTCCCTGTTGCTGGCATCCTTCCCGGAAGGCCCGCTGCGCGATAAGGCACTGGGACTTAACGGATCACTCATGGCCGCAGGCTTTACGACCGGCGCTATCCTCGGCGGACTGCTGACGGACCTGCTGAGCTGGCGGTGGGCGTTCTTCATCAACGTGCCTGTTGCCATCGCAGTACTGGTTATCGCTCCCATCGTCCTCGCCGAGAGCAAGCCCACCACGAAGTTGAAGCTGGACGTTCCGGGTGCTGTCACCGTTACCCTCGGCCTTCTGGCCCTTGTCTTCGGTTTGACGAACGCCGCCGAGCACTCCTGGACCAATCCATTGACTTTGGGCTCCCTCGCGGCAGCCGTCGTGTTCTTTGTTGCCTTTGTTGCGGCCGAACGCCGGGCAAACTCGCCGCTGGTACCGCTGGAGATCTTGAAGCGCTCCACTGTCGCCTGGGGCAACATCGCCGGCATCCTGGCCTTCGTCACTGAAACGTCCCTGGTGTTCTTGCTGACGCTGTACCTGCAGCAGGTTCTCGGCTACACCCCGCTCGGTGCAGGATTGGCCTTCGCGGTCCTCGGTCTCGGCACGGTACTCGGTGGCGTCCTCGGACCCAGGGTGATCGGAAAGATCGGCAACAAGAAAGCCATCGTCTACGGATTTATAGGCCAGGCCATTGCCACAGGCATCCTCGTCCTGCTCAGCGCAGACCCCGCATCCATCGGTCTGCTCCTGGTCGCCACCTTCATCGGTGGTGTAGCAAACCTTGTTGTCATCGTCGGCTTCATGGTCACTGCAACGTCCGGGCTGCCTGATGAAGAACAAGGCCTGGCCACGGGACTGGCAACCATGAGCCAGCAGATCGGCATCACCATGGGCATCCCCATTATGAGTGCCATCTTCACGGCTCAACTCCTCAGCATCGGTAACAACGAGGCCCCCGCCGTCCTCAGCGGTGTCACAACCGCCATCTGGGTCAACGCCGGCCTTTGCCTGCTCACCGCACTGGTTGTGGGCCTGTTCCTGCGCAAACCGGCGATGTCCGCCAACTAAGCCCCAGAGGCAGAAGCCCTACATCTGGCTCACGGGCAGTTCAGCGTCCCTGTCAGGGGTGTGCCCGCCCACGCGTTGGTGGAGTTGGGCACCTTGTAGTAGCCACGGATCTGGTACGTCCAGGTGCCTGAGAGGTTGCTCGTGCTTTGGACCCCTGAGCCGTAGCTCTTTCCTGAGGCCTTGCTGAGGTCGCCCGTGAACCGTACAACGCCGTCGGGGTCCATGACTTTGAGCTCGTGGTAGTTCGCGTGGGCGACGGCGGTGAAACTGCTGACGCTGATTTTGGCTTGGCCAAACCAGAGGAATGAATCGCAGGACTTCGTCACGGTGACCGTGTTGGCTGCCGGTGCCGGGATCTTTGCCGCACCGACGGCCATCGCACCTGATGCGGTGTCGTTGAACTTGGCGTGGGCCGGTGAAATGTGGACGCCCATCAGCAGGAGCATGGCGGCCAGGATGGTGGCCGGTACTTGCCAGATGATGCCTTTGCCATGCATGTGCGTGATGCCGTTCCGATAGTGCGGATGATGTGTTTCCAGTGTGCCGAACGGGCCTCAGGAAACACCTCGGTGAACACTCAAGGTCCGCTCAAGACCGAAAGAATCCCCGGTGCCGGGTCAGCGATGTGTGCGCGGCCCTGATGAGGTCGGACCGTGAAGCGAGACAGCGGTCTGTGGTCAGCCTCAGCGCGGGCAGCGCATGGGCGGCGTCGTCGAAGTGGTTTTCCCGGATCATTGATTCGATGGCCCGGCATTGGTGCTCCGTTTCCATGGCTCCCACCATGGAAGAGCTGATCTTGAGGCTAAGAACAGCGGTGGTGGTCTCCGTTGCGTCATGCTCGTCCACAGCGTGGACTATGCGTTCGACGCGCTGCGGAAGCATCGCGAGGTATTTGGCGAGGAAACGCAGTGCCGGTTCAGGGCTTCCCAGTTCCTCGGCGAGGGATTGGAGCCTGCCCAGGTCCAGTTCACCGCCTGGATTACCCGATGGCTTCATCGCGGCCTCCGGCCGTTTCCCCGGGTGTGGTCTTGGCGGGGTCTTTGGTCCAGATGGAGGCGAGCATTCCGATGGCCAGGATGGTGGGTGCGCCGTACATCAGGGTGTTCATGACGATGGGTTCGCGGAGGGCACGGATGGCGTTGCCGACTCCCGGGATGGTGGCGACATGCTTGTCCACGGTTTTGCCTTGAAGGGTGGCGATCCAAGGGTCGATGCCGTTGTTGGCGTCGCCCTTGGTTTGGACTGCCACGCCGCCGTCGGCGGTGGTGGTGATCTCGGTGATCCGGTGGGTTTCCACCCGCTGGTCTTCGACCGGTATGTGGTAGGTGATGATGTCGCCGACCTTGACGTCGGTGATGGGGGTGGGGACGGTGACGACGACGTCGCCCGGGTTGATCAGCGGGGCCATGGATCCGGTGAGCATGGTGGAGGTCTGGTAACCCAGGACGCGCGGGCCGATCGCGAGGAACAGGAACACCAACGCAGCGAGGACCAGCATGCCCACGCCGATACCCCTCACCACTTTGCCGGCAATCCGGCGGAAGGTGCCGGTAGTGCTTGCAATGGAGGCGGCCGCTGCGGGCTGCTTCACAGCGGCGGTCTCAATGACGGAAGGAACGACGGCGGCGGGTCGGGTCCCGTTCTCTGCTGCGGCAGAACGCCGGCCACGAACTGCGGGAGTGGTGATGGTGCTCAGTGCGCTCATGCCTGGCGTTCCTTTCGTGGTGTTCGACGTGCTTTCAGTCTGTCCTCCCTCGCTCAAGAGAGCGTGCGGGTAGGCCTCAAGACTTGATCAGGAAATGGCCAGGAACCGGCCGGAAGGGCATACCGGCCGGCCCCTGGGGTCTATCGGACTGACCGTTGAGGGTCAGCGGGGGTGCTACTTGGTGGTTTCGGTGCGTTGGGTGCCGGTGAAGGAGAAGGCGATGGTGGAGGTGGCGCCTTGGAAGTCGTTGTTCGCGGTGGTGGGGAATGCGGTGGTGACTTTGAGGTTGTCGGTCTTGGCCGAGGTCACGGAGGTGAGGTTGGTGAGGGCCTTGTTGGCGGTGATGACCGGGGCGGAGGCCAGGACGGTGGTCTTGGTTCCGGTGCAGTTGTAGGGGGCTGCGGTGCCGGTCCAGGCCACGGAGCAGTTTTCGATGGTCAGCTGCAGGCCGTTGGTGGCGTCCGTGGTGAGCAGGGACCCGGTGGCCCCGGCGGAGGTGGTGAGGGTGACGTTGTTCAGGTCCGAGTTGCCGGTGTTGGCCAGGGTGACGAGCTTTTCGACCTTGTCTCCGGGGAGCAGTCCTGCGATGGGGACGTTGAGGGTGTTGGCCGGGCCGGGGGCGCCCAGGGCGATGGTGACCGTGCCTACGGTGACAGCCTGCGACGCGGAGGTCGACGAGGTGAACGCACCGTAGGTTCCCATGCCGGCGACGGCGGCTGCGGTGCCGACCAGTGCGACGGAGGCGAGGATTTTGCCGGAGGTGGTCTTGAGGCTGATGGCCATCTGAGTATGGTCCTTTCGGGAGGCCACCGCGGGTCCGGCCGGCCGTTTCTTCCAGCCTCTCTGGCTGACAAGAACTACTGTGCCGGGGCTGGATCAAGAACAAATCCTGCAAACCCGCAACACTTCCTCAGGAAAACCTCAAGACTCACCCATGGCCCAAACCCGGGTCCCGGACTGTCCTCCCGGACCGCCTGGAAGAGTTGTTGTCAGACTGACGATAACTCTGCTACAGTCATTCTTGTCAGGTTGATAATAACGGATGGAAGAACGACGATGACGACACTGCTCGATTGGATGAATTCCGCAGCAATTCCCAACCTCTTCGGCAGTCCCGTGAGTTGGATCGAAGTCATCGGCTTCGTCACCGGTGCTGCATGTGTTTATGGCGTAGCCCGGCAAAAGCTTTGGAACTGGCCTGTCGGTATCCTGAACAATCTTGCGTTCATCGTGTTGTTTCTCGGAGCCGGCCTTTACGGGGAGACCGTTCTGCAAGTGATCTTCGCGGCTGTTGCCGTTTATGGCTGGTACAACTGGGTGCGGGGCAGTGCCGACACCGACAACAAGAACGACTTGCGGATCCGCGACGCCGCTGTCAAGGAGATCCTCCTTGGCGTCGGTGCCACCTTGGCCGGCACTGCTGCTGTGGCGCTGGTCCTCACGCACGGAACCGACTCCCAGGTTCCTTGGCCGGACGCTTTCGTACTGACCGCCTCACTTGTAGCAACATACGGGCAGGCCAAGAAAATCTTCCAACACTGGTATGTATGGATTCTCATCGATGTGGTCTCCATCCCGCTCTACTTCAGCCGCGGTCTGGCACTGACAGCCATCCTTTACGTCGGGTTCCTGGCCCTCTGCACCTACGGACTTATCGACTGGAAACGTGCCCGCAGCACTGAAACGCCGGTGATCCCCGAAACCATCAAGACAGGAGCATGACATGTACAAGCAGGCCATGGTCATCGGTAAGTTCTACCCGCCACACGCAGGCCACGCCCACCTGATCACCACTGCCGCAGCGCAGGCCGAAAAGGTCGCTGTCCTGGTACTGGGCACCCGCTTTGAGTCCATCAGCGTTGAAGACCGTGCCACGTGGCTTGCCGAAGAGTTTGATGGCGTCGGCGGCGTGGAGGTCATCGGTATGCGCAACGACTGCCCTGAGGATTACTACTCGGACGAAATCTGGAAGGCCCAGACCGAGCTGATGCGTCTGGCGCTGAAGTCCCACGGCGTAACCTCCATTGATGCCGTGTTCAGCTCGGAAGAATACGGCATCCAATTGGCCGGGGCCTTTGACGCTGAACACGTCCTGGTGGACCTGGCCCGGAACACCTACCCGATCAGTGGCACTCTATGCCGTGATGACCTTGGGGCGGCCTGGTCCTGCATCATCACACCCGCCCGCCAGGATATGGCAACGCGCATCATTGTGGTTGGCGCCGAGTCCACGGGCACCACCACACTGGCCAAGGCGCTGACCGAGCATTACCGGCCGCGCTTCCCCCGGCTCATGGAAGTCCCAGAATTTGGCCGCGAATACACCTACACGAAGTTCGACGAACTGCGCGCCCGGACCCCGGACGCGGAACTTCAGAACATGGTGTGGACAGCGCAGGACTTCGGCCTGATTGGCGCGCGACAGACCGATATGGAAAATGCGGCAGCTGACGCCTGTCCCTTGGTGATTGCAGACACCGACGCACTGGCGACCACGCTCTGGGAGCGGTTCTACCTGGGGGAAGGAAGTTTCGGTTCGTACCACGCTGCCGACGTTCTGCCTCGGCGTGATGTGTACCTGGTCACCGATCACGAGGGTGTGGAGTTCGAAGACGATGGGTGGCGTGAAGGCGAACACCGGCGTGCAGAAATGACTGAGTGGTTTAAAGAGACCCTAACTGAGGAAGGGCACTCCTGGATATTGGTCACGGGCGACCACGAACGGCGCATGAAAACCGCCGTCGAGATTATTGACCTGATCCTTGCCCAACGGAGCAGCCTTACTTCTCCGCCCTGGGCGACCAGGACCGTTCTGGAAGGAGTAGGGGCATGACACCCGAAACGGATTCCGCCGGGAAATTTCTGGAAAGCTACAACCCCCGGGACTATCCCTCCGTAGCCCTGACGGTGGACCTGGTGGTCTTTGCCGTCGCCCGAGGGGTGCTGAAAGTCGCTTTGGTCCGGCGGGGAGAGCACCCTTTCAAGGATGTGCTTGCCCTACCAGGAGGCTTTGTCGGCGCGGAGGAATCAGCCGGAAAAGCAGCAGAGCGTGAGCTCGCTGAAGAGACAGGTCTGGACCTCGGAAGACTGCCGGTCCATATCGAGCAGTTGGCTACCTACACGAGTCCGGATCGGGATCCCCGGATGCGCGTTGTCTCGGTGGCCCATCTGGCGCTCTTGGCTTCCAGCGGGACCTCGCTGCCAATGATCGCCGCCGGGTCCGATGCTGCCTCTGCTTGCTGGTATGCCGTCCATGACATTCTCAGAAGCGACGGGCTGGCCTTTGATCACGCCGTTATCCTGGGCGACGGCTTGGCGCGGCTGGCAGGGAAAATGGAATACACCACCGTCGCTGCCCGACTTCTGCCGGAGGAGTTCACGCTGACTCAGCTTCGCACCGTCTATGACGCCGTGTGGGAAACAACGCTGGCCGCTGGTAACTTCACCCGCAAGATGATGCCTCAGTTGACTGACACCGGCCGGAAGACCCGCGGTTCAACCGGCGGTGCCCCGGCCGCGCTGTTCACCGCCACGGACCGGCACATCCATCCGCCGCTCAAACGCTTCCCCACGGCTCCCGTCCAACCACGCCGATCGTGAGCTGATTTGCACGCCAACGGGGTCGGGTGACTGACTGGGAACGCCTACTTGGCGCTTTCCTTGCCTCGTCTTACCCTGCGGACAACGAGCCACGCAATGAAGGCGGCAAGCCCCGCGTAGACGGCGTAGTTGAGGAATCGTGAGTACTGGTCCACCAAGTGGTATTGCTTGCCGAGCAACGCGCCCAAGCCGATGAGCAGCGCGTTCCAAACTCCGGTGCCCGCGATGGTGAAGATACTGAAGGTCATCAGGTTCATGCGTTCGGCGCCGGCCGGCAGGGAGATGAGGCTGCGCACCCCGGGCAAAAGCCTGCCGAAGAAGATCGCGGACTTACCGTGGCGTTCGAACCAATCGGCGGCTTTCTCGAAATCTTCCCGATCAACCAGTGGAAGTTTCGACAGCAAGTGGATGGAGCGCTTAAGCCCTACTTTGTACCCCAACCAGTACAACAGCAGCGCTCCCACATAGGCGCCGAGAGTGCTGGTAAGGAACACCAGGAGCAGGTTGATGCTGCCCTGCTGGGTGAGGAAACCTGCCAGGGGGAGGATGACCTCGCTGGGAATCGGCGGGAATACCGTCTCCAGAAGGGTCAGCAGGCCCACACCCCATTCGCCGAGGGCCTCGATTACTTGAGCGGCGACGCCGACGATCCCGGTCAGCTCGTCGGTGGAACCACCCGTTTCCAGAGAGCCGATCAAAGCGATGTCCTTCCCAAGAGCTGACAGGTTCACAAGGGAAGCCCAGTGATGGGGGACCACTGGGCTTCCACCCTCAACGCTATTCCCATGAGCGCCTGTGGGCAATGAGCAGTTCTTTGTACAGGATTGCTAAGCCGGTGAATGCACTGCTACGGACGCCCGCTCAACCGGCGGACAGGCGATCTTCACAGCGGATTCAAGGGGAGCAGCATCCAGGCCCAGGAGCATGCGTACGCCGGCTGCGCCCAGCTCGTAATGAGGCAGTGACACTGTGGAGAGCGGCGGGCGCAGGTGGGCAGCGATGACTTCCTGGTTGTCGAAACCCACCACGGCAATGTCCTCCGGGATGGACAGCCCGTTTTCCCGCAGCCCATCGTAAAGTCCCATGGCCATACGGTCGTTGTAGCAGTACACGGCACTCACCCCAAGCGTGAGCAGGCTTTCCGTGGCCCCGTAGCCGCCTTCCTGATCAGGGTAGGCCTCCAGCACCAACGCCGGCTCAAAGGGAATTCCGGCGGCATCGAGCGCGTCTTTGTATCCCTGGAGCCGGCCATCCCTGGCCGGTGCAGGGGTGGTGGCGTTGATGAACGCGATGCGACGGTGGCCACCGCGGAGCAGGATCTCGGTTGCCGATTGTCCGCCTTGGGTCTCGTCGGGGACCACGGCGCGGGCTGCTCCGGCTTCTGGTGAAAAACAGTTGACCAGGACGAAGTCCGATTCCCGCAGGGTTTCGGGGATGTCCGTGGGGCGGTGGAACCAGGTGGAGTACAGGATGCCGCGTACTTTGTATTCCAGCATCATGGCGATCGCGTCTTTTTCGAGCTCCTGGTTGCCTTCGGTATTCGCGATCAGCAGGGCATAACCATGTTTCCAGGCTTCGTCTTGAGCGCCGTGAATGATTTGGCCAGCGAATGGTGTGGTGGCTACGCCGTCGGCAACCAGTCCGATGAACTTGGACGTGCCACTCACCAACGTTTTGGCCATGGCGTTGGGACGGTATCCCAATTGGGTGATCGCTTCGGTGACGCGTTGGCGGGTTTCGTCGGCGATCCGCGCGTTCTTCTTCTTGTTGATCACCAGCGAGACCGTGGCAGTGGACACTCCGGCCAGTTCAGCCACTTCGCGGAGGGTCACCGGATGGGCGCGGCCTGTTCTGGCAGGAACGGCGGGGGTGGCCGCGTTGCCTGACTCTCTCTCCTGCGAAATCATCTGTCCTCCATCAGGAGTATAACCGTCGGCCTTAGCGGTCATCCCTTGTTCGCTCCGCTCTCAAGGCCTTGGATCATGGCCTTGTTGAGGACCAGGAAGACCAGCAGCAGCGGTGTGATGGTCACGCAGACGGCGGCGAAGGTGGCCGTCCAGTCCACCTTGCCCATTGCGCCGATGTAGTTCTGCAAGCCCAGGGGGATGGTCTTGAGGTCCTCGGAGAGAACAAAGGTGTTGGCGAAGATGAAGTCGTTCCAGATGAAGATGCTGTTGACCAGCACCACGGTGACCACGGTGTTGAGGGAGAGCGGCAGCGTGATCAGCCCGAAGATCCGGTACGGTCCGGCCCCGTCCAGGGATGCTGCCTCGTAGGTTTCGCGCGGAATGTACTCGAAGAAGGACGAGAAAAGGTAGATGGACATCGGCAGGGCGAAGCCGGCCAGTGGGATGATCATCGACTGGTAAGTGTCCAGCAGGTTCACGGCGGAGTAGTCGATGAACAGCGGGACCAGCGCGATTTGGACGGGAACAATGATGCCGATGAGGAACAAGCCCCGGACGAACTTGCTGAGGCGGAAGCCAAGGACCTGGATGGCGTAAGCGGCCATCATGCCGAACAGGACAATCAGAATGTTGGCGCCCATGGTGACGATGAAACTGTTCAGGATGTTCCGTCCCAGGTCGCCGGTTTCAAAGGCGCGGGCATAGTTTTCCCACGTCAACGAGCTGGGAAGCCCGAACGGATCACCGCTGGCAAAGTCGTTTTCGGTCCGCAGGCTGGTCACGAACAGCCAGGCGAGCGGGTACACCTGGACGATCACGATGAGCAGGATCAGGACCCTCGAGAGTGTCCGGTACAAGCTGGGCTTCCGACGCCGGCGCTGGGGGACGGGGGAAGGAACCCTGGCGCGGGTCGGCTGAGCCGGGGCTGTCTGGGTGATCATGAATCTGCCTTCCGCTTGAGCATGAACAAGATGAGGCCGACGGCGACAAGGCACTCGATCACGATGAAGACGGCGATTGTACTTGCGTAGCCAAAATCCGTGCTGGTGAAGGCTGTCTTGTACATGTAGGTGGTGAGGAGCTCGGAGGATTGTCCCGGGCCGCCGTTGGTCATGAGGTACGGGATATCAAAACCGCGCAGGCCGTAGGTCGTGGCCATGATGGTGGTGGTAATCCACACGGGCCGGATGTAAGGGAATCGGATCTTGGTGAAGAGCGTCCACTTCGATGCGCCGTCCAGGACCGCGGCTTCTTCGAGTTCCTTGGGTACGGCGATCAAGGCCGCGTAAATGATGAGCATGTACAGCCCGGTGAACCGCCACCCTTCAGGGGCGGAGACCGCGGCCAGCACTGTGGTGACGTCGGACAACCAGGCACGCTCCAAGGAACCCAGTCCTATCCAGTGCAGCAGCTGGTTCAGCAGGCCGACAGGGTCAATGGAGTAGATACGGACAAAAAGGAACGCAATGGCGACCGTGGAGATCACGGCGGGCAGCAAGTACAGGGTCTTGATCAGTTCACGCCCCCTGCGCAGGGACGTGAGCAGGCTGGCGACAACCAGGGCACCGCCCAGCTGCAGGACCAGGCAGATGGCCAGGTAGACCAGGGCGTTGAAGAAGGAACGCCAGAAGATGTCATCAGCCGTGAGCATTCGGACGTAGTTGGCCAGCCCGACGAACTCCATGTCACTGATGCCATTCCAGGAGAAGAAGCTTAGGAACAGGGACTGAAGGATGGGGAAGAGGACTGCTCCGCAGTAGAGCAGCAGTGGTGGGAGCAGGAAAACCAGGACTGAGGTCCTTGACCTGTTGGGAAGCATGGTGGGCCTTTCGGGCGGGGGCCTTACCGGCCCCCGCCGTTTCGGTTTACTTGAAGAACTTGGGCGCGTTCTGCTTGATGGCGTCGTCCATGGTCTTGGTGAATTGTTCGGGCGTGATGTTGCCCTGGACCAGGAGGACCAGCTCTTGCTGCAGACGGCTGTTGGTGGTGGGGTCCAGTTGGGTGTCCCACGGCATGGCCTGCTTTTCCCCGAGGGCGTTGGCCGTTTCGAGGGCCTTTTTGTACAGCGGGGTAGCGTTCGCGGGGACGGTGGTTTCCACGGTGGTGGTGGGGGAGAGCGCCCCGGTGGCAGCGTATTCAGCCGGGTACTTCTCCAGGGCGAACTTCAGGAAATCGCTGACCAGGGGATCGTACGTCTTCGAGTTCACGGCCATGCCGATGCCGGACGGGGAAACGAACTCGTTGGCCGCTGTCACGGAACCCGGTGTCGTGGGAAGGGTAAAGAAGTCGACGTCATCCCGGACGTCAGGGTTGAGTTTGTCCGTGGCGAGGCTGGGCAGTTCCCACGTGCCGATGTTGTACATCGCGGCTTGGCCGGAGGTGAACTGGTTCTGGGCATCGGAGTAGCCCTGCGCAGAGAATCCTTCCTGGAAGCACTTGGCCTTGCCGAGTTCGGCCATCCATTGAACAGTCTTCTGGCCCGCGGGATCGCTGAACGCAGCTTCGCCCTTCTTGAGTTTCTGGACGAAGTCGGGCCCGGCAGCCCGGAACGGCTGGTAGGCGACATAGCGTTCCAGCGGCCACTGGTCCTGCCCGTCGATGGCGATCGGCGTGATTCCTGCGTTGCGCAAAGCCGTGCACATCGCTGGGATGTCGTCCAAGGACTGAGGGACAGCCACGCCCGCTTTTTGGAGCAGGGCCTTGTTGTACCAGATGAATTCCAGCTCGAACTGGAACGGGATCATGTAGAGGGATCCGTCATCGAAGCGCTGGTAGTCCAAGGCTCCGGGCCGGTAGTCGTCGTAGAGGTCCAGCGACTTCAGCAGTTTGTCGGCCTCAACCATTTTGCCCTGCTTGGCCAGCTGCTGCGCGAATGGGGTGGCGTCCGTGTCAAACAGTTCGGGGAGCTTGTTGGCCGCAGCCAGGGTTTCGAGCTTCTGGATGTAGGAGGGCCGGTCCGGGGTGGTGATGAGGTTCAGTGCAAACCCCGGGTGGTCCTTGGCGTAGTCGTCGGCGAGCTTCTTCATGATGTTGATGACGGCGCCATCGGCAGGCCTGGAGAGGAGCCACGAGATTTCGCGGGGCTTGATCTCCCCGGTGGGGCTGACGTTGGAGGGGTCTGTAGCAGCTCCTCCGCCGCCACAGGCTGTCAAGGCCAACGCGGTGACGGCTGCGACGGCAGCAGCACGGAGTAGTTTCTTCATTGCGGCAATCTCCCTTGATTGGAACAGAGGTTGGGGTGGGATATTCAGTTGTCGATGCGCTGTCGTATCTCAAGTTCGGTGACGGTGACGGTTCCTTCGCCGGCAAAGACGCCGATCCTGCCGGTTGTGAGGTCGTACATCCTGGCGCTGAGCGCCACTTGACGGTCGACGACGGCCACGCAAATGTCGCCGTCGACGATGACCTCAAGCGTGTGCACGCCGGGGGTGAGGTCACAGGGCCGCTCAAGTTCGACGTCGAACGGCACGTCACCGGAGACATGCCACTGGGCATCTCCGGTGATGGCGCGCGGCCAGCGGTCGAAGACGAGCCGGCCACGCTTGGGTTCCAGACGGAGGACGTAGGAACGGTCGCCGTCGGCGCTTGAGCGGAGCAGCAACCCGCACTCGGTGGTGTTCGGAGCTATGTCCAGGACCACCTTTGCGTAAAATTGCTGCGGCAACTCCTCATCGGACAGCAAAGCCGTGTACCCGTCCGGCACATCGACCCGGGCAGGCAACGCACTGGCCAAGGACACCGGGACGTCATCCCAGAAGCTCTCTACCAGCTCGTCCGCGAAGGAGAATGCCAAGGTTCCGTCCGGGTTTTGGCGGGCTTCCAGCACCGACATGGTGCCGGCCCACTGCCATGGCCCATGATCGGTGTTGCCTTCCTTGGTGGCGATCCAGCCAAAGAAGAACCGGCGACCGTCGCGTTCTGCGGACTTTGAGGCGTAAAAGGCGCGGCCGTCGATGCTGTCCAGGTGCGGCACAGTCCACGGGCCGTCGGGGCTCTTGGCCATGCGGTAGCGGGTGGTGAACGATTCCGAGAACTCGGAGTACACCATGTACCACCAGTCACCCCAAACGAACACATCCGGGCATTCGTGGGTGATGTACCGGCGCGGGTCCCAGAACGGATCGGTGTACTGCCAGGCCATCAGGTCAGTGGACACACACTGGGCTATGACGCCGCGGCGGCGTTCCGGACCGGTGGAGTGCCGGGCTGCCAGCAGCATCCTCCACTGCTTCTTGTCGTCATCCCACAACACGAAGGGATCGCGCCAGTCTCCGGACTCATAGCCGTCCGGAGCGCCGAAAGTCAGTTCCGGATGTTTTTGCCAGGTCCGCATGCCATCGGTACTGGTGGCGTGCATGACCAACTGGAGGGGCGCGCCGTCGCCCCCGAGGTTCCGGGGGTTTTGTCCGGTGTAGAAGAGGTGGTGGACACCGGACCCGTCCGCCACGACGCTGCCGGTGTAGGCGTTGAAGTCCATGTCGCTTTCGCTGCCATGGTGCAGGGAGACGCCATGGTTCTCAAACTGGGTGAGGTCCTTGGTGGTGACGAGGTTCCATGATGTTCCGGGTTTTGGGTCTGAGCGGTCTTCGTGAAGGTAGAAGAGCCAGAACTCCCCGTCCTTCTCGTAGGGGATAAGGTCCCCAACCCATCCGTCGGCGGGTTGGAAGAAGACTGGGCGTTTCATCTGCGCTGATGTCCATTCTGCTAAAGCGTTTGATCACTCGTAAGCTAGCGTGAAAACTCCGGTCGATCAAGCGTTTTAGCAATTTTTGTTTTCCACCAAAATTGTGGTGCTAAAACGCTTGACCGTCGAAGCGGCCGCCACTAATGTCCTGCGTAGCCGATGACTCACCGGGCCGCTCGATGCTGAGCCGTCCGAACCCGGCCATGAGTACCAATCCAGCTCTCCATCTCACGCGCAGTACCAGGCTGCCCGGGACTTTCCCGACGGCCCCGCACGTTCATCACCATGACGTTTGGCAGGCCGTCGCGCCCGCCAAGCACTGAGAGGAAACACATCAATGACGTATGACATCTCTCGCCGCACTGCCCTGCAAGGTGCAGGAGTTGGTGCCCTGGCACTGTTCATGAGCAGCGCCGTCCCCGTGGCAGCCCACGCCCAGACATCCCTCCGGGCGATTTACCACATGACGCCGCCCACGGGCTGGCTGTGTGATCCGCAACGTCCCGTTCATACCAACGGCGCCTACCAGCTCTACTACCTTCACTCAGGCCAGAACAACGGACCGGGCGGATGGGACCATGCGACCACCTCCGACGGAGTGTCGTACACCCACCATGGAGTGGTGATGCCACTGCAGCCGGACTTCCCCGTCTGGTCGGGATCGGCCGTAGTGGACACCGCCAACACCGCCGGCTTCGGTGCCGGCGCAGTTGTCGCGCTCGCCACCCAGCCCACGGACGGCATCCGCAAATTCCAGGAACAGTACCTTTACTGGTCTACGGATGGCGGCTTCACCTTTACCGCATTGCCTGACGCGGTCATTGTGAACACTGATGGACGGACGGCCACCACCCCCGCCGAGGTGGAGAACGCAGAATGGTTCCGCGACCCCAAGATCCATTGGGACGCGACGCGCAACGAATGGGTCTGTGTCATCGGGAGGGCCCGCTACGCTGCCTTCTACACCTCTCCCAACCTGCGTGATTGGCAATGGAAGTCCAACTTCGACTTCCCCAACCACGCCCTTGGCGGCATCGAATGCCCGGATCTGTTCGAGATGACAGCCGGAGACGGCACCCGGCATTGGGTGTTCGGCGCGAGCATGGACGCCTACAGCATTGGATTGCCCATGACTTTTGCCTACTGGACAGGTTCATGGAACGGCACCGCGTTCATCGCGGACAACCTCACACCGCAGTGGCTTGACTGGGGATGGGACTGGTACGCCGCCGTAACCTGGCCGGCCGTGGAAGCACCTGAAACGAAGCGACTTGCCACCGCATGGATGAACAATTGGAAATACGCAGCCCGCGACGTACCCACAGACGCATCCGATGGTTACAACGGACAAAATTCCATCACGCGCGAGCTCAGGCTTGAGCGCCAACCGGGTGGCTGGTACACCTTGCTCAGCACGCCCGTTCCGGCGCTTTCGAACTATGCCACGTCCAGCACCACACTGCCGGACCGCACGGTCAACGGCAGTTTCATACTGCCGTGGAGCGGGCGCGCGTATGAGCTGGAGCTCGATATCTCTTGGGACACCGCCGCGAACGTTGGAGTGTCGGTGGGCCGCTCGTCGAATGGCAGCCGTCATACGAACATCGGGAAATACGGCGACGAACTGTACGTCGATCGCGCACCATCGGACCAAAGCGGCTATGCGCTGGCACCGTACACCCGCGCCGCGGCGCCAATTGACGCCAATGCCAGATCCGTCCACCTGCGTATCTTTGTCGACACCCAAAGTGTTGAGGTTTTTGTGAATTCCGGGCACTCGGTGATTTCGCAGCAGGTGCATTTCGCGGTCGGGGACACGGGGATCTCCCTTTATGCTGACGGCGGTCCGGCAAACTTCACCGGAATCACCATCCGCGAGTTCGGGACCCCCATCTAAGGCTGCGCTCCAAGGTTGGAAAGAACGACGGCGACACTAAAGCGGGCGGCAGCGTCGCCGTCGTTCTTCCGGTCCGGTGGGTGGTCTCAGCCTTGACAACCCGCAGGCACCCACGACACTGATGTCATGTATAGGAATTGCCGGGTCTCGGCCCAGTTTTCGATGGCCCTGGACGGCTTCATCGCCCGCGTGGATGACACCGTGGGGCCCTTGTTCGATTGGTACGAGGCCGGGGACGTTGAGACCTGGATGCGGGGACATCCCGTTCCGTTCCACCTGAGTGAAGCCGATGCTGCGTACTGGAACTCACTTCCGCGTGAGGGGGCGTTCATCTCAGGCCGAAGGCTGTTCGACATCACCAAGGGGTGGGGAGGCCATCCGCCCAATGAATCGCCCACCGTGGTGTTGACGCACCGCGAACCCCCAGTGAATTGGCCGCCCACCAGACGGGACGGCCAGCCCGTGCCCTTCGAGTTTGCCGGGGACCTGGAAACGGCGCTGGAGCGGGCCGCCGTTCACGCCGCCGGCGGAGAAATCGGAGTTGCCGGGGCAGACGTCGTGCAGCAGTGCCTAAGGCGCGGCGTGGTGGATGAGCTCCGTGTGGACCTGGTGCCGGTGCTGCTCGGAAGCGGTATCCCGTGGTTTGGAGCACTGGATGGCGACCTCCTGTTTAATGAGCCCGTAATTGTGCCGGGCACCCGGGTGACCCACCTGGTCTACCGGGTCCGCCGATAGGGGCGAAGGCAACAGGGCGTTATCCACAGCGGGTCAAGCAGCGGACGACGTCCGGTCCCCGCCTCCGCTAGGCTGGACACCTCGGCTGATGCAAGTGGCCGCAGGAACCTCTATGCGGAGCCACCCTACGAAATGTCTGTTGACCTTGCCCTGAGCGCCCTCGCGGCGTCCTCTTTTTCCCTTCCTGAACTGCGTGATGGCCAACTCGCAGGTATGAGCGCCCTTGCTGAGGGCCGTGATGTCATGGCTGTCATGCCCACCGGGTACGGCAAATCCGCAACCTATCAGGTGGCGGCACAGTACCTTTACCAGCAGACGGGACGGCCCGCCGTCGTGGTGTCGCCTCTCATTGCCCTGCAGGAAGACCAGCTTGACGGGCTCACGGAGGACCTGGGCCACCATGCCGCCGTCGCCATCAACTCTTCCCGCAGCGATTCCGAAGTGGAGGCCGCCTGGCAGGCGGCCGAATCCGGCAAGGCCACCTTCTTGTTTCTCGCTCCGGAGCAACTGGCCAAGCAGGCGACCGTAGAACGGATCGCCGCGCTGGACATCACCATGTTCGTGGTGGACGAGGCCCATTGTGTGTCCTCCTGGGGCCATGACTTCCGCCCTGATTACCTCGACTTGGGCACCGTCCGCGAACAGTTGGGCAACCCACCTGTGGTGGCGCTGACTGCCACCGCCTCCCCGCCGGTGCGCGACGAAATCGTGGAACGGCTGGGAATGAAGGCCCCCTTGGTCCTGATCCGCGGCTTCGACCGGCCAAACATCAGCCTCACAGTGGTCCGGCACCAGGAAGACAAAGCCAAGCGGGAAGCCGTGCTGGACCACGTTGCCTCCCTGGCCTCGGCGAAAGGGATGGGATTGCTGTACGTTGCCACCCGCAAGGACAGCGAAAAGTATGCAGCCAAACTGACAGATGCCGGGCTCCGTGCGGAGGCGTATCACGCGGGCAGATCGGATACTGACCGGGAGACCATCCACGAGTCGTTCATGGATGACCAAGTGGATGTAGTAGTGGCCACGACGGCGTTCGGCATGGGCATCGACAAGCCCAATGTGCGGTTTGTGGTGCATGCCGACATTCCGGCGTCATTGGACTCGTACTACCAGGAGGTTGGCCGGGCCGGCCGGGATGGCGCGCCCGCCGAGGCGATCCTGCATTACCGGGCGGAGGACCTGGGGCTGCGTAAGTTCTTCAGCACCCATTCCTCGGACCCCGATGCACTCACGGCGGTGCTGAAAGTTATCAAGAATGCCGGCGCTCCTGCCCCGAAGACCGCATTGGTGGAACTCACGGGCTTCCCCGCCCGGCGGATCACCGCACTGGTGAACCAGTTGGAAGAAGTGGATGCCGTCAGCACGGGGAAGCGTGGAACGCGGCTTGAATCGAAAGCCAGGCTGTCCACCCTGGTGGGCCGCGCCGTCGAACGTGCTGAGGCCCGGCAACGAGTGGAACAGTCGCGGCTCACCATGATGCGCGCCTACGCGGAGACGGACAGTTGCCGCCGCCAGTTCCTGTTGGGCTACTTCGGTGAGGACCTGCCGGAGCCTTGCGGCAACTGTGACTCGTGCGCTGACGGGCACGACGACGGCAGGCTGGACCGGGCGCCCGTCTCCGACGCGGAGGAGACGTTTCCTTTGCAATCCACGGTGGTGCATAAGGAATGGGGACAGGGCTTGGTGATGCGCCACGAGGATGACGTCATCACTGTCCTGTTCGAGCAGGAGGGCTATAAAACCCTGTCCCGTTCCGCCGTCGTCGAGCATGAATTGTTGAAGCCTGCCTAGTGCCTGCGGCAGCCGCCGGCCGGCTGCCGCAGGGCTGAAGCTCAGGTGTTCAGCTCCAGCATCAGGGCCGGCAGTTCGTCGGCCAGCTCGCGTGCCAGGAAACCCAACGGGCCGAGCTTGCTGGCCAAACGGTCAGCCGCCGCTGCGTGAAGGTGGGTTCCCCAACAGGCGGCCTGCGCATCGCTGGTTCCCCGCGCCCGCAAACCGGCTACGGCGCCAGCGAGAACGTCACCGCTGCCGGACGTCCCCAGTCCGCCGTACCCGGTGGTGATCTTCCATAACTTCCCACCTGCGCCCGAGGGCCCGGCAATAATGCCTTGGCAGCTCACCACTGCATCAAACCGGTCTGCCACAGCGGCAACATCGCGTTCGAGGTCTTCCACGTCCCGGCCCAGCAATATGCCGGTCTCCGTCGGATTGGGCGTCAGGATCAGCCTTCCCCGCCACGGTTCGAGCTCCTCCTCGATCCTGCCCAGCACTCCCAGGGCAAAAGCATCAAGAACGACGGCGGGACCTCCCGCGGTGCCGCCGCCGTCGTCGGACTGTTCCTGCTCCAGTAACGCCCGCAGCAGTGCCTCAGCGAGGTCGAGGTCGTCCAGGCCGGGCCCAATGAGGAGGGCGTCCGCCTTCTCCAGGTCGCCGGCGATGCGGTCCAAGCCTTCTCCGGTCACTGACCCGTTGGGGTTTTCGGGCAGGCCAACAGATCCGCATTCAGGCAAGGCCACGCCAATCTGCACCGCAGCGGACTCGGCGACTGCCAGGGTGATTTTCCCGGCCCCGGCACGGAGCGCCGCAGTGCCGGCCAGCAGCGCCGCGCCGGGCGTAGTCCGGGCCCCTCCGATCACCAGCACTGCTCCCCGCGAGTACTTGTCCTCGCCCGGTGCCGGCAACGGCCAGTCACGCAGCAGCGAGGGCGTCACCAGGATGGCGGCACTGGATTCACTGCGGGTGGACACTGGCGTCTCCTGCATGTTCTGTCACTGCCACTCCCTGCTCGGCCAGATGGTCAGCCACATTGAAGCTCTCCAGTTCCCACGGGCCTGAGCCGGTGGGACGTACGTAACGGGTGATCGACGCATTCAGCACCGACGTGGTCGCGGCCAGGTCCAGGATTTCGTCCTCGGACATCCCTTCCAGGATGTAACGGACCAGCAGGATGACGGCATCGTGGCAGACCAGCATCACCCGGTGCCCTGTTCCCAGGGTGTTGAGCTCATCCAGGATCGAACGCAGGCGGAGTGCGACGTCAGCCCACGACTCCCCGCCGGGCGGGCGGTAGTACAGCTTGCCCAGCCAAAGCCGCCGCTCGGCTTCGTCGGGGTACCTCGTCTCGACGCCCAAGCGCGTCAGCCGGTCCAAAATACCCAGTTCCCGGTCCCTGAGGCGTTCATCGGTGAGTACCTTGACAGGCCAGCCGGCGGTCTCCACAGCGATTTCCGCTGTCTGTCTGGCACGGGCATAGGGGGAGGAAACCACAGCATCGGGCCGGAGCTCTTCGGCCATCCGGGCGAGCGCCGTTCCCAGTGCTTTCGCCTGCTCCCGGCCCGTGCCGGATAAGTTCACGTCGGGATCCCTGGCAGGAACCTGGATAACCTCCGCTCCAGCCAAGCGTGCCTCCGTCGCGGCCACGTTTCCTTCGCTTTCACCGTGCCGGATCAGCAGCAACTCCACGGCACCGGCCTCCTGGACTGCGTCCGTCAGTCCGTCCTCGTTCACAAAGATCACTCCTCCGCGTGTGTTGCCGAATGCAGAACACTACCCAGTGCGTACCCACGGGTCCAGAGAATAAACGCACGACGGCGTCCGGGAACCTCTGTCGCCCGGACCTTCAGTGAAGTAAGTTGCTCGCATGGAGGACTCATATCAAGTCATCGTTGTGGGTGCCGGATTCGCGGGCGTAGCGGCAGCCAAGGAACTCGGGCGCAAGGGCGTCAAGGTCTTGCTGATCGACTCGAACAACTACCACCAATTCCAGCCACTCCTTTATCAGGTAGCTACATCCCAGATCGGGGTCTCGGCAATTGCGCGGCCACTCCGGTCCGTGTTCCGACGCTTCAAGTCGGTTAAGGTCCTCACGGCGAAGGTCGAGTCCGTGGATGCAGCACAGCGGTCCGTCACCACGGAAGACGGACAGACCCTGCGCACGAAGATCCTCGTTATTGCAGTCGGCGCCGTTCCGAACTTTTTTAATACCCCTGGCGCAGAGGAGTTGGCGTTCCCGCTGTATTCCGTCACGGACGCCACCAGGCTTGGCACTGGCCTTACCCGGCTGCTGGACCAAGCCGACAGAAACCCCGACGGTTCCGTCGACGTAGTGGTGGTGGGAGGCGGGCCCACCGGCGTGGAGACCGCCGGAGCGATGGCGGAAAACGTCAAATATGTGGTGAGCAAGTATTTCTCGCCGGAGCTCGCAGCACGATGCCGGGTGCATTTGGTGGACATGGTTCCCAGTGTCCTGAACATGTTCTCCAAGAAATCCCAGAGCTATGCCACTGATCATTTGAAGAAGGTGGGCGTTCACCTTCATATGGGAGTGGGCGTCACCGAGGTCCGGCCGGACGGAGTGACCCTGGCAGACGGCAGCTCCGTGCCGGGACAGATCGTGGTGTGGGCCGGAGGCCTGAAAGCGGGCGATCTCATTGCCGGGTCCGGGCTGACGCAGGGAAGGGGAGGCCGCGTTGACGTCCATCCGGACCTGACTGCTCCGGACGCGAAGGGCGTATACGTCATTGGGGATTGTGCCAACATCACCGACTCCACCGGTGCGAAGCTTCCGCAACTGGGGTCCGTGGCTCAACAGGCAGGAAAGTGGGCCGCCAAGAACATCCTTGCGGACCTCGGCGGGGGCATCCGGACGCCCTTCCACTATGTGGATAAGGGTTATATGGCGATGGTGGGTCGTGGCGCCGCAGTGGCAGAGTTGGGTCGCAAGCGAATCCAGCTGCAGGGGATTTTCGCCTTCTTATCCTGGCTGTTGGTGCATCTGGCGCTGCTGTCCGGGCTCCAGCAAAAGATCCGTGCCTTGTTCTCCTGGCTCAACGGCTACCTCCTTCACAGCCCTGCGCAGGTAGTAGTCAGCGGGCCGATTGAGAAGGAACCAACGGAACAGGATCCACCGGGCCCGGAGGTTTCCCAGGGGTCCTGACGAGGAACCGGCAGCTGTTTTGCGGGGTCCCTGGTTGAACAGCCGCGCTTCTTCTTCAGGCGGCAAGCAAGTTCTTGGCTGCAGCAATCAGCTCAGCGTTGCCTTCAGCGCGCTCTCCATGGGGGAGTAGGAGCGTATCTTCGAGACCGATTCTGGTGTCCAATCCCCACCGGGCTGCCAGCTTCAGCGCAGCCCAGGTGGACCGTTCCTCGCCGTGGAGCAGGGTCGGCACCTGGACCGCTGGTTCCCGCAACAGTTCCAAGAGACATTTGGCCTCGCCTTCCACAGCCTCGGCCGGGATGTCCTGTAGCTCGATCAACACCCTCAGGCATTCAGCCCGGAATGGCGAGCAGGCCCATCGGCGGGCAGCGTCCGCATGCCAGATTCCCGCCTCGATGCCAATACCGCGGGCGTGAAGGGCGCCGGCCACTTCTTCGGCACCGTCCTCGTGCCAATTTACGGATGCGAAATCCGGTGCCTCACGCCATGACTCCACCATCTTCACGCGCGACGATGCGTCGGGGGAAGTCCAGGCACCCGTTGTCACGCCCACAGGTACGTCAGGACAGGCATGACGCACTGCGCGCAGCCATTGGGTGACGTAGTGCGGTTCCATGGTGTCCGCGCCCTGAGGATTCTTAGGATGGACATGCAGGCTGTGGGCGCCTGCAGCCACGGCCGCCGCCGCTTCCTGGGCAATCATGGCGGGATCTGCCGCCAGCCGTTGGTGGAGCGAGACGTTCCGAGCCCCGTTGAGGCAAGCCTGTAGCATCACACGCCCATGGTACGAGGTTGTCTCCGTGGGGCGGGATCTTATTGAGCGGCCAAACTGGGAAGATAGCAGAAGGAATCCCGAATCAAGGAGCAACATCATGACCCTCAAAGAACGCCTGAAAGCCGACGTGGTTGACCACATGAAGGCGGGCAACAAGGTTGCGCTGACCACAGTGCGCAACGTGCTGGGTGAGATTACTACCCGTGAGAAGTCCGGGAAGACGCCGGTCGAGTTGGACGACGCCCAGGTGACATCACTGCTCCAAAAGGAAGCCGCCAAGCGCCGGGACACTGCCCGCATCTACACGGAGGCCGGCGAATCCGAGCGCGCAGCCGCCGAAGTGGCGGAGGCTGAAATTATCGAGGCTTACCTGCCAAAGGCCCTGACCAGGGAAGAAGTGGAAGCAATCGTCGACGACGCCGTCCAGGCGCTGAAGGCTGATGGCCAAGAGCTTTCCATGCGTTCCATCGGAGCCGTGATGAAGCCCGTCACCGCCAAGGTTGCAGGACGTTTTGACGGCAAGACTGTCAGCGAGATCGTGCGCGGACGCTTGGCGTAGCGAGGTCAGTTGACCCCCAGCAGCCACCGCAAAGTGTCAGCGTTTCGCACGGCGTTACCACCGCCGTCGTTGTTGAAGTAGACGTACACGTCCTTGCCGGAACCGTCCCACTCCCGAATCCGTTCCGCCCACCAGCGGAGATCGTCATCGGAGTATGAGCCGCCGTAGAGGTGCTCATGGTCCGGGCCGTGCAGTCGAACGTAAACAAACGGCGCGGTGGCGCGCAGGATGCAGGGCAGATTGGCGCCACTCATGATGCAGTATGCGGCCCCGTGGCGCTCCAGCAGTGAATAGACGTCGGGGTGGTCCCAGCTGTCGTGGCGGAACTCGACGGCAACTCGGATCCAGTGGGGCAGGGCGGCCAGGAAGTAGTCCAGCCGGGCGTCGTCGCGGGCAAAACCGGGTGGGAGCTGGACCAACAGGACGGCCCGTTTGTCGCCGAGCTCGTGCCAGCAGCGAATGATCCGTTCCACCCACACCTCCGGGCTGTACAGCTTCTTGGCGTGTGTGAGTCCCCGTGGCGCTTTGACGGACATGGCAAAGCCCGGAGGCAGGCGGTTTCGCCAACTCGCAAACGAGGTGTCCCGGGGCCAGCGATAAAAGCTCGCGTTGAGCTCCACCGTGGTGAACCTGGCCATGTACTGGGCCAGGCGCTTTGATGCCGGAAGCCCCGGCGGATAGAGCACATTTTCCCAGTGGTCGTAGCTCCAGCCCGAGGTGCCGATGTGGATGCCCATGGTGTGAATGTACCCGCGCTGGACCTCCCCAACCCGGGTGTTACAGCTTGCCGCTCCGGGCCATCAGGGCCTGGAGATCTTCGGCCACCTTGGCTACTTCGCGCTGCCGGGCGCTGGGCGTTGGATTGGAACCGGGTTTGCTGCTGCGCGTTGCCGGGTGTGCAGGCCGTCGGGACGTGCGGGCGGGGAGGTGAAGCTGCGGATCGCGCGAGGGCGCGTCGACAGTGACGGCTCCCTGCAGGGGATCGTGGAAGAGTGGGAGGTTCATACTTCCCGATCCTGACAGAAGCGACCCGGGGCCGGTATGGACAGGTGCATACGCCGTCACGGCACGGCTGTGCAAATGTCCATCCGGGCCGGGGCAGGCACCTAGCCCCAGAGAGCCTTCTTCAGCAGGGTCCTCAATTGGGCATTCTCGTCCTCGCTGAGTCCCGCAAGCTGGGTCTCTTCGCACACTTCAAGGGCAGCCCTCGCCTTGTTGTGGATCCGCCGGCCCTCGGCTGTGGAGACGATGATCTTCGCCCGGCGGTCCTGTTTGCCCTGAGCCCTCTTGACCAGGCCGCGGTGTTCCAGGTCGTCCACAAGGCTGACCACCTGGCTGGGGTCCAGGCTGAGGAAATCGGCGAGCTCCCGCTGCGTAGGTTCCAGCCCGCTGCACGCAAGAGTCAGCACTGAGAAGGACCGTTCCCTGAGTCCGTAATCTGCCAGGGCCTTGTTGTTCAGCAGTGAACCCGTGGCATGCAGTTTGGCCAGCAACAGGCCCACATCGCTGCCGATTTTTGCTGCGGCCAAGCGCGGGGTTTCCACTTCGGTGCTTTGCGGGCCCATGACAACTCCAATAGTAATGAAAAACAATCGTTGACTTTTTCAATGATCCGTATTCTCATTGATCATGACAAGGATCTCACGACGCAATGGGATCGGCCTCACCGGCTCCGGCCGGTTACTGCATGCGAAGGAGCACGCCATGAGCTTGAACGGCAAGGTTGCAATCGTTACTGGAAGTGGACAGGGTCTTGGACTCGCTTATGCGAGGGAGCTCGCCCGCCAGGGTGCCGCCGTCGTTATTAATGACGTGAACGCTGAAACCGCTGCGGAGGCTGTCGCGCACATTGAGGCCGACGGTGGCCGGGCCGCCGCCGTGGTGGTTCCGGTGGGCAGCACTGATGCTGCGAAGGCGTTGGTGGCGGGTGCTGTTGAAGCATTTGGCCGGCTGGACATCCTGGTCACCAACGCCGGGATCCTGCGGGACAAGAGCCTGTTGAAGATGACGGATGAGGATTTCGATCTGGTCATCAACGTCCACCTGCGCGGAACCTTCACCTGCGTCCGCGAGGCGTTCGCCTACTTCAAGGAAAACAACATTCCCGGGCGGATCATCACCATCGGTTCGCCGACCGGCCAGCGCGGTAACTTCGGCCAGACCAACTACGCCGCTGCCAAGGCCGGGATCGTGGGCATGGTCCGGACCTGGGCGCTTGAGATGAAGAAGGCGGGCGTGACCGTCAACTCCGTCATTCCGGTGGCGGCGACGGCGATGACCAAGACGGTCCCGTATTTCCAGAAGGCCGTTGAAGCAGACGAGCGTGGCGAGGCCATGCCGGCGTTCTTCCGCCACGACCTCGGTTTCGGAACGGCCGACGACGTCGCCGGGCTGATTGCCTTCCTCGCCTCTGACGCGGCCGCGGGGATTACCGGCCAGGCAATCGGTGCCGGTGGTGACCGGCTCCAGGTCTGGACCCACCCGACGGCGGCCACCACCGAGTACCGCGACGGTGGCTGGAGCTACGAGGCCCTGCAGGAGAATGCAGCTTCGCTGTTTGGTTCGGATGCGCTGCAGAGCTACGGCGAGGAATTCCTGCCGCTGCCTGAGGAACTCCGGCCCGAGCCGGCGGCCGTACCGGCGCAGGCCCGCTGATCATGGCCGACCGCTACGAACTGGGCATCGACGTTGCGAAGCTCGACGCGATCGATATGCACGTCCACCTGGAAGTGGACAGCTGCGGTCATGGCTCGCTCCCGGAAGCGCTGACGGAGGCCTCGGCGAAGTATTTCAAGTCCGAGGACAGGACGCCGTCCCTGGACCGGATCGCTGAGGTATACCGCGAACTGAACATGGCCGCCGTCGTCTTCACTGTCGACGCACGGACGCAGCTCAAGCATGAGCCCAACAGCATCCCGGAGCTGATCGAGGGCGCTGCCCGGAACAACGATGTGCTGATTCCCTTCGGCAGCGTTGATCCTCGGACGGGGGAGGACGCAATCGCCGGGGCGAAGCACCAGGCTGTTGAACTTGGTGCCCGGGGTTTCAAGTTCCACCCCTCGCTGCAGGGCTTCGACCCGTCCAATGAGGCCTTCTATCCGCTCTGGGAAACCCTTCAGGAACTTGGGCTGCCGTGTATTTTCCACACGGGCCAGAACGGCATGGGTGCAGGGCTGCCCGGTGGGTATGGGATCAAGCTCGCGTACTCCAACCCGTTGCTGCTGGATGCTGTTGCCGCTGACTTTCCGGGCCTGCAGGTCATCATGGCCCACCCCTCGGTGCCGTGGCAGGACGAGGCGAACTCGATCGCGACGCACAAGTCCAACGTGTTCATTGACCTGTCCGGATGGTCGCCGAAGTATTTCCCGGAGTCGCTGGTGAAAGCCTCGAATTCGGTGCTGCAGGACAAGGTCCTGTTCGGCACGGACTACCCGTTGATCACCCCGCAAAAGTGGCTGGGTGCGTTCGCTGACCTGCCACTGAAGGATGAAGTCCGTCCAAAGATCCTCAAGGACAATGCTGTCCGGCTGCTGGGACTCGGTGGCTGACATGACCACGAGTACAGCAACGAATGCGGAACAGCGGCTCTATTCCGTGGCGGACTGGTACGACGCCGAAGCACTCCTCACCACTGAAGAGCGTCAGGTTTTGGGTCGGCTGCGCGGCTTCCTGGAGGCGGAAGCGAAGCCACTGCTGGCTGAGTACTGGGAACGGGGTGAGTTCCCGGAGCAGTTGGCTCAGCCGCTGATCGATCTTGACGTGATGGAACCTTCCGATCTCACCGTGGAGGGGCCGGCAAGAGGGATCTACCACGGCTTCCGGATCTTCGAACTGGCCCGCACGGACGCTTCGTTGGCAACCTGGTACACCGCCCAGGCGGGGCTGTTCAGGACAGCGATCCGTGTTGGTGCTTCCGAGGAGCAGCAGCGCGAGTGGATGCCCAAGGTCATCGACTTCTCCCTCAAAGGTGTCTTCTCGCTGACCGAACCAGGGCACGGCTCGGACATCGCCGGAGGGCTTTCCACTACCGCACGTTTCGAAGAAGGTCCCGACGGCGGAAGCTGGGTTCTGGACGGCGCAAAGCGGTGGATCGGGGGCGCCTCGACGGCCGATGTGTTGTGTGTGTTCGCCAGGGACGTTGCCGATGGACAGGTCAAAGCGTTCCTCGTGGACCGGACCGCCACCGGCGTCAGCTTGGAAAAGATCCATGGCAAAACCTCGCTCCGGATGATGCAGAACGCCCACATCACCCTGAACAAGGTCCGCGTACCCGAGGCCATGCGCCTCCACAAGGTGAATTCGTTCAAGGACGTTGCCTCGATGCTTCGGGCGATGCGCTCGGACGTAGCCTGGATCGCCACCGGCATTCAAGCAGGCGCGTTCGAAGCAGCGCTGGCCTACGTCAAGGAACGCCAGCAGTTCGGCCGGTCGCTGGGGTCCTTCCAGCTGGTCCAGGAGAAGCTGGCCCGGATGCTCGGCAACATCACCGCTTCGCTTTCACTGGTGGTGCGGCTGACTGAGCAGCAGGGATGGGGCATCTACCGGGACCAGGACTCGGCCTTGGCCAAGATGCAGACGTCCTTGATGATGCGCGAAACCGTCGCCTTTGCCCGTGAAGTGGTGGGCGGCAACGGCATCACCCTCGCGGCCGACGTCGCGCGTTTCCATGCCGATGCCGAAGCCGTCTACTCCTACGAAGGCACCCACGAGATCAACGCCCTCATCGTGGGACGCGCCCTCACCGGCGCCAGCGCCTTTACCAACTGATCCTTCTCAAACCTCAACACCAACTGCCAGGAGGCAAAGATGCCCAATCTCGTCGTCGATTTCGACACCCTGCTCACCATGTCCGGCAAGGACCTCGGCACCACCGATTACCGCGAGATTACCCAGCAGCAGATCAACCTGTTCGCTGACGCCACGGACGATCAGCAGTGGATCCACACCGACCCCGAGCGCGCCAAGAGCGGTCCGTTCGGGGCTCCGATCGCGCACGGCTTCCTCACCCTGTCCCTGATCATCCCTTTCTGGGGCGAACTGTTCGACGTAGACGGGGTCACCACCAAGGTCAACTACGGCCTGGACAAAGTCCGCTTCACCTCCCCGGTCAAGGTCGGCTCCAAAGTCCGTATGAACGGCAGCATCGCCGAAGTTACCGAAGTCAAGGGCGGCGCCCAGATCAAGGTCAACGCCACCATTGAAATCGAAGGCCAGGAACGCCCCGCTGTCGTGGCCGAATTCCTGGCCCGTTTCTACAAATAAAGATCCAATTCCCTTCCCTCCTCTCCCAAGGAACAGCCATGTCAGGACACACTGCGCTCGCACAGCCGAGCACGGCCGCCAAGCGCAAAGAGGCGCGCACGGTCATCATGTCCAGCTATCTGGGCAGCACCATCGAGTTCTACGACTTCCTGCTCTACGCAACAGCGGCAGCGGTCGCTTTCCCCAAAGTCTTCTTCGCAGGCACCGATGAATGGGTTGGCGTAGTTGCTGCCTATGCCACGTTCGCGGCAGGCTATGTTGCCCGTCCCTTGGGCGGCATCATCTTCGGCCACTTCGGCGACCGCATAGGGCGCAAGGGCATGCTGATCGTGTCCATGGCGATGATGGGCATTGCCTCCACGTTGATTGGCCTGATTCCGGGAGCCAGCGTCATTGGCCCGTGGGGAGCTGTGATCCTGGTGGTCTTGCGCGTCTGCCAGGGGATCGCTGTCGGCGGTGAATGGGGTGGGGCCGCACTGATGGCCCTGGAACACTCCGATCCCAAGAGGCGAGGCTTCGCGGCGTCGTTCGTGAACGCTGGCGCACCCACCGGGGCTGTCCTGGGCACCGTGGTCATGGGCATCTTCTCCGCCCTCCCGCAGGACGCATTCCTGGCATGGGGCTGGCGGGTGCCGTTCCTGTTGTCCTTCGTGCTGCTGATCGTGGGCATGTTCGTGAGGTTGCGGGTTTCCGAAAGCCCCATCTTTGCCGAAGCCGTGGCCAAGGAAAGTGCCCAGGGGACCAAGCGCAAGATCCCGCTCCTGGAAGTTCTGAAACGCCCCAAGGCGCTCATCATGATCATGTTTGCCGGTGCCGCCGGCTTCGGACTGCAGGTAGTACTGCCCACCTTCTCCGTGACCTACGCCGTATCCAAGGGCGCACCACAGCAAGGCGTGCTCTATGCCTTCGCAGGTGCCTCGGCCATTTCCATCCTGTTCGTCCTCTTGGGCGGCAGGCTCTCGGACCGTTTCGGCCGCCGCCCGGTCATGGTGACTGGCTTGGCCTTGTTCATCCTTTACCTGTTCCCCATGTTCGGGATGCTCAGCTCCGGCAACATCGCTTTGGTCTTCCTGGCCTTCACGGTGGCGCTGGTTCTGCACTCGTCCCTCTACGGACCCCTCGCCGCGTTTGTTTCCGAACAGTTCGGCACCACCAACCGCTACACGGGGGCAGCCGTCGGCTACCAATTGGCACGCCTGATCGGCGCGGGCTTCACACCGGGCATTGTGGCCGGCCTCTATAAGGACTCCGGCCAAAGCATCGTCCCCGTGGTGGTGTTCCTGTCCATCATGTCGCTGGTATCGATTGTCTTCATCCTGCTGACGCGGGAGTCTAAGAACAACGACCTTTCAACGGTCAGTTAGGAGTAGCACACCATGGACAACAACGGAGTTGGATCCTGGCTGCACCGCCGCCGCAATAAGTCCGGAACCGCAACGGCCCTCATTTCCGGTGATCAAGCGCTGAGCTACGACGCGCTCGCCGACCGCACCGACCGTTTGGCCCACGCCCTCAAAACCAGGGGAGTAACCAAAGGGGACCGCGTGGCCTACCTCGGTGAGAACCACGCGTCCTTTGTGGAGACGTTCTTCGCCTGCGGTCTGCTGGGCGCGATCTTCGTTCCGTTGAACACCCGCTTGGCGGCTCCGGAGCTGCAGTTTCAACTGCAGGATTCCGGCGCGCGGCTCCTGATCAACGCCGAGGCCCTGGACGTCGTGGCCTCCGCGTCCGTGACCGACACAGTGGTAACCCACCGTCTTGTAGTGGCGTCCGACGGCGGCACTGATGGTTCCGCCCATAAGCTGCCGTCCGGCGTCGAGCACTATGGCGAGGTGCTTGACGCTGCAACCGCGGAGCCGCTTGATGAGACCGTGACGCTGGACGACGCCGCCATGATCCTCTACACGTCCGGCACCACCGGCAAGCCCAAAGGCGCGCTGCTGACGCATGGCAACATCACGTGGAACTGCATCAACACGGTGGTGGACATGGACCTGAACCGCAACGATGTAGCGCTCATGATCTCGCCGCTGTTCCACGTAGCGTCCCTGGATATGGGTCTGCTTCCCATGCTCCTCAAAGGAGCCACCGTGGTGCTTGAAGCGAAGTTCGACGCCGGGCGGGTCCTGGAGTTGGTGGGCCGGCACAAGATCACCACGCTCAACGGCGTTCCCACCACCTTCCAGATGCTCTGTGATCACCCCGGATGGTCGACGGCGGACCTCAGCTCCCTGGATAAGCTCACGTGCGGTGGTTCCGCGGTACCGGGCAGGGTCCTGGAAGCATATGAGGCCCGCGGTATTGGATTCACCAGTTGTTATGGCATGACCGAGACCGCGCCTGGCGCAACGATGCTGCCGGTATCGCGGTCCAAGGAGAAGGCCGGATCTGCCGGGCTGCCGCACTTCTTCACGGACGTGCGGATCGCCGGTCCGATGGGCGGCGTTGCTCCCGTGGGCGAGGTAGGGGAAATCCAGATCTCCGGGCCCAACGTCATCAAGGAGTATTGGAACCGCCCGGAAGCCACCGCAGACAGCTACGCGGATTCCTCGTGGTTCCGCTCCGGCGACATGGGCCATCAGGACGCGGAGGGATTCCTGTTCGTGTCCGACCGGATCAAAGACATGATCATCTCCGGCGGGGAGAACATCTACCCGGCCGAGGTTGAGGCGGCCATCGCGGAGTTGGCCGCGGTAGGGAGCGTGGCGGTGATCGGCGTTGCCGACGACACCTGGGGTGAAGTGCCCCGCGCCATCGTCACCCTGCGGGACGGAAGTTCCCTGACCGAGGAGCAACTGCGCTCGCATCTCGACGGCCGGCTGGCGCGATACAAGATCCCCAAGTCAGTGGTGTTCGTTGAGGAAATGCCGCGCACGGCCAGCGGCAAGATCCGCAAGACGGACCTGCGGAAGCACTACGCCCTGTGACGCCGCCGGTCGGGCCCGGTGGAAATCGACGTAATTCGTGTCGGGTAATGAGGGGTCTGAGAGCAGCCAACGGCCGACATAATCCGTTATCAGGCTAAATCCGGGTTAATTTCATCCATCGAACTGCCTAATTGGCCTCGGGGGCATTACGATAGGCACGACTCATCACCTGAGTACGAACGCATCGTAACGACTCACACCTAACCCCGGGGGATATACCAATGAGCACTTACCCGCAACAACCGCAGCAGACCCAGCCCTACACCGCACAGGCTGGCGAACCGCCGCTGTGGGCACCGTACTACGGCGCTCCGATCGGTGCAGCCGTCAAGCGTTTCTTCAAGAAGTACACCGCGTTCAGCGGCCGCGCCAGCCGCAGCGAATACTGGTGGGTGGCACTGGTTCTGGGTGTCGTGGGCTTCGTCCTGCAGATCCTGACCCTGGTTCTTGGCAGCGCCGGCGCCACCGTTTCTGCAAACGGAACCACCACTCCTGGCCCGGGCTCTGTTGTCGGCCTGATTCTGGCCGTCGTTTTTTACCTGGCAATCCTCATCCCGTCCATCGCCCTGCTGGTTCGCCGCCTCCACGATGGCAACTTCAGCGGGTGGCTCGTCCTGATCGGCCTGATTCCCGGCTTGGGCGGACTTGCGCTGCTGGTGTTCTCGCTTCTGCCGTCCAACCCGGCCGGCCAGCGTTTTGACCAGCCGACTGCATAGTCAGCCAAGCACTAAGTAAAACGCTCCAACGAAAAAGGGCGGCGCCTCGTGTGCCGCCCTTTTTTGTGCCCTCTTTGACCCCCTTCACCATTCCGCCCCGGCGGACATGACATGCTGGGACTGACGCGGACCGAGCCCCAATGACGAGGAGTGCCATGCCCAACCGTCCACGCAGGAGAACCATCAGGCGTTGCGCCGTGGTGGGCGGTGGAATCATCGGTGTTGCGGTGGCCAGGGAGCTCGCCACCACGCTCGACGGCGTCCAGGTCACCATTTACGAAAAGGAAAACCGGCTCGCGGCACACCAGACCGGCCACAACTCGGGTGTGGTCCATGCGGGCCTCTACTACGAGCCGGGAGGGCTGAAAGCAAGGCTGTGCCGCAGGGGAGTGGAGTTGCTGCGGGAATTTTGCGCCGCGAAGAACCTTCCCTATGAGGCCTGCGGCAAGTTGGTGATCGCCCAGACACCGGAGGAGTCCACGCGTTTGGACGCCATCTTCGCCCGGGCCACAGCCAACGGTGTCCCCGGAGTGAGGATGCTGGGCGGCGGGCAGATACACGAGGTGGAGCCGAACGCCGTCGGACTTTCTGCCTTGCACTCGCCGGAAACGGCGATCGTCGACTATACGGCCATTACCGAGGCGCTCGCCGAGGACGTTCGAGCCATGGGCGGGACCATCCGGCTGGGGCAGGAAGTACTCGGGCTGGAGCAGCAGGCCAGTGGGGTAGTGGTGACCACCCGGGATGGTGGCGAACATTTTGACCTGGTGGTGGCGTGCGCGGGGCTCCAGTCGGACCGTCTGGCTGAGGCGACTGGCGAGCCGGCCAACCCGAAAATCGTCCCGTTCTTCGGCCAGTACTTCCTGGTGGGCCCCGAAGCCCGCCACCAGGTGAAGGGCTTGATCTATCCCGTGCCGGACCCCAAACACCCGTTCCTCGGCGTGCACCTCACCAAGCGGATTGACGGCGAAATGATGCTTGGCCCTAATGCCTTCATCTCCTTCGGGCGGGAGTCCTATGCCTGGAACCAGGTGAAGATGAGTGATGTTGCCAGCTATGCGCTCTTTCCGGGCTTCTGGAATTTTGCCCGGCAGAATGTGCCGTCGGCGGTCCGAGAATTCCAGACCGTAGTGAGCCGGAAGAAATTCATCCGGGAAGCGATGCGCTTTGTTCCGTCCTTGGAAGGCGCCAGCATCCTGCCCGGCACCCGTGGTGTGCGTGCACAGGCCATGAACAGTGATGGCTCGCTGGTGGACGATTTTGTGATTGCGCGACGCCGGGACACGGTTTTGGTGCGTAACGCACCATCGCCGGGGGCGACGTCGTCGATGGCCATCGCGGAGTACATCGTGGAGCAGGCGCTGCAGGGTGGCTAATTTTGCGTAGCCGACAAGATGATGAGCAGCACCACAGCGTTGTTGACAGCATGCAGAAGTACGGGCGCCCAGAGATTTTGGTGGAATTTTTTCAGAAGCGCCAGGGCCATGCCGAGCATAAAGAGATATACGAAGGTCAACAGGACCAGGTGGACAGCGGCAAAGATTGCCGCTGAAATTGCCGCGGCTGCCAACGGCCTGCAACGTTGCATCAACCCGCTCAGAAAAGCTCCCCGAAAGAGGACTTCTTCCCAGAGAGGGGTCAACACGGCAGCGATGAGCACGGTCAGGCCAATCAGCGGTGCCGGAAGTTCGGCAACCCGGCCCAGCGCACCGTTGGAGGAACTGGACGCAGCGCCGTCCACTCCAAAGAGGCTGAGAAGAGCCAGGAAAAGACCCTGGGCGCAGGCGGAAGCCACGATGGCTGTGGGAATCTGCCAGAGCAAGTGCAGCATGCGTGAGTCAAAGCGTCGGAATCCGAGCATGCTCGGAGTGAGTTGGTTTCTTCGAACCAAATGTACGTATGTTGCCAGCATTGCGGCTGCTGTTGCCCCTCCGAGGATGACTGGAACAGCGGTTTCTGCAGTGAAATGAACCAGGCCGGACAATCCCGCTGCAACCATTCCCAAAAAGACTGCGGCAACGTACACGGCAATCCACATCAGGGCCCACAAAGCCTGTTTCAGTGATATTGCCGGAGGCGGCGAGGAGGTTGCTCCAGCTTGGTTACAAGAGTTAGTTGGCAACAGCATCCCCCGAGTGTTCATCATGCGAGCCTAGCCGAGTAGTTAACAAGCTTGTGACCAGACGGAAACTGACCCCAAACGCAGGCTGGATACGGTTGCCGCATGATCGCTTCATTGGCTTCGCTGGCAACCCGTCTCGGCACCACCTTGGGGGCATGGATCGAGGCCGCCTACGTCCTGGATTGCGCTGAAGTGGAGGCCAGGGACGAGCACCGTCTGGCGTGGCTGCCCGCGCTGAGCGGCGTGACGGTGGCCAGCGCCCAGGCCATCCAATCGCACACTGTGAGGGTGCAGCCAGAGCCATAGAGAACGCTGCGAAAGCTGCCATATGTTGCGTTGGGCACACTATTCGTTAAACGCGGGGAGTATGCCCTAAACTGCTTCACTGAGGTGCCGGAATAGGCACTATGCAGCAACGAAAGCGAACCCTCAATGGCTACTGATTACGACGCCCCGCGCAAGACCGAAGAAGACTCTCCGGCTGAATCTCTTGAGGCTCTTCAGGCATCCCGTGGCAACGCTGCACAGACTGCAGTCATCGACGTCGAAGAAAACGACACTGCCGAAGGTATCGACCTTCCCGGTGCTGATCTTTCCGGTGAAGAGCTGACCGTCATTGTTGTCCCGGAGCAGTCGGATGAATTCACCTGTGGTTCATGTTTCCTGGTCCGTCACCGGTCCCAGATTGCGCTCGAAAAGAACGGCCTCAAGTTCTGCAAGGACTGCGAAGGCTAGATAACGCCGGGGTCTCGTTATCTTCGATCACGAACATGGGTGCGAAGGCCCTTAAAAACTGCCCGCACCGGCCGTGGATTTGGTATTTGATGTCCCTCCCGTGACCACCTTGTTGCCCCTTTAACGGTTATGCGCCGAAGCGGCAACAACCAGTCCAAAGTGGCTTGCGTCCTCCTAATGTTGAAGTATCAACTTCGCCTGAAGGGGGCACAAAAAATGAGGAAAATTGGAGCGGGTCTGGCAGCCGTCCTGGCCGCAGCCGGACTCGGTCTGGCGGCGCCGGGGCCTGCCTCGGCGGCATCATACTGCGGACTTGCCTGGGGTTCGTTGGCCAAAGCCGACCCCGACATGAGTTCCGCCTACGTCACCAATGTCCGCACGGGCCAACAGCCGTGTTTCGACCGTCTGGTGATCGACATGACCGGAAAGGTGGCCGGCTATTCCGTCCGCTATGTCCCGGTAATCACCCAGGACGCCACCGGCTACCCGATCCCCGTGCTTGGTGACGCAGACCTGCAAGTGGTGGTGACTGCGCCGTCCTATAACCAGTACAGCCAGCCCACCTACCTGCCCGCAGCCAAAGCGGAGCTCTCCAACGTCTCCGGTTATCAGACCTTCCGCCAGGTGGTTTATGCCGGCAGCTTTGAGGGCACCACGAGCATTGGGCTGGGTGTCCGTGCCCGGCTTCCGTTCAGGGTCTTCACCTTGGACGGGCCCGACGGCGGCTCCCGCTTGGTAGTGGACGTCGCCCATCGCTGGTGATTGAAGCCGCGGGTCGCCGAGAATGTACGAAAGCGGCCAGTTCGCCGGAACTTTCCGGGCGAACTGGCCGCTTTTCAGCGTTTTCGACGCTCGTTATTCAGGCACCACCAAAGCCGGGGTATCCTTCCGGATTGTCTCGCCGCGGAAGAACCCGGGCCGGACGCGGGACATGATCAGCATGACAACGGCGCCCAATACCAGGATGCCGATGCCGAGGACGAATACCAGTCCCACCCCGAAGATCTCCGAGCCACTGCCAAACTCCGGAGCCCAGCTGTCCACTGCGGTCTGCAGGAACACCACGAACAGGCCTACGCCACCAATCAACGGGCATACGAGCCGCAGGAAGAAGTTCCGGGCATTGGCGAACAGGCTGTTCCGGAAGTACCAAACACAGGCGATGGCGGTGAGCCCGTAGTAGAAGCAGATCATCAGGCCCAGGGCCAGGATGGTGTCGTTCAGGACGTTCTCACTGATCACGTGCATCACCGCGTAGAAGCCCGCGGACAGGACGCCGGCCGCGACGGTGGCGAAGCCCGGCGTCGAGAACTTCTTGCTCATGTGGCTGAAGCGTTCCGGCAGGGCCCCGTAGTGCGCCATGGCCAGCAGGCTGCGGGACGGCGACGTGAAGGTGGACTGCAGGGACGCCGCGGAGCTGGAGAGCACGGCGAGGGACATGAGGATTGCGAACGGGCCCATTACGGGTGAGGCGAGTGCGGTGAAAACGTTTGCGTGGTTTTCCTCGTTGTTCAGGCCGATTCCTGTGTCACCCACGCCGGCGAACATCATGGTGGCGATGGTGACCAGCAGGTAGATGCCCAGGACTATGACGGCCGTGAGAGTGCCCGCAAGTCCGGCGGTCTTCTTGCCGTTGGCGGTTTCCTCGTTCACGGTCAGGCAGACATCCCAGCCCCAGTAGACGAAGATCGACAACGAGATGCCGGCTGCGATCTGGCCAAAGGTTTCGATCTTGGTGACGTCGAACCAGTCCCAGCTGAAGGGAACAGCGGTCTCTGACGTGGACCAGTTGGCGAAGGCCATGCCCACGAAAAGTCCAAGGACCAGCAGTTGGAAGCCCACCAAGCCGTACTGCACAATCTTGGTGGTGTGCAGGCCCCGGTAGCTGATCCAGACGGCCAAGGCCACGAATACGAAGCACGTGGCGACGTTAAGGAGCTTGTTGGAGGCGAGATCGGCGAGCTCCGGTGAGCCGGTGGCCTGCGCCAGGAACAGGTAGAAGAAGTCCACGGCGACGCCCGCCAGGTTGGACAGGACAATGATATTGGCCGCGAGCAGGCCCCAGCCACCCATCCAGCCCACCCAGGGGCCGAACGCTTTGGTGACCCAGGTGAACGTGGTGCCGCTGTCCGGGGAGTCTGCGTTAAGTTCCCGGTACGCGAGCGACACCAGGATCATCGGGATAAAGCCGATCAGGAAGATCACGGGCAGTTGCAGCCCCACTTCGTTGACCGTAGGGCCAAGGGCGCCCGTCAGCGTATACGCCGGGGCGATGGTTGAAATGCCAAGAACGACGACGGCGAGGAGCCCCAACTGCCCCGTCTTCAGTCCCTTGCCGCTGATGTCGTGCGACGTTGCAGCGTCACTGCCGCTGCGGCGGATTGTCTGGCTCATAAGAGGCCCTTTCTAGATGGCCGAAGGCTGTTGCTGCGTGATGCAGTGCATGCCGCCGCCCCGGGTGAAGAGTTCGCGCGTGTCAACACCGATCACGCGGCGTCCGGGGTACGGGTCGGCAAGATTGCGGAGCGCTTTCCCGTCCGTGGGGTCGTTGAAACTGTTGGGAACTTGGAGGATCGCGGGGTACGTGTCCCGGGCTCGACGCCGACCCGGGAATGGGGACTTCGAGGCAGGCAGGTTTCAATCATGGCGGCATGTACTCCGGTGAGACGACAGTCACTAAATGAATAGCGTTCATTTAGTATGGCGCGAGTCACTCCCAAAGCGCAAGGCGCAAACCGAATGGCTTCCAATCGTGACTGGCGTACGGTCCCGGGAACGGGTGGTTCGCCGGGGTGGGCGGGGGTAATAATGTCGGTGCCTCTTGCGAGAGTTGGGGTATGAAGCAGATCCGGGACGGGCAAGCGAGGGCGGCGGTCTCTGCTGTGCCTCTTCCAGCTCTGTCCCGGGTGCTGGCTCAGGCCGGCAGTTCAGTTCAGCCCAGCACTGTCAGCGGTGACCTGATCGATCAGTTGCGGGTGTTGGAGGAGATGAAGTCAGCCATCTCCGGTTTGCAGGCGCAGATTGCTGTGGCGTTTGATCTGGCGCAGCGGGCTGAACAGGCCGAGGCCGGAGTCCCTGCGGCGGAGCGTGGCAAGGGCGTGGGTGCGCAGGTGGCGTTGGCGCGGCGGGAATCACCGAACCGGGGCTCGAGGTTGTTGGGCCTTGCCAAGGCCCTGGTGATGGAGATGCCACACACGCTGGCGGCGTTGAACAAGGGCCTGTTGAACGAGTGGCGGGCCACACTGCTCGTAAAGGAAACAGCCTGCCTCAGTGTTGAGGACCGGGCCGCGGTGGATGAGGAACTCGCTCCCGATGCCGGGACTTTCGAGGGTTTCGGTGACCGGGCCCTGGTCGCTGCCGTGAAGGCCGCCGCCTACCGGCGCGATCCTCGGTCGGTGGCTCAACGGGCCAGCCACGCCGCGAGCGAACGGATGGTGAGTCTGCGCCCGGCACCGGACACCATGACGTATCTGACCGCGCTGCTCCCGGTCGCCCAAGGGGTGGCGGTGTATGCGGCGTTGACCCAGTCCGCTGATGCTGCCCGTTCCAGTGGTGATCCCCGGGGCCGTGGGCAGGGCATGGCCGACACCCTGGTCGAACGTGTCACCGGCACCCGGGCCGGGTTTACGGGCATCAACCTGGACCTCGTCATGACCGACCGCACCCTCTTTCAGGGAGGCAGCGAACCGGCCAGGCTGCAGGGCTACGGCATCGTCCCCGCGGAATGGGCCAGAACCCTGATCGGCGCTGAAGAGACACACGGCCGGGCCGGGACGAAAGCCGCGATAGGGCCGGGTCGGGACTTCGCGGTCTGGGTCCGGCGGCTCTACACCGCGCCCGGCAGCGGGGAACTGCTGGCCATGGACTCCAAAGCCCGGCTCTTCCCACACCGACACCGGCGATTCATCCAAACCCGGGACCATACCTGCCGCACCCCGTACTGCGACGCGCCCATCCGGCACATCGACCACATCGTGCCCTGGCACTCCGGCGGAACCACCACCCTGGACAACGCCGCAGGGCTCTGCGAAGCGTGCAACCACACCAAGGAAAACCCCGGCTGGAACGCCACACCCCTGCCCGCAGACACCCACACCCTGCACATCAGCACACCCACCGGACACACCTACCACTCCAAAGCCCCACCACTCCCCGGACACCGACCCTCCAGAACATGATCCAGAGGTGTCGGAACCCGGATGGGGATCCGATGGGCCTTTTAGCTCCCGCCGCTGGGCCGTTTTCGGCTAGGAAGCCAGCGTCGGCAGAGTGAGGATTTCGGCTTCACCATCGGTGATGGCGACGGTGTGCTCGCTGTGCGCCGTGCGGCAGCCTGTTGCGCTTCGAAGCGTCCAGCCGTCGGCGTCTGTGACCAATTGTGCGGTGTCTGCCATCACCCAGGGCTCCAAAGCGAGCAGCAAGCCGGGGCGGAGTTTGTATCCGCGGCCGGGCCGTCCCATGTTGGGAACGTGGGGATCCTGATGCATGGTTGACCCGATGCCGTGGCCACCGAACTCGGTGTTGACGGGGTAGCCGGCGTCGCTGAGGACCGACCCGATGGCATAGGAGATGTCTCCGATGCGGGCTCCTGGCCGGGCGGCCGCAATCCCGGCTCGCAGGGCGCGTTCGGTGGCCTCAATCATCGCAACGCTCTCCGAGGGCTTGGATTCACCCACAATGAAGCTGATCGCCGAGTCGGCTGCGATTCCATCTTTCAAGACAGCCAGATCGAGGGTCAGCAGGTCGCCGTCGGCCAGTGCGTAGTTTCGGGGGAGGCCGTGCAGGACGGCGTCGTTGACACCTGTGCAGATGTAGTGGCCGAACGGTCCGCGGCCGAAGGAAGGAGCGTAGTCGACATAGCAGGAGACGGCCCCGGCTTCGAGGATCATGGACTTGGCCCAGCGGTCGATATCCAGGAGATTTGTGCCCACTGTTGCCCGGCGCTTCAGCGTCTGCAGGATGTTGGCAACCAGCGCGCCTGCCTCTTTTGCCCGGTCCAGTTCGGTGGGGCTCAGGATCTCAATCATGCGGCACCTTTCTCGTGTATGACCAATAACTATCCCGGCCATATTATCCCGGTATTACAATTGGAGCCATGGTCAGGTTGCCGCTAACACCCGCAGAGGCCGAGCGTGGACAGCGTCTCGGTGCGCTCTTGCGTCGCGCCCGGGGTGAACGCTCAATGCTCGAGATCGCCCTTGATGCCCGGGTCTCCCCGGAAACGCTCCGGAAGATCGAGTCCGGCAGGGTGGCTACTCCCGCCTTCCCCACGGTGGCCGCGATTGCCGACGTCCTTGGGTTGTCCCTTGATGAGGTGTGGTCAGAGATCAACCGCCCTGCGCCCGATGCTGAGCCGGTGGCTTCGCGCCGAAACGCTCGGGAATGGCTTGCCTCCTAGTCCCAAAGGGGGCCCTTCCTATCGTTTGGGTCGTGCCCGCACGTGAAGGCGTTCGCCTTGTTGGCCGAACAGGGTAAGGAGCTCGACGGGCTCCGACGTGGCACTGGCAAACCAGTGCGGAGTTCTGGTATCGAATTCCGCCACCTCGCCCGGCTTGAGGACAAAGTCGTTCTCGCCCAACACCAGCCGGAGCTTGCCGTTGAGGACATACACCCAGTCGTAGCCCTCATGTGATTGCGGCGTCGGGGTCTCTTTGCCCGTCCCACTCCTAAGGACCATTTTGAACGCCTGGATTCCACCGGGGCGTCGGGTCAAGGGAACGGCGGTTCCCCACTCGTGAACGTGCGGCTTGAGGTGAATGCGGGGATCACCTGTTTGCGGCGCGTCAATCAATTCTTCGAGGGGGACTTGATGCAGCCTCGCTATGGGGAGAAGAAGTTCAAGTGTTGGCTTGCGTTGGCCCGATTCCAACCTGGACAGCGTGCTGACGGAAATGCCCGTCCCTTCCGAGGCTTCTGCGAGGGTCACGTTGCGCTGGGTCCGCAATGCGCGCAGGCGAGGGCCGACGGCATCGAGCATGGTGCTGAAATCGGTAGTCATGCCCACAGTTTGCCATATTGGCAAACTTCCTTGCTGATTGATTCAACTGTGGCCAACCATGGAAGAAGCGGCGAAGGGCCGCTGGATACGCCTGGAGGCACAGTGAGCGAAGAAGTAACAGACCGTCAGATGGCCGGGGAGTACGACGTCGTTGTGGTGGGAGGTGGCGCAGCTGGGTTAAGTGCCGCCGTGACGCTGGGCAGGGCCTTGCGGTCCGTCCTCGTCATCGACGCCGGAGAGCCCCGGAACGCGCCCGCCGCCGGGGTTCACGGATTCCTTTCCCGGGACGGAATCGACCCGCGGGAACTACTGGAACTGGGCCGGACCGAAGCCCGGCACTACGGGGCGGAGATCGTGGAGGGCGTAGCCGTGGCGGCACGTTCGACGGCGGACCCCACCAACGGAGCGGAACCCGCCTTCGAGGTGGAGTTGGCAGACGGCCGGACCACGGGTGCCCGCCGCTTGTTGGTCACCACGGGTTTGACGGACGTGCTCCCGGACATAGAGGGCATCCGGGAACGGTGGGGCCGCGATGTCCTGCATTGTCCCTACTGCCATGGCTGGGAGGTCCGGAACAAGGCTATTGGAATTCTGGGCTCAGGACCGATGGCTTTGCATCAGACACTGCTGTTCCGTCAATGGAGCCCCAACGTCACGCTTTTCCTCAATGACGTGGTGGAGCCAACGGAAGAAGAATGGGAACAACTTGCTGCCCGTTCCATCACTGTGGTGGAAGGCAAAGTCCAAGCGCTGGCAGTCACTGACGACGTGTTGAGCGGTGTTGTCCTGGCTACGGGCAAAGTGATCCCCATGGAAGCTGTGGTAACCGGACCGCGTTTGGAGGCCCGGTCCACTGTGCTCGAGTCTTTGGGAGTTCCGTCGGTGGAGCACCCCATGGGCGTAGGAAGGCACGTGGAAGTGAATCCCATGGGCGGCGCCACATCGGTGCCAGGTGTCTGGGCAGCGGGAAACGTCGCGGATCTCATGGGGCAGGTCATGGCTTCTGCAGCGTCAGGAGTTATGGCAGGGGCTGCCATCAATGCCGATCTCATAATGGAGGAGACCAAAGCGGCTGTGCGGGCAGCGCATCAGGCATCTCTATCCCACTAGGTCGGATGCAGCCGCGGCCGCACAGTGATCCATCCGATCACAAAGCACAAAACCATCGACGTGCAGGCCCCGCCAGAGGACGATTAAGGGACAGCCGTTAAAGGAGGTTGGGTATGTGCTACGCGTACTACGACGACTTCGAGCGGCGCACGAAGAAGGACTCCGCGCGCAGGCCCGAGACGCATACGTCTGACGCAAAGTCTGATGCAAAGAAGGAAGCAGCTCCGACGGAGAGCCGTCAACGGACGGAAGGAACGTTGTGGACTTTCCTGGCCCGCCGTCGCAAGGAATCGGAGGTTCCGGAACGGACGATGCACCGCATCCGCGAGAAAGTCTAGGCATTCATTGTCACGGTCAAGGAAGCTGCACTTGCTCGAAGCAAAAGGGTGAAGGCGCTGCGCTCGCAGCGCCTTCACCCTTTTGGCTGCTGGTTTGGTGGCTGAAGCCTTATGACGGAGCGGCCAGGAACTCCCGGGCAGCCGTCACCAGGGCTTCCGTTCCTCGTGTCAGCGTTGGCTGGATAACCGGCGCAAAGTATGGCGAGTGATTCGACGGAATGTCCTCGGGCAGGCGACCTGTTGAGGCGAACTCCTTGAACAAGGCAGGCTCGGCGCCACCCAGGAACCAGAACACCAGCGGAGCACCGGCAGCCTTGGCCAGGACTCCCACGTCCTCGCTGCCGGACACGGGCCCGGGGTCGATAATCTGTGTTTCACCAAACTTTGCCTTGAACGCTGCCGACACCCTCCCGGTGGCAGCTTCGTCGTTGACTGTCAGCGGGAACCGTTCTTCGAAGTGGATTTCCGGTTCCTTGGGAGCCCCTGAAGCTGTGGCTTCCCCCTTGGCAATACGCTCAATTGAACCGAGGATCTTATCCCTCGTTGCCTCGTTGAAAGTGCGGACGCTGAGGCCCAGGGTTGCCGTTTCCGGGATGATGTTGTTCTTGGTGCCTGAGTGAATCTGCCCAACGCTTACCACTGCGGAGTCACTGGCTGCCAGTTCACGCGAGACGATGCCCTGCAACCTGACAGTGGTTGCAGCAGCCATCAATACCGGATCAATAGTGGTCTCCGGGCGCGATCCGTGGCCCCCTCGTCCATGCAAAGTGATGTTGAGGGAATCAGCGGACGCCATGGTGACGCCGGGCCGCATGCCGAACCATCCGGCAGGGAAAGGGGCCACATGCTGGCCCATGACGACGTCGGGTTTCGGGACCACGTCATACAACCCGTCGGCAACCATGGTTTCTGCCCCGCCGCCCCATTCTTCTGCCGGTTGGAAGAGGGCTATCAGGGTGCCTTGCCACTCATCACGCTGCGAGGCCAGGACCTCCACTGCGCCAACCAGGCAGCTCACGTGCACGTCATGGCCGCAAGCGTGCATGACCGGCATGTCCTTGCCCTCATGATCAACACCTACGGCCGTACTTGCGTAGTCCAAACCCGTTGCTTCCTTGACCGGCAACGCATCCATGTCCGCCCTGAGCATCACCACCGGTCCGGGCCCATTGACCAGGACACCAACAACCCCGGTCTTTCCGATATTGCGGTGAACCGTGAAGCCGAGGTCTTCAAGATAACCAGCGGCGATCCCGGCGGTTCGGGTTTCCTGGAAGGACAATTCGGGATGGGCGTGCAGGTCCTTGTAAAGCTTTTCGAGGTCAATGGTCATGAGTCAGCCCTTTTCGTTCGACGCCTGGATCTGGCCAGTGTATCCAGCCCAAAGCTGCAAACGCTGGGAAGCACCTGCACACTGGATGGCATGAAAGATTCTGAATCAGTCACCACTCAGCAATCCACCGTTGAAGAGTGGACCAAGTCCTTGGCGGAATCCACCGGTTCCCCGGGCGGGGGTGCCGGGACCGGGGTCATGCTCTCCATTGCCGCCTCGTTGACATCCATGGTGGCCGGATACACCGAGGCGGAAGAGGCCCAGCGCGAACAGCTCGGTGACATCCACGCCCGGGCCCACGCTCTCCGCCAAGCCGCGCTTGAACTAGCCGACGACGACGCGTCCGCCTCCAACGCTTTCGGTGCCGCCTTCCGCCTCGACCCCGGTCCGGAACGGGACGCAGCGATCCATCAGGCCTCCGTCGATGCTGCCAAGGCTTCAGCCGTCCTGGGCGAGCGCGCCATCAACGCCATCGAAGACCTGGGCTGGCTCGCTTCCAACGGGAACCCTGCGTTGATCGCCGATGTCGTTGTGGGCTTTGGAGCCCTCCGTGCAGCCATAGCGGGAGCTCGAACCAACGTTAGCTTTGACCTCGGGTCGCTGACCTCCGCCGGCACCACGCTCCAGGAAGTCAGGGAACAGCATCCAAAGCTGTGGAATACGGTGACCCGACTCAGCGACGCCCTCGACAGGATCGACGAACTGACTGCCGCCGTCGACAAAAAAGCGGTGCCGACCGAAGCTGTCTAGCTTCAGTCGGCACCGCGTTTCCTACTGCGCCTTCGGCGCTGTACCTGCTACTGCGCCTTCGGCGCTGTACCTGCTACTGGGCCTTCGGCGCTGTGCCCGCTACTGCGCCTTCGGCACACGCCGGAGCACGACGGCGGCGAGCACTGCCGCGCCGGCCATCAGGACCAGCCCAATCGCCGCAGTGATGTGGACGCCGGACTCGAAAGCTGTCCGGGCGGCGACTGTCAACGCTTCCGACAATGGCGCCGGGAGTGCGGCTGCCGCATCAACAGCACCGGCGAGGGTTTCCCCTGACTTCCCGGCGGCTTGTGAGGAGACGCCGTCCGGAATGATGAGGTTGTGCTGGTAGGAAGCCGTGAGGATCGAGCCGAGCACGGCCGTCCCCAAGAGCGAACCCAGCTCGTAGCCGGTCTCGGAAATGGCTGAGGCGGCGCCGGACTTGTCGGCAGGTACTGAGGCCAGGATGAGGTCGTTGGAGATGGTCTCCGCAGCACCCACGCCCACGGCGAGAACGGTCAGGGCTGACAGCAGGAATATCGGGCCGCTGCCGTGGTCGCCCACCACCACAATCAAGTAACCGATGGCGCTGAGCGTCAGACCAGCAGCGACAACGAAGCCGGGCCGGACACGCTTGACCAGCGGCACCACCAGCAGGCCTGCGATGACTGTTGCCAGGAGGGCAGGAATCATGGCGATGCCTGCCTCCATGGGGGACTGTCCTTCAACCAGCTGCAGGTGCTGGGCGAAGAAGTAGATGAAGCCCGTCATGGAGAACAAGGACAGCACGTTTGCCACGATTGCCGTGCTGAACACCTTGTTCTTGAACAAAGCGACGTCCAGCATGGGGTTTTCGATCCGCTGCTGGCGGCGAACGAACAGGATGCCCATCACCAGGCCGAAGCCCATGAAAGCTGCAGCCGACGCTCCGAAGCCGTGAACTGCGAATTCCTTAATGCCGTAGACGAACGGGGCCATGGTGACCACGGACAGGACAATGCTCTTCACGTCCACGCGGCCAGGATTGGCGTCCTTGGACTCGGGAATCAGGACCCGGCCGAAGGCCAGAAGCGGCAGGAGCAGGAACGCTGCCACCAGGAAGACGGCACCCCACCAGAAGTGCTCCACCAGCCAGCCGCCGAAGATCGGGCCGAGCGCCGCACCACCGGAGAAGCCGGCAGCCCACACAGCGATCGCAAGCCGCCGGCGGTTGGGATCGGTGAAGATGTTCCGGATCAGGGACAGTGTTGAGGGCATCAGCATGGCGCCGAAGACACCAAGGCCCGCGCGTCCGGCAATGAGCCATTCAGCGGAAGGCGCGAATGCCGTAGCAGCCGAAACCGCTGCGAACCCCGTGCTGCCGATCAGCAGCAGCCGCCGTCGTCCGATTCTGTCACCGAGGTTGCCCATGGAGACGAGCAGTGCGGCGAGGACCAGGGGATAGGCGTCAACAATCCACAGCAGCTGAACGCCGCCCACGTCCAGGGATCGGGCGATCTCGGGCAGGGCGAAGGTGAGCGCGGTGTTGTCGACGGCCACCAGCAGCACCGGGAACATCAGGAGTGCCAGTGCCGTCCAATCGCGCCACGGTGCTGCCTGGCCCATATCGGGACGAGCGGAACGGGGTGCTTGGGTTGAGGACGGCGAGTACATGTCATTTACTATACCGTCCAGACGGTACAGTTTCAAATACAACCCGGCGAGCCTTTAGGGAATGATGGACGCATGCCACGAAAACCAGTTGCCCGGGACGCCGTCCTGGATGCTTTCGAAGCCCTCCTCATCGAGGTGGGGGAGCGAGCTGCCACGCTCGACGCCGTTGCCAAGCGCGCAGGGGTGTCCAAAGGTGGGCTGCTCTACCACTTCCCCAATAAGGAAGCACTGATCACGGCCCTGCTTGAACGGCTGGATCTCTTGGCCGACGAGGACACGGAGCTGATGAAGGCGTCGCCCGATGGTTCCGCCGCCTACTTCATTCGCTCCTCGCTCTGGGCGGACACGCCGATGGACCGGGCTTTTGTTGCCGTCACCAGATTGGCTGAAGTGGCCCACGAGGAAACGCGTCGCAGATTCGCCGCCATTCAACAGCGGTGGCTGGACGTGCTCGCCGAGGACGTCGGCCCAGAGGTTGCCAAGGCAGTCAGTTACATGGGTGACGGGCTCTATTTCAACGCGATGTTCGAGGGCGGGCAAGAGGGCGGCAATGTCGGGCGGGAGGCCGACGTCGAAATCCTGCTCAGTGTCCTCGAGCGGCTGAGGAAGTAACGGGCAGTCCATTTGCGGCGGCGACCGTGACGTAGGACAATTAACCCCTGTGGCCTGCCCTGATCGGGGTCATACATAACTGAAAATGCCTTTGATCTGCGGCGGGAGAGTCCTGCAAGCATGTGATGCAGGCGCCGTAGGAGCAAACCCTCCCCAGGAATCTCTCAGGCCCACGCACCGCCGCGGCGAGGCAACTCTGGAAAGCAGCAGGCATTCTGCCCACCTCAAGGGTGAAAGAGTGCTGTGCTCACCGACGGTGCAAGCGATGGTTGTTCACGCAACGCGCGGAAACTCTCAGGTCCAATACAGAGCGGGGAGGAACCCAGCCGCTGTGGCGTACCCAAACGCCGCCCAAGTAATGGAGTTCCTTCGTGACGGTTAGTTCTGCCTCCACCACCTTCGTTGATCGGCATATTGGCGCCCGCCGCCAAGCCGACATTGAGACCATGCTCAAGTCCGTCGGCTACGACACCGTTGATTCGCTGGTGGACACCGCCGTCCCGAACGACATCCGGCAGGACGTCGCCCTCACCCTGCAGAACGCTTTGAGCGAAGTTGAGGTTCTGGCCGAGCTCCGCAAGCTTGCGTCCAAGAACAAGACCGCTGTCCAGATGATCGGCCAGGGCTACTTCGATACCGTGACGCCGCCGGTGATCCGCCGTAACATCCTTGAGTCCCCGGCCTGGTACACCGCCTATACCCCGTACCAGCCGGAAATCTCCCAAGGCCGTCTCGAGGCTCTCCTGAACTTCCAGACCATGGTCCAGGATCTGGTTGGCCTCCCGATCGCCAACGCCTCCCTGCTGGACGAAGCCACGGCCGTGGCCGAGGCCGTCCTGATGATGCGCAGGGCCAATAAGAACGCAGGTGCACGGGATGGCAAGACCGTCCTCGACGCAGACTGCCTCCCGCAGACCATCGCCATTGTGAAGGGCCGCGCTGAGGCTCTCGGCTTTGAGGTCGAGGTTGCTGACCTCTCGCTCGGTCTCCCGGAAGGTGACATCAACGGAGTCGTCCTCCAGCAGCCCGGTGTTTCCGGCCGCGTCTTCGATCACTCAGCTGTGATCGCCGAGGCCAAGGAGCGTGGCGCGCTGGTGACGGTCGCTGCCGACCTCCTGTCCCTCACTCTCATCACCCCTCCGGGCGAGCAGGGCGCGGACATCGCCGTTGGATCCGCGCAGCGTCTGGGTGTTCCGCTGTTCTTCGGCGGCCCGCACGCCGCCTACATGGCGGTCCAAAAGGGCCTGGAGCGTTCCATGCCGGGCCGTCTGGTGGGCGTTTCCAAGGACGACGCCGGTGTCCCCGCCTACCGCTTGGCGCTGCAGACCCGCGAGCAGCACATCCGCCGCGAGAAGGCCACGTCCAACATCTGTACCGCGCAGGCGCTGCTGGCCATCGTGGCCTCGATGTACGCCGTTTACCACGGCCCCGAGGGCCTCAAGGCGATCGCTGAAACCGCGCACGGCCACGCCCGCACCCTGGCAGCGTCACTGAAGGCTGCTGGCGTCGAGGTCCTGCACGGATCCTTCTTCGACACCATCACCGTCCGCGTTCCCGGCAAGGCAGGCGAGATCGTCGCCGCCGCCGAGGCCAAGGGCATCAACCTGCGCGGCGTCGACGCTGACACGGTTGGCATCTCTGTTGATGAAACCACTACGTCCGAGATTGTCGGCGGTCTCCTTGATGTCTTCGGAGCTTCGCTTTCCGAAGCCGCTGAAGGCTTCGCTCTTGAGGCTTCCGTGGAGCGCACCAGCGACTTCCTGCAGCATCCGGTATTCAATACGCATCGTTCCGAGACGCAGCTGTTGCGCTATATCCGCAAGCTCTCGGACCGGGACCTTGCTCTGGACCGCACCATGATCCCGCTGGGTTCCTGCACCATGAAGCTGAACGCCACCGCTGAAATGGAAGCCATTTCCTGGCCGGAGTTTGCCTCCATCCACCCGTTCGCTCCGGATTCCCAGACCGAGGGCTGGCGTGAACTCATCACCGACCTTGAGGCGCAGCTGACCGAGATCACCGGATATGACCAGGTCTCCATTCAGCCGAACGCCGGTTCCCAGGGTGAACTGGCAGGTCTGCTGGCGATCCGCGGCTACCACCTGTCCCGCGGCGACGAGCAGCGCAATGTTTGCCTCATCCCCGCTTCTGCCCACGGCACCAACGCTGCCTCGGCAGTGCTGGCCGGCATGAAGGTGGTAGTTGTTGCTACGGCGCCTGACGGCACCATCGACCACGTTGACCTCAAGAACAAGATCGAAGCGCACCGGGATGCCCTCTCGGCCATCATGATCACCTACCCCTCCACGCACGGCGTGTACGACGCCGACGTCCGCGAGGTCTGCGACGCCATCCACGAGGCCGGCGGCCAGGTCTACATTGATGGCGCAAACCTCAATGCACTCGTTGGCCTTGCACAGCCGGGCAAGTTCGGCGGCGACGTGTCCCACCTGAACCTGCACAAGACCTTCTGCATCCCGCACGGCGGCGGCGGACCGGGCGTGGGCCCGGTTGCTGCCAAGGCACACCTCGCACCGTTCATGCCAGGCGATGCAGCCTCCTGGACCGAGGGCAACGACGTCCCGATCTCCGCATCCCGCTTCGGTTCCGCCGGTGTCCTGCCTATTTCCTGGGCCTACGTGAAGCTCATGGGTGGCCAGGGACTGACGGAAGCAACCAAGTCGGCCCTGCTAGCTGCAAACTACATCGCATCCCGTCTCAACGACCACTTCCCGGTGCTTTACACCGGCGAAGGCGGACTCGTGGCCCACGAGTGCATCCTGGACCTTCGTGAACTGACGGCCAAGACCGGCGTCACCGCTGAGGACGTGGCCAAGCGCCTGATCGACTTCGGCTTCCACGCCCCCACCCTGGCGTTCCCGGTTGCCGGCACGTTGATGGTGGAGCCGACGGAGTCCGAGGACCTCGTGGAGATCGACCGCTTCATCGAAGCCATGATCACCATCCGCAAGGAAATCGACCAGGTTGCCCACGGCGAATTCACGGTAGAGAACTCGCCGCTGCGCAAGGCACCCCACACGGCTGCTGCCGTCGTAAGTTCTGATTGGGACCGGGCGTACCCGCGCGAGCAGGCCGCCTTCCCGGTCCACCACCTCAAGCAGGACAAGTACTTCCCGCCCGTCGGCCGCATCGACGGCGCAGCCGGTGACCGCAACCTGGTCTGCTCGTGCCCGCCGATCGAAGATTTTGAGAACTAAGGACTGACTCCATGTCTGAGAACTACACCGCGCTCTACGAAGAGCACAAGAAGCTCGGCGCGTCCTTCACCGACTTCGGTGGCTGGCAGATGCCGCTGAAGTACTCGTCCGAGTTGGCCGAGCACCACGCAGTCCGCAAGTCCGCGGGCTTGTTCGATCTCTCCCACATGGGTGAAGTCTGGGTCACCGGTCCAGAGGCCGCAGCGTTCCTTGACTACGCGCTGGTGGGGAAGATCTCCGCCATGGCTGTGGGCAAGGCCAAATACTCGCTGATCTGCCAGGAAGACGGCGGCATCATCGATGACCTCATCACGTACCGGCGGGGTGACCAGAAGTTCCTGGTGGTTCCGAACGCCGGCAATGCTGCGGTTGTTGCTTCAGCACTGCTGGAACGCGCCGCCGGGTTCGACGTCGTTGTTGAAGACGCTTCCGCGGAGACCTCGTTGATTGCTGTTCAGGGGCCGCTGGCCGAAGCGATCCTCCTCCGCCTTGTGCCGGCTGAACAGCACGCACTGGTCACTGAACTGAAGTACTACGCGGCGGTTGATGTCCCGTTCACGGTCGACGGCGGCACTCAGGAACTCCTGCTGGCCCGCACCGGCTACACCGGCGAAGACGGTTTTGAGATCTTCGTTGCCAACGACTCCGCAGCCGCCCTCTGGCAGGCCATCGCCGACGCCGCTGAAGAAGGCGAACTTACCCCGGCAGGCCTCGCTTCCCGCGATTCCCTCCGCCTCGAAGCCGGCATGCCCCTCTACGGCAACGAGCTCTCCCGTGAAGGCAACCCCTTCGCAGCAGGGCTCGGGCCCGTGGTGGCTCTGTCCAAGGAAGGCGACTTCGTTGGCAAGGACGCACTCGCGGCGTTGAAGGCCGACGGTGCCGGCTCCACCAGCGGGCGCAAGCTCGTTGGCCTCAAGGGCCTGGGGCGTCGCGCCGGACGCGGACACTACCCGGTCCTCAAGGACGGCGCAGTGGTTGGCGAAGTCACGTCCGGCCAGCCGAGCCCGACGCTCGGTTACCCGGTAGCGTTGGCCTATGTCGACGTCGAGCATTCAGAGCTTGGTACCGCCCTGGACATTGACCTGCGCGGTAAGAGCGAGCCGTTCGAAGTCGTCGCGCTGCCGTTCTACAAGCGCCAAAAATAAGCCGGGTCTGCCTGCCAGCCCTTCGTGAGCCGCTAAGGTGCTGGGGGCCACCTGCCGAAGTATTCGGGGCCTTATCTCCGACCCAGCCATAGTTTTGACCAACCATAGTAAGGAAACAGAATGCCCAAAGTAGCGCCCGAACTTCAGTACTCCGACGAGCACGAGTGGGTCTCCCGCGGCGAAGGAAACCTCGTGTCCGTTGGCATCTCCGAGGTTGCCACCGACGCACTGGGTGACATTGTGTATGTTGACCTCCCCGAGGTTGGTTCTTCCGTGACCGCCGGCGAGACCTGCGGCGAAGTTGAGTCCACCAAGTCCGTCTCGGACCTGTACTCGCCCGTTACCGGTGAGGTCACCGAGATCAACGACGCTGTTGTCGGCGACCCCGCCCTGATCAACAATGACCCCTATGGTGCCGGTTGGCTCTTCAAGGTCGCTGCTGAGTCCGACGGCCCGCTGCTCTCGGCCGAGGAATACGCCTCCAAGAATGGCGGAGACCTCTCCTAGGTTCCTCCAATCGGGGAATGCCGCCCGTTCCATGGGGCAACCCAGGCACGCATCCAGTGGCGTAGCGTGGGAATGTAGTAACTGAATAATTTGCGACGCCGGGTTGCCGCCTTTGGGGGCCATCCGGCGTCGTGCTTCGGTCGATCTCCGCCACAAGCGGGGGAGGCCATCCGGCAGGACCATCTGCCGGACCGTTTCAAACTGTATTAAGGAATCCCGACCATGGCTGTTGGTGTTTTCGATCTTTTTTCCGTGGGTATTGGCCCGTCGAGCTCCCATACTGTGGGACCGATGCGCGCTGCTGCTGTGTTCGCCGGTGAGCTGAAGGACGCTGGTGTCCTGAGCTCGGTGGCCTCGTTGCGGGTTGATCTGTACGGCTCGTTGGCTGCGACGGGACGTGGCCACGGGACCATGACTGCCACACTGTTGGGCTTGGAGGGGTACCACCCCGAGCTCATTCTGCCTGATGAGGTGGAAGCGCGGTTGGCCGCTATCGCGGAGACGGGGAAGCTCAACCTGGCCGGTGCGTCCGGTGAAGGTGTGGAGCTGCCGTATGCGGTGGAGGATATGGTGTTGCATCCGTTGACGGTGTTGCCGCGGCATACGAACGGGATGAAGTTCGCCGTGGCCGACGCTGAGGGAAACACCTTGCGGGAGGCGACGTTCTTTTCGGTCGGTGGCGGGTTCATTGTCCGGGAGGGTGAGGAGAACGCTGCACAGCAGGAGTTGGAGGAGTCGAAGAAGGAGTTGCCGTTGCCGTTCCGGACGGCGGCGGAGTTGTTGGGCCGGTGTGCGTCCAAGGGTTTGGGGATCAGCGACATCATGTTCATCAACGAGCGGGCGTCCCGGTCGGAGGAGGAGATCCGGGAGGGTTTGCTGCATATCTGGCATGTGATGGAAGCCTGTGTTGAAACGAGTTTGAAGCGTGAGGGTGTGTTGCCCGGTGGGTTGAGGGTCCGGCGTCGTGCTCCTGACTGGTTGGAGCGGCTGCTGAAGGAGGACAAGGACCGGAACGATCCGAAGTATTGGCAGGAGTGGGTGAACCTGATCGCCCTGGCCGTCAATGAGGAGAACGCCTCGGGTGGCCGGGTGGTCACGGCGCCGACCAATGGTGCTGCGGGGATCATTCCGGCGGTGCTGTATTACGCGTTGAATTATGCCCCGGGCATGGATCAGGCCTCCCAGGAGGATCGGGATGATGTGGTGGTGAAGTTCCTGCTCACTGCCGGTGCTGTGGGTGTGTTGTACAAGGAACAGGCCTCCATTTCGGGGGCTGAGGTGGGCTGCCAGGGTGAGGTGGGGTCGGCGTCGTCGATGGCTGCTGCCGGGTTGGCTGAGGTGATGGGTGGTACGCCGGGTCAGGTGGAGAACGCCGCGGAGATCGCGATGGAACACAACCTGGGGCTGACGTGTGATCCGATCGGCGGGTTGGTGCAGATTCCGTGTATTGAGCGGAACGCGATCGCGGCGGCGAAGGCTATCAACGCCGCGAAGATGGCGTTGTGGGGTGATGGGACGCACCGGGTGTCCCTGGATGAGGTGATCGTGACCATGCGGGAAACGGGCAAGGACATGTCCCATAAGTACAAGGAAACCGCGATGGGCGGCCTCGCCGTCAACGTCGTCGAATGCTGAGTCTGTTTACTGTCAGTGCCTAGTGCCATGCTGTATCCATGAGCGGGGGATACGACAGGGATTTTTTGCGGGCACGCCTCGAGCTGCCCAGTCCGTCGGCAACGACGATTCTTTTGGACTACGTCCACTTCTCCGTGCGTTTCCGGGCTGCCCGGAAACTCGCGGCGATCGTGGGGGTCAACATTCACGGCAAGGAACTGAACCCACTGGCCCGTGAGGGCACCTGGCATTTCGACGACAGGATTCCCAGGGAACAGCAGGCAGGCCCGGACGTCTACAAGAACAACGCGTTCGACCGCGGCCACTTGGTGAGACGCCTGGACCCGGTGTGGGGAGATGCGGCCACGGCCAAGAAAGCCAACCAGGACACGTTTGCATTCACCAACGCTGCGCCGCAGGTGGATGACTTCAACCAAGGCAAAGAGCTGTGGGTGGGCCTCGAGGATCACGTGCTGAGCCATGCCGATGCCCACGACGCCAAGCTCAGTGTTTTCACCGGGCCCGTCTTCCTTGACGATGATCAGCCATACCGGGGCGTTCAGATCCCGCGAAAGTTCTGGAAGATCGCGGCCTGGACCAACGACGCCAAGCTGGCCGCCGTGGGGTTCGTCCTTGACCAGTCGCCGCTGCTGGGCAAAGTGGAACTGAAGAGGGCCATCAACCAGAAGCTTCTGGAGGGGGAGCCACCTCCACTGGGACCGTTCCGGACTTTCCAGGTTCCTATTGGTCAGATAGCAGACCTGACAGGACTGAGCCTCAGCAGGCTCACCAACGCGGACCGGCTCGTCAGCGGCCAGCGGGAACTGGGCAGGCAGCCGAAGGCGATCCAGCTGGATAGCGCGGACCAGATCAGGTTGTAGGCAACCTCAGGACTGTGGGTTTGCCCGTCAACCAACAGATTTTTCCCGGCCCGATAGACTTGGGGCTGCATGTCCGCATGCGCACCACGCTTTTGAACACTGCACCAAACCCCTGAGATTGGACACGGCCACCTTGCGAGAATTTACCGCCCGCTTTGCCACCGCCGAGGAAATCGACAACTGGGACAAGCACGTCACGGCCAATCCGAACGGCGGCAACATGCTGCAGTCGGACGCCTACGCCGCCGTCAAGGACGGCAACGGCTGGCTGGTCCGCCGCCTGGTGGTGGAGACCGCCGATTACACCAGCTACAACCTGCTCCTGGAGAAGAAGTTCCCGGTCCTGGGCCGGCTTTGGTACCTGATCAAGGGGCCGGACGCTGCCGCCGTGGATGACATCAGCCCCTTGCTCAAGGCCATCTCCACCCTGGCCAAGGAGCAGAAGATGAACGTCTTCACCATCAAGATCGAGCCGGACATCGTTGAATCGCCAGAGGTTGCAGCACAACTCAAGGCCGCAGGACTGGTCAAGGCGCCCAACATCCAGTCCAACGATTCCACCGCGCTGTTGGACATCTCGGCGCCCGCCAACGAGGTCCTCCGCAGCATTTCCTCGCGCGCCCGGAATGCGGTCCGCAGGGCGCAGCGCGAAGGCTGCGAGGTTGTGCAGGGAGAGCCCGGCGAGGACAGCTATCGCAAGCTTTACGCCCTCATGCGGAACACCATGGACGCTAAAGGCGCCATGCCACTGCGGAGCTACGAGTACTACGCAAAGTTTTGGGAAGAGTTCTGCAGCCGGGGCCAGGGCCACTTCTTCTTCGTCTACGAGGATGGGGCACCGAGCGTGGGGGCTTTCGTCATCAACTACGGCTCCAAGGCCACCTACAAGGACGGCGGATCCACCCAGAACCGCAAGCAGTACGGCGACTCACATCTGGTCCAGTGGGCAGCGATCCAGCGCATGCAGGAGCTCGGCTGCGTGGAGTACGACTTCTGCGGTACGCCGCCTGCCGCAAGGATTAAGGACAAGAGCCACCCGCTCTACGGCCTTGGATCGTTCAAGACAAGCTTCACCAAAACCGTCACGGACTTTGTGGGCTGCTACGACCTCGTCCTGGGACCTGTCCGCTACAAACTTTGGCTCAAGGGTGCGGAACGCATCTTCCGCCGACTCGAGACCATGCGCACCGGCGGCCAGTTCTACTGACGGCCACCGCAGCCCGCAAGCCAAGCAACTTCAGGCCCGCCCCTGCCACCAACGGGTGCAAATCTACATTTAGGTGAGGAAATTTCTTTGACTCCGATTGAGGCTGGAACCGCCATGGAATTCGTGATTCTCAGTGACGCTGATTTCGAGACCTTTGCCAAGGGACACCCACAGGGAAGCTTCATCCAGTCCATGGACCTCACGCGATTCCAGCGTGCCCGTGGCCAGGAAGTGGAACTCTTCGGGGTCATGCAGGGCGGCAGCCTGATCGCTGCGGGAAAACTCGTCTACTCGTCCAACCGCCTGGGCTACAAGATCGTAGACTGCGCCAAGGGACCACTGATGGACTACAGCGACCCCACAGTGGTGCGCTTCGTCGTCGAGCAGTTGAAAAAGCATGCAGCCTCGAAGAAGGCCGCTGAACTGCGGATCTCACCCAACATCCGGTACATCGCGCGCGACGAAGAGGGCGCAGAGCACCCCGAGGTGGAGGACAACCGTCCCCTGCTGAAGGAATTCGAGGGTTTGGGCTTCAAGCACCAAGGCTTCGACATGAACTTCGCCAACATCAACTGGATGTTCGTCAAACAGCTCAACGGGATTGCTGATTCCGAAGAGCTCATCATGGGCATGAACTACCGCACCCGCAAGGCCATCCGTAAAGCCGAGAAGAACGGTGTGTACCTGGAACAGGCCACGCTGGAAACGCTGGATGAGTTCTACGACGCGCTGAGTACCGCTGGAGATGAGAAGGGCTTCACGTACCGCGAACGCGAGTACTACGAGCAACTGCTCCGCAACACTTCGGACGAGTTCACCAAGCTCATGATGGCCAAGATCAACATCCCTGAGTACCGGGCGTCCATCACGGAACGGCTGGAGGCTGAATCAAAGACCCTCGCAGACCTCAAGCGTGAAGTCGAAGAGACTGGCAGCAAGAAAAAGGCCAACCGCGTCAAGGTAGTCCAGGACCTCGTGGACAGCTATGAGCGCAGCCTCAAGGACATCGAACGCTTCCCTGACTCCGTAGGCGTGGCCACTGTGGCTGCCATCCACTTCGCATGCTCGGGCGACGAACTGGTGTGCGTCATTGGCGGCACCGTGCAGGACTATATCTACTTCAATGGCGCTACGTCCCTGTACTGGGGCATGATGCTCCACGCGCTCAACAACGGATACTCGCGCTACAACTTCTACGGCACGTTTGGCATCCAAGGCCAGGACGAGACCGGGCACGGCGGTTACGAATTCAAGAAGGGATTCGGGGGCGAGGTGGTCCAGCTGGTGGGGGACTTCGTTGCACCGGTGAACCCGCTCATCTTCAACGCCTACCGCGTGGTCAGGAAGCTTGCAGGGGCTGCCCAGACAGTACTGGGACGATTGCCACTGGAGAAATTGCCGGTAGTAGGAAAATTTCGGAGGAACCGCTAATCACACAAGCCAAGGGAGGATCACCGCGTGACTGAACGCCCCGACGGGTCCGCCAGCAGGCCCCATACTGACGGGTTGCCCAAAACCCAGCCGCTCAGGCCATCCCAGGTCCGGCAAAACGTCAACGCCAAGCGTATGCTCATGCGTCTTGTCCAAGGTGACAGCCCGCCCACGGCGCCCATGAACATCGTGGACCGTTTGGCGGGAAGCCCTTATGCCAACCCCACCATCCAGGTAGTGGGAGTGGATGCTTCGGCCCGCAAAACCATCGACTTCGCCCTGCATCTGGCGGAGGTCATGTTCCGTTATGGAGCGGGCGCCCTTGAAGTTGAGACGAGCATGATCGCGGTGACGGCTGCCCTGGGCCTGAAGAACGTCGAAGTGGACATCACCAACCAGTCGGTGGCCATCAACTACGCTCCCAAGGACCAGACGCCCATCACGCTGCTGCGTGTTGTTCGATCCTGGACCAACAACTACGCCGGCTTGGCGCAGGTGCACCAGCTGGTGACTGACATAGTTGCCGGGGGAGTGGGCCGCGATGAAGCCGTACGCCGCTTGAACGAAATCATCCGCAGCGCCAAGCCTTTCCCGCGCTGGATGGTCACGATTGCCTTCGGCATCTTCTCCGCAGTTTTCGTGGGCGTCCTGGGAGGTGGCCTGGGCGCGTCCGCGGTGGCCTTCTGCTCCAATATCCTGATCAGCCTGCTCTCACGCCAGCTTGCACGGTGGCGGACAGCGGACTTCTTCAACACCATGGCGTGCGCGTTCCTGGTCACCTTTATCGCGCTGATGCTGAGGTGGGCGGGTGTGGACATTGCTCCGTCCATTGTGGTTGCCGGCGGAATCCTGCTGTTGCTGCCAACGGGTCGACTTGTCTCGTCTGTCCAAGATGCGATCAACGGCTTCCCGGTGACGGCGGCCGGCCGATTCCTTTCCACGGCGCTGACGTTCGGTGCCATCGTGGCAGGTATCGGCGTCGCCGTGGTGGTCGGAACACTGATTGGCAGCGAGGTCCTGGACGTCACGGACACCTTCCCCGATGCGTATCCCTTGTGGGGTCAGGCGATCCTGATCGCGATCGCGGTGGTGGCCATCGGTGTCACCGAACAAACGCAACTGCGCCTGTTGTTCCCGACGGCGGCAGTGGGCATCGTGGGCTTCTTCGTTCTGTGGGGGGCTGGGGCCGCCGGGCTCGGCGATCGCCTGTCACCCGCGGTTGCCGCGGTGGTCATTGGCCTGCTGGGACGTGTGGTGGCGCTCAAACTCGGAGCACCGCAGCTGGTGGTTGCGGTTCCGGCCGCGTTGATCCTGCTTCCCGGCCTCACCATATTCCGGTCAATGTATGTTTTGACCGTCGAAGAGGGAGACATTCTGCTCGGTGCGGGTGGCATGCTGAACGCCGGGGCGATTGTCCTTGGTGTGGCTGCGGGCATCGTGCTCGGCGACAACCTCGCCCGGCCATTGACCAAGGGCCTGTCCAGCAACGAGCGGCGCAGGGTCCGCAGGCGATAAGTGGAACACTACGAACGGCGCTGCCATGAGGCGGCGCCGTTCGTGTTTTAAGTGCTGAAGTTGTACCTGGGCCGAACCTAGATCTGTCCGACCGGAAGCTTCTTCTCCGCTTGGAACACTTCTTCGACGCGACCCTGTGCCCAGTAGCCGGACAGTGACACCTGGGAACGCTCCAATCCCCGCTGGACGAAGAAGATTTCACGGAGGCCCTTCATGTAACCCCGCTCACCGTGGGCGAAAACGTCCACCCGGCCGGGCAGCCATTCAGTGGTGCGCAGGGCTTCGAGCAGCAAGTCACTGGAGCCCGCGGGTACCCCGTTGCGCTGCAGCCAGTGCAGCTTCACGCCGGCGGGGGCGGAGATCGGCAGGATGTCGGCCTCATTGTCCACTTCCAGGAACACCGTTCCGCGGGCATCAGGGGCAAGAGCCTCCACGCATGCTGCAATGGCCGGGATCGCGGCGTCGTCGCCGGCGAACAAGTACCAGTCGGCGTCGGGGGCCGGGTTGTAGGCACCGCCAGGTCCTGTGAAGACCAACGAGTCGCCGGGTTCTGCTGCGGCCGCCCAAGGGCCTGCCAGCCCTTCGTCGCCGTGCACCACGAAGTCGATGGCCAGTTCCTGGGCTTCAAGGTCCACCCAGCGGATGGTGTAGGTCCTGGTGTGCGGCCACAGCTCCCGTGGCATGGTCTCGCGGATGGCCCACAGGTCCAGCGGAAGCTCGTACTCGACGCCCGGCTGGGGGAAGACGATCTTGACGTAGCGGTCCACGTACTGGTTGTTCGTGTAGTCACTGAACCCTGGTCCGCCGGCCACGATCCGCACCATATGCGGTGAAAGGCGTTCATTCCGCAGGACTGTCAGGTTGACCTGCGGGCGGGTTGTACGGGTGGCGGACGAAGTCACGGGGAGAGCAGACATATAGGTAAGCCTAAGCTAATTTCCTGCAAGTCCGCTGGGGATGAGTCAAAGGTTATAAGACGGGCAGTTCCCAGTTGATGGGTTCGGCGCCCTGTTCCACCAGCAGCTCGTTGCTGCGGCTGAAGGGTTTGGAGCCGAAGAATCCCCGGGAGGCCGAGAGGGGACTGGGATGGACCGACACGATGGACGGTGCTCCATCCAGCAGTGGCAGGACGCCCTCGGCGTCTTTGCCCCAGAGGATGGCAACCAACGGGCTGCGCCGCCCCGCACCGTCCGTACGGCGGGCGACGGCGGTGACTGCCGCCGTCGTGATGGCCTCCCAGCCTTTGCCGCGATGCGAGCCGGCAGCTCCGGCGGTGACGCTGAGGACACGGTTCAGCAGGAGGACGCCCTGGCCCGTCCAGGCGCTGAGGTCGCCATGGACCCGGGGAGGTAACCCGAGGTCGTCGTGCAGTTCCCGGTAGATATTGGCGAGGCTGCGCGGGATGGGCCGCGTCTGTGGGGAGACTGCAAAGGAGAGCCCGACGGCGTGTCCCGGCGTGGGGTAGGGGTCTTGGCCCAGAATCAGTATTTTGACATCTGCCAGCGGCTGCTGGAAGGCGCGCAGAAGGTGGCCGGCCTGCGGAAGGACGTGGGTACCGTTCTTGGCTTGGGTCGCGACGAAGTCCAAGGCGCTTCGCAGCTCCCCTTCCACGGGCCGCAGTGCATCGGCCCAGTCGGGGGCCATCAGGTGTTCCAGTGGGCGGTCAGGGAGCTCGGCAAAACCTGTTTGGTCCAGGTTGTCCGGCTCAAGGTCAAAGAGTGCATCCTCGCCATTCACCACGCCATTGTCTCCCGCGCAATCCCGGACCGGCGAATGACAGCGTTGTTATTCGCCCGTAACATAGGGGTAGGACATTTTCCCCAACACGCGTCGAAGGAGTGTGCCGTGGCAGAACCAGCACCGGAACCGATGGCGCCGCAGTCAACAGGGTTTGCCCTTGCAGACCTTGCGGCCGGGATCCGCAGTGACTCTCCGCTCAGCGAACGGGACCAGCAGATGCTGGCCCTGGAACGGCAGTGGTGGAAGTACTCAGGGGCCAAGGAACAGGCCATCCGTGAGCTGTTCGATCTCTCGGCAACACACTATTACCAGATCCTCAACGCGCTGATAGATACCGAAGACGCGTTGGCCCACGATCCCATGCTCGTCAAGAGATTGCGTAGACTACGTACGTCCCGCCAGCGTGCGCGGACGGCACGTCGCTTGGGGTCCGACGCGTAAATCGCCAGGCTGATCTGTCAGCAGCAACCAGCAAGGACAACGCTTCACCATGACCAAATATGCCAAGGACGAATTCGACCAGGTCCCGCAGAACACCTCGCGGCAGGGCGTTCACCGGGACGCCCAGGAAACCACACGCCCCACGTTGTGGCCGGTCCTGACTGTTGGGGCTGTGGCCCTGGTTTTGGGGTTGGTGGCCTTCCTGGTCCTTCCGAACCTCGGCGTGGTGGCTCCCAATGCCGCGCCCAGCGTCTCGACGCCGGCGCCGCAGCAGACTGATTCGTCGCCGTCGGCGGCACCGGGCGAATCCAGCAGTGCACCGTCCGCTTCCAGCGAGCCGACACCCTCAGAGAGCCCCTCCGCAACGCCGTCCTCCGCACCGGTGGACAAGTCCACCCCGGTTGCCGTGTACAACGGTGCCGGCACCGCTGGCTTGGCTGGCCGCGTGGCCGGTCTGGTGGAAGCCGACGGCTGGACACTCAGCACCGTGGGCAACTGGGGCGGCCTGCCGCAGCAGACATCCGTGATCTTCTACAACGCGCCTGAGCAGAAGGTCAACGCCGAGGCGTTGGGCACCTTGTTGGGCATCCAGACGATCCTTGAGTCGCCCGAGGTGCAGCAGCAGTTGGTGGTTGTAGCAGGACCTGGCTACCAGTAAACCCTCGGCCTTCCCGGTGGGTCTGAAGCCCCAACCCGGTTAAGCCTCAATAACAAAAGTGATGCCCCGGGCCTCCATGGGAGCGCCGGCAGAGTGACTGTGGTTACAGTGGATTGATTCCGGTACGGAGATCCCGGCAACCGGTCTTGGCTACTGCGAAAGTGTGGGCATCATGGCATTGGGAACCGTCAAATGGTTCAACGCCGAAAAAGGCTACGGATTCATCACTGTGGATGAGTCGGGTGACGACGTCTTTGTACACTGGTCCGCCATCCAAATGGACGGCTTCCGCGCCCTTGAAGAGGGCCAGCGGGTTGAGTTTGAACTGGGGGAGGGGCAAAAGGGTCCGCAAGCCGAAGGTGTGCGCGTCGCATAGCTTCTTGCAGGTTTTCGCTCCCTCTCCGTCAGCCCTCGGCTGAAAGCCCTTTGTTTATAGAGCAAAGTGGCATCTCTGCTTGCACTCTCCCCGGTCGAGTGCTAATTATTGATTTAGCACTCCTATGGTTCGACTGCTAAGTCCAGGCCGGGTTACCCCGGCGTTGGGCGGCATTCGTTCCAGCGGAGGATCAAGAAACACCTTGGTGGGGTGAGGTCCGGAGCGCGGGGCATACAGAGGCTGCGAGCGAAAGACCGTCCGTCGCGGGCACCCCATCTGACAGGTACCTTCTTAACGACTGTCCCGAAAGGACTACCGCCGTTATGGCCAAGATCATTGCATTTGATGAAGAGGCACGCCGCGGCCTCGAGCGGGGCCTGAACATCCTCGCAGACGCCGTCAAGGTCACCCTCGGCCCGCGTGGACGCAACGTCGTCCTCGAAAAGAAGTGGGGCGCCCCCACGATCACCAACGATGGTGTTTCCATCGCCAAGGAGATCGAACTGGACGACCCTTACGAGAAGATCGGTGCAGAACTGGTCAAGGAAGTTGCCAAGAAGACGGATGACGTCGCTGGCGACGGTACTACCACTGCAACCGTCCTCGCCCAGGCACTGGTGAAGGAAGGCCTGCGCAACGTTGCCGCCGGCGCCGACCCGCTGTCCCTCAAGCGCGGCATCGAGAAGGCTGTTGAGGCAGTCATCAGCGAACTGCTGGCCTCCGCCAAGGAGATCGAAACCAAGGAAGAGATCGCCGCTACGGCTTCCATCTCCGCCGGTGACCCGGAAATCGGCAGCCTCATCGCCGAAGCCCTGGACAAGGTGGGCAAGGAAGGCGTCATCACGGTCGAGGAATCCAACACCTTCGGCCTGGAGCTCGAGCTCACCGAGGGCATGCGCTTCGACAAGGGCTACATCTCCGCTTACTTCGTCACCGACGCAGAGCGCCAGGAAACGGTCCTCGAAGACCCGTACATCCTGATCGTCAACTCCAAGATCTCCAACGTGAAGGAACTCGTCACGGTTCTGGAGAAGGTCATGCAGTCCAACAAGCCGCTGCTGATCATTGCCGAAGACATCGAGGGCGAAGCCCTGGCCACCCTGATCGTCAACAAGATCCGTGGCACCTTCAAGTCTGTCGCCGTCAAGGCTCCGGGCTTCGGTGACCGCCGCAAGGCGCAGCTGGCCGACATCGCCATCCTCACCGGTGGCCAGGTCATCTCCGAAGAAGTTGGCCTCAAGCTCGAAAACGCCGGCCTGGAACTCCTCGGCACCGCCCGCAAGGTTGTTGTCACCAAGGACGAGACCACCATCGTTGAAGGTGCCGGCGACGCCGAGCAGATCGCAGGCCGTGTGGCCCAGATCCGCGCCGAGATCGAGAACTCCGACTCCGACTACGACCGAGAGAAGCTGCAGGAGCGCCTGGCCAAGCTGGCCGGCGGCGTTGCAGTCATCAAGGCCGGTGCCGCAACCGAAGTTGAGCTCAAGGAACGCAAGCACCGCATTGAGGACGCAGTCCGCAACGCCAAGGCTGCTGTTGAAGAAGGCATCGTTGCCGGTGGTGGCGTAGCCCTCATCCAGGCCGGCGCCAAGGCATTCGCCAACCTCACCCTCCAGGGTGACGAGGCAACGGGTGCCAACATCGTCAAGGTTGCCATCGACGCTCCGCTGAAGCAGATCGCCTTCAACGCCGGCCTCGAGCCCGGCGTTGTGGTGGACAAGGTTCGCGGCCTGCCTTCCGGCCACGGCCTGAACGCTGCCACGGGCGTCTACGAAGACCTTCTGGCTGCCGGTGTGAACGACCCCGTAAAGGTCACCCGCTCGGCTCTCCAGAACGCTGCTTCCATCGCTGGTCTGTTCCTGACCACCGAGGCTGTAGTTGCCGACAAGCCTGAGAAGAACGCTCCGGCCGCCGGCGGCGACGACATGGGCGGCATGGGCGGCTTCTAAGCCCCCACGCTGTAGCAATGCAGCGCCCAAGCGTCACGCTTTAGAGCAGGCGACGGCGGTCCCCACCTGGTGGGGGCCGCCGTTTTGCTGTGTGGTGGGGCTCCTATCACGGATTCAGTGTCGGTGGGGTCTGGCAGGATTAAGGTCATGACGATTATTGCTGCCGCCGATGGGTCCGCCCTCGGCAATCCTGGGCCGGCCGGTTGGGCCTGGTACGTTGATGACTCCTGTTGGCGCGCAGGAGGTTGGCCGCACGGCACCAACAACCAGGGTGAACTCATGGCCGTCCTGGATCTGTTCCGTTCCACGGCACATGTGCCGGAGGAGGACTTGCTGATCCTCTGCGACAGCCAGTACGTCATCAACTGCATCAGCAAGTGGATGCCGGGATGGAAGCGCAAAGGCTGGCGTAAAGCCGACGGCAAGCCTGTGCTGAACGTGGACCTCCTCAAGGACATCGACCAGGCGATAGTTGGCCGAAAGTACAAATTCGAATGGGTCAAAGGGCACGCCGGACATGACCTCAACGAGGCTGCCGATGAGCGTGCACGCGCCGCAGCCACGGCCTACCAGCAGGGTGTCGCGCACCGCAGCGGCCCTGGGTTCCCTGGCGCCCCGGGGCTGGGAGACGCGAAAGAACGGGACCAGGCGCAGCTGCAGTCGGCCCCTCTGGAACAAACACGCAGCCGGGCTGCAGAGCCCGTGGTTGCACGGGCAGCGGCTGCCTCTTCGGGGTCGGCGAACGTTCCCGGAGCAACAGTTGGTTCCGCTCCATCGAAGGCCGAACGCAGCACCCGCCCCCATTTTGAGCCAACACTCTTTGGCGAGGCCGGGATCTTTGGCCAGCCTGATCTCTTCAGCGAACTCGAGGATGCTTCCACCCAGGAGCTCTCCGCCGAGGAGACGGTGCTGGCCTTGGAACGGGAACTCCTGCGGCCCGACGTTCGTGCTGACATTGGCAGGATCGGCGTGCTGCTCCACCCCGACTTCGCCGAGATTGGCAGTTCGGGACGGTTCTGGACCCGGGACGCCATGATGATGGCTTTGGAAGAGGAACCCGGCGAACCCACTGACCTGGAGCTGCTCAGTGCGGACCGTCTCAGCGAGAACACTATCCTGCTGAACTATCGCAGCCTCGCCCACACGGGTTCAGCGCTGCGGAGCTCCGTTTGGATGTTGGACCGTGGCCAATGGCGGCTCCGGTTCCACCAGGGGACCTTAGAGAGCTAGGGACTCCGGAGAGCCAAGGACTCTGACCCGCAAACTCATGACCTGCAGGGCCGGCATGCACAGGGGGAAGACAGCCGGCCCCGCAGGAGCTCATGGGTGGGATCGTTAGTAGGCGAAGCGCTGGGTGTTTCCCTGCTCCACCTCGGAGTAACTCGCTGCGGCCGAGGACAGTGCCAGGTTGATGGATGCCAGCGAGGCTTCAACTTTGCCCTGGGTGATGGACCATTCAAGGACCAATGACTGGAAGTTGGTGGCGGCAGATCCGCGCCACGTTGCCTCGAGTTCGTCCAGTCCCCGTTTCATGGCCAGCACATCAGAGCTGATGCGATCCACGGTTCCTTTGACAGTGGCCGACTTGAGCTGAAGCAGCTCGGTATCGACGGAAATGACGCTCATGGGTGGTGCCTTTCGACGAAGATGTTCCGCAGGATGCGGTGGGATGCGTGGGCCACACCATTGAGCCTAGGCACCCGCCTGCAGCCCCGGAACGCAGCTTTGCCGCTATGTGGACAACTGCCGGATGACACAGTTATGTGGACAAACAGCGCACATCAGACGACTGTGAACCCGGGACGGCACTAGCTGGATACCAGCTCGGCCGGCTCCTCATGGAACGGAAGGCTGACCACCATAGTGGCCCCGCCGCCGTCGGTCTCCGTGACCCGCACGGTACCGCCGTGGGAGCCCACGATGGCGGCAACAATCGCCAGACCCAGTCCGCTGCCACCGGTCTCCCGGGTGCGCGACGTATCCGCGCGGTAGAACCGTTCGAAGATCTTGTTGGTTTCCGCATCAGGAATACCCGGCCCGTGATCGCGGATCTCTATCACCGAGAACGAGCCCTCAGGCGTAGTTCGAACGCCGACGGCAAGTTCGATGGGGCTTCCGTCTGGTGTGTACCTCAACGCGTTGCCCACCAGGTTCCCAATGACTTGGCGCAGTTTGGCTTCGTCGCCTTGGACAGGAGCAGCAGTGGGGGAGGCGCCGTCGAGTCCTGTGAGCGTGATGCTCCGGTCCCCGGAGGAGGCCTTGGTGTCCACCATGGCGTCGTGGGCGAGGAGTTGCAGGTCCACGGGCTTGAGTTGAAGCGGCCGCTGCTCGTCCAAGCGGGCCAGCATCAACAGGTCTTCCACCATGGAGCCCATGCGCTTGGCTTCGCTTTCGATTCTGCCCATGGCCATCGCGATGTCTTCCTGCGACGTCAGGGCGCCGTGGCGGTAGAGCTCCGAGAAGCCACGGATGGTCACCAAGGGCGTGCGCAGTTCATGGGAAGCATCCGCCGCGAAGCGACGCATCCGCCCCTCGGAAGCCGCACGGGCCGCAAAGGAGGCCTCAATGTGCGCGAGCATGGCGTTCAGCGAACCGCCGAGCCTGCCGACTTCGGTGTGGGGATTGTCGATGTCCACACGCCGGGAGAGATCTCCCGCAGCGATGGCAGCAGCCGTCTTTTCCACCTTGGCCAAGGGGCGGAAGGACCGGGCCACAGTCCAGGTGGCGATGAAGAAGGCCAGTACCAGCGTCAACAGACCTACGCCTACCACTACCAGGACAGCGTGCTCCATCACTTTGTCCACCGGGGTGAGCGGCAGCCCGATGATGACCACGCCGTTTTGTCCATTGGCCACCACACCTACAGCTACTACACGCCAGTTGGTGCCTGCTGTGCCTCTGACCTGGAAGGGGGTATTGCCACGCTGTTTGGCCTCGGTCGAGGTGATGTTGGAGATTGCGGGACGGTCAGTCTGGCTGCCGCCGAACGGGTACGGATCAAGCCCGGGGACATACAGCGTCAGCGAGTAGTCCGTGGGCACGGCGGAGTCGTTGGGCGCGGTGGGGTTGGGCTGGGTCAACTTGTCAAAGGATTGTTGGTCCTGCGCCAGCGCTACCGCAGCCTTGAGTTTGTCGTCCACCTGGCCTTGCAGGTAGCTCTTGACGAGCGTCAGCGTTCCCGCGCCTGTTGCCGCCAGGGCCAACAGGAGCAGGCCCATGATGATGGCGACGAGCTGCGACCGCAGGGACGCCGATTTCCAGCGTTGCAGCAAGGTCAGCGCTTCTCTGCCGTTCGCAGCACGTAGCCCACGCCGCGCTTGGTCTGGATCAGGGCGGCGGCATCGGGATCGATGTCCACTTTGCGGCGCAGGTAGGAAATATAGGACTCAACGATCGACGCGTCACCGTTGAAGTCGTATTCCCAGACGTGGTCCAGGATCTGGGCCTTGGAAAGCACACGGTTGGGGTTCAGCATGAGGTAGCGCAGGAGCTTGAACTCGGTGGGGGACAACTCGATCACGGTGCCGCCGCGGCGGACCTCGTGGGCGTCGTCGTCGAGTTCAAGATCGTCGACGCGGATTACGGCGTCGTCATCTTCCAGCGGTTGGGTGCGGCGGAGGACTGCCCGGATTCGCGCCACTACTTCGTCGAGGCTGAAGGGTTTGGTGACATAGTCATCGCCGCCGACGGTCAGGCCTGTGACTTTGTCCTCGGTGTCGTCCTTCGCGGTGAGGAACAGGACGGGGAAGTGCTTGCCTGCGGCGCGGAGGCGACGCGTTACCGTGAAGCCATCCATGTCAGGGAGCATGACGTCCAGGACGGCGAGGTCCGGTGCGTGGAGGTCGGCCGCGGCGAGGGCTTCTCGGCCATTGGACGCGGCAACGACCTCGAAACCTGCAAAACGCAGGGACGTGGAGAGCAGCTCGCGGATGTTGGGTTCGTCATCGACGACAAGGAGCTTGGCTTCGGGGCCGTTCTTTTTCATGACATCCATGATGCTCCCAGAAACTGGGAGTTATCTGGACGCTGCATGTGAGCGGACTGCGTGGCTGGTTACGCCCCCAGTGCCAAGCCCGCCCCCAACGCCACCATGGTCACGGCGATGCCGCCGTCCAGGAACCGCCACGACAGGGGCTTTGCAAAGAAGCCGCGGAGAAAGCGGGCACCGAAACCCAGGGAGCAGAACCAGAGGATGCTGCCCAGCATGGCACCGGCCCCAAACCACCATTGCTGGGGCGTGCCCTGCGCGCTGGCTATTGAACCCAACAGGGCGATGTCCAGGTAGACGTGCGGGTTGAGCCAGGTCAGCGCCAGGACGGTGGTGACGGCTGCCGCGAGGCCGCGTTTCGCGCCGCCGTCGTGGGCTGATCCCTCGCTTGGAGTCAGCGATTGCGGACGCAATGCGCGCTTGGCGGCCATCAGGCCATACGTCACCAGGAATGCGGCACCCACATAGCGGAGGACGACGACGGCGGCAGGGGCTGCCGTAATAAGGGCACCGGTGCCAAGGACGCCGGCAGCGATCAGTATGGCGTCGGACAATGCGCAGACGGCCACGATGGGGACGATGTGCTCGCCGCGGATACCTTGTCGCAGCACGAACGCATTCTGCGCGCCGATGGCGACAATAAGGGCAAGGCCTGTGGCCAGGCCGAGGCCTGCGGAGTGGAAGAAGTCGATAAAGGTCACTCTTCGAAACTACGGTTCGGCCCATGTTTAGACCAGCTAATGATTCTGATGCCACGTAAGATTCCCTTATGCCCCAGTTTCCTTCCGAACAGTTGCTGACCTTTGCCACCGTCCTTTCCGAAGGGACGCTCGATGCAGCAGCGCGACTCCTGCACATCACGCCCTCAGCGGTGTCCCAGAGATTGAAGGCCTTGGAGCAATCTGCGGGTCGTGTCCTGCTGCAGCGGAGCAACCCGGCCAAAGCCACCGAAGCGGGCGAGGTGGTTCTCCGCTTGGCCCGACAGGTGGCGCAGCTCGAAGCGGATGCAGGAAGGGAACTCGGGCTGGGTGCGGACGGGGCGCAGCTCGCCGTGCCCATTGTGGTCAACGCGGACTCGCTGGCGGTGTGGTTCCTGCAGGCGCTGGCCGGCGTCCCCGACGATCTCAACGTCACGTTCGACCTCCACCGGGATGATGAACAGCATTCAACGTCCCTGCTGCGCTCGGGTACAGTCATGGCTGCGGTGACGGCGACCCCCGAGCCCGTGCAGGGGTGCCGTGTGGAAAGCCTGGGTATCATGCGCTACCGCGCCGTCGCAGCGCCGGACTACGTGGACCGGTGGTTCCCTGATTTCCCCCGAGGACTGGACGGAGAAGCCCTCAATGCAGCCCCTACGGTGGATTTCGACCGTAAGGACACCTACCAGTGGGCCTTTGTGCAGTCGTGGCCGGGGGCAGCCGGAAAACCAGTTACGGAAGGGCGCGGGCCCCGCCACTATGTTCCGGCCTCCCACGATTTCGGTGACGCGATCCGGCTTGGCCTGGGTTGGGGTCTGATCCCGGAGGTCCAATGCGGCCCCGATATTGCCGACGGCCGCCTCATTGAACTTGCCCCGGAGAGACCTTTTGATGTCCCACTCTATTGGCAGCGCTGGAAGACGGCTTCCAGGGTATTGGACGTTCTCAGCGATACGGTGCGTGAAGTATCCGCGCGGTACCTCAGCGCCGCCTGAACGAGGCGAAATCCGAACACGCCCAAGGATGCTTCCAAAAATGTCAGTGCCCCGTTCCACACTTAAAACATGGCAAACACAGCAGCTCCAGTCAGCATCCACCAGCATCAGGACACGGCGGACATCGAGTTCCACGTGACCTACCTCGACAGCGAGACGGGCAGGGTCAGGCGTGAGGACTTCCACGACCTCACAGCCGCCGAGCGCTTCTCCAGTGCCCAGCTTCGTGACGAGAATTGCTGGGCAGTCGTGGACCGCGTCACCGTCCAGCACACCCGCCGGATGGTTGCTTAGGCGCGGCACGCCTGCATTATTCAGGCCGGTTCCCCGAATGGCCGCCATGGACAAACGGCGATGACACGCCTTGGTACTTCAGCAGCATCATCATTCCTTCAGCTGCATGATCCAGGTTGTGGCAGTGGTCCATCCAGATCCCGGGGTTATCGGCGTGCAGCAGCAGCTCCCACACTTCGCCTGGCAGTACATCGACGGTGTCCAGGACAAGTGGCGACCCCGTCGGTACTACACCGTTCCTGCTGAGCACTTGGACATGGTGGCCGTGGGGATGCATCGGGTGGGGGTCCGCGGTGCGGTTCACCACCGTCACTTTCACGGTGTCACCCAGAGCCACATCGATGGACGGAACCAGCGGGTACGCCGCCCCGTTGACCGTAAAGGCGTAGCGCGGGATGCCGTTGACAAAGCGGAACTGCCGATCCAGCACAACCACCTCTTCCCGGGTGATGGCCACGCCATCTGAACCAGCCTTCTTGCCAACCAATGGTTTGCCATATTCCAGCAGGTCGAGCACAGGGGTGGTGTTGAAGACACCCGTCGGGGCTTTCCCAGGAACGCTCATCTCAGCCGCGCCCGACCCCGGGACACCCGATGGAGCTATCACAACAACAGCGCTGGACGCGGAGTCGGAGCGAAGAGCCACGGGCCGGTCCGTCATGGTGAAGGCGATGTCCACCCTGCCACCCGCCCCCAGGCGCACCAGCTTGCCGGACACCTCGCCAGGTTGGTTCACCTCGGTCCCGTCCACCGCCACCGCCCTGAAGGACGTCCCCTCCACGAGGTAGCGCTGCGGCAGGGAATCGGTGTTGATGAGCCGCATCCTGACGCTCGATCCCGGCGCGGCCGAGTACATGCTCTTGCGGTCTGAGGAGCCCAGCAACCCCAGACCGCTGAGGTCGTGACCGGCCACCACGATGTCCATTTCTGCGCGGGACACTGTGGGATCGTGCACGACGAAGGCGCCGTAGAGGCCCTTGCGGACCCCCTCGGCTGAGTCCTGGTGGGTGTGATACCAGTAGGTGCCGGCTTGGGCGGCCGTAAAGCGATAGGTCATGGACTGCCCGGGCATCACCGCATCCTGGGTTGCACCGGCTACTCCGTCCATGGCATTGGGGACGTCGTACCCGTGCCAGTGCAGGGTGACACCGGCAGCCACATCACGATTTTTGAGCTCCACCTCCATCACCTCGCCCAACGTGGCTTCCAATGCGGGGCCCGGAAGGCTGCCGAACGTCCAGGCTTCCGTGCGCTGGCCGGACGGCAGCGTCACCTGCTCCACCCGGGCCGTGAGTTCATAGCGCCGCACCACGGGATTGGCAGGGGACTCGCCCAATAGGCTGGTCACGGGCGTCGGATCCGCAAGGGTGGCGTTGCCACCCTCATGATGCCCAACGGCGGCCGCGATCACCGCACCGTCCGCTGACCGGCTCCCCAGCCAAGCAAAGACTCCGGAGCCCAAAGCGGTGCACGCCATGAGCCCGGCTACCGCGGCAGCCGCCGTCGGACGCCTGCCCCTTGGGGGAGGGCCGCTGATTAGATCCTCAGGTCCTGGCGCAACGCCGCCCTCAACTCCGCTTTTTAACCGGTTGAGGCGGCGGGGGCTGGGGCGGTGGGGTGTGAACAGCGCGAGCTTGGCCAGCAGCACCGTCAAAGCCATCAGCGACAGCAGCACCGCGAGGCTCCACGGTGCCGGGAAGGGGCCGAGGATGAACGTCAGGGCGAGGGAAGCCACAGCCGATGCCGCTGCTGCCACCATGGCCAGGACCGTCCACTCCCGGGACCAGGCCGTTTTTCCCCGGCCCGGGCGTGCCGGTTTTGTCCCATCAAGTGAGGAGCCGGTGTTCCGCCTCCTCAGCAAGTACGGAACACCGGCCAGCGCGGCCCAAGCCGCGGGGATGGCGGTCAGAGGCAGGTTGATGGTTGTGCGTTCGCTGGCAAACCACCAACTCCCGGCCACCAAAGCAGGAAGTAAGGCATAACGCGCCACTGTCAGTGCGACGGCGGCAACCACCACCAGCACGCCCAAGCCGGCTGCCCGTGACGTGGCCATATCGCGGTTGGTGGTGGACCTGGTTGAGGAAGCAGTCAACCAAACAGTCAACCAAACAGCGGTGATCCAGGCGCCGGCCGAGAGGACGGACAACACCAGGTCAACCGCCAGCAGCTGTGAGGTGGTCACAGCTGCCGCTGGTCAGGCTGTGGTGGGCGACGTTGAAGCATCCGGGGATGCAGCTTTGGGAGGCAGCGGTTGTGGGTTGAGGGCTGCCGCCCGGGCGCGGTTGAACAGCCAATACGACATGAAGATCATCATCACGCCGACGATGGGGTGGATTGAGACCACCCACGAGCCCGCCGGGGTGATGAATTCCGGCGAAGAACCGGTCAGCATGCCGCCGATGATGAAAATGAACAACTGGAGCCACGTCAGCAGGAAAATGCCTGCAGCCAACCAGATCGTCCGGGATCCCATCCGGGCAATGGCAGCGACGATGGCGGCCAGCAGTGCTGAATAGCGGAGTACGTACTGACCGTTCACCGCGTGGTAGACGCCCGCTTCACGCTGGGCTTCGATGGTGTTCTGGAAATGGAAGTATCCGGCGAAGAACAGCTGTGCGAGTGCTGACAGCAGGACGATCGCGGAGAGGACCAAGAGGGCTTTGCGCATGGGGAATCCTCTGGTGGAATTTCTCAGATTCTTCTAGGCCTTCGAACCGCCGGCTCCCTGGCTGCGGGCTTCCCCCACCGCCGACGGCTGGCCGCCTGGATGCCTGGACCGGGGGCAACCATTAAGGGCGGAGAGCTTCACTTGGAATCGTAAAGTTGCTGGAGATGAATAGCAAGGGTTTGCCGCTTCACGCCAGCGCTTTTACTGTTCCTGCCCCACATCCTTGCCCACATCATTGGCATCCATGATCCGGTAGGCGTAGCCCTGTTCGGCCAGGAAACGCTGCCGTTTGGCAGCGAAATCCTGGTCCAGGGTGTCACGGGCCACCAACGAATAGAAGCGGGCAGCGCGGCCGTCCTGCTTGGGACGCAGGAGCCGGCCCAGCCGCTGTGCCTCTTCCTGGCGTGAGCCGAACGAGCCCGACACCTGGATGGCCACTGACGCTTCCGGAAGGTCGATGGAGAAGTTGGCCACCTTGGACACCACCAACGTGTGGATCTCACCCTTGCGGAAGGCGTCAAAAAGTTTCTGCCGTGCTTTGACGGTGGTTTCGCCCTTGATCAGGGGAGCGTCCAAGCGCTCGGCGATCTCATCCAACTGGTCGATGTACTGGCCGATCACCAGCAGCTGTTCGCCTTTGTGGACCGCTACGAGGTCTTCCACCAACTTGGTCTTGGTTTCCGAGGTTGCGCAGAGCCTGTACTTGTCCGCGTCATCGGCCATGGCGTAGGCCACCCGTTCGTCGCGGGGCAGATCCACGCGGACTTCCACGCAGTCTGCAGGTGCGATGTAGCCCTGCGCTTCGATGTCCTTCCACGGTGCGTCATACCGCTTGGGCCCAATGAGGCTGAAGACCTCACCCTCACGGCCGTCTTCCCGAACCAAGGTGGCCGTGAGGCCAAGGCGGCGCCGGGCCTGGAGGTCGGCGGTCATGCGGAAGATCGGGGCGGGCAGAAGGTGGACTTCGTCGTAAATGATGAGTCCCCAGTCGTGCCCGTCCACGAGCTCCAGGTGCGGATACAGCCCGCCGCGCTTGGTGGTGAGGACCTGGTAGGTGGCGATGGTGACAGGGCGGACTTCCTTGACGGCTCCGGAATATTCGCCGATCTCGTCTTCGGTCAGGGAGGTCCGCTTGAGCAGCTCATCCTTCCACTGGCGGGCAGAGACGGTGTTGGTGACCAGGATCAGCGTGGTGGTGGAGGACGTCGCCATTGCGGCCGCACCCACCAGCGTCTTACCGGCACCGCAGGGGAGTACGACGACGCCGCTGCCGCCGGCCCAGAAGTTCTCCGTAGCCAGCTTTTGGTACGGGCGCAGCTGCCAGCCACTCTCGTCCAGCATGATCAGGTGGGGCTGCCCATCCACGTACCCGGCCAGGTCCTCGGCCGGCCAGCCGAGTTTGAGCAGCAGCTGCTTCAATTGGCCCCGCTGCGAGGAGTGCACCACCACGGTTTCGCCATCGATTCTGGGCCCCAGCAGGGGAGCGATCTTCTTGGCACGGATGACTTCCTCAAGCACGGGGTAGTCGTCGGTGCGCATCACCAGCCCGTGCTGGGCATCTTTCTCCAGGCGCAGCCGCCCGTAGCGGGACATGGTCTCTGCGATGTCGATCAGCAGGGCGTGTGGCACGGGGAAGCGGGAGTACTTCAGCAAGGTGTCCAGCACCTGCTCGGCGTCCAGCCCCGCGGCCCGCGCGTTCCAGAGGCCCAATGGTGTCAGCCGGTAGCTGTGCATGTGCTCGGGGGCGCGTTCCAACTCTGCAAAGGCCGCGATCGCGTGCCGGGCCTCGGTAGCGAGCTCGTGGTCCACTTCCAGCAGGATGGTCTTGTCACTTTGTACGATCAGCGGACCGTCGGTCACTGTTGAATCCTCACTTGCGCAGCATCACGGCGCGGTTTTCATGAACGCAGTTCGCCTGCGGGTTCCACATCGATGATCCGGTGGATGGACAATACCCGTTCGGTGTCCTTCGCGGGGTCGAACACCCTGACACGTCCACCGGAGACGGATACAGGAACAACGGTTTCAGTGTTGGCATTCCCCAGGCTGTCCACCACATTCATGGTGACGGCCTGTTTGAGCCGGATGGCCGTTTGCAGGGTCTCCAGGCCAAGCTGCGTGGACGCTTCGCCCGCCGCTTCGGACCGCACTCCGCGGTGCTGCCGAAGAACCGACAACTGTGCATCAACGTCGTCGTCCGGGGGAGCCGTCCGCGGCGCGGTGTAGACAGGGCGGGCACTGCCCGGCACCGCTGTTGTCCGTTTGAAACGCACGACGGCGGGCTCGGCCTCTTGCACGGCCGGGGAAAGTCCCAGCTCGCGCAGCACTCGTGCGGCTTCCCGGGGGCTGGCTGAGGATGTCAGGACAGTCGGTGCGATGCGCACCAGGCTCAATGCCGATGTACGGGCCTCGCGCAGCAAATCGGTGATGGCAGTTTCGTCATCGCTTTGGATGAAGCTGGCACTGGTGCCGATCCGCAAGCGGCCATGCCGGGACGCCGTGTCCTGGACAAGGTACGCCAAGGGCTGCGGCACGTCCGTGGCCGAGTGCTCCCGAAGGAATGCCAACAGCGATTCCGCATCTTGTCCGGCGTCGAGCGCCCTGCGGATGGTGGCAGCAGAGAAACGGTAGATGGACGCTGGACCCTGGCCCTCGGCGTCTGCCATCAACAGCAGTGTCTCACTCAGTTCCGGAGCCAGGTAGCCGGGGGCCACGGCGGTGAGGTCGGCCTGCAGGAGGATGTGGTTCACTGCGGCGGGCAAATGCTCGCCGAGGATGGTCATGGCCTGTTCGGGTTGGCCCTCGGCAATGGCCGCACCCAACTGCGTCAACGCCCCGGAGCCCATCAGGCCCAGGAGCGTGGCTTCCTCAAGAATGCCGCGGACCAGTGAACTGAACCGCCGGGACATCCGCGGCTGCGACCATTCAGCCCGCTGCAGGACGGCCCTGGCGTCCAGGACGGGCGCTTTCCCATCCGGAGCGGCGGCTTCGGCCGTGAGTTCGTGCAGGATCTCGAGGACGCGTCGTCGGACCACCGGGGCATCAGGCCGCTGCGCTTCCGCGGACAAGGCATTGATGGTGGTCCCGGCGGCGCCCTGATGGGAGGCCGACGACGCGGGACCGGTAAGGGGCTGGCCCACCAGAGAAGGTGCACGCTCGCTGGCCAGCCAGGCATTGACCAGCCAAAGCCACTGTTCCTGCCTGGGGAGGTTGAGCCACTCCAGCGACGGCGGCTGCACCCACGTGGAGCTGTCCACGTCCAGGCGGAGCAGCCCGGCCATGGCGCACAACTCCAAGAGGACGGCGGTTTCATGGACGCCCATGCGGATGGACTCGGCAAGGCGCCGCAGTTCGCGCACACCCACACCACCGCTCCGGAGGGTGGCCAGGGGTTGTTCCCGCACAGCGAACAGCAGCTCGCCGGTCAGCCGCAGGATCTCCGCGATGGCCCCCATGGCAGCGTTGCGGCGCAGGGCAGCACTGGTGTGGCCCAACTCGGGAACCGGTGGCGAGAGTGTGAAGTCATCCACAATGGCGCCGCCGCGAAGCGCAAGGCCCACACTGTGGGGCAGTTCCACGTGGCCGGCGTCCAAGGGGACCAGCAAGCCACGCGCCAACAGCCAGTCGATGGGCCCGACGTCGTGGCTTTCGTGGGTGACCGACGCCCGCCGCTGTGCCTGGGGTACTGCGCCCATGGCCCAACTGCCGAATTTATCCAGCAGGCCGACGGTCCGGTCCGGCGCGGTGGCCAGGATGGCGCGCAGGTTCTCCGGTGTTGACGTCCAGCGCTGCAGGGCGAGCGCGGCATCCATGGGAGTGCTGGCGGGGTGGATGCCGGCGCCGCTTTGATGGAGTTCGGCTACCAACTGCACTACCCGCTGGGCAAAGGCCGGCTGCAGCCGAACCAGTTCCGTGTAACTCCTGCCAAGGCCTGCCGGGTAGATGCCGATGACATCCTTCAGGCTGCCCACAGGAAGGTAGAAACGCTGCCGGGAGGAGGTGGCCGGTGATCCGGCGGGTGGATCGGCACGGTGGATGAGGGCCAGCTCCTGCAGCTTGGCAAGGATCGGGTCCAGCGCCGAAAGAGTGGAGCCGGCAATGACTTTCTTCAGGCCGGCTGCTGAAATGCTGTGGCCTGTATCGGCGTTGGTACACAGATGCAGTGTCTCCAGGACCTGCATTTCGGGCTTGTTCAGCCGTTCCAGGGCCCGTTGCACACTGACACGGGCGCTTGCCCTTGCTGCCAGGGCCGCGAAGTCCGGCGCCATGGGGGAGATCAAGTCCGGTCGCGCAGCAAACAAGGCCCGCAGCGAATCGTCGCTGCGCGCTTCCAGTTCCTTGCTGAGCGCGCGAATGAGGGACATCAATCCAACGTTACCGCCCCTGGGCCGCTGGTGCCTGCCGGCAGCTCAGATGGTTATTGCCGACGGCGCTGGCGGACAGCGTCCAATACCAGGACCACTGCCAGCATGAATGCAGCGGGCAAGCCGTAAAGGGCAGTCGACGTAATCCATACCGGGGCCGTTCCGCTGTTGTAAGCGATTGCCATGACGGCACCGACGGCGGCCAAGGAGGCCACAGCGATCACGGCGGCGATGATCATGAGGGGGCGGCGGTAACCCGGGGAAGTCATGTCCCCAACGCTAGCAGCAGCGCCGGCACGGGAGGTATTGCTGCGTCATTGCCGCCCTTTGGGTGCAGCTCCTGCCCTCTGTGATCGCGGCGTGACCGCGGCAAGGCGGGAATAGCGGGCCGGGCAGGATAACCTTGAAGGAACAGACCAACACGGACCGGGCTGTCACCCTCGATCCCGCAGAACCCTGCGGATGCGGTGTCTGGCCCGACGTGTCTCCCACAGCAAGAAACGAAGAAGGTTGATTACGTGCCTACCGGCAAGGTCAAGTGGTATGACAAGGAAAAAGGCTTCGGATTCCTCGCGGCTGAGGACGGCCAGGAAGTTTTCCTGCCCAAGACGTCCCTGCCTGCGGGCGTAACGGAGCTCAAGGCTGGAACCCGAGTGGAGTTCGGCGTGGCCGATGGCCGCCGCGGAGCACAGGCACTGGGGTTGCGCGTCCTGGAAAAGACGCCTTCCCTTGCCAAGGCCAAGCGGATGAACGCCAAGGACCTCGCCCCTATGGTGCAGGACCTTGTGACGGTTCTGGACAACCTTTCCGGTTCGTTGTCCTCCGGCAAATACCCGGACGGCAACAAGGCCAAGGCCATCAGCCTGGCGCTGCGCAAGGTTGCCGACGAGCTGGAAGCCTAGGACCGGCCATGACATCGGAATCCGCACAGGAAACAAAGGCCGGAAGGGGCGCCCAGGCAAACCCTGCAGCCGGCCCTGACGCTGCCCGGGCTCCTGGCATCGGGGAAGCCCCCGCGCGGAAGCCGGTTGCGGACAAGCCGCGCGCCGGTTTGCCCGTGTGGCGCACCGGCAAGCCGGATGCCTTCCTCGCTGCCGCCGTCGAGGTTGCCCGTGAGGCAGTGGAGGGCATTGCCAACCCTGGCGAAGTCGGGGCACACCTCGGTGCCAAGTCGGAGGGTGACCGTGTGGTGACCCACCTGTTTGAATCCAGGCTTGCCGGTTACGGCGGGTGGCAGTGGTACGCCGTGGTGACCCGCAACTCGCGGTCCAAGATCGTCACGGTGAGCGAGCTTGGCCTGCTGCCCTCCGAGGACTCCATCCTGGCGCCCGAGTGGGTTCCGTGGGCCAAGCGTGTCCGTCCCGAGGACGAGACGCCGTTGGTGGAGGAAACCGTGGAGGACGTCACGGAAGAGTCCGTGCAGGCGGACGAAGACGAGGCGACTGAGCCCGCTGAGGATGCCGACGACGCGGACGAGTCCGACGATCCTGACGATGACCACGACGAAGCCGGGGCTGAATAAGCATTGCGGAAACCCGGGGTGACCAAAGTAGGGGCGGACGCTGATGTCCACCTTTAGGTCACTCGGAATCCTCAACTACCGCATCTGGTTTTTCGGTGCCCTGATCTCCAACATCGGCACGTGGATGCAACGTACCGCGCAGGACTGGTTGGTCTTTGACCACCTGACCGCGCACGACGCCGGAGCCATGGGTATTACCTTGGCCCTCCAACTGGGTCCGCAGCTGTTCCTTGCCCCCTGGGCCGGGCTGTTGGCCGACCGCTACAGCCGGCGGAAACTGCTCCTTATCACCTTGGTAGCCATGGCGCTCCTGAGTACGGGCCTGGGCATCCTGGTGTTGCTGGGGGTGGCTGAACTTTGGCACGTCTATGTCTTCGCGTTGCTGCTGGGCATCGTGACGGCCCTGGACGCTCCCGTCCGCCAGACTTTCGTCTCCGAGCTGGTTACCGACGAATACCTGCCCAACGCCGTTGCCCTCAACAGTGCCTCCTTCAATGTGGCCCGGATGATCGGACCGGCCGTCTCCGGCGTGCTGACGGTGGTGGTGGGGCCCGGCTGGGTGTTCCTTATCAACACTGTGTCCTTTGTTGCCATGCTCTGGGCGCTGAAGCTCATTCCGGCGTCCTCGCTCCGGGTCCAGCCCCGGGCTGCGGCGGGCAAAGGGCGGATCCGCGAGGGCCTGCGCTACGTCCGCAACAGACCCGACATCCAGGTGGTCCTGGCAGCCGTCTTCATTGTGGGCACCTTTGGGCTCAACTTTCCCCTCTTCATTGCCGCGATGGTGGGCACCCAGTTCGGGATGGACGCCGGCGCTTTTGGACTGCTGAATTCGGTCATGGCCATCGGATCCGTGACGGGTGCCCTGCTGGCTGCCCGACGCGGTCGGCCCCGCCTGCGGCTGATCTTCATTGCCGCCGGGGGATTCGGCGTCGCCAGCGCGTTGGCGGCACTGGCCCCCAACGCCATGCTCTTCGGACTGGCCCTGGTTCCCTGTGGCCTGTTCGCCCTGACACTGATCACCAGCGCCAACGGCTACGTGCAGTCCACCACCGAAGCTGTCATGCGCGGGCGGGTCATGTCCTTGTACATGGCCATCTTCATGGGTGGCACTCCCATCGGGGCGCCGCTGGTGGGGTGGGTGGCCAATGTTGGCGGGCCGCGGTGGGCCGTGGGCGTTGCAGCGTTGGCCGGCGTCAGCGCCGCCGTCGTGGGCTTGGCCTGGATCATCCGGGCAAAGCAGCTGCGGCTGCGTTTCGACCGCCGTGCCCGTGGCCTGCGCCATTTCCGGGTGGAGTCGTTGCTGGCCCGCCCGGTCACCGACGAGGACGACGACGGCGGCCCGGGGCCGGTTCGTTAGTCAGGCCCTCGAGGGCCGTGGTGTTAAACGGCAGCGGCGCCGTCCGGAACATTCCGAACGACGCCGACTGACAGCCTGTGGTGCTACTTCTTCAGTTCGCCAACCACGTAGTCGATGCTGGCAAGCAGGGCGGAAACGTCGTCCGGTTCAATGGCGACAAACGTCGCGATGCGCAGCTGGTTGCGGCCAAGCTTGCGGTACGGCTCGGTGTCCACCACACCGTTGGCGCGCAGGACCTTGGCGATGGCTGCGGCATCAATGGAGTCGTCGAAGTCGATGGTAGCGATGACGTTGGAGCGGTCTTCGGCGTTGGTGACGAACGGCGTCGCGTACTCCGAGGCCTCGGCCCAGGAGTAGATGCGGTTGGCGGAGTCCGCCGTGCGCTTGCTGGCGAAATCCAGGCCACCGTTGCTGTTGAGCCACTGCACCTGGGCGTCCAGGGTGACCAACGTGGACAGGGAAGGCGTGTTGTACGTCTGGTTCAGCTTGGAGTTGTCGATAGCCGTCTGCAGGTCCAGGAAGTCCGGGATCCAGCGGTCGCTCGCCTTGATCCGTGCCGCACGCTCCAGTGCGGCGGGGGAGAAGAGGCCCAGCCAGAGACCACCATCGGAGGCGAAGTTCTTCTGCGGTGCGAAGTAGTAGACGTCAGACTCTGAGACGTCGACATCCAGCCCGCCGGCAGCAGACGTGGCGTCCACCAGGACGAGGGCGCCTTCGTCAGCCCCCTCGACGCGCTTGACGGGGGCAGCCACGCCGGTTGACGTTTCATTCTGGGGCCAGGCGTAGACGTCAACGCCGGCTTCGGCCTGTGCCACCGGGCGGGTGCCGGGTTCGGACTTGATGATGGAGGAAGCATCAAGGAACGGCGCCTTGTTGGTGGCAGCAGCGAATTTCGAACCGAATTCACCGAAGGAGAGGTGCTGTGCTTTCTTCTCTACCAGGCCGAATGCGGCGACATCCCAGAATGCCGTGGAACCGCCGACGCCGAGGACAACTTCGTATCCTTCGGGTGCACGGAAGAACTGGCTGAGGCCCTCCCGGACCGAACCCACAAGGTTCTTGACCGGAGCTTGGCGGTGGGACGTGCCAAGGATGGTGGACGACGCGGCAGACAGGGCCTCGATCTGTTCCGGACGGACCTTGGACGGTCCTGCGCCGAAGCGTCCGTCCTTGGGCAGCAGATCGGCGGGAATGGTGATGCTGTTGTCGCTCACGTGTGGCTCCAATGGGTATCGGCTAGAGATGGGTCGTGGCAGGTGGCATCAGCTGCCCCTTCGACACCCCAATTCTGCCTGACCCGGCGCGGAGGCAGGAACCTGTGGCCGTCATAGTCCGCCACGTGGAACGCAGGCCCACCATATGCGACCGGAATTATCCAGAGTAATTCCAAATAAGCTAGGCTGGTGGTTGGCGTTCATGGGGCGGCGGTGTACACCGCCCACCCGGCAAGGGACGCGGTACGGTGGAGATTACGCAAGGAACTGCGTTCGAGGAGAGCTGAGCTGGATGACGGATCTGATCGATACCACTGAGATGTATCTTCGGACCATTTTGGAGCTTGAAGAAGAGAACATTGTGGCTCTCAGGGCCCGCATCGCCGAGCGGCTGCGGCACTCCGGACCCACTGTTTCCCAGACCATCGGACGCATGGAGCGCGATGGCTTGGTGATTGTTTCCAATGACCGTCACCTGGAACTGACCGAAGCGGGGCGGAAACGCGCCACCGAGGTGATGCGAAAGCACCGCCTCGCCGAGCGTCTCCTGGCTGATGTCATTGGCTTGGACTGGGCCTATGTCCATGACGAAGCCTGCCGCTGGGAACACGTGATGAGCGAGCGCGTGGAGCGCCGGCTGTACGAACTCCTGGAGCACCCCACCGAATCCCCATATGGCAACCCCATCCCGGGCCTTGAAGCCCTCGGTGGCCTTGCCAGCCAGCCGTTTCCCCGCCTCGACGTCAACCTCCTGCAGGCCATGGACGGCTATGCACCGGATTCCCGGGTGGCAGTTACCCGCCTTGCGGAGCCCATCCAGGTTGAGCCTGAACTCCTTACCCAGCTGGATGAGGGTGGTATCCGCCCCGGCGCGGCCGTCTCGCTGGAGCGTGTAGGCGAGTACATTTCAGTCCGGGTCCCCGGCATTGAGGGTGCACTGGAACTTCCGCCCGAGGTGGCGGCGCACGTCTTCGTCTCCGTCGGCTGAGGCACCCTTCCCTTCACCCGGTGTCATATCTCACTTTTGAGCTCCAAGCGCGCGTGTGACCTGCAGTTTTTCAGGATTAGTGATAAGGGGCAGCCGCGCCACGCCTGTTCCTGTTGATAACGAATTTATTACTGCGAGCCTTAATCGCCTATAGTTATCTACTAGCGCTGATACCAAAGCGTTACCTGTTCCGGAGCCGAGCTCTGCCAGCGGAACAGGTGTGCCATCCACCACTGGCAGAGGCGGGGGAACCACAAGCGGCTGTCTAAAGAAGCAGCCTTGGGGTGAAGTCCGCAGCAGAAGTGCCCATTACGCAAGTCCCTCTTGGGATACCTGTGTGCCGTGAGCGCTTCGTGCGGACCGGGTCTTTGAACTCTCTGACCCGAATCCGACAGCTAACTTCGCAGGCTTTTTAGAGAGGAACAGAGTTTGACAACGCAGAACGTCAGGGGCCGCCGCCGCGCGTCCGGCCCCGCTGCTGAGCTGCGGCCAGCCCGCGTCGTATCGGAGATCCGGCCACGCGACACCGAACGCCAGGTGCGTCGCCGCAAGAGCCCGTTGCGCCAGGTTGCCGATTTCGCCGCAGCCAGTGGTGTAGGGCAAAAGGCCGGAGTTGCGCTTGCCGCCACCGGACTTGCCCTGACTGTCGGTCTGCCGGCCACCAGCCCGGTCATGGCAACCTCGGAATCCGGTCAGACCGAGTCGGCCCTGGCCGTCACCGGGGGCAGCCAGCCCGAGGTTTCCGCCGCTGCATCAGCCAAGATCGACTTCAGCCGTGCTGCGGTAGCTACCGCCGCCGACCCCGACGGCAAGCTGAAGCAGCTGCTCAGTGCGCAGTCCGCCGACAGCATCCAGCGTGCCTCGTCCACGGGCACCATGGCCAGCCCCCTGGACACCCTGACCACGGCTTCCCCGTTCGGCTACCGCATCAGCCCCCTCACAGGTGGTGCCGGTGACTTCCACCGCGGCCAGGACTTCGTGGCCCAGTGCGGCACCGCCGTCCATGCCGCGGCCAGTGGCAAGGTCACCTTTGCCGGATGGCACGAGTACGGCGGAGGGAACCGCGTGGTGGTAGACCACGGCAACGGCCTTGAGACCACGTACAACCACTTGTCGTCCTTCACCGTCAAAGTAGGCCAGACGGTCAGCCGCGGCGACACTGTAGCGCTGAGCGGCACCACGGGCGCCTCCACCGGCTGCCACCTCCACTTTGAAGTACAGGTCAACGGTGAAGTTGTTGACCCCATGGGCTGGCTCTAAGTCCAGTTGATGGTTGTCTCTCGCATTCGTGACACACCCCGTGACCTGAATGTGACATTCGCGTTCAACTGTTGTACCGTACAAAGCGCATCGGCTTTTTAGGGGGCCGGTGCACTTGAGTGGATTGCCTAGCTCTGCCACCACTCGAGGTCCGTTCGCATAAATCGTCTGGCAGGGGCGGGGGAACCACTTCTGGTCTTCGCAAGAAGGCCTTGGGGTTAAGTCGCAAAGCTTCCTTGAAGCAGCGTGGCCGGATGACTCCCATCCGAATCCGACAGCTCACCTCGCAGGCATTGGGAGAGGCTACCTTCGTGTCATCACGCACTACCCCTGCGCGCCACCGCGCCGAATCGGTTCGTACGAACCCCTTGAACACGCTTTCCAAGGCTGTTTCATCCAACGCCGGTACCGTTGGCCGTCAGGCCGTCGTACTGGCAGCAGCCTCAGGCCTCGTCCTCAGTGTCGGTCTGCCGGCCCAGGCAGCGGACACCGACGTTTCCAAGTCGGAAGCCTCCAGCACCCAGCAGATGGTCACCACTGCGGTAGTCACCGCAGAGCCCACCGCCACCGTTTCCTTCGAGAGCCCCGTAGTGGCCACCAAGGAAGCTCCCAAGGTTGTGCAGCGCGCTTCGCAGACCACCCAGCGCACCGCGGCCAACGGCAACCAGGCCACCGCAGGCGCCGTGACTGCGAAGTCGTCCGAAGCCAAGGATGCTGCTTCCAGCGCCGCCGCTTCCGGCCTCGCCGCGATCGCCTACACCGGAATCGGCCACCCTTACGTTTGGGGCGGCACCACGCCCAACGGATGGGACTGCTCCGGCTTCACCCAGTGGGTCTACGCCCAGGCCGGCATCAGCATCCCGCGCGTCAACGCCTGGACGGCCATGAAGCCCACCAGCACTCCTGTCCCCGGTGACCTGGTCATGCAGAACGGTGGAGCACACGTAGGCATCTACGTTGGCAACGGCATGATGATCAGCGCATTGAACCCGGGACAGGGCACGCTCCTGCACTCGGCTGCCTCCACGGGCACGTCCTCCTTCTTTACCCTCCGCTAGAAACAATCCGGTTCGGGGTTCGCCAGCATGCCCCCAAGTGCTGGCGCGCCAATGAGCCGCGTGTACCCCAACTGCACGCGGATACGAAAAGAGAAAACCATGACCAGTGCATCCAAGGTTGCACGGCATCGCGCTGAGGCCCCCAAGACCAGCTCGCTTGCCGTGATCGCCAAGGCCGTCAGTGAAAACGCCGGCGGCGTCGGCCGCCAGGCGGCTGTTATTGCCGCAGCTTCAGGCCTGGTCCTGACCGGCAGTGTTGCTGCCAACGCGGCCGACACCACCGTGGACCGTGAGTCCACCGCGACGTCCACCCTTGACGTCCAGTCGGTAGTCCAGGCCACCATCGCTGCGGACTCCACCGTTGCCATCTCCTACGAGCGCCCCGTGGTCACCACGGTGCAGGCTCCGGCCCCCGTAGAGAAGAAGGCTCCTGCGAAGGCAGAAACCAAGAAGGCAGCAGAAAGCACGGCAACTGCTGGCAACGCCACACTGGCCGTCAACACCGCGGCTCCTGAGGCAAAGGCTCCGGCCGCTGCAAGTGGCTTGGGTGCTGCAATTGCCGCTGCCGCCTATGCGCAGCTCGGCGTCACCCAGGACTGCACCATGCTGGTAACCAACTCCCTGGCAGCTGTTGGCATCAACTTCCACGACTGGCCGGCCGGCTACCTCTCCCTCGGCCGCACGGTCAGCGCAGCGGAAGCGAAGCCGGGCGACCTCGCCTACTACGCCAACGGCGGTCTGGCCGGACAGGCCCACATCGCTGTATACGTCGGCAACGGCCAGGCAGTCCACGGTGGATGGAACGGATCCACCACGGCACTGTTCAGCGTCAACGTAGGCTCCGGCCCGGTTTTCATCCGCGTGAACGGCTGATCCAGCCTTTGGTTTTGACAGCAACACCCCGCAGGCTCAGGCCGGCGGGGTGTTCTGCTTTTAAGGGACGGATTCGGCTCCACGCCTCTTAACCTCGCATGAACTCTTGGCGACACTGCACGGGAAACGACGGAAAAATTCGTTGATACGGCATATGAGTGCTTACCCTTATCTTGTCGATCCACAGCCCGTACAAGCAGAGGGCAGCCGGCCCTCGTGCCCCTGACGGGTGCGGCCGTGAAGAGGTACGTGCATGCGCACACTCGTTCTGAATGCTGGATATGAACCGCTGGCGGTAATAACATTCCGCCGGGCGCTGGTCCTTGTGTTGACTGGGAAAGCTAGCGTAGTGGCCGAAGGCGACGAGCCTGTCGTCGGGCCACAGGAGATTCTCGGACGCCCCTCCGTGATCCTCCTTAACCGCTACATCCGTCCCCGGTACAACAGGATTACCGCCGTGAGCCGACGCGGGGTCCTTCGCCGCGACGGCCATCGCTGCGCCTACTGCGGGAAAACAGCCCACACCATAGACCACGTCCACCCCAAATCCAGGGGCGGCGCGGATTCCTGGGAAAACCTGGTCGCGGCGTGTCTGAAATGCAACAACGCCAAGAGCGACCACACGCTGGCTGAAATGGGTTGGAAACTCCGTTTCACGCCTGGAGTGCCCCAGGGAACCATGTGGCAGATCAAAGAACTCGAGAAACCTGCGCCGGACTGGGACCCGTTCCTGTTGCCGGAATCCGCCGCCTGATCGATTTCTGCTGAACTCCGGCCGCCCCGGTAATCTGGGCGAATGGAGTTCAATGCCGTGATTCTGGCGGGTGGCAGGGCCACCCGCCTCGGTGGCGTGCCCAAGCCGTCGTTGATGTACGACGGCGGGACGCTCCTTTCGCACGCCCTGCAGGCGGCCCGGGGTGCGTCAGCTGTGGTGGTGGTAGGTCCTGACGCTTCAGAAACGGGCGGTGAGCCGTTACCGGTCGAGGTGCTGCGGGCCCGGGAGGAACCGGCATTTGCGGGTCCGGCCGCTGCTATTGCTGCCGGGTTGGCGGCGATGAAGGACAACGGAAACAACGCTCCCTGGACGCTCGTCCTGGCATGCGATATGCCGCACGTGTCCCGTGGCGTTTCGTTCCTCTGGAAAGCCCTGGAGGCCCACGCGGGGGTGGACGGTGCCATGGCTGTCTCGGCCGATGGCCGGAAGCAGCCCCTCCTTGGTGCCTACGGCACCAGTGCCCTCGAACGGGAAGTGGCTCAAGCTTCCGAAGGTTCCGGGTTAACGAACGCTTCAGTGTTCCGCCTGCTTGCTAGGCTGAACCTGCTGGAAGTAGCCGTCCCCCCAGGCTCCACGGATGACGTGGATACATGGGAGGACGCTGCGGCCCTGGGCATTGACTACAAGTTGGAGGCGGACGTGAAGAGCCAGGAAGAGACGCTCGAGGAATGGTGCCGCACACTGCTGCAGGCATTCGAGCTTGAAGGCGTTGAAGTGGACGTAAATGAAGTGCTCGCTGTTGCCGGAGTGGCGGCGCACTCAGTGGTGCGCCCCGCAGCGCCCTTGACCACCTTCATTGCCGGCTACGCGGCGGGCATGGCCCGCGGCATTGGCCAGGCAAGCGATGATGCGTCCATGAATGCCGCCTTGGAACTGGCCCGCAAAGTTGCCAAGGAGTACTCGGAGTCCGAGGCTGACGCCGAATGACGGAGGCCCCCGCCGAGGGCCATCACGCGGCACACACCTGGCAGGAGGCCCGGCAGCGGGCGTTCGATTGTGCCGCTCCCATCCCTCCGGCTCCTGTCCCGCTCAGGTCAGCCCTCGGCCGCACCCTCGCTGCCGATGCCCGGGCGGTGCAGGATATGCCGCACTACGCTTCCTCAGCCATGGATGGGTGGGCCGTCAACGGAAGCGGTCCGTGGATCCTGAGTGAACCGGGCCAGAGGCTTGCTCCCCACCAAGCAAGTCCCATTGTGACGGGCGGGCTGATTCCGCCGGGTGCCAAGGCAGTTCTTCGCAGCGAGAGCGGCGTCATAACCACCGACGACGACGGCCTTCCGGTCCTTGCACTGGGCGGAACCGCCAAACCCGGCGAACCCCGCAACGGCCAGCACATCCGTAAAGCCGCAGAAGAGGCGGCGGCGGGGGAGGTCTTGCTTACTGCCGGAACCGTGCTCAACCCGGCCCACATCGCTTTGGCTGCGCTGGCCGGTCTGGACCAGCTGGAGGTCCTCGGCAAGCCGCTGGTCAGGTTTCTGCTGACGGGCTCCGAGGTTGTGGCACAAGGGGTTCCGCTGCCCGGACAAGTGCGTGATACTTTCGGCCCGCAATTGGGCGCTGTGGTGGAGCTCCTTGGTGGCATCGCAGGAGAGCAGCTCAGGGTGGGCGACAACTATGAAGAATGGATTTCCGCACTCCAGGACACCGAACCGGCGCTGGACGAGCTGACAGCGGATGACCCTTACCAGGAAACTGAGCCCCCGGCGGACGTCGTCATCACTACCGGCGGGACCGGTCGGTCCGGGACTGACCACTTCAGGCGGGCCGTGGCTGAACTCGGCGGCCGGCTGTTGATCGACGGCATTGCCATGCGCCCCGGTCATCCTGCCGTGCTGGCTGAACTGCCCGATGGCCGTTTTGTGCTGGGCCTGCCGGGAAATCCACTTGCCGCGATGATGGCGCTGTTAACGGTGGGTGCGCCGTTGCTGGCGGCTTTGGGTCATCGGCAGCTGGACGGGGTAGGTGAAGTTCCTTGCGGCGCCATGATCGACGCGGATCCCGGCCGGACCCGCCTGATGCCGTTCAAGCTGGTGTATGGCCTGGCATCGCCGGCGCAGCACACGGGTCCCGGGATGATGCGGGGCCTGGCCGGCGCGGACGGGGTCATGGTGGTACCGCCCCACGGAGTCCAACTGGGCGAGCTGGTCCCGGCGTTTGCCTTGCCGTGGGGCAAACCGTTGCCCGCGCCCAAGTCCGCGGAAGACAAGCCTCGCAAGGCCCCGGCGCGGCAGGCAAAGAAGACTCCCTCCGGCCCGGTGGACTGGAGCGCGCTGGACGCCTGAGTGCTGGACTCCGGAGCACTGCAGCGAACCAGGTGAGGGTGCTAACAAAGTGCAATGATGGACTTATGAACAGGCATGCTCCCGAACAGGACATCAATGAAGATGACCTGCAAATCCACCCACCCAAACAAGCCGCTGCCGGCCTCAAGGCTGTCACGGTGGCTCTTGAACGCGGTTACGCCCAGGCCGGAGTGGCCCGCACGGTCCGTTCCATGCTCAGGGTCAACCAGCACGACGGCTTCGATTGCCCGGGATGCGCCTGGCCCGAATCCATTACCGGCAGGCGCAGCCCCGCCGAGTTCTGCGAGAACGGCGCGAAGGCGATTGCCGAGGAAAGCACCACCCGCACTGTGGGCGCGGAATTTTGGGCGAAACACTCCCTGGCTGACCTCGAAGACAAGACCGAATACTGGCTGGGGAGCCAGGGAAGGTTGTCCGAGCCCGTGGTCATCAAGCCCGGGGATACACACTATTCGCCCATCAGCTGGACCGAGGCCTTCGCGCTGATCGGCGAGCACATCAACGCCACCACGCCGGACAAATGCGTTTTCTACACCTCCGGCCGTACGGCCAACGAGACCGCTTTCATGTATCAGTTGTTCGCCCGGAGCCTGGGCACCAACAACCTGCCCGACTGCTCCAACATGTGCCACGAATCCTCCGGCAGCGCACTGAACCCCACCATTGGAATCGGCAAGGGCACGGTCTCGCTGGAGGATATCCACCACGCCGAACTGGTCCTGGTGGTGGGCCAGAACCCGGGAACCAACCATCCCCGGATGCTGTCCGCACTGCGGGATTGCAAGAACAACGGCGGGAAGATCATCGCCGTCAACCCGCTTCCCGAGGCAGGCCTGCTGAACTTCAAGGACCCGCAGTCCCTCAACGGCGTCATTGGCGGCGGCACCACCATCGCGGACGAATTCCTGCAGATCAAGGTCGGTGGCGACCTCGCGCTGTTCCAGGCGCTGGGCCACCTGCTCCTGGAAGAAGAGCAGCGCAACCCGGGCACCGTCGTCGACCATTCCTTTATTGAGGGGCAGACCGAAGGTTTCGCCGCGTACAAGGAAGCACGTTCAGTCCTGGACTGGGAAGAGACCGGGCGCGCCACTGGCCTGACGCGTGCAGAGATCACCAAGGCCGCGGAAATGATGGCCGCGTCCAAGGCCACCATCATCTGTTGGGCCCTTGGACTGACCCAGCAGCCACACTCGGTGGATACCTTGCGCGAGATCATTAATCTGCTGCTGCTCCAAGGGAACTTCGGCAAGCGCGGTGCCGGAGCCTGCCCCGTCCGCGGGCACTCAAATGTGCAGGGCGACCGCACGATGGGGATCTGGGAGAAACCCAAGGAGCCGTTCCTGGCTGCGTTGGACAAGGAATTCGGCTTCCACATGCCGCGAGACCACGGCTATGACTCCGTGGAGACCCAACACGCCCTGGAGAAGGGCGAAGTGGATGTTTTCGTCTCCATGGGTGGGAATTTCGCTGCGGCCGGCTCGGATACGGCAGCCTTGGAAGAAGGGTTGAAGAGGGCAGGGCTGACGGTCCACATCTCCACCAAACCCAACCGTGCCCACGTGGTCCACGGCAAGACCTCCCTGATCCTGCCCACCCTGGGCCGGACGGACACTGACGACAAACACCCTAAAGGCAAGCAGTTCCTGTCCGTGGAAGACTCCATGTCCGTCATCCACAAGACGCAGGGGAGGCTGGAGCCGGTCTCTGAGCACCTCCTGAGTGAGCCTGTGATCGTAGCCCGGATGGCGCAAGCCACCCTGGGTGATGACCACAGCGTGGACTGGCGGTCCATGGCCGAGGACTACGACGTGATCCGGGACCACATCTCCAGGGTCATTCCCGGTTTTGAGGACTTCAACGCCCGGGTTCGGACCAAGAACGGCTTCGTGCTGCCCAACCCGCCCCGGGACACGCGGACCTTCGCCACGGACATCGGCAAGGGACGTTTCTCCGTGCGGCCACTTGAGTACCTCGAAGCGCCGCCGGGCCACTTGATCCTCCAGACCGTCCGCAGCCACGACCAGTACAACACCACGTTCTACGGTTTGGATGACCGGTATCGCGGCGTTTCGGAGGGGCGGCGGGTCATCCTGGTCCACCCGGATGACCTGAAGGAGCTGGGCTTCGAGGACCGGGACCTGGTGGATGTCATCTCCACCTTCGCGGGAACGGAACGGCGGGCCGACAAGTTCCGGCTCATCGGATACCCCACGGCCAAGGGCTGCGCCGCTGCGTACTTCCCGGAGGCCAACGCCCTGGTCCACCGCGAACTGGTGGCCAGGGAATCCAACACCCCCGGCTATAAGGCCATGACAGTTCACTTCGTCAAGCATGTGGAGAACGGAGCCTGATATGGGACGCGTGACCCAACGCCGCAAGGTGCATAAGTTTGTCCTGGACGGCTCACCGCAGGCGCTGGAGCATCCTGTCCGATACAAGGAAGATGTACTGGCCGTGGAGGAGCCCCTGGAGATCCGCTTGGGGGAGATGTCCTTCTCCGTGACCATGCGGACCCCCGGGGACGACTTCGACCTCGTGGCCGGATTCCTCGTCTCGGAAGGGATCATCTGGGAGCCCGCCCAACTGATCTCTGAGCGATTCTGCGCTGGGGAGAACGAAGACGGTGTGCAGACCTTCAACGTGGTGGACGCTCAACTCCGGCCTGACGTGGTGCGGCCCGATACCGGCCGGAACGTCTACACCTCCAGTTCCTGTGGAATCTGCGGGACGGACTCCATCGAAGCTGTCCGCAAGTCCTCCCATCACAGTCCGCGCGAGGACAACGTCACGGTGCCGGTCCGCGCCTTGGCCGCCCTGCCGGACCGTCTCCGGGAGGCGCAAGCGGTCTTTGACAAAACGGGCGGTGTGCACGCTGCCGGACTCTTCAGGATTCACGACGACGGAACCACCGAGCTGCTCTGCCTGCGCGAAGATGTTGGCAGGCACAACGCGGTGGACAAGGTAGTGGGCTGGGCTTTGCGGGCGGGCATGCTGCCGCTGAGAGGGACAGTCCTCCAGGTCTCCGGCAGGGCGTCCTTTGAATTGGTCCAGAAGGCTGCCATGGCGGGTATTCCAGTACTCTCTGCGGTCAGCGCACCGTCAAGCCTCGCAGCTGAACTCGCTGAAGAAACGGGGATTACGCTGGCAGGGTTCAGCCGGGGGCATAGTCTCAATGTCTATGCCGGCCGGGACAGGATCCTCGCAGAACCGCCCCCGGCAGATGCGCTGCCCGTAGGGGATAGCCGTCAATCACTTGGCTATTAGGCTGGAACAAAGTAGATTTTATCCATCGATTGGAAGCGCGGCGAGCCCAGAATCGCCGTCTGAACCTGCACGCCTGGTGCGTGTACCAAGCGTGAAATCCAGCTAAAGCCCAAAGGGGAATTAATTGCACGACGACCGCCGGATCACTGAACAGCGCCTCGATCGATTCGTTCGGGAACGCATTCTTCCGGCCATTTACGGGAGAGCCTTACCGCTGCAGCTCAGCAGCTGGGATGTTCCCGGCGAGCCCGTGCCGGCGGCAGAGGCTGTGCGCCAGCTCTTCACCCCGCAGGAGCACGGCGCCCCGTGGGGAAAGGCCTGGAGCACCAAGTGGCTCCACCTGCAGGGTGAAGTCCCGCAGGACTGGGGTATGGCTGAATCCACGTCGGTGGAAATCATCGTGGACCTCGGCTTCAACAGCGACGTCCCCGGGTTCCAGTGCGAAGGCACCGCCTGGCGCGCCGACGGCAGCATCATCAAGGCGATCTCGCCCCGGAACTATCACGTCCCCGTCAAACTGCTTGGCGGCGGACACTCCGTGGATTTTTATGTTGAAGCTGCGGCGAACCCGGACGTTGCCCAGGGGTGGTCCTTTGCTCCCACTCCGCTGGGAGACAAAGCGACGTCCGGCGACGAGCCCCGCTACCGCCTGGGCCGCATCGCCATGGCAGAGCTGAACGAGACGGTGTGGGAACTCAACCAGGACATCTGGACACTGAGCGGACTCATGCATGAACTTCCCATGGAACTTCCCCGCCGCCATGAAATCCTGCGGGCGCTGGAACGGATGCTGGACATCATGGACCCGGACGACGTCGCTGGAACTGCTGCGGCCGGTCGCGAAGCGTTGAAGGAAGTGCTGGGCCGGCCCGCTTATGCTTCCGCCCACCAGCTCCTGGCTACGGGCCATGCCCACATCGACTCCGCATGGTTGTGGCCTGTCCGCGAGACCATCCGTAAATGTGCCCGGACGTTCTCCAACGTGGTGGCACTCATGGACGAGGATCCTGACTTTGTGTTCTCCTGCTCCTCGGCCCAGCAGATGGCGTGGATCAAGGAGTACTTCCCTGAGCTCTTTGTCCGGATCCGGGAGAAGGTCAAGGCCGGTCAGTTCATCCCCGTGGGCGGCATGTGGGTGGAATCGGATACCAACATGCCCGGAGGCGAGGCCATGGCCCGCCAGTTCGTGGAGGGCAAGAGCTTCTTCCTGAAGGAATTCGACGTCGAATGCCAGGAGGCCTGGCTGCCGGACTCCTTCGGCTACTCCGGTGCCATCCCGCAGATCGTGAAGGAGGCCGGTTCCCGTTGGTTCCTGACACAGAAGATTTCCTGGAACAAGGTCAACCGGATGCCGCACCATACCTTCACCTGGGAGGGCATTGACGGAACCCGGCTGTTCACGCATTTCCCGCCGGTGGATACGTACAACGCTGAACTGCACGGCCGCGAACTGGCCCACGCGGAACGCAACTACCGCGAACACGGCCGCGGAACCATGTCACTGGTGCCGTTCGGTTATGGCGACGGCGGTGGCGGACCCACGCGTGAAATGGTGGCCGCCGCGCACCGCACTGCAGACCTTGAAGGTTCGCCGAAGGTCCGGATGGGCACTGCCAAGGACTTCTTCACCAAGGCCGAGGCGGAGTACACCAACCTTCCGGTCTGGGTGGGCGAGATGTACCTGGAAATGCACCGCGGAACCTACACCAGCCAGGCCAAGACCAAGCGAGGCAACCGCCGCAGCGAACACCTGCTGCGCGAGGCCGAGCTGTGGTGCTCCACCGCCGCCGTCCGTCTCGGTGCGGACTACACATATCCCCAGGCCGAGCTGAAGCGGCTCTGGCAACTGGTGCTCCTGCAGCAGTTCCACGACATCCTGCCGGGCAGCTCCATCGCCTGGGTCCACCAGGACGCCGAGCGCAACTATGAGGCCATCTCCCGTGACCTTGAGGCCATCATCAGCCATGCCGCCCAGGCTCTGGTGGGGACCGGCAGCACGGGCTACCTGCTCAACGCAGCCCCGCATCCGCGCAGCGGCGTGCCGGCTCTGGCAATAGCCGAAGCCGATGGACCCGGCGACGATGTCCAGGTGGAGGAATACGGCGGCGGCTTCGTGCTGGACAACGGCATCATCCGTGCGGTTCTGGACGGCAACGGCCTGCTCACCTCCTTGGTGGACCATGCCGGCGGCCGCGACGCCATAGCCCCCGGGCAGTCCGGCAACCTGCTGGAGCTGTTCCGGGATACCCCCAATGAATGGGACGCGTGGGACATCGAAGAGTTCTATCGCCGGAACGTCACCCAGCTGACCCAAGCGGACACCATCGACCTCGAGCGCACGCCGCGTGGCGCCGTCGTGGTGGTCCAACGGAAGGTGGGCGCCTCCACCATCACCCAGCGCATCACGCTCGACGCCGGTGCCAAGTCCCTGGGGATCTCTACCACGGTGGACTGGCAGGAACGCGAAAAGATGCTGAAGATCGCCTTCCCGCTGGACGTCAGGGCGGATCGTTCGGCGTCCGAGACACAGTTCGGCCACGTCTTCCGGCCGACCCACACCAACACGTCCTGGGAAGCCGCCAAGTTCGAAATTTGCGCGCACCGCTGGATCCACGTCGCAGAACCAGGCTATGGAGTTGCCGTCAGCAACTCCTCCAGCTACGGACACGATGTCACCAGGGCGGTCCGCACCGATGGCGGAACGACGACGACGGTCCGCACCTCGCTGCTGCGCTCGGCCCGGTTCCCGGACCCTGAAGCCGACAGGGGAGAACACACCTTGGAGGTTTCCATCCGGCCCGGCGCTGAAATCGCCGATGCCGTGGAAGAGGGCTACCGCACCAACCTGAAGCCACGGTTCGTGACCGGTGGGCACCCCGTGGAGCCGCTGGTTTCGGTCTCGAACCCGGCCATTGTGGTGGAAGCCGTGAAGCTGGCCGAGGACGGATCCGGCGACGTGATCGTCCGGCTCTACGAATCGCTGGGGGAGCGCTCAGCTGCCACGGTACGGCCCGGATTTGAGGTAGTTGGTGCCACTGCCACCGACCTGCTGGAACGCGTTGCAGAGGCGCCTGGAGTGACGGTGGGGGAACGCTCGGAGGTGGAGCTGGTGCTTCGGCCGTTCCAACTGGTGACCCTGCGCTTCACACGCTGACCCGGAATACAGTAGAACGCCGGCGGCCTTGCACGGGAAATCGTGCAAGGCCGCCGGCGTTTGTGGTGGTGGCGCGGTGGGTTATTCGACCAATTCGACGTCCACTGCATCCTTCAGAATCTGAACCCGCAAGGGGATCACGGCGTCGTAGCTCTTGATTTCGTCGGCGATCCTCTTTGAGAAGACTTCCTCCACCAAGACGGGCATGTCCTTGACGCCGGACAGATACCGTTTGGCGGCAAAATCGAACTCCGAGCGGTTGTACCTGATCCTTGCGTTGAGGACCTTCAGTTCGTCGGCAATCTTGAGGAACTCCTCGTCGGAGGCGTTGCGTGCGGTGGCATCATCGGTCTTTTGGACCATTTGATCCTTGAGCCGGACGAATTCGTTGTAGTTCTCTTCCGATTTCGCCGTGATCTCCGCATTGGATTCGAGCTGCGCGACGCTGTTGTCAAAGGTGCGGGCAAATTCGACATAGGCCACATTCTTTGATTGCTTGAGTTGGTTCGCAGCTTCCCTGCAGGGGGCCGCGGCCTGGCTGAGCAAGGTTTGGCGTTCCCTCAAGGTTGAGGCCTTGGAACCGACGAACAAACCGTTGCATCCTGCGCCGTCAGCCCGGAAAAGGCCTTCAAACTCCGGGTAGGACTCCACCAGGCCTTCCATATGGTCAACGAAGCCACCGTACGAGCCGCCAAGTTGCCCGACGGCGATGCCGACCCCGTCTTCCTTCGAAGAGTGGGCATCCTGGACGTTCTTCAGTGCTGTCCGGGCAGCCTCCACCGCGCGTTGGAACTCCTCGCGCTCCGTGGAGGAATTCTTCTCAGCTTCCTCCTGCGAAGCCGGGGCATTCCGCGCCTTCTTGTACGCCGCGAGATACGCATTGGCCGCAGGCTGAAGCTTGCTCCGGGCGTCCACCAGGGCGGAGACATGCTGGTCCTTCAGCGTCTGCAGGCTTTCCTTGCGTTGTTTGCCGGAGATTTGGGTCACCGCCACGACAGCCGCTGCGGCCACCAGCAGCAGGACAACGACACTGGAGACCAGGATGAGGGCCAGCTTGCGCTTCTTGGGCGCCGGCTGCTGTGCGGGGTCCGGTTGAGGCGTGGGTCCGGGTTCGATCGTCATGGCCTATTCCCCGTCCTTGCCTGAAGCATCAAACTGGTCCGTGCGTTTCCTGAGGGCACTTTCAAAGGCCTTGTTGGACTGGTTGGCATTGTTGATGAGCTGGGTGTATTTCTCTTTCGCGGTGCCCTCATACTTCGTTTCGGCGGTTTTGAGGGCGTCGTTGATCTCCAGCATGGCGAGTCCGGCCAGCGTGCGTTTGGCGGTGCGTTCGAAGTCGTCCTTGGCATCCAGGACTTCCTGCTGTTTGTCCCGCTGTCCGCGGATAATGCCTTCAACCGATGTCAGGAGTTCGGTGGTATCGGCATCGGTGCCGTCTTTGGCCGCGCCGACGGCGGTAAGGCAGGCGTCAGCGCCCTTGACGTAGTCTTCGGAATACGTCTCGCTGCCAACGTTCAGGGACGAATGCAGCGGAGCGCATGGCCCACCGACGGACTGGGTGACCTTGGCGGTGTTGACCGCCAATTGGTCGTTGTAGGCGATGACGGCCCCGTAGTTTTCCTTGAAACGATTGTAGGCCTCGCTGATTTCCTGCTCCTGCACCGCTGGTGATGAACCCATCCGGTCAAGGCGATCCCGGTTTATCCCGGACTCGCGTTTCAGGAGGTCACCATCCTGGCTGAGGACAGTGTCCTGTGCCTCTTGCCCGGCAGTTTCGGACATCACGTTCGTCAGCCGGACCGAAAAGCGGGTGACCAGTGGATCGTAGAGGTTCATCGAGTTGTCCAGAATGGCGCGTTCCTTGTCCAAGCGGACAACATCTGCGCGCTGAACGCCTGTCGGGCGGGAAAGGACAAACCACGTGCCAAGCCCTCCAGCCACAACGGCGGCGGCAACAATTGCGGCAATGATGACGGCACGCCGGGACTTCCTGCGCCCCGGTTCGGCTTCTGTATCCAAAGTCTTTTCCCCCATTTTCCTTGAGTCTCCTAGACGTCGTGCTGGAGCCGTTTCACAAAAAGCTTGGTCCGTTCCTGCGTGGGCGCACGCAGGACCTCGGCAGCAGGACCTCGTTCCACCACCACACCGCCGTCCATGAAGATGACCTCGTCCGCTACGTGTTGGGCGAAGGCGAGCTCGTGGGTCACGATCACCATGGTCCAGCCTTCCTCGGCGAGTTCCTTGATAACACCCAGGACTTCCCCCACCAGTTCCGGGTCCAACGCAGAGGTCGGTTCGTCGAACAGCAGCAGTTGGGGCTTAAGCGCCAGCGCCCTGACGATGCCTACACGTTGCTGCTGGCCACCGGAGAGTTCAAAAGGGTAGGCGTCGCGTTTATCTGCCAGGCCCACGCGTTCCAAGAGCCGTTCTGCCTCCGCGATGGCCTCGGCCCGTGGCCTCTTCTGGACCTGGATGGGGCCCTCGGTGATGTTCTTCAGGACCGTCATGTGCGGGAACAGGTTGTAGTGCTGGAAGACCATGGCGCTGCGGTCACGCAAGGCGGCAAGATCCTTCTTGCCAACCTTCGCGCCGAAGTCGATGGCGAGTTCACCTCCGCCGTCGCTGTCCCCGAAGGTGACCGTGCCGCCGTCGGGAATTTCAAGGCCGTTAAGCGATCGCAGGACGGTGGTCTTCCCGGATCCCGATGGCCCGATCAAGGCCACCACCTGGCCGCGGCGGATATCGACATCGATGTCGCGCAGCACCACGTTGCTGCCGAATGCCTTGGCGAGGCTGCGGGCCTTCAGGACTGATGTGGAGTGTGGTTCGTTAGTGGGCGACATAGCGGTCCAATCTCCTTTCCACGGCGGACTGCCCCGTGGAAAGGACCAGGCAAATGACCCAGTAGACCAGGGCCGCCTGCAGGTACAGGGTCATGAACTCCTGGCTGAAAGCAGCGATCTGCTGGGCATTGCGGAAGAGTTCGGTGACCAGGATCAGCGACGCGAGGGAGGTGTCTTTCACCAGCGAAATGAAGGTGTTGGACAACGGCGGTACTGACACCCTGGCAGCTTGGGGGAGGATGATGCGCACCAGCGTCTGCGGCCTGGACATGCCGATGGTGTGGCCTGCTTCCCATTGGCCCTTGGGCACGGACAAAATGGCTGCCCGGATGATTTCGGCGGCGTAACCGCCCACGTTCAACGAGAACGCGATGATGGCACTCGGCCAGGGATCAAGCCGGATGCCAATGCTGGGGAGGCCGAAGAAGATCACGAAGAGTTGCACCAGCAGGGGAGTGCCGCGGATGACCGATACGTAGAACCGGCCGATTCCGGACAGCAGCCAGTTGGGGCTCAGCCGCAACAGGGCAACAACCAACGCCAGAACCAGCCCGAAGGCGAATGAAGCGAGCGTCAGGGGAATGGTGCCCGTCACGGCGCCTGTGATGATCGGCCCGAAGGAACTCCATATGAGGTCCCAGTTCATCTATTTGGTGACGTCCGCGCCGAAGTACTTCTCGGAGATCTTTGCCATGGTTCCATCTGCCTGGAGGTCGGCCAGGGCCTTGTCCACGGCCGCCGTGAGTTCCGTTGAACCCTTGCGGAAGACGAACGCGCTTTCGGTCTTCTCGGGCGCTTCGGCCGCGACCTTCAGACCGGAGTCAGGGGTGTTCTTGGCGTAGTCCAGGTACGTGAGCTTGTCATTCACGGTCGCGTCCACGCGGCCCTGCTGGACCAGCGTGGCGGACTGTGCCCACCCTTCCACTGCCTGCACATTGGCGCCGGCTTCCACGGCCATTTTGTAGAAGTTGCTGGTCAGCGACTGGGCGGTGGTCTTGCCTTTGAGGTCCGCGAAACTGTTGATGCCGGTGTTGTCCGACTTGGTCACCACGACGCCTGTGGAGATGGTGTACGGAGTGGAGAACTCGTACTTGGCCTTGCGTTCGTCGTTGATGGAAATCTGGTTGGCGATGGTGTCGAAGCGCTTGGAGTCCAAGCCGGCAAAGATGCCATCAAACTGTGTCTCCTGGAACGTTGCCTTCACGCCGAGCTTTCCGGCCACAGCCTGTGCGATCTCGACATCGAAACCTGTGAGGTCCCCGGCGCCCTCTGCATGGAAGCTGAAGGGGCGGTAGGTGCCCTCGGTGGCGATGACCAACTCACCCTTGGACTTGACGTCCGAAAGGGAGGTGTCTCCGCCTGACTGAGCGGGAGTTGAACCCCCACCGCACGCTGTGAGCGCTAGGGCGGCCGAGGCCAGAGTGGCGGCAATGACGGAGCGGCGGGTGCGAAGGCTGTTCATGGAGCCATCTTAGCCACCGTAAGGAGCCTTGCTGGGAGTGGGACCGCTGATGCCCGCACCAAGGGCGTTAAAAAGGCTGAGTGGGGGCGGTCCCCAACAGCCCGCCACCACTCATCCCCCCAATTGTGATCGCATGGGCGCCACATCCACCGGAAACCCGTTCTCTGATTCCGGTGTCAGGCTGCAAACCGTGTTCACACATTCATGATTGTGCCACGATCTAATGCTTTTGTGAAAGTCTTACGCTGCGAGACGTTGTTTTCTTCGCGAATAGGCCTTGGAGAACCAGATTCCGGCCAGGCCAATGCACGTGGACATGGCTGCCGAGTAGTTGATGAGGACCCTTAGCCATGCCTCGGAAAAGGGGATCAACGGGAAAAGTTGGGACAGCAGGAGCAGGCTCAATCCCAGGAGCAGCAACGCCGAAGCTACCCGGAGCAGCACAGGGGCCGCGCTCACCACGGTCCGCCAGATCGCGGGCACCAAGCAGGCCGCTACGAATCCCGGGTAGAAGCGCCCCATGAACGCATAGGCCTCCAGGGACGGCCCCCAGGTCAGTCCGCTCATGCCCGCTGAGGACCCTCGCGTGTCCGTGATGACGAAGAAGTAGACGGTAAGGATTGCCACGATGGCCCCGACACAAAGACCAACGGGACCCCGGATGGCACGGACGGCAGAGGGCGAACCGAACGCGGTGGCGATCTTGATGCCCATGAGGAAGAACGTGGCATACAGGAGGAAGCGCAGGATCAGGTTCCCGACGTTTATTCCGCCAAGCCAGCCGTCAAGGACCAGGTAGGGCGCTTCGATGCTGATGAAAATGCTCAACGAGATCAGGGAGAAGATGTAGAACACCACACGGTTCTCGCCCCGCAATGCGCTGGGGATCCGTGCGACCGTGACAGCCAGACATACAACCAGCGTCACCCAAGGCAGGACAGCCGTCATCCTAGGTTCTCCCAAATTCTTTCGGTACGTTCGTGGTCTTGTTCCTGGCGCTTCAAAGTCTTGCCCAGTGCCAGGAGCCGTTCGCCGGCCAGGGTAACCAGCGAGCTTTGGGTCATTCGGTCCAGGGCTTCCCGGCGGGCATTCGGTGGCCACCCGGCCTCGGCCTCAGTGATCAGCCCGCCAGCTACCAGTCCTCCGGCGGGTCCGACGCCGGCAGCCCGGGAAGTGGCGATGGCCAGTTCCGGCGGCAGCCTGTTGGCCGTCAGATGGGCCGAGAAGTTCTGCGGCGCAATCCCGGTGGCTTCGCTGACGCGGTGCCGCAACTCGCCGTCGTCGATCGCGTCTACCCAGTTCCGCACCGACGTAGGGTGCGGAGGTTCGGAAAGCAGGGCCGCAGGGGCAGCGCTTGGCTCGCTGCGTTCCACCACTGCCCGCAGCAGATCGATCGTGGCGACCTGGCTGACCAGTTCACAGGGCGTCGGGGGCACCGGGCCACCCCTGAGGTCGGCGTAAAGGTCAAACGTCGACAGGGCCTGCACCGGATCCACCTGGAATCCGCGGCTGATGCTCACCAGCGTGGACTCGGCAACCTTGCCACGGACCAGTTGCTGGGCCAGCGTTGTCCGTTTGATGCCGGCGATCCTGCAGACATCAGCCGTGCTGGCATCGGGCGCGACGCCGTGAAGCCAGCGCTGGAACGCCTTGGACGGTAAGGGCATGGGGAACTTTCCGGGACGGGTCGCGGGGGAGGACATGAGAAAGCCGCACGTGGGAGTACGAAACGATTTTACGCCGACGCCACATTGAATTATGCTTGATGCTTGAACCCGTTGGTCCGTACACCCCCCAAGTCCGGACCAACGGGTTTTTCCATGCCTGCGGGAATCGCGGCCTGAGTTCCTGCGTTTCCCTGCTGGAGGATAGACACATGACAGCAACCTTGGTGGCCAAGGATCTTGCCGGTGGCCACGGCCATCGCACCCTTTTTTCCGACCTTTCCCTGACCGTTGCGCCCGGCGACGTTGTGGGCGTCGTGGGGGCGAACGGCGCCGGAAAGTCCACGCTGCTTCGCATCCTGGCCGGCGTGGACCAGTCGCAAGCGGGCAGCGTCAGCCTGGCGCCGTCGGACGCGTTTGTGGGCTGGCTGCCCCAGGAGCACGAGCGCACTGCGGGGGAGACCATCGCTGCCTACATTGCGCGCCGGACGGGGTGCGCCCAGGCCACTGTGGAGATGGAAACAACTGCCGAGGCCCTCGGCTCCGGGGCTCCGGGGTCCGATGACGCGTACTCCTTGGCCTTCGACCGCTGGATGGCCTCCGGGGCAGCGGACCTTGAGGACCGCATTCCGGCTGTGCTGTCCGATCTCGGTCTGGAACTTGGCGCCGACGCCCTCATGACAGGGCTCTCCGGTGGGCAGGCAGCACGCGTGGCTTTGGCCGCGCTGCTGCTCAGCCGCTTCGATGTCGTCCTCCTGGACGAACCCACCAACGATCTCGACCTTGACGGCCTTGCCCGTCTTGAAGCTTTTGTTCAGGGCCTGCGGGGCGGCGCTGTCCTGGTGTCCCACGACCGCGAATTCCTGGCCCGCTGCGTCACCACTGTGGTGGAGTTGGACCTCGCGCAGAACTCCGTGGCCGTGTATGACGGCGGCTACGAGGCGTTCCTCGAAGAGCGCGCCGTGGCCAAGCGCCACGCCCGTGAACGCTACGACGAATTCGCCAACACCAAAGCAGACCTCATCTCCCGTGCGCGCACCCAGCGCGAATGGAGTTCCCAGGGCGTCCGGAACGCCATGAAAAAGAACCCGGACAACGACAAGATCCGTCGCGCCGCAAGCAGCGAATCGTCCGAGAAGCAGGCCCAGAAGGTCCGGCAGATGGAGTCGCGCATTGCCCGCCTCACCGAGGTGGAGGAACCGCGCAAGGAGTGGCAGCTGCAGTTCAGCATCGGCCAGGCACCCCGCTCAAGCGCCGTCGTCGCGACCTTGCGGGACGTCGTCGCGCGCCAAGGTGACTTCACGTTGGGACCGGTGAACCTCCAACTCAACGGCGGCGAACGCATCGGCATCACAGGACCCAACGGCGCCGGTAAATCGACACTGCTGCGCCTGTTGCTTGGAACGCAGGAACCGGACGACGGCGATGCCTCCATGGGTGCCTCCGTCGCCGTCGGCGAGATTGACCAAGCACGTGGACTGCTCGACGGCGGGCAGCCGCTTGGCGACGCCGTCGAAGCCGTGCTGGTGGACTGGAACAGCGCCGATGTCCGGACGCTCCTGGCCAAGTTCGGGCTGAAGGCCGACCACACCTCGCGCACGGTGGATTCGTTGTCCCCAGGGGAGCGGACACGTGCGGCCCTTGCGCTGCTGCAGGCCCGTGGCGTGAACCTGCTGGTACTGGACGAGCCCACCAACCACCTGGACCTCCCGGCGATCGAGCAACTCGAAGAGGCGCTGGAACACTACGAGGGCGCACTCCTGCTGGTCACCCACGATCGCCGGCTGCTGGAAAACGTGCGCCTCGATTCACGCTGGCACCTCAACAACGGACAGGTCCAGGAACTGCACCACACCCCCAGCCAGGAGAAGCAACCATGAGCATGGACCGCGTGGCCTGGAGCTCGCTGTACAACATCACCACTGCCAAGAGCGGATCCAAGCCGTTCTCCAAGGAAACCCTGAAGCGGGTCATGGCCTTCGCCGCACCGCACAAGGGCAAGCTCATCGCCTTCGTGATCGCTTCCATCGCAGGTGCTTTCCTGGCTGTCGCCACGCCCGTGCTGGCAGGCCAGGTGGTTGATGCCATCATCGCCAACGCCGGGGTGGGGACGGTCATTTGGCTTGCGGTCCTGATCGCCATCGTCGCCGTAGGTGAAGCCGGTGTGGGGCTGGTGACCCGCTGGCTGTCCTCCATCATTGGCGAGGGCGTCATTGTGGACCTCCGCACCCGCGTGTTCGACCACGTTCAGCGCATGCCTATCGCCTTCTTTACGAGAACCCGGACGGGCGCGCTGGTCAGCCGCCTCAACAACGATGTCATCGGGGCGCAGTCCGCCTTCGCCGGCACGCTGTCCGGCGTCGTCAGCAACGTGGTGGCTTTGGTCCTGACCCTGGTGGTCATGTTGAACACCTCCTGGCTGGTCACTGTGCTGGCCATGGTGTTGCTGCCGATCTTCCTGATCCCGGCCCGGCGCATGGGCTCCAAACTGGCCGACCTCCGCCGTGAAGCTGCCGCACACAACGCCGCCATGGGCACACAAATGACCGAAAGGTTCTCTGCCCCGGGCGCCACGTTGGTGAAGCTGTTCGGCCGCCCGGATGAAGAGTCCCGTGAATTTGCTGAGCGGGCAGGCCGGGTCCGGGACATCGGAATCCGGACCGCCATGCTCCAGTTCACGTTTGTCACGGCCCTGACGCTGGTATCGGCGCTCGCCTTGGCCCTGGTCTATGGCCTGGGCGGTTGGCTGGCGCTCGGCGGGCAGCTTGCCCCGGGCGATGTTGTGGTCCTGGCGCTCCTTCTCACCCGGCTTTACGCCCCACTGACAGCCCTGTCCAATGCCCGGGTGGAAATCATGAGCGCATTGGTCAGTTTCGAGCGGGTCTTTGAAATCCTTGACCTGAAGCCGCTGATCACTCAGAAGCCCGACGCAGTGGCTGTTCCGACCGGGCCGGTTGCTGTGGAATTCGACGACGTCCGGTTCTCCTACCCCTCCGCCGAAAAGGTATCGCTGGCTTCCCTGGAGGACGTTGCCACCTTGGATACCCGCGGCGGGGAGGAAGTCCTGCACGGGGTCAGCTTCCGGGTTGAACCCGGACAGACCGTAGCCCTGGTGGGTTCCTCGGGCGCCGGCAAGTCCACCGTGGCCCAACTGCTCTCACGCTTGTACGACGTCGACTCCGGCGCGGTGCGCCTGGGCGGACAACAGCCAGGAGCCGGTGTGGACGTTCGCGACCTCAGTTTCGATTCCCTCCGGGACACCATGGGCATGGTGACCCAGGACGGGCACCTGTTCCACGAAACCATCGCCTCCAACCTGCGCCTCGCCCGGCCCGATGCCACCGAAGAGGACATGTGGGATGTGCTCCGGCGGGCACGCCTGGAGCCGATGATCCGGTCCTTGCCCGATGGCCTCGAAACCGTGGTGGGAGAGCGCGGCTACCGGCTGTCCGGCGGCGAACGCCAACGGCTCACCATTGCCCGCCTGCTCATCAAGCAGCCCCGCGTAGTGATTCTCGATGAAGCCACAGCAGCGCTGGACTCCACCAACGAGGCCGCCGTCCAGGCGGCCCTGGGTGAGGCACTCGAGGGGCGTACCGCCGTCGTGATTGCGCACCGGTTGTCCACCATCCGTGCGGCCGACGCCATTCTGGTGGTGGAAGACGGCAGGATCGTGGAGCGTGGCACGCACACCGAACTGCTGGCCGCGGACGGACGTTACGCCGAGCTGTACCAAACGCAGTTCGCTGAGGCCACGGCGGTGGCGCAGGAAGCTGTCCCGGAGCTGTAGGGCTTTTTACGTGAGCAGCGGGATGATGTGATCCGTCAGCAGCGGCGCCAGATCGCTGGGCAAAGGTCCGTTGAGGTCCAGCCAGCGGATCTCGGCGATCTCCGCTGAGGGGTGCGCTTCCCAGGTTCCAGGGGCTGTGAAAACGGTGGCCTCGATGGTGGTCGCCGCTTCGTTGGCAGCGACCGCAAGCCAGACGCCCAGCGGCTGGAGCAAGTGCGGTGCTACCTCGATGCCCACTTCTTCATGCAGTTCCCGCGACGCTGCTTCAGCCGCCGTTTCGCCGGGCTCCGGCTTACCGCCAGGATGCATGAACTTGTTTGTGCCACGCTTCCGGACGGTCAACAGTTGGCCATCCTGGTTGTAGACGCAGACGGCGCTCACCACGATCAGGTCTGTGCCGGTCACACTTGCCTCCTGGCATCGAGGCGGACCAGGTGCGATTCCAACAGGAGATCCTTCGCCGGTCCGTGGACATCCCACGTGAAGCTGAACGAATCCGGGCCCCGGTAGATGTAGTTGACGCGGTAATCGTCGGGATCGCACCAGTGCTTGTCCTGATGTCCCTGCTCAGAGAAGCTCATGACGTGGAATGGCCTGCCGTCGGGAAAGAACACGTCCATCGAATCCGCTGTGGCGCCTGGTTTGAGGAAATATTCGCGGAAAGCCGGGCCGGAATGCGAAGGCCAGTGCATGGTTCCGTCTTCGCGGTAGTCCAGTCCGCCGTCGGGATTCAAGGAATAGCGCACGACGCCGGTAAAGGTACCGTTGGTGCCTGAGGCGCGGTCCAGGAGGGTTCGCTCCACACTCCAGCTGCCGGCCAGGTAGGCCTGCAAGTCCTGGGTGGGGTGCTGGTGATTCAAGTGCCCTCGATTGGAATCGAACCAACGACACCGGCTTTAGGAGAGCCGTGCTCTATCCACTGAGCTACGAGGGCCTGTATGTCCATGGCTCTGAATCCCACTGCTGGAGCTCAGGGGCCCGGACACGACTACAAGCATACAAGCTGCCGGGGCGCTGCCCGAACACCGCTAGGCTGGCGAGCATGACAGGGCCTTCCACTGCACCGGCGCAGGCCGGATCGTTCTTTCCCGACCTCCGTAACATCCGGGCCAACATCGGCGGGTGGGCGCAGCTGAGCGTCGTCCAGTACTTCGTGGCCGAGGCTGCCGTGATCCAGGCGTGGGCGGGTCCCGAGCCCTACAGCCGGGCCACCGGATACATCAGCGACCTCGGAGCAGTGTCCTGCGGTGTGTACGAGGACCGGGCCGTGTGCTCGCCGTTGCATGTGCTGATGAATGCCTCGTTCGTGGTGCAGGGACTGGCCCTGGTGCTGGGTGCGTTGTTCCTGACCGCGGGGCTTCTGTGCGTCGCGGCAAAGCCGGGTGTGGCGGCCCGCCGGTTCCGGTCCGTTGCGGGTGGGGCCGGAGTTGGTAGGACTGGGGCGGGTGGCGCTGGGTCCGTTCCGGCCCGCGTGCTGACCGTGCCGTGGATCCTGGCTGTGGCCATCCGTGTCCTCACCGGAGTGGCCGGCGTCGGAACCGTCATTGTCGGCCTGGTGCCCGAAGACCTCGGCTCGCCCTGGCATTTTGCGGGTGCACTGATGTTCTTCATCGGTGGTGGTTTCGCGCTGCTGCTGTTGGGCATCCTGTGGTTCCGGCAGACACCGATGAGCTGGTTCCTTGGGGCGTGCGGCCTGATCTGTATCGGTGCGCTTATTATCGGCGGGCTCACCGGGATGGAGGTGCCCTTGCCCGGGCTCTTGGAGCGGTTCATGGGGTATCCGGTGACCATAGGGCTGGCTGCCGCCGGTTTGGTCATCGCGCAGCGGGTGCACACGGAACGGAAAGCGGCACGGTTGCGGTAACCAGGGGTGCGCCGGGCGCGGACCAAGCACCGGCGGATTGTCAGGAGGGCTGTGCGCTCTTCCGTCCCAGGAAGACAGCCAGCACGCCGCACCCGAGGCTGACCAGGAACAGTACCCACGACGCGATGGTGAGGCCGGAAGCCAAAGCCACCGATCCGGCGTCGGGCGCGTCCGAAGCCAGCATCGAATCGATGGCGACGTTGGACCACAGATGGGCCACGGCGAACAGCATCGGAGCCGCCCACATGGCCCAACGCCATGACTTCCGGGCCACGTTGGTGCCGATGAGCAGGAGCCAGCTGAAGCCGAAAATCAGGGGAAACAAAGTGCCTGCGGTCTTGTGTACGTAGTTCAGCTGGCCGCGCGCGGATTCGTCCATGGCCGCGCGGAGCTGACTGACGTATTCCTGCGAGAATCCGCCGATCAATGAATCCGGCATGGCCAAGCCGCCTGAGAGCTGGGTCATCTGGTTCAACGTCAGCAGGTGCAGATACCAGAACAGGAACAAGCTGGCCACCACGCCCGCGATCACAATGAGCTTGGAGTTGCTCTGCGCCTTCTGCGGGGTGCGTTGGGTGGTGGTGTTGATCACGGGAGGCAGCGTGTGATCAGGAACCACTGCCTTTGCTCCGTGCTTCTTGATGCGTTGGGCTGGTGTCTTGGCCATGTCATTCATTATCCCGCCACATAAGCTGGAACCATGACCACCGGCAGGCACACAGCAACTGAACTCGATCCAACACTGAATGACTACCAACTGGCCAGCGCGCTGGTCCGTGAGGCAGGCCAGTTGGCGCTGCTCATGCGGATGGGCGGCCTGCAGGGCGAACGCAAGACCTCGGTGTCCGACGTCGTCACTGCAGCCGATCACGCAGCCGAGGCGTACGTTCTGGAACAGTTGCGGCGCTGCCGGCCGGAGGATGGCATCCTCGGCGAAGAAGGTGCGTCCGTGGCGGGAACGAGCGGCCGAACCTGGGTGATTGACCCCGTGGACGGCACCTATAACTTCCTGCACGGATCCACCTATTGGTGCTCGGCGATCGCCCTCAAGCGGGACGGCTCCGACCATGGAACCAACCCCGTAGCCGATCCGGACGTGCTGCTCGGCGCCATTTACCAGCCCGAACTGGACAAGCTGTGGCTCGGCGGGGAAGAACACCCCGCCACGTTGAACGGCGAACCGATCTCCGGCTCGGGTGACCGTGCCGTGGGTGAAATCAGCGCTGCCACCTATATTCACCCCACCTGGCTGGCAGATCCCCGCGCGGCAATGCCTTGGCACGCCGCTGCGGTCACCGCGGCGTCCCTGCGCATGTTCGGCTCGGGTTCGTGCGACCTCGGCCGCGTAGCCGACGGCGAACTCGGCTGCTGGTTCCAACACAGCTGCCCGGAATGGGACTGGTTGCCCGGAAAAGCGATCGTCCGCGCAGCAGGCGGGGACACCGCCGTCGTGAAGGTCAACGGACTGAACTGGTTCGTCGCTGGAGGCCCGACGGCGGTGCGCGGGTTGAGCGCCGCGCTGGCCTCGGTTCCCCAGTTTGCTTAGTCGCTGAGGCGTTTGCAGCGTCGCTGGGCGAGGGCCGACTACCCGGCGCCTTATTGTGTCGGGGCCACCGCCTAGACTGGTAGGCACCATGGATATGTTGTTTGACCCCTACGCAGACGGACCCTTCAAAGCAGGCACCAAAGCCGCAGTCAAGGCTGCCCCGGAGCTTTCCCACTCAGGGGGAGGCGCTGCCGGTGCCCGCCTCCAAGGGGGCAGCAGCGGGTCGTCGGACACTGCTGACGGGCCGGCGTCGGGAGGATGGGGCAACACCGGAGGGTCGGGACTTCCGTCTGCCGATGCACTCCTGCAGGGGCTGAACCCGCAGCAGGAAGAAGCCGTCAAGCACGCCGGCAGCCCCTTGCTGATTGTGGCCGGTGCGGGATCCGGCAAAACACGTGTCCTCAGTAACAGGATCGCCTACCTGATCGCCACCAAGCGCGCCCACCACGGGGAAATCCTGGCCATCACCTTCACCAACAAAGCGGCAGCGGAAATGCGGGAACGCATCGAAGCCTTGGTTGGCGGCAGGGCCAAGGCCATGTGGATCTCCACGTTCCACTCCTCCTGTGTCCGCATCCTGCGCAGGGAAGCCACCACGGTGGGTCTGAACTCGAACTTCTCCATCTACGACTCCGCGGACTCCCTGCGTCTGATCACCCTGGTAGCCAAGAACCTGGACCTTGATCCCAAGAAGTTCGCGCCCAAAGCCATCCAGCACAAGATCTCAGCGCTCAAAAATGAGCTGATCGACGCTGATTCCTACGCGTCGTCGGCGAACTACAACGACCCTTTCGACACCGCCGTGGCGGAAGTCTTCAAGGGGTACACGCAGCGCCTCCGCCAAGCCAACGCCATGGACTTCGACGACCTCATTGCCGAGACCGTTTACATGTTCCGGGCTTTCCCTGCGCTCGCTGAGTCTTACCGGCGCCGCTTCCGGAATGTCCTGGTGGATGAGTACCAGGACACCAACCATGCCCAGTACGCCCTGGTCAGGGAAATCGTGGGCGTAGGCACCGACACCAACGTCCAGCCCAGCGAGTTGACCGTGGTGGGCGACTCCGACCAGTCCATCTATGCTTTCCGCGGTGCGGATATCCGCAATATCGTGGAGTTCGAGGCCGATTACCCCAATGCCCGGACCATCAAGCTTGAGCAAAACTACCGCTCCACCCAGAACATCCTCAGCGCCGCCAACTCGGTGATCTCGCGGAACCCCAACCGCCAGGAAAAGCGCTTGTGGACCGCCGAGGGCGATGGCGAGAAGATCGTTGGCTATGTGGGCGAGAACGAACACGATGAAGCCCAGTTCATCGCGAAGGAAATCGACCGCCTGCAGGACGAGGAAAACCTGCGGCCCGGCGACGTCGCCATCTTCTACCGGACCAATGCCCAGTCACGCTCCATAGAAGATGTGTTGGTCCGGGTGGGCTTGCCGTACAAAGTGGTGGGCGGCACCCGCTTCTATGAGCGCAAGGAAATCAAGGACGCCCTGGCCTACTTGCGCGTCCTGGTGAACCCGGACGACGACGTCAACCTGCGCCGTATCCTCAACGAACCCAAGCGCGGGATCGGTGACCGGGCCGAAGGCGCCGTTGCTGCCCTGGCGGAACGCGAGCGGTCCTCCTTCATGGCGGCAGCCCGCCGCGCAGACCAAGCGCCCGGAATGGCCAGCCGTTCGGTCAACCTGGTCCTCGGTTTCGTGAAGCTGATGGATGACCTCGCCGAGGTCGCGTCAGGTTCCGGTGCCGCTGCCGCGCTGGAAGCCGTCCTGGAACAAACCGGCTATCTTGCGGGGCTGCGCGCCAGCACTGATCCGCAGGACGAATCCCGGGTGGAGAACCTCGCCGAACTCGTGGCCGTGGTCCGCGAGTACGAACGCGACAACCCCGAAGGTTCCCTGGGGGAGTTCCTGGAGCAGGTGTCCCTGGTAGCGGACGCCGACCAGATTCCCGATGCTCCCGGCGCTGACATCGATGCCGCCGTGGCCGAGGCCAAGCGCATGGGCGTGGTCACTTTGATGACCCTGCACACCGCCAAGGGCTTGGAGTTCCCGGTGGTCTTCCTGACCGGCATGGAGCACGGGATCTTCCCGCACCAGCGCTCAGCCACGGACCCCAAGGAACTCGCTGAAGAACGCAGGCTCGCCTACGTGGGCCTCACCCGCGCCCGCAAGCGGCTCTACGTCACGCGATCCGAAGTCCGCAGCATGTGGGGCCAAAGCCAGTACAACCCTGCCAGCCAGTTCCTCGAAGAAATACCCTCCGAACTGGTGGAGTGGAAGCGCGAAGGCATGAGCCGCCAGGCGGGCGGTTGGGGCAGCGCCCCCATCGGCTCCAATCGTTATGGCGGATCGTTCTGGGGAGCGGGCACCTCACGCGGTGCTGCCGCCAGCCCCACTGCAGGGTTCGACGCCGACGTTCCTGCCGCCGTCGCACGCAACAGGGTCCAGCCGCAAAAGGAAGTCATTTCCGTGGTGGTGGGGGACAAGGTCAACCACACGAGCTTCGGCAATGGTGTGGTGTTGGGTGTCGAAGGCGCCGGCGATAAGACAGTGGCCAAGGTGAAGTTCGACGTCGGCGAGAAGCGCCTGCTGTTGCGCTACGCGCCGCTGACCAAACTGGATGCTTAAGCTTCGCAGGGTGCCGTACCCATTGTCCTGATCACCTTCCCGGCCTAGACTGACCGGGCGTTGCACTGGGGCCACCGTCTGTTTGCTGCCCCACCTTGCAACGCCAAAAGGTTGTATTCCTGTGGGGGAGGACGCGCGTGGGCGCTTTTGCTGGGGAACGTCGATTATTGGCTAAGGCCGGGAGGCTGCTGCTGGCTGGGGCCGTGGTGAGCGCCATGGCGCTCCAGTTCGCTCCTCCTGGGACAGCCGATGCGGAGCCGTCAGCGTCGTCCAGCGAGCCGGCAGCAACTGCCAGTCCGACGTCTACCGGCAGTGCCACTCCCAGCCCCACAGCGAGCCCGACGGCCAGTCCGACGCCGACAGCAACCGCGAGCCCCTCAGCTCCCGACGCTTCGCTGGCGACCCCGTCACCAACCGCCAGCCCTGCAGAAGCCCAGGCACCCGCCGTCGAAAAGGCCGTCATCGAGGCGACAGCCCCGTTGTCGGTCAAGATCAGCGAGGACCTCGCTTTCGTGGGCAAACCGTTTGAGGCTCAGCTCCAGGTTGTTGGCGGGACCGCCCCGTACACCGTTGTGGCGACCGATGTCCCGGCAGGTTTGGTTTTCGACTCCGCGACCCTGAGCTTCACAGGAACACCTACAGAGCTGTACAGCCCATCGCCGTCGGTCACGGTTTCAGACTCATCGGATCCCCAACAAACACTGACTGAACAGATAAACATCGACGTCAAAAGCTACTACCCGCCGAGCGTCTACGTGTCGGATGCCGAGCTGCTGCCGGGCATGGGCACGTTCGACGACGGTGTGGTGGGGTGGCACTACGACGAGTTCCTTCAGTACTCCGGGGTAGACCGTGAGCACGCCCGGATCTCATTGGTCTCGGGGCAACTTCCCCCGGGCCTTGAGCTCCGCGAAGCATCGGTTTCCGGAGTGCCGACCACTGCGGGTACCTATGGATTTATCCTTCGTGTCCAAGACCGCTTCGGTTCCTCGGACAGGACGTCCAGCATCATCGTCCATGCCTTGGGAATGCAGACCACTGGATTCGACGTTCCGCCGGCTGTCTTGGGCGAGCCCTACTCGGCCAAGATCGCAGAGGCAACCGGGGGAGTAGCCCCCTACGTCTTCGGCTATTCCACGCGGAGGCACTTTGCCGGTGGTCTGTCGTCGAGCGATCCCGGGCCAGAGGGTTTGGAGGTGGATGCGAACGGATTCCTTACGGGGATACCCACCCGCGTTGGCAGTTTCAGTATCGCTGTGTGGGTCCGCGACTCCGATCAGCTGAAGCAGCGCATTTTCTGGACGACCGTGACGGTCCTGGCCACCCGGCCACCCGCGGAGAACCCGCCGGCGCCGGCAGTTCCAGCACCTCCGGCGGCGGTGACACCGGCAGGAGCGGTGGTCCCGGCGTCGGGCGCTGAACTTACCAGCGCGGACCTTACCGGCGTTGAACTCGCGGCGACCGGCTTGGAGTCCGGACGCCTGAACGCCACGCTGTGGGCTGCCGTGGGTCTGCTGGCTGCGGGCGCTGCCCTGACGGCGATCAACAGCCTCAGGCGCCGGCGAAGCAGCCCGGTGTGAGGCAACCGGCATAATTGGTGGCATGCGACGGACTGTTTTGGGGATTCTTGCTGCCGCGCTCTTGGTCTTGACCACAGGGTGTTCCTTCGCCACGGAGGATCCGGACTACGTCCCTCCGGCCCCGTTGGCGCCCCTGGAGCAACTGAAACAGGTTCCCGTCACCGAGCAGACCACCCTGTCCGCAGGCGAGGATGTCACCGCCTTCGTCACCAAGGACCGCACCATCGTGTGCGCCCTGACATCCGCAAGGGGTGGCCACCTGAACTTGCCCTACGAGGCCAATTCCTACTCGGACGCCGCCAACAACAAGTTCGCCGTAGTCCCTGTGGCTCATTGCGAACTGGCCAAGTATGCCAAGCCGGACCTGGCCGACATCGCCGACGACTGCGCCGGAACGGGCCTGGGCTACCTCGGAGGCACGGCCCTCCTCTCGCCGGACAAAGCCGTCTACGGCTCATGTCGTTCCGGCGTAACACAAATGGAGTCGGAGTTTGGGCCCAAAGGCAGCCGCAACGGGCCCATCTCCAAGCTGCGGGAGTTGGCCGATGGGCAGAACATCGAGCGCAACGGGCTGCGCTGCTCTGCCTACAACAGCGGTGTTGCCTGCGGAAACGTCTCCGGTGGCGTGGCTTTCTTCGTGACTCCCGAGGGGTACCAACTGATTTCCGACGGCGGCAAAACAGTCACGGGGAACCTGAAACAGGCCCGCTGAGGCCGGACGGACGGGCGGCGAAAGGCCCAAAAACCGCGCCATTCTGCGGTTTTTCTACAGGAGATAGAAGTGTAAGGTTACTCACTTAACAGGTAGTGTGTAGCTGGCGGGACTCCTCATAGGGCTAAAGTTCCGAGAGGACCTTACGCAATGTGACCGGCTTCAATCCTGGTTGTTACCGCGTACTTTCCGCAGCTGGCTATCGCGGTCATCGCGGTTCCCGGCTGAACAGAAAACTACTTCGACGTAGAAGGACACTAAACCGTGGACCTGTTTGAATATCAGGCGCGCGATATGTTCGAAGCGCACGGTGTACCCGTGCTCGCCGGCATCGTGGCGCACACTCCTGAAGAAGCAAAGGCAGCTGCCGAGAAGATCGGCGGCGTAACTGTCGTCAAGGCACAGGTTAAGGTTGGTGGCCGCGGCAAGGCTGGCGGCGTCAAGGTTGCCAAGACTGCCGAAGAGGCACTTGAGCACTCCACCAACATCCTGGGCATGGACATCAAGGGCCACACCGTCAACAAGGTGATGATCGCCCAGGGTGCTGACATCGCCGAGGAATTCTACTTCTCGGTCCTCCTGGACCGCGCCAACCGCAACTACCTGGCCATGTGCTCGGTAGAGGGCGGCATGGAAATCGAGCAGCTTGCTGTCGAGCGTCCCGAGGCCCTGGCCAAGATCGCCATCGACCCCGCTGTGGGCATCGACCAGGCAAAGGCTGACGAGATCGTCGCAGCTGCAGGTTTCGCTGAAGAACTGCGCGGCAAAGTCGCCGACGTCATTCTGAAGCTGTGGGACGTCTTCAAGAAGGAAGACGCAACCCTGGTTGAGGTCAACCCGCTGGTCCGCACCGGCGCAGGCGAGATCGTCGCCCTCGACGGCAAGGTCTCCCTGGACGAGAACGCTGACTTCCGCCACGTGCACCACGCCACGCTGGAAGACAAGGACGCAGCTGACCCGCTCGAGGCCAAGGCCAAAGCCCAGGACCTCAACTACGTCAAGCTGGACGGCGAAGTAGGCATCATCGGCAACGGCGCCGGTCTCGTGATGTCCACCCTCGACGTCGTCGCTTACGCAGGTGAGAACCACGGCAACGTCAAGCCCGCCAACTTCCTGGACATCGGCGGTGGAGCTTCCGCCGAGGTCATGGCCAACGGTCTGGACGTCATCCTTGGCGATTCCCAGGTCAAGAGCGTGTTCGTGAACGTCTTCGGTGGCATCACTGCGTGTGACGCCGTGGCAAAGGGCATCGTGGGTGCACTTGCTGAGCTTGGTTCCTCCGCGAACAAGCCGCTGGTAGTCCGCCTCGACGGCAACAACGTTGAGGAAGGCCGCCGCATCCTGACCGAGGCCAACCACCCGCTGGTAACCCTGGCCGCCACCATGGACGAGGGCGCCGACAAGGCTGCCGAGCTCGCCAACGCAGCTAAGTAAAGGGACGCGACAATGTCTATCTACCTCAACAAAGACTCCAAGGTCATCGTTCAGGGCATCACCGGCGGCGAAGGCACCAAGCACACCGCCCTGATGCTCAAGGCGGGCACCAACATTGTTGGTGGCGTCAACGCCCGCAAGGCCGGCACCACGGTCCTGCACGGCGACAAGGAAATCAACGTCTTCGGCACCGTCAAGGAAGCCATCGCTGAAACCGGCGCAGACGTCTCCATCGTCTTCGTCCCGCCGGCATTCACCAAGGACGCCGTTGTTGAAGCCATCGAAGCCGGCATCGGCCTCGTTGTGGTCATCACAGAAGGCGTTCCGGTTCAGGATTCCGCCGAATTCTGGGCACTGGCCCAGTCCAAGGTTGACGCTGACGGCAAGCAGATCACCCGCATCATCGGGCCGAACTGCCCCGGCATCATCACCCCGGGCGAAGCCCTGGTGGGCATCACCCCGGCGAACATCACGGGCAAGGGCCCCATCGGCCTCGTGTCCAAGTCCGGTACCCTGACCTACCAGATGATGTATGAACTCCGCGACCTCGGCTTCTCCACCGCGATTGGTATCGGTGGCGACCCCATCATCGGCACCACGCACATCGACGCCCTGGCTGCGTTCGAAGCTGACCCCGAGACCAAGGCAATCGTCATGATCGGCGAAATCGGTGGCGACGCTGAAGAGCGGGCAGCCGACTTCATCAAGGCCAACGTCACCAAGCCGGTTGTGGGCTACGTTGCCGGCTTCACGGCTCCCGAGGGCAAGACCATGGGCCACGCAGGCGCCATCGTGTCCGGCTCCGCTGGCACCGCACAGGCCAAGAAGGAAGCTCTCGAAGCTGCCGGTGTGAAGGTCGGCAAGACGCCGTCCGAGACCGCCAAGCTGCTGCGCGAAGTTTTCGCAACGCTCTAGGTTTATCGCCGAAAGGCACCTGAAGTACGACGACGGCCCGGCGCCTTCCCCACGGAAGGTACCGGGCCGTCGTCGCGCTTTAAGCGATGGTCTTTCCACGTGCTGGACATGGCTGACGCGGGCCGAAGAGTCTGGGGGAAAACTCCGACCCGCGCCAGGTTCATGGGGCCGGCTAGGCGATGACTTTCATGGCCTGCCAGCCGGTGCCGAGGCTGATCGGCGGTACGCTGCTGAACGTTCCGCCTCCCGATCCGGGATACAGCCACAAGGTGTCTCCGATGCGGCCTACGACGTCGTTCTTGCCGTCGCCGTCAAGGTCCCGCGGCCCGGCCATCGCAGTGCGGGTTCCCCAGCCCGTGCCGATCTGCGTCCACTGCAGCCAGCCCCCGGAACCATTTCCCGGATACAGCCATAATGCGCCTGTGTCGGTCCGCCGCGCCAGTACATCTCCCTTGCCGTCGCCGTTGAAATCACCGGTGCTGAAGATGGCATTCATGACGTCCCAGCCCCAGCCGACCGTGTAGGGCGTCCGCTGTCCTCCGGTGCCGTTTCCTTCGTACAAGCGGAGCTCGCCGTTGCTTCGACGGCCGATGAAATCAGGGATGCCATCGCCGCTGAAGTCGCCGGGGGAGAAGAGCTGCGTCATGGTGCTCCAGCCCGTGCTGACCTGGGTACGTGCCCCGAAGCTGCCTGCACCGTCGCCGGGGTAGAACCAGAGGATGTCACCCGCCCGTGCCAGGAGGTCGGGCTTGCCGTCCTTGTTGAAGTCGCCGGGGGTGACGGTGTCCGTGATGGTGGACCAGGCTGGTGCGGCCAGCGCGATCTTCCTGGGGTCCAGTCCGCCGGATCCGTTGCCGGGGTAGAGATACAGGTTCCCGGCGGTATCGGCGGCCAGTACGTCAGCGCGGCCGTCACCGTCGTAGTCATGGGCCGACGGCGGTCCCGCTGCAGGCACGGTGTAGGTCTGCGTCCCCACAGCCGAGGTGTTGCCGGCGGTATCTACGCCGATGTACTTGAGCACCAGTGTGGAGCTGCCCATGACGATCGGATTGGCGGCGTTGTACTTGATGTTGGTGGCTGACTCCGTGGCCGTGGGCGTACTGCCATTAGTGGTGTAGTAGATGGCGGCAGGCTCATTGGCGGACAGTGCGATGGTGGCTCCACTGGCCAAGGCCCGGCCGGTGGGGTTGGCCGTCACAGTGGGGGCCGCAGTGTCCGGTGGCACGGTGTAAGTCTGGGTGGCCACCTCGGAAACGTTGCCCGCGGTATCCCTGGCGAAGTACTTCAACGTCATCGGGCCGGGACCGTTGAAGGGGATCGCCGTGGTGTAGGAAAGCCCGGCCGTCAGCGGATCGGTACCGTCTGTGGTGTATCGGATATCGGCGGGCTCGTTCGCGGACAGTGTGATGGTGGTGCCCGGAGCATACTGGCCACCCACCGGGTTGGCGGTCACCACGGGCTTGATGACATCCGGGCCCGTGGAGTAGGTCTGCGTGACCACAGCGGAGGCGTTGTTCGCGCTGTCCACGGCGAAGTACTTCAGGGTCAGCGGGCCGCTCAACGTCAGTGGAGCGGTGTACTTGCTGCTGGCCGTCGTGGGAGTGCTTCCATTGGTGGTGTAGTAAATGGTGGATGTTTCATTGGCGGTCAGGGTGATGGACTGGCCCACCGCGTAGGTTCCACCCGGGGGTGCCGCGGTGACGACGGGGGCCACGGTGTCCGCGCCAAGGTAGGCCTCAAATTCGGCCAACCCGGCGTTGGTGGTGCCGGTACTGACTGAGGTGATGTTGAGCCGTACCGAGCTCACTGTCTTGGCAGGAAACTTGATGGTGAGCCCCGATCCGTTATTGGGCAGGGACGGGACCGCCACAGTGCTTCCATCCGAGAACTGCAGGTTCCCGCCGGTGATCTGATCCGTCAGGAGGGGGCGGTCGGACAGGGTGACCGCATTGATGGTCCGGGTGGGGGTGAAATTGTATTGGATCCAGCTGCCGGCCTTCTCCCCGGCGGAGACCCATTCACGCGTGGCATCCATTGGAGTGCCCCAGTGGTAACCGTCACGGACCTTTTCGGGGCTCTGCGCTGCAGCCTTCTGCGACGACGCCGTGACGGTGGTACCTGCCGATTTAGCGGCGTTGCCCACCCACTCGATGGCCGTAATGTACTGCCGTTTCAGCCACTCGTCGTAGGGGGAATCCGGACAGCCCTCGCCGGGACTGCTGCAGACGTACATGTCGAAATCAGCGAACCGCACAAAGGTGTCCACCTTGGCGGTGAGCTCAGCCCCGGTCACGTTCTGGGCGTATTCATCAATGACATAGGCGTCGTAGGCCATGGACGTGTGCGGTCCGGTGTAGCTGCGGGTGGCAAGCTGGGCAAATTTTGCGGTGGCCCAGTGGTCGCTGTGGTCGTACGGGCTGGTGAAGTTCCCGGTCCAGTCCTGGGTGCGGAAGGTGGTGGGCTGGAAGTTCGCCACGAGGCGGTTCAACGCTGACTGGAACTGGGACTTGGTGAAGGTTGCGGCGTTGTCCACCGGGCGTATGGAGGACAGCCGGCCGTCCCAGAGTTTGAGGATGCTCTGGCTGTTGTAGGCTGCGCTGCCCAAGCCATTGGGGAAGCCGTCCGGAAGCCGCATGTACACCACGGAGATGTTCGGGGCGCCGTTGAGGGTCCGCAGGGTCAGCGGGCGTCCCGGGACGCCGGCATCGGAGGTAGTCCAACTGTTGGAGACCCCGGCCATCTTGGCGTAGCTGGCCTGGATCCCTGATTCGAGGCTGCGCCAGTAGGTGGCTCCCTCTCCGGCCTCGCCGGCGGTGGCGAACACCGTTTGGACGCAGCGCTTCGCCTGAATGTCGCGCATAAAGTCCGGGCTGAGGAAGAGCAGGTCATCGTCGGTGTGCGCCACGATCTGCATGGCGCCGCCGGTGCCCGCGCACGGCGGTTCAGCAGCAGCGGCGGGAGCTGCGGTGGTGAGGGCGAATCCGCCTACGACCAACGCGGGCCCCAGGAGAAGGCCCAGAAGGCGTTTGGTGAGAGAAGGGCGGCTAATCTGAAGGAGAGGACGACTGGCGTATTTTGGACGGTCCACAACCATGCTCCTTTGAGCAGATGTTGGGCCCCCCAGCCGGCAAACTTACGACGCCCCCCCGGACGTCTATGAATGAAGTTGGTACTGGCTGTACTTCCGACGGAACTGAAAGCGATGCAGTGAGAGTTACTGTAGCCCAACTGCGGGAGCGTGAATAGAGTGCCGGCAAACGTCCACGAACTTCTTGAAGGGCAGCAACCGCTCCGCATCGGGAATGACGGACGCCTCGGGATGCCACTGCACGGAGGCTACCCACCGGGTGGGATCCTCCAAGGCCTCCACCGTCCCGTCTTCGGCGATGGCCGTGACCACCAGGCCCTCGCCCACCCTGTCCACCGCCTGGTGGTGCCCGGAAGCAATCTTGATGGTGGTCCCCCCGGGAGCTCCATAGAGTGCCGCCGCTTTGGATCCAGCCGTGAGGCGAACGTCATGCCAAGCCCACTCGCCGGCCGCGGGATCGTGTGGATCCAGGCCACTGTGGGTTACCGAGGTAGGGGCCATGTCCTGAATCAGCGTTCCGCCGTACAACACGTTCAACAACTGGTGGCCGCGGCAGACACCCAGCAGCGGCAGGCCGGCGTCGATGGTTGCCCGGGCAACATCCACGTCCAAATGGTCCTGCTCCTGGTTCACGTCGTACAGCGAATCCTCGGGATCCTGGCCGTACAAGCGGGGATCAATGTCGCCGCCTCCCGGCAGCAGCACGCCGTCGAGCATCTGCATTTCGGCAGCCAGGCGGCCGGCGCTGTCTGCCGACACCGGCGTCAGCAGCACCGGCTGCGCACCGGCCTCGCGCAACAGGTCCACGATGAAGGTGAAAAGTCGATTGGCTTCGCCCACCCGGGCATCGGGGGTGTCCGAACTGCTAAGACGGATCGGAACACCGATACGCGGACGGGCAGCAACTTCTGAACTCTTCATGTTTCATGATGCACTGGACAGCAGCCCGGGGCGCAAACGCCCGCGTCACGGTCCGTCGATACTACGCTGAAACCATGAATCGCACCGGAGCCCTGAACCCGAGCCCGCGGACACTCGACATAGAAAGCGTGGTCCAGTTCCGCCATCTGGTAACCGCAGGAGCCGGGACCATGAATGGCTGGCACGCGCAGTCGCTGGACCTGCGTGGCCACGCACGGGAGCTCAAGTCCATGGATGCCCAGGGCGCGATCTTTCTGGGGTGCACCTTCGACGACGGCGTGGAAGAGAGCCTGCGTCGCCGTGGCGCGCTGATCTTTCCCAAGCTTCGCGGTGTACCGTTCGATCCCTACCGGAACAGCCTCTACACAGCAGGGGAGCTCTACCAGGACATCTCCGCCACTGAGTACGAGTCAACCCTCGACGCCCTGGTCTACCAGTGGAGTATCCTCCCCGGGCAGCGGGGAAGCCTGGACGCCACCCTGGCCGCGGCCCTGCACGACCACGCAATCGGCGATGCCCTGGACGAACTCCTGGACCACGGGGCACTTTCCGGGACCCAAGTAGTGGGTGTCATGGGTGGACACGCCGCCCAGCGCGGCACCAGCGACTTCGCCGACGCCGCCCGGTTGGGCCGGCTGCTCGCCCAATCAGGATTTGCCGTCGCCACCGGCGGGGGACCCGGGGCCATGGAGGCGGCCAACCTGGGTGCCTACTTGAGTGGAACGTCCGACGCCGATGCTGAGGCCGCGCTGGAAAGCCTCGCCGGAGTGCCGGGGTTCAGACCCTCGGTGACGGCTTGGGCACGGCAAGCAGCCGCCGTCGTCGAACGTCATCCGGAAGGCACACCGACCCTGGGGATTCCCACCTGGTTCTACGGCCACGAGCCTCCCAATTTATTCGCCACACATGTTGCCAAGTACTTCGCCAATGCCGTCAGGGAAGCCATCCTGCTGGAGCTGTGCACTGGCGGGATCGTCTTCCTTCCGGGCGCCGCTGGAACGGTGCAGGAGATCTTCCAGGACGCCTGCGAGAACTACTACGGAGCGCCCGAAACCATCAGCCCCATGGTGCTGGTGGGACGTGAACACTGGGAACGGACACTCCCGGCCTGGCCCATGCTGCAGAGCCTGGCCGCGGGAAAACCCATGGAGGAGAAGATCTTCCTGGTGGACACCGTGGAAGAAGCGCTCGCAGTGGTGGCCGGCCAGGCGTGAGGCGCGGCTAGAAGTCCTTGCTGCAGGGACCCGAGCCGAGTTGGGCCAGGCCGGTCCTGTCACCGGCAGCGTACTGGCGGACCCAGGACGCCTGGTCGAACATCAGTTGCCGGGGATCGTCCACGTGGTCAAGGCCCAACAGGTGTCCCAGCTCATGCATGATCACCGCTACGCCGATCTCCTTGCCCTCGGAGGTGTCCACGATGCCGGCGAACTGCGGGGCGTCCAAGGACACCGTACCGGTGACATAGGCCTTGTAGCCGTCGCTCAGGCCAATAGAGGAGCTCCCGCCCAGGCCCACGGTTTGGCCGGTCAGGCGCGGCACCTGCTCCGGAGTGCTCCACGCAATCAGGACGGGCGCCCATCGGTCACCGTATCTGGCGGGCTGGTATCCCTGCCTGTTGGTGGAGGGGACCTCGGAACTGGGGCCGTCGTAGACGAACTTCAATCCGGTGGCCACGCTGGCTTGGCGAATGGCCTCTTCCACCAGTGGTTGCCAGGACGGATCCCCGAGATCGGCGTTCACCACGTAGTGGATGGGCCTGCACGGGGAGTAGGCCAGGGGAGTGCCGTCCTCCTTGACGGCAAGGAACTTGTACGAGGTACTGGTCCGGTTCACCGGTGCCGGAGTTCCCAGTGGCGCATCGGCTTCTTCCAGGCCGGGCACAGGCTCTTGGCGCTGCCCGAACGGGACCAACCCGGGCCGGGGTGCCTGGCTTTGCGAGGCGGATGAGCCGTACAGGAACCGCTGCAGGTCGCCGCTGAAATACGCCCCCGCGCACACCAGTCCGAGGATGCCCAGGAAGAACAGGATCGCGGCGATGCTGCTGTGCTTGACCGGCGGTGCCGGTGCCGGTGGCAGCGTGGCCCCGGGTCGGTAGGGGCCATGCGGAGGACCATGCGGGCGAAGGGGATCGGGGTCCTGCCACTGGGGCGACCCGTTAGGTTCCATGGAACCCCCTGACGTGGAGGCCGCGACGGGAGGTGGGGCGCCGCCGTCGACCGTAGCCGCCAGCATAAGTCCGGACACGCCGGGAGTCCATGGCCCCCCGAACCGGCTGTCAGATGTCCTTGCGGCAGGGGGCCGAGGCAAGGAGGTGCAGTCCGGTCAGGTCGCCGGCCGCAAGGCCGTCAGGGGCGCCGATTTCCGGGTACATGAGTTGGACCGGGTCATCAACATGGTCCAGGCCCATGACGTGCCCCAACTCGTGCTGCATGACGGCGAGGACGTAGTCGGCGCCTTCGGGATCAGCAAGGAGTTCGGCGACCTGCGGGGTGTCCAGCTCCAGGCTGCCCGTGATGTAGCTTTTGGGTCCATTGTTCAGCGAGTACATGGTGCTGCCGCCCGTACCAATGACTTTGTCCGCCAAAGCCGGTGCTGCCTCCGGCGTGGTCCACGAAATCAGCAGGGGCGCCCATCGGTCGCCGTACTTGGCCGGTTGGTATGGCTCCCGTCGGTCTACCGGCAACTCGTCGGTGGTCCCGTCGTTGACGAACTGGATTCCTGAAGCTGCGGAGACGTTCGCGATCGCTGCCTCCAGCAGTGCATCGGAACCTTCCGGCGCGGACCCTTCGTTCACCACGTAGTGCAGCGGGCGGCATGGCGAGTACCCCACCGGAGTGCCGTCGTCGTTGGTAGCCAGGAACTTATACGACTCGTTGGTAGTCTCCGGCACCTTCGGCGAGGCCAGCGGGGCGTCCGCCTCCTCAAATCCGGGCGGCGGGGCGTCTGCTGCACGTGCTGGCGCCGTCTGCTTCTGCCCGGGTGTCCCGTCGTGCGCGGCACCAGGGACGCTCACACCCGGGAAAAGGGCGGTGATCCGCGGGTCTCCATGCAGGAATCCGCTGACCAACACTGCCACCACAGCGGCAATTCCGGCCATGAGCACGCCACGGAGAATGCGCCAGGCCGTGCCGGTACGCCGGTGCTTTGGCGCACGCGTTTCCCGCTCCGAGTCCACGGTTCTCCATTCCTCACGCCCTGGCCACGCGGGGCAGCGCGGAGGACGAACCAACATTACGGGCTGCGGGGGGAACCGTCCAAACTAGACGATGGTTGCCCCGAACACCAGGCCCAGCCCGTACGTGGCGGCAGCCGCTGCAAGGCCGATCGCGAGCTGGCGCAGCCCGCGGCTCAGCGGCGAGGTCCCGGACAGCAAGCCCACGACGGCGCCGGTCGCCAAGAGCGCGATGCCCACCAGCACACCGGCCACCATCAAGGCGGCAAAGCCCGTCATGCCGAAGATGAAGGGCAGGATGGGAACGATGGCACCGGACGCGAAGAAGCAGAAGCTGGACATCGCTGCGCCCCATGCCGAACCGACGGATTCGTGCTCGTCGGTGGCAGGTTTCTCGGGCTGCAAGGAGAGGCTGGGATCGCAGTCGCAGCTGAACAGGCCCATTCGCTCTGCGGCGCGATGCTCAGCGGCCTCGCGCGTCATGCCGCGGGCAAGGTAGACCAGCACCAATTCGTTGTGTTCGATGTCCAACGACGGTGCTGCCGTGAGAGTGGCTTGGGTGGGCAGCGTCGCGTTGAGCAGTTCCCGCTGGGAGCGGACAGAGACGTACTCGCCGGCGCCCATGGACAGTGCGCCCGCCAAAAGACCTGCCACACCGCTCATCAGCACCACCGGACTGGGTACGCCGGTGGCGGCCATGCCCATGACCAGCGAAAGGTTGCTCACCAGGCCGTCGTTGGCGCCGAAGACCGCGGCACGGAAGGTCCCGGAGAGCCGGTTCCGACCACGGGTAGCCAGGCCCCTGACCACCTCTTCGTGGATCTGTTCGTCAGCCACCATGGCGGGTGTTGCCGCGGGTTCGGAGCCGTAGGGGGAGCGGCCTTCTGCGCGTTGGGCCAGGGCCAGTACAAAGACCGACCCGAAGTTGCGGGCCAGGAATCCCAGGAACTGGCTGCGGGCTGACGCGGCCTTGGGCATTCCGGCGTGCTCACCCAGGAGCTTGAGCCAGTGGGCCTCGTGCCGGCCTTCGGCCTCGGCCAGGGCCAGCAGGATTTGGCGTTCTTCGCCGTCGCGCCTCTGGGCGAGTTCGCGGTAGACAGCGGCCTCGGCGCGCTCGTCGGCGAGGTACTGACGCCACCGGCGGATGTCGGCGTGCGAGGGCGCCGCGGGTTCCGTTCCGACGTTCTCGAGGGCTGCCGATTCCGGGGTGGGGTCCGGAGCTGGGCTCGACGAACCGGGGGATTCCTGGTGCTGTTGCACTTTCTCTCCTGTGCTGGGTGGGGTAGTTGCGGCCCCATTGCACGCCCCACTGTACCGCTTATCTGCGCGGTTTTTTGGCTGGTATTCCTCACTTGGAATGTTCGGCGCACCGTAATTTCCGGCCGTCCTTGACCCCCGACTTAGCCGGTGCTCAGATGGAAGGACAGGGGCGGGGGCCCACCCCGCACACGTTCAACAGGGCTTGAGCGGCCCACGAGACGGAGGTTGCACCATGAACACCACCGAATCACACGCCAACTACCCGGAACGGACCACCATTGAGTCAGATCCGGCCTATGACTACGCCGAGGACCAGGAAGTGGACGAGGCCTGGGTGGAAGAAGTGGACGCCCCCGAGGACGACGAACGTGTGGTCCCCATCGACGAGACCGAGGAATTCCGCGAAGCAGACGAGGAAATCTAGGCGGGCTCCTCGTGGCTGAGTGTGTAGTGAAGCTGCACGCCGGCGCGTTTGCCGGCCGCCGCAACAGTCACGGTTAGGGTTCTCGACGCATCACACCAAAGGGTCGGCCGGACCGCTCGGGCCAACGCCTGCGCGATCAGGTGCGGTTGGGGATGTCCGAACCGCATGGTTCCGGCCTTGGCAGTGATGGTCACCGTGCCCAGGAAGAGGTCGACGGCGGGAATCACCGCGACTGTGTGGGTGGCTGTTGTTGCCGGGGTACTGGTAGCCGGGGTGGTATCGCCTTGGTACGGCAAGGGACTGCTCCTTGGGGGAGTGCTCTTGCCCGCTCGGTTGTCTCTGGTCCGGGACGGGCCGCTTCCTCATCCGAACCACCCGTGAACATGGGGTTGGTGTGTGGCCAGTCGGAGCTTGGCACCACATCTCTTGAAGCTGGGACCACCTTACCGCACGGCTGTCCAGCAAGTTGGGGCGCCCTCTTCCCGGGGACAAAACAACGGCGGCGCCACCCCGGAAAGGGGAGGCGCCGCCGTCGAATTTTGCTCTGTTGCTTGCAGCGCTACTTGTGGCTGCTGACCGGGTGGGCCTCAGGCGGGAGTTCCTCAGAGACGGCACCGGCAACGCGCTTGTCCCAGGCCTCGCGGACTGCGGGATCAGTGGGCGGGGTGAGCAGTGAAATCACTACGTAGGCGATGAACGAAGCGGCGAGACCGTAGTAGATCGGTTCGTTGGCGTAGACGCCGTCCGCGCTCGGAATGACACCCAGGGCGAAGAGGATCAGCAGGGTCAGTGTCAGCACCGATCCAACTGCCATGGACCATGCAGCGGCGATGCCCGTGCCGCGCTTCCACACCAAACCGCCCAGGATTGCGACCAGGAGGCCACCCACCAGGATGTCGTAGGCGATGGTGAGGGCAATCACCACGTCCTGAGCCGCCATGGAAATCAGTACTGCCACGATGCCGAGTCCAAGAACCCAGTAGCGGTTGGCTTTGACGTCGTGCTCGGGGTTTTCGCTGTCATCGGTGTTGATGTTCTTGCCGAACCAGCTGGCCACGAACGGGACAACGTCCGCACGTGCCACCGTGGCTGCGGCGATCAGGGCGCCGGAAGCGGTGGACATCATGGCCGCAACAGCCGCGGCCATGACCAGGCCGCCGATGCCGACAGGCAGGATGTGGGTTGCCACCTCGGCGTAAACAACGTCCTTGCCGAGGTTGGTGACATCGATGTCCGGCAGTGCCACCCGGGCGGCCAAGCCGATCAGGGCGCCGGCGATGCCGTAGAGGATGCAGTAGACGCCGGCCGTGGCGCCGCCCCAACGGGCAACGGCGGGGGTCTTGGCAGTGAAGACGCGCTGCCAGATGTCCTGACCGATCAGGAGGCCCAGTGTGTAGACCACGAAGTACGTGATGATGGTCTGGGCGCCGATGCCATCGATCTGGAAGAAGGTGTCATCGAGGCGCTCACGGATGCCGTCCATGCCGCCGGCAGCGTTCAGGACGAACGGGAGCATCAGGAAGAAGATACCGACGGTCTTGATGATGAACTGAACCTGGTCGGCCAGCGTGATGGACCACATGCCGCCAATGGTGGAGTAAACCAGGACGATCGCGCCGCCAACGGCGATGGCAAGCCAGCGTTCCCAGTCGAAGAGCACCACGAAGATGGTGGCGTAGGCGCCGGTGGAAGTAGCGCAGAGCATGAGCGTGTACGCCAGCATGACGATGCCGGAGGTCTGCGTGGCCCTGCTGCCGTAGCGAAGGCTCAGCATCTGGGAGACCGTGTAGATCTTCAGGCGCTGGATGGTACCGGCGAACAGGAGGCTGAGCAGCAGAACGCCTGCGCCGATGGCCACTACCAGCCACATGCCGGAGATGCCGAACTTGTAGCCGAGGCCGACGCCGCCCACGGTGGAAGCGCCACCGAGGACCACAGCGGCCATGGTGCCGGTGTAAAGGAACGGTCCCAGGCGGCGGCCAGCCACCAGGAAGTCGCTGTTGTTCTTGGTGCGGGACTTGCCCCACCAGCCGAATGCCAGCATGGCGAGCAGGTACACCACCACGATTGCGATGTTTATAGCCGAAGATTCCATGAGCGGTCCTTGGAGCTGATGCACGGAGGTTGGGGTTTTCGACGATACTCCTGCGAAGCGTCGAAGTCTCTGTGCTGATGGTTGGAGATTGGGGAAGGTGTTGTGTGCCTCACAGACAACACTTGTTGCCTATGAGGATATGTTGTGATCGGAGTAACAGTCAAGATGCTTTAGTCACGGTTCCGCCGGTTCTGGTCCTGTTGGCTCGTCTCCCGGCTACTATTGCTCCAATGACAGGGCCAGATGACAGGCCTGAAAGGTTCGTGAATGAAGGCTCTCCCCGTTGAACCGAGCAATGTTCCCGTTGCCATCGGTTCCAGAATCCGCGCAGCCCGGCAGGCGCAGCGCCTCACCATTGAGCAGGTGGCTGATGCCACCGGGCTGACCAAGGGCTTCCTCAGCCGCGTGGAGCGTGACCTGACGTCGCCGTCGGTCGCTTCACTGGTCACCCTGTGCCAGGTGTTGTCGGTCTCTGTGGGTGACTTGTTCGCCGCCCCGGAGACGCACCTGACCAAGCGCGACGACGGCCCCCGCATCTCCCTGGGTGGCCAAGGCATCGTGGAGCGGTTGCTGACGGCCCGCTCCGAGCGCAGGCTCCAGATTTTGCAGGCCACCATAGAGCCGCGGGGCCGCGGGGAGAACGAGCTCTACGCCGTGGACTGCGACGTCGATGTCCTGCACGTGATCAAGGGCAGGATCAAGCTCATTCTGACCAACGAGGCGTACGACCTCGAAGAAGGGGACACGCTCTCCTTCCCCGGCCGCGAACCGCACACGTGGATCAACCCCACGGACGAGACCGTCGAGGTGCTATGGGTGTTGGTGCCGGCGGCGAGCCGCTAGTTTTTCTCCCCGCGCCGCTGAGGCGGTCAGCCCACGTGCACCCACGGCCGACGGGTGATGTCCGGCTCGGCTTCCCTCAGCACTTCCCGGGTCACCGGCGCGATCTCGCCTTCGCCGAAGAAGAGGAACTTGCTGAGGTTTGAAATCGGGTTGCCCTCGGTCCAGCGGAAGTAGATGTGGGGCATGAATCCAGTGACGTCCCGGATGTGGAGCAGCACGGCCGCCACAGTATTGGGGACGTTGTTGCTGTGTACTTCAAGGATCTTGAAACCGTGCCGGATCTTGCCCACAACCTGGAGTTCCTGTTCGAAGTCCGAGCTGTCATCCACAATGACCTCGATGAAGACGGCGTCGCAGTCGACGGGCAGGTGGCTGGCCTGCTGGGCGTGCTGTAGCTTCTCGCGGTACCTGCTGGCGCTGAGGTGTTTGGGTTCATGCGCGATGATCCGGACGGGTCCCTCGGAAGCATTGGCGGTGAATTCCAGGGCTTTCTCGTCCATTTTGATGTGGGTGGCCCGGAGCTCGAAGGCGCGCCGCATGCGGGAGATGAAGCTGACCACCATGATGCCCAGGATGAAGAGTGCCGCGATCTTCAGGCCGTCAGGACGCTCGATCGAGTTGACCACTGTGGTGTAGATGAAGACGAGGGAGATGATTCCGAAGCCGATGAACTGGCCACGTTGCTTCTTGCGGCGTGCGGACAGTGTGACTGCGATGGAAGCAGAGGTGATCAGGACCAGTACGCCGGTGGCATACGCGCCACCCTGGGCGTTGACGTCAGCCTGGAAGATGATGGTGACGATGAAGGCGATCACGGTGAACACCAGGACCAACGGGCGCAGTGCCCGGGCCCAGGCGGGGGCCATGCCGTAGCGGGGCAGGTATCGCGGAACGAGGTTCAGCAGCCCGGCCATGGCGGACGCTCCGGCGAACCAGAGGATGGCGATGGTGCTGACGTCGTAGACGGTGCCGAAGCCGTCGCCGAGGAACTTGTGGGCAAGGTAGGCGAGCGCGCGGCCCTCTGCTTTGCCACCGTCCTGGAACTCGGCGGCTGGAATCAGCATGACGGTGGTGAAGCTGGAGGTGATGAGGAACGAGCTCATGATGATGGCGGCCGTGGTGAGGAGCTTGTGGGCGCCCTTGATCCGGCCTGAGGGGTTTGCTTCGGTGTCTGTGGCGTGCCCCTTGATCTGGGGCATGACGGCCACGCCGGTTTCAAATCCGGAGAGTCCCAGTGCCAGGCGTGGGAAGACCAGAAGGGCCAGGGCGATCATCATGATGGGGTCGCCGTGGGAGGTGGTGAGTGCGGTCCACCAGTCGGTAATGACTCCGGCTTCGGTGAAGAGGTGGGTCATGGATACGACGATGACCACAAGGTTCAGTGCCAGGAACGCTGCCACCAGTACCACTGCCACATTGATGGCTTCCTTGAATCCGCGAAGGAAGACCACACCCAGCCCGGCGATCAAAGCCAGTGTAATGACAACGTGCTGGCCTTCCAGGAAGTGCGGCGCGAAGGGGTTCTCGATCAAGTGTGCTGTGGCGTCGGCAGCTGAGAGCGTGATGGTGATCATGAAGTCCGTGGCGGCGAATCCCAGGAGGGCCAGGACAAAGAGCTTGCCGCCCCAGCGGGGGAGGAGTCGTTCCAGCATGGCAATGGAGCCTTCGCCGCGAGGACTCTCGCGGGCCACGCGCCGGTAGACGGGCAGTGCGCCGGCCAGGGTTGCCAGCACCAGGAGCAGGGTGGCCAAGGGGGACAGCAGGCCCGCTGCCAGTGCGGCGATGGCGGGCTGGTAGCCGAGCGTGGAGAAGTAGTCCAGGCCGGTGAGGCACATGACCTTCCACCAGGCTTGCGGCTTGTGGGCGTCCGACGGGCGGCCGTGGGGGCCTTGCCTCTTGCCCGAGGTGTCCGGCATTCCTTCCAGCAGCCAGGGCTTGAGCTTGAAGGAGTTCTTTGGCCGGTTGGCCGGATCGGCCGGAGGCCTCGACAAGGTTGTCACTGTGTCCTTTCGTGCAGCACGGTGCTGCTTCCGCAAGGAGCGTATGGCCGCTTTTGACGCCGGGACCCCGGTTTTTATGGAATCTTTACGCCCACTGTGACCGGCATCTCATGAAGCGCGCCATCAAAATCAATTTGTAAACAGGTGATGCATATTAGGCAACTTTGAGTGTATGATGGGTGTCACAGTTATCCCAGCTATCCACTAAGGAGTGGCGCATTTTGGAAGAGCTCCGTATTGAGGCCAACGGCAACCTTGGTCCCATCGATTCGTCCCGCATCCCGCGCTATGCCGGTGCCGCCACCTATGCCCGTCTGCCCCGCCTGGATCAGGTCTCCAAAGCCGACGTCACGGTAGTTGGCGTTCCCTTTGACTCCGGCGTCTCTTACCGCCCCGGCGCGCGCTTCGGCGCCAACCACGTACGCGAGGCCAGCCGCCTGCTCCGCCCGTACAACCCCGCCTGGGACGTGAGCCCGTTCGAGAACATCCAGGTTGCCGACGCCGGCGACATGGCCGTGAACCCGTTCAACATCAACGAGGCCATCGAAACCGTCCAGCAGAACGCCCTGGACCTCACGGCCAACGGCAGCAAGCTGGTCACCCTGGGTGGCGACCACACCATTGCCCTGCCCCTCCTCCGCGCAGCCGCGGAGCGCGCCGGTGAGCCGATCGCCATGCTTCACTTCGACGCACACCTGGACACCTGGGACACCTACTTCGGCGCCGAGTACACGCACGGCACGCCCTTCCGGCGAGCCGTCGAGGAAGGCATCCTGGACACCGAAGCCATCAGCCACGTGGGTACCCGCGGCCCGCTGTACGGCAAGAAGGACCTTGACGACGACCACCGCTTCGGCTTTGGAATCGTCACCTCCGCAGACGTCTACTACCAGGGCGTGCTGGAAACTGTGGCCAAGATCCGTGACCGCATCGGCAACCGTCCGCTGTACATCTCCGTCGATATCGACGTCCTGGACCCGGCCCACGCCCCGGGTACCGGCACCCCCGAGGCCGGTGGCATCACCAGCCGCGAACTCCTCGAAATCATCCGTGGCTTCCGCGGCATGAACCTCGTCGGTGCGGACATCGTGGAAGTCGCCCCGGCGTATGACCACGCAGAAATTACCGGTGTGGCAGGCAGCCACGTAGCCTACGAGCTCGTGACCCTCATGGCCGACAACGCCGTCGAAGGTGACCGCCAAGGTGCCCCGAACGGTTATGCACAGCAGGCACTGGGCGCCCGCATCGCAGAGCTCGCCAAGGCAACGGGAGACCAGCGATGATTGATTTTGATCCCGGCACGGCAGCGCCCACCAAGGGGACCAACCAGCGCAATGGCGGGGACCTCGTCGTCGAGACCCTTGAAGCGCTGGGTGCGAAAACCGTTTTCGGTATTCCAGGCCAGCACGCACTGGGTCTTTTTGACGCCATGGGCCGCGGCAACCTCCACTTCGTCTCCTCCCGCGTCGAGAACAACTCGGCGTTCGCTGCCGACGGCTACTCCCGCGCCACCGGCGAGGTAGGTGTGCTGTTCCTGTCCACCGGTCCGGGCGCGTTGACGTCCCTGGCAGGTTTGCAGGAGGCCTACGCCACGGGCGTTCCCATGGTGGTTGTCGCCAGCCAGATCCCGCTCGACGGCCTGGGCGCACGCCGCAAGGGCATGCTGCACCAGCTTGATGACCAGAAGGCTTCGGCCGCGAATGTCACCAAGAGCCAGCGACTGATCCAGCACGCCTCCGGTATCCCGTCGGCCATCCAGGACGCCTGGACTGAAGCGATTTCCTCGCCGCAGGGTCCGGTCTGGATCGAAATCCCGCAGAATGTCCTGCTGGACCCGATCATGGTGCCCCCGGTCGAGGACGCCCTCGCCGAGGCATTCGACAACCCGCCCCGCGTCGAGCTGATCCGCGAGGCCGTGAAGTGGCTTTCGACGGCGGAACGTCCGGCGATCATCGCAGGCGGCGGTACACGCCGTGGCCGTGCTGAGAAGTCGCTGCTCTCCATCGCCGAACAGCTCCGTGCTCCGGTCATCTGCACTCCGGGCGGCAACGGTGCGTTCCCGTGGACCCATGAGCTGTCCCTGCAGTCATGGATCGAGGACCGGTACATGACCGACGTCCTGGAAGACGCCGACGTCCTCATTGTGATCGGCTCGTCGCTGGGCGAAGTGACATCCAACTACTTCACGTTCGAACCCCGCGGCCGCATCATCCAGATCGACGCCGAACCCCGTGTCCTCGAATCCAACAGGCCGGGCCTGGGCATCCGTGCCGACGCCGGCCAGGCCCTCGCAGCACTGGACGAAGCCCTCGCGGCGGCAGGGGCCGCGGACAAGGTGACGCGATCCTGGCACGGCACCAGCCCGGAAGACGTAGTCAAGGATTCCCTGGCCAAAGTCAAGGCCCGCCTGGAATCCCAGGACCTTGCCAAGGAACTGAAGTTCATGTCGGACATCCGCGAGGCCGTCCCGGCCGACATGCAGACGTTCTGGGACATGACCATTTCCGCTTATTGGGGCTGGAGCTGCTGGGACGCCCGGCAGGGCCAGTTCCACTCCGCCCAAGGCGCCGGTGGCCTCGGCTACGGTTTCCCGGCTGCCATCGGTGGTGCCGTCGGGTTGGAGACCACGGGCAAACCGAGTCGTGTGCTCGCTGTATCCGGTGACGGCTCGTCCATGTATTCCATCTCCGAGCTCGCCACGGCCAAGCAGCACAACGTCCCGGTCACCTGGTTGATCGTGGACGACGGCGGTTACGGCATCCTCCGTGAGTACATGGTGGGCGCTTTCGGTCAGGCCACGGCCACCGAGCTCGCGCGCCCGGACTTCGTGAAGCTTGCCGAGTCCTTCGGTGTCCCGGCACGCCGGGTAGCACCGGAAGAAGTGGGGGACGCGCTCAAGGCCTCCTTCGAAGCGGACGGACCCAACGTCGTCGTGGTTGAAACATTGCTGAAGATGTTCGGCCCCACGCATTTGGACGACTAAACATCCCAAAGCAGCCAGCCCCCGCACGGTGATCCGTGCGGGGGCTGGCTGTTTAAGGACACTTAGTCGAGTTCGCGATGGGTGCCCTCGGGAGTCAGTTTCACTGCAACTACTGCAGCGAGCATCGTGGCGATCCAGAAAATCGCGATGAGCCACAGTCCACCGCCGGCCGCGAGGCTCAGGCCTGCGACGATCATGGGTGTGAAGCCGGCACCCACCATCGAGGCACCTTGATACGCCAGCGAAGCGCCTGTGTAGCGGTTGCGGGTGGGAAATTGTTCGGCCACGTAGGCGGCGATAGGACCGTAGAGGAAGCCTTGCACCAAGCCGTTTCCCAGCACGATCGCCAGGGCAAATGCCCACAGTTCGCCGTTGTCGATGAGCAGCAGGATGGGGTAAGCAAGAACGGCACCCAAGAGGGATGCGCCGATGAGGACCCGACGCCGGCCAATCCTGTCGCTGAGTCGCGCCGAGTAGAAGCAGATAATCAAGGTAAGCAACGCTGCGAACGCTTTGATGTTCAGCACACCGTTCTTGTCGGCACCGTTCTCCACGGCTACCGATACGCCCCATACCGTGGTCATCGATTGGCAAACGTAGAAGGCAGTGGTGGCGAGCAAACCGAGCACCACGGCGCGGCGGTTGTTTTTGAGCACATCCAGCAGAGGCACCCGCCGCTTGGCTCCCTCTGCTTCAAGTTTCTGGAAAGCAGGTGTTTCGGACACTTTGAGGCGGATGACCATGCCCACCGCGATCAGCGCGGCACTGAGCAGGAACGGTACCCGCCAACCCCAAGTCAGGAAATCGTCGCCGGACAATGCTGCGAACAGGGACAGTGCGAGGGTGCCAAGGATGGCTCCTGCGGGTCCGCCGGCGTTGGCGAAAGCCGCAGCGTAGCCGCGGTGTTTCTTGGGTGCGTGTTCGATGGCCATCAGCGCAGCGCCACCCCATTCGCCGCCCACCGCCACGCCTTGGACCAGCCGGAGGACCACAAGCGCAAGGGGTGCCGCAATCCCGATCTGGGCTGTGGTGGGCAGCAAACCGATCATGGTGGTGCCGAAGCCCATGATGAGCATGGAGAGGACCAGCATCTTCTTGCGGCCCAGCCTGTCCCCGAAGTGTCCGAAGATCAGGCCACCAAGGGGGCGGGCTACGTACCCGACGGCGAGGGTGACGAAGGATGCGAAGAGGGCAAAGCCGGGGCCAAGATTTGCGAAAAAGACCTTGTTGAAAACGAGGCTGGCGGCAGTCGCGTAGAGCATGAAGTCGTAGTACTCGATTGCACTGCCGATGAAGCTGGACGCCAGGATGCGGCGCATGTCCTTGGACTTCATGGAGTTTTCAGGCACACCGCCGGGTGCTTCAGGGAGGGTGTCCTGGGATGGTGCTGAGCTCATGTGGTTCCTCAGTTCCGGGGATGGGGTTCGCGCATCAGCGCTGGCGCGCGAACGGAATGACGTCGAGATCGTTGGGAACGGTGAATCTTCCGGTGAAGTGCTCTGCGGCTTCGAGCCACACGGACGTGGAGGCGTGCCCGGGTACCAAGTGATGCAGGGCAAGGTGCTTGGCGCCGGCGGCATCTGCCAGCTTGGCTGCCTCGCGGACACTGGTGTGGGACTTGTAGTGGTGGTCGCGGGCGGCACGGCTGCCGTCGTCGGTCTTATCGGCGTACAGCGATTCCACCCAGTCGAAGTCGATGGCCTCGTGCAGCAGCAGGTCCGTGCCGTGGGCCAGGGTGATCATGTTTTCCGTATAGGCAGTGTCACCGGAGATGGTCACGGAACCTTCTGCAGTATCGAAGCGGAAGGCGAAGGCCGGCGCCACTGGAGGATGTTCCACCAGGATGGCGGTCACTGTTACCAACTCGTCGCGGTAAATCTCGAACGGTTCCATGTCCGGCGTCGGGTTGTTGTTGGGGTGGTAGCCGGTTTGTGCAGGTATCCGGATGTCTTCGGCTTTGAAGATGTCCAGGGGGCTGGGCCGCAGGCTGTCCAGGATGCGGTCATTGAGGTCCGTGGCGTGAGCGGCCATCAATTGCTCGAACATCTGCCGGGTGCCCGGCGTTGGGTTCTCCGGCGCCAAAGGAAGAAGATCGACGACGGCGCGTGGCGACACCGGGGGCAGCTCACCACGATTTCCGGGTCCAATGATTCTCACCGGGTTGTGGGCGCGGTCTGCGAGGGCGTACAGGCCAAAGATGCCGAGGCCGGCCAGATCATAGACGTGGTCCGAGTGGAGGTGGGTGATGAAGAGCGCCCTCAAATCTTTGAGCTCCAGGCCGGACTGGCTTAGCCTGCGTCCGGCGCCTTGGCCGAAGTCCACCAGGTAGAAGGCCTCTCCGACCACCACTGCGGTGGCTATTCCGGTGCGCTCACCGGAATCCGCTGCCGCCCACCATCTGGGCCCGCCAGCAGTTCCCAGGGTGACGATATGGGGCTTCAGGGATGACGTCAGTGTCACGAGTGTCTCCTTCGACGATGGCTTTCCTCCAGTGTGGCCCGGCTCACTGCGCTTGTATAATCAATCAATTCAAAGAAGTTCATAAGGAGAACTGATGGCAGAGTTCACCCTGCGCCAACTCGAGTATTTTGTGGCGGTGCTCGATCACGGCTCGCTCACCAGGGCTGCGAGTGAAAGCAATGTTTCCCAGGCCGCCGCCTCAATGGCGATCGCCCAGTTGGAGAAAAGCCTCGGCCTGGACCTGCTCATCCGGACCCGCGCGAAGAGGGTGGAGCCTACGCCGGCGGGACTTGAGCTGGGCGTCCGTGCCCGGCGAATCCTCGGGGAAACGGCGGATCTGCAGGCCGGGGCGCTGATGCGGTCCCATGAAGAGATGCGCGGCCGGGTGTCCATTGGCTGCATGGTGGCAATCTCGCCCCGGGTGATCCCGGAACTCATTGGCTATTTCGCCGAGAAGTGGCCTGAGGTGGAACTCGACTTCGTGGAGGGCGCTGCCGAAGACCTGCAGAAGGCGGTGGGGGAGGGCGAGTTGGACCTTGCCTTTGTTTACTCCCTTCAGGTGGTGCCGGGCGTGGATGTGGTCAAGGTAGTGGAATCGCGTCCGCAGTTCATGCTGGCTGCAAGCCACCCGTTGGCAGGAAGGGCATCGCTAAGTTTCGCCGACCTTGCCAGCGAGGATGTCATCCTCTTCAACGTGCCGCCCAGTGCCGAGCGGGTCACGGCCATGTTCCTCTCGGCGGGCATTGAGCCGAGGGTCCGCTGGAAAAGCCTGGTGGCGCAGACCATCCGCGGCGTGGTGGCCAGTGGAAGGGCCATCTCCGTGACTCACGCGTGGCCGGGGGTCGCGCCTGTTTACGCGGACGCCAAAGTTGCCCTGGTGCCTATTGAGGATGATCTCCCTGAGAGTTGGCTTGTGGCGGCTGTGCCCCCGGGAATCAAGCGGCCACGCAGGGTGGATGAGGTCATTGAGGCGGCGATCCACCTGGCCGGCTAAGCCGTCTTGCTCATCTTTAGTTTCCCAAAGCAATCAATCTGAGTTATAGTTGCTTTAGGCAAACAAAAAGAGGGGTGTTTTCCATGTCCGTCGGTTCGGCCACGGCAACAGATCTTGTTCATCAAATTTTCGACCTCCAGCGCACCCTACGTTGCGTGGTGACCGCCCACATGGCCCGCGTTCCAGACGTCGGAATGGCGCTCCAAGGGGTCATGCGGTTCATTGGCGAGGGGGAGGCCCGGGCTACCCAACTGGCCACACGCCTGGGCGTCAGCGCTCCGGTCCTGAGCAGGCATGTCACCGAGCTTGAGGACCTTGGCTTTGTGGTGCGGCGACCGGATCCTGCGGATGGCAGGGCCCAACTCCTCGCCCTGACAGAAAGTGGCGCGGCCAAGCTGCGCGAATTCGAAGAACAACGCAGCGTGAGACTGCGGGATTACCTGGCGGATTGGAGCGAGGCAGACGCCCTCGAGGCCTCCCAGGTCATCAACAAACTCACTGTGTCCCTCAAGGACTCAATCCGGGCAACGGCGGCCGGCTCCATCACAACACACCAGACAGCTTAGGAGCCACCATGGCCACACCAGCAGTTCAGAACACCAAGGCGGTGGACGCCCCAGTGAGCCCCGCGGCCAGCAAGGCCGCCGCGCCCATGACCCACCGGCAGATCATGGAAGCCCTCACCGGGCTCCTTGCAGCCTTCTTCACGGCGATCCTCAGCAGCACCATTGTTGCCAACGCCCTGCCCACCATCATGTCCGAGCTCAAGGGCACGCAGACCGACTTCGCCTGGGTCATTACCGCCGCGCTGCTTGCGAACGCGGCCACCACGCCCATCTGGGGCAAACTCGCTGACCTCTTCGACAAGAAGCTGTTGGTCCAGCTGAGCATCATCATCTTCGTGGCCGGCTCGGTGATGGCGGGCCTGTCCGAAACCATCCCGCTGCTGCTGACCGCCCGCGTCATCCAAGGTGTGGCGATGGGTGGCCTCACCGCCTTGGCGCAAGCCATTATCGGTTCGATGATCCCGCCGCGCGATCGTGGCAAGTACTCCGGTTACATGGGCGCCGTCATGGCTGTAGGCACCGCGGGTGGCCCGCTGCTGGGTGGATTCATCGTTGACAGCCCGCTCGGCTGGCGCTGGACGTTCTTCGTCTGCGTACCGCTGGCCGTCGTCGCACTCATCCTGCTCCAGGTGACCCTGAAGATCCAGCACATCAAACGCCCCGCCAAGATCGACTGGCTCGGTTCCATCCTGCTGACCTCCGGCGTGAGCCTGCTCCTGATCTGGGTTTCCTTCGCAGGCAACCCGGACTACTACGACTGGTTCTCCTGGCAGTCGGCCCTCATGGTGGGTGGCGGCGTTGCCCTGTTGGCCGTCCTGGTGTTCGTGGAAACCAAGGTTGCACAGCCGATCATTCCGCTGAAGATCATCTCCGAGCGCACCACGGCATTGGCCATTGTTGCCTCGGTTGCCGTCGGCATCGCCATGTTCGGTTCCTCTACCTTTCTGGGCCAGTACTTCCAGGTTGCCCGCGGTGCTACGCCCACAGAGGCGGGCCTGCTGACGCTTCCGATGATCGCCGGCAACCTGATTGGTTCGGTCGCATCCGGCATCCTGATCAGCCGCTTCGGTAAGTGGAAGAGGTTCCTGATCGCCGGCTCCGTCCTGCTGATCGGCGGGCTGGCGTTTGCTGGAACCATGGACCACACCACGGAACTGTGGATCGTGGCGATCTACACGGGCGTCTTTGGCCTGGGCCTTGGCATGCTGATGCAGAACCTGGTGCTGGCCGTGCAGAACACGGTCCAGGCCAAGGACATCGGAACGGCCAGTGCTTCGGTGGCGTTCTTCCGCTCGGTCGGTGGCGCGATCGGTGTCTCCGTCCTGGGTGCCATCATGTCCACCCATGTGAAAGACCTGGCCGTTGAAGGCATGGCGGCTGCGGGTATTCCTGTCCAGGGCGGTGCCTCCGGTGCCAGCATGGACCTGGCCGATATGCCCGCCCCCGTCGCCGACATCATGAGGGCTGCCTATGGCGACGCGACTGCCCAGATCTTCCTGATCTCCGCGATCATCAGCGTCGTGGCACTCCTGGCAGTGCTCTTCATCAAGGAACGGCCGCTGCGCCGAACCGTGGATGCAGCTCCGGAGAAGGAACTTGTTGCGACGGCCTCCTCGGACGCCGGGATGTCCCTGGACACGGCGTCGATGGACGCGCTGAAGGCGGAGGATCTGAAGGCTGACGGTCTGAACGCTGACGACGACGGCGCCGGCACCCTGGGTGCCGGGCGTCAGGTTCCGGTGGGCGAACGTCAGGTTCCGCACACCGAACGCACTACCTCCAGTCCGGACTCCGGCTCCGACCTGGATCTTGAGTTCGCCAGGATCCTTACGCAGGAACGCCCGCATGCGGGAAATGACGTGAGGGAAGTGCAGGAGCAACTGTCACGCACCCAGTACGTCCTGGCCGAACAGCAGTTGCAGCTGAGCCGTGCCAACGTAGAACTGCAGGCGAGGTTGCGGGAGCAGCAGGCCATCGCTGAACAGCAGGCCAGCACCGCCGAGGAACTCGCAGCAATCCGAAAGGAACTGAAGCGGGAACGCCGGCAGCAGGAACGGATGGCGTTACTGCTTCTCCAAGGCGTGGAAGCGCGTCCGGACCACGGCAAGCACGCAGGCTGACACCGCCGGGCTGAAGAGAGGCGGACGGAAGCGCCGGCTGGGATTCCAGCCGGCGCTTTTTTGCTGTCTCCGGGCCTCTGGTGCCGGCTGCCGTCCGGTCTCCTGCGACACGGCAAATACTCCGCTGGGATGATCTTTTCCGTAGGTTGTTTCGCCCGGGCAACGGATTTCGTAGAGTAGGGAGGCTAATACTGTCAGCCCTTGCTGCAACACTTCTCTTATCTCATTCGCGCACTTTTTCTAAGGACCCGTGGGCATGCTTGTCACCCTTATACGGCGCTATTCCAAGCCGTATTTGCCGCAGATTGTGGCCGTGCTGATCTTTCAGCTGGCGTCCACCATCGCCACGCTCTATCTCCCCAGCCTCAACGCCAGAATCATTGATGAGGGAGTGTCCCGAGGCGACACCGATTTCATCTGGCAGACGGGTGCGCTCATGCTCGCCGTCGCCCTTGGGCAGGTGCTCACTGCCATCGTCGCCGTGTACTTCGGCTCCCGCGTTGCCATGGCGATCGGTCGGGATTTGCGCCGCAGCGTCTTCCGTCAGGTGAGTAGTTTCTCCGCCCAGGATGTCAACAAGTTTGGTGCTCCCACACTGATTACGCGTGGAACCAATGATGTCCAGCAGGTTCAGATGTTGGTGCTCATGGGCCTGAACTTCATGGTGTCCACGCCTATTATGTGCGTTGGCGGCATCATTATGGCGCTCCGCGAGGACCTCAACCTCTCCTGGCTCGTGTGGGTTTCCGTTCCCGTCCTGGTAGCGGTTGTGGGCTACCTTGTGGTCCGGCTCATGCCGCTTTTCCGCTCCATGCAGACCAAGATCGATGCCATCAACGGCGTGCTGCGGGAGCAGATCATCGGTATCCGGGTGGTTCGCGCTTTTGTGCGTGAACCCCACGAGGCCAAGCGCTTCGGCGATGCCAATGACGACCTCACAGCTGTATCCGTGAAAATCGGCAACCTGTTTGTGCTGATGTTCCCGGCCATCGGCATGATCCTCCACCTCTCCACTGCTGCCGTTCTCTGGTTCGGCGGCCAGCGCGTGGACTCCGGCGAGATGCAGGTGGGTGCGCTCACGGCATTCCTCCAGTACCTGCTGCAGATCCTGATGGCCGTCATGATGGGCACGTTCATGGCCATGATGATCCCCCGCGCGTCGGTTTGTGCAGACCGCATCGGCGAGGTTCTCGATGTCGAGCCGTCCATCCACAACCCCAGTTCGCCGGTGGTTCCCGCAGAGAAGAAGGGACGCGTCGAATTCCGGGACGTCACCTTCAAGTACCCCGGTGCCGAGGCTCCGGTGCTGAGCAACATTTCCTTCACTGCTGAGCCGGGCAAGACCCTGGCCATCATTGGTTCCACGGGTGCCGGCAAGACCACCCTGGTTTCGCTGCTGCCGCGACTTTACGATGTCGCCTCCGGCGAAGTACTGCTCGACGGCGTCCCCGTCACCAACATGGATGCCTCAGAGATCACCAGCCGGGTATCGGCCGTTCCGCAGAAGCCGTATCTGTTCTCCGGAACCATCGAGCACAACCTGCGCTTTGGCAAACCGGACGCCACTGACGAGGAACTCTGGGATGCCTTGGAAACCGCCCAAGCCAAGGGCTTCGTGGAGGAAAAGTCTTCGGGCCTGAACAGGCGCATCGCCCAGGGCGGAACCAACGTCTCCGGTGGACAACGCCAGAGACTCTCGATTGCCCGTGCCTTGGTGACGAAACCCAACGTCTACCTGTTCGATGACTCATTCTCTGCCTTGGACGTCGCTACGGACGCCCGGCTCCGAAAGGCCCTGAAGGCCAAAACCCGGGATGCGACGGTCATTATTGTGGCCCAACGTGTCTCCACCATCGCGGACGCGGACGAGATCCTTGTGCTGGATAACGGCAGGATCGTTGACCGCGGAACGCACGACGAACTGCTTGAGACGTCACCCACGTACCAGGAAATCGTTGAATCCCAGCTGAGCGTGGAGGAAGTGGCATGAGCGAGCAGGACCAGCAGAAGAAGCGCGGCTGGGCTGCCAAAGCACAGGCCGCAAAGGATGCCAAGGCTACAGCCGAGGCTGAAGCAGCAACCGAAGCACTTGACGACGACGACTTCGTCGAAGAGGAATACGTCCCTTCAGAAGCCGATGGCGGCATGTTCGGCGATGTCCCGGCAAAGAAGGCCAAGGACTTCTGGCCGTCCGCCAAGCGACTCATGGGCTTGCTCAAGCCCGAGGCCGTTGGCGTGTACATCGTGATCGGGCTCGTCATCGTCTCGGTGGTCCTTAACGTGATCGCCCCCAAGGTCCTGGGCAATGCCATGGACGTCATTTTCGGGGGCGTCATGGGCAAGCAGATCCCTGAGGGCGTCTCCAAAGAGCAGTTCGTGGAACTTATGCGCCAGCAGGGCGAGGGCAACTTTGCGGACATGGTCTCCAAGATGGAGCTCACCAACGGGATCGACTTCCCCAAGCTGACGTTCCTGATTTCGATCGTGCTCCTCATGTACTTTGTAGCCAACATCTTCCTGTGGGCCCAGGGGTGGTTGCTCAACAGGATCGTCATGCGGGTCATCAAGAAGCTCCGCAACGACGTCCAGGCCAAGCTCAACCGGCTTCCGTTGAACTACTTCGACACCCGCCAGCGCGGTGACATCCTGTCCCGCGTCACCAACGACGTCGACAACGTCCAGCAAGGCCTCCAGCAGGCGTTCTCCCAGTTGGTCAGCTCGGTGCTCACGGTCCTTGGCATCACGGTCATGATGTTCATCGTGTCCTGGGAGTTGGCGCTGATTGCTTTGATCGCCCTGCCGTTGTCCGGCATCGTGGCAGGTGTTATTGGTGCCCGCAGCCAGAAACTCTTCGCGGCACAGTGGAAGAACACCGGCGCATTGAACGGCCAGATCGAAGAATCGTTCTCCGGCCACGACCTCGTGAAGGTCTTCGGGCGCGATGCCGACATGCTGGAGCGTTTCGACGACAAGAACGAGGAACTCTACAAGGCCTCCTTCGGTGCGCAGTTCGTGTCCGGCGTCATCTTCCCCGCCATGAACTTCGTGTCCTACCTGTCCTACGTCGGCATCGCCGTGGTGGGTGGCCTCCGGGTTGCGTCGGGCTCCATGAGCCTAGGCGACGCCACGGCATTCATCCAGTACTCGCGTGAGTTCACCCAGCCCCTGGGCCAGATCGCCGGTATGGCGAACATGCTCCAGTCCGGCGTGGCCTCTGCCGAGCGCGTCTTCGAGTTCCTTGATGCTGATGAAGAAGTCGAAGAAAACGGCACACGTCACCTGCCTTCCAAGACCGATGGTCACGTTGAGTTCGAGCACGTCTCGTTCAGCTACGTGGAGGACAAGCCGCTCATTGAGGACCTGTCCTTCGCGGCTGAACCTGGCCACACGGTGGCGATCGTAGGACCCACGGGTGCCGGCAAGACCACCTTGGTGAACCTCGTGATGCGCTTCTACGAGCTCAACGCCGGCCGGATCACCTTGGATGGCGTGGACATCAAGGACCTCACCCGTTCCGAGCTCCGATCCAAGGTGGGCATGGTGTTGCAGGATGCCTGGCTCTTCGGCGGGACCATCTACGACAACATCAAGTACGGCAACCTGGACGCTACAGAGGAGCAGATCATGGAGGCGGCCAAGGCCACCTACGTGGACCGCTTCGTCCGTGCACTTCCTGACGGCTACCAGACGATCATTGACGAAGAAGGAAACAACGTCAGCGCTGGTGAGAAGCAGCTGATCACGATCGCCCGGGCCTTCGTCTCCGATCCCTCGTTGCTGATCCTTGACGAAGCCACCAGCTCCGTGGATACCCGCACCGAACTGCTGCTGCAGAAGGCCATGGCTGCCCTCCGCACGGACCGGACGAGCTTCGTGATCGCCCACCGCCTCTCCACCATCCGGGACGCTGACACCATTTTGGTCATGGAGAACGGCAAGATCGTGGAGCAGGGCAACCACACCCAACTGCTCGCCCTCCAAGGCGCGTACTACCGGTTGTACATGTCGCAGTTCGCCGGCGAGGAAGAGACCGCTGTGAATGATTCGACGGCGGTGCACAGCTGAGTACCGATTCATTGAAGACCGGGCAACCTGCACGGGATTCCCTTGCACCCCAGCGCATTGAGGTCCTTGTACCCATGCGCTGGGGTGACATGGACGCTTATGGACACATCAACAATGTGCAGATCGTTCGCATGTTGGAGGAGGCCCGCATCGCAGCCTTCGGGCCTCCCCGCGGCGCGGGACTTCCCGGCGTAGAGCCTCCGGCTGCCCTGTTCAACGACGTTGAAGAAGGCATCATGACACTCGTGGTCGAGCACAAGGTCCGGTATGTCCGGACCTTGGAGTACCGCAACATTCCGGCTGTCGTGGAGATCTGGGTTGGTGCCGTCAAAGGCGCAAGCTTCGATCTTCACTACGTCATCAAGGACCCTGTTACGCGGGAGGATTGCGTCAAGGCCACCACGCACTTGGCGTTCGTTGCCGAGGACACCGGCCGGGTCCTCAGGCTCACTCCCGGGCAGAAGGAAAAGTTGGAGCGGTACCGCGCGTAGAGTTTCAGCATGAAACTTGAAATTGCCGTGGTCAGTGCAGCCGGTGCGGGTACCGCTGCCGCTGAGGGAGCCCACCGGGTGGAGCTCTGCAGCAGCCTGGAACTGGGTGGCATCACGCCCAGCCAGGGGCTCATGGAAGCCAGCATGGAGCACGTTGACGGCCGTCTGGAGATCCATCCGTTGATTCGCTCCAGGCCCGGCGACTTCCGGTACTCAGCCTCGGACGTGGACACGATGGTCCATGAGATCCGCCACCTTCTGGCGCAGGGTGCCCATGGGGTGGTGGTGGGGGCGCTGACTCCGTCCGGAGATTTGGACGTTCACACGATCCAGCGCCTGGTGGAGGCCGCCAGGGCGGCCAACCCCGGAGCCCAGCTGACCTTTCACCGGGCCATCGATCAATCCAAGGAACCGTTGGCCGTGCTGGAGCAGCTTGTTGAGCTGGGCTTCACCAGGGTCCTGACGTCCGGACACGAAGCCACCGCTGGTGCGGGTCTGAAGACCTTGGCTGCAATGGCAGAACGGTCCGGGGGTGCTGTGGAAATCATGGCTGGTGGAGGATTGACCCTTGAAGACATCCCTGCCATGCACGCCGCGGGCCTGTCCGCCGTTCACTTGTCCGCCAAGAAGACGGTATCCACCCTCGGGGATGGTGCCATCTCCCTTGGCGCCCAGGATGGGACAGACCCCACTGCCTACACCGTCACCGACCGCGAAGTGGTTCGGGCAGCAAAGGCGATGGTGAACGCGCTGGATCTGGCCGCCGCAGGATAACCCGGACGTCCACCGTCTTGGGGCAGAAATCCCAGTAAGTACGCATCGCAATAACCCTTTACGAGCCCTCTGAAGGCCGGGATGATGTAAGGATTCACCAACGTGGTGAAAAGCCCCGGACGCTACCCTTCAGGAGTCCCAGCGATGCCGCTGCCCACGCCGGTTTCACCGGCCGTCACGTCCCCACCCATCATCACCCCAAGCAACAGGACAACAGGCCACCCGGAGGTGGAATGTGGCCTGGGGGCATGGGACAAGCTGCTCTATGGAAACCACCGATTCGTCGTGGAAGTTGTGGAAGCCCCCCACGGCGCGGGTCAGGCCCACAGGGTGGTCCTCCCATGGCGTCGACAGGACAAGGACCCGGCGTCGGTGGACGTCATCGTCGTCTCGGAAAGGACCGGTTCCAGGGTCCGGAACGTGATCGTGGAAGTGGCCACCCGTGAGTCCGGAAGCATCGTTTTCGAAGCGATCGACGGCCACGGGATTTATTTCTTCTATTACTTGCCTTACGCCATGCTGGGGAAGCCCCACTACCCCCAAGCTGAGTACCTCCCGCATCGTCCATCGGCAGAGCCTGGGTGGGCCGCCGGCGTCGTGCCTTCACCGTGGTGGCAGGCGGCTGACGCCGAACATCCGGACAACGAACTACCCCAGGCAACCGTCCTCCGCTATGAAGCCGCCAGCGGACGCGACTCCTTCGCTCCGATGAACTTCACGGCCCGGGCGGACGAGGTGGAAGTACTCAACACCAGACATCCGGGCGAGGCTTTCCTGCTTTTCCCCGAGGACCGGCTGAATCCGGTCTCCATGCAAGGGGATCTGCCGGCGCATTGGGTCATCAATGGACCGCAGCGGAGCTTCCACGCGAGTGCAGAACCGGGGGAGGACTACGTGGTCCAGGTAGGCCTCTACGCGCTGGAGGATCTGCACGGCGTGAGGGTCGACGTCACCTCGTCGGCCGGCGGTCATTGCCTCAACACCGATGGCGTAGACCGTCTTGGGAAGCCGTGGCACACCAGCCTGGCTGTTCCGGCCGGGCAGGTGCAGGCGCTGTATGTGATTCTGCCTGTCCCCCAGGAAAGAGCCGGAACCACTCTGGAAGCGTTGCTGAGGGTCACTGCCGCCGGCCAAGCGGCCCAAGAGGTTGAGGTCAGGCTGGACGTGGCCGCCGACAGCGGTGCGGACCCGGCGGTTGCCGCCGGCGGCTTCGGCGATCCCCGTTTGCTGCGCCGCTTGGCGTGGCTGGATTCGCGGGTGGCCCAGGATGCGGAGCTCGTCAGGCCTTTCACGGCCATCACGCTGGACCGATCCAGCAGGACGTTGGGGATTCTGGGCAGGTCCCTGCGGTTGGCGGAGTCGGGACTCCCTGCGCAGGTGACGTCGACCTTCACCGCCGCCGTGACCGCAACGGACGGTCCCGACGTCGAGCTCTTCAGTGGCCCGATACGCCTGGACGTCGACGGCATCGAATGGAGCTATGCACCAATAGCCTTCAGGGAGGAGGGGCCAGCCCGGATCTCGTGGCGATCCACGTGGACGGGGCTGAAGGAGGCCAAGGCCGTGCTGGCTCTGGAGCTGAACGGTGTGCTCGACGCCGAAGGAGCGGTTTCGTACTCGCTGCGGCTCAGTCCCGGGGGAACCACGGACGTAAACGACGTCGGCCTGCAGCTTGAGTTTCAAGAGGCTGCGGTTCCGCTCGCGATGGGCCTGGGACTTCCCGGCGGGCGGCGTCCGGAGTCCTTGGACTGGACGTGGGACGTGGCGACGAAGAACCAGGATGCGCTATGGCTCGGGAACGTGAACGTGGGGATACAGGTGGCCCTTCGGGATGGGAGCTACGAGCGGCCTCTGAACACCAATTTCTACCGGGAAAAGCCGTTGGTGGAACCGGTGTCCTGGGCCAATCGGCAGGAGGCAGGCGGCGAAAGCACAGTCCGCGGCGGGGTTACCCTCCGGACCGGCGGGGGCTGCGTGACACTGAACGCCTCCAGCGGCGCCCGGACGCTCGCGGCGAACGAGCCACTGGACTTCAACTTCCGTCTGCTCCTGACGCCGTTCAAACCACTCCAACCCGGCCACCACTTGGCCAAGCGCTACTTCCACCAACCTGCGGACCCGGCGGACATCGCAGCGGCCGGAGCCACGGTGGTCAATGTCCACCACGCCACGGCACCGGCTCCCTATATCAACGACCCCCTGCTGACCGGCGGCTCGTTGCGGATGTACATCGCCGAATGCCACCGGAACGGACTGAAAGCCAAGGTGTACAACACGGTCCGCGAGCTCACGTTCCACAGCCCCGAGCTGCTCCCGCTGCTGCAACTGGACCACGAGATCTTCAGCGACGGCCCGGGCAAGGGACACATCTGGCTCCAGGAGCACGCCGGGGACGGCTACGTGTCCGCCTGGTTCGCTCCTAACGTGGAGGACATTGCTGTCGTGACCACGGGGGAGTCCCGGTGGGAGAACTTCTACGTTCGCAGTGTGCAGGAGCTGGCCAGCGGCGAGGATGGGATCGACGGCATCTATCTTGACGACATTGCCTATGACCGCCACGCGATGCTTCGTGTCCGCAAGGTCCTGGAGAGGGCCTGCCAAGCCAGGGGCGTGGACGGTCCGGAGATAGACCTTCACTCGGCCAACCAGTTCACTGCCCACGACGGGTACGCGTCCTCTGCCAATCTGTACATGGAGCAGTTGCCCTATGTGGACAGGCTCTGGCTGGGGGAGTATTTCGACTACGACACCACCGATCCCGAATATTGGCTGGTGGAACTGTCCGGCATTCCGTTCGGGCTCATGGGCGAGATGCTGGAGGGCGGCGGCAATCCGTGGCGGGGAATGGTGTTCGGCATGACCGGCCGGGCACCCGCCGTCGACAACCGGCCGCTCTGGGAATTCTGGTCCGAAACCGGGCTGGAGCACGCCCACATGCAGGGGTTCTGGGACCCGCAATCTCCCGTGCGGTCCAGCCATCCGGACATCCGGGCCACCACCTGGCTCACGGAACGCGGAATGGTGGTGGCGCTGGCTTCCTGGGCCAGGCACACTGAACACGTGAGGTTGCTGTTCGACGACGTCGCTGCCGCCACCAGCCGCATCATCGCCCCGGCGATCCCCGGTTTCCAACCCGCCGCGAGCTATGCGCCCGGCGATTCCATCACCCTTGATCCGCAGCGCGGCCTCCTCCTCACGATCGGATACTGACGTGGCCACCACCACCAGCTCGAACCTCACCGTCACCACCATTACCCTGACCATGGCCGAGCTCGGTCCGCTCAACCCGTTGCCCGTGGTAGCCGCCGAGCTTGACCAGCCCTACACCGTGGGCGAAGGCGTCCCGGAGGAACTCCAGGCGTCGGCCCGCTATGGTGTGGTGCCCAACGTCTACCCGTATCTCATGCAGGACGGGTACAGCCGCGACGCGGCACCCCGGGAGGTCCCCGCCGTCGTGCTTGAAAACAGCAAGCTCAAGGTGACAGTCCTCCCGTCCCTGGGCGGGCGCATCTGGGAGCTGCTGGACAAAGCGACGGGCAAACAGCTCCTCCACACCCACGACGCCCCGCAGCTGGCCAACATCGCGCTGCGCAAGGCGTGGTTCGCGGGCGGGCTGGAATGGAACATCGGTACCCGCGGCCATTCGCCCACAAGTTGCGATCCGCTGCACACCGCGATCGTGCACACCCCGGGCGGGAAGCACATCCTGCGGATGTGGGAGTTCGAACGGCTGCGGGAAGTGGTGTTCCAAGTGGACATCTGGTTGCCGGAAGACTCAGCCGTTTTGTTCGCCGCCGTCCGGCTGCGGAACCCCAACGACCATGACGTTCCCATGTATTGGTGGAGCAACGCCGCCATCCCGGAAACGGCCGGCACCCGCGTGATCGCGCCGGCGGGCGAAGCCTACGGCAGCGACTACACCACGGACATCACCCGCGTCCGGCCCACCAGCCACGAAGGCTATGACGGCACGTGGCTGGTCAACAGCCCGCACGCGGCTGACTTTTTCTTCGACATCGACCCCTCCGAGCGGCGTTGGGTTGTGGCCGCAGACGACGACGGCGATGGGCTGGCGATGCTGTCAACGGACCTCCTGAGGGGAAAGAAGCTCTTCGTGTGGGGCCAGGGCCAAGGTGGGAAACGGTGGCAGGAGTGGTTGAGCCCCGGTGCCGGGCCTTATGCCGAGATCCAGGCTGGGTTGGCCCAGACGCAGTTTGAACACCTGGTGATGCCAGCCGGCGCGGAGTGGGCGTGGGTAGAGGCGTACGGGAACGGGCATCTGGATCCGGACGCGTCGCATGGCACCGACTGGGACGCCGCGGTGGCACACGCCGGCGAACGTTTGGAGCAGCTTCTGCCGCACGACGTACTCGAAGCGATGCTTCCCGCAGCCATTGCCGACGCCAACGTCCCACCGTCGACAATGCTGCTGCACGGCAGCGGCTGGGGCGTGGCAGAGCGTGCGCGCCGCCTGAAAACAGGCAGGGCGTGGATCGATGAGACCGGAACCCCTTTCGTGGATGAGAGCGTCACAGGGGAGCAGGAGCCCTGGCTTGGGCTACTGCAAGGAAAAGCGTTCGACGGCGCGCCCAGCTTCGTCGCCGGGGCGGACTGGGAGGAGTTGCTGGCACGGCAGGACAGCCCTGGCGCGAAACTGCATCTGGCCACCATGAGGCACGCCCGGCAGGACCTGGAGGGTGCGACGGCTGCCTACAGCGAGGTGCTGGCCACGGACGCCACGCCGGGGACAAAGGCGCTCGCACATCGTGGGCTGGGATTGGCGCTGCTCGCCGGCGGCCAGGACACGGAAGGGCTCGCCGAGCTCAGGAACGGCGTGGACAGCGACCCTTCAAACGCAGCCTTGCTGACCGAAGCCGTCACTCTCAGCATCCGGCACGGTGACCCGTCCATGGCGCTGGAACTGAGTGCATCGGCGCCCAAGGAGGGGACCGGCGTCGGACGTTTGCGGTTCCTGAGGGCCTTGGCGCTTGCACGAACCGGAAATTCGGGGGAGGCGGCCGCGATCCTGCGTGAGGGCGTGGAGATTCCGGACCTACGTGAAGGTGAAGACGCCATCGCGGCCCTGTGGGAAGAAGTCTGCCAGGACGAGCCTGTTCCGGCTCCTTACCAATTCGGGATGCACTGACCCCTGCCCCGGTGTGGCCTCCCGCACATCCGGGTCAATGAATGAAAGCGTGTTCTGGACGAATCAGCGACGACGAACGGAGCACGGATTGATCCCCGAAATACCAGGACTGCCGCAGATGGAGTGGACGTCTTCGCCTGGACACGTGAGCTACGACGAGGCGGAGGGGACGCTGACGCTCACGGCAGCTCCCGGCGTCGATTGGACCAACGATTCCCTGGGCGGGGAGCCGCAGCATGCGGCCACGGCGCTGGGCTTCAGGGCGCCGGCGGCTTTCTCGCTCTCGGCCCGGGTTCTGGTGGCCTCGCCCAGGACAACGTTCGACGCCGGCGTGTTGACGTTGTGGGCGGACAGCGATCATTGGGCCAAGCTCTGCTTCGAGTACTCGCCGCAAGGGGAAGCCATGGTGGTCAGCGTGGTCACCAACGGATATTCCGACGATTCCAACGGCCCGCTGGTTACGGCGCCTTGGATCTATTTGCGGGTCAGCAGGGTTGGTCCAGCGTGGGCGTTCCACTCATCAGCCGATGGCAGGGAATGGTCTTTTGTCCGCCTGTTCAGGTTGGATTCGGACAAACCCGTGCACGTCGGGTTCATGTCGCAGGCGCCCATGGGAGAGAGCTGCGAGGCGCGTTTTGACGCCATCGAATGGACGGAAGAACCTCCGGCAGATTTGCGCGACGGAAGTTAGCCCGGGTCAAACGGGTGGAGCGGCTGCCTGTGGATATCCAGATGCTTGGGTAAACCAAACAAGGTAAGTTGGCATGGTGATTCCATCCGTGAAACCTGCCATTGACCGCGCCCCCGGAGTCTCCAAGGAGATCGAGGACGCGGCCTGGTATGTGCTCGGTCCGGCGCTGCAGGGGAGACCTTCGGCGCTGGACGGCCGGACACTGACGTGGACAGCGGATGCCGCCGGTGAGCTGCTGGAACGGCTTGAGCGTGGGGTGGAAGATTCCAAAGCTCCCATGATGACCAATCTTCGGCAGAACCTGGAAGGCGCGTCGCGTGAGGCCAAGTTGCTGGCTGTGGAATTGCTGTTCCTGCAGTCGCTGCCGCTCGCGCACGAGGTCAAGTCCCTCAGGGTGAAGCGTGCCCGTGTTGCCGAGGCCGCGTCCTGGGTTGAGCCGGCCATTGAGCTGCCTGAAGAACTCTACGAGGGCATGACGGACCATGGAGTCATCCGTGACCGTACGGCGGAGTTCAACTGGACCATCTGGGATCACTTGAAGTGGCTGTGCCGCTTTGTGGCCCACGTGGACCGCCAGAGCACAGCCACCATCAATCAGGCTCTTGAGGACCCGCTGAAGTTCCACGAACTCGCAGCCGCAACACCCGAAGACCAACCTGCCCTGCGCCGCAGCATCGAGTACCTGGTGTGGCCCAGTTATTTTGAGCCCGTGGTGGCCGATGTAGAGCGCCAGGAGATCCGGGACGCCTTTGCTTCGCTCGTGGGCGGAGCCAAGGGTGACTCGGACGAGGACATCACTGCGGATATCCACCGCATCCGCCTGCACCTGGACGAACAAGCCGGGCAGCGCATCGACTGGTACGCCCGCCAACTGGTGAGCCAATGGCGCAAAGTGGGAGATCCAGGTCGTCGCTCCTGGCTCCTGCGCACCCATCACGATAATGCGGACCTCTTGGCTGCCTGGGTAGCCGAAGAGAAGGCCACCTTGGATGTGGAACACCTGCGGACCCTGACGGCAGGCGTTACTGCAGGCGTGGTCCAGCACGCCGTGGACGAGGACTACAAACACCTTGGCTATGTGGAACGCGAGGATACCAAGACCGCCGTCTTTGCCTTCCTGACGGTGATGAAACCGGGTGATCTCACGCTCTACCAGCATGCGGGCAGGGTCCGGGTTGGCGTTGTCCTGGGCGAGCCCGAACACCACGAGGACAACCGCCGCATCCGCCGCAAGGTCCGCTGGTTCGATGACAGTTACGCCATCCCCGAACTTCCGCGGCATGCCCAGCGTCAACTGTCCACGCCCGGGATCCTGGTGGATGTCACCAGGGTCATCCAGGCCCTGCAGGAACTGCTCCCGGTAGAAGCCGAAACCGACGGCGAGGACGAGGCCCCGCCCACCGCCGTCGTCGAGGTTGTCCAACAAGGTTTCCGGCCCCTGACCGAAGAGTTCGCAGCGTCCCTGCACATGGACCTCGAACCCCTCAAGGAGATCGCGGAGCTGCTGGAGGAGAACCGGCAGTTGGTTCTCTATGGTCCTCCGGGAACCGGTAAGACGTACCTCGCCAAACACCTTGCCGCCGAGCTCGCGGGCGATCACACCGATGAACGGGTGAAGCTGGTCCAGTTCCACCCGTCGTATGCCTACGAGGACTTCTTCGAGGGCTACCGCCCGGACAAGACCGACGACGGCCAGGTCTCCTTCAAGCTCGTGGCGGGACCCTTGCGCCGGCTCGCGGAGGAAGCCGCCAAACCGGAAAACGCGCATAAGCCGTACTTCCTCATCATCGACGAAATGAACCGCGCCAACCTGGCCAAGGTTTTCGGTGAGCTGTACTTCCTGCTTGAGTACCGGGACGACCGCATTTACCTGCAATACAGCCCCAATGAGCCGTTCAGCTTGCCTGACAACCTCTACATCATCGGCACCATGAACACCGCTGACCGTTCCATCGCCATGATGGATGCGGCCATCCGCCGCCGTTTCGCGTTCATCGAGCTGCACCCCAAGGAGGAACCGATCCGCGGCACGTTGCGCCGGTTCCTAGAAGCGCGGGGGCTGGACACGCTCAACGCGGACCTGCTGGATGCGCTCAACGACGCGATTGACGACTGGGACCGGGACCTGATGATCGGGCCGTCGTATTTCATGAAGAACGCCGCCCAGAACCCCACGGGCCTGCGCCGGATCTGGAAATACGAGCTCATGCCGCTGTTGGAAGAGCACTACCACGGGCAACTGAACCGGGCACAGCTGGAGGAGCGCTTCGGCCTGGACCAGCTGCTGGGACGTCTTGCAGCCCGCTAAGGCCATCCCGCCGCGGCCGGGCCGGGCGCCCGCCAGCGCCGCCCGGGTCACCAGCGCGGGCCGGATCACCGCGGGCCCCCGGCACATCGTCCTGGACGAGCTCTCCGGAGGCGTGGTGGACAAGCTCGACCCCCACTCGGCGGCATTCATCAATACCAGCGGTCTGGCGAAGACCTCGCCCATGGGCATGGGCCTGTACCGGATTGAGCCGGTGGGCAAAGTGGGTTCGGTGCGGACTGCCGCGGTGCAGTTGGAAGTCCGGCCCAAGGATCGCCTTGGCCTGAGCCGGTTGCTGTTCCTGCTCAGCTACGCCGGTGAACAGGGCTTCCGGGACCATTCAGTGGAGGCCATGGAACACCCGGATTTGTGGAGTGCCCTGTCGGAATCGCTGGCTCAGTTGGCGGACAGGGCCCTCAGCCGCGGCGTCCTGCAGGGCTACCTGACAGTGGAAGAGTCACTGCGGACCGTGAAAGGCCGGATCCGGATCTCTGACCAGATCTCCCGCCGGCCCGGAATGATGGTGCCGCTGGAAGTCTCCTACGACGAATTCACCGAGGACATCGCTGAGAACCGCATCCTCCGGGCTGCCTTGGAAAGGATGGGTAAGGTTCCCGGTGTCCGGCCCGACGTCCTGAGCCGCTTGCGGCAGCTCAAAGGAAAGCTCGACGCCGTCACCCGGCTTCAGCCCGGTGCGCCGCTGCCGGCGTGGCGGGCCAGCCGGATGAACCTCAGATACCACGCTGTGCTGCGCCTGTCCGAGGTAATCCTCCGCAATGCCTCTGCCGAGGCCGGTGTAGGCAAGCAACAGACCGCGTCCTTCGTGGTGGATATGGGCCAGGTGTTTGAGGAATTCGTAGGGACTGCCTTGCGCGCTGCCATGAGCGCCCACCCGGGTGAGATGCGCCTCCAGTACGGTGCGCTGCTCAACGAGGCCGTGAATGACTCGGACCGACTGACAGTCCGCCCCGACGCCGTCCATTTCCTGGGCGGCCGTCCGGTGGTGGTTTACGACTCCAAATACAAGGCAGCTTCCGACGCCGGTGCCTCGCTCAGTGCCGATCATTACCAGTTGCTGGCGTACTGCACGGCGCTCCGGGTTCCCACAGCGTGGTTGGTCTACGCCGGTGCAGGGGAAGTGAAGCTGCGGCGCATCCTGAACACGGATATCGACATCGTGGAGTACCCGTTGGACCTGTCGCTGCCGCCCTCGGAAATTCTGGCTGCGGTGGCTGACCTCGCTGAACAGTCCTGGGGTGAAGTAGTACGCCAGGCTGTGGCGGGTCGGTCGGCGTCGGACTAGCCTGAGAGGTAAACCGTTCGGCGATTAGGAGGCACCATGGCCGGCAAGAAATCCTGGCGTGACATGAGCAAGGGCCAACGCATCTCGGTTCTGGCCAGCGGAGCCCTGAACCTGGCTCTATTGGTGGCCGCGCAGCGCAGCATAGCCAAGACCCCGGATTCAGATATCAGGGGCAAGAAGGCTGTCTGGCGCGCGGTGTCGTTCATCAACTTCTTCGGCCCGGTCAGCTACTTCCTGTTCGGCCGCCGACGTGATGCAGCGGGTTTGAAGAACTAAGAAGGGCTCAGGCGGGCACTTTCACCGTAAACGTGGTGCCGCGGCCCGGCTCGCTCTCCAGCGTGATGGTGCCGCCGTGGGCTTCGACGATTGCCTTGCTGATGGGCAGCCCCAGCCCGACACCGGGTATGGCGCTCTTGCGAACCCCGCCGGCCCGGAAGAACTTGGTGAAAGCTTCCGCCTGTTCCTCTTCGTTCATGCCCATGCCCGTGTCAGTGACGCGGCAGAACACAAAGTCCTCGTCCTCCCACGCTGCCACTTCCACGTCGCCGCCGTCGGGTGAGTACTTGATCGCATTGGACACAAGGTTGTCCAGTACCTGCGCAATGCGTGAGGAATCGACGTGGGCTTCCAGGGCATCGGGAAGGTCCACCGAGAGGCGGATACCTGCTTTGGCTGCCCGGGGTTCCGCGGAGCTCACGCTGCCTCGCACCAGCTCAGCCACATCAACGGCGTGTGGCTGGATGACGATCTGGCCTGAGCGCACGGCCAGGAGGTCGGAAACAAGAGTGAGGAGCCGCTCGGCGTTGCGCCTGACGATGTCGAGTTGTTGACGGGACCGGACGTCGAGGGCGTCGGGATCGTCCAAGATCAACTCCACGTAGCCCAGGATGGACGTCAACGGGGTCCTGAACTCGTGGGAGACGTTGGAAACAAAGTCGTCTTTGGCCGCCAAGGCGTTCATCAGGTCTGTGACGTCGCTGAACACCACCACCGATCCCGTGAACTTTCCAGCGTCGTCCACCATGGGCCGGGCACTGGCGGTGAAGGCGCGTTGACCCTCTCCGGCACCGAGCCAGACCAACTGATCGGTGAACCGTTCGCCCAGAACGGCGCGTCTGACGGGCCGGCGGTCCGCGTCCAGCGGCGTGGTCCTGTCGATGTCGAAGACCAGCAACTGGGACTCGTTGGGATCGTCGATATCGGCAGGAGTGGCCAACACGTGGGTTTGGCGTTGGCGGCGGTTCATGAGGATGTCGTGTCCCTCGCCGTCGACCGCTACTACTCCCAGCGGCAGTGCTTCCATCACGGTATTCAGGAGCCGTTCCTGCTTGGTGCTGACCTCCAAGGCTTCTTTGAGGGCCTCGTCCTTTTCCTCCAAGGCGCGCTGCTGTCGCACCATGCTCAAGGTCAGGACGCTGACGGACACCCCGATTCCCAGGATCAGGATGGGGAAGAGCAACGGCTTGGTGAGCGCCTGTTCGGTGATGTCACCCTTGACAAACACGGGAACCCACACGATAGCCAAGGGCCCGAGGAATGACAGGACTATGGCCAGCTTTGGATAGAGGCCCGACGCGCAGAGCCAGATGACAGGCAGAACCACCAAAACGCTGAGGCCAGTGAGTGCTTCTTGTCCACCTTCACGTCCGAAGGCTATGGAAACCATGTCAAGGACAGGGATGACGAGGAAGCTGGGGAAGGGTAACCGGTGCCACGGGACAATGACGCATGCGGCAAGGAGGAATGCCTGGCTCAGCAGGAATATCAGGAAGTATGGATTCTCCAGCGTTGCCGGGAAAAACACCCAGACCAGGATGGCCGAAAGACAAACACAGACAGACAACGGCAGTTGGCTGAGGACAACCCGCATCCGCAGGGTATGTTCGTGGAACGAGCGCTGAAAAACCAACAGTTTCTTCTTTTCACCGATGTCCCACGTCGAAGGGTGGGTCATGGCACATCCACCACGGATGCAGAAGAAAGTCGGTTCATAAGATCAGCCTAACCATAATGGATATACTTCTGAGGTTATCGAAGGGGCTGAGGGGCAGCGATGAGTGAAGTACGTGTGGGGCTGGTCATTGAAGATGACCAGGATATTCGCGAGCTGGTAAGGGTTGTCCTATCCCAGGCAGGGTTCGATGTTCACACTGCGTCCACCGGTTCTGCTGGTGTGACGTCGGCACGTGAACTGAATCCGGATGTCATTACGCTGGATCTCGGCCTCCCGGATATTGACGGCTTTGAGGTTGCCCGCCAGATCCGCAAGTCCTCCGATGCCTACATCATCATGCTGACCGCCCGCGCCGAGGAACTCGATACCCTCATGGGGCTGGAGGCCGGTGGTGACGATTACCTCACCAAGCCGTTCCGTCCCCGCGAACTGCGCGCCCGTGTTGAGGCCATGATGCGAAGGCCCCGCGCGTCGTCGGACACTAAGAACGTTGTTGAAGAAGTTGACCCCGAGGTGAGCCACAACGGCCTGGCCGTCTCTGCAGGTTCCCGCACCGCCGTTCTGAACGGTGCGGAGCTGAAACTCACCCGGACCGAATTCGACCTCCTGCTCGCGCTGCTGGAAACCGGCCGGATCGTCCGGACCAAGGCAGACCTGGCCCGTCGCCTCCGCAACGAACCGTACGACGTCGGAAGTTACGTCAGCGATGCCGACGAACGCGCCGTCGAGGTGCACATGGGCAACCTGCGCAAGAAACTTGGCGACAGCATCCAGGCCCCCCGCTGGCTGGAGACAGTCCGCGGCGTCGGATACCGACTCGCGCCCTCCTCAAGCAACAACTAGCAACGCGCTGGGGCTCCGCCGCGATCACCGGGTGGTTGCGGGCGGGGTCCTCGGGCATGCTCAGAGGATCGGCGTTTCCAGCTCCGTAATGGTGCCGAAGACAAACTGTTCGATTTCCACAACCTGGGGCCCGAGCTCGTTAAGATGGTCCGCATTGGGCAGGAGCCTGAGGCTGATCTCCAACTCCGTAGCCAAGCGGTTCATGCAGATGGCACCCACCATGTGGCTGGAGGTCTTCAGGCTGAGGACCGCGTCCATGGCGTCTTCCATGTCCAGGTTCTCTAGGGCCCTATGGAGCCGGGACACCCGCCAAGGCAGCAAGGCTACGTAGTTGCGGACGAAGGCGCTGATGATGGCATGGTCTCCGCCGAGCTCCGCCTGGAGCTCGGTGAGGACGGTCCGATCTACCAGGGAGTCAGTGCACTCGTCGTACTCAGACACCTGACTCCTCCCGCCTCCAAACAATAGATTCACGATTCAACAGTAGGACCCGTGGAACGGCGGAAGCGCCAGAAAACGAAAGCTTGATCCAATCTTGAGCGGACTCAGAGGGAGTCTTGATTGCCGCCCCCCAGAGTAGGACAGCAGAGGCAAGATCACGGATCTGGGGGATTCCAGGCTTGAATCAAGGATCGGGAAAAAGCATGAACAGCAGTCCTCGTCCATCACCTGGCTTGATGGTCACCATCGTTTTGTGCATGACCGTCCTTCTGGGCATTGGCGGGACCGCCGCCTACGCATTATGGGAACAGGGCACCCGCACCACCGTCACCGACCAGACCGCAAGCTCTGCACCGCCCACTTCCGCCCCGTAGCCGGAGGGGCCTGCAGACCGCCCTCCAAAAACTGTGTGAGCCTGTCTTCGAGAACCGATTGGTCCTTCAGTTCGCACTCCCACACCGTCAACACGTCCCAGCCGCTGTCGGCTAATTGCTCCCGTTGCAGGGCGTCGCGCTCGCGGGTCCGGGTCCGCTTGGTTTCCCAGAACTCCGCATTGGCCGCAGGCGCATGCTGCCCTACGCGGCACGTATGAAAATGCCAGAAACAGCCGTTGACGAAGATGACTTTTCGCCGGCCCGCGAACACCAAGTCTGGTCGCCCGGGAAGCTTTGCCGTTCCGGCCTGTCCGTGCAGCCGATACCGGTAACCTTTCGCATGCAGCAATCTGCGGACCAGCAGCTCCGGCTTGGTGTTCTTGCCGCGGATTCTGGACATGTTGCGGCTGCGCTGCTCCGGCGTCAGGAGGTCCCGGCTCTCGCCCATGATCCCAGCCTACCCAGGCTCCGCCACCGCTGTCCGCAGGATGTCGGCACCATGGCACCGGTCGCGCTTCAGCCGCAAGTTCATGACGCGAGCCTCCCGTGCCTGGAGCACTCTGCGGTCCAGCCCAACGGGGTGACCTGGACTTTCATGCGGCGGCGGCATTGCGGGCAAAAGCGCGGTGGCTCCATCGTCAGGCGCTGTTGGCAGCCATCGTGGGCGTCCGACGTCGGGCTGTCACCGTTGCCGTCGCCCCCACCGCCGCAGTGGCCGCAGTACTGCTGGCTAAACGCCGTGGTCACAGCGACTTCTGGAATTCCTTGATGGGCATGTTGAGCTCCACCAACAGGTTCAGGTCGGCGTTGGCAGGGCGGCCCAGTGTGGTGAGGTAGTTGCCTACGATGACCGCGTTGATTCCGCCGAGCAGGCCCTCCCGTGTGCCGAGGTCGCCGAGGGTCAGTTCGCGGCCGCCCGCATAACGAAGAACGGTGCGGGGCATGGCCAGCCGGAACGCGGCGATGGCCCGGAGGGCATCTTTGCCGTCCATGATTCCCTGGTTTTCCAGGGGTGTACCGGGGCGTGGGTTGAGAAAGTTCAGCGGGACTTCATGGGGTTCAAGGGCTGCGAGTTGGGCGGCAAGTTCAGCGCGCTGCGCCAACGACTCACCCATGCCGATCAAGGCACCGCAGCACAGTTCCATGCCGGCCGCCTTGACCATGGCGCAGGTTTCCAGGCGTTCCTCATAGCTGTGGGTGGTAACTACCTCGGGGAAGTAGCTGCGCGCGGTTTCCAGGTTGTGGTTGTAGCGGTGGACGCCCCACTCGGCCAACTGGTCTACTTGCCGCTGCGTGAGCATGCCCAGCGAGCAGGCGATGTTGATGTCCACGGCTTCATTGATGCGGTCGATCGCGAATTTGATCTGGTTCATGAGCTTGATGTCAGGCCCGCGGACGGCTGCGACGATGCAGAACTCCGTGGCCCCCGTGGCTGCGGTTTCCTTGGCGGCCTTGACCAGCTCCGGGATGTCCAACCAGACTCCGCGGACGGGGGAGTCGAACAGCCCGGACTGGCTGCAAAAATGGCAGTCTTCCGGGCAGCCCCCGGTCTTGATGGAGATGATCCCTTCCACCTCCACGTCCTCGCCGCAGTGCTTGAGCCGAACCTCGTGGGCAAGTTGCAGGGCTGCGGGGATTGCCTCATCCGGTAGCTCCAGGATCTCGATGAGCTGGGCCTCGGTCAGGCCTTCGCCGCGTTCGAGGACCTGCTCCCGGGCGGTGTCCAGGATGCCGTAGTCAGTGGATTCAGGGGCTTCTTGGGGTGCTTGCGTGGTCATGTCCTTGACGGTATCCGCGCTGGTGAAGGGCGATTTTGTGGGTTGCGCACAAACTGGCGTGGTGGATTTTGGAGGTGACTGTCCGGGGCGGCTGGTGCAGAAGTTACACCTGTGAAACATGCACGTGACTGAATTGACGCGCTGCGTGACTAGCGTCGGGGACGAGGCACCCTCCCCGGACGAAAGCGACCACGCATGAGCGACGACAAGACGAGTACCGCAACACTGGAGCCGACGACGGCGGCAAGCACCGCCGTCGGAATCGGCGGCTCCGTTTCAACGGCCCCAGGCAACGCCGATGCCATGAGTGCGGCCAAGGAGAGCCTGGAGGATTACACGCTCCGGTTCGCCCCGCGTTCCTACCGGAAGTGGAGTGCCGGTGTGGTGGCTACAAGTGCGCTGGGTGGCATTGCCTACCTGGCCGACTTCTCCATTGGCGCGAACATCGGCATCGCCTACGGAACGGTAAACGCCATCTTCGGCATCATCGTGGCCGCGGTGATCATCTTCGCCACGGGGTTCCCGTTGGCGTACTACGCAGCCCGGTACAACATCGATTTGGACTTGATCACCCGCGGCTCAGGTTTTGGTTACTACGGTTCGGTGGTCACGAACATCATCTTCGCCACCTTCACGTTCATCTTCTTCGCCCTCGAAGGCTCCATCATGGCCCAGGGCCTGCAATTGGGCCTGGGCATTCCGCAGTGGATCGGCTACGCCGTGTCCACCATCATCATCATCCCGCTGGTGATCTATGGGATGAAGACGCTCGCTACGTTGCAGGTGTGGACCACGCCGCTATGGCTGCTGCTCATGGTGGTCCCCGTGGGCTACCTGCTGCTGTCCCACCCCGAAAGCATCGACGCGTTCTTCGCTTTCACCGGAGCATCCGGCGAAGGTGGTCCCAACCTGGCTTCGGTAATGCTGGCTGCGGGCGTTTGCCTGTCCCTGATGGCGCAGATCGCTGAGCAGATCGACTACCTTCGCTTCATGCCGCCCAAGACCGCCGAAAACAGGGGCGCCTGGTGGCGCGCAGTGATCCTCGCTGGACCGGGCTGGGTCATCTTCGGCGCCATCAAGCAGATCATCGGCCTGTTCATTGCCATCTACCTGATCGCCAAGCTCGACCCCGCAGCGGCATCTACCGCGAATGAACCGGTCCACCAGTTCCTGGGCGTCTACGAAGAAATGATGCCGGCGTGGCTCGCGATGACCCTGGCCGTGGTGCTCGTTGTCATTTCCCAGATCAAAATCAACGTCACCAACGCTTACTCCGGCTCGCTGGCTTGGACAAACTCCTTCACGCGCGTCACCAAGACCTACCCGGGGCGCATGGTATTTGTGGTGGTGAACCTGGTCATCGCGCTGATCCTGATGGAGTCGAACATGTTCGAGTTCCTCAACACGATCCTGGGCTTCTACGCCAACTGCGCCATGGCCTGGGTGGTCACTGTTGCCTCTGACATCGCCATCAACAAGTACCTGCTGAAAATTTCACCCAAGGTTCCGGAGTTCCGTCGCGGGATGCTCTACGCCGTGAACCCCGTGGGCTTCGTGTCCATGCTGGTCTCTGCCGGGGTTTCCATCGCAGTGTTCTTCGGGGCCTTTGGTTCCGGTGTCCAGCCGTTCTCGCCGATCTTCGCAGTGGGCCTGGCGCTGATCCTGCCGCCCGTGCTGGCTCTGGCCACCAAGGGACGCTACTACCTGCGGCGCACCGACGACGGCATTGACCTCCCGATGTTCGACGCCGACGGCAACCCCAGCGACCAGAAACTCCTCTGCCACGTCACCGGTCTTGAATTCGAACGCCCGGACATGCTCCGGTCGGGGCAGGATGGGCCCGACGGCGAACCCCGGTACATCTCGTCCCTCGCCTTGTCCACGGATAAGTCGGGCGAGTTGGTGCTCCCGGCCCAGAAATAGCCCTCCCAACCCAACTAAGTAACAGCACCTGCTCTATTGAGTGGTCATTGGAGCGTGTGCTGTTACCTACTTGGGCCCACGCGAAACGCCCCGGCTTCCATCAAGGGAGCCGGGGCGTTGCGCTGTGTGTTTTCTTGATGTGTATTGCTGTGAGGCTTACTTGTCGAAGGCGTCCTTCGCGGCGTCCTTGACGTTCTCGCCAGCCTGCTTGGTCTTGGCGGCCGCTTGGTCAGCGACACCCTCGGCCTGCAGTTTCTCGTTGTTGGTGGCGTCTCCCAAGGCTTCCTTCGCCTTGCCCGAAACTTCCTGTGCCTTGTTGCTGATCTTGTCTCCGAGTCCCATGGGCCCTCCTTCGATGTAATCCAACGTTGACGATTGCTAGGCTAGCGAGCAATTCTGGGTACTTCCTGAACGACTTCCAAGATAGTCAGGATGCTTACACTGAGATCATGGCTGAGGAGATCCTGAACGAACAGACGGAGCAAACGGACCTGGACGAGGACATCGCCATGGCCCTGGTTAACAATGTGGTCTCCGAATCCTACGATCCGGAGGACGAAGCATCGGATCCCCGTACCAAATACCCGTCCGAAGGGTTCGAGCCACAAACCCAGGATTATCCGGGCTGGACCGAGGCCATGACTCCCCGCCCCGATCACGGCGAACAAAGCTACGTGGGGCACAGCCGGATGCTGGGCCGCCGGACCCTGATTACGGGCGGCGACAGCGGGATCGGTAAAGCCGTAGCGATTGCTTTTGCCCGTGAAGGTGCGGACGTCGCTTTCACCTACCTGCCTGAAGAAGAGCAGGACGCCGAGCATACTGTCCAGCTGATCGAAGACGCCGGCAGCAGGGCGCTCGCGCTACCTGGTGACTTGCGGGACGAAGAGTTCTGCCAGGAAGTCATTGCCCAAACCGTCGCCGAATTCGGTGGGCTCAATGTGCTTGTGAACAACGCCGGGTTCCAGATGACCACGAGCCGGGGGATCGAAGACCTCAGCACCGAACAGTTCGATCAAACCTTCAAAACCAACGTTTATGCGCTGTTCTGGCTCACCAAGGCAGCACTGCCGCATTTGAAGCCCGGCGCCGCGATCATCAACACCTCGTCCGTCCAGGGCTACCATCCAAGCCCATCACTCATCGACTACGCAGCGACGAAAGCAGCCATCAACAGCATGACCTTTTCGTTGGCAGAGTCACTGGGTCCTCAGGGGATCCGCGTCAATGCAGTAGCGCCGGGTCCCGTGTGGACGCCACTGCAGCCGCCCACCCAGCCCGCGGAAAAGATCCAAGAGTTTGGCCAGGACACCCCCTTGGGGCGCGCAGGGCAGCCTGCCGAACTTGCCGGGACCTATGTCCTGCTGGCCAGCGAAGATTCCAGTTATATCTCCGGATCGGTCATCGGCGTCACCGGTGGCAAACACCTCGCCTAGTGGTTTGTCTGAGCGTCATTATGGCTTGAGGACCACCTTGATGCATCCGTCCTGCTTCTTCTGGAACTTCTCGTAGAGCGCCGGTGCTTCATCCAGTCCTCCCGTGTGGGTGACCAGATGCATGACGCCCAGCGGATCGGCGTCGTCCTCCACCAAGGGAAGCAGATCGTCAGTCCAGCGGCGCACATTGCATTGCCCCATGCGGAGTTGGATCTGCTTGTCGAACATAGTCATCAGGGGCATCGGGTCCGCCTGCCCGCCGTAGACCCCGCTCAGCGAGATCGTCCCGCCACGACGCACCAGATCCACGGCTGTATGCAGTGCAGCGAGCCGATCGACGCTCATGGTTTCCATGGCAATCTGCGCGGGTTTGTCCGGCAGCAGGGAAACCGCCTTGTGAAGGAAGGACGCCACAGGGGATCCATGGGCCTCCATGCCCACAGCATCCACCACGGAATCCGGGCCGCGACCCAGTGTTTGTTCGCGGATCCGGCCGGCCACGTCTGAGCTGTAATCCATGGTTTCAATGCCGTGGGCCTCCGCCATCGCGCGGCGTTCAGCAACCGGATCAACGCCGATCACCCGGAAGCCCTTGTAGGCCCCGATCCTCGCAGCAAACTGGCCCACGGGACCCAGTCCGAGCACCGCGAGGGTGCCCCCTTCCGGAACGTTCGCGTAGTCCACTGCCTGCCAGGCCGTGGGAAGGATGTCCGAGAGGAAGAGGTAGCGCTCATCCGGGGCGCCCGACTCCACTTTGATGGGGCCGTAGTCGGCATAGGGAACGCGGAGGAACTGGGCCTGGCCACCGGGAACGGAACCGTAGAGCTCTGAGTAGCCAAAGAGGGCCGCCCCGGATCCCTTCTCCTTGACCTGGGTGGTCTCGCACTGCGACTGCAAGCCTTGGTTGCACATGTAACAGCGCCCGCAGGAGATGTTGAAGGGCACCACAACGCGGTCGCCCTTCTTGAGCCGGTGGACACCCGGGCCCACTTCTTCGACGATTCCCATCGGCTCGTGGCCGATGACATCGCCCTTGTGCATGTACGGGCCGAGCACTTCGTAAAGGTGGAGGTCCGAGCCGCAAATCGCGGTGGAGGTGATCCGGACAATCGCATCCGTAGGCTCTTGGATGCTGGGATCGGGGACGTCTTCAACGCTGAGTGAGCGCCGGCCTTGCCATGTCACTGCTTTCACAATTACTCTCCCTGCTTTCGGCTGGAGGTGTCCCGCGCTGCAGGAGACCACCCCAGCGAATCAGAGATGGCATCGGCGCACAAGGCCGGCCGCCCTCGACACGGTTCGCGGCCGAGCCTAGATTGAGGCTATGAGCGAAGAACCGAACGAAGCTGACGTTGCGCCCTCTGAAGCCTCCAAACCCACGGTGCCTGCCGGCGTCGAGCATGACAAAAGTGCCGCCGGAAACGGTGACTTCACCACGGAAGTGGACCCCACCTTTATCCCTGATGAAAGCGGCGAATCCCCGGTGGAGAAGCGGGCCAGGGAGCATCCCGAAGCGACGGGAAGCTAAAACTAGTAAGTAATCTGACCAGTAGTGTTAACATGGTGGGCAAGGGAGAGTTTCGGGCAGAGTTGACCGAGGAGTGTCTGCGTTGTCATCGATGAAAAACCCTCTGGTTCCAGGCGACGCAACCCGTCCCCACGCTGAACCCCTCCAGTGCCGTCAATGCCGGTCCGACGATCACTTGGATCTGGAAACCATCGAATCCCTTGAGCCGCATGCCGGCGACTTGATGGTCCGGGTGTCTTATAGTTGCCTGGCCTGTGAAGTCCCGTACACCCACAACGCTGCCTTCCACGACGTGGCCGCGGTCCTCAACCGCAACGGGTCGGCGTCGGGACTGCTGCAATTTGGCGGACAGTACTTCCATTGCGGTGAACCAATGCAGTTCACCAAATCCTCAGCTCGAAGCGTCTATGCACCCATGACCACGGAAGTCGTTGAGGACGGCCTCCTCGAGGTGTACTTGAAAACGCGCGTCATCGAGTGCCGGTGCGGCTTCCGGATGGAGCTGCCGGCATGAAGGCGGGCATCGTTTGGGGGCGCCCTGAACTGGGTACGTCCCAAGCAGCAACCACAGCGTGGGCTACGAGCGGCGCCCATAGAAGCCGCTCACCAGGGAGGTAATCCGCATGGATACAGGACAGCTGGTTCTCATCATCGTGGTGGCCGTCGTCGTCATCGCCGCTGTGATCGTCGCGGTCGTCATCGGACGTCGGAAGAAGGCGGAGGTCAACCGCCACCGAGCAGCGGAACTTCGCGAAAAGGCCGCGGAAGAAGCCATCGGAGCCCACCAAGCCAAGGCCGAATCGGCCCAGGCGGAGGCCAATGCGCTGCAGGCAGAGGTCGAAGCCAATCGGCTCCGGCAGGAAGCGGAACGCCACGCGGAGAAGGCCAACGAGGCTCATGGGCGGGTAGAGGAACACCTGCGGCACGCAGACAAGTTGGACCCCAATACCGGGCAGGATCGCTCGACTGACGCAGATCGCTCGCAGGACTCGGATCGCTCTCAGGACCCGGATCGCCGGGCCGACGAGGGCCGCCCGGCCGCAGTTGAAGGCGAACGCCTGACTCGTGACCGGAGTGGCCGCGACGGCGCCACGCGCGAACGAACCCCACACGAAGGTGACAGGAACTTGTAGTTTCACAGGAGAAACGGAGGGCGGGAAGTGAGCATCGTGGTGAGGCGAACAGGTGAGGCTGTGCGGTCGACTGAGTCGAAGGCGACGCGGCATGCGGTAGATGTGGTTCTGGGACACTTGGGCGAGATCGGACCGGCCGTTGCGGCCCTGCGCCGCGAATCGTCCAGGCTGGCCGAATGGGGCGAACAACTGGCGCTTGTCAGGCTGCGCGGTGGAACGGTCTTCGCCGCAGGCAGCGACGGATCCTCGCACGAGGCGCAGAGGTTCACCTCGGAACTGGCGGCTCACGACCACGGAGACGGGTCCGGCTTCAAAGCGATCTACATTCCCAAGGGCGCCAGCGGCTCCAACGGGACTACCCCAAGCATCAGTGCCCAACTCTCTGAACAGGTGCGGCGTGGAGACATCGTGGTGCTGCTGGCTGCCAAGGGAATCACCGACGAGCTCCGCGACGCTGCTGCCGCCGCAAAATCGGGTGGTGCGATCGTGTGGGCCCTGACGGGTAAGGAGTCCAAGGAGCTCGCGCAGTCGGTCAATGAAGCAATATGCATCAACACCGATCCGCCACACGCCGAGGAAGCGCATCTGGTGGCGGTGTTGGCTCTCTGCGAATGCTTTGATGACGCACTGAAGCACGTCAAGCCGGCGTGACCCCGGACTGACTGGGCCGGGTGGCGGAGAAGGCCAGCCCGGGCGTGTGATCTGCACTTCGTTTGGAATAGTTGCAGACGCCATGCAGTTGCGCAGAGTGAACCTGTTTCATTCTGAAAGGAACTGCGCATGCTGTTTTCCCCTCTGGCCCTCGGCGAGCTTGAACTTTCCAACCGACTGGTGATGGCGCCCTTGACGCGTCTTCGCGCGGGTCAGAACGGCGTGCCGGGTCCGTTGATCGCCGAGCACTACCGCCAGCGGGCTTCCCTGGGGCTGATCGTCAGCGAGGGAACCTACCCGGTTCCGGCCGGTCAGTCCTACCCGGGACAGCCAGGGCTCGTCACCGAGGCTCAGATCGCCGGCTGGAAGACAGTCACCGACGCCGTGCACGCTGAGGGTGGCCGCATCTTCGCGCAGGTCATGCACGGAGGCCGCGTTTCCCATGCTGACATCACCGGTGGGCACGAGATTGTGGGCCCCAGCGCTGTTGCCATCGAAGGTGATGTCCGCACCCCCAATGGCAAGCAGCCGTACCCCGTACCGCGTGAACTCCGCACCGACGAACTTCCGGGCGTCATTCAGGAGATCGTCACAGCGTCCAAGAACGCCATCGAGGCAGGGTTCGACGGCGTCGAGCTCCACTCCGCCAACGGTTACCTGCTGCACGAATTCCTTGCACCGAACTCGAACGTCCGCACAGACAGCTACGGCGGCTCCCCGGAGAACCGCGCCCGTTTCGTGATCGAGACGGTCAATGCCGTGGTCGAAGCCCTCGGTGCCAACCGCGTCGGCATCCGGATTTCTCCGGAGCACAATGTGCAGGGAATCGCTGAAACCGATCCCGCTGACGTTCGGGCAACCTACGAGGTTTTGGTGGACACCATCGCCCCGCTCAACCTTGCTTACCTGAGCATCCTGCACCACGACCCCAAGAGTGCTTTGGTCCAGGATCTTCGCGAACGGTTCAACGGAACGTTCCTGGTGAACACCGGCTTCAGCGAAATCACGACCCGCGATGAAGCCTTCGCCATCATCGAAGACGGCCTCGCGGACGCTGTGGTGGTGGGCCGCCCCGCCATCGCCAACCCGGACCTTGCCCGCCGCTGGCGCGAGAGCCTGCCGCTCAACGAGCCGGACGCCTCCACCTTCTACGCCGACGGCGCCGAGGGCTACACGGACTACCCGTTCTACGCGAACTAAAGCCCAGCACCCCCAGTAAAACCACGACGTCGGCACTCACCTGAGTGCCGACGTCGTGGTTTAACCTGTGGCCACCCCATTGACTGGCAGCTGGTGAGGGAAGGTGACAGGACCACGTGCCCGGTCCCGAGCGCGGCTTCCTATAGGATTTGTGGCATGTCTGATCCTTCCCCGGCCGGTGCCCGCCCTGGCTTTCCCGTCAGCCGCCAAGTGCTGGCCGACCACGTCTACGAAGCCCTCCTCGAGTGGCTCATGGACGGCCGTTTGGAACCGGGGGCGGCAGTGAGCATCGACGGGATGGCTCGTGAACTGGACGTCTCGCCGACTCCCGTGAGAGAAGCCTTGGCCCGGTTGGAGCACACAGGCATGGTCCGGCGGGTGGCGCTCAAGGGCTACAGGGTTGCCCCCGTGTTTACCCGCGAAGACTTCGCGGAACTGATGGAAGCCAGGCTCTCCATTGAACCCGTCAATGCAAAATTGGCGTGTTCGCGCATGACGCCTGAGGGATTGGATGCCCTGAAGCAGGCCGTCGAAGACCTGAAGACTGCACCCCGGGGCGGAACTTTTGCCGAGTACCGCAGCTATCTCGAGGCCGACGAACGTTTTCACCAACTCATCGCCGCGCAGGCAAACAACCAGTTCCTGCTCACGGCCTACAACACCCTGGGTGGGCAGATCCAGCGGTTCCGACTGTTCGGGGGAGTGGGAATCACCGACGCCGAGCAGGCGATCGCCGAACACCAGGCCGTACTCGACGCCATGGCCAGCGGCGATCCGGACAAGGCCGCGAAGATGATGACCGACCACGTCGAAAAGGTTCGTGGCAGGGCCATGGCTGACGCTCCGGAGGACTAGCTAACGGACCAACGAGGGTCCGCTGGCCATTGCCGGCGGGCCCTTCCTGCGGGGTTTCGTGACCCCCTTCACAGTCAAATGTATGACATATAGGATCTAGGAAGTTTCGCAAAAGGGTTGACAGTCTTGCTTGGTTCGTAAATCCTATAGGAAACAGGATTCCACGAAGGAGTGATCACTATGGCGTACACCGCCAAGGACTGGCCCATTACGGCGGCCCTCCTGCAGTTCCCCGGCACCGACGCTTCGGGAAACCACGTCAACGACGCCGATGCTTCCGTTTGGGCGGCAGTCCTCCAGGAAGTGAAGGACGCCGGTTTCGCCAACGCGGACCTCACCGACAGCTGGGTTCGTCCTGGCGACCTCAGCAAGGACCGGCTGGCCGAGTTCAAGCGAACCGCCGACGAGGTCGGCATCGGGGTTCCCGTCATCTCCGCTATCCGCCGCAGCATCATCCACGCAAAGGACTGGGCAGACAACCTCGCCTACAGCCACCGCACCATCGACGCCGCTGCCGAGCTTGGCTGTGAAGTGGTGTCCTTCGGGCTTCACCAAGCCATCACCCCAGAGCAGCAGAAACAGCTCTGGTTCTGGACCGTTGAGGGTTATAAGGATCCGGTGGGGGACAAGGAAGCATGGGGCAACGCCGTCTCCCGCCTTCGCGAGCTCGGTCAGCACGCAGCAGAGGCGGGGGTGCTGATTTCGCTGGAAATGTACGAGGACACCTACCTCGGAACTGCTGACTCCTCGGTTCAGCTGGTCCAGGACATTGGCTTGGACAACGTCGGCCTGAACCCGGACCTCGGGAACCTGATCCGCCTCCACCGGCCCATCGAGGACTGGCGCGAGATGGTGGCAAAGACCCTGCCGTACTCCAACTACTGGCACATGAAGAATTATCTCCGGGACGAAGATGTGGCGCGCGACAGCTACATCACCATGCCGGCGCCGATGGAGAGCGGTCTCATCAACTACCGCGAGGCCTTCAAGTTCGCGCTGTCCGTCGGATTCCAGGGCATCCTCTGCACTGAGCACTACGGTGGCGACGGTCTCAGCGTCACGGCCAGCAACCAGGATTACCTCCGCCGCCACGTCCTGCCGAAGACCGCAGGCTATGAACTCGGCAAGAGCCAGGTGGCCCAAGGACGCCAGGTACCGGCAACGCAGCTCGCAGGAGTGTAGGAAGATGACACGGATTTTTGACAACCCGGCAGATTTTGCCGATGAAGCGCTGGACGGTTTCGTAGCCGCCAATCGCGGCTACGTCGCCCGCGTTGACGGTGGCGTCGTCCGCTCCACCGAAGTCCCCCACGGCCAGGTCGCACTGGTGGTCGGCGGCGGTTCCGGGCACTACCCGGCCTTCGCTGGACTCGTCGGACCCGGACTTGCCACGGGTTCGGCGTGCGGCAACATGTTCGCGTCGCCGGCGGCAGGCCAGGTGTATCGGGTGGCCAAGGCTGCCAACGCCGGCGGTGGCGTCCTGCTCAGCTACGGCAACTACGCAGGGGACGTCCTGCACTTCGGCCAGGCGCAGCTCCGCCTAAACGCCGAGGGCATCGAAACGCGGACAGTCACCGTCACTGACGACATCGCCAGCGCGCCGATCGAACAACTCGAGAAGCGCAGGGGCATTGCCGGCGACCTCACCGTCTTCAAGATTGCCGGCGCCGCCGCCGAGGCGGGACTGGACCTTGACGGCGTCGAACGCTTGGCCATCAAGACGAACCATCGGACCCGTTCCCTGGGAGTGGCCTTTGACGGCTGCACGCTTCCCGGCGCCAAGGATCCGCTGTTCCATGTGCCTGCCGGGCAGATGTCGCTCGGCCTGGGTATTCATGGCGAGCCCGGCATTTCCGAGCACACCATGCCCACAGCATCCGAGCTGGCCGAACTCCTTGTGTCGAAGCTTCTCAACGACAAGCCCGAGGACGCCGGTGACCGTGTGGTGGCTATCGTCAACGGCCTGGGAACGGTGAAGTACGACGAACTCTTCCTGCTGTTCGGCAAGGTGGAAAAGCTGCTCACCGCCGCGGGACTCACCGTTGTTGAACCCGAGTGCGGCGAGCTGGTAACCAGCCTGGACATGTCCGGACTGTCGCTGACGCTGCTGTGGCTGGACGAAGAGCTTGAGCAGTTCTGGGCCGCACCCGCGGACACTCCGGCGTTCCGCAAGGGCAGCATGGCGCCCCGCGCGCCCCGTGCTGGCATCGCAGCCGACGACGCCGAAACCGCCGACGTCGAACAGCCCACCGCCGCTGCGGCTGACCTTGGGCAGTTGGCCGTGGCCGTCCTCGCCCAGGTGAGGGACGTCGTCGTCGAGCATGAAGGGGAACTCGGCAAGCTGGACGCGATCGCCGGCGATGGCGACCATGGCATTGGCATGCGCCGCGGCGTCGACGCTGCAGCTGCGGCTGGGGAAGCTGTGAGCGGTGGATCCGCGGCGCGGGTCCTGACCGCAGCCGGCGAGGCCTGGAGTGAACGCGCCGGCGGAACCTCGGGAGCCCTGTGGGGTTCAGCGGTCATCGCCGCCGGGTTGTCGCTCGGGAACCGCGAAACGTACACATCGGAGGACGCAGGGGCCGCTGTACAGGCGTTCGTCCGCGCCATCACCGAGCTCGGCAAGGCAGAGCCTGGGGACAAGACCATGGTGGACGCGCTCCTGCCCTTCCGGGACGCCTTCCTGACAGAGCTCGACGGCGGGGCTCCCGTTGACCGGGCGCTGGCAGTTGCTGCTGCGGCTGCTGAGTCCGCTGCCGCCACAACCTCGGATCTGCGCCCGCTCAAGGGCAGGGCACGCCCGCTCGCGGAAAAGAGCCTTGGCCATCCCGATCCAGGGGCGGTCTCCTTCGGGCTGATCGCCGTCAGGATCTCGCAATTCATCGATTCACAACTGGCCTCGGCTGCCCCCACGGGGCAGCGGTCGGCCGGGAACGGAGCCCAAGCATGAGCAACACCGAAGGCTGGCGCATCGTCGTTGGCAATGACGAAGCCGGAGTCGAATACAAGCAGGCACTCCTGGCGTTGTTGGAAGCGGATCCCCGTGTGGCAACAGTGACGGACGTCGGCGTTGGTTTCAACGACTCCACCGCGTACCCGCACGTCGCCGTTGACGCCGCGCGCAAAGTGGCCGAAGGCGAAGCCGACCGTGCACTGTTGATCTGCGGAACGGGCCTCGGTGTGGCCATCGCGGCCAACAAGGTCCCCGGAATCCGCGCCGTCACTGCCCACGACAGCTACTCCGTGGAAAGGTCCGTCCTGAGCAACAACGCACAGGTCCTCACGCTCGGCCAGCGGGTGATTGGCCTGGAACTGGCCAAAAAGCTCGTAGGGGAGTGGCTGGGCCACCGCTTCGACCACACCTCCTCCTCCGCCGCCAAGGTGGACGCCATCTGCTCTTACGAGCCCGACTACACGAAGGCAGTCTGATCATGACCACTCCCGAGACAACCGAAGCTACAGCCGACAACGCAGCCCGGAAGATCGCCGTCGTCGGCTCCGGCTACATGGGTGGCGGCATCGCCCAGGTGCTGGCTCTTGGCGGGGCGCGTGTTGCCCTGGCCGATGTCTCTGACGAGGTCGCGCAGAAGAACTACGACCGCCTGCTGGAGGAGTCGGAGCAGTTCATCGCCGACGGGCTCTTTCCGGCAGGGTCCACGGAGATCCTCAAGCAGAATCTGTGGGCAGCCAAGGACATCGAAGAGGCCGTTGCGGACGCAGATTTCATTGAGGAGTGCGTTCCTGAGGTCCTGGACATCAAGCACCAAACCCTCGCCCGCATCAGTGCCGCTGCCCGCCCGGACGCCCTGATCGGTTCCAACACCTCCACGATTTCCATTGGCGCACTGGCAGAAGCCGTCACCAACCCGGAGCGGTTCCTGGGTGTGCACTTCTCCAACCCGTCACCGTTCATTCCCGGCGTCGAGATCATCCCGCACGCCGGCACGGATGCCGCAACGGTTGCCGCGTCCCGCGAGCTGGTCCACGCGGCCGGTAAGCAGACCGCCGTCGTCAAGGACGTCACCGGCTTCGTGCTGAACCGTCTGCAGTACGCGCTGTTCCACGAAGCCGCGCAGCTGGTTGAGCAGGGAATCGCTACAGCGGACGACGTCGACACGCTGGTGCGTACGACGTTCGGCTTCCGCTTGCCCTTCTTCGGCCCGTTCGCCATCGCGGATATGGCCGGTTTGGATGTGTACAACTTCTGCTACAAGTCGCTGCAGACCGGCTTCCCGGAACGCTTCGCGACGCCGAAGATCCTTTCGGACCTGGTGGACGCAGGCAAGTTGGGCACCAAGACCGGTGCAGGCTTCCTCAATGTTCCCGCCGAACGCACTCCGGAACTCATCGCCTACCGCAACAAGGCCTACGTGGCCATGCAGAAGCTCATTGAAGAGCTCGGCCCCGCCCCCATCAACTAAGACCTTTCAGGAGAAGACCTATGACTTTCCCCGCAGAACGCACAGCAATTGTCACCGGCGCCGTTTCCGAGCGCGGCATCGGCCGTGCCACCGTGAATTACCTGGCTGCCCAAGGGTGGAACATCGGCATCATCGACCTTGATGACGCCGCATGCAAGATCGCAGCCAAAGAGATCGCCGCCGAATATGGCGTCCAGGCCCATGGCGTTGGTGCCAACGTGGCCAGCGAAGCCGAGGTCCGCGCCGCCATTGACGAGCTTGAAAAGGAACTGCCGCAGATTGTTGCGCTGGCCAACGTTGCCGGAGTCAGCTCGCCTGTTGGCTATCTGGAACTCGAACCTGCCGAGTGGGACCGGGTCCTGAACATCAACCTCAACGGCGTCCACTACGCCACCCGCCGTGTGGCCGAGTCCATGGTCAAGAACCGCATCGGCCGCATCGTGAACATTTCCTCCGTGTCCGCTCAACGCGGCGGCGGCACGTTCTCCAAGACCCCGTACTCCGTGGCCAAGGCCGGCGTCATTGGCCTGACCCGCGCAACGGCCAGGGAGCTCGGCGAATACGACATCACCGTCAACGCCATTTCTCCGGGCCCCATCGACACCGACATCATGGGTGGCACGCTGAGCCAGGAACGCAAGGATGAACTCACCAAGGACCTTGTGGTGAACCGCGTGGGCTCCACCCGTGACATCGCAGCCGCTATCGCCTTCCTCATCAGCGAGGACTCCGGATACATCTCCGGCCAGACGCTGAATGTGGATGGCGGACTGTACATGCACTAGGCCCTCATGCGGACCTGGACTCGAGAACGCAAGATCTACCTTGCCGTGGGCGTCCTTGCCTGCGCCGTGGGCCTGGTGCTCATTTTCTTCCCGCGCTGACCGCGCCTGTGCGCGGTTGACCGCGCCTGTGCGCGGTTGACCGCGCTGCACTGGTCATTTCCTGTCACTCAAAGAGGAGTTTCAATGTCTGTTGCCACCAATTCCACCAAGGAGTTGCTGGACACGCCGGTCCTCAAATCGGCGATCTCCAAAGCTTCGCGGCGACTCATGCCGATGCTCGTCATCCTCTACGTGGTGGCCTTCCTGGACCGCACCAATGTTGGCTTCGCCGAAGCTGCGCTGGAAGTGGACAGGGGCATCACCGCCGGGGCTTACGCCCTGGGTGCCGGCATTTTCTTCATCGGCTACGCCCTGTTCGAGATTCCCAGCAACCTGCTGCTCACCAAATTTGGCGCCAAGGTGTGGCTGGCCCGCATCGCCATCACGTGGGGCATCGTCTCTGCGTGCTTCGCGTTCGTCCAAGGTGAAACGTCCTTCATCATCCTCCGGTTCCTGCTGGGCGTCACCGAAGCCGGTCTGTTCCCCGGCGTCATCATGTTCCTGGCGGCTTGGTTCCCCAACAAGGTTCGTGTGAAGATGTTCGCCATTTTCTACCTGGCCCAGCCGTTCTCCCAGATGATGGGTGCACCCCTGTCCGGCTGGCTCATCAACATCGGCGACCAGGTTCCGGGCGTCGCAGGCTGGCAGGTGATGTTCTTCGTTGAGGGCATGCTCGCCGTCCTGGCCGGTATTGCCGCCTACTTCTTCCTCATCAACAGTCCCCAGGATGCCAAGTTCCTGACCAAGGAAGAGAAACGGGCTTTGTCCGATGTCATGGCGCTCGAGGATACCGTGAAGGAGGAATCCGGCCCTCGTGGCGTCCTTGCCTCCATGCGTAACGGCCGGGTCTGGTACTTCACGGTCATCTACTTCTGCCTGCAGGTGGCCGTGTATGGCGTGACGTTCTACCTGCCACAGCAGGTGGCGCAGCTGACCGGGCAAAAGGTGGGCATCGCCGTCGGACTCCTCGCAGCCATCCCGTGGTTCTTCGGCATCTTCGCCTGCTACTTCATCGGCAAGGCAGCCAACACCGTGGCGCGCCGCCGTCGCTGGGGTACAGCATTGTTCATCTCCACGGGCCTGTGCATCTTTGGTTCCGCGTGGGCCGGTGCCAACCAAATGCCGGCCCTGGGCATCATCTTCATCACCCTCGCGGTGTGCAGCTTCCTGTCCACCGGCCCCATTTGCTGGTCATATCCGACGGCGTTCCTCACCGGAACTGCCGCGGCCGCCGGTATCGGCCTGATCAACTCCCTCGGAAACCTGGGTGGTTTCGTGGCGCCGATCCTGCGGACTACGGTCAACCAGGTCACGGCCTCGGACACCGGAACCATGGGTGTCTACGCCTTGGGTGTCCTGCCGTTCCTGGCTGCGCTGCTGATGTTCGGTACGAAGCGTTTCAGCAACAAGGCCGACGAACTGCTGGAGAAATAGGGCGTGAACCTGCCTGCTTTCCCTTCTGCTGCGGACTCTGCGAAGGACGCCGCGCTGGACAGGGTATTCATTGGCGTCAGCACCAAGATGTACATGGGCTACGGGCAGAGCTTGGCGTGGCTGGAGCAATTGGTGGCAGAAGCAGACGCCCGCCCGGCCCTCGCGGCCGGGCGGGTGGTCCCGTTCGTGATCCCGTCGCATCCGGTGTTGCCCGCAGCGGCGCATATGCTTCACGGCACGTCACTGGTCTTGGGCGCTCAGAACTGTGGCTGGGCCGATGGGCCGTGGACAGGTGAGGTGGCACCGTCCATGCTCGCTGAGCTTGGAGTGGGATTGGTGGAAATCGGTCACGCTGAGCGGCGGCGCTACTTTGCCGAAGATGAGGCGATGATCGCTCTCAAGGTCAGTGCAGCCGTCGATGCCGGGCTGACTCCGCTGCTGTGTGTGGGAGAGTCCGAGATGCTGGAACCGGAGGCAGCCGCGGACATGGTACTCGGGCAGATCAAAGCCGCAGTGTCCGGCGACTGGTCCCTTGCCTCGAAGCTTGTGGTCGCCTACGAGCCCGTCTGGGCGATCGGCGCTCCTGAGCCTGCCTCAGCGGCATATGTTTCGCGGGTCGTCGGTACCTTGCGTTCGGTGCTTGCCCGGCACGCGCTGGCCGGGCTTCCCATCATTTATGGCGGGTCGGCGAAACCCGGCTTATTGCCGCAACTGGACGGGGTTTCCGGGCTTTTCCTTGGCCGCTTCGCGCACGACGCCAGCAACTTCGGCCAGGTCCTGGACGAAGCCCTGGATATCGCCAGCCGGTCTTAGAGGGCCGCTCGCTGGCAGAGGGCCACGAAACCGCCGAGGTTTTCGAGGCCTTCCGGATGGGTCGGCAGGTAGTTGGTCAGTTCAGGCGAACGCACGACGACGGCACGCCACTGACCGCGCGACACCGCCACGTTGATCCGGTTGCGGGACAGCAGGAACTCCATGCCGCGGGGAACTTCGCCGGCGGCTGATGCGGCCATGGAGACGATGACCACCGGGGCTTCCTGGCCTTGGAATTTGTCCACGGTACCTACCCGCACTGTCCTGAGGCCGGCAGATCGGAGCTCATGTTTGATGAGCTGTACCTGGGCGTTGTACGCCGCTACCACCAGGATGTCGGTTTCCTCGAGGGAGCGGCGTTCCGGGGAGTCCGAAGGGTCCAGCCATTTCAGGCCGAGGTGGGCTTGGACTTGCCGGACAACCTCAACAGCTTCTTCCTGCGACGCAGTGGAGTTGGCGTTGTGCGTAACGTAGACGCAGGAAATTCCGGGGCTCGCCCCCTCAAGTTCACGCAGGGTGGCGGCAGGTGCAGCCTCGAGCCGGTTGTCGTAGGACAGCTCTGACACTGCGCTGCACAATTCCGGATGCATACGCCATGACAACGCCAGGAAGTAGCCCAGATGGGACGGCAAAGTGTTGTAGCCATCCGACAACCAACCCAGGGCCGATTCATCAACGGGTTCCGGATGCTTGCCTTGAGTGACCTGGGGAAGCTGCTGCGGGTCACCGAGGAGCAGGAGCCGCTTAGCGGCCCGGCTGACAGCCATGGTGTTGGCCAGCGAGAACTGTCCCGCTTCATCGATGACCAGGAGATCGAGCGATCCGGCAGGGACTTCCTTGCCCACCATGGTCCACGCGGTGCCGCCGATCAGGGCGCCACCTGGCTGGGACAAGAGCTCTTCCACGTCGCCTTTGGCGCAGTTGGTCCACGGCACAGGATCGTTGTGCTTGACGTCCTTGGCCACCAGACGGGGATCAATACCCGCCTTCTCCACGGCAGCGCAGAGCATGTTTTCCACTACGGCGTGGGATTGCGCAACGACGCCGACTTTCCACCCGTCGGCCACCAGCCTGGCCAGCACGTGGGCGCCAACATGTGTCTTCCCGCTGCCGGGAGGACCCTGGACGGCCAGGTAGGAATGGTCCAGGTCCTTGACCGCCGCTGTGATGGCATTAATGTAGCCATCGGGGCCGGAGGGGACTGCTGGAAGGTTGGCGAGGGTGCGCAGCCTTGGCGGCTGTCGGCGGGCAAGGTCCAAGGCAGGATCCTTGGGCCAGGAAGGCAACGCCGCGCGGAGCTTGGTGGCCATTGCGGCCAACGCAGCCCGTTGCCCGGTTGTCTGAATCGGGCTGTCAGGGGTCAGCGCCATAGGGGTCTGGACGAACTCCGTGGAGTCTTTTCGAAGCTTCTCGACGATGGTGACGGACTCGAAGTCGCCCTCTTCACCGACCTCGATAACCTCCGTCCCGCCCCAACCCGCACGGCCCAACACTGAGGATTCCTTGGCAGCAAGAGCATCCGGCAACGGAGACGCATACATTCTGAAGTACTTCCTGCCTGGATCCAATCCCGCGCCGTCACCGGACCGGCCCAGGAGTTTGACGATCCGGGCAGGGTTGCTGCGAGGTGTTGGTTTCGCCCAGTCCTGCAGCAACTCCGAGTGGTCAACCAAGAACTGGTCGCGGGATTCGTCCCACTGCGAGGTCGGCTTTTCCAGACGGTCGAAGTGTTCCCACCAGTGCTGTTTGTCCTCGCGGCGGTGGTACCCGACGCCGGCTGCGACGATGCCGATGGCCCGGGAATCCGGCGTTGTCTGTTGCTCCACGGGCAGGCCGGCCACATAGTCGAACAGCGTCGTCTCTTCGGGCGGTGCCTCGTACGTCTCCGGCTCGGTGACTGGCTGTGGTTGCTCCTGCACAGGACCGCCGGGAACGATGGATCGCTCCGCAGCACGGGCAAGCAGCCAGTTGCGCAGCTCCAGCGTCGACAAGCAGTCGTACTCGTTGTAGTCCCTGATCCCCTCGAGAATGGCGGCAGCTTGCCCGCCATCCCCATTGTCGCGGGCCGTGCAATAGTCCGCGTAGGCCACCACGGAAGCTCCGGCGTCGGTGACGTCCCCGGAGCGCAGGCGCTGGCCCATGTACAGCGGCTCAAGTTTCTTGATGCTGTAGGAGTTCTCGGAGACCCGCATGCTGTGCCGGACGGTGTCAAAGAGGTCCACCAGGAGTCCTTGGCGCAGGAGGTCGTCGACGGCCGTTTCGCCCACCACATGCGTCAGGGACAGGTTCCGCAGCGCCGTTTTCTCGTATGAGGCGTAGTGGTAAATGTGCATACCGGGATACTTGGCACGGCGCTGGGCTACGTAGTCCAGGAAGTCGACGAACGCCTGGCCTTCCTCAGCGCGTGAATGCGCCCAGAAAGGGCGGAACACAGGCTCCGTCCCGGGCGCCACGGGATTTTCGATGACGCCGAAGAGGTACTCCAGTCCCCACTTGCCCGTGGCGGGGTCCTGCCAGAGGGGATCACCTTCGAAGTCGAAGAAGATGTCGCCCGGGTCCGGCGCGGGAAGCCTGCCGAGGGTGTTGTCCGGGAGGACGTTGTAACTGATGGCCTTGGTTTCTCCGGACTTGTCCGAGTACGTGACGGTGCCGTCAGGGTTGCCGGTACCAGTTTGCAGTTGGGCTTGCTCGCGGAGCCTCAGTTGCGTGGAGTCTCCGGTTGCCGGCATGGTGGCGAGTTGGTCGATGGTGGTGATGCCGGACTCGAGCAGCTTCTTACGGCGGCTGATGCGCATGCCCGCGACCATGAGGAGATCGCGGTGCAGTTGGACCTGTTCGGCGCAATAGTCGCAGCGGCCGCAGGCTGAGTAGCGGGAGTCGCCCCATTCCACCGGACCCGGCTCCGAGGCATGCGCAGATGTCATGCCAAGGAAGCGTTGACGCCGTTCCTTGAACACAGGGAGGATCTGCGAGAGGGGATGGTCGCTGTGGACCCGGTTGCCCAGCACCAGGGTGACGGTGGGATCCGGCGTGATTCCTGCTTTAAGCAGCTGGTCTCCATAGGCCGCGAGCTGCAGGAGGGCTGTGACCTTGGCATGGCGTGCCAGCTTGGTATCGAACACCGCATAAAGCCCGCCGGGCTGCTTCACCAGGAAATCGGAACGCCCGTGGAACTCACCGTCGAAAAAAGCAGCTTGAAACACCACATCCGCTCCGGAGCGCAGGGCTTCGATGGATTCCGCGTGCTTTGCCGAAAGAGTGGCGCGGTCCATCACCGTGGCGGGGACGACGTCGTAAACGCCCCTTCCGGTGGCCGCATCCCAGTGCCCGAACTTGTCTACGAACCCATCCAGTACCCGATGCTCGTGAACATCGCCAAGGGCGGCGGTACGTTCCAACATGGCGTCTGCCGCGAAGTCCGGCTTGGGCGAACGGCCGAGTTTTTCGTCGAGTTTGCGGAGCAGTTGGTACTCGCAGGTTGCTGCAATGACGAGGTCGCTGGCAGAGAAGACCAAGTCCTGCGGGGCGCCCGCCGTCTCCGGATCGAGAAAAAACACAGCGACCCACCTTCCTTCCATGCCGGTTGAAATCCTTGTAGCCAAGCTATCAGCGGGCACCGACAAAATGACTTCCGGCAAAACAGCGTCGGGCCACTTTAGACTGCACCCATGACCGATTCAGCCCCCACCGTGGACCCAGCCTTCGAAGCCGCCTTCCAGGCCGCACAAAAGAGCCTCAGCGAGGGCGGCATTCCCATCGGCGCCGCGTTGGCCCGCAACGGCGTGGTGGTCGCCAGTGGCCATAACGAACGTGTCCAGCACGGCGACCCGATTGCGCACGGCGAGATGTCCGCGCTCCGGGCGGCCGGACGCCAAAAGACCTATCGCGACACCACGCTCTACACCACCCTGGCGCCCTGCGCGATGTGCACGGGAACCATCATCCAGTTCAAGATCCCGCGGGTAGTCGTGGGCGAAGCCGAGACCTTCCCCGGCGAATTCGACCTCCTGCGTTCACGTGGAGTCGAGGTGGTGGTCCTGGACGATCCCCGTTGCGTGGACATGATGCGCACGTTCCAGGACAAGCACCCTGAACTGTGGGCAGAGGACATCGCGGAATAACCGTCGCCGGCTACAGAGGGTCCCTATACCAGCTAGCCATCCGACGACTTTTTGGCGGGCTTCCTCGGCGCCGCCCGGCGGGACCGGGTCGTCGGAGTGGGGGAAATCAGTTCCTTGACCTGGGCCACCACGGTGGAGTTGGCGCCCCGGGCTCCCAGGTCCTTTGCGAGGGTTTCCACCTCCGACCTTGCGGCGGCGCTGTTGTCCGCCTTCGCATGGAGTTCCGTGCGCAGTTCCACCAGACCGCGGTAGGCAAGATTGCTCGCCGCACCGGCAGACTGTTGATAGCCGGCGAGGCCGGCGTCGGTCAGCGCCAGCGCCCGCTGGGGATCAGCGCTATGGTGCTTGACCATCTTTTCGTCCTTGCGGCGATAGAAATCATCGCCCACAGACTGCGCGACGGCGGTGGCCGCCTTGACGCCCAAAGGCTCACCGCCAAAGCGTTCGGCGGCCTCGGTCAGGGCATTCAACCCTCTCTCCAAATAGGGTGACATGGACCCTTCAAACGCCAAGGTCAGGCCAACTTCCCGGGTAAAGAACTCGGGAGCGAAGCGGTCCTCTTCCCTGGTGACGGGGAAACCAACGCGCAACGGCAACGTGTTGGACGCCTGGACGATGCCGTCCGTGGAATAGATGGCGCGAACCAGATACTGCCCCGGCTCGTCGAAAGCGAAGCCCTCCACTCCGTATGCGAGGTGGACCAACTGGCTGAAGCGATCGCTGCCGTCATCGTCGCCCACCGGAGCCGGTGCCAGCGTGACCAATTCCGGGAGGCCGTAGAAGCAGACCACCGATTCATGCAGGATCACGGTTCCGTTGGGCTTCTGGACGTACACGGTGGTGTTGCCATAGCGGGGGTCCAGCCGGCCGTCCACCATAACCGGCACGTCAGTGGTATTCCGCAACCGGAACTCGATGGACACAGGTTCCATGTAGTCGAAATGGTCCTTTGCCGAGAGCGTCAGTTCCACGTCGCTGCCCGGACCGGAAACCGTCATGGCGCCGGCAGGGGATTCCAAGTGCCCTCCGGAGGCCCATGGATCGCCGCCCATGATCACGGAGGCGCGGTCTCCGTGGCGCATGTGGAGCAGTTCGTCGTCGTCGAAGCGGAAGCGGAAGTTGCCCCAGAAGGAGTCAGTGCCGTTGCGCTGATCGTATTTCCAGTCGTAGTTCATCCAGGACAGCGAGTCCGGGCGGGCCTTGTCCCAGGCATGCAGGAAGTTGAACGCGTGCCCGGCTTCGTGGACCCAGGTGTAGAGGAAGTGCCGCATGGCCCACGCCTGATCCTGGGTGACCGGATTGGAGACGAGGTTGGTGAACCAGGAGTGGTTCCGGAAGACCGCAAAACCTTGGCGGTCCGGTCCGCGACCTGCGCCGCCAAAGCCCGCAGCGGCGTCGAACATAATGCCACCCACCCCCGCGCTGTCAAAGATGCCGGCCTGAATGCCCCACATGTTCCACGCGGGCCACCCCGAGTTGTACTTGCCGAACGAGGTTTCCATGGCGTCGTGGAGTTCGCCGACATTCCAGGAAGCGAAGCCTGGCGCGGTGTCGTCGATGACTGTGTGCACCGGATCGATAGTGACCGCGATCCCGGCATCCCTGTATGAGGACTCGATGGTGATGGTCCGGTGGGGCAGGTCAGGGGGACGGTTGGTGTGGGCATGGCTGTTGTAGACGGGGACCTTGGGCTCGATGTCCACGGACGAGCAGTAGTCCAACTCCAGGTTCATGTCGCGGAAGGCTTCCGAACGGTAAGAGCACGCATAGGGCTGGCCGAGGATCCCGCCGGACGTCAACGTGGCAACAGCCCCGGTCACAACACCGGAGGACCACGAGACCACTATGTCCACCGTGGTGGCAGGGTGGGTTCCTTTCCAATAGCGGACGGTCCCGACGATATGCACGTCGGTATCTGTGAATGTCACAAGAGGCGTGTCCACAATCCAGGACTCCACATACGTCTTCACCAACAGGTTGACGCCGGCGACCTTCACGAAGCGGGTGCTGTACAGATCGCCGCTGACCTTGTTCATGACCGGAGACTCGACCCCGTTGCGGGCGTCAATGTCCAGCCGGAGGTCCAGGGCGCTTCCGATGGGGCCGGGGTTGCCTTGAAAGCCTTCATAGCGTCCGCTGACCGTGCTGGGCTGGCGGCAACTCCAAAGATCGGAAGCGGGGGCAGGGGTGTAGTAGGTGCTGGGGACGTTGGGGGTGTCCATGGGGGATCTTTCTCACGCTGAAGCAGTCAAATATGCGATCGCCCGCGCGCTTGGCGCAGAGGCGGCATGACGGTCCAGGGCGGGGCGGGGTGCGCGTGGTGAGGCTCAGATGAGACGAAATGGCCGATGCCCGGAAGCCGTGTGTAACCCACACTGAGGATACTCCAGCGAATGGACTATATCCAGAGAAACACGGCCATTTTTTGGCCTCCAGAGAGTCCCCATGATCTGGTCAGCGGTACCCGCCGGGCGTAGGCTGGCATCATCGGCGCTCGGAGCCGAAGGAACCATGCCGAAGGCCCCGCGTCGATCACCCCAATCGATGAAGGAGGACCCATGAGTGCCGTACGTGAATTCATGACCACGAATGCGCAGTGCATCGCCGAGGATAAAACTCTCCAGGAAGCCGCCATGCTGATGAGGGATCTGGACTGCGGTTCACTTCCCATCTGCGGCAGCGACGGCAAGCTCACCGGCTTCATCACCGACCGCGACATCGTGGTCAAGTGTTTGGCCGAAGGTAAGGATGCCCGCGAAGTCCTTGCCCGCGAGCTCGCCACCGGAAAGCCCTACTGGGTGGACGCCGATGCCAACGTGGACGAGGCCGTCACCATGATGGAGGAACGCCAAGTCCGCCGCCTGCCCGTTATCAGCGACCACAAGTTGGTGGGCATCATCAGCCAGGGCGATATCGCCCGCAACCACTACGCGGAACAGCGCCTCGGCGAGATGGTGGAGCACATCTCGGCCAAGGAGCACATGTCCCGCTGAGCCAGTCCCAGCGGTTCCCAGTATCCACTCCAGCCGCCGCGAGGCCTTCCCTCAGAGGAAGGCCTCGCGGCCCGTTCCTTCACGCATCACGAGTTCGCCCTCTTCGATGGAGACGATCAGGCTCTTGGGTTTCCCCACGAGCTTCCTGGTTGCGCTGAGTTGTCTGCTGCTGACTTCCACCCCCACCGTGGCACCCTTGGCGGGAAGTTCCACCGTGACTTCGTCGGCCATCCCCAACAGCATCTTGGTGGAAATGCCGTGCTCGGACACGGCTTCCTTGCCGTTGACGGTGACGGTCACGTCATCGGCATCAAATCCGTCCTGAAGGATGATCAGCAGTTCCTGCATGGTCCAACTACAGCACTATCAGCGTCCCCGGGATAGGCCTTCCTGCTACCCGTCTTCGGAAACTGTCGGCCACGTGAGGCAAACTGTCATGGTGACTTTAAATCTCCAACACCAGTCAGCTGATACCGCCATCCACGCCCAGATCGCCGCTGAACTCGGCGTCAAGGCCTGGCAGGTCAAGGCCGCGGTGGAACTGCTCGACGCCGGATCCACCGTCCCCTTCATCGCCCGATACCGCAAGGAAGTCACCGGGACGCTCGATGACACCCAGCTCCGCGACCTCGAAGAACGGCTCAGATACCTGCGCGAGCTGGAAGAACGGCGCAAGTCAGTCCTCGAGGCAATTGCAGCCCAAGGCAAGCTGACCCCGGAGCTGGAAGCCGCCGTCGTCGGTGCCGATACCAAGGCGCGCCTGGAGGACATCTACCTCCCCTTCAAATCCAAGCGCCGCACCAAGGCCCAGATAGCCCGCGAAGCCGGGTTGGAGCCGCTGGCCGATGTCCTGCTCGCCAATCCCCAGCTCGACCCCGCTACCGAGGCCGCCAAGTACCTGAATGCCGAGCACTCCATCGACGACGCCACCGTGGCGCTCGCAGGAGCCCGCGCCATCCTGGTGGAGCGCGTCGGGCAGGATGCCGATCTCGCCGAAGATCTGCGAGAACGCCTCTGGAAGCAGGGACGCATGGTGTCCCGCGTGAAAAAGGGCATGGAGGCCGAGGGCCAGAAGTTCAAGGACTACTTCGAGTTCACGCAGGTGCCCTCCGGCATGCCCTCGCACCGCGTGCTGGCCCTGCTGCGCGGTGAAAAGGACGGCGTCCTGGAGTTGGATCTCGCTGAGGCAGACCCAGCCGACGACGACGCCCTGGCCGCCGCCCGCGGAAAGTACGAGAACGCTGTGGCCAAGTGCCTCGGAGTCGCCAACCAGGGGCGGCCCGCCGATACCTGGCTGATGCAAACCGCTCAGCTCGCCTGGCGGGGACGCATCCTGGACCGGCTGACCACTGATCTTCGCGGACGCATGTTTGCCGACGCCGAAGATGAAGCTGTTCGCGTTTTCGCCGCCAACCTGCGCGACGTCCTGCTGGCCGCTCCTGCCGGGAACAGGGCCACGCTTGGCTTGGACCCGGGGCTCCGGACCGGTGTGAAAGTGGCCGTGGTGGACGGTACGGGCAAGGTAGTCACCACAGACACCATCTACCCGCACGCCCCAGCGAACAAGTGGAACGAAGCGTTGGCCACTCTCGGTCGGCTCGCCAGGCAGCACAACGTGGAACTCGTCGCGATCGGCAACGGAACCGCCTCCCGCGAGACGGACAAACTGGCCACGGAGCTCATCAAGTCCCTCGAAGCTGCCGGCTCCAAGGGGATCCAGAAGCTGGTGGTGTCCGAAGCCGGAGCCTCCGTGTATTCGGCGTCTGCCTTGGCCGCTTCCGAACTTCCGGGCATGGACGTATCGCTTCGCGGTGCCGTGTCCATTGCCCGCCGCCTTCAGGATCCCCTGGCGGAACTGGTCAAGATCGAGCCGAAGTCCATCGGCGTTGGGCAGTACCAGCACGACGTCACCGCCGCGAAGCTCGACCGGTCCCTGGATGCCGTGGTGGAAGACTGCGTTAACGCCGTGGGGGTGGATGTGAACACAGCATCGCCAGCGCTGCTGAGCCGGGTTGCCGGCGTTGGCCCGTTGCTGAGCGAGAACATCGTGGCTTACCGGAACGAGAATGGCCCGTTCGCCAAGCGCAGCGACTTGAAGAAGGTGCCGCGTCTGGGCGCCAAGGCCTTTGAACAGTGCGCGGGCTTCCTCCGGATCACCGGGGGAGCGGAGCCGCTGGATGCCTCCAGTGTCCATCCAGAGGCCTACTCCGTTGCCCGCAAGATTCTGGTCGCAGCAGGCGGTGGGCCCGCCACGGCGCTGGATCCGCAGGCCTTCGTGGACGGCACCTTCGGTCTGCCTACGGTCAAGGACATCATGTCCGAACTGGAGAAGCCGGGCCGCGATCCGCGTCCTGCGTTCCAGGCGGCGTCGTTCTCCGAAGGGATCGAGAAGATCTCCGACCTCAAGCCCGGCATGATCCTGGAAGGAACAGTCACCAACGTGGCTGCCTTCGGCGCTTTCGTCGACGTCGGAGTGCACCAGGACGGCTTGGTCCACGTTTCGGCGCTGTCCAACAAGTTCGTCTCGGATCCCCGCGAAATAGTGAAGTCCGGCCAGGTGGTCCGGGTGAAGGTCCTTGAAGCCGACCCCGAGCGGAAGCGCATCTCCCTGACGTTGAGGCTCGACGACGAACCCGGCGCCGCTGCCGGACGCGGCTCCGGCGGGCGTGCTTCGGGCGGGCAGGGTGATCGTCGTCAGGGCGGCGCACGGCAAAGCAAGCCCCGGCAGGCTCCGGAGGCCGCGAACACGGCCATGGCTGAAGCACTGCGCCGGGCCGGACTCGGGAAGTAGCCGGAACCGGGAAGTAGCAGGAAGTATCAGGAGCCGGGAGGTACTGCGGGCCCTAAAGGCCTGCGGTCCTGGCGTCCCACACTTCTGCGTCCGAAGGCTGGAGGGCCATAGGCAGCCAGCGTCCGATGCGTTCGAATGCCTGTCGCCTAACAGGTTCGGGCGACAGGAAAATGTCGTGGAAGGCATTCGGCAGCCGGCTCACCGTGACGGTGTCCGCCAAGGACAGCGAGCGGTGGGCCACGGCGTCAACGTTCAAGGCGACGTCGGCGGTGAGTGCATCAGCGGACCACTTTGGCTGCAGATAGCTCTTGTCCGAGAGCAGCACGAGCACGGGAACGTCGATACCCAGTCCCGCTGCGACGGTGGCTTGGCCGCGGAATACGGCGTCAAGGAATGCGGGCGTGACAGGGAAGCCCCGGTCAGGCCGCCACTCGAGGTTGTAGTCCCACTCGCCGTCGAGGGTGGCTGACACGGCCCGGGTATAGATGCCCGGATCTACTGGCGGCAGTGGTGCCAAGGGGTGGAGTCGGGCGTGGAGGCCTACCAAGGGCGCGATCGCCCGCCGGCCGAGCTCAGTCGCCTGGAATTCCAGCCAGGGACTGTTGAGGATCAACGCCGACGCCATTCCAGGATGACGGGCAGCCCACAGGCTGAGGGTGAGCCCACCAGTGGAGTGCCCCAAAAGAATGAGCGGCCGATCCCGCCCAGGGTCACCTGAGCGTCCCATCGCTGACAGTGCTGCTGCGATGTCAGCGTCGTAGTCGGCCAGGTCGGTGACGAATCCCGGCACCATGCCCGGGCTCAGGCTGCGGCCGTAGTTGTGCAGGTCCAGGGCATGGAAGCGTGCGCCGGCCCGGTGCCAGAACTCAGCGACGTGGCGTTGGAAGAAGTAGTCCGACCAGCCGTGTACGTAGAGGACGTCTGCGTCGATTGCACTGTTGACGGGAGCTCCGCCCGCAGTCCAAGGCCACTCTGGTTCGGCTCCTAGGTACCGCACCACGGTGGCGACAGCGCCGCCGTCGAGGTTGAGCGTTTGCTGCTCAAAGCCTTCGCCAAGAATGTCCGGGACCCATTCCTGGCTCATGCGTCCTTTTCCTTCTGCCAGGGCCAGCGGCCAGTGATTTCCAGCTCAAGCGAGAAGCTGAGGAATGTCCGGATCAGCACGATGATCGCGAGGACGCCCACGCTCTCAAAAGTGGGAGTGACGGCGACGGTCCGGATGATGTCCGCGGCCACCAGGAGCTCGAGCCCCAAAAGGATGGACCGCCCCAGGAGCTGCCGGTAGGAACGGTAGGGGGAGAACGGTGTGAGGCTGGCGGCGCGCTTTGGCTGGTAGCCGCGCAAGGCCATCGGAATGGAAACCAGTGCGCCGATCACCATGACCGCCACCCCGGCTGCGTCCATGTACCGGCCGACTTCTTCGATGACGTGCTGGAAATCCATGGCCCTCCTCCATAGCTGCGTGTCTCCACCGTCTCACACAGCAACCAACGACGGCGGCAGCCGGGTTCTGTAAAAACAGAACCTGGCTGCCGTCGTCGTGCGCTGTTGAGTCGTGCGATGTTGCAGGCTGCCGCTACAGCGCGGCTGCCGCTACAGCGCGGGTGCCGGGACCGGGAAGAAGACCCGGGGATCCTGCAGGAGCGCGGGATAGTCGAAGTCGGAGCGCTTGATCACGTTGGTGACCTCGAAGTTGCGGGCGAAACGGCCATCCACCGTGATGGGCCGGCCTTGGATCAAGCCAACAGCGAACGTCTGGCCATCATCGAACGGAACGGCCAATTCGGTCTTGCCGGGCAAGGTGTTGAAGGCCCGCTCCTGTGCCTGGCGCTTCCGCGTAGGCTTCTTCTCGCGCGGTGCCACCGGGCGCTTCTTGGGGCCGCCTACCTGCCGGCGGGACTTTTCCTCCGCGTACACAAACTGGTACTCGTCAGGGTCCGCAACAGGCGTGGACTTGGCCTTGCCGTGCGGCGGCATGCTGACGATGGTGAGCTGCTCCGGGCGGAGGTCCTCCACGTTGGAGCGCAGGATCAGGAGGCGGTCCTCCTCCGGGTCCTCCGGGTGGAACTCGTGCTTGGGCTCGGGCCACACGTATTCCAGCTTTTCCTCGATGCCGGGGAAAATCTGCGCATAGTGCTTGGGATCTTTGCCCAACAGTTTGGAGCGGTGGCTGAGGTGCAGGTCCTCGTGTCCGAGCCACGGCGGCATGACAATCCGGGAAGCGTAGTCCGGGTGGGCTGCCTGCGGGGCGAATTCGGCGATGTTCGCGCGCGTGTTGTCCGGGTGCCCGCGATCCATCCATTCGTCTGCCATGGCCAGGCCGTACATGGTGAGGGCAGGGACGTGGCCCATCCACATGCGCACGGCGGGGTGCTGCTGCCAACCGTACTCCGGGATCACCAAAGCGCGGAGGACCTGGAGTGCTTCGACGCGCTGCTTGCCGAGCCTTGAGGTGTCGAGCGCCTTGGCACTCTCACGGAAATCGGCGAAGGGGAGGAAAGTCTGCATCCTTTCAGTTTGAGGGTGCCGGGCGTGAGAACCAAGTTGAGTGCTCCGGGACACGTGCCATTGTTGGGGCCTAGAGTTGCAGGGTGGAAACTTTTGACGAGAAAACTGTCACCACGGCGCCCCCGGTTGCCGAACTGCACCTGCACATCGAAGGGACACTCCAGCCAGAGTTGATCTTTGCCCTGGCCGAACGGAACGGCATCGAGCTGCCGTACCAAGACATCGAGGAACTCCGAGAGAAGTACGAGTTCACGGATCTTCAGTCCTTCCTGGACCTCTACTACGCCAACATGGCCGTCCTGCAAACCGAGCAGGACTTTACCGACATGACGCGTGCCTACCTGAAGCGGGCAGCCGCCGGGGGAGTGCGCCACGCGGAAATCATGATGGACCCCCAAGCCCACGTCTCCCGGGGTGTGGCATTGGAAACCTGCGTCAATGGTGTGGCCAACGCCCTGGCCACCTCCGAAGAAGACTTTGGTGTCTCCACCCTCCTCATCGCCGCTTTCCTGCGGGACATGTCCGAGGACTCCGCCCTCGAAGTGTTGGACCAGCTCCTGGCCATGAAGGCTCCGATTGCCGGCATCGGCCTGGACTCCGCAGAGGTGGGCAATCCGCCGTCGAAATTTGAGCGCCTGTACCAGCGCGCCGGCGAGGCCGGGCTGCGCAGGATCGCCCACGCGGGCGAGGAAGGCCCGGCCAGCTATATCACTGAGGCGTTGGATGTGCTCCATGTCGAGCGGATCGATCACGGCATCCGCTGCATGGAAGACACGGACGTTGTGCAGCGGTTGGTGGCTGAGCAGGTGCCCCTGACAGTGTGCCCCCTCTCCAACGTCCGGCTGCGGGCAGTGGACAAGCTGGAGGACCACCCTTTGCCCGAAATGCTCGCCATCGGCCTGAACGTTTGCGTGAACTCCGACGACCCCGCCTATTTCGGTGGTTATGTGGACGACAACTTTGAGCAGCTGGCCAAGGTCCTGGAGTTCTCCGTACCGGAGCAGGCCACGTTGGCGGCCAACTCCATCCGTTCTTCGTTCGCCAGTGACGCCCGGAAATCGGTGCTGCTGGACGAGGTCACCGAATGGGTCAAGGCATCGGTTCCCCACGCTTAAACGGCCCATAAACCCAGTCAGCCGATACCCGTGGATCACTTGCGGCGTCCGCAATGTCACACTCGGTCACGACACACGGTGTTTACCTTCTGCAGTCGCGGGAATTAACAATTCATTGGCAAACTGCAAGAAAGTATTCACCCGTTGAAGGAGAAGCATGGGCGCGAACACCGCCGAGAACACCAACCTTCGTCTGAAGGCCGTACTGGACATCCTCGCTGAAAGCGTGTGGTCCGAGACAACCCTCAACGCCGGCGAGGTCCTGGCCGAAGCGATCGTCCGCGTACCTTTCAATGACCACGAGGCTGAACTCCTCAGTGGCGGCATCCCCCGCGGCCACAAGACCCTTACCTCGGCATCGGCCAAGCTGGTCAAGGCCGGCTGGCTGGTCAAGGGCCGTTCCGGCTGGACCATCCCGGAGGACGGCCTGCGTGCGACGGTGGCCTTCCCTGATGTCGCCGCTTTTGCGGCAGCGCTCGACGCCGGAACTCCGGTACCAGCCGATGTTCCGGTTCCGACGGCCCCGCCGGTAAAAGCTCCGGCCAGGAAGGCAGCTGCCAGCAAGCGGGCCGCGGCAAAAAAGACCACCGAGCCCAAGGCGGCGGCTGCTGAGGTCGCCGAGCCGAAGGTTGCCGCTGCCAAGGTTTCTGCGCCGAAAGCCAAGGCTGCGACAGCCAAGGCAGCGCCTGCCGCGAAGAAGTCCACGCGGAAGGCGCCGGCCAAGGCAGCGGCGGCCACCGCCGTCGAAACCGTGCCGCAGCCCGAGGCCGTCGCGATTGCCGGTGACTTCAACAAGATCCTCGGTGCGCCCGAGGATTGGGCGCCGCAGTACGACGAAGCCCAGATGGAGTTCAACCCGCTGGTCCAGGTGTGGACCATCACGGCTGAACTGCCTGCCGGCTTCTACACGTACAAGATCGCGCTCAACCGGTCGTGGAACGAGAACTACGGTGCGTTCGGCGCCCGCGATGGCGCCAACCACGAGTTGAACCACGACGGCGGCCCCGTCACCATCACGTACAGCCACGCGACGCGGGACATTGTGATCGGCTGAGTATTTCCTGGCTGGATCCCGCCCTTGCTCGTCCCATGAGCCGTTGAACGGCAGGGGCCGAACAAGGGCGGGATTCGTTAAGGTGGGTCCATGACTGACGAAACCGTTCGCCTCACAGCCCGCATCACCGGCGTTGTCCAGGGTGTGGGTTTTCGCTATTGGACTGCCAGGAAAGCTGAAGAACTCATGCTGACGGGAACGGTCCGAAACAACCATGACGGATCCGTGCAGTTGGTTGCAGAGGGGTCAGCGGCAGACGTTGACAGCATGGTGACGTGGCTGCATTCAACACGGGCGCCGGGCCGGGTGGAGAACGTGGACTTCGAAGTCTCGGAGGCCACCAGGGATTTCGAGGACTTCAGGATCACCGACTAGCGACTGATTATTTGGTGGCCGAACCTGCGTGGAGGGCTGCCCGGGTCGCTTCGATGTAATGGTCCAAAGGCTTCAGCGCCGGCTGGGATGAAGCATCCCGGACCGCATCCGCGCCGACGGCGTTCGCCACGGCCAGTGCGTGACCGTACTCAAGGCCGGACTGGAGTGCCAGGACCAAAGCGGCGCAGAAAGCATCCCCGGCTCCAATGGTGTTGGCAATGTCCGTGACACGTACGGCCGGGGCCTCGGCCACTCGTTCTCCATCGACAAAGATGGCTGAGCCGTCGCCCCCGTAAGTGACGGCAACCAGTGGGGCATTTCGAAGGGCCGGAATCAGTTCATACTCTGTCTCGTTCACGATCACCAGGTCGCAGCGTTCCAGGAGTTCGGGAAGGATCGGTGCGGCCGGGGCCGCGTTCAGGGCGAAGAATCCGTTGGCGCGGCGGGCGGCCTCCAACACCAGGTCCTGGTCCACTTCGAGCTGGCAGAGCAGGGCCTCGCCGTCGCCGAATGAGACACCGTTCAAGGCCACGGAGCCGTTGGCGCCGGGGCAGACCACAATCTGGTTCTCGCCCTCGCTGTCCACCAGCACCAGCGCTGTTCCCGTGGCGGCATCCACGCGGGCAATGTCCCGGACATCGACGCCGGCACCCGCCATCGCCCTGATGAGGCTGAGTCCCGCGTCGTCCTGGCCCACTGCCCCCACCATGCGGGAAGTACCCGCGAGCCGGGCCGCCGCAACGGCCTGGTTGGCGCCCTTGCCTCCGGGCTGCTGGCGGAGGATGCCGCCGCCGACGGTTTCACCCGGTGAGGGGAGCCTGTCGGCGGTGGCCGTGATGTCGAGGTTGATGCTGCCCACCACGGTCAGGGATGAGGGCGCGGCAAACTGAGGGGACGTGCTCATGGAAGGTCCTTTACGGGTAATTTCAGGAGGACTGGATGACGGAGAGGTGGCCGGCCTTGGCAGCCACCAGGCATTTGGCGAGGTAGAAGGCGTTGCCGTTCCGGCGCACGTACTGGGTCAGGACCAGTACGGGGTCGGACGGGCGGAGGCCCAGCAGCTTTGCACGGCTGGGACCTGCGGTGCTGAGGCTGATTTCACATTCGCCGGGTCCGAGGGAAACCCCAGGAAGTCCGCTGAGGACTTCGAGCAGCGTGGACGCGGAAAGGGTGGGAGCTTCTGCCGCTTCGGCCAGGGCCTGGGCTTCGGGGATCCCTTGGGCCACGTTTTCCTGGAGGTGGGCAACAGGCTCACCGTTGCGGATGAGCACGCTTTCCCAGAACCACACGTCTTCATCAGGCTGCACGCCGATGCCGGGAGCCACGAATTCCGACGCCGGCTGCTTGATCGCCGCGACCCGTTTGACCTGGATGTCCTGGTCGGGTCCGCCAAGGAGTTGGTCAAACGGGCGTATGTGTTCGATGCCGATACGGGGAAGCGAATCCGCTACGAAGCGGCCGACGCCGCGCCGAGCCCGGGTGAGGCCGTCTTCTTCGAGCAACATCAGCGCTTCCCGGATCACGGTGCGGCTGACGTCCATCATGGTGCCCAGCTCGGTCTCCGTGGGGAGCAGCGAACCAGGCGGCAGGATCTTGGTGCGGATGGCCTCAGCGATGCGGGAGTAGGCCGCGACGCGCAATGGCTGACCTGGCTGGGCAGCGATGGGTCGTGACAGGAATTGGACGGCGTTGTCGGTCAAGGGTGCCTCACTTGAGATGGGTTACCGACACTGTACCGGATGACTGTGACAGGTTGCACAAGCTCGTAATACATGCTTGTATAACAACTCACATCTCGTGGCGCCGCCCCGCGCCCTCGGACAAAGGAGTTTGATGTGAACATCCCCACCGCCACTGGCCAGCAGCCTGCAGATCCGCAGGCCCCGGCACCAACGCAGGCCCCAGCAGCCGCGGAAGAAAGCCGCTTCCACGGAAAAGCCGCCGCGCTGCTGATCACCACGCTGGTCCTGGCAGTGCTGGCCTTCCAGCTCAACGCCAGCATGATCACCCCGGCGCTCCCGCACATCGGCTCCTTCTTCGGCGAAACACCCGAGGCCGTTGCGCAGGTCCAGTCGATGTTCTTCCTGGCGGGCGCCATTGCCGGTCCGGTCATCGGGCGATGGAGCGACTTCATCGGCCGCCGCAATGCCCTCCTGCTGGTGCTGGCGATCATGGGCGCCGGAACGGTCCTGTGTATTTTCGCGCCCACCCTGCCCCTGCTGGTCACGGGCCGCTTCATGCAGGGTGTCTCCAGTGCCATCTTTGCGCTGTCCTACATCGTCCTCAATGAGTACCTGCCGGCGCGGCTCTTCGGCACTTCCATCGGCATCATCGCGGCCATCAATGGCGGCGTTGGTGGCGTGGATGGCTACTTCGGCGGACTCATGGCCGAGACCCTTGGCTTCCAGTCGATTTTTGTCGCCGTCCTGGTTTTGGCCGCGATCGCCGTCGTCTGCGTCATCAAAGTGGTCCCCGGCGGCAAGTCCGCGGCGGCTCCGGGCCGTATGGACTGGTGGGGCGCAGGCTCGTTGTCCGTGTTCCTGGTCTTCATCACCTACTTTGTCTCCACCGGTTCTTCAGCCGGCTGGACCTCGCCTGCCGCCCTCGGCCTGTTGGCCGGCAGCATCGCTTCCTTTGCGGCGTTCTGGCTCATCGAAAAGAAGCGCGAAACTCCGCTGGTTGCAGTACACCACCTCCGTTCACGCCAGGTCTGGCCCGTCATCGCCACCACCGTGCTGACGCTCGCGGGCATCTTCGCCATCATCAACTTCACTGTGGTGCTGCTCAGCCAGGACAAGGAGAACGGCTTCGGTCTGTCCGCCTCGGTTGCCGCCCTGCTGTTCCTCACCCCTGCGGCACTCATCGGCGTGTTCGCCGCACCCCTGGCCGGATGGATCGCCGACCGCCGCGGTTGGATCAAGACCGTCCGCGTCGGCACGGCAACCAGCCTCGCCTGCGCGATCGTCGCAGCACTGTTCGCCCACCACCAGATCGCGGTCCTCATCGCCATTGCAGCCCTGGGCATCTTCTACAACGGCTTCTTCCTCACGGCCATCAACGGCTTGTCCGTGCTGCTCTCTCCCAAGGAAGCACCGGCCGCCTTGCCGGGCATCAACGGTGCCTCCTTCGGCATCGGCGCGAGCCTCGGCGTCGTGATTGTTGCCCCCTTCGCAGGTCAGGGAACTGCCGCCGGATACTCCACAGCCCTCTGGATTTCGGTGTCCATCACAGCACTTGCCTTCATTGTCAGCCTCTTCATCGCGGCACCCAAGGGCGAAAAAATCTAACGCACGACGCCGGAACCCGGCTGGGCGTGCCACACACCAGAACTTCACCCCGCCCGCCCCACGACCCGCTCCATCCTGAAACGAGAGACCATCATGACCCAGTCCGCACCCTTCTTCCTTGACTGCGATACCGGCATCGACGACGCCCTCGCCCTCGCCTACCTCCTGGCCGCCCCGCGGGCGGAACTGGTAGGAATCGGCACGGTCAGTGGCAACGTCAGTGCAGCAGGCGGCGCCCGGAACACCCTGGACCTGCTGAACCTGGCCGGCCACCCGGACATCCCGGTGGCTGTCGGTGCGCACGATCCACAGGTGGGTACGTTCCACGGCGGTGCCCCACATGTCCACGGCGACAACGGCATCGGCGGAGTGGACCTGGTCCAGTCTGACCGCGAACCGGTGGACGCAACGGCCGCCGAACTGTTGGTCCAGCTGGCACACCAGTACGCCGGGGAACTGCGCTTGGTGGCCATCGGCCCGCTGACCAACATTGCCGAGGCGCTGCGCCTGGAACCCAAGCTTCCGGAGCTCATTGCTGAGGTCACCATCATGGGCGGCGCAGCACTGGCCCCCGGGAATATTACGCCGGTGGCCGAGGCCAACATCGCCAACGACCCCGAAGCCGCTGCCGAGGTGCTGGCCGCCGACTGGAACGTCACCCTGGTACCCCTGGATGTCACCATGACCAACGTCCTGGAGGAAAAACACCGCCAGGAGTTGCTGGCCACCGAGCACCCGGTCTCGCAGGCGCTGGGAGAAATGCTGGGCTACTACTTTGGCTTCTACGTCGACATCTTCGGCCGGGCATGCTCGGCGATGCACGATCCCCTTGCCGCGGCCATCGCCGTCAGGGGAGTGGAGCTGACGCTGGCTCCCACCGTTCGTGTCCAGGTGGACACCACTGACGGACCCGGTCGCGGCCAGACGGTGTGCGATCTCCGGGGACAGTACGCGGGCTTCCCGGAGCAGCGCGGGGCACGCTGCCGGGTAGTGATGGAAATTGGCGAGGACTTCGCACCGCACCTGCTTGGAACCCTGCAGGGGGCCTGGCTCCCTGAAGAGCAGGAGATTGTGCCCGTCGCCTGAAGGTCGGGAGGCTGGGGTATCGACGACGACGGCGGCAGCGGCCCGCCGTCGTCGTCCGCGTTTAAGCCGCCTACGTGTACATGAGCGAGCCGGGTGTGGTGAGCTTTTCGCCGGTTTCCAACCACGTCTTGAGGCCGGAGAGGATCATGGGCCAGCCTCCGTAAAGTTGGTCGTTGGCGCCTTCGCGGAGTTGATCGTGCGTGACGGTCAGGTGGCAGGAGTCGCCGACGGGTTCAATTTCCCAGGTGATCCGCGAGGTTCCCTCGGCCTTCACGTCCTCGCCCCAGAGTGCACGCATGGTTTGGACGAGCCGGCGCGGAGGATCGACTTCGATGTTCTCGCCCTCGCCGAGTGGTGCGTCAGCGTTGACGTTGTGCATCTCGAAGCGGCTTCCGGGCGTCCAGTCCGATGTGAAGGTGTTTCCGAACTGGTACTTGCTGCGGATGTCGCTGTCGGTGATGGCTTCCCAGAGCCGTTCGGGAGTGGTCTTGATGTATATCTCGAAGATCTTTTCCATGGGACTTTCCAATCTGGATTTGAGGTCGCTGAGGGCAGCGGCCCATGGTTCTGCGTATTTACTCACCCAACGATCGTGGATGAGGCGGATGGGTACCGGGTTCAGGAAGTGCAGCTTTTCGCGTCCCCGACGGCGGGTGACCACCAATCCCGCATCTTCCAGCAGCTTGAGGTGCTTTGCGATGCCGAAGCGGGTCATCTCGAACCGGGCTCCCAAGGCGGAGGCGGACTGGCCATCCTCGCGGAAGAGTTCGTCCAGCAATTCCCTGCGGGTGGGGTCTGCCAAGGCCTTGAACACGATGTCCATGGCGTCAGAATAGGTGACCATATGGTCACATGTCAACGGTTTTCAGGGCCGCTGGGGGCGGGGCGCCGCGCGTGGACCGGGGCGGGGCGCCCAGATCGTGGGTGCGCTGCGAGACCGCCGTTCCTTTCCGGCGATCCCGCAGCTTTCCCGCGCTCCCGTTGAGATCAGGCCACGGCACAGGTCTCCGCAAAGATGGTCCGATAGTTTCCATTCAACCTCGGAAACTTGCTCGCTTCATTACTCGATTTCGCCCGCTGCGCCTGGCAACAGCTGTTCCGAAACTCTGGAAATCAGGCGTCGTTGGGCTATTTTCAGAGGGCGTTGTTACTCGCGAGTTTCCGATACTGACCTGTTGTTATTGCGTAAACTTTACGATAGTTTCTCTCTGTGATGTGCGTCGCACAGTGATGTGGGGCGACGAAGCCGAGTGAAGGACAACGATGACCATCCACCCTGAGGAATTGCGGACTGCCGAGGCGCGGCTCCAGCAACTGCACCAACGAATAGGCGGCATAGCCTACGGCGGGGATTACAACCCCGAGCAATGGCCACAGGAAGTGTGGTTCGAGGACGCCAAACTCATGCAGCAGGCCGGGGTAAACCTGGTGACTTTGGCGGTCTTCTCCTGGAGCCGGCTGGAAACCAGTGACAACGTCTTCGACTTCGGCTGGCTGGACGACGTCATGGACCTGATGCACTCGCACGGCATCGGCGTGGACCTGGCAACCCCGGACGCTGTGCCGCCGGCCTGGCTGGTGGAGCAGCACCCGGACATCATGCCGGAGCGCCCCGACGGCAGCATTTTTGGCTTCGGTTCCAGGCAGCACTTCGATGTTTCCCACCCCGTGTACCGCGCCAAGTCACTGGCCCTCGCAGAAAAGATGGGGGAGCGCTACGCCGGCCATCCTGCGCTGCGGATGTGGCACGTCGGCAATGAATACGGACCTGTGTCCTATGGTCCGTGGGCTGAGAAGGCGTTTCGGGAATGGCTGCAGCGAAAGTACTCGTCCCTGGATGAGCTCAACCAGGCCTGGAGCACCACGGTGTGGGGCCAGCTCTACTCTGACTGGAACCAGGTCGGCGTCCCTGCCCAACCCCGCACCTGGTCCAACCCGTCACGCCGCTTGGACTTCCATCGCTTCACCTCGGACAGCATGCTGGAACATTTCAAGGCCGAGCGTGATGTCCTTCGCCGTCACAGCCCGGACCTGCCGATCCTCACCAACTTCATGCGCTTCTACAAGACCAACGACTACTGGGCCTGGGCCGCTGAGGAAGACGCTGCGGCGCTGGACATCTACCCGGATCCTCGCGAAGACGACGCCCACATTGCCGCAGCGCTGAACTTCGACCTCATGCGCTCACTCCGTCACGGCCAGCCGTGGATGGTGATGGAGCAAGCCACCGGCGCGGTCAGCCAGTGGTCCGTCAACGTCTCCAAGCTTCCGGGCAAGATGCGCCTCGGCTCTTACCAGGCCATAGCGCAGGGCGCCGATTCCATCCTGTTCTTCCAGTGGCGGCAGGCCAAGGGCGGAACCGAGCGCTATCACTCGGCCATGGTGAACCATGCCGGCCCAAACACCCGGATCTTCCGGGAAGTGTGCGAGCTCGGCCAGGAGCTCAAGGCGTTGGGCGACCTGACGGGAACGCGATCCACAGCCAAAGTGGCCATCGTTTTCGATTGGGACTGCTGGTGGGCACTGGAACTCGGCAATTCTCCGAGGTCGGACCTGAACTACGCGCAGGAGGTCCAACGGTTCTACCGCCCCCTGTTCGAGGCCAACATCACCGTGGATTTCGTCAACGCCAACAGCGACTTTTCCGGGTACAGCCTGGTGATCATGCCGGCGTCGTACCTTCTGACGGACGACGCGGCAGCCCGCTTCGAAAACTACGTGGCCGACGGTGGAAGGCTGGTGGTCTCCTACCTTTCGGGCATCGTGGACCAGGACAACACCATACGGCTGGGCGGCTACCCGGGCGCGTTGAGGAAGGTCCTGGGGGCATGGAGCGAGGAAATGCACCCGCTCGCCGGCGCGGACGAGCACGTAAAGCTCTCAACGCCCGACGGCGGCACCTCCTCCGCGACCTACTGGACTGAGCATCTGCACGCCGAATCTGCGGAGGTCCTCGCCAGCTACTCCTCGGGCCGCCTTGCCGGTGCTCCGGCCGTCACCAGCAACTCGTTCGGCCTTGGCACTGCACTGTACGTGTCGGCACGCGTTGACGAGGACTTACTGAACCAGCTCCTGGGGGACCAACTTCGCGCGGCCGGTGTGGAGCCGGAACTGAAGGCGCCTGCAGGAGTCCAGGTCCGGCGTCGTGCTTCCACTGCCGCGGACGGCACCAACAAAAGCTTCCTCATGGTGCTCAACCACAACGATGCGCCGTCCAGCGTGGACGTGCTCGACGGCGGCACGGACCGCCTCAGCGGACGCGCGGTGAGCGGGCTGGTTGAGCTCCCTGCCAACGGAGTCCTCATTCTGGACGAAATTCCGGACGAAGCTGCCGGACGGGAGGCGGACTGATGGCTTTGCGACTGGATGTTCCACCCAAGGCCGTCGCGGGCCCCGAACCCGGCTCAGCGAAGAAGCGGCGCAACAAGCCCGGAAGCTGGAAGCTGGCGCTCAAACGCGACTGGCGTTTGTACACACTGCTGGCGCTGCCCCTGCTGTATCTCCTGATATTCAGATACCTGCCCATGGCCGGCAATGTGATCGCTTTCCGTCAGTTCCAGCCCGGAGGCAGCATCTTCGGCGAGAAGTGGGTGGGGTTCAAATACATCACCCTGTTCATCAACGATCCCAGCTTCTGGCAGGCCTTCCAGAACACCATCATCCTTGGCGTCCTGACCCTGGTGTTTTGCTTCCCGATGCCCATCATCTTCGCGCTCATGCTCAACGAGTTGAGGTCGCAGAAGTTCAAGAAGTTCGTCCAAACCGTGGCCTACCTGCCGCACTTCATGTCCGTGGTGATCATCGCCGGCATGATCCTGCAGAACTTCTCCATGACCGGCACCGTGAACCAAATAGCGGAGTCGTTGTTCGGAACCACCGTGAATTTCACGCAGGACCCGGGCTGGTTCAGGCCCATGTACATCAGCTCCGAGGTCTGGCAGACCATGGGCTGGGGCGCCATCCTCTATCTTGCCGCGCTGACGCGCGTCGACGAATCGCTCTATGAGGCGGCCCGGATCGACGGCGCCAACCGTTGGCAGCAGACCTGGCACGTGACTCTCCCAGCCATCAGGCCAACCATCATCACCCTGTTGATCCTGAACATCGGCACCTTCATGGCGGTGGGTTTCGAGAAGATCCTGCTCATCTACAACCCGCTCAACTACGCAACCTCAGACGTCATCTCCACCTACCTGTACCGGGTGGGCCTGGAATCCAGCAACTTCAGCTACGCGGCCGCTATCGGAATGTTCGAATCCGTCATCGGCCTCACGCTGATCCTCTCAGCGAACGCGATCTCAAAGCGCCTCGCAGGAACGAGCCTGTGGTGAACAAGACAGCTACTGCCATCAAGGGCGGCGCCGCCCAAGGCGTCCTGGTGAAGGACATGAAAGTCTCACGCGCCATGCGGATCTTCCGGGCGTTCAACCTGGTGTTCCTGCTGCTGGTGGTGTTCCTGACGGTGTACCCGTTCCTGAACATCATTGCCCAGTCGTTCTCCAGCGAAGGGTTCATCAACGCCGGACAGGTCAACCTGTTCCCGATGGGCTTCAACACCGAGACGTACAAGCTGATACTGGCCGATTCCACCTTCTGGAACAACTACGGCAACACCGTGCTGTACACGGTGGTGGCAACGGCAATCTCCATGGTGCTCACCACGTCGTTCGCCTACGCCATCGCCAAGAAGGACCTTAAAGGACGCAGCGTCTTCATAGGCCTTGCCGTGTTCACCATGTTCTTCAACGGCGGTCTGATTCCCAACTACGTGCTCATCAGTTCCCTGGGCATGCGGGACTCCATCTGGGCCGTGGTGCTGCCCAACGCCATCAGCGTGTTCAACCTGCTCATCATGAAGTCCTTCTTCGAGAACATGCCCCGCGAACTGGAGGAAGCGGCATCGATTGACGGGCTCACCCAGTACGGGGTGCTGTTCCGGGTGGTCCTGCCGCTCAGCAAGGCAATCGTGGCCACCATGATCCTGTTCTACGCCGTAGCCAACTGGAACTCCTGGTTCCAGGCCTTCCTCTACCTCGACAACCCGGACCTCTTCCCGGTCACCATCTACCTGCGCAACATGATCGCCGGAGTCACCACAGCGGGCTCAGCCGGCGGAACAGCGGAGAACGTCGGCCAGATCGCCGCCAACATCCAATCGGTCACCATCGTCCTGACCGTCATCCCGATCCTTTGCGTCTACCCCTTCGTGCAGAAGTACTTCTTCTCGGGCGTCATGCTCGGTTCCGTCAAGGAATAACCCTTATGAAAGGACATCCAATGATCCACAAACCTGAGCTCCGCCGACCAGAATTCCGCAGGCGCGATTTTCTTGGACTCGCTTCTGTTGCCACCATCGGACTCATGCTGACCAGTTGCGACGCCGAAACCACCGAAAAGGTGGATACGTCCAAGTCCCGCAACGGTGCGATGGACAGCTTCAATGTCGGTGATACCTTCAAGGCGACGGTGCCGTTGACGTTCACCTTCCTGTTCTCCGATCAGCCCACCTACCCGTACAAGAAGGACTGGCTGCTGTTTACCAAAATGGCCAGCGACAACAATGTCACCTTGGAACCGACCATCGTGCCCAACAGCGATTATGAACAGAAACGCAGCCTCCTCATCAGCTCTGGCAGCGCGCCGGAGATCATCGCCAAGACCTATCCAGGACAGGAAGCAGCGTTCGTTTCCGCCGGTGCCGTCCTGCCCGTCAGCGACTACGTGGACCTGATGCCGCATTTCCAGGAGAAGGTGAAGAAGTGGAAGCTCGAGCCCGAGATTGAAGGACTGACCCAGGAAGACGGCAAGTACTACGTCCTGCCCGGTTTGCATGAGGAACTCTGGCCCGACTACTCCCTGTGCTTCCGCAAGGATGTACTGAAGAAGGAAGGCCTCGCCGAGCCCACTACCTGGGACGAATTCCGTGACGTGCTGCGTTCGCTGAAGAAGGCCTACCCGGACGTGGTGCCCTACTCCGACCGGTTCAAGGGTGACAGTGTCCTGAACATCGCAAGTGCAGCCTTCGGGACCGTGGCCGGCTGGGGACTGGTGGACGGCCTGCAGTTCGACGAAGACAAAAAGGAGTTCGGCTTCGCCGCTGGTTCGGATAAGTTCAAAGACCTGGTGACGTACTTCAACTCCCTGGTGTCCGAAGGCCTGATGGACCCTGAAAGCTTCACCCAGACCGACGACTCCGCCATCCAGAAGTTCGTCTCCGGCAAGTCGTTCGTCATCAGTACCAACTCGCAGAACGTCATCACCTACCGCACCTCAATGGAGCAGTCCTTGGGCAAGGGCAACTTCGAGATCGGCAAGATCACGGTTCCGGGTGGCCCGGCCGGAGACGTCATCGGCGGAACCCGGTTGGAGAACGGCATCATGCTGAACTCGTCCGTGAAGGACAAAGACAGCTTCGTGGCGCTCATCCAGTACATCGACTGGTTGTTTTACAGCGACGCCGGGCAGGAGTTCAGCAAATGGGGCGTGGAAGGAACCACCTTCACCAAGTCCGGCGGTAAGCGCCAACTCGCATCCGACATTAACTTCCAAGGCCTCAATCCCGCCGGCACCAAGGACCTCCGGGTGGAGTACGGATTCTCCGGCGGCAACTTCGCCTACGGTGGGGCCACGGAACTGCTGCAGTCCACCTTCAACGACGAGGAGCTGGCGTTCCAGAAAGCCATGAAGTCCAAGAAGCCGCGCCCCGTGCCCCCTCCTGTACCGTTCAACGACGTGGACCGGGAGCAGGCGACCCTTGCACTCACCCCGCTCAAGGACCACGTCAAGCAGAACACCCTCAAGTTCATCACCGGTCAGCGTGCTCTGGCCGAGTTCGACGCCTACGTGAAGGAACTCGACAGCAAGGGCCAGACGAAATACGTGGAGTTGGCGAACAAGGCGTACAAAGCATACGCGGATAAGAAGTAGCTCTTCTGATGGCTGCGAAGGAGGAACAGTACGGGTCCGGCCCTCTGTTCAGGGCGGCGGGCGTGGTGTACGGCGTCATGGTGGGTGGAGCTTTGCTGGTGCTGGCCAACGCGCTGGTAGTGCTCATGCCGTTGCTGGCTGGACTGGTGGGTCCTGGGGCGTTGGTGGGGTTCGTGCTCGTGGGCCCCTCCGTGGTGGCTTCCTGCTATGCCTTCAACCGGCTTCTCGCTGGTGAGGACACGGGGGTGTTCCACGACTTCGTAAAGGCCTATCGGGGCAATTTTGGACAGGCATTGGCGGTCTGGCTGCCCTACGCCGCCCTCCTGGCAGTCATCGCCGCGAACCTCGCCAGCCTGCCGGGCAGCAACCTTGAAGCGGTTGCTGCCCGGATCGGGCTGGTGGGGCTTGGCCTTCTGGTGAGCACGGCTGCCCTGCACGCGATGTTGTTGCTTGCCCGCTTCGATTTCCGCACCGTGGACATCTACCGGCTATCCATCTACAGCATTGGTGTCCGGAAACGGGTAGCGCTCGGGAACGTGGGGATCCTCTTCATTACGGGTTTCGTGCTGATCTCCTCCAGCGTGTGGCTGATGCTGTTTGCCGCCGGGCTGCTGGTCTACCTGCTGTGCATGAACTCCCGACCGCTGCTGGCGTTGGTGGAAGAGAAGTTCACCGTTTCGGTGGCTGCCAGCGCGGCAGGTTCCCTGGCGGGATCCGCCCCGGTGGACTAGAGGTTTGTCCGGACCACGGCACCTTGCGCGATCACCGTGCTGACCTTTTCCAAGGCAGAGCCATCGGTCAGTGGATCCGAATCCACCACCACGACATCCGCCGCTGAACCGCGAACCAAACGGCCAACGTTTTCGCCGCGTCCCAGCAAACGCGCCGCATTGGTGGTGGCTGCCTGTAATGCTTCCAAGGGGGTCAGTCCGGCTTCCGCGAGCAAGCGGGCCTCCGTGCCAATCGGCGTCACGTCCGTTCCGAAGGAATCGGTGCCGGCCACGATCGTGACTCCGGCGTCCTTGGCTGCGCGCACGGCAGCTTGAAGGATGGGTGTGTATTCCGTTCCGCGTGCGGCCAGGATCGGGTTGGCGGAGCGGGCCATACTCGTGATGGCATCCATGGTGGGTGTGAAGAACGTGCCGCGCCGGGCCATCTCCTGGATGGTCTTTTCCGTCATGAAGACGCCGTGCTCGATGCTGCGCACGCCTGCTCGGACAGCGCCATCGATTCCTTCGGCGCTGTAGGCGTGGCAGAGGACTCCGGCTCCCTTGGCTGCCTTGACGATCGCACCGATCTGGTCCACGTTGTAGACCAACTCGCGGGGATCCTGTTCGGGAAGGCCAGCCCGCGGGTTGGCCCGGGTTTTGATGACCTCGGCGCCGCGCTTGAGGTTGACGCGGGTCAGGTACGCGAGGTCCTGCGGCTCCGTCACGCCACCGCTGAGCGTCGCCAGAGGCGCCAAGTCCGGATCAGCCAGGAGGGAATCTCCCTGATCCGGTGAGATAAACAGCCCCGCCGGAGTCATCCTCGGCGAGAGGCCAGGAGCCCACGACGGCAGCGCGGCGAGAGCAATGTCCTGGTAGAAAGTGCTCGATCCGCTCCGTACGCTGGTGGCTCCGCCTTGCAGGAGAGCCCGGGCGTCTGCCAGTGCGTTCGCGTGGACGTGGGCATCGACGAGTCCCGGAAGGACCCATTTGCCCGAGGTGTTGAGCCTACGGGCACGGTTCGCGACGGCGGCAACAGCCTTTCGTGTTTCGTCCCGGGTGCCGACGGCGGTGACCTTGCCGCCGTCGAGCACCACCACGCCATCTGCCACAGCATCGCCGGTCTTTGGGTCCACCACGGTGCCGCCCTCGACAATGAGCGCTTGGGTGGTCAACGGACGACCGGGGTAGTTTGGGCCCGACTGCGTGTTGTCCGCAAGGGCAGCTGGTGCTGATGCCAGTTGCGCGGCGATGCCGGCAACGGAGATCCCGGCCAGTGCTGCAGCTCCGGCGAGGATGCCTCGGCGGGGCAACTCACCCTGGGGCTTGGGTGCTGAGGTGTGATCGTGAAGGCACATTGTTGGACTCCTGGGGAACGAGCTGCTGGGCCGCTACTTGGCTGCGGTTGAGCATTTGGTATTCCAGAATGCCTCAGGCTTGTGGTGTGATGCAAGCAACTGCTGAAATTGTTGAGATAGCTTGAATGCTTGGTATGCCAAGGCTGTGCAGGTAATGGATGGACTTGGTTGTCGGGGATGCGGGGATCCTCTGCATGGCCGGCTCGTGCTGATCTCCTCAGCGTGCGGCCGATGGTGTTCGTCGGCGGCCTGCCGGTCTCCCTGCTGTGCCTGAACGCCAGGCCGCTGCTGGTGTCGGTAGAGGTAAGGCTCACCGTGGCCGAATAGACGGCTGGCGATTCACTCCCGGGGAGTCGGCACTGTGTACGCGCCGGTGTTTGCAGTTGCAGGCCCGCGGGGGGTTGGGCACGCGCCGGCACGGGAGGGCCCGGGAGCGAACAAAGTGTCGCCCTGGCCCTCACGATATTCCGACACCAAAGTTCGCTCGTCACCCGAGCCCGCGGCGCATCCCGCGCACCGTTTTACTGGACGGGTCGCCCTGTTATTGGGACGGTGCTGGGCGTGACCCGGCTTCACCGGTTGGGCGTGTTGTTGTTCTGCGGACGCTTTCCTATGTTCTGTGGGGTGTGTGGTGGTGGTTGCGTCGGGGTGTTTGGTGTGGGTCGATGTGGGGTGGGGGGATGAACCAGGGGATGCCGGTTTTGATGTCGATGCGCCATTGTTCTTTGTGGATGAGGTGGTGGTGGTGGCTGCAGAGCAGGGTGCCGTTGTCTGTTGAGGTGGTGCCGCCGTTGGACCAGTAGGTGGTGTGGTGGGCTTCGCACCAGGGTGCGGGCATGGTGCAGTCGGGGAAGGCGCATCCTTGGTCGCGGGCGGTGATGGCTTTGCGGATGTGGGGTGGGAAGATCCGGGTGGTGCGGCCGATGTCCAGGATGCGGGAGTCGCTGCCGAGCAGGACGGGGAGGATGTCGGCGTCGCAGGCGATTTTGCGGATGGTGTTCGGGTGCATCGGGCCGGTGAAGGTCGCGGTGCCAGTCCCTACCCCGGCCCCGGTCCCTATCCCAGCCACTGGTGCTGCCCCAGCCCATGTCCCTCTCCCTATCCCAGCCACTGGTGCTGCCCCAGCCCCTGTCCCTCTCCCGGTGCCTGTCCCTATCCCAGCCGCTGTGCCGGTGCCGGTGCCGGGGTTGTGGTGGTTGTGGACTTGTTCGAGGAGTTCTTGGTATCCGATGGTGACGGTGAGTTGGGGCGGGAGGCCGCCGTTGGCGGGTAGTTTTTCGGTGCGCATGGCGAGGCTGCAGGCGCTGGTGAGGCCGTTGAGGAGTTTCTGTGGGCGGCTGCGCCGGTCCAGGTCCGGGCCGGTACCTGTGCCTGTGCCTGGGCCGTTGTGTGGGTTGTTGTGTGGGGTGTCCCCGGTTTCGGTGTTCTCCGTGGTGCCTGTGCCGGGGGTGGTGAGGCGGGGGTTGGTGGCGACGTTCATGGCGGTGGTGAGGATTTCGTATTGTTCGTCGGTGGCGAAGATTTCGAGGTGGTGGAGTCCGTGGCGGCGTCGGCGGCGGAGGAACACGCCTTGGAGTTGACGGAGGATTTCTTCGGTGGGTTCGGGGCCGTCGTGGTCGATGGCGTCGATCCAGCGTTTGGCCATTGTGGTGACGAAGTCCGGGTCGGTCTCGACCGCGGTGGTGGTGAGGGCGTGTTCCATCCGGGTGAGGGTGTCCTCGTCGGTGAGGTTCCGGACTTTGTCCAGGGCGGTGCTGATGATCGAGGCCGAACGGGAAGGCACCAGTGCGGAACCAACCGCTTGGGAGAGGATTTCGTGGCGGGCCGGGATGTTCTGCCCGGTCATCCCGGTCTGGGGGAGGACGTCGGGTGCGAGGGCGAGCCGGCGCTTGGCTTCTCCGATGCCGATCCGCAACCGTGCGCGCAGGAACTGGGCCGCGTTCCGGTACCCGTCATCCAGAACACTGGCCGCTCCCGGAACCGTTACGCCCGGAGCCGTTTCGCCCGTGGCTGGTTCCGTCCAGCCGGTCCGCCATTGCGGTGCTGCCGCCGAGGGTCCGGGCTTGGTTTGCTGGGCTTCGGTCCGGGTCCGTTCCACAGCCTGCGCCGCGACCACCTGCAAGTACTCCACCGACCGGGCGATCTCCTCGACCTTGCCGGCAAAATCCGCTGCCTCCTCGAACCCAAACAACCGGGTTTTAGGAATGACGGATTGGCGAAGGGATGTCAGGATTGCACCGGCCTGCGCAAGTGGTACGTCTACGACGTCGGGAGAGGGTTGGCCCGCATCGACAAAGCCAGCCGCGCGCTTAATGTCCGCAACCGGAACTACACGCAAGCCCGGAGCAACGTCTGCGGAGCTCAGGCCGCCAGCGTAGCCCGATTCCGAGGACCGCGCCATCGGACTCAGACCGAGAAGCAGCCCAGTGCCGCTGGACGTATCCGCATCCTGGCCTACCGCCGTCGTGAGCTTGAATGCCGGGACCCGGGCAGGCCCGTTAAGAGATGTGAGGGCTCTTTGACGAAGCAGCGCATGGCCGCGGGGCGAGCCTGCCCGCCTTGCCAATACCTGCCCGATTGCTCCCATGAATCAAGCATGTCAGGGGGGTCCGACATTATTAGGGCGCCCGGCTACCGGGTGATCTGCTCCCGCAAGATATCCGCGTGCCCGCAGTGCTGGGCGAGTTCGCGGAGCATGTGCAGGTACACCCAGCGGAGGGGGAGCGGGCCGCGGCGGTTCCCTAGCACAAGGTCGTCGAGGCCCAATTGGGCCGCCGCCTGCCTGGATGCCGAGCAAGCCGAGGCATAGGCGCTTCGGATGCTGGCAATGGTGTCGTTGTCGTCCAGGATGAACGAATCGTCCGGCGTCGCTGGGATGCCGATCTCGGCCCGGGTCCTGCACGTGATGGCTTCGTCGAACCACACTTTCTCGACGAAGGTGGCGTGCTTCACCAGGCCCAGGAGCGTGGTGCGCGAGGCGACGAGCCGGCGTCGTGCTTGTTCCTCAGTAAGTCCATCGAGGCACTCGGTGAGGGCCCTGCGATGCTCATCCAGGAATGTGTCGAACTGGGTCCGGGCGTCCTGGTTGATGACATCCTCAGTGGAGGTGTGCGGGAGCGCGCTCATCCGAAAACCACCGTGCCGTCGTCGTTGATTCCCCAGCCGGGGTTGTGCGCGATCTCCCAGACGATGCCGTTGGGGTCCTTGACGTGGCCGTGGAAGATGCCGCCAAACGCGCCTGCCTGCGCCGGCTTCAAAACCGACGCGCCGGCCGCCACCAAGGAATCGATGGTGCTGGCGACTTCCTCGGGGCTGCGGACGTTGTGGGACAGCGTTACTCCGCTGACTCCCGCCGTCGGAGCAGTGGCGCCGAGGTCCTGGTCGAACTTATCGGCGTCGAACAGGCCGAGCATCAGCCCTGGCCCGATCTGGAAGAAGAGGATCTCGCCGAGAACGTCCATGGCCGGATCCCAGCCGAGCCCGTCCTTATAGAAGGCGCGGGCGGCGTCGAGATCCTTGGTGGCGAACGTGAGGAAATGCAGTCGCTGGTCCATAGGGGAAGCCTAGCGGGAGGGTACGACGGCGGCACTCGCCTGGGGCGGTTGGTGCAACAACGTTGGCGGAGCCATGCAACGATTCGGGTGCCATTCGATGCCGACCGTGTCCGCGCGGTGCCGGAACCGCCAACAATGAAGGTATGGCCAAACCAGCGCAGTCCAAGTCACGCGGCACAGAGTCATGGATGCTGGCGTCGGCGCTTTTCCTTACGATGGGGGCTGTCGGGTGTAGCCCTTCGTTAAGTTCGCTGCCGTGCATGCCTCCCGATTACCAAGTGTCCCCTTCGTCGGCGAGGCCGGGTGACATGGTGACGGTCTCGGCGCCGGAGGCGAAATGCAATCCCCGTTATGGACCCAACGCGCAGCTCCGGGTGTCATGGCCGTGAAGGCCGAGCCCTATGGTGTCGACTGGTGCGATGACACAGGCACGAACAACCGGGCGAACCAGGGTGAGGCGGAGCTTGAGAGAGCCTCTTGTGCGGAGCCGATGAAGCCACTGACCATCACAAGGTAGCCAACTTGGCCAGTCCTGTTGAGCCCCGGTCCGGGCCGGTGGGAGGATGGAGCAGTGGAACCCCTCTTCGACTTCCTTGGCAGTTACTGGTGGCTCATTTTCCCTATCGGCGGGATGGCTGGTGGCTGGGCGAGGTCGTGGTCGAAAGCCAGCGAGGAACGGCACCGCCGCAAGGTGGAATTGCTGAAGTTGAAGAACCAGTTGGCGGTGCACGAGGAGGCCAACCAGGCCGAGGTAGTCTCGCTGATTGACGCGCATGATTCGGTGAACCACAGATGGCTTGATTACGAGCTCGACGTCGGCAACCTTATTGACTTCCCCCTCATGACTGACGTGCGCGAGCCGCTCACCGTCGCGTTCCTGCGCGCCAAGAAAGAGGCCGACGGCTTGCGACCCGCCACTCCTGAAGAGATTTCGACGCCGGCCCGGCTGGCTGAGTACCGCGCAGCTGTCCACAGTTACGAACTCGCTTTCGATGTCGCCGAGCGGGAGGCCCGGCGCATCAAGGACGGCAACTTCAGTGGCCCCGAACGGCAACGACTTGCGACCGCAAGGAAGCTGCTGCGCATCGCCGAAGACACTGCCGCCACCCCTGCTGAACGGCAAACCGCCTACAAGCGGGCACGCAAGGAACTCGATGGCCTGATCGTGCTGCCGGAGGCGACCGTTGCCGCGCTCGAGAGCAAGATCATCAGCATGTTGGATTCCCGCAAGGACCCGGACACGGACGTGCGGTTCGCTTGACGCCACGCAGAAGGCTCGCCGTCATTACAGGTGCCAGCCGCGGTCTGGGAAAGTCGTTGGTGGAGGAATTCTCCCACGCCGGTTGGGCGGTTGTCGCAGTCACGCGGACCCCCACCACGTGGGCCGGCCGACAGCATGTCACCGCGGTTACACAGGATGTCCGGCACCAGCCGTCCGACGAGCTGCTGTCAACCATCGGGGGCAGATCCGTTGACGTACTCATCAACAATGCTGCCCAGGGGGCTCAGTACGCCGAACTCGGTGACATAGCAACGGAAGGCGTTCTCAACGCCGTCGACGTCAACGTTGCTGGACCCCTGCGTCTGGTGCAGGCCATCCTGCCGAACCTGCTGGCCGCACCGGGTCCGGTGATCATTAACGTCACGTCCCGCCTGGGTTCGATGGCGGCCCAAGCACGGGGTGACTACGCGGAGCTTTCCACGAGCTACGCGTACAAAATCTCCAAGGCTGCGCAGAACATGCTGACCATTTCCCTCGCCCACGACCGCGCTGGCAGGGTGCGCTGCTGGGCGGTTCACCCTGGCAAGCTGGCCACTGACATGGGGCAGTCTGACGCCTCCAAGGATCCGCGGGTCGCGGCCCGAGAGCTGCGGGAACTGGTTTATTCCGGCGACAGCACATCACCGCGCTTCGTCTCACTCGGGGCGGCCGACCTCGCCTGGTAGCGCCGCCCCACATCAGGCTGTGCCTTCATGACCTTCTTTGACCACGGCTAGGCCGATTTGCAACCCATATCGACTGATTTTGGGCCTGCCTGCAGCCAAAGTGGGTGGGGACGGTACGCGAATTTAGCCCAGCTCCACGCCCATCACTGTTCGCACCACAGATCCGCCCAGATCGTCCTCGAGGTGTCGCATCCCCAGCCGCTCAGCGACTCGGCGTGATGCCGCATTGTCCGGGTGGACGATGGCCACGAGCAGACCAACCCCCACCACGTCGCGCGCGAATTCCAGGCACGCCAGCGCCGCTTCCGAGGCATACCCGCGTCCCTGAAGTTCTCGGCGGACGTGGTACCCGACCTCGAGTTCGGGCCGTCCGTTGACCTGTTGCCACGTCACCCCGCAGTCGCCAACAAAATCGCCGTCGTGTGTCTCCACGATCCACAACCCGTACCCGTGGCGCACGTAGTTCGCCTGGGTCCATTCGATCCAGGCAGTTGCTTCGTCACGGGTTTTGGGGAAGGGGTAGTAGGTCATCACGTCGGGATCACCCAGCATCAAGCTCATCGCATCGAGATCAGCCATCGTCATCTGGCGGAAACGGAGCCGGGCTGTCGGGTGGGGGAGCATGTCCGCAGCCTACCTTCAGCAGAGCGGACAAGAAGGATAGAGCCTCCGCTCAGGCCGTAGTCCGCACTTCCACCGGCGTCAGCATCTCCCGTTCGAACCCCACCACGCGCCTTGGTCCGTGCAGGATCACCTCATGCGTGTGGGTGTCAGCAGTGCTGGACGTCGAAACGTGCAGCTTCACCAAACCGGGCGTCACCACTCGCTGAAGGTCCAGGCCGGTAAAGGAGGTCCGGTCGGCGTGAACCAGGAACTCCACCTCGGCAGAACCCCCTGCTGGAAGCTCGACGCGCGCGTAGCCGATCAGCTCGCGGAGGGGACGGACCACTTCACCCACCGGATCCTCCAAGTACAGTTGCACGACCTCTGCGCCACTACGGGAATCAGTATTCGTGACCGTGCAGCTGAGGGTGACCGAATCCGACGTCGACATGGTGGGTGCGCTGCATTGGTGCTCCGACAACTCCATCGTTGTGTAGGACAGGCCATGCCCAAAACCGAACAACGGCGAGGGGTCCAGGGCGCTTACCCCTGAGGGTCCAGCGAGCTTCGAATGCAGGTACGTGCCGGGCTGGCCGCCGGGGGAGCGCGGCACTGAGACGGGCAGTTTTCCGGACGGATTGACGACGCCGGTGAGCACGTCCCAGAGCGCCGCGGCTCCTTCTTCGCCTGGAAAAAAGCCTTGGACGATCGCGTCGGCACGCTCCACGAAGTCGCCCAGCGCGTAGGGTCGCCCGCTGAGGACCACCACCACGGTGCGCGTTCCTGAATCTGCGCAATCAGCGAGAATGCGGTCCAGCATGAGGTGTTGGTCGCCGGGAAGGCGAAGGTCGGCGGCATCGTTACCTTCGCCGGACGTACCCCGGCCGAACAGGCCAGCGTTGTCGCCAACCACCACCACGCACGTGTCCACGGAGGATGCCACCTGGCAGGCTTCGGCGATCTGCTCCTCAGTGGCGGCCTCGCAGTTTCCGGTGACCGAGGTAGCCACTGACCCGAACCGTCCGGAAGCAACGCCGGCCACGGACGGAACCGAGATTCCCATCGGCACGTCCGGATGTGAAGCTCCAACATGCGCGTCAAAGGAATAGCACCCAAGCATCGCGAAGGGATCGTCAGCCAGCGGACCGACAACACCCAGCGAACCGGTCGACGCGACGGGCAGTGGCAACGCCGGAGCGCCATCGAACTCGCGGTTGCTCAACAGCACCAGGGACTGGGAGGCCAGTTCGCGCGCCAATGCCCGGTTCTCCGCCGGATCAAGGTCGATTGGACCGGACAGCGCTTCGGGGACGGGGGAGAAGTCCGGCGACAACAACCCAATCTCCGCCTTCTGCCTCAGAACGCGGCGCAGGGCGTCATCCACCACGGACTCGTCCAACGCACCCTCGCGGATGCGACGCAGCAGCGGCTCACCGAAGCAGTTCACCGTAGGAAGTTCAACGTCGACGCCCGCGCTCAGGGCCAGCACTGCAGCGTCACCGGAGTCTGCGGCCACGCCGTGCGTGACGTCCAGGAACGCGACGCCGAAGTAGTCAGCCACCACGGTCCCGGTGAAGCCCCATTTCTCACGAAGCAGCCCCGTCAACAGGGCGCGGTTCGCGGCGGCCGGTACGCCGTCGACGTCGGTATAGGCGTGCATCACCGAGCGGGGACCGCCGTGGCGGATCGCCATTTCAAACGGCGGCAGCATGACGTCGGCGAGTTCGCGGGGGCCCATGGAGACGGGCGCGTGGTTACGGCCGGCTTGGGAGGCTGAGTAGCCCACGAAGTGTTTGAGGGTGGCGACGATGCCGGTGGATTCCAGGCCCTGCACGTACGCTGTGGCCACCGTGCCTACCAGATACGGGTCTTCGCCGATGGTTTCTTCCACGCGGCCCCAACGGAGGTCCCGCACCACGTCCAGGACGGGGGCCAGGCCCTGATGGACGCCCAAAGACCGCATACCCGCACCGATCCGGGTTGCCATCTCCCGTACCAAGCCAGGGTTGAATGTGGCGCCCCACGCGAGCGGAACGGGGAAAGCCGTTGCCTTCCACGCGGCCAGCCCGGCCAAGCATTCCTCGTGGACCTGCGCGGGGATGCCGAAGCGGGAAGCGGCCATGATCTGCTCCTGCGCGGCCGCCAGCCGGTGCGCGCCCTCAGCGGGGTCAACCGGAACGGTGCCGTACATACGCGTGATCTGCCCGAGTCCGTCGGCGATGATGTCATCCCAGGAGCGGGCGTCTCCCGCCATCTGGCTTTGCAGCGGAGCCACGGAATCGCCGTCGGTGGAGGCATTGACCCACACGCCCACCAGCTGGGCGAGCTTCTCCTCCAGTGTCATTTCGCTGATGAGGTGCTCTACGACGTCCGACGCCGGAACGCGGGCAAGTGATTGCTGATCGGCGGCGCCGGTGCTCACAGGCTTCTCCTTGGATTCTGAAGATGATTTTTAGAAACTATCAGAAACATCCAATTACTTTCCATAGTAGAAAAACCTTGACTTCATCAGCGGCATCTTCATAGCGTTGAGGACTGAGGCGGAAGCAGTGCGTCCAACGGCGCGGCCAGCCTTGCGAGAAAATAAGAAACTTTCGGAAATGAAACCACCATCGGAGAACCATGCACACGTACAGAGTGGCCATCGTCGGCGCTGGCGGGATCGCGGCAGTCCACGCGTCCAACCTGGCCCGGACCGATCACAGGGCGGAGTTGGTGGCCGCGTGCGATGTTGACGAAATCCGCCTGCAGGCCTTCGCTGACGACCATGGCATTGCCTGCCGCTACCAGAGCCTCACCGAGCTCCTGGCAGAGTCGAAACCGGACATCGTGCACCTCTGCACGCCGCCCATGATGCACATCGACCAAGCTATTGAGTGCCTCGAAGCCGGCGTCCATGTCCTGTCCGAGAAGCCGCCGGCGCTCAGCCTGGCCGACTTCGATCGCCTCGACGACGCGCAAACACAGGGCGGGGCCCAGTTTTCGTGCGTCTTCCAGCACCGTTTCGGTGACGCTTCGGCTGCCGCCAGGGCCCTGATCGGGGGCAGCGATTTTGGCCGTCCGCTCGTGGCCCGTTGCGACACGCTCTGGTACCGGCCCGATGAGTACTTCGACCTCCCTTGGCGTGGCACCTGGAAGGCCGAGGGTGGCGGACCCACCATGGGCCACGGCATCCACCAGTTCGATCTTCTCCTCCACCTGCTCGGCCCGTGGGAGGAGGTCACCGCCATCGCATCCCGGCAAGCCCGCGCCACGTCCACCGAAGACTTCTCCGCTGCTTTGGTCCGCTTCGAGAACGGCGCCGCCGCCACGGTCATCAACTCGCTGCTCTCGCCGAGGGAAACCTCGGACATCCGCGTCGACTGCGAATTCGCCACCATCGAACTCAGCCACCTCTACGGTTACGGCACCAAGGACTGGACCATCACGGCCGCGCCCGGACACGAAGACGCCGTGTCTGCCGCCTGGAGCGCAAAGCCGTTGGAGCGGGGCAGTGGACACTCCGCCCAGTTCCTGGCGATGTATGACGCGCTCGACGCCGGACTGCCGCTACCATCCGACGCGGACTCTGCCCGGCAAACACTGGAGTTCGCTGCCGCGATTTACGCCTCGGCCTTTACCGGCCACCCCGTGCGGCGCGGGGACATCGTCCCCGGCCACGCTTTCTACGAGGGCATGGACGGTGAAGGTCGCGGCACCCGCGTCCTGGCCTCCACAGCCCGCGCCTGAAGCCAACACCCGAACCGGAGATCCCACATGACCACCACAGCCATGACCGCCACAGCCCAGACCACCACAGCCCAGACCACCCTGACCGAAACCGTCAGCTACACCGACAACGGCCACTCCTTGACGTTCACCGTCGGAGACCAGCAGATCGCAACGTACACGTACCGTCCCACAGACGACCAGTACGAAAGCCCCCGCCCCTTTTTCCATCCCCTCACCACACTGGAGGGAGACGAGGTCACTATTTCCAGGCCGTGGGATCACGTGTGGCACAAAGGCCTGTCGTGGGCCCTGCCGAACGTGGGCGAGCACAATTTCTGGGGCGGAGCCACGTACACCCGCGAGACCGGCTACTCGAACCTGGACAACAACGGGGCCATGAACCACGAGGCCTTCACCAGCATCGAAGAACTCGGGACGGGCATCACCGCAGCGGAATCGCTGCTGTGGACTGCCCAGCCTGCCGAAACCCAGCCTGCCGAAACCCAGTCGGCCGAAACCCAGCCGGCCACACAAGGGCAGGCCGGCGCACCCCTCATCAGGGAACAGCGCCGTTTCGCCATCCAACTGCTCCCCACCGGAAACGCGTGGGCTCTGCTCTTCGAAACCACCATGGACAACGTCTCCGGCGCGGAGATCGGAATCGGCAGCCCCACTACCGAGGGCCGCGACAACGCAGGGTATGGCGGCTTGTTCTGGCGCGGACCCAGGTCCTTCACCGGCGGCCAGTTCCGATCCGACAAGGGGACCGGTGCCGACGAATTCATGGGCACCCGTTCTCCGTGGATCGCCTTTACCGGCCAGCACGATGTCACCTGCCGGAAGTCCAGCATCCTGTTCGTCGAGGACCAGGCCAACCCTGGCGCGTCCAACCAGTGGTTCGCCCGCTCGTCCATGTTTGCCTGCCTCGGCTCGGCACCGTTCTTCAGCGAAGTAGTCCCGCTCAAAGAGGGCCAGCCGCTGACGTACCGCTACGCCGTCGTGATTGCTGACGGGGCGTTGGAAGACCAAAAGGCAGCTGCGCTCGCCGACGCTGCCAAAGCTGCACTGGATGCCTGGGCCTGAGATGTGCACATCGTTCCCGGGGGCCACTGCGGTTTCCGAGGTCAGCATTTACGATTGGCCCGGGCTGGACGGCGCGGCCGGAGGCTCCCCGCACCTGCACACTGCGTCCACTGAAGCGTACGTGGTGCAGCAGGGTTTCGGCCGCCTGGAGACCCTGGATTCCCGCGGGTTCACCTCCACGCCGCTGGCGCCCGGGACGGTTGTCTGGTTTACGCCGGGTACGGTGCATCGCGCCATCAATGACTCCGGCGACCTCAGGGTGCTGGTGGTGATGCAGAACGCCGGGCTGCCCGAGAACGGTGACGCCGTGATGACCTTCCCGCCAAGGCACCTGGTGGATTACGAGACGTACGCACGCGCCGCCGCGCTGCTGTCGAAGAACGCCGACGGCGGTGACGCGGCTGCGGAGGCGGCCGCGCGTCGCCGTCGTGACCTGGCGTTGGAGGGTTATCTGGAGCTGAAAACGGCAGTCCAAAAATCCGGGGCCGCTGCGCTCGCCGACTTTCATGCTGCCGCCGCGCGATTGGTGCAGGGGAAAGCCGGGACGTGGCGCGGGTACCTCACGGACGGCGCAGAGCGGCAGGCCACCCTGACAGGGCAGCAGTTGCTGTCTCTCGAGTCCATGGAAAGTTTCTACATGCAGGACGCGAGGACTACGATGGGCGAACGGAAAACCCGCAGGATCTACGGCATGTGCGGTCGGATCCAGGCGTGGGAACTTTCCGAAACTGTCATCGCCGGGACGTGATTCCCGGCCGGGAAGGTGGGGACCATGGTAACCAAGCAGGACTCGGGACGGGCGACGATCAGCGAGATCGCCCGGGAGGCCGGCGTCTCCGTTCCCACTGTCTCCAAAGTCCTTAACGGCCATGCCCACGTCGCGGCAGCCACCCGCGCAAGGGTTGAAGAAATCATCGCCAAGCGTGACTACGCCCGCCGCCCCGCCAAGCGCAGCAAGAAAGCCGGGCTCATCGACCTCGTGTTCCCGGGTATGGGCTCTGAATGGGCGTGCGAGATCATCGAAGGCGTGGAACGGGTCGCCCAGGAAGCCGGGTACGGCACTGTGGTCAGCAGCCTGTCGCTGGACGGGTCCAGGATCCGCCCGTGGCTGGCGAACCTTGCGGAGCGGAAGTCCGACGGCGTGCTGCTCGCCGTGTACGAACTGGACTCGAAGCAGATTCAGCGCATCAAGTCGCTCGGCATTCCGGTGATCCTGATCGACCCCGTGGGGCAGCCGGGACCGGATCTCATGACCGTGGGTGCCGCCAACTGGGACGGTGCGTTCTCGGCCACAGAACACTTGTTGAAGCTTGGCCACACAAGGATCGGCATGATCGGTGGCCGTGAGGATCTGCAGTGCAGCAGCGCACGCGAGGACGGGTATCTGGCTGCGCTGCGGCGAGGCGGCGTGGACGTTGATCCGTCGTTGATGGTGCCCGGCGACTTCTCCACCGAATCCGGGGCGCGGGGGACCGAAGCTCTGCTTTCCCTGGCAGACAAGCCCACCGCGATCTTCACCGGCAACGACGCCCAGGCTCTCGGCGCCTACCGTGCCGCGCGCTCGGCTGGCCTGCGTATTCCCGAGGACCTCTCCATCATCGGCTTCGATGACATCCCCGCTGCGGAATGGATCGAACCCGGCCTCACCACCGTCCGCCAGCCTGTGGTGCAGATGGCTGAAACCGCCATGCGCGCGCTCCTCCGGCACCTCGAGGGTGACGAGGAGTTGCCGCAGCGGATCGAGCTGGGAACGGAGCTGGTGGTGAGGGGCTCGACGGCTCCTATTTCTTAGCCCCGGCCCATGCTCGTGGACGGATCCCCGCCGCCCTCTGAGGGGTCTGCGCGGAGGTCGTCGGGATCGCCGTCGGGCAACCCCGCCGGTCCCGGGACGTCTCCCGGGGCCGCCGGAACGTCGTCGTCGGTTTCGCTGGCTTGGCGGGTGTCGCCGTCGGACCCTGTCCGGCGTGAGGTGGTGCCGGCGTCTGGTTCTCCGGGCCCGCGGTGGCGGCCCTTGGAGTTGGTGTCCGGGGAAAGGTCCTCGTCCATGGCGTTGGAACCCTCACTGATGGACGAATGGACCTGGATGTCGTCGTCCTTCTTGTCCGGCTCGGGGACGTGGCCGTCGTCCACGGGATCGGACGTGCCGGCCAGGTCTTCCATCGCGTTTTCGGTTGCCTTGCGGATGCTGTCTTCTACGCCCATCAGATAACTCCTTTGCACGAAAGGCCCGTGTGCCGGACCCGATTGCATAGTAAGCCTACTTACTTTTTCGGTGATGTGAAACCCGTACCGGGGTTGACAAAGTGGCTCCTTTTGGGTTGCGTCGCCGCAGGTCAGGACCTTACGCGCCGCACTTTGTACCGTTGATCGTTGGGCGATAAGGTATTGCCAGACCGTTTTGCAGAGGGCGGCCCTTTTCGCTCCTTTGCTGTCTGCTGGGGACGCATTTCAGTCAGTAGGAACGTGCATGGTCAACCCCCGCCCTGAGCAGGAAGCTCTCCAGAATGGATACTTTTTAGATCTCGTCCTGGGCAGCGAAGATGTAGAGGCTTTTCTCAGCGATTTAGCGGCTTTCTCAGCCGAAAGCCTCTCGCATCCTGACTCCACCGTCTTCTGCGGTATCACCGTCCTGCGCCGTAAGAAGTCCGCTACCGCGGCCAGCAGTGACGACCGTGCCCGCGTGATGGACGAGCTTCAAAACGACTTTGAGGGCCCCTGCCTCACGGCCATGGACAAGCTGACTTCCGTCCTGGTGCCGGACCTCCTGCGTGAGCACCGCTGGCCGGACTACGTCGAAGCTGCATCGCACCAGGGTCTGAGGTCAATCCTCAGTGTCCCGCTTCTGGTGGAGGGCGATACACGTGCCGCCCTCAACCTTTACTCGGAGCGGGCAAATGCGTTCAGTGACTCCGACGTGGAGCATGCAGAGGTCTTCGCCTCGCACGCCTCGAAGTCGCTGCGCCTCGCCCTGAAGATCGCGCAGCTCAGCGATGCCCGGAACGACCTCGCGGCAGCCATGCAGTCCCGCACCGTGATCGACCTCGCTGTCGGAGCGATCATGGCGCAGAACAAGTGCAGCCAGGAAGAGGCCTTCACCATCCTTCGCACCGCGTCCAGCAACCGCAACATCAAGCTGCGGCATCTGGCCAAGTCCATCATCGCGGCCGTCTCGTCAGGAAAGATCACCACGCACTTCGAGGAGTAGGGGCCCTATCGCCGCAACGCACCGTCCCACACCAGCTTCACGGCGTTGCGCACACGCTCCCGGGTTTCAGCGATGGACGCGGCATCGGAACCTGCAGGCCGCACCACGAACTGGTAGTAGTACAGCCCGTTGATGAGGTCGATCATCGCCTCCACATCCACGTCCGGCGCCAGCTCACCGGCGGAAATTCCGCGGCGGATTTCCGCCGCAATCGGTTCGCGGCGCCGGGAGACGTGACGGTTCCAGGACAACGCACGGAGTTCATCGTTCTCCAGGCCCATGGCCACGCGCTTCTTCACCAGCGCGCCCACGCGGCCGTCGACGTCGATCGCTGCTTCTTCATACGAGGCGAGGATCGTCTCCAGTGTGGTGTCCTTTCGCCGGAAGCCGATGCTGGACCGGACGCTGTCCAAAGCCGCGGCGATCAGCTCTTCGCGGCTGCTCCACCGCCGGTACAGGGCGGCCCGGCTCACGCCTGAACGCTCTGTAATCGCTGAGATGGTCACGTCCCGCGTGTCGCGTTCAAGCAACAGCTCCACTGTGGAGGAAAGGACGGTGGACTCCAGTGCGGTGTCGCGCGGCCTGCCCGGCCGACGATCCGCAACGGCGGCGGTGTCAGGCATCGGCAATCACCAAGCGCTCACGCAACTGCGCTATGGTCGCGTCCGACAGCCCGGCACGGCGCACAGGCTCCAGCACACTCCCGTGCCGCTCGATCAGCACCTTCTGCATCGCCTCCATGGATTCCACATGGGCGCCCATCATGGCGCCCATGCCCTTGATGGCTTCCTCGTCAAGGACCCGGTCCGGCATGAGACCACCCATGATCGCCCGGAGCCGGGGGAACAGCTGCGGCAGGCGGGTGGCCGTCACGGCGTAGTCGGCGGAGATGGTTTCAGGCGTAGCGCCCAAGGCTGACAGCACGACGGCGGCGAACACTCCCGTACGATCCTTGCCGGCCGCGCAATGGAAGACGGTGGCGCCGTCGGCCATGGCTACCAGCGTCACGCCGAGGGCGAGCTGCCGGGCCTGGGTCTCGAGCAGGTTGGCGTACCAAGCGCCCACATGTGCAGGAGTAGTGGCGGAGGTCATCATCTCGTGGCTGATGTCCTCCGGCGATGAAACCGACGCCGTCAACGCAAGGTGGTGGTAGCTTACGCCCGGTGCAGTCAACGGGCCCCGCCCGGTGAAGAGTGCTTCTTCCGGTGAGCGGAGATCGATCACCGAGGTGACGCCGTCGTCGATCATTTGCTGGGCGAAAGCCGCCGGCATCACCGAGACATCATCACTGCGGAGCAGTACGCCGGGACGGGTGGTACCGCCGGAAACGGGCAGGCCGCCAAGGTCGCGCAGGTTGACGGGAGAGAGATCCAAAGTTTCCACAAGAGAGTCCTAGCTGAGCTTGGCGCGGATGAAGGCGCTGACCCGGTCGATGATGGTGACCAGCACGACGATGCTGATGATGATGGCGCAGAGGTGTCCGTAATCGTACATGCGCATTGCGGTAGTAAGCTCCAAGCCGATGCCGCCGGCACCCACCAAACCGAGGATCGTGGCGCCGCGGACGTTGCCTTCGAAGAGGAGCAACGTATAGCTGACCAGCAGCGGCGCAGCCTGGGGGAGGACGGCATAGCTGATGATCTGGCGTTTGTTGGCGCCCACGGCGGTCAGTGCTTCCACCGGCCCGGGTTGCACGGATTCCATGGCTTCGGCGTACACCTTGCCGATGGATCCTACTGAGCCAAGCACGATTGCGAGGATGCCGGCGAACGGACCCAACCCAACAGCCGAGACGAACATCAGCGCGAAGATGAGCTCCGGGACGGATCGCAACACGTTCAGCACCGCCCGGCAGGAGGTGTAAACCCAGCGCGGGGCGATGTTGCTGGCCGCGCCGAAGCTCAGAAGCAGCGATGCGAGGGCGCCGAGGACTGTGCCCACCAAAGCCATCTGCAGGGTTTCGACGAGCAGCTTGATGATGATGCCGAACTTGTCGAACGTCGGCGGGAAAAGGCGGCCCAGGAAGTTGCCCATGTTGGGGATGCCGCTGAGCAGTTTGTCGGGGTTGAACCCGGCGCCCATTCCAGCCCAGACCAGCACGACGGCGACGATCACCCAGAGCGCAGCGCCGCGTGGCGTGGGGAGGCCGAAGGGGCGGGAAAGCCGGAGGCGGTCGGCTTCGGGGAGGCTGGTATTAATGGCCTTCTCTGCGGGGGCTTCAGTTTTCGAGGAGCTCAGTGTCTGTTCCATAAATCTGGTGCACCTCCTTTTCGGTGATGGTGGTGGCGGGGCCGGCGAAGACGAGTTCACCGGAGTGCAGCCCCAGGACGCGGTCGGCGTAGCGGCGGGCGAGGCCCACGACGTGCAGGCTGACGATCACGGGGATCTGTTCCTCGCGGGCGATGTCGCGGAGCAGTCCAAGGATGGTGCCGGCGAGCCGCGGGTCCAGGGAAGCGACGGGTTCGTCGGCGAGGATCAGGCGCGGCTGCTGCATCAAGGCGCGGGCAATTGCGACGCGCTGCTGCTCACCGCCGCTCAGGCTCCGGCACGGCTGCTTGGCCTTGTGCGCCAGGCTCACGCGGTCCAGCAGTTCCAACGCCATGGTCCGCTGCGCCCTGCTGAACGTGCCAAGCATGTTCAACGGCCCTGCCGAGTGCAGTCCGCCGGTCAGCACGTTGGCGAGGGCAGTCAGCCGTGGCACCAGATTGAAGTGCTGGAAGACATATCCGACGTCGGATCGCAGCTCGCGCAGGCCGGTCGGGTTCTGTTGGGCTACTGAGCGGCCGGCGACTTCCAGTGCGTCAGCAGTGAAGGGGGCGATCCCGGTGAGGGTCTTCATGAGCGTCGATTTACCCGAGCCGGAGTGGCCCAGCAGCGCCACGACTTCGCCGGGGTAGACGTCCAGGTCGATGCCCGCCAGCGCTACCTGCTCGCCATACTGGACCCGCAAGCGACGTGCGCGGACGGTGGGCGATCCGGCCGGGGCGAGTGCCGCCGTCGTGCTTTCTGTTGGTGACAAGAGGCTCATCGGAGGTCCTGGAGGTCCACGCCGATGGACTCGGCCACGTCTACGAGGGGTGCGTACGTGCTGAATTCCGGGTCGGCCGTGGGTTCGCCGGTGATGCCGAAGGTCTTGGACACCTTCTCGTTGCCGGTCATCAGGGCAGGGAGCTTGGCCTTGAGGGCTTCGCGGGCTTCGTTATCCAGGCCTTTGCGCACCACGATGGAGATGCCGACGGGAATGGGGTCCGACTTGGCGATGACTCCGATCTCGTCCTCCTTGATGACGCCCTTCTGCACAAACGTGGGGTACAGCTGGCGGGCGGTGCAGGCAACATCCACGTTGCCGTTCGCCAGGGCCAGGACTGCGGAGTCGTGCGAACCGGCGAACGTGCTCTTGTAGTCGGTGCCGTCCGTGAGGCCGGCCTTGGCCAGCAGTGACTTGGGCATGAAGTAGCCGGTAGTGGAGCCGGGGTCGATGAAGGCAACCTGCTTGCCCTTCACATCGGCCGCGGACTGGATGCCGCTGTCCTTCCGGGCCAGGCAGAAGCTGGCAGGTTCGGTGCTGGCAGGCCATACCAGGAGCGGGTCCACGCTGTCGGTCTTGTAGGCGAGTGCTGCGGAGAACTGGCTGAGGACGGCAATGTCCACGGATCCGTTGCGGACAGCTTCGACGACGCCCAGATAGTCGGCGGGCTGGAGGTTGGTTACGGTGCGGCCTGACGCGTCGCCCACCATGGTGGCGAGGTCGGCCATGATGGCTTGTTCGTCGGGATCGTCGGTGCCCGGGGGAGTGGCGAAGACGAGTTCTGTTTTTGAGCTGTCGGCGCCGGCGGCGTTGGCGTCGCCGGAACAGCCAGCGAGTGCGCCGATGGCCAGGAGGCCGATGAACGAAGTTGCGATGATGCCTGCACGAGCGTGCATGGTGATGCCTTCCGTCATGTGTTGGGGTGACGTAATTACGAAACCAGCAGTATCTGAATCGGAATTACGAGACTGCCGTACTTGAAATGGCGGGAAGGTTAACTGTTTGCGCTCGCCTGGAAAGTCCGCCCTGTGGCCCCGTTTCGTGACCCGAGGCAACCATGGAGCAGACTTAGGCGGGTGACCGTCAACAAACCCCGCCCCGGCCTCGCGATCGCTGCGCTGAGTCTCGGGACGGCGCTGAATCCGCTGAACTCGTCCATGATCGCCGTCGCACTGGTGGTTTTGCGGGAGCATTTCGAGCTCGACGTCGCCACGGTCACCTGGGTGATCACCTCGTTCTACCTCGCGTCCGCCGCTGGTCAGCCGCTCATGGGCCGGCTCGCCGACCGCTTCGGTCCGCGGCGTCTGTTCATGTTCGGCATGGCCCTGGTTGCGGTCACCTGCGCCATCGCACCGTTCCTGCCCAACTTCGCGCTGGTCTGCGTGGCCCGCGCGCTCATGGCTGTGGGGACCGCGACGGCGTACCCGTCCGCCGTCGTGATGGTCACCGAACTGAGCCGGCTGGCTAACCTGCCGTCCACGCGGCCTTTGGGCCGGATCCAGATGGCCAACACCTCGGCCGCTGCCGTCGGACCAGTAGTGGGAGGGCTGTTGGTGAGCCTGGTGGGATGGCAGGCGTTGTTCGCGATCAACGTGCCCATCGCCTTGCTGGCCATGATCGTGGTCTACAAAGTGGCGCCGGTCGATTCCGGCCGCGAGACCGGCAAGCTCGGCCAACTGATCCGCGATTCCGACATCCCCGGCATCCTCGCGTTCGTCACCTCGCTGATGCTCGCCATGATGGCCCTGCTCAATGTCATGCCGGGATACCGCTGGTACCTGCTGGGCGCCGCCACCGTGATCGGAGCGCTCTTCGCCTGGCGTGAGCTGCGCTTCCAGCCGCCGTTCCTGGACCTTCGATTGCTGGGCCGGAACCGACCGCTGCTGCTGGTCTACCTGCTTTTCGTCGTGTTCAGCGGCGTCTATTACTTCGCGTTCTTCGGCCTGCCGCAACTGCTGCAGGAAGCTGGACAGTACGACGCCGGTGTGGTCGGCCTGCTGATGCTGCCCCTAGCGGCGTTGTCGGTGGTGGTGACGCCACTGACGGTGAGGTTCATCGAGCGGTTCGGCGTACGTTCCGTCCTGATCACCGGAGTCCTGATTCTGACGGTTGCTGCGGGAACACTCGGCTTCCTGACCATGACGCTGTGGGCTCCGCTGGTCTTCGTGCTGACTGCGTTGATGGGCGTTCCCTATGGCGTGGTGAGCACTGCCTCCAACCAGGGCCTGTACGTGTCAGCCCGTCCCGAAGAAAGGGGAGTGGCCGCCGGAATCTTTCAGACCTGCCGCTACCTCGGAGCCATCACGGCCACCGTGTTGATCGGTGTCCTCTACGGCCCGGGCGTGAACCAGGCCAACTGGGGAATCATGGTCCTGGTGATGCTGGGTCTGAGCGCCGTGGTGCTGGTGCTGGCTGTCATGTGGCGAAAACCCGCTGATTAGGGATTCAGCGGGATCAGCAGCGCCGCCGCGCCCGCGATGGACAGGGCGGCGCGCAGGTGGTTGGCCGGAACCCAGCCCCGCAGGAACTGGCTCCAATCCTGACTGGAGCCTTGGGCCAAGCGGTTGTTGAGCGGCACATTGATCGCCATGGTGGAGAGGAATCCAGCCAGGCAGGCCGCGGCGCCTGCCACCCGGAGCGGAGGCTGGCTTCCGGGATCGACGACGGCGGCGACCACCACGCCGGCGGAGGCGGCCGCCGAGCCGAAGAACAGGACCATGAATGGCGGGGTTACAGCCTTCTGGTTGATGGAGTTCATGGTGGTGGCCGCTTCACCCGCTGGCCGGTGGCGAAGGGCCGGCATCACGAGGGTGGAGAAAGCGAAGTAGAAGCCGCCCACCAGGGCCGAACCCGTTCCGGCTGCTACGGGAAGCCAGGTGCTCAAAGTTGTCATGCCTCAAGCCTGCCTTCCCCGGTGTGGACGATGAATGGTCAGGGATCCACTTTTCATACGTTTGCGTCTAGGCTGGCCGCATGGACCCACTGTCGCAGTTCCTCACCGGTCCTCGGGCGCAGGCGGCATTTGCCCTCCGCGTGGTGATGGATCCGCCCTTCGCCATTGACGTTCAGGACCAGGCCGCCCTGACAGTGATCGTGGTGGTGCGCGGAGAAGCGTGGATCATTGCTGACTACGCTGAACCTCAACTCCTCCGGCAGGGTCAGGCGGCGACAGTCCGAGGGCCGGAACCCTATATCGTGGCTGATGCTCCCGGCAGGGAACCCACGGTAGTCATCGATGCAGAGCAGTCCTGCCGCACCCCCAGCGGCGAAAAGTTGGAGCTCACGTTTTCCCGAGGAGTGCTGACGTGGGGCAACAGTGCCGTTGGCGAAACAGTCCTGCTGATCGGCACGTACCAATCGCCGGCGGCCGTGGGCCAGTTGGTCACGTCGGTGCTGCCCAGGGTGACGGTCTTTGGGGAAGAAGACCTCGATGGCGGTCTGTTGGGAATGTTGGAATGCGAACTCACCCATCAACGGCCGGGGCAGGAAAGTGCGCTGGACCGGCTGCTGGATCTCCTCCTGCTGAACCTTGTGCGTGCCTGCGTGGACCGGGGAGACGCGCCCCATGGAACGTGGGCAAAGGCGTCCCGCGAACCAGTGGTTGCGCAGGCTCTCGAGCTGCTTCACCAAGAGCCGGCGGCGCCGTGGACCGTGGCCGGATTGGCGCTCAGGTGCCACGTCTCCAGGGCCACCATGGCCGCCCGCTTCCGTGCCGCCGTCGGGCAGTCCCCCATGGCCTATCTCAGCGCCTGGCGGCTGGCGCTGGCTGCCGACAGGTTGGCCTCCAGCAATGCCACTACTGCAGTCATCGCGGTGGAGGTTGGCTACAGCAATGCGTTCACGTTCAGTGCCGCGTTTTCGCGTGAATATGGCGTCAGCCCAAGTGGCTACCGGCGGTCCGCGCAGGCGGCAAACGGCAGAACGGAAGGCGCAGCTAAATCATCCGCAGGAACCGGCGCCGGTGAGCGTCGCGAAATGTAGCATCTGAAGGAGACGGCCAATAACCGTGCACTTCGGAGAAAGCGGAACACCATGTCACCCAGTCCCGATGGAATTGCCACCACCGTCAGCAAAACGTTCAGCCGCACCACCCAGGTGTCCACCACCGTCAACGCCAGCCCGGCCACTGTGTGGACGTTGCTGACCACGGCGTCGGATTATCCGCGGTGGAACTCCACCATCGTTTCGGTGGACGGCGACATTAAGCCCGGATCCACCATCCAGCTGGTCTCCACGCTGGATCCCAACCGCACGTTCAAGCTCAAGGTCAAGGAGTTCGAGCCCACCAGCCGGCTGGCCTGGGGTGACGCGATGGGAACCCGCGTGTACACGCTCATGGAAACCAACGGCGGCGGGACCCTGTTCGAGATGAACGAGCGCATCGGCGGGCCGATATTTCCGCTGTTCGCCAGCAAGATCCCGTCGTTCGACGCCAGCTTTGAACAGTTCGCCGCCGACCTGAAAGCTGCCGCCGAGAACACCGACTGACGTCAGAGGGGGGCCCCCCTTGACTAAATAACTGAGTGAACTCATAATTGAGTTAAGTCAGTTAATTAGTCATTGGAGAACCCCCGTGAAAGCCTTCGTCCTCAATCAGTACAAGGAACCCCTGCAGCAGATCGACGTCCCGGAGCCGGTGCTCGGTGACCACGATGTGCTGGTTGAGGTTCACGCGGCCGGCCTGAACCAGCTGGACGAGAAGATCAGGCAGGGGGAGTTCAAGCAGATCCTCCCGTACAAACTGCCGCAGGTTCTTGGCCATGACGTTGCCGGTGTGGTCCTGCAGGTGGGGCCCCAGGTGCGGTCCTTCTCGCCTGGCGACGAGGTATTCGCACGCCCCGGCAAGGACAGCATTGGCACCTTCGCGGAGCGTATCGCCGTGGCCGAGGAAGACCTGGCCATCAAACCGGCCACCGTCAGCATGGAGGAAGCGGGCTCACTTCCGCTGGTGGCTTTGACGGCGTGGCAGGCGCTGGTGGAGCGCGGGAACGTTGGCCCCGGCCACAAGGTCTTCATTCATGCCGGTGCCGGGGGAGTGGGCTCCATCGCCATCCAGCTTGCTAAGTACTTGGGCGCAACAGTAGCTACCACGGTCAGCGCCGGGAACAAGGAATTTGCCCGCGAGCTCGGCGCTGATGTGGTGATTGACTACCGCACCGAGGACTTCGTGGAGATCCTTCACGACTACGACCTCGTCCTGGACAGCCTTGGCGGCGAGAACCTGGAGCGGTCCTTGAAGGTCTTGAAGAAGGGTGGCAAGGCCATTGGCATCGCGGGTCCGCCGGATGCCGGCTTCGCCCGCCAGCTGGGTGGTAACCCTGTACTGCTGGGTGTGACAACCCTGCTGAGCTCGGGTATTCGCCGCAAGGCCCGCCGCCTTGGCGTCACCTACGAGTTCCTTTTCATGCGCGCTGATGGCGGCCAGCTGAAGGAAATTGCTGCGCTCATCGACGCCGGCCACATCAAGCCTGTACTGGGACGCGTGGTGCCGTTCGATCAGACAGCCGATGTCCTTGCTTCCCTGGAAAAGGGCGGCGTCCGCGGCAAGACCGTCGTCAGCCATCTCTAACCACAAACCAACACCCCGACAGGACAAACATCATGAGCAGTGAACAACAGAGGTATGTGCAGGTGCCTGCGAAGACGGTGACGGCCAGCGGCGTTACCTACGCGTATCGGGAGATGGGTCCCAAGGGCGGGGTTCCGGTGGTCTTCCTGATTCACCTCGCTGGAACCATGGACAACTGGGATCCACGCATCATCGATCCCATCGCCGCCGAGCACCACGTGATCACCTTCAGCAACCGCGGAGTGGGCGCCTCCACGGGCAGCGTTCCGGACAGCATTGAAGGCATGGCCGACGACGCCGCTGCCTTCATTCAGGCCCTCGGCTATCCTCAGGTGGATCTCTTCGGGTTCTCCCTTGGCGGCATGATCGCCCAGGCGCTGGTCCTCAAGCACCCGGGGCTTGTTCGCAAGATGGTGCTCGCAGGCACGGGCCCTGCCGGTGGGGAAGGCATCCAGAACATCATCGGAATCACCTACTACGACGTTCTTCGGGGCACCCTTACCCGGCAGGACCCTAAAGAGTTCCTGTTCTTCAACAGGAACGCCGCCGGTAAACCGGCCGCCCGGGCCTTCATCAATCGACTCAAGGAACGCACCACCAACCGCGAGGCACCCTTCAAGCTCGCCGCATTCCAGACGCAACTGAAAGCCATCCGCCGGTGGGGATTGTCGCCGTCGGCCGATCTGGGTGTCATCACCCAGCCGACGCTGATCGCCAACGGTGACAATGACCGCATGGTGCCATCTGTCCTCTCGAGTGACCTGCACCGCCGGATTCCGGGCAGCGAACTGGTCATCTACCCCGATTCCGGGCACGGTGGCATCTTCCAGTTCCACGACAAGTTTGTCCCTGTAGCCCTCGAATTCCTGGGCCGCTGATACGGTAGCTGAATGCAGCCTGCGCCCCAGACCCTTGGCCGACGTGAACGGAATAAGCAGGAGAAGCTTGACCGCATCACGGCGGCAGCCCGTGAGCTTTTCACCCAGTATGGAGTGGATGAGGTCACCACCCAGCAAGTAGCTGAAAAGGCCGACGTCGGTTCGGGAACCTTGTTCCTGTACGCCAAGACCAAGGCGGAGCTGCTGCTGCTGGTGCACAACGTCAAATACGCCCAAGCGCTGACCAATGGGGTGGACGCAGCGTCCGCTGAAACGGCGGTGCTCGACGCGGTGATGGCCATCATCCGCCCCATCATCGAGTGCAACCGCGTCCAGATCGAAAACGGCCGGACGTACCTGAAGGAGATTGTCTTCGGGGATCCGGCGGAGCCGCATCACGCAGAAGCGCTGTCGCTGACCATACGCACGGAAGAAGCTATTGCCGGGATCCTGGGCCGCGACGAGCAACTGCTGGCCCGCGACCCCGCCAAGCTGGCACGGATCATCACAGCGATCATGTTCATCAGCATGACGTCCTCGGCCACCAAAGAACTGACAGACGCCCAGGTTGGCGACGAGATCCGGGATCAGATCAGCGTGCTCCTGGGCGCCTGACTTCTTAGCTGGGCTTAGCGGTTGAGGAAAGCCTCGTGCTGGCGGTGGGCTTCCTTCACCTGCTCGCGGATCGCCTCCACGTCCTTGGCCTTGTTCCGATACTTGAGCGGCATCTGGACGATCTGCGCTTCCTCGGCGGTCAGTGCGCGGTAGATGCGCTCGCGCTCGTTGGCGTCGGCGGTGTAGTCGAGGTCCAGGTAATCCACGGCATGGCGGCGGGCGTTGTTGATGGCCGTCTGGGCCTTGCCCGCCGGGCTGATCAGTGAGAGCACCACGGTGACGATCAGGACGCCGATGATCACACTCAGCGAGAGGCCGGTGGTGATCTCGATGACGTTGACGTGCTCGCCGTCGTTGATGAACGGCAGGTTGTTCTCGTGCAGGGCGTGCAGGATCAGCTTGACGCCGATGAACGCGAGGATGGCTGCCAGGCCGTAGGAGAGGTAGATGAGGCGGTCCAGCAGGCCGTCGATCAGGAAGTACAGCTGGCGCAGGCCCATCAGGGAGAACGCCGTAGCGGTGAAGACGATGAAGACGTTCTGCGTGAGGCCGAAGATTGCCGGGATGGAGTCAAGCGCGAACAGGATGTCCGTGCCACCAATGGCCACCATGACCAGGAGCATGGGAGTCAGGGCACGCTTGCCGTTGACGGTAGTGAAGAGCTTGTCGCCGTCGTATTTATCCGTGGTGTGGAAGAGCTTCTTGGCGAGCCGGATGATGAAGTTGTTGGCTTGGCCGTCACCGTGGTCGCCGGGCTTGAGCAGGTTGCCTGCCGTGAGCAGCAGGATGAGGCCGAAGATGTAGAAGACCCACGCGAACGAGTTGATCAGCGCGGCGCCCAGGAAAATGAAACCGGTGCGGGCGATCAGCGAGAAAACGATGCCGAAGAGCAGGACCTTCTGCTGATCCTCACGCGGCACCCGGAAGCTCGCCATGATGATCAGGAACACGAACAGGTTGTCGACCGAGAGGGCCTTCTCCGTGATGTAGCCGGCGAAGTACTCGGACCCCATCTGGCCGCCGCCGAAGATCAGGACCAATACTCCGAAGAGCACAGCCAGGCCCACGTAAATGGAGGACCAGATGGCCGCTTCCTTGAGCGAGGGGACGTGTGCCTTGCGGATGTGGAAGAAGTAGTCGAAGGCCAAGAGCGCCAAAATGACGACGATGGTGATGCCCCAGATGAGGGGAGAGACGGTCATATGATCCTGCTTTCGTGAGGCGCGCGAGTGGTGTTGCTCACCGAGGGTCAAACTCTTGGAATCAAATTTACCGGGAGTGGTGGGGCGGGCGCTAACTAGACCGTCATGGGAAAGTACTTGACAATATGGAAAGTACTTTCCTAGGTTGGGGTTATTGATCCGCACAACTTTGGGGGAACCATGAACGAGACCACCGGCAACATGTCAGCAGCCGAAGCACGCGAACTCCTTGCGAGAGCTGACTCAGTGGGTGCCGCCTCGATCAACGCAGCAGCCTGGCCCGTCGCCGTCCTGTTCACCAGCCTCGCCATCATGGGTTCACTGCTCATGATCGGGATGCACATCGTCGCCCATACCGGTTACGGCGCTGCGTTGCTGGCGTGTTCTGTCGGCGCCTGGGGTGCCATCACCGCGTGCGTCTGGCCCATGTTCCAACGGTCCACCAAGGCCGGATTCACCAAAAGGTTCGTGACATCGCTGATCGGGTATTTCGCGCTGTACGTCGTAGCCCTGGTGGTTGGTGCCTACTTCTTCCGCGACGGAAACCTGTGGTTCTACATCCCGGCCGCTGTCGCGCTGGCCGGCATTGGCCTCGCCGCCGCCTTCCGCGAGCTGCGCGCATGAGCACGCCGGCGGAACACCCGCGCCACCAGCTCAACGAGGTCGTCCACTCACCGGTCCGTTTCTCCATCATGGCTGCGCTCGCTAAGGCCGAGTCGCTGGACTTCAAGGACCTGCGCGATGCGATTCAGGTCAGCGACTCTGTCCTCAGCAAGCAACTGGCCATCCTGGAGAAGGCAGAGTTTGTGAAGATCAAGAAGAGCTTCGCCGGGAAGTTTCCGAGGACTTCCGCGAGTTTGACTGTTGCGGGGCGGGGCGTGTGGGCAGCGCACCTGCAGACGCTGCGGGACATTGCGGGCGGCTGACGGTTTGTGTTGTTAGTGCACGACGGCGGCTGGTTGCGCGGGTGGGTCAGCTAACCTCCCGCGGCCAACTGCCACTCGTCCTGGTTATGCGGCCTGTGCCAATGCTGACGGGGCTCCCCGGATTCGCGGACTACGTCGTTGAGCCAGAACGTGGTGTCGGGGTTCCATCCGGCGATGACACTTGAAGTGTCTTCGCCCACTGCGAGTGCGCGGCCCGCAACGCTGAGGTAGCCGGTGACAGTCAGGTGTACGGCATCCCACGTGGATGCAGCTTGCTCCCAATCGGGGATGACCCAGCGGCCGTGGCGGTCCGTGGTCCGGAACCAGTCGTGACGACGGGACGCTGTGACCTCCAACGGGAAAGCGCGGCAGAGGGTGGTCCAGTCCTCTTCAGTGGTGATTTCCAAAATCCTGCCTGTTCCTGCCACCGGGATAACGGTGGCTTCTTCCCAGCCGAGGGAATCTTCCACCAGGCTGAGTCCTTCGGGGATCCGCGCCACCGTGTGGATCAGTCCGTGGGGGATCGACCACCATTCGCCGCTGAAGTTGGCGCGGGGGTCTTGTGGCCGTTCCTTGGCCGCACGTAACTCCTCGGCCCGTTCCTTTCGTACCCACTCGGCCAGGGTATGCTGCGGGTTTCGGGGGAGCGGTGTGGGATCGTCCGCTGAGCGCCAGTCGATAGCCCACTGCCCGGGTAGGGCCTTCTGATCCCACCACAGCGTTGCGGGTTTTCCTTCTAGGCTCTTGGCGACATGCGCCAGGGACTCTGTGATTTCCTGGGTGGCGGCGAGGAAGTCCTCCCCTTCGGGCTCCTGCCAATATCTGGCGGTGTCCACTGCGCGCTGAAAGGCGTGTTGAACCAGCTCGGTGGTGATGTTCCGTAGATCCAAGGACGTGATCAGCCCTGCGAGCTCCTCCATGGTCGACTCCGGTAGTGGAGGCGGTGCTTCGCCGACGGGGTCCATGGTCAACATTCTGCGTGACCTGCCGGCGCCAGGATCGAGGTTGTAGCCGAGGTGGAAGACGGCGATCCGGATGTCCTGGTCCATTTCCATCGCGAGTTCAAGGCAGAGGCGTCGGCCTCGGGGCCCATTTAGCAATTGTTCGATGTCCGGCTCCATATCCTCGTCCTTGCAGCTGATAACCCTGGCACGCTGAATCACGACGCCGGAACCCGCCTTGCTGCCGGCAGCTTGCCTGACGCTTGAACATGCTTTCAATGGGGTTACTGTGTGTCCAAACCCCAAGTTGTGAGACCGCCGCCGGGGCAAGAAATCAAGAGCAACCCCTCTGGCCCATTGAGCGTCCAGGCTTCGTACTGTTCATCTGGCGAAACCTCAACGGTGCTACCGTCGGCGAAGTCGACATGTAGGCTTCCGCGGTCGTCAGCGAACCCCGCCGTGACTGAGGAACGTGCGATCGAGAGTGCAGGCCCCAGCTGGGAAGGTTCTCCGGCGGGATTAAGGCGGTGACTTAGGCCGGAAGCTGACTTGTAAATGAACTTATTTTCGACCCTGAGGACAATGCCGCCCTGCGTGTGAATGCTGAAGGCATAGTCGACCATGCAACGGACAACGTCGTCCGGTCCGGATGTCGTTGGCCATGTCCAAAGCACATGTGAAGGTTTCACTGGCTCGCCGCTCCTGGTCGCATCCACTTCTGAATCTCCGGCCCGGCTGCATCCATGAAGCTCTTGACCACCTGCCTGGCGTCGGGTTCCCCACCCCACCCGTCGTACGCATCATATGCGTCATCAAGCTCAACCAACTCCTGCGCGATGGGGTGGCCTTCGTGACCGACAACCCGGTGCGCCCACGACGCGAGTTCCCGTACAGGCATGGTTCCCTCGATGGCTTGGCTGGCGTAATAGTAAGCCGCTACAAGCTGGGCATCGTCTTTTGTCATGTCACCCGTCGCCACGCCAAGCTCCTTGAGAGCATCGTCGATGAGGACCCCAAGCTGGAACACGTTGATGTGCGCCGAAACGCCAGCAAGCTCGCGGAGGGCTCGGCCGTCGTGCCCATCGACCAGGGCATCCGTCGCAGCCGAGATGGCCGCTGCAGCAGCATTCTGTCCGATTAGCCACGAAGCACGTGCGGCAATCAGGGCGAGAGTAGCTGAGCCCAACACCTAGAGCGTCTTCCTCAGGCGCGTGCCACTACTCAAACCAGCCAGCCGAGTCTTCGCGTACAGCCACACGACAACACCGAACAGCGGCACCACAAAGAACAGCATCACCCACATGATCCGGGCAGCTTGATCCAGACCGTCCTGACGCAGGACATCGAAGATCGCCCAAAGGTTCGCTCCCATGACGAACACCGCGGACAGTCCCGCCAGCGACGCCAACACCCATTCCCAAGCTTCCATGTCATCCCCCTGAACCAGCAGCTTCCGTACAAAGTAGCACTCGCGTTACACACGTACGACGGCGGAGCCCGCCTTGGTGCCTGCCGTTTAGTGGCGTTTCGGTTGGGTCAGATGAGGGCCGTCATAACGTTCCAGCCTTCGCCGATCTTCTTCCGTGGTTCGAGGTGACGACTGCCGACGCCGGGGTAGAGCCAGAGGTCTCCGTTGGCATCACGGGCGATGACTTGTGAGTAGCCCGGATAGTGGCCGTCAAATCTTCCCGTGGAAATGATCGCCGTCATGGCATTCCAGCCTTCGCCTACCTGCATTCGGGGCAGCCAGCCGCCCTTGCCGTCACCGGGGTAGAGCCACAGCCGTCCTCCGGTGTCGCGGGCCATGACGTCCCGCTTGCCGTCCTCGTTGAAGTCACCGCGGCCGATCAGGGCTGTCATCACATTCCAACCGACACCTATTTGGCGCCGGGGTTTCCAGCCGCCGGTGTGATCCCCGGGGTACAACCAAAGGCGGCCTTCGGCGTCGCGGGCGATGACGTCGGCACAGTAGTCGCCGTCGAAGTCGCCAGGACCCATGATCGCGGTCATGGCGTTCCAACCGACGCCCACCTTGGTCCGTGGTTTGAGGTATTCGTAGCCACCGGGGTAGAGCCACATGTCGCCATTGATATCGCGGGCAAGGATGTCGTCGTTGAACTCGCTTTGGAACTTGCCCGCACCAATGATTGCAGTCATCACGTTCCAGCCCTCGCCCATCTTGAAGCGGGGCTTCTTCCAACCGCCTTGGCCGTCACCGGGATAAACCCATAGGTCGCCTGCAGTATCTCTGGCGAGGACGTCGTCGTTATAGCCGGTGTTGATGTTGACGTAGTCCCAGTTATTTAACGGGACGTTCGCTGTGCGTATGCTCGGCTGGCTTGCCTGTGCTGGAAGGGCAGTTGTGCCCATGAGCAGGGCCGCGACCGCGGCCAGAGTTGTGCCTACGAAGAGTGGGCGCCTTCGATCTTCGGGTGTTTTATGGCATGAATTCTTGCTCGACTTTGATCTGAACATCACTGTTACCCCCAGTAGCAACATGTACATCAAACGATTCACCGGAGCATAGTCCTGTTGGGTGGCTTTTGTTAGTGGTGGGGAGGTTCGGCCGGTCCGTTGCCGATCGCCGGGTGACACTGCAGTCAGCATGTTCATACCTGTGCATTTCGTTGCAACAAACGCACACCCCGCAAGAAACTCCTTGAGGAAACCCACTCAATGAGGAGCCCCACTTGCACCCACACCCCATGGCCAGACGTCTGGCAGCAGTAGCCGCATCAACCGCATTAACGGCAGCGGCGCTGGCAACCGGAATCGCAGCCAGCCCAAGCGCAACCGCAGCCGAACTTCCCCCGCCACCCACCGGCGTCGTCTATGCCAGCGACGTTCCGTGGTCGAGCATGACCAACGGTTGGGGACCGGCGGAACTGGACATGAGCAACGGTGGCCAAGCGGCGGGCGATGCGAATCGCCGGCCGTTGACCGTCGGTGGCACTGTGTACGCGAAAGGTATTGGCACCCACGCAGCGTCGTCCATTACGTACAACCTTGGCGGGCAATGCCGGCAGTTCCTCGCCCAAGTTGGCGTGGACGACACTCAGGGTGACCGCGGTCGGGTGGACTTCAAGGTGTTGGTTGATGGCATCGAGCGCTTCGCGGGAGAGCGGAAGGGGACGGACGGAGCCCTGCCCGTCAACGTGAACCTGCAGGGCGGCAGCACGCTGCAGCTCAAGGTGGAGACCGGCCCGGAGGGGAACGGCAACGATCACGCCGACTGGGCCGATGCCAAAATCAACTGCTCGGACGCGTTCATCGCAGCACCGCTGCGGGTCGAGGGCTCAGCCGGGACCAATCTCAACGGGCTGGTCCCCGGAACGCCAGCTACCGTCGTCGTGCGTGACCTCAAACCGCTCAGCCCCGTCAGCCTGGGCCTCCGGGGCGAAAAGATGGCCGACGCCGTTGCTGACGCCACCGGCGCGGCAGCCATCACCTTTGTGGTGCCGGCCGGAGCCGCAGGCGGGGCGACAGAACTGGTCGCCACGGGCACGGGGCCGTTCGATGTGGCCACCACGGGCAGGATCGGCGCGTTCATTGTGCAGATCAGCGATGCGAAGTTCTATGTGGACTGCTCGGTCCTGACCTCAGGTAATGGCAGTCAGGCAAGCCCGTTCAACTCGATCGCCCAGGTGAACGGCCACGGCGCGTTCAATGCCGGCGAGTCGATCCTGTTCCGGGCCGGCGCTGACTGCATCGGCGCACTCACGCCGGCGGGCACCGGCATCGCCAACCATCCCATCACGCTCTCCAGCTACGGGGACGGTGCGAAGCCCACTATCAACGGCGGTGGTGCTGTAGCGGCCATCCAGATCACGAATGCCAGTCACTGGACCGTCAGCGGATTGCATGTGGTGAACCCGTCGGACACTCCGGTGCGCAGAGTTGGGATCCTCTTCGAGAACAGCGGAACGGCGCAGACTGCAGGAATTGTGGTCACGGGAAACCACGTGGAGGACGTGGCAGGGTGGCGGAACAAGGCGACGAACGGCGCTGGCTTCGCGCAGTCGGCCGGCATCATGGTGCGGACGTGGGGCAAGGGATCGGTTGACGGCATCACCATCACCGATAACGAGGTCAACGACGCTGCCGGTGGTGGCGTGAAGATCTCAGCTCCCGATACAACCGAGCGCTACAACACCAAGGTGTACGTTGCGCGGAACGAAATCCATGACGTGGGCGGCGATGCGATCGTGATCCATAACTCTGACGCGCCGCTCATCGAGCACAACAGGGGTCTGAACCTCGGCCAAGGTGCCCACCCCTATGAGGGCGGCAACTTCGCGGGCATGTGGCCTTACAACTCCAAGAACCCGGTGTTCCAGTTCAACGTGGTGGGTAACAGCACCACCTCCACGTACGACTCCACCGCTTGGGACTGCGACATGAAGATCGTGGGAACCTGCCTCTTCCAGTACAACTACTCGTACGGGAACGCCGGCGGCTTCTACCTCAACTGCGTGTCCAACTGCGGGGGCGGCGCAACGGCGGCGAACGTGGTTCTGCGCTACAACGTGGCCCAGGACGACTGTCGTCTGGGCGGCAGCAGCAGCGGTACCGGCAAGCACTATATCTACAACAACACCTTCTACTGCCCGTCGCGTGTGTTTTTGGACGACATGACCGGCCCACGCGAGGTGCGGAACAATCTGTTTGTGGCACCTGGTGGTGTCCTCAAATCGTCTGCCGCTGTGTATGCGAACAACGCGTACTTTGGCGGTATTGTCCCGCCCTCGGGGGAGGCTGGTTCGGTGCTGGGTGATCCTAAGTTGGTTGCCGGTGGCAGCGGCCAGACAACGTTGGACGTTCCCGGGTACCGGCTTGCTTCCGGGTCACCGCTGATCGGTGCCGGTGTTCGGATTAACGACGACGGCGGCAAGGACTTCTTCGGTAACCCCACCCCGGGTGCCGGTTCCGTTGGGGCTCCGAACATTGGTGCTTACCAGGGACCTGGTGTTGCTGTTGCTCCTTTGCCTTTTGCTTCATTGGTGAATCAAACCTCCGTGGCCAACGCGGCCAATCCCCGGAATGGGGCTGTTACGTCTGACCGTCGGACGTTCTCTGAGGAGGCGTTGGCCGCTGCCGGGCTTGTGAGCGGGAAGCCGTATTCGGCGTTTGGCGTCTCGTCCGTGTGGCATCCGACGGCTGTGGGGACGCCGGATACGTTGAAAGCTGCCGGTCAGGAAGTGGCTCTGTCAGGACGCGGACGGACCTTGCTGGTGACGGGGTTCTCCACTGGCAACGTGACCTCCGGAGTGGCTACGGTGCACTTCACTAACGGGCAGAGTCGGACAGTGACCATTTCGCTGGCGAACTGGCGCACCGGGGTTGCTACGGATACTGCGGTGGTGGTGGCTGAGTCGGCGTATCACCAGCGGCACACGCAGGCTTACATCGGTGGGCCGTCGACGGTGGTGCGGGTTGATGAGCCGGCCCGCGTCTTCGCCACAAAGATCGACATTCCCCCTGCTTTTGAGGTGTCCAGCGTGACGTTGCCGCAGGGGAGCGCGCTGGTAAACGAGGGGCTGAACATCATGGGTATTGCCGTGGGGAATGTGCCGCCTGGGTTGAGGTGAGTTTCTTGATCGGCTGAGGTAGGGCAGGCGTGGGATCCGCTGGTGGCGGGTCCCGCGCCTGTTTCATCGTGGGGGCTAGTGAAGGTGGTTCTCGGAAGAGGCCATCCAGGCTCCTTCGCGAACCCCTAGACGCGGCTAGCGGCCACTCATTTTCGGGCGCTTCGGCACCTAGTTTCGCTCTGACAGCACCTAGCTAGGAGTATTTCGCCACCTAGCCGGCATATGGCGGGCGCACAATGTGCGGGTCAACAAAGACCGTTCTTCACTAGGAGGAAGCATGATGTCGGAGCAGGCAAACAGACATTTCGTGGCCTTCCAGCGCAAGCATCTGGTGAAAATGGCCGATGTGTAGGGCTAAACGGTTCTCGCTATGTCTGTCCTTGATTTTCGGTGCGGGCATATCATCCGTGGGTCTGGTCCCTGCGCCGCTCGTGTACTTTGTTGGCCTCCTCCTCTTGTGTCTCCTCATCGTTGCAACCAAGTACTACCGGCGTTGGCGATGGGTTCCACTTGGGGTGGGGTCGGCACGTTCGGCCGCTTTGGGCGTGGGGTGCGTGGCGGCGATGAGTGCGGCATCAATTTTCAGGGGAGGCGAATGGAGTTTCGTTCTCATTCCCATGCTCAGCGTCGCGGGAACCGTTGGCATATTCCACTGGTTGACCAGACACGGGCGCTTCGTGAGCTCAAGGGGATCGGACCTCGCCTGAGTGCGAGGTCCGAGTCAGACCGCCTTCGTCATGAATTACCTGCCGGCCACGCGGCGCCCAATCGAAAGAGGGAATGATGAGCAAGGTTCCGCATCCATTGCACGTTGTGATGTTCTTCGTCATGGCCCTCAACTTCGCGATTTGGCAGCCTTTCGCATGGTGGCGTGCCTGTGCTGCTGTACTCATGCTGGGGTTCGGTTGCTACGGGATTTATGTGTTGCGGCGGAGCAAACGTAAAGAAACCAGCCAGGAGCCCAGCGAGCTTGAGTGATCGGGAAGTTGATGATGGCCTGTGGACTAAGGTCTGCGGGCCATCTCTTTGCTAGTGGGTGTTGTCGTCGGGGCGAAGGCGATTCTGCAAATCGGGGTCACCCTGGCCAGCCACGAATCCGAAGTCGTGTTCTCCGTTCTCCGGAGGGAGCTCGCGCTCCAATTTCAGTGCCGTCGTCGGCGTGAACAGCGTTTTCGCGATTCCGCTTTCTGTATCGAAAGTGAAGGACCCGAAAATTGTCCGATCTGCCCTGTGCCTCAGCAGGAGCGTCGTGTCCGAGCCGTTCACTTCACAAGCGACCGGGTGGTAGTCGTCCAGTTGCCGGCCCCATATGGGTAGGGAGAGCGGGAACGAGAGTTGGACAGCCTCAGGAAAAGAAAACGGGATGCGGTCAATGGAAAGGCTGAAATCATCGACGCCATCCGTCTGCAGAGTGAGTGAGCGGGGTTCGAACGTTCTCGTGGGTCCGTCAGGCAACTCGGTCGCAGACCAGATGAAGGCTCTTGGGTGCACCGAAATGGTATGCCTCACCAAGTGGTTGCCGCTCTGGCAATACGAGGTGCCGGTGTAGGCGCTTGCCTGTCCGCCTCCCAGTGCTTTTCCGATTGCGATCGCCAGCTGCTCAGAGGAAGTGTCCACGCCTCATCCTCGCATGGGTGACGCTACCCGCTTAGGAGGGTTCGCCGTCGTTGTTTGTCAGCAGGAACTTGCGCAGCAGGTTCGCCAGCTGCACCCGCTCGGTCTTGGATAGGCCTTCTAGCATCTTCTGTTGGTTCTCGACGTTATGCTCCACCATGGCAAGTCTCCTGGCGCACACTAACTATGGCGAGGGAACTGTCGTAGCAGCCAGATGTCGCAACCCGTAAAGTAACGGGTGCTTGCTAGAGTCCGTCTATGACGACTGAACCCAGCGAAGCGGCAGTACGACTAACTGAAGTTTGCCGTTCTATTTTCGACGATGAATCTCAATGGATCGAAGCGGACGGTTATCCGGACAGTCTCGCGCTGGGCATTATTGACTCCATCTTCTCGACCGGATCGCATTACACAAGTGTCGTGAACGTCATAACGGCCTATCGCGCTATGCGGCGGGCAGAGGCCGGCGATCCGAATAGCGACGGCGTCCGAGAATTACTGGCCTCGTTCGACGCCTTGGGCGGCAGCGCCGGATGGGCCGAAGCGGTCAACAACCGTAAACCGGCGCACACGGGGGACGGTGCACTCCTAAAAGCCGAGGTTGTCTATCGCGCTGCGCTGACTCTAGCTTCACTTGAAGATCGTCCAATCGAGACCGCGGCTGACGTGCGGGAGGAGTTCCAGCGGGACCCCGAATTGAAGAGGATCAAGAAGGCATGGCTACGCCTTCCGAGCCAATCCTCGGGAGTTACTTTCAACTACTTACTGATTCTTGTCGGTCTACAATCCGTTAAGCCTGACAGGATGGTGATCCGCTTCATTCAAGAACACGCGGGCCTTGAAGATCGCACTGTTACTCCAAAAGATGCGGCGAGCTTGATCAGCCAAGTCGCTGGGCTCTATCCGACCGCAGCGCGCAAGCTTGATCACGTGATCTGGCGGTATGTCTCAGGCCGCGAGGTTTATCGAACGGCTGACGTGAACTGAGTTCGCGTATTTGGAGGCACGGCTTCTATGAATCCGACGGAGGCCAAGGTGGTTTTCCGCGCCTCATCCTCGCATGGGTGACACTACCGCTTAGGAGGGGTCGCCGTCGTGGTTAGCTAGCAGGAACTTGCGCAGCAGGTTCGCCAGCTGCACCCGCTCGGTCTTGGACAGGCCCTCGAGCATCTTCTGTTGGTTTTCGACGTGATGCTCCACCACATCATCCACCAGGGCGAGTCCCTCTGGCGTGAGGCTGATGAGCAGCTGCCGGCGGTTCTCGGGGTTGGTCTCGCGATGAACCAGGCCGCGCGATACCAGTCGATCTACGCGGTTGGTCATGGCCGCCGAACCGATCATGGTGAGGCTGGCGAGTCGCCCGGGCGTCAACGGCGCCTCGGCCGCGGACCGGCGCAATGTTGCCAGGACGTCGAACTCCCAAGGCTCCAGCCCGAACTGGTTCATGAATTTCTGCAAGTCCAAAGACGCGAGACGACTCGCCCTGTTGAGCCGGCCCAGAACGCCCATGGAGCTGACGTCCACGTCGGGTCGCTCCTTGTTCCACTGCTCAAGAATCATGTCCACTGCGTCGCGGTCCATCGTCCTCCAATGCTTGACCTCAAACAGTACAGCACCTACATTGTCTTACATCAAATAGTTCGACATCGAAATGTATGGAAGTGAAAGATGAGTTCATCTACAGCGGTGGCCAGCAGGGCGGGAGTTGGGGCGTCCAAGGCATCCCCTCGCGACCTCTTCATCACCGCGCTCGCGCCGATGGTCTGGGGTTCCACCTACCTGGTGACCACGGAGTTCCTCCCCGCGGATCGGCCGCTCCTCGCCGCAACCGTGCGGGCGCTGCCAGCGGGTATCGTGCTCATGGTGGTCACCCGAACGTGGCCGCGGGTGAGCTGGTGGTTCAAAGCCGCTGCGCTGGGCGCGCTCAACATTGGGCTGTTCTTCTTCCTCCTGTTTTTCACCGCGTACCAACTGCCGGGTGGGCTCGCGGCACTGGTCATGTCCATTCAGCCCTTGTTCGTGCTCTTCCTCGGCGTGCTTTTGCTGGGGGAGAGGATCCGCAAGGCGCACATCCTTGCCTGCGCAGTAGGAGCTGCGGGTGTCGGCTTGCTCGTCCTGCGATCCGACGCGACGCTGACTCTCGTGGGTGTGCTCGCCGGGATGGCGGCGGCGCTGAGCATGGCGGCCGGCATAGTTCTCACCAAACGCTGGGGACGGCCCGACGGCGTGGGGCTGCTTGGGTTTACCGGCCTGCAGTTGGCGATGGGTGGGGTGATGCTGCTGCCGGTGACGCTGGTGGTTGAAGGGCTGCCGGGGTCGGTTTCGCTGCCTAACCTGGCGGGCTTTGGTTACCTCAGTGTCATCGGCGCGTTGGCTGCCTACGCGGTGTGGTTTCGGGGTATCCAGCGGCTGCCGACGATGGTGGTGTCGTTCCTGGGTTTCTTGAGTCCGCTTGTGGCTACGGTGCTGGGGTTCGTGTTCTTAGGGGAGTCGTTGTCGGCGTGGCAGTTGGTGGGTGCGGTGTTGGTGTTGGGGGCGGTGTTTTTGGTGCAACGGCCCAAATAGCATGACGGACGGGATAGTTTTCTTCGCCGGTATCCGAACGAGACCCGGGACGACTGCCTCATAGGTTGAAGCTGTGTAACCGGTAATGACCACCCCCTTACTGGAGCGTTCACTGTTCGTTCCGACCCTTTTGGACGAATCGACCGGTCTTAGTGAAATCGGGCCTACTTCCTCGTGGCCCGAGGTGCAGTCTCCAGAGCGCATCTTTGAAGGCATCGGACACGCTGAAAGGCGGTCGGAAGAGGTCGCTGATATGCCCCCGGGGGCCTAGGCGGGCAACCGTGGTCTTACTTCGAGAAGGGACGAAGTGGACGTAGCCTTCTGCCCTATGGTTTGTCGTGCGGGGGTGGTTACGGATGCGAGTATGCTGGCGGCTTCTTGCGCTTAGCACCAGCGAGACAGGCGGCCTCCATCGGAGGACTCGGGGGAGCTGTTGGCGGCATAAAACGACACACCGCTGGCTTCCAAGGCCAAAGGTGCCGCTGGGAAATTTTGCCGTCCGGATGGCTTCGCGGCTGGACGGTTGGCAATCCGGGGCCCGGCCTGTTTCTTACGTGACGGCCCTAAGCCCACAGACAGTGCATTCGTGTAAGCTAGGCAGCTCCTCGACAAGCTTCGGTGCTCTCGTTGACAGCGGGCGCAGCGCGATATGTTGAAGTGGAGTCGCCGCAGGACTGCGTCCACGTCCCTCACCCACTCTGATCTACGAGCGCGACGGCGTTGCTGAATTAGGGCACCGGCGCGAATCACGTCTGTTGCCGAGGTCCTGTTGCTACCGGCGAGGTAGCCCTTAGATTCGACTCTTTTACTGATATGGGGTCAAGCAGACTCGCCGTCGACGAAGGTGGCGCATCCTAGGTTGAATGTCTACTAATGTATTGACTTGTGCATTTAGGGTATTGAAGCACGTTCCGAATGGGGAAATACATTGAAGCTACTTCGAAGCAGCGACCACTTGCCATCACGCACCACGCTCCGTGCTGCCTGGAAGAAACTTGAACGATCAGGTCAAGATCCTGTGCAGAAATTGCGTAAGATAGGTACTCATCATGAGCAGATTCTACTTACCTATATCGATGAAGCAAGATCAAATCGAGGGTTAAAGACTGCATCGACGACCGCAAAAGGGGCCACTGACGGTCCTACCGTCGATGACAGTGACTTTGAAATGAAGATCGCAGCCTTCTTCGAAGTGGTCTTGGATTCGGAAGACTTCAAAGACTTTACCATCGAACTGCGAACCGCGGCCAAGGCCTCAAATAAGAGCACCTACAGAGTCGTGTTCCCATCGGCGGCAAGTTGGTTTGCATATAATCAAATAGATTCTCAACTGCGAAGTGAATTGCAAACGACCTTTAGTAATAGGAACACGGTAGCGGATCTCGTTGGCGACTCCACCTATTGGCAGTTCAAGCGCCTACTTGTGCGTGCGGATATAGAAAACTTCTATGAAAGTATTTCGCATAACTCACTTATGGCCCGGATTGAAGCAGATCAGAATATCAGTTCTACATCGATTCGCGCCATTAAATCACTATTAAGGTCATATACTAGGGAAACAAATCGAAACAGCGGTATCCCGCGTGGTGTCTCGATGAGCGCCACGATTGCCGAATATGTCCTTGCCGATTTTGACCAAGCAATCCGCGGTCGGAATGACTGCCTTCTTTATGTACGTTATGTTGATGATATCTATGCAGTCTTTCAATCTGGATCGAGCCCGCAGTCACTCCAGGCCTTCTTTTCCGATGGTTTAGCACCACTGGGACTGCATTTATCCTCAAAACCTTCCAAGCGGAGATTTGACCTCGTGGATATTAGTAAAACTCCAAGCGCTCTCGAGTATCTCGGTTATAAGTTTAAATTTGGGATGAAGCCGGGAGAACCGAACATACTCCTCTCAGCCGAACGACGTAAGCGGCTGGCCTCACGGATTGTCAAGTCCTTTGAGATTTACTCCCATTCATCGAAGAGTGAATGGGAAAAGGCGGTGCTTCTAGACAGGATTAGGTTTCTAACTTCAAATACCAAGCTAACTGGAAATAAGCGTGATGCATATGTCGGTATCCGCTTTTCGCAGAGAGCATTAACAGGGCTCGAAGACATGGATTACTTAGACAAACAGATCAAAACTGAAGCAGATAAACTCAATGATGCAGACCTGGCAAATCGACTAGTCAGGTTCAAATGCAGGGAAGGATTCGAGCATTCCAAGTTCCATACATGGTCTCCCCATCGACTGAAGACCCTTGGGATTGCTTGGCGGGACCAATGATGAAGATGTCTTCTGCCCGACTTGGCGGACTAAGAGCGGTTATCTCGGAGGTCCTTCCATATGAAGTACCCCCTACTTTCACTAACCGTAGGTTCTATCGCTTCGCTCGACGTGTGGGTCTGAAGACAACTGACAAAGGTTGGACTTGCCTCGGCACCCAGGCGGAGAAGGCTCTGCTTAGCATTATGATGCGTGAAAGCAAAGATGTGTCTACCATCGCATACGGTTTTACGGTCAGTCGCGGTGGCCGAGAGTACCGTGAACTCAGCGTGCCACACCCTCGCGCTCAACTGGACACGGCTGAGTTTTATGAGCGATACAAGAGTCAAATCCTATATTTCACAAATCAGAGTGCTTTCTCTATACGTTTTCCCAAAGCGGTTGCTCGCTACACTGTTTTGAGGAAGCAATATTCGAATTATGTTGACATGGCGAACGTTACTTCAGTTGAGGATATCCATACCAGCGATCCTATTTTGCGTTCATTCTTTCGGTACCATAGGTATAGCAATTTATATAAGTTCTATGACTCTCCGGAGTACCTGAGCCTCGAGTCGGAGTACTCTCAGTTAATTCGTTTGGATATTACCCAGTGTTTTAATAGTATCTATACTCATTCAATGGCTTGGGCTACAGTGGGTAAACATCAGGCAAAGTTAGATCGTTCGTCTAAGTCGTTCGGCAACGAGTTTGACCAGTTGATGCAGAGAGCTAATCACGGGCAAACTAATGGGCTCTTGGTGGGTCCCGAATCGTCACGAGTTTTTGCCGAAGTCATTCTTCAGGATGTTGACAAGCGGGTCGAACAGGAGCTAATTGGCATTGGTCTTTTCCGAGGTCGAGACTATGAGATTAGACGTTATGTGGATGATTATTTCGTTTTCACTAATAGCATCGAGGCTGGTACTGCAATCAAGTTACAAATATCTAGTAAATTGCGGAATATCAATCTTAGATTAAATGAAAGCAAGGAATCGGTCTTTTCGACGCCCCATATCACATCTATTTCTATTGCTAAATCTGCGATCGTCAAGGTTCTCGAAAATGGTATACCATCAAGCTTGACATTAGTTCAAGAGCTCCAAACTATCCCCCGCGCATTTGAACCTACGAAAGTCATCTTCGACTACAAGTCTGCGGTCTCGCTGTCGGGCTGTAGGCATGATGACGTCGTGAACTTTTCCCTGGCAGTAGCGGAAAGGAGAGTGGCGGGTCTAGTTAGATCCTTGCGCTCAGCAGCCACTCAAAGTGAAGTAGATGACCAGATCGCTGTTGGTCTCCTACTGGGCGCCGTCGAGATAACACAGTTCCTGTACGGAACCTCGCTGAGAGTTGCGACAACAATCAAGATTTGTCGGATACTGGGCCATGTACTCAATGCAACTGATGAAGTACTACGACGTAAGTCGAGCCGCGTAGTTATAAAGGATGCTATTGCCTCTATTCTGAAAAAGTGCCTAAAACGGCCATCGTCGGTAGGTCAGCCAGGGGTAGAACGTCTCTATCTGCTTACGACACTTCACTCGTTAGGTCGTGCGTGGCTACTGTCCTCGAACGAGCTAGAGGCTGTCCTGCGTGACTCTTTTCGGGCGAACAAGGGACCCGGCGGCACCGAGGTCATGGACTACTTCACTGCTACCTCGCTGCTCCATTATATGGAAGCAAGGCACCGATACGAGGCGCTCCGTCTTAGAGTTGTGAATGCCTGTCTAGCTCAGATCGTGGCGCTTCCTCATAATGCTGCTGAAAGAGCGATGTTATCCGTGGATCTTTTGGCGTGCCCTTACGTCTCGTACGACATCAAAGAGCAGGTAATGAATATTCATGATGTTCCAAACGATTCCACTCTTCGCCATCGTTTGGCAGCCGGTGTGTTTTCGTTCACTCAATGGGCGAGGTTTGACCTCCAAAGTCAATTGGAGTTAAAGCGGAACTCTGAGGCATACTAGTGATGCGTGGCGGCACCCTGGGCGTCGAGTAATTTGGCGCCACACACCAACGCACCCCGAGTTGCCATCCTTGGGTGATTCGTCTCCGCAGTAGTCGCCGAGGCGGAGTACGCGCGGGCCGGCTAATGAGTCGAGGGCACTTGACTCATGTCTGCCGGCCTGTGCGTGAACCCCTACCGCGGAGTGGACCCTTTTACTTAAGGGCGCAGTAGCCGGGTTTCGGGCGCCTGCGTTAGCCTCTCCCGCCACAGGGCCAAATGCCCCTGTGGTGTCGGCCTTCGGGGATCCTGCCGAGCTCCTTCACATCGATGGTTCATCTCCAGGGCTTCGAATACTCATAGCTACGGGCGCGTTCCTAGCGGAATCTGATCCCGTGGAACGGTCCGTATCCCACGACTCGATGCTCCGTCCGCACAGCGGTGCGGTAAGCCCAGCTCAGAGGTCGGCGGGGACGTTCTAGGATGCTGGAGCCTCGCCACGGAGGCATTGAATTGTTCAGCCGCGCGCGGCGACGGCAAGTGGCCAACCACCACCCACCGGGCCAATTTCAGGCGGCCAGCGGGGGGCAAGGATCGCGTTAGAGTGCGACACGGGGACCGTTTGAATGCGTCTTTGTTCTCGCCCAAGCTCCACACAACATCCGGAAATCCTCTTACCCCTTCACATCCATCCCTTGGCACCGATCTGCCGGGCCAACACATCAAGTTGGCGTCGGGCTGTGCTTTCACAGACACATTTACTGCGTCGAAAAGGTCCCGCGAGGCGAAAACGTCAGATTTCGCACCAAAGCGGTGAGTTGTAGTTTTAGGGCTGTTGGCTATCGTGTCAAAACTGTGAAGCCAGTATCTCAGTACTCGAAGGTCCTGACTCGGCCATACACGGAGGATGTCCTACGGTGACGTCGTCTGTTATGCAATAGTGATGTCATAATTTCTGCCGACGATCGAGATGCTTGGCTATTGTTGTCGGTTGGCGACAACCGCGCCTTCTAGAGCAACGACGGATACGGGGATGAACCTGAAAGTCCCTACAGGTGGGACAGTACGGTCCCCAATCACGCAAGGCTCCAACCTGGTCAGCGTATTGTTTTGTGGGACAAGAAGTCGAGTCTGGGTATGTCCGCCATTGCATCCATCGATCGTCAAACTGCTATGAAGACTGTTTACAGCTGCCCGTTGTGTGGGAAAGCTCACATAAACTCTCGAAAGAATAAGCAGCCTCGCTATAAGTGCTTCGCATGTCAAGCTACTTCCAAATGGCGGCATCAAAGACCATTGAAATCACGGAGTACACATCGCATCACAGTGACGCCTATGTAGATATGGGCGGGTTAATTCCCGGAAGCATCCTCAGAAGCCTTTGCGAGAGTCCAAGTCGCAACTGAGTCTCCGACCGCTTAGGTGGGAAGAATTCAGGGCGGTAGTGTCCGCCTACGATGGTCCGGAAATTTTGACAGTAGTCGAAGCTGCTTCTGACATGGCTGCCGGCGGTCACCGCACAGCAAATGTAAGGGTGCGAATTGGTCAGTCTGCATTTCGGAAGACGCTTCTTGATGCTACAGGTCCCGTTTGCATTTTCACCGGTCAATGCCCACCGGCGGCCTTAGAGGCGGCACATCTGTACAGCTTCGCCAAGCTAGGAGTGCACCACGAACACGGCGGCTTCCTCATGCGGCGGGACTTGCACCGACTTTTCGATCTCGGGCTTCTGGCCGTTCATCCGGAGACCCTCAAAGTGGATGTGAGCCCTACGTTGGCTAATTACCCGGCATACAGGGTGCTGGCGGGGCGCTCCCTGAATGGCCAGGTAAGAGGCGTCCAAGTTGACTGGTTACGAGAGCACTGGCGGGAGCACAGACAACCAACGACTGGCGACGTGTAGCTCCTTGACGCTACAGCCTCAACCGCCGGCTTTCATTGTAACGAAATCTCGCATATTCCAGGCAAGGACTCGACAGACGTGGACCGGATGGGCTTGGGGCTATGTACTATCAGATTACTGACAAGACCGTCAGCGGACGTGTTGCGAATTCAAGGGGGATGGCCAATGGTGCCCACAAATGTTGAGTCTCTGGGCGGAGAGCTGGACGAGCACCAAACCGCCGTGCGGGAAGTGGCGGACCATCTGGAGGGTTTGGTCCGTGGCGGCAAGAGCATAGCCGCGGCTGTCTTGGCCCTCTCCAATGGCTTCTTCAAAGTCGAGGATTCGCTCTTGAATGCGGGTCGTGCGGAATATGAACGACGACGCAAAATCATCCAAGAATGGGACGACCTAGATGGCACTGACGTCCTGCACAGTGGGGGTGAGGGCGGATGGTACGGGGGGCCCAAGGAAGGCGATTTCTTTTGGCCACCACTTCGCAATCGATTGAAGTCAGAGCTCCCCGAGGCGTTCGAGGACGTCGACAGGTCTTCATCCCGCGTAGTCGACTTGGGGGAGCGCCCGGGCGAGGAGACCATCGACACTCGTGGTCTCGTGCTGGGATATGTGCAAAGTGGCAAGACGACCAACTTCATGTCCGTAATTGCCAAGGCCGCGGACGTGGGGTATCGCCTGATCATTGTTTTATCCGGAATCACAGATAACCTCCGGCAACAGACGCAAGAACGGCTGTACGACTATCTCGTCGATCCATGCCAGACGAGGGTGCATCTTCTGACTACTCAGGAGCAGGATTTTTCGGAGATCACGCCGTCCGAGGCGCTGTTCAGCCAAGACGAGCTCAGGCTCCTCGCCATTGTCAAGAAAAATCCAGCCCGGCTGAGGCGACTGAATGCCTGGATTAAGAAGGCATCTGTAACCACTCTGGCAAACTGTCCGATTCTGGTAATCGATGATGAAGCAGATCAGGCTTCAATCGATGTCGGAAGCAATCGCCAGTCGACAATTAACAATCTTATCCAAGAGCTCCTGTCGCACCCAAAATCTGCCTATATCGCGTACACCGCTACGCCGTTTGCTAACTTGTTGATCGATCCACTCGACGAATCTGGCCTATACCCCAGAAATTTCGTGGTCACTTTGCCTCGATCCGATGATTACTTTGGTCCTGAGCGAATCTTTGGCACGCTGGAAGCCGAAGAAGGAGTGGATCCGGATGACGGTCTCGACGTTGTTCGTGAAGTCCCCATAGAAGATGCCGCCATTGTTAAACCTCCAACAAACAAGGACCAACTGGAACAATGGACCGCGGCAGTTCCCCCCTCTCTTCGGCGTGCAATCCTCTGGTTCGCTCTCGCCACTACGGCGCGGAGGCTTCGCTCTAAAGAGATCCGCCATTCCTCCATGCTTGTGCACACCTCAATGAGGGCCGTTGCCCACCAAGCCACAAAAACAGCTGTCGAGGCCGAGCTAGTCGGCCTGCGTAAGAGCGTTGCTTCGCAGGACCCTGCGGTCTTGGCCGAACTCCACGAATTGTGGGTTTCGGAGACGCAGCGTGTAGGCGCCGAAGCATTCAACAACGCGCCAATTTCCGCCGACGAGGTCATGGCGGAACTCCTGAAGACGCTCGATTCTACGCGCGTTCTTATGGACAATTACTTGTCCGGTGATCGATTGAAATACACTAAAGACCAGCCTGAGACGGTGATTGTCGTGGGCGGTAATACCCTTTCGAGGGGTTTGACTCTCGAAGGGTTGATTTCGAGCTATTTCGTTCGAGCCGCTTCCGCCTACGACACTTTGCTCCAAATGGGTCGGTGGTTCGGTTACCGAAAGGGTTATGAGGACCTGGTTCGAGTCTGGATGACCACCGAGCTTCGCGAATGGTTCGTTGCGCTCGCAACGGTCGAGGCCGAGATTCGGGAAGAGATTGATACGTACGCCAAAGAAGGATTGAAGCCCTCTCAACTGCCCGTGCGGATTAGATCGCATCCCCAGATGACAATTACCGCAGCGGCCAAGATGCGGAGTGCGATCAAAGTTAATGTGAGTTACTCGGGCACGAAAGTCCAGACCATCCTTTTCAATGATGAAGACAAGACTTGGCTTGATGCAAATATTCAGGCGACAACCGCGCTGGTTGTAGCTGCCCGTGCTTCAGGACACAATGAAGATGAGTTGCCGAGCAAGAGTACGCGAGGGTTTTCTGGCATACCTAATGACCTGATCCTCAAATTCTTGACCGAGTATAAAGTTCACGAGGATGCACGAACCATTCAGACCGACACGGTTTGCGAATATATACGCGCCCAGGCGGATAAAGGAGCTTTGGACTCTTGGAACGTTGTATTTGTGGAGCGACAGAATGCGCCTGTATCCGACCTGAGCCTAGGTCTTAGCGCGCCCTTAAAGCTTCTGCAGCGCCGGAAAATGGTCGTCAGCAGTAAGAACGGCGTGGCAAATCTCAAAGCCATCTCCTCGCGTTGGGACCGGTTTGCCGATCTGGATTACACTAAGAAATCAATCGTCGACTCTCACGGGTTGTCCAGCGAAGCTCAGGTACGCGACTACCATTTGCGAGACCTTAGGAGGAAACGGGGATTAGACAAGGTCGGCCTCTTGGCTATTTATGCCATTAACAAAGACTCGAACCTCATTAAAGAGTCCGACTCTCAGGTAGAGGCTGTCGCAGACCATAGCGATCCCACTACGCCAAAATCCGAACGTGTCCCGCTGAATGCGGCGAATCACTTGATCGGTATATCACTGATGTTTCCGGAGGCGCGCGACTTGTCGGATACGGTCGATTATTATAGCGCTCGGGTAGACCCTGATGATGTGGAAGATGTGGAAGCTGAACTGGCTGCGGCTGACGACTTCGACGAAAAGCACGCGATCCAAGAAGAGGCAGCCGCGAAATGATGGGTGCCAAGGAATCCTCTAATACCATTTTTTCATTCCTTCAAGGGCAAGCGCCTGCACCGCGCAAGTTGACCGTCAGGAACACGGACGTTCTAACAGAACATGGGCCTGTCGTTCATGCCATAGATGGCAATGGGCATCCAACCCTCTTGGTCCCTGTTGCTTCCCAACCGGGAAACAGCATCGATTGGCAGAATAAGCTCGTCACGTTCGGTTACCGGACCATAACCGTCGCAGGCAAGCAGCAAGCGTTCCTGGCACTGCAGTGCCTTGCGGAACGTGTTCGATCACAGTTTGGCCTTCTGGCCGACGACATCCTGGACGCAGTGGCGGCGGACCCTGGCAAGGCCGACCTGCGCACGAGACAAACGGTCGACCGTTGGAAGGAACTGCTGCGAGATGACAAGGCGCGCCTTCTGGGTCAATCGCAACTTTCCGGGCTCTTCGGAGAGCTGCTTTTCTTGGAACAGCTCGCATTTCACCACGGTTCTTGGGCGCTGAGATCGTGGACCGGTCCGCATGGCAACAGGCACGACTTTGAATTCGAAAACGCTTCCTTCGAGGTGAAAACCACTGTGAGCAACAACAATATGATTGTTGGCTTCCACGGGGCGCGCCAACTCGAGACCACGGACGGTCTGCCGTTATATGTTGCCGCATTTCAGCTAGAGCGCACGCCTCAAGGCGATTCAATCCCAACTGTTCTTGAACGCCTATACGATGCGGGTTTCGACCGATTAGACACGATGAGGCTGCTTGAGAAAGTCGGCTATTTCGAAGCGGACTCCGGTCACTACGCCGCGTACCGTTTCTTGGCCCTATCCTCTAAGACCTTGGCCGTGGACAGCGATTTTCCTCGAATAACTCATGAAACAATGCCGGTGCCCGGAATGCTCGACGGGATCTCCGCGCTTCAGTACTCCGTCGATTTGGGTCCGCTAGCTGCTGTCGACATTCCGCTGGAAGAACTGAAGGAGGCTTCGTCTCTGTGAACGGTACATTCCGACTGTTCCGACACCCATGGGAGCCTACGGGTAGCGGAGACGCTAAGTCGATCCAGAAGGCGATGGGCAAGACAAGCTTGGACCTGTGGAGCGTGCTGCTGCGGGAGTCACTGCAGAACAGCTGGGATGCACGGCTAGGCAGCCACATCGAGTTTCATGTCGCAGATACTCTGCTCTCTGAAGAGCAGACGGGCGTCTTGATTCACGATTTGTTCTGCGAACTCCCGCCTCAAGGTGCCTGTCGTCAAATTCCTCAGAAAGCGAGCAGCGGACGTCTGCGGGTTCTAACAATCTCCGACTACGGAACGACAGGTTTGGGGGGCCCAGTTCGAGCAAACATCGAACCCGCCGAGGGCGAACGCGCGGACTTCGCAGATTTTGTGCGTAACTTCGGTCGAGACGATGGCAAAGGACTCAGGGGTGGCACCTATGGCTATGGCAAGGGCGTGCTCTACCAGGCCAGCAGCGTAGGTGTTTGCTTGGTATATTCGCAGGCGGTTGTTGGTGGAACTATCGAGAACCGCTTGATAGGTGTCTCCGGTGGAGACGGAGGCTACGTCCATGACGGCTTTAAGTACACGGGTCGGAATTGGTGGGGTGCGATTTCTTCTGATGGGATCGTAGATCCCCTGACAGGGGATACGGCTCGGCTGACAGCCCAATCAGTAGGCATGCCGGTTCCCGGAAGCGATCAGACCGGCACAAGCATCATGGTGCTGGCTCCTCAGCATTTCCAAGGCGAAGGTGAAAACGTCCTTTTATCGGATCGAATTCTGGCCATTCGAGCGGCTGCCGTTAAGTGGGCGTGGCCCCATGCAGTGGACACTGGGGGCGGTCCTAACATTCGTTTTGTCTTCGGCCTAGACGGTGAGCAGCTGCCGGAGATTGATCCTCTTCAGGAACCGCTCGTTAGACACTTTGCACTGGCTTACGCGGACAGCGAGCGATTCGCGGCGACGAAGAAGCCCCCAATATCTTCTCAAACAAAGCTCGAAACAATTATGTCACAGAAACCCATTCGTCGTCTTGGAATCTTGGCAATGCGACAGGCGATCAACCACATAGCTGACGATCGAAGCTTAGAGAATTCTGTGGCTCTAATGCGAGCTCCCAGGATAATTGTCAAGTATTTGGATGTCGCTGCTCCAGCCGACGACTACTCCGTCTACTCGGTCTTTCTGGCCGACGAGGGGGTTGATGAGGACTTCGCTTCCTCTGAGCCTGTCACACATGACGACTGGATCGTAAAGGATGCGATAACCCGCGGGAGCTTTAATTTTGTTCGCATCGCGCTAAACAGGATTGACGGAACCTTCAAGCGGATGCACGGTTCGTCAGGTCCCGCTACCGTAGCTCAGAAAGCGGCCGGTGCGACTCGGATTGCCACGACACTGGGAGGCCTGATCGGAGGCATTAGCGGGCACGGATCGAGTTCGCAACCGGAAAAGGCGCCAAGCGGAGGTGGAGCGTCTAGGTCAGGGGGGCGTCGCGCATCTGCGAAGCTGACGGCACCACCCCGCCTCATGATCATTGATGGATCACCCCATGTAGGCTTCCCTTACTCGGTTACTGGCGGCAAAGTGGGCGAGTCATTTGCGCTCAGCGTTCGCGGCCACGTGGTGACAATGACCGGCGCCATCGAAGTCGACGCTCCTCTGGGCGACGATGGACCTCAATTCGTTGGATGGCAGGTGGACGGTAGGATCGTGCGGACGCAGTCGATAAAGGTGGATGTTCCGTCCGGACTCGACTACTTAGCCATATTCACCCAGCCGAAAAACACGGCCGTGTCTTCGACCGTGGCCTTGGAGTTGGTTGGGGAATGAGAAAGATTAGCTTGGGCCACCTCGTTGTGGAGGACGGGATCATCGGACCGCCCGAGTGGGAGTACGCGGTAAACGGTCAGGCTGCCAACTTAACGGGAGGCATGCTCCCAGACTGGAATTACTTTTCCGATCTCGATGTTTCCTGCAACATGACCTTGAATCTCCCGAACCTTCGTCGAGAGTTGCATGTGGCTGACGACCTTGTGCTCGCATGGGTCCTAATCGCTCGCTCGACTTCGTCTCCCGTCATCACGGCCAGCGCCCCACTCCCGGTCACGAGTGGAGCCCAGGAAGTGGCCATAACCGTACCCGCTTCTACATTGGGTGGTGTGCTCACCCTCGAACTCGAAATGGGCGTCCTTTCGTCATCGAAGGAGGAGCCGGGGGACTTCGCTCCGTCTCAGGTCGGCCACACCGTTTACCGCACGGTCTCAAAGATCGTCCTTGAGGGGGACGGCGGCCAGTTGCCCATACTCCCTGTCTCCTTCAAGGACCACGGGATTACGAATCCGAGCTCCTCGCTCTGGTGGCTCCGAGTATTGTCTCAAGACCTTCATGATCCGGCAGCTGCCTCGCTGTGGATGTGGATCAATACTGACAACCCTCAGCTACAGCCGCTTATCGATCACGTCGATTCTGATGCGGGAGACTTGTGGATGCAGATCCTAAAAATGGACTTTATTCGCCAACTACTGCGTGAGGCGCTGAGTCACGCAGAATTGGACGAATCGCGCGATTATCCTGAAGGGTCACTCGGAGCATTGCTGCTGGGAGTTGTAAAACTGGTGGGATCGTCGCTGAAAGAAGTTAGAAGCAAGTACGGCGACGATCCCGGCAGAGTTGAGGCCGATCTCCAGGGCGTCGTAAATGGGAGCGGAAGTTGAACGCGACGCCAGTTTGCTTTCCGAGGCTACCGTTGGCTCAGGCGGCCGCCTTCTGGAACGAGTTGCGAGTCCAGTCCTTTGAGGAAATAGGCCAGTTGGCGTCCTCGGTCACAACTGCGGGTGCGGAGTTCTATCCTGTAGCCACAGCACGATGCACGGATGGCGATTTAGCGGAACTGCGCGCCGCGGTAATTGCAGAAGCCCGGCGACACGGTTTCCCAGATATGGCTCAGGCTAGGCAAAAAACTGAATTTGACCAAGCAGTTTCTAAGATTATTTACGAGCGGATGAATATTTTACCGGCTGACGCTGCGAGTGTGGACGTGTGGAACTTCATTAACGTTCGTCTCCTGCCGGACGTTGCCATATGGCGATACGGTCACAGATCTGGAGACGGCGCTCGTTGGGACGTGACGGAAGCCAGGCTTTTTGCTATGACGCGCACAATTTTTGGGCGACTTTGGTGGAGAGCGTTTCTGCTCGGCCCCGACATAGCAATCCGACTCAAGGAGGACGAATCGGTTCAGCTAACAGAACGTCCCCTAATCTGTGGATATGCGCCATTGGCACGAGCCATAGCTAACAGACATCTTTCGACGTTTTCCACTGGTAAGCGAATGATGCTCCTGCGTGATGCCATGAAGAGGTTCACCCGTCGACTTGTGGTCGTCAGCGTGTTCCTCATGTCGGAAGATCAGATTGCTGATCTGGTGGAGGACGTCTTCCTAGAAAGCGAACAAGCGTTGAAGGCCGCTGAGTCTAAAATATAGCCGCTATCCGCTTGCCAATTTGGCTTGCTAAGAGCGGTGGGACTGCATTACCCACTTGCGTGAACTGCTGCGTTCGGTTTCCCAAGAAAATGTAATCGTCTGGAAAAGTCTGCAGGCGCGCGGCTTCCCGGACTGTAAGACTGCGCATTTGCGTGGCGTCGGGATGGATGAAGTAGTGCCCATCCTTGGCGATGTGGGAAACCACGGTGGATGACGGAGAGCCGGCTACTTGGACCCGGAACCTATCTTCAAAAGGTACGATGGCGGCCTCGATGTTCGCATGGAGTGGCCAGAGACTGCGAGGAAGTTCCCGCACTTTCGGGCTGGTCAGGCGCTGTTCCGCCAGCGCGCTAAGTGCTCCGTAACGGAGGAGATCCGGAATCATGTGGCCTCGGGCTTCGTGATTCCATGTGGGGAGATCGGACGCTTCCGATCGGATGAATTCGTGATACCGCCTAGCACTTTCGGTTATCAGGCCATCCAAGGTCTTCGGCTTGTCCCTCGAGGCGTACGGCAGTGAATTCATGCCACGGGAATCGATCTGTGCGCTCGGAACATACTTCTTGACGGTACGACGGACGTCATACCAGGCTTCGGTGTCATCGGCTTTGAAGCGTGAAATTCTAGATCGGAGTGCCGGGAGATTGCCAATAGCATCTGCAACCGATACTGGGCCAGACGCCTCAAGGACCTGGGGTCGCCCGAGCCCACTGTCCCTACTGACGCCGACGATTATCAGCCGGTGCCGTTTCTGAGGAACACCGTAGTCTTCGGACCGTATGAGGAAATCACCGGCGCCCAACGCGCCACCCTCATGATCCACGACCATGGAGAACAAGTCATACTGAACTCCGTCAATGGGCGCCTGCAGATCTGTCCGAATCAGATCGAACATGTTCTGGCCTCGATTGACCGAGGACAACAGACCCTTGACGTTTTCCATCACGAAGACCGTGGGCCGGTGCGTTCTGATGATATGGAGATACTCGCGGTATAAGAAGTGCTTGTGATCGTCCTGAAATGACGTGTCATTTGTGCGTCTTGACCGTCCGGCTAACGAGTAGGCTTGGCACGGCGGTCCGCCAATAAGGACCCATCGATCCCTTTCGGCGCCCAAGGCCTTTCGAATGATGGCGTCAGAGTCAGCCCTGCTTTCCTCAGACAGGACAAACTCGTGTACTTCTTCTACTGCTTCTTTGTATGCGACCTGAAACTCTACATCGGCATGCAGAGCTTCAATAGAAAGATCACCAGCGAGAAAACCTCGCAAGGCATCGTTGGATGCAGCACCACCTCGGCGTAGTGCACGTACGGCGCTTCTGAATCGGAGCGTCTGGACGGCTGATTTTTCCATCTCGATCGATGCCACCGTTCGAAAGACGCTACGGCCTTGACCGTCCAGTACAGAGGAAAAGCCCTCGTTCAGGCCGCCTGGTCCTGCAAATACATCGACTACGGGTATCAAGTGCGTCTCCTCTGGTGCTGCTGACTCTCAAAGTTACCAGGTCCCAGCGACTTTAAAGTGCAAGGTCTGCCATCGCACGTCCGCGGATCCCGCAAGGCCCGGTCAGGGCTGCTGACGGCAGCCCTACGCGCATCCACAGCCCGCAAGCCAGCGCTGTGCGGTGCTCGTGTCGGCACCGCACGGGTGCCCAATTAGAAGTTGACGCACGCGGCTGCCGGTCTCGCGAAGGACAACGAGCAGTTCCACGAAATATTGTGGGCAGGTTTCGACGCGAAGGCCGGTGGCAGGATAGAGCACGAATTCGCGTTTCTTTGTCGATGAAGCTTGCGGCAAGAAGTTCAAGCCTTGGTAATAGGCGCGGCCCGCCGCAGTTCGAAAGTGGTGCGAAGCTCGAGGGGCGATCTCATTCGGACCCGAAGTCTATGGGTTAGTCACCGAGGCGATTTTCGAAGCTTCCGTCTTCGGATGCTTCAAAGCGAGCTGAGGCTGAGTGCCGCGTCGGCCGAGTTGGTGGAGGTTAGTGCTGTGACCGCCGTGGGTGCAAGAGGGTACGGGGTGGGAAAGAAGCGCGCTCCGGATACCGGGGATGAGGGCATTGACCTCGAACTCCGGCCGCGTTTGCCGGTTACAAGCATCAAGTAGTTGAGGTCCCGGACGCGGTATTGACGGAGCGCCTCAGCCGTGGCGGGTCGGCCTGCCGAAACTCACCTGATGGTGACCGTCCTCTACTTGACCACTTCGCCGTTAACGACCTGAGGCTCATCCGGCCGGTGGTCCGGCTTGGTCAACTCCAGGCTGGCCAAGTGCTTCTGCAAGCGATTAGACATCGGTAGGAAGGTACTCAAGGTGAGGCCGCCAGACAACAGCGCACCGACGACGGGGATGGCCTTCGCAACCCCGCTGGCGAAAAGCTTCTTGGTCATGCTGACTCCGAGGTAACCGGCGACCTTCTTCACAATTGGGTATATGACTCCCTGAGTGAGGGCCTTCTGCGGCAGCTTTTTGGCGACGTTAGCAGCGACCATCGCAGCGACCTTGGTAACTCCACTCTGAGCGATTTGAACGCCGAACATGACGCCGATGAAGAGGACCAACATGCTTTCCGTGGCCTCGTCGACTTCTTCGCCTTCGCCGGCGAAGAGGTCCGGCCAGCTGTAGATATAAGCGAGCTTTTGGGAAATCCGTAGCATATGGCCGAGGTACTGGATCAGGTCAGCCGGAACTGTGCCTATCATCGCAAGCCCCCCAGGGATGCCTGATAGAGCTGACAAGCCGGTGACCTTGCTCGTCTCATATTTGATGGAGGTGTTCGCTGCCTCAGTTAAGACCTTGTGGGGAATTCCAGCGGCAGCAGGACTCTCAGCGATTGCCTTCTCAATCTGCTCTTCGGTGCAATGGCGCTTCAGCGCCGTCCGGAGATATGTGCCTCTGTTGATTCGAACCCCCGGCAATTTGGCCGCAGCGTCCAGAACCTGCGTGAAATTTATGCCGAGGTTTTCCACCTCTTGTGTTTCGGTCATTCGTAGATCGTAGCGAGAATTTTCCGCCACGGTTGCTTTTGCGAAGAAGTTCGGACATCCGGTAGATGAGGTCGTGGCCGCGGTATCGGCGGGGCGCTTCGGGGACGATGAAGATGGCGTGGTGGATGTCGCGGCCGGCGGCTCCATCAGGCCCAGATCGGAAGAGGATTCCCGTCACATATTGACTGTGACCCGCCTCACGGTCACAATAAATGAACGTTATTCATTTCTTCTCACCTTCACATGGCCAGCGGCCCACCAAGCACCCATGAACCACCTCCAGCACTTCAGGATTTCGGTGACCCCGGAGATCCGGTCGCCGCTACGAAGTTCTGCACCGTCGCAGCTTCCAAGCACACACCAGCATGACCATCAAGGATTCCCAATGACCCCCACGTTTGAAACTGATACACCGGCAGGCGAGAAGCCTGTGGGGCCGGCCTCCGCCCAAGCACCTTCCCAAGGTTGGCGCCGAGTCCTCGGCGTTCCATCCCTGGTCCTGCTGGGATTGGTCTACATGGTGCCGCTGACGATCTTCAGCACCTACGGCATCGTCGTTGAACTTACGGGCGGGCGGCTCTCGGCTGCCTACGCCGTGACCCTGGTGGTCATGCTGTTCACGGCCCGCTCGTATGGCCGCATGTCGCAGGCATTCCCATTCGGTGGATCCGCATACACCTATGCAACACGATCCTTCGGGCCGGGCCTTGGCTTCATGGCCGGTTGGTCGCTCCTGCTGGACTATCTACTGCTGCCGATGATCAACTACCTGCTGATCGGCATCTACATGGAAGCCGCCTTCCCTGCTATTCCGGCCTGGGCATTCATGATCGTCTCGATTGTGGCTGTGACGGTGCTGAACATCCTTGGCATTACTGCGATTGCGAAGGCCAACTTTGTGGTGGTGGGACTCCAAGCGCTCTTCATTGTGTTGTTCGTCGCCCTAGGGCTTTCCTCAATCACGGGAATCGGCAACGTTGACCTGCTGGCGCCCTTCACCGGGGCCGAAGGTGCCGAAGGCCTTTCGCCTGTCTTTGCTGGTTCCGCCATCCTCTGCCTCTCCTACTTGGGGTTCGACGCCGTCTCAACCTTCGCGGAGGAAACAAAGGACCCGAAGCGCAATCTGCCCCGCGCCATCATGATCACCACCATTCTGGCCGGCATGATCTTCCTGGGGCTCGCGTACATCAGCCACCTGGTTCTCCCGGTCAGCACCTTCAACGACGTGGACTCGGCGGCCATCGAGGTCATTGGCGCAGCCGGCGGCGAGCTGCTCGTGGCCTTCTTCACGGCCGCCTACATTGCCGGCAGTCTCGGGTCAGCGTTGACCTCACAGGCCTCGGTCTCACGGATCATTCACTCCATGGGCCGCAGCGGAGTGTTCCCTGCAGCGTTGGGGCGGCTGCACGCCCGCTTCAGCACGCCGGTGCTGCCCATCCTGCTGACCTCCACCGTGTCGCTACTGGCGTTCGTGTTGGACCTGCTGACGATTTCCTCGCTGATCAGCTTCGGTGCCCTGGTCGCGTTCTCCGTGGTCAACCTGGCAGTCATCAAGCACTACTACTTCGACCAAAAGGCCCGCGGAGCTCGCGGCGTGATCCACAACCTTGTGCTTCCGGGCATTGGGTTTGTGCTGACGATCTGGCTGTGGACCAGCCTGAGTGGCTTGTCGTTCACCTTCGGGTTGATTTGGGCAGGCCTGGGGTTGGCCTACCTGGCATTCCTGACACGAGGGTTCCGGAAACCTGCGCCGCAGCTGGATCTGAAGGAGGTGTAGGTTTCCTGAGCGGAAGCTCAGAGGATCTTCGCCGGCCGGCTGCATTCCTCCTGCAGCCACTCTGGGACCGGAGACGTTAGGCTTCTTGGACGACATCGTAGGGGGAACGATTCTGAAATGACTACTGCACGTAAGCTCCGCATCTTGAACATTGCATCCACAGTCCTGTTGATGACCGTCGTGATTCTGCAGTCCACCCAACTGATCAGCATGTTCTGGGGCATGGCGCTCCTGGTACTCATCGGGGTCCCGACGACAGTCGTTTGGGTGATCCTTGAGCGGCGCCAGGGCGCCGAGAAGATGAGGGGCGAGGCGTAGCTCGACTTCTTCTTCCGGTGTCCGGTGTCCGGATTTTGCCGGCGGCGTTCGCGCAAGGTGCTGTCGCCGTCGTCGTACTTCTCCGGTCACCATTGCCTGGCGGCCCCTCCTGTGGAACCCTCAACTTGATCCTGTCGCCGGGGTGACGACGGGCAGCAGGGAAGGATCCCGCCATGGGACTGATTCACATTGACCTCTTCACGACGCTCGACGGAGTCGCGCAGGCGCCCGGCGGGCCCGAAGAGGACCCTGCTGACGGCTTCGTGTTCGGCGGCTGGCAGGCGCCGCTTATCGACGAGGTTGTTGGCGATCAGATCGATTCCGGAATGGTGGGAATGGACGCATTGCTACTGGGGCGGCGGACTTATGACATCTTCGCCTCGTACTGGCCTCACCAGGATGGCAAGATCGCGGAGCTGTTCAATCGCCTTCCGAAGTATGTGGCTTCGCGCCAGTCGCAGGAGCTTGAGTGGGAGGGATCAGCTCTGCTCGGCACTGACACGGTGGCGTCCCTTCGGGAGCTACGCGAGAAGCACCAGAACGTCCACGTCATCGGCAGCCTCGACTTCGTCCAGACTCTTTTCTCTGAGCGCCTGTTCGACCAACTCAACCTGTGGGTCTATCCGATCCTCCTCGGCCGCGGGAAGAAGGTGTTCGCAGACGGAGTGGTGCCGACGAACCTCAGGCTTATCGAGCCCGTGGTTGCTTCACCGAACGGTGCGGTGATGCAACGCTACGCCTTGGTTGAGGGGACGCCCGCGGTGGGAAGCATGGCGGACATCGATCAGGCAGAGCAAACACGAAAGTAGCGGCAAGGTGCGATTCGTGAGTTGCATCCTCACCGGCCGCGCCTTTCGCCCACCAGAACCGCCCCGACATACGAAGCACGTCGTCGCTCCAGGCGCCTCAATAGCCCAGGACTCGGGATGCGGGCGCCCTTCCGCCGATTGCATTGACTGCAGGCGGCAACGAAGTTTCGGAGCGAAGTCGCTCCACCTTTAGACCATGGATAGAAATGATCTCCATGTTCGGCAGCTTGGGTGCAACGCTTCCCGTAACGTGACTCCAGCTCACATCGCCCCTTTGCTCGAGTCATCCCCTCGCGTCGCTGGTACCGCGTAAACCGGCGCTGCGGATCACGCCTGCGTAGGTCGCCCCTCCGCAAGACGAAAGCTGCAACTAGCAACATCACAATAAATGCTGCTGGCGCTCCGATCGCAACCCAGAGGCCTCCAAATACTTCTCGGATGAATGCCCCGATTGTGCCCGCGCCGATCTCGCCAATGCGCGGGGAAGTAAAGAACAGGTAAACAGCCCCAAACAACCATGCCGCGGAGAGCGCGAAGAGCATGCGAAGGCATTGGCGCGTCCAATAGATACGCCGCAATTCAAATCGAAATGACTGGCCCACTGTCATGACGTGACGTTAGCAGGAACGTAGTTCACCATCAGCGGCACGGGGTACAGCCGTGCCGCGTCCACGCCCGTATGGATCGGTACAGCGATCAGCTCTGCATAGCGTCTGAGGGGGTCACCACTGCATAGCGTCTGAGGGGGTCACCACTGCGTCGCGGAAGATGAACGCGTCCCGATCCTCGCCGTCGCACGGCATGCCGGGGAGGTCCAGTGCAAGGTTCGGGGTGTTCATGTAGAAGCTGTCCCAGCGGTCCTGGAAGACGCCGCCGAGGTGGTCGCGTTGTCCCAGGAGCTGATGCTCGACACCGAATTGCGTGAGCCAGTAGCTCGCCGTGAGGCTGGCTTGGCCTGCGCCGATGATGACCGCATCCGGAGTCGGTCCGTGGGGGTGGAGTTTGCGCTTGGGGGCTGTTGTGCCTGTTTCTGCTCGTCAGCGGCCTATTGGACAACTTCTGGGCGACGGCGTGCCTTATAGCGACCGCTGCACCGTCAATTGCCAGTTGGGTGCTCAAAGACAGGCTCAATGGCGCCACCAACGGTGACGAGCCGCGGCGCGGTAGCGAGCTGCCTGCCCGGGCTCATCGGCAGCAGCCGAGCGGGACTCCACTGCCCTGTAAACGGTGGATATTGAAGGCCCGGTTTCGGGCCTGCAGGAAACATCCAATGGATAAATATTTCCCAGCACTAGCTATCTGCTCAGAACTCTGTAGACTTGACGGTGTTGTTGTGTTTGGCATTTGGTAGTTCAGGCAGTCCCCACGGTCCCTCTGGATCGTGACCTTCTGAAGTAACGGTGGAGAACACCCCACACCGGAGACCCGAAAGTCGGGAGCATCTCCACCTTCAGTAAGGACTGAAAAAAATGGCTACAGGTACCGTAAAATGGTTCAACTCCGAAAAGGGCTTCGGCTTCATCTCTCCTGAAGATGGCAGCCAGGACGTTTTCGCTCACTACTCTGCGATCAACTCCTCGGGCTACCGCTCCCTCGAAGAGAACCAGAAGGTTTCCTTCGACGTCGAGCAGGGCCCCAAGGGTCCCCAGGCAGTAAACATCCAGGCTATCTAGTCTTCGGACAACAAAGAAGCAGGGCCGGTCATTGACCGGCCCTGCTTTTGTTTGCCCTCATGCAGGTGATCCCGGCCTTGCAGCAGCGCCGGGTGCGTCCCACGGGGGGTGTAGCAAGCCCATGCTAAAACAGGCTGAGACTCGCTTGCGCGTCCGAAGGGAACATACTTACTAATCTAGTAAATCTCGATTCGAACACATATCCACATAGCGAATTACACCCATGTAACTCTCGCTCAGCCCTCCGTAGCGTGGGAGGTAATCCACCCACAGAGCTGAGGGAGCATCCCATGGATCACCTGATTTCCGAACAGCCCCACCACCTAGACGAGTCCCGCCACCACCTAGATTTGCCCAAATCACCACCTAGATGGACCCAAATTGGCCTGTGCAAGGCCTTTTTGCCACCTAGTCCCGTTTTCTCGATCTAGCCTGCGAAGTGAGCCGCATGTCGGGCATCCACAGAAACAGAAGGTTGGGTCGAGTGTTCGATTCTGAGGTTCAGCGAATCCTCGACTTTGTCGCACGCGGAATCGGAGTGCGGGTCGTCGGTGCTCCGGGGAGCGGCAAAACGTCCGTGGTCCGCAGTGTGATGAGCAATCTGGAAAAGACCGGAGTAGCCGTTCACTTCATCACCGGACTGCGCACGCACCGCATCCTTCCCTTCGCGGCCATCAAAGGACTCGGGCTGGACTTGCGGCCCGGCCGCAGCGGTGTCTTCGACATCGCGGACGTGCTAACCAGCCAACTTGCCACCAACGGGAAGCACCTGCTTGTCGTCGACGACCTTCACCTCGTTGACAGCGAATCACTGGCGGTCCTGGAGGCGGTTCGGCGCCGATCCACTTGTCCTATGGTTGCCACGGCCCCCGAAACCTGGGCATTCTCCAAAGGCCAGCTGGCCATCCTCAACAACGGCCGCGAGGCACACCTGCAGCTGGACCCGCTCCACTACGAGCAGGTTCACATGCTGATCGCACAAGTCCTCGGTGCCCCAGCGGACGCAGACACCACAGCCCGGATCCTCACCAAGTCCGCCGGCAACCCGCGCCTCATCGTGCGGATTGCCGAGACCGCTTCCCTGAGCAACCTCTTGGTCATGAAGGACAAGCAGTGGGGCATGACCACCAACACCCTCTGGAACGAGCACCTGCGGGGGACACTTGAGTCGCTCCTGGCAGAGCTCAGCGCCGATGAGTTCACAGCGCTGCACACCATGGCAATCCTCGGCACCGCTCGTGTGGACGTCCTGCAGAAGGTCATCGAGCCCGACGCCCTGGAAGGTCTCGAACGCAGGGGATTCCTCTCCGTCATGGACGATCACCACAACGGCTCCATCGCCGCCATCAGCCCACCCGTCATCGCTGACTACTTCCGCGGCAACAAGAACCTTAGGGACCGGAAACTGCTGCGACGAAAGATCGCCGGCGTTCTGGAGGCCGCGCCGCGCGCGGAACAGGAAAACCAAACAACGGCAGACTGCCTCGTCCGGGTTTTGGCTACGCTGCGTCTGGAAAAGGGCGACGGCGACGCCGTCACCGCCCGCCACTTCCACGACCACAGTTCCGATCGTGAACGTATCCGTTTCGAGCGATGGGAAGCCAACAAGTCCGCCGCCAACGCTGCGGCCCTGCTTCGGATCTACTGGGGTGCTCCCGTCGATGTCCAGCGGGCAGCCCGCGTCTGCAGTGAAACAACAACGTCCGAGGCCGACCCCAAGGACGTCCTGTTTGTCACCATTACCCGCGCAATGCTCGCGGTCCACACCGGGCAAGGCCCAGGTGCCGCCGTCGACATCCTCCAAAAGTTCGCAGACGACAACCCGGACCATGCCGCGGAAGCCGCCCACGCGATCACCTTCCTGAGTGCCTCCCACGGAAGGGTCCCTGTGGACACACCCACAAGCGTGCTCGAAAGCAAGCCGTCAGGGATGGGCAGCTTGGTCCACGGGCTGTTGGAGCTCTACCGCTTCAGGCCAGCGGCGGCCTACGACGCCGTCGACGGCCAGAACGATGACGACACCTTCTCCCACCTTCGTCCGTTCATCCGCGGGTTCGCGCTGTTCGCCGCCGGCCGGACCGAGGAGTCCCTCGTCTTCGCCCTGGACTGGCGGGCCGAAGCACGCAAGAACCTGGACCAGTTCGGGGTGGTCACCAGCAGCTACGTCGCTGCCCACGGGCTGCTGTATCGCGGGCACTTTGAGGAAGCGGAGTACCTCATGAGCAGTGTCTTCGCCATGGGCCGGCCAGGCTTCGTGGTGGACGCCCTCTACGACGCGATGCTGCGCCTGGCGGGGCTCCGCCACGCAACCACCGCCACACCACCGGCCCTCTCGATTGCCGCGCAGGCGCGGACAGAAGTACCCGACGTCGGCCCTTTGCCGGGCATTGGAAAGGGAGCCTACGAACTGATTGCCCACGACAGCGCACAACCCTCGACGTTCGACCGCAAAGCCGCCAAGCTCGTCAGGCGCCAGCTGAAGAGCGGCTACGTGCTGGAAGCCATGATGACGGCGCTCCTCTGCACGTGTCTGAACCCGGGACGTCCGGTTCTGGACCTGCTGCAGAAGATCCTGCGGGACAGTGGCGTCACGGTTCACGATCAACTCATCGGCATTGCTACCGCCGTGGTTGAAGGGGACCACCAGCTCCTTGGTCTGCTGCTGAAGCACTACGAACCGGACATCGACACCTACCAGGTGGGGATGCTTCTCCGGGGTGCACTCAAGAGGCACGTCATCGAGGGGGATACTGCCGCAGCCGACGCCATGGCCCAGGCCTCGTCCATGTTCGCGGTCCGGTTCCCGTCAGCCAACGAGCAACTCTCCTTCAACTCGTTCAGGACCACGCCACTGACTGAACGTGAGATCGAGGTTGCCGTGCTGGCAGGCCATCGCACCAACGTGGAGATTGCCGAGCACTTGGGCATCAGTGCCAGGACAGTGGAAAACCACATCTCCAATGCGCTGCGCAAGACAGGCGCAACGTCCCGCAACGGACTCTTCATGCTCGTCGGGAATTCACTTCCACCGCGAGGAGCCGGGATAAGCTGAAACCAATTCTCCCAACGCCGGTCTCCGACGCCACGCCCTGAGCCCGGCCCCTCAGCGTGAAGGGTGTCAGTGAACAACTCCCCGGCTTTGGCCCGCCGACTCGGCACGTTCGATGCTTCGCTTATCGGCTTGGGTTCCATGATCGGCGCTGGGGTGTTCGCAGCTTTCACCCCGGCCGCTGCCGCCGCGGGATCCGGACTGCTGATCGGCTTGGTAGTGGCTGCATTCGTAGCCTTCTGCAATGCCACGTCGTCTGCCCAACTCGCTGCCAGATACCCGACCTCCGGCGGTACCTACGTCTATGGACGGGAACGCCTGGGACCGTGGGCCGGGTTCCTTGCCGGCTGGGGTTTCATCATTGGCAAGACTGCCAGCGCGGCTGCCATGGCAATGACGTTCGCGGCCTATGCCGCACCGCAGGGGTGGGAACGCCCGGTGGCGATTGCCGCCGTCGTACTTCTGACAGCGGTGAACTATCACGGGGTGTCCCGGACAGCTGGGCTGACCCGTGTCTTGGTGATCGTGGTGCTGGCGGCACTGGCCATTGCTGTCACCGCAGTGTGGGGTGGGTCAGGGCCCGACTTTGGTGACTTTGCGGGGGAGAGGCTGCTGGCGGAGGGCTGGTACGGGATCCTGCAATCCGCAGGGCTGCTGTTCTTCGCATTCGCCGGGTATGCGAGGATCGCGACCATGGGCGAGGAAGTCCGTGAGCCCAAGCGCACTATTCCCAGAGCGATCGGCATCGCCTTAGGCATCACGATTCTCATCTACGCCGTTATTGCGGTGACACTGCTCGCGGCACTCGGCCCGGAAGGTGTGGCGGCTACCCCCACACCGCTGGCTGATGCAGTGGACGCAGGAACCTTGGCGTGGGCCTCGCCTGTTGTTCGTATTGGGGCCGCCGTTGCCTCGCTGGGTGCCCTGTTGGCACTGGTTGCCGGACTCGGCCGCACGAGCCTGGCGATGGCCCGCGAACACGACCTGCCGAACTGGCTCTCTGCCGTGCACCCGAAATACAAGGTGCCCCATAGGGCCGAGGTAACTCTTGCCGTGGTGATCTGCCTGATCATTGCCGTGGCCGATCTTCGCGGGGCCATCGGCTTCTCGTCATTCGGTGTGCTGCTCTATTACCTGGTGGCGAACGTCGCTGCCTTCACCCAGCCAGGCGAGGATCGTCGCTACCCGAAGTTCCTGCAGGTGGCCGGTGCGGTTGCGTGCGTTGTTCTTGTCGCGACGCTGCCGCCGTTGTCCGCCGGGCTGGGTGTGCTGATGTTCGTTGTTGGTATCTCTTACAGGGTGATCCGTCTGCGGGTCAGCCGCTAGGCGGCTGAGCGGGCGGGAACCGGCAAGAATCGGCGGATTGCAACAGCCGAGACCACAGCGATAACGCCAGTGAACAGCCACGGCGAGGCGGCCGCCGTCGACGTTTGGTCAGCAAACTCGTATAACGGTGCCATGGCCGTGTTGCCGATCAGCACCATGGCACCTCCGCAACTGGCGAGGAGTCCGTAGTAGGCGCCGGTGGGGCGGCCGCCCGCGAAGTCGAGGACGAGCCGCATCGCCGTGGGAGTCGCGCACATGTTCCCCAGGCACAGGCCTGTGACGAGTGCCAGTGCCGGCAGAACCGGCAGCGAGGCGATGGGTGGCTGAGTAGCAAGGATTGCGACGGCGGTGAATCCTGCGGCTTTCAGACTGAGGCCTAAAGTCAGGGCGTTGCGCTCGCCGAATCGGCGCATGAGCTTGGCGACGGGCCACTGCAGTGTGACTGTCAACAACGAGGCGTACGCGAAAACCAAGCCGAGCGTGCCGGCGTCTAGACCGTTGCGTCGCAGCTCCACCGGGAGGCCGAAGTACAACTGATTGTGCGCCAGCAGGCTGACACTGAAGAAGCAGGCGAACGCCACGAAGCGCTTGTCGCGCAGGCAGGCCAGGAGCTGGTGTTTGGGGACTGCTGCGTCAGTTGGCTGTCCGCTGTGGTCGGCGCGTGGCAGGAAGCGCCAGAAGACGAAAGCCATGACCGCGAAGATGGCCGAGGCGACGTAGAGGGAGACTTCGAAGCCGAAACCCAGGAGCAGGCTGCCGAGCAGTGGGCCAGCCACGGCGCCGAATTCGCCGACGATGACCAGCGAAGCGAAGAGGGTTGGCCGGTGTTTCCCGGACGGTTCGCGTCGTTCCTCGGCTGCGGCGACCAGGCTTTCGAGCGCGGGCGAGAACAACGCGCCACCGACGCCGGTGACGATCGCACCCGCGAGGAAGAGACTGAAATTGTCGGCCGCCGCCAACAGCAAATAGCCACTGACCCGGACTATGCACCCGGCGACCATGGTGTAGCGGGCGCCCCAGCGATCGGAGATGGCACCGCCCACCAGGAACATCCCTTGCTGTGCGAAGGTCCGTGCTCCCAGGACGACGCCGATGGCCACCGCACTCATGGCGAAGTCGTTGGCCATGGTGAGGGCAATGAACGGCACCACAGAGTAGAACCCGATGTTGAAAATCAGCTGGCTGGAGAGCAGGAGCTTCGGGTTGGGCCTGGCTGGCCGTTCCACAGTCTGGAGGGGTGTCTGGGTGGAGCTGGTGGCGGGTTTCATGAACGGCTTTCCTTGGCGGCAGGCACGTTCGAGATTATCAATAATCGTTCTCGTTTACTCCTGTGACGACTCGCGGCGTCTCTGGCTAGGGCACGACTCCACCTGGGGGTAGACGGGTGGAGCCGTGCCGTAGTGCCTCCTACGCCAAAGCGGGTGGGGCTCCCGCCGGACACCGGGACTCCCGCTTCGGAGGCACAAGAGGAGACTATGGCCCGTTTCCCGGCACTAGGTGGCAAATCCGGGCAACTAGGTGCCGTCAGTGGAGAAATTAGGTGTTGGTGCGGAAGAAATAGGTGGTGGCGGGGAGCGCCTAGGTGGTGGCCGCCCGGCCGCTTGGCTTAGATGCCCGACTCACCCGCGTCGCCCGGCTCACACGGTTTGCGAAGCCGATCACCGCCTGCACCGCGAGGCGAAGAGTGACGGTGACGCTGACGACAATGAGGGAGATGGCGAACCCCCGCGCCATGGCCGGCGCCCAGATGCTCAGCAGCACGTCCCACGGCACTGAATCCGTGCTGGCCAACCAAAAGACAGCAACACCCATGGCACAGAGCGCCAGCGTCAGAGGTCCCGCGATGAACGTAGTGGCAGGACCAGTAGCGGGATTTACCAGGCAGAGCACGGCTGACACTGAAGCCCAGCACAGCACCGTTGTGCTTACCCAGAGGAAGTCGGCGTGGGAGGCGGCTTCCGCGGTCCTGATGGGACTGATCAGCAAGAGCTGCGACACGAGGAAAATGCTCCCTGCGATGCCTGCCACCAAGCCCAGGACCAAGGGCAACCAGAACGAACTGCCGGGAGCCTTAAGGTGAGGACGACGCTGGGAGTCAAGGCCGCCGTCGTCGTTGTTGTCGTTAAAGTACATCCAGCCACGGGCTTCACGTCCACGGAAGAACTGTCCATAACAAGCCGCGATGGTGGCTGTGATGCCCAGCACCAAGGCAACGCCGATTCCCGGCCACTCGTCGTAGCCGTACTGGATCCACAATGCGGCGCCCACCCATCCGAAGTTTGTGAGGGCAAGGTCCAAGCTGTCGGCCATCCAGGTGGTGACCACAAAAGTTGCGGTGCTGAGCAATGCCACAGGCAGCCAGAAATGCCGGGGACGCCTGGCCAGGACTGCCAGGGGGAGACCTATACTGGCGAAACCCGCGCAGATGAACACTGTTCCGAGCCCGGCGATGATGGGAGCGATCAACGTCATGGGATCCACCGGTGCTGAAACGTCCTGCCCTATTCCCGCGAACGACAGGACTTGCCCCAGCGCCAGGCCCACGGCAACACCGACGGCAACCCTGAAGACACCCGGCAACCCGTGCCCCGACAGTGGAACCCCCGCACTCCGGGCCGAATGAGGGGATACCGCCGGATAGGCCCCCGCTAACGCAACCGCGAACCGTGATCGCCAAAGATCAAGCCCGACGGTAAAACCGAGGAGCGATCCCGTCACCACCGCTGAAGCCCAGATGCCACCCAATACGACGCCGGATCCCATCAGCAGCGCGGTGGCGGTTCCCACCACCAAGGGACCGAGAGTCCCGGCGAGGGCACCGGCGCTCAGCGAGCGGAGGAAGTCGCTGGTGGCGGCTTTACTCGGAGCATTGAGGACAGCAAACCTCGCTTCGCGTGTCGGGTGGCGCATGCGCAGGCGCCGTATCCACGTGGCGGGGGTGCGGGGTCCGAGGAGTCCCAAACTGGCGCTGACCTTCCCGTATGAGCCCTGCGCGGCCCGCAGGTCGGCATCATGCTCACGTGACCTGAGCAGCGCAGCTGTCACAATCTCCACCACTACAGCCAGAAGGACCGCACGCCAGAGGTAGTACGGAAGCAGCGAAGGCCCTTCCCATATGGCGCCGGCGACGGGAACGAGAAGCACCACCAGGGTCACGTACCACGAGCTCCGAGCCAGCCACGCCAATTCAACGTCGCGGTGACGGATATGCGCGAACTCATGGAGAACGACGCCGTCGGCCGGTCCGGGCCGTACAAGCAGACCGACAATTTTTGGCGGCAGGGCAACCGCCGTTGAGCCGGGCCTGCCGAAGGAGAAAGCATCTCCCATTCGTGCCGGACCGATGAATAGCTTCGGTACACGACGCAGGCCGGCCTCGGACGCCAATTGGCCGAAACGTTCCACCACCGCGCTGTGCTTTGGCGCGGGCACCTGCAGGGCGCGCCGCCGTCGAATCACTAGTGGAACAACAAACATGACGGCCACGGCAAACACTGCCATGACCCCCGCTCCGGCCAGAGACCACAGACCCCGCCTGATCTCCAGCGGCGCCGTGCATTGCTGTTGCTGGGCGAAATCCAGGGCCAAACACTTACCCAACTCCTGGACCCATTCCCTGCCAAGGACCACGTTGTGCATCCATGAGCCCACAAACAAGCCGACCGCCAGAAGCGCAGCAATGAAGAGAACATACAGGCCAGTGGTGGGTGCGGGGAGGGCGAGTACGTTAACCCGGCGACGATCAACTGCTGGCGCCAACGGCTTCTGGTCCATGCTGACCGCCTTCTAAGGGTTGGAGAGCTACCTGCTGAGGACCCCGAGGATTGCGTTTCCCAGCAGATCTGCCTTGGTTTCGTCGAGGCCAAGCCGTTTGGACTGCTCTTTTGCGGCGGCGAAGACGCGGTCGCGCTGTTCCGCGGTGAGTTCGATCGCTGCACTGCTGGAATCCTGTGGGGAGCCCAGCCGCAACACCCTGCGAACGGCTCCCGTCACTGCGGGTTTGGCGGCGTCCTTCACCGCGTCCTTGGCCACGTCGCGGAGCAAGTCACCGAGGAAACCGATGATGAACTGGGCCACGGCGAGGGCAAAAGGTGCCAGCAAGGCCAGCTCCAGGCCGAAACCAACGGCCTCATCATTCCTGGCCGGGTTCAGAGTGGATTCGGGATCCGCGTAATACTCGTCGGCGACTTCGTCGAAGGTGAGCAGTTCATCCGGGGCGGCCCGCTCGATCATCAGTCGGGCCAGTTCAGTGCTCACATCACGTGTCTCGCCCATTGGGATGTCCGTGCCAAGCTCTCCCATGGTGCCCCCTTGGTGAGAATCGAACAGACTCGGAGGTCTGCCGTGGGACACATTGTCCGCCTGACGATGGGGGACCACAAGACCATTGGCCCGGGCCGTCGAGCTTCGCTTTTCGATCCGCGGAACGGAGCCGCTGATCTGGCGTCAACTGGCCCGGCGACTAGCAACCGAGCGGAAGAATGGTGCCGCGCCAAGTGGCTAGTGCGGTGCGGTTGCGCTCGGGGAGGTCGGCGGCCTCGATGAACTCGTGAAGGTCCAACCCGGCCAAAGCCGTCCTGAAGGCTCCTTCGGTGGTGGTCCCGTGGCGCTCGCAGAGTTCGTTGAGTAGGGATTCGGCATTGTTTCTGTTGCTGCTGGCAGCGCGGACGTCGCCGAGTCTTACGGTTTCGAGGTAGTCATCTACGATTTCCTCGGTGCCGGCGTTCACGGCCGACAGCAGAATCATGGCAATAATTCCGGTCCTGTCCCTGCCACCCATGCAGTGAAAAAGGACGCCGCCCGGCGCCGCGTTGAGTATGGCTGAGATAGCCGCCCCGGCTCGTTCGGGCATTTCATTGAGGTGCGGCAGGAAATACAGCGCCGTTCCCACCAAACCGTTGTCCCAGTAGTCAGCCCAGAACTCGGTGTTCTCAAGGCCGTCGAGATCCACGTTGATCGTGGTGAGCCAGGGTGGGCGTGTCCGGGTGTCCTTTTTACGTTCCCCAGGTTGCCGAAGATCGACGACGGTTCGGATGCCCGCCTCGTGGACTTGCTGCCAGCCATCGGGGCTTATCCGGTCCACGTTGTCGCTCCGGAAAAACACCCCGTGCGGCGTCAGGGTTCCGTCTGCACGTTCCAGACCGCCAAGATCCCGGGCGTTGACCAGACCATCAACCCGGAGCGCGCGGTCCTTCCTGCCAGACTCTTCCATGCCCCAAGTAAAGCAAAGCGGGCCCTACGCCCGTGCGTGCAACATGGGGGTGACCGCAGCCTCTCGGCCACGGTCACCCGCACGATGACTACTTCTCGCAGCCGACTCCGTCTCCGTCGCTATCGAGACCGTAGATGTCAGAACCGGTGACAGTCACAGGGCCTCGTACATATGCCGGGCCGTTGCCTTTGCCGCCAGCGCAATCGACGTCGGATGCAACAGGAACGCAACCAGAGTAGTTCGGATCGCAGTTACTTTGTGCCTGCGGCGCCGCCGGGACAGCAGCTTTGGGAACCAGCTTGGCAGCCGCGGCGTCAGCGGCCGCTCTGTCCGCTGCTGCCTTCTCGGCTGCTGCCTTTGCGGCCGCAGCTTGAGCTGCCGCTGCCTGGTCAGCTGCAGCTTTGTCAGCAGCTGCCTTATCCGCAGCGGCTTTGTCCGCTGCCGCCTTCTCAGCGGCAGCTTTGGTAGCCGCCTCAGCAGCTCGATCATCGGACAGTTTCTTGGCGGTCGCTGAGTCCAACCACGTTAATGTGCCGGCACGGTCAACCGCGCAGACGTACGTCTCGCCGGAAGAAGTTTGAGTCGCTTTCTCACTTTTGCAGGCCGTCCCAGCGACCTTGCTGGGTGTTGGCGATGGTGTCGCAGAAGGTGTTGACGTTGTGCTGTTCACCGAGCTGGCGCTTGTTGTCGCCCCCTGACCGCAGGCTGTGGTCATAGCCAGCATCGACGTGATCGCCACCAGCCCCAATGTCTTCCTGCGTTGAGTCCAGAAAGACTTGCCTGCTGTATGCCGGTTTTGGGCCGTGCGAATAGAACCGTTTTTCACTTATTGCCCCCTTGTAGATGCGCCGATGCGATGGCGCGTCCCGTGACCATAACATTCGGCGGAACGGCAAGGGGAGGGAAAGTTATCTATGACTTAGCGTGCTTCGCAGATGACAGGAGGCACACCAGACCTTCGGGCCCTACGCCCGCGCGTGCTTCTTCCCGCCGACACGTGTCGCAGCGGCACCCTCGCCCCGCTCCCCGGCAGTAACCGACCCCCCCCGTCCCCAAGCCGCGGACCGTCCACCCGGCACTCCGCCAGGCCTCAGCGTCCAGGACGTTTCGAGCGTCCAGCACCATCCGCCGTCGTACTAGGCCTCCCACAACGGAAGGCGACAGCGAGACGTATTCGTCCCACTCCGTCAGCAGCAGGACCAGTTCGGCGCCTTCGAGGGCGCGTTTTGTGTCGGCCTCGAAGCGGATTTGCGGGTAGCGGATCCAGGCGTTGTTGATGGCTTTGGGGTCCGTGACGGTGACGTGGGCGCCCGCGGCAGCGAGTTGTTGGGCGACGTCCAGGGCAGGGGAGTCGCGGATGTCGTCGGTGTCGGGCTTGAACGCTGCGCCCAGGATGGTCACCGTGCGGCCAGAGAGGAAGCCGCGGCACATCTCGCGGGCCACGTCCACGGCACGGGAACGCTGGTCCAGATTCACCGAATCAACCAGGGCCATCCACTTGTCCACGGACGGCACCGACAGTTCGCGGGCCTGCGCGCGGAACGACCGGATGTCCTTGGGCAGGCAGCCGCCACCGAACCCGAGCCCGGCGTGCAGGTAACGGTTGCCGATGCGCGGGTCCAGGCCCATCGCCTCGCTGAGCTCGCTCACGTCAGCGCCCGACGCGTCGCACAGCTCGGCCATCGCGTTGATGAAACTGACCTTGGTGGCCAGGAACGCATTCGACGCCGACTTGATCAGTTCCGCCGTCGCGAAATTGCAGACGAGCCGCGGAATACCGGCGCTGATCAGCGGTTCGTACACGGCATCCAGCACGGCGGTGACCGGTGCGCCGGCAGCGGCACCCTTGCCGCCCGGGACGCCGTAAACCAGACGATCGGGAACCAACGAATCCTTGACCGCAGTGCCCTGGCGCAGGAACTCGGGGTTCCAGCCGAGCAGCACATCGGAGCGTCGGGCCAGTATCGTGCGGAGCGTTTCCACCGTGCCTACCGGCACCGTCGATTTACCCACGACGGCGGCGCCCTTTGCCAGGTGCGGCAGGAGGCTCTTCGTGGCGCCCATCAAGTAGGAGAGATCGGCTGTGTCAGAAGTCTTGGACTGCGGGGTACCCACGCAGAGGAAGTGCACCTGGGCCTCGGCTGCGGTGGAGAAATCGGTGGTGAACACGAGGCGGCCAGTGGTGCGCCCGTCCTGAAGGAGCTCGTCCAAACCCGGTTCATGGAATGGCGCCACAGCTTTGTTGAGCTGTTCAACCTTGGAGGAATCGACGTCGATGCCCACCACACTGTGGCCCATCGAAGCGAGCGTTGCTGCATGGACTGCGCCGAGGTAGCCGCAGCCGATCACGGAAATCTTCATGAGGAGGGTCCTTTGCTTGAGGTGAGTTCTGTGGGCCCGTTTTCGCGGGAGAAGGAGGCGATGACTTCGGTGTAGTGCCGGACCAGGTCGGCGCTGAGCACAGGCCACGTCCGCCCCTGGACCGAGGCGGTTGCTGCCGTCGCGAACGCGCGGCGTTTGGCGTCGTCGCCCATCAAGTCCTGGACGTATGCCCTGAGTTGGGTGAGGTTTCCGGGCTCGTACAGCCAGCCGGTGCGGGAGTTTTCGACCAAGTCCAAGGGCCCGCCGCGTCCGGTAGCGACCACTGGAACGCCCGATGCCATGGCCTCCTGGATGGTCTGGCAGAAGGTCTCGAACTCGCCGGGATGAACAAAGAGGTCAAAACCCGCGACCGCCTCAGCCAGTGCATCCCCGCCGAGGAAACCCGTGAATACAGCGTCCGGCAGCTGAGCTTCCAGCGCCGCACGCTGCGGACCATCGCCCACAATCACCAGCTTCGTGTTGGGCAGATCAGCCAGCACGGCAAGATCCTCAACCTGTTTCTCCACGGCGAGCCGGCCGACGTAGCCGATGATCCGGTGACCGTCCGGCGCTACTGAGCTGCGCCACGCCGTCGAACGTTTGGCGGGGTTGAAGCGCGCGGTATCCACGCCGCGACGCCACATGTCCACGCGCAGGATGCCTCGCCCGCGCAACTGGTTCAGTGCGAATGTGGAGGGCACAAGGGTTCGGGTGGCCAGGAGGTGGATGTTGTCCACGCGGTTCCAGGCCCAGTTCTCCAGGAACGGCACGCCATAGCGGGCGGCGTAGCTGGGAACCTCGGTTTGGTAGATCGCCACGGTCGGGATGCCGAGTTGGTGGGCGGCCTGCACGGCGCGCCAGCCGAGGACGAAAGGGGAGGCGAGATGAACAACATCGGGGGAGAAATCGGCAAGGATTCGCTTGACCCGATTCACACCACCCAACGCAACCCGCACATTCGTGTAGCCGGCCAGCGGCACCGAAGGAAGCCGGTGCACATACGCACCCTTCTCGACGCTCGAAACATCAGTGTCCGACGTCGACGGCGCGATCACCATCACCTCATCCCCGCGCTCTTGCAGATGCTCCAACACCCGCAGGATGGAGTGGGTTACCCCGTTCATCAATGGCAGGAATGATTCGGCGACGATTGCGATCCTCACGCCTTCCACGGTGGTCGCGGCGGTTGGCGTGGCGGGTTCGAACGGGTGGCCTGTGGAGGAAGAGTTGGTTAACAGGTGGGGCTCCAGTTTGTCTCAGGGCGCGCGTAGACTCTGCTTCACCGACGCGCTGGGGCGTCATGACTTCTGGGGGTCTTGCCATGTTTGCTGCTGGGGATAATTCGCGCGCGCTTGGAGTACGACGGCGGCGCTGGGCGGCGGTGCGGTCAGTCGCTGTCGGTTTGGGCTTGGCGGTGTTGTTGGGAGCTTTCGGTTCGCCCGGATCGCCGGCTGTTGCTGACGCCGTGACGGACATCGTTCCTGTGGGCGACAAACCTGGTGCCATCGCCGTGAACCCTGTGACGAACAAGGCGTACGTTGCCTCATTCGAAGGCGTTTCGGTCATCAACGGAACGTCCGGCGGAGGCCTCCTGTACTCGGGAGACATGCCCGTGGACGTTGCCGTGAACTCGGCGACGAACAAGATCTACGTCAGCGAGATCGGCGGCTCGGTTGCTGTTGTAAATGGGGCTTCCGGTGCCGTGACGTGGGTTCCCGTGGGGGCTGAGCCAGGCGTTGTGGCGGTGAACGAAACGACCAACAAGATCTACGTGGCCGTGAAGACCGGCATCACCATCATTGATGGGGCTACGAACACGACCACCTCCGTGCCATTCGACGGAGGTGCGCAGGACATCCTGGTGAATTCCGTGACGGACAAGGTCTATGTTCAGTCCAGTGGCACCATCAAGGTCATCAACGCCAGCGGCAATCTCTCGTCAACGATCGTCATCGGCGCCGGCATCTTGGGCGCAGCGATGAACGAGACAACGAACAAGCTTTACATCACGACGATCAGCAGGTTCGGGCCACGGCTCTCCGTAATCAACGGCGCAACCGACACCAGTGGAGTGAGCCTCACATTCTCGCAGACCGTCGGTACCCTCGCGGTTAATCCTGGGACGAACAAGATATACGTAGCCGCAGACAGTGCTTCAACGGACGGCTTTGTGAAAATCATTGATGGGGCAACCTTCACGGAAGTGACCACCATCAGCACCGCCACGCGTGTCAGCGAGATCATCGTGAACCCCACGAGCAACAAGGTCTATGCGCCGACCAGCGGCGGTGGCACCGTCATCATCGATGGCCAGAGCAACAGCAGCTACGCCGTTTACACAGGCAGCGAGCCGGTCTCCGCTGCCGTCAACACCTCCACCAACAAGGCGTACGTCGTCAGCTACGGCACTGCTTCTGTACGGATCATCGACGGGACCGTGGAGCAGCCTGTCAAGAATGATTTCAACGGGGACGGGTTCACGGACGTTTTGGCTCGGGAAGCTTCCGGCGTCCTGTGGCTCTACCCGGGGGATGGCTCGGGCGGGTGGCTGAATCGCGTTCAAGTAGGGCAGGGCTGGAACATCATGACGGCTCTGGTTACTCCCGGCGACTTCAACGGCGACGGGAATGCCGACGTCCTTGCCCGTGATGGCGGAGGGCTGCTCTGGCTCTACCCCGGCAATGGCTCGAGTAGTTGGCTGCCTCGTGTGCAGGTAGGCATGGGCTGGGCTGGCATGACCGCGATCGAGTCCGTCGGGGACTTCAACGGCGACACGTTCGTGGATATCGCTGCCCGTACCGCCTCAGGCGTTCTGTGGGTGTACCGGGGTAACGGCTCCGGCGGTTGGCTGTCTGCCATCCAGGTGGGTACCGGTTGGAACGGAATGTCCGAGATGGCCGGCGTCGGCGACTTCAACAGCGACGGCACGCCCGATGTTGCCGCCCGGGACTCCTCCGGCGTGCTCTGGCTTTACCCAGGCAACGGCTCCGGTGGATGGCTGCCGCAGCGGGCTATTGGGCAGGGCTGGAACGTCATGAACTCGCTGCTTGGTCCAGGTGACTTCGACGGTGATGGACATGCAGACATCCTCGCGCGGAACGCCGCGGGTGAGCTGTGGTTGTATGCGGGCAGTGGGGGAGCTGCATGGCCCACGGCTTCCCGCGTGGGTACGGGGTGGGGCGGGATGACGGCGATTCTGTAAAGCAGGCGGCCAAAACGGGACGTGTCGACGTCATGGTTTGATGCCACCTTCCATTCACCACATCCAGTTGGCCTGTACTCCTTGACTTCTTCTCTTCCGTGGAGAGTGCTCAGGTCCGGGTCCCGGTAAGTGCACTGTTCACTCGCGGACTCAAGCGTCCCCACCCCGCGCCCGCTTCAGATCCTTCCGCAGCCCCCGATTATCAGCCCGGAGCTCCCGGTTGTCGTCAACCAGCCCCCGGTTGTCCTCCGTCAGCCCGCGGTTCTCCGCCTCCAACTCGAGCACCAGCTTCACTCCGGCCAGGTTCAGCCCCTCATCCAGGAGTGCGCCGATCCGCCGCAGGGTCGCAAGGTCGTCCTCGCTGTAACGCCGGGTGCCGCCGTCGGTCCTTTCCGGGGTGACCAGCCCTTTGCGCTCGTACTGCCTGATGTTTTGCTGCCCCGTGCCAACCAGTTCCGCCGCCACTGAGATCGCGTAGACGCCGCGAGCGTCCCGGCCACCGGCAGAGGTGCCGTCCGCCCCGGAAGAAGCCGGGCCGCCGTCGTGCGTCTCCGCAGCAGCGCCGTCCGAACCCGCCATCAAGAACCTCCGAAAATCTTCGAAAACCTACTTGCACCACTCTGTCTCTGGTGCTATAAAAAATCTATACCAGCCACCACAGATCAGGGAAGGCTGGGAGAACAACAAATCAGCATCACGACCAGAGGAGTGAGAACAAAATGCTGATGCGCACTGACCCGTTCCGCGAATTCGACAGGCTCGCCCAACAGGTTTTTGGCACAACAGCACGACCTGCAGGCATGCCCATGGATGCCTGGCAGGAGGGCGAGGAGTTTGTCGTTGCCTTTGATTTGCCCGGTGTGAGCCCCGACTCCGTCGACCTCGACGTCGAGCGCAACGTCCTCACGGTCAAGGCAGAACGGAAGTCGCCGGCCGGCGAGAACTCAGAGATGATCGCCGCCGAACGTCCGCAAGGCGTCTTCAGCCGGCAACTGATCCTGGGCGACACCTTGGACACCGAAGGCGTCAAGGCCAGCTACGACGCGGGCGTGCTTACACTCCGCATCCCCGTCGCCGAGAAGGCCAAGCCCCGGCGCATCGAAATCACGTCCAACGAACAACGTCAAGAGATCAACGCCTAATCCTCTGCCCTGCCGGAAGGCTTCCCCGGGGGTGGCCAACCGGCAGGGCGCCGACCGGGAACAACGGAGGCGGCCGCATCGGAATAGTTGGGCGCAGGCTTCGTGCCACGTCACAGCGTTTTTTAGCGCACATGAAAGCGGTCCCCGCCCGTCGTCTCCCGATTGATGGCCCCCGGTTCACCCCGGGGGCCATCCCCAAGTCTGCTGCAGGAAACCGGAACCAACCGTGAGCGATCAACCTGACCACTACGCCACTTTGCACGTGTCGCCGGACGCGACGACCCGTGAGATCGCCCGCGCCTACCGCACGCTGCTCCGGACCCATCACCCGGATACACGCCAAAAGGTCGACGACGGCGACACCACCTCCGCGGCCGACCTCCAGGAACTGCACGCCATCATGCAGGCGTACGTCGTTTTGTCGGACCCAGGAAAGCGGGCGGCTTACGATCAGGCGCGGCGGAGCGGTGTGCCCGCAGGAAGGCCCGGAACGCCGGTCAACGTGCGAGTCCATCGACACGAACCAGCGGCCAGCAAGGAACCAGGGCGTCCCCAGCCGCCCTTGTCTTTCGGGCCAACCCGTTGGGAGCCTTCATCCAGAACCCTCAGAACACCAAGGAGCCATTCATGAGTGCCTGGCGTCCCTACGACGGCCACATCATTCCCGCGTTCTACGAACGGTTCGAGAAACGCTGGGGGAGGGGAACGGCTCCATTCCTGGATCCCGAGGTCCACGAACAGCCGATGCCCCGTGCCCAGTGGATCAACCCGGATACCGGGGCTGCAGTTGCTGTGGTGCCCATCTGGACCGACGACCCCGAACATCGCTCATTTGGCGTGTTCTACCTCCCGCCGGCTGGGGACATCTGGATGCTCCGACCGGGCCCCACCACGTTCCTGGAACCCAGTGCAGGGGCCAGCGGGGAGCAGGTGACACTCCGCAACGACGCTTTCAAGAAGGCCGTCAACCACGCCAAGGAGTTCATCTACGGGCCCCAGCTCTAGCGGGCTCACCCGAGGGGTTGGCTCTCGGCCCTAAGCGAGCCCTCAAAGTGCTGAGATGTCGCCCCTCGGCGCTTGGAGCAAAAGCGGACGCATCCTGACCTCAAGTAGTCGTAGCCTGAAAGTACTGAACTCCCGACGAAGAGGACACAGTCATGACCGCGGCAAACCCGAGTATCAGCACAGTTCCCAGCGGCTACTCCAGCGTCAGTCCGTGGCTCATCACGCGTGACACCAACGCCCTCTTCGAGTTCATCACCGCAGCGTTTGGCGCAGAGGAGATCGACCGCGTCGTCGGGGAAGATGGCACCATCGGGCACGCGGAGGCGCGGATTGGCGACTCAGTAGTCCTCGCGTTCGATAGCCGGCCGCACTGGCCCGAAACGCCGTCGTACCTTCGCCTGTACACGCACGACGCCGACGCCGCCTTCCACGCCGCCCTCGCCGCGGGTGCCACCGCGGTTTCGGTCCTCGACAACAGCGCCTGGGGTGACCGGGGCGCCCGGATCCAGGACCCGTTGGGCAACGTCTGGTGGATCATGTCGCACATGGAGGACGTCTCCGACGACGAAGCGGCCAGCCGCTGGGACGCCCCGGAATACGCCGCCGGAATGGAGTACGCGGTCGAATCCCTCCGACGGCATATGACCGGTCAGCCGGATGCGCCGGTCCCGGATGAGGTCAAGGCGATGGCTCCGGTGACACGTACCGAAGGAGTCCCTGCCGTCCCGGCCGGATATCGATCCGTTGAGCCCTGGATAATCTCGCGCAGCACTCCGGAACTCCTCGATTTCATCACGGCTGCGTTCGGCGCCAAGGAAGCGTTTCGCGTCCCGATGGAGGATGGGTCGATCGGGCACGCTGAAGCCAAGATCGGCGACTCGAACATCCTCGCCTTTGATTCCCAGCCCGACTGGCCTCCTACTCCTGCTTTCCTGCGGGTCTACGTCGACGACGGCGATGCCGCCTTCGCTGCTGCCCTCGCCGCTGGTGCCACGGCAGTCACGAATATGACGGAGATGTTCTGGGGAGACGTGGTGGGCCGGGTCCGGGATCCTTTGGGAAATCTTTGGTGGATCCACTCCCGCGTTGCTGAGCCCACCGAAGAAGAGGCCTACGAGCGGATGATGGATCCGAAGTTCGTGAAAGCCATGGAGTACGTGTCGGGAGTGGACTTCTTCGCGAAGGGTTAGCTCTCGGCCGTAAAGCAACCACCCGCCGTCGTACTTCTCGCCGAGGGGTCAGCTCTCGGCACTAAGCGAGCCCCAAAGTGCCGAGACGTCGCCCCTCGGGGAAGGCGGGGAAGATCACGACCCAAAAGAAGGCTGGTGCAGCCTAAGGAGAGAATCCCGAGGCGGCTGCACCAGCTGCTAGTACGACTTTCTGTTATGAGTTGTGACACCTATCCATTGGCCGCTCCTAGTTCCCGGCTTCGATTGTTTCCGGGCCTTGCAAAGTCTGTGCAGGTGGGGGCGGAGCTGAGATGGTCGGTGAGGGCTCCGTGCCCCGGGAGAACACCTCCCATTTTACGGCGGCTTCGTGGAAAAAGCGCTGGAATTCGCGGTATTTCAGGGGCGCCTGCGGGGTGGGAGCGGCCTGCCGTGGCACGATAGATCACGATGAAACTGCGCGCTGATCAGACCGGAAACCGTGGCCTCCCGATGCCCCTTTGGCTGCAGGGTGGTTTGGAAGCGGCGCAGGCAGCGTTCATTTCGGCCATCGTTGTGGTGTTGCCGCTGGTGGGAGTGTGGGCAACCGATGGTTTCCAGGACCGGAACGTCGACTCCCTGGCCCGTTTGGGCGGCCAGGCGTGGCTGCTGATCCATGGTGTTCCGCTGGAGCTGGCGCAGGTCAATATCGGGACTGCGGCCCAGCCGGGGTCGGGTCTGCTGTCCCTCATTCCGCTGGGGTTGACGCTCATCCCGTTCCTGCTTGCGTGGCGTGCGGGTCGTCGGCTCGCCCGGGCCTCCTACACCGACCAACTGTGGCAGGCATTCCTCGGCGCTTTCGTTGTGTACGCCGCGTTCGGGGCAGCCACCGGCTTCGTGTGCCGCACCCCTGAAGTAGTCATCAACCTCTGGTTCGCCATGACCATCCCCCTGGTGTCCTTCGGCCTTGGCATGATTGTGGGCGCTCGCCGAGAGGCCGGTTCGTGGAGCCGACTGATCGGCGTCGACGCCGTTGCGTGGCTCGCCAAAACCAGCCAGCATTCGCGCTGGGCGGGCTCCTACGTGGGCTCGGCGTTGAAGGCCGGATTCGTCGCGGCGATGGCTTCGGTCTGTTTGGCCGCGGTCCTGCTGGCCGTCACCATCGTTTGGCACTGGACGGACATCATCGCCGTCTACGAAGGCATCCAGGCCGGCGCCCTCGGGGGAGCCGTGCTCACCATCGCGCAGCTGGGCTTCCTGCCGAACCTCGTCATTTTCGCTCTTTCATGGTCCACCGGCGCGGGCTTCTCGCTCGGCGTCGGCTCCACGGCGGGTCCGCTTGGTACGGCGGTCGGGCCGCTCCCGGCCGTTCCGGTCCTCGGTGCCCTCCCCGCAGGACAGCTCGACGCCGGCGCCATGGCACTCGCGCTGCCCGTCGTCGCCGGTATCCTCGCGGGCTGGTGGTTTCTCCGCGAAGGCGAGAACCACTTTGACGAGTGGCTCTCCATCAAGATCAAAGCCCGATGGTTCACAGCCGCCGCCTCAACCCTGTTCCTGGGTGTGTTCATTGGCGCCGTTGCGGGGCTCCTTGGTGGTGCCTTGGCGTGGATCTCCCGCGGTTCGGCCGGGATTGGGCGGCTCACGGAAATCGGACCCCACCCGCTGTGGACGGCAGTCTGGCTGGCCGCGGAAGTGGGTATCGGCGTCGTGATTGGCTACGCAGTGGGGCCGTGGCTGGAACGCAGCCAGAAGCAGCGCGAAGCGAACCTCGACGAAGCAGTGTACGACGACGAACACGCCTGAGCTGGTCCTCGTCCGTCAGCGCTGGGCAACTGCCGCGAACGGGGTTAGCGAAGCGGTCCCGGCATGGAGTTCTCGAGCTGCGTCAGGCACTGCGATTTGGCGGATTCCGTCAGCGCCCCGCGGGAGCAGTCCTGGTACTGGCTGACCTGGTTGAAGAAGAGCACCGACGTCAGGATGAGCAGGCACATCACGGCCGTGACCACCAGGCCTGAGATCGTCCCGAAGAGAATCAGCCGGGGGTGCTTGTACTTCAGCGTGCGGACCAGGACGACGATCCCCAGCACCATACCCGCGAGCGTCAGAATGGCGCTCAACCACACATAGTTCACGTTCAGGGAGAACACGAAGAACGCGCCCAACGCCGTCAAAAGGAATGCACGGAACAGGATCTGGGTCTTGCCGAGGGCGGACTTTTCGGCCTCGGAGCGGGGTTGCTGGCTCGGCTTGGGACCGACGTCGGGATTCATGTTTTCCAGCCTACGCGAGCCGCCCATAAGCTAGTGCAATGCGCATTGTTGTCCTCGTCTCCGGTACCGGTTCCAACCTTCAGGCAGTCATCGACGCCGTGAAGTCGGGTGAACTGGATGTCGAGATCGCCGCCGTGGGCGCCGACCGCCCCGACACGTACGGCGTGGAGCGCTCCGATGAGGCCGGCATTGAGACCTTCGTGGTCAACTTCAACTCGTTTGAAACCCGCGCTGAATGGGACACCGCCCTGCGCGACAAGGTGCTTTCCTACAGCCCGGACGTCGTGGTGTCCTCCGGATTCATGAGGATCGTCAGCGAAGACTTCATCAACGCTTTCGACGGCAAGTACGTCAACACACACCCCGCGCTCCTCCCGTCCTTCCCGGGCGCCCACGGAGTACGCGATGCCATGGCGTACGGCGTGAAGGTCACGGGCTGCACCGTTCACTGGGCCGACGCCGGCGTGGACACCGGGCCCATCATCGCCCAGGAAGCCGTCGCAGTGCTTCCGGAGGACTCCGAGGAAACCCTGCACGAGCGCATCAAGGTAGTGGAGCGCCGCCTGCTGGTCCAGACCCTGCGGGACCTCGCAGCCGCCCCCGCGTAGCGCGCCCCACCCAAGTAGCGCGCCCCACCCAACTGAGTAACAGCAAGTGTTCCACTCAGCCCTGAGTAGAGCGTTTGCTGTTACCTAGTTGGGTGGCAGGAACGAAAGGCTGTGGATAACTCCCCACGCTCCCGGCACATTTGCCAGCATGGGCTGATGAAGATCCCGCGGCCGCTCCCGGCAGACCTCACTGCGAAGCCCTTTACAAGGCAGGAAGCGCTCGACGCCGGAGTGTCAGGTGGGCGACTGCGTTACCGGGATCTGGACTCGCCAAGCCGTCAGATATATGTACCCGGCTCCGTTGACGAGTTGCAGTTGGCCGATCGCGCCAGACCCTTGACGTTGGTCACGCCGTTCTCCGCGGCTTCGCATGCGACGGCGTTCCTTCTTTGGGGGTTTCCCGGATTCCTCCCACGCAGCCATGAGCCGGGTATTCACATTTCGCGACCTGACACCGTCGGAATCCCGCGCCGCCGGGGCGTGATCGGGCATAGGGGACAGTTCTTCGAAGACGAGATCACCACTTTGGATGGAATGTACATCACCAGCCGGGCCCGGACATGGCTGGACTGTGCCCGGAGAATGGATATTGATGAGATCACTGTCGTGGCTGACCATCTGTTGCGTGTGCCCAAGCCGGAATTTGAAGGACGCAGTTCCCCGTATTGCACCATGGATGAGCTCGAAGAGATGCTTGACCGGCACTGGGGGACACCGGGTATGCGAAAGGCCCGCCCCGCCTTGGAACAAGCTTGCGTGGGTGCCGACTCCGCACCCAAAACGCGACTTAGGCTGGCGCTGAACAGGGCTGGGCTGCCCACAGCGGAAGTAAACGTGCCCACGGAACTGAGTCCCGGCGTCGTACGTCAACCGGACCTGGCGTATCGCGAACAGCGTGTTGCCGTGGAATACGAAGGTGAGGGTCATTCAGATCCGGAGCAGATTGTCCGGGACATAGCCCGTGAGGAAGACTTCAGCCGCGCAGGATGGACCTTGGTGAGGATCTCAAAGCGGCACATGGGCAACGACGCGAGGTCCGCCGTGGCCAAAGTGCGCAGGGCGCTCGAACAACGCGGCTGGGCTCCCAACTAGGTAACAGTAAACGTCCCACTGAGCGCTCAATGGGACGTTTACTGTTACCTAGTTGGGTTAGGAGAGGACGCGCTGCTTCGTCTCCGGGGCGAAGAACGCCATCCACAGCACGGACAGCAGCACCAGGCCGCCAGCCATCGCGAACGACTGCGCCAACCCGAACTCGGGCCAGAAGAAGGAGGCGAACACCAGCGGGCCGAAGCCGGCGCCGATGCGGGAGAACGTCGAAGCCCAGCCGAAGCCCGAGCCGCGAAGTTCGGTGGGGTACAGCTCGGACACGTAGGCATAGAGGACCGGAATGGCCACCTGGACCACGAAGCCGAACACCAGCAGCCAGAACACAGCAGCCGATGGCACATCCACCACGAACGCCACGATCACCAGCGTCAGCGCGGACAACGGACCGGTGATGGCAAGGATCCACTTGCGTCCCACCCGCTCCACCAGCAGCGCTGCCACCACCACGCCCAGAAGTCCGACGGCGGCCATGCTCGCCGTCGTGACGAACGCCTTGTACTCCTCGAATCCGGCGCCGATAAGAATGCGCGGCATCCACGTGAGGGACAAGTAATAGACCAACAGGATGCTGAAGAACAGGGCCCAGGCCGCGGTCGTAATCTTCCAATTGAACTGCCAGATCCCGCGCAACTGTGCCCACGCGCTGCCGGGGGAGAGGCGCGGTGCGGCCTGAGGCTCGGGCAAACTGTATGCGCGGGGCTCGGCACCGGTGGCTTCCACCAGACCGTCAATCACCGCCGCCGCCTCTTGCCGTCTACCCGCTCGAATCAAGAACAGCGGAGATTCCGGCACCGAACGCCGAACCCAGAAAACGAGCAATGCGGGCAACACCATGATGAGCATCGTGAGCCGCCAATCGCCGAAGGCAGCAACCAGGCCGGCGGAGACGAAACCACAGAGCGCAGCACCGATCGGCCACCACCCGTCCATGGCCGTCAGCACCTTGCCGCGTTGTTTCCGGGGAGTGAACTCACCCACCAGCGCGTAATCCACGGGGATGCAGCCGCCCAAGCCGAAGCCGGCCATGAAGCGGAAGATGCAGAACCACACGATGTCCGGCGCAAAAGCACCCAGGACCGTGAAGATGCTGAAAATCAGGAGGGTCGCTGTGAAGGCTTTCTTGCGGCCAATGGTGTCGGCAATGGTGCCCCACGCGAACGCACCCACGGCCATGCCGATCAGGTTGGCCGTGCCGATCCACGCAGCGTCAGTCGGTTGCAGCGACCAGTGCTTGGACAGCAGTGGTATCAGGATGCCGTTGAGCGTGACATCCCAAGCGTCGAACATGAACCCGAGCCCGCCGATCAGGAAAATCCGTCCCTGGACCTTCCACCGCCATGGCAGTTCCTGCACAACTTGCTCGCCGCTGGGCACGGCTGTGTATGTATTCATTGGGCCTCCTGCATGCAACTTTATGCGTTGTGCACCGAGCGGAAGTCCGCGTTACTTCTGGTTCTCGATTGCCCTTCGGAGGAAACCACCGGCTTCCTCCAACGCACCCTTGGCCTGACCAGCCTCGATACCTGTCAGGAGCACCAAAATAGCCGCCTTCACGGAACCACCAACGGCGTCCAAAGCAGTGGCAGCTTCTTGGGCCGACACTCCGGTGGCGTGCTGGACCGTCCGCTGCGAACGGGCGAGCAACTTCTCGTTCGTCGCCCGGAGATCCACCATCAGGTTTCCGTAGGTCTTGCCGAGCTTCACCATCACCAAAGTGCTAATCATGTTGAGGACAAGTTTCTGGGCGGTACCCGAGTTCAGCCTGGTCGAGCCCGCAATAAACTCCGGACCTACGACAACCTCAATCGCCGCGTCCGCCAGGTGACTCACGGCCGAGCCCTTGTTGCACGCCAGCGACGCCGTAAACGCACCCCGTTTCCGCGCTTCTTCCAGCGCACCGATCACGTACGGCGTCCTGCCGGAGGCGGTAATACCCACGACGGCGTCTGCTTCCGTCACGTTGATGTCGTGCAGGTCGCGCGCGCCAGCCGTTGCGTTGTCCTCTGCGTACTCCACCGGATGTTGGATGGCTTTGGTGCCGCCCGCAATAAGTCCGACGACGAGACCCGGCGGGGTGCCGAATGTCGGCGGGCACTCGCTCGCGTCGAGCACACCCAACCGTCCGGCCGTTCCCGCTCCCACATACAAAAGGCGCCCGCCGCGCTGGAGTCGCTCCGCAACGGCGTCGACCGTTTGAACTATCGCCGGGCTCGCAGCCTCAACGGCAGCATGTACTCCTGCACTGTGGGCAAGCATCGCCGAAACGAGTTCTTCAGTCCCCAGGATGTCCAGATTGTCCAAACCCTCGGCAGTGGCCTCGGTCGCCAACCCGGCGAGTTCCGTGCGCAGGCCCGCAAGTTTGTCGGCGTCAGTCGGGCCAGTTTGTTCCGTCACGGTGGATGTACCTTTCCTGGATGAGCCCGCGGCGCGTCGCAGCGAGGGCAGCACCATCCAAGCCATCGCCGAGCGGCGCCACCACCTCAATCCCAGCCGAAGCGAGGGACTTCCGCAAGAGCGCCGCGAAGAACTCCGATCCCACCACTCCACCCAGGAGCGCCACGCGCGGCGTGCTGCCGCGCTCACCACTGGACGCGAGCTTCACCGTGTGGGTCAGAATGCGGCACGCCTCGCCGATGATGTCATGCGCGACGGCGTCACCCGCCTCCGCTGCGTGCAGAACCAGCGGCGTGAACCGGGCCATCGCACGGTACGGGTTTTCGCTGGCAGCGAGCCAGCCCGGGAGCATCTCCGGCGACTCGACCAGGGCGCCGGCCGCGGCCGACAACGAGGTGGCGGGGCCGCCGTCGTGCGCTTCAAGAACTGCCTGCAGACCTTGCTGGCCAATCCATCGTCCGCTGCCGCGGTCGCCAAGGTAGGGGCCCCAGCCGTCGGCCCGGTGCAGGACTCCGGCTTCGTCGAAACGGAACGCCACGGCGCCGGTCCCCACGATGAGCGTGGTGCCCGGAGCGCCTTGGAGAGCCCCGAGCTGGGCGGCTGTCGCGTCTGAAAGGACGGCTGCGGGGACACTGAATCTCTGGGCCAGCATGGTGGCGAGTTCCCGGGATTTTTCGGCGGATGCTTCGACGCCGGCCACTGCGGCGCCGATTCCTGTCAACGTGCTGACGGGGAGACCGGGCGGCAACAAGCTGACCGTCTCGAGGAGCAGCTCGAACGCCAGCGTGGGCCCGTTGTCCACGTGCACGCCGGGGAAGCCGTGCTGGTCGGCCGCGCCCAGCAACTCGCCGCCGCTGCGCAACTCCACGCGGCAGCGGCTCTTCCCTACATCGGCAACAAGAACGACCTCGGTGGCTTCCATGGATCAACCCTATGTTGTGAGGCCCGTTCTGCAGGGCATGGGTCTCGCTTTGCCTGCAGAGTGGGCCTCGCAGTGGGTGGGCTTGGTGTTGTGAGGCCCGTTCTGCAGGGTATGGGTCGCGCTTTGTCTGCAGAGTGGGCCTCGCAACGCGGGCGCAACTTCTGTGGAGGAACAGTCGCAGCGCCCCCAGGGGCCAAATCTGTGGATAACGCAACACCGCCGACCGTTTCCGGCAAGCATGGTCCATTGCTGAAACCCACGCCCCTGCCGTCGGAGATCGACCCGGATGGCTTCCTTGTCCGAGATGCGTACGCGGCTGGCGTTCCCCGCGGGAGGTTGCAATCGGCGGGCCTCGTCACACCCAGCCGGGGAATCCGGCTCAACCGAAGCGATAGCCCCAACGTGGCGCTACTTGCACGACTGCATACGGCCATCACTCCCAGATGTGCGGTGAGCCATGTAACCGCGGCGCTCCTCTGGTCGATCCCACTTCCGATCTATCTGGAGGAGGAGGGCAACAACGGCGTTATCCATGTGACGCGTCGACACGAGATTGGGCGGGTTAAGCGTCGCGGTGTGGTGGGGCATCGGGCGCCGCTCTTGGCCAGGGATGTTCGTGTTGTGAACGGGGTCCAACTGACGTCGCCCGAGTGGACCTGGATGGATTTGGCCCGGCAGATAGGGCGGTCTTCGCTTGTGGCCGCCGGAGACTTTCTGTTGGCCCGGGAGAATCCGTTGTCCTCCATTGAGGCGATCCAGGAAGTCATTAACCGGCGACCGAAGGTAAAGGGAATCAGGATGGCCCGGGAGATACTGCCGTTGCTGCGCGTTGGAGTCGATTCTCCGCAGGAATCCCGGCTGCGGTTGAAAATCGTCGACGCCGGCCTGCCGGAGCCAGCGGTCACGCAGCCGATCTTTGATGAGCATGGCAGGTACATATCCACGCCGGACCTCCAGTACAAGGAATACAAAATTGCCATGGAGTATGAGGGGGACCATCACCGCTCCGATCCCGTGCAATGGGGTAAAGACATCGAACGTGACGATCGGCTTCGGGCTATGGGATGGATCGTGCTCAGGTTCTCCGATGTCCAGATGAAAGGTGGATGGGCCAACGCGGAACGTAAGGTTCGCGATGCGTTGGTGTCGCGCGGGTGGCGAGGCCCGGCGTCGTAATTCTCACGTACGGGTTGATTAGTGCGGAGTGGGCCTCGCATTGCAGGGGGTGTGTTTGTGGGGCCTGGTGTGCAGGGGTTGGGCGGGGTGTTGGGTGTGGAGTGGGCCTCGCATTGCAGGGGGTGTGTTTGTGGGGCCTGGTGTGCAGGGGTTGGGCGGGGTGTTGGGTGCGGAGTGGGCCTCGCATTGCAGGGGGTGTGTTTGTGGGGCCTGGTGTGCAGGGGTTGGGAGGGTTGATGGGTGCAGAGTAGGCCTCCCAATGCAAGGGGTGTGTTTGTGGGGCCTGGTGTGCAGGGGTTGGGGAGGGTTGATGGGTGTGGAGTGGGCCTCGCAACGCAGGGGGCGGGATTTGTGGGGCCTGGTGTGCAGGGGTTGGGAGGGTTGATGGGTGCGGAGTGGGCCGCGCAACGCAAGAGCCCCCAAAGACGCAAAACGAGCCATCGAGCGAAACGCGATAAACTCTCCGTATCCCACACCCGCGACACCACCCGCGACTTCTACGCGAACTAAGACGGAGACTTTTGTGAGCTTGACGCAGCTTGACCGTGTTCCCATCCGCCGTGCACTGATCTCGGTTTACGACAAGACGGGACTGGAGGAGCTCGCGAGGGGCCTGCACGCAGCCGGCGTTGCCATTGTTTCCACCGGCTCCACCGCCAAGAAGATCGCCGCCGCAGGCATCCCGGTCAAGGAAGTCGAAGAAGTCACCGGCTCCCCGGAAATGCTGGACGGCCGCGTCAAGACCCTGCATCCGCGCGTGCACGGCGGCATCCTGGCCGACCGCCGCGTCCCGTCCCATATGGACACCCTTGCGGGCATGGAGATCGAAACCTTCGACCTCGTGGTGGTGAACCTGTACCCGTTCGTCGAGACTGTGAAGTCCGGCGCAGCGCAGGACGACGTTGTTGAGCAGATCGACATCGGAGGCCCCGCGATGGTGCGTTCGGCCGCTAAGAACCACGCCGCCGTCGCCATTGTCACGGACCCCAACTTCTACGGCGAAGTGGTTGCCGCAGCACAGGAAGGCGGCTTCGACCTGAACACCCGCCGCCGCCTGGCTGCCAAGGCCTTTGCGCACACGGCCAGCTACGACAATGCTGTTGCTTCCTGGACCGCCAGCCAGTTCCTGGACGAAGACGGCGACGGCATCATCGACTGGCCCGCCTACGCCGGCCTGTCGCTGGAACGCTCCGAGGTCCTCCGCTACGGCGAAAACCCGCACCAGCAGGCGGCTCTCTACGTGGACAAGGCTGCTCCGGCTGGCATCGCCCAGGCCGACCAGCTGCACGGCAAGGCCATGAGCTACAACAACTTCGTCGACGCCGATGCCGCCCTGCGCGCTGCCTTCGACTTCGCCGAGCCGGCTGTCGCGATCATCAAGCACGCCAACCCTTGCGGTGTAGCTGTCGGTTCGGCCGACGCTGCAGACCCGATCGCCGACGCACACGCCAAGGCCCACGCCTGCGACCCCGTTTCCGCCTTCGGTGGCGTCATCGCTGCAAACCGCACCGTCACCGCAGGCATGGCCCGCACGGTTGCCGACATCTTCACCGAGGTTGTCATCGCCCCGGACTTCGAGCCCGAAGCCGTGGAGATCCTTTCCAAGAAGAAGAACATCCGCCTCCTCGCCCTGCCCGAGGGCTACGGCCGCTACCCCTCAGAGATGCGCCAGGTTTCCGGCGGCGTCCTGGTCCAGATGAGCGACAAGGTAGATGCCGACGGTGACAACCCCGCCAACTGGACCCTCGCTGCCGGCGAAGCCGCCGACGAAGCAACGCTCGCGGACCTCGCCTTTGCCTGGACCGCTTGCCGCGCTGCCAAGTCCAACGCCATCCTGATCGCCAACCACGGTGCAGCCGTGGGCATCGGCATGGGCCAGGTCAACCGCCTGGACTCGTGCCGCCTGGCCGTCGAGCGCGCCAACACGCTGGGCGTGACGGTAGAGTCCGACGTCGAAGGTGCCGGCGGCGCGTCCAACACCAGCGGTTCTGACGCACCTGAGCGCGCCCGCGGCGCCGTTGCATCCTCGGACGCGTTCTTCCCGTTCGCTGACGGCCTGCAGATCCTGATCGACGCCGGTGTCCGCGCCGTCGTCCAGCCGGGCGGTTCGGTCCGCGACGAGGAAGTCATCGCCGCAGCCAACGCTGCAGGCATCACGATGTACTTCACCGGCGCACGCCACTTCTTCCACTAGAAGAAGAGCCCGCCAGGGCCCTGGCACAAAGAACCACAACGCAACGGCGGCCGCCCCCGGGAGGGGACGGCCGCCGTCGTGCTTGATGCGCACGTACTTAACAGGGACGTGCCAGCAAAAGAGGGTCCGCTACGAAGCCGCTGCCGCGGTGTTGTACGTGGACTGGATCACGGTGCCCCAGTAGGGGCCGTACATGGTGGTGGAGTTGCTGCCATATCCGTAGCTGTTCACGGAGTTCTGGTAGCCCGAGGAGCTGGTGCCGATGAACCATGGACCGCCCGAGGAACCACCGGTCATGTTGCAGGGGATTCCCTGGCTGTTGAACTGCGGGTTGTAGGGATCATTGGTTGCCTTGCCGGAGCAGCTCTTGAGCGATTCACCGTTGAAGGGCGAGCCTGCCGGGTAGCCGAAGGCCTTGTAGCTCAGGCCGCGGGCGGCGTTGAACTGGACGCCGGAGGCCCCGACGACGTCGGCGAGCTTCTGGCCGTTGAGGGTGTTGACCACGGCGAAAGCGGTGTCGTACTGCATGTTGCCGTTGGATGCCCACTGGGTGGGGGCGTACAGCGCCTTTGCCGTCCACTTCCCGTAGGGTGCGGCACCGTTGAGGTAAGCCGGGACAAACACGAAGTTGGTGGCGTACGCGCCCGGGCCTTCGTTGAGGCAGTGGCCTGCAGTGGAGACCGTGCTCTTGTTGGTTGAGGTGACGGAGTTGCCGGAGCAGACGTAGTTGGAGCCACCCAGGGTGAAGAAGACCTTGCCGATGTGCTTGACGGGGGTTTCGCTCTGGTTGACCTTGCGGTCGATGGTCTTGGAGTCGGTGGTGGCCTGCTGGCCTGCGATGCTGCTGAGGGCGCCCGGGGCTTCGGTGACCGGGGCTTTGCCGAGGTTGAGGAGCTTGCCGCGGTCAAGTGCTTTGGCCGCGAGGATTTCGCCGGACTTGGCATTCTTCATGCGCTCCGGCGTCCAGTAGTCTGCAGCGCCGGTGTCCGACACTACATGGCTGCTGACCGCAGCGCCGATGGAGTCTGCGTTCTGGGCCGGTGCCGCGTTGGCGCTGGTGGTTCCAACCAGCGCCAGGATTGCGGCAGCGGACAGACTCAGCAGGCTTGTGGCCAGGGTCTTGGTTTTCGTCACGTTGTTCCTACCTATCGAGGGAGTGAGGCGGCCAGTGATGGCGACCGCCGACTGACGGAATTGAAGGTATCGAACGTATGACAAGTTTGTAAAGAGATGTTTCATAGTTTGTGATAATTTGGTGTCACTTCCTCGTCAAGTGGCGCGGTCCCTTTCGTGATCCCAGTGACAGCCCGTGGCAGGAGGCCGTCAGTGCTCTTTGACCGTGACTCTGTCAGGGAGGGGCTTGGGTGTGACGCCAGGCCATGAACCGTCCTGTGAGAGCAGGGATAGATTGCGCGCTCCCTCGGGATCGTCGGCGCTGAGCGGGATGATGATGGTGTTGTGCTGCGAAGGAGCCGAGGGCTGTCCGCCCATCCAGGCTGATCCCACGCCTGCAGTGGAGAGGTCGAAGAACGGCTCCCCGTCAGCGGTTCGGGCGCTGATCTGAATCTGAGTGTTGGGCATGTAACCCTCGCCTACAGACCAAACGTTCCGGACGATGTAATCGACCAGCAAATCGCCGTAAAGAACGGTGTAACCAGGGTCGATGGCTATCTGTACGGAGTATCCGGTGTTGCCCTTCACATTGGGGGGACCTCCTCCGGCGAAGCCAGTCACCGAGATCCCGGGGACGGCGTCGATTGCTTCGCGGGCTTCGGCCATCGTCTGGCCGGTGTCGGCATCGTGCGGGATGGTCTCCCGGGGTGTCGGCGCCGGGACAGCGCAAGCTGTCAGCGCGAGGAGAATCCCGGCCGCCAGGGCGGTCAGCCAGGCAGCAAAGGAGGTGGGTCGAATGGTGCGGGTCATGACTTCACTATGTTCGGTTTCGCCGTGAATGAGATGCTGGCGCGCCAGGGGACCAGACATTTGCCGGCAACCAGCCTGCAGGCAACCAGCTCTCCGCAACCAGGGTCCGACGGCGGCGGGCAGCAGCGGCGGTCAGGCCGCCGTCGGACGTTATCGCCGGAGAGTGGTAACGAACACGTGATCCCGGACACGAAGGGCCGCCTTATCCGTCTACTCGGGTAAGTTAGGAGATGTTGAAATCTGCAGACTTTCAGGGAGAACCCCGCCAATGGCCAAGATTATCTATACCCACACAGACGAAGCGCCGATGCTGGCAACGTACTCATTCCTGCCGATTGTGGAAGCGTACGCCTCGACCGCAGGTGTAGAGGTGGAGACCCGCGACATTTCGCTGGCCGGCCGCATCATCGCCGTTTTCGGCGATTTCCTGACCGAAGAGCAGCGTACGGGCAACGCCCTGGCTGAACTTGGTGAACTGGCAAAGCAGCCGGAAGCCAACATCATCAAGCTGCCCAACATCAGCGCCTCCGTGCCGCAGCTCAAGGCTGCCATTGCCGAACTCCAGGCCCAGGGCTACGCCCTCCCGGACTACCCGGACAACCCCTCCTCGGACACCGAGACGGACATCCGCTCGCGCTACGACAAGATCAAGGGCTCCGCTGTGAACCCGGTGCTGCGCGAAGGCAACTCCGACCGCCGCGCACCCCTGTCGGTGAAGAACTACGCCCGCCAGAACCCGCACTCCATGGGCGCCTGGACCCCGGAGTCCAAGACCAACGTTGCCACCATGGGCGAGAACGACTTCCGCTCCAACGAGAAGTCCGTTGTTCTCAAGGCCGACGACTCCCTGACCATCCAGCTGGTCCGCGAAGACGGCACCACCAAGGTCCTCAAGAAGGACTTCCCCGTCCTGGCCGGCGAAGTTGTTGACGCAACTGTCCTGCGCGCCGACGCCCTGGACGAGTTCCTCAAGGCACAGGTTGCCCGCGCCAAAGAAGAGGGCGTCCTCTTCTCGGCACACCTGAAGGCCACCATGATGAAGGTCTCGGACCCCATCATCTTCGGCCACGTGGTCAAGGCCTACTTCTCCGAGCTGTTCGACACCTACGGCAAGCAGCTCGCAGCCGCAGGCATCAGCCCGAACAATGGCCTGGCAGCCATCCTCAGTGGCCTGGAAGACCTGCCCGAGGACGTCCGTGAAGGCGTCAAGGCAGCCATCACCAAGGGCCTCGAAGACGGTCCCGCACTGGCCATGGTCGATTCCGACAAGGGCATCACCAGCCTGCACGTCCCTTCGGACATCATCGTTGACGCTTCCATGCCTGCCATGATCCGTTCCTCCGGCCACATGTGGGGCCCGGACGACAAGGAAGCCGACACCCTGGCGGTCATCCCGGACAGCTCCTACGCCGGCATCTACCAGGTTGTCCTGGACGACTGCCGCGCCAACGGTGCTTTCGATCCCACCACCATGGGCACCGTTCCCAACGTGGGCCTCATGGCGCAGGCAGCCGAAGAATACGGCAGCCACGACAAGACCTTCGAGATCCAGGCAGCCGGCACCGTCCAGCTCGTGGACAGCAAGGGCACGGTCCTCACCGAGCACCAGGTCTTCCCGGGCGACATCTGGCGTGCATGCCAGACCAAGGACATCCCGGTCCGCGACTGGGTCAAACTGGCCGTCACCCGCGCCCGCGCCTCCCAGACCCCGGCCGTGTTCTGGCTGGACGAGACCCGTGCGCACGACGCCAACCTGATCGCCAAGGTCAACGAGTACCTCAAGGAACACGACACCGAGGGCCTTGAGATCAAGATCCTCTCCCCGGTTGAGGCCACGGCCTTCACCCTGGAGCGCATCCGCAAGGGCGAGGACACCATCTCCGTCACGGGTAACGTCCTCCGCGACTACCTCACGGACCTGTTCCCGATCCTCGAGCTCGGCACCAGTGCCAAGATGCTCTCCATCGTTCCGCTGATCAACGGTGGCGGCCTGTTCGAGACCGGCGCCGGTGGCTCCGCTCCCAAGCACGTCCAGCAGCTGGTCAAGGAAAACCACCTCCGCTGGGACAGCCTGGGCGAATTCCTTGCCCTGGCAGTCAGCTTCGAGCACCTTGCCACCACCACGGGCAACGCCCGCGCCCAGGTCCTGGCTGACACGCTGGACCGCGCAACGGGTACGTTCCTGCTGGAAAACAAGTCCCCGCGCCGCAGCGTCGGCGAGCTGGACAACCGCGGAAGCCACTTCTACCTGGCCACCTACTGGGCTCAGGAGCTGGCCAAGCAGACCGAAGACGCCGAGTTGGCCCAGGACTTCGCAGCAATCGCTGACGCCCTGACCTCCAACGAAGAGGCCATTGTCGGCGAGCTGGCCGCAGTCCAGGGTCCCGCCGTCGATCTGGGCGGTTACTACCGTCCGGACGCCGCCAAGGCCGCTGAGATCATGCGCCCGTCAGCTACGTTCAACAAGGTCCTTGCTGACCTGAAGAAGTAGTCTCCGCAAAGCGAAACTGGCCCGCAGGCGTTGCCTGCGGGCCAGTTTGCTTTTAAGACCCTGTTCAGCGTTCGGCCAGGAACCGCTCCGGTGCCACGCCGCCGTCGACGATGTCCTTCAGCACCCGGCCAATAGCCGGCGTGAACTTGAACCCATGTCCGGAGAAGCCGGCACCCACCACCAGCGGACCGAAACGGTCCAGCACAAAGTCCTCGTTGGGCGTGGTGGTGTAGGTGCAGCTGATGGGTACCGCGGTGGAAGGGTCGACGCCGGGAAGCCACTCTTCTGCGTACCGCACCAACGCCTCGAGCTGCTGGGGGATGGGCTCGAAGGTGCGCTCGTCGGGGTCCATGACGGGACCGACTCCGTGCCAGCCTGCTTTCACGCCTTCGCCGGGAGTGAGCATGCCGTAGACGGGGCTGAACCAGTATTCGTAGAGTTCGTTGTTCGGATCGGGGTCCGGGTTGTGGTTGAAGCTGGGCCACACCAGGGTGTTGTCCGTCGGGGTGAAGTGAGCGGGTTGCTCCTGGGTCACCACCAACGCGGGGAGCTTGACGAGTCCGTTCAACACCTTCGTCGTCCAGGCGCCCGCTGTCACCACCACGCGGGTTGCCGTGTATTCGGTCTCCTCCGTCACAACCACTACCGTTTCGGCCCCATCGATGCGGATGTCGCGGACCGGCGTCGAGTACTTGAAGACGGCGCCATGGGCTTCAGCGGATTCCCGCAGCGCCACCAGGGCATCTGCCGACCGGATCCGACCGGAACCCGGCACGAACAGGACATCGGTGGCGAAGTTCATTCCCCGCCAGCGGTTGGCGGCCTCGTCGGCCGAGATGAAGTAGCTCTCGATGCCGCGCTCCTGGTGGGCCGCGTGGATCAGTTCCAGCTTGGGCACGTTGCCGTGGTTCGCCAATCCCACCATGTCCAGCAGGGGAGCGCCGTGCTGGGCTGCGAGTTCGTCCCAGAGCGTTTTGGATTCGGCCAGGAGATCCAGGTAATCAGCCTCGGCGTACGCGGTATTGAAGTTGCGGGTGGCGCCGTGGGAAGCACCAATGTGGTGTCCGGCTTCGAACTGCTCGAGCAGGACCACGGAACGGCCCGCCCGGGCGAGTTGCCACGCGGCCGCCGATCCCATGGCTCCTCCGCCAACAACTACAACGTCAACCTGCATGCCTGCTCCATCCACCGTTGGCCCTCTTGAGAATCGCACCCCCCGAAGAGGGCCACCTCCCATTCTGCCCCCACTCACCCAACTGAGTCGCAGCAAACGTCGTAATGGGGGCGCATTGGAGCGTTTGCTGTGACTCAGTTGGGCCAGGGCAGCAGTGTTACGCGGCCAGGCGCCTGCGGATCCACGCGGAGAACTGGTCCACCACGATGATCAGCACCAACACGATCAGGATGTGGGTGAGCATGGAGTCGAACTGGAACGACTTGATGGACTGGTTGATCAGCAGCCCGATGCCGCCGGCTCCCACCAGCCCGAGGACCAGCGAGGACCGCACGTTGACGTCGAAGCGGTACAGCAGCAGGCCCACGAACTGGGGGACCACCATGGGCAGCGTGGCATTGGCGACCTGCTGGATCCTGTTGGCACCGGCTGTGCGGAGTGCCTCCTGCGGCCCGGCATCGATTTCCTCCATGGACTCGGCCCACAGCTTCCCCATGACACCCGTGTTGTGGCAGATCAAGGCGAGCACGCCGGCAAAGGGACCGAGCCCCACTGCTGTGACGAAGATCAGCGCAAACACGATGTCCGGTACAGCCCGGAAGAACGACAAGACAGCCCGCGCTGCCTGGTACACGAGCCGATGCGGACTGGTGTTCCCAGCAGCCAGGGCCGCGAGCAGCAGGGCGAACGGCACGGACAACGTGGTTCCCAGCAGGCCAATCCACAGCGTCACCAGCGTCGCTTCGAGGCCGGGCTTGAGTGTCTTCTCCCAGCTCAGGTCCGGCGGGAACGCGTCGCCAATGAAGGCTGCCATGCCTTTCCAGCCGTCAACCAGGAGTTCCGGTTTGAAGTCCGTCCCCTCGATGGCCACGGCGTGAAGTCCGACGACGGCGGCTGCCACTGCCGCCGTCGTGATCCACCGCAGCGGCTTCTTGGGGCGGACCAGTGCCACGCGGGTTGTGCCGGTGGAGTCACGGCGGGCTACGGCCGGGGTCAGAGTGTGCGGAGTCATGCTGCCTGGGTCCTGTCTGAAACGACACTGTCTGAAACGTCCCGGTCCGGGGCGTACAACGTGTCGAGATGATCGGCTGTGACCTCTGTGGAGGGGAGGTCGAAGGTCATGGAGCCCTGGAGCAGCCCGATGGACCGGTCGGCGTAGCGCAGCGCGAGATCGGGCTGATGCAGGACTGCGGCCACTGCCAACCCTTCGGAGTGGGCGAGTTCACGCAGCAGAGCCATCACTTGCTCTGCGGCGTGCGGGTCCAGTGCGGAGACAGGTTCGTCGGCGAGTACGATGTCGGCCCGCTGGCAGAGTGCCCGGGCTACGGCGACACGCTGCTGCTGTCCGCCGGAAAGCCGGCCCACCCGGTCGAAGGCGCGATCGGCCAAGCCCACGCGGTCCAGACAGTCGAGGGCTTCCTGCTGGACGTCGGCCGGAAACAGCAGAGGACTGAGGGAACGAACCGTGGGGATGCGGGCCAAGGCGCCGGCGCAAACGTTGTCCAACGCCGTGCGCCGGGGGACCAGATGGATCTTCTGGAAAATCATGGCCATGCGTTGGCGCGCTTGCTGCAGGTCACGCCCTTGGAGGGTTTCCAGCGCAGTTCCGTCGATGCTGATGCTGCCGGAATGCCGAGCGGTGATACCCATGACGCAGCGCAGTGTGGTGGACTTTCCGGAGCCATTGGCGCCCAGGAACGCGACGAGTTCGCCGGCTGCAACGGAGAAGTCCACGCCTTGAAGGACATTCCTGCCGCTGAAGGACTTCCGCAAGCCTCGGACGGCGAGAAGGGGGTCAGGCATTACAGATCCTTCTCGGTGAGGCCCATGGTCTCGGCGAGTTCGAACAGCGGCGTGTAGTTGTCCTTGGTGACTTCCAGCAGCGGGCCCGGAGGGGTGACGTCCAGGAACTCGCCCACCTTGGCCACGTCGGCGGGTTCCAGGCTGAGGAAAGCGTCCTTGACGGCTGCCTTGAACGCTGGGTCCGCGTCGCCGCGCACGGTGATGGGGTCGTTGGGGATGGGGTTGGACGTCCACACCTGGCGGAAGTCGTCCTTCTTGAAGGTGCCTGCGGCAATGGCGGTGGCCAATGTCTGGGAGTTGATCTCCGCTGCATCAACCTTGCCGTTGGTCAGCGCGAGCAGGGCTTCAGGATGACCGCCCGTGTAGTCCATCGTGATGTCGGCGTCGGCGATTCCGGCTTCACGGAGGCCGAAGCGGGGCAGGACGTCGCCCGAGGTGGATCCGACGCTGCCCAGGGCGAGGGACTTACCCTTCAAATCCCCGATGGCCTGGATCGGGCTGTCCTTGGCAACCCAAATCCCGGCCGTGTACGTGCTGAGTTCCTTCTCGGCAGTGCCAAAGGAAACCAGCGGCTCGGCGCCGGCCTTGGCATCAGCGAATACGTAGCCCAGCGGGCCGAACTGGCCCAGGTCCAGTTTGCCGTTGCGCATGGCCAGGACCTCGGCAGCGTAGTCCTCAACCACCTGGACGCTGACGGGGCATTCGAGCTTCTTGGACAGCGCGGCCGCAAGGACGTCGTACGCGGGCTTCAGCTTGGCGGGGTCTTCGTACGGCTCGATGCCGAACTTGATCTCCCCGTTGGGGCAGGTGGCGGACGTCGGCTCAGGTGAGGACTGGGCTGAACCGCTACAGGCGGTAAGTGCCAGAACGGTAGCGAGGGCAAGCGCGGAACCGGTGAAGAGCGGGGTTTTCATGGGAATCCTTATGCGAAGGGGAGGGGGAGAACGGGCAAATTCAGGACAAGATGAGTCAGTACAGGCGCGATACGTTGCGGTGTGCCAAACCGAAGGACAGGGTCATGCCCACGCCGGAGGTCACGGACACCACCGTGACGCCGGGCTGAACCTCGCGGACCAGGATGGGTGCTACGTCGGAGGAAGCGTAGATGCCTTGCCACCGCTGGATGATCTCCAGTGGTTCGCCGATCCGGCCGGTGATTTCAGCGTTGAGCGTGGAGGTGACACCTTCATCCAGGAACGGATCGGCGGTGCGGTGGTAGTGGTGGGAATCGCCCAGAATGACCGTGCCGTCCGGGCGTTGGGTGAACATAACGTTGGCCCCGATCTCCAGCAATTCGGGCTGGTTCTCCAACACCTGGGAGCGGAGGGCTGCAGCGGCGGGCATGTCCGTGAACGCCGGGTACCGGAGCATGGACGTTGCGGTGAGGACTGCGGGAGCGAATTCGACGCCGGAAGGCTTGGCCGCCAGCGACATCTGCAGAGCACACCGCTGGATCCGGTGTTCTTCGGCGAGGTCCGGGAAGAGGTAGTCGACGTCGTGGCCAACACATACAAAGACCTGCTTCGCTCGAAGCCCGCCGCGCGACGTCTGGACGGTGACGCCCTCCGAGGACCCGCTGAAGCCCAGTGCGGCGGTGTTCCAGTGAAGGTCGACGCCGGGCTGCCGGCTCAGCCATTCGGCCAACGTTGCGACCGTGGTGCGGGGGTCGACGCGAAGGTCGTCCCGGAGGAAGGCGCCGCCAACGAGGCCCGGCCACTGAGCGCCCGAAGTGCCGCCGTCGTCGTGAGCTTCTTCCACAGCGAAAGCCGAAGTGCCCAGCCGTTCCCGGGTCCCGGCGGGGGAGAGCAGCTCGACTTGTCCAGGCTCGCGCACCTCGGAGAGTTCGCGGAGGACATCCATCTCCGCCTCGGTGCGGGCCAGGACGACGGCACCGGATTCGGCGGCCCAGAATCCGGCGTGCTCGGCGAACTCCAGCCAGTACTTCCGCGAGGTCTGTGCGAGTTCGTAGAGCTCACCGGACTGCGCGGTGATGCAGCAATGGCCGAAGTTGCGGACGGAGGCGCCGGCGGCGTGGTGGTCGCGCTCGATGATGGTGACGGTCAGGCCGTTGGCAACAGCGTGGGCGGCATGCGCCAGGCCCACGATTCCGGCACCGACAATGATGACATCGGTGGCCTGGTTCGCGGTCCTGTTGGCGGTAGTGGGGGAAGTGCTTGGGTTGTTCACACCACTGACAATGTCGGCTTCGGGAGAGTGAATCAAGCCAAAATGGCACTTGTATATACAAGTTAACCTAATTTTAACTTCTGTTCATGTGAGTTCATGCCAAGTTCATCTGCAGGCCCTGAGAACAGCTGTTTTCCCACCAGCGGACTTGTATTATCAACTGGTGACCACACAGACGAACGCGCCCCTCCACGTCAAGCTGAGCGAAGAATTCATGCGCCGGATCAACGACGGCGACTGGCCGCCGGGCTTCCAACTGCCCAGTGAAGCGGAGCTGTGCCGCGAGTTCGGGACGTCGCGTGGCCCGATCCGTCAGGCGCTCGCGTTCCTCCGTTCCGAAGGTGCTGTCACAGGCGGACGGGGGCGCCCTCCCATGGTTCGCTCGTCTGTGCCGTCGCAGTCGTTCTCCACGTTCAACTCGTTCACTGAGTGGGCCAGCGGGATCGGAAAAAAGCCCGGCCAGCGGACACTCGAAGTGGCACGGCGCGAAGCCAGTCCGGAAGCCGCTGAGGCACTCGGCCTGATGCCTGGCACCACTGTGGTGGAGGTCCTTCGCGTCCGTTACCTGGACGAGGCGCCGGCCATGATCGAGCGCACCACTTTCATTTTGGACGTGGGACGCAAGCTGTTCGACTTCGACACCGACTCCGGGTCCATCTTCGCGTTCCTCAAAGAGCAGGGTGTAGACCTGCACAGTGCGCGCCACACCATCGACGCCGTTGCTGCCAGTGACGAGGACGCCGAACTGTTGGAGCAACCCGAAGGTATTCCGCTTCTGCGTGAACGCCGCATCACCCGCTCCGCCGACGGGCAGCCCCTGGAATACTCCGAGGACCGCTACCTGCCGGCACTGACCAACTTCACCATCGACAACACAGTGGAGCGCAGGGCCGCCCTGGTCCGCATCCACACTGAAGGAGCCACCCCATGATCAAGCTTGTTGCCTGCGATATGGCCGGAACCACCATCGACGAACACGGCGATGTGTACGTAGCACTTGCCCGCTGCGTTGAGGAAACCGGGGTGACCACCACACCTGAGGCTGTGCAGGAATGGATGGGCGCGGACAAGGTTGAGGCCATCACAGCCCTCATCGAAGCCGGTGGGGGAGCGGCCACCCCGGAAGTGGTGGCGGCCGCATTCAAGCGCTTCAAGGAATTGCTCGTGGAGTTCTACGACGCCAACCCGCCAGTCGCGCTGGAGGGCGTGGAAGACGCCTTCCGCGCACTCCGCAGCCAAGGCATCAAAGTGGCCCTGACAACCGGATTTTCCCGCGACGTTGCCGAACCTCTCCTGGAGCGGCTGGGCTGGAGCGTCGATGACGATACGCTGCTGGACGCCGTCGTCTGCTCCGACGAGGTAGCCGCCGGACGACCGGCACCACACATGATTCACCGGGCCATGGAACTGACCGGAGTCCAGGACGTCCGCGCTGTGATGGCCGCGGGCGACACCGTGAATGACCTCGCCGCTGCCAACAACGCCGGCGTCACGGCCGTGGGCGTCCTAACCGGCAAACTGGGCCGCGAAGACTTGTCCGTGCACCCGCACCACCACATCCTGGACGGCGTGAAGGACATTCCGGCGCTGCTTTCCTGATCCTCAGCGTCGGGCCCGTACAGCCCGGCGTTTTGGCGCCCAGCCCCAGGCATGGAAGATTGGAACGCGTGAAATTCCTTCACCCGTCACCCAAGTCCTCCGCCCGCGGCGTCACCATCCTGCGCGTGGTTTTCGGCGCGCTCATCATGGTCCACGGCATCCAGAAGCTCATGGCCGGGCACGCTGCCTTTGCTGCGTCGGTTGCCGCCATGGGCGTGCAGAAGCCGGAGATCGTGGCGTGGCTGGTGATCGCCGGCGAGCTGGGCCTGGGCCTGCTTCTGGTCCTCGGCGCCCTGACCCGGGTGGCAGGGTTCTTTGCCGCCATCATGTTTGCTGGAATCTGGTTCGTTACCGAGGCCGGCAAACCCTTGCTCACGGACAAGGCAGGGGTGACTGCCGAGCTCCTGATCATCTACGCAGCAATCTCGGTAGCGTTCGTCTTCCTGGGACCCGGAGCTTTGTCCTTGGACCGCAAGCTGGCCCGGCAATCAGCCGGCTCGCGGCGTTAGCCCTTCGGGACGCCTCACCGCGCGTCGTTCGGATACCGGATGCCCAGCTGGGAGCGCACGCCGTCGAAGAGGCGCATGACGTTGACGGAGTCCTCCAGCGGCATCACCGGGCTCTCAGTGAGGCCTTGCTGGATGCAGCGCGTCACTTCCCGGAGCTCGTACGTGTAGCCGGTACCCACCACATCGAAGTGCTCGTGTCGCGGTTCGTCCCAGCCGACCCGGATCATCAGCTCGCGAGGATTGTTCACTGAGCCAACGGTCTGCAGGAATCCGAGCCCGCCCGCAACGGTGGCTGTCCGGGGTCCGTGCGCCATCAGGGACGACGTCAGCTGAACCTGGGCACCACTGGAGTAGCCCAACGTCAGGGCGTTCTGGGTGTCCACGCCGTCGTCGTTGAGGGTGCCGATCGCGGTGACGGACTGCGGGAAACCCAGCGTGCCCAAGGCCCAGAGCAGCGGGTAGACGGTGATGTCCAGAAGTGCGCCACCACCATCATTGAGAGCCCAGATACGGGCCGAAGGGTCGTAGGGCGCCGGGAAGCCAAGATCCGCGCTGACCCATTGGATCTGTCCAAGCTCGCCGGAAGCAGCGATTTCGAACGCCCGCTGCATGCTCGGCAGGAAGCGGCTCCACACGGCCTCCATGAAGAACACGTTGTTCTCCCGGGCCATTTTCACCAGCTCGGAGGCCTCACGGGCGTTGATGGTGAGGGCCTTCTCGCAGAGCACGTGCTTGCCGGCACGCAGGGCGGCCGAGGCGATCAGGAAGTGCTGGGCATGGGGTGTGGCCACATAGACCACATCCACTGCGGGGTCCTCCACCAGGCGCTGGTAGCCGGGAACACCGCCGTCGTCCCCGTAGCCCTTGGCGAAACCCAGCGTGTGCGCGAACGCATCAGCGGCAGCCTGCGTCCGGGAACTCACGGCGTAAGGCTCCGCATCTTCCAGCAGGGCCAGGTCCTTGGAAACACTGTTGGCAATGTTGCCTGTAGACACGACGCCCCACTTCAAGCGCCGGCCGGTAGCTGCCCGGGGATCCTTGTTGGTCTGGGTGGACAGCCATGGCACGGCGATAGGGAGAGTCATGTCTGACATCCTCTCATTTCGGCCGCCGCTAACCGGGAAGTTGCAGCTGCTCCAAATCAGCCAAGGTTCCCGTTGATTCGAACGTCAGCCTGACATTGACGTTGTACGCGCCAGGCCTTCCAAGGTCCGGTATCCAAACTTCAGCGACACCGGCGTCATGGTTCGTGGTGGCCACGATCCTGTAGGCGAGGTTCTCGGCCTTCCAACTTTCGGAAATATCAACGCCATCCAGGGACCAGGTCAGAAGCATCGGTACGTGGGCCAGTCCCTCAAGGTCCAGTCTCACGGCTACAGTCCACCCGAGGGGGTCCTTTCCCTGGGTACCGTCGACGACCAGCACTTCCTCCAAGGCCTTGACCAGTTCTGCTGCCACTTGCGCGGGTGGAAGCAGTTCGCCGGCATCGTTGACGGTCACCGGTGGGAGCAGCGCTGGAAGGACTATGAGGGCTCCGGGAACGTAGCCTTCCAACACCTTCTGTTCCTTCACCGCGGACCGATACTCCTCCGGCGGACGGGAAGTGATCTTGGTTGCCATGGTGGGCGATCCAGTGGACGTGCCCTGGGTAGTTGATGTTGTCACGGGGGTTGTGGGAAGAGTGGGGGTGATGGTCGCCGTGGACGTCGTCGGAGGAGGCGTGGTGGGCGGAACAGTGGTGGGCGTCGGCTTTTTGGTGCCGGTAGACGCGGCACGACCAACGGAATACGGCTCTAGGGCGGCTGCTGCGGCCGGGTTGAGTGTCAGGTCCTTGCCCAAGTCAGCCGGGGCGAATGCCGCAAGCGAGGTCTGCTTGATGATGGTGATCGATTCGATGTCGGCAACATCTTCGGTATTGGGCGGAATGATCCGGTCCCACAGGGCGATGATGCTGATGAGGGCTGCGGCGATGGCTCCCGCGGTAATGATCCAGGTCTTGCCGCGTCGATGCCAGGGAGTCTTTTTTCCTTTTTTCTTGTGTGCGGACACGCCCGCCACCTCCTGCCCTGCTCACAGATTGCTCCCGCGCCGGAGCAGCGTCAACCCTGCGCGGCGATGAATCCCCGGCGACACGTAAGCAATCTGTCAAGTCACAGGAATGCCCCGCCCGCGGAATTTCCTCGCCTAGGCTTAGGCCATCATCCCTCGCAGAGGTTCTGTGGGGAGTTACCGAAATGGAGCAGGGATGGGTATCTTTCGGCGCGTCATTTTGCCGGTTTCCTGGTTGTTGGTTTTCGCGGTTATCGCGGTGGCGTTGGTCAAGATCGCTTTTGTCGATGGTCTTGAAGCGTCCGGATCCGAGCCGGCGCCGTTGGCCCAGGTGGATATCCCGGTGGTCCCCGCCACCCGCGCCACTGTGACCAATACCGTGCAGATCAAGGGAACCGTCCAGAGCGACGTCGCCGACACCGTCCGGAGCACGTCCGCAGGCAAGGTCATCAAGATCTTCGTTGAAGAAGGCGGAACCGTAGCCGAGGGTCAAGCCTTGTTCCAGGTCAAAGCTGAGCGACCTGTCACCACCCCACAGCTTTCCAAGGACGGCACACCAACTACGCCCAAGCCTGTGTACGACTACTTCGACATCCTCGCTCCCAGCGCCGGCACCCTGCAGCAGCTCACAACGCTCATCGACCAGCAGGTAACCGTCGGCGAGGCGGTGGGCAAGATCGATCCCGGAACCTACACGGTGGCCGGCTCAGTGACAGCGGCCCAGCAGTACCGTCTGCTGGGCAAGCCCGGCCCAGCGGAGATTGCGTTGGTGGGTGGACCGGCGCCGTTCCAGTGCGCCGAAGTGACGCTCAAGAACAACGCGTCCGACGACGGCGGCAGCGCCTCAGGCGGGTTGGCCGCCACTGGCGGAGGTGCCGGCATGGGCGTGGGCGCAGCGATCGCGGGACCTGGCGCCGGCGGGAGCCAGCCGGAAGAAGGCGGAACCCCCACGGGAACGCTGAGCTGTGCGGTCCCCTCAGACCAGCAGGTTTTCGCCGGGCTCGGAGCCACCATGACCGTCAGTGCTGGAGTGGCCCCGGACGTGGTGACGGTTCCGTTGACCTCCGTCAAGGGCAGCGTCAAGGACGGAATCGTCTGGATTGCCGGGCCGGGCGGAACAGGCGCTGCGCCCGAGCAGCGCACGGTCCAGCTGGGCCTCAACGACGGAAACGTTGTGGAAGTGACCTCTGGCCTGGCCGAGGGCGAGCAGGTCCTGGAGTTCGTTCCCGGTGCACCGGCTGCCCCGGGCCCCATGATGGGGCCGGGCCAGGTCGCCTACGCTCCGGCGGGCTAGGGCCATGGAAGAAGCACGCGAACGTCCACGTCGGGAAACCGCCAAAGTTAGCGCCGAGGTGGCCGCCAAGGAAACGCTGGTCAGCCTGCGATCAGTCACCCGGTCTGTCACACTGCCGGACGAGCAGCAGCTGCATATCCTCAGGGGCATCGACCTTGAGGTGTACAGCGGCGATCACACCGCAATTGTCGGCCGTTCCGGTTGCGGCAAATCGACGCTGCTGAATCTGCTCGGCCTCCTGGACGTCCCTACGTCGGGTGAGCTGGAGTTCCTCGGCCAACCCGCGGACCAGCTCGGTAACAACGCCCGGGCACGCCTGCGCGGCTCCACCGTGGGCTTTGTGTTCCAGCAGTTCAACCTGTTGCCCGGACGCAGCGCCCTGGACAACGTGATCACCCCGTTGTTCTACGCCAAGGGCAAGGAGTTCTGGCGCCGCCGGGAGATCGCTATGGACATGCTGGACCGCGTGGGCCTCGCCGCCCGGGCCAACACCATGCCCAACATGCTCTCCGGCGGTGAGCAGCAGCGTGTAGCCATTGCCCGTGCCTTGGTCCGGAGGCCACGGCTCATCCTGGCTGATGAACCCACGGGGGCATTGGATGTGGAAACCGGCCAGTCCGTCATGGCACTGCTGGACACCGTCGCCACGGAAACCGCGGCGGCTTTGGTGACCATCACCCACGACACCAACGTGGCAGCCCTGGCCCGGGCCTGTTACCGGCTGGACTCCGGCGTGCTCAGTCCACTGTCGGTTCCCGCAGCAGCAGGTGCCAGCGCATGACCGGCTTTGTTTCCACGCTGGTTGAAGCGTGGCAGGAGCTTCGCATCAATAAAGTCCGGATCCTCTTGGCGCTGATGGGCGTGGCGTTGTCCGTGGCAGCGTTGACCTCCGTGGTGGGCGTCGGGAATCTGGCCCGTGAAGGCTACAAGGTACAGTCCGAACGAAACGGCGGACGGGTGGCAACGTTGTCGCTGAGCGTCAATGGACCAAGCATGCCGGACCCGGTGAAACTCGAGAAGGCATACCAAGGGATCCAGCAGCGCTACGGCATCACCACTTCCACCCACGTCGGTCAGACGCAGGCCGGCTTTCAATTTCCCCGCGGCGTGACCGCCGTGAGCATGACCATCGTGGACATCGGCTACGGCACCATCCACCGGGTTCCGCTTCAACAGGGAAGCTGGTTCGCAGCCGATGACGGTCAGAGGCTCGCACCCGCCGTCGTGGTTTCCGAGTCCTTCTACAACCAGGCGGGCAGGCCCAACCTCACCACCCATCCCACGGTGAGCATCCCCGGTGACCGGCCAGCTACGGCGGTGATTATCGGCGTCGTCCCTGATACGTACCCCGATACGCCGCCGTCCGCGTTCATCCTCAGCGAGGGTGCGGCCATGACTGGGATGGAACCGCAGACGTCCCAGTTCAAGATGTGGGTGGGCGAGGAGCAGTCCGACGCACTCAAAGCGGCGATCTCCGCTGACCTCCAAGGCCAGTTTCCCGGCTATTACGCCCAAGCCGACCGCATGGACTACGCGGCGTGGGGCGACCCCTTGGCTCCCGTGCAGTTGGTGGTAGGCGGTGTAGCAGGCTTGGTGCTGCTGCTCGGCGCCGTGGGGATGCTGAACATCTCCATGGTCACTGTGCGCTACAGGGTCCGCGAGATCGGCATCCGCCGCAGCTTCGGAGCAACGTCGGGCCGGATCTTTGTTGGCGTGATGATGGAATCCGTGGTGGCCACCGCAGTCGCCGGCGTGGCCGGTGTCATGCTGGCGGTCGCGGTGGTCAAGCACCCGTGGATTGAATCGAAGGTTGCGCCCGGCCTCACCGAGTACCCGGCATTCCCCATCGACGCCGCGCTCCTTGGATTCGGTGCGGCCGTCCTGGTGGGCGCACTCGCCGGAGCCATTCCTGCACTCGTGGCGGTGCGCGTCAAGGTCATCGACGCGATCCGGTTCTGACCTCCTCCGTGAGCCTGCCCTGCTGAAGCCGGAAGCAACGCTCGGTTTTCTGCGCCAGGCTGCGGTCATGCGTAACCACCAGGATGGTGGTGTTGTGATCGCGGCTCAGTGAGCTGAGCAGCTCGATGATGTGCTCACCGGTTTGTTCGTCCAGGTTGCCTGTGGGCTCATCAGCGAGGATCAGCTTTGGCTCATTGGCCAGGGCACGGGCAATTGCCACGCGCTGCTGCTCGCCGCCGGACAGACGGTTGGTCCGGCGTGCGTGCTTCTCCGGATCCAACTGCACCTGCTCCAGCAACTCCTTGGCCCGCTGCAGCCTGGCTGCCTTGCGGACGCCCGCGAACTCCATGGGCAGCATGACGTTGTCCACGGCACTGAGGTTGGGAATCAGGTTGAACTGCTGGAACACGAAGCCGATGTCCCGGCGACGGTACTCAGTCAGCTTGCCGTCCGGGAGTCCCGCCAGGCTGACGCCATCCACGACGACGTCACCTGAGGTGGGCTTATCCAGCGCACCCAAGAGGGACAACAGCGTGCTTTTGCCGCTGCCGCTTTTGCCCACGATGGATGCCAGCGAGCCCTTTTCGAGCTCGAAGCTCACGCCGTTGACGGGCTTGATGGTCCGGTCACCGGACTTGAACTGACGGACCAGGTCCTTGACGACGATCACGGCTATTCTCCTCGGAGTACTTCGATGGGACGGATACGGGCAGTCAGCAAGGCCGGGACCAGCGCGCCGATGATGGCCACCGCGAACACTGCTGCGATGCCGGCTGCGAGGACGCCGGGGGAGACGCTCGCGGTCACGGAGGTGAGCAGTTGCGACGCGCCGCCGAAGGGGCCGCCTTGTCCGCCGCCCGGGAAGCCACCGGGCATTCCGCCACCCGGGACCGCGCCGTTGGGCATGGCCCCGGCAAGACCGCCGCCCCGCTGGGTGGTGGTGGCCGCCGTCGTGCTTGAATTCGAACTGATGAGCGCCGATGCGATACCGCCGCTGGCCAGTGACGCAATCACCGCACCCACCACGCTGCCGAGGGCCACCAGAACCAGCGACTCGAGGACGAACTGCAGGCCGATGGTGCGGTTACGGGCACCGATCGCCTTCAGGACACCGATTTCGCGGCGGCGCTCGCGGACCAGCATCACCATGATGAGCAGGATGATGATGCCGGCGGTAGCCAGGGCTGCGATGAAGGCGATCAGGGAGATGTTCTTGACGCTGTCCAGCGAGCTGACAGCGGTCTCAAGGTTGCGCTGGCCCTGGGTGACGTCGGCCTTGTCCGTGCCGAGTGCGTCCTGGACGGCCGTTTTGGTGCTGTCCACGTTTTCCATGCTGTTGACCGTGACGATCATGCTTGAGAGTTCGTCAGGGGTTTCGGCCAACGTCTGGGCTTCCGGGAGCGTCACGTAGACGGCGTTGTTGCCAAAGGTGGTGCCGGCGTCGAAGATGCCCGCCACGGTGAAGGTCTTGTCCTGGATGGTGAACGTGGAACCGACTGTCAGGCTGTTCTTCTCCGCAAGCGAGGTGCCCACCAGTGCCTTGGCTTCGGCTGCGGTGTAGTCGCCCAGTCCTGCGCCGCCGGTGATGTCCAAAGCTTTGCCGGTGCTGTCAACCTCCGCACCGATGCCCGTTGCGGTGATCGGCAAAGTACGCACAGGCTGGGTGGTGCTGCCCGTAGTTCCCGCGGAGCCGTTCCGGTTGCCCAGCGTACCGGCGTCGACGGCGGCCGTCAGGTTGGTGCTGACCGTCGCCTGCTGCCCGCCGGGACCGAATCCGCCGCCGGGTCCAACCTGCTGGGTGGCGCCGGCGGCCGCGTCGCCGGTGGCTGTGGCAGTGGCCGCCGTCTGGAGGCGCAGTGCTTTGGTGCCCACCACCGATGTTACGTTGGCGACGGAAGCCGCAGTCTCGGCCTCCGCCGTCGTGAGTGGCTCGCCGCCGCCTTCAAAGCCTTGGCCGCCCGCGGGGTTCACCGTCAGGGTAGTTCCCACGGACGCGTTGAGCTCCTGGACCTTGGCGCCGACGGCCTGGTTGGCCACCAGCATGGCCAGCGCCAAGCCGATGGCGACGGCCAGCACGGCGACTACCGCTGCCGTTCTGATCTTGTTGCGGAAGGCATTGCCTACGCTTCGGGCAAGGACGCTCACGTTTCTCCTCTTGACCTGCAGGTGTGTTCGGCCCGCTGAACGCGGGCTGCAACTCCTACCTTGCTGAGCGCTGCTGTGCGGCAAGCCAGCCGAAGCTATGCGTGGGCTGTGAAAGCACCTGCGTCCGCGGTGCGGGAGGCAAGCGAAAGCCCCGGCCCGCCTGCTGGCGGACCGGGGCTGACTGTCGTGCTTTAAGGGGTGTTACTTGGTGATCGGGCCGAGTACCGGATCGTCAACGTAAGCCGTCTTGACGTTCTCTGCCGTAACAATCTGCGGCGGGAGGAGGTAAGCCGGGACGGTCTTAACGCCGTTCTTGTAGGAGTCCTTGTCGTTGATTTCCAGTTCCTTGCCGGCCTGGAGGTCCTTCACCATGGTGATGGCGTGCTCAACGAGCTTGCGGGTGTCCTTGTTGATGGTGGAGTACTGCTCGCCGGCGATGATCGACTTCACAGACTCAACTTCGGAGTCCTGGCCGGTGACAACCGGGAGCGGCTTGCCGGCGGCCTTGACGGACGTCAGCACTGCGCGGGCCAGGGTATCGTTCGGGGACAGGACACCGTCCAGGGAAACGGTGCCGTAGCTGCCGGTGAGCAGCGTGTCAGCGCGACGCTGGGCGTTTTCTGCCTTCCAACCCTGGGTCACAGCCTGCTCGAACGAGGTCTGGCCGGAGACTACCTTGAGGGTGCCGTCGTCGATCTTCGGCTTCAGGACGCTCATGGCGCCGTCAAAGAAGACCTTCGCGTTGGCATCATCCGGGGAGCCTGCGAACAGCTCGATGTTGTACGGACCGTTTGCCTTCTTGGCCTTCATGCCGTCCAACAGGGCCTGGCCCTGCAGTTCGCCCACCTTGAAGTTGTCGTAGGCCACGTAGTAGTCCACGTTCTCGGTGTTCAGGAGCAGGCGGTCATAAGCGATGACCGTTGCGCCGGAGTCCTTGGCCTGCTGGAGCTGAGTGCCCAGCTGCGCACCGTCGATGGCACCGACGATGATGACCTTGGCACCCTTGGTGACCATGGCACTGATCTGGTTCTGCTGCTCGGATACGCCGCCGTTGGCGAACTGGACGTCCGGCTTGAAGCCGGCGCTGGTGAGGCCGTCGTTGAACAGCTTCTCCGCGAGGACCCAGTTTTCACTGGTCTTCTGCGGAAGTGCGACGCCGATCAGCGAGTCCTTGGGGAACGCTTCCCCGCCTGCTGTGCTGCTGCTTGAGCCGCTGTCAGAGCGGCCGCAGGCTGTCAGCGCCAGTGCCGCGATGGCAGCGACTGCTGCTGCCTTTCCTGCTTTACCAAACATTCGCATATCTTGGTTCACTTTCTGTGTGGGTGGGGTGGAGCGAGTCTGTGAGGAAGCGGATCACGCTTCCTTGGAGATGACCTCTTTGGTGGATGTGGTTTCGTCGGGCTTGATCTCGTTGTTGCGCTGGAAGTTCTTCATCAGCAGTCCGGTAATGGACCGCTTGCCCTGTGACTTGTTGTAGACATCGAAGGCGACTGCTGCCAGGAGCACCAGGCCCTTGATGATCTGGGTCAGGTCGGCGCCTACGCCCAGCAGCTGGAGGCCGTTGTTGAGCACAGCCATGACCAGGCCACCGACGATCGAGCCGATCACGGTGCCAACACCACCGGTGACGGCTGCGCCACCGATGAACACTGCTGCGATGGCGTCCAGTTCCCACCCGACGCCGTCAAAGGGGCCGGATGCGGTGGAACGTCCGACGAAGATCATGCCTGCCAAGCCCGCAAGGACGGACATGTTCATCATGACCAGGAAGTTGACCTTCTTGGACTGAACGCCGGACAGCTCAGCTGCGTGGCGGTTGCCACCCACGGCGTAGACGTGGCGGCCCAGGACGGTCTTGTCGGCGATGAATCCGTAGATGAGGACCAGGACGGCCAGGATCAAGCCGGGGATGGGGAAGGAAGTGCCGGGGCGGCCGGTGGCGAACAGGTACGTGGCGTAGAGGATCGCGCCGCAGATCAGGACCAGTTTGGTGACCTCGACCCAGAGCTCGGGTACGTCGGCGCCAAGTGCCTTGGCGGTAGCGCGGGCACGCAGGGACATGATGACCACGAAAGCTACGGCGATCAGGCCGAGCAACACCGTGAGGTTGTTGAAGCCCGTTTCCGGTCCAACCTCAGGCAGGTAGCCGGAACCGAGGAACTGGAACTCTTTAGGGACGGGGATGGTGTTGGACTTACCGACGAACTGGTTGAAGCCTCGGAACAGGAGCATGCCCGCCAGGGTCACGATGAAGGCAGGGATGCCCACATACGCCACCCAGAACCCTTGCCAGGCGCCAATCACAGCTCCCAGGACCAGTCCGAAGAGCACGCCTGCCCACCAGGGGAAGCCCCAGTCACGCATTGCCAGGGCTACGAAAACCCCCACGAAGGCGGCCACGGACCCCACGGAAAGGTCAATGTGTCCGGCGATAATGACCAAGACCATGCCGATGGCCAGGATCAGGATGTAGGAGTTGCCGTTGAACAGGTTGATCACGTTGCCGGGGGTCAGCGTGCGGCCCTCGGTGAAGATCTGGAAGAAGACGATAAGTGCCACCAGGGCGAAGATCATGCCAAACTGGCGGGTATTGCCACCAAATAGCTTCTTGAGCGCGTTCATTGTTTTGGTCCTTGTGTCAGGAAGGGGCGAGGCTGGGCCAACGGGTCAGGCGGTTTTGCGGGCGGAAGTCATGAGCTTCATGAGGCTTTCCTGGCTTGCTTCGTTCTTGTCCAGGACGCCGGTGATGGCGCCTTCGAAGATGGTGTATATGCGGTCGGACAGGCCCAGGAGCTCCGGGAGCTCCGAGGAAATGACAATCACTCCCTTGCCCTGGTTGGCGAGTTTCTGAATGATGCCGTAAATCTCGTACTTGGCACCCACATCGATTCCGCGGGTGGGTTCGTCCAGGATCAGGAGGTCCGGATCGGTGAACATCCACTTGGCCAGGACCACTTTTTGCTGGTTGCCGCCGGAGAGCTTGGCTACGCCTTCTTCCACCGACGGGGTCTTTGTCCGCAAAGACTTCCGGTACTCCTCGGCAACGGAGAATTCCTTGCGGGTATCCACTACCGAGTAGTTGCTGATCTTGTTCAGCGCCGCCGAAACTGTGGTGGTCTTGATGTCATCCAGCAGGTTCAGGCCCAGGGACTTGCGGTCCTCAGTGACGTAACCCAGTCCGGCGTCGATTGCTGCTTTGACCGAGCGGAGGTTGACCTGCTTGCCGTCCTTGTAGACCTGGCCCTTGATGAAGCGGCCGTAAGAGTGTCCAAAGAGGGACCGGGCAAGTTCCGTGCGGCCGGCGCCCATGAGGCCTGCGAAACCGACAATCTCGCCACGGCGGACAAAGAAGTTCGAACCCTTGCAGATCAGGCGGTCCTGGATCTGTGGGTGGCCGACCGTCCAGTCCTTGACCTCGAAGAAGACCTCGCCGATCTTGGGTTCGTGATCCGGGAAGCGGGACTCCAAGGTCCTGCCCACCATGCCCTTGATGATCCGGTCCTCGTCCACGCCATCACGCTTGACGTTCAGGGTCTCGATGGACTTGCCGTCACGGATGATGGTGATCTCGTCCGCAATTTGTTCGATCTCGTTGAGCTTGTGGGAAATGATGATCGAGGTGATGCCCTTGCCCTTGAGGCCCAGGATCAGGTCCAGAAGGTGCTGGGAGTCGGATTCATTCAGTGCAGCCGTGGGCTCATCCAGGATCAGGAGTTTCACGGACTTGTTTAATGCCTTGGCGATTTCCACCAGCTGCTGCTTGCCGACGCCGATTTCCTTAATGGGGGTATCGGGATCCTCGCGGAGCCCAACGCGGGCCAGGAGTTCGAGGGAGCGCTTGCGGGCCTCGGCCCAGTCGATCACACCCCACTTGGTGGGTTCGTTGCCGAGGAAGATGTTCTCCATGATGGACAGTTCCGGGATCAGGGCCAGTTCCTGGTGGATGATCACGATGCCGGCCGCTTCACTGGCGCGGATGTCCTTGAACTGCTGGGTTTCGGCTTGGTACACGATGTCTCCCGTGTAGCTTCCGTACCCGTAAACGCCGGAAAGAACCTTCATGAGCGTGGACTTGCCGGCACCGTTTTCCCCGCAGATTGCGTGGATTTCGCCGGCCATCACGCGCAGGCTCACGTTCGACAAGGCCTTCACGCCGGGGAATTCCTTCGTGATCGAGCGCATCTCCAAAAGGATGGGATCACCTTGCGTGTCGAGGGATGTCATCAGCCCTTACGCCTCCAATGCATGACTTCGTTGTCGGCCCCGCAATGGCGAGGCTGTCTGATGAAAAAGTAAACTGGATCACCCGTCTTGTCGTCAAGACTTGAACGCATGATCCAGCTAACGATTTCGTTACCTACCGGTAATACCTGCGTGTTGGAACACCAAAGCGGCAGCTCCCAAGGCCTCTGCGCGTGCACCCAGCGACGACATCGCGAGGTGGGTTGTCTCGCCCACCACTGGCACGGCGTGCCGCACCAGGCCCCTGCGGATCGGGTCCAGCAAGAGGTCGCCGAGGCCCGCCAAGGGGCCGCCCACCACAATCACTTCAGGGTTGATGAGGTTGGAAACGTTGCCCAAAGCGCGTCCTACCGCCAGTCCGGCGTCGTCCACCACCCGCTGTGTTGCGGAGTCGCCGGAGAGGCAGTTGCGGACGATGTCCTGTGGCGTCAGCAAGGTCTCCTGGCCGCGGCCCAACAGTTCGATCATGGTGGTGGTGGACGCTATGGTTTCGAGGCAACCCCTGTTCCCACAGCGGCACACCAGGCCGTGCTCATGGATGGTCGCATGGCCTATTTCACCCGTGATGCCCACATTGCCGTAATAGGGGAAACCGTTGAGAATCAGGCCCGCGCCGATGCCCGAACCGATCTTGAGGAACATCAGGTTGGACACCCCGCTGTGGGGTCCCCACGTCACTTCGGACAACGCACCGAGGTTGGCGTCGTTGTCAACAAAGACGGGGCAATTCAGCGCTTCCTCCAGCCGGTGGAGAATATCGATGCCCACCCATTCCGGGAGGATTGCGCCTTGCGCCACCGTGCCGGAACGGCGGTCGATCGGGCCAGGAATGCCCGCTCCTGCGCCCACTACGGCAGTGCGGTCGATGCCGTTTTCGCGGAGCAGTTTTTCCAGCAGCAGGACAGCCGCCGCGATGCCTTCTTCCGCCTGGTGGCCCAGCGGTAATTCGATGTAATCCTCGGCAATGACGTGGTAGCCCAGTGAAGCAAGGACTACGCGCAGGTGGCGGCGTCCGAAGTCGATGCCGACGGCCACGGCGCCGTTGCTGTTCAGCCTGACGTTGGTTGCGCGGCGACCGGAACTGGTGGTGGGTTCGGTGGAAACGAGGCCAGCGTCCTGCATGATTTTCACGATGTTGGAAATCGTTGCGGTGGACAGCCCGGTCTGCCGTGAAAGCTCGGCCTGCGTTGATGGTCCGCTCAGCAGGCACTCGATGATGCGCTGCTGGTTCAGGTGGCGCAGTGCGGACTGCGAGCCGGGTTTTCTTGGGTGGCTCTTCGTTGAGCGCTGCGTAGCGGGCATGACAAGAAGATTGCCCCACAAGCGACGTTGTAGTCAAGAAGTGAACACAAGGAGTCAACTCACCGCGACATACTCCAACGCAAGAACATGGGATAAGTACCCCCTTTAGGGCCCGCTAATCGTTCGAAATCCATGTCGTGGGGCGCAGGACGGGCCCCGCAACGGGAGGAATGGCGGGCAATGCGTCCCGCTTCGGCGGCCCCCGGGTCCAATTGCCCCGCCCAACGTCCGCGGGCCGCGCCTACGCTGGAAGCAAGAAACATCCCGGGCACGTGTACGAGGCATCGGGAACAGGCGAAAACCTAGGTGGTAATGATGCTGCTCTCAGTCCTGCAGGCGAACGCTTCCGTCATGGACGTCGACGCCAATCTCCGAACGATCGACGACGCCGCGCAGCGCGCCGCCCAGGCAGGAGCAGGCCTGCTGCTCACTCCGGAGCTGTTCCCCGTGGGATACGCTCCGCTGCGCCTCCATGCCGAACTGGATCCGGCCACGCTTCCCATCATCCGGGAACGCCTGGCCGGCATCGCCCTCCGGCACAGCATAGGCCTGGTGTACAGCCTTCCGGCAGTCGCCAACGACCAGAACGCCTGGCACATCACCGCCACTCTGCTGGACGCATCAGGCGCCGAGATCCTGAACTACGCCAAGGTCCACCTCTTTGGCCCGGAAGAGCACAAGGCGTTCATTGGCGCCCAAGAACCTCCCGCCGTCGTGGATTTCAACGGGATCCGCACATCGATGCTGATCTGCTACGACGTCGAATTCCCGGAGGCGGTGCGGGCTGCTGCCACCCGCGGGGCTGAACTCCTCCTGGTGCCAACGGCCCTGTCCGCGGGGTTCGACAACGTGCCGCAGGTCCTGATCCGTGCCCGTGCGTTGGAAAGCCAGCTCAACGTGGCCTATGCCAACCACTCCGGCCACGAGGACGTCTACACCTTCCTGGGCGGCAGCGTCGTGGCCGGTCCTGACGGATCGTTGCTCGCCGCAGCCGGGGAGTCCCCGGCTCTGCTGTTCGCGGAGGTCGGCACGGATTCAGTGAACGCAGCCCGCGAGGAAGTCCCCTACCTGCGCGAACGCCGGACGGAACTCTACGAGGAGTGGGACAAGCGCGCCTAGTCGCCGTTCCCGTCCGCGGGAAGGCCCGCCACCAACTCGTCCACGTACTGCAACGCAAACCACAGCTCGGCTCGAACCTGGGCCTGGTTGAGGTCCATGTCCAGAAGGTCGGCCAGCACGCCGATCTGCCGCCGCACGCTGTTACGGTGCAGGCCCAGCAGTTTGGCCGAGCCGTCCCAGCTGCCGTTTTCGCTGAGCCAACCCCTCAACACGGCAAGAAGCGGGTCTCGCCTCTCCGGCTCGAGCGCCAGCACGGGTGCAAGGAGGCGTTCGGCCAGCATGGTCCCGGCTTCGCGGCCCAGGAGGCCTGCGACAGACCACGTGACCTCGTCCACGCGTGCGCTCTTGCCGCTCTGCTGGACGCGGCTGCGCAGCGAGCCCACCCGCTGATAGGCCGCTTGGAGTCCAAGAAGCTCCGTCGGTTCTCCGATGACCAGTCGCCAGCCGAGTTTCTCGATGTCCGCCAGGAGCGAATCGTCCACCTTCAGCCGCGTAATCGCCGCGAAACCATACTCCGTGATCTCCACAAGCTTGGTGTCGAAGAGCCTCCGCCATTGCAGCAGTTCACGGACAGGCCCGTCCTCAGCAGCGCCATCCACCCGGACCCCTTGCACCACGCGCATCTGCCCGGATCTGGTGGAGGACAGACTCTGGGCGAGCAGGTCCTTGAGGCCGTTGACATGCTTGGTGGAGCCGGACGTCAGCGAGTCCGGGTGAAGCAGCACCGCCGTGGCCAGTTGGCTGGGAGCCAGCGACCCACTGGTCCTTTGCCGCACCAGCAGTTCCAACAACCCCACAGCCGACTGCACCACGTTGTTCTGCGCAGACGTCAGCGGTGCATCGGAGCCCAAGATCAAGGCCCCGAGGTTGGCGTCCTTGGTGCTCCGCAATGGATGCCCAAACACCAGCGCTGAACCGGGTTGTTCGAAGCCGTCCATTTCAACGCGCGGCCCGCTGCCGGACAGCAGCCGCTCCAGCATGGGCGACAGCAATGAATGCTCGACGCCGGTGCTCCCGCCGGCGTTGTGCCCCCGCGCCCGGACCCGTCCGTCAGCCCCCACCAGCACGGCCCACACCGGCACCCGCTGAACCAGCGCTGCCAGCAGTTCGTGTTCCGGTCTGGGGGAGAGGACTGCCCGCATGAGTTGGCGGTTGGTCTCGGCAAGTTGGCGGAAGACCCGCGCATTGTCCGTCTCCAGAAGCTGGGAGAACTCCAGCCCGATCGCAGCGAATGGCACGGATTCCGGGACCTCGAACAACGTGAGGTTGTGCTTGCGGCAAGCGTCCAGCAGCACCTCCGGTACGGCGTCGAAGTACGGCCTGATGCCGAAGCCCAGCGCCGCCACTTTCGCGTCCACCAGCCGCTGGACGTAGGCATCCACCTTGGCCGCCGAGCCGCCCTTCCCCAGGAAAGGCAGCCCGGCGGTGAGGAGGAACTCGCCCTCGGGAAGGTACGGCGTGGGGTCTTCGAGCTCACTCGGTTCCACCCACCTCAGCAGCGAGCCGCCGCTGCCGCCGTCGTGAAGCATTGTCAACTCCGGCGGCAGCTGCTCCACAAACTGTGCGAGCGTGACGAAACTCAGGCGGGCGGTGGCGGGCTCAGGCGACATGGTCCTGCCCGGCGGCGGCCGGCTCCTGGTAGTCGGGGCACTGGTAAGCAGTAGTTGCATACGCACGGGGGAGGCGCGGGGCGATCCTGTTGATGATCTCGTCGCCATGGCTGCCGATCGCGGCTCCCCAGTCGTCGGCGCTCGCCGCTCCGCACGCAGGGTCGCCGAACAACACCGCGGTGTCACCGACGTCGATTCCTTCCGCATCCGGTCCCAGGTCCACCATGAACTGGTCCATGCAGACCTTGCCGATCACCGGCACGCTGCGGCCCGCGATGTTCACTACGGACCGGCCACTGATGCCCTTGGGGATGCCATCTGCGTAACCGAGTGGAATGAGCCCGAGGTAGCGCGGCTCGTACGTGATGGCCTGGTGTTCGTAGCTGACCCCGGTCCCCGCCGGAACCTTCTTGACCATGACCAGCGGTGCCGTCACGCTGAGTGCCGGACGCAGGCCGAAATCCGCCGGGTTGAGGTGGTCAGCCGGTGCAAGGCCGTAGATGGCCAGCCCTGCCCGGACCATGTCGAAATGGAATTCGGGCCGGTCCAGGATGTTCGCCGAACTGGAAACATGCCGGAGCTGCGGGTTCAGGCCGGCTTCACGGGCTTCCCGCACAGCGTCCTCGAACTCTGCGACGGCGGTGGCGTTGCCCGGGTGGGCGGGCACATCGGCCCAGGCCAGGTGGGTCCAGAGGCCGCGCACGCGGAGGGTCCCGTCCACTTCAGCCTTGCGGGCGGCGGCGACAAGTTCCGCCCAATCTTCCTTGCGTGCACCGCCGCGGCTCAGTCCGCTGTCCAGTTCGAGATGTACGACGGCGGGGCGGCCAACGCGGTCTGCGATGCCAGCCAGGACCTCGAGTTGCGTGACGCTTCCGAGCGAAACATCGATGTCGTTTTCCAGCGCCTCGAGAATGGTGGAGCTTGTCTGGGATGCCAGATAGAGCCACGAAAGTATGGGGACTGTGATCCCTGCATGGCGAAGGGCTATGGCTTCGGTGAGCTGGGCTGTTCCCAGCCAGTCCGCCCCGGCCTGGACGGCAGTGCGGGCTACCTCCACCAGTCCGTGGCCATAGGCATTTCCCTTGACTACGGCCATGAAGGAGGGCGCTTCAGTGCGCTTTTTCAGGGCTTTGACATTGTCTGAAATCGCGGACAGGTCAACGGTGACCTGCCCCGACAGAGCCGCCGGAGCGGCTCCTTGATAGTGTGCATTACGTCTCATGGTTGAACACTATAGGTCATTTTGCACCGCAGTGAGAGGTGGCTCACATGCCAGTCTTGTGGAGGGGAAATCGAAACTACTTTGAAGGGACGTCAAGGGTGACTGTGCCTGTGAACACCAAAAACACTGCGGCGGAGAGTGCCACCAGGCCGAGCCTCGGAGCTCAGCTTCTGCGCCGCAAGCCGATCGGCCAGATGGTCAGCGAAGCCGGAAGCAGCGAGGGCGGTACGCCTTTGGTCCGCAGCTTCGGCGTTCTTCAGCTGACCATGATCAGCGTCGGTGCCACGCTTGGCACCGGCATCCTGGTGATCCTTGGAGAATCCGTACCGCTGGCCGGCCCGGCGATCTGGATCTCGTTTGTCATCGCTGGCCTCGCTGCGCTGCTCTCCGCTGTGTCGTATGCGGAAATGGCGGGCCTTGTCCCGGTGGCCGGCTCCAGCTACTCCTACTCCTACGCAACCATGGGCGAGGGCATGGCCTGGGTCTGCGGCTGGTGCCTCGTGCTGGAGTACGCGGTCTCCGTTGCGGCTGTCGCTGTAGGCGCGGGGCAGTACGTCAACGAGACCCTCGCCGCATTTGGCCAGTTCCTGCCGGACGCGATCAGCCAGCCGCCGGGAGACGGCGGCCTGGTGAACGTGCCTGCCATGGTGATCGTGATCCTGGCCATGCTTCTGCTGGTCCGAGGCGCCCGCGAGAGTGCATGGATTAACACGGCGATTGTCGTCGTCAAGGTAGGCATCCTGCTCTTCTTCTGCGCAGTAGCCTTCACCGCTTTCAACGCAGGCAACTTCGAGCCTTTGCTGCCCATGGGCGCCGCTGGTGTTTCTGCTGCCGCGTCCAGCGTTTTCTTCTCCTACATCGGCTTCGACGCCGCCTCCACGGCGGGTGAGGAAGCCAAGAACCCCAAGCGGGATCTTCCCCGGGCCATCATGCTGTCCATGGTGATCGTCACCAGTATCTACGTCCTGGTTGCCGTCGCGGCCATTGGTGCCCGTCCGTGGGGTTGGTTCGACGGTACAGAAGCTGCATTGGTGCAGATCCTGCACGAGATCACCGGGCAGCCGTGGATCGCCCTGGTCTTCTCCATCGGTGCAGTCCTTGCGATTGCCAGCATTGTGCTGACCGTGTTGTACGGCCAGACCCGGATCATGCTCTCCATGTCCCGCGACGGCATGGTGCCCAAGGTCTTTGGGCGCATCTCCCGCCGAACCGGCACCCCTGTCGCTGGAACATTGATCGTCGGTATCGCCGTCGCCCTTGCCGCTGGCCTGGTCCCACTTGGTGCCCTTGCGGACGCCACCAGCATCGGAACCCTCTTCGCGTTCGCGCTGGTCAACGTTGCCGTCATCTACCTGCGACGCAACCGTCCAGATCTCGAGCGGAGCTTCCGGGTCCCGCTGTACCCGATCACTCCCATCCTGGGCACGCTGATGTGCGCTTACCTGATGCTCAACCTCGGCGCCGACACCTGGATCACCTTCGGCGTATGGATGCTGGTGGGTATCGCCATCTACTTCGGCTATGGACGCCGGAATTCCAAGGTAGCCGCGCTCAGCGAGCAGGACTACCGTGAACTAACCACCAGGGCCGTGAGCCCGGAACCTGTGAAAGCAGCAAACTCATGACCATCGCCACCGAACTACCCGTCGTCGATGAACCGGGAGCGCCTGCCGGCGCACCGATCACCATGCTGAACCCGGACTTCCCGTTCAGCTATGACCACTACCTGGCCCACCCCGGCGGACTGGGCTCCGTTCCCGAGGAGCTCCTCGGCACGGAAGTTGCCATCATCGGCGCCGGCCTGTCCGGACTCGTCACCGCCTACGAGTTGATGAAGCTTGGCCTCAAGCCAGTGATCTACGAGGCCGACCAGATCGGTGGGCGTCTCCGGACCGCGAGCTTCCCGTCAGCGCCCGGCGTCGTGGCAGACCTTGGCGGCATGCGATTCCCGGTCTCCGGCAAGGCCTTCTACCACTACGTTGACCTGCTCGGCCTGGACACCCAGGACTTTCCCAACCCCATGGCGCCGGCAACCTCCTCCACCGTGATCGAGCTCGCGGGCAAGAAGCACTACGCCGCTACGGCAGATGAACTGCCGGAGTTTTTCCGCGAAGTGGCTGATGCCTGGAAGGCTGCAGTAAACGACGGCGCAGCCTTCGCCGAGATGCAGGAAGCCATCAAGGCCCACGACACCAAGCGGATCAAGGAAATCTGGAACGCGCTCCTCCCGGAACTCGACGAGCAGACCTTCTACGGCTTCATCGCCGCCAGCAAGTCCTTCAAGGAAGCCGGCTTCGCACACCGCGAGGCGTTCGGCCAAGTGGGCTTCGGTACCGGCGGTTGGGACACCGACTTCCCCAACTCCATCCTCGAAATCCTCCGCGTGGTCTACACCGACGCGGACGATCAGCACCGCTCCATTGCGGGAGGAGCGCAAAGGCTCCCCGAGGCACTCTGGAACCATGCGCCGTCGAACCTTACTTACTGGCCCCAAGGCACCTCGTTGGCGTCCCTGCACAGCGGTTCCCCGCGCGGAGCCGTGGACAACATTCGCCGCGCAGGGAACGGCGACCTGCTGGTCCGCGAAAACTGGGGACGCGAAGCCACCTACCAAGCAGTGGTGACCACCTGCCAGTCCTGGCTGCTGTCCACGCGCATCCACACCGAGGAAGCGTTGTTCCCGGCAGGGCTGTGGACCGCGATCGAGCGTTCGCACTACATGCAGTCCTCAAAGACCTTCGTGATGGTGGACCGGCCGTTCTGGAAGGACATCGATCCCGAAACCGGCCGCGAGGTCCTGTCCATGACGCTCACCGACCGCCTCAACCGGGCCACGTACCTGCTCGACGACGGGCCGGACAAGCCCGCCGTCATGCTCCTGTCTTACACGTGGAACGATGACGCCCTGAAATGGCTGGCCCTCAGTGCTGACGAACGCGTCAAGCTGATGCTCCACTCGCTGCAGCAGATCTACCCGGGGGTGGATATTGCCAGCCACATCGTCGGGCAGCCGATCACCGTGTCGTGGGAAGCGGATCCCAACTTCATGGGTGCGTTCAAGGCCAACCTGCCCGGGCACTACCGTTACCAGCAGCGCCTGTTCACGCACTTCAAGCAGGACCAGTTGCCGGAGCACCAACGCGGCATCTTCCTCGCCGGAGATGACGTGTCCTTCACCGCAGGCTGGGCCGAGGGCGCCGTGACTACGGGCCTCAATGCCGTGTGGGGTGTGGTGAACCATCTGGGCGGCACGTCCGCTGCCGGTAACCCCGGACCGGGCGACCTCTTGGACGAGCTCGGCCCGATCAGCCTGGACTAGTCTCTGTGGGGATGCGGGCCCCGCCCTGCATCCCCACCGCCTCCCTGACTTCGCAAGCTCAGCCAGGGAACCCGGGCGGTGTGGGCCCTGCGATGGGTTTGGGATGCAGGGCGGGCCCCGCATTCGTGCTTAAGCGTGCATGTCCCGGTGCGCCGCAGCGAGTTCCTTGTAGTGCGCGGCGTTGTGCTTCACGCCCTCAAACTCCTCATCGGTGAGTTCACGGCGGACCTTCGCGGGCACGCCGGCCACCAGGGAGCGTGGGGGAATAACCGTGCCCTCCAACACCACGGCGCCGGCGGCAATGAGCGAGCCCGTGCCGATGACCGCGCCGTTGAGGATGGTGGCGCTCATGCCGATCAGGCAGTCATCCTCCACAGTGCACCCGTGGACTACGGCGCTGTGCCCCACGGAGACGCGCTCGCCGACGGTGCAGGGGAAGCCCGGGTCGGCGTGGAGGACTACGTTGTCCTGGAGGTTCGAACCTGCGCCGACGCTGATTGCAGCCGTATCTGCGCGGACGGAGACACCGTAGAAGGCGCTGGAGTCCTGGGCCAACGTGGCCTTGCCGATAATGGATGCGGTGGGTGCCACGAAGGCGGATTCATGGATGGCCGGGGTGTCCCCGGCGAAAGTGTAAGAGGGAGCCATGGTGCCCAGCTTATTTCCCAACTGGGTAACAGCACATGTCGCACTGGGCTCTCAGTGGGACGTTTGCTGTTACCTACATGGGCAAAGGGGTGCGGAGGACCAGGAATTGGTAGTGCTGGACCCAGTTGCCCGCGCCGGGACCGGACTCCACGCCCACACCCTCGGGCCACGTCCGGAAATGCTCGATCGAGCCGTGCTCACCAAAGATGCGGCGCACAGTATCGTCGCTGCGGCGGCTGAAGAACCGCCGCGGTTCATCGAGGTCCTCCGGGTTGAGGACTTCCTCATCGTCACCTGACCAGAGTCCGACGGCGATGGGCGCACCAGGTGCGGTGACCCGCACCAGTTCGCTGACGACGTCGTGAATTCCGCTGTTGGGGACATGCAGAAGTGTGCTCATGGTCCACGCCGCATCGAAGACCGCATCCGGAAACGGCAGGTTCCGGCCGCTGGCCACAGTTGCCTCAAGTCCGGCCGCGCACGCCAGGTGAACACTTTCCGAGGACAAATCCACGCCGGTGTAGTGCAATCCGGCGCGGACGAACTCCAAGCCCTCAACGCCTGTGCCGCACCCCAGCTCGAACAAGGAATGACGGTGTTCGGACTTCAGGAGCCGGATGAACCATTCTCTGCTCTCGACACGGTGTGGCGTGAGCGCGCGGGTGTTCCGAACAGGCGCCTGACGGTCGTAGTAGACCGCCAAATCAGCCTCGTGCTCGGCGTGAGGAATGCCCCGCATACACCCAGCATAGGAGCGGCGTTAGTTGAACACCACGGTCCGGGTGCCATCCAGGAGCACACGGTGTTCGGCGTGCCACTGAACCGCTTGGGCCAGCGTTCGGCCTTCGACGTCGCGACCCATCTGGACAAACTGTGCAGCCGTGCGCGCGTGGTCGACGCGGATGACTTCCTGCTCGATGATCGGGCCCTCGTCGAGGTCGGCCGTCACGTAGTGGGCGGTGGCGCCGATGATCTTGACACCGCGCGCGTGGGCCTGGTGGTACGGCTTCGCGCCCTTGAAGGAAGGCAGGAAGGAGTGGTGGATGTTGATGGCCTTGCCATTCAACTCCGTGCATAGATCGTTGGAGAGGACCTGCATGTAGCGGGCCAGGACGGTCAACTCGACGTCGTGATCGGCAATGAGCTTCAACAGCTGCGCCTCGGCCTGGGGCTTGGTTTCCGGCGTCACCGGGATGTGGTGGAACGGGATGCCGTAGAACTCCGCCAGCGGCTCAAGGTCACGGTGGTTGGACACGATGGCAGGGACCTCAATGGGCAGGGTGCCGGTGCGCTGCTGGAACAGGAGGTCGTTCAGGCAGTGCGCGTCCTTGGAGCACAGGATGATGGTGCGGACCTTTTCGCCAACAGGATTGATCTGCCAGGTCATTCCGAACGATTCGGCTACCGGACGCAGGGCAGAGGCCAGTTCGTCCTGGGTGCTCGACGTCGTTGCCTCCACGCGCATGAAGAAGTTGCCTGTGCTGGGGCTTCCGTACTGCTGGGAGTCGGCGATATTGCAGCCGGCCGTAAGCAGGGCTCCGGCTACCGCGTGGACGATGCCGGGGCGGTCGGGGCAGGAAAGTGTTACTACGAAAGCGGTGGATTCAGTCACACGATCAAGCCTACCCGTGCCGCGTTGTTGTACTGTTAATGGGTCGCAACTGGCGTTGGGTGGACTACCACCAGGGAGCGGCAATCATGAAGACCACGGATCGTACGCCTGGGCCGAGGGTCATGTCTTACCGCCGCATGCACGTGACCGATCCCTCTGTAATCAAGGGGACGCGGGAATGCTGCTGCCGGTAGCCTGACCTGTAGCACCACCCGTTGCCTAGCCAGGAGATCTCCGTGACTACCACAACCACTTCCGCGTCTGTCAGCAACCAGTCGCTCGCCGATCTCGATCCCGAGATTGCAGCAGTCCTCAACCAGGAACTTGGCCGCCAGCGCGGCACCCTGGAAATGATTGCCTCCGAAAACTTCGCTCCCCGCGCCGTCATGGAAGCGCAGGGCTCAGTCCTGACCAACAAGTACGCCGAGGGCTACCCGGGCCGCCGTTACTACGGCGGTTGTGAATACGTCGACGTCGCTGAGCAGCTCGCCATCGACCGCGTCAAGGAACTGTTCGGCGCCGAGTACGCCAACGTCCAGCCGCACTCCGGTGCCCAGGCAAACGCTGCAGCGCTGTCGGCCATGATCACCCCGGGCGACAAGATCCTTGGTCTTTCCCTGGCACACGGTGGCCACCTGACCCACGGCATGAAGCTCAACTTCTCCGGCAAGCTCTACAACGTAGCTGCTTACCAGGTTGAAGAAGACAACTTCCGCATTGACATGGACAAGCTCCGCGAGCAGGCCATCGCCGAGAAGCCGCAGGTCATCATCGCTGGTTGGTCGGCCTACCCCCGCCACCTCGATTTCGCCGCCTTCCGCTCCATCGCCGACGAGGTTGGCGCCCTTCTCTGGACGGACATGGCACACTTCGCCGGTCTGGTTGCTGCAGGCCTGCACCCGAGCCCGGTCCCGCACTCCGACGTCGTCACCTCCACGGTGCACAAGACCCTCGCAGGTCCGCGTTCCGGTGTGATCCTTGGCAAGCAGGAGTGGGCCAAGAAGCTCAACTCCAACGTCTTCCCGGGCCAGCAGGGCGGTCCGCTCATGCACGTCATCGCGGCCAAGGCTGTTGCCTTTAAGATCGCTGGCAGCGAAGAGTTCAAGGAGCGCCAGGAGCGTGTCCTCGAGGGTGCCAAGATCATCGCTGACCGTTTGAACCAGTCCGACGTCGCCGAAGCCGGTGTCTCGGTCCTCACCGGCGGCACCGACGTTCACCTGGTCCTGGTTGACCTGCGCAACTCGCAGCTGGACGGCCAGCAGGCCGAAGACCTCCTGCACTCCGTAGGCATCACCGTGAACCGCAACGCTGTTCCGTTCGACCCCCGCCCGCCGATGGTCACCTCCGGCCTCCGCATCGGTACGCCTGCCTTGGCCACCCGCGGATTCGGTGCCACCGAGTTCACCGAGGTTGCCGAGATCATCGCCACCGCGCTGAAGGCGGGCTCGGCAGCTGATGTCGAGTCCCTCCAGGCCCGTGTCGACAAGCTGGCCGCTGACTTCCCGCTGTACCCGCAGCACGAGCAGTGGTAATTCCGCGATTCCGCGGCTAAGTAACGCATCACCCGGGCACTGAACCGGAGCCCACGGGATCCGCCGCCACATCTTCGGCGGCGGGTCCCGTTGGCATGAGCCATTAGGTCACCCACCAGAAAGAGCAGATGGAATGACACAGTCCACCGCACAGATCCTTGACGGCAAGGCCACCGCCGCAGCCATCAAGGCAGAACTGACCACTCGCGTTTCCGTCCTCGCCGCCCAGGGAATCGTCCCCGGCCTGGGCACCATCCTGGTGGGTTCCGACCCCGGCAGCACCTGGTACGTCGGCGGCAAGCACAAGGACTGCGCCGAGGTTGGCATCCAGTCCATCCGCCGCGACCTCCCCGAGGACATCAGCCAGGAGGACCTCTTGGAGGTTGTGCGCGAGCTCAACGACAACCCGGAATGCACCGGCTACATCGTCCAGCTTCCGCTGCCCAAGCACATTGACCAGGACGTCATCCTCGAAGCCATGGACCCTGACAAGGACGCCGATGGCCTGCACCCGATGAACCTTGGCCGCCTGGTGGCCAACGTCAACGGCGAGATGAAGTCCCCGCTGCCCTGCACCCCCAAAGGCTGTGTGGAGTTGCTCCGCCGCCACAACATTGAACTCAAGGGCAAGCGCGTCCTGGTGGTTGGCCGCGGCGTCACCATCGGTCGCCCCATCGGCCTCCTGCTGACCCGCAAGGAAGTCAACGCGACGGTCATCCTCGCCCACACCGGAACGGTGGACCTGCCGGCGGAACTGAAGCAGGCCGACGTCGTGATTGCCGCTGCCGGCGTGCCGCACATGATCAAGGCTGAAGACCTCAAGCCGGGTGCAATAGTGCTCGACGTCGGCGTCAGCCGAGTGGACGACGGCAACGGCAAGGCCGTGGTCACCGGAGATGTGGACCCGGCAGCTGCCGACGTCGCCGCCTGGCTCTCCCCGAACCCGGGTGGCGTAGGCCCGATGACCCGTGCCATGCTGCTCGCGAACGTCGTGGAGAGTGCTGAGCGCCAGGCGAGCATCGCCTAGGTTCACACGCGCTAAACGAGAGGGCTCTTGCAAGATTATGTGCAAGAGCCCTTTCACATGTCGGTGGGCGCTACTAGTCTGCTGAGGGTGCACAATGAAGCAACCCGCTCCGCAACTCCCACTGAATCGTCGCAAACCCGCTTCGACATGAACCGACCCACCGTCATCAGCGCGCAAAACCTCACCAAGACCTATGGTGACCTCACTGCCGTGGACAACATCTCCTTCGACGTACCGGCGGGGGAGTCCTTCGGGCTGCTGGGCCCCAACGGTGCCGGCAAGTCCACCACCATGAAAATGATCGGTGGCGTCTCCCAACGCACCTCGGGAACGCTCAGCATCATGGGCTTGGATCCTGAGTCGCACGGCCCTGAAGTCCGGGCGCATTTGGGGGTGGTCCCGCAGCAGGACAACCTCGACGAAGAGCTGAAGGTCCGCGAGAACCTGATTGTCTACGGGCGCTACTTCGGCCTGCCAATGAGCTACTTGAAACCGAAAGCCGACGAGCTCCTTGAGTTCGCGCAGCTGACGGACAAGGCAAACTCGAAGGTCGATGCCCTGTCCGGCGGTATGAAGCGGCGGCTCACCATTGCCCGCTCGCTGATCAACGAGCCACGGATCCTCCTCTTGGACGAGCCCACCACCGGCCTGGATCCCCAAGCGCGCCACATCCTCTGGGACCGGCTCTTCCGGCTCAAGGAAAATGGCGTCACCCTCATCCTCACCACGCACTATATGGACGAGGCAGAGCAACTCTGCGATCGCCTGATCGTGGTGGACAAGGGCCGCATCATGGCCGAGGGGTCTCCGGCGAACCTCATCCGCGAGCACTCATCGCGCGAAGTGCTCGAGCTCCGGTTCGGGTCCGAGCGGAACGCGACCATCGGCGTCGAACTTCAAGGCATCGGCGAGCGGCTCGAAACCCTGCCCGACCGCGTGCTCATTTATGCACACGACGGCGAGGCCGCGCTGGAGCAGGTCACTGCCCGCGGGCTCCGCCCCATGACCTCGCTGGTGCGCCGCTCGTCGCTGGAGGACGTGTTCCTGCGGCTCACGGGCAGGAGTCTCGTTGACTAGCGGCACTGACAAACCACTTACGACGGCGGCGCCGCCGTTGCGGGCCCACTCGCCTGAGGTTTCGGCTGCCCGGGCGCGGCGATGGGGCGCCTTTTTCTACGCAGAGCAAGTACTTCGCGTCATGCGCAACTACGGCTGGTCCGTGATCCTGTACAGCGTGGGGCAACCCGTGGCGTACCTCTTTGCCATGGGCGTTGGTTTGGCCAGCCTGGTGGACGCCAACAGCGAAGCCACGTTCGGCGGTGTCAGCTACTTGGAGTTCGTGGCTCCGGCGTTGTTGGTCTCGGCTGCGGTGATGACTGCCTCCGGGGAGTTCTCCTATCCCATCATGGACGGCTTCAAGTGGCGCCGTGTTTTTTATGGCCCACACGCCTCACCGTTGATTCCCGAGCAAATCGCCAGCGGACACATCATGGCCAGCACCCTGAGGTTCCTCCTGCAGTCGGTGGTCTACTTCGTGGTGGTGGCATTGTTCGGTGCTTCGCCGGGTCCGTGGGGCTGGGTGTCGGCCCTCGTCGCTACCGTTGCGGCGCTGTCCTTTGGCCTGCCGCTGATGGCTTATGCGGCCAGCATCAAACAGGACAAGGGGCAGTTTGCGCTGGTGCAACGCTTCATTGTGATGCCGCTGTTCCTGTTCTCGGGGACGTTCTTCCCCCTGGATTCCCTCCCGATCGCTGTCCGTTGGATTGGATGGATTTCACCGGTGTGGCACGGGACTGAGCTGAGCCGCGTATTCACCTACGGGATGGATCAGAGCCCTGTGCTGACCATCATCCACGTGGTGTTCCTGCTGGCCACGGCCGCAGTTGGCTGGATGGTCGTCCGCCGCCAGTTCGTGAAAAGGATGGGCTCATGAGTGTCCTGACAGGTGGCCACAGTGCCACGGATCGTGCGCGGGAGCGGAAGTTCGGCTCTCTTTATTCACGCAATGCCAAAGCCGTGGTGGGCCGCGGATTGATGGCGGCCAAGTCCAGCACATGGCTGGTCATGGTCTCCGGGTTCTTTGAGCCCGTGCTGTTCCTGCTGGCCATGGGCGTGGGCATGGGCTCCATCGTGGGCACTGTCCAAGGCCCTGCCGGCGAGGAGATCAGCTACGCGGCCTACATTGCACCGGCGCTGCTGGCCGTTTCGGCGATGAACGGGGCGATCTACGACTCCACGTGGAACGTGTTCTTCAAGATGAACTTCGCCAAGCTGTACCAGGGGATGCTCTACACCTCCTTGGGACCGCTGGATGTCGCGATCGGTGAGATCTTCCTGGCGCTCCTGCGGGGCCTGCTCTACGCCACTGGATTCACCGCCGTCATGGGCGTCATGGGTTTGCTCACCAGTTGGTGGGCCATCCTGGTCATTCCTGCCTCGGTGCTGATCGCCTTCGGATTCGCGAGCTTCGGAATGGGCATCACCAGCTTCATGAAGACTTTCCAGCAGATGGACTGGATCAACTTCTTCCTGTTGCCCATGTTCCTGTTCAGCGCCACGTTCTATCCGCTCAGCGTCTACCCGCAGGTCATCCAATGGTTCATCCAGGCCATGCCCCTGTGGCACGGCGTGGAGTTGCTGCGGCAGATCAGTGTGGGCTCGTTCAGCCCGGCCACCGCAATCCACGTGGGTTATTACCTGGTGATGATCGCTCTCGGGATCATGCTGACCACAGGAAGGCTGCGCCAGCTTTTCCTCAAGTGAAAGGTCCGGTGTTCGCCGTCCGTGGAAGCTGGCACAGGCACCTTCGTGGATTTGAGAGAATAGGTCCATGCAATCTCTCGGTGACCCGCACCCGTCCACGTCCCCCGCCGGCAAAGGCATGTTCAAGGGCTTCCGCATTGGCGGCCTGGGGATGACCGTCGTCATCATCGCGTTCCTGGTGGCCGTCATTTTCGCGGCAAACCAGAACGATGTTGTGGGTTGGGTTGTCGCAGTAGTGGCCTTCGGTTGGTTGGCTCTGGCCTCTTTCGTGGTGTTGAGCATCCGCAAGGCCGCGCAGCGGGCAGGTGCAAAACTGACCGAAGCGCAAAATGCCTTTAACGCCGCAGCCGGCCGCGCGCCGTCGTCGTCCGCTGCTGACAGTGGCGGCACGCGCGTCGTGGCCGAACGCAGCAAGTCAGATGAGGTTCGCGACCTCAAACTGGACCACTCCTTCAAGATCGTCCAGGTGCAGGTCCGTGTTGTGGATGAGGAGCGGGCAAAGGGCGGTGCCGCCGATCAGGACACCATCAACCGCGCACTGGAAACCATCGCCATTACGGCCACCAATGCGCGCGACATGATCAAGTCCTCCGGCGGCTCGGACGAGCCCGTAGCCGGCACCATCATCGACTAGAGTGGACCGGGTGAGTACGGCATTGAAGAAGGACTTCCTTCGCATCGCGTCAGTTAACGTCAACGGCCTGAGGGCTGCCTACAAGAACGGCATGGCGGAATGGCTGGAGCCCCGCGAGGTTGACATTCTCTGCCTCCAGGAAGTCCGGGCACCTGATGACATCGTCAGGAAGCTGATCGGCGAAGGCTGGCACATCCTCCACACCGAAGCTGAGGCCAAGGGCCGCGCCGGTGTTGCCATCGCGTCCCGCGAGGAACCTACTGCCACCCGCGTCGGTATTGGCGATGACTACTTTGACACGTCCGGACGCTGGGTTGAAGCCGATTACACCGTCAAGAACGGTGCCGGCGAATCCACCACGCTCACGGTCGTCAGCGCCTACGTGCACTCCGGAGAAGTGGGAACCCCCAAGCAGGATGACAAGTTCCGTTTCCTCGACGCCATGACGGTACGCCTGCCTGAGCTCGCCAAGCACAGCGACCACGCTTTGGTAGTGGGCGACCTCAACGTCGGTCACACAGAGTTGGACATCAAGAACTGGAAGGGCAACGTCAAGCGTGCCGGCTTCCTCCCGGAGGAGCGCGCGTACTTTGACCGCTTCCTCGGCGAAGAAATCGGATGGAGGGATGTCCACAGGGGCCTGGCAGGAAATGTCGCCGGCCCCTACACCTGGTGGTCCCAGCGCGGTAAAGCCTTTGACACTGACACTGGCTGGCGCATCGACTACCACCTGGCCACGCCGGGCCTCGCGGCAGCCGCTTTCTCGGCTGTCGTGGACCGGGCGCCTTCGTGGGACACCCGCTTCTCCGACCACGCACCGCTGGTAGTCGACTACCGGCTCTAAGCTCCCTAAGGTATTCCTCCATGACTAGTTCCACCACGACTGAAACCGGCGCACCCGCTGATGCATCCGCCGACCCCAGGGCTGTGACATCCACCAAGCCAGCCGTAGGCGCCAAGCATCGTGTCTTGTCCGGCATGCAGCCCTCCGCTGACTCCTTGCACCTGGGCAACTACCTCGGCGCACTGGTCAACTGGGTCCGGATGCAGGACGAGTACGACGCCGTGTACTTCATCCCGGACCTGCACGCCATCACCGTGCCCCAGGACCCGGCCGAGCTCGCCCACCGCACTCGAGTCACCGCCGCCCAGTACATCGCCGGCGGCGTGGACGTGGAGAAGTGCACCCTCTTCGTCCAGTCCCAGGTCCCTGAGCACGCCCAACTCGCGTGGGTCTTGAACTGCATCACTGGCATGGGCGAAGCTGCCCGCATGACGCAGTTCAAGGACAAGGCGCAGAAGCAGGGGTCGGACCACGCCAGCGTTGGCCTTTTCACGTACCCGATCCTGCAAGCTGCCGATATCCTCCTCTACCAGCCGCACGGTGTGCCGGTGGGCGAAGACCAGCGGCAGCACGTGGAGCTCAGCCGTGACCTCGCCAACCGCTTCAACAGCCGGTTCGGGGAGACGTTCCAGGTTCCCGAAGCCTTCATCCAGAAGGAATCGGCAAAGATCTACGATCTTCAGAACCCGAACGCCAAGATGTCCAAGTCTGCGGAATCACCCGCCGGACTGATCAACCTCCTGGATGATCCCAAGACCGTGGCCAAGCGCATCAAGTCGGCCGTCACGGACACTGAAACCGAGATCCGCTACGACCGCGAGAACAAGCCGGGTGTCTCAAACCTGCTGACCATCTACTCGGCCATCAGCGGAACACCGGTAGAGAAGATCGTGGCTGACTACCAAGGCAAGATGTACGGGCACCTCAAGGTTGACCTCGCTGAACTCGTCTCCGGTCACCTGGCACCCATCCGGGAGCGGGCCAATGAGCTCCTGGCCGATCCCGCTGAACTCGACCGGCTCCTCGCCCTCGGAGCAGACAAGGCACGCGACATCGCGTCAGCTACTCTCGCGGACGTCTATTCCAAGGTCGGTTTCCTGCCCTACCGCGGAGATGCCCACCGCGACCTGGGAGTCCGCTAACTCCATGTGCTCCGCTGGCCAGCTCAACGTCAAGACCGACACCCGCAAGGGTGTCGGTCCGGACGACTCTCGCCAGACGGGTGTTGCCGGCACCGACTGCGGCGACGGTGACACCATGTGTGTTGGTGTCATCCTCGGCTTTCCACCGGAGATCGCCCGCGAACTCCAGGAATGGCGCGCCTCCTTCGGTGACCCGATGGCCGAGGTTATTCCTGCCCACATCACACTGATCACCACCACACCTACTCAGGACTGGGCCGCTACCCGCGAGCATGTACGGGAAGTGGCCCGGACCCAGGAACCCTTCCACATCACCATTTCCGGCACGGGTTCGTTCCGGCCCGTGTCACCGGTGGTCTTCGTGAACGTTGAAGAGGGCTTTGAAGAGTGCGTGCAGTTGCACGAGAAACTTCAAACCGGGCCGCTGGAACGGTTGCTCCCGTTCCCATACCACCCGCACGTCACGGTGGCCCACGACGTCGCCCAGGAAAATCTGGATGAGGCCGAAACGGTCCTCAGAGATTACCGGGCGACCTTCCCTGTGGTTAGCATGGGACTTTACGAGCACGACACCAATGGAATATGGCAGCTACGGGAAGAGCTCGACTTTGGCGGCGATACTGACGAAGAACAGCAAACGGATTCACGCCACGCAGGCGGACGCTCCTCCGCTGCCAACTGAGCTGGCCAAGCTCAAACTTGAGCTGCTTCGCAAGAGGCAGGAATGGGGCCAGTCCAAGCGCGCCGGTGATGGCCTGCCGAAGAAGGCCGGAGCGTTCTTTGCCCTCTTCATGGCCAGGCTGAACACCAACCGTGCCTTGCGTTCTTTCCAGCACTACACACGCCAGCATGGGCCTCTGTTGAGTGCGGGTATTGGCTTCAACATGTTCTTCTCCGTGACGGGTCTGCTGACCACTGGCTTTGCAGTGGCGGGAATTGTTTTGGGGGGAAGCCCGGCGCTTCAGGACGCCGTCATCGACAGCGTGGCCGCGGCGGCCCCCGGGCTCCTTCAAGTGGATGGCGGCGAAGGACTGGTGGATCCCCAGTCGTTGCTCAACCCGTCCGGACTTGGCTGGACAGCCCTGATCGCGGCGGTAGTGACTGTCTTCATCTCCCTGGGCTGGATAGCAAGCATCCGGGAGGGCATCCGGGGGATCATGAACGCCGCTCCGTTGGTGCGTAATGCTGTCCTCCAGAAGCTCATCGACGCCGGTACCCTGTTGCTCCTCGGAGTCCTTCTGGTCATCAGCGCAGGCGCCTCCCTGATTTTTGGGACAGCCGCCGATTGGTTCATCGGTTTGCTGAAGTTGGACGAGACAGTGGCCGCACCTATCGCCGCCACCGTCAAGATTGTGGTTCCCCTCCTGCTGAACTGCGCGACGGCGGCAGTTCTCTTCCGTATCGCCGCCGGCCTTAAGCTGGGGAGGCGCGCGTTCCTTGAAGCGGTGGTGCTCGCCGGCACAGGGACCACTGTCCTTCAACTTTTCAGCACCGAACTCCTGGCCCGGTCAGGAAACAACCCCGTTCTGGCGTCCTTCGCCATCATCATTGGCCTGCTGATCTGGTTCAACCTGGTGAGCCAGGTGTACCTCGTCTCGGCGTCGTGGTCGGCCATTCGTGAGGCCGATACTGAGTCGGGGGAGACCCCGCGCAAGAAAGTCCTTGGGTCGCGTCGCGTGGCGCCCCGCACCTGACAGTTCTTTCTCCCGGGAGGCGCCATGAACAATCAACTGTGGATCGGCTGCCTCCTCGGGGCTGCCGTTGGTCTCATTGTGGGGCAACTGATCTTTAAGTCCCCTTTCCTGGGCATCCTCATCGGGGTGGGGCTGGGGGCACTTGTCGGGGCTGCAGTGGGACCGCGCCGGGGATAGTGGGCGTGTCCCCTGGGCTGAGGCTAGGGTGCTTGCACCAGCCCTTCCCAAGCCACGGTCCAGTCGGCCGGAAACCCGGGGGCGTGGCGGTCCGGACCGTTGTCCCATCCAGCTGCCATGAGAGCGACAGCGGCCAGCAGCCCACCATTTCCTGGCAGGTAGAGCGGCAACGAGTCCGTCTGCCGGTTGTGCCCGTTGGGCAGGACCGTGTTCTTGCCCGCGCTGAGGAGGAGCGCATCCACTGCGGCCTCCGGGTCCTCAAGCCGTGCTGCGGTCATGGCCATCACTGGGTAATCCCAGCCCCAGGTGCTGCCCCAGTCCCAGTCGGACAGCACGCCCGAGAGTGTTGCCCGCATGATCTCCGGATCGATGATGTCTGTCAGCGGGAGGACTCCGAGGGCGCACAGCATGGACGGATGGTCGGTGCGGATGGTGAAGGGTTCACTATCGATCGCTGCGTACACGCCGCCGATCACCCGCGGAGGAACCATGCCCTCTGCTACGTCGGACCATCCAGGCACCGGTTCCAGGCCCAGACGCTCCCGCCACGCTGAAGCCGTGCGCAGGCCCCACTGCCAGTAGGCCAGCTCGAAGGTGGGGTTGGTGACCTTGGACCGGATGGACCCGTAGCTTTCCTGCGCCGGGATCAGGGGTGGCCCCAGCTCGAATCCCCGCGAGGTGGGGTGGGCAAAGCCGGCCATGAAAGCAGCTGTCTCAAAGACGATCTCCGCGAACTCTTTCAGGACGTCGCAGCTGGGGTTGGCCCGATACACCAGTTCGGCCAGGTGGATGGGGTGCGGCTGCTGCCAAATGAGGAATGTGCCGATCGGACTGGGGCTCTCCCGACCGTCCGGCCCCACCTGCTTGGGCCAGCGAACGCCGTCGAATCCTTGCGCTTTGGCCGTCTGCCGTGAAGTCTCCAACACCGTGGAGTACCACCGCAACGACGGCAGGAGCAGCTCCACACGGTTCCAGTACGCAAAGTGGGCCGCATGCCACCAGTGCATCTCCAGATGGAAGCGGCCACGCCACGAGTTGCACACGAGCCCCGTTTCCTGCGGCGGCAAGGAACCCGCGCAATTAATCGCCGTGAGGTATTGGGACAACACAATCCGGCGTTCCAATTCCTTGGCGCGCGGATCATCGGTGGCATCGAGCTCGATCGCCCCGCCCGAGGACCAGAACTCAGGCCAGTAGGCGGCGGATGCTTCGAAGATTGAACGTGCCGGTGAAAGTGCGACGCCGGTCCGCGCCTCCGCAGGGCCCTCCGGCTGGTGGGCGTGGTTGGCTGGCCTGTTGTTGCCCCTCGCGATACAGTCGCCATCCCCGGCCGACACGAACGCCACGGAGAAGTCCAGCACCGTATCGCTGCCCGGTGTTCCAGGCGACGCCGGGGCGATGCGGAGATCATGCTGACCGGCCTGTACCACGGCCAGGCTCTGACCAGTGATCACCACCTCGTAGCGGGAATCGTCCAGTTCGCGCTGGGCGGTCCATGCTGTGGATCCGTTGTTTCCCACTGGTGACGGTCCACTGAGCGTGGTGGTGTGGGCATCCGGTCGATCCCAGTCCGCGGCGTCATGCCAGGCCTCGGACCCGTAGGGGAAGCCGACGCCGACAAACAATCCGCCACCAAGCGCAGTGGACTCCACACGGAAGCCGAGCTCATCCCGGTCCGGGTGGCACGCCGTCGTCACTTTCACCCGGTGACCTGCCACTGTGAACAGGCTGGTGATGGCTCCTGTCCAGAGGTCCAGTGTTTGTTCCGTGTCAGTGATGTCCGCTGCATTCAACGGACGCTCGGTGCCATCGTGCAGCCAGCGAAAGCCGATGCGCCCCAAGTCCAGCCGGTGCGCGTTCGACCTGAGCCACGTTTCCGCCACGGAGGTGTCGGTTTCACGATCGTTCACGATGTCACCCACCATGTCCACGTAAGGGACTGGGCCGCGGGGCGAATCGTAAAGGACGGTGGATCCAGCGAGGTGGTAGGGGTGGGGTGGTGGAACGGAGTGCCAGCCCCACTGCGCTTGCGTTCCCAGGAGTGTCCCGGGTGGCAGGTCGTCACGTGCGCCCACGGGGTAGTCGGTGGGTAATGACTGCAGCCCGGTGAGGTCCACGGTGAAGGCGAACTCGCCGTTGCCGACGGAGACGGGGCTGCGAGGATCCAGTTGCTGCTGCCGGACGTTGTGCCGCCGGACCAGTGCCTTGCGATCAATAGCGGGGTGTGGCGGGTTCATGTCAGCCTTTCTGAAGGGATGACGCCGGCGAGCGTCACGGTGTCCTCAAGTTCAAGGAGCGGGAAGAACGCTGCCCGTTCGTAGGGAGTTTCGTTTGGCTGGTGCAACGTCAGGAACAGGCTTCCGTCCAGGTGGCGGCCAATCATTCCATGGCCGCCATCTGCGCTCCAGAGAGGATCGGGCTCTTGCTTCCAGGGGCCCAGCACTGTCCCTGATTCGCTGCGGGCAATCCCCATGGCGTAACCGTTGTCACCGAAGCTGGACCACAGCATGATGAGTTTTCCGCTTGAAAGCCGGAAGAGGAACGGACCATCGGTGACATACACAGGAAACCCGCGGTCCCGGACGGATGGGACATCAAGGGCGCGGGACCAAGGAGCCTCCGATGCGCTGAAAAGGAACACCGGCACGCCCTTGGCGCTGCGCAGGTCCGGGTCGAGGCGCTGGGCCATCATGGCGCCGTCGTGCACCTGCTTCCATTCATGGCAGAAGACCAACCACGGCGTTCCGTCGTCGTCCACATGGAGCGTGCCGTCCAAGCATTGCCAATTTCCGGGCGTGACCGGACCGTCGCTCCATGGTTCGTAGGGACCCTCGGGCTTGTCTGCTGCCAGTATCTGCGTTCCGCGGAGGCGCCCGGGCGCAATGAAGGTGGCGAACATGAAGAAGCGCCCTTGGTACTCATGGACTTCGGGGGCCCAGTACTGCTCCTGGCTCCAAAATCCGCGCGGCGGCCTGAACGCCTCAAGGGGGCCCTGCCAGGTGAGCAGGTCGCTGCTTCGATAACAGTCGAATCCAGTGGCCTGTCCTGACCAGATGTTTTTGTCCGTGCTGCCGAACAGGAGATAATCGCCGGACGTGGGCTGGGTCAGCACGAAGGGGTCCCGGATCTGGATCTGGTTCAATCGTAGGTCCACTGCGTCCTCCTTGACGGATCCAAATAGTTCATATTCCAAACTATTGACGAATATACACCGCCTTGATACGTTTCAGGAACCGTTTTCTTGAGCCTGAAAGAAGCTTACCCAATGACGCGTAAATCTCTCCGACATCTCCGTAAGTCCATCGCTTTCGTAGCAGCCGTCAGCATGCTGGGCCTCACTGCGGCCTGCTCCAGCCCCTCCTCCAACCAGCCGGAAGATGGGCCAGTGGAGATCAGGTTCTCGTGGTGGGGCAACGCCACCCGGGCCGACCTCACCAACAAGGCCATCAAGGAATTCGAGGCGGCCAACCCCAATATCAAGGTCAAGCCGGAATACGGCGACATCGGCGGCTACTTCGACAAGCTGGCCACCCAAGTTGCAGCCAACGATGCCCCTGACGTCATCACCATGGGTGGCGCCTACCCGGCCGAGTACGCCAACCGTGGCGCCCTCCTGGATCTGTCCAAGGTGGAGGGTTCGCTGGATCTGTCCAAGATGGACCAGGGAGCACTGGAAAATGGGCAGGTCCAGGGCAAGCAGTACGGCGTCTCCACCGGTGCCAACGCCCTGGCCATCGTCGTCAACCCTGCCGTGTTCCAGGCTGCGGGTGTTGCCTTGCCGGATGACAGCAAATGGTCCTGGGACGATTTCGCCAAGACGGCAGAGGACATCACAGCCAAGAGTCCCAAGGGGACCTACGGCACCGCTACCGTCCTGACGCATGACTCGCTGGATGCCTTCGCCCGACAGCGCGGGAAGTCCCTCTATACCCAGGACGGCCAGTTGGGTCTGGACAAGGACACCGTGCGGGATTATTTCGATTTCTCGGTGAAACTCAGTGAATCAGGCGCCGCTCCCAGCGCCTCGGAGACGGTGGAGAAGCTCAACGTCAGCACCGAGCAGACACTCATGGGCATGGGCCAGGCCGGCATGATGTTGACCTGGACCAACTCACTGACTGCCCTCAGCAAGGCCTCCGGTGCAGACTTGAAACTGCTTAAACTGCCTGGCGAGACGCCCACACCCGGGATCTGGCTCCAGTCTTCGCAGTTCTACACCATTTCAGCCCGGAGCAAGCACGCGGATGCTGCCGCCAAGCTGGTCAGTTTCCTGGTGAACAATGAGGCCGCAGCAAAAATCATCCAGAGCGACCGCGGGGTGCCCAGCAACTCCGGCATGCGCACGGCCATCCAGGACCTCCTGACGCCCCAGGGAAAAGTGGAAGCCGCCTATATCGACCAGATCGGCAAGATGGACTTCGCGCCAACGTTCATCGGTCCCACCGGTTCCACGGCGGTCTCCGAGATCACGGCCCGCATCAACACCGAAGTCCTCTTCAAGCGGTTGAGCCCGAAGAAGGCAGCAGAGCAGTGGCTGAGCGAGAGTAAAGCGGCCATCGGCAAGTAGTACCCAACTAGGTGACAGCAAATGCTCTACTGAGGCGTCAGTGGAGCGTTTGCTGTTACCTACATGGGCGGCTGGGCCCTCAGCCGGCGTCGCGGACCTAGCTGACTTCCAGGTAGGGGTCCGCCCACGCTCCGATGATGCGCGCAACCCGTGCGGCCTGGCCCTTTCCGGTAAGGAGATGCTCGCTGCCCTCCAGGGAGATGAAACTCCGGGGGTGCCGGGCCGTACGGAAGATCTCGCTGGCGTTGTCGATCCCCACGGTGTTGTCGGTGGGGGAGTGCATCACCATCAGCGGCTTGTGAAGGGTGCGAATGCAGTCGCGCAAGTCGGCGCGTTCCACGTCCTCCACAAAGTGGCGGCGTACCTCCATGGGACGTCCGCCGAGGTCAACCACGGCGCTGCCGTCGCGCAGGATGTCCTCAATCTCCGTGTCGAACATGTGCTCGACGTGCTTGGGCTCGTACGGTGCGGCAACGGTCACCACGGCGTTCAGGCCAGGGACGTCGCGGGCTGCGGCCAACACGGCTGCACCGCCGAAGGAGTGGCCCACCAGCAAGGAGATTCCCCGGCCCTGCTCCCTCATGAACTCCGCGGCCAGGATGGTGTCGGCCACCTTCACGCTGAACGATCCCGCTGACCATTCACCGGCAGAACCGCCCAAACCCAGGTTGTCGAAACGCAGCATGCCGACGCCCTGCTCAGCCAATCCCTTGCAGATGCGGGAAGCGGCGGGGCTGTCCTTGCCGAGGGTCAGTCCGTGTGAGTACAAGCCCCAGCCGCGGAGGGGCCCTTCCGGGACGTCCACGATGCCGGCCAGGGTGTCGCCGGTACTTCCCGTGAAGCTGATCTTTTCAGAGCGTGACACGCTGATCTCCTTGCATTGCGGTGGCGTTTTCCGTGACGGATCCGGCGGCGGCTGGCTTCGACACTTGGTTAACGACGACGGCGCCCCTCACCAGCAGTGGTGAGTGGCGCCGTCGTCGTGGTTGTTCTTGTACGAAACGCGAACTAGATCTTGCGGGACAGGATGGCCTGCTTGACCTCTGCGATTGCCTGGGTCACCTGGATGCCACGGGGGCAGGCTTCCGAGCAGTTGAAGGTGGTGCGGCAGCGCCACACGCCTTCTTTGTCGTTGAGGATCTCAAGGCGCATGTCGCCGGCATCATCACGGGAATCGAAGATGAAGCGGTGCGCGTTGACGATCGCTGCCGGACCAAAGTACTGGCCGTCGGTCCAGAAGACCGGGCAGGATGAGGTGCAAGCGGCGCACAGGATGCACTTGGTGGTGTCATCAAAGCGCTCACGGTCCTCAACGGACTGCAGGCGTTCCTTGGTGGGCTCGTGGCCCTTGTTGATAAGGAACGGCATGACTTCGCGGAAGGACTGGAAGAAGGGTTCCATATCCACGATCAGGTCCTTCTCCACGGGGAGGCCCTTGATCGGCTCGACGGTGATGGGCTTGGTGGTGTCCAGGTCCTTCAGCAGCGTCTTGCAGGCGAGGCGGTTGCGGCCGTTGATGCGCATGGCGTCTGAACCACAGACACCGTGGGCGCAGGAGCGGCGGAAGGAAACGCTGCCGTCGATCTCCCACTTGACCTTGTGGAGGGCATCCAACACGCGGTCCGTGCCATACATGGTCAGCTTGTAGTCATCCCAGCGTGCCTCGTCCGAAATTTCGGGATCGTAGCGGCGCACGCGGAGCGTGATGTGGAACGTGGGGATTTCACCGTCGCCGGCAACACTTGCCGGGAGCTCGATCTTGGAAGCGGGCTCTGCCATTTCGGTCGTCATTAGTACTTACGCTCCATCGGCTCGTAACGGGTGAAGATAACGGGCTTCGTCTCAAGACGGATGCCCGCGACGGATTCCGCCGAGGAGTCGACGGTGACGGAGGTGTCCAGGTAGGCCATGGAGTGCTTCATGAACTTCTCGTCATTGCGGTCCGGGAAGTCTTCGCGGTAGTGGCCGCCGCGGGACTCTTCACGGTGCAGTGCACCAACAGTCATGACCTTGGCCATGTCCAGGAGGAAGCCCAGTTCCACGGCTTCCAGGAGGTCAAGGTTGAAGCGCTTGCCCTTGTCCTGAACGGTGACGTGCTTGTACCGCTCCTCGAAGGAAGCGATGTCGCGAAGGACCTGTTCCAGGGATTCCTTGGTACGGAACACCTGCATGTTGGCGTCCATGGTGTCCTGCAGTTCCTTGCGGATCTGCGCAACACGCTCGGTGCCGTTGCCGGTGAGCAGGCCGTCCAGGATGCCGCGGGTCATTGCCTCGGGGTCCTCGGGCAGCTCGACGTAGTCGGCCGTCTTGGCGTACTCCGCAGCAGCGATGCCCGCGCGCTTGCCGAACACGTTGATGTCCAGGAGCGAGTTGGTGCCGAGGCGGTTGGAGCCGTGCACGGACACACAAGCAACTTCACCGGCTGCGTAAAGGCCCGGGACGATCGTGTCGTTGTCCTGGAGCACTTCCGTGGTGATGTTGGTGGGGATGCCACCCATGGCGTAGTGCGCCGTGGGGAACACGGGAACCGGATCGGTGAACGGTTCCACACCAAGGTAGGTGCGGGCGAACTCCGTGATGTCCGGAAGCTTGGCTTCGATGTGAGCCGGCTCAAGGTGGGTCAGGTCCAGGAGGACATAGTCCTTGTTAGGGCCGCAACCGCGGCCTTCGCGCACTTCGTTCGCCATGGCACGGGCCACGATGTCACGGGGTGCGAGGTCCTTGATGGTGGGGGCGTAGCGTTCCATGAAGCGCTCACCCTCTGAGTTGCGCAGGATGGCACCTTCACCACGTGCACCCTCGGTGAGGAGGATGCCCAGGCCGGCGAGGCCGGTCGGGTGGAACTGGAAGAACTCCATGTCTTCCAGGGGGATGCCGCGGCGGAAGGCAATGCCCATGCCGTCACCCGTGAGGGTGTGGGCGTTGGACGTGGTCTTGAAGACCTTGCCGGCGCCGCCCGAGGCGAACACCACGGACTTGGCCTGGAAGACGTGAAGTTCGCCGGAAGCGAGGTCGTAGGAGACCACGCCGGCAACGCGCTTCTGCTTGTACGGGGTACCGTCTTCGCGCACTGCGTCTTCTTCGACGATCAGCAGGTCCAGAACGTAGTACTCGTTGTAGAACTCAACGTTGTGCTTGACGCAGTTTTGGTACAGCGTCTGCAGGATCATGTGGCCCGTACGGTCGGCTGCATAACAAGCACGGCGGACGGGAGCCTTGCCGTGGTCACGGGTGTGGCCACCGAAACGGCGCTGGTCAATGCGGCCTTCGGGCGTGCGGTTGAACGGCAGGCCCATCTTTTCCAGGTCCAGCACGGCGTCGATGGCTTCCTTCGCCATGACCTCGGCTGCGTCCTGGTCAACCAGGTAGTCGCCACCCTTGATGGTGTCAAAGGTGTGCCATTCCCAGTTGTCTTCTTCGACGTTGGCCAGTGCTGCACACATTCCACCCTGGGCTGCACCGGTGTGCGAACGGGTGGGGTAGAGCTTGGTCAGTACCGCTGTGCGTGCGCGCTGACCGGACTCGATCGCGGCGCGCATGCCGGCGCCACCTGCACCGACAATAACGACGTCGTACTTATGGACCTGCATACCAGATGCTCTCTCTTTCAAAATTCAGATGGTCTGCGGAGGCTGCTCCGCTACGTCAGGCGAACCGGTTCACTCCGCAGAGCCACCGGAAACGCTGCTACGGGGCCGGGCAGAATCCGCCAGGAAGCTGAACGCCGTCAACAACAGGGCACGGGTTGAAGGTGAAGATCACCAGCGTGCCCAGGATGATGATGACCAGGGTGGCCGCGTAGAGGACCATCTTGAGCCAGAAGCGCGTGGAATCCTTCTCGGCGTAGTCGTTGATGATGGTGCGGACGCCGTTGGTTCCGTGCAGCATGGCAAGCCACAGCATGGCGAGGTCCCAGAACTGCCAGAACGGATCTGCCCACTTGCCGGCAACAAAGCCGAAGTCGATCGCGTGGATGCCTTCGCCTACCAGCAGGTTCACGAAGAGGTGGCCGAAGATCAGCACCACCAGGACGATGCCGGAAAGGCGCATGAAGAGCCAGGCGATCATCTCGAAGTTGCCCCGGCTGGAGCCGGTGCGGTTGTACTTCGGGGCGATTTTTCCGCTGCGCGGGGATTCGATGGTTGTCATGGCTTAGTGGCCTCCCAGCGCGAGGGAAAGGTGGCGGATGGCGAAGCCGGCGAACGTGACCAGCCACAGCGCAAGCACGATCCACAGCATCTGGCGCTGGTACTTGGCGCCCTTCTTCCAGAAGTCGATGGCAATCACGCGCAGGCCGTTGAAGGCGTGGAAAATGATCGCAGCGACCAGGCCCGTTTCCCCCAGGGCCATGAGGGGGTTCTTGTAAGCACCAATGACGGCCGTGTAGGCCTCAGGGGACACGCGCACCAATGAGGTGTCCAACACATGGACCAACAAGAAGAAAAAGATCACTACACCGGTAATACGATGTCCAACCCAGGACCACATGCCTTCACGGCCGCGGTACAAGGTGCCAGCTGGTTTTGTCGGCACTGATTAAACCTTCCTGCAACACAGCGGCGCTGGCATGGGATCCACGCGGGGGGAACGCCTGCTGCGAGAGCACTCGTAGCTCACGCCTAAATCTAGGCTTCGCTCACAGCATATTCAATTTAGGACGGGCTTCTCTCCTTGTTAATTCCATGTTTCCTGCCAGTATTCAGGCGATTTTGCCCAGTCCCTGAGACGAACGCCACATGCGTGGCGTACTGCGGGGCTTCGCGCTTGCGTCGGATAAAGTGTTGCGGTGAGTACAGAAGACGCGAAATACCCGGAATCGCCCATGAACCGCTTCCATGCGGTTATTCCGGCCGGCGGTGTGGGGACCCGGTTGTGGCCGCTCTCGCGGGCCGCTGCGCCCAAGTTCCTCCACGACCTGACCGGTTCCGGCAGTACGTTGTTGAGGGCCACCTATGACCGCCTGGAGCCGCTGGCCGGTGAAAGGGTGCTCGTAGTGACAGGCGAGGCCCACCGTGCCGCTGTTTGCCGCCAGCTCCCTGAAATCGGGGACGACGAACTGGTGCTCGAGAGCGAGCCCAAGGACTCCGGTGCTGCGATTGGACTGGCCGCTGCCATCCTGTACCGCCGCGACCCGGACACCATCATGGGCTCCTTCGCAGCGGACCAGGTCATCAGCCCGGACCATCTTTTCCAGGAAACGGTGCGCGAGGCCATCTACACGGCCGCCATGGGCAAGATCGTCACCATCGGCATTAAGCCCACGCACCCCTCCACCGGTTTTGGCTACATCCGTTCCGGCGCTGCCCTCAACGTGGAAGGCGCACCGAACGCGCTGGCGGTGGCTGAGTTCGTGGAGAAGCCAAGCCAGGAAGTCGCCAATAAATATGTAGAAGCAGGGGACTACGTCTGGAACGCGGGCATGTTCGTTGCTCCCGTGGCGCTCATGCTGAAGCACCTTGAAGCCAACCAGCCCGAACTGTTCAAGGGCCTCCAGGAAATCGCAGAGGCCTGGGACACTCCCCAGCGCGCCGAAGTCACCGCGCGGGTGTGGCCCACGTTGCCCAAGATCGCGATCGACTATGCCGTGGCCGAGCCCGCAGCGGCAGCCGGCGATGTCGCCGTCGTGCCTGGCACTTTCCGTTGGGACGACGTTGGCGACTTCGCTGCGATCGGCCGCCTCAACAATGCCGGCGATGTGGACGAGGTGACCGTGCTCGGTGAAGGCGCCCGTGTGTTCGCGGAGAATGCCAGCGGCGTGGTGGTCTCCGACACCAAGCGCGTCATCGCCCTGATCGGCATCAAGGACGTGGTCATCGTGGACACCCCGGACGCGCTCCTGGTCACCACCAAGGAACACGCGCAATTGGTCAAGGGGACCGTTGACGCCCTCAAAGCCAGCGGCGATACGGACGTGCTGTAACGCAGCTCCTTATACCGTGAGCCACCTCTTTGGTTGTCCTGCGCCTGAACGCAGCGTAACCAAGAGGTGGCTTTCGTTCTTTGCGTGCCGCGGATGGCTAGAGTTGTGACGTGCGCAATTACACGACTGAAACCGAGCCCGCTCCCGTTGTGAGTCCTTGGGTTGATGAACTGCTGCCCGGACTCATCGAATTCCGGCGTGACCTCCATGCGCACCCCGAACTCTCCTTCAAGGAATTCCGCACTACGGACAAACTCGTGGAGCGGCTCGAAGCGGCAGGACTGAAGCCGCGGCGGCTGGAGGAGACCGGGCTGACGGTTGACGTGGGCGAGGGCCCCATTGCCACCGCCCTCCGTGGCGACATCGACGCACTGCCGATCATCGAGGAGACCGGCCTGCCCTTCGCTTCGAAGAACCATGGCGTTACCCATGCTTGCGGGCACGACGTCCACACCACCGCCATGCTCGGCATTGCCTTGACGCTGCAGCGGATGCACAAGAACAATCCTCTGGGCGGCACAGTCCGGATCATCTTCCAGCCGGCCGAGGAAACCATGCCGGGTGGGGCGCTGTCCTGCATTGAGCAGGGAGTCCTTGAGGGTGTGCCGCGCATCCTTGCGCTGCACTGCGATCCCCGGATCAACGTGGGCCAGATCGGCACCCGCATCGGGGCGATTACCTCTGCCTCGGACACCATCAAGATTGAGCTTTCCGGCCGGGGCGGCCACACGTCCAGGCCACACCTGACCGAGGACCTTGTGTTCGCGCTGGCCCAAATAGCGGTCAATGTTCCGGCCGTCCTTTCCCGCCGGGTGGACGTCCGCAGTGGCGTGTCCGTTGTCTGGGGCCAGATCTCCGCAGGCTCTGCCCCCAATGCCATCCCCGGCTCCGGTTACATGGCCGGCACCATGCGTTGCCTCGACCGCGATGCCTGGCACAGCGCGGGGGAGCTGCTGGACGACGTCGTCCGGCAAGTTGCTGCGCCGTACGGCGTGGACGTCCACCTCGAACACACCCGTGGCGTGCCGCCTGTGGTCAACTCCGAGCACGAGACCGCCCTCATCGAAGCTTCCGCCCGCGCTGAGCTGGGTGAAAACGCTGTGGTGCTCACGCCTCAGTCCATGGGAGGCGAGGACTTTGCCTGGTTCCTGGCAGACCTCCCAGGTGCCATGATGCGCTTGGGCACGCACACCCCCGGCGGCGAAGAATACGATCTCCACCGTGGTGACTTCATCGTGGATGAGCGTGCCCTGGGCTACGCCATCCGCGTCCTGACCGCCGCCGCCCTGCGCACCATCCGCGACCTCGAGCAGTAGACCCAACCAAGCCGCAGTTAAGTGCGTTTTGACCGCCTCAAAACGCACTTAACTGCGGCTCAGTTGGGTGCGGTCGGCGCAGATAAGTTGTGCACAATTGAATTGTGCACTATCGTTTTATCCATGAGTGATGCACCCCGCCTCCGCCACCAGGTCTGCTTTGCGCTGTATTCGGCGTCCAAAGCCGCGACGGCGGTCTACCGCCCCGTGCTGGAGGACCTTGGCCTGACGTACCCGCAGTACCTGGTGATGCTGGTGCTGTGGGAGCAGGAGCCGCGGAGTGTTCGCGACCTCGGCGCCGAACTGGGACTTGATTCAGGCACATTGTCGCCCCTCCTGAAGCGCCTTGAGGGCCTGGGGTTGGTGGAACGCCGCCGGTCCGCCGAGGACGAGCGCCGCGTGGACGTGATCTTGACCGACGCCGGGACCGCCTTGAGCGACCGTGCCCAGGCTGTGCCCCAGCGCCTCGCGGACGCCGCCGGACTTTCTGCCGGTGAGATCGAACAACTCCACGCCACCCTCGGCAAGCTCACGAAAGCCCTCAACGGCTCACTCTGACAAACTCCCGGAAAATCCCGAGACGTCCATTCCCGAAGAGAAACGGAAACACCATGAAGACTCTCTACACTGCCGAGGCACTGGCCTCCGGCGAAGGCCGCGACGGCAACGCCCGCACCAATGACGGCAAACTGGATGTAGCACTCGCCAGCCCCGTGGAACTCGGTGGCAACGGTGAAGGCACCAACCCCGAGCAGCTTTTCGCCGCCGGCTACGCAGCCTGCTTCCACTCCGCGTTGCGCTTGGTGGGCCGCAAGGAACGTGTTGACCTCAGTGATTCCGCCGTTGCCGCCAAGATCCACTTCGGTGCACTGACTGACAGCGAAGGCTACGGCCTGGCTGCAGAACTCGAGATCGCGCTGCCTGCCCTGGACCGCACCACCGCTGAAGAGTTGATGGTCAAGGCGCACCAGATCTGCCCGTACTCCAACGCCACCCGCGGCAACATGGACGTAGACCTCAAGCTCGTGGAGTTCGCAGCATGAGCGCCGCCACTACCGAAACCCGCGAAATCCAGCTTGCTTCCCGCCCGGTGGGCCGTCCGGTTCCGGAGAATTTCCGGCTGGCAACAGCGCAGCTCCCCGAGCTCGCCGAGGGACAGCTCCTGGTGAAGAACCAGTTCATGTCAGTGGACCCCTACATGCGTGGCCGCATGAACGACGTCAAGTCCTACTCGGCGCCGTTCCGCCTCGATGCAGCGCTCGACGGCGGTGCGGTAGGTGAGGTCATCGCGTCCCGGTCCGACGCGCACAAGGTGGGTGACGTCGTCGTGCATCAACTCGGCTGGCGTGAGCACGCCGTAGTGGACGCCGCGGCAACCACTCCGGTTCTGTCGGGACTGGCCCCAACCTCCGCGTTCCTTGGCGCCCTGGGCATGACCGGCCTGACTGCCTATGCCGGACTGCTCAAGGTGGCAGAGTTCAAGGAAGGCGACGTGGTGTTCGTCTCCGGCGCGGCAGGTGCAGTCGGCTCAATGGTGGGCCAGATCGCCAAGGCCATGGGCGCCTCCAAGGTCATCGGCAGTGCAGGATCGCCGGAGAAGGTAGCCCGGCTGCTGGAGCTTGGATTTGATGCTGCCTTCAACTACAACGATGCGCCCGTGCTGGAGCAGCTGAAGGCAGCTGCGGGGGAGCGCGGCATCGATGTGTACTTCGACAACGTCGGCGGGGAGCACTTGGAAGCCGCGTTGGCCACCCTCACCGTCGGTGGCCGGGTTGCCATGTGTGGAGCCATTGCGCAGTACAACTCCACCGAGCCCCCGGTGGCGCCAAGGAACCTGGCCGTGGCGATCGGCAAGCAGCTGACACTGCGCGGATTCCTGGTGGGTGGACAACGGCAGCACGCCGCTGAATTCGCGCAGAAGATGGCCGGCTGGCTCGCCGACGGCAGCGTCAGCTATGACGAAACGATCGTCGACGGCTTGGAAAATGCACCACAGGCCTTCATCGACCTCCTGGATGGCGCCAACACCGGAAAGATGCTTGTCCGCCTCTGATCCACAGGTGAATCGCGTGTGACTTGCGCACCCAGCTACTGCTTGGTAACAAAAGGTCAACAATCTGACCTGGAGTGATCAATTGTGGTAGCTGGGTGTGTTCCAGGCCACTAGTGTGGGTTTCATCAATGCGCTTCGGCGCAGCTGCGAGCATCAGTGAAAACAGAATTTCTGCCTCAGGTATAGGAAACGGACACTCATTGACCATCCGTCGTAGCGCCAAACACTTTCTTCCTGGAGGAAAATTGAAGAAACCACTGCGTGCCACCCTGAAGCGCGGTTCAATGGCCGGTGTTGCCACAGTCGGCGCAGCAGCGCTCCTGCTGACCGGCTGCGGACAGGCCCCCGACGCCGGATCCGGCACCGCTACCAAGAGCGACTTTGTTGGATGCATCGTGTCCGACTCCGGCGGATTCGATGACCAGTCCTTCAACCAGTCCTCGTTCGAAGGCCTCAAGAAGGCCGAGACGGATTTGGGCATCACGGTAAAGTCGGCCGAATCGAAGGCCAACAGCGACTTCGAAACCAACCTCAACGGCATGATCTCCGCCGGCTGCAACCTCACGGTGACCGTTGGCTTCCTCCTGGGCGATGCCACCAAGGCCGCCGCCGAGAAGAACACCGACAAGCACTTCGCGATCGTCGACTACACGTACGAGACTCCGATCGCCAACGTCAAGCCGATCGTCTACGACACGGCGCAGGCGGCATACCTGGCCGGATACGCGGCTGCGGCCACCTCCAAGACCGGCAAGGTAGGTACCTTCGGCGGCATCAAGATCCCCACGGTCACCATCTTCATGGACGGCTTCTACGACGGCGTCCAGGCCTACAACAAGGCCAAGAACAAGACCGTCCAGGTTGTTGGCTGGGACAAGACCACCCAGGACGGTTCGTTCACGGGTGACTTCGAGAAGCAGGACACGGGCAAGCAGGTCACCATCAACCTGCTGGACCAGGGCGCGGACATCATCATGCCTGTCGCCGGACCTGTTGGTAAGGGCGCAGGCGCTGCGCTGAAGGAAGCCAAGGCAGCCGGCAAGGACGTCAAGCTCATCTGGGTTGACTCCGATGGCTACCTCACCGCTCCTGAGTACAAGGACCTCATGCTGACCTCCGTGGTCAAGCAGATGGGCGAAGCTGTTGAAGCCGTGGTGAAGGATGACACGGAAGGCAAGTTCAACAACGCAGCCTACGTCGGCACCTTGGAGAACGATGGCGTTGCCATCGCTCCGTTCCACGATCTTGACTCCGCTGTCACCGCTGAAACCAAGTCCGAGCTCGATGCCCTGAAGGCTGACATCGTCTCCGGCAAGCTGGTTGTCGAATCGGCAGCGAGCCCCAAGAAGTAAATCAATTCCTGGACGCGCCGCCAGTACCGAGCCCCGGTACTGGCGGCGCGTTTTTGCCCTGACTACGCTGGGCTCAAAGCCAGTGGCTTTGGAGCAGTACAGCCGTCCCTCGGACTCACAGAACGGTGGGAGTTGTGAAACTCGAATTGAAGGGGATCTCGAAAGCCTTCGGGACCTTCTACGCCAACCAAGACATCGACCTCGTGGTCGAATCCGGCCAGATCCATTGCCTTCTCGGCGAAAACGGTGCCGGAAAATCAACCCTTATGAACGTGCTGTACGGGCTGTACGAGCCCACAGCCGGCCAGATCCTGGTCAATGACCAGCCGGTCAGTTTCCGCGGCCCCGGTGATGCCATGGCGGCCGGCATCGGTATGGTGCACCAGCACTTCATGCTGGTCCCCGTCTTCACGGTGGCGGAAAACGTGGCCCTCGGTGCGGAGCCGACCTCGTTCGGCGGTGTGCTCAGCATGGACGAAACCCGGAAGAAGATTCGGGAAATCTCTGATAAATACGGCTTTGACGTGGATCCCGACGCCTTGGTGGAGGACCTGCCCGTGGGCGTCCAGCAACGTGTCGAGATCATCAAGGCACTGGTCCGCGAAGCCAAGGTCCTCATCCTGGACGAGCCCACCGCAGTGCTGACGCCGCAGGAAACCGATGAACTTCTGGACATCATGCGGCAGCTCAAAGCCGGTGGCACGTCCATCGTCTTCATCTCGCACAAGCTGCGTGAGGTGAAGGCTGTCTCCGACGTCATCACCGTCATTCGCCGCGGCAAAGTAGTGGGGGATGCGCCTCCCACGGCCTCCGCCACCGAACTGGCATCCATGATGGTGGGCCGCCCTGTCAGCCTGAGCCTGGACAAGGCACCCGCGCAGCCGAAGGAAACCACGTTCGTGGTGGAAAACCTGACGGTCCGCGCTGCCAACGGCACCAACGTGGTGGACGGGATCAGTTTCGACATCGCCCAAGGTGAGATCCTCGCCGTCGCGGGTGTCCAAGGCAATGGCCAAACGGAACTGACCGAAGCCATCCTGGGCGTGCAGGAGCACGTCACAGGTTCGGTGACCCTGGACGGCAAGCAACTGCTGGGCCTTCCGGTCAAGGAAGTGCTGCGTTCGGGCGTCGGCTTTGTCCCAGAGGACCGCACTGTGGATGGACTGGTTGGACCTTTCTCGGTCGCCGAAAACCTGGTGCTTGACCTGTATGACCAAGCACCTTTTGCCAGCGGCATCAGCATGAAGCCGGGCAAGGTTGCTGAACATGCCAAGGCCAAGATCGAAGAATTCGATATCCGGACTCCCTCTGCGGGGTCGGCCGCTGGAACACTGTCCGGCGGAAACCAGCAGAAAGTGGTCATGGCGCGGGAGCTGTCCAGGCCCTTGCGGTTGTTCATCGCGAGCCAGCCGACCCGTGGCGTGGATGTCGGCTCCATCGAGTTCCTGCACAAGCGCATCGTTGCCGAACGCGACGTCGGTACGCCGGTCATGATCGTTTCCACTGAACTTGATGAGGTCATCGAACTCGCGGACCGGATTGCCGTGCTCTACAAGGGCAAGCTCGTGGGCATCGTCCCCGCCGGAACGCCCCGCGACACCCTTGGCTTGATGATGGCCGGCGTCGGCCCGGAAGGAGGCTCTGATGACTGAGAAGGATCAGTCCAAGAGCGAACCAACACCCGCCCTGCCCGCTGAGGACCAGTCCACAGCGGACCTCCGTGCGGCAGATGTCTCACTTGATACCGCGGGAGGCATGCTGGAACCATCCATCGTTCCGGTGTCTTCCCAAAGCGGCGATTCCGGAGCTCAGCAGGGCAGCCTTATGCGCCGCATCGTGATGGGCAACGGCTTCGTGTCCGTCCTGGCCGTCATCGTGGCACTGTTCCTGGGTGGCCTGCTGATTGCCAGCACGGACGCCCAGGTTGCCAAAACCGCAGGCTACTTGTTCGCCCGGCCCACGGACTTCCTCAGCGCGTTGTGGTCTGCCATGACCGAGAGCTATGTTGCCCTTTTCCAGGGGTCGATCTTCAACCCCCGGCAGGGACTGCAGCCGCTGCTTGAAACCATGACGGTGGCAACCCCGCTGATCTGTGCAGGCCTTGGTGTTGCCTTGGCCTTCCGCGCCGGCCTGTTCAACATCGGCGCACAGGGACAGATCATCATCAGCGCCACGCTGGCTGCCTACGCAGGGTTCGCCTGGCACTTGCCGTTCGGCCTGCACCTGCTGGTGGTCATCATCATGGGGGTCCTGGGTGGTGCACTTTGGGGTGCCATCGTTGGCATCCTCAAAGCACGGACCGGTGCACACGAGGTGATCGTCACCATCATGCTGAACTACGTGGCCTTGTTCCTGCTGGACTTCCTGCTGAACACTGCTGCGTTCCGGCGTCCGGGGGACAACAGCCCCATCTCGCCACGCCTGGACGAGTCGGCAACGTATCCCGTCCTCATCCCCGGCTCCCGTCTCCACGTGGGATTCCTGGTGGCCATAGCGCTGACCTTCGGCGTGTGGTGGCTGTTGAACCGGTCCACGATCGGCTTCGAATTCCGTGCTGTCGGCGCCAACCCCATCGCTGCACGGACCGCCGGCGTCAAGGTATCCCGCGCCACCATCCTGGTGATGGCCATGGCCGGTGCCCTCGCCGCTTTCGGCGGTATTGCCCAGGTTGCCGGTACGGAAAAGGTGCTGACCGGCGGCGTCGCTGCCCAGATCGGCTTCGACGCCATCACGGTTGCCCTGCTGGGACGCAGCACGCCGTGGGGGGCGTTCTTCGCCGGCCTGCTGTTCGGAGCCTTCCGCGCAGGGGCAGTGCAGATGCAGATCCAGACGGGAACGCCCATCGACATCGTGCTGGTGGTGCAGTCCTTGATCGTGCTCTTCATCGCGGCACCTCCACTCATCCGGTCGATTTTCCGGCTTGAACCCAAGAAGAAGAACAAGACACCTAAGGCGGCTCCCAAGGCTGCCCTCGTCAACGCCTCCGGAGGTGCCAAATGAGCGCGACAACCACCGCTCCGAAGTCGGGTTCAACGGCCCTGCCGGCGTTCCGGCCTTCCATGAAAGTCCCGCTCTCGCTCGGCATCCTTGCCCTCATAGCCTTGGTCTTCTTCGGCTTCCTGGGTCCGGACCAGACAGCCGAGATGAAGATCAGCGACGCCGGTGACGCCGTCGCCGTCCCGGCGCTCATGATTCCGGGGCAGGTGGGCGGGGTGGTCTTCGGCATCCTGCTGCTGGCTATGGCCGCCTACTCCATCTACCTCTGGACGCAGGGGGAGCGTTCACCCAAGTGGCTGCCCATTGCCTTTGCCGTGGTATTCGTGTTCGCGTTGCTCGTCTGGATCGTGGCCGGCGCACGGCAGCCGTCCATTTCGCTGGCAGGCCTCGTAGCGGGGTCGGTAACACTGGCCGTACCTCTGGTCTTCGGTTCATTGTCAGGGGTGTTGTGTGAGCGCGTGGGCGTGGTGAACATCGCTATTGAGGGACAACTCCTGGGCGGCGCCTTCACCGCCGCGCTGGTAGCCACCATGACGGGCAGCCCCTATATCGGCCTGATCGCGGCGGCTGCTGCCGGGGCCGCGGTCTCCATGGTCCTGGCGGTCTTCAGCATCAAATACCTGGTCAACCAGATCATTGTGGGCGTTGTCCTCAACGTGCTGGTCTCCGGCCTCACCGGCTTCCTTTACGGCACGCTGATGGTCCCCAACAAGGAGCAGTTCAACACCCCGGGGCGCCTGGACATCCTGCCGATCCCGCTGCTCTCGGACATCCCCATCATCGGGCCCATCCTGTTTGAGCAGTCCATTGCCGGCTACCTCATGTACATTGCCGTGGCCGTGGTGTGGTTCGGCCTGTTCAAGACCCGGTGGGGCCTGCGGGTCCGCGCCGTCGGCGAGCACCCGCAGGCTGCCGACACCCTGGGTATCAATGTCAACGCCACCCGCTTCTGGAACGTCACCCTGGGTGGTGCCATCGCAGGTATCGGTGGCGCAGTCTTCACCCTGGTGACCATCGATTCCTTCACCAAGGACATCTCCGGCGGCCGAGGCTTCATCGCCTTGGCAGCCTTGATCTTTGGCCGGTGGAACCCGATCGGCGCGTTCCTGGCATCGCTGCTGTTCGGCTTCGCGTACAACCTGCAATCCATCCTGGGCATCATCGGTACACCGGTGCCCAGCCAGTTCATGGCCATGCTGCCGTACTTGGTGACCATCTTCGCCGTCGCCGGTTTGGTGGGTAAGTCGCGGCCACCGGCCGCAAGCGGCATACCGTACGTGAAGGGTTGACGATGCCTGCGGATGACATCGATTGGCAGGCACTGGAAGAGGCAGCACAGCAGGCCATGCGCCACGCCTATGCGCCCTACTCCAAGTTCCCGGTGGGCGCTGCGGCCCTCACCGAGGATGGTCGGATCGTTACTGGCTGCAATGTGGAGAACGCCAGCTACGGGCTGACCCTCTGCGCCGAATGCGCACTTGTTGGGCAGCTCCACATGACAGGCGGTGGCCGGCTCGCCGCGTTCTATTGCGTGGACGGGCAGGGCAACGTCCTCATGCCGTGCGGCCGGTGCCGGCAGTTGCTCTACGAGTTCCGGGCGCCCGGCATGCAGCTCATGACCACGCAGGGAATCAAAACCATGGACCAGGTGCTCCCTGATGCCTTCGGTCCCGAAAACCTGGAGGAAACCACGTGACCAACACTGAAGCGTTCGACGCCGTCCAGATCATCTCCATCAAGCGCGACAAAGGCACCCTCACTCCCGAGCAGATCGACTGGACCATTGATGCCTACACCCGGGGTGTCATCGCCGAGGAACAAATGGCCGCGCTGAACATGGCCATCCTGCTCAACGGAATGGACCGCGCCGAGATTTCGCGGTGGACGTCCGCCATGATCGCCTCGGGCGAGCGGATGGACTTTTCGTCCCTGACAAGGCCCGACGGCGGACGCAAGGCTACCAGCGACAAACACTCCACCGGTGGGGTCGGGGACAAGATCACGCTCCCCCTGGCGCCGCTCGTTGCCGTGTTCGGCGTCGCAGTTCCTCAGCTCTCAGGCCGCGGGCTGGGCCACACGGGTGGAACGTTGGACAAGCTCGAAGCCATCCCCGGGTGGCGCGCCAACCTGAGCAGCGACGAGATCATGGCCCAGCTCCAGGACGTGGGTGCAGTCATCTGCGCGGCAGGTTCCGGGCTGGCTCCTGCCGACAAGAAGCTCTACGCGCTGCGTGATGTCACGGGCACGGTGGAGGCGATCCCGTTGATTGCTTCCTCGATCATGAGCAAGAAGATCGCCGAAGGCACGGGCTCCTTGGTGCTGGACGTCAAGGTGGGTTCCGGTGCCTTCATGAAGGATGAGGCACGGGCCCGCGAGCTTGCCGAGACCATGGTGGCCCTGGGCAAGGATGCCGGTGTGCACACCGTCGCCCTGATGACAGATATGTCCACGCCGTTGGGTTTGACCGCCGGAAACGCGATCGAAGTTGAGGAATCCGTGGAGGTCCTTGCCGGCGGCGGCCCGGAAGACGTCGTCGAACTGACTGTCCGCCTGGCTGAGGAGATGCTGGCCGGCGCCGGCATCCACGACGCCGACCCCGCGGCTGCCTTGAAGGACGGCCGTGCCATGGATGTCTGGAACCGGATGATCGAAGCACAGGGTGGCGACCCGCGTGCTGCGCTGCCGGTGGCCAAGGAATCCGAGGTTGTCTATGCTCCCGCGGACGGTGTCCTGGTGGAACTGGATGCGCTTTCTGTCGGTGTTGCGGCCTGGCGCCTGGGCGCCGGGCGGGCCCGCAAGGAGGACCAGGTCCAAGCCGGTGCCGGTGTCCGCATGCACGCCAAACCGGGCGCATTGGTCCGTGCGGGGGAGCCTCTGATGACACTCCTGACGGACACTCCCGGGAAGTTTGAACGGGCCAAGGAAGCGCTCCAGGATGCCGTGGTGATCGCGCCCGAGGGGTCACGCCCGGCACATCAGCTCATCATCGACCGCATCGCCTAGGCTTAAGTGTTCCGGGCCGTTCGGCAAGAACGGCCCGGAACACCAGTCATCCGGCGCCTGTGGGGGAGCCGGCTACCGTAAGGAAACCGTGCAGGGCATCAACGATTTCATCCTCGCCGCGGCGGAGCAGCCATGGGTGTTGTTCCTGGTGTTGGCCTGCTGCGTGATAGATGGCTTCTTCCCACCCATTCCGAGCGAATCCGTGGTGGTGGGCCTGAGTGCCGTGTCCGGGAGCAGCGGCGCGCCCAATGTATGGCTGCTCGGCGTGATGGCAGCCTTGGGAGCGTTCTCGGGGGACAACATCGCGTACATCATCGGCCGCCGCATAGGGATCCAGCGGTGGCGGTGGATGCGCACGCAGCGGATGCAGGGCGCCTTCCGTTGGGCAGGCAAGGAACTCCGACGCCGGTCGGCCTCGCTCATCATGGTGGCCCGCTTCATCCCCATTGGCAGGGTGGCCGTCAACCTGACGGCCGGTGCCACACACTTCCACCACCGACGCTTCGTGGCCCTTACTGCCATGTCCGCCGTCCTGTGGGCCACGTATTCGGTGATCCTGGGCTACTTCTTTGGAGTCTGGTTCGAGGACAACCATCTCCTGGGCGCCGTCATAGCGATCGTGGTTGCCGTGATCCTGGGCATCATCATCGATCGGATCATCAGCAAAGTCCGTGGATCAGTGCCGTTGGACGGCAAGAACATCCCCGAGGAAGACGCTCCGACTCCACCCACGGTATGACGCCTCCGGCCCCGGAAGATCAGCCCGGCGGTTGACGACGGCACCTTATCAGCCCCTATAGCGTTAAGCGTGTGATCCCAAGGCTGGGACGTAGCGAACGACGTCCCGGCCGTGGGACACTAGAGCGACTTCCGTCACACCGTCAAGTCATATTCGTCTAGGAGCTACCGCCGCGTGGAGTTTTTGAACCAAATGCTCGAGCATGCAGCCGGGCAGCCCTGGATATACCCGGTCCTGCTGGTCTTCTTCTTCATTGACGGATTTGCCACCATCCTTCCCAGCGAAACAGCCATCGTTGGCCTCTCGGCGCTGTCCCTTCACAGCGGAGAGCCCAACCTGTGGATCCTGGGAGCCACCGCACTGGTAGGTGCCATGGCAGGCGACAACATGGCCTACTTGCTGGGCCGGAAGATCGGCCTCACCCGCTGGAAGTGGATGCGCCGGCCCAAGGTCCAGAAGATGTTCGCCTGGGCGCAGTATGAGCTGGATAAGCGCGGCGCGGTCCTCATCTTCACGGCCCGCTACATTCCCTGGGGCCGCGTAGCGGTGAACTACGTGGCCGGACAAACCGGCTTCCGCCACCGGACTTTCTTCTGGTTGGACGCCTTCGCCTGCATCACGTGGGTAGGCTACTCCATCGGTATCGGCCTCCTCGCGGGCCAGTGGGTGCACCACAACCCGCTCCTGGGAGTCGGCATCGCGGTTGCCTTCGCCGTGGTCCTGGGCATTGTGGTGGATCACGCCCTCCGTTGGTGGCACAAATACCTGGAGAAGAAGGACCTCGCCAGGGAGGCTGCTGCCAGCACCGAAGTGACAGCTGTCGATCCCGCGGAAAAGGCGATCGCCGGCGTCGACCTCTCCAAGCCCGCCAGCTAAGGCGACCGGCAGTACCAGCCAGAGCGGCTGTGGGGATTAGTCTTAGTACGTGACTGAGCCCATACTTGACGCCGCCCCTGCCCTTGACTTCGATCTGAAGAGCCTCCCCAAGGTTTCCCTCCACGACCACCTGGACGGAGGCCTCCGCCCCGCCACCATCATCGAGCTCGCTGAGGCGGTCGGCCACACGCTGCCGTCCACCGACCCCGTTGCGCTGGGTGAATGGTTCCGCGAATCAGCCGACTCCGGCTCACTGGTCCGCTACCTCGAAACGTTCGACCACACCATTGCTGTCATGCAGACCAAGGAAGGCCTCTTCAGGGTCGCCAAGGAATTCGTGGAAGACCTCGCCGAGGACGGCGTGGTCTACGGCGAAGTCCGCTGGGCACCGGAACAGCACCTGCAGAAGGGCCTCACCCTGGACGAGGTTGTTGAAGCCGTCCAGACCGGCCTTGAAGCCGGTGTTGATGCTGCTGACGAGCGCGGCCAGCAGATCCAGGTGGGCCAGCTCATCACCGCGATGCGCCACGCCGATCGTGGCCAGGAGATCGCAGAGCTCGCTGTCCGCCACCGTGCCAATGGCGCTGTGGGCTTTGACATTGCCGGCGCCGAAGACGGTTTCCTCCCGTCCCGTTTCAAGGACGCCTTCACATACCTTGCCGAAAACAACTTCCCGGCCACCGTCCACGCCGGTGAAGCAGCGGGCCTGGAGAGCATCCAGTCAGCCCTGGTCGATGGCCGTGCCCTGCGCCTGGGCCACGGCGTCCGGATCGCCGAGGACATTTCGGTGGAGTTTGAGGACAACTCCGACGACGACGGCGAGGACACCGTCGGCATGGTGACCATCGGCAGCGTGGCGGCTTGGGTCCGCGACCGCGGCATCGCCCTGGAAATCTGCCCTTCCTCCAACCTTCAGACCGGTGCGGTTTCCGGCTTTGGCGATGGCATCGAGAGCCACCCCGTGGACATGCTGTTCCAGCTCGGCTTCAACGTCACCATCAACACGGACAACCGACTCATGAGTGGCGTCACCCTGACGGACGAGTTCGAACTGCTGGTGGAAACCTTTGACTACGACCTCGATGACCTCCTTGAACTGACGCTCAACGCCGCCGAGGCAGCCTTCCTGCCGCTGGACGAACGCGAAGCCTTGGTTGAGTACATCAACGATGCCTACGCCAACCTCGGCTAACAACGCCGACGGACTCACGGAGCTCATTGGGACGATCGCCGCGCTGCGTGAGCACTGTCCTTGGATGGGTGCGCTGACGCACGAATCGCTGGTGGAATACCTGATCGAGGAAGCCTACGAAGTGGTGGATTCGATCGAAGCCGGCGACTCCCCGGAAAGGGACAGCGAGCTCCTGGGCGAGCTGGGCGATGTACTGCTTCAGGTAGTACTCCACGCCCGGCTCGCCGAGGAGCGCGGCAGCTTCGATTTCGCGGACGTGGTGCGCAGCATCAACGCCAAAATGGTCCGGCGGAACCAGCACGTCTTCAAGGCCGATGGATCCCTGCGGGAGAGTTTCCCGGCCAGCGTCGAAGAAATCATCGTCAAATGGGACGCCGCCAAACGTGCCGAGAAGCCGGAACGGAAGGATCCCTTTGAAGGCATCCCGCCGCACCTTCCTGCGTTGGCAGCAGCACAGAAGTCCCTGGATAGGGCAGCCCGCGCAGGGGTGAAGGTCGACGCGCAAGGCCCCGTGGCCGCCGTCGGGCTTCCCGTCATCCCGGCCTCGGAAGAGGAGCTCGGTGAGCTGCTGCTGACTGTCGTGGCCGGTGCCCGGGAGCAAGGACTCGACGCCGAACGGGCCCTCCGTTCCGCTGTTCGATCGTTTCAGAACAGCCAGTCCCAGCCTTCATGACGTGGGTCTTTGGAAGTTGTTCCGTAACCTAAGCCACTCTGGACTACGCTAGTAGCGACGAGGACGTTGAGAATTTCCCTCCTCATTCCTGTAATTTGCCCATAAGGAGCACATCCATGGCGCTTATCGATGCCATCCACGCACGCGAGATCCTTGATTCCCGCGGAAACCCGACCGTAGAAGTTGAGGTCCTGCTCTCCGACGGCCAGATCGGCCGTGCAGCAGTTCCCTCCGGTGCTTCCACCGGCGAGCACGAGGCCGTTGAGCTTCGCGACGGTGACAAAGGCCGTTACCTCGGCAAGGGTGTCCAGAAGGCCGTTGACGCCGTCATCGACGAGATCTCCCCGGCCCTGATTGGTTTCGACGCCACTGACCAGCGCAGCATCGACCAGGCCATGATCGACCTGGACGGCACGCCCAACAAGGGCAAGCTCGGCGCCAACGCCATCCTGGGTGTTTCCCTGGCCGTCGCCAACGCTGCAGCAGCTTCGGCTGACCTGCCGCTGTACAAGTACCTGGGCGGCCCGAACGCCCACGTCCTGCCGGTTCCGCTGATGAACATCCTCAACGGTGGCTCGCACGCGGACTCCGACGTGGACATCCAGGAATTCATGATCGCCCCGATCGGTGCCGAGACCTTCTCCGAGGGCCTGCGCTGGGGTGTTGAGGTCTACCACAACCTCAAGGCTGTCCTCCAGGAAAAGGGCCTCTCCACGGGCCTCGGCGACGAGGGTGGCTTCGCCCCCAACCTGCCGTCCAACCGCGCTGCACTGGATCTGATCCAGGAAGCCATCAAGAACGCCGGCTACACCCCGGGCACGGACATCGCCCTGGCACTGGACGTTGCATCCTCCGAGTTCTTCAAGGACGGTGCCTACCAGTTCGAAGGCAAGGCACTTTCCGCTACCGAGATGAGCGCGTACTACGCTGAGCTCGTTGCCGACTACCCGCTGGTTTCCATCGAGGACCCGCTGGACGAGAACGACTGGGAAGGCTGGAAGACCCTCACCGATACCATCGGTGACAAGGTCCAGCTGGTGGGCGACGACCTCTTCGTCACCAACCCGGTCCGCCTGCAGCAGGGCATCGATTCTGCAACGGCCAACTCCCTCCTGGTCAAGGTCAACCAGATCGGTTCCCTGACCGAGACGCTGGACGCCGTTTCCCTGGCCCAGCGCTCCGGCTACACCACCATCACCTCGCACCGCTCCGGCGAAACCGAGGACACCACCATTGCTGACATCGCCGTTGCCACCAACGCGGGCCAGATCAAGACCGGTGCCCCGGCCCGCTCCGAGCGCGTCGCAAAGTACAACCAGCTGCTGCGCATCGAAGAAGAACTCGACGACGCCGCACGTTACGCCGGCCGCAGCGCGTTCCCGCGTTTCAAGGGCTAGCCTTCAGCGAAAACACGTAACCGGTGGCTATGGTGGAAAGACCATGGCCGCCGGTTCTGTTTAACGCGGGCCAGGTCAACAACAGCAAGCGCAGCAACCCGCCAGGCAAGCACCGGGCATTACAGGAGTGTCATGGCCACCCGTCGTCCAAAGGTACCCAGGGCCGACGCACTGGGCCCCTCCAGTGCAGGCCGTTCCTCCGGCGCGGGCCGTCCCGCCAGCGAAACCCGGGCCACCGGCGCCAGTCCGCGAACTGCCGCCAAGAGCACTGAGGGTGCAGGGACAAAAGGTTCCGGTTCCAGTAGCGGCGATGTCATCAAAGCCGAGTTTGGCGGACCGCGGATAACTGCCAAAACCCCGACGCCGGCAGGCGGCACCAAAGCACCCGCCGGCAAGAAGCCATCCGTGGGCCAACAAAAGCCCACGGACAAGGCATCCGGCAAGCCGGGCACCAAGGCCACATCTGACCATGATCTGGATCCAGTGCCGGCCAAGGCGTTTTCCGGCAGGATGCTGGCGCTGGCAGTGGTCATGATTGCGATCACCATTATGCTGGCCCCCACGGTGAAGATTTTCCTGGAAAAGCGCGCCGAAATTTCGGCGCTGGAAGCCGAAATTGCAGGACGGAAAGCAGAGCAGGCCGAGCTCAACAAGCAGCTTTCCCGGTGGCAGGACCCCAACTACGTGAAACAACAGGCCCGCGACCGCATTAACATGGTTATGCCGGGTGAAACAGGTTACTGGGTGTTTGGGGGAGAAGAAGCCGCCGGCACGCCGGGTGGCCGCACCGGCTCCGGATCGTCTGCAAACCCGGAAAATCTGCCCTGGGTGGATGCCCTCTGGGAGTCAATCAGACGATCGGCAACTGACTAGACGCGGTGCCCACCGCCGTCGTGTCCGCAGTGGACACGGCAACAAGGGCAGGAAGGGTGGCAGCGCAAGTGGAAGAGAACACGGCAGCCGAGCCGCAGGAATCCCGCCAGCCATCAGCACATGATCTTGAGGTCCTCAGCCGCCAGCTCGGCAGGCCGGTACGGGATGTCGTTGAGATCCCTGCGCGGTGCGTCTGCGGCAATCCACTGGTGGCCGCTACCGCACCGCGGCTCAGCAACGGAACACCGTTCCCCACCACGTTCTACCTGACCCACCCCGTCATTACCTCCGCGGTGTCGCGGTTGGAAGCGGGCGGCCTCATGAACGAGATGAATCATCGCCTCACGGCCGACCAGGACCTGGCGGGCGCCTACCGCAGCGCCCACGAGGCCTACCTCCAGGCCCGCGATGACATCGCCGGCCGCTCCGGAACCGGCGCTGTCCCCGAAATCGACGGCATCTCCGCCGGTGGCATGCCCACCAGGGTGAAGTGCCTCCACGTCCTGGTTGGGCATTCCCTGGCTGCTGGGCCGGGAGTCAACCCGCTGGGAGACGAAGCACTGGGCGCCATCACGGAGTGGTGGACCAAGGACCGTTGTTACTGCGATGGTGCGTGGGACACTGCCGGTGAGGCACCGTCCCGGGACCTGAGCCGGCACGGACCGCAGGGGCTGCCGGACATCGTGGGGCGTCCAGCGCCGGTTCGTACCCCGAAGACGGACACTCCGGGCCACCAGGAAGGCACTGCATGAGCCGCGTTGCAGCGATCGACTGTGGAACCAACTCCATCCGCCTCCTCATCGCGGATGCTTCAGCAGACGGCGCGCCGGGCCCGCTGGCCGACGTCGTGCGTGAGATGCGCGTGGTTCGGCTCGGCCAGGGTGTGGATGCCACCGGCGAGCTTGCACCCGAGGCCTTGGAACGCACGTTTGAAGCAACACGTGACTACGCCGAACTGATCAAGGCGCACGGCGCCGGGCACGTCCGTTTCGCCGCTACGTCCGCCACCCGTGACGCCCGCAACCGGCAGGTTTTCGTGGACGGCATCCGGGATCTCCTGGGTGTGGAGCCCGAGGTCATTTCCGGGGACGAGGAAGCGGCGCTTTCCTTCGCCGGCGCCAGCAGTGTCCTGCCGGCCACGGGGGAGGACCCCATCCTGGTGGTGGACCTCGGTGGCGGCAGCACTGAGTTCGTCCTGGGCGACTCCACTGGCGTCATCGCGGCACGCTCCGTGGACATCGGGTGCGTGCGGCTCACCGAACGTCACCTTCGCAGCGATCCGCCCACCGCTGCGCAAATCGCGGCAGCAGAGGCCGACGTCGATGCCGCACTTGATCTTGCTGCGCAGACGGTACCGCTTGACCGCGCCACGGCCGTAGTGGGCGTTGCCGGTTCCATCACCACCATCACCGCCCACGCGTTGGGCCTGGACGAATACCAGCCGGACCGGATCCATGGTGCGTCACTGGATCTCGAAACCATCACCGACGCGTGCACCAACCTGCTGGAAATGACGCGGGACGAGCGCGCAGCGCTTCCGTACATGCATCCGGGCCGCGTGGACGTCATCGGCGCCGGCGCCTTGGTGTGGCGCCGGATCCTTGCCCGCCTGGCCAGTGTCAGCAGTGGCAGGATTGCTGCGGCCGTCTCCAGCGAGCACGACATCCTGGACGGCATCGCCCTCAGCATCCGGGACGCGGCATGACGTTGCGTTTTCACCGGACCCTCTCCGCTGCCCTTGCCACGGTCTTGGCAGGCGGGGCGTTGGCCGGTGCGCTGTTGACGGCCCCTGCCGCCACCGCAGACGCGTGGCGCGACAAAGAGTTCTGGCTCAAGGATTCGGGTGTCACCAACGCCTGGCAGGTTTCCAAGGGTGCCGGAGTGAAGGTTGCGATCATCGACAGCGGCATTGATGGCAACCACCCGGACCTCAAAGGCGTGGTGGTGGGCGGGACGGACGTCTCGGGCGCGGGAGCACCCAACGGGCAAAAGAGTATTGGTGCCAAGACCGAGCACGGAACCTTGGTTGCCACGATGCTCGCCGGGCGCGGCCACACCACACCCACGGCCTCGCCTTCACCAACGGGGTCCGCGCCGCCTCCAGTACCACCCACGGTCCCTCCTGCAGGGGGACCGGATGGGATCATCGGTGTCGCTCCTGAAGCGCAAATCCTGGCCGTCTCCACCTGGCTCGGATCACCCAACCCGGGTGGCAAAACGGACCAGGAGCAGATTCCGGACGCCGTGCGCTGGGCCGTGGACAACGGCGCCAAGGTCATCAACATCTCCTTGGGCAGTACCTCGCCGGACTGGCCGCAGAGTTGGGACGCGGCCTTCCTTTATGCAGAGCAGAAGGATGTGGTGATCGTCGCGGCCGCCGGGAACCGCGTGGGCGGCAACGTCCAGGTCGGAGCCCCGGCAACCATTCCCGGTGTCCTGACTGTCGCCGGACTCGACGGTGAGGGGCGCGCCAGCGTCGACTCCTCATCCCAGGGCATCAGCATCGGCGTCGCCGCACCGGCCGAGAAGCTGGTAGGCGGCATCCCCGGCGGTGGATACGCCGATTGGGCGGGAACGTCCGGTGCTGCCCCGATCGTTTCCGGTGTGGCTGCCCTGATCCGTTCCAAATGGCCGGAGATGAGTGCCAATCAGGTCATCAACAGAATTGTGAGCACGGCCAAGGACGCGGGAGCTCCGGGCAAGGACCCCCTCTACGGTTACGGCATCCTTAACGCCGAGGCGGCACTGAAGGATGAGGTGGCTGCCACCAGCAGCAACCCGTTGGGTTCCATCGCTGACTGGATCCGGGTCCACCGCCGGGGAGATTTCAGCGAGCCGTCGCAGGCTCCCGTGGCGAGCCCCACCAGCGCAGCACCCACGCTCGCCGATCCGACCGTTCCGGCCGCGAAGACGCCGGCGACCGTCGACGACGCCCTGCCGGCCGCCGTCGTGCTTGGATTTGGAGCCTTGTTCCTTGCCCTGGTGACGGGGGCCGCGATCCAATTGAGGAGGGTCGCCAAAAACGCTCCAGCGGTGGCCGAGGAGGCCGAAACGGGCGCGCTTCTGAAAGTGGATCCACCCGCCCGGACGTAGTTAGTGAAGATTTTCACAAAGTACTGTACTCTGGACTCATGGCAACCACCCCAGAGCTCATTGACCGTCCCCGGGTTCTCGTCGTCGGCGGCGGCTACGTCGGCCTGTACGTAGCCCTCAAACTGCAGAAGAAGATTGCGAACGCGGGCGGCATCGTCACCGTCGTTGATCCACTGCCGTACATGACCTACCAGCCCTTCCTCCCGGAAGTAGCAGGTGGCAACATCGAGGCACGCCACGCCGTCGTCTCCCACCGTCAGCACCTGAAGCAGACTGAGCTCATCCAGGGCCGCGTCACCAGCATCGACCACGCCAACCGGACCGCGGTCATCGCCCCGTCCGATGGCGGCGACAACTTCGAAATCCCGTACTTCGATGTCGTCATCGCAGCAGGCGCCATTACCCGGACCTTCCCCATCAAGGGCCTCGCGGACAAGGGCATTGGCCTGAAGACCATCGAGGAAGCCGTTGCACTGCGCAACAAGGTCCTGGAGCGCATTGAAGCCGCATCCACCATGACCGACCCCGCAGAGCGCGCCAAGGCACTGACCTTCGTAGTGGTGGGTGGCGGCTTCGCCGGCATCGAGTGCCTCACCGAAATGGAAGACCTCGCCCGCGCCGCAGTGCGCAACAACCCGCGCATCCGCCAGGAAGAAATCCGTTTCATCCTTGTCGAAGCCATGGGCCGCATCATGCCCGAGGTCACTGCCTCGCAGGCCGAGTGGGTTGTGGAGCACCTCCGCAGCCGTGGCATCGAAGTACTCCTCAACACTTCCCTTGACAGCGCCGAGGGCAACCTCAAGCTGATCAACCTCCCGGACAAGACCCCGGCCCAGGAAGTTGAAGCAGACACCTTGGTATGGGCTGCCGGCGTGCAGGCCAACCCGATGATCCGCTCCACCGACTTCCCGCTGGAACCCCGTGGCCGTGTCCGCGTCCTCCCGGACCTGCGCATCGCAGGCGACGAGGGCATCGTGGAGAACGCCTGGGCCGCCGGCGACATCGCCGCTGTTCCGGACCTCACGGGCAAGGGCCTGCCGGACGGCACTTGCGTCCCCAACGCCCAGCACGCTCTTCGCCAGGCCAAGAAGCTCGCCAAGAACCTGTGGGCTTCCCGCTGGGACAAGCCGCTGCACGACTACAAGCACAAGAACCTTGGCGCTGTGGCCGGCTTCGGCGAGTGGAAGGGTGTTGCCAATATCAACCTGCTCGGCCGCATCGGTCTCAAGGGCGGCCTCGCCTGGCTGGCACACCGTGGTTACCACGGCATGGCCATGCCCACGGTTGAGCGCAAGTTCCGTGTGATCTTCGGCTGGATCCTGGCCTTCTTCGCCGGCCGCGATACCACGCAGCTGATGGACCTCGACAACCCGCGCGGTGCCTTCGTGGCCGCTGCAACGCCCGCTCCCAAGCCCGCTGCCGCTCCGGCACCTGTAGAGGCCAAGCCTGCGGCTGAGGAAGCCAAGACTCCGGTCACTGCCGCCGCCAAGTAGTCAACGCACGGCGCAGTCAACGCACGACGGCGGCCGCTCCCTTTCGGGGAGTGGCCGCCGTCGGCGTTTAAGCAGGTGTGCCCACGGCGGTGGCGGGTTGCTGCGCCCCTAGACTGTTGCCATGTCCGGTGAAACCGATCTGAAGACACTCCTGCAATCCCTCCACCCCGTAGCCCGCGATGGCGACTACGTCTACGCCCTGTGGCCACATGGCAGGCCGCTGGAGGGCGGGATCGAGGCGGCTGTGCGCGAGGCCGAGGGCCTTACGGTTGTCCTCCGCCGGGACGAGGCTGATGCGCTGGGTCTGAGCTACGACTTCGTGGCCTCGTGGATCACGCTCCAGGTCCACTCGGCACTCGAAGCGGTGGGCCTCACGGCCGCCGTGAGCGCCGCCCTGACCCACGCGGGAATCAGCTGCAACGTCCTGGCGGGTTTCCACCACGACCACCTCCTGGTGCCTTCGGCCGACGCGGGCCGGGCCATGGATGTGCTCCGGCTTTTGGGAAAAGGTCTCGTGCTCCGAAGTGAGCGTCCCGAGGACCGCGCCGAGATTCTGGAACTGACTGCCCAGGCCTTCTCCGTCTCGCCGGTAACCGGTGAACCCGTGGACGGCGTGCCGATTGAAGCAGGGCTGCTGCGCAAGCTATTTGAGTGCCCTGAGTACCTTCCGGAGTTCAGTATCGTCGCCGAGATGGGTGGGGAGATTGTGGGGCATGCCATCAGCACGAGGGGCTGGATCGGAGACTTGGAACTGCTGGGGCTGGGTCCGATCGGCGTGCTTCCCGCCTTTCAGAAGCGCGGGGTAGGTTCAGCCTTGATGCGGGAGACGACGGCCCGTGCCACAGCCGCAGGGGAGCCCGGCATTGCCTTGCTCGGCAGCCCCCTGTACTACATGCGTTTCGGTTACGTGCCGGCAGCCTCTGTGGGTGTGCAACCGCCGGAGGCGATGTGGGGCGATCACTTCCAGTTGTTGACGCTTCCCGCATGGCCCGACGACGTCCGCGGCACCTTCCGCTACGCCGGGCCATTCAGCGGGCTGTAGCTGGGATACCATGGTGCGGGCGCCCCAGTAGCCCAATTGGCAGAGGCAGCGGACTTAAAATCCGCGTGTTGTGGGTTCGAGTCCCACCTGGGGCACACACAGAAATACCCCCGAAACCCTTGCGAACAAAGGGATTCGGGGGTATTTCCGTTTCAACCGAGCGGCGCCATCACCGTGCTGGTGGTTGCCATTTTGGTTGCCATTAGTTGCTAGATGCCTGAAACCATAGGTCCGTAATACCGTCCGGCCAATGGATTTCCCACACCTCGCCTCCGTCAGCCTCAACGCGCCCGGCAATGGTGCCGAACTCGCCTTCCCCTCGCACGACGGCTTGCGTGCACCCGTCCGGCCCGCATCCCAACACAGGCCGAATCTGATCAACCATCAATAAAACCCCCTCGGTTTGAACCTTCAACGTAAATGACAGGGCAGACAAAAAAGACCCCGGCTGGAAACAAATCCAACCGGGGCCTTAACCTCTGCTCAGTGCAGGATAGGTCCACTTCCGTAACACTTACAAATCGGGAGTTCGCTACCGCGAGAGGTCCCGCCATTCAAGCTTGTAATCAGGGTGGTCGCTGTAGACGGCAGCCATGGCGGCCATGAGCATTCGGCCCGTCGACGAGTCAGGCTTGCTCCACCCGGCGACGATTCCGCGCTTGACTATGCACTCTCTGATGACACGGTCAGGATCGAACCGAGCGATGTGCTCCGCATGAAACGCTGCATCCGTCGTCGCTACAGGATGCACGCCGGCGCCAAGCACCACTTGCGAGCTGGAACGCCATGGCCCGCCACTGCCTGCAATGGCGGCCTTTGCCGCCTCGGCACCAAGCTCGTCCTCCGCTATCCGGGCAAGCAGGAAGTCCGTTATCTCTGTCATGGGGGCTATGCCTTTCGTCGTGCGCGGAAGTCTGCCATGGAGACGACGCCGCTGTTCTCGGGTTCAGGTTCAGCTGGTGCCGCCCAGAGAGCCGCACCCATCTTCTTGGCTGCCTCGACGCGCATGACGTCGAGGACGTGCTGGTAACGCTTGAGCATGGAAGCTACGGACCAGCCCATGATGTCCATGACCACACGGCCATCCACGCCCATCAGGAGGAGCAGGGTGGCGGCAGTGTGCCTGGCGTCGTGCACACGGACAGCCGGCACGTCCGAGGCAGCCAGGAACTTCTTCCACGACTGCCAATCCTTGGACGACTGGATGGCGTTGCCGTCGCGCTGGCAGAAGACCAGGTCAAGCGTCTCGCCGCTGGCGGCCGTGAATCCTCGCCACCGCGTGCCTTCCTCGGTTCGGGCGCGGAGCTGCTCCGCGCGATGCTGCAGGAGTGCCGGCACCAGCTGCTCGGGCAGCGGCACGGTTCGCTTACCGGCATCCGACTTCGGCACGCTGACGAACCGTCCTCCGGAGTGTCGGTCCTTGCAGTGATCGGCCCGACGTCCACAGGGCTTCTTGGCTCTGGGGTCCGCTTCGGACTCAGGGCAGCCGTGCTTCCATGGCAGTGAGTACAGCTCACGGTGAACGTGGAGCTGTCCGCCTTCGAGGTCGATCTTGTCCCAGGCGAGGCCGAGTGCTTCGCCCTGGCGCAGGCCGAGAGCAAGGGCGATGAGCCATCGCGCGCCGCCAGGGGTGTTCTCTGCCGCGACTCGCAGCTTGCGCGCGTCATCGGGGGAGAGGATCTCCGGCTCGAAGGCTGCTTGTTGTGGAGCGTCCATGCGCTGGGCCGGGTTGGTGGCCACTCGTCCGCGGCGGACAGCCACAGTGAGCGCGCGGGAAAGTATGCGGTGCAGCTGCGCGACGGTGGACTCAGAGCGGCCGGCATCGCGCATCGGCTTGTAGAGCTGCTCGAGGTGCTCAGGAGTCAGCTTGTCCAGGCGCGTCTTGGCAACTTGGGAAGTATCCACCCAGTTGCGCACGTAGGAGCGGTAACCAACGAGGGTTCGCGGGCGCACTTTGGTAGGGGCGATGTTCTCAAGCCAGTGGTGCATCCATTCGCCCAGTGTGGGCGGACGTCCGTTGATGAGGATCCCGTTGTCGCGATCCGCGATGACTGCGCGGAGGTTCCGGGAGCATTCCTTGCTGGTTGCACCGTAAACGACGATGCGCTGCAACTTGCCGTTCGAATCTCGGCCGTTACGGAGGTATGCCTTCCAGCGTCCATCAGGGAGTAGCCGCGGGGCAGTCCCCTCGCCGTTTGGCCGGCGGGCCTCCTTGTCCATGGGTTAGTCCCGGCCCTGCTCTGCTTGCAAGCGATCAATCGCTGCATTGAACAGGACACGGTAGTCCTGCTCACCTAAGGCGGCGCAGATCTTCTCAATGTCCGTGATGGTGAAGGCGGCCTCATCGCGGAGGCGAGTGGCGATGTAGTTCTGGGACATCCCGGTCAATTTGGACAGCTGGTTACCGCTTACGCGGGCCCGCCCCATGGCTGCGCGCACCTCAGCGGCCACAGCAATGGCAAGGGGACCAGATTTATCTTCTTTTCCTAGCGGCATATTCATAGACACTAACCCATCTCCCACTCAAAAGGCTCTCTAGACGCCCGTTTTAACCCATATGGCGTCGTTAACTAGCTCATCATACACACATAAACGTATATAAGGGCGATTAAGCTTAAACACGCTCACTTAACCCTGTGAGTTGTCATCTGTACTTATATGGGTTAGGTTTCCAGCATGGTTCATACCTGTTTACCCCCTTGGAAGTACTCACACGAAGGAAGCGCACTACTTGGAAACCACGGAAGCAGTACCCAATAAGCCACCCGCCACCGCAGCCGAGAAGGCTGCAACTGAAATCCGGGGACTGATGGGCGCCAAGCAGCTCAGCATCCCTGACCTCGCGAAACAGCTGAAAGTCTCCCGTGACACCGCAGTACGGCGGCTGAACGGGGATGGCTACATGACCATCAACGAGCTTGAAGAAATCGCCAAATGGCTGAAGGTGCCCGTCATGCGGATCATCGCACCTGACCCAGGCACTGGCTACGGCGAATAAAAAAGTCCCCCGCCTAGCAGCAACTAGGCGAGGGACTCTGTTGAAAACCAACCTCACCAAGGAGCATACCTTGTCTACCTCCACAGAAACACTCCCGTCCTCGGCTCTGCCGTTGCACACCGTGGCCGACGCGGCCAAGCAGCTCGGCGTATCGCTCAATTTCCTGTACGAGCGGATCCGCGGCAACGAGATTCCCACGGTAAACCTGGGCACCGACAGTCAGAAGAAGTTGCGCATCGCGACGACAGCCTCCGCGCCTGGGTTGAGGCCCGTACTACTCGGATAGCCGCATGAGCGCGGGGGCGCAGGCCGAAGCTGCACCAAGGACGGGGCGGCGTGCTGACACCAGCCGCACCTCGTACATGGAGCACTGGGCCGAGCGCTACCACCGCAGACAGGAAGCCGTCGAACGGGCACGGCTCCGCAAGGGCAAAGCCAAGTACCGGGCACACCGCGAACCGCTCGCAGGGAAACCGGCCAAGGCATGAGCAGTATCGACGCCTTCTGGGAAGTCCCCGGCTTCTGGGCCATGGCCGGAGTACTCATTCTCTTCGCGGCCGTAGCCACCCTCCTCGTCGTGACCGGGCCAACCGAGGCCCCTTACGACGACAACGACGACCAGTTCTAGACCTCAGACAAGGAACAACATGACCACCGAAGAATCGACCACCAATGGACTCCCTGCCGGCAGCCTCGAAGAGCAAGTCACCTGGGTAGCTTCGCTCATCGCGCAGCATGAAGCCGACGTCGTAGCCCTCGCCGCCGAGGCCAAGAAGCACGTGGCCGAGATTGACAGCCTCAAGGCCACGGTCCGCCAGCTGCTCCCCGTGGGGAAGCACAAGTTCGGCAACATCACCGTGAGTATCACCAACCCGAACCGATCGTTCGACGCGGACGCGTTCATGAAGTCCTACCCAGTGGAAGTGAATCCTGCACTGTACAAGGCAGTGATTGACAGTGCAGCGCTTCCGCCGAAGCTCAAGGACCAGTTCATGGTTGAGGGCACTGGCGACCCGAAGGTTGCCATCAAGTGAGCGCCGCCGAGAAAACGCTGACCTGCGACTCCTGCCCCGAGGAATCGCCTGACGTCCAGGCAGCAATGAAGCACGTCACGGCCAACACGGACCACAAGATGTCCGCCGTCATCGACGAGGAAGGGTCAACCATCACCGTCAGCATCAACGACGGCGACGAGAACGCCGGCGACCTGTGGGGCTTCGGCGGAGACGACCAGTGACCCTGGTCAACGCGGAGGGAGTGCGGCACAAGCACTCCTACTACCTCGACGCGGACCACGAGTTTGGGGCACGGGCCAAGAGCATCGCGGACCAGGCCTTCGACATCATGATCGAGGAGATGGTCAACCAGCCGCGCTCCCTCCAGAAGCGCATCGGACCCTCAGAAATGGGGATCGACTGCACCAGGGCAATCCTGCACAAGCTGGCACGCACACCGGAACCTCCCCGCGGGCCCGCATGGAAGCCGCAGGTTGGCACCGCCCTCCACGACCAGCAGGAACGCTGGTTCAAGAAGGCAGCATCCGCCGGCGCTTCCGAAGAGAACCGCTGGCTGTGCGAGGAATCCGTAGTCGTCGGTCAGATCAGCGGCGAGGACCACACAGGATCCACGGACCTCTTCGACACCTGGGGCCACGCCGTAGGGGACTGGAAGTTCGTCGGTCCAAGCCGACTCAAGCACTACCGCTCCAAGGGTCCAAGTAACCAGTACCGCACCCAAGCCCACCTGTACGGGCGGGGCTGGGACATCGAGGGTTTCAAGGTCGATCTGGTGATGATCTTCTTCATCCCCAGGGACGGCGAACTCTCCGACTCCTACGTCTGGTCCGAGCCCTACAACGAGACCATCGCCCTCAACGCGCTGGCCCGAATGAACCAGCTCGACGGCCTACAGAAAGCCATCGGACTGGAACAGGCACTCAGCCTCTACCCGCCCTGTGACGACCGGTTCTGCAACTGGTGCGCCCCACAAAACAGAGTGACCCAGCTTCAGCAAACCAACCCATTCGCACGACGCTAACCAAGTAACAGGAGAACCAAGCAAATGAACGGCAACGGACTCGACGCTTTCAAGAAGCGCGGCAACAGCAAGTTCAAGAAATTCGAGCAGCCCGGCGACACCGTAGCAGGGGTCATCACCGAAATCAGTGACCAGAAGCAGGCCACCAAGTTCAACCCCAACCCCCAGGCGAAGAGGGAACTCGACTTCTGGCCGTCCGGCGATCCGGTCATGGAAGTCTGGATCACCTTCCAGACCCAGGAACGGGACCCGCAGGACCCGGAGGACACCGGCCTTCGCACCGACATCGTCACGGTCAACCAGAAAGCCGGCGGAAAGCTCGCCGCCATCATGGACGCCTGCGAAGCTGTTGGCGCCCCAACGCCTCTGCCCGGCGGCTTCCTCGCGGTGACGTTCACTGGCTTCGACCCCCAGTCACAGAACCCGCAGAACCCCCGCAAGCTGTACGCCGCCCAGTACCAGCCGCCGGCACCCGGCGGAGGAGCGTTCCAACAGCCGCAGACCCAGCCGGCACAGCAGGCGCCGGTACAGCAGTACAACGAGTTCAACCCGCCTCCGCAGCAGGCAGCTCCAGTGCAGCAGTTCCAGCAGCCGCCAGTGCAGCAGGCTCCGGCATGGACTCAGCCACAGGCAGCGCCAGCTCAGGCAGTCCCGCCGGCCCAGCAGGCTTACCAGCCTCCTGTCCAGGTGAACACCAACACCGGGGAAATCGCACCGCAGCAGCAGGCAGCTCCGGTCCAGCAGTTCCAGCAGCCGCAGGCCCAGCAGGCTCCGGTGCAGCAGCAGGCCCCCGCTCAGCAAGGCGGGGGAGTGGACGCCGTGCAGATCCAGGCGCTCATTGCCCAGGGCATGGATGACAACACCATCAACGCCACCACCGGAGCGCCTCACGCGGCCATCGCAGCTATCCGCTCCATCAGCTAAGCACCAACCACCCGCGGTGCCCGGTCAAGCAGTCGGCCGGGCACCGCAACCAACCTCAACCCAAAGGAAAAAGAATGCCTACACGAGAAGAACTCCCTGAGTTCGCCCGTAACCATCAGCTGGGGAAGCTCGCGGTCCGTACCGAACCTGTCTACAACAAGGACGGCGACCTGACTGATGAAGAGCTGAAACACCTTGCTTCCGAGGGTGACTACGACGCTGACACTGAGTTCGTCGACGAACCTGATGACGCGGAAGTTGTACTCTCGCTCACCGGCCAGAAGATCGGGGACACAGTCCCGTTGCACCGGCCGGTCTTTGATGTTGACTTCCCCGTCTCAGCGATTCCTTCATCTACCCCGGGACACTTCCATCTTTACCTCGACAAGGAACTGACCTGGTTGCAATATCGTCGCCTGCTCGAAGCGCTGAACTTCGCAGGGATTATCGAGGGCGGCTATCTCCAAGCCTCTGTTGCTCGCGGGTTCACGTCCGTCCGGATGCCCTCAGTCAAGAAGGCAGCACCCGTTCCCGTCGACCTGTGAGCGGGCCGCACAAGAACTTCCCACTTACACAGCGGGAGTTTCACGAGCAGGCGGCAGCAATCGCCTTCCAGCCAAACCACTGGCCGGACCTCCCACCCCGTACAGAACAAGCACCACAGGCAGTCGCAGCACCTAACCCATTCGTCAGGAACCCCGCACTCGTAAAGGAAGAACCGTGACTGAACAGCACGCCAAACCCTTCGCAGACTTCCTCGCCCAGCAAGGCCGGGCACATGAGGAACTCACCGAAGGCCTACACCAGGTAATCGCCGCCGTCGAAGACACCGGCAAGGCCGGCTCCATCACCCTGGTCATCAAGGTCGAACCGGACAAGAAAGCATCCGGCATCTTCCGCATCAGCGACAACGTCACCGTCAAGGTCCCCGAACACGACCGCGGCGCCCGCATCTACTTCAAGGACGGCACAGGCAACCTGTCCCGCTCCAACCCCAACCAGCCCGAACTCGAAGGACTCCGCGACGTCTCCGCACCCGCCGAAGTCCGCCAGCTCAAGGAAGTGAACTAAACAATGACCGAAGAACGCACCGAGGCCGCGTCTGTCGCCGAACTCGCCCAGCAAGCGCACGAGCCCTCCGAGCTGGAGGCAGGGAAGCTATACCTCGTAGCCACCAGCGACGGCGGAGTAAAGCAGATCGATACCCTCGACTACGCAACAACCCCGCTGCGCAAGAAGGGCGTCAACATCGTCGCCAACTTCGAGTCCTTCCAGCAGTACCTGGACAAGCATGGCCGCAGCGGCGAAACCGAAGTCACCGCCAACGTCACGCAGAGCATCTTCACCGCCATCGTCAACGCCGGCGACGATGAGCACCCCGGCTGGGCAGACCACTCGGTGACGCTGCGTCTGACCAAGTCGCCGGAGTGGCAGCGCTGGGCAGCACTGTCAGGCAAACTCATCTCCCAGACCGAGTTCGCCGAGTTCATAGAGGACAACGCAAAAGACATCTTCGACCCATCTAGCGGCGAGATTCTCGAAATTGCCCAGTCCCTCCAGGTGAAGCGCGGCGTGGAATTCGAGTCCGGCACCCGTCTCTCCGACGGCAACGTCCAGTTCGGGTACCGCGAAACCACCACGGCAACCGCTGGCGCTGTGGGTCAGCTGACCATCCCGGAAAAGATCACTCTCGGTCTGCGCCCGTTCAAGGGCGGCGAGCAGTACAAGGTTGAGGCCCTATTCCGGTACCGGCTCTACGGCAAGGAACTAAGCCTTGGCTTCAAGCTGCAGGACCCCGAGAAGGTCATCGAGGACGCTTTCGAAAGCGTCGCAAGAGAAGTAGGAGAGTACGCCGCACAGCGTGACTTCCTCTACCTGATCGCAGGCTAACCAGCCGCATCACCTGGCACAGCCTCGTTACCTGGCCCGTGCGCCTGGGGCTGTGCCAGAACAGGGCCTGATAGGCAACCCACTACCCGAAGCTCCAATTCCCCCATTTCAGGCGGCGACGGACGGGACCCGGTTCGAATCCGGGCAGGCCCACCACCACGACAACCAACCTCACCACCAACCGAAAGGAGCCACAGCAATGGCTCGCAACTTCACCCCCACGATTGTCAACCCTGATGGCAGCCGGACCATCCACGTTCATCGTTACTGCAACGGCTGCAACCGCAACATCGGCGATGTGACTGACGCTGAAATGGACGCGTCAATCGCTGGCCTTTCGCTCCCTGACGTCCGTGAAGAATGCGGATGCATCCCGCTGAAAACCCCAGTCATGGGAGCTACCTGCACCTTCGGCAGCGGCAAGACCGTATGGGAAATCGTCAAGGTCAACCACAACCAGGACGGCACCATCAAAGACCTGCACCTGTCGAAGTACTTGGGCGACGGCTACACCAACCGCTGGGCTCAGGTCAGTGAGATCCGCAACCTCAAAGCACAAACCCTCCGCGTCTCCCTGGCAACCATCCTCGCCCTCCGCGAAGAAGCAGAGAAGGCAGCCAAGAAGGTCCAGGACACCATCCGTTCCAAAGCCCGCCCCGGGCAGCTCATGGAAATCGTCGGAAACACCAACTCCACCCTCGCCAACTACGCCCACGTCTACGCCATTCACCTCGAAGACGTCGCCAAGGAAGCCGAGGCCCAGTCATGAGCCGCCGCGTCCCCGAAATCGAAACCACCGTCACCCACGAATGCGGCTTCACCAAAACCGCCCGCACTCCGGGTCTCGCAGCCAAGTCGCTTGCGCGTCACTCCTGCGAACGCCAGCGAGAGATTCAGGACCGCGCTGCCCGGGTAGAGGCTCGCCGCACCCGGGAAGGCGTCAAGCGTGACTGCCAGTGCAAAATCGCCAACCACGTCCACGGCACACGTCTCGCCTACGTTGTCGACAAGTGCCGCTGCCGCCCCTGCACCGACGCAGCCACCCAGGCGGAGAGCAACAGGAACAAGCAGATCGCTTTCGGACGCTACGACACCGGCCGCGTAGACGCCACCGAAGTCCGCGCCCACATCCTGGCACTCATGGAAGCCGGTGTCTCCATGAAGCGTCTCGGCAAAATCGCAGGGATGGCACACTCCACGATTTCCGCCGTCGTCTACGGGCGCACTGAACGCGGGCACACTGCCTACCGCCGCGTCCATAAGGACACAGCAGCGAAGATCCTGGCCATCCAGCCGTCCATGGAGAACATGGCACCCAACCGCTACATCGACTCATGCGGCACCATCCGCAGACTCCAAGCCCTCGTGGCCATCGGCTGGTCACAAAACCGGCTGTGCGAGCAGTTGGGCATAAGCCGTCGCAACTTCGGCACCTTCATGAACGCCGACAAGTGCACCGTCCGTAAAGCGCTCGCCGTCCGGGACCTCTACAACCAGCTCTGGAACCAGCCACAGACCGGCGTGGAATGGCACAGCAAGACATCCGCAACGAGGGCCCGCAACCACGCGAAGGCCCGCGGCTGGGCACCGCCCCTGGCATGGGATGACGAAACAATCGACAACCCTGACGCTCAGCCGGAGTTCGGGACCAAGCTCAAGCTCCGCGACACCATCGCCGAAGACGTCGAGTTCATGCACAAGACCGGCGCCAGCATCGACGAAATCTCCGAACGCCTCGGCAACCCCTGGCAGTCCATCGAACGCCAGCTGCACCGCATGGGCCGCGGCGAGCTGGTCACCCTCGTCAAGACCGACAACCGCGACAACGGCCGGAAGGCCAGCAGGAAACGAGCAGCATGAGCAAGCCCATCGCCACCGGCAACATCCGCCGATTCCTCACCGGCTGCCGTTGCGGCCGCGCCTTCGAATCAGACCAGCCCCTCGATCTGATTCCGGACCACGTGCACAACCACCGCCTCATCAGCGGCAACAACGTCCACACCTGCACCGGCTGCACCTGGGAGGTCGAGACCTTCACCCCGGCCGAAGACCCCGCCACCATCACCGCGGTAAACGCGGCCTTCGCCAAGCACCTACTTACCACCGCAATCGAGGAGTCAGCATGATCTACCGTGGCCGCACCGACGGCGCTTGCCAGTCACCCGAAGTTGACGAACACGACGAGCAGAACCCTTTTCCGCCGACTGACAAAGCCTCCGAGCGAATCCTTGAGTTCGTCGCTTGGTTCGGCGACGGCGAGATCATCGGGGACGACTACGGCACGGTCAACCCGCCACTGTTTGCTCGCGACCTCGAAGCCGCAGCAAAAGCCGCCGTCGTTCCGTCACCCGAGGTCCTCGCCTTCATCAATCAGCGCAGCGAGTACGTGACCGCAGCAAGGAACTCCGGCGGCGACGTCGCCGACTATTACCGCTGGCAAGGTCACATGGAAGCCCGCCGGCAGTTGGCCGAAAAGCTCGGCTACACAGTTCCCTATGAGGCAAAAGACCGGACTGAGAAGGTCCTGCCCAACCTCGAAGACATAGAACCATGACGCCGGCGGAACGGGTGGAGCAGCTCAGCACTTGCTGTCCGCAGCTGGCCCGAAATCTGTCACTTCTCACCGCGGAGCAGCTGGCCGACGTCCTCGCCGAAACCACAGACGCCGGCGCTGACTGATGGCCCACTGCCAAGGATGCGGGCACCACCACCGCACCCACGAGGCCCGCTGCGAAGCGATCACCACGAACGAAAGTGGGGGAGCGCAACGGTGCACCTGCCCCAAACCGAACCAAGAACAAAGGACCGCCAGTTGAGCACCCTCACCGCAGCCCAGCAACTCGCCGCAGCAGGACTGTCCGTCGTACCCGTCATGACAGACGGCACCAAACGCCCCGCCGGCAACTGGAAGGAATACCAGGAACTCCGCGCCTCCAACACCAAGCTCGCCGAATGGTTCACGACTGGCAATTACGGCGTCGGCATCATCACAGGCACCATCAGCGGCAACGTCGAAATGGCCGAAGTCGAAGGCCGCGGCGCCGACCGCCTCCCAGAAATCGCCCAACTCGCCACCGACTCCGGCATGGGCGACCTCTGGGCCAAGCTCTGCAACGGCTGGCTCGAACAGTCACCATCCGGCGGATGGCACTGGTTCTACAAGATCGCCTACCCGGAGAACTTCAAGTTCCCTGGCAACACCAAGCTCGCTTCCCGCCCGTCCACAGCTACAGAGCTGGCGGCGAACCCCAGGCAGCGCAAGCAAGTACTTGCCGAGACGCGCTCCGAGGGCGGGTTCGTTGTCATGGCTCCATCAGGTGGCACTGTCCACCCGTCCGGGAAGCCCTGGGTGCGAGTGGCCGGCGGACCGGAAACCATGCCAACCATCACCCCAGACGAGCGCGAGGCATTTCACTCCATCCTCGGCACTCTTCACGAACCCATGCCAGAGGAAACCACCCAAGGCACCTTCAACGTCACTCCTGTTGAACGGGATCCCCTGGACGGCATCATGCCCGGGGACGACTACGAGAACAAGACCACCTGGCCGGACATCCTCGGCCCGGCAGGCTGGACGAAGCTCTTCACCTCCGGACGCACCACCTACTGGCGCAGGCCCGGGAAGAACCTCGGCATCTCAGCCACCACAGGAAACGCTGAAGACCGCGACCGCCTGTTCGTGTTCACGTCCTCTACCGAGTTCGAGCAGGAAACCCCGTACACGAAGTTCGGGGCTTACGCGCTCCTGCATCACCGCGGGGACCACGCCGCAGCAGCATCCGCACTCCGCAAGGCCGGCCATGGATCCGAACCGCAGCGGCCCGTTCGCGTGCCGCTGCCCGGAAAACTCGTCACAACACCCCCGGTTACCGTTTCATCGACCCCGAATATGCACCAACCGTCCGAAATTATGCAGACGGCCGGGAACAACGCACTCGCGACCGTGCACCAGCTGGACGACCACCGCGACACAGTAACCCTTGCCCGGTCCGACGACGGCAACGCCCAGGCACTCATCGACGAATACGGCGACCGGCTCCGGTACTGCTCCGACCGTGGCCGCTGGCTCGCCTGGTCAGGGAATGTGTGGCAGTGGCAGCAAGGCACCGGCGGAGCCGCCCGTGAGTACGCGAAAGCTATTGCAAGGGCCTTGCCAGAAGCTGGCACCGAGGCCCAGAACCACAAGCGCCGGGCACTCTCGGCCAAGGGCACCTCGGACATGCTCACCCAGGCGCAAACGGACCCGCGCATCACCGTCACCATCGACATGCTTGACGCCCACCCCTGGGAGCTCAACACCCCCGGCGGAATCATCGACCTCCGCACAGGCCGACTCTCACCACCGGACCCGGCGAAACTCCACACCCGCATCACCACCTGCGCCCCGGACTTCAACGCGGACGGCACCATGTGGGACACCTTCCTCGCCCAGACCTTCCCCGAAGGTGAGGAGCTCATCGGCTACATGCAACGCCTCATCGGCTACTCGGCCGTCGGCGAGGTCCGCGAACACCTCCTGCCGTTCGGTTACGGCGGCGGCGGTAATGGCAAGGGTGTGCTGCTTGAAACCATCCGCGCCGTCCTGGGCGACTACGCCACCACCTCACCCAACGGGTTCCTCATGGCCACCAACTACTCAGCCCACACCACCGAGATAGCCCGCCTCGCCGGCGTCCGGTTCGTCATCTGCTCCGAAGTCAACGAAACCGACCGCTTCGACGAAGCCAAGGTCAAGCTGCTGGCCGGCGGCGACACCCTCACCGCACGCTTCATGCGCCAGGACGACTTCACGTTCACGCCCACCCACCAGCTGTGGCTCCTCGGCAACCACCAACCAGCCGTTGAATCCGGCGGACACTCATTCTGGAGACGCCTACGCCTCATCCCCTTCACCCACACCGTCCCCGACGACAAACGCATAGACGACCTCCAAGGAATCCTCGCCCGCGACCACGGCCCAGCCGTCATGGCATGGATAGCCCGTGGAGCCGCAGCCTACGCAGCCAAAGGCCTCCAAGAGCCAGCAGGCGTCAAAGCAGCCACCGCCGACTACGCACACTCCGTGGACACCGTCGGCAGGTTCCTCGAAGAAGAATGCACCCTTCACCCAGGCGACGCCGCAGCACACCTCGCAACCGACGTCTCAGCCATCAGGGCAGCCTACGAACGCTGGTGCCTCGACAACGGCGAAACACCCCTCAGAGGACGCGCGTTCCAATCCCAGATCAGCCGCCACGGCGTCCTGACAGGCCCACAAGCGCCCCGAGGAACCGGAGGCACCCGACGATACGGCGGCGTCACTCTGCTCTCGGCAAAGACCGAACAGGATGACCACGACGGCGACCGAGGAGGCTGGTAGTGGCCTCGACATACGGCGCCGTATCCCAGCACGCCCAGGCACCCGCATGCCCATTTCAGGCATCCATCCATGCCCAGGACGGTCTGCGAGTGACAGCAAATTCTCCGCGTGAAATCAGGGGAGTGACACGAGTGACACAACTTTCGTCGGATAGCCTACGTGCGCGCGCCCGTAGGACAAGCAACGAAAGTTATGTCACTAAAGTCCTAAGCAACCTTACTAGTGACACAGTGACACGAGATTTGACTTATCAAGCTGATGCGGGCGCATACGCCTACGCGGTCCGGTTCAACGAAAACCATGTCACTAGCGTCACTCGGTTAGGGCGAACCGAAAAATGAACCAGGCAGCTCTCTTCTCCACGCCGAAGCGCACCACACGCACGCCAGGGAAAGACGACTGGCTCAAACAGCTCCTCGAAAACAAGACCGGCGGTTTCCGGGCCGCGCGCTGGCAACGCTGCACCACCTGCAAAGAACTCACCCTCCACGGGATGGACGCAGACATGTGCGCCGGCATGGTCACCGCAGACCCCACCCCGCTTTCCCCGCTCCAGGAACTTGCCTGCATGATCATCGGCCGGCCAACCTTCACCCTCAAACCACGAGGACAGGCCTACGAGCTCAACGACAGGCGAGACGCCCACAAGTACGGGCCACGCCCGCCAGACCACAAAGGCCGCACAGTCATCCCAGCCCACCAATGCGGCGCAAGATTCCCAGGCTTCATCCAACGACCAACCACCAAGGAGACACCCAATGCAGAACCAGACTTCTAGCCAGGGCGAGACGATCGTCATGGTCAACAACACCATCCAGCAGAAGTGCCCGTTCTGCGACGAGCAACTGACCTTCGTAGCCAAGGGGGTGACGAGCGAGGACCTCGAAGGTGGCAGGACCAAAATGGACATCAACTTCGAAAGCGCACCCGAATCCACGGAGCACGTCTACCGGCACGAGGAAGACTTCAAGAACTTCCCGCAGCGCTACATTCCCCTGGCAAGTGACGCAGCGGTAGAGCTCGCGAAGGCTGGCCTGCCTGAAGCTGACCTCAAACCAGCGCTCCGCAATATCGACAGCATGGTCAACGACCTCGAAGGCCAGCGACTTGTCCAGAACATCCATGACCGCAAGAACGGAGCCAGCAAGTGAGCCTCCTCGCTATCGACCCAGGCAACACCCACTCCGGCTTCGCGCTGATCGAGCCAGGCACGTGCCGGCCCATCAAGGTTGGCAAGATCCCCAACGTGGAAGTACTTGACCTCATCAGGGTCACCAGCTACGACCACCTCAGCATCGAGATGATCGCCTCGTACGGCATGGCCGTCGGCAAAGAGGTCTTCGACACCTGCGTCTGGATCGGCCGTTTCATCCAGCACCACAGCAATCGAGTCGCCGATTTAGCCGACTATGAATTGGTCTACCGTCGCGAAGTGAAGCTGCACCACTGCAACAGCACCAGCGCCAAAGACGCCAACATCATTCAAGCACTCATCGACCGCTTCGCCTGCGGAGAGCCCAACCGCGGCAAAGGCACCAAGGCGAACCCTGGCTGGTTCTACGGATTCGCCTCTGACATCTGGCAGGCCTACGCGCTCGCCGTCCTCACCAGCGACACCCGCGAAAGGAACGCAGCATGAGCCAGCTCAGGAAGATCATTGTCACTATCGACTGCCAGCCCAAAGAAGGCAAGGCCGACAAGTTCTTCAACGCCCTCTGGAAAGCGATCGAGAAGTACTCGACCAAGCACCAGGTGCAATCCCTGCAGACCAGCTACATCTACAAGGAGGACAAGTGAGCAAGAGCCCCGTCCAGATCCGCATCGAGTTGGAGGTCGGTGCTTTCGTAGCAGCGATGGAACAGGCCACCCAGGCGCTACGCAGCTTCAAGGTGAAGGTCCGACCATGCAAGCCACTGATCCACAACGGAAGGAAGCCTCGATGAGAACCGTCACCGAAGATCTGGACTGGATCTATGACCGCTGGTCAGACCTCCGAGCCACGATGCACCGCGGCACACCCAAGCCATGGCGCGAACCAACCCTCACCCTTGAGCAGCGCGGACGCCTGGACGAGCTGGCCCGACTGGAGAAGCTGGAGCGGGGCGCCTTCACCCTCGGCGAATCACCGGCACCCATACACCTCGACGCGCTGGACCGCGCCATCGACCTCACCGCCACCATGGTCAGGCTCGCCCGCGCCATGGCCGAAGAGCTCCAACACCACGCCGTCATCATCCGCGCTGCACGCCATCGCTACGATGACCCTCTGCTCCTCATCCGATACGTGCGCGCAAATGTGGACGAGCTTCTGCCCGAGCTGGGTGAGACAGTTCAAGATGAAGTCGCCAGGCTGCGCGCCGGCCTCGTGCACCACTTCTCCGAAATCGGAGTGGGCCAGCGACTCAAGACCGACTGCCCATGGTGCGACCAGCCCAGCCTCTACGTCCGACTCATCGGACCCGAGGGCAACGGACAGCCAATCATCAGATGTGAGTCAGGGGTGTGCGAGCCAGCCCAAGAGGTGTGCGGGACGTGGCATCGCAACATGCCAGCCTGGCCGTTCCACGAATGGGAATGGTTGGCCAAGCGCATCGCCCACGCCGAAGAACGAAGGCAGCATCTGGCTATCCTTGCTCAGCTCCAGAACGCCAGCTAACCGACACGCGCACTTACTAACCCACAGGGATGCAAACAGGCTGTGGATAAGTTACCCTAGAAGCACGTCGAGCCATACCTTTTTCAGGTTGCTGGGGAAGTTGCCGAAGGTGCTGACGACAACTGAATAGCGCGTCACCTCATGACCACCAAAGCGTGAGTGACGGCAGGACTGCGAGAACCCCACACCGCGAAAGCACGTGGGACGTGTTGGCTCCAGCAGGGTTCGAAGCCCTGCCAGTCCACGGGGATACCAAGAGATCCCTCCATGAGATACAAAGCCTGTCTCTTCCACAGGCACCGAGGCCCGACTGTTCCCCATAGCAGTCGGGCCTCACCCATTCCACTGACTGAGGAGTACGCCATGGCCAGCAAACCAAAGCAGGACATGCCCTGCCCCAAGTGCGGCAACCACACCGTGGCAGACCCGGACGCCAAGTGCACCAACCCACAGCCCGAACCGGCACGGCACGACTGACATGCCACACGCACCACGCAAGCCATGCCCCACCCCCGGATGCCCAGAGCTACTGGAACCAGGGCAGCGACGCTGCACCAAGCACGGGCAGCAGCACGAACAGCAGCGAGGCAGCAGGCAACAGCGAGGGTACGACCGTAAGCACGACCAACTCCGTAGACAGTGGGCACCATCAGTTGCCACCGGTTCTATTAAGTGCTGGCGTTGCGATGAGCTGATCCTCAAGGGCCAAGCATGGGACCTAGGGCACGACGACAACGACCGCACCAAGTACCGAGGACCTGAGCACGCAGCACGATGCAATAGGCGCGCTGCTGGCCTCAAATCACATCGACAGCAAGTACCGCCACCGCCGCCCTTCTAGGGCGCTCAGGGGGTGGGGGGTGACCCCTCCGCCCCCGCCCTTGCCGGACCGCCGGGGAGGGTTTTTCCTACTGCCGCAGGATAGAGCTTTTTGATCAGGGAGGTTTTTCATGCCTGGTCCGGCCCGAAAACCAGCCCTGCAAATCGTCCGTGAGGGCAACCCCTCGAAGCGTCCGATTCCGGAAAGCATCGTCGTTCCGCCGGCCACCTTCGACGAGCCCGACTGGGCCGCGGAATTCCCAACAGGACTGGTTGGACGCAAGCCGGCCAAGCCGAAACTCAACGACACTTCCAGCTTCGAGGAATTCCAGAAGCTCCTCGCCATGTATGAGTGGGACCTTGACCGGTGGACGCGCCGCAAGCTGGCCGCGGAGGCCGCAAAATTCAGCCAGAAACGCGCAGCTGAAGAGTGGAACCGTGTCGTTCCTATCCTGAAAGTGTCCGTTGGCCTGGGAAACCTCGACTTCGCCACCGTCGTGGATCTCTGCGTCTGCATCGCTCGCCTGGAATGGTGCGAACGGCAGATCAGCCGGGAAGGCCTGATCGTTGAGGGCCAGCGCGGACCGTGCCGGAACCCTTTGACGACGGTGGCCACCGCCTACCGCACTCAGTTCAAGACCTACATCCGTGAGCTCGGCTTGTCTCCTTCTGCCCGGACGGGTGTCCCGTCTCGGAAGGACGACGATGACGACGACGATCCGTTCGACTAAGGAACTGCTCGACCAGCTCCCGGTGCCTTACGAGGCCCTGGTTGAGCTGGGCATGACCCACGAGCAGATCATGGACGGCGCCGAACGGCACCCGCTCATCATCGGCTTCCAGGCAGACCAGCACCCGGACGCCTGGTTCGACGTGGAACGGGCACGCAAGGCGCTCCGCGCGATCGGCGCCTTCAAGCACACCAAGGGCCGGTGGGCCGGTCTGCACATGAAACTGGGCGAAGGCCTGGACCCGTGGCAGGCAGTCTGGATCATGGCCCCCGTCTTTGGCTGGGTCTACTACGACGCCGAGAGCGACCTCGTTGTCCGCGTCATCCGGACCGTGTGGATCGAAATTCCGCGTAAAAACGGAAAGTCCACCCTCACCTCAGCTATCTCCGGCGTCATGCTCCTCGCTGACGGTGAGGCTGGCGCCGAGGTTTACAACGCGGCAGGTTCCGCGCTGCAGGCCGGCCGCGTGTTCGAAGATGCCAAGCGCATGCTCCAGACTTCTCGTGCAGCTGCCAAACGTATCGAGCCACTCAAGGACGTTGTCCGCGTCCCCAAGACCGGTAGCATCCTCCGCGTTCTGTCCCGGGTCGCGGAAACCGCGCACGGCTTGAACGTTTCCGCAGCAACCATCGACGAGGTGCATACCCTCAAACTCCGCCGTGCCCTGGTAGAAGCCATAGAAACCGGCGTCGGCGCGCGTGACCAGCCGCTCATCGTGTTCATCACTACCGCTGACGAAGCGGAAGAGGGCACGATCTACGACGAAAAACACGTCTACACCCGCAATGTCGCCAACGGCATCGTCAAAGACCCCGCCCACTATGGCGTCATTTGGGCCGCAGCCGAAACCGACGACCCGTTCTCCGAAGCTACGCAGAAGAAAGCCAACCCGGGCTACGGCAAGTCGCCCACCAAGGCGTACTTGCAGCGTGAAGCACTGAAAGCGCAGTCCTCGCCGACGTACTTCCCGACGTATTGCCGTTTGTCCCTGAATCTGCGCATGCGCTCGCAGACCCGTTGGCTTGACCTGAACAAGGTTGACAACCTGATGGGCGACGTTGACCGCGCTTCCCTGCGTGGACGCCGCGCCTGGGCCGGCTTGGACCTGTCAGCGGTCTCCGACTTCACGGCATGGGCTGTATGGGTTGAATCCCGCGCACCGGGCCACGAGCTTGAGCTGCTCACCCACTATTGGGTGCCAGGCGAGCGAGTCGAGGCCCTTGAGAAACAGCTCATGGTGCCGTTGCAGGAATGGATCGACCAAGGTTTCGTGACCGCGACTGAGGGCGACGTCATCGACTACTCCTCCGTCAAGGCAAAAGCCATTGGCGACTGCCACCACTACGACATGCAGCGCGTCTCCTACGACCGCATGTTCGCCGGCCAGCTCGTGCAGGACCTTGATGAGGAACTGATGGGCGTGGACATCGCCCCGGTAGCGCAGACCTTCATGGGTCTCTCGCCTGCCTGCAAGGAAGTGGAACGCCTCATCGGTGCCAAGTCCGTCAGGATCCAGCAGAACCCGGTAACTAGGTGGATGGCGTCCGTGGTTGAGGTCAAGAACGACGGCCTCGACAACATCCGGCCAGTCAAACCTGACCGGCAAAAGAGCGTCACCCGCATCGACGGCATCCAAGCTGCCGTGACCGGCCTTGACGGACGCCTTCGCGTCGCCAAGAAAGACAACGCTCCTCAAATTTCCAATGCAATGTATGGCTTCAACTAGAGCAATCGAGGTGGTTACGTGGAGCAGGATGTCGCCCGTCGCTGGCTCGAAAAAGGCGTTCATGAGCTGAGTAAGCAGAAGCCGGAGTGGGAACGCCGGCAGAACTACCTCGAAGGCGAACAGGACCTCCCGTTCGCGCCTGAAGGTGTGAACTTCGAGTACCTGGCGTTACAGAAGATGTCGCTCGCGAACGTCCTTGAATTGGCCATGAAGGCACCGATCCAGCGTTTGCAGGCTGACGGTTTCCGGACCGGACGCGAAGGCAAGGCTGACCTGACAGCCTGGAACGAAATCTGGCAGCCCAACATGCTGGATTCCCGGCAGGTCATCGTCTATCAGGAGATGTTCGTCCACGGGCGCGGCATCATGTCCGTGACGCCGAACCTGAAGAACCCTAAGTCGCCGAAGATCCGGCCTGAGAACGCCAAGCGGGTATGGATCGAACCTGATCCTGAAGACCCGTTCTCGCCTTTGTTTGCGGTGAAAGTGCTCAAGGTCCAAGCGCCGGCGCCATCGGGGCTGATCCTCCCCGCCAGCTTCCAGCCTGTCGGGACTGAGGAGGTCGCCTACGTCTACGATCACAACACGTGGATGAAATTCGCACGTGCCGGCGGCGGGATGTGGAATTACCGCGACGCCGGCGATCACAACCTGGACGACATCCCGTTCGTGAACTTCGACTTCAACGTGGACTCCGACGGCAAGCCACGGCCAGCCATCACGAAGCTCATGCCGCAGCAGGACAGCATCAACACGATCCGGTTCAACACCCTGCTGGCCATGCAGTTCTCGGCGTACCGGCAGCGCGTCTTCACGGGCTTCGACCCTGTTGTCCGGGATCGCAACGGCGCACCAATGGTCAAAGTCGATTCCAACGGAACACCGATCCTGGACGCGAACGGGCTGCAACAGCCGGTCCTGAACTCCCCAGGACGAATCGGTGTGGACCGTGCTCTGATCTTCCCCGGCGTGGACACCAAGGTCTTTGACCTTCCAGAGTCCAACCTCGACAACTACATCAAGGTCCTGCAGCAGTTCCTGGGTGACTTCTTCGCTAACGCGCAGATCCCGCCGCAGTACGCCATGGACAAGCTCGCGAATCTGTCCGGTGACGGTATGGCCGGCGCGGAATCAACGTTCCAGTCGCTCGTCAAGGACGTGCAAACCGCAGCTGGTGAAGGCGTCGAAAAGGTCATGCGCCTCGCCAACCGGGCCCGCGGCGAATCCTACGAGGACGTCGCATCCGAGGTCATCTGGGCTGACACCGAAATCCGGTCCTTCGCCCAAATCGTGGACGGCATCCAGAAGCTCATCGCTTCCGGCATGTCCCGCAAGGACGCATGGGCCACCCTTCCCGGCGCGACCCCGCCGAAGGTTGACGCATGGGTGACCAACTCCGACAAGGAACGCGAGCAAGCGGACCAGGCGGTGAGAGAAATAGCAGACAAGGTGGCGTTCAATGCCTGAAGTTCCCAGCGCCGTCGTGGCGCATGACGAACTCAGCCGCCGCCTTGGCCTGTTGGCTCTCACCGCTGGCCGGTCCGCGTGGCGCAGGATCGCCGCCGGTGACATTGGTGGTTCCTGGGACAACGCAGTAACCGGCCTCGCTGTCGCCATGGCGCAACTGCAGCTTGAAGCGGCCACCTCCGCTTCAACGTACTCAGCGGAAGCGCTCGCGGAGCAAGGCATGTACCAGGCGCCGTCAGCGTTCATTGATCCAGCGGCATTCGCAGGCGTAGCACCGGACGGGCGCAGCCTCGAATCCCTGCTGTACTCGCCAGTGACGAAAGTCAAGGAGTACATCGCCAAGGGCGTTGAGCCGGCCCGGGCGCTCCAGATAGGCCGGTCCCATCTGGACATCATCACCCGCACCGTCGTCGCCGACACCGGCAGAGCGGCCGCGAGCGTCGATATCGCCGTCCGCAAAGGCATCGGCTACACGCGGATGCTGGTCCCGCCCAGCTGCTCCCGCTGTGCCGTCCTCGCCGGACGCTTCTACCGCTGGAACGCCGGATTCAACCGGCATCCGCGCTGCGACTGCAAACACATCCCCTCAAGGGAAGACGTCGCCGAGGATCTGACCACCGACCCTTACGAGTACTTCCGTTCGCTTCCTCCAGACCAGCAGGAGAAGCAGTTCGGGAAAGCTGAAGCCAAGGCCATCAACGACGGCGCGGACATCTACCAAGTGGTTAACGCACGCCGCGGGATGAAGCCCGGGGGGGTGACCACGGAGGGAACCAGCCGCCAAGGTAACTTCCGCAGCAGCAGCGGCCAACAACGACGACTCACGCCGGAGGCCATCTACGAGCGGGCAGGCAGCCGCGAGGAAGCCCTCAAGCTGCTGGAACGCAACGGCTACGTCCTGCCAGGCGGGCAACAGCCGGGCGGTGTCATCCGCGGTGACCGTGAAGGCTTCGGCCAGATGGGCCGCGGAGGAACCCGCGTCGGCGCACGAGAGTCCATCCTGTCCGCCAGGGAAGCCGGCACCCGGGATCCCGGAAACCGGGCCACCATGACGGCCGCGGAACGCAGAGCCTTCGATGCCCAGGCGAACTGGGACGCCGTCAAAGCAGGCCGCAACCCGTACGGCAGAGGCAAGCTCACCCCCGAGCTGGCCGCCGCCGTCGAGAACGATTTCCGCAACATCATCCTCAACGGTGACGCGGTAGCGAAACTCACGGCACGGCGCTCCATGGCGCCCACTAAATAGACCAACCCGACAGCGCGAGGCTGACGGGTCTTACCTCGCGATGAGGAGAACCATCACAATGTCCAAACTGAACGCAATCACCGCACCGTTCAAGCCCACCATCCACGGCATCGACCCCTACGCACCCGGCGGGCTCGACAAGCTCTTCGCCCACCACTTCAAGACCTTTGGCAACGCGGTCATGGAAGCCGGCGCAGGCGGGGACGGTGGATCGGGTGATGGAGGAAGCGGTGACGGTGCTGGCGCCGGAACGGGCGCTGGGGATGGTGCAGGAACCGGCGCGGGCGACGGCCAAGGCGGCGATGAGCAGCTGGGCGAAGGCGGCAAGAAGGCACTGAAGGCTGAGCGCGATGCTCGCACTAAGGCAGAGTCGGACCTCAGCACAGCTCAGAAACGCATCAAGGAGCTGGAGGACGCCACCAAGTCTGACGACGACAAGCGCAACGAGCGATTCACTGAGCTTGAAAAGTCGGACCGCGAGAAGGACAGCACCATTTCCTCGCAGGCGTCCATCATCCTGCGCTACCAGGTAGCAGCCGCCAAGGGCCTCGACCTTGAAGCAGCGGAGCGACTCCGCGGCACCACCAAGGAAGAGATCGAAGCGGACGCCGACGACTTCAAGAAGAAGTTCGGTTCCAACCGACCCGGAGAAGTTCCCGGCGCCGGGCACCGCGGCTCTGACGTAAGTAACGCCACCCCCGGCTTGGGCCGTATGGCTTCGGCTTACGCGGCAACCTCCAAATAACTCCCCGAAGGCGACAGCCTGCGGGCAACCCTAAAAAAGATAAGGAGCCATCATGGCTGTCACCCTTGCACAGGCAGCAGTTCTGTCCCAGAACGAGCTGCAGCGCGGCGTCATCGAGACGTTCGTGCAGGCCTCTCCCATCCTCGACCGGCTGCCCCTCATGCCGATCCAGGGCAATGCCTACGCGTACAACAAGGAAGCCACCCTTCCCGGCGTCGCGTTCCGTTCGGTCAACGAGGCCTACACCGAGTCCACCGGCACGGTTGTCCAGGCAACTGAATCGCTGGTCATCCTCGGTGGCGACGCGGACGTGGACCGCTTCATCACCCAGACCCGCGGCAACGTCAACGACCAGCGCGCAGTCCAGACTGCGATGAAGGTCAAGGCCGCTTCCTACAAGTTCCAGGATGCCTTCTTCAACGGTGACGTCACCGTGGACCCCAAGGGCTTCGATGGACTCAAGAAGCGCCTCATCGGCTCGCAGGTACTCGACGCCGGCACCAACGGCATGGGCATCGTCACTGCTGGTCACGACTTCCTCGACGCGCTGGACGCGCTGCTCGGACAGGTGCCTGGCATCAACAGCACGAACGGCGCTATCTACGCCAACTCCGCGCTGCTGGGCAAGATCACCTCCACTCTGCGTCGCCTCGGTGGCGCGGACTTCATCAAGGAGGACCTGACCAACAAGCGTGTGCTCACCTACAACGGCATCCCGGTGCTGGACCCGGGTGATACCGCAGCTGGTGCGCAGATCCTGGGCCAGAACGAAACCCAGGGCTCCTCGAGCGCAGCGTCCTCCATCTACGCCGTGAAGTTCGGCGACGACGAGGGTGACCAGGCGGTTACCGGCCTCACCAACGGTGGCGTCATGGTCGATGACCTTGGCCAGCTGCAGGAGAAGCCGGCGTTCCGTACCCGCATCGAGTTCTACTGCGGTCTCGCCACGTTCGGTGGCAAGGCAGCGGCCCGCCTCCGCGGCGTCCTCAACTCCTAAGCAAGGAAGGAACCAATCATGGCAACTGCAGCACAGCGCAAGGCCGTCGCAGAAAAGGTGACGGAAGAGCAGACCGAGGGAACCACGACGCTGGATAGCGACGTGACCAAGCCCTCCGTCACCGCACCGGGTGACGGCCCGGCGGACACCACGGACCCGACCGAACAGGCCGTGTCCGTGCCGCCGCAGCCTGACGAGGAAGCACTGAAGGTGGGCACGGTGAACGCCGTGCAGCCCGCCCCGGAGCAGCCCAAGCCCTCGACCCGTTCCAAGGCGAAGGCCCGCACGGAGGAATACGAGGCCACCAAGCCTGACGGCGAAGTGGTCACGGTCATCCGGAACATCGACACCGGCGAAACAAAGATCAAGGAATAGGCAGGGGAGGGCGTCATGGCTGAAGCTGTCGTAGTCGAGCAGAGTGACATCGAGAGCGAATGGCGCCCTCTCACCGCCGCCCAAGCCGCAACGGTTGAGGGCAAGTCCGGCAAGGCTTGGCGGCTTATCCTCGCTGAACCGGGGCTGAGCGTCGAGGAGCACCTTGACGCCAACTTGATCAGTCGGGAAACCGTCAAAGATGTCATGACTTCCATGATCATCAGGGTGTTAAAGAACGAGGACAGCGCAAGGTCGATCAGCAAGTCCGCTGACGACTGGACCAAAACACTCACCTTCGACTCCTCGGTGTCCACCGGTGAGATGTACCTCAACGACAACGAGCGCCGGCTGCTCACGCCACCGCGCGAAGCCCCGGAGTACGGCATGTACGTCGTGTCCCTCGGAGGCTGACATGGGTTTCTTCGACACTTCGGACCTGCTCGAAGCAAGAGCGGACACCGAGGAACTTATGAAGGACGCCTGCGTGGTGGTCCGGCCCGGGGCCAAGTCGGTTACCGATCCAGCAACCGGCAAGGTCACACGCGCTTCAACGCAGGTCTACACGGGCAAATGTCGGTTCAAGCAGTCACAGGCGCAAGCCAACACCAAGGTAGCCGGCGAGCACGTCTTCACAGAGCAGGGCATCCGCTGGGACACGCCTGTAGGTTCCGGGCCATTCAAGGTTGGCGACATGGTGACGTCCACTGCATCAGAGATGGATGAGCATCTCGTTGGCCGAGTCTTCCGAGTTGAAGAGCTCTTCAACCAGTCCCAAGCAACAGCCCAGCGCTGCCGAGTCGTGGAGGTTCTCTAATGGCCGGCATGACTGTAGATGCTTCCGACTTCGACAAGCTTGGCGAAGAGTTCCTGGAAGCAGCCAAGAAGATCGTTCCCGAGACCCGCAAGGTTGTTGAGAAGGGCTCCCTGAACGTCAAGAAAGAGATCCAGGAGAACTTCCGCGGATCCAGCTTCGAAGGCGCGGTCCGGAACATCCGGTACAAGGTGAAAGACGTCCCTGACGGGATCGAGGGCAGCATTGCTCCGTATCTTGAGCAGGAAGGCTTCGGCTCCCTGGTGGGCATCGCGCTCTACGGCTCGTCCAAGGGCGGCGGCGGAACCGTGGTAGACCCAATCCACGCGTTGGAAGCAGAAGCCCCTCGGTTCGAGAAGGCGCTCTTGGAAGTCGCCGGGTTGGTACTCAATGAGTAAAGCCCACTACGACGCACTCGAAGCGCTCCTCCCTGACGGCTTCACAAGGTTCCGTGGCGTCGCCGAAGGGGAAGCATCCGAGGGCAACCCGGACGGCGAAGTGAACGCCGACGACTACCCCTTCATTGTCCTGGGCGGCAACCTGGGCAGGGATTCCACCGAGGCCATGAACGGCGACCCGGACACCCGCGAAATGCGGTTCAGGATCACCTACTCAGGGCTCACGTTCGACTCCGTGCTGATTGTTCTGGAGGCCGTCCGAACAGCCCTCAACGGCAAGAAGCTCGTCGTGCAGGGCTGGTCCAGCGGCATCCTCCGCCAAGAGGAACTGTTGGACATCCGCGCCGACCGGGATGTCACTATCCCCGGCATCGGCTTGCATCCCCAATTCGCGGTGGACGAGTTCACCCTCGTGTCCGCTCGCTAGGAAACCCACCGGCCCTGCGGGGCCACCACCAAATAGGAGGCCATCATGGCAACCCGTAATCAGGTGACTGAGCCCGCCGCAGGCGCGACTGAGGCCACCGCTGATCCCGCTATCCCGGACGAGGTGCCGGGCCGCACCCACGACCCGCGCAAGAGGGTCCGTGTTTACGACAAAGAAACCAAGGAGGAGCTGGTCAACAGCGTCCCCGAAACGTGGCTGGACGGACGTTTCCCCCGGCTCGCCGAAGTCCCTTCCAAGAAAGCAGGTAAGTAGCCATGGCTCAGCTTGGCCCCAAAATGCTCACTGACGCGAACCGGCGTCTCTGGTGGGTTCCCTCCATCGCGAACTACCACGCCCCGAAAATCTCGGAAGTAACAGCTGGCAAGGACATCTCCCAGCTGATCACCGCGGCAGACTACGCGCTGGGCGCCACCAGTGATGACTCGATCAACGACCCGGCTTGGACTGCTTCTTCGAACTCGACGGCCCCGGGTCGGACGAACTACGAAGCGGCCATGAACTTCTTCCGCTTCAAGAACGCCATCGATGACACCGCCTGGACCACGTTCACAGGCAAGAACATCGGTGGCTTCCTCGTCGAGCGCATCGGCCAGATTGAGGAGGGCGAAAAGGCCCATGAAGTGGCGCTCGCGGCCGCTGATGAGGTCCGCGTGTTCCAGGTCCTTACCAACACCCCGCAGGTGCTGTCCCCATCCGGCGCCGGCTACGAGAAGTTCCGCCAGGTCTTCTCAGTGCAGGACCTCGTGGACGAACGCGCAATCGTCGCTGTGTCCTAACAAAGTCAGCCGGCCGGAGGGTTTTCCAAGGTTCCCTCCGGCCGGCGTTCCACCCTTCAACCTTGACCCCACCACTTTGAAAAACCTTGGAGGTTTTCATGACTGAAGCCCTGAATCTTGACGACTGGCTCGACGGCGCCAAGCGCACCGAACGGTCTGTCACCCTCTACGCCCGCAACGATCTCCTCGCCGACATCGACGAGCTCGAAGCCAAGCTCCGGCAGATCGCGGAAGTTCCCTTCGAGGACCGGAGCATGGGCGATTCAGCGCCTGGGAAGGACCTGCAAGACAAGATCGATGACCTCTACGTCGAACTGGACCAGTCCAAGATGGTGTTCCGTGTCAGCTTCCTCGACGACGAGGAGCTTGAAGAAATCACGGAGCAGGTCAAGAAGGACATCAAAGAGGACATCGACAAGGCTGCCTCCGCTGCGCGTGCCGAGGCTCGGGAGAAGTGCAAGCGTCTCGAAATCAGCGCAGTCAATGACATCAACTCGATGGTTCGGACGATGGCCAACACGGCAGCTGACGAAGTTATCCGGAAGGAAGCGGACCTTCGCACCATCACCAAGGCTGTGGTGTCCCCGCAGCTTACGCTTACCCAGGCTCGCAAGCTGGCCAAGACCGTTGGTGAAGCGCAGATGGGTCTGCTCAAGCAGGCCTACAGCCGTGCCGCTGTGGAAGCTCCCAAGGTGGCAGTCCCAAAATCGTCGAAGCCCTCGCCGACCGACGATGGGGTCATGTCCTCCTAGAAGCCCGGACGGCCCGCGAATGGAAAGTCCCACAGACTGTCCTTCGCGGGCGCAAGGACGACGGCACCTGGACGGACAGGGACCGCATCATGGCACTGGCGCTCACAGCCTACGAAGAAGGCCTGTGTCCTGGTTGCGGGCTGCACCATTCAGTGACCCGTGGGGACCACAACGTTGGCCGGCACGAAGCCGACGACCAGGTTATCTGCCATGGCTGTGCGCCGCTGGAGTCCAAGAGGGCAGACACGAACAGGGTGACCTTCCCAGGGCAAAAGATCACCCTGCACGAAGCCGACGGCTGGGCCTAGCGGTTACTTCCGCGCTTCACATATCCAACGATCACCAGCAGCAGGCCAACAACCAGCGCACCGAACAACATGCCTGGATTTGATTGGCCTGCGCCGGCAGTCATTGCGAAGAGAACTACCCCCAAAACGGCCAGAATGACGCCTCCCCGGATCAGCATGTGCCCGGGCTTGCTACCGCTCTTTTGTTCGCTCATGCCCTGATCTAACCACAACTGAATATTGCCTCTGGAGGTTACCGTGGCCGAGCGCAGCGTCGTTGTCCGGGTCAAAGCCGAAATCGCCGACTTCCGGAAGCAGATGCAGGAAGCTGCCAAGGCAACCGACGAAGTAGGCAAGCGCGCCCAGGACACTGCCAAGAGGTCCGGCACCGCCCTGGGTCAGATGGTCCAGTCCGCATCTCGTCACGAGGAAGCATGGCGCTCCACGGGCAACACCCTCCTCGGCGTTGGTGCTGCCATTTCTGTCGGCGTTGGGCTGGCCATCAAGTCCTACATGGCGTTCGACAAATCAATGTCCGAGGTTCGTGCCGCCACGCACGCCTCAGCTGGGGATATGGAGCTGCTCCGCGCAGCAGCCATCAAGGCCGGAGCTGACACCGCCTACTCGGCCAAGGAAGCCGCAGACGGCATCACCGAGCTGGCCAAAGCAGGCGTATCCACGAAGGACATCCTCGGCGGTGGCCTGAAAGGTGCGCTTTCGTTGGCAGCAGCCGGCGGCATGGAAGTAGCCGACGCAGCCGAGCTGGCCGCCACAGCCATGAAGCAGTTCAAACTGACCGGTGACCAGCTACCGCACGTCGCGGACCTCCTCGCCGCTGGTGCAGGAAAAGCCCAAGGCTCCGTTGAGGACCTGGGCAACGCACTCAAACAGGGCGGCCTGATCGCTTCACAGACTGGCCTGTCCATCGAGGAAACCACCGGTGGGCTTGCTGCCTTCGCAGCCTCGGGCCTCCTCGGCTCCGACGCGGGCACCAGCTTCAAGACCATGCTGCAAGCGCTCACGCCGAACTCGGCTGCTGCTGCCAGCAAGATGAACGAACTGGGTATCTCCGCATTCGACGCCCAGGGCGAATTCATCGGCCTGTCCGCCTTTGCGGGCAACCTCAAGGACTCCATGAAGGACCTCACCCCAGAGGCCCGCTCCGCTGCCATGGAAATCATCTTCGGCTCCGACGCAGTCCGCGCCGCCAACGTTCTCTACGAAGAGGGCGCAGCTGGCATCTCCAAGTGGACCAAGGAAGTCAACGAGGCTGGCTACGCGGCCATCACCGCGGCCATGAAACAGGACAACCTCGCAGGCGACCTGGAAAAGGTCGGCGGATCGCTTGACTCCGTGTTCCTCAAATCAGGTTCCGGAGCCAACGAGGTCCTACGCGACCTCGCCCAGGGCGCGGACAAGCTCATCGACTCCATCGGGCAGATACCGGGGCCAGTACTTCAAGCCACCCTCGGTGTCGCTGCCTTGGCTGGCGGCGGGGCGCTGCTGGCCGGCGCGTTCCTGACATTGTTCCCGCGGTTCATCGAAGCAAGGAGGCACCTCAACGAGCTGGCAGTCTCCTCGCCGCGTGCCGCTGCCGGACTCACGAAGCTGGGCAAGGCAGCAACCGTCGCTGGTGTGGCGATGGCTGCCCTGCAAGTGGCCGGCACTCTGGCCAACGGCGCAGCTGGGGCAGGCCCTTCCTTTGAGCAGATGGCCAACCAGATCCTCAAAGCCTCCAAAGCAGGGGACCAGTTCGGGGCCACCTTCGATAAGGACTTCCTCACGAACATAGGCGACATCGGAAGCTTGAAGGACCTCTTCAAAGCCTCCGACCAGGACGACTTCGCTGGGTTCCTGAACAACACGGCAAAGGCGCTCACCGGCTACGAATCCACCGTTCACCGGGCCACCAACGCCCTCGGCCAAGCTGACCAGGTATTGGCGGCCATGGCGAAGAACGGCAACACCACTGCTGCCGCGGACAACTTCAAGGAGTTCGCCAAAGCGTCAGAGGAAGCCGGCCTTTCGCAGAAGAAACTGTTCGACCGATTCCCCTCCTACCGCGACTCGCTCCTCGAGCAAGCCCGCGCCGTCGGAGTGAACCTCGAAGAGCAGGAACTCTACGACTTCGCCCTCGGGAAGATCCCGCCGCGGCTGGCAGCAGCCCAGTCCTCCCAAGAGGGACAGGCAAAAGCCGCTGAGTTCCAAGCGAAGGCCACGCAGGAAGCCACCGACCGGCTCGCGGATATGGGCTTGTCAGCTGACGGCGTCGTGGTCTCGCTGTCCAAGCTGCTGGACTCCATGTTCGCAGCTGGTCTCGCAACGCTCTCAGCACGCGACGCTGAGTCCGCATACCAGGAAGCCCTCGACGGGCTGAAGGTCAAGATCGATGAGGTCAACGCCTCGCAGTCCGCCGGCAACCAAGTACTGGACGCCGCGACGGGCAGCTTCGATCTGACATCTGAAGCCGGACGCGGTGCCAGCGCTGTCTTCGGTGACTTGGCTCAAAAAGCCATCAGCACCACGACGGCGATGGCCAACAACGGGGCCACCCAGGGCGAGCTGCAGGGCAAGCTGGCCACCACCTACCAGTCCCTTTACGACACGGCACGGGCCTTCGGCGCGTCAGAGGCAAAGGCTGATGACCTTGCCCGGAGTGCGTTGAACATTCCCAAGGGTGTGCCGATCGAGACTGCGGTCCAGAACTACGCGGACACCATGGCGAAGCTCAACGGAGTCAAGAGCGCGGCAGATTCGCTGGACGGCAAGGTTTCCAGAGTCACGATTCAGACGATTCAGGAGACCTACAACCGGGTCATCAACGGCGGCCCGGACCCAGCCCGGCCCGGGCAGATCGCGCCTATGTTCACCGGTGGCGTGGTGGGCTTCGCTGGTGGCGGCAAGGTACCCGGCACGCCGCCTCTCAACCCGCGCATGGACAACATACGCGCCATGACCCAGAACGGAACGCCCTACAGCGTCCGCTCAGGGGAATGGATCATCAACGAACCGCAGTCCAAGAGGAACGACCACTGGCTCAGGGCCGTCAACAACGGGCTGAACCTTGACGACGTCTTGGCCTATCAGGCGCCGTCGAAGTCACTGGCCTCCGGTTACGGATCCGCGATGGGCTACGGCGGGTATCAGGAGCAATCCGCGTCGATGGCCAGCGTGAACGTGGACCTGCCGGACGTATATGTGCAGAACCCTTTCACGGGTCAGTACCTGCTCGCTCAGGTGAGCACCGTCGCCCAGGGCGTGGTGTCCGCCGCCGATTCCAACTCCCAGTACAACCGCAACGGAAGGCGGTAACCCGTGGTTGCAGTGACAGCCGAGGCCCTCCCTGGTGGGCCGGGACCAAAGGCCGGCATCACCATAACTGGCCTGGGTGTTGGGAACTCGCTGGTGAACGTGTGGCGCACCGCGGACGAGGAACGCAACCCCGTCCGCGGTGCCCGCCGCGTCACCATGAACGACGCCGGATTCGTCACCGACTGGGACGTACCAACCAACCGGCGGGTGGTCTACGAAGTGGAAGTCCTGTCCGGGCCGGGCGGGGCAAGCAGAAAGACCGCGGCCGCCATCAACATCGCCTCCGAAACCAGTTGGCTGATGGACCCGTTCATCCCGCAGGGCGCTGTGCCAGTGATCGGGAAGCGAACCCGCAAGGGTGACATCGTGCTAAGGGGTCCGGCGCTCAGTGCGCTTGAACACGGCGCGGACATCTCAATGTTCAACGTCATGGGCAACAGGAAGCCCATCGCTCTGTTCGGTGATCGCATGGCCGAGAAGGGCGTCGACCTTTCCATGGGGACGCGCTCCGCTGAAGAAAGCAAACGCCTGAAGGATCTTCTCACGTCAACGTCGGGCTTCCTGTTCAGGCCCGGTCCGGACCTCGATGGCGTCCTGCTCAAAGGCACCATGTTCCTCGCCGTCCCCTCCGTGGTTCAGATCCCCGTGGACGTCGGCTGGGGCGGCGAAATGACCTGGTGGGAGTTCAAGGGCGACACCGTCGCCGCGCCCACCGTGAAGGTCCTGACAGCCACTTGGACCTACGGCGATGTGCAGCTGCTGGTGGAAACGTACCAGCAGAAGCAGGACGCCATGGCCGGCAAAACGTACCTCGACGACCTCAAGAACCCGCTCGGCTAGGAGTCACATTGCGTCTCATCGATCAGGACACATTGGACGCACTGGAAGGCTCCCGCCCGGCGGACAACCTCACCGTTTGGGCATGGCGCGGCGGGCAGCTCGTCGTCCCGGAACCGCTCAACGTCAAGAACTGGTCCGCTGACGATGAAGCGGGGGAGAACGTCAAGGTAGCCCAGAGGATCGGCATTACCGTCGCCGATCCTGACGGCACGCTCGGCGCCTGGCGTTTCGACGACCCTCTCGGTGTGGGCGGCACCCGCTTGCAGATCATCTACAACGTGGGCGGTGCCAGTGCTGTGAACTTCGGCTGGTTCCGTATCACCGGGAACGTGCCCACCGAGTACCGCGAATCGCGGATCATCAACGAGTACGGCTACATCGAACCTGATGGGAGCCTGCCTCCACACAAGAAGCGCGTGTGGATCACCACGGCCGCCGTCTCCCTCACGGTGGTGGACATTACGTCGGACGTGGACCGCGACCGGCTGCAAGCACCGCAGTCTCCAGGGGCCGGCGCCACAGTCATCTCCGAATGGAAGCGACTCACTGGCCGATACTTCCCCACAGTGGTGGATCCCGGCGTGACGGACACCGGGTTGTCCCGGCAGCTCGTCTACGAAAAGGAACGCCTCGAAGCCGGCCAAGACCTGCTCAGCAGAGTTTCGGCACGATACCGGATGGGCGGCGACGGCGAAGCGCACATCTATCCGCAACGCGGACCCGTGGTGCTACGCATCGAACCCAACCAGGGACTCATCAACGTTTCCCGCAGCCAGTCAATCGACGGGCTCTATAACCGCTGGGTAGTCGAAGGAAAGAACGAAGCGACCGGCGACCCGATCTTCGGCGTCAAGGACATTGAAAACGGGCCGCTGCGCTACGGCGGAGACCACGGCCAAGTGCCGTTCTTCTACTCCTCCGAAATGATCACCACCGTCGCGCAGGCCACCACCTATGCGGAGAAGCTCCGCGATGAGTTCCTGGGCAACCTTGCCGTCGAGCTGAGCGCCGAAATCATCCCCCATCCGGAACTCCAAGCCGGTGACCGAGTCGAGATCGGATGCCCGGTGCCGGCCGGCCACGTGGTCTACCTACCCGGGGACATCACCTCCATCAGCCGGGCGGGCAGCCCCATCCCGGGCAACACCACCCTCACGGTGAGCTGCTCCTATACAGACGTCCTTGCCGCACTGGACCGGACCGAATGGGCGCAGCACATCACCGACGAGATGCCAGAGCTCACATGGGACCTGATGCCCGGCTCATGGGGCCAGCTCCCACCCATACTTTGGTCCGAACTTTAGGAGGCCCGCATGGTTGCCCTGGTCAAAACCAAGGAAGCAATCCCCGCCGGCGGCACCACCCGCGAATACGGAACCGCCTACTTCGACGGCACGGAATGGTGGGCCAACGTGCGAGGCGGCATGCTCATGGCCCGGTGGAACAAGAACGTTCAGCCGGTGCAGGGCGGCAAGATCGTCGTGGACATCACTAGCGACGGCAGGGGATTGGCCACCGCCCTCGTTGTCTGTGAGTACGACGACCAACCGGCACCGTCCACAGGGTCCGTGCTCGCCGTAGGCATGGACGAGATTATCTTCACGGGCGACGACGGCGGCACCTACACCACAAAGTCCTTCCTCGGGCCGGTCACCGACTACGCACCAGGGAACCCCGTGAAGCTGTCCTGGGCATCAAACCAGCCCACCATCCTCGGGGTCATTGCAGCCATCAACGCCCCACCCGCTCAGCCGCCGCTCCCACCACCTGCCGCGCCCGACATTATCCAAACGGGTCAAGAGACACTCATCGCCACCGCATCCGACACGTACGGCGTCGGGGGCTGGGGCCGGTGGGCCGGATCCCAGAACGGCGGCGAGCAGCTCTACAGCGGTTCGATGGCTGGCCAGGTGCTGACAGGCAGCTGGTTTTACGGACCACCCAGGCCCGCCCTCGCAGGGAAGACCATCACCCGCGTGCAGTTCCGCGTGCCAGCCCGCCTCAACAACGTCGGCAACTACAACTCCGCGGCCACCATGCACGTCTACGCGCACACCAGCCAGTATCGCCCAGGCGGCGACGTCGGACGCTCCGTAGGTCCCTTCGATGTCGTCCTTGCCGCGGGCCAGGTGCCGGCGTGGATCGACCTGCCCACCAGCTTCGGCCCAGTCATCGCAGCTGGCGGCGGCATATCCATAGCGGGCGACCCGTACATCGGGCTCAACGGCAGACGCAAAGACCCCGAATCCGGAAAGCTCCTCATGGATTGGAACATCTAAATGACGCAGACACTGAAAAACAAGATCGTCGTACCCACGAACGGCGACGAATACAACCTCACTGCGGACCTTGCCACCGCTTTCCTTGGGGCCAACGTGGTCATCCCGATCGCATCGAACGCGGCCCGGACTGCACTTCAGGGGCTGGGAGTCATGGTGGGCCAGTGCATCATCCGGACCGATCTTCCGGGCCAGCCCATCGAGACGTGGAACGGCACGAAGTGGCTGGACTACGCCAGCGGCAACATCGCCCTCGGTGGTTTGTACCAAGCCTTCGGTGCCGGCTACGGAACCCCCGGCTACGAGAAGCTCCCAACGGGCAGGGCGACCCTGCTGGGCATGGTGGGCACCACCGGCTCAACGATCACCATGACCGCCAACACCGCGTACCTGCTGGGCACTATACCCTCGGCCATCGCGCCGGCCGCCGACGAGCTGTACAACCCGGGCACCAGCTCAGCCATGGGAAACAAGTGCACCCTCTACGTCCGGTCCAACGGCAACATCCACTTCGAGACCGCAACGGGCTTCTCGAGCATTTCCCAGGGCGCATTTTTCATCGGCCTCGGTGGAATCAACTGGAGGTCCAAGCCGTGACCCGCTACAAGAGCACCGCACTGGCACTGTGGCTCAAGGTCCAGGAACCTCGGGCACTGTCAGCCATCTTCTTCTTCGCTTACCTGGTGATCAGTGTCCTTGGCCTCGCCGTGGCTATCGACCCACCAAGGTCCATCCAGTCCAGCATCGGGCAAGGGCTCATGGTGGGCTGGGGTGCACTGCTGCTGATCGGCGGGGTGCTCGGCTCCATCTCAGTGCTTCCGGGTATCTGGTGGATGGAGCGCGCGGCCACAGGCTTCTGCATGACGGCAATAGGCATTTACGGCGTCGCCGTCGCTGGCCTGCCTGTGACGCAGATCAGCACCCGAATCGGGACGCTCTGCTTTGTCATCTTCGCCCTGCTCATGTTTGCCACTCGCCTAGTAAAGATCCGGCATTTCGCCTACGACCCCGAAAAGTAGGCCCACCCATGGATTCAACTCAACTGCTCGTCACCCTGATCGGTGCTGGCGGCGGAGGTGCGGCGCTCCTCGCGCTCATCAACGGACTCATCAAATACCTCAGCGGCTCTGCCGGGCGGGAACGAATCCGCAACACCACCCTCAAAGACCAGCGAAACGAAGCCTGGGCGGAACGGGACAAGGCGTGGAAGGAGGTCGCCGAAGAGCGGAAGCGCGCTGACCTGAGCGACGCCCGGGCTGACCGTGAAGCCCGCAACCGCCGGCGGACGGAGGAGTACGCCTCTCAGCTTCGCCGCGACTGTACCGAGCATGGCATGGCAGCTGAAGAGCTTCGCCCCTGGCCGCAGCTCGAGAAAGAACCGTCAGAAACACCACCAACCTAGGAGCCACTCATGGCATTCGTCCTTTACCGGCCAAGCCGCGGGCCAATTACCCAGTTCTACGCGAACCCTCAACCTGACGGGTACCCGCATGCGGGCCAGGACTATGGGTACACCGACGGCGTCAACATCTTCCCTGAGGTATACGCGGCTGCTGATGGTCAGGTCCTCTACGCCGGGGACAGTCGCGACCTCGGCTGGCCAAATCAGTGGTACCTAAACCCGGACTTCAACCGCAACGACAACGTAGACACCAGTGCCGGCAACATCATCATCATCGGGCACAAGGCCGGCGGTGCAACGTTCATAGCAGACACAGGCTACGGACACCTTGCATCCTTCAGGGTCAAAACAGGCGACTGGGTCAAAGCCGGCCAACACATCGCCATCAAAGGAAACACCGGTTATTCATTCGGGAAGCATCTGCATTTCTTCCTGATGTTCCGGCCATACAACTACGCCACGAACACCTATGGGTGCAGTAACCCGAACCCTTACATGACCGGCGGGGCTGCCCTCGGGCCCGCTGGCACCATCACCGAAAATCAGGAAGAGGACGATATGTACAGCGACTCAGACCGCGCGCGGGACAACCTCACCGCAGAGCGAGTGAACTACCTCTGGGATACTGTCGGCCCGGGCAGGTCCGGCTACAAGCCAGAAGGCGAATTGGCGGGCGACATCCGTGCCAGCCGCCGTGCAGCTGAAGCAGCTCTGGACAGTGTCACACCAGGGGAGTCCACTGTTCGTCCCGCCGGCGCGACCATCCAAGCCATGGTGGCCATCCAGGCGGGCGCAGAAGACAAGTCCATCGAGGACATAGCCTCCCGCACGGCTGAGAAGCTGGCCGGCGGTGTCGAGTTCGTGCTCCAGCCTAAGCAGGAAGGCTAGGGCATGGAATCCCTTGACCCCGCAGCGATCCAGGCGCTCGCAGCTCTCGGCCCCGTAGTGCTCTGGCTCATGGCCGTGGGCTTCTTCAGCCCGCCCGTGATCTCTGTCATTCAACAGACGCGTTGGTCCGCGCGCAGGCAGTCCATTGTGGCCTTCCTGTTCTATGTCGTCGTGGCAACAGTGACGGCGTATCTCATGGGCATATTCACCAATGTAGGAATTGTCGTCTCCATCCTGGTCATCTTCATAACGGCAGGGAACAGCTACAAGCTGCTGTGGAAGCCGACAGGCGTAGCGCCCGCCATCGAGGCAGCCACGCCGATCGGCGACAAACAAGGCAAGCACGAAGCCTGACAGCAAGCGTTCGACCACAACTGAATAGGAGGCCCTTGTGGCTGTAGAAGAGACGTCGCTGGGCTTCAAAGTTCCGGACGGCAACGACCCTGTCCGCAACGGCGACAACCTCATCGCGGACAACGCGCTGGTTGCCCAGGGCCTTCATCAGGAAGAACGTGCCCGCCTGGTCACCCTCGAAGCAGTTGCCGGCTTCGAGGGTGACCCGCTGGACCTCAACGACTCCGCCGTCGCCCAAGCAATCGTCGCCGGCCCAGAGTCAGGCACCGCCCTAGCCGACGCACTGGAGATTCAAGTCCCCCCGGTCGTGGCCGAAGCCATCGCCACCAACCCTGCAGTCATTGCAGGTGCCGCGTCAGCTGCGCAATCCACCGTCGGCATCATCCCTGTCTGGCGGCCCAACGAGACAGTCACCGCGGGAACCCGTCGCATCTCACCAAACGGTGACATCGAATCCGCGAAAACCAACTTCACCACCGGTTCTGTCTACAGCGCGGCAAACTGGAATCCCTCTACTCAGGGAACCACGCTGGCCACCGCATCCGCCAAAGCGGAAGTGGCCATCTACAACTGGAAGCCCAACACGGTGTACGCCGCTGGCACCTACATCATCAGCCCACCTGCAGGATCCGCGACAGCTCCCGGCGGTTCCGTCGTGTACCGCATCACCGCAGGAACGTCGGCTTCCACATGGTCCGCCGACGCGGTCAACTGGGCCCTGACAAAGCAGATGACCAAACGGGGCAGGCTGCCCCTCAACGTGGACATGGACCTGTTGAAAACGCCTGGCGACTACGTCATCCATAACCAGGCCACAGCTGACAGCACCCTCAACCTGCCCGTCAAATACCCTTGCCTGATCACCGTAGGCGGCGACGTCGAAGCCTCAACGATCATCTTCAGCCAGCACCAGTGGACCTATGGCGCGAAAGCCAACGGCTTCGGTGACTTGGAACGGAAACGCATCACCGCTTCGGCGACTGCTTGGAATCCGTGGAGGGACCCGAACGAAGTTCCGGAACCGCCCGAGCCTGTAGTGGTCACCACCGCAGATGTGGCGATGGCCAACGCTCCTTTGCTGGACGCCATGCGGCAGCGTTACGGGGGAGTGGTTGGCACGGGCGGGCTTGGTGCTGTGAGCATCCGGGTTGACCACGGTGACGTGAACCTGAGGGACAAGGTCCTGCCCATCACGGGACCACGGGATGTTCCAATCTCCTCGGCTATCAACCCCGGCCAGACCCGTCTGGACCTCCCAGAGAACGCCGGTGTTTCATGGGCCGACCGTATGAATTGGAACACCAACTACGGCATGCAGCACGTCGGCCACGGGATGTTCCATACAGACGCGACCACCACCGCTGGGATGACGGTTGAGCTCGTCGATTCCAAGGCGCTGCTCAAGGCGAACATGCCAACGGCGTCGTTCGACATGTTCGCGGTGGCTGGGGTTGGCGGGACTGGCTTCAACGGATGGACCGGCACATCTACTCCTGAGCACTTCGGCCCGGGGTTCGAAGCGGCACGGTTGGTCCTGGCCAACTATGGAGCCTGCACGGGTTACCTGACCGGAACTAAGTACCGACTGTTGGACGGCAACCCACGCAACGGTGAATGGCACAAGACCATGGACAACGTCCTTGACGCGCAGGAAGTCATTGACGAAATCAAGATGGCCCAAGCGATGGGCGCGGGCCTGCAACTCATGGTTCACCCGTCGCGCATCGACTATGGAGAGGGCTACATCACAACCGCGATTTTCCAGGAGATTGTGAATTTCCTTGCGGACGAACGCGACGCTGGCCGCCTGCTTCTCTGCTCAATGTCAGGGCTCCTGCTTGCGGATGCTTCCACGAGCTACCGCAACAACCTCGTCCGGAACGGGAAGTTCAAGGACCTGGCCGCCTGGTCTGGCTCCGGCTACACGACGGGCGCGGATCCGGACGGGACAACGTTCGCACTTTCCAGCAACTCGGCAGGGTTGCTGTCTCAGTCGATCAACATCTCCGATCGGAAATGGGCAGAAGGCGGACAAAGGGAACTCACGGCCAAGCTCACCTCACCGGACGGAGCTGTGGCCCGGCTAAGTGTCGTCCACGCAACGAAGGGTTTGTCCAAGAGCGTGGACGTGGCGTTGGCAGCTGGAGCTCCGGCGCCGCCGATTCACAAACTGTTCTCCATCCCAGTTGGCAGCACGAGCCTTACCCTGAGCGTCGGACGTGTGTCCGGCGGGCAGGTACGTATCCAGGACGTCGGGATTTTGTCCTACTGATTGAAAGGGAGAAACCTTCATGGCCAATTCGCCACCCCCACTGCCCGCCGGCTGCGACTACCTGTGGTGTGATCTGCCGCCGCACACCGCCAACGTCGAACACCAACTCAACGGCGGACCCATTGAATGGTCCGACGACCCGGAACCCGGCATATAAGTAAGCCCCCACTCTCTCGCGAGGGTGGGGGCCTTCTTTACGTTCAGTCGTACATGTTTGGGATAACGTCTGGGGCCGATGGCCGGAGAGCGACGGTAAGGCTCTCTTCCCAGGCGACCTCATCGTCAATCATCAGCTGAACAACTGTCTGGGCTTCGGCGCTTGTCATGACGCCCAGGGCGAGATACTCGTTCCAGGACTGAATACCGTTCGGGAACCATGGTTTGTCCCAATGGCGTTCTACGTGACCCGTTATCGATCCGAGAACCCTGTCGGTGAGCATCACGCCGCCGGAGTCGTGTTTAAAGCGCATGCGTACAGTGATGTCCCGGCCGGCATCAATTGAGTACCAGTTGATACGGACCAAGGCGTAGAGAGCACCCCCGAACGGCAGGCTGGGAACGGCCATTACCTGGACTGGCAGACGGTAGAAGCTCTTGTTTGGTTGTTCGGCCACGCCTTCGATCGACTGGCCTAATACTGCGAAGTCCACGCGGTCTGAAGCGCGAAGGCGGTTCTCCTCCAACCATTCCGCGACCTTGCCAGATTCGAACTTAGTCTTATCGCTGGCCACCAGGAGAACCATCGCCTCGGAAGTGATCGTAGGCAGGTCGCGAAGTTCCTGCCCGTTTATGCCGAGGAAGGTCTTCATGGCGAGCCACGCTGTTCGCTTATTGCCGTCACTGAAGTTCTGAGTGGTAGCAATGCCATGGAGGAGCACGGCGGCCTTCTCCCAGAGGGTCGCGTACTTTTCCTGTCCTCCGTATCCTGCTGAAGGGCGGGCAGCGACAGCATGAACGCCGTTTTCGTCAAGGACTCCTGCGCCTGGACCCCCGTGCTCGGCGTTCAAGGCAATGATGGTTTCCGCGTCCAAATACCGCATCACTGGGCCGCGAGACGATCGAGGAGTTCCTTGTCCTTGACAGCTATTCTGCGAGCCAGCTCAAGTGCATCTGATTGCTCGACGAAAGTCCGCCCGCCACTCTCGTAGGTCCGGGCTGTCGCAAACTCGACAGGAGGAATCGAATCACTCCGGGTAATCGTCGCCATGCGTTGCATCATAACAAGCCGACGGGATCCCCTTGGTCACGTGCGTATTGAGAGGACTCGGCAGCCCTCGGGCACGAGGACACGGGCGGCCGCCAGGGCATCCTCATAGGTGGGTCCGAAGGCACTCACGTGCCCGTGCTCACCGTCGGCGGTTTCATAGGTCAACTTCACTTCCACGCCTCCATCCTAATTCGCCTAGGTTTAGGGCATGGAAGAACTCATAAAGCCCTTTGTACCCGTCGTTGCAGTTATTGTCGGCGCGATCTTGACCGCAGTTCTCGCCCACGCAAACGGAAAGGCCAATCGAGCTGCCACGGAGAAAACCGAGGCAGCTGCTTGGCAGCGAGCCCAGGAGGCGGAAACATCCGCTTGGCAGCGGGCCCGCGAAGCGGAGCGCGCTGGCTGGCTCCGTGAGGAGCGGACAAAGGTGCATTTCAAGTTCATCGAATCGCTGGCTGAGATAACGCAGGTCTCGGTATCGAATCCGAAGCCTGGGCCAGTTTTGGAATGGGAGCAGGAGTACCACGACAAAATGACGGCGGCGCAGTCGCAGCTGAGCCGCATGCTGGACCGGATGAAACTCCTTTGCGAGTTCCCGACCTACCTGAGAGCGGTCGACTTCATGATGGCTCACCAAGCTCACGTTGGACCTGCAGCAGCATCCCCGCGCCGATTCATGGGCCCTGAGGAGGAGGCTGCGTTTCAGGCGCGAGTCTTACAGATCGCCCAGTTGGAGAAGATCTACATGGACGCGGTCCGAACTGAGCTGTCAGTGACCCTGGAGGACACACGCGCAACCGTGTTTGACTGACCGGTTTGGTTGCCACCTTGGTTGCCATTAGCAAAAATGCGGACGCACCTAGCCGCACATCAGCGCATCCGAGTTCCGCGTGATTCCGGAACTTTTGCACCTACCCGCACCCCGGCGCACACCCCACACTGAGACTTAAAATCCGCGTGTTGTGGGTTCGAGTCCCACCTGGGGCACAAGCAGAAAGACCCCCGAAACCCTTGCGAACAAAGGGATTCGGGGGTCTTTTTCCTTGGCCCGGGCTGGGCCGTCCACGAGGGGCTTGCTGGTCTGTCTGAACCTGGCTTATCCGCCCACATCGCTTCCGCCGTGCTCCCAAGGGTCCTCCGCGGAAATTCCCAGCCCGCTCGTAGATTCCCCACAGGCAACGAGTGTTATAGGGATGTGACCTGAATCACTTATGTTCGCCGCCCAATTGCATTAGTTTGAGTCTTAATCAGGAACACCTGAGTAATCGCATCAAAGGCAGTTCGCACCTTTCGATCGAGGAGACAACGCATGTTTGATCTTTCCCCAGCGGCGCCCCGAGCCGCCAAGCTAACAGCGCTTGGCATTGGGGTCGCTCTCTTGGCCACGGCCTGTGGTGGGTCTTCGACTCCTACCCAGACCGGGTCTTCTTCCGCCGCGGCGGCAGGCATTTCCTGCCCGGCTCCCAGCGGCGGGGCGGGAGCCGGCAACAGCCAAGCTGCCACCAACACGGGACCAGTACCTCCCTCGACCACCACCACAGACGCACCACTGAAACTTGGATCGCTCCTGCCGACGACGGGGTCGCTGGCGTTCCTCGGCCCGCCCGAAATTGCCGGTGTCAACCTCGGCATCAAGGAAGTCAACGACGCCGGTGGCGTACTCGGCGCACCTGTCTCCGTGGTCCACCGCGACTCCGGTGATACCAAGACGGACATCGCCACCCAGTCCACCACCGCCCTCCTGGGCCAGGGCGTGAGCGCCGTCATCGGTGCTGCATCCTCGGGCGTTTCCAAGACGGTCATCAACCAGATCACGGGCGCCGGTGTCATCCACTTCTCGCCCGCCAACACCTCGCCTGACTTCACCACATGGGACGACAAGGGCCTCTACTGGCGAACTGCACCGTCCGACGTCCTGCAGGGCAAGGTCCTGGGCAACTACATGGCTACCTGTGGAGCGCAAACCGTTGGCATGATCGTTCTGAACGACGCTTACGGAACCGGTCTCCAGAAGAACGTCAAGGAAGCCTTCGAGGCCGCCGGTGGCAAGGTTGTTGCTGAGGAACTCTTCAACGAGGGTGACTCCCAGTTCAGCAGCCAGGTGGACAAGGTCCTCGCCGCCAAGCCGGATGCGATCGCCCTGATCACCTTCGACCAAGCCAAGAGCATCGTCCCCCTGATCACGGGCAAGGGCATCAAGCCCACGCAGCTGTTCATGGTTGATGGCAACACCTCCGATTACAGCAAGGACTTCCAGGCCGGCACCATGAAGGGCGCACAGGGAACCATTCCCGGTACGTTCGCCAAGGACGACTTCAAGAAGAAGCTCCTCGCCATCGATCCCGCCCTGAAGGATTACAGCTACGCAGGCGAGTCCTACGACGCCGTGAACCTGATCGCTTTGGCCTCCGAGGCCGCCAAGAGCACCAAGGGCACGGACATCGCAGCCAAGCTGAAGGAAGTCTCTGAAGGCGGCGAGAAGTGCACCACCTTCGCAGCATGTGTCACGTTGCTCCGCGACGGCAAGGACATCGACTACGACGGCCAGTCCGGTCCGGTCACCTTCTCCGACGCTGGTGACCCCACCGAGGCGTACATCGGTATCTACGAATACCAGGATGACAACACCTACAAGCCGGTCCGCGAAGAGTTCGGCAAGCTCTAAGCCGCAGCCGGTCCAAACCCCAGTCACTCACAGGCCCCCTTCCTCATCTGGAAGGGGGCCTGTTCTGTGCTGGGCTGCGTTCTGTGGTGTCGCTACCCGCTGCGGGGGAGAAACCCATCAAGGACCCGGGTCACCATTTCCACGCCCTGACGCTCAAAGACGGCGTCTCCCACGTGGTGTGCCCAGACCACCGTGCCCACCGACTGGTTCAGGTTTTCCAGCGTCCACAGGTGGTGGTCCTCCTCGCTGGTGACAACCCTGCCCAAGCCCTCGTGGAAGGCCGCGGCAAGCGTTGGCTCAGCGAGGAGCTGCTGGTGGCTGAGCCGGACCAGGTCATGAACCCACGGGCGAAGCTCGGCACGGCCAAAATCGATCACCTTGATCACTCCGTCGTCGTCCAGCCAATTCCTGGGCTGGTAATCGCCATGGGTTGTCACAAGCGTGGCAGGACCCGGCTCCAACGACTCAAGGACCTCTTGTAGTCTTCTTTGCGTCTCCTCGGGCAGGAGAGAGTGCGCGCGTTCAATGAGGGAGCCCGTCCTGGCCGCCAGCGCCTTTGCGTAACCGCGGGAGGTTCCCGCCGGCAGGTGCATCATTGAGAGCAGCATGCCGGCCTCACGGTACGTTCTGGGATCGGATTCGGAAGAGGTTCCAGCTACCAGGGTCCCGGGCAAGTACCCGGTGACCAGGATGCCTGCCTCAGGCGACGCGTGCTTCAGGGTGGGTACCCTGCCGTGCAGCCCCGGCAGGCCCCGCGAGTAAGCCGCAATCTCGCGCCGGATGTGGTGGCTCGTGGTGCTGGCTTTGACGATGTACTCCTGGCCATCCGGGGCAGCGACCTGAAGGACGGTGGTGTCCTGGAGGGGCCATGAGTGGTCTTGAACCACGGTGAAGCCACCAAGCCATGTCAACAGGAGGCTTTGCTGCAGTTCCGTGATGGTTCCCGTCATCAGTCCAGCATGCCATTGGGTGGCATTTCGCGTTGACCGAAGGGGTCCAGGCGGCTTCCGCTCCCTTGGCAGGAGTGTGTCTTAAACAGCGGAAGGCCCCGGGTGGTGTCCCGGGGCCTTCCGTCGTGCGGGGCTGAGGTGGTTAGACCTCGTCCGCCAGAGTGCCCAGATAGAGCTGGATGACCTTGGGGTCCTTCATAAGCTCACGGCCGGTACCCGTGTACGCGTCCTTGCCTTGGTCCAGTACGTAGCCGCGATCGCAGATCTGCAGGCATCGGCGGGCGTTCTGTTCAACCATGATGACCGAGACGCCGGCACGGTTGATCTCGTGGACCCTGAGGAAGGTTTCGTCCTGTTTGACGGGGGAGAGGCCGGCTGACGGCTCGTCCAGGAGCAGTACGGCCGGATCCATCATGAGCGCCCTGCCCATGGCTACCATCTGGCGCTCACCACCGGAGAGCGACCCCGCACGCTGGGCGCGACGCTTAGCCAGTTCCGGGAACAGGCTGGTCACAAAGTCGAAGCGCTCAGCGAAGGCCTTGGGACGCTGGAACATGCCCATCTGGAGGTTCTCTTCGATGGTCAGTGCTGCGAACACGTTGTTGGTCTGCGGCACGAAGCCCACACCCTGGGTCACCAGCTTGTTGGCTTTCAAACCCGTGAGGTCCTGGCCCCGGACCACCACGGTGCCGGAGTGGACTTTCACCAGCCCGAACATGGCCTTCAGCAGGGTGGATTTGCCGGCACCGTTGGGGCCGATGATGCCGATCAACTCACCCTTGCGTGCCTCGATGCTGCATCCGTTGAGGATGTTGACGCCGGGAATGTACCCGGCTACGAGGTTGGTGACTTTGACGACGGAATCGCCTGCCGGAGCAGCTGCTGAGGCGGGCATTGCGGCGGGGCTGCTCATTTCCCGTCCTCCTTCTTGGTTTCAACGATGTCGGACAGGATGCCGGCGTCTTCAGTACCCACCACCGACTCTTCATCGGCCTCAAGCTCGGCTTCGAGCACCTTGATGCCTTCAGCATCGCCGAGGTCCACGTCGTGGTGGGCGCCAAGGTAGGCGTCGATGACGGCAGGGTTCTTCATGACTTCGCCCGGAGGGCCTTCAGCCACCACCTTGCCTTCGGCCATGACCACTACCCAGTCCGCGATATGCCGGACCATGTTCATGTCGTGCTCCACGAACAGCACGGTCATGCCTTCAGCCTTCAGGTTCTTGATGTGGTCCAGCAGCGACTGGGTCAGAGCGGGGTTCACACCGGCCATGGGCTCATCGAGCATCACCAGCTTGGGCCGCACCATCAGGGAACGTGCCATTTCCAGCAGCTTCCGCTGTCCACCCGAGAGGGACGCAGCGTAGTCGTCCTTCTTGGCATCCAGCTTGAACTTCTCCAACAGCACGTTGGCCTGGGCTGTGATTTCCTTCTCGCGGCCTCCCCACATGCCCTTGAAAAGGGCCTTGGAGAGCCGTTCGCCGGGCTGGTCCGCTGCGCCGAGCCGCATGTTCTCCATGACGGTCAGTTTGCCCATCACCTTGGTCAGCTGGAACGTGCGCACCATGCCCATGCGTGCCACCTTGTAGGAGGAAACGCCTGCCAGGCTGTTGCCCTCAAACTGCCACTTGCCTGTATTGGGAGTGTCAAAGCCGGTGAGCAGGTTGAACAGGGTGGTTTTGCCGGCGCCGTTGGGGCCGATCAAAGCAGTGATTTTGTGGCGCGGGATCTCAAGATATTCGACGTCCACTGCGTTGATGCCGCCAAAGGACCGGGTGACATCCTCTGCCACCACGATGGGATCGCGCTTCTTGCAGCCGGGGGTGTTCTCCCCGACCGCGATGGGCCGCGAATCCGTCATGTAGTCGATATTCTCGGTATTGCGTTCGTTGGTCTCACTCATGCGAAAGCAAGCTCCTTCTTATTGCCGAAGACGCCTTGCGGGCGGAAGATCATCAGGAGCATCAGCGCGACACCCACCAGGATGTAGCGCAGCTGGCCGGCCTGGACGGTGGTCAGCCACGTGACTGCCCCTGATTCGATAAGGCCGTAGAGCAGGCTCTGGGTCAGCGACAGGACAACCCAGAAGATCATGGCTCCGATGACCGGCCCCAGGACAGTGGCCATGCCGCCGAGGAGGAGGCAGGTCCACAGGAAGAACGTCAGTTCCGTGCCGTAGTTGGATGGCTGGACGGCGCCGCGGGGGAGTGTGAAGATCATGCCCGCCAAGGCTCCCAGGACACCACCGATGATCAGTGCCTGCATCTTGTAGGCGTAGACGTTCTTACCGAGCGAGCGGACAGCGTTCTCGTCCTCGCGGATGCCCTTCAGGACACGGCCCCACGGGCTGCGCATGAGGAGCCAGACCAGCACACAGCACACGATGACGAGTCCCCAACCGACCACCCGGATGAAGAAGTCACGGTTGTTCATGCCCATGTAGGACCCCTCGGGGAAGGGGTTCATGGCGTAGAACGTGTTCTCAAACGCGGCCAGGCCGTTGGCGGAGCCCGTAACGCTGGTGAGCTGGTTGGTGGTGACTACGTAACGGACAATTTCTGCCGCTGCGATGGTGACGATTGCCAGATAGTCGGCGCGTAGCCGGAGGGTGGGAATACCGAGGATGAAGGCGAAGATCACCGAGCAGAGAATGGAGATGATCAGTGCAAGGAAGAACGGAGCGTCGAAGCTCAGGGTTGAGATGGCGAAACCGTAGGCACCAACTGCCATAAAGCCTGCCTGGCCGAAGTTCAGCAGGCCTGAGTAGCCGAAGTGAACCGCAAGACCCAAAGCGGCCAGTGCGTACGCCGCCGTCGTCGGGCTGAATAATTCGCCAAGGGCGCTGGAGAAAATGAATCCGAAGTCCATGGCCCGCTCCTAACCCACACGCTCACGCCGGCCGAGGATACCCTGCGGTCGGAACAGAAGAACAACGATCATGATGAACAGTGCACCGACGTACTTAAGGTCGGCGGGAAGGCCGAACACTGTAGTCAGTTCCACGAAGATGCCGACGACGATCGAGCCGATCAAAGCGCCGAAGACGGTTCCCAGACCACCCAGCGTCACGCCGGCGAAGATGAGAAGCAGGATCTGCGAGCCCATGTCGAAGGTGACACCGGGACGGTAGTACGCCCACAGGATGCCACCGAGGGAGGCGAGGACGCCGCCGACGATCCAGACGATGCGGATGACGGAGTCGACGTCGATGCCGGACGCGGCTGCCAAAGCGGGATTGTCCGCTACGGCGCGGGTTGCCTTGCCGAGACGGGTCTTCAGCAGGACGATGCCAATCAACGCGATGACCACAGCGCTGATAATCAGTGACCAGAGGTTGTTCGGGGAGATGGACACAGGCCCTATCTGGATTTCGGCGCTTTGTGCACCGGGCAGCTGTTGGGTTGCTCCACCGAAGAAGAACTGGATGACGTAGCGGATGGCCAATGCCAGGCCGATGCTGACGATCATCATGGGAACGAGGCCGGAGCCGCGTTTCCGCAATGGACGCCAGAGTCCGGCGTCCTGGACGTAGCCAAAGAGCCCGCCCCCTATCAGTGCCAGCAGGATCGCCAGCCAGAAGGGGAGTCCGAATCCGTTGAACATGAACACGAGGACGGCGCCCAGGGTCACCATCTCGCCGTGGGCGAAGTTGGTTAGGCCCGTGGTTCCGAAGATCAGGGAGAGGCCCACCGAGGCGAGGGCGAGGAGGAGGCCAAAGCTCAGGCCCGCCACCAGGCGGTTAAGGAGGTTCTGGCCAAAGTCCTGCTGTTGGACCACGATGCCCTCACCGAAGGCGAAGATCACTGACAGGTTGGATGTTTGGCTGAACGTGACATCGCGGGGATTGTCCTGGCCCTCGGCCAGTGCGATGCCCTCCGGCAAGGTGGAGGTGTCCAGCTCGATGGTGTAGGTACCTTGGACGGGAACACCGATGGTCCACGCACCATTGGCTCCGGAGGTTGCTTCACCTTCGAACCCGTTGCCAGAGGCCTTGATTTTGACGCCGGGTATGGGGGCCCGGGCATCATCGCGGAGGAACCCGCTGATGTTGTTTTGGAATGTCGTCGGTGACGGCGAAGGCGATGGGGTGGTTGCCTGTGCCGAGGGGGCGGCGATCAACAGAGCGGCGATGAGGGCTGCGAACAGCGCCCCCACAACTCTCTGCAGTCCCTTGGACCGTCTGATGGACGGGTCTCGCAGTGTGCTTCTCAAAATGGAAACCTCCACAGTGGGGGTGGTCCCGGCTGCGCCATTGCAGCCGGTGCGAACGGTAAATGGGGCTTGTGAACAGTTCTTGCCTAGCTGCCTCGATTGTGATCTAAGTCACCCATGTGTGGCCTATGTTACCGCCCGGTGGGCCGAATAAATGCCCAGTTCGGGGGTGCAAACATCGCGATCGGATAACAACTGTGAAGCTATAGGCAACTTATGATGTAGCTGTAGTTAAGTAAACCTTTGTTGAGTACGGGTGTTTCTAAACGTTCGGGCGGGTCCCTGCCGCTGCCACTCTGCCGGTTTCGTGTCACGGTTGCGTTTCGTCTGGGTGAACAAGGGAACTTTCCCTGCCGCACGCGCGTGGTAATTGGTACCGTGAATTATCACTAGCCCTTTTTCAGGAGGACACCCGCAATGGCACTTGGCGGAAACCCAGTCTTCAACGGAAAGAATTTCCGTGGAGCAAAGCAGGCCCCGCCTGTACCGCAGAACCCGTACGGCCAGCACTTCAACCAGGCCCCCGGTCGGGCGCCTGGCCAGGTGTTGGATGGCCAGGCCGCGTGGTCTGCCCAGCAGCAGAACATGACCAATGAGCAGCTGCAGCAGATGTACAACCAGCCGGCTGCCGGCCCCGCCGATACCGGCCGTATGACCTATGACGACGTCATCATGAAGACTGTCGCCTGCCTGGTGGTTTTGGTGATCGGCGCCGGCGTGACGCTCTTCGTAGCTCCCGCCCTCTCGACCATGCTCATGATCGTTGGCGCACTGGGCGGCTTCGTCCTGGCCCTGGTCAACACCTTCAAGAAGCAGCCTTCACCGGCACTGATCCTTGCCTACGCCGGCCTGGAAGGCCTGTTCCTGGGCGGCCTTACCCGCATCCTCGACGGCATGTACCCCGGCGTCGGCCTCCAGGCTGTCATCGGCACGCTGGCAGTCTTCGGCGTCACGCTGGTGCTGTTCAAGAGCGGCAAGGTCCGCGCCACCCCCAAGATGGTGCGCTTCTTCATGATCGCCACCATTGGCTACGCAGTCTTCGCGCTCATCAACATGGTGATGATGTGGACCGGTGCCGTGCAGGAGCCCTTCGGCCTGCGCACCAGCATAACGATTGCAGGCATCCCCCTGGGCGTCTTCATCGGCATCCTGGCCATCGGCCTGGCAGCGTTCTCGCTGATCATGGACTTCACCAGCATTGAAGAAGGCGTCCGCGCCGGTGCCCCGGAGCGTTACTCCTGGGTTGCGGCCTTCGGCCTGACGGTCACGCTGGTTTGGCTCTACGTCGAAATCATCCGCCTTCTGGCTATTTTGCGAGGCGACGACTAACTGCTGCAGGCCCAACCTGCAAAGTAAGCCGACCCGAAATGCCCCCGAAGACTCTTCGGGGGCATTTTTGTGTGTCGAGGGGTGAGCTCTCGCCTCTAAGCGGGGGATCATAGGGGCGAGATCCAACCCCTCGGCGAATCATAGGGGCGAGATCCAACCCCTCGCGGTTAGCTCAAGCGTTCGAAAACCACGGCCATTCCCTGCCCGCCGCCAACACACAGAGTGGCAAGCCCCAGGGTTCCGTCCCGTTCCTTGAGCCCGTTCAGGAGCGTGCTGGTCATCCGTGCACCGGTCATGCCAAAGGGGTGTCCCAAGGCGATGGCACCACCGTGGACGTTGAGCTTGGCAGGGTCGATGCCCAGTTCCCGTGCACTTGCTACCACCTGCACGGCGAAGGCTTCGTTAAGTTCCACGAGATCAATGTCGTCCATGGTCAGGCCGGCCAGTGCCAAGGCCCGCCGGGTGGACTCAACGGGACCCATGCCCATGAGCTCGGGGGAGAGTGCGCTCACTCCTGTGGACACCACCCTGGCCAGCGGTTCGAGGCCCAACTCGCGGGCCCGGGTATCGCTCATGACCACTACGGCTGCGGCGCCGTCGTTGAGGGGGCACGCGTTGCCGGCGGTGACTGTCCCGTCGGAACGGAACACGGGTTGGAGGGCGGACACGGCTTCAAGTGTCACTCCCGCCCGCGGAGAGTCGTCGCGCTCCACCACGGTGCCGTCCCGGCGGGTGTAGGGGGTAATGTCGCGGGCGTAGAATCCTGAAGCGATGGCTGCCTCGGCCCGGTTCTGGCTCAGGACGCCCCACTCATCCTGCTCGGCCCTGCTGACGCCATAGGTGGTGGCAACGTTCTCTGCCGTTTGGCCCATGGAGATGTAGATGTCCGGCAGACGGCCACCCAAGCGGGGATCGGTCCACGGAATGTTGGACGCTGCCCTGGCTGCCGTGCGTTGGGCCGCTGGGCCGAACAGGGGGTTGTGGTTGGCGGTGTCCGTTTCTCCTGCGCCTGCCCAGTTCTGGTAGCGGGACACGCTCTCTACCCCGGCGGAGACGATCGTGTTGGCTTCCCCGGCTTTGATGGCGTGGAAGGCCATCCGCAGCGTTTGCAGGCTCGATGCACAGAAACGGTTGATGGTGGCCGCCGGTACCTGGTCCATTCCTGCCAGGACAGCTACCACGCGTGCCATGTTGGAGCCGGCTTCGCCGCTGGGTTCTGCGCAACCAAGAAGGAGATCGTCCAGACCGCGCCCATCCTCGGCGGCCGGATCAAATGCCGGAATCCTGGCGAGGGCGGCCTGCACCATTGCGGTGGCGAGGTCATCGGGGCGCTCGTCCCTCAGGGACCCTTTGAAGGCGCGGCCAATGGGGCTTCTGGCAGTGGAAACAATGACAGCCTCAGTCATGGCCACAGCTTACGCCCGGCGCCTGCACCAGCGCCGGGCGGTTACTGGAAATCACGGAAGTGTCAGGCCAATCGGCGGGCGCCTGCCGCCGGAGTCACCGTGAAGATGTCCGGCGCGGCGTAACCGGCGTCGGCGAAGGAACGCACGACGGCGTCACGCACCTGCTGCTCCTGGCCCACCGGGGTCAGGGCAATGGCCGAACCGCCGAACCCGCCGCCGATCATGCGGGCACCGATGGCGCCGTTGGCGCGGGAAGTGTCCACGGCGAGGTCCAACTCGGGGCAGGAGATCTCAAAGTCGTCGCGCATGGAAACGTGGCTCGCATCCAACAGGGGACCAATGCTGGCGGGTCCTTGGCTGCCCAGTATGTCCACGGTTTGCAGCACGCGGTCGTTCTCGGTGACCACGTGGCGCACGCGCTTCAACGTTGTTTCATCCAGCAGTCCGGACGCTTCCTCCAAGCGTTCCACACCGACATCGCGCAGTGCTTTGACGCCCAGGATCCCGGCACCCAGCTCGCAGGACGCACGGCGGGAGGCGTAACCGCCGTCGGCATGTGAGTGCGAGACCTTGGTGTCGATGACCAGCAGGACCAAACCGGAGGCTTCGGCGTCGAACGGTACCAGGTCCACGTGCTGGTCGCGGCAGTCCAGGAAGACAGCCTGTCCCTTGGCGCCACGCAGGGATGCCGATTGGTCCATGATTCCGGTGGGTGCGCCAACGTAGGCGTTTTCGGCCCGCTGGGTGGCCAGCACAAGGTCCTCGGCGGCGAGTCCGGCTCCGGTCAGCTCATTCAGGGCGCTGATGACGGCGCACTCAATGGCGTGGGAGGAGGAGAGGCCGGCGCCCGACGGGACGTCCGAGTCGAGCAGGAGGTCGAAGCCGGGCACCGTGATGCCACGCTCCTTCAGCGCCCAGGCGACCCCCAGCGGGTAGCGGGACCAACCTTCGCCCGAGCCCGGTTCCAGCTCTGAAAGATCGGCCTCCACCAGTCCGTGCCCACCGAACGTGGACAGCATGCGGACCCTTGAGTCATCGCGGACGCGCAACGCCACCTTTGCTGTCTTATCGATGGCGAAGGGCAGCACGAAACCTTCGTTGTAGTCGGTGTGCTCGCCGATCAGGTTGACGCGTCCCGGTGCCTGCCACACGCCGTCGGGGGCTTCACCGAACGTTTCCTGGAAGCGGGCGGCGAGGACGCTGGTATCGGTAGTGGTGCTCATGCTCGGGTGCCTTCCAGGGTCTTGGGGGATGCCGGTGCCGCGGCGACGCTGCGGAGCCTCTCCGCCACGGCTTCGGGGGTGGTGTCGTTGATGAACGCTCCCATGGCGGCCTCTGAGCCGGCCAAGTACTTGAGCTTATCGGCTGCGCGACGGGGTGAAGTCAACTGCAGGTGGAGCTGGCCTGCAGGGCGCAGGGACGGATCCAGCGGAGCCTGGTGCCATGCGGAGATATACGGCATGGGAGTGGGGTAGAGGGAGTCGAGGCGCTTGAGCAGGTCAAGGTAGACGTGCGAAAGTTCATCGCGTTCTGCGCCCGTGAGCGCTGCGAGGTCGGGGACGCTGCGGTGGGGGACCACGTGGATTTCCAAGGGCCAACGCGCGGCGAAGGGGACGTAGGCGCTGAAGTGTTCGGCCTCCAGCACCATGCGGCTGCCGTCTTCGCGTTCAGCCTTGAGGAGCGACGCCGCCAGCGTCTCCTTCCCGTCGACGTCGTCGTAGTATTTCCGTGCGACAGCACCGAGCTGGGCGGCGCGCGGCGTGACGTACGGGTACGCGTAGATCTGTCCATGCGGGTGGTGCAGGGTAACGCCGATGTCCGCGCCGCGGTTTTCGAACGGGAAGACCTGTTTGATGCCCGGCAAGGCGCTGAGCGCTTCGGTCCGCTGTGCCCATGCCTCAATGACGGTGCGAGCGCGGGTCTCACCGAGTTCGGCGAAGGAGCCGGTGTGCTGCGGGGTGAAGGCGACTACTTCGCATCGGCCGAATGCGGGTCCAACGGTCCCATGGCCGCTGGCGCCCGGTGCGGGCAGAGGGGGAATATCACCCAGGGCAGGGCCCAGGGAGGGGAAGCGGTTTTCGAACACCACAACGTCATAGTCCGCTGCCGGGATTTCCGAGGGGTTCGCCGCGGTAGTGGGGCAAATAGGGCACTGGTCGGCAGGCGGCAGATGCGTGCGGGCCTGGCGGTGCGCAGCGACGGCAACCCAGTCGCCCGACAGGGCGTCATACCGGACTTCGCCGGGCTCGCCGCGGGCTGGGAGCTCGCGGTGGTCCACCAGGGATTCCGGTGTTCGCTCCGGAGTGCCGGGGTCGTCGAAGTAGATCAGCTCGCGGCTGTCCGCAAGGCGGGTGCTGGTGATGCGACTCATGGATCCATTGTTCCACAACCGATCAAAAGCGCATAGTTTCTAACAAAAGCTAACATTGAAGGTGGAGCTCCGGGTTTCGAAATGAAGTACGGTATTGCCATGCCTGCCTTGCCTTCACCCGCCGATAACGCGCTCCCCTCCGAATCCCGCCGCTTCGCCACGGGCCGGCAATTCGAGCTTCGCAGGGGCGATGCGCTCGCCGTCATCACCGAACTCGCCGCCGGGCTGCGCCTCTACTCCCGCCGCGGTGTGCAACTGACGGAAAGCTACGATGACGACCAGATTCCTCCGGGCGCCACGGGCATCACCCTGGCGCCATGGGCAAACCGCGTGGAGGACGGGGTCTGGTACCTCGACGGTAAGAAGCAGCAACTTGATATCACCGAAGTCTCCCGCAACAACGCCAGCCACGGGTTGCTGAGGAATGCCGCCTACGCCTTGGTGGACGAATCCGAGTTCAGCGTGACGCTCGAAGCCACCGTGTTCCCGCAGCACGGCTACCCGTTCCTGGTCCGGCACGTGGTCCGCTATGAGCTGGACGAGGCCATGGATCTCCGCGTCCGGCAGACCTTGGTCAACGATTCCCAGGGCAGGGCGCCCTTTGTGCTCGGGGCCCACCCCTACCTGCGCCTCGGTGACGTCGCTACCGAGGACCTGGTCCTGACCGTAAAAGCCCGTACCCGGCTGGTGGCCGACGAGCGGCTGATTCCCCGCAGCACGGCTGAAGCAGATGGACAGTTCGATCTTTCCGCCGGCACAGCGGTGAATGACCTGCTGGTTGATGTCGCTTTGACGGACCTGGCGTACGACGGCGGCGTGGCCCGCCACACGCTGACAGCGCCTGATGGCCGCAGCGTGAGCCTTGAGCAGGACGAGGTGTCCCCGTACGTCCATGTTTTTGTCACTGATACCTTCCCGGGCCGCTCCAAAGCTGTGGCCCTCGAGCCGATGACAGGCCCCGCCAACGCCTTCAACAGCGGCGACGGCCTGCGATGGCTGGCCCCCGGCGAGGCGTTCACCATGAGCTGGGGCATCACCGCATCCCTCTGAGCTTTTTGTACGTGCTGCCTCAGCGTTTGATAACAGCTGCGCGGGCCGGTTTCCCATACGGCGTGGCCTACGGAATTATGGGTTCATGACGCCAACACCGGACGCCAAATCCCGCTCTGACCGCCAAATTGCCGAAGACATCCCCTACGGGGTGCGAATTGCTGCTGCCTGGTCGTGGCGGGCGGGACTGATCCTGCTCATGATTGGTGCCCTGGTCTGGCTGCTGGGCAAGGTCAGCTTCCTCATCATCCCGGTCATGGTGGCCGCCCTTTTGGCCGGATTGCTGTATCCGGTGGTGGCGTGGCTCCGCAACCGCAATGTGCCCAACGGGGCCGCCGTGGCCATCACGGTGGTGGCCTTCATCGGCGTTATCGCCGGCGCCCTGGCCCTGGTGGGAAGGCAGCTTGTCTCCGGCTTCGGCGAACTCTGGCAGGAGGCCCTGGCCGGAATCCAACAGATCCAGACGTGGCTGGCCGATGGTCCCCTCCACCTCACCGCAGACCAGATAGACCAGTACATTGCCGATGGCGCCAACGCGCTGCAAAACAATAGCAGCAGTATCCTGAGTGGCGCCTTGTCCTTTGGCAGCACTGCCGGACACTTTGCCGCGGGACTCGTCCTGGCACTGTTCATCCTCATCTTCTTCCTGCTGGAGGGCAGCCGGATTTGGGCCTTCCTGGTGCGTCTCCTGCCCAAGACCGCGCGAAAGGCCACTGACGGCGCAGGGCGTCGCGGGTGGACGTCCATGGTCAGCTATGTGCGTATCCAGATGTTCGTGGCATTCGTGGATGCTGTGGGCATCGGCGTGGGCGCTGCCATCATCCAGGTTCCCCTCGCACTTCCCTTGGCGGTCCTGGTCTTCATCGGCTCCTTCATCCCGGTAGTGGGTGCCCTTGTTACCGGAGCCATCGCGGTGCTTCTTGCGCTCGTAGCCAACGGGCCCATCAACGCGCTCATCATGCTGGCAATCGTCCTGCTGGTCCAGCAGCTCGAAAGCCACATCCTGCAGCCGCTGGTGATGGGCAAGGCTGTCTCGCTGCACCCCGTGGCCGTGATCCTCTCGGTGGCAGCAGGCTCCTACCTCGCAGGCATCCCGGGGGCACTGTTCGCGGTACCGTTGCTCGCCGTAGTAAACACGGCGGTTCGGTACATTGCCGGGCGGACGTGGGAACATGATGAAGGATTGGGCGGTATGGAGCCTCAGCCGGCAACCGCTTCTGCGGGGCCGAGCGGAGACGCCAACTTCAAGGAGGTTCACCTCCCCAAGCCCGAATCCCGCCTCGGTAAAGGCATCGCAGGCAAGAACAAGGCTGCAGGACGCCCCTCTGCTGAGGGCCCTGCCGCCGACACCACTAAAGGAGAATAGTCAGTGAATACCCTCGAAACCCTGCCCGTCACGCTGGACGATGTCCTCAAGGCGCAGGAGTTGCTCGAGGGCATTATTACCAAGACTCCAGTGGAGTCGTCCCGTGCTCTTGGCAGCCTCGTGGGCGGCAACGTCTTTTTCAAGTGTGAGAATCTCCAGCGCGCGGGCTCCTTCAAGGTCCGCGGCGCCTATGTCCGCATGGCCCGGCTGACCGAGGACGAAAAGAAGCGCGGCGTGGTGGCGGCCTCCGCAGGCAACCATGCCCAGGGTGTGGCGGTGGCCGCAAAGAGCCTGGGCATCAACGCCCGCATCTACATGCCCCTTGGTGTGGCTTTGCCCAAGCTGGCGGCCACCCGCAGCCACGGCGCAGAAGTCATCCTGCACGGCCACAACGTGGACGAAGCCCTGGCCGAAGCGCAGCGCTACGCCAACGAGACCGGTGCTGTGTTTGTCCATCCCTTTGACAATGTGGACGTTGTTGCAGGCCAGGGAACCATCGGACTGGAGATTCTGGACCAGATCCCCAACGTGGACACCATCCTGATGGGCGTCGGCGGCGGTGGACTCCTGGCCGGAGTGGCTGTGGCCATCAAAGCCAGGGCCAAGGAGCTCGGCCGTGAGATCCGGGTCATCGGCGTCCAAGCTGAAAACGCTGCCGCCTACCCGCCGTCGCTGGCCGCTGACGCACTGGTGCCGCTCAAGAAGGTCACCACCATGGCTGACGGCATTGCCGTGGGCCGTCCGGGGCAGCTGCCCTTCAGCATCATCCGCGAGCTGGTGGACGATGTTGTCACTGTCAGTGAAGACTCCCTGGCGCGGGCGCTGATCTTCCTCCTGGAGCGGGCCAAGATGGTGGTTGAGCCTGCAGGTGCCGTCGGAGTAGCCGCGCTGATGGATGGCAAGATCGAAAACCCGGGAAACACCGCCGTAGTGCTTTCCGGAGGCAACATCGATCCCATGCTCATGCTCAAAGTCATCCAGCGCGGTCTGTCGGCCGCAGGCCGGTTCATGACTGTCCGCATGATGCTCGATGACCGTCCGGGTTCCTTGGCCACCATCGCGCGGATCATTGCCGAAAACGATGCCAACGTCACCGGGCTGGATCACACCCGCTTGGGTGGCTCCATCAGCATGGGGGACGTCTCCATCACCATCAACCTGGAAACCAAAGGCCACGAACACGGGGAGCAGGTTCTCGGCGCACTGCGGGCCGAGGGCTTCCAGCCGATCGTGGTGCACTGACGGGAGGAGCACCATGGTGCTGGGAACGCCTGAAGGATCCAGAGAAGCGGACCGGGAGTCGCTGGCCGGGCGGGCGAAGGGCGGCCTGCTCTTCATGGGCGGCTTCGTCATCCTGCTTTATGTCATCGAGATCCTCAACACGCTGATGCGCCACGGCTTGAACTTCACCTTTGGCCTGCGCCCCCGTTCCATGGACGGGGTGCTGGACATCCTGACGTTCCCGCTGTTGCACGCGAACTTCAACCACCTGCTTTCCAACACGTTGCCCCTGATCATTTTCGGTTTCCTGGTGTTCCTGTCAGGCCTCCGCGTCTTTATCACGGCACTGGCCTTCAGCTGGCTGGGCTCGGGGCTCGCTGTGTGGCTCATCGGCGGGGGAGGGGTCACGGTGGGAGCGTCCGGGCTGGTCTTTGGATTCTTCGCGTTCCTGCTGGTCCGTGGATTCTTCAACCGGAACTGGTGGCAGATCCTGCTCTCGGTGGTGCTGTTCATGGCCTACGGCAGCATTCTCTTCGGCGTGCTGCCCACGGTGATGGGCTACGTTTCCTGGCAGGCGCACCTCGGCGGAGCCGTTGGCGGCGTCATTGCAGCCGTCCTGTTACGTCCCAAGTCCACGCCGGCGGCCTGACTCCCACCAGCCGCGCACCAAAAACGCCGGCCCGCCCCGCGAAGGGGTGGGCCGGCGTCGTGTATTTCGGGCCGGTGAGCCGCTGGTTATGCGACGTAAGGCTTGGCGGAGACAATCTCCACCTGAATTTCCTTGCCGTTGGGGGCGACGTAGCTCAGGCTGTCGCCTTCCTTGTGGCCGATGATGGCAGCACCCAGGGGTGACTTCTCGCTGAAGACGTCCAAATCGGAGTCTCCGGCGATTTCGCGGGAGCCCAGCAGGAACGTCTCTTCGTCACCGGCGATGCGGGCAACAACCAGCATTCCAGGCTCAACGATTCCGTCATCGGCAGGGGCCTCGCCAACCTGGGCATCGCGAAGCAGTGCGGTGAGCTGGCGGATGCGGGCCTCGATCTTGCCCTGCTCTTCCTTGGCTGCGTGGTAGCCGCCGTTTTCCTTCAGGTCGCCTTCCTGGCGGGCAGCTTCGATCTTCTGGACGATTTCCGCCCGGCCAGCGCCGGAAAGGTGGTCCAGCTCAGCCTGCAAGCGGTCGAAAGCTTCCTGGGTGAGCCAAGCCGCAGTGGCGCTATTGGTGGTAGACACGGATTTCTCCTCTAGATCTGACAATGCAAAAGACCCCGCCGAGGTGGCCACTCGTGGAACTCAGTAACCAACTTAACGGGGTGAAGGTTTCATCCATTGTAGTAAATCCTTTGGACGAACCCAAACCGGTTGAGTCATGGGTCACATGATTGTTATTTGCCGCTGTCCGTGATCCAGCAATTGTCCACCACTCCGGAAACAGCCGGTGACTCGGTACGCAGGACCGTGCGCTGGACAGTGGTGCTGCCGCCGTCGGGGTCGTCCTGCGGATCGTAGGGGCCTACTTCCACTACCTTCCAGCCCACTACCGCGAATTTGGAGTCCAGTGCCTTGATGGCGCATTTGGCTGTGGCTCCGGGATATTTGGTGACTTGGTAGTCCACCTCTGCCTGGGTGCCGTCCACGGTGCTGTAACCGATGTCCTTGAAGGTGACAGGGGCTTGTGCGGATCCGGTTGCTACATAGGCGGCGAACCCAATCCCGATGACCAGGGCGCCGATGACGATGTTCCGCTTGGTTTTGCGGTTCATGGCGCGCTTTTGACCGCCGTAGCGATTGGCTAGGCTGGTGCTTGCCGGTACTTGGGTGGCCGATAGGTCCTCTGAAGTCACCCGTCCAGTTTAGTGCCGATCCCGGCGCCCCATCACCGCCCACACAGCTTGATCCACGAAAGAGGAGCCGTCACGTGACAGCGTCCAGCAGTTCCGACCAGCAGCTGCGGCTGCTCGCCGTCCATGCCCACCCTGATGATGAGTCCAGCAAGGGCGCGGCCACCATGGCAATGTACGCCGCCGCGGGAGTAGACGTGATGGTCGCTACGTGCACTGATGGCTCACGCGGTGACATCCAGAACCCGGCCATGGAAGACGCGCCCCACCCCAAACGGGACATGGCCGGTGCCCGGCGACTGGAGATGGCGAATGCGGCTGCCGTCCTGGGAATCCAGCAGCGGTGGCTTGGCTTTGTGGATTCGGGCCTTCCGGAAGGTGATCCGCTGCCGCCGCTGCCGCCGGGGTGCTTTGCGCTCCAGCCCTTGGAACGCGCCACGGCGCCCCTGGTCCGGCTGGTCCGCAGTTTCAAGCCGCACGTGATTCTGAGCTACGACGAAAATGGGGGCTACCCGCACCCGGACCACATCATGGCCCACAAGGTGGCGGTGGAAGCCTTTGATGCCGCCGGTGACCCGGACCGATACCCGGGCATGGGGGAGCCGTGGGCCCCGAGCAAGCTCTACTATGACCGTGCTTTCAGTCCGGAACGGTTCCGTGCGCTGCACTTTGCGTTGGAAGAGGCAGGATTGCAGTCTCCTTACGCTGAGCGACTTGCCGCGTGGCTGGAGGCCGATGCCGAGGGCCATACTCCCGTTCCCCCGGGACACCAGACCACCACCCAGGTGGATTGCGGCGATTTCTTCGAGGCGCGCGACGACGCACTCCGGGCGCATCGCACCCAGATCGATCCCCTGGGGTTCTTCTTCGCGGTATCGCCGGATCTGCAGCGCACTGCGTGGCCGTGGGAGGACTACACGCTCATCAAGTCCACTGTCCCGTCCGAGCTGCCGGAGAAGGACCTGTTCGCGGGGATAAGATAGGAACTCCGGCAGTTTCTATCGCCCGTAGAAATTGTCGCCAGGCCAACCAGCTTCCGGCTACGCTGCCTGTCGGCATGCATCAGCTCCCATAGAAGGTTTGAACGTGCACCACTTGATTCTCGCCCTGACCGTCACCCCGTCGCCCAACCCCTCGGGCACGCTGCGGCCCGGCCTGTCCGAGGACCAGGTGACGCCCGGTACGTGGGGCTTCGTCCTCACGGCCTTCATCGTCATCCTGACCACGTTCCTCATTGTGGACATGGTTCGACGCATCCGGCGCGTCCGGTACCGCGCGCAGGTGGAGGAAGCACGCCTGGCGGCTGAGCAAGGCCAGGCTGCGGAGGCCGGCCAAGCTGCCGACGGCGGCACTCCCGGAGCCCCTGGCGCGCAGTCTGCAGGTGACGGCGCCTCGGATGAGAACGACGATGCCGGTCCCCGGACCCGCTGAATCCACCGGTAACGGTTCGCCCTGGGCCAGCAACGCCCTGGGCTCGGAACCTTCTGCCTATTTGCGGCAGCACGCGGACAATCCCGTGCACTGGCGTCCGTTCGGCGACGAAGCTTTTGCTTTCGCCGCCGAACGTGATGTCCCGGTTTTTCTTTCCATCGGCTATGCCGCATGCCATTGGTGCCACGTCATGGCCCACGAGTCTTTCGAAGACCAGGAAACGGCTGACTACCTCAATGCCCACTTCGTCCCGGTGAAGGTGGACCGGGAGGAACGTCCGGATGTCGACTCCGTGTACATGGCCGCGACCCAGGCCATCAGTGGTGAAGGTGGCTGGCCGATGTCCGTCTTCCTCACCCCGGACGGGCTCGCTTTTCACGCCGGAACCTATTTCCCGCCCGTTCCGCTGCCCGGCAGGCCGTCCTTCCGCAATGTTCTTGAAGCCGTCCATGAAGCCTGGATGGAGCGTCGTGACGGAGTGGAGCAGAACGCCCGGGGTCTTGCAGCCAGCATGGCTGATGGGCAACTGTCCGCGGCGGTGCGGCTCGACGAACCGCCCGGGTTGCTGGATGCTTCCCTCCTTCCGGACGCCGTGGCGCTGTTGGCGCGCTCTGAAGACCCCGACGCCGGCGGGTTCGGCAGCGCCCCCAAGTTCCCGCCGTCGGCCGTTCTCGAGTTCCTCATCCGGCACGCGGCGGTGCCCTCCGATACGGCGGATGCCGCCAAGGACATGGCTGGACGAGCGTTGGCGGGCATGGCGCGCTCGGCCTTGTGCGACCAGCTCGACGGCGGATTCGCCCGCTACTCGGTGACGGCGGACTGGTCCGTGCCCCACTTCGAGAAGATGCTTTACGACAACGCCCAACTGCTCCGTGTCTATGCACACTGGGTGCGGTTGGGTGGCAACGAGGTCTATTCAGCCGACGAAGCGGCGGCTGTGGCGTCACGGTGCGCAGACTGGATGCTGGAGTCACTGGGGCTGCCAGGCCGCGCTGTGGCTTCCTCCTTGGACGCCGACACGGTCATTGACGAAGTGCATCACGAGGGCGCAACGTACCTGTGGACCCTGGAATCCTTGGCGGATGTCCTGGGCGCCGATGACGCCCTGCAGGTGGCTCGCATGATGAACATTGGCGCCGAAGGTACAGTGTCGGACCTTGGCTCGCCACTCCATCCGGCGCGGAAGCTGTCCGACGCTGATCGGCGGCTGTGGGGGCGTGTGGCGCCGGTATTGCTTACTGCGCGCAACCTCAGGAACCAGCCAGCCAGGGACGAGAAGGTGGTGGCCGGCTGGAACGGCCTCGCTGTAGCCGGACTCGCCGAGGCGGGTGCCATTCTGGGCCGCCCGGACCTGGTGTCGGCGGCGGAGAACGTGGCCGGGTACCTCGCCACCGTCCACTGGAACGATGAAACGAAGACGCTGGTCCGCGTCTCACATGACTCACAAGCACGTGGAATTGGAGGTCTGCTGGAAGACTACGCGTTCTGTGCGGATGGCTTCCTGGCCCTCTATGCGGTGACGGGAACCAAACGCTGGTACCTGCTCGCGGAGGAGTTGGTGCTGGCTGCGTGCGCCCGCTTCGTGGAAAACGGACAGCTTGCCGACTCGACGGGGGAGTCTGCGCAGGTCTTCAACGCCCAGGGTCAGCACGCAGCGCTGGACCCCTTCGACAACGCCACACCCAGCGGAGCGGCAGGCTTCGCCGGCGTTCTCCTGTCCTACGCTGCCTACTCCGGATCCCACGGGCACCGGCTCATGGCGGGCAACATCCTTGGCCTGCTCCCGCCTCTCGCCACCCAGGCGCCGCGCGTCGCCGGTTGGCTCCTGGCCACCGCGCAAGCCGCGCTCGCAGGGCCGGTGGAGGCCGCCGTCGCAGGCCCGGATTCGTTGCTGAAGCGCGAACTGCACCACACGCTGTTGACGTCTGCCAGCCCAGGGCTGGTGGTCGCTGTGCAGGAGGACGACGCCGGGGCCCCGGTTGAGGATACCGGCGTGCCGCTGCTTCTCCACAGGTCAGGCACACCGGACGGTTTACCGCAGGTCTACCTGTGCCGGGACATGGTGTGCGAAAGGCCGCTGGGGGAGCCAGCTGCTGTCCGGGCGCGCTTGGCGGCCATGGGATCAGGCGACTGAGCAGGTCCCTTTCGGCTTAGCTCAGCACTGCCAGCATGATGGCGATGAAGTGGGCCGCGAAGGCCAGCACGGTGAAGGCGTGGAAGAGTTCGTGGAAGCCGAAGTGCTTGACGCTGAAGTTGGGCTTCTTGGTGGCGTAAAACACCGCGCCGGCGATGTACAAGGCACCGCCCACGCAGATCAGGATCGCGGCAGGGGCGTTGGCCGCGAAGAACTGAGGCAAGTAGAACAACGCTCCGCAGCCGAGGGCGATGTAGACGGGAACGTACAGCCAGCGCGGTGCGTGCGTCCAGAGAATCCGGAAGAGCACCCCGACGATCGCTCCGGACCAGACAAGCCACAGCAGAGTGACGGCCTCGGAGCGTTCCAGCAGGGACCAGGCCAGCGGGGTGTAGCTTCCGGCAATGACCAACATGATGTTCGTATGGTCCAGCCGTTTGAGGACCATGCGGACTTTGGGGGACCAGTTTCCCCGGTGGTAGACAGCACTGACGCCGAACAGGAGGAAGCCGGTCAGCGCATAGATGGCGGACGTGATTTTGCGGTCCGGGGTCGGGGCAATGGTCACCAGCAGGATCCCTGCAGCGAGGGCAAAGGGAGCCGCTGCAGCATGGATCCACCCGCGCCAGGCGGGCTTGGTTTCGAGGAGCTCAGCCATGGTTAAACCATAACTTACGTTTCGGTAAGTTACCGCAGGGTAACAACAGCCGGAGGGATTTTTCATCACCGACTGCACCGGCTCGCCAGCTGGGGAAGGTAGCCTAGGATGTGCGTCGTCGTCGTACAAGCAAGGAAGTCAGGTGAGAGTCCGGTGGAGCTGCCCGGTTTCCTCTATGGCTTCTATGAGCGCAAACTTCTGCGCTCCCTCAAACAAGACCAAATCCCACGGCATATCGGTGTCATGGTGGACGGCAACCGTCGGTGGGCACGCCAGTTCAATGCACCCACCAGCCAGGGACATCAGGCCGGTGCAGACAAAATCCACGAGTTCCTCGGCTGGTGCCAGGAACTGGGCGTCAAAGTTGTGACGCTCTACATGCTTTCCACGGACAACATGAACCGCTCCGGTGAAGAGCTGGACCTCCTCATGGGCATCATCGCGAACACCATGGACCGCCTTGACGAAGACGAGGACGTCTCCGTCCACGCCATGGGCGCTCCCGAGCTCCTGCCGGACTATCTGGCCGAGCGCCTCAACAAGCTGACAGCCCGCACGCCGGTCCACGAAAAGATCCACGTCAACGTCGCCGTGGGCTACGGCGGCCGCCGCGAAATTGTCGACGCCGTCCGGGAACTCCTGCACGATGCCGCCGCCAAGGGACGGACTATGACCGACGTCGCAGATGAACTCTCGGTGGACGACATCTCCCGGTTCCTTTACACCCGCGGCCAGCCTGATCCTGACCTGGTCATCCGCACGTCCGGCGAGCAACGGCTCTCCGGTTTCCTGATGTGGCAAAGCGCTTACAGCGAGTTCTACTTCTGCGAGGCACTGTGGCCGGCGTTCCGTAAGGTTGATTTCCTGCGGGCCCTCAGGGATTATGCCGGGCGCCAGCGCCGCTACGGAGCATAGGGCGGCCCGGTTCATCAAAAATTAACGAACCGGACATGCGACTTGCCGACCGCGGGTTGCGGAAATGAATGTGTGCGGGATTACGTTAATTACATCAGCAGGCAAAACCGCCCGCTGATCGGGGAGGCCAGTACATGGAGCGGATCATCGCACCAGTTACATGGGAGGCCACGCCCGGCCTTCCGGCCGAGCCGCTTCACCATTAGGCCGGGCGAACTGCCCGGGGCTGGAGTCGATGTGGCTATTTCTGAGCAACTGCCCGCAGTGGTTTCCGACGGGGAAAGTGCAGCTACCTCTCGCGCCAAGCGGGTCCCACAAACAGCGCGGACCAAAAAGTCCGTCACAGGCCGCAGCTACGTGATCGACACGTCCGTCCTGCTGTCCGACCCCCATGCATTGCTGCGATTCGCTGAACACGAAGTCATCGTCCCCATCGTGGTCATCAGCGAACTGGAAGGAAAACGCCACGATCCCGAACTCGGATACTTCGCCCGCAAGGCACTGCGGCTCCTGGACGATCTGAGGATCGAACACGGCGGCCTCGACCAGTCCATTCCCATCGGGAAGGACGGCGGAATGCTGCGGGTGGAAATGAACCATATTTCCCCCGAGGTGCTGCCGGCAGGATTCCGCGGAGGCGACAATGACAGCCGCATCCTGGCTGTGGCGAAGAACCTGGCCAACGAAGGCCACAACGTCACCGTGGTCTCCAAGGACCTCCCCATGCGCGTCAAGGCATCCGCCATGGGACTTCAAGCCGACGAGTACCGCAACGAACTCGTCAAGGACTCCGGCTGGACCGGTATGGCCGAGGTCGAAGCCAACGACGACGAAATCACCACCCTTTACGGCCACGAACCGGTTTTCATCCCAGCTGCCGCTGAACTCCCCGTCAACACCGGACTGGTCCTTCTTTCCAACCGAGGGTCCGCGCTGGGCAGGGTAGGGGCCGACAAACAAGTCCGCCTCGTCAAGGGCGACCGCGACGTCTTTGGCCTCCACGGACGCTCGGCCGAGCAGCGGCTCGCCATTGACATGCTCATGGACCCCGCCGTCGGCATCGTTTCCATCGGTGGGCGTGCGGGCACCGGCAAGTCCGCGCTGGCACTGTGTGCGGGCCTGGAAGCAGTCCTGGAACGCCGTGAGCACCGCAAAGTGGTGGTCTTCCGCCCCCTGTACGCCGTAGGCGGCCAGGAGCTCGGCTACCTCCCCGGATCCGAGTCCGAAAAGATGAACCCCTGGGCCCAAGCCGTGTTCGACACCCTTGGCGCACTGGTGAGCCAGGAAGTCGTTGAGGAAGTCATGGATCGGGGCATGCTCGAAGTCCTGCCGCTGACCCACATCCGCGGACGTTCGCTGCACGACGCCTTCGTGATCGTGGACGAAGCACAGTCACTCGAGAAAAACGTCCTCCTCACCGTCATGAGCCGCATCGGGCAGAACTCCAAGATCGTCCTTACCCACGACGTCGCCCAGCGGGACAACCTCCGGGTAGGGCGGCACGACGGTGTTGCGGCTGTCGTCGAGACACTCAAGGGCCACCCGCTGTTCGGGCACATCACGCTGACCCGGTCGGAGCGGTCACCGATTGCAGCGCTGGTGACGGAGTTGCTCGAAGGGGCTGAGATCTAACCCCATCGACGCGGTGCCCGCCTACGGCGAAGGCCAGACATCCTCTGCGTGCCAGCTCGTTCCTCGCTTTTGACGCATGCTGCCGGATGCCTGGCCTTCGCCTTTCAGTCACCCGCCGGAAGTTGTCCGATTCCGAGATAAGAGGAAAGGGCTTCCTGGCCTTGGACTTTGAGGGTCCAGTCCGGGCGTTTGAAGGTGGCTGGGGTGAGGCGGACTTTTTGGACTTCCTGGACGGTGTCTCCCCACCCATCGCGGAAGATGCCGTTAGGCTCGTAACCGAGGCTGGCGGAGACGCCCAGGGACTGTTGATTCCAGGAGGCAGCCTCGGACTCGGCTACCTCGGCGCCCAAGTAGTCAAAGGCATAGCTGACGACGGCGGCGCGCATCTCCTTGCCGAAGCCCTGGCCTTGTGCAGACTGCTTGAGCCAGGATCCCGTGCTCACTGTCTTGAGGGTTTTGAAGTTCTTGGCGCCGATGTCCTGGACTCCCAGGAATTCGTCGTCGTGCCACACGGCAAGGAGGAGGGTCCAGGATTCCTTGGTGAAGTTGGCGCGGCAGCGCCAGTACCACTGGGCCATGTTGGGGGCGAGCTCGTCGGCCGGCAGATCGGTCCACGGGGTGCTGAACGGGCTCTTGCCTGGCTCGTGGACTCCGGAACGCGCGGCCGCCACGGCGGCGGGGATGTCGTCGTCGAAAACTGGACGGATGGTCAACCTCGCGGTGGTGAGGGTGAGTCCGAACGGGGGCCAGATGTCTGCCAGGGATGTCATCGCCGTAGCTTAGCCCGGCGGGGGGAGCCATGCGAGTCACATCGCAGGGAGGCTCCTAAGCTTCCGCCACCCGCCCACCATGCTCGCCGAGGGGTTGGATCCCAGGACATTGGCGCACCCTCGATACTGCCGGGAGCTCACCCCTCGACGCCTGCCGAGGGTACCGCTGTTCAGGCGGCCGGGCCGATGTCCCACGGGATGTGGCGGCGTACGTCCGTGAGGTTCATGGACTCAGCCAGGAAAAGGTCGTCCAGCATGTACTCGTCCACGGCGAGGATCTTCAGCCAATGTCCCTTTCCGGACGAGTCCCCATCCAGGCTTTGGCTGGCAACACAAACTCCCGTATCGGCGTCGATCCTGATCAATGTTCGTCCAATGTGGGCCAAAGGCTCGGCAGGATCCGAGGGAACATAGGTCCTGCTGCGGGTCACGATGGTTTCCAACGCGAGGCGGCCCTCGTGGTCCACTTCCCGGGGTTGTTCCAGGAAGACGGGGTTTGTGTCCGGAAATTCGAGGGGAACCGGCGCGTTGCCGGCCAGTTCCACGGGATCGAGGGCGGCGGCAAGGCGCCCGTTGCCGAAGGAGGGCTCACCGTACGCGGCCTCCGGGCGTCGCCTGACCAGTCCGGCGTCGTCGTAAACAGGCGTCACCAGATGGGCCGGAAGCAACCATGAGCGGCGTGTTGAGGACACGTACAGATCATCCCGGGAGTCGTTGATGCCCGTGGTGCTGTGCAGCAATTGGCCGTCCGGTGTTTCCAGGCGAAGAGCGCCCGGCCGCCTCAGCCATGCGCGGACCATGGAGGCGCCCGTCCCGGGCCGCTCCAGGTATTCGAAGCGGAGGCTCGTCCATTTCCACGGCGAAGAGCGGCAGAGATTCCGGAATGTGGAGGACAAGTCGACCCCCGGTCCTGCTGCGCTGTAGCTCCCCATATCCACAGTTTACCCAGCCATTCAAGCGTGCCCGCGGCCAAGCGGGATAGCATCCGAGAGTGATCCGACGACTCTCCGACCTCTGGGATGCCAGCCCGCTGGGCTTCTGGCTGGTGATGGCCGCGTGCCTGTACTTCGTGGTGATGGCTGTTCGGCTCACGGTGATAGACGTGCGGAGCCACCTGTTGCCCAACCGCATTGTGTTTCCGTCGTACGCAGTGGCAGGGGTGTTGTTGCTGGCGGCATCGTTCCTGGCTTTCTTCGCCGATGCCGGTCCGGACCGCCACCTTTCTGCGGACCTTTTCGCTGTGCCCGGACTCCGGGTCCTCGCGGGCGGCGCTGTGCTGTGGCTCTTCTATTTCGTGTTGAGGCTCATCCACCCGCCCGGCATGGGCTTCGGTGACGTCAAGTTGGCGGGTGTGCTGGGCCTCTACTTGGGATACCTGGGGTGGAGCCATGTGTTCGCAGGGACGTTCGCCGCTTTCATTCTGGGCGGCCTGTGGAGCCTGGCTATCCTGGTGTCACGCCGCGGTACGCTGCGATCGGCCATTCCTTTTGGGCCGTTCATGCTGGCAGGTGCTGCGGCCGCCATGATCGTCCTGCCCGCGTAGCGTTTCACGGGAAGGACCAACTGCGGCCAAATTGCAACGGTCTCCGTATTCTCGGTGTTCACCGGCGTGCGGCATGCTTAGCCCAGTGGGTGTTCCGACGCGTGCGGGGCGCCAGGAGAGGGTGCACAATGCAGCGGAACAGGTTGAGGCTCGCGGTGGCTGTGTCCATTGCCTGCACCGTCCTGCTCAGCGGATGTGCCCAACCAGGCAGCACCTCCTCCGCTCCGACGCCGTCGGCCATCACGTCGCAGGCCTTGCAGCGGCCGGTGCGGTCCTGCGAAACTCCGCTGGGGTGTTCCGAATTCGCGTCCGTGCGCGGAAGCGACGCCACAGGAGAGCTAGCGTGGCTCGGCACGCATCCGCTGCGTGTAACGTCGGCGCGTTTCGATGGAGTGTGGACCTTGCATGTCGCCACGCCCTGCAACCATCTGCAGGTGCAGGTTTCGGTCCAGGATGATGTCCTGACACCGGGGTTGGTGTCCGTTACGGACAGGGGCTGCGAGGATCCAACGGGCAGCTACCAGGCCTGGATAGAGAAGCTCTTTGAGCAGCCTGTTCAGTGGAAGCTCGACGGCGATACGCTCACCTTGCGCAATGCACACGCCACCATTGACCTGAAGGAAAGCTGACACCATGGGTGCACCGGAATTTGTGCTCAAACTGCGGGAGAAGATCGGCAACGACCCCCTCTGGCTACCGGCCGTCCGCGGGGTGGTCTTCGATAACGATGGCCGTGTGCTGCTGTGCCAGCGGGCAGACAACGGTCACTGGACCCTGATCACGGGAATGTTGGAGCCGGGGGAGCACCCTGCTCCGGGCCTTGTACGGGAAATCTTCGAAGAAACAGCGGTGGTGGCTGAGACTGAACGGATCCTCGGCGTTGGGGTTGTAGGTCCGGTGACCTTCCCCAACGGGGACGTCTGCGACTTCCTGGACATTACATTCCGGTGCAAGTACATTTCCGGGGAAGCCCGGGTAAACGACGACGAATCCATCGACGTCGGCTGGTTTGAACTGGACGACCTCCCGGATATGAGCTCCGGCAACCTCGAGGCCATCAGGCTCGCCACGGAGCCCGAGGGCCCCGTGGCGTACCAAACGGAGGACTGACGCTACTTGCGTCCTGCTTCGGCCGCGGGTCGGTCCTTGTCGAGGTCATCCGACGCAGCAACGTCGGCTTCGAGCTGACCAATCAAGCGCTCAGCCGCCAGCTTCTCGGCCTCCTCGCCGCCCACAGCCTCACCGCGTGCCACCATTCCGGCCGTGTCGGAGAGAGGGATCTGCTTGAGCGTGATGGCCAGGATCAGTGCGATGGCAATGAAGGGTACCAAGTACCAGAACACGGGTGCGAGCGAGTTGGCGTAAGCGTTGACGATCGCGTCCCGCAATTGGTCAGGGAGCTGTGCCAGTGCCTGGGGATCCAACGTGCTGGTGGACTGCGAAGCTTGTTCGGCAGAAGCGCCGGCGCCGGTGAATGCCTCGGTCAACGATTCGGACAAGCGGTTGGTGAAGATCGCACCGAAGACGGCGACACCCAGCGATGCACCTACTTCACGGAAGTAGTTGTTGGTGCTGGTGGCCGTGCCGATCTGGTCAGCCGGAACAGAGTTCTGCACCACCAGGACGATGACCTGCATGATCAGGCCCAGGCCTGCGCCGAAGATCAGGAGCTGGACACAGATCACCCAGATTGGCGTGGACGCTGCCAGAGTGGTCAGCCACAACATCGCAGCGATGGTCAGGGCCGCACCGAGGATGGGGTACATCTTGTACTTGCCGGTTTTGGAAATCCGGATACCGGAGTAGATGGACGTACCCATCAGGCCAACCATCATGGGGAGCATCAGCAGGCCCGACTCTGCCGCCGAGGTGCCCGAGGACATTTGCAGGAACGTCGGGACAAAGGCGATGGCAGCGAACATGCCAAGGCCCAAGGTGAAGCCGATGGCCGTTGCGTTGATGAAGATGGGGTTCTTGAACAGGCTCAGGGGAATGATGGGATCCTCGGCCCGGCGTTCAACCATCACAAAGGCGAAGGCAGCCAGGACCATGCCCGCGCCAAACGCCCAGGTAAGCGGCGAGTCCCAGCCCTCGTCCTTCTTGCCACCGAAGTCGGTGAAGAAGATGAGGCACGTGGTGGCTGCGGAGAGGAAGACGACACCCAGGATGTCGATCTTCTTTTCGGCCTTCTTGTTGGGCAGGGTCAAGGTGAACCAGGCGGTGATGAACGCCGCGATACCAATGGGGATGTTGATGTAGAAGGCCCACTCCCACGTGAGGTGGTCCACGAAGAATCCGCCCAGCAGCGGTCCGGCCACAGCGGAGAGACCGAAGATGGCGCCCAAAGGGCCCATGTACTTGCCGCGTTCCTTGGCAGGAACGATGTCAGCGATGATGGCCTGCGACAGGATCATGAGGCCGCCACCGCCCAGGCCCTGGAGGGCGCGGAAGATGACGAAGCCCCAGAAATCGGTGGCGAAGGCGCAGCCCACGGACGCCAGTGTGAACAGGGCAATGGCAATGAGGAACAGGTTGCGGCGCCCCAGGATGTCACCAAACTTGCCGTAGATGGGCATCACGATGGTGGTGGCCAGAAGGTAGGCCGTGGTGATCCAGGCTTGGTGCTCCACCCCGCCGAGCTTGCCCACAATGGTGGGCATGGCGGTGGAGACGATGGTCTGGTCGAGGCTGGACAGGAGCATGCCTGCGATCAGAGCCGAGAAGATGATCCAGATGCGTTTCTGGGTCAGCAACAGCGGTTCTGCTGCCTTCGGGAGTGTACTCATGCGGGGTCCTTCGAGGTATCAAGGGGGTTGGGGCCCAGTTGCTGGTTCGTGGCCAGCGGCTGGGCAAAGAGTTTCCGCGCGGCGTTGAGGTTCTGTTCGAGGATGCCGCGGTACGGGCGGGTGTTCTCCTCCGAGAAGAACTGCTGGGCTGTCTTCTTGGAGACCGCCCCGAACAACGCCGTCGCTGTCATGACTTCGGGATGCTCAGGATCCAGCCCTTCGCGGGCGGCCACCAGGGCAGCGAATTGCCGTTCACGGGCCTCCCCTTCCAGGGTCAGGCGCGCCAGAAGTTGTGGTTCGGCCGTGATGGCAGCGATGAACTGTTGGACCTCGCTACGGCTGATGGACGAACGCTCCATCAGAGTCACGGTGAGCACATGCAGAGCTGCCAGAAGAGTTCCGGAGATGCTGTCCGGCGTGCGCGAAGGGTTCTGGTTGAACGCTTCCAAGGCGTCTGCGGGCAACTCATCCGAGAAAGAGCCGATCACGGCATCTTCTTTGGAATGGAAGTAGTTGAAGAAGGTTCGGCGCGAAATTCCCGCCCCTTCGCAGACTTCCTCAACAGTGAAACCGCTGAGGCCATGCTCCGCGGTCAGGGAACGCGCGACGGCGGTGATCGCCGTCCGCGTGGCAGCCCGCTTACGCTCGCGGAGGCCGCCGTCGATATTTGCACTATTGCTCACAAAGTAAAGTTTTGCACTCCAAGCCGGAAAGTGCAAAAAAGTAGGAGTTCTTGGACAGCAGTTGACCCTGAAGGGTGGGTGCTCAGGGCGCGCCGTACAAAAACTCCGGAGTACGACGACGACCGGCACCTTTCGTGCGAAAGGTACCGGCCGCCGTCGTGCTGTTGGGTTTTAGACCAAGAGTCAGGCCTTGTGGGCCGGCGCCGTCATGGTGGTGACGTCCAGGGCCTTGTCGAGCTCGGCCTCAGTGACCTTGCCTTCGCCCTCGCCAACGAAGCCGAGCTTTTCGGTCGCCTGGCGGATGGTCAGGCCCTCCTTGACGGCAATTTTGGCGATCTTGGCAGCGTTTTCGTACCCGATGAACTTATTCAGCGGGGTGACGATGGACGGGGAAGCCTCGGCCAGGAAGCGTGCACGCTCCACGTTGGCGGTGATGCCGTCGATCATCTTGTCAGCCATGACGCGGCTGGTGTTGGCCAGCAGGCGGATGGACTCCAGGAGGTTGGCGGCCATGACAGGGATGCCGACGTTGAGCTCGAAGGCGCCGTTGGTGCCGGACCAGGCGATGGCGGTGTCGTTGCCGATGACCTGGGCGCAGACCATGATGGACGCTTCGCAGATCACCGGGTTGACCTTGCCGGGCATGATGGAGGAGCCCGGCTGAAGGTCCGGAATGGCGATTTCGCCGAGACCCGTGTTGGGGCCCGAGCCCATCCAGCGAAGGTCGTTGTTGATCTTCATGAAGGAGATCGCGATGTTGCGGAGCTGGCTGGAGCCCTCGATGAGGCCGTCGCGGTTTGCCTGTGCTTCGAAGTGGTCGCGGGCCTCGGTCAGCGGCAGGCCGGTGTCGGCTGCGAGCAGTTCAATCACGCGCTCCGGGAAGCCGGCAGGGGTGTTGATGCCGGTGCCCACTGCGGTGCCGCCCAGGGGAACTTCGGCAACACGGGGGAGTGCAGCGTTGATGCGCTCGATGCCGTAGCGGACCTGAGCGGCGTAGCCACCGAACTCCTGGCCGAGCATGACGGGCGTTGCATCCATGAGGTGGGTACGGCCCGACTTGACGACGTCCTTGAACTCCACGGCCTTGCGGTCGAGGGAAGCGGCCAAGTACTCGAGGGCCGGGATCAGGTCGTTGATCAAGGCAGACGTGGCGGCGACGTGGACCGACGTCGGGAAGACGTCATTGGAGGACTGCGAAGCGTTCACGTGATCGTTCGGGTGGACAACTTTGTCACTCCCGGCGGCTGCGAGGGCGCGCGATGCGAGCTCGGCGATGACCTCGTTGGTGTTCATGTTGGAGGAAGTGCCCGAACCGGTCTGGAAGACGTCGATGGGGAAATCGCCGTCGTACTTGCCGGTGGCAACCTCATCGGCGGCAGCGGCGATGGCCTCGGCGAGCTCACCATCGAGCACCCCCAGTTCGGCGTTCGCCAGTGCAGCTGCCTTCTTGACGCGGGCCAGGGCTTCGATGTGTGTGCGCTCAAGCGTCTTGCCGGAGATCGGGAAGTTCTCCACAGCACGCTGCGTCTGGGCGCGGTACAGGGCGTTCACGGGGACGCGAACTTCGCCCATCGTGTCATGTTCAATACGGAACTCAGTGGTGGAAGTCATGGGGCTAGCTTAGGGCGATTGGACGCCGCACAGAAAACCCGGAGGGGAGTGCTACGTGCTCCGGCGCCAGGGCCGGAGCACGTGCTCCTAGAGCTTGCCGATCCCGGAAACGAGGGCCGCGCGGCCTTCATCGAGCTTGTAGGACAGGCCAATGACAGCCACCCGACCGTCGTCGATGGCGTCGGAAATCACACGCGAGCTGTCGGCCAGGCGGGCGGCGGTCTGCTTGACGTGCTCCACCACCATGTCGTTGACGTCTTCCTGGCTGTTGCGCTTGGCCGTCAGGACCGACGGCGTGATGCGTTCCACGAGGTCACGGATGAAGCCTGGAGGCATCTCACCGGTTTCCACGGCGGCCTTGGTGGCCTTCACTGCGCCACAGCTGTCATGGCCAAGAATCACAATCAACGGAACCCGGAGTTCGCTGATGCTGTACTCGAGGGAGCCAAGCACGGCGTCGTCAATGACCTGGCCGGCGGTGCGGACCACGAAGGCGTCACCGAGGCCCAGGTCAAAGATGATCTCGGCGGCGAGCCGTGAATCCGAGCAGCCGAAAATGACAGCAAAAGGATTCTGGTTCTCAATGAGTGAGGATCTACGCGAAGCATCCTGGTTGGGGTGCAGGGATTCGCCGGAAACAAAACGTTCGTTGCCCTCGCGGAGACGGCGCCACGCCAGGGCTGGAGTCAGGTAAGTAGGCACGAGCCTTACTTTACGACGCTGACAGGGCAGTCCGTGAAACTGTTGCGCGGGTTAAGCGGACGGTTGCGTCGATGCAGGGGCTGAGGGGGGCGCGCTTGCCGACGGCGCCTGCTCTGCGGACTTCACGACGGCGGCAGCGAGCGTTGCGAACTCATCCAGGCTCGCGGTGCCGCTCAAGATGATGGTGGTACCCCGGTACTCCAGGACCATGCTGCGCTTCTCCTTGCCGGAGTCCCGCAGTTCCCAATCCTGGCCACCGGCGTTGCGCGTGCCGGTGACGGGCAGGTTTTCCGTCTGCTGCAAGATCCAGGTGGGGTTGGCCTGGGTGGTCTGGGTGAGGCCGATGAAGGCCTCCTTGGGGGTCAGGAAACCAATCTCCCACGTCGGGACGCCGCTTCCCGTGCCTGATTCCCACCGGGCGTAGTTGGGTTTGAATGTGTCGCCCGTATCCGGGGTCACCGGTGTGAATCCCGCCACACCTGCGGCGTTGCGGGCAATGGCTGCCACGTCAACATCGGGCCGGAAGCCCTCGCCCTTCGGAGCCGGGTTCATCAAAACGATGGGGAGGAAAGCCAGCACGCAGACAAGCAGGGCAATGACCATGCCAATGACCGACGCGTTGGCCCGCTTGGCAGCTTTCGCCGCAATGACGGGTTTGTAGGGGGCATCCGGGATGGCCTGGGCATCGTTATGGCTGGCCGCTGCAGCGTCCGATTGGTTCTCGGCTGCGGGCTTGTCCTGCGTTTCACTCACCTGTCCATGATCCCTTATCCCGGCAGGGAACACACATCCGGGAACCTCACCACCGGCATCGGGGGCTGTGGTCATCCAACGACTCCTGGACCACGTGGCGACTATGATCGTTGATAGAGGAACCCCGGGTTGCCCCGCGCAACCATGTCCGGTCCCGTGAATCGTCACTCGAAGAAGAGGTTCAAGTGTCTCCTGCACCAATGACCCAGCAGTATTCCACGATTTCGCCGTCGCTCGCCGTCGGCCTCGACGAACCCGACCGCAACCTTGCGCTTGAACTCGTCCGAGTCACCGAGGCCGCGGCAATTGCCGGTGGCCACTGGGTGGGATTCGGTGACAAGAATAAGGCAGACGGCGCCGCCGTCGATGCCATGCGTTCGTTCCTTCACACTGTCCACTTCAACGGCGTTGTGGTCATCGGTGAAGGCGAAAAAGATGAAGCCCCCATGCTGTTCAACGGCGAGCAGGTTGGTGACGGCACCGGCCCCGAGTGCGACGTCGCCGTCGACCCCATCGACGGAACCCGTCTGACCGCCCTCGGCATCAATAACGCCCTCGCAGTGCTGGCAGTTGCTGAGCGCGGATCCATGTTCGACCCCTCCGCCGTGTTCTACATGGAGAAGCTCGTTACCGGCCCAGAAGCCGCCGACATGGTGGACCTTCGCCTGCCCGTCAAGCAGAACCTGCACCTCATCGCCAAGGCCAAGGGCGTCAAGGTCAACCAGCTCAACGTCATGATCCTGGACCGCGACCGCCACCGCCCCCTTGTGGAAGAAATCCGCGAAGCCGGTGCACGCACCAAGTTCATCATGGACGGCGACGTCGCCGGCGCCATCGCCGCAGCCCGCTCCGGCACCGGTGTTGACGCCCTCATGGGTATCGGCGGAACCCCGGAAGGCATCGTCGCAGCCTGTGCCATCAAGTCGCTTGGTGGCGTCATCCAGGGCCGCTTGTGGCCAACGTCGGATGAAGAGAAGCAGAAAGCCATCGACGCCGGACACGACCTCGACCGCGTCCTGTCCACCAACGACCTCGTTACTTCGGACAACTGCTACTTCGCAGCCACCGGCATCACCGACGGCGACCTCCTCCACGGTGTGCGCTACCAGAAGGACCGCGTGATGACGCAGTCCATCGTGATGCGCTCCAAGTCCGGGACGGTCCGCTTTGTTGAGGCCGAGCACCACGCATCCAAGTGGGAGACGTACGCGCGCAAGCCGTAACTCCGCTTCTAACAGAAGGACGGCGAGCATCGCTCGGCGGCTATCTCCTCGTACCTCGTCGATTTGATGCCGCTTTCGCGATACTCGCTGTCCTTCTCTGTGTCCGGTGGCGGTACGGGTGGGTCGCGGGAAAAGGCCTAGCGGAGTTTGTCGCGGAGCTTTCTGGCCAGTTGGTAGGCACCGTAGCGGACTTTGTTGACCGGGAGGTCCCAGGTGCCGGGGTAGGAGACTTCGCGGCCGCCGAAGGATTTCTTGAACGCAGTGAACCCGGCCCACTTGTGGTCCGGCTGGTCCTCGGGCGCCACGCCCCAGAGATCCACGTGCTTCAAGCCCTTTTCCTTGGCGTCAGCCATGAGCGTCACCAGGAGGGGGATGCCCGCGCTGAGCTTGCGGTGTGTGTCGTCCAAGGCCGCGTGGGCGTAGACGCGGGTGTCAGCGGAGTCGTAAGCGAAGGCAGCAGCGATGGGTTCGCCCTCCAGCTCCGCAATGAACAGTGTTCCGGCGCCGTGGGGCAGCAGGGAAGCGGCTACTTGGGTGAGGTACTCGTCGCTTTGTGGCTTGAAGCCGTTCCGGGCAGCTGTCAGGTGGAGGAAGTGCAGGAGAATCCTGATGTCTGCAGGATCTTGGGAAGCGCGGAAGGTCACGCCCTTTTTGTGGATGTTCCGGTACAGGTTCCGGTTGGTCGGCTTCATGCCGGCCAGCACGTCCTTGAAGTCGCCGTCGAGGTCCACGATCCAGCTCAGCTCGGGCTGCTGGTTGACCGGAGCGGGACGCAAGCCGCGCGCGCGGAGGAGGGGGCCGGCGTCGGACGCTGTAAAACCGGCTGCTGCAGGTTCCATCCGGACGAAGACCGCATGCTCCTTTTTGGCCAGGGTTACCAAGGCCTCCGTGGCGGCGTCGAACGCTTCAACGGACTCTGCCACAGGACCGTAGGGGGCATAGATGACTTTGCCGGCGGGATTCTTTTCCTCAATGGCGAGGAAACTCCAGCCCGGGCCGGACTGTTCGTGGACTCGGCGGCCCAGTGAACGCTGCACAGCAGCCCACGCGGGAGTTTGCAGGAAAAACTCCATGGATCAGTTCCCCAGCCCTGTGGTGACGGCAAAGGCGATGCTGGTTTCCGTGGCTCCCTGGACAGGATGGACGTTCACGGGTGCCTCAAGGTCCGGAATAAACGCCGCCGCGCCGCGCTCGAGGCGGAGGTCGCTCTTGGGCGAGTCAAGCAGCACCGAACCGGAAACCACCACGACGACGGCAGGTCCGGTTTGCGCCAAGGGAACCGGCTCGGCACCCGGGCCAAGTTCAATGCGCTGCAACTGGAATTCCTTGAAGGGCGGCCGGTACAGCTCCTGCCCGAATTCGGTGCCACTGACCTGGACGCGCGGCACTCCGAGGGCTTCAAACCGGACCGTCTTCAGCAATTCCGGAACGTCCACATGCTTGGGGGTGAGCCCGCCCCGAAGCACGTTGTCGGAGGAAGCCATGACTTCAACGCCCAGCCCATGAAGATACGCGTGAATGTTTCCCGCAGGCAGGTAAACCACCTCGCCGGGCTCCAGAGTGAGGTGGTTGAGGAGAAGTGAGATGAGGACGCCGGGATCGCCGGGGAAGGCCTCGTTGATATCCAGCATTGCCGTCAGGGCTTCCCGGTGCGGCTCCAGCGGAGCTCCGGCGGACAGGACCGCCACTACCTCGTTGATGGCGTCGGAGATATCTCCGCCACCCTCGATAAGGCGGCTGAAAGCTGCCTTGAGCGCAGCGCGCTCGTCGGCCTGGGCGAGATCGGAGATGACGTCCTGGATGACTGCCGGTACGTCCACCGCCGCTGCATCGAGGACCTGCGCCAGGTGCTCAAAGATGCTCCGCGAATCAGCGGGGGAACGGAAACCACACAAGGCCCTGAACGGAGTGAGGGGAAAAACCATCTCAGGCTTGTGGTTGTTGTCGCGGTAGTTGCGATCCGCTGCGTCTGCGGGGATTCCGGCGGCGTTCTCCCGGGCAAAGCCTTCCTGGGCCTGTTCCAGGCTGGGGTGCACCTGCAGGGACAACGGCTGTTCCGCTGCCAGCAACTTGGTGAGGAACGGCAGCCGCGGTCCAAATTCGGCCAGGCTCTCCGAACCCAGGAACCGCCGCGGATCGGACTCGATCAAGGCGTTCAGGGGTTGGGTCACGCCGCTGGGGTGAAGGGCTGTGGAGGGGGAGTCCGGGTGGGCGCCGATCCACAGTTCGGCTTCGGGGCCACCTGATGCCGGCCGCCCCAGCAAGTCTGCGATCGCCGTCGTCGAACCCCACGCGTAGGGTCGCAAAACATTCTCAATCTGGTACACGAAAGAAGGTCCTTATCGTTGCGCTGGACGTGGGGTGGAGGGGATCTGCACGCCTACAGCGGTGCGCACTGTCCGTTGGTGGCTACGAGATCCCGGATGCCTTGCTCATCGCCCTGGGCCTTAAGGCCGTTCAGCAGTTCGATGGTGATGGGGGTGCCGTCCGGAGTGGTGGTCACCGGGGTGAAATCGGCCGACGGCGAGGGAAGCTGGCTTGCGGGGAGGCGCCCTGCAACCGGCCCGGCAGCCACGATGGTGCCGGCAGCAGCGCCGTTGGGCGATACGACGGCGTCATCGGCTTTGGGGGCGTTGGACGACGCCAGGACTTCCTGGACCTTGGAGTGGATGAGGTCGAAGTCGGGCACGGTGGAGAAGGACGCGTCGAAGTCCGGTGGGCCGATGGTGAGCCGCTTGACGGGCTGGTTCTTGGACTTCAGGGCGAGGTCCACGAAGCTGCCCAGCTGGTTGGAAGAAATATTGGAGTCAACAACCTTGGTGCCGGCGTTGGCGATGTCCTCGAACTTGGTCAGGAGGGTGGCCGGATCCAACTGCTTGAGCATGGCCTGCTGTACGCATTGCTGGCGGGCAATGCGGGCGTAGTCATCCACGAATTCGCGGGAGCGGCCGTACCAGAGGGCATGGAAACCATCCAGGTGCTGGTCACCGGCCGGGATCCAGCCGTCCGGCATGCCATGGATCCCATTGGCCTCATCAGTGACGGGACCACTGATGGGAACCCAGCCGCCGGCCTTGATGCGGATGCCGCCCATGGCGTCGATGAGTTTGGCAAAGCCATCCATGTCCACCAGGACGTAGGCCTGGACAGTGATTCCGAGCGTGCCGGAGACCGCCTCCAAGGTGGCCTGGGCGCCGGGATCGGCAACTCCGGGGTAGAGGTTCTGGTAGTTGTTGGTGACCTCGGTATTGACGGCATTGATGAGGCATTCGTCACCGCAGTTGTAGCCCTCAGGGTAGATCTCACGCATGGGTGAGCCCTCGCTGAACTGGGCGTTCTGAAGGTTGCGGGGGACGGAGATGATGGCGCTCTCGCCGGTCTTGGCATCGACACTGATGACGGAGAGGCTGTCCGGGCGGCGGCCCGTCCTGTCATCCCCGGCGTCGCCACCCATCATGAGGAAGTTGTAACGCCCGTCCACGGGATCGATGGCCGGGCCGGCGTTGAAAATACTGCCGATGGCGTTCCGGCTGACGTTCAGGACGTAGGCGATGTAACCCAGCGAGCCGCTGGCAAGCACTGTAGAGACTGCCAGGACCACGGCAATGATGGGTCGCATCCCCGGAGCCAGCAGGGCAGGCCTGATGATCCGCAGGGTGTTGAGGAACAGATAGGCCCATCCCAGAGCCAAAGCAACAAGGACCACGATGATGAAGAGTGAACCGATCGGATGGGTAAAAATACTGAGCAACACGGTGCGGTTCACCAACGCGATGAACAGGGTAACCAGCGCCAGTGCCCACACGGTGAGCGTGACGCGCAACGCCATCCGGCCAAGTTTTCGGTCTCCGGCAACAATCTGGGCGCTGCCGGGGATAAAGAGCGTGAGGAGCACCAGCACGAAGGCGCGTTTGGTCCGCACCGGGGCGCTGGCCCCGGACGGATAGCGGACGGGATCAGTCAGGGCGGAACCGGGCTGATTCGAAGTCTTGTGCATGGTAGTCAACCGCTGCCTTCCTAGCGGGAGCCCCGGTCTGAAGCGTTGGCAGGGGAGAAGACTTCCTCTACTTTGCGGCGCAGGTTTTCGCCCTTCTTGCTGGCGACGTCATTGAGCTCCTGGGCAAAATCGAGCAGATCTGCGCGGAGCTTCGCTGCGAGTTCGTCCGTTCCCGAGGCCAGCATCCGGACAGCCAGGAGTCCGGCATTGCGGGCCCCGGCAATGGACACCGTGGCCACCGGGACACCGGCAGGCATCTGGACGATGGACAGCAGGGAGTCCATGCCATCCAGGGTCTTCAGGGGCACGGGGACGCCGATCACAGGAAGCGGTGTCACCGAGGCCAGCATGCCGGGAAGATGGGCGGCGCCGCCCGCACCGGCGATGATGACCCGCAGTCCACGCTCGTGGGCAGTCTGGCCGTAACGGATCATTTCGGTGGGCATGCGGTGCGCAGAAACGACGTCCGCCTCAAAGGGGATACCGAATTCTGCCAGGGCGTCCGCTGCGGCTTCCATGACGGGCCAGTCCGAATCCGAACCCATCACTAGCCCTACCAGCGGGGCTGTTGCTTCTGACGTCATGCGGTCTCCTCAAGGGTGGTCTGCTCGGGCTTGCGGCCGTCGCGGATGATGTTGGCCACGACCGTGGCGCGCTGGCGGACAGAGTCGACGTCGGAGACCGAACTGCCTACGAGGTTCACGTGGCCGATCTTGCGGCCGGGACGAACGGACTTGCCATAGGAGTGGACCTTGGCTGCGGGCTCGTAGGCCAACGCAAGGGGGAAGGCCTTGAACAGGTCCTGGTTCTCGCCGCCGAGGAAATTCTTCATGACCACCACGGGGGCCAGCGCGTCGGTTGCGCCGAGCGGCAGGTCCAGCACAGCCCGAAGGTGCTGTTCGAACTGGCTGGTAATGGAGCCGTCCTGGGTCCAGTGCCCCGTATTGTGCGGGCGCATGGCAAGTTCGTTGATGAGGAAGCCTGCACCGACACCCGGGGTTTCAAACAGTTCTGCAGCCATGACGCCGGTGACGCCAAGCTCGTTGGCGATCCGCAACGCAGCTTCCTCGGCGGCAGCGGCCACCTCAACGGGGATGTTCTGGGCCGGTGCGATGACTTCGTCGCAGACACCGTCCACCTGAATGGTGTGGACCACGGGCCAGGCCCGCGATTCGCCGCCGGGGGTGCGGGCGACCAGTGCCGAGAGTTCGCGGCTGAAGTCCACCTTTGCCTCCGCAAGCAAGGGGCTCATGGCCTGGAACCAATCGGCGGTCTCCGCGGCGTCCTCTGCTGAGTGGACAATCCTGACGCCTTTGCCGTCGTAACCGCCGCGTGGTGTCTTCAGGACAACGGGCCAGCCGATGCGGTCGCCAAAAGCCACCAGCTCTTCAACGCTGTTGACCGCGGACCACTCTGGATTGGGAAGACCGAGGCGGTCGATCGCAGCCCGCATCACCAGCTTGTCCTGGGCATTGACCAGTGCGTCGGGGCCGGGCTGGACGTTGACGCCGGCATCCAGAAGGGCCCGCAAGTGTTCAGTGGGGACATGTTCGTGGTCGAACGTCAGCACGTCCAGGCCCTTGGAGAACTCAAGGAGAGCGTTCAGGTCCTTGTAGTCGCCGATCGGGGCTGTGGCCACCGCGGCAACAGCCGAAACGTCCTCACCCTCAGCCAAAACACGGAGTTCGAAGCCCAAGGCGGTAGCGGGCGGAGCCATCATTCGTGCGAGCTGGCCGCCGCCAACAACGCCAATTACTGGAAAAGTCACAAGGTTCAGCCTACCGAACCGGTGGCGTGATCACTGATTCTGCCGCCCTCGCGGCTGCTTTTTCCACAGCTCCGGCGGCATGAGGGCGCCAGTATCGGCGTTCTCACAGTCACCTCAAAGGCAGTGCGGGGAAATCGGGGCTAAAATGGACTTGGCCCATCGGCCCACCTTTTCAACGGCCATGGAGGGTCATGATCACCACACTTGCAGATCGCATCCGCGGACTCGCCTCGCTTTTTTGGCGCGAAGTAGCGAAGTTCGGCGCCGTCGGCGGTGTTGCTTTTGTCATTGACTCGGCCGTTTTCATCTGGCTGTTCTCCGGACCGATGCACGGCAGCGAAGTGTGGGCCAAGGCCATAGCAACCATCGTTGCAAGTGTTTTCTCGTGGGTCGCAAACCGTTTTTGGACATTCCGCCACCGCAAGCAGGCGAATGTGGTCCGTGAGGCCGTGTTGTTCGCCATCATGAACCTGGTGGGGCTCCTGATCGCATCCGGTTGCGTGTGGTTCGCCAAGTACATCCTGGACCTGAACGACAAGCCCTCACTGTTCATCGCCGGCAGTGTGGTGGGCCTTGTCCTGGGCACCATCTTCCGCTTCTTTGCCTACCGTTTTTGGGTGTTCAACGAAGAACTGGATGCCGAGCCGGAGTTCTCGCATGACCACGAGATCATCGAACTCCACCACAAAGCCAAGAGCGAGGCCGGAGCTGCCAACCCCGGCACCGGCGAGTTGCCGTCCGTTAAGAACGGCTGACCCGCTCGTTCTCCAGCAGGTGCTCGGTCACCTCGAGGTCAGGGTGTACCAGCACTACAGAGCCGTCGCCGCGCCAGGCGCCCAGTGATGATGCCAGGCATTTCTCCAGGCCGTCTGTTGCGCGTACCAGCAGGCGGACGCCGGGTTCGTGGCCAGCGGCAAATTCCTTCATGAGGGCTTCGTGGGTGAGTTCCGAGGCACCCCGCACTGCGGGCAAATCCGGGGCGGGCTCGTTGTGCGCCATAAAGAAGTCGCCATGGGAGCGGACTTCCGCCGCGTAATCCACGACGCCGTATGGCAGCTCACCGGGCCAACGCATCGCAAGTGCTGCGAGCGGTACGGCCACCACTGCGTCGAAACCGGAACCGTCGCCGTCGTCGGGACTGTCGGTGACCAGGAGATCCGCCGAGGTGCGGTCAAAGACCACCTCCATGCCAAGCTGCCAAGCCGCCAACGCCCAGACGAAGGACTTCCAGTGCGCGGGAAGGTCCAGTCGGATGGTCATGCCGGGTTCCGCGTCCAGCTCGTCCTGCAGGAGGTTGCTGGTCTTGGCCACCCAGTTGTCCAGGACGCGGCCCGAAAGCTCCACCCGCTCGGAGTCAGGCCCGTACCACGTAAGCCGTGGTGAGGTTGAATGGCCGGATCGCAGGGCGGTCATCAGGTTCGCTGCCGGGATGCTCATGCGTCAATCTTGCCACGGTGGCCCCGCGCCGTCCCGGGGATTATCACCGGGATTGTGAATTGCGACACAGGACATTTTCTCCAGTCGGTGGGCGCCTCGCGTCGCAAGGCTTAATTTTCCGCGGAAATTCAATGAAAGTTCACGTAAATCGATCCGGGCCTCCCGTTTTCCGCAGCGACACGCAGCGGCACGGGCAAAATCTTGGGCGTGGCGCATCCCACGTTTCTGCGGATTCTTGATTATTATCCCGGCGCAGCTTGACTGACGGGTAGTTACACGCGTGTAATTAGTAATCAAACGCCGCTGCACAGATATCCGGAACGTCGCCGGGAATCGGAAACACATCCAAGCAGCAGCTGCAAAATCAGGAGGGACGCCATGGGGCAAGCGTTGCGTATCCAGGAAGATGCAGTCGTCGCAGAACATGCGTCGGTGAAATACCGTTCGCGGGAAGTACCGGGAGATTGGTACGTCGACCCAGCGGATCCGGAAGCGGCAGACCGCTACAACCAGAATGTGCAGGACTCTTTGGAGGATCAGGCAACTGCCCTCCTGGCTGCACATGAGGCGCTGATCGGCGATCTGCCTGCAGGGCCGGAAGAAGACTTGGACGACCCTCCCATGGAGGTGCGTCGTCCGCTGGAAACTCCGGGGCAGCCCGTATGGATCGGCCTGCCGGGCCAAGGCGACTTCGATGACGAAGGTGAACTTGGCTGGCAGACTGATGCACTGTGTGCTCAAACCGATCCGGAAGCTTTCTTCCCGGAAAAGGGTGGTTCCACCAGGGACGCCAAGAAAGTCTGCGGGGCGTGCAACGTCCGTTCGCAGTGCTTGGAATATGCCCTCGCCAATGATGAGCGGTTCGGTATTTGGGGCGGACTCTCCGAACGGGAGCGTCGTCGGCTAAGGAAGCGAGCGGTCTAATTCTCAAGGAAGTTCACGTTACCGCCGTTGTGGTCTCCCACAACGGCGGCAACTATCTCCCCAGGACACTGGCGGCATTGTCGGACCAAACGCGTCCGGCAGATGCCGCCATTGGCGTTGATACAGGTTCCACGGACAATTCGCTGGATATGCTTCGCGAAGCTTTCGGCCAAGGCAATGTCACCACCTTCCAGCAGGCGAAATCCGGTTTTGGCGCAGCCGTTCAGGCAGGCCTCCACGAGCTGGCGCATGACCAGGATGCCACTGGCGATGACCATGGAAACCGCGCCGGCTCTGTTGACTGGATCTGGCTCCTTCACGACGACGCCGCTCCGGCACCCGATGCCTTGGCGGAACTTCTGCACGCCGTGGAACGGGCCCCATCGGTGACAGTGGCCGGTTGCAAGCAGCTCGGTTGGGACAATGAGCGGCACCTGGTGGACGTAGGACTCTCCACGAGCCGCTGGGCCGAACGCCTGACCCTGATCGATGCGGACGAAGTAGACCAGGGGCAATACGATGCCCGCACGGACACCTTCGCCGTTAATTCTGCCGGGATGCTGATCCGCCGCGACGTCTGGGAGTTGCTGCAGGGCTTTGATCCCGCGCTGCCTGGCAGCGGCGACGACGTGGACTTCTGCTGGCGGAACTGGCTGGCCGGCAATCGCGTGGTGGTGGTTCCCAGCGCCAGGATGTTCCACGTGGAGCACCGTCCCCATGGGTTGGGCACCTCCTCAGCCGCGCGCAAAGCCCAAATTCATCTGCGGCTCAAGCACGCTCCCTGGTGGAAGGTTCCGTTCCAGGCCGCGGGAGCCCTGTTCGGTGCCATCGTTCGACTTATGCTGAGCATTCTGGTCAAGGAACCGGGATACGGCTTCTCGCAGTTCACGGCAACCGTTGCCGCCTTGGTCCGACCGGTCGCCATTGCGCGGGGCCGCCGGGTTGCCGCAAGCACACGCCGGGTGCACCGTTCGGTGGTCCGCGGCCTGCAAACATCAACCCGTGAAGTCCGATCCAACAGGCGGTCTTTGCTGGAGGCGATCCGCCCCAGTGACGACCCGTCCGCAGTTTCGGACCTTCTGGCTCCCGAACCCAGCGGAGATGCCGCTGACGACTTCGCATCCTTGGCAACGAACGAACGCGGTTGGGTGGGAACAGGCGCCGTCGCGGCGGCCCTGCTGGCCCTTGCCGCAGCGCTTGTTGGACTGCTTGGGCTGCTCCGCTCCGGCGTCGTGGCCGGTGGCGGCCTCATCCCGCTCTCTGCAACGCCTGGAGACATCTGGGCCAATGCCTCCACATGGTGGATCTCCCTCGGCGCAGGATTGCCGGGGCATGGGGATCCCTTTGGCTACGTGCTGTGGCTGCTGTCCCTCGTTGGCGGGGGAGACGGCAACTCGGCCATGGCTTGGCTGCTCATCCTGGCCATGCCGCTGTCCGCTGTCGGCGCATGGTTCGCAGCGGGCGCTTTGACCACCAAGCGTCGTTTCAGGACTGTTGCCGCCATGGCATGGTCTGCCGCCCCCGCCCTGCTTGTCGCGATCAATGAAGGCCGCGCAGGCGCCTTGGTTGCCCATGTGATGATGCCGCTGTTGCTGCTCGGGCTCCTTCGCGCCTCGGGATCTGCGATCGGCCACGTGAATTCACACCCCGTCTCTTCACTGAGCAGGCGGCCTGCTCCGATCCTCGGAAAGCCGGGCATCAACGGAACACCGTCCTGGACCGCTGCCGCGGCCGGCGGGCTGGTCATGGCCGTTGTGACTGCCTCGGCACCATCACTTTTGGGGCCGATCGTGGTTGCGGTGATCCTTGCGGCCGTCATCCTCGGGCAGCGCGGAAAGACGCTGTGGTGGTCACTCCTGCCCACAGTTGCTTTGTTCGTGCCTTACGGAATTTCCGTGTTGGACAGACCCCGTGCCCTGCTGGCTGATCCCGGACTGCCGTTGACCTTCGAAGCCGCGCCGTTTTGGCAGCAATTGCTCGGACAGCCGTTGGCATTCGACCTCGACGGCGGCCTGACCGGGCTGTCGTTCTTCGGTCCGGGCGCCGTGCCCTGGGCTTTGCTGCTGGCGCTGTTGGTCAGTGCGCCTGTCCTGGTTCTGGCAGTGACGGCGCTGTTCCTGCCCGGCAAGCGGACGGCCCTGGCGAGGGTGTTCTGGGTGGCCGCCCTGGCCACCTTGGCGAGTGGTTGGCTGGTGGGGCATGTAGCCACCGGCGTCAACAACAACGTCATCGTTGGACCTTTCACCGGCCCGGCGGTGTCAGCGGCCGGCATGTTGCTGCTCGGTGCTGCGGTCATTGGCGCAGACAAGCTCTTCTCCGCGCCCCGCCGGACGACCGATTCCAGTGGCCCCAGGCTGCCCATGCGGCGCGTGGCTTCCGGGCTGGTCCTCACGCTCCTCGTGGCCGGGCCCCTCGCGGGGATGGCCGCATGGGCAGGTCAGAACGTCCTTCAGCGTTCGCCCGCGCCCGGGTTGTCGACATCACCGAACGCGGCCGAACCGGCGTCGTCCCTGGGGGCTGAACGCCAGGTATGGCCGGTGGACTCCAGCACTTTGCCGGCCACCGCCGTCGATCGCGGACAGGGGCCGGAACGTACCCGCACGCTGGTCATTACCAGCGGTGAGCAGGGCGCGTTTACGTCCTCGTTGATGCGCGGCGCCGGCACCACCCTGGACAGCCTGTCCACCATCGCGTCGGCCCGTACCATCATCGGTGCACCGGGCCGCGAAGATATTGTGGACGACGACGCCGCCACTGCCTCGCTTCGGCGGGCAGTGGCCACCATTGTGGCCAGTAGTGGAGTGGACCCGCGCGCGGACCTGGAACAGTTGGGGGCCGGATTTGTGGTCCTGAAGGCTGCGGATAACGCAGCCCAGTTGACGGCGAGCAGGATCGACGCCGTCCCGGGCCTGGTTGCCGTTGGGCAGACCGACGCCGGATGGCTGTGGCGCGTCTCGCCCCGGAACCAGCCTGCCGCTACAGCTGCTGAAACCGCGCACCGCGTCAGGATCATTGATGCCGATGGCAAGACCATGGCCAATCTGCCCGCAGAGGAAGTGTCCGTGGACGCTGCCGTCCCTGCCGGTGGCGAGGGCCGCAAGCTTGTTCTTGCCGAACGATCCGATCCCGGCTGGACGGCCTCGATGGATGGAAAGCAGCTCAAGACTGCCACGTCCGGATGGTCGCAGGCCTTTGAGCTCCCGGCCAACGGCGGGGAGTTGGAAGTCCGTTATACCAACCCCTGGGCTTTGTGGTTCGGCATAATGCAGGCCGTGGTGATCGGGCTGACGCTCCTGTTGGCAATACCGATGCCCGCACGGCGCACCCGAACCGGCATGTCGAGGGATGAAGTCTCCCTCCGTAAGGAGTACAGCAGTGTCTGAGGACCAGAAGCAGCCTGTCGACGAAAAACCGTCGCGCAGTTCCAGCAAGGGCTCGCGAAGTTCCAACCGGGGCGTCGTCACGGGTGTCCTCTCCGCAGTGGCCATCCTGGCCGCCGGTGGTGGAGCTGTTGCGGCGACGTCGATGATGCCCGAACCATCCGGCGGGACCACCATGGACATCCGGCAAGCCGATGTTCCCGCAGGCCGCGCATTGGGTGTGTGCCCGGAACCCGCGAGGCTGGTCAATGGAACGGTGGTGGGAACTGATGCAGACTTCAGCCCTGTCTCCACTACCGCCGTCAGCGCCCTCAACGCAGTGGTGCTGAGTAATCCGGCCGGTACGGTCCCTGGAAGCAAGGTGACGTCGCTGGAAGGTGACGCAGTTGCTGAGATCGCCAAAGCGCCGGCCAGTACTCCCACGCCAACGGCCGGACCTCCAGTGTTGTCTGCCGGTGTGGCCTCGATTTCCCCGGTGACGGCTCCGGCCGTAGTGGGAGCGGATCCCTTGGGGAATGAGCAGGCCTCCCTTGCTGCCAATCTCAGCTACGCCGCCACTGATGGAGATCTTCGCGGCCTGGCGTCAGCCCAATGCCAATCACCGGGAAACGACGCCTGGCTGCTGGGGGCCAACACGGCAGTGGGCCGTACGGCAGTCCTTAACCTGAGCAACGCTTCGGAGACTCCGGCCACGGTGAACCTGGACCTGTTTGGGGAGAAGGGCCAGATCCAGGCGCCGGGGGCACGCGGACTCCTGGTAGCTCCCGGAACCACCCGCTCGGTGAACCTCGCAGGCTTGGCCCCCAGCGAAAGCGAACTCGCCGTCCACGTTCGCAGCACGGGCGGCCCGGTAGCTGCGACCGTTCAGCAAAGTGTTTTGCGCGGCCTCGCTCCCGGCGGCGTCGAGTACCTTTCGCCGGGCTCAGGGGCATCGAGCCTGCAGGTCATGTCCGGCGTCGATATCCAGGATCCGGCGGCCACAAAGGCACTCGCCACCAAGCCCGGCTTCGCCGACGCAGCACCCGCCCTGCAGATCGCCGTTCCCGGCTCCACCGATGCCGTAGTGCAGGTCAGCCTGTACGGGGCCAACGGCGAACGCAAGATTCCAAGCGGCGGAGTGGTGACGGTCAAAGGCGGAACCGTAGCCACCATGAACCTGGAAGGCATCCCTGCCGGCACCTACACCGTCAGGGCAAGCTCAGACGTTGCCTTCGTGGCCTCGGCCCGGGTTACGCGGGGAGCCAAAGCGGAGGAAGCCACTGACTTCGCGTGGTCTCCCTCGTCGGCCCGTCTCGGCAGCCAGCACCTCGTAGCTATTCCACGCAACGGGCAGCGGTACCTTAGTTTCGGTGTCCCCGAGGGGCGGGGCACGGTCACCTATGCCCCGGTCACCGCAGACGGCGCGGTGGGAAAATCCGTAGACGTTGACCTGTCCGGCGGCACCACCTCGTTGATCGAACTTCCCTCAAAGTCGGGCGATTCAGTGGTAGCGGGGTATGTAGTTTCTGCCTCCGGTGACCCCATCTATGGCGCACTGGTCCTTGGCACGCAGGGCCGGCCGGACATCTCGGTAGCAGCCATCCAGGACGCAGCCGCGGGACTCGAAAAGGTCCCAGTGTCCGTGGGTTACTAGCGGGGCGTTACTGATACCGGCGGCGGTATACGGGATCCAGCGTCTCCGGGGGCACGCCCAGCATTTCAGCGGTGTACTCCACCACGACGTCGTGCACCAGGTCCTGCAGTTCCTCGCGGGTGGTGCAACCTTGTTCAACTACCCTGCGGTACACCGTGATCATGGGGGCTTCGCCGCGACCACCGGGCGTATATGAGCCCAGGGGAGCGGGGCTACCCATGGCAACAAGCTGTTCGAGGTTGGGCGGGATCTCGTCCACGGCAAAAAGGACGCCGTCAAGCTGCTTGCCCCACATGTCCTGAAGTCGCTCTGCGGAGTCCAGCACCATGTCATCGAAGCGCTCTGCGCGGGTACGGAAGCCGGGAAGGCTGGGGAGCATCAGCTCCCCGCGCAGTCCCCGCCCATGCCGGTTGCGTCGACGCCGCCGGAAACCGCGCACACCCGAACCGGCGTGTTGCTTTGCCTGATCGCCATCGGCGTCAGTCCACCGGATGGTGAATCCGGGAACATGTGGCTGTGACTGCATATATCGACTTTAGTCCCGAGGAACCGCCAGCGCGACATCATTGCCTGCAGCGCGCCGGAGTTGCTGATGAGCCACCGGTTCCAGGGAGCCACGGGCAGACAATGCGCAACTCTGTTGCAAGTTGGCGCTAATCTGGGATGTTGTGGGTGCTATTCGTCAATGTTCAAGATCAGCCTGCCGCCAGTCGGCGGTGGCCACTTTGACGTACGTGTACGCCGAGTCGACCGCCGTCCTTGGTCCTTTGGCCACGTATGCCGAACCGCACGCCTATGATCTTTGCTCGCAGCACGCAGAGAGCCTGACGGTGCCGCGTGGCTGGGAAGTCCTGCGCCTGGCGATGCCTGCCACGCCGCCTGAGCCTGGGCCCGACGACCTCCTGGCCCTGGCCAACGCCGTCCGCGAGGCGGCGTCAGCGGCTCCCGAAACTCCTGCCCGGCACAGCCACGGGCAGATGGAGCCGCCGGCAGCGACCGAAGGAACCAGACGAGGCCACCTGCGCATCCTCCGCGAGCCGTCCTGACCCGGTTCGCTCTGGTGTCCTGTGTCTGCTTCGGACGCAATTCGTCGCCCTGCTCCAAACAGGCTGATCCCGCGCGGTAGTCTGGAATCTGCAGATAACATCCGCCACCTGCGCCATGACGGCGCCACCCAGGGAGCATCATTCATGCCAAAGGTCAGTCCTGAACTGTTGTCCATCCTGCGCTGCCCCGTGTCGGGTTCACCGCTGGTCCAGGAGGGTGAGGAACTGGTCTCCACCGCTGGAGACTCCACCGGGAAAAAGCTCCGCTACGCCATCGAGGACGGCATCCCGCTGCTCTTGCCGCCGGAGCTCCTCGCCGCGGCCCATGCAGCCACCTCCGGCCAGCACGATTCCAAGGCTTAACCCACACTTCTTCACCTATTCCGCACGGTACCCCTAAGGACTTCCATGACTTTCGACTTCAAAGTGGCTGACATCACCCTTGCGGAGGCTGGCCGCCACCAGATCCGCCTTGCCGAGCACGAGATGCCGGGCCTGATGTCCCTCCGCGCCGAATTCGGTGCTTCCCAGCCGCTCAAGGGGGCCCGGATTGCCGGCTCCCTGCACATGACCGTCCAGACGGCGGTCCTCATCGAGACCCTCACGGCCCTGGGTGCTGAGGTCCGTTGGGCTTCCTGCAACATCTTCTCCACCCAGGACGAAGCCGCTGCCGCCGTCGTGGTCGGTAAGGGAACCCCGGAAGATCCGCAGGGTGTTCCGGTCTTTGCCTGGAAGGGCGAAACGCTGGAGGAATACTGGTGGACTGCCGAGCAGATCCTCACTTGGCCCGGCGCCGACACCAACCCGGAGTTGGGCCCCAACATGATTCTCGACGACGGCGGCGACGCCACGCTGCTGCTGCACAAGGGCGTGGATTTCGAGGCCGCCGGCGCCGTTCCCACCGCCACCGAGGAGGACCCGGAAGAATACGTCCTCATCCTGGACCTCCTCCGCAGGACCCTGGCAGCTGATCCGCAGAAGTGGACCCGTCTTGCTGCACGCATCGAGGGTGTCACGGAAGAAACCACCACGGGCGTCCACCGCCTGTACCAGCTCGCCGAGCAGGGCAAGCTGCTGTTCCCGGCCATCAACGTCAACGACTCCGTTACCAAGAGCAAGTTCGACAACAAGTACGGCATCCGCCACTCCCTTCCTGACGGCATCAACCGTGCTACCGACGTCCTCATGGGCGGCAAAGTAGCTGTCGTCTGCGGCTATGGCGACGTCGGCAAGGGCGCTGCAGAGGCGCTGCGCGGCCAGGGTTCGCGCGTCATCGTGACCGAAATCGATCCCATTTGCGCCTTGCAGGCTGCCATGGATGGGTACCAGGTTGCGAAGCTGGAGACGGTCCTGGCCCAGGGTGACATCTTCATCACCACTACCGGCAACAAAGACGTCATCATGGCCGAGCACATGCTGGGCATGAAAAACAAGGCCATCGTTGGCAACATCGGCCACTTTGACAATGAGATCGACATCGCCGGGCTGGCGAAGATCCCGGGTGTCAGGAAAGTGGAGATCAAGCCCCAGGTCCACGAATGGGTGTTCGAAGAAGGTACGGATTCCGAGCGGTCCATCATCGTGCTGTCCGAGGGCCGCCTCCTCAACCTGGGCAACGCCACGGGACACCCGTCGTTCGTGATGAGCAACTCCTTCGCCAACCAGACCATCGCGCAGATTGAGCTCTGGACCAAGAAGGACCAGCCCGCCGGAGAACGCGAGTATGGGAAGCAGGTTTACGTGCTTCCGAAGATCCTGGACGAGAAGGTAGCGCGGCTCCACCTGGACGCCTTGGGTGTCGAGCTGACCGAACTCAGCAAGGACCAGGCCGAATACCTGGACCTGGACGTTGCTGGTCCTTACAAGCCGGAGCACTACCGCTACTAAAGCCGGCCAGCACTACCCAAATCGATGGCGAAAGGCCGGACACGCGAGCAGCGTGGCCGGCCTTTCGGCTAGGATTGGGTGTTCAGTATTGCTTGCCGGGGGACAGGAAGACGGAAAACATGACGGAAGTCGCCAAACGGAAGACGGGCAAGATCCTTGCCATCGCAGGGATCTGCGCCGCTATTGCCGTGGGCGGAATCGGTGTTGCTACCGTGCCCGGACTGCTGGCCGGCCCTCCGCAGGACGGCGGCCCTGCGGCGTCTCCCACGGCAACTGTGGAAGCAAAGCCCGTGGAGTTGGGAATCACCCCGCTGGACGGTGCCATCGAGTGGAACCCCGTGGTGGGCCCGCAGATCAAAGCAGTCAACGGCAAGGTCAAAGACGTCGTCCTGGCTCCGGTATCCGGCGGCGCGCCTGTCCAGGGCAAGACCAGCCCGGATGGAAGCACGTGGACTACCTCGGAAGTACTGAAGTTTAAAACCCAGTACAACTATTCCTTCACCGTGGTGGATACCGCCGGGAAGGAAACCAAGAAGACCCAAACCTTCACCACCGTTTCCGCAGCCTATGAGGCCGATGCTTCCATCTACCCCCGGAACGGAACCACGGCCGGGTCAGGCCAGCCCATCGAGATCAACTTCAGCGAGCCCGTGGTGGACAAGGCTGCCATGGAGAAGCGTGTGGCCATCACGGTGTCCTCCGGCCAGCCCGTGGCGTGGCATTGGTATTCGGACACGAAGGTGCGGATCCGTCCCGAAGCTTTCTGGGCTTCAGGGACCACCGTCACAGTGGACATGAAACTCCTGGGCGTCGACTTTGGCAACAAGATGATCGGCAACGCGGACGTGGTGTCCACGTTCACTACCGGTCCCCAGCGTGTGGCCGTAGTGGATGACAACACCAAGACCATGAACGTGTATTCGGACGGGCAGCTGGTGCACACTGCGCCCGTGTCGCTCGGCGGCGAAGACTGGCTGTCTCCTACCGGCTATGCCGTGATCATGGAGCAGGAACGCCACTCCAACTTCAACGCGGGGACCATTGGCTTAAAGCCGGGTGACAAGGGCTACTATCCACCGCTGGTAGTGGAGTACGCCAACCGGTTGACCTGGTCCGGCGTTTATGTCCATCAGGCCCTTGAAGCGGCCTGGAGCTCCATCGGGGTTGCCAACGTTTCGCATGGTTGCGTGGGACTGCTGCCCGCAGATGCTGCCTGGTTCTTCAACAACATGAAGACCGGCGACGTCGTGCAGATCCTCAACACCGGAGCCCCCGCAGTAGAGCCCCTGGAGGGCTTCGGCGACTGGAATATCCCTTGGGCGAGCTACGCCCAGCGCTAGCCCAGCGGTTACGATAGTGGCAGTGATTATTTCCTGCGCTCTTTGACCCACCTTTCCTGTGCTGACCACATGTTGGCCCTTCACTTTGTGCTGCCCTCCTCGGTGATTCCGGGTGTCCCTGAGGGGAACCCGCCAACGGGTTCCCCGGCCTTTCCCACCGGACCCTCTTTCATCACCTGGAGCACACATGACTCTTCAACCAACCCTTCGCCCGGACTGCGGCAACTGCTTTGCCCTCTGCTGTACCGCCCTGGGATTCGTCCGCTCGGCCGACTTTGCCATCGACAAACCCGCGGCGACACCCTGCCCGAACATGTCCGCCGATTTTTCCTGCACCATCCATGAACGCCTCCGGCCGCGCGGATTCCGTGGCTGCACCGTTTTCGATTGCTTCGGCGCGGGCCAAGTGGTTTCCCAGCACACCTTTGGCGGTACCAGCTGGAGGGACCAACCCTCGTCCACGTCCTCGATGTTCGCCGTGTTCAAGGTGGTGAGGCAGCTCCACGAAATGCTCTGGTACCTGGCCGAAGCCCAGCAACGGACCTTCGACCCCGACCTCGCTTCAGCGGCCGTCCACCTGTCCGGACGCATAACAACCACCGCCCAAGGCGACGCAACAGCGATCCTTGCCACCGACGTCGAAACGCTGCATGGTGAAGTGCGGGCCCTCCTGATGGAGGTCAGCGAGGAACTACGGGCCTCCTACGGAGCCGAGGACGCCCAAACGCCCGACGACGGCCCTCGCCGGGACGGTGATCACAGCGGCGCCGACCTGATGGGCGCGAACCTGGCGAACCGACGCCTCTGCGGATCCAACTTCCGCAGTGCCTACTTGATAGGAGCAAACCTCAGGAACAGCGACCTCACGGCGGCAGACCTGTTGGGAGCCGATCTCCGGGGAGCCCACCTCCACGGCACCGATCTCTCCAGTGCGCTCTACCTGACGCAACCGCAGATCACCGCCGCCGAAGGCGACCCCACCACCCTCCTGCCACGAAGACTCACAAAACCGGATCACTGGCGCTAAAGCCTGTAACCGGGACAAGCCGGGGGGCCGGCGTCCGGCAGCCTGCGTTCAAGCGAGGAACGAGCGAGCAGGCAGAGGACGGCGGCCCCCCGGCGCCAGTCGGTGGCAGGCACTAAACGTCAGTGAACGGCAGCTTTTGTAGTCGCTCACCGACGGTCGCGTTCCGCTGCTCCGCCTGGCGCAGCCGCACAAGTTCGCGGTTGCGTCGTTCCCCGAGGACGGCCCCGATGTAGTCCTCGGCGATGGTCCCGGAGGGCGGGAGAGGGGCCACGTATTTGGCCAGTTCGGAGGCGATGGCCGTGGCCATGGCGACCCGGGATTCCGGGGACATGAGGTAGGCCTGCTGCACGAAGGTACCGGCCCTTCGTGCAGTGGCGTCCGGGACCCTGCCGATGTCCGCCATGGCGGCCCAGGCCTGGAGGTAGTGCGGTGCCACCGGCATGATGCGCGGTTTTGAGGGAACCCGCTGGCGGAGTGAGTAAGTGCCGGCCACGATGTCGCCAAGGCGCTTGGATTTGTCGTTGAACAGTGCCACGCCGATCGCGAGGCCGCCGAAGGTCAGATAGATCTCAAGGACGCCAAGAAGCCCCCGGATGACGGCGTGCCGGAAGCGGATGGAACCGCCGTCGTCGCGCACTATGCGAAGTCCTGTTGCGAGCTTTCCCAGGGATCGTCCACGGGTGAGGGTTTCCACGGCGACGGGAACGATGACGATGGAGAACACAACACTGCTGAGGATCAGTGCGCGGATCGCGGCGTCGTCGAGGTCCTCTGACGCCATGCCGATGAGGATGATCAGGAGTATCGCGAGGGCTACCTGCGAGATGATGTCGAGGATGAGTCCCAGCGCGCGGGCAGCAAAGGATGCCGGTCGCAGTTCGAGGACTACTGCCTCGCCTGTGATGATTGAACTCATGCCCAGCCCCCATGCCTCGCAAACGCTGCGGACGCTTGGCGTGCCCGCATCACCGAGTCTAGCGGCGGGACCCACCCCGTGCGTGGACTGAGGCGCTAGGGTGGTGCCGTGGACATCGACGCCTTCTCGGCCGTACATGGGGACAAATGGTCCAGGCTTCATTTTCTTGCGCATAAGCGCCGTCTCACGGGAGCCGAAGCCGATGAGTTGTTGCGGCTCTATCAGACGGTATCGGGGCATTTGTCCCTGATCCGCTCGGTGGCTCCGGAGACAGCGTTGTCCGCCACGCTGTCCGCAGGGCTGGCACAGGCCCGGACCCGGTTCACGGGGGCGCGCTCGAATTTCATGGAGGACCTGGCCCGGTTCTTCGTCATCGCCTTACCCGCGGCTTTCTACCGGATCCGCTGGTTGACCCTGTGGTGCGGACTGGCTTTCGTGGTGGTGGCAGGGGCGTACGCCCTGTGGATTGGAACGTCGGCGGAGGCGCTGAGGGCGGTGGGCAGTGATGCCAGGATCCAGCAGTATGTGGACGAAGACTTCATCGACTACTACTCGGAGAACCCGGCTGCCTCGTTTGCCGGCGCCGTGTGGACCAACAACGCTTGGATTTCTGCCCAGGCCGTGGCATTCGGAGTCACCGGATTTTGGGTGCCGTACATCCTGTTCATGAATGCCCAAGGCCTGGGCATTGCCGCGGGACTCTTCCTGGCGACGGGGAAGATGGATGTCTTCTTCAGCTACATCCTTCCGCATGGACTGATGGAACTGACGGCAGTGTTCATCGCCTGCGCAGCGGGCCTTAAAATCTTCTGGGCCATGGTGCGGCCGGGGCCCCGCACACGGCTGCAGGCTGTGGCTGACGAGGGGCGTTCCCTGATCACGATTGCGCTGGGGTTGGTGTTGGTCCTGCTCGTTTCCGGAATGGTGGAGGGATTCGTGACGCCCAGTCCGCTGCCCGTGTGGGCGAAGATCAGCATCGGAGCCTTGGTTCTGGCCGGATATTGGGTCTACACGTTGGTGCTCGGTGGCAGGGCCGCCCGGACCGGTGTTACCGGGGACCTGGACGCGAACGACGCCGGATACCGCAGCATCGCTGCGTAGACCTTACAGTTACGTTTCGATCTGGGCGCACCCGGGGTGGCACAGCGTGTCGGCGTAAGGCCGGACGGTAGGCTCGAATGCAGACAAGAGAGCCGGCAGTACGCATTCGCCGGTGGATGCCTACGGAAGTGAAACCGCTGTGAGCGACAAGAGCCCAAAACCACAAGAACCGGACACGGACGTCCACGAGGACCCCAACGAACCGGCCTTCGACTGGATGAAGCCGAAGACCTCCGGTGGTGCCTCTGCAGTGGCTCCCGTGACGCCCGCAGGCGGGCAGCCTGAAAGCCGCGCCCACCGGAAAGCTGCAGAAGCGGCCGACGTCGAGCCGGAACCCCCGCTGTTCGCTGACACTCTTGCGGGCAACTCCGCTGAGAAGCAGGAGTCGCACTATTCGGAACCTTTGCCGACGTCGGCCCTTCAGGTCCGACCGCCGGAAGACGAAGTGGCCCGACGCAACGCGGAACGTGAGCAAGCCGCAAAGGTGAAGCCAATCGGACCGCGGGTTTTCCAAGTCCTGTTGGCCGTCTTCTACCCGGTGATCCTCCTGGTGCTCGCCGTTCGGGCGGTCACCAGCCCCTTGTTCCTGTGGGTGGAGTACAACCGGCCGGGTTTCCCGGGCGACGGCTATGGTTTCAGCACTGATGACCGTATGACCTACGGCTCGTACGCCGTGGACTACCTCAGCAACTGGGCAGGTCCCCGCTACCTGGGTGGCTTGGTCCACCAGGACGGTGCCAAGCTCTTCAAGGACAGCGAAGTGGCGCACATGGCTGACGTCAAGCTGGTCATCCTGTCGTCCTTCGGTGCAGGCTTGCTCCTCATCATCCTCAGCATCATCGCCGTCCTGTACCTGCGGAAGCGCAGCAACGGCGGAATCCGTCGAGGACTCTTTGCCGGATCCATCGTCACACTGGTCATCATCATTGGCCTCGCTGTCCTGGCGGCATTGAGCTGGCAGCAGTTCTTCACCGAGTTCCACCGGATCTTCTTCGCCAATGGAACCTGGACGTTCTCGCTGGAAGACACCCTCATCCGGCTCTTCCCGGGACAGTTCTGGATAGACGCGGGCATCGTCATCGGCGCGCTGGTCTTCCTCGTGGCGACGGTGACGTTCATCTTCACGTGGCCCACCAAGCGGCGTCGGGGTGCTGACACAACGGTTGACCAAGCCGAGGTCTCGGACGATGACGCTGTTAAAGATGAAGCGGACAACCTCAGCAGAGAATCAGCTGACGCCAAGCGCTAGCGGAGCCGGCTCCACGGCGTGCCCTGTGGGGGCGCCAGAACACGAATGAGCTGTTCAGGGCGGTCCGTGCTGGCGATGACGGTCTTACCGCTTTTCATCTCGATATTGATCTCGGGACCGCCGACGAGGTACCCGACCATGCCGGGCCCCATGTATCGGAATCCGTACCCACTGGGTCCGGCCGCGTTGTCCGTGGTCAACGTCGCGATTTCATCCTTGGGCAGTGTCCGTTTGAAGATGTCGCAGAAGGCGATCACGATGTTCTGCGAGTCGACCTTGACGGTGACAGTCATGAAGGCGATGAATGAACCAGCTGCGGTGGTGACCAGCGGTGCGAAGAGCACTTCCGGTGTGTTGTTCAGGACGATCAGCACGAACAGCACCGGGCCCAGCGCAACCATCGTGAAACCCGCAATTCGCGGTATCAAGGTAGCCCGGACACGCGAGTAGTAGAGCGCCGGTGTCGATATGCCTGATGGTGTTGCCATGGGTTCCCCTTTGAACGTTTGGTTCGTGAGGAAAACGCTACGTGGACAACGACGGCACCTAGGCAGGGACCGGCCTATCTAGGTGGTGATTACGGCCGAATTAGTTGCTGGATAGGTAGCACTAGGTGGTGAATAGAGGCGGCCTAGGTGGAGGGACTACTTCTCGAAAAGTTTTTCCACAACTGAAGAGAAATCGTCAACCACAGCTGCCCGCTTGAGCTTGAGCGACGGCGTCAGGTGTCCGGATTCGACGCTGAGCTCCGCCGTGATGAAGGCAAACTTCTTGATCGACTCGGCCGCGGAGACCAGTTTGTTGGCCTCATCCACGGCGGATTGAACAGCCGCCTTCACCCGGTCGTCGCTGGCCGCTTCCGCCGGTGACAAAGCACCTACCTTGTTCTCGGCGCACCAGTCGGCAAGTCCCTCGGGATCGAGGCTCACCAGTGCCGCGACGAAGGGGCGGCCATCGCCCACCACTAATGCCTGACTCACCAGAGGGTGCTCGCGGAGCTTCTCCTCCAAAGGTGCGGGGGCCACGTTCTTGCCACCGGCAGTGACCAGGAGGTCCTTCTTCCTGCCGGTGATGGTCAGGAAGCCGTCGGCGTCGAGTTCGCCGAGGTCGCCGGTACGGAAGAAGCCATCAACAAACGCAGCTTCGGTGGCCGCTTCATTGGCGTGGTAGCCCTTGAAGACGCCAATGCCCTTGACCAGCACCTCCCCGTCCTGGGCCACACGGATGGTGGTGCCGGGGAGGGGAATCCCGACAGTACCGATCCGGGACATGCTGGGCGTATTGACGGTGCACGGTGCGGTGGTCTCCGTCAGGCCGTAGCCCTCCAGTACGGGGACGCCGGAGCCATGGAAGAAATGGTTGTCCCGCAGGCTGAGGGGGCCCGCCCCGGAAACCGTGTAGCGCACATTACCGCCGAAAACCTCACGGACCTTGGGATAGAGAAGCTTGTTGAACGCGGTGTGCTTCATGCCCAAAAGCCATCCCGGACCGGGTCCCTGCCCACGCGCGGCGAGGTCCACCGCCGTCGAATACTCCACAGCGGTTGCCGAGGCAGCGGAGAAGAGCGCCGACTTTCCGCTCATGGCGGCTTTGTGCCCGGCGCCGGCGTAGACCTTTTCAAAGATGCGCGGCACAGCGAGCAGGAAAGTGGGCTTAAAAGTACTGAGGTCTGCCATCAGCCCATTGGCACCCGCGCTGTGGCCGAGCGTGATGCCCGCGGTGAGGCACACCACCTGGACTGCCCTGGCGAGTACGTGCGCCAACGGCAGGAACATCAGCGTCCGCGCTCCCTGCTGCATCAGCAGCTCGGGAAGGAACGGGATGACGTTCCGTGCCACCAGGACAAAGTTGCCGTGGGTGATTTCGCAGCCTTTGGGCTTGCCAGTGGTTCCGGAGGTGTAGACGATCGAGGCGATGTCGGCGAGATTCGCTGCGCTGCGCTGGCGCTCCAGCTCGGCGTCCATGACGCCAACCCCGACGGCGGAGACGCTGGTCAGGTTGGGGGCGTCGCCGTCGTGCTCCATCCGCATGATCGCCACGGGATCGTCCCCGAGTGCAGTGGACCGGTTCACCAGGGCGTGGACGAGATCTGCTTTGGCCGTGTCCTCCACGAAGATGCGCCGGGCGCCTGAATCGGCCAGGATCCACTCGATCTGGCTCGGGGACGACGTCTCGTAAATGGGCACCGTCACGCCGCCGGCCATCCAGATGGCGAAGTCCACCAACGTCCACTCGAAGCTGGACCGGGAGAGGACCGCTACGGGGTCGCCGGGATTGAGGCCTCCGGCGATCAGTCCTTTGGCGAGGGCGCTGACATCGGCGAGGAACCTGGCTGCGGATACATTCAGCCAACCGTTCGCCGTCTTGTGGGCGTACAGGATGCCGAACGGATCCTTGGCACAGCGTTCCAGGAGGAGGTCAGTCACATTGCTGTCAGGATGGGCCTCGACCAGAAGCTCCGTGCTGGCTTCCCTCACTGCTTGCCTCCTAAATCCACGATGGCATCCACATTCTCATCCGCCACTCCTGATAGCTGATGACCTCTGCGGTCAGGACCGGATAGAAGAACGCCGTTGCCAGGACCGCCAGTACCAGGACCAGGCCCACCACATAGAGCCCGGACCGTCGCCGCCAAGGGGGATCACTGCTTCGGCCGAGCACCAAGCCCAGGACGTAGGTCAGGCCAAGCACCAGGAACGGTTCGAAGGACACAGCGTAGAAGATGAACATGGTGCGTTCCGGATACATGAACCACGGAAGGTATCCGGCGGCAACTCCGGCGAGGATGGCACCTGCGCGCCAATCCCGCCTGCCGGCCCACCAGAACAGCAAGATGACCAGGGCGATGGTTCCGCCCCACCACACCACTGGATTACCCACCGGCAGGATGGCCGAGGAACAGGTCTCCACCACGCAGCCAGGAGTGCCCTGCTTGGGTGTTTGGTAATAGAACGAGGTAGGCCGGCCCATGAGGAGCCAGGTCCACGGGCTGGACTCATACGGGTGGTCCGAGCTGAGGCCCTGATGGAACTTGTACGCCTCAAGGTGGTAGTGCGCCAGGGACCGCACGGAATTGGGCAGCCAATCCCAACCCGCTGAGGGGTTCGTGGCGGCCCATTGACGGTAGTAGGCGTCCTTGGAGAGGAACCACCCCGTCCACGTTGCCGCATAGGTCAAGGCAGCCACTGGAATGATGGTGACGAAGGCCAACAGGCCGTCCTTGAGGATTCCTGCGCTGAACCAACTGCGGATGCCGGCAATGCGCCGGGCGCTCACGTCCCACAGGACCGTCATCAAGCCGAAGGCGGCCACGAAGAACAACGCTGACCATTTGGTTCCCACAGCCAAACCAAGGCAGATCCCGGCAACCAGGCGCCACCAACGCATTCCGAGCCAAGGGCCGGCCACCAGTTGAGTGGGGGATGGGCGGCCCAGCGGCGAAGCAGCCGCCTGTGCGGCGAGGCGGGAAGCCAGACGACGGCGGCCGTCGTCGCGGTCCAACAGGAGGGCGCCGAAGGCGGCGAGGATCCAGAACGCCAGGAAGACGTCAAGCAAAGCCGTCCGGGAGAGCACCAGGTGGTGGCCGTCAATGGCGAGCAGGAGCCCGGCAACGGCGCCAAGTGTGTGCGAACGGAAGAGCTTCAAGGCGATGAGGGAGACGAGGAAAACGGTCAGGGTCCCCGTCAGCGCTGCACCGAAACGCCAACCGAATGGATTGTCACCGCCGAACAGCCACATGCCAAAGGTGATCATCCACTTGCCCACCGGCGGATGGACAACATACTCCGGGGTGTTGAGCAGGACGTTCGGGTTGCCGGCGTTGAAGGAGTCATTGGCGTTCGCGGGCCAGCTGCGCTCATAGCCGCTCAGCAAATAGGAATAGGCGTCCTTGACGTAGTACGTCTCATCGAACACCAGGCTGTGCGGGGCATCCAGCCGGAAGAACCGGAGAATGCCGCCCAGCACGGCAGTGATGGTGGGGATCAGCCAGAACCAGAGACGCAACGACGCCGGGTAGTCACGCCAACTCTGGATCCCGCCGATCAGGCGCTCCCTGAGGGCCTGCGCTGTGTAAGCCTCGGTTGGCCGGGCGATCCACCGGTGGTGTTCCAGCCCGCGGCCTGGAAGGGGCGTTGCCAAGGTGTCGTCCAATGCCGCGGTGCGCCGCGAACGCGTCACGTCCCCGGTTGGCCTGGCAGATGCTTGCCCGTTGCTGTCTGCGGCAGCGGGGGCATCGGATCCACCGGTTGCAGGGGACGCCACAGGAGTTCCGGAAGTGGTGGCAGGAACGGGCGACTGGTTCACCCGCCCATGCTACCTTTCCATCCTTGTCACAGCGTTGAGGTGCGGTGTTGGAGGCACCGCGGCATTAGGCTTGGCAGGTGGACGAACAGCGCAGCACCCCGGACGAGGCTCCCTTCAGCGACGACCTGGACGAGGCAGTTCCTGCTGCCGGCGCCGGCGCAACTGCGGGGATTGGCAGGATTGTGCTTGCGGCTACCCCGATCGGAAACGTGGGCGACGCATCGTCCCGGCTGATTGAACTCCTTGCAACTGCGGACATTGTTGCCGCAGAAGACACCCGGCGTCTGCACCGGCTGGTGACGGCCTTGGGCGTGGAGGTCTCCGGACGGGTTATCAGCTACCACGAGCACAACGAGGTTGCCAAGACCGGCGAATTGCTTGACCACGTTCGCGCCGGAAAGACTATCCTCATGGTCAGTGACGCTGGAATGCCCGCCGTCTCGGACCCCGGGTTCCGTTTGGTGGAGGGCGCTGTTGCTGCGGGCCTGACCGTCACTGCCGTCCCGGGCCCGTCTGCCGTGCTGACAGCCTTGGCACTCTCCGGGCTTCCCACTGACCGTTTTTGCTTCGAAGGATTCCTGCCACGTAAAGCGGGGGAGCGGAACTCACGCCTCGCCGACCTGGCAGACGAGCGCCGCACCATGGTCTTCTTCGAGGCCCCGCACCGGCTCGAAGTGATGCTCCGGGCACTGCACGAACGGTTTGGAGCCGACCGCCGCGCAGCTGTATGCCGTGAGATGACCAAGACCTACGAGGAAGTCATCCGGGGAACGCTGCGCGAACTGCTGGAGTGGGCAGAGAACAACGAAGTCCGCGGCGAAATCGCGGTGGTGGTCGGTGGTGCGCCTGAACAGGAGCCCGGCAAACCCGAGGACCACGTGGCAGCCGTGAACCAACTCATGTCCCAAGGCATCCGCCTGAAGGAAGCCGTGGCAGCAGTGGCTGACGATGCCCGCGTCAGCAAGCGGGAGCTGTACTCGGCGGTACTCGCGGCCCGCTGATCCGTGCTGTGCAGCTGCACAAATTGGCGCCTGCATGGCAGTGCGTGAAGGCGTAGACACTCCTTCTCGCGGGGCAGTACCGTGGCAGTAATTCACGCCACTTCCGGCAACGAACCCCCGTGGTGCAATTCTCCAAAGCACCCAAGACGAAGGAGTCGCCATGACTGTCACGGTTGAACGCGAAAGCGAACTGCTGGCTTCCGTCCCTACCGGCCTGCTGATCAACGGTCAGTGGCGCCCGGCCGGTTCCGGAAAGACCTTTGATGTTGAGGACCCTGCCACCGGCAAGGTCCTGCTCAGCATCTCCGACGCCGGTGCTGAAGACGGCGCCGCGGCGCTCGACGCCGCTGCTGCCGCCCAGGCTGATTGGGCCCGCACCGCACCGCGCGAACGCGGCGAAATCCTGCGCCGGGCCTTTGAACTGGTCACCGAACGTGCCGAAGACTTCGCACTGCTGATGACACTGGAAATGGGCAAGCCCCTGGCCGAAGCCCGCGGCGAAGTGACATACGGTGCCGAATTCCTGCGCTGGTTCTCCGAAGAAGCGGTCCGCGTCTCGGGCCGCTACTCCGCAGCACCCGACGGCAAGAACCGCCTGCTCGTGCAGAAGAAGCCGGTAGGTCCCTGCCTGCTGATCACCCCGTGGAACTTCCCGCTGGCCATGGCCACCCGCAAGGTAGCCCCCGCCGTCGCCGCTGGCTGCACCATGGTGCTCAAGCCCGCCAACCTGACCCCGCTGACCAGCCTGCTGTTCGCCCAGGTCATGCAGGAAGCCGGCCTCCCCGCCGGTGTCCTGAACGTCATCCAGACCTCCACCGCAGGTGCTGTCACCGGCCCGCTGATCAAGGACGACCGCCTCCGCAAGATCTCCTTCACCGGCTCCACGCCGGTGGGCCAGGCCCTGATCCGCGAAGCCGCGGACAAGGTCCTGCGCACCTCCATGGAGCTCGGTGGCAACGCCCCGTTCGTCGTCTTCGAAGACGCCGACCTGGACAAGGCCGTTGAAGGTGCCATTGCCGCCAAGATGCGCAACATGGGCGAAGCCTGCACCGCAGCCAACCGCTTCATCGTCCACGAGTCCATCGCCGACTCCTTCGCCGAGAAGTTCGCCGCCAAGATCGGCTCCCTCACCACAGCACGCGGCACCGAACCTGAGTCCAAGGTTGGCCCGCTGATCGACGGCAAGGCCCGCGACGGCGTTCACGCCCTCGTCAGCGAAGCCGTAGCAGGAGGTGCCACCGCCGTCACCGGTGGTGCCGCCGTCGACGGTCCCGGCTACTTCTACCAGCCCACCGTGCTGAAGAACGTCGCCGCCGACGCCCGCATCCTCCAGGAAGAGATCTTCGGCCCGGTAGCGCCGATCATCACCTTCTCCACCGAAGACGACGCAGTCCGCTTGGCCAACAACACCGAATACGGCCTGGTTGCCTACGTCTTCACCAAGGACCTCAACCGTGGCCTGCGCATCAGCGAACGCATCGAGACCGGCATGCTCGGCCTCAACGCCGGTGTCATCTCCAACGCCGCCGCACCGTTCGGTGGCGTCAAGCAGTCCGGCCTGGGCCGCGAAGGCGGCTCCGAAGGCATCGAAGAGTACCTCTACACCCAGTACGTAGGTATCGCGGACCCGTACGCCGACTAGGCTGCTCTTTCCACCAAAGAGCCCCGTCCGCCGCTCTCGCAACAAGAACGGCTGTGACACGCAAGGGCCCGGCTCCTGGAACCACAAGTTCCAGGAGCCGGGCCCTTTGCTTTCAAGCTAGCGCCGTTGTGGAAGCACGCCGCGGAGCGTCCGCCACCACCGGGCGAACCCGCGTCCAACCACCGCAGCGAGCGACCCCACGGACCGGAACGGCGCCCCGAGCGCGTGGACCCACCGGCGCATCATCGACGGCGGCAGCCAGTCCGCGCGGAAGCGCACCAACCAGCGGGCATTGTTCCGCAACGTTTCACGCACGACGGCGATCCGCGTCGCCGCAGCTGGTGTCGCCGTTGGTCCCGTCTGGCGGCCATAACGCTGCCGTTCGAAGTCCGAGGTGAGCGAGGCAACCGCCACGTGCGCGGCGTCGTCCATTCCACCCGCGTCTCCGAGGGCGGCACTGGAGCGAAGCCTGGTGGAGAAGTGCCTCGGCGTTTCGCTGGGCGTGGAGGGTAAACCGTAGTCCGTCGCCAGGTCCTGCAGTTCCGCCCACGCCAGCTCCGGGGCCGGATCCTTGTAGCCGGGCTGCAAGGCGTCGGCCTCATCCGGGGGTTTTTGGTTCAGGCGCCGCCGCCGCAGGATGGTCCTGCTCAGCCGCGGAGACCACAGGAAGGCAAGCAACAACGCCACGGCTGCTGCGGCCCCGCCGATGACCGGCAGCGGGTTCGCACTGGGGGAACCGGTCGCCGGGGTTTCCACGCCAGGAAGCGGAACCGGGGCGGGCGTGGCCGGGGCCGGTGTTGTCAGGACTTCTTTCTCGTCCGCATTGGTGCTGAGGTTGCTGGGAACAGAGGTTTCCGTCGCGTAATCGGGAGGGACGCCACGGGACGGCGTCGGCTCAAACGGGACCCAACCGAGTCCTTCGAAGTACAACTCTGGCCACGCGTGCGCATCCCGGGCGTCTACCTCGTACTCAGGGAAGGATCCTTGGCCGACCAACGCCACGGACTCGCCCGTGAGCCGGCCTGGTGCGTAGCCCACGGCGATGCGGCTCGGAATACCTTCAGCCCGGGCCATGACGGCCATCGCCGAGGAGAAATGAACGCAGTAGCCGCTCTTGACGGCCAGGAAATCGGCCAGGACAGAAAGCCCGTTGCCGTCATAGCCGTTCTGCACCGGCGCCTGCAGGGAGTACGTAAATTCACCGGAGCGCAGGTACTTCTGGATAGCCAAGGCCTTGCCGTAGTTGCTCCCGGCGGACGCCGTAACGGAATCCGCCGTTTGCCTCACGATGTCAGGAAGGTTGCCCGGAATCCGGAGGAAATCCTCTGAGATGCCTTGGGGAGCCGCTGTGGCCTGGGACAGGGATTCTGCCGTGACCTTGGGTGCACCGGAAAATACCACGTACCGTTGCGCACGCGTGGTGGTCTCGGTGCTCATGATGCTTAGTGTGGCCGGGTCCCAGGTCCAGCGCCCGTTGAGGCCGTTCACTGAGGCAGGGGCAAACGGGGCAGGAAGGTAGGGGCTGGTGAAGAGGCCGGCATTCACGGACGTCACGGTGTTGACCACTTCTGCCTGGACGGAGTAGCCCGTTTCCAGTCTGTCGGCGCCCGCGCGCCGCTGGGCCGCACGGTCGTCCGGGGCCCAGGTTTCGCCGTCGAAGTGGTCAATGGTGACGGACCTCAGGTAGAGCGGCCCGCTGGCACTCGTGGCGTAGGTAATGCGGCCCGACCCCGTGGGGCTCCGGAGGCTGTTGCCCAGGGTGATCATGGGATTGAGCCCGTTGGAAGTTCCCCACGGACTCAGCCGGGATCCCTGGGGGAAGGTCCCCGTCTCGAACCCCGGGATGGCCAGCGGAACCACCATGGCCAGGGCCAGCGCCAGGCCGCCCGTCACCAGTGAACGCCTGAACTGGCCGGCGCCCCGCCCCGAACCGGACTGGAGCCTGGCGTCAGGGGCGAACCAGTGGCTGCACCCGAGAATCAGCAGATATCCCACAGCAGCGCCGAGGAAGCCTGCAACTCCCACGCTCTGGGGTTTGATGGTGGCTGGAACCACCATGACCGCGAGGAGCCCAATGCCGCTGGCCGCCGGCATCGCCAAGGGGACTGCCAACGCGTCGATCAAAATCACCAGGAGCCCCAGGCAGGCGCACATGACGAAGACGATCCCGGCGTTGGGCGCCACAGGAGCGCTTTCGGAGACCACCGTCTCGGCAGCACGTTTGATGAGGCGTCCGACGGCGGTGAACGTCCCGGCCGTGGGGATGAAACCCGCCAGGCTTTCCTGCCGGAAGAACGTAAAGCTGAGAATCCCCGCGAGCGAGGCAAAGGAACCAAGGGTGGCCAACAGTGGCTTGGCCCGGAGTGTCCGAAGAAGAGCCAAGGTCAGCGCGACAACCAGCACCGTGGTGATCAAGGGCATGAACCAGGCCCAGCCCCTGAGGACGCCGTTCAAGGACAAGGCAGCGCCCAGAACGGCAACAACGATCGACACCGCCATGACCCAGGGGTAAGGCCCTGGCCCCGGGGTTTGCGGCCGCGGGGACCCGGACGGCTTCGGACCGGACGTTCCGCCGGGTTGGACCGGTGCGGGAGTGCCGAGGTGGGACGTCGCTGTCATCGGGGAACCGCCGCTCCACGACGGACGTCCATGGCCGACCCTGCCGCGGCCACGATTCCCCCTTCATCAAAGGAGGACCAAGCGGCCGCCAGTTGGGTCCTGGAGGTCACCACAGCCACGCGCCAACCGGCCAGGCGCAGGATCTCCAATACGTCATCATTGTTCCGGGCGGCGTCAGTGACCATCAGCGCGAAAGCATTGGCTCCGTAGGCTGCCGCGGGTGCCAGGGACCTGGCCTCAGCGGGAGTCAGCGTGCCGAGGAGCGCTAGAAGAGGGCCGCGAAGACGGTGGGCGGCGAGCTTATCCATGAGCCGGTCATCGAAGGCAGCATCGGCGGAATCAGCGGTGGCTGGGCCCGTAGCAGCGTCTGCCCTGTGGTGCTCCGCCCGGACATGCCTGGGACCGCTGAGTTCGATGGCGGCCAATCCTTCAGCGATGGCCTGCAAGCCTCCGATGCCCGAGAACTCTTCGGTATCCGGTTCCGGTGCCGAGCGCGAACGGATGAATGCCGGGCTCCCGAAAACATCCAGCACCCGCAACGAGTAATTCCACTCCGCCAGATGGGCCGCAACGGACATCGCTGCCGTCACCACCCATTCAAAACCGGGGCTGGTGACCAGGTCCGAGTCCTCGTCATGGGCTCCAAACATGGAACCTGTTCCTGCGGCAAAAGCCGTGAAGCGCTGGTCCAGGATGAGGGTGGCTTCCGGGGTAGTGACCGATTCCTCCTGGCGGACCATCAGTTGCCCGTGGCGTGCCGTAGCCGCCCAATGCACGCGGCGCATGGGATCGCCGTGCCGGTACTCACGGGTCATGATGTCGTCGTCGCTGGGGTTGGCCCTGATGCGCGTGGCGGTCACGCCATCGTTGCCGCGCGCGCCGGCAAGTCCGGTGACGGGAAGTTCGACGGCGGCCGGCGTCACCGTGAGGATGTCGCCGTCGTCGATCGCATGCCGCCGCAGCGACAAACCGAAGGGGTCACTGAACTCTGCCGTAACCGGGCCGATGCGGAACTGTCCGCGTTTGCCGGAGCGGAGATGGTATTCGTGACGGCTGGTGCCTCCGGATGCTGAGCGGGCCGGAAAACGGAACGCCGGCGGCTCGCCGAAGCGGGGAGGCAGCTGCTCCTCCATGATCACGTGCCCTGTGGAATACGAGGACCGTGCTACCGCCAAACGAACGGTGGTGGTGCTGGCAGTTTCCACAGTGGAGGGGTTGAACTCCCGGTACACTTGGAATTTGGGCTTCAGAACCCGCACCCCAGCGAGGGCCACCAACGGCAGGAGAAGCAACAAGACCGCGAGCGTCAGGAGATCCCGCCTGCCCATGACCCAGGCACACCCCAGTGAGACGGCACCGGCCGCCAGCAATCCCCAGCCGCGGTTGGTAAATAAATGCTTGGGGAGCCGATCCACGAGCGCCATTCCTGCCTCCTAGGCGGTGTGCCTGTCCCTGCGCCACGCGTTGGGCGGTTCCTGGGCAACCGGCAGGGCGGCCAGGATGCCCCGAAGGATGCTTTGCGGCGTATCACCTGAGCTTGCCGCTTTGCGGTCCAGGATGATCCGGTGGGCGAGCACCGATTCGGTAACGTCCACTACGTCGTCCGGGAGAACAAAGTCCCGGCCGTCCAACGCGGCGGTTGCCTTGGCTGCACGCAACAGCTGCAACAAGGAGCGCGGGCTGGCACCAAGGCGCAGACGGGCACTGTCGCGGGTAGCCCGCCCGATAGCCACGGTGTACTCCTTGATGGCAGTGGACACATACACCTGCTGGACGGCAGCGATCATGGCCGCGACGTCGGCGGCAGTGACCACGGGGGTCACTTTGGCCAGGGGAGAGGAAGCCTGGTGCGTCTCCAGCATTTCGATCTCGGCTTCCTTGTCGGGATAGCCCATGGAAATCCTGGCCATGAAACGGTCCCGCTGGGCTTCGGGCAGCGGGTACGTGCCCTCCATCTCAATGGGGTTCTGGGTGGCGACCACCATGAAGGGCAGGCCCAGTTGATAGGAATGTCCGTCAACGGTGACTTGATGCTCTTCCATGCACTCAAGAAGCGCGGACTGGGTCTTGGCCGAAGCCCGGTTGATTTCGTCGCCGATCACAATGTTCGCGAACACTGCGCCGGGCCGGAACTCAAATTGCCGGGACGACTGGTTGTAAATGGAGACACCGGTGACATCTGACGGAAGGAGGTCCGGCGTGAACTGGATGCGGGAGACGGTACAGTCCACGGTCCGCGCCAGTGTCTTGGCCAGCAGGGTCTTGCCGACGCCGGGAACATCTTCCAGCAGGAGGTGGCCTTGGGCCAGCAGAACCGTCAACGCGAGTTTCGCGGCGTCGGCCTTGCCATCAATGACCTTGTTGATGGATCCCAGGATGCGTTCGCTGGCATCGTGGAAGCGTTCCGCATCCATGACCTGCGGCCTGTGTCCATTGAGTGCTGCACCTTCCCGCGGCAGGGTACTGTAAGCCTCGCCCTGGAACGGGGTAGGTTCAACGGATACTTGTCGCTTGGACTCCATGGATTGCCCTTCAGCCGTGGCCACTGCACCAGCAATCTTGATGACGTGTTGCTGTTCTTGACCGTCTGTCCGTTCCAGACTACCCAGACATTGGCCGCCGCTGACATAGTGCTCAGGAATTTATGTGCCGAGTGGAATTTACCTCTGCCCACCCGGCCGCTGCCTCAGGGGGACCATGGTCCGATTAAGGTGGGAGCATGTGTAATTCGCTCGCCCCTGTTGCGTACCGTGCGTCATCCGAGGATACAGATTCCCGCAAGGAATACCCGCCGGCACCTGAACCCCTCCCCGTTCCGGTCATGGACAACCACACGCACCTGGATTTCCGGCACGGACTGATCGAGGTCCCGGTCCGCGACGCGATGGACTCGGCTGAGGCCGTAGGTGTGCAAGGCGCTGTGCAGGTGGGTTGCGATTTGGAGTCGTCCCGCTTCACAGTGCAGGCAGTGGACGCGGATCCGCGCCTGCTCGGTGCCGTAGCAATCCACCCCAACGACGCCCCGGTGTACGCCGGGCGCGGTGAACTGGAGTCGGCGCTCGCAGAGATCGAAGAGCTGGCAGCCCACCCGCGGATCCGCGCCATCGGTGAAACGGGATTGGATTTCTTCCGGACCCACGGGGAAGGGCTGGTGGCCCAGCGGTACTCGTTCCGGCGCCACATCGACATCGCGAAACGGTTGGGGCTGACTTTGCAGATCCACGACCGCGACGCCCACGACGACGTGGTGGAGGTATTGATGGAGGAAGGTGCCCCGGAGCGGGTGGTGTTCCACTGTTTCTCCGGAGACGAAGAACTGGCCCGGATCTGCAACCAGAATGGGTGGTACATGTCGTTTGCGGGCACCATGACGTTCAAGAATGCCGGGAACCTGCGCGCAGCGCTGGCCATCGCCGAACCACAGCGGATCCTGGTGGAAACCGATTCGCCGTTCTTGACGCCCCACCCGTACCGTGGGCGGCCGAACGCGAGCTACATGGTTCCTTACACCGTCCGGTCCATGGCGGAAGTGACCGGCGATGACCTCTCCGAGCTCTGTTCGCGTTTGGCGGAAAACACGCTCCAGGCCTACGGCTCATGGGCCTGAGGCGCTCCTTCGAGGCGCCCTCCCCGTGCCCGAAATGAATACCCGGTATGCAGAAGTCTTGGTTGGTTTATAACAGATCGGTTACTGTGTTAAACAAGTAGCCGGGGTCGGGGAAGGCCTTCGGACAGCTGGGCCGGTTGAATCCGGCCTTCATCAGTTGAATGTAATTGGCGGCGCAGATGCCGGCAGCAAGTGTGGGACCAGGCTTTGTGCCTGGCCCCTCCGTTTTGCCGCTGGCATTATTTTTGTGCTTTTCCCCGTGCCCGGATGGTCTGAGAGTTATGGGCAATCGTGATCAAGTTCTTCACAACGGATGGCAAGTTCAGCTTCCTCAAAGTCGGTGCCCAGTTGCTGGTTGTTGCAGCGCTGGTGGTCGGAGTTGTCGCGTTTGTGGGCAACAACAAGACTGTCACCCTCAACGTGGACGGCAAGGTAAGTTCCATCCAGACCTTCGGCGGCACGGTTGACCAGGTGGTCAAGGCGGCCAAGGTTGAGCTGAAGGACGCTGACAGGGTCTCTCCCGCCCTCGACGCCCGTGTGGATAACGGCTCCGTGGTCAACATCAACCTCGCGAAAGCGGTGTCCATTGAATTGGACGGCGCGCGCAAGACCGTGAACACGAACGCCCCCGATGTCGCCGCACTGGTCAGCGAACTTGGAGTGGCAAGCTCCTCCGAAATCTCCCAGCCGAAGGAAGCATCGCTGGAAGTCACCGGTTCCTTCGTCTCCATCTCAACTCCCAAGACCATCAGTGTTGTTGCCGACGGCAAGGACACCACCACCACCACGACGGCGGCCGACGTCGCCACCGTGCTGAAGGACACCGGCGTCACCGTCGGCGCCAACGACCGCATCTCACAGCCTGGCAACGCGCCCATCGTTCAGGACATGGTGATCAAGGTCTCCCGCGTGGACACCAGCAAGACCGCAGAAGCCACGGAGGAAGTGCCCTTCGAAAGCGTGAAGACCGAAACTGCTGAGCTGTTCAAGGGCGAAGAGAAGGTCACCCAGGAAGGTGTGGCCGGTTCGCTGGTCAAGACGTTCAAGCTGGTCCTGGTTGACGGACGTGAAGCGTCACGAGCCCTCGTCTCAAGCAATGTCACCACCAAGCCGGTGACCGAAAAGGTCAGCGTGGGCACCAAAGCCCGCCCGGTAGCTGCTCCGGCCAAGGCAGCCGCAACCTCCAGCGGCCCCACGGGCGCACCGAACGAAGCTATGTGGGACAGGATTGCCCAGTGTGAGTCCGGTGGAAACTGGTCCATCAACACCGGCAACGGCTACTACGGCGGCCTCCAGTTCTCCAGCCCGACGTGGCTGGCCAATGGTGGCGGAGCCTACGCTCCCAACGCCAGCCTGGCCACCAAGGCACAGCAAATTGATATCGCCAACCGCCTCTACGCCAAGAACGGCCTCCGCGACTGGGGCTGCGCGCACGCAGCCTGACCCTCCACAGGCGATACGATACCTAGGTGACTGAACCGAATTCCGAACCCGCCGCCGTCGCGCCTTTGCTGGGCGCCACAGACATCCGACGGCTTGCCGAGGAAATCGGTGTACGCCCTACGAAGACCCTTGGGCAGAACTTTGTGATTGACGGCAACACCATCCGCAGGATTGTGGCGGCCGCCAACATCGACTCCGATGAAACCGTGCTGGAAGTCGGCCCTGGACTTGGCTCGCTGACCCTCGGCTTGCTGGACGCAGCCAAGACTGTTGTGGCGGTGGAGATCGACCCCGTGTTGGCGGAGAAACTGCCGGCGACTGTGCGTGCCTGGCGGCCCGGAGCAGAAGACAACTTCCACCTGGTGCTCTCCGACGCCATGAAGGTCACCGAACTGCCCGTGCCTCCCACGGCACTGGTGGCAAACCTGCCGTACAACGTTGCGGTCCCCGTGGTGCTTCACCTCCTGCAGCACTTCCCGAGCCTGCAGCACGGCCTGGTCATGGTGCAGGACGAGGTAGCTGACAGGCTTGCTGCGACTCCCGGGTCCAAGATCTACGGTGTTCCCTCCGTGAAGGCCGCGTGGTACGGGCACATGCGCAAAGCCGGTGTCATCGGCATGAACGTGTTCTGGCCAGCGCCCAAGATCCATTCGGGACTCGTGGCTTTCACACGCCACGATCCGCCCCGGACCCATGCCACCCGCGAACAGGTCTTCGCCGTTATCGATGCTGCATTTGCCCAACGCCGGAAAACCCTTCGGGCGGCGCTGGCCGGCTGGGCCGGGAGCGCCGCTGAGGCAGAACGATGCCTGGTTGCGGCCGGTGTGGACCCCACCGCGCGCGGCGAAGTCCTGGATATCTCCGCCTATGTCAAGATCGCCGAAGCCCGCCACCCCGTGGACGCATGAACCCGGGCACCCGCAAACCCAGCAGCCTCCCGTTCGCGGGGGACCGCTTCCATGCCCGGACAGTCCGCGTCAAAGCGCCCGGGAAGGTCAACGTCTCCCTGAGCGTCGGACCGCTGCGGCCTGATGGCTACCATTCGGTGGCCAGTGTCTACCTTGCCGTTTCCCTCTATGAGGAAGTGGCGGCAACGAGCACCGAGGCACAGGGAATCACTATCAGCATCAGCCCCGACAGCACGCTTGACCTCGACGGTGTGGACATTCCGCTGGATGAGCGGAACCTCGCCTACAAGGCCGCGGCCATCATGGCCGAAATGTCCGAGAAGCCCACCGGTGTGCACCTTGAAATCACCAAGCGCGTGCCGGTGGCCGGTGGCATGGGCGGCGGTTCAGCGGATGCCGCGGCGACCCTGCTGGCCTGCGATGCCCTGTGGAACAGCGGACTGTCCCGCGAGGAACTCGCGCATCTGGCGGCAGAGTTGGGTGCAGACGTGCCGTTCTCGCTCCTGGGGGGCACCGCCGTCGGGCTGGGCGTGGGCGACAAACTCTCCCCGGCCCTGGCCAAAGCCCAGATGGACTGGGTGCTGGTCTTTGCAGATTACGGGCTCTCGACACCTGACGTCTTCCGGACCCTTGACGGACTGCGGGATTCCGAGGGCGTGGACATTCCGGAACCAGTGGCCGTGGACCCCACCATCCTCCAAGCGCTCCGTCATGGAGACCCTGAGACCCTCAGCCGGGTGTTGATCAACGACCTTCAGAGGGCTTCCATCACGTTGGCGCCTCAACTTCGCGACACCATCGGACTGGGCGAAGCACGCGGTGCCCTGGCAGGAATGGTCTCTGGCTCCGGCCCCACTATCGCTCTGCTTGCCCGCGACTCCGTTTCAGCCAGTGTCCTCGCCGAAGAGTTGACCCACCGCGGCCACACTGCCTTGGCGGTCCACGGCCCGGTGCCCGGCGCCCGGATCATCTCCGATACCCTCCTTTAGTACCTCCGCATTCCAGCAGTAGAAAGTAGTACCCATTGGCCCATCTGCTTGGCGGCGAAAACCTCACCGTTTCGTTCGCGACCCGCACTGTCCTCGACGGCGTCACCCTCGGTTTGGAGGATGGCGACCGCATCGGCATGGTGGGCCGTAACGGCGACGGCAAATCGACCCTCATGCGCCTGCTCGCCCTGCGCTCGACGCCGGACTCCGGACGGGTCACCAAACGGGGCGATGTCAACGTGGGCTACCTGGACCAAGGCGACGTGCTCGACGGCGACCTGACAGTGGGCGCTGCGATCGTCGGCGACCGCGCGGACCATGAATGGGCCGCCAACGCCAAGATCCGGGAAGTCATGGGCGGACTGGTGGGCGACGTCGACTGGCACGCCAACGTCCACGCCCTTTCCGGTGGCCAAAAGCGCCGCGTTGCGCTGGCCAAGCTCCTCATCGAAGACCACGACGTCATCATGCTGGACGAACCCACCAACCACCTCGACGTCGAAGGCGTCGCCTGGCTGGCCCGGCACCTGAAGACTCGCTGGCGCGCCAACCAAGGCGCGTTCCTGGTGGTCACCCACGATCGCTGGTTCCTCGACGAGGTCTGCAATTACACCTGGGAAGTCCACGACGCCATGGTGGACATGTTCGACGGCGGATACGCCGCGTACGTTTTGGCCCGCGCCGAGCGTGACCGCATGGCGTCCGTCGTCGAAGGTAAACGCCAGCAGCTCGTCAAAAAGGAACTCGCGTGGTTGAGGCGCGGCGCCCCCGCCCGGACCGCCAAGCCGAAGTTCCGCATCGAAGCCGCCAACGACCTCATTGCCGACGTGCCCGATCCCCGCGACTCGGTGGCGCTCAGCAAGATGGCCACCGCACGTCTCGGCAAAGACGTGCTGGACCTCGAGAACATCACCCTGGACTTCTTGGGCGGCGAGAGCGGGCAGAAGCTCTTTGACAACATCACGCTGCGGCTCGCACCGGGCGAACGCCTTGGCCTGGTGGGTGTCAACGGTGCCGGAAAGTCCACCCTGCTGAAACTGCTCAACGGCGAAATCCAGCCGACCTCCGGCAAAGTCAAGCGCGGCAAGACCGTGGTCACCGCCGTGCTCACCCAGGACGTCAAAGAACTCGACGACGTCTCCGACCTGCGCGTCATTGAAGTCATCGAACGCGAAAAGCGGTCCTTCAGCGTGGGTGGCAAGGAATTCACCGCAGGCCAGCTCGTGGAACAGCTCGGGTTCACCAAGGAAAAGCAGTGGACACCCGTCAGCGATCTCTCAGGTGGTGAGCGCCGCAGGCTCCAACTCCTGCGCCTCCTGGTAGGGGAGCCCAACGTCCTCATGCTCGACGAACCCACCAACGACCTCGACACCGACACCCTGGCCGCCGTCGAAGACGTCCTGGACGGCTGGCCCGGGACCCTGGTGGTTGTCAGCCACGACCGTTACCTGCTGGAACGCGTTACCGACAACCAGATGGCGTTGCTCGGCGACGGAAAACTCCGTGGCCTGCCGGGCGGCGTCGACCAGTACCTCGAGCTGCGTGAAGCCGCCCTTGCATCCGGCGCTGTTGGTGGGGGCTCCGGCGCGCCGACCTCTGGCAGCGGGTCCTCTGCTTCCGCTGCTGCTCCGTCCGGTGCCAGCGAAGCCGAAAAGCGGGAGGCCCGCAAGGACCTCAACAGGATCGACCGCCAACTCGGCAAGATCTCGCAGCAGGAAGAGAAGCTCCACACCCAAATGGCAGCGAAGTCCGAATCCGGCGACTTCGACGCCTTGGGGGAACTCAACGCCAAGCTGCAGGAGTTGCTCGAGGAAAAGGAAGGGCTGGAGCTGGAGTGGTTGGAGGCCGCTGAAATCCTCGGCGAGTAGATGGTGAGCCGGCCTTCCGACGCTCTCTCGCATCCCTCGGGCTTGCGGCCGACCCTCCTGCACATCCCTCGGGCTTGGGGTCGAGGGATGTGCACATCCCTCGGGTTCGGGTGGATGCTATTGCGTCCCTTCGTAGCCTATGAGCCAGTGGAGGCCGTGGCGGTCCACTACTTGACCGTCTGATGCACCCCACGGCTTCGGTGCGAGTGGGTCCAAAATTCGGCCGCCGTCCGACAATTTGTCGAACCATTCATGAAGAACTTCGGGATCGGCAGCTCCCAACAGCGCGAGCATCGCGCCTTGGATTTTGACTGTCGTTTCACCGCCGGCAGCGTCGGATCCGAACAAAGAGACCGCACCGCTCAGGACCCCATGGGCGATGGCATCCGACGGGCCGTCCGTGCGGTTGAAGTCCCCAAAGCTGTGCAAGGAAAGCTCACCGCCGAAGATCTTCGCGTAAAAGCCAAGCGCCTCGCGGGCTGTTCCGGGAAAAGTGACATAGAGCTGGGGTGCCGTCATGAGCTCATCCTACAAACCAGTCACCATGGCACACACCCCTGACACGTCGCCAGCCCGCCATCCCCTTCCAGCCCAACGACGACCATGCCTCGACGGTCGAACCCGAGCCCACGTGGGAGGTGAAAGAGGGTTGGGTTTAAGGACGTGGGAGGTGAGAGAGGGTTGGGTTTAAGGGCGTGGGATGTGAGAGAGCGTGCCTTGAGGGCGACGGCGCTGTGGGGGGTGACCAAGGGAGGGACCCTAAGCCTCGGAACGCAGCCCGGGCTCCTTTTGCAATCCGGTGAGGCCGTTCCATGCCAGGTTCACCAGGTGGGCGGCGACGGCGCGCTTGTCCGGCGTGCGGCTGTCGAGCCACCACTGGCCGGTCATTGCCACCATCCCTACCAGCATCTGCGCATACATGGCACCGTCTGCGGCGCTGAACCCGCGGCGGGCGAATTCGTCGGACAGCAGGTGCTCCACCCGGGCAGTGACGTGGGAGAGCAGTGTGGAAAAGGCGCCTTCGGGCTGCGATGGCGGGGCGTCACGCATGAGGATCCGGAATCCGTCGGTGCGGTCTTCGATGTAGCCAAGGAGGGCCAGGGCTGCGCGTTCCACCAGTACCCGGGGTTTGGCTTCGGTACTGAGGGCTTCGGTAATGGAGTCCAGCAGGATCCGGAATTCGGTCTCCACAACCTGCCGGTACAGGCCTTCCTTGGAGCCGAAGTGCTCGTAGATGACGGGCTTGGAAACTCCCGCGCTGGCAGCGATTTCCTCAATGGTGGTGCCGTCCAGGCCGCGGGCAGCGAAGAGTGCGCGGCCAATGCCGATGAGCTGGGATTTGCGCTGCTGGCCGGTCATCCTGATGCGGACTGCAGGGCCGGTGGAAACCTGGTCCAAGGGTGCAACGGTGTCCTCGGGCCGGGGGAGTTCAGTGCGCTTGCTCACGTGACCATCATGCCTTACCGGCCGGTTACAGGCCCGGCATGGCGGGTCGGAAAGGGGCGCGGGAGGCGTCGCGGAGTGCGCCGGGGCAGGGGTGCCGGGCGGTCAAGTCGCGAAGCATGCAATGGTCATGGCAAACTAGATTCTTGTGTGTGCATCCCGGTAGCCCGGGAAACCGTCAAGCCCTGCTGCTTGATGGTGTGAATCATGCACGGTCCGCTCTGGTGTAATGGCAGCACCCCGGCCTTTGGAGCCGTGGAGTATAGGTTCGAATCCTATGGGCGGAACGGTCGGAAAATGCGCTCCTCTCTGTACCTGGAACGGCTCGAACGGTGCCTGGGTCCATTGGGATGGCAGCATTCCGAAGCCGGGTTACCCGGGACATACCGAGCAAGGAGAGCCAGTACGTGAGCCCCGAATCCACCGGTCCCGCAGCGGTCATAGTTTTGGCCGCAGGCGCTGGAACGCGCATGAAGTCCCGGACCCCCAAGATTCTCCACGAAATTGGCGGACGCTCCATGGTGGGCCACGCTCTCCTGGCAGCCCGTTCCATCACTCCGCTGAAGCTGGCGCTTGTTGTCCGGCACGAGCGCGACCGCGTGGCCGAGCACGTCACCGGGCTGGATCCCGAAGCATTGATTGTTGACCAGGACGATGTCCCCGGTACCGGTCGCGCAGTGGAGGTGGCCCTCAAGGCCCTCGACGCCGAAGCCGAACTTACCGGCACCGTCGTAGTGACGTACGGCGATGTTCCGCTCCTGACGGGCGAACTGCTTGGCGAACTCGTTACCACCCACGAGGCCGAGGGCAACGCTGTCACGGTACTCACCGCGGTCCTGGACGATGCCACGGGCTATGGCCGGATCCTCCGCGCCGAAGACGGAACTGTCACCGGCATCCGTGAACACAAAGATGCGAGCGAGTCCGAGCGCAGCATCCGCGAGGTCAACTCCGGTATCTACGCCTTCGATGCCGCCGTGCTGCGCACCGCGCTGGCGAAGGTGACCACGGACAACGCGCAAGGCGAGATGTACCTCACTGACGTCCTGGGATTGGCGCGCGACGCCGGTGGCCGGGTTGCCGCCGTCGTGACCGAAGACCGCTGGCAGGTTGAAGGCGCCAACGACCGCATCCAGCTTTCGGCGCTGGGCGCCGAGCACAACCGCCGCATCATCGAATCCTGGATGCGTGCCGGCGTGACCGTGGTTGACCCGGCCACCACCTGGATCGATTCGACGGTGACCCTCGACGAAGACGTCCGTCTGCTGCCCAACACCCAACTGCACGGTTCCACCACAGTGGCCCGCGACGCCGTCGTGGGTCCTGACACCACCTTGACCGATGTCAACGTGGGCAAGGGCGCGAAGGTTATCCGCACGCATGGTTCCGGTTCAACCATTGGCGCCAAGGCGAGCGTAGGACCGTTCACGTACCTCCGCCCGGGCACGGTGCTGGGGGAGACCGGCAAGATCGGCGCGTTCTACGAAACCAAGAACGTGACCATCGGCCGCGGTTCGAAGCTGTCCCACCTGGGCTACGCCGGCGACGCGGAAATCGGTGAGGACACCAACATCGGCTGCGGCAACATCACGGCCAACTACGACGGCGAGAAGAAGCACCGTACGGTCATCGGCTCGGGCGTCCGCACCGGTTCCAACACGGTCTTCGTTGCTCCCGTGACGGTAGGCGACGGTGCCTACAGTGGCGCCGGGGCCGTCATCCGCAAGGATGTTCCCGCAGGCGCCCTCGCCCTCAGCCTGGCCGCGCAGCGGAACGCCGAAGGTTGGGTCATTGCCAACCGTCCGGGGACCTCTTCCGCTGCTTTGGCTGAAGCCGCCCAGGAACCGGCGTCCGCCTCCACATCCTCACAATCCCCGGCAACCATAGAAGAAGGCAAATAGGCATGAGCGAAATTACCGCACACGGAGAGAAGAAATTAATTCTCGCCGCCGGAAGGGCACATCCGGAGCTGGCGCAGGAAATCGCGAAGGAGCTGGAGACTGAGCTCCTGCCCATCGACGCCTACGACTTCGCCAATGGGGAAATCTACGTCCGTTCGGCCGAGAGCGTGCGAGGCACCGATGCCTTCGTCATCCAGGCCCACCCGGCACCGCTGAACAACTGGCTGATGGAGCAGTTGATCATGATCGACTCCCTGAAGCGCGCCTCTGCCAAGAGGATCACGGTTGTTTCGCCGTTCTACCCCTACTCCCGCCAGGACAAGAAGGGCCGCGGCCGCGAGCCCATCTCGGCCCGCCTGGTTGCCGACCTGTACAAGACTGCCGGCGCGGACCGCATCATGTCCGTGGACCTGCACACCTCGCAGATCCAGGGCTTCTTCGACGGCCCCGTTGACCACCTCATGGCCATCCCGCTGTTGGCTGACTACATCCGCACCAAGGTTGAGGCTGACAACATCACCGTTGTTTCCCCCGACACTGGCCGCGTCCGCGTTGCCGAGCAGTGGGCCGAACGACTGGGCGGCGCCCCGCTGGCGTTCGTGCACAAGAGCCGCGACCTCACGGTTCCCAACCAGGCTGTTTCCAAGACCGTTGTTGGCCAGGTGGAAGGCCGCACCTGCGTCCTGATCGATGACATGATCGACACCGGTGGAACCATCTCCGGTGCTGTCCAGGTCCTGAAGAACGCCGGTGCCAAGGACGTCATCATCGCCTGCACCCACGCGGTCTTCTCCGACCCCGCGGCGCAGCGCCTGGCCGATTCCGGCGCCCGCGAAGTCGTGGTCACCAACACGTTGCCCATCCCTGCCGAGAAGCGCTTCCCGTCGTTGACGGTGTTGTCGATCGCACCGCTGATTGCACGCGCCATCCGTGAAGTGTTCGACGACGGTTCGGTCACCAGCCTGTTTGACGGCAAGGCATAAGACTGCCTGAATCAGAACGGGCCATCCGCTGCCTCCGGGCATGCGGGTGGCCCGTTTTGCTGCCCGTTTTCATGTTGGACGTGTTCCGCTGCTAAACTCTTGGGGATACCTTGGCGAGGGAGAGCACATCCGGTCCACGTTGCGTGGGCCTGGGTTGCGGGTCTCCGTTATCGACTGGGTCTGCATCTCCTTCGACACAGGCGGAACGGCTGCCCAGCGGCCGCCCTCAGCCGGGCGTAGAAGGTCTCCAGACCTCCGCCCTTGCTGATAGACCAGCCCGGCTTTTACCGGGCGCCACAGTAATCAAGGAGTACACATGTCTGAGCAGAAGCTCACCGCAGAACTGCGCACCGAATTCGGCAAGGGTTTCGCCCGCCGTGCACGCATGGCCGGCCAGATCCCGGCTGTCATCTACGGCCACGGCGCAGAGCCGATCCACATCAACCTGCCGGGCCGCGCCACCACGCTGGCAGTGCGCGTTTCCAACGCTCTTCTGGCGATCGACGTCGAGGGCGAGCAGCACCTGACGCTCGTCAAGGACATCCAGCGCGATCCCGTAAAGCAGATCATCGAGCACGTTGACCTGCAGACCGTGAAGGCCGGCGAGAAGGTTACCGTCGACATCGCGATCCACGTTTCCGGTGAAGTTGCTCCGGGTGCTGTTGCCAGCCTCGAAGCCACCACGGTTTCCCTCGAGGCTGAGGCAACCCACGTTCCCACCGCCGTCGAGGTCAGCATCGAAGGCCTCAAGGCCGGCGAGAGCATCCACGCTTCCGACCTCGTCCTGCCGAAGGGTTCCACCCTCCTCACCGAAGGCGACACCCTGGTGGTCCGCATCGCTGAGACCGCTTCCGAGGCTGAAGAAGAAGCACCGGCCGCTGAGTAGTCTTGTGACTGCTTGAGGCGCAAGCCGTTGAGTGGCCGGGTACCTTCGGGTCCCGGCCACTTTCCTTTGTCCTTGCCCTGTTCAAGACCAGTCCCGCCGCACATCAGTTCCCGCTGATACATCGAAACGTTCCCTAGGATGAGACCATGAGTGACACTTGGCTGATTGTCGGCCTCGGCAACCCCGGCAGTGAGTACAGCAACAACCGGCACAACGTGGGCCAGATGGTGCTGGATGAACTTGCTGCCCGCATGGGCGGAAAGTTCAAGGTCCATAAGGCCCGGGCCCAGGTAGTGGAGGGCCGGCTGGGTATCGGTGGCCCCCGCGTGGTGTTGGCCAAGCCCATGACGTACATGAACACGTCAGGGGGGCCGGTTGCGGGCTTGTGCAACTTTTTCGACATCGCCGCGGACCATGTCATAGCGGTCCACGACGAAATCGATATTCCTTTTAACACAGTCAAGCTAAAACTGGGCGGAGGCGAGGGCGGGCATAACGGCCTGCGGGACATCTCCAAAGCTCTCGCCACCAAGGACTATTTGCGCGTCCGCGTAGGAGTGGGGCGGCCTCCGGGCCGGATGGAGACCGCCGATTACGTCCTCCGGGATTTCGCCACCGCCGAAAAGAAGGAACTGCCGTTCCTGGTGGACGAGGCCGCCGACGCCGTGCAGTTGCTGATGGACCAGGGCTTGTTGTCTGCGCAGCAGAAACACCACCCCGCCAAAGCTTGAGCGAATCTTGAGGTAAGCCTGAGGAAAGCCTGACGGTCCCAAAGACCCTAAGGCCTACAAACTGTCGGCGCCCGGCGGTAGTGTGCATGGTACGCAGGTAAGCGGTGGGGGACTGTCGCGGATGTGTAGCGAAGGATGCGAATGTCGGCGGAGTTGCTAAACAAGGGCGGGGGAGGCGCAGCAAGGGCTGCGGCTCCCGATCTTGTGGGCGGACCAACGGACAGGCAAACGTGGTCGCTGCTGGCCCGCAGCCGCGATCTGTCCAAGGCGGGAAAATTCCTCGACTCACCCGATTCGTATGGGGTGGTCCTCACTGGTCAACGGGGGATCGGCAAATCCGGCCTCGCCCGCGCCGTAGTCTCCTCGCTGGGCCCCAAGGTCCACAGCCTTCAACTGCGGAACACTGTTGCCAATGGCCAAACTCCGTATGGATGCCTGGGTTTCCTGCTGGCCCGCCTGCCATCCGAAGCCGTCAGTTCTCCCACCGGCATCCTGCATGCGGTGACAAGCCTGATCAGGCAGGAAGCGGCGGGCCGGGACACCGTTCTCATTGTGGACAACGCCGGCGGCATGGACCCCATGAGCACAGGCGTGCTGCTGAACCTCATGGCCACCGGAACCGCCAAGGTAGTTGCCACAGTGCAGCGAGCCAGCGACCTGCCAGCCGACTTCCACCGCCTGGTCCTCGAAGGCGAGCTGGGGGAGGTCCATCTCAATACCCTGAGCGAAGAACAGACCAAGCAGGTGTTGGGATCGGTCCTGGGACACTACGTATCATCAACGCTGGTTGGTTCGCTGCACGCGGCAGTGGGCGGAAACCCGATGTTGCTGCATGCCCTCCTGGAAGAGCAGCGGCAAACCGGCAACTTGGTACTCAACGATTCCGTTTGGACGCTGCGCGACCGGATCAAACTGGAGGGCGCCACGGTGGTGGAGGACTTCGTCCGCTCCAAACTGGCGCGCGAAACACAGGCCAGCAGGACCGTCGTCGAAATCCTCGCCTGTGCGCAGCGCGCAACCCTGGTGGACCTGGCAGGCATCTTTGGCACCGAAGTTCTGGTAGAGATGGAAGACTCCGGGCTGCTCACCGTTGAACGGGGAGATGACCACTGGGTATCCCTGAGGGATCCCTATGTGGGCGAGGTGGTCCACAGCTGGCTGAGCACCCGCCGCAGACGCGAACTGCGGCTGATGCTTCATGGCCCCAAAGAGCCTGAACTGCAGGGCCTCGCCGCGCAGGATCTCCTGAGCTATGCCGCATGGATGCACTCCTGCGAAGACGAACCAATGCCCTCGCCTGCCCACGCCTTGGCAGCCGGACGCGCAGCACTGGACAACTACGATCCCAACTTTGCCATCCAGTGCACGCTGTCCTTGGATCCAAAAGACGAAGAGTGGGTCCCGGGGCAGCGGCTGAAAGCTGCGGCGTACCTCATGCTGGACCTGCCGTTGCACGCCGCCCAGGCTCTGGATGAGGTGTCCGAGTCCCACCTTGCCGCGCTGGACCCGGTGGAGTTCGCGGAAGTAACCGCCGCGAAATGCCAGGCAATGACGTGGATTGATGGTCGGGCGGGCATGGTGCCGGGGGTCATCTCCGACGGACTTGAGACTCTCGGGGCCATGGCCGGCAACTACCCGCCTGAGACAGTGGCCAAGGCCTATAACCGCCTTCACCTGTGCAGTTATGAGTACAACACCTACATGGGTGAGTACGCCTCCATCATCGATCAATTGGAGGAAGAACTGGCCAAGGATCCTCAAGTGGACCGGGAGCACTGGTTAAGGTCGGCGTTCTTCCTGGTTGAGGCCCGCTGCATTCTGGGCCGGGAGCTTGAGGCGCAGGAACTTGCGCGGACCGTTTCACGGCATCTGGGCGATACTGACCGGCCTGCCCAGCTTGAAGAAGCCTTTGCCAAGCACGCTTTCCTGGTCCTCTTGCTGTCCGGGCAGTGGAGGCAATGCATCGAACTCATGCGTCGCACACCGTCCCGGTCGTCGCGGCTTCAGTACAGGGGTGCCCTGACTGAACTGGGCATCGGCCTCGCCTACGCCTACGCCGGTAAACCTGCCAGTGCCATTGAGCCCCTCAGATCCGCGGTTGCCCAGCTGGAACTCCGCCCGGCCATGAACATGAACAAGGTAGCCTACGCTGCCACCGCTTTTGCCTATGCGCAGGTGGGCAATTCCGTGGAAGCGGGCCGTTATCTGGACCTGTACAGGACATGCCGTGGCGAGGGAACCTATTTCTCCGAATCCGTGGCCGATTTCTGTGCTGAGATGGCTGGGCGATGGATGGGGGATCCGGACGTCAAGCAGCGGCTCCTGGCCCGGGTCCGCGACGACGTCGAGAAACAGCGGGTGACCACTGCCGGCATCTGCCTCTTCGGCGCCACGGTTGAAGGCACCGACGAAGAGTACCGGCTGCTCGAGGATATTGCCGGGCGCCGCCAGGGGCCACTGGCCCGGATTTCCGGGAACCTCGCCCGCGGTGCACTGAACAGGAGTTCACGGTCCCTGCTGGAGGCAGCCGACGCCGCTGCGGCGCTGGACCTGTTGGTGGTCGAGGCCAGGTGCGTGGCCATGGCACTGGACTTTGCCCGGGACGCGGGTGAGACAACCGCTGCCCGCACGGCGCAGCTGAGGCTGGAACGGCTGGAGCATTCCGTGTCCGCGTTGCCGATACAACCGCGCAGCGACGCGCCGGTATTGACGGAGCGGGAACGCCAAATTGCTAAACTCGCCGGGAAGGGTGTCAGCAACCGTGAAATCGCGATGGATATTGGGGTGTCTGTGCGAACTGTCGAAGGCCATTTGTACCAGGTGTTCACAAAGTTGGGTGTTTCGTCTCGAGGCGAGCTCAATGGGCTCCTATGAGGCAGGCAACACTGTAGAAGTGCGGAGCGCCCATGCGGGCTGAGCACCTTGTAGGCCGGGACGCCGAGCTGGAACTGGCCATGAAGATCCTGCGCCAGGAAGGTGCGGGGGCTGTGCTTCTGCTAGCGGACCCCGGCATCGGAAAGACGGCCCTTGCCGCCGAAATTGCGAGCCGCCTGGCAGGAGAAATGGTGGTAATGCGGGTCCACGGAAGCCCCGCGTTGTCTGCTGTGCCCTACGGTGTCCTGGCGCCCTATTTGCTGGACTTGCCTGTGGAACAAGCTACCTCGCCGGTGGCGATCCTGCGGGAGTTCTGGGCACAGTTCGAGAAACGCCGTGGCGGCCAAGGTGCACGGCTCTTGCTTATTGTGGACGATGCCCACGACCTTGACGAAGGCAGCACCCAGATACTGGCCGAATTGGTGACGGCAGGGTGGGCCAGGCTCGTGGCCACGGGCAGGCCTCGCCCGGGTCTGCCCACCGCGCTGCTTCAGCTGTGGTACGACGGCCTCGCTGAGCGGCTGGAGCTTCATCCCCTGGACCATGAGGGCGTCACCGAGCTCGCGGAGAAGACACTGGACGGAACCGTCATGGCCAGTGCCGCGGACGTGCTGCACTCCGTGTCCGAGGGCAATCCATTACTCCTTCGCTGCCTCCTGGACGACTCAAGGGCGGACGGAAACCTGGTGCGGCGGAACGGTGTCTGGTTCCTGACACGAGCCCTTTCGGGCAGCGGCGAAGGCTTGGCCGAGGTAGTGCGGAACCGTGTACTGCGGAGCAGCGAGGCTGAGAGGGAAGCGATGTACGTCATCGCCCTCTCCGAACCCGTCCCTGCCGCCGTGCTGGACACACAAGTTGGCAGGGAAACCGTGCGGGCGCTGATGGACAGCCGGCTGGTGCTGTCCACCAACGGGCCCGGAAGCCCCCTCAAGATGTGGCACCCCATGTACAGCGAGGCGCTGCGCCAGCTTGTTTCGCCTGCCCGCAGCCTCCAGATCCGCCAGCGCATGGTCCAACACCTGATCGCGGAGCCGCCCACGGCCGAGGGACTGCTCCGGTTGGTGAGCTGGGCGCTGGACTGTGGTGCCGACGTCGATGATGAACAACTGCTGGAGGCAGCTTTCCTGGCTGCAAAACTGCTCCAGAACCCCCTGGCGCTGGCAGCAGCCGGCAAGGTCCGCTCCGAGGCGTTGCGCCCGCGCGCCCGCGCAGTCATGGCCATGGTCAGCTACAACGACGGCGACTTTGGCACTGCGGTGCGGCTGTTGGAAGAGGGCCTGGGGTACTTGGACGCCGATCCGTCGGGTCCCCTGGGGGCAGGGCTTTTGTGGGCCGCCGCGCGGGCGGCCATGGGTGACTCATCGCCGGACATTGTGGCCGATGCCCGGACCGCGGCGGCAGCCCTCGTCAACGGACTTCCGGAATCAGACCCCGTGGTGGGGCTTGTGGGGCGGCATGCCAAGGCACTGGAGTTGGCGGCGCTTGCCCACGAGGGCCACTACGCAGAAGTCCGTGAAGGCCTGGAGCGGTTTGGGGCAGCGCTCAGCCCGGAACAACCGGATTTTGTCATGAACCGGGTATTCCTCCTGGCCATCCAGTGCGAACTCCTGACGGTCGAGGGCCAGGCCGTGGAGGCCCTCGACGCCGGCCGTGAAGCGTTGGCGCTGCTGGACGAGCAGGCTGATGACCTCCTTTACTTCAGCGACTTTGTGCTGGCGCGCTACACCCTTGCCGCGCTGGGAGCGGGGGACTGGGGTGCCGCAGGGACTGCCCTTGAACGTTACTCAGCGAGATCGGCCATGGGCCTCATCGTCTTTGGTGGGGACATCCAAACCCTCAAAGGGTTGTCACTTCTGCGTCAAGGCAGGCTGGAGCAGGCCGCGGAGCTGGTGACTCCGGCCGTCGAGGCACTCAGGGTCAGGGACCCCCAACAGCTGAAGAATCTGGGCAATGCACTCGCGTTCTATGCCGCGGCGAGGTCTGGCGACACCGCGCTCGCTGACCGCCTGGCCGGCGAACAGGAAGGCCAGGCAGGCCAGCAGGCCGGTGCAGCGGCCGGAGGAGCCTACGTGGAGGCCCTTGCCGAACTTTTTACCCTGGCCGGCCAGGAGTTGGTGGCCAAAGGCTCAGGGCTGGACAAGCTCAGGAAGCTCCCGGAATCCATACGGCTGCATCAGGAGCCCGGTGTCCTGCTGCAAAACCTGGTGCTCCGTGCCGAGCTCGGCGACGTACAGGCCATGGAGTCCATCAAGGGGATCACACCATCCATGTCAGGTGCCTGGGCAGCCGGATGGCTTTCCCTGGCGGAAGCACATCTGGGCGCTGACGGCCAAGGATTCGTCAACGCCGGCAACCTTCTGGCCGCGGCCGGCATGCCCGGACCAGCCGCCGTGGCGTTCGATAAAGCGGCGTTGTCCTTCGACGCCGAAGGAAAGCGACCGGAGGCCCGGCAGGCAGCGGTGCTGCGCGATGTCAGCGAAGCCAGCCTTGGTGATGCCCTGGTCCATGACCCCAGCACCGAAGCGGACCGCTCGGTGCCGTTGACCCGCCGTGAGCAGGACATCGTGGCGTTGGCAGTCTCAGGGCTCACCGACCGCCAGATCGCGGAGAAACTCATGGTGTCCGTACGCACGGTAGAGGGCCACCTCTACCGCAGTTACGCCAAGTTGGGCATCCGCCGTCGCGAAGATCTCGGGGCTGCTGTCCGTCATTGACGGCAGTGTTCCTCGAGTACTCACTAACCACCCACCACGCCACTTGGCCCCGCCACCGCACGGGTTTTGGCCAATCACTGGAGTAACCCGTGGGAGTGTTGCGCCCAAACCAAGTAGTGCGCCTCTGAGGGACTGAGTACAACAAGGTAGAGGCCCGGAAAAAGCCCCGGACTAATCGAGTACCAACTACTGGTGTACCCCGTTCGCCACCCCGGCAGTATTGATCTTGGAAGAACGGTTCAGCCCCAAGCATCACCGGGATTCCGAAAGTCGCATCATCCGCATCGGTGGTCTCTTTGAGCCGATGCACCGGACACCGAAAGGTGTTCCGGCCCTGGACGAAGCCGGCGGCGACAGAGTCTTCTGAGACCGAGACTCTCCCCCCAGCCGCCGCCGGCTTCTAGGCCAGGTAGCCCGCACTTCGCGGAAATCACCCCTCCCGGACCATGGGACTGCTGCTATTGGAGTGCGCATGCTGCCGGATCCCTGGCTGGACGAAGACACCGTCACAGTCGGGCTGAGGCCATCACCCTTCCCGGACCGGACGAGGCTCCTGGACATCATCCTTTCCGCAGTACCGTCGCCCTCCACCAGTGGCATCGTGGTGGTAGGGGACCGAGGATCCGGAAAGACCCACCTGTTGCTCTCGGTCAAAGAGGGCCTCGCCGAAACCATGGATGTCAGAAGTTTCGCCGGGAAACCAGAGCTGAAGACCACCAGTTACGGCGCCTTGGGCGCGGCAGCTGAACCCGGCGGTGAAGACACACTGCCGCCGGGGCTTCACGTCCTCCGGGCCCTGACCAGCACCCTGGGTGCCGCTGAATATTTGTACACACCACAGATGGGCCGACGCCGGAACAAACGCCGGGCTCACACGGCAAGGCCGCCGCTGGTGCTGTTGGTGGACGACATCCACTACGTAGACCCAGCCTCCTTGGCCGTCCTGCTGCAACTGATACCCGGTTTCGGGGCAACCTTGGTTGCAACTGCCGACAGCCGCCGGCCCCTTCCTCCGGACCTCTACCAACTCTGGGAAGACGGCTTCCTGGAACAGTACGTTCTTCCGCCCTTTACCTTCAGCGAGGCTCATGCGCTGTCCGAATCCATCCTGAGTGGAAAGGTCCAACGCCGTGCCAGCAGCCTTTTAGCCGCCATGAGCGGCTTCAATGTGGGGCTGCTGGGGATCGCCATCAACGATGCACGGAATGCTGGTCTGCTGGTGCAGAAGGACGGCTTCTGGACCATTGATGTCCGGGCCCACTGCGACTGGCCAGGTGTGGTGGCACAAGTGCAGGCAGAAAACGCCGCCCGGCCTGCCGAGGAACGGCATGCACTCGAACTCATAGCGCTCGCTGAACCTGTGGCGCTGGACGTTGTGGAGCACCATTTTGGCCGGAGCGCCGTTGAACACCTTCTGGCCAACCGGCACATCCGGCTGCTGGCGGGGCGGCCGCCGCTGGTCAGGACAAGTTCCTGGCTGCGTGGCGAGGGTACCCGGCTGGCCGTGCCACGACCCAGGAGCCTGGCCCTCCGCCTTGGCGTTGAGGAGCCCGCGCTCACGCGCGAATCGGCCCCCACCCTGCTGCGGTGGATGACATGGACCCTTGACTGTGGCCTGACCCTTTCCGATGAGGTTCTTCTGGCTACCGCCCCGGCCGCTGACAGGCCGTCAACTGCCGAACTCGTCATGCGGGCCGCCGCAGCAGTGGCCGGGCCGGGCCGGAAGAACGAGGCCAGGCTCCTCAGGGCGCGGGCCTTGGTTGCAGAAGGCCTGGTGGGCGAAGCCGCCCCGGAACTGCGGGAGTTGGCAGCAGGTGGGGGATCGCCGGAGGTAAAGGCCGATGCCGGCAGCCGCCTGTTGGCATTGGAACTCCTGGGGGCTGTCCCGGGTGGAGCAATGTCCGGTCTTTCGGAGGACGCCGGTTCAGGGGAGTCTGCTTCCGGCGCCGGCCGGCCGCAGACCCTGCAGGAAATTTCCGGCCACGTGGTGTGGAACGTCCGGGAAGCCGAACGGCTCTTACTCGCTGGATCCGCCCCGGAAGCGTTGGAGCGGTCAACTGCGGCAATGGCGGCCGTTGACGCGGACCCTGCCCTGGAGATGTTCCGGCCTGGGGTGCTGCTCCGGCACGTAGTATGCCTTCGCAACAATCTGGCCTGGAGCCAAATGGATTCACTCCTGGAGTGTCCTGCGGCCTTTGTCCTCCCCCCATACCTGGCCGTGTGCTTGGACGTTGCCCGGGGGTACGCCGAACTCAGCCAGGGGCTTCCCCGCGCCGCGCGGGGAACTTTGGAGCCGGTCCTCGCGGAATTGTCCGACGCCGGCCTTCCGCCGGTACTGGCATTCGCTGCAGCACTGCTGGCCTACTCCGAGGCGCTGTGCGGAAACCCTGCGCAGGCGATGGAGCGTAGTGGGCAGAGCCTCGCTGCTTTGCGGGAAGTCGGGGATCCCGCTGGCCTCCTTCCCCAGCTCGGCTCCGTCTATTTGGCGGCGGTGCAGGACCAGATGGCCGGTAAGCCGGGCCATCTGTTGGCGCTGGCAGAACAACTCCACCACCAGGGCAGCACGTTGTTGGAAGCCGAGGCAGTGTCCCTCCTGACGCTGAACGCAAGCAGTGCCGCCGTCGACGACCTTGTGGTCCAGCGGCGGCTGTCAGGACTTGCTGCGGAAATTCACGGAGCCGGAGGAGCCGCCCTGGGAACGTTTGCAGAGGCACTGCTGGACAACGATCCCAAGACGTTGGAAGCTGCGGGAAGAAGTTTGTCTGCCGACAGGCTGTTTGCCCATGCTTCCGTGTGCTTCTCCCGTGCGGCCAGCGGGTATGAAGCCCGAACCCGGAGTGCAGCAAGCCGGCGCACATTGGTCTTGGTTGAACGGTTGCGTAACGCGTTCGACAGCGGGGCTGTTCCGCCGCTGGGGTGGGTACCCGGGAGGGCCGGGGGCTGAACGTGCTGTACGGCACACCTTCGTCACCGCACGGCAGAGGCCACCGTGGGATAATAGGGAGTCCCTGAAGGATTTCCAAGGAGCGCCCCTTGACTGCCGTATCAACCCCCGCCTCACTGCTGCGGTCCGTGCATGCCATGGACAATGCGGAGGTGCTGCGGATCCGGAATGACTTCCCGGTGCTGGACCAGATGGTCAACGGTAAACCCTTGATCTATCTGGACTCCGGCGCCACGTCGCAGAACCCGCTCAGCGTCATCGAGGCCGAGCAGGAGTACTACGAACAACGTAATGCGGCCGTCCACCGTGGAGCCCACCACCTTGCCGTGGAAGCCACGGAGGTCTTCGAGGACGCACGCCAGACCGTGGCGGACTTCATCGGCGCGCAGTACGAGGAAACCGTGTGGACCTCCAACGCCACCGAGGGACTTAACCTCATCAGCTACGCACTATCCAACGCCGGGTTGTGGGCGGCGCAGGGCCGTGGCGATTCGCGCTTGAAGGACCTGGCCGTGGGACCGGGCGACGAGATCGTGGTCACCGAAATGGAGCACCACGCCAACCTCATCCCCTGGCAGGAGCTGGCCTTCCGGACTGGGGCCACCCTGAAGTACATCCCCGTCACCGACGACGGAACGCTGATGCTCGACGCCGCAGCCGGGATCGTGGGGGAACGGACCAGGCTCCTGGCCTTCACCCACGCTTCCAACGTCCTGGGGACCATCAACCCGGTGGTGGAGCTCGTGGCACTCGCCCGCAAGGTCGGGGCCCTGGTGGTCCTGGATGCATGCCAGTCCGTGCCGCATCTGGCCGTGGACGTCAAGGAGTTGGACGTCGACTTCGCGGTGTTCTCCGGGCACAAAATGCTGGCGCCTACAGGTGTCGGCGTGCTTTACGGCAAGCAGGAACTCCTTGATGTCATGCCGCCCTTCCTCACCGGTGGTTCGATGATCACCACGGTCACCATGGAGCGGGCCGAGTACTTGCCGGCGCCCCAGCGGTTCGAGGCCGGTACCCAGCGGATCTCCCAGGCTGTGGCGCTTGCTGCCGCCGTGAACTACCTCACCGAGACTGGCATTGACCGCATCCATGCGTGGGAAACGACGCTTGGTCAGCGCCTCGTCAAAGGGCTCGAGAGCATCGACGGCATCCGCGTCGTAGGTCCCGCCTCCGGGTCCGAGCGAATCGGCCTGGCAGCGTTCGACGTCGCCGGTGTCCACGCGCACGACGTCGGGCAGTTCCTTGATGATCGCGGCATCGCCGTTCGTGTCGGTCACCACTGCGCCCAGCCGCTGCACCGCCGCCTGGGCCTGACGGCCACTACCCGGGCGAGCACCTACCTTTACAACACCACGGACGACGTCGATGCTTTCCTCGATGCTGTTTCCGGGGTCCGGGCATACTTCCAGGCCTGACCTTCGGCAGCCCTGGAAGCCAGGCAGCCTCCACCAACGATTTTTCGCAGAACAGGCAACAACCACCATGAGTCTTGACCAGCTGTACCAGCAGATCATCCTGGACCACTCCAAGCAGCGGCACGGCAGCGGCTTGGCTGAAACGCCAGCCCCCGAAGGTGCGTCCACCGGCCAATCACACCAGCTGAACCCGGTGTGCGGCGACGAAGTAACGCTGCGGTTGGCCGTTGCTGACGGAACGGTCCGGCAGATCAGCTGGGACGGCGCGGGTTGCTCGATTTCCATGGCCTCGGCCTCGGTGCTCAGTGAACTGGCCGAGGGCATGTCCGTGGAGGAATTGCACTCCGTGATCGAGAACTTCCGTGAGGTCCTGCGGTCCCGTGGCAAAGTCCAGGCGGACCCGGAGATCCTGGGCGACGCTGCCGCTTTCGAGGGCGTTGCCCGTTACGTGGCGCGCGTGAAGTGCGCCATGATCTCCTGGGTTGCTGCCGAGGACGCGCTCAACCAGGCCACCGCCTGACCTTCAGCAGCAGCCCAGCACCCGCGCGTCAGTGGCGGGCAAAGACATCCGGTACGCCGTCGCCGTCGTCGTCCCGTTCTTCATCCGCCTGCACCTGACGGTACCGCCGGTTACGGGCCCTGAGTACGACGGCGGCCAGCAGCGCCGAAATCAGGGACCCTGCCAGGATGGCCACCTTGGCGTGGTCATTGTGGGCTGAACCGGTGCCGAAGCTCAGTTCGCCAATGAGAAGCGAAACCGTGAAGCCGATGCCCGCCAGAAGAGCCAGCCCAAAAAGGTCGATCCAGGCAATGCTGGAATCGAGGCTTGCGCGGGTGGTTTTGGTGACCAGGTACGTGGTGCCGAAAACGCCCACTGCCTTGCCCACCACCAGTGCTGCCACAATGCCGACGGCCACGGGATCCGTGAGCGCTGCCCCCATGCCATCGAATCCGCCCAAGGCCACGCCTGCGGAGAAGAACGCGAAGACGGGCACGGCGAAGCCTGCCGAGAACGGGCGCAGCCGGTGCTCGAAGTGCTCAGCCAGGCCTTCGGCCGGTTCTCCCTTCTTGCCGCTGGCCAGGACCGGAACGGCGAAGCCCAACAGCACCCCCGCCACCGTGGCGTGGATCCCGGAAGCGTGGACGAAGCCCCACGTGGCCAAAGCAAGGGGTACGAGCAAGTACCAGCTGCGGATCCGCTTCTGGACCAGGAACGTGAAGAGGGCCAACGGCACCAAGGCGGCCAACAGCATGAGCGGCTGCAGTCCCGTGGAATAGAAGAAGGCGATGATGCCGATGGCGATGAGGTCGTCCACCACGGCGAGGGTCAGCAGGAACGTCCGGAGAGCGGCCGGCAGGTGGGTGTTGATGACGGCCAGTACGGCCAGGGCGAAAGCGATGTCCGTGGCGGTAGGAATGGCCCAGCCCTTGAGCGTCTCAGGGGACCCGAGGTTGAAGAGGACAAAGATGGCGGCCGGAACCACTACGCCGCCGATCGCCGCGGCGACGGGAACAACTGCTTTCGCGGGTTTGCGGAGTTCGCCGGCCACGAACTCGCGTTTGAGCTCAAGGCCTGCCAAGAAGAAGAACACCGCCAGGAGGCCGTCCGAGGCCCAATGGCCGAGGCTCAGCTCAAGATGCCAGGGCTCGAAGCCGATCTTGACGTCGCGGAATGCGAAGTAGCCGTCGGCCGCGGGAGAGTTGGCCCAAATCAGGGCGACGACGGTGGCTGCCAGGAGGAGCGCGCCGCCCACTGTTTCCGTGCGAAGGATCGAGAGGATCCTGCGGTACTCGGGGTAACTGGAGCGCGAGAAAACTGCGCTTGAGCTGCTGGGTTGCTGAGGGGCTGCAGGGGGCTTCTGGGCCACGGGGGCTCCTTACTTGCGCAAAATCAATCGGTCTCAGGGGAGCACAAAGGCTCCGCCGACCAGACTTCCCGGCACACCAATAACCATCTTACCCAACTGAGTAACAGCAGAGCGCGTTATCAGCTCCCATAACGCGCTCTGCTGCTACTTGGTTGGGTGAAACCTAGGCGACGAGGCCCGCAATCCCAATGGCTGCCGTCGCGAGTCCCAGCACCATGGAGATGGTGACCAGCACAACGTGGACCGTGAGGAACTTGGTGGCCTTGCCTGCGGCATCGCGGGCGCGGGGATCCTTCATGACGCGCTTGAGGAACTGCGGCCACACCACCAGGGACCAGGCCCCGGCAACGATCAGGACAACCGCAAGGACAGCGGGGATCTCCACGTTAGTGGCTTTCGAGCCAGGCCTGGGCCTGCTGGGACTGGATGTTCAGGGCTTTGCCCACCATCGGCTCAGCGGCGTCTGCGATCTTGCCACCGAGGAACGGCACCGAAGAAGACACGTTGCCTTCGAGCTCGATCCGGGTGTTGCTGCCATCAGCCACGAGGCGCTGGACGGCCGTGACGTCCAGGGGAGCACCCGAGATCTTGAGAGCGATGTTGCTGGCGCGCGAACCGTCGGCGGCGGGAGCTTCCCACTGCTCGGTCTGGGTGACCTTCAGGGTTTCGCCAACAAACTTGCGGGCAATATCCGGCAGGCGGGTGGTGGGCAGGGTGCGGACAGTGGTGGTGCTGAAGGCGCCGGCGGGGTCGCCGTCGATGGTGAACGATTCCAGGGAGCCGCCCACCAGTTCGCTCGTGTGACGCAGGAAATCTTCGTTGACGAATACGGCAGCAACGCGGTCAACGCTGTGCGGCAGGGTGGTGGATGCGCTCAGGGCCATGGGTCCTCCGTGAATGGTGGTGGTGAAGCTTTTTAGCTCCCAACATCCTACGGGGTCTCGCTGGCCACCCCTGAACCGGCGGTCTTGGGCGGGCTTTCCTGGAGGGCGATGGCCGCTGCCGAGATGTTGCGGGCCATGGACGGGAAGATCAAGCCGTGGAACGGGTAGACCCCCAGCCAGTAGAGCCGCCCGGCCAAGCCTCGCGGGAAGAAAATGGCGCGCTGTTTGTAAAGGCTGCCATTACCGTCGGGTTCCACCGCCAGCTCCAACCATGCCCCTCCCGGTGCCCGCATCTCGGCCCGCAGGCGCAGCAGGTGCCCCCGGTCAATGGCCTCCACCCGCCACCAATCCACTACCTCGCCGGTGTTCAGCGTCTTGGGATGCCGGCGTCCCCGCAACAATCCGGCGCCGCCTTGGAGCTTGTCAAGCCACCCGCGGATCCGCCAGGCCAAGGGCAGGGAGTACCATCCGTTCTTGCCGCCGATGCCCTCGATGATGGTCCAGACATGTTCCGGCGGCGCCTCGCTGTGGAAGGTCCGTTCGTCCAGGAACACTTTGTAACCGGCCCAGTCGGGGTCGCTGGGAAGCGGATCGGCGTCGATGCCGGCGTTGGCCCAGGTGGTCTCCACCTGCCCGTCCCGTTCCTTGCCGAGCGCCAAGGCGACGGCGCGGCGGTAGGGCGTCAGGCCGCCGTCGGGCTGCGGGAAGTAACGGTCGACGTCGTGCTCCCGCGACACCGCGTCATGCTGCAGCGACTGCACCAACGGCAGGGACATGGACAAAGGAATGGGGGTCACCAAGGCGACCCACAAACCGGCAAGCTTCGGTGCAGGCACAGGGAGCGCAATGACCAGCCGCCGGGGGAGCCCACGCTCCACGGCGTACTCGTTCATCATCTCCTTGTACTTCAGGACGTCCCGGGACCCAATGTCGAAGGAACGGTTCACCTTCTCCGGGAGCGCCGCGGCAGCTACGAGGTAATGCAGGACGTCACGGACCGCGATGGCCTCAACCCGGTTGCCAACCCAACTTGGCGCGGGCATCACGGGAAGGGTTTCGGCGAGGTTCCGGATCATCTCGAACGACGCCGACCCGGAACCAATCACCACACCGGCCTGGAACACGATCGCGTCCACCGGCGAATCGAGGAACACCTTTCCCACGGTCTCGCGGGACCGCATGTGGACGGAAAGTTCCTCGTTCTCCGGGTGCAGTCCGCCGAGGTAGACAACCCTGTCCACGCCGGCCTCGGCTGCGGCTTCTGCCACGAGCCGGGCCATTGCTTCTTCCTTGGCCTCGAATCCGCTGCCGGACGCCATGGAGTGGACCAGGTAATACAGGACGTCCACGCCAGCCAGGGCCTCGGTGAGGCCTTCGGCGTCGGACAAGCTGTTCTCGATGATCTCCACGCGGTCATGCCAGGGAACATCGGCGATCTTCTGTGGCGTGCGGACCAGGACTTTGACCCTATGGCCGGCCTCGAGGAGCCGGGGGACAAGGCGGCCGCCGATGTAGCCGGTGGCGCCGGTCACCAGAACGGTCTTGGTGTCCTGCGGTGTGTTGGAATGGGTGGCTTCCGAAGGCTGCAAAGGAACTCCTGGGGCTGGGGGTAGAGGTAGGCTGGAATGACCCGGCGTTCATCTGAATTTCCGGGCATTTGTGTTGCCTGCCCTTGGACCCACCCTAGGAGTTTCTGTCATGAGCCTCAACGGTCTGCGCCGCGCATTGGCGGAGGACAAGACTTTCGCGCGCGTCCGAACGGAAGCTCAGCGGCCCTTCAGCGACCGCAACACTGACTACCAGATCAGCGCGCCCACGGGCATGCGGGCTGTGCTGCTCGCGGAAATGGCCGACGCCCTGGCCGACGCAGCCGCCGACGGCGCTGGTACTCCCGTGGTCCTCGCCATCACAGCTACTGGCCGCGAAGCCGAAGACCTCACTGCCGCTCTGGCCTCCTATCTTCCGGCCGGGTCCGTGGCCGCCTTCCCCAGCTGGGAAACCCTCCCGCACGAGCGGCTGTCGCCCCGCTCGGACACCGTGGGCCGGCGCCTATCCGTCCTGCGCCGCCTGACCCACCCGGAGACGTCGACGGCGGCCCCCTTGCGCGTAGTGGTGGCTCCTGTCCGCGCCGTGGTCCAGCCTCTTGTGGCCGGCCTGGGAGACCTGGTTCCGGTGACGCTGCAGGTGGGACAGGAACGCTCGTTCACGGAGGTGGTCCGCGCGCTGTCCGATGCCGCGTATGCCCGTGTGGACATGGTGACCCACCGTGGCGAATTCGCCGTCCGTGGTGGCATCCTTGACGTTTTCCCGCCCACCGAGGACCATCCCATCCGCGTGGAATTCTTCGGTGATGAAGTGGACCAGATGCGCTGGTTCGCCGTAGCCGACCAGCGCTCGCTGTCCGCCCCCGGCATCCACCACCCCACGGCGCTCCATGCTCCGCCGTGCCGCGAAATCCTGATCACGCCCTCCGTGATGTCCCGCGCGTCCAAGCTGAAGGCGGACATGCCGGCAGCTGCGGACATGCTGGAAAAGATCGCCGGCGGCATCGCTGTTGAAGGCATGGAATCGCTGGCGCCCGTGCTGGTGGACGCCATGGTCCCGTTCGTGGACCAGCTCCCGGCCGGGTCCTTGTCCGTCGTCATCGAACCAGAGAAGGTACGCACCCGCGCGCACGATCTCGCGGCCACCAACGAGGAATTCCTGGAAGCCGCCTGGTCAACAGCGTCCGACGGCGGTGCGGCGCCCCTTGACCTGTCGTCCCAGGCCTCCACGGACCTGCATGCTGCCAGTTTCCGGTCCCTGACCGACACCCGCTCGGCTGCCCTTGCCCACAACGTCTCCTGGTGGTCCATCACCTCACTGGCCACTGATGAGGACCTGGTCCTGGACATCGACGTCCTGAACATGCGTGCCCGTGAACCTCGGGGCTACCAAGGTGAAGTGGCGGAGATGCTGGAATTCATCGGCTCCCGCGTCCGCGAGCAATGGCGGGTGGTGGTGGTGACCGATGGTCCCGGGCCTGCCCAACGCCTGGCGGAGCTGTTCCACGACGCCGATATTCCGTGTTCCCGCGTTGAGTCGCTGGAGAAGGATCCGCAGCCAGGCATCATCGAGGTGACCACCGCCGCCGTCGGACGTGGTTTTGTCCTGGACGGCCTCAAACTGGGCCTGTTGACCGAAGCCGACCTGCTGGGTCGCGCGACGGCCAGTTCCACCAAGGACATGCGCCGCATGCCGTCCAAGCGCCGCAACGCCGTGGATCCGTTGCAGCTGCACGCCGGCGATTTTGTGGTGCACGAGCAGCACGGCATCGGCAGGTTCGTGGAGCTCATCCAGCGCAAAGTGGCTGGCACGTCGTCGTCCGATGCCGGGCTGCGCGAGTACCTCGTGCTGGAGTATGCGCCGTCCAAACGCGGCGCCCCCGGGGACAGGCTCTTTGTGCCCACCGACCAGCTGGACCAGGTGACCCGCTACGTCGGCGGAGACACCCCCGCGTTGAGCAAAATGGGTGGTGCCGATTGGGCCAGCACCAAGTCCAAGGCCCGCAAGGCGGTCAAGGAAATCGCCGGAGAGTTGATCCGGCTGTACTCCGCCCGCATGGCATCCCGCGGACATGCCTTCGCCCCCGATACCCCGTGGCAGCGCGAACTGGAGGAAGCTTTCCCGTATGTGGAGACGCCCGACCAGTTGACCACCATCAACGAGGTCAAGGCGGACATGGAACGGGAGATTCCCATGGACCGGCTGGTGTCCGGTGACGTGGGCTACGGCAAGACGGAAATCGCCGTCCGTGCAGCGTTCAAGGCCGTTCAGGATGGCAAACAAGTAGCTGTGCTGGTGCCCACCACACTGTTGGCGCAGCAACACTATGAAACCTTCACGGAGCGCTTCTCCGGGTTCCCGTTGCGGGTGAAGCCGCTGTCCCGTTTCCAGAGCACCAAAGAAGCCAAGGAAACGGCCGAGGGCGTCAAGAGCGGGGCCGTGGACGTAGTGATCGGCACGCACCGGCTGCTGTCCAAGGACTTCGAGTTCAAGGACCTGGGCTTGGTAATCGTGGACGAAGAACAACGCTTCGGGGTGGAGCACAAGGAAGCGCTCAAGAAAATGCGCACCAACGTTGATGTACTGGCGATGAGTGCAACGCCGATTCCCCGAACCCTCGAAATGTCCCTCACTGGCATCCGGGAAACATCCACCCTGGCCACGCCGCCTGAGGAACGCCACCCCGTACTGACCTACGTGGGCCCGTACACGAACAAGCAGACCTCTGCAGCGATCCGTCGCGAACTCATGCGCGAGGGACAGGTGTTCTTTGTCCACAACCGGGTTTCCTCGATCGAGCGCATCGCCGCACAAATCCGCGAACTTGTTCCGGAAGCCCGCGTGGAAGTTGCCCACGGACAGATGTCCGAAAGCCGCCTCGAGAAGATCATCGTGGACTTCTGGGAGAAGCGGTTCGACGTCCTGGTCTGCACCACCATCATTGAGACGGGCCTGGACATCTCCAACGCCAACACCCTGATTGTGGATGGCGCGGACAAGTACGGCCTCTCGCAACTCCACCAGCTCCGTGGACGGGTTGGCCGTGGCCGTGAACGCGCCTACGCCTACTTCCTGTACCCCTCCGAGAAGCCATTGGGCGAGGTAGCGCTGGAACGCCTCAAAGCCGTGGCAGCGCACAACGAACTCGGGGCCGGGATGCAGCTGGCCATGAAGGACCTTGAAATCCGTGGCGCGGGAAACCTCCTGGGCGGTGAGCAGTCAGGTCACATCCAAGGCGTCGGCTTTGACCTTTACATCCGCCTGGTGGGCGAGGCTGTGGCCGAGTACCGCGGTGAGGCCGAGGAAAAGGCGGCGGAAATGAAGATCGAACTGCCCGTCAACGCCCACCTTCCGCACGACTACGTGCCGGGGGAAAGGTTGCGCCTGGAGGCCTACCGCAAACTGGCCGCTGCCATCACGTACGAAGCGATCGACGAAGTCCTGGCCGAACTGGTGGACCGTTACGGCGAGCCACCGCTGCCTGCGCAGAACCTCATTGCCGTGGCGCGCTTCAGGGTGGGGGCCCGCGAAGCCGCCCTGTCCGACGTCGCGCTCCAAGGCAACTTCATCCGATTCTCGCCGGCGCAACTGCCCGAATCCAAAACCATGCGCCTGAACCGCATGTACCCGGGCTCCCAAGTGAAGCCCGCACTGGATGCCGTCCTGATTCCCAAGCCCAAAACCGCCAGGATCGGCGGGCGCGACCTCCAGGATGCCGAAGTCCTGCAGTGGGCCAACACCGTCATTGAAGCGATTTTCACCGACGTACCTGTGAAGGCTGGCTAACTGAATGATGGGAGGACATCACGCCGCGTCGGGAGCCGCGGCGTGGATAGCTATTGCCTCAACCGGCCCGTACGCCCTGGGTTGGTACCCCTTGGATTCCACCGGGATCCTGATCGGTGCCATGGCGACGGCGGGAACTGCTTTGGTGGTGGACTGGGACCACCGCCACAGCACGATCGCCAACTCCCTGCCGCCGTTGTCCAACATGATTGCGGTGGGAATTGAGAAGGCCAGCGGCGGGCACCGCCAAGGGACGCATTCCCTGTTGGGGGCCTCGGCCTTTGTTGTGCTGGCAGCAATGGCCGCGCAGTTCCAGATGGTGACGCCCATGGGAAAGTTGTCTGTGGGCGCGGGGTTGCTGTGCATGTTCATGATCAACCTGGCGGCCAAGGCGTTGAACCTGTTCCCGAAGTCAGGCTGGATTACCAACTGGCTGTTCGCATTGGTCATGGCCGGCCTGGTGACGTGGTTCGCGCCGGATCAGTGGGGTTGGTTGCCGCTGTCCATGCTCACCGGCGTAGTGGTGCACATTGTGGGGGACATGATCACGGTGGGGGGAGTTCCGCTGTTATGGCCGATTGTCATCAAGCCACCTAAATTCCTGCGCAAATCGGTGACCAGCGGAATTTGGCGGTCCAACGGGGCCTTCTCCATTCCACTGCTGGGGCGGGCTGGTTCCCGACGCGAGTGGCTGGTCCTGATTCCCGTCAGTGGTTATGCCATGGTGGGCATGGGAGCCGCGGCATGGACACTGGCGCAACAGCACTGGCCCGGTGTCCTGGCGGCCTTGGGCGGCGTGGTGCAGTTACCGTGACGGCCTGGCGGGATTGCTCCTGGCGGGATTGCCCCTGACTGCATCGCGGGCGGGCGTCCAATTGGTTAAAAGAAAGCGGCCCAGGCATCAACCTGGGCCGCTTCGCTGTATCTAAAGGTTTAGCTTTCGCCGGCGGAATCAGAACGGCCAAGAATGGTCTGCGGGATCCAGAAAGCCAGCGCGAACAGGCCCAGGCAAACGGCCATCGGCCACGGGTTGTCCAAGCTCAGGAAGGACAGCGAGTAGATGGAGCCCAGGAAGAGCACGATCATGACCACGAACAGCACAATGCTTGTGCCCAGGTTGTTCTCGCGTTCAATGGGGGCGCTTGTTGCGTTCTTGGACATTCGTTCCTCCTCGGCCCCGCGGGGCTCAAAAATTCTTTGGCAGTTGCGGAAGCCTCAGTAGGCGGATGAACCTTGTTCACCCTTGACGATGGCAATTCCGGAACTTGCTCCGATACGTGTTGCACCAGCAGCAATCATAGCCTGTGCATCGGCGAGGGAGCGCACGCCACCGGAGGCTTTGACCCCGAGGTCCGGTCCAACGGTCTTGCGCATCAAGGCGACGTCCTCAACCGTTGCACCCCCGCCATTGAAGCCGGTGGAGGTCTTCACGAAGTCCGCACCTGCTTCCACGGCCGCTTCGCAGGCGATGACCTTCTGCTCGTCGGTCAACATGGACGTCTCGATGATGACCTTCAGGATGGCCTCACCGGCGTGGACCGTCTCGGCTACAGCCCTGATGTCGTCCACCAGCGCACCCTTGTCATTGGCCCGGGCAGAGGCCATGTTGATCACCATGTCGATCTCGTCCGCACCATCGAGCACGGCTCCGCGGGCCTCAAAAGACTTGACGTCACTGGGCGTAGCGCCCAGTGGGAATCCGATGACCGAACACGTCAGCACACCGGAGCCTTTGAGGGCCTTGGTGACGGTCTTGACCCAGACCGGGTTCACGCAGACGGACTTGAACCGGTATTCGATGGCCTCGGCGCAGACCTTGAGGACGTCTGCTTCACTGGCCTCCGGCTTCAGCAAGGTGTGGTCGATGTAGGAGGCGATGTTCGCCGGGGCGACGGCTTGGTTGCTCATGGGATCCTTCCGTGCAGGGCGTGGCCGGCCCGGTGGCCGCAGGGTTGTCACTGCCCGTCAAAGGACCATCTTGCCACATGGGTTGCCTGCCGCAGGGAGGGCCTGGGTGCCGTGGAAGGCGGGCCCCAGGACGGGCTAAGCCGCCATGGGGACCTGCTGGTCAGAGCTGCCCCGTGTCCCCAACAGCATGCCGGATGCGCACAACATCGCAGAAGACTCAGCGGAGAGAAGCAGGCCAAGGCGGAGGCCGTCGCACGAAGCGGCGTCGCCGATCGCCCAGATGCCCGGGACGGAGGTGGCGAGGTCGCGCCCCACGGAAATGCCGCCGTCGGACGCCACCGCCAAGCCGGCGCTCGCGGCCAGGTCGTTACGGGCCGTGCGTTCCTCGGCAATGACCACGAGGTCCCCCTTCATGCTGCTGCCGTCCTCGAACAGGATGCCAGTGGCCGGCAGGTTGGACTCCGGTGCGCCTGCGGCAGTGGACGCAACAGGAGTTGTGGAAGCAACGGGAATGGGATCGGCAATCACCGCGGCGGGGCGAAGGGTGGTGCGGACTGGCCGGACTCCACGGGAACGGAGCACGGCCTCTGCCTGGCCGGCGGCGGGCCCACTGCCCACCAGGATTCCGAGGGGACGGCGGCCCACCATCCTCGTGACCTCCTTGACGGCCTCACCGATGGTCGCGGCGTCGTCGATGGTGGAGTAGCTCAGGCCCGCTTCGGCTCCGGCTACGGGCGGGAGGGAAGGGGCAGAACCGGTGGCGATGACCAACTGGTCGTAGGAAAATTCCAGGCCGTCCACGGTGGTGACCATTTTGGCGTCGGAGTCGATGAAGCTGGCCGGCTGCCCGAAACGGATCGAAACCTGGGGGAGCTCGGCGAGTTCCAGTAGAGCGTCAGGGCACTCATCGCGGTTGCTGAGGACGGTGATGGTTCCGTCGAAAGCGCGTTGCCGGGAGTCTGACCTTCCTGCAAGCCGCCGCACCAATGCCTGGGCCGCTGGGCCTGCGCCTGCGATGACGATGTGGAGGGAGGGTGCGGACGGGGTGGCGGACATGTTTGGCCCTTTCGCTCAGATGACCTGCTGTTGATCATCAGCGTAGGCGGCCGGTTTTTCGCGGGTGTTTCCCCGCTGTTGCCATCTTTGGCGGATCTGAAGCGTGGTGTTTACCGGCCGGTAATAACGTGCGTCACATCGGGCCTGCCGCAGGCGTCAGTATCGGCGCAGGAGCTCACGGAAACCGTTCCCCGCGAAGCCTGCCACCGCGCCCGCACGGTCCACGAAACCGTGGGCGCCGACGGGTTCAACGGAAGCCAGAAAGCCGGCAGCGTCGGCCAGGCTCATGGTCAGATCGGCCACCAGTCCACCCACTTCCAGCCTGGCTCGCCGCGAATCCGCCCAGGCGTCCGGCCCCGGGTCATCGTGCAATGTGCGGGTTACCGCAAGACTCTGCCACCCGCCGTCGACCCTTATGCGGGCACGGTAGGTGACGTCGTCGCCGTGGGTCTCTACGCGCCCGCCCGCCAGGAAGACCCGCCCGAACCGGGAGTGCTCCAGATAGCCGCTGAGCTGCGGCGCTTCGTCCCCGGGATCGGAGGGAAGGACCACCGTGGCTTTGAACGTCACGGGCGATCCGTCCAAGTCGCCCCGGAGGGTGTCGTTGACGCGGACACCCGGCGCAGGCTCTGTCATCGCCGTGCAGTTGGCATCCTTGGCCAATCCGGTGTCAGTCCTCGAATCGAGGTAGGCGCGGGCGTCCCTGTAGCCCATGCCGATCAGCGTATCGGCATCGATCCTGCCCAGATAGAACTCTGGATCCAGAGGAAGGGGGTGCCGGGGACGGACTACGTGCAGCACAAATTCGCGTCCGGCAGCCTCGGCAGCATCGAAATCAGCCAGGAGGGCGCCCATGGCACTCATCTCGATCATGTGTACGTACTGTTCCAGCGGCCCGTCGCCCCAGTAAGGCGTATTTCCGATACACCAGACCAACCACACTTCGTCGGCCCCACGCCGCAGTGCTTCGGCCACATTGGCGTCCCTGATCCAGACGGCATCGGTCCAGACTTTTCCGTCCCGCCGCAGAGGCGGGAGAAAGATCGGAAGTGACATGCCGGCAGCCATGAGCCCGGCATCAATGTCCGTGGCGTCGATGGCGTGGCAGCGCTTTCCGGTGAACTCCACCACGTTGAAGGAACCCTCGACGGCGTCCGGTTCCGCTGCGTGGGCCCGGATGGTGGCGTCGTTGATGCCCAAGGCGGGGAAGACCTTGCTGAGGATACCGTCGGCGTCGCCAACGGCGGGCAACGACCACGGACCCTTGAGGTAGTCGCCCACGGGCAGTGCTGAGCCGAAGTCCTTGACGTCGACGCCCGACCACCGGGCACACATCTCATCCGGCGAGACGCCGGAGAGAATCATGCCGGCCGTGAGGATCCCGCCGGAGGTGCCGTCGACGTGCTGGAATTCCAAGCCTTCCTCGGTGAGCGCCTTTACCACTCCGGCTTGCCAAGCCACCCGCATGCCGCCGCCGGCGAGGACCAGTGAGCGTTTTGCCGGGTGCTTCATCCTGCCAACCCGGAGTTGGCAGGTGCGGCGCTGAGACGGCGCCAATACACGTAGAGGAGAATCCCGGTTGCGAGGTCAAAGAAGGCCACCATCAGGGCAATGGGCGCGAACACACCGTTGAGGACGCCGATGCCCACGGCCCCGAACGCGCCGGTTTTCTGGAGCCCGGACCACAACACCACCTCGGGGGAGGGAACAGCGTTGAGGAGGGTGTGGAGGAGCAGTCCGCCCACCACCACCATGAACATTCCCACGGTGCCGAAGAGTTGGCGGGTTTCGGGGGTGGAGTCAGCGCCGATCAGTTGCAGGACTGGCCCACCGAACGGGACCTGCACGGCTCCGGTCAGGACGGTGATGACGGCGATGACCGCGAGGACGGCGCGGAGGGGATCGGCCACGGCCCAGGCAACGGTGCCCGGCGGGTGTGTTTTCCGGGGGTGGCGCCCGGAGGGTGCCGGCTGGTGCGCGGTCACGCGTAGGACTCCAGCAGCCGGCCGCGGTCCACCAACAGCCACACCATGGCCGCCCAGGTCAGGGTGGAGACGTAGAAACGGATGTCGTTGAGCATCATCCAGCGTTTGAGCAGCGACCTGAGCTCGGCGTCGTCCGCGAAGTCGCCGCCACGGATCCGGACGTTAATGGGGATGATGATCCCTTGGCCCACCCAGGTCAGGACAATGATTCCCAGCAGGCAAATGATGGCGGGGATGACTCGGACGGTTCCCCATTCGGACCAGACGAGAATGCCGCCGGAGATGAACATGATGGGCACCACGATGGTGAAAAACTTGGTGGCCGCCCGGGTGGGGATGCCGAAGTGCATGTCCACGTTGTCCCGGGCCAACGATTCCCAGGTGGGGTAGAGGAAGAACTTGAGGACCCACATGGTGCCCACGTACATGGTGGCCCCGAAGAGGAAGTAGAGGGCGTTGAGCAGGAGGAGCCAGTTCACTGGACACCACCACGGGAGTCGGCACTTGGTGCGGCAGCGCCCGGGACCCGGCTCCGGTCCGGTGGCGCCAGCCATTCCTGCCCTTGGCCCAGGTCCACCACGCTGTCCATCATGTCCCCGCCGCGAAGGGCCACGGCCTCCAGTTGGGTGGGAGCCGTGAGGAACCACGCTTCGTAATGGTCATCCAGGACCCCGTGGGCTTGGGGCAGCCAGGCGGTGAACACCGGTTTGCTCTCTACCTGCAGGTCCCTTAAAGGCTCGACGCCGGGCGCGTCACCGAGGATGAGCCGCGCCTTGGCCTGGGCGCCGAGGGCGATGTCCCCGGTGGCTTCGAAGTAGATGTCCGATTTCCAGAGCATGTTCCGGAACACACAGTAGTTGGACGCGGCAAGTTTGAGGGGAAGCTGGGTTGCCCCTGGTCCGGCCGGCCGTTCAATTTCGATGTAGCAACCCAACTGGCCGTCCTTGTCGTATTGGGCTGACACGGTGGTGTCCGTAACTACGAAGTCCAGATTGGCCTGGTGCTTGGGCATGCCCCAGATTCCTTTGCCCCCTTTCACGGAAACTTCGGTACTGACGGGCAGGTCCACTACGAACTGGCCGAGCTTGAACGTCTTTTGGAAAAGCAGGGGAAGGATGGGCGGGGCAGGCCTGCTGCCGTGGGTGATGGCGATGGCCAGGGAGTACTCGATGTACTTGCCGATGTCCGTGGATTTGTAGTTGACCACTGTCACCACCAGGAGCCCTTTGCCGCCGAGGGTGAACGGCCGCATTTCCGAACCGGGGAGTGCAGCGGCGGCTGCCCGCTTGTTGATGGGGAAGGCCGCCATCAACACCGGTGAGTCGTCGGAATTGACTGGCATGACGTATTTGATCCCGTCCGCGAACGCATGCTGTCCGCGAAGCCGTTCTTGCCTCCGCGGAACCGGGGACGGGAGGAGCTTGAGCAAGGGTGCGGCCAGTTCGGTGAGGTTCTTCATGGCTTCGACTCCGGGTTTCGGTTCAGCTCGTCGACGATGATGGGGAAGGTGTCCTGCCAGGCGTGGTCGCCGAAAAAGACGTCCAGGTGGCCGTACCCGGGGATGAGGTGGAGTGAATCCTTCCCGGGGCGGTGCTTTTGGAAGAATTCGTAGGTGCGTTGCTGGCTTTCGGGCAGGAAACACAGGTTGTCCAGACCTGCGATGAAGGCGAACCTCGCATCGGTCTGAGGGGCTTCGGCCACCAGGTTGTCCGGCAATTCCGGATGGTCGCCGGCGGCCACCATGTGCCCGGCCTTGATGCTGCAGCCCATTTCCTCGAAGAACGTCACGGGCACCTCGGCGAACTCGCCGGTGAGCCATTGGTGGGTGGCGTCGTCGAGGTTCTCATGGGACCAGAGGGCGGGGCGGCCGCTGCCGTAGGTGAAGCTGACCATCTTGCAAACAGTGTTGTCGCACTCATGGTGGGTGGCTTTGATCAGGCCCCGGATGGCCCGGGTGAAGTAGCCCTGGGACCTGTACCCCCACGCCGGCGACAGGTACGGCGTGAAGGCTTTGACTACGGGCGTGAGGTAGTTGATTTTCAGCCGCGAGAACGCCGGCACTACGGGGTGCAGGGACACCGCGTTGGACACGATGGTGTCCACCTGCGGCAGCAGCCCCGCCACGGCCGACATCGTGAACGACGTAGAGCCCTGGCAATGGATGACGGCTTTCATGGTCTCCGCGCCGGTAGCGTTCAGGACGTGCTCGACGGCGGCAGGATGGTCGTACACGGCGGCATCGGCAAGCGTCCAGGACAGGGGATCAAGGTCGATCGATGCCCGCCAGTTCAGCATCCAAACATCCCACCCGTCTTCGAGGAGGACATCGACGATGGTGGTGCGGACCGGCGGCCTGAACAGCTCGGCCCGCACTCCGGAACCGTGAACCAGGATCACCGGCCCCTTGACCGCTTCAAGGGGTGAGGTGACGTGGACCAGGCTCAAGGGCGTGTTGTCCCGGGCACGGAGAGGAATGACCTCGGTCCTGTGCTCGGCACGGGTGATGATCATGGGGTGTTTCCCTTCCGTGCGATGGTGATGGGTTCTTCAAGCAGCCGCACGGCAGGCAGGCCGGTCACCGGAACCAGCCGCGCGCCGTCGTCGTTCGTTGCCAGTTGCCAGTCGCGGCAGACGGTGTCCACCATCAACGGGTAGACAGTGAGGTTGCCGTCGGGTGAGAGGTGGATGCGGAGGAAGCCTTTGTGGTCCTCGATCGCCTGGCCTGACATCTTCCACGAGGCCACCTCGCCACTGGGTGTCGCCAGGATGTACAGGGCGAAGGCCTCGCTGCCAAGCGCCCACCCGCCCAGATGTACCAGGCCAAGCACCAGGAGCAGGATCACGACGTCCGGCCAGATCTCCGGCCAAGGAACAAGGATCACGACGGCGGTACTCACCGCGAGCGCGGACAGCTGGTACAGGGCGCCGCGGGCGAAAACGACGATGCCCGCCTGGGCCACGCCCAGCGAACGCGCGGACAACGAGGCAATCGCCAGGAGGAGCGGCCCTGCAAGGATCAGGACAATGACAAGTACCGGGGTGTCTCCGCGGCTCAGGCTGCGCAGGCCGTCCACGAATCCTTCCCCGCGAAAGGCGCTGAAGACCGTCCACAGCGCCAGGGCGGCCACCACGTGCATGATGCCCAGCGATAGTCCGAAGCCGGGGTTGCGGATGGGGAGCCAGAACTGCGAGAAGGGGTTGGCCAGTTGCGGGCCGAGCAGGCGGGAGTTCCCTTGGCCGGGGAAGGTGGTGGTCGTGCGGGTGAAGGCGCGGCCTGGGCCCGTCTGTTGTGGGCCCGTCCGTTGTGTGTCCCGCACACTGGACGATTCACCGGGAGCAGCCGGCGCGGCAGGCAGGGTGAGATGTTCCGGCAGTCCGTGGGTATCCGAGAGGTAAGCGCCGCCCAGCCCGCAGGTGATCATCTGGGTCCTGCCCGGATCCGTGGTCTGGTGCTGGTTGGGGGAGTGATGGTGGGAAGGGGACTCCTCGTAGCGGGAGTAGTGGTGGAGGTCTCCGGTGAGCCAGAGCCTGACGCTGGCACCTGTGGCGTCGAAGAGGCCCGTTTCAGGGTTGAAGCGGCGGCGCAGATAGTCCTGCTCGAAGAAGTTCACCTGCCGGAATTCACCCCACCAGGGTTGAGTGGCGTCAACCCAGAACGGAGCAGCGACGCAGAGGATGATCGCATCGCCGGGCTGCAGTTGCAGAGTGACGTTCCGGTAGAAATAGTCCAGTTGTGGCTCGTCGATGTACTGCCCCAGTTGGCTGTCCAAGCCCAGCAACCACCAGCCGGGGGTGCCGTTCCGGCCCGGTCCGGGAGGGATTCCGGTCAGCCGGAGGGCAAAGTAGCTCCGGGTTTGGATGGTCCGCCAGTTTCCGATGCTCCGCTGCCTGGTGAACACCCGGATGAACGAGGTGAGGCCGTCGTACCAGTCGTGGTTGCCGGGAAGCGCCAGCATGACCGGAGGCGCGTTGTGGGGCCCGTTGTGCGCGGCGCCGGCGCTTCCTGGCCCGCTCACCGGGCCACTCGACACAGGTGGGAACGCCGTCCGGTACGGGCCCGCCATCCGGTTCTCGTACGCCGCAGGCGACGCCACCGGGTAGACCTCGTCCCCGCCAAGGACCAGCACCCTTCCACGGGGAAGTTCATGCCCGTCCACCGTCAGGGTGTCCTGGGCCAGCAAGGATGCCACCGTGTAGGTGGCATCGAAGCCATCGCCGAGGTCGGCCGTGAAATCGAGCCACATCTCCGTCGTTGCCGGAGCCGCGGCGGGCTCATCCTCGAGATCGGCAGGTGAGGGAAGCCCGCGGCTGCTGACAACGGGCTGCGCCGGTTGGCCCGGGACGGGAAGTTTGTCCAAACGCAAGGGGTCCGCTGGAAAGCTTCCCTCAAGCTCGCGCTTATCGCCAAAATCGGCAAAGACTGTGGCCGCCGCGACCTTCAACGCGGTTCTGGCCAAGGACAGGGGCGAGAGCCAACGAACCGCCGTCTGGGGTGTGAAGCCCAGTGCGGCGTGGTGTTTCGCGAGCTCCCGGCTTTTCATTGTTTTGACGTGAACGGGAACGGTACGCGTCTGAGACCCTGGCCGTAGACCTGCCAGAGTTCGCCGGCGAACAGTTTGCCGAAGGTCATCAAGCCTGCGGCCGGGGCCGGTCCTTCGGCCCGGAACGTGGTCAGTTGCCTGGCGAAGTCGAGAGGCCGGATGAAGAGGATCCCGGCGCCAACTACGCCTGCCTGGGCAGCGCCGCTTGCAACGGGCCGACCGGCGTCCGGCGGTGCAACGTTCGGCGTCCCTGGATCGGGTGGCACAGCATCCGGCGGCACATGGCCGCGGAGGATGGTGGCGTACAGGGTGGTGGTGTCCGCCCAGAGGTCGAAACCTGCCTCGTTATGGATCAGTTTGTGCCCGGTGAACGTGAACGGCGTGCCACCTGGGTCCCGAAGCCACAAGCGGTAGAGCATGCGCCTGGCTGGTGCGCCGTCGTCGGACGCATCCGGAATGAAGAGATTGAACCAGCCCCGCTCTACCGGCATCCGGCCACCAAAGTAGTCCGCCAGCACGTAGCCCTCGGCCTTGGCAGGGTGGTTCGGATCGGTCGCGAACGCCTCCATGTCCTCGGCGGTAATGGTCAGTTCGAACATGATCTTCCGGCTGCGGTCCCGGCCCAGGCTCCGTCCCTTTTCCGGATCGGTGGTGCCGGGACTGAACCAACCGTGCATCTGCTCGGTGAACCGCACGGAGGTGGTCTCTGGGGCGTCGGGAGCGCCAGGCCCGCCGAGTCCGCGGCTGCGCGCCTGAGGTACCTCAGGCGCTGCGCTCGCGGGCAGTTCCGCTGGTGCCGCCTTGCCTTTGGTAGCGTCCGGCGCCAACGCGCGCGGAGCGGATGCACCGACGTCGACGACGGCGCCTGCTGCCTCCCGTTCAACGGCCACCTTTTCGCGGGCCCCGCCGGAGCCTTCAGTGTCTTCCGGACGGATGCCCCGGTGTTGCGCCTTGTCTGCGTTCTCGATGATGTGGGCGCAGGTACGCTCTGCGAATGCGGCGATGGTCAGGGACGGGTTGGCGCCGACCGGACCGGGCATTGCGGCTCCGTCAACGACGAATAGTCCCGGGTATCCGAACACCTCCCCATACGAATCGCAGACGGCTTCCCCCGGATGCCGGCCGGACGGGGCGCCTCCAATGGGGTGAACCGTAATGACACGCTTGGCCCACCACAAGGGGTTGTCAATGAAGTCCCCGTCCAAGTCCTTGGAAATCGCCTCCATGGTCTCGCGGACGCGGCCGAAATACTCCTTGGACGTTGCCATGGTCCAGGCGATGGCCAGCCTCCCGTCGCGAAGGGTCATGACGCCGTCGGGAATGTCCCTTCCCATTCCCAGCAGAGGCACCGAACTGGACGACAATCGGCCGTCGCCCAGTGCTGCGGCGAGGTCTGCGGAGACGTTGGAGCGGCCGGCGTCGAACAACCTGTCCTTGAGCAGTTGCCCCGCCAGTTTCACCGTCCGTTTCATGGTGGTGCGCAGTTGGGCTGTTTCCATGAGCCAGTTCATGAAGGCCGGATACCCGGCATCCTCCACGTAGTAGCCGCGACCATCGCCGTCGTCGTCGTTCGAATCCGGGACCCTGATGGCTGTGGTGATCACCGGCCCGCGGCTTCCGGTCAATGTCCGGACACCCGGGCGTGAGCCATTGGCCGGGGGAGTCTTGGCGCCCATGATGAACGTCAAAAGGTCGCCGTTGCCGCTGAAGCGGGTGCCCAGGGCGTCGCTGAGCGCCGGAAGGGAGCCACGGTTGCGGAGCAGGAGGAAGTTGGTGCCGAACGTGCCGGCCCCCAGGATGAGCCGGCGGCAATGGATGATGCGTTCTGTGAGGAGTTCGCCGTGTAGATCCGGATGGTGCACCACATAGCGGACTTCATAGCCTCCGCCCTGCGTTCCAGAGTCCAACGGCCGAATACCGCGGACATCGTGGAACGTCCTGACATCGGCACCCCTGAAGGACGCCGCTGAAATGTAGTTGTGGTCCAGCGTATTCTTGGCGCCGGCGTTGCACCCGATGTCGCATTCACCGCTCAGCGTGCAGGTGGTCCGCACCGTGGTGGGACCATGGATGCTCCCGTAGCCGGGAAGGGGCAAGGCGTGATTGGTCCGGGGCTCCGTGCCAGGCGCCGTTGAGAACGTGACGGCAATGGGAGGCCGGGTGATGGACAGCCCCAGGTTCGCGGCGGACTTCTCCATGGCAAGGGTCTTCGCGGTGTCCTTGTAGGGATACGGGACAGGCTGCAGCATGGCTTCGGCGGCATCGTAATAGGGATCAAGGTCAGCCCGGGTGAAGGGCCAATTCTCGTAACCACCGCCGGGGATCGGGGACTCGTTGACGAACCACTTTTCGTCCTTTCGCAGGAGGACGTTGGCATAGATGAGTGAGCCGCCGCCCAACCCGCTGGACACCAGTCCCTCCGTGCCGCGGAACGTCCAGGCATCAAAGAGTCCATACAAGCCGCGGTCCGGATCCCAGAAGTTGCGGCCCATCTCCGACGGCGAGCGCGCGAAGCTGCCCGGCGGGTATGGTTTGCCGCGTTCCATGAGCACAACGGACTGTCCGGCTTCGGCCAGTCGAAGCGCCGCAACGGAACCTCCAAAGCCGGAGCCCACCACCACTGCGTCGACTTTTTCGATGCCGCTGCCGATGCCGCTGCCGCGGTGGCGTGGCGGATCAGACGCGGGCTCAGACCCCGCATCCCCACTGTTCCCGGTCCCCAGACGACCCATGGCCGTTCCTCTCAGAGGAGAGCTGACTACATAGCTGCAGCTGACGCCGCCGGGTGTGGCCGGGCGTTGCCTCCGCGGACTATGGGGCTTATGTTCCCACCGGGCAGGGGATCTGTAAATGAGGTGGCGTACTTGGGTTCAGGGTGCACTAGACGATCCGGGTGTAGATCATGTCGAAGTCGTGCTCCAGCGGCCCGCCCGGGTAGGTGCCGCGCTCCAGGCGGGCGGTGATGGTGTTGCCGTCCTCGGTGAGGCGGCCAACGAAGCGCTGGGGCCAGTCCGGGCCATCCCGGAAGAGAATCCAGACGTTGTCCTTGAGCGTCATGTCGTAGATCCGGGCGACCCCTCGGGAATCGAAATAGTGCTGCTGGAAGGCTCCGTCCGAGCCGGTGGCACCAATGACGCTGACCGCATTGGGGTACTCCGGCCGCTGGACCGTGGATCGTTGGATGAGGAAGCCGCCACCCTCCAGCCATTCGAAAGTCGTCCGGCCGGAGACCTCCTGGCCAGGTACTGACGTTTCCCACTCGCCGACGAGGATCGTCAGTTGCTCCAACGTGGGTTTTGGATCCCGTGCCATGGATGCCTCTTTTCGCGTCGTCGCGCTGGTGGACAGGTTCAGCGTAGGGCTCGTCCGTTCTGCCGTACAGATGCGCCGCCGGATGCTCCGCATGGAACGGCCGAACGCCATGCAGGTGGTGCTGTGATGGCCGGGCTGGCCCCTGGCCGCACCGGGCGTGCGGTGGCAGGATGGGCGCATGAGCCGTGTCACTTGTGATCTGACTGTTTCCCTTGACGGATTTGTTGCCGGGCCCAACCAGTCCCCGGACAAGCCGCTGGGGGAGGGCGGCGAGAGCCTGCACCGTTGGCAGTTCGAGGAGCGGGAGGCCAGCGCAGCTGAGATCGCGGGCATCCTCGAAGCTGGTGCTTACATCATGGGCCGGAACATGTTCGCCGGTCCCGGATCGGGCCCGTGGGATCAGGAATGGCGCGGCTGGTGGGGTGAGGAACCCCCGTATCATGCACCTGTTTTCGTCCTGACCCATCACCAGCGCGAGCCGCTGGCGATGGAAGGTGGCACCACTTTTCACTTCGTCACTGACGGCATCGAATCGGCCTTGGCCCAGGCCCGGGAAGCCGCCGGGGATAGGGATGTGGCGATTGCGGGGGGAGCGCAAACCGCTCGTCAGTATCTCTCCGCAGGCCTCATGGACGAGCTGCGGCTTCACATCTCGCCGGTGATCCTGGGTGGTGGCGAACGGCTGCTCGACGGCGTGGGGGACGTGACGCTTGAACCGATCGAAGCGCGCGGGACCGGACTCGTCACCCACGTGCGGTATCGGGTGCAGCGCTGATCCGGACCTGGCGCCATCGCGGTATCAGTGCTGGCGGGTGACCCTGCGTGTCTCACGGAACTCCGCGGGTACCGTGATAGCGCCCTTTGGGGCGGCGACGGTAATGCCCTTCTTCGTCACGCTGGTGACGTTCTGACCCCACTGCTTCGCGTACTCGACGATGGGTCGCGCCGCAGCCCTGTTGCGGACGATGGCGACGAGCACGATCGTGAGGAACCCGAGGGTCAGCAGCCCCGGCACCACGATGGCGACCACCGGGCTGATGAGGCCGTTCAGGAACAGAGCCGGACCGAGGAACCACAGCGCAACCGAGGAGACCATGAACGCGAGAACCAATTTCTCGGAGCGTGCGTGGACGGCCTGCGCGCGTGCCAGCTCATCCGGGTAGCGTTCCTTGACTATGCGTGTGACATCGGCGCTGAGCGCATCAGCGACGTCCTTGCTCCGGGCGGTCATGGCTCTCCAATGCGCGATATCCGGCCACCGCGGTATTGAACCCTGTAGCCGAAGACGGTGGTTTGTTCAGTTCCTGCCAAGTAGCAGTTCGCTTGACCTTCCCTAAAATACCTGTCTTTCGCCAAGACGCATGAACGGCGGCCCTCCATTCCGCCGGCTTCCTGGCGCCGCAGCAAACTTCGCGGAGTGACAACAATGTCCGTCATCCGCTGTACACTCGAGTATCGAACATATATTCGAATAAAGGTGTGTTGTGGGCGTGATAGTCGGCCCCCGCGTGATAGATGCGGGCTTTTCCCTGATGTCGGTTTTGCTGGCACCTCTCCCGGTGGCGGCCGGGTATCCGTCGCCGGCGCAGGACTATTTTGATGGCCGGATCGATCTCAACGAGCACCTTATCAAGGACGTCACCAGCACTTTTGTGGTCAGGGTGACGGGGCAGTCCATGGAAGGTGCCGGGATCAGTGATGGAGACGAGCTGATCGTCAACCGTGCGCTGGAGCCGAAGGATGGGTCCGTCGTCGTGGCTGTCCTTGATGGTGAACTGACCATCAAAAGGCTCCGCGTCACGCCTTCGGGAGTGATCCTTCAGGCCGACAATCCCAAGTATCCGGACATCCGGGTGCCGGCACTGTCCGAACTCACCATCTGGGGAGTTGCCACCACGTGCCTGCACCACATCTGAGTCCGGCCCATACGCAAGGTCCCATTCCCAGCGAGCTGTGGGAACGGATGGGCGCCGAGTTCGGCCTGCCAAGCCTGGAAAGGGTCCGGAGCCGGCTTGCGCAGATACATGAGGATCCGGAACCGGTGATGCAACAAGTGGTGCGGGTGTTTTCCGCGGATGGCACGTACTGCCCGGGCTTCCAGTTCCAGGAAGACCTGTCCTTTCACCCTGCGGTGATGGGGCTGTTTGCGCGGGCCATGGCCCTGAGGATTCCGCATAACTACTTTGCCGCGTGGATGGTCACCGGTTGCCCGGCGCTTCGCGGCGCCAGGCCGGTGGACCTGTTGGACCGGCTGTGGCCCGCAGTTCTCATCGCTGCCTTGGAGCGCTCTTTTGACCATGGCCCTGGAGTTGGTCGTGGTTCGGTGTGATGGGTGTCAGGGCACTGTGCCCTGTTCGACGGCGAGCCTTGTCGGGTTAGGTTGTCGTGAGGTCGCTGTAGAGGGTTTGGACGCGGGTTTTGATGTCGTCGCGGACCAGGCGCATGCGTTCCATGCCTTCGATGCCACGTTCTGAGGGTTCGTCGGTTTCCCAGATTTCGAAGCGCTTCCCGGTCGGTGGGTCGAGTTTGGCTTCGGTTCCCAGAACGATGACGGCGTCCACGGTGTTGAGGACTTCGTCGGTGACCGGTTTGGGATACTCGCCGGTGACGTCGATGCCCAGTTCGGCCAGGGATTCCACGGACTGGGCGTTCAACGCCGCGCCGGGTTTTGTTCCGGCTGAGTAGACGGTGACGTTGTCCCCAGCCAGTTCCCGCATGAGAGCTGCGGCGAGCTGGGATTTGCCGCCGTTCTTGCTGCAGACGAACAGGACGGCGGGATGTTCTGAGGTCATTAGAGTGCAGTCTCTTTCGTCAGGGAGGCGACCAGGTTCTTCACACGGCCGTGGATTTCATCACGGATGGTCCGGACGGTGTCGAGGGGCTGGTCGGCGGGATCGGTGAGTTCCCAGTCTTCGTAGCGTTTGCCGGGGTAGATCGGGCAGGAGTCGCCGCAGCCCATGGTGATGACCACGTCGGAGGCGCGGACGACGTCGTCGGTGAGCGGTTTGGGGTATTCCTTGCCCAGATCCAAGCCCATCTCGTTCATGACTGTCACGACGTTGGCGTCGAGTTCTGATGCGGGCAGGGACCCGGCGGAGCGGACCCGGATTTTGCCTTTGGCTTCGGCTGTGAGCAGGGCCGCGGCCATTTGGGAGCGGCCGGCGTTCTGTACGCAAACGAACAACACCTCCGGGATCTCCGAGGCGAGGGAGCTTTTTGACTTGGCCAGGGCGTGGAGCCTGTCGTTGGCGAAGTGCTCGGTGGTCGCGGGCAGATAGGCGCTGACCTTCGCGGTGCGGGCCAGCGCTGTGTAGGACTCGAAGACGTAGCGTTCGACGGTTTCTGCGGCGAAGATCCCTGCGTAACGTCCGGCGAGCCGGTCACTGATGCGGTGGAGTACTTCGGTGTTGTCCTGCAGGCCGAGCGTGGTTTCCTGGTGGTCGGTCATGACAGTGCTCCAATGGTTGTTTGGGTGACTGGCTTTCAGCTGGTGGTGCCGGATCGGCCGTGTGCGAGCCCGGTCGGGAAGCCGACAAATGCCGGTTCCGGTGTGGAGCAGCAGCCTGACCCTGGCTCCTGCGACACGGTGGCGGCAGGGGCGGGAACATCGCAGCTGGTACCGGCGTCCGCGGAGCAGACCCCCGTTTCGGGCAGTTCAAGGTGGACGGTGTCCGCCGATTCCTGGTCACCGGCGAGGGCTGCGGCGACGGAACGGACTTGCTCGTAGCCGGTAGCGAGCAGGAAGGTCGGTGCCCGGCCGTAGGATTTCATCCCGACGATATAGAAATCTTTTTCGGGGTGGGCCAGGACCTTCGCGCCGTGCGCCGGGACCGTGCCGCAGGAGTGGAATTCAGGGTCGATCAGCGGGCCGAGCCCGGTGGGAGCTTCAACGGCGGGGTCCAGGTCCAGACGCAGTTCCCGCAGGATCTCCAGGTCCGGGCGGAAGCCGGTGCAGGGGACGATGACGTCGGCGTCGATGGTGCGTCCATCGACGGCTTCGACGCTCACATGCGAGTCGAGGTTTTTCAGGGCAGCGATGCCGAACCCGGTGTGCAGTTCGATGGTGCCGGCCCCGACCAGGCGGCGGAGGCGGGAGCCGAGCTGGCCGCGTGCAGGGAGCCCGTCGGCGTCACCGCCGCCGTAGACCTTCTCGGCGGAGTTACCGCGGACGGCCCACAGGATGCGGGTATCGGGTTCGTCCTTGGCGAGGTCTGCGAGGTTGATCAGGGTGTTCGCTGCCGAGTGGCCCGCCCCGACAACGAGGGCGCGGCGGCCGGCGAAAGCGGCGCGGTCGCGGCCAACAACGTCGGGCAGCGGCGAGGAGATCCGGTCAGCTGCCAGGCCTTCGCCGATGGCGGGCAGGCCGGAGGTGCCAAGCGGGTTGCGGGTGGACCAAGTGCCGGAAGCGTCGATGACGGCAGCGACGGTGTGGTCCCGTGTTTCTCCGCCGTCGTGCTCAACCCGGACAACGAAGGGGGTGGTGTCGCGGTCCCGGACGTGGGTTTTGTCCATGCCCTGCCGGGTCACGGCGATGACGCGGGAGCCGGTCTGGAGCCGGGAAGCGATCTGGGGTGTACCCGCCAGTGGGGTGAGGTAGTTGTCGATGAGTTCGCCGCCGTAGGGCAGTGCGGTGGGACGGGGTGATTCCCAGCCGGTGGGTTCGAGCAGGCGGACGGCGGCGTCGTCGAGGTTGAAGCGCCAGGGTGAGAACAAACGGATGTGCCGCCACTGTTCGATAGCGGCGCCGGCGGAGGGGCCTGCTTCGAAGATGACCGGTTCGAGTCCGCGTTCGAGCAGGTGGGCCGCGGTGGCGAGTCCTACCGGGCCTGCGCCGATCACTGCGATGGGAAAGTTCGTCACTGAATCCATGCTGTCCTCTTGTTTCATCCGTTGGCGTGGCGTTTCGAGTGGTTAGGCGTGGGTTGGTTCTTCGACCAGGGCGGTGGCGATGCTGTGGGCGTCATCCAGGGCGGCAAGGAACCGTTCGGCATCCAGCGCGGCCGCGCAGCCGCTTCCGGCTGCGGTGATGGCTTGGCGGTAGCGGTGGTCCACAGCGTCCCCGCAGGCGAAAACGCCGGAGAGGTTGGTAACCGTGGTGGGTGAGTCGACCTTGATGTAGCCCTCGTCGTCCAAGTCGACTTGTCCGGCAACCAGCTCGGTGCGGGGCAGGTGGCCGATGGCCACGAAGATTCCGGTGGCATCCTGTTCACGGGTTTCACCGGTGCGGGTGTCCGTGAGGGTCACGCCGGTGACTTTGCTGTCGCCGTGGATGGTGGTGATGGCCGAGTTCCAGGCGAACTTGATCTTGGGGTTGTCCTTGGCGCGCTGGGCCATGATCCGGGAGGCGCGGAGTTCGTCCTTGCGCACTACCACCGTGACGGTCCTGGCGAAGCGGGTCAGGAAGGTCGCTTCCTCCATGGCGGAGTCGCCGCCACCAACCACGATGATGTCCTGTTCGCGGAAGAAGAACCCGTCGCAGGTGGCGCACCATGACACTCCGTGGCCGCTGAGTTTCTTCTCCTCCGGAAGGCCCAGTTCCTTATACGCGGAACCGGTGGCAAGGATGACGGCCGGGGCCTCGTGGGTCTCGCCGCCTCCAGTGACCACACGCTTGAGGTGACCCTTAAGATCAACTTCAGTGACGTCGTCGAACACTATCCGGGCGCCGAACTTTTCCGCCTGTTCCTGGAGCCCATCCATGAGCTCAGGGCCTTGGATCCCGCCTGGGAAGCCGGGGAAATTCTCCACTTCGGTGGTGTTCATCAGCGCACCGCCGGCGGTGACCGACCCGGCCAGGACCAGCGGGTTCAGGCCTGCGCGGGCGGCGTAGATCGCCGCGGTGTAGCCGGCTGGGCCGGAGCCGATGATGATCAGTTGCTCGGTCTGGACGTCGGTGCTCACGGGAGACTCTCCTGGTGCTCGAAAAAGTGGGTTATTTGGCAGCCGGGACGAGGGAGGCGATCAGGCCCTCGATGCGGGTCTTGATTTCATCGCGGATCGGGCGGACGGCGTCCACGCCTTGGCCGGCGGGGTCTTCCAGGACCCAGTCTTCGTAGCGCTTGCCGGGGAAGTATGGGCATTCGTCGCCGCAGCCCATGGTGATGACGACGTCGGATTCCTTGACGGCCTCGGTGGTGAGGACCTTGGGGATTTCGGCTGACATGTCGATACCCAGTTCGGCCATGGCTTCGACGGCGGCCGGGTTGACCTTGTCGGCGGGCTGGGAGCCTGCGGAGCGGACTTCGATCCCACCCTTGCCAAGAGTTGTCAGGAACGCTGCGGCCATTTGGGAACGTCCGGCGTTGTGGACGCAGACGAAGAGGACAGAGGGCTTCTTGATGGTTTCGTAGCTCACGGGTTTCTCTCCTGGAATCGTTGTGTGAACGGGTGGCTGGTTTGAAGCGGTGCGCCCGAGCACGAAGCTCTCCGTAGCGAACATTGATGATGGTCGATATAGCGAGTATCGGACGATAGATTGATGAATGTCAATATTTCAACGCTGCCAGATGGTCAGGCGGCGGTGATGCGTGGCGCGAGGTCGTTGATCCGGCGGGTGATGTCATCGAAGGCACGGTCAAAGGCGGCCGTAGTGTCCAGGCGGAGGGGATCCGGCACGGACCAATGGATTCCGCCCAGCCCGGTCAGTTCTTCGTGGGCGTTGTCGCAGACGGTCACTACCAGGTCGGCCTCCTCCGCAACCTCTTCCAGGGTGCGCGGTGCGATGTCGGGCAGGTCCAGCCCATGACGCCGGGCGGTCTCGATGGCTCCGCGGGCGATGCGGTTTGCGGGGCGCGTTCCGGCCGAGGCTGCTGGGATGTCGCTGACCTGCCGCCACAGGGCGGTGGCCAGCTGGGAGCGGGCACTGTTGCGCGTACAGACGAACAGGACACGGCTTGCTGTATGTGCCGCCCCGGGCACGAGCCCACTGAGGGCGCCGGTGGCGAGGCGGAGGTAGCTGCGGCGCTTGTCGGCTTCGGAGCGGTGGCGGGTTGCCAGGCCGGCTTCCTCCAGGGTGCGGAGGTGGTGGGAGAGCAGGTTGGCAGGCATGCCCAGTTCGGCCTGCAGTTCCGATGGCGAGAAGTCGCCCAGGGTCAGCAGGTCCATGATACGCAGGCGTGCCGGATCGGCAAGGGCTGCGTGCCTGGCTACGCGGGCCTGGAATGTGTCGACTGCTTCAATATTCATTGATTCAATTTTGACTGAGTTAATTCCATGCGTCAAGCTGTTGGCATGACTTCACTCCAGCCGCCCCTGTGGCGCCGTGCCATCGCTGAATTCCTCGGCACCGGCCTGCTCGTTGCCATCGTCGTTGGTTCCGGAATCGCCGCAGCCCAGCTCTCGCCCAATGACACAGGCCTGCAGTTGCTGCAAAACAGCACGGCCACGGTGCTTGGCCTGACGGTGTTGATCCTGGTGTTCGGGCCGGTCAGTGGCGCCCACTTCAACCCGGTTGTCTCCATGGTGGACTGGTTCCTCGGACGGCGCGGCGGATCCGGCTTGTCCTTGCCGGACCTCGGCCTCTACGTCCTGGCCCAGATTGCCGGTGCCATCGGTGGCAGTGTCTTGGCGAACGCGATGTTTGAGGTGGGTACGTCCATCTCGACCAAGGGGCGGGCAACGGCGGGTCATCTGCTGGCCGAGGTGGTCGCGACTGCCGGTCTGGTCCTGCTGATCTTCTCCCTTGCGGCCACCAAACGCGGCGCTTTGGCCGCCCCGGCTGTAGGTGCCTACATCGGCGCTGCGTACTGGTTTACGTCCTCCACGTCGTTCGCGAACCCGGCCGTGACCATCGGCCGTATCTTCAGCGACACTTTCGCTGGCATTGCGCCGGGTTCCGTCCCACCATTCCTCGCCGTCCAGGTCCTCGGTGCGGCTGTTGGCGTTGGAATCCTGCTCCTGCTTTTCCCGCATGCCGGCCGGGCCGCCGCCGACGTTGTCATCCCTCACTCCGTAGAAGCGGCCAAGCAGTAGTCCCGCCGGCCTGAACATTGATGAATGTCAATGTTGCGGCATAATAGGTAGATGACCTCGCTGCCCTTGCTCGAACCGGACACGCAGACCATCTGCTGCCCGCCAGCTACACCAGCCCTTGGCGCTGAAGAAGCGCAGCGCCGGGCCATCGTGTTCAAAGCGCTGGCGGATCCCAACCGGCTGCGCCTGCTCTCCATCGTCAAGGCCGCCGACGGCGGTGAGTCCTGCGTCTGCGACCTCACCGAACCGCTGGATCTGGGTCAACCCACAGTCTCCCACCATCTGAAGATCCTGGTCGAGGCCGGTCTGTTGCATCGCGAAAAGCGCGGCACCTGGGCATACTACTCGCTGGTCCCCGGAGCCCTGGATGACGTCGCCGGAGTCCTCACTGCCCTATGAGCCGTGATTTTGATGTCCGGCCCATGCAGGAAGCCGACTGGCCCGCTGTCCGGCGCATCTTCCAGCAAGGCATCGAGACGGGGCACGCCACCTTTGAGGAAAAGGCTCCCGATTGGGAAACCTTCGACACCTCCAGGTTGAAGGCGCACCGGATCGTCGCCGAAGCGCCCGGACGGGGCGTTCTGGGTTGGGCCGCCGTCTCCGCCGTCTCGTCCCGGCCTGCCTACGCGGGCGTGGTCGAACACTCCATTTATGTGGCGGCCGAAGCCCGCGGCCTCGGTCTGGGCAAAGCCATTTTGCAGGCACTCATCGACTCCACCGAGCGCGACGGGGTGTGGACTATCCAATCCAGCGTCTTCCCGGAGAACCAGTCCAGCCTCCGGATCCACGAATCCGCCGGTTTCCGGGTCATCGGACACAGGAGCCGCATCGCCCGCATGACCTACGGTCCCGCCGCCGGCCAGTGGCGCGACACACTCCTGCTCGAACGCCGCTCACCCGCAGTGTAACTATCTGATTGATGCCGCTCACTAAACCGGCGGCATTCTTGTCGGTGGTCCGGCCGAAGCCTTCTTGTCGGTGCGTGGCAGTACAGTAAAGGTATTCGAATATATGTTCGAATGCGCGGCGTGTCCTGCAGGGGAACAGCGGCGTGCGTGCTAAGGCCGAACGGAGGAGGAGGACGATGTCCAAGCCAGCACTCATGCATCAGATGCAGGAGATCGCCCACGTGGATATCAACTGCTTCTATGCGTCGGCCGAGCGTGCGTTCAATCCCTCGCTGGAGGGCAAGCCGCTGATCGTGCTGTCCAACAACGACGGTTGTGCAGTCACCAGGTCTCCGGAAGCCAAGAAGCTGGGGATCGGGCTGGGGGAGCCATGGTTCAAACTTGCTCCACGGGCCAAGGAATGGGGGCTCATTGCCCTCTCCAGCAACTACGAACTGTATGGGGACATCAGCTCCCGTGTCATGGAGCTCCTGGCCCGCTACTCGGCGTGGCAGGAGGTCTACTCCATTGATGAGGCGTTTCTCGGAGTGAAAGGGCAGCCCGAAGAGCTGCTGGAGTTGGGACGCACCATTAAAGCGGCGTGCCAACGGCACGTGGGGGTTCCGGTCTGCGTAGGTATTGCCAGAACCAAGACCCTCGCCAAGCTGGCCAACAAATGGGCCAAACACAATCCGGGCTTCAACGGAGTGTGCCGGTGGGACTCGATTCCAGAAGCCCACCGTGAAGCACTCATGGCACGGCTCTCCGTGATGGAGATCTGGGGTGTTGCCACCAGGCTGACCAAACGTCTGAATGCCATGGGGATCTTCTCCATCCTGGACCTGGTCCGGGCTGACCCCGTGGCTTTGCGGGACAAGTTCTCCATCGTCATGATGCGCACGGTGCTGGAATTGCAGGGTACCCCGTGCATCCCGATGGAGGAGGAAAGGATCGGGAGGGACCAGTTGATCTTCTCCCGCTCCTTTTCCACGCCGATCACGACGGCGGCGCAGCTGCGGCAGGTGCTCAGTATCTACGGACAGATGGCCAGTGCCAGGCTGGCCAAACATGACCTCCAAGCAAGGCTGTTGACGGCCTTTGCTGCCACATCGGTCTACAACCCCAACGACAAGTCGTTTCCCACCGTTAACGTCAAACTGCCCATGCCCACTTCGGATCCCGTGCTGCTGACCAAGGCAGCGCATGCGTTGGTTCCAAGGATCCAGGAAGGCGTGAGGTACGCCAAGGCCGGGATCATGGTTACTGACCTCCGTCCCAGCGGCAACCAGAAGCCCCTGGAGATCTTCGAGAACCGGCACGAAGAACGTGGCATCGGCCCCCTGCTGGAGCAAGTCAGCAAGCGGTACGGCCGCGGCTCCATAGGTCTGGGGCACGCTGGAATCAAGGGAGGACCGGACTGGTCCATGAAACGCGACATGCTCAGCCCCCGGTACACCACCAACTGGGATGAACTTCCCTTGGTAAAGGCGGCCTGACGTGGGAGCCGCCACCTCGTAGAGACCGGGAGGCTACGCGCGCAGCCGGTACCCTCGCTTCACGACGGTCTCCACGAGCTTGCCGTCCGGCAGCGAGGAACGCAGGCGGCTGACCGTCATGTCCAGGGCATGCACAGAACCGCGCAGGTCCAGCAGGTCCGAGAGCGCTTCCCGGGACAGTACCGCTCCGCCCGCGCCGAGCAGTGCCCGCAGGAGCAGCAGGGGAGCCGGTGCCAGGTCCACCACCTCACCGTTGATCCGCAGGCAGCGCCCGCGCAGTTCGATCGTGGCGCTCTTGGTCTCCAACCGGCGTACATGGTTAAGGGACAAGTGTTCGGTCACCAAACGGATCAGTGCGCCCATGCGGTAACGGTCCGGGATCAGTGGCGTCAGCCCGGCGTCGACCAGTGGTAGTGCGGTGACCGGCCCAACAGCGGCAACAGTGACGGGCCCTTTAAGGGCTTCGATGAGCTGGCGGTACAGGCCCATTTCGTGAGCTGTGCTCCACATGGCGTCTACGGCCGGAGCGCTGGTGAACGTCAGTACGTCCAGGTTGCCGCCCACCACTGCCTCGATCAGGCGCGGCAGCTTGTCTTCGCCGTCGGGCTTCACCCAACGGTACGGGGTCACGGTCAGGACCGTGGCGCCGGACATGCGCAGCCGTTCCAGCTGGCGGACATCGGTGTATCCATGCAGTTGCACGGCGACCGTTTTGCCGCGCACGCCCTCGACCAGCAGCATATCCACCAGCGTGGCGGTGGTTTCGTCACTGCTGATCCCGACGTCGGCAAGTCCTGCAGCGCGCACGGCACCGCGGGCCTTGGGGCCGCGGACGAACATGCGGCAGGCGGACAGGGTTTCCAGGAGTTGCTCGCCGATACCGAAGGAATCGGCGGCTTCGCACCAGCGGCGCATGCCGTAGGCGGTGGTGGCGATGCAGATGTCCGGCTTGGCCGCGATGATGGTGCGGGTGTCCTCGATGAGGACCATGTCTTCCTGCACAGGGGCGATCTTCAAAGCGGGGGCGTGCAACACGCTGGCACCGCGACGCTCCAGTGCCTCAATGAGGTCACGGGAGCGGCGGTGCGAGGTGACGCCGATTCGGAATCCGTCCAGCGGGGCGTCGACGGCTTCGGAAACCTCCGGAGCGGCAGTAGCGTCGTGGACTTCGATGGCGCGTGCAACAGTCATGTGTTTTTACCTTCAGGCTTCAAGGAGCGAAGCCGCCAGGCGGCTCAGTTCAGCGGATGCTTCTGCATGGTTGCGGTTGGCTTCAGCCACCCGGACCACCTCGCCGATGACCAGCACGGCCGGGTTGCTGCAGCCTGTGGCAGCTGTTTCGATCGTACCCAGATCAGCGATGGTGGTGCGCTGCCCCGGGCGGTAGCCACGTTCCACCACAGCCATGGGCATGTCCGCGTCCATGCCTGCCCGGCGCAGCCCTGCTGCAAGCTGGGGAAGGGTACCAATGCCCATGAGGACCACAATCGTGCCGCCAAGTCCGGCAAGGTGGGTGTGTTCCTTCTCGGTCAAGGGGGCATGGCCGGACACTACGGTGAACATGTGGCTGACTTCGCGGTGCGTGACCGGGATCCCGGCTGCGGCGGGAACGGAGATGGCGCTGGTGACACCGGATATCACCCGCACCGGGACGCCTGCCGCAACACAGGCGGCCACTTCCTCGCCGCCTCGGCCAAATACATACGGATCGCCGCCCTTGAGCCGGACCACGTTCTTGCCCAGCAGCGCAGCTTCCACCATGAGCTTCTCGATGTCACGCTGGGTCACCTTGTGCAGGCCCGGCTGCTTGCCAACATCCACGAGTTCGGCCGAGGTCAGGTCGGCCAGCTCCTGGTACGGGGCCAGACGGTCGTAGAACACCACATCGGCATCACGCAGGGCGTCCACGGCGCCAACCGTGAGCAGGTCCAAGGCTCCTGGACCTCCGCCCACCAAGGTCACGTGGCCGTCGGCGCCCGGTGCCGGCTCAAACGCGACAGGTATCCCCGCATCGCGGCAGCGTTCCACCAGCGGCAGCCACCCTGCGTCGCCGTCGTCCACTATCGCCACCAGGAACGGGCGCTCCGGAAGTTGACCGTCGCCCGGTTCACCTTCCGGGGTGCTCAGCCGGTACACGTTGGCACCGGCGCTCTGATAGCGGCGGATGGCCTGGCGGGCGGACTTTTCCGATCCCGTGACAAGGACGTCACGGCCGGTGAGATCAATGGTGAGCTGCATGGTGAACCCCTAGTTTCCTGCGCCGACGGTTTCGCTGCGGACCGGGATGGTGGAAGCGATGAGCACGCCGCCCTTTTCCTCGTTGGTGGCCGGGCGGATCTGGCCGCGCTCCGGAACGAAGGAGATGGACTCGTCCTTCTGGTCGGGGGCGTTGACGAACGAACGGAAACGGCGGAGGCGCTCCGGGTCCTTCAAGGTCTCGGCCCACTCGTCCTCGTAGGTGTCGATGTGCTTGGCCATGGCCGCTTCAAGCTCTTCGGCGATGCCCAGGGAGTCGTTGACCACTACCTCCTCGACGTGCTTGATGCCGCCGTCGAGTTCTTCCTGCCAGCGCGCGGTGCGCTGGAGGCGGTCAGCGGTGCGGATGTAGTACATGAGGTAGCGGTCGATGTACTTAAGCAGCGTTTCGTCGTCCAGGTCCTTGGCCAGCAGCTGGGCGTGGGCCGGAGTGGCACCACCGTTGCCACCGACGTACAGGTTCCAGCCATCGGCCGTGGCGATGACGCCCACGTCCTTGCCGCGGGCTTCGGCACATTCGCGGGCGCAACCGGACACGCCCATCTTCAGCTTGTGCGGGCTGCGGAGGCCGCGGTAACGAAGCTCCAAAGCGATGGCCATGGCTACCGAATCCTGGACACCGAAACGGCACCAGGTGGATCCAACACAGGACTTCACTGTACGGAGGCTCTTGCCGTAGGCCTGGCCGGACTCGAAACCGGCGTCCACCAGTTCCTTCCAGATGTCCGGGAGCTGCTCCAGGCGGGCACCGAACATATCAATGCGCTGGCCGCCGGTGATCTTGGTGTAGAGGTTGTACTTCTCGGCAACTGCGGCGATGACGCCGAGGCCCTTGGGCGTGATCTCACCACCGGCGATGCGGGGGACCACCGAATACGTGCCGTCCTTCTGCATGTTCGCCAAGGCGCGGTCGTTGGTGTCCTGAAGGGAGCCGCGGCCGGCATCCAGGACGTAGGCCGAGTGCTGGCTGGCCAGGATGGAGGCGATGGTCGGCTTGCAGATGTCGCAGCCGGCACCGGTGCCGTACTTGGCCATGATCTCTTCGAAGGAGGTGAGTTCCAGGACGCGGATGGCGTCGAACAGTTCCTGCCGGGAGAGACTGATGTGCTCGCACAGCGCCTTGGAGACCTCGATGCCGGACTTCGTCAGTTCGCCCTCGAGGAGCTTCTTCAGCATGGGGACACAAGAACCGCACTGCGTGCCGGCACGGGTGCAGCCCTTGAGTTCGCCGAGTTCCTGGACGGGAGCATTGCCTTCGCATGCTCCGCATCCGTTGATGGTGTCCCGGATGGTCCCGGCCGCAACGTTGTTGCAGGAGCACAGGATGGCGTCGTCCGGCAGTTCGGTCTCGGGAGCTTCGCCGCCACCGGCGGCGCTCAAGTATGCACCGGGCTCTGCCGAGAGCTCGCGTCCCAGCAGCGGGCGGAGGCTCATGTAGGGGGAAGCGTCGCCCACGAAGATGCCGCCCAGGAGGGTCTTGGCATCGTCTGTGGTGACAATCTTCTGGTAGACGCCACGTGCGGGGTCGGCGTAGACGATTTCCAGGGAGTGCTCGGTCCGGGCAAAGGCGTCGCCGAAGCTGGCAACGTCCACGCCGGACAACTTGAGCTTGGTGGCAGTGTCAAAGCCGGGGAACGTCGCTTCGCCACCATGCAGGCGGTCCGCAACGATCTCGGCCATGGTGTTGGCGGGTGCTACCAAACCAAGGCACATGCCTTCAAAGTTGGCCACTTCGCCGATGGCCCAGATGCCGTCCACTTCGGTGGCGCAGAAGTCGTTGATGACCACGCCGCCGCGTTGACCCAGGCTGAAGAGCTGTTCCTCGCCGTCTGCGGCGCGGAAGAGATCATCACGGGGCTTGACGCCAATGGCAACAATCACGAGGTCGGCATCGATAGTGCGGCCGTCAGCCATGAGGACACCGGTGACGTTGCCGTCGTCGTCCGTCACCACCTCCGAAGGGAAGACGCCACCGTGGACTTCGAAGCCCTTTGCCTCGATCAGGCGACCCAGAGACTGGCCGGCTCCCTCGTCCAACTGGGTATTCATGAGCCACGGAGCGCCGTTGATGACGATCGGAGTGGCGCCCAACTGCTCGGTACCGGCAGCGGACTCAAGTCCCAGCAGGCCACCACCAATGGTGACGGCGTTGACCTTGCGGCCCAGCTTTTCGCGAAGACCGGCAATGGCCCTGTTGATCGCCCACACGTCGTCGAGCGTGCGGTAAACGTGGGTGTGTTCAGCCCCGGGAATAGGGAGACGGGCAGCGTCCGAGCCCGAGGCCACTACCAGGTGGTCGTATTCGTACTTGTTCCCCGCGGCGGTGAGGACGCTCTTGGCCACCGGGTCAATCTTGACGGCGCGCTCGCCGGTCTTGAGGGTCAATGCCTCGTGGTCCCACATGGATGCTTCCCCCAAGGTGAGGTCAACATCTGTTTCCGTGAGGGCTTTGCTCAACGCTACGCGGTCGTAGGGGAGGTGTGCCTCTTCGGTCAGCACCGTAACCTGCCAACCTTCAAGACCGCGATTGACCATGGCATCAGCGAAACGGTGGGCAGCGGGCCCGCCGCCGACGACGACGACGCGGCGCGGGTTCTCTGTACTTGAAGTGTGTCCGGTCACTGGTGGGCCTTTCGCAGATGTTGCAGACGGATCTGTCGCAACTTGTGGTTCCAGCCTAGGGACGGGCAGTTTCGCTTCAGTTTCCCTTTTGTTTCGTGATCTTAACTTCTGCATCACAACCGCATTTCGCGGGGTGTGAGGTCTCTTTTACGCGTTGGACACAAACCCGGACACCTGACGAAACACCCGGGTCCTAGCGTGGAAGAGCGGCCGCAAGCGTGGCCCGGTCCGGGGGAGTGACGGTGGGAACAGCCACCACCCGGACACAGCGAGAGGGGCTGAAATGACCGTAATTCTGGACCGTGCCGAGGATCTGACCACCACCGGCGAGTGGCACGTCGTGTGCCCGGTGGATGAGCTCGAAGTCGCCTGGGGCGAAGCGGCACTGATCGCCGGCCGCCAGGTTGCCCTGTTCCGCACTACGCCCACCGAAGTATTCGCTGTGGCACAGCAGGACCCGGCAACACTGGCCAACGTCATGGCGCGCGGCATCATTGGATCCCGCGGAAGCCGGCCGACCATCGCATCGCCGCTCCACAAAGAGGTCTACGACCTCGAAACCGGGGAGTGCTTCACCAACCCCGAACTGAGGCTCGATGTCTTCGCCACCCGTTTGGTGGACGGCTTTATCGAGGTTGAACTCTAAGCCAAGCCGGCTAAAGGCCCATGCTTCCTAAAGGCCCAGTGCTTCGCGGACATCCCTGAGGACGTCGTCCAGCGATGTCCGCGCTGCCTGGCGGGCAGCGGGGAGTTCCGCTGCGGAGTCCACGGCCTGAATGACTTCCAGGTAGCACTTGAGTTTGGGCTCCGTGCCGCTAGGCCGGATGATGACCCGGCTTTGGTCCCGGGTGAGGTACAACAGACCGTCTGTGGGCGGTAAGGCTTCGCTTCCTTCGGCGAGGTCAGTGAACACCTCGACGGCGGAGCCACCGAACGCTTCCGGCGGGTTGACCCGCAGGCGGTTCATCATGGCATCCAGGAGTCCCAAGTCCGCTACCCGGATGCTTAACTGGTCGCTGGCGTGCAGGCCGTGCACCAGGTAGAGGTCATCGAGGGTGTCGAAGATCGTCTTGCCCTCGGCTTTGGCAGCGGCGGCCAATTCCGCGATCAGGACTGCAGCTGAAATGCCGTCCTTATCGCGCACCAGATCCGGTGCCACACAGTAGCCCAGTGCCTCCTCATATCCGTAGCTGAGGCCGGGAACCCGTGAAATCCATTTGAAGCCCGTCAGCGTTTCCTCATGCTTGTACCCTGCGGCCGCGGCGATCCGCGACAGCAGCCGCGAGGAAACGATCGAGTTCGCGAAGACGCCGTCACGGGGTTCTTCGCCATCACTGACTGCCATGCGGGCCACAATGTGGGCACCCAGCAGCGCACCCACTTCATCGCCCCGGAGCATGCGCCAGGACCCCGTCGAGGGATCCAACGCGGCGACCGCAGCCCGGTCGGCGTCGGGGTCGTTGGCCAAAACGATGTCCGCACCCGCGTCTGCGGCGGCCGCGAGGGCCAGGTCCAGTGCGCCGGGCTCCTCCGGGTTGGGGAACGCGACTGTGGGGAAGTCCGGGTCCGGCTCGGCTTGTTCGGCCACGAGGGTTACATCCGTGAAACCCGCTGTCTTCAGGACGGAGACAGCCGTTTCACCGCCCACACCGTGCATGGGCGTCAGGACGATCTTGAGGTCCCTGGCGGGGAAGTGTTCACGATCCACCAGGCCGGCCATGGCAGATTCATAGTCGGCGGCAATGGCCGTCGGCAGCACTGTCCACCCACTGTCTGCCAGTTCGATGGAGTCCAAGGCACCCACGGCTTCAATCCGGGCGGCTATCTCTGCGTCGTACGGCGCGACGATCTGCGATCCGCGCCCGCTTTCCGACACTGCATGTCGTCCCAGGTAGACCTTATAGCCGTTGTCCTGCGGCGGGTTGTGGCTGGCTGTCACCATCACGCCGCCGTCGCAATCCAGGTTCCTGACCGCGTAGGCGAGCAACGGCGTCGGAAGAGCTGCCGGCATCAGGAACGTCTCGATGCCTGCCGCAGTGAAGATCGCCGCAGTTTCTTCCGCGAAAATGTCCGAGTTGTAGCGGGCATCGAAGCCTACGACGGCGCGAGGCCGGGTTCCCGGCGCAGCGGCAGCTACCGTTTCAGTGAGGAAGGCCGCCAGTCCCGCCGCTGCCCGGCGGACGACCACGCGGTTCATGCGGTTTGGCCCCGGGCCGAGCGCTGCGCGGAGGCCGGCTGTGCCGAATTGCAGGGTGCCGTTAAAGCTGTCGCCCAGTTCCTGGGCTGCTCCCGCATCACCGCCGCTTGCGAGGTCGGCCAGCTCCTCCAGGGCAGCGGCCGTCGCCGGGTCTGGATCCTGGGAGGCCCACTCGCGGGCGTCGGTGAGCAGCTGTTCAAATGCGGCATCGCTGGATGTCATAGGGTCAAAACTATCCTCAATGAGCCGAGAACGAGCAACGAGGAGTGAGATCCCAACCTTAAATGCGGTTGTAAAGGGTGGGATCTCACTCCTCGGCGGGCCTTAGAGCGAGTGGGAAGTGATGGTGAAGTCCGTGTCGCCGCCCAGGCTGAACGCTGACGATCCGGTGTTGTCCCAGTCCGGGAAGAACGTGTCTGAAATGACCGCCGCTCCAGAGCCTGCGAAGACCTCCACCGAGGACGCATCCAGAAGAATCGTGAGCCGGACGGTGCGATCGTTCCCGGAGGGCTGCAGGCTCACCTCATGGAACGGGCTGAACTTCTCCGAGAAGTTACTGGTCCCGGCCTCTGACCGGTCCACCTTGAGGGTGCGCGATTCCTTGGCGTAGGAGATGCGGAGGCCGGCTTTGCCGTCCGAGGATTGGCGGAGGATCAGGCCGGACTCGCTCGCCGAGGCGAGGTTCATTTCCAGTTCAATCAGCTGGGTCCGGGCTGCGAAGTCCGCACCCAGGTCCTGGGGTGAGGACCCGACGGTGAGGTTTTTGCTCTTCACTTCACCGGAGCGTTCCAGCGTTTCCTTTGCGGCACCGGCGATGGCCGATCGCAACTCAAACCCCTTCGCGCCCCGAACCAGGGTGAGTTCACGGGGAATGGCCATTGAACCGCGCCATGGCGTGGTGGGCACATCCTGGGCGTAGTCCCAGTTGCCCATCCAGCCCAGGAGCACGGGCTTGTTCCCGGGCGCGCCGGAAATGGAGTTTGCTGCGTAGTAGTCCGCGCCGTGGTCCAGCCACTGCGAATCCTCGAGCGGCGCATCAGCGGCAGCCGCGTTTTCAGCGGTGAAGCGGGTCCCGTCGAACCCACCCACAAAGTACTGCATCCCTGAGCCGCCGGCGATGCCCCCGGGATTGATGCTGAGGAGCATGACCCACTTCCTGGCCGTGGAGTCCTCCACATCCATCTGCACAAGTTCAGGTACTTCCCAGAGCCCACCTTGGGCGCCGACTCCGGAGAAGTCACTGAGGAACTCCCAGCGGAGGAGGTCTGTGGACTTGAACATCTTCACTACTTGGGCGTCGGCCACTACGGTGGTCATCACCCAGTAGCGGCCGGGCTCGTACCAAGTGATTTTGGGATCGCGGAAATTGTTGTTGGTGGGGTCGAGGTTCAGCACGGGGTTGCCGTGATACTTCTGCCAGGTGGAGCCGCTGTCCAGGCTGAACGCGATCGATTGCGCCTGCGCGCCTTGGGGGAGGGCGCCGTTCTTGCCATAGGCGCTGGTGTACAGGGCCACCATGGGCGGGTTCTCTGCCGAGCCAAGGCCGGACGCATTGTTCGAATCCACCACGATGCAGCCCGAGAAGATTTCTTCGTCGGGGCTCGCCTCCATGGCTACGGGCTGCTCTTCCCAATGCACCAGGTCCTTGCTGGTGGAGTGGCCCCAGGACATGTTGCCCCACGAGTTGCCGTGCGGGTTGTACTGGTAGAAGGCATGGTAGGTGCCGTCGTGGTAGACGAGGCCGTTGGGGTCGTTGAGCCAGTTCTTCCCAGCCGTCAGGTGTGCGACGGGCCGCCATGGATCCGAAGGGGACGGACGGTGCCCGCCCGGGGTGGGGGCCGCCGTCTGGCCTTCCGTTTGCGTGCAGGAAGCGGCAGAGAAGGCGACCACGACGGCGGCACTTGCGGCCAGCAATTGGCGGCGGGACAGGTGGGGGCTGGGGTAAGTCATGGGGAGAAATCCTGAGGGTTGGGGTGGCAGGGGTGCCGGCTCTTCTGGAGCCGACACCCCTGCCGTGGCCAAGGGCCGGGGTGTTGCGGCCTACTTGTAGTGGCCTTCGCCGCCAACGCGGACGTTGGTGGGCAGGTAGCCGAATGGGCCAAGGCCGTTCTTGCCGAAGCTGCGGTCAACCTGCGTCACGCCGGCCTTGAAGTTCATCTTCACGGTGGGTGAGAGGGAACCGCCGCGGACGCCGTCCACGTTGTCGATGAAGGACTGGACGAGTCCGCCAGGCTGCACGTAGTGCGAGTACGCCTGGAACTGACGGCCGTTCTGGCGCGGGTCCGGACCTTCCGGAGCGTTGGCCTGCATGTTCAGGTCCGTGGGGGAGCCAAGGGCCAATCCGCTGTTGTTGACCGGCTGGTAGTCGGAGCGGACGCCGTTGCCGACGAATCCGTAGACGCCATCGGGGCCGCGCATGCCGTCTGCGTACGTGAACTGGTGGCTGATGGTGAACAGGTAGTACTTGTTCTTGCCGTTCTCGTTCTGGATGAAGATCTGCGGACGCTCAGTCTGGTCGTTGACACAGTTGGCGGACAGGATCGGCGGGAGGAAGCTCCACTTGGTCAGGTCCTTGTTGTCTGCGACAGCCAGGCCTACGTTCGCGGTCTGGTACCAAGCGCCGGTGCTGTTGACCTGGGCCAAAGTCTCGGCGTTGGGGTCGCCGGGGGCGTAGCCAAGGTCTTCCTGCTTGCACTTGTAGGAGCCACGGGTGCCGCCGGTGTTTCCTTCGAAGACCATGAAGGTCTTGCCGGGGTGTGCCGGGTCGGCGAACGTGTACGGGTCACGGAACGCGAAACCGGGGTTCTGCGTCTTGTTCTGGTAGAGCTTTCCGTCCGGTTCCAGGAGCTTGGTGTGCTGGAAACCGTCGAAGGTCACGCCGTTCTGGTTGGCGTGGATGTTACCCAAGGTCTTGGCGATCGCGGCATCGGGAGCGATCCCGCCACCGCCTGCGTTCCGCTCGGCCACATCGTAGAACGTGGTGGCCGTGTAGAAGACGTTGATCTTGTTGCCTTGCATGAGGCGGGTGGAACCGGACCACTCGGTGTTGCCGATGGAGGTGTTGTCGAGGAACAGGTGTCCGCCGTAGTTCCACTTGTCCTTGGCAGGATCGGCGTTGGTCTTACGGAAGAAGTAGCCGATTCTGGCATTCCAGTGGCGCTGGTCGAAGCCGTAGCCCTCATGCCGGTCAGCCACCAAGGAGAAGATGACGTCCCAGCCCTTGTAGCTGATCTGGTTGGCATTCTCGTCCGTGAGGGACCAGGTGTCCCACACCCAGACGTCGTCGTTCATGGCCGGGAAGTCCTTCGGGATTTCCGGCATCGTGACGTTCGGGCTCATCGAGTTCTGGCCGGGCGCAACATTGGGATTGCTCTGGGCCATGATCTGCTTGGCGTCCGCCCGTGTCCACTTGGACGTGAAGTCCGCCGCGGGATCGTACGCCTGTTGCGTGTGGTTGGTTGGCAACGGGAAGCCGGGTGTGGGTGCCGGCATGGTGCTCGACGGCGGATCGGCCGGCAGGTTCGCCTGCGCCGCCGGCGTCCCCAGCAGGATGCTGCCGGCCACGCTGGCTGCGGCTGCGAGGGCTGTTGCCTGTCGCAGCCGGCGGCGTGGCCGTTGAGGGGTTGAGTGCGTGTTCATGCTTGCTCTTCTCGCGGAGTGTTGGACTTCGTGGAGTGGGGCGCATGCCCTGACCCCCGGTTGGGGGTTCTCTACAACTGGGGCGTCCATCGATCCGCTGGAGGCGTCACCGAGGGACGCCATCGTTTCGAGGTGCGGGGAAGCCTCGTAGGCCTCCACCGCGGTAGTCCCGGCACGTCGACTTACCGGAACACGTTCCACGCTAGACACGTGTTAGGTCGGACATCAAACGGTGTTTAGCGGGCGGTTTGAGCTACCGGCGGGTATCTGCGCAAGCGTTTACATTGCCAACGGGCGCGCGTGCCACATCTGGGGGTGCAGGATCAAATGTTGCGCGATAAAACAGATTTATCCTGAGAATTTGCTGTGCGTTTACGTCCTCCCTGGAATTGTTAGCGCGCACCTCTTAAACAGCAAAGCGGGGCCACCGTGGATGGTGGCCCCGCTTCTCCGTGAAGTGGTTAGAGCTTGGCGATGATGTCCGCCAAGAGCTTCGAGATGCGCTTGCCGGCTGCCTGCCCGGCTTCCAGGACTTCAGCGTGGCTCAAGGGAACCGGGCTGATGCCGGCTGCGAGGTTGGTGACCAGGGAGATACCGAAAACTTCCATTCCTGCATGGCGGCCGGCGATCGCTTCCAGCGCCGTGGACATGCCCACCAGGTCTGCGCCGATCCGCTTGGCGTACTGGACCTCTGCCGGTGTTTCGTAGTGAGGTCCGGTGAATTGTGCGTACACGCCCTCCTGCAAGGAGGAATCCACTTCACGGGCGAGGTCGCGGATGCGCGAGGAGTAGAGATCGGTAAGGTCAACAAATGTGGCGCCCTCAAGCGGTGAGGTTGCGGTGAGGTTGATGTGGTCGCTGATGAGGACGGGGGTGCCCGGGGTCCAGTCCTCGTTGAGCCCGCCGCAACCGTTGGTCAGCACCAAGGTCTTGCATCCGGCGGCGGCTGCGGTGCGTACGCCGTGGACTACGGACCGCACGCCGCGGCCTTCGTAGTAATGGGTCCGCGCCCCCAGGACGAGCGCACGCTTGCCCTCCTTGGTGAGAACGGAGCGGATGGTACCTACATGGCCCACCACCGCTGGTTTGTGGAAACCGGGTACCTCCGAGGCATTCAGGGTGGCGGTAGTTTCGCCGATGAGGTCGGCGGCCTCCGCCCAGCCCGATCCGAGCACCAGGGCTACATCATGGGACTCGACGCCGGTCTCGGCGGCGATGAAGTCTGCGGCGGCCTTCGCGGCCTCAAAGGGGTCTGTGTTCATCAGCTCAGTGTTACTCACTGGTACAAGCTACCTTGCGGCCGCAGGACTTTGGTAGGGACCCGCGCGCTGGTGAGGGTGGGCTGAGTGGCAGCCCACGCGGCAATGAGCGAGAATTGAGGATTGTGACCACCCAAGTTGACTTCAGTGCCCCCCGTATCGCGATCCTGGGAGGTGGTCCCGGCGGATATGAAGCTGCCATGGTGGCCGCCTCACTCGGCGCCCACGTCACCATTGTTGAGCGGGCAGGCCTTGGCGGCTCTGCCGTGCTGACCGACGTCGTGCCTTCCAAGACCCTCATTGCCACCGCCGATCTCATGACCCGCGTCGGTGAGGCGGACGAGCTGGGAGTGAAGTTCGACGGCGACGGCACGGCCTCGAAGCCCCGCGCCGACCTCAAGCACATCAACGACCGCGTGCTCAACCTGGCCCGCGGACAGTCCGAGGACATCCGCGCCGGCCTGGAGCGCCTGGGCGTGGAGATCGTCATTGGGTCCGGCAAGCTCCTGGACAACAACACCATCGAGGTCCTGACCCTCGAAGGCACCCGCACCATTGATGCGGACGCCATCCTTCTGGCCGTCGGCGCCCACCCACGCGAACTCCCCACTGCCAAGCCCGACGGCGAACGCATCCTCAACTGGGCCCAGATCTACAACCTGGATGAGCTCCCGGAAGAACTGATCGTCGTGGGATCAGGTGTCACCGGCGCCGAATTCGCGTCCGCCTACAACGGCCTGGGCTCCAAGGTCACCCTGATTTCCAGCCGAGACCAAGTCCTCCCCGGCGAGGACACCGATGCCGCCAAGCTGCTGGAAGGCGTCTTCGAACGTCGCGGCGTCAACGTTTTGTCCAAGTCACGCGCAAATGCGGTGGAGCGAACGGACGACGGCGTCAAGGTCACCTTGGGTGACGGATCGATCGTCACGGGTACCCACTGCCTGGTGTGTGTTGGTTCCATCCCGAACACAGCCGGCGTCGGCCTTGAAGAAGCCGGTGTGACCCTCACGGAGTCCGGCCACATCAAGGTGGACGGTGTTTCCCGCACCACCGCCCCCAACATCTATGCTGCCGGTGACTGCACGGGCGTGTTCGCGCTCGCCTCCGTGGCAGCCATGCAGGGCCGCATCGCGATTGCCCACTTCATGGGCGACGGCGTGAAGCCGCTCAAGCTCAACCAGGTGGCGTCCAACATCTTCACCTCCCCGGAAATTGCTTCGGTGGGTGTGTCCGAGGCCGACCTCGCGTCCGGGAAGTACCAGGGCGATGTTGTGATGCTGTCCTTGCTCAGCAATGCCCGTGCCAAGATGCGCAACACGAAGGACGGCTTCGTCAAGATCATTGCCCGCAAGGGTTCAGGCACCGTGATCGGTGGGGTTGTGGTAGGCCCGAATGCTTCGGAATTGATCTTCCCGATCTCCGTGGCTGTGACCCAGAAGCTCCACGTGGACGACGTCGCAAGCGCGTTCACGGTGTACCCGTCCCTCACGGGATCCATCTCCGAAGCTGCTCGGCGCCTGCACGTGCACATGTAGCTCCGTAGTCAGAGCCCGAGCGCCCGTTTCGAGGCTTCGCTGCGCACCATGCCGTTCGCACGGCACCCTGCGCAGCGAGCCATCGAAACGGGCGTTTCTGCTCCTAGTGGCGGAGTGCCTGCACAGCCTGTGCCAGCGGCATGCGCAGCGCGGGGCCGTGTCCCGGCAGGATCACGTTGGCTTGTACGCTCTCCAGCTGCCGGGCAGAGGCCAACGCCCCAGACGGGTCGGAGTGGTACATCCTGTGCAGCATTTGGGGTCCGGATGCCGGGCTGATCGGGTGGCCCGTGACAAAGGTGTCACCCACGGCAATCGCCTGGGCACCCGGCAGCAGCAATGCGACGTTGCCAGGGGTGTGCCCGGGGAGCGGGATGGCCTGGGGGTGGCCCGGCAGGCTGTGTAGTCGGTCCGTGGTCCAAGCCTCCGCGCGCATGGCCGGCTCCGCTTGAAGGGCCTTGGCTTCGATGACGTGGAGCATCCACCGGAAAACGCGGGGACGCCATGCGCGGAGCAAAACCTGCCCGAACGTGACCTGATGCTTCTCCCTGCCCTGAACGTGGGGGAGCTCCTCGGGGGAGCAGAGGATGGGCGTGCCGAAGGTCCGTGAGAAGTACGCCGCAGATCCGGTGTGGTCCACGTGCCCGTGCGTGATGAGCATGGCTTTGGCGTCGGCGGGCTCCAGGCCCAGCTCCCGGATCGATTCCAGGACGAGGTCGCGGTCGGCAGGGTAGCCGCCGTCGATCATCATGAAGCCTGAGGAGTCACGGACGAGGAGCCAGTTGGACGCAGGTCCCTCAACAAAATGGACGCCGGGCGCGGGTTCGGATACCTTCACACCGGAATTCTAGGTTGTTCCTTGCTCTGGTGACGCGAGAACGCTGGAATGCTGCGGGATCGCCGATCCGGACCAGGCGATTTCGCAGCGTTCCAGCGGGATCGCAACCGGCTCCAGCTGCGGTGCTTCCGCGGTCTCAGGCGGCAGCCGCTTGGAAGTGTTTTTCGATGATCCCCTTGATGTCCCCATGGCAGCCCCCGCAGCCCGTTCCGGCGCGGGTGGCCTTGGAGACCTCGCCAACTGTGCTGCAGCCCTCCAGGACGGAGCCTGAGATGGTGGAGGCGCTCACTCCTGCGCAACGGCACACGGTCCGCTGGGGATCGTTGCTGGTGGCGCCGGTGTCCAGTTGGTCGGGACCATCGAGCCGGAGCAGGAGGGAGCGGTCGGCGGGCAGCTCCGAGGAGCGCTCGAAGAGCACCACCAGCTCAGCAGCCGTCCGGGGCATGCCCACCGCAACGAGGCCTTCCAGCACCCCGCCGCGGGTGGTCATCTTCACGTAGCGGCCGTGTTCGGGATCGGCCCACTGGGAGATCTGCCGGCGGGCACGCCCTGAAGCAGCACCGGCTTCCAGCAATTCTTCATCCCAGGGATCAGCCACGTTGTCTCCCGCCACGGCAAGGTTGATGCTCCGTGACTTCAAGACCACCACTCCGGGCTTTTCCTTGGGGAGCGGCTCGAGGGCATCCGCGGCGGCCTGGCCGTCCCGGGCAAGGACCACGAGGTATTCGGCCAACCACTCGGCCTGCCGCCACCCTGGGCCCACCAGGCCGGACGGGCCGGTGGCTGTGCGGCATTCAACGCAGGAACCGTCCGGGCAGCGCACTTCTGCACAGTCGCCGATCGCGAACATGTGGGGCTCGTGATAGGTCCGGAGGTGGTGGTCCACCAGGATGCCTGCGCCGGTAGGAAGTCCACAGCCCTCGGCAAGTTCGATCCGGGGGCGGACACCACACGACAAGACCAGCAGATCGCCGTCGATCGCTGAGCCGTCATCCAGCAGCAGCGCTGAGAAGCTGCCGTCAGTGCCGGACGTTTCGATGCCGGTGGAACGGGCATTGCCGGCCATCCGGACGCCACCCGCCCGCAGGCTGTTGGTAAGGACGGAGCCACTGCCGCGGTCAATACTACGGCCCAGGGGGAAGGGTCCGTTGTGGACCACCGTGGTTTGGGCGCCCTCTTCAGAGGCCGCCAGCGCGGTTTCCAAACCCAGAACCCCGCCGCCCAGGACCACCACGCGTTTGCCATCGGCAACCGCGGCGCGAAGCACGGCAGCATCCTGCAGATCGCGCAAAGCTGTGACTCCGGCCGGAAGGACGGGCTTGGCCGGATCGGGGTTGAGCCCGGTGAGGTTGGGAATGACCGGACGCGAGCCAGTGGCAAATACCAGGCGGTCGTAGTGTTCAGAGGTGCCATCGGAGAGGACTACCTGCTGGCGGGCGCGGTCGATCCTTTGAGCCTTGGTGCCCAGGCGGACGTCAACGCCGTCGGACTCCAACTCGGACGCACCGGCCATCGCCAACGCCTCGGCCGTGGTGCGCCCCACGCCGAGCTCAGCAACCATGACCCTGTTGTACGCAGCCTCTGTCTCTTGGCCCACCACCAGCAGTTGTACCAGCCCCGTGCGGACGGCGGGGAGCAGTTCGTCAATAAGCCGTGCTGCCACTGGTCCGAATCCAACTACAACAATGCGCTCGCTCATGATGCCTCCTTGACGTCCAGTGGCAGCCGCGTCCCGGCAGGAACTGCGTACGAGGCCAATTCCTGGGTGGAGACTGCCCGCCGGACCCATACCCGGCTGGTCTTGAATTCCGGCATGCCGGAGATGGGATCTGTGGCCGCTTCGGTGAGGCGGTTGGCGTTTTCCTGGCCGGGGAAGTGGAACGGCAGGAAGACAGTGTCGGGTCGGACGGTGGTGCTGAGTTCAGCGCGGCAAAGTACTTCGCCGCGCTCATTCGTGACGGTGGCGTAGTCGCCGTCGGCGATGCCGCGGGCAGCTGCTGTGCCTGGGTGGATGAGAAGCCGGGCCTGAGGCTGTGATGCCATCAGCTCGCTCACGCGACGGGTCTGGGCGCCGGACTGGTAATGCTCCAGGAGCCGGCCGGTAGCCAGGGCCAGCGAATCATCCGCAAACGAACGGACGGCCCGCTTGGAGGGGGTCACCGGAACCATGACGGCCCGGCCATCGGCGTGGGCAAATCCGTCGGCGAAAAGCCGCGGAGTCCCGGTGCTTCCCACAGGATAGGGCCAGTAGGCAGCTTCGCCCCGGTCCAGCATGGCGTAGTCGATGCCCGAGTAATCGGCCAAACCACCTGCGGATGCCAGTCGCAGCTCTTCAAAGACGGTCTCGGGATCGTCGCTGAACGTTGAAGGGGCCTCAAGAAGTTCAGCCAGTCGCGCCATGAGCCACAACTCGCTGCGAACACCCGGGGGAGGAGTCAGTGCCCGGCGACGTCGGATCACGCGGCCTTCGAGGTTGGTCAGCGTGCCCTCTTCCTCGGCCCACTGCGTCACAGGAAGAACCAAATCCGCTTCAGCAGCTGTCTCAGACATGAAGAAGTCGCAGACCACCAGGAAGTCCAGGCTTCGAAGTCCTCGGATCACTGCGTTCGTGTCCGGCGCCGAGACCACTACGTTGGCACCATGCACGAAAAGGCACCTGACGCCGTCGGGCTGTCCAAGAGACTTAAGAAGTTCGACGGCGGGCAAGCCGGGACCGGGGATGAGCGACTCGTCGACGCCCCACACGCCGGCCACGTGGGCGCGCGCAGCGGGATCGGTGATCTTGCGGTAGCCCGGGAGCTGGTCGGCCTTCTGTCCGTGTTCGCGGCCACCCTGGCCGTTGCCCTGGCCGGTGAGCGTGCCGTATCCGCTGCGCGCAGAGCCGGGCAGGCCAAGGAGCAGGCTGAGGTTAATGGCCGCCGTAGCGGTATCCGTGCCGTCCACGTGCTGTTCCACACCGCGTCCGCTGAGAATGTAGCTGCCGCCGTCACGGGCTCCTTGCGCCAAACGGCGGGCGGTTTCACGGATCAGGGTGGCTGGGACGCCGGTGATGGACTGGACGCGTTCCGGCCAGAACGCCGAAAGGCTCCGCACCACGGCCGCGTAGCCGCTGGTGTTGGCCTCGATGTACGCCGCGTCGGCCAGGCCTTCGTGAACCACCACGTGGCTGATGCCCAAGATGAGAGCCAAATCGGTACCTGGCGTCGGCTGCAAGTGGAGACCGCCGCCGTCGGACGTGAACGCAGCAGTAGCCGAGCGGCGGGGATCCACCACGATCAGGCCACCGGCGTGCCGTGCGCCCTGCAGGTGCTGGACGAACGGAGGCATGGTCTCGGCAACGTTGGAACCGAGCATGAGGATCACGGACGCGGTGTCGAGGTCCGTGACAGGGAAGGGCAGTCCGCGGTCCACACCGAAGGCGCGGTTGCCTGCCGCAGCAGCGGAGGACATGCAGAACCGGCCGTTGTAATCGATCCGTGAGGTACGCAGTGCCAGCCGGGCGAACTTGCCCAGCAGATAGGCCTTCTCGTTGGTGAGGCCGCCGCCGCCGAAGACTCCTACGGCGTCATTCCCGTACTGCTGCTGGGTGTCCTTCACAGCTGCGGTGATGAGCATGAGGGCCTGGTCCCAGGAGATCGGCTGGTGGATGCCGTCCGATCCTCTGAGCATGGGTTCGGTGACGCGCCCGTTGTGACGCAACAACGACGCCGATGTCCAGCCTTTGCGGCACAGCCCGCCCCGGTTGGTGGGGAAGTCGCGCCCGGATACTTCCAGGGGAGCGGCCGGGGCTGCCTCCGGTGTGGCCGCTGCCGCTGCTCCCGGCACTGCCGAAGCAGCCGGGGTCAGCGTCATGGCGCACTGGAGCGCGCAGTAGGGGCAGTGGGTATCGGCGCCGTTGGGCATCTAGATGTGTCCGATCGTGTTGCGCTTCTGGGCAGGGCGGATGTAGAAGACCCAGCAGACGGTGAGCATCAGGACGTAGGCTCCAACGAATCCGTAGAACGCCGGGGTGTAAGAGCCGCTGGCCGTGTTGGAAGCATTGAGAACCTGGGGGATCACGAAGCCACCGTAGGCGCCGATCGCGGAGATCAGGCCGAGCGAGGACGAGGCGAGCCGCGCAGTGGTGGTGCTCGGGGCTCCGGCGCGGGCGGCCCTGCTGGACGTTGCGAAGATGACAGGGATCATGCGGTACGTGGCACCGTTTCCGAACCCGCTGGCCAGGAAGAGCAGCAGGAACAAGGTGAGGAAGAGCCAGAAGTTCTTCAGCGGCAGCGTCCAGATCATGGTCAAGGTGATCACAGCCATGGAGGCGAACGAGGCAATGGTCATCCGGGCGCCACCCATGCGGTCAGCCATGCGGCCACCGTAGGGACGGGCCAGGGAGCCAACCAGCGGGCCCAGGAAGGCAAGTGAGAGTGCCACAGCACCGACATGGATGGAGGAGAAGTCCGGGAAGTAGTCTTTGATCAGCTTGGGGAAGACGCCCGCGAAGCCGATGAAGGAACCGAACGTTCCGATATACAGGAACGCCATGATCCACAGGTGCGGCTCCTTGAGGGCGGCAAGTGAACCGGCTACGTCACCCTTGGCGCTGGTGAGGTTGTTCATGTACTTGTAAGCGCCGAAGGCGGCGATGATGATCAGCGGAATCCAAATGATGCCTGCCATCGGTAGGTTGACGGTTCCGGCGGCCAGGAGAGTGATGGCGATCGGGACAACAAGCTGGGCGACGGCGGCACCCAGGTTTCCGCCGGCGGCGTTCAGTCCCAGGGCCCAACCCTTTTCACGGGCGGGGTAGAAGAAGGTGATGTTGGCCATCGAGCTGGCGAAGTTGCCGCCGCCAAAGCCGGCAAGCCCGGCCATGAGGAGCATGACGCCGAAGGGCGTTTCCGGGTTGGAGACGCAGATAGCGAGGCCTGTGGTGGGAATCAGCAGGAGCAGCGCCGAGACGATGGTCCAGTTCCGGCCACCAAACTTGGGAACCATGAAGGTGTAGGGAATACGAAGCGTGGCGCCTACCAGGCTGGGGATGGAGATGAGCCAGAAGATCTGGTTGGTGTCAAAGGCAAACCCGGCTGCGGGGAGCTGGACCACCACGATGGACCAGAGCTGCCAGACGACGAAACCGAGGAATTCGGCGAAGATGGACCAGTAGAGATTGCGCTTGGCGATGGACCGGCCTTCGGCTTCCCACTGGCCCTTGTCCTCGGCATCCCAGTTGGCAATCCAGCGGCCGGGGCGGTGTTCAAGAGCGGGGGCTGCGGTGGCAGTGGACTGGGCGGGAGCCAGTGCATCTGCGGTGCGGTCAACAGTCACGGAGTGCCTCCTTGGTGGGGGACGTTGTTATTCCAAGGTAGGTTTTGCGCATTTCGTGGACGGGCGCCGTTTGTAAACGTGCTGTGACATTTCCCTATCGGCGGGGTCACCGGCGCGTGAGGCGCTGGTGAGGTAGTGTGGCGCGGACCACAGAGTGGGATTTTCCTGTATGTCCGCATGTTGGACTTAGTTGTCCAGTCAATGGACGGCGGGAACTATTATTGAACTCTCGAATATTCCTTGCCGGGAGCCTCTCGGGGCTTCGGCCGGCGTGAAAGAAAGCTGCAAATACATGTCTTCCACCGCACCATCCAAGGAAGGCGAGTCCACTAAGCCAGTGAACTCGCGGGGCAAGGTGATCTTCGCGAGCCTGATCGGCACGACGATCGAGTTCTACGACTTCTACGCCTATGCCACCGCGTCGGTACTCGTCTTCCCGAAGCTCTTCTTCCCGGACGCCACTGACATCAACGCGTTGCTCAGTGCGTTCGCCATTTTTGGCGTTGCCTTCTTCGCGCGGCCTGTCGGTGCCGTGGTCTTCGGCCACTTTGGTGACAAGATCGGCCGCAAGGGCACCCTGGTGGCGTCGTTGCTGACCATGGGTATTGCCACGTTCCTCATTGGTCTTCTGCCCACGGCCTCCATGCCGGGTTGGGCCATCCTTGCCCCGATCATGCTGGTCATCCTGCGGTTCTTCCAAGGCCTGGCTCTGGGCGGCGAATGGTCCGGCGCGGCTTTGCTGGCCACGGAGAACGCTCCCGAGGGAAAGCGTGCCATCTACGGAACGTTCCCGCAGCTTGGTGCTCCCATCGGATTCATCATCGCCAACGTCATCTTCATCTGGATGAACGTATCCTTGAGCGCCGAAGAATTCCTGGCCTGGGGCTGGAGGGTTCCGTTCCTCCTCAGCGCCGTCCTGGTGATCGTGGGCCTCTATGTTCGTTTGAAGCTGGTGGAAAGCGCGTCCTTCACCAAGGTCATCGAACAGGACAAGGTGCAGAAGCTGCCCCTCGCAGCCACCCTCAAGAGCCACTGGCGTCCGGTGGTGGCCGGTACGTTCATCATGTTTGCCACCTACGTGCTCTTCTACATCATGACCACGTTCACGCTGTCCTACGGCACCAAGCCCACCCTGGCCGGTGCACAGGCAGCGGCTGAAAAAGCCGGCAAGCCCATGACGGCCGACCAGATTGCCGCTTTCGTTCCCGGCCTGGGAATCACCCGGTCCGACTTCCTCTGGATGCTGATCATCGGCGTCGTCTTCTTCGGCATCTTCACCGTGGTCTCCGGGCCGCTCGCTGAGAAGTGGGGCCGGCGAAAGTTCCTGCTGGGCGTCACCGCCGGTATCTTCGTGTTCGGTGCCCTCTGGTTCACCATGTTCGGTCCCGGCCAGGCAGCGGCCATGGTTGGCCTCATTGTGGGCTTCACACTCATGGGCCTGACCTTCGGGCCCATGGCGGCCATCCTTCCTGAGTTGTTCCCGGCCAACGTCCGGTACACCGGATCAGCCGTGGCCTACAACCTGTCCTCCATGATTGGTGCCGCTCCGGCCTCGTTCGTAGCCATTGCGCTCTGGTCTGCAGCGAACGGCAGCACCTGGCTGGTGGGCGTCTACATGGCCGCCGCCGCAGTGGTGACCTTCATCGCGCTCTGGCTGACGCGCGAGACCAAGGACATGGACTACGAGAACAACGTGTCCTAAGCAGCCCAATAACGACGGCGGCTCCGCACCATTGGTGCGGAGCCGCCGTCGTTAAGGGGTACTTGGCGTTAGTCCTCGATGGTGGCGATAACTGCGCCGGCGGCAACAGTCTCGCCGGCCGTGGCAGCGAGGCCACGTACGGTGCCGGCCTTGTGGGCGGTGAGGGGCTGTTCCATCTTCATGGCTTCGAGAACCACGATCAGGTCGCCTTCAGCCACCACGTCGCCTTCAGCAGCTGCCACCTTGACGATGGTGCCCTGCATCGGTGAGGTAAGGGCGTTGCCACCGGCTGCAGCAGCCGCAGCGCCAGCTGAACGGGAGCGCTTCTTGGACTTGCCGGACTTGGTGCCCGGGCCGCTGGAAACTGCTGCGACACCGCCACCCAGGCCGGAGGGAAGGACCACCTCAAGGCGCTTGCCGCCCACCTCGACGACGACGCGCTGGCGCTCACCGGCGTCGGCAGTGTCTGTGCCGGCAGTGCTGGCAGACCACGCCGGGATGCTGTTGACGAACTCGGTTTCGATCCAGCGTGTGTGGACCTTGAACGGGCCCTCCGCCGGGGCGAAAGCGGGATCGGTCACCACCGCGAGGTCGAAGGGGATGACGGTGGGAATGCCCTCAACCACCATCTCCTCCAACGCCCGGCGTGAACGCTGGAGCGCTTGTTCGCGGGTGGCGCCGGTGATGATCAACTTGGAGAGCATGGAGTCGAAGTTGCCGCTGATCACGTCGCCCTGCTCCACGCCGGAATCGATCCGGACGCCGGGGCCGGTGGGGTTCTTCAGGGTGGTGATGGTGCCGGGGGCAGGCATGAAGTTGCGGCCCGGGTCCTCGCCGGTGATGCGGAACTCGAAGGAGTGGCCGCGGACCTCAGGGTCCTCATAGCCGAGGGCTTCGCCGCGGGCAATGCGGAACTGCTCGCGGACCAGGTCGATTCCCGTGACTTCCTCGGACACGCAGTGCTCCACCTGGAGGCGGGTGTTGACTTCGAGGAAGGAAATGGTGCCGTCCTGGCCCACCAGGAATTCACACGTTCCGGCGCCAAGGTAGTTGGCTTCCTTGAGGATGGCCTTGGAGGATTCGTAGAGTCGCTTGTTCTGCTCTTCGGTCAAGTACGGAGCGGGGGCTTCCTCGACGAGCTTCTGGTTACGGCGCTGCAGTGAGCAGTCGCGGGTGGAGACCACCACGACGTTGCCGAAAGCATCGGCCAGGCATTGGGTCTCGACGTGCCGCGGAGCATCGAGGAAGCGCTCGATGAAGCACTCGCCGCGGCCGAAAGCTGCAATGGCCTCCCGGACGGCCGATTCGTAGAGCTCGGGAATCTCGTCCATGGTGCGGGCGACCTTGATGCCGCGTCCGCCGCCGCCGAAGGCAGCTTTGATGGCGACCGGGAGGCCGAACTCTTCGGCAAACTTCAGGATTTCGTCGGCCGATTCCACCGGGTCAGCCGTGCCCGGGACCAGCGGAGCGCCCACCTTTTCGGCGATGTGGCGGGCCTGGACTTTGTCGCCGAGGGCCGAAATGGCCTCGGGGGAGGGTCCGATCCAGGTGATGCCGGCGTCGATGACTTTGGCAGCGAAATCGGCGTTCTCCGCCAGGAACCCGTATCCGGGATGGATCGCGTCCGCGCCGGACTGCTTGGCGACGTCGATGATCTTGTCCATTACCAAGTACGACTCAGCAGCCGTGTTGCCGCCCAAAGCATAGGCTTCGTCGGCCAGTCGGACATGGAGTGCGTCACGGTCAGGGTCGGCGTAGACCGCTACGGAGGCAATGCCTTCGTCCCGGGCGGCTCGAATGATGCGGACCGCGATTTCGCCGCGGTTGGCAATCAAGACCTTGGTAAGAGGGCTGGAAATGGGCTGCGCCGGGTTAGCTGACAAGTTGTTGACTCCTTCTGTCCTTGAGGAGCCTAGCGCGATTGTGAGGGTTCCGCCCATATTGATGGGGGATTCCGTGTGTGAGGCGATGTTCCTTTGTAGGGTTACTACAAATGTGTTCTACTGCTCATCGTTGTCCCACAGCTCGGTGATTCCCACGTTCGCGTGGACCAGCAAGTCCCGCAGCGTGGAGATGGAAAGCCCGACGACGGCGTGCGGGTCGCCGTTGACCTTGCGGATGAAGGCCCCACCCAGGCCGTCTATGGTGAAGGACCCGGCGCAGTGAAGGGGCTCTCCGGTGGCGATGTAGGCGTCGATCTCCCGTGGGCTCATCTGGGCAAAGTGGACCTCGGCGCTGGATACTCCGCCGACGGTAGCGCCGGTGCCTTCCGGGGCCTCATCGTCCTCGGCGTCAGCGGCAGTGTCCCGGCAGTCCACCAGCCAGTGACCGGTGTGCAGCACACCTTGCGAGCCACTCATACGCAACATCCGTTCCCGCGCGACCTCCGCGGTGTACGGCTTGCCATGGGACTCGCCGTCGAATTCGAATACTGAATCGCAACCGATGACCAGCGCACCTTCGGCTTCGGGGAGGGCGGCAACTGCCTCGGCCTTGGCCCGTGCCAGCAGGAGCGCGGTGTCGTGCGCGTCAGTCACTCCGTACTTAGCCTGAACAGCGTCCTCGTCAACGTCCGACACCAGGACGTCGTGCTGGATCCCGGCTTCCGTGAGCAGCTTGGTGCGGGCGGGGGACTGGGAGGCGAGAATCAATCGGGTCACGCCACCCAGCCTAATACGAACCCTCTCTCACTTCCCGCGTGCTTCCTGCCGACCCTCTCGCACATCCCACGTGCTTAAACCGAACGCTCACTCACTTGCCTCCAGCAAGTGAGTGAGCGTTCGTGAATATCGACTGCTATGTGAGAGACCGTTTAGTGGACGAGTTCTCCGGCGTCGGCCTTCCTGCGGTCGCTGCGCTCCAGCTTGGCGCCTTCAACATCGACGTCCGGAAGAACACGTTCCAGCCACTTGGGCAGCCACCAGGCCTTCTCGCCCAGAAGATACATCACAGCGGGAACGATGGTCATGCGGACGACGAAGGCATCAATCAGCACACCGAAGGCCATGGCGAAGCCCAGCGGCCGGACCATCGTGAGGTGGCTGAAGATGAAGCCGGAGAACACACTGACCATGATGATCGCGGCGGCAGTGACCACGGCGGAGGCATGGCTGAAACCGGAGCGGACCGCGTGTTTGGCGGACTCGCCGTGCATAAACGACTCCCGCATACCCGACGTGATAAACACCTGGTAGTCCATGGCGAGTCCGAACAGCACCCCGATCAGGATGATGGGCAGGAAGCTCAGGACGGCGCCCGGGTTGGCGACGTCGAAGATCCCTCCGAGCCAGCCCCACTGGTAGACGGCAACTACGGCACCGAAGGCAGCGGCCAGCGAGAGCAGGAATCCGCCCGTGGCCAGCAACGGCACAACGATCGAGCGGAACACCAGGAGCAGCAAGAGCAAGGACAGCCCGACGACGATTGCCAAGTACGGCGGCAACGCGGCTCCGAGCTTGTTGGAAACGTCAATGTTGCCCGCGGTTTGTCCGGTCAGGCCGATTTTCACGTCAAGGTCGTCGCTGATCACTGCACCCTTGGCGCGGAGATCGGACACCACCTGCACGGTGCCCGCACTGGCCGGGCCTTCCTTGGGAATGACTTGGAAGACTGCGGTACGGCGGTCTTCGCTCAGCGCGATCGGTACAGCCGCGATGACGTTTCCTACACTGCGAAGTTCGTCCGCGACATCGAACTGCTTGTTCTTGGCGTCGTTTTCGCTGAGGCCTTCAGGGAATTCGCCGACGACGACGATCGGGCCGGTGACGCCTTCGCCGAAGCTGCTGCGGGTGAGGTCATAGGCCTTGAAGGCCTGCGAATCGACCGGCTCGGAGCCGCCGTCGGGAAGTGCCAACCGAAGCTGGGAAGCCGGCAACGCAACGGCTCCGAGAAGGACGACGCTGAGGACTAATGCAACCCACGGGTGACGCGTCACCATGCCGCCCCAGCCCCCGCTGCTTCGCTTCTCTTCGAGTTCGCGATCGGCAGCTTCGTGGCCGGGCTCGGCGTTGTGCTTGGCAGCCTTGGCCCAAGCACGCTTGGAGATGAGTCGGCGGCCGATCAGGGCCAGCACGGCGGGCGTCAGGGTCAAGGCGACGACGACGGCGACAGCAACGGTCGCTGCGGCCGCAACACCCATCACAGCGAGGAAGGGCAGCCCCGGGACCACGAGGGCTGCCAAGGCGATGATGACGGTGAGACCGGCGAACAACACAGCGTTACCTGAAGTACCCGTAGCCAAGGCAGCGGATTCCTCCGCGTCCATGCCGGCCAGAAGCTGGGTGCGGTGTCGGTTGACGATGAACAGGGAGTAGTCAATACCAACCGCGAGGCCGAGCATCAGGGCAAGCATCGGGGAGATGGAGCTCATGTCGATGACGCTGGTCAGTGCGAACGTTCCGCCGACACCTACAGCTACGCCGATCAGGGCCATCAGGAGAGGAAGCCCGGCCGCGATGAGTGTGCCGAGCATGAGGATCAGCACCAAGGCCGCGACTGCGACGCCCACGATTTCAGCAATACCGAAGATCTCCGAGACATCTTCGGTGATTTCCTTGCTGGCGTAGGCCGTGACGCCAGCGGAAGAAACTCCGTGGACGATCTCCTGAACCTCTTCGCGGACGGCGGGGTCAACGGCGTTGATGGAGGTCTTGAACTGGACCTGGGCTACCGCTGCTTTGTTGTCGCTGGACACAAAACGGAGGCCTTCGGAGGCTTCGAGCTGTCGCTTGCCCAGAGCCAATGTGGCGGCGCCGTCGGCAGCTTCCTTGGCTCCGGCGTCGAGCTTTTCCTTGTTGGCAGCAAGTTCTGCGCGCTGCGGCGCCAACTGGGCTTCAATCTGGGCGGGTGTGAGGCCAGAGGCAGCGAGTTGCTGCTCCACCCCGGCGAGTTGCGCCTCGCCGGCCTCCAGCTGCGCGCGGGAAGTATCAAGCTGTGCCTTGCCCTCGGCGGCCTTGGCTTCACCGGCCGCGATCTCGCCGGCGGACTTGTCCAACTGCTCCTGTGTGGTGAACGGGTTCACCGTTCCCTGCACGTCAGGCATGGCCTCGAGTTTGGTCAACGCAGCGGCTACTGCGTCCTTTTTGGCTTGGTCGAATCCGCCGTTCCCGGCGTCGAAGACCACGCTGGCGGAGCCTCCCGAAGAATCAGGGAGCGCTTCCTTGAGTTTGTCGGCCATCTGCTGGGTTTCGGTGCCCGGGATGGTGAAGTTGTTGGACATGGTGCCGTGGAAGGCTGCGGCCGAGCCGCCCACCGCCACCATGACGGCCAGCCAGATGGAGATGACCAGCCAGCGGCGCCGATACGAAAACTTGCCGAGACGGTAGAGGAACGAGGCCATGTCAGAACCGATCTGTGGTGGTTGGAACGGAGGGGGAGGCTGCTGAGACTTGGACGGACGCGTCCGACGGCGGCGCGAAGCCGGCGCCCAGGAGGCCCATCGCATCGATGAGGTGCTGGCGAAGTACCGCGAGGGATTCCGCCGAGAGATCAGGGCCGCGATCGGCGAACCAGACGGTCATTGCGGCCTTGCCGCAGGAGATCACTGAGCCCGCCAAGGCATGGAGGTAGAGCTCACTGATGCCGGCGCCGAGTCTGCTGCGGGCGGCTTCAATGATCTGCTCGGTGCAGTGCTCCCAGGCTTCAAGCTCGGAGCGGGCCAGTTGCCGGTTGTCGTGGGTCAGGCTGAAGAGTTCGGCCATGGGTGCCACGGACATGGGATCGGCCAGCGCCATGAGGGCTGCCTGGGCGGATTCGAGAATTGACTCGTCCGCCGGGCGTAGCCGGAACTGCTCCAAGGCGTGGTCCATGAAGCCGTCGGCAACGGATGCCAAGGCGGCTTCGAGGCTGGGGAAGTAGTTGAAGAAGGTTCGTCGTGAGACGCCGGCGCTGGCTGCGATGTCTTCCACGGTGAAATTGCCGGACCCTTTGCTACGCAAAAGGCCCAAGGCTGCGGAAGCGATGGAACTGCGGGTGGCCGCCTTGTTGAGTTCGCGCCTGGAGGGGGCGCTGGGCTCGGAAGGAGACGATTCCGCAGCGGCTTCCTGGCTACTGGTTTGAGTCACATACTTACACTAAGTGCAAGTTTGCACTCTGCGCAATGTGAGCGTGCCCGTGCCCCTGATACTCAAAGTCCCGCCCTCGTTCGCTCAGCTCGCCGCTGGGCGGCGAGGGGACGAAGGAGGGCGGGACCTTTGGGCTGATCCGACTAGAACTGGTGAGGCTGGGCCGGGGGAGTCGGCGGGGTAAATTGCTGCTGCTGGGCTGGCTGCTGCGGCTGGGTGAACTGCTGCTGGTGGGCTGGCTGCTGCGGCTGTGTCGGCTGAGCGGGCTGTTGCGTGGCCGTCTCGGTCAGATAGACCGACTGTCCCGTAGCTCCGGGTTCGCCTTCACCCAACGGCAGGACGTACACGGCGGTGCCGTACGCGCAGACTTCGGTCCAGTTGGTGCCCATTTCAGAGGTGTCGAACCGCATGGCGACGATGGCATTGGCGCCACGTTGCTGCGCTTCGTTGACCATGCGTGCCATAACTTCCTGGCGGCTTTCATAGAGTGCCTTGGTCATTTCGGGCAGTTCGCCGCCGCCGAGGGAGCGGAAGCCGGCCAGCATTTGCGAGCCGATGTCCCGTGAGCGGACGGTGAGACCCATGACTTCGCCGAAGACGGCGTCGATCCGGTGGCCTGGGATTTCATTGGAAGTGACGATCAACATGGTCCGAGCCTATCCAGAGTTGACCCCTTTAACGGGGAAATCCCCCGGGGAGAACTCCCCGGGGGATTTGCGCCGTTTCAAAGGGACTGAAATTAGGCCTTCGAGTCGGCCAATTCGCGATGGTCCGCTTCGGCTGCTGCCTTGTCGGCGGCGTACTCGTCGGCAAAGGCGGCACCGTTGCGGGGTGCGTTGTACAGCGATTCATCCAGGATGCCCTGGCGCTTGGCCACGATGGCCGGGACCAGTGCCTGGCCCGCCACGTTGACGGCGGTCCGGCCCATGTCCAGGATGGGGTCGATGGCCAGCAGGAGGCCGACGCCGGCCAGCGGCAGTCCCAGCGTGGACAGCGTCAGCGTGAGCATGACGACGGCGCCGGTGGTACCGGCGGTAGCGGCCGAACCAAGGACGGAGACCAGAACGATCAGCAGGTACTGGCTGAAGTCAAGGTTGATGCCGAAGAACTGTGCCACGAAGATGGCTGCGATCGCCGGGTAGATCGCTGCGCAACCGTCCATCTTGGTGGTGGCGCCCAGCGGCACGGCGAAGGAAGCGTAGCCGGAGGGGACGCCGAGGTTCCGTTCAGTGACGCGCTGCGTGAGCGGCAGCGTGCCAATGGACGAGCGGGAAACGAACGCCAGCTGCACGGCCGGCCACACTCCGGAGAAGTACTGCTTGATGGAGAGCCCGTGAATGCGCACCAGGATGGGGTAGAGGACGAAGAGCACCAAGGCCAGGCCGATGTAGATGGCCGCAGTGAACTTGCCCAAAGAACCGATAGTGTCCCAGCCGTAGATGGCCACAGCGTTACCGATCAGTCCTACTGTGCCCAGCGGAGCGAGGCGGATGATCCACCACAGGACCTTTTGGATGACGGCCAGCGCTGAAGCGTTGAACGTCAGGAAGGCCTCGGCCTGCTTGCCAACCTTGAGGGCAGCAACACCGATCGCGATCGCAATGACCAGGATCTGCAGCACGTTGAAGTTGACGGCAGTGCTGACGGTGGTGGCAGCGTTGGCGCTCTCGGTCACAGTGGAGCTGGCGCCGAGTCCCAGGAAGTTCTTCGGGAAGAGGCCGATCAGGAAGGCCCACCAGTCACCGGTCTTGCCAGCGTACTTGGCTTCTTCTGTAATGCCGGTAGCTGCGCCCGGCTGCAGGAGTACGCCCAGGCCGATGCCGATCAGAACCGATACCAGCGAGGTGATCGCGAACCAGAGCAGTGTGTTCCATGCCAATCGGGCGGCGTTGGACACCTGGCGCAGGTTGGCGATGGAGCTCACCACAGCGGTGAAAATCAAAGGTACGACGGCGGTCTGCAGCAAGGAGACGTAGCTGGAGCCGATCGTCTGGAGAGTAGCCCCCAGGGCATTGGGGGCGGTCTTGGTGCTGCCCGTGTACTTGGCGATGAGGCCAAGGATGAGGCCCACAATGAGGGCTGCAATGATCTGGACGCCGAAGGAACCGGCCCACTTGGGGAGCCGGAAGCCGCTCTTGCCAGCTGCTGGGGATGTGTTGGTTGAGGTGCTCACCGGAACACGTTAGGTGCAGTGCCAATAACATAGCGAACGGACGTTGAGAAATGTTACGTGCGCAAAAGTTATTCCCGCGGTTTTGTGACGTTGATCTCAGTCGAGGGCGTTCGGGCCGGATTGCAAGGCCGTGGATCCCGTCTTTGCGGTCATGGTCGCTAAAAAGGGACTCGCATGGTGACGACTGTTGCAGCGGAGCGCGGAACGTCCGCTGGCGTTACCCCGCGCGGTTTGTCTGTTTGTTGGATTTATTCGGTGGTGTTGGTAGTTTAGGCATCGTCTGGTCGCCTGGGCTGGTTTTGGTTTGGGTGTTGCGATTGTTCTTATTGGGAGGAAAGTTCTATGTCGCGTGTGTTGTCTACTGAGCAGGCCAAGGCTGCTATTGGTCAGGTGCAGTCGATTATTACTGGTGGGTTTACGGATCAGATTTCGGCGTTGGATGCGCAGGGTCGTGTGTTGTCGGATCCGAATGTGTGGGATGGGCCGTTGGCTGCTGAGTTCCGTGGTTCGACGTGGCCGGAGACGAAGGCTGCGTTGGATAAGGCCAAGGAAGAGCTGGAGCAGTTGCGCGGTCAGTTGCAGAAGATTTCGCAGGATATTTTCTCTGCTGGTGGCGGGGCCTGATTCCTTTTTAGGTGTGAGTGTGGGGGCCGGGTGATCGTGCCGCGCTGATGCGTGGTGTGGTTGCCCGGCCGTTGCGCTGTGGTGGTTGTGCGCTCTGTTGTGGTGCGGGTTTTGTGGGTTGTTGGGTTTTGTTCGCGTTCTTGTTCTGTGGGGGGCTGTGGTTGTGACCGAGTTCGTTGAGATGCCGTTGTTGCCGGATTCCGATGGTGCCCATGGTGGCCGGTTTGTGTATGGGGTTGCCGAGTCGGTGAAGGGTGCTTTTGAGTCCGCAGCGTCGCGGGTTTTGGAGCATTCGGGGTCGCGGACGCCGTTGGTGACCGGGGCGGGGGAGGATTTCCGGGGGCATTTTTCGGAGGTGTTCGCGGCGAACGCGGCTACGGCGTCCCGGGACGCGGAGTCCCTGGCCGCGGCGCTGCGGAAAGTCGCGGAGTATGTGGGCACCATGATCGAGCGTGCGCGGGAAGAGGATGACAGGCGTCGGGAGAACAACGAGTGGGTGCGGCGGCATAACAACCGCAATCTTTTCGAGCTGATCGGGGATGCGTGGGGTGGTGAGCCGGCGCGTCCGAATATGGAGCCCGGCAGTGCGCCGTCGTTCCCTTCGGAGTCTCCGGCGTCGGGGCGGCGGGAGACCCCGGGCCCGGGTGGCGGGTACGGGGGCGGGACGTCCTCGGCCCGTCCGGAGTCGTTGCGGAGTTTCGCTGCGGGTTCCCGTGGCCTGGATGACGGGATCGCGTCGGTGCCGGGGTCCTTGGAGTCGGAGTTGTCTTCGTTCGCGGACCGGTGCGGGTGGGGCCGGATCGACGCCGCTGGTGTGGTGACGGCGTTCCGGGAGTATTTGCGGTTGAACGAGGCGGACGCGGCGTGGGCGGTGGTGGTCGCGGACGCGTTCGCTGCCGCCGGCAGCGAGGGCGCGGTCTCGACCCTCTCGGACGCGGCGGTGAACGAGGCACTGGCCGCGGCCGGGGTCTCGGCGAACCGGACGGGCCTGGTCATTGACCCGCCCACCGCGGCCGGGGCGATGCCCTCGTCCGGGTATGCGAATGATCCGGTGAACACGGCCACGGGTAACTTCATTGAACCCGAAACAGATCTTGGGTTCGCCGGGGCCAGCTCGGACCTGGTTCTCACCCGGATGTATAACTCCCTCGGTTCCGGCCTGGACACTGTTGGGGTGTTTGGTCCTGGGTGGGCCTCGGTCCTGGACCAGCACCTGGTCCTGACCGATGAGGGCTGCCGCTGGGTGCTGGCTGACGGCCGGGCGGTGGACTTCCCCCGCGAGGGTGCAGGCTGGGCCCGTGCGGTCGGGGAGAATTACTGGCTCACCCGCGAAGATGCCGGCACACCGTGGTTGGCGGAGCTGTCCTCGGTCCCTACAGGTGTCTCCGAGGTGTTGGTCGTGACCGATAACCAGGGCGGTTGGTGGGCTTACACGATCGCCGGGGTGTGGCTCGGGACCGGGGCGGGGTCCGGCCGGACCATCTCCGCCCACCGCCACACACCGGCTGCGCCGGATGCGGAGAGTTCGGTCGATGGCGGCGTGCCGGGGGTGGTTGACCGGTTGGTGCATGTCCGGGGCCGGTTCGTGGAGATCGACTACGTCGGTGGTGTTGTCGCGGTGGTTCGTTCATCGGATGGGCGGCGGGTTGAGTATGGTTACGACGCCACGGGCCGGTTGGTCACGGTGGGCACGGAGGCCGGCACGAGGGTGTATCGGTGGAACGAGCAGGGTCTGATCGCCTCGGTGGTTTCTGCTGCGGGTGTGGTGGAGGCCGAGAACAGCTATGACGAGGCCGGCCGTGTGGTTTGGCAGGTCACACAGCATGGGCGGCGGACGAGGTTCGCGTATTTACCGGGCCGGGTCACGGTGGTCTCCGATGAGGACGGGTCCCGGTCCAATTCCTGGGTCGCTGATTCCAAGGGCCGGCTGGTGGGGGTGTTGGACGCGGAGGACCGGCGCCAGTCCATGTCCTATGACGGACACGGGAACTTGGTGTCTTTGACCGAGCGGGACGGCGCGGTCACGGTCCACGGTTACGACACCCGCGGCCGGAAGATCCGCACCGTCACCCCCGAAGGCGCGGACCTGACCTACGGGTGGGACGAACACGACCGTCTGAGGACCTTGGTCACCGCATCCGGTGCCGTCGTGGCCTATGAGTACGCCGATGACCTGTCCCGGGACCCGTCCGTGATCGTGGACCCGCTGGGCGGCCGGACCGAACTGGTATGGCGGGACGGGCTCCTGACCCAGGTCACAGACCCGGTCGGGGTCACTATTGGTTTTGAGTACGACGGGTTCGGGGACCTGATCGGAACCCGTAACGCAGCCGGCGACACCGCCCGGATCATCCGGGACCGGGCGGGTCGTCCGGTGACGGCGTTGAGCCCGTCGGGGGCTGAGACCCGGTTCAGTTACGACGCTGCCGGGGTGCTGACACGCCGGGTGGACCCGGACGGGGCGGTGTGGGCGTTCGAGCACGACGCCGCGGGCCGGACCACCGTAATGGTTGCCCCTGATGGGGGCCGGACGGTGTTCGAGTACGCCCCCAACGGGGAACTGTCCCGCACCACCGACCCGCTCGGGCGCAGTATCGAGCGGGTGGTTGATGAGCTCGGGAACCTCACCGCGGCGGTGTTGCCGGACGGGGGCAGGTGGGGGTTCACCCATGACAACCTCTCCCGGCTCATCGCGGTGACGGACCCGGGCGGGCATGACTGGGTGAGGGAGTACGACACGGTCGGTGCCCTCACCGCCGTCGTTGATCCGACCGGTGTCCGGACCGGAGCGGTCACGGACCGGTCCAACGGGACGGCGTCCCTGACCGATGCGTTCGCCACGAATACTTACAGTTTTGATGAGTACGGCCGCCCCACGAAAATCGAATCTGTCGACGGGTCCGCGGAGCTAGTGTCTTATGACGCGGCGGGGAACCCGGTTGAGTTGGTTGATGGTGAGGGCGGGTTGACGGTCCTGGGCCGCGACGCTGCCGGGAAGATCACCTCGATCACCTCCCCGACCGGGGCGGTGACCCGGTTCGAGTACGACCACTGCGGCCGACCCTTCCGCAGTGTTGACCCGGTCGGGGCGGTCACGGAACTGTCCTACAACCCGGACCAGCGCCTCATCGCGAGGAGACTGCCGAGCGGTGAGGTCGAAACCTTCGCCTACGACGCGTGTGGTCGGTTGACCGCGAGGCATACTCCGGGGGAGGGGACGGCCCGGTACGGGTACGACCGGTGCGGGCGGCTGAGCTTCGCCCAGGATTCCTGGTACGGGACCCGCCGCTTTGAATACAACCTTGCCGGGGAGTTGACCGGGACCATCAACGGGGTCGGGGGTAGGACCGGGTTCGAGTACGACACCCGCGGCCGCCTCACCAGGATCACCGACCCCGTGGGTGGGGTGACCACCCGGACGTATACGGCCACGGACCAGGTCGATTCGGTGACGGACCCGCTGGGGAGGGTCACCACGGCGACGTATGACCCGGCGGGGCGGCAGCTCTCCCAAACGGACCCGGACGGGCACACCACCACCTGGAGCTACGACCCCGCCGGGCGGGAAGCGTCGACCTCGGTGGACGGGGCACTGATCGCCGCCATCGAACGTGACCTGGCGGGCCGGCGGGTGGTCATCACGGACCACACCGGTGGGGCGGGGTATGCGGTGGAGCACGAACTGTGCTTTGACCGGCGCGGACTCCTCACCCGAAAGTCCAACGGGAACGGCAACGGGAACGGGACGCTGTCATGGGAGTACGACGGTGACGGGAACCGCACCGCCTTCACCGACCCCACCGGCACCACCACCCGCTACACCCGCGACCCCGCAGGCCGGGTCGTGAAGGTCTCGAACCCGTTGCTCGGGGACGCGGCCTTCACCCACGACGGCTCCGGGCGGATCACCACCGCGACCGCGGGCCAGTACACCCAGGAATGGGCGTACCGGGGAGGGAACCTCGTAGAGCACACCCGCACCCGCACCAACAACGACAGCAACACTCCGGGCGTGGCTGATGTGACCCTCATCGGTCGTGAGGACGGCGGCAGGATCACCGCCCTGTCCCGGAACGGGGTCGTGACCCGGTACGGGTACGACACCGCCGGTCAAATGGTCGCCGCCGCCACCACCACCACCACCACCGTGACTGACTCGGAGGCCTCGGCGTCGGTGGTGGGGTGGGAGTACGACGCCGGCGGGCGGCTTCTCCGCGAAACCACCCCCACCGGGGCACGCACCTTCGCCTATGACGCCGCAGGGCAGCTCCTAACTGTCACGGAACCTGATGGTTCGGTCACCGAGTACGTATATGACGGGTTGGGTAGGCGGGTCCGGGTGATCGGGGCGGACGGGTCCTGGACCGAATACGCCTGGGGACCCACCGGCTACCTCACCGGCACCATCGAAAAAGACCCGGACGGGGCCGAACGAAACCGGCGCCGGCTCCACGTTGACGCGCTCGGTGAACTCGCCACCGTGGACGGGACGCCGTTGTGGTGGGACACCGCCGCGCCCGTGCCGACCCTGGCCGGTGCCAACACCACGCAGGTGGTCTCCCTGCCCGGCGGGGTCACCGGCATCGGCGACGCGTGGACCGCGCCCGGGTGGCGTGCCGCCCGCCCGACCGACCAGTACGACCCCTGGGCCGTCCTCGGCATTCTCACCACCCCGCACCCCACCCCCGGAACCACCACAACAAACGGTGCCGGTGCCGGTGCTGGTGCGGGTTTGGGTGCCGGTGGTGTGTTGCCCGCCGGGATCGGCCTGACCGCTGGTGGCGGGATCGACATCGCCGGACTCGAATGGCTCGGCAAACGCGCCTACGACCCGGCTACCCGGGGCTTCCTTTCCACCGACCCTCTCGCCCCTGTCCTCGGCGCGGGCTGGGACGGGAACCCCTACGCCTACGCCGGGAACAACCCCCTCAACACTTCTGACCCCACCGGCCTGCGACCCCTGACCGACGCGGACCTGAAAGCCTACGACGGCTCCTCCCGCGGCGCCCTCGCCGCCACCGGAGACTGGCTCGGAGACAACTGGGAATACGTCGTCGGCGGTGCCGCTGTGGTCGGCGGGGCCGTGCTGATGTTCGTCCCCGGCGGCCAAGTCGCGGGCATGGGATTGATGAGCTTCGGCGCCGACGTAGTCATCCAAAAAGCAACCACCGGCCAAGTCAACTGGGGCCAAGCCGCGATCTCCGGCGGCCTCGGCATGATCGGCGGCGGGGTCGGGATGATGGCGGGCAAACTCGTCAACAATCCCGTGGCCCGGATGGCCGTGGAAAACGGAGTTGAAGGGGCGATCAGCGGAGCCGGGGGCTACCTCACCGGCCCAGGACCCCACACCCCAACGGGCCTCCTCGGCGCAACAGCCCTCGGCGGAGGAACAGGCGCACTCCCTATCGGAGGCACGGGTAGCAAGCTTGATATAACATCAGCACCATTTACCAAGCTTGGGGACCTCCCGACCACACCCGATGTGATTCCGCCTGCGTCCATTCGCTTCAGCCAATCCTCAGTTAACGGAACCCAAGAAATAATTGAGAATATGAGGGCCAACGGATGGAAGGGCGATCCCATCGACGTGGTGCGAATGACCGATGGAGGACTTACAACGATCGACAATACGAGGTTGTTAGCTGCTCATTACAGTAATATTGATGTACTGGCCAACATACATCCACACGATGCCGCCATCCCGGGGAGCCATGCGGTTCGATTCCCGGGGCGAAATGATGAGATGCCGGTGACATGGGGTGATGCTGTCGAGAACAGAATAAGTTCACAAAATAGTCGTTTCAGGAATACTTATCCAAATGGATCACCATTGACAGGATGGATTGGGAACTAATGAACGCTTTTCTTTCGAATCAGTATCTGCCGCCTAAGTTTGAATATCCTAGCTTCTATAGAAGGCTTGTTGAGCTAAATCTCACTAATCTTGAGCCTTGGCGAATACTTCATGATCAGTTGCTGGCACAACGAGCAGTGGGATTAAAAGGGCGGTATCCCTCACGTGTACTCGTTCCGTTCGCGCGGCGGGTGGACTCCGACGATGTTGCTTGCTGGGACATTGACGCGGGTTTTGGTGCGATCTCCGTCGTGCATGATTTTGCGGATCCTGGATGGGAGCAGAGGGAAAAATACGGCGATATCACTGATTGGTTTCGCAAAGCTATCGAAGATTTGATTGAGTTTGAGCAATAGCCGCCGAAGCCTTTGGGCTGATGTGGACATGCGAGACTCTAATTGCAGCCGTTATCCTGCGGTTCAGCCCGATCCGCGTGCCAGCTCGACAGGCAACTTGCCCCAATCTGGCACTCTTTCGTTGACCTGGAAGCCGGCTGGGGAATCGGAAGTTTAACGACTTCGGAGCGTAGATGAGCAGTCGACCAAGCCCGTCAGAAATCAGCCGCGTGTTGTCCCATGCCCTCCGGCATGCCCCGGGAGAGTATTCCTTGGTGCTGGATCCAGAGGGATGGGTGTCGGTAAAGGAGCTACTTGATGCTTTGCGTGGGCTAGGACATGGATGGGAGTCTCTCGACGAGAGGACACTCAGTGAGGTGCTGGAAGCGGCGGAGAAGAAGCGTCACCAGATGGAGGATGGTCGGATACGAGCACTGCATGGCCACTCTGTTCCCGTGGTTGCATTGAGGGAGCCGGGTCAGCCACCGCCCGTCCTTTTCCATGGGACGGCGCCCGCCAGTGTTGATCTGATCAAAGCGTCTGGAATCTTACCGATGCAACGGCAATATGTTCACCTGGCAGAAACAGTTGAACAGGCCACAGCAGTAGGCGCGAGGAAGGACAAGCATCCCGTAGTCCTCACGATTGCAACAGAGGTTGCCCAATCGTTGGGGGTCGACTTCTTTCGGACCGATTCAGCAGTTTGGCTGGCTGGCTCAATACCAGCTGCCGCGGTAGGAGTGCTAAAGGCCAATGAAAATGGCACGCACCTTGAGAAGGAAACGTGAGGACATCTTCCGGCGAGGAAGTTTCACTACACCCATCGGGAAGGTCGGGGAGACTCCGGAGGGATCGATGGGTTTTTTGGACGATCGTGTCCTCGGCCTTACTGGTGCCTGTCGCAATATTTATCGTGGCGCTGGTTTCCAGTGCGTATGACGAGACTCATAGAGTGTCGATTGAATGCACGGTTACGGGTGCGGAGGGCGGTCTCGCGTCAGGGGGAGGGACCTGGTCGCGGGTGCAGATAAGCACCTCCGATTGTGGAACCCTGACGTTGACATGGGGTATCACCAAGTCGAACCGGGATGCCGTGGCAAGCGAATAGGCGGGCGGTGGACGCTTCGCCTTCCAGATTGGCGCAACAACACAATCAACGTGGAAGTTGCACGAGATGTTACGCATCACGCCGATGGTCTATTCATTTCAACAAATCGACTGAGCTAGTGGAACAGCCCGGACATGGATGATAATGCGCTGGATTCTTGAAACACCTGGATACGAGGTAGACGACCCTCGTGAAGAGGTGCTTCAGGAGAGCCCCCCGGGCCATTCCTCAGCTGTCGATGACGGAGAAACTGATGTCCTGCGAATGGCCATATCGGTAGTGTTGCGGGACAATTGATAATGAGGAACTTGTCTCGCGCGTCGACGCTACGGAAACTCAGTTGAGAGAGCTCCTTCACCATATGAAATGAACTGTAGAGTCTGTTCGAGAATTCAGATGTGCTTGACGGCCGCTCGGAGGAAAACCATTGACGCAGAATCTTGCATTGCCAGTTCTCTATGACCGCATGATCGAGCGAGGCATGGTGGATCTGGAACCTTGGGAACTTCTACGAGGAGCACAGCAGGCGCAGCGAATGAAACACACAGACGAGGTTTTCCCTGGCTGGAACCTGATTCCTTTTGCCTGCAGGTCCGATAACGATGATGTGGCCTCCTGGACCGGAAAGAACGTCGTGGTCGTCGATGACTACGACGTGATGCGGGACGCAACTGGGGCGGTCGTACGCCACCAGGCAGCGGAATACCACTCGATGGATGAGTGGCTGATTGCGGCAGTACGGGATTTCATGGAGTTTGACTGAACCAGCGTCGCGGCACACCGAGTGCCCCCAGCCTCTGGCCGGAGGCACTCGAACCGAGTCAGCCCAGCAACGCCCGGCGCAGCACGTCCAAACCGACCGAGCCGACGTTGAGCGCCTTGCTGTGGAACGACTTCAGGTCGAAGTCTTCACGGGATTCAAGCTCGGCACGGATCTGCTCCCACAGGCGCTGCCCCACCTTGTAGGACGGAGCCTGTCCCGGCCAGCCCAGGTAGCGGGTGAATTCGAACTGGAGCTGGCCCTCACTGATGTCAAGATTGGCTTTGAGGAAGTCGAAGCCCTTCTCGGGCGTCCAGGTGCCGGCGCCCCAGCGTTCGGGGACGGGCAGCTCCAAGTGGACGCCGATGTCGAACACTACGCGGGCTGCCCGCATCCGTTGGCCATCCAGCATGCCCATGTGGTCGCCCGGGTCTTTGAGGTAGCCCAGTTCCAGCATGAGCTGCTCGGCGTAGAGTGCCCAGCCCTCGCCGTGGCCCGAGACCCAGCAGACGTTGCGCCGCCAGTTGTTCAAGAGTTCCCGGCGGTACGTTGCCGTGGCGACTTGGAGATGGTGGCCGGGCACGCCTTCGTGGAAAACGGTGGTGGTTTCGGACCACGTTGTGAAGGTGTCTTCGCCTGCCGGCACTGACCACCACATACGTCCGGGCCGGGAAAAGTCGTCAGAGGGCCCCGTGTAGTAGATGCCGCCCTCGTCGGTGGGCGCGATCATGCACTCAAGAGTTCTCATGACGTCCGGGATGTCGAAGTGCACGTCTGCAAGTTCAGACACGGCCCGGTCGGAGAGCTCCTGCATCCAGGCCTTGAGCGCGTCGGTGCCATTGATCTGGCGGGCGGGATCGTTGTTAAGGATGCTCTTGGCTTCCTCAATGGACGCTCCGGGCTTGATCTGGCCGGCAACTTTCTCCTGCTCGCTGATAAGCCGCTCGAGCTCCTGGACTCCCCAGTCGTACGTTTCTTCCAGATCGACTTCGGCACCAACAAATGAACGGGAGGCCAGCGCATAACGTTCGCGGCCCACGGCGTCCTTTTCGGGGGCAGCGGGCAACAATTCGTCCCGGAGGAAAGCACCCAAGGCGCCATACGCTGAACGCGCGGCCGCAGTCCCGGCGTCGAGCTTTGACTGAACCTCGGCGGGCAGGGGCGAGCCATCAAGCGCAGCGTTGGCGGCCATCTTGGCGAAGAAGCCGTCCTCGGCGGCGTACCTGCCGGTCTGCTCGATGACGATCCGGACTTGGCGGGCGGCGGCGACTTTTCCGTCGGCAGCAGCGGAGCGAAGCGACTCAATATAGCCCTCAACAGCCCCAGGAACATTGGCCGCGCGGCCGGCAATGTGCTCCCAGTGCTCCACCGTGTCGGTGGGCATGAGGTCGAAAATGGCGCGAATGTCCTGGGCAGGAGAGGCAATGTTGTTCAGGTCGGCGAGGTCCCAGCCCGACTCGTGGATCTCCAGTTCCAGGCCGAGCCGCTCGCGCATGGCGTCCAGGGTGACGGCATCCACATCATCGGACGGCTCAAGGCCTGCCAAGGCATCCAATGCCAACTTTGTGGCCTCCGCATGGGCCTCGGCACCGGCAGGGGAGTAGTCCTGGTATTCGGTTTCGTGTCCCGGCAAGCCCAGCGTGGTGGCGAAACTGGGATTGAGTTCGATCAACTTTTCTGTGTACGCGTCAGCGACGGCATCGATGGCGGACTTCGGGCGTACAGGCGTGTTTGCAGTAGTCACCCACAGAGCCTAGCCGCGACACCGCTTACGTGAAAGGGTTGTTGAACTTTTCTACGTGAGCGAAAACTAGCCGCGGCTGCGCTTCCACGCGCCAGGACCGGGGGTGGGGTCCAGCCGCAACTGCTGACGACGCACCCAATGCCGGACGTTCGGCTTCGATGCGGCAGCTTCCTGCGTTGTCCCGAGTGAAACCACGACGGCGGCAATCGCCGCGAGCTCTTCGGCCGTCGGTTCGCCCTTGACCACCGAAAACAGTGGCGCAGCGGCTGCTTCAGCGGGTACCTGATCAGGCGCGGAATCAGCCCGGTGCTTCGGCGTGCTCACAGCGGGATGTTTCCGTGCTTCTTGGTGGGCAGGCTCGCGCGCTTGTCGCGGAGGGCCCGGAGGCCGCGGATGATCTGGAGGCGCGTGTCGGACGGAGCGATGACTGCGTCCACGTAGCCCAGTTGGGCCGCCTGGTAGGGGTTGAGGAGTTCTTCCTCGTAGCCCTGGATGATCTCGGCCCGCTTGGCCTCGACATCACCGCCGGCTTCGGCAACAGCAGCAAGATCGCGACGGTACAGGATATTCACGGCACCCTGGGCGCCCATGACGCCGATCTGGGCGGTGGGCCAGGCGAGGTTCAGGTCTGCGCCGAGCTTCTTGGAGCCCATCACGATGTACGCGCCACCGTAGGCCTTGCGGGTGATCACGGTGAGCTTGGGGACCGTTGCTTCGGCGTAGGCGTACAGGAGCTTCGCGCCACGGCGGATGATGCCTTGGAACTCCTGGTCCTTGCCAGGCAGGAAGCCGGGGACGTCCACCAGAGTGATGATGGGGATGTTGAACGCATCGCAGTGGCGGACAAAGCGGGCAGCCTTTTCCGAGGCGGAGATGTCCAGGGTTCCGGCAAACTGCATGGGCTGGTTGGCCACGATGCCCACGGTGTGTCCCTCAACGCGGCCGTAGCCGATCATCACGTTGGGGGCGTACAAGGACTGCATTTCAAGGAAGTGCGCGTCGTCCACGATCTGCTCAATGACCTTGCGCATGTCGTACGGCTGGTTGGCGGAATCGGGAATCAGCGCGTCCAGTGCGAGGTCGTCGTCGTTGAGTTCCAGTTCCTGGTCGTGCTCCACGACGGGGGCTTCGGACAGGTTGTTGGAGGGGAGGAAGTCCAAGAGTTCGCGGACGAATTCGATCGCGTCTGCTTCGTCCGAGGCAAGGTAGGTGGAGGTTCCGGTGGTGGCATTGTGCTGGCGGGCGCCACCCAGGGTTTCCATGTCCACGTCTTCGCCGGTGACAGTTTTGATGACGTCCGGGCCGGTGATGAACATGTGCGAGGTCTTGTCCACCATGACCACATAGTCGGTCAGGGCGGGGGAGTAGGCTGCGCCGCCGGCGCACGGGCCCATGATGAGGGAGATCTGCGGGACCACGCCGGAAGCGTGGACGTTGTTGCGGAAGATGTCAGCGAACATGGCCAGGGAAGCTACGCCTTCCTGGATACGCGCGCCGCCGCCGTCGTTGATTCCGACAACCGGGCAACCATTGCGGAGGGCGAATTCCTGGACTTTGACGATCTTCTCGCCGTTGACCTGGCTCAGGGAGCCGCCGTAGACGCTGAAGTCCTGGCTGTAGATTGCGATGAGGCGGCCATCAACGGTGCCGTATCCGGAGACCACGCCGTCGCCGAGGGGCTTCTTCTTCTCCATGCCGAAGGCAGTGGAGCGGTGGACTGCCAGGGCGTCGAACTCGACGAACGAGCCCGGATCAACCAAGAGGTCAATGCGTTCGCGGGCCGTGTTCTTGCCCCGTGCGTGCTGCTTCTCAATCGCTTCCGGGCCGGAAGGTTGCTCTGCACGGGCCTGGCGGTCGCGGAAGTCGGCAATCTTTCCCGCTGTCGTTGTCAGATCGTGGCTCATCAAGTGTCTCCGGCTCTGTAGCTGATTTTCGCTGGCGCAGTTCGGTGTTGGTCCCGAAGCTTAAGTAGCTTCCGTACAAAGAACAGGCCCCGCAGGCCAGTCTAGTGACGCCTTTGCCGCGAACCGCTGTAGAAACCCTACAATTTTCCGCGTCCAAGCCAAAGCCATCGCTATGTTACCCGTCAGTAACATAGTTGCGTTAGAGTGTCCCCATGACTTCAAGCAACGACGCTTCCCGCGCACTTGCGCCGGCGCAGACTCCCTACGTGGCCACCGGTTCGCTCAAGGGCCGGACCATCCTCATGTCCGGCGGCAGCCGGGGCATCGGCTTGGCAATAGCCACCCGCGCAGCCCGCGATGGCGCCAACATTGTGCTCATGGCCAAGACCGGCGATCCCCATCCCAAGCTCGAGGGGACTGTCTTCACCGCCGCTGAACAACTGGTCGCGGCCGGTGGCCAAGCGCTGCCGCTGGTCGGGGACGTTCGCAATGACGACGACGTCGCCGCAGCGGTCGCCGCCGCCGTCGAGCGTTTCGGAGGGATCGACGTCGTGGTTAACAACGCCTCGGCGATCGACCTGTCCCGCACCGACGCCGTAGACATGAAGCGCTACGACCTCATGCAGGACATCAACGTCCGTGGAACGTTCCTGCTCTCCAAGCTGGCGCTTCCTGCGTTGAGGGAATCCAGCGACGCCCACATCCTCACACTGTCTCCGCCGCTGAACCTGGACCCCAAATGGGCCGGCATGCATCTGGCCTACACCATGGCCAAATACGGGATGAGCCTCACCACGCTGGGGCTGGCGGAAGAGTTGAAGGACGACGGCGTTTCGGTTAATTCGCTCTGGCCGTGCACCCTGATCGATACCGCCGCCATCCGGAACATGCCCGGCGGGCAGCAAATCGTCCAGGCCGCACGCGGCCCGGAAATCATGGCCGACGCCGCGCATGCCGTCCTGACGGGTGCGGGGGCAACGGGCAATTTCTTCACCGATGAAGAAGTCCTGCGCGCGGCTGGTGTGTCAGACTTTTCGCCGTACAGCCTGGGTGCGCCCGAAGACCGCCTGGTTCCGGACATTTTTCTCTAGGCGGATTCCCAGCCGCTTTCCTGCTCACGGGCCATCCCTGGACGCCGCAACTGGATAGGATTCAGCTATGGATGCCGAACAGCCAGAGAGCAGCGAACCCCACATCCCGACCAGCGGTCCGGAGCGGGCTGCCTTGGATCGTGAAGCATTGCTGCAGCCGGACTTCCTTTCAGCCACGGGCATTTCGCAACTGACCATCGTCGAATCCACAGGGTCCACCAACCAGGACTTGGTGCGGGCAGTCACTGTTGAGCCCAAAAAGTGGGCCGACCTCGCCGTTCTGACAGCTGAGCACCAGACGGCTGCGCGTGGTCGGTTGGACCGGCACTGGGAATCGCCCGAGCGATCGGCTGTCTCCGTGTCAATAGTGCTTCGTCCCGTCACGGCAGAAGGCATGCCGGTACCAACGCAGAGCTATTCCTGGCTGTCCCTGCTAGCTGCCGTTGCCCTGCGGGAGGCATTGCAGGAAACCGCCGGTGTGACAGCAGACATCAAGTGGCCCAATGACGTCTTGGTCAACGGGCGCAAAATCGCTGGGATCCTTGCCCAGATGACAGCCGTGGGCGATGGCTCGGTTCCCGCCGTCATCCTCGGCGTGGGCCTCAACGTCACGCTGGCCGAGGAAGAGCTGCCGGTTACGACAGCGACGTCACTGGCCTTGGAAGGGGCCACGACGACGGACCGCACCGCGCTGCTGAAGAGCTACCTTTCGCGCTTCGCCCGGCTCTACCGCAGCTTCTGCAATTCCGAGGGGGACCCGGCCGCAGGATTGGCGGGAGGACCTTCCCTGCACAAGCGGGTTGAGTCCGCCATGGTGACCTTGGGGCGCGAAGTGCGGGCGCACCTGCCTGGCGATCACGAACTGGTGGGACATGCCTCGCGGTTGGACGAGCACGGCTCGTTGCTGGTGGTGGACCATGGGGGCAGGGAACACGTGGTGACAGCTGGTGACGTGGTGCACTTGCGCGCCACGGAAAGTGGTTATGCGTAAAGAGTTGCTTCCGGGGGAGCAGGTCATCACCATCACACGTCAACAGGCCCGATCCCTCTTCTTCCCGGCGCTGGCATTCCTCATTGCTCCGGCCCTGACGGGATATGCCTGCGCTTGGATTGTCAAAGGCAATGCCCAGCGCCTTGCTCCGTTCATTACAGTGGAATGGACGCCGTGGCTGATGGGTGTCAGTGTGGGACTCGCAGCCTGGCTGTTGATTGGTTACAGCATTCGTCGTGTGATGCGCTGGCATTCCATCCGGTACATCCTGACCAGCAGGCGGATACTTGCCAAATACGGAATGTTTCGACGCCGCGACTGGCAGGTATCGCTCATGGCGGTCCGCAATGTGGGCGTTCATCAGAGCCTGCTCCAACGGACATTGCACTCCGGGAATATATCCTTGGATACCGGGCACTCCGGAACGGCCATCCTGGCGGATGTTCCGGACGTCGCGAAGTTCCGGGGATTCATTCTTGACGCGATGGACGAACTCCCGCAAGGTGAGGTTTTTGAGGGCCAAGTATTGACGGACTATGACCAGTTGCCATGGGAGCTGAGAGAAGGTGGAAGAGATGAGCGTTGAGGATCAGCAGTCCGGCGAGGACTTGGACCAGGAGTTCGACGCCGTCCCCGAACCTTCAGTCGACGAGGACACCGATTCGGGGCCTGCTCCGGTTGCTGTGCAGGCTGGACCACCCACCGGTGTAATGTCCGCCGAGCGCCTGGCCATCAAAGCATTGGAATCAAAGCTGCTGGGCGGCGAACGAAAGCTCCGTCGTCGTGAAGTAGCCGCAGGGGCGGGTGTTTCCATTTTGTCCGCCCGCAAAATTTGGCGTGCCCTGGGATTCCCGAACTTCGGCGACGAAGACGTTGCCTTTACGGAACGGGATCAAGCGGCACTGTCCACCATCCTGGACCTTGTCCGGGCCGGCGTCCTGACCGAGGAAGCGGCCATCTCTGTCACCCGGTCCATCGGGCAGATGACGGACCGCATGGTGGTCTGGCAGATCGAAGCCTTGGTGGAAGACATGGTGTCTGAGCAGGGGATTCCGGATGCTGTGGCCCGTAAGCAACTGGTAGGTCAGTTGCCCGGCTTGGTGGACTCGCTCGAAGAGATCCTGGTCTACTCCTATCGCCGTCAACTCAACGCAGGTGTGCAACGCCTGGCGGTTCGCGCGGAAGCCGGGCTGCAGGCCAGTGAAGAAGGCCGCGAGGGCGACGAAGACGATTCGCCGTTGCCCTTGGCACGGGCCGTGGGTTTCGCCGACCTCGTCTCCTACACCAGCCTTTCGCGTCGGATGAACGAAAAGACGCTCGCCCAGTTGGTGCAGCGCTTTGAGAACAAGTGCGCCGAAATTATTTCCGTGGGTGGCGGCCGGTTGGTCAAGACCGTGGGCGACGAAGTCCTCTACATCGCGGAGACACCCGCGGCCGGGGCCGAGATTTCCCTGGCGTTGGCGCAGGCCTTCACCGAAGACGAAATTCTGCCGCAATGCCGAGTCTCCATGGTCTGGGGCCGCATCCTGTCCAGACTGGGCGACATTTACGGACCAACCGTCAACCTGGCCGCCCGGCTGACAACCCTTGCCCAGCCCGGCACCGTCCTGGTGGATGCCATGACAGCCGCTGCTCTGGGGCAGGATGACAGGTTCGTCCTGGTTCCGCAGAAATCGGAGAACGTCCGTGGCTTCGGCGAAATCCATCCCGTGATGCTGGCCCGTGGCCGCGGCAAGGGACTGGTGCTGGACTAGGCCCCTGCTGGCAGTCCGCCTTCCAAAGCGCACGCTCTCTCACGTCCCTCGGGCTTGAGCCGAACGCTCGCTCACTTTCCTGAAGAAAGTGAGCGAGCGTTCGGCTTTAAGGGCTGTTATGTGAGAGAGCGTGCTGGATGCGATTCATGTCACGACTTAGCTAATCGATGGAGTAACCCGGTAGGCTGTGCGTTGATTGTGTCGTGTTTCGCCGTGGGGGTCGGCGACGGCTGCTTCGTGCTGCCTGAACTGTGGGGGAATGTGGGATGGCTCTGTCTGATGGGTCCGGAAAACGCCGTGCCAATAACAGCCGGCGTAAGGTCATCGCAGCCACTGCCTTCACTGCGGCAGCGGCCGTCCTAATCACAGGTGCCATCCTCTATCCAGGGTTCAAGACCACCGAGGTGGAACTGAACGACGGCGGCGTCTGGGTGGTCAGTAAGACCAAGAATGCGGCCGGTCGCCTGAACTACCCCTCCAAATCGCTGGATGGGGCAGTGACTCCGGCCAGCACCAACTTCGACATCCTTCAGCAGGCCGGCGACATCTTCATCGATGACGCAGATGGCGGGACCATCAACCCTGTCAGCGCCGCCAACATGCGCCTGGGCGGCGACCAAAAACTTCCGGGCTCCGCGGAAGTGAGCTTCGGCAACAAAGTACTGGCTGTCACCGACCCGTCCCAGGGCAAAGTCTGGGCTGTTTCGCCCACCTCCATCGGCGGTTTCAGCGACGAATCGGAACCCTTGTTCGAGCAGTCGCCCGGTGTGGTCTCAGTGGTGGGTGTGGATGACACCATCCACACACTGGACCCGAAAACCGGGACACTGACGGCAACAAAGGTGGACGCCGAGGGTAAGTCCGTAGACTCACAGGTCAGGAAGGACGAGGCCTTAAAGGCCGACGGCGAGGTCCAGTTGACAACCGTCGGCGACAAAGCAGTGGTGCTTAACGCAGCCACCGGCGACATCGTGCTGCCCGGGGGCAACAAAGTACACCTGGACGACGCCAGGGAAGCCAAATTGCAGCAGAGCGGCCCGGAGGCCGATTTTATTGCCATCGCCACCCCGAAGGCACTGCTCCTGCAACCCCTGGACGGCGGGACCGCCAAGACGGTTCAAGCGGACGGCCAGGGCATTCCGGCTGCCCCAGTCCATCTAGGGTCCTGCACGTACGCAGCGTGGTCCGGTGCCAACAAATACGTCCGTGAATGCACCAACGAGGCAGATAACAAGCGGTCCGACGTTCCCAAGGCGAGTTCGTCGCCGTCGTACGTTTTCCGTGTCAACCGCGATCTTGTGGTGCTGAACGACGTCAACTCCGGCAACGTCTGGATGGTCAACCAGAACATGCAGTTGGTCAACAACTGGGACGACGTCATCCCGCCCCAGCAGACCTCGGACGACGCCGACAAGGACTCTGCGGACGAAGTCCAGCAGACAGTCCTTCCGGACCGGAGCAAACCCAACACCGTGCCGGTGGCCAAACCCGATGCCTTCGGGATCAGGGCCGGAAAGACCACTGTCCTGCCCGTGCTGGACAACGACGCCGATGCCGACGGCGATGTCCTCACGGTCAGCACCAGTGCTCCGTTGAAGTCAGGGGCTTTGTCCGCCGTCTATGGTGGCACCGGCTTCCAGATCGCAGTCCCCGCAGGAACCACGGGCTCCGAAACCTTCAAGTATTCGGTGGACGACGGCCGTGGCGGTACAGGCGGCGCGGACGTCGACCTGCGGGTTGTGCCCGCGGCGGAAAACAACGCCCCCCAGCCCAAACCAAACCGGAACAACGCCTTGGTGGTCCAGTCCGGGAAGATCGCCAGCCAGTTTGTCCTCACCGATTGGCTCGACCCCGACGGCGACGACATCTTTGCCGTCGCCGTCTCCAGCAGCGATCCAGCGGACCAGGTCCGGATCAGGCCGGACGGCTTGCTCACCTTCCAGGACGCAGGGGCTGGCCCGGGCCGTAAAACCCTGACCGTCAGTGTCTCGGACGGGTCCCTGACCACCCAAGGACAGATCAGCGTTGACGTCCGTGCTCCCGGTGCGCTGCCGCCCATCGCGAATGCGGATCACGTGGTTGCGGTGGCGGGCCAGGATACGGTGATCGCGCCGCTCAAGAATGACACCGACCCGCAGGGCGGGACGCTAAGACTTGCGCAGGCACAGCCGGACGCGCAGTCGACCGCCGTGGTGGGTCCGGACCAGCAGACGTTTACTTTCAACTCGACCTCGGTGGGTCCCCACTATGTGACGTACATGGTGACCAACGGACCGGCGAGTGCGCAGCAACTGGTGCGGGTGGACGTCGTGTCCGGAAACAGCGACGGCGCACCGGTGGCGGTCCGCGATATTGCCCTCCTGCCCAGTGGCGGCAGCACCGTGGTTGACGTGTTGGGCAACGACTCAGACCCCAGTGGGGGCGTCCTGGTGGTCCAATCGGTCACGGCGGCCGACGGGCTCCCGGTATCGGTCGCGGTCCTTGACCACTCGGTCGTCAAAATCACCGACATCCGGGCCCAGGGACAGTTGTCGTTGAAATACACGATCTCCAACGGCAAGGCCTCGGCCACAGGGGATATTTCTGTCCAGGTTGTGCCGGCGCCCACCAAACTTCAGGCACCGCAGGCCAAGCCGGACGAGGTCTCCGTGCGTGCCGGCGACATAGTGACCATCCCGGTCCTGGAGAACGACACGGACCCCAACGGCGGAGAGCTCACACTGGACCCCGTCCTGGCACAGCAGCCCGACGAGGCCGCGGGCAGAATCTTTGTTGCGGGGAACACCCTCCGGTATATCGCTGGCGAGGAACCCACCACCGTTTATGCCATCTACAAGGTCAGCAATGCCTCGGGCCAAACTGACTCGCAGCAAGTCACCATCCGCATCCGCGCACGCGATGACGCCACCAACACCAGGCCGGAGCCCCGGAATCTGACAGCCCGCGTGGTTGCGGGGATGACGGTAAGAATCCCTGTTCCCCTGGATGGTATCGATGCCGATGGCGACTCGGTGCAGCTGATGGGCATCGATAAAGCTCCCCAACTGGGACAGCCATCCTGCGGGACGGATATTTGGAGTTCACGGCCGGGGGTACGTCCGCCGGTACTGACACTTTCAGCTACCGGGTGCGGGACCGTATTGGTGCGGAGAACACCGGCACGGTGATCGTGGGCATTGCGCCGGCCGAAGCCGACAACCAGAAGCCCATTGCGGTGGACGACGTCATTGATGTCCGGCCCGGACGACGGGTCGCGGTGAACGCACTGAAAAACGACTCAGACCCCGACGGCGACCCCATCGCTTTGGTGTCGGCGTTCGAGGCCAAACCGGAACTGCAGGTTGAAGCCGCCGCAGGAAAGGTGGTCCTCACGGCGCCGGGTGCGGCCGGTACGGACAGCATCAGCTACCGGATCCAGGACGACAAGAAGGCAGAAGCTGCCGCGGTCATCCGCGTCCAGACCAGCCCGACCGCGCCGCTCCATGCCCCCGTGGCAGTGGACGACCGGATCACGTTGGCCGAGACCCTGGGTAAAACTGCGGTTGACGTTCCGGTGGTGAAGAACGATTCCGATCCCGACGGCGTGGCGGAGGACCTCACCATTTCCCTGCCGGACGGGAACCCGAATGTGCGCGTAGGGACAGCCGGCAACGTAGTGGTGACACTCCTGCCCGAAGATCAGTTGATTCCCTATACCGTCACGGACATCGATGGGCAGTCAGCCACCGCGGTCATGTGGATTCCAGGCCAGGGCCTCCAGTACCCCACGCTTTCCACCACTGAGATCGTGGAGGTCACCGCGGGGGAGGAAGTTACTCTGGCCCTTCAGGATCACGTCAAGGTCAGGGACGGCCGTCAACCCCGCATAACGGTGGCGGACAAGATCCGTGTCCTTGGCGGTGACTCCACCAACGTTATTGCTGGTGATGGTACGGCGTTGAGGTATGCGGCCCAGCCTGAGTATGTGGGGCCCGGGTCCATCACCTTCGAAGTGACTGACGGCAGTGGTCCGGACGATGCCGAGGGCTTGAAGTCCACTCTGACCATCCAGACCAAGGTGCTCCCGAACCCCAACGCCAATCACGCCCCCACCTTCAGCGGAGCTGCGATTGAAGCGCCAAAGGGGGACACTACCGAACTGGACCTGGCCAACCTTGCCGCGGACGTTGATGAGCAGGACCAAGGCAAGCTCACGTTCAGCGTGGACGGTGACCTGCCCGGCGGTTTCGACGCGCGGGTGGAGGGTACGGTCCTAAAAATCACCCCCGGGGGTTCACTCAACCCCGGCGCCCGCGGGACCGTGCCGCTCAAGGTGACCGATGGCCGCTCGGAGCCTGCGAAGGCAGCCGTCACCGTTTCCGTAGTCTCATCGAACCGACCCAAACCGGCAGCGAACGATGATGTCCTCGACAAGGCCAACGCCGGCAAGTCCGAAACCATCAATGTGCTGGGCAACGATTTCAACCCCTTCAGCGAACCCTTGACGGTGCTTTCGGCCGTGGTGGAGACCGGATCCGCATCAGGCGAGCCTGCCATAGGAGGCGACTCCATCACGGTGACGCCCGCCGACGGCTTCAAGGGGGTCCTGGTAGTCAGGTACACCATCAAGGACAAGACCGATGATCCCAGCCGGCAAGCCGTGGGTCGTGTCCGCATCACGGTGCGGGACAAGCCCGATGCTCCTTCGGCCCCGGTTGCTACGGACGTCCGCAGTAAAACTGCCGTCCTCAAGTGGGCGCCGCCGTCGGACAATGGCGCAGCCATCACCAAGTACACGGTGAAAGCGGCCGGGTTCCAGCAGGAATGCCCCACGACGACGTGTACGTTGACTGGACTGACCAACAACGTCAAGTACGTCTTCACCGTGGTTGCCACCAATGAGGTAGGCGAATCCCAGCCCTCAGTGCCCTCCAACGAGATCACTCCGGATGAGAAGCCATCGCCCCCGGACGTCCCCACGGTCAAAGCCGGCGATAAGGACCTGGCCATCACCTGGACTCCCGCCAAGACCGAAGGTTCCCCGGTAAAGCACTACAACCTGGAGATCTCTCCGCCGCCCGCCAACGGCATTGCCGTCAAGAACGAGGTCACTGGCCTCAGCTACACCTGGCCAGGCCTGACCAACGGTGTGAAATACAAGGTCCGTGCCCAGGCTGTCAATGATCTAGGCCCGTCGGATTGGGGGCTGTACTCCGCAGAGGACCATCCTGCCGGTATCCCCGCAACACCGGCGCCGCCCAGCACCACAGTGGTGTCCGCCGTTGGTTCGCAGAACCAGCTCCGCGTCGACTGGGCCGAGCCTGGCATCAACGGCGACCCCATCAAGAATTACTACGTCACCATGAGCGGCGGCAGCGGAACCACCCAGACTCAGACCATTCCGGGGAATGTCCGAACAGCCACCTTCAAGGTTTCCACCAACGAGTCGGCGTACACGTTCACAGTTCAGGCTGAGAACAAGGCAGGAAAGAGCCTGGTCAGCGCGGCCTCACCTCCGCGCAGGGCCACGGGAAAGCTGGGCACTGTTCAAAACGTCAGTGCCACGCCGGCCAACACCGGTGCCGCCGGTGGTCAGCTCACCATCAATTTCTCTGCGCTCGGCGACACCCAGCGCAACGGCTCCAAGGCCAACGAAGTCAGCTATACCTACTCCGCAGGCGGACGCTCCGGTGCCATCCAGCCCGGGCAGACCGTAGGCGGCTTCGCCAACGGCCAAGCGACCACCGTGACAGTGACGGCACATTCGACGGTGGCGCCCAGTTCGGATGCCGCTGCCGCGCCATCCGCCACGCCATTTGGTGCGCCGGGTACGCCGTCGGCGTCGGGTTCCAACGGGGCCGTGAACCAGAAATCTGTGACCTTCAACTGGTCTTCCCCGTCAACCGCTACGAACGATGTGAAGACCACGAAGATCCGCATCGACAACGGCGGCTGGGAGACCGTGGGCGCCTCGGGCAGCCGGACCATCAACACTGCCGGGTGGGAAGAGTCCCACAGCATCACTGTGCAGACGTTCAACTCGCTCGGCACGGGCGGCGGCCTAGCGTCGGCCAGCGCCAAGTCGGGACGCCAAGGGGAGTGGACTACCACCATGAACCCGGGAGCGGTGGTGCGGTCGTGCAGCTTTACAGCAGGAGGGGCCAACTACGATCCGAACAGGAAAACGTGTGACGGGCAAAGCAACAACACCCCGCCATGGATGGCTTCCGCCGATCAAGGCCCCATTGTGGTGCGTTGTTACATCGACCAAACAGATAACTGGACCGGTATGCACCGCTGGTGGCGGATCGAATCAGGCTCCTACCGCAACGTGGGCCGGTACATCATCGCAGGTCACACCCACCTTCCAGACCCCGCAGGCATCGGAGCGCCCCCGTGCTGAACATGACAAAACCACGGGACGGGGCACTTCTCCCCATCGCGCGCCCAGTGCTTAAGGCCGTAGTCTGTCAAAGCCAATGGATAGCCCGGTCTCGGGTGTCCTCAATTGGCCGTGGGGTGCGTGGGATAGTCTTAGGGACTGAAAATTCCGCCGCCGTATGGGGGTACTGCGGAATGCACGGCTGCCGGCATGTGTCGGTTGGCCCGGAAGTCGCTGGGGGGCGGCTGAACATCAAAGGAATTTTGGGGCTGTGAGAAATTTCTTCGGCAAGCTGGGGCTGACAAGGCGTCAAAACAAGAAGTTCATAGCGGGAACTGCTGCCACCGCGGCGGGCGCGTTGTTGATCACCGGGGCTGTACTTTACCCGGGCTTCAAGACCACGGAGGTGGACTTGAACGACGGCGGCGTATGGGTTGTGAGCAAAACCAAGAACGCTGTGGGGCGGTTGAACTACCCGTCGCGCGTTCTTGATGGGGCCGTAACTCCCGCCACCACCACTTTCGATGTCCTGCAGCATGACGGCAACGTTTTTGTCGACGACGAATCCGGTTCCACCATCAACCAGGTCTCTGCCGCGAACCTGAAGCTCGGCGGCGACAAGCAACTGCCGTCGTCGTCGCAAGTCAGCTATGGTTCCACCGTCCTTTCGGTGACCGATCCCGCCCGTGGCAAGGTGTGGGCGCTGTCTCCCTCCACGGTCAACGGCTTCGATGAAGAAGGTACCGAGCCTGTCCTGACCGGGGACCAAGGCATGGTCTCCGCAGTAGGCGCCGATAACCGCATCTACACAGCGGATCCGGGCAAGGGCGAGATCACCGTTACCACGGTGGACGCCAATGGTGAACGGACAGACTCGCAGGTCACCAAAGTGGATGAGCTCAAGCGGGCCGGCGACCTTCAGATTGCAGTCGTCGGTGATAAGCCCGTAGTCCTCGACGCCGGCTCAGGAAACCTGTTCCTGCCCGGCGGACGCAAGCTCCAGCTGCAGGATGCACGGGAAGCCAAGCTGCAGCAGAGTGGCGAGGACAGCAGCTTTGTTGCCATTGCCACCCGCCAAGCCCTCTTGAAGCAGCCCTTGGACGGATCCACCGCTGCAACACTCAATGCCGACGGAGAAGGCGTCCCCGCAGCACCGGTGCAGGTGAGCAAGTGCGTTCACGCTGCCTGGTCCGGAGCCAACAAGTACGTCCGCGACTGCGAGAACGACGCCGACGACAAGAAGAACGACGTCCCCAAAGCCAGTGCCTCGCCCAGTTACGTTTTCCGCGTCAACCGCGACCTCGTAGTCCTCAATGATGTGAATTCCGGCAGCGTGTGGCTGGTCAACCAGAACATGCAGCTCGTCAACAACTGGGACGATGTTGTCCCGCCCAAGAACCAGTCCGACGACCAGGACCAGGAGTCCGCGGACAACAACACCATCAACGTCCTGCCGGACCGCACCAAGCCCAACCGTGCGCCTGAAACCAAACCGGACGAGTTCGGTGTCCGGCCGGGCCGGACCTCCATCCTCAGCATCCTGGACAATGATTCAGACCCCGACGGCGATGTCCTCACCGCTGCGGTAGGCGCCAACGGGCCAAAATCCGGGGCGCTGGAGAACATCTACGGTGGCTCAGCGTTCCAGATCAAGGTCCCCGCTGACGCCAAGCCGGGAACGGAAACCTTCGACTACAACGCCTCGGACGGACGCGGTTTGTCCGCCGGTGGACAGGTCACGCTGCGCGTCGTGGCTCCGGAGGAAAACAAGCCTCCCTTCTTCAAACGCGGCGAGCCCACCACCATGCTGGTGGAGCAGGGCAAGTCCGTCAGTCAGAACATCCTGACCGACTGGATGGATCCCGACGGCGACGACCTCGTCCTCCTGGACGCCAAGACGGACAACGACCAGGACCAGGTCAAGGTCCGTCGCGACGGCCTGCTCACGTACCAGGACTCTGGTGCAGCACCGGGCAAGAAGAACGTCACCATCACGGTGTGGGACGGCCGGGCCACCACGACGGGCCGGATCGTTGTCAACGTGCAGCCCCCGGGCGCCTTGGCGCCGGTGGTCAACGCCGACCACGTCACGGCCGTGGTTGGCCAGGACCTGGTCATTGCGCCCCTCAAGAACGACGTCGACCCCAATGGCGGTGCCCTCCGGGTAGCGCACGTCGAGGCTGCCGGACCGGCAGAGCTGGGTCCAGTGACCGACGGCGGTACGTTCACCTTCCGGAGCACCACACCGGGCCCGATCTACTTGACGTACATCGCCAGCAACGGGCCTCAAAGCAGCCAAGGCTTGATCCGTGTTGACGTCGAGTCCGGCAAGGACGCTGGAGCGCCCGTTGCGGTTCACGACGTCGCACTGCTCCCTGTGGGCGGCAGTGTGCTGGTGGATCCCTTGGCCAACGATTCCGATCCTTCCGGCGGCGTGCTGGTCCTCCAGTCCGTCACCGTCCCCGACGGCTCGTCCGCTTCGGTCAGCGTGATCGACCACAGCGTCCTGCGCGTTACCGATGTGCTAGGCGCGAAAGAGCCGTTCGTGTTCAGCTACACCATGTCCAACGGCCGCGGCTCGGCCACAGGCACCGTTGGCGTCGTCCCGGTGCCGGCCCCCGCCGTCGTCGAGGCCCCCCAGCCGAAACCCGACGAAGTCAACGTCCGCGTCAACGACGTCGTGACCATTCCGGTCCTGGACAACGACACGCACCCGCAAGGTGAAGAGCTCTCTGTCGATCCTGTCCTGGCACAGAGCGTCCCTGAAGAAGACGGTAAGGCCTTTATCTCCGAGAAGACCCTGCGCTTCATCGCCGGACCCACACCCAAGACCGTGCGTGCCATCTACAACGCGGTGGACCCCCAGGGCCAGAAGAGCGCAGCGGCCGTCACCATCCACATCCTGCCGCTGGAAGGCGCGCAGAACTCCCGTCCGCAGCCGCAGAACCTGACCGCGCGCGTGGTCGCCGGCGGCAGCGTCCGGATCCCGGTGCCGCTGGACGGCATCGACCCCGACGGCGACTCGGTCCAGCTCACCGGCATCGACAGCACGCCCACCATGGGAACCGCGACGGCGGGAAGCAGCTTCATCGATTTCGTCGCCGCCGGCGATGGCGCAGGAACCGACACGTTCCGCTACAAGGTGATTGACCGCCAAGGAGCGGTCAACACCGGAACGGTGACTGTCGGCGTCGCGCCTCGCGGTGAAGACAACCAGAAGCCTGCCCCGGTAGACGACGAAGTGCAGGTCCGTCCTGGGCGTCAGATCGCCGTGGATGCCACCGCCAACGACACCGATCCCGACGGCGACATCATCCGCATCCTGACGGACAGCATCGAAGCCGACGCTGGCCTCGAAGCCCAGGTCAGCAAGACCAGCGGCCGCGTCCTGGTCACCGCTCCGGCCGCCGAGGGTACGGTCAACGTCCGTTACTCCGTGGCTGACGACAGGGACGCCGTGGGCCAGGCCAGCATCAGGGTGAACGTCAAGAACGACATTCCGCTGCAAGCTCCCATCGCCCGCGATGACCGCGTTACATCAGCCCAGACGCTGGGCAAGACCGCCGTCGACGTTCCGGTCCTCAAGAACGACGAGGATCCGGACGGCGTGGGGGAGAACCTCAAGGTCACCACAGGCTTGGAAACGGCTCGTCCGGGTTCTGAAGGCAACGTGGTGGTGGACCTCACCGAGCAGCCGCAGCTGGTGCCTTACACCGTTGAGGATGTAGACGGCCAGAAGTCCACGGCCATCATCTGGGTGCCGGGTATCGGGCAGCAGGTTCCGACGCTCGCCAAGGATGAAGTGGTGGAGATGGTTTCTGGCCAGTCCGTCACCGTGAACCTGGCCGAATGGGTCAAGGTCCGCGAGGGTAAGTCGCCGCGGCTCACCCAGGCGGACCGCATCAAACTCATCGGTGCCGACGGCAGCGACCCCGTAGCGGGCAATGGAACGGCCCTGAAGTACACGGCCGGCGCTGAATACGTTGGTCCCGGCTCCATCAGCTTCGAAGTCACTGATGGAAGCGGACCCGACGACCCCAACGGCTTGAAGTCGACACTGAGCATCCGCACCAAGGTGCTGCCGGATCCGAACAAGAACAACCCGCCGGTGCTGCTGGGCAGCGACGTGGACGTTCCCAAGGGTGACTCGGCCAGCCTGGACCTGGAAAAGCTCGCATCCGATCCCGATTCCGACGACGTCCAGAACATGAAGTATGAGTTGGCCGGAGCAGCACCGGGTGGATTCAGGGTGAGCATCGATGGCAAGACCCTGAAGGTCTCCGCCGAAGACTCGGTGCAGATCGGCCAGGGCGGCACGGTCCAGGTGAAAGCGAAGGACCCGCGGGGTCTTGAAGCGGTCGCGACGTACAAACTGTCACTGACGGCATCCAACCGACCCAAACCGGTGGCCAACGACGACCTTGAACCGGATGCGAAATCCGGGAATTCCGTGACGGTCAATGCGTTGGCGAACGACTCCAACCCGTTCCCGGATACGCCGCTGAAGATCATCTCGGCGGTCACTGAGACGGGCGAAGGCACAGCAGAGGTCAACGGCGGTAACGTGACCGTCACGCCGTCGTCGGGTTTCACCGGGACCATGGTTGTTGCCTACGTAGTGGGCGACAAGACGGGTGAAACCTCACGTTATGCCACGGCCCGTATCCGACTCACCGTCAAGGACAAGCCGGCCGCGCCCACCACGCCTCTGGCTCAAAGCGTGGGCGACCAGACAGCGTTGCTGACATGGAACGCGCCGGCAGATCGTGGCTCACCGATCACCAAGTACACGGTGTACGGAGAGAACGGCTTTAAGCAGGACTGCCCCGCGAACACGTGCACATTGACCGGGTTGACCAACAACGTGAAGTACCACTTTGCTGTCACCGCCACCAATGCGATCAATGAATCCGAGCGTTCTCCGGTTTCCGCCGAGGTCCGTCCGGATGTCAAGCCTGATACCCCGGCTGCTCCCACACTGAAGTTTGGTGACAAGCAACTTTCGGTTGCCTGGGTTCCCCCGGCCAGCAAGGGCTCGCCCATCAAGTCCTACGACCTTGAGATCTCGCCGGCTCCGGCCGGGCAGAATCCCCAGATCCAGAACCTCACTGGCAACAGCCATGTCTGGTCCGGACTGACTAACGGCGTGGCCTACAAGGTCCGCGTCCTGGCCCGGAACGATGCCAAGGAGCCGTCCGAGTGGAGCCCCTACTCCGCTGCGGAAACTCCCGCTGGTGTGCCGGCGACGCCTGCTGCGCCTTCCGTAGCCGGCGCTGGGTCGGTGGGTGACCAGAGCCAGCTGCAGGTCAGCTGGGCCGCGCCAAACAACAACGGCGACGCCGTGTCCGCCTACACGTTGACCACGTACCGGGGCGGGGCCGTAGTGACCACGCAGTCGGTCGGGGCGACCTCGCAAAACGTCACGGTTGCCAACAGTGAAGCCGACTACACCTTTACTGTCTCGGCAACGAACAAGGCCGGCGTCAGCGGTGTCAGCCAGCAGTCAGCGGCTATCCGCGCTGCAGGAAAGCCAGGCATCGTAGCTGCGCCCACAGCAGCCCTGATGGAGACCAACGCGGCCGGTGGCAAGATCCGCGTGGCCTTCAACCCGCTGTCACAGAAGGAACGCAACGGGGCCAACGCCAACGAGATCAGCTACCGGTATGCCCTGACGTCCGGCGCCGGCAGCGGAGCGATCCCCGCCGGCGGTGGCGTTATCGCGGCACCGAACGGCCAGGACACGGCTGTGGTGGTGTGGGCAGTATCCTCACGAAACCCCACACCTGGCGACAGGAGTGCCGCATCAAACACCGTCAATCCCTACGGTGTGGCGGCTGCCCCTAGCGTTACCGGCAGCAAGAGCAGCGGCGTCGGCGACAAGACAGTGTCCTGGACGTGGAACCAGCCCAACGGCAACGGCAGGCCCGTCACCGGCTACCAGTACAGCCTCGATAACGGCGGGTGGACAGACACAACGCAGAGAAGTTTCTCTACGACCGTGGGCTTCAGCGAAACAAAAACGTTGAGAGTCCGTGCCATCAGTGGTGGCCAGGCCGGCAACATCGGCAGCGACACCTCCCGGAGCGGATCTGCGCCACCGCCGCCGGACCCGCCGGCATCAGAGATACAGGTGGACGCCAGCAGCGTGCGGACATGCCCCGGTAAGCCCGGTCAGACGGACAGCTACACACCTGGCAGTCCCGCGAAATGTGGTGTGGGCTGGGTAGAACGCTCCTGGGGCAGGATCACCATCAACTGCACCAAGGACATCTACAACAACGGCACGCCGTGGTACCGGCTCCAGGGTTCCCCGAAGGACGGCTGGTTCGTGAAGTCCACGACAGTGGACCTCTACGGGCCGCGCCCCGGCGGCTGCTAGTCCCATGGCAACAACAACGTCAAACCCCTACCGATACATAAGGAACAGGATCAACCGATGACCATGACAAACGAGCAGGCCGCGTGGTTTGCAGAAACGTTCGAGAAGCTCGTGGCCAATGTGGGCAAGGCGGTGCTCGGCAAGGAGCACGTCATCCGGCTGACCTTCACGGCGATGTTGGCCGAGGGACATATCCTGTTTGAAGATGCACCGGGCACGGGTAAGACCTCGTTGGCCCGCGCCCTGGCTGCAACAGTCCAGGGTTCGCACAACCGTATCCAGTTCACGCCTGACCTCCTGCCGTCGGACGTGACGGGTGTGACCATCTATGACCAGAAGACCCAGAAGTTTGAATTCCACAAGGGCCCGGTGTTCAACAACATCGTCCTGGCTGATGAAATCAACCGTGCGTCGCCGAAGACCCAGTCCGCGTTGCTGGAAGTCATGGAAGAATCCCGGGTGACCGTGGATGGAACCACCTATGAGGCAGGCCGGCCGTTCATGGTGTTGGCAACCCAGAACCCGATCGAGCAGGCGGGCACGTACCGCCTGCCGGAAGCACAACTGGACCGCTTCCTGATCAAGACGTCCATCGGCTACCCGGACCATGCCTCCACGGTGCGGTTGCTGGGCGGGGCCAACCTCAAGGACCGGTCCAAGGAGCTCACGGCGCTCATCACCACCCAGGCCGTGGCCGATATGGCAGACCTTGCGGCCACCACCCACGTGGATACGGCTGTGCTGGAGTACATCTCACGCTTGTGCGAGGAAACCCGCAACGCCTCCGAGACCCGCCTTGGTGTTTCCGTGCGTGGTGCACTTGCCATGGTTCGTGCCGCCAAGGTGTGGGCCGCGGGCCAAGGCCGCAACTTCGTCCTCCCGGACGACATTAAGGAACTGGCACCTGTGGTGTGGACCCACCGTCTGGTCATGGATCCTGAGGCGGAATTCTCCGGTGCAACACCGGACGTTGTCCTCACCCGCGTCCTGGCGGATGTCGCCGCCCCGCAGCAACGCGCCACCGCTTAGTCCGCGGCACCGCACGAGCCAGACCGGCTCATCGCACCCCACCTGCTCCCCAGCTCAAACAAAGGCCTCCACATGTCCTCCAGCACACCCCTGACCAGGGCTGCTGACTCGTTCAAACGCGCAACGGCCGCTGTGAGCGGCAAGATTCGCAACGCCCGTTCACCCCGCAACGAACCAGGGAACCGCCCCGGCCGCAACGGGAAACCGGGCAAGCCCAGTTCCTTGCACCCGGCCGCCGTGTGGGCCGAAGCCGCGGGAACAGCCGGCGAGTTCCTCTCACCTGCTTGGCGCAACGTCCGGGCAGTGTGGCTGAAGTTCGTGTGGCCGGTCCTCGCCGTGGTGAGCCTGCTGGGCTGGGTGGTCCTCGCTGCTGCCATCGGGCTCTGGTGGGCAGGGCAGGCCTGGGGCTGGCAGGAAGCGAAGTCCGCGGCGATGGTTGCTTTCCTGCTGTTTGTCCTGGCCATTGCGTTCATTGTGGGCCGCTCGGCGTACGGCGTGGTCCTGGACCTCGCCCGCACGCGGGTAGCTGTGGGCGACGACGCTGTAGGCAGCATTGCCGTGTCCAACGTCTCCACCAGGCCGTTGTTGCCCGCAGCACTGGAGCTTCCGGTGGGCTCCAACACCGCCGTTTTCCACCTGCCGCGCATGAAGCCGGCGCAGGTGCACGAGGACCTTTTCACCATTCCAACGGCCCGGCGCGCTGTGATCGTGGTTGGTCCGGTTCGCTCGGTCCGCGCCGACCCCCTCCACCTTCTCCGCCGCCGCGTGATGTGGACCGAACCTGTGGACCTCTTTGTCCATCCCCGCACGGTGTCCTTGGGCAGCTCGGCCGCGGGCTTCATCCGCGACCTTGAAGGCATGCCCACCACTGAGTTGTCCAGCGCCGACGTCTCTTTCCATGCCCTGCGTGACTATGTTCCGGGGGACGATCGCCGCCACATCCACTGGAAGACCACAGCCCGGACCAACAAGCTCATGGTCCGCCAGTTCGAGGAAACCCGCCGTGCACACCTGGCCATTGCGCTCTCCATCAACACTGACGAATACGACTCCGAACCGGAGTTCGAAATGGCCATCTCAGTAGCGGCATCCATTGGCCGCCAGGCCATCAGCGAACAGCGCGATTTGGACGTCCTGACTCAAAAGGGACCACTCCGCTGTGAAACCGGCCGCAACCTGCTGGACGACGCCACAAGGATTGTCGGGGCGCCGATGCGGAAGAACGCCGTCGACCTCGCCAGGAACCTGTCCGACGCTGTCCCGAACGCCTCCGTGGTGTTCTTCGTCGTGGGCAGTCACGTCACCGCAACCCAGCTCCGTACTTGTGCCGCATCCGTGCCCCCTGGCGTTCGCAGCCTGGCAGTGCGGGTCCAACCCGGCGCGGCGCCGACGAGGGCCAACATCGCTGACCTGACGGTCCTCACTGTCGGCGACCTTGATGATCTGGCCATTGTTCTTCGAAAGGCGGCAGCATGAGCACCGCACCGAATCTCCGTGTGCGTCCCCGTGCCGCGAAAGGATCCAGGTCAACAGGCCGCGCCAACCGCGCGGGCGGAGGGTCGATCTTTGCCGACGGCCGCCCGCTGTGGCACTTCGCCGTGGACTGCGGCGCCTTGGTGGTGTTGCTGTTCCTGGGAGTCCTCGGATTTAGCCTGAGTTTCGGGGGAGACCCCCACTATCTGATCGCCGGCCTGGGCGGTGTGCTCCTTGGACTGGGCATCGCGGTCCTGAACGCCCATCTTCGCCTGGGCCTGCTGATTACTGCCGCCGTGGCCTTCGGTGCCTACATGCTGTTTGGCTCCGCCCTCGCCGTACCTGATTCAGCGGTCTTCGGCGTCCTTCCCAGCCTCGATTCGTTGCGGACACTGCTGCTGGGCGTGGTGTTTGCCTGGAAGGACATGCTGACGGTCGGCGTTCCCGTGGGCACTGCCAACGGCATGCTCATCGTGCCGTTCCTCAGCTCGCTGCTGACCGCTTTGGCCGCTGGCCTGCTGACCTGGCGGCTGAAGAGCCCGTACTGGCCTTTGCTGCCTGTGTTGGTGTTGTTCGTAACGGGTATCGCCTTCAGCACCAGCGCCGGCTTCCTCAATGTGGAGCGCGGCGTCTCCCTCACCATTGTCTCGATCGTGTGGGCGACGTTCCGCCGCGATGTCCTTCGGCAGCGGAGCACCAAGACTGTCTCGGCCAACAGGCCGGATTCCGACGCCGGTGCAGCGCGCCGCGGCCAGCTCCGCCGGTTGGGGACTGCTGCAGCCGTGATCGCCGTCGCCGTCGGCGTCACCGCCATCGCGTCGCCGATTGTCACCGCCAGCGACGACCGGAAGGTGCTGCGCAACACGATCGTCCCGCCGTTCGATCCCCGCGACTACATCACTCCTTTGGCGAGCTTCCGGAACTTCGTCAAGGACGAAAAGGACAGCACGCTGTTCACGGTTAAGGGCTTGCCGAAGGACGCTCGTGTGCGCCTGGCCGCCCTGGATGCCTTCAACGGCCTGAACTACACCATGGATCCCAACAGCTCCGGGAACTTCAGCAAGGTGGGAGACGCCCGCTCCCTCAATACGCTGGCTGACACCGGGAGCCCGGTCAAGGGCACCAACTACACGCTGGACATCACCATCGAGGACTACCAGGGGTACTTCGTTCCGGGCGGCCGGCACACCACCGGCATGAGTTTCGCGGACACGTCCGGTGCGGCGTCGGGTCTATACTTCAACGCCGGCACGGACACCGCAGTCACCACCAAGGGCCTGTCCAAAGGCGAGAACTACACGGTCCAGGTCTCCGACCCCGGCACCTTGGAGCACGGCCAGCTGACGCAGTACGACTTCGCGAAGCTGACGCTGCCGGAGGCCCAGGAGGTGCCGCCGATCATTGCCTCGCAGGCCAATGAACTGTCCGCCGATGCGCCAACGGCCATTGACCGTGTGCGGCAGATCGAAGCGCATTTCCAGAAGAGCGGTGCTTTCAGCAACGGCCTGGTGACGGAAGGACAGCTTCCCAGCCTCCCCGGCCACAGCGCCGCACGTGTACGCAACATGCTCTCCGCCAAGCAGATGCTGGGCGACGACGAACAATACGCCGTCTCCATGTCCCTCATGCTCCGGCACCTCGGCATCCCGTCGCGCGTCGTGATGGGCTTCTACCCGGATCCCAAGAGCCCCGAAAACGGTGCGGGCGACATCAAGATCACGGGCAAGGACGTCCACGCCTGGGTTGAGGTGGCCTTCGACCGCGTCGGTTGGGTTGCGTTCGATCCCACCCCGCCCAAGGACAACGTCCCCATCCCGCCGGACCCGGAGAACAAGTCCAAGCCCAAGCCACAGGTGCTGCAGCCGCCGCCCCCGCCGCAGGAACCCGCGGACCTGCCGCCGGACTCCACGCCGGATGCCCTGGACGCTGACGAGAAGAAAAACAACCCCTGGCTCTTCTGGGGCCCGTTGTTGGCAGCTATCGGTGTCGCGCTGATCCCGTTGGGGATACTCGCCTTGCCGCTGCTGCTCATCCTTCTGTTGAAAGCGCGACGCCGGAAGGCACGTTTCCGTGACGGCCATCCTGCCCAGCGGGTCGGCGGTGGGTGGAACGAAGTGATCAGCCTTGCCACCGACATGGGCGCCTCGATCAACACCAAGTCAACGCGGCGTGAATCGGCCACCGTTATCGCGGAGGCGTTCCCGAACGCCGGCGGCACCACCACGATGCTTGCCCACCGCGCAGACGCCGCCGTCTTTGGCGCCGGCCAGCCAAGCGAGGACGAGGTCAAGCACTATTGGGAGATCGTCGATTCGTCCTTGACCGACATCACGGGAAGCGTCGGTTTCTGGAAGCGGCAGCAGGCCCGGTTCTCGCCGCGGTCCTTGCTGTCCGATGGGCGGGCTGCCCTCCGGCGCCGGGATCAGGCGACCACCGATCCCTCGACGCGCCGTCGCTTCACCTTGCCGTTCAAGAAGGACACCACGAATGAATAATGAGGCCGAACTTTGCCCGGCCTGCAGGCATGCGGTCCTTCCAGGGGCCACGTTCTGCACGCAATGCGGATCGCCGTTGAGCAACCGTGGAGCCCGCAAGGAAGGGAACATCAACCACGCCCAAAAGGCGGCTTTGGAGTTCGCGACCCGGCAGGGCCTGCCCGATCCCGGTAGTATCTCGGTAGTGTCGGCGCCGGCGTCGCCGACGCACCCGGCGCCTCCGGGAATCACCACGGCGCCGGACCGTATCACTGGGCCAGGGGGAGGGACCACCATGACCACCAAGCTCCACTTGGTGCCCGCGTCTGCAGGCAGGAGGCTTGGCGCGGCTGTGCTGGACTGGCTTGGCCCCATTGCAGTCCTGGCCACCACTTTCGCCATCGGCATCGCAGGCATCACGCAAACCCGCAAGAACGGCTTCATTGTCTATGACACGGGCCTGTTGGTCCTCCTGGGCAGCATCGGCCTGGGTGTGACGGTGGTCTACATTTTTGTGCTGCTTGCACTCGAAGCCAAGTCCGGCAACACCATCGGCAACCAGCTCATGGGAATCCGCAGCTCCGATGCCGAGGGCTACGCCCCCGGTGCCGGTGCCGTTTTTGTGCGGGGCATCATCACCGGCGGCGTACTGCTCCTCGGCGGAATCACCTCGGTGGTTCTTTCTGCCCTTGGCCTGATTACCCTGGTGCTGTGGATCGGGCTTCCTCTGATGCTCCTGGGTGTTGTGTGGGCCGTCCTCGTGGTGGTCTCCAATGCCTGGGACAAGGACGGCAAGCTCCGCGGCTGGCAGGACAAGGCCGCGAAGTCTTTGGTGTTCGACGTCAACGCAGGACGTAATCCCGTGGCCACGGGTGGCATCCAGGGCCCCTACAGTTTCGCGCCAATGGATCTCCCGCCCGTGCAACCGGTGGCTTCTCCAGTCCCCTCCGGCGCAACGACTGGTGCCAGGGGATCCGGTGTCGCTCAGGCTGCTGCCGCTTCCTCTGAGGCCACTCCGTCCGGTTTCGGGCAGTCCGCACCTGCGCCGGTGACTCCAGTGGTGCCGGCAGCCCAGCAGCCCTCACATGACCCCAACCAGTGGCGTCCGCCGTCGGCACCACGGCCAACGACGGCTGCACCACAGCTGGCTCCCGTGACGCCGCAGCCGCAGGTCATTCAGCAACCGTCCGCGCCGGTTACCGGCTTTGCCGGCCACCCCGACGACGACGTGGAGCGCACCCAGATGCGCCCCGGCACTGCGCGGGCACAAGCGGTCCTGCGGATCCGGATTGATGACGGCCAGGACGTCCAACTCGGCGGCTCAGTCCTGCTGGGGAGGAACCCGGCTGCGCAGCCCGGGGAAGCGGTAGAGCAACTTTTGCCGGTTGCCGATCCCGGCCGGTCCATCTCCAAAACCCACCTGCATCTGAGGGTGGATGGCGATGGCGTCTGGGTCACCGACCGAAACTCCACCAACGGCAGTGCCGTCACCACGCCCGACGGTCTCCAGACGCGGCTCCATCCGGGCCAGGCAGTCTTGGTCCGTCCCGGTTCCACCGTTCACTTCGGGGACCGTTCCTTCCACCTAGGACAAGCATGAATTCACAGCCGGCCACCCCTGCCAATGCCGAAGCCGGCGCTCCTGCAGGCGGGTCTTCCTTTGGCCTGAGTTACGGGTACGGGACGGACCGCGGACTGCGCCGTGAACTGAACGAGGATTCGTTCATCGCTGCAGACCCCGTCTTTGCGGTTGCAGACGGCATGGGCGGACATGAGGCCGGTGAAATTGCCAGCGGCATGTGTGTCCGGGCCCTGGGCAGTGCCCCCGAACTTGCAGCTGGCGTGCGGACCGCATCTGCAGCCGACTTGCAGGCCTGCCTGTTGAGGGCTGACGCAGCCATCCGCAACGCAACGGGAGCCCGCGCCGGAACCACGCTGTCCGGCGTGGTGGTGGTGGAACAGATGGGCCTGCCCTATTGGCTGGTGATGAACATCGGAGATTCCAGGACGTACCGCCTCAGCCAAGGGGAGTTCACGCAGGTCAGCGTGGACCACTCCGAGGTGCAGGAACTGGTGGATTCCGGGGACATCACCGCAGAGCAGGCAACGGTTCATCCCCGCCGCCACGTAGTGACCCGTGCCTTGGGCACCGGCGATGAGACCGAGGCCGATTTCTGGTTGCTTCCCATCCAGGAAGGTGACCGGATCATGGTCTGCTCCGACGGTCTCAATGGTGAGCTGGGCGACGACCACATGTTCCGCATCCTCAGCACCGTCGCACATCCGCAGGATGCCGTGGATGCTCTGATCCAGGCTGCCCTGCGAAGCGGCGGCCGGGACAACGTCACCGTCATCGTGGTGGACGCCAAGAACGTCATGAACGACGCCGGCATCGCCACCACTGCGCCCCGTCCCGAGGTTGATTCCGAGGTTGAAGAGGACACCCTTCCACGGGCCTGGGTTAATGGCGCGGACGAGGTATCCGCGGCTGACCAGGAGGAAGGCGTCGATGGCAAGCAGTAACCTTTCGCTGACCCGCTACCAGCAAGGCGACTGGTTTGGCGTTGTGCGGAACGGGACCGTGGTTCTCCTGGGTCCGGATACACCGCATGCGCTGATCGACGCTGTCTGGGAGTTGCTGGCATCGGCTCCCGAGGCCCACGAGGTCCTTCACGAGGTGACGGATGCCTTTGGTGTTTCGTTGAGCCGCATCCCTCCGTTCGGGATCATTGACGCCAAGGACGCGCTCCGCGTGTTCCTCCGTGGTGATCTCGAATTGCTGGTCCAGGTGGAATCGGGCGCCGAACAGCTCACAGGCCGTGACGTCACCACCTGGACAGAACGCAGGCTCGCGGGCGCATCGTCCTACAGCCTTCGGATCGGGGGCGGTTCCGCCTCCGGCATGCCGTTGAACAGCCTGCCCCTGACGGAGGGCGTGGTGCTGTTGTCAGTTCTCGAAGCTGAACCCGGCCAACCCGGCCGCGATGTGGGGCCGGCGATCCATGCAGCAGCCGTTCCTTTGGAGGAGCCGGCAAACGACGGAAAAAACCAGCACCCTGTCCCGGACAAGGTTTCCGACGAAACCATGATCGGCTACACCGAAGCGGACCTTGGCCTGACCATCGCACCCGGCCACTTGGGGCTGGGGCAGGAATCAAATCCTGGCGATGAACCTGCCAGTGAACCTGCGGCGGATGGGCGTGCCGGAGAACCTGCTTCCCGACAAGCCTCTGCCGACGGAACCTCCCATGGCGAAACCGCCACCGCCGAGCCCGTCGTCGCCGAAACCGCCACCGCCCCGCCCGCCGCCGGCCCGCCTTCGGAGGATGGAGCTGCTTCACCGGCACGTGCTTTGGCAGGGGAGACCGCTCAAGAACCAGTCGCGACGGACGGCCTCGAAGAGGCCGTTGAACCCGTCCACACCAGCACCACTGATCCTTTGGTCCCCACGCTGGAAAACACCACCAACTACGATCACCTGTGGGATAAGACGGTGATGCGCACCATCGAAGATGCCGCCGTACGGGTGGATGACGACTCCGACGACCACGATGCCCCGGTGTCCAAGACGCCGGGTGCTCCGGTGGCCCCTGCGCCCATGCCTGCAGCACCTGCTGCAGAACCGCAGGATCCGCTATCGTCAGTTCCGGCGCAAGTGACCCCAGCACCGGCAGAGCAGCCTTCGGCAGAGCAACCTTCGGCAGGGCAACCTGCGGCTGTGCAACTCCCTTCCGACCAGGGAACGGGTCTGATTGATTCCGTACCTTGGCTGCGGACCGGCCCTGCCGCGTCGGATGCAGGCAGTGCCGCCCCCGCGTCTTCAAGCCTGCCCGCTGCTCCGGCCATCGGGTCCGCGCCGTCGCCAGGCCCGGCCCAGTCACAGCCCACTGCGGGCCCTGCCCCGCAGCTTCCGGGCGGCTGGCCACCTGCACCGCCCGCAGGCGTCGTCGACGAAGATGCGGACCATGACGGCCAGACCATCATGAAAAGCAGCCTGGCTGCAGGGAATGACGACGCGGCCAAACCGGCACCGGCTGCCCTGGACGCTGCGGTTGCCAATGGGCCAAGCGTGTTGGCACGGGTGTGTTCGCAGGGGCACGCGAATCCACCTACGTATCCGCAGTGTTCTGTCTGTGGCACGGCACTGTCCGGGGATGCCGAGCAGGTCCAGCGGCCGCGACTTGGCCGCATGCGCCTTTCCACGGGCGAGTTGATCGATCTTGACCAGTCGCTGATCATTGGACGGCAACCTTCCGTTTCCCGTGTCCAAGGTGGCACCATGCCCAAGTTGGTGCAGGTGGAGAGTCCCGGAGGGGACATTTCCCGCTCCCACGTCGAGGTCAGGCTGGAGGGCTGGCACGTCATGTTGTGCGACCTGAAGGCAACCAACGGAACAGTGTTGATCAGGGAAGGCCAGGCCCCCCGCCGCCTTGCCCAAAACGAAATGGCCATTCTGCTGGACGGCGATATCGCCGAGCTGGGTGACGACATTTCATTGCGTTTCGAGGAGATTCTTTGAGTTCCAAGAGGCCCCCCGCGCCGCCTCCACCCATTCCGGGATTCCAGTATGTGAGCCTGCTGGGCTCCGGCGGATTCTCGGATGTTTACCTTTATGAGCAAGACCGGCCGCGCCGTAAAGTGGCCGTCAAAGTGCTGCTGTCAGACCTGAAGACCGAGGGCGCACGCCGACGCTTCGAGTCCGAAGCGAACCTGATGGCGCAATTGTCATCGCACCCGTACATCGTGACGATCTTCGAAGCCGAGATTACGGAGAGCGGCCACTCCTACCTCGCCATGGAGTACTGCTCCCGGCCAAGCCTTGATGTGCGGTACCGCCGTCAGCGCTTCAGCGTGGACGAGGTCCTGGCCGTCGGCATCCAGGTGGCGTCCGCCGTCGAGACCGCGCACCGGGCCGGCATCGTCCACCGGGACATCAAACCGGCCAACATCCTGGTCACCGACTACAACCGTCCCGCACTGACGGACTTTGGTATCTCCGGCACCATTGGCGCCGACACCGAGGACGACGCCGGCATGTCCATTCCGTGGTCGCCGCCCGAGCAGTTCCGGGGTGGCGCGGTGGACGGGGTTCCCGTTGACATCTGGGCGTTGGGAGCCACGCTCTACACCCTCCTGGCAGGCCGTTCGCCCTTCGTCTTGCCCGGGCAGGACAATTCCCAGCGCGAGCTGATTTCGCGCATCACCAACTCGCCCCTTCCCAGGCTTGGGCGGGCGGACGTACCGGAGTCCCTGGAACTCGTCCTGGCCACCGCCATGGCAAAGTCTCCAGGGTCCCGCTACTCGTCTGCGCATGCTTTTGCCCTGGCGCTCCAGCGGATCCAGACCGAGTTGAACCTGTCCCAGACACCGTTTGAAGTGCTTGAAGAACCCGGGCACGGCGACGACCAGCATCCGGACGACAACTTCGAGGAAACCCGGGTCCGGAGCATTGCTGCGATTGATCCCGACGCTTCCGGGACAGCCACCACGGGATCGGCGCCCACCTTCCCCGCCCGGACCTTCCCGTCCACGGTTCCCGGCGCCACGCAAGCTCCTGCACACGTTTCCCCGCCACAAACGCATAAGGGCGCCGCCCAGCAAACCCCACCGCAATTTCACGCGCCGGTCCGGGATCAAAGCGCGGTGGAGGCACCCGAGGTCGCGGAATCCACGGTTCTTCGAGGCTGGCAGGCTTCGCCGGCTGCGGTGGATGTTGATGCAACGGTCAGCCGCTCCGCTGCGTCCGCAGGGGCATCGGCAACGGAAGATAACGTCCAGGCAGCCGACCACACTAAGCGCAACCTGTGGCTCGCCGCCACCGGGGCGGCAGTGCTGGTGGTCGCCGTCGTGGTGGGCATGGTCCTGGGTTCGTCGGCACAACCCAAAGTTGCCCCGACGGAAACAGCCAGCAAGGCCCCGGCCGATGCCCTGGACAGTGGCAGCGTCCCGGACGTCGAGGCACTGGCCGCGGCGCGGGATACCAAGGATCCGAACATCATCGTTTTTTCCTGGAAGAACCCGCAGCCTAAAGAGGGCGATACCTACAAGTGGCGCACCAAATCGGCCAAGGCTGACGGCGCCTATGAGACAACGCAGACGGAGAAGGCCTTCGTTTCAGGCTTTGGCGAACCGCCCATTTGCGTGCAGGTCATCATTGTCCGGTCGGACGGCAGCGCGTCGCCTGAGGGGCCGGGCTCCATCGCTTGCCTGGACGGGTAGCCGGCATATGACACTTACTTACCGCCGACTGAGGAGGCACAGATCATGGGGGATCTAGCAATAGATTTCTGTGGGGAATGGTACGAACCATCCGACGAAGACGTCTTTGACATTGGTCGCGAAGGTGACCTGGAGGTCGACGACAACCCGTATCTGCACCGACGCTTCCTGCAGATCGCCCGTTACGACGGCATGTGGTGGCTCAGCAACGTGGGCAGCATGTTGTCTGCCACCATCGCCGATGGTTCCGGCGGCATGCAGGCCTGGCTTGCGCCGGGTGCAAGGATCCCGTTGGTCTTCAGCCACACCAACGTGATCTTCACTGCCGGGCCCACAACGTATGAATTCGCCGTCCATTTGAAGACGCCGTCGTTCCGGCATGAGGCCCGCGAAGAGGACCAGGCGGGGGACACCACCATTGGCCCCGTGGTCTTCACGGACTCACAGAAGGCCCTGATCGTGGCCTTGGCTGAGCCCATGCTGCGCCGCGAAGGCACTGGCTTCAGCGCCATTCCCTCCTCAGCAGAGGCTGCGAAGCGGCTGGGTTGGGCCCTGACACGGTTCAACCGCAAGCTGGACAACGTATGCGACAAACTGGACCGCGTTGGAGTCGTTGGTTTGCGCGGTGGCGCAGGGAAACTCGCCACCAACCGCCGCGCCCGCCTGGTGGAGCACGCGGTGACCTCGCATCTGGTGACCCCGGCTGATTTGCACCTCCTTGAAAAAATGACTGGAGTCGACGAAGGATGAAGTTTCGCCTGACCTTGCGGCGTGATCCTGCCGAAGCAAAGGACCTCGCCGTGACGGTGGATGGTCGCGCCACCGTGGCGGACATTGCCACCGAACTCTGGGTCGCCGACCCCGTACGCAAGGGGACCGAACCGCCGTCGAACCTGTCCATCAGCGTGGACGAAGCGTTCGTTGGCGGTGGCCTGTCCGGACACGTGCTCCGCCCCACCGACAACTTGCTGGAGTCCGGGTTGCGGCCCGGATCCAAGGTCTCGCTCGCGCAGGTCAGCGAACAGTTTGCCTCGAACGGCCACGCCAACGGCACCAACAGGGGACCGGCAGCGGCGACGTTGCGCGTCATGTCAGGGCCCGACGTCGGGCGCGAGTTTTCGCTGCCTTTCGGCACCAGCTACATCGGCCGGGACAGGGACGCCGACATCAGGCTTTCCGACCCGCTGACGTCCAAGCGCCATGCCCGCGTCACGGTGGGCGAGACGGTGGAGATCGTGGATACGAACTCTGCCAACGGGCTGCTCATGGACGGCTTGCCCGTCACACGGGCAACACTGCAATCCTCGGACACGGTTACGTTGGGCGATACCACTGTAGGAGTGGTGGCGTTGTCCCGGAACCACAGTGGTGGCCCGTCATCGCCCTTGGTGGACTTCAACCGGTCACCGCGGGTCCTGCCGAGGTTCGAGTCACCCAAGCGGGTGCCGCCGGCCGGTCCCAAGCGCCCCGAGCACCAGCCGTTCCCCTACATCATGCTGGTGGCGCCGCTGCTGATGGGCGGCGTGCTTTTTGCCGTCACCCAGAACCTGCTCTCTGTCCTCTTCATGGCCATGATGCCGCTGTTCATCGTGGGGCACTACGTAGACCACAAGATGCAGAGCAAGCGCCAGGCCAAGGAAGGCCACAAGCAGTTCAAGGCCGCCATGCTGGCTTTCCGCGAGGACATCGACCGGCAGCAGAACATCGAGCGCGCCGTCAGGCTCCAGGAAGCGCCTTCGGTCAGCGATACCGTGGACGCGATCTACAAACTTGGCCCCTTGTTGTGGACCAACCGTCCCGAGCACCAGCACTTCCTGGGCGTCCGTTTCGGGCTGGGCTCCGCGCCGTCGCGCATCCCCTTTGACGAGCCAAGCGCCAACGAAACCGAACCGCAGTACATGCGGGAAATCCAGGAATGCCTTCAGCAGGTCCGGGTGATCGAGGGCGTGCCCATTGTTTCCCAACTGCGGACCTCCGGATCGTTCGGCGTGGCGGGGGACCGCAGCGTGGTGGACGATGTTGCCCGCGGGATGGTGCTTCAACTGGTAGGCCTCCACTCGCCTGCAGAAGTGGTCCTGACCTCGCTGACCTCGGCGCGCTCCCGTGAACGTTGGGACTGGCTGCAATGGCTTCCGCATGTCGGTTCAGGCCACAGCCCGCTGTCCGGTGACCACCTCGCCGCAGGCCCTGGCGCCGGTGCTGCCTTGTTGTCCCGATTGGAAAGCCTCGTGGAAGAGCGCGAGTCCATGGCCAAGGAACCAGGGCCGCAGCATCGCCCCGGGCTCAAGAACGAGCACGAAGAAATCCCAGCCCCCGTTGTGCCCGCTGTCCTGGTGATCGTGGAAGACGATGCTCCCGTGGACCGTGGACGCCTCACGCGCCTGGTGGAGCGCGGCCCTGACCATGGCGTGCACGTCATGTGGGTAGCAGCCAACGTGCAGTCCCTCCCTGCAGCGTGCCGGGACTTCCTCTCCGTTGACGGCGATCACGGCACCACAACAGGCCAGGTCCGCCTGGGCAGGCACACCTATCCTGTGAGCTGCGAAAGCCTCGATGCGGACCTTGCCACGCAACTGGCCCGCATGATGTCGCCGTTGGTGGACGTCGGAAACCCGCTCGACGACGACTCCGACCTCCCGCGCGCCGTGTCCTACGCCACGTTGATCGGCAAGGAACTGATGGACAACCCGCAGGCCGTTGCTGAACGTTGGCAGGAGAACAATTCTGTCCACGCCACCGCCGTGCCCAACCGCAAGGACAACGGCAGCCTCCGCGCGCTGGTTGGTTCCAAAGGCGTGGAGCCGTTCTACCTCGATCTCAAGAACGAAGGTCCGCACGCACTGGTGGGCGGAACCACCGGCGCCGGCAAGTCAGAATTCCTCCAGTCCTGGGTGATGGGCATGGCCGCGGCCTACAGCCCGGACCGTGTCAGCTTCCTTTTCGTGGACTATAAGGGCGGCGCAGCATTCGCGGACTGCCTCCACCTGCCCCACACCGTGGGACTGGTGACGGACTTGTCCCCGCACCTCGTCCGCCGTGCACTGACCTCCCTGCGCGCTGAACTGCACTACCGGGAACGGCTCCTGAACCGCAAGAAGGCCAAGGACCTGCTGGCGTTGCAACGCGAAGCCGATCCCGAGGCACCGCCGTACCTGATCATCATCGTGGACGAATTCGCGGCACTGGCTACGGAAGTTCCGGAGTTCGTGGACGGCGTGGTGGACGTCGCTGCCCGTGGCCGTTCCCTGGGCCTGCACCTGATCCTGGCCACCCAGCGGCCTGCCGGCGTCATCAAGGACAACCTGCGTGCCAACACCAACCTCCGTGTCGCTTTGCGCATGGCTGATGAAGTGGATGCCGTGGACATTCTTGGTGTTCCCACTGCCGCCTATTTTGATCCCTCCATCCCGGGCCGTGGCGCCGCGAAGACCGGCCCCGGGCGGATCCAGGGCTTCCAGACCGGATATGCCGGTGGCTGGACCACCGAGAAACCGCAACGTCCGCGGATCGACATCGTGGAGATGGCCTTCGGCTCCGGGCCCACCTGGGAACCGCCGTTGGTGGCCCAAGTGGAGGAAGAACCCGCAGGGCCGAACGACATCGCCCGGATGACGGAAAACATCATCCGTGCCGCGGACGTCCTCTCGATCGAGCCTCCCCGGAAACCGTGGCTTAACGAACTGGCCACCACGTACGACTTCTCCAAGCTCCCGAACCCGCGCACGGATGAGCGGCTCCTGCTGGGCGTCGCAGACGATCCCGCCCACCAGGACCAGCCCACCGTGTTCTACGAACCGGACAAGGACGGCAACATGGCCGTCTACGGCACGGGCGGATCCGGAAAGTCGGCTGCGTTGCGCAGTATCGCCATCGCTGCAGCCGTCACACCCCGCGGTGGCCCGGTGCATATTTACGGCATCGACTGTGGTTCCTCCGGACTGAAGATGCTGGACGGACTCCCGCACGTTGGTGAAATCATCAATGGAGACGACGTTGAACGCGTTGGCCGCCTGCTGCGCTGGCTCAAGGAAGTAGCCGACGACCGTGCTGCCCGGTTCGCCGAGGTCAGGGCCTCCACGATCGTGGAATACCGGCAGTTGGCCAACAGGCCGGACGAGAAGCGCATCTTCATCCTGGTCGATGGCATGTCCTCTTTCCGGGAAGGATACGAGTACAGCAAGCTGTCCGCGCTCTGGGACATCTTCCTGACGCTGGCCACCGACGGACGTCCCTTGGGCATCCACCTGGTAGTCAGCGGTGACCGCACCAACTCTGTTCCGGCGTCGCTTCTTGCTTCCATCCAGAAGCGGTTGGTCCTGCGCCTCAGCTCCGAAGACGACTACATGACCTTGGACGTCCCCAAAGATGTCCTCAACGCCGCATCCCCTCCCGGGCGCGGATTGCTGGATGGTCTTGAAGTCCAGCTCGCCGTCCTGGATGGCAACTCGAACCTGGCACTGCAAGCACGCGAAGTTGCCAAGCTCAGCCAGGCCATGGTCCGTCAAGGACTGGAGCAGGCACCGCAAATCCAGCGCCTCCCGGAGTTGGTGGACCTGGACATCCTGCCCACCGGCGCTCCGGACAATCCCGTTATTGGTGTCGACGACGAGACACTGGGTTCGGCGGCCATCGCTGCCAAGGGCTCGCTCCTCCTCGCTGGCCCTCCGGGTGCCGGACGGACGGTCGCGCTGGTGACCCTGGCGTACGCCTTGCGTCGCTCCAATCCGCGGACAGACCTGATCTACATCGGCTCGCGCCGGTCCGCCGTGGCGTCGCTGAACATCTGGAGCCGCTCGTTGGTGGGTCCGGATGAAGTGTCCGACGTCGTGGATGACCTGATCGACAAGGCCTCGGACAACCCGGGCAGCATGGCCATTTTCATCGAGGGCCTGACCGAGTTCACGGACACCTTGGCTGAATCGGGGGTCGGCCGCCTGGTCACGGCGGCCATCAAGGCCGATCAATGGGTGGTGGGCGAATCTGAAACATCCACCTGGTCCCAGGCCTGGTCCTTGGCACAGCCGTTCAAGTCCGGGCGCCGTGGGCTGTTGCTCAACCCGGGAGACGTGGAAGGCGACAGCCTGCTCAACACCTCCCTCGGCAGGATCAGCACCGACTTCATTCCCGGCCGCGGATACATTGTTGGACGCGGCAAAGTACGCAAACTGCAGATCGCCATGCCGCCGGAGAACCGAAGCTAGGATTTGCCGCAGCGCGGGGGATATAGGAGGATTTCACAAAACACCCGAACTTCTTGAAAACCGGTGGCACCCCAACGCCCCGGCTGAGGTTACTTCATGCGACACTCCGTTGTCCCTGCCGTTCTTCTGACCGCTGGTCTGCTGTTGGCGCCAGCTGCCGCCGTCCACGCTGCTCCATGCGACGGGAAGTTATCCTGCGCACCCAGTGAGGGAGTCCAGGACCCCTTGCCGACGCAGCCTGCGCTGGCCCCGGAACCGGACAAGAGGCCCACGCCCAAACCGGAACCGACCCGTGTCCGCGAGACACAGAAGGCACCTGCACCTGCACCAGCCGCTCCCGAGCCGCCTGTCCAGGCACCACAGCCCGTAGTGACGCAGTTCGTTACCGTGGCACCCCGGGTGACCAGTCCGGCGTCGGGCCCGTCCGAACCCGCGCCCACGCCCGAGGCGACCGTGGCGTCTGCAACGCCGTCGGCCTCGCCTTCTGCGACACCCAGCTCAGCCAGCCCCAGCCCGTCCAAGTCGTCCAACTGGAACACCCCCGTGGACAAGGGCAAGGAGACGCAGGCCGCCGCCATGGCCAGCACGTCCATCTCCGGCCCCAACGTGCTGGGCCTCTTCGGTATCCTGGGTGCCGTTCTCCTGGTGGGCCTGGGCGGCCTGGCGTTCGCCCTGTGGAGCAAGAACCGGCTCTCTTCGCACTAGCCGCGCCGCATAAATGTCGTTGGCTTGCGGCAAGATAGACGTGTGAGCACACCAGAAATTGCGAATCCGGTAGAAACCACAGGTGAACAGGCGGCTGCAACCGTCGTGGAAGCAGAGGGGACCCCACCTTCGGAGTCCTTGCGCGATGAGTACGAGCAACTGGCCGATCTCGTCCGCAAATACCGGTATGCCTATTACCAGGAAGACTCACCTACGGTATCCGACGCCGAGTTTGATGAACTGTACCGGCGCCTGGAGGAGATGGAAGCCCTCCACCCGGAGCTTGTCTCGAACGATTCCCCCACGCAGGAAGTGGGCGGCGAGGTCTCCTCGGCATTCGCTGCCGTGGAGCACCTGCAACGCATGTACAGCCTGGATGACGTTTTCTCCCTGGACGAGCTTGAGGCCTGGGTGCGGAAGGCGGAAGCTTCGGTGGCCAAGCTCGGAGACTCCGTTCCGCCCATTGCCTGGCTGACAGAGTTGAAGATCGACGGCCTCGCTGTGAACCTCCTCTACCGCGACGGCAAGCTCGTCCGTGCGGCCACGCGCGGCGATGGCACAACTGGTGAAGACATCACCCACAACGTCCTGACCATCAAGGAAATCCCACGCGAACTCACCGGATCCGGGTATCCCTCTGAGGTCGAAATCAGGGGTGAGGTATTTATCCCCTCCAAGGCCTTCGTTGAGTTCAACGAAACCCTCGTCGCCGCCGGCAAAGCACCGCTCGCCAACCCGCGCAATGCTGCCGCTGGCTCGCTGCGACAAAAGGATCCTGCGGAAACCGCCAAGCGGCCCCTGAGCATGTACGTCCACGGCATCGGCGCCCGCGAAGGATTGGAAGCCAAGAGCCAGTCCGAAACGTACAAGCTTCTTGAAGCCTGGGGGCTGCCCACCAGTCCGTACCTCAAGGTCCTGGACTCGTTTGACGAGGTCCTTGAGTTCATTGGGCACTACGGCGAGCACCGGCACGACCTCGCACATGAGATCGACGGCATTGTGGTCAAGATCGACGACTTCGCCACCCAACGGGCCCTCGGTTACACCTCCCGGGTTCCGAGGTGGGCTGCTGCGTACAAATACCCTCCCGAGGAAGTCCACACCAAGCTCCTGGACATTGCCGTCAACGTAGGCCGTACCGGCCGGGTGACTCCGTTCGGATTGATGGAACCAGTAAAAGTGGCCGGCTCCACGGTGGGCATGGCGACGCTGCACAACCAGGACGTGGTCAAGGCCAAGGGCGTCATGATCGGTGACATCGTGATCCTTCGAAAAGCCGGCGATGTCATCCCCGAAATCGTGGGCCCTGTGCTGGCCCTGCGCGACAAGCAGGATCCACCGGTCCGGGAGTTCGTGATGCCCACCGAATGCCCGTCCTGCGGCACCCCTCTGGCTCCGGCCAAGGAAAGCGACGTTGACATTCGTTGCCCCAATGCGAAGTCGTGCCCGTCGCAGCTGCGTGAGCGCGTGTTCCACCTCGCGGGCCGTGGTGCGTTCGATATTGAGGCGTTGGGGTGGGAAGCGGCCATAGCGCTCACGCAGCCCGCGGAGCCGGAGATCCCGCCGCTGACCAGTGAGGCGGGCCTGTTCAGCCTGACCCGCGAGGACCTGGCCGATGTCCTGATCCGCAGGGAGAAGCGTTCCAAGGGTGTGGGCACGGGCGAGTATGAGCTGGTTCCGTACTTCTATACCAAGGGCACGGCCAAGTCCCCCTCCAAGCCAACGGCCACCACCGAGAAACTGTTTGTGGAGTTGGAGAAAGCCAAGAAGCAGCCGCTCTGGCGTGTTTTGGTAGCGCTCTCCATCAGGCATGTGGGCCCCACCGCTTCGCGGGCTCTGGCTACCGCCTTCGGCAGCATGGACGCCATCCGGAACGCCACGGAGGAGCAAATGGCCCATGTGGATGGTGTGGGCCCCACCATTGCAGTGGCACTCCAAGAGTGGTTCGCCGTGGACTGGCACAACGAGATCGTGGACAGCTGGGCAGCGGCCGGTGTGCGGATGGAAGACGAGCGGGACACGTCCGTGCCGCGCACCCTTGAAGGGCTCACCATCGTTGTTACCGGTACTTTGCCCAACTTCAGCCGGGACGAAGCCAAGGAAGCCATCATCATTCGTGGCGGGAAGGCATCCGGTTCCGTTTCCAAGAAGACCAGCTTCCTGGTGGCCGGCGAAAGCGCCGGCACCAAGCTGGACAAGGCAGAGCAGTTGGGAGTTCCCGTGCTGGACGAGGACGGGTTCCGGGAGTTGCTCGCCAATGGTCCCGCGACCACCGGAGCGGACACCGATGCCGTACCTGACGCTGACGCCGCCGCACCTGACGCCACGGAAGCAGTCTCCGAATGACGGAGGTGAACGGGCTCCTGGCAGTAGCCAAACGTGCCGCTGCGGCGGGTGCTGCTGTGCTCGCGCAGCGGTCCGTCAGCGGCACAGGCGGCGATGGCCTCGAAACCACCAACAAGGGTGAGGACGGCGACTGGGTCACGGCCTTTGATGTCGCGGCTGAGAATGCCGTCCGCGAAGCCATCCTTGCAGAGCGGCCCCACGACACCATCACTGGCGAGGAGCACGGCACCACCAGGCCGGACACGCCTTCCGGATACCGCTGGTCCATTGACCCCTTGGACGGGACCACCAACTTCATCCGAAACATCGCCTACTACGCCACCTCTGTGGCCGTAGCCGATTCCGACGGCGTATGGCTGGCCGGGGTGGTCCACGCACCTGCCCTGGGTCGCGTCTACTCGGCCGCCCGTGGACAAGGAGCCTGGTTGGAGGTCGGTGGAGAGACCACCCGCTTGGCAGGTCCTGTCCAGGGACGAATGGGACTCATCCTGGCTACGGGATTCAGCTACGATCCCGCTACCCGCGCAGACCAGTCGGCCGGCCTCGCTGAGCTTATGGACGGTTTTGCCGACGTCCGGCGCCTGGGTTCTGCGGCCTTGGATCTCTGTTTGGTGGCCGACGGTACTTTTGACGCTTACGGCGAGCGTGGCCTGAACGAGCACGATTTCTCTGCCGGTGCGCTGATCGCCGAAGAGGCGGGCTGCTGGGTGCGCAGACCACGGTTGGAGAGCCCTTTGAACGGTGGGCCAAGCACCGAAGACCGTTTGGCGGCCTGGATGTGCGCCGGCGCCTTGGAACTGTCCGGCAAGTTTCCTTTGTGACCACCAATCCGTGATCAAAACCCTCGCCATCGCCAACTACCGATCCATCCGGGACCTCGCCATGGAGTTGCATGGCCTGGACATCGTGACCGGTGCCAACGGCAGCGGAAAGTCCTCGCTGTACCGGGCGCTTCGGCTGTTGGCAGAGTGTGCCGGGGGCGACTCCGGCAACGTGGTGGGTTCGCTTGCCCGCGACGGCGGTTTGCCCTCCACACTGTGGGCAGGCCCGGAGTCCATCAGCAAGGCCATGCGCAGTGGTGACGTGCCTGTCCAGGGAACGGTACGGCGTGAGTCCGTAAGCCTGAAGCTGGGTTACTCCGGGGACGATTTTGGATACTTGGTGGACCTGGGGATGCCAACGCCCGGCGGTGCCGGATTCGACCAGGAAACCGGCAGGCCCCGGCCCTCCGCCTTCAGCTTGGATCCCGAAATAAAACGGGAGCAGATCTTCTCCGGCCCTGTAGCACGGCCAGGCTCACTGTTGGTCGACCGGAAGGGAAGCCTGGCCAAGCTGCGCGGACCCGGCAGCGAGTGGACAGAGTTATCCAGGCGGCTGGACACTTTCCAGAGCATGCTGACGGAGGTTTCGGACCAGGACAGGGCGCCGGAGGTTCTGCGGGTTCGTGACTCGGTCCGTTCATGGCGGTTCTACGATCACTTCCGCACGGATGCCGACGCTCCCGCCCGCCAGGCGCAGCTCGGAACCCGCACACCCGTGCTTCATCACAGCGGCAAGGATCTTGCGGCTGCTCTGCAAACACTGCGCGAGGTGGGCTTCGAGCGGCAGTTGGATGCCGCCGTCGGCCATGCCTTTCCCGGAAGCCGCCTGGAGATTGCCGTCAACGACGGCCGGTTCAGCGTGGAACTCAGTCAGCCCGGCATGTGGCGGCCCATGAAGGCCGCAGAGCTCTCGGACGGAACCCTGCGGTTCCTGTTGCTGACCGCGGCGTTGCTGACCCCGCGGCCCCCCGAGCTCATGGTCCTCAACGAACCCGAGACCAGCCTCCACGTTGACCTGATGCCGGCACTGGCCGGATTGATTGTCCAGGCCAGTGCCAACAGCCAGATGATCGTCGTGACCCACTCGGAAGCGTTGCTCAAGGCGCTGCGCGAGAGCGGTGCCGCCCATGAGCATGAGCTCTACAAGGACCTCGGCGAGACCCGGATCAAGGGTCTGGGATCGCTGGAAGGTCCCTCGTGGAGCTGGCCCAAGCGCTGAGGGCCGCCCCCGTGACGCGGTATGGGTCCTAGAACGCTGATCCGATGGACGTGAGCTGCTGAGCCGCGGAGCCTGCGAAGCGGTTCTCCGGCCGGGCCAGTCCGTAGTGTCCGCGGAGCGTGGACTCGGTGTACTCCGTACGGAACAGCCCGCGCTGCTGGAGGATCGGTACTACGTGGTCCACGAACACCTCCAGTCCTGAAGGGAGGACCGGCGGCATGATGTTGAAGCCATCCGCGGCGCCGGCAAAGAACCAGTCCTGGATGGCGTCAGCAACCTGTTCAGGTGTTCCGGAGAAAGTACGGTGCCCGCGTCCTCCACCCAGCCGGCCGATCAGCTGGCGAACGGTGAGCTGCTCCCGGCGGGCAAGCTCCACGATCAGCGTGTAGCGGCTCTTGGCACCCTCAATGTCGTCCTCGGACGGCAGGTCGGCAGGGAGTTGGCGGTCCAGGGGGAGGTCCTCAGGCTTCAGGCGCAACGTCTTGGCCAGTTGCTCCCGGGCGTATTCGGGCTTGATGAGCTCGTCCAGTTCACGCTCAAGCTTGAGGGCTTCGGCTTCAGTGGATCCGATGACCGGGACGATCCCCGGCAGGATCTTGATGCCTTCCGGGTCGCGGCCCACCGCTGCGGTGCGGGACTTCAGGTCAGAGTAGAAGGCTTGGGCGTCGGCCAGGGTCTGGTGGGCGGTGAAGACGGCTTCGGCATACTGCGCCGCCAGCTTCTTGCCGTCTTCGGAAGAGCCGGCCTGGACGATCAGCGGGTGGCCCTGGGGTGAACGGGGAACATTGAGGGGGCCACGAACGCGGAAGTGTTTCCCCTCGTGCTCGATGACCCGGATCTTGTTGTCATCGCCCCAGACGCCCTCGGCCTTGTCCGCGAGGATGGCGTCATCTTCCCAGCTGTCCCAGAGTTTCTGTGCCACCTCGATGAACTCAGCGGCCCGCTCGTACCGGACGGCATGGGCCGGCTGGTCATCCACACCGAAGTTGCGCGCGGCGTCCGGTCCCGCCGTCGTGACGACGTTCCAGCCTGCACGTCCACCACTGACCCAGTCCACCGAAGCGAAACGGCGCGCAAGGTTGAAGGGGTCGTTGTAGGTGGTGGAGGCGGTCGCGATCAGGCCGATCCTTTGTGTTGCGGCAGCGATGGCCGTCAGCAGCACGGTTGGTTCCAGTTTTCCGGCAGGACGGCGGCCCACCTCGCCAAAGAGGACGGGGGAGTCAGCGAAGAAGATGGAATCGAGCTTTCCGCGTTCGGCCGTGCGGGCCAGGTGCTGGTAGTGCTCCACTTTGGTAGAGGCAAGGGGGTCGCTTTCGGGCAGGCGCCATGATGCTTCGTGGTGCCCTGTGCTCATCAGGAACGCGTTGAGGTGCAATTTGCGGTCTGGCGGGGTCATGGTTTCTCCTCGGGTCAGGACAGTTGGGGCCGGTGTGTGGCAACTCAAGCACGGGTCCGAAGCCCTCCGCCAGCGTTTCGACATGTCCCCGAAACAGCACGAAACCGGGGTTCACGGCAGGCAACGCGGCTCCATCCGACGCCACGGGAGGCAACACAAAAGCAGCCCAGCAGTTGTCCACCCGATCAACAAAGCACGGGCCGCCGTCGTCGTGTGTTCCGTTCGTGACTGATAGTTCCATCACGGAAAGGCCCTTTTGGCGTCTTTGGTGCGACCGGCCCGACTACCATTGGTAGGTGCTTTCGCCGATTACCGTCCGTCCCGCCCTGCCCGAAGACTACGACGCCGTTGCCCGCATTACGCAGGACTCCTACGTCACTGCGGGGTACTACGGCGACGCCGACCACCCGTACCTGCAGAAGCTCCAGGATGTGGCAGGCCGTGCAGAGCACGCCGACATCCTTGTGGCAGAGCGCAACGGCGAGGTGATCGGTTCGGTCACCGCGGCTCCTGCGGGCGGCGGCTTCTCGGACATCGGCCTGGAGGATGAGCTGGAACTGCGGACCCTCGTGGTGGATCCGGCTGTGCAGCGCTCCGGCGCCGGCCGCGCCCTGGTGCAGGCCGTCGTCGATCAGGCCAAGGCCATGGACGGCATCAAGGCCGTTTCGCTGACCACCGGCGCGACGTGGGAAAGTGCCAACGCCCTGTATGCACGCACCGGCTTTGACCGCGCGCCGCACCGCGACTGGTTCGTTCCCGGCACCGACATAAAGCTGTTCGTTTACCGGCTGGACCTCCCGCAGTCATAAAGTTTCCTTCGTAAACGCCGGTCACCGGACCGTGCGAAACGACAGGAAGGCGCGGCATGCGCAAGACATTCGGCACGGGTTCGGTCTGGGAGCAGACCCTTGGATACTCCCGCGCAGTCCAGGTGGACAACACCCTCTTCATCTCTGCGACGGCAGCCAGTGGGCCCGATGGCATTGTTGGCGAAGACTTCTACTCGCAGACCAAGTACATTCTCGAAAAGCTCGGCACCGTTCTGGAAGAAGCCGGGTTCTCCTACGAGGACGTTGTGCAGTCCAAGCTGTACCTGACGGACATCAGCAAATGGGAAGATGCCGGCCGTGCGCACGGTGAGGTCTTCGGCGAGATCCGCCCCACGCTTGCCCTGGTCCACGTCCTGCCGTTCCTCGATCCCGCGATGCTGGTGGAGATCGAGCTCGTGGCGCAGAAGAGCGCGTAACGCACCCAACTGAGTCGCATTAGTGGTTCTTCTGAGCGCTCAGAACAACCACTAATGCCAGTTGGTTGGGCTAGCTCGGGATGCCGTAGCGGTGTTCCGGCCGACCCGTGGTCCCGTAGCGCAGTTGGATTTCGACGGCGCCATCGTCCGCGAGCGAGGACAGGTACCGTTGCGCCGTGGCCCGGGAAACGCCAACGCGTTCCGCCACCTCGGCAGCTGAATACTGCTCACCAGGGATCAACGATTCCAGGACCGCCGCTTCGGTCGCCGAGCGGGGTTTGGCGGCCGGCGTGACGTCACCGGGAATCAGGGAGCGCTTTGCGCGTTCAATGGTGGTCTGGTCCACGGCGCTCTGCTGGCCCAAAATCCTCCGGTACCTGGCGTAGGACCGGAGTTGCTGGGACAGGGACTCGGCCGTGAAGGGTTTGAGCATGTACCCCAGCGCGCCGCGACGCAGGGCAACCTTGATGGACTGCGCATCCGAGGCTGCGGTGAGCATCACGGCGTCGACGTCCAACTGGCCCAGCAGGTCCAAGCCGGAGCCATCCGGCAGGTACACGTCCAGCAGCACCAGGTCCGGGCGGAGGCTGTGGATCGCCTGCAGCGCTTGGGACACGGAGCCCGCCGGCGCCAAAGCCATGAAGCCGGCCACGGAATCCACATAGGCAGCGTGGAGCCTTGCCACGTGGAAGTCGTCATCCACGATCAGCACCCTCAAATCCTCAGCCACTGCTGTCCTCCCTCAAGGTAGAGTCGGCACCTGCATCCACAGTGCCGGAAAAGTCCATGACACCGGGGATGGTTGCCATGAACACCGCCCCCGGACCGCCATGGCTGCCGGGCTCCAGAACGCGGACGTCGCCGCCGCGCCTTCGCGCCAGCTGCCGCACCAACGCCAACCCCAAACCTTGTCCAGCCCCCGAGCGTACCGGTTGTTCCGACGTCGTAAATCCTTCTGCGAAGACCTCTTCGGGTTCAAGGCTCCCCAAACCATCGCCCGAGTCTCCCACCACGATATGCAAGGTGCCGCCCGTTGTGGTGGCGTCGTCCAGCAGTTCAACCTCCACCCAGCGGTCCGCGGCGGACCCGGCGACGGCGGCACTCACCGCGTTGTCGATCAGGTTGCCGAGCACCGTGGTCACGTCCTGGGGATCGGTCACGTGCCCGCGGACCAATGTTTCGGGCCCGACGCGGAGGGCCACGCCGCGCTCCGAAGCCTCCACGCCCTTGGCGCCAACGAACGCCTGCAAGTACGGGTCCTGCAGGAGTTCAGCCTGCTCCACCGGGAACTTCAACGGGCCCGTTGCGGAGATCCGGGCCAAGTATGCCTTGGCCGATTCGTACTGGCCGATGCTCATGAAACCCGCGATCGTGTGGAGCTGGTTGGCGAACTCGTGGCGCTGGGCGCGGAGGGCTGTGGACATGGTACCCACGGCGTCGAGTTGGCGGGTGAGTTGCTGCAATTCCGTACGATCACGCAGCATGACCACCCAGCCAAGGTCCTCCTTGCGATGCCAGGCCTTGCGTGCACTCACCACCAGAACGCGCCCACCTGCAACAATCTCCACGGCCTCCGCATCACGTGCCGCGGGCTGCGTGAGCTGTTTGAGTTGCTCGGGAACGGCGGCGGACGCCCAGTCCTGCCCGGTGGCATCGGGCATGTCCAGGAGCCTGGCGGCTGCTGCGTTGAACACGGAGATGCGCCCGTCCGCCGCGATACCGATCACGCCGTCATCCACGCCTTGGAGTACCGCTACCTGGTCGTGGACGAGGGTGCTGATTTCTTCGGGCTCAAGACCGAGGGTGAGCCGCCGCAGCCTGCGGCGGAGCAAGAACGATGCCAGGACGCCGGCAAGCAATGCTCCGCCAGCAGTGAGGGCAATGGGTACGATGTCGCGGGCCAGGCTGTTGCCAAGAGACTCCACGGAGTAGCCCACGCTGACTTCGCCCACGATTGCGCCGGGCGTTTCCGGCGAGTACACCGGCACCTTGGCCCCGGCCGATGGTCCCAACGTTCCGGTGTTGCGGGTAGTGATTTCCTCACCGCCCAATGCCACCGAGGGGTCCGTGCTGACGCGTTCACCCAGCCGCGCCGTCTCCGGGTGGGCCAGCCTGAGGCCGGTTTCGTCCGTGATGACCACGAACAAGGCGCCGGTGCGCGCCCGTACCGCCTCGGCAGCTTCTTGCAGGGGCCCGACGGCGAGTACTTCCGAGGGAGGCGTTCCCTCTTCCCTGCTGATGAGCTGCACGTTGGTCCTGATATCCGGATCCGCCGCGACCGTCCTGGCAAGGGTGAGGGCTTGGTTCTCGGCTTCGGTGCCGATCCGTTCGTACACCAGCCAGGCATGGACTGTTCCGCTGAGCAGGACCACCAGCAGGACAACCCCCAGTTGGAGGAGGAGGGTCTGGGTGGAAAACCGCATGATCCATTGAATCACTGAGCACAATGCGCAAAACGTTCGCAACGAGCAGTATTCCCAACAATTCCCGGAAACCCCCCGCCGTGATCGGCGCCACCATATCGTCTGTAGTGCGCATCACACCGACGTGGCGCCATTCACAGTAGTAAGGAGCCGGCCGTGCTGGTTTTGCTTGGATTCGCAATGATTGCGGTATTCATGGTCCTGATCATGACCAAAAAATTGACGCCAGTACTGGCGCTGATCATCGTCCCCACCGTCTTTGGCCTTTTCGCCGGAGCGGGCCTCGGCATTGGCGACATGGTGATGGACTCGATGAAGTCCATGACATCCACGGCCGCGCTCCTCATGTTCGCCATCATCTACTTCGGCCTGATGATCGACGTCGGACTGTTCGACCCCCTGGTGAAGTTCATCCTGCGCAAGCTGGGCAACGACCCCGCCAAGGTTGTCCTCGGCACCGCGATCCTCGCCGCAGCAGTCTCCCTGGACGGGGACGGCTCCACCACCTTCATTCTCACTACTGCCGCCATGCTCCCGGTGTACCTGCGGCTCAAGATGAGCCCCGTGGTCCTCACCTGCGTGGCGGGCCTGGCCAACGGCACCATGAACATCCTGCCGTGGGGCGGGCCCACCGCCCGCGCTGCGACCGCCCTGAACCTTGATGTCAACGACGTCTTCGTCCCCATGGTTCCGTCACTCATCGTTGGCCTCATCGTTGTCCTGGTCTTCGCCTGGCTGCTGGGCCTGCAGGAACGCAACCGCCTCCGCACCACTGCGCCCGAAATTTGGGGCGACGTCGCCGATCCTTCTGAAACGTTCGACGGCGGCGCCGGCCGCGGCGGTTCCGTCGCCGCAGGTTCGGGCCTGGGTGCAGGCTTCGGCGCCGACCGTTTCGGATTTGGCCGCAACGGTTCAACCGCAGGTAAGCCGGGAACCGGCGGAGGTTCCGGCGTCGCGGTCCTCGAAGACCCTGCCACGCTGGTGGACGATCACGACACCGCCATGGCGGACACCGCGCTGGACCCCAACCGCTCCACCCTGCGTCCCAAGCTGTTCTGGTTCAACCTGGGCTTGACCGTCGCCGTGATGGTGGTCCTGGTGGCCAACATCGTTCCGCTGCCGTTCGTGTTCATGGTGGGATCCGCGATCGCCCTGCTGGTCAACTTTCCCAAGGTCAAAGACCAAGGCGCCCAGCTGATCGCCCACGCACCGTCCATCGTCGCCGTCGTCAGCATGGTCATGGCCGCCGCCGTCCTCACAGGCGTCCTCAACGGCACCGGCATGGTCAAGGCTATGTCCGAGTGGCTGGTCCAGATCATCCCCGCGGACATGGGTCCGTTCATGGCGATCATCACCGGACTGCTCAGCATCCCCATGACCTTCTTCATGAGCAATGACGCCTTCTACTTCGGTGTCCTTCCGGTCCTCTCCGAAACGGCCGCGCACTATGGCGTCGATGCAGTGGACATGGCCCGTGCCTCCATCACCGGGCAGCCCTTCCACCTGCAGAGCCCCTTGGTACCGGCGATCCTCCTCCTGGTGTCCCTCGCCAAGGTAGACCTGGGCGACCACCACAAGAAGGTCCTCTGGCGCACGGCAGTGGTCTCAGTCGTCATGCTGGCAGTCGGAGTCCTGACCGGAGCCATCGGCATCGGCTGACCCGCTGCTCCCAGCGCAACCGTCTGCACCTGAGGTGCAAGACCGGGCCAGACATCCTCCGCGTGCTGCTCCTTCGTCGCTTTGACGCACGCATCCGGATGCCTGGCCCGGTCTGCGTAGGAGGCCCACCGGCCGAAGGCGACAACACCCACCGAGCGGGCCGCAGCCCGCGTACGGCGGCGCACCCAAGCCAAGTAGACTGGTTCCGAAAACCATTTGAACTTTGCAGGGGAGATCCATGGCTGCGATCAACCGTGACGACGTCGCGCATCTTGCGCGTCTGGCTCACATTGAAATGAGTGCCGAAGAACTGGACAGGATGGCTGTTGAGCTTGCTGTCATCGTGGATTCGGTGAAGAGCGTGAGCGAAGCTGCGGGGGAGGATGTCCCGGCGACGTCGCACCCGATTCCGTTGACCAATGTGTTCCGTGAGGACGTTGTGGGCCACACGTTCACGGCTGAGCAGGCATTGTCCGGCGCTCCGGATGCTTACGAGAACCGTTTCAAGGTCCCGGCAATCCTGGATGAGGACTAATCACTATGACTGAATCGAAGAACGAGCTCATCCGCCACTCCGCTGCCGATCTCGCTGCGAAGCTGGCTGCCCGTGAGGTGACCGCCGTCGAGGTGACGCAGGCGCACCTTGACCGCATCGCCCTTGTTGATGGCGGAGCCGACGGTATCCACGCATTTTTGCACGTTAACACCAATGAGGCTTTGGCCGTTGCAGCCGAGGTTGACGCAGCCCGTGCTGCCGGTGGTTCTGCTGCCGAGGAACTGCACGCCCTCGCTGGGGTGCCGATCGCGGTCAAGGACCTCATTGTCACGATTGGCCAGCCGACGACGGCTGGTTCGAAGATCCTCGAGGGCTGGCACAGCCCGTACGACGCCACCGTGGTGAAGAAGCTGCGCGCGGCGAAGATGCCCATCCTGGGCAAGACCAACCTGGATGAATTCGCCATGGGTTCCTCCACGGAGCACTCGGCGTACGGCCCCACCCGCAACCCGTGGGACCTGGACCGCATTCCCGGCGGTTCGGGCGGTGGCTCCGCGGCCGCCGTCGCCGCTTTCGAAGCGCCGCTGGCGCTCGGCACCGATACTGGTGGCTCGATCCGCCAGCCGGGTGCCGTCACCGGAACTGTGGGGGTGAAGCCGACGTACGGTGCTGTTTCCCGTTATGGTGCCATTGCCATGGCGTCATCCCTGGACCAGATTGGCCCGGTTTCCCGTACGGTCCTGGACTCGGCGTTGCTGCAGGAAGTCATCGGCGGCCACGACCCCTTTGACTCCACGTCGCTGACCGATCCGTTCAACGATCTTGTTGCTGCTGCCCGCGTGGGCAATGTTGCGGGCATGAAGATCGGCATCGTCAAGGAACTTCACGGCGAGGGCTACCAGGCAGGCGTCGAGAACCGGTTCAACGAGTCCCTTCAGCTGCTGAAGGATGCTGGTGCTGAAATCGTGGAGGTTTCCTGCCCCAACCTGAAGTACGCCCTGGGCGCTTACTACCTGATCATGCCGTCCGAGGTGTCCAGCAACCTGGCCAAGTTCGACGGTGTCCGCTTCGGCATGCGAGTGCTGCCCAAGGATGGTCCGATGACCATCGAGCGCGTCATGGGGGCTACCCGTGCCGCAGGCTTCGGTGACGAAGTGAAGCGCCGTATCATCCTCGGCACTTACGCTTTGAGCGCCGGTTACTACGACGCTTACTACGGCTCCGCACAGAAGGTCCGTACGCTGATCCAGCGTGACTTCGACGCAGCTTTTGCGAAGGCCGATGTCCTGATCTCGCCCACGGCGCCCACCACGGCGTTCAAGCTGGGGGAGAAGCTGGATGATCCCCTGGCGATGTACCTGAACGACGTCGCCACCATCCCCGCCAACCTCGCTGGCATCCCGGGGTTGTCCCTGCCGGGTGGCCTGGCTGACGAAGACGGCCTGCCTGTTGGCATCCAGCTGCTGGCTCCTGCCCGCCAGGATGCCCGCCTGTACCGCGTTGGTGCGGTCCTCGAATCCATGCTCGAAGAGAAGTGGGGCGGTCCGATGCTTGCCCAGGCGCCTGCTCTCGGTGCAGTATCCAACACCGCCGGAGGTTCCAACTGATGTCCGTCGACGCAACCCTGAGCTTCGAAGAGGCCATGGAGAAGTACGATCCCGTCCTGGGGTTTGAGGTCCACGTGGAACTCAACACCAAGACCAAGATGTTCTCCTCCGCACCGAATGTCTTCGGAGACGAGCCGAACACCAATGTCAACGAGGTTGACCTGGGCCTGCCCGGCGTCCTGCCGGTGGTGAACAAGACGGCTGTGGAGTCCTCCATCAAGATCGGCCTTGCTTTGAACTGCAAGATCGCCGAGTCCTGCCGCTTCGCCCGGAAGAACTACTTCTACCCGGACACCCCCAAGAACTTCCAGACTTCCCAGTACGACGAACCGATCGCCTACGACGGTTACCTCGACATCGAGCTTGAGGACGGCACGGTCTTCCGCGTGGAGATCGAACGCGCCCACATGGAAGAGGACGCCGGCAAGCTGACCCACATGGGTGGCGCTGCGGGCCGGATCCAGGGCGCCGACTACTCCTTGGTGGACTACAACCGTTCGGGCGTTCCGTTGGTTGAGATCGTCACCAAGCCGATCGAGGGTGCCGGCAGCCGTGCGCCTGAGCTGGCCAAGGCTTACGTCGCTGCTGTTCGCGAGATCGTGAAGAACCTCGGCGTGTCCGATGCCAAGATGGAGCGCGGCAACGTCCGCTGCGACGCCAACGTCTCCCTGCGCCCGCACGGCCGGGAGCGGTTCGGCATCCGTTCGGAAACCAAGAACGTGAACTCGCTGCGCGCCGTCGAGCACGCTGTCCGTTACGAGATCCAGCGGCACGCCGCCGTTCTGGATTCCGGCGAGCCGGTCATCCAGGAGACGCGCCACTGGCACGAGGACACGCGTTCGACGACGTCGGGCCGGCCCAAGTCCGACGCTGACGATTACCGCTACTTCCCGGAGCCTGACCTGGTTCCCGTCGTCGCTTCCCGCGAGTGGGTGGAGGAACTCCGTGCCACCCTTCCCGAGCCGCCGGCCGAGCGTCGCAAGCGCCTCAAGGAAGCCTGGGGCTACTCGGACCTGGAATTCCGCGATGTGGTGAACGCCGGTGTCATGGACTCCATCGAGGAAACCATCGCTGCTGGTGCATCCGCAGATGTTGCCCGTAAGTGGTGGATGGGTGAGATCGTTGGCCGCGCCAAGGTTGCCGACGTCGATCCTTCCGAGCTCGGTGTCACGCCGCAGGTCATCGTGGAGCTGAACAAGCTGGTAGAAGACGGCAAGATCAACAACAAGATGGCTACCCAGGTCCTGGACGGCGTCCTCGCCGGCGAAGGAACCCCGGCGGAGATCGTGGAGAACCGTGGCCTTGCGGTGGTGTCCGACGACGGTCCCCTTCTGGAAGCCATCGACGCAGCACTGGCAGCACAGCCGGACGTCGCGGAGAAGATCCGAGGCGGCAAGGTCCAAGCGATCGGTGCGATTGTTGGCGGCGTCATGAAGGCCACCCGCGGCCAGGCCGACGCTGGACGAGTCCGTGAACTCATCCTGGAGAAGCTCGGCGTCGAGGGCTGACACCCGTTTTTCCCATCAAAGTAGGCCGCAGTTTTTGCTGCGGCCTACTTTGCTTTTTGGGCGCACAATGGATGCATGGCCACACTCTCACCGGGCCTTCGGAAGGCCCTCCTTGCCGGCGGGATCGCCGTCACCCTGACAGGTGGCGGGGCCGCCGCTGTCTGGGCAGGCACGCAAGCCAGCCCCCCGCCGTCGAGCGCTTTTCCGTCCAACAGCCCTTCCGCGTCCGCGAACGCCGAGTCCACTGAAGGCCGCGGCCAGGCAATTCATGGCGAGCACGTGGTGAAGCAGCGGGACGGGACGTACCGCACGGTGGTCACGCAGACCGGAACCATCGAAGCGGCCAGTGATTCAGAGGTGACCGTGAAGAGCGACGACGGCTTCACACAGCGCTACGCGATCACCGCGGACACCCGGATCTCCATGGTTCCTGCCGTTCCCGGGCCCAGGAACGGCAGGGGTAAGCCATCCCTGCCCACAGCTGCAGCAGCGGACCTCAAGGCCGGCGATACGGTGCGCATCAGCGGTACTCGGGAGGGCGATACGGTGACCGCCACGAGGGTATTGGCAGGCCAACTGCCGGCCGGCCTCAAGGGTGGGCCCGGGCACAAGGGCCACGGCCCCAAATAGTTACGCGGCTACAGTCCTGAAGCCCAGATTGCCGCTGGCTGAGTCCGGGGTGTTCGAGCTCCGCGCTGCCAGGCGATACCGGTTGCAGTAGGACTCGTGGCAGAGGTATGAGCCACCGCGCATCACCCTGCCCCGGCCGATGGTGGGCCCCTGGGGGTCCTCTACCGTTCCTTGCGCCAGGCAGGTTTTGTAGTACTTGGGCAGGAACCAGTCGCTGCACCATTCCCACACATTCCCGCTGGTTTGGTAGAGCCCGTAACCGTTGGGGCTGAAGGACCTGGCGGGTGCGGTGGTGAGGTAGCCGTCGTCTTCGGTGTTGCGGGACGGGAAATCGCCTTGCCAGATGTTGCAATTGTGTGCGGCGGTGCCTGATGGGTTGTTGTGGAGCTCGTCGCCCCACGGGTATCGCCGTCCCGGCACCCCGCCGCGGGCCGCGTATTCCCATTCGGCTTCCGTCGGCAGTCGTCGGCCGGCCCATTCGCAGTACGCGAGGGCGTCGTTGTGCGACACATGGGTCACCGGGTGGTCCGGGATGTTTTCCCAGTTCGAGAAGGGCCCGGCCGGGTGCGCCCAGTCGGCGCCGCGGACGTTAAGCCACCACGGGACGTTCTTGACCCGGTTGAGAATGTCATGCGGACTGGCTTTCACGGCGAGGTGGAACACCGCTGATGTACCAAAGATCTCCGACTCGGTGCGGTGGCCGGTGGCGTCGATAAACTGTGCGAACTCCTGGTTGGTCACTGTTGTGGCGCTGATCCGGAATGGTGAGATGGCGACCTCGTGCAGCGGTGATTCGCCGTCGCCTTCATAGCCCTCGTTGAAACGATCGCCCATGGTGAACGTCCCGCCGGGGATGTCGACGTCGTTGGTCTGGTGCATATGGTTGGTCCCGGGTGTGCCGCTGGTCGGGTGTCCGCCCACCGCGCGCAGGGGGAGCGCCAGCCCCGGCGTCGAGTGTTCCCGGGCGCCGGCACCCGGGCTGCAGCAGTCTGCCATGTCCACCTTCTGTCTATAAACCAACTGCTTGTACTTTAGCGGGGTCCGGTGGCCTGCCACACGCTCCTTCCCAAACCCCACGGGTGGACCACTTTCCGCCGCGCACTCCGGCGTCACACTCCGACTCCAAGCAGACGCGCGGCCTTCCCGAAGTGACGAAATGTGATTTCTGCACTCAGTTTCGATCATGATCTTGCAAAAAGAGATGCGGGTCACTTATGGTTTGTTAAACGGTTAACGAGCGTGGCTTGGATCACATTGGTGGTTCCGGCTCGGCACTTGAGGAGACACCATGAACTCGACGACGGAACAGGCTCCGGCATTGCCCGAAGCCCGCCGGGTCGCGGCGCCGGCACGGGGGAGCGCCCCTGGGGTCGGATCAAAGAAGCGGAAACGGAGCAAGCCCCCGCAGCAGAGCTTCCGGTCCCGCCTGCGACGCGACAAGCAGATGCTGCTCATGATGGTCCCGGGTGTGGCCTTCCTGCTGCTCTTCTTCTACATCCCCATCCTGGGCAACGTCATCGCGTTCCAGGACTACCAGCCGTACTTGGGCATCGGCGACAGCTTGTGGGTTGGCTGGCAGAACTTCGTGGATCTCTTCGGGAATCCGGATTTCATCCATGCGTTCTGGAACACCCTGTATCTGGCCGCCTGGCAGTTGGTCTTCCTTTTCCCGGTGCCGCTGGTGCTGGCGCTGATTGTTGATTCACTCATCAGCACGCGGGTCCGTCGCATCTTCCAGAGCATCGCCTACCTGCCGCACTTCCTTTCCTGGGTGCTTGTCATCGCGTTCTTCCAGCAGATGTTGGGCGGCGCTGGTTTCGTCAACAACCTGCTGAGGGACTGGGGCATGGATCCCATTCCCTTCATGACCAACCCGGAAACCTTCCCCGTCATGGTGGTCGTCCAGATGATCTGGAAAGACGCCGGCTGGGCAATGATCATCTTCCTGGCCGCCCTGGCAAGCATCGACGCTTCGCTCTACGAAGCTGCGGCGGCTGATGGCGCCGGGCGCTGGCGCCGGATGTGGCACATCACCCTTCCCGGGTTGAGGCCCGTGATCGTGCTCCTGTTGATCCTGCGCATCGGCGACATCCTCTCTGTCGGATTTGAACAGTTCATCCTCCAGCGCGACGCTGTGGGCGCCGGGGCGGCAGAAGTGCTGGACACCTTCACCTACTACACAGGCGTAGTGGGAGGCGGCTGGAGCTCAGGTGCTGCAGCCGGCCTCGCCAAGGGCGTGGTCAGCGCGCTGCTGATCTATGGCGCCAACAAACTTGCCCACCGCTTCGGCGAAGACGGAATCTTCGCAAAACAAGTGCGCTGACAGCCACGCTGACCCGCGCGCCTGCCGCACAAGGAGAACCCCATGGCAACAACACTTTTCACCAGGAAACCCCGGGAGCTTAGCTACAACCCCAAGCGCCCGGTGTGGAAGGAGAAGCCTTCCGCCCTATACCAAACGATCAAAGCGATAGTCCTGGTCGTCTTCAGCTTGTCCATCCTCACGCCCATCCTGCTGGTGGTCTCAACGTCCCTGGCTGACACCGAACAACTGGTGAAGGCAGGCGGTTTCGTCCTCTGGCCCGAGCGTCCCACGCTGGAGGCCTACGCCACTATCTTCAGAGGGCCCATGGTGCTGCAATCGCTCGGCGTCAGCATGCTGGTCACCGCGGTGGGCACCATCCTGGCCCTGTTCGTGACCATCACCATGGCCTACGCCACCAGCCGCACCGTGCTCTTTGGCCGTCCCGTGATTCTCGCTGTGCTGTTTACGCTCCTGTTTGCGCCTGGCCTGATCCCGTCGTTCCTGATGATCCGTCAACTCGGGCTGCTCGATTCTTTGTGGTCGCTGATCCTCCCGGGCATCTTTGGAGCCTTCAACTTTGTGGTGATGCGATCGTTCTTCATGAACATCCCGGGCGAACTGATCGAAAGCGCCAGGATCGATGGCGCCAACGACTGGCAAATTCTGTGGCGCATCGTGATGCCTCTGTCGAAAGCAGTGATCGCCGTCGTCGGACTGTTCTACGCCGTCGGGTTCTGGAACTCCTTCTTCAACGCCCTGCTCTATATCAACGACCACAGCAAGTGGCCCATCCAATTGCTGCTCCGCAACTTCGTGGTCCAGGGCAGTGGCGCGGCGGACCAACTGGGAATCACCACCACTCCGCCGCCGCAGTCCATCCAAATGGCCGTCGTTGTCGTGGCATTGGTCCCGATCCTGATGGTCTACCCGTTCCTCCAGAAGCACTTTGCCAAGGGCGTCATCACCGGCGCAGTCAAGGGCTAGCTCCCTCCCAGGATCCAGAAAAACCCAACGCACTCAAACCTCAGAGAAAAGCAAGTAACCAGAAAGGGTTATGCCATGACAAGCACTACCTCCCAGGCTGGATTCAGCCGCCGCGGTTTCCTTGGCCTCGCTGGCTTGGCCGTGACCGCCGCAGGCTTGTCCGCATGCGGTGGTGGCGGAACCGCGAGCAACGGTGGCGCCGCTGCCTCCGCGTCGGTCAAGTTGCCCACGTACAAGGAATTCACCGGCGTCACCCCGGACATCGCGGGCAACGCCAAAGGCCTCCAAGCCGGCTACTTCAAGCTGCCCACCGCTGTGCAGTCCGTGAAGACGCCGCCGCTCAAGGGCAAGGTGACCGGCCTGACCGAAACCTTCGACACCATGAGCCCCGGCCTGAAGGACAACCCCTTCTGGCAGAGGCTCAATGCCAAGCTCGGCGGGGACCTGGAGCTCCAGATCGCCGAAGACATCGGAGACGGCTACCCGGCCAAATTCGCCACCGTTCTGGCCAGCAACGATCTCCCCGACATGATGTGGGTTCCACCGAACCAGGGCATCCCCAACGTCGGCCCCATGCTGGAGGCCAAGTTCCAGGACCTGACGCCGTACCTCTCCGGTGACGCCGTGCTGGAGTACCCCAACCTGGCTGCACTGAAGCCCGATTCCTGGAAGACCGCCGTCGTGAACGGCAAGATCTGGGGAGCTCCCATCCCCAGTACCCCGTTCGGCCAGGTGTACCTGGGCAACCACGACATGTGGTCCAAGGTTGGCGGGTTTGAAGCTTCCAGCGCCGAGGAATTCCTGGAGAAGGCCAAGGAGCTGACCCGTCCCGGCGACCAGCAATATGCGCTGGAGCCGGCCTACATCAACGCCCTTCATATGGTCACGGAGTGGTTTGGCGCCCCCAACAGCTGGGCCGTCAACAAGGACCGCACCCTGACCCACCTGTATGAAACCGATGAATACCTGGCCGGTGTGGAGTTCACTGCCAAGATGTTCGCAGCGGGCGTCTTCTACCCGGACTCCAAGGCCACGGACATCCGCTCCCGCGTGGCAAACGGCAGTGTGGCCGCGCAGGTTGTGGTGGGCCCGCACGATATCCGCAGCTACCGTGCCCTGAACAAGACTGCCCGGTTTGATGTCCTCATTCCCTTCAGTGCCGACGGCAAGGTCAAGCCGGTGTACGACATGGGCTACGGCACGGTGGGTTTCACGCCGTTCAAGAAGGCCGAAGAGGGCAAGATCCGTGAACTGCTGGCGCTCATCAACTACCTGTCGGCGCCCTTTGGAACGGTGGAGTACCTGCAGAAGAACTTTGGTGAACTCGGCGAGGACTACACCATCGACGCCTCCGGGAACCCGGCGCGCACCGAAACGGGAACCACCAACGCACCAGGCCTGGTTTCGGCGTTGAACATCATGTCCAGTCCGGAGAACGTCATCTTCAACCCGGGATTCGACGACGACACCAGGTACGTCAGCCAGCAGGAGGAGAAGCTCCTTGAATTCGCGTGGCGCAACCCCACCAACGGTTCCTATTCGGACACCAACGCCAAGGTGGGAGCGAAGATCACCAAGCAGCTTCGCGACAAGGTGGTGGACATCATCACCGGCCGCGCCAAAATCGATGAGCTCAAGGATGCCGTCAAGCGCTGGAAGAGCGAAGGCGGCGACAAGATGCGCGATGAGTACCAGGCCGCGTTGGACCCCAACGCTCCGGTGTTCAGAAGCTAGCCTCAAACCAACAACGAACCAACGCGCCAAGACAGAGAAGATCAGCAGGGGGAACCATGGCAAAAGCAAGCACCACCGGAGTCCGGCCCACCATCCGCATGGTGGCCGAGCTGGCGGGAGTGTCCACGGCCACGGTTTCCTACGTGCTGTCCGGCCGCCGCGGTGACGGCGGACCGGGAGTTTCGGATCCGACGGCGGAAAAGGTCAAGGCGGCTGCGGAGCGGTTGGGATACCGCCCCAACCAAGCGGCCCGGGCCATCCGGACGGGTCGCACCAACACCGTGATTCTGTCGCTGACCATGCTGTCCGATCCATGGTCCCTGTCCGTGATCGAGGCCGTGCAAAAGGCGGCCGGTCCTCTGGGAATCACACCGATGATCCTTGGAGACGCCGACTGGGTCAAAGTGCTCGGCACCCACAACGCCGATGCGGTGTTCGTTGACGCCGTCCGTCCTGACCAGCGGGACGCGCTGCGCAAGTTGGCCGAACATGGAACCACGCTGGTGGTCTTTGATGAAGAGGTGGAAGCGGAGGGCTTCGATGTCATCCGCTCCATCGCCGGGCCCGGCTGCCGCATGGCCGTGGAGCACCTGCTCCACGGCCACCGCCAGATCGCGTGCCTGACACCGGCAACCGCCGCAGGCACCTCCGGTGGGACCCGGTACCGGGCGTACTCCGACGCCCTGGCCAACGCCGGCATTCCGGAGCGGGACGATTACGTGGGACTGTTCGATGGCACCAGCGCTGGGGCCTACGCTGCGGCAACCCGGGTGCTCAGCATGGCGGACCGGCCCACTGCCATCTATGCCACCACGGATTACGCAGCCGTCGCCGCTATCAATGCTGCCCAGCGTTTGGGTCTTTCCGTGGGCACCGATGTGGACATCATCGGTGTGGGCAACACCGTGGAGGGTGAACGGATGTCCCCCTCTCTCAGCACCGTAGGTCCCGTGGATTTCTTCGACAAGCTGGCCCGGCTGCTCCTGCGGCGGGCAACTGGCCCTGCTGACACCACCACAGCAGAGGAACCCGACGTCCTGGACTTCCCGTGGCACTTGTTCGTGCGTGAATCGGCGCCGCACCGCAGCGCCGCAACCAGACTTTACTAAGAAACAGAAGAAGGAAATTGCACACCATGGAAAAGGATTTGAAGGTTGGCATCGTAGGTTTCGGCCTGCGTTCAGGGCTATGGAAACACGCCCACAAGCCAGGCCAGGGCTCTGAGGTCACCATTGTCTGCGACCTCAGCGAACGAGGCCGGACAGATGCTGCGGACCGGATCCCCACCGCCCGCGTCACCGGGGATCTGGAAGAACTCCTGAGCAGTGGGATTGACGCCGTCCTGGTCCTGACCCCCGATAACCAGCACGCCGCCGTCGCGGTCCGTACGCTCAAGGCGGGCATCCCCACTTTCTGTGAGAAGCCGCTGGACATCACCATTGACGCTGCGGACCGGATCCTGGCAACGGCCTACGAAACCGGCACGCGCTTGTACGTGGGCCACAACATGCGGCACATGCCGGTTGTAGTACAGATGCGCCAACTCATCGAGGACGGCAGGATCGGCGAGGTCAAGGCGGTGTGGTGCCGCCACTTCGTGGGTCACGGTGGTGACTACTACTTCAAGGATTGGCATGCACAACGGGCCAACGTCACCTCACTGCTGCTCCAAAAAGGTGCCCACGACATCGACGTGATCCACTGGCTTGCCGGGGGCTACACCAAGAGGGTTGCCGCCGTCGGCGACCTCGCGGTCTACGGCGACGTCGCGAACCGCAGCAACAACGCCGGAAAGCGCATGGGTGATTGGTTCTCCATGGACAACTGGCCGCCCACAGAGCAGAAGGACCTGGCTGAAGTGATCGACGTCGAGGACATCTCCATGATGAACATGGTGCTGGACAACGGCGTGCTCGCCTCCTACCAGCAGTGCCACTTCACCCCTGACTACTGGCGCAACTACACCGTCATCGGCACCAAAGGCCGCATCGAAAACCTTGGCGACGGACCCGGCGAGATCATCAACGTGTGGACCAGCCGGTCATCCGGCTACGCGGCACCGGACGAGGTCATAACCATCCAGGACGGCGAAGGCGGCCACGGTGGCGCGGATCCCCGCTTGATCGAGGAGTTCCTTCGGTTCGCTTCCCAAGGCGGCCAAACACAGACCAGTCCCATTGCGGCCCGGCAGGCGGTCGTGGCGGGCATCCTTGCGGCGGAATCACTCCGCGGTGATGGCTCTGCGCGCGAGGTCCCGGAGCTCCCCGCCGAACTGGTGGAGTACTTCGACGCCGGCCAGCCCGCCCTGGTCCGCGACTGACCGACCGCGGTCAGCCCGCTGGGTCAGCCCGCTTGGGTCAGCCCGGGCCGGAGAGCTCCACAAGCTCGGTCATGACGGTTTGAAGTGACTCGCAAACCGTCATGACCGATTTCCGTTTGAGTGTCTCCGGCCTGGCCAGGATGTCGATCTTGCGCACCGAATTCACGCCGGACAGCGGACGCAGCACCACTCCGGCATCCAACACGCGGCGTGCAGTGAACCTCGGCAACAGCCCGATCGCCCCGCCCGCGGAAACCAACGCCGCGACGGTCGAATAATCGTTGATCCGGTGCAGCACCTCGGCCGGTCTGCCGCTCACGGCAACGACGGCGGCCAACACGTCCGCGGGGGAGTAGCCATCGCGGCTGGTCACCCAGGATTCACCCACGACGTCGGATGGCTCCAGTTCCGGCCGGACCGCCAGGGGATGGTCCGCCGGGAGAGCGATGTCCAAGGGCTCGTCTGCGAGTGGAATCACCGCTACCTTGTCCTCCGGCCACTGCGGGCTATTGTCCATCCGGTGTGCCAACACGAGGTCGTACCGCGCGGCCAACCCCGGGAAATCCTCCTGTGCCACATCCTCATCGGACAGTCGCAGGCGCGGCGACTTCCCGCCGTCGGACGCTGTTCCGGACGCCAGCAGCGCCGCCAACGGCGCGAACAGAGCCTGCCCGGCGCTGTGGAACGCACTCACGCTGACCGGCGCGTCCGGAGCATCGTGGTAAGCGCCGATTGCTGCCCGCGCATCTGCCATGGCGTTCACGACGGCGGCACCGGCCTCGGCGAGGACGCGGCCGGCGTCCGTCAGCACCAAGGCCCTGCCTTCTTTGCGCGTCAACGGCACGTCCACCGATTTCTGCAGCAGGGCGAGCTGCTGGGAAACAGCCGATGGAGTGACCATGAGCGTCTCGGCCACCGCTTTGACACTGCCGAGGTCGCCGAGCTCACGAAGCATCTGCAACTGGTGTATTTCCATTAGCAAATCCTAAATCGTTGATTGAGAAGAATCTAGTTGTGCTAAATCGTTGACGGGGCTCTAATGGACTCAGCAGCAGCGAAGCAGCCCTGGCAGTGAGGAATCCCATGAAGGCTCTCTACAAATCAGGACCCCACGCAGGGTTCGAACTCGTCGAACGTCCTGAGCCCGAAGCGGGCCCCAGCGACGTCAAGATCCGTGTGATGACCACCGGTATCTGCGGCACCGACCTGCACATCCAGAGCTGGGACGCCTGGGCCCAGAGCATCATCGAGGCGCCGCTGATCGCCGGCCACGAGTTCTATGGCGAAGTAGTGGAAATCGGCGAAGACGTCCGCGACGTCAAAGTAGGGGACCGGGTCTCCGGCGAAGGCCATGTGGTCTGCGGAATCTGCCGCAACTGCCGCGCCGGCCGCCGCCAGATGTGCATCCACACCGTCTCCGTCGGCGTGCAGCGCGATGGTGCTTTTGCTGAATACGTCGTCATCCCTGAAACCAACGTCTGGGTTCACCATGATGAATCCGTCACCCCGGAACTCGGTGCCATCTTCGATCCCTTCGGCAACGCCGTCCACACTGCGCTGAGCTTCCCGCTGGTCGGCGAAGATGTGCTGATTACCGGTGCCGGTCCCATTGGGCTCATGGCCATCGCCGTCGCCCGCCATGCCGGCGCCCGCAAGATCGCCATCACGGACGTCTCTGCTCCGCGACTGGAACTGGCCCGCCGGATGGGCGTTGACCTGGCCGTCGACGTCTCCAAGATGCGCGTCCGCGATGCCCAGCAGGAACTGGGGATGCGCGAAGGGTTTGATATCGGCCTGGAAATGTCGGGACACCCCACCGCGCTGCCTGAGATGATCGACAACATGAACCACGGCGGCCGCATCGCCATGCTCGGTCTCCCCAGCCAATCCATCGACATCGACTGGGGCAAGGTCGTCACGCACATGCTTACGCTCAAGGGCATTTACGGCCGCGAGATGTTTGAGACCTGGTACGCCATGAGCGCCATGCTGTCCTCAAACCCCGTGCTGCACCGCAACATCTCCGCGGTAGTCACCGACAAGCTCTCTGCCAAGGACTGGGAGAAGGGCTTCGAAATCGCCCGCAACGGGACCGGCGGCAAAGTGGTCCTCGACTGGACTGAACTGTAGCTGGACCTGAACTGCACCCGGCCCCCTCACCTTTAGGAGCACCCCTTATGTACTCAGCCATCAAAGACCAGCTGCAAGGCGAATTGGACGAGATCCGCAGCGCTGGCCTCTTCAAGACCGAACGCCACATCGACTCCCCGCAGGCCAGCCACATCGCCGCAGGCCAGCTCGGCGAGCCCGCCAACAAAGTCCTGAACTTCTGCGCCAACAACTACCTGGGCCTGGCTGACCACCCGGACATCATCGCTGCAGCAAAGACCGCCATGGACGAGCGCGGCTTCGGCATGGCGTCCGTGCGGTTCATCTGCGGAACCCAGGACCTGCACCTGGAACTGGAGACCCGTGTCTCGAAGTTCCTGGGGACCGAAGACACCATCCTGTTCTCCAGCTGCTTCGACGCCAACGGCGGTGTGTTCGAGTCGCTCTTTGGCCCCGAAGACGCCATCATCTCGGACTCCCTGAACCACGCCTCCATCATTGACGGCATCCGCCTGAGCAAGGCCAAGCGCTTCCGCTATGCCAACCAGGACATGGCGGACCTCGAGGCAAAGCTGGTCGAAGCCGAAGGGTCCCGTCGGAAGATCATCGTTACCGACGGTGTGTTCTCCATGGACGGGTACCTCGCGCCGCTCGAGGCCATTTGCGACCTCGCCGACAAGCACGACGCCTTGGTCATGGTGGACGACTCCCACGCCGTCGGTTTCATGGGACCCACCGGTGCAGGCACCCCCGAGCACGCCGGCGTCTCCGAGCGTGTGGACATCTACACCGGCACCTTCGGTAAGGCCCTCGGCGGTGCTTCGGGCGGTTACGTTTCCGGCCGCGGCGAGATTGTGGCCATGCTCCGCCAGAAGGCGCGCCCGTACCTGTTCTCCAATTCGCTTGCCCCGGCCATCGTTGCGGCCACCATCAAGGCGATCGAACTGGTCCAGGAATCCGGCGAACTCCGTACCCGACTGTTCCAGAACGCTGCACTGTTCCGCCGCCGCATGAGCGAGGAAGGCTTCGATCTCCTGGACGGCGAGCACGCCATCATCCCCGTCATGTTCGGTGACGCCGTGGTTGCTGCCAAGGTAGCCGACGAGATGCTCAACAACGGCGTCTTCGTCACGGCCTTCAGTTTCCCCGTAGTGCCGAAGGGCGTGGCCCGGATCCGCGTGCAGCTGTCCGCTGCGCACAGCGCGGACGACGTCGAAGCGTGTGTTCAGGCGTTCGTCAAGAGTCGCGCCGCGGTCGCCTAAGGCGGATGCTCTCTCACGTCCCGCGGGTTTCGGGCCGACGCTCTCTCACGTCCCTCGGGTTTCGGGCCGACGCTCTCTCACGTCCCGCGGGTTTAAGACCGACGCTCTCTCACTTTCTTCACGAAAGTGCGAGAGCGTCGGCCTATAGGTGCCGAAGGTATCGTTCCGGGGCGTCCAAGAATGATCGCCAGTTGGTGACCAGGTCCAAGTCGGCCCATTGCCTGGGACGTAAGCCCCACTGCCCGACTTCAAGTATTTGGGCGCCCGGAAGGGCGGCAAGCAGGGGCGAGTGCGTAGACATGATGACTTGGGACTTGCCCCCAACCAACAACTCCTTGAGAACTGACAGCAGGCTTAGGCAACCATTGAAGGACAAAGCTGACTCCGGCTCATCCAGTACCCATAGTCCGGGCCCGCGGAACCGGTCAACAGCGAGCTCAAGGAACGATTCGCCATGTGACATGTCGTGGAAGGGCAAGTCGCCGAACGTGCTGGGGTTCTTCTCCAGATAGGTGAAAAAACCATGCATGGTCTCAGCACGGAGGAAGTAACCACGCCTGCTGCTGCCGGCGTTGCGGATGAGTTGCAGGTGGTTGCCCAGCTCGGATTCCGTAGACCTTGTGGTGTGACGGGCCCCCGTTGATCCGCCCTCCGGGGACAAACCGTAGGCCAAGGCGATGGCCTCCACACTGTTGACTTACCAGAACCGTTTTCGCCCACGAGGATGGTTGCAGGAGGCAGATCCAGACCTTGTTCCAGAAGCTGGGTTACCGGAGGCAGGCTGGCTGGCCACTTTTGGCGGTCCAGTGCGTTGGCGGGATCTTCCATCACCCGCCGAATGGGATGGTTGCGGTGCATGCCGTCATTGTTGCAGTCCTGGCAGACGTTAAGGCCACAAGTACCGGCGCGCATCACAAACGCGGGATGTGAGAGAGGGTTGCGTTGAAGGGTGCGGGATGTGAGAGAGGGTTGCGTTGAAGGGTGCGGGATGTGAGAGAGGGTTGCGTTGAAGGGCGCGGGATGTGAGAGAGGGTTGCGTTGAAGGGCGCGGGATGTGAGAGAGCATCGGTTCTGACAGGATGGAGCCATGGCTTCGAATTATGACGTGGTAATCGTAGGCGGCGGCATCGGGGGACTGTCCTTGGCTGCGGCCCTCGCGGGCAAGTGCACGGTTGCACTTGTTGAGGCCGAGCAGTCCTTGGCCTTCCACACGTCGTCACGTTCAGCCCGGCAACTTATCCCCAGTTACGGTCCGGCAGTCGTGCAGGAGCTGACCATTCGAACCCTGGAAATGTTGGCGGCGCGCGATGCCCAGGCGGACGAACCCATCCTGACGCCACGCGGTTTCATGCTGGTTGGCGACGAAGAAACAGTCCGCGCCGAGGCCAGCGGTAATATGCATGCCATCACCCACGACGAAGCGATGCGACTTTGCCCGGTGCTCGACCCCGACTCATTTACAGCCGCAGGACTGGATAACGGCTCCTTCGGCTGCAACGCTCCGCTCCTGCTTGAGGAACACCGCCGTACAGCGGAAGCTGCGGGAGTGGACATCATCACTGGAGCCAAGGTCCACTCCGCCCAACGATTGGGGAGCGGCTGGCAGGTGGGCGCGGGAACCGAAGGGTTCCAGTCCGGCGTCGTGGTTAACGCGGCAGGCGCGTGGGCGGACGAGCTGGCCGTCATCAGCGGGGTGGAGAAGCTGGGACTGCAGCCGTACCGACGGACGGCTGCCATCGTGAATGTTGACAGTCCCCTGACACCGGAAACACCCATGGTTTGTGCCGCTGACGACACGTTCTATTTCCGCGCCGAGGGCAACCAAGTGCTGATTTCGCCGTCCGAATCTGTGCCGAGCGGAGCCGAGGACGCCAAGCCCTACGCGGGTGATGTGGAGGACTTGATCAGCAAACTCAACACCGTGACCTCCTTGGGAATCCATTCAGTGGACCGGGCATGGACTGGCCTCCGGACAGAAGCTGCAGACGGGATACCAGTGGTGGGCTTCGACGCCGAAGCGCCGGGCTTCTTCTGGCTCGCAGGGCAAGGCGGCTACGGCTTCCAGACTTCGTCCGCCATCGCAGAGCTGGCAGCCGCGCTGATCCTGGGCACGGTAGTTGACGACAGTCCGGAATCCCGGACAGCGGAGCAGCTGGCGGCCGTGCGCTGGTCCATCCGGCGCTGAACAATAGGGACATGAGCGGAATCAGGAACGGGAACAGCGGCAGCACTGTCATCACCAACATCGGCGAACTGATGACCCAGGACCTTGAACACAGGGTCCTGAAGGACGCCGCGTTGGTCATTGAAGGAGAGCGGATTTCCTGGATCTGCGGTGCCAAAGACGCTCCCGCTGCTGACGAAATGATCGACGTCGAAGGCCGCGCCGTCCTGCCGGGCTGGGTGGATTCTCATTCCCATCTTGTTTTCGCAGGGGACCGCACTGCCGAGTTCGAAGCCCGCATGGCCGGGGAAAGCTACAGCGCAGGCGGGATCGCGGTCACCACGGGCGCTACGCGCAGCGTCAGCGATGACGAACTCACCCGGCTTGTCCGGGATCGCGTGGCCGAGGCAGTCTCACAAGGGACCACGTACCTGGAGAGCAAGACCGGCTACGGGTTGGACGTCGAGAACGAGGCCCGCAGTGCCCGCATCGCCGCAGCCGAAGTGGACGAGGTCACCTTCCTGGGCGCGCACTTGGTCCCGAAGGGCTCCGATCCCGAGGAGTACACGGACCTGGTGTGTGGGCCCATGCTCGACGCCGTCCTCCCGCACGTTCGCTGGGCCGACGTCTTCTGCGAGCGGGGCGCGTTCACGGAGGACCAGTCCCGTCGGGTCCTGACTGCAGCGCGCAAGGCCGGTCTGGGCTTGAGGGTCCACGGCAACCAGTTGGGCGAGGGGCCAGGTGTTGCCCTGGCCGTAGAGTTCGCCGCAGCGAGTGTTGACCATGTCAACTACTTGTCGGACAAAGACATCCGGGACCTCGCGGGAACCTGGGCGGGCTGGGACCCGGCAACCGGAACGGGCACCAGGGGCACTGTTGCAACCTGCCTTCCCGCCTGCGACCTCTCCACCCGTCAGCCCCTGGCACCAGGCCGTGAATTGATCGACGCCGGCGTGCAGATCGCGCTGGCTGCCAACTGCAATCCGGGGACCTCATACACCAGCTCCATGGCCTTCTGCGTCACCACTGCTGTGTTGCAGATGCACTTGAGCGTCCACGAAGCGGTCCGGGCTGCGACGTACGGCGGCGCGTTGGCGTTGGGCCGGGAGTCAGGGAACGACGTCGACGGCGAACGGGCGGTGGGTTCGCTCGCCGTCGGACATCGGGCAGACTTGCACCTGCTCAAGGCGCCGTCGGCCACGCACCTGGCTTACCGACCGGGGATCCCGCTGACTCATTCCGTGTGGCGGGCCGGCGTACGGGCCGTGTAAGCAACGCACAGAGGGGCGGTGTTCCGGTAGGAACACCGCCCCTCTTCGTGGGGGATGAAGGGACTACGCGCAGCTGAACTTCGCGTCGGCCCAGTCGCCCCAGTCATCGCCGGCGTCGTCGCCGTTCTTGTCAGCGATCAGCTCGACGTTGCGGACACCGGTGATGTCCACGGTGAGGGGGAGCGCGGCGGAGTCTGCGCTCAGGACAGGGGTCCGCAACAGTTCGCGCCCATCGCCCTTGACGATAAACACCACGGAACCGTGCAGGCCCTTGTTGAGCTTGGCGTCGTCCACTCCCACCACGGCGGTGAAGGCGTTGCACTTGGCCTCCGTGGCGATGCTGATCTTCGAGTCGGCATGGACGCCGATGCCCTTGGAGTACACGACGCCGTCCAGCCGCAGCGCGGGTCCATCGCCGGCGTTCTGCTCACCGTTGGCCCGGTCCCGTTCTGCAGGTCCCCAACCGTTGGTACTGCCGATCCAGGGCAGGTCGGAAGCGAAGACGGTGCCCGACAACACCGGCGCCGGGGGCTGCTGGGAGGTGGAGGAACAGGTGAACCTGGCATCTGCCCAGTCAGCGTGGTCGTTGCCGTTGGAGTCGCCGGCGTCGTTGGCCACCAGTTCCACGTACTGGGCGCCGGTGACGTCCACAGTGAGTGGCAGGGGAGCGCTCGCAGCGCCCAGAACCGGTGTGGTCACCTTGGTGGTCCCATCAGCCACCACGGAGAACTTCACGCTTCCCCGCGTCGGTTGGGCGTCGTCGATGCCCACGGTCGCGGTGAAGGCGGTGCAGTAGCCGCCCAGGTAGTAGCGGACGGTACCGTTGGCGTGGGCTCCCAAGCCTTTGGCATAGACCGTCCCGTTCAGGGTCAGCGGAGTGCCGTCACCGGCTCCGGTTCCACCATTGGACTGGTCCTTTTCCACGGGACCCCAGCCATTGGTGGCGCTGACCCAAGGGTGGTCGCTGGCGAACACGGTGGCCTGCGGAGGCTTGGGCAGCGTTCGGACGGCCGTGGTGGTGCTGATGGTGCGGCTGCCTGCGGGCTGCGAGGTCGTGCTGTAGTTGGCCGTCGCCGTGATGGGGTAGTCGCCGTCAGCCGAAGCCGGCGCGGTGACCTTCCACGTGGTGGTCAAGGTGCCCCCGGCGGGCAGCGTCGAGGCCGTTGCGGGCGTGGATGGTGTTGCCGTCCACCCCTCGGGCAGTTTCAGCGACACGGTCAGATCATTGATGGCTGCCGGTTCATCGGAAACAAACGTGGTGACGAAGTCCTGGGCCTTGCCCTGCTGGACCACATCGCCCTGGAGCGCCGCCGAGAGCTGCGCGCAGGCCGGGACGGATTCGGACGCGCCGAGATCCTCCACCAGGAAGTTGTCCTGGGTGAAGTCCGAACCATTGGCACTGCCCGTGCGCTGCAGTCCTACAAAGTAGTCTCCGCAGAATCCGGTATCCAGGGTCTGCTCGAACCGTGTGGTGGACGTCGCGGCCTCGATCGCCTGGCTGCCCGTCACTGCGGGTCCGGCTTGGGAGTCGTAGCCGGAAACCCAGGCGTATTGGCCGTCCTTGGAGTTTTGGTAGTCGAAGGAAATCTTGTACTTGTGGCCCGCCTGGAACGGAACTGTTGCCTCCGTGGTCCGGTACACTATGCCCGGTCCGCCGTCGGGTGCGCGGTTTTCGTCGTGCGCGATCAGCGACCAGGTTCCGTCCAGTACTTCGTCGATCACGTTGGTGTGCCAGCCCTTTTGGGTGAAGGGTTCGTTACGTTCGGTGATGTGCGTGCGCGGGTCAGTGGAGCCCCCGGCATCGCCCTTCACGAAGGGTCCCCAGCCTTGGTCCACGTTTTCGAAGTCCTCGCTGAGCACGCCGGTAGTGGCCACCCTGGCGGTTTTCACCGCCCGGAAGTCGTCGACGCGCACTGTTGCGTCGCCGTCGGCCGCTGTGACGGTGACCTTGGCCTTGGTGTTCTTGTGGGGAACGTCCACCACAACGCGGATGCGCTGGAAGGCTGTCCCGTGTTTCTCGTCGCCGGCCACGAAATTCTCTGCGTTGGAGGAATCAATGGTGACGCTTTCGGTCTTGCCGCTGATGTCCACGGAGAGTGTGGTGGGACGGGTCTTGCCGGGCTGGATTTCCACCCAAGCGCTCACTGATTGGGTTCCGGCGTCCAGCTTCACTTCCTGGCTGATGGACGACGGCGTTGCCCCCAATTCGGCGAAGCGGCGGCCCTTGTCATCGCGGACCTGCGTGACGGTACCGGCGGGGTTCCATGGGGAGAGGTCTGCGCTGTTGAAGCCGGGATCGTTGAAGGCCGTTCCTTCGCCGAAGTTGGCCTTCTTGGGCAGCTCAGCCTTGTTGTTCTTTGGAGCCAGGACATAGGGCTGTTTGGCATCGGCTATCAGGGCAACCTGTCCGTTGACCACGGGGACGTCGGCGACCTTCACGCGGCCGTTGTCCGTCAGTTTGAAGAGCTCCAAGGAGCCGGCCTTGGCGAACTCCTGGGTGAGCGTCCACGTGGTGGCGCCACCGGCAGGGTTGTAGTGGTAGAGCTTGTCTGCCGTGCCGTTTTCCTTGGAGGACCACGGGAGCAAGTAGGTTCCACCCTGCAGGACGGAAATGCCGCCTACGGTGATGTTGCGTACTGCAGCCGTGTTTCCGGTGACGGACACGCCATCGGCGAGTTCGATCCGGTCGGCCGTCCACTTGGTGATCTGGTGGTGCTGCAGGAATTTGGCAGGCACGTTGGCCGTCCACACGTTCTCGCTGAACGCATTGAAGTCGTTCTGCCCGGTCCAGCCTTCGAACTCCACGATATGGCTCACCCCGAGCTTGGGATCTGGGTTCCAGACGTCCGACTGGGTGTTGTTGATGAAACGCAGGATCTGCGAGTTGATGCCCTTGTTGGTGGAACCGCCGTACTTCTCATCGTTGGCCCAATGGGACCAGGTGTTGTTCCGGGAGAGGTGGTCTGCCCATTCGGAGCCCACCCGGAAGCCGTTCTTGACCAGTTCCTGCTGCAGGCGCTCGGCGAGCCAACCGAACTCGTAGTAGACGTCCACGTACACGAAGTCCAGGTTCTTGTCTGTGGCTTCGCGTAGTTCCTTGATGCGCTGGGCGAGCTTGCCGGAATTAATGTCCGCACGCTGGTTCATATAGTAGGACTGGTCCAGCCAGTTCCATCCCAGGCCCTTGTCTGCGCGCAACAGGTCCTCGCTGAAGGACTTGGCTTCCGGATAGATCTCCGTGGCATTGATGTGGACGCCGAAACTGGCGTTCCAGTCCTTGCCTTCCTTCACCAGCGTGTTGAGGTCCTCCAGTCCGCCAGCACGGGTGTTGAAGTTGTTGCCGTAGTCCGTGTTGGCGGAGTCGTGCCCCTCGCTGGTGTAGCCCTTGAGCATGGCCACCTGCCCCAGTCCGTCGGTGGCCAGGGCGATGCGCTTGACGTCATCCAGGGTCCTCAGGAACGGGTGGGTTGCCTGCGAAGCAAAGTTGAACGGGATGTGCGTGATCACGTTGTCCGGCGTTTGTTCGGCCTTATTGGGGCTGACCTGGATGGACCTCATGGCGATCGCCGCGTCCTGCCAGTCCACGCCGCCGTCGGCATTGGCATCGCTGGTGATGGCCACGCGGGTCCACGGAAGTTCCTCGGTGGTCGCGGAGCCTTCTGCGCGGTACAGCCACTGGCCGCTGGCGATACCCATGGATACGCCGCCGGCTCCGTCGCTGACGGCTTGGCGCCAGAAGCGCCCGCGGTCCTTCGCGCCCGGACCCGACGACGTGTCGTACAGGGCATTGGACTCCACAGCGGCGCCCAAGGTGGCGGTATTTGCCAGTGCGTAGGCGGAGCTCTTGGCGGTGGCGTCGAGGGGAGTCGCCGGGGTGATGGGCGTGAATTCGTCACCGGTGACGCTGCGGTCCACGGACAGGTTTGCAGTGGAGACCTGGGCCCCGGACTGGGTGGATCCGACGGTCACCAGGTTCAGCCGGGGGAGTTGCAAGGTCTTGACCTGATGATCAGCGGAGTCCTTGATCTCTGTGACATTGAAGGAGACCACGTTCTTCTTGACCGAGAGCCGGGCCTTGATGAGGGTATTGCCGAATTCCGGGACGGTCAGCACGTACTCGCGGGCGTCGTCTCCGGACCCGGTGGAGGAACCGGTCACCGTGTATTCCACGCCATTGAGCATGATGGTGCTGAGCCGGGTGACGGTGCCGTCCAAGCGTGCCCTGGTGGCGGCATCGATGTAGCCGAGGACCTGCGGGAAGGTGGTGGAGACCTCCACTCCCAGTTGGCCGGAGGTGATGACGGCAGCATCGGTAGCATCGGCGATGTCTGCTTGCGGGACGATTGGGGCGAAAGGGGAGTATGGGGCTGCGGTGGCAGGCTGAAGTGCCATGAGGCCGAGCGAGGATGAGGCGACGACGCAGGCCAAACTCAGCGATGCGAGGCGTCTGGTGGATGACAAGCGGGGCATTATGCTCCTTCTTGATTTTTCCGTGCGAATAACGATCATGTTCTTGCGGACTGTCTAAGACTGCTCCACAGGACAGAAGTTGACAAGAGTTAACAGCCAGTTAACTTAAAAGCACATCCCGGCACACGCTTTCCGCGGTCCGGCGTACATTCCGGCCGTGCGCACTTGACGAGCGGAGTTCCTCCGCGAATGATCCTTGTGAGATCGAAAATGATCGTTTAGTGTTTCTATAGATCAGAAAACGTCATTAAGCTGAGCGGGAGCGGAACACACGATGAGCGAGAACACACTGGGCGCCTTCATGGAGGAAGAGCTGGTTTCCCAGCCCGACGTATGGCAGCGGGCTGTTGAGCAAGCCCGTGCCGAGGACGTGCTTCCGGCTGACGGGAAGCGCATCGCCGTGATCGGGTGCGGGACCTCCTGGTTCATGGCGCAGAGCTACGCGGCCGCCCGCGAATCCGCCGGGAAGGGCGTCACCGATGCCTTCGCCGCGTCCGAAGCTTTCCTTAACAGCAACAGCGCCGATCGCCAGTACGACGCCGTTGTGGCCATTACGCGGTCAGGCACCACCACTGAGGTACTCGAGATCCTGGCCGAGCTTCAGGGGATCGTCCCCACCGTGGCAATCATCGGCGACACCACCTCCCCGATCATCGAACTGGCAGATGCCGTGATCGGACTGCAGTACGCCGACGAGCGTTCGGTAGTTCAGACCCGTTTTGCCACCACAGCGCTGGTGTACCTGCTGACCAGCCTTGACATCGATGTGCAGCAGGCCATCGATGATGCCCGCGACGCCGTGAGCGCGCCGGTCCCGCAGGAACTCCTGGACGCCGAGCAGTTCACCTTCCTCGGCACTGGATGGACGGTTGGACTGGCCCACGAGGCAGGCCTGAAAATGCGGGAGGCAGTACAGGGCTGGACAGAGTCCTACCCCGCCATGGAGTACCGGCACGGTCCCATCTCCATCGCAGCTCCGGGCCGCGTCACTTGGCTGTTCGGTGCCCAGCCTGAAGGGCTGGACGGCGACATGGCCGTTACCGGCGCCCTCTACATCCACACCGACAAGCACCCGTTGGCTGAGCTGGCCAGGGTTCACAAGGTCACCTTGGAGCGTGCGCGCGTCCGTGGCCTGAATCCGGATCTGCCCCGCAACCTGACGCGTTCCGTCATTCTCGACGCCTCCGCCTAGGCTTCGGTCATGGTTCTCGGAGCCGCAGAATCACCGGTCCTCTCCTTCGATGTTGGCGGGACTGACATCAAGGCCGGCTTGGTGGATGCCCGGGGGACAGTCCTGGGCATGCGCCGGGTTCCTACACCATTGGATCCTGCCCGTCCCGGCGAGGCGGTCCTGGACAGGCTGGCCCAACTCAAAACCGAGTTGGCTGCCGAGTTCCCGGACGTCCCCGCCAAAGCGGCCGGCATCATCGTCCCGGGCATCGTGGACTCCGTGGCCGGCATCGGTGTCTACTCTGCCAATCTCGGCTGGCGTAATTTCCCTTTCACGGCCGAAGCCGAAAAGCGCCTGGGGATTCCGGTGGCGTTTGATCATGATGTCCGGTCCGCTGCCGCTGTGGAACACACCTTTGGTGGTTCCAAAGAGTTCAAGGACGTTGTGGTGATGGTGGTGGGGACCGGCATCGCCGCAGCCGTTTTCTCCGGTGGCAAGGCGGTCACCGCTGGCGGCTTCGCCGGTGAGCTTGGCCATGCCCAGGTCCCGGACCCCGACGCCGGACCTGGCTCCCCGGGTTCCACCATCCTGGAAGCAGTCGGTTCGGCCGGTGCCATCGCCAAGCGCTACTACAAGGCGTCCGGGAAAAGGGTGAACGGTGCCCGCGGAGTCCTGCTCAGGGCCGGAGACGGCGATGAACTGGCCGCGCGCATCTGGGCCGATGCCGTGGATGCCCTCGCCTTCACCATCTGCCAGTGCGTCAACATCGTGGGAACCGAAGCGGTGGTAATCGGCGGTGGCCTGGCTGAAGCCGGTGACGACCTGCTGGAACCCCTCCGGGCCAAGGTGGACGGCATCCTTGACTTCCAACGACGCCCACAGCTGATCCGGGCCGAACTGGGGCAAGACGCCGGCCTGCTGGGTGCAGCCCTGAATGCGCGGGCACTCCTGGGAGCAGCACAATGAAGCGAGCCAACGTGAACCGCATCATCACCGTCACCGCCAATCCGGCCATCGACATGACCTATACCGTGCAGGGAATCACCGAGGGCGCCAGCCACCGTGTGCCCACCCCTCTGAGCCGGGCCGGCGGCAAGGGCATCAACGTTGCCCGTGTGACACACCAGCTGGGCTACCCTGTCCTGGCCATCGCACCCACCGGCGGCGCCGCCGGGCAGACACTTGCAGCTGAGCTCTGGACCAGCGGCGTTCCCCACACCCTGGTAGGAGTCGCTGCCGAGACCCGCCGCAGCATCGCCCTGGTGGACACGGTCGCCGGCGAAACGTCCATCTTCAACGAGGAAGGCCAGGCGCTCCTGCCGGACGACTGGCGCTCACTCAGGATTGCGGTGGTTGAGGCCGTCAGCGGAAACCGAAACCTGCCGGCCTCCGTCCTGGTCGGTTCGGGAAGCCTGCCGCCGGGTGCTCCAGGAGATTTCTACCCGGAACTGGTGCGCCTGGCCCACGATGCCGGCATTCCGGCCATCATCGATACCTCCGGCCCCGGAATCATCGCCGCAGCCAAAGCGGGTGCGGACATCCTCAAACCGAATCACCACGAGTTGGCCGAAGCGACCGGGGAGTCCAGCCTTGAAGCAGCCGCGCTCGCCCTGATCGACATGGGCGCCCGGACGGTACTCGTCAGTGCCGGCGCGGACGGCATGCTCGCCTTCGATCACGCCGCTCCCGGTGGCTACTGGAGCGCGCGTCTGCCTGAAGCGCTGAGCGGCAACCCCACAGGGGCGGGCGACGCCGGTGTGGCGGCTGCCGCCGTCGCACTCGCCGAAGGCATCACGGAACCGCGCGAAATACTCCGCCGGGCCACCGCGTGGTCCGCCGCTGCCGTGCTCATGCCGGCCGCCGGCGAAATTTCACCGCGGTACCAGGAACTTCAAGACCAACTGATCGTGACATGGAAGGAGACCCGGTGACCCTGGTCAACACACGGGAACTCATGGACAGGGCCGCGGCTTCCGGCACAGGCCAAGGCGCGTTCAACATCATCCACATCGAAACAGCCGAAGGCCTGGTGGCCGGCGCCGAAGCGGCAGGTGTTCCGTTGATCCTGCAGATCTCCGAAAACTGCGCCAAGTACCACGGCGGGCTCGAACCGATTGCGTCAGCCGCCCTGGCGATCGCCCGCTCCGCCGCCGTCCCGGTGGCCCTGCACCTGGACCATGCGGAGTCCGAGGACCTCGCTCTGGCTGCGGTCGACCTGGGATTCGGCTCCGTCATGTACGACGGCGCGCATTTGCCGTACGAGTGGAACGTCGAAGTCACCCAACGTGTCGCCGCCTACGCCCACCAGCGCGGTGTCTACGTGGAGGCCGAGCTCGGGAAAGTGGGAGGCAAAGACGGTGCCCATGCCCCGGGCGTCCGGACCGACCCCGCCGAGGCCCAGGATTTCGTTGAGGCCACCGGTGTGGACGCGCTCGCCGTGGCCGTTGGTTCCTCCCACGCCATGACCGAACGAAGCGCTTCACTGGACCTCCACCTGATCACCCGCCTGAAGTCCGCGGTCGGAAAACCGTTGGTCCTTCACGGCTCCTCAGGCGTCACAGATGAGATGCTCGTAGCCGCTATCGGCGCGGGTATGACTAAAATCAACGTATCCACACATTTGAACGGGTTCTTTACCCGCGCCGTCCGTGAGTACCTCGATGCCAACCCTGCCGTGGTGGATTCCCGGAAGTACCTCAAGGCCGGCCGGGATGCCCTTGTGCTGGAGTCCGCACGTATGCTGACGCTGTTCGCCAAAGCGAAATAGCTCCGAACCCGCGAAAGGCTCGTCATGACGCGCACCGATCGGCTGACTGCCATCCTCGATCTCCTGGCCGAGTCCGGCCATGTGGAAGTCGAGGACATCGTGACGCGTCTGGGCGTGTCACCGGCCACGGCCCGTCGAGACCTGGACAGCCTCGCCAAGCAGAGGTTGCTCAGCCGGACCCGGGGTGGGGCCACCACCGGATCGGTGGCTTATGACCTCCCGGGCCGCTACAACCGTGACGACCACGCCCAAGCCAAGCAGGATATTGCCCAGGCTGCGTCCGCGCTGATCCGCCCCGGTGCTGTGATAGGCCTCAGCGGTGGCACCACCAACACCGCTCTGGCCCAGTTGCTCTCCACCCGCGAGGACCTCAACGCCCCGTCCAACAGGCCCACGCTGACGGTGGTGACCAACGCCATCAACATTGCCTCGCAACTGGCGGTCCGGCCCAACATCAAGATCATGGTCACCGGTGGCATCCTGAATCCGCGCTCCTACGAGCTCGTGGGTCCCTACACGGATGTCATCATGCAGAAAGTTGCGTTGGACATTGCGTTCATCGGCGTCAATGGCGTGGACCCGGACCTCGGTCCTACCATCACCGACGAGGGCGAGGCCATGGTCAACACTGTGATGGCACGGCGCGCCACGGAGTCCTACGTGGTAGCTGACTCCTCCAAAGTGGGCCGCCGCTCCTTCGCAGCCATGGCGGGCTACGACTTCAGGCACCTCATCACCGATGCCGGAATCAGCGCAGAGGACAAGGCTGCCTTCGAAGCCAAGGGCACGGAAGTCATCGTCGCATCAGCCGGCTAGCCACCGGCAAGCCGGGTGCGTTGCCTAAAACCGCATTCTGGGTGCGTGCAGCACCGAATCGTCAACATCCCTGGGCACCCACTGGCTGAACGGTGAATCGAGGCTGTACTGGCCGTCGTCGTTCCTGACCAGTGTGCGCAACTCAGCGTTGTCCGGGTTGTTGAGGGATTCGAAGTATTCAACCGTCCAATGGAACCAGCGCATGCAGAACAGCCGCATGGTCAGTCCGTGCGTCACCAGGAGAGCGTTCGGCGCGTAGGTGGGCTTTTGCCAATGGCGGTAGAGCGTCTCCATGAAGGACGACACGCGGTCGTACACATCGGAACCCGATTCGCCCTCGCGGAACCGGTAGAAGAAGTGGCCGTAGAGATTGCGGAGCTCCTTTTGATCCTCGATCTCCCCGGCAATCTGGAAGTTGGCCCAGTCCTGCTCACGAAGCCTGGGTTCCTCAATGACGCGTTCTATCAACGAGCCCAGATTCAACGCCTCCAAGGTCTGGTAGGCCCTCAAATATGGTGAGACGTAGACGCAGACCTGTTGCCCGTCGAGCCTGCGGCGAAGGTCTTCGCCGGCAATGCGGGCTTGCTCCACACCGAGTTCCGTGAGGGGGATCCGGTAGTCCGGCACACGGTTGTAGATGGACGTGTCGGCGTTTGCGGCGGACTGGCCATGCCGGATCATGAAAATTCTTGCTGGGGCACCCATCCCACCAAGCATAGGGTGGGTACATGTTCCTTGCTTCCCGCCGACGGCTGCGCGCCGAAGTACTGATTGTGCTGGGCCTGTCCCTGGGCCAGTCGGCCGTCTATTCCGTGGTGCAACTTCTGGACAAGATGACGCGGGCTCCCTTGGCCGACGCCACCTCAACCCTGAACCGGTCCCAAAGCACCCGCGAGTACTTTGACCTTACCTACCAACTGTTGGACATCATCTTCGCCCTGGTGCCTGTGGCTCTGGTGTTCTACTTCCTCTCCGCGCATATCCAGGCAAACCGCGACGGCGACAACGGCTCGGCGTTCGCCCGGCTCGGCTTCAACTTCGCCCGGCCGGGCAAGGACCTGCTCCACGGTGTGGGCCTTGCTGCGGTGATCGGAATTCCGTCTCTAGGCCTCTACGCCGCCGGCCGGGCCCTCGGCATCACCACGGCGATTGTTCCCAGCGGTCTGGACGCCTACTGGTGGACCGTGCCAGTGCTCATCCTCTCTGCCATGCGGCATGCGGTCGTGGAAGAAGTGATCGTGGTGGGGTACCTCATGGACCGTTTCGGCAAATTCGGGTGGAGCATGCCCGTGGCCATTGTGGTCAGCGCGGTCCTGCGGGGGAGTTACCACCTGTACCAAGGTTTTGGGCCGTTCATCGGCAACGTGGTCATGGGTCTGGTGTTCGCGTGGATCTATACCAGGACCAAGCGGGTGATGCCCTTGGTGATTGCCCACGCGCTGCTGGACATTGTGGCGTTTGTGGGCTTCAGCCTGTTCGGCAAGGCGGTCGGTCTGGGGTAGGGCGCTTAAACATATCCGGCCGCCATCGGTGGGTGACGTCATTGGCACCCGCTGATGGCGGCCGAAGTTTTACCGGACAGGGATGACCGGTGCCGGGACGTGCCCGGATGGACGGGGCGGTCAGATGGTGACTGCTCCTGAGGCGGTTTCGAAAGTTACTGACATGATTCCCGGAGTGCCGTGCGGTGCCATCCACTGGACAGCAACGTCCTCAAGCGGCTTTTCCACCGGTTCTCCGAGCCATTCAGTGACGCGTTCCGCCGAGCCCGCAATGGTGAGGCTGGACATCTTGACGTCGCTTTCGTAGATCCTGGACGGGTGCAGTGACGGGTCGCCCTCCCACTTGAGCAGGTACGGGACCTGGGGATCTGCGATCAGCCCCAGGATGCCGATCTGCTGCCACACCAGTTCGCGGCCGTCAGGGAACTTGCGGTTGCCCGGAACAGCGGAGCGGCCAAGGCGGTCCTCAAACGGTGCCAGGTCATCAACAGCGACGCACCAGCCCATCCAGCCACCACCGGCGGCCGAGCGGGCACGAACTGCCTGGCCAAAGGGTGCTTTGTCGGAAGCGGGGTGGTCCAGGACCTCCACCACTTCCAGGTACTTGTTATCCGCAAGGGGAATGATCATGTTCCGGGTACCGAAGCGCGGGTGCACTCCGCCCCGGACAGCGTCCACTCCCAGTGCCGCGGAAATTCGTTCGGTAGTGGCCAGAAGGCCATCTCGTTCACAGGCGTAAGAGACGTGATCCATGCGCATGGCTTCATCTTGGCACTTTGTGATCGGGGTCTCAGCTAAGTCAACCCTAACTAAGGTGGGATGTGCATAACCGGTGCCGTACCGCGTCATGCGGCGACGCTGAAAGACCGAAAGATTCCACCGGCGTCACAAAGCTGTCCAAGGCTCCGGACACTTCCTAGACTGGCCCCAGCTCACATGCAGCACGTTTCCACAGAACCCATGCGCCACGAACAGGAGAACTCCATGTCCCAAGGATGGTCTTTCGAAACCCGCCAGATCCACGCAGGCCAGGAGCCTGACTCTGCCACGGGAGCACGGGCACTGCCGATCTACCAGACCACCTCCTTTGTGTTCCCCAGCGCCGAGAGCGCAGCCAACCGGTTTGCCCTGGCCGAGCTCGCGCCCATCTACACGCGGATCGGCAACCCGACGCAGGATGCCGTGGAGCAGCGGATCGCGAGCCTCGAAGGCGGCTTGGGCGCCCTCCTGCTGAGCTCCGGCCAGGCTGCGGAGACCTTCGCCATCCTCAACATCGCGGAGGCCGGCGACCACATCGTGGCCAGCCCCAGCCTGTATGGCGGTACGTACAACCTGCTGGCGCACACCCTGAAGAAGTTCGGCATCTCGGTGACCTTCGTGGAGGACCCGGACAACCTGGAGCAGTGGCGTGATGCCGTCCAGCCGAACACCAAACTGTTCTTCGGCGAGGTTGTTTCCAACCCGCGCCAGGACGTACTGGACATCGAGGGCGTCGCCCGCACCGCCCACGAGGCCGGTGTGCCACTCATCGTCGACAACACACTGTCCACTCCCTACCTCATCCGTCCCATCGAGTGGGGCGCCGATATCGTGGTCCACTCCGCCACCAAGTACCTCGGTGGCCACGGTTCCGCCATCGCCGGCGTGATCGTGGACTCAGGCAACTTCGACTTCGGCAAGGACCCGGAGCGCTTCCCGGGTTTCAACACCCCGGACCCCAGCTACAACGGTTTGGTCTACGCCCGGGATCTTGGCAAGGATGGGGCGCTCGGCGCCAACCTCTCCTACGTCCTGAAGGCACGCGTCCAGCTTCTCCGCGACCTCGGTTCCGCTGTGTCCCCGTTCAACGCTTTCCTGATTGCCCAGGGGCTGGAGACGCTGAGCCTGCGCGTCGAGCGTCACGTAGCCAACGCCACCAAAGTGGCCGAGTGGCTGGAAGCCCACGACGACGTCGAATCGGTTGCCTACGCGGGTCTGCCGTCCAGTCCGTGGTACGACCGTGGCCGGAAGTATGGTCCGCAAGGCACCGGCGCCATTGTTGCGTTCAACATCAAAGGTGGCGTTGAAGCGGGCAAGCGCTTCGTGGACGGACTGGAACTGCACTCGCATGTGGCCAACATCGGCGATGTCCGCTCGCTGGTCATTCACCCGGCGTCCACTACGCACAGCCAGCTGACAATTGAACAGCAGCTGGCGGCCGGTGTTAAACCCGGCCTGGTTCGCTTGTCCGTGGGAATTGAGCACGTGGATGACATCATCGCCGACCTCGAAGCCGGATTCCGGGCCGCCAAGGGAGCCTGATTCCCGACCTGGACGATACGGCGCGACCACGCCCGCCACCTTCCTGGGAGGCCGCCCGGACCGACGATTATTCGCCGGGCGGCGTTCCGGAGTGCTGCTTCGTGAACGAAAACGCCCTAAAGCGTCACACTGATGTCACATTCTTCGCCATACCCGCCCTGTATTTCCTAGACTCTTCGTATAGGTCATGAGTGCCAGCGCGTAGCCCCGGCTTGCTGGCCGGCAACCCTCCTCCGCGGTGGGGTGCCCCGGGTGAAGACCTGGCCTGTTCGCACCCAAGGCGACGGGCAAGCGCGAGTTTAAGGTGTCAAAGGAATGACCATCACTGCTACAGCCCTTCCAAAATCCGGAGAAGAAGACGGAACCGTCAAGTACGCCGCCATTGGGCCGCTGGACCTTGAAGCCGGTGGATTCCTTCCCGACGTCGTCCTCGCTTATGAGACCTGGGGGCAGCTGAACGCCGATGCCTCCAATGCCGTGCTCATCCAGCATGCCCTCACGGGCAGCACACACGTAGCCCGGGGAGCTACGGACGAAGAAGGATGGTGGGAGCAGTTGGTAGGCCCCGGTGCCACCATCGACACCACCAGGTTCTTTGTCATCTCCATCAACATCGTGGGTGGCTGCTACGGCAGCACTGGACCGTCCTCGGAGGCGCCGGACGGCCGTCCTTGGGGCTCCCGGTTCCCCTTGGTCACCCTGCGCGACAGCACCGAGGCGGAGGCGCGCCTGGCCGAAGCCCTGGGAATCGAGGCCTGGCATGCCGTGCTGGGCGGTTCCATGGGTGGCGCCCGTGCGTTGGAGTGGGCAGTGACCTTCCCGGAGCGGGTGAAACGCTGTGCCGTGATATCCGTGGGTGCCTACAGCACGGCCGAGCAGATCGCCTTTGCGCAGGCCCAAACCCTGGCCATCCGTCAGGACCCGAATTTCAACAACGGCGACTACTACGGTGGCACTGCCCCTGAACACGGGCTCGCCTTGGCCCGGCGCATCGCCCACATCACCTACCGCTCCGCACTGGAGTTGGACTTCCGCTTTGGCCGTGAAGCCCAGCACCTGGAGACACCTCTCGCCGCTGCGGTCCTGGGGGAGCGTGGCCGCTATCAGGTGGAGAGCTACCTGGACCACCAGGGAACAAAGCTCGTCCGACGATTTGACGCCAACAGCTACATCGCCCTCACCGAAGCCCTGATGTCCCACGACGTCGCACGCGGCCGTGGATCGCTGGAGGCAGCCTTGTCGCGTACCACTGCGGAGTTCTTCGTTGCGGCGGTGGACAGCGACAGGTTGTATTTCCCGGCGCAATCCCGGGAATTGGCGGCAGCCTTGCCGGGTGATGTTCCGGTTCATATCATTGAGGCGCCGATCGGCCACGACGGGTTCCTGACGGAAATCGGCCAGCTCTCAGCACAGCTCCGCGGAGCCTTCTTCGCCTAAGTTGAGTGGCCGTTGCAGGACAGTTGAGTAGCGGCTGCAGGACGCCGGGTTGGCCGCCAGGCTAGCCGTTCATGATGTCGCCGCGCTGCTTCATGTAGTCCTCCATGGCGATCTCCCCGTTGCTGAATTTTGCGTCCAGCTCTGCCAGCTTGCGAGCGCGGTAGCCTTGCGGCTCCGATCCGTTGGTGGCCGGGAAAGGCGTGGGGGAGAAAGTGTTCGACGGCGCCCCGGACTGCGGTTCGTCATCTACAGGGCGGATGACGGCCGGCCCGGACGGATAGCCCGGGTAGTCCTGGGGTGGGTAATTCTGTGCCGGGTAACCGGGGCCGGGCAGGTTCTGCTGCGGGGGATAACCGGGGCTGCGGAAGGTTCCGTTCTGGATCCGGCGCGCGCGGGATCGGTTGTACATGCGGATCCCGAGCGGAATCAGCCACGAGCAGACGATGATCCAGAAGATCAGATTGTTCACAGTGCAGGCCTCCTAGGTCGTATCCCAGCTTAGCCCGGTCGCACGGCGTGAACTCCGGCGCCTGCAGTGAGGACTTCAGAGGAGGCGGGCCTCCATGCCCAGGAACTGCCCATAGCGTTCCACTTCGGCGTCGAGGGCCATCTGTTCGGGAGGGCTTGTGGGCCGGTTCATGCGGACATCCAGGTGGCAGGCTCCGCCGGAGAATCCATGGCGCCACCATCCGGCCAACCTGCCATCCATCAGGACCACGTGCATGGGCCCGTTGTCTTCGGGGAAGTACGGTGCTGTCCCACCCAGATAGCGCCGGGACTGCGAATAGCCCATGACGTATTCGTCGTAGCACTGGATGAGGTCGATGCGGGGGAGTCTTGCGTCAGGCAGACGCGAAGGGCCCCCGGGGTTGGTGAGCTCGACGGCATCTTCCGGGGCCAGGTAAAACTCGAGGCCGTCCATGGCGAGTGATGCCAGGGCGCCCGGCGATAGCTTGCCAGCCACGTGGATGCCCAGCTTTACGTCCTTCATGGTCAGCCCGGACCACACGGCGCAGTCCTTGATGGTGGCGGGTCCGCGGCTGCCGAAGTATCGGAGAACCAACGTGCCCAGGGCCTCTTCACGGTCCTCCCCGGTCAACGGCGTGCGGACGAAACCCGGCACACGCTCCTCGAAGAGGGCATACGTCTGTTTCAGGGCGCCCCCGGACGAGCGCACGGGGGAACCGCTCACGAGGATGCGACTGACCTCGGCGTGCATGAGGTGGTAGATAAACCCCAGGCCCTTGCTGGGTAAGCCGGCCTGTCCCAGGACTTCAGCCAGCTCTTCGCGCGTCTTGTGGGCCCCGTCGGCGACTGCTGAGGCCAGGATCCGGCCACTGAGTGCGGACGTTTTTTCATCCACCCCTGTTTGGCGGTACATGCCTTTGTTTCCCTGATGCAGCCGGTCCGCGGAGAGTCCCATCAGCCAGCCGAGGTCGTCCCGGTGCACAAAATGCCACGTGGGCCGCAGGATGTGCGTCCGCAGGATGGTTCCATCGGCAACGGCTTGTTCCACATCGGAGGATGTGGAAGCGGATGTCCTTTGTGCAAGGGTCCACCGCGCATACGGAAATTCCTGGGACTGGACTGCCAACAGGTTGCGGACCACGTCTCCGGCGGTCCCGGACAAAGGAGGCCGCAGTTGCTGCCGTCGCAGTCGCAGGCGCCGGACCCTCTCCGCGAAGAGGTCCGCCTTATCCGCCACTGTGGCCACCCGAAAGTCCGGCCCCATGAAACCCTGCTGGCACCATCACCTGAATGTCGCCCTAGCTCCGCGGCAGCAAGGTGCCGCTGGGGCCGAAGACAGGACCCGGCGTCGGACGCTTTGGCGTGATGCCGTCACCGGAGGACTGGTGCCGGAGCCTTCGGATAACCCACGGGACAAAGTACTCGCGCGCCCAGACGAGATCCGAGGAGCGGGCCTCACGCCAGGTCCGCGGAGGCAGCGGCTTGGGCATCAGTGGTTCAAGGGTGTGCTGGACGTTGAGGGAGTCCAGGACCATCATGGCGATGGTGTGGTGTCCCAGGGGCGAGAAGTGCAGGCGGTCCGCATCCCACATTTGGTGATCTGCCAGCTGCCGCAAAGACCACATGTCCGCTATCACGGCGTCGTGGCGTGCAGCCACTGTCCTGAGGTTCTCGTTGTAGATGGCCACTTTTCCACGGATGCGCCCCAGCACCGATGCGGCGGTGTCCGGGCCGTTAAAGAGCACCACGGTGGCGCCGCCGGAACCCAGCTCGCCAACCGCGGCATCGAGTTTTTCGGCCAGCAGATCAGGGTCGCCGCCGGGCCGGATGAGGTCGTTGCCGCCGGCTGAAATGGACACGAGGTCGGGCTGCAGTTCGAGGCAGGGCCCCACTTGTTCATCGATGATCTGCTGGAGCAGCCGGCCCCGGATGGCGAGGTTGGCGTAGGCGAAGTCGTCCTGGCCACGGCCCAGTTCCTCGGCAACCCGGTCCGCCCAGCCGCGGTGGCCGCCGGGGTTCATCGGCTCCGGATCGCCGATCCCTTCGGTGAACGAGTCACCCAGTGCCACGTAACGGCTCCACGGGTGTCTCTGAACAGGATCGTCGGGTTTCAACAAATGGTTGTTCTCACTCACGTTCATATCCTGCCCCCTGACGGCAAACCTACGCCACCGTAGGTTGTTACTGGCGGGTAACTGCAAGAATGGATCCATGACTGAAGCCCCCGCCTTCCCCGCGCCCGTTGTCCTGTGGTCCCACGAAGAAGCTGAGCGTGCCGGCAAACCCCTCCTGGTCCTGCTGCATGGCTACGGCTCCAACGAGGACGATCTCTTCAGCCTGGCCGGACTGCTCCCTGACGGTTTTGTGGTGGCGGCCCTCCGCGCGCCGATGCCCATGGGACCTGGCTTCACGTGGTTCCCGCTCACGGCCTCCATCGACTACTCCTTGGATGCCGTGAAACTGGCGGCCGAGTACGCCCTTGAGTGGCTGGACACGGTCAAGGCCAATCACTCTTCGGTCACCCTGCTCGGCTTCTCCATGGGTATGGCCATGGCGACCACCATGGTCCGCTACCGTCCCGCGGACTTTGCCGCCGTCGTCGGGCTTTCAGGCTTTGTGATCGACGCCGATGGCGACGCCGCGTTCAAGGACGACGAGCTGGACGGATCGATGCCGATGTTCTGGGGCCGGGACCAGCAGGATCCTGTCATTACGCAGGACAAGATCGACTACACCATGGGCTGGGTCCGCAAGCACGTGGACCTGACCAAGGTCCTGTACACGGGCATGTGGCACGGCATCAACCAGCAGGAAATCGGGCACGTAGGGGAGTTCCTTACCCACAAGGTCCTCGCCCCCTAAGGGGCGTTGTTTCAGGCGGCGGCGATCCGCACGGTCTGGCCGTTGACCGTCACAGTGTCCCCAACGTGGAGTTGGCGGCCGCGGCGGTCGTCGATCTCGCCGTTGACCTTTACCAAGCCGTTCTTGATGAGCTCAGCGGCCTCAACTCCGTCCTCCACAAGGTTGGCAAGCTTCAGCAGCTGGCCCAGGCGGATCATGTCGTCGCGGATGGTGATGTCTTCGATTTCCGGAGTGCTCATACAGCAATGATGCCTGAAGTAGTGTGGTGACGGTGCCGCAGCCTTCTCCCCGTCCCGTCCTTCCGCTCGCCGTTGGCCTTCCTGTCGCAGTAGCAACAGGGCTGGTCATCCCGCTCCAGGGAAGGATCAACGGGGCCCTCGGCGCCACACTCGACGACGGCATCGCCGCAGCTGTGGTGAGCTTCACCACTGGCCTTCTGCTGATAACGGCCATTTCACTGGCAACGCCCAAGGGCAGGGCAGGCCTCCAACGCATCATCCCTGCAGTCCGGAACCGAAGTTTTCCGCGCTTCTACGTCATGGCCGGGGCCATCGGTGCGCTGTTCGTTTTTGCCCAGTCGTTCACGGTCGCGCTGTTGGGTGTAGCGCTGTTTACCGTCGCCGCCGTGACGGGACAGACCCTCAGCGGTCTGCTCGTGGACCGCATGGGCATTGGCCCGGGCGGTAAACGCTCCATCACAGGCGTCCGCGTCATCGGCAGTGTCCTGACCGTGGCCGCCGTCGCCTGGGCGGTTTCACCCCGCTTCGGCGGCGACGCCGACATTGCCTCGCTGGTGCTGCCGGTCCTCCTGCCGCTGGCGGCCGGATTCTTCATGAGCTTCCAGCAGGCCATGAACGGAACGGCCACCGTCCACTACGGAACACCCATCGCAGCCACCTTGGTCAACTTCATTGCGGGGTCGGCCATTCTCTGGATCGCCTGGCTTATCAAGCTGGCCGTTGCCGGACCCGGCAATCCGCTTCCCTCCGAGTGGTGGTACTACCTCGGCGGTCCCATGGGCTGCCTGTTCATCGGTTTGGCAGCGCTCTTGGTCCGCAGCCTGGGCGTGCTGATCACGGGCTTGGGCATGATCGCCGGCCAGTTGGTGGGGTCGTTGGTGCTCGACGTCGTGATCCCCAGTCCCGGTGCGGTAGTCGCCTTGCCCACGGTGCTGGGCACGATTCTCACGTTGGCCGCGATCATCGTGGCCACGCTGCCGTGGCCCAAAGGCTCCTTTGCACGGAGAGGCCCTGCCAAAGGCCGGTAGGGTAGAAGGCAGGTAGATTCAAGTATCTTTGAGTACTTGCCCATACCTTCCCCAGCACCCCGCCGGACAACCTCGTCCGGGATCCGGGGCCACCACCGCGGACCGCACCCAGCGGCCCTGTAGAACAAATGGAGTTACCCATGGCAGCAAAATCCGTCCTTGACCAGGTCATTTCCCTCTCCAAGCGGAGGGGCTTTGTCTTCCAGGCCGGTGAAATCTATGGTGGCTCGCGTTCCGCCTGGGATTACGGTCCCCTCGGTGCTGAACTGAAGGAAAACATCAAGCGCCAGTGGTGGCAGAGCATGGTCCGCGGCCGCGAGGACGTTGTCGGCCTGGATTCATCCGTCATCCTTCCCCGCCAGGTATGGGAAGCATCCGGCCACGTGGAGGTCTTCTCCGACCCCCTGGTGGAGTGCCTTTCCTGCCATAAGCGCTACCGCGCAGACCACCTCGAAGAAGAGTACGAGGAAAAGAAGGGCCGTCCGGCAGAAAACGGCCTGGCGGACATCGTCTGCGCCAACTGCGGTACCCGCGGCCAATGGACTGAACCCCAGGAATTCTCCGGCCTCCTGAAGACCTTCCTCGGCCCGGTGGCCAGCGAGGAAGGCATGCACTACCTGCGTCCGGAAACCGCCCAGGGCATCTTCGTGAACTTCAACAACGTGCTCACCACGTCCCGGAAGAAACCGCCGTTCGGCATTGGCCAGATCGGCAAGTCCTTCCGCAACGAAATCACGCCGGGCAACTTCATTTTCCGTACGCGCGAATTCGAACAGATGGAGATGGAATTCTTCGTCGAGCCCGGCACCGACGTTGAGTGGCACCAGTACTGGATGAAGGAACGCATGTCCTGGTACACGGACCTTGGCATCCGCGAGGACAACCTCCGCTTCTTCGAACACCCGCTGGAGAAGCTCAGCCACTACTCCAAGGGCACCACGGACATCGAATACCGTTTCGGTTTCCAGGGCTCCGAGTGGGGCGAGCTCGAAGGCATCGCCAACCGCACCGATTTTGACCTGTCAACGCACGCCAAGGCATCCGGCACGGACCTGAGCTACTTCAACCAGGCCACCAACGAGCGCTACACCCCGTACGTGATCGAGCCCGCAGCAGGCCTGACCCGCTCCTTCATGGCCTTCCTGATCGATGCCTACACCGAGGACGAGGCACCCAATGCCAAGGGCGGCGTAGACGTCCGTACCGTCCTGAAGCTGGATCCGCGCCTTGCGCCGGTCAAGGCTGCCGTGCTGCCGTTGAGCCGCAACGAGGACCTGTCCCCGAAGGCCAAGGCGCTGGGTGCCCAGCTGCGGAAGAACTGGAACATCGACTTCGACGACGCCGGTGCGATCGGCCGCCGCTACCGTCGCCAGGATGAAATCGGTACGCCGTTCTGCATCACCGTGGACTTCGACACGCTGGAAGACCAGGCCGTCACCATCCGTGAACGCGACACCATGAGCCAGGAACGTGTGTCCCTGGACAAGGTTGAGGGCTACCTTGCAGCACGCCTGATCGGCGCCTAGCCATGGCTCTGGAGTATCGCGAATGGAAGGAGGGCGACGACCTCGCCCTCCTGGAAATCTGGGGCGGCCCGGAGACCCTTCCCGCTGAGCAGTTCCGTGCGGCCCTGGCGCCGTCCAGCAACCACCCTTGGCGCCGCTGCATCGTGGCCGAAGACGTGGTGGACGGGGTACGGATCCCTGTGGCCGCCGGCGTGGTTCACGAGGCATCCCTGCACCCCGAACGACTGTGGGCGTATATCGAGGTTGCCAGGGACCACAGGCGTGAAGGCGTGGGCGCCACCCTGCTGACCATGCTTCGCCGCGAAGCCGGGAACTCGCCGTCGGGCGTTTCCAAGCTGCGCAGCAAGGTGGAGCCGGACACAGCCGGTGCGGCGTTCGCCGCGGCAGCGGGACTTGCGCCCATCCAACGGTCGCAACTGGTGGTGGTGGAGCCGGAGCCCCTGTCCTTGCCGCGGTTCGGTGACGGTTCCGAGGAAGCCGCGTCCGAGCGAGTGGAGGACCTGGCGACGGGTTCGGTTGAGTTGAGTGACGTTGTGGGCAAGTACTACTCGCACGTCCACCAATGGGACAGCCCCGGGGAGCTCAGCATCGCAACAGTGCAGCGGTTGTTCCTGCATGACCTGACCGGAGCCCATGGCGCGATCGTGCTGCGCGCGCCCAAAGCCAGTGCTTTTGGCCAAGGCGTTCCAGCAACCCGCAAGGGCAAAATCCAGGCCTTCGCCATCAGCTACGCCCAGGGCAACCCGGACGAACCGTCGGATGTCTTCCTGGGGCATGACCCCCAGCTGTCAGCCGACGACGCAGCCGCGGCGGTACGTGATCTCTTGGCGCTCATCGCTTACCAGCACCCGGTACTGCTGGAAGTGGACGAATCCATGACGGCCCTTCGGACGGTTCTGGAGCCACTGCTGGGATCGGGCAAGGCCCATGTGCGCGGCGCGGATACGTTGATCGTCAGCGACTGACCAGTGTTGATCGACTGGATCCCGTGCTGCCTGCATTCTGCGGGCGGCACGGGATCTTGTGCTTTATGGCTGAACTCTGCAGTGGGCCTGGTCCCGCGTAGGGTTAAGGGCATGAGGTTTTGCTGCTGATGGGCCACGGTCACTCCCACGGACATTCTGAAAGTTCCGAGCCAACACCGCAGGCCCTGGCCTCGCGAAAGAGGGCCAACTGGATTCTGGCGGCCATACTGGTTCCGCTGGGCGTCCTGACGCTCGTGGCCATGATGGTCATGTGGCCTTCCGGAAGCCGGGAGGGAATCACATTCTCGAGCCCCTACCAGGCTGCCCCGGGTGTTACCTTCGATACCGGGCGGATCCAGAGCGTCGTGGTGGAAAGCTGCACGCAAACCGGCCAAACTGACACGGGACAGCCCAACACCGGCCAGCCCAACACTGGCCAAACCGACCCCAACCAGGGTGGGCAGGCCGGCGGTTCCCAGTGCACCTTCGCCTTCACGGAGCCGGACAAGGGCGGGGACGTGGTCAAGGTGGTCATCAACCCTGATGTGGCAATGTCCCACGGTGTGGACGTGGGGGATTCCATCAGGTACCTGAACCTTTCAGCAGTCCAAGGCGCCAACGCGGGCAGCGGCGCTCCGGCCTTCGTCTTCGTCGACTTCGTCCGCAGCATTCCCATCGCCCTCCTGGCCGTCTTGTACGCAGCGGTGGTCATAGCTGTGGCACGCTGGCGTGGTTTCCGGGCGCTGCTTGGCCTGGTGGGCGCCTATTTCGTCCTGGTGAGCTTTATCCTGCCGGGTTTGGTGGAGGGCAAGCCGCCGCTGTTGCTGGCCTTGGTCGGGTCCACGGTGATCATGATCGGGGTCCTGTACTTCGCGCACGGATTCTCGGCGCGAACATCCACGGCATTGCTGGGCACCATTTTTGGGCTCAGCATTACCGCGCTGTTGGCGGCCTGGGCTACGGACGCCGCCAACCTGGCGGGTGTGGGAAACCACGATGCCTCCACTCTGGTGAACATGTCACCCCAGATCTCCATCTCCGGGATCATCCTCTGCGGCCTCATCATTTCCGGCCTTGGCGTGCTCAACGACGTCACCATCACCCAGTCATCTGCCGTGTGGGAATTGTATGAACTGGCGCCCAACACCACGGCCCGGAAACTGTTCACCTCGGCCATGAGGATCGGTCGGGACCATATCGCCTCCACGGTGTACACCATCGCTTTTGCCTATGCGGGCGCCGCCCTGCCGATCCTCATCATCGTGATGCTGTACGACCGCCCGCTGGCCGAAGCGCTGACCAGCGCCGAGCTGTCCGAGGAAGTCATCCGGACCCTGGTGGGATCCATCGGCCTGGTCCTCGCGATCCCCGTCACCACACTGATCGCTGTCCTGGTGGTCAAGGCCACCGGTATGAAGCGCCTCGCCACCGCTGGTGGGCCATCAGTGACTGCCGACGAGCTGAACGATACCGGTGCGCTGGCAGCAGCCGCCGCCGTCGTGGGTTCGGCCCCCCACGACAAGCAAAAGACGCAGGAAACGCACGACGCCGGTACGGGCCAAGGCGCTTCCGGGCGTCCGGCGCGTCCAGGGAGCCGCCGCGCCCAGCGGGAAGCGGAGCGGCATGGCAGGGACGAAACAAAGTAGCGCGTGATCGTGCCGGTCTTTGCTCCGCCCGCTGGACTGCGCGGAGACTGGCCAACACGGTGTATTGCCCAACTATGTGGCGGGATTCCGGCCGATTTGCCTCGCTTTGCAACAATGGATAGGTGACTGTAGTAGCAACGCCCCCCGCACCAAAGCTCGAGCTCCCGCCCTTGAAGCTCGGCGGGATCACCGTGGACACCCCGGTGATCCTTGCCCCCATGGCGGGCATCACCAACTCGGCCTTCCGCAGGCTCTGCCGTGAATACGGCGGCGGCATGTACGTGGCCGAGATGGTCACTTCCCGTGCCCTGGTGGAACGGACGCCGGAATCGTTGCGCATCATCTCCCACGATGAGGACGAGAAAGTCCGTTCCGTGCAGCTCTACGGTGTGGATCCGGTGACGGTGGGTGCCGCGGTTCGAATGCTCGTGGAAGAAGACCGTGCGGATCACATCGACCTGAACTTCGGCTGCCCCGTACCCAAGGTCACCCGGCGCGGTGGCGGCTCGGCGCTCCCGTGGAAGATCGATCTCTTTACATCCATCGTGCAGACGGCGGTCAAGGAAGCGTCCAAGGGCGGAATCCCGCTGACCATCAAGATGCGCAAGGGTATCGACGAAGACCACCTGACGTACCTCGACGCGGGCCGCATCGCCCGCGACGCAGGCGTGGCCGCCGTCGCCCTTCATGGACGCACGGCCGCCCAGTTCTACTCCGGGCAGGCCGACTGGTCCGCCATCGCACGTCTTCGCGAAGCGCTTCCGGATATCCCCGTGTTGGGCAACGGCGACATCTGGTCCGCTGAGGATGCGGTCCGCATGGTGCGGGAAACGGGTGTGGACGGCGTCGTGGTTGGCCGCGGTTGCCAGGGCCGTCCGTGGTTGTTCGGGGACCTGCAGGCAGCTTTCGAAGGCAGTGACCAGCGGCACCGCCCCGGACTCCGGGAAGTGGCTGAGGGGGTTTACCGGCACGCCGAGCTCATGGTGGAGACCTTCGGCAACGACGAATACAAGGCGCTTCGCGAAATCCGCAAGCACATGGCCTGGTACTTCAAGGGCTACGTGGTGGGCGGCGAGCTCCGCGCCAAACTGGCTACGGTCCCCACCCTCGAGGTGCTGCGCGAATACCTCGATGAACTGGACATGGACTCGCCCTACCCGGGTGTCGATTCAGAAGGTCCCCGGGGCCGCGCCGGCTCGCCCAAGAAGCCGGCCTTGCCGAAAGACTGGCTGATGAGCCGTCAGCTGAACGCTGAACAGAGCGCGGATATCTCGGCTGCGGAGCTGGACGTTTCGGGCGGCTAGCCTCACACGTGTAAGACTGACTCAAGAAGCTCCACACCCCGGCGCTTGAAGGAGGCAGATACCCATGGGAACCGAAGCGATACTTGGCCACGACGGGACGGCCCACGATTTTGTGCTGGCCATCCCCGGTTACGCCGAGGCAGATTCCGCGCGGTGGGTTGAAGAGCCGCGCAAGAGCAACTATCGCTCCGATTTTGAACGGGACCGCGCCAGGGTCCTGCACTCTTCGGCCCTGCGCAGGCTCGGTGCAAAAACACAGGTTGTTGCCCCGGACACTGATGACTTTGTCCGGACCAGGCTGACCCACAGCCTGGAAGTGGCCCAGGTGGGCCGTGAGCTGGGACGTTCCCTTGGCTGCGATCCGGACGTGGTGGACACCGCATGCCTGAGCCACGACCTCGGCCACCCGCCCTTCGGCCACAACGGCGAGTCCGCGCTGAATGAAGTGGCGCACACCATTGGTGGATTCGAAGGCAACGCCCAAACACTGCGCCTGCTGACCCGGCTCGAACCCAAAGTGCTCGCCGAGGACGGACGGCCGGCAGGGCTCAACCTGACCCGCGCCAGTCTCGATGCTGCGTCCAAATACCCGTGGTCCGCCGTCGACGCTCCCGTCATCCATGGCCACCGCACCAGCAAGTTCGGCGCCTACGAGGACGATCTTCCGGTCTTTGAATGGCTGCGCGAGGGTGCCCCCGGGAACCGCTCCTGCATCGAGGCCCAGGTGATGGACCTGGCGGACGACATTTCCTACTCGGTCCACGACGTCGAGGATGCGATCGTAGCGGGTCATTTCCAGCTCAAATGGATGGACAACCCGGACCATCGGGCGCGCGTGGTGGGTTACACCAAACAGTGGTACCTGCCGCACAACGACCCCGCCGAAATCGATGCCGCCCTGGCCCGGCTGGAAGCCACCAAGGTCTGGGTCCGCGAGGCGGATGGCAGCCGTAAATCGATGGCTGCCCTGAAGGATATGACCAGCCAGTTGATCGGCCGGTTCTGCCAAAGCGCCATGGAAACCACGCGGGCGCACTTTGGCCCGGCCAACCTGACCCGCTATGACGCAGAGCTCATGGTTCCTGAGGACACCGTTACCGAAATCGCGGTGCTCAAGGGTCTGGCCACCACGTTTGTCATCTCCACCGACCACCGCCAGCCCGTTTACGAACGCCAGCGCGAAGTGCTGCACGCGCTCGTGGGTGTTTTGAACGCCTCCGGCGACCGCCATCTGGAGCCAATGTTCGCCGCGGACTGGCGTGACGCCGCCGACGACGGTGCCCGGTTGCGCGTAGTGATCGACCAGGTCGCTTCGCTGACGGATGTCTCCGCGCTGGCCGTGTACGAACGCCTCGTGGGCAGTCTTCCGTCCCTCTGGTAACTCCGGAGCCGCTGACGTTAACGGCGGGGTCATTGGGGGCAAGCGACTAGGATGGTGACGTGGCTGGCCTGATCAAACGTGAAGATATCGACGAAGTACGCCAGCGCACGGATATCAAGGAAGTCGTTGACGGTTACGTCACCCTCAAGGGCGCCGGGCTGGGCAGCTTCAAGGGCTTGTGCCCCTTCCACGACGAACGCTCGCCCTCCTTCACTGTTCGCCCGCAAGTGGGCAGGTACCACTGCTTCGGCTGCGGGGAGGACGGGGATGCCATCTCCTTCGTCCAGAAGATGGACCACAGCTCCTTCCACGAAGCTGTTGAGAAGCTGGCCGCCAGGATCGGCTACGAGCTGCGTTACGAGGACGGCGGCACCGGGCCCAGCCGCGAGGAAGTGGGAAAGCGCCAGCGCCTGCTGGACGCCCACAAGATCGCCGACGAGTTCTTCCGCGCCCAGCTGCTGACCCCCGGCGCGGCCGAAGGGCGCAACTTCCTCGATGGACGCGGCTTCGACCGCGCCGCTGCCGAGCATTTTGGCGTGGGCTATGCCCCCCAAGGCTGGGACTCGTTGCTCAAGCACCTCCGCGGGCGCGGGTTCACGGATGCTGAATTGAAACTCACCGGGATGTTCTCCGAAGGAAACCGGGGCATCTATGACCGCTTCCGGGGGAGGCTCATCTGGCCCATCCGCGACATCGCCGGGGACACGATCGGATTCGGCGCCCGCAAGCTCTACGAGGACGATCAAGGCCCCAAGTACCTGAACACTCCGGAGACCACGCTCTACAAAAAGTCACAGGTCCTCTACGGGATCGACATCGCCAAGCGGAACATCGCCAAGGAACGGCAACTGGTGGTGGTGGAAGGGTACACGGACGTCATGGCCTGCCATCTGGCAGGAGTCACGACGGCGGTGGCCACCTGCGGTACTGCGTTCGGCACCGAACACATCAAGGTGGCCCGGCGGCTGCTTTCGGACGACGGCAGCGGCGGTGAGGTCATCTTCACCTTCGACGGCGACGCCGCAGGACAGAAAGCCGCCCTGAGGGCCTTCGAGGAGGACCAGCGCTTCACTGCCCAGACGTACGTCGCCGTGGAGCCCTCCGGCGCGGATCCTTGCGATCTTCGCCAGCTCAAGGGCGACGCCGCGGTGCGCGACCTCATCGGTACCCGAAAGCCCCTCTTTGAGTTCGCCATCCGGGCCACGCTTCGCCGGCACAACCTGGACACGGTGGAAGGCCGTGTGGCGGCACTGCGCGAGGCCGCCCCAGTGGTGGCGCAAATCAGGGACTCCGCCACGAGGCCCGGCTACACGCGCAACCTTGCCGGCTGGCTGGGTATGCCTATCGAGGAAGTCAGCAGCTACGTTGGGGCGGCCGCCAAGCGTGCCGCATCCGGTGGCAATGCGTCAGCTCCGGCCGGTCCGGGCGGGCAATCGGCCGCTGCAGCCCCGCCGTCGGGCAGTCCTGTCTTCCAACGGCCCGATCCCAGGGACCCCATTGCGGGTATGGAACGCCAGGCACTGGAAGTTGTCCTCCAGGAGCCGGGGGTGTTGGGCGGGGGAGCCTGGGAGCGTTTCGAGGCCTCGCACTTCGCCACCCCTGCGTATGCGGCGGTCCACACGGCCGTGCGGGCTGCCGGACTTGCCCACTCGGCTGATCCGGTGGCGTGGGTGGAGCAGGTCCGCCAGGAAGTTCCCGAGCCTTTGCGGCCCTTGGTGTCCGAGTTGGCAGTGACACCCTTGCCCGCCAGTACACCGGAGGCCATGCAGCGGTACTGCCGCGATATCCTGGCCCGCCTCTTCGAGCTGCAGATCACCCGTATCAAGGCAGACAAGATGGGCCAGCTGCAACGCCTGGATGCGGGAGCCAATCCGGAAGAATTCCAGCGGCTGAACCGTGAGTTGATGGTGTTGGAAATGGAGCGCCGATCCTTGCGATCGGACGGGTGAGAACCTCGATTTCGTTTTCCGGCGGGCCCCTGTTAAGCTAGTAACCGCTTCATTCCTCCGTAGCTCAATTGGCAGAGCATTCGACTGTTAATCGAAGGGTTACTGGTTCAAGTCCAGTCGGAGGAGCGCACAATACCCCCGTTCCGAGCTTTCGGAGCGGGGGTATTTTTATACCCCTCAGGGGTATCCGGAGTCGATTTCGCATTCCGGTAGAACCTTTGCTAAAGTCATAACCGCTTCATTCCTCCGTAGCTCAATTGGCAGAGCATTCGACTGTTAATCGAAGGGTTACTGGTTCAAGTCCAGTCGGAGGAGCATAAGAACCCCGCATCGGCGTCACGCCGATGCGGGGTTCGTCTTTTCCTAGACGAAATCCATCTCCACTTGCAGGAACCGGGCGGCCTCGGCAACAGCTGCAAGGAACGAATCCTGCTCAGTGGGCGGGGTCCTGGGTTCGCGCGGATGCCACTCGTGCGGGGCTGAATAAACGCGGGTGAATCCGCCACCGGGCGGGGCATAGAAGATTCCGAATCGCTGGACCGGCCACTCAGGGGAAGTCTCCGGCGCAACCAGCAGGGCGGCGTCGGCCTGGGGGTTGTACCACTGGGCGATGGGCCGGCGGCGGTCGTCCGTGAAGAGGCCTGCGGCGTAAAGGGCGGCCGACTGCGGGCTGGTCACCGAGCACAGACGGTCCCACCACAGCGGCAGGATGCGTTCATCCCGACGCTGCCACGGTGCCGGAAGCGGCTGCAGCTCTTGCCCATGTGGCACACCCCAACTTTATCGCCGGTTCGGGGCCTGCAACAGGGGGAGCCCTAGCGGGAGAGCCCCAGCCGGGGATACAGCACCTCGAAGCCTTTGGCCAGGCCCGCATTGAGGGCCAGTCCCACGTGGCCGCCGTTGGGGACCTCGTAATAGGTCACCGTCATGCCCGCCGCCTGTGCAGCGGCGGAGACAGCTTTCGCCCCGGCTACATACGTCACGTCGTCGGATCCGACAGTGAAGACGGCTGTCGTATCAGGGAACTGCTTGCCCTTCATGATGTTGATGGGCTTCTGGGCGTCGTAGTCGGCCTGGTTGCCGCCGAAGATGGTTGCGAGGTTGCCTGCGGGGTCCTCGGCTCCCGGGAACTCTTCGCCGGAGATGTCCACCACGTTGCCCCACATTTTCGGGTACTTAACGGCGAAGGAGATGGCGCACTGGCCGCCGTTGGAGTAACCGGCGATGGTCCAATGCTCCCGGTCCGGGAGGATGGTGAGGTTGGCTTTGGCCCAGTTCACTACGTCCTCATTGATGTACTTCTCTACGTTGCCGTACTTGGTGGTGTCCAAACAGAGGGTGTCGTTCTCATCCGGGCCGATCTGGTCAGCCACGATCGCAATCGGCGCCAGGCCGTTGTTCTTCGCCGCGAAGTCATCCAGTGCCGCCGAGACGTACTGGGGGTCGGGTAGGCCTGGTTGGCCCATCATGAGGACGAACAGGGGAAGCCGGGGAGGATTGTCCGTCAGGGCCGCGGGAGGCAGGTAGATGCCGGCGGGCCTGGCCTCAAATCCGGAGGCCGTCGGCGGTATCACCTGGGTGCCCACCTTGCCCTTGGATGGCATGGTGGCCGGGGGTTTCCAGCTTTGCCACAGTGGTCCTGCCGGTATGGACGCGTCCGGGTTGGGCTTGTTCAACTGGATGGCGCCTTCGGTGGAAATCCCCAGGGCCGAGCCCAAGGTCTTGTTCAGCCCGAACTCGGTGTTGATGCCCAGCCCCGCGACGAGGACAAAAACGGGGATGGAGACTGCAGCCACCACTTTCCGCCAAGCACGGCTGTGGCGGAAGCTGACCACCGACAGTCCCAGCGCGGCGAAGCAGGAGATGGCCCAGAACCATACGCGGGGAGTCAGGCCAACATGGAAGACGTCCATGACGTCCTCGATGATCCACACCGTCAGCCACCCCAGCAGGGCAGCGGAAACAATGGCAATGATCGCGGTCAGCGCCCACCGGGCTGACGGCCTGAGGAAAAGCACCAGAAAGAACACGACGCCGATCGCCCCGGCAATGGTCATGACTACAGGGCCGCTGATCTCAAGTTTCAGGAGGTCGTCCATGGCTGGGAACACCGCCTGCCCCTCATGCTGCGGGCTCCCTGGCGACCATTTGCCGCAGGAGGCCGGCGCTCTGCGCGGGGGAGAGACCCGGCAGGTAGGCGGAACCAACAGCGATACCAATGGATGGCAACGCCAAGGGGTCCTGGTAGTACATGTACAGGGTGCGGTGCTCGGGCTGGAACCGTGACTTGAAGGCTGCCAGGGACTTGAATCCGTACATCGGCTCCAGGGCATTGCCGAGCAGCGCCAGGACGCGGTCCAGGGAGCTTCGGTCCCCTTCGGCGCCGTCAGCCCCGGCGTTGGCCAAGGGCGAGCCGGACAGCGAGATTTGCGGGACTTCTTCCTTGAAATGGGTCACGGCCGAGGCGATCAGGAATTCCATGACGCCCTTGAACCCGGTGGTGCGTCTTCGCATGAAATCCAAAGTCCATCCCGAGATGACGCCGTTGCGGAACACGGGCAACCAACTCGTGACTCCATGGACCAAGCCCTCATCGTCCACGGCCACGCAGCAGAGGACTTCGGGATCTTTCAGCTCATTGAGGCCTCCCAGGGTGAATCCCATTTCCGGCAGGGCTTTGTCCGCGACCCACTCTTCGGAGATCTCTGCAAGTTGGGCCCTGACTCCCGGCGGCATACCCTGGTATGGATACCAGTGGTCCTTGATGGACAACTTCTCTGCTCGGTTCAGGGCGGTGCGCACGTTCTGCCATTCCTTGCCCTTGAAGGTCATGGCCTGGACGTTCAAAAGGGTTTCTTCCGCCACTTCCAGCTTGCGGAATCCCCGTGGTTCGAGAGGGGCGTCGAGCTCTGCGGTGGCCGAATAAAAGCATGGGATGAGTCCCAGGCCGGCGCAGTGCTTCAGGAACCCCGTGGCTGCATCCGCGTGGTGCTCTTCAGCCCCGAAGGGGCCCGCAACCGTCAACGCCACGCCGTTGTGCACCTGATAGGCGACGCCGGCCTTCCGGTCCGGCGTGAACCAGTACTGGTTGTTGTCCCACAACGCCATCCAGGACAGGGTGCCGCCACCATCATGGAGCAACTCGCGGGTGTGGCCGAGGTCTGCGGCCGGATCGGTGGCCAGCATCCTGAACCGTCGGAAGTTGTTCAGGACCAGTACCAGGATGCAAAGCCAGATGATGTCCCCGCCAAGCCCGTACACCACCGTGCTCAACAGGCCTTGGGGGAGGGCCACCACAAAGGGGACAGGGAAAGGAACCAGGATGTGGGTCAGCTGCCCCGCAAGGTCCCACAGCGTGGAACGTCCCGGGTTGCCTTCGACAAACCAGAACGCCACATAGAGAACAATCGCGGCGACGGCCAGGATCAGGGAGGTCCTGCCCAGGACCCGGTATCCGGCGTCGCTGGACTCCACCCGGAACTTGTGGCGGTTGGCCAACAGCAAGGCCACGATGATCACCGGTGCGAGGACCGCCGGGACTGCATAAAGCAGGAGGTAGCCGAAATCGTCATCGCCCAGGGCGACGTCCGGATCAGTGATGTACTGGATGATCGACAGGACCGTCACCGCTGCCAGGTACGCCTGGATCACGAGTGTCAGGCGGTAGGCGAGCCGGCGGCCACGGCGGAGACCCTCGGCGCAAACCAGCAGCAGGAGGACCGGAATCAGCGTCAGAATGGCTGCGCCGAAGCTCTGAACACCCACGATGCTTTGCAGCGTGACGCAGTTGGTGTCGTTGTTACAGGCTTCCTTGACTTCGTCGGCGTCGGGACTGGCCTGGAGCATCACCTCGGAAACGACGGAGAGTGGCCCGATTTCCCACGTGCCGGTGAGTTGTGTGAGCAAAGGTCCTACTGCGAAGACACCCACCACCGTGCCCACCAGGAAGCGCGTCTCGCGGAGAGATGAGGAATGCAATGATCCTGCCCGGCGCCGGAGGACCAGCGACTGGACGGCCCAGCCGGCCAGTATGCCGATTACCGCTCCAGCCAGTGCCTGGAGTGTTTGGGCGACGCCGACGAACAGGGCGAACATCAGCGTGGCGGCCAGCAACCACGTCCGCAGTCTCCGTCGCCACAGCGCGTCAAGTGCCGCCGTCGCGCATCCCAAAGCGGCGGCAGCGCCGCCGTAGGCTCCCACAACGTATTCGCCGCCCAGGAAACTCAGCCACTGGTCGCTGGCGTCGGTCCCGAAAGCAACCAGCGCCACCAGAACCAGGGCACTGAGGGCTGAGCCCGCAATGAAGGCAACGAGGGCGAGCCACGGGCCCATGACCCGCTCGGCGATTCCCACGCCCACCAGGATCGCGGCCGTGCAGGCAAGGTAGTCCAAGAGGGAAGAAGCAAAGAACGCCGACGTGAAAATCGACCACCATGGCCCTGGCTCCACGGCCAATCCCAGACCTACTTGGTCCAGCAACGCCTCGCTGGGCCCATTCAACAGGCTCCCTGTCGCAGCCCCCAGGATCCACAGCAGTACTGCCAGGCCCAGTGCCAGGGGCAGCCGGCGCACCGTGGCCAAGCCGCGGATACCGCCCCGCAATCCACCAGCCGCGCTCATGTGATGTCCCCTTCACCGGTCCGGCACCGGTTAGCCCGGCTGGCCACCATTCTGCCTTGCGGGACGCTGTAAGGGGAGAGGTTGGACAGTCCCGACGGCGGCGGGCCGCGTTTGGTTCGGTGGGCTTAGTCCCGTTTCCAGGGGCCGGGGTTCACCCGGTAAAGGATGGCGGCGCCAATCACGGCACCGAGAATCGCGCCGAACAGGGCACTTCCTGCGGCACGGCCGATGAGCGCGCCGGCAGTGGCGCCAAGCAGGGCGCCGAGAAAGAGGCCCCTGCCGTTGCGGTGCGGTTTCCTGGTCATGGTGTCAGCCTACGGGTGGTTTCCTAATGGATGGAGGGCACGGTGCGGGGCCGGACCACGATCCAGAGTGCGGCGATGGCCCCCGTGATGCACACCGCCATGACGGAGCCCATGGGAACAGCGGAACTGACGCCCAGCCAACCCACTACCGGCGGGACAATTCCGGCCATCATGAACTGTGATGCCCCGAGGAGGGACGCTGCGGTGCCTGCCTGGGCGCCGTGATTGGCGAGTGACAGGACCTGGACGCAGGGGAACATGAACCCGGTGGCACAGATATAGAACCACAACGGAATGAGGATGCCCCAGAGGCCGGCGTGCAAAAGGTCAAGCACCACGATGAGAAGGGCAGCGAAGAGCATGAACAATGTTGCCCCGGCAACAATCCACTGCGGGGCAACCCGCCTGATCAAGCGTGAACTGATCTGTACACCCGCAACAATGCCCAGCGAATTGATGCCGAACAGGAGCCCGTATTGCTGCGGCGAGAATCCGTAGATGTCCTGGAACAGGAAAGTGGACGCGGAAAGGTAAGCGAACAAACCACCGAAGTTCAGGCTTCCCACCAGCACCATGCCCACAAAGATCCGGTCCGTAAGGACCGATTTGTAGCGCTGTCCCACAGTGATGGTGGATTTGCCGCGCTGGGCTGCGGGCAGCGTCTCCCGGATGAAGAAGATGGAGGCAAGGATCACCAGCAGCCCGTAGGCGGCCAGGAAGTAGAAAATACCGGGCCACGGGAAGACCAGCAGCAACTGGGATCCGATAACGGGGGCAAGGATGGGAGCCAGGCCGTTGACCAGTGACATCCTCGAAAACATGCGGACCATGGAATAGCCGTGGAAGAGGTCCCTGACCATGGCCATGGCCACTACACCGCCGCCTGCGGCGCCGATGCCCATGAGGACGCGGAACAGGGACAGCATCCCGATGTCTGTTGCCAGCGCTGCACCGAACGAGGAGCCGATGTGGAGGGCGGTGGCCAGGATCAGCGGAAGCCGGCGCCCCACTTTGTCGCTGAAGGGACCCACCACCAGTTGGCCAAGCCCGAAGCCTACGGTGGTTCCCGTCAGGGTGAGCTGGATGGCCGCAGCCGAAACGTCGAAACTCTCCTCCAGCGCCGGGAACGCCGGGAGGTAAAGGTCGATCGTGAAGGGACCCAGCGCAGTCAGTGCACCCAGCAGGAGAATGTAGACAAGTTTTTCGCGTCGGCTCAGGGAGTCGCCCGGAGCAATGGGAGAGGTCACGATCATCTATCCTATGGCCCGGATCATATTTATTGGGCGTATGACGGGCGCGCCGCAGTGTGGTCCCGAAAGTTCAGCAGGAACCTGAATGATAGCTTTGAGAACAGGTGTCCGCGGTGAGAGATTTCAGTCCGCGTTCGCCTCAACACGATGCCCAGAGGAAAGCAGTTAGGCGGAACCCATGAGTGGACGTCACACCGGCCGGACCAGTCAAGGACCTGCCATTCGTACTTTGCCGAAGACCCTCAAGCTCGTTGCACGGTTGGCCCCACGGCAAATCAACGACGAAATTGCCTTGGCCAAGGTGGAACTCAAACGCAAGGCCACCCAGGTTGGAATAGCCGGCGCCTTCTTTGGCGTGGCCCTTGCCTTCCTTGCGCTGTTGGTGATCGCCCTCGTTGTTGCCGCCATTCTGGGGCTGGCAACCATCATGCCGGGATGGCTAGCGGCGCTGATCGTCGCAGCGTTCTTCTTGGTTATCGTGGCCATTGCATCCCTGATTGGAATCGCCAAGTTCAAGAAGGCCATGCCCCTGGTGCCCGAGGACACCATCCGGGGCATCAAGCACGATCTTGGAATTGCCAAAGAGGGCTCTGCCTTCGATGAGTCCATCCTCGATCCCAACTCGCCCGCTGCCAAGGCGGCCAAGGCCGAGAAGGAAGCTGCAGCGGAGAAGGCCAAGGCAGAGAAGGCTGCGAAGGAAGCCGCCAAGGAAGCGGACGCCGTCAAGGCACCCACGGAAGCGGAGCTTCGCTCGCGCCTGAAGAAGCGCCGCGAACACCTGACGGGGGTCCGCGACGAGCTCGGCGAGCAGTTGGACGTCAAGAAGCAGGGGCAGGCCCTGCTGAACAGTGCCGGCGGAAAGTTCCAGGAGGGTAGGGAGTTCGCTGCGGCGAAGTTTGCCGACCTCGGAGACGCCGTCCCCGAAAGCCTCACCGAACGGCTCGCCGCCCGGTGGAAGGACCTGGCCGCTTTTGCCACTGCTGCCGTGGTCTTCGTTGTTGCCCTGCGGAAGCTGCTGAAAAAGTAGGCAGAAATCCGCAGCGCCAAACATTGACAACGAGGAAGGGGGACACACGTGAAATTGATCGGTGCTGGTTCGAACCCTGACCGGCCGCAGGTTGACCACGACCTCATCTTCACTGTCCCCAACATCCTCACGGTCCTCCGCTTCATGGGGGTCCCGCTGTTCGTGTGGCTCGTTTTGTCGGAGCAGGAGTACGGCTTCGCGGTCCTGGTACTTGTGATCATGGGCAGCACCGACTGGGTTGATGGCTACATCGCCAGGCGGTTCGACCAGACCTCCAAGCTGGGCCGCATCCTGGATCCCATGGCCGATCGGGCCGCGCTGCTGGCCGTAGCCTTCACGTTGGCGATTGCCGGCGTCGTGCAGTGGTGGTACCTGGCCGCGCTGCTGGTTCCGGACGCCATCCTGGCCATTGCTTCATTGATCTACTTCCGCAGCCACCCGGACCTTCCAGTGAGCGTCATTGGGAAAATCCGCACGGCGCTGTTGCTGCTCGGCACTCCGTTGCTTGTCCTCTCCAAATTGCCCATCCCGTTCACTGAGGTCTACTTCGTTGCCGCCTGGACGTTTCTGGGCTTCGGGCTGCTGGGACACTGGATTGCGGCCTACAACTATTTCTGGGCCATCTTGCGTAAGGGAAAAGAACTGAAAAACGACGACGGCGGACACGGCTGATGGTCTGGTTGGCGGTCTTCCTTGCGGTCCTTGGTGCCTTCTTCCTCGCCATAGGCGCCCAACGGCAGGGCAGCGCAGTCAAAGCCGACACCGGTGGCCTGGCGCTGAGCTCCAACGGTTTCCTGAGGCTGCTGCGGAATCCCCGCTGGATGCTCGGGCTGCTGTTCCTTACCCTCGGAATGGGGATGAACGCCATCGCCCTGGTTTCTGCACCGCTCACCGTGGTGCAGCCCATTGGTGCCATTGCGCTGGTGATCACCACGGTGGTCAATGCCAAGGACCAGGGTCTGAGCATTAACCGTGCAACTGTGGTGGCCATCAGCGCATGTGTCACGGGCTCGGCATTGTTCGTGTTGCTGGCCGTCTTCGTCACGCAGGAGAACCATCACGTCACCAGCGAGGACGAGCTGACCATTGTTCTCCTTCTCGCTCTGGCCGTGGGGATCTTCGGAACTTTGGCCGTGCTGTTCAAACACCGCATGAGTGCCTTCGTCTACATCCTGGGTGCTGGTGTCCTGTTCGGCTTTGTTGCCGTCCTGACCCGCATCATCGGCAAGCACCTGCTGGATCCCAACGGGTTGTTCCTGCTAAACGTCCAGTGGTACACCCTCATAGCCATCGTGGCCGCCGGGGGATTGGGATCCTGGTTCGTGCAAAGTGCCTACTCCGGCGGCCCACCGGACCTCGTCATCGCCGGTCTGACCGTTATTGACCCGATGGTGGGCATCGCCATCGGCATCGTGATCCTCGGTGAGCTTCGTCCCGATGTCCACGCCGTGATGGCTATCGCCATGGCTGTGGCCGCAACGCTTGCTATCGTGGGAGTTATTGCCCTGAGCCGGCACCATCCGGAAGTCACCAAACGCAAGAAGGACGCAAAGGCGGCTGCCGCCAAGAAGGCCTAGGGCATAGCTGTACCTTGCGCCGCCGCTGCACGCGGACCGGCAACCCGGCGACACCGCAGTATTGCCACAAGCAGTGCTGTCCGCACCGTGAACATCAGGAGTTCTCCACGTGACCATTCCCGACACCAACAAGCCCCTCACTCTTCTGATTGCTGCGGACACTTACCCGCCGCATGTCAACGGTGCCGCGCAGTTTGGCTACCGCCTGGCCAAGGGAATGACGGCACGAGGACACAACGTCCACGTGTTGGCCTGCCGTCCGGACACGGGCAAGAGCTTTACGGAGTTCCGCGACGAAGCCACTGTTCACCGGCTCCGTTCCCATGGCGTTTTCACCCATGAGTACTTCCGCATTTGCTTCCCGTGGGAGATCAAGAAGGAAATCAGCCTGCTGTTCGACAAAGTCCAGCCGGACGTCGTCCACATCCAAAGCCATTACATGATTGGCGAGCACGTTCTGTACGAGGCCGTTAAGCGTGGCATCCGTGTTATTGCCACCAACCACTTCATGCCGGAAAACCTGAATCCCTTCCTGCCGTTCCCCCAGTGGTTCAAGGACATCGTTGGCCGCATCTCCTGGAAGGACATGGGCAAGGTGATGAGCCAGGCCGATGTGGTCACCACGCCTACGCCCCTCGCTGCCAAGGCCATGCACCAACACGCGTTCCTGCGTAAGGTCCTGCCGCTCTCCAACGGCATTGACTCCTCGGCTTACGAACTCCAGCCTGGTGAGACCATCGAGCCGCACGCCCACCCCACGGTGCTGTTTGCCGGACGTCTTGCCGAAGAAAAGCATGTGAACGTCCTGATCGATGCCGTGGCCAAGACGTCCCCGGCGTTGAATGTCCACCTGGAGATTGTGGGGGGCGGCGAAGTCCGTCCCGCCCTTGAGGCGCAGGTAGCAAAGCTGGGGCTGGGGGACAGGGTCAGGTTCCTGGGACTCGCCAGCGACGAAGATTTGCGCGAGGCCTACATCAAGGCCGACATTTTCTGCATGCCCGGAACAGCTGAGCTCCAGTCGCTGGTGACCCTGGAAGCCATGTCTGCTTCCACTCCGGTGCTGTTGGCCAATGCCATGGCCTTGCCGCATCTGGTCCGTGATGGTGAGAACGGCTATCTCTTCACGCCGAACAACAGCGATGAACTGGCAGCCAAAATCACCAAGCTGGTGGAGCTTCCCAAGCATGAGCTGGAAGCCATGGGCAAGTTGAGCCGCGAGATGGTGGAGCCCCACAGTATCAACGGCACGCTCCAGACGTTCGAGGACCTCTACCGTGGGGCTTCCTACGAGGACAAGGTGGTGTGACAAAAGCACTCCCCGGCACCTATTAGAATTGCTGGAGTGCTTTGCCCGGAACTGCCGCTTTGCGGGGGTTTTCCGGGCTTCACGGGGCTATAGCTCAGCTGGTTAGAGCGCGGGACTCATAATCCTAAGGTCCTCGGTTCAAGTCCGAGTAGCCCTACATTTGACGCAGGAGCTGTGGCCGACAATCCATGATTGTCGGCCACAGCTCTTTTGCGTTCCCCCTTGGTTGCGGTAAGTTACTCATCAGTAACTTAGTCTTGGTCGCAGGTGACCACCCTTGAAGGAGCGAACATGTCCAACGCTGCATTCGACGCCACCAACCTTCCTTATGCCGACGGCGACTTCTATGCCTTTGAGCAGATGCTGACAGGCAAAGAGCAGGACCGCCTGGCCGAGGTCCGCGAATTCCTGGCCCGTGAGGTCAAGCCTATTGCCGTGGATTGCTGGAACCGTGGGGAGTTCCCCATGGACCTCATTCCCAAGCTGGGCGAACTGGACCTTGTGAGCCCTGTCCGCCGTCAGGGGTACTCCAACCTGTTCGCCGGAATGCTCCATGCCGAGGTGACCCGGGCGGATGCTTCCATTGCTACCTTCATGGGTGTCCACGACGGCTTGTTCACCGGCTCCATCGAAGCCCTCGCTTCCCAGGAGCAGAAGGATGCCTGGCTTCCGGATATCTATTCGCTCAAGAAGATCGGAGCTTTCGGCCTCACTGAACCGTTGGGTGGCTCCGATGTTGCCGGCGGCACCAGGACCACGGCAAAGCGCGACGGCGACACCTGGATCCTCAACGGTGCCAAGCGGTGGATCGGCAACGCTACTTTCTCCGACTGGGTAGTGATCTATGCCAAGGACGTGGCCGACAACCAGGTAAAGGCGTTTTTGGTGGACACCGCGCTGCCAGGCTTCTCTGCGACCAAGATCGAGAACAAGATTTCCCTTCGTACGGTCCAGAACGCGGACATCGTTCTGGATAACGTTGTGGTGCCGGACTTCTTCAAACTTGCCAACGGCAACAGCTTCCGGGACACCAACAAGGTCCTCAAGGTCACGCGTTTGGCTGTCGCGTGGCAGGCGGTGGGGCTTCAGATGGCAGCTTTCGACGTCGCCCGGAGCTACGCCGTGGAGCGTCAGCAGTTCGGACGGCCGCTGGCCGCGTTCCAGTTGGTGCAGAACCAGTTGGTCCAGATCCTCGGGAACACCGTTGCTTCCATGGGCATGATGGTCCGTCTGGCCCAACTCGAAGACGCAGGAGTCGCCAAGGATGAGCAGTCAGCCTTGGCCAAGGCGTTCACCACCGCACGCATGCGCGAAAGTGTTGCCCTGGGCCGCAGCATCCTGGGTGGCAATGGGATCGTCACGGAGTATGGGATGGCCAAGATCTTCTCCGATGCCGAGGCCATTTACTCTTACGAGGGCACGCACGAGATCAACACGCTGGTCACCGGCCGGGCCATTACGGGCGTTTCGGCCATCGTCTAGGTGGTCCGCTGACCAGGGTGCTGTCCCGGCGGGGTGGGGGCTCAGGAAAGCGGGAGCAGGATGGACGGGCGCAGGTCCGCTACGAAGCTCAGCGGGTTGAGATAGTCCCCGCCCCGGCGAACACCCCAATGCAGGCACGGACTGAGGCCGCAATGTCCGGGTTCCACGATCCCTATGACCTGGCCCTTACGGACAACGTCGCCGGCTTTGAGTTCGCTGGTCACGGGTTCGAAGCTGCTTTTGAGGCCATCGCCGTGGTCGAGGGTCAGTACCGGTCGATCCACCACTACGCCGGCAAAGGTCACCATGCCGTCCGACGGCGCGGTGACCTTTCCGCCGTCGGACGCTGGTCCGACATCCACACCCCGATGGCCGCTCAGCCACGGTTTGTCCGGGGGATCGAAGATCCGAAGCACGTCAGGTTTGGGGGAGAGCGGCCAGCTCCACCGGGTGGAGGCAGGATCCGGTGCGGCCGGCCCGAATGCGCCAAGTCCGCCCGCGCTCATCGCCACGGCAGCCAGGAGGGTCGTCAAGGACTTCGTAAGGGTCATGGACCAAGCCTTCCGGGGAGCCCGCGGCGGGTCGATCCCCGGTCGTTCGTATGTGGACAACGGGCTGCGGCCGCGGTCAAACAGGTGGGGCCGCTGTAGTACACTTGGTGGAGCAGTTTGCTGTGCCCTCAAGCTTGTTCAGGAACATGTCTCATTCAGATATGTGGGGGCCCCAGGCTGACTACGCGTATCCAGCCCTCCACCAGCGAAGCCACGTGGCTTCAGGCTGCGGAAGATTGTGCCTCTTGCGGTCCGGACAAGCCTTTGGCTTCACTCCGGATGAGAAGTGCAATGGATGCCAGGAGCCGCGCCCATCCGGGCAAAGGCTAAACAACCGTCAACTATTGGCAGGGTAAGAGCAGTCCCATGGGCTCTCTCATGAATGACCTGCCGGAAGGAGCGTCGGCATGCCCGTCGTAACTATGCGCCAGCTGCTTGACAGCGGCGTCCACTTTGGACACCAGACCCGTCGTTGGAACCCGAAGATGAAGCGCTTCATCTTCACGGAGCGCAACGGCATCTACATCATTGACCTCCAGCAGTCGCTGTCCTACATCGACCGCGCCTACGAGTTCGTCAAGGCTACTGTCGCCCACGGCGGCACCGTCCTGTTCGTCGGCACCAAGAAGCAGGCTCAGGAAGCAATTGCCGAGCAGGCTACCCGTGTTGGCCAGCCGTACGTCAACCAGCGTTGGTTGGGTGGTATGCTCACCAACTTCCAGACCGTCGCCAAGCGCATCCAGCGCATGAAGGAACTCGAAGAGATCAACTTCGACGACGTCGCAGGCTCGGCTTACACCAAGAAGGAGCTCCTGCTCCTCAAGCGCGAACTCACCAAGCTGGAATCCAACCTCGGTGGTATCCGCAACCTGACCAAGGCTCCCTCGGTTCTGTGGGTTGTTGACACCAAGAAGGAACACCTTGCTGTTGACGAAGCCAAGAAGCTGAACATCCCGGTTGTTGCCATCCTGGACACCAACTGCGATCCCGACGAAGTTGACTTCCCGATCCCGGGTAACGACGACGCCATCCGCTCCGTCAACCTGCTGACCCGCGTTGTTGCCGACGCTGTCGCTGAGGGCCTCATCGCCCGCAACCAGCGCGCAACCGGCACCACCGAGGCTCCGGAAGAGCCGCTGGCTGAATGGGAGCGCGAGCTCCTCGAAGGCAGCAAGGCCGAAGAAGCAGCGGCAGCCGAGGCTCCGGCAGCAGAAGCTCCCGCAGCAGAAGCTCCCGAAGCAACTGAAGCTGCAGCCGGCGAAGCCGAAGCAGCCAAGTAAATCTGGACCTTCCCTGATGCCGCAAACAGCATCGGGGGCAACTGACAGGATGGCAGCTCACATGGTGGGCGGCCGTCCTGTCAGTCCGTAAACACACAAATTCTAGACAGAGGGGTTCACATGGCGAACTACACTGCTGCTGACATCAAGGCCCTGCGCGAGCGCACCGGCGCCGGCATGATGGACGTCAAGAAGGCTCTTGACGAAGCCAACGGTGACGCCGAGAAGGCCATCGAGATCATCCGCATCAAGGGCCTCAAGGGCGCTACCAAGCGTGAAGGCCGTTCGACCGCTGAGGGCCTGGTTGCTGCCAAGGTCAACGGCGGCGTTGGCGTAATGATCGAGGTCAACTGCGAGACTGACTTCGTTGCCAAGGCTGACAAGTTCATCCAGCTGGCTGACAAGGTCCTCAACGTTGCAGTCGAGTCCGGCGCAGCCGATCTCGAGACCCTGCTGGCTACCGAGGTTGACGGCAAGCCCTTGTCCGAGGTTGTTGTCGAAGAGGGCGCTGTCCTCGGCGAAAAGGTTGTCGTCCGTCGTATCTCCCGCGTTGAGGGAACCACGGTTGACGCTTACCTGCACAAGACCTCCAAGGACCTTCCGGCCCAGGTCGGCGTCCTGTTCGCTGTTGACGGTGAAGGCGAAGCCGCTGCCACCGCCGCACATGACATCGCTGTCCACGTTGCAGCCATGGCTCCGAACTACCTGACCCGCGACGACGTTCCGGCCGAACTGGTCGAGTCCGAGCGCCGTATCGCCGAAGAGACCGCCAAGGCTGAAGGTAAGCCCGAAGCTGCTCTTTCGAAGATCGTTGAAGGCCGCGTGACGGGCTTCTACAAGGGCGAAGTTCTGGTTGACCAGGCATTCGCCAAGGATTCCAAGAAGACCGTTGCACAGGTCCTCGAAGAAGCCGGCGTCAAGGCAACCGCAGTAACCCGTTTCCGCGTAGGAAACTAGTAATTCATGAAAAGGGGTGGTCACTTCGGTGGCCGCCCCTTTTTCATGCACCCGTCCGGGTAGTACCTGCGCGGACCCACAGCACGATAATCTAGCCAGAGTCCACCAACGGGAGGCACCATGGAAACCGTCAACACTGCAATCCAGCCCGAGAAGACCCGCCGACGTGTACTTCTGAAACTTTCCGGCGAGGTCATCGGCGGAGGCAAGCTCGGCGTCGATCCTGAGACCGTCCGGGCCATCGCCAAGCAGATCGCGGCAGCCGTGTCCGACGTCGAAGTTGCGATCGTCGTAGGCGGCGGCAACTTCTTCCGCGGCGCAGAGCTGTCCCAGAGCGGTATGGACCGTTCCCGCGCCGACTACATGGGCATGCTCGGCACGGTCATGAACTGTCTGGCCCTGCAGGACTTCCTGGAGCAGGCAGGCGTTGAAACCCGCGTCCAGAGCGCCATCACCATGGGCCAGGTTGCCGAGGCCTACATTCCCCGCCGTGCCATCCGCCACATGGAGAAGGGCCGCGTTGTCATCTTCGGTGCAGGCGCCGGACTGCCCTACTTCTCCACTGATACCGTAGCGGCCCAGCGTGCCCTCGAAGTCCATGCTGACGTGGTCCTCATGGCCAAGAGCGGTGTGGATGGCGTCTACACTGCCGATCCCAAGAAGGACCCCACAGCCGAGAAGCTGGATGTCCTCAGCTACGACGACGCCCTGCGCCGGGACATCCGCGTCATGGACCAGACGGCCATGACCATGTGCAAGGACAACAAACTGTCCATGGTGGTCTTCGGCATGGAAGGTGAGGGCAACGTTACCCGTGCCATCCTCGGCGAAACGCTGGGAACCCTGGTTACTCCCTAGCTGGGGCTAGGATATTTCTAGGACCTTCCGCCTCTCATGGCGGATCTTTACTGTGCACTGCGGCCTGCATGAGGGCAGCAACTTATTTCTGAGGAGAAACCCGTGATCGAAGAGACCTTGCTCGAAGCCGGCGAAAAGATGGACAAGGCGGTTGAGGTAGCCAAGGACGATTTCGCTACGATCCGTACGGGTCGGGCGAACCCCGGTCTCTACAACAAGGTAATTGTCGAGTACTACGGCACCCCCACGCCGCTCCAGCAGTTGGCTTCCTTCGGTGTTCCCGATGCCCGGACCATCCTCATCACGCCCTACGACAAAACCGCTCTGCGCGACATTGAGAAGGCGTTGAGCGATTCCGAGGTTGGTGCCAACCCATCGAACGACGGCAACGTCATCCGCGTCACCATTCCTGAGCTCACCAAGGAACGTCGCAAGGAGTACGTCAAGATTGTCAAGGGCAAGGGTGAAGACGCCAAGGTCTCCATCCGCAGCATCCGCCGCAAGGCAAAGGACACGCTGGACAAGCTCGTCAAGGACGGCGAAGCCGGTGAAGATGAGGGTGCCCGCGCTGAGAAGGAGCTCGACGCCCTGACCAAGCAGCACGTTGACAGCATCGACGAGCTGCTCAAGCGCAAGGAAGCCGAGCTGCTCGAGGTCTGATGAACCAGGCTGAGCCGGCACCCGCTGGACGGGTCCCGACACGCGATACCCCTCAGCGCGCCAGGCGCGTACGGACGAACCCCACGCCAAAGGCCGGCCGGAACCTTCCGGCGGCCATCGGCGTCGGCCTTTCCATGCTTCTGGCGGTTTTGGGCGGATTGCTTTTCCTCCCTTTGGGATTCGTCCTGCTCACCACGGCTTTTGCTGTGCTGGGTGTGTGGGAAGTTTTCCGGGCCCTCGAAGCCCAGGGCACCAGGATGCCGATCATCCCCGTGATGGTTGGCAGCCTGGTGATGCCGGTATCGGCCTATTTCGGCGGCCTGGAAGGTTTGCTGTTCACCATGACGGCGAGTTCCGTGGCCGTCTTGCTCTGGCGTTCCATCGAGAGCGCCGCTGGAGCGCCGCGGAGCGTCTTCGCCGGTGTGTTTACCCTGGCGTGGATTCCTTTCCTCATCAGCTTCGCGTCGCTGTCCTTGCACACCACCAGCGGCCCCACTCCTGTGGGCTTTTGGCCGGATGGGATCCCCGAAGGTGCATGGCAGATTGCGTCCATGCTGCTGTTGGTCGTTTCCAATGACACGTTTGGGTACATCGTTGGGGCGTCCTTCGGGAAGCATCCGATGGCTCCAAAAATCAGTCCCAAAAAGTCGTGGGAGGGTTTCGCCGGGTCGGTGGGTGGAGCCATGCTGATTGGCGTCCTGGCCTGCATCTTCCTCCTCGACAAGCCCTGGTGGGTGGGCTTGCTCCTGGCCGTTGGCATGGTGGCCGCAGCTACGGCAGGCGACCTTGCCGAGTCCATGGTCAAACGTGAATTGGGGGTCAAGGACATGAGCAGTATCCTGCCCGGCCACGGTGGCGTCATGGACCGCCTGGACTCCATTGTGTTCGCGGCCCCTGTAGCCTATGTTCTGTTCGCGCTGCTCAGCGGCGTCTGACAATCAACGAAGGAAAATTAGTGTCCGTGGATATTCGACGCCAGATTCCCGCAACGTTCGATCGCGTGGAGCGCAGCAAGTACGGCTATAACGCCAAACAAGTTGACGAGTTCCTCCAGCGAGCCAGGACGTCGTTCGAGAACCCCGTGGGTACCGCTGACCAGGTGGCCAGCGTGGACGTGCGGGACGTGGCCTTTGATCCCGTCAAAGGCGGGTACGACGCCCACAGCGTGGACGCCGCCCTGGACCGGCTCGAGGATGCGTTTGCACGCCGCGAGCGTGACGACCTGATCAGCCAGCAGGGCGAAGAAGCCTGGTTGCGCCAGATCGGCAAACTCTCCGGCATCCTGCGGGGCCGGCTTCACCGGCCCGATGGCGAGCGGTTCCGTCGACCTTCCAGCAGGCGGGCGCGCAGCTACAACATCCAGGACGTGGACGCACTGTGTGCTGAACTGGTGGGATACCTTGAGCACGACCAGGTCCTGAGCGTCGACACTGTCCGCCGGGCCGTGTTCCGGGCGGCCAAAGGCGATGAAGGCTACGAAGAAGCCCAGGTGGACGCGTTCCTGGCCCGCGCCGTGGAGCTCATGGCGGCTATCGACTAATCCACACCCTGCTCATCGGGCGGGCTAATGGGTGCTGGGGGAAACAGGCGGGTGGTTCTTCCACACTGCCAGGTAGCGTCTGTGGCCGCGGACCAGTGATGTGCCGAAGAAGGCCAGGGCGACCAGAACGGCTACGGGGACTGCCACCACTGGGGGAAGCCCGGCAGTCAGCAGTGCCGATCCCAGCAGGAGAGCGATCAAAGCCGAGTTGACGAAGCCCATGAAGACCATGCTGCTGCCAGCGACCTGGCTGAAGTCTGTCCGAACGCCCAGGAAGTAATATGTCCTTTTGGCGCCTTCTTCGTCATCGTGGGCGCCGGCCATGAGGTACGGCCCTATGCCGGGATCCATGTCGACGTAGGCCGCCCGCAAGCGGTTCATCGCCAGGACGTACATCAGGTCCTCCATGCCCACACTCATGACGCGGACGTGAGTGAGCAGGCCAACCACAAGGTCGATACTGAGGACGGTCAGCGCGAAGGCCCTGAAGGCATCTGAAAACTGTGTTGCGTTACCCACCAGCGCCACACTCAACAGGCTTGCCGAAGTGAAGGTCAGGAACATGCTGATGCGTGTGAGGACTTCGCCCTGGGTGGTACTGCGTGAGGCGAGCAGGCTCCAGTGCTCGGTGGCCAGCAATTGAGCGCGGACACTCGGTGACAACTCCGTCGGTCTTGCCGGCGGCTCTGGGCTTGAGGCGCCCGGTTCCTCGGACATGGCGTCATTGTCCACCCTGGCTGCTGCGCGGACAACAGGCCGGGCCTAGCGCTCGGTGACCACCGGCCGCTCCGGAACGTGCAGCCGCGACATGACGCGGTTCACAGACCCAGGCACACGGCTTTTCGTTGCAAGGGAAACGACCACCGTCACCGCGAACGCTGCCGGGACGCTCCACGCTGCCGGCTGGGCAAGCCACGCGGGCGCGTTGCCTGATCCCATGAGCGTACCCATCACCATGGCACCACCACAGAGCAGTGCACCGGTCAGCATTCCGGCAATCGCACCGGCGTCGGTCAGGCCGCGCCACCAGATTCCCAGGAGCAGGACCGGGCAGATGGTCGAGGCTGTGAACGCGAAGACAAGGCCAACGCTCCCGGCCAGGGCCAGGCTGTCGGTCATCAAGGCAAAGCCCAAAGGAACGACGGCGGCCAGCACCGCTGCGAGGCGGAAGCCCCTGACGCTTCCGCCGAAGAGGTCCTGGCTGATGACGCCGGACAGCGAAACCACCAACCCCGAGGTGGTGGACAGAAAAGCGGCGAAGGCCCCGGCTACGACGAGGGCGGAGAGAAGGTCTCCGGCGGTGCCCCCTATCAGCTTGCCGGGGAGTAGGAGGACCAAGGCGTCGGCCTGGCCGGACTGTGCGAGTTCGGGCGCGAACATTCGTCCCACCGCGCCGGATGCGGTGGGAAAAAGATAAAAGACGGAGAGCAGGCCCAGCACAATGAGTGTGGTTCTCCGGGCGGATTGCCCGTCCGGGTTGGTGTAGAACCGCACCAGGACATGGGGCAGGCCCAGCGTTCCGAAGAGCAACGCCACCAACAGGGAAATGTGCTGGTACGCGCCGGCGGAGGGCTGGCCGGTGGGGTTGATGGGAAGCGGCGCCTGGGGTCCGGTACCGTTACCAGCCAGCACCAGCAGCACGAAGACCACCGGAACTGCCAGGGCAGTCAGTTTCAGCCAATATTGGAAGGCCTGCACAAACGTGATGGAACGCATGCCACCTGCCACGACCGTGAGGCACACGACCACAACAACCGCCGTCGAGCCTACCCACGACGGCAGGCCTGTGGTGATGCGGATGGTGAGCGCCGCCCCGTGGAGTTGCGGGACGATGTACAGCCAGCCAACGGCTACCACCACCAGGCTGGTCACGCGGCGGACCAGAGCGGAATCCAGACGGGCTTCGGTGAAGTCGGGAATGGTGTAGGCACCTGAGCGACGCAGAGGAGCGGCGACAAAGAGCAGCAGCATCAAGTAACCGGCGGTGTAGCCCACGGGGAACCAGAGTGCGTCCGTTCCCGAGAGCAGGATCAGTCCGGCGACGCCAAGAAAGCTGGCGGCAGACAGGTACTCACCGCCGATTGCAGAGGCATTCCACCAGGGCGGGACGGTTCTCGAAGCCACGTAGAAGTCGCCGGTTGTCCGCGAGATGCGCAGACCGTAGAAGCCGATGACTGCCGTCGCCAGCGACACGGCAAGGAACGCAAACAGGCCCACAGCCGGGTTCATTTGTCCTCCACCAGATCCCTGTAGCGGGCCTCGTTGCGGGCCGCCGCGCGGTTGTATAGCCAGGCGCTCAAGCCAATCACCGGATAGATGCCGGCGCCCAGCACCATCCAGTCCAGCGGGATGCCGAATATCCTTGTTTCTGCCACGCCAGGCCCGTACACGAGGAACAGTGCGATCACCACGAGGATGATCAGGAAGCAACAGGCCACCACCAGCGCCAGTCGCAACTGCGAGCGGATCAGGGACCGGATGAAGAGTTTACCTGCGTCGGAGTCTTCGGCGACCTCGCGCGGGTATGGCGGCCGCCCGGGAACCGCTGTGGCCGGCTGGCGGGGTGCCGTCACACGGACGCGGGTCATCCCTGCGGCCGGATGCGCGTGGACTGCAGTTTGTCCCGGACGGAAGGCAGGTGGCGTCGGCTGATGGGCAATTCAGCTCCGGCCACGGCGACGCTGGGACCCGTTGCAGCCAACTTGAGGTGCTGGACGTGGTTCAGGGCGATCAGGTACGAGCGGTGGATCCGGATGAAGCCTGCCTCTGCCCACTTCTGTTCAAGGTCGCTGAGGGGAACCCTGATGAGATAGCTGGCTTCGGCTGTGTGCAACCTCGCGTAATCGCCCTGGGCCTGGACGTAGGTGACATCGTCCCGTCGGATCATGCGGGTGGTGCTGCCGAGGTCCACGGTAATCATTTCCGGCGCAGGGGTGCCTTCCTTGATCAGGTCGCTGATCCGGTCCACGGAACGAGACAACCGTTCTGCGCGCAGCGGCTTGAGCAGGTAGTCGATCGCGGCGAGGTCGAAAGCTTCCAGTGCGCACTCTTCATCAGCGGTAACAAAAACGACGGCGGGTGGATGGCTGCTGCGGGAAATGGCCCGTGCGATGTCCAGGCCGGACAATGCCGGCATGTGGATATCGAGGAACACGGCGTCGACAGACTCCGTTTCCAGGGTCCGCAGCGCCTCAGCACCGGAGGAGGCCCGGTGGATGGCGCCAATCCGTTCATCCCGTCCCAGCAGGAAGGCAAGCTCCTCCACGGCGGGAAGTTCGTCATCAGCGACGAGCACGTTGATCATGTTTAAAGACTAACCGTCGCCTCAGGCGTCATGGCCGGGCTGGGATTTCGGCACCCGCATGGTGATCAGGGTTCCTTCCCCGGGAGCAGTGTCGATGACCAGCCCGTGCTCGTCCCCGTACACCTGGCGCAAACGGGCATCCACGTTGCGCAGGCCCACATGGATTCCATCCGTGTGCCCGGCGAGCACTGACCGCAGGTGGTCGGGGTCCATGCCCACGCCGTCGTCTTCGATGGTTACTTCAGCGAAAGCACCGGAATCGTTGGCGCAGATGGTGATATGGCCCGGGCCCTCCTTGGCCTCCAGCCCGTGCCGGACTGCGTTCTCGACCAAAGGTTGCAGGCTGAGGAACGGGATGACCGTACTGAGGACCTCGGGGGCGATCCTCAGGCTCACCTGGACGCGTTCGCCGAAGCGTGCCCGTTCCAGCAGGAGATAACGGTCGATGCAGCGCAGTTCCTCGGCCAAAGTGGTGAAGTCGCCGTGGCGCCGGAAGGAGTACCGGGTGAAGTCGGCGAACTCCACCACCAACTCACGGGCCCGGGCGGGGTCGGTGTTGATGAACGAGGCAATGGCATTGAGGGAGTTGTAGATGAAATGCGGGCTGATTTGGGCACGCAGCGCCCTGACCTCAGCCTCCATCAGCAAGGTCCGGGAGGCTTCAAGTTCCGTCAGTTCCAGCTGGGCGGCTATCCAGTCGGCCACCTCGCTGGTGGCCCTCACCAGCCCGGCACCTGCCGCCGGCGCCAGGGCTGCCACGGAGCCGACCACCCTGGAACCGGAGCGGATAGGAGCGATCACGGCACTGAAATCATGGTTTCCATGCTCGGCCTTGGCAGTGGTCCGATGCCCGGCGTGCGGCACCACCGCGGTTCGGCCAGTGGCCAGGACCTCGGCCGCAAGACGCATCAGCGACGGCCTGAGTTCCTCGGCTGTACCGTCCCACGCGAGCACAGAACCGGTGTCCGTGATGGCCAAGGCATCGCAGCCCAGCAGTACGCGCAGTTGCTTGCTCGCTTTCGCTGCACCGGCCGGTTGGAGGCCGCCACGGAGATGCTGCCCGGCCCGGGAGGCCGCGTGCAAAGTGTTGTAAGTGGCGCGTTCAGCGTCGGTGCCCAGGTCCCGGAAGGAACGCATGACCTTGAGCCCAACACCCACGACGACGGCGATGGCCAGCACGATCACGGCGATGGCAGCGGCGGTGAACAGCGGTGAGTCGGGCATAAGGCCAGCGTAGCCGGATGCTCCTGAACCTCGCCCCGATTCCACGGAACGTGGTGCACATTCCACCGTTTGGCGCAGCACCGCAACCGTTGAGCGATGGCAGGGCGCGATGCTCTGGAACAGGCACCGCGCGGCGTTCGATAGTGATTGCAGTCACATTGGCAGGCGTGTGGAGCTGGTGTGGACACATCACAATCAGGAGGAACCATGGGTAATGAGGCCCAACCCCAGGACGAAAAAGCGTCCGTGGACTTCCAGGAAGTTCAACAGACGGAACGGTTCAAGACACTGCGCAAGCGGCACCGCAGCTTTGTCTTCCCGATGGCAGTCGTATTCCTGCTCTGGTATTTCGCATATGTTCTCTTGGCCGACTACGCGGTGGGCTTCATGTCCATCAAGGTATGGGGCAACATCAACGTCGGGCTGATCCTCGGCCTGCTGCAGTTCGTCACTACCTTCGGCATCACGGCATGGTACGTGAGCTACTCCAACAGGAAGCTGGACCCCATCGCTGCTGAAATCCGCCATGAGATCGAGGGACACGAATTTGATAAGGACGGCAAAGTGATCAGCGGGGGAGTCAAATGAACACCATGGTCCCGGCAGCAGTCAACGTCGAAGCGCTGAAAGACACCACCCTGCTCAACATGGGCATTTTCGCCCTCTTCGTCGCGGTCACCATGGTGATCGTCTTCCGGGCCAGCCGGAACAACAAGACCGCAGCAGATTACTACGCAGCAGGCCGATCCTTCACTGGTTCGCAGAACGGCACAGCCATCGCCGGAGACTACCTGTCGGCGGCATCCTTCCTCGGCATTACCGGCGCCATCGCCATCAACGGCTACGACGGGTTCCTGTACTCCATCGGCTTCCTCGTCGCATGGCTCGTGGCTTTGCTCCTGGTGGCTGAACTGCTCCGCAACACCGGCAAGTTCACCATGGCTGACGTTCTGTCCTTCCGCTTGCGTCAGCGCCCTGTCCGAATCGCGGCTGCCCTCTCCACCTTGGCCGTGTGCTTCTTCTACCTCCTCGCCCAGATGGCAGGAGCAGGCAGCCTCATTTCGCTCCTGCTGGGCATCAGCGACTGGGGCGGCCAGGCCTTGGTGATCATCGTCGTCGGCGCCTTGATGATCATGTACGTACTCATCGGTGGCATGAAGGGCACCACCTGGGTCCAGATCATCAAAGCCATCCTGCTCATTGCCGGTGCAGGGGTCATGACAGCAATGGTGCTTGCAATCTACGGTTTCAACCTGTCCAGCCTGCTGGGCTCTGCCGCTGAAGCGGCCAACAACCCGGCAATCCTGAACCCCGGGCTGCAGTATGGAAAGACCGAAACGTCCAAGCTCGACTTCATGTCTCTGGGCCTTGCCCTGGTCCTGGGCACAGCCGCATTGCCGCACGTGCTGATGCGCTTCTACACTGTCCCGACAGCCAAGGAAGCCCGCAAATCCGTGGTCTGGGCGATCTGGCTGATAGGCCTGTTCTACCTCTTCACCCTGGTGCTGGGCTACGGTGCCGCAGCCCTGGTGGGGGCGGAAACCATCAAGTCCGCACCCGGCGGCGTCAACTCCGCCGCACCTCTGCTGGCCTTCCACCTTGGCGGCCCTCTGCTCCTGGGCTTCATTTCGGCGGTTGCCTTCGCTACCATCCTGGCGGTGGTGGCTGGTCTGACCATCACGGCGGCTGCATCCTTCGCCCACGACATCTACGCAAACGTCATTGCCAAAGGCAAAGCGGATGCCATCACCGAGGTGAAGGTGGCCCGTCGGACGGTACTGGTGATCGGCGTGCTTGCCATCCTGGGCGGCATCTTTGCCAACGGACAGAACGTAGCCTTCCTGGTGGCGCTCGCCTTCGCAGTTGCAGCCTCGGCGAACCTGCCCACCATCGTCTACTCCCTGTTCTGGAAGAAGTTCACCACCCAGGGCGCAGTCTGGAGCATGTATGGCGGTTTGGCTGCAGCCATCCTGCTCATCACGTTCTCACCCGTGGTTTCGGGCGCCAAGACGTCCATGATCCCCGGAGCGAACTTCGCCCTGTTCCCGCTGAGCAACCCGGGCATTGTGTCCATCCCGTTGGCCTTCTTCCTGGGATGGCTCGGAACCGTTCTGGACAAGCGGCGCGAAGATCCGGCCAAGCAGGCGGAGATGGAAGTGCGCTCGCTGACCGGCGTCGGTGCCGAGAAGGCGGTAGACCACTAGCACCGGCTCAAACAAATCAGTAACCCAAAAGGAAGGCTCCTCCTGCGAACAACGCGCAGGAGGAGCCTTCTTCTTTAGGCTGAGCCTACTTCTTCAGGCTGAGCCACTCCGTCAGTTGTTCCAGCGGCCAGGTAGTGACAATCCGTTCTGTGGGGACCCCCAGGGCTTCGGCGCGTTCGGCACCGTACTGCAGGAAGTCGAGTTGGCCAGGAGCATGGGCATCACTGTCGATGCTGAACAGGCAGCCGGCGTCCAGAGCCATTGTGATGAGGTTGTCCGGTGGGTCCTGACGCTCGGGACGGGAGTTGATTTCGACGGCGACACCCCACTCCGCGCACTCCTTGAAGACTTTCGCGGCATCGAACTCGGACTCGGGCCGCGTACCCCGTGATCCCTGGACGAGGCGTCCGGTGCAATGCCCCAGCACGTTGGTGTGGGGATCGGTGATGCCGCCCAACATCCGCGTGGTCATGGTCTTCTTGTCTGACCGGAGTTTGGAGTGGACGCTGGCCACCACCACGTCCAGTTGGCCCAGCATGTGCGGAGTCTGGTCCAGGGTTCCGTCTTCGAGGATGTCCACTTCAATGCCCTTGAGCAGGCGGAAGCCATCCTGGGATGAGTTGATTCCCTCCACGACGCCGAGCTGCTTCTCAAGCCGCTCCACGCTCAGTCCATTGGCAATGGTGAGATTGGGGGAGTGGTCGGTAAGGGCAAGATATTCACGGCCGAGGGTCCGTGCCGCTGCCACCATGGATTCAATGGGGGAGCCGCCGTCGGACCAGTTGCTGTGGCTGTGGAGATCGCCGCGCAGTGCTGCCCGGAGCGTGTCCCCTCCGGATGCCAACGATTCGGTGCCCCGTTGGCGCAGGTCCGCAAGGTATTCGGGGATCCGTCCTTCGAGGGCCTGGGTGATGACTTCGGCGCTGCGGTTGCCGACCCCTTTGAGACTGGTGATCCGCCCGGTGCCCACAAGCTTGGCCAACTCTTCGGGCGAAAGCTGCCGCACGGCGTCGGCCGCTTTCCGGAAGGCCTGGACCTTGAAGGTCGGGGCCTGGCTGCGTTCAAGCCAGAAAGAGATTTCGTCGAGCGCCTCTATGGGATCCATGGCTCCATGATCCACGAACCAGGCGCACCATCAACAGTGGGCAGTGTCAATGGTGCGCCGGTCCGGTCGCCGTCAGCTAGTGGTGGCGACCCGGGTCCAGGGCGGGATTGGAGCCCTGGCCGTTTTCTCCGGGCGGGGCTTGGCCGTGCTCGCCATGAGGGACAGCGTGCTGTCCTGCCATTGAGGCGGCCAGTCCTGGTGTTGCAACTGAAGCAACAACGACGGCGGCTCCGAACGCGGCTGCCAGAAGCCGCCCGGTCCTTGGCTGGCCGTGGGCGCCGCCGTCGTTGGTCTTGTGCTGCCGCCTCAGCCAGCCGGCTCCGGCAAGAGCCATGAGCGTCAGGCCGAGGGCGGCAAAGTGGCTCACGTCCAGTGAGCGCAGGGAACTGATCCCGGCAACTGTGACTGCGAGGTGAGCAGCAGCCGTAACAGCGAGGACAGGAAGAGCGAACCGTGCCATGACCAGGGAGTTGCGGTGCAGCCCCCGCAGGGACCAGGCCAAAAAGGCAAGGCCCGCCGCGAGGGTCGCCACGCCGGCTGCCACCATCCCGGGTGTCGCTGACGCTGTTCCAGTGAGATATCCGGCGGCAAGGGAAAGCTCAACCATCCCGGCGGCCATCGCTGCGAAGTAAACAAACAGGAGGGTCGCTGCGTTCAGTGTGGGGTGGTGTCTGCGTTCCATGGCTCTTGCCGTCCTTTCGCTGCTTTACTCGGTGATCAGGCGGATCAGGCGCGGGCGGAAGCTACGGCTGCCTTGTCCTGGGACAGGGCAACACCCAGCAGGACCACGGCGCTGGCGAGGTGCAGAACATTGTCTGCGCCATTGAGGGCGATGATGTTCAGGGACGAACCCACCAGGAAGAGTCCGAGGATACCCACCAGGAGGTACACGCCGCCTACGGCCGTGTTGACGGATTTGGACAGCGTGACGCTGTTCATACCGGCGTAAAGAAGGGCAGCGCCGATGGCCAGGTGGATGATGTTGTGAAGCGGGTTCACGGCGAAGATGATGAGGTTGGCGCCCTCGGTGGCGAAGAAGCCGATTCCCGAGGTGACAAAGAATCCGAGCACGCCTACCAAGAGGTATACGGCTCCGAAGATGGTGGCGATCAGGCGATTGGGCGAAGTACGCATGGTCCGAACCTTCCGGTGATGGCCGGATATCCCGGCCGTCCTGCTGAGCCCCGGGTGGGGCTCTCAAGCAGTGATTCGGACCATAAGCGCAGGTGGATGGGTGGTGTAACGGAAATTCTTTCCGGCGGTTAGGGCCGGAGGCGTATGCTGCTCATCTTGAGGTCGTTGCTGCCCTCGAAGACGTAGTGGAGATCAATGGTCTTGCCGTCGCATTGCAAGGCACCGGAGAGATCGGCTTTGTTGTTGCCGTTGTTGTTGTTGACGTTCACCGAGTTGTAGTTCGGCTTGCACGAGCTATCCAGTTCCAGGCTGGCAATGCCGTCCATGAACGACTGCTTGTCCAGCTCATCCTTCAGGGGCTGGCTCAGGTAGTTGTCGTACGCCTGCTCGGTTTGGCCGGAGACCACCAAATTGGTGAATTCGTCCGCCAAGGACCTGGCTTTGGACGTTGCATTGCCCACCAGATTGACCAGCAGCAGCACGCCCACCACCGCCAGCACGATCACTCCGGCGACGATGCTGAGGACGATCCACAAAACCTTCCTGCTCTTCCGGGCCGGTGGCTGGCCGAATTGGCCCGGAGGGTACTGTCCGGACTGGGATTGGCCCTGCGGATAAGGGTTCCGGGCGTACGGCTCCTGGCCGGCGGCCGCGTACTGGGGGCCGCCGTATTGGGGCCCTCCGGCTTGGGGCCCGCCGGCTTGGGGAGCAGCGGACGACGGCGGCTGTTGCCACTGCGGCGCGCCGCCGGTCTGAGGGGGGTACCCGGGCCCGGGCGGCACCGGCGGCGGGTTCTGGCCCGGGTAGTTGGGTTCGGGTTGTTGCGGGTTGCTCACGGTAGTGCCCCTTTCGGCAGCCTTAGGCAGCGCCACCACATGGCCGGGGACCTCTGGCCGGTCCCCGGTACGTCCTCTTGCATCCAATCGCATGCGGGTTCGACGGGCAAGTACCGGGCTGCCAATAACCGCAGGTGGGGAGGGAGTTCAGTCCCCGGAGCGCCTTCCAAGGAGCGGCTGGACGCGGTACGGGATCATCTCACGCATTGCCAGTGCTGTGTCGGTCCGTTCCACCCCTTCGCAGCCGAGGATTTTTCCATTGATGCGGTAGAGGTCCTCCGCGTCCAAGGCAACAACACGCAACAGCAGGTCCGCTGATCCTGTGAGGCCGAAGCCTTCAAGGATTTCCGGAATGTCTGCCAGGTCCTGCGCCAAGGAGGCGAGCTTTTGCTGTTGGACGTGGACCGTGATGAATGCAGTCAACGGATAGCCGAGCGCAACCGGGTTGATCCTTCGTTCAAAGGAGAGGAAGGCCTGCTTCTTCTCCAGCTGGGCCATGCGGGCTTGCACCGTATTGCGGGACAGGCCCAGCCTTTGGGCCAGCGCCACCACTGTCCCGCGGGGGTCCTTTGCCATCGCGGAAAGGAGCCGGGTGTCAGTGCCATCCAGGGGTTGCATAATGCGCAAGATTAGCACGGTGTGTTCAAGCGAAACAGGGCAGAATGCTCAATTTTCAGAAGGGTAGTTGTACCTGATGCGCGTTGTGAGTAGGGTCACAATTAACTTCGGCGAAGGTGCCGGAGGGCCGGTCTGCGGCAGGATCACAAGTCCAGTCAGCGCCGACGAAAACGAGCCGGAAGGTTGCGATCACCTGTGTTGACGGATCAGGCGGGCAAGGGAGTGCATCACGACACTCCGGGCCCTGGACATAGTGCACAAATTCCCCTGAGGACTGGCGGCAATCTGCTCCAGTTGGTCTCGCCGGAAGGCGAACGGATCAGCCATCCCGAATTCGATGTCTGGGTGAAGGACGTCGGAGATGAGCAGTTGTGTTCCTTGTACGAGGACATGACAGTTATCCGCCGCATCGATGCCGAAGCGACGGCGCTCCAACGTCAGGGCGAACTGGCATTGTGGCCACCGCTCCTGGGCCAGGAGGCGTCGCAGATCGGCTCCAGCCGCTCCCTGCGTGATGACGACTTCGTCTTCCCCAGCTACCGCGAAAGCGGCGTAGCCTACGTTCGTGGAGCCCACCTCTCCGAGATTGCCAGGGTGTGGCGGGGCAATGCTTCCTATGGCTGGGACCCGCAGCGCATCAACCTGGCGACGCCCCAGATCATCATCGGATCCCAGAGCCTGCACGCCACCGGCTACGCCATGGGCGTGCAGTTGGATGGAGCCAACACTGCGGTCCTCGCCTACTTCGGCGATGGCGCCACAAGTGAAGGCGACGTGAACGAGGCCATGGTGTTCGCCGCCAGCTACCAGGCTCCCGTGGTCTTCTTCTGCCAGAACAACCATTGGGCCATTTCAGAACCTGTGCGGGTACAGTCGCACGTGCAATTGGCCGACAGGCCCACTGGATTCGGAATTCCCAGCATGCGGGTTGACGGAAACGATGTCCTCGCTGTCATGGCTGCCACGCGGGTCGCCCTGGACCGGGCACGCAATGGCGGCGGGCCCACCTTTATCGAGGCCGTCACTTACCGTATGGGTCCGCACACCACTGCCGACGACCCCACCCGGTACCGCGACCCGATCGAACTCGAAGACTGGGCCGCCAAGGATCCCATCCTGCGGCTGCGCAAGCTCTTGGAGGCCAAAGGCCTCCTCACCGAGGACGTCGAGGCCCGCGTCAAAAGGAAGGCTGACGCGGTAGCAGCCGAGCTCCGTTCCAGCTGTATCGAGATGCCGGACCCGCAGCCGTTGGACGTCTTCAACCACGTCTACAGCACGCCCCATTCCTGGATTGAACGCCAGAAGGACCATTACTCGCGCTACCTGAACAGCTTCAACCAGCCAGTCGAGGAAGGTGCACTCTGATGTCGAAGCTCACGTTTGCCCGCGCCATCAACGCCGGCCTCCGGAAGTCGCTCGAAAACGATCCCAAAGTGGTCCTGATGGGTGAGGATATTGGCGCGCTCGGTGGTGTTTTCCGCGTCACCGACGGACTTCAGAAAGACTTTGGAAAGCACCGGGTCATCGATTCCCCCCTGGCTGAGTCAGGCATTATCGGCACCGCGGTGGGCCTGGCCTACCGCGGCTACCGTCCCGTGTGCGAGATCCAGTTTGATGGCTTCATCTACCCTGCGTTTGACCAGATTGTCAGCCAGGTCGCCAAGATGCACTACCGCACCCAGGGGCGGGTCAAGATGCCCATCACCATCCGCGTTCCCTTCGGGGGTGGCATCGGCTCGCCGGAACACCATTCAGAGTCGCCCGAGGCCTACTTCACCCATACATCCGGTCTCCGGGTTGTGGCAGTGTCCAATCCGCAGGATGCCTACACCATGATCCAGCAGGCGATCGCCTCCGATGATCCCGTCCTCTACTTTGAACCCAAGCGTCGCTATCACGACAAGGGTGATGTGGACGAAACCATCGACCTCTCCACGGCACTTCCGTTGGACAGAGCCGCCGTGGTGAATGCCGGTTCTGACGTGACACTTGTCGCCTACGGTCCGCTGGTGAAGACAGCAAAGGACGCCGCGATGGCAGCGGCTGACGAAGGCCTGTCCGTGGAAGTCATCGACCTCCGTTCACTGGCCCCCGTGGACTACCCCGTGGTGGAAGCATCTGTCCGCAAGACGGGCCGCTTGGTTATCACCCACGAGGCCGGCCAGTCCGGCGGCTTGGGTGCGGAGATCGCCGCCAGCATCACTGAACGGTGCTTCCATTACCTGGAGTCCGCTCCCGTCCGCATCACCGGCTTCGATGTGCCCTACCCTTACTCGAAGCTGGAGATGCACCATCTGCCGGATCTGGACAGGATTCTCGACGGCGTTGACCGCGCCTTGGGCCGCCCCAACTCGCTGAGTGGACTGGAAGGATGACCGCCACCATGATCAAGGAATTCAGGCTGCCGGACCTTGGTGAAGGCCTCACGGAATCGGAAATCCTGAGCTGGAAGGTGGCTGTGGGGGACACTGTAACGCTGAACCAGGTGATCGCCGAGGTGGAAACCGCCAAGGCTGTTGTGGAGTTGCCCTCTCCCTTCGCAGGAGTGGTTGCAGAACTTCATGAGCAGCCTGGCACGGTGGTGGAGGTCGGTAAGCCGATCGTTTCGTTTGAGGTCGACGACGCCGGGTCTTCCACTGGGGGTGGCGCGTTGGCTGCTGGCAACGGGTCCGCCGGTGAGCGGACCGCCGTCGAAAGCGCTGCCAACGGCTCGCTGGCAAATGCCGGCGCTGAAGCGGTGGGGGCCCCGGCGAAACGTGAGCCGAACCTGGTGGGGTACGGCGCCGTCGTCGAACATTCCGGCCGTCCGACACGGCGCGCCCGGGGGCAGGTACGGGACATCAAGGTCCCAACGCCGGAAACCCCGGAGGAGCCGGTAACTCCGGCGGCGCCAGCGAACGTTGCGCCCACAGCGGCACGTCGTGCAGAAGAAGGAAGCCCTGAGCGACCCCGTTCCACTCCGCCCGTGCGAAAGCTGGCCCGTGACCTGGGGATCAACCTGGAATTGGTTCGCGGCACCGGGCCGGACGGACTTATTACCCGCGAGGATGTCCAGAACTTCACGGGTACCGAGGCGCCGGTCGAGGTGTCCGCTGCACCAGCGCAGGGCGAACGGGAAACTCGTACTCCCATCAAGGGTGTCCGCAAGTTCACTGCCGCCGCCATGGTGCAGAGTGCCTTCACCGCGCCGCATGTGACGGAGTTCCTGACCGTCGACGTCACGGCAACCATGGAGTTGTTGGCCCGGCTCAAAGGCAGCCGCACGTTCGAAGGCTACAAGCTGACACCGCTGACCATCGCGGCCAAGGCGGTCCTGGTAGCGCTGGGGAACAACCCGTCGCTGAATTCACGCTGGGATGAGGCGAGCCAAGAGATCGTCCAGTTCAATTACGTGAACCTGGGCATCGCTGCGGCAACGCCTCGTGGCCTGACGGTACCCAATATCAAGGACGCTGACCGGCTGACACTGCGTGAGCTGTCCACGGCGCTCACTGAACTGACCGATACTGCCCGGGCGGGCAAGACGTCCCCAGCGGACTTGTCCGGCGGGACCATCTCCATCACCAACATCGGTGTGTTTGGGATCGACGCCGGCACCCCCATCCTGAACCCTGGCGAGGCCGCTATCGTGGCACTTGGTGCTGTGCGGAAGGCGCCATGGGTGGTGAATGACAAACTCGCCGTCCGGCAGGTCATGTCCCTCAGCCTGTCGTTCGATCACCGCCTGGTCGATGGCGAACAAGGGTCCCGGTTCCTTGCCGACTTGGGCGCCATCCTTGAAGATCCCGCCATGGTCATGACCATGATCTAGCGTTAACTGAAGCTGCGCCGGCCCATCCCCTTACGAGTGCTTTCAGGAAACTGCGGTTAGGGGGTGGGCCGTCGCGCGTCAGCGGGCAGGTGGTGTCAATCCTCGGTGGGGGTTGTCCGGTTGGAGTGGACATTGCGCCAACTGTGTTCCGGCTCAAAACCCAGGAGCCTGCGCGCCTTGTCGATGGACAGCATGGTTTCGTGCTCGCCCAGTTCCTTGAGGACCTCGACGCCGGGGAAGACTTCCGCGGCCAAATCGGCGCTGCTTCGGCTCATCACGGTATCAGCGGCGGCAATGATGAACGTCTCAAAACCCGGCACGCCATGTTCCAGGGCCTTGACCACTGCCAGTGCACCGTCGCGGGCGTCGATGTAGCCCCAGAGGTTCCACTTCCGAAGGTTTGCGTCAGAGTCGAACGACGGGAAGGCGTCGTAGTCCTCGGGGTCCATGACGTTGGAGAAACGCAGCGCCGTGATGCTGAGTTCCGGATCCCATCGCGTGAGCTGGACGGCCATTTGCTCCTCGAGATGCTTGACCAGCGAGTAGGTGCTTTCCGGCCGGGCAGCGTACTCCTCGTCCACGGGAATGTAGGGAGGAGCGATGTCGAAGGGAAGTCCCAGTACCGTCTCGCTGGAGGCATAGACCACCTTCTTGATGCCGGCCCGCCGGGCAGCTTGGAACACGTTGTAGGTGGACACCATATTGTTCTCGAAAATTGTGGCGTCGGGGGCAAGGCCTGGTGCGGGAATGGCGGCCAGGTGGACAATTGCGTCCAAACCGTGGTGCTGGTCGTCCAGGCCCAGGATGACATCCAGGACCTGCCCGTAATGACGGAGATCCACGTTGACGTAGCCCTTGCCACGGGTCCCGGCGCGGTCAATGTTGAGTACCTGGTGGCCATCCTGCGTGAGTCGCCGGACTACGCTCCTACCCAGTTTTCCGCTTCCGCCCGTGACGGCAATCCTCATGGTGTGCTCCTCGATAGTGGCTGGTTCCTAACCCTGTCGCCTTGTTGATTCAGCTGCTTCGTTGAGTCAGCAAGGTCCGGGTTTCAGCCTAGGCGGCGAGGCGGCAGAAAACAGCCTCCCAGGCTGGCCCTGAGAGTCCTAGGAAGACACGAACGACCCAGGGCATACGAGTACAACGAAACGGGTTGCCGCTCGCTCAGGTTGCCGCTCGCTCGGGAGCTTTGCCGGGCAGCTTCTTTTGCCCTGGGATTCCTCTGAGCTTCGCAGCCGGAGCCGGACGCGCCCAGCATCAGGCGCCGTACAGCATCAGGCCCGCCCCGACCGCGCACCGTTTTATCGGACTGTCGCCCTGTTATTCGGACGGTGCTGGGCGTGACCCGGCTTCACCGGTTGGGCGTGTTGTTGTTCTGCGGACGCTTTCCTATGTTCTGTGGGGTGTGTGGTGGTGGTTGCGTCGGGGTGTTTGGTGTGGGTCGATGTGGGGTGGGGGGATGAACCAGGGGATGCCGGTTTTGATGTCGATGCGCCATTGTTCTTTGTGGATGAGGTGGTGGTGGTGGCTGCAGAGCAGGGTGCCGTTGTCTGTTGAGGTGGTGCCGCCGTTGGACCAGTAGGTGGTGTGGTGGGCTTCGCACCAGGGTGCGGGCATGGTGCAGTCGGGGAAGGCGCATCCTTGGTCGCGGGCGGTGATGGCTTTGCGGATGTGGGGTGGGAAGATCCGGGTGGTGCGGCCGATGTCCAGGATGCGGGAGTCGCTGCCGAGCAGGACGGGGAGGATGTCGGCGTCGCAGGCGATTTTGCGGATGGTGTTCGGGTGCATCGGGCCGGTGAAGGTCGCGGCGCCGGTCCCTACCCCGGCCCCTATCCCAGTTACTGGTGCTGTCCCGGCTCCGGTCCCTATCCCAGCCCCAGCCCCAGTCCCTATCCGAGTCCCTGTTCGGGTGCCGTGCTGGTTCGGGGCGGTGCCGGTGCCGGGGTTGTGGTGGTGGTTGTGGACTTGTTCGAGGAGTTCTTGGTATCCGATGGTGACGGTGAGTTGGGGTGGGAGGCCGCCGTTGGCGGGTAGTTTTTCGGTGCGCATGGCGAGGCTGCAGGCGCTGGTGAGGCCGTTGAGGAGTTTCTGTGGGCGGCTGCGCCGGTCCAGGTCCGGGCCGGTACCTGTGCCTGTGCCTGGGCCGTTGTCTGGGTTGTTGTGTGGGTTGTTGTGTGGGGTGTCCCCGGTTTCGGTGTTCTCCGTGGTGCCTGTGCCGGGGGTGGTGAGGCGGGGGTTGGTGGCGACGTTCATGGCGGTGGTGAGGATTTCGTATTGTTCGTCGGTGGCGAAGATTTCGAGGTGGTGGAGGCCGTGGCGGCGTCGGCGGCGGAGGAACACGCCTTGGAGTTGACGGAGGATTTCTTCGGTGGGTTCGGGGCCGTCGTGGTCGATGGCGTCGATCCAGCGTTTGGCCATTGTGGTGACGAAGTCCGGGTCGGTCTCGACCGCGGTGGTGGTGAGGGCGTGTTCCATCCGGGTGAGGGTGTCCTCGTCGGTGAGGTTCCGGACTTTGTCCAGGGCGGTGCTGATGATCGAGGCCGAACGGGAAGGCACCAGTGCGGAACCAACCGCTTGGGAGAGGATTTCGTGGCGGGCCGGGATGTTCTGCCCGGTCATCCCGGTTTGGGGGAGGACGTCGGGTGCGAGGGCGAGCCTGCGCTTGGCTTCTGCGATGCTGATCCGCAACCGTGCGCGCAGGAACTGGGCCGCGTTCCGGTACCCGTCATCCAGAACACTGGCCGCTCCCGGAACCGTTACGCCCGGAACAGTCGCCTCTGGAACCGTTGCGCCCGGAGCCGTTTCGCCCGTCGCCGGTTCGGTCCAGCCGGTCCGCCATTGCGGTGCTGCCGCCGAGGGTCCGGGCTTGGTTTGCTGGGCTTCGGTCCGGGTCCGTTCCACAGCCTGCGCCGCGACCACCTGCAAGTACTCCACCGACCGGGCGATCTCCTCGACCTTGCCGGCAAAATCCGCCGCCTCCTCGAACCCAAACAACCGGGTTTTAGGAAGGACGGATTGGCGAAGGGATGTCAGGATTGCACCGGCCTGCGCAAGTGGTACGTCTACGACGTCGGGAGAGGGTTGGCCCGCATCGACAAAGCCAGCCGCGCGCTTAATGTCCGCAACCGGAACTACACGCAAGCCCGGAGCAACGTTCGCGGAGCTCAGGCCGCCAGCGCAGCCCGACTCCGAGGACCGCGCCATCGGACTCAGACCGAGAAGCAGCCCAGTGCCGCTGGACGTATCCGCATCCTGGCCTACCGCCGTCGTGAGCTTGAATGCCGGGACCCGGGCAGGCCCGTTAAGAGATGTGAGGGCTCTTTGACGAAGCAGCGCATGGCCGCGGGGCGAGCCTGCCCGCCTTGCCAATACCTGCCCGATTGCTCCCATGAATCAAGCATGTCAGGGGGGTCCGACATTATTAGCCAGCAATGGGGGACGGTCCGAGCCGCCCAAGAAAACAAGACAGTTATGCCGAGGTGAGAGCAGCCAACGCCATCTGTTCCAGGATGGGCCTGGCTGACTTGGCGGCAATTTTCCTGCCGTGGTGGCGCACCGAGTGGGGTGTGGAGTTGATCAAGCCAAAGGCTGCGTGCGCCCGGACGCGGAGGCCGGGGATATCGGCGTCGGTATGGATGCGGGCAAGGACGTCCACCCACGTTTCAACGTAACTCCGCTGGAGGGACCTGACTTCCGCCTGGTCGGCGTCGCTGAGACTTCCAAAGTCGCGGTCCTGGACGCGGATAACGTCGGGATTGCTGAGTGCGAAATCAACCTGGAACTGGATCAGGCCGTTCAGGGCGGTCAGGGGATCGTCCGACTCTGACACCACCCGTGTTCCACCATCCAGCAAGTCCCGGCTGACGCTGAGGAGAAGTTCACCGAGGACCGCTTGTTTGCCGGGAAAGTGCCGGTAGACGGCGGGTCCACTGACGCCCGCTGCGGCGCCGAGATCTTCAAGCGATACGCGGGTAAATCCGTTCTCCGCAAAAAGTCCCGCGGCAGCGGACAACAACGCCAATCGTCGGACTTCCTTGGCCTGCCCACGTTGCGTGGCGGCGGCACGGGTGCCGTTGTTGCTTGCTTCCGGACCTCCGGTCACTTTTCCTCCTTGGCGCCAGAGCGGACCCGATACTCGTGGGATCGGCTGTGCTGGACATCACAGTTAATAAAGACTAACCTAAATTTCAGTTACGCGGCACTAACCGAAATGGCCTGCGGCCGGGAATGGAACAGGGGTCAATGGAGACAATTGCCAGCCTGATGGGAACCGCCGGCGGTACCTTTGAAGCCAACCAGGAGGCGCAACTGGCCTTGGTGGCAGAACTGAAGGACCGCTTGGCGACGGCGGCCCTCGGCGGTCCGGCCACGTCGCGTGAGCGGCACATCGCCCGGGGAAAACTTCTCCCGCGCGAACGCATCGACTACTTGCTGGATGACGGCAGCCCGTTCCTTGAGATTGCACCCTTGGCTGCCAATGGCATGTACAACGACGATTCCCCGGGCGCCGGGGTCATTGCCGGCATCGGACTGGTCCATGGACGCCATGTCCTGGTGATCTCCAACGACGCCACAGTCAAGGGCGGCACCTACTATCCCATGACGGTGAAAAAGCACCTGCGTGCCCAGGAAATCGCGTTGGAGAACAAGCTCCCGTGCATCTACCTCGTGGATTCCGGCGGAGCCTTCCTGCCCAAGCAGGACGAGGTCTTCCCCGACAAGGAGCACTTCGGCCGGATCTTCTATAACCAGGCCAAGATGTCCGCGGCCAAGATCCCGCAGATTGCATCGGTCATGGGGTCCTGCACGGCCGGCGGCGCCTATGTACCCGCCATGAGCGATGAGACCGTTATTGTCCGGAACCAGGGCACCATCTTCCTGGGTGGTCCGCCCCTGGTGAAGGCAGCGATTGGCGAGATCGTCACGGCCGAGGAACTAGGCGGCGGCGACGTCCATTCAAGGATTTCCGGGGTCACCGACCACCTGGCCGAGAACGACCAGCACGCTCTGGAGATTGTTCGGGACATCGTGGCCACGTTACCGAAGCCGGCACAGCCGGCATGGGACATGTCCGACGTCGTCCTGCCGCCCGTCGTCGATCCTTCCGGGATATACGGTGTGGTTCCCACGGACGTCAACGCCCAGTACGACGTCCGCGAAGTCATCGCGAGGCTCGTGGACGCTTCCGAATTCCACGAGTTCAAAAAGAACTACGGCACCACCCTGGTGACCGGATTTGCGCACCTCCACGGGCATCCCGTCGGCATCGTGGCCAACAACGGCGTCCTCTTCAGCGAATCCTCGCTCAAAGGCGCCCACTTCATCGAGCTCTGCGATCAGCGCGGCATCCCGCTGATCTTCCTGCAGAACCTCTCCGGCTTCATGGTGGGCAAGGACTACGAGCAAGGTGGCATCGCCAAGAACGGCGCCAAAATGGTCACCGCAGTGGCTACAGCCCGGGTACCCAAGCTGACGGTGGTCATCGGTGGTTCCTTCGGCGCGGGCAACTATTCCATGTGCGGCCGCGCGTATTCGCCGCGGTTCCTTTGGATGTGGCCGGCCGCGAGGATCTCCGTGATGGGCGGTAATCAAGCATCGAGCGTGCTGGCAACGGTCAAAAGGGATCAGTACGAGGCCTCCGGCCAGGAATGGTCTGCTGAGGATGAGGAAGCCTTCAAAGCCCCTATCAAGCAGCAATACGAAGAACAAGGAAGCCCCTATTACTCCACCGCAAGGCTGTGGGACGACGGCATCATCGACCCCGCTGACACTCGGCGCGTCCTGGGGATGGCCCTGGACGTTGTCTCCCGCCAACAACTGCCCGAAACCTCCTTCGGTCTCTTCAGGATGTGACCATGACCCTGCCCACAACAACCACAGCCCCACCCGCCCCGGCCGTCGCTGCCCGAACCTTCAGCGCCGTCCTCGTTGCCAACCGCGGAGAGATCGCCTGCCGCGTCATCCAGACACTGAGGGAGATGGGCATCCGCTCCGTCGCTGTGTACTCGGACGCTGACAAGGATGCCAGGCATGTGGCCCTCGCCGATACCGCCGTCGCCATCGGTGGCACGGCACCAGCCGAAAGCTACTTGAAGATCGACGCCATCATCGACGCGTGCCGCCGCACCGGAGCTGAAGCGGTCCACCCGGGCTACGGGTTCTTGTCGGAGAATGTAGAGTTCGCCAAGGCCCTGGATGCCGCAGGAATCACGTTCATTGGGCCGGGCATCAATGCCATTGACGTCATGGGCGACAAAATCCGTTCCAAGAACCACGTCATGACCTACGGCGTCCCCTGCGTTCCCGGCATCGCGCAACCAGGTCTTACCGACCAGGAACTGATCGACGCTGCAGCGGCGGTAGGTTTCCCCTTGCTGATCAAACCGTCCGCGGGTGGTGGCGGCAAGGGCATGCATGTGGTGGAACGGGCTGAGGACATGGCATCCACGCTCGTCACTGCGAGGCGTGTGGCAGCATCCGCTTTTGGCGACGACACCCTCTTCCTGGAACGGCTCATCAGCACGCCCCGCCACATCGAGGTCCAGGTGCTGGCAGACAACCACGGAAATGTGATCCACCTCGGCGAGCGCGAGTGCTCACTCCAGCGACGCCACCAGAAGGTCATCGAAGAAGCGCCGTCGGCCCTTTTTGAGTCACTGCCCGACGGTGTGGAGCAACGGGCCCGCATTGGCGAGGCGGCCTGCAACGCGGCACGTTCGGTCAACTACAGCGGTGCCGGTACTGTCGAATTCCTGGTGTCCGACGAGCACCCCGATGAGTTCTTTTTCATGGAGATGAACACCCGCCTGCAGGTGGAGCATCCCGTTACTGAGATGGTCACCGGCATCGACCTCGTGGAATGGCAGGTGAGGATCGCCGCCGGTGAGGTGCTCACTGTGGCGCAGTCCGACGTCGTTCTTCAAGGCCACGCCGTGGAGGCGCGTGTTTACGCCGAGGTGCCGGAGCGGAACTTCATGCCATCGATGGGGCGGATCGTGGCGCTCGCAGAGCACGGTCCCTCGGATGCAACCGTTTCGGGCCATCAAACGGCGCAGGCAAACGTTCGGATTGATTCCGCCATGCGCCACAACCTGGAGATCACGGGGGACTACGATCCCATGCTGGCCAAGGTCATCGCATGGGGTGGGGACAGGACGGCGGCGCTGGATACCCTTGACGCTGCGCTGGGCCGTTACACGCTGCTTGGGGTGGATACCAACGTGGAGTATCTGCGGTTGCTGATCAACGATTCCGAGGTCCGCGCCGGGCAGTTGGATACCGGATTGATCGAGCGCAAACTTCCGTCGATGTCCTTCCGGCACGCCGGTTCCGACGAACTGATTGCTGCTGCGCTCACGCTGTGGCTGGAGCGCACGGGATCGACGCCGGCGGGAGATGCCTGGGCAACGCCGGACTCCTGGCGTGTTGGTGCCCGGGGTGCCTGGACCGCTACGTTGGGGATTCCCGGAGGCGGCGTTGCCACGGTGTCGGTCACCGAAGTGGGCGGCAACGTGACGGCAGGCATCGACGGCGGGCAGCCGGTCAACGTCCGGGTAGCGGACCGCAGCGTGGACGGGATCGTTCTGGAGTTCGACGGCGGCCTTGTCACCTACGCGGTTGGCGTGGACCCCCGCGGGCAGGACAGCGTCAGCGGGCTGGGCCGTGTCCGCGAAATTTACCTCGGCAACGATGGCTGGTCCTGCAGGCTCGAGGTCCTGAACCGTGCCGAGCGCCTGCGGCGGATGCTTGCAGGGATCCAGCGCGACGAAGGGGCGGCGGACCCCGAAGTGCGCTCGCCGATGCCCGGAACGGTGGTGTCGGTGTCAGTAGCCGATGGCGAGACGGTGGAAGAGGGCCAGGTGCTCCTGGCCGTTGAGGCCATGAAGATGGAGCATCACCTGGTGGCGTCCGTTGCTGGCACCGTCCACCTCACCAGCAAACCCGGCGACCTGGTCAAGGCCGACCAGGTGCTCGCCACTATTCACGTGGACGCAGAGACCACAAGCACAGACAAGGAAATCCAGCCATGAGCACTTTTGAACTCAATGAGGAGTACCAGGACCTCAGCGACTCCGTCCGCGAGTTCGCCGACGAGGTTGTCGCGCCCGTGTCCGCCAAGCATGACGAAGAGCACAGCTTTCCCTACGAGGTTGTAAAGCAGATGGGGGAGATGGGCCTGTTCGGTCTGCCTTTCCCTGAGGAATTCGGCGGAATGGGCGGCGACTACTTCGCCCTGGCACTGGCACTGGAACAGCTGGGCCGCGTTGACCAGTCGGTAGCCATCACCCTGGAAGCCGGGGTTTCCTTGGGTGCGATGCCGGTTTACCGCTTCGGTACGGATGCACAGAAAGGAGAATGGCTGCCGCAGTTGGCGTCGGGACGATCCTTGGCCGGGTTCGGCTTGACCGAGCGCGAAGCAGGGTCGGATGCCGGCGGCACCAAAACCAACGCCCACCTGGAAAGCGGCGAATGGGTTATCAACGGCAACAAGGAGTTCATCACCAACTCCGGCACGGACATCACCACCTTGGTGACGGTCACGGCAGTCACGGGCCAGAAACAGAACTCGGATGGCAGCACCAAGAAGGAGATCTCCACCATCCTGGTGCCAACGGACACTCCCGGGTTCAGGGCGGAGAGGCCCTACAACAAGGTGGGCTGGAACGCTTCCGATACGCATCCGCTCACGCTGGACAATGTTCATGTTCCTGAAGCCAACCTTCTGGGCGAGCGCGGCCGGGGCTATGCCAACTTCCTTTCCATCCTTGACGAGGGCCGTATCGCCATCGCAGCACTGGCTACCGGCGCAGCCCAGGGGTGTGTGGACCTGTCCGTGAAGTACGCCAAGGAACGCAGTGCCTTCGGACAGAACATCGGCAAGTACCAGGCCATCCAGTTCAAGATCGCCCGGATGCAGGCCAGGGCCCACACCGCCCGCCTTGCCTACTACGATGCCGCCTCCCGGATGCTGGCAGGGAAGCCGTTCAAGACCGAAGCGGCCATCGCTAAGATGGTCGCAGGCGAGGCAGCCATGGACAACGCGCGGGACGCCACCCAGGTGTTCGGCGGCTATGGTTTCATCAACGAATTCACGGTGGCACGTCATTACCGCGATTCCAAGATCCTTGAAATCGGCGAAGGCACCACCGAGGTCCAGTTGATGCTGATCGCACGCGAGCTGGGTCTGTAACCGTACGGGAAGGATCAAGGATGATTGACAAGGTTGTTGCCAGCGCCGCGGAAGCGGTGAAGGACATCCCGGACGGGGCCTCCCTGGCTGTGGGAGGGTTCGGCCTTTGCGGTATTCCCGTCTCCCTGATCGAGGCCCTGCACAGCCAAGGCACCACTGATCTTGAGACTGTCAGCAACAACTGCGGCGTGGACGACTGGGGCCTGGGCATTCTCCTGAAGGACGGTCGCATCCGCCGCACCATCAGCTCGTACGTGGGGGAGAACAAGGAATTTGCCCGGCAGTACTTGGCGGGGGAGTTGGAAGTAGTCCTCACCCCGCAGGGGACTTTGGCGGAGAAGCTCCGCGCCGGTGGCGCCGGCATCCCGGCCTTTTACACCAAGGCCGGTGTGGGAACCCAGGTGTCGGAGGGTGGGCTTCCGCAAAAGTACGACGCCGAAGGGAACGTTGCGCTGGCGTCGTCCCCTAAGGAGGTCCGCACCTTCAATGACGCCGACTACGTCCTGGAGGAGTCCCTGACGCCGGATTTCGGCTTGGTCCATGCGTGGAAGGGTGACCGGCACGGCAACCTGGTGTTCCATGCAACGGCCATGAATTTCAACCCGCTCTGTGCCATGGCGGCAAAAACCACCATTGCCGAAGTGGAGGAACTGGTGGAACCCGGCGAGCTTGACCCTGAGCATATTCATACGCCGGGAATCTTCGTCCAGCGGGTGGTGCTGGCGACCTCCAGCGAGAAGCGGATAGAAAAGCGGACCGTGGCGCTGACTCCCGGAGCGGGCCCAAACCAAACGGGCCCAAACCAAACGGGCATTGGACAGGCGGGCATTGGACAGGCGGGCGCAAGCCAGACAGGAACGGACCGATGACCGACAACACGTTCCACGACATCCCACCCCGTCCGGAAGCCGTACGGCACGAGTACCGTCGCGCCGACGTCGAACATCACGAGGCCAAAGGCTGGAGCCGCAACGAACTGGCCGCCCGCGTAGCCAAGGAGCTCACCAACGGCCAATATGTGAACCTGGGAATCGGGATGCCCACCCTGATCCCCAATTACATCCCTGATGGTGTGGAGGTCATCCTTCACTCCGAGAATGGGATCCTGGGCGTCGGTCCTTACCCTGCCGAGGACAAAATTGATCCGGACCTCATCAACGCGGGCAAGGAAACGGTCACCACGAATGCGGGGGCCGCGTTCTTCGATTCGGCGGCGTCCTTCGGCATGATCCGCGGCGGGCACGTGGACGTCGCTGTGCTGGGTGCCATGGAGGTGGCTGCCAACGGGGACCTCGCCAACTGGATGGTTCCCGGCAAGATGGTCAAGGGCATGGGTGGCGCCATGGACCTGGTGTTCGGTGCCAAGAAGGTCATCGTCATGATGGAGCACGTGGACCGCAGCGGCCGACCGAAAATTGTTCAGGACTGCACGCTGCCCTTGACGGGTAAAGGGTGCGTAGACCGGATCATCACCGACCTGGCCGTCATCGACGTCGTCAAGGACCAAGGGGACCCGCGATTGGTCCTTCGCGAACTGGCCCCCAATGTCACTCTTGAGGACGTCCTCGCAGCAACCGGGGCCGACCTGTTCGAGGAAGACCAGGAGCTCACCGTATGACCCGGGTTGTTGAGCAGCGGGGGCTGTACTTCGACGAACTCGAAGAGGGCGTGGTCTACGCCCATAAGCCAGGGCGGACCGTTACTGAAGCGGACAATGTCCTGTTCACCACCATGACCATGAATACGCAGGCGCTGCACCTGGACGCGGCGTGGAGCTCAACCCAGCCCTTTGGGCAGCGGCTCATGAATTCCATGTTCACCTTATCCACCATGGTGGGGCAGTCGGTGGCCCAGCTGACCCAGGGCACCATCATCGCGCAGCTGGGGCTGACCGATGTCACTTTTCCGCACCCGCTGTATCACGGAGATACCCTGTACACGGAAACGGTGATCACGGGAAAAAGGTTGTCGACCTCCCGACCCGGCCAAGGCGTGGTGACCATGCAGCACACCGGCCGTAACCAGGATGGGGCGGTGGTGGCGCTGGCCACCCGGACATGCCTGATGTGGACGAAGGAAGCGCACACAACGCAATCTTGAAACACAGCGCAGCCTTGGAACCGGTCCAGTCCCTTGCCAGAACTACAAGCTAGGAATCCGCATGCCCTCTCCCGACTCCCCGTCTTCCTCAGCAGCGGTTCTGCCGTTCACCATGGGACCGGCACTCCTGTTCTGTCCAGCCGACCGGCCGGAGCGTTTCAGGAAGGCTGCCGAGCGGTCCGATGCCGTGATCCTGGACCTCGAAGATGCGGTGGCTCCGACGGACAAACCCCGGGCCCGCGAGGCGATTCTTGAGCAGTTGGGTGACGGCCAGCTGGATCCGGGCAGCACTATTGTCCGGGTTAACCCTGTGGGAACGCCTGAGTTCGAGCTCGATCTCCAGACCCTGGCGAAGACGCCCTACCGGACGGTCATGCTGGCCAAGGCGGAAAGCGCCGGGCAACTCAAAGCCCTGGCCGGCTACCAGGTCATTGCGCTCTGCGAGACAGCGGCGGGCATCGTCAATGCCTCCTCCATTGCGGCCGAGCCGAACGCCGTGGGACTGATGTGGGGTGCTGAGGATCTGTTGGCTTCCCTGGGCGGGCTCTCCAGCCGGAACGACGACGGCGGGTACCGGGCTGTCGCGTTGCACTCACGGTCCGCGGTCCTGCTTGCCGCAAAGGCTGCCGGCAAGGAAGCCATCGACTCCGTTTACGTGAACATCCCGGATCTTGAAGGGTTGTTGGCAGAATCCCACGACGCCGTAGCCAGCGGTTTCGGCGCCAAGGCCTGCATCCACCCCAACCAGGTGGCCGTAGTGCGTGAGGCCTATGCTCCCTCCGCGGAAGTGGTGGCCGAAGCCACCGAGCTCCTGGACGCAGCGGAAGCGGCAGGTACGGGGGTGTTCCAGTTCAAGGGCAAGATGATCGACGGGCCCATCCTCAAGCATGCCCAAGCGACACTCCGCAGGGCCGGGCGCCCCGCGGGATGACAGTTAATGCCCATGTCGAATGCCCACGTTCGGCATTCGACACGGGCATTAACTGTTGTCCCGGCGGGCGGTAAGTGCGCTAGACGCGTACCGCCGTCGACAGGGCTGTCAGTGCAACAGCGGCGGGCCGTGCTGCCTGGCTCTTGATGGATACCGCCTTCCCGTTTTTGGCGGATTCAAGCACCGATTCCATGACCTCCAGCGCGTGGAAGGCCAGTTGTCCGCCCGCGCGTGGTTCCTGGCCCGCAGGGGTCGCTGCGAGGTCGGCGATTCCGAAGCCACGGCCCGAGTCCACGTAGCCGGCCGAAACGGGGAGCGTTTCCCAGTCCTCGGCACCCAGCGCGAAAAGCTGTACATCGCCGTCGAAGTGGTTGGGGTCCGGGACGATCAGCGACCCCTTTTCCCCGTGGATCTCGATGTTGGGGCTCTTGGTCTTGACCGCGTCGAAGCTCATGAACAGGGTGGACAGAGCACCGGATGCATGGACCAGGACGCCGGTGACATGCGAGTCAATGTCCACCGGCACCGTCTGACCCTGCCGTGGGCCCGAACCGATGGTGCGTTCGTTCCGGGTATGGCTGGCAGCCCCCACCACCGACACCACGGGACCCAACAGTGTGACCAAGGCCGAGACGTAGTACGGTCCCATGTCCAGCAGGGGACCACCCCCGGGCTGGTAATAGAAGTCGGGGTTGGGATGCCAGCGCTCGTGCCCGGGGGTAGCCATGGTGGCCGTGGCGGAAACGGGCGCTCCGATCAGGCCGTCGTCGATTGCCTTGCGGGCGGTCTGGATCCCCGTGCCCAGCACAGTGTCAGGGGCGCAGCCCACAATAACTCCGGCCGCCGCAGCAGCGGCCAGGACGTCCCGGGCCTCCGCCGTGGTGGCAGCCAGTGGCTTTTCGCCGTAAACGGATTTGCCGGCGGCGATGGCTCTGAGTGCGATGTCTGCGTGGGCCGCAGGGATGGTCAGGTTCAGGACCAGATCCACGTCATCGGCGGCGAGGAGTCCGTCGACGGTCAGTGCCCGGACGCCCTCGTAGGAGTCGGCGACGGCCTCCGCCCTGGCCGGGTCCAGGTCTGCTACGGCCACGAGGTTGATGGAATCGAGCCGGCGGAAGTTGGTCAGGTACTGGGCGATGATGGCGCCACAGCCAATGACTCCAACGTTGAGCGGACCTTCGGTGCCCAACTCCTTGGCAAGGTCTACCGGGACGCCCACAGCATGCCCCTTTCAATGATGGTACGGACGTTGCTGTCCTGGAGGATTTCCACGCGGTGGCCGGGAGTGCAGACGAAGATCCTGCCCTCACCCCACTGACGGGTCCAGATGGCAGGCGAGGTGACCTCACGGTTCCACGGATCCCATTCCCGCACCTTTTGCGTGGTGGTGGCCAGAACGTCAATGTAGTCGTCGGACAGGACCCAGTACTGCTCCGTGACGAGGTCGAAGTCGCTGATACCCTGCGTGATGGGGTGATCGGCCGCAGCGGGCAACATGTTCACGGTGTAAGGGACGTAGTTATCCGACTGCTCGCCGATCCGCTGGTCCGCGTGCTTGCCGGGGTGGCAGGCAAACTGGCCGCCAATCAGGTGCAGGTAGTCCGAGTTGTTGCGGTAGGAATCGGCGACGCCCCCGTGCCAGCCGGCAAGGCCCGTGCCGTTTTCGACTGCCGCGCGAAGACCCTCGAATTCGTGCTTCTCGATGGTCGTCATGGTCATGCATTGCACTATGAGGTCCACGCCCGCCATGTACTCGGAGTCGGCATAGATCTTCGGGGATTCTTCCACCCGGACGTCGTAGCCATTGTCCTTGAGGAAGGGGATGAACAGTTCGGTGGCCTCCACCGGTTGGTGGCCGTCCCAACCGCCTCGAACCACCAACGCTGTCTTGTTTTCGCGTGTCATGTTTTCCTTTCAGACTTTCTGCCAGCGGCTTGAGTTGTCCGCGCTCGCCTCGACGGCGGCCAGAACCTTTTGGACCTGCAAAGCGTCAGCGAACGACGGCGACGGCTGCTCGCCTGCGCCGATGGCGGTCACGAGGTCCACCACCTGATGCGTGAAGCCGTGCTCGTACCCCAGTCCATGGCCGGTGGGCCACCAGTTGCCCACATAAGGGTGGGAAGGCTCGGTGACCATGATTTTTCGGAAGCCCGCGTCAGGTTCCAAGGCGGCATCGTAGAACTGGAGCGAGTTCATGTCCTCGAAATCGAAGGCCAGAGACCCCTTGGTGCCGTTCAGCTCCAGGCGCATGGCGTTCTTGCGGCCCAAGGCAAACCGGGTAGCTTCGAAGATGCCGATGGGGCCGGAATTGCCGTTGAAGCGTGAGCTGGCGTCAGCGCCGTCGTCGTGGGTGGCCTCGAAGCGGGCGGTGAACAGTGCCGCGTCGTCCACCGTTACCGGTCCTCGAGGACCATCTGCGCCGCTGTGGCCACCAAGCCCCACAAAGTCTCCGCCCACCGGGCGTTCCTTGACGAATGTCTCCAGCAAGGCCGAGACGCCGCTGATGTTCAGGCCGGTGATCCATTGCGCGGCGTCAATGCTGTGCGCCCCGATGTCGCCCAGTGATCCGGAGCCGGATTTGGACTTGTCCATCCGCCAGGTCAGCGGCGCGTCGGCGTCGCTGAGCCAGTCCTGCAGATACTGTGCGCGGACGTGGCGGATGCTGCCCAGCCGGCCATCGTCCACCATCCGCTTGGCCAGCGCCAGGGCAGGCGTGCGGCGGTAGCTGAAGCCGCACATGGAGAGAACCCCACGGCCGGCTGCCGCCTGGGCCACTGCCGTCATCTTCTCCGCTTCCTCCACTGAATTGGCCAACGGCTTCTCGCAGAGGACATGCTTTCCCGTTTCAAGAGCGGCGATGGCGATCTCCGCGTGGGTATTGCCAGGCGTGCAGATATCGATGAGGTCGATGTCTTCGCGCTCTATCAGGCGACGCCAGTCAGTTTCGGTTGAGTCCCAACCAAATTTGCTGGCTGCTGCCCGGACACCGGCTTCGTTGCGGCCGGCCACGGCAGCCAATTCAGGTCTCAGCGGCAAGTCGAAGAAGCGCGGCGCGGTCCGCCAGGCGTGGGAGTGGGCGGCTCCCATGAATGAGTAGCCCACCATGCCTACCCGCAAGGGCTGTGGCTGTGTCATGTGTGGTCCCTTTCTCCTGGCAGCAGCCAGTTATTTGCTGAAGCCGGCGGTCAGGCCACTGAGCAATTGGCGCCGTGCAACGACGTAAATCACCAGCAGTGGGAGCGTAGCCAGGACAACCGAGGCGAGCACCGCAGGAATGTTGACGCTGAACTCACCTTGGAAGGTCCAGAGCGATAACGGCAGAACGCGGGTGTCCGGGCTTTGGGTCAAGATCAGCGGGAACAGGAATCCGTTCCATACATGCAGTGCGTTGTAGATGCCAACCGTGATGACAGCGGGCTTGGTCATCGGCAATGCCAGGCGCCACATCATGGCCCAGTCGGAGCAGCCGTCCAGCCGCATCGACTCAAAAAGTTCGTTGGGCACGTCCCTCATGAAGTTGGAGAGAATCAGCACGGAAATGGGGATGGCAAAGGCAATCGAGGGCAGGATGAGTGCCAGCAAAGTGTCGTACATGTGGGCTTTGGTGATCATCCAGTAGATCGGGATGATCGTGGCATGCAGGGGAATGGCCAGGCCCAGGAGGAACACGTTGTTGGTCCAACTCAGGAACTTCCCCTTGCCGCGCACAATGGCGTACGCCGCCATGAAGGAGACAAAGAGGGCTGGAACCACGCTGCCCACCGTTACGATCAGGCTGTTGGTGAAGTACTTGGCGAACTCGTTCTCCACGACCAGCTTGTAGTTATCCAGCGTTGGTTCCGCCGGGGGCATCAGCGGATTGGAGGTGAAGAAGCCTGCTTGGTTCTTCAAGCTGGTGATCACCACGTAGTACACAGGCACAATAATGACCGCGAGCCAGAGCCAGCCCCCCAGTCCTCCGAGGAAGTTGGGCCGCGAGCGGCCCATTTTCTGCGGACGACGGCGGTCGGCCGCCGGTTCGGGCAGCGTTGCCGGTGCTGTGGGGAGTTGTGTGGTGGAAGCCATTACGCACCTTCCAATTGGCTGGCGTTGCGGTTCTTGCCGCCGAGTCGTTGAAGGAACAGTGCCAGGGCCAGTCCGATGACCACCAGGATCACTCCCAGCGCGCTCGCTGCGCCCATGTCGTTCGCTTTGAAGCCAGTGAGGTACATGTGCAGCGGCAACAGCCTGGTTGAATAGCCGGGGCCGCCCGCGGTCAGCACGAACACCAGGTCGAAGTACGCCAGGGATCCCACCACCATGAGGGTGGAGGAGGTGATGATGGTGTACTTCAGCTGGGGGAGCGTGATGTTGAGGAACTGCTGTACGCGGCCGGCGCCGTCGATCTGCGCGGCTTCATAGAGGGAGGCGGGGATCTGTCGGACGCCGCCTTGGTAGATCAGGGTGTGGAACGGAACGAACTGCCACGCGATGACGAAGACCACCACGAACAGGACCAGATCCGAGTTGCCCAGCCAGTCCTGCGCCAGGAACGGCAAACCCAAGCCGGGGCCGAGGCCGAAGTTCGGGTCCAGCAGGGCCTTGAAGGCAATGGCCACAGCGGCCGAGGAGAGCAACAGCGGAACGAAGTACAGGACGGCCAACGCGGCACGGTACTTCTGGTTTGCTGCGGTGAAGACGCCCAACAAGAGACTGATGGGTGCCTGGACAATGAAGGAGAAGAACATGATCTTGGCGGTGACGAGCAAGGCGTTGCCCGTCACGGGATCTGCCAGGACGGTGTTCCAGCTGGACAGGCCGTCGAGCTTGATCTCGCCCAGGCCATCCCAGCGGGTGAAGCTCAGGAACAGGACTCCCAGGAGCGGGAGGATGGCGAACAGCATGAAGAACGCGAGCGCCGGGGCGGCCAGCCACCCCGACGGACCCTTCTCGAGGGTCGGTCGGGACAGCTGTGCCCGGGCGGTCCGGCGGTGCGCAGTAGTGGACGACACCGGGCTACTTTCCGATCGTTGCGTTCATGGTGGAAGCGAACTGTTCCGGGGTGATCTTCTTCAGGAAGATCTGGTCCAGGTTGGCCAGCATGGCATCGCCTTGCGCGGGGCTGAGTGCCTGGTCCCAGGACAGGGTGAAGTCCGGTGCATCCTTGGCCATTCCATACACGTAGCTCAGGAAGTCCTTGTCAGGGGATGCCGCCAGCTTGTCTTCAATACCGGTGACCACGGGTACGGCTCCTGAGTCGATGAGGCTTTGGACGTTCTCATCGGTGAACATTCCGTCCTTGACGTACTCAAGGGCCGTTTTCTTCTGTTCTTCGGTGGCTTTGGAGGACACTGACCAGAAGTTGGTGGGGTTGCCCACGACGTTGGCCGGGTCGCCCTTGCCGCCCTCTACTGTGGGGAAGGGGGTGTATCCGAGCTTGCCGCTGGTGACGAAGTCCGCTGCGTCCTTTTTCATGCCTTGGTAGATCCAGCTGCCCTGCAGGATCATGGCGGCCTTGCCGGTGTAGAGCAGGGCCTGGTCGGCGTTGCTGTCCGCGGCAATGGAGGAGAAGCCGTTGATGAAGCCGCCGGCGTCCACCAGTTCCTGGATCTTGGTCAATGCCTCTATGACAGCTGGGTCGGACCAGGCATTCGGCGTGTTGGACGCGATCTTGGCGAAGACTTCGGGGCCGCCGATGCGGTCTACCAGGTATTCGAGCCACATGAGGTCCGGCCATTTGGACTGCCCACCCAAGGAGAAGGGTGCCACGCCTGCGGCCTTGAACTTGGGGACCAGGGCCATGAGTTCGTCCCAGGTCTTGGGTGCCTCCGCGCCGATCTTGTCGAAGACTTCCTTGTTGTAGTACAGAACTACGGGCTGCACTTTGTTGTTGGGGAGGGCGTAGGTCTTGCCGTCGACCACGCCGCTTTCCAGGATGGAGGGAAGGTAGCGGTTCTGGACTTCCGGGTTTTCCTTGAGGAATCCCGTGAGGTCGTCCACCTGTCCAGCGTCAACGTAGGACTTCAGGACACCGCCTCCCCAGCCATAGACCAACGTGGGACCCTGGCCGGCGCCGACGGCCGTGCGCACCTTGGTCTTGTAGGCATCGTTGGCGAAGAAGTCGAGCTTGATGGAGGAATCGGGGTGTGTTTTGTTCCAGGAGTCCACGGAGGCTTGGAACACCGGCTGGTCACCGCCGGTGAGCCCCCACATGGTGGCCGAATCCGCGGAGACTCCGGTTCCGGCAGGGCCCGAGGAGCCGCAGGCTGCGAGCGAGATCGACAAGACGGCTGCCGAGACCGCCATTCCGGCGGTGCGCAACTTCAGATTATTCATGTGCTGTTTCCATTCGTCCTACGGGCTCGACGCTGATGGCCCGGCTGCTCGTACAAAGCCGCACTCTGCGGGGGAGGGATCACCTGTGATCACCAGTACCCTGAAAGCTTTTTCGAAATGTTTCGAAGGTCCTTTCGGAAGTGCCCACCTAACTTAGCCGTGAGCCACGTCACCGTCAAGGGTCAATTTCCAAGAGATATCGGAGGCACGCGAGCCATATTGACGGGCGGGCCGACGACGATGCACACTGTCTGCAACCGAAACTTTTCGAAAGCGAAAACTGTGAGCCCCGACGATCGACCCTCCAAGCTGACCCTCTCTGCCGTCGCGCAGGAGGTGGGAGTCTCTGTGCCTACTGTCTCCAAGGTGGTCAACGGTCGCGGGGATGTGGCCCAGGCAACCCGGGCCCGCGTGCTGGCGGCACTGCAGCGCACAGGCTATAAATCTCCCCTCCAGCGCAAAAGCAATCCGGTGCAGCGGACTGTCGAAGCGGTTTTTGATTCCCTCAATTCGGCCTACAACATGGAAGTCCTCAAGGGGATCATGGAGCAGGCAAACGTCTCCGACATGGAAGTGATCCTGTCCGTGACCGGTCTCCAGGCGGCGCCTCCGCTGGGGCCGGAAGAACGGGCCCAACGCATGGTCGATGAAGGCCGCAGCGGGATGATCGTGGTGACCTCAGCCTTTGGCACAGCCCACTTGGAGGCCTTCCAAAGGCGTCAAATTCCCATTGTGGTGATCGACCCCCTCAACCCGCCGCCGGCCGACCTGTTCAGTGTGGGCGCCAGCAACTGGGCCGGTGGCAAAGCCGCCGCGACACACCTCCTGGAGCTGGGGCACCGGCGGATCGCGTACATCGGCGGCCCAGCCACCGCCGAATGCAGCCAGGCCAGGCTGCACGGTTACATGGCCGCGCTCATGGCCGCAGGCATAACGGTGGAACACGAATACGTATCGGCAGGCCCGTTCCGCCCCGAGACCGGGGCCGCAGCCTTCAAGTCCCTGTTGGCGCTGGAGGATCCGCCCACGGCAGTCTTCGCCGGCAGCGACAGCATCGCCATGGGGGTGCTGGCCGAGGCACGTAGGCAGGACGTGCGGATTCCCGAGGAAATCAGCCTGGTGGGGTTCGACGGTACCTACCAAGCTGAAGAATCCACGCCGCCCCTCACTTCCGTGAGCCAGCCGCTTCAGGAGATCGGGCGATCGGCGTTGAACTTCATCCTGCGCCAGATGCAGGGCGAAGACATCGACTCCCGGCGCGTGGAACTCGCAACCCACCTGGTGGTCCGGGAATCAACGGCACCCCCCGTGGACCTGGCCTCACGAAAGAAAGCGGCGTCGCGGGTTTAGCCCCACCGGTCCAATGGCGTCATACAGCCAGACCCGTACCCAGCGTTCGCCGGTCTCACGGAACTCCGCACGGCTGGCGAACCGGTACAGATAGCTGCGTGCGCGCACCCAACGGGGGCGTTCGCCGTCGAACGGGTCATGGCGAAGCAGCCCCAACGTGGGCTTGTCTGCCTCCAGCAGCTTGTCCAGGAAGGCATAGAACCAGTCTTCGTGGACAGTCCGCAGCGGCAGGAACCACATCAGCCAATCCAGGCGTAGATGGTACGGCGCCCACTGCCGCGGGAGCCGCCGCACCTCGCCGGGCTTGCCCTTGAAGCCGTACTCACGCCAGAGCTCATCGGCGGCGTCCGGCTCCTCGGCCAGTGTGCCTTCAACTACGATCTCGATCCGCTGCTTGGTGACGGTCCCGAACGCCCCATAGGCGTTGACCAGACGCCAACGGTTGAAGCTGGCATTCATCAGCTGCCGGCTGGAGAAGAGGTTCAGGAGCGGCTGGTAGCTCAACGCCAGCAACACCACAGTCACGAGCACGACGACGGCGAGCCACCACACCGGGGTATCGGCGCCAGGGTGCCAGTCCAGCGGGATGAACGGAAAGACCGCGTGGGCGAGGGGGTCGCTGACGGCCGCGAAGGCAAGGATGATCGCTGCCCAGTTCAACCAGGCAAAATTCCCGGTGCCTACCAGCCATAGCTGGGTCGCGATGATGATGCCTGCCGCAATGCCGGCCAGGGGCTGTGGCGCGAAGAGGAAAAACGGCACCACCAGCTGTGCGAAATGGTTGCCCGCCACTTCCACTTTATGCAGCGGACGCGGCAGGAGATGGGCTTGCCTGCTGAGCGGGCCCGGCATGGGCTGTGTCTCATGGTGGTAGAACATAGCCGTCATGTCGCGCCACTCGCGGCCGCCCCGGATCTTGATCATGCCCGCCCCGAACTCAAGCCGGAAAACCAGCCACACAATGAGGATCAGGATGGTGGTGGGCGGGGGAGTCTGGTCCGAGCCGAGGAAGGCCACGGTAAACCCGGCCTCGAGAAGCAGGATCTCCCAGCCGAAGCCGTAGAACGTCTGGCCGACATTGACGATCGACATGTAGAGGAACCACAGGATCAGAAATGCCAGCATGGGCAGCCATGGAGGGCCCGTTTGGGGGAGACCGATCACGAGCAAGGCAGCGACGCCGATCCCCGTCCAGCACACCCACCCCAGGAGCGCATCGGAGTAATACCAGCGGAAGAGGGTGGGCCTGGCCAGTCTGCGGGCCATGTCCAGGAACGCCGGTACCGGCAGCAGCCCGCGCTCGCCGAGGAGTGCAGGGAACTGGTTCATGGTGGAAAGAAAGGCAACCAGATACAGCGCAGCCGTGCCGCGCTGCAACACTTGCCGGGCGAACTCATAGTCCCGCGCATCAAACCAGGACAGCCACTCCACCTTTCCACCGTACGCGCGGGCTGTGGATGGTCAAGCGATGCAGGTTTTCCCAGTATCGTCCCTGCTCCGTTCGCCGCTCGCGTTACTGGCTGGGATACTTGGAGAATGCAGCCGCGCAAGATCGTCATCCTCGGGTCCACCGGTTCCATCGGCACACAAGCGATTGACGTCGTCGATGCTGCCCCGCACCGTTTTGAGGTGGTGGCGCTCAGCGCAGGTGGAGGGAACCTGGAACTCATCGCCCGGCAGGCGGTCCACACCCAAGCGCAGGCTGTGGGCATAGCCCAGGGAGATCCCGCGGTTTTGCGGCAACTGATTGACGCGGCGGCCTCGGCTGCGGGGGTGCCCCATTGTGCGCCGGAGATCTTCGTCGGCCCGGATGCCTCCACCCGGATCGCAGCCATCGAGTGTGACGTCGTCCTCAATGGCATCACCGGTTCCATTGGCTTGGCACCTACCTTGGCCGCGCTCAGCACCGGCGCAACGCTGGCACTGGCCAATAAGGAATCACTGATCGTGGGTGGTGCCCTGGTCAAGGCCGCGGCCCGGCCGGGGCAGATAGTGCCCGTTGACTCTGAGCACTCCGCCATTGCCCAGTGTTTGCGGTCCGGGACCGAGCAGGAAGTGGAGAAGTTGATCCTGACCGCATCCGGCGGTCCCTTCCGCGGGCGCACACGCGATCAGCTTCACGGGGTTACGCCGCAGGAAGCGCTGGCCCACCCCACCTGGGACATGGGCCTGATGGTCACCACCAACTCCGCCAGCCTGGTCAACAAGGGCCTGGAAGTCATTGAGGCACACTTGTTGTTCGATGTTCCCCTGGACAGGATCGAGGTGGTTGTCCACCCTCAGTCGGTGGTTCACTCCATGGTCCAGTTTGTGGACGGGTCCATCATTGCCCAGGCGTCACCCCCGGACATGCGCCTGCCTATCGCGCTGGGGCTGGGATGGCCGGACCGCGTCCCGCGTGCTGCCAAGCCCTGCGACTGGACCAAGGCCACCAGTTGGACGTTCGAGCCCTTGGACACCGTGGCATTCCCCGCCGTGGACCTGGCCAAGGACGCCGCCAAACAAGGCAGCACCTTCCCGGCGGTGTTCAACGCCGCCAATGAGGAAGCCGTCCAGGCCTTCCACGCCGGGCGCATCCGCTTCACGGACATCGTGGATACCGTGGAGTCCGTCCTCAGTGAACATTCAGGCTCCTCCGAGCTAACGGTGGAGTCCGTGCTGGATGCTGAGAAGTGGGCACGCGCCCGCACCCTTGATCGTTTAGCCAGCAGCGCCCTGTAGCTCAGAACCCTTATGGAAGCAGTCCCACCGGCATGAGTCCCGTCCTTCTCTTCATTCTCGGAGTCGTCTTCGTCGCCATCGGCGTCGCCGTTTCCATCGCGCTTCACGAGGTAGGCCACCTGGTGCCGGCGAAGCTCTTCAAAGTCCGCGTCACCAAGTACATGATCGGCTTTGGCCCCACCCTCTGGTCCAGGAAGAAGGGCGAGACGGAGTACGGATTCAAAGCCCTTCCACTGGGCGGATACGTCTCCATGATCGGCATGTACCCACCCAACAAGGTGGACGGCGCTGTCCGCCCTTCCAGCACCGGGATGTTTCAAACGCTGGCCACAGAAGCGCGCTCCATGGCGCACGAAGAAGTAGGGCCGGGGGACGAAAACCGCGTCTTCTACAAATTGCCCGTGTGGAAAAAGATCATTGTCATGCTCGGTGGCCCTGCCATGAACATGATCATCGGGTTGATCCTGTTGGCCGTCCTGGTCATGGGCTTCGGCACGGCGCAGGCGACCACCACCATCGCAGACGTTTCCAAATGCCAGGTCGCCGCGGGCGAAACCGTGGATCCGGATTCAGCGGACTGCAAGCCCACACCGGCAGCAGCTGCGGGGCTCCAGCCGAACGACACCATCACGTCCTTTGACGGAAAGACCGTCACGAGTTGGGACGAACTGACCGGCTGGATCCGTGCCTCGGCAGGCAAGGATGTGGCCATCACCGTGCAGCGCAACGGTTCTCCTGTGGAGACCACCGTGACCCCTGTGCTCTCGTCCCGTCCCGTGGTGGGCTCCGATGGGCGCCAGGCGCAGGACGCCAACGGTGTTCTGCAGTACCAGGAGGTCGGCTTCCTCGGGATCGGCGCCCAAAGCGCCTTGGTTCCCCAACCGGCGTCGGCCGTTCTCCCCATGGCGGGGGAGAACATCAAACAAATTTCCGGTGTGATCTTCAACCTGCCGGCCAGGGTAGCCGGGGTGGCGAAAGCAGCCTTCAGCGAGGAACCCCGGGATCCGAACGGTCCCATCAGCGTAGTGGGCGTTGGCCGCGTGGCCGGCGAAGTCGCGGCCATGGAACAGGTTCCGATGCAGGCCCGCATCGGAACCCTGGTGGGGCTGCTTGCAGGGCTGAACTTCGCGTTGGCCATCTTCAACCTCATCCCCTTGCTTCCCCTCGATGGTGGCCATGTGGCAGGGGCTTTGTACGAGGGCGCACGGCGCCAAGTGGCCAGGTTGAGGGGCAAACCGGATCCGGGTTCGTTCGACATTGCGAAACTGTTGCCGCTGACCTACGTGGTGGCTGCGCTGCTGATGGCCATGGGCGCCCTGCTGATCTATGCGGACATCGTGAAGCCCGTCAACATCTTCGGCTGAGCCATGAACATTTTCGGCAGAACATGAATATTTCCGGCGGAGCAGGCGGGATAGGCTAGCACCATGACTGTTTTCGCTGTTGAGTACGTATACGTCGCCGACTCCGGTGCCCTCCGCGACGAAGCCCGCCCCGCACACCGTGCCTGGCTGGGCGAACTGGCCGAGGAAGGCAAGCTCCTTGCCAGCGGCCCGTACGGTGACGGCGCCGGTGCCCTCCTGATCTTCAAGTCCGCAGATGAAACCGGGCTCAACGACCTCCTCAAGCAGGATCCCTTTGCCGAAGCAGGCGTGATTGCCGGCATCCGCACCACCGAATGGGCCCCCATCATCGGGGTCCTGGCGGCCCACGCGTCCTAGCCGGGCGTTCTCCACCACAACGATCCACCCCAATCCAAGGAGTCCACGTGACCTCGGTCAGCCTGGGAATGCCAGCAGCCCCACCCCCCGTCCTTGCCCCGCGCCGTAAGACACGGCAGATCAAGGTTGGGTCCGTTGGTGTTGGTTCTGATTCGCCCATCAGCGTTCAGTCCATGACCACGACGCCCACCACGGATATCAACGCCACTCTTCAGCAGATTGCCGAACTCACGGCATCCGGCTGCGACATCGTGCGTGTTGCGTGTCCTTCGGCGGACGACGCCGAAGCGCTTCCCATCATCGCCCGCAAGTCCCAGATCCCCGTGATCGCCGATATCCACTTCCAGCCCAAGTACGTTTTCGCGGCCATTGAGGCCGGATGCGCGGCTGTTCGTGTGAACCCGGGCAACATCCGTAAGTTCGATGACCAGGTCAAGGAAATCGCGGCAGCGGCCCGGGACCACGGCACGTCCATCCGGATCGGCGTCAATGCCGGTTCCCTGGAGCCGGGCATCATGAAGAAGTACGGCAAGGCGACACCCGAAGCCCTGGTGGAGTCCGCCGTGTGGGAGGCGTCCCTGTTCGAGGAACACGGCTTCCACGACTTCAAGATCTCCGTCAAGCACAACGACCCCGTAATCATGGTGGCCGCATACGAAATGCTGGCTGAGCAGGGCGACTGGCCCTTGCACCTCGGTGTGACCGAGGCCGGGCCGGCATTCCAGGGCACCATCAAGTCGGCAACGGCGTTCGGTGCGCTTCTGTCCCGCGGCATCGGTGACACCATTCGTGTTTCCCTTTCGGCTCCGCCGGTGGAGGAAATCAAGGTGGGCAACCAGATCCTGCAATCCCTGAACCTGCGCCCCCGCAAGCTGGAAATCGTCTCCTGCCCGTCCTGTGGCCGTGCGCAGGTTGATGTTTACACGCTGGCGGAGCAGGTAACGGCCGGGCTGGAAGGCATGGAGATTCCCCTGCGCGTCGCCGTCATGGGCTGCGTCGTCAACGGACCCGGTGAGGCCCGTGAAGCAGACCTCGGCGTGGCCTCCGGAAACGGCAAGGGCCAGATTTTCGTGAAGGGCGAAGTCATCAAGACTGTGCCTGAGAGCGAAATTGTTGAGACACTGATCGAAGAGGCCATGCGCATCGCCGAAGAGATGGGGGAGGCCGATGGCGAAGATGCTGTCAAGGGTAGCCCCGTGGTTAGCGTCTCGTAACGAGAACGGCTTGGGAGTCAGGGTGCTCGGCAAAGCCGACACCCTGGCTCTGCGCGCGCTGGCCAGCGAAGACGTGGTGGCCAATGTCTTCATCCTGTCCCACTTGGACAGCACGGGGACGGCTGCGCCCACCAGCGGTGGTGCCAGTATTTTTGGAGTGTTCCACGATCAAACGCTCCTGGGTGCCTGCTGGGCCGGGGCCAACCTCGTTCCTGTGCAACTTGATCCTGCGTTGGCAGGCTATGCAGCAACGGCGGCACACCAAACCGGACGCCGTTACGCTTCAATTTTTGGCCCCGCGGACACCGTGCTGGCCCTCTACTCGCGTTTTGAACAACTGGGCCACGCCGCCCACGAGATCCGGTCCCGCCAGCCCCTCCTGACCATCTCCGGTGGGCCTGCCATCGGCGCCAATCCTGCCCTGACCTTTGGCGCAATGGAGGATTTTGACCGCATCCTTCCGGCCTGCGCGGCCATGTTCGAGGAAGAAGTTGGCTATTCTCCCTTCCTTGGAGGCCAGGAGTTCTACAGCAGGCGGGTAGCCGGCCTGATCCGGCAGGGACATTCCCTGGTCCACATTGACGCCGGAGGCACGGTGGTCTTCAAAGCTGAACTCGGTGCCGTCACGGCGGATGTGACCCAGGTCCAGGGTGTATGGATGAATCCGGAACTCCGGGGACGCGGCCAGAGCGCCGGCTACATGGCCGCCGTCGTGAATCTCTCAAAGACCTTTGCCCCGGTGACCAGCCTGTACGTCAACGACTACAACGCCAAGGCCCGCGCCACCTACGAACGGGTAGGCTTCGAGCAAGTGGGCACGTTCGCCACGGTGCTTTTTTAGCCTCCGTCCGGGAACTTGTAGTCTTGTCCCGGTTGGCGCACGCCAGCCATCACTCGAACTTTCTTGGGGAACAAATGAAGAAGAATGCGCTGCGCGGTTTTGCCGCGTCAGGACTTTTGGTCATGGGACTCACCGCGTGTGGCGGCGCCGGTACCTCTACGGATGCTGCATCTGCTCCGGCCAGTGAGACCCCGGCCCCTGCGCCCGCCCAGGCAAAGCAGTACACCACCCAGGAACTCACGGACCTGGTGAAGCAGATCAAGGCAGCCGATGGAACGGAACTGATGGTTTCTTCCGTCGACGACCTCGCTGGCCAGCAGGATCCACTCAAGGATCTCCTGGGCTCCATGAACATTGAGCCGGCCGAGTGCAAGGACCTGGCCATGGCCGGCGCTTCGCAGCCGATCGATGGCGCCACCGGCGCCAGCGGTGCAAAAATTGACCCTGCTTCCGGCGTCATTTCCAGTGTGACCCTGGCATCAGGTGTCTCCAAGGACGTGCTGGAGAACAACGTCAAGAGCAACGAAGACCAGATCACCACGTGCGCGAACATGACAATGTCCATGTCCGGCACCACCATGACCATGAAGACGGAAAAGTTCGACGGCATCGGTTCAGTACCCGGAACCCTGGGCATCAAGACCACCATGACCCTCCCTGACGGCCAGACCCAGTCAACCTTGATGGCCGCTGCCATTAAGGACGGCGTCCTCATCTCCGCCACAGCCTCGGGAAAGAACGCCGAAAGCGGCGGCGCAGCAGCTGCCGGGGCACTCATGGACCAGGCCGCAGCACTTATTAAGTAGCGTCGGCGCTGCAGCCGCGCGGCATGCCACCCACGCTTGAAAATGTGTCCGCGATCACATAGGTTCTTCCCAAGCCGTGTCGTTGGGGTGCGGGTGGTATCGGGGGGACTCATGATCAAGACCTTGACCGGCGTCGCTGGCGTCCACACCATCCGTGAGCTCGGCAGTGACCCATGCTTCCCAGCCGCAGATGATCCCGTTCCGCTGGAGGGAACGGCGATCTAGTCCCAGGACAGAGTCTGCGGCCGGCCGGCCGCTGAGCCACGCCATCGCAGGATGACCAGCCCATTGGGGCCAGGGGCTTCCACACGCGACGGCGTGGCTCTTCTGTGTGTGGGCACCCGGTAGATTAGTAGACAGTTGTTTTTGCCACACCTGCCATAGAAACGGATACGTACCCGTGGTCCTTCGCCTTTCCCAGTTATTCCTGCGCACCCTGCGTGAAGATCCCGTTGACGCTGAGGTCGCCAGCCACAAGCTCCTGGTCCGTGCCGGCTACATCCGCCGCGCAGCACCCGGCATCTATACGTGGCTGCCGCTGGGACTGAGCGTCCTGCGCAAGGTAGAAGAGATCATCCGTCAGGAAATGTCGGCCATCGGCGCCCAGGAAGTCCATTTCCCGGCGCTGCTGCCCCGCGAGCCCTACGAGGCCACCAACCGCTGGACCGAATACGGCGAAGGCCTGTTCCGCCTCCAGGACCGTAAGGGCGCGGACTATCTTCTTGCCCCCACGCACGAGGAAATGTTCACGCTCCTGGTGAAGGACCTGTACTCCTCGTACAAGGACCTGCCGCTGAGCCTCTACCAGATCCAGAACAAGTACCGCGATGAAGCACGCCCCCGGGCCGGCCTCCTCCGTGGCCGTGAGTTCATCATGAAGGACTCGTACTCCTTCGACATTGACGACGCCGGTTTGGATGCCAGCTACGCCGCCCACCGCGCCGCCTACCTGAAAATCTTTGAGCGCCTCGGCCTGGAAGTCATCCCCGTTGCTGCCACCGCCGGTGCCATGGGTGGCTCCAAGAGCGAGGAATTCCTTTTCCCCACCGAGATCGGCGAGGACACATTCGTGCGCTCGGCGGGTGGCTACTACGCCAACGTCGAGGCTGTGACCACCGTTGTCCCGGAGGAGATCGATTTCACCAACGCACCGGCCGCCCAGGTCCTGGACACCCCGAACACTCCCACCATTGATACCTTGGTGGCCGCAGCCAACCAGTTGGCTCCGCGCAGCGAGGCCGACGGCGGCGCCTGGACTGCCGCTGACACGCTCAAGAACGTTGTCCTTGCCGTGACCCTGCCAACGGGTGAGCGCCAGATCGTGGTGATCGGTGTCCCCGGCGACCGCGGAGTGGACCTCAAGCGCGTGGAAGCCAACATCGGCTCACACCTGCCGATTGCCGGCGAGATCGGCCTCGAGGCTGCCAACGAAGAGGACCTCAAGAAGCTGCCGTGGCTGGTCAAGGGCTACATCGGCCCCGGCCTGTCCCTGGACCAGCCTCTGCTGGGCCTTGAGGGCTCGTCCAAGGTGCTGTTCCTGGTGGATCCCCGTGTCGTCTCCGGTACCAGCTGGGTTACAGGCGCCAACGCCGAGGGCAAGCATGTCTTTGGGCTGGTCGCCGGCCGCGACTTCACGTGGGATGGCGTCATTGAAAGCACCGAAGTGCGTGCAGGCGACCCCGCCCCGGATGGATCCGGTCCGCTGGAGACCGCCCGCGGCATCGAAATGGGCCACATCTTCCAGCTCGGCCGCAAGTATGCCGCGGCCTTGGACTTGAAGGTGCTGGACCAGAACGGCAAGCAGCAGGTTGTCACCATGGGCTCCTACGGCGTTGGTGTTACGCGCGCAGTGGCCGCCTTGGCTGAAGCAAACCATGACGACCGCGGCCTCGTCTGGCCGCGCTCAGTGGCTCCGGCAGATGTCCATGTGGTGGCCGTAGGCCGTGGCGATGAAATCTTCGAGGCTGCTGAAAAGCTCTCCGCTGAGCTTGAAGCTGCCGGCCTGGACGTCATTTTCGACGACCGTCCGAAGGTTTCTCCCGGTGTAAAGTTCGGCGATGCCGAGCTGGTTGGCGTGCCCACCATCCTGGCCGTTGGCCGGGGACTTGTGGACGGTGTGGTGGAAGTCAAGGATCGCCGCAGCGGCGAAGCCGAGAACGTTGCGGTGGACAAGGCCGTGGACTACGTGGTCAACTCCGTACGAAACCGGTGATTTCCGGCTTCGAATCAATCCAGCTCACCACTCTCATCCTGATTGTGGTGGCTGGATTCGCCGCCGGTTGGGTGGACGCTGTTGTAGGGGGCGGGGGACTGATCCAGCTTCCCGCCCTGCTGCTGGTTCCCGGCATCACGCCGGTGCAGGCCTTGGCCACCAACAAGATGGGGTCCATTTTCGGCACCACCACCAGCGCCGTGACGTATTACCGGCGCGTGGGACCCGATCTCAAAACAGCCGTGCCCATGGCGGTCATCGCGTTGGCGGGGAGCTTCGGTGGGGCCATCCTGGCCGCTTCGCTGCCTGCCAGTGTGTTCAAGCCGATCATCGTGGTGGCATTGATCGCCGTCGCCATTTTCACTGCCTTGCGCCCCCGCGCCGGAGAGTTGACTGCCCTCCGCCACGACGGCCACAAGCACTACGTGGTGGCATGCCTCATAGGCGCCGTCATTGGCTTCTATGACGGTCTGATCGGCCCTGGCACCGGCTCTTTCCTGGTGATCGCCCTGGTTTCGGCCATGGGTTACGCGTTCCTGGAAGCCAGCGCCAAGGCGAAGATCGTCAATATGGCCACCAACGCCGGCGCCCTGATCTTTTTCCTTCCCCACGGCTCCCTGCTGTGGGGCGTAGGGCTGGTCCTGGGCCTGGCCAATATGGCCGGCGGCTATCTTGGTGCACGCACCGCCGTAGCCAAGGGGAGCAGTTTTGTACGCGTTGTCTTCCTGATCGTAGTTGCGGCGTTGATCATCAAGCTCGGCGTCGACGTCTGGAATGAGAACTTCGCGGCCTGATTCCCACGCAGGCGTCAGATGAAACTGCCGCTGGCATTGGCCAGCGATTTCAGACCGCGGACGACGGCGTGAGGCACCAACGCGCTGGAGGCTGGGTTACCGGGGGATGCCTCATTGGTGACGCAGATATCGAACGTACCCAGGCTGGTCTCCGCCACCACGTGGTGGGCTGTCTGGCCGGCGCCTGGATCTGCGATGAGCACAGCCTCCACCACGTCCCAGTTGCCAGCGGCCAAGGCAAGCGCGGACACCACGTTGGTGGATTTAGGGAAGGCCTTGATCAAGTCCGCAGGGCCGCCCCGCAGAAGCTCCACGGGCCGGGTCGCGGCGAGCAGCCGTTCTTTGGTTTCCCCGTCCATCCACGGCTGGACCAGGGCGGCGGGCAGTTTTCGCGACTCCAGGGTGATGCGGTGAATGGTGCCGCCGGCGGAGGCGGCTGTGATCGCGTCCAGTCCGCCCAAGGCGCCTATCGAGGTGACCAGCAGGTCCGTGCCTGCCGCTACGGTACGGGGGCCGAATTCCGCGACGGCGGCGACGCCGGCGCACTCCACCACGACATCCGCCACTTCCAAGGCGTCGTCGAAGCTGAACCCTGCCCCGGCCTTGCCGTGCGGCACAACTCCGGCGAGCCTGGCGCCAGGGACTGTCCCGGCGTCGAGCAGTTCCACTATCCTCGAGCCGATGGCCCCGGACCCGATCAGGGCCACGGTGAGTGTCATCGCCTAGTGCGCCGTAGCGCCGGGATCGGGGATCTCATGGACCCGTGGAAGGCCATCAAGTGTCCGGCCCGCAAGAGTGCTGGCAACCCACAAAGAACGCGCTAAGTCTCCGCCGTGACCGGGAGTCCCCGCGTACCAAAGAGCATTGTCCACCTCGCGGGCAATGCTCCATTGCCGGGCAGCCTCGGGATCGAGCCCCGCGGCGACGCTGAAATCGTGGCAACGCTCCCGCAACGCAGCCTCCGGGGCCGTTCGGGAGAGGTCATGGATCCGGTTCCACAAAACCGGCGCCACAGCGAACTCGGCCTCACCAATCTGTGGTTGCGGATCGATGGCCAGGTAGTCGCCACGGAGCTGCCGGTTGCCACTGGGGACAGCGAGGATGTTCATGAAGTGGAGGTCCGTGTGAACCAGGACATCCGTCCCCGAGCGGCGTCCCACGGCGCCACGCGTCTGGCATACTTCCAGCGCCGCTTCCAGCAGCCACCTGGGAAATGGCCGGTCCAGGCGTTCCCACTCCGCCGGCAGCTCATCGCTCCATCGCTCGGCAGTTGCGGCAATGTGCTCCAAGGCCCGCCACTCCAGGCGCTCGTCAGGTTGGATGGAGAGCCGGCGCAGGACGGCGCCCCAGGCGTCCCTCGCGTGATCCATGGGGGCGTCCTGGAGCCAGCGGGAGGCCTCCAGCCGTTCAAGGAGCATGGTGCAACTGGGAGCATCCGCTGCCAGCAGGCGGACCGCGCCGTGACCATCCCACAGTGCCAGGGCGTGGCGCTCCACCTGGGCTTCGTCGTGCGGGTAGGCGATCTTCAGCGCGGACGGGGCGCCGTTCTGGAGGACCGGCACCACCAGTGCTCCATGGCCGTTCCATGGTTCGGTGCCGGGTGCCAGGTCAACTGAGAGCTGCCACCGGTCCAGGGCGTCGGAGATAAGTCCCGGAAGGCTGGCCAGCCAGTCGCGTCCCGCGGAGTCGCGGTTGTACCGGGCGTGGAGGTCGCCCGGAATGGGAATCATCGCGTGAAGGGTCACGCGATCAGCCTAACTCTGAGGGAAGCCGGAGCCCCTAGAAAACGCCGCTGGCACCCAAGAGCGTTCCCAGGGAGAACGTGGCAGCCAGGGCCAACGCGCCGCCCAGCACCACCCGGAAGGCCGCACGGAACCGGGAAGCGCCACCGATCCAGGCGCCAACAGCTCCGGTGATCGCCAAGGCAAGCAGGACCGCCACGAAGGTCAACGGTACCCGGAGCTCCGGGGGAGGCAGGAGGATGGCCAGCATGGGCAGTATGGCCCCCAAAGTGAACGCCACAGCGGAGGCGAACGCCGCATTCCACGGGCTCACAATGTCGTCCTCGTGGATGTTCAGCTCCGCAGAGAGATGGGCGGCCAGGGCATCGTGCTCCGTGAGCTCCTCGGCAACCGCCCGGGCAGTCCTGGCACTGAGTCCCTTGGACTCGTAGATGGCCGCCAGCTCGTTGAGTTCGTCCTCGGGTTGCTGGGCCAGTTCGAGGCGTTCCTTCTCGATCAGCGCCTTCTGGGTGTCGCTTTGGCTGCTGACGGAGACATATTCACCCAAGGCCATGGAAATGGCGCCACCCACCAGGCCCGCGGTACCGGCGGCAAGGATGCTGCCGGTGCTGGTGGTGGCACCTGCCACGCCCACCACGATCGCAGCAACGGACACAATCCCGTCATTGGCGCCCAGGACCCCGGCCCGCAACCAGTTCAACCGGTGGGCCAAGTCATCCCGGTGGGGTTCGTTCTCGTGCACGGTGGCAGTGTCTGGGGAAGCCATGATCCAAGCCAAGCACCGGGGGAGGGTCTTGACCAGCATGGCTAGGCTGGCCTATCCGGCGGGAGGAGGCGCGGACCCCTTCATGGTGGACCCGGTGGATGGTGTGGTGGAGGCGGAGCCGGACGCTGGAGCCGTCGCTGAACCGCCCGCTGAACCGGGCGTCGGCAGCGGCGGCAACTCCCCGGCGTCGAGCGTCAGACCTGGCAGGGCAGGCACGTCCGCACCCCACGCCAGGCTCCTGCGTGCAGCGGCAAGGAGGCCGTCCACCGCCCATGCCCGCGTCCCACCCGTGGACAGGGCAACCAAGTCCCCCATTACCGGAAGAGCCGACGATTCCATCGCAGCCAGGGCAGCGGCGGGGTCCTGCGCGAACTGTTCCGGAAGACGGTAGCCGGCTTCGCTGGCAGGTACGTCCCCGCAGTTGGCCCGGGTCAGCGCCTCCACCTGCTGGAGCAGCAGTTCGTGGGTTGCAAGGCCCTTGGCCGCGGTGCCGGCGGACGCAGTGTCCAGCCGTTTGAGCGCCACCTGGTACGCGTAGACCGCTTCCTGATGTGTGCGGACCGTAGCTGCCAAGGATGCGTCGGTGGTGGCGGACGTTGGCTCGGGCGTGGGGCTGACCGAAGGGCACGGTGCCGTCGACGGCGTGGCGGCAGCTATTGGGGTCTTGGATGCCGCGGCATCCTTCGGGATCGGCAACTGCCACGCACCAGCCAGCTTTTCGGCCCCCAGCACTTGGGCGGATCCCACGGCGGCGAGGAGCCGGGCGATGCCGCCGTCGGCCTCGTAGGCGTCTGCCAGGCGCTGGGTTCCGCTTGCGGACAAAGCGGCAACAAAGGCGGAACGCGTGGTGCCGTCTGCTCTGCCGGCAGTGGTCGCGGTGGCGGAGGGAGTTGCTTCGGATGGAACCAGGAGGGCGCGAGCCTGCGTTGTCAGCAAAGTCACAGCGTCCTTGAGTGCGGTCTGGTCAGCACCCTGGCCGGCGGACGAAGACAGGGTGGCGGCCGATTCGCGAAGTTGCAGAGTGTCTTCCAGCGCACCCGCACGGGCGGCTTCGGAGAAGGGGACGGGCGGGGGAGTGCCGGAATCACGCGGAATAAGCACTATTCCGGTCCCTGCGACGAGCAATGCCACCACGGTAACCAGCAGGGCGCGGCCCCAGGGTGGTGTTCGTTGTTTTTCGCTTGTCTGCCCGCTCACAACAGACCATGGTGTCACGTGCGTGGCAAAGTCCGTGCACCATGTTCCCGGGAAAATCGTTAGGCTAGTAGTCACAACAACATCTATCGGGAGGCGGCGGGCAACGTGAGTGACTCGGAAGCCACGACTTCAACACACCGTTCTGAATCCAACTCAACGGCCACCATCCACAACCCGGAAGAGAGCAGGCTTAAGGCGCTGCTTGAACCGGCTGTCCTTGCCAGCAGGCTCTACCTCGAGGATGTTTCCATCCACGTTGCCGGTTCACACCGCACGGTCCACGTCGTCGTGGACCTGCCGCAGGAGGAGACCGGCGGTGTCAGCCTTGACGCCATTGCGGATGTCTCACGCGGGCTGTCCGATATCCTGGACAACGATCCCCATGACGACGGTCGTCCGTATGACCTTGAGGTTTCTTCGCCGGGCGTCAGCCGCCCCTTGACCGAACCGCGCCACTGGCACCGGGCCCGGGGCCGCATGGTCCGGGTCAACGTGATCCAGGGGGACAATCTCCTGGGCCGCATCGCCTCGGTGGAGGATGACGGCGTGACGTTGATCCCCGAACACGAGGTCAAGAAGGGCATGAAGCCCAAGCAAGGCGACCCCATCACTATTCCTTTCGACAGGATCCGCCAAGGAAAAGTCGAGATTGAATTCAGCCACCTCCACGAGGCTGCGCTGGCAGACGAGCACAACGGACCTTCTGAGGAGGCCTAATGGATATTGACATGAGCGCACTGAGACTCCTGGAGCGTGAGCGTGAAATCCCGCTGGATCTCCTGATTCCCACCATCGAGCAAGCTCTGTTGGTGGCGTACCACAAGACGCCCGGCGCCTTCGAGAAGGCCCGCGCGGAATTGGACCGCAAGAGCGGCCACGTGACCATCTGGGCCACCGAGATTGACGACGACGGCGAGCCCATCGGCGAGTTTGAGGACACCCCGGCCGGCTTTGGCCGCATCGCAGCCAGCACGGCCCGCCAGATCATCCTCCAGCGTCTCCGCGACGTGGAGGATGACAACGTGCTGGGTGAGTTCAAGGGCCGTGAAGGCGAACTCGTTGCCGGCATGATCCAGCAGGGCAACAACCCGCACATGATCCAGGTCAACCTGGGAGCCGTTGAGGCACTGCTGCCGCCGCCCGAGCAGGTTCCCGGTGAGAAGTACCTCCACGGAAGCCGACTGCGCGCTTTCGTGGTCGATGTCCACCGTGGCGCCAAAGGTCCTTCCATCACGCTGTCCCGTTCGCACCCCGGACTGGTCCGCAAGCTGTTCGAAATGGAAGTTCCGGAAATCGCCGACCACTCCGTGGAGATCGTGGCGCTTGCCCGCGAAGCAGGCCACCGCACCAAGATCGCCGTCAAGGCCAACACTCCCGGCATCAACGCCAAGGGTGCCTGCATCGGTGAAATGGGTTCGCGTGTCCGGGCAGTCATGACTGAACTGAACGACGAAAAGATCGACATCGTCGACTTCAGTGATGACCCGGCAACCTTCATTGCCAACTCCTTGTCGCCCTCCAGGGTGAATTCCGTCACAATCACGGACGAGTCAACCCGCTCGGCCCGAGTGGTGGTTCCCGATTACCAGCTTTCGCTGGCCATCGGCAAGGAAGGCCAGAACGCCCGGCTCGCCGCAAAGCTGACTGGCTGGCGGATCGATATCGTCTCCGACGCCGCTCCGGCAAAGGTCGACTAGCGGTTCAACCGGCGGCTGATGCCGCCGGTTCCGCGCCGCGCTTGGGCGTCCCTGGTTTCGGTAGTGCGGGGCCGGGGGGCTAGACTAGATGGAACCGGGCTTACGTCCGGTATCCGCGCGCTTTGGCGTGCCTCAGCTGCGTGTGCAGGACCGGGGCCCGTCGGGCGCCAGTAACGTAAGGCAGGTTGGACACGTCGTGGCTGAACTGCTTGAACACGGCCAGGGGCCTGTTCGCACGTGCATCGGATGCCGGAAGCAAGGCTCCCGGTCCGAGCTTGTCCGGCTGGTCGCCCAAGGCAGCGGTTCGTCCGCCGTCCTGGTGGATGTCCGACGCCGGATGGCCGGCAGGGGTGCGTGGCTGCACCCCAGCGAAAAGTGCTTGGCATTGGCGATCAAGCGGCGCGCTTTCGGAAGGGCCCTTGCGGGCGCTGCCGAAACGGACGCCGTCGAACGTTACCTGTTGCAGGGCACGCCACTTGTGGAGGCCCAGGCCACCACAGGAAAACCGTCCAAACCTGAAAGCGGGTCAGAAAACTGATGGAAACCCGATGAGTTCCCAGCGATGAGTGCGTAACGATGACAACTTTGTTGCGCTCTGCAATGGGCCTTTCATTCGCGCAAGCGGCGAAGGCCCGCAGTAAGAAGTAGACGGTTCGTGCCTGGCTCGGTGCGGACCGAGACAGGAGAAATGTGGCCAAGGTCCGCGTACATGAGCTCGCCAAAGAGCTCGGTATTACTTCCAAAGATGCAGTAACCAAACTGCAGGAATTGGGCGAATTCGTTCGCTCCGCCTCGTCAACCATCGAGGCCCCCGTCGTGAAGAAACTTCGCGACGCCTACCCGGGTGCCGGCGCTGCCAAGGCCGCCGCTCCCGCTGCCGCTCCCGCGGCAACCCGTCCCGCAGCATCCCGTCCGGCAGCACCGGCTCCGGGCCCCGCAGCACCGAAGGCTCCGGCCCCGGCACCTGCAGCCCCCGCTCCGGCAGCTTCGGCTCCTGCAGCACCGGCGGCTCCCGCGGCTTCGGCTCCGGCAGCACCCGCGGCTCCTGCCGCGTCCACCCCGGTGTCGGCCAAGCCCGGCGCCCGTCCTGCTCCCAAGGCAGAGACGCCGGCTCCGGCACGTCAAGGTGGCCAGGCTCCCCGTCCCGGCGGTCCCCGTCCGGGCAACAACCCGTTTGCTACCTCCCAGGGCATGCCCCGGGGCCGTGGTGGCGACGGAGATCGTCCGCCCCGTCCGGGTAACAACCCGTTCGCACCGTCCCAGGGCATGCCCCGGGGCGAACGCCGCAACGATGGCGAACGCCCCGGTGGTCCCCGTCCCGCTGCCGGCGCAGGCGGTCCCCGTCCTGCAGCAGGCACCGGTGGTCCCCGTCCGGGCGCTCCGCGTCCGGGTGCACCCCGTCCGGGCGCTCCGCGTCCCGCTGGCGGTCCCGGTGCCGGAAACCGTCCTACTCCGGGCATGATGCCCAACCGCACTGAGCGTCCGGCTCCCGGTGGCGCAGGCCGTCCGGGTGGCGCAGGCCGTCCCGGTGGCGGCCCCGGTCGTCCCGGTGGCGCGCCCGGTGCAGGTACCGGTGGCGGCGCTCCCGCCGGCGGTGGCTTCGGCAAGGGTGGCCGCGGCCGCGGTGGCACCCAGGGTGCCTTCGGCAAGGGTGGCGCCGGTCGTGGCAAGCAGCGTAAGTCGAAGCGTGCAAAGCGCCAGGAACTGGAGCAGATGAGTGCTCCGTCGCTGGGCGGCGTATCGGTACCCCGCGGTGATGGCGAGACCATCATCCGGCTTCGTCGTGGCTCGTCCATCACGGACTTTGCCGAGAAGATTGATGCGAACCCCGCATCGCTGGTGACCGTGCTGTTCCACCTCGGTGAAATGGCAACGGCTACGCAGTCCCTCGACGAAGACACCTTTGGCCTGCTTGGCGCCGAACTTGGCTACAAGCTCCAGGTTGTTTCCCCCGAGGATGAAGAGCGCGAGCTGCTGGATCAGTTCGACATCAACATCCAGGATGAACTCGACGCCGAAGGCGACGACGTTCTCGAGGCCCGCGCCCCGGTTGTCACCGTCATGGGTCACGTTGACCACGGTAAGACCCGCCTGTTGGATGCCATCCGCAACTCGAACGTTGTGGCCGGCGAGCACGGTGGCATCACCCAGCACATCGGTGCCTACCAGATCAGCCACGTCCACGAGGGCACTGCCCGCGACATCACCTTCATTGACACCCCCGGTCACGAGGCCTTCACGGCCATGCGTGCACGTGGTGCCAAGGTCACCGATATCGCCATCCTGGTTGTCGCAGCCGACGACGGCGTGATGCCGCAGACGGTGGAAGCGCTCAACCACGCCCAGGCAGCCAATGTGCCGATCGTCGTCGCGGTGAACAAGATCGACAAGGAAGGCGCCAACCCTGACAAGGTCAAGGGCCAGCTGACCGAGTACGGCTTGGTTCCGGAAGAGTACGGTGGCGACACCATGTTCGTTGAGGTCTCTGCACGCCAGAACCTCAATATTGACGAACTGATCGACGCCGTCCTGCTCACGGCCGATGCGGCACTGGATCTGCGCGCCAACCCTGACAAGGACGCTCGAGGCATTGCCATCGAAGCGAACCTGGACAAGGGCCGCGGTGCTGTTGCTACCGTCCTGGTCCAGTCCGGAACCTTGGCCGTGGGCGACACGATCGTGGCCGGTACGGCTCACGGCCGCGTCCGTGCCATGTTCGACGAGAACGGCGAGGCACTCGATGTCGCACTGCCGTCCCGTCCGGTGCAGGTCCTCGGCCTGTCCAACGTGCCGCGTGCAGGTGACACCTTCCTGGTGACCCCTGACGAGCGTACGGCCCGCCAGATCGCTGAGAAGCGTGAAGCTGCCGACCGCAACGCCGCACTGGCCAAGCGTCGCAAGCGCATCAGCCTGGAGGACTTCGACCAGGCCGTTGCAGAAGGCAAGATCGACACCCTCAACCTCATCCTCAAGGGTGACGTTTCCGGTGCCGTGGAAGCCCTCGAAGACGCCTTGCTCAAGATCGACGTCGGAGATGACGACGTTCAGCTGCGTGTCATTCACCGCGGTGTGGGTGCCATCACGCAGAACGACGTCAACCTCGCTACGGTGGACAACGCCATCATCATCGGCTTCAACGTCAAGCCGGCCGAGCGCGTTGCTGAACTTGCTGACCGTGAAGGCGTGGACATGCGTTTCTACTCGGTCATCTACGCAGCAATCGATGACATTGAGATGGCTCTCAAGGGCATGCTCAAGCCGGAGTACGAAGAAGTCCAGCTCGGCACTGCCGAGGTCCGCGAAGTCTTCCGTTCCTCCAAGTTCGGCAACATCGCAGGCTCGATCGTCCGCACGGGCATCATCCGCCGTAACAGCAAGGCACGTGTCAGCCGCGACGGCAAGGTCATCGGTGACAACCTCACCGTTGAGACGCTCAAGCGCTTCAAGGATGACGCCACCGAAGTCCGCACCGACTTCGAGTGTGGTATCGGTCTTGGCTCCTTCAACGACATCACTGAAGGCGACATCATCGAGACCTTCGAAATGCGCGAAAAGCCGCGCGTCTAGGTTCCGTTTGGAACGGGTCCGTCGGGTAGCCCCGGCGGACCCGTTCCGTCCCCGTTTCTAACTTTCCAGGAGGAAGTCATGGCTGATCCCGCACGCGCTGCCAAGCTGGCACAGCGGATTAAGGTCGTCGTCGCTGAGGCCCTCGGTCGTCGGGTCAAAGATCCGCGTGTCGAGTCCATCACGGTCACCGACGCCCGCGTCACCAACGACCTTCAGCACGCCACCATCTACTACACCGTCTTCGGTGACGAGGTAGCCCACGCAGATGCTGCCCGCGCCTTGGAGAAGGCCAAGGGTGTGCTTCGGCAGGAAGTTGGCCGCAACATCACCGTCCGGCTTACCCCGACGCTCGAGTTTGTTGCGGACCAAATCCCCGTCAACGCCTCGAACCTTGAGGAGTTGCTGCGCGAAGCCAAGCGTCGCGATGCCGAGGTAGCCGCTTTGGCTGCCAGTGCCAAGCACGCCGGCGAGGCCGACCCCTACAAGGGCGATGCCCCTGAGGACATCGACGAGGACGACTTCGACGAAGAGGACACTGATCTCTCCGGAGATCAAGAACTCGACGAAGACGCCAACCGCTAAGAACCTCAGCGTTTTTGTACAGCCAATGCCCCTAAGACAGCGTTTTAGGGGCATTGGCTGTACTCAGACTCGTTAGGATCAGAGCATGTCGGCGCACACTGCTCAGCAACGTGATGAATATCTGAACCGTGCCATCCACCTGGCGGTGCAGAACGTTTCCGACGGCGGCGGTCCTTTCGGCGCCGTTGTGGTCACCCCGGACGGGACTGTCCATGAAGGTGTCAACAGGGTCACCCGCGACCATGACCCCACAGCCCATGCAGAAGTCGTGGCGATCCGCCGGGCCGCTTCCGCGGCGCAACGGTTCGACCTCACAGGATCGGTTCTCTACGCCAGTTGTGAGCCGTGCCCCTTGTGTTTATCGGCCGCGCTCTGGGCCAGGATCGGCCATGTCTACTTCGCGGCGGACAGGCATGGTGCCGCCCGGGCTGGGTTTGATGACGCCGTGTTCTACGAATATTTCGCCGGTGCCAGGCCTGGGCTGCTGCCGGTAGAGCACGCTGCATTGCCCGCGTCAGGTGACCCCTTCGAGGCCTGGCTCAACCACTCCCGCCGGACCGCCTACTGAGGCCGGACGGCCTGCGGAGGCGCCCGCATCTTGGAGTCCCCGGCAACTAGACCTTGGCTGGGAGCCGGCTGACGCCGTCGAGCAGGTCCTGCTGCCCACCACAGAGGGCAATCCTGATCCATCCTTCACCGATTGAGCCGAATGCCGTTCCCGGCGCGAAGGACACCCCGGCATCAGCGAGGAACTTTCGCACCCAGGTGCGGACATCCCCGTTGGTGACATGGGAGACGTCGGCCCACAAATAGAACGCCCCCTGTGCTCCCAAATACGGAATTCCTTTCCCCGACAACACCGCTGAGGCCGCATCCCGGTTGCTCCGGTAGTGGTCGCGGGCGTGGGAAACATAGTCCTGCGGCCCCGTGAGTGCGGCCAAAGCGGCGTACTGGGAAGGTGATGCGACGCAGGACACGATCGATTCCATGACGTTGTTCATCTTCTGCTCCAGTCCTGGAGGGCAGATCAAGGCACCGATGCGCAGGCCCGTGAGGCCGTAGGTCTTGGACAGCGTCAGGGAGGTGAAAACGCGGGCTTCACCGGGAACGTCGCTGTCGTAGCGGGCCGGGCTGACATGTGGCACATCGAACGTGAAGGCCTCATAGCACTCGTCCGAAATGATCCAGAGGTCATGCCGCACTGCCAGCTCCACGAGATGGCGCGTGGCGTCTTCACTGATGACCGCGCCCAAAGGGTTGGAGGGGGAGTTCAACATCAGCACCTTGGTCCGTGGTGTGATGAGTGCTTCGATGTCCTCGATGTGGGGCTGGAAGTCGTTCTTCGGGTACAGCGGGTACTGGACCGGCACTGCGTGCAGGAGGCGGCTGGTCATGGCGAACGTGGGGTACCCGGGGTTGGGAATAAGGATCTCGTCGCCCGGAGCGAGCAGGAGGCTCATGGCGAAGTGCAGGCCCTGCTGCGTGCCGTCCACCACATAGACCCGCTCCGCCCCGATCTGCACGTGCTGCTGTTCGCGGAAGCGCGCTGCGAAGGCTTCACGGAGCGCGGGAATCCCGGCGTTCGGTGTGTAATTGGTCTCATCCCGGTCCAGGCAGGCAATACCGGCGTCCAGGACGTGCCGCGGCAGTGCAAAGCCCGGCTCGCCGATGCTGAGGACGATCGCTCCGGGGGTTGCCCAGGCGGCTTCGGTGATTTCCCGGATCTGGTTCACGGGGACGTCGCGGACATGTGTGGCAAGCTCAGGCATGGGAGCCATCCTAGCCACCCATATACTGGTAAGCGTGCTTTCTGGACTGGTAATCGTTGACAAACCGCAGGGATGGACCAGCCATGATGTGGTTGGCCGGATGCGGCGGCTGGCTGGTACCCGGAAAGTGGGGCATGCGGGAACGCTGGATCCCATGGCCACCGGCGTGCTGGTACTCGGCATCAACAAGGCTACGCGCCTGTTGACCTACATCGTGGGCACTTCCAAGACCTACACCGCCACCATCAGGCTGGGCGAAACCACCATCACCGATGACGCTGAGGGCGAAGTCACCGAATCCCGCACGGCCGCGGAGGTCACCGATGACGCCATCGCCGCCGGGGTTGCCGCGCTGACAGGACCCATCCAGCAGGTTCCCAGCAGCGTCAGCGCCATCAAAGTCAACGGCGAACGTTCCTACGCCCGCGTCCGCTCCGGCGAGGAAGTCAAGCTCGCCGCCCGCCCGGTCACCATTCACCGCTTCGATGTCCACTCCATAACTAGGATCGACGGCGGCAGGGTAGTTGACGTTGATGTCACCGTGGAATGTTCTTCCGGCACGTACATCAGGGCGTTGGCCCGAGACCTCGGCAACGGGCTGGGCGTCGGGGGGCACCTCACTGCCCTGCGCAGGACCCAGGTAGGTCCGTACACCCTTGACCAGGCCCGCACCTTGGAGGAGCTGGCAGAAGAACTCAACGTGCTGGAGATGTCCTTGGCGGCCAGGGCCCTCATGCCCAACCGGGAGCTCAGCGAAGAAGAAACCACGGAGATCTCCTTTGGCCGCCGTATTGCTGCCGGCCCCGGGGCAGGTACGTCCACGGCCGCTACGGCAGAGAACCCCGCAGCCGCGTTCGCGCCGTCGGGTGAGCTGGTAGCACTGCTGGCGGACGCCGGCAGCTTTGCGAAGCCGGTGTTGGTCTTCGCTCCGGGAACTGGGTCCGGAACCGGGCAGGGGCAATAACCATGGACGGATATTTTTACGCCATCCTGATCGTCGGATTGGTGTCCACCATCATGTGCCTCGTGGCAGGCCTGATGAAGAAAGCCCCGAACGATCCCACCATCTTCTCCGTGCTCGCCGTTGAACTGGTCCTCCTGGTGTATCTGGTGGGTTCGATCGTTCGTGTGGCCATGGGTGAGCAGATTGCCGGTGAGGCCTGGGAATTCTGGGGGTACCTGGTCACGGCCCTGATGATCCCGTTGGGTGCTGTTTACTGGGCCATCCTTGAACGAACCCGCTGGAGCAACTTTGTCCTGGCCGCAGTGGGGGTCACCGTGCTCGTTATGGGTGCCCGCATGAACCAGATCTGGTACTGACCTTGAAGGAAGAACACGACGTGACTGGAACCGAGACCAACCCGGCAAACCCGCAGCAGAAGGACACCCGCAATACTGGTCCGGGCCGCCTGCTGATCGCGGTCTATGCGGTCTTCGCATTGTCGGCAACGGCGCGTGCGGGCTACCAGATCGCCACCAAGTTTGCCGAAGCTCCCTTGGCGCACATCCTTTCTGCCTTCGCCGCCGTTGTGTACATCGTGGCCACCATTTCGTTGGCCAAGCCCGGCCGCACCTGGTTCAAGGTTTCCCTTGCGGCGGTGCTGACGGAACTTGTGGGTGTGCTGGTGGTGGGGGCCATCAGCCTGTTCGATCCCGTCGCCTTCCCGCACGACACCGTCTGGTCGCTGTTCGGACGCGGTTATGGATTTGTCCCCTTGGTCCTGCCGGTCCTCGGGCTCCTGTGGCTCAACAAACGCAGACCGTCCTGAGCCAGCTGCCCTGGCGGGTAACCTTAGAATGTTCCGGCGCCGGAAGGTTGCCGGGCGGAACGAATATCTGCAGTAAAAGGCGAGGTTGATGGTCCACATCTGGAACGATCCCACTGAAGTCCCCAGGGACTTCGGAGCTACTGTCGTCACCATCGGAAACTTTGACGGTGTCCATCGCGGACACCAGCATGTCCTGGCGCAACTGACTGATACCGCCAAGCGGCACAACATCCCGTCGGTAGCAGTGACCTTTGATCCCCACCCCGCCCAGGTCCACAGGCCGGATTCTGCCCCGGAATTGATCATGGGGCTCCAAGACAAGCTGGAAGCCCTGGCGGACACCGGCGTCGATGCCGTACTGGTCATGAAGTACACCCTGGACCTGGCGGCCATGACGCCGCTGGAGTTTGTGCGCGAGGTCCTCTTGGACGGGCTGCACGCCGCTCACCTGGTGGTGGGCCATGACCTCCGTTTCGGCGCGGGCAATGCCGGCGATGTCCTCACCATGCAGGAGCTGGGGGACCAGCTCGGTTTCAGTGTTCAGGTAGTTAATGAGTACGGCGCGGGAGGCTTCCCTGTCCACGACGACGGCGATACCGACCGCCGTTGTTCCTCCACCTGGGTGCGGGAAGCTTTGTCTGAGGGAGACGTCGTGACTGCCGCCGCGGTATTGGGCCGGCCCCACCGCATGCGCGGGGAAGTCGTCCATGGCGCCGCCCGTGGCCGTGACCTCGGATTCCCCACCGCCAACCTTTCCCACGATTCCACGGGCTATGTTCCTGCGGACGGAATTTATGCCGGCTGGTTGATCGACCAGTCCGGAACCCGGTGGCCCGCTGCGATTTCCGTGGGTTCCAACCCCACGTTCGATGGCGTCAGCCGTCAGGTGGAAGCCCATGTGATCGATCGTCCCGAGGAAAATGTGGAGGACTTCGACCTCTACGGCCAAACCGTAGCCGTTGAATTCACCCAGCGCCTCCGCGGCATGGTGGCGTACCGGGGACCCGAGGCATTGGTTGAGCAAATGTGCCTGGATGTCGCCCAGGCGCACAAGCTCCTGGGCCAGAGCTAAGCGCATTTCGACAACACTGCCGGCCTGCCGGTAAACTGATGAGTGGATCCGGCTGCAGTCCGTGGCGGCTGGACCTGTTTTTGTGTGCGGTGACGCACCAAAGGCAACCCGTCAGCGAGGCGCTGGACCGGGAGGCACGGCACAACTCTAGGAGTTCACGTGGCACTTGAAGCCGCTGTAAAGCAGTCCATCATCAAGGAATACGCAACCTCTGAAGGCGACACCGGTTCGCCCGAGGTACAGGTTGCAGTCCTGACCCAGCGGATCAAGGATCTGACTGAGCACATGAAGGAGCACAAGCACGACTTCCACACCCAGCGCGGTCTGCTGGCCATGGTTGGTCGTCGCAAGCGCATGCTTTCCTACCTGAAGAACACCGACATCGCCCGCTACCGTGCGCTCATCGAGCGCCTCGGCCTGCGTCGCTAGTCTGACTTTAGGGACGGCCCGGTCCCTCGTGGAACGGGCCGTCTTCTTCACCAACAACTAAAAACAGGAATCAACCGCATCGCGCATTCGCGGTCCTCGGTAGTGATTCCCGGGAACAATCGGTGACGATTGCCCCGTGGATCTCGATCGATGACCGGGTGTCGTACAGGCCAGGAATAAAGAAGAGGCCTGGGTTGATGCGGCGGACTTCCGCTAACAGAAACGGAGGTGACTCTCTATGGAGGGTCCCGAAATCCAGTTCTCCGAAGCCATTATCGACAACGGTCGTTTCGGCAAGCGCGTCATTCGCTTCGAAACCGGCCGCCTTGCCAAGCAGGCAGCCGGCGCTTCGATGGTCTACATCGACGAAGACACCGCCTTGCTGTCCGCAACCACCGCAGGCAAGCAGCCGCGCGAAGGTTTCGACTTCTTCCCGCTGACGGTTGACGTTGAAGAGCGCATGTATGCTGCCGGCCGTATCCCGGGCTCGTTCTTCCGTCGCGAAGGCCGCCCGTCCACCGAAGCCATCCTGGCTTGCCGCCTCATGGACCGTCCGCTGCGCCCGGCCTTCGTCAAGGGCCTGCGCAACGAAGTCCAGATCGTGGTCACCGTCCTGGCGATCAACCCCGATGAGCTCTACGACGTCGTCGCCATCAACGCATCTTCGATGTCCACGCAGCTGTCCGGCCTCCCGTTCTCCGGCCCGATCGGTGGCGTCCGCGTCGCCCTCATCGCTGACGAACAGGGTTCGCAGTGGGTTGCTTTCCCCAAGCACTCCCAGCTTGAGAACGCCGTCTTCAACATGGTTGTAGCCGGCCGCATCACGGGTGACGACGTCGCCATCATGATGGTTGAAGCCGAAGCCACGGACAACTCCTGGAACCTCATCAAGGAACAGGGCGCCACAGCCCCCACCGAAGAGGTTGTCTCCGAGGGCCTCGAGGCTGCAAAGCCGTTCATCAAGGCACTCTGTGAAGCACAGGCGGACCTGGCTGCACGCGCGGCCAAGCCCACCGTCGAGTTCCCCGTGTTCCTGGACTACCAGGACGATGTTTACGCCGCTGTTGAGGCCGCTGCTGCCGACAAGCTGGCTGCCGTCTTCCAGATCGCTGACAAGCAGGACCGCGACACTGCCTCTGACGAACTCAAGGACGAAGTCCTGGGTGCGCTTGCCGGTAACTTCGAAGGCCGCGAGAAGGAACTGTCCGCAGCTTTCCGCTCGGTCACCAAGCAGGTTGTGCGCCAGCGCATCCTCAAGGACCAGATCCGCATCGACGGCCGTGGCCTGACGGACATCCGCCAGCTCACCGCCGAGGTAGAGGTTCTGCCCCGCGTCCACGGTTCGGCCATCTTCGAGCGCGGCGAGACCCAGATCATGGGTGTCACCACACTGAACATGCTCAAGATGGAGCAGCAGATCGACTCGTTGTCGCCGGTAACGCGCAAGCGCTACATGCACAACTACAACTTCCCGCCGTACTCCACCGGTGAGACCGGCCGCGTCGGTTCCCCGAAGCGCCGCGAAATCGGCCACGGTGCTCTTGCAGAGCGCGCCCTGGTTCCGGTTCTGCCGACGCGTGAAGAGTTCCCCTACGCCATCCGCCAGGTATCCGAGGCCCTCAGCTCCAACGGCTCGACGTCCATGGGCTCTGTCTGTGCTTCGACGCTTTCCATGCTCAACGCCGGTGTGCCGTTGAAGGCAGCAGTTGCCGGTATCGCCATGGGCCTGGTTTCCGACCAGGTTGACGGCCAGACCCGCTATGCAGCGCTGACCGACATCCTCGGCGCCGAAGACGCTTTCGGCGACATGGACTTCAAGGTTGCCGGTACGTCCGAGTTCGTCACGGCCATCCAGCTGGACACCAAGCTCGACGGCATCCCCGCTTCCGTGCTGGCTGCAGCACTGAAGCAGGCCCGCGAAGCCCGCCTCCACATCCTCGAGGTCATCAACGCAGCGATCGACACCCCGGATGAGCTCTCCGAGTTCGCTCCGCGCGTCATCGCCGTCAAGATCCCCGTGGACAAGATCGGCGAGGTCATTGGCCCCAAGGGCAAGATGATCAACCAGATCCAGGAAGACACGGGCGCGGACATCTCCATCGAGGATGACGGCACGGTCTACATCGGCGCTACCAACGGTCCGTCTGCCGATGCAGCACGTTCCGCCATCAACGCCATCGCCAACCCGCAGGTCCCGGAAATCGGTGAGCGCTACTTGGGCACGGTCGTCAAGACCACCACCTTCGGCGCCTTCGTTTCCTTGACCCCGGGCAAGGACGGCCTGCTGCACATCTCCGAGCTCCGCAAGCTGGCCAACGGCAAGCGCGTGGACAACGTTGATGACGTAGTCTCCGTGGGCCAGAAGGTCCAGGTCGAGATCACCAAGATCGATGACCGCGGCAAGCTTTCCCTCTCCCCGGTTGTTGCCGAGGAAGACGGCGCAGCTGCCGAGGACGCTCCGGCTGAGGCCGCTGAAGAGTCCGCAGAGTAGTCTGTAAGCAGTACACCCGGCGGGGCCGGTGGGCTTGTAAAAGCTCCACCGGCCCTTCCGGCCTTAACCCGAAAACCTGAAAGGCCTTGATGACTGTCGTACCCCTGCCGCTGGAGCAGACTCTTCCCGGCGGCGAACTGATCCATGGTGCCGAGGGCGGTTCCGTCGTACGGCGCTCGGTCCTTCCCGGCGGCGTGCGCGTCCTGACCGAGGCAATGCCCGGCCAGCGTTCGGCCACCATAGGGTTCTGGGTGGCAGTGGGTTCGCGCGATGAAGCGGACGGCCAGCACGGTTCCACGCACTTCCTTGAGCATTTGCTGTTCAAAGGCACCAAGCGCCGCACCGCTTTGGAGATCGCGTCGGCTTTTGACGAGGTGGGCGGCGAATCAAACGCTGCCACCGCGAAGGAAAGCACCTGTTACTTTGCCAGGGTCCTGGACACAGACCTGCCCATGGCCATCGATGTCATTGCCGACATGATCACCGGCGCCGTCCTGGATCCTGCTGAACTGGAGCAGGAGCGCGATGTCATCCTTGAGGAAATCGCCATGGACAGCGATGACCCGACGGATGTTGCCCACGAGAAATTCGTGGAGGCCGTCCTCGGCAACCACCCCCTGGCCCGTCCCATTGGTGGAACCCCTGACGCCATCAAGGCTGTGGCAAGGGACGCGGTCTGGGAACACTACCAGCGCTATTACCGCCCGGAGGAATTGGTCATCACCGCTGCCGGCGGCTTGGACCACGACGTCGTCTGTGACCTTGTCCTCGATGCCCTGACGGCCGCGGGCTGGAAGCTTGACACCCAGGCAGCCCCGGTCAACCGCCGCGGTACCGATCGCGCCGTCATCAGCGGAACGTCCGGCCTCCATGTGGTCAAGCGCCCCGTGGAGCAAGCCAACATCATCATGGGCTGCCCCACGATCGTGGCAACCGATGACCGACGATTCGTTATGAGCGTGCTCAACGCTGTCCTGGGTGGCGGCATGTCCTCCAGGCTGTTCCAGGAAATCCGCGAGAAGCGGGGCCTGGTCTACTCCACCTACTCCTTCACTGCGGCTTACGCTGACGCCGGCTATTTCGGAATGTACGCTGGCTGCACGCCGTCCAAGGTCCGCCAGGTACTGGACCTCCTGGGCGTCGAGCTGGAGAAGCTTGCCAAGGAGGGCATCACAGAAGAAGAACTCCGTAAAGCCGTAGGCCAACTCAGTGGGGGAATCGTCCTGGCCCTGGAAGATACGGGATCACGGATGTCCCGGCTGGGCCGGGCAGAGTTGGTTTCCGGAGAATTCCAGGACATCGACGAAACCCTTGCCCGGATCCAGGCCGTCACGGTGGAAGAAGTGCAGGACCTGGCCCGCGAACTCGCAGCTGCACCGCGAACCATTACCGTGGTGGGTCCTTTCGAGGAAACCGAGACTTTCGGACTCTAGGCCTCTGGACGCACGCACTGTCAACAGGGCAGCATGATCACACGGTGATGATGCTGCCCTGACGACTTTGGAGACATGATGGATCTGCCCTCGAGCGGCCTGGCCGCGGAGCTGTTGCAGGACTTCATCGGTCACTGGCGGGGCATCACGGAGATTGCCGCGTCGCCGTGGGGGAGTGCCCGGACGGCTGAAGCGGAAGTGGTTTTCACCAAGGCCGCCGGCGGGTATGCCGTCGTCCAGAGCTACCGGCACCGCGAGGCGGACGGCACGCACTTCGAAGGGCATGGCATGTTCACTGTGGACCGGGATCACGGGGACACTCTTTGGTACTACGTAGACAGCCTGGGGAGGTCGCCGGCCAGCCCGGTCAGGGGAGCGTGGAATGCAGGCACCCTGACATTGGACAGGAGGACTGCCGACGGCGTTGCCCGGCACACCTTCCGCGTCGAGGACGGGGTCCTGGTGCACACGGCCGATCTACGGCTGGAAGGAACACCGGACTACAGTCCGTTGCTGAGGAGCGTCTTCCGTAAGGCCTGAGCCTCAGCCTCCGGCGAACGGCGGCAGGACATCGATGACGTCCTGGGCTCCCAGCGGCGCTGAACGGTCCCGCACAGCTACCTCGTTGCGCAGGAAACTGCTCCGTGCCACGATCCGGTCCAGCGTCGGGGTGCCTTCGGGAGGCAGCGGACGTTCGACGGCGAGTGCGGCTTCCAGCAACGCTTCCAGGCTGGTGCCTTCCGGGAGGACGTGACGTTCTTCTTCGACACCGGCCGCCGCGCGTGCGGCAGCGAAGTAGCGGACAAGCAAGGTTTCAGCCTCCGATTGCGCTCATGCTGCGGTCCGGCTGGACAAAGTCCGCTGCGCCGAGACCTGTGTGGTCCATGCCGTGGGCTTTAGGTTTGACCCACATGGCGTCTTGCCACCGCGATGCCAGTTCGTGATCCGTGGCCCCGCCGCGAAGCAGGCCCAGGAGGTCGAATTCTTCGCGGGAGAAGAGGCAACTCATGATCTTGCCCTCGGCCGTGATGCGGGTTCGGCGGCAGTCGGCGCAGAACGGTTCGGTGACCGAGGCGATAATGCCGACTGTACCGAGGACTGGGCCCGCAGCTTCACCGGAAGCCGTGTCCCGGCGTCGTACTTCAAATCGTTCGGCCGGGGCGCCGTCCCGTTCGCGGGGGTCGTGCGCCAGCACAAAGTCGCGGGAGAGCAGATCCCGGATCTCGGCGGCAGTGATCATGTTGCGACGGGTCCACCCGTGATCGGCGTCCAGCGGCATTTGTTCGATGAAGCGAAGCTCGTAGCCGCGGCCCAAGGCCCAGGCGAGCAAGTCCGGCGATTCGGCGTCGTTGATCCCGCGCATCAGCACGGCATTCAACTTGACCGGCCCAAGGCCGGCCGCCCAAGCGGCATCAACGCCGGCCAGGACGCGATCCAGGAACGGCCGGCGCGTGAGTTTGGTAAAGGTTTCCTCGTGCAGGGAATCGAGCGAGACATTGATGCGGGTGAGGCCCGCAGCCTTCAGCGCCGCCGCCTTTTTGTCCAGGCCAACACCGTTGGTGGTCATGGAGATCGGGAGGTCCGGGTGGTCGCTGCGGATGTCGGAAATGATGTCCACCAGGTCGGCGCGGACCAAGGGTTCGCCGCCGGTGAGGCGCAGTTCCCGCACGCCCAAGGCGTTGACCCCGATCCGGACGATCCGGACAATTTCGTCCCTGGTCATCACGGCTTGTTTCGAGAGCCATTCCAACCCCTCGGCCGGCATGCAGTATGTACAGCGCAGGTTGCATTTGTCCGTCAGGGACAGCCGCATGTCCGTAGCCCGCCGGCCATAGCGGTCCCACAGGCCCGCAGGCGTTCCTGCCGGGCGCGGCGGCGGTACCGCGATGCCACTTTCCTTGCTGCCCGCGGGGCCACCCGGAGGGGGCACCGGCATTCCCAGCTGAACACTCATAAATTCAGGCTACGCCACCGTGGCAGGATCAGTGACACCGATTACAGTCATACAGTTCTTACGGATTGCATACGCTTGCGCCGCGGATGCCTGAATCACGTGCCGGGGACCGCCGGCAAACCTATGCTGAAAGCGTGACCACACCTACGGCATCATCAGCGGAACCAGGGAATCGCCGCATCCTCCTGGTGGAAGACGAACAGACCATCGCCGATGTGGTCCGCGACTACCTGCTGCAAGCGGGCTTTCAGGTAGACATGGCGGGTGACGGATTTACCGCCCTTCAGGTGGCAGCGGACCGCAAACCCGACCTGGTGATCCTGGACCGCATGCTGCCTGGTTTGGACGGCGTGGAGGTGTGCCGCCGGCTCCGCCAGACCATGAGCGTACCGGTGATCATGGTTACGGCTTTGGGCACCGAAGATGACCGGATCCTCGGCCTGGAGATGGGCGCTGACGATTACGTGACCAAGCCCTTCTCACCGCGCGAGCTGGTGCTCCGGGTGAAATCGGTGCTCAGGCGAAGCATTAAGGAGTTCACGCCGGAACCACCAGTGGAAGCCGCGGGTCTCGAACTCGATCCTGCGTCCCGGACAGTAACGCATCACGGAGTTCCGTTGGCCTTGACGGTGCGCGAATTCGATCTCCTGGCTTTCCTGATGCGGCGGCCACGCCAGGTTTTCAGCCGCGAGGAACTCATCAAGGCCGTCTGGGGCTGGGACTTCGGCGATCTCTCAACAGTCACAGTGCACGTGCGTCGCCTGCGGGAAAAGATTGAAGCCAACCCCACCAAGCCTGAGTTGCTCAAGACGGTCTGGGGTGTGGGGTACCGCTTCGATTCCGCCTCCGGCAACGCGCCGGAGCACTCCGGCGGCGGGGAGCGTGGCCATGGAGGGCAGTGAGCTGTGGACCATCCTGGCTTGGGTCTTGTTCTGGGCCGTCCTCATCGGCGCCGCAACCTTGTTCAGCCTGCGACTGCTGCGTCGGGCGTCGGTCCTGGCACAGATCTGCCTGGTGGTCGTCGCTACGGTTGCGGTCCTGGTGGCCGGCATGGTCAGTGCGTTCAATGCCATGTTCATCTCTGCCAGGGACCTGGAAGTCATGTGGTACATCCTCGCCGTGGCATCAGCAGTAGCTGTTGCCTTGTCACTCATGCTGGGCGCGGGCGTGTCACGTAACGCTGCCCGGTTGGTGGTTGCCGCGCGGCGCCTGGGCCGGGGGGAGACCTTGGACCACGCCGGGGAGGGGCGGGGCAGTGCTCCCGCCATGACGTCCGAACTTGCCGAACTGGCCAAGGAACTTGAGGCCAGCAGCCGCAGCCTCGCCGAGTCACGGGAACGTGAAGCCGCCATTGAGACGGCCCGGCGGGAATTGGTGTCGTGGATATCGCATGATCTCCGGACCCCCTTGGCCAGCATGCGCGCCATGACCGAGGCACTTGAAGACGGTATGGCGTCCGATGTGCCGGGCTATTACCGGAAGATCATCGGACAGACGGAGCAGATGACCGCCATGGTCAATGATCTCCTGGAGTTGTCCAAGATCCAGGCCGGCACTCTCCGTCTCCGTGCTGAACCACTGGACCTTTACGATCTTGTCAGCGATGCGTTGTCCGATCTCGCACCTTTGGCCGCTCAACGCGGCATCACGCTCGACGGCGGCGGCGACCGTGAGTGCATGGCCGTCGCCGATGGCCCCAGCCTCGCCCGGGCCGTGCGGAACATCCTCCTCAACGCCATTATCTACAGCCGGCCGGACACTGAGGTCCACGTCAGCGTCGGACGCGACGGGCTGGGGCACCACGGCGGAAATGCAGTGGTCGCAGTGCAGGACCAGTGTGGTGGCATCCGGAACGAGGACCTACCGCATCTGTTCGAGACGGGCTGGCAGAAAGACCCCGCCCGGGGCACCACTGATGGACTGCAGGGCAGATACAGTGGCGCGGGCATCGGACTGAGCATGGTGGCCGGCATCGTCAAGGCCCACGGCGGATCAGTCACTGTGGAAAACGTCGACGGCGGCTGTCGCTTTGCGTTGTCCCTTCCGGCGGGATCCGTCCCGGCCACGTCCGGGATTTCAGCCGACGAACGCGCGGGAGGCGCATCATGAGTACGCACAAAAGTGTGGACAGGCCGGAAACCCGCGCCTCCACCCGGTCACGCGGCCGGCTCAGCCTACGTCGGTGGCCTGCCGCGGCAGGTGTAGCGTCGGGCGGTGCTGGGATTGCTGCCGGCGAACTGACCGCAGGCATGCTGAGCCCGTTGGTTTCCCCTGTCACGGCCCTGGGCGGAGCTGTGATTGATGCAGTGCCCCCCGGAGTGAAGGACCTGGCCGTGCAGTTGTTCGGCACAGCGGACAAGATCGTGTTGATTGCATCCATCGGTCTCGTCGCGGGATTGTTGGCCGCGCTGGCCGGCGTTCTGGAGCATCGCCGCGCCGGCTGGGGACTGGCGCTGGCTGGGGTGGCCGGAGCAGCTGGACTGACCGCCGTCGTCACGCGTGCCCAAGCAAGCCCGCAGGCGGCCTTGGCCCCGATCGTCGCTGCGGTCGTCACGATGCTGCTGTTGCGCACCCTCATCCGGCGGCTCGTCACGTGGGCACCCGAGGCAGCAAATCAGGAACTTCAAGGGCATGATCCCGCACCCCTGGCACGGCGGAGTTTCCTCAACGCCCTCGCTGGCACCTCCCTCGCCGCCGTCGTGGCCGGAACCGTCACTGCGGTCCTCACCCGGGCCACGGCCGTGGCGTCAGGTTTCCGCAGTTCCATGACGCTCCCGGAACCCGTGATCCCACCGCAGGCAATACCCGCCGGCGCCTCGCTTCCCGTGGACGGCATCAGCCCCCTGGTGACCCCCAACTCCGATTTCTACAGAATCGATACGGCACTGACGGTACCGGCCATCGACCCGCCGGCGTGGAGGCTGAAGGTCACCGGATTGGTGGACCGGGAGATCGAGATCGACTTTGCCACGCTCCTCGCCAAACCCATGATCGAACGGCATGTCACCATCGCCTGCGTATCCAACAACGTCGGCGGCGACCTCATAGGCAATGCGCTCTGGCTGGGATGGCCCATCCGCGAACTCCTTGCCATGGCCGGTCCCAAAGCCGGCGCAGACATGGTGCTGTCCACCAGCAACGACGGGTGGACGGCCAGCACACCTTTGGAGGCCCTCACCGACGACCGCGACGCCCTGTTGGCCGTCGGCATGAACGGCGAACCGCTCCCGCTGGAACACGGCTTCCCGGTGCGGATGATCGTGCCAGGGCTGTACGGATTTGTCTCCGCCACCAAATGGCTCACCGAACTGAAAGTCACCCGCTTCGCGGACCACACCGCGTACTGGACCCCCAGGGGCTGGAGCGACCACGGACCCATCAAGACGCAGTCACGCATCGACGTTCCCCGCAGCGGCAGGACGGTCCAGCCGGGCACAGTGCAGTTCGGAGGTGTGGCTTGGGCCCAGCACCGGGGCATCAGCCGCGTTGAGCTCCGCGTCAACCGCGGACCCTGGAAGCAGGCCACTCTTGCGAGCGGGATTTCCACGGACACCTGGTATCAATGGCAACTGGGCCTCGATCTCACCCCCGGGGATTACGAAGTGCAGGTCCGGGCCACCGATACCACCGGCCAGCCGCAGACCGAGGAAAAGGCACCCGTGGCTCCGGATGGCGCCACGGGCTATCACACCATCAGCGTCAAGGTGGGCTAAGGCCCTAGTCTGGGTACGTCCGGAGAAATTCCGGAAGCCAGCGTGTCACAACAGGAGGTTGTCGTGCCCAGATCAGTTGCAACCCATCGCCAGGCAGTGGTGGAACTGCTGGCCGGCACTGCCACCACCAAGGGAAACCACCGCGTGCCGTTGCTCGACGCACTGGGAAAGCCGCTCGCCGTCGATGTCCATGCGCCGCTCTCGCTGCCGCCGTTCGCCAACTCCCAGATGGACGGCTTTGCCGTCCGGTCACATGACATTCCCGACGACGGCGGGCAGCTCCGGGTGGCAGCTCCCGTCCCGGCAGGTGCGACACCAACAGCGCTGAAGGCCGGCTACGCCGCCCCCATCATGACCGGAGCCATGATTCCAGAGGGCGCCGACGCCGTCGTACCCATCGAGAAAGCGAGCCCCAGTACCTTTCCAGACCCCACCACCATTGATGCCGTCGTCAACCTTCCCGCGGTGGCTCCCGGTGCTTATGTGCGGAACAGCGGCAGCGACATCCACAGGGGAGCCCTGGCCCTGGCAGCAGGCACCCTGCTGGGACCGGCCCAGCTTGGCCTGCTGGCAGCCATGGGCCTGTCAACAGTTGAGGTCCCTGAACCTCTGCGTGTCCTCCTGGTCACCACGGGAGACGAGGTAGTGGAACCAGGGGAAGAACTCACGCCCGGCAAGATCTTCGACTCCAACGGAACGCTGCTTGAAGCGTCCATGCGCCAGGCAAACCTGGACGTTGTTCGTACGGGCATCTCGGACGACGACCCTGCACACCTCCTGGCCGTCCTTCACCATCACACCCGGGAATCGGACCGTCCCGTGGATGTCATTGTCACCACTGGGGGAGTAAGCAAGGGCGCCTACGAGGTGGTGCGCCAGGCGATGGCCGGCCAGCCCGTTGATTTCCTCCCCGTTGCAATGCAGCCGGGCGGGCCGCAGGGCCTGGGAACCTTCAACGGCATTCCCTTCCTCGGATTTCCCGGCAACCCTGTCAGCTGCCTCGTCTCCTTTGAGATGTTCCTCCGGCCCGCCCTGTCGGAGGTTATGGGAACTCCGGCTCCACGACCCGTACGGACGGTACGCCTTGCCGAACCCCTGACCTCTCCCGAGGGCAAACACCAGGTCCGGCGTGGCTCGGTGGCCGGGGACGGCATGCTCCGTATGGAAGGCGGCGCCGGCTCACACCTGGTGCACGCCCTTGCCCGTGCCAACGCGTTGGTCCAGATCCCAGGCAACGTCACGGAACTCACCGCAGGAGCCGAAGTGGAAGTATGGATGCTGTGAATGAAACTCCCGGGACAACAGAACACGGCGGCGGCCTGACGCACCTACGGCACGACGGCACTGCGCAGATGGTGGATGTCTCCGCGAAGGCAGTGACCACACGCGAAGCCACCGCCACGGCAACCGTCCGGACAACCCCGGACGTGATGGCCCTCTTGGGTGCCGGTGAGCTGCCCAAAGGCGACGCGCTCGCCGTGGCACGGGTAGCAGGCATCATGGCGGCAAAGAAGACGCCGGAGCTGATCCCGTTGTGCCATCCGCTGCCTATTTCCAAGGTCACCGTGGATTTCCATTTGGGCGCCGGCTCGGTGGACATCCTGGCAACCGTCAAGACCAAGGGCGTGACCGGCGTTGAAATGGAAGCCCTGACGGCGGCATCGGTAGCGGCACTGAGTGTCTACGACATGATCAAGGCCGTGGACAAGCACGCCGTGCTGACCGACATCCGCGTGCTTGCCAAGACTGGCGGCAAGAGCGGCGACTGGGACGTCTCAGGGGAACCGGTCCAGGAGGCCGGCGAATGAGTGCTTGCGAGCCGAACAGCCTGCGGAAGGCCGGAGTCGTGATTGCCTCCACCCGGGCTGCTGCCGGAATCTACGCCGATGAGACGGGGCCCATCATCCTCGATTGGCTCAATGAGCACGGCTTTGAGACGTTCCCCACTATGGTGGTGCCGGACGGGGAGCCAGTGGGGGCTGCCCTCAGGGCGCTCCTGACCCAGGACCCCGCGGTCGTCATCACCAGCGGCGGAACGGGCCTGAGCCCGGATGACAAGACGCCGGAGATGACCTTGCCGCTCTTGGACCGCGAAATTCCCGGCATCATGGAAGCAATCCGGCGCGCAGGCGCCGCGAAGACGCCCATGGCCATGCTGAGCCGCGGCCACGCCGGAGCTGCGGGAACGACGTTCATCATCAATCTGCCGGGATCCCCGAAAGGCGTTATGGATGGATTGGCTGTCCTGGACCCAGTGATCGGGCACTTGTGCGAACAAATGGAAGGTAGCCATGGGCACTGAAACAGATTTCGAAGTAGTCAGCGCTGTCCTCAGCGCGGAACCCATCTCGGTGGACCAAGCCATCGCGGCGGTCGAATCGGACACCGCCGGGGCTGTGGTCAGCTTCAGCGGCGTGGTCCGGAACCACGATTCCGGCAAGGCTGTGGACCGGCTCAGTTACAGCGCCCATCCCACGGCGCACCAGGTCATGTCCGACGTCGTGGCCCAATTGGTGGCTGAGCATTCAGGCGAAGCCGACCAACCCGTCCGCATCTGGGCCGCGCACCGCATCGGGATGCTGGAGATCGGTGACCCGGCCCTTGTCTGTGCTGTCGCGGCGGCCCACCGGGGACAGGCGTTTGCCGTCTGTTCCGAGCTGGTGGACAGGGTCAAAGCGCAGGTTCCCATTTGGAAGGAACAGTTCTTCACCGACGGCACCGTCGAGTGGGTTGGCGCGGGGGAGTAGGCCTGAGTCACGGTTCCTGCCGGGCCCCGGCCCGGCGGTAGGGTTAACGGCATGACCGAACAACTTGCTGTTGCAGTGCTGGGCGCCCACGGGCGCATGGGAATTGAAGCCGTGAAAGCTGTGGAAGCAGCCGATGACATGAAGCTTGTAGCCGCCCTGGGTCGCGGCGATTCCCTGGAAACCCTGCTCGACGCCGGCGCACAGTACGTTGTTGACCTCACGGTCCCGGACACCACAGAGACCAACGTCCGGTTTGCCGTAGAGCATGGCATCCATGCTGTTGTCGGTACCACTGGTTGGAATGCCGACAGGCTGGAGTCCCTCCGTGCATTGCTGGAGCAGAAGCCGGACACCGGCGTCCTGATCGCCCCGAACTTTGCCCTGGGGTCCGTGCTGGCCTCCGCTTTCGCGGCCAAAGCCTCACAGTATTTTGAGTCCGTCGAGATCATCGAGCTGCACCACCCGAACAAGGTGGACGCACCATCCGGCACGGCGGTGCGTACGGCGCAGCTGATCGCTGATGCACGGCAGGCAGCCGGAGTTCCGGCAAGCCCGGACGCCACTGAAACGTCGTTGGACGGAGCCAGGGGCTGTGACGTGGAGGGTGTCCGCGTCCATAGTGTGCGGCTCCGCGGTTTGGTAGCCCACCAGGAGGTCCTTTTCGGCGGTCCGGGTGAGCAGTTGACGTTGCGCCATGACTCCTTCGACCGGGCTTCCTTTATGCCTGGTGTCCTGCTGGGATTGCGTAAAGTCTCAACGCACCCCGGCCTCACGGTTGGCCTGGACGGCTACCTGGACCTGGGGCTCTAGGTCCATGGGCAATTTCTGGACTTCCTTGAAGAAGAACCGCACCAAGATCTGGGTCGGCGCCATCACCCTGCTGTTGGTGCTCTACCTGGTGGTGTCCGTCCAACGCTCGTTCCTCCTCCTCGGTGACCCCAACCTGGTAGCGAAGGGCATTGGAGCGGCCTATCTGGTCCTGCCCATCGTCGGTGCGTGGGCGCTCATCCGCGAGCTCCTGTTTGGCGCCCGCACCGAGCAGATGGCCAAGGTCCTGGAAGCCGAAGGCGGTTTGCCCGAGGACACCCTGCCCCGAACGCCCGGCGGGCGGATTGTCCGGGCGGCCGCGGATGCGGAGTTCGAGAAGTACCGGGCCGAGGCCGAGGCGGCGCCGGAGGATTGGCGTTCCTGGTTCCGGCTGAGTTGCGCCTATGACGCCTCGGGGGACCGCAAGCGCGCCAGGGCATCAATGCGCGACGCCGTGAAGCTGTTCCGCTCTCAGCCCACCGCTGCGGGACGGTAGCTGCCCAGCTTCGACGCCGTATGGGCAACCCACTCCAGCGGTCCGCGGCGCCGGAGCAAGGCGAAACACACGCCGATTGCCACTGCACACAGTGCCTGGGTCCAGTACATGCCCTCTTCTGTCCACCCTGCGGGCAGTGGCTGGTTGGTGAACCCCGAAACCACCCATACATGGGCCGAATAGAGGCTGAGCGTCATGGCTCCGGGCCCGCTGAGCACTATCAGGATATTGACCTTGATACGGTCGGCCACGGTACCCAGCAGCAGGAAGAAACCCACCACTGCGGCAGCCGTTCCGCTGGTGTGCAGCAGGTCCAGCGTGGTCCCTGCATGGGGGGATGCTGTGGCCAACCACCACCACGAACCGGTCTGCTCCAGCCCGGTCAGATTAACCTGAAGCATGCTTTCCAGCGGGTACCCGCGGGTGCCGGGAAGTGCCTCCAGCGCGGCCCGGCCGCCCCATGCTTCCAGGGCAAGGAACCCTCCCAGCTTTGCCGCAGCAGCCACAGTGGTTCCGCCGATTAGGAGCAGGAACTGCACCTTCGCGGTCGTGAGCGCCAACCTGCCGAGCACCAGTCCGATCAGCAGATATGAGATCCACTGGAACACCGGGTAGTAACCAGTGAAGAAGAGGTCTGCGAGGAGGCGTGCCGGCGTCCCCAGGTCCTCGCCGTTGGGGTTGTGACCCAGTTGCAGGGGAGGTGCGGCGTCCAACAGCAAGGGCCGGACCAGGTAAGCCAGCAGCGGAGACAACAGCACCCAGCCCGCCGCCGAGAAACACAGTGCCTTGACCTGAAGGCCAAGGAATGGCAGGACGCACAGGAAAAGCACGGCGTAATGCACCAGGATGACGGCGACATTGACGTCCAGCCCTCCCAAAGTGAGGCCGACCACCGCAATGACCAAGGCTCGCATGGCGACCCCGCCTCTCGCGGCCCGGAGATCGTTGCCTGTGCGAGGTTCCTGCCGGCCCGTACTCAGCGCCAATCCAATGCCGGCAAGGACAGCGAAGAGTGCCGCAGACCGCCCCGAAAATACCAATCCCACGAAGGTCGGCTCCCACGCCGGGGAGGGCCCGAACGTCGGTAGGAGGTGCGTGGACATCATGCCAAGCAACGCTGCACCCCTGGCAGCGTCGATCCCAGTGAGCCGGGAGGAGACCTGGCCGCCGTCGCGCGCTTTCCGCGGGGGCGCAGTCTCTTGCGAAGTCATGCTGCGATCGTCTCACAGCCAACTGTGAGCCGGGCCGACGGCAGAGCCAGGTCTTGTGTTCGAATATATGTTCGAATAACATGGCAGGATGAACGATGTCCCCACGCCACCCGAAGGTCTCGCCGGACCCATGAAAGCAATGAGCCCCGGCGTCGTCGACTTCCTCTTCAGGCAACTCGTGGCGGGCGAACCCCCTGAGGACACCCAGTGGCGCCGAGAAGGAACAGTGCTGGCCGAGCAGCCGCCCGGAGCTGAACTTGCCCGGCGGCTATCCGAGGCGGACCTGGATTCCCTGACGCCGTTGGAACTGTTCGAGTACGTTCGCGCTTCCCAGCGCCTGGTCACCTGGGCTGAACACCTCAAGGAGCGGGCCGTGGCGCACTATTGCTCGGATCAACCTGCGCGGACGCCTGGGCCGGCCTAGCCAGTCGGGGTCTGACTGGAGTGAGAGGGCCCCGTGGCTCCACGCCCCGGCCTGTCCTGCAACATCCCGAGGTTACCTCCGGAATAGGATGGGCTGGTGATTCCGACGCCCCCGCAAGTCCCCACCCAAAGGCCGGCCCGTCCCCTGGATGTCACGTCCGTGGAGAGCCCGTTTGGCGTTACCGCGCCCGCAGGGGCCGGGTTCGTTGAAGCAAGGCCTCACCCAGGGGAAGAACCGCATGACCCGGCAGTGCTTCGCGCGGCCGTTGTTCAATATGAAGCGCTGCTGCCAGGCGTCGGGGGAGCGGCCGTGGAGGCAAACGTCGCGGCCCATGTGAGGCTGGTGGCGGAGGCTTGCAACCGTGGCGCACGTTTGGTGCTTTTTCCTGAACTCTCCTTGACCGGGTACGAACTCACTGCATTCAAAGTCCCCGCCGGAGCAGGACAGCCTTCGCCGGGCAGTCAGCCTTCGCCGTGGTTAACCGAAGGCGACCCGCGGCTCCACCCCCTCCAGGATGTCTGTGCCCGCACCAGGACGGTGGCCGTCGTCGGGGCAGGCTGGCGGGAGGCGGATCAGACACCCAGGTTGGCCTCGCTTATCGTCGGCTGTGACGGATCGGTGAAACCTGTCTTCAAAACTCATCTGCATGGGCCGGAGCGGGAGCTTTTTGTCCCTGGAAGCGGTCCGGCGGTGCTTGATGTCGACGGATGGCGGGTTGCCTTTGCGGTCTGTGCTGACGCCGCGCATCCTGCCCACGCCGGTGCCGCGGCGGCAGCGGAGGCTGATGTGTATGCAGTGTCTGCGCTGTACACGCGGGGCGAGGAACTTAGGCTCGGACTGCATTTGGGCGCCCGTTCCATGGACCACCGGATGTTCGGATTATTGGCGAACCTTGGAGGAGAAACGCCCTTGGGCCCCTCCTGCGGTCTCAGTGGAGCGTGGGGTCCCGACGGTGCTGCCCTGGTCCGGGTGGCGGGCACCGGGACGGAAGTCACCATGGTGTCGTTGGACTGGTCCCGTCTTGGCGCCTACAGATCCTCAACCGGGGCATGAGGACCATCACGCGGAACCCATTCTTGTAACAAGCCCGCGACAGGGTAACGTTTTTCTTATGTCTGACTTGCGCGCCCACACTCCCGCCCTTGGTACCCTCCTGACCGCGATGGTCACCCCGTTCACCGAGGACGGCAAGGTGGACTACGACCAAGCCGCTGTACTGGCAGAGAAGCTTGTCCAGGATGGTTGCGATGGGCTCGTTGTTACCGGCACCACCGGAGAGACCTCAACCCTCACGGACGACGAAAACCTTGGTATGTTCCGGGCGGTCAAAGAAGCCGTCGGCGGCAAGGCTGCCATCATTGCCGGAACCGGCACCAACGACACCGCACACTCGGTGCACCTTTCCCAGCGGGCTGCCGAGGTTGGCGTGGATGGTCTCCTGATCGTCACGCCCTACTACAACAAGCCCAGCCAGGCAGGCGTCCGGGCGCACTTCGAGACCATTGCCTCGTCAACGGATCTGCCCGTCATGCTCTACGACATCCCAGGCCGCTCCTCCATTGCGATTGCTCCTGAGACCATGATCGGCCTGGCCAAGCACCAGAACATCGTGGCGGTCAAGGACGCCAAGGCAGATTTTGCCGCCGCTACCCGGGTCATGGCTGAGACTGACCTGGTTTTCTATTCCGGTGATGACGGATTGACCCTCCAGTGGATGGCGCTCGGCGCCGTCGGCCTGGTGGGCGTCACCACCCACGTGGCCACGCGTCGCTTCCGCGAGCTGATCGACGCTGTTAACGCCAGCGACCTCGCCACTGCGAGGGCCATCAACTTTGAACTGGAACCCGTCATTCGCGCAACCATGACGCGGGTCCAAGGCGCAGTAGCCGCCAAGCAGATTCTCAAGTGGCAGGGAGTCCTGCCCAACTCGGTTGTCCGTTTGCCCCTCGTGGAGCCGGACGCAGCCGAGATCGACATCATCCGCGGGGATTTGGCGGAAGCCGGTATGGACTTCAACGTCTAGGCCGGTTCCGCCGGAAAGAAGCACAATATGACCCAAACCGCCCTTCCCGGACTGGTTACGCCGCCGAAACTGCCGAAAGGCACGCTGCGGATTGTTCCGCTCGGTGGCCTGGGAGAGATCGGCCGCAACATGGCCGTCTTCGAAATCGACGGCAAGCTGCTGGTCGTTGACTGTGGCGTGCTCTTCCCTGAAGAGACCCAGCCCGGCGTAGACCTCATCCTGCCCGATTTCTCCTACATCGAAGACAGGCTGCAGGACGTAGTTGGCGTCGTGCTGACGCACGGTCACGAGGACCACATCGGTGCGGTTCCCTACCTGTTGCGCCTTAAGGCCGATATTCCACTGATCGGGTCCCAGCTCACCCTGGCCCTGGTGGAAGCAAAGCTCCAGGAACACCGGATCAAGCCGTACACCCTCACCGTCACCGAGGGCCAAGTGGAGCAATTCGGCCCGTTCGAGTGCGAGTTCATTGCCGTGAACCACTCAATCCCTGATGCCCTGGCCGTTTTCATCCGGACCGAGGGTGGCACGGTCCTGCACACCGGCGACTTCAAGATGGACCAGTTGCCGCTGGATGGCCGCATCACCGACCTCCGTCACTTCGCCCGGTTGGGCGAAGAGGGCGTGGACCTGTTCATGGCCGACTCCACCAACGCGGACGTCCCTGGGTTCACCACGGCCGAAAAGGAAATTGGTCCCACTTTGGACCGCCTGTTCGGCCAAGCAAAGAAGCGCCTCATCGTCGCGTCGTTCTCGTCCCATGTTCACCGTGTCCAGCAGGTCCTTGATGCCGCAGAGAAGCATGGCCGCAAGGTCGCTTTCGTTGGACGCTCCATGGTGCGCAACATGGCCATCGCCGCCAAACTGGGGTATCTCGATGTGCCGGCCGGAATTTTGGTGGACATCAAGAACATCGACAACATGCCCGATGACCGCGTGGTCCTGATGTCCACTGGTTCCCAGGGCGAGCCGATGGCTGCCCTGTCCCGGATGGCCAACGGCGACCACCGCGTAGTGGTTGGACCCGGCGACACCGTCATTCTGGCCTCCAGCCTGATTCCCGGCAACGAGAATGCCGTGTTCCGCATCATCAACGGACTCCTCAAACTCGGCGCGGACGTAATCCATAAGGGCACTGCGAAGGTCCACGTCTCCGGGCACGCAGCGGCAGGGGAGCTCCTGTACTGCTACAACATCCTTGAGCCGCTCAACGCCATGCCTGTGCACGGCGAAACCCGTCACCTTATTGCCAATGGCAACATCGCGCGGGAATCCGGTGTTCCGTCCGAGGGCATCATCCTGAGCGACAACGGCACAGTGATCGACCTGAAGGACCACAAAGCAAACATCGTTGGCCAAGTAGAGGTCGGATTCGTCTACGTGGACGGTTCCAGCGTGGGTGAGATCACCGACGCCGACTTGAAGGACCGTCGCATCCTCGGGGACGAGGGCTTCATTTCCATCATCACGGTCATCAACCGCACTACCGGCAAGATCGTGTCGGGACCGGAAATCCATGCCCGTGGTGTTGCTGAGGATGATTCGGTCTTCGACGAGATCATCCCCAAGATCAACGCCGCGCTGGAAGACGCTGTGCTTAATCACGCAGACCATACCAACCATCAGCTGCAGCAGGTGGTGCGCAGGATCATCGGCACGTGGGTCAACCGCAAGCTCCGCCGCCGTCCCATGATCATTCCGGTGGTCCTTGAGGCATAGCCCCACGGCAACATGCACACCCAAGGGGGCCTGAAATCCGCGGATTTCAGGCCCCCTTGGGGTACCGTGGCAGTTATGGCGACCCGTACTACCTCCACGCCACGAGGCAGCTCCAGCAGTAAATCCGGCGGCACAGGCCGGAGCGCAGCCACATCCAAAACCAGCGCCGCCGCAGGCAAGAGCGGGCGTGGAAGCACTGCCCGCACCAAGCAGGCGGCCGCCGTCGAGCCCCAGGCTCCGCTGCCCCTGCGTATGCTTTCAGGTTTTTGGCAGGGGATCGGCCATGTGGTCGGTGCCGGCGTCCGCCGCATTGGGTACGATGTCAGCGATCTCGATCCCGCGGATCGCCGTGACGGCGCAGCCCTTTTCAACCTGGTGTTGGGCATCGCGATTGCCACTTTCGCATGGTGGGGCCTGACGGGGTGGCTCCCGGACGTCGTCTACAGCGTGGTCAACGGGACGTTTGGCTGGATGACCCTGATCCTGCCTTTCATGCTTTTTGTTTGTGCCTTCCGGTTGTTCCGGAAACCCCAGGACGGCCGCGGCAACAACCGTGTGGGCATTGGCTTTATGATCATGACCCTGGCCGGATCGGGTTTGGCCCACGTCATTGGCGGCCTGCCCACCGTGGCCGATGGGTTCGATGGCCTTCGCAGGGCAGGCGGCATGCTGGGATTCCTCGCCGCCGCCCCCCTGGCCGCAATCCATGGTGCAGTACCGGTGGTCCTCTACAGCTTGTTGGCCTTCGTCTCTTTCCTGATCGTCACTGCAACCCCGTTCGGCGCCATTCCCTCCCGCATCCGGGGTGCCTATGAGCACCTTATGGGTGTGGACCTCATGGACGGCTCCGGCAAGGACGCCCACGACCGCAGCTATCTCTACGAAAACGACGCACCGGCCAAGCCCAAGAAGAAGCGCATGCGCTTCTTCGGCAAGGACGAGGAGCCCGAGGCAGGCCTGGAGGGCTACGTCGGGGACGAAGCTTTCGAACATGCAATAGTCGACGACGACGCTCCCGCCTCGCCGGAACCGCGCGTTCCGCCGGGGGTGCGCCGCCCAACCCAGGCGGAGATCGCCGTCGGGAAGATCAAGGCAGCCCAGGGCTTGGGGGCTGCACCCGGCATTGACAACCCCACCGAAGCCATTCCGGTCATCAGTCCTGCCATGACCGTGCCAGCGCCCACCGTTGCCCAGGTCCCCGCGAAGCCTGCCGGTGCGCCGCTGCCGCAAACGCCGATTCCACAACGTACGGAGCAGTTGTCCCTCGCCGGGGACGTCACCTACACCCTGCCGGCCTCCGACTACCTGACGCCGGGCTCCATTCCGAAGGAGCGTACAGAGGCCAATGACGCCGTCGTCGCCGCCTTGACGGACACCTTGACACAATTCAACGTGGACGCAGCCGTGACTGGCTTCAGCCGTGGTCCCACCGTGACGCGCTACGAGATCGAGCTGTCTCCCGGTACCAAGGTGGAGCGCGTTACCGCGCTGTCGAAGAATATTTCCTACGCGGTCGCATCGAGCGATGTCCGCATCCTGAGCCCCATCCCCGGCAAATCGGCCATCGGTATCGAGATTCCCAACACGGACCGCGAAACGGTTTCGCTGGGCGACGTTCTGCGGAGCCAGAACGCCCGCCGGACAGACCACCCCATGGTCATGGGTGTTGGCAAGGACGTCGAGGGCGGCTACGTGGTGGCCAACCTGGCAAAGATGCCCCACCTGCTGGTGGCTGGGGCCACTGGTGCCGGTAAGTCGAGCTTCGTGAACTCCATGATCACCTCCATCCTCATGCGTGCCACCCCGGATGAAGTCCGCATGGTCATGGTGGACCCCAAGCGCGTGGAGCTCACTGCGTACGAAGGCGTCCCGCACCTCATCACGCCCATCATCACCAATCCCAAAAAGGCCGCGGAGGCCCTGCAATGGGTGGTCCGGGAGATGGACGCCCGCTACGACGACCTCGCCAACTACGGTTACAAACACATCGACGACTTCAACAAGGCTGTCCGTGCCGGCAAAGTGGTGCCGCCCGTGGACTCCAAACGGATCATCAAGCCCTACCCTTACCTTCTGGTGATCGTGGATGAACTCGCCGACCTCATGATGGTGGCCCCGCGCGACGTCGAAGACTCGATCGTCCGCATCACCCAGCTCGCCCGTGCTGCCGGTATCCACCTGGTCCTGGCCACCCAGCGCCCGTCCGTGGATGTGGTTACTGGCCTGATCAAGGCGAACGTGCCGTCCCGCATGGCCTTCGCAACCTCATCCGTGACGGACTCCCGTGTTGTGCTGGACCAGCCTGGGGCGGAGAAGCTTATTGGCCAGGGTGACGCGCTTTTCCTGCCGATGGGTGCGTCGAAGGCAATGCGTGTCCAGGGTGCTTGGGTGACGGAATCCGAGATCCACAAGGTGGTGGAGCACGTCAAGGGACAGCTCCAGGCTGTCTACCGCGACGACGTTGCTGCCGAGGCCCCCAAGAAGCAGATCGACGACGACATCGGAGACGACCTCGAGGTCTTGTTGCAGGCCACCGAGTTGGTGGTGACCACCCAATTCGGCTCCACGTCGATGTTGCAGCGCAAGCTCCGGGTGGGCTTCGCCAAGGCCGGGCGGCTTATGGACCTCCTCGAATCCCGCGGAGTGGTGGGTCCCTCGGAAGGCTCGAAGGCCCGCGATGTCCTGGTCAAGCCGGACGACCTCGCGGCCGTCCTGGCAGCGATGAAGGGCCAGGAATCACCCGCTGCACCCGACGCCCACACGGCGGCCCTGAGCGACAACGCGAACTCGAACATCGCCGTCGGCGGTTATGCGGAGGACCTCGTGCAGGCGGACCTGGACAACCGGACGCAGGCCATTGAGTACCACGATGGCGCTGACGGCCCAGATGACGACGACGAAGGCGGCGAGGACGCCTGGTCGTTGACGGGGCGCTAGCTTCAAAGGCGTCAGCCCAAAGACGGTAGCCTAGAGGGGTGACTACAGCCGAGGGTGATAACGCGACGTCCAGCAATTCCGATGTCTGGAACCTGCCCAACATCCTCACCATGCTTCGGATCGTCCTGGTTCCGTTTTTTGTGTGGTTCCTGCTCGCCGACAACGGAGAGTACGGCCTGTGGCGCTGGGCAGCGGTGGTGGCCTTCGCGGTCGCCATCTACACGGACAAGCTCGACGGCGACATCGCCAGGGCGCGCGGCCTCATCACCAATTTCGGCAAGATCGCCGATCCCATTGCCGACAAATTGCTGATCGGCTCCGCGCTGGTGCTCCTGTCCATCCTGGGGGAACTGCCGTGGTGGGTCACCATCCTCATCCTCGTCCGCGAGTGGGGGATTACGGCCCTTCGGTTCGTCGTGATCCGGTACGGCGTCATGCCGGCTTCCAGGGGCGGAAAGCTGAAGACGGTGGTACAAACCGTCGCCATCTTCCTTTACATCCTTCCCCTCAAAGCGATCGCTCCATGGCTGGGCGACGTTGCCTTCTGGGTCATGATGCTGGCACTTGCCATCACCCTGTGGACCGGCGTCGAATACGTCATCCAAGCCCTCAAGCTGCGGGCGGCGGGGCGTAGGGCATGACGTCCGGGAACGCCGGCACCGCCGCGGCAGAGACGTCGACGGCGGTGGTCGCCGCAGCGATCGCAAAGAACCAAACGGTCGCCACGGCCGAGTCGCTGACTGCTGGAATGGTAGCGGCCACCCTGGCAAATACTCCTGGCGCTTCGGGGATGCTTCAGGGGGGAGTTGTTGCGTACCAAAATTCCGTCAAGGCCGGCGTCCTGGGCGTCCCGGAAGAGCTGCTTGCCGACGTCGGGTCCGTTGACGGTGCTGTTGCGGAAGCCATGGCCGAGGGTGCCCGGCGCTCTTGCGGTGCCAGCATTGGAGTATCCACTACCGGAGTGGCCGGACCTGATCCCCACGATGGCAAAGCCGTAGGAACAGTGTTCGTTGGAATCGCTGCCGATGCCGGAACCAAAGCCTTCGAATTCAGCTTCACGGGGGACCGCCGTTCGATTCGCGAACAGGCCTGCGAGGCGGCCCTGGCGCGTCTGCTTGCCGCGCTGGAAGGGGATGGTTACCGTTCGTAAAGTAGCCGGGAACAAAAACTGATTGCCAATAGTTGTGTCATTGAGTCGCTTCGGAAGAGCCGGGGCGCCTAGGATGTAGAAACCAACCCGGTCCGCCCACCAGCGAACCGGATGACTGAGGGAGCAAGGCGATACAGATGGTAAAGCAGCCCGTATCCGTAAACGGCGTTGTCCGCTGGAAGGATGTGGGCTTGGCTGATCAGACACAGAGCGAACAGAAGGAGCGCAAAATGGTTGTACTACGCCACGAGATCGGTGATGTACTGCGCGATGTCCGCCAGCGTCAGGGCCGTACCCTCCGCGAGGTTTCGCACAGCGCCCGCGTCTCACTTGGTTACTTGAGTGAAGTTGAACGCGGCCAGAAGGAGGCTTCTTCCGAGCTCCTGTCCTCCATTTGCACAGCCCTGGATGTTCCGTTGTCCCACATGCTCCGCGAAGTCAGCGACCGTGTGGCCGTTGCTGAGGGTGTGGCCGTGCCGGACACCGTTCCGCAGGAATTCTCCCAGCGTTACGGTCGCGATCTGGACCTCACGGACGACTTCCCGCAGGGAATGCTCTCCGGAGCCCGGTAACCGTTCCACCAGAAGTGGGAGAAGGTCCCCAGCCATCGGCTGGGGACCTTCTTTTGGTCTTCGTTGGTATGGCCTGAGGAGCCTGGCGGATCAGGCGTCGGCTGGCTTGGTGGGGTCGGCAGCACTGTCCGGTTCCCGCAGGGTCACGTCCTTGAGGACGCCGTCGCCGTAGATCGCATTGAGCCGGCCCATGTAGTCGGCCAGGGTCTGGACGTCCTCAAGCGGCCATTCGCCCAGGCGTTCGCGGAATACCTGCCGCCGGGCATCCTGGACCTGGTGCATCTTGTCCTCGCCCTTGTCCGTCAGGCGTATGGATTGTGCCCTTCCGTCCTGCGGGTCCGCTTCCTTGTAGACCAGGCCAATGCTCTCCAGGAAGGCGATCTGCCGGCTCACGGAGGGCTTGCCAACGCCTATGCACGTGGCGAGGTCGGTCAGCCTGATCGGACCTTCCCTCCGGATGACGGTCAGCAGCCCGTAGGCGGCCGGTTCCATGTCCGGGTGGACCTGGCGCGACAACTGATGGGAGATTGACCGGGCACGGCGCCAGAGCAGGCTCAGCTGGTGTTCCACCTGCTGGAGGGCGTCGTCTACGGCGTCGCCTGGCACGGCCTGACCGGGCGTGCTCTGGAGAGGATTGCTCATGGCAACCATTCTAGAGTCCGGCTCCGTGAGAGACTCTATCCGTGAGGGCAAGTGACTTTTGGCGATTGATGGACGATGAGTTCGGGGCAGGCTATTCCCGTGTCCTCGCCGGCTCCTTGGTACTCGCAGGCGTGGGCGGGCGGACTGCCGTTGAGGCACTGGCCTCCGGATACCACCCCCGCGAGGTGTGGTTGGCTGTATGCGAAGTCCAGGATGTTCCGGCCGAACGCAGGCTGGGGCGGGACATTAAGCCGGCCTCCAGCTGAGGTCCGCGCCGCTGCCTCGACAGCAGACACGCCGGTCCATTGTTCGAATATCTGTTCGGATGGGGATATGCTCCTGTGAGAGGAAAATTGATCCCGAAGGCCGCATTTCCGAGCATCCGGATTACCCGGTTGTCCACATAGCCGGATTCGGCTCATAAAAATGTCAGCACGTCGTAATAGCGTCTGACATGACAGGAAAGCGGCTCTTAGGGCCACTCCACAGCGAGAAAGCATCAGAGGTGTGAACCATGGCGGCAACCCCGGATCGTGAAAAGGCGCTTGAAGCAGCGCTTGCCCAGATCGACAAGCAGTTCGGCAAAGGATCCATCATGCGCCTGGGTGATGACACCCGGGCTCCCATCGAGGTCATCCCTACCGGCTCCATTGCCCTGGACATCGCCCTTGGCATTGGCGGGCTGCCCCGTGGCCGTGTAGTGGAAATCTACGGACCGGAATCCTCGGGTAAGACAACCGTTGCGCTGCATGCGGTTGCCAGCGCCCAGCGCGCCGGCGGCATTGCGGCGTTCATCGACGCTGAGCACGCTCTCGACCCGGACTACGCGGCAAAGCTCGGAGTGGATACGGATGCACTCTTGGTCTCGCAGCCGGATACCGGGGAGCAGGCTTTGGAGATCATGGACATGTTGGTGGGTTCCGGCTCCCTGGACATCGTCGTCATCGACTCCGTGGCCGCGCTGGTACCCCGTGCTGAAATCGAAGGCGAAATGGGCGACTCCCACGTGGGTCTGCAGGCCCGCCTGATGAGCCAGGCCCTGCGTAAGATCACCGGCAGGCTCAGCCAGACCAAAACCACAGCCATCTTCATCAACCAGCTGCGTGAGAAGATCGGCGTCTTCTTCGGTTCCCCGGAAACCACCACCGGTGGTAAGGCCCTGAAGTTCTACGCTTCGGTGCGTATCGATGTCCGTCGTATCCAGACCTTGAAGGAAGGTGCGGACTCCGTAGGTAACCGCACCAAGGCCAAGATCGTCAAGAACAAGATGGCGCCGCCCTTCAAGATTGCTGAGTTCGACATTATTTACGGCCAGGGCATCTCCCGTGAGGGCGGCATCATTGATATGGGTGTCGAGCACGGCATCATCAAGAAATCGGGCTCGTGGTTCACCTATGATGGCGATCAGCTGGGCCAAGGCATGGAGAACTCGCGGCGTTTCCTCCGGGATAACCCTGAGCTCGCCCAGGAGCTGGAGCGCCTGATCAAGGAAAAGCTTGGCGTTGGCGTCAAGCCGGAGGAAGACTCCCCAAAGCTGAAGGCCGTTGACGGTTAGGAGAGGGCCGGATCCGGAGTCGTCCGTATCCGCCGATCCCGAGCCTGATCCCGAGTCCGTGGCGCGTGCCATCGTCCTGAGGCAGCTGACGATGGCGCCGCGGAGCCGGCTCCAGCTGTCCCGCAAGCTCGCGGAACGCAACGTTCCCGAGGATGTGGCCGAGGCCGTCCTGGACCGGTTTGAAGAGGTTCAGCTGATTGATGATGCTGAGTTCGCGAGAATGTGGGTCCGCAGCCGTTCGCAGAGCAAGAAGCTCGCCAAAGGCGCACTTCGTCGCGAACTGACGGAGAAGGGCATTGAGCTGGACGCAGCCGAAGATGCCCTGTCACAGCTCAGTGATCAGGATGAAGAGTTGGCTGCCCGTGAGCTTGTTCAACGTAAGCTGCGTCCCGGCGTCGATCTGGCTGATCGCGCGGAACGGGACAAGTACACCCGGCGTCTGGCGTCGATGCTGGCACGGAAGGGCTACGCCCCCTCCATGGCCTTCAGGATCGTCGGCGAGGTGCTGGCAGAAGCCGGTACCCTTGAGTAGTGAGTTTGACCATTCCTTCCCCAACAGTTCCCGCCACTCCTCCGGCTGAGCCCAGGACCTATCAGGTCCGCACGTTCGGCTGCCAGATGAACGTCCATGATTCAGAGCGCATGGCGGGACTCCTGGAGGACGCAGGTTACGTGCCTGCGGACGGTGAACTGGCTGACGTGGTGGTCTTCAACACCTGCGCTGTTCGGGAGAATGCGGACAACAAGCTCTACGGCAATCTCGGCCAACTCCGGCAGGTCAAGGCAGCGAACCCCGGCATGCAGATAGCTGTAGGTGGCTGCCTGGCCCAGAAGGACCGCGAAACCATCGTCAAGAAGGCGCCGTGGGTTGACGCCGTGTTTGGTACCCACAATGTTGGCGCCCTGCCGGCGCTGCTGGACCGTGCCCGGCACAACAATGAAGCACAACTTGAGATCCTCGAGTCTTTGGATGTCTTCCCGTCAACTCTTCCCACTAAACGGGATTCTGTTTATGCGGGGTGGGTTTCCATATCCGTGGGCTGCAACAACACCTGCACGTTCTGCATTGTGCCTTCGCTCCGCGGCAAGGAAAAGGACCGACGCCCCGGAGAAATCCTCGCCGAGATCCAAGCCCTCGTGGATGATGGCGCTGTTGAAGTGACTCTCCTCGGCCAGAACGTCAACTCGTACGGCGTGGAGTTCGGGGATCGCCAGGCTTTCTCCAAACTCCTTCGGGCGTGCGGTGAAATCGAGGGCTTGGAGCGCGTCCGCTTCACCAGCCCGCACCCCGCAGCCTTTACCGATGACGTCATCGAGGCCATGGCTGAGACGCCCAACATCATGCCGCAATTGCACATGCCCTTGCAGTCGGGCTCAGACAAAATCCTCAAAGACATGCGGCGTTCCTACCGATCCAGCCGGTTCCTCGGAATTTTGGACAAGGTTCGCGATCGGATTCCCAACGCAGCCATCACCACGGACATTATTGTCGGGTTCCCAGGCGAAACTGAAGAGGATTTCCAGGCGACCCTGGATGTCGTGGAGAAGTCCCGTTTCGCCTCAGCCTTCACCTTCCAATACTCCAAACGGCCCGGCACGCCGGCCGCCGAGTTGCCTGACCAGCTTCCGAAAGCGGTGGTGCAGGAGCGTTTCGAAAGGCTGACAGCCCTCCAGGACCGCATTGCCGCTGAGGAGAACGCCAAACAGCTGGGCAGGACGGTTGAAGTGCTGGTGACGGCCCAGTCAGGGCGTAAAGCCGAGGAAACCCACCGCTTATCCGGTCGGTCCAAGGATCAGCGCCTGGTGCACTTCTCCGTGCCGTCCGGCGCAGATACTCCCCGTCCCGGTGACTTTGTGACGGTCACCATCACGGAGGCTGCTGCTTTCCACCTTGTGGCGGATCCGGCCACCGCTGGCGACTATGTGCTGCGCCGGTCCCGTGCCGGCGATGCCTGGGATCGTTCCCAAGCTGAGTCCTGCGGCGTCCCTGCTCCGGGTTCGGGCTCGACCAAGGCCGGGGTGTCCCTGGGCATGCCGTCCTTGCCGGCTCGCCGCGCCTGACGTCGGACCAGGAACCCTGTGCCTACCTACACCAAGGACGCTTCCTTGCCCGTCATTGCAGTGGTTGGCCCCACTGGTTCCGGCAAGTCGGACTTGGGTGTCAACCTTGCCCTCGCCCTGAACGGTGAGGTCATCAACGCGGATGCCCTGCAGTTCTATCGCGGGATGGACATCGGAACAGCCAAGATCAGCGTGGAAGAGCGCAAGGGCGTTCCCCATCACTTGCTGGACACCATGGATGTCACCCAGGAGGCAAGTGTTGCGGACTTCCAGGCGGACTGCCGTAGAGCCATTGGGGAAATCCGTTCACGCGGAAAACGCCCTATCCTGGTGGGGGGATCCGGTCTGTACGTCCGCGCCGCGCTGGACGTCCTGGAGTTCCCCGGCACCGACCCAGTCATCCGTAAGGCCCTGGAAGAAGAGTATGACGCGCACGGCCTCGCGCCGCTGCGAACCCGCCTTGAGGACGCCGATCCCGTGTCGGCAGCCCGTGTAGGTGACGCGCGGCGGGTGATCCGGGCCCTTGAAGTGCACCAGCTCACCGGGCGGCCTTTCAGTTCGTTCATGCCGCAGCGCGAGTACTTTCACCCGGCAGTGCAGATCGGGCTGTCAGTGGACCGTGAGGTGCTGAGGGAACGGTTGGCCCTGAGGGTCCATCGGATGGTGGAGGCTGGTCTGCTTGAGGAGGTTGAACGGCTTGATGCTGCGGGGCTCAGGGAGGGCAAGACCGCGTCCCGTGCCCTGGGGTACGCGCAGTTCCTGAGGGTCCTGGACCGTCAAGCCGATGTTGCTGCCGCTTCAGAGGAAACCATCGTGGCTACCAGGCAGTTCGCCAGGCGTCAGCTCACCTGGTTCAGGGCTGACCCCCGGATCACCTGGCTTGACTGGCAGGATACCGACCTCGTGGCCAAGGCCGTCGCCACCGCTTCGAGCCGGCCGGCCTGATTTCTGGCCAAACCAGCGTGGAAGGTAGCCTAGTGGCATGGATGAAACCCCTGCAGTTCCCGCCCAGCAGTCCACAGCTGCCGGTGCTACCGTGACCTCAAGCCTTGCTGGGCTGACGTTTTCCAAGGGCCATGGAACGGGCAACGACTTCGTCCTGATTGCCGACCCCGGCGATGCCCACGAGATCACCCCGGAGCAGGTTGCCCAATTATGCGACCGCCACGTAGGCATTGGTGGAGACGGTCTTATCCGCGCTGTCCCGTCGCGGTTCCTTCCGGAGGGTCGGGACCTTCTGGAGCAGGACCCGGACGCCGAATGGTTCATGGATTACCGCAACGGCGATGGTTCCCTCTCGGAGATGTGCGGCAACGGCGTCCGCGTCTTCGTGCACTTCTTGATTGCGGAAAAACTGGTGGATCTTGGCCCGGGCGAAACCCTGACCATCGGCACCCGTGGCGGGGTCAAGAAAGTGGTCCGTACGGCCAACGGGTATGCCGTGGACATGGGCCCATGGGAGTTCATCTTCCCCAAGGAAGCCACCACCAAGGCAATGGACGCATTGGTCAGCGCTGACGGCCTGGAAGTAGCCCGTCCGGGCCTCTCAGTCAGCATGGGCAACCCCCACACTGTGGTTGCTTTGGCCGAACTCAAGGAGCTGTCGGCCACGCAATTGTTCAAGGCGCCGGTGGTCGATCCCAAGCCTGTCAACGGGACCAACGTTGAATTCGTTGTTCCGGCCGAACCGTTGGTTGAAGACGGCGTCGGCACCATCACCATGCGTGTCCATGAGCGCGGCGTGGGGGAGACCCAATCATGCGGCACAGGAGCCTGCGCGGCCGCTGTCGCCATTCGTCATTGGGCCGGAAACACCGCGCCGAACGATTGGCACGTTAAGGTGCCGGGCGGCGTCGTGGGTGTTAAATTCTTCCCCGGTGCAGGTGGCCGCGAACATGTAGAGCTCAGCGGCCCGGCCGTGATCGTGGCTACTGGGACGCTTTCCTGACCCTGATGATCCTGAAGGACTTGGACGTGCTCTCCCGGCCCACCGTGTAGCTCTTGTCCAGCTCGCCGGCGAGCCACCGCTGGAGGGAGTCCGAGCCAAGGTTCTTTTGAACCACCAACCAGGCGTTTCCTCCCGGGGCCAGGCGCGGCAGCCACGTCAGCAGCAGGGTGTGCAGCTCGTCCTTGCCGATGCGGATAGGCGGGTTGGACCAGATGGTGTCGAACTCGACGGCGGGGTCTACCTCGTGCGGCAGGCTCGCCGTCACGTTGTCCAGACCCAGGGCAGCCGCGTTCTCATTGGTCAACGTGACACACCGCTCATTGACGTCCACGGCGTGCACCTTGGCGTGGGGGGCCATCAGCCCCAGCGTCAAGGCAATAGGACCCCAGCCGCAGCCGATGTCCAACAAGTTTCCCTGGGGTGAAGGCGGCGGAACTTCGGAGAAGAGTATGGCAGTGCCCTTGTCCACTCCGTCGGGACTGAAGATGCCGGAGGAGGTCTGCAAGTGGCGTGTGGCTCCAGCGAGTTCCACCGTGAGTGGCTTTCGGGTGAATGGTCCGGCCGGTTGGGCGGTGAAATAGTGTGCAGACTCCATAATTTGCCAGATTAGTTGGCTATCGGCGCCATGGGAAACTGCCCGCCCGAAGAGCTGGCTTGACATTGGATGATAGTGTGAAACGCATGTTCTTGATCTTCGAGTAAAAAGCCGCCACCCGCCTGAGCACTCAGGCGTCACACGGCACCGCCCGCGATGCAGCCCGGTCCTTGGCAGTTCTGCCAAGCCCCGGTCTTTCCGCCAGGCAGGTCCCACCGGCACATCCGTTGACCCGCGTTCCCCGTCACGGATGTCTTGAAGATCACACCCTCCAGCCCAGCTCTCTGAACCGTCAGCATCCTGTGCGGTCCAGGTAAGCCGGCAGTGCAATCTCCAGACAGCCAGGAACCTCCACGCGGATCCCACCACGCCAGATCACAGCAACCGCCGCCCACTCCACGGGCGGCCGTTCAGCACAGGAGGCCCTCTTTGGCCCATGCCCGTCAGCCCAGCGCGAATAGCGCCCCATTGAACAGCAAACAGCACTATTCTGGAATAGCCGAACAGTCTAAGGAGACCATGACCACCCAGAAGCACTCCGGATCCGATTCCGACGCCCAGGACATGAGTCCTGAACAAATCCAGGCCGTCATCGACCGGATTCTTTCCAAGGACGTACCTGCGCAAGCATCCGATAACGACGATGCCGGTGGTGTGTTCGGCAAGGCACAGGCCATTTCCACACTTGACCAGGAACACAGCATCTACGACGGCGACCAGGAAGACCTGGCCGAGCGTCGTGCACTGCGCCGTACGGCTGGCTTGTCCACGGAACTCGAAGACGTCACCGAGGTCGAATACCGGCAGCTGCGCCTTGAGCGCGTCGTCCTGGCCGGCCTCTGGACCGAGGGGACACTGGCCGACGCTGAAAATTCACTCCGCGAGCTAGCTGCCCTGGCAGAGACTGCCGGTTCGGAAGTCCTTGACGGTTTGGTGCAGCGGCGAACGAAGCCGGACCCGGGGACCTTCCTGGGGTCGGGCAAGGCCCAGGAACTCAAGGACATCGTTGCCGCCACCGGTGCGGACACCGTAGTGGTGGATACCGAGTTGGCTCCTTCCCAACGCCGTGGCCTTGAGGACATTGTCAAGGTCAAGGTAGTAGACCGCACCACGCTGATCCTGGACATCTTCGCCCAGCACGCCAAGAGCCGTGAAGGCAAAGCCCAGGTTGAGCTTGCGCAGCTCGAGTACCTGCTCCCGCGCCTCCGTGGTTGGGGCGACTCCATGTCACGCCAGGCCGGTGGCCAGGTGGGTGGGGCTGGTGCCGGCATGGGTTCGCGTGGTCCTGGTGAAACCAAGATCGAACTGGACCGTCGTCGCATCCGCACCCGCATGGCCAAGCTTCGCCGTGAGATCGCCGCGATGAAGCCGGCGCGCGAGACCAAGCGCGCCAACCGCCGTCGTAATGCCGTTCCTTCCGTCGCAATCGCCGGATACACGAACGCCGGCAAGTCATCGCTCCTGAACCGCCTCACTGACGCTGGTGTGCTGGTGGAGAACGCCCTGTTCGCCACCTTGGATCCCACCGTCCGTAAAGCCCAAACGCCGGATGGCATCGGCTACACCTTGGCGGACACTGTGGGGTTTGTCCGTTCGTTGCCGACCCAGCTGATTGAAGCCTTCCGCTCCACCTTGGAAGAAGTGGCGGACGCAGACCTGATCCTGCACGTAGTGGACGCCTCGCATCCTGATCCCGAAGGCCAGATTGCTGCTGTCCGGGAGGTCTTCACAGAGGTGGATGCCCGCAAGGTGCCCGAGATCATCGTCCTGAACAAGGTTGATGTCGCGGATCCCTTCGTCGTTGAGCGCCTGAAGCAGAAGGAACCGCGTCATGCGGTTGTTTCTACACGCACTGGCCAAGGCATCGCCGAACTGCTGGAAGACATCAGCCGGTCCATTCCCCGCCCGGGGGTGCGCCTGGAGCTTCTCATTCCCTACGACCGCGGCGAAATGATCAGCAAGCTCCACAGCTCCGACTCGGAAATCCTCACCCTCGAGCACGAGGAAAACGGGACCCGTGTTGTTGTCATGGTCCGCGAAGGACTGGCAGCCGAACTGGAGCCGTTCGTCACCAATGGTTGAGAAGGTGGCGGCGGACGCCGTCGAGTCGTTGGGGGAGAAGACCACCCTCGAGTTGTTGGACCGGGCTGTTGCCGGCATGGGCGGTCAAAGCCGTACCGGGCAGCACGAGATGGCCAAGCATGTCACCAGGGCCATCGAGACCGGGGAGCACCTGCTGGTCCAGGCGGGAACGGGAACAGGTAAGTCCTTGGCGTACCTGATTCCATTGATCGCGCATTCGATGGACAGCGACAAACCGACTTTGGTGTCCACCGCCACCTTGGCACTCCAAACACAGATTGTTGGCCGCGACCTTCCCCGGCTGTTGGAGACCATCAACCCGGCCCTTGAACGCCCCGTCAACGTGGCGCTCGTCAAGGGCAGGGCCAACTACGTCTGCCGGCAAAAACTCGAAGGCGGGTTCCCCAGTGAGGAACCGTCCGAGGGTCAGCTGTTCTCCCTGGGCGAGGACACCAGTGTCCCGCACTTTGCGGCGTCCATGGGGGGACCGCAATCACAGCTGGGCAAGGAAGTGGTCCGGCTTCGCGAATGGGCCGAAAAGACCACTACCGGCGACCGTGACGAACTCATGCCCGGCGTCACGGACCGGGCTTGGCGGCAAGTCTCCGTGACGTCCATGGAGTGCCTCGGCGCGCAGAAGTGTCCCCTCGCCGAGGAGTGCTTCAGTGAGTTGGCCCGGTCCCGCGCAGGCGAAGCCGACGTCGTTGTCACCAACCATGCCATGCTGGCCGTCAGCGCCTTCGAAGGGCTGGCTGTGCTGCCCGAATACGACGTCGTGGTAGTGGATGAGGCCCATGAACTGCAGGACCGGGTGACGGGCGCGGTGTCAGGCCAGTTGTCCGTGGCCATGGTCCATGCGGCGGCGTCGAGCGCGCGCAAGCACACGGCCATCACGGTGGATGCCCTCAACGCGGCCGCCGATCGTTTGGATATGGCCATAGCGGGCGTGCCCAATGGTCTTCTGCCCAGTGGGCTCAATGACGAACAGCTCGACTGTTTGGACCAACTGAGGGAAGCCACACGCGCAGCATTGTCGGATTCGAAGACGGATTCTTCCAACGCGGTCGACGGCGGCAGGCAGCTGGCGCGTTCACGGCTCATGCTCATTCTGGAGCTGTGCGAGCGGATGCTCGCGGCCAAGGAGAACCGGGAAGTGGTGTGGTTTTCCCGCAACAGTACGTTCGATCCCCAGCAGGGATACTCGCAACCCGACGAGACCGCTCCGGCCCTGATCAACATTGCGCCCCTGAGTGTGGCGGGACGCCTGCGCGAAGGTCTCTTTGCCGGTCACACAGTGGTGCTGACTTCAGCTACCCTGGCCATCGGCTCGGCTTTCGAACCGGCTGCAGGTGGCCTTGGACTGATTGGCGATGGAGCGCCAAGCTGGACCGGGATCGATGTTGGCTCGCCCTTCGATTACCCCAAGCAGGGTGTGCTTTACGTGGCCAAGCACTTGCCCAAGCCTGGCCGTGGAACTTCGCCCGAGGCCCTGGATGAGTTGGAAGACCTCATCCGCGCTTCCGGTGGGGGAGCGCTGTGTCTTTTCTCGTCGCGGCGGGCGGCTGAGGAAGCCGCCGATGCCATGAGGCTTCGTCTCGACGTCAGTATTCTCTGTCAGGGTGAATCCACCATGGCCGCATTGGTGAAGCAGTTCGCCGACGAGCCCGATACCTGCCTCTTCGGCACGATGTCGCTGTGGCAGGGTGTGGATGTCCCCGGTGGTTCGTGCCGCCTTGTGGTCATAGACCGAATCCCGTTCCCGCGTCCGGATGACCCGTTGATGACTGCCCGCTCTCGTGCCGTGGCACAGTCGGGTGGAAACGGATTCATGGCCGTGTCAGCGACCCACGCCGCCATTCGTCTGGCCCAGGGGGCAGGCCGGCTCATCCGTTCCACCGGGGACAAAGGGGTTGTGGCGGTCCTGGACTCCCGGCTCTCAACAGAGCGCTATGGGGGCTTCCTCAGGGCAGCCCTGCCGCCGTTCTGGGCGACGACGGACAGAACCGTGGTTCGGGGCGTCCTGGAGCGTCTGGGCCCGGCCAAAGCCTCCTAGAGGGAACGCAGGACCGACACGACCTTGCCCATGATGGTGGCCTGGTCGCCGAGGATGGGTTCGTACTGGGTGTTCTGCGGAAGAAGCCAGGTGTGCCCATCGCGCTGGCGGAAGGTTTTCACGGTTGCTTCGTCGTCCAGCAGTGCTGCCACGATGTCTCCGTTGATGGCGTCGTTCTGCCGGCGGACAACTACCCAGTCGCCGTCGCAGATCGCGGCATCGATCATTGAGTCGCCGGCCACCTTCAGCATGAAGAGTTCGCCGTGCCCTACGAGTTGCCGGGGCAGGGCAAGCACGTCCTCCACGGTCTGGTCAGCAAGGATGGGGCCGCCGGCAGCGATCCGACCAACCAGCGGGACCATGGCAGTATCGCTGGCGCTGGCAAGCTCTGTGACGGCAAAGCCACCCGTGCTGCGGAGGGTAGTGGGTGCTTCCACTCCCGGAATGGGTCCGCCATCGAGGGTCAACGGCATGAGGACTTCCATGGCCCGGGGACGTTTGGGATCGCGGCGGAGATATCCAAGCTTCTCCAGCTGGGAGAGCTGGTGCGTCACGCTCGACAGGCTTGCCAGGCCCACGGTGTCTCCAATTTCGCGCATGCTGGGCGGATAACCGTTGTCATTGACGGACCGCTGGATGGTTTCCAGGATCTTCTTCTGACGGACAGTCAGGCTCTTGGGACTCTTTTGAGGCTGCTGGCTCCGCAGGGGTGCCCCGCCGCCGGTGGCTTTCGCTGCCATGTTCGCCAATGCCTTTCCATTCCGCCCGGAGTGAGCCCGGGGTCGTCGGGCCTGCAAAAAATGTCAGACCCTCCTGTTCCACTGAAACAGTGCTGTTTCTTCACTCAAACGTAGGGCAGCCACAGGCGTTTATCAAACATTTGTTCTAGCGAGTCTCGACACCGTTCGTTGATAAGTGCTAAAAATGTCATAGCAAGGTTCGAATATGTGTTCTATAAACCTGATGCTGACGCCGGCTGTTCGAACGAAGTGTTCGAACTGACGGAGTTGGGCAGGGGAACACACAGAATTGGCAGCCATGTACCGGGACCCGGCGCACGGCAATAGCTCAGAAGGGCTCAGCTCATGTCCGCAATCACTACGTTCGCTGATTTCCGCACCACCCAGGCGCCTGCGCGTCTGCGCCTGACCCGACGGGGACGGATGGTCTTCTTCGGCATCCCGGCAATGCTGCTGGTGGCTGCGCTGCTGAGCCTGGCTGGATTTATCACGTCACCGGCCAAGGCTTCGGATTCCCAGGCGCAACTCCAACCGCCCGTCGCTGTCACTGTTACGGTTCAGCCGGGACAATCGCTGTGGGGCATCGCCGGAGCCGCTGCTCCTGAGCGGGATCCCCGCGACGTGATTGCGGAGATCATCCAGCTCAATGACCTCCGGGGCGGCCGTATCCAGCCGGGTCAGCAACTGTTCGTGCCCGCAAATTAGTACGTTGCATGCCCGCATGAGCCGGCCACCCGGCGTCACAGTTAGTCGGCAGTCCCGGCGGCCCCTTAAACTGTGGTGGTGAGTGACCAGCTTGAGCGACTTAACCGACTACCCCTCCGGACCAACCTGCGTGGACTGAGCCCTTACGGTGCTCCGCAGCTTGACGTCCCCATTTTGCTCAACGTCAACGAAAACACCCATGGCGTCCCGGCTGATGTGCAGGCAGCCATCACAGAAGCTGTTGCTGCTGCGGCCACGGGGCTCAACCGCTACCCGGACCGGGAGTTCACGGAACTTCGCCAGTCGCTGGCCGACTACCTTGGTCACAATCTTTCCCCGGACAACATCTGGGCAGCCAATGGCTCCAATGAGGTTCTGCAGCAGGTCCTCCAAGCATTTGGCGGACCCGGCCGGAAAGCACTGGGATTCCCGCCCACGTATTCCATGTACCCGTTGCTGGCCAGCGGCACGGATACCGAATACGTCCGCGGAGTCAGGGCTGACGACTACGGCCTCGATGCTGCCTCCGCCGCTGCACAGGTCCGGGAGACAGGTGCCAACATCGTGTTCCTGTGTTCACCCAACAATCCCACGGGAACAGGTCTGGGGCTGGATGTCGTTGAGGCTGTTTATGAGGCAGGCGAAGCCAGCCAGGCAATAGTGATCGTGGACGAGGCCTACCACGAGTTCGCACACGACAATACCCCGAGCGCCCTGACCTTGTTGCCGGGACGCGAGCGTCTGATCGTTTCCCGCACCATGAGCAAGGCCTTTGCCCTTGCCGGTGCCCGACTGGGCTATATGGCTGCTGCTCCCGAGGTCACGGATGCCATCCGGCTGGTCCGGCTTCCGTACCACCTGTCGGCTGTTACCCAGGCAACCGCCCTGGCTGCGCTCAACCACCGGGAAGCCCTCATGGCCGACGTTGAGGACATTAAAGTCCAGCGCGACCGGATTGTGACCGAGCTCCTGCGCATGGGCTTGAAACCTGCGGAGTCGGACTCCAACTATGTCTTCTTCGGCGGACTCAAGGATCCTCACACGATCTGGCAGGGCCTGCTTGACGCCGGCGTGCTGATCCGCGATGTCGGGATTCCCGGCCACCTCAGGGTCACTGCTGGAACCGAACCGGAAACCACGGCCTTCCTCGAGGCGCTGGAAGCGCTGCTGGACGGCGGGGCGTCCCAGCCCGCCTAAACTTGTCCATAGACCCAACCCACTCTTCGTGTATAAGGACGTCCCAATGAGCGAAACCGGCGCCACGCCGTCCGCTGCCCGCACCGCGCGCATGGAGCGCACCACCAGCGAATCCTCCGTCCTGGTGGAGATCAACCTGGACGGATCAGGTGTCTCGGACATCAGCACCTCGGTTCCGTTCTACGACCACATGCTGACGGCGCTGTGCAAGCACTCGTTGATTGACATGACCGTGAAGGCCACCGGCGATACCCACATCGACGCCCACCACACCGTTGAAGATGTTGCCATCACCTTTGGCGAGGTGCTGCGCACCGCTTTGGGCAACAAGGCGGGCATCCGCCGCTTCGGCGAAGCCACTGTTCCTCTGGATGAGGCCCTTGCCCACGCTGTGGTGGATGTTTCCGGCCGCCCGTACCTCGTTCACGGCGGAGAGCCGGCCGGCCAGGAGTACCACTTGATTGGTGGTCACTTCACTGGTTCATTGACCCGCCACGTTTTTGAGGCCATTACCCTGCACGCCGGGATTTGCCTGCACATGAACGTTCTCGCCGGCCGCGATCCCCACCACATCGTGGAAGCCCAATTCAAAGCCTTCGCCCGGGCACTCCGTGCTGCAGTGGAATCCGATCCCAGGGTCGAGGGCATCCCCTCCACCAAGGGGGCATTGTGAGCGGTCAGGTCCTGAAGGACGGGGCAGTCGCCGACACCATCGCTTCGGTCAAGCCCGAGTCCCCGGAAGGCAAGCCCACTGTCACGGTGCTCGACTATGGTTCGGGCAACGTACGTTCGGCTGTGAGGGCACTGGAGCGTGCCGGCGCCCATGTAGTGCTGAGCTCCAAGCCTGAAGACGTGCTTAACGCCGATGGCCTGGTGGTTCCGGGTGTCGGTGCTTTCGAGACCGTCATGAAGGAACTGAAAGCCGTGGATGGCATCCGGATGATCGGACGCCGGGTCGCCGGCGGCCGGCCTGTGCTGGCCATCTGTGTTGGTCTGCAGGTTCTGTTTGAAGCCGGTGTGGAACACGGCACCGAGTCCGAGGGCATGGCCGAGTGGCCTGGCAAGGTGGAGCTCCTGCCTGCTCCCGTCGTCCCGCACATGGGGTGGAACACCGTGGATGTCCCGGAAGGATCCAAGCTTTTTGCCGGCGTCGAGCAGGAGCGTTTCTATTTTGTGCACTCGTACGGTGTGCAGGAATGGAACTTCGACGTTGTGCAGCCCCGCATGGCCCCGCCGCAGGTGACGTGGTCCGAGCATGGCGCACGGTTCATTGCCGCCGTGGAAAATGGGCCGCTCTGCGCTACCCAGTTCCACCCGGAAAAGTCGGGGGACGCCGGGGCGCGCCTGTTGCGGAACTGGGTGGACGGCCTGAAAAAGACCCGTGCTCCAGCAGCGGAAACCTCCGGAAGCGGTGCCGCCTAGATGTGGTCTGTTGTCCTCATGGGCCTTGCCGGCGTGCTGGTGGGCGGCGGTCTTTCCTTCCATCAGCAGAAGAAGCCCCGCTGGGTTTCCATCTCTTTTTACGTGCTGGCAGGGTTGTCCCTGCTGGCCGCCTACCTCCTGACGCTGCCCGGTAACTGAGCCGGTCACCAAGAACCCGCGTCAAACCTCGAACTCCAAGGACCCACATGACCACCTCTGCCCAGCCTGTTCTGGAACTCCTGCCCGCCGTCGACATCGTTGACGGCCAGGCAGTCCGCCTCCTCCAAGGAGAGGCCGGTTCGGAGACCAGCTACGGAACGCCTCTGGAAGCAGCCCTGAACTGGCAGAATGCCGGTGCCGAATGGGTTCATATGGTGGACCTCGACGCCGCCTTCGGTCGCGGCAACAACGCGGACCTCATCAGTGAGGTAGTGAAGCAGCTGGACGTCAAGGTAGAGCTGTCCGGTGGCTTGCGCGATGACGAATCGTTGGAGCGCGCCTTGGGGCTGGGTGTCGCGCGGGTGAATCTTGGCACGGCAGCGCTCGAGAACCCCGAGTGGACCCGCAGGGCCATTGACCGCTTCGGTGACAAGATCGCCGTCGGACTTGACGTCCGGGGTACCACCCTTGCCGGCCGGGGCTGGACCAAGGAGGGTGGCGACCTTTGGGAAGTCCTGGCCCGTCTTGAGGATGCCGGCTGCGCGCGCTACGTCGTCACGGACGTCACCAAGGACGGAACCTTGCAGGGGCCCAACGTGGAACTGCTGCGGCAGATGGTGGAGAAGACCGGAAAGCCTGTTGTCGCCTCGGGAGGCATTTCCAGCCTTGAGGACCTCCGCGTCCTGCGTGAACTCGTGCCTCTGGGCGTAGAGGGTGCCATTGTGGGCAAGGCCCTCTATGCCGGTGCCTTCACGCTGCCCGAAGCCCTGGACGTTGCCGGTCGTCGCTGATGCCCCACGACGCCCAACACCCGCATGGTCACCAAGGCCACCTTGGTGCAGGCAGCCGGCACCTGCCGGGCCACATTGCCGCCGCCCTGGCCGGGGCCGGGGGAGCGACTGACTCTGCCGGGCAACCGTGGGCAGGCAGGAGCCTTAGTGGGGACGACGCCAGGATCCATAACTTTGAGGACGACGACGGAACGGCCGACGCCGGCTACGTCACCGCAATTTCCGCGTTGATCAACGGCACCGGAACCGAGGCCGATGTTGTTGCCTCGCTGGCTACTGCACGGGTGTTTGTTCCCGTTGTTGCGCAGTTGGCAGAGGAAGCCGTTGGTGTTGATGGGCTGCATGCTGACAAGCAGGCGGATATGGCATTGGTCACACTTAAGGCGCCTGATGGTCGCAAAGCCATGCCTGTCTTTACTTCGGCGGCTGCGCTGGAGGCTTGGCATGGGGAAGCCCGTCCCGTGGCGGTTTACGCGGCCCGCGCGGCTCTTTCCGCGGTCTCCGAGGGTGCGCAGTTGCTGGTGTTGGATCCAGGGTCGGACTTCACGTTCGTGGTCCGACGCCCGGCCATGTGGGCCCTCGCCCAACAGCGGGACTGGACGCCGTCATACCTTGATGATCAACTGGAGTCTGCTCTCGCTTCAACCGTGTCAGGTTTCCGGACCGTGCGCCGGCTGGAGACGCAGCCCGGCGCGGGCGTTGCGTCGTTGACGGCTGACGGGCGGACGGTGTCCGGCGGTGGCTCGGGTCCGGAGTTGCGGGTGGTGCTCTTCCTTGAAGATGGCCTCGACGCGGTGGCCGTGCAAACTCTGGTGGCGCAACTCAATGAGGCGTGGGCACGGATGGATTCCTTCGCTGAAGGCGTTGACTCCATTGAAGTGAAATTGCAGCGTGCGGCGCAGGAGCCTGGGCTGCACTAACGGCAGCCGGTTCCCCGGTCTGCCCCGGGGGAACAAGAGGATTTAGCCAGTGAATTTCGCTCTCTACAAGGAGATGCTGTCCATCCGCCCTGTCCGGCGCTTGCTGGTGGTGGGCATGATCGCCCGTATTCCGCATTCTGCTGCCGGCGTTCTCCTCACCCTGCATATCGTCCTGACCTTGGGCCAGGGCTACGCAGCCGCGGGTGCAGCAGCGGCCGTGATGACCATTGGCATCGCCTTGGGCGCGCCGTGGCGGGGCCGCAGGGTGGATATGGTGGGCCTGAGGAAGGCCCTGATCCCCTCGGTGGTCTCCGAGACTGTGATCTGGTCGATCGTCCCGCACGTATCTTATGAGTGGCTTCTGCCGTTGGTCTTTGTCGGCGGGCTCTTCACCTTGCCGATCTTCAGTGTTGTACGTCAGTCACTGGGCGTCATGGTGGAGGGGGAACAGCGCCGGTCTGCGTTCGCCCTCGATTCCATCGCTACTGAACTCGTCTTCATGATAGGTCCGGCCGTTGGCGCCATTGTTGCCACAAGCGGCCACTCGGCGATAGGCCTGACTGCGGTAGGTATCTCGGTCTCCGTGGCTGGACTCTTCCTCATGTGGTTCAACCCGCCAACACGAAGCGAGGCGGCCTGCACGCCGGAGGAGTCCGCGGACCGGGCCGCAGCGGATCTTGCTGCCGCTGAAGCGGCCATGGTGGCCTCGGCGCCGGCCCATGTCCAGGAAGCGGCATCGGAAATGGCGTCCTCAACGTCGCGCAGTGCAGCCCTCCGAAGCCGTGTGGCCAGGAATTTCACGTGGTTCACCGCATCCGTGGCTGCCCTCTTCACGGTGGCGGCCGGTTCAGGTATGGTGCTCAGCGGCTCGGATGTGAGCATCGTCGGGTTGCTGGAACGTGGCGGGCACGAGAATGAAATTGGCATCGTGTTCTTCTTCTGGTGCGCCTCATCCGTGGTCGGCGGATTGATCTACGGCTCCATGAAGCGCTCCATTTCGCCCATGTTGCTGCTGCTGGGCATGGCCGCCCTGACCATCCCCATGGGATTTGCCCAGGACACCTGGACCTTGGCTTTCCTGTCACTCCTGCCGGGCCTGTTATGCGCACCCGTCCTGTCCGCGTCGTCGGAGAAGGTCGCCGACCTCGTGGACGAGGAACGCCGCGGCGAAGCAATGGGCTGGTACGGCTCTGCCCTGACGGCCGGCGTTGCGCTGGGCGCCCCTTTGGCCGGCGTTTTCATCGACGCCGTGGGTCCTTCAGCTGGATTCGCGGCCATCGGTTCGGCAGGCGTCGTGCTCTGTATTGCAGGCTTGGTCCTGACTTCCCTGCGTCGACGCGCTGCCCGCGTCTGACACGCCAAGCGGAAGAAAGCACGACGGCGGGTCGACCACATGTGGTCGACCCGCCGTCGTTGAATTCTGTTGCAGTTGTCGGCTAGTTCACCGGACCGGTGAACTTTTCGCCGGGGCCCTTGCCTGGAGCATCGGGAATCAGCGATGCCTCGCGGAAGGCCAATTGCAGAGAGCGAAGCCCATCGCGCAACGGTCCGGCGTGCTGTGAGCCGATCTCCGGGGCGGCTGCGGAAACGAGGCCGGCAAGGGCTGTTATCAGCTTGCGGGCTTCGTCGAGATCCTTGAGGTCCTCGGCGTTGGGGTCATCCGCCAGGCCAACTTTCACGGCAGCTGCGCTCATCAGGTGAACGGCGCCAGTGGTGATGACTTCTACGGCCGGGACTTCAGCGATGTCGCGGATCTGCTGGGAAACCCCGGCATCAGCGGCAGGCGAAGCCGCGTTTTCGCTGTAGGAGTTGCGGGAATTGCTGTCTTCAGTGCTCATACTGGTAAGCTTGTCACAGACCGACTGGAAGTCGTTATTCACGGCCAACATCAGCAGTAATGCTCCCGCCACGTGCAATGTGCGCTTGGCGGGTTGTTTCTGTAGAATTGTCTTTCAGTTTGCAAGCGGAGTTCTCTCCCACCCGCGTCAGCCGTTCCCATCAGGGACATGATCCCTTTCGGGACAAGAGGTTGCCGGGTACCTGGTCGGACACGTGGGCGGCACAGCCACCCATAGTGCGTACTTCCCGCAAGGGGAGTGCAGCCGATCTTCGAGGCCTTCGATTGCACCAGCAATTGGGGGCCTTCTCTATTTGCCGGTGATATCACCACAACCACAGGAGCTTTAACATTAGCGAGCCAAGAATCAATGAGCGTATCCGCGTCCCCGAGGTGCGGTTGGTCGGCCCTGCCGGCGAACAGGTAGGAATTGTCCGCATCGAGGACGCCCTGCGTCTTGCTGCCGAATCCGATCTCGATCTCGTTGAAGTTGCCCCGCAGGCTAAGCCTCCTGTTTGCAAGTTGATGGACTTCGGCAAGTACAAGTACGAGGCTGCAGTCAAGGCCCGCGAAGCCCGCAAGAACCAGACCAACACGGTTCTGAAGGAAATTCGCTTCCGCCTCAAGATCGACAAGCACGACTACGAAACCAAGCGCGGCCACGCACTTCGCTTCCTCGGTGCCGGTGACAAGGTCAAGGCCATGATCCAGTTCCGCGGTCGTGAGCAGCAGCGTCCGGAGATGGGCATCCGCCTGCTCCAGAAGTTTGCCGAGGATGTTGCCGAGGTTGGCATCGTTGAGTCCAGCCCGCGCATTGATGGCCGCAACATGGTCATGGTGATCGGTCCGTTGAAGAACAAGGCTGAAGCGAAGGCAGAAGCCCGCCGTGCAGCCCAGCGTGCAGAAGCCAAGGCCCAGAATGAGGCCAAGGCGTCGGGACACGTGGACACCACTGGTGACCAGGCTCCGCTGACGCAGACCTTGGGTGACCTTCTTCCGGCCGGCCTGCTGGCTGGCAAAGACGAGACCACGCAGGAAACTGTGGAGGCTCCCGAGGCTGAAGCAGCCGTTGCCGAAGAGGCACCGGTTGTTGAAGAGGCCCCGGCAGTTGAAGAGGCAGTGGCAGTCGAGGAAGCTCCTGTTGCAGAGGAAGCTCCGGCGCCTGTTGTCGAAGAAGCACCCGTAGTCAAGGAAGCCCCGGCTCCCAAGGCTGAACCGGCCAAGGCTGCACCGGTTGAAAAGGCTCCGGCAGCGAAGGCTGCCCCGGCCGAAACACCGAAGCCTGTGGTTCCGGCCGCTCCGAAGCCCGCGGTTCCTGCGGCTCCGAAGCCCATGGCCAAGCCGGCAGCTCCTAAGCCGGCAGCTCGGCCCGCGGCCCCCAAAGCCGCGCCGAAGCCTGCTTCACGCAAGACCAACTAACTAGTTCAACGCCGCGGAGGCTCCGCCTCCACCGGCAAGCAACCAGCATGCCGGCCCTCGCAGGCCGGCTGCGCGAAAGAATCGCGGATTCGTCCGTGGATACGTAAGGAGATCGGTTCCCATGCCGAAGATGAAGACCCACAGCGGTGCTAAGAAGCGCTTCAAGCTGACCGGTACCGGCAAGCTGAAGCGTCAGCAGGCCAACCGCCGTCACTACCTGGAGCACAAGTCCTCCAGGCTGACCCGTCGCCTCGCCGGCGACAAGCTCGTCTTCAAGGGCGATGCCAAGGTCATCAAGAAGATGCTCGGCGTCTAAGTTCCAAGTTCTTTGGTTGCTGCCATCCGGCAGTTGCCGACTACACCAAAAGCCTTCTCAGGCCGGCCGGGTTTTCCGGCAGTAGCAGCTTGGGATAAAGATTTCTGAAGGAGTACGCACGTGGCACGTGTGAAGCGGGCGGTAAACGCCCACAAGAAGCGCCGGGTTGTCCTCGAACGCGCCAAGGGTTACCGCGGTCAGCGTTCGCGCCTGTACCGCAAGGCCAAAGAGCAGCTGCTGCACTCGTTTGTGTACAGCTACGGTGACCGCCGTAAGAAGAAGGGTGACTTCCGTCGCCTCTGGATCCAGCGCATCAACGCTGCATCCCGCGCCAACGGCCTCACCTACAACCGTCTCATCCAGGGCCTGAAGGCCGCTGAGGTTGAGGTTGACCGCCGCATGCTGGCCGAACTGGCTGTCTCTGACGCCAACGCTTTCGCCGCTCTGGTGAACGTTGCCAAGGCTGCACTTCCGGCTGACACGTCGGCTCCGGCTGCCAAGGCCGTAGCTGCTCCGAAGGCTGCAAAGGTTGCTCCGGCTGCCGCCACGGCAACGGCTGTCAAGGCTGTCGTCTCCGAGAAGCCCGCCATCGATGGCGCAGTTGCCGCTGATGGCGACGAGGCTCCGGAAGGCTACGCCATCAAGGGCAACGCCGAGTCCAAGAAGTACCACGTTCCGGGTTCCACCTGGTACAACACCACCGCTGCTGAATACTGGTTCTCCACCGTTGAAGCTGCAAAGGCTGCCGGCTTTGAGCCTGCAGGTGGCGAAGCACGCCAGCAGATCAAGAACTAGTCGCAACAGCCACTAAAGTTCTTTATATGAACGAAACCGGGCGCCCGCAAGACTTTTCGATGACCAACCCCCGAGCTGATCGGGTGAGGGATGTCGCCAAGCTTGCCGGGCGCCCGGCGCGTTTAAAACGCGGACGCTTCCTCGCGGAGGGTCCGCAGGCGGTACGCGAGGCGTTGAGCCTGCACCGTGAGCGCACCGCGGCGGGAGGTCCCGCCGTCGTGCATGAAGTTTTTGCCAGCGAAGCGTGCCTGGACCGTCTTCCGGAACTGGCAGACCTCGCGCAGGGAACGCCCCTCCGGCTGGCAAGCGACGAAGTCCTGGCCGCGATGGCGGACACGGTGAATCCGCAAGGAATCGTGGCCGTGTGCAGTTTTGTTGACGTCAGCTTGGAATCAGTGCTCGACGCCGGCCCGCGCCTGATCGCTGTTATGTGCCAGGTGCGGGACCCCGGCAACGCCGGCACGGTCCTTCGTGCAGCTGATGCGGCCGGTGCTGATGCCGTGATCCTGACGGGCTCGAGCGTGGACATCTACAATCCCAAGGCTGTCCGATCCACGGCCGGTTCCCTGTTCCACCTCCCAGTGGTGCTTGGAGCCGAGGTTGAGGATCTGGTGGAGCGCTGCAGGGAGCGCGGTATCGGCGTCCTTGCCGCGGACGGCTACGGGACCGTGAACCTGGACAAGCTCCAGGACGAAAATGCTGCCCGGAGGTTGGGGAATGATTCTGTAGCCTCTGTGTACGCTCTTGAGGCGCCTACGGCGTGGCTGTTCGGCAATGAGGCGCAGGGTTTGTCAGACGCCGAGCTGTCGCTCGCTGACCACCGCGTGGCTGTGCCCGTCTACGGATCGGCTGAGAGTTTGAATCTGGGCACAGCAGCCACTGTGTGCCTTTACGCCAGTGCACGCTCCCAGCAGGGTGCCACAACGCAGGCGCTGTACGAGGCCTGGGAATAGTTCCAGCGCCCGCACAGCATCGAGGGATTAGCTGGCAAGCGGTCGTTTGCGTTCCAGCAGGCCGCTGAGCAGGGCTACGCCCAGGCCCAGGATGGCCAGTACCGCCCCCACAAGGGCGGGCGCCACGTAGCCCCAGCCCCACGCGATTACGGTGCCGCCCAGGAAGGCTCCGAGGGCGTTGGCGATATTCAGGGCCGAGTGGTTCAGCGAGGACGCCAGGGACGCGGCTCCCGGGGCAGCGTCCAGCAGGCGTGTCTGCAACGCCGGAGTCAGCATCGAACCGACGCCTCCCACAACGAATGCCATGATGAACGCTGCCCAGGCCCAGTGCGCTGCGATGGCGTAGACCACCAAGGCCACGGCGATTCCCGGCATTACCCAGTAGATGGTGCCCATGACGGATTTGTCGGCGATTCGCCCGCCCACGATGTTGCCCACCACCATGCCGAGGCCGTAGAGGGCCACGACAGCTGGAATGAGGCTCTCGGGGATTCCTGCCACAGATGTCATGGTGTGGGCGATGTAAGTGTAGACGGCGAAGAACCCGCCGAAGCCGATGATGCCGATGAGCAGGGCCAGCCACACCTGCAGGCGCTTGAGGGCGCCAAGTTCACGACGGATGCTGGCATCGGGGTGGGCTGCTTCGAAGGGGACGAACTTCCACACCATGGCAACGGTCACCAGTCCGATGGCACCAACAATGATGAAGAGCAGCCGCCAGCCAAAGGTTTGTCCCACCCAGGTGGCCAAGGGCACGCCGATGACGTTGGAAACTGTGAGGCCGGCCATCACCATGGAGATTGCCCACCCGCGCTTGGTTGGTGCAACGAGCCCGGCGGCGATGACGGCGGCCACGCCGAAGAAGGCTCCGTGCGGAAGGCCCGAGGCGAAGCGGGAGAGCAGCATGAAGCCGTAGTCCGGTGCGATGAAGGATGTCAGGTTAGCCAATGAAAGGAAGAGCATGAGTCCCAAGGCGAGGTGCTTCTTGGGGAGCTTGGCCCCGAATGCGGCGAAGATCGGTGCGCCGATGACCACGCCAAGGGCGTAGGCCGAAATCAGGTTTCCTGCCTCAGGTGTGCTGATGCCGAGTCCCTCCTCCACTTCCTTCAGGAGGCCCATCATGGCGAACTCGGTAGTACCTATGGCGAACCCGCCCATGGCCAACGCCAGGATGGCCAGGCCAAGGTGGCGCCTTGTTGCTTTAGCGTCGGTGGACGGGGACACAGTGGTAGTCATAAGCCTGTTTCTTGAGGGTGCCTTGTGGGCTGGGGAATGCGGAGAAAATCCGATAACAAGTTTAGTCCCGTGGCTTGTCGTTGACGCAGGAATGTGACGATGCCCATCAAGTGGCCGCCCCTAGACTGGGGGAGTGACTGCACTGATAAATGTTGTTGGCGCTGCGATCGTCGACTCCCTTGAAGTACCCACCCGCCTTCTTGCTGCGCGCCGCTCAGCACCACCGCAGTTTGCCGGTATGTGGGAATTTCCGGGGGGCAAGGTGGAGGCCGGCGAGACTGCAGAGGCCGCCCTGCATCGGGAACTGGCCGAGGAGCTTGGCATTGAGGTTCAGCTGGGACACGAGTTGGAGTCAGGTCAACCGGAAGGGTGGGTCCTCAACGATCGGGCCGCAATGCGGGTCTGGTTTGCGGAACTGACAGCTGGCGAGCCCGCTCCGCTGGAAGACCACGATGAACTGCGGTGGGTTTCGCTGAGGGGCGGTATTGAAGCTCTGAGCCTTCCTTGGATCCCGGCGGACTTCCCCATTGTCCGGGCTCTGCTTGACCGCGTAGTCGCACCGGCATAACAGGGCCAGCTCAGAAGAGCGGCTGCTGTCCAGGGAGTGTGCCTGCGCCCACTTCAGGGGCGGCGGACCCCTGCGCCGGGCGGGCGTTGCGGTGGCTGAATCCTGAAGTTCGGGTGTAGCCGTACTTCGCTTTGAAATGGGTGATCCGGCCGGTCAGCCAGGTGCTGTATTCCTTGGAAACGTAAGAGCCTTGGCCGTAGAGGCGGCGGTACTTGCCGACGAGTCCGGGGTGCTGGGCCGCCAGCCACTGCATATACCACTCCCGCGTTCCTGGCTTCAGGTAGAGGGCTCCGGCGGTGACGCCCGTGGCGCCGGCTTTGGCCAGTTCGCTGAACAAGGAATCGAGGGCTTCCTCCGAGTCGGTCAGCCACGGCAGGATGGGCATCGCCATGACGCCGCAACCCAGTCCAGCATCCCGCAGCCGGGAAATCAGTTTGAGCCGTGCCCTGGGGGAGGGGGTACCGGGTTCCACCAGCTCGGCGAGATCTTCATTGGTCATGGCGAGCGAGATTCCGAGGTCCACGGGCACCATGGTGGCAGCGTGCTTAAGCAGTGGGATGTCCCGGGCCAGCAGGGTGCCCTTGGTCAGGATGGAGAAGGGCGTGCCCGAGTCCGCCAGCGCACGGATGATTCCGGGCATCAGGGCGTAACGGCCTTCGGCGCGTTGGTAGGGGTCGGTGTTGGTCCCCAAGGCCACTTGATGCCTTTTCCAGGAGGGTTTTGTGAGTTCCCTCCGGAGGACTTCGGCGGCGTTGATCTTCACCACCACCTGGGAATCGAAGTCACGCCCGGCGTCGAACTCCAAATAGGTATGGCTCTTGCGGGCAAAGCAGTAGACACACGCGTGGCTGCAGCCGCGGTAAGGGTTCACCGTCCATTCGAACGGCATGGCAGAGCCCGAAGGCACCTTGTTGAGCACTGACTTTGCGGTGACCTCATGAAAGGTGACTCCGGAGAATTCGGGTGTTGAGATGGAACGCACCAGCCCGGCCAGCGGCAGCAACGCATCCATGGCCGGGGCAGGGCCTGGAACTGGAGAGCCGCCGTCGTCGGACGCCGGTCCACGCTTGGGTGACAGTGCTTGTGCGTCCCATCTCATGAACTCCATTCGAAGGTATGTTCGAATGAATGTCAAGGACCCCCGAGGTGAATTAAGGAAGCCGAGGGTCAAGCGTTGCTAAGGTTGGCCCATGATTCTGCTGACTGGCTTCGAACCGTTTGGCCGGGACGATGTCAATCCTTCCTGGCATGCGGTGCGCCGCGCACGGGACATTCTGCGGGCTGAAGGCCTGGATGTCGAAGCCCGGGAGCTGCCGTGCGTCTTTGGTGACTCGGCCGCAGCACTGAGCGAGGCAATGGCCACCACTAAGCCGGACCTTGTGATCTGTGTGGGATTGGCCGGCGGACGTGCACGGATATCCTTGGAACGGGTGGCCATCAACTGCGATGACGCACGGATCCCCGATAACAAGGGCCAGAAGCCTGTGGACGAGGAAGTAGTCCCCGGTGGCCCGGCAGCGTACTTCTCTACCCTGCCCATTAAGGCCGCGTTGCGGGACCTCCAGATTGCTGGAATCAAGGGCGAGGTTTCGCATTCGGCAGGAACCTACGTCTGCAACCACCTTTTCTACGCGTTGATGCATTTGCTCGCATCGACCCCAACCACCCGTGGCGGTTTCGTGCACATCCCTTATCTCCCGGAACAGGTGTCCCCGGAAAGCGGTACCCCGTCCATGCCCTTGGAATCCATGGCGGAGGGTCTTGCCGTCGTGGTACGGACGGCCCTACAGACGCAGGTGGACGCTGCCTTGGGTGCCGGCGCCATCCACTAGAGAAGCTCCCATTCCACAGTGACGCTGGCGGTGACGGAGGACTCTCCGGCTTCAACGGGCAGGGATTCAGCGGAAAAAGATGCCCTGACCATCCCGCCCAGGGGAATGGGTGCGCCATGGACGGGCTCTTGGGCAATGGATTTCACCTGCCCCAGCCGGGCAGAAGCCAGCGATGCGTACTGTTGGGCACGTGCCAGTGCGTCCAGCCAAGCCGCTTCCTGCGCCTGTGCGGTCACCGAGGTTGCATCGGCGAAGCCTTGCTCGATCCCATTGATCCTGATGTCGTCGCCACCGGCCGCCACTGCCGCGGCGATGGCTTCCGGTGCATCCGCGTGTGAGCGAATTCCCACCTGCAGCGTGGTGGACGCCACATACGCTGTGACCTTCTGACCTTGGCCTTCCACCCACACCAGCTCGGCCCGAAGGTTCAGGCCGCTGGTCCGCAGGTCGACGTCCGTGACGCCGGCCTCCCGCAAACTGGCCGCGACAGCGCCGGCCGCCTTCCCGGCGTCGTCGTAGGCCTTGGCGGCAGTGTCCCGGCGTGTTTCCACGCCAAGCGTCAACGTGACCAGGTCCGGGACTGCTGTGGCGCTCGCATTCCCCGTTACGGTGATGGTTCGCTTCATGCTTATGCCTCGATTCGATGGCCGGCAGGTCCGTCCGGCCGGTTGTGGTGGTCGATGTAGCCGCCCGCCGCGAGGCCAGCCTGGCGCTCGAAGAAGTTGCTCGAGCCCGGATTCCCGCTGCGCAGCATGGACCACGCGGCGGCGACGCCGTAGAGGGCAAGGAACGGAAGTCCCAGGCAGTAGGCGTACTGGGTGCTGTGCCGCTCCTCATGTCCCAAGAGCACGGGGTTCGTTCCGGCAACGCCATGGGGCGCCCGGTACAGGATCACGTTCCCCAGCGTGAATGCTCCGGCGTGGGGGAGTTTCCAGCCATACCCGGCTGCTATCAGGAGGCCGCGTGGCCCGCGGGTCAAGGTGCTTCGGGACGCAGCGGCTACCGCGAGTCCCAGTGGTGTAGACAGGTTTACGACGTTGGCGATCTGCCGCAGGCGTTGCGCGGGAGTCATGAAGCCATGCTAGACCCGTCGCGTATGGCACGGCATGAGCGGCAGGGATACGCTGTTCGAGCACTCATCGGTGCAGGGGAATGAATGGGGGAAGAAACGCGATGAACATTAAACGCGCCGTGGGCGTGGTGGGTGTCCTGCTTGCAGTCATGGTGGCTTTGACCGGCTGCGTCAAGCTGAACATGTCCGTCAAGGTGAACAACGAGAAAAGCGTGGACTACGAGGTTGTTTACGCGATCCAGAAGTCGGTACTGGGCGATAAGTCCTTTGAAGAATTCATGGAGTCAAACGGCAGCGGCAGTGGCAGCCAGGAGATGGACATCCCGGAGGGTGCCACCGTGGTGGACTACGAGGACGAAAAGTACAAGGGCAAGCGGATCACAGCCGCCAACCTTGACCCTGCGAAGCTCGCCGAGTCGTCCAGCTCCGAAAATCCTTTCGAACTCAAGAAGGAGGGTGACTTCTATGTCCTCTCCATGGGCGGCGTGACCGGGATGGACAGCAGCGATCCCCAAGCCTCCAGCATGGCCAAGTCAATGTTTGACGAAGCCACGGTCAAGTTCACGTTCCCCGGCAAGGTCGTCGAAGCAACAGGTGCGACCGTGGACGGCAACACTGCCACCTTCGACATGCTGACCATCAAAGAGACTGCGGTCCAGGCCAAGGCCGAAGCCAACGCCGGCGTTCCGATGTGGATCATCTGGATCCTGGTTGCCGTTCTGGTGATCGCCGCTGGGTTGGTTCTCCTGTTCCTGCTGCTGCGCCGGAAGTCCGCGCAGCAAACGCCAGCGCTCGCAGGGGCTGCGCCGTACGGCCAGCCGGGTTACGCTCCCCAGCAGGACGCCTACCCCCGGCAGCCAACGCAGTCACCTCAAGCGGACTGGGCAGGGCAGGGTTACACTCCTGGGGCGCCGCAGGATCAGACCATGCCGCCTGCCCAGGTCCCGCAGCCGCCTGCCCAGCAGTTCCCGACGCAGCAGCAGCCTGCGACGCCACCCGTCCAACGGAACGACGACGGCCAGTCGCCACCGCCGCCCATGGCACCGCCCGCTTAGGGCGGCGAGGAACTCCTGGCGATTTCCGCCGTCGTGCCGTTCATATGGCGGGACGCGTCTTGGTGGGTTAAATCCAGTCCATGACGTTCAACTAGACTGAAGGGTAGTGCCTGCCGTCCGCGGCGAGCACTGCCCTTTCGTTTTGCAGGCCTGCCTTGCCGGCCGCTCCCGACTCGTAGCTAAGAACAGTAGATGACTGACACTTTGCCAGGCGCTGCCATCCCGAATCCGCTGGATGAAGCCGCCATCACCGCCGCCGTCGAGGATGCCATCGCCGCAATTGCGGCTGCTTCCTCCCTTGATGAACTCAAGGCTGTCCGCCTCGCCCACACCGGCGAGAAGTCGCCTCTGAGCCTTGCAAACCGTGAAATCGGTGGGCTCGCCAATGAGCACAAGGCCGCCGCCGGCAAGCTCATGGGGTCCTCCCGCGGCCGCGTCAACCAGGCGCTCGCTGCCCGGACCGAGGTTCTCGAAGCCGAGAACGACGCCCGTATCCTGGTCGAAGAGACTGTTGACGTGACGGCCGCTCCGCGACGTCGTCGTGCAGGTGCACGCCACCCGCTGTCCACGTTGCAGGACCGCGTCTCAGACATCTTCGTCGGCATGGGCTGGGAGATTGCCGAAGGTCCCGAGGTGGAGTCGGAGTGGTTCAACTTCGATGCATTGAACTTCAAGCCGGACCACCCGGCCCGCGAAATGCAGGACACGTTCTTCGTGGAGCCCCCGGAAGCCCACCTGCTGATGCGCACCCACACGTCCCCGGTGCAGGTCCGTTCCATGCTGGAACGTGAAGTCCCCATCTACGTGCTGTGCCCCGGCAAGGTGTTCCGCACGGATGAGTTGGACGCCACGCACACGCCTGTCTTCCACCAGTTCGAGGGCCTGGCGATCGACAAGGACCTCAGCATGGCTGACCTGCGCGGCACGTTGGAGCACTTCGCCCGCCAGATGTTCGGTGACGAAGCCTCCATCCGCCTGCGCCCCAACTACTTCCCGTTCACGGAGCCTTCCGCGGAACTGGACATCTGGCACCCGGGTGCCAAGGGCGGTCCGCGCTGGATCGAGTGGGGTGGCTGCGGCATGGTCAACCCCAACGTCCTCCGTGCAGCGGGCATCGATCCGGACATCTATTCAGGTTTTGCCTTCGGCATGGGCATTGAGCGCACGCTCATGTTCCGCAACGAGGTCGGCGATATGCGCGACATGATCGAAGGCGACGTACGTTTCAGCGAGCACTTCGGGATGGAGATCTAACAGTGCGTATCCCACTTTCCTGGCTGCGTGAATTCGCGCAGGTTCCGGCCGATGCAACGGCCGAAGATGTCATGGCGGACCTGGTCAAGGTCGGCTTTGAAGAAGAAGAAGTCCACCGTCCCACGGACGAGCTCTCCGGGCCCATCGTCGTGGGCCAGGTCTTGAGCCTGGTCAAGGAGCCGCAGTCCAACGGCAAGACGATCAACTGGTGCCAGGTCCGCGTCGTTCCTGAAGGACAGGAACAGACGCTCAAAGGTGAGGGCATTGACCCTTCCGGAGTGCAGGGAATTATTTGCGGTGCCCACAACTTTGTTGAGGGCGACAAGGTCGTAGTTACCCTTCCCGGAGCTGTTCTGCCAGGAAACTTCAAGATCTCAGCCCGCAAGACCTACGGTCACCTGTCCGCGGGCATGATCGCTTCCGTCCGGGAACTGGGCATCGGCGACGACCACGACGGCATCCTGGTCCTCTCCCGCATCGGCCTCGATCCGGAAATCGGAACGGACGCCATGGAACTCCTTGGCCTCTATGACCAGGCTGCCGAAATCAACGTGACCCCTGACCGCGGCTACGCGTTCTCGATCCGGGGTGTCGCCCGCGAGTACGCGCACGCCACGGGAACCTCGTTCGTGGATCCTGCGTCCAAGGTGAGCGCGCCGGCAACCTTGCAGGGTGGCTACGGCGTCAAGCTCAACGACGACGCCCCGATTTACGGCAAGCCAGGCTGCGACCGCTTCGTGGCCCGCACCGTCCGTGGCGTTGACCCATCACGTCCCACACCGCCGTGGATGTCCGCGCGCCTTCGTCTGGCAGGCGTTCGTTCCATCTCGCTGCCGGTTGATATCTCCAACTACGTCATGCTTGAGCTGGGACAGCCCAACCACTGCTACGACCTCGACAAGCTCGCGGGCGACATCGTGGTGCGTCGTGCAGTGGCGGGGGAGAAGATCACCACCCTCGATGACAAGGAGCGCACGCTCGACGTCGAGGACCTGTTGATCACCGATGACTCGGGTGCCATTGGCATCGCCGGCGTGATGGGAGGAGCCCACACTGAGGTGTCGGATTCCACCACCAACATCCTGGTGGAAGCCGCGCACTTCGACGAAGTGTCGATTGCCCGCTCCCGCCGTCGCCACAAGCTGCCCTCCGAAGCCTCCAAGCGCTTCGAGCGCGGCGTTGACTGGCACGTTGCGAATATTGCTGCCCAGCGCGTGGTTGACCTCTTGGTTGAGCTTGCCGGTGGTACGGCAGATGAGGCGGGGACCGACGTTGGAACCGCCCCTGATGCGGTCACCATTGAACTGCCGGCAGGGTTCGCCTCTGCCCGAATCGGCATCGACTTCACCGAAGAGCAGATCGTCACGTCCCTTGAGGACCTTGGCGCTGTGGTTGAAAAAACTGCCGCCGGTTACAGGGTCACGGCTCCCAGCTGGCGCAATGACCTCGAAACCAAGGAAGACCTGTCCGAGGAAATCGCGCGCCTTGTCGGCTACGACAACATCCCCTCGACTCTTCCGGTGGCGCCTCCAGGCCGTGGCCTGAGCCGCAGCCAGCAGCAGAAGCGTCGGGTCGTCCAGGCCTTGGCTGATGCGGGGCTCACCGAGGTGTTGTCCTACCCGTTCGTCTCCAAGGCAGCCAACGACACCTTTGGCGTTGCTGCTGAAGGCGGTGCGCGTCCGGCGCTCAAGCTCGCCAACCCGATCAGTGAGGAACACGGCTACCTGCGAACGTCCATCCTTCCGGGCCTGATCGAGGTTGCCCGCCGGAACCACTCACGCGGCTTCCGTGACCTGGCTGTGTACGAGGCGGGTTCGGTCTTCCTGCCCGGTGACAAGCTCGGCACGGATTCCATCCCGCCGTTGGGCGTCAAGCCTTCCGATGAGGTTCTGGATGCGCTGTACGACGGCGTCCCGCCCCAGCCGCTGCACGTCGCAGCTGTCTTGACGGGCCATGATTCTCCGGCTGCCGCTACCCACACACCGCGCGTCTGGGACTGGGCGGACGCTGTTGACGTGGCACGCCTCATTGCAGATGTTTTGGGTGTCGAGCTGGTCGTCAGCCAGGGCAGCCACCAGGCATTCCACCCCGGCCGTGCAGCTCAACTGGCGCTGCGCAATGGCGACGTCGTGGGCTACGCAGGAGAGTTGCACCCCAAGCTCCTGGCGGCTCAGGACATGCCCGCACGCTCCGTGGCTCTGGAGGTCAACGTGGAAGCGTTGTTCGAAGCCGCTGCTGACGTGATTGTGGCCAAGCACATCTCCGGATTCCCCGTCGCCACGCAGGACGTCGCCTTGGTGGTTCCGCAGGATGTGGCGGCAGACCTGGTCCTCTCCGCGCTGCGTGAAGGTGCCGGCGAACTCCTCGAAGACGTGGCGCTGTTCGACGTCTACGCGGGTCCCGGCATCGAGGAGGGCAAGAAATCGCTGGCTTTCGGCTTGCGTTTCCGTGCGGACGACCGCACCCTGACGGCGGATGAGGCTTCGGAGGCCCGAGCGGCTGCCGTTGCCGTTGCGGCCGAGCGCTTCGGAGCAGTCCAGCGCTAGCACTCCCTGTATCGAGTGAATCCCCGGGACCTGATGGTTCCGGGGATTTTCTTTTATTGAGATTGAGCTCCCAGCATCTTGACAGACTATTCATGCATGTATGACAGTTTTGTCATGCACATGTGAAGCATGTGTATCACATCCCTCGCACGGCTCTTCTGTGAGCCGTCCCTTGAAAGGTACCCATGAAGAAGCAGAACGTTGCTTTGCTTGTCGGAGCTGCAGTGATGGCTCTGACGTCCTCGCTTGGTGGAGCCGCAACCGCGTCAGAGTCGACGCCGCAGGCAGCCGCCGCCGAGGTCCAACCTGTATCGCACGCGGTAGACCGTTCGCAGACGTCCGGTTCCGCTGCATCACCACTGGCTGACAAATACACGATTGCCGCACCGTCGAAGAACGGAGGGGCCTCCACCGACTCAGTGATCGGCGCTGACGGCCGTGTCCGCATCACCAACACCACAGCTGCGCCCAACCGCTCGATCGTTCAGATCGAGTTCAACGGCGGCTACATCTGCTCCGGTGCCTTGATTTCCGACGACACCGTTCTGACCGCAGGGCACTGCGTCCACGAAGGCGGCACTGGGTCAACGGCTGATTACTCCTGGGGCGTAAAAGTGGCTCCTGGTCGGAATGGATCAACCGATCCTTACGGTACGTGTGGCGCAACGCAGCTCTTGACGGACCAGCGCTGGATCGACTCTGCCAACACCAATGCTGATTGGGGCGTCATCAAGCTCGACTGCACCATCGGCAACACCACCGGCTGGCTCAATTACACCGGCACCACCGCAAGTCTGAATGGCACCAATGTGACCGTTCGGGGCTACCCCGGAGACAAGGCCTTCGGAACCATGTGGTCCATGACCGGTCCCATTGAGAGCACCACCACTGAGAAGGTCTACTACAAGATGGACACGTTCGGCGGCCAGAGCGGTGCGCCCGTGTACAACAGCTCCAACACCATCATGGCCATCCACACCAACGGCGGCAGCTCCAACTCGGGCACCCGCATCACGCCCACACTGGCGAACTACCTGACGTCGGTAAAGTAGCGCAGTTGAGTTAAGCCACCCACAGTGTTCCCCGCGGCGTAATTGTGGCTGCGGGGAACACTTGCTTTGGCGAAAAGGAGCCCGCCACACAAGCTGCAGTTTGCATGGGCCATAGCTACAAAGGGGGTGGGTAGATTTAGGTGCAAATCTCCTCGTTTATGAGCACTTGCGTCTGTGCACGGACCACATCGGAAGGGCTGGAGTGCGGACAACCTCCAGAACGAAAGGAACGTAGGGGTCTAAGCACGCCGCGGTCGGCTACATACAGGCTCGTGAGACGCTCCGTAGCTTATAGCTGAGGGACGAAACCTGTGGTGCACACGTACTGCTCTGCGACACGACGGGCGAGGCGCTGGTTTGGCCCGAGAAAAGCCTTCACAGGTAAGAGTCCACTTCTCCATTCAGCGCCTGTCAGGATGGTCTAACACCTGTCGTACGGAACCCGATTTGGGCATAGACACGGGGCGATGGCAGAGTCGTTTGAAGCCTCACAGAAGGGGGAAATCCACCCATAGCTGTTGCGACATTGGGCTGGGGACTTAGCCGTGAGAGGAGGGCATGATGCAGAATCCGGTGCTTGACCTGCGGAGGCTCGATGAGGCGCCCGGCGCAGGAGGCGCGCTTGAACTGCTCGGCCAGCTGGCCCTCGAGCGCGCCCTTCGCTACGCCAACCCCGCAGACCGTGAAGAGTTCATTGCAGGGCGGGTGGCCTTGCTGGACTTTGCCGCTGCGCTCCTCGAAGTGGATCCTGCTCGACTCGTTCCTGACTATCACTGTCCGCGGTGCGGCCCCGGCCAGGACCATGGTCGCCCAGGGTTCATGCTCGACGGCGGCGTCGCACCTCTGGCGCTCAGTGCATCCCGGGCGTCGGGCTGGGTGCTACTGGCCGGCGTCGTGCATGCTCCCGAAGAACTACGGCTGGGAGTGGATCTTGAATCGACTGGCAAAGCAACCTTCGAAGGCTTCGACGACGTCGCACTGACCGCAACCGAGAAACGCTTCCTGTCCACCATCCCGGATCAGGAGCGAGATAGTCAGCGCGCGCGCCTGTGGGCACGCAAAGAGGCGTGGCTGAAGATGACGGGGGAGGGCCTGAGGCGCAACCCCGCAGAGCTGGATGTGCTGGACCTGCCCGGCCTGCGGGATGTCACCGGCATCCAAGAAAACCGAAAACTGCCTGACGGTTTGGTTGCCGCCCTGGCACTGGGCTAGCGCGCTGGAGGCAGCGGCGGAAGCGCAGCCTCGTAGAGCCATGGCCGGAGAATCGACGCAGCATCAAAGCCCGGAATGAACGAATCCGCAGCCTCAATGAACGCCTCCGTCGACACTGAGCCATGCCGGTTGGTGGCAGTCCAGTGCTGCAGGAAACCAAAGAAGGCCTCGTCCCCAGCTGCCATCCGCACCGCGTGAACGGCAAGGGCGCCGCGCTTGTAGACGCGGTCGTCGAACATCAGCTCAGGGCCGGGGTCTCCGACCAGCAGATCCTGGGGCCCGGCGTCGAGCCTCTTCCATGCAGCCGTTGCCCGCGCAGCAACAGTCATGGTCCTGGATTCTTCGGACCACAACCACTCCGCGTAGCAGGCGAATCCTTCATGGAGCCAGATGTCTTTCCAGCTGCTCACGGTCAGCGAGTTGCCGAACCACTGGTGGGAAAGCTCGTGGGCGATCAGGCGCTGGGCGTCCCAGGACTCGCGCATGTGGTTTCGGCCGAAGATGGAGACGGTTTGGGCTTCCAACGGGATTTCCAGTTCGTCTTCAGTGACCACCGACGTGTAGTCCGTGAACGGATACGGTCCGAAGCAACCCTCGAAGGTGCGCATCATGTCCGGCTGGCGGCGCAGGCCTTGCAGAGCATCCACCGCCATCTCGGGCGTGACTGCTACGAACTGCGGCACCCGGTGATGGGTGTCGTCATTGTGCAGGGGAACCCTGACGTACCGGCCGATCTGAACGGTGGCGAGGTAGGTGGCCATGGGTTCAGCGTGTTCATAGACCCAGGTCTCCCTGCTCGACTTGCGGGAGTGGGAGATCAGCGTGCCGTTGCACACCGGCCGGTAGTTGTCGTCTGTGGTCACGGAGATAAGGAAGCTGGACTTGTAGCGTGGATGGTCATTGCAGGGGAACCAGGAGGCCGCACCGTTGGGCTGGCCGGCCACCAGTACGCCGTCGTTCAGTTCTTCCCACCCCACATCGCCCCAAAGCCCGCGGCGGGGCTGGGGGTTCCCGTCGTAGCGGATCTCCAAGGAGAACTGCTGGCCGGGCTTAAGCGGGGAGGCCGGGTTGAGCACCAGGTGTTCGGCCCTGTGGCTGAATTTCTGGAGCTTCTTGCCATCCAGCTGGACCTTGCTGGCCCGCAGGCCCACCAGGTCGAGGACAATCTGTGCCAGGGGTTTTAACGCCGTGCACCGCAGGACCGCCTTGCCGATCAGCTTGTTGCTGCCCAACCTGACGTCGAGATCCAACTCGTACCGGTCCACACGGTAGTTGCTGCTGCCGTGGTCCAGAGCATAGGGGTCCGCTTCGGTCGTGGGGGCGGTGATTGGTACGGTCATGATCCGTCCAATCTACTTGAGGCGCGGCGCTTGTGTTGACGGACCCACCCATGGGCTCACCGGGTTGCCCATCCAATACGTTCCGGCCGGCACTGTCTCACCCCGCATAACCAACGACGCCGGACCAACAGTTCCGCCGTCGCCGATGCTGGCCGCGGGGAGGATGACGCCGTGCGGACCCATGGTGGCTCCGTTACCGAGCAGCACGGTGTCCAGGCTCATCACGCGGTCGTGGAACAGGTGCGTCTGGACAACGCAGCCACGGTTGACGGTGGAATTCTCACCGAGCGTTACCAGGTCAGCTTCGGGCAGCCAGTAGCTTTCACACCAGGTCCCACGGCCGATCTTCGCTCCGAGGCCGCGAAGCCACCACACCAAGGCGGGAGTTCCGGCGGCGGAGCGGGCAAACCACGGGGCACTCACCATTTCGATGAAGGTGTCCACTACCTCGTTGCGCCAGATGAATGAGCTCCACAAGGGGTGCTCACCCGCGCGGATGGTCCCCACCAGGGCCCACTTGGCCACGATGGAGCTCAATGCGGCCACGGCACCTGCTGCCAGCATCACGACACCACCCAGGACGGCTGCCACCCAGTAGCCCCATCCACTCGCGATCCAATCCAGAACCAGCATGACGCTGACGGCGATGGCAACTGTGAGGATGACAGGCACCAGCCGGCACAGTTCCCACAACGCCCGGGCAACCTTGAGCCTGCGGGGCGGCTGGAAGGTCCGGGTTTGGTCAGCAGCGACGGCAGTGCGGCGCAGCCTGACCGGCGGGCTGCCCAACCAGGACGTGCCGGATTTGGCTTTCGCCGGCGTGGCAGACAGAACTGCAACGAGGGAGTTCTTGGGAACGTTTCGTCCCGCAGCAGTCATGCCCGAGTTGCCCAGGAAGGAGCGCTTTCCTATTTTGGCGGGAGCAATCTTCATCCAGCCCCCACCGAGTTCGTAGGAGGCCACCATGGTGTCGTCAGCCAGGAAGGCTCCATCCCCAATGGTCGTCATCTTAGGAACCAACAGAACGGTTGAGGCTTCCACGTTTTTGCCGACTTTGGCGCCCAGAAGGCGCAGCCAGATCGGTGTGAAAAGGCTTGCGTAGACCGGGAAAAGGAGGTCCCGGGCCATGTCCAGAAGGCGTTCCGTGGCCCAAACCTGCCACCCGACACGGCTGCGGACCCCGTAGTAACCCTCCTTCAAACCCACCCCGAGAAGCCGGGCAACCATCAGGATGAGCAGCAGGTTCCCGAAGAACCACACCAACGCCGCAAGAGGCAATGCCAGAGCTATTTGAGCAAGCGCAGTTTCCAGGGATTCGTGGCCCTGCATGAAAGCCAGGACAACCAAGGCGGCCGCGAACGCAGAAATGTAAGGAATAAGGGCCAGAAGCGCCGAAGCGCTGGCAAAGGCGGAGAACCAGAGCCTGTCAACCACTGGCCGCCGGGTGATCGTTTCAGGCCACTCTTGCTTCGCTTTTCCACGGCGCTCGGCGGGGGAGCCGGCCACAAGGTGCCCGGCCTTCACTTTGCCCAGTACTGCCGACCCGGCTTCGACGCGCGCACCCGCACCGATGGTGGCCCCTGGCATCAGGGTGCTTCGGGCGCCGACGACTGCGCCGGCTCCTACATGGATCTGCCCGATATGGACGGAGTCACCATCCACCCACCATCCGGAAAGGTCCACCTCGGGCTCGATGTTGGCTCCGCTTCCGAGGGACAGCAAACCGGTGACCGGGGGCAGCGAGTGCAGGTGGACATCCTTGCCGATCTTGGCTCCGAGGGCCCGTGCGTAGTAAGGGACGAACGGGGCGCTGGCCAGACCGATGGCGCCCGACAGGTCTTGTATTTGCTCGGCCAGCCACAAGCGCAGGTGGGTCTTTCCGGAACGTGGGTAAGTGCCGGGTTCGATCCTGCCAAGAAGCACCCTGGCTGCAACCACCGAGATCGTCATCCGGCCCAAGGGGCTGACGAAGACCAGCCAGGACGCTGCGATCCACCACCACGACACGACGGGTGCGGCGGTAAATCCAGCAAAGTCGGCCAGCAACCTGTTGGCGGCCATGAGGTAGGTGAGCCAACGCATCCCCACCAGGATGTGCAAGGGCACGCCCATTAACACCTGGAAGATCTGTGACTTCAGCGCCGTGGGACGCACGGTGCGCTCTGCAGCGGGACCCGGCGCGCCGCCGTCGGGAACAGATTGCCGTGCTGTGTCGATCAGTGCGCCGACACGTGGCGTGGCATAGATATCCGCCACGGTGATGGTGGGATACCGGACGCGAAGGGCAGAAACGAGCTGCGCCGCAGCCAAGGATCCGCCACCATAAGCGAAGAAATCGGCGTCCAGGGAGCCGACGGGACTTCCCAGCACGGATTCCCATTGCTCAACCACCCAACGGGCGTCATCGGGCAGGTTCAGCGGGGCGTTCCCGGCTTCGGTGGCACCGGCTCCTGCCAGCGGCCACGGCAAAGCGTGACGGTCAACTTTTCCGCTCGTCTTGGTCGGGAGCGAATCCACCACGGTCAGCAGGGGGATCAAAGCGGCCGGCAGGCTTTCGCCGAGCAGCCGGCGTGCCTCGTCCATGGACAGCTCGTAGCCGTCAACGGGGGCCAGGTAGCCCACCAGGATCTGGTTGCCGGCAGCCGTGGTCTGCACGGCCGCAGCAGCACCGGCGACGCCCGGCAAGGACTGGAGCGCAGCATCCACTTCGCCCAGTTCGATCCGGCGTCCACCCAGTTTCACCTGTTCGTCGGCGCGGCCCATGAAGATCAGACCCTCGGCTTCGAAGCGGACCAGGTCACCCGATCGATAGGCCCGGCCCCATCCCAGCGATGCCATGGGAGCGTACTTCTCGGCGTCCTTTGCGGGATCGAGGTAGCGGGCAAGCCCGACACCGCCGATGATCAATTCACCGATCTCACCTTCGGCCACCGGGACGCCCTGCGGATCGACGACGGCAAGGTCCCAGCCATCCAGTGGAAGCCCGATCCGCACGGGGCCGGGTCCGCCCAGGGGAGCGGCACAGGCAACGACCGTAGCCTCTGTGGGCCCGTAGGTGTTCCAGACTTCCCGGCCGTCCACCGCCAAGCGTTCGGCCAGTTCGGGCGGGCACGCTTCACCGCCGAAAATCAGGAGGCGGACGTTTTCGAGTGCTTCGGCAGGCCACAACGCAGCCAGGGTGGGCACGGTGGAAACCACCGTGATGCCGTGGTTGATGAGCCAAGGGCCGAGGTCCATGCCGGTGCGAACCAACGCTCGTGGTGCCGGTACCAGGCAAGCGCCGTGGCGCCAGGCAAGCCACATTTCCTCGCAGGAAGCGTCGAAGGCGACCGAAAGGCCGGCCAACACCCGGTCCTGGGGGCCAATAGGCTCAGCTTGAAGGAAGATCCTGGCCTCGGCGTCCACAAACGCGGCCGAGGACCGGTGCTGGACGGCAACGCCCTTGGGGGTTCCTGTGGATCCGGAGGTGAAGATGATCCAGGAATCGTCGTCCAGTCCGGGGATGGAGGGTGTGGAGACGGGTTCCCGGGCCTCGCCGGAAAGCTGGATGTCCAGGCCCGCAGCGATGATGGCACCCACCTTGGCTTCGCCGAACACCAGACGGGCGCGTTCGTCGGGGTCGTCCGCATCCACGGGAACGTAGGCGGCGCCACCCATGAGGATTCCCAAGATGGCGATGTAGAGCTCGTTGGTGCCGGATGGGATCCGAACGCCGATTTTGTCGCCCCGGCCAAGACCTGCCGCATTGAGCCGGGCAGCGAAGGCGCGTACCGCCTTGAGAAGCTCGGTGTAGCTCAGGGACTTCTGCCCGTCATCCAGTGCCGAGGCTTCGGGAAATGACGATGCGGTTTCTGTCAGGATATCAACGAGGGTGCGCTCGGCCGGGGCGGCGGCGCCTCCCGGTAGCTGGGGACGGTACGTGGTCATGGCAGGGATATGCCCGGCCCCCAATGGATGTTCTGTGCTCACGACGTCAGCTTTCCGCAGAAAGATGAACAAAAGGTGTCTGACGTTTCCTGCGCGTCACTTTCTGTTGCACAGCAGTTTGCCTGCGCGTCACTGGCCGTTGGGAACCGGACATGGCGGCTTAGGGAACCAGCAGGACTTTGCCGGTGGTGCGGCGGCCTTCGAGGTCCCTGTGCGCTTGGGCTGCTTCGGCCAACGGGTATGTGGCACCGACCCTGACAGTGAGGGTGCCGTTGGCGGCGGCGTCGAAAATCTCGGCTGAACGCCACCTGCGTTCCTGGGCGTTCTGCACAAAGTGCGCCATGGTGGGCCTGGTCAGCGTCAGCGAACCTGCGGCGTTCAAACGCTGGGGATCGAAGGGCGGCACCGGGCCGGAGGCCGCACCGAAGAGCACCATGGCACCCCGGATGCGCAGGCTCTTCAGGGAGTCATCGAAGGTGTCTTTGCCGACGCCGTCGTACACCACGTTGACGCCCTCGCCGTCGGTCAGTTCACGGACCCTGTCAGCGAAGCCCTCGTAACGGAGTACTTCATCAGCGCCTGCAAGCGTGGAGAGATCGGCCTTCTCATCAGAGGACACGGTGGTGATCACACGGGCTCCGCGGGCCTTCAGCAGTTGCGTCAACAGCAGACCAACGCCACCTGCGCCTGCGTGGAGCAGAACGGTGTGGCCCGGCTCTACGCGGAACGACGAGTTCATCAGGTAATGGGCAGTGATGCCCTGCAGCGGCAGGGCTGCTGCGGTGTGATCGTCGACGCCGTCAGGAACCGGAAGTGCCTTGGCCGCCTCCACCACGGCGTACTCTGCGTACGTCCTGGACCCCTCAGCCGTGGCAACCCGGTCGCCAACGGAAAATTCTGCGACACCTTCGCCTACGGACTCCACTGTGCCGGCGGCTTCGGCGCCTGGGGTGAAGGGGTACTCCACCTTGTAGGTGCCGCTGCGTTGGTAGGTCTCAATGAAATTGACCCCGGCAGCTGCGACCTTGATCAACAGCTGGCCGGGGCCAGGTTTCGGTATTTTCACAGATGCGTATTCGAGGACCTCAGGTCCTCCGGGCTGCTGTGCAACGATGGCGTGCGTCATGGTGGCTCCTCACTCCGGGGCGGTCCTTCCGGGGCCCGGTTTCAGATTCCATCCTAGGGAAGTTGGGGCTTCCCTTGTTGAACGCCTAGAAGCGTCCGTGCGTCGAAGCCACGGGGCAATCGAAGCCGCGGCCTGCTGCCAGGCCTACGTCATTGAGGTATCTGACCACGATGCCGTAGGACTGCATCAACGTGGTTTCCGTGTAGGAAATGGAGTGCTTGGCGCAGAACTCGCGGACGATCTTTGTGGCCTTGTACAAATGGGGGCGAGCCATGTCCGGGAACAAGTGGTGCTCCACCTGGCGGTTGAGTCCACCCAGGAGGAAGTCCATGAAGAGACCACCAGAGATATTGCGCGAGGTCAGGATCTGGCGGTTGAGGAAGTCCACGCGGCTGTCCTTGGGGAGGACGGGCATGCCCTTGTGGTTCGGGGCGAACGAGGCTCCCATGTAGAAGCCGTAAACCATGATCTGGACGCCAAGGAAGGCGAACGCCATGCCGATGGGCAGGAAGGTGAAAGCCAGGACCGGGAGGGCGGCAAGCCTGGTCACGAGTATGGGCGTCTCCACCCAGCGGTGACGTACTTTCTGCTTGCCGAAGACGAAGCGAAGGGAGTCGAACTGCAGGCTCAAGCCCAGGAGCGTCAGGAGCGGGAAGAAGAACCAGCCCTGCTTTTTGGTGAGGAAAGCCAGGCGGCCTTTGCGTTCGGCTGCAGCGTCCTCATAGAACACCAAGGCGTTGTTCCGGATGTCCGGGTCCTTGGAGATGACGTTGGGGTGGTTGTGGTGGGCTCCGTGCTTCTGTTCCCACCAGGAATAGCTGATGCCGGCAACTCCTGTGGCCAGGAGGCGGGCTGACCAATCGTTGGCACGCCGGGAAGCGAAGATCTGCTTGTGACCTGCCTCGTGGGCAAGGAAGCTCAGTTGCGTGCACAGGATGCCTACGGCTGCAGCGATCAAAAGCTGGTACCAGGAATCGCCGATCAGTGCGAAGCCGAGCCAGGTGCCGGCCATAAGGAGTGCCAGGGCCACGAAGACCCAGATGTAGAAGCCGCTACGGCGTTCCAGGAGTCCGGCTGCCTTGACGCTCTTGAGAAGCTCCGAGTAGCTCTGGACGACGGGATTTGGTTGAATTGCGCGAGCTTTGGGGCGCTCAGCGGTGGACGTGGGTGACATAAATGTGCCCCGTATCGCTAACGGGCAACGCTGCAGCCGACGTTCGGACTGCACGGTCTGGATCACCCTTCACTAAGCATACGTCCAATCCCCAAAATAATGAGACTGCTCACAACTGCATGCATAAATATCGGACAGCATGAATATTCTTGCTGTACAGTGGAGTCATGACTATTTCTGTTGCCGTCTCCGGTGCCAGCGGCTACGCCGGAGGAGAAGTGCTGCGCCTGCTGGCAGGCCATCCGAACGTCACCATCGGTGCCATCACCGCACACAGCAACGCCGGTTCCAGACTAGGGGAGTTGCAGCCGCATCTCCATGGTTTGGCCAGCAGGATTCTGGAAGACACCACGGTGGAGAACCTGTCCGGCCACGACGTAGTGTTCCTGGCGTTGCCGCACGGTGCTTCGGCCGAGATCGCTGCTCAGTTGCCGGAGGGGACCGTAGTGATCGACGCCGGCGCGGACCACCGCTTGCAGGACGCCGCGGCATGGGAAAAGTTCTACGGATCTGCGCACGCAGGAACATGGCCTTATGGACTGCCTGAACTGCCCGGTCAGCGTGAAGCCCTCAAGGGCGCCACCCGCATCGCAGTGCCTGGTTGCTACCCGACGTCGGCGTTGCTCGCCCTGACACCCGGGTTCGCCAACAATCTCCTCCTGACGGACGACGTCGTGATTGTTGCGGCATCCGGTACCTCCGGTGCCGGCAAGGCGGCCAAGGTGAATTTGATCGGTGCCGAAGTCATGGGTTCCATGAGCCCCTACGGCGTGGGTGGCGGACATCGCCACACGCCGGAGATCGAACAGGGACTCTCCAATGCGGCCGGTGAACCGGTATCGGTCTCCTTCACGCCCACGTTGGTTCCCATGAGCCGGGGCATCCTGACAACGGCCACCGCTAAGGCACAGCACGGCGTGACGGAAGCTGAACTGCGCCAGGCCTGGGCAGATGCCTACGACGACGAACCGTTCGTGCACCTCCTTCCCGAAGGCCAATGGCCCACCACCAAGTCAGTGCAGGGTTCCAACCACGCAGTGATGCAGTTGGCATTGGACCAGCACACTGGCCGCGTGATCGTCACGTGCGCCATCGACAACCTCACCAAGGGGACCGCCGGCGGAGCCGTGCAGTCCATGAACATTGCCCTCGGCCTGGATGAAACCGCCGGCCTGAACCTGCAGGGAGTTGCACCGTGACCATTACCGCACCCAAGGGATTCCGCGCCTCCGGCGTCAAAGCCGGCATCAAGGCATCCGGGAACCCGGATCTGGCCCTGGTAGTCAATGACGGGCCGCAAAAGTCCGCAGCTGCAGTATTTACCTCCAACCGTGTAGCTGCTGCGCCGGTCCATTGGTCACGCCAGGTAGTCAGCGATGGCCGTGTGGATGCCGTCGTTTTGAACTCGGGCGGCGCCAACGCCTGCACCGGCCCGCAGGGCTTCCAGAACACGCATGCTACTGCCGAGAAAGTGGCGGATGTGCTGGGCATCTCAGCCTCCGACGTCGTAGTGTGCTCCACGGGCCTGATCGGTGAGCAGCTGCCCATGGACAAGATTCTTACTGGTGTTGATGCGGCTTTCCGTGAATTGTCGGAAGACGGCGGTACCGCTGCCGCCACGGCCATCATGACCACTGACAGCGTGTCCAAGGAAGCCGTCTTCACCGGCACCGATGCCCAAGGCAAGCAGTTCACTGTGGGAGGCATTGCCAAGGGTGCCGGCATGTTGGCGCCCGGCCTGGCGACGATGCTGGTGGTCCTGACCACCGACGCCGAGGTTCCTGCGAATGAGCTCGACGTCGTCCTCCGCGACGCCACGCGCGTCACCTTTGACCGCGCGGACTCGGATGGCTGCATGTCTACCAACGACACCGTGGTGCTGCTGGCATCCGGCGCCTCCGAAGCTCTGCCGTCTGCCGAGCAGTTGAGCGAAGCGGTCACCATCGTCTGCGCCGAACTGGCACGCAAACTCATCGGTGATGCCGAAGGCGCCAGCCACGACATCGCGATCAGGACCTTCAACGCCGCCAGCGAACGCGACGCCGAAATCGTCAGCCGCAGTGTTGCCCGCTCCAACCTGTTCAAAGCTGCCATCTTTGGCAAGGATCCCAACTGGGGCCGCGTGCTCTCGGCTGTGGGGACCACAGATGCTGTTTTCGAGGCGGACCAGCTCAACGTCGCCATGAACGGTGTGCAGATTTGCCGCAACGGCGCTATCGGCGATGACCGCAACCTGGTGGACCTTGAGCCGCGCGAAGTCTTGGTCGAGATTGACCTGCAGGCCGGCGACGCTGAGGCGACCATCTGGACCAACGACCTCACGCACGACTACGTGCATGAGAACAGCGCCTACTCGAGCTGAGCTTATGACAATGACTGCCCATACCCGCGAAACCACGTCCACGAGCCACGTCTCGGCCGAGGCAGCCCAGGACAAGGCCGGCACGCTGATCGAAGCCCTGCCGTGGATCCAACGATTCGCCGGCACCACCATGGTGATCAAGTACGGCGGCAACGCCATGGTCAACGACGACCTCCGCCGCGCCTTCGCTGAGGACATCGTGTTCCTCCACCACGTGGGCATCCACCCCGTGGTGGTTCATGGCGGCGGCCCCCAGATCAACTCCATGCTCGGCCGCCTCGGCATCGAGTCGGAGTTCAAGGGTGGGCTGCGCGTCACCACGCCCGAGGCCATGGATGTGGTCCGCATGGTCCTGACAGGTCAGGTTGGCCGTGAACTCGTAGGGCTCATTAACTCCCACGGTCCTTATGCCGTCGGCATGTCCGGCGAGGATGGTGGCCTGCTGCGCGCCGTCCGCACGGGCACTGTGGTTGATGGCGAAGAAGTGGACCTCGGCCTGGTGGGCGAAGTCGTGGGCGTGGATCCCGCCGGCATCACGGATATCCTCGACGCCGGTCGCATCCCCGTGATTTCAACCGTGGCCCCGGAGATCGTGGACGACGGAAACGGCTTCCAGACCACCGGCCAGGTATTGAACGTTAACGCCGACACCGCAGCTGCCGCCGTTGCTTCGGCCCTGAGTGCCACCAAGCTCGTCATCCTGACCGACGTGGAAGGCCTGTACGCCAACTGGCCGGACAAATCCTCGCTGATCTCGTCGCTGACAGCCTCGGAACTCCGCGAAATGCTGCCCCGCCTCGAGTCGGGAATGATCCCCAAAATGGCCGCCTGCCTGAAGGCCATCGACGAAGGCGTGGAGCGCGCACACATCGTGGACGGCCGCCTCCCACACTCGATGTTGTTGGAAACGTTCACGACGGCGGGCATCGGCACCCAAGTAGTACCCGACGAGGAAGTGAACGCATGAGCACCGAACTGAGCCATACCGCTGAAAGCCGCAGCAATGGGGGGCCGGGTGTGGTCGGGCACCGCGAAGCGAGCGGGGCCCCCATCGCTGCGGAGGCTGCCGCAGCCACGCTCGTTTCCCAGAGCTCAGGCGCCGATTGGCTGGCGCGCTACTCGTCCTCGCTGATGGGTGTCTTCGGCACGCCCCAGCGGGTCCTGGTCCGTGGCGCCGGTTGCCTTGTGTGGGATGCAGACGGGAAGGAATACCTTGATCTCCTGGGCGGCATCGCTGTGAACGCCCTGGGCCACGCGCACCCTTTCGTCACCTCCGTGATTTCCAGCCAACTGGCCACGCTCGGCCATGTCTCGAACTTCTTCACGAGCCCCACGCAGATCGCTCTCGCCGAGAAGCTGTTGTCCCTCAGCAAGGCCCCGGCTGGTTCCAAGGTCTTCTTTGCCAATTCCGGTACCGAGGCCAGCGAAGCAGCGTTCAAGCTGGCACGCAGGAACAATCCCGACGGGAAGCGCACCAAAATCATCGCTTTGGAGGGTGCGTTCCACGGCCGCAGCATGGGTGCTTTGGCCCTCACGGCCAAAGAGGCCTACCGTGCGCCGTTTGAACCACTGCCAGGTGGTGTGGTCCACATTCCGTTTGGTGACATCGAGGCCCTGCGTGCCGCCGTCGACGATTCCACTGCTGCCGTGTTCCTGGAACCCATCCAAGGCGAAGCGGGGGTTCGGCCGCTCAGCGCCGAATACCTGCAGGCAGCCCGTGAAGCTACCACCGCAGCGGGTGCGTTGTTGATCCTGGACGAGGTCCAGACCGGCATCGGCCGCACCGGAAAGTGGCTTGCCAGCGAAGACGCAGGAATTGTGCCCGACGCCGTCACGCTCGCCAAGGGCCTTGGCGGCGGGTTCCCGGTGGGTGCCCTTGTCACCTTCGGAAGTACGACGTCGGCCCTGCTCACCGCAGGGCAGCACGGCACCACTTTCGGCGGAAACCCGGTGGCTACGGCCGCCGCGCTGGCCACGCTGCACGCCATCGAAAGCCAAGGTCTCCTGCGGAACGTGCTGAGCGTCGGCGCGCACCTGCGCGAAGGGCTGGCTGACGTCGATGCTGTCAGTGAAGTCCGCGGCGAGGGCCTGCTGATTGGCTTCGACGTGAACGCCGACATCGCACCTGCCATGGTGACCGCAGCTTTGGATGCAGGCTTCATCATCAACAGTCCGGGCCCGCGGACCATCCGTCTCGCCCCTCCGCTGATCCTGACCACCGAGCAGGCCGACCGGTTCCTGTCAGCCCTGCCCGCCTTGATCGCCACGGCTACCGCCCAAACCGCTAAGGATGCACAGTGAGCACGTCAACCACCCGTCACTTCCTCAAGGACACGGACCTGAGCCCCGCCGAGCAGGCTGAGGTCCTGGAACTCGCCGTCCGGATGAAGGCCGCGCCTTACAGCGTGCAGCCCTTCGCCGCAGAGGGCAACGGCCGCAAGACCGTTGCAGTGATCTTTGACAAGACCTCCACCCGCACCCGCGTCTCGTTCGCCACGGGCATCGCAGACATGGGTGGCAACGCATTGATTATCAACCCGGGGGAAGCGCAGATCGGCCATAAGGAATCCGTGGAGGACACTGCCAAAGTCCTGGAGCGCATGGTGTCCACCATTGTGTGGCGGACCGGTGCGCACGCCGGACTGGTGGCGATGGCTGAAAACTCCAAGGTCCCCGTCATCAATGCCCTGTGCGACGATTACCACCCCTGCCAGCTCCTGGCCGACCTTCTTGCCGTCAAGGAACACAAGGGCGAGCTGGCCGGACTAAGCATGGCGTACCTGGGCGATGCCGCCAACAACATGGCCAACTCGTACCTCCTTGCCGGCGTCACTGCCGGGATGCACGTTCGCATCTCCGGGCCGGAGGGGTATCTCCCTGCCGCGGAAATTGTTGCCGCTGCAGAGGAACGCGCTGCGGAGACCGGCGGTTCGGTCCTCATTACCAGCGATGCTGCCGAGGCCCTCAAGGGCGCCGACGTCGTTGCAACAGACACCTGGGTTTCCATGGGCCAGGAGTCCGAAAAGGAAGCGCGGATGCAACTCTTCCGTGAATATTCCGTGGACGAGGCCGCCATGGCGCAAGCTGCGCCGGACGCCGTCGTGCTTCACTGCCTTCCCGCTTACCGCGGTTACGAGATTTCGGCGGACGTCATCGACGGCCCGCAGTCGATCGTGTGGGATGAGGCGGAAAACCGCCTCCACGCCCAGAAGGCACTCATGGCATGGTTGATGCACCGCTCGGGACTTGCTTTCGTGGAGGGCCTTTCACCTGTTGAAGGTACCGGGGAGAGCACGTTCTAGTGTCCACCAACCCGTCCGTGCCGGGCGCCAGCCCAGCCACCAAGACTGCCCGCCAGGCGCGTATCACCGCGATCTTGACAGGTGAGTCAGTGCGCTCCCAGGCAGAGCTTGCAGCCCTGCTGGCGGACGACGGCGTCCAGGTCACCCAGGCCACGTTATCCAGGGACCTCGTGGAGCTGGGCGCAGTCCGGGTCCGTGGAAAGGAAGGCGCGTTGGTTTACGCCGTTCCGGGGGAGGGCGGCGACCGCAACGCCAAGAGCGGCGTGACCCAGGAGATTCTGGATGCACGTCTGACGCGGTTGTGCGGCGAACTCCTGGTCACTGCGGAGGCCTCGGGCAATATCGTGGTCCTTCGTACCCCGCCGGGTGCGGCGAACTTCCTGGCACTGGCCGTGGACCACTCGGTGATGCCCTCTGTATTGGGTACGATCGCAGGCGATGACACTTTGCTGTTGGTCGCCCGGGATCCCGATGGCGGGGCGGAACTGGCGGCGCGTTTCCTGCGCATGGCCGAAGAAGCCGGGCCGGCCAACCAATAGATTTTCCCAGCATTGATTCACACCAGTATTGATTCGAATGAACCAAGCAACAACAAAGGAGCACTCTCGTGACTGAGCGCATTGTTCTGGCCTACTCCGGTGGCCTTGATACTTCCGTAGCCATCGGCTGGATCGGTGAAGCCACCGGTGCCGAGGTCATCGCTGTGGCCGTCGACGTCGGACAGGGTGGCGAGTCCCTGGAGACCATCCGCCAGCGCGCCCTCGGTTGCGGCGCCGTCGAGGCCTATGTAGCCGACGCCCGCGACGAGTTCGCCAACGAGTACGCCATGCCCACCTTGAAGGCCAACGCCCTCTACCAGGGCCACTATCCCCTGGTTTCGGCCATCTCCCGTCCGGTCATCGTGAAGCACCTCGTCAAGGCTGCCCGCGAATTCGGCGCCACCACCGTTGCCCACGGCTGCACCGGCAAGGGCAACGACCAGGTCCGTTTCGAAGTCGGCATCCAGACCCTCGGCCCGGACCTGAAGTGCATCGCACCGGTTCGCGACCTCGCCCTGACCCGCGACAAGGCTATCGCCTTCGCCGAGGAGAAGGGACTGCCGATCGAGACCACCAAGAAGAACCCGTACTCGATCGACCAGAACGTCTGGGGACGCGCCGTCGAGACCGGTTACCTCGAGGACATCTGGAACGCTCCCACCAAGGACATCTACGACTACACGGCCACCCCGGAATTCCCCCCGGCACCGGACGAGGTCACCATCTCCTTCCAGGCCGGCGTGCCGGTAGCGATCGACGGCGTCAAGGTCACCCCGCTGCAGGCCATCCAGGAACTTAACCGCCGTGCGGGCGCCCAGGGCGTCGGCCGCATCGACGTCGTCGAGGACCGCCTTGTTGGCATCAAGTCCCGCGAAATTTACGAAGCCCCGGGTGCCATGGCGCTGATTACCGCGCACAAGCACCTCGAGGACATCACCATCGAGCGCGAGCAGGCCCGCTTCAAGGCCACCGTTGGCCAGCGCTGGTCCGAGCTGGTGTACGACGGACAGTGGTTCTCCCCGCTGAAGCGCTCCTTGGACGCTTTCATCGAGGACACGCAGCAGTACGTTTCCGGCGACATCCGTATGGTCCTCCACGGTGGCCAGGCAGTAGTCAACGGTCGTCGCTCCGAGACCTCGCTGTACGACTTCGACCTCGCCACCTACGACACCGGCGATACCTTCGACCAGTCCATGGCACGTGGCTTCATCGAGCTGTGGGGCATGTCCTCCAAGGTTGCCTCCGGCCGCGACCTGCGCGTCGCAGGCAAGTAATGGCCTCGGCAACAAACGAAGGTGCACTGTGGGGCGGCCGGTTCGCCGGTGGCCCCGCGGATGCGCTGGCCGCACTGAGCAAGTCCACCCACTTTGACTGGCGGCTTGCCCGCTATGACATCGCCGGCTCCAAGGCCCACGCCCGCGTGCTGGCCAAAGCAGGTTTGCTGGACGACGCCGAGCTCGAAGGCATGCTTTCCGCACTCACCCAGCTGGACGAGGACGTCGCGAGCGGCGCCTACCTGCCGGCCGAGAGCGACGAGGACGTTCACGGTTCCCTGGAACGTGGCCTGATTGAGCGCGCCGGGACCCAGCTGGGCGGCAAACTCCGCGCCGGCCGTTCACGCAACGACCAGGTGGCCACCCTGGGCCGTATGTTCCTTCGCGACCATGCACGCATCATCGCCGGCGGGGTCCTTGCCACCATCGACGCCCTGGTGGAGCAGGCCAGGGCCCACCAAGGCGTTGCCATGCCGGGCCGGACACACCTGCAGCACGCCCAGCCGGTGTTGCTGAGCCACCACCTCTTGGCCCATGCCTGGGCTTTGCTGCGCGACGTGCAGCGGCTCCAGGACTGGGACAAGCGCGCCGGTGTTTCGCCGTACGGTTCCGGTGCTTTGGCCGGTTCTTCGCTTGGTTTGGACCCCGAGGCTGTTGCTGCTGACCTCGGATTCTTCTCGGCCGTCCACAACTCGATCGATGGCACCGCTTCCCGCGATGTCTTCGCCGAGTTCGCCTGGGTGTGTTCCATGATTGGCGTGGACCTGTCCCGGATTTCCGAGGAAGTCATCTTCTGGGCCACCAAGGAGTTCTCCTTTGTCACGCTGCATGACTCGTACTCCACGGGTTCCTCGATCATGCCGCAAAAGAAGAACCCGGACGTCGCTGAGCTCGCCCGTGGCAAAGCAGGCAGGCTTATCGGCAACCTGACCGGTCTGCTGGCAACCCTGAAAGGACTGCCGCTCGCATACAACCGCGATCTGCAGGAGGACAAGGAACCGGTCTTCGACGCCGCCGACACCCTGGAGCTTTTGCTTCCGGCCGTGTCCGGCATGATCGCCACGCTGAAGTTCAACACCGAGCGCATGGAATCCCTGGCCCCCCAGGGTTTCGCGCTGGCAACGGACATCGCAGAATGGCTGGTCCGCCAGGGCGTCCCCTTCCGCGAGGCCCACGAGCTCTCCGGCGCTGCCGTCAAGCAGGCCGAAGGCCGTGGCGTTGAGCTGTGGGACCTGACGGACGAGGAATACGCAGCGATCTCGGAGCACCTGACTCCTGAGGTCCGCAGTGTCCTCAGCACCGAAGGTTCGCTCAACAGCCGCAACTCGCAGGGCGGAACGGCACCGGCCGCCGTCGAACGCCAACTGACGGCGCTCCAAGCAGAACTGGACGCAGCGCGTTCTTACGCCAGCTAGACCACGTGCGGGACGGCACGTCGCGGCCATGCCTTCGGGCAGGGCATCGCGAGGTGCCGTCCCGCCGTGCGTTAACATGGCGCTATGACTCAGATCACCCCCGAGACGTTGCCCGCCGAGCTTCACAAAGCCGCCGGCACCGTCACCCGCATCCTCGCCAAACTGGACGACTCATCCGTCGCTGAACCGTCGGAGCTGCCAGGCTGGACCCGGGGTCACGTCCTCGCCCACCTTGCCGGGATCTCCAATGCCATGGCCCGGCAACTTGAGTACGCGCGCCGCGGCGAAACCGGGGAACTGTACGACGGCGGCATGGACGGCCGTAACAAGGCCATCGCACTCGCGGCGGGGCACAGCCTCACGGAGCACACGGAGGCCGTCACCACCGCCATGGATGCGGCGATTGCCGCGTTCGATGCCTTGGGACCGGAGGACTGGCAGGCGCGTATTGCGTACCGGGACGGGACAGTGCTCGACGGCGGCCTGGCCCTATGGCGGGAGCTCACCATCCATGCGTCGGATTTGGGTGTGGGGTTCGGACCGGAGACATGGAACAGGCCTTTCTGCGAACACCTGATTGGCTTCCTCGCTGCACGCGTCCCTGACACGTACAAATTCGTCCTGCAGCCCACCGGCCTGCCACAGAGGACCATTGGCAGCGGCGGCACCTCCATCGCGATTACCGGCATGCTGACCGACATCGCCGCGTGGCTTGCGGGCCGAGAGCCCAGCCTGGGCAGCCTTCGCGCAACAGCGGCCGCCGATGGAGTGGACCTGCCGGACCTGCTGCCCTGGCCGGCACCCCAGCCCGCCGCCCGCTGAGCCGCGCACGCTCTCTCACGTCCCTCGTGTTTGGGCGGGTCGCTCTCTCACGTCCCTCGTGTTTGGGCGGGTCGCTCTCTCACGTCCCTCGTGTTTGGGCGGGTCGCTCTCTCACGTCCCTCGTGTTTGGGCGGGTCGCTCTCTCAGGCCCCGGGAGCTAATTGCTTCGGGTTTTTTCCGCTGCAGCCCGCCAGAGGTGCATGGTGGCATACGAACGCCACGGGCTGACCTCCCTGAAATCGGCGCTGAGCCCAGTGCCGGCGGGCAGGACCTTTATGCCGTTCCGGACCGCAGCATCATTGGCCAGGAGAACATCCGGAGCACCGAGGACACGCATTGCCACGTAGCCAACAGTCCATGGCCCCACTCCGGGCAAGGGGAGCAGCTTGCTTTCGAGGCTGGTGGGATCGTCGCCGTAGCCGAAATCAAGTGCTCCGCTGGCCATGGCTTCGGACGCGGCCATGATGGAGTCAATCCGCCGCTGGGGTCCACGGAGGAACGCTCGCCCGTGTTCGGCGATCTCGGCCGCCGTCGGAAACAAACGCTCCAAGCCGGGGGTGGCGCTATCCACGCTGGTTCCGGCAGCAGATAACTGAGTGAGGGCCGTTCGCGCGGCGGCTACGGTGATTTGCTGCCCGATCATGGCCCGGATGAGTAGTTCGTGGGGATCCACAGCCCCCGGCACGCGTATTCCTGGGATCGCGGTCACACTGGCAGTCAGCCTCGCATCTGTTGCCAGAGCGTCGTCGATTGCCTGGGGATCAGCGTCCACGTCGAACAGCCTCCGGACCCGGCTCAAGAGTGCCGGGAGATCGTGGAGGTCCAGCACCGCAGCTGTAAGTTGCAAGGGTTTGCCGCGAGCTGAGGGGTTATACGAGACAGAGAAGGAGGCACTGCCCCGCGGCAGGCGCAGGGTGCGGGCGTAAGTCCTGCTTCCATCGGTGCCGGTTCCGTCCTCCGAGGTCCGCACCGTCTCGATGCCCGGCACCGCTCGTACTGCCAGGAAATCGAAAATGCCCGGATCGAAGGGCTCCCTGTAAGGAAGGTTCAGCGTCAAGGCCGCGGGGGCGTGCACCGCAGCAACGGTACCCCGGTGTTGCCTGGACTTGGCCCCGGTGGCGCGCACCGCCGTCGGGGTCATGGCGAACACTTCGCCAATGGTGTCGTTGAATTGCCGCACGCTGTTGAAACCCGAAGCAAACGCAACGTCGGCAAGGAGCATATCGGTGGAGACCAACAGGGTCCTGGCGGTTTGTGCCCTGCTGGCCCGTGCCAGCGATAGTGGACCGGCGCCAAGTTCATTGCTGAGGATGCGGTTGAGTTGCCGTGCGGAGTAGCCCAACCGGTGGGCAAGGCCGTCGACGCCCTCGCGGGTGATCACGCCGTCGTTGATCAGCCGCATGGCCCGGCCGGCTATATCCGAGCGGATGTTCCAGGCCGGAGTTCCCGGGACAGCTTCGGGCAGGCACCGCTTGCAGGCGCGGTAGCCGGCTTCATGGGCAGCGGCCGAGGTTTCGTAGAACGTGACGTTCTCGGCTTTGGGGGTTCTGGCGGGGCACGATGGCCGGCAATAGATGCCTGTGGAACTGACGGCCGTGAAGAACTGCCCGTCGAACCGTGTGTCCCGGGCGTCGATTGCCCGGTAGCGCTGCCAGAAGTCCATGGCTTCATCCTGCCAGCCGGCCGGGACCACGGCTAGCGGAAATCGGACATGGGCGTTGGCAGTTTGCTAGGGTCTGGGGATGGGATCGTTCACGGAAAACGGAATCGGTCATCCCGACGACGTGCGCAGTTTTCTCCAGGGCGATGCCCGCGACATTGCCCCGTTGATCCTGGGAGCCGTCCTCACCCACCAGTCCGATGCCGGCCCTGTCTCCGTAAGGCTCACCGAAGTGGAGGCCTATATGGGGCCGCGCGGTTCGGAACACCCTGACCCTGGATCACACACTTTCGGTGGCCCCACGGCCCGTAATGCGCCCATGTTCGGGGCACCCGGATTCCTCTACGTCTACTTCACGTACGGGATGCACTATTGCGCGAACATCGTCTGTGGACCCGACGGATTCGCATCCGCGCTGCTCCTGCGGGCAGGAGAAGTTGTAGAGGGGGAGGAGCTCGCCGCCGTCCGCAGGCCAGCCTCCAAAGCGCACAAGGACCTCGCCAGCGGACCGGCCCGGCTCGCCTCCGCGTTGGGACTCACGACGGCGGACACCGGCCGTGACGCGCTCGCTTCACCGTTCAGCTTGTGGTTGCCGGCGACACCCGCAGCCGCCGTCGCCAGCGGACCGCGGGTGGGTGTATCGGGTCCTGGCGGAACCACGGAATATCCTTGGCGCTTTTGGATCGAAGACGATCCAACGGTGTCGCGGTACAAGGCAGCACGGCCCCGAAATAGGGTCGTTCCGCAATAACCGTCCCACCACATGACTTGTACCCCACGCGTTTACCAAAATCGCTGTAGAATGGACGGTCTGTCTTTTGCGATAGGGGTTACGGTTCGATGCACGACGCTGATTTGGTCCACGAGCAGGAATATGTGGCCGGGCTGTACGCCCGGCTCGATGAGCTGCGCGCCGAAAAGCGCGCCCAGCTGGCGCAGGTGCGGAAGGCCGGCGCGGTGGGAACCATGCAGAACGTTTCCGAGCGTGACGCGTTCGCGGCCCTGTACGAAGACCGCCTTGCCCAGCTCGACGCCGTCGACGACCGCTTGGTCTTCGGCCGCCTTGACCTTGACTCCGGTGAAGCACAATACATCGGGCGCATCGGTCTCTCTACTGCCGATCTCCAGCGACTGATGGTCGACTGGCGTGCGCCCGAAGCCGGGCATTTTTACCAAGCGACGGCGTTCGACCGTCAAGGCGTGCGTCGCCGTCGCCACCTGATCCTTCAGGGGCGCGACGTGAAAGCGATTGAAGACGATGTCCTGGACGCGGGGATGCTCGCAGACAACGACTCTCTCCAAGGTGAAGGCGCACTGCTGGCAGCACTGAACTCCAAGCGCACGGGCCGCATGTCGGACATCGTGGGCACCATCCAGTCTGAGCAGGACCGGATCATCCGATCCTCCATCTCCGGCGCGTTGGTGGTCCAAGGCGGTCCCGGAACGGGAAAGACCGCCGTTGCCCTGCACCGCGCTGCTTATCTGCTGTACACGCACCGCGAACGGCTCAAGAGCGCCGGCGTGTTGCTCGTTGGACCGTCGTCGTCCTTCATGCATTACATCGAACGCGTACTGCCATCCCTCGGCGAGACCGGAGTGGTCATGGCAAGCCTTGGCCGCCTGATGCCCGGCATCCATGCCATCCCCGAGGAAGACGCCGACGTTGCCGCACTCAAGGGCAAACTGGACATGGCCAAGGTGGTGGCCAACGCCGTCGCGAACCGCCAACGAACACCTGCTGAAGACCGCATCCTGGAAGTCGATTCACGGAAGCTCACTCTGACTGTCCGTCAGGTCCGCCGTGCCCGGGAAAAGGCCCGCGCCACGGGAAAACCCCACAACGAAGCGCGGCTCACGTTCGTGAAGATCCTCCTTCGCGAGCTCACGGAACAGCTGACGGACCTCGTCGAGGAAGGCAACATCGGCAACAACGCAGATCGCGCCTACCTGGCGGAAGACGTCCGGTCGGCGAGGGACGTGCGCATTGCGCTGAACCTCTGCTGGATGCCGATGACACCGGAGAAGCTCATCTCCGAGCTCTTCAGCAAGCCGGCCATCCTTGAAGCCTGCACACCGCACCTGACGCCTGAACAGCGTTCGCTGCTGCAGCGGCCCGTGGACGCGCCCTGGACGGAAGCTGACGTTCCGCTGTTGGATGAAGCTGCTGAACTGTTGGGCGAACTGGACCCGGCAGCCGGCAGGGGATTGGCCCAGCAGGAGGCCGACCGCGCACGCGACATCGCCAACGCCAAGCAGACTCTTGCCAACATGGAAGCCATGGGTGTCGACGTCCTGGTCTCGGCTGAAGAACTTGCCGACCAGAACCAGGAACGCGAAGGCCGCCTGACCGCGGCGGAACGTGCCACCAGCGACCGTTCATGGGCTTTCGGCCACATTGTGGTTGACGAAGCCCAGGAACTCTCACCCATGCAGTGGCGGCTCCTGGTACGCCGCTGCCCGCTGAAGTCGTTCACGATCGTCGGTGATATTGCCCAGACGAGTGCTGCGGCAGGTGCCAATTCGTGGCAGAGTGCCTTGGCGCCGTCGTTCGGTGACCGCTGGACCCTCGAAGAACTCACCGTCAACTACCGCACGCCCTCGCAGATCGCCGAAGCCGCAGTCCGCATGGCCAACCGCGCGGGACTGGTGGTCTCGGCTCCCAAGGCCGTGCGCGAAGGTAAATGGTCGCCCATTGTGGACCGCGTCGATGCCGACAGCATCGTGTCGCACCTGGTGGACGTCCTGCCCGAGGAAGTTGAAGCGATCGACGGCGGCCTGCTGGCTGTCATTGCCGACGGGCCTCTTCTTCCGCAGGCCACCGCTGCGCTGCGGGAGGTCTACGGCCGCCGTATTGGCGCCGGGGCGGGCAGCTACGAACAGGACATCGTGGTCATCAGCCCCAAGGAGGCCAAGGGCCTGGAGTTCGATGGGGTGGTGGTCCTGGAACCGGCCGCCATGCTGAACCATGAGCACGGCAAGGTGGGCGACCTCTACGTCGCCATGACGCGAGCCACGCAGCGCTTGCGTCTCATTGCCGCCGCCCCGGTACCTGCGGGTATCGAGCGCTAGGAAAACGGGCCTCCGCAATCCTGCTAACTTAGATCTCGTGTCACACGTAAACAACCTCGAGTCCCAGCACAACGATCCCGCTTTTGCCAATGTCTGGCAGGAGCTCAAATGGCGCGGCCTGATCCACGTTTCCACCGATGAAACGGAACTGGAAAAGCTGCTCGCCGGGGACCCGATCACGTATTACTGTGGCTTCGATCCCACCGCGCCCTCCCTGCACCTGGGCAACCTTGTGCAGTTGCTGGTGATGCGACGCCTGCAGTTGGCAGGCCACAAGCCGCTCGGCCTGGTGGGTGGGTCCACTGGCCTGATCGGTGACCCACGTCCGACGGCGGAACGCACCTTGAACACCAAGGACACCGTTGCTGAGTGGGTTGGGTACCTGCAGGGCCAGGTGCGCCGCTTTCTCAGTTTCGAGGGCGAAAACCCGGCCCGCATGGTGAACAACCTGGACTGGACGGCGCCGCTGACTGCTATCGACTTCCTGCGTGAAATCGGCAAGCACTTCCGTGTGGGCACCATGCTCCGGAAGGATGCTGTGGCGTCCCGCCTGAACTCCGACGAAGGCATCAGCTACACCGAATTCAGCTACCAGATCCTGCAGGGCATGGACTACCTCCAACTCTTCCGGGATTACGGCTGCGCGCTGCAGACCGGCGGCTCTGACCAGTGGGGCAATCTCACCAGCGGAACCGAACTGATCCGCAAGGTGGAAGGCAAGAGCGTCCACGCACTGGGGACGCCGCTGATCACCAACTCCGATGGCACCAAGTTCGGCAAGAGCGAAGGGAACGCCATCTGGCTGGACCCGGACATGTGCAGCCCGTACGCGTTCTACCAGTTCTGGCTGAACACGGCGGACGCGGATGTTGTGGACCGCCTCAAGGTATTCACCTTCCTTTCGCGTGCAGAGATTGAGGCACTTGGAGAAGCTGTGGCGGAGCGTCCATTTGCCCGCGAGGGCCAGAAAAAGCTCGCTTTCGAAGTGACCTCGCTCGTTCATGGCGTCGAGGCAACGGAGAAGGTCATTGCAGCTTCGGCTGCACTCTTCGGCAACGGCGATCTCACAGTTCTGGATGAGCGAACCCTTGAAGCCGCCACCGCCGAACTTCCATTGGCGACGATCGGCACCGACGGTTTGGGGATCATCGACCTCCTGGTTGCCTCGGGTCTGTCCGACAGCAAGTCGGCTGCCCGCCGGACCGTAGGGGAGGGCGGCGCGTACGTGAACAACACCAAGGTCTCCGATCCCGACGCCGTCATTGCCCAGGATCAACTGCTGCACGGACGGTACTTGCTCCTCCGGCGTGGCAAGAAAAACCTTGCGACCATTAAGGTTTCTGCTTAGTACTCTTTTCCACCGCGTTCCGAAAGGGCCGGCAACCGTTACGGTTGCCGGCCCTTTCTGCGATTCCGTGCATGTTGCGATTTACGTGCTTGTCCAGTGCCGGGTGCCGGATGAACCGTTGGTACCGCCGGGGGGTGGCGGTCGGTCGTGCAGCGTTCACCTTCCGACGCTCGCTCACATCCCGCGGGTTTGATGGCGTCGCTCTCTCATGTCCCTCGGGTTTGATGGCGTCGCGTTCTCACGTTCCTTGGGTTTGGTTGGGGTTCGACGGCGGTGGTGGGGTTGTGTGACGGGCTTCACTTGGGTTGGTTTGGGGTGTGGTGGGGTGGTTTTGGGGGTGTTTTCCTTGTGTTGGCGGGGTTTTTGGGTGGTGTTGGGGTGGATTTGGTGTGGGGGTGGGGCGCGTGTAAAGTTATTCGAGTCGCCGCCGCTGATGCGGAAAGATGGCGACCGACTCCCTTCAAATTGCCGGTTTCGGTGGTGCTTTTGTGTGCTGCTGGTTGGTGTGGGAGGCCTGGGTTCTGGTTTGCTTTGTGCGGCTGGTTCGGGTAAGTTTGAAAAGTTGCTCCGGAGCGATCCTGGACCCTTGTGGGTGTGGGTGGTGCCGGTAGTGTCTGTTGTTTGAGAACTCAATAGTGTGCCAAGTTTGTTGATACCGATTGTTTTATTGATTGGTTGAAATTATGGCTGGATCATTGCGCACCCCCGTGTGTGGTGGTCTGGTTTTCAGCTGGTTTCGAATTTTGTGCAGCCGTGCCGGCCGTTATTTCCGGTGGGTGTGGTTGTGTCTGTTTGATTTGTTTTTTTCAACGGAGAGTTTGATCCTGGCTCAGGATGAACGCTGGCGGCGTGCTTAACACATGCAAGTCGAACGATGATCCCAGCTTGCTGGGGGATTAGTGGCGAACGGGTGAGTAACACGTGAGTAACCTGCCCTTGACTCTGGGATAAGCCTGGGAAACTGGGTCTAATACCGGATATGACCGTCTGACGCATGTCAGGTGGTGGAAAGCTTTTGTGGTTTTGGATGGACTCGCGGCCTATCAGCTTGTTGGTGGGGTAATGGCCTACCAAGGCGACGACGGGTAGCCGGCCTGAGAGGGTGACCGGCCACACTGGGACTGAGACACGGCCCAGACTCCTACGGGAGGCAGCAGTGGGGAATATTGCACAATGGGCGCAAGCCTGATGCAGCGACGCCGCGTGAGGGATGACGGCCTTCGGGTTGTAAACCTCTTTCAGTAGGGAAGAAGCGAAAGTGACGGTACCTGCAGAAGAAGCGCCGGCTAACTACGTGCCAGCAGCCGCGGTAATACGTAGGGCGCAAGCGTTATCCGGAATTATTGGGCGTAAAGAGCTCGTAGGCGGTTTGTCGCGTCTGCTGTGAAAGACCGGGGCTCAACTCCGGTTCTGCAGTGGGTACGGGCAGACTAGAGTGCAGTAGGGGAGACTGGAATTCCTGGTGTAGCGGTGAAATGCGCAGATATCAGGAGGAACACCGATGGCGAAGGCAGGTCTCTGGGCTGTAACTGACGCTGAGGAGCGAAAGCATGGGGAGCGAACAGGATTAGATACCCTGGTAGTCCATGCCGTAAACGTTGGGCACTAGGTGTGGGGGACATTCCACGTTTTCCGCGCCGTAGCTAACGCATTAAGTGCCCCGCCTGGGGAGTACGGCCGCAAGGCTAAAACTCAAAGGAATTGACGGGGGCCCGCACAAGCGGCGGAGCATGCGGATTAATTCGATGCAACGCGAAGAACCTTACCAAGGCTTGACATGAACCGGTAATACCTGGAAACAGGTGCCCCGCTTGCGGTCGGTTTACAGGTGGTGCATGGTTGTCGTCAGCTCGTGTCGTGAGATGTTGGGTTAAGTCCCGCAACGAGCGCAACCCTCGTTCTATGTTGCCAGCGCGTTATGGCGGGGACTCATAGGAGACTGCCGGGGTCAACTCGGAGGAAGGTGGGGACGACGTCAAATCATCATGCCCCTTATGTCTTGGGCTTCACGCATGCTACAATGGCCGGTACAAAGGGTTGCGATACTGTGAGGTGGAGCTAATCCCAAAAAGCCGGTCTCAGTTCGGATTGGGGTCTGCAACTCGACCCCATGAAGTCGGAGTCGCTAGTAATCGCAGATCAGCAACGCTGCGGTGAATACGTTCCCGGGCCTTGTACACACCGCCCGTCAAGTCACGAAAGTTGGTAACACCCGAAGCCGGTGGCCTAACCCTTGTGGGGGGAGCCGTCGAAGGTGGGACCGGCGATTGGGACTAAGTCGTAACAAGGTAGCCGTACCGGAAGGTGCGGCTGGATCACCTCCTTTCTAAGGAGCTGCTAGCAGCTGTTCCGTGTTCTGTGTATGCAGTTCGTGGTGGTTGTCAGTGTTGCCCATTGCGCAGGCGTCTGTTCTGCGGTGGGTGCTCATGGGTGGAATATCAACGAATCAAACTTGTTTGGCATGGCCTTTACCGGTTGTGTCCTGGTGCCAGTACGGCAGCATGTGTCTCTGCTTTTTGTGGGGGTGGGTGTTGTTGGGAACGCTGCCGGGGTGCATGGTTTGTGGGGGTTGTGTTTGGCGCACTGTTGGGTCCTGAGGCAACAGGACCTTTTTGCAGCAATGCAGAGGGCATCGTTCTGGTGTTTCTTTTGTTCCTGCTTCCGGTTCTGCCGCGTGTCCCTGTGTGGGGTGGTGGTGGTCTGGTTGATGGGGTTGTTGTTTGAGAACTACATAGTGGACGCGAGCATCTGAGACATGCATGGCTGGCCTTTCGGGGTTGGTGTGTGTGTTTCTACAGCAATTTCTTATGAATGAACCTGGCCCTTGTGGTCGTGGTTCTCTCGAGTAAGTTTTTGATCTTTGTGTGGTCAAGTTTTTAAGGGCACACGGTGGATGCCTTGGCATTAGGAGCCGAAGAAGGACGTAGGAATCTGCGATAAGCCTGGGGGAGTTGATAACCGAGCGTTGATCCCAGGATGTCCGAATGGGGAAACCCCGCACAACGCTGCAAGGTGATTGTGTGACCCGCATCTGAACACATAGGGTGCGTGGGGGGAACGCGGGGAAGTGAAACATCTCAGTACCCGCAGGAAGAGAAAACAATAGTGATTCCGTTAGTAGTGGCGAGCGAACGCGGATCAGGCTAAACCGTTCCATGTGTGATAGCCGGCGGGCGTTGCATGGGCGGGGTTGTGGGACTTTCCGTGATGGTTCTGCCGGACCGTTGGGGTGATGTGCAGGCATAGGTGAACGGTCTTGAAAGGCCGGCCAGAGAGGGTGGGAGCCCCGTAACCGTAATGTTGTGTGCAGCCTGGAGAGTATCCCAAGTAGCACGGGGCCCGAGAAATCCCGTGCGAATCTGTCAGGACCACCTGATAAGCCTAAATACTTCCTAATGACCGATAGCGGACCAGTACCGTGAGGGAAAGGTGAAAAGTACCCCGGGAGGGGAGTGAAACAGTACCTGAAACCGTGTGCTTACAATCCGTCGGAGCAACCGCGAGTGATCGCATAGTAGTTGTGACGGCGTGCCTTTTGAAGAATGAGCCTGCGAGTTAGTGTTACGTCGCGAGGTTAACCCGTGTGGGGTAGCCGTAGCGAAAGCGAGTCTGAACAGGGCGAGTGTAGTGGCGTGATCTAGACCCGAAGCGGAGTGATCTACCCATGGCCAGGTTGAAGCGACGGTAAGACGTCGTGGAGGACCGAACCCACTTCAGTTGAAAATGGAGGGGATGAGCTGTGGGTAGGGGTGAAAGGCCAATCAAACTCCGTGATAGCTGGTTCTCCCCGAAATGCATTTAGGTGCAGCGTTGCGTGTTTCTTGCCGGAGGTAGAGCTACTGGATGGCCGATGGGCCCTACAAGGTTACTGACGTCAGCCAAACTCCGAATGCCGGTAAGTGAGAGCGCAGCAGTGAGACTGTGGGGGATAAGCTTCATAGTCGAGAGGGAAACAGCCCAGACCACCAACTAAGGCCCCTAAGCGTGTGCTAAGTGGGAAAGGATGTGGAGTTGCGAAGACAACCAGGAGGTTGGCTTAGAAGCAGCCATCCTTGAAAGAGTGCGTAATAGCTCACTGGTCAAGTGATTCCGCGCCGACAATGTAGCGGGGCTCAAGTACACCGCCGAAGTTGTGGATTTCACACATTGCCCTAGCCTTCGTGGTTCAGGGGTGTGGAGTGGTAGGGGAGCGTCGTGTGGGCAGTGAAGTCGCGGTGGAAACCAGCGGTGGAGCCTACACGAGTGAGAATGCAGGCATGAGTAGCGAAAGACGGGTGAGAAACCCGTCCGCCGAATGATCAAGGGTTCCAGGGTCAAGCTAATCTGCCCTGGGTAAGTCGGGACCTAAGGCGAGGCCGACAGGCGTAGTCGATGGACAACGGGTTGATATTCCCGTACCGGCGAAAAACCGCCCATGCCAAGCGGGGGATACTAACCGCCCGGAGCCTGCCCGCTCACCCTTGTGGTGTTGTGGGTTTTGGCCGAGCGCGGGACCTGATCCCGGGAGGTAAGCGTATTAACAGGTGTGACGCAGGAAGGTAGCCGGGCCGGGCGATGGTTGCCCCGGTCTAAGGATGTAGGGTCAGGGATAGGCAAATCCGTTCCTGTGTGCTTCGAGCACGTTCCTGAGATCTGATGGGACTCCCGTATGGGGGGATCCGGTGATCCTATGCTGCCTAGAAAAGCATCGACGCGAGGTTTTAGCCGCCCGTACCCCAAACCGACACAGGTGATCAGGTAGAGAATACCAAGGCGATCGAGAGAATTATGGTTAAGGAACTCGGCAAAATGCCCCCGTAACTTCGGGAGAAGGGGGGCCTGCCCCGTGATGGAGACTTGCTCTCCGTGAGCGGGTGTGGGCCGCAGAGACCAGGGGGAAGCGACTGTTTACTAAAAACACAGGTCCGTGCGAAGTCGCAAGACGATGTATACGGACTGACTCCTGCCCGGTGCTGGAAGGTTAAGAGGACCGGTTAGCCACCTTGTGTGGCGAAGCTGAGAATTTAAGCCCCAGTAAACGGCGGTGGTAACTATAACCATCCTAAGGTAGCGAAATTCCTTGTCGGGTAAGTTCCGACCTGCACGAATGGAGTAACGACTTCCCCGCTGTCTCAACCATAAACTCGGCGAAATTGCAGTACGAGTAAAGATGCTCGTTACGCGCAGCAGGACGGAAAGACCCCGAGACCTTTACTATAGTTTGGTATTGGTGTTCGGAGTGGCTTGTGTAGGATAGGTGGGAGACGTTGAAACCCGGACGCCAGTTCGGGTGGAGTCATCGTTGAAATACCACTCTGGTCACTTTGGACATCTAACTTCGGCCCGTGATCCGGGTCAGGGACAGTGCCTGATGGGTAGTTTAACTGGGGCGGTTGCCTCCTAAAAAGTAACGGAGGCGCCCAAAGGTTCCCTCAGCCTGGTTGGCAATCAGGTGTCGAGTGTAAGTGCACAAGGGAGCTTGACTGTGAGAGAGACATCTCAAGCAGGGACGAAAGTCGGGACTAGTGATCCGGCGGTACATTGTGGAATGGCCGTCGCTCAACGGATAAAAGGTACCTCGGGGATAACAGGCTGATCTTGCCCAAGAGTCCATATCGACGGCATGGTTTGGCACCTCGATGTCGGCTCGTCGCATCCTGGGGCTGGAGTAGGTCCCAAGGGTTGGGCTGTTCGCCCATTAAAGCGGTACGCGAGCTGGGTTTAGAACGTCGTGAGACAGTTCGGTCCCTATCCGCTGCGCGCGCAGGAAATTTGAGAAGGGCTGTCCTTAGTACGAGAGGACCGGGACGGACGAACCTCTGGTGTGTCAGTTGTACTGCCAAGTGCATCGCTGATTAGCTACGTTCGGATGGGATAACCGCTGAAAGCATCTAAGCGGGAAGCTCGCTTCAAGATGAGATTTCCATACACATTTATGTGTGAGAGGCCCCCAGCCAGACCACTGGGTTGATAGGCCGGATGTGGAAGCGAGGACTAAAGACTCGTGAAGCTGACCGGTACTAATAGGCCAACAACTTACACCACACAACACACTGCACGCGTCCACTATGTGGTTCCCGAACAACAACCCGTACCAAGGGTTGCCGGAACCAACAACTAAATAACAACACCACAGTTGTAACCACAAAGTCTTCCCACCCACCCCCACCAAAAAGGGGGCCGGGACGGGTAACGGAGTTACGGCGGTCATAGCGTGGGGGAAACGCCCGGTCCCATTCCGAACCCGGAAGCTAAGACCCACAGCGCCGATGGTACTGCACCCGGGAGGGTGTGGGAGAGTAGGACACCGCCGGACAACCATTAAGGCAAGAGCCCCGACCACAGGTCGGGGCTCTTCCCCTTTAACCACCACCCCTAAACGAGGCAAAGCATCCATCAACCGGGAACTTGCCAACAACCCAGGCCAGTCGCTGTCGCTGAAGGTTTCCTGCAGGCTGCTAAAGCGGCTGTGAGACTTGACACGGGAGACCGGGAATCAGGTCCAGGCGTTCGGCTGCCGTGGTGGCGTCGAATAGAATTGCATAAGACATACGAGTCGGTAGCTGAGCGCTGCCGGCGGCGTGACAACGAAATAAGGGTTATGAGCGACTACGCACGCGCCAGTGGTCGGCTCGCAACAGGAGGAATCCACCATGGCTGAGCACAACGGCGGCAATCGCGGCGGTAATCGCGGAAACTTCGGCGGTAATCGCGACGACCGCGGTTCGTACCGCCCCAACAACAACTCAGGCGGGGACCCTCGTGGGTTCCGTTCCCGGGAGAACCGAGACGGCAACGACCGTCCGGCCCGTGACGGCGACCGTCGTCCGTTCAACAACGACCGTAGCGACCGTAAGCCTTTCGGCGACCGCAACGACCGTCCGGCCCGTGACGGCGACCGTCGCCCCTTCAACAACGACCGTAGCGACCGCAAGCCTTTCGGCGACCGCAACGACCGTCCGGCCCGTGACGGCGAGCGTCGCCCCTTCGGTGGCGACCGCGACCGTAAGCCTTTCGGTGACCGCAACGACCGTCCGGCCCGTGACGGCGACCGTCGTCCCTTCAACAACGACCGTGGCGACCGTAAGCCTTTCGGCGATCGTCCCGAGCGCGGTCCGCGGAACTTCGACGGTCCCCGTCGCGACAACGATGACCGTCGCCCCTTCAACAACGACCGTGGCGATCGCAAGCCTTTCGGCGACCGCAACGACCGTCCGGCCCGTGACGGCGAGCGTCGCCCCTTCAACAACGACCGTAGCGACCGCAAGCCTTTCGGTGACCGCAACGACCGTCCGGCCCGTGACGGCGAGCGTCGCCCCTTCAACAACGACCGTAGCGACCGTAAGCCTTTCGGCGACCGCAACGACCGTCCAGCCCGTGACGGCGACCGTCGCTCCTTCGGCGGCGACCGCGACCGTAAGCCTTTCGGCGACCGCAACGACCGTCCGGCCCGTGACGGCGACCGTCGTCCCTTCAGCAACGACCGTGGCGACCGTAAGCCTTTCGGCGACCGTAACGACCGCGGTCCGCGAAACTTTGACGGCCCCCGCCGCGACAATGATGACCGTCGCCCCTTCAACAACGACCGTGGCGACCGTAAGCCTTTCGGCGACCGTAACGACCGCGGTAACTCCTGGGAAGAGCGTCCTGCCAGGGTGCCCAACGCCAAGGACATCCGCAGCTCCAACCGTCCTGACCGTGAGCGGTCTCCCGAGATCGATGAGGATGTCACGGGCAAGGAACTCGACCGCGCCACGGGTCACCAGATCAAGACACTTGAGGAGCAGAGTGCTGGTTGGGTCGCCAAGCACCTGGTCATGGCTGGCCGCCTGATTGACATTGAGCCTGAGCTGGCCTTCCAGCACGCATTGGCTGCAAGCCGTCGTGGCGGACGCCTTTCGGTTGTTCGTGAAGCGGTGGGCCTGACCGCCTACGCCGCGGGACACTATGGCGAAGCGCTTCGTGAATTCCGTACGTACCGCCGCATCAGCGGGTCCAACGTGCACTTGCCTGTGATGGCTGACTGCGAGCGAGGCCTCGGACGTCCGGACCGTGCGTTGGATATGGTTCGTTCTCCAGAAGCCCAGGACCTCGATGCCCCGGGCAAGGTGGAGCTGGCCATGGTGGCGGCCGGTGCCCGTGCGGATTTGAAGCAGTTTGATGCTGCAGTCACCGAACTGGAAATTCCCCAGTTGGACATCAACAGGGCCTTCTCTTACAGCCCGCGACTTTTCCGTGCTTACGCTGAAGCGCTCAGCGCGGTGGGTCGCACGGAAGAAGCGGATAAGTGGGCCCGGCAGGCTTTGGTGGCCGAGAATGCTCTGGGAGTCGGCGATTTCGCTGAACCGGAGATCCTTGACCTCGGGTGGGATGAGCAGGAAGAAGCAGCCGCGAGCAAGCCGCGGTTCGTCAAGTCGGCTCCGGAGCCCGACGTCGTTAAGCCTGAGACGGAATCGGTTATTGCCGAAGCCGCAGCGGCTGACGTTGAGCACGATGACGTTGAACTTGATGACGCAGAATCTGACTACTTCGAGTCGAACGACGCGGAGTCGGACATCGACTCCGCAGAAGACGACTCTGAGGAAGAAGAAGCCAAGGAAGAAGACGCCGAGAACCAGGGTTCTGACTCCCAGCATGGCTGATCCACTCATCTCATTGTTTGATGCCGTCCTCTCGGATCTGGACGGTGTGGTCTATGCAGGACCGCACGCCATCCCCGGGGCCGTGGAGTCGTTGCTGCGTCTGGAGACCTTTGGCGTTGGCCTTGGCTACGTGACTAACAACGCCTCCCGCACCCCGGCCCAGGTCGCTGCGCACTTGCGTGAGCTCGGTGCGCCGGCGGAGGACCATCAAGTGGTCAGTTCCTCCCAGGCAGCAGGAGAGCTTCTGGCTTCCCTGTTGCCTGCGGGGGCGCATGTGCTCATCACCGGCAGCGCAGCTCTGGCCCATGAGATTGAATTGGTGGGACTCAATCCGGTCCACAGTGCCGCTGAATCCCCGGTTGCCGTGGTCCAGGGATTCAACCCTGAGATCGGTTGGAAGGATCTCGCGGAGGCGTCGTATGTAGTGGCCGGTGGAGCCATGTGGTTTGCCACCAACACGGACATGTCCATACCGCAGGCTCGAGGCATGGCACCGGGCAATGGGACGCTGGTTGCTGCTGTGGCGGCTGCTACGGGGAAAACTCCTGTGGTGGCTGGTAAGCCCGAAGCGCCGCTTTTCCATGCGGCAGCGAAACGGTTGACCGCCGATCGTCCGCTGGTTGTGGGCGACCGTTTGGACACGGACATTCTGGGCGGCAACCGTGCGGGATTTGCGACGGCGGCCGTCCTCACTGGCGTGGACACCACCCACACCATCCTTGCGGCGCGGACCGACGAGCGCCCCACCTACCTTTTGGCCGACTTGGAGGGCCTTTACGCGCCCTACCCTGAGGTCATCAGCGACGACGGAACCTTCCGTTGCGGTGCAGCCTCGGCGGTCGCCGGGGACGGGACCGTCACGGTCACGGGCGCTGAGGATGACCTTGACGCTTGGCGCGCGGCCTGTGCCGCGTGGTGGGCCAGGTTACCCGACATGGCTGTGGCGCAGGCGCCACAGGTGGAATGGCGAACTCACTAGACTGGTGCGATGACCGAGCCCAATTATGTACCGGCGGAAAGCCATGCGGGCCACGACGACCCCGTGACTGAAAACTCTGAGCCCTCGCGCCCGGAGGTCCAGTGGCCCGATCCAGCCAGCTCCACGGGGGACCCGCTGGTGGACAGGGCCTTGGCCGTCCTGGACAACGTGCCGGCGACCCCCGTGGCTGAACACGGAGACCTGTACGCAGCCATTCACGACTCCTTGCTGGAAGCCTTGGATGCTGAACCCGGCCTCCCTGCCGCACCACAAAGTACTCCCCGCCCGGAAGGCGACAGCTAGCGTATGGCACGACTCGACCAGGAACTCGTCACCCGTGGGTTGGCGAGGTCACGTACCCATGCAGCAAAGCTCATCAGCGATGGAAAAGTCAGCTCCGCGGGGACTGTCCTCGCCAAAGCCGCACTCCAGGTGGACTCGGCTACGGACTTGGCCGTAGAGGCCCATCTTGAGGACATCTACGTCAGCCGCGCCGGTCATAAGTTGGCGGGCGCGCTGGAGGCGTTTCCCGCCGTCGTGGTTGCCGGGAAGCGGTGTCTCGACGCCGGTGCCTCCACAGGTGGCTTCACTGACGTCCTGCTGCGGCAAGGGGCGGCAAGCGTCGTGGCGGTGGATGTAGGACACGGCCAGTTGGTGCCGCACCTGCGCGATGACCCCCGTGTGGACGTCCATGAGGGTCTGAACGTCAGATATATGTCTCCGGAGCAGATCGGTGGGCTCGCAAACCTGACGGTCGCGGACCTGTCGTTCATTTCGTTGACCCTGGTGGTGGCGCCGCTGGCGTACTGCACCGAACCCGGCGGGGACATGGTCCTGATGGTCAAGCCGCAATTCGAGGTGGGCAAGGAACGGCTGAGCCGAACCGGCGTGGTGTCATCGGACCATGAACGACGCCGGGCCGTTGCCCAGGTGGCCCGGGCCGCGGTGGATGCCGGGCTTGTCCTCATGGACCTTGCCGCCAGTCCGCTGCCTGGCCAGGACGGAAATGTTGAATACTTCCTGTGGATGAAGCGCGGGATGTCAGCGGTGTTGCCTAAGATCGAAGAGCGGGACGGGGACGTTGCTGCATTGATCACGAAATTCTGGCCAAACCACTAGAAAGCAGAACCCGATGAGCAGGCGTGTACTTGTCCTTGCCCACACAGGGCGGGAAGAATCGCTCCGCGCAGCGTGGGATGCCTGTACGCAACTGCATTCCTCCGGCCTGGTTCCTGTACTGCAGAAGTCTGAACTGGCCGATATTGAACGTTTTTTCGGTGCGTTGGATACACCCATTGAGATCCTTAACGACCACGTCAACCTGGAGGATGTGGAGTTGGTGATGGTCCTGGGTGGGGACGGAACCATCCTGCGGGCCGCGGAACTGGTGCGTGAGGTGGACGTCCCGTTGTTGGGAGTGAACCTGGGGCACGTGGGCTTCCTGGCTGAAAGCGAGCGTGCCGACCTGGCCCAAACAGTCGAATGGATCGCGAGTCGCCAGTACACGGTGGAAGAACGCATGACCATCGATGTCCAGGTGTGGGTCAAGGGCCGGAAGATTTGGCACACGTGGGCGTTGAACGAGGCTGCCATTGAAAAGGCCAACCGTGAGCGCATGCTGGAAGTGGTCACTGAGGTGGACGAGCGTCCGTTGACGTCCTTCGGCTGTGACGGAGTGGTCCTCGCAACTCCCACCGGTTCCACCGCTTACGCGTTCTCCTCGGGAGGACCAGTGGTGTGGCCGGAGGTGGAAGCCCTGGTGATTGTTCCGATCAGTGCCCATGCCCTGTTCGCCAAGCCGTTGGTGGTATCGCCGAGGTCCAAGCTGGCCGTCGAAATCATGAACCGCACCGAAGCCATCGGTGTCCTGTGGTGCGATGGTCGGCGTTCCGTGGACCTGCCGCCCGGGGCGCGTGTTGAAGTGACCCGTTCAGCCACCCCTGTGCGGTTGGCGCGCACCCACAAAACACCCTTTTCCGCCCGGCTCGTCCGCAAGTTTGAACTCCCCATCCACGGCTGGCGTGGACCGGCTCCGCGGAGCGGGGAAGTCCACACCGGCCCTATCCCGGTCATCCGGACCCTTTCACCGGCTCCGTTGCCCAGTCCTCGGGATGTAGACGGTCCCCGGGATGGTGACCCTTCCGACCCCACGAATGCGAAGTGAACCATGCTTGAAGAACTCCGAATCCGTGACCTTGGCGTCATCACCGATGCTGCCCTGCCGCTGGGCCCTGGCCTGAGCGTCGTCACCGGTGAAACCGGTGCGGGCAAGACCATGGTGGTGACAGCCGTCGGGCTCCTTCTGGGTGCCCGATCAGATGCAGGCGCCGTTCGTAGCGGAGCCAAATCGGCGTCCGCTGAAGCGGTGTTGAAGCTCGATCCGGCGCACAGCGCTGTTGAGCGCGCCAAGGAGGCAGGCGGTGAGGCGGAAGAGTTCGACGGCGTTGCTGAGCTCCTGCTGGCCCGTACCGTGGGTGCCGATGGGCGCAGCCGTGCCTACGTTGGCGGGCGCGCGGCGCCCGTGGGGGTCCTGGCCGAGTTGGGAGAGAGCCTGGTAGTGGTCCACGGGCAGTCGGACCAGATCCGGCTCAAGAGCGCCACTGCGCAGCGGCATGCCCTGGACCGGTTCGCCGGTGCGCCCCTTGCCAAGACGCTGGGGGAGTACCAGGAGCTCTACAGCCACTGGAAGAACATTCAGTCCGAACTCGAAACGCTGCGCAGCGAGGCCCGGGAGCGGCTGCGGGAAGCTGAGTCCCTGGACGCGGCGCTCAAGGAAATCGACGAAGTGGATCCCCAGCCAGGGGAGGACGAGACACTGAAGGCCGAGGCTGTGAAGCTCGCCAACGTCGAAGAACTCCGGTTGGCCGCCGCTGCAGCCCATGAGTCCCTCATCGCCGAGGAATTTGGGGACGCCGGCGACGCAACCACCATGGTGGATGCTGCCAAGAGGACACTTGAGCATGTTGCCGACCATGACGAGGAACTGCGCTCCGCCGCTGCCCGGCTCGCGGAGGTCGGGTTCCTCCTCAACGACATTGCAACAGAGCTGTCCAGCTATCAGGCCGCCTTGGATACGGAAGGTCCGGAGCGGCTCTCCGAAATCGAGGAGCGCCGGGCCGCCCTTGCCAAGTTGATTCGGAAATACGCCCCCAGCATTGATGAAGTGCTGGAGTGGGCGGCGACTGCCAGGACCCGGCTGGACGAGCTTCAGGATGATTCCAGCCGCATCGAGTCCCTGGATGCTGAGGTGGCTTCGACGGAAGCCACTCTCCGGAAGCAAGCAGCGGCTATCTCCAAGGCCCGCCTCAAAGCTGCCAAGGATCTCTCAGCCCGGGTCAGTGCTGAGCTCAAGGCGCTGGCGATGGCTGACGCCACCCTGGTCATTGAGGTCGATGGCAGTGGATCGTTGGGCCCTTGGGGCACCGACGAGATCGCCTTCCTTCTTCAGCCGCACTCCGGGGCTCCGGCCCGGCCTCTGGGCAAGGGAGCCTCGGGCGGTGAACTCTCCCGGGTGATGTTGGCCATCGAGGTAGTTCTCGCTGCGGTAGATCCTGTACCGACGTTCGTGTTCGATGAGGTGGACGCGGGCGTGGGTGGCCGGGCCGCCGTCGAAATCGGCCGGAGGCTGGCAATGCTTGCCCGGCACGTCCAGGTGCTGGTGGTAACGCACTTGCCGCAGGTTGCTGCCTTCGCCGATCAACACATCCGAGTCACAAAAACCTCCGTGCGCGGTGCTGACGGCAAAACAACCACCGGGTTCACCTCCAGCGACGTACAGCTGCTGAGCGAGGACGAGCGGGTCAAGGAGCTGGCCCGCATGCTGGCCGGGCAAGAAGATTCTGAATCGGCGCAGGCCCACGCCCAAGAGTTGCTGGACGACGCGAAGCTCATGCCGCAGCGCGCTTAGTGCTCTTGGCCGGGAATGCGAGCACCATCACATCGGCACACTTAATCCCGCCCGGCTCTTGCTTGGAATGCGCTGGTGAGCAACTATTGACCATTTGGGGAATCCGAACAGACGCTTGGAAGGCGTAATTGATGATAAGCTCGAATTCCGTGGTGCAGCGATCAAATTCCCGTGTAAATTCCCGGTTCCCGGGCTCGTCCAAGACGACCAAACACATCTTCGTCACCGGTGGTGTGGCGTCCTCGCTCGGTAAGGGTCTGACGGCTTCCAGCCTCGGTCACCTGCTGCGGGCACGCGGTTTGTCTGTAACTATGCAGAAGCTCGATCCCTATTTGAATGTGGATCCGGGCACGATGAACCCCTTCCAGCACGGCGAAGTATTCGTGACCGACGACGGCGCCGAAACCGACCTCGACATCGGACATTACGAGCGCTTCCTCGACGAAAACCTCGAAGGTTCGGCCAACGTCACAACGGGCCAGATCTACTCCACCGTCATCGCCAAGGAACGTCGCGGCGAATACCTCGGAGACACCGTCCAGGTCATTCCCCACATCACCGACGAAATCAAGCGGCGCATGCGGCTGCCTGCCGAAGGCAAGAACGCCCCGGACGTCATCATCACCGAAATCGGTGGCACGGTAGGTGACATCGAATCGCAGCCGTTCCTGGAGTCGGCCCGTCAGGTCCGTCAGGATGTTGGCCGCAACAACGTCTTCTTCCTGCACGTGTCGCTGGTTCCCTACATCGGACCGTCCCAGGAACTGAAGACCAAGCCGACGCAGCACTCCGTAGCTGCCCTTCGCTCCATCGGCATCCAGCCTGAAGCGATCGTGATCCGCTCGGACCGCGAAGTGCCCGACGCCATGCGCGAGAAAATCGGCCGTATGTGCGACGTCGACATCGACGCCGTAGTCAACGCAGCTGACGCCCCCAGCATCTACGACATCCCCAAGACCCTGCACTCACAGGGTCTGGACTCCTACATCGTCCGCGCACTGGACCTGCCGTTCAAGGATGTTGACTGGAGCAAGTGGGACAAACTGCTCGAAGCAGTGCACAACCCGAAGCACGAGGTCGAGGTTGCCCTGGTGGGCAAGTACATCGACCTCCCGGATGCGTACCTCTCGGTCACCGAGGCCCTTCGTGCCGGCGGTTTTGCCAACGAAGCCAAGGTCAAGATCCGCTGGGTCCCCTCCGACGAGTGCGAGACCCATGCCGGGGCCACGAAGGCCTTGGCCGGTGTGGACGCCATCTGCGTGCCCGGCGGCTTTGGTATCCGCGGCCTCGAAGGCAAGCTCGGTGCCTTGAAGTTCGCTCGTGAGTCCAAGCTCCCGGTCCTTGGCCTGTGCCTCGGCCTGCAGTGCATGGTGATCGAGTACGCCCGCAACGTGGTTGGCCTCGAAGGCGCCTCCTCCAGCGAGTTCGAGCCCGACTCCAAGTACCCGGTCATCGCCACCATGGAAGAGCAGCTGGACATCGTGGAAGGCAAGGGAGACCTCGGCGGCACCATGCGTCTGGGCCTCTACGAAGCCAAGCTGGACGAGGGTTCGGTCATCGCCGAGACGTACGGCACCACCACGGTCAGCGAACGCCACCGCCACCGCTACGAGGTCAACAACAAGTACCGTGACCAGATCGCAGCAGAAGGTCTGGTGTTCTCCGGTACTTCTCCTGACGGCAAGTTGGTGGAGTATGTGGAACTTCCCCGCGAGGTCCACCCGTATTACGTGGCAACGCAGGCGCACCCCGAGCTCAGCTCGCGCCCCACTCGCCCCCACCCGCTGTTCGCAGGTTTGGTCAAAGCTGCCTTGGAGCGTCGCGAAGGTGCCCCCGTGGCCACCAAGACCGGTGCCCGCACGGTAGCTGCCAAGTAAACGCAAGTACTAACGAAGGACGGCGCGATGCCCGGAATTTCTGAAACCCCCCGCACATCAAGGCAGGTTTCGGACATGCCGAGCCCGCGCCGTCTTTTGTCTACCAGCAAGGTTTACGAAGGCAGAATTTGGGACGTTGTCAGCGACTCGTTCCAACTCAGCGATGGCACGGACACCCTTGTTCGTGACTACATTGACCACCCAGGCGCAGTAGCAGTGCTCCCCATGAACGTGGACGGCGAGATCCTGCTGCTGAAGCAGTACCGGCATCCGGTGGGCATGGACCTGTGGGAGATCCCGGCGGGCCTGCTGGACGTCGAAGGCGAAGACTTCGTGGTGGGGGCGGCCCGGGAATTGGCCGAGGAAGCTGACTTGGTCGCGGCTACGTGGAACGTCCTGGTGGACTTCTTCAACTCGCCCGGTTCGTCCAGCGAAGCAGTCCGGATCTATCTGGCGCGTGGCATCAGTGACGTTCCCATGGCGGACCGGCACGTCCGCACCGATGAAGAGGCCGAAATTGAACTCCACTGGGTGCCGCTCGATGACGCCGTGAAGGCAGTGCTGGAAGGCCGCCTGCACAATCCTTCCGCGGTGCTGGGCATCCTGGCTGCCGCAGCTGCAAAAGCCGATGGGTTCACTGGGCTTCGTCCCGCCAATGCGCCGTGGCCGGCTCACCCGAGCCAGCGCTGAGCATGGCCGAGGCTGCCACCAGAACCCCCACTGGCCTTGACCGCGCAGTAACGGACTACCTGCAGCATGTGGGTGTGGAGCGCGGCCTGGCAGCGAACACCCTTGCGGCGTACCGCAGGGATTTGACACGTTACTCCAACTTCCTCACGGGCCAGGGCGTGGAACGGCCTGGCGACATCACCCGGCATCATGTGACCGCCTTCGCCCAGGCCTTGTCGGATGGAAGCGATGGCGCCGCAGTGCTGGGTGTCCGCTCCGCTGCGCGAACGGTGGTGGCCGTCCGCGGACTTCACAAATTCTGGGCACTTGAAGGAACCACGACGGCGGACCCCGCCAGCGATGTCCACCCGCCCATGCCGGGCAAACGGCTTCCCAAGGCCATCAGCGTCGGCGAGGTCACGCGGATCCTGGAAGCTGCGGGAGCCGATTCGCCCACAGGGCTCAGAGACCGTGCTCTCCTTGAATTCCTGTACTCCACCGGTGCCCGCATCAGCGAAGCAGTCGGGTTGGACGTGGATGATATCTCCCTCGAAGACACCGGTGGCGATCCTGCGATCGTCAGGTTGTTCGGCAAGGGCTCCAAAGAGCGGTTGGTGCCCCTCGGCTCCTACGGAGCCCGCGCCGTCGGAGCTTATGTTGTCCGGGGCAGGCCGCTGCTGGCATCCAAAGGAAAAGGAACGCCGGCGCTGTTCCTCAACGCCCGCGGGGGCCGGATCAGCAGGCAGAGCGCCTGGACCATCCTCAAAGCGGCGGCTGAGAAAGCCAACATCACCAAGGACGTCTCGCCGCATACACTCCGCCACTCCTTCGCCACCCATCTGCTGGAAGGCGGAGCCGACGTCAGGGTGGTGCAGGAGCTGTTGGGGCATGCCTCGGTGACCACCACCCAGGTTTACACCTTGGTTACCGCAGAGACCTTGCGCGAGGTCTATGCGGCGGCGCACCCGAGGGCGCTGGGCTAAGAGGGCGCTGGGCCAAGAGCGCGTTCGGCGAACTACCCGAGCACGTTCAGCGTCAACTCCACGGCGTCCACGAACAACGCCAACAGCGACGTCCCCAGGCCTGCCACCAGCAGGAGCCCCGGATGTGCCAGGCCCACGACTACGCGCTTGAGCCGGGGCCGTCCCTTGAGGAACTTCTTGGGAACCCGGGTCTTCACTGGCACCTGCCGCCAGCCGCGCAACCGTCGAAGGAACCATGCACAGCGCACAATGAAGGCCATCCAGAGGACGGAGAGCACCAGCGGAACGGCAGCGAGCATGAGGTTGAAGCCCAACGCCGTAACTTCCTTTTCGGAATCGCCGATCACGGTTTGGACGGTGGTGGAGATGGAAGCGCTCATCACCACTGAGGCGGCCCACACCATGAACGCCGCCACAAGCGCCAGGAACCGTACAAAAAAGTGACCCAGCACTGTTGCATCCACTGCTCTGAGATGACTGCGGGGCGTGGCATGCAGGACCACCAGCGTGGAGATCAATGTGGGCAGTGCTGCAACGAGGACCAGGAGGTACCAGGTCCATCCGGCCAGGTCCACCACTTCGTCCAAAACAATAAGCCCGGCCCACAGCACAGTCCAGGCCCACCCTGCATAGAGGGGGCGGGCCACCAGCCAACGGGGTAGCCATAGGTCCCGTTCGGGCGTGGCTTTTGTGGCTGTTTCGGCAGCCGCACTTTCCTCGACGGACGGAGGATCTGCAGCGTCGTCAACGGCGGCCACATTGGCTGGCCGGTTACCCCCACCTTCAGTCATGGGCTCACTGTAGCAATGGCAGCACTGGCGGGGGAGATCAGGTTAAGGTAGGCAGCATGACTGCAGCCCATGTGACTTTGTGCTTCCTCCTCCGCGACGGTGCGGACGGCGAGCACGTCCTCCTCGGCACCAAGAAGACTGGCTTCGGCAGGGGCAAGGTAGTGGGAGTGGGCGGGCACGTGGAGCCGGGTGAGACCGCCTCCCAGGCAGCATGCCGGGAGGTCATGGAGGAAATCAATGTAGTGGTCGCCGCGCAGGACCTGGTTCCGGCGGGCACTGTTGACTTTGTGTTTCCGGCGAGGCCGGAGTGGAACATGGCCACCACTGTGTTCCTGACCCGCACGTGGGAGGGGGAACCTTCCGAAACCGACGAGATCGCCCCGGCATGGTTCCCGGTGATGCAACTCCCCGTGGACCGGATGTGGGCCGACGCCGAACACTGGCTGCCGGCCATGATTTCCGGCCAGCGCATTGCGGTGCGGGTGGCCTTGGCAGCAGATAACGAAAATGTAGCTGATGTCCACACCACTGATTGGGTGGACCAGCCGTAGCAAAAACGTGGAAAGAACGACGCCGGGCCGGTCGCCTTTCGGTGACCGGCCCGGCGTCGTACGTCTCTTCGACTAACCGGAAACGTTAGGGCACGTGCCGCTCTTCCGGCCCGTTGTATTCGCTCAGGGGACGGATGAGGGAGTTGGAGGCTACCTGTTCCATGATGTGGGCGGTCCAGCCGGTGATGCGGCTGGCGACGAACAGCGGGGTGAACGTCTGGGTGTCGAAGCCCATCAGGTGGTAGGTGGGGCCGGCCGGGTAGTCGAGGTTGGGCTTGATGGCCTTGGCCTCGTCCATGGCCTGTTCCAAGCCGTTGTACAGCCCAAGGAGTTCCGGGCGCCCGTAGTGGGCGATCATCTTGTCCAGGGCGGCCTTCATGGTGGGTACACGGGAGTCGCCGTGCTTGTAGACGCGGTGGCCGAAGCCCATGACTTTCTTCTTCTGTGCCAGGGCGTCTTCCATCCAGGCCCGGGCACGGGTGGCGGCTTCCTCGAGGGACTCTTCGCTGCGGATGCCGATTTCGTCGAAGGTGTGCATGACGGCCTCGTTGGCGCCACCGTGCAACGGACCCTTGAGGGCGCCGATCGCGGCGGTCACCGCTGAGTGCAGGTCAGCGAGCGTGGAGGTGACCACACGGGCGGTGAAGGTGGAGGCGTTGAAGGAGTGCTCTGCATACAGGATCATCGAGACGTTGAACGCCTCCACCACCTCGGGCACCTGTTCTTCGCCGAACGTCATCCACAGGAAGTTGGCCGAATAATCCAGGTCCTCCCGCGGTTCCACGGGTTCCTGGCCGCGGCGGCGGCGCTGGTCGTAGGCCACGACGGAAGGCATGGCAGCCCAGAGGTCTATTGCCTTCTTCATGTTTGCTTCGGGTGAAGAATCTTCGGCCAGTTCATGCCGGGCGCCGAGCACGGATGCTGCCGTGCGGCACACATCCATGGGGTGGGCGGTGGTGGGCAGGGTGTCGATGACCTGTTTGACCACGGGGTCCAAAGCGCGGCCGGCGCGTTCCCTGGCAGTAAATTCAGCCAGCTCTGCGTCGCCCGGCAGTTCGCCGTTCCACAGCAGGTAGGCGACCTCTTCGAAGCTGCATTTGGCGGCCAGTTCCTGGACCGGATACCCGCGGTAGAGCAGCGAGTTGGTGTCCGGGTTGACCTTCGAGACGGCGGTGTAGTCCACCACGACTCCGGCAAGGCCTTTTTTGATGTCAACAGCTGCCATGCTGCTCTCCTTCGTTCATAATGCAGGCGCACCGGTGAGTCCGGAGTGCCTGCTTTCCCCTTGATGAATCCGGTACCTAGCGGACGCCAGGAACCTGGAAGTTAAAAACGCCGGTATCGAATTGGTTGTATGCCTCGTAGTCGACGAGTTCGTAGAGGCGTGCACGCGTGAGCATGTTTTCCACTTCCGCCTCTTGGGTCCCCGCAGCCCTGATCGATTCCAGAGTACGCTCTGCAGCGCCCATGGCAATGCGGAGCAGAGTGACGGGGTAGATGACCATGTTCACCCCGACTCCTTGGAGTTGGTCGACGGTGAAGAGCTCGCTTTTGCCGAACTCGGTCATGTTGGCCAGGATCGGCACGTCCACGGCGTCGCGGATCGCCTGGAACTCGCTCAAATCACGCATGGCTTCGGGGAAGATCGCATCAGCGCCGGCGTCTACGAGGGCTTTGGCACGGTCCTGAGCGGCCTGGATTCCTTCGACTGCGCGGATGTCCGTGCGGGCCATGATGAGGAAGTTCGGGTCGCGTCGGGCGTCTGCTGCGGCGCGGATGCGTTTGGTGGCGGTGTCGATGTCGACGACGTTTTTGCCGTCCAGGTGTCCGCAGCGTTTCGGGTTGAACTGGTCCTCAATGTGGCAACCGGCCAGGCCCGCGTTCTCGAGTTCCTGGATGGTGCGGGCCACGTTCATGGGTTCACCGAAGCCGGTGTCCGCGTCCACCAACGACGGCAAATCGGTCATGCGGGCGATCTGCCCGGCCCGGGTGGCTACCTCGGTCAGGGTGGTCAGGCCGATGTCCGGCAGGCCGAGGTCGTTGGCCAGGACCGCGCCGGAGATGTAGACGCCGGCGAAGCCTTTCTCCTCGATGAGCCGGGCCGAGAGCGGGTTGAAGGCGCCCGGGAACTGCTGAACGGTCCCGGAGGCCAGCAATTCCCGCAGCTTCACCCGCTTTTGTTCGGGAGTGACTTTGGAGTACAGCATTTAGAACAGTCCCTTCGGAGCTGCTTCGAGGTTGATGACGCCGGGGGCTGCGGTGATGTTCAGCTGGTCCAGTTCGCCTTCGCCCAGTTCGGTGACGCGTTCGACGGCGGCGAGGAACCTTTCGATTTCGGCTTCCTCCACGAGTCCGGCAGCGAGGGTGCGGAACTTGTTGACGTACTGCTCGCGGGCGAACGGCCGGGCACCGAGCGGGTGGGCATCGGCCACGGCGATTTCATCGGTGATCACCGTGCCGTCGTTGAGGGTGATTTCCACGGAACCGCCGAAGGCCTTCTCTGCGATGTCCAGGGAGTGGTAGCGGCGGGTCCATTCCGGGTCCTCGACGGTGGTGACTTTGTGCCAGAGTTCCACGGTGTCCGGGCGTGCTGCGCGTTCGGGGGCGTAGGAGTCCACGTGGTGCCACGCGCCGTCCTGCAACGCGACCGTGAAGATGTACGGGATGGAGTGGTCAAGGGTTTCGCGGGATGCGGTGGGGGAGTACTTCTGGGGATCGTTCGCCCCGGAGCCGATCACGTAGTGCGTGTGGTGGCTGGTCTTGATCAGCACGGATTCCACGTTGGCCGGGTCCGTGGTTTCGGGGTGTTCACGGTTGAGCTTGCGGGCGAGGTCGATCCACGCCTGGGCCTGGTATTCGGCGGAGTGTTCCTTGGTGTAGGTGTCCAGGATCGCGCGCTTGGCTTCACCCGGGAGCGGCAACGGAACCTCGTAGGAGGCGTCCGGGCCATCCAGCATCCAGGCGATGACGCCGTCTTCGCCTTCGTAGATCGGCACGGGCGAGGTTTGTCCGCGCATGGAGCGGTCCACGGCTTCAACGGCCATTTTGCCTGCGAACGCGGGTGCATGGGCTTTCCAGGTGGAGATCTCGCCCTTGCGGGACTGCCGGGTGGCGGTGGTGGTGTGCAGGGCTTGGCCCACGGACTGGAAGATCGTCTCAACATCCAATCCCAGCAACGTGCCGATTCCCGCGGCGGCGGAGGGGCCGAGGTGGGCCACATGGTCGATCTTGTGCTTGTGCAGGCAGATGGCCTTGACCAGGTTCACCTGGATCTCGTACCCGGTGGCGATGGCACGGACAAGGTCTGCACCGTTGGAGCCCACGTGCTGGGCGACGGCCAGGATCGGCGGGATGTTGTCTCCGGGGTGGGAGTAGTCCGCTGCCAGGAACGTGTCGTGGTAATCAAGTTCGCGGACGGCCACACCGTTGGCCCATGCCGCCCACTCGGGGGAGACCTGCTCGCTGATGCCGAACACTGCGGCTCCCTTGCCGTTGGCCGACGGCGCGTGAGTCAAGGCTTGCGCGCGGGCTGCGACGATCGGTGCCCGGTTCAGCGAGGCGATTGCCACAGAGGCGTTGTCGATGATCCGGTTGATCACCATGTCGGTGACCTCGGGGGTGACCTCGACGGGGTCGGCGGCGACCACGGCGATCTTGTGCGCCAGCTGCTCCTCGCGGGGGAGGTTCTCTTCGCTCTTGTACACGCGGACGTGATGGTTCTTGACCATGGTGCTCCTTCTGGCAGTGGTGTTTCTAGGCAGGGTGTTTCAGGGCAGTGGTGTGGGTTGCCTTGACGTGGGTGAGGCTGCGGTGCAAGTGGACTGTGGTGGCGGCCTCGGCCAGCCGTGGTTTGCCGGCGGCGATGGCCTCGGCGATCGCGGCATGTTCCGCGGCTGCCGCGTGGAGCCTGGCAGTGTCATCGGCGGCCAGGCGGCGGACCCGGACCAAGTGGACGCGCAAGCTGCGCATCGCCTGGGCAAGGTAGGAATTGGAGACCGCAGCGTCGATGGCGTCATCCAGGCGACCCACCAAGGCGTAGTACTCATGGCGCGCGGGATCGTCGTCGCGGAGCAGTTCTGGGGCCAGCAGCAGCTGGGTATGCAACTCGGCGAAGATCCCTGGTTCCCCACGCTGGGCAGCCAACGCCGCGGCCCTCACTTCAAGGGTTTCGCGCAACTCGAACAACTCGTCGATGCTCTCAAGCGAAATATCGGTCACGACGACGCCGCGGCCTCCTGCCGCCGTCGTCAATCCCTCCGCGGTGAGCCGGCCCAGCGCCTCACGGACCGGCGTCCGGGACACCCCGAGACGTTCGGACTGCTCCACTTCCGCCAAGACAGTACCTGGCCGCAGGCGCCATTCAATGATGTCTTCTCGGAGGGCGTTGTAAGCCCGATCACTGGCGCGCATGCCCCCAGTGTATACACCAATGGCCTCTGAGGCGAGCAATACGGCCAAAAATGCTTTCTGTGTATACAGGCGCCTATCCGCGATTCCAGCCGTACTCGTTCTCAGGGCGCCCAGGGGTGCCGTACCGGGGCGCCCTGGTGACTGTCCCGGCGTCGGCCAAATATTCCAGATACCGGCGTGCGGTGACGCGGGACATGCCCAGGGCGTCCATGACTTCGCTCGCGGAGACCGCTTCCTGCCGCGCCCGCATCAGGTCTTTCACCGCTTCCAGGGTGGATCCCGAAAGGCCCTTCGGCAGCGGTAGTTCCGTCGGAGCGCGGAGGCTGGCAAAGGCCTGGTCCACATCGCTTTGGGAGGCTCCCGCCTTGGAGATTCCGGACAATGAACCGGCCAGCTGCTCACGGAACGTTCGGTAGCTGCCGAGCTTGTCCGCGAATGTTGCATACGTGAAGGGCTTAATGAGGTACTGCACGACGCCGATGGACACGGCGCTGCGCACGATGTTCAGTTCCCGGACAGCGGTGATGGCAATGATGTCGGCAAAAACTCCCGCGGACCTCATGCGCCGGGCCACGTCGAGCCCGTGAAGGTCAGGCAGATTCATGTCCAGCAGGACCAAGTCAACGGGGGCCCCCGATGCGGCGAACTCCCCAAGGATGCGCAGTGCCGACTGGCCGTCAGGGGCAGTGCCCACCAGCGAAAACCCGTCCAGACGGCCGACATAGACGGAGTGGGCGTCCGAAGCTATGGGCTCATCCTCCACTACCAGGACACGGATGTCTGTCATGCCTTCTCTTCCTCAGGAACCGACGCGGGCAGCACTACATGGAATTGTGCTCCGCCGGGATTGCTGATGGTCATCGTACCGTTGAGCCGATCCACGGCCTGGCGCACCAGTGCCAGGCCAACGCCGCGCCCGTGGGAGCCGCGCGGGTTTTTGTCCGGAGACTTCGTGCTGAAGCCGTACTGCAGTACGTCGTCAATGGACTCCGGATTGATGCCACTCCCGGAGTCCCGGACCGTGAATTCGACGGCGGCAGGTCCGGCTTCCACGTCCAGCTCCACCTTCCGTGGGAAGTCACCGGCAGCCGCGGCATCAATGGCATTGTCCAGCAGGTTTCCGAGGATCGTCACCAGGTCCTGGATCTCCAGGCCACGGACACCGGAACTCCCCGACGTCCGGACTTCCAACTCCACCCCGCGTTCGTGGGCTTCTGCCGCCTTGCCCATCACCAAGGCGCTCATGACGGGCTCATCCACCGACGCCACCATGTCGTCGGTGAGTTGCTGGCTGAGTTCAAGGTCCTTGGTGGCAAAGTCCAAAGCCTGGGGTGTGCGGCCAAGTTCCAGCAGGGAGACGATCATGTGGAGCCGGTTTGCGTGTTCATGTGTCTGCGCGCGCAGCGCATCCGAGAGGGTTTTCATGGTCTGGAGTTCCGAGCCCAGGGATTCGATCTCGGTACGGTCGCGGATGGTGGCCACTGTGCCGTAGACCGCGGGTTTCTGTCGGCTGCGCTCAGGCACCGGCCCTACTGCGGGGGCCTGGTTCACTACCAGGATCCGGGAACCGGTCAGGTGAATCTCGTCGTGTGCGGGCCTGCCGGATTCGAACAGCGCCCGCAGGCTGCCGTCGAAGGGGAGATCAGCGAGTTTCGGGGCATCGACAGGGGAACGGTCGGCGTCCGAAGGCTGCAGGCCCAGCAACTCGGCGGCTTGGTCGTTATACATGACTGCCTTGCCGTGGTTATCGATCAGGATCACACCCTCGCGTACGGAGTGCAGGACCGACTCGTAGTAGGCAAACAGCTGAGCGAGCTGTTCCGGTCCCCAGCCCCGCGTTACCGATCTCAGATACCGCCCAAGGAGCCACGAAGCGACGGAGCCAAAGCTCAACACCACCAGTGCTATGCCTCCGATCACCCCCAGGCGCTCGGCCACATCCGTATCTACCGTCCGGACGGTAACTCCCGCTGCCACCAGGGCTTTGACGGTTCCGTCGGCAGCTTTGACCGGTGCGATGGTTCGAACCGACGGACCCAAGGTGCCTGCCGTGACCTCCGTGAACGTCTCGCCCCGCAGCGCGGGCTCAATGGTTCCGATGTAGGGCTTGCCGAGTTCTTCGACCCTCGGGTGCGTCCAGCGCGTCCTGTCCGGAGCCATGATGGTGATGAAATCGGCATCCGCATCGTCCATGACGTCCAGCGCGTAGGGCTGCAGCGTAGCAGAGGGCTCCGCAGCTGAAGCCGCGTCCAGGACCAACGGATTGTCGGCAATGGATGTCGCCACGGCCAGCATTCGACCCCCGGCGTTGTCGTAGGCCCTGTCCCGGGCTTCCACCACGGAAAAGGCTCCAAACACCGCCGTCAGGACCAGGACGAACAGGAGGTTTGCCACAAACAACCTGCGGGCGATGCTCCAGCTGTGAAACACGTGGACCTCCATGACCAATATGACCGCAACGGTGATGTGTGTCACCAACGGCTCAATGATGGATATCACACAGGGGCAGCGGATTGGACATCAGTGCAGGACCGCAGCGCCTTACACAGTATCCAAAGGAGAATCCCATGACCTCTCAACGAGGAGAGTCGGCAGTAGCTGCCAAAGCTGGACGCAAGGGGCTCGACAAGTCGCATTACTTGTACATCGCGGTCATCCTTGCCGTAGTACTCGGTGCCGTGGTCGGCTTGATGTTCCCCGAAGTCGGCAAGTCACTCAAGCCACTCGGCGATGGCTTCATCAAGCTCATCAAGATGATGATCGCGCCGGTCATTTTCTGCACCATCGTCCTGGGCATCGGCTCCATCGCCAAGGCTGCCACCGTTGGCAAGGTGGGTGGCCTCGCCCTCGGCTACTTCGTGGCCATGTCAACCTTTGCCCTGGCCATCGGCCTCGTGGTGGGCAACCTCATCCACCCGGGTGAGGGACTAAAGCTGACCCCGTACGATCCCACCAAGAAGGCCGACACCAACAGCACTGTTGACTTCCTTCTGGGCATCATCCCCGGTGATATCCCGGTCCTGCCTACACTGCTTGCCGCGATCCTGGTCGGTTTCGCCTTGCAGAAGATGGGCAAGCAGGGAGCCCCTATCCTCGCCGCGATCGGCCACGGTCAGCGCCTCGTCTTCCGCATCCTCATCATGATCATGTGGCTGGCCCCGGTAGGCGCGTTCGGTGCCATTGCCGCCGTCGTTGGTGCCACAGGCGCCCAGGCAATCCTCAGCATGTTCACCCTGATGCTGGCCTTCTATGTCACCTGCGCACTGTTCATCGTGGTCATCCTCGGAACCCTGCTCCGTGCAGTGGCCGGCGTCAACATCTTCAAGCTCATGAAGTACCTGGCCCGTGAGTACCTCCTGATCTTCTCCACTTCCTCCTCCGAAGCAGCGCTGCCCCGCCTGATCGCCAAGATGGAGCACCTGGGTGTCTCCAAGCCGGTAGTTGGCGTCACCGTTCCCACGGGCTACTCCTTCAACCTTGACGGCACGGCGATCTACCTGACCATGGCTTCGCTCTTCGTCGCCAACGCCATGGGCACCCCGCTGGACCTCGGCGCCCAGGTCTCCTTGTTGGTCTTCATGATCATCGCTTCAAAGGGTGCCGCCGGTGTCACGGGAGCGGGACTTGCAACCCTTGCCGCAGGTCTTCAGGCACACAAGCCGGAGCTGCTCGGCGGCGTGGGCATGATCGTAGGAATCGACCGCTTCATGTCCGAGGCCCGCGCCTTGACCAACTTCACCGGCAACGCAGTAGCCACGGTCCTGATCGGAACCTGGGTGAAGGAAATCGACAATGGACAGGTGGAGCGTGTCCTCTCCGGCAGCGAACCCTTCGATGAGCAGACCATGATCGCCCATGGCGGCGAAGAAGAGGCCGCTCCTGAAGCTGAAACCCGCGAAAAGGCAACCGTCTAACCCTGGCAGGGATCAGCGCATCGCATCATTTACGAAGGCCGGCACCTCTCCAGGTGCCGGCCTTCCGCATGTGGCCGCCAAACTGCGGCAATGAAGGCAACCTTCTACCTCAGCTAGAGGGTCAAGGCTCACGAGCAGGACAAAGTCAAGTTCCCCAAATAACCGTGTCGGGCGCTGTAGCCTAGGTGGGTAGTAGCGCTGTAGCTGGGGGCCAGCGGCAGGGAAGATCGTCGTCGAAAGAGTGGTTAGATACGTGAGCATCGAACGAGGAACAGCTACGCTGGGAGGCACCGAGCTCGATCTGGAAGACGCCATCATGGGGCCAACAGGCCGCCCTTACCGCGAATTTCCGGAACCTGCTCCCCTTGCTTCCCACGGCCCGGCGAGAGTTATCGCCATGGTCAACCAGAAAGGTGGCGTGGGTAAAACCACCTCCACCATCAATCTCGCTGCTGCGCTCGCCGAATACGGCCGGCGTGTCCTGCTGGTGGACTTTGATCCCCAGGGCGCGCTCTCCGCGGGCCTGGGAGCCAATCCGCACGAGCTCGACCTCACTGTGTACAACGTCCTGATGGACCGCAAAGTGAGTATCCGGGATGCCATCCAGCAGACCGGCGTCGAGGGCGTTGACCTTCTTCCCGCCAACATCGACCTCTCCGCCGCAGAAGTCCAACTCGTCAACGAGGTGGCACGCGAGCAGGTATTGGACCGCGCGCTCAAGAGCGTCGAGGACGATTACGACGTCGTCCTGATCGACTGCCAGCCGTCCCTGGGGCTGCTGACCGTCAATGCACTGACGGCAGCGCACGGAGTCATTATTCCGCTGATCTGTGAGTTCTTCGCCTTGCGGGCAGTGGCCCTCCTGGTGGAAACCATCGAAAAGGTCCAGGACCGCCTCAACCCGAGGCTGCAGGTGGACGGTGTCCTGGCCACCATGTACGACGCCCGCACCCTGCACAGCCGCGAAGTGATTTCACGTCTCGTGGAAGCCTTCGGTGACAAGGTGTTCGAGACCGTCATCAAGCGCTCCATCAAGTTCGCGGATGCAACGGTCGCGGCCGAGCCCATCACCAGTTATGCGGGCAACCACATTGGCGCCGACGCCTACCGCCGGCTTGCCAAGGAATTGATCTCGCGCGGCGGCGCGCCCTAGCCGACCGTGGGACCGTCTCTCGCTCCGGCCATGGAAGCTGGCGCTTCCGCTGCTGCGGAAGCGCCCGACGCCGGTACCGCCGAAGCCCGCAAACCCGGTTTTGAGGTACGGCTGGCCAACTTCACGGGCCCGTTCGATCTCCTGCTTGGCCTGATCTCCAAGCACAAGATGGATATCACCGAAGTGGCCTTGGCCACCGTCACCGATGAGTTCATCAAGTACATCCGCCGGCTCCAGGAGCTGGGGGAGGACTGGGCGCTGGACGAAGCCAGCGAGTTCCTGGTCATCGCCGCCACTCTGCTGGATCTCAAGGCCGCGCGCCTCCTGCCGGCCGGTGAGGTGGAGGACGCAGAGGATATTGCGCTCCTTGAGGCGAGGGATCTCCTGTTCGCCCGCCTCCTGCAGTACAAGGCTTTCAAGCAGATAGCCGGGATCCTGGGTGAAACGCTGGAACAGGAAGCGCGTCGTTATCCGCGCCAGGTTGCTCTGGAAAGCCATCTCGCCGCCCTGCTGCCCGAACTCGTATGGCGCCATACCCCGGAACAGTTCGCGGAACTTGCTGCCAAGGCGCTGAAACCCAAGGATTCGGCTCCCGCCGAGGTGGGCTTGGACCATCTTCACGCTCCGCCGGTGAGCGTCAAGGAACAGGCCGGGATCATGGGCCACCGCCTGAAGCTGGGCGCGCCCTTGTCCTTCCAGGCGCTGATAGCCGACGCAGAAACCACCCTGGTGGTCGTGGCACGCTTCCTTGCGTTGTTGGAAATGTTCCGGGACCGCGTGGTGGCTTTCGAACAGCCCGCACCCTTGGCGGAGTTGACGGTTCGGTGGACGGGCGACGACGCCGGGTGGGACAGTTCCCGCCTGAGTGAAGAGTATGAGACTGGCGTGGGGCCGGAAAACGGGGAGAACAGCAGTGAATGAGCAGGAAACGGCCCAGGAGGGGCTGGCTGACCTGGAAGCGCTGCCAGGTGGTGCACGGGCAGCCTTGGAGGCAGTGCTCATGGTCATCGACGAGCCTGCTACGTCGGAAGAGTTGGCCGCCGGACTCAACGTGACGGTCTCCGTCGTCGAGGATTTGCTGCATGACCTGCAACGGGAGTATAGCGGCTATACTGTTAAAGCCCCGGACGTGGATGCTGTCGGCTATGCCGATGCCAGCACTGCACCCCGGGGTTTTGAATTGCGGAATGTCGCCGGCGGGTGGCGCATCTATTCACGGTCGGATTTTGCCGACATCGTGGGAAGGTTCGTTCTCGAAGGGCAGACCACCAGGCTCACTCAAGCAGCGCTTGAGACCCTGGCGGTCATAGCTTACCGGCAACCGGTCTCCAGGGCCCGGGTATCTGCCATTCGCGGCGTCAACGTCGATTCGGTAGTCCGGACACTCACCCAACGGGGTTTGATCGAGGATTCCGGAAACGATCCCGAATCCGGGGCTGTCCTTTACCGGACAACCTCGTATTTCCTGGAGCGGATGGGTATTGGCTCAGTGGCTGAACTGCCACAGCTTTCGCCACACCTTCCAGGATTGGAAGGAATTGACGAGTACTACGACGCCAGCCGGATGTAGCCACAGGCTACGCCCGGCATCGCAGGAAAACTTCAGATGGATTCACGGCACCTTCAGGGTGCACAGCGACAAGGGGCAGACGATGTCTGCCCGGCTGGCTAGTGTTGATTGCAGCACGGAAAGCCGGCCATTACTACACAAGGACGGGTCATGACACAGGCGGGACGCCAGAGTTCACCACGTAACAGTTCGGGACGCAACGGTTCTGGACGCAATGAGGCCAAGGGCGGCACGGGCCGCACCAACGCCGGCGGCTTCTCAGGCCGCGGCGGCAGCGCCGGCGCTGGAAAGCGCAACTTCACCCAGGGCGAAGGCCGACCCTTCAAGGCTCCGAAGCCGCGCGAAGCGGCACCTTTCGATCCTGACAACCCCACAACTGCGGGCGACTTTGACCGGGGCCAGGCCTCCAGGCCCGCGAAGCCCTTCCGCAAGCCCGGCTCCAACAAGCCCGGCTTTGGCAAGGCACCCGGTACGCCGGGCGCACTGAAGCCCAAGGCCAAGCCCGCCAGGCAGTACGGCTCCAAGGCATTCGGCAGCGAACGATTCGGCCAGAACCTGGGTCCCATCCGCAAGCCAGGCCGCAACCGCGGACCGCGCCAGGAAGTCCCGCAGTCGGACCTTCACGATGTTGACGGCGTACGCCTGCAGAAGGTCATGGCTCAAGCCGGCGTGGCTTCACGCCGCGTCTGTGAGGAAATGATCCTCGAGGGACGCGTCGAGGTTGATGGCGTAGTGACCACCGAGCTTGGTATGCGCGTGGACCCCACGGCTGCCGTGATCCACGTCGATGGCATCCGGATCCAGCTCGACGAAACCCTCGTCTACATGGTCTTCAACAAGCCCAAGGGCGTCGTCTCCACCATGGAGGACCCCGAAGGCCGTCCCTGCATCAGCGACTTCCTGAAGAACAACAAGAACAAGGGCGAACGCCTGTTCCACGTTGGCCGTCTCGATGTCGCCACTGAGGGGCTGCTGCTGCTGACGAACGACGGCGAACTCGCCAACCGCTTGACGCACCCTTCCTATGAGGTACCCAAGACGTACCTCGTCCAGGTGCGCGGCCCGTTCCCGCAGGGCGTGGGCGCGAAGCTGAAGAACGGCGTCGAGCTCGAAGACGGTGTTGCCGCAGTGGACTCGTTCCGGTTGGTGGACTCCACCCCGGGCCACGTCCTCATCGAGGTTGTGCTCCACTCAGGCAAGAACCGCATCGTGCGCCGTATGTTTGACGCCGTCGGGTTCCCGGTTGAACGTCTTGTCCGCGTGAAGGTCGGCCCCATCGGCTTGGGTGACCAGCGCCAGGGCAGCATCCGCAACCTCGGCAGGCAGGAAGTCGGACACCTCCTGGCATCTGTAGGGCTCTAGGGCATGTCGGCATTCGGTACGCACGGCCGGGGCCATCTCGATGGCCCGGTCGTCGTTCTCGGTACAGGCTTGCTGGGGGCCAGCATTGGCCTCGGCCTGCGCGGACGCGGAGTTCCGGTCTTCCTTTCCGATCCTTCGCCCACCAATCAGGCGGTCGCGGTGGATATTGGAGCGGGACGGCCGTTGGGCGAGTTGGGTGAAGAACCCCAGCTGGTGGTTGTCGCGGCTCCGCCGGACGTTACCGCCGACGTCGTGCAGAAGGCCTTGGCGGACTACCCGTCCGCCGTCGTGGTTGACATCGCGAGCGTGAAAGCGACCATTCAGGCGCAGCTGCGTGAGCGTGGCGTGGACCTGTCCCGCTATGTGGGGACGCATCCTATGGCCGGGCGTGAGAAGTCAGGCCCGGTGGCTGCCCGGGGAGAGCTTTTCACCTCCATGCCGTGGGTTGTTTGCCCGTCAGAGGAAACCTCGGATGCGGCGCTTCAGGCTGCCCGGTCGTTGGCCGGGGATCTTGGGGGAATCGTCTCCCAATTCACGGCAGACGAACACGATGAAGCTGTGGCACTGGTATCGCATTTGCCCCAGATTATGTCTTCCCTGTTGGCCAGCCGGCTGCAAGGTACGCCCCTGCATGCCCTTTCCTTGGCTGGCAACGGGCTTCGGGACACCACCCGCATCGCCGCCAGCGATCCCACCCTTTGGGTGCAGATCCTGGGAGGCAACGCGGAAAAGGTGGTTTCCATCCTGCACGGTGTCCGCGAGGACCTGAACCGCTTGATCGGAACGCTTGAAGAGCCGTTGGCGCCCGGCGCTCGGCTGGACCTTGCGCAACTGATCAGTGAGGGCAATGCAGGGCAGGCGAGGATTCCCGGTAAACACGGCGGACCTCCGCAGGCCTACTCGTGGCTCACCATCCTGGTGGACGACAAACCGGGCCAGATTGCCCACCTTCTCACGGAGATCGGCGAGATTGGCGTGAACCTCGAGGACCTCCGGCTCGACCATTCGTCGGGACAAAACGTGGGCATGGTGGAGCTTTCCGTGCTTCCCAGCAAGCATGACCTCCTTGTTGAAGCTTTGACTGACCGTGGATGGCGGGTACTCCAGTAATGACGCGTGAATTTTTTGGACCGGAAACGGTAGCCCGTCCGGGCAAGCCGTTGGTCATTGCCATCGACGGTCCTTCCGGATCGGGCAAATCCAGCGTCAGCAAGGAAGTTGCCCGGCGCTTGAAACTGGCTTACCTGGATACGGGCGCGATGTACCGGGCCCTCACCTGGTACTGCCTCAAGACAGGCGTTGACCTCCAGGACGGCGCAGCAGTGGAGCAGGCTTCCAAAGCCATGCCGTTGGAGATCAGCACATCCACTGCTGCGGAGTACGTGGCAGTGGATGGCACAGACGTCACGGACGAAATCCGGGATCCCTTGATCTCCTCGTCCGTCAGCGCTGTGGCCACTACGCTCGGTGCCCGCACGGAGCTCATCCGCCGCCAGCGTGAGCTGATCGACCAGCACCACCACCGCATGGTGGTGGAGGGACGCGACATCACCACCGTCGTCGTCCCCAATGCCGAGGTCCGCATGCTCCTGACCGCCAGCGAGGAAGCACGGCTCCGGCGCCGGGGCATCCAGTTGGGTGGCACCCAGAGCAAAGAGCAGCTGGCAGCCCAAGTCATCCAGCGTGACGCCAAGGACTCCACGGTGGTGAACTTCACCCAGGCAGCTGATGGCGTGGTGACGCTGGATTCCTCGGATCTGGACTTCGAGGAAACAGTGGAGACCGCCCTGGCGATCGTCAGCAAGGTGATCTATGGCGACTAAGGAACAAGGACACGGGCTTCCCGCTCCGTGGACCAAAGTGTGGAGCCGCCCCGTCGGGTGGTTCCTTGACCACGTCATGTACCGGACCGTCGTGGCGGGTAAAAGCAACGTTCCCGCCGGCGGACCGGTGATTTTCGCCGCGAACCACATCAGCTTCCTCGATGGGCCTGTGATGTTCGGCGCCTCTCCGCGGCCTATGCACATCCTCGTCAAGAAAGAGATGTTCAGGGGCTTCCTTGGTTCAGTCCTGCGGGGCTCCGGACAGATTCCGGTGGACCGTTCCGGGGACCGCGCCGCCCTGCATCTCGGCAAGCAACTGCTCGACGACGGCCGCTGCGTCGGGATTCTTCCGGAAGGCACGCGGGGGAGCGGTGCAGCCGAAAGCATCAGCAACGGGGTTGCCTGGCTTGCCATTAACTCCGGAGCAACAGTAATACCGGTGGCCATCCTCGGAACCCGCCAGGGCGACGAGCACCGCGACCATATCCCCAAACCGCGCCGCAAGCTCCACGTGAGCTTCGGTGAACCTCTTACGGTGAAGCGCCGGAAGGGTGAACCGGGCCGTGTTTCAATGGACAGGGCGGCTGCGGAAATCCGCGCAGCCCTGGCCGATCACGTCCAGGATGCCATCCGTGCCACAGGACAGGGCCTTCCCCGGGATCCTGCGCCCGGAGAATCCACTCCGCAGCACCGCCATACAGCAGTAGCCGGGACGCCGGCAGACCACCCCTAAGGAAAGTGCAATGAGCGATACGACTCAAAAATCCGGCCTCCACGGAGCCGGCGACGACGAATACACGCCCACCGGCACCGACCAGGTGGCTGAAAACCTGGCTGCCCTGGACGATGACGAGGCCGAGCTCCGCGCGGCCACCCTGCGTGCCGGCCTGGACGACTACGAGCTCGATGACGAAGATGCCGCACTTCTCAGCGGCGAATACGGCGACGAAGGCGACGAAGGTCCCCTCAAGCTGGACCCCGTCTTGGCCATCATCGGCCGCCCGAACGTGGGCAAATCCACATTGGTCAACCGCATCCTGGGCCGCCGCGAAGCCGTGGTTGAGGACACCCCGGGCGTTACCCGCGACCGCGTCATGTACTCGGCGCGCTGGAATGGCCGCAACTTCACCTTGGTTGATACCGGTGGATGGGAGCACGATGCCAAGGGCATCCACGCCCGCGTAGCCGAGCAGGCCGAGATGGCCGTTGAGCTTGCAGACGCCGTCCTCTTTGTGGTGGATTCCGCCGTTGGTGCCACGGCCACGGACGAGGGTGTCATGAAGATGCTCCGCAAGAGCAAGAAGCCGGTCATCATGGTGGCCAACAAAGTGGACGACTTCGCACAGGAAGCTGACTCGGCAACGCTGTGGGGCTTGGGCTTCGGCGAACCGTACCCGGTATCGGCACTGCACGGACGTGGCGTTGCCGACCTCCTGGACCACGTCATGGATACCCTTCCCGAGTTCTCCCAGGTGGAAGGCGTTGAGCGCTCCGGCGGTCCGCGCCGTATCGCCTTGATCGGACGCCCGAATGTTGGCAAGTCCTCGCTGCTGAACAAGCTTGCAGGCTCTGAGCGCGTCGTGGTTGATCCGCTGGCCGGGACCACACGTGACCCTGTCGACGAATTCATCGAACTTGGCGACCGTACCTGGCGTTTCGTGGACACCGCAGGTATCCGCCGCCGCCAGCACATGGCCCAGGGCGCCGATTTCTACGCTTCCCTGCGGACGCAGGCCGCGCTCGAAAAGGCGGAGGTCGCCGTCGTGCTTCTTGCCGTCGATGAAGTCCTCAGTGAGCAGGACGTGCGTATCCTCCAGCTGGCCATTGAATCCGGCCGTGCACTGGTCCTCGCCTTCAACAAGTGGGACCTGCTGGACGACGAACGCCGCCGCTACCTGGAACGCGAAATCGAGCAGGACCTGGCGCACGTTGAGTGGGCGCCCCGCGTCAACATCTCAGCCAAGACCGGCTGGCACAAGGACCGTTTGGTTCCTGCCCTGGATATCGCACTGGAGAGCTGGGACCGCCGCATTCCCACGGGACGCCTGAACGCGTTCCTGGGCGAGCTCGTCGCTGCGCACCCGCACCCGGTCCGTGGTGGAAAGCAGCCCCGCATCCTCTTCGGCACCCAGGCTTCCAGCCGCCCGCCGAAGTTTGTGCTCTTCACCACCGGGTTCCTGGATCCCGGATACCGTCGCTTCATCACGCGTCGCCTCCGCGAAACGTTCGGCTTCGAGGGTACGCCCATCGAGGTCAACATGCGCGTCCGCGAGAAGCGTGGCAAGAAGCGCTAAGTGAGACGGGCATCACAGCCGAGTTTGGCTGTGATGGCGTCTCCGACCTCCAACTTCGTGTAAGCTTTTGGAGGTGGTTCGGCCGGACTGCTTAGGTGGGACTCTTCGGAGGATAACCTAGGCGGAGAACGGTGGAACCAGCGGGCTGTAGCGCAGCTTGGTAGCGCACTTGACTGGGGGTCAAGGGGTCGCAGGTTCAAATCCTGTCAGCCCGACAATGAAGGACCGGAATCACGCGGAAACGCGGGATTCCGGTCCTTTCTTGTTTCCGGCCCTTCGCTTCACCTTGCGTCAGCGTCGGGTTGCGTCGGGTGAAGCAAAGGATGACGGGGGTAGGGCTAAACCCTCTGCAGCGCGCCGAGTGCCCGCACCAACGGTTCAAGCTCCGGCACGGAGGCGGCGGCCTCAAGGGCGGAGGCCAGCGTCTCGTCGTGGACCGGCTTGGCCGACTCCAAGAGTTCTTGTCCGCTGATGGTGAGCTCGGTGTAGATGCCGCGACGGTCGTCGGCGCACAGGATGCGCGTGAGCAGGCCGCGGTCCTCCAAGCGGTTGACCAGGCGGGTGGTAGCGCTGCTGGACAGGGCCGTGGCGCGGGCCAGTTGCTGCATCCGCATATGCCAGCCGTCCTGGCGGCTCAGGGCATCCAGCACCGTGTACTCCACTACCGACAGGTCACTTGAGGCCTGGAGCGCCTTCTCCAGTTCCCCTTCGATGCTTCCGTGCAGGGCGGCAAGGGTCCGCCAACCCTGCGCCCGAACTTCTACGGCGTCATCCTTGATGCCCATGTTTGCTGTGCTCCTGACTTGATGTCGTGTAGATCGGGACGCCGGAAACTAGTTGCTTGCGCAAGTACCTAGCGTGTGCAACTATATATAAAGCGTCTGCAACTATTATTCTACGGTTCCCGGAGGCGCAGTTCCACTTTCCCTGGGAGCCACCACATAAGGAGCTTCACATGCCCGCAGGGTTAATTGCCCTTGCCCTCGGCGGATTCGGCATCGGACTGACAGAATTCGTGATCATGGGTCTCTTGCCCGAGGTTGCCGCCGACTTCCAGGTCAGCGAGGCTGCAGCCGGCTGGTTCATCTCCGGCTATGCCCTGAGCGTTACGGTTGGCGCACTGCTGGTCACGGCGGCCGTGACCCGGCTTCCGCGGAAGCCTGTTCTGGTGGGCTTGCTCGTCCTGTTCATTGCGGGCAACTTCCTGTCCGCCATCGCGGACAGCTACACGGCAATGCTCGTAGGCCGCATTGTCGCCGCACTGTGCCACGGTGCTTTCTTCGGCATCGGCTCGGTAGTGGCGGCCAGCCTGGTTCCGGCGCACAAGAAGGCCGGTGCCATTGCCATCATGTTCACGGGCCTCACCGCCGCGAACGTCCTGGGCGTGCCTTTCGGAACCCTGCTGGGCCAGAACTTCGGCTGGCGCTCCACGTTCTGGGCGATCACCATCATTGGCGTGATCGCCTTGGTGGGCATCGCGCTCATGGTCCCCAAGGCCGGCACCGAACCGACCAAGGGCCTGCGCAGTGAGCTTGGAGCCTTCCGGTCCGGCCAGGTCTGGCTTTCCATCATTGTGACCATCCTCGGCTTCGGCGGGATGTTTGGCGCCTTTACCTACATCGCCTTCACGCTGACGGAGGTCTCCGGGTTTGAGTCCAGCGCCGTGCCGTGGCTCCTGGTGCTCTTCGGTGGTGGCCTCTTCGTTGGAAACTTCCTCGGTGGCAAGGCTGCCGACAGAGCATTGGACAAATCCCTCGTCGTCATCCTCGCCGGGCTCGTCGCAGTGTTGGTCTTCTTCGCCCTCACCGCGTCCAGCAGCATCGCAACGCTGGTTTCGCTGGCGCTCATGGGTGGTTTCGGCTTCGCGACGGTCCCCGGCCTCCAGATGCGCGTGATGCACTTTGCCTCCACGGCCCCAACGCTGGCGTCCGGCGCAAACATCGGTGCCTTCAACCTGGGTAACGCTCTCGGAGCCTGGCTGGGCGGCGTGACCATCACCGCTGGCCTCGGCTACACCTCGCCCATTTGGGCCGGTGCCGGCATTACCGTCGCTGCGCTGCTGGTCATGGTCTTTGCTGCCGCTGCCGCAAAGCGCGGGGGAGTCGCAACAATTGCTGCCACGCCCGACGGCGAACGCGAGCCACGCGGGGCTACCGTCGCCTGAGGTGTCCCATCGGCAAAAGAAGCCCGCCACGGATTGTTCCGTGGCGGGCTTCGTGTTCTGTGGGGTGGCCTAGGCGCTTGGCGTGGGTCCCTGCGTCTCCGCTGCTGCGCTTTTCGCCGCCTTGACGCGCTGGTTTTCCGCCTGCTTCAGCGCTTTCATTTGTTTGCCCCGCCGGCGCCAAAGAGCCCACAGGACTGTAACGGCGATGAAGACCACGACTGCCGCGATGGCAGACACGGCCGTCCAGGTTGTAAAGAAGCCGGCGTCCACGCTCAGCGTCCGCTGGCCTGCGTGGGCTGATTCCGAGGTTCCAAAGGCAATGCCGGCCGTCAGGAGGTTCGGGGTGGCGATGGCAACTGCCGCCAGGAGAATGACGATCTTCCACGGCCAGGCGACTGCCTTGCGGGTGGCTTGCCAGGCCACAAGGAGGGGAACGAAGGTGAAGACGAAACCGTAGAACATGCCCACCAGGACACTGGCTCCGAGATCCCGCTTGATCTGGCCGGCAATGACATCGGACCACCAGCGGGGGAGAATGGCCCCCAGAATAAAGTAGGCGGCCACAGCGACAAGCAATGCCACCAGTATCAGGATTATTTTGACGCCCCAATTGCGCTTTTTCCGAGCTGGTACTTGTGCTTGTTCAGTCATGGGTCAATCATGGCAGAGACCCCCTTGGGCGCAGGGAAATGTGCCTATACTTTCAGCGGTGGCCACCAGCACAGGCCGCCGTCGAGGTTCGTCATTGTCCCGATGAAAGGCCACCCGTGAGCAATATTCCAGAAGATCTTTCCTATACCGCGGAGCACGAATGGGTTACCGCTCCCGATGCCGAAGGCGTTGTGCGGATTGGTATTACCGACTTTGCGCAGGATGCCCTGGGCGACGTCGTTTACGCCCAGATGCCTGAGCCCGGGACAAAAGTCACCGGCAATGAGGTGGTGGGGGAAGTTGAGTCCACCAAGAGCGTCAGCGACATCTATGCTCCCGTGAGCGGCGAGGTCATTAATCGCAATGACGCGTTGGACACCGATCCTGCGCTGATTAACTCGGATCCTTACGGTGAAGGGTGGCTCATTGAGGTCAAGCTCGCAGAAGCAGATGCAGTGGATTCCCTGCTCAGTGCATCAGAGTACGAACAACAGGTAGGCTAAAGTTATCTGGCCCGCCAGGCTGAATTTCCTTAGCGGGAAAAGCGCGACGGCGGGCCAGCAACCGATTTGCCCGGCGGTACCGGGATGCGGAAGTGGCTGGCAGGTTTTTGAACTGCCGGCAGATGAGGAGGAAATTCCATGGTTGGCGGCGAACAGAATCAAGCCAATGTCGGGAACGGCGCGGAGGAACAGCCTACGTCGGAGACCACCTCCATCAGCATCACGCCAACGTGGGACGAGCCAAGCATCGCCCCCAAGCTGGCCCCTGAAGAGCGCGCATCCGTGGAAGCACTACCGCCCAACTCGGCCTTGCTTATTGCCCACAGCGGGCCCAACGCCGGAGCGCGGTTCCTTTTGGATGCGGACACCACCACTGCGGGCCGGCACCCGGACGCAGACATCTTCCTGGATGACGTCACGGTGTCCCGCAAGCACGTCCAGTTCCTTCGCACGGCATCGGGCTTCGAACTGGTGGACATGGGCAGCCTCAACGGAACATATGTCAACCACGACCGCGTTGACCGTGTGCACCTGAAGAGCGGCAACGAGGTGCAGATCGGCAAGTTCCGGTTGACCTACTACCTGAGCCCTGTCCGCGCAGCAGGCCAAGTCTGACGGGGTACCTGCCTGTGGCTATCGCCCAGCCGGACCGCCGAGGACCGCAGGTCCTGAACATTGGAGAAGTCCTCGCCCAGCTGAGTGACGACTTCCCTGGCATGACTGCGTCCAAAATCCGGTTCCTGGAGGAAAAGGGGCTCATCAACCCCAAGCGGACCGCTGCAGGCTACAGGCAGTATGCGGACGGTGACGTCGAGCGCCTCCGTTTCGTCCTCGCGCTGCAGCGCGATCAGTACCTTCCGCTGAAAGTCATTAAGGACTACCTGGACGCCATTGATCGCGGTGAGCGCCCGGAAAATCTGCCACCCGGCGTGACAGTGGCGCCCCAAGCTGTTTCGGCCGGAATGGCTGCCGAGAGGCAAGGACGGGCGAGGGCACTGACCGAGGAGCAGTTGCGCTCTGAGTCGGGAGCGAGCGTGCCGTTGCTTGAATCACTGCTGAGCTTCGGGCTTATCAGCCACGTCGGCGGGCGGTTCGACGAGCACGCCCTTCAAGTGGCGCGGGCCTGCGTGCAGTTGGAAGGGCACGGCCTCGAACCGAGGCACCTTCGTCCATTCCAGGCCGCGGCAGACCGTGAGTTCGGTTTGGTGGAACGGGCCGTAGCGCCTCTGACGTCCCGCCGCGACGCCGCGTCCCAAGCCCGCGCAGCAGAAGCTGCCCGCGAGATCAGTGAGCTCTGCCTCACCCTTCACAGGGCGCTCGTCCATGATCGCATCTCCCGGATGGACAGCTGATGATCGAAGTCGAAATCGTAGGCGTGCGCATAGAGTTGCCGTCCAACCAGCCCTTGGTGCTTCTTCGCGAACTCAATGGCGAACGGCATGTACCTATCTGGATCGGCACCCCGGAGGCCAGCGCCATTGCTTTGGCCCAGCAGGGAGTGGTTCCGCCCCGGCCCATGACGCACGACCTCTTGGTGGACGTTGTTGAATCGCTGGGGCACTCCATCATCAGCGTCAACATCGTTGCTGTTGAGGACAACATCTTTTACGGGCAACTGCAGTTCGACGACGGCACCGTGGTCAGTTCCCGGGCTTCGGACGCGCTGGCGCTGGCGCTCCGGGCCAAGTGCCGCATTTGGTGCGCTGATGCCGTGATGGAAGAAGCCGGTGTCCGGATCACGGAACACGACGAAGGTGAAGACTCCGAGCCGGATCCCAGCGTGGACGAAGAGCGCGAAATGCGCCGCTTCCGGGAGTTTCTGGACGACGTGGAACCCGAAGACTTCGAGGGCTGAGGGACCTTAAGCCTAAAGTTGAGGGTGAAAGTTTCGACACGACCGGAAATTGGGGCCAAGGTCTTTGACCTCGGCCCCCGACGGGCCTAACGTCGAAGATATCAAGTTCCCGTTGCATACACTGCCTGCGCAAGTCACACTGGAAGGTGCGGACTTGTGGGAATTACACTGCTGCATTTCAGTGTTGTGCCAGGGTATGCACCGTCCCCAAGGGAACTGAGAACAAGGAGGTCACGTGAGTCCGAAAGGCGAAGCAGGCGAGCTGAAGCAGGCCTCGACCGGCATTGCTGCGCCCGCATCCGGCGCCCAAGGTTTACTCTTCACAGAGGACCTTCCTGTGCTGGACGAGGACGCGGGCTACCGCGGTCCCACTGCATGCAAAGCCGCAGGCATCACGTACCGCCAACTCGATTACTGGGCCCGTACGGGCCTGGTGGAGCCGGCCGTACGCGGCGCGGCAGGATCCGGGTCCCAGCGGCTTTATGGATTCCGCGACATCCTGGTTCTCAAAGTGGTCAAGCGGCTCCTTGATACAGGTGTGTCCCTGCAGCAGATCCGAACCGCTGTGGAGCACCTCCGCGAGAGGGGTGTTGAGGACCTTGCGCAAATTACCCTGATGAGCGACGGCGCGAGCGTTTATGAATGTACCTCTGCGGACGAAGTCATTGACCTCGTCCAAGGCGGACAGGGCGTCTTCGGCATAGCCGTTGGACGCGTATGGCGGGAAGTAGAGGGAAGCCTGGCCGCTCTTCCGAGTGAACACGCCGTGGAGCAGTCCTTTCCCGACGACGAATTGAGCAAGCGGCGAGTGGCCCGCCGCATCGGCTGAACCCTGCCGCATCGACTGGACCGCACGACCCGGTCTTAAACCACAGAAAGCCTCTTCCCCTTGGGGAGGAGGCTTTCCTTGTCGATACCAGGTTTGCTGTGGTTCCCGCTCTGCTGTTTGCTCCAGCCCCTGTGCGAGGCTGCATCACCTAGCGCTGGCGGCGGTCCCGCAGGGATGGTTGTCCCGCCAGGAGGCTCTCTAGGAGCGCATCGAACAGCTTGGCGGAGTTCTTGGCCGAATCCCCGGGCCAGTGGTGCACAGAGTGGGCTGCACCCTGGATCTGCTGCCAATTTGCTTGTTCCGGAATGTGGGGAGTCAGCAGCAAGTCACCGAACATTGACTCCATTTCAGCCAGGCGGAAGGTGTGTTCTGCGGAGCCTGTACGAACCCGGTTGGCAACGATGCCGGCCGGAGCCAGGTTGGGAGCGAACTCCTGCCGGAAGAGTTGAATGGCCCTCATGGTGCGTTCAGTGCCGGCTACGGAGAACAGCCCGGGCTCAGCCACAAGGACCACCCGGTCACTGGCGCTCCACGCCATGCGCGTCAACCCGTTGAGGGACGGTGGGCAGTCCACCAGCACGAGTTCATAAGCTGTGGTGCCGGCCAGTACTGCTGACAGCCTTCGGAGGTCGCGCCGTCCCAGGTCCGGGCGATCGTAGATTCCAGTGAACGCCGAACCTACTGCGACATCCAGGGTGCCGTCGCTTGATCCGTTGGAGACCCAGCTGCTGCCCGCCACGTTTTCCTGGAGCCGGGCCTTCCGGGGGCTTTTCAGCATCCGGCCGATGTCCAGTTGCCCGCCCGGCTGGACACCCAGTGCCGTGGTGGCGTCGGCGTGGGGATCGAGATCGACCACCAGGGTAGGAATGCCGGCGGCGAGGGCCGCGGACGCCAGACCAGTGGTCACGGACGTCTTTCCCACTCCACCTTTGAGGCTGCTGATGCTGACTACTTGCACTTGAAAACCCAAAACCTAACGCCGGTTGCCGTATCGCGCTGATTCGGCTCCGGAAGCGCCGGAGCCGGGGCTTGCCGAAGCCCCCTCAACATCATATGGTGCATCGCGGCTGAATCCCGCTTTCTACGCGCCCGGCCGCGGGAGACGAAGCAGGCAATAGCATGCCGTCGGATCGCGCGCACGCATATACAGCCCAGATGACGATTCCATTGTGATGGTTGCCACAAAGATTTGTGTTTGATGCTGGCGGCACTACACACTGTGACCACCGACCGATCCACCCGCAATGATGCAGGAGAAGTATGTTTTCGAAAATTCTGGTGGCCAATCGCGGCGAAATCGCGATCAGGGCGTTTCGCGCTGGTTATGAACTGGGCGCCAAGACCGTAGCCGTCTTTCCGCACGAGGACCGTAACTCGATCCACCGGCAGAAGGCCGACGAAGCTTACCTGATCGGCGAGGTGGGCCATCCCGTCCGCGCCTACCTTGACGTGGAGGAGGTTGTCCGCGTCGCCAAGGAAGCCGGCGCAGACGCCATCTACCCCGGCTATGGCTTCCTCTCGGAGAACCCGGACCTCGCCCGTGCTGCCAAGGCAGCCGGAATCACCTTTGTGGGTCCGCCCGCGGAGGTGCTGGAACTCGCCGGCAACAAGGTTGCGGCACTGGAAGCAGCCCGCAAGGCCGGCGTGCCTGTTTTGAAGTCGAGCAAGCCGTCCAAGGATCTTGACGAGCTCATTGCGGCAGCGGACGAGATTGGGTTCCCCATCTTCGCAAAGGCTGTCGCCGGTGGCGGTGGCCGCGGTATGCGCCGTGTGGAGACGCGCGAAGCCCTCCCCGAGGCCTTGCAGTCCGCCATGCGTGAGGCTGACGCCGCCTTCGGCGATCCCACCATGTTCCTTGAGCAGGCTGTGTTGCGTCCCCGCCACATCGAAGTGCAGATCCTGGCTGACGCCGAGGGCAATGTCATGCACCTCTTCGAACGTGACTGTTCACTGCAGCGGCGCCACCAGAAGGTGGTGGAGATCGCTCCTGCGCCGAACCTGGATGAGAACATCCGCCAGGCGCTCTACCGCGATGCCGTCGCTTTCGCGAAGGCCCTCAACTATGTCAATGCGGGAACCGTGGAATTCCTGGTGGACACCGAGGGTGAGCGCGCCGGGCAGCATGTGTTCATCGAAATGAACCCCCGTATCCAGGTGGAGCACACCGTCACCGAGGAAATCACGGATGTGGACCTCGTACAGGCGCAGATGCGCATCGCGTCGGGTGAGACCCTGGCGGACCTTGGCCTGAGCCAGGAGACCGTTTCCATCAAGGGTGCCGCGCTGCAGTGCCGCATCACCACGGAAGACCCCGCCAACGGGTTCCGTCCGGACGTCGGGAAGATCACGGGCTACCGCTCTGCCGGCGGTGCCGGTGTCAGGCTCGACGGCGGTACCGTTTACTCGGGTGCCGAGATCAGCCCGCACTTTGACTCCATGCTGGTCAAGCTGACCTGCCGTGGCCGGGACTACCCGGCAGCAGTGGCCCGTGCCCGCCGTGGCCTCGCAGAGTTCCGTATTCGCGGCGTGTCCACCAACATCCCTTTCCTGCAGGCTGTCCTTGCGGATCCGGACTTCAACGCCGGCAACGTGGCCACTGACTTCATTGACAAGCGCCCGGAGCTGCTGAAGTCCCACATCTCCGCCGACCGTGGCACCAAGCTGCTCACGTGGTTGGCCGAGGTGACTGTAAACAAGCCGAACGGTGAGCTCACGGTCCACTCAGACCCGGCCAGTAAGCTGCCGGCGATCGAGGGGCCGGTTCCCACCTCAGGTTCGCGCCAGAAGCTGATGGAACTCGGGCCCGAGGGCTTCGCCAAGGCCCTTCGGGAGCAGCAGGCCCTGGCCGTCACGGACACCACATTCCGTGATGCCCACCAGTCGCTCCTGGCCACCCGCGTCCGCACCCGTGACCTCGTCGCGGCCGGTCCGGCGGTGACGGCCCTGATGCCGGAACTCCTTTCCGTGGAAGCCTGGGGCGGTGCGACGTACGACGTCGCCCTGCGTTTCCTCGGTGAGGACCCCTGGGACCGTCTGGCCGCACTGCGTCAGGCACTTCCCAACACCTGCCTCCAGATGCTGCTCCGCGGACGCAACACCGTGGGCTACACGCCCTACCCTGAGGAAGTGACTGAGGCTTTCGTTAACGAAGCAGCAGCCACCGGCATCGATATCTTCCGCATCTTTGATGCCCTCAACGACGTCAACCAGATGGCACCGGCCATCCGGGCCGTCCGGGCCACCGGCACCGCCGTCGCGGAAGTGGCGCTTTGCTACACGGGCAACCTCCTTGACCCCAATGAGGACCTGTACACCCTTGACTACTACCTGGACCTCGCCCAGAAGATCGTCGACGCCGGTGCCCACATCCTCGCCATCAAGGACATGGCAGGCCTGTTGCGTCCGGCTGCGGCCACAAAGCTGGTGACGGCGTTGCGTGAGCGCTTCGACCTGCCGGTGCATCTCCACACGCACGATACCGCCGGCGGGCAGCTGGCAACCCTCCTCGCTGCAGTCGAAGCCGGCGTGGACGCTGTTGACGTCGCTGCTGCCTCCCTTGCCGGGACCACCAGCCAGCCTGCCGCTTCGGCCTTGGTGGCAGCCTTGGCCAACACCCCGCGGGACACCGGCCTCAGCCTGAAAAACGTGGGCGCCATGGAGCCTTACTGGGAAGCTGTCCGCCGCGTCTACGCGCCCTTCGAATCAGGTCTGCCGGGCCCCACAGGCCGTGTCTACCAGCACGAGATCCCGGGCGGCCAGCTGTCCAACCTTCGCCAGCAGGCTATTGCCCTGGGGCTGGGGGAGCAGTTCGAAGCCATCGAGGACATGTACACCGCTGCCGACCGCATCCTGGGCCGGCTGGTCAAGGTGACGCCTTCCTCCAAGGTGGTGGGAGACCTCGCCCTGCACCTGGTTGGCTTGAACGCTGATCCGGCCGACTTCAACGAGAACCCGCAGAACTACGACATCCCTGACTCCGTGATCGGCTTCCTGTCCGGCGAACTCGGAGATCCTCCTGGAGGCTGGCCCGAGCCGTTCCGTACCAAGGCACTGCAGGGCCGCAGCGTCAAGGTCCGCGATGTGGATATCAGCGCCGAAGACAGCGCTGCGCTCAAGGGGGATTCCAAGACGCGCCAGCACACGCTGAACCGTTTGCTGTTCGCCGGTCCCACCAAGGACTACCTGAAGAGTGTGGAGACCTACGGCAACATCTCCGTGCTGGACACCCGTGACTACCTCTACGGTTTCCAGCAAGGCTCAGAGCATGTCATCGAGCTGGAAAAGGGCGTCCGCCTCATTGCCCAGCTTGAGGCTGTGTCCGAAGCCGATGAGAAGGGCATGCGGACTGTGATGTGCACGCTCAACGGCCAGTCCCGCCCGGTGGTTGTCCGTGACCGTTCGGTGGTCAGCAACGTCAAGGCAGCAGAGAAGGCCGATCCTGCCCAGCCCGGCCAGGTTGCAGCTCCGTTCGCCGGTGCCGTGACGGTCACTGTCAAGGCGGGCGACGTCGTCAACGCAGGCGATACCGTGGCCACCATTGAGGCGATGAAGATGGAAGCATCCATCACCACGCCGGTAGCCGGCACGGTCTCACGCCTGGCTATTTCCTCGGTGGAGCAGGTCCAGGGTGGCGACTTGCTGCTGGTGATCAGCTAGCAATCCGCCCATAAAAGTACCCCGTCCGGAAACGTCCGGACGGGGTACTTTTTTGTCGTTCTCTAGGAAGCGCGTGGAGACGAGTACATTTCCTCGATCACGGCGTTGAAGTCCTTCATGACCTGGGCCCGCTTGACCTTGAGGGACGGGGTGAGGTGCCCTGAGGCCTCCGTGAAGTCCGCCGGGACAATCCGGAAAGACTTGATGGCTTCAGCCTGGGACACTGACTGGTTGGCCTTGCTGATGAGTTCCTGCACCGCGGCTTTCACCACCGCATGGTCCGCGGCTTCGCCCAACGACGTGCTGGACGGCAGCCCGTGGCGTTCCAACCATCCTGGGAGGGCTTCCTCATCGAGGGTGACCAGAGCGCCGATGAACGGGCGGTTATCGCCCACTACCAAAACCTGGGAGACCAGCGCATCAGCGCGGATCTGGTCCTCGAGCAACGCGGGAACCACGTTCTTGCCGCCGGCCGTCACGATGATTTCCTTCTTGCGGCCAGTGATCTTGAGGAATCCGTTACTGTCCAACTCGCCAATATCGCCGGTGCGGAACCAGCCGTCGGTGAAGGTCTCTTCCGTGAGGTCTTCGCGCTTGTAGTAACCGCGCATGACGCAGACTCCCTTGGCGAGAATTTCGCCGTCGTCGGCAATCTTGACGGAGTTTCCGGGCAAGGGGGCGCCAACGGTGCCAATCCTGATCATGGAAGGAGTGTTGACGGAGATGGGCGCGGTTGTTTCGGTGAGTCCGTAACCTTCCAGGATCTGCAGGCCGATGCCTTGGAAGAAGTGGCCAAGGCGTTCACCCAGAGGGCCGCCGCCGGACACGGCGTGGGCTACCTGTCCACCCATGGCCGCGCGGAGCTTGCCGTAAACGAGTTTGTCGAACACTGCGTGCTTGATCTTCAGGCCGAGGCCCAGGGAACCTGACTCGCGGGCCTTGGAGTAGGCGATCGCGGTGTCCACGGCGCGGTGGAAGATGGCGCCCTTGCCGCCGTCTTCGGCCTTGGTCAGCGCCGAGTTGTACACCTTCTCGAAGACGCGGGGGACAGCCAGGATGAACGTCGGTTGGAAACTCTGGAGGTCGGCCAGCAGGTTTTTGATGTCCGGGGTATGGGCTACCTGGACGCCGCCGGCCACGGCAAGCACGGAGATGAACCGGGCAAAGACGTGGGCCAGCGGCAGGAACATGATGGTCTTGCCCGACTCATTGATGATTTCGGGAAGGGACGCGCGGGCATTCTCGGAGAGCTCCACGAAGTTGCCGTGGGTCAATTCGCAGCCCTTGGGCCTGCCGGTGGTGCCGGAGGTGTAAATGATGGTGGCGAGATCGGCCAGGCCCGCGGAGGAGCGGCGGGACTCGAGTTCGTCGTCGGGTACGCCTGCACCGGCTGCCCGCAGGGCATCCAGCCCCGCACCCTCAAGCTGCCAGACGTGGGCCACCGAGCTGATGTCCTCGGCTGCCACCGCCTGGCGTATGACGTCCTCGTGGTGTGCGGCTTCGCCGAAGGCTGCCACCGCACCAGAGTCACCCAGGTTCCACGCCACCTGGGAAGGAGATGACGTTTCATAGATCGGGACCGAGACTGCACCGGCGAACCAGATGGCGAAGTCCACCAACGACCATTCGTACCGGGTCCGGGACATAATGCCCACCCGGTCGCCGGTGGCGACGCCGCTGGCAATCAGGCCCTTTGCCAGGGCCCTGACATCAGCGAGGAAGTCCTTGGCCCGGATGTCCTGCCACTGCCCATTGCTGTCCAGCTTGGAGAACAACGCTGGGTTTGACGCCTTTTCGGCTTCCCGGATCACGAAGTCCGTGATGTTGGTTTCCGGGGCGATATTGACGAGGGGAGGAACACTGATTTCACGCACGGTAGCTCCTTTGATATCCACGGGCCACGAGGGGCTGCTTTCACTCTAGTATGCCTGCTCGCGGAGGTGTGTCCTATTTCACCTACTGGCGAGTAACTTTACGGATGAGCCGTCATTTCAAGCAACTCGGGGCCCTCCGACCCGCCGATGCGGGGGCCCGCAGTCCAGCGGAATAAGATGATGGGATGCCCGCACTACGGTCCTCTTTTCGTGCCAGACCCAAACCACCGGCCTCAGCATGGAAGGACGTGCCGTGGGCTGCCCGCCGCAGCCATTTAGGCCGTCGCGGCCTGGCGATTGGAATAGATATCGGCGGCACCAAAGTTGCAGCCGGCGTGGTGGATGCGGAAGGGCGGGTCCTCGCCGAGGCCCGCAGGTCCACTCCCGGTGCCGATCCCCGGGCCGTGGAACAGACCATCGTGGAGCTGGTGGACGAACTCAGCGCCGAGCACCGCGTGGCCTCCGTCGGAATCGGCGCAGCGGGATGGATGGATCTCGACGGCGGGACGGTGCTGTTCAGCCCGCACCTTGCCTGGCGCAATGAGCCGCTCCGGGCCAGCTTGCAGAAGCTGCTGCGGCGTCCTGTCCTCCTGACGAACGACGCCGATGCCGCCGCCTGGGCTGAATGGCGCTTCGGTGCAGGCCAGGGTGAGAGCCGGCTGGTGTGCGTGACGCTGGGTACTGGCATTGGCGGGGCCATGGTCATGGATGGCCGGGTGGAGCGAGGACGTTACGGGGTGGCCGGCGAATTCGGGCACCAGATTATCTTTCCCGGCGGACACCGCTGCGAATGCGGGAACCGCGGGTGCTGGGAGCAGTATGCCTCCGGCAACGCCTTGGGGCGCGAGGCCCGCCAACTTGTCCGGACCAACTCGCCGGAAGGCCGGGCTCTTTTGGAAAAGGCCGGCGGAACTGCAGACAACCTCACGGGGGCAGCTGTCACGGCGTTGGCACTGGAAGGTGATGCGACATCCCGCGAACTCCTTGCAGATCAAGGCGAATGGCTGGGATTGGGACTGGCCAACCTGGCCGCTGCCCTTGACCCCGGGATGTTCGTGATCGGCGGGGGACTCTGCGATGCCGGGGAACTACTGGCCGGACCGGCCCGGGAGTCGTTCGCGAAGAACCTTACCGGCAGGGGGTTCCGGCCCATGGCGGGGATTGAGCTCGCGGCACTCGGTCCCCGTGCCGGCATGATCGGCGCCGCGGACCTTTCACGTGTCAGCGGACGCGCCCACAGCTAAGCTGTTCGCCGCAGAGGGGGCGTCGGCAGCACCTAGATGCGGGCGCCGTCGTCGTCCTCATTCTTTTCCTGCGGAAGCCGCATGATGAGGAACACCACCGACGCCACAAAAGCGGCAACAATTCCCAGGATCGCAACAAGGGGAGCAGACCGCCAGAACATTGCGGTGAAGAGCAGCGCGATGGGTCCTCCCACTGCACCAACCCACGCCAGCATAATCAAGGGCTCCGTGCCGGCAAGGCTCGGAGGCTCCTCGGGAACGAAAGCGTCATCGTCGTCGTCTTCGACCTCGAAGTCACGTGGCCCCAAGGGACGGCCGGCGCCTTCGGAAGACGCGGGAACCGCGGTCGCTTCATCGGGCGGCGTGGACAATCCCAAGGGGTCGAAATCCCTGAAGGCCTTGCTGGATTCACGCCGGGGCAGCCCGCCGTCTCCGGGAGCCGGGTTCAGGGGACCGGCCGACGACGGGTTCCCGGCTTCGGAGGTTCCAGTCCCCTCCAACCGGGCCACCAGGTCCAGCCATACGGCGTCGTCGTCCTTGTTGGCGCTCTGATCGGCAGAGTTGGCATCAGGCCTGTTCATGGGCTGTGTCCTTTTCGGGGGAGGGCCCGTGTCCGGCCAGGGTTGCTACGGTTTGTTGAATGAAATCCACGGTACCCGCGAAGATCTCCGGGGCGTCGTTGTCGAGAGTAGCCACGTGGTAGCTGTTGTTGAGGTACTTGACGTCCACTGGTGCGTTGACCCGGGCGCGCAGGAAATCCAGGCTCGCCTCTGAGATCACGTTGTCCACACTGGATTTGTAGACCTGGACAGGGGAGTGGATGCGGGGCAGGATCGCTGCCGTGTCCTTGTACATCTTCTTCAACTGGTGCGCCGCGGCAACGGGAGTGCGGGCGTAGGCACCTTCATTCTGGTCCGGTTTGAGGATGTCGTTGGCAATGGCCGGCGTTGTCTTCACCACGTATTTGAGCGCAGCGACTATGACTGCCCGTGGATCATCGAGGACCAAGCCCGGGTTGACCACCACTGTTCCGGCCACGGGGCGCGTCGCCGCGATGCGCAGCGCCAAAGTGCCGCCCATGGACAGGCCGGTGCTGAAGACGTAATCGCACTCGGCGGCCAGTTCCAGGTAGGCGTCATCCACTGCGCGGTGCCACTCCTGCCAGGAACGCCTCGCCATGTCCTGCCACGTGGTGCCGTGACCGGGCAGCAAGGGCAGCCTGACAGCATAACCGGCTGCAGCCAGGTGCTCGGCCCAAGGCCTGACGCTGTGTGGACTGCCGGTAAAACCGTGGGACATAACGACACCCACGCGGGGGCCTGTCCCGTTCCAACTGCTGAGGAATGGCGAGAAATCCGGAAGCATGTTCATGATGACTCTGAGGCTACTCTGTCCCCGGCGTGCTGACGGAAAAACCTGGCTGATTGTTCGAATATGGTGGGCGCATCAACATCAAGTGTGGCCACATGACCGCTGTGCGGAAGCGTCACCACTTTTAACCGGGAGGACGCAATGTGGCGCTCAATGGCGGCTACGGAACTCGGCGGGACCACCTCGTCCACTGACGACTTGAAGACCAAAGCCGGAGCCTGCACCTTGGGCAATCCGAGAGTGGCCGCCCGGAAGAGCTTCTTCAGTTCATGGACTGACTTCAAGGGCGTCTTGGAATAGTCGCCATCCTGGGTGGTGACCGGAGCCGGTTTGTCTTCAACGATGGGTGTGGTGGTGGGCATGACGTATTTGAGGGCAGCTACGTACCTCACGCGACGGTCATAGAAACTCAGGCCCGGATTGACAAGGACCAGCCCGGGGACATCATGCTGTGAAGCTACACGCAGTGCCACGGCGCCACCCATTGACAATCCCGCCACGAAGCACTTTTCTGTCTGCCCGGCCAAGTCCAGGTAACTCTGTTCAAAAGTCCGGTACCAGTCCTGCCACCGCGTTGTTGCGAGGTCCTGCCAACTGGTCCCGTGGCCAGGCAGCAGTGGTACAGAAACGGCGAATCCTTGAGCGGCCAGATACTCCGCCCACGGGAGGATACTGAGTGGACTGCCGGTGAATCCGTGGCAGATGGCCACTCCGGTGCCGGCATTGGGTCCGTGCCCGGCATGGTGGAAGGCAAGCGGCGCTGCAGGTGTGAGGCGTTCCGTCATGTGTCCCATCGTGTCACTGTTCCGGAGATTTCTCACTGGAGTAGGGTTGCAGTTGAGTGCCGGCCGGGTTGCCGGAAGCATGCCATCCGTCGGCCGTGAGAGGACAACCGTGTTCTATTGGGTCATGAAAAGGATCTTCCTGGGTCCCATCCTCAAACTCCTGTTCAGGCCGTGGGTCAAGGGCCTGGATAACGTCCCTGAAAGCGGCGCCGCAATCCTGGCGTCCAACCACCTGTCCTTTTCGGACTCCATCTTCCTGCCTTTGATGGTGCACCGGCCGGTGATCTTCCTGGCCAAGTCCGAGTACTTCACCGGGAAAGGCTTCAAGGGCCGGCTTACGGCGCTTTTCTTCAGGCTGAGCAACCAACTTCCCATGGACCGTTCCGGAGGGGCAGCGTCCGAGATGTCGTTGCAAGCCGGCAAGGATGTCCTCGCCTCCGGGGGCTTGTTGGGAATTTACCCGGAAGGCACCCGCAGCCCGGACGCCCGGCTCTACCGCGGCAAGGTGGGTGTAGCGCGACTCGCCTTGCAAACCAGGGTCCCCGTGGTGCCGGTCGCCATGATCGGCACGGAGAAAGTCCAGCCCATCGGTAAGCGGCTCCCCAGCATCCGCCGGGTCGGCATCATCTTTGGACAACCCCTGGACTTCAGCCGCTACTACGGCATGGAGGACGACCGCCTGATCCAGCGCGCAGTGACGGACGAAATCATGTACGCCCTGATGCGTCTCTCCGGCCAGGAATACGTCGATGAGTATGCCGCCGTGGTCAAGGCCCAGTTGGCCGGCAAGGGCCCGGAGCCTGTCCACCAGCTTGAGGTGACAGAGGAGGTCACCGAAGACATCGCTGAGGACAGGGATGAACCTGGGAGCGGCGGGGACGGGACATCGCAGAAACTGTGACGCGGGCGGCAGCATCGGTTACGCCCACAGTCCCGGAACCATGCCGGAGGCTACTACTCTTGAAGGGTGACTGAGCTAACCGCGAACACCGCATCCTCCACAGCAGATCCCCTTGCCAGCACCGCCCAAAGCGGGGCAGCGAACTATCCCGGGCTCGACGCCTGGCGGGACCTGCCGATTTCACAGCAGCCCACTTGGTCGGACGCCGGCGTTTTCGAGGCTTCCGTCAAGGAACTTTCCGTGGTGCCGCCGCTGGTCTTCGCAGGCGAAGTGGACGTTCTTCGGGAGCGACTGGCCGCTGCGGCACAGGGCAAGGCTTTCCTCCTGCAGGGCGGCGATTGCGCTGAGACCTTTGAGGCCGCCACCGCGGACAAGATCAGCGCCCGCGTAAAGACCATCCTGCAGATGGCAGTGGTGCTCACGTACGGTGCTGCCATGCCCGTCATCAAGATGGGCCGCATGGCGGGCCAGTTTGCCAAGCCGCGCTCGTCCAACGACGAGACCCGCGACGGCGTGACACTTCCCGCCTACCGCGGCGACATCGTCAACGGCTACGACTTCACCCCGGAGTCCCGCGCCCACGACGCCGGCCGCATGCTGAAGGCCTACCACACCTCTGCTTCCACTCTGAACCTCATTCGTGCGTTCACCCAGGGTGGCTTCGCGGACCTTCGACTCGTCCACCAGTGGAACAAGGGCTTCACGGAAAACCCGGCGCACGCCCGTTACGAGTCGCTGGCACGCGATATCGACCGTGCCATCAGCTTCATGGACTCTTGTGGTGCCGACTTCGAGGCACTGAAGAGGGTGGAGTTCTTCGCCAGCCACGAAGCGTTGCTTCTCGACTATGAGCGTGCCCTCACCCGCATCGATTCCCGCACCGGCCTGCCCTACGACACCTCCTCACATTTCCTGTGGATCGGCGAGCGGACCCGTGAACTGGACCATGCACATGTCGACTTCCTCTCCCGTGTGCGGAACCCGATCGGCGTCAAGCTTGGGCCAACCACCAGCGGTGACGATGCTTTGCGCTTGATCGACAAGCTGGACCCCAACCGGGAACCGGGCCGCCTGACGTTCATCACGCGCATGGGTGCGACGAACATCCGGGAAAAGCTGCCTGCCGTCGTCGAGCGCGTCACGGCCTCAGGGGCACAGGTGCTGTGGGTCACCGATCCCATGCATGGCAACACTGTCACGTCACCGAACGGCTACAAGACCCGCAACTTCGACGACGTCATTGATGAAGTCCGTGGCTTCTTCGAGGTCCACCACTCGTTGGGTACCGTCCCCGGCGGCCTTCACGTCGAAATGACCGGCGACGACGTCGCTGAGTGCCTGGGCGGTGCCGATCCCATCGATCAGGACGCTTTCCTGGACCGTTACGAGTCAGTGTGCGATCCCCGCCTCAACCACATGCAGTCCCTTGAGATGGCCTTCCTGGTGGCAGGAGCCCTCTCCAAGCGGTAGGAAACCAGAAAGAAAGGCGCGGTCCGGATGTCTCCGGACCGCGCCTTTTTGATGTATTCAGGTAACTGGAGTGGGGCTGCTAGACGACTGTCAGCGTAATAACCGAATCTTCCGGTACTTCAGTATTGACGGGGCTCTGGTCACGGACGGTACCGAAGAAACCGCCGAGGATCTTGTTGACTTCCACCTTGAAGCCCAACTTCTTCAACTCCTTCTCAGCCTCATCGGCCTGTTTGCCAATGAAGCTGGGAACCTTCACCATTTTGGGCCCCTTGGACACGGTCAACGTCACGGACTCGCCTCGGATGAGGGTGCCGTTGGCCGGTGACTGGGAGACCACTGCGCCCTTGGGGACCGACTTGTCATTGACCGTTTCCGGAGCAATCACGGCTTTGAGCCCGGCGTCCTGGAGGGCCTTGACTGCGGCATCCTGTGTTTTGCCGCGAACGTCCGGCACGGGAATCGGCTGCGGACCCTTGGAAACTTCCAGGGCCACGGGCGTACCGTGCCGGACTTCAGTGCCCTTGGCCGGGTCCTGGGCAATCACGACGCCGGCAGGTACTTTCTCGTCGAAGGCTTCGGTGACGTTCCCCAAGGCCATTTCCGCGGCATTAAGTGCCGTCTTGGCCTCGTCCAGGGTGCCGCCGGTCAAGTCGGGCAAGGGGAAGAGCTGGGCCCCCTTGGAGACGAAAAGGGTAATGGGCTGGAACTTCCGTACTTCTGCGCCGGATTCGGGCTCGGTTCCGACCGCGAGTCCGGCCAGGATGTCGTCGTCGAAGACGTCGCGTGGCTCCGATTGGAAACCAGCGGTTCGGAGGAGTTGCTGTGCCTCGGCAACAGTCTTGTTCTTGACGTCGGGTACAGTCCCGGGTGAACCGGGCCCCATGCCGAAGAACCACCCGGCTGCAGCCGCGAGCATCGCCAGGATGACGATCACGATGGCCCAGATCACGCCACGACGGCGGGGATTGCCTTCCCTGAGGGGGCGGACAGGGGTCGCTGCAGCGCGGGCGCGGTCTTTGGTCTGTTGCCTCTCGAGCCTCTTCAGCTCACGCTGGCCGGGACGGCCAAGGTCCTGCCCAGCATCCCCGCCTGTCGCAGTCCTCGCGTGCTGGATCGCTGAACCACCGGCGGCCATGATGGTGGTCGGGTTGCTCTGGTGGCTGATGAACTCGGTAGGTGACGCCGTGGTTGCCAGCGTTTCCGTTGGACTACCGGCGCCGCCACCGAGCGCGGTGGAAGCCGATACCGCGGGGTGTGGGTTGGGTCCCGGGGCTTGCCGGTGGTCCAACTGTTGGTCGGTCAGCGTGGTTCTGATGTGGCGGAGTTCGGCCAGGAGGGCAGCGCCGTCCACAGGCCTGTTCTCGGCATCTGCCGCCGTGCACCACTGAACCAGTTCGTCAAGGTCTTCGGCCAATCCGGGAACAACGTCCGACGGTCGTCCCACCACCGCGTTGACGTGCTGGTAGGCCACCTGGATGGGGGAGTCGCCGGCGTAGGGCTGTTTGCCGGTCAGCATTTCGTAGAGCATGATGCCCGCCGAGTAGATATCGCTGCGGGCATCCGCGGGTTGCCCGAGAACCAGTTCGGGAGCCAGATAAGCCACAGTGCCGATCAGGGCGCCGGTGCTGGTATTGGCCGAGACCGCCCGGGCCAGGCCAAAATCACCCACCTTGATCCGGCCGTCGTCGGCGATCAGGACGTTCTCGGGTTTGATGTCCCGGTGGATCAAGCCGGAGCCATGGGCAGCGGCCAGTCCTTCGATGACGGGATCGATCAGTGCAAGGGCAAGCCTCGGTGCCAGGATGCCTTGCTCGATAAGGACGTCGCGGAGGGTGTGGCCCTTGACGAATTCCATCACCAAGTAGGCGATGTGGCCGTCTTCGCCTTGGTCCAGTACGCCCACAATATGGGGGTGGGAAAGGCTGGCGGCGGCTTTTGCCTCGCGGCTCAGCCGCTGCAGGAAGGTGGGATCGTTTGCCAGGTGTGGGTGCAGGACTTTGAGGGCCACGTCGCGCTCAAGGCGCTGGTCCGTGGCCAGGTAGACGGTGGACATTCCGCCCTTGGCGAGGCGGGAACGGACCAGGTATCGGCTGTCCACCATGGTCCCAATGAGCTGGTCCTGCGTTGGTTCTTGCACCATACGATCCTAAACGAGGCAGGGAAGGGGCCCGAATCCACATTGGGCTGGCCAATGGGATCCGGGCCCCTTCCGAGGTGCTGCTGAAGCCTAGCCGAACGTGCGCTGGCGGGCCTTGATCGATTCGACGTAACGCTTGGTGTCGTCGTACATGCCGTACTTGCTGACCGAGTACTGGCCCTGGTAGTAACCGGCAATCGCGGTGTCCAGGTCCTTGCTGGTGGCGATCAGTGCGCGGATGATCGCGACTCCTGCCGTGGCGTTGTCGTAGGGGTCCAAAAGGTTGAGCTTGCGGCCCACCAGGTCCGAGGCCCACTGGCCGGACGACGGGATGACCTGCATGGTGCCGATCGCGTTGGCAGGTGAAACAGCCCGCTGGTCGAAGCCGGACTCCTGTTCCGCGAAAGCAAGCGCCAGGGACGGGCTGACGCCCATGCGCCTGGCCGTATCTGCCACGATGCTCTTCATTTCGGCGCGGCTTGGTACCGGGGAAGCGTTGAGGAGGGCCTTGTTCTCGTTGGCCGAACTCACCACGGCCGCCGGGTAGGTGAAGCCCAGGAAGGTGCTGGGAACCAGCGGCTTGGTCTCGCCGGCGGGCTGAAGTCCGGGGCCGGGGATGCTGAGCTTCTGGCCCGGGTAGATGACCGTGGTTGCCGATACCTTGTTGGCGGTCATCAGCGCGCTCAGGGAGACCCCGTGGCGCGCGGCGATGGAGCTGAGGGTGTCGCCGGCTTTGATGGTGTAGGAACCTGTGCTGGCCAAGGGGGCAGGCGCGGGGGCCGGTGCGGGAGCCGCAGGCGTGGAGGGCGCAGAGCCGCCGCTGACCTTGATCTTCTGCCCCGGGTAGATGATGGAGCTTCCATTGAGGTTGTTCCAGCTGAAAATGCTGGACAGGGGTACGCCATGCTTGGCGGCTATCGCGCCCAGGGTGTCACCGGAGACCACTGTGTAGATGCTGGCGTTGCCTGGGGCGCTCGGGGCCGCCGGTGCGGAGGGTTGGGCGGGTGTGGTCGTAGCCGTTCCCGTGAGTTTGATGGTCTGGCCCGGGTAGATCAACGTGGTGGCCGAGAGCTTGTTCAGCTGGAGGACCGCATTGGTGTCCAGATTGAAGCGGCGGGCGATCGCGCTGATGGTGTCGCCACGAACGATCGTGTAAGTATCCGGAACCGAAGGGGCCATGGGGCGCAGGGCTGCGGGCAGCGTGGCTGCAACAGCCTGTGCGGGGATGACGGTGCCGGCATTGACGGCTTGCGCCTTCATTGCTGCAGCAAGCGTGGCAGGGACTTTGCGGGGCTGGGGTGCCGGGGAAGCCATGGACGGCTGGGCCAGGGCAAGCGAGGACAAAACCACGGCGGGAAGCGCAGCCGTGGTTGCCGCAATGACCGGCATGCTCATGGTTCGTTTCGGCGAGCGGGGCGTCGTCATGAAGTGTCCTCATCTCAACAGCGGGGTGTTGGGTAGCGCTGTTGTCAGTGTTGCCAATGTTACTGATGTTATCAATGGTGCAAGTGTGATCAGTGTGAATCTCTCACACTTATTCAATCGACACAACAATTCCTGTCGTACGGGATTATGGACACCAATTAATTGCCAATGAAATGGCGGCCTCAAGGCGGGAGCCGGGTGCCGCCGTCGAACCCCGGCTAGGCGCCGGGCAGTGCGGCGTGGCAACCTTGTTCCGTGAGTAATGTAGAAAGCCTTGTTTCCGACTGGCTCCCGCTGCCGGATGTCGCCGAGCTGCTGGAAGTTTCCATCACCAAAGTCCACGGACTTTTGGATGAGCGTGCGCTGGTAGCCATCAGGCGGGGAGAGCGGAATGTCCGCTCCGTTCCAGCCTTGTTTCTTCAGGATGGGCATGTTGTAGACAGCTTGAAGGGAACCATTGCGGTTCTCAGCGATGCCGGTTACAACGACGAAGAGTTGATCGTCTGGCTCTTTACCCCGGATGAATCACTGCGGGGCCGTCCTATCGACGCCCTGCGCGAGGGGCGGAAAACTGAAATCAGGCGTCGCGCCCAGTCTCTCGCCTGGTAGCGGTGTCTTCCCGGCTGGACAGCCTGGAACTGAATTAAAACGACGACGACGGCGGGTTCCACCGCCGTCGTCGAGTCATGTCCTTTCGAAGCCGGTCCCCACCGGCTGAACCGCCATGCTGAGGCTGAGGATGATGCTGAGGCTTAGGCTGCGCGGCTGACGGCGGCCTCGGCCAACTGCCTCAATGCCGTGAGCGGCGCGTCATCGAGTGGCAGGCGTTCCAACGCTTCAAAGGCCTGGTTGCTCAGTTCGGCAATCCGCGACTCCGTGGCATCCAAAGCGCCGCATTGCACCATGATGCGGCGGATACGAGCTACGTCGTCTTCGCCAAGGCCCGGATTACCCAGCATTCGATCAAGGTATTCTGCGTCGTCGGCTGTTGCCTGGTTCAAGGCAAATCCAACAAGGACAGTGCGCTTGCCTTCCAACAAATCATCGCCTGCCGGTTTGCCGGTGGTTTCGGGATCGCCAAAGACTCCAAGGACGTCGTCCCGCATTTGGAATGCCTCGCCGAGGGGCAATGAAAACTCTGAGTAGTTCTTCAGCAGCCCCGCGGGGGCGCCGGCAAGCGCTCCGCCCAATGCCAGCGGATGTTCCGTGGAATACTTTGCTGATTTGTACCGGATGATCGATTGCGCGCGATCCACTGAGCCGGCCCGGTCACGAACAGGGCCGGCCACCTCCTCAAGAATGTCGAGGTACTGGCCCGCCATGACCTCGGCCCTCATGACATTAAAAATGCGGCGCGCGGGGGTTCCCGCCGCGGCCCGGACGCCGATTTCGGTAAAGGACTCCTCGCTGAAGGATAAGCAGAGGTCCCCCGTCAGAATGGCAGCGGCATCCCCAAAGCGCGCGCTGTCCAAAGCCCAGCCGTTGATGCCATGGAGTTGGCTGAAGCGTTTGTGCACGCTGGGTCCACCGCGGCGTGTATCTGATCGGTCAATGATGTCGTCATGGATCAGCGCTGCTGCCTGGAACAGTTCCAGCGCGCACCCGGCAGTAACGATGTCAGGATCTCCGGATTGACCGCCTGCGCCCCTCCAACCCCAATAGCACATCAGTGCGCGGAGTCGTTTTCCACCAGTGACGAGGTGGGAAATTGAGCCGATCAGCGGTTCGACGTCCGGGGACACCGTAGCCATGAGGTCCTGTTGCTGTGACAGGAAGTTTCTCAGTTTGCCCGCAACCCCGCTGATGAACTCCGTCTGTTCGGACGCCACTTGGGAAAATGCCGTCACTTGATGGACCCGGACGCCACGTTGGCGCCAATGGTGAAGGTTGACACGCCTTCCTTTTGCCGTATTGAGACGTTCACGGTCTCGCCATCGCCCCTGATGAAGTCCAGCGAGGTGACGTTGCCCACGGCTTCTGGGCCTGGGACAAGCTTGAAGCCCTGTGCCTCCAAGGATGTTTTGTAGTAGTCCACCACGCCCTCAGGCGGGGCCTTGACGGTTCCGACCAAGGCAACGGTGGCCAGGGAGGTGCTCTTGTCAAAACTGCTGGAACGGACAGACGTCTTGGGCATGACGGGGATCAACTGTTCAGGGAAGCCGGGAACAAGTGCGTTCACCGTTGCCGTTGCGCCGGGCGCCGGGGTGGCCGACTCCGTGGCCGTCGCAGTCTCCGGTGCCGAGGTGGAACCGGAGCCCGAACCTGAAGCGGCCGGCGTGGATGGTGTCGACTGCGATGAAGTCTCTGTGGGGGAGGGCGCGGCTGAGCCTCCTGGCGACGGCGTACATGCCGAGGCCGCGACGGCGACACTTGCTGCGAGCAGGGCAAAACCTCGCGATCGAGGAGTTCCAAAGAGCTTCACAGGGTATCCTTCCGTGGGCTGAGCCTGACTGTGCCTCCAGTCTAGTCAGTGGCCGGGCATAGTATTGCCGATGTGAGGCAGGAAGCATTCGGAAACGGCCCGGGAGCCGGCCAGGAACCCTCCCGCAGCGCTGGAGATGCTCTGCGGGAACTGAGGCGAACCAGCATACTTCACGTTGATATGGATGCGTTCTTCGTTTCCGTTGAACTCCGCAGCCGCCCTGATCTTCGGGGAAAACCCGTCATTGTCGGATTTCCCGCTGAGCGGTCGGTGGTGCTCTCTGCTTCTTACGAGGCCCGGGCAACCGGAGTGAAGTCCGCGATGCCGATGTCCATGGCGATGAGACGCTGTCCGTCCGCAGTGATCATCAACCCGCGGCACACGGTGTACTACGAAGTGTCCGGCCAGATCATGGAGATCTTTGCCTCCATTACGGATCTCGTGGAACCGCTCAGCGTGGACGAAGCGTTCTTGGATGTTGGCGGCGCGATTCGCCGGCTCGGTCCGCCCTTGGACATCGGCCACCTCATCCGGCGACGGGTCCAGTCGGAACTGGGCATTACGGCCTCCGTGGGAATTGCAAGCACCAAGTTCGTGGCCAAGATCGCGTCCACGCGGTGCAAGCCCGACGGAATACTGCAGATCGACGCGGAGGACACCCTGGCGTACCTGCACAGCCTCCCTGTCAACGCATTGTGGGGTGTGGGTGGAAAGACCGGAGAAATGCTTGCCCGGCTTGGCATCCGGACCGTGGCAGATGTGGCAGCTACTCCCTTGGCATCTTTGAAGAAGGTCCTGGGTGCCAGCGGTGAACACGTCCACCGCCTGTCCATGGGGATCGATCCGCGACCCGTAACCCCCACCAGGCTGGAGAAGAGCATCGGAGCCGAGGAGACGTTCACCAACGACACCGGCGACGACGACCTGTTGCACAGGGAACTGCTGCGCCTCTCGCACCGGACGGCGGGTAGGTTGCGGAGTTCAGGCATGCTGGCCAGGACTGTCGCCTTGAAGCTGAGGTACTCGGACTTTTCGACCGTCACGCGGAGCCGGACAGTCCACGCCCCGGTGGACAGTGCCCAGATGATCTACCAAGTGGCTGTCCAACTGCTGGAATCCCTGGGCCCGCGGTCCATGACTGTCCGGCTCGTAGGGGTTCGGGCAGAGCAGCTTGAGCCAACCGGACAGACGTCCCTGCAGCTGAGCCTGGATCGCCGGGATGACAACTGGAGGGCAGCGGAGCAGGCATTGGACCGCGTTTCAGAACGCTTCGGTTCCAAGACCTTGCTCCCTGCAAGGCTCCTGGAACCGGGAAAACCTCCGACAGGAACCTGATCGGCTGTGAGCTTGGTCCCGCTGGGCTCCGGGCGTCTTTCAGAACGGCGTCGGACAAACTATCCTATTTATTACAGAGATTTAGATCGTCTGGACAAACTGTTTCCTGAACAGTCGGCCCTGAGATGCCCGCTGAACCACGAGGGAATTTTGGGAACGATTTTCTTGGTCCGATCGTTTTGGAAACAGACGCACAGAAAGCGTTATGTCCAGACGCTGGCTGACTAAAGGAGGTCGCGATGCCCCTCTCGGAGCACGAACAGAAGCTGCTTGAGCAACTGGAAAAGCAACTTCATGAGGACGATCCGAAGTTCGCCAGCACCATGGGTTCGGATCCCATTCGCAGTTGGTCAACCCGGCATGTGATTATCGGCGTGCTCGGCGCCATTGCCGGCATCCTCCTCCTGCTCGTGGGAGTGTCGATGCAGGCGATACCAGTGGGTGTCCTCGGCTTCGTCGTCATGGGTGCTGGCGTTTACTTCGCCACGCTGCGCGGAGGTGCCTTTGGCAAAGCCGGCAAGGGCAAGCCTGCAAAGGGCAAACCCAAGAGTTCCTTCATGAGCAGCTTGGAAGAGCGCTGGGACGAGCGGCGCCGCGACGATTCCTGAGCGTTCGTTTTTCTCTCCATCGCCGGCCGTGCCGGTTACCCTGCTTGACGCGCGCCCCTGACGATCCAAAGGGGATAACGAAAGACCCGCAAACTGCGGGTCTTTTTGCGTTTAAGGAGTGGTGGTGGCCTCCTCCACTTCCCGCCCCGTCTCCACTTTCCACCATCCGCCACCTCCACAGCTGCGTAGATGTCCGGATTCGATACCTGGGCTCCCTGTTGGGAGCAGACGCGCCGAACCCAGGGGATCGCATCCCTCCACTTTCCACCACGACCCTGAAAGCCGCGCCGTTTCGGTCATCTTAAAACTCAAGGTGGTGGAGAAACGCCCCGTACTGCGTTGACTGTGGGGCTTTGTGGAGTAAAGTGGAGCACATAAGAGGGTAGTGGCAGTGTTGGGAATGAACGGGCACCTTAACTGAGGGGCGGTGGGGCCAGATGTTTCTGGGTACTCACTCGCCGCGTCTCGATGAAAAGGGCAGGATCATCCTTCCCGCCAAGTTCCGTGAGGAGCTGGCGGAGGGGTTGGTCCTCACCAGGGGCCAGGAACGCTGCATCTACGTCTTCAGCCAGAAAGAATTCGAACGTATCCACGAATCGATGCGGGAAGCGCCACTGTCTTCCAAGCAGGCCCGTGACTACAGTCGTGTTTTCCTGTCCGGAGCCTCTGATGAAGTACCTGACAAGCAGGGGCGCGTGACGATTCCGCCGGCGCTCCGGGCGTATGCGGGCCTCGGTAGGGAACTGGCCGTGATCGGTGCCGGTACCCGGGCGGAGATCTGGGATGCCGAAGCTTGGAATGAGTACCTCAACGAGAAGGAAGCAGCCTTCTCGGAAACGGATGACGACAATCTGCCCGGGTTCATCTAACCGGTCGGAGGAAGCAGTATTACCGCTTCTTGAATGGGATCTCCAGCCGCCCATCGAACAGTCTTCCTGGCTCACCTTCCCCTGAGCCAGGCCGGCCGAACGATAGGCGCGGATGGGGATCCGATTCAAGAAACACCAGGCAAGCGATTGCGGAAAGAGGAGGCAGCGTGGAAGAGCAGGACGCGGCAAAGCCCACATCGGAGCGCCACGTACCCGTCCTCAAAGACCGCTGCATCAACTTGCTGGCCCCTGGTTTCGAGGCTGCCCGGAAGCGCGGCCAGACGCCTGTGGCCATCGATGCCACCCTGGGCATGGGCGGCCACTCCGAGGCGATGCTGCAACGCTTTCCGGACCTGCACCTGGTCGGCATTGATCGCGATGAGGAAGCGCTCGCTTTGGCGGGTGCACGGCTGGAGCCGTTTTCGAACAGGACTGACCTGGTTCACGCCGTCTACGACGAAATCGAAGACGTCTTGGCGGACCTTGGCATCCCCGAGGTTCATGGCATCCTCATGGACCTGGGCGTGTCTTCACTGCAGCTTGATGAGCGTGAGCGTGGCTTCGCCTACTCCTACGACGCCCCCCTGGACATGCGGATGGACACCAGCCGCGGCCAGACAGCTGCCGATGTAGTCAACAACTACAGCGAAGACGAGCTGGTCCGCATCATCCGTAAATGGGGCGAAGAAAAGTTTGCCGGGCGCATCGCCAACAGGATCGTGAATGCCCGCGCCGGGAAGCCCTTCGCGACCACCGGTGAACTGGTGGAACAGATCCGGAGTGTAGTCCCCGCTGCAGCCGCGAAGAGCGGTGGACACCCCGCCAAGCGCACCTTCCAGGCGCTTCGGATTGAGGTCAACGAGGAATTGGATGTGCTGGAACGGGCCGTTCCTGCAGCCGTGGCCGCTACGGCCATGGGCGGCCGGATTGTAGTGATGTCGTATCACTCGCTGGAAGACAAGATCGTGAAGTCCGTATTCCAGGCCGGATCCAAATCCTCAGCCCCACTTGGTTTTCCCGTGGAACTTGAAGAACACAAACCCGAACTAAAGACCATCACCAAGGGCACGGAAGTGCCCACGGCAGCAGAAATCGCTGAGAACCCCCGCGCGGCGTCCGCCCGGTTGAGGGCAGTGGAGCGCATCAAACCGAGGAGAGACGCATGAGCAACGCCGCAGCGAAGACACTGCCCTCCGTGGTGGGCAATACGGCCCGTGCGCTGCCCGCTCCTGCAGGCAAGCCCGACGCCGGACGCAAGGCCCGCACTCCGCTCTCCCTGGTGCGAAACGCTCCGGGCAAACGCCGGACACCTTTTGTTGTCCTCTGCTTCGTGGCCATGGCGGCTGCCCTCCTGACCGTACTTGTCTTGAACATTTCAGTGTCCACTGCCCAGTACCAGTTGGTGCAGCTCAAGGCGGAGGCAGCCACCCTGAACAAGGAAAACCAGGACCTGACACAGAAGAAGCAGAATTTCGAAGCTCCCCAGAATCTGGCAGCAAAGGCTGCAGAATTGGGAATGGTTCCTTCCACCGTCAAGGGACAGATCGACCTGAATACGATGACCGTCACCGGAAAGGCAACGCCGGCAGTTAAGGGAGATGCTCCCTTGGCCCAGCTTGCTCCTCCGGCCGTGGCGGGGATGCTGGACGTGGTTCCCTCGGTGACAACCAAGGATCCGCTGGAGAACCTCAAGCCGGTAACACCGGTGGCGCCGCCCACTCCGGCGGCTCCTGCCGAAAATCCGGCATCCCCGGCAGCCACGCCTCCGGTTGAACTCCATGGGGGATCAGTCCCGGCCCCCCAGCAGAAGGCACCCGGGCAGTAACCCATCAGTCCACTGAAGCTAGGCCAGCAGCAAGGAATCAACGTGGCTCAGAACCCCGGCACATCGAAAAAAACGAAGACGCCGGCGGCAAGAAAGCGGCTCCGCGTTGGTCTTGGCATCATGCTGACCCTGCTCTTGGTTGTGGGTGGGAAGCTCTTCATGGTCCAGGGCCTGGACATGGGAGGAATGGCCGAGGCCGCGCTGGCAAAACGCCTCACACCGCAGGTCCTGCCGGCAGAACGCGGACAGATTGTGGACGCGAACGGAACCGTGCTGGCCAGCAGCGTCATCCGCTACAACCTGGTGGTCGATCAGGTCTTGAACACGAACACAGCCTCTTTCAAGCGCTATAACGAGAAGACCGACGAGATCGAGACTGTTTCCAGGGACCAGGGCATCTCGGAGCTCGCTACGCTCCTGGGGTCCGACGTGGAGAAGATCCGTGAGGCGCTGACCGGGGACAAGAAGTACTTCGTGGTTGCCAAGGACATCAAGCCTGAACTTGAAGACCGCATCTCCAAACTGAACATCCCCGGAGTCGTCCCTGAAGGCGTCAGCAAGCGCGTCTACCCCAACGGCAGTGTTGCCGGTGGCGTGGTGGGCTTCCTCCAGGACGGGACCACCGGACAAGCAGGCATCGAACAAACCCAGGACGAGATCCTTCGCGGTGTTGAAGGCAAGCGGGTCTTTGAGATCGGCGCTGACGGCCTGAGGATTCCGGTTGCCACCGATGAACTGACGCCGGCCGTGGATGGCAGCGACGTCAAGCTGACCATCAACACCGATATCCAGTACTTCGCGCAGCAGGCCATCCAAAGCCAGGTGGACAAGATGAACGCGGAGTGGGGGTCCATCATTGTGATGGACACCAAGACCGGCAACCTGGTGGCCCTGGCTGATACCAACGCTCCGGATCCCAATGACCCGGGGAAAGTGGACGCCAAGGATCGGGGCGTACGCTCCGTGACGGCCGCCTATGAACCTGGGTCCGTGCAAAAGATGATCACCGCGGCGGCTGTCATCGAGGAGGGCAAGTCCTTCCCCTTGGATCACTTCACAATTCCAACGGCATACACCATCGACGGACAGACGTTTACGGACGCCTTTGAGCACGGCACGGAGGAACGCACCCTGGCGGGCATCCTGGGGTGGTCCATGAACACCGGAACCGTCATGGCCGGCAGCAGGTTGACCAAGGAACAGCGCTACGACTGGCTGAAGAAATTCGGCATTGGGGAGCAAACGGACATCGGCTTGCCGGCTGAGGCCACCGGCATCCTGGCCAAGCCTGAGCAGTGGGACGAACGGCAGCAATACACGGTGCTGTTCGGCCAGGGCGTTTCCCAATCCACACTCCAGACAGTACGGGCCTTCCAGAGCATCGCCAACGATGGTGTGATGCTGCAGCCCAGGCTCATAGACAGCTACGTCACCCCCGAGGGGGAGGAGCAGAAGGTTGCGGCCAAGGATTCGCGCCAAGTGGTGTCCAAGGAGACCGCGCAGCAGGTCCGGGACATTCTGGAGAGCGCCGTGACCGAGGGGCAGATCAAGGACGCGGCCATCGACGGCTACCGGGTTGGTGCTAAGACGGGAACGTCCCAGGCGCCCCGTGAAGACGGTCTGCCCGGCTTCGACGGTTACACCGCCTCGATGGTGGGCATGGCGCCGATGGATGACCCCCGTTTTATCGTCGAAGTGGTCCTGCAGCGTCCCAAGGGAAACATCTACGGCGTCACCAACGGGCCGGTGTTTCGGTCGGTGATGGCGCAGGTCCTGCGGACCTACAACGTGGCGCCGTCCACAGGAACTCCCGCGCGCCTGCCCCAGTTCGTCAAGTAAGCTTCTTGGGCGTCTGTTTCGGCCAAAATTCGATCCACCACTAACGGCCCGGGCGCCGCTGGCCCCAAGCCGGTCGTTCCACGAGCACCAACGGAGAACTACGTGTCAGAGCACAATGAGGCAGCCACCAACGTCACGACGCCGGATGCAGGCCGGTCCGGCTTCCGCCCCGGGTCCGTGGCAGCGGTGCCTTTGGCCACCATCGCGGAGGTCCTTGGCGTTGCCGCCCCTGAGGGAATCCATGACGGAGGAGTAACGGGTATCACGCTCAACTCCAGGGCCGTGGAACCCGGCGATCTCTATATGGCTTTGCCGGGAGCCTCGCGCCACGGTGCCGACTTCGTTCCCCAGGCAGTCGAAGCCGGTGCAGTCGCGGTGGTGACGGACGACGCCGGGGCACGCCAGCTTGCGCTGGCCGGCGAACAGCCCGTACCTGTCCTGATCATTGACGAGCCGCGTACGGCTGTGGGTCCTTTGGCCGCACTGATCTACCGAAGCCAGCCCTCCGAAGGTGGATATCCAACGCTCTACGGTGTCACCGGCACCAACGGCAAGACGACCACCACCTACTTCATCAACTCGCTGCTGAGGGCCCTTGGCAAGAAGCCGGGGCTCATTGGCACGATCGAGATCGTGGCGGGCGGTGAACCCATCCCCAGCTTGCTGACCACACCTGAGTCCACGGACGTCCATGCCCTCTTGGCGTTGATGCGGGAACGCGGCTTGGAGGCTGCGTCCATGGAAGTGTCATCCCATGCGATCTCCTTCCGGCGTGTGGATGGTGTGATGTTCGACGTCGCGGGCTTTACCAACCTCACACAGGACCACCTGGACCTGCACGGGAGCATGGAAGAGTATTTCCGCACCAAGGCAGACCTTTTCACTGCAGGCAGGGCCCGGCGCGCCGTTGTGACTGTGGACGACGAGTGGGGACGGAAGCTCGTGGAGCTGGCGGATATCCCTGTCACAACCCTCTCTGCCAAGGACTCCACCTCCGATGCTGATTGGCAGGTAACAGCAGTCGCCGCCCGCGGGCTGGGCTCGGAATTCGAACTACGTCATGTCGATGGACGTGTACTGCGCGTCCATACGGGGCTGCCCGGGGACTTCAACGTGGCCAATGCAGCCCTGGCCGCCATCATGGTCCTGGCGTCCGGTGTCGATGTACAGACCCTGCAGGCTGCGCTGGATGCCCATGACCCTTTTTCCGTTGGTGTTCCCGGACGAATGCAATTGGTGTCAACTGAACCGGCGGCCGTTGTTGATTTTGCCCACAATCCCGACGCCCTCGCGCGTGCCCTTGAGGCCGTGCGTTCCCCCCAGGAGGGTTCCCGCGTCATTGTGGTCTTCGGTGCCACCGGCCAGCGCGATCAAGGCAAGCGGCCCACCATGGGCGCCATTGCCGCGCGCCTGGCTGACGTGGTGATTGTCAGCGATGACGATCCCCATGACGAAGATGCCGCCTCAATCCGCGCCGAGGTCCTGCAAGGCGCCCACGCGGCACACGATACAGAGGGACTGTCCAGCGAGATCATCGAGTCCTTCCCCAGGGACGCGGCGATCCGCCTGGCCGTGGAGATGGCCACTGTCAACGACACCATCCTGATCGCCGGACGTGGCCACGAAGTGTGGCAAGAGGTCAAAGGCGTCAACCTGGCTCTGGACGACAGGGTGGAATTGCGTGCCGCCTTGACATCCAAGGGATTCAGCGTTTCAACGGACCAGCGGATAGAGTCCTAAACCGAGATGATTGCACTTACTGCGGCGGAGATCGCCGACATCACCCATGGCCGATTGACCGGAGCTACGGACGTCGTGCCCACCTCCGTCGTCACTGATTCACGGGAGGCGGTTCCCGGTTCCCTGTATGTGGCCAAACCGGGCGAGCACGCCGACGGACACGACTACGTTGATGCTGCGTTCGAGCGCGGCGCCGTCCTGGTCCTGGCGGAACGTGAAGTGACCGATGCCGCCGGAAGCCCTTTCCCCGCCGTCGTGGTTGATGACGCGGTCCTGGCCATGGGCGCGTTGGCAGCGGAATGCGTCCGACGCATCCGGGCTGAACGTGCGCAGCGCGGCGAAGACTTCACCGTCATCGGAATCACGGGCTCGGCAGGCAAAACCACCACCAAGGACCTCCTCGCCGGAGTGCTTTCGGGGGCCGGCAGGACGGTGGCCCCGCAGGGTTCCTACAACGGTGAGGTGGGCGTGCCGCTGACGGTCTTCGCCGCAGACGCCGATACCCGTTACTTGGTCATCGAAATGGGCGCCACAGGCCTGGGCCACATCAAGTATCTTGCCGACATGGTCAAACCGGACATAGGTGTTGTGTTGGTGGTTGGCACGGCCCACGCCGGTGAATTTGGCGGCGTCGAGAATATCGCTAAAACCAAGGGTGAACTCGTCGAAGCCCTCGGGGAGCGCGGCACAGCGGTGATCAACCTGGACGATGGCCGTGTTGCCGCCATGCGCAGCCGGACGAAGGCCAAGGTCCTGGGCTTCACGTCGTCACCGGCTACCACCGAGGAAGTCGAAGCCCGCAACGTGGTGGTCAACGGACACGGTTTCCCCGAGTTTGATCTTGTACTGCCCGACGGCGGGCCTGCCGTCGAGGTGCGAAGCCGCCTGATCGGCGGTCACCACGTGACCAATCTTTTGGCCGCTGCGGCAGCCGCCTTTGCCGCAGGCATCCCGGCAGCCGCTATTGCTGCCTCCCTGAGCTCACAGTCTGCGGCCAGCCGCTGGCGTATGGAGCGGACGGAACGCGCGGACGGTGTGACCATCATCAATGATGCCTACAACGCCAATCCCGAATCGATGCGGGCAGCGCTGCGGACCCTGGCAGACCTTGGGCAAGGCAGGAGGACCTGGGCGGTCCTTGGGGCCATGCTCGAGCTGGGGGAGGACTCCATCCGCGAGCACACCGCCGTCGGCACGCAGGTGGTGCGCTTGAACATTTCACGGCTGGTGGTGGTGGGACGCGAAGCACGTGCCCTCTACGTCTCAGCCATCCAGGAAGGATCCTGGGGTGACGAATGTTCGTTCACCGAGACAGTGGAAGAAGCCTACGAGCTCCTTCAGAATGAGCTCGAACCCGGTGACCTGGTGCTGTTCAAATCCTCCAACGGCGTGGGGCTGCGGCATTTGGGTGATCGGATAGCATTACCTCCACGGGCCGAGCCCACCGGAGACAACGCGGCTGAAGCGGCCGCAGGCGAAGGGAACGAGCTGCTGTGATTGCACTTTTGATCGGCGCCGGCGTCGCCCTTCTGGTGGCCCTTATTGGGACACCCCTGTTCATCAAGTTCCTGGTGGCCAAGAGCTACGGGCAATTCATCCGGGACGACGGTCCGACGTCGCACCACACCAAGCGCGGAACGCCCACCATGGGTGGAACCGTGGTGGTGGCGGCCGTCCTCATCAGCTACTTCGTGACCCACCTGATCATGTGGATGATGAACCCGCGCTCCCCGGGACCATCCGCGTCCGGGCTCCTGCTGCTGTTCCTCATGGTGGGCATGGGCTTTGTAGGGTTCCTGGATGACTACATCAAGATTTCCAACAAGCGAAGCCTGGGCCTTAACGCCCGCGCCAAGCTGATCCTCCAGGCTGCGGTGGGAATCATCTTCGCCGTCCTGGTCCTGCAGTTCCCCAATGAGGACGGATTGCGCCCGGCATCGACCCAGATCTCTCTGGTGCGGGACATCCCTTGGCTGGACCTCGCTTTTGGAGGAACCGTGCTCGGTGCGATCCTCTTCATCGTGTGGTCCAACCTGATCATTACCGCGGCCACGAACGGCGTGAACCTGACCGACGGGCTGGACGGTCTGGCTGCGGGGGCGTCCATCATGGTCTTCGGGGCGTACACCATCATGGGAATCTGGCAGAACAACCAAGCCTGTGGATCGCCGCGCGAAGCAGGCAGTGGCTGCTACCAGGTCCGGGACCCCATGGACCTCGCCCTGCTGGCAGCCATCCTCAGCGCAGCCCTGGTGGGATTCCTGTGGTGGAATACGTCGCCGGCCAAGATCTTCATGGGTGACACTGGGTCCCTGGCGATCGGCGGCGCCGTTGCAGCCTTCGCCATCCTGTCCCGCACTGAACTGCTGCTGGCCTTCATCGGTGGGCTCTTTGTCCTGATCACCCTCTCGGTGATCATCCAGGTGGGCTTCTTCAAGCTCAGCGGCGGCAAACGTGTCTTCAAGATGGCACCGCTCCAACACCATTTTGAACTCAAGGGCTGGGCCGAAGTTACCGTAGTGGTCCGTTTCTGGATCCTCGCCGGTCTCTTCGTGGCCGCCGGCCTCGGAATTTTCTACGCTGAATGGGTGGTACTGCTGTGAATGGAAGCCCGGAGACAACTCCGTCCGCCACGGACAGGCTCAACGGACTGACCAGCTGGGACGCTGACTGGAGCGGCCTGCGGGTGGTGGTTACGGGAATCGGCGTGTCCGGCTTTTCGGCAGCTGACACCCTGATTGAGCTCGGAGCAAAAGTAGTGGTGGTTGACGCTGCCACCACCCCCAAAGCCAAAGCCCAGGCAGACACCCTGAAAATTGTCGGCGCGGTCGACGTTCTCCTGGGGGAAGACGCCGTCAGCGCCCTGCCGTTGGTCGATGGCTCTTCGCCTGAACTGGTTGTTACCTCGCCGGGATGGCGGCCTGACCAAGCGCTGTTGGCTGCCGCCAAGCGCAAGCACATCCCCGTCTGGGGAGATGTTGAACTTGCATGGCGCCTCCGCGTCCGCGAGGGACGCAAGACGGCGGATTGGCTCACCATTACCGGCACCAATGGCAAGACCACCACCGTGGGCATGACCGAGTCCATGCTCCAGGCGGCGGGCCTCAAGGCCATCGCCGTAGGCAACGTGGGAACGCCCATCCTCGATGCGCTCCGGGATCCGGTGGACTACGACGCCTTTGCTGTTGAGCTTTCCAGCTTCCAACTCCATTGGAGCCACTCCCTGTCACCGGTAGCCAGCGTGTGCCTCAACGTCGCTGAAGACCACGTGGACTGGCACGGATCGTATGCCTCCTACCTTGCGGACAAGGCCAAGGTGTATGAAAACACCCAGAAGGCTGCCGTCTACAACGCCGAGCAAATCGAAACCGAGCGCATGGTGGAAAACGCCGATGTGGTGGAGGGGTGCCGCGCCATTGGCTTCACCACCAACACGCCTGCCATCAGCATGCTGGGTGTAGTGGACGGACTGCTGGTTGACCGCGCCTTCATTGCCGAACGCAAGGACTCGGCAGCGGAGTTGGCCGCGATGTCTGACCTCGGACCCGTGGCGCCGCGGCACATGGTAGCCAATGCCCTGGCTGCTGCAGCGTTGGTGCGTGCCTACGGGATTGAGCCGGCAGCGGTAAAGCAGGGCTTGGTCAACTACCTGCCCGGCGCCCACCGGATCCAGGTGGTGGCCAAGCTGAACGAGGTTCTATGGATCAACGACTCCAAAGCCACCAACCCCCATGCAGCGTCCGCCGCGTTGTCTTCCTTCCAGCAGGTTGTGTGGATCGCGGGAGGACTGTCCAAGGGCGTCAACTATGACGACCTTGTCAAAGAACATGCGTCCCGGCTGAAAGCTGTTGTGCTGATCGGTACCGATACGGAGGCGCTGGAAGGCTCCCTCCAACGACACGCACCGGATGTCCCCGTGATAGCGCAGGCGAAGGGCGACACTGAAAAGGTGCAGACCGTAGCCGGCAACGCCGCCTCGCCCATCTACGGCGAGGCCATCATGGCCCAGGCCGTGGCGTCGGCGGCCCAACTGGCCATGCCTGGGGACACCGTCCTGATGGCACCCGCGGCTGCATCCATGGATCAGTTCTCTTCCTACGCTCACCGCGGCGATGCATTCGTCCAGGCAGTTCGCGAGCTTGTGGAAGGGCAGGCACCGACCACCGAGGAGTAACAATGGTCAGCACGCCCACCCGCACCCGCGGCAAGGACCCACGGGACGGGAAACCCAAGGCTCCGGCCACGCCGGGAAAGAAGCCTTCCGGGCTCCGCGGACACCTGCGCAACTTTTGGGAAAGCCTTGAAGGCAAGGACAGGGCGCCCAACAGTTCCACGTACTACCTCATCCTGGGCTGTGCCCTGGCGCTCACCGCCATCGGAATCATGATGGTGTTGTCCGCTTCAAGTGTCGAGGCGATCTCCGAGGGCAAATCGCCCTATGCGGATGCCCTGAAGCAGGCAATGTTCGGGGTCCTCGGTGCGGCCGCCATGTACGTCATCTCGCGCACGAACGTGAACTGGATGAAGAGGTTGTCCTGGTGGGCCCTCGGCGGCGTTTTGGCGCTCCTGGTCCTGGTCCAGGTCATGGGCAACACAGTCAACGGCAACAAGAACTGGATCGACCTTGGCGGAGTGACCCTCCAGCCTTCGGAGATGGCCAAACTGGTCCTGTGCGTCTGGATTGCAGCTGTGCTGGCCCGCAAGCAAAAGCTCCTCCATCGCTGGTGGCACGTGATCATCCCGGTTGTTCCCGGAGCAGGCCTGGTGATTGCCTTGGTGATGGTCGGTAACGACCTCGGTACCGTGATTGTCATCGCGGCCATCACAGCCGCAGGACTCTACTTCGCTGGAGTGCCGGGGAAGATGCTGGCCATCGCTGGAGCCGTAGGTGCAGTCGGCGCCGTCCTGGGAACCATCAGCAGTGCGAACCGCATCTGCCGCATCACCTCATGGCTGGGCACGGCGTCAGCCTCCTGTACGGAAAACTTCGACTTCGACTTCCAGTCCACCAACGGAATGTACGGCCTGGCGCAGGGTAGCTGGACCGGGCTGGGCCTCGGCCAAAGCCGGCAGAAGTACAACTGGCTTCCCGAAGCCCACAATGACTTCATCTTCGCCATCATTGGTGAAGAGCTTGGACTTGTGGGAACCCTGGTGGTGTTGGTGCTGTTCGCGATCCTCGGCATCGCCATTTTCCGGGTGGTGGTCAGGCAAACAGATCCCTTCCAGCGAACGCTGGCAGGTGGGATCATGGTCTGGCTCCTTGGCCAGGCCAGCATGAACATGGCAGTCGTGACGCAGCTCCTCCCAGTGGTCGGCGTGCCGCTCCCATTCATCTCCTACGGCGGCTCGGCCCTGGTGATGTCCCTCTGTGGCGTGGGCGTAGTGTTGTCCTTGGCCCGAGGCCAATTGCCGCCGCAGCAGCGCCCCCGGTTCCTGCCGCGCCGTTCTCCGAAAACCGCACGAAAGCGTACATAGCCCTTTATGACTCCTGACTCCCGCAACGCGTCCAAGCCTTTGTCCGTCGTCCTTGCAGGCGGCGGTACTGCCGGGCATGTGAGCCCGCTGCTGGCCATCGCCGATGCCATCAAGGACAAGCGTCCGGATGCTTCCATCCTGGCTGTGGGCACGCCGTCGGGCATGGAAACGCGGCTCATCCCGGCGGCCGGCTACGAACTCGCCACCATTGACCGGGTTCCGTTTCCGCGCCGGCCCTCTGTTGACCTGATCAAGCTTCCGGCCCGGTTGCTGGCCGCGGTCTCCCAGGCCGGCCGGATCCTGAAGGATGCCGACGCCGACGTCCTGGTGGGTGTGGGCGGTTACGTCTGCACTCCGATGTACCTGGCCGCCCGTAAACTCGGCATCCCCGTGGTGATCCACGAGGCCAACATGAAGGCCGGTCTGGCCAACCGGGTGGGTGCCCGGTTCAGCAAACACGTCGCCGTGGCCTTCTCCGGCACCCGGTTGCGGGGCGCCCGTCATGTTGGCATGCCCATGCGGCGTGCCATTTCCGGACTGCACCGGGCAACGGCTGCGCCTGCCGCCAAGGAAGCCCTGGGCTTTGACCCGGACCGTCCCGCGTTGATCGTCACCGGCGGTTCCTCGGGTGCCATGAGCATCAACCGTTCCATCGCTGCGGCCTTGCCGGCGTTGGCGGCCAGCGGTATCCAGACCCTGCACATCACCGGCAACGGGAAAGCTGTCCTCAACGAACAGGGCGGCCTGCTGGCCGCTGAGGGATACCGCCAGGTTGAGTATGTGGACGGGATGGAGTACGTCTACGCAGCCGCCGATGTCCTTCTGGCCCGCGCCGGAGCGGGAACGGTCAGCGAAGTGGCCGCGGTGGGAGTTCCGGCCGTCTTTGTGCCGCTGCCCATCGGAAACGGGGAACAGGCCTTAAATGCTGCCCCGTTGGTGGATGCAGGCGGGGCGCTCCTGGTTGACGACAAAGACCTCAGCCCGGAATGGCTCGAGAGAGAACTCATTCCGCTGCTCTCGGACCACAGCCGGCTCGTCGACATGGCGCGCAAATCCGAAGCCCTTGGAATTAGAAACGCCGATCAGCGCATGGCTGATCTTGTCCTGGAAGCGGTATCCGCATGACCACCAGCATCGCCCCCCTCAAGTCCTTGGGCCGCGTCCACTTCATTGGCATCGGCGGCGTGGGAATGTCCGCTGTCGCACGCATCATGGTGGCCCGCGGGGTCCCCGTCAGTGGTACCGATGCCAAAGACCTTCCGGTCATGCATGACCTCTCCTCGGCAGGGGCCCGCATCGCGGTGGGGTACCACCAAGGCAACCTGGCAGACGCCCAGACGATCGTGGCCGGCTCGGCCATCCGCGCCGACAATCCGGAACTTGCCGCGGCGCGGGCCGCCGGGTTGCCGGTATTGCACCGTTCCGAAGCCTTGGCAGCCACCATGGCCGGCCACCGCGTGGTGACAGTGGCGGGTACGCACGGCAAGTCCACCACTACCTCCATGATCGCCGTCCTGCTGAAGGAGGCCGGCGTTGACCCTACCTTTGCCATTGGGGCCAACGTCCCGGCGTTGGGAGTGAACGCAGCCCATGGGAATTCGGACATCTTTGTTGCCGAGGCGGACGAGTCCGATGGATCCTTCCTTAACTACCGGCCGCTGATCGCCGTGGTGACCAACGTCGAGGCAGACCACCTGGACCACTATGGAACACCGGAAGCGGTCTTCGCCTCCTTTGACAACTTCGCGGCGCTCCTTCCGGCTGACGGCGTTCTCCTGGCCTGCGCCGACGACGCCGGCGCCCGTGCCCTGGCCGAGCGCACGGCATCCCAAGGGATCACGCGGGTACTGACGTACGGGACCTCGGACGACGCCGACATCCGGCTTTTCGACGGCGGCCCGGGCGACGTTTCGGTGGCCTTCGGGGACAAGGTCCACAGGGTCGAACTGCAGGTACCTGGCCGTCACAACGCCCTGAACGCGGCAGCCGCGTTCGCGGTCGCCGTCGAACTTGGTGTGGAACCGGAAGCTGCCGCCGCAGCGCTGGGCCATTTCACCGGGGCTTCACGGAGGTTTGAGTTCAAAGGCCAGGGGAGGGGAGTGCGGGTCTATGACGATTACGCCCACCACCCCACGGAGGTTCGCGCTGCCTTGTCGGCGGCCCGTTCGGTAGCAGGCGGCAACAAAGTCCACGTCCTGTTCCAGCCGCACCTGTTTTCCCGTACGCGTGAATTTGCCAAGGAATTCGCCGCAGCGTTGGACACAGCGGATACGGCCTTGATCCTGGATATCTACCCTGCCCGGGAGGATCCAATTCCTGGTGTCACCAGTGACTTGATCGTCGATCAGCTGGCCACGGGACGGCTGGTGGCGGCCGGCGAAGCTGTGGAGGCCCTGGCAGCCGTCGCCCACGAGGGCGACGTGGTCCTGACCGTGGGCGCTGGTGATGTCACCGCCTATGGGCCAGTGATCGTGGAGGCGTTGGGTGGCTAGCACCCGCAAGCCGACGTACAGGCCGGGAACGGAACCCCGGCCGGGATCCTCACGGCCGGGCAGCGGATCCGACCACGTCATCAGCGCACAACGCTCCCTTGAGACGGAGGGTAATTCCGTCACGGCCGCCGGCACATCCGCTACCGGCACATCGGCCGCCTCCACCGCGTCCTCGGACAACGTCATTGTCTTTCCGGAGCCGAAACGGCGGCGCCAGCGGAGGCTGGTGATGTGGACGCTCTCCATAGTGGCGGCTGTAGTGGCGGCCCTGATCGCCGGAGCGGTCTTCTCCCCGGCGCTGGCAGTCAGGACCATCACGGTGGACGGCACCACGCTGCTGACTCCGGAGGCGGTGCAGAAAGCTCTTTCGGGCCTCGAAGGCAAACCACTGCCCCAGGTGGGTGAACAGGAGATCAACGAGCTCCTCAAGCCACTGGTGCAGGTTCGCTCGGCCACGATCGAGGCGCGCCCGCCGTCAGAGTTGCTGGTTCACGTCAACGAGCGCGTTCCGGTGGCCTTGCTGAAGCAGGGGGACGCCTACGTGATGGTTGATGTGGACGGAGTGCAGCTCGGGGCTACCAAGGACCAGTCAGCGGTGGCGCTGCCCTTGATCGATGCCGGGGCCGGAGCCACCAATACGGAGCTGTTCAAGGCCATTGCGGCCGTCCTGGACACCCTGCCCGCCGATGTCCGAGCCAAAATGTCCACGGCTTCGGCCGCTTCCCCGGACGCCGTGGAGCTGAAATTGGTGGACGGAAAGACGGTAGTGTGGGGCAATGCCGAGGACAGGGAACTGAAGGCGAAGGCACTCGAAGCACTGCTGAAGATGCCTGCGGACCCGAAGATTCAAGTGAGTGTCTACGACGTCAGCGTTCCGCGGCATCCATTCACAAAATAAGCAGTTTCGAGGACGTAACCTACGGCCGGCGGTGGCCTTATTTCGCGGCAATCACACGACACGCGCAAGCGGAGATTGCATGTGCGAAGCATAGGAAATACCGTCGCAGTAGAGTTACTTGACATAACTATAACCTTCAACTAGAGGGTTAAGGTCCAAGGATTCACGTTGGACTCGATCAGTTTCGCTATAGGACACAAGCAAGGGGCACGAAACGTGGCAGCACCGCAGAATTACTTGGCCGTCATCAAGGTCGTCGGCATCGGCGGCGGTGGCGTGAACGCAGTCAACCGCATGATCGAGGTGGGCCTTCGGGGCGTCGAGTTCATCGCGATCAACACTGATGCGCAGGCGCTGCTCATGAGCGACGCCGACGTCAAGCTTGACGTTGGACGTGAACTCACGCGTGGCCTTGGCGCCGGCGCGAACCCCGAGGTGGGCAAGCAGGCCGCAGAGGACCACGCCGACGAGATCGAAGAAGTTCTCCGCGGTGCTGACATGGTCTTTGTGACCGCCGGTGAAGGCGGTGGCACCGGAACCGGTGGCGCCCCCGTAGTGGCACGCATCGCCCGCTCGCTGGGCGCGCTGACCATCGGTGTGGTGACGCGCCCGTTCACCTTCGAAGGCCGCCGTCGTGCCGGTTCGGCCGAGGCCGGCATCGACGCCCTGCGCGACGAAGTCGACACCCTGATTGTCATCCCCAACGACCGCCTCCTGTCCATCAGCGATCGCAACGTCTCCGTCCTGGACGCCTTCCGTTCCGCGGACCAGGTGCTCCTCTCCGGTGTCCAGGGCATCACGGACCTCATCACCACCCCCGGCCTGATCAACCTTGACTTCGCCGACGTCAAGTCCGTCATGCAGGGCGCGGGCTCGGCCCTGATGGGTATTGGTTCCGCCCGCGGCGAGGACCGTGCGGTCAAGGCTGCTGAGCTGGCCATCGCTTCGCCGCTGCTGGAAGCTTCCATCGACGGCGCCCACGGCGTCCTGCTCTCCATCCAGGGTGGTTCGGACCTGGGTCTCTTTGAAATCAACGAGGCCGCCCGTTTGGTTCAGGAAGTGGCACACCCCGAAGCCAATATCATCTTCGGCGCAGTCATTGACGACGCTTTGGGCGATGAGGCACGCGTGACCGTCATCGCGGCAGGCTTCGATGATGTGAAAGCGACCTCGCCTTCCATGGACCAGTCGCGTCCTGCGCAGAACCCCGTCCCCTCGGATCGTCCCGCTGCCCCGAGCAGCGCACCGTCCAGCGCCGCTGCTCCGCAGCACGCAACGGCCGGAATCGGTGCCGCAGGCCTGAGCAACTGGGGCCAGCAGCGTCCGTCGGCACTCCCTGCCGACTCAGGCTTCGACGTCGACCTCCCGGCGGTAGTGGAGCCCGATCTTTCGGGCAGCCGTTCCGACGACCTCGACGTCCCCGACTTCCTGAAGTAAGCCGAGTTCGGAGAGTCCATTCCTGGTGTTCTGGTGGCGCAATGAAGTTCGGCCCGGCGTCTCTGTAGCCTTCACGGATACAGGCGCCGGGAACCTGGCTCTCCACGTGGGAGACAACCCCGCCGAGGTCCTGGCGCGCCGCGTTCGAGTTGAACAGGCCGCCGGACTGGAAGCCGGCACATTCCAGTACATGGATCAGGTCCATGGCAACACCGTGGCGTTCATTGACGGCCACGGGCCAGGGCCAACGGCCGACGCCATGGTTTCAGCCGCCACTTCCTCACGACGTGCGGTGCAGCCGTTGGCGGTCATGGTGGCCGACTGCGTACCCGTGGTCTTCGTGGGGAGCGGTACCGGCGCCGATCCTGTGATTGCAGTAGCCCATGCCGGGCGCCCCGGTGTGGCTTCGGCGGTTGTGCCCGCAACCGTCGAGGAAATGCGCAGGCGCGGTGCAGTGGACATCCATGCATGGCTGGGCCCTTCCATCTGCGGATCCTGCTACGAGGTGCCGCCCGGGTTACGGGACGAGGTCGCGGCCCGGGTTCCTGCCACGTGGGCCACCACGTCCTGGGGTACGCCCGCCCTGGATCTTCCCGCCGGCGTCAGGGCCCAACTGGAAGCCATGGATGTCACCTTGGAGTACTCGGGGGAGTGCACTCGGGAGCACAATTCACTTTTCTCATACCGCCGGGACTCCCGGACGGGTCGATTTGCAGGTTTGGTGTGGACGCATGATTAGCCTTGGTCGCGACGACGAAAAACGCGATGGCCTGACGGGTGATGCCCGGACTGCCGAACTCTCCCACAGGCTTGACACGGTGAGGCGCCGGATCGAAACAGCTGTCGCTGCTGCCGGACGGACTGACGCGCCACGGCTGATCGTGGTGACCAAATTCCATCCCGCGGACGATGTACGCCGGCTTGCGGCACTGGGCGTGACCGATGTCGGAGAGAACCGTGATCAGGAAGCTGCCGCCAAAAGCGCCGGTCTTCCCGACGTGGATGTCCGGTGGCATTTCATTGGGCAACTCCAAAGCAACAAGGCCAAGTCAGTCGTCAAGTATGCTTCGTCGGTTCAGTCGATCGACAGGCTTCAGGTGGTCGACGCCTTGGCCAAGGCCGTTGCGCGGGAACAGGATGCTACTGGGCGCGGCGACCTCGACTGTTTCATCCAAGTGGGTTTGGATGACGACGCCGGTGCCCACCGTGGTGGCGCCAGCCCCTCCGACGTCGGCGTGCTGGCAGACAGGATCGAATCGGCTTCCGGCTTGCAGCTGTCCGGGCTCATGGCCGTGGCGCCGCTGGGAGCGGATCCGGAGGCGGCATTCGAGAAACTTGCCGGTATTTCCGAGGCCCTCCGGGCCACCCATCCAGCTGCCACACGGATATCGGCAGGGATGAGCCAGGACCTCGAAGCGGCAGTGAACTTCGGAGCGACACACCTGAGAATAGGCTCCGATATTCTCGGTTCCCGTCCGGCCGTGGGGTAGCGTCAAAGTATTGGAATGACGGGCCGGGGTTCCAATATGTCACGTCATGGCGGCCCGCCTACTGCAGAAACGATAGGAGTGCACCATGGCTGGCGCTCTGCGCAAGACAATGATCTATCTTGGGCTCGCCGACGGCGATGAACACTACGAATCTGAGCAGGCTGTCGCCTCGCACCACGACGAAGAACGCCCCCAGTCACAGGAACGGGAAGAGCGCAGGGCGCCTGCTCCCGTCCGGGAAGTTGTCCGTGAAATGCCCACTGTAGATGCTGAAGAGGAATACCGCGCACCCGTGACACCCATCAAGCGTGCGGCCTCCAGCCGCGAAGACGCCTCTGGCCTGAGGCAGATCACCACCGTTCACCCCCGTTCCTACAATGACGCCAAGATCATCGGTGAGAGCTTCAGGGATGGCATTCCCGTCATTATGAACGTCACCGACATGGGTGAAGCCGATGCCAAGCGCCTCGTGGACTTCTCCGCCGGCCTGGTGTTCGGCCTCCACGGCAGCATCGAGAGGGTGACCAACAAAGTCTTCCTGTTGTCGCCGTCGTATGTCGAAGTCATCGGTGATGACAAAAAGGCCAGCGAAACCCAAGCCAGCTTCTTCAACCAGAGCTGACATCGATCTTTTGCGGATGCCAGGCGGGTCAACCTGCCTGGCATCTGTGTTGCAATAGTAGGGACCGATCCGCATTCCGGAACAAGTGGGAGATCTGAGCTAACTCGTGGGCATTGTTTTCGGCCTTATCTATATTGTGTTGTTGCTGTTCTTCATTGCCCTGATCATCCGGCTCATCTTCGAATGGGTCCAGATGTTTGCCCGCCAGTGGCGGCCACGGGGTGTGGCGTTGGTTACAGCGCACGTGGTCTACTCCGTGACGGATCCTCCGCTGGGGAGGCTCCGGAGGCTGATACCGCCACTCCAGTTGGGCGGAATCTCCCTGGATTTGGGCTTCCTGATCCTGATTATCGCCGTCAGCATTGCGATGGCGGTAACCAACAGCCTGGCGTAGCTGCTCCGCGGAACCCGGACCACCGATGGTTCAAAGGCCGCAAATTCGCCAATTCAACACGATGGTGTTGAATTGGAGGAACCAGATGATATTTAGGTACCGTAGTTTTGAACGGCCGGAAGGCCTACTGACTAACTAGACCAACGAGGTGACCAGATGGCTTTGACGCCAGAAGACGTTGTCAACAAGCGCTTTCAGCCGACCAAGTTCCGCGAAGGCTACGACCAGGACGAGGTAGATGACTTCCTCGACGAGATCGTGGTGGAACTTCGCCGCTTGAACCAGGAAAATGACGAACTTCGCAAGAAGCTCGGCGAAGCCGGTTCGGCAGTGCCTGCTGCAGCTGCTGCGGCTCCGGTGGTTGAGAAGGTTCCGGCCCCCGTCAAGGTCGACAAGGAAGCTGAAGCCAAGGCGGAAGCCGAAGCCAAGGCTGCTGAAGCTGCCAAGAAGAAGGAAGCCGAGCAGGCTGCAGCCGCTGCTGCCGCCGCCAAGGCTCCCGCTGCGACCAACAGCGTCACGCCCTCCGCTGAATCTGCTGCGGGCCTGCTGGCCATGGCCCAGCAGATGCACGACAAGCACGTCTCCGACGGTGCCCAGCAGAAGGAAAAGATCATTGCCGAGGCTCAGATCGAGGCTTCCAGCCTCGTCAACGATGCCCAGGAGAAGTCCCGCAAGATCCTCGGTGCCCTGGAGCAGCAGCGCTCCGTCCTTGAGCGCAAGGTTGAGCAGCTCCGAGGCTTTGAGCGCGACTACCGTTCACGCCTGAAGGCCTACATTGAAGGCCAGTTGCGCGACCTGGACGCCCGTGGTTCCGTTGCTGCCCCCGAGGTCGGCGAAGCAACCGCAGACGTTTAGCAAGTATTCTGAAAGCCGGTGGCTGAGGACTCCTCGGCCACCGGCTTTTGCTGTTAAAAGCCCATGACAGTGCCCGCCACGCTTCCCGAATGAAAGCACTATGACCGACTTCACCGATGACGCCCCACAGTCGGCGCCCGCCGCCCGCCGCAAGTGGCGCCCGGCCATGCTCTGGCTGTTTGCCGGCTTCGCCGTGTTTGCCTACACCTTTGACCAGCTCACCAAGCTTTGGGTGACCAGCACCATGACGGAGGGGGAGCGGATCCCCGTTCTTCCCCCGTTGCTGCACTGGTACTACATCCGGAATTCGGGTGCCGCGTTCTCCATCGGCGAGAACGTAACCTGGATCTTCACGATTGTCATGGCCGTCGTATCCGTGGCGATCCTCTTCCAGTTGCGGCGCCTGGGATCGGCCTGGTGGGCCCTGTCGCTGGGCCTGCTGCTCGGAGGAGCGTTGGGCAACCTCACTGACCGCTTGTTCCGGGAACCGTCGTTTGCGATGGGCCACGTCGTGGATTTCATCCAGCTGCCCAACTTTGCCATTTTCAACATCGCAGACTCAGCCGTGGTGTCCGGCGTCGTCATCATCTGCCTCCTGACGCTTCGCGGCATCGGCATGGATGGGACGCGTCAAACGTCTGCTCCCAAGCCGGCTGATGACGCACGGTCCGCCAATGATGCCAAGCCGGCAGGCGGTTCCACCGGGGAGCCCGCCGGTGAGTAGCGCTGTAGTGGTGCCCGACGAACTGGCAGGTGTTCGGGCTGACGCAGGCCTGGCCCAGTTGCTTGGTATCTCCCGTTCCGCGGCGGCGCTGCTGATCGCTGAAGGCAACGTCACTGTAGGCGGCGTGGCAATGGGCAAGTCGGCAAAACTTGCCGCCGGCTCAGTGCTGAAGGTCACCGTCCCGGATCGACGGGATCCCTTGGAAGTGGTGGAGGAAGTTGTGGAAGGCCTGAAGATCCTGCTGGACGACGACGAGTTCGTAGTCATCGACAAACCGGTGGGGGTCGCGGCCCATCCTTCACCCGGCTGGGTGGGACCCACAGTGGTGGGAGGTCTCGCCGGGGCCGGGTACAGGATTTCGACGTCCGGTGCGCCCGAGCGCGCAGGGATCGTCCACCGGCTGGACGTCGGTACGTCGGGTGTCATGGTAGTGGCCAAGACTGAACACGCTTACACCATGCTGAAGCGCGCTTTCAAGGAACGGACCGTGGAGAAGGTCTACCATGCTGTGGTCCAGGGACTGCCTGACCCCCTGGAGGGCACCATTGATGCTCCCATCGGCCGCCACCCCGGCCACGACTGGCGGTTCGCGGTGATCGAGGACGGCCGGCCATCAGTAACCCACTACGAGGTGTTGGAAGCCTTCGGCAAGGCAACCCTGGTGGAAGTGCACCTGGAGACCGGTAGGACACACCAGATCCGCGTGCACTTTTCGGCCTTGCGTCACCCGTGTGCCGGAGATCTCACCTACGGCGCGGATCCCCGTCTCGCGGCCACCCTGGGATTGACCCGCCAGTGGCTGCACGCGCGTCAGCTTGGATTCACCCACCCCGGCACGGGTGAGTGGGTGGAAGTCAGCAGCGAGTATCCGGCGGACCTCCAGTACGCCTTGGACCTGCTCGCCACCGGTTCAGCGTAGGGCACCGCCGGCCGGGGTCCCTGCCCCGCACGGGCCGGGACGGTAGACTGTCGTGGTGACTTCCAGCAATGATTCGTTCGTCCACCTGCACACCCATACCGAGTACTCCATGCTGGATGGAGCGGCCCGTCTGGGTGAGCTGTTCGATGAAACCGAACGTCTCGGGATGCCCGCTCTGGCCACCACAGACCACGGCTACTTGTTCGGTGCGTTCGACTTCTGGCGCAAGGCCACGGACAAGGGCATCAAGCCCATCATCGGCGTCGAAGCCTATGTCACGCCCGGCACCGCCCGGGGCGACAAGGAACGAGTCCGCTGGGGCGACGAAAGCCAGCGCAAGGACGACGTTTCCGGTGGTGGCTCATACACCCACATGACGCTCTTGAGCTACAACAATGTGGGTATGAGGAACCTGTTCCGGGCTTCCTCCATTGCGTCCCTCGACTCGGTTTTTGGTAAGTGGCCCAGGCTGGACCGGGAACTGCTCAACACTTACTCCGAAGGTTTGATCGCCACCACGGGCTGCCCCTCCGGGGAAGTGCAGACCAAGCTGCGGCTCGGCCTTTACCGCGAGGCCGTTGAGGCTGCAGCGGAGTTCCGCGACATCTTCGGGGCAGAGAACTACTTCTGTGAACTGATGGACCACGGCCTGGACATTGAACGCCGTGTGACCGGCGACCTCCTGCGCCTGGCCAAGGAGCTCAACCTGCCGCTGGTGGCCACCAACGACCTCCACTACACGCACGAGCACGATGCCAAAGCCCACGAGGCTTTGCTGGCAATCCAGTCCGGTTCCACCCTTTTGGAACCAACGTACGACAACGGCGGCTCCCGCTTCGCTTTCTCGGGCAGCGGCTACTACCTGAAGTCTCCACAGGAAATGCGGGAACTGTTCCGCGACCACCCTGAGGCGTGCGACAACACGCTGCTGATTGCCGAGCGCTGCGAAGTTTCGTTCAACACGGGCGCCAACTACATGCCGCGTTTCCCCTGCCCGCCCGGGGAAGACGAGACCTCCTGGCTGGTCAAGGAAGTAGACGCCGGCCTCAAATACCGTTACCCCCAAGGCATCCCGGACAAGGTCCGCAAGCAAGCAGATTACGAGCTCGGCGTCATTACATCAATGGGCTTCCCGGGCTACTTCCTGGTGGTTGCCGACTTCATCAACTGGGCCAAGAACAACGGGATCCGGGTGGGTCCGGGACGTGGTTCCGGTGCAGGCTCCATGGTGGCTTACGCCATGCGCATCACCGACCTCGACCCCCTGCAGCACGGCCTGATCTTTGAACGCTTCCTGAACCCGGACCGTGTGTCCATGCCCGACTTCGACGTCGACTTCGATGACCGGCGCCGCTCCGAAGTGATCGACTACGTCACCAAGAAGTACGGTGACGAGCGCGTGGCGATGATCGTCACCTACGGAACCATCAAGACCAAGCAGGCGCTGAAGGACTCCTCCCGCGTTCTGGGCTACCCGTTCAGCATGGGCGAGACCTTGACCAAAGCGCTTCCGCCTGCCGTCATGGCCAAGGACATTCCCTTGGCGGACATCCAGAACCCGGAGTCCAAGCGCTACAGCGAAGCAGGCGATTTCCGCCAGCTCATCGCCACCGACCCCGAGGCCGCCAAGGTCTTCGAGACGGCCTTGGGCATTGAAGGCCTGAAGCGCCAGTGGGGTGTCCACGCCGCGGGTGTCATCATGTCCTCGGACCCCATCATCGATGTCATTCCCATCATGCGCCGTTTCCAGGACGGCCAGGTCATCACCCAGTTCGATTACCCGACGTCCGAAGGCCTCGGCCTGATCAAGATGGACTTCCTGGGTCTGAGAAACCTGACGATCATTTCGGACGCCCTGGAAAACATCAAGATGAACCGTGGCGTCGAGTTGGACCTGGAAAACCTGGAACTCGACGACGCTGCCTCCTATGAACTCCTTGCCCGCGGTGACACCCTGGGCGTGTTCCAGCTTGACGGGGGACCCATGCGGTCCTTGCTCAAGCTGATGAAGCCTGACAACTTTGAAGACATCTCGGCTGTCCTGGCGCTTTACCGCCCGGGTCCCATGGGCGCCAACGCCCACACTGACTACGCGCTGCGCAAGAACGGGATCCAAGAGGTCATTCCCATCCACCCGGAGCTGGAAGAACCCCTCAAGGAAATCCTCGGCGGCACCTTCGGCCTGATCGTGTATCAGGAGCAGGTTATGGCGGTGGCACAGAAGCTGGCCGGATACTCACTGGGCCAAGCTGACATTCTTCGCCGTGCCATGGGTAAGAAAAAGAAATCCGAACTGGACAAGCAGTTTGCCGGCTTCTCCCAAGGCATGCAGGACAACGGCTACTCCATGGCTGCCGTGAAGACCTTGTGGGACATTCTGCTTCCGTTCTCCGATTACGCATTCAACAAAGCCCACTCGGCTGCTTATGGCGTGATCTCCTACTGGACGGCCTACTTGAAGGCGCACTACGCGCCGGAATACATGGCTGCACTGCTGACCTCGGTGGGCGATGACAAGGACAAGTCGGCCATCTACCTCAATGAATGCAGGCGCATGGGCATCACGGTCCTGCCGCCGGATGTCAACGAATCCTCGCTGAACTTCACCCCGGTGGGAACGGACATCCGTTTCGGTATGGGTGCCATCCGGAACGTCGGCGTCAACGTAGTGGACGCCATGGTTTCAACGCGCGCCACAGAGGGCAACTACACCTCGTTCAAGGATTTCCTCTTGAAGGTTCCGGCCGTGGTGTGCAACAAGCGAACCATCGAATCGCTGATCAAAGCCGGCGCTTTCGATTCGCTGGGGCACCACCGCCGGGCTTTGGCCATGATCCACGAAGAAGCCATCGATTCCGTGATCACCCTCAAGCGCAACGAGGCGATTGGCCAGTTCGACCTCTTCGCCGGCTTCGAGGACCAGGAGCCCGAAGCGTCGCTCACCACGGAAATCCCCGACCTTCCCGAGTGGGAGAAGAAGGACAAGCTGTCCTTCGAACGGGACATGCTGGGACTCTACGTTTCAGACCATCCCCTGCAAGGGCTGGAAGGCGTTCTTAGCCAGCACGCGGAACAGTCCATTACCTCGATCATCGGTGAAGACGGACCGCACGACGGCGCGATTGTCACCATCGCGGGCATGATCACCTCGTTGAGCCGCAGGATCGCCAAGGCCAGCGGCAACGCCTACGCCCGGGCAGAAATCGAAGACCTCGGCGCATCAATGGAGGTCATGTTCTTCGGGCAGGTCTACGGTCCCATCGCCTCCGTCCTGGCCGAGGACCTCATCGTGGTGGTCAAGGGCAGGCTGCAACGCCGGGACGACGGCGCAGTGACGCTGAACTGCATGGAGCTTTCGGTGCCGGACCTCAGCGAAAGCGTCAATGGTCCCGTGGTGATCACCATTCCCACGTTCAAGGCAACCGAAGCGGTCGTAACGGACCTGCGCGATGTCCTGCGCACTCACCGCGGGAACTCCGAAGTCCGGCTCAAGCTGATGGGTGATACCAAAGTGGAGGTCATGGGGTTGCCCGTGCATATGCGGGTCAACCCCAGCCCGTCGCTTTTCGGTGACTTGAAGGTCCTGCTGGGGCCGGCCTGCCTGGACAACTAGCGAACCAAAGCCGGCAGTCAGGGATTCCGCCCCGTCAGATTTCGTAGTCGAGCGGCGCCGGCTTGCTGTAACCGCCGCTGTGGTACAGCAGGGGAGTGCCGTCGTCGCCTACTTGGCCATCGATGACCTCCACTACTACCACTGCGTTGTTCTCGAACGAGAGCCGCATCTGGATCTTGCCCACCAACCAGCCACTGACATCCTTGAGAATCGGCACATCGTGGGGGCCAGGTTCCCAATGGTCGCCTTCGAACCGGTCACGTGTCCGTGCGAAACGGTTGGCGAGGGCTTGGTTCTCAAGCCCCAGCATGTGGACACCGATGTACTCGGCATTGGCTACGGCCGGCCACGAACTGGAGCTCCTGGCCATGTTGAAAGTGAACCGGGGCGGCTCGGCGGACAGCGACGCCACAGAGGTGGCGGTGAAGCCGAAGGGCTTTCCGTTCAAGTTCGCCGTGATGATGGCAACCCCGGCGGCATGCCTGCGGAACATCTCCCGGAAAGTCTGGTCAAAGCCGGATGGTTCGCTTGTCACGTCGATGAATCTCCTGGACTGGGGGCTGACTCTCCCATCAGCGTATTCCTCCGGCGCTGCCGGGTCCTCATTTTGTTGAGCCTGCATGAACCTTTGTTAATGTGAGGGGTATGACCGAGCCAACCGTGCACGTACCTGCTGTTGCCGAACCGGCCCCGGCCGCTCCTCCCCGCAGTTTCAAGGAGGCTCTCTGGCTTGTCCTTCCGCCGGCCGCCGGCGTCCTTCTTGGAGTGCTCTGGTGGCTGTTGGCTCCGGGTGGGCTCAACCTGGTCTCCGGCAACCCCGCGCTTGCCGATGCAGTCAATCCCGAGTCCTGGCTTCCACGCGACCTGGTCCTGGCGGGGTTGGTACTCGTGGCGGGGTGCTTCACGGGGGTCATGCTGGACGGGAAACTGCAGGGCCCCTCCGTGGGGCGCCGATTGACCTTCGCACTCGTTGGCGGCGCGATGGGTGGCATGGTGGCGTGGTTGGTTGGCTTGCTGACCGCGCAGCTGTTTGGCCCGGCCCCCAACCCCGCACTGGGTCCGGGATATGGATTCACGCTCCGTTCCTTCGCTGTGCTGTTGCTGTGGCCGGCCGCGACGGCCTTCATCACGTTCGTCCTGGCGCTGTTCGGGGTTCTTTCCAAGAAGCCCGTAAAATAGCCAAGTGACCACTTCTTCGGATACTTCCGCCCGCCCCGCCGCTTCCCTCGATTTCCGGAGCATCGATTTCCGGGGCCGCCACCTTTCCCTGGCTGAGCTGCGTGCCGCAGTTCCCAGGGCGCGCCACCAGACCATGGCCGACGCCGAGCAGAAGGTCCAGGACATCATTTCAGCCGTCCGCGGCCGTGGCTTCGCGGCCCTCGCTGAGCTGGCCAGGAAGTTCGACGGCGTGGAACAGTCCCACCCACGGGTTCCGGCTGAGGCGCTGGACCAGGCCTTGGCCGGTCTGGATCCCGACGTCCGCGCTGCTTTGGAAGAGTCCATCAGCCGCGCCAGGCAGTTTGCGGAGCAGCAGCGCCCGGCCAATGTGGATGTTGCCCTGGCCGATGGCGCAGTCGTCAGCCAGAACTGGATTCCGGTGGGCCGCGTTGGGCTCTACGTGCCCGGCGGGCTCGCTCCTCTGGCCTCCTCAGTGATCATGAACGTGGTGCCGGCAGTAGCGGCCGGGGTTGAGTCGATTGCCCTGGCTTCCCCACCCCAGAAAGACTTCGACGGCCTTCCGCACCCCACCATCCTGGCTGCGGCAAAGCTGCTCGGCATTGATGAGGTCTATGCCATCGGCGGTGCGCAGGCGATCGTTTCCTTCGCCTACGGAATCCCGGGATCCGCAGACGAGCTGCCCATTGAACCCGTGGATGTGGTGACCGGCCCCGGAAACATCTTTGTTGCCACGGCCAAGAGGCTCGTCAAGGGCGTGGTGGGCATCGACTCAGAGGCCGGTACCACCGAGATTGCCATTCTTGCCGATTCCACAGCACAGGCCCCCCTCGTGGCCGCCGACCTCATCAGCCAGGCAGAGCACGACCCCAAAGCAGCTTCAGTTCTGGTGACGGACTCCGCTGACCTGGCTGACGCCGTCGTGTCTGAACTGGCACGGCAGGCTGCCGTCACCAAGCACAGCGCCCGGGTTCTGGAGGCGTTGTCCGGGCCGCAGTCCGGTGTGGTGCTGGTGGATGATCTCGAACAGGGGATCGCGGTCTGCAATGCCTATGCAGCTGAACACCTGGAAATCATGACGGCGGATGCTGCGGCTGTTGCGTCGCGGATCCGTAACGCCGGCGCCATCTTTGTGGGTGACTACAGCCCCGTCAGTCTGGGTGACTACTGTGCCGGATCCAACCACGTACTGCCCACCAGCGGAACAGCGGCCTTCTCTTCAGGCTTGAATGTCACCACGTTCCTCCGCGCCGTTCAGGTGATCAACTACAACCGTTCGGCGCTGGAACAGGTCAGCGGCCACATCGTGAGCTTGTCCGGTGCCGAAGATCTCCCCGGTCACGGCGACGCGGTCCGGATCCGCTTTGCGTAGCCCACTTAACCACTACATATAAGGGTGCCCACTACTACATGTAGTAATTACACGCTTGTCATTACGTAGTGAACAAACGTAAACTGGTGCCGGAAGTTTAAACTTCCGGCACCTTCTGCGTCCCCGGCAACCCGCCGGCTCCGTTCCGTGCCGGAACTGTCAGGGGAGGCCCAGCGTGTATTGTCCGTTCTGCCGGAATCCCGACTCCCGTGTCGTCGACAGCCGCATGGCCGACGACGGCTCTTCCATCCGCCGCCGCCGTCAGTGCCCTGAATGTGGCCGTCGATTCACCACCGTGGAGACCACCAGCCTTTCCGTCATCAAACGGTCCGGAGTCGGTGAGCCCTTCAGTCGGATCAAGGTCATCAGTGGTGTCCGCAAGGCATGCCAAGGACGCCCGGTTACTGAGGACGATCTTGCCATGTTGGCGCAGGAAGTCGAAGAAAACATCCGGTCCTCGGGTGCGGCGGAAATTGACGCGCACGAGGTCGGTTTGGCCATTCTTGGCCCGCTGCGGAAGCTGGACGAGGTAGCCTACTTGCGCTTCGCCAGCGTCTACCAGGCTTTTGAGTCCCTGGAAGACTTTGAATCGGCCATTTCACTGCTTCGCCACGAGCATGAAGAGCATGCGAAGACCGGGGCAAAAGAAGCCAAGGGTTCAGAGAAGAGCCCACTCTAGCTCCGGTGGCGGTGCGGAGGGGAAGCCGCGCCCGCCACCGGCACCAGGACCGGCACACGCCAGGGTGAGCGTTTCCGGCACGCCGGTCAGCGGCCTCCGGAAACAGGAAGCACAGCTCCGGTAATGTACCCGGCCTCGGCGGACGTCAGCCATAAGACGGCCGCCGCCACTTCTTCGGGTTCAGCCCCGCGCCCCATGGGAATGGTGGGGTTCAACCTTTCCACCCGGTCCGGCATGCCTGCGGCGGCATGCAATCCTGTGTTGGTGCTGCCGGGGGCCACCGCGTTGACCCGGATGCCCTGTTTGGCCACCTCGGCCGCCAAACCAACCGTGAGGACATCTACAGCGCCCTTCGTGGCAGCGTAGTGGACCCAGGTTCCAGGCGAGCCCGCTTTGGTGGCGGTTGACGAGATATTAACGATCGATCCGCCACTGCCGCCGTTGTCGGTGGAGAGCCGTCGAACAGCTTCCTGGCACATATGGATCATCCCGGATACGTTGACGTCAACAACCCGTTGAATGGTCTCGGCCGGTACGCCCACCAGGGGGCCGATCAGGTTGCCGGTGATGGCCGCGTTGTTGATAACGGCGGTCACCTGACCCAAGGCCGCGGCTTCGTCGAACAAACGCACGACGTCGGCGGGGCGGCTGACGTCGGCCTGGATGGCCAGTGCCCTGCCGCCCAGTCCGATGATGTCCTCAGCCACGTTTTTAGCTCCTGCGCTGTCCTCGGAGTAGTTGACCACCACTGCATATCCTGCGCGCGCCGCAGCGTGGGCCACGGCAGCTCCGATGCCTCGGCTGGCCCCCGTGACGATAACCGTTCCGACTCCCGGAACTGTGTCCTCAGCCATCCTGCGGACTACTTGGTGAGCTTGTGGTGCAAAGCGACCTCAAGCGCTGCGCCGACAATACCGGCGTCGTTCTTCAGTTTCGCAGTCACAATCTTGGTGCGCAGGTCCAGGTGCGGGAAGTACTCATCGGAGCGCTTGGAGATTCCGCCGCCCACAATGAAAAGTTCGGGGGAGAACAGGAACTCAACGTGCTGGAGGTATCGGTTGAGCAGGACGCCGTACTCGTCCCAGCTCAGGCCATCGCGTTCACGGGCTACGGCGGAGGCCTTGGTCTCGGCGTCGTGTCCATCCACCTCAAGGTGGCCCAGCTCCGCGTTGGGGACCAACTGGCCGTTGAAGATGAAAGCAGAGCCAATTCCGGTTCCCAGAGTGATGACCAGGACCGTTCCATCCACGCCTTCGCCGGCTCCGTAGCGGGCTTCAGCCAGACCGGCTGCGTCGGCGTCGTTGATAACCTCCACGGGTCGGCCAAGACGCTTGGTAAACCTTGCGTCGATGTCAGTACCGAGCCAGGTCTTGTCCACGTTTGCAGCTGAGTTGACCACGCCGTGCTGGATGATCCCGGGGAAGGTCACACCCACCGGGGAGTCTGCAGCCGGGGCGTCCGGGCGGCTGGACAGTTCTTCGACGATCTGGGCTACAACTTCGGCGACTGCCTCAGGAGTTGCGGGCTGGGGTGTGGGAACACGGAAGCGGTCTCCAATCAGCTTGCCCTTTTTCAGGTCGACGATGCCGCCCTTGATGCCGGTGCCACCGATGTCGATACCGATCAGCGGTGCGTTCTTGTGGGTCTTCTCATCCTTCTTGGACAATGCAATTCCGATCATGGCAGGAGGGGATGGGCATGGCGCAGCCGCCCGGGCTGCTGGACCTTCCGACGAGCTCAGGGAAGGGTAAGGATTTCCGCGCCGGTCTCAGTGACCAGCAGGGTGTGTTCGAACTGGGCCGTGCGCTTGTGGTCCTTGGTAACGACTGTCCAGTCGTCGGCCCACATGTCCCATTCGATGGTGCCGAGCGTCAGCATGGGTTCAATGGTGAAGACCATGCCTTCCTCGATCACGGTGTTATACGCCGGGGCTGCGTCGTAATGCGGAATGATGAGGCCCGTGTGGAAGGCCTCACCCACACCGTGGCCAGTGAAGTCCCGCACCACGCCGTAGCCGAAGCGTTTGGCGTAGGACTGGATGGCACGGCCGATTACGTTGATTTCGCGGCCAGGGGCCACGGCCTTGATGGCCCGGTTGAGCGACTCCTGCGTACGCTCAACCAGCAGACGGGATTCCTCATCCACGTCGCCAACCAGGAAAGTGTAGTTGGTATCCCCATGGACTCCACCGATGAAGGCTGTGATGTCGATGTTCAGGATGTCGCCGTCCTGCACCACGGTGGAATCGGGGATCCCGTGGCAGATGACTTCGTTCAGCGAAGAACACAACGACTTGGGAAAGCCACGGTAGCCAAGCGTGGAGGGATAGGCCTTGTGGTCCAGAAGGAACTCGTGGCCGATTTTATCCAGGTAGTCCGTGGTGACGCCGGGCTCCAGGTGCTTGCCCACCTCGACTATCGCCTGGGCCGCGATCTTGCCGGCGATGCGGATCTTTTCGATGGTCTCCGCCGACTTCACCTCGGAACCGGTGAACTTGGCCGGCGCCTTCTTGCCGACGTATTCGGGCCGCGGAATGGAGGCCGGGACAGGCCGCTCGGGGCTGATGGTTCCTGGGGTGAGGGCGCCGATGGGTGCAGTCGAAGCAAGAGAAGGCATAGATTGATCATATAAGGCACACAAGAGACGTAAGTAACAAAGGGTGGCCGGGTTCCCGTGACCCCGCCAACGTTACGCGTCCAGCCGCCCAAGGACCGAGGAGGAGACGTGACGGAGTACTGGTACAACGTCAAGACGCACGAGATCGAAGAGGACGCCATGTCCGATTGGACCCAGCTGATTGGCCCTTACAAATCCAGGGAAGAAGCCGAACACGCCTTGGAAAAGGTTAAAGCCCGAAACGATGCCTGGGACGCCCAGGACGACGACTAGAAGGAATGCTCGGGTCCGGGAAACTGCCCGGACCTGACGTCCTCGCCGTATGCGACGGCTGCGTCCCTCAGGGTGGTGCGCAGGTCGGCGTATTGCTTGACGAACTTGGCCATTTTTCCTCCCCGCAGACCAGCCATGTCCTGCCACACGAGGACCTGTCCTGTGGTGGTGTTCCCGGCACCGATACCTACGGTTGGTACCCGCAACGCGGCATCGACGGCGGCCGCCGTTTCCGCCGGAACCATTTCCATGAGCACGCTGAAGGCTCCGGCGTCCTGCAGTGCGAGGGCGTCGTCCACGAGGCGTTGTGCGTCGTCTCCGCGGCCCTGGACGCGATAACCGCCCAAGGAGTGTTCGCTCTGCGGAGTGAAGCCAATATGGGCCATGACGGGGATGCCGGCCTGAACCATGGCTTTAACGGTGTCTGCGTAATAAGCGCCCCCCTCGATCTTGACGGCGTGCGCCAGGCCTTCCTTGAGGAACCGGACGCCGGTAGCAACTGCGTGCCCTGGCGAAACCTCGTAGCTGCCGAAGGGAAGGTCCGCCACGATCAGGGCCCTCTTGGCAGCCCGGCTCACCGCCCGGGTCAGGGGCAGGAGCTCGTCCACAGTGACGGGCAGGCTCGTCTCGTTGCCAAAGACGTTGTTGGATGCCGAGTCTCCGACGAGGAGGACTTCGATTCCTGCCTGGTCAAAAATCTCTGCGGTGTACTGCTCGTAGGCAGTCAGCATGGCGAAGCGCCCGCCGTTGTCCTTGGCTTGCTGGAGGTGGTGGATCCTGACTCTGCTGAGCGGCTTACCTGCGCTTGAAGCGGGCGTCGTGGCAGCAGATGCCGGGCCGGTCCCGTAGGGTGCGGGAACTTCGGCGGGCGTGGTGGACTCAGGAAGGTTGCTCGGGGCCATGGGTAGAGCCTAAGGGGTGCCGACGACGCCTGCCACCAGTGTGCCAAGCGTCACTGAATGTAAACGCTGTGTTACGCGCAGGTACTGCTGCGGCATAAGCACCGAAGACTTAGTAGAGTGAAGGCTGAGTTGTCGTGGCTCCAAACCATTGGAACCAGCGGCATGGACACTGAATCGGAAAAGAGGCCCTATGGACCGCCAGCAAGAGTTCGTTCTGCGGACGATCGAAGAGCGTGACGTGCGCTTCGTACGCTTGTGGTTCACCGACGTCGTGGGTTCCCTGAAGTCGGTAGCGCTTGCGCCTGCCGAGGTTGAGGGAGCTTTTGAAGAGGGCCTTGGCTTTGACGGTTCAGCGATCGAGGGCCTTGCCCGCGTCTTTGAGTCCGACATGCTCGCCCAGCCGGATCCGTCGACTTTCCAGATCCTGCCGTGGCGCGGTGAGACGGAACAGACATCGCGCATGTTCTGCGACGTCCTGACCCCTGACGGTGAACCCTCCGCAGCTGACCCCCGCAACGTCCTCAAACGGACCCTGGCTAAGGCTGCGGACATGGGGTTCACCTGCTACACCCACCCGGAGATCGAGTTCTACCTGCTCAAGTCCAAGGACCTCGGCCCCGATGGCTCGCCGGTTCCCGTGGATGAGGGAGGCTACTTCGACCACGTTCCGGGCGGCGTTGCCCAGGACTTCCGCCGTACGGCTGTCACCATGCTCGAATCCGTCGGCATCTCCGTGGAGTTCAGCCACCATGAAGGCGGCCCGGGCCAGAACGAGATCGACCTCCGTTACGCGGATGCCCTGCAGACCGCTGACAACATCATGACCTTCCGTACGGTCATCAAGGAGGTCGCGCTCCAGCAGGGGACTTACGCCACCTTCATGCCCAAGCCATTCACGGACCACCCCGGCTCCGGCATGCACACCCACTTCTCCCTGTTCGAGGGCGATACCAACGCGTTCTTTGAAGCTGGAGCTGAGTTCCAGCTTTCCAAGACGGCACGCCAGTTCATCGCGGGAATTTTGAAGCACGCTCCCGAATTCACGGCAGTCACCAACCAGTTCGTGAACTCCTACAAGCGGCTCTGGGGCGGCGGCGAGGCGCCGAGCTACCTGAGCTGGGGACACAACAACCGTTCCGCGCTTGTCCGCGTTCCGCTGTACAAGCCCGGCAAGGGCCAGTCGGCGCGTATCGAGTACCGCGGGATCGACTCCGCCACCAACCCGTACCTGGCCTACGCTGTCCTGCTGGGCGCAGGGTTAAAGGGCATCGAGGAAGGCTACGAACTTCCCGCTGCTGCGGAAGACGACGTCTGGTCGTTGACCACCGCTGAGCGCAGGGCCATGGGGCATGCGCCATTGCCGGCCAGCCTCCACGACGCCATCCGCGCCATGGAGGAATCGGAGCTTGTAGCCGAGATCCTGGGCGAGCAGGTCTTCGAGCACTTCCTGCGCAACAAGCGCGCGGAGTGGCAGGATTACCGCCTTCAGGTCACACCGTACGAGTTGCAGCGCAACCTCGGCATTCTGTAGGCAAGGCCAATGAGCCTTGCACGTCGGCTCATTTCAGCCGGTTTCAGTGATCTCGAAAAGGCAGAACGTTTCCTTACTGCCCCTGAACTTGAGGGTATTGACCAGGAAGCGCTCTTTGCCGGGCTTTCCATGTCCGCGAGCCCGGACACGGCCCTGCAATCGTTGGTCCGCCTTCTGGAGAAGAATCCAGGGCTGAAGAAGCTGGCTGCGGCGGAGCAGGACACCAGCGAGCCCATGTACCGTCTGTTGGGCGCTTCCGAGGCGCTGGGGGAGTTCCTCATGCGCCGGCCTGAACACCTGGATGTGTTCGAGGCCCGCGTCAGCCCAGAGCCCCTCCAGGCCTCCAGTGAAGAGCTCCGGGCCATGCTTCTCCGTTCCGTGAAAGCCGAGCCCGGAGCCCAGCGCCCTGTGGCCGGGATCACCGGGATGCCGGCCTACGCGGCACTTCGGAGTGCCTATCGACGCGGGCTGACCGAGCTGGCCATCAAGGATCTTTGTGCCGCATCGCCCCAGGACTTCATGCCGGCTGTCGGCGCCGAACTGGCCGACCTTGCTGGTGCCGCCATCGAGGCCGCCCTCGCCGTGTCCCGGGCCGAAGCGGCAGGACAGTACGCTGCCGCGGAGATCGCCGACGTCGGGCTTGCCGTCATTGGCATGGGCAAGTGTGGCGCCCGTGAACTGAACTACATCTCCGACGTCGACGTCATTTACGTCATTGAGGCGGGGGATCTGGAGGACGCCCGGGCGTCCACCATCGGTACTGCCCTGGCGTCCGGGATTTCCCGCGCGATTTCTTCGTCGGCGCCGGAGCCCGGGCTATGGGAAGTCGATGCCAACCTCCGTCCCGAGGGAAAGTCCGGACCGTTGGTCCGTACCTTGCCCTCCCACCTCAGCTACTACGCACGTTGGGCAGAAAGCTGGGAGTTCCAGGCGCTCCTGAAAGCACGCACCATTGCCGGCGACCGGGAACTGGGCCAGCGCTACGAGAAAGCGGTGGAACCGCTGGTGTGGGCCTCCGCGGGCCGCGAAGGGTTCGTCGAATCCGTGCAGGCGATGCGCCGCAGGGTCACCGATTACATCCCCGCGGCCGAGGAACAGCGCCAGATCAAACTGGGGCGCGGCGGCCTTCGCGATGTCGAGTTCACCGTCCAGCTGCTGCAACTGGTCCACGGAAAATCCGACGAATCCCTGCGATGCAGGGACACCACGTCAGCCATTGCCGCACTGTCTGCCGGGGGTTACATCGGCCGCACGGATGCAGCCGCTTTCGACAACGCCTACCGGTACCTGCGTTTGCTGGAGCACCGGATCCAGCTTTTCCAGCTGCGGCGAACCCATCTCATGCCTGTGGCCGAGGACGCGCAGCGGTTCCTTGCCAAGGCCGTCCTGGGGCCTTTTTCGCTGGAACGGCCGCATCCGGACCAGCTGATGGCGACCTGGCAGAAGACCAAGAAAGCCGTGCGGGAGCTGCATGAGCGCATCTTCTACCGCCCCTTGCTCAATACTGCGGCCAAGCTGAGCAGCGAGGATGCCAAGCTCACCCCCGAGGCAGCCCAAGGGCGGCTTGCTGCCCTGGGCTACTCGGATCCGCAAGGGGCCATGCGGCACATTGAAGCGCTGACGGCCGGAGTCAGCCGGCGGGCGGCGCTGCAGCGGCAGCTTCTCCCCATTTTGCTGGGCTGGCTCGCTGACGGCGTGGACCCCGACGCCGGTCTGCTCGCCTTCCGCAGGGTCAGCGAGGCCCTGGGCACGACACATTGGTATTTGGGTCTGTTGAGGGATTCGCAGGCGGCTGCGGAACGCTTGTGCCAAGTGCTGGCCAACTCCCGGCTGATATCGGATCTATTGGAAGTTTCCCCGGAGTCTGTGGCCTGGCTGGCAAGCGACAAAGAGCTGGTGCCCATCAGCTTCGAAGCCCAGTGGCAGGAGATCCGGTCCAAGCTTTCCCGCCACCCCGATCCCGAAAGTGCCATGCGGCTCATTCGCTTGATCCGGCGCCGCGAGATCCTGCGGACAGCGATCGCCGACAGTTCAGGATTGCTGGACCAGGACGCAGTTGGCCTTGCCCTGGCTGAAACCGACCGGGCCGCTGTCCTGGGGGCGCTTCATGTAGCCGAATCCGTCATTGCCGCCGATGGTCCTCTGAAAACCGATGTCCTGGTGGTCGCCATGGGGCGGCAGGGTGGACGGGAAATCGGTTACGGCTCGGACGCCGACGTCATCTATGTGCATCGCGCCCGTCCAGGGTTCTCTGACGCAGAGGCCCAGGAGCAGGCGACGGCGATCGTCGCCAAAGTCTCCAGCTTCCTCACCCAGCCGCTCAAGCCGGCCATCATGGCTGAACGGGTACTCATGGTGGACGCGGACCTGAGGCCCGAAGGCAAGAACGGCGCGATGGTCCGGTCGCTGGAGTCTTATGCGGAGTACTACCGTCGGTGGTCGCTGATTTGGGAGGCCCAGGCGCTGCTGCGGGCGCGTCCCATGGCCGGTTCCGATGAGCTGGCCGCCGATTTCGTCAAGCTTATTGACCCGATCCGCTACCCTCGGGAGTTGGCGGAGCAGGATGTGCGGGAAGTCCGTCGAATCAAAGCACGCGTGGAGTCTGAACGTTTGCCGCGAGGTGCTGATCCTGCGCGTCACGTCAAGCTTGGGCGCGGCGGGCTGAGCGACGTCGAATGGCTGGTGCAGTTGATCCAGCTGCAGCACGCCGGCAAGCATCCGGAGCTGAGGACAACTTCGACGCTTGAGGCCCTCTCCGCAGCGGAAAAACTGGACTTCATTGGACATGACGACGCTGCGCTCCTGCGGGATGCGTGGCGGTTTGCCAGCAGGATACGCTCAGCGAATGTGATCGTCACGGGCCGGGCTTCTGACCTTCTGCCGTCTTCACGCAAGGACCTTGAGGCTGCGGCCCGCTGGTGTGGATATGCTCCAGGAAATGCCGGACAGTTTGAAGAGGATTACCTGCGGCTCAGCCGGAGGGCCAGGGGAGTGTTCGAGAAGGTCTTCTACGGCAATTAGCCCGGGGGAAGCGCCGCCCCGGCCTTTTCCCGGGCATGCCGCAACATGGAGACCACCGGAACCCCTGGCACCAGCATGCCGTTGACCACGTAGCCTTCTTCACGGTCCCGGAGTGTCTCCACCATCCGATCCCGCCAGCGGTGCAGTTCAGCGTGGCTCGCGGGATCGTCGGCGAGGTTGAAGCGTTCCTGCGGATCGGCGTCGAGGTTGAACAGTTCTTCTGTTCCTCTTCCGGAACCCCAAATGTATTTGTGGTGCCCGTCGGTCAACCAGTGCAGGTTCTGGCCCCAATAGACATGTTCGCCGTGCAGGACGTCCCGGACGGATTGGGTATTCTCGCCGCGCACCAGGGGCGCAAGGGACTTTCCATCCACGGAGTCCGGTATGGGCAACCCGGCAAGATCCAGCAGCGTGGGCATGATGTCCCGCAGTTCCACCACGTGGTCCACTACGGTGCCCCGCGCTGCGTCCTGTGCTGCAGGTGAGTTGGCGATAATGAACGGTATGCGGGCGGATCCCTCGTAGGGCACGGCCTTGCGGAACATGTGGTGGTCGCCCATCATTTCCCCGTGGTCGCTGGTGAAGGCTATGACCGTGTTGTCATCGAGTCCGAAATCCGCCAGTGACTCCTTGATCCGGTTGATCTGCAGATCGATCTGCGCCATCAGGCCGTAGTACCCAGCCCTGGCACGGTGGACCACATGGTCCGGCATTCTGCCGTAGCTTGCTTGGTAGTCTCCGTCCCTCCGGTTCCCATCCCAGTGGTGCTCCCAATTGCCCACCACGGCCTCATACCCGGGAAGGCCGAGGTACTGCTCAAAAGCCCACGACGGCGGGTCGTACGGTGGGTGCGGACGGTGGAAGGAAAGGTAGAGGAAGAATGGTTTCACAGGATCGCGGCGGTGCATCCATTCGATGGCCTGCGTGCCGATCCAATGCGTAGGGTGCAGGTTCTCTGCCTTGTCCCAGGGCCGGGCAACAACCGAGTTGCAGTTCACGCCGTGATCGAAATACTCTGCATCGGGGCCCATCCCCGGCTGCCTCCGGAGCCACGGCACGTAGTCATCAAACATGGCGAAATGCTGTTGGTGTTCCCGCCGCGCGTGATGAAGGTAGCCGTCATGGAGGACCACATCGTCGAAGCCGAGCCTTGAGCGTTCGGGCCACACATGCATCTTGCCGATTGCTTGGGTGTGGTATCCGCCCTTTCTGAACTCGTCCTGTACTGTCACCGGGTGGACAGCGTGAAACGGTACGCCGTCGTTGTACCCCACCCGTCCGTGGCGTTCCTGGGACTGTCCTGTAAACAGGGCCGCGCGGGCAGGGACGCAGGATGGCGTAGCAGAATAGCCTTTGGAGAACCGCACGCCGCTTCGGGCGAGTTCGTCGAGATGGGGTGTTTCGACGTAGGGATGGCCGTCCGAGGACAGGCAGTCGCCCCTCCATTCATCCACGCAGATCAGAATGACGTTCGGCCGGTTCATGGAGAGGTTCCTTCGACGTAGGGAACAGTTGTGACAACACTAGTAGGAAGACCCCGCGAAATGCTTGAATATGACTCGAAAGATCAATTTTCGAGCGCGAATGATCACTCTGACGTGGGTGATGTGTGGCTGATTCCGCTTAAGTGCCTGGACGATGACGCGCGGGCCATTCACCTGGGTGCCGTGGCCACGCTTTCCGTCGAGGAGAGGCAGCGCGAGTTCGTCGGGGACCCCCTCCGCATGATGCTGCTGGGCATGGAGGAGGAGTCCCGTCAGCCGTACGTCATTGAGTCAGGGGGGCTGGCGGTGGGTGTGCTGACCCTCCAGTACGGGGCTGCGGAATTGGCGGGTTGGTCCGACGGTGATTCTGCATGGCTTCTCAGGGGCTTCCTGATCGACTCGGGAAGCCAAGGGCGTGGCCTGGGAACACGGGCTGCGCGTGCGGCAACACAGGAGGCGTGGAAGCTGACGACCCGGCTGGGCGGCGGCCAGACCGGCGTCGTGCTGTCCGTCAACGAACGTAATCCGGCGGGACAGGCTGCTTACGCCAAGGCTGGCTTCGTCGATGCAGGCAGGTACCTGGGCGGCAGTTCCGGTCCGCAGCGAACGATGTACAGGGCCTTTGAGTGACACTGACGTCAACACTGGTTGACGATTAGCATTTCGTCAACTAGGGTTGACGTCATGGAGGTGGACCGAATGAAGACGCTGGTGGGATCGATGGATGGAATGGGCCCGGCTGAGGCACTGTACGCTGTAGCGGAACTTCAGAAGGAAGTCGGGCGGCGGGAAGCTTCGCTGGTACGTGCGGCCAGGCAGTCCGGTTTGTCATGGGAGGCGATAGCCCTTTGCCTGGGCGTCAGTAAGCAGGCGGTGCACAAGAAGTACGGCAAGCAGTAGAAATACTGCCGCGGCAAATGTGCAGGGGTCTGGCCCCGGCGGCTGGGGTCGTTTAGGATTCTCCCGTGACAATCAGCGTGGATTCGGAAGGTGCAGCTTTCTCCACCATGTCCTGTTTTCGCTGCGAACAGGCAGGGCCGCACTGGTCCTCGCGTCACGGCCGTGCCGGTACGTTTGTCTGCCGGCGCTGCTTTGCGACCTTCTCTGACGAAGAACCTGCTGCAATGGTCGGGGGAGTTTTGAGCCATTCTCCGGCGACCGCCGAAGAGCTGCGGTTTTTCGAATCCAAGTAGTCGCGGTACCTGGCAGGCGAAAAAACGAGTACACGCTACTCGTGTCCCCGCAATGGCCGCGGGGCAGCATTGTGGTTATGACAACGTATGTGATTGAACCAGCGGCCCTGCTCCATCGCTGCCAGTGCTGCGGCGAAGAAACTGACCGGGTGTTCTGCACTGACTGTGCAGCGCCGGAAGTCCCGGGGCGGTCGCCCAGAACCAAGCACTGATGGCTTGGCTCCGGTGAGCGCTGCGGCTCCTGGGGCATCAGGCTGCGCAGACGCTAAGTATCCTTATAGACTTCTTCTGTCACTGTTCTCTAGGCAGAGGGAAAGTCCATGGAATACAACCCAAGTTCGACAGAGAAGACCGTCCTTGCCGGGGAGTTGGACCGGCGCCATGTGGGCCAGTCCGTGAGCTTTCAGCCCAATGACTTCACTGTGGTTTTCGGAACCATCGCAGGCATTGCGCGAACCGAAGCGCTGGTCTACCTGTCGCTTGATGGAGTCGGCGGCGGTACCCACCTGAAGGATGAATACGACCTCACGATCGACCACAAGGTCTACCTTCAGCTGGATCCGCTGGGCAGCGCTGAAAAGGGTCTTTCGGAAGCTGCTGGTTTCGTCAAGGAGAAACTGGATGAGATCGCCAGGAACATCCGCGAACGCGATCAGGATAAGACTGAGTAGTTAGCCGCAAAAAAGGCGATCCCCGGTCCATGTGGACCGGGGATCGCGCTGGTTAATGCGCGTGGTGGAGCTTAGACGCCGTAGTAGAGCTCGAACTCGTACGGGTTCGGGCGCAGCGACAGCGGGCGGATCTCATTCTCGTACTTGTAGTCGATCCAAGTGTCGATGAGGTCCTGGGTGAAGACGCCGCCGGCCTGCAGGAACTCGTTGTCCTCGCGAAGGGCCTCAAGAGCTTCTTCCAGGGAACCCGGAGCCTTGGGGATGTCCTTGGCTTCCTCGGCCGGGAGCTCGTAGAGGTCCTTGTCGATGGGAGCCGGGGGCTCAATGCGGTTGCGGATACCGTCGATGCCGGCCATCAGCTGGGCAGCGAACGCCAGGTACGGGTTGGACGAGGGGTCCGGAGCGCGGAACTCGATGCGCTTGGCCTTCGGGTTGGTGCCCGTGATCGGGATACGGATACCGGCGGAGCGGTTGCCCTGCGAGTAGACCATGTTCACGGGGGCCTCGAAGCCCTTGACCAGGCGGCGGTAGGAGTTGACCGTCGGGTTGGTGAAAGCCAAGACTGCGGAAGAGTGCTTCAGCAGGCCGCCGATGTACCAGCGAGCCATGTCGGAGAGGCCTGCGTAGCCCTTCTCGTCGTAGAACAGCGGGTCACCGTTGCTCCACAGTGACTGGTGGCAGTGCATGCCCGAGCCGTTGTCACCGAAGACGGGCTTCGGCATGAAGGTGACGGACTTGCCCCAAGCATCGGCAGTGTTCTTGATGATGTACTTGAACTTCTGCAGGTCATCAGCAGCCGCGGTCAGCGTGGTGAACTTGTAGTTGATCTCCGCCTGGCCTGCGGATCCAACTTCGTGGTGGGAGCGCTCAACCTCAAGGCCGGCCTTATCCAGTTCGATGCACATGGCGTCGCGAAGGTCGGCCTGCTTGTCGGTGGGGGAGACCGGGAAGTAACCGCCCTTGACGGGGGTCTTGTAGCCGAGGTTTCCGCCCTCTTCCTTACGGCCGGTGTTCCAGTGAGCTTCCTCGGAGTCGATCTTGTAGAAGCTGCCCTGAGGGGAGGACTCGTACTGGATGTTGTCGAAGACGAAGAACTCAGCCTCGGGAGCGAAGAAAGCAGTGTCGGCGATGCCGGTGGAGGCCAGGTAGGCTTCAGCCTTCTCGGCTACGCCACGGGGGTCGCGGTGGTAAGGGTCACCGGTGCGGGGGTTCACGATGGAGAAGTTCAGCGCAAGCGTCTTCTCGATGCGGAACGTGTCGATGAAGGCCGAGGTCACATCCGGGATGAGCTGCATGTCGGACTCAGCGATGCCCTGGAAGCCGCGGATGGAAGAACCATCGAAGAGCTGGCCATTGACGAAGAAGTCAAGGTCAACGCTCTTGGCCGGCACATTGAAGTGCTGCTGGACACCAGGAAGGTCGGTGAAGCGGATATCGACGAATTTGACGTCTTCGTCTTTGATGAACTTGAGGACTTCGTCCGCAGTCTTGAACATCTATGCTCCTTATGCATATCAAGTAACAGGCCCGGAAGGCCGCGTGGTGCAGCCCATGCCAAAGCTCCGGAGACACAAAACATCCCCTTGTGCAGTGGTGGCTGGCAACTCATACCACCATAGGGAGATGGGATTTCCCGGGGGTGTCAGTATTGTTTCCGGCAGGTTACAGAATCATCTGTTGTGTAAACGGTAGTCGGCTTCCCGGTGTCTGGTCCACGTCGGTCCGGTGGGCGAACACTGCGCCCGGACAAGCACCTCTGGCGGCCGCTTCCGGAGCTCTGGCAGGTCGGACACCGGGCAGCCCAGCCGTTAGGCTTGAGGTGTGGTAGATAGAAAAGACATTGGCTCCTGGTTGAGCGGTCCGGACACGTCCGGAATCTCCAAGTATCCCGGCGAAAGGCTCGGGTTGCCTGAATCGGGTCCCGGCTCCACTGCGCGCGCCGGGCGCCGCATCCTGGGCATCGTTGTGGATTGGACCATCGCGTTGGTCATCAGCAACTTTGCCTTCGGCGGCGACCCATGGGCTACGCTGGCCATTTTCGCTGTTGAGCAGATTCTCCTGATTGGCACCTTGGGCTACAGCATCGGACACAGGGTGGCTGGCATCCATGTGGTTCGCTTGGGCGGAGGTCCTGCCGGTCCGGTGGCCGCAGTGGTACGGACGATCCTCTTGTGCCTGGTCATTCCGGCAGTCGTCTTTGATCCCGACCAGCGGGGCCTGCACGACAAAGCGATGAACACTATCCTCATACGGATGTAGGCACGCCCTCCCGGCAAAGAACACAACAAAAAACCGCTGCTCCCCGAATTCGGGGAGCAGCGGTTTTTCGTTGTAGCGAAGAGCGTCAGCGTCCGCGCGCGGCCTTGCGGTCAGGGCGCGCTTTGTAGGGATCAATGCCTTTGGGGATCGGCAGGCGGTTCCCCAGGGAATTGATGCGTTTGCTGACAGCGTTTACTTCAATCTTGGTGAGCTCCTTGTTGAGCTTGCCCATGGTCTTTGCCAGTTTGTTCAGGGGCACTTGGCCTTCTCCCCGTCCGGATTCCAGAACGTGGATGGTGACGTTCGGAAGAATACGGGCAAGGCGCTTGCGCTCTGCATCGACAAGGGGCTTAACACGGTGTGTGGGACCTTCGCTGACCAAGACAACCCCGGGCCGGCCAATGGCCATGAAGACTGCGTCCTGCGTGCGTGGGTTGACCGCTACAGGCTGGTCCTGTGTGACCCAACCACGGCGGAGGGTTCCCAAGGCGGCGCCAGAGGCGCCCGGCTGGTTCTCGATCTGGGCGAAGGCAGCCTTTTCGGCCCTTCGGGACAGGATGAACACCGCTGCCAGGAGACCCAGCGGAATACCGATAATCAGGCCGGTGACCCAGTTCTCCAGAAGGAAGCCGATCAGGAATGCGACAGCCACCACGGCAAGGAACGCCAGCACCATGATCCACACGACCTGGGGATCGTTCCGCCGGGTCATTTTGAAGACTTCAGCGATTTGCTTCAGCTGGCCAGGCTTCTTTGCCTTGGCTTCCTTGGGCTTGCGCTGGAACAGCCCACGCTTGGGTGCGTCGGCCGAGGGGGTCGAGTTGCTGGAATCAGGGGAGTTCGCCATAGTGCCTTAATTCTACGTGATGTACGCCCAGACACCGGACGCCTTGAGGACCACGGCCAGGCCGCAGGCGATTCGTTTTTGATTTCTCCGTCACGAACCAGCCCGCTGTGTCACTTGGTTTAAGTGACTCCCAAGCTCCGGAGTGACTCGACACTGCGCATTTCCCCACGTTCGATCGCCATAGGAACCACATGCCCGATTTGCCGCCACTGCTCACCATCGTCCTTGAGGAAACCGGACAACTTGACCGCGAGTCCGCCATGTACCGGCGATTGATAGCTGCACGCCTGCGGCTTGAATCGCATTTCTCGGTCCTTCATGTTGCTGAGCCCTTGACGACGACCGTCATCGCCAGGCTCTGCCGGCAGATCGACAGCAAGTACGTCATCTTCATGCGGACTTCCCACCTCTTGTCTGCGAACTACGTGGCCACCCTCTTCGAGTACCTCAAGTCGCGCACGGTCTATCTTGCCGAGCCCGTCATGTACACAGGCCCCATCCCGAAACATGTGGCCGGAACCAAGCTCGACGACGCGTACCACTACGCCCGCGACACCGACGTCTTTGGCAGTGCCTTCAACACGAGGAGATTGTCCGACGCACTGGAGGCGCTCGAGGACGTGGATCGCACCGCCATCTACACCAGCTACCGCATGTATTGGTCGATAGCGAAGGTCAGGCCGCTCACCACAGGTTTCTCCATGGCATCAGATACCAAGGGAGCGATCGGCCTTAAGGTTGCCGCGGAAGCCAACCGTCTGATGCCGGTGATGCCCGTTCACTCCAAAGAAATCAGGCTGCAGGTCCTGCGCTACGTTGCACTGTTCCTCCGGGGGATCCGGGGGCAAAAGGCGACGTCCATTAAGTTGAACCATCTTCGGGACTTGATCAGCGGCTTCGAGCTGATGGAGCTTCTGGCCATGGTGGAGCCGCTGCAGCCTTTCGAAGCTGCCTGGATCCGCTGGCTGGTTGACCCGGAAGACGGCAAGCAGTTCTACAAGCAACTCAGCAACAAAGACGCCTACCTGGTTTTCCGGCACAAGCCTGACGCTGGCGCGAGCGAGGTCCCACTGTATGAGTTGCTGTTCAATGACGAGATCCTGAGGATCGGAAAGTGCTATCTGGCACGCAATCTCAGGTCCGGCCATGCCAGGCCCGGCAGCTACAACTTCTACAACCGGCCGATCCGCCCTTCCTCGACGATCCTCTTTTTCGACCGGCCTCATCAAGCAGACGACAATGCAGAGCATTTGTATGAGTACTTCACAGCAAGGCATCCCGAATTTACCCATGCGTACTTCGCGATCAACCCCAAGTCGCCCGACTGGGCGCGCCTGGAGGCCAAGGGCTTCAACCTGATTTCTATTTTCACCAAGGATTTCTACGAGAAGTTCCTCATATCAGACCTTGTGGTGTCCTCGCAGATATACAGCATCAGATACCGCGGAAAATCGTTCGCCAACTCCCGGTTTGTCTACCTCCAGCATGGAATCCAGCTCAATGACATGTCCGATTGGGTGCTCTCCAAGTACTTTGACGTTTTTGTTGCCACGGGCAGGATCGAAACGGAATACATGAGCAAATTGGCTCCTGTTGAGACCCTGAACAGTGGATTGCCGCGCTACGAGTCCTTGGCCCGCGACATCCAAGGACAACAACATCTTCTCTTCATGCCCACATGGCGCTTCAACCTGCACCAGTCCTCGACTGAGCACTTTGTGCAGTCGGGCTACTTCCATGCCATTGACACCTTGCTCTCGGACCCAAGGCTCATCAGGTTCCTTGAGGACACAGACCGGATCATGCATGTGAAGCTTCACCCCAACGTGGAAAAACGAGCCGGACAGTTCAGGTTTACCGAACGCATCGTGAAGTCTGATTTGAGCTACCGGGAAGCGATCTGCGCCGCTGAGCTCGTGGTGACCGACTACAGTTCCGCGGCCCTTGACGCGGCCTTCGTGGGCAAGCCAATTGCGTACTACCACTGGGACGCAGCCGATTTCTTCAACGACCAGCCCTACGAGAGTCGCATGGACTACAGCGACGACGGACTGGGCCCTGTGTTCAGTGAGCACTCCGAGCTGGTGAACCACATCGTCCGTGAGGATTTCGCCGTGAGGGATCCCAAGTACATCAGACGCCGTGAGCGCTTCTTTGAGGGAGTGGATCCAGCACACATCAACGAAAAGATCGTCGAAAGGATGTTGAGTCTCTGATGGCGTTGATTCATGGCTTCAAGAAGAGCATCACCAAAGCGGGCCGGGCGGCGGCCTACTCGCCTGCCGGGCTGGAGGTCGCCAGGGCAGTCCTGGCCTCCCGTGCCGATTCACCCGTGCGGCGCATTATCAAGGCCAAGGGCCTGGAGGGGAGGATCCGCCGTGTTGCCTCCGAAAGCCTCCCGCAAGGGGTCTACTTCGCGAAGCTGACCTTGGGCAATTGGGAAGCCTGGAAGGGTCAGCAGTTCCGGCTGCTCCAGGACGGGAAGGTGGTCTATGGAAACATGGTGGAACCACCGGCCCGTGGGTTCCCTCTTGAATACCGCAACATCATGGTCACCTCGGACGATGTCTCCCGCTTCGCTGTCGATATCGACGCACCCTATGAGTTGAAGATCGGGCGGGGAGCGTTCACCACGCGACAGCAAATTTCGTACGATGAGCAGTATGGTGTGGAGCAACACGGGGACGTGTTCTACTCCTTGCGCGGGAACACAACAAACCCGAAAAGGATGCTCATCACCTTCCCTGGTTTTGGCCCTTCGACTACGCGGATTTCCTATGCAGTAAGTTACCTCAAGGACCTCACGGAGACGGACCTGCGGGACACCATAATGGTGTGCTTCCAAGACCGTTACCTGGTGGCCGGTTCCTACATGATGGTGGACAATGCAGGCAGGCCTCTGGAGAGCCGGGTGGGGGGAGCCATTGAGGGGCTGCGGAGCCGGTTCCACATCGATCGCAAAGAGATGCTCTTCTTCGGTGCATCCAAGGGTGGTTCCATCGCCATCCACTACGCCATGGACTATCCTGAGGCCGCCTTGCTTCTTGCAGTGCCGCAAATGAACCTGCCGTACTACTTCAGCAAGCCGTTCTTCAAGGACAACCTCTTGCAAAACCGTGCCTTGCGCGATGTCGGGCAACCAGAGGACCGCCTCCGCCGGTATTTCGCGGAAGGACGCAGAATTGACTACTTCTATACGAACTCCGACGAGCTGAGCAATCATTCGCTGATCGAGTTGGCCTCCGACATACCCAATCTCTCGAAGTACCGCATCAATGGCGGACACTCCGACGTCGCCAGGGCCGCTCTCCCCGCCATGTTGTGCATCATTCGGAGATTTCTCGGCGACCCGGTGGAGGAACAATTCGCGTGCGAAGAGATGCGTACCTTCCGCCACGACCAGACCCTCCAGGTGCAGGTCAGGATCGATGCGGAAGCTTCCACGGTCACCGGGGCCAACTGGTTCATCGCCGGGAGCTCGGGGAGAACACGGTTCCTGCAGCTGATGACGGAGCACTCCTATCACTTCGTCAAATACACCGCCGGTGAGCAGAGTCTTTTCCCCGCCTATGACCCCGTCGGCCAGCTCTCCCAGGTGATCGCCATGAAGGCCGATGGGACCACATGGACCGGCGCCCTGCCAGAGGCTGTGAAACCGGGGACACGGATACCAAAGAAGACCTTGAGCTCCCAGGCGTTGACACTTCACACAGAAACCACGCAGGACTATGCCGTGCTCGACGGAGATACCTTCGCGCGTTTCCGCTATAGCTGCCGCACACTGGCCCCTGACGGTGACACCATGGAGATCCATTTCGTTTCCGACCCCGAAGCAGGCATTGCAGACGTCGAGGACAGTTGTACCCGGACGGCGTGCAGGGCTGCAGTCCAAGTCCTCGATGGCTGGGCCTTGGCGGATATCGCAGCTCTGAGGTTTGTCATCGCTGCCGGAGTCCAGCGCTTGCTGATCGTCGTCCATGGAGACACGCACGCCGACGCTGCCGAGGCACTGTCCGCCATTGACTGGGAAGACACCAGCGTTGTGCTTGCGGACTCCCGGGAGGTGGCCGGTGTCCGACAATACTGATTCAAGCAGAGGTGGCCAGCCCCCGAAGAACCAGATCATCCGCTCTTACGCGGATGTCGCCGCCATTCAAGACAACGTAGTACACCTCAAGGAAACGCCCGGGTCTGAATTCACCTCATCAAGCGTGGAATTCGCGGGAACTGGAAACGTCCTCTTCATCGAGGATGGAACAAGGCTCCGCAACACAAGGCTCCGCTTCCTGGGGAACGACGCCGTGATCCATCTCCGGAAGTCCCATGGGTTCCTCAGGCTGATTGTGACGGTATTCGAAGAGTCGGTCTTCTATTTGGGCCCTGGCGCAACTTTCACGGCAGAAGCGCGGGTCCTTCCCACTGAACGCAAGCACGTGATCGTGGGCAGCGATGCAATGTTTTCGTCCCGGGTTTCCTTCAGGACGGCCGACCCACACTTGATCTATTCAGTCGAGCATCACCAGCGGGTTAATCCTACCGAGTCCATTTGGGTGGGGGACCATGTGTGGTTGGGGGAAGACACGCTTCTTCTCAAGGGAGCCAAGGTCGGTTCCGGCAGCATTCTTGCTGCCCGTGCCCTGATCACCAAGAACGTCCCGTCCAACGCTACAGCCGCGGGCGTGCCCGCAAGGATCGTGAGTAAAGGGATCTTCTGGACGCGACCATCAGTGCATGGGTACACGGCGGCCCAAACGGAAAAGAGCCTTGTCCATTCGGGGAGTGAGTTCATCTTCGTCTCCGACGAGCAGGTCATTGACGTTTCCACCTTGGAACGCGGGTTGGACGCTGCTACCTCCGGCATCGGACGGGCCGCCTGGTGCTTCCAATTGGATCACCTGGGCGCCCGGAACCGGTTTTACCTGGGATGAGACCACTCAGCCGCGCCGCCTGGTGGGGCGGCGCGGCTGAGGATGGGCTTGCCTACTTGTGGGCGGCGAGGATGGTGGAGGCTTCCTGGCGGGTGGTGCCGGAGTCCTGGATGCCCTCGGCAATGTGGGCGAGGTGGGCGGGGATGTCCCGGCCCTTCTTCCGCATCGCGGTGGCCCAGAGGCGCCCGGCCCGGTACGAGGACCGCACCAACGGACCCGACATCACACCAAGGAACCCGATCTCCTCGGCCTCGTGCTGGAGATCCACGAACTCCTGCGGCTTGACCCACCGGTCCACCGGCAAGTGCCGCTCGGACGGGCGCAGGTACTGGGTGATCGTGATCAAATCACACCCGGCCGTGTGCAGGTCACGCAGGGCCTCGGAGATTTCCTCCCGGGTCTCGCCCATGCCCAGGATCAGGTTGGACTTGGTCACCATGCCCAGATCACGGCCCTGCGTGATGACATCCAGGGACCGCTCGTACCGGAACGCCGGACGGATCCGCTTGAAAATCCTCGGCACGGTCTCGACGTTGTGCGCGAACACCTCGGGCTTGGAATCACAGATCGCCGCGATGTGCTCCGGCTTGCCGGAGAAGTCCGGGATCAGCAGCTCCACCCCGGTGCCCGGGTTCAGTTCGTGGATCTTCCGGACCGTTTCGGCGTACAACCACACACCCTCATCGGCCAGGTCATCACGGGCCACACCGGTGACCGTGGCGTAGCGCAACTGCATCGCCTGCACCGATCGGGCCACCTTGGTGGGTTCGAACATGTCCACAGGGGACGGCTTGCCGGTATCGATCTGGCAGAAATCACACCGCCGGGTGCACTCGGACCCGCCGATCAGGAACGTCGCTTCCTTGTCTTCCCAGCACTCAAAAATGTTCGGGCAGCCGGCCTCTTCACACACAGTGTGCAGGCCTTCCTTCTTCACCAGGTTCTTGAGCTGGACGAACTCAGGACCCATCTGGACCTTGGCCTTGATCCACTCGGGCTTGCGTTCAACCGGGACCGCCGAGTTACGCTGCTCAACGCGCAGCAACTTACGGCCTTCAGGTGCCAGTGTCACTGGAGTGCTCCTTCGTGGGTGGAAATGAGTGCTTCTTCATGCTTGCGGAATTCTTCCACGAAGCGGTCAACGATGTCGGCCGGGTTGATGGTCCGGCCGGCTTCCAGCGACATGGTGGTGACACTGGCGTCGGTAATTCCACAGGCAATGATCTGTGCGTAAGGCGCCAAGTCATTGCTGCAGTTGATGGCGACACCATGCATGGTGACGCCGTCCAGGACGCGGATACCGATAGCGGCAATTTTGCGGTCCGGACCTTTTTCATCGGCAAGCAGCCAGACGCCGGCCCGGCCTTTCACAGTCACGGCGTTGATGCCGTAGTCCGACATCACGGCAATCATGATGGCTTCGAGCCGTTCCACATAGTCGCGGATACCGGCGCGGTTCTTGAGTTTGAGGATGGGATAGGCGATCAGCTGTCCTGGACCATGCCAGGTCAACTTTCCACCGCGGTCCACGGGAACGACGGGTGTCCCGTCAAAGGGTCGTTCGTGATCTTCCGTGAGTTTGCCGGCCGTATAGACGGCAGCGTGCTCCAGGAGCAAAACGGTGCTGTTCTTCTCGCCCGCAACAACTTTGTTGTGGATCTCGCGCTGCAGGTCCCAGCCCTGCATGTAGTCAACGAAATCAGGGGCAAGACCCAGTTGTGAAAACTCAAGAGTCATGGGTTCAAGCTTAGACCCAGCGGCAGACTGTCCATGATTTTGTGGCGAACCTCTCAGTCGCATCACGTGCTGTTGGTGCCAGGGAGTGATCTGTTTGCGACCTGTGGATAACTTCTGCGGAAAATTCCGTATTCCGGTAGATCTTGTCTATGGAAACTCTGGATCCGCCAGCCGCCGTCACGCCGTCCGCTCCGGGCTATGTGACATCCCGCATGTTGGGCCAAGGCAGTACTTCTACTGTATGGCTGGTCACCAGGAGCAGCGATGGGGCGCGGTTCGCCATTAAGTGCGCCAGTCCCGGAGCCCAGATGGCGCAATCCAAGGTTCTTGAGGAAGCCTCGAGGGAGGTCAAGGTCCTGTCCGGCCTGAAACACCAGCACCTGGTTCGGGTTCACGACGTCGTTCCGCTTGAAGGCGATTGCGTGGGGACACTGGGCATCGTCATGGACTACGCGGCGGGCGGCTCGCTGGCCAACCTGATGGCAGGGCGGGGAAGGCTCCATGTAGGCGAAGCTGTCACCATTCTGACCCCTCTTGCCCAGGCCTTGGACTACCTCCATGCCAATGGCACCGTGCATGGTGACGTGGCGCCTGGAAATATCCTCTTCACTGCCGAGGGGAAGCCACTGCTCGCGGACCTGGGCATTGCCTCCGTGGTGGGAGGTGGCCGGCCAAACCTTGAGGCTGGAACACCCGGCTTCACGTCGCCGGGTGGCGCAGTTGCCGCCTGCAGTGGGACCGACGCATTGCAGGAACTCCAGCCGGCGCGTGATGTCTATTCCCTTGCCGCCGTCGGGTGGTACTGCCTGACGGGGGCGGCTCCGGAGACCACTCAACACCGGCCGCCGTTGTCTGTGCTGGTTCCGGATGTTCCGAGGTCGTTGGTGGCCGCCTTGGAGGCTGCGCTGGATGTCGATGCGTCGGTGCGGCCTGCTGCCAGGGAACTGGCCATGGCGATTTTCAGGAGCGCGGCGCCTGAGCCGGTGGACTTGTCCGGCGCCGTACATTCCTCCGTCATTCCTGACCTGCTGACCCGCCGCCAGGCCTTGGGGCGTCCCGCACGGCGCATGCCCCGATGGTTTGGATCATGGCGGAGTTTCCTTCCGCTTGGACTACAGCCTGGACTTCGTCCGGAGGGCCGGCGGCCCCAACGTCGTGGCCTCTGGGCCAGGGTCAGGGTCCTTGCGGCCGTACTGACTACCGGGTTGCTGCTCGGCATCGCGGCATGGATACTGTGGCCGCAGAACCCGCAGCATCAAAGCCTGGAGTTATCTGCGCAGCCGCAGCAAGCAGCGGCGGAGACCTTGAATCCGGCCCCAGGGCCAGGAACCACGGTGTCCGCCGCTCTGCCGGAAGAACTGGCCGAAGGACTCCACGCCGAAGATCCGGCAGTGGCCGTTGCCACGCTGGCATCCGTGCGCGACATTGCACTGGGGCAGGGAAGACCTGAGTTATTGGCTTTGGTCAATGCCGCTGGATCACCCGCGGAAGCCTCTGACCAGCTGCTGGCGGACCACCTGCGGAAAACCGGAACGATGTACGCCGGATTCTCGACGACGTTATCCGCGGATGGCGTGTCCGAACCCGGGGAGGCCGGCGACGCCGTGGTCACGGTGACTGTCGCGACATCCGGCTATCAAGAACGTGATGCCTCAGGAGCCAAAGCCCGGCCACAGCCTGCCGGCCCGCCGCAGAAGCTTCGCGTTCACGTTGTTCGCGCTGACGGGCGATGGTGGATTTCAGAAATCCTCGCTCCAAGCACCGGCAAGGAAAGCGACACCCTGGACCACACTGGTCCAGCGACCAATGGCTGACGGCCAACCGCCCGGTCAGCGTGCCCTGTCCTTGGTCAACCAGGCCATGGCGTCAGATAAGGATGGGTGCTCCCACGTGAAACCAGCGTCCGACAGCCGGGCAGGCTCCATTCTCTGGTTGGCTAGAACCAGCTCATCGGCAAGCCGCCCCAGCACCAACCGCAAAGCGGGACGGGGGACACGTAAGAAGGCTGGCCGGTGGAAGGCTTTGGCCAGGGCGGCGACGATCGTGTTGACGTCTGCGCTTTCCGGGGCGCAAACATTCACCGCGCCATCAATGTCAGTTCTCAGAAGATGCGCCAATGCAGCCACTTCATCGGCCAATGTGATCCAAGGCCAGTACTGCCGCCCGTTTCCAAACGGCCCGCCCAGCCCGATCCTCAGCAAAGGGAGGAGGGGTCCAAGCGCGCCCCCTGAGGTGCTGAGTACTACGCCGGTCCGTGGAGTCACTACCCGCACACCAGATGGTGCGGTCCGGGCTGTTCGTTCCCATTCGACGCACAAGTTTCCCAGCACGCCATGGCCGGGCCCCGAATCCTCCCGCAGGAGGCCCTCGCGTGAGGCACCGTAGTATCCGGAGGCGGACTGGCTGATGAAGGTGGCCGGTGGTGTGCCGAGCCTTCCCATGGCGTCGGTCAGGGTCCTGGTAGCTTCGAGCCGGGAATCCCGGAGTTCCCGGATGCGCTTCTTGGTCCACGGGCGGTCCCCGATTCCGGCTCCGGAAAGGTTGATGACGGCCTCGGCCGTGTCCAGGACGGCTTCGTCGAGTTGCCCCGCGGCCGGGTTCCACGTCCATTCACCGGGGTCCTTGGCGGGCCTCCGCACCAACCGGATGACCTCATGGCCGTGGCCGGCCAGGTGCTCCGATAAAGCCGTTCCGATCATTCCTGACGCTCCGGACATCACGATTCTCATGACCCATCTCACCATGGGAAACGTGTATGGCGGAAACGCCTGTCGGTGCCGCTGAGGCTGGGCGCCTCTTGACTATGATCGAACAATGACCTCCTCCAGCTACCTCCGTTTCCCGCATGTGCACGGCGATCTGGTCACTTTCGTGGCCGAAGACGATATCTGGGTGGCCCCCCTTTCCGGCGGGCGTGCCTGGCGGGTTTCGTCCCAGCAACTGCCGGCAAGGAACCCCCGCTTCACTCCGGACGGAAAACGACTCGTGTGGACGGTGATTGTGGGAACGTCTCCGGAGGTTGTCACGGCCAACGTCGACGGCGGTGGCTACAGGCAGCTGACGTACTTCGGCCACAGCACCACTAAAGTCAAGGGCTTCACACCGTCAGGAAACGTGGTGGTGACCAGCGCCTTCCAGCAGTCCGAAAGCCGCCACACGCATGCCTACAGTGTCCCCCTTGACGGGGGTGCCGCCGTCGAACTTCCCTTTGGACCCGTCGAGGCAGTTGCCTTTGGTCCCGAAATCGGTGACGAGAAGCCCGTGGTGTTGGCCAGTGTCCTTTCCCGGGAACCTGCTTGGTGGAAGCGGTACCGAGGCGGCACGGCGGGCAAACTGTGGATCGACGCCGACGGTAACGGTGAGTTCGAGCGCCTGGTTCCGGAGATCGAAGGGAACCTCACTGACCCCCTGTGGGTGAAAGGACGCATCGCCTTCCTTTCGGACCATGAGGGGTACGGCAACCTCTACTCCGTACTTCCGGACGGGTCGGGGCTGCGCCGCCACACCGATCACGAAGACTTCTACGTCCGGCATGCGGGCACCGACGGTGACCGGGTGATCTTTGAATCAGCCGGCGAGCTGTGGATGCTTCCTTCACTCGATGCCGACGCCGAGGCAAGCAAACTGGATATTACGCTGGGTTCGGCCTCGCCGGCCCGCCGTCCCGCGCCCCTCAAAGTCGCTGCGCACCTCGGCGACGTCGCTCCCAACGCGTCGGGTACAGCCAGTGCCGTGGAGTCGCACGGAACGCTCCACTGGCTCCGGCATAAGGACGGACCATCGCGTGTAGTCGAGGCGACACCCGGGGTGCGGGCCCGCCTGCCGCGTCCGCTGACCGGCGGCCGGATTGCCTACGTCGCTGACCATGAGTCCGTTGAAGCCCTGTACATCAAGCGCATCGCCTCGCGATTGTCGGCAGTCGTGGACGTGCCCGACGCGGTTGTTCCGACGCCGGCTCCGGACAATGAATCTGATCCACTGCCCAAACCGGTGTCCGCGTCCAACGTGTTGGGGCAGGCAAGTACTGCGGCGCGGGCAACAGTCCCTGTCACGCCGCCAACCGGCGCGGGAGCCGGCACGCCGGCCGAAGCGTCCGCTGACACTGTGAGTGCCACGGACGCGCCGCCAGTCCCTGAAACGGCGGAGGACGCGGCGGACGTCCGGATTGAATTCCCGTCGCCGACGCGCACAAGTGCACTCGAGGCGAGCCCGGATGGACGATGGCTCGCAGTGGGGACCTCCTTTGGGGACGTCTACGTTGCAGACACCGCCCAGGGAACGTTGAGCCTTGTTGTCAGCGTGGGTGAGGGGAGCATCGAACAACTGGCGTGGTCCGGGGATTCGCAGTGGCTGGTGTGGTCAGAGCCGGTCACATCTTTCGGTTCGCGGAGTAAGCTCCGAATCACCCGCCCAAGTGACGCTGAGGCGGGCATCATCGATGTCACGGACGGCCGTTTCTGCGACGAATCACCTCGGTTCACCCCTGATGGGAAGTTCCTCGCTTTCCTGTCGAACCGAAGTTTCGACCCCGTCTATGACGGCCACTCCTTCGACCTGTCCTTCCCCAGCCCCATCAAGCCGTATCTTGTGGCCTTGGCTGCGGACACGCCTTCACCTTTTGGCCCGTCCGTTGATGCGCTGGAGGACGGGGCGGCTGCCTCGGTGGAGTCCGACGACGGCGGCGCACCTTCCGTGCGTGTCGACCCGGAGGGACTGGCTCACCGCGTCATCAGTGTGCCCGTGCCGCAAGGGAACTACTCGCAGCTGTCTGTCGCAGACGGTGCCTTGTTGTGGCTTGATACTGAACTCTCCGGCGTGACGGGCGAAGGCAAGGGCACCCTAGCAGATAAGAAGACCGCACCGGCCTTGGTGCGGTACGAGCTCGCAAAGCGCAAGAAAACCACCTTGGTTGCCGCAGTGGACAGCTACAGGTTGTCCGGTGACCTCAAGCGGGTTGTTTACATCCTGGACCAGCAGGTGACCTCGGTACCTTCGGACACCAAGGTGGACGAGGAATCCGGAGACCTGGTGAAGGTGGAGCTGAACAGGATCCGGGTCATTCTTGACCCGGTGGCTGCCTGGGGGCAGGCCTTTGAGGAGGCTTGGCGTCTTCAGCGTGACTTCTTCTGGACCGCAGACATGGCTGGCCAGGATTGGGACTCCGTCTTCAAACGCTACCGGCCGATAGTGGACCGTTTGGGCTCGCATGACGACTTGGTGGACCTGCTGTGGGAGATGCACGGTGAGCTGGGAACGTCGCACGCCTACGTCAAGCCTGCCGCTGTGAGCGAGCCAGGGCGTAACGGCCAGGGCCGCCTGGGTGCTGAGCTTCACTTCGGCAGCAAAGGCTGGGAAATCACGCGGATCCTGGCGGGGGAGTCCTCGGACCCGCTGGCGACTTCGCCCTTGACGCGACCGGGTGCCGACGCGAAGGCCGGTGACGTCCTCCTGGCGATTGACGGCGTCGAACTTTCGGCGGCTTTGACGCCAGCAATGCAGTTGGTGGGAGCAGCCGGCCGGACAGTGGAGCTGACCCTGCTGAACGGCGAAGGACACGGTGGGGCCGCCGGGGCTCAACGTCGTGTGGCTGTTGTCCCTGTCCGTGATGAAGAGAGGCTTCGCTACCAGGACTGGGTCAGGGCCAACCGCCGCACCGTGCGGGAGGCCTCGGACGGTAAGTTCGGTTACCTGCACGTCCCGGACATGATGGCCAACGGCTGGGCGCAGCTCCACCGCGATCTGGATACCGAAACCGCCCTGGACGGCCTGATTGTGGACGTACGCCGCAACCGTGGCGGGCACACCTCACAGCTGGTCGCCGAACTCATCGGCCGGAAGGTCACTGGCTGGAGCATGCCGCGCGGGGAGAAGCCGCGGACTTACCCGGACCACGCCCCCCGCGGTCCTGTGATCATCCTCGCCGACGAATTTGCGGGGTCGGATGGCGACATCATCACCCAGGTTTCCAAACTGAGGGGCATTGGCCCTGTGATCGGTACGCGGACATGGGGAGGGGTGGTGGGCATCGACAACCGCTTTGCCCTGGCGGATGGCACCGGCGTGACGCAACCCCGGTACGCCACGTGGTTCAGCGGTGGGATCGGCTGGGATGTTGAAAACCGCGGAGTGGAGCCGGACATCGAAGTACTGTTTCCGCCCCACGCCTATGCCGCCGGTACTGATCCCCAGCTGGAGTACGGCATTGGTGCACTCAAGGAAATGATCCAGGAACTGCCCACGGACAGGCCTCCCCTCCGCGAGGGCTACCGCAAGGTCCGTCCGGAACCGTTGCCCTCACGTCCGCAGAAGGGCTAAGGGCAGAAGGTTCAACAGCGAAGAGCCCCGCCGTTTCCGTGAAGGAACGGCGGGGCTCTTCTTGTGGTTCAGTGGTGCTGTTCAGTACAAGGTGGAGCTAGACGGAGAGCGTGGCATCCAGGGTGATCTCGATGCTGGCCAGTGCACCCGAAACGGGGCAGCCTGTCTTCGCGTCTTCGGAGATCCGGCGGAAGTCCTCTTCGGACAGGCCAGGAACCTTTGCGGTCATGGTCAGGTGGCTCCCGGTGATGCCGGTTCCGGGAACGAAGGTGACATCTGCCTTGGTGTTGACTTCCTCAGCAGTGAAACCTTCACCGGCGAGGGCGTGGCTGAAAGCCATGGAGAAGCATGCGGAGTGGGCCGCGGCGATCAGTTCTTCAGGGCTGGTCTTGCCGCCGGACTGTTCGGTACGTGCCTTCCAGGTGACATCGAACGTGCCCAGGCCTGAGCTGTCCAGCGTCGTGTTGCCGGCGCCCTCGATCAGGTTGCCGTTCCAAACCGTGTGTGCGGTGCGTGTTGCTGCCATTTCCACTCCTTGAAGTCGTTGTGAGTCGGCAACCAGCCTGAGGCAGGTGCCACCGGTTTCCATCCTAGGGATTTGCCCGTGGGACCGCACGGACATTCCGCTGTCAGTGGATTGTGACCCCTTGACTGGCGGGATGAAGACGGGAAAACATACCCCTGCGCGGACAAGCCGGGGCCTTGGAATCGCGTCCATTATGATCAACGCGGTTGACGCTGCCCGGCGTCAGTATGGTGCCGGGTCAGTTCCAGAGCGTGGCGATGGCGATGTTCACCAGGGCAAGGCCGCCCACACCATGAGCCAGCCCGGTGGAGACAGGCTCGCCCTTCTTGACCTTGCGCGAGCCAATGACGGCAAGGACAGCCACAGCGACCCCAATGGCGAACTTAACCCCGAGTTTGAAGTAGTTGGGATCGGCATCAGGCAGCAAGGGGAACAAACCCATCATGGCGATGCCGGTCAGGAGCTGGAGGAAGGCGCCATCGCGCTGGCGCGGGTGGATGGTTGGCTCCTTGATGGTGGCGATCCAGTAGCCCACAATCATGGCCGCGCCGACGATGTGCAAGAACACCAGAATGCTGAAGAGGATACTCATGGACCCAGCTTATCGAGTTGGTTCTACGTCCCGTAGCAAAGCCACGCGGAGCGGATACAGCAAAGGGGCAGGCCACCGGATTTCCGGTGACCTGCCCCTTTTACGTCACAGCAGGACGTTGTGTCGCTAAGCCCTAGAGGCCAAGGTCGGCTTCGAACGCACCTTCCTCAAGGCGGGCCTTGAGGGTCTGCAGGAAGCGGCCGGCGTCTGCGCCGTCCACCAAACGGTGGTCGTACGTCAGGGAAAGGTACATCATGGAGCGGATGGCAATCGAGTCGTCGCCATTTTCGTCAGCAACCACCACGGCACGCTTGACAATCGCACCGGTTCCGAGAATACCCACCTGCGGCTGGTTGATGATCGGCGTGTCGAACAGTGCGCCAACAGAACCGATGTTGGTGATGCTGAACGTACCGCCGGACAGCTCGTCCGGGCCGATCTTGCCGTCGCGGGTGCGGCCTGCGACATCGGCGATCTTGCCGGCGAGGCCCGCAAGGTTCAGGTTGCCGGCGTCGGAGATGACCGGAACCAGAAGGCCCTTGTCGGTGTCGACGGCGATCGCCAGGTGCTCGGCGTTGTGGTAGGTGATTTCCTGCTTGGACTCGTCGTAAGCAGCGTTCAGCTTGGGGTGCTGCTTCAGGGCTTCTGCTACAGCCTTGGCGATGAACGGCAGGAAGGTGAGCTTGACGCCATTCTGGGCCAGGAACTGGTTCTTGGCCTTGAGGCGGAGCTTGGCAATCTTGGTCATGTCGACCTCATGCACCTGCGTCAGCTGGGTGGAGACCTCAAGGGACTCGCGCATGCGGCGGGCGATGACCTGGCGGATACGTGGTGCCTTTTCCGTGGTGCCGCGCAGGGACGATGCTGCTACCGGAGCAGCGGTCTTGGCAGCGGGGGCTGCGGCTGCGGGAGCCGATGCTGCGGTGGCAGCGGCGGCCTGCTTGGCTTCGGCAGCGGCCAGGACATCCTGCTTGCGGATACGGCCACCGACGCCGGTACCGGAGACGGAAGCAATGTCCACACCGTGCTGGTTGGCAAGTTTGCGGACCAAGGGAGTGACGTAACCGGATTCCGAAGAACCTTCAGCAGCAGGAGCGGCAGCGGGAGCGGCCGGAGCGGCAGCAGGTGCGGCCGGAGCGGCAGCAGGTGCGGCCGGGGCGGCAGCGGGTGCGGCCGGGGCGGCAGCAGGTGCGGCCGGAGCGGCAGCGGGAGCGGCCGGAGCGGCAGCAGGTGCGGGTGCAGCGGCAGGTGCCGCGGGTGCGGGAGCGGCGGCCGGTGCGGCTGCGCCGGAACCGATGACGGCAAGCACGGAGCCAACCTCAGCGGTCTCGTCCTCGTTGACGCGGATTTCCTGCAGGGTGCCCGCAACCGGCGACGGGATTTCGGTGTCGACCTTGTCGGTGGAAACTTCCAGAAGGGGCTCATCCACCTCCACAGTGTCGCCTATAGCCTTGAGCCACCGGGTCACGGTACCTTCGGTAACGCTTTCACCCAACGCGGGGAGGGTTACTTCATGGCCTTCGCCGCCGGAAGCGGCGGGTGCCTCGGCAGCAGGAGCTTCCTCTGCTGCTGGTGCAGCCGGAGCCTCCTGGGCGGCTGCCGGCTGCTCTGCGGGAGCAGCCGGTGCCTCCTCGGCCGGAGCAGCCTCGGCAGCAGGAGCACCTGAGCCGGAGCCGTCGCCGATGCGGACCAAGGGGGCGCCAACTTCAGCGGTCTCGTCTTCAGCGACGAGGATTTCTTCGATGACGCCTGAGATCGGAGAAGGGATTTCGGTGTCTACTTTGTCGGTTGAAACCTCGAGCAGCGGCTCGTCGATCTCTACCCGGTCACCAACCTGCTTGAGCCAGCGGGTGACGGTTCCTTCGGTGACACTCTCACCGAGGGCGGGCAAGTTAACGGATTCAGACATGTCGTCCCCGTTCTCCTTATTGATCTTTGTGCGGATGAATTCTGCTGGTCCGGTTCAGGCGCATGCGGCATTTTCCGCTGCATGCGCCTGAACCGTGGGTCTTGGTAAGACTTAGCCGTGGAGAGCTTTGCCCGCGAGGGCAAGGTGGGCTTCGCCCAAGCTTTCGTTCTGGGTGGGGTGGGCGTGGACCAGCTGGGCCACGTCCTCCGGGTAGGCTTCCCAGTTCACGATCAGCTGGGCCTCACCGATCTGCTCGCCCATACGGGAGCCGATCATGTGGATGCCCACCACGGGGCCGTCCTTCTGGCGTACGAGCTTGACAATGCCACCGGTGCCGAGGATTGAGCTCTTGCCGTTGCCGGCAAGGTTGTACTCCTGGGTCTGCACCTGGTCGTCGCCGAACTTCTCCTTGGCGGCCTTTTCGGTGTAGCCGACCGTGGCGATTTCGGGCTCGCAGTAGGTGACCTTGGGGATGTTGATGTCCTCGACGATTGCCGGGTTCAGGCCGGCGATTTCCTCGGCGACGAAGATGCCCTGCTGGTAGCCGCGGTGTGCGAGCTGGACGCCGGGGACGATGTCGCCCACGGCGTAGATGTTGCCGACGCCGGTGTGGAGACGTTCGTTGGTGATGACGAATCCGCGGTCAATGGTGAGGCCGGCTTCTTCGTAGCCCAGGTTGGCGGTCACAGGACCGCGCCCGACGGCCACGAGCAGGAGGTCGGCTTCGAAGGTCTGGCCGTCCACCAAGGTGACCTTGACGCCGTCGTCGTTCTGTTCGACGCCCTGGAAGAAGATGCCGGTGGTGAACTTGATGCCGCGCTTCTTGAAGGCACGCTCAAGGTTCTTGACGATCGAGGCGTCTTCGTTGGGAACCAGGGAGGGGAGGCCCTCGATGATGGTGACGTCTACGCCGAACGACTTCCATACGGAAGCGAATTCGACGCCGATGACGCCGCCGCCGAGGACGATTGCGCTCTTGGGGATGTAGTTCATGGTCAACGCCTGGTCGGAGGTGATGACCTTGCCGCCGATTTCCAGGCCAGGCAGGGAGCGTGAGTAGGAGCCGGTGGCCAGGACAATGTTCTTGCCCGTGTAGGGGGTGCCGTTGACTACTACCGTGTTGTTGCCCTGAAGCTTGCCTTCACCCTCGATGACGGTGATGCCCTTGGACTTGATGAGTCCTTGGAGGCCCTTGTACTTACCGGCGATGATGCCGTCCTTGTAGGCGTTCACGGCCGGCATGTCGATGCTGTCCAGCGTGACATTCACACCATACTTGGCGGAATCGCGTGCATGGTCGGCCAGTTCGGCCGAGTGCAGGAGTGCCTTGGTGGGAATACAACCGTTGTGCAGGCAGGTTCCGCCGAGCTTTGCCTTTTCCACAAGGCCAACGGTGAACCCAAGCTGTACGGCCCGCAGGGCAGTGGCGTAGCCGCCGCTGCCGCCACCGAGTACCAGGATGTCGAATTCTTGCGCAGTTGCCTGATCGGCCACTAAAACGCTCCCTCGCGTGAATGATGACACGGGACTGCATGCCATCTGGTCTTTGGAACTTGTTCTGCCGTGATTATGCCAGCACCTAAGTTCTCTTGCATTTGTGACTATCGAGTTCACCTTAGCGAACCACCTACCCATGCTCCACCCTCGGCGGGCGTTTTGTGGAGCGCTTGTGTCGAGACTCACGTTCACTTGTGACACAGCGCTACACGCCGCATAATTCCGGGGTTGCGCGGCCCTTGCAGGGTGTCCGGCAAGGACCGTCGCGGCCCTGGTGGGCGGGGGCGTGCCGCTTAGGCAGGAACGGCGAGGAGATCCTCGGCGTAGGCAACCAGGGTGCGGACAGTGCAACCGGTTCCCTGCTTGGGGGTGTAGCCGTAGGGGCTGCCGTTGTTGAACGACGGACCCGCAATATCGACGTGTGCCCAAGGGATCTGCTGGCCGTCGCCGTTCTTGCCGACGAATTCCCGCAGGAAAACGGCTGCGGTCATCATGCCGCCGTTACGCTCACCAATGTTGGCAAGGTCCGCCACCTGGGAATCCAGGCTTGGGCGCAGTTCTTCCGGCAGCGGCATCGGCCAGACCAGTTCGCCTGCCCGGTCTGCCGCCGACTTCAAGGCTGCGGTGACGGAATCGGAGCCCATGACACCAGCCGTGCGCAGTCCCAACGCGATGAGCTGGGCGCCCGTCAGTGTGGCAACGTCAATAATGGCGTCCGGCTTTTCCAGGCTGGCAGCGACGAGCCCGTCGGCCATGACCAGACGCCCTTCGGCGTCGGTGTTGAGGACCTCGACCGTCTTTCCGCCGTAGATGGTGAAGACGTCGGCAGGCCGTGCCGCAGCACCCGAGGGCATATTCTCCGCAATGCAGAGCCACGCGGTCGCCTTGATGTTCAGGCCAAGCGAAGCGATGGCCAAAACGGTATTAAGGACGACGGCGGCGCCCGCCATATCGCTCTTCATGTCGCCCATCCCGAGGGCCGGCTTGATGGAGATACCGCCGGTGTCGAACGTGATGCCCTTGCCCACGAGGGCAATCTTCCTGGTGGCCTTGGCCGGAGCATATTCGACCTTCACCAGGCGTGGCTGTCGGGTTGAACCCTTACCGACGCCAAGGATGCCGCCGAAGCCTTCCTTTTCCAGTCGCTTTTCGTCCCAGACAGTGACCTTGACGGGCAGGCCCTTGGCGAGTTCCTTGGCGGACTCGGCGAACGACTCCGGGTAGAGGTGACTGGGAGGCTGGTTGACCAGGGTCCGGGTGGCGTTGACGGCACGGGCCACAACAACAGCACGGTCCAGTGCCGGTTGGGCATCCTTGGGATCGACATCGGAGAAAATCAGGGCCTTGGCTACAGGGGCTTTCAGTCCGTCCTTGCTGGAACGGTGCTCCGTGTAGGAGTAGGCGCCAAGGGCGGCACCCTCGGCGATGGCCGCGACATCGGTGACGCCGGTGGTCGGGAAGGCCAACGTTACTGACGTGACGCCGGCCAATTGCCGGACGGCAGAGCCCGCGGCGCGGCGCAGGGATTCTTCGGGGAGGCTGCCGGATTCCGACAATTTGCCCACGCCGGCGAGGACCAAAATTCCCGAGCCGGTCTCCGGCAAGCCCGGGAGCCGGTGTGCCTGATCGGCAGCGCCGGTGATCCCCAACAGTTTGAGGGAGCCCGCAACGGACTCGGCTGCCTTTGCGCTCAACGGATTCGGCAGCAGCACTGGCCCATCCGCACCTTGCGCAACTCCAATCACAAGTGCGTCGCTGGGGGACTTTTTCAGGTCCTTGGCGATGATGCCCAGGATGATGTCAGTAGTCTTGACCACGAGGATGTTGCCTCACTTCTCTCTGCATTGCATGGCTGGGCCGCATGTTTGGCGGCCTGCCCCGGTACGCGCCCGACGTCCTCTTCCGACGGCGGCCTTGGTCTTCAGGGGCCAGTGTCGCAAGAGGATACCGGCCCGGTTCGATCGTAGTCTCTTGAACGCTGCGGACAGCAATTAAATGAGAGCTGCGGCACATCCGGTGCAGGAATGCCCGCTGGAGGTGCAGCGTTGTAAGGATTAAAGGAATCCCACCGCTACTACCGACGGCCCCGTTGGCGCCATGTGGCCGGCACCTCCGGGACCTTCCCCTACTTTGTCATTGCGAAAGGAACACGCCGTGTTTGAACGGATATCCGGCTCCCTCCTGGACCCTGAATCGCTGTACGCGCGCAACATCGAGACCTTCCACAGCCCTGAGCTCCGCGGGCTGAACATGGTCATGGGATTCACCGGCTTTGCCGACGCCGGCCAGGTGGTCCGGCAGATCAACGCGGAACTGCTGGACGAGCTCGACGCCGAGGTAGTGGCCATGTTCGATGCCGACCAACTGATCGACTACCGTTCGCGCCGCCCCCACATCAGCTTCGTGGAAGACCACGTACAGGATTACCAGGCCCCCAAGCTTGGTCTGTATAAGTTGACCGACGGACTCGGTCAACCGTTCCTGTTGCTGGCAGGCTTCGAACCGGACCTCCAGTGGGAGCGTTTCTCAAGGGCCGTCGTCGGGATTGTTGAAGAGCTGGACGTCAACCTGGTCACCTGGATCCACTCCATCCCCATGCCTGTCCCGCACACGCGGCCTGTGGGAGTCACCGTTCATGGCAACCGCCCCGATCTCATTGAAGGGATTTCCAGCTGGAAGCCCACTGTGGACGTTCCCGCTGCCATCGGCCACATTCTTGAACTCCGGCTGACGGAAGCGGAACGCAACGTGGCGGGCTATGTCATCCATGTTCCGCATTACTTGTCAGAAGCCGAATATCCTCCGGCGGCTGTAGCCGGCCTGGAGTACCTGGGGGCGGCAACATCGCTGATGCTGCCCACCGACCGGCTCCGTGAGTCAGGCCGGGAAGTTGGTCGCCAGATCGCGGAACAGATTGAGGCCTCGGAAGAGGTCCAAGCGGTGGTCACCAATCTGGAGGCCCGGTACGACGAGAAATCCGAGGGAGTGGTCCGCCGCTCGCTGCTGGCGGACGAGAACGATGAGCTGCCCAATGCCGAGGACATCGGAGCTGCAGTCGAGGCCTATTTGGCCCGTAAGGACTCGCCTCAATAAATCATCTTTCAGGAGGTGACAGGCATAATTGAGGGGTGAATGCACCCCGCGCCTGGCTTATCTGGACGATCGGCGTGTTCGCCTACCTGGTGGCGGTGGCGCAACGAACGTCCTTCGGCGTTGCTGGATTGGAGGCTACTGAGCGGTTCCATGCCAGTGCAGCCGCCATCTCCTTCTTCACCGTGCTTCAACTCCTGGTCTATGCAGGGCTGCAGATTCCGGTCGGCGTCCTGGTGGACAGGTTCGGTTCACGGGCCATGATCGCCGGGGGAGCAGTCCTGATGGGGCTGGGCCAATTGCAGCTCGCGTTCGCGGACAGTGTGCCCGGAGGTGTCCTTGGCAGGGTCCTGGTGGGTGCCGGTGACGCCATGACGTTCATTTCGGTCATCCGTCTGGTGCCGTTGTGGTTCGCTCCCGCCAAGGTTCCCTTGGTTACCCAGCTCACCGGGATGTCCGGCCAGTTGGGGCAGCTCTTCAGTGTGGTTCCGTTTGCGCTTCTCCTTCACACTTCCGGGTGGACCCCCGCGTTCCTCACCCTTGCGGCCATGTCAGTGCTGGCTGTGGTGCTGGTACTCGCGATGCTGCGGGATGCACCTCCCGGGCATCCGCCCAAGGAGTCCGGGCAAGGCCTGAGGGCCACGGGAGTCTCTCTGTCACGCGCTTGGAAACAGCCGGGGACCCGGCTGGGGCTGTGGAGCCACTTCACCGTCCAGTTCAGCGGAAACCTGTTCGCCATGACCTGGGGCTACCCTTTCCTGCTCTCGGCCCAGGGACTTGATGCCGGAACAGTCTCCGCTTTGATGGCGCTCTTTGTGGCAACCGCCATCATTGCGGGTCCGGGCTTTGGCCGTTTCGTCTCCAAACACCCCATGAGACGCTCAGCGATGGTCCTGCTGATCACCTTTGCCACCGCTGTGGCGTGGGCTGCCGTTCTCCTCCTTCCTGACCGCGCTCCGTTGTGGATGCTGGTCGTGCTGGTAGTGGTATTGGCGGTTGGAGGTCCGGGGTCCATGATCGGTTTCGACTTTGCACGGACCTTCAACCCCTCGCACCGGATCGGCACGGCAACCGGAATTGTGAACGTGGGTGGCTTCATTGCGGCACTTGTTGCGATTTACCTCATCGGCCTGGTTCTGGACCTCTTGAATGCCAGCGGTTTCTCGGGTGGCGATTTGTACGGACTGGCACCGTTCCGCATCGCACTCAGCGTGCAGTTCCTGCTCCTTGGCCTGGGAACGGTCCTCATCCTGGTGACCCGGCGTAAAGTCCGGCGGCAGATGGCCGCCCAGGGAATCCATGTACAGCCGTTGGTGGCAACCCTGGCCAATCAGCGCCGGGAGCGCGTGGAAAAAAGGCGCGCCTCGCGTGCCACCGCCGCAAAGGATCAGTAGCGCGGCTGCCGCCCTTGCCCCGGCGTGAAACGGACCAGCTTTTCCACATAGGCAAGGTATGGTCTGTTTCTGCCAGCCGGACGTACGCAGGCTGGATGCATGACCACCAAGAGAACACTGAGCATCCACCAACCTGAAGACATTCTTGGCTATATCCCCCACCTGCTGGGCTATTGGCCCGAGGACAGCCTGGTTGCCATCACCATGCAGGGGAAAATGCTGGGAGCCACGCTGCGGGTGGATCTGCCGTCCCGCCGGTCGCCCCGGGCACTTGTCGGTTTCGCTGAACAGATACGCCAATACCTGGTGGCGGACGAAGCCGCCAACGGTGTGGTGCTTGCTGTCTACACCGAATCCGGTTGGGCCGATGGAACCGTCGTCGACCAGGCGATGCCAATGATTGAAGCCTTGCAACTGTCCCTCGACGAGGTTGACTTGTCGGTGCGGGATGCCTGGCTGATCGGAACCAACTATTGGCGCAGCGCCTTCTGTTCGGACAAAAGCTGTTGCCCGGATCCAGGACTTCCGGTGGCCCGCATCAAGGACAGCCGCTTGAACGCTGAGCTCGTTTACCAGGGGAGTGCAGTCGGTCCGTCGCCGAGGAGCGGCACCGGACAACCCTCACTTGCCAGATCAGGACCGTTGGATCCTTCCGTGGTGGAAGCGGAGATCCGATGGGGAGAGCGCATCCTCGGCACATGGCGCAGTGGGCGATGCCTGGAATCCGTCCTTGCGGTCTGGCATCACGTCCTCGCCAGAGTCGAGCATGGTGCTCCTTTGCAGCCGGAGACTGACGCGCAACTGATCGGATTCCTCAGGACCACGCTGAGGGTGCCGGCTTGGCGGGATGCCGTGGTGGTGATGGCGGCCGCCGGCATGGACTCTGCAGTATCGGGCGCTGCTGCTTTTGAATTCTTCAGCGACGACGAGTCGTGCGCGCCGCCGTTTGATGTTGGCGAACTCGTCGTAACGGCATCCGCCACCTACCCGCCAGCCACTGCTCCGAGTGGTTCGAGTGGGCACGGGGATGTCTTCACTTATGGCGATGTCCTGCTGGGAATGCGCCCCGATACGCCGTGCTGGCCTCGCGTTGATGCGTTGCACCGCGTCCTTGCCGGGCTGTGCGTGGAAGAAGAGTCGGGTGATGTGGCTGCCGCGGCGTTCACGCTTCAGGGGTGGATCACATGGTGCAAGGGCAGCGGTTCAATCGCCCATGCATGCCTTGCTCGGGCCGAAACTGCCCGTCCTGGTTATCGGTTGGCCGAACTGCTGATGGAGGTCCTGGGCCAGGGCGCCGTTTGTCGGTGGGCGAGCCGGCCCGGCTCGGCGTGGAGGGGGCCCAGACAAGCACCTGTGTAGGACGCCTGTACCCACGTGGTGGAACTTCAACAGGCATGGGTTTCGCAAAACCGTGAGACAATGGATGCCGAGACCCGGTTGGGTCCGCGTTTGAATGCCTGCTTGAGCCCGGAAACGGGAACAAATCAGCGTTGTCGGGAGTTCTATCTACAGACTCTGCAGACGGCGATCGCATTTGAAATTGATCGCGGACTTGACAGGGTCATAGTGGTGTTGCCCGTATGGTGATTCCACAGACCGCCGCTAGAAAGGTTTTCTGTGACTCCGTCTTCCGTCGAGAAGGAACCCGCCGCCCAGGCTGAATTGACCGCCGAGGAAAAGAAGGCGGCCACGTCGGCAAAGCGCGCGGCGACACGCGCTGCCAACAAGGCTTCAGAGGGTGACTCTGACAAGCCCGCACCGAAGAAGCGTGGGCCCAAGCCCGGCGCGAAGGCCGCCGCTGAGGCCGCTAACAAGTCCGGCTCCGACTCCGAGGAAGCCACTGCCGAGGACGAAGACTTTGATCCCGCAGCAGCGGAGGAAGTCGAAGTCGGGGAAGATGACACCGAGGATGGCGCAGCCGCCGCCAAGGACAAGCCCGCCCCGTCCGGCTCGGGATTCGTCTACTCCGACGCTGACGACGACGACGCCCCGGTCCAGCAGGTCATGTCCGCGGGCGCAACCGCCGACCCCGTCAAGGACTACCTGAAGCAGATCGGCAAGGTCGCCCTGCTGAACGCAGAGCAGGAAGTGGACCTGGCGCTTCGCATTGAAGCCGGCCTTTTTGCCGAGGAAAAGATCAACGCTGATGACGGATCCATGGATCCCAAACTCAAGCGTGAACTTGAGTTCGTCATTCACGACGGAAAGCGCGCCAAGAACCACCTGCTCGAGGCCAACCTGCGTCTCGTCGTTTCCTTGGCCAAGCGCTACACGGGTCGTGGCATGCTCTTCCTGGACCTGATCCAGGAAGGCAACCTTGGCCTTATTCGTGCAGTGGAGAAGTTCGACTACACCAAGGGCTTCAAGTTCTCCACGTACGCCACCTGGTGGATCCGCCAGGCCATCACGCGCGCCATGGCTGACCAGGCCCGCACCATCCGTATTCCGGTGCACATGGTGGAAGTCATCAACAAGCTGGCACGTGTCCAGCGGCAAATGCTCCAGGACCTTGGCCGCGAACCAACGCCGGAAGAGCTGGCTCTGGAGCTGGATATGACCCCTGAGAAGGTCGTAGAGGTCCAGAAGTACGGACGCGAGCCGATCTCGCTCCACACCCCGCTCGGCGAGGATGGAGACTCCGAGTTCGGTGACCTGATTGAGGACTCGGAAGCTGTAGTTCCGGCCGACGCTGTCAGCTTCACGCTCCTGCAGGAGCAGCTTCACTCGGTGCTGGACACCCTGTCTGAGCGCGAAGCCGGCGTGGTGGCCATGCGATTCGGCCTGACGGACGGCCAGCCGAAGACTTTAGACGAAATCGGCAAGGTCTACGGAGTCACGCGTGAGCGCATCCGCCAGATCGAATCGAAGACAATGTCCAAGCTGCGGCACCCGTCCCGCTCGCAGGTCCTCCGGGACTACCTGGACTAAATCTGCCCGCACTGCAAAAGCGGCCCAGTCGGATAACCGACCGGGCCGCTTTTTGTTGATTGCCGTTCAAGGGGCAAATTCCCGGGCACACCCGGGAAGCAACAAGGCCCCTCCCTGATGGGAGGAGCCTCGTTATCTGATCAACACAATACTTGCTGAACAAGGGAGTCCGGCTGTGCGGGCTGCCCTGCCTAGTCGACGGGGACGGGTGCCTTCTCGTTGAGGCGCTCGGTCTCATCGTGCCAGTCCGAAGTCATGGGCCGGAGCGTAGCTTCAACTGCACGTGCGTGGTGGCCGCAGAAAAGCAGCTCACCACCGGAGGACTCGAGTACAACGCGGACATATGCCTGGGCTCCGCAACGATCGCACCGGTCAGCTGCGTTTAGCGTGCGGTCTGCAACTGCTGTTGTCATGTCGGCCTCCTTAGTAGTTCCGTACATCCATATAACCAGCATTCGACGCAGATCCATGGCAAGGATGGGTCACTTTCGCTGTCCGCGTATCACATGTGCGTAACGTAACCACACAGATTGGCCCGTACAGGGAGTGGCACCCAGTGGCACCGGTCGGTCGGGGCTAGCCTAGTATGGGCAGTGTTTGCCCTGAGTTACCAGCATTCACCAGCGATTACCAGTAATTACCAGCAGTTACCAGCAATTTCCGGCACTGAGCAGCAACTGGACGGCTGGGAAGCACCCCCAGATTCACCTTGAGATATACCCCGAAGGAGCACACTGCGAGTGGCACCGAGTTCTGAATACAACGCCCGGCACCTGTCTGTCCTTGAAGGCTTGGAAGCCGTCCGCAAACGCCCGGGCATGTACATCGGTTCCACCGACTCCCGTGGCCTTATGCACTGCCTCTGGGAAATCATCGACAACGCCGTTGATGAAGCCCTGGCGGGATTCGGCCACGACATCAAGGTGATCCTGCACGCCGACAACTCGGTGGAAATCCACGACGACGGCCGTGGCATCCCGGTGGACGTTGAACCCAAGACCGGTCTCTCCGGCGTCGAGGTCGTCTTCACCAAGCTGCACGCGGGCGGCAAGTTCGGCGGCGGTTCCTATACGGCATCCGGCGGCCTGCATGGCGTTGGCGCTTCTGTGGTCAATGCTCTGTCCAGCCGCCTGGACGTTCAGGTGGATCGCGGCAGCAAGACCTACCAAATGTCCTTCCGCCGGGGTGAGCCCGGCCGGTTCGTGGATTCGGGTTCGAAGCCTGGCCCCGAGGCTCCCTTTGAGCCGTTCGTTGAGAACTCCGTGCTGGACGTCGTGGGCAAGGCCAAGCGCGGGGTAACGGGAACCCGGGTCCGCTACTGGGCGGACCGGCAGATTTTCACACCTGATGCGAAGTTCTCCTACGATGACCTTGCCGCGAGGGCCCGCCAGACGTCCTTCCTTGTGCCCGGCCTGAAGATCACGGTCCGCGATGAACGCAAGCTCCCCGGGACTCCGGGTGAGAACGGTGCACACGAGGAAGTGTTCCATCATGACGGAGGCATCTCGGAATTCGTTGAGTTCCTGGCCGCAGATGCCGGGGTGACGGATGTTTGGCGACTCCACGGTTCCGGAAAGTTCAAGGAAACGGTCCCGGTGCTGGACGACAAGGGGCACAGCAAGATCGCGGAAGTCGAACGCGATTGTGAGGTCGATATTGCCCTGCGTTGGGGAATCGGCTACGAAACCACCATGCGCAGCTTCGTCAACATCATCGCCACTCCCAAGGGCGGTACCCACCAGTCGGGCTTTGAGGCGGCGTTGCTGAAGACCTTCCGCAAGGCTGTGGAAACGAATGCCCGCAAGCTCAAGGCCGGTAACGACAAAATCGAGAAGGATGACATTCTCGCCGGGCTCACTGCCGTTTTGACTGTCCGGCTTGCGGAGCCGCAGTTCGAGGGCCAGACCAAGGAGATCCTGGGTACGTCGGCGGTACGGGCCATCGTGGCCAAAGTGGTGGAAAAGGAGATCACTGGCCGGTTGAACTCGGCCAACCGTAACGACAAGGCCCAGTCGGCGCTCCTGCTGGAAAAGATGGTCAGCGAAATGAAGTCGCGCATCTCGGCGCGTGTTCATAAGGAAACCCAGCGTCGCAAGAATGCGTTGGAAACCTCCTCGATGCCCACCAAGCTGGCCGATTGCCGCACGGACGATGTTGCCCGTTCAGAGTTGTTCATCGTTGAAGGTGACTCCGCCCTGGGTACAGCCAAGCTCGCCAGGTCTTCCGACTTCCAGGCCCTGCTGCCCATCCGCGGAAAAATCCTGAACGTCCAAAAAGCTTCCGTGGGCGACATGCTCTCCAATGCCGAGTGCGCGGCGCTTATTCAGGTAGTTGGGGCCGGCTCGGGTCGCAGCTTCGATATTGAGGCAGCCCGTTACGGCAAGGTCATTCTCATGACCGACGCCGACGTGGACGGCGCGCATATCCGGACCTTGCTGCTGACCCTGTTCTTCCGCTACATGCGCCCCATGGTGGAAGCAGGCCGAGTGTTTGCGGCAGTTCCGCCCCTTCACCGGGTGGAGGTGATCAACCCCGGCCAGAAGGCCAACGAGATGATCTACACCTACTCCGAGGCGGAGCTTCATGTCCTCCTGGCGAACCTTGCCAAGGAAGGCAAGCGCTACAAAGAGCCCATCCAGCGCTACAAGGGCTTGGGCGAAATGGATGCGCAGCAACTGGCAGAGACCACCATGGATCCACGGCACCGGACTCTGCGGAAGGTTGGCATCGACAGCGCCCAGCGCGCTGAAGAGGTCTTTGACCTTCTCATGGGCTCGGATGTTGCGCCCCGCAAGGAGTTCATCATTGCCGGCGCCGCCACACTGGACCGGGAACGCATCGACGCCTAGCCGGAGGTGGACGGAGCCGCTGGTTCCTTGGTTCCCGGCGCGGCGAATGCCGTCAGCCCCACCAGCAGTGCCAAGGCTCCCAATCCCCAGGGAAGTCCGGCCGCCACGGCGATGCCGCCCACCAGCAACGGACCGCCGGCATCGCCGAGTTCGCGTCCCAGCTCGGCTGAACCCATGGTTCTGCCCAGCCGTTCGGAGGGGGTCGAGTCTGCCAGGTGCGCAAAAGCCAGGGGTGTGGAAATGCCTATCCCTGCGCCGATCAGGACGGCAGCAAGGTAGATCCAAACCGCTCCGGGGAGGAGCCCTGCCATCAGTGTGCCCGCCGCGATGCAGAGCAAGCCTGCCACCATGCCCGGCTTGTCGGCGAGGAAGCCCTGGTCCCGTAGCCTGCCGATGCGAGGTTGTATCAGCGACGACGCAAGGGCCAATACCGTTACAACCGCCACGCTTCCTGCCGTGCCAAGGCCTTCGCGTGCCGCCAAGGCAGGAAGGAAGCCGACGGCTGCGCCCAAGGCCCCGGTGGCTGCAGCCAGGACCAGTGTAGGGCCCAGGAATGATCTCTCGGTGCTCTGGCGCCATACATCCACAATGGTGTACCGGGGGCGGGGCAGTGGCGCCAAACGCGGCACCGCCACCGCTGCCCACATGGCAACAATGAGGCCCAGGGCGGACAGAACGCCGAAGAGGAGAGGGAAGCCGCCGCTGATGATGGCAACAGCTCCCAGCAGCGGTCCTACCGCGTAGCCGAGCCCCTTCCACGAACCGTATCGTCCGAAATACCGTCCGGTGTGCTTTCCCGCGAGGCGTGCCACGCCGGCCGATGATGCCGGTGAGAACGCCGAAGCCGCCATTCCCTGTCCCAGTCGCGCCATAGCGAGCATGGCAGGCTGGTCGGCCCACAACCCGGTAAGTGAGGCCGCGGAGAAGGCCAGGAGCCCACCCACGATGACCGGTTTTGGCCCGATGCGGTCACTCAGGGCGCCAAACACCGGCTTCAGGAACACTTCGGCGATGTCGTACAAGGCCAGCAGTACGCCCAAGGCCAGCAGGCTCAATCCAATGTCCGCGCTTTCGGCCCCCAGGCCGGCAGCGACAGCATGCGCGCCGAAGGCGGTGGTGAATCCCGCAGCGTAGAGCGGCCAGCGCTGATAGGCGTGGACGGGGAAGGCCGCGGCGTCAGTGGGATTCACGCTTCACAATCCCGTTCAGCCCAACAGTCCCGGGACGATCAACAGCGCGGTCGGCACTGCCAGCAGCAAGGCCGATACCACCAGGACAAGGATACGCAGGCCCTTGGTAAGTGGAGGCTGGGGTGAGAGGAGGCGGCTGACGCGTGACGCCGTCGTGCGTGGTGAGTCCGCCCCTCCGGTGGCACTGACGGCATTGCCTTCGATCACGGCGCCGCCGGCGTTGAGTGCCCCGGTTCCGATGGCGGGCTGGGAGGTTCCGCTGGCGACGATCGCGATGGCCTTGATCAGGGTGCCTTTGCTTTCGGTCCGCAAGGCGACGTCATCGGCCAGCATCTCGATCAGGGAGTTCACCGCGGTCTGGGCCAGCCGCGTGGTGGGGAACCACGGCAGGGCCTGGCGCCAGGCGGCGAAGGCCCACAGCAGGAGGTCGTGGCGCTGGGACAGGTGGGCGTTCTCGTGAATGAGGACGGCTCTGAGTTCAGCCGGCTCCAGGGCTGCCATCAGGCCGTCGGACAAGACCGTGACGGATCGGGCGCCGCCGGGGAGGCAGTACGCCACAGGGGAGTCGTGGTTGATGACCACGGTGCCGGGGCCGTCGTCGGACGGTGAGGCGAGCAAGGCCAGCAGTTCGCGGTGCCGCCGCCGTTGGCGCTCGATCTTGTAATAGGTCAGGAGCAGGGTGAAAACCAGGTGCGCGGTCAGGAGCGCTGCCGCGGACAGTGCGAAGAGGTGCCAAAAACCCAGCGCTGTGGTGGGTTCGTTGTTGAAGACCATGCCGGCCAGGCTCTTGAGACCGGCAATGAGGTTGTCGCCGATGGGCTCCAGCCCGTAGACCAGCATGGCGCCGATCATGGACAGTCCACCGGCGAGGGCGATCGCCTGCCACAGGACCATGGCCGTGAAGGGCGAGCGTGCCGGCCACTGGGCGCGGGACAGCAGGACGGGCACCGGCCATGCCAAAATCAATGCCAGGACCGCAAGCAGGTATGAGGTCCAGAACATAGTGGCTAATTGTAGCCGAGCAGTTTGCGCAGGGTAGCGGCTTCACTTTCGGTGACGGAACCAATGAAGCGGGCCAGGACGGCCTCGCGGTCCGGGGCGGAGCCCAGGACTTCATGCATCAGTTCGGCGGTGTGGTCAGCGCGGCTGGAAACAGCTTGGTAGCGGTGCGGACGGGTACCGCGCTCACGCTCCACCAGCCCCTTCTTTTCCAGGCGTGACAGCACGGTAAGCACCGTGGTCACGGCCAGATCCTTGCCTTGATGTCCCGCAGTGCCATCTCCGGCCTCGGAATCCTGCGCCAACAGATCGCGCAGGGTATTGGCAGTTGCAGCCTCCTGGCCTGCCCAGAGCAGATCCATGACTGCCCGTTCCAGTTCCCCAAGACTTGCCATCTATACGTCCCTACCTTCCGCTTCCCGGTGCAGGGTAACTGCTGCCGGGAGCGATGATCCAACATTCCACCATAAATCTACCGCTTTTCAGCTCTTCATTCTACGTGAGGTAGAACTATCGGCGCGCCGCGGCCACTGGGGAGCCCTTGCGCGTGGGTTACGCCACTTGAAGAATGGGTTTCGTCGCCCGCCATTTGTTCTACACTGTGTAGAAGACAAGTTTTCTACGCAACGTAGAAGTAACGTCATCGTACTTCGGTCCGCCGTACAAAGGACAGCCATGGACGCCTTGGAAATCGCACGCTGGCAATTCGGTATCACTACCGTCTACCACTTCATGATGGTGCCCCTCACTATCGGCCTGGGACTGGTGGTGGCCATTATGCAAACCATCTGGTACCGCACGGGCAAGCCCGAGTACCTGCGGATGACCAAGTTCTGGGGAAAGCTCTTCCTCATCAACTTCATCATGGGCGTGGCCACGGGCATCGTGCAGGAATTCCAGTTCGGCATGGCGTGGAGCGAGTACAGCCGGTTCGTCGGTGATGTGTTCGGCGCGCCGCTTGCCCTCGAGGCCCTTCTGGCCTTCTTTGTTGAATCAACGTTCCTGGGGTTGTGGATCTTCGGGTGGAAGCAACTCAAGCGCGGCGTGCACCTGGCTTGCCTGTGGATTGCCGTCATTGGTTCCGTCTTCTCCGCCTACTTCATCATCGTGGCGAACTCCTGGATGCAGCACCCTGTGGGAGTGGAGATGGTGGACGGACGGCCCGTGATGACCGACGCCTGGGCAGTTTTCACCAACAACACAGCGCTGGTGGCTGTACCGCACACGCTGTTCGGTGCGTTGGCAGTTGCCGGTGCGTTCCTCCTGGGCATCGCCTGGTACCACTTGTGGCGTCGCCGGCATGACGGCATCGACGTCGTGGGCAAGGACGGCAAGCTGGTCTCCGGTGAAGCTGCGATCCCGGGCCGGGACACTTCGGACTACACCGTGTGGATGAAGAGCCTCCGGATCGGTGCCGTGGTTGCCATGATTTCCTTCGCCGGCACCGCCATCACGGGCGACCTTCAGGGCAAGCTGATGTTTGAACAACAGCCCATGAAAATGGCTGCCGCAGAAGCCGCCTGCCACGACGGCACGGGCTTCTCGGTCCTGAGTGTTGGCAACCTCGGCGCCACCAACTGCGATGACATTGTTGCCGTGATCGAAGTACCCGGCATCCTCTCTTTCCTGGCCAAGGGTGACTTCACCACCGAAGTGAAGGGTGTCAACAGCCTGCTGGGCGAGTACAAGGAAAAGTACGGAACCCATCTCCCGGACAACCCGCTGTACGGCGACCGTGCGGGGCAGGAAATCCAGTACGTGCCTGTGATGGAGGTGACCTACTGGGGCTTCCGCATGATGATCGGCTTCGGCGGGATCGCAGCCTTTGCCGCACTGCTGGCTCTCTGGGTGACCCGCAAGGGCGTAGTGCCGCAATCGAAGTGGCTCATGCGCCTCGCCGTCTTCGGCATTCTTGCACCCTTCGGAGCCAACGCCGCGGGATGGATCTTCACCGAAATGGGACGGCAACCGTTCGTGGTGGCGCCCAACCCGGACATGAACGGCATCGACCAGGTCTTCATGTTCACAGCTGCCGCCGTGTCGCCGGGGGTCAGCGCCGGGGAGCTCCTGACCTCGCTGGTGGTCCTCACCGCCATCTACGCCGTATTGCTGGTGGTCGAAGTGAAGCTGCTGGTCAAGTACATCCGGGGCGGGGTGGCCTCCGCGATGCCGGAGCTGGCCCACCCGGCCAAGGACACGGACGACGACGACAAGAACGACGCCGGTCCGGACAAGTCCGGCGACGACGTCCTGGCCTTCGCCTACTAGAGACAGGGGAAACTGACAATGGAACTGTTGCCAACCATCTGGTTTGTTGCCATCGCGGTGCTGTGGACGGGCTACCTCTACCTGGAGGGCTTTGACCTTGGCGTCGGCATGCTCATGAAGCTGTTTGCCCGCAACAACACGGACCGCCGTGTGCTGCTCAACACCATCGGCCCCGTGTGGGACGGCAACGAGGTATGGCTGCTCACTGCAGCCGGAGCCACTTTCGCAGCCTTCCCGCTCTGGTACGCCTCGCTGTTCTCCGCCCTCTACCTACCACTCCTGGCAGTCCTGGCCGCGCTGATCTTCCGGGCTGTCGCCTTCGAATACCGCGGCAAAGTGGACTCAGAGCGCTGGCGGAACCGCTGGGACTGGGCGATCGCCGTCGGATCCTTTGTCGCAGCCTTCGGCATCGGTGCCGCTTTGGCGCTGACCACCACCGGCCTTCCGTTGAACGCCAACGGAGACCGCAGCGGCGGCCCGATGTCCTGGTTCAGTGGCTATGCGCTGCTGGGCGGTTTCGGTGTGGTGGCGTTCGCCCTGGTCCACGCCCTTGCGTTCCTGGCCCTCAAAACCGACGGCGATGTGCGGCACCGTGCCCGCCGCTGGTTTGTGCGGTTGGTGCCGTTTGCGGTGTTGCCGATGTTCGGCTGGATGGTGTCAGTGCAATTCCTCAGCGGCAAGCCGTGGACCTGGGCCCTGGTGGCGGCCGGAGTCGTAGCTGTCGTCCTGGCCTGGACGCTGGCCAGGGCAGGGGCAGAAGGTCGCGCCTTCGGTGCCCTGGGTGGGTTCATTGTGTGCGCCACCGCTTCGATTTTCGGGGCAGCCTTCCCCGTGGTGATTCCTTCCACCCTTGACCCAGCGTTCAACCTGACCATTTCAAATGCCTCATCCTCGGACTACACACTTGGACTGATGAGCATTGTGGCAGCCGTAGGACTGCCCTTGGTGATCGCGTACCAGTCCTGGACCTACTGGGTATTCCGCCGACGTGTCAGCGCGGCGCACATCCCTGAAGCGCACGGCTTCCTTCCCGCGATTGCCGCCAAGGTCCTGATCTCCAAGGACAGCCAGCCAACCGCAAGCACCAAGGAAGGCTAACCGCCCCATGAAGCCCGTGTTCCCCTCCGGCCCGGCCACCCGATCCGCGCTCTACCTCATTGGGCTCCTGTCCGCCCTCAAGGCGCTGTCCCTGGTGCTCATGGCCCAGGCCGTGGCGGGGATGCTGGCAGGGCTCGCTTCCGGAACGGGGGACTGGAGCAGCGGACTCGTCTGGGGTGCCGTGGGAGCAGTCCTGAGGTCACTCACGGTCTGGGGCCAGGGTATCGCCTCCAGGCGTGCAGCCCTGGGTGTCAAGGAGGAGTTGCGGGCGCAGCTGCTGCGGCGCTCACTGGCCGACCGTGGTTCATCCCCGGTCGAAGGAATGAACGACGGCGGCCTGGCCATCCTGGCGACGCGGGGCCTGGATGCGCTGGACGACTACTACACCCAGTACCTGCCCGCCTTGGTCAATTGCGCCACGGTGCCGCTGTTGATCGGGACCAGGATTCTCTTTGCCGACTGGGTCAGCGCGGTAGTGATCGTCCTGACCGTTCCGCTGGTGCCGTTGTTCATGGTCCTGATTGGCCGGCACACGGAGGACAACGTCAGGGACGCCCAGACAACCCTCCGGAAGCTCTCCGGGCACATCCTGGAACTGGCCAAGGGCCTTCCGGTGCTGGTGGGCCTGGGCCGCGCCACCGAACAACGGGCGGCCTTGGAAGACATTTCGGAGCAGTACCGGAGCCGGACCATGGGAACGCTCCGCACAGCCTTCCTGTCAGCGTTGGCGCTCGAACTCATTGCCACGATCTCCGTTGCCGTTGTTGCCGTGTTCATTGGTGTCAGGCTTGTGGGCGGCGACATGGCGCTGGAAGCCGGCCTTCTGGCCCTCATCCTGGCCCCGGACTGCTACCTGCCGCTTCGGGAGCTTGGTACGGCCCACCACGCCAGCGACGACGGCAGGGCCGCCTTGGAAACCACCCATGCCGTGCTGGATGCCCCCGCGCACCAACCCCTGATGGACAAAGAATCCTCAAACAACACGCCGTCCGGCGTTGTGGTTGACGGGTTGGCGGTGACTTATCACGGGAGGTCCACAGCCGCCGTCGGGCCCCTCAGTTTTACCGCTCCGCGGGGAAGTATCACAGCCCTCGACGGCGACAGCGGCGCCGGGAAGAGCACCGTCCTTGGTGTCCTTGCCGGGCTGATCGGACCAGGGCCGGGAGCCGGCGTAACGGGAACGGTCACTGGAGCCGGGAAGGGGGCCGTGGCATGGGTGCCCCAACACCCCGCCATGGCAACAGAGACCGTCCAGGAAGAAGTGTCGCTGTATCTTGACGGGTACAACGGAGATGCCGCCCAAGCCGTCACACGAGTTCTGTCGAAAGCAAAGGCTGCGCACCTGGCTGCGAAGAACCCGGCCGAGCTGAGCCCCGGCGAACTACGCCGTGTTGCGCTCGCCCGTGGATTGGCACGGGTGGAAGCAGGGGCCACCGTCCTGCTGCTCGACGAGCCCACCGCACACCTAGACCCTTACTCAGCCAGCGTGGTCCGCGACGCCATCGAGTCACTGCGAGGCAACGTGACTGTCATCCTGGTGGCCCACGACGCCGCAACCCGTGCGCTCGCGGACCACGTGGTGCCCGTGGGGAACAAACGCTTCCATAATGCGCCCATGGTTCCGTCCAAGCGCACGGGTGACACTCTGGAGAAGGCCGCTGGCGAGCAGCGCCAGACACCCATGACCGATGGTCTTACCCAGAGCGCCCCACAGGCCGGCAGCCTGAAGCGCCTGATGGGGATCCTCAAGCCCGTGCAGTGGAAGTTTGTCGCAGCCGGCACCGTGGCAGTCCTGGCTGCCCTGTTCGCGGTAGCACTGTCAGGTTTGTCCGGGTGGCTGATCATCAGGGCGAGCGAACAACCGCCCATCCTCTACTTGCTGGGCGCGATCGTGGGCGTCAGATTCTTCGGAATCGGCAGGGCAGTCCTGCGCTACTGTGAGCGGCTCCTGACCCACGACGCCGTGTTCGCCGCTATGACCCGCCTCCGCGGAGCACTGTGGGAGACACTGAGCCGCAGGGCACTGTCATTGAGGCGCCTTCTCCAAGGCGGCAATGTTCTTGGCGCAATCGTGGACGACGTCGATACCCTCCGGGATCTCCTGCCACGGGTCGCTCTGCCACCCGTCACCGCAGTGGGGGTGGGAGCAGCGGCGATCGCAGCCACCGCCGTCGTCCTGCCCGCCGCCCTGCCCGCTGTTGTGCTGGCCTCCGTTGTGGGACTTGCAATCGCTCCGCTCCTTGCCGTCCTGGCTGACAGGAACGCTGCCAAGGCCGAACAGCACATGCGCTCCGCGGTACTTCACGGCGTGGCCGCTGCCCTGGACGCCCGGGCAGAACTGACGGCCAACGCAGTAGCCGGGCCGGTCCTCAAGGATCTGCGAACCAAAGACCGCGAAGCCACCGTCGCTGCCCAGCGCTCGGCATGGGCTGAAGGCCTCGGCCAAGCCGTGATCGTCCTGTCCTGCTCGCTGGCAGCCTTGTGGGCAGGTGTCCTCAGCGCTCCTTCTGTTGCCAACGGTGCAGTCCCGCCCGAACTTGTGGCTGTCATCGTCCTGATGCAGTTGGCCTTGGTGGATGCCTTCAGCGGCATCGTTTCCGCAGTGCGCCAGGCTCCGGCGCTCGCGGACGTGCTGGGCCGGGTTGCTGCGTCCGGGGCTTTGGACGCTCCTGCCACCGATCTTTCCGGGGCAACCCGAACAGAACTCGACGGCGGCCCGCGGCCACTCCCGGACCGCGACGGCTCAGCGGGGCTTGAATTGAAGGGTGCGGCGGCCGCCTGGCCCGGGGGCCCCGATGCCTTCGCCGGGATCACCGCCGAAGCCGGACCCGGCCGTTGGCTCGCGGTGACAGGGCCCTCGGGCGCGGGAAAGACCACGCTGCTGTCCGTGCTGCTGGGCTTCCTGCCGCTTACCCGGGGAACAGCGAAGCTGACGGGCACCGCTGCCTGGTGCCCCCAGGAAGCGCACCTCTTCGACTCGACCATCCGTGGGAATCTCCTGCTCAGCCGTCCGGCCGCGGCGAAGCCCAGCGAGGCCGAGATGCACAAGGCACTGGCCGACGTCGGACTTGATGCGGTGGTGGACGCCTTGCCGGACGGGCTCGATGCCAGGATCGGGCCCGGTGGCTCGTTCCTCAGCGGAGGCGAACGGCAGCGGCTGGCAATGGCCAGGACCCTTTTGACTGGGGCATCGGTACTGCTGCTCGACGAGCCCACCGCCCATCTGGATGCCGGTTCTGCACGGGAAATGATGGCCATTCTCCGCCAGGGCCTCAAAGACGTCACGGTTGTCCTGGTGACGCACAATCCTGACGACATTGATCCGGGGGATGCGCGGCTGGAACTGCCCGCAGCCCGGCCTGCGGCGAAACAAAGCATGGGCGCGCCGGAACTGGTGGGAAAGCGTACCCCTCAGTAACCTGTTGGCATGCCTTTCAACGCCGCAAGCCCTGCTGTGCCCAATGCCGACATCACCGGCCTGCAGTGGCGGCCTGCCACCATGGAGGATCTTGATAACTGGGCGGCCCTGGTAGCCCGGACGGCCGCCGTCGAACATCCCGTCTGGTACGAAAAGCGCGGGGACCTGGCCCACATCCTGGAGTCCAGCAAGAACCCGCCGCAGACGAGCACCCTGCTGGGTCTGGACGCCGACGGTGCAGCACGCGCCTACGGACGTATTTCCAAGAACCCGGAGGGCGACAAAGCCACCGGAGGGGCGTGTGTTGATCCCGAATGGCAGCAACGCGGGATCGGCTCAGCAGTCCTGGTGTGGCAGGAAGAGCAGGTGCGCAGGCGGTTCGACGCTGATCAGGCTGCCGGGCATACAGAGGCACCGCCGCGGCTCCGCATCCAGACAGAAGAACAGCACGAACACCAGGCCACTCTCCTGATGGGGCATGGGTATGCTGCCGTCCGCTGGTTCAATGAAATGCACCGGCCCCTTTCCCACGAACTGCCCCAAGTGCCACTGGCTGCCGGCCTGGAACTCAGGACGCTGGAACCGACGCTCTTTGAACCCGTACGTCAAGCGCACAACGATGCTTTCAGGGATCACTGGGGGAGCGAACCCAGGGACGAAGAGTCCTGGCGCTTCACCATCGAGGAACCCACGGCGCGGCATGATCTCAGTGCGGTGGTTCTCGACTCAGGGACGGGGGAGGTGGCTGGATACCAGCTGAGCAGCTTCGATCCCGATTCCGCAGCAGACCGCGGTTTCACAGAGGGCTATACGGAGCTCCTGGGCGTTCGGCGCGCCTACAGGGGCCGTGGCATTGCACAAATGCTGCTGGCGGACGCCATGCGCCGGTACACCGATGCCGGGATGCGGGTGGCATCGCTGGATGTGGATTCAGCCAACCCCACCGGTGCGCTGGAGCTTTACCTCCGGATGGGCTATGCACCCGTGAACCGCAGCATGACGTGGGAGAAGATGCTCTAGCCCGTCTTAGCCGTCCACGTCATGCAGATGGTGGACAACATCGTGGAGGAAGTACTGGGAGAACGTCAGCACAGTAAACGAGGACCCGTTGCTGCGGGTGCCGGTGCGCTGCCAGTCATTCTCGGTGACCCGGGCGAAGGACTCGGCGATCTCGCTGCCCTCCGCTTCAAGTTCGTCAGCCACGGTTCGGGGGTCGGCCGAACCGTACTCCCCATCGATGGCGGCCTGGTCCTGGTCCCAGTTGTCGAACCGGGCATCATCCTCGGTCAGCATCAGGTTCAGTCGTTGGTCGAACAGGCTGAACACATCGCGGACGTGGCAGGCGTACTCCAGGTTGGACCATGTGTGGTCGTCAGGCCGGACGGCCGCATCTTCCCGACGGAGGACAGCCCTCCACCGGGGGAGCATGTTCAGGACCGACCCTGGCACCGTGGAAGGAGTTACCGTGGCGGGGTCGAAACCACATTCGGGGCAGGGCTGGGAGAGCACCCAGGTCCAGTCTTTTTCGTCAGGGATGATCGGCATGCCGCCAGTCTAAGCCGACCTGCACCACACCCGTTGCGAACCGTGAAATATGGTGTCGTTTTCGCATGACGTGCCCGCCCGCGCAAGAGTAAAGTTCATTCCGGGGGGAGAGCCGGAAAGAGAAAAACATGCTCAAGGATCAGCAGGTTGGTGCCGTCCTACCGGCACAGGACATAGCCCGGGCCCGCGCGTACTACAGCGAAAAACTCGGACTGGAACCCGAAAATCCGGACGCCGACGACAACCTCCAGTACAGGTGCGGCGATGGAACGGGATTCTTCGTTTACCAGACATCCAATGCCGGGTCCGCGAAGAACACCCAGATGGGCTGGACTGTCGATGACGTCAAGGCCACCGTGCAGGAACTGCGCGGCAAGGGTGTCACGTTTGAGGACTACGACTTTCCTGGATTGAAAACTGAGGACGGAATCGCCACGATGCCTGACGGCAGCGCTGCGGCATGGTTCCTGGACAGCGAGGGAAACATCCTCAGCATCAACCAAACCGGCTAGCCCGCGCCGTGGCCCCAGGGCCACGGCACAGCGAAGGCCGGGGTCCATATCCCCGGCCTTCGCTGTTCCTGACGGCTGTGCTGTTCGTGGCGCGGCTATTCTGCCGCTTCGACCCATGCCATGCTCGGTCCGATCGCCTCAACAGGCTGCGACAACGGCACGCCGGAACCATCCCTGCGGCCATGCTCGTGCGGGAGGGCCCGCGCGACGCCGGCTGCCGAGGACGCTTTTGCGGGGCCATGTCCCGCCCACGCCAGCAGCAGGGTGTCTTCGCCCTTGAGGAAACGGTGGACCCGGACGCCGCCGGTGGCACGGCCCTTGGCAGGGTACTCCTCGAAAGCTGTCACCTTCGCGGTGCCGGGAGCTGTGCCCGGCAAGGCGCCATTGGTGCCGGCAATGGTGACGACGACGGCGGCGGGATCGTTGGTGCGTACGGTTCCGAAGTGGATCACTTCATCACCGGCGGCCAGCTTGATGCCGGCCATACCGCCCGCCGTTCGGCCCTGCGGCCGGACGTTGGACGCACTGAACCGGAGCAATTGTGCCTGTCGGGTCACGAAGACGAGATCGACGTCGTCCTCCTGTGCCGGTTCCACAGCAAGGACCGAATCCTTGTCCTTCAGTGCGATGATCTCCCAGTCCTCACGGTTCAACGGATAGTCCGGTTGAACCCGTTTGACGATTCCCTGGACGGTGCCAACAGCGAGGATGGCATCCAAGGGAACGAACGCAACCAGAGTCTCGCCCTTGACCAACGTGATGAAGTCCTTCGCCGGGACACCGCCGGCAAGGTTGGGAAGCCCGGACATCGGCGGGAGGACGGGCATGTCCATGACCTGCAGGCGCAGCATGCGCCCTTGCGACGTCACCGCGCCGATCTCACCCCGGGCAGTGGTTTTCACCACCGAGCGGAAGACATCGTGCTTGGCCCGGGGTCCCGCTTCGGCCAGCGGCTCCTGGTTGGACGTCCTGGCAATCTGGCCTGAGACGCTGAGCAGGGCCCAGCAGGGGTCATCCGGAATCTCCAAGGGCAACGCCGCAGCCTTGCCCTTGGGGCCGGGAGTGGAAGCTGCGAGGGCTGCAGCCACGGTGGGGGAGACGGCTTCGGACTCCAGCAGCACCGTGCGCCGGGGTGTGCCGTACTTTTCGGCGATGACCCCCAACTCGCCGGAGACGAGGTCGCGGAGCAACTCATCGGAGGCCAGGATGGCCTCAAGTGCCTCGATTTCGCGGCGGAGCTCGTCCTGTTCCTTCTCCAGTTCAAGCCGGGAATACTTGGTCAGCTGCCGCAGACGCAGTTCCAGGATGTAGTTGGCCTGGATCTCGGTGAGGTCGTAGATGGACATCAACCGCTCGCGGGCGGCAGACGCTTCGTCGGAGGAACGGATGATCTGGATGACTTCGTCGATGTCAACGATCGCGATCAGAAGGCCCTCCACCAAGTGGAGGCGGTCCTTCTTCTTGCCCAGGCGGAAGGACGTACGGCGGCGCACCACAGTCAGCCTGTGCTCAACGTACACCTGCAACAACTGCAGGAGGCCCAGCGTCTGTGGCTGACCGTCCACCAACGTAACGTTGTTGATCCCGAAGGAATCTTCCATGGGTGAATAGCGGTAAAGCTGCTGGAGGACGGCGTTGGGGTTAAAGCCGTTCTTGAGCTCGATGACCAAGCGCAGGCCGTGGTTGCGGTCCGTCAGATCCACCACATCGCTGATGCCTGTCAGCTTCTTGGCGTTGACGGCATCCTTGATCTTCTCGATCACCTTTTCCGGGCCCACCATGTAGGGGAGCTCAGTGACCACCAGGCCGGTCCGCCGGGCGGACAACTGTTCCACCTCAACCTTGGCGCGGGTTTTGAAGGAACCGCGGCCGGTGGCGTAGGCGTCGCGGATTCCGTCCAGCCCAACAATCCGGCCGCCTGTGGGCAGGTCGGGACCCGGGATGAACCTCATGATGTCATCCAGCGTGGCGTCCGGGTTGGCGATCAGGTGGCGTGCGGCGGCGATGACCTCAACGAGGTTGTGTGGAGGCATGTTCGTTGCCATGCCCACCGCGATGCCCGTAGTGCCATTGACCAGCAGGTTGGGGAAAGCGGCTGGGAGGACATCCGGCTGGGTCAGTTGGTTGTCGTAGTTGGGGACGAAGTCGACTACGTCTTCGTCCAAGTGATCCGTCATGGTCAGCGCGGCGGCGGCCAGGCGTGCCTCGGTGTACCGCGGTGCTGCCGGTCCGTCGTCGAGCGATCCGAAGTTGCCGTGGCCATCGATCAGCGGCAGGCGGAGGGAAAAGTCCTGCGCCATGCGCACCATGGCGTCATAGATCGCGGTGTCGCCGTGGGGGTGGAGCTTGCCCATGACTTCGCCCACCACCCGGGCACTTTTAACGTGCCCGCGATCCGGGCGGAGGCCCATATCGGACATCATGTACAGGATGCGCCGTTGAACGGGCTTCAGTCCGTCGCGGGCGTCCGGGAGCGCACGCGAATAAATCACTGAGTAGGCGTACTCCAGGAAGGAGCCTTCCATCTCCGAAGTGACGTCGATGTCCACGATATTTTCGGTGAAATCGCCGAGGGGTTCGGCTGTCCGTGCTGATTTTTGGCTGCGGGCCATGGGGTCGGTGAATCCTTGAAGTTGTACTGCGGATGTTTTAGCTAGGCTAAGCCTATGGTGGATCAGCCCGGCGTCGGCATTTATCCGGAATATTGGGAGGCTGATGTCGTCCTGCGCGACGGCGGAACCGCCCACCTTCGCCCCATCCGGCCCGAGGACGCCGATGCCCTGCAAGCCTTCCATGCGGGCCAATCGCAGGCGTCGATCTACATGCGGTTCTTTTCCTTCAAACCCCGGCTCTCCGGCAAGGAAGTGCGGCGGTTCACCGAAGTGGACCACATCAACCGGGTGGCCTTCGTCATTACCATCGGCGGGGAGATCATGGGCATCGGCCGTTACGACCGGCTGGATGACCCGGACGAGGCTGAAGTCGCCTTCAATATCTCAGATGCCCATCAGGGCCGCGGGATCGGCTCGATCCTCCTGGAGCACCTGGCCGTTGCCGCCCGCGAAAACGGCATCCGGCGTTTCACTGCCGAGGTCCTGCCGGACAACCGGAAGATGCTGATGGTCTTTGCCGACGCCGGCTATGACCTCACCCGGCAATTCGACGATGGCGTGGTGAGCGTCGAGTTCAACATCGACCCCACGGAGAAGTCGCGGGCCGTTATGGAATCCCGTGAGCACCGCGCCGAGGCCCGCAGCGTGCGCGACCTGCTGTCGCCGTCGTCGGTGGCTGTTATCGGCGCCAGCCGCAAGTGGGGAACCATTGGCTACCAATTGCTCGAACACATCATTGAAGGCGGGTTCAAGGGCCCTGTCTACGCGGTGAACCCTGAGGCTTTTGAACTTGCCGGCATGGTCTCCTTCGGCAAGTTGTCGGAAATACCTGGACCTGTGCAGTTGGCCATCATCGCTGTTCCTTACGAAGAAGTACCCAAGGTGGTGGACGATTGCGCTGCTGCCGGCGTCAAGGGCATCGTAGTGGCAACTGCAGGATTTGCCGACGACGGCGAGCGGGGCCTGGCACGCCAGCACGAACTGGTGCGTCGTGCCCGGGCCAACGGGATGCGGGTGATCGGCCCCGAGTCCCTCGGAATACTGAACACCCACCCGGCCGTATCCCTCAACGCGTCCATGGCGCCCACCATGCCGCCCAGGGGAAGTTTGGGCCTGTTCAGCCAATCTGCTGCTGTGGGCGTTGCTGTCTACGCCGCCGCCAGCCGCCGCAGGCTCGGTTTGTCCTCCTTCCTCTCGGCGGGAAACCGTGCCGACGTTTCCGGCAACGATGCCATGCAGTACTGGGAGGACGACGCCGACACCTCCGCAGTGGGCCTGTACCTGGAATCCATCGGCAACCCCCGTAAGTTCTCCCGCCTGGCCCGCCGGTTGTCGCGGAGCAAGCCTGTGATCGTCGCAAAGTCCGATGTGACGGGCCTCAGCCTGCCGCCGGGGCACGAAGTGCGGACCACCCAAGCCCCCGCTGCCGCAGTGGACGCCATGATGCGCCAAGCAGGCGTCATCCGCGTGGAAACCATTGAGCAGCTCATGGACATCGCCCAGATCGTGTCATCCCAGGCGCTGCCACAAGGCCCCGGGGTTGCCGTCTATTCCAATTCCGTGGCCTTGGGCAAAGTAGTTTCCGACACCGCGGGTCCGCTCGGACTGGAGGTGAACCGGCTGGTCACTGACGTTGACCTCAACGCCGGTATGTCGCTTGCGCTCCCGGCACTGCGGACCAGCCTCATGGAAAGTCTGGCCGATCACTCCGTCCACGCTGTGATTGCCGCACTCCTGCCCGCGAGGGGACTCACGGTGGAGGCGTTGGCCGGTGTCCTCGCGGAATGTGCCGCAGAGGCCGGGAAACCCGTTGTTGCCGCGTTCACGGGAATTCTGGACCCCTCGGTCCACGTGGAGGGCATGGTGGGTTCCGCAGGGAAGCCCGTGCTTCCGTGTTTTTCCAATGCGGGCGCCGCCGTGGCTGCCTTGGCGGCCATTGTTGGCTATGCACAATGGCGCGACAGGGACCAAGGACTGTTCGTTGAACCGGACGGCTGCGACGTGGAGGGCACCCGGGAAACGCTGACGGCGATGCTGGCCGGTGTTACCGGCGAGAAACTCAGGAAGCTCGACGCCGGGGCTGCCGCGGCGCTGCTTGCCGGCTACGGAATCGACGTGGTGCCCACGCTTGGATTCGGTACACCGGACGAAGCCGTGCAGGCGGCCGACGCGGTGGGTTGGCCTGTGGTCCTGAAAACCACCGACCCAGCCCTCCGGCACCGGCTGGATCTGGGCGGGGTGCGGTTGGACATCCAGGACGCGGAATCGCTGCGCCTGAACGTTGCACAAATGCGCCGGGCCTTGGAACCATATGGATCGCCGTCCCTTGAGGTCCAGGCCATGGCTCCGGTGGGACAGGCCTGCACTTTCCGGGCCATTGAGGATCCGTTGCTGGGGCCCGTTCTCTCCTTTGGGTTGGCCGGTGATGCCGTGAACCTGCTGGACGACTGGGCCCACCGGGTACCTCCGCTCTCGGCTGCGGACCTGCATGACGTCATCCGCTCACCGCGCGCCTCAAGGAAACTCTTTGGTTATCAGGGACTGCCTGCGGTGGACGTGGCTTCCCTGGAGGACATAGCGGCCAGGCTTGCGAAGCTGAAGGACGATCACCCGGGAATTGCGCTGGTGGAATTCAACCCCGTCCTGGCCGGTCCCTCGGGCGCCACGATCCTGGGTGCCGAGGTCTGGATTGGCAACGCCGCACAGCGGACTGACAGCGCGCGGCGTGCGATGCGAAGTTAGCCACAGGGTGGACCGCGCGGTTAGGAAGTCATCAACCGATCTGTGAAAATGGGGGAATGAGCACCCAGTCTCCGACGCCTCAATCACGCCCGTCCAACACCGGGCACCACACCGCGCATAACCACAGCTCGCAGGGGCAGAGCCTGGACCAGGCATTGCAGCAGGCGGGGTTTTATCCGCGGCTCGTGGCGGACGTCGTCGATGACGCCCTGGACGGCCGGGAGTGCCTTTCCCATTTGGTGCACTTGGAGACGCACTTTGACCGCGCCGAGGTCCGCAGGCACATCACTGTCCTGGTGCTCACCGAAGACATGCTGGTCATCACCCATGTTGACGACCAGCAGCTTGATGAAGCCGGCGAGCAAATTGTTGCCCAGATCTCTACGGAGTCGGTCCCAGTGGCCCAAATCCGCTCGGTGGTCCTCAGCTACATGTACTCCCAGCCCCAGAACTACAAGCCCTCCGATCCTGTACGGGAGCTCACCGTCTCCATTGCCTGGTCCGGAGGCCAGCGTTTGGACATGGGACCGGCGAGCTGCGGAGACCCCCAGTGCGAGGCAGATCACGGGTACAGCGGCACCATTGCCCAGGAAGACATCGTGCTGCGCATCAGCGCCGAAGCGGATGGTCTGCAGGCCGTCCAGGATGCCAAGCTCTTTGCCCGCGCCCTGCGTGCCGTTAATACAGGAAATCCGGCTCCCGTCCAGCACACGGGCATCCCCGCTCCGCGGCCGCGTTCGGGTGTCTTCAGCAACCGCTTGAGCCGCGGACACCAGCGTTGAGGGACGCCGCGCAGACCTCGTCCCCGGTGACCCACGACGCAGCCGATCTCCCCTCGGCCCCGCTGTTCGGGAGCAAGTCGATCGCGGAAGTCTTCACGAGTTCCGCCGCTGCTCTCGGAGTGCCCGGGTTCACCAACCACTTGCAGGTGCCGGCATCCCAGCGTATCTGCGTGGTCCTCGCCGATGGTTTGGGCCGCAACCTGCTCAAACAGAAGGCCTCCCACACGCCCTTCCTCCGCTCAGTCCTGGCCGAAGGACAGGGTAACGTCCCGCAGTGGATCGACTCAGCTTTCCCCAGCACCACGGCAGCCTCCCTGGCGAGCCTGGGCACCGGCTTGCCCGCCGGACAACATGGCATGGTGGGATACGACGTCCTGGATCCAGCGCAGGACAAGGTAGTGAACCTCCTGGGCAACTGGGATTCACAGGTGGATCCTGTGGAGTGGCAGCCCCACTCCACCGTCTTTGAACGACTGGCCGAGGAACTGGACGTGGTGACCGTCAGCCTGCCTCAATTCGGTAACTCGCCCATGACGCAGGCCGCACTGCGGGGGAGCAGGTTTATTGGCGGCACTACGCTGCATGCGCGGACGGCCGCGGCCGCGGAAGCAATGTCCGGTGGCGGACGTTCCCTGATGTACTTCTACCTCAATGAGCTGGACAAAGCGGGCCACCGCCATGGCTGCCAGTCGGACCGTTGGGAGCATCAACTCGAAGAACTGGATTCCGCGGTCAAACGGCTCTCCTCAACGCTCCCGGCAGGTACCACCATCCTGTTGACCGGTGACCACGGCATGGTGGACGTTCCCGAATCCCAGAGACTGGACTACTCCGCCGATGAATCCTTGGTGGCAGGAGTCAGGCACACTGCAGGGGAGCCGCGCATGGTGCACCTGTACCTTGAACCCGATGCCACCGCGGAGCATCGCGAAGCCCTGCTCGCAGCCTGGCGTCATCGCTTCGGTGAGAGGATCTGGGCTTTCACGCGGAACCAGGCCATGGACGCCGGATTGTTCGGTGCTGTCCGCCCCGAGGTTGCGCCGCGCATTGGCGATGTCATGATCGCAGCCCGCGATACCCTGGCACTGTATGACACCCGCCGTGCCCGCCCCGCTTCCCTGGAGGTAGTGGGCCAGCACGGTTCGCTGACCAAAGCCGAGCGCGAAGTTCCCTTGGTGTGCTTCGCTGCTGCCGGCAAGAAGGGCAAACGTGGCTGAACTGGTCTTCTTCTCAGGCACCATGGACTGTGGCAAGTCCACCCTTGCCCTCCAGATGGACCACAACCACCGCGCAAGGGGCCGCGGAGGTGTTCGCTTCAGCTGCAACGACCGCGCCGGATACTCCACCATCTCCAGCAGGTTGGGACTCCACATCGATGCCGTTGAGGTGGAGGGTGACACCGACTTCTGGGACGAAGTTGTGGTCCGCCGCACCAGCGGACTCCGCGTGGACTACCTTATTTGCGATGAAGCGCAGTTCTATACACCCGCCCAAGTGGAGCAGTTGGCACGTGTGGTGGATGAGATGGAGGTGGACGTCTTCGCCTTTGGCATCACCTCGGACTTCCGCACCCGGCTGTTTCCTGGGTCACAGCGCCTCATTGAGCTGGCCGATAAGGTCCAAGTGCTGCAAGTGGAAGCACTGTGCTGGTGCGGGCGCCGGGCAACTCAGAATGCCCGGACGGTGAATGGCATCATGGTGGTGGAAGGCAAGCAGGTGATGGTGGGTGACGTGGCACCAGCCACCGGGGGCGAGCACGTAGAAGGCAGTCTGGAGGCCGGCGTCGAAGGCCGTGAGGCTTCGGTGGGTTACGAGACATTATGCCGCCGCCACTACATGCGGCGCGTCACGGTGCACGGTGCCAACCTGATGGCAGGGGCGGACCAGCCGCTCCCTTTCGACATTGACGCTTGCCTCTGGCCGGGCGCCGGGGAGCTCCGCCACAGCTAGCTTGTGGAATCAGTCTCCGCGGGCTCCAAAGACAATCTCGTCCCAGCTGGGAATGCTGGACCGCTTTGGCCGTGACGGTTGGCGTTCTGCGGGGGCATCGGTGTCCTTGCGGCCCGCGGAGTCCCCGGGGTTCTTGGAATCATCAGCAAGGGTTTCGCTGTCCCGATGATCTTCAGGAGATTCCTCCCGCGGAGAGTCCGTGTTTCGGACAGTGCTGTTGCCACCCAGGAGTTCGTCAAGCCCGGCAGGTTTGCGCCCTGTGAGTGAAGTGACGGGTCGCAGCGGGCCGGCTACCACCGTGATCTCCCGCGTTTCCGTGCTGACGCCGTGGTGCAGCTTCAGGGAATCGTCTTCATCTTCGTCGTGGGGTTCAAAGTGCCGCGGAGCCAGGCTCAGCCGCGAGAGCATGGAGGGGCGCCCGTCTTTACGTGCAGGTTCCTCCGCGACGGCCGGAGCCGGTTCGGGATCTGCAGCGTCGTTTTCTTCGAGGTCTTCGTGCTCGCTTCCGGGCCGCGGGTGGGCTGCGGGAACGTTGCTCAGCAGCACCGCCAAGGCGTCGTCTCCGTCTTCGTCCACGCCCAGGCGCTGACCCCGCCGCGAACGCAGCATTTCCAGGAGGCTGTCCGATTCCTTGGCGGACGCGCGGGCGGCTGTCTCAGCATCGGTTTCGAAATCGAAAGGCCGGTCCGAGACGGCAGCGAGCCTGCGCGCCGGGACGGGTCCATCCAGTGGCTCCAGCTCGCTGAGTTGTTGGGCCCAGCGGTTGGCGTTCTGAAGGGACTTGCGCTGCGGGCTGAAGGTCCACATGGCAGGAGGTTCCTCACCGATGCTGCCGTGGGTGCCCGGTACCGTTTCGAAGCGTGCGACGACGGTCCAGGAACCGTCCGTACGGCGCCACGAGTCCCATTCCACCGTGGCCGAATCGATGCCGTGGGCAGCGAGCCTGTGGTCTACCATTTCACCCAGCGTGGCCGGGTTGTCGCCGAAGGCCGAACGGTAGGCGTCGTGCCCGGGGGCAGGGGCAGCAACCTCAATGTTGCGTGCCTGCCTGGCTACGTACTCACGCTCTGCGAGGACAGGGCCTTCGTAGCGTTGGACGTTGGCGAGGGGCAGCCCGGACAGCTCGGCCACTTCGGCCGCGGTGGCCCCACTGCGGATCCTGGATTGGATGTCGCGCGGGGACATGGCAATGGCTGTGTTGGCGGCGCGGGCCGCCACTTGGGCAGGGGTCCGGCTCGCCGCTGACCTCAAGGCCTCGTCGATCGGAAGCTGGAACATCGCACCGCCGGGGCCGCTCAAAAGCAGATGCCCGCCGTCGTCGTGGACGCCTACCAGTCGTAGATCCTGCATAACACCCTCCACCACATGGCATAACTGACATTCGAAACTCTGCCACCCGCCGGGGTCTTTTCCTACTAGGAGGGAGGGCGTGCCGTGATATTCCGGTGAAACCGGCCCTGCGAGGAGTTCTTTCGGTGCTTTTTGGCAACGATTGGGGGTTATGGACATTCGTGGGCGGGAAGAGGACAATCTGGCCGATACCGGGCACAAATCCGAGGCGTGCAGCGTTGCACCCTTACCTCGGTGGCGATGGCCGCCGGACCGGCGAGAACCCACTGCAGACAGGGAGGACTAGGAAGGACCATGGCCACCGATTACGATGCCCCTCGAAAGACCGAGGAAGACGTCAGCGAGGATTCCCTGGAAGAACTCAAGACGCACCAGTCGGGGAAGCAATCTTCCGCCGTGGACGTCGATGAGTCGGACCTTGCCGACGGCTTCGAGTTGCCCGGTGCTGATTTGTCCGGCGAAGAACTCCTGATCCAGGTCATGCCACCCCAACCGGACGAGTTCACCTGCTTCAATTGCTTCCTGGTGAAGCACAAGTCCCAAATCGCCACCGAGCGTGGCGGACATTTGTACTGCACGGAGTGCGAAGGATAGGAACACCAGCGTTCCCGGGGGTTCCCGCAGGGACTTGTCAGTCCCGCGGGGTGGTGAGCGCCGAGACCAGTTCGTCAGGCCGGCGGGAAGAGGTGAGCCAGTACGGAGTCCGGTCCGCGGGGTCGGTGATCTCAATCTTGACCACGGGGTCGATCCAGCCACGGAAGCACATGTAAGCGAGTCCGTTGAGCCGGGGACCCCGCTCGGCGGTGGCTTCGCCTTTGGTGAAGGCCTGGACGGATCCCACGAACTTCCGGTCGATGCTGGCCCTGCCTACCCGGACCGTGGTGGGAGTGACCGTAATCGTGGGTGTTGAGAGCACCAACATGATGGTCATGATGGCCAGCAGGACCAAAGCCGCGATGATGCCCGTTGCTGCGCTGATGGGGCCGAACATCAGGATGCCGGCGCCGGACAGGCCCACCACCACAACCCAAATCCACACTGACGGCCACAGTTTCTCGGTGTAGAGAACCTCCGATGACGTCGGGGTGTTCCGGGCAGGCACGGGGGAGGACTGGTCAGGCGTAGGCATGCCTCCAGCTTATCCGGCCCTGCGCTGGTGCTGCGTCCACCCTCAAAGGCAGCGGCCGGCAGGCCGGGTGCGCAGGTTCCTGCTCCCAGTAGAATGGACCACTGTGAGCAATGAGACGGCAGTATTCAGCACAGACACCGCCCCCGGAACCGCCAACGGCAGTGAGACCCCCGCGGCCTACGGAGCCCCCACCTTGGAAGTCCAGCTGAAAATGCTCGACGCCGGGTTGGAAGCGCCGTCGTACGCGCACCCGGGAGATGCCGGAGCCGACCTCCGGGCCCGCGAGGACGTACACCTCGCCCCGGGTGAGCGGAAACTTGTTCCCACGGGCGTTTCGATAGCGCTGCCGAATGGTTTCGTGGCTCTTATCCACCCGCGGTCGGGGCTCGCCACCAAGCATGGGCTGACCGTCGTCAATGCTCCAGGCACTGTTGACGCAGGCTACCGGGGCGAGATCGCGGTGACGCTCCTGAATACCGATCAAGACCACGCCATCGACCTCAAGCGCGGCGATAGAATTGCACAAATGGTGATACAGCGCGTTGAGTACGCGCGGTTCGTGGCTGTAGACCAGCTGTCCGATTCCGTTCGTGGAACCGGCGGCTTCGGTTCCACAGGCGGCTTCAACGCACCGAAGCCCTCAGCAAACCACTGACCTCGCTGCGTCGGAGGCATCGCCTTGGCGTGGTTTTACATGGTTTAACGTGGGTGCGGTTTACTTGGGGATAGACCACTACTAAGGAGAAAACCCAATGCTTTTTGGGCGCGGCAAGAAGTCCAAGGACGAGCGGTCGGACACCGCCGGCACTGTCGAGGAATCCGGTGCTGAGGCACAAAGTCCTCAATCGGGCCAGCTTGGCACCCCCGGTGATTTCCGGCTTGCCAAAGGCCCCTTGGATATAGACGAGATCGAGGACCGTGACGGTTACGTGGACCTCGGGGCGCTGCTGATCGCTCCAGCCGAAGGTCTCCAGTTGAGGCTTGAGGTTGAAGAAGCCACCCAGCGTGTGGTGGCCGTGACCATGGACCTGGACGGTTCCAGCCTGCAGCTTCAGGCGTTTGCGGCTCCACGGTCAGAAGGTTTGTGGGATGAGATCCGGGAACAGATCACCCAGTCCGTGGCCAGTCAGGGCGGGGAAACCGAAGAGGTTTCCGGAGCCTTTGGTACCGAGCTGGTCGCCAAGTTGCCCGCTGAAGCGGCCGATGGCAGCCGTGGTTTCCGTGCCGCGCGTTTCATGGGCGTGGACGGTCCGCGCTGGTTCCTCCGCGGCGTCCTTGGCGGGCAGGCTGCCTTGGAGCGGGACGCTGCAGCAGGGCTGGAAGAACTTTTCCGCCGGGTAGTGGTGGTGCGCGGCGACAACCCGATGCCTCCCCGCGAATTGCTGCAGCTGCGCCTGCCCAAGGACGCTGCCGTGCCGGGACAGGCCGGCGCTCCGCAGGCTGCACCGGCCATGGAACAGCCCGAACGAGGGCCGGAGATCACCCAGATTGGCTGACACTTCGGGCAGGGGAGGAACAGCCGGCCAGCGACCCCGGACGCAGGGAGTCCGTGATCTTCCTGCCCGGGGGAGGGCGGTGTGCACCGGCTTCATCGAGTCGGTGACGCATCAGCCGCCCAGCGATCAGCCATTCTTTTCCGCTGTTGTCGTCGACGCCCTGGGTCCCGGACCACATCACGCCATCAATGCAGGTGGAATCCGGAAGCCCTACGACCGTCTCCGCGTCATTTGGCTCGGCAGGACACGCGTCCCCGGTATCGAGGCCGGTGTGCAGCTTCGCCTGAACGGCATGGTGACCCAGCTTGACGGTTTGCCGGCCATGTTCAATCCACGCTACGAAATACTTTCCCGTCAGGAGCATCTATGACCGTGTCCAATGGATCAGAACCCAAGGACACCGGGGGCGCTGTTCCCGATCAAAGGATGTCACCGCCGGATGATGCCCTCAAGCCGACGGCAGAAACCCCCAGTGTGTCCGATCTCGCTGCCGGCTACGCCGAAAAAGCCGGCCTCCACCGGAACAGCGCTGGGCATGTGGACATGCTGAAGTCCGCCGGTGGATGGCAGGGAATCGCTGAGAGCATTCTTCCGGGACTGGTGTTCCTGGTGGTTTTCACCGTGACCCGTGATCTGACCCCGGCGTTGGTGGCGGCTTTGGCCGCCGCCGCGGTTTTCACCGTGGTCCGGTTGATCCAACGGCGTCCCCTGACCCAGGCGCTGGCCGGTGTGGTGGGCGTCGGTATTTCCGCGTGGTTGGCCAATACCACGGGCAAGGCAGAGGACTTCTACGTCCTGGGCTTCTTCACCAATATCGCCTACATCGCCGCCATGGTCCTCTCCATTGTCCTCAAGTGGCCGGTGGCGGGCCTTCTTTTTGGTTTCGTCCGCAATGAGGGCCTCGAGTGGCGGAAGGATCCCGAACGGCTCAGGGCTTACAAACTGGGAACGTGGATTGTGGTTGCGGTTCTTGCGCTGCGCCTTGTGGTGCAGGTGCCGTTGTACTTCCTGGGTGAGGCCGGCCTGACAGCGTTGGCGACCACCAGGCTCCTGATGGGCGCCCCGCTGTACATCCTGGGTCTCTGGGTGGCCTGGCTGCTCACCAAGCCTGCACCTCAGCCGTCGAAGCCGTCGTCCTCAGAGGACTGATCCGCGGCCGAAGACGTTTCCCCACGAGGTTCGCCGCCGTCGTCGGAACCTGGCGACAACAGTGACCGGAGGCCGTCTTCGGCTGCGATGGTGGTGACGAAGAACAGCTCGTCGCCGCCATCCAGGACATCGTCCCGGGTAGGAGTGATCGGCGCTTGGTCGCGAAGGATGGCTACCAGTGTTGCGTCCTCCGGCCAGTCGATCCCTCCGACCGTGCTGCCGATGACATGGGAGTCATGCGGGACGGTGAATTCGACGATCGAGGCCACACCGGTCTGGAGCGTCAGGAGGCGGACAATGTCGCCGATTTCCACGGCTTCTTCCACCAATGCCGTCATGAGCTGCGGGGTGTTCACCGCGACGTCGACGCCCCAGGAATCATTGAACATCCAGTCATTCTTGGGGTTGTTCACACGGCCCACGGTGCGTCCCACGCCAAACTCGGTCTTGGCCAGCAGGGACACCACAAGGTTGACTTTGTCGTCGCCCGTGGCTGACACCACGACGTCGGCATCCTCAAGTTTTGCGTCCTGCAGGGTGCTGAGTTCACAGGCGTCTCCCACCAACCAGCGGGCGCCCCGCAGTCCGCTGCGGCCAATGACCTCGGGCTTGAGGTCGATCAGCAGTATCTGGTGCTTGTGGGCCAGAAGTTCGCGGGCAATGGACGAGCCGACGCTTCCTGCGCCAACAATGACAACTTTCACTAAGACTCCTTGGCGGGTGCTTTGGCGAGGATCCGGCTGATCTCGGACGTTCTGTCCAGGCTCAGCATCGCGTGGACCGTATCGCCTTCCTGGTAAGCCGTGCCGGCCTGGGGGAGCACGCCCTCACCAAACCGGGTGAGGAAGGCGATGCGGATTCCCGAGGCCGCCTCGATCGAAGCGAGGCTGTGCCCAATCCAATCCTCGTGCAGCTCCACTTCGGCCAGCACGAGCCGGCCTGAGGGCTCACGGTAGTCTCCGGCCAAATGCTGCTCCGGAAGAATGCGGCGAAGGACCTGGTCGGCGCTCCAGCGGACGGCTGCCACCGTGGGGATGCCCAGTCGCTGGTAGATTTCGGCGCGGCCGGGATCGTAGATCCGTGCCACGACGTGGGCAACGTGGAAGGTCTCGCGGGCCACCCGGGTGGCCAGGATGTTCGAGTTGTCGCCACTGGAGACGGCGGCGAAGGCGTAGGCCTCTTCCACGCCGGCTTGCTTGAGGGTGTCCCGGTCGAAACCCACCCCGGTGACCTTGCGGCCGGTAAAGGTGTTGCGCAACCGGCGGAAGGCCCGCTCGTCCTGGTCGATGATGGCGACCGAATGGCCGGCATCCTCCAAAGTGTGTGCCAGGGTTGCGCCAACACGGCCGCAACCCATGATCACGAAGTGAGCCACCATGTCTCCTTTATCTGTGCTGTCCGTCCCGCTCGGTATGACTTTACCGGTGCCGCGTGGCTGCGCCTGCGAACGACCGTCATGACATCGATGGGGATTCAGAGTAGCTTTGCGGAGTGCTGACAATTTTGAATGCTGCGAAGCGGGTGTTGGTGGGCCGGCCAGTCAGGAACGACCGCCTGTCCCACACCTTGTTGCCCAAACGCATCGCTTTGCCGATCTTCGCCTCGGATGCGCTGTCTTCGGTAGCCTATGCCCCTGACGAAATCCTGCTGACACTCGCCCTGGCGGGAGTCAGCGCAGTGGCCTTCTCTCCACTTGTCGGCCTCGCGGTCATGGTGGTTTTGCTCACAGTGGTGGCGTCCTACCGGCAAAATGTCCACGCCTATCCATCCGGCGGCGGCGACTACGAAATCGCCAGCGTCAACTTGGGCAAGTATGCCGGGCTCACGGTGGCGTCGGCCCTGCTGGTGGACTACGTGCTGACAGTGGCGGTGTCCATGTCCTCGGCGGCCACCTACCTCACTACGGCCATTCCCTCGCTGCACGGCCAACAGGCACTCATCGCCACCATCGGCGTGGTCATCCTTGCGTTGGTCAACCTCCGCGGGGTCAGGGAAGCCGGGACGCTCTTCGCTGTCCCCACCTATATCTTCATGGCGTCCATCCTCGGCATGACCGCAGTCGGCATCTTCCAAGCAGCTACCGGGACACTGGGTGAGGCACCCTCCGCCAACTTCACCATCGTCCCGGAGCCAGGCTTCGACGAGGGATTGGTGGGCCTTGCCGGAGCTTTCCTGCTGCTGCGGGCCTTTTCCTCCGGGGCCGCGGCGCTCACAGGTGTCGAGGCCATCAGCAACGGCGTTCCCAATTTCAGGAAACCAAAGAGCAAGAATGCGGCCAGCACCCTGTTGCTGTTGGGCGTCATAGCGGCCTCCATGCTGGCCGGAATCCTCTACCTTGCCAACGCCACCAAGGTGCACATTGTCCTGGACCCCGCGCGCGAGTTCCTGGTGGATGGCAAACCCCTGCCGGAGGGCTACATCCAGACGCCTGCCATCAGCCAGATCGCGGACACCATCTTTGGCTCGGGCTCCATCCTTTTCTATGTCGTGGTGGCTGCCACGGGTGTGATCCTGGTGTTCGCCTCCAACACCGCCTTCAACGGCTTTCCCGTGCTTGGCTCCATCCTGGCCCAGGACGGTTACCTTCCCCGCCAGCTCCGAACCAGGGGTGACCGCCTTGCCTTCAGCAACGGCGTTCTCGCCCTGGCGGCCGGCGCCCTGGTGCTCATCCTTGCGTTTAATGCCGATGTCACCAAGCTGATTCAGCTTTATATTGTGGGTGTCTTCATCTCGTTCACGGCCAGCCAGCTCGGGATGATCCGCCACTGGGGCCGGGAGCTGAAGCTTGCCAGGGACAAGGCTGTCCGCCGCCGCATCTTCAAGTCGCGAACCATCAACATGCTGGGCTTTGGCATGACCGCATTGGTCTTGGTGATCGTCTTGATCACCAAGTTCGAGCAAGGTGCCTGGATCGCTTTGCTTGCGATGTTTGTCCTCTTCCTCATCATGTGGAGCATCCGGGCCCACTATGACAATGTGGCCCGGGAACTGGCCGTTGACGAGGACTCGTCCCCGCGTGCGTTGCCCACCCGTGTCCACGCGGTACTGCTTGTCTCGCACGTACGCAAGCCTGTCCTGAGGGCACTGGCCTATGCCAGGGCGTCGAGGCCTTCACGCCTTGACGCAATTACCGTGGACATCAATACCGAGGAGACCGAACACACCGTCCGGGATTGGGAGAAACTGGAAATTCCGGTTCCCCTGACCGTCCTGGCCAGCCCGTACCGCGAGACCGTGACGCCCATCATGGATTACATCAAGAACATGCGCCGTGATTCGCCGCGGGACTTGATCGTGGTTTACATCCCCGAATACGTCGTGGGCAAATGGTGGGAACAACTGGTCCATAACCAGACAGCACTCAGAATCAAGACGAGGCTCCACTTTGAACCTGGAGTCATGGTTGCCAGCGTTCCGTGGCAGCTGAAATCCTCCGAAGAAGCAAAGGCACTGCAGGATACCTAAATGACCTCCCACAGCAATTCCTCCCACACCGATCACCCCGTCAATGACCACCAAGGGGCATCCGGTACTGAACTGGTCGTTGACATTGGTCCCATAGCCCACGGAGGGCACTTCGTCGCGCGGCACGAAGGGCGCGTCATCTTCGTCCGGCACGCCATCCCGGGGGAGAAGGTCCGTATCCGGTTGACTGACTCCGGTGACTCGTCGCGCTTCTGGCGGGCCGACGTCGTCGAAGTCCTTGACGCTTCGCCCCACCGGGTCCCGCACTTTTGGAGGGCAGCGGATTCCCAGGCCTCCTGGCGCCGTGGCGGGCCGCCGGTTGGCGGCGCCGAGCTCGGGCATATTTCGCTGGAGCACCAGCGTGCCCTGAAAGCCGAGGTGCTGGCTGAACAACTCAAACGGCTTGCCGGGCTTGACCTCGCCACAGAGGTGGAAGCCGTGGGGGACCATAACGACGACGGCCTCGGCTGGCGCACACGCGCCGGCTTTGCCGTGACCTCCAAGGGGCGGTTGGGCATGCACGCCCACCGCTCGGACGTGGTGCTTCCCATCAAGGAGATGCCGTTGGCGCTCCCGGGACTGAACGACCTGAAGCTGTGGGACCTTGACCTCTCGGGCATCGCCCGCGTCGAGGTTGCGGTCCCGGCCAATGGATCCAGGCCCCTGATACTGCTGGCGCCGGAGGAGGGGACGAGCCCCAAGAGGGTGCACAGCATTTTGTCGCAGTTGCCGCATGACGTGTCGGTCGCCAGCTTCGACCCCAGCAAGGGAGAGGTCCTGCAGCTCCGGGGGAGAACCTGGGTGCAGGAGACCGCGGCCGGCCACGAGTACCGGGTCACCGGCGAGGGTTTCTGGCAGATCCACAAGAACGCACCGGAAACGCTCGTGGGCGCTGTGACGGACTATCTTTCGCATGGCGGGTACTTGCAGCCGGGCGCCGCAGTTGCCGACCTCTACGCCGGTGCCGGGCTGTTCGCGGCACCGCTGGCCGACGCCGTGGGTGTCACTGGATCGGTGCTCTCGGTGGAGGGTGCCCCCGGCGCGAGCCGCGACGCACGTAAGAACCTGCACGGTGAGCCGCAGGTGGAAATCGTCCAAGGGCGGGTGGAACGCGTGCTGCACCAGAGTGCCCGGAGCTTCGATTCCGTGGTGCTGGATCCACCGCGGGCCGGAGCCGGAAAGGCTGTGGTCAAGCAATTGATGGCCACTGGTCCCCGCGCAATCGCCTATGTGTCCTGCGATCCTGCTTCCTTTGCGCGTGATCTGGGTTACTTCCATCAGGGAGGTTGGCGCCTGGAGTCACTGCGGGCCTTCGATCTCTACCCCCATACCCACCACCTCGAAACAGTGGGCTTGATCGTCCCGTCCGCCTAGCCGGAGTGTCGCCCGCCCGCCGCAGTGCGGCGGGCGGCGCCGCGTTTGGTGGCGACATGCCACTCTTGGGGCGGATGCCACTACGATGGGCGTAGTAGCCCCGCTTCGCTGGAATCATCGCCGCGGACCGGGGTGACCACGAGAGATGCCGCCCGGCTAAGTAAGGTGCGCCTAACTGGCTAGCGGCCAACCACGCGACAAAGATGAAACTGTTGCGAGAGGAGTCCTGCCATGAGCACTGTGGACAGCTTCGGTTCCAAAGGCGTACTGAATGTAGCCGGCACCGATTATGAAATTTTCCGGTTGAACTCCGTAGAGGGCGCAGACAGCCTTCCGTTCAGCCTTAAGGTATTGCTTGAAAACCTCCTGCGGACTGAGGATGGCGCCAATATTACGGCGGACCATGTCCGCGCCCTGGCCGGTTGGGATCCCAATGCGGAGCCCGATACGGAAATCCAGTTCACCCCGGCACGTGTCATCATGCAGGACTTCACTGGTGTTCCCTGCGTCGTTGACCTCGCCACCATGCGCGAAGCAGTCAAGGAGCTCGGCGGCGATCCCAAGCGCGTCAACCCCTTGGCGCCTGCAGAAATGGTCATCGACCACTCCGTCCAGATCGACGCCTTCGGTAACTCCGGCGCACTGGAGCGCAACATGGAGATCGAATACCAGCGCAATGGTGAGCGCTACCAGTTCCTTCGCTGGGGCCAGACCGCGTTCGACGACTTCAAAGTTGTCCCGCCGGGAACCGGTATTGTCCACCAGGTCAACATCGAGTACCTGGCACGCACCGTGATGACCCGCGAGGTAGACGGCGTTCTTCGTGCCTACCCCGACACCTGTGTGGGCACTGACTCGCACACCACCATGGTCAACGGCCTGGGCATCCTGGGTTGGGGCGTCGGCGGCATCGAAGCCGAGGCAGCAATGCTTGGCCAGCCCGTTTCCATGCTGATCCCCCGCGTAGTGGGCTTCAAGCTCAAGGGCAGCATCCCGGCCGGCGCTACCGCCACCGACGTCGTCCTGACCATCACCGAAATGCTGCGCAAGCACGGTGTTGTTGGCAAGTTCGTTGAGTTCTACGGTGAAGGCGTTGCCGCTGTGCCGTTGGCCAACCGCGCCACCATCGGCAACATGAGCCCGGAATTCGGTTCCACGGCTGCCATGTTCCCCATCGACGACGTCACCCTGGAGTACCTGCGCCTGACCGGCCGTTCCGAAGCAAACGTCGCCCTCGTGGAGGCGTACAGCAAGGAACAGGGCCTCTGGCACGATCCCTCCCGCGAACTGCGCTTCTCCGAGTTCCTTGAGTTGGACCTGTCCACGGTTGTTCCTTCCATTTCCGGCCCCAAGCGTCCCCAGGACCGCATTGAGCTCACGGACGCCAAGGAGCAGTTCCGTAAGGACATCCACAACTACGTGGCCATCGAAGACGGCAGCGTTGACGAGTCGCTGGACGAGTCCTTCCCGGCGTCGGACGCGCCGTCGTTCACTCATGCTGACTCGCACACCACGGAGACGGAGCGCGTTTACTCCGCCGCCAACGGTGCGCATGGCCGCCCGTCGTCGCCGGTCAAGGTCAAGACTGCCGACGGACGCGAATTCGAGCTGGACCATGGTGCAGTGTCGATCGCATCGATCACGTCCTGCACCAACACGTCCAACCCGTCTGTGATGCTTGCTGCTGCCCTCCTGGCACGCAACGCCGTGGACAAGGGCCTGACGTCCAAGCCGTGGGTCAAGACCTCTGTTGCCCCCGGCTCCAAGGTGGTCACTGACTACTACGAAAAGTCCGGCCTCACGCCGTACCTGGAGAAGCTCGGCTTCTACATCGTCGGTTACGGTTGCGCCACCTGTATCGGTAACTCCGGTCCGCTGGAGCCTGAAATCTCCGAGGCTATCCAGGCCAACGATCTTTCCGTCACCGCAGTCCTCTCCGGCAACCGCAACTTCGAAGGCCGCATCAACCCGGACGTGAAGATGAACTACCTGGCGTCGCCGCCGCTGGTCATCGCCTACGCCCTGGCCGGTTCCATGGACTTCGATTTCGACACCGATGCCCTGGGCACCGACTCGGAAGGCAACGAGGTCTTCCTGAAGGACATCTGGCCGAACCCCACGGAGGTGCAGGAAGTCATCGACTCCTCCATCGACGAGGCCATGTTCGCCAAGGGTTACGAAGGCGTCTTCGACGGCGACGACCGTTGGAAGGCCCTCGATACCCCTGCAGGCGACACCTTCGCATGGGCCGAGGACTCCACCTACGTGCGGAAGCCCCCATACTTCGAGGGCATGAAGGCACAGCCGGACCCCGTCCAGGACATCGAGGGCGCCCGCGTCCTCCTGAAGCTCGGCGACTCCGTCACCACGGACCACATCTCCCCGGCTGGCTCGTTCAAGTCGGACACCCCTGCAGGCCAGTACCTCCTGGCCAACGGTGTGGAGCGCAAGGACTTCAACTCCTACGGTTCGCGCCGTGGCAACCACGAAGTCATGATCCGCGGTACCTTCGCCAACATCCGCATCAAGAACCAGCTCCTGGACGGCGTCGAGGGTGGCTTCACCCGCGACTTCAGCCAGGAAGGTGCACCGCAGGCGTACGTGTACGACGCCGCCCAGAACTACCAGGCAGCGGGAACGCCGCTGGTGGTGCTGGCAGGCAAGGAATACGGTTCGGGTTCTTCCCGTGACTGGGCTGCCAAGGGCACCGCGCTCCTGGGCGTCAAGGCCGTCATCGCCGAGAGCTACGAGCGTATCCACCGCTCCAACCTGATCGGCATGGGCGTCCTCCCGCTGCAGTACCCCGCAGGTGAGTCGGCAGCAACCCTGGGCCTGACCGGTACGGAAACGTTCGCAGTTGAAGGCGTCACCGAGCTGAACAACGGCACCACGCCGAAGACGCTCAAAGTGACGGCTACGGCAGAGGACGGTACCGTCAAGTCCTTCGACGCGGTTCTGCGCATCGATACCCCGGGTGAAGCGGACTACTACCGCAACGGCGGCATCCTGCAGTACGTGCTGCGCCAGATCTCCGCATAGCCAGTCGGCCGGTTTCCGGCTGATCCTGATGCCAGACAGCCCCGGCTGGTCGCCTGACCAGCCGGGGCTGTTGGCGTCCTGGTCCCGCCGCGATGCGGATCGTCGCGGTGGGAAACGCGCAGGCCCGGGCACGCGCTAAAGTTAACAAGCACGTCATTCACCCTAAGGAGGGCCGTTGGGACTTTTGGAAACCGTCAAGGATCCACAGGACCTGGCCAAACTGTCCGGCACCGAGCTGGAACAACTGGCCGGCGAAATCAGGGAATTCCTGATCACCAACGTAGCCGCGACAGGCGGACACCTGGGCCCAAACCTTGGTGTCGTTGAACTCACCCTGGCCGTCCACCGGATTTTCGAGTCCCCGCGGGACAGCATTGTCTTCGACACCGGGCATCAGTCCTACGTGCACAAGCTGCTTACCGGCCGCCAGGATTTCAGCACCCTCCGCCAGCAGGGTGGGCTCTCCGGTTATCCGGAGCGCGCTGAATCAGAGCACGACATTGTGGAGAGCTCCCACGCCTCGTCCTCCCTGTCCTGGGCCGACGGCATTTCACGGGCCCGGCAGCTGACCGGCGAAGGTGACCGGTTCGTCGTCGCGGTGGTGGGCGATGGCGCACTCACCGGTGGCATGACGTGGGAAGCCATCAATAACATTGCCGCTGACAAACGGCGGCGTGTGGTCATTGTGGTCAATGACAACGGCCGTTCCTACGCACCCACTGTTGGCGGCTTTGCCGACTACCTCGCTTCACTGCGCCCCACCATCGACTCCCTGCGCACCACTCCGGCGTACGAGCGGATGCTGGACTGGTGGAAGAAAAAGCTCCAGAACGGCGGTCCCGCCGGGCAATTCACTTACAAGAGCCTGCACGCCATGAAGAAGGGCATCAAGGACTGGTGGGCTCCCCAAGGCATGTTCGAGGACCTGGGCATGAAGTACATCGGTCCGGTGGACGGGCACAGTCTCCAGGCCATGGAGAATGCGCTGAACACCGCCAAGGCTTACGGAGGCCCGGTGATCGTGCACGCGATGACTGAGAAGGGCCACGGTTATGCCCCGGCCCTGGCCAACGAGGCAGACCAATTCCACGCCGTGGGAATCATCGACCCCGAAACGGGCGAGTCCACGGAGATGCCTGGCGCCAGGTCATGGACCTCGGTGTTCGCTGAGGAGATCGCGGACATCGCTGATGAGCGCGAGGACATCGTGGGCATTACAGGCGCCATGCTGATCCCCGTGGGCCTGCACAAATTTGCTGAGCGGCACCCGGAACGCGTCATCGACGTCGGCATCGCTGAGCAGCACGCCCTCACGTCGGCTGCGGGCATGGCCTTCGGCGGCCTGCATCCCGTGGTGGCGGTCTATGCCACCTTCCTGAACCGGGCCTTTGACCAGCTCCTCATGGATGTGGCCCTGCATAAGGCCGGCGTCTCGATTGTCCTGGACCGGGCCGGCGTCACCGGCCCGGACGGCCCCAGCCACCACGGCATGTGGGACATGGCGATGGTCCAGATCGTGCCGGGACTCCATTTGGCCGCACCCCGCGATGCCACCAGGCTCCGGGAAGAATTGCGGGAGGCTGTGGCGGTTGACGACGCCCCCACGGTGGTGCGGTTCTCCAAAGGCAGCGTCGGTTCCGAAGTTGAAGCGATTGAACGGCTTCACGACGGCGTTGACATCCTTGCCCGCCGACCCGAGGGATCCACCGAAAACGATGTCCTCATCGTCAGCGTCGGCGCCATGTCTGAGCTCGCGCTGGATGTGGCCGGCCGGCTGGGTGCCCAAGGCATCAGTTCCACGGTAGTGGACCCCCGTTGGGTCCTTCCCGTCCGTAAATCGATCATTGCTCTCGCTGCCCGCCATCGCCTGGTCATCTGCATTGAAGACGGCGTGCGTGCCGGTGGCGTTGGCTCCCGCATCCGGCAGGAGATGCGTGCTGCGGGGGTGGATACGGCCCTCAATGAAGTCGGTTTGCCTGTGGAGTTCCTGGTCCACGGCTCCCGGAGCCAGGTCCTGGAACGCGTTGGACTCACCGCCCAGAAGATAACGCACGACGTCGTAGCCCAGGTTCTGGGGACCAAGGTCCCCTTCGCGAGGCCCCTCCCAGGCCAGGAACACCCCACCACCGGCAGTCTGCCCACGTTGTGATGAATAACCCCGGACCGGGCGCACTGCAGCCCGGTGACCTCGTTGTGTCGAGGAACAGGAAATGGAACGGCAAAGCCCATTGGGTGGTGCCTGGCCGGTATCTTGGCGAAGACCTTCACGGCTGGTGGATTTTCCAGGGTGCGGGGGAGTTCTGTTCCCGTCCCGGGGCAGCCTTCTACACGGCTTCGGACGCTGTCCTGCTGGTCCCGAGGACCGGCGAGTTTGTGGCGACCTTTTACGACGATACGTACCCGGGCGACTTCCGCATTTACGTTGACCTCGCCACGTCCCACGACTGGAACACCATCAGGCCCGGCGTCACGGAGTTCCACATGATCGACATGGACCTGGACGTGATCCGTTCCACCCGGCACGGTGTGTTTGTTGACGATGAAGACGAGTTTGAGCAGCACCGGGTGGCCATGGGCTATCCGCACGACACAGTGGCCGCTATGCGCACGGAATGCGCCGCCCTCTTGGAGGCTGTAGCGGCCATGAAAGCACCGTTCGACGTCACTGGTGCCAGCACCAGCGCCGAATGGTTCAGAAAAGGACGGGCATGAGCGGCATTATTCGCACGTACAAGCGGGACGATGAGGGAGTACTTCACTTCCGGGAAGCCTGGTACGACGACGAGGACCAGCAGTTCGTGATTAATCACGGCGTGGTGGGTCATCAGAGCAAAACCGACGAAACCGGCGTGGAGGACGAATCCTCGGTGGAGGGCCTGATGTCGGCATTCGCTGCGCAGTGCGAGGAAGACGGATACGCGGAGATTCCAGAGTCAGAGCAGTTCTGGGTTGTTGCCCAGATTGCCCTCAAGACCAAGGAGGGCACCGAGCGGGACCGTCATCTTGAACGGAAAGCCAAGGCCGCCCTGACAGGGGAACTGGCATGGCGCGGGTTGGGCATCGTGGACCGGTCCGAAATAGGCAATGGCCACTTGAACATCTTCTGCCTCTGCCCGGACGTCAACAAGGCCGTGAATGCCATCAAGATCTGTGTTCGTGGTGAGGACCTTGACTTCACCAAACTCACTATCGCTGCGGCGCCCCACAGCGAGCCCGACGCCTTCCGGCTGAAGCACTCGCCCAAGCAGGGCGTGGGCTTTACTCTCTAAGTAGCACCCCAACGCACCAGGAGGGACTTCCATGGCGTCCAAGAGCAACTGGCCCGGACATACACCACTGCCCAAGGGCCTCGCTGCACCGGCGAGACGGGCTTTGGCGCACGAAGGAATTGAGACCCTGGAGCAGTTGGCGGAATTCGGAGAGGTGAAAATCTCCAAGCTCCACGGCATGGGGCCGGTGGCCATCGCCCAGCTTGAGGATGCCATGGAGGAATCGGGAATCTCCTACAGCGGCGGCTAGGCTGATTTCATGACTGAATACCGACGCCTTGGCCATTCCGGATTGACTGTCTCAGCTGTTGGGCTGGGCTGCAACAATCTTGGACGCGCCAATACACCCACCGAGTCCCAGGAGGGCACGGACGACGTTGTCCATGCCGCGCTTGATGCCGGAGTGACCTTCTTTGACGTTGCCGATGTCTACGGCCGCGAGCCGGGCCTGAGCGAGGCCATGTTGGGCAAGGCGCTCAAGGGCCGGCGTGACGACGTAGTCATCGGCACCAAGTTCGGCATGGACATGCGTGGAGTCAACGGCAACGACTTCGACGCCCGCGGTTCGCGCCGCTACATTGTGAGGGCCGTGGAAGCATCGCTCCGCCGCTTGGACACAGAGTGGATCGATCTCTACCAGTTCCATACCCCGGACGCGCGGACGCCCATCGAGGAGACCCTGGCCGCCTTGGATGACCTGGTGTCCAGCGGCAAGGTGCGGTACATCGGCCATTCCAACTTTGCCGGCTGGCAGATCGCTGAAGCGGAGTACGTCGGGCGCCAGCTTGGGGGCGCGCGCTTCATCTCGACGCAAAATCATTACAACCTCCTGGACCGGCGCGCAGAACTCGAGGTGCTTCCCGCTGCGGGTGCCTTCTCCTTGGGCGTCCTTCCTTACTTCCCCTTGGCCAACGGGCTGCTCACAGGAAAGTACTCTGCGGGCAAGGCCCCTGAAGGTTCCCGCTTGAGCCACACCCGCACCAACCTGGTGGACGACGCCGATTGGGACCAGCTGGGTCGCTTCGGCCAGTTCGCCAAGGAGCGGGACATCAGTGAATTGCAGCTGGCCTTCTCCTGGCTTGCCGCGCAGCCCGGTGTCGGCAGCGTGATCGCGGGCGCCACGCGTCCGGAGCAGATCCGCGAAAACGCCGAAGCTGTGTGCTGGGTACCTACCCAGGAAGACCGCGCGGAGCTGGATGAGATCTTCCCGCGGACGCCGAAGGTTGCACTCTTCTAGCCCGCTAGCACATCCCGCCCCCCGTCAGGCGTCCCTCTCGCAGAAAACAGACCCTAAAACGGAACGCTCTCCCACCTCGGTGAGAGAGCGTTCCGGTTTGGGCCGCGGGATGTGAGAGAGCGATCGGTTTAAGGGCCCGGGATGTGAGAGAGGGACGGATCAGGCAGGGGCTGATGCGACGCCGGGGGCGAGGAACCTCTTGCCGTTGACCCGCTCCGAAGCGCCCACGCGATCCAGGTACGGTGTGATGCCTCCGAGGAACATCGGCCAGCCGGCGCCCATGATGACGCAAAGGTCGATGTCTTCCGGTCCGGAGACCACGCCCTCGGCGAGCATGAGCCCGATTTCCTCGGCCAGGGCATCCTGCGTGCGTCGAAGGACGTCCTCGCCGGTGGACGGGGTGTCGCCGAAGGACATAATGGCCAAAGTCTCAGCCGGGATAACAGGAGTCCCATCGGGGCCTGGGACCCATAGTGACTTTACTCCGTTGTCGATGAGCTTCTGCAGGTTCTGCGAGACGGGGAACCGGTCGCCGAACGCTGTGTGCAGGGACTCCTGCACATGCTGGGCGACCGGCAGGCCAACCATGGCAGCCAGGGTGAACGGCGACATCGGCAGCCCCATGGGACGCAGGGCGTTGTCAGCGACGTCGGCAGGTGTTCCTTCGTCGAACGCTGCGATGACTTCACCCATGAGGCGGAGCAGGATGCGGTTGACCACAAAGGCTGCGGCATCCTTGACCAGCACCGCGGTCTTCTTGAGACCCTTGGCGAGTTCGAAGGCGGTGGCCAGCACGGCGTCGTCCGTCTTGGGTGCCCGCACAATCTCCAGGAGGGGCATGACAGCCACCGGGTTGAAGAAGTGGAAGCCCACCAGGCGTTCCGGGTGCTTCAGGTCCTCGGCCATGGCAGTGACAGACAGCGAAGACGTGTTGGTGGCCAGGATGCATTCGGGAGAAACAATTGCTTCAACCTCCGCGAAGACCTGCTTCTTGATGTGCAGTTCTTCGAAAACGGCCTCGATGACGAAGTCGGCGTCGGCGAAGGCTTCCTTGGAGACGGAACCCGTAATGAGCGCCTTGGTCCTGTTGGCGGCGTCGGGCTTGATCCGCTTCTTGGCCAGCATCTTGTCCACTTCGGCATGGACGTAAGCAACGCCCTTGTCCACCCTCGCCTGATCGATGTCGGTCATCACTACAGGGACTTTCAGCTGGCGGGCGAACAGCAAGGCCAGCTGGCTTGCCATGAGCCCTGCGCCTACCACGCCGACCTTGGTGACCGGGCGGGCAAGCTTGCGGTCAGGGGCCCCTGCAGGACGCTTTGAGCGCTTCTGGACAAGGTCCAGGAAAGCGTACACAGTGGAGCGGAACTCGTCCGTTTGCATGAGCCCTGCGAGGGTCTCACACTCGAGCTCTGCCGATTCCGCCTGTGTCATGGTGCGGTTGGCTTCCATGACGTCCAGGACCTTTGCCGGGGCAGGGGAGGCATTGGAGGTCTTGGACTCCACAAAAGCCCGTCCAGCGGTGACTGCGGCTGCCCACCGCCCAGCGACTGCGTCGTCCGCGGCATCTACGGAGTTCTTCCGCTCAGGTGTGACGTCGCCTGAAATAACCTTTGCCGCCCATGCGAGCGACTGTTCCACGAAGTCGGCAGGCTCGAAGATGGCGTCGGCCACCCCCAGCTCGAATGCCTGCGGTCCGGTGAGTGTCCGGTTGTTGCTCAGGGGATTCTCGATCATCACCTTGACGGCGTTCTCGGGACCGATGAGGCGCGGCAGGATATAGACGCCACCCCACCCCGGCACGAGGCCGATGAACGCTTCGGGGAGGGCCAAGGCGCCGGCACCGGTGGAGACGGTCCGGTACGTCGACTGCAGGGCGATTTCGAGTCCGCCGCCCAGGGCAAGGCCGTTGATGAAGGCGAAGCTTGGCACGCCAAGATTTGCCAGGGTGCTGTAGACGGCGTGGCCAAGCTGTGCCATCCAGAGGCCGTGCTCGCGCTCCTTGAGCGTTTTGACGGCCGACAGGTCGGCGCCGGCCACCAGGAAGTACGGCTTGCCCGTGACACCGACACCCACGATGTCACCCCGTGAAGCGCGTTCCTTGAGTTGGTCCAGGACGCCGCCCAGTTCAACCAGCGTGTTGGGGCCCAGCGTGGTGGGCTTGGAGTGGTCCAAGCCATTGTCCAGGGTGATCAGCGCGAAGGTTCCTGCGCCACCTGGCAGCTGAATGTCCTGCACGTAGGAGTGGGTGACCACTTCGTCAGGGAAGAGGGCGGCGAGCTTCTGGAATTCGGCGGCGCTCATGCGGCGGCTCCTTCGGTGGTGGCGGTCTCAGCGGTGGAGGAAGCGTAGTCGGGGTGGTGCGGGTTCTCCCAGATCACTGTTGCACCCATGCCCAGGCCGATGCACATAGTGGTGATGCCGTAGCGCACTGTGGGATCTTCCTCGAATTGCCGGGCCAGCTGGTTCATCAGGCGGACGCCGGAGGAAGCAAGTGGATGTCCGACGGCGATCGCACCGCCATAGCGGTTGACGCGGGGGTCATTGTCGGCGATGCCGAAGTGGTCCAGGAAGCTCAGTACCTGGACCGCGAAGGCTTCATTGATCTCGAAGAGCCCGATGTCTTCTATTCCCAGTCCGGCGTTCTTGAGCGCCTTTTCCGTCGCCGGAACGGGGCCAATGCCCATGACCTCCGGTTCGACGCCCGCGAAGGCGTAGGAGACAAGGCGCATCTTGACGGAGAGTCCCAGCTCCTCGGCGGCTTCGGCCGACGCGAGAACGGCCGCCGTCGCGCCGTCATTCAGGCCAGCGGCGTTTCCGGCAGTGACGCGGCCGTGGGCACGAAAAGGGGTGCGAAGTTCGGCGAGGTCGGCCACCGTGGTTCCGGGGCGAGGGGGTTCGTCCGTGGTGTGGAGCGCCCAGCCCTGGCCCGGCTTCATGGTGGCCACGGGGACGAGGTCGTGCTGTATTTGTTCGTTGGAGTACGCTGCGGCGAGCTTGGCTTGCGAAGCAGCGGCATAGGCATCCGTGCGGTCCTTGGTGATGGCCGGGAACCGGTCGTGCAGGTTTTCTGCCGTGTTGCCCATGTTCAGGGCAGCCGGGTCCACCAGCCGCTCGGACATGAACCGCGGATTGGGGTCGGCTCCGGCGCCCATGGGGTGGTTGCCCATATGTTCCACTCCGCCGGCGATGACGACGTCGTAGGCGCCAAAGCCGATGCCACTCGCCGTCGTGGTGACCGCCGTCATGGCGCCTGCGCACATGCGGTCGATGGCGAAGCCGGGAACGGTGCGCGGGAGGCCGGCCAGCAACGCGGCGGTGCGGCCGATGGTGAGGCCCTGGTCTCCGGTCTGCGTGGTGGCGGCAATGGCTACCTCGTCCACGCGGTCTGCTGGCAGGGACGGATTGCGCCGCATCAGTTCGCGGATGCACTTCACCACGAGGTCATCGGCCCTGGTGCCCGCGTAGATTCCCTTGTCGCCGGCTTTGCCGAACGGGGTGCGGACTCCGTCCACGAAAACGACATCGCGGACATTCCTTTGGGCACTGCGTGATGGACTCATGTATTAACTCCTCGTTGAGACATGGTGCCGGCCCGCGTCGCGGGTGCTCCGGTTGGCATTAACGCAATGTTACTCGCCGGTAACTTACGGTGCAAGGTGTGTCGACCTCCTGCCGAGTGACCCTGGAGACGCGAAAGGCCCGCCGCCGCGAACCGTAGTTCGGGTGACGGGCCTGGCAGTCTGGACAGACTCAGGCGGAGTCCGATGACTGTTGGGTTTCCTGTGCCTGCCGGCTGTCCTTCGTTTTGGATTCTTTGGCCGGCAGGGGTTTGGGGTGCAAGCAGGCGTCGGTGAGGATTGGTGCGGCGAAGGAGACCTGCCATTCGCGGGCACCCAGCTCCCGCAATTCAGCAGATACCGTTTCCAGGGATATGTCCGACGGTGGCCGCCAGGTGATCCGCCTCAGGAAGTCCGGTGTCAGCAGGTTCTCCACCGGCAGGTTGAGTTCGTCAGCCTTGGCCTGCAGCGCGGGCCGGGCGGTGGCCAGGCGTGCTGCAGCCTCCGGGTCGCGATCCACCCACACCCGCGGCGGCGGTGGAGCGTTGGTGGGCAGATGCAAGGGCGGAAGATCAGTCAGGGTGCGGGCGATGGTGATGCATCGCAGCCAGCGCGGTGCCTCCCGTTGGGCAGAGCGGCCGTGGAATCCCTTGGTGGCCAGTAGTTGGGGGACAGTGGTGGGCATGGCTTTCGCGGCGGCCACCAAGGCCGAATCAGGAATCAGGCGCCCCGGCGCCACATCGCGTTTACGTGCCAGCTGATCGCGCTCCTGCCAGAGTTCGCGGACTGCTGCCAACTGACGGCGGTCCCGGATCTGGTGCAACCCGGACGTTTTCCGCCAGGGATCGACGCGGGGCGGTGAAATACCGGCGGCAAGGATGCCGGCGAATTCCTGTTCGGCGTACTCCAGCTTGCCGTCCGCCTCCAGCAACTCGATGAGCTCTTCGCGCAATTCCGCAAGAACTTCGACGTCGAGCGCTGCGTACCGGAGCCAAGGCTCGGGCAGTGGGCGGGTGGACCAGTCGGCTGCAGAATGTTCTTTTGCCAGGCCGAATCCGAGGAGTTGCTCGATGACGGCCGCCAGGCCTACGCGGGGAAGGCCGGCAAGGCGGGCGGCAAGTTCGGTGTCGAACAGTTTGTCGGGCCACATGCCGAGTTCGGACAGGCAGGGAAGGTCCTGGGTGGCTGCATGCAGGATCCATTCGACGCCTCGGAGAGCCTCGTTGATGATGTCCAGGTTGTCGAAAGGCTCGGGGTCGATCAGCCAGGTTCCCGCTCCGTCGCGGCGGATCTGCACCAGGAAGGCGCGTTGGCCGTAACGGAAGCCGGAGGCGCGCTCTGCGTCCACGCCGGCCGGTCCTGTTCCGGCGGCGATGGCGGCGGCGCATCGTTCAAGTCCGGCCGGAGTGTCGATGACCAGGGGGACGCCTTCGCGTGGCGTATCGAGATCGATGACTTCGGGGACGTGGCTGTCAAAGCCGTCTACCTTGATGTGGGTGGTGGGATCAGCAACCGGATCGCCGGCTGTGGTTTTATCCAGATTTTCAGGGGTCATGGTGGCTTAAGCTTACCGATTCACGCCGGGTTCTCGCCGGGACGCGGTGCTGACCGTGTATTGGCCGCCGTGGGCGACGTGTCAACAGTGGTCAATTCAGCCTCCTGTTGGGAAGTCCAGTGACGCCCGGTGGAAGGGGAGGAAGCCCGGCGAAAGTACAGACCATGTCAGACCAGGCCTCCAAGTGCGCCTGGACGTCAGCGCCGGCAGGGGTCCATGAAGCGCGAAGTTCAATGTCTATGGTGTCCGGGCGTTCGGCCAGTGTGCCAAAGCTCTCGGAAAGGATCCTTGTTGCCGTGCCGCCAGCCGCGCGATACGGGGCTGCGTGGTTCTCCAGGGCGTCCACCAACCACGTCCAGGCGACGGAGCCCAGCATGGAGTCGTTGCCCATCTCAGCGTCCATTTGGGCCCGGATGTAGGTGACAATACGGAATTCACCTTCCCACACCGGTGAACCATCGGGATCGTAGAGGAGGATGAACCGGCCCGTGGCCAGTTCGTCGTCGTCCTCGCTCGCCGGCGTGTTCGCCTGGCTCGCTGCGAAGGCCTTGGCCGCCGGCCCGTGGACGGGAACGCGGCGCGTTGCCGCAGTGGGGCTGAAAACTTCCGCACCCAAAGCCACCGCGTACGGGGCCAGCCGGGCGGGCGCAGGGATCTCATCAAGCCGCAATTCGCTGCGGCATTGGGCTTTTCGAAGTGTTCCCAAGGCGAGGAGAAAGTCCGAGGGAACCTGTGCGAGGGCGTTCACCATCGCAGGTTATGCTTCCGGGGCGGCGATTCCCAGCAGGCTCGCCGCCCCGGATGCGAGGGGTTACCGGGAGGCCAGCTCCCGCTTGATGCCAGCAACGAAGGCGTCGATGTCTTCCTCTGTGGTGTCAAAGGAGCACATCCACCGGACCTCACCTCTGGCGGCGTCCCAATCGTAGAAGGCGAAGCTCTTGCGCAGGCGGTCGGCAACGCCGGCCGGGAGGATGGCGAAGACGCCGTTGGACTGCGTCGCCTGGGTGGGCTCCACGCCGTCGATCGCTTCAACGGCCGTCCGCAGGCGGGCGGCCATGGCGTTGGCGTGGGCGGCCGAACGCAACCACAGTCCATCCTCCAGCAGGGCAATGAACTGGGCAGAGATGAAGCGCATCTTCGAGGCGAGCTGCATGTTCATCTTGCGAAGGAACTTCAGGCCATCAGCCGCTTCCGGGTTGAGTGCCACTACGACTTCGCCAAAAAGGAGCCCGTTCTTGGTGCCGCCGAAGGACAGGATGTCCACGCCGGCGTCGCGCGTGAAGGCCCGGAGGGGAACATCAAGGTGAGCGGCTGCGTTCGCCAGCCTTGCGCCATCCATGTGAAGCTTCATGCCCTTGGAATGGGCGTGGTCCGCGATGGCCCGCACTTCTTCAGGGGTGTAGCAGGTACCCAGTTCAGTGGTCTGGGTTATGGAGACCACCAAAGGCTGGGCCCGGTGCTCATCACCCCAGCCCCACGCTTCGCGATCAATCAGCTCGGGGGTGAGTTTGCCGTCCTCGGTGGGAACCTGGAGGAGCTTGATCCCGCCCACCCGTTCGGGTGCACCGTTCTCATCCATGTTGATGTGCGCGGTGGAGGCACAGATCACCGCTCCCCACCGGGGAAGGAGGGATTGCAGGGCAAGGACGTTGGCGCCGGTGCCGTTGAAGACCGGGAAGGTCTCGATGCCCGGCCCGAATTGCTGCTCCAGCACCTCCTGCAGCCGTGCGGTGTACACATCCTCGCCGTAAGAGACCTGGTGCCCGCCATTGGCGGTTGCCAGTGCTGCGAGGATCTCCGGGTGCACGCCGGAGTAGTTATCGGAGGCAAATCCACGAACCGATGGGTCATGGAGCTGGCTGTTCCCAACCATCGTGTTGGCGCTGTTGGCGCGGTGGATGGCCTCTGTTGTGCTCGTCACTTGTTCATTCACGCTTTCAAGTCTATTTGGCCAGCAGGATGCGCTGGCCGTTGAGGTTTGCGGCCGGTTCTTCGAACAGTCCGACGACGGCGGCCGCCAGGTCCTCGACGTCCGTATAGCCGGGGAACCGCCTGTCCGGATGCGCGGCACGCATTGCGGAATCCACCAGGGCTTTGACCACGAAGATGACGGCTGCGCTGTGTTGGCCTTCTGGCTGCTGCTGGTTGTCCGGCCGGCCGTCCGCCTGCGCGCGGCGGAACCCGTCAGCCACTGCAAGGGTCCAGGCTTCAGCGGCAGCCTTTGCCGCGGCGTAACTGGCGGCAGCGGCAGTAGGGGCTGACGCGGAGGTGGAGGAGATCATCGCCAACCGGCCCTGCGGGGATGCCTCGAGCTGGCTGTAGAACACCCGGGAGACGTTGCGCAGGGTAGTGATCGCGCCCCGTTCCAGGGCATCCCAATCCTCATCGGATTGGTCTTCGATGCCTTTCGCACCACGCCAACCGCCCACCAAGTGGATGACTCCATCCACCTTTTCAACGCCGTGGCCGGAGAGCCCGTCCGCGAGGTCGCGAACAGCCTCATACGAAGCGAGATCGCACACCAGGGGGACCACTCCATGGCCGGCTTCATTCGCCGCTTCCTGGATGCGAACGTCGTCCGAGCCCACAGTGAAGACCCGGTGACCGGCGGCCCCCAGAGCCCGCGCGGCAGCAATGCCGGACGCGCTGCTGCCGCCGGTCACAAGGATGGTCAGTGTGGGCATCAGGCCGCCGTCGCGCCGGTGATGCCCGTAGTGGATTCGATCACGGGACGCATCTTCTTCTCCAGTGCTTCGTAGAACATGGACAGCGGGAACTCGTCGTCAAGGACCTGGTCGGTGAGCCCGCGGGGAGGACCGTCCAGCGGCAGGGCATCCGGTCCCTTGGCCCACACAGACGCCGGGTGGGCAGTCACCGTGCCGGAAATGAGTTCGTACGCAGCCAACCAGTGGGCGGCCTTCGGCCGGTCAATGGAACGCCAGTAGAGTTCTTCGATTCTGGCACCGAGTTCAACCACTACTGCAGCGGCATCCTCCCAGTCAATGGAGAGCTTGCTGTCCGTCCAGTGAAGGACGTGGTGCTGGTGCATCCACGCGAACAGCAGTTGACCGCCAAGTCCGTCATAGTTGCGGACACGGCTGCCGGTGATCGCGAAGCGGAAGATCCGGTCAAAAATCACCGCGTACTGAACAAGTTTTGCGTGCTTCCTGGCGTCAGGATCGGCGTTCTCATCCTTCTCGATGCGGACTGACTCGCGGAAAGCGGTCAAATCGCATCGCAACTCTTCCAACGAGTAGAGGAAGAACGGCATGCGCTGCTTGATCATGAACGGATCAAAAGGCAGATCACCCCGCATGTGGGTGCGGTCATGGATGAGGTCCCACATGACGAACGTGCGCTGGGTGAGTTCCTGGTCCTCGATCAACTGGGCTGCATCTGCTGGAAGTTCCAAAGAAGTGGTTGCTGCTGCTGCCTTGAGGACGCGACGGAAGCGTGCGGCTTCACGGTCGGCGAAGATGGCGCCCCAGGTGAAGGTGGGAGTCTCGCGCACAGCAACGGTTTCGGGGAAGAGCACCGCGGAGTTGGTGTCGTACCCGGGAGTGAAATCGATGAAGCGGATGGGGACGAACAGCTTGTTGGAGTACTCGCCCGCTTCAAGCCCGCCAATGAACTCAGGCCAGATGACCTCGATCAATACGGCTTCGACCAGCCTGTTGGTGCTGCCGTTCTGCGTGTACATGGGGAAGACCACCAGATGTTGGAGGCCGTCAACGCGCAGTTCCTGGGGCTGGAACGCCTGCAGGGAATCCAGGAAGTCCGGTACGCCGAAGCCGCCCTGTACCCACCGGCCAAAGTCCTCCACCAGCAACTTCAGGTAGCGGGCGTCGTGGGGGAACAGGGGAGCCAAAGATGTGACGGCGTTGCAGATCGTTGCTACGAGGTTTGTTGCCTCGCCGTGGACCGAGGGATCGGCGATGGAGCCGTCCTGTTCTTGGTGTGCTTGGAGTGCTGTGGCCGCGGCCTTCAGCGTTGTCCACTCGGCGTTGTCAGCGGTGACACGCGGGAGGGTGGAGGTGGCGATGGTTGTCATGGAGCTCGGCCCTTTCCGAAGTAGTGGTTGCTTCTGGGCCGAGCGTAGCAAGCGAAAAGCATTGCTAATTGAAAAAAGCCCCGAGGACAAGTAACTCTTGCCCTTTGGGTGTTCCTGCACAGTTCGAGATCCAGCGCCCCGCACTCCTGCAGGACAACAGCTCCGGACGGACCGAACCCATGGCCGGCCCGTCCGGACCCGTCAGCTCTCTTCCGGGTTGACCAGGCGGAGCGAGATGGAGTTGATGCAGAACCGCTGGTCCGTAGGGGTGCCGTAGCCCTCGCCCTCGAAGACGTGCCCCAAATGCGAATCACAGGTGGCGCAACGGACCTCTACCCGTTCCATGCCCATGGTGCGGTCATGAAGATAGCGGACCGTGCCTTCAGCCAAGGGAGCCCAGAACGACGGCCAGCCGCAATGGGAATCGAACTTCTCCTTGCTGGTAAACAGCTGGCTGCCACAAGCACGGCACTGATAGACGCCCTCTGTGTGGGTGTCCCAGTACTCGCCGGTGTACGGCCGCTCCGTTCCCGCCTGCCGCAGAACGCGGTATTCCTCGGGGGTCAACTCCTCGCGCCACTGGGCATCAGTTTTCTCCGCAGGCGCAGAAGTTGTCTTGCTGGTGTTCTCAGGAGTGTTCATGTCTTGTGCAACGCTCACGAGTCGCCGATAAATCCCGAACCCGCGTACAGATGGAGGACAGGAAGTCCCAATTGATCCTGCGCTTTGTTGGCCCAGTCGGTGTGGAACGTATCGGCGATGGCATGGGGGCGCGTGACCACTACGGCCTGCGCGGCATCGAGCGCACGCACTTTGGACACCAAGCCGGCCACGGCACCGCCGTCGACGACTTCACCCGTGACGCCGCCACCCAAACCGGCCAACGCCGCCAGGGAGGCCGACAACGTCTCCGACGCTTCAGCACGCTCCGCCGCCGGATCCGGTGACTGCGCTGTAAGTTCGCGGAACGCCTTGGCGATCTCCAGCAACGAAAGATTCTCCAGGAAGTCCACCAAGAGATGTCGCTCGGTGTTGGCGGGAACCAGGACAACAAGGGGCGCGTCGCTGCCATCCACCAGTTTGGCGATGTTAACGCGGTCGTCGGGGCCAAGGGGCTCTTCAGTCAAGATGACTATGGGATCACTCATGGCTACAGCGTAGTCCCGCATAACCTGAGTCCGCAGGCTTTGGTACCGAATCAGGGTGCAGGTGCGCCGCGCGGCCCGCACCTGCACCCGGCGTGGCCAGGAAGCGGCAACAATGGAGGCATGGCATCGACACACGGGTCAGCGGGCGACGCTGCAGAGAACAAAATGTCCCTCCGTACCAAATGGGCCATAGGCGGCTTCCTCGCGGGCGGCACCCTCGCAGGCCTGCTCGGCGCCGGGTCCTCTGCGCTCGCCGTCTACTTTGCACGGCGCGTCATCACCCCGGCGGCCCGCCATGAGGACCAGGAGGTCCTGGCAGTCATCCGGGACGACAAGGGGCTCCAGGTCATCCTCGCGGCTACCCCGGACACCACCATCGACGGCGTGTTCAGTCTCTTCTTCGCCGGCGGTCAAGGACACGCGCGGATTGGCCGGATCGTGTCCTACTCCCCGGCCGAGCAGACTGTCCTCCGCGAGGTTGAAGAGGTCTACAGTGGCAATCTGGCAGAGGCCCGCCGTGGCTGGTGGAGCGGCGCTACCTACCCGGACCCGGCGTCGATCGGCCTTGCGGCCGAGGATGTGGAGATAAAGGTCGACGGCGGGCTGGCGCCGGCATGGTTGATCCGCGCTGATGCTTCCGCTGCAGCGCCGGTCTGGGCAATTATGGTGCACGGGCGTGGCGCCACGCGGCTTGAGGGCCTCCGGGCTGTGCGTACGGCGCGGAGCCTGGGGCTGGACAGCCTGCTCATCTCCTACCGCAACGACGGCCTGGCCCCTTCAGCCCTCGATGGGCGCTACGGCCTGGGATCCACTGAATGGCGGGACGTGGAGGCTGCCATTGATTACGCCTTGGAGCATGGGGCCGGGGAGGTCGTGCTGTTCGGGTGGTCCATGGGCGGAGCGATCAGCCTGCAGACAGCCGATCTCTCCAGGCACCGCCACCTCATCCGGGCCTTGGTGCTGGATGCCCCCGTCATCAACTGGGTCAATGTCATGGCCCACCATGCCCAAATGAACAGGATTCCCTACACCGTGGGGCGTTATGGGCAGTTGATGCTGGGTCATCCGCTGGGGCGCAGGCTGACCGGCCTCGCGGCTCCCGTTGACCTCAAGGCCATGGATTGGGAAGCCCGCGCCATTGAGCTGCGGACCCCCACGCTGTTGATCCACAGCGTCGACGACGACTACGTTCCGTTCGGCCCGTCCGCCAGCCTCGCCGAGAAGAACCCGGAAATGGTGACCTTTGAGCCCTTCAACGGGGCGCGGCACACCAAGGAATGGAACGTGGACCCGGAACGGTGGGAACGCGTAGTGCACGCATGGCTGCAGCGGGAATTGGCTCCACGGAACAACCCGGGACAGCCGGTGGCGGCAGGTCCGGAGAATGGTGCAGGCTCAGTGGGTGGTGCAGGACTGACTGGCGCTTCTGGCCAGACTGGCTAAGGCCGACGCCTGGTATCAGCTGGCGGGGAGGTGCCGATGGCCGCAACGGCGGCCTGTGTCAACCGGATGAGGTCCGCGGGAGCGAGTTCGATGTCCAGTCCGCGGCGGCCACCGGAGACCAGGATGGCGTCAAAGCCCAGCGCTGATTCGTCCAGGACCGTGGGGGAGGGCTGGCGCTGTCCCACGGGCGATATCCCGCCCAGCACGTAACCGGTGCGGCGCTCAGCGGCCTTGGGATCGGCCATGGCCGCTTTCTTCGCTCCCAACGCCGCAGCAACCGACTTCAGGTCCAGGTTTCCGGACACAGGGACAACGGCTACCGCCAGGCGGCCTTCGACCTCCACCATGAGTGTCTTGAAGACCCTCTCCGGCTCGATGCCCAGGACCTCCGCGGCTTCCATGCCGTAGCTGGGCGCGGCTGGATCATGGGCGTACGGGTGAAGCACAAAAGAAACGCCGGCCGCAGCAAGAGCTGCAGTAGCCGGCGTTCCCTGTGAAGCCATTTTTTTGGCCATACCGTCTGGTGGCGCCTTTCGGTGTCCTGGCGGGCTCAGTGCTCCAGCCGGCTGGCGGCTGCAACTTTGCGCTTGATGCGGCCGAGCATGGCCGTCATTCCCCGCATACGCAGGGGAGTAATGGCCCGCGTCAGGCCCAGCAGTTCGGGCATGTCGTCCGGAACAGCAAGGATCTCTTCGGCGGTAAGTCCGTCGAGTCCCTCGTGCAGGACACCGGCGAAGCCGCGGGTGGTCGGCGCCTCCTGGGGAGCCTTGAAGAAGAGCCGGTACTTGCGGGCACCGTCAGGATTCTTCTCCGACTCGATCGTGAGGAACAGCGGGGACTGGCATTCCACAACCTGCTCCAGCAACTCAGGGTGGTCCTTCAGGCGCTCTGGAAGCTCCGGAAGGCCCCTGGAGAACTCAAGCAGGAGCTGCAGACGGTCAGGCTCCGTCAGTGCCTGGAAGTCATCGACGATTTCCGCCAGCGCGGTGGGCAAAGTGTACGTACTCATCTCTTCCAGCTTACGCACAACCGCGGCGATTGCGCTCTGTATGCCGCAACACTACGGGCCCTCCGGACGGTGGCGGATTCACGCGACGACTAGTTGCGTGCGAAGGCGGCTGGAACGGAACCGCGCTCTGCACCCTTGACGATGGGAACGCGAACGGCATTGCCCCACTCTGTCCAGGAGCCGTCATAGTTGCGCACGGTATCGAAGCCCAGCAGGTACTTGAGCGCAAACCAGGTGTGGCTTGAGCGTTCGCCGATCCGGCAGTAGGCCACGACGTCGTCGCCGGCCGCCAGCCCGGCCTCACCCAGGTACAGGGCTTCGAGTTCTTCCCGGCTGCGGTAGGTGCCGTCCTCTGCAGCGGCCCGGGCCCATGGAATGGATGCGGCCGTAGGGATGTGGCCGCCACGGAGTGCGCCCTCTTCGGGGTAGGCAGGCATGTGGGTGCGCTGTCCCGTGTATTCCTCGGGGGAGCGGACGTCGATCAGGGGGTTTCCCAGGTGTGCCAGGACATCTTCCTTGAAAGCGCGGATGGGAGCGTCGTTGCGCTCTACTTCCGGGTAGTCGCCGACGACGGGCTGTGAAGTTTCGGTGGTCAGCTCGCGGCCTTCGGCGATCCATTTGTCGCGGCCGCCATCCAGGAGGCGGACGTCTTCGTGGCCGAAGAGAGTGAAAACCCAGAGGGCGTAGGCAGCCCACCAGTTGGACTTGTCGCCGTAAATGACAACCGTGCTGTCGCGGGAGATTCCCTTTGATGATGCGAGGGCAGCGAAAGCAGCGCCGTCGACGTAGTCGCGGGTGACCTCATCGTTCAAATCGGTGTGCCAGTCGATCTTTACGGCTCCCGGGATGTGGCCGGTCTCGTACAGGAGGACGTCCTCATCGGACTCAACCACTACCAGTTTGCCGTCGGCAACAGCGCCGTCGGCAAGCGCCGATGCGAGCCATTCGGTGGAAACAAGGCGTTCGGGGTTCGCGTACGAGGCGAACTTTTCGTTCTGTTCAACGGGGTAGGACATGGTGATGGCCTTTCACTGACAACGGACGGAAGCCTGGCCGTGGGGAGTGGTGCAGGTGCCGGCCCGGCTGCTTCCAACACTAACCACGGGGCGACAGGAATGCTTCCCTGCGGTCACACGGTGAAACATGGGGTTGGTCACGTGTCCCGCCGGGGCCGCCAGAAGCCGGTATTCTTGCTGGGGACCTAATACCGAAGGAACGGACCACCGTGGTACAGATCGAACAACTGGCTGCCCGCACGCCGGCAGTCTCCGTGGAGGAGCTCCTCAAGGGTTTCTACCCCTCTCCGCGATTCGGAGAGGTATCGTTCGACAGCTACCGTCCCGACCCCTCGCAGCCGAGTCAGGCCAATGCCGTGAAGCTCCTCTCGGCCTTCGCCGACGGAGTGGGATCCGAAGACAACGGCGGCTTGTTCAAGAAGCTCTTCGCCAAGAAGGCGCCGGCCACCAGAGCAGGAATCTACCTTGACGGCGGCTTTGGCGTCGGCAAGACCCACCTCCTGGCCTCGTTGTGGCACAGGTCGCCCGGACCCAAGGCCTTCGGTACGTTCGTTGAATACACCAACCTGGTGGGTGCGCTTTCATTCCGCAAGACCGTGGAGGCGCTGAGCAGCTACAAGCTGGTCTGCATCGACGAATTTGAACTGGATGACCCCGGCGATACCGTGTTGATGTCCCGCCTGATGCGTGAACTGGCCGACGCCGGCGTCAAGCTCGCGGCCACGTCCAACACCCTGCCCGGCTCGCTGGGCGAGGGCCGCTTTGCCGCCGTCGATTTCCAACGCGAGATCCAGGTTCTCGCGGACCAGTTCGATGTTGTCAGGATCGACGGCGAGGACTTCCGGCACCGTGGATTGCCCGCTGCTCCGGCGCCGCTGAAGACCGAAGAGCTCAAACACCGTATGAAGGCCGAATTCGCCGGCAGGACCGTGGCGGTGGATGACTTCCGCACGCTGGTCAATCACCTGGCTGCGGTTCACCCCAGCCGTTACCGTCAACTCATCTCCGGCGTTGAAGCCGTGGTGTGGAGCGATGTCGAAACCATCACGGAGCAGGCAGTAGCCCTTCGCTTCGTAGTGCTGGCGGACAGGCTTTATGACAAAGATGTGCCCATCCTGGCCAGCGGCGTCCCCTTCGACAAACTCTTTACCGAAGAGATGATGACCGGCGGTTACACCAAGAAGTACTTCCGGGCTGTCTCCCGGCTGACCGCCCTTGCCCGTGAGGCGCAAAACCACGAACCCGCCTGATTCACGCTTTCTGAACAGGCTCGCGGCTCTTGAGCATCCAGCGCACCAGGATGCCTCCGGCCAGCGCCCAGAACGCAGCGCCAACCCCGGCAAAGCTGAGGCCTGACGCTGCCAACAGGAAAGTGATGCAAGCCGGAATGCGTTCCTCCGCTACAGCCAGCGCTGAGGAAATGGAGGCGGCCAGGGTCCCCAGGAGTGCCAGGCCGGCGACGGCTTCCAGGAGTCCCGGCGGGGCTGCGGCCACCAACGTCACCAGCGCCGCGGACGCCGCGGCCAGGACAAGGTAGGCCAGTCCGGAAACGAACGCTGCGATCCAACGCCTGCCATGGTCCTTGCCTGCTTCCTCTCCCGCCGCCAGCGCTGCGCTGAGTGCCGCGAGGTTTATCGCGTGTCCGCCGAAGGGTGCACCGGCAAGAGTGCCCGCGCCGGTGACCAGCATCGAGGGACGCCATGGAGTGGTGTACCCGAACGACTTCAGGACTGCGACGCCTGGAATGTTTTGCGACGCCATGGTGACGATGAACAAGGGTAATGCCAGCCCTACGGCAGCCTCCAGGGAGAAGGCCGGAGTGGTCCACTCAAGCCTTGGCACGAGGCTGTGAAGGGGTACCTGGACTCCGTTGGAGACTATGTGGATCCCGATGACGGCGAGGGCAACCAGCAACGATGCCGGGACAGACCAACGCGGTGCGAACTTCATCAGGACAACCCAGCACAAGATCACCGGAGCAACGAGGAGCGGTGCCGAGCCCAACGACTTGAAGGGCGCCAGGCACAGGGGGAGCAGGACCCCGGCAAGCATGGCTTGCGCCAGCGCCGTAGGGATCCTGGCCATGAGGCGCCCCAACACCGGCAACAATCCCGTCAGGACGATCAGTACCCCGACCATCAGGAACGCGCCCACGGCAGCCGGCCAGCCGCCGTCGACCATTCCAGCGGAGGCGAGCAGCGCTGCCCCGGGTGTTGACCACGCGAGCGTGACCGGCATCCTGGACCGCCAGGACAGCCACAGGATCCCGAGGCCGAAGGTCAGGGTGAGCGCCAGTAAACCGCTGGATGCCTGGGCCTGATTGGCCCCCACAGCTTGAAGACCTGCCAGGACTACTGCGAACGATGAAGTAAAGCCAACCAACGCTGTCACAATGCCGGCGGTGATCGGCGGGCCCAGTGTGTCCCGGCTGACATGGTTATGAGTGGTGGGCGGGGAGACAGAACGCATGAAGTCCAACGTACCCGAACAGCGGGCGGACGCCCTGTCGGTTAAACGCCAAGGGCACCGGTGGCGCCTCTCGGCGGGACCGGTGCCCCCTTGACGTATCTGGTACGGCGGCTCAGGCAGCTACGGCTGCTTCGGCTCATCCGTGACGGGAGCCTGTCCAGGCTTTCCGTCGTTCTTGGCCACGAAGTCGGAAGCGGCATTCTGGACCTTGTCGACGTGGCCGGCATACTTGCCGCCCGTCTTATTGTCCACAAAATCCCCGGCCTTTTCGATGCCATTCTTGATGGCTTCTTCGTTGCCTTGAATGAGACCCTGAGCCTTGCCCTTCAGGTCGTCAATTAAACCCACGGGCACCTCCCTTCCATCGCGGAGCCAGTTCGCTCCTCCGCGTCCGACCCTAACACCACTTGACAGAGGTGCCAAGGGTTGCGGACGACGCTGTGGACAAACTACGCCAATGGCTTACTTTCCACCTTGTGGCGCGGGCTGTCCGGGTTCATCAGTGAGTGCCTGCGACCGTACGCGAAGTAGATCACCAGGCCGATGACCAGCCACACTCCAAACCGGGCCCAGGTTTCCCAATGCAGTTGGAACATCAGGAACGCGGAGGCCAGGACGCCGAAGGCAGGGACGATCGGCATGAGCGGCAACCGGAACGTCCTCGGAGCATTTGGCTTGGTGTATCGGAAAACAATTACTGAAACGCAGACCACCACGAAGGCGGCCAGAATGCCGATGTTGGTGAGGTCGGCTACTTCCTTGATGGGGAAAACGCCGGCGAGGAAGGCCGAAGCAACGCCGGCGATCCACGTCACGCGCTGTGGCGTGCCGTGCCGGTCCGTCTTGGCGAACCAACCGGGCAGCAGGCCGTCGCGGCTCATGGAGAACCACACGCGCGTGACGCCCAACAGGAAGGTCAGCATGACGGTCAGGATGGAAAGCACCGCGAACACCGAGATGATGGTGGCAATGACGGGCAGTCCAACCCCCTGGAACGCCGACGCGAAGCCGGCCGTGGGGTTGATGTCCTTGTAGTTCTGCATACCGGTCAGGACCAGCGTGGCAGCTACGTACAAAAGCATGGCGATGATCAAGGACAAGATAATGGCCTTGGGCATGTGCTTCTTGCCGTCCTTCGCCTCTTCGGCCGCCGTGCTCATGGCGTCATAGCCGAAGACTGCGAAGAAGACGGTTGCGGCGCCGGCGATAACCGGACCGAAGCCGCTGGGCATGAACGGGTTGTAGTTCTCGGCGTTGACGTAGAAAATACCGAGTCCGATGATGAACAGGATCAGGATGACCTTGATGGCCACCGCTACCAGTTCGAACCGGCCAAAGGCCTTGGTTCCACGGCTCAGGATCCACGTGACCAACAGGCAGACCAGGATCGCCGGGAGGTTGATGATGCCGCCCTTGCCCTCGTCGGCAGTGGACGTCATCCACGTTGGCATGTGGATTCCGATGCCGGAGAGGAACGCATCGAAGTAACCGGAGATGCCGATGGCCACCACAGCCACGATCGCGATGTATTCCAGCAGCAGATCCCAGCCGATGAACCAGCCAATGATCTCGCCGAGGGCCACGTAGCCGTAGGTGTAAGCCGAGCCGGCGCGGGGGATCATTCCAGCGAATTCGGCGTAGGACAGCGCGGCGGCGCCGGATGCCAAGCCGGCGATCAGGAAGGAAATCAGAACTGCGGGGCCTACGCCCGGAGTTCCCTCGCTCCCGTGGGCTACAAGGCCGGCGAGGGAGAAGATCCCGACGCCGATAATTCCGCCGACGCCGATGGCCGTCAGCTGCCAGAGGCCCAGACTTTTGAATAGTCCGCTGTGCTTGTTTTCTTCCTCAATGTCGTCGATCGGCTTGCGCCTCAGGACGGACTTGGAAGCCGTCTGTTGATTCATGGGGGTACTCCTGCCAGTTGGCGTGGAACGGTGATGAGCTCGCAGTACATTATGCGAGCCTAATCACATTAGATAAAGCGACTTCTTCTGAGGGGTATCGGTTACTTCAAGTAATGAATCGGTTATTTGCTGAAGTTGGGCACAAAAAAAGCAGCTCCGGGGAGCTGCTTTTCTTTCTGGAGCGGACGACGAGATTCGAACTCGCGACATCCACCTTGGCAAGGTGGTGCTCTACCAGCTGAGCTACGTCCGCACATGTTGTCTGCCGGGCTGATGCCTGGCCGTCAACAACAAACAAGTTGCCTTGTTCTGGTGGGCGATACTGGGATCGAACCAGTGACCTCTTCCGTGTCAGGGAAGCGCGCTACCGCTGCGCCAATCGCCCGTTTCCGGGTCCTATCGAGTAGGAGAGCGGACGACGAGATTCGAACTCGCGACATCCACCTTGGCAAGGTGGTGCTCTACCAGCTGAGCTACGTCCGCACATGTTGTCTGCCGGGCTGATGCCTGGCCGTCAACAACAAACAAGTTGCCTTGTTCTGGTGGGCGATACTGGGATCGAACCAGTGACCTCTTCCGTGTCAGGGAAGCGCGCTACCGCTGCGCCAATCGCCCATGCATCCAGCCAACTGCTGGAAGACATGGTTTTCACCGAGGTGGGTACGGGATTCGAACCCGTGTATACGGCTTTGCAGGCCGCTGCCTCGCCTCTCGGCCAACCCACCGTGTAAGCCGAATTCCGGGGAATTCCTGCTTTGACAGTGCCTTGCGAGCGGACGACGAGATTCGAACTCGCGACATCCACCTTGGCAAGGTGGTGCTCTACCAGCTGAGCTACGTCCGCAGTGTCGTTTTGACGGACAACCCTTCAGGCTTTCCGTCGCTTTCCGACGAGTAAAAACTCTATAGGAGGTTGTTGCAAACTCCAAATCGAGGGTGGGGATTTGGTTTCGCAGGTGGCTGGATCCTTGAATCTGCGCGGAATCCCCTGAGTTTCACCCATGTAATTCCACTGCTGTAGTTCGGTTGTCAATGAAGGCGCTGATCGGTTTTGCAATCAGGCCGTGGTCGGTTAGTGTTTTCTATGCACCCGGGCGATTGGCGCAGTGGTAGCGCGCTTCGTTCACACCGAAGAGGTCACTGGTTCGAACCCAGTATCGCCCACCAAGAGAAGCCCCCGGAGTTCCGGGGGCTTTTGGGTTTCTGAGGCATTTTCCTCCACTCCGTGGTACCTGCGTGGGACTCGCGAACGAGGTCCATGAATCCTGCTCGGCAGGATGATGGCTACCTACTGTCCCAAGTACCACGGGGACACCACACCAGTACTACCCAGTCCCACCACCAAGGTGTCTCGGTTTCAGTAATTGCCACGGTTGATCGCATTCCCCCCTCTTGTCCTGGTGTCAATAAATGGCAATCAACCAGCAGGGCAGAGCACGCGACCGATGCGACCAGCATGCCTCTCACAGAGGGGTGGTCCGTTAGTTCCGGTTGAGTCCGAAGGTGCGGGTCTTCAATGGCGCCTAGTAGTGGGGCTTCGCTGCGTTCACTTCTGAGGACGGCGCGCTGGGCCCGGGATTCCGGCCACGTTGTTGGCATTTAGAGTTGTAGCCCAGTGGATGAGCGGAGAAGCACCTGAAAGTCGGCGAAAGACAGCGTGCTTTCCCGATGCACGTCGGGTTCGTCCACAACGGTCACAGTAGGCCTGTCAGCGTCGAGCAGTATGTTGAAGGTGTTGTACTCGTAGTAGCGTCTTCCGCTCTTTAGCTGCTCTATCCCGGCGAGGAGTTGGAGCCGAATGTAGTCGTTCAACTCTCCCGAAAGGAACTCTTCAAGGGGCTGTTGAGCCGTCCCTTTCAGTGGGGCGTCTTCCGTTTCCCAGCGTTGTGAGGCTGCTGCTGCAGCCTTCCCTGGAAGTTGCAGTAGCCACCTGCCGGAATGTCCTCGTTCACCCAGTCTCCTGGTGACAAGGCCTGAATCTCATCGAGGAGTCCGAAGAACTCCGGTCTGGCTGCTTCCGGGGTCGTGGTGACGCCCTTCCCGTCATCGGGAAGCATGTTGCTCGCTGCGGTTTGAGAGGGTGATGGGGCTGTAACAGCACTCCTACCCGGAGACCCAGCGGCGCATCCGGACACAAGCAGCAGCAGGACGGCGCTGGTGGATAGGACAGGCCAGTACCTACGGACTTTGCTGATCACTGCTTCCTACCGGAATTTGCCCTCGGGATCCGGAGCGCATCGAGTGTTGCCGCCGAGCGTGGTGCCCTAGCTGCTCGTTCCAAGCTGCATGGAGAACTTGCCATCGCCAAAGCCAGTGGTCGTCTGGTCTCGGTTCGCCCCCGAAGGCTGGGTTTGAACAACTCTTAGCCCATTGCTTTCAAAGACTTCCTTTACCGACTTATGTATCGCTTCAGCCTGATCTTCTGAGATCGCGCCCTGCGTACTGTCGTAATTGAACCGAGTGCCCTCGGTCCCGTCCGGGAGGGGGCACGCCATACCGGGTTATCGGGTGAAATTTTCGTCCAATCGCCCGGGGCGAGAGCTTCAAATTTGTGTGAAGATGTTGAGGTATTCCGTGCGGGCTTGTTCTGGTCCCATAGTCTGCTCCGCGGCGCTGGTAGGTGGGGTGGTGCTCGGCGTTGTTACACAGCCAGTGAGGGCAGTGAGGATGGCAACGACAAGGCCTTGGATGAGAAATCTTCGCGAAGACATGGTGGTCATCGTGTCGCATTCGTGAATTGATCGTCCGCCTGGGGATTCCTAGCGAAATTTACCTTCCGGGTCGGCAAAGCAGCGGGTATTCCCGCTGAGGGTGATGCCGTACTTGCCGGTACCGAACCCCATAGAGAACTTGTCGGGCCCGAGGACCACGGTGTGTCGGACAAAGTTCGGGCCATCATCGATTTCCTGCCTGAGATTAAACCCGGTGGCCTCGAACAAGGCCTTGACCTTGTCGTGGAGAACATCCATCTCTTCCCGGCTCAGTGGACTCCGACTGGTATCGAAGGAGACCTGGGTGCCTTCCGTGCCGAGGGGACGATCACAGACCCACCCTGCTTTGTCTGGTGTGACTTTCGTCCAGTCGCCGGGGGCGAGAGCTTGAATCTTGTTGAAGAGGTCAAGGTACTCTGTTCGGGCTTCTTCCGGGTCCATGAGCTGCTCCGCGGTGCTGGTAGGTGGGTTGGTGCTTGGCGTTGTCCCGCACCCTGCAAGGGTGAGTAAAAGGATCGCCGCGGCGGGAAGCATATGCCAGTATCGGCGGCTACGTGTGGATGTCATCGTTTCGCATTCGTGAGCTGGTCATTCAAGCCGCGGGCGATCCTGGCCTGGTTGTAGCTAGACTCTGTTGACTTGTCGAAGTAACCGTAGATGCCGTCCTTGCCACCGGTTTGCCCGTCGTGGGTTTTCGTTGGCAGGTCTTTGGCACCATCCGGTCCTGTGGTGCCGTCCGTGCCAAAGGTGACAGCGCCGAATCCGGAGTCGTCGGTGCTTTTACGCTGCCAGCCGACTCCATGCCCGACCTCGGCTACGTGGTCCCAGTCGTAGCTTCCCCGGTAAACAGTTCCTCCGGGGTTCAGATGGAGATCGTTCACGGAGGTCACGTTATCAGGGGCACCAACGTCACCGACGAGAACGAGGTTATCGACAGGCAGCCCGGTTTTTGCCGCCTCCATGACCCCGAGGGAACCCATGGAGTGCCCGACAGCCGTTGTCATCGCTGCGTTGTCGAGGTTCTGATGAACTGCGTTGAACCCGACCACATCGCTGCGTAGGGCCGGCCCCACGACCTTTGCCTGGTCATTACTGAAGACGCCCATACCTTTGGCCGGCTCAACGCCAATCCAAGCAACAACGGCAAGACGGTCCCGGTCAATCCCATTCAGACGAGCGAGGTCACGTTGCTCAACTCTTTGATCATTGGCCTGTTTGGTTTTGGATGCCATGTCCTTGCCGACGGTAGTGTCCAGCCCGGGGAGCTGGTAGGTGACGTGCTGGGCGGCATCGAGGTCTCCCACGGAAATAGATGCACCGAACCCGGTCTCCGATCCTTGCCCCCGGGCGAAGGGCACGAAGCTAACGAGTTGAAAGATCGATGACTTGTCGTCAGTATCGACGACTTTTTCGTTGCCCTCGCTGTCGTAGAGCGATTCCCAGACTTTGTTGACCATGCCTTCCTGGGAGCCTTCATCAACGTCTCCGCCGTGCTCGTCGCGGTACTTCTTCAAGTAGTCGTGCATCTGCAGTAACTTTTTGCGGTTGGCAAGGTCTCGGGCGGTCGCGGTGACACCGTTCAGGTTTCCAATAACTTCGGGCAGTGCATCGATCAGGAGCTGCTGTTCTTCACCGACGGTGACTTTCCCGGTGGCAGGCTCGACGGTGTGGCCGAGGCCAGAGCGATAGAGCCGCTGCCTGCTGTTTCGAATGCGGTGGCGACCTGCTCTATCCAATCGGCATCTGCTGCGTTGGCGGCGAGCAGCCGCTCAAAACCAGCAACAAACGATTCAGTCTCGATGGTCACCCAGGAACACCATGCTGTGAAACCGCTCCAGGCATTCCGGACTGCGACAAAGTGTGAGTTCAAGGTGTTCGTGGCAGTCCGGGATACTGATGCGAAGCCGCGCAGCTTGCCCGGGTCAGCCGAGGTGGTTCCGGTTCCTGGTCCGCCGGCGAACCGGGGCCGGTCCCGCGGAGAAAACACAGCTGAAACAGCCGGTGCAGGGACCGGTGTGCTCTCGGGCATGGGGTCCAGGACCATGGTGGCGACTGTTGCGGATGCTTCGATCATCGGACCTGATGCCGCAGGCGTCCTTGAACAAGCGCCCGTAGCCGCCGTTGAAGTCCTGCACTGCCCGCTCCACGGCCCCGTGCAGGAAGCCTCCCTCGGCACGCAGAACCTCGTCGGCGGAGTTCGCGGCAGTGATCAGCGCGTCGGCCGCGCCGTCATCAAAAGCAATTCCCATGCCTGCCCCAAACCAGAACAATAAATCCAACGACTAGCATAACCGGTGTTTGCGCAGTTGCCAGTTCATTGCGCCGGCCGACTTTAGGAAGGGTGTACGACGCCAAGAAGCACCGGTTCCTGACAACTGAACAGGTTGCCGAGGAACTGAATGTGTCAGCGAACCAGATCAGGGCCTTGCTCAAGTCAGGCGATCTGCGGGGTATCCAGGTTGGAGGCCGGAACGTCTGGCGCATTGCTGCCACCGATGTGGAAAGCTACATCGCTGAGGCGTACAGGGTCACTGCAGAGCGGATCGCCGCCGGCGAACTTCCGGAGTGATGGCCAGACGAACAGTCTTGAAGCGATGCTGCGCCTAGCGGCGGCTTCCCCACGTCTTGTGCCAGTACTCGGCGCTCTGGCTCTTTGAGCGCACGATGGCGTCGGGTTTCGGCGTAGCTGGCCACATCTCCAGCAGGTAATGATCGACGACTTCTTCGGAGAATTCTCCATCATGGCCTTCGTCGCGGCCCTTCGCACTGACCCGCAGCCGGTAGCTCCCGGGCGGCACGTTAGCTAGTTCCCCCTTCGTCTCATTGGCCCACGAGGCCCAACGCAGATCGTGTCCTGGGGGGAGTGCGAAGGATACCTCTACGATGTCTTCCCATGCGCTATCGGGTTCCGTAGCTGGCCGCTTATCAAGGAGAACGATGCACATGTCAGAACCGCCAGACCGTCGTCCGAGGTTGATATAGACGCCATTGGGAGCTGCAGCCCCGACCAGGCCGTTGACCTGGCCCTCAAAGCAGCGTTCAAAGATGCCGTCGAAGCCGCCCTCGTCAGCCCAGATGAGGTCGAACTGGCCGTAGTCCGTCATGATCACCTGATCGAGCAGCACTCTATCCATGGCATCAGGATAAGTCTTGGATAGCGCAGGTTACTCAGGTACGTCGGTGAAGTACTGGGCGACGTCGTAGTTGCCGATCAGCCGCGCCAGCCCCACGGGCGTCTGGCCGCTTCCGTTGACACAGAGCGGATCAGCGCCGTGCGAACGCAGGAGTTTGATCAGTTCGCCACGGCCGTTTGAATTGAAGACGGCTGTAAAGAGCGCGGTGTTACCCCAGCCGTTTTGAAGATCAACGGTGGCGCCGGCACCAAGCAAAGCGGCAGATGCTTTTACTGAGTATTCCTGCGCAGCAAAATGTAGGGGCGTGAATCGGGCTTTGTCCTGGGCATCGGGAGAAGCGCCGTCAGCAAGAAGTTGCTCTACGGCGGCAACATCGTTTTCCAGGGCTGCGTAGTGGAGCGCTGTGCGGTTCATTCTGTCCATAGCTGCAGCCTTTCATATCTGTGCCTCAAGAAAGCGCGCGCCGGCAGGATTGCTAATTGTCTTTTCAGGGCTTGTTTATGGTTCCGGGGATGTGAGTTGTTGAGGGCTCAGTTGCAGCGCGAGTTCACGTAGTTGGCGGGGGCGGAAGGGCTTGATCAGGTAAGCGGTGGCTCCGGCTGTGATGCCATGAAGTTCATCACCACGCTCAGCGAAAGCTCTGATCAGGGCGCTGACTTAGTCCGCACCGTGGAACAGGCAGGCTACATCCGCGCCGGTTGAGTTCTTCCCGAACCGGGGCTTAGCGGTTATGGAATTCGAACCTGTCGCCCCCGTCCGGATCGCCTAGCGTATAGGTGAGGAACTGATCTGAGCCACGTTTCCAGACAGACAAGGGAAAGATTGCCAAGTCCTGTGATGTCTCAGGCCGGAGCCTGACGTTCGTGAACTTTTTGCTGACGAGGTCCTTTTTGATCGACCATTGGCCGGAATAGGTCACTAACCTTTCCCAGTCGAGCTTCTCTGAAGAGGTCCCATCCCCGAAGGTTCCCTCAGTCACACCAGACCACTCAAAGATACCGTCAGCGCAGAGCTTCAAAAGTGTGGTGTGGCCGTTCTTCGGCTTCGATGTCCACTCGCCAATAATGTCAGAAGGCTCTACCTCGTCGGGGAGCTCCAACAATGCGCACGCACTCACCGTGGCGACGAGAACTGCGCCCCCGAGGCTTATCAGTACCTGCCGGCGGCCAACCTGGGATTCCTGCAGCTCAACCCGCGCAGGAAGGAAGTTGCCAATCTTCATTGATCTTTGCCTCTCTCACATGGGGGATTCGGTTCAACGCCAAGGCGCCGATGAAGGATCCCATACCGGACGCTGGTTAGTGCTAGTCGGGTTCTCCTGCGCTTTTGAGGATCGCAGCCACCACGTCCGCTTTTTGCCTGGTGTAAGCACTCCAGTCCTTGGTGCTGACGGCGGCTTCGCGCTTGGCGGGGCAGTAATTGCACGGCATTCGCCAACACCGATGGGTATTTCGCGTCACGAAACGCTTCATCGGAGCACTTTGTCAACATGCGTGCTGACGATGAACCTGATGTGCCCTGGACCCCTCCTGACCCTGGGCTGTCCACTTCGGAACTGGCGGAGACGGCTCCCATCCTTGCGGCGAAGCTGGCCCGGCTGCCGCCGGAGCAACTCGCAATGATCTTCCCGCCGGAGAATTCTGTCGGCCCTGTATGACACAGTCTTTATATGACTGCTCCACTGCTTGCCCACGCTACTGACTACGGCCGGATGTATGCCCGCTCTACCACGGAGCAATTTTCGGTTCCCTCCATCACCACGGTGATCGGACAACAGGCCCACTCGCTGGACGGTTGGTTCAGCTACATGGGTGCGAGCAGTCTCGCTGCGGACCCGGAGCTTCCGGCGATTCTTGGAAGCCCGGCCAAAACCCGCCAAGCGATTAACAAGGCGGCCAAAGCTGCTGAGGTGTATAGGGACGCGGCAGCAGCACGAGGCGACCGCGTGCACACGTACTGCGAGCAGGTTGCCTTGCGTGCTCTGGGACGTCCGCACCGCATGCAGGAATGCCGGGACGACCTCGCAGCCCATGGTGAGGAGGCGTTTGCCGCCCGTTTCGATGAATGGTGGGAGCTGTACCGGGTGGAGCCCTTGGCCCCGGAGATCACCGTGTGGAACAAGACTGTGGGCTACGCCGGGACACTTGACCTTGTAGCCCGGATCAATGGGCGTATCTGCCTGATCGACTACAAGACCAAAGGCACTACGCGGGATGGAACGGTCAAGGCCCTCGATGACAAAGTGGTCATGCAACTCGCGGCCGGAATGAAGGCGGAGGAAAGCCTGGTCGATCCCGTTGCCGGAGTATGGGAGCCATGGAAATACGGAGACAACCCCATGCTGCTCGCTGTAGCCATCGGAGAGACCGAAGTCCGGCCGATGCGGGCCAACCCGGAAATCCTCAAGCACCATTGGTGGAAGTTCTGCGCGCTTCGGCGCGTCTGGGAAATGTCGGCAGACGTCTCTGCTGCGGGACAAGCGCTGTTGCCCATTGCTCCGCCGGTGTTCGCAGCGGTTGGCGCCGGAGCGGCAAACAGCGCCAGCGGTGATTGACCTCAACTAAACTGGCTTAGGCTCCGCAACACCCGGAGCCGGGTTTGACGATAGTGAGGACTGACAGCACATGGCAATTTTGAGTATCCGAATCATCGGGGATCCGGTGTTGCGCACCGTAGCGGACCCTGTCACCGATTTCGGTCCGGAGCTCGCCAAGCTGGTAGCTGACATGACTGAAACCATGGAGGACGTGGAAGGTGCGGGCCTCGCTGCACCTCAGATCGGCGTCAGCCAGCGTGTTTTTACCTACCGCATTGGGGGAGTGGAAGGCCACATCATCAACCCTGTCCTGGAGAACAGCGATGACTTCCAGCCGGATGAAGTAGAGGGTTGCCTCTCGATCCCCGGCCTGGGCTTCCCGGTCCGCCGTTTCCGGACAACCAGGGCCACCGGCGTAGATTTGAATGGCAACCCGGTCTCGGTGGAAGCCGAGGGCATGCTTGCCCGGTGTTTCCAGCACGAGACGGACCACCTTGACGGTATTTTGTACACGGACAGGTTGGAAGGGGATGACCGCAAGGCAGCTCTCCGCGCCATCCGGAACGCCAACTACCACGCCATTACGGAGAAGACCACGTCACAGCGCGCCGCCAGCGTGGGATCGAGTTTTGGTGGCGGCAGTTTCGGGGCACCCGAGTGAGGGTCCTTTTCGCAGGAACCCCCGCCGTGGCCGTCCCATCGTTGGACGCTCTGGTTAAGGCGGGATTCGACGTCGTCGCGGTCCTGACGCGCCCGGACGCGCCGGTAGGCAGGAAGCGTGTACTGACACCTTCGCCCGTCGCAGCGCGGGCGATGGAACTGGGTATCGACGTCATCCGCGCGGCCAAGGTCGATGCGGAAACCACCGCCCGGATCTCGGACTTCGCCCCGGATGTCGCTGCCATTGTTGCCTATGGTGGAATTGTTCCGAAGGCAGCCTTGGGAGTTCCGAGGCATGGGTGGGTCAATCTGCATTTCTCGCTCCTCCCTGCTTGGCGGGGCGCTGCCCCCGTCCAGCGATCAATCATCGCGGGGGACGAAATCACCGGTGCCGTGACGTTCCAGCTCGAAGAAGGCCTCGATACCGGCCCCGTGTTCGGTACCCTCACTGAAGCTGTGCGGCCGGACGACACCTCCGGGGACCTCCTCGAGCGCCTCTCCATCAGCGGAGCCGTGCTTCTCAGCCAGACGCTTTCCGCGATCGACGCCGGTCAGGCTGCCCCGCAACCCCAAACCGGAGAAGTCTCCCTCGCTCCCAAATTGATGCTGGAGGACGGCCGCCTTGACTGGCAGCTGCCGGCCCTTGCCGTCAGCCGCCGGGCTCGTGGTGTGACACCTGAGCCGGGGGCATGGACAACGCTGGAAGGCCAGCGAATCAAACTTGAACCACTGGCACTCCGTCCTGAGATTAAGGACCTGGCTCCGGGCGCCATCAGGGTGGAGGGCAAATCTGTGCTGGTGGGCACCGGATCCCACGCCGTTGAGCTCGGCAGGATCCAGCCGGCAGGTAAGAAAATGATGTCGTCGGCTGACTGGGCCCGCGGCTTGGCAACACCCGAGAGAGTGGTATTCGAATGAGTGAGTCCGGCCGGCGAGGCCCCAACAACAGCGGGAACCGGGACGGCGCCGGACAAGGCAACCGGGGTGCACGTGGCGAAAGCCGGCGTGACGCCCAGGGCCGGGAGCGAAACCGTGGCCCTCAACGGGGCTTCACGAACAATGCTCCCTCGCAGCGTACGCGCCGCGCTGACCCAGCCCGTCTTGTGGCCTTCGAAGTGCTCCGTGCTGTTGCTTCCGAGGATGCCTACGCCAACCTGGTGCTCCCAGCCCGCATCCGGGAACACCGGCTGGATCGCCGGGATGCCGGCTTCGCCACGGAGCTGAGCTACGGCGCTTTGCGCGGTCAAGGCACCTATGACGCCATCCTCGCCCGCTGCGTGGACCGCCCCCTCGAGCAGTTGGACCCTGCCATCCTGGATGCCCTGCGGATCGGCGCCCATCAGTTGCTCTCAATGCGTGTTCCTGCGCATGCAGCGTTGGACCAGACCGTTGGCTTGGCGCGTGCCGTCATCGGCGCAGGTCCGTCAGCCCTGATCAACGCAGTCCTGCGCAAGGTCACTGCCCACAGCATGGGCGAGTGGCTGGACATCCTGCTGGCCAACGAAACCGATGAAACCCGGATTGCCTCGCTCCGGCATGCCCACCCTGAATGGATTGTCCGCGCATTGCGCCAATCGCTTGTCAACCACGGACGTCCGAAGTCGGAAATTGATGACCTGCTGGAGGCGGACAACGCCGCGCCCGTGGTCAATCTGGTGGCGCTGCCGGGTTTGGGAAGCCTGGACGAGGCTTTCGACAATGGGGCCACGGCAGGCGAACTGGTCGAAGATTCGGCATTGTCCGCCGGTGGAGACCTCGGCCGCCTGGAAACAGTTCGTCGCGGAACCACCCGCGTGCAGGATGTCGGATCCCAGCTGGTTGCCCGGGCCTTGGCCGGCGTGGACCTGGGCGCCTCCTCCGGAAGTGAACGCTGGTTGGACTTATGCGCAGGTCCGGGAGGGAAGGCCGCCCTTTTGGCTGCCCTGGCGCACCGGGACGGCGCTACGTTGTTGGCCAATGAGCCCGCGCCACACAGGGCGAAGCTCGTTCAGCAGGCACTGTCGGCTGTTCCGGAGGACACGTGGTCGGTGCGGACCGGTGACGGGCGCGACGTTGGTTCGGAGCAGGCCGAAGCTTTCGACCGCGTCCTGGTTGATGTCCCCTGCAGCGGGCTGGGAGCTTTGCGCAGGCGGCCCGAATCGCGCTGGCGGCGCTCACCCAAGGACATTGGCGACCTCGGTCCGTTGCAACGTGACCTCTTGAAGTCTGCAATTGATGCAGTAAAGCCCGGCGGGGTGGTTGCTTATGTGACATGCTCGCCGCACCCGGCCGAAACCACCGCGGTTGTCAGCGACGTCATGGCCAAGCGTGAGGACCTGGAACTGCTCGACGCCGGGCAGGCTCTTGACGATGTCAGCCTCACCGGACACTTGGGCGCAGGTCACGAACAAACAGCCCAGTTGTGGCCGCACGTCCACAAGACCGATGCCATGTTCATGGCCATCATCCGTAAAAAGCCGTAACTGCCGGAACCCGGCTTTCCATTTCCACCGACCCAGAGGGGCTGCTTTGTCTCAGTGCTGTATCAATCCGAGCATCCTGTCTGCCGATTTCGTCAACCTTGAGGCGGAACTGCAGCGGATCAGCAATGCCGATGCCGTTCACGTCGACGTCATGGACAACCACTTTGTCCCCAACCTGACGCTGGGCCTGCCGGTGGTGCAGCGGATCCAGGCGGTCAGTCCGGTACCGTTGGACGCCCACCTGATGATTTCCGACGCCGACCGCTGGGCGCCTGCCTACGCGGACGCAGGCGTTGCTTCGGTGACGTTCCATGCGGAAGCCGCCATGGCCCCCGTCAAGCTGGCACGCGAACTGCGTGCGCGGGGATCCAAAGCTGGAATGGCCCTTCGTCCGGCTACGCCGGTTGAGCCCTACCTGGACATGCTCAGCGAATTGGACATGCTGTTGATCATGACGGTGGAGCCCGGATTTGGTGGGCAGTCCTTCCTGGACATCACCCTGCCCAAAATCCGACGTGCGCGGGCTGCGGTAGAGGGCTCCGGCATCGGCGTGGCCATCCAAGTGGATGGGGGAATTACTGAGGAAACCATCATCAGGGCCGCAGAAGCAGGTGCCAACGTGTTCGTGGCAGGCTCGGCGGTCTATGGGCACCAGGATCCCGCAGCTGCGATCGATCGGCTCCGTGCAGCGGGCCAGGCTGTGACGGCGACGTTCGCCTGACGACCGTCACCACATGTTACGAAGATGGCTGGGAATAGCCCGGCCATCTTGGTAGTTGTGGCAGAATAACAACACACATACGTGCTCCGGGGTCGGTGTAAGTCCGAACCGGCGGTTATAGTCCGCGACCCGCGAGCCATCGGATTCCAAGTGATTGGACCTTCGATGGCAGACGGTTGAACTGGTGAAATTCCGGTACCGACAGTTAAAGTCTGGATGGGAGAAGCACGTACAGTCATGCCGTGGGCGTTCCTTTAGCGACGCCCGGCATTGCGCTGTCGTACACCCCCGGAGTCATCGCGGCTTACTGGGAAGGAACGGCATGGAATTTCTGCGATGGCTCTTCGAAGCACAGATCCCCGTTGGAGGATCTGCTCTTGTCTTACGCGAAGTGCTTGGAAACATCTTTGGGCTCCTCAGCGCCCTTGGCGGTATGCGCCGCAAAGTCTGGGCTTGGCCGATCGGCATAGTCGGCAACATCCTCCTGCTCACGGTCTTTCTGGGTAACGTCTTTGGTGCAGCTGCGCCGGCTACCCTGTGGGGGCAGGCAGCACGGCAGGTGATGTTCATCGCCGTCGCCATTTACGGCTGGTACCGGTGGCAGCAAGGCCGTCAATCGAGCAGCCAAGGGCGCGCCATTGTGCCTGGCTGGGCCAGCAACAAGGTCCGCATCGCTCTGGTTGGCGCCATGGTGGCCGGCACGGCAGCGCTGACGCCCTTGTTTGATGCCCTCGGTTCCTACCCGCCGGTCTGGGCCGACGCCTGGACCTTCATGGGGTCACTTCTGGCGACGTACGGCATGGCCCGTGGATGGACTGAGTTCTGGCTGATCTGGGTTGCCGTGGACATTGTAGGTGTGCCGTTGCTGTTCAGCGCCGGCTACTACGCCAGCGCGGTCATGTACCTGTTCTACGGCTTCTTCACCCTCACCGGATTCTTCGTCTGGTGGCGGGCCGAAAAGCGCGAACGTACCGGTCGTGATGCCGGCACACCGGACCTTGCACTACCGGCGGGAGTTGCACGATGACGGCCGATACAGCCCTCTACACTCCGGCGGAGCGCGCGGCCATGGATGCCGCACTCGCCGCAGCCCTTGCCGGTCCCCGCGGAGCCAACCCGTTGGTTGGGGCAGTCATCCTCAGTCCCGAGGGCCAGCAATTGGCGACGGGATACCATCGGGGTGCCGGCACGGCCCATGCCGAAGCAGACGCGATCTCCGAAGCCCGCAAGCAAGGCATCGACACCGTGGGAACAACCATGGTGGTAACCCTGGAACCGTGCAACCATGTGGGCCGCACGGGACCCTGTGCGCAGGCAATCATGGCGGCGGGAATCTCAAAGGTGATTTACGCCGTCGACGATCCCCACGACCCCGCTGCGGGCGGCGCCCGCACGCTCCGTTCCGCCGGGGTGGAGGTCCGTTCCGGGCTGGCCCTCGACCGGGCGTTCGACCTCAACCGCGATTGGTTCGACGCCGTTGCCGCCAAGCGCCCGTTTGTCACCTTGCACATCGCCCAGACGTTGGACAGCCGCATTGCGGCCGACGACGGCACCAGTCAATGGATTTCGAGCCCGGAGTCGCTCGCTGACAACCATGGGCTGCGGGGACTCATCGACGCCATCCTGGTGGGCACGGGGACCGTCCTGATCGACAACCCCCGGCTCACTGCCAGGGACGCAGAGGGAGAACTCTCCAGCCGGCAGCCGGTCCGCGCCGTGATGGGTCTACGGGACGTCCCTGAAGATGCCGCAGTCCGCGGGACCGACGGGCGCTTTGTGCACCTGCAAACACGCGATCCGGCAGAGGCTTTGGGCATGCTGTTCGACCAAGGAGTAAGGCACGTCATGGTGGAAGGCGGCTCGTCCATCCTGAGCACATTCCTTGGTGCGCACCTCGTGGACGAACTGATCGTCTATATGGCTCCGACGTTGCTGGGATCCGGAACTCCTGCACTGCACGACCTCGGAATCACCACGCTGGCAGACGCCCAGCACTGGTCCTGGGACAACGCCGGTGGCGGAGCGGTCCGGACGCTCGGCAACGACCTTCGGCTGCACCTGCGGTCCCCAAGGGGCACCGCCGCCAATATCAAGAGTTTGGTTCCACACAAGAGTTTGGTTCCGCGCAGTGAAGCTGCGGAACATGTCACAGGAGGACACTGATGTTTACGGGAATCGTTGCAGAACAAGGCACCGTGCTGGGCATTGAGCATGACGGCGACGCCAGCGCCACGCTGCGGCTGAAAGCACCCACCACCACCGATGGCTTGGCCTTGGGTGGTTCCATCGCCGTCAACGGAGTGTGCCTGACCGCCACGCAAATCGACGGGCAGGACTTCAGCGTTGATGTCATGGGTGAAACCCTCGTCCGGACCACCATCGGCGGGTTGGCCCCGGGGGACACCGTGAACCTTGAACGCTGTGTTCCAGCGGGGGGACGGCTGGACGGCCACGTGGTGCAGGGGCACGTGGACGGTGTGGGGGAGTTGCTGGAACGCGAGGCCCTCGGAAATTGGGACCGGCTGCGTTTCGGTGTCCCGGCCCCGCTGGCACGTTACATTGCCGAGAAAGGTTCGATCGCAGTCGACGGTGTCTCGCTGACAGTGACCGCCGTCAGCGCTGCTTCCGAACCGGCGCCGTGGTTTGAGGTGGGGCTGATCCCCACAACGCTGGAAGAAACCGGGCTGGGAGCCAAGCCAGTGGGTGGCCACGTCAACCTGGAAGTGGACGTGTTGGCCAAGTACACCGAACGCCTCCTGTCCTTCGCGCCGCAGGCAGGGAGCACTCGATGAGCGCCCCTGCCAAGACATCACCGGCCGGAACGCCCCGTACCGGACTGGATCCCGTGGAAGCGGCCATTGAGGCAATGGCCGCGGGCCGGGCAGTGATCGTGGTGGACAACGAGGACCGTGAGAACGAAGGCGACATTATTTTCGCCGCCCAGCACGCCACGCCCACCCTCATGGGATGGACCATCCGGTATTCATCCGGCGTCATCTGCGTCCCTTTGGACGGCGAACGTGCTGACGCACTGGTGCTGCCTCCCATGGTGGAGATCAACGAGGACGCCAAGGGGACCGCATACACCGTTTCCTGCGACGCAGCGATCGGCGTCAGTACAGGTATATCGGCTACGGACCGGGCCCTGACGGCCCGTATTCTGGCAGATCCGGGCAGCACCCCGGCCTCAATAACCCGTCCCGGGCATATTTTCCCGTTGCGTGCGGTTAAAGGGGGAGTGCGTGAACGTCCGGGTCACACGGAAGCTGCCGTAGACCTGTGTCGTCTTGCCGGGTTGGCCCCGGTGGGTGTGATCGCAGAGTTGGTACATGATGATGGTGAAATGATGCGCTTGGACAGCCTGCGCGACTTCGCCGCCGACCATGGATGCCCCCTCATCTCCATAGAGGACCTGGTGTCGTATGTTGAGGCGGTAGAGTCCCAGACGGCACCCATTTCACAGGAGGACGAGGAGAAGCGATGACCGCATCGACCACGCGCAGCAGCGACCACACCGGCCCTGCGCCCCACCCCGTCAGCGGTGGCCCGATCGTGCAGTTGCCCACGGCTTTCGGCGACTTTGTGGCTCAGGCCTGGACGGACCACGTGACCGGCGTTGAACACCTCGCCGTCAGTTCGCCCAATCCGCCGAAGGATGGCCGTGCGCCGCTGGTACGGCTGCACTCCGAGTGCCTGACCGGCGATGTTTTCGGTTCATACCGCTGCGACTGCGGAGAACAGCTGGCTTTTGCCTTGGAACTCATCCACGCCGAAGGCGGAACGCTGCTCTACCTGCGCGGCCAGGAGGGCCGCGGCATCGGGCTGGCCAACAAGATCAAGGCCTACGCCTTGCAGGAAGCCGGTTTCGACACAGTGGAAGCCAATGAGCAACTGGGCTTGCCGGTTGATGCACGTTCGTACAGCGCGGCAGGACAGATCCTCGCCGAGATGGGACTTCATGAAGTCCGGCTTCTGAGCAATAATCCCGACAAACAGCACCGGCTCGACAAGGCCGGAGTGACTGTGGTGGAAATGGTCCCCACCGAGGTGCCTTCACGCGAACAGAACCTGCGCTACCTGCAAACCAAGAAGGACCGGATGGACCACCGGCTGACGCTCGATGTCGAGCCCGTCAGCAATGGCAAGACGCCTTCGAACCACACCTTTGACAACAACCAAGACTGAACGGATCCACACCACACCATGAGCGGACACGGCGCCCCCACTATCGACCTCACCACCCTTAACCCTGAGGAAACCTCGCAGCTCAAGCTGGCCATTGTGGCAGCAAGCTGGCACACACAGATCATGGACGGGCTGGTGGATGGCGCACTTCGCGCCGCCAAGGAAGCCGGGATCGCCGAGCCCACACTCCTGCGGGTTCCGGGCAGCTTTGAGCTTCCTGTCGCCGCCGCCAGGCTCGCACCGCACTTTGACGCAGTGGTGGCACTTGGCGTGGTCATCCGCGGCGGGACACCGCACTTTGACTACGTATGCCAGGCCGCGACATCCGGACTCACCGATGTCAGTGTCCGCACCGGCGTGCCGGTGGGCTTCGGTGTCCTCACCTGTGACACCGAGCAGCAGGGCCTGGACCGCGCAGGCCTGCCCGGTTCCAAAGAAGATAAAGGCCACGAAGCTGTCACCGCAGCCCTCGCCACGGCAGTGACGTTGAAGCAGTTCAGCTAAAGCCCTTGCCTGCGGGCGCTCAAGGGGATGTGGGTGTGTCTTCACTCACATCCCCTTCGTCATGCAACGCCCCAACAAGCGGTGTCCGCCCCGGAGCAAGTAGTCTGGAGGGCGTGAAGAATTTCGAGACGCTGTTCGCAGAACTGAGTGAGAAAGCAGCGACCCGCCCGGCAGGCTCGCGCACGGTTGCCGAACTGGACTCCGGAATCCACGGCATCGGCAAGAAGGTGGTCGAAGAGGCCGCCGAAGTCTGGATGGCCGCGGAGTACGAATCGGACGAAGCCGCCGCTGAGGAAATCTCCCAGCTGCTCTACCACCTGCAGGTCCTCATGCTCGCCAAGGGCCTCACTCTGGAGGACGTTTACAAGCATCTCTAGCCACGCCACTCCGCTCGCCTGTAGCGGAGCCCCTGCGTGGCCAAGGTGCCTGAAAACTCCCTTCCAACAAGAAAGTCTCCCCATGCTCCGTGTAGCAGTCCCCAATAAGGGATCCCTGTCCGAAGCCGCCTCGGCCATGTTGTCCGAGGCCGGTTACCGCCAACGCCGCGATACCCGCGAGCTGGTCATGGTGGACCCCGACAACGACATTGAGTTCTTCTTCCTCCGTCCCCGTGACATCGCTGTTTACGTGGGCCAGGGAACGCTGGATGTCGGCATCACCGGCAGGGACCTCCTGCTCGATGCGAAGGTCGAAGCCGAGGAAATTCTTCCCCTGGGCTTTGCGCCGTCAACCTTCCGGTTTGCCGGTCCTGTAGGTGACTTCGCCGGCGTCGAACAGCTTGAAGGGAAGCGCCTGGCCACCAGCTATGACGGCCTCCTGCGCGACTATCTCGCCGGGCGCGGCGTGAACGCCACAGTGGTCCGCCTCGATGGTGCTGTGGAGTCCTCCGTACGCCTCGGCGTGGCGGACGCCATTGCCGACGTCGTCGAAACCGGAAACACCCTCAAGGCTGCCGGCATGGAGATCTTTGGCGATCCCATCCTGAAGTCCGAGGCCGTGCTCATCCGCCGCTCCGGTTCAGGTGGAGCAGCCAACGGTACAGCCAAGGAAATCGAGATCCTCATCCGCCGGCTCCAGGGCGTCCTGGTGGCCCGCCAGTACGTGCTGATGGACTACGACATCCGCAAGGACCTGGTGGAAGACGCCGCTGCGCTGACTCCCGGCCTTGAATCGCCCACCGTGTCGCCCCTGCGTGATTCGGAATGGGTTGCCGTGCGGTCAATGGTTCCCAAAAAAGAAACCAACCGCATCATGGACGAGCTCTACGACCTCGGTGCGCGCGCCATCCTGGTCAGCAGCATCCACGCCTGCCGCATCTAACCCACGCAGTGATCGAGTAGAGCCCAGCAGAACTGAGGAGCAGCACATGGCTGTAGCCGTCCGCGTCATACCCTGCCTTGATGTCGACGCAGGCCGCGTCGTCAAAGGCGTCAACTTTGAAGGCCTCCGCGACGCCGGTGATCCGGTGGAACTTGCGCACCGTTACGACAATGGCGGGGCCGATGAACTGACGTTCCTGGACGTCACTGCCTCATCCGGCAACCGCGAAACCACGTTCGACGTCGTTCGCCGCACGGCTGAGGAAGTCTTCATTCCCCTCACCGTGGGTGGTGGTGTCCGTGGCGTGGCAGAGGTGGACAAGCTCCTGCGCTTCGGTGCGGACAAGGCGTCCATCAATACCGCCGCTGTTGCCCGTCCGGAGGTCATTGACGAAATCACCCGTCACTTCGGCTCGCAGGTCCTGGTGCTCTCCGTGGATGCGCGCCGTACCCGCGAAGGTGACGTCCCGACGTCGTCCGGTTTTGAAGTGACCACGCATGGCGGCCGCACCGGAACCGGAATCGACGCCATCGCCTGGGCCAAGGAAGCAGCGGACCGGGGCGTGGGCGAAATCCTGCTCAACTCGATCGACGCCGACGGTACGAAGGACGGCTTCGACCTTGAATTGATCCGCTTGGTCCGCGCTGCAGTGAACATTCCGATCATTGCCTCGGGCGGCGCCGGGGAACCGGCCCACTTCCCGCCCGCCGTAGAAGCAGGAGCTGATGCCGTACTGGCCGCTTCGGTGTTCCACTTTGGTCCGGACGACATGATCGCCCAGGTCAAGGCCGCCATCCGGGAGGCCGGCTTCGAAGTCCGTTGATCGGCAATGATTAAAAGCAAGGGAGGGTCACCACGCAGTGACCCTCCCTTGGTTTGTTTAGAGGCCGATATCGGCGGACTGCAACAACGCGACGGCGTCCGGCTGGCCTTCGAAGGTGACCAAAGCCTGGCTGGTGCGGCCGTGCGCATGCATGAGCAATTCGCCCGGTTCGCCAACAATGGCGACGGAAACGGGGGCGCGCTTGGCGACATGCCGCGGCCCGGTGGGACGTACCAGGACGATGCCGAGGTCTACGCCGCGGTACAGGAAGGCAGCCCGCTTGATGAGGTCGTCCCACAGGGCATCCGAATATGCTTCGTCGAGTGCGCGGGGGGCCCAACGGTCGCCCGCGCGGCGGACGTCCTCAGTGTGAACGAAATACTCAATGAGGTTGGACGTCTCATCCAGGGCTTTGATCTTCAAGGGGGAGAGGGCCGGTGGGCCGGCGCGGAAAGTTTTGATGAGGTCCGCGTAGGCGTCAGGGCTCTTGAGCTTGGCTGCAAGTTTGGAAGTGGCCTTTTCCGAGGCCTTGCCCAGGCTGGGAATCAGAAGGCCCAAACCCACTGCAATCTTCCGTTCGCGCAGATACAAATGAGCAGCAAGATCCCGCGTCTGCCACCCTTCGCAGAGCGTGGGGGAGTCAGGTCCGGCCGCCAGCAGGGTTTCGGCCAGTACTTCTCGGGAAGGATCGACGAAATGCATCACTTGTGAAACTAGCACGATCGGAGCCCTCATGCGCAGTGGAACCGCCGCAGAATCCGGCTCCCGCCAAAGGCACTAGACTTGATCTGATGTCAGAGCAGTCCGCCCCCAGCCACTCTCCCGCCGTGGAGCCCTCCAGCGACCCCGCAGGCCCCTTGCCGCAGGAGATCGCCAGCGCCCTCAAGCGTGATTCATCCGGACTCGTTGCCGCTATCGTGCAGCAGCATGACACCAACGAGGTCCTCATGCTTGGTTGGATGGATGACGAGGCTCTCCACCGCACCATGACCACGGGACGTGTGACGTTCTACTCGCGCTCCCGCCAGGAGTACTGGCGCAAGGGCGACACCTCCGGACACGTACAGTTCGTGAAGTCTGTCGCCCTTGACTGCGACGGCGATGCCCTCCTGATCCGCGTGGACCAGATCGGCGCAGCCTGCCACACCGGTACCCGGACCTGCTTCGATGGTCGCGACTTCACAGTTGTTACGGGCCACCGCGACTAAGGCACCCACTACTTTCCACTGACGCACCACCTCAGACAAAAGGCGGAGAACATAGCCATGCAGGACCTTGGAATCATCAGCCCGGGCCTGGAAGAGTTCCGCGAACTCGCCGTCCACAGCCGTGTCATCCCTGTCCGACTCAAGGTCCTGGCAGACGCCGAGACTCCTATCGGCTTGTACCGAAAGCTGGCCAAGGGCCAACCCGGAACATTCCTCTTGGAGTCCGCGGCAGTTGGCGGCGCGTGGTCGCGTTACTCCTTCATCGGATCCAAGTCCCGTGCCACGCTGACCACCAAAGACGGACAGGCCCACTGGATTGGTGAACCGCCCGTGGGGGTTCCCGTCTCGGGTAACCCTGTTGACGCGGTGCGGGACACCATCGAGGCACTCCAAACAGACCGCTTTGATGGGTTGCCGCCGTTCACGTCCGGTTTGGTGGGCTTCCTCGGGTGGGAAGCCGTCCGTCACTGGGAGCGGCTGACGTCTCCGCCCGAAGACGACCTGCACCTGCCTGAGATGGCCCTCAACCTGGTCACCGACATGGCTGTTCATGACAATGTGGACGGCACCGTCCTCCTGATTGCCAACGCCATCAACTTCGACGACAGCTCCGAGCGCGTGGACGACGCCTGGCACGACGCCGTCGCCCGGGTGAAGGGTTTGCTGGACCAGATCAGCACCCCCGTGGCCCAGCCGGTCTCTGTGCTGGAAACCGCTGCCCTGGACTTTGCTTCCAGCGTCCAGGAGCGGTGGGATGAAGCCAAGTACCTTGAGGCGATCGACCGCGGCAAGGAAGCCATTGTTGACGGCGAGGTTTTCCAAGTGGTGATTTCCCGGCGCTTCGAGATGGAATGCGCTGCGGATCCCCTGGATGTTTACCGCGTCCTGCGCAATACCAACCCGAGCCCGTACATGTATCTCTTCAGCCTGGAGGATGCGGACGGCCGCGGGTACTCGATTGTGGGCTCGTCACCGGAAGCGCTTGTGACTGTGACCGGCGAGGAAGTCATCACCCACCCCATCGCCGGTTCGCGCCCCCGTGGGAAGACCGTTGAGGCGGACAAAGCACTGGCGACAGAACTGCTGGCCGACCAGAAGGAGCGGGCCGAGCACCTGATGTTGGTGGACCTGTCGCGCAACGATCTGTCAAAGGTCTGTGTGGCAGGAACGGTGGACGTCACGCAGTTCATGGAAGTGGAGCGGTTCAGCCACATCATGCACCTGGTGTCCACCGTGGTGGGGGAGCTCGCTCCCCAGGCCAAGGCCTACGACGTCCTCAAAGCGACGTTCCCGGCGGGCACGCTGTCCGGCGCTCCCAAGCCCCGCGCGCTGCGACTGCTGGACGAACTGGAACCCCACCGGCGTGGCATCTACGGCGGCGTGGTGGGTTACCTGGACTTCGCCGGTGACATGGACATGGCGATTGCCATCCGGTCAGCCCTGCTCCGTGAAGGCCGCGCCTATGTCCAGGCCGGCGGTGGAATTGTGGCCGATTCGCACAAGCCATCCGAAGCGCTGGAGACGGTGAACAAAGCGGCTGCGCCCCTTCGGGCCGTTCACACCGCGGGATCGCTGCAGAACATTTCCGCTGAAACGGTAGGGACTGCAGACATCCACGACGACGGGACTTCCGCGTCATGAGCACCGCACCCTCAGCATCTCCCGTCAGGCAGCCGCCGCGCTGGGCACGTAGATCCAGTGTGGTTCTCGCCACCACCATCCTTGCCCTGGCGGTATTCGGTGCCACCACGCAGACCTGGATCGAGGTCAGCCTGGATCCCACCGGAGCGTCCAACAGCGACCTCCACGTCCAAGGCAGCAAGGCAGCCACGGCAGTTACTGCCCTTGCGGTGGTCGCCTTGGCCGGCGGACTGGCGGCGTCCATTGCCGGAAAAATCGCGCGCTGGATCATCGCGGTCCTCATCGTCCTGTCGGCGGCCGGGATCATTCTTGCCGCAATCACTGTCCTGCTTGACCCGTTGGGTGCCGCCCAAGGTGCCATTGCTGCAGCAACAGGCGTGTCCGGCGGACAGGCTGACGCTGCGTCCACGGCGTTCCCGGTGGCAGCCATTGTGGCGGGTGCCCTGCTGGCCCTTTGCGCTGTTGCCTTGCCGCTGGCCGGACGTCATTGGACCTCCCGGACCAAGTACGACGCCGGCGCACGGGGCCGGAAGAGCAGCAACGAACCGGTGGACGAGATTGACAGCTGGGACAGCCTGTCGCGTGGTGAGGACCCTACGTAGGCAGCTGCAGTGGGCTTCCGGGCAGGTGTGGCGCAACAAAAGCCCACACGCCTGTCGTGACGTCGGACGATGTCCCGGGCGCCGCCAATAAATGGCAGAATGTAAGCAGTATTCATCCTGAGGAGATTTCACATGAGCAAAACAACAGTGTCCGCAAACCAAGCTGAATCCACCATGGCCAGCCACGCTGACGCCATTGGCCACGGAAACAGCCCGGCTGCCTGGACCTGCGTACTTGTGATGCTGGTCGGTGCCCTGATTTCCTCCATCGCGTTCGTCATTGCCAGTACCCCGATCTTCATTGGCGGACTGGTTGTCATGGTCATCGGCCTGATCGTGGGCTTCGTCATGCGCAAGGCGGGCTACGGAGTGGGCGGCAGCAAGCTGCAGAACAACGGCCACTAATCGTGACCGTTCTTGATGACATCATTGTTGGCGTCAAGGAGGAGATGGAGACACGCAGCCGTCTCGTTTCCCTTGCGGAGCTGAAGGAACGCGCCGGAGGTGCCGCCCCGGCACACGATGCATGGGCCGCCCTGGGTGGTCCCTCATCCGTCCGCAACGACCTCAAGGTCATCGCAGAAATCAAGCGTCGCAGCCCGTCCAAGGGCGACCTCGCGCCCATCGCGGATCCCGCTTCCCTTGCGGTCCAGTATGCCGACGGCGGGGCTTCCGTCATCAGCGTCCTGACCGAACAGCGCCGTTTCGGCGGCTCGCTGGCCGACCTCGATGCCGTCCGCGCCGCCGTCGATATTCCCTTGCTGCGCAAGGACTTCACGGTGGACGAGTACCAGATCTGGGAAGCCCGTGCCCACGGCGCCGACCTCATCCTGCTTATTGTCGCGGCACTGTCGGACTCGGAATTGGCGGAGTTCAGCGCGCTCAGCCACGAGCTCGGCATGAACGTGCTGGTGGAAACCCACACCGAGGAAGAGATCGAGCGCGCCGTCGCGGCCCAGGCCAAGATCATCGGCATCAATGTCCGCAACCTCAAGACCCTCGACGTCGACCGCTCGGTTTTCGGTTCCCTGGCTGGATTGATTCCTGCCGAGGCCGTCATCGTCGCCGAGTCGGGTGTGCGGGGCGTGGACGACGTCTCGCATTACGCCGCGGGCGGCGCCAACGCCATCCTGGTGGGGGAGGCGCTTGTCAGCGACTCCACGCCGCGCGAACGCATCACTGAATTCAAGGCAGCTGGAGCTGCCGCCATCGCCGTCAGGAACTGAGGCAGTCACTGAATCACGGCGAACTGTCGCAAGGCAGCCCGGGCTTGAGCCTGCGGCTGCCTTGCGGCACGTGGAACTACCCAATGAACTAACTGGAACAGGACGGTGAGACTGATGGTCAACGCGCCAACAGCCGGCTCAGAAGAGAATGCGGCTGACGCATTCCTGCAAGGTGGCCCTTCGCTGCGCAACGCCTCCGGGCCCTATTTCGGCAACTACGGCGGACGCTGGATGCCCGAGTCCCTCATCGCCGCCCTCGACGAAGTCCAGGACACCTTCGAGAAAGCCAAAGCTGACCCCGAGTTCATCGCTCAGCTCAAGGACCTCAACAAAAACTACTCCGGCCGGCCTTCCCTCCTCACCGAAGCCAAACGCTTCTCCGAGCACGCCGGCGGAGCACGCATCTTCCTCAAGCGCGAAGACCTGAACCACACCGGGTCCCACAAGATCAACAACGTCCTGGGCCAGGCCCTCCTCGCCAAGCGCATGGGCAAGACACGGGTGATCGCGGAAACCGGCGCCGGACAGCACGGCGTGGCCAGTGCCACGGCGGCAGCTTTGCTTGGCCTGGAATGTGTGGTCTACATGGGTGCCGAGGATTGCCGGCGCCAGGCCCTGAACGTTGCCCGCATGCAGCTGCTCGGTGCCACCGTGGTACCCGTGACCAACGGCTCCCAGACACTCAAGGACGCCATCAACGACGCCCTGCGCGACTGGGTCTCGAACGTCGAACACACCCACTACCTTCTGGGTACTGCGGCCGGGGCACATCCATTCCCTGCCATGGTCCGCTATTTCCATGAAGTCATTGGCGAGGAAGCCCGCAGCCAGATCCTGGAGCAAACAGGCAAGCTCCCCGATGCCATTGCCGCATGTATCGGTGGTGGGTCCAACGCGATCGGCCTGTTCCACGCTTTCCTTGACGACGCATCCGTCAAGATCTATGGCTTTGAAGCAGGCGGAGAAGGTGTCGAGACCGGTCGCCACGCGGCTGCGATCTCCCTGGGCCGTCCCGGTGTCCTGCACGGCGCCCGTTCCTACCTCATGCAGGACGAAGACGGCCAGACCATCGAGTCCCACTCCATCTCTGCGGGTCTGGACTACCCCAGCGTGGGTCCGGAGCACTCATACCTGGCCGACATTGGGCGCGTCACGTATGAGGCGGTCACGGATACCGAAGCGATGGATGCCTTCAGCCTCCTGTGCCGGACCGAGGGCATCATTCCCGCCATCGAGTCCTCGCACGCCTTGGCCGGCGCCATCAAGATCGGCCATCGGTTGACCGAAGGCAAGGAGAACCCTTCCGACGTCACGGTGATCGTGAACCTGTCCGGTCGTGGAGACAAGGACGTGGAGACGGCCGCGGCCTGGTTCAACATGTTGGATGAAGAAGGCCACGTCAAGGGCACTACGTTATCTACCCGTAAGCCCAAGGGCCCCACCGAGCGCACGTCCGATGCCGGGGATGTCAACGAGGACCAGAACTGATGACTGAAGAATTCGCCAGCAAATCCGCTGCCGCCATCGATCGTGCCAAGGCAGAAGGCCGTGCCGCCCTGGTGGGCTACCTCCCCGCGGGGTACCCCACCGTCCAGGAAAGCATCGAGGCGGGCATCGCCTTGGCCCGCAATGGCGCTGACCTCATCGAGATCGGCATCCCGTACTCCGATCCTGTGATGGACGGCCCGGTCATCCAGGCTGCAACCACCGAGGCGATTGCCAACGGATTCCGTGTCAGCAACGTTTTCGACGTTGTTGCCGGCATCACCGCCGCTACGGATGCGGCCGTGCTGGTCATGACCTACTGGAACCCGGTCATGCGCATGGGTGTCGATGAATTCTCCCGGCGCCTGGCCGAAGCCGGGGGAGCAGGGCTCATCACCCCCGACTTGGTCCCTGACGAGGCTCATGAGTGGTTCGAGGCCTCGGATAAGTACGGCTTGGACCGGGTGTTCCTCGTGGCACCTTCGTCCACCCCGGAGCGACTTGATATGACCGTCAAAGCAAGCCGTGGATTCGTCTACGCTGTCTCAATCATGGGCGTCACCGGAACGCGCACCTCTGTCAGCAGCAGTGCTGAGGACGTGGTGGCCCGTGCCCACGCTGCCGGAGCCGGGCGCGTGTGCGTCGGTTTGGGCGTGTCCAACCCGGACCACGTCCGTGAAATTGCCGGCTATGCTGACGGCGTGATCGTTGGAACCGCCCTGGTGGCGGCTCTCCGCGATGGCGGCGTGGACGCTGTCGGGCAACTCACCAAGAACCTCAGCGCCGGCTTGGGCCGCGCAGCTGCAGAAGCCTAGAAAAGGAAACAGCGAAGCGAATGCAGACCGTCCTCCACGCAGCGGCAATGGTCCCCATGAGTATCCCGAGCCCATCGTGGTCCGGTTTCGACATTCCGCTACCGTGGGGGACGCTGCGTATCCACGCTTACGCCCTCTGCATCCTGGCGGGCATCATCGTTGGCCTGTGGCTGACGTCGGCCCGATGGAAGCGCCGTGGCGCTCCTGAAGGCAGCCTGTGGGACATTGCCATCTGGGCAATTCCTTTCGGCATCATCGGCGGCCGGCTCTACCATGTGTTCTCCTCGCCTGACGCTTACTTCGGTCCGGGCTTTGACGGTTCCGGGGACCTGTCCCTGATTCCGCAGATTCAGCGAGGCGGACTCGGCATTTGGGGTGCCGTCATCCTGGGTGCCGTGGGCGCGTGGATTGGTTGCCGCCGGGCAGGCGTCAAACTGACGGCTTTCCTGGACGCAGCTGCGCCGGGACTCCTGCTGGCCCAGGCGATCGGCCGTTTGGGGAACTGGTTCAACCAGGAACTCTTCGGTGCGCCGACCACCTTGCCTTGGGGACTGGAGATTGATCCAGCCAACGCGAACTTCCCGCCGGATATGGCGGCAGGCACGCTGTTCCACCCCACGTTCCTCTACGAGATGCTGTGGAACCTGCTGGGCGTGGCCATCCTTCTGCTGCTGGACAAGAAGTTCAACTTCCGGTGGGGCCGGCTCTTCTGGCTCTACGCGGTGTACTACACCCTGGGCCGGGTGTGGATCGAGGCGTTGCGCATCGATGATGCTGAACAGATCAATCTGTTTGGCATTACCACCAGGCTCAATGTGTGGACCAGCATCTTTGTCTTCATTGCTGCGCTGGCCATCTTCTTCATCCTCGGCCGCCGGGGACGGCCTGTGCCCGACACTCCTTACTTGGCGGGGCGCGAGCCTGAAGAGAAGGCCGGAAAAGAGCCCATTCCGGTGACGAGCGTCACCAGTCATGATGTGGACGCATCTGTCTCAGATACTGGTTCGCGTGGTAATCTCCCTGATAACCAAAGCGATTCGGGCCACGTTGACGAGCCGCAGAAAACAGCAGGGAAGCCGGAAAAGGACACCACGTCCGCCCCGGAATCCACATCTGCTGCAACTGCCGCAAGGAAGGCCCCCGGATCCACGCCGAAGGCTGACGACACCAAGTAGTCACGTTCGGTCAAGGGGCAACAGAGTCACCGCTCGTAGGGCCCAGTCCACAGCGTCGTGGCACCCCGGAAACCGGACCGCAGCATACCGATGTTCACTGGTCAAGCCGGGGCCAGAGGTCTGCGTAACTGTTCGTTGCGCTGGATCGGCTGGCCTACAATTCCAATTACTAGCGCTTTGTTGTGCCCGTCACAGGGCAGGCAAGGTGGGGCCAACGTTGTCCCTTCCATACGCACGATCTCGAGGAAGGACGTCTCCCATGACCCATCTTCATAACCCCGGTTGGTCCGAAAATATCGAACCTCAGGGTGCCATGTCTCCATTCAAGCGCTTTGCCGCGCTCCCGGAGGCCCAGGGTCTTTACAACCCTGATACGGAGAAGGACGCCTGCGGCCTGGCTATTATTGCCACGCTCCGCGGGGAACCGGGATACGACATCGTGGAAGCGGCTCTGACCGCCCTCCGCAATCTCGAACACCGCGGCGCCGTGGGCGCCGACGAAGGTACCGGCGACGGTGCGGGCCTGCTTATGCAGGTACCGGACGAGTTCTTCCGGGCCGTCACCGAATTCGAACTGCCCGCCCCTGGCCAGTACGTGGTGGGCACAGCTTTCCTCCCCGCCGAGTCCCGCGAAGCAGAAACCGCGAAGGCCGGCATTGAAGCGCTTGCAGCCGACGAAGGCCTGACGGTCCTCGGCTGGCGTGAAGTTCCAGTGGTCGCTGATCTGGTCGGCGCCATGGCACGGGCCTGTATGCCGTACTTCTCGCAGCCGTTCTTTGCCTCAGCCACCGGTGAGCAGCTTGAGCACAATGAGCTGGACTCCCGCGCTTGGCGCATCCGCAAGCGTGCCCAGAACAAGTTCGGCGTGTACTTCCCGTCGCTGTCCTCGCGCACCGTCGTTTACAAGGGCATGCTGACCACAGCCCAGTTGGAGCCGTTCTACCCGGACCTTTCGGATAAGCGCTTCAAGACGAAGCTCGCCATTGTCCACTCGCGCTTCTCTACCAACACGTTCCCGTCATGGCCTTTGGCGCAGCCTTTCCGCACCATCGCGCACAACGGTGAAATCAACACGGTCAAGGGCAACCGCAACTGGATGCGTGCGCGTCAGTCGCAGCTGGCCAGCCCGCTGCTGGGTTCCGTTCCCGAAGAGCTGTACCCGATCTGCACCCCCGGTGCCTCGGATTCCGCTTCCTTCGACGAGGTTGCCGAGCTCCTGTGGCTGTCCGGCCGCCCCATCACGCACTCCATCATGATGATGATCCCGGAAGCGTGGGAGAACCACGCCACCATGGATCCCGCCCGCCGTGCTTTCTATGAGTACCACTCACTGCTCATGGAGCCGTGGGACGGTCCGGCCGCTGTTTCCTTTACTGACGGCAACCTCGTTGGTGCAACCCTGGACCGCAACGGCCTGCGCCCGGGACGCTACTGGATCACCGAAGACGGCCTCATCATCTTTGCCTCCGAAGTTGGGGTGATCGAGGTAGAGCCTTCCAACGTGGTCAAGAAGGGCCGCGTCGCCCCCGGCAAGATGTTCCTGGTGGACACCGAAGCCGGACGCATCATTGACGACGCCGAGGTCAAGGCCGAGGTTGCTGCTGCCAATCCGTGGGCTGAATGGCTCAAGGACAACCTGATCGACATCAACGAGCTCCCTGAGCGCGAGCACGTGGTCCACACCGCGGCGTCGGTCAACATCCGCCAGCGCACGTTCGGGTACACCACCGAAGAGCTCAAGATCCTGCTCGGCCCGATGGCCCGCACGGGTGCCGAGCCCCTGGGTGCCATGGGTTCGGATACTCCTGTTGCCGTGCTTTCCAAGCGCCCACGCCTGCTGTTCGACTACTTTGTGCAGTCCTTCGCCCAGGTCACCAACCCGCCGCTGGACGCCATCCGCGAGGAACTGGTCACTTCACTGAAGTGTGCCATCGGCCCCAACGGCAACCTCCTGGACGGCAAGCAGGTCCGCCAGCCGCAGATCTCCCTGCCGTTCCCGGTCATCAACAACGACCAGCTCGCCAAGATCGCGAACATCGAGACGCCCGACGGCGACCGCATCGCCATGAAGGTCCGCGGCCTTTACCGCCCGGAGGGTGGGGAAGCGGCACTTCGTGCACGCCTGACCGAAATCTGCGAACAGGTTTCCGGCGCGATCAACCGCGGTGTGCAGTACGTGGTGCTGTCCGACCGTGACTCAAACGCACAGTGGGCGCCGATTCCCTCGCTCCTGCTGGTCAGCGCCGTTCACCACCACCTGCTCCGCAGCGCCAACCGCACCAAGACCGCGTTGGTGGTTGAGGCCGGCGATGTCCGCGAGACGCACCACGTCGCCGTGCTCATTGGCTACGGCGCATCCGCAGTCAACCCATACCTGGCCATGGAATCGGTGGAACAGCTGATCTCCAACGGTGACGTCACAGGCGTCACCGCTGAAGACGGCGTCTACAACCTGATCAAGGGTCTCGGCAAGGGTGTCCTGAAGATCATGTCCAAGATGGGTATTTCCACCGTGGCTTCCTACACGGGCGCCCAGACCTTTGAAGCGCTGGGCCTGTCCCAGGAGCTCGTGGACGAATTCTTCTCCGGCACGCATTCCCAGCTGGGGGGCGTCGGCTTGGACGTCATCGCTGCCGAAGTTTCGGCGCGCCACCAGATGGCCTACCCCGAAGGTGGCATCGAGCACCCGCACCAGCCGCTTCTTGGCGGTGGCGAGTACCAGTGGCGCCGCGACGGTGAACCGCACCTCTTCAACCCTGAGACTGTGTTCCGCCTGCAGCACGCTACCCGCGAACGCCGGTACGACATTTTCAAGGCCTACACCAAGGGCATCGACGACCAGTCCGAGAACCTGATGACCCTGCGTGGGCTCCTGAAGTTCAAGGACGGTGTACGCCCTGCGGTTCCGCTCGAGGAAGTGGAACCGGTCTCCAGCATCGTCAAGCGGTTCTCTACCGGTGCCATGAGCTACGGCTCCATTTCCAAGGAAGCGCACGAGACCCTGGCCATTGCCATGAACCGTTTGGGCGCCAAATCCAACACGGGTGAAGGTGGCGAGGACGTTGACCGCCTGCTGGATCCGGAGCGCCGCTCTGCCATCAAGCAGATCGCTTCCGGCCGCTTCGGCGTCACCAGCCTGTACTTGACCAACGCCGACGACATCCAGATCAAGATGGCCCAGGGTGCCAAGCCCGGCGAAGGTGGCCAGCTGATGGCCCAGAAGGTCTACCCCTGGGTAGCCCGGACGCGTCACTCGACTCCCGGCGTTGGACTCATTTCCCCGCCCCCGCACCACGACATCTACTCGATCGAAGACCTCGCACAGCTCATCTACGATGCCAAGCGCGCCAACCCTTCGGCCCGTGTCCACGTGAAGCTGGTTTCGGAAGTCGGGATCGGCACGGTGGCGTCCGGCGTCACCAAGGCGAAGGCCGACGTCGTACTTGTTTCAGGTCACGACGGCGGTACCGGCGCCTCGCCGCTGAACTCGCTCAAGCACGCGGGCGTGCCGTGGGAACTCGGCCTGGCCGAGACCCAGCAGACCCTCATGCTCAACGGTCTCCGCGACCGCGTGGTGGTTCAGGTGGATGGCCAGCTCAAGACCGGCCGCGACGTTGTTATTGCTGCCCTGCTGGGTGGCGAGGAATACGGTTTCGCGACTGCTCCGCTGGTGGTTTCAGGCTGCATCATGATGCGCGTCTGCCACCTGGACACCTGTCCCGTTGGTGTTGCCACCCAGAACCCCGAGCTCCGCTCCCGCTTCAACGGCAAGCCCGAGTTCGTGGTCAACTTCTTCGAGTTCCTCGCAGAAGAAGTCCGCGAAATCCTTGCAGAGCTCGGTTTCCGCAGCCTGGAAGAAGCCATCGGTCACGCCGAGGTGCTGGACACCCGCGAAGCGATCAACCACTGGAAGGCCGAAGGGCTGGACCTCGATCCCATCCTGCACGGGCTGGAGTTCGACGACGACGTGCCGCTGCGCAACATGACCGGCCAGAACCACGAGCTGGACAAGCACTTTGACCAGCGGCTCATCACCATGGCCCAGGAAGCACTCAGCGACCGCATGCCCGTCAAGATCACCCTCGACGTCATTAACACAGACCGGTCCGTGGGTACGATGCTGGGCCACGTGGTGACCAAAACCTTCGGCATCGATGTCCTGGCGACCGACACCATCGACGTCACGCTCAACGGCACCGCAGGCCAGTCGCTCGGAGCGTTCCTGCCCGCGGGCATTACGCTGCGGATGTTCGGCGATTCCAACGACTACGTCGGCAAGGGTCTCTCCGGCGGCCGCATCATCGTCCGCCCGGACCGCACCAACGTGTTCCAGGCAGAGCGCAATGTCATTGCAGGCAACGTCATCGGCTACGGTGCCACCAGCGGCGAGATGTTCCTGCGTGGCCAGGTTGGCGAACGCTTCCTGGTCCGCAACTCCGGTGCGACCGCCGTCGTCGAAGGTATTGGCGATCACGGGTGCGAATACATGACCGGTGGCCAGACCTTGATCATCGGGCGCACCGGCCGCAACTTCGGTGCCGGCATGTCCGGTGGTACCGCCTATGTGCTGGACCTGCAGCCCGAGCGTGTCAACAAGATGGCCCTCGACACCGGCGAACTCCAGCTCCTGGAGCTCGATGCCGAGGACCGCGACATCGTTCACGGCCTCCTCACCAAGCACCTTGAGGAAACCGAATCCGTCCTGGCCGGCCGTCTGCTCGAAAACTTCGACGACACCGCCGCCCGCATCACCAAAGTACTGCCCCGCGACTACGCAGCAGTCCTGCAAACCCGTCTCGACGCCATTGAAGAGGGTTTGGACCCCGATGGCGAAGAAGTATGGTCTCGAATCCTGGAGGTAACCGGTGGCTGATCCACGCGGATTTCTGAAAGTCCGGCAGCGCGAAACGCAGCCACGCCGTCCTGTTCCCGTCCGCATCATGGACTGGAAAGAGGTGTACGAAGCACAGGAAAAGGGTGTCCTGAAGAGCCAGGCCGGCCGCTGCATGGACTGTGGCGTTCCGTTTTGCCACCAGGGTTGCCCGCTGGGCAACCTGATTCCTGAGTGGAACGACCTCGTGTGGCGGGATAAGGGTGAAGAAGCGATTGAGCGACTTCATGCCACGAATAACTTCCCGGAATTTACGGGCCGTCTGTGCCCTGCACCTTGCGAAGCGTCCTGCGTGCTGGGTATCAACCAGCCTGCAGTGACCATCAAGCAGGTCGAGGTTTCGATCATCGACCAGGCCTTCGACAACGACTGGGTCCAGCCGCTGCCGCCGACGCGCCTCACCGGCAAGACAGTGGCCGTGGTGGGATCCGGACCGGCAGGCCTGGCCGTGGCACAGCAGCTGACCCGTGTTGGCCACACCGTGGCCGTCTACGAACGCGACGACAAGATTGGCGGACTGCTCCGCTACGGCATCCCCGACTTCAAAATGGAGAAGGAACAGGTTGACCGCCGCCTGGAGCAGATGAAGGCCGAAGGCACCCGCTTCCGGACCGGAGTCGCCGTCGGTACAGACGTGACCTGGGAGCAGCTGCGTCGCCGTTACGATGCCGTCGTAGTCGCCACCGGTGCTACCGTGCCGCGTGACCTGCCCATCCCGGGCCGCGACCTTGAGGGCGTCCACTTCGCCATGGATTACCTGGTTCCTTCGAACCGTATGGTGGCAGGGGAGAACCCCGAAAACCACATTGATGCCCGCGGCAAGCACGTTGTCATCCTCGGTGGTGGCGATACCGGTGCTGACTGCATCGGCACCGCCCACCGCCATCAGGCTGCTTCGGTGACCACGCTCGCGATCGGCAAGCAGCCGCCGTCGGAACGTGCAGGACACCAGCCGTGGCCGACGTTCCCCACCCTCTTCGAGGTCGCAAGCGCCCACGAAGAAGGCGGCGAGCGTACCTACCTTGCGTCCACCGTTGAGTTCGTTGGAGAAAACGGCAAACTCACCGGCGTCAAAGTTGCTGAAACCGAGTTCGTGGACGGCAAACGCCTGCCCAAGGCCGGTACAGAACGGATCATCCCAGCTGACCTGGTCTTCCTGAGCCTTGGCTTTACCGGCGCCGAGCCGGCAGGAATCACGGAGCAGGTCAGCGCAGAGTTCGACGGTCGGGGCAACGTTGCCCGCGACGGCTACTACATGACGAACACCGAGGGCGTGTTTGTTGCCGGCGATGCCGGACGTGGCCAGTCACTGATTGTGTGGGCCATTGCGGAAGGCCGTGCATGTGCGGCCGCAGTGGACAAGTTCCTGATGGGAAGCACCATTCTCCCGGCACCGGTCGCCCCCACCGACCGGGCAATAGCGGTCTTATAGCGCCGGCAGGAACGTTTCTTTTACTCAATCAGCATGAACTACTTAGGGTAGGTATATGAGACGCGCGAAAATTGTGGCAACTTTCGGCCCGGCTATCTCCAGCTTCGACAACACCCTCGCGGTGCTGGAGGCCGGCGTCGACGTTGCTCGCATGAACATGAGCCACGGCGACTACTCCGTGCATGACATCACCTACGAAAACGTCCGCAAGGCTGCGGCGCAGCTGGGCAAGCCTGTTGCGATCATGGCTGACCTCCAGGGACCCAAGATCCGTCTTGGCCGTTTTGTTGACGGACCCCACGAGCTGGCCGTCGGCGACACCTTCACCATCACCACCGAAGACGTACCCGGCACCAAGGACATCTGCTCCACCACGCTCAAGAGCCTCACTGAAGACGTCAACGTGGGCGATGCCTTGCTGATCGACGACGGCAAGGTGGCCATGCGTGCCATCGAGGTTGACGACGTCAAAGTAGTCGCCACCGTTACTGTTGGCGGCAAGGTTTCCAACAACAAGGGCATCAACCTGCCCGGTGTTGCCGTCAACGTCCCCGCCTTGAGCGAAAAGGACGAGGACGACCTCCGTTGGGCCCTCAAGCGCGGCGCCGACCTCATCGCCCTCTCGTTCGTGCGTGATGCCTCAGACATCAAGCGCGTCCACGAGATCATGGACGAAGAAGGCCGCCGTGTTCCGGTGATCGCCAAGATCGAAAAGCCGCAGGCAGTGGAGCAGCTCCACGAAATCATCGACGCCTTCGACGCCATCATGGTTGCCCGTGGCGATCTCGGTGTCGAGCTGCCGCTCGAAGAGGTGCCGATTGTCCAGAAGCGTGCCATTGAACTGGCGCGTCGCTGGGCCAAGCCGGTCATCGTGGCCACCCAGGTCCTGGAATCCATGATCGACAACCCGCGTCCGACGCGTGCCGAGGCTTCAGACTGCGCCAACGCAGTTCTCGACGGCGCCGATGCAGTCATGCTCTCCGGCGAAACCTCTGTGGGCCAGTACCCCATCGAAACCGTCAAGGTCATGGCCCGGATCATCGAGTCCACCGAAGTTCACGGCCTCGAGCGCGTCCCCCCGCTGGGTACCAAGCCCAAGACCCGCGGTGGCGCCATCACCCGTGCCGCCGTCGAAATCGCCGACCAGCTGGACGCAAAGTACATCTGTACTTTCACCCAGTCCGGTGACTCGGCACGCCGCCTTTCGCGCCTCCGCCCCGTCAAGCCGGTCTTCGCGTTCACACCGGTGGAGCACGTCTGGAACCAGCTTGCCCTCACCTGGGGCATCCAGCCGGTACTGGTCCCCTCCGTGGGCCACACCGACGAGATGACCGCACAAGTGGACAAGAGCCTGCTGGAAATGGATCTCGTGGACGAAGGCGACCTGGTTGTCATCGCCGCCGGTTCCCCTCCAGGACAGGCCGGTTCCACGAACTCACTGAAGGTCCACAAGGTGGGTGACCTCGCCGATACCTCCAAGGTTGACGACGGTTCACGCAAGGAACCTGTTGGCCCGTGGCCTGAAAAGAAGTCCAAGACCAAGAGCTAGTTCTTCGGTTGTTGAATGCGGGCCCCGCCTTATGGCGGGGCCCGCATTTTTGTTTGTTGGTGGTGAGTACGACGGCGGCCGCCCACCTCGCAGGAGGTAAGCGGCCGCCGTCGTTGTTGTGGTTCTTGCGTTAGTTGACCTGGTTGATGATGGTCTCGGCAACCTCACGCATGCTGAGGCGACGGTCCATGGAGGTCTTCTGGATCCAGCGGAAGGCTTCCGGCTCCGTCAGGCCCATCTTGGTGGTCAGGAGGCTCTTGGCGCGCTCTACAAGCTTGCGCGTGGCGAACTGTTCCTGGAGGTCGGAAACCTCGTTCTCGAGCGCCTTGATTTCCTCGTGGCGGGAGAGAGCGATCTCAATGGCCGGAATCAGGTCCGCGGGGGAGAACGGCTTGACGACGTAAGCCATGGCACCGGCGTCGCGTGCCCGCTCCACCAGTTCCTTCTGGCTGAAAGCAGTCAGAAGGACAACAGGCGCGATGCGTGCCTTGACGATTTTCTCAGCCGCCGAAATGCCGTCCATCACGGGCATCTTCACGTCCATGAGGACAAGGTCAGGCTTCAGTTCCTCGGCCAGCTGCACAGCTTTCTCGCCGTTGTCTGCCTCGCCGACGACGTCGTACCCCTCGCCCTTCAAAATTTCGATAATGTCCAGGCGGATGAGGGTCTCATCCTCGGCTACGACAACGCGTCGGGCCGGCTGGGCTGTGGGTGTGGACTCCGTCTGTTCGGTCACGGGATCTCCTTGAAAAGGTTCGGCGGGTTCATGTCCATCTTAGTGTGGACTCTTTGATGGCAGGTTTTTGTTGCATCAGCGCGCCCGGTTCTTTGAATCAGCCTATCTGCATGTATAGTAATTTCGCGTGCTGGGAAAGGATCGCGTTGCTCACAGACGTGAGCAGTCAGCGAGATTTAACTTCCCGGTAATCCGCGCCCGAGTGGCGGAATTGGCAGACGCGCTGCACTCAAAATGCAGTATCGAAAGGTGTGTGGGTTCGAGTCCCACCTCGGGCACTGTGTTGTCGCAGGTCAGGGGCCTATATGGCCCCTGACTGTTGACAAAACCCCCAAATCTGTTGACACGGAACTAGCATTTTTATGTGGCTAGTATCCGGAAACGCGTCAAAAAGGACGGCTCTTCGTCCTTCATGGTGGTCTGGCGCGACCCCAAGATCCGGAAGCGGCAAGGCATCACTGTCGACTCTGCGCATGAGGCTGAAACGCTCAAGCGGTTGCTCGATGCGAACGGTCAGTCCTTCGAAATCGCACAGCAGGCACTGTTAGACGACAGGGCGAAGATACCCACGGTTGGCGAAGTCTTTCAGGAGCATATCGACCTCCTGATCCGGCCCTCGAGTGGAACGGTGAAGACCTATCAGACGATGCTGGATCTCCATGTGAAGAAGGTCATTGGCCACGTCCCCGTCGACAAGCTTGACTACCGATTGATCGCCTACTGGGTGAAGTCGATGATGGCCAAGGGACGATCACCTAAGACAATCAAGAACGTCCATGGGCTGATCTCTGCTTCGATGAACACCGCGGAGATGCTGGGGTACATCACGCGCAATCCTTGCCGGGGCGTGCAGCTGCCGAGCGTGGAGAAGGCCGAGGACGAAATGATGTTCCTCACCCATGCTGAGTTCGGGTTGATCATGGACGGGATGGGGGAGCGGTACACGGACTTCACGAACTTCCTTGTGATGACGGGAACGCGCTTTGGTGAGGCGACGGCTCTGACGGTTGCTGACATTGACTTATTGGGGAAGCCGGCGACAGCCCGGATCAACAAGGCGTGGAAGCGGGACGGGAAGAACCAGTTCTACATCGGGCCCACGAAAACAGGTGCCCGCAAGAGGACCATCGGGCTGAACCCTGCTCTCGTGGACCTCTTGATTCCTTTGGTCGCTGGACGCCTTGGTGGTGACCTGCTTTTCACAACACCCAAAGGTGAGCGAATTGTTCACAAGCTCTACTGGCACCACTACTGGATGCCGGCGGTCAAGGCTGCCCACGAAGGCGGGTTGCGTAAGAATCCACGTATTCACGATCTAAGGCACACTCATGCCTCGTGGCTGATTCAGGACGGGGTCCCTATCTTCACGATCTCGCGTCGGTTGGGGCATGCGTCGACCAGGACTACAGAGGGCGTGTATGGGCACCTGATGCCGGAGGCGCTGCAGGCTGGGGCGGATGCGACCGAGCATCAGGTCGCGGCGTTTATGCGCTGAAGCGGTTCTGGGCCGTCAGGAGACGAGTCGATTGCGGGCACGCGTGCCGATGAGCCTGGTGCTGCTCGCGCTGGCCACTTGCGTAGATGGTATGGGGTGGGAGCTAGGCAAGATCTCACTCAGCCTTGCTATCTCGGCGATGTGCTCTGAAGTGAAGACGATCTTTCCCTTGCCCAGCATGCATGGGGGAAGCGGCCTGCCGCGGCGCCGTCCCGGAGCCATCCCTCACTGCAGCGCATGAGGGCCGCGGGCTTCCGCGGGTTCAAAGAATTCCAAGTCCATACCAGTCCGTTCGTCGAAAATTGCGCTCTGGTATTCCATGTGACCTTTTCCGGCGAAGACATGACGTAGGGCGCCAGCGCTTCTGAACAGCTCAGAACCGAACCAGTTCACCTGGAGGTGCATGCGCATTGTGAAGCAACTCCGCTCCTCCGTGGCCTTCGCCCACGTCTATTGGTGATGGAATTAGAGGTGGCAACCCAATGACGGTCTTATGTTTGAATCATGTACCGAGGGCTATCGACTGGACGTCATACGTACGAGTTGCTGCCGGAGTGAGCCCGGGCTTCGTCCGTGGGCGAGTTGATAGGCCGTTGGTTCTTACCGCACTCCCACCACTTGGTTTTGCCCGAAGGATGCCCCGCCCGTCGTCCATCATGCTGGGGACGAGCAATCGCGGCTGTACTGACATATCAAAAGGCTTTTGGCAAACTTCTAGTGCAGTTCCGAGTCTCAGGTCGTTCGTAAATGACCTACGAAGTAGAATCAGTTCGGCGAATACCTGGACTTCCTGTTCTTCGCCGTGTTCCGCTAACAGGTTAGAGCGGCTCGTGCCGGTCGGATAGATATCGATGTAGACATCTGCACTCCAGTAGGGTCACAAGTTATTTCCAACTCATAAGGAACCTAGAACATCTTGGACAGTGAAGAACTAAATCTAGTGAAGTTCTATGGCCCGACAGACCTCGCTTCGGCGTGGCATTTTGACCGTATCCAGGAGATAATCGCTAAGTTTCGCTCTGGTAATGGGCCACTCACGACCGTTAGCGCCATTGAACTCTATAATGTGTATCTGTACATTGACGCAGGCCTCCTGCCTGCGACGTTCAGCCCAGAAGAATACGCGGCTGTCCGGGCTCTTCGTCCTAGTCTTCTTGCGGCAGTCTCCCGATTCTTCTCACAAATTCAAGACTCAACTGTGACATCGCAAATTTCTGATGTCGGTTTTCTCTACACTACTGAGCTAGTTGAGCTCTTGGGACGAAATAAGGCTTATGACCGTTGTGATCCCGAACTGATGATCAACGCGCTGACCCTGGCAGGGGTCAATCTAGCTACCATGCTGGGTAACAAGAAGCTGGTTACAAGCTATGAAAGTCATATTCGTGAAGCCCTGCTTGATGATCCTAAGAACGCAGAACATCTCGTCCGGAAGTACCTGCTGAAGGATGCATCGTCTGATGTGCATCTCCCCAAGTCGTTCAGTGCTTCTGACAGTCGGGATCTTCTGTCGGGATACCTAGACAGTGCCGGTGCGAATTTGAACTATGTGCGGTTGATCGAGACGGCTCCCATCGAACCCCATACTGGCATCGACGCAAAGCTAAAGCTCAAGGCGAAGCGGCGGGCGGCGCTAATGGTTGAGGAACTTTTCAAGGAAGAATCTGCATTAAGAATAAGAACTGGCACGGAAGTACGACTGTCTGACTCTCAACGAGAACCAGTTCATATGGAACTGGACGACATGGTGACCACGTTCACGTATAGTCGGAGTTGGCTGGATGAAACTCTTGACATGGCCAGCATCTTGAATAATTTTCAGCACTTGTTTGAATTTGCTGATCACCAGGTCTTACTAACCCTTCCTTCCTACACATCTGAACTTGGCGTCTTTGAAAGGCTTATCACGACTAGCGGACGTAAGGACTACCTGACCGGTGCCGCCTTTAATGCTAAGGATGTTAGCTCGCTGATACAGACCCGTCTGTATCAGGATTTCCTGGCGTCCAAGGATATTGGGCTGGAGGAGGTCATTGCTTGGTTCTTTGCAGAGTACTTGCCAAGCGAATTCGGGGTCGAAAACTTCTCCTTTGCCCCATCAGCGGCAGGGTCTTCATACCTTGAGAAAGCCCGTCACCTCTTTGCGGAGATGGAAGGCATCGTCAACCAGTTCAAACTCTTCGTCCAAGACGGCGAAGTTGACAGAGAGCTGCTCGCACTGACGTCAGACCCAGTAGCTTACCGTGAGATTCCTAGTTTGCTTGAAGGCAAATACGTGTATGCGACAGAGCATGATGAGATTTCCGGAATACTTCATACGCTTTTCTCTGACCAGTCCGGCCTGACCTACATCAACAAGACACTGCACGATTCCAGCGCTGTTCGGCTGCTCCTGCGTAACAGAATTTCGTATGCCGACTTTGCCGCTCACCAGCAGCGAACCGTCGACGAGTTAATTCGTTTGGGCGTGCTGGAAAACACGGGCACGCGCGTGCAGTTCGTTGAGCAGCAGCAAGTGGAGGTACTCCGCAGACTTTACGACACGCAGGGCGCCGCATATCATCGCCTCCCACAGCAGGGCCGCGACTATGTCGATGCGATCGAAGCGCGAGGGTGGGTATCGCGGGGGTCCACGTTACTGACGGAGTCTGAGGCCAGCTACTTCAACTACTTGTTGAACAAGGCTGAGTTTAGCAACGGACCAGAGCTTCGGAACAAGTATTTGCATGGCTCGCAACTGTCTTCAGCCAGTGAAGCCGAGCACTTCCAGACCTACCTCACGGCACTGAAGCTCATCATGTCTTTGGTGATCAAAATGAACGATGAGTTCTGCTTGTTCTACCCAGAAAAGGGCGCTCAGGATTAGTCCAACCGTGCGTTGTCGGCCATGCGAGGGGACTGCCCCGGGCAGTCCCAGATGGCATGAAGGCGTTCCAGTTCGGAGGACTTTGACCGTAACGCTGTTGCGAGCCGGTCAGTGCGTCGATCGCCGTCTATAGGCTCGCTATGTGGTTGATGTCCGTAGCTCTGCTTGTTCACACCAGTTCATGTGGTCTGCACGTACACTCCGCATGATTTCCCAGCGGACTCGCCTTGGATGCCAGAGGTGTGAAGGGAGTGGTGACGGAGCCGCTGAAGGACCCTGCATTACGAAGACTAAAACCGCAAAACCAAGAGCGATCTGCTACTTAATTCCCATCACACTGCGTGTTCCACTTCCAAGGAAATGGGACAGGAAACTGTGTAGCGTTTAGGCACCTTCACCGGGCATTTGCGGGCGAGTCTTACAGGAATCCGGGAGGCCTGAAACCGCGGGTACCTTTGGCGGACGTTAGACGTGGCCGGTGGGGGACCGCCAATCGGGCGTCAGTACAGGGCGGGCAAGGCGCTTCGGAAGTACGCGAATAGGGCGCTGATAGACTCCTGAAGTGCAAAAGCCATCACGGTCGACCAGAGAGCTCCGCGGTGCGGCAGGGTTGCTCATCGCACAGGGTGTCCTGATGGAGGGCCTGGTATTCGTCGGACTTTTGGTGCTCTTGGCCCTAGGTGTCGCCCAGGACGTCATTACCCGGAACGCGCATATATTCGCCCTGCCATACCTGCAGGACAATCTCTATCTCATGATGACGATGAGTGGAGTCTTCGCTGCTCTCCGGGTGACTGGGGGCATTGCCCTCTGGCGGGGCCGCCTTTGGGGCCTTGCACTTTCACTCGTCAACTGCGCAGTCACGCTTGTTCTCATGATTTTCCTCCTGCCCGCCGGAATCGCTGACGGGTTGCTGTCAGGTGCCGCGCTTGTGCTCATACTTCACGGATGGCTCGGAACTCGATCCGTCAGCGGGGCCAACTTGCAATCGGATCTTGAGTCCAGCGTCCGCTGAGGGATCCTCTACCGGACGGCGAACCGAGTTTGGCCTGAAGTCGCGCCATCGGGCGCGAAGAGAAATCGCGGCTGAAGGAAAGCGATCTAGTGAGCCGTGGTTCTCCTAAGGCCTAACGGCACAAGACCGAAACTTCATCAACCGAGCGAATTTCGGCGCCGCCCCTGCCACCGGGTTGATATTCGCACCACTCCTCGGCGAAGGCTTGTACGGCAACCCAAACTATAGGGACGGATGCTGCTACAACGAGGATCATGGCCAAGCCCGCCCATACCACGTTTTAAGGGCGGTGACGCTTCGTCGCATCATCACGAATGCCACTAAGCCGGCCAAAAAGGTTGCCAGAACGGCGCTGACTTGCAGCGTCTGGTTCGGCGTTGCCCCGGTCCCGGTGAGTACAGACGTGATGGTGGCCCCAGCGACAAGAGCGGATAGAATCGCGGGCAGAACTGCCAGTAAGCAGAAGATCGTAGTCAGGACCACTGCTGGACGTGGTCGATCGGGTCTTACCCTGGCAAATTCGGTATCCAATATTCCCCCAACTGTTCGTTGCCCGACGCTACCAGACGACCGCCCCACACTCTTCTGTACCAGGCAGCTCACTCCGTCCCGTAAGCGGTGGCTAAAGAGCGTCTCCGCGTCCGATTGAGGATCCCCTCACGGGCACCCGCGCGGCATCGAACGGTAGCAGAGAATTCTTGGTTGACAATCAAATCCGGGGTGGGGGAGTGTGCCTGTCAATGAGGTCCCACTTCCAAGGAAATGGCACATCCGACTGCACCGCCAATATCGGGTGACGTGCCTGTCTTGTAACTAACGATGATCACCGATCTCGAAACACTTAGTCGCAAGACTCGCCGGGGTTCAGAATGGCAAGCTGCGCAGGGGAGCAGAGCTACATCAGTGAGACGCCTCTTATCCCAAGGTTTACGAGAAGTGAGCTACAGCCAGGTCTCATTGGCTGGTTAGACTCGGGCGGTGAGAGCTGCCGCAATATTGGCGTTTCCTCGCCGCTGCTTCAGGGCGCTCCTGTCATTGCGGGGGTTGCATGAGTCGAAACTCATGTCCATCCAACTCTCATTGTCACGGGTTCTCTACCGGAGGAGACTGAGGCGACGGCATCCCATCTCGGACCGCCTGCGAGGCCACCCGGCTGCGGGGCCTCACAGTAGCTTGTAGTGGCCTGGTGGATCAATGATTTCCATGACACCCATCGAAAAGGCCGCTCAGCGGTCACGCCATCTCTTGCCCTTGCTGACTATCGCACTGATTGGATGTCTCGGCGGGTGCGAGTATGAGTCCGACGACGCATCCCTGCCGTCTGCCAGTTCTCCGATGACGGAGGCTCGCACGGTCCCACCGCTGCCTGAGAGTCGCGACCCTCGCACGGTCCCACCGCTGCCTGAGAGTCGCGACCCTCGCACGGTCCCGCCGCTGCCGAAGAGAGGCGATATCGACGCCGGCACATATCTAGTCCCCGTCGACGGCTACAAGGAGCCTTTCGAGATCACCGTTCCAGGCGGCTGGTCTGCTCTCGACGGCAACAGCCTGGGCAAGGATGACCCGGATCACCCGGCTGAATGGGCCGTCCACCTGACCCTTGGGTCCGCGTTCTATGTGTCGATGGACGCATGCAACTGGAGGGGTGCCCTTGCCGATGTCGGTCCTGCGGACTGGGCCTTCACTAGGGCTATGGCGGCGCAGTCATCAACGGCAAGCACTCCTCCTGTCAAGATCATGGTGGGCGATTACCCCGGCTTCGAGTTCGACCACTCCGTCGAGGGCGACGTGGACATCCCGGCCTGCGACAGCGGCAAGTTCTGCATCCACTCAGAAATGATGTACCACTGCACACACTGGTACTCGACTCAGAATGAACACGAGACCTACCGGGTGGTCGACGTGGAGGGCCGACGGGCTGTCGTTGCGGTGGGCTATATCGACGAATCGATCAATCCGGAGCTGATAAGAGAGGCGCGCGCCGTTTTCGACTCGATCGTGTTCAGGTCCTTCAAATGACCAGCTGATCCGATAGGCGATCCCGCCCGCGGTCTCCGACTCCTTCTCTGAACCCACCAAGGATGTCGCATAGGCTCAGTGTCTCGAAACGCTGGGGTTTCGAGGCGAGTTCGAGCGGGCGCCGGAGGAGGTTGCCTGCTGGCCCCGCACTAGCCCTGGGTGAGTGATTCGAGGCGACACGGAGCGGCGCAAAAAAACCGCCATTTATCGCCAACATTCACAGGCAGGGGAGTGTCCCATTCCGGATGTCCACTTCTAAAGGAAGTAGAACACTCAATAGTGCGGCGTCTAGGGTGCCGCGCGCTTGAGGAAGCGGTTATTCTAGGCTTCACTGACGAGGGGGAGCTATGGAACCAATCACTGTGGACGTCGGCAAGGGCACGCTGGGACTCGATTCGGAGGGAGTTCTCCACCTTGTGTGGAAGCCGTCCACTGTTCTCGAAGCTGACGATGTCCATGCAGCGATGGCAATGGTTAATGAAGTAGCCGGCGGTGCCGAGTACCCGATGCTGATCGACATAACGAACACCAGGGCCGTAACGCGTCCAGCCAAGTCCGTTTTCAGTACGAAGTGTGCTGCGTCGCGAATTGCCCTGCTAGGTTCCAATCCCGTAAATCGGGTTATCGCAAACTTCGCTATGGCACGCCGGACCCTCCCATGTCCCACCCGGTTCTTCACCTCCCACAGTGAGGCCATGACCTGGCTTCGCGGTAGTCCGCTCCCCTAACTCCACTGGGGACAGAGCATCCCAACCCTTGCGTGCCATACCAGGGGTGTGGGACGCTGCGGGTGAGGTGGCAGCCCACCCCTGATTGAAGACGCGTTTTAGCTCAACTCTGCCTGAGGTTTGCCTGTCGGAACTGGTAGAACAGCTCGGGGTCGCCTTCGTCCAGTCCGAAGACGATTCCAGAGGAGACCCATCCGCGGCTTGCTAGTAGGCGCTGCATGGGCTGGTTCGACAGATTGGTCGAAGTGAAGAGCTTTGTTTCCCGCTCCGCGGCCTCGATGTCACTCATCAGCAAGTGACCGATGCCGGCCTTCCTGTGTTGCTCGCCGACCAGGATGAGTACTAGGAAGTCATTGCCGAAGAATGAGGGCTCCATCGCCGTGTAGCCTACTGGGGAGCCATCCTCGGCGGCCACTCTGACCGAACCGGACTCAAGCCATTTCCAGAGTTCCTGCCGCCTGCGGGTGTCCTTTTGCGCGATCTGGTCAAGTCCTACAAGCTCCTCGAACTGTTCTGTGGTGCCGGTTTCAATGGTTGCCATGTTCTTCATCCCATCACGCAAAGCGTCTGGTTCCGCCTTCGGGACTGGGGAAGTTTGGGCTGCAGCGTTCCAGTCCCAAGGAAGTGGGAGGCCCGGCCGCCCCTCTGACCCGGAAGGACCGGCATCTGCTTGGAGGCAGCCGGGTCGGCGTTGATTCTTGATGGAATCTTGAGGTGTTCATTGCTCTGTCTGTGAGGTGAAGCGGCCATGCTTGAAGCGTCTGGCGGAAGCGTAGGCGTACTGGGTGGTCGGTCTAGCAGTGGGCAGGCCACACCAGCTACCGTGCCGCAGCTGGTCACAAGGACTGCTGACTGAGCATCGGCACCCATGTCTTGGGCCGATGGGCGGTGGGATCATGGAGGCACGGTCAAGCAATCGTCACGGCAGCCCATGCCGGGGAGCGCCCCGCCGCGGTTTCACAGGATGTGCAGAGGCTTCCTTTGCATAACCCCGCTACCCAGCAAATGCTCATTGTAGGGAAGCGACGGGAGGCCGCCGAAGCCAAGCTGGAACAGCGGCTCCGTGCCGAGAACCCCCCCAGTAACGCCCGACGGGTAATCCTCACCTCGGAAGGCGACCGGCGGGAGGGCCTCGGAGGGCCTTCTTAGGGCTTATGGAATTCCTTGCTAAATTACTCGCAGAGTTTTTCCCAGCTGTTGCTGCCGGCCGCTGTTCCTGGCACCCGTCAGGAGGTCCTGAACATCGGCAGGAACTGTCCTTCGAATGTGTATCTGTTGTGAACGGCGGTGTTCAGGTTGGATTCTGGTGTTGTGGAGGATTGGTCCGCCGATGCTGAGCAATTGGCTGATCTGCTTGTTGCTGCAGAAGACATCAAAGTGTTCCTCGATGGGCTCGCGGTCTTAGGAGCTTCGGTGATGTCGCGGGTTACCGAAACCCGTATCGAGTGCGCAGTGACGCTGGAGCGGCGCAAACGAATCTCAACAATCGGCGGGAGCAGCGACAAAGCGATGGTCCTGGACAGGATCGAGCAAACCCTGGGGGAGGGGCCCTGTGTGGAGGCGCTGACTCGCGATCGCCCGGTCCTTCTTGAAGACTCCCTGTCATCACCGCAGTGGAGCGAGTACTGCCAAGCCTTAAGCGCGGCCGGTATGCGCAGCACTCTGGGCGTCCCGATGGAACTGGAACAGGGTGCCTCCGCCGTTCTGAACTTCTTCGCGCCAATCCCGGGCTCTTTCTCATCACGGGCCGTCGCGAGTGCGTTGACCTTCGCGGGAGTTGCCGGCAAGGCGCTCCGGCTGGCGGTCCGCATCACCGTCTTGAACGAGAACGCGGCTGACCTTGACGCTGCCATGACCAACAGGTCAGTTATCGATACCGCATGCGGGGTGATCATCTCCCAAAACCGGTGCACACCCCAGGAAGCGTTCGATATCCTCCGCAAAGCTTCCAACGACCGGAACCAGAAGCTGCACGACCTGGCCCGAATCCTGGTAGCCGGGGTCCCCGCCCACCAACAAGCACAGGAAACGTAACCGGAACATGGGCTTGATACTAAGGGAAGAAATGCGCCATCCCTTGGCAGGTGGTGGGTGCCCTGAAAACGGACATGGAAAGGGGCGGGCGTGAGGCTTACGGTAAAAATAAGGAATGCCACGGATGGTCGGATGGACCTTCAAGTCCTGGAACTGCCCGATCTTGAGGTCTCTGTGCAAGGCGTCCGGGAGATCCCCGAAACGGTCAGGGATGCCATGGCAGGACTCACCGGTCGCCAGCCGACCAATTTATCCGGCAAAGGGAGAGCACAGGGAGTTTTCACTGGACAGAACCGCAGGAACCGACTGCACATCCTGCAACCGCCGGTGGGCTGGCTGGTCAGCCTTGCCAAGCCAGCCCTCGGCGCCCCGGTAGATCAGCCGTGCAGGGCCTAAATCAGTTGTGCAGCGCGGTTTTTAGAACGTTTATAGCCTGCCCCACAGCCGCCACAGCCGCATGTGTGTCGTGCATCGAATTGACCATGACGAAGTCGTGGATGATCCCGCCATAGCGGACCTGTGTCACTGGGACTGAAGCGTCCCGCAACTTGGCAGCGAAAGCTTCCCCTTCATCACGCAACACGTCTGCACCCGCGGTGATGACCAAGGCGGGTGGAAGCCCGGTGAGTTGTTCACAACTTGCGCGAAGGGGGGAAACCGTGATCTCCGCTCGCTCGGCCTCACTGGTGGTGTACTGGTCCCAGAACCATTTCATGCCCTCACGCGAAAGGAAGTAGCCCTCGGCAAACTGGTCGTAGGACGCTGTATCAAAGTTTGCGTCAGTCACCGGGTAGAACAGCACCTGCTGAAGGAAGGTCACGTCACCGCGCTCTTTGGCCATAAGAGTCAGCGCGATGGCCATGTTGCCACCAACGGAGTCACCTGCGACCGCCATCTTGGATCCGTCCAGCCCTTTTTCGGCTCCGTGAGCGGCCACCCACTGGGCCACTGCATAACTTTGCTCGTTGGCAACCGGGTATTTGACGTCAGGAGATCGGTCGTACTCCGGGAACACCACGGCGGCGTCGGCTCCGACTGCGAGGTCGCGGACCAGGCGGTCGTGCGTATGCGCGTTCCCGAAGACCCATCCTGCACCGTGCGTGTACAGGATGACCGGAAGTGCTCGAGTGCTGCCCTTCGGCCTAACGATCCGGGTGCTGACAGAACCCGTCGGTCCGCCGGACACGGTGACCCATTCCTCATCGATCTCGGGTTTCCAGATGCCGGCATCCTGGACACCGTCTACGGCTTTACGGCCTTCTTCCGGTGTGAGCTGGTACAGGAACGGCGGGGTGCTGGTGGCATCCACGAATTCCTGGGCCTGCGGTTCAAGGGAGATGTTGTGCGGGTTCCCGCTCATTTGATTGTCTTTCTCTGGGTTCTGATACGGACTAGGCCAGTTCGTCGATGGCTTCAATGATGAACGTCGCAACCTCGTGCGGGTGCGTCATCATGACCAGGTGCGGCGCGTCGAGTTCCAGGACCTTGCGGACATTGGCGCGCTGGTAGCCGAAACGCTCCACCTCCGGGTTGATGGTGTGGTCCGCGCTTGAGACGATGCCCCAGGCAGGCTTGGTTTTCCATGCAGCGACCGGTGCCGCCTCGCCAAAGGCGATTGCCGAGAGAGGTCGCTGGGATACGGCGAGAACGCGACTGATTTCCTTGGGGACCCCTGCGGCGAAAATGTCCGGGAACGCTTCCGGCTGGACTGACACATCGGTTCCGGGGTCCGAGCCCTCCACCGGGTACGGCGAGTACACGAGGTTGGCTGAAAGATCCGAATCGGGGAAGCCACCCTGCAGGGCACCCAGGCTTTCGCCTTCTTCCAAGGCGTAGCCGGAGACGTAAACCAGACCCACTACGTTCTCAGCCACGCCTGCAACGGTGATGACTGCGCCGCCATAGGAGTGGCCGGCAAGCAGCACGGGCCCTTCAATCTGTTCCACGAAGGACCTGATATAGGCGGAGTCTCCTGTCAGGCTGCGGTTGAAGACTGGCGGAACGGCAACGTCGTATCCCTCATCGAGCAGTGCGCGGGCTACGGGCGCCCAGCTGGCGGCGTCAGCGAATGCGCCATGCACCAGAACAATAGTGGGGGTTTTGGACACGGGGTCTCCTTCTGTTTGGGCTGGCGGGTACTCGTCATGAGCCCTCTGCCAGTCCACAGCATTGTGGTGGTGGGCACCACGAAGAAAGCACGCAGAACGGGAATTTAGTCGCCCGCAGCTAACCTTATGTAGTTGTGGCCACGTGGATGTATGTCATGCGGGCGCACTCTTGCCGGCACTGGCATTTTTCGCTGGCGGAGATCGTTCCGAAGGGGTGGCAGTGCGTCTGTCTGTTCAGCAGTGGTAACAACGGCTCGGCCTTTGGCAGTGCTGCTCCGCGAGTACCGTGAACGGGCGGTATTTTCGCTCGAGCACCTCGCTGAAATTTCGGGCGTCAGTGACCGAACCATCAGCGACATCGAGCGCAGTGTAAGCACGGCCCCTCAACGCCGAACCCTCCTAGCCCTTGTCGCTGCGTTGAACCTCACCGAGTCCGAACGTGATGAATTTCTGCGCGCCGCCCGTCTCGGAAAGGTGACCACGGGTTCCGGCGGTAGATCCGCCTCGCTCGAGCCGCGTCGACTCCCCGACTTCACTGGGCGAACCTCCGAAATAGCGCAGCTACTGGCGTTTCTTGATGCCCGAACCGCCACGGGGCGGACCGTCGCCCCGGTGGCCGTAGTGCATGGTGCCCCCGGCATGGGCAAGACGGCACTGGCTGTGGAGGCACTGCATCGCCGGGCGTCGAACCCGTCAGTTGCTTTCTTTGTGGACCTGAACGGACTCGACGCCATCCCGCTGACACCCCTGCAAGTTCTCCAGGCTCTGCTCAAGCAAGCCCTGCCGCCAGGCAGGCTCATACCAAAGGCTCTCGACGCCGCGGCGTCGCTCTGGCGCGAAGTTTCACGGAACTCTCCAGCAGCGGTGTTGCTGGATAACGCCGCCAGCGAAGCCCAAGTTCGTCCGGTCCTCACAACGGGACACAAAGGGGCTGTGGTGGTGACGTCGCGCCGAAGCCTTGCCGGACTGGAAGGAGTGCGAAGGTTTCCTCTCGGGCCCCTCCCACCGTCCGACGGCGAAGCATTCCTTGCGGAAATGCTCGCCCTTGACCAAGGCAACGAGTCTTTACGGGAGTTGGCCACTTTGTGCGATCACATCCCGTTGGCGTTGCGAATAGCAGGCAACCGCCTGGCCAGCCAGCCGTCCTGGACCGTGAGGGACTTTGTTGATCGCCTCACTTCCGAGGAACGCCGCCTGCGCGCGTTGGTGGCGGGCGATCTGGCAGTCGAGGCGGCGTTCAGTTTGTCCTACGCCCACCTCACGGGCGAACACCAGCGACTTTTCCGGAATCTCTCCCTCCTCAAAGGCACATCTTTCAGCGCTCCCCTGGCCGGAGCGGCGATGGGCGCCGGCAGCTATGGTGCGGTGGATGTGGAGGAAGGTCTGGATGAATTGGTTGATTTGGGGCTGGTGCAAGCGCTAACAGGCAATCGGTACCGTCTCCACGATTTGTTGAGGCTCTACGCAGCGGGTCGGCTCCGGGCAGAGGCGAGCACCCAGGAGACTGCGGCCCTGCGCGCTCATCTTCGGTCGTGGCTGTTGTCGAGCACGGTGAGTGCAGGAAATTGGTTTGAACCCCACCCCGTGGCCGGCATCATCTGCAGCACACCTGGCACTGCATTCGCCAGTTCAGCTAAAGCCAGGCAGTGGCTCCAATCGGAAACTTCAGATTGGTTCGGGGCCTATCACGATGCCGTTTCGATGGGGGAACACGAAAAGGTTGTAAAAGTCGCTGAATCCTTGCACTGGTTCGCCGGGATTTGGGAATCATGGGGCCAGTGGCATCGGCTGTTCACGGATTCCGTGTCATCCGCGGCTGCGCTGGGTGACAAAGCACGCCTTTCAGCTCATCTCGGATACTTATCTTTTGCTTTCAACAATGAGCGGAAGGACCACCAGCGTGCATTGGAAACGGCGCACCTCGCCCTGGACGCCGCTACAGAGGCAGATGACCCCGCGTATCAGGGCTGGGCTTACCTGTACATTGCCTTGAGCCAGAGGGGCCTCGAAAGGATTCCCGAAGCAATGACCAGCGCAGATCGGGCGATCTCCCTCTTTGAGGCTGTCGGGGAGATTGAGGGCCAAGCACCCGCTTTGATGCTCAAGGGCAGCATCCATCAGTTGTGGGGGCAACTGGACACTGCAGTTGATGTGGCTACAGGGCTTCTCGCATTGACCAGGAGTAGCCAAATGCCACCCAACGTTGCAGACTTCATCGAGTTCTACACCCTGCAGTTGTTGTGCGGCTCGTTGCACAGTCTGCAGCGATATGAGGAGTGCCTTGAAGTAGCAGGGGAAGCATTGGCTGTAGCCGAGGAGATGGAGTGGCACTTGGGGCGCGCTTCAGCTCTCTATCACCGCGGGAAAACCTACGACGCCCTCAACAGGCGCGAACAGGCCGCGGAGGATCTCTCCCATGCGCTTCGACAGGCGGCGTACGCTGGAGACGTGCGACTGGAATCCGCCATTCGGGAGATGGCAGACGGGGTGAAGGAGAGGTTATAAACGCCCAGTGGTTTCGTCGGTGAGCTATGAACAGCTACGGTGAGATTCCGTTTACACCGTGAGCGGCCTGAAGATCCCACAGAGACACGGGAGGACGTAGTGCTGGGCCCGAGTAGATCATTGCCCTTTTCCTGATGCTGGCGGCACAGGAGCTGTGGCTGTTCCAGCGCCCTTACTGCGACAGTGGCACAAGCGCTGGCCGCGCGGCTTCGCTAATCTATTTGGCCCACACTCGTGGCCGGAGGCTATTACTTAAACTACGCGGAACAGATCCAGCAGGGACAAGGGACGGCATACCTGACCCGGGTGGTCCGAGGGTGTGTTGGCGTACCAGCAAAGGTCATAAAAGAAGTGTGGACAATGTTCACACTATCCACCCCGGACTGGCCCGTACACCCACCGGATTGGCCCGGATTCCGCATGTTTCCGCCACTTCCCAGTGTTCCCAAGGCCTTGGAATCCCGTTCGAGTCCCACCTCGGGCACGGCATACCCCCTCGTCGGAGGGGGTTTTTGCTTTAACGTGTTGACAATTGTTGACAGGAGCCTCCGATGTGGTGCCGGCATGTGCCTGGCCGCCGGTTGGCCTGTTCAGTTGTGGAGAGCGGGTTCAGAGCCGTGGCTGGGTGGCCCTCCGCTGGCAGTGTATGGGGGTTGTACGTCTCCTTTCTCGGGTCGTCCCGTAGGTCGTGGTTGTCCTACACCTCTTCATGGGTAGGGGGAACGAGCGAAACATGACATCGAGATCATGCGTCGATTCCAGCCGGCCTGGGCTCGTGCCTGGAGAGAGGGGGATGGGCCAGCGGTGTTTGCGCTGGCCCATCGGTGCCAGCTGCGGGGGATTGTCCCATTCGATGACGAGCCGGTCGTTCAACGGCGCGAGAAAGTCGGAGGGTCGCAGATCAAAATACCGCTCAGACGTAGTACGTTCAGCGATGATTTCGCCGTGGTTCTCGAAGGCACCCCACAGTCGCGATCGTTTTTGGCCGTCGGCGGCAAGGATGATCCAGTATCGCGGTGGGACGGCAGGGAAACTGCGCGGCAAGACACTCTGCTCCCGGGTGTAGGTAAGAACGCGTTCGGGCGTCAGGTCCTCGGGGCCTCGCAAAGCCTGGGGATCGCTAGGGCTGAAGGTGTGCCGGATGACCAGGATGTCTTCCAGCTGCACAACTGGATCGTGGTCCGCGCCCATGCCAACGAGAACATGACCAAGGGTCAGAGCTGCGCGGGGGGGTGACTCCGGCAGGAGTTGCAGCGTTCTCATGGAAGCCGAGGAGTTCAAGATCTGGCACGTGATCACTGTAAGTCATCGTGGCTTAGCTTGTGGCTCTGCTGTCATCTGCGACCAGAGCTCACTGTGGCCCGGCACGTCATGGTCAGCTCGGCTATCCCTGGCTCTGCGGATCAGGAACGCAGCGGCTATTGCCATCGACTACTGTGCCAAGGTCGCCCGTGTAGAGCTGGATAACTAAGCCATCTGGTCCAAAACCATTAGTCATGATGAGCTTGTTTGTGGTCGTAGATTGATCAAAGACCTTTACGCTGTACCCGCGGGACTCATAGAAATGTTCGACTTTCTGCCGAAGTGTCTCCCGCTCGGTGGCGCTGAGGGGTCCCATGGTCCGCGCACCAGCGAACGACTTGCCGTTTCCGGTTCCCTGGAAGCTGCAGTAGCCACCTGCCGGAACATCCTTATTGGTCCAATCGCCCGGTGCCATCGCTTGGATCTCGTCGAGGAGTCCGAAGAACTCCGTTTTGGCCTCTCCCGGTGTCATGGTTGCCCCTTTCCCGTCATCGGGAAGTGTGTTCGTTGCGGTGGTTTGAGAGGGTGATGGGGCAGTATCAGTGCCTTTGCCCGGAGACGCGGGGGCGCATCCGGACACGAGCAGCAGCAGGACGGCACTGGTGGAAAGGACGCGCCAGTACCGGTGGACCTTGTTGGTCACTGCTTGCTACCGGAATTTGCCCTCGGGATCCGGCGCGCATCGGGTGTTGCCGCCGAGCGTGGTGCCGAAGCTGCTCGTTCCAAGCTGCATGGAGAACTTGCCATCGCCAAAGCCTGTGGACGTCTGGTCTCGGTTTGCTCCCGAGGGCTGGGTTTGTACAACTCTTAGCCCTTTGCTCTCAAAGACTTCCGTTACCGTCTTATGTATGGCTTCAGCCTGATCTTCTGAGATCACGCTGCGTGTACTGTCAAAGCTGAATTGAGTCCCTTCAATGCCCTGGGGCAGATCGCAGACATCCCCCGGTGCCTCTGGTGCAACTTTCGTCCAGTCGCCAGGGGCGAGAGCTTGAATTTGTGTGAAGATGTCGAGGTATTCCGTGCGGGCTTGTTCTGGTCCCATAGTCTGCTCCGCGGTACTGGTAGGTGGGTTGGTGCTCGGCGTAGTTCCACACCCAGTGAGGGCAGCGAGGATGGCAACGACAAGGCCTTGGATGAGAAATCTTCGCGAAGACATGGTGATCATCGTTTCACATTCGTAAGTTGGTCACTCAAGCCCAAGGCGATCTTGGCTTGATTGCTGCTTGACTCTGTGCCGCGATCAAAATATCCATAGACGCCGTCCTTGCCGCCGGTCTGTCCGTCGTGGGTTTTGGTGGGGTTCTCAACGGTGCCATCGGGCGCGGTGGTGCCGTTCGTGCCGAAGGTGACGGCACCGAATCCGGGGTCTTCGGTACTTCTACGCTGCCAGCCGAGCCCATGCCCGACCTCGGCTATGTGGTCCCAGTCGTAGGTTCCCCGGTATACGGTGCCGCCGGGGTTCAGGTGGAGATCGTTCACGGAGGTCACGTTGTCAGGGGCTCCAACGTCACCGACGAGAACGAGGTTATCGACCGGCAGCTCGGTTTTGGCTGCTTCCATGGCGCCGAGGGAACCCATGGAGTGCCCGACGGCGGTTGTCCTGGCAGTGTTCTCGAGGTTCTGATGAACGGCGTTGAACCCTGTCACGTCGTTGCGAAGAGCAGGACCCACGACTTTTGCCTGGTCATTGCTGAACACACCCAGACCCTGGGCCGGCTCAACACCAATCCAGGCAACAACAGCGATTCGATCAGGATCAATTCCATTACGTGAGGCGAGGGCACGCTGATCAAGCCTTTGATCCTTGGCCTGTTTGGTCTTGGATGCCATGTCTTTGCCGATGGTGGTGTCCAGCCCGGGGAGCTGGTAGGTGACGTGCTTGGCGGCATCGAGGTCTCCCACGGAAATAGATGCACCGAACCCGGTCTCCGACCCTGTCCCGAGACCAAAGGGAGCGAAGCTGATTAGTTGCCGGATGTCGGATGGATCCTGAGGATTGGTTTTCGGCCTGCCCTCGCTGTCGTAGAGCGATTCCCAGACTTTGTTGATCATGTCTTCCTGGGAGCCTTCATCGACTTTTCCGCCGCGCTCTTCGCGGTACTTTTTCCAGCGGTCGTGCATCTGCAGCAACTTTTTGCGGTTGGCAAGGTTCCGGGCTGTCGCGGTGACACCGTTCAGGTTCCCTAAAACGTCCGGAAGTTCATCGATCAGGAGCTGCTGTTCTTCACCGACGGTGACTTTCCCAGTGGCAGGCTCGACGGTGTGGCCGAGACCAGACCACCACGTGGCTGTCGCTACGGGGTCCAGTCGTGGTTGGGTCAGGAGTTCTCGCAGCCGGGCGGTGCCACCATTACCCAGCCAAACCTTCAGTTGCGCGGCACTCATGGTTCCGAGGTCGTTCAGGCCCACTTGGTTTGGTGCTGCGTACTGGATGAAGAGTCCGTTGAGCATGCTGTCCGCTATAGCGCCGCTGCCGGCTGTTTCGAATGCAGTGGCGACCTGCTATCCAATCGGCGTCTGCTGCGTTCGCGGCGAGGAGCTGCTCAAAACCAGCAACAAACGATTCAGTCTCGATGGTCACCCAGGAACACGATGCTGTGAAACCGCTCCAGGCATTCCGGACTGCGACAAAGTGTGAGTTCAAGGTGTTCGTGGCAGTCCGGGATACTGATGCGAAGCCGCGCAGCTTGCCCGGGTCAGCCGAGGTGATTCCGGTTCCCGGCCCGCCGGCGAACCGGGGCCGGTCCCGCGGAGAAAACACAGCTGAAACAGCCGGTGCAGGGACCGGCGTGCTCTCGGGCATCGGGTCCAGGACCATGGTGGCGACTGTCGCGGATGCTTCGGCGATGTTCCCGGAGAGCAGGTGCTGTTTACGGATATTGTCGCGTTGCTGCCAGGCATCCATGTTCTTTTGCCGGGCTTTCTCTTGCTGTGCCCTGTGCTTGGCCTCGCCGACGTCCTCGGCCAGAGCCGCGAGGACACCTGCAAGCTTGCCGCGATCATCGGACCTGATGCCGCAGACGTCCTTGAACAAGCGCCCGTAGCCGCCGTTGAAGTCCTGCACTGCCCGCTCCACGGCCCCGTGCAGGAAGCCTCCCTCGGCACGCAGAACCTCGTCGGCGGAGTTCGCGGCACGGATCAGCGCGTCGGCCGCGCCGTCATCAAAAGCAATTCCCATGCCCGCCCCCAACCCAGAACAATAAATCCAATGACTAGCATAACTGCTGATTGCTTCTCTTGAGGGTCTACGCAGCCGGACGGTTTTAAGGATGGACGGGTGTCCGACAAAAAGAAGAAGCGCCGGTTCCTGACTATTGAACAGGTCGCCCAGGAACTCAATATCTCCGTGAGCCAGATCAGGACGCTGCCGAAAGCCGGGGATCTGCGCGGCATCCAGGTTGGAGGTAGAAACATCTGGCGCATTGCTGCCGCGGATGTCGAGGACTACATCATTGCGGCGTACACTCTGACCGCCGAGAGGATTGCCGCCGGCGAGCTGCCGGAATGAGTGCCTGGCCTATCCATCAGCGATGTCACCAGATGTCCCAAACGACTCCGGCGAACCAGTCGGCTGTGTTGGATCCGGATTCCTCGTCACCCAGCGGTTCCAGCACGCACAGCAGGGCCCGGGCGAATTTTGCACCGGAATTTCCCAAGATGAGCTCCGCAGCGGAGCACAGTTCCAGTTAGGTCAGGGGACCATGCAGGTCACGCACATCCGGAAAGGGTGTGCCACCGATGATCTTCTTGAGTTCCTGCCTGACCGCCTCTGCGCGGCGGGGTCGCCGTCGTATTAGTCCTCCCAGAACCCGACCACCTGTCAGGTGGCGGTTGCGAACACCGGCATGACGCCCTCATGGATGCGGGCCTCCCAACTTTCAGGCACGCTTCCATCCACGGTGATGAACGCCGTGGAGTCGAACCAGGCAAGACTGTGACCGTTGTCGGTGAGACGCTGCAGGTCAACACGGCGGCCTGCATGAGCGAGCTGTGAGACGACGTGGTACTCAGCGTCGATCGTCAACCATGAAATTGGCTCCAGTGTTGTCCGTTCGTCGTGGGTGAGGACCGGACTGTATTTGACCTTCATGGTCTTTCGTCCAGCGGGTCGGCGAGCCAGCCCAGCAGCTGTTCCTGTTCATCGCCAGGCATCGGCAAGGTCGCCTGCTCGACCCAGAGTACGGTTCCCACGGCGCAGACCCGAAGACCCTTGAACATTCGCAGCTCATCACCGGGCCGTACTTGCTCCGGCTATTCGAGGGCTGTCAGGGACGTGGAGTCCGCGACCCAAGGCTCGTGGACGCGACGCTTCAGGTCCAAGCGGCGGTTCAGGCCCAACTCCTGCCGGGCCAGCTCTCGCCCCTGGCCCTCGGGCAACGACTCCTGGTCCGCTTACGTGTCAGCGCGGGGCCATCAAATTCCTCGGCCTCCCTGCAGAGGTCGTCAAACACGGTCGGGAGAACGAGCTCACGAGTTGCATCATGGCAAACCCCGCGAATCGGGTCCAGGTACTGCAACCTTACAAAGCCCTGCGGGCTCCCGGCATAGTGTGGAGAGCCCGCAGGGTTTGGTGTGCTCTATGTCGCTAGATGGTCGCTTTGTCGTAGGCCCGTTCCCGGCGCTGGTCGAAGATGGTGGCTCCGACTTCTTGCTCGGCTTGGTTGTTGATCGAGAGGTCTATGCCTGGCCTGTCCCGTAGGATCAGTACCGCAATGACAGACAGTATGGTCATGCCGAGCAGATACAGCGAAACCGCCGCGCTGCTTCCGGTGGATTGTATGAGCGCTTGGGCAATGGTTGGTGCGAATGCCCCTCCGAGGATGGCCCCGATCGCGTAGGAGATGGATACTCCGGAGAAGCGCACTGAGGCCGGGAATATTTCGCTGTACCAGGCTGCCTGTGGCCCGTAGCTGAGTCCCAGACCGATGGTGAACAGGCCTAGCGCGAGGTAGAGCATGGGCAGCGAACCGGTGTCGATGAGCCAGAACAGCGGGAAGACCATGAGTGCCTGGGATCCGAAGCCGATCAAGTAGGTGCGTTTGCGACCGATCTTGTCGGCGAGGTAGCCCGAGAGAAGCGTGAAGAGGAACCACATGGCAGCGGCGAAGGTGATCGCAAGGAGTACGTCGGTGCGGTCCAGGCCTACTTGACTGGTGGCGTAGCTGGGTATGAATCCTCCTGTAGCCATGTAGCCTGCTGCGTTGTTTCCTGCGAAGACAAGTGCGGCGAGCAGGACCAGTAACCAGTGTTTGCGGAACAGTTCGGCGGCCGGGACTTTGGTCTGCTGTTTTTTGGTGGCGATCTCCTGGAATACGGGGGATTCGTCGACGGCGCGCCGGACCATGTATCCGACGGCGATCAGAACGATACTGAGCAGGAATGGCACGCGCCAGCCCCATTCGATGAAGGCTGTTCCCGGGGAGACCCATCCGGTCATGACGGCGGTGACTCCGGAGGCCAGTAGCATGCCCAGCGGTACGCCTAGTTGGGGGAAAGCTCCGGCGCGGCCACGGCCATTGCGTGGGGCGTGCTCGACGGCCATGAGAACAGCGCCTCCCCATTCGCCGCCTGCCGAGATGCCTTGGAGAATTCTGAGGAGCAGCAACATGACGGGGGCCAGGATTCCTGCAGTTTCGTAGGTCGGGAGGATACCGATGAGTGTGGTGGCGGCTCCCATCAAGATGAGTGTGAGGACCAGCATGGGTCGACGGCCGATGCGGTCGCCAAAGTGCCCGGCTAGGAAGGCTCCGAGCGGGCGGAAGAGGAAACTTATCCCCACGGATGCGAATGCCAGCAAAAGCCCGATCGATTCCCCCGCAGGGGCGAAGAACACCTGGGCAAAGACGAGACCGGCGGCTGTGGCATAGATGAAGAAGTCGTACCACTCGATGGTGGTTCCGACGATGGTGGCGAAGGCGACGCGTCGTTGCGTCTTTTTCGCCGCGGCGTCGGTTGATGCACTGGGCATGGTTTCTCCTGCGTTGGGTGAGGGTGGTGTTGAGGGGGAATGCTATGCGGGGTTTAGCAGAGCCTGCTTTGTATGTGCTTTCAGGCTGAAACCTGGAACCTGGGCTTCTTCGGGTGATGGTCCCAGGCCTGCTGATAGAAGTTTCCGGGCAGCCATGTGATCTGCTGCGGCATTCACGGATTCGACTGCTACGAGTTGGCCGTCCCGGTGGCAGAGGACCGAAAATTTGGCTGTAGCGGGGTCGCCGATGAGTGTGGTTGTGTCATCGGCGCTGGACATTCCGGCCATTTGCAGCCGCAGTGTGCCCTGTGTTGACCAGAACCAAGGTGTTTCTTCGTAGTGGTCCGATGCGCCAAGGACGACCTGTGCTGCGTGACGCCCGTGCGCCGCTGCGTTCTGGACCGACTCGAGCCGGGTTCTGGTCCGGGTATGGGGGTTCGGGTAGTTGGCGCAGTCGCCGATGGCCAATATCCAAGGGTCTGAAGTTCTCAGGTACTGGTCCACCACGATGCCGTTGTTTGTTTCCAGTCCGGCCCTGGCGGCAATCTCGTCGTTGGGGATGATGCCCACACCGACAACAACGAGGTCAGCCGGGTAACGCCGATTTGTGGTGGAGTGGGCGGCACAGACTCCGCCATCAGGGCCAGCCTCGAAACGACTGATGCCTTCACCCAGGCGAAGCTCGATACCGTTTCGTTGGTGCGCGTCGGTAAACCACTCGCTCATAGCAGGGGTCAGGGCCCGGGCCATGGGGCGGGAGGCAAATTCCAACACAGTCACGGAGCATCCGTGGGCTCTTGCGGCTGCGGCGAATTCCAGGCCAATAAATCCTGCTCCAATGACGACGATGTCCCGCGCTTGAGTGAGAGCGGCGTGCAGTTCTTCTGCGTCCCGCAGAGTCTTCAGGCTGTGAATGCCTGTCGCCTCCGCTCCGGGACAGGTCAGTTGACGGTTGCGGGAACCAGTGGCCAGCACAAGGTGGTCGTAGGGAAGCGCAGTCCCGTCCGAGATGGTGACGGTCTTGTTGTCCCGGTCGATGTCCGTTGCGGAGACACCGCTGCGCAGGTCGATGTCGTTGTCGGTGTAGAAGGAGGCCGGCCGCAGTGGCAGGGGCACGGGGCTCCCGCCCGGAGCCAGGTAGTCCTTGGACAGTGGCGGGCGCTGATAAGGCAGGCACCCTTCCTCGGCGAGGATGGTAATGCTGTCGGTATATCCGCCGGAACGGAGAGAGTCGGCCGTTTGGATGCCGGCTTGGCCGCCTCCGATGATGATTACTCCCATGGTTTAGACCTGGTCCGTGGGAATGTCGACGATGATTGCGTCAAGGTGTGCGCCGACACTCACCTGGCATCCGAGGCGGGACTGGCTTGTCCGTTCTGCCGTGGTGCAGTCGAGCATTTCGTCTTCGTCGTCGCTGAGACCGGGCAGGGCGTCCTCGAATTCGGGGCGAACATACACGTGGCAGGTTGCGCACATGGCTTGACCGCCGCATTCGCCGACGATGCCTTCAACGCCATTGGTGACCGCAGCTCGCATGAGAGACGTCTCTTCCTCCACGGAGACGATGTCGGATTTTCCGGTGGGCTGTACGAAAGTGATGGTTGGCATGATTCTTCCTTGGAGTGCTGGATAGGGGTGGGTTTCAGTTCCACAGGACTGGCATTTTGGTCAGTCCCCGGAATACCCAGCCGGCGTCGATAGAGGGGTTATCAGGGTCCAGCCGCAGACTAGGCAGCTTGTCGAAGAGCGCGGGCATCGCCACTTGAGCCACTTGGGCACGGGCGACCCACGTCCCGGCGCAGAAGTGTGCGCCTCCACCGAAGCCAAGGTGCGGCTTCTTTGGCCGGTGGATGTTGAACGTGTCCGGGTCGGTGAACACGGCAGGATCGCGGTTTGCGGCGCCGAGCACGACGCCCAGCCGTGCGCCGGTGGGGAGGCGCACACCTTCGAGGACTATCTCGCGGGTCGTCTGCCGCGGGTACATCCCGATGGGCGCGACCCAGCGGACAGACTCTTCGAAAGCGACCGAAAACAATTTTGGGTTAGCCAGGACGTCGGCCAGTTGGTCCGGGTTGGTCAGCAGGGCCCAGACCGTTGTGGCCAGCACGTCGCGGGGCTCGTTGAGGCCCCCGCCGATGGTCATCTTGAGGTTGGCCCGGATCGACTCCAGCGGAATAGGCATGGACGCCAGCCCCGAGAGCAGCGATGGATCGGGGTTCTTGCGCAGGTACGGGATCATGTCATCAATGGCCGCGTCTACCTCTTTGGACGATGCTTCGCTCTTGGTCCAGACGGAGGCGTCGTCGGCATAGTTGCCGGTGCCATCGATCATCGTCTGGCTCCAGCGCTGGAAGTCCTCCTGGGTGGAGTTGTGGAAGCCACAGATCAGCCTGAGGTTTTCTGCCGCGTAGGGAGCGGCGTAGTCCCAGACGAAATCAGCGCCCGGACCCTTGGCGGCGAGCTCGTCCAGGTACTTGGTGTTGTTCTTTTCGAAGATCGACGCCCAATGATTCTTGATCGATCCGGGGCGCAGCGTGCTGCCGTATGAGTCCCGGTCCACTTTGTGCTCCGGGTCGTCTTTGCGCAGCATTGAGTGGCCCATGGCCCGCTTCATGAGTGAACCGGATTCGTTGGCGGAGTAAGTGTCCGCGTCCTGTTCTATGGTGTGGCAGGCAGCGTAGCTTGTGACCATGTAGCGGTTCACTGCCGGCACCCAGTGCACTGGTGCCTCTTCACGCATGCGCCGGTAAATAGGGAACGGGTTGCTGTACAGATCGGGAATGGATACCCAGTCTGCTAGAGGGGCCTCAATGAGTGCCTCGGCAGTTGGGGAATCTGAGGCGCCAACGTGGTCTGCTGGAACTGAGGCAAGCAGGGCATTCCGCTCCGCTGTATCTTCGGGGAGCGCCCCAGTGAACGGGCAGCCTGGGGCTTTTGGGGTTCCTTGGGTGATCATCATTGGTCTCCTGGATTCGTGGGCAACTTTGCCTGAACTCAGTGTGGAACAGAACACATCCCCGGTAAAGTACAAGTATCTGCGATATATCCACGGTTTTAGCGAGGAGGAAAAAGGTGGCTCGATACACACTTCGGCAGCTCGAAATATTTGTCAGCGTGGCGGAACACGGCACCATGACCGCAGCTGCGGACACCCTGCTCATTTCGCAATCGGCAGTCGCAGGAGCAATCAACGCACTTGAGCACGCCTTCGGAGCGCAGCTGACCATAAGGCGCAAGGCTCACGGCGTGGCACTGACCGCGGCCGGACGTTACGTCCTGGACCGCGCCAAAGGGCTGCTCCATGCGGCCACCGATTTGGAGCTTCACGCCGCCGACGCCGGAGCTGAGTTACGCGGGTCCCTGACGTTGGGCTGCTACGGGACACTGGCGCCTACCGTACTGGCAGCGCTCATCGACAACTACAGTAGGCGGCACCCCTACGTCGACCTCGACTTTTTCGTCGGCCCGCAATCAGACGTGCAGGAAGGGCTCAAGTCCGGAACGTTGGACTTGGCCATCGCCTACGACCTGTCACTGCCCAATGGGCTGCGGGGCCAACGACTCTTCGACACTTCGCCGGCCATCGTCTTGGCCGCTGACCATCCACTCGCCATTTACCCGACGCTGCGCTTGGAGGATGTCGCTGACGAGCCGATGATCCTCTTGGACGTCTACCCCAGCCGCGAAAACACGATGATGATGTTCTCCAGCGCGGGTCTGGACCCAAACATCCGGTTCAGGACCTTGGATTACGAAGTGACCAGATCGCTGGTAGGACGCGGAATGGGTTACGCCATCCTCGTGCAGCAACCAGCCTCCAACCAATCCTACGAAGGGCGACCACTCGCAGTTCGACCTATAAACCCCGCGGTGCGCAGCGTTCCCGTTTCCCTCATCTGGCCAGCTGCCATAAAACAGTCTCAGAGCGTCGAAGCCATGATCACACTCGCGAGGCAGCTGTACACCCCACCGGTCAACGCTGGTTCGAAACACGGAGACATCTGAACGGAAGGTCTGGCAATACTATCCGTCGGACAGTTCCGGAAGCTTCCACAGTACGTACAGCCTGACCGGCCCGTACAGCATCGGCACCGCGCACCCATCGAGCGCAAGGCGATATCTGTTGATGTGCCCTTGGGACCCTGCCACTAGGGCATACCACCGACACCAGAGGCAAGGTTTTCGTTCCATCTCGCCGCCGACTTCCGGAAGTTTGTCGGCGAGCAGCGCCGCGCTGGGAGTAAGTGGGCGGTCCGGATGCAGGAGCAAACCAACTTGCTGTTGCGGGGGACGTCAGCGAAGAGAATGCCGTTCAGCGGGTAGAGGCTGCCGCGGGAAGCCCCATCGGCGCGCTGACTGCCTCAGACGGTCAAAAGTGGGCGGACGGCCTCTTTATCTTCGCCCTTAGCCCCGTGGGGAGACACGTGGGCACGTATATGGGTGAGGACCGGAAGGTATCTCTTGAGCAGCGGGATGATGTTCAGGAGGCGGCCAAAGAACGTCTTCGCGACGCCCAATGGACAGATGGAACCATCGCAGGGGTCCGGCGCGCGGCGCATGGTCAAGGCCATTGAAGCCGGCTGCGACCAGTTCGGTGGAGAGGCCTGCCCCGAAATCCTGGTGGTTTAGTCAAGTCGGGCCGCATCCGGGTTCAGCGCACCGACGAATCCGTGCGACGGTTGCTGAAGGCCGTCGTGGGCAACGCCGAATTCCGTGAGGAGGGCCTCAAAGCACAGACCCGTTCCGTGGTGGCTCTTAAAACTGCAGCGGGTGTCTTTCCTCTGAGGTCCTCGACGCGGGTCTACGTGGAAGGGATGTCCCCTGATGCCCTCGCTGATTGTGCTGTCATCGCAACTGCTCCGGACGATGCCGACGTCGCGATTGTCCGTCTCAATGCCCCTTACGAGCCACGAAATGATCTGTTCCTTGAGGCGATGTTCCATGCCGGGAGCCTGGATTTCGATGCCGCCACCGTTGCGCATACTGAAGAACTCGCCTCGAAAGCACCCGTGGTCCTTGTGATGAACCTCGACCGTCCGGCGATACTCACGCCGCTGGAACCGCACTATACGGCTCTCTTGGCCACGTTCGGAGTCTCCGACGAAGCCCTCGTGCGGGTGCTGGCTGGCAAGGTAAATCCCGAAGGCCGGCTTCCCTTTGAATTGCCCCGATCAACTCAAGCCGTCCTGGAGGCCCACAGCGATGAACCAGGCGGCACCCGGGATCCTCTGTACACGTACGGGCGTGGACTGGGTGGGGTGGCTGTTCCCGCATGTGAGACCGACGGTTGATCTCCAGCAACCGAAGGCGAACCGAAGCGTCGCATGCGTGCAGACCAGGGTGCCCTTCAGGAAGTCGATGGACGCGCCGATGTTAAGGAGGACGACGGCGGGAGTTATGCTCCCGCCGTCGCGCGTCGTTCTGCTTGCTGCCTCGCACTGTTGGCGCGGCATTCAGCCTTCGTGCTTTGAATGCTCGCCCAGACGGTGCCATGAGCGGTTGTGGTAGACCAGAGCGTCGCCGGCCTCGCCCGCTTGGACGTCACGCATCACGCGGGACTCCAGGGCGTGAACGGCGATGATGGTGGAAGTCCCCACCTCCATGCGATTGATGACGGCGCAGCGCACCCACGCCCGGACATCGTCATAAACCGCTTCGCCGGTGGCAAGGGTCGACCAGCGGTGCGTCTGGTCAAAGCGGTCTGCGCCGGGGGTCGCTCCAAACTTCGCCAAGTCGATGTCGTGCGCGTCCAGCAGGTGCACGACGACGGTTTCGGCGCGTGAAAGCACCTCAGAGGCAGAGGACAGTGCCGAGACCGAGAAAATCAGCAACGGAGGTTCCGCACTCACTGACACGACCGACGATACCGTCAGTGCCACCGGTCCTTCGCCGGCATCCGCCGTGATGACGGCGACACCTCCCGGGTGGCCACGGAACAGTGCTTTGAATTCGTCGGCCGAGAGGGAGGACGGGAAGCTTTGCTTCGGAGCCTCGACCCAAGTGTCTGGGGGGTAGGCGTGAAACATGGTTATGACACCCGGGGGACGGAGCGGGCGAGTTCCTCGCGAATGATGTTCGTTCCTGCGCTGAGAGCACTCAGCTTGGCCAGTGCGACGTCGCGGGGGAACGGTGCCATGCCGCAGTTGGAGCTGGGGATGAGCTTGTCCGCATCGACGAACTGCAGGGCCTTGCGGAGGGTGTCGGCAACCTCCTCCGGGGTCTCGATGGTCTCGCTTGCGACGTCGATTGCCCCGAGCATGACTTTCTTGCCGCGGAGGAGCTCGATGAGGTCCATGGGCACGTGGGAGTTCTGGGATTCCAGCGAGATGATGTCGATGCTGGAGTTCTGAAGCAGCGGGAACGTTTCCTCGTACTGCCGCCACTGTGAGCCGAGCGTCGCCTTCCAGTCGGTATTGGCCTTGATGCCGTAGCCGTAGCAGATATGCACGGCGGTCTCCGCACGCAGTCCCTCTGCCGCTCTCTCCAGCGCAGCCACGCCCCAGTCCTTGACCTCATCGAGGAAGACATTGAACGCGGGCTCGTCGAACTGGATGATGTCCACCCCGGCCGCCTCCAGCTCTTTCGCCTCCTGGTTCAGGATCGCGGCGAACTCCCACGCCAGCTTCTCGCGGCTCTTGTAGTGGTCATCGAAGAGCGTGTCCACCATCGTCATTGGACCGGGAAGAGTCCATTTGATCGGCCGGTCGGTGGTTGCGCGGAGGAACTTGGCGTCGTCGACGAATACCGGCCGCTCGCGGCGCACTGCTCCGACGACGGTCGGCACGCTAGCGTCGTAGCGATCGCGGATGCGCACGGTCTTGCGCTGTTCAAAGTCGACCCCGCTGAGATGCTCGATGAAGGTGGTGACGAAGTGCTGGCGGGTTTGCTCGCCGTCGCTGACGATGTCGATGCCGCGTCGGGTCTGTTCGTGGATGGCGATGCGCAGAGCATCCTGCTTGCCCTCGAGCAGCTCATCTCCCTCCAGTTTCCACGGGGACCAAAGAGTTTCCGGCTGTGCGAGCCACGATGGTTTCGGCAGGCTTCCGACAACGGTGGTGGGCAAAAGTGTGTTCATGATTGACGATTCTCCGTGGGTCAGTTGACGAGAGCGGGGTATTTGGCGGTCCACCGGTCCAATAGATCCTTGTGGGGAGTGATGAAGTGCTCCTCCGTGTACTTAGCCTGCTTGATCGCGAGCTGACTGCGCTCGACGCGGTCGTAGGCGATCTGGGTCCGTGAGTAGTCCTGCTCTCCCAGGCTCGGCTGGTAGACGACGGCGGCGGCGGAGTTCGCGTTGTAGACCTCCGGGCGGTAGATCTTCTGGAATGTTTCCATGGTGCTGATCGTGCCGATGAGCTGCAGGTTCGAGTAGTCGTTGAGCAGGTCGCCGCGGAAATAGAAGGCGAGCGGGGCAACGCTGCCGCGTGGCATGAAGTAGCGGACTTGCAGCCCCATCTTTGCGAAGTACGCGTCCGTCAGCGAGAATTCGTCCTGCTGGTACTCGACGCCCAGGACCGGGTGATGGTTCTCCGTTCGCCGGTACGTCTTGCTCGTGGAGACGCTGATGCACACCACTGGCGGTTGCGGGAAGCGTTCCTTGCATGCGGGGGAGTCGAGGAATTGCTGGAACAGTTTGCCGTGCAGATCGCCGAAGTCCTCGGGAACGGTGGGCTTGCCTGACTCTGCTGCTGCCGCTGGCAGTACGACGCTGAAGTCGAAGTCACGGACGTAGGAGGAGAAGTTGTTCCCGACGATCCCTTGGTGACGGACCCCATTCAGCTGGTCGACGATCTGGATGTCGAGAACCTCGAACAGCGGGAACTGCTGATCCGTACCTTCCGCGGTGAACTCAATCTGCACGGAAACGATCTCAAGCGCGAGGGTGTAGCGGTCCCGGTCCGGGTTGTCCCAGCTTGCGAGATCGTTGAAGCGGCGCCGAATCATGGTCAAGGCGTTGCGGAGGTTCTCCTGGCGGTGCTCGCCCCGTGCCAGGTTGGCGAAATTCGTGGTGATCCGCGAGCCTTCCGACGGTGAGTAATCCTCGTCGAAGGGGGTCGTGGTGATGCTGAAGGTGAAGTCGTCTGCCATGTGCTGCCAATCCGTTGATGGGCCGGAGACGGCCTTTCAGAAGGTGATGTATCCATGGTGCAACCTACCGAGGGGTATCGGGTAACTAGGCGTTACTATGCATTCATATAGAATCTTCCTATGGCCCAGATTTCGAGCGGATTGACGCTGCAGCAGCTCCGCTACTTCATCGAAGTTGCAGCTGAGGGGTCGATCTCCGCGGCAGCCGATCTTCTTTACGTAGCCCAGCCGACAATGTCCGCAGCGATGAAGGACCTTGAGGCGCGGGTGGGCCGTGCGCTCTTGGTTCGCTCCGCCCGCGGAGTCACCCTCACCGCCGACGGAGTCGAGTTCCTCGGCTACGCGCGGCAGGTAGTGGAGCAGTTTGCTCTCCTCGAGCAGCGCTACCTTGGCAGGCCACCACGGCGACGTCTGCTCGGGGTGTCAACGCAGCACTACTCGTTCGCGGTGGACGCCTTCGTCCGGATGGTCAAGGCCACTGACGTGGCCGAATACGAGTTCTCTCTGCGTGAGTCACGCACCTGGGACATCATCGAGGATGTCCGGACGCTCCGCAGCGAAATAGGCATTCTCTACCGGAACGATTTCAACCGGAAGATCATCGACAAGCTGCTCCGGGAGTCCGGGCTCGCGTTCACTCCGCTTTTCCTCGCCGATCCGCACATTTTCATTTCAAGGAAAAACCCGCTCGCCTCAAAGAAGCGTGCGACTCTCGCCGATCTCGCCGGTTTGCCGCGGCTCACCTTCGATCAAGGTGCGAACAACTCCTTCTACTTCGCCGAGGAGATTCTCTCCACCTTGTCCAGCAAACAGGAGATCCGGGTCTCTGACCGTGCGACGATCTTCAACCTCATGATCGGGCTCCACGGCTACACGATCTCGACCGGCATCATCAGCGGGCAGCTCGACCCGGAAATCGTCGCCATCCCGCTCGACGTTGATGAACGCATCGAGATCGGCTGGATAGGCCACGCAGCGATTCCACTCACCGACCAAGCGCAGCGCTATCTGAAGGAATTGCGGGCCGTCGTGGCGGAGTTCGGCGTGGCGCTGATCGACTGACTGCAGCTGGGTGGGCGGGTCTTTACCCTTCAGTGATTGGAGGTAGTTGTTTCAGGCGAGCGGGCTGGTGTCGTATATGCCCGACTTCGTCGTTGGCATGGCCGGCGCGGGCGCCAGCGAGGAAAACGTCCCGTTCCAGGTGGTGGCGGGGCCAGTCCGAGGACGTCACGCCGGGCTTGTAAGGCCGCGGTGCCTTCGCCTGTCTGTTGCTTGCTACCGGAATCTGCCCCTCTTTGCCCTTTGCTCTCAAAGACTTCCTTTACCGCCTTATGTATCCCCTTGTGCTTCCGGTGCAACTTTCGTCCAGTCGCCCGGGGGCGAGAGCTTGAATCTCGTTGAAATGTTCTAGGTAGTTCGGGCTTGTTCTGGTCCCATGGTCTGCTCCACGGTGCTGGTAGGGGAATCCGTGACGGGAGTGGTCCTGCACCCTGCAAGGAGCAGAGGAAGGACCGCCGTGGCGGGAAGGGCACGCCAGTAATGGCGGCCTTTCGGGGTCATTGTTTCCTGGAGCTGGTGTTATGTGGTCCTCTCTTGGTTCGTCCGGTAGGTCGTGGTTGGCCCACACCTCTTCATGGGTAGGGATGCTGCGCACGATATGACTTTGGGAACTTGCACTAAGGATCCTGACTTCGGTTCTTTCGTCGGGCGAGGAAACAAACGGGTCTTGGCCGTGTCGTCGGAGCGCACTGCGAAATCAAGCCGGACGCGGGCTCGACGCAGACGACAGCTCCCCAGCGGTGCCTACGGAACATTGCAGCTCGCGACATTGCAGCTCGCGCGAATGTCGGCTGAGCACGCCGACGCGGACCAGTCTGCCGATAAGCGCACATATGTCGCGACGGAGAGCATACGGCAAGTTCCGCCTGCCATTAACGGCAGCGCTATACCGCGTCCGACTGCTGCACTTACGGTTCAGAAAACGTATGGGAACCGCGTCGCCGCTCGGCGTAGGGCTTCCACCGGCTTCAAGAACGGCACTTGGACCGATGTACTCGACCACTGGAAGTGTTGCCAGCAGCCCTGCCCACCGCGCTCACCGCGATTCAGATTATGAGCAAGTGGCAACTACTGGGTCGAAGGGGGTGTGAAAGGGGATTCGGCTATCGGTCGAAGCAATTGCGAGGGCGCATGCCCATACCGCTGGCGGAAGGCCCGGCTGAAGTGTGCGGGGTCTGAGAATCCCCACGATAGGGACAAGTCCGTCAGCGTGCCGTCATAGCTCCCGGTCAACAAGGTCTCCCGGATCCGGTTCAGACGTTGCTGCCAGACCCAGCCCATCACTGTCTCGCCGTCCGCTGCGAAGGCGCGGTGGATGCTGCTCGGAGACAGGTGAAGCTCTCTTGCGATGGATTTGATGCTCAGGGACTCGTCGCCGAGGTTTTCGAGGATATGGGCTTGCACGAGCTTGCGCCGGGAGACTCGCTGCGCGTCCGGCACGCAACGGGCGAGGCCACCCAGGCCGGCAACAATCAGATGCTCCACGCCCTGGGAGACTGATAAAGAGACATCCGAGGGCAGAACGTCAATATCGTTCGCCAGGAACTGCACTGTATTTACCAGCAGACGTGCAGCCCCTGGATCCGCGTTTACTGCCAATGCGGTGAGTCTGGCAGCTTCGGGTAAATGTCGCTCCAACGCAATTCGTGGAAGGCGGAGCACAAGTTGCTCAAAGTGGCCGGTCAGCAGCAGCGAATACGGTCGGGTGGTGTCATAGAGCGCGAATCCGCCGTCGTGGAGGGCGGCCGAGCGGCCTTCCTGGGTTACCAAGCATGAGCCTTCGGTTTGGATGCCCACGAGATAGTAGTCGTCGGTGGAAGCGTCGATGGCAGCTGGTGTGCGGTGGACGGATTGCGCGGAAGCACGGACACGGGCCAAATCAAGCGATGCCAGAGTCTGGACGGTTATCTCACCATCTATGGACTCGCGGCCGTCACCCGCCTTGCAGTCGAGGTCAACGAAAGTATCAGAAACGGCCTCCGTCCAGAACGAAACACTGTTCCGGGGAGACACCGCCGCTGTGCTCACAACCTTGGCCATGCCCCATCTTATCGCCGCCCTGCGCCAACTCTGGGGCCGGTTTGCCGAGGCCGATGGGGGTGCGTGCAACGTGACATACGCAGTCAACGTTCCTGCGATTCTCGATCAAGAATCCTTGGGAATTGAGACATAACGTGGAAACACATCCACTTCTATGACTCGCATCACATCCTTTAGGAGATCCCAATGAACCACGCCCAGTTCAAAGCAGCCGTCGTTCAGGCAGCACCGGCATTCCTCAACCTGGACAAGACCATCGATAAAACGATCGCCCTGATCGAGGACGCGGCACGCAACGGCGCGCAGATGATTGCATTTCCCGAGACCTGGCTCCCGGGGTACCCATGGTACGCCTGGCTCGACGCACCAGCCCTGTGGCTGCCGCAATACACCAAACGCTACTTCGATAATTCCCTTGAGTACGGCACTCCCCAGGCGGAGCGGATCTCGAAGGCAGCCAGGGACAACAACATCATGGTCAGTATGGGACTGAGCGAACGCCACGGCGGCAGCCTCTACATCGCTCAATGGTTCATTGACAGTGAAGGACAGACCATCGCCCAGCGCCGCAAGCTAAAGCCCACCTACGTGGAGCGCACCATCTTCGGCGAAGGCGATGGAAGCGACTTGGCCGTCTGGGACACCAAGCTGGGGCGCGTCGGCGGGCTCTGCTGCTGGGAGCACCTGCAGCCATTGTCCAAGTACGCCATGTACGCCCAGAACGAGCAGGTGCACGTCGCCGCATGGCCGAGCTTTTCCCTATATGAAGGTGGTGCCTTTGCCCTCGGCCCTGAGGTCAACACCTCCGCCTCGCGCATCTATGCTGTGGAAGGCCAGTGCTTCGTTCTGGCTCCGTGCGCCACCGTGTCCCAGGACATGGTCGACGAGATGTGCGCCACCGACACGCAGAAAGCACTCCTGAAAACCGGCGGCGGACATGCCCGCATCTTCGGACCCGACGGCCGGCAACTCCACGAATCCCTTCCGGACGACCAGGAAGGCCTCGTCTACGCTGAGATAGATCTGGGCCTTATTTCAGCGTCGAAGGCTATTTCCGACCCAGCGGGCCACTACTCCCGCCCCGATGTCACCCAGCTGGTCCTCAACAAAGCTCCTAGGAGGGCCGTCATCGACGCCGTCCTGCCAGCGGATACCGTCCCCAGTCCTGAGCAACTCCGCCACGTAGAAGAGCCAGCGCTTCCAGTCATGGCGGAACTCTAAATGGCTCCTGACCCCAGCCGTCAGGACCCGGCTATCGAGTCTTCCATCCCGATACACCTCACCGTCGAACGGACGCACCCGAAGCGGGCAGGCGATAGCTACATACCGCCCTACCCGCCCTACTCCGCGCGATTCGCAGAAGCAGGTCATTATTGCCTATGGGGACGACGTCGAGGCTTATGGTCGCTGGTTTGAACACCACCGTGACGCACTGATCGGTGCTGCTCTGGAGCCCGCCGACTACGGCCGCTCACGGTGACTTCCAATTCGTAGACGCCGGCCATGAGGGTTTGGGGTCGGATAGAGAACTCTCCGGAAGCTTTATGGGCCACGACGTGGAGGCCGTAAAACGGCGTCCGGCCGCCGACCCGTAACCTCCAGTACCCCTCCGGCAATCATTGGTTCAGCCCCACCCGGTCCTTCTTCGCCTGGTTGGAACATGAAGACGTAGTTTGGCCAGTCCAAGCACTCGGACTTTCCCGGCCGGGCCGCATCCGTCAGAGCTTGATGGCTTCTGCCAAAACTGGGGCCAGGCGGCGGACGCCTTCGGCAATCGTATCGGGCGGCACTGCGCTGAAGGCCAGGCGGAGCTTGTTGGAGGGGCCGTCGGCGGGGGAGAAGGCTGCTCCGGGGATGAAGACGACGCCGGCGTCGATTGCTTTTGCGAGCAAGGGGTACGTGTCCACGCCGTGGGGCAGGGTGACCCAGACGAAGAAGCCGCCGTCCGGGCGGGTCCATGTAAGCCCGGCGGGCATGTACTCATCCAACGCGGAGAGCAGGGCCTCGCACCGCTCCGCGTACAGCGTGCGGTACGTATCGATCTGGCTTTTCCAGTCATAGTCGCGGAGATATGCCGAGACGATCATCTGGTTCAGTGGCGGCGGGCAGAGGCGTCACGGCTTCGGAGGCCAGGTAGAAGCGGCGCTGCAGGTGCGCGGGAACCAGTGCCCAGCCGATCCGGAGGCCGGGAGCGAAGATCTTGGAGAAGGAGCCGAGGTAGATGACATCGTCCGGGTTGGCCGCGCGCATCGGGGCGATGGGATGGCCATCGAAACGCAGGAGTCCGTAGGGGTTGTCCTCCAGGACAATGATGTTCGCGTCCCGGCATATATCGACGATCCGTTGCCTGCGTTCGGCGGCCAGGGTGATCCCGGAGGGGTTGTTGAAGTTGGGGATCGTGTAGAGGAATTTGATGTTCTTTCCCTCTGACTGGAGCGCCGCGATCCTGGCCTCAAGAAGCTCAGGTACCAGGCCGTCGTCGTCCATGTCGATCGGTGCCACCTCGACTTGGTATGCCTCGAACGTGTTCAAGGCCCCCACGTAGGTGGGGTTTTCCACCAGGACCACATCGCCGGGGTTGCAGAAGACCTTGGTGGCCACATCCTGTGCCGACTGTGAGCCGGCGGTGATGACCACATTGCCGGGATCAGCGTCGGTGATGCCCTCTGCCGCCATGATGTCGCAGATCTGGGCACGGAGCTCTTCGGTGCCCTGGCCGCCGCCGTACTGCAGGGCCGTCATGCCTTCCTCGGCGATGATGCGGGCTGCGGTCTGGCCGAGCTTCTCCAACGGCAGCGACTGCAGGTAGGGGTTGCCCCCGGCGAGTGAGACAAGGCCGGGCCGCATCGAGATGTCGAAGACATCGCGGACGGCGGATTGCTTGATGTTGGCGGCCCGCGCGGAGAACAGTTCCTCGTGCGGGTGGGCGGCCGTGGCGGCCCGCTCAATGGCGTCGATGGCTTCAGCGGGCAGCGTTGCGCCGGCATCCAATGTTTCGTGGGTCATTCGTCTCCAATACTGGGGTCTCCGGCGTGTTCGCGGGTGTCCTGGTGCCCTTGTCTGATGGCCTGTTGCGTCAGTGCAAGTGGTCGTCTGGTCCCACGCCAGGTGCTTCACGTTGTTCTTCGTATGTCGTCAGCCCGGGTGTCTGGCTCGTGTTCGTTGGCGGTACAGCTAGGGGAATGCACTCCGGTTCTGATCCCAGCCTGACGCCGGGATCAGAACCGGAAAGCTCACCGCAGGTCATTCCAGCCCGGGCTGCGTCAGAGTACTTTGCTCAGGAAGTTGATTGTCCGTTCCTGTTGGGGGTTTGCGATGACGTCTCTGGGATCGCCGGATTCGACGACCACGCCGCCGTCCATGAAGGTCAGGGTGTCGCCGACTTCCCGGGCAAAGCCGATTTCATGGGTCACGACGACCATGGTCATTCCGGACTTTGCCAGGTCTTTCATGACCGTCAGGACGTCTCCCACGAGTTCGGGGTCCAAGGCTGAAGTGGGTTCATCGAACAGCATCAGTTCAGGTTCCATTGCCAAGGCCCGGGCGATCGCTACTCGTTGCTGCTGGCCCCCGGAGAGCTGCGCGGGGTAGTAGTCGGCCCGGGAGGCCAGCCCAACCCTGTCCAAAAGTTCCAAGGCTTTGCGTTTGGCGGTGATTTTGGGCCGGCCTTTGACATGGACTGGAGCTTCGATGACATTTTCGAGTGCGGTTTTGTGCCCGAACAGGTTGAAGCGCTGGAACACCATGCCGATGTTGCGGCGTTGGCGTGCAATGTCCTTAACGTTCAGCTGATGGAGCCTACCGTCCTTCTCTTTGTAGCCGACAAGTTCATCATCGACGTAGATCCGGCCGGCGCTGATGCTCTCCAGCTGGTTGATGCACCGGAGCAGTGTCGACTTCCCGGAACCCGATGGCCCGATGAGAACAGCGACTTCACCTTCTTTCACGGTCATATCGATGCCTTGAAGCACGTGGTGGTGACCGTAGAACTTGTGCAGTCCCTCGATTCTGACCAAGGGGGTGGTCATCTGGGTCGACGACTTGGTGGTTTCGGCAGGGGCTGAAGTCATCGTCCGCTCTCCTCAATAATCTCAGTGGTTTTCGCCGTGGTGTTCGCTTTGGCTGCTTTCAGTGCCGCAGGATTCACTGCGACGGGAGCGAGGTTGTCGATGCCTTTGCCGTAGTGCCTCTCGATGAAGTGCTGGCCGACCATGAGGAGGCTGGTGATGAAGAGGTACCAGGTGGCGGACACGATGAGCAGCGGAATGGGAAGGTATGTGCGATTGGCGAGGGAATTTGTAACGAACGTCAGGTCAAGGGTGAAAGGAACAGCCAGGACAAGAGATGTGGTCTTGAGCATTCCGATGGTTTCATTACCTGTCGGTGGGACGATGACGCGCATTGCCTGGGGCAGGATAATGCGCCACATGATCTTCGCCCTCCTCATGCCCAGGGCTTCCGCTGCTTCCATTTGGCCCTTGTCCACGGACTTCAAACCCGCCCGGAAAATTTCGGCCAGGTAGGCCGATTCGTTCAGTCCGAGTCCGAGGACTGCCGCCCAGAATGCTGTGAGTACGTCCTGGGTGGTGAAGCTGAAGAGCTCCGGCCCGAAGGGAACGCCGACCGCGATTTTTGGGTAAAGCACGGCGACGAGTCCCCAGAAGATGAGTTGGGTGTATACGGGGGTACCGCGGAAAAACCAGACCCAGAACCATGATGTCCACCTCAGTATGGGGTTATCTGATTGGCGCATGAATGCAAGCAGTATGGCCAAGCCAACGGCCAGAGCCATGGACAGAACTGTGAGGAGCAGCGTCCACCCGACGCCTCGGATCACATTGATGTCCAAGAGGTACAGCCCGACGGTCTCCCAATGGAATTGGGGGTTGGTTGCCAGGTTTTGGCCGATCAGGATCATCACTAGAACGAGGATGCCTGCGCCGATCCACCGACCAGGGTGCCGCACCGGGATTGCGTCGATTAATGCCGGGGCTGTCGCCGTACCGGACACGGAGGGTTCAGCTGTTTGCGTTCTCATGACGCACCTGCCGCATCGTCGAGGGAAGCAGACCGACCTTGTGGTTGGTTGCTGTCCATACCAACGGCGCTGAATGAACGGGCCAGGGGCGCTGTCATGCAAGGCGCTGTCGCCGGCACGCTTAGCGTGTGGACGGTCAAAACCGTACCGAAGGGCCTGGAGGTTGGAATCATGCTCTGCCTTACTTAGGAGGTACATATCGCGGAGAAACGTGCCGGACTTGGATCCTGGCCATCGCCTGCCCCAACCATAAAAAGAATGTGGCTCAGGTCACGCGAGCCCTAATTTTTCTGTGCCTCAACGGCTCAGGGGTGGGTTCAGCCTCAGAAATTGCTGTGACGGGAAGCGCTACGCCTTTGCGGCGTGCCACGATTCAGCAGCATGCCCGGCGGTTGATTTAGTTCCTGGTCACAACCAGTGACAGGCGCCGTGGCCTGAAGAAGAGAGGAAACCAATGACGAGCACGTCAGAAATCGTCGGGCAACGGCACGATCCCGAGGCGCCCAGGTACGCAGGAATCGCGACCTTCGCCCTGCTTCCCAGGCTGGAAGAAGTCCCAAGGGCAGATGTGGCCGTGGTGGGCATCCCGTTCGATTCCGGTACGAGCTTCCGGCCCGGAGCGCGGTTTGGCCCGGCCCACATCCGCGAAAATTCCCGCCAGCTGCATCCGTACCACCAGATCCACGATGCTTACCCGTTCCGTGACCAGCAGGTCGTCGACGCCGGCGACATCGCTGTCGGACCGTACGGAATCGAACGGGCTGTCACGTCGATCCAGGCGGGAGCGGAAAAGCTGACATCCCAAGGCACCCGGATCATGGCACTTGGTGGTGACCACACGATAGCTTTGCCGTTGCTGAGGGCGGCTGCGGCGCAGCATGGACCGCTGGCCGTGCTTCACTTCGATGCCCACTTGGACACCTGGGACGTACTGCACGGAGAATCAATCTGGCACGGCTCCCCCTTCCGTCGCGCGGCCGAAGAAGGACTGATGGATCTGAATCGATGCCAGCACGTAGGCATCCGCGGCGGAGTCTACGATCCAAGCGAGCTGGACGACGACCGTCAAGCCGGGTTCGAGATCGTCCGCAGCGAAGAGTTCCAGGAACGTTCGATTCCCAGCATCGTGGAGCAGGTACGTGGCCGTCTCGGCACGGGGCCCGTGTACATCTCCGTGGACATCGATGTTCTCGACCCCGCACACGCCCCGGGCACAGGGACCCCGGAGGTCGCCGGCATCAACACCCGGGAATTCTTCACCGTCCTGCGGAAATTGCGCGGGCTGAACATCGTCGGTGCAGACGTTGTCGAAGTTGCGCCGGCGTACGACCATGCAGGCGTCACGGGCTTGGCAGCAGCCCACACGGCATGGGAACTCATCACGCTCATGGGCCTTCGGGACACCTCCGGCGGGGAAGCCAACTCCTGACGTGACGTTGGTTGCCAGCTCTGCTGGCAGCGAGGCGGCGGACCGAATCTTCGGCCCGCCGCCTTTGTCGTCTCTCCAGGTCCCGATCCGTCAAAGCCCTTGGTCCAAGGCTGCGCCTCCACCTGGACTGTTCACTCAAATGGCCCCGGCACGAACCGGGGCCAAGGCCAGCATCATCGCGGCGGATGTGTGGGGTCCCAATGAACATAGGAGCCCACGGCCGGTTTATCCGGTCGTGGGCTCCTATGTTGAAGGGGGCAGCGCGCAGCTGGGCGCCGCGCCTACAAGGTACCGTGCTGAACTTGGACGGCTGCGCCGACTGCCGCGAGGAAATCGTCCACGTCTGCCGCCGTGGTGTCGAAGGCAGTCATCCAGCGTACTTCTCCGCGTGCCGCATCCCAGTCGTAGAACCTGTACCGTTGCCGCAGTGTTTCGGCTGCCCCCGGTGGCAGGACGGCCAGGACAGCGTTAGCCTGCGTTGACTGGGACAGGTGCACGGCCGGGTTGCCCTCCACTCCTGCGCGCAGCCGCGCGGCCATGGCGTTGGCTTGCGCAGCTGACCGGTACCAAAGGTCCGATTCGTAAAGGGCGGTGAGCTGCGCCGAAACGAATCGCATTTTTGATGCCAGCTGCATGTTCAGTTTCCGCAGGTACTTGACGCCCGCGACGGCATCCGGATTGAGGACGACAACTGCTTCCCCAAAGACCATTCCGTTCTTCGTCCCGCCCAGGGAGAGCACGTCGACTCCGGCTGCGGTGGTGAAGTCGTGGAAGGGACGCTGCAGGTGGGCGGCGGCATTGGACAAGCGTGCGCCGTCCAGATGCAGCAGCATTCCCCGCTCATGGACGAAATCAGCGATTTCCTTGATCTCCCCGGCCTGGTAGGCCGTACCGAATTCGGTCGTTTGCGTGATGGACACCGCAAGGGGCTGGGCCCGGTGTTCATCACCCCAACCCCACGCTTCCTGTTCGATCAGTTCGGGGGTGAGTTTGCCGTCACTGGTAGGTACCGGCAACAACTTCAGCCCACCGATCCGCTCGGGGGCCCCGTTCTCATCGGTGTTGATATGGGCTGAAGCGGCGCAGATAACTGCTCCCCAGCGGGGCAGCATGGACTGCAGCGCCAGGACGTTCGCCCCGGTGCCGTTGAACACAGGGAAGGCCTGGACTTCTGGCCCGAAATGCTGCCGCATGACGTGCTGGAGACGCTCGGTGTAAACGTCCTCTCCGTAGGCGGGCTGGTGGCCCTCGTTGGCTTGGATCAAAGCTGCCAGCACTTCCGGGTGCGCCCCGGCATAGTTGTCTGAGGCAAAGTTGCGCAGACCGGCATCATGCAGGGGCCGGCCCGGGTGAAGGGCTGTGGTGAGTTCTGTAACTGACATGGATGTCCTTCCGAGTACCGGCCAGCGGCTAGATCAGGTGCTGCCGGGTCCCGTTCAAGCTCCCGGCATCCGCGTCAAAGAGTGCCGTGACGTGTTCGGCAAGTTCCTGCACATCGGTGTAGCCGGGGAAGGCACGGTGTGGCGCAGCCTCACGCATGGCGTCATCGACCAGTGCCTTGACGACGAAGACCACTGCCGCTGACTTCTGTCCGACGGGTTCTGCCTTGTTGCCTGTTTGGCTCTGGTGAAAGCCATCGGCGACACCCAGAACCCAAGCCTCGGAGGCTGCCTTGATCGCAGAATAGGCGGCGCCACCAGCGGTCGGTTTCTGTGCCGTCACAGAGGAGACGATCGCCAGACGCCCTTTGTCAGACGATTCAAGATCTTCGTAGAAAGCCCGGGAAGTATTCCGGAGCGTGGTGAGCACGCTGGTGTGCAGAACGTCCCAGTCCTGATCCTGCTGGCCAGTGATGCCATCCCCGCCACGCCATCCACCAACGAGATGGATCAGCCCATCGACAGGGCCGACGTCCGCGCGGACAGTCCGGGCGAAGGTGTCGACCTCCGCAGGGTCGGCAAGGTTGCAGACGTAGGGTGTGACCTCCTGATACTCCTGCGCGAGGGCCCTGACGCCGGCTTCGTTGACGTCGACGGCGGCGATCCTGGCCCCCTGTGCTGCCAAAGATTTCACGACAGCCCGTCCGGCGGCACTCGTGGAACCTGCCACCACCACGTTCAGGCTTGCACGTATTGCGGTGGGGGCGCTCATGCCGCGGTCGCTTCGGAGGTTGTCTGCGCTGTTTCGCCGGTGATGCCGGACGTGGAGGAAATGACGTCCCTCATCTTCTTCTCGAGCGCCTCATAGAACATTGAGTGAGGGAACTCGTCATTGAGGACCAGATCAGTCAGACCACGCGGTGGGCCCTCCAGGGGCAGCGCTTCAGGGCCCTTGGCCCAGATTGAGGCCGGATGAGGCGTTACGGTCGCCGAGATCAATTCGTAGGCAGCCAGCCAGTGGGCTGTTTTGGGACGATCGATTGAACGCCAGTACAGGTCTTCGATTTCCTGTCCGAGGGCGATGACGACCTGGGCGGCACCATCCCAGTCGATGGTCAGTTTGGTGTCCGTCCAGTGCAGAACGTGGTGCTGGTGCATCCAGGCGAACAGCAGCTGGCCACCGAGCCCGTCATAATTGCGAACGCGGCTGCCGGTCATGGCGAACCTGAAGATCCTGTCGAAGATCACAGCGTACTGGACGAGCTTGGCATGTTTGCGCGCTTCCGGAGAAGCGTTCTCGTCTTTTTCGATCCTTACAGACTCGCGGAATGCGGTGAGGTCGCAGCGCAGCTCTTCGAGGGTGTAGAGGAAGAAGGGCATTCGCTGCTTGATCATGAACGGGTCGAAGGGAAGATCCCCGCGCATGTGCGTCCGGTCATGGATCAGGTCCCACATTACGAAGGTGGACTCGGTCAGGTGCTGGTCATCCAGCAGGCTTGCAGCGTCTTCGGGCAAATCCAGCCGGGTGATCTCCGCTGCTGAACGCAGAACGCGCCGGAACCTTGCCGCTTCACGGTCGGCGAAGATGGCACCCCAGGTGAACTGCGGTGTTGTCCTGACAGCGACGGATTCGGGGAAGAGCACTGCCGAATTGGTGTCGTAGCCAGGGGTAAAGTCGATGAACCGAATCGGCAGGAACAGGGGGTTGGAGTAGTCTCCGGTTTCGAGTTCGTCGATGAACTCGGGCCAAACAACTTCAATCAGAACTGCCTCCACAAAACGGTTGCTGCTGCCGTTCTGCGTGTACATCGGAAAGACCACAAGGTGACGCACGCCGTCGGCCCTGTGCTGCTGAGGCTGGAAAGCCTGGAGGGCGTCAAGGAAGTCGGGCACTTCAAAACCAGCCTCTTCCCACCCTGCGAAAGCGTCCTGCACCTGTTCCAGATACTCCGCGTCGTGTGGAAACTGCGGAGCCAGTTCTGCGAGGGACTTCCGGATGGTCGCGGTAAGCCGTTTGGCTGTTACCTTGTCTTCCGGCTCGGGCACGGAACCGTCCTGGATTTGGATGAGTTGGAAGTCTGTAGCGGCCTGCTTGAGCGCCAACCAGGCGGGAAGCTCACGTAACTGGGCGGTGGACAACGTCACAGCGGCGGAACGTGTGGTCGTGGACATGCCATTCCTTTCAGAGGATAACGATCGGGTGAGAAACGACGCTACAGCTAAGACAGAGAATCTAATGGAAAAGATGCCGAAGCATAAGATATTTTGTGCCTCATTCGCTCGCGGGCTTGCTAAGCCCTCAAGATTCGCGGTCCTGGCTATACAACCGCTTCCCGGTGCCGCATAAAGTTCAGCTTGCGTCGATTCCGCCCATACTGGCCTGCGCGACCACCGATACCCAAGCAGAATGTGGCAGTAACAGGGTGGGACCAATGAGGCAAACAGGACAATATAGGAACAGCGAAGCAAAGGAAGACACATGGCCATCAGTTCCAGCCAACTGCAGACATTGCTCGCTGTCATGAAGACCGGCTCCTTCGCCGCGGCCGCGGAAGACGTCGGATACTCGCCCTCGAATGTCTCCCAGCAGATGCTGACGCTTGAACAGGAGACCGGCGTTCGCCTTTTCACGCGACATGCCAGGAGCGTCACTCCCACAGTTGAAGCATTCGCACTGGCCAAGCAGGCCGCGCGTATTTTAGCCGGCGTCGACGTCATGATTTCGAGTTCCCGGGCCGTTCAGGGCACAGGCAAGGAACCGATGCGGGTTGGGATTTTTCCCAGCCTCGCAGCACAGGTACTGCCCCTGGTACTTCGGCATCCTGAGTGGGAGAAGTCAGGCGTGGACCTTCGCGTGTCTGTTGCCGAACCGTGGGAGACTGCGGATGAACTCCGGTCAGGCGGACTCGATGCCGCTTTCGTGTTTCAACTCGGAGAATCCGGCTTGTGGCCGCCGAGTATCGCGAGAGATCAGATTGCCGAGGACCCTTTCAGGGTGGTTATCCCTGCCGCTTGGGGGATTGCTGCACACACGCTGATGAGTGTGGACGACCTCTCCACCAAGCCTTGGATCATGCAGTACCCCGGGGGCAGCGACGGTGTTGTCATCGAGCAGCACTTACGGAACCACAATTTCCGACCCCGCGTGGTCGGTGTCAGTGATGACTTCAACGCCACTGCAGCACTGGTCGCAGCCGGGATGGGCGGCGCCTTCCTTCCCGAACTCTCCCTTCAACGCTCGGAGGGTCTGGTCCGGGTACGCGTGGAAGGCTTGGAGCTGACTCGAAACATCGTCGCCTTGACCTCCCGGGAACGCCCGGGGTCTCGACCTACAACACTGATACGGCTCTTCAAGGAAGCACTCGAAGGCCCTCAGTAATCACCCACCGTCAACAACGGCCAGCGGGAATGCGGCTCTGCCATGAAACGGTCGACGAAGCCCCACGATCCCTGATGCTGGTGCGCGGATTGCCCGGCGGCGAACTACATTTCCCCGTGGGTGCCAAAGTCGGGGCTGCCTTTTTGTTGGCTACGGACAGAGACCCGCGGGACAGTCCTGTTCTGCACATCTGGGCCCTGATTGTTGGGTTTCCGCGACAGAGGCCAACGCTGCAGGAACTTCGACGAGGCATCCGGCATCAACCCACCCCGAGCCAGGGAGCCGAGCAATGACGGACCAGTCGCAGCCAACGCACGTGCCCGCAACTTTCGTGGAGCACCAGAAGACCGCCTTCACCAAACAGTTGACCGTTAAACGCATAGTCTTTGACCCGGCAGGGGAACCCTTTTGGGCACCGCTATCCCACAGCGGTGAAGATGAAGAGCCACTCCGCTACCGGACCGGCCAGCGCGTGAGTTTCTACCTGGACGGCGCCGTGAGAAAAGGCACCATCGATGTCGTCATGCCAGATGGCACCCTGCTGTGGGTGTGGTTGGACGGCGGGGCGGGTCGACGGCTGTTTTCTTCCGATGATTCGACCCTGATGCTGCAGCGGGCAACTACGGCTGGTCCCGCCGTGGCCGGGCTGCCAGTAGACATTGAGAAGCCGGATACGCCAACAGAATGCTGACGTACCCGGCTGCCTTGCTGATAACGCCGCTGGTGCGGACTATTCAATAGTCGTGGGTGGGTTCACTTCGGCCTTGTCCAGAGCCGTCTTCTCCTGACCCCAGGCCTTGAGAATGGTGCCGTAAGTCCCATCAGCGATGAGGCTGTTGACAGCGGCAGCGACAGCCATGGCCAGGGGTTCATTGTCCTTGGCCACGGCGATCCCGACAAGGCTCGGGTCGACGGCGTCTCCCAGGGGCTCAAGCCGGCCACCGGTTTCCGACACGGCGTATCCGGCAGCGGCCGACATGGCCACGAAGGCATCGAGACCTCCATTGATGAGGCGTGTTGTCACGTCCGTCTGGTTGGTGAGGGTAAGTACCTCAATGGCGGGCTTGGCGCTGGCGACGCAGTCATCGGACTGCTTTCTGACAGCCGTCTCCTGTAGCGTCCCTGTCTCAACGCCGACTTTCAGACCGCAGGCGTTCTTGCTGTCGACTCTTTTCGGGTTGTCTTTCTGCACCACCCACTGGGTGCCACCTGCAAGGTAGCTCACGAAGTTGACGGCCTTCAACCTCGTGGATGTCACGGTGAAGGATGACACGCCCAGGTCGTATTTCGGGCCGAGGGAGGGGAGGATGTTGGCAAAGTCGGCGTTCTGGAACTCAGCTTTCAATCCCATGCGGGCTGCAACGGCGTTGGCTATGTCGATGTCGAAGCCCATGGGTGTTTGACCGTCGGCACCTCCGAGGAACTCAGCCGGAGCATAGGTAGGATCGGTGGCTACGGTGAGGACGCCGTCCGCCCGGACATCTGCCGGAACGCTGGCCGAAATCTGCTCATCCCGGCTGACGCTGGTGGGATCAAGGCTTTCCGTCGAAGTCGTTCCTCCTACCTGTTCGGACGTTGTACAAGAGGCGACAGACAACGCGACGGATGCGGCCAGAACAAGGGCCAAGCCAGTTCTCTTCTGCATGATTTGCACTTTCTCTAGGCACATATATGTCCGTTCTTCGGAACGTTGTGGTAACGCTACGGTTCCCGAAAATATGAGCAATCGGCCATTAGAAGGACCGCACCGACAACGCCGTTTCGGCAGTGAAGGCCGAGAATTTCTTATGGACAGCTACGCTGGGCCGGCGGTGGGTTATAGGCCCCAAAGAGGCGCCGACTAGCCCATACGACGAGGACGTAAATCCCCTCAACGTGGCGTAGGGTTTCTGTTCCTCAGTCACATTCTGGAGGCATCATGGCTCACTCTGTCTTACGGTGATGCCGCTCACAGCTAAGAAAAAACTATGCTCAAGGCGCACCGCACCGAAGCGGTGGACCAAGAGCTCCAACAGGAATGGCTTCTACACATGAATGACTAAAGATCGCCAGGCGTCTGCCAACGCGCAGCCCCGGGTCGACGACGACTCCCTCGCGCAGGTCTCCCGCGACGCCATCGACGATGAAGCAACCGCCCGCCCCCAGAACCCGTCAGCCTGTCATCCAGTTGCGGGTGGGCACCCCCCCAGATTGAAAGGCACCCATGGAGAACTCTCCAACAACTGGCACAAGGACGTCCCGAGCGGGATTGAGCCTTACCCAGCAAGTACGAACCCGCAAGCCGCTGCACATGCTGAAAAGGGAATCAGACATCCAGACGACCGGTCTCCGGCGGAGCCTGAGCCTTGTCCAACTGACCATGATCAGTGTGGGCGCCACCTTGGGAACCGGGATCTTCGTTGTTTTAGGCGATGCTGTGCCCATTGCCGGACCCGCTATTTGGATTTCTTTCGTTGTAGCAGGCATCGCGGCCATGCTCTCTGCATTGTCCTATGCGGAAATGGCGGGGGCAGTTCCCGTCTCGGGGTCCAGCTACTCCTATACCTACGTCACCATGGGTGAAGGGCTGGCCTGGATCTGCGGATGGTGTCTGCTGCTCGAGTATGCGGTTTCCGTAGCCGCCGTGGCAGTCGGGGCCGGTGAATACCTGTCTGAAGTGGCCAAAGCGTTCGGAGTTGAACTTCCGCATGCGCTTATTCAACCGCCAGGCGATGGGGGAGTGTTCAACGTTCCCGCCGTGGTGATCGTACTGCTGGCTGTCGTACTGCTCATTCGCGGGTCCCGTGAAAGCGCCGTGGTCAACACCATCCTCGTCGGACTCAAGGTAGTTGTCCTGCTGCTCTTTATCCTTGTCGCTTTCAGCGCGTTCGATTCACGGAACTTTGAGCCACTTGCCCCCATGGGCCTCGCCGGCATTACGGCTGCTTCCTCCCGGTTGTTCTTCTCTTACATCGGCTTCGACGCGGCCTCCACTGCCGGCGATGAAGCGAAAAACCCCCAACGTGACCTGCCCAGAGCCATCGTGATCTCGATGGCTGCTGTCACTGTCCTGTATGTGGCCGTGGCCGTGGCCGCCGTCGGTGCCCGTCCGTGGGGATGGTTCGACGGTCAGGAATCGGCTTTGGTGCACATCCTTGAAGAAGTGACCGGCACCGTGTGGGTCTCCCTGATCTTTGCCATCGGGGCTGTCATCGCCATCGTCAGCATCGTCCTGGTCACCCTCTACGGCCAGACCCGCATTCTGATGGCAATGTCACGGGACGGAATGATCCCGCCCGTCTTCGCCAAGGTCTCCCGTCGCACACAGACCCCAATCGCCAACACCATGATCACCGGCGGTGCCATAGCTGCCGCCGCAGGGTTGATCCCCCTCGGCGAACTGGCCGACGCAACCAGTATCGGCACCTTGTTTGCGTTCTCTCTCGTCAGCATTTCGGTCATCGCCTTGCGGCGTAACCAGCCTGACATTCCACGTACCTTCCGGGTTCCCTTGTACCCGTTCACGCCGATACTTGCTGTTGTTATGTGCCTGGTTCTGATGGTGAACCTCGGTGGAAGCACGTGGATTGTCTTTGTCGTCTGGATGGCGCTCGGCGCTGGCATCTACCTCGCATACGGACGTCGGAATTCCGTTGTGGCACAAAGTCTCAGGGTAAAAGACGTCGCGACCGAACCACAATCGGCCGAAGTGGATCAACTTCAGAACTGAACATGGCTGGGAGGGGAAGGCCTTAGGCCTCCGCCTCGCGAACTGACCAGGCCTGGCCTTGCTCATTCGCGGACTTCAGCGACGCGGTCACTGCACGGTGCAACAAACGCGGTGTCATGGCTGGCACGCCATGACACCGCGGGACACCCCGCGGGAAGCCACCTTGCTTCCACCGCGAAGTCTTCCGGGTCAGCCCGAACCAGGTCCTGGAAGTACTGAAGGAGCACCACGTTGAACTGGTCGAATTAACCGGGCTGCCTACGGCCGAAGAGTTCCGTCTCAGCACCCCGCGGGCAGGGGCTTGCCCGTCCAGCGCGCAATAACCTCGTCCCAGGTGGTGCCGGCAGCGGCAGTAGTCCGGAGCCACCAATGGTTTCCATTGACCGCCACATGGCGCCCGTAGTCAACCTTTTGAGTGCCTTTGGCGGGTAACGTATGGCGCCAGCAAGCCTAGGCTTGCTTCAGGTCACGACGAGGTGGCCGTCAGGATGGAGGTTGAGATGTCACCGAAGTATAAAGTGCCACCTTTCGATGCTGAGCTGGGTGCCACGCTGGGAGCGTTGGGCGACTTGATAGGCCCAACGTTGACGCCCGACATGATCAAAGGCATGCGCGAAACCCTGGTTGCACCGCCTATCGAGGATCTTCTCGCTGGACGCCCCGTGACACATTTTGAGCGGACGATCCCCGGTCCGGTGGGCGCTCCGGACCTTACTGTCTCCATCTTCCGCCGGGTCGATCACGCGCCCGGCGGACCAGGCATCTATAACATTCATGGCGGGGGAATGGTTATGGGTGACCGTTTTCTTGGAGCGGATTCCCTCGTTGACTGGGTTGAGTCCCTTGATGCAGTGGCCGTTTCAGTGGAGTATCGACTTGCCCCCGAACATCCCGATCCGGCGCCGGTGGAGGATTGTTATGCAGGCTTGGAGTGGATGGCCGCCAATGCCGAAGAACTGGGTGTCGATCCCCACCGGATCGTCGTTGCAGGCGCCAGTGCTGGCGGCGGACTCGCTGCAGGGGTGGCGTTGCTCTCACGCGACCGTGGTGGCCCTTTCCTGGCCGGCCAGTTGTTGATCTACCCCATGCTGGATGATCGCAATGAGACCGTTTCCAGCCACCAGTTTGATGGCATAGGTGTATGGGACCGTACCAGCAACGACACTGGCTGGAATGCGCTCTTGGGGGAACGGCGTGGAACCAACCAAGTTTCCATCTACGCCGCCCCTGCGCGCGCTGCGGACCTCTCAAACTTACCTCCAGCGTTCATCGATGTCGCTTCAGCCGAGGTTTTCCGGGATGAGGACATTGCCTATGCTTCAACCATCTGGATGTCTGGTGGGGAGGCCGAATTGCACGTGTGGCCGGGTGGCTTCCACGGTTTCGACATCTTCTTTCCCCAAGCGGCGCTCTCGATATTGGCCCGCGAAGCCAGAACCCGGTGGCTACGACGAGCGTTGGGCGCCTGACCGGCCCAGCCGGCTGGGAGATCTTCGTTGCCGGATTGGCCGGAGTGGCACACCATAGAGTTCGTAGAGACCGACGACGGAGTGGGTGGTATCAGTGCAGGGACTCGTGTGGCGGCTCAAAGCGCTCGATCCGGTAGCCTCGGAAAGCCTCAAAGTCATCGCCTACTTCGATACCCTGATCAACAGCCGGGCCAACGCAGACATGCTCATCCGTGGGGCAGCAGCCCTGTGCGGCTGCCCCGTGGGTTATTCGCTGGAAGGCCGGAGCATCTGTGTAGATGCATCGGGCCAGAGAATCACCAGCGAGCAAGGGCAGTGGCCCTCCCAGCCATTCGGCATTGACGGGAAAGCATGGATTCAACGCGCCAGGCCCGGGTTCGTCAACGACGAGCTGATTCTGGAACGCCTCGCACTCGCCTTGGGCGTCTTTTGGGACCGGACCAGTCCGGTGGCCATCACGCGACGGGCGATGGAGGCGGTCATCGACGGTGATATGCCGGAGGAAAAGCGTTCTGAGGGGGCAAGGCTCCTGCACCTCGAGCGGGACAGGATGTATCGGGTTCACGCAACGCCGGTAACGACATCCATGCCTGGTCCCACTGCATTGGTCCAGACGCCCTTCGGACCCATTAAGGCAGGGATCCGCCCATCCACAGAAGCGCTTGAGGAGGTTGGCCCCACAGGAGTAGGCCTCGCGCGGGCCCCCCGCGAACTCTATTACTCCTGGGAAACGGCCCTGCTGGCCTCCGACTCACCACTCCACGCCACAGTGTGCAAACGGCTGACGAGCTCGGAAGTCTCATCGTCCTGGCCGGGCGGGCAGACGACTCCGGGCAGGAGCCGACCGATGTCACCAATTTGAGGCAATTGGTGGAGGGTCAGCCGAAAGCGTTGCCCATGCTCGAAGCCATAGCGGAGTCCAGCAGCCTGCGATCTGTTGCCGGACAGCTCCATCTGCACCATTCAAGTGTTCAGAGCCGTGCTGCAGAACTCTCAATCGCCTTGGCTTTCGATATCCGGACGCCAGTTGGGCGGGTTCGCCTAACGCTGGCTCTGGCTCTTTTCCGGCTTGCAACAAATCGCTTCGACTGACGTGCTGCCCATGATGAATCAGATCCTCTCAGGTGCGAAGGGACCTTCAAGTTGCAGTCCCTATCCGCGGTGGCCCGGCGGACGCGCCGGTTTGTCACGGCAAAGGTGGTGGGATATGGGCGCTGGGAGTCGTACCTGCTTGCTCAGGCAGGCAATTCCAGCCGGAAGCCGCAGCGAACGCAGCGCAAAATCTGGGTTCTAAGCCGGACGTCAAGCAGTTGAGACAAGTCATCTCCAGGAATGCTGCTGGCGGTAAGGGTCCGTCGCACTTCGAGGGGTACTCTGGCCATGGGCTCGCTGCAATGAAGGTAGCTGTCGCCGAAGAGGATGAGCCCTTCGAGATTCGTTCCGGTGTTCAGCCGTGCAGCAACTTCGCTGAATCGCGTGAAGTGCGAGAGTATCGAACCGCATCCGGTACAGCTGTAAGAGACCTCTACGACGAGGCCGACTGTGCGGGCCCGTGCTGTTTCAATCGCGTGTAGCACCAGGTAGCCGTCGGTCCGGCACGTCGGGCACCACATTCTCGACCCTTGGGGCAGGGATGTCCCACCCGATGGAATGGAGTTCTCTGCCATGACGGCTACCGGTCCTCCTCATCCGTGAAAGAGGGGCTGCTTTCCCGGTAGGAATGGACGCGGCAGACTATCGGGCGATTAGTCGGCTTCCCTGCTGTGGCTAGGGCCGTTGGGGGCCGGTTGATGAGCGACAAGATGTTGCCTCCTCGTTGCGCTGGTAAGGCGCTGCCGGGGTCTGGGGCAACAACACCAGCGTAGGCACCAAGGAGGCCGCGAGTCCATAGTAAAGAACCCTGTGAGGGCGAATCCTCTCAAAACAAAGGCCCTGAGCGCTCCGTTAGCTCCGGTGCTCCCCTGCGAGGGGGCAGGTGAACGGGTCAGCCGCGGCGAGACCTACGGTATTGAGGTAGCGGATCACGATTCCGTAGGAGTGCATCAGCCTGGTTTCGGTGTATGGAATGCCCATGAGAACGCAGTGTTCTTTGACAAGTTGGCTTGCTTCTCGCAGATGCTGGCGGGGCATGTCGGGAAACAGATGGTGTTCAATCTGGTAGTTGAGCCCACCCATGAAGAACGTCACGAACCTGCTGCCGGTGATATTGCGGGACGTGAGCACTTGCCGGGTCAGGAAGTCGGCGCGACTGTTTTCGGGAAGTATCGGCATCCCTTTGTGGTTTGGCGCAAAGGTTCCTCCCATGTAAAGCCCGAAAACGGCGACCTGAACCCCGATAAACGCCGCAGCGATCCCAGGGGACAGCGTGAGGAACAACAATCCGATGTAGGTGCCAAAACGCAGGCCCAGCAGGCCAAGCTCAAACCAACGGAACTTCACGGGGCCGCGGCGCAGCAAGTACCTGAGCGAGTCGACATGCAGCGTCCAACCAAGGAACAATAGCAGTGGGAAGAGGAGGTAGCCCTGTCGTTTGCCGAACGCCCGGGAAAATCGTCCACGGTTGTTGGCCACTTCGTTGTGAAAGACGATGGCACCGGGAGCGATGTCCGGATCCCGGTTAACCACGTTCGGCCGGGCGTGATGCCTGGAGTGCTTGTCGGTCCAGTAGGCATAGCTCATGCCCACCATGAGGGTGGCGATCAGGCGTGCTGTCCACTCGTTTGCCGCCCGGGTGGCAAAGACCTGAAGGTGCCCTGCTTCGTGCCCGACCAAAGCGAACTGCGTGAAGACAACGCCGAGTGCCGCCGCTACTGCAAGCTGGAGCCACGAGTCGCCCAGAAGGAAGAACGCCCCCCAGACGCCGGCACCCGCGATGATCAAGAGCATCAGCAGCAGGATGTAATAGCGGCGGCACCGCTCGAGCAGCCCCGCTTCTTTAACTGAGGTCAAAAGGCTCGCATAGCTGCTGGTGACTTTGTTGATGCGAATTGCGGACGTCGTCTGCCTGGCTGCTGGTTTGACTGTGGGTACGACCGGTGGGGGCTCTTTGATGAGCGACAAGATATTGCCTCCTCGTGTGTGCTCTGAATGCACTGCCGAGGTCTGGGGCAACAACACCAGCGTAGACACGAAGGACACTGTGAGTCCATAGGGACCGGACCCGGGCGGGCAATCCTTTACAGCCGGTCACATGGAAAGTGCTAAATCTTCAGAGTGCGCTTGACGATGCTTTCGGCGACATCGTGAAGGTTTTGCCGCGAAGATCGGGCGTGTGCGCGCAGCACGTTGAAGGCACTGTCCATGTCGAGGTTTTTGGTCTGGGCAATGACGCCTTTGGCTTGCTCGATAAGCACCCGGGTGGTCAACGCGCGTTGGAGTTGGTCGTTGAGGACGCCAGCTTCGCGGATGGTGCGCTCCTGCAGAAGGCTGATGGTGGCAACGTCGGCCATGGCCTGGGCAATGGAGGCGTCTTCGGGGGACAGGGCGCCGGTTTCGGCTCCGAACAGGCCCATGGCGCCGATGACCCTGGTGTGGACGCGCATGGGTACGGCATGCACTGACCTGAAGCCCATGTCCAAGGCGATTTGCTGGAAGGCCGGCCAACGGTCACCAAGGGCGCCGATGTCATCGACGGTGATGACTGTTCCTGTGTGGTAACACTCCACGCACGGCCCCGCTCCGGCTTCGAGTTGGAGCAGTTCCACCAGTTGGCTTTGCTCGCTGGTTGAAGCCAGCAATTGCAATTCGCCGTCGGCGTCGGAGAGCAACAGCCCGGCTTGGGCGGCGTCGAGTAAATCGACGGCGTCCTCCACGAGCGTGTGGAGCAAGTCCAGGACGTCGTAGTCGGCAACGAGGGTGTCGGTAAGCTTCACGAACGTATCGCTGAGACGTTCGGCTCTGCTTTTGTTTACCATGTCTGCATTTTACTGTGATCCGGTTTCTGCGGCGCCCGCGGCCGGCGTGAAATCCAGCTTTCGGCTGACAACGTCCAGCGCGGTGTCCTGCAATGATCGTCCGCTGGCGAATGCATGACCGCGCAACAGCAGCAATGCTTCATCGGCGGTGCTGTCGGTCTGGACCAGAACCATGCCGGTTGCCTGGTGGATTTCACGCCGGGCCAGTGGAATGGCCGCCGATCCGGCCTCATTGCCGGGCAATAATCCGCGCAGCAATGTCCAGGCGGTCCGGCTGGCGATTTGTGCGGCCCGGCTGACCTGGGCGGGGCTGAGTTCCCGCGGTGAGGTGCAGTACAGTTCTGCTACCCCGATGACCAGGCCGCCGGCGAGCAACGGAAAAACAAAGAACGCTGCCGCCTCCGTTCTGGTGGCCGCCTCGGAAAAGGCCGGCCACGACCGGACCCCTTCGGCGGTCAGGTCGGGGATCACCACCGGCAGGTGGGTGCGGAAAACATCCCACCGTGGCCCGTCCCCGAGGTCGTACTGGAGCTCATCGAGCCGGCCGGCCGTAGCGTCGGACGCGCACATCAACGTTTCGGCGGCTGAACCACCGAAGACAGATACAGCTGCGCCATCAATAGGCAGTTCCTGGAGGAACGCGGCACACAGATCGCCGTGGGGTGCGTTCCACGGCGCGGCTGTCAGGTCAGGCACGCTTGATCAGAGCTCCCGCGATGGCTCGGCTGCACCAATGACCACCATTCCTGTTTTTCCTGGACAGTCGGACTCTGACTGCTTCCTCAACCATAAACCCGACGGCGGTTGAGGCCCTCGACGGCGGTGGTCGCCACGGTCTGCTCATCACCTTTCGAGAGGCGTTATTTCTCGAAAAAGGTTGAAGTGTAGGTCGCGTTGACCCGCTGGACGATGTTTTCGGCGACTACGTGGAGTTTTTGGTTGCGGTCGCTGGAGGCTTTCTTAAGGATTTCCATTGCCCGTACCTGGCTGCATCGGTTCTGGGCCATGATCATTCCGCACGCGAGGTCGATCACGGTCCGGCTTTCCAATGCAGATCTAAGATCGTCGGCCAGCTGTTCTGCCGTCGTGATCCTGACAGCCAGACGAAGGGCCCTACCGGCCATATCGCCAAAAACCCGGGCATCTTCAACGGTATTCGGAGTAAACTGATCTGCCGGTGCTGCGAAGAAGTCGAGGACAGCGTCGGCGTCGGCCCCCAGCTCAAGGGGGATACCCATGGCACTGCGGTACCCCTCGTCGGTGAGGGTCCTGCAGTAGTTGGGCCAACGTTGGTCGGCCGCAGCATCCGAGACAATCATGGGCTTTCCCAACTCCAGTGCTTCCACGCAAGGTCCTTCGCCGAGGCGTTGTTCGATTTGATCCAGCCAGAGGGCGATGTCGCTGCTGCCGGCGATCGTGGTGCGGCGTTTGCGACGGTGCAGCGCTACCGCGCATTCGATCTGCGTTCCCTCGGTGTGGGTTAGCTTTTCCGACGCGAGCCCAGCCATGCCCTGAAGGAAGCCCTTGAGGTCGTCGGTCGACGTTATCAGCCGGTTCAGGTGATCGAAGCCTTCCTCCAGCTCGTTGTCCGTCATGCGTCCAATCTAGGGTTTGGCGTCCTGATTCACAATGAATGGTGGGTGGCGTCCGGTCAGGACGCCGATTGCTTAGCTGGCTAGTGCGTTCTTCTGCCGCGTGGTGATGCTCGATGGTCCGCCGCAGTGTGTGCACCTGATGGTGTAGGACTTGGACGTCGTGAAGACGGGGACGAAGAACAGGGTGAACTTCGTGGCGCGTTGCTGCAGGTGGTGATGAGCGAACTGGCCGCAAAACCGGCAGGTAGCCATTCGTCCGGGCAATTCCCGGATGGCGGTTTTAAGACCGAAGATGAGAAACATCGGAGATGCCTTTCAGGGAGTTCGTGGGGTTTTCTGGTGGGGACATTCACTTCCGTCGGTACTGCGCGCCGGCAAGTGACCCCAGAGAAGATAAGCAAGCTTTCCTACCCAGTCTACGCATAAAGTCTACATTGTAGAAATGTCTATCCCTGCCGTTCTGGCAAGTGGACTCGTGAAGGCCGGTTACCGAAACCACCACCGCGGTCAAAGTTCCGCACGTTCGGAGACCGGCCGCCGTCGAACCGTGGGCCCAGGTGCGGCCTGCCGAAGGGGCCGGATGGCCAGGCCGGGGATCACCATTCCGACATGGTTGGCCCAGGCGGGGATTCCGGGGGAGCCCCCGGTACCTTTCGTCTCCCCCGGCAGTCGCGTAGATTGAACAAACACGGCGCTTGTCGCCATGGTCCGGACGGGAATCATTGGACGCCATGCGGCCGACAACGGGAGCGGGCTCTTTCTGACGGGAGTTACGTTGCGCGAGATATCTCTTCCCTCCGGTGAGGCTGTCCCGGTGCTCGGGATCGGAACGTGGGGTATGGGCGAGAACCCCAGCACCGCCCCGCGAGAGACCGCTGCGATCCATGCGGCCCTGGATTTGGGAATGTCCGTAGTGGATACAGCTGAGATGTATGGCAACGGCGCGGCCGAGGAACTCGTCGGAAGGGCGCTGGCAGCCCGGCGGAAAGAAGCGTTCCTGATCACCAAAGTCCTGCCGCACCACGCGACATTACGCGGAACCATCGATGCTTGCGAAGGTAGCTTGCGCCGTCTTGGAACGGACATCATCGACCTTTATTTGCTCCATTGGCGCGGCGTTGTGCCCTTGGCCGAAACGCTCGAAGCATTTGAACGCCTGCAGGAGGCCGGGAAGATCCGGCACTGGGGCGTCAGCAACCTCGATGTGGCGGACATGGAAGAACTTATGCGCCTGCCGGGCGGACGGAAAGTCGCGACCAACCAAGTGCTCTACAACCTGACCCGCCGAGGTATCGAGTTCGATCTTTTGCCCCGCTGCGGCGACGGGGGTATACCGGTGATGGCGTACTCGCCGCTGGAGCAGGGGAGGATGCTGAATGATTCTGTGCTGGTGCGAATCGCAACCGAACACGGCGTAAGTCCCGCGCAGATCGCCCTCGCCTGGGTGCTCAGGCATCCGCTCGTCCTCGCCATTCCCAAAGCTTCCAGCCCGCACCATGTCCAGGAATGCCAGCGGGCCCTCGACGTTCAACTTGCGCCCCACGACCTGGCGGACCTGGATCGCGCCCATCCTCCTCCCACCCACAAACGCGTGCTTGAGATGATCTAGGCGGTGTCAGGGCTTTTCGGGCAGCGCCCTCGGCGAGGGCGCGATGATGGCCCGCGGAGTCCCGGCGGGGAACTGTACTGAAGTTGGCAGACGGAAACATCCCTTGTGGTGGCCGGCGATCACTGCGAGACTGGCAGTGCATCGCGCCGCTCCCTCGTTCCGTGGAGGAGGTGCCACGAGGCCAGTTCGGTCCGCACCATACTCGCCGCAGCACCGTTCCAAGGAGGCTCGCCATGAAAACTGTCGTGCAGTACGGAATCAGTCAGGGCGGGCCGGGTGATGGAGCATGATTGAGGTTGCATTGTTGGTGATCCTTAAGGCCAAACCCGGCAAGGAGAAGGACGTCGCAGATTTCCTCCGCTCCGCGCGTTCCGTCGTTGAACAGGAGCAAGGCACGCGTGCTTGGTTCGCCCTCCAGTTAGACGAATCGACTTTCGGAGTATTTGACGTTTTCCCCGATGACGACGCCCGCCAGACCCACCTCTCCGGGGGAGTCGGGCAGGCACTTGCCGCTCAGGGAGCAGAGTTGTTCAGTGTGGAACCGAACATACAGAACATCGATGTGCTCGCATACAAACTCCCCGGTGAAGGCGGATAGGGGACCGGCAAGCCGTCGCCGCTCCACGGTGCCACGTCATGCGCAGGCTTAGGAGCAGAGGGTGACACGTTCGGACACGAGCCGTGCCGAGGCGTTCAGCGACGCCGTCATCGCGATCGTCATCACGTTCCTTGTACTTGAGCTCACGCCGCCGGAGACTGAGCCAGGCGGGCTGATGGCCGGGTTGTTGGGTCAGTGGCCGACATACTTGGCTTATGCGGCCTCCTACACCTACCTGGCCGTGATCTGGCTCAACCATAAATCAGCCTTCTCCCGTATTCGGCAGATGGATATCGGCCTGCAGTGGGCCAACCTAGGCATCCTCGCCACGCTCGCTCTTTTGCCTTGGCCCACAGCGGTGATCATCGATACAGCCAAGTCAGGCAATCTGGCCGATGAGCGGGTCGCGGTCGCGCTGTACGCGATCGTCGGGGCACTGCTGTGCCTGTCATGGCTGGTCTTCTTTTCGCACCTGGCACGGCACCCTGAGCTCACCGAGGAGGAGGTGGAGGATACCTATTTCGCGCGCGAGCGGCCACGTGCCCTTGCCGGGGTGGTGCTTTACCTCGCGGCGGGAACGGCAGGTGTCCTCGTCCATCCGCTGGTCGCATCGGTGATCTTTGTGATCCTGCCTGTTTTCTACGGTCTCACCAGTCACGGGTTCGATCACAGGCCGGCCTTCCTGCGGGGCCCGTAGGCCACTGCTCGTTGCCCCTGTCTTCCTCGCCGGTGCAGTTCCCACGCGCTCCACCCTCATGTCCAGCGGTCCTGCGTTATGTGGTCCTACTGACGTTGCAAGCAGGATCCCTGGCCCATAAGGTACTAAGGAAGCTTACCTTTGTGGTGGAGTGCAGTAGTCGATTTGCCGATCAACATCGAGGAGAACGCGCAGTGCCAGTTGAGGACAACATCAAGATTCCAGGGACTCCGTCGATTGAGAGCCCCGCGGTTGAAGAGCCAACAGATGCACGGGAGCCGTTGCCGCCGAAGCCTGATCAGCGGGGTCCGGAGGCCGTGTCACCTACGGGGAGCCCCACCGGAGCACCCGTGAACTCGCGTTCGCAGTCCGGCCAGTACCTGACAACGGCCCAAGGTCTAAGGCTTGGAGATACAGACCATTCACTCAAGGCGGGTCCGCGGGGCCCGATTTTGCTGCAGGACCATCACTTGCGTGAGAAGATCACGCACTTTGACCACGAGAGAATTCCCGAGCGTGTTGTCCACGCCAGAGGAGCCGGGGCACATGGAATCTTCCGCTCTTATGGCACGGCTTCAAAAGTCACAAAGGCAGGGTTCCTTGCGCCGGATGTGGAAACCCCGGTGTTCGTGAGGTTTTCCACTGTCCTGGGATCAAGGGGGTCCGCCGATACCGTCCGTGACACCCGTGGCTTCTCCACGAAGTTCTACACGGATGAGGGCACCTACGACCTGGTGGGAAACAACATTCCTGTCTTCTTCATCCAGGACGGCATCAAGTTCCCGGACATCATCCACGCGGGGAAACCGCACCCTGACAGGGAGATCCCACAGGCCCAGAGTGCGCACGATACATTTTGGGATTTCGTTTCGTTGCACACCGAAGCCCAAGCCCACACGATGTGGAATATGTCTGACCGCGGAATTCCCCGTTCCTACCGGACCATGGAAGGGTTCGGCGTCCACACATTCAGGTTGGTGGATGCGGCCGGCAAGACCACTCTGGTGAAATTCCACTGGAAGCCGAAGCTGGGCGTCCACTCATTGGTGTGGGAAGAGGCCCAGATTATTAACGGCATGGATCCCGATTTCCACCGCCGTGATCTGGCGGATGCGATCGAATCAGGTGCCTACCCGGAATGGGAGCTCGGCATCCAGACTTTTCCGGACACTGAAGATCAAATGTTTGAAGGTATCGACCTTCTGGATCCCACCAAGTTCATCCCTGAGGAATTGGCGCCGGTTCAGCCGATCGGGCTGATGACGCTGAACGCCAACCCGACCAACTACTTTGCCGAGACCGAGCAGGTAGCCTTCCACCCCGGACACCTCGTCCCAGGTATTGATGTAACCAACGATCCTCTGTTGCAGGTCCGGCTCTTCTCCTACCTGGACACGCAGATTTCGCGGCTCGGCGGCCCGAACTTCGCGCAAATTCCCATCAATCGTCCCCACGCCCCGGTCAATGACATGCTGCGTGACGGTATGCACCAGACTGCCGTGCATGGGGGAGTAGCCCCTTACCATCCAAATTCCCTTGATGGTGGTTGCCCCTTCATGGCAGGGCAGGACGTGGGAGCATTTGTGGACGTCCCTGAGGAAGTCGCCACAGGAATGAAGGAACGGCGCAATCCCGCGTCGTTCGATGATCACTTCAGCCAAGCCCGGCTGTTCTTCCACAGTTTGACTCCGGTGGAGCAGGACCACGTGATCCAGGCCTACACCTTCGAGCTTGGCAAGTGCTACGAAGTGGCAATCCGGGAACGGCAACTTATGGCGTTGGCCAATATTGATGCCGGCCTTTGCGCTGCTGTCGCCAAGGGCCTCGGGATGCCCGCTCCCACGGCCACCGTTGACACGCCGGACGTGGAACCGAGCCCTGCTGTGTCCCAGATTGGTGGGAAGTGGCCTGTTGCCGGTCGCGTCGTGGGCATCATCGCGGACAGTGAAAGTGACCTGTCGTTGGTGACAGCGGCACGCGAGGCGCTGGATGCGGCAGACATGGTTCCGCTGGTTATTGCACCGTCCGGAGGTGTGATCGAGTCGGATCAGGGTCCGGACGTGACTGTTCAAAGGAGCTACCTCACTGCACGCTCCACCGAATTCGACGCAGTCATTGTGGCAGGCGGAGGCACTCCGGCAGCCGACGCCATGCCGGGCCGCGACGCCAAGGCCGGTGAACCCGGGGTGACCCTTGATCCGCGGGTGGTCCTGATGGTGTCCGAAGCGTTCCGTCATGGCAAAGCCATTGGTGCCTGGGGTCCAGGTGCCGCAGTTCTTGACGCGGCCGGCGTCCCTCAGGCTGCCCCCGGAATCGTCAGTGGTGAAGGTCCGGACACGGTAATTCCGGTGGTCCGGGAATTGCTCTCCGCACACCGGGCGTGGGAGCGGTTCCCGGTGGCGGGGTCGGCTTCTTAGCCCCCAAGGACAAACTGTTAAGCACGACGGCGGCGGGTTGCCCCTGTGGGCCAGCCCGCCGCCGTCGTGGTGTCAGGCCGGTCGGTGCTTCCGCACCCTCCTCAAGGCGGCTACTGCCCCCAGACCCGCCAGTACCCACGGGGCACCGACAAGTATGGGGTCGATCCACTGATGGTTCAGGTCGGCGCGCTTTTTCCCGAAGCGGGAACGCGCACCATGGTGGGTGAACTCGCTGAGCACGCCGGTTTCGGTCACCGGGTTGTCCGGTTGCAGAGTTGCGAATGCGCGCACGTGGTTTTCCCACGCGTCCACTCTGTCGGCGGCGATCAGCACAAGCCAGTGGGCTGCGCGGCCCTCGCTGTATTTCCCGTACGCGTACTTCCGCAGCGCACCGGAGATGCCCTTGGGAGGGGTTGAGGTGCCAAAGACGGGGGTCACCAAAGCGTGTTCAATGGACCGCTCCCGGGGCCATTTCTCCTTCTGGCGTTCGGGAAAGTCCCAGCGCGCCCCGGTCTCGATACCGGGCTGCTCGCGGGGGTAGGAGGGCCTGTCCGCCGGGTCGAGGTCCACGCCCCATCCCGGGATCCGTGCCCGCAGCTCCTCCGCAGTTTCCTTCAGCGCGGGCGTGCCGGAGGTGTAGGGCGTCGGTATTTCAGCCATTGCGATCCCCTTTCAGACCGTGGTTGCGACGATCAGGGGCTTGATGCAGTCATCAAGCTTCGCCGAGAAGATGTGGTAACCCTCGGCGATGTGCTCCAGAGGGATGCGGTGGGTGACAATGTCGCTGGGTTTAAGATGCCCGTTCTGGATGTGTTCGAACAACCGGGGCCACTGCCTTTTGACAGGGCACTGGTTCATCCGAAGCGTCAGCCCTTTGTTCATCGCGTCACCGAACTTCACGGCGCTGAAGAGCGGTCCGTAGGCGCCCACTACTGACACCGTGCCGCCCTTGCGGACGGAGTCGATGGCCCAGTTGAGGGCGATGGGAGACCCACCCTGCAGTTTCAGCTTGCTGCTGGTCACGTGCTGGAGGAAGTTACCGTCCGCTTCGGCTCCTACCGCATCTATCACGACGTCGGCGCCCAGGTAGTCCGTGGCTTTTTTCAGGTGCACCACAATGTCGTCGTACTCAACAAAGTTATAGGTTTCGGCATGGGCGAACGAGCGGGCCTTTTCCAATCGGTATTCCAGGTGGTCGATGACGATCACCCGCCCCGCTCCCATGAGCCATGCCGACTTTGCCGCGAACAGGCCCACCGGGCCGGCACCGAACACCACAACGGTGTCACCTTCGGCAATGTCGCCCAACTGGGCGCCGAAGTAGCCAGTAGGCAGTGCGTCCGTGAGCAGGACTGCGTCTTCCTCGTCCATCCAGTCCGGAATCTTGCTGGGACCCACGTCAGCGAACGGCACGCGCACAAACTCAGCCTGGCCGCCGTCGTAACCCCCGCAGGTGTGGGAGTAACCGTAAATACCGCCCACGGCAGTGGCGTTCGGATTCACGTTGTGGCAGTTGGAGTACAGGCCGCGTGAGCAGAAGTAGCAGGACCCGCAGTAGATGTTGAACGGAACCATGACCCGGTCCCCGACCACCAGGTTCTGCACCGAGGAACCCACCTCGTGCACCACGCCCACAAACTCATGACCGAAGGTCATCCCGACCCGCGTGTCCGGCATCATGCCGTGATAAAGGTGCAGGTCTGAGCCGCAGATGGCCCCCAACTTCACTTGCACGATCGCATCATTGGGATGTTCGATCTGCGGTATGTCTTTTTCTTCCACGCGTACCTTATAGGGCCCGCGATACACCATGGATCGCATCAGTTCCCCTTCCGGGAAGTAGTTCGTTCCGGCATTGAAATGACCTCCCGGGCCTAGGTGCCGTCGGGGTGGAGGACGACTTTGGTCCAGCCGTCGACGCGGTCATCGAAGTTTCTGTAGGCCTCCGGGGCCTTGTCCAGGGAAAGTTCGTGGCTGACCAGGAATGAGGGACTGGCTTTTCCGCCGGCAATGAGGTCGCGAAGGGCCCGGTTGTATTTCTTGACAGGGCACTGGCCGGAGCCCATCGTTTGTCCTTTGAACCAGTAGTTTCCATAGTCGAAGGCCACCTGCCCCTGCTTGGCGAGTTCGTCCGGGGCGCCAGGATCCTGCGGCAGGAACACGCCTACTACGCCTAGGCCGCCGACGAACCGGACGGAGTCCACCAGGCGGTTCAACGTCAGGTTGGGCTGTTCGTTTCCGCTGGGGTCGTGCGCCTGGTACCCGACGCATTCGCATCCCCGGTCAGCCCCGAACCCCATGGTTTGGTCTTTGACGAACTCAACAGGGTCCACTTTGGAATCGTCTACAGGGATAGCGCCGATCTGTTCCGCCAGCTTCAGGCGGTCACTGTGACGGTCCACCACCATGACTTTTCCGGCGCCCTTGATGATGGCCGAGTAGGCGGCCATGAGTCCTACTGGCCCTGCGCCGTAGATGACGACCGAGTCCCCGGGGTAAACGCCGGCCATCTCGGTTGCGTGCCATCCGGTGGGGAAGATGTCCGCGACCATGACATAGTCGAGTTCCTTCTCCTCGGCGTCCTCGCCCAAACGCAGGCAGTTGAAGTCTCCGTACGGCACGCGCAGGTAATCGGCCTGTCCGCCTTGATACGGGCCCATGTCCGCAAACCCGTACGCCGCGCCGGCGAGCTTGGGTTCGGGCTGCATGGTCAGGCAGTAGTTGGTGAAGCCCCGTTCACAGTTCTTACAGAATCCGCAGGCGATGTTGAACGGCAGTACGACGCGTTCGCCCACCTTGACCTTGCTCACCGCGGAGCCGGTTTCGATCACTTCACCGAGGTTCTCGTGCCCGAAGGTGCGGCCGGTCTCGAAGCTGGTGCGGCCTTCGTACATGTGCAGGTCGGAGCCGCAAATATTCGACGACGTTATTCGCACCAACACGTCGGCGGGGTGCTCAATCCTGGCATCAGGTACATCCTCGACGCTGACGTCGTTCGGCCCTTTGTAGACTACTGCCTTCATTTTTCCGCTCTTTTCTTGTTGCCCAAGCCGATCCGACCAAGTCGATGTAGCTTTCCGGGGGCGCAGGCGCAGAAATGGCGCGGGGTCCTGAACGGAATAATGGCGCAGCCGTAACCCAGAAACGGGTGTTGATTCAGCGAGGAAATGGGGAGTGCAGGTTGAGACGCGAGAGTCGCTCAGAAGGGGCCGTAAGGCCCAACGCTTTCAGACCGCAGGATGTCCGGGACGATCCGCCTGCTGGTCCGTCCGCAAACGAGACAATGAATAAGCTTCAATACTAAGCACACTTATTAATACTGTCGAGGTGTAGCGACAGAAAAGATGACGATCAATTTTGCCGGTTGCGTTGGGCGGGAATGGTGACAGTCACGGTGGTGCCCTTGCCCGGCTGGCTGCTGAGCTTGATCGTTCCGCCGTGGGCGTCGATGACGGCCTTGGCGGGGACTAACTGAATTTTGGCCCGAGGTCCATACATCAGGCTTGCCCGCCAGCCTCAGCCGACACCATCACTATGCGACCACGGAAGCGGCGGGACGGTGCCAAGGCAGGGCCTCCGACGGGTCAAGCTGCTGGGTTGAGCTTCTGCCGCAGTTGCTGCAGTGCCATATGAACGACGGGCTCGGATTTATGGATCTCCCTGACATTCATCCCGGTGAACTCTTTGATGGCCCGGCGCATGCTTTGAACGTTGGTGAATCCGCTCCGTGTCGCAATTTCTGAGTAGGTGATTCTTTGAGCATGGGCTTGAAGCAGAAGCTCCAACGCTTTCCGGGTTCTCAAGGCGCGGATTCGCTCACCCAAACGGAGTTCTTCGGTCTCAAAAAAGTAGAACAGGGAGCGACGGGAGAGGTTGAACGTTCCGGCGATCATTGCCACGTCCAGATTTGGGTTGTCGTAACTGCTCTCAAGGTATTTCTTTACCGCCCGGCTTAGTGCCGGTTTCTGTGTCTCATCGTCGGCCGGCGATTCGAGCAGGGAGCCCACCAGGGTTGCCATGACGGATCGTAGGATCTCACTGGTTCCTGATGCCTCACTGTCGATGCCGGGCCGCTTCCAACTCATCAATGCGGGTATCACGAAGGTGCCCACAATGGGGTGGCTTGCAAGGTCAGGCAGGCGAAGAAGGGAGCGCAGTCCGCCTTCGCTGACATTGAGACTGACGCGGTCCATGTTGAGTTGCTGTGCGTGGAATCCTTCGGGTGCATCGAAACTGCCACCAAGCGAGGTGTCGATGAATCTCACCGAACCCGTTGGAACCGGCTCGGGGGTGCCATTGAGATCGAGGGTCAGACCCGACGCCTTGCGGAAGTAGGCCAGGCGCAAGTCAGTGGAGTCGGGATTCGGCGCCCAAAAGCCCAGCGCGGGGGTGTTGTGCATCTCTATGAGGCTGAAGCCCGGTCCGGCAAGATTAATAGCTGAGGGACTGACGGACGCAGGACTCTCTCCTTCTGACCGCTCCAGCCTCATTGGTGTTTCGACGGCGTTGCCGTACCAGACCCGCCAATGCTCGAACCTTTGTTCTGGAGTGAGCCCTTCCGGTACTGCGTAACGTCGCACACGGGCGCTGTTCCCGTCACCAGATTGAGGCATGCCGTCCTCCTTTACCAGCTGAGCATCATGGCAGTCTTGCGAGCTGGCACGGCGGCTTAGGGAAGCGCTTGCGGTGACTCGTCAGACCGACCGAAAATGAGGTCCGCTGGTAGGTCAATTTTACCTCCGGATGCACCTTCGGCTGGTGCGTTGATGTGTATATGTTTTTCACAGAGGTGCGTCTTGCAATTATTTGGCCAGCGCCTCAAGGAGCGGCCGGTGTGTGGGGAAAGCGGGCTCATTTTCCTGCCGGTTGATAATTTCGTTTCCGTCGGAAAGCGGTCTGGTTGCCAGTTGATTTACTCGGTGGGGGGAGAGGACATACTCGACGGCCAGGATGCTGGCGCCAACCACTCCAGCTTCCGGCCCGGTTTCGGACTGGGTGATTGTCAGGTGCTGGGTCGCTAAAGGCGTTGATCGTGCGTAGACCGTTTCGCGTATCCCTGCCATGAGGTGTTCTCCGGATTGGGCAAGCGATCCGCCCACAACAATCAGGGCGGGGTTGATGAAGCTCACGCACATGTTGAGCATTTCTCCGATGTCGCGGCCCGCTTGGCGGACCGCTTGGACAGCAGCCAGATTCCCGGAACGAACCAGCGAAACGACATCGCTTCCAGTGGTTGCCTCAAGCCCGCTGTCGCGGAGTTGAGCGGCGATGGCAGGTGCGCCTGCAATGGCTTCCAGGCAGGCACTCTTGCCACAGCGGCAGAGAATTCCTGCCCCCCGGGAAACAGCAATATGGCCGACGTCTCCGGCGACACCTGCCGCGCCACGCTGCAGTTCTCCTCCGCTGACCACTCCAGATCCGATGCCAGTGGCGACTTTGAGGAAAATCATGTTCTCCTCGTTGGGCCAACGGGTCGCCCGCTCGCCGAGGGCCATAAGGTTGACGTCGTTATCGACGAGTACGGGTACGCCCAAGGTTTGCTGAATGTAAGCGGGAACATCGAATCCGTCCCACCCTGGCATGATCGGCGGGCTCGTCGGCTTTCCGGTGGAGTGCTCTACCGGGCCAGGTAGTCCGATGCCGACGGCGATGACGTCCGCAGTCGGGCGCGCCAAAACTTGCAAGTGTCCCTTCACCATCGTCAAAAGCCAGTCCAGGACCGCTTCGGGTCCGCATGAAATCTCCAGCCGCTCAGTGGTTTCCACGAGTATCGTTCCTGACAGGTCAGTGAGGGCCACTGTGGCGTGTGTCGCGCCGACGTCTGCGGCCGCCACCAACTTTGCGCCTGGGTTGAAAGCTAGCCGCGCCGATGGACGACCTCCAGTAGAAGGTGCCCCTGATACGGGAACCACCAGTTCCAATTTCAGGAGCGGCTCAAGGCGGGAACTGACGGCAGCTCGGCCCAACCCTGTTGTTCCAGCCAGGTCTGCTCTGGTTCGTGGTTGTCCGTCCCGCAGGATTTGCAGTAGTTCGCCGGGTCCGCCGTTGTCCATGACACTCCAATTCGGGGCTAAAAAGAGGTTGTTCGTGAGCCTGAATTCTTGACGCGTCGGGCTCACCGGACCCTGAGGGCCCTCATCTCCACTTAGTGTCAAGCGGCTCACTCGTTCCCGTCCACCCGGCGAAGTGCTTAGCATCACAAAGTGCAACTTGGGTGTGCATTCGACCCCCATCAGCGTCAAAAGGTGCAGACTTTTGTTGGGCCCCTGACCAAAGCCACGTGCTGCGTGTCACTGTTTCGACATGGACAACGACAGAACCACGACAGCCCCCTCCCGGCTACGGGCCGGATTCGTCGGCGCCGGGTTCATGGCCGAGGTGCACAGCCGGGCCGCCCGCGCTGCAGGGGCGGATATCGTCGCCATTGCGTCTTCGAGCCGTGCCAGCGCCGACCGCGCCAAAGACCGCCTGGGTGTGCAGCGGGCTTACGATTCCGCCCAGGACCTTTTCGAGGACGACGCGATCGACGTCATCCACATCTGCACGCCGAACGGCACTCATTACGGACTGGCTGAAGCTGCGCTGAAAGCAGGTAAGCATGTGGTCTGCGAGAAGCCATTGGCCACCAACGTCCAGGATGCAGCCGAACTTGTAGAGCTAGCCGCCATGGCCGGGACAGTTGCGACCGTCCCCTTTGTCTATCGCTTCCATCCGATGATCCGGGAAGCCCGGGAACGTATTTCCTCGGGCCAAGCAGGACGGATCTCCGCTATCCAGGGCTCTTACCTCCAAGACTGGTTACTCTCCCGGGAGGACGACAACTGGAGGGTGGACGCCGTTGTGGGTGGGCCCTCGCGGGCGTTTGCCGACATCGGCTCCCACCTGTGCGACCTTCTCGAATTCGTGAGCGGTGAACGGATAACCAAAGTCAGTGCCATGAGCAGGACTCTGTTCCCGGGCCGGGCGAACAACAGGGACATTCAGACCGAGGATCTCGTGGCGGCTGTTTTCGCCACTGATTCGGGCAGCGTGGGAAATCTCCTGGTCAGCCAGGTTGCGCCCGGCCGAAAAAACCGCCTGATGATCGAGATCGCGGGTTCAGAGAGCACCCTCCAGTTCGACCAGGAAGCCCCGGAGACATTGTGGCTGGGTAAGCGGGCGGGGTCTCAGTTGCTTGTCCGTGATCCGGGGGCACTCAGCCCGGAAGCAGCACGGCTCAGCGTGCTGCCAGCTGGTCACCCGCAGGGTTATCAGGATGCGTTCAATGCGTTCGTGGCCGATACCTATGCCGCCATCGGCGGTGACCTCCGCGAAGGCCTGCCGACCTTCCAGGACGGACTCAGATCAGCCGTCCTTACACAAAGCATCATCAAATCCAGCAAGGACGGCGAATGGGTCGACGTCCCAAACACTAAAGAACCAGTAGGAGTGCAGCTATGAAGATCATTCAAGTAGGCCTCGGCGCCTGGGGCGCCTCATGGCTGAACGTGATTCACCACAGCAAGAGTTGGGAGCTGGCCGGCGTTGTCGACGTCAACCCCGACGCTGCGAGGGCCGCGGGTGAACAATACGGAATTCCTGCCTACGCCACCATCGACGAGGCGCTGGGACACAAGGACACGTTCGACGCTGCCTTGGTCATTGTTCCACCCGAGTACCACGCAGCGGTGGCCATCCCGGCTCTGGAAGCAGGGGTGCACACACTCATTGAGAAGCCCCTCGCCCACAGCCTTGAAGACGGCATTCGCATCATTACAGCGGCAGAGAAGTCCGGCAAACAAGCCATGGTTTCACAGAACTACCGTTTCAAGCGCGCCGCCCGCACCGTTCAGCGCCTCATCCGCGACGGAGTCATCGGAGACCTCGAGCACGTCTTCATCGACTACAAGAAGAACCCGCCGTTCGAAGGGTTCCGGCTGGAAATGGATGAACCACTGATCGTGGATGCCATGATCCATCACCTTGACCAGCTCCGCGGCATCGTTGGTGTCGAACCCACCGCCGTGCGTGCGCGCTCTTGGAACACTAGCACCTCCAGATTCAAGGGCAACGCCTCCGCCGTGGTGCAGTTCGACTGCGACAACGGTGCCCGCGTCGTCTACACGGGATCGTGGAGCTCATACGGTCCGCAGACCAGCTGGGACGGCGACTGGGAAATCCAAGGCAGCAAGGGCACCATCACCTGGAAGAACAACGAGGTCACCATCAACTTCGCCTCACTGTTTGACACCGTCTTCCTTGCCGGCGCGGTGGAACGCTCCGGCGTCATGCACGTCGATTTGGACCCGTTGCCGGTGGAGGAACGCTTGGGGACCCTCGAAGCGTTCCGCGACGCCATCGAAACCGGAAACAAGGCTGAGACGGATGTCACCGACAACATTCAGAGCTTGCAACTCGTCATGGCCACCGCCGACTCCGCCCGCCAAGACGGCGCGCCCATCACCTTGAAGACCAACGCCGAACTCTTCGGCAGCCACTAGCACTTCCGACCCGAGGAAGTGTCGAATTGACTGGAGATACAAACATGCAGCCACAAACAGCCACCGGCTCGTCCGGTCCGGTTTCCGGGAAGGCTGGCCCCGGAAAATCCCACGACGATTCCCGTTCACGGCTTTCCGGCATCGGCGACTTCATCGGTGCGCAGGGCCTGCTGGTCGTCGTCCTGCTATTCGGTGTACTGCTGACGTTCCTCAGCCCGGTATTCCTGACCACAGTCAACCTGGTAAATCTGTTCTACCAGTGCACGATCCTCGGTGTGTTCGCCATTGGCATGACCTTCGTGATCCTTACTGGCGGCATCGACGTTTCTGTAGGATCGACGGCTGCCCTGTCGTCGGTGCTGTCCATGGGCGTGATCGTCAACATGGATATGCCGCCGGCAATCGGACTACTGACCGGCCTCGTGGTTGGAGCCGGAGTCGGTGCCGTCAACGGACTGATGGTCACCAAGCTGGGGATATCCCCGCTGATCGCGACCCTGGCAACACTCTCCGCCGGGTCGGGAATCGCCTTCGCCTACTCCGACGGCGGCAACATCACACCTGTACCCAAGATGCTCACCGAGGTGGTCAGCGCCAAAATCGCAGGAATTCCCCTGCTCATACCGGCCGTTCTGGTGCTGGCGTTCCTGGCCCATCTGGCCCTGACCCGCACTACCTACGGACGCTCCATCTACGCCGTCGGCGGTAACAAGGAAGCTGCCCTGCTCGCAGGGATCCGGGTAGACCGCGTCACCATGAACGCCTACATCATCGCTGGTCTCTCGGCGGGCATGGCCGGGCTTCTGCTCACCGGCCGCCTGGCCTCAGGAAGCCCGAGGGCGGGCGACGGCATTGAGCTGACAGTCATCGCAGCTGTGGTCATCGGCGGAACAAGCCTCTTCGGCGGCCAAGGAAACATCAAGGGCACACTGCTCGGCGTGCTGTTGATCGCAATGGTTTCCAACGCCGTGAACCTGCTCGGAATCCCTTCCTCCTACGACCGGATTGTCCAAGGCGTGGTGATCTTCGCCGCAGCCGCCCTGGACGTCTACCGCTACAAGTACGTCCAAAAGAACCTGTCACGTAAACGCAAGATCGGACCGCCGCCATCGAAAGACACGGACGGCACTCGTGCACCACAAACTACCGAAGCTCCGGCCTGACGCCTGACGCCCCACGCAAGCAGGCCGCCCCGGCCGGCATGCCCTAGCACCCAACAGAAAGAGTAAGTCAATGAAGACCTCACCCAAACTGGCGGTTCTCGCGGTAGTTTCCGCCGCAACCATCGCCCTGACCGGCTGCGGTGCACCTAGCGCCGCACAGGAATCAAACGACGGAACAAAGACAAAGAAGATCGCCGTCTTGCTCTACAGCCAGAGTTTTGAATTCATGGTTGCCCTCGGGCAGGGCGTCAAGGATAAGGCGGAGGAGCTCGGCGTGGAAGTCACAGTCCTTGATGCCAAAGGCGATTCCAGCACCCAGATCAGCCAGATCCAGGATCAACTCGCCCAGGGTGTGGACGGCATTGTCCTCAGTCCGAACAACTCAGCTGAACTGGTTCCCGGAGTCCAGATGATCCATGATGCCGGAAAGACCGTCACCACCGTGGACTCGGTCATCCCGGGGGACATCGCCGACGCCGCCGTCGCCTTCGACAACGAAAAGGCCGGCAAACTCGGGGCCGAAGCCTTGGCCAAACTGATGGAAGAAAAGGGAACCGTTCTTGAATACCAAGGAGCCAAGGGCGCATACCACGCAACCCTGCGCGGCAAGGGTTTCAGCGAAGGTATCCAACAGTTCCCTGGTATCAAGGTCATCGGCCGTGACGCACAGTGGACTGCAGACAACGCACTGTCATTGACCGTCGATAACTTCACCGCCGACTCAAGTATCAACGGCCTCTTCAGCCACAACGACGAAATGGTGCGGGGAATCGTCTCCGGCCTCTCGCAGATCAACAAGGACGCCCCGGTCGGAGCAGAGAACCACATCCCGCTGGTTGGCGTCGACGGCACACCGCTCGCCCTGGAGCGCATCCGCAACGGTACCCAGGACGCGACGATGGACCAGAACCCGTTCGAGATGGGTGCACTGGCCCTTCAGGCCCAGGTTGACCTGCTTGACGGCAAGCAGGTGCCCAAGATGCAACTGACCGACACCAAGCTCATCACCAAAGAGAACGTCGATGACCCCACTCTCTGGGGCAACATCTTCAAGGACTAGCGCAGCTAACCCCTCGGCTGCCTGGCCAGGCCCCGCCGCTTGGCCAGGCAGCAACACCAATTCCCTCAAGGAGAAACATGTCCCGCTTCAAGTATTCCTACAACGCCATCGTCTACTACCAGGAAGACATCGCCAAAGGCATTGACCGCGTCGCCCGTTACGGCTACGACGCCATCGAACTGGTCGGAGAACCGGCAACGCACAACGTCGACGAGATCAACAAACTGACCAGCGACGCCGGTATCGACGTCAGTTCCATCTGCAGCATCTGGTTTGGAGAGGAACGCGACCTGATCAACCCCAGCGCCGCCAACCGGCAGAAGGCCTTGGACTACGGCAAGTCGGTAGCCGACTTCGCCGCCGCCGTCGGAGCTCCGACCATCATCGTCGGGCCATCCCCGGTGGGCAAGACCGAAGCCCTGGCGAGCGATGAACAGGAATGGGAATGGGCGGTCGAGAATGTCCGCACACTTGGCGAATATGCGGCGAGCGTCGGCATCAACATCACTCTCGAACCGTGGAACCGCTACGAGACGCATTTCCTGAACCGGCTCGACCGGGCTGTGGAACTTCTGGACGCTACCGGTCTGAAGAACGCCGGCGTGCACGGCGATCTCTTCCACATGAATATCGAAGAAGACAGCATCCACGGAGCGTTCGCCCGTGCTGGCGGCAAAGTCAACCACGTCCACCTCGCCGACTCAAACCGGGCTGCCCCCGGCGTAGGACACATCGACTTCCGTCCGACACTGCAGACGCTGAAGGACATCAACTTCGACGGCTACCTGACCTTCGAACTCCTGCCCGCCGCGTCGAACCCCTTCGCCATGATGGCTCGTGACGGCCACCTGGAGTTCCTGGACCCCTACACCGAAAAGGCCATCAACGAAATGAAGAAGCTGGAACAGGAGCTTTGGCCCCATGAGTAAATACGAATTCGGGGTCAGCACCTTCATCCTGGTCTCCCCGTTCACCGACCGCGACGTTGATCAGTTCGACGTCGCCAAGGAGATGGGCTACGACCTGATCGAGGTCTGTATTGAGGACCCTGCCGTCGTCAGTGCGGAAGCACTGAAGGAAGCCTCGGAACGGACCGGACTGCCCGTATCCATCTGCGGGGCGTTCGGACCGGACCGCGACGTCTCGCACGAAAACCCGCAGAAGCGTCGGCAGGGAATTGACTACCTGAAACTCTGCGTTGACATCGCCCAAGCCGTCGGTTCCCCCCACGTTGCCGGCCCTATGTACTCAGCCACCGGCAAAGCCCGGCTGCTTCCCCCCGAAGAACGCCGGCAGCAGCGCCAGTGGGCGGCCGACAGTCTGCGTGAAGTAGCGGACTACGCTTCCGAACGCGGCGTCACGTTGGCCATAGAACCGCTCAATCGCTTCGAAACGGATCTGGTCAACACTGTGGAGCAGGGTCTGGAACTTTGCGGTCTGATCGGCCGGGATAACGTAGGCCTGATGCTCGACACGTTCCATATGAACATCGAAGAGAAGAGCATCGCGGCGGCCATCACCTCTGCCGGTGACAAGGTCTTCCACTTCCAAGTGTCAGAGAACGATCGCGGAACGCCCGGCAGCGGTCACGTGCCGTGGTCCGAGACCTTTGACGCGCTGAAAACGATCGATTACCAAGGTTCCATTGTTGTCGAATCGTTCCTCCCCACTGTCGAGGAAATCGCCAAGGCCGTTTCGCTCTGGCGGCCGGTGGCACCGTCCATGGATGCGCTGGCCAGAGATGGACTCACGTTCCTGAGGAGGGAACTGCCGTGATTGGGACGCCCGGACGCGCTTCATCAATCGTTGAAGCACGAAATCTCGTAAAACTGTTTCCGGGCGTCGTGGCCCTCTCCGGCATGGACTTTGAGCTTCATGCCGGAGAGGTGCACTGCGTCTGTGGTGAAAACGGAGCCGGAAAATCAACGCTGATCAAGACCCTCAGCGGGTTCTATACTCCCGACGAAGGCGGCGTGTACGTGGACGGCGAACTCATGCCCTCCAGCACCGCGGCTTCCAAAGCCGCCGGGATCGCCACCATCTATCAGGAACACAATCTGGTCCCGGACCTGTCGGTCGCCGAAAACGTCCTTCTGGGAAACTGGGGCGGACGCAAGGGCATCCTCTCCCGTCGCGATATCCGCAAGCGGGCAAGGAAGGCCCTGGACCAGGTTGCACCCCACCTCAACCTCGACACCCCTGCGATGGCGCTCTCAACGGTGGACGGACAGATGGTGGAAATCGCGCGTGCCATTGCCCAGGACGCAAGAGTGATCATCATGGATGAGCCAACCACTGCCCTGACCGAGCAGGACGTGGAGAAACTGTACAAGCTCGTCAACGAACTCCGGGACAAGGGCCTGGCGATCATGTACGTTTCGCACAAACTGGAAGAAGTCTTCACCCTGGCCGACCGGATAACCGTAATCCGCGAGGGCAAAACCGTGGCCTCATCCGTCCCTGCAGATGAGCTCGATGCCCGTTCCGTTGTGCAGCTGATGGTGGGCAGGGATGTTGACCTTTACGAGCACATTCCCCGCGAACGCGGTGAACTTGTGCTTGAGGCGCAGGGTCTAAGCCTTGCCGGTGCCTTTGAGGACGTGAACCTCCAGCTGCACGCCGGTGAAATCGTCGGACTGGCAGGACTGGTCGGTGCCGGCCGAACCGAGGTAGCCCGGTGCATCTACGGGGCCGACAAAGCCGACGCCGGCACTGTGCAAGTAAGTGGCCGGAAACTCAAGCTCCACGGCGCATCTGCCGGCATCGCCGCAGGCATTGCACTTGTCCCGGAAGAGCGAAAGCTGCAGGGCATCATTCCCATGCTGTCCATCCGCGAGAACACTACCCTTACCCTGCTGAAGCAGATCAGCAAGTGGGGCGTACTGCGGCGTGGCTACGAAAAGAAGATGGTGACCAGCTACATTAAGGAACTCGATGTCAGGACCCCATCCGCGGAAACCCCCATCCAGTCCCTGTCCGGCGGCAACCAGCAAAAGGTCATCATCGCACGCTGTCTGGCGAGCAATCCCAAGGTCCTCATTTTGGACGAGCCAACAAAGGGCATCGACATCGGCGCGAAGGCGGAGATCCATCGCCTCATCGAGCAGCTGGCCCGCAGAGGCGTCGCCGTACTCGTGATCTCCAGCGAACTCCCCGAGCTGCTGGAGCTCTCCGACAGAGTGATGGTCATGCGGTCCGGCCGGGTAGTGGCCGAGCTGGATAAGGCACAAGCAACCAAAGAAAACGTCATCGCTTATGCCGCGGCGTAAGCGATCAGACCAGAACGGAGAGAATCATGCCCGATCAACAGACCCGGCCGTTCACCTTGTTTACCGGCCAGTGGGCCGACCTCCCCTTCGAGGAAGTCGCTCGCCTTGCCTCGGGCTGGGGCTATGACGGCCTGGAAATCGCCGTCTCCGGAGACCACCTGGACGCCTGGCGCTGGGACGAACCCGGCTACGTCGAATCCAAACTCGCTGTCCTGGAGAAGTACAACCTGAAGGTCTGGGCCATCTCCAACCACCTCAAAGGCCAGGCCGTCTGCGATGACCCCATCGACTTCCGCCACGAAGCCATCGTCGGCTCACGTGTCTGGGGCGACGGGGAGCCCGAGGGCGTCCGCCAACGCGCTGCCGAAGAAATGAAACACACCGCACGCCTCGCCCGCGCCCTGGGCGTGGACACCGTCGTCGGGTTTACCGGTTCTTCCATCTGGCAGTACGTGGCCATGTTCCCGCCCGTCCCCGAAAAAGTCATCGAGGCCGGCTACCAGGACTTCGCCGACCGCTGGAACCCCATCCTGGATGTCTTCGACGAAAACGGGGTCCGCTTCGCCCACGAAGTCCACCCGAGTGAGATCGCCTACGACTACTGGACCACCGTCCGGACCCTCGAAGCGATCGGCCACCGGGAAGCGTTCGGCCTGAACTGGGACCCCTCCCACTTCATGTGGCAAGGCATCGACCCCGTGTCCTTCATCTGGGACTTCAAGGACCGGATCTACCACGTGGACTGCAAAGACACCAAGCTCCGCCCCACCGGCCGGAACACCGTCATGGGCTCCCACCTGCCCTGGGGCGACCCCCGCCGCGGCTGGGACTTCGTCTCCGCCGGACGCGGCGACGTGCCCTGGGAATCGTCCTTCCGCGCCCTCACCGCCATCGGCTACAACGGCCCCATCTCCGTAGAATGGGAAGACGCAGGAATGGACCGACTCCATGGGGCACCCGAAGCCCTGGCCGCACTGAAGAAGTTCGACTTCCCGGCGTCGCAGACCTCCTTCGACGCCGCATTCAGCAGCAAGGACTAAGTATGTAACCGACGTGATCCGCGCCCTTCGACCCGGCCAGGGCTGCAAGGTGTGGTCGAGTCTGGTTTGACATTCCCGTCGGCCAATTCGCTGCTGTTCGTGGCATGACCTCCGCTCCTCGAAAGCTGTGGAGCGGAGGTCCAAGCCTTTAACCACAGCCACATCGTTTGGGGTCTTGAGGTCAAGCCTGGGGAGAACGGCGAGGAGGGCGGAGCCACGAAAGGGCCCGGGATTGGTCAGGCGATGCCGGTCGCCTTGCCAACGGGTGAGGCCTGGAATCCACCTGAAAAGCTGGCGGATTTCCTCGCTGCGGGGGAGCCTCCTGTCTATGGTGGGTTCGGCTCTGCCTTGGAACAGATCGCGGGTGGCACGGTTTCGGGTGACATGGTTTACAAGCTTCGTGTCCAGTGGCTCATGCTGCGAGGTCTCGCTTGCTGAGCAGAAAGCCGGCTAGTCCGGCTCCAGCCAGGGCAATGCCGGTCATGGTGAGGGCGGCTATGGGGTCGAAGGCTTCGACGGGCATCGCCGCCGTGTGGCGGAACGCGCTAAGGTCCTGGAGCCAGGCGGGCAGGCGCATCAGTTCGCCGAATTGCCCCAAAACCAGCCCGACGGCCAGAAACCCCCAGCCTAAGGCGATGCTCGCCCGCGGGATAACAGAGAAGGCCACGGCCGTAGCGGCAATGAATACGACGGCGGCCGGTACGTGAGCCAAGGCGGCGCCGATCAGCAATCCAGGAGGTCCGCTTGCCACGCCCGACACGGCAAGACCTGCGGCGGCTGCGGTTCCCGCAACCACAGCCACCATCACAGTAGAGACGGTAGCGAGGAGCAGGTTCGCACCGAGCCAGCGTGCCGGGGAACGTGGCGCCGCCAAGAGCAGTTCAGCTCGCCCTTCCGCTTCTTCTGTGCGAAGCCGCAGCACAACCTGGACACCTGCGGCAGCCGCGAGGACACCCGCGATGCCCAGCAGCGCGGTAGTGAAAACGTCAATGAGCTCCCCCCGGCCGCCGGGAACGAGCCGGAAAATCAGCTCGCGAAGCGACTGATTCCCGCCGATGACGTTGGTGACCACGGGCCCCAGCCCACCGGCCATGCCGCCAAGCAGGCCCGAGAAGAGACACCAGCCCAGCAAGATGAATCGTTGTTGGTGCCATGCCAAGCCGAGCAAAGAAGAGGCCCCGGTCGCGGCCCGCTCCCGTCCGGCGCGTTCGGCCAGCAGACTTTCTCCCAGATCTCTTTTGCTCCTGAGCCCGATGACGGCCAGCGCCAGAAGAAGGCTCACCGCAACCAATCCCAGCAGCGGGATGGGATCAGCCACCGTGAAAGGTCGGGAGCGTTGTCCCCAGCCGATGGGGGAGAACCACGAAAACCATCCACTGGTCACCTGGGTCAGGTCAGCGGACGGGGTACCGAAAGCGTCGCCGACGCCCCGCACGAAATACGCCCCGCCGACCAAGGCGGCAGCTGCGCCGTTGGCTGCCCGGCCTGAGGGCATGATCTGTGCGACGAGTCCACTGATTGCTACGAAGAACGCGCCCACCGCGCCGACTGCCGCCCAGCAGTGATCGCGCCGGACAAGGGCAATCCTGCGGCAACGTAACCGGCCGCCACGGAGACTGCCAGAACCAGATTCGCCGTGCCTCCAAGGATAAGGGTGGCCGTGATTGGTGCGGCCCGGCGGACCGGGACGGAGCCAATCAGTTCCGCTCGTCCGAGTTCTTCATCCGTGCGGGTGTGCCTGATGACCAGGAAAGTGCTCATCAACCCTGCGAGGACAGCGGTGAACGCATAGCCTTGAAAGAACACGACTGCCCCGACAGTGGTCCCGTCAGGAAGTCCCCGGACGAACAGGAACGCAGGGCTTGCCCCGGCAACAGTGATGATGGCTGTCCGGGCTGCTTCATCACCAAATTCGGTGGCCACGGCATTGGCGATGATGAAGCCAAGAAAGGCAATGCTCAGGATCCACACCGGCAACAGCACCCGTTCCCTGCGCGCCTGCACCAGCAGAAGTCCCATCATTCCGGACATCAGCGAACCTGGCCGTTCGCGCCGCTGTAGTGGCTGAGGAAAAGGGACTCAAGCGATGGTGGAGACACGGTCAAACCGCTGAGTCCGGCCGCTGCTACCGCCTGCAGCAACGGCGAAAGGTCGGCCGGGTCGACGTCGAACTCAACCAGGCCGCCGTCGACTATGAGGTTCTGCACGCCGGGCAAGGAGTGAAACAGTTCAGGTTCGGTGGCTTCGACCCTGAAATGGGTGTGTTTCAGGTGACGCAATCCGGCCAGGGTTCCTGATTCCACGGTGCGTCCCGAGCGAATGATGGTCACCTTATCGCAGAGCTGTTCAACCTCGCTGAGGATGTGGCTGGACAGCAGCACTGTGGCGCCCTCCGCAGTGACGCGCTGAACCTGCCGACGGAAGACCGACTCCATGACGGGATCCAAACCCGCGCTGGGCTCATCGAGCAAATACAGTCGTGCCGGCCGCGCGAACGCAGCAATCAGGGACACTTTTTGGCGGTTTCCCTTCGAATATGTCCTGGCCTTACGACGCGGATCCAATTCAAATTCTTCGATCAAGTCCCGGCGGAGCCGTTCGTTGACACCGCCCCGCAGGCTCGTCAGCAGATCGATGACTTCGCCGCCGGAAAGGTTAGGCCACAAGCTCACATCCCCCGGAACGTAGGCGATGTCCCGGTGGGCGCGGACGGGGTCTTGCCAGGGGTCGAGTCCGAAAACGTGGGCCGTTCCTGCGGTGGGACGCATCAAGCCCAGGAGGACACGCAACGTTGTTGATTTGCCGGCCCCGTTGGGGCCCAGGAAGCCGTGGACTTCCCCGTACCCAACCCGCAGGTCCAGCCCGTCAAGGGCGCGGGTCCTGCCGAAAACTTTAACGAGTTGCACGGCGTCGACGATTGGTTCTGACGATGATGGCATTGCGGAGATCCTGTCTTCGGTCCAACGACCCAGACGGACGCCGGAGCCGTTCCGCGGGCATTTCACCCAGCGGGCCGACCAGGCTTCCCGGCTCTCCGAACCACAGCCTACGTCTGTGCAGTCCCCCAAGGAAGAGGACCACGCACACCCGTTAGGGCGCGGTGTTCACCTTGCCGATCAACGCGTCAGCCCGAATCCTCAGTGGTCCACGCCGGGGCGTGCGCGGAAGACGGTGTTGGTGTGGTCCGGTTGGTTGAAGGTGAGACCGAGCAGGGCGTTTTCGGTGACCTCAGGTAGTGCGGGGTGAATCCAGTATTGGTTGGCAGCGAACGTGCGTACATCGAGGTCGAAGGCCAGGACGGTGATCATCTGCTGGATCAGGGTTGATGCTTGGGGGCCCATGTAGTGGGCGCCGAGGAGTTTGCCGGTGTCTTTGTCGGCGATGAGTTTGCAGATGCCGGTGGTGTCTTCCAGGGCCCAACCGTAGGCGACGTCCCCGTAGCTTTGGACTTTGGTTGTCACGTTGTGGCCGTGTTCGCGGGCTTGGGATTCGGTCATCCCGACGGTGGCGATCTGGGGGTGGGTGAAGGTGGCGGCGGGGACGTGGTCGTGGGGCATTCTCTGCAGGCTTTCCGGGTTGAGCAGGTTGTGCCGCACCGCGCGCATCTCGGCGTTGGCGACGTGTTTGAGCATGTAGGGCGATGAAACGTCGCCGAGGGCCCAAACTCCCGCGGCGGAGGTTGACCGGCCGTAGTCATCGACCTTGATGCGTCCGGCGCCTATCGTCTCGATCCTGCCGGAGGGCAGGTCCAGCAGGTCCCCGTTGGGGATGCGCCCGGTCGCTACCAGCAGTACCTCCCCGGTGGCGGAGGTGCCGTCGTCGAGCCTGACGGTTATACCTTGACTTGTCTGGTCGGCGCCGATGATGTTCCGGCCGGACCGGACGTCGAAGCGTTCGGCGGCGAGGTCGTTAAACGGGTCGTGCAGGTCCTCGTCGAGGTTCCGCAGGAGTGTGGAGCGGGCGATGATTGTGACGTCCGTGCCGAGGGCGTCGAAGACGTGGGCGAACTCCATGGCGATGTAGCCGCCGCCGATGACCACCAACGATTTGGGTAGATGAGGGAGCCGCATGATGTCCTCATTGGTGTGGTACCGCACGCCCGAAGCGGCGATGGCCTCGGGGATGAAGGGGCGGGAGCCCGCGGCGATGACAACCTGGTCACCCGAGATGGTTTTCTGCTGGTTGCCTTGACCTGTTTGCACGGTGCGTTCTCCGATGAAGACAGCGTGCTGGTCGTAGACATCGATGTTCGGAGTCTGTGGTCCGCGCCGGTATTCCTCACCGGCGGCGGCAATGGGGTCGACGCGGTTCTCGAAGATCCGGCCCACTATGCCAGGCCAGTCTACGGAGTTGACCTCGGCGTGGAGGCCCAGCCGTGCGGACCTGGCGGTCTGCAGCGCGGTGTCGGCGGTGTGGACGTACATTTTTGAGGGGATGCAGCCGGCGTTCAGGCAGGTGCCGCCGAACGTCGCTTCCTCGATGATCGCGATCGACCGGTCTTCGAACCCGGGTCCGGGAATGGAGTTCCCGGAGCCCGTGCCGATGATGATCAGGTCGTAATGCCGATCCACGGCGGCCTTGCTGGAAGTGGTGTGCATGCAGGTGGTCCTCACTCTGGGGTCTTCCCAACCCTACTGAACACAACCTGTCGGGACCCATTACACGGGCCGCACGGCAAGGCAGGGGAGCGCCCGCGAAGCACGGACACCCCCCCTGAATACTTACCGGGTCGCCTGATCATGGCGCAGCGGAGTCAACGTTCTGCTCGTTGTGCACCCCTGGCGCACTCAGCGATTGGTGCTGGGGGCTGTTCCCCGCTCAGCACTGCGAGGGCGTTGTCGGCGGCGAGCATGGCCATGGCGGTGCGCGTCTCCACCGTCGCCGAGCCAAGGTGCGGCAGGAGCGCAACATTGTCCAGTTCCAGCAGGCCGGGATGGACGCGGGGCTCCTGCTCGTAAACGTCGAGCCCAGCTCCCGCGATTGCACCCTCCCGGAGCGCGGATGCCAGTGCGTCTTCATCGACAATGGGTCCGCGGGCGGTGTTGACAAGGTATGCCGAGCTCTTCATTTCTGCGAGTTGCCCGGCCCCGATCAAGTGGTGAGTGGCGGGACCGTAGGGGCAGTGCAGTGAGACGACGTCGGAAACGGCCAGCAGCTCGTTGAGATCGACGCGTCGTGCATCCAACTCGGCGGCGACCGTGGGATCGATTTCGCTGCGGGACTGGTACACGATCTCCATGCCGAAGGCCTTGGCCCGACGCGCGGTTGCCTGGCCGATGCCGCCCATGCCCACGACGCCGAGTGTCTTTCCCTGCAGGCTGGACCCCAGCAGGAAGAACATGCCCCACTTCCATGACTCGCCCGACCGGATAAGCCGTTCGCCCTCACCGAGCCGGCGGGTAGCCATCAGGATGAGGCCGAACGCGATGTCCGCCGTAGCGTCGGTGAGCACACCGGGCGTGTTCGTGGCGACGACTCCGCGCGCGGTGCAGGCGGGCACATCGATGTTGTCGTATCCGACGGCGACGTTCGCTACGACTTTGAGCTGCGGGCCGGCGGCGTCGAGCAGTTCGGAATCAACGCGCTCGGTCAGCAGGGACACGATCGCGTCTGTACCGGCTACCCGCCGCAACAGCTCTTCGCGGCTGATGGATTCAGGCCCCGTCCAGGCATCGACGTCGTGCTCGGCGCGGAGCTTTTCAATGGCAGCATCGGGAATGCGTCCCGTGACGAGGACCCGGCTCATGCCGTTGCGATCCAGTCGCGCAGGCGGCCAAGGCCGTCGCGGATGTCAGCGACGTCGATGCCTGAGTAGGCGAGCCGGATGTACTGCCGCTCCTCGCCGGGTTGGCGGCGCCCAAAGTGCTCACGTGTGCAGAAGGAGACTCCGGTTTTGTAGAGTGCGTCGCTGGCGAAGTCGCCCACTGCTGTGTATCCCATTTTCTCCATGACGTCGGTAACGTCGGGGAACAGGTAGAACGTCGATTGAGGTACCGCGACGTGCATCCCGGGGACGGAGTTCACGAGCTCGCAGGCAGCATCCCGGCGCTCACGCAGGATGTCGAGCATCTGTTGGACCGGTTCCTGGGTGCCGCAGAGTGCTTCGATGCCAGCCCACTGCACGTAGTGGGTGGTACAGGATTCGTCGTTGGTGTTGAGCGTGCTGAGGACTTTCGCGATCTCAAGTGGTGCGACTGCGCAGCCCAGCCGTGAGCCGGTCATGGCGAACTTCTTGCTGAAGGTGTACAGAATGACAGTACGTTCAGCCATGCCAGGAATCGAGGCAATCGAGCTCGAGACCCCCTCGTAACGGGTCTCAAAATAGGCCTCATCGGAGAGAACCCAGAGATCGTGCTCCTGCGCGATCTTGGCGATGGCTTCACGTTCGGCAGCAGTCGACTCGGCGGAGATGGGGTTCTGCAGGTCGTTGTAGATGATTGCGGTGGTGTTCGGAGTGATCGAGGCCCGAACCTGATCGAGGTCGATCGAGAAACCCTGGCTCGTGGGGAGGTAGCGGTACGGTACTGCCTTTCCTCCGAGGTATTCGATCTGCGACTCGTAGATGGGGAATCCCGGGTTCGGGTAGAGCACTTCCTGTCCGGGGTTCATCACGGCCTGCAGGAACTTCGTGATGACCGGTTTGCCGCCCGTCATTACTACTACGTTCTCTGCAGAGAAGGTCACTCCGCGGCGTGAGCCAAGGTCTTCGGCAAGGGCTTCGCGGAGCTGTGGGATGCCCGGGCCGGGGCAATAGCCGGTGTAGCCGTCAGCGATTGCCTTGGTCATGGCTTCGACGATATGTGGGGCCGTCGGGATGTTGATGTCGCCGAGATGGAAAGGGTAAACCAGATTTCCCTTTGCCTTCCAGGATGCCGCGGCTTGGGCCACGCTAAAGGCGGTTTCAGTGCCGAGCCGTTCGAGCCGATGCGCGAGTTGCTGCATGCCGTTTACTCCTCGTTGAGTCAAAAGTCCGTCGTAGACATCTAATACTTAACTAATATATCAAAGGCGGAGCGCTCCGCTCAAGGATGCTCGCGTTCGAGCGGTGTTGTCGATGAGCCAAAAACCTGGATCCGGATACGCGGACTACCGCACTGGCGGTCTTTATTGGTTGCGGGTTTGCATCCCATCCGCTGGGCGTATTACGGTCTAGCTACTGAAACCGGCATGGGCGCAAAAGCCCGGAGGGGAGGGGCGCATCACCGCTGACCGATCCACGTATCGCCCCATTCCCGTTGAAAGCCCCTCCTGAGGGGCTTTCCCTGTGTTTCAAGGGATGAGATTTATAAGTATACTTATGATATTTGCTGGTTCGGATATCCCGGCACATGTTGCTGAGGTCTTCGGTCTCCGTCGTTGCGAGGAGTAGTTCATGGTCAGCTTTCGTCCCCTGGCCCGCATCGCCTCGGTTTTGACCACCCCACTTGCGCCTGAGGATGTCCTGGCGTTGTTCAATCCGGTCTATTCGTCCCGTCAATTGCGTGGAGTCGTCACCGAGGTAGTCCGCGAAACACCTCAATCAGCCACCATTTTCTTCCGGCCCGGCCGAGGCTGGCATGCCCACCTCGCCGGGCAGTGGGCGAGGATAGGCGTCGAAATCAACGGGGTCCGGCAATGGCGCTCCTATTCGCTGAGTGCGCCGGCTGGCAAAGGTCCGGCCATCACGGTCACTGACGTAGGATCCGTATCCGGAACCTTGGTCCGCAAGACCAAGGTGGGTGACGTCCTTTTCCTGGCGCCGCCCCAGGGCGATTTTGTCCTCCCTGAGCATCCCCGTTCGCTGCTCATGCTCACTGCGGGAAGTGGCATCACCCCCGTCATGTCAATGATCCGGACGCTTGTCCCAAGCCGCCCTGACGCTGACGTTGTCCTGATCCACTCCTCCCGTGAAGAAGGCGACAGTATCTTCCGCGAGGAACTGGACGAACTTGCCGATCAATTTCCCAACTTCCGCGTGCTGCAGTGGCACACCAGTGGACGTGGCCGCATGAACTTCACGTCTGCGGACGCTCTCGAAGAAGTGTGCCCGGACTGGCGCGACAGGGCCGCATACGCGTGCGGCCCGGGGTCTTTCCTGGATGACGCCGAAGCTATGTGGAACCAGGCAGCGTTGACTCCTGCCGGCGCATCAGGGAAGACAGCCAGCGGTGGAACGGGGCAGGGCTCGCTCACTATCGAGCGCTTCAGCACCGAGCTCCTGGGAGGTGACGGCAGCGAAGGCGGCGTGGTCACGTTCGAAACTTCCGACCGGGAGGTCAAGGCCGACGGCGGTGTCCCTCTCCTCGACGTCGGCGAGGACGCAGGGGTCCTGATGCCCAGCGGCTGCCGCATGGGTATTTGTCACAGCTGTCTGACTCCCTTGCTCGCCGGGAGGGTCCGCGATCTGCGCACCGGTGAGATCCATGGGGCACCTGGGGAACTTATCCAAACCTGTGTCTCGGCAGCCGCCGGGCCTGTCAATCTGGAAATCTGAGGAGTACAACCGCATGTCAGTAGTCTCAGCCAAAGGCTCCGTCACCGCCGTCGGATCCAAGACCCGGCCCGGTGCCCTTGCCGATGAGGGAAGGCCCACGGTGCGGCCGCCGGCGGCCGCACATCTGAGCGACGAGCAAGTAGCCCAACTGGGCCGTGAGCTTGATGCAATCCGCGACGAAATTCTTGCCAAGCGTGGCTCCAGCGACGCTGCCTACATCAGGCGCATGATCAAGATCCAACGTGGCTTGGAAATCTCAGGTCGTGCCGCACTGCTGGTAGGCAAGAACAAGGCTGCCTGGTTCACCGGCACCACACTTCTCAGCCTGGCAAAAATCCTGGAGAACATGGAACTTGGCCACAACATCCTCCACGGCCAGTGGGACTGGATGCGTGACCCGGACATCCACTCCACCACCTGGGAGTGGGACTTCGTTACCCCGTCGCGATCGTGGCAGCACACGCACAACGATCTCCACCACCGTTGGACCAACGTGGTTGGCAAGGACCGCGACGTCGGCTACAACCTTCTGCGCATGGACCCTGACCAGGAGTGGAAGCCCTTCAACCTGGGCAACCCTCTTTACAACGCCTTGCTTGCGCCCGTATTTGAATGGGGCATAGCCCTCTACGACTTGGAGATCCCTGAGTACAAGGAAGGCCTGAAATCCAAGGAGGCCATGAACAAGGACCTCAAAGCGCTGGGGCGGAAGGCGCTCAAGCAATTCGCCAAGGACTATGCGGCCACCCCAGCCTTGGCCATGCTGACGGGCTCCGGGAAACAAGCCCTCTATGGCACCCTCACTGCCAACGCCATCCGCAACGTGTGGGCACACGCCGTCATCTTCTGCGGCCACTTCCCGGAAGGAACGGATACGTTCACCGAGGAAATGGTGGAAGGCGAAACCCGCGGCGACTGGTACGTCCGTCAGATGATCGGATCCGCCAACATCTCCGGGTCACCGTTCATGCACCTCATGACGGGGAATCTGTCGCACCAGATTGAGCACCATCTCTTCCCTGACCTGCCGTCCAACCGGTACGCCGAGATTGCGCCCAAGGTCCGTGACATATGCCAGCGCTACGGCTTGAAGTACACCACAGGGCCGCTGCTTAAGCAGGTCGGCTCTGCCTGGGCCAAGGTCTTCAAGCTCGCTGTGCCCTAACCCTGCCGGATGAGCGCCCGTCCGCGCCGCGATCCCGGTCCCACGGTCTTGGTGAACCGGTTTCTACTCGGGCTTGAATGGTGACAGCCGGCTGATTCTCTGTCGTGCGTCGGCTATCAGGGGACGTGCTGCCAGGGCTCCTGACTTCACAGAAGAGAACACCTTACTGATGGTGCCGCTGAAGCGTCCCTCGCTTCGCATGTTTTGGGTCAGTTCCCACGTGGTCCGGATGGAGTGCACGGCGAGGACGACGACGAAGAGGGAGATCACCAGGCCGGCCACTGAGGCGGCCACGATCATCACCCCAGTGATGTGCACCAGGAGCACGGCAGAAATCACAACGGTGTGGGCGTCAAAAAGTTCCATATTCATTTCTCGTGGAGTAGAGGGTGGGCTGGTTTCGCTGGGAATCCCTTAGCCGGAATTATCCTAGAACAGAGGCCAGGGCACCGCCGGCATGTCACCGCTCGGAGCCGGGAACCGTCCAAGCAGGCGCAGTCGCTCGCAGCGTGTGGCGAGCGAGGCGATTTCTTCGGCGCTCAGCAAGTCCGCCAGGTTTTGACCCAGCCCACCGTTCAAACCCTCTGCGACACGATCGATGCCTTCGAGTTCCCCGGCGGCCAGCGGGTCGCCCAGCCATCCCCACAGCACTGTGCGCAACTTATGGTCATGGTGGAAGGTCAGTCCATGGTCCACGCCGTGTCGGTGTCCGTCCGCCATGGCCAGAATGTGGTCGCCTTTACGGTCGGCGTTGTTGACGATCATGTCGAAGACTGCCATGCGTCTGAGCGCTGGCGAGTCTTCGTGAATGAGGGTGACCATCCGTCCCTTCTCATCCTGTCCTTCGAGAACGTGCTTCCATCCCGTTTCCGGCGCGTGGTCCGTTGCAACCAGATCGACGGCGCGCTGGGCAGGGTCTCGCTCTTGCCACAGTTGGACCATTCCTTCGCCCAACGGGCCATCGCGCAGCCAGGTGCATGGCACGATGTCCCCGCCGAATACCTGCGATACCAGGTACGCGGCCACCTCTCGGTGAGCAAGTTTGCCATCGGGGAAATCCCAGAGCGGACTTTCGCCTGCCATCGGCTTATAAACGACTTTTACGTCCCCGATGGCGCCCAGGAATGTCGCGTTTGAAGCCGTCGTGATGCGGCCAGTGAGCGTCAGCTCGGCGGTCGCCAAGTCCGGCGCCGGCATCACGCCTCGGGAAGGGTGCAACTGTGCCCGTCGGCGTCTATGGGGTATCCACAGAGCGGGCACGTCGGGCGCCCGGCTCCGACGATTTCACGGGTGCGCTTGGCGAATGCGCGGGCGGTGCCTACCGGCATGCGCACCAGCAGCATTTCCGCTTCGACTGCGTCGTCCCCAACGAGCGGCTCGTCGTTGTCATCAGCATCGACGTCGGCGATGGGGTAGGCCTCAATCACCACTTGGGCTGTGGTGGGATCCCAACCCAAACTCATGGCTCCAGCGCGGAACTGCTCGTCAACCGCCTCAAGGGGATCGTTGTCGACAAGCTCGATGGGAGTACTGGTCGGTACGCTGAACGGATTCCCCTGAACAGTGATGAGCTGGTCAAGGATCTCGTCGATCTTTTCTGCGAGCTGGGCCGACTGCTGCTTCTCCAAGGCAATACTCACGATCTGCTTCCCTGCACGCACTTGCAGGTAGAACGTCCGCGACCCTGGAAGGCCAATGGTCCCAACTACAACCCGATCAGGCCAGGCAAACTCGTGAACACTTGTAGGCATGCTTGTATTTTAGGCACATAAGGTTCACGGCGCGTTCTGTCCTGCACCGCCGCCCACCGGCGCATCGCCGGAATGGATGCCGTTCGACAGCCATGACAGATCACCCGCATCGGTGTTGGTCGCGTAGACACTGGGCCTGTCAGCGCCGTAGCGCACGATCGATACGGAGGCGGGGCCCACGTTAATACGCTGGAACAGGTCAAGGTGCATGCCGAGCGCGTCGGCAAGGATCGACTTGATGATGTCACCGTGACTCACCGCCACCCAGGTTGCTCCCGGCCCATGCTCGGCTTCGAAGGCTGCATCGTGGCGTCTGATGGCTGCCACGGACCTGGCCTGCATCGCGGCCATGGATTCACCGCCGGGAAACACGACGGCGGATGGTTGAGTTTGCACCACCGGCCACAAATCCTCAGTTGCGAGATCACTGAGCATGCGGCCCTGCCACTGGCCGTAATCGCATTCGGTGATATCGATTTCGACTGGTGCATACGGCGTGCCGGCCTGGCGGTCGAGAATGAGCTGGGCGGTCTGCCGGCAGCGCTCGAGAGGACTCGACACTACCCCGACTACCGGCACTGCTGCGAGCCGGTCTGCCGTCAACGCCGCCTGTTCGCGCCCTACCTGGTCCAGGCTCACGCCCGCGGTCCGGCCGGCCAGCAGTCCAGTTGCATTGGCTGTGGTGCGGCCGTGCCGCACGAGAATAACTGTCGCCATCCACTCAGCCTAGTATCCCGCACGTCACGGCGTGATCCGCGAATCGTTTCTCCCGGTCTCAGGCCATCATCAGGGCCTCGACCTGTTCGGGCAGCATGAGACCTTCAGCGACAGCGACGTCGACGACGCTCTGTCCGGACACGAGCGCCTTGTGGGCGATGTCGGCCGCAACGGCGTATCCCAGCACAGGGAGCAGTGCCGTGGCTTGTGCTGTGGAGGCCCGTGCCCTGGACCGCAGCAATGCTTCGTTCGCTTCGATGCCCTCGACGCATAGGTCCCGCAGAACATCCGTGCTGTTGGTCAGCCAGTTCATTGATTGCAGCAGGGAGTGGGCGATGACCGGTTCAAAGGCGTTCAGTTGTAGCTGTCCGTTGTCGGCAGCCATGGTGACAGTGAGATCGGCCCCGGCAACGAAGAACGCAACCTGGTTGACGACCTCCGGAATCACCGGGTTGACCTTGCCGGGCATGATCGAGGAGCCCGCTTGGCGCGGGGGCAACCGGATTTCGGCGAGCCCTGTTTGGGGTCCGCTGGAGAGCAGCCGAAGGTCGCTGCAGATCTTGGAGAGCTTGATGGCAGTGCGTTTGAGCGCTCCGGAGAACGTCATGAACGCGCCGGTGTCCCAGGTTGCTTCAACAAAGTCGTGGGCACGGTCCAGTTTGACCCCGCTCACCACCGAGAGCTTGTCAATGACGCGCTCCACATACCGCGGATCTGCGGTGATGCCGGTACCGATGGCCGTGGCGCCCAAGCTGCACTCAGGCAGGAGTGCGGCCGCTTCGCGCAGACGCCGTTGGTCTTCCTCCAGAGTTACCGCGAACGCGGTGAATTCCTGGCCGAGGGTCATGGGAACTGCATCCTGAAGCTGCGTGCGACCAATTTTCGGGATGGCTGCGAAGGCCTGGCCCCGTTCGGCGAATGATTCTGACAACAGGGCCAGGCGCTCCAGGAGGTCCTCCAACGCGAACACGAGGGCCAAGCGCACCGCTGTCGGGTAGACGTCGTTGGTGGACTGGCACTTGTTGACGTGCCCGATCGGGTCGATCACTCCATAGGAGCCGCGGGGGTGGCCCAAGGCCTCCAGGGCGAGGTTGGCGATGACCTCGTTGGCGTTCATGTTGGTCGATGTCCCGGCGCCACCTTGGATGACGTCGACGGGAAAGGCATGGTCAACGTCACCGGCGGCCATTGTGTCGCAGGCTTCAGCGATGGCCTTGCCGACTTTCGACGGGATCAAGCCCAGCTCGGCGTTGGTCAGGGCTGCAGCCTTCTTCACGAATGCGAGGGCGCGGACGAGGTGCCGGTGGGTTCCCAGCTGGATGCCGCTGATGGGGAAGTTGAGGATGGCCCGTTCGGTGTGGATTCCCCACAAAGCGGATTTTGGGACGGCCAAGGAGCCCAGGCTGTCGTGCTCAATTCTTACTCCTGTGTTCATGAGGTGATCGCGATGACTTTGGGTTGGGTCATTTCCTCGTAGGCGAAGTGGACGCCTTCACGGCCCATGCTGCCGTACTTGGAACCGCCGAAGGGCATGGCGTCGTGGCGGTAGTCGGAGGAGTCGTTGATCATCACGCCGCCTGCGTCGATCGCCTTGGCGGTGGCCAGGGCCCGGCCCAGGTCCTTGGTGAAAACCCCTGCCTGGAGGGCGTATTCGCTGTCGTTGGCCAGTGCGATGGCTTCCTCGGCGGTGTCGAAAGGCTCGACCACGACGACCGGGGCGAAGAGTTCCTCGCTCCAGGCTTCGCAGCTGCGGGGCACCCCGGTGAGCACAGCGGGGGTGATTACGGGTCCGTTCAGGGTCCCTCCCGTCAGCAGTCGTGCCCCGGCGGCTACGGCCTCCTCGATCTTCCGTTTCGCTTCGGCGGCGGAGGCGGTGCTGATCATGGGCCCGACATCGGTGTGTTCGTTGCGGGGGTCGCCGGTTTTCAAGGCGGCTGTTTGGGTGACAAAGGCATCCAGGAAGGTGTCGAAGACTGCCCTCTGGACGAGGATCCGCTGGGCACCGATGCAGTTCTGGCCGGCGGCCCAGAAGGAGCCGGACACGCTGGCTTCGACGGCGGCTGGGATGTCGGCGTCGTCGAAGACGATGACGGGTGCGTTGCCGCCAAGTTCCATGGACAGGCGTTTGATTCCGGCGTTCGCGGCGATGGCCCGGCCGGTGGCGAATCCTCCGGTGAAGGAGACCATGCGGACCAGTTTGGAGGAGATGATGGTTTGCGCGACCGTGCGGTCACCGAGGACAACGGTGACGAAGTCTGAGGGCAGTCCTGCCTCGCGAAGGAGGTCCACGAGGAGGATGGCGGTCAAGGGTGTCAGCTGGGAGGGCTTGAGGATGACGGTGTTGCCGCCGGCGATGGCCGGGCCGAGCTTGTGGGCCACCAAGTTCAACGCGTCGTTGTAGGGCGTAATCGCTGCGATGAGCCCCAGTGGTTCACGGGTGAACCATCCCTGGCGGTTCTCAGAACCGGCGAACGAGTCGAACGGAACGACTTCGCCGACGTTCCGGCGGGTTTCCGCCGCCGAAAGCTTCAGCGTGTTTACCGCGCGGGAGACTTCTTTACGGGCCTGCTTGATGGTCTTTCCGGCCTCGGCGACGATCAGTTCGGCGACCTTCTGCGACCGCTGCTGCAACAGGTCTGCGGCGGTGTCCAGAATCCTGCCACGCTCGTGGCGGGGCATGGCGGCAGCTGCCGGAGCGGAGGCAGCGGCGCGGATGAGCTCGACACGTACATCCGCCTCGGAGCACTGGGGCAGGGTAGCCAGAACGGTACCGTCAAACTTGTTGCGAACCACCAGATCGTTGGTGGTGGCTTCGCTCTTGGCCTCGGCGATGGCTGTTTCAGGCACGGACGGCTCCTTTGGCGAATTCGTCAACGGCGATGATGTCGGAAATGAGGGCGTAGGCTGTTTCGACGCGGCCGGCTCCCGGACCGGAAACGGTGACGGCCCCGAGCAGGTCGGTGGTGAAGGAGACGGCGTTGGTGGCACCGGAAATCCCGGCCAGCGGGTGGTCCGCCGGAAGGGCGATCGGCTGGACGGAAGCAGTGATGCTGCCATCGCTCTCGCGGCGGGCTTCACCGATCAGCTTCCACCGGAAGCCGCTTGCCAGGGCTTGGGCGACGGCTTCACCCTCGAGGTTCTGAATTCCTGTGGTTTCCACGTCATTGGGGTGGATGGTGGCACCGAGCAGTTCGTTGGCCAGGATGGCGACCTTGAGCCGGACGTCGGAGCCGCCGATGTCGGCGGTCGGATCCGCTTCGGCGTATCCGAGAGCCTGGGCCTCGGCGATGGCCTCGTCCAGATGCAGGCCGGCTTCCATACGCCCCAGGACGTAGTTGCTGGTTCCATTCAAGATTCCCTGCACGGCGTTCAGCTCCAGACCTCCGAGCATCTTGTGCGCCAAACGGATCACGGGCGTGCCGCTCATGACGGCGCCTTCATACTCAAAGCGAACGCCGTTGTTGGCGGCGAGCTTGGACAGTTGAGTGCCGTGCAAGGCCACCGGCCCCTTGTTGGTGGTCACCACGTGCTTGCCCGATTCGATGGCCCATTTCACATGCGAAACGGCCGGTTCTCCGTCAATGGGGCTGGTGAAGGTGGCTTCGACCACGATGTCGGCGGGGCTGTTCTTGATGACCTCTTCGTTGCGGGGGTCGGAGCTGCCGCCCGGGAGTCCGTCGAACGAAGATCCGCGGGGCATGGCCAAGACAGCGGCAAGATCGATGCCATCGCCTTGGACGAGCGAGCCGAAGGCGAGGTCGGTGATGGCCACAACGCGGAGCTCGAACCCGAGGGAAGCGAAGCGCTGCGGTTCGTCGCGGATCAGTTCGGCCAAGGCGCGGTTCACGCCTCCGAAACCGATGAGGGCCAGGTTGTAAGTAGTCACGTTGATCTCCTTGGGTAGGGCGGTGATGCTGTCCTCCAAGCTTCAGTCCGCGGAGTGTCAGTTACTTATGGGCGAATCGCCCGCCGAAGATGCCGAAACGCCCAAATGCGGGCAGTTTGATCCGTGGCCGCTTCATATCGCGAGGACTACAGTGGATGTATGGCTGCAAGCCGCAATCCGCTCGATGAGCTGAGGGAAACGATTGGCCATCTGGCCAATCAGCTCAAGCTGCCAGGGTCGGAACGCGTTGACGACCTGGTGGGCGATTTCATCGGTGCGCGGCCCGGTCCCGCCCGGCCGCTGTCCGAAGTGCAGGCCGAGCTCGATGCGCTGGTCGGGCTGGAGACCGTAAAGGAACAGGTCAGGGCCTTGGTGGCATTGCTCCAGGTCCAGGCCCGTCGCAAAGCCCACGGACTGCCGGAGGTGGCCACATCCCAGCATCTTGTATTTCTCGGAAACCCGGGCACGGGCAAGACCACCGTGGCGCGCCTCCTGGCCGAAATGTACCGTGCGGTGGGCTTGCTCCAGAAAGGACACCTGGTCGAGGTGGACCGTTCCGGCCTGGTGGGTCATTACGTTGGAGCAACTGCCATCAAGACGGACCGGGTAATCCGGCGGGCGTTGGACGGCGTCCTGTTCATCGATGAGGCCTATGCGCTTGCCCCGGAGGACGGCCGGATGGATTTCGGCCCCGAGGCGATCGAGGTCCTGCTCAAGCGGATGGAGGACCACCGCCACCGCTTGGTGGTGATCGTGGCCGGTTACCCGCGGCTCATGGAGTCTTTCTTGCTCTCCAACCCCGGGCTGCGGTCAAGGTTCGCCCGCGAGATCACCTTCCCCGATTACTCAGTAGACGAACTGGAGACGATATTCCAGCAGATGCTGGCCCAACATGAGTACACGCTGGAGCCAGGCGCGGGTCAGATGTTGCGCCGCATCCTCGCCGGGCTTCACGCAGGAGAAGACTCAGGGAACGCCCGCTTCGCCCGCACCTTGTTTGAGCAGTCACTGAATCGCCAGGCGCTGCGGCTGACGCGCGACGAAGAACCGGGCCTCGACGCACTTGATCGTGAAGCGGTCATCACGCTCACCGAGGATGACATCGTCGGGGCCGCTCTGGCTCTGGGCCAGGAGCCGCAGCCGGAAGCCATCCCGGAACCGGAGCCCTCACGCTGGTGGCGCTGGCTTGCCTGACCTGAATCAGGCCTTATCCTTCTGGCTATGATCGCTTCCGGGCCGGTGACCGGAGATCGCAGCACGGACATCGCCTTCTTTGTGTGCGTCCTTTTTCTTGCCGAACGGCAGCACTTTGAGAAGCGGGTGCAGGATGACCATGATCACCAGGCCCCAGATGGCGCCGAGAATGGCTGAGCACAGCGTGTTGACCAGCCATGCGAGGAAGCCACCCACAACGGGGATTCCGGCAAAGGGTGTCTCAAGGACATGAACAAGGTCGTACGGGCCGTGCCAGCCGAGGTCGTGTGCCCCCTGCAACATGATGTGGCCGCCAACCCAGAGCATGGCGATGGTCCCGATGAGGGTGATCGCGGCCAACACGGCGGGCATTCCCTTGACGAGAAGCCGGCCGAAGCGCTGTGAGCCCGCGGAGTCCTTGGTGGTCAGGTGCAGGCCGATGTCATCCATCTTGACGATCAGTCCTACCGCACCATAGACGATGACCGTAATGGCGATCGCTACGACGACGAGGATGAACGCCCGGGCCCAGAGGGACTCGGTGGCTACCTCGTTCATGGCGATCACCATGATTTCGCAGGACAGGATGAAGTCGGTGGTGATGGCTCCCTTGGTCACCTTGGCTTCGGCCTCAGGGCCGCGTTGGACAGCTGGTGCCTTCTCGGCATCATCAGCATGGCCGCGGAGCTTGTGCCAGACCTTTTCGGCGCCCTCGTAGCAGAGGTAGGAACCGCCCAGCATGAGGATGAACGGAATGATTCCCGGGATGAAGGCGCTGACGAGCAGCAGCGCCGGCAGGATGATCACCAGTTTGTTGCGCAGCGAGCCCCAGAAGATCTTCTTGATCATGGGCAGTTCGCGGGATGGGTCAGCCCCGGACACGTACTGCGGCGTTACGGCGGCGTCGTCGATCACTACGCCGGCAGCTTTGGCCCCAGCCTTGGCGGCTCCCGCTGCGATGTCGTCCACCGAGGCGGCCGCGATGCGGGCCAGGGCAGCAATGTCATCCAACAGGGCGACGAGACCGCCGCTCACAGGGCTGCTCCGTCCTGGTCAAGGCCGGAAGGCTGGGCGTGGATAACTGGTACAAGGAGCATGAAGGGCATGCTCGGATTATACGTTGGCTGGTAAAACCGGGGATGGCCGTGACGCGCCTTAGCCCGGACATTGCCACCTGAAATATACCTGTGCGCGGGTTTTGCCTGCCAGGCATCGCCGGCGTGATCCACCTATGCTGGCTTCATGTCTACTGATGAAGAGAAGGATCCTCCCGTACCTGCTGACCTTGAGGGCAAAATGCCGAGAAAGGTCCACGACGCCTCCCGGCACGACGAAAAGGAAACAACCGAGGAAGAACCTGACGAAAGTTAGTTGGTCGGAGGCGCTCAAAGGAGTGTTGACAGACTCGAAGTAACGCGGGTAACCTAAGTCACATGCTCGCTTAGTAACGCGCGTTACCATCACGCATTACCAGGCAAGCGAACCAGACAAGGAAGGTCTGGCGCACGACTCAGAACACCGAACACCGGAGCATTCGATGGCGAAAAGCACCACCCCCGGCACTGCGGCCGTCCGGCAGCGCGGAGTCACCATGAAAGACGTCGCCAAACATGCCGGTGTTTCCCGGACGGCTGTTTCCTTTGTGCTGAGCAACCGCGAAAATGCCAGCATCTCAGAGGAAACCCGCACCCGGATCAATGACGCCGTGCAGGAATTGGGCTACCGCCCCAATGCCGGCGCCCGTGCGTTGGCATCACAGCGCAGTGACTGGTACGGGATCGTGACGGAGATCGTCACGGCACCCTTCGCCGTCGACATCATCAAAGGCGCGCAAGACCAAGCCTGGCTTGACCGCCGGTTCCTGCTCATCGCGCCATCCGACCAGGCCGATGCCGTAGGACCCAACCAGGGCCTGGAGGATGCTGCCATCGAAAAACTGTTGGAGCAACGAGTGGAAGGGCTTCTCTACGCAGCCACCTTCCACCGGGGCGTCCGGGTTCCAGAGAGCGCCAACGAAGTACCCACCGTCCTGATTAACTGCTACGACGCTGATGGAAAACTGCCCTCGATCGTCCCGGACGAACGTGGGGGAGGCAGAGTCGCCGTCGAACGTTTGCTCCAAGCCGGCCACTCGCGGATCGGAATCATTAACCTTGACCCGGTTATCCCTGCCGCAGTAGGCCGGTTGGAAGGTGCACGCGAAGCACTTTCCGCTGCCGGACTGGAGCTTGACCCGGACTTGGTGGTGTCCGGATACGCAACGGCGGACGGCGGTTACGACGCCGCATGCCGGATTCTGGACCGCTATCCACCGAAGGACAGGCCAACGGCCCTGTTTTGCCTCAATGACCGCATGGCGATGGGCGCTTATGACGCCATCAAGGAACGGGGACTGACCATCCCCGGGGACATCGCCGTGATCGGCTTCGACAACCAGGAACTCATTGCGGCCTACCTCAGGCCAAAACTGACCACGGTTGCGTTGCCATTCGAAAAAATGGGCGCCTTGGGTGTCCAAACGCTTGCCGCTCTTACAGCAGGACAGCCGATCCTTGCCGACCAGCAATTGGTCGACTGTCCGCTGCTAGAACGCTCTTCGGTCTGACCGCGAAATCAACCTCGAAGAGCAAACCCCTTACCCACCCCTTCACCTTGGACGATGAAGATAGGAAAGAGATAACCATCATGACACAACCCCGATTCAGGGCTGCCCGGATGACGGCGGCGAGCCTTGCAATAGGCGCTATGCTTCTCACCGGTTGCACCGCGAACGTTGCCAAGACCAACACGTCCGACGCCGGCGCGAACGCCGGCGCGTTCCTCACCATCCCGCGTGAAGACATGGGCACGTTCGTGCAGAACTTCAATCCCTTCGCCCCCACGGTGAACCCCATGGTTCAGCAATCCATCTACGAATCCCTCCTCATCTTCAACCCCGCCAAGGGTGACACGGTGCCGTGGCTCGCCACCGAGTGGAAGGCCGCCGAGGATGGCAAGTCCGTCACGTTCACCCTCCGTGATGGTGTGAAATGGTCCGACGGACAGCCTTTCGTTGCAGACGACGTTGCCTATACGTTCGAACTTCAGAAGAAGATCAAGGGCGGCTTCGAGTACTTGGACACCGTCACCGCCGAGGGCAACAAGGTCACTTTCACCTTCAACAAGCCGTGGTCCCCGGCCCTTTACGACGTCGGCCACATCACCATCCTGCCCAAGCACATCTGGTCCGCTGTGCCGGACCCGGAAAAGGATGCCAACGCCAAGCCCGTGGGCACCGGACCATACACCGAGGTTGACAGTTTCCAGGCACAGTCCTTCGTGCTGAAAAAGAACCCCAACTACTGGCAGCCGGAAAAGCAGAAGATCGCCGGTATCAAGATGCTCGCCTTCGCAGGAAACGACGGCGCCAACCTCGCCGCAGCGAACGGCGACGTGGACTGGGCTCCCCAGTACATCCCCAACATCGAAAAGACCTTTGTCTCCAAGGACAAGGAACACCGTCAGTACTGGTTCCCGGCTACGGGTGCCATGATCAACTGGCAGCTCAACACCACCAAAGCGCCATTCAACGATGTTGATGTCCGCAAAGCACTGAGCATGGCAGTTGACCGCGGGCAAGTCACTAAAATCGGCATGAGCGGCTACGCCAAGCCGGCCGACTGCACCGGGCTGTCCGGCAACTACGAGACCTGGAAGAATACCCAGGTCAAGGACAACTGCACGTGGACCAACCACGATGTCCAGAAGGCCAACGAGCTGCTGGACAAAGCCGGCTACCCCAAGGGAGCTGACGGAAAGCGCACGCTGAAGGACGGCAAGCCTTTCGAATTCAAGATCTCCGTGGGTGCTACTTCGTCTGACTGGCTGTCCGTGGCCAACGTCATCTCGCAGAACCTGGCAGAAGTCGGCGTCACCACCAAGGTGGAGTCCCCGGACTGGGCCGCTGTGGTTGCCGGCTACGAGACCGGCGACTTCGACTCCGGCATTGTCTGGAGCGCCAACGACCCCAGCCCGTACAAGTACTTCAACACTTCCATGGGCACAAGCACCGTGAAGCCCGTGGGCACCAAGACGTTCGACAACTACCACCGGTTCGGCGACACCACGGCGGATGCCTTGCTCGCCGACTTCGCAGCGGAGGCCGATCTGTCCAAGCAGAAGGACATCGCCAACAAACTGCAGGAACAGTACAACGACGTCGCGCCGCTGGTGCCGCTGTTCTCCGGCCCTGAATGGGGTGCCTTCAACGACACCCGCTTCACCGGCTGGCCCACCGAGGCCAACCCATACGCCACTCTCTCGGTCCGGTCGCCTACCACGGTGCTGGTCCTGACCACGCTGGAACCGCGCAAGTAGTCCCCACCGCCGCCCTCACCTCGCTGCGCTTCGGCCAGGGAACCCGGGCGGCGTGGGCCCACCCACCGCCGCCCTAACCTCGCTGCGCTTCGGCCAGGGAACCCGGGCGGCGTGGGCCCATCCACCGCTTGAGGCCCAGTCGGGCCTCACCGCGCACGCCCGGCGGTTCTACGCCGTTAACCCGGCCGACTCCGCCGGGCGTGCCTCCCATACTTTCCGCACTTCCCGAATGGAGGGAAACCGTGCGCTTCATCCTGCGCCGCCTGGGTTTCTACCTGATCGCCTTCTGGGCGTCCATCACCCTGAATTTCCTGCTTCCGCGGTTCATGCCCGGGGACCCCGTCTCCCGCATGTTCGCCCGTTCCCAAGACCGGATGCAGCCTGAACAGATCGAGGCCCTGCGCAAGCTGCTGGGTGTTGACGACCGGCCCCTCTGGGCTCAATACATCGATTACCTGCACAACATCTTCACCGGGCAGATGGGTGTTTCCATCTCCCGTTTCCCCACCCCGGTGACCGAGGTCATTTCGTCCCAGATCGGTTGGACACTCTTGCTGGGCGGTACCGCACTGGTCATTGCCGCCGTCGTAGGAAACCTGCTGGGCATCCTGGCCGCCTGGCGGCGCGGCGGAGCGATCGACTCCGCGCTTCCGCCGGTGCTGGTGTTCATCGGCTCCTTCCCGTACTTCTGGCTCGCCATGGGCGCTCTCTACCTGTTTGGCGTGGTGCTGGGTTGGTTCCCGATCCGCCACGCGTTCACGGACGGTTTGGAGCCGGCGTTTACTTGGGAATTCATCGGCGACGTCGGTGCGCACCTTGTGCTGCCGGCGCTGACCATTGTGTTGGTGTCCATCGGCGGCTGGATGCTCGGCATGCGGAACACCATGATTGCCACCAATTCCGAGGACTACATCACCATGGCCGAAGCCAAGGGACTCCGTCCGGGCCGCATCATGCTCCGCTACGCAGCACGCAATGCCATGCTTCCCTCCGTCACGAGCTTCGGCATGGGACTGGGATTCGTGGTGGGCGGCGCCCTGCTCACAGAGGTGGTGTTCGCCTATCCCGGCGTCGGCTACCAGCTCCTCAACGCTGTCCAAGGCCTCGACTATCCGCTCATGCAGGGCCTGTTCCTGACCATCACCGCCGCTGTTCTGCTTGCCAACTTCCTGGTGGACATCCTCTACGTCCGCCTCGACCCGCGCGTGCGCAGCAACTAGAGGGACCGATCATGACAACCGCACTTCTGAAGCAGCCAACTCCAACGCCGGTCCGCAAGCCGAACCGCAGCTTCGTCCACGGCCTGCTCACCAACAAGAAAGCCCTGACGGGCATGGCCGTGATGATCATCTTTATCGCTTTGGCCTTACTGGCACCGATCCTGTTTCCCGGCGATCCGTCGCGGATCACGGCCATGGCTTCACTGGAACCTTCAGCCGAGCACTGGCTGGGAACTACGGCCAAGGGACAGGATGTCCTCGCGCTGACCGTCCATGGTTCGCGGAGCTCACTGTTCGTGGGCCTGACAGTGGGCGTGGCATCCACTTTCATCGGTATCCTGGTGGGCCTTGCCTCGGCGTACTTCGGCAAATTCATTGACGAAGCACTGTCCCTGGTCACCAATGTCTTCCTGCTGCTGCCCGGCCTGCCGCTGTTGGTCATCCTGGCCGCGTTCCTTCCGCCGGGACTGGGGACCGTAATCCTGGTACTCGTGGTGACCGGATGGGCCGGTTCCGCCCGCGTGCTGAGATCGCAGGCGTTGTCCATCCGTTCCAAGGATTTTGTGGCTGCAGCCGTGGTGTCCGGCGAACGGGCCGGCCGGATCATGTTCCGCGAGATCCTGCCCAACATGGCCTCGATCGTCATGGGTACGCTCCTGGCTTGCGTCATCTACGGTATCGGCGCCCAAGCAGGCCTCGAGTTCCTGGGCCTGGGCGATGTCAGCACTGTCTCCTGGGGCAACAACCTCTTCTGGGCCGGCAACGAAGGTGCACTGCTCACCGGAAGCTGGTGGGTCTTTGTCCCCTCCGGCGTGTGCATCGCGCTGGTGGCTTTCGCCCTCGCCCTCATCAACTACGCCGTGGACGAGGTCACCAATCCGCGGCTTCGGAAGATCAAAACGCCTAAAACAACACCCACGAACACCGAAAGGAGCGCCGCCAAATGACCATCTCCCAAGTTTCTTTCGGCTCCCGCCAACCGGTCCTTGACGTCAAGGACCTCACCGTCAAGTACATCGGTGATACCCGCTCCACCACCGCCGTCGACCGCGTTTCCTTCAGCATCGGCACCGGTGAGGTATTCGGCCTTGCGGGGGAGTCCGGCTGTGGGAAGTCCACCATTGCCAACTCCATCATGAGGCTCCTGAAGGATCCCGCAAAGATCGCAGGCGGAAGCATCTCCTTTGGCGGCAAAGACGTCCTGGCCATGAGCCCGGAAGAGCTGCGGCGCTTTCGGTGGCAGGACGTTGCAATGGTGTTCCAGTCAGCCATGAACTCGCTCAACCCGGTGCTGACCATCGGAGAACAGATCGTGGACATCTTCACCACCCACGCCGGTTACTCCCGTAAAGAGTCGATGAGGCGTGCCGGTGAGTTGCTGGAACTTGTAAGGATCGATCCCGCACGGCTGAAGTCCTATCCGCACCAGCTCTCCGGCGGTATGCGTCAACGTGCCGTTATTGCCATGGCCGTTGCGCTCAAGCCATCACTGTTGATCCTCGACGAACCCACCACCGCGCTGGACGTGGTGGTGCAGCAGGAAATCATGGCCCAGATCAAGGAACTTCAGCGCGAACTCGGCTTTTCCGTCCTTTTCATCACGCACGACATGTCCCTGATGGTGGAACTCTCGCACCGGATGGCCGTGATGTACGGAGGCCGGATCGTGGAAACCGCCAAAGCCCAGGACGTCTACGCCACCCCCCGCCATCCGTACACCCAGGCGCTGATGGGCGCATTCCCGCCGCTCACCGGTCCACGCGTTCCGCTGACGGGATTGCCCGACGGTGTGAAGTTCCGTAACATCCCGGACCTCGCCGAGGTGACACCCGGCCATTTTGTGGCTCCGTTCGGTGGTGACGCCCCGGTGGTTGATTCAGCAAACCTGGAAGGAGCCGCACGATGAGCCACTCCCTGATGAGCCCATCGGCCGTGTCCACTACCGGCACCCCCGCCCTTGAGATTCGAGGTTTGGGAAAGACCTTCCCGATGGGCGGCTTGTTCTCCCGCGGGTCCGTCCGTGCTCTGCATGGGGTTGATCTGACCATCCACCAAGGCGAAATCGTGGCCCTCGTGGGGGAGTCCGGTTCCGGGAAGAGCACCCTGGCCCGCTGTGTCGCCCGTCTGGAAAAGCCGAGCTCCGGGGAGATTCTCATTGACGGCGTCGATGTTCTGAAGCGGGATCGTTTCCACGCGTCGCGGGCGTTTCGGTCCCAGCTGCAGATGGTGTTCCAGGATCCTTTTGGCTCGCTGAACCCGGCGCACAGGATCGAGCATTTCCTGGGGCGCTCCCTGGCGATCCACGGGAAGAATGGTGGTTCCCAGGAGGAGACCCAGCGGCGGCTTGAGGAGCTCATGACCACTGTTGGCCTGGAGGCCGACATGCTGAACTCGTATCCGCACGAGCTCTCCGGCGGTCAGCGCCAACGCGTTGCGATAGCCAGGGCGCTCGCCGTTGAACCGCAGGTCATCCTGGCCGATGAGCCTACCTCCATGCTGGACGTTTCCGTACGGATCGGCGTTCTGAACCTCATGCGCAAGCTCCGTGACCAGCAAGGCATCTCCATGCTCTACATCACCCACGACCTCGCCTCCGCCCGGTACCTGGCGGACCGGACCGCGGTCATGTTCGCCGGTGAACTGGTGGAGGAAGGGGAGTCCCTGGACCTGTTGGCCAACCCCGCGCATCCGTACACGCAACTCCTGGTGTCGGCTGTCCCGGATCCCGCCCGGGCAGGCTCGTACGATCCCGTCCGTAGAGCCGAATTGCGGCAGGCGGTCATGGCTTCCACACACTGCGCTTTCGGCGGCGACCCGGACCAGGCGTGCTCGGACAAAGCACCCGTCCGTCATCAGGTGGGGGACCCCGAAAACCGTCACTGGGTCCGCTGCCACCTGTACCGCCCATGGGCCGCTGCCGGCGGCCATGCCCTGGCGAGTGAACCACTCCACCCCGGCCACCCGGCGTCGAACGCTCAAGAAGAGGCTTCCGCATGACTGAACTGACCCATCCGCTCGCCACCATTCCGCAGGATGAGTTGGTGGCACGCGCCGAAGCCGATCCCCTGAGGCCGCGCTTCCACTTTGTCTCACCGGCCGGTTGGCTCAACGACCCCAACGGTGTCAGTCACTGGGACGGCACCTACCATCTCTTCTATCAGTACAACCCCGAGGGCGCTTTCCACCACCGCATCCAGTGGGGCCACGCCACCAGCACCGATCTGGTCACGTGGATTGACCAGCCTGTTGCTTTGGAACCCTCCGAGGGACCTGACGCCGAGGGCTGCTGGTCCGGGGTGTTGGTTAACGACGGCGGCACGCCCACCTTGGTGTATTCGGGCCGCGCAGAGGGCAAGGAGTTGCCGTGCGTCGCTGTAGGAACCCCTGACCTGCTGAGCTGGACCAAGGACCCCGGGAACCCTGTTATCGGTGCCCCACCTGCCGGCGTTGACATCACGGCCTACCGCGATCATTGCGTATGGCGCGAGGGAAGCACATGGCGCCAGTTGGTGGGTTCAGGAATTCGACACCTCGGCGGCACGGCGTTCCTCTATGAGTCTTCGGACCTGCGGTCTTGGGACTACCTGGGCCCGCTGATGATCGGGGATGCCTCGCAGGGCGATCCCGCCGACACTGACTGGACCGGGACGATGTGGGAATGCGTTGACCTCTTCCGGGCAGGGCAGGGATCGTTGGGGTCTGCGCCCGCTGACGGCTCGCCGGATGTGCTGGTCTTCTCCGCGTGGGACGACGGCGAAACCCGCCACCCGCTGTATTGGACCGGCCGCTACGGCGGCGATACGTTCGAGCCGGATACGCTGCACCGATTGGACTTCGGAGGGCGGTTCTTCTATGCACCACAATCGTTCCAGGATGAGTCCGGCCGGCGTGTCATGTTCGGCTGGATGCAGGAAGGGCGAAGCGATGCCGCCATGGTGGAAGCGGGCTGGTCGGGCGTCATGAGCTTGCCGCGCGTCGCCACGTTGGCGCACGACGGAACCCTGGAGTTCGCACCGGTTCCCGAAGTAGAGAAGCTGCGCAGAAGCCTCTTCAGCGTCCCCGGCCGCGTGATGGTGGGGGCGGGTACGTCCGTGGAGACCGGCGTGTCCGGTAACCAGCTGGACCTTGAACTGGATGTGCAACTTGCACCCGGGGCAGAGGTCCGGCTCGGAGTGCTGGCGTCGTCGGACGGGGCCGAGGAGACAGTGATCGTGCTGGACCGGGCCGCTGATGGGACCCCCGGCGGCACCCTTCGCCTGGACCGTACGCGCAGCAGCCTCGACCCCACCATCGATGCGGAAGACAAATCCGGGCCCCTGCCGATGACGGACGGCCGGGTGCGCCTGCGCGTGTTGGTGGACCGGTCCGCCGTCGAAATTTTCGCCAACGGCAAGCCGCTCACGGCCCGCGTCTACCCGACCCTGGGCGGCGAGCGCGTGACGCTGGCAGCGACTGAAGGGTCGGCGCGGCTCCTCTCCTTCGATGCCTGGACGATGGCCGGGATCTTTGACAGCGCCCGCAACCTCATCCCGAAAGGACTGTGAACCCGTGGAAATGTCATCACCGGTTACCCGCCGTGGATTACTGACGGGCGCCGGCGCGGTTGCGCTGGGCGGGTCCCTGGCGCTGTCCACCCCTGCAGAGCCCGCCATGGCGGCGGGTGGCCCAGCCTCGAAAGGATCATCGCGGATGCGCCCGGTCTATCACTTCAGCGTGCCTGACAACTGGAAGAACGATCCCCAGCGACCCATCTACCTCGATGGGGAGTACCACTACTACTACTTGTATAACGCTGACTACATCAACGGCGGTGGCGGCACGTCATGGCGCCGTGCCACCACCACTGATCACGTCGCGTTCAGGGACCGCGGGGTCGCGGTACCGAAGTTCAGCAATTCCAACGGCGACTGTTGGTCCGGATGCCTGGTGGTTGATGAGCGGAATACTGCGGGTTACGGGGCGGGTACGGTGGTGGCACTCGTCACCCAGGCGCCGGAGGGCCGGCAGGCACAGTACCTCTGGTACTCCACAGACAGGGGCCGGTCCTTCATATCAGGTGGCCAGGCTCCGGTTTTGCCCAACCCGGGGGTTCACGATTTCCGCGATCCCAAGGTGATCTGGGACGAGGACCGCAACCGGTGGTTCATGGCCAACGCGGAGGGGCAAAAGCTGGGTTTCTACACGTCCCCGGATCTGCGCTCCTGGACGCGGGTTGGCGAGTTTCTGCGCAGCGATTTGGGGCTGCTGGAGTGCCCCGACCTCTTTAGGATGACCGCCGACGACGGCACCCGGCACTGGGTGCTGGGCACCAGTGCAAACGGCAAGGGCCGCGGACTGCCGGCAACCTATGCCTACTGGACTGGAGCTTTTGACGGCAGCTCCTTTGCTCCAGACCATCCTGAGCCGGAATGGCTCGATTACGGCTTCGACTTTTATGGCGCAGTAACATATCCGCATCACGATGCGTCGGGGGTGGAGGACCCAACCCTCCGCCGGGCGATTGGTTGGGCAAATTTCTGGGACTACCCCCACAACACGCCAACCCTTGCCACTGACGGCTACAACGGCGATGACATGATCGTCCGGGATATCCGGCTCAAGCGTGGCAATGGCGCCTATTATCTCGCCTCCGCCCCCACCTCTGCGCTGGGTGACCACGTAACGCGAACACATCGCGTGGGTGACGTGGCGGTTGCGGGTACCCATGACCTGGAGATTCGCTCGACCGCTTACGACCTCACGTGCGAACTGGTGTGGGATCCGGCTGCGCCGCCCGCCAATCTCGGGTTGGAGGTCTGCCGAGCACCCGGTGGCGGCAGGCACGTGGCCGCGGGGGTCTTCCTGGGTGGCCCGTTCACGTACGTCAATCGCCGCCCCACGATCAACCCGACAGCCGGCGAAACGCAAACGCCGGTGGACCCTGCCACAGGCCGCCTCACGCTGCGGATCCTGGTGGATCGAACCAGTGTGGAAGTGTTCGTTGGAGATGGGCGCGTGGTGCACTCGCACCGGGTGTTCCCCCTTGAAGGCGACGACGGCATCCGTCTTTACGCCCATGAAGGCACGGCGACGTTCCGGGATATGACCATCAGGGAACTCAAGGTCACGCCGTAGCAATGGAGGGCGTGGGGGAATAACTACTGAGAGCACTCAGTTATGAGTGAAGTCAATAAGTGGTTTCCCATCAGGGATCAGTATTCCCCCACAGCCCAGCCCACCAGGAAGAAGTCCCCATTATGCCTTCACTGAACACGTCCGTCTTGACTGATGCAGTTGTCCTCGTCACTGGAGCCAACGGTGGCATTGGCACCCACTTTGTCCACGAGGCTTTGGCCCGCGGTGCGAGCAAGGTTTATGCCACGGCGCGAAATCCGCGCACGTGGGGCGATGATCGCATCGTCCCGCTCACCTTGGATGTCACGGATCCGGCATCCGTTCGGGCGGCCGTCGAGGCTGCGCAGGACACAACAGTCCTCATCAACAATGCCGGTGCCAGCACACCGACGCCTGGCATCCTCAGCCACACGGATGAGGAGATCCGGCACAACGTGGAGACCAATTTCCTTGGGCCGTTGTTCCTGGCCAGGGCCTTCGCTCCGGTCTTGTCCGCCAAGGAGGAGTCGGTGCTCATTGACATTCATTCCGCCCTGAGCTGGTATGCGGTGGCAGGGATCTACAGCGCCACGAAGGCGGCCCTGTGGTCAGCCACGAACTCCCTGCGCCTTGAACTCGCCGCCGGGAACGTGCATGTCGTGGGGGTCCATGTTGGCTACGTTGACACCCCCATGGCCGCGCACTCCGCCGAGCCGAAAACCGCCCCCGCGGACCTGGTGGCAACCGTATTCGACGCCGTCCAGGCCGGCGAGTATGAAGTCCTCGCGGATGAGACGTCCGTGAACCTTAAGGCCGGACTTAGTGCCCCTGTGGAAGCCATCTACCCGCAGCTGAAGCGCGTCAGTGCCTGAAACCAAAGGCAGGGACACCTCAGTGGTGGCCCTGCCTTTGGTGCGTATGGTGCCGGTCCCTGCGCCCGAGGTTCGGGCTTCCTGTTGCGACGGTGTGCAGGTACGGTTCCCTACGCTTGCCGAACCTGTACTTCGGCGGTCAGTGGGGTCCAGGACTTACATGATCCCGGTGGGAACCAGCAGTGCCCAGGCCAGTGCAGGTGCTACGAGGACCACACCGCCGGCGTACACCATCAGTTGCTTGTAGACACGCTGGCGATCGTCTTCGCGGGCATTGGCGACAACCAGTGCGCCGTCGGTGGAGAACGGGGATACATCGACGACGGTCGCGGCGATAGCCAGTGCTGCCACGGTGCCCGAGGCGCTCAGTGAACTGGTTGCAAGCAACGGTCCCGCCAAGGGGATGAAAGCCGTGAGCAGGGCGGTGGAGGATGCAAAGGCCGAGCCGACGCCGATGACGTAGCAAAGAACCAGTGCAATGAGGAGCGGGGCTCCGAGTGCCAGTGCCTGCTCGGCGAGCGTATCGATGACGCCTACGTGCTGCAGCAGGGATACGTAAGTGATCATGCCGGCGACCAGGAGCACGGTGGACCAGGAGACTCCGCCGATGAACGTCTGGTGTTCCTTGATGTTGACCAGCGCCAAGAGCAGTCCTGCGGAGAGTGCCACGAAGCCGATAGGCATGTGGAAGCCCAAGGCGCAGACAAGCATTGCGACGATCAGTGCCAGCGTGAGGATCTGCTGGCCGTGTGGCCGGGCGGTATGCGTGGTGTCCAGGTCAGCGAGCTGGCCTGTGGCGCCGTCGCGGATCTTGCCCAGGAGGGCAAACAGCACCACTGTCAAAACTGACAGGATGAGGTTCAGCGCAAAGCTTGCGGCGAAGAGTGAGCCCTGCGAGATGGGGAAGCCGTTCTTCACTGCGATGTCGTGGACCAGAACACCCGCCACTGACAGCGGTGAGAATCCACCCGCATGTGCTCCGTTGATGATGAAGGCACCCATGAGGACGGGGTGGATGCGTGATTCATAGGCCAGCCCTATGGCGGCAGGGGCAAGAAGGGCGACGGCGGCAGGGGAGAAGGTGCCAAGGGCTGTCAGCGATGCTGCCAGGAGAAAGAACACCCAAGGCAGGAGCATGGTCTTGCCGCGAACCAGCCGGACACACGTCTGGACGATGATGTCGATGGTCCCATTCCGTTGGGCCATGCTGAAGAAGTACGTGACACCGATGATGGTGATGATGATGTTGGCAGGGAAGTCCGCCAGGATTTCCTTGTCCGTCATGCCCAGCATGAAGTAGCCAACGCCGAAGGATGCTACCAGTCCCATAACCCCGATGTTCAGCGGCCATTTCGTGGCGACGACGAACATCACCACGAGGATGACCAGCGGGATGATCTGGATGGCAGTCATGGTCGGCTCCGATTCCGGGGTGGCCGCCGGGTTGAAGATGGCGCCCCCGAACAGGATGGCAACCAGGCCCAGGATCACGGAAGCGGCAACCGTTACCAGCAGGATACGGCGGCGGCGGTTGGGACTGCCGGAATTCTGATCCCGGGTTTCGCTCTCCGATTCGGGAGCTGGTTGGTAAGTAACTTTAGCCATGGTGGTGTCTCCTCATTGAGTGGCTGATGCCAGCGGGGCTTCGACGGCACTGCCGAGAGCCTCCGGGACGTGAATGATGCTGGTGGCGATGGTGCGGGCGGTCCGGTCGACGCCCACCAGGAGGGAACCGTCCCGGTGTTCGGTCCAGGTTTCAATCACGCCGGCCGGCGTGCGGAGTTTTAGCGTGGGGCGGGAAGGGATACCGGTAATGTGGTTCAGCACTGTTCCCGGGGTGCGGGCGGCCAGTGTCAAAGCGATGCTTCCCGTGATGGCCAACGCCGGATGCGGTTTGCCCATGGAGAGCATCATGACGTTGACGTCGCCTTCCAGGTCCTCCCCGGTGGGTGCGCCCACGATCGCAAGCTTGGGGACGGCCCGCGCGGCTTGCGAAGGACTGGCCGCCAGGCCCATCCGGACAGCTGCGAGGCGTCGGATCATGTCCAAAGTATCCAGCTGCAGTTCGACGCCGGCACTCCAGGTTTCATAACGGGCAGTGTCCAGTCCCAACTCCTCGGCACGCACCATGACCACCGGCGCACCGGCGTCGACCATTGATACCGTCCACCGGGTGCCGTTTGCGACAATGACGTCCGTCGGCGCGCCGGTAGGAAGGAGCTTGCCGGTGGTTTTTCCTGCCGGATCACGGAAGCCAAGACCCACCCTGTAGCCAGGAAAAACGACGCCGGGCATGTCTGCATCCGGAATGATCGGCAGTGCGCCCTCGGGGGTCGAAACCCGTTGGATGATGATCTGGCCCGTATTGGTGTTGCGGGTGACGATGCGGGTGGAATCGCCGTCGGGCGAAACCCAGCCTTTTTCAATGGCGTAAAGCCCCACAACCGCGGAGCAATTCCCGCAGTTGCTTCCCCAGTCCACGGCTGCCTCTTCGATGCCTACCTGGGCGAAGGTGAATTCGACATCGACTTCATCGTCGTCGGGCCGACTGAGGATCATCGCCTTGCTGGTGGTGGAGGTGGCCCCGCCGACCCCATCGATCTGGCGGGAGTCCGGGCTTCCGAAGAGCCTGGGAAGCAGCTCGTTGACGTCGGTGCCGGCTTCTTCCAGATGAGCAGTTTCAAAGACCCAGCACTTGCTGGTGCCCCCGCGCATCCATTCCGCTTCTATCTTCATGGTGTTCCCTGCATCTCGGTGATGTTCTTCTTGTACGAGGATGATCGGGATCACAAATGAAGACAATGTTGGATATATGATGGGGGCTGAAGGGATGCTTAATTCACAAGGTTGTCAGCGCACAATGACTGGATTCGGATACGCCAATGTCTGGAAAAGCTGGCTCTGTGGCAAGTCGGTCTCCCGTAAATACAGTGAATGAACCACTTGGACAGGAGCATGAATGCATGCTTAACGATGAAAACGCCGAACTATTCGATATCCGGCGGCTTGCGCTGCTGGTGGAAGTGGTCGAGCAGGGATCGATCACCGCTGCGGCCGACACCATGCTGTATACGCCATCGGCCGTTTCGCAGCAGTTGCGCAAGCTCGAGCAGGAAGTCGGACAGCCTCTCCTCAACCGCCGTTCGCGCGGCGTAGTCCCCACCGAGGCCGGCCAGATACTGGCAGGGCACGCCCGGAAAATTGTTGGGCAGATGCGGGCGGCCCGCGCGGACCTGGATCAGATCGCGGGGCTGCGCCGAGGGTCACTGACGGTTGGTACTTTTCCCACGTTGGCGGGATCGTTTCTCCCGCTTGTCATCCGGGCATTCAAGAAGCGTTACCCCGCCATTGGACTTTCTGTGCGCAGTGCCCGCTTCGACGAATTGGTCTCGGACCTTGAATCCGGGGTAACGGGACTGTGTCTGCTGTGGGATTACCCTTGGAACCGTTTCAGTGATGAGTCCATCCGCATCACTGAGGTCTTCCAGGAGAGCACGGTGATTCTCGTGGCCAAGGGGCACCCCTTGGCTGACCGTGAGGAAGTAAGTATGCGTGAACTCCGGAAGGAGTCATGGATAGTCCGCGCTGAAGCTCATCCGGTAGTGGAAGTGTTGCAGCGATCTGCCCACGATGCCGGTTTTGAACCAAACATCGGGTTCCTGGCCAACGACTACCAGGAGGCGCAGGCCATGGTCAGCGTGGGCATGGGCGTGGCAATGGTGCCTAAGACGGCTGTTGCACTCCAACATCCCGATGTCCGCGTCCTCAGTCTGGGCCCGGACGCCCCCTTACGGCGGGTACTTCTGGCTCAGCGCCAGGACAAGGTCTACGCCCCCGCCGAAGTGGCATTCCACTCCACGCTGGTGGAAATCGCCCGCGAACGGGGGCGCGACTACTTGTAATCAGTGGTCGGCGTCGGCATCAGCCTTCCGGGCGCTTTTCTCTGCGTCCTTCTCCGCACGCACTGCTTCTGCCTCGTGTTGCTCTTCTGCCTTTTCCTGGTGGATGACTTCGGCGAAGAGCTTTTCCATTTCCTTGGCCACGCCAGCGGCCGAGGCGGGGTTCTGGCCCGTAACCAAGCGGCCGTCCACCGCTACCTTCTCCTCGAAGACCCCTGCGGAGACGTGGCGGGCCCCCTGTTCCTCGAGCCGGTCCGCCAGGAAGAACGGGATGACCTTGTCTTTCCCCGCAGCCACTTCTTCGTCATTGGTGAACGCGGCTACGTCGCGGCCTTCAACCAGCCTGAACCCGTTGTCCAGTTCTACGTTCAACAGGCCGGCCGGCCCATGGCAGACGGCACCTACCAGACCGCCCGCGTTGTAGACGCTGGCCACCAGATTCTGCAGGCCTTCGCTGTCCGGGAAGTCCCACATGGTCCCATGGCCGCCCACGAGGTAGATGGCATCGTACTGTGCGGGGTCTACGACGTCGACGCGTGCGGTGTTGTACAGGCCGGCGCGCGTTGTCTCATCCTGGGTAAAGGCAACCTGGATGGGATCGTCCGTGTCCACTTCGTCGCGCGGAGGTTGGCCTCCTTTGATGGAAGCAAAATCGACGAAGTGGCCTGAGTCTTTGAAGACCTTCCAGGGATGTGCGGCCTCTGCCACGTTGTAGCCGGTCTTCTCTCCCGTGTCGCCGAGCTCGGAAACGCTGGTTAGTACCATGAGGATTTTCTTCATGAAGTGCTCCTTTCGTCCTCCTCCACCCTACGCCCCCATCAATTCCGGTCCTTTAGTAGGCTGAACGAGCATCCATGCGTCTGGTGTCGCATGCTGTAGTTGTTCCCTGGATCAGGAGAGTGAGTGCCATGCCCAAGACCGGCAAAAATGATCATGCACGGAAAAACGAGTTGCCATCGACGCTCCAGCGCTCGGATCAGAAGGCCCAGGACACGTTCGCCAAGACCTACGACTCGGCGATGGATTCCTATGACGGCGATGAGGGCAGGGCCGCCCGCACGGCTTTCGCGTCGCTGAAGCACAGCTACGAGAAGGTGGGCGACCATTGGGAACCCAAAGAGGAAAATGGACCTTCCGATGACCACGCGGCTGGAGGGGCCAGCTCGGATAAGCCCACTGCCGGCGGAGTGGACGCCAACGCTTCCAAGGAGCACCTCTACCGGCGGGCCCGCGAGCTGGACATCAAGGGCCGTTCAACCATGAACAAGGATGAGCTGGTCCAGGCACTGCAGAAAGCCAATGACGCGGCTACCCGGAAAGCCCGGGAAAGCTGAATCTGGGCGCAGGATGCCGCAGCGGGCGAATGGTTGGGCTGGGTGATGTCAGGCACATTGTGACGCGTCTGCGAAGCGCCCTGTTTTTGCTGTTGCGCCGAGGTAAGGCTAACCTAAATAGTCTCCATTTCCCCATGCCCTCCCGTTCCGGGCATACATCGCAGGCGGTTCCCTTTGCGCAAACTCAGCCGTTCCACAGCAGCCCTTGGGGTCGCTGCACTTCTTTCCCTGACCGGTTGTGGTCTTAGCGGTGGACAGACAGGCGCCACCGGGAAAGTGGCCGATACCAACCAGCGCATCGTCGTGGATAACTTCCGGGCCCCCGTGGCCAACTGGGCCCTGGAGTCCGATGCCGCGTACATTCTGTCGTTGTCCGGCTGCCTGGAAACCCTGACCAAATATGATTCCGCCCAGGGCAAGGTGGTCCCGTTCCTGGCTACTGAGTGGAAGCAGGTCTCACCACTTGAGTGGAACTTCACCATCCGTGAAGGCGTGAAGTTCCAGGACGGTACCGATCTCACCGCAGAGACCGTCGCCGCTTCGCTGAACTCAGTCCTTAAGGCCAAGGTGCCTGCAAGGGCGTTCAGCCCGGGCATTGTCAGTGGAGTCCAGGCAACTGACGCCAAGACCGTTCGCGTCACCACGCCGGTGGAGAATCCGCTGGTGCCGTTCCGCTTGGCGAGCGTCAACACGGGCATCCTCGCGCCTGCCGCCTATACCGGTGCCACGGTGAATCCCTTCGGCCACTGCACGGGACCGTTCACCCCAGTGTCTGAGAAGGCGAAGCAGTCCCTGACCCTGGACCGCAACGAGAATTACTGGGGCGGAAAGGTGCAGTTGGCTGGCGCAGAAGTCCGCTTCATCACCAATGGCGCTACCAGGGCCGCGCAAGTGCAAACCGGCGAGGCCGACATTTCCTTGTCCATTCCAGCCTCCGCACTGTCCACGCTTGAGAGTGCACCCGAGGTGTCCGTCCTGAAGGCAGATTCACCCCGCACGGCCACCCTGTACATGAACAACGGCAGGGCACCCTTCAACAACGTGGATTTCCGCAAGGCACTCCGGTCCGCTCTGGACCTGGAAGCCCTGGCCGCCAGCGTCTACGAAGGCGCGGCGTTGCCTGCAGCTGGTCCCTTCGCGCCCTCCGAACCATGGGCATCCAGCGAAGCCAAGACTCCCAAGCAGAACCTGGACGAGGCGAAGAAGCTCCTGGCCGATGCCGGCTACACCGCGGACAGGCCGCTGGAGATCATCGCCATCGTGGAGCGGACGGAGTTCGCCGACGTAGCAACGGTGATTCAGGACAACCTCAAGGACATCGGTGTTCCAGTGACCATCCAGGCCAAGGAATACGCCTCGGCTGAACCGGACGTCTTGGCCGGCAACTATGACATGATCCTGAGCCAGCGCAACCGGCTGATTGACATTGCCGATCCCATTGGCTTCCTGACGGCCGACTACACCTGCAAGGGCACGTACAACCTGAGCCACTTCTGCAACGAAGAGTACGACGCACTCATCACAGAAGCTGCCCGGACCTCCACCACTGAGGAACGGTACAAGCTGTATGGCAAAGCCGGTCAACTCCTGAACGACCAAGCCGTGAACCTGTGGCTGGTCAATGAACAAGCCACGGACGCTGTCCGCAGCAACGTCCTGTCCTACGTCCAGGACCCGCTGTCCCGTTACGTCCTGACCGCGCAAACGGCCAAGGCCGGCTCCTGACAACGGGCTGGGACAACCGAAGCACGTATGATCACGTTCCTTGCGAAGCGGACGGCGACCCTGGTGGTCGCCGTCCTGCTGTCGTCTTTCGCCGTCTTCCTGATTCCTTACGTGACCCCAGGCGATCCGGTCCGGAAAATTATCCGGTCCCGTGTAGCCGGCGATGTGGTGGACGAAGCCACCGTTCAGGCACTGGCGGAAAGCCTGGGACTCAACGATCCGCTTCCCGTGCAATATCTCCGGTGGCTGGGCGACTTCTTCACAGGGGACATGGGGTTGTCGCACATTAGCCGTACACCGGTGATTGATCAGGTGTTGCTTGCCTTGGGCATCACCCTCAGCCTTGTGCTGGTGGCTTTGGGCACGGCCGTGCTGGTGTCCCTCCCATTGGGCATTGTTGCGGCCCTGAAGCAAGGCAGCAAAACCGACAAACTGATCACCACTGTCACACAGTCCTTTATTGCCATGCCGGAATACTGGTTGGCACCACTGCTGGTGCTGGTCTTTGCCCTCAAACTTTCCTGGCTGCCCTCGGCCGGGTGGAATACGGCGTCGTCCATTGTCCTGCCGGCCGCCACGCTGTCCCTTCGGCCCATCAGCTTCTTCACCTCAGCGGTCCGCTCGGGAATGATCGATGCCCTTGAGGCGGAGCACATTCCCGCTGCCCGGGCCCGCGGCCTTAGCCACGTGCAGACTGTCCTGCGGCATGTTGTTCCCAACGGCCTGGTTCCGTTGTCCACGTTGTTCGCGGTGTGGTTCGCCGGTCTTCTGGGAGGTTCGGTCATTGTGGAGGTCATCTTCGCGATCCCCGGGATGGGCCGCCTTCTCTACGACGCCGTGGTCAACAGTGACATCCCCTTGGCGCAGGGAGGCGTGGTGGTTGTGGTGGCTTTGGCTGTTGCCATTACCACCCTCGCGGACTTCCTGCACCGGATTCTGAGCCCAAAGGTGAGTGGCGCCCTTGCGTAAACGGTCAGTGCTCGACGGCGCCGCCGTCGTTATTCTCGTCCTGATAGTTGCCGCCGTGGCGGCTGCACCGTGGCTGGCACCTTTTCCACCGGACGATCAGAACCTCGCTGCACGGCTCGCGCCACCCAGTGCCACACACTGGTTGGGGACGGACCACCTTGGGCGGGATACGCTCAGCCGCTTGCTCGACGGCGGCCGGTTCTCTTTGGTGGTGGCGGCACTGGCCACGGTCCTGACCGGAATCATTGGTTTGGTGGTCGGTGTGCTCAGTGCCCGGCGGAAGGGCTGGGTAGACGAACTGTTCACCCGTACCAATGATGTCTTGTTGGCGCTGCCGGAGATGGTGGTGGCATTGTTCATCGTCGCGGCCATGGGCACAGGTTTTACGTCCCTGCTGGTCGCCCTGACCGTAACCGGGTGGACGCCGTTTGCCCGCCTGGCCCGGACGTTGGCCTACGACGTTTCTGCCCGCGGGTTCGTCGAAGCAGCGCGCGTGGTGGGCTGTTCGCCGTCGTTCATTGTCTTCCGTCACATCATCCCGCACCTCGCAGCGCCGATGCTGGGGCAGGCGACCCTGCGTTTCGGACAGCTCCTGATCAGCGTGGGAGCCCTGTCCTACCTCGGGCTGGGCGTTCAACCGCCACAATCCGACTGGGGTTCCATGGTGGCAGCGGCCCAGCCGTATGCGGAGCGGGCACCGTGGGGGATCATTGCTCCGGGCCTCACCATCTTCCTGGTTGCCCTGTGTGTAACGCTGATCGGCCAGCGGACGTCACGGCGGGCAGCCGACCCGGTGGATGTCCTGGTAGTGGAGGGCCAGCATGCCTGAACTGGTGATCGAGAACCTGACGGTGCTGGGCACAGACGCAGGACGCCCGATTCTCTCCGGTGTGAGCCTGGCCGTGCATCCCGGCGAGTTTGTAGCGCTCGTGGGAGGTTCCGGGTCGGGCAAAACCATGACTGCCCGGTCCGTCCTGCAGTTGCTGCCGCAGCCTTTGCGGATTGCCTCGGGGTCCATCCATGTGGACTCCGTAGACGTGACCCGTGCCTCCGGACTTGAGCTGAACCGCATCCGGGGTGGCCGGTTGGGGATGCTTTTCCAGCAGCCCAAGAAGATGTTCAACCCCAGCAAGACCCTCCGTGCCCACCTGAGGGAACCCCTCCGCCTCCATTCAGGCCTGCGCGGAAAAGCTGCGGAGGAGAAGGTGCTGGAGCTGCTGGCTGAAGTGGGATTCGAGGATCCGCAGTGGGGCGCCCGGGCCTACCCGCACCAACTTTCCGGTGGCATGGCCCAACGTGCCATGACAGCCGTGGCCCTGGCGGGCCAGCCGGGGATCCTGCTTGCTGACGAACCAACGTCTGCTTTGGACAAGGTCCTGGAACGCCAGATCCTGCAGTTGCTGGACCGCGAACGGAGCCAGCGTGGTCTGGGGATTCTCTACATCACGCACAATCTTGCCTCTGTTGCGGCCTTCGCAAATCGCGTCCTGGTGATGGAGGCAGGCAAGATCGTGGAGTCGGGCACCACTGAGGAAGTGCTGGGAAGCCCGAAGAGTCCTTACACGCAAAAACTTCTGGAGGCATCAAACCTCCTGCCATCAGGGACTGTGAAGCAGGTGCACCCGGCGCGGAATGTCCTTACCCTCAACAGCGTCGTCAAGAATTTCGGCCGCGGCCGCCGGGGTCGCAGTCCAGCACTTGACGCTGTTTCCCTCGAGCTGAAAAAGGGGGAGATCCTGGGAGTGCTCGGCCAATCCGGTTCCGGGAAAAGCACCTTGGCCAGGTCAATCGTTGGTCTGGAAGGAATGAGCAGCGGCAGCATCACCCGGGCTCTGTCAGCAGACCGGCTTGCCGATCCGACTGCCGTCCAACTGGTGTTCCAGGAACCACATGACGCCTTCGACCCCCGCATGACACTCCGCGCAAGCCTGGAAGCACCCTTGCCACGGCGGCTCCCGTCGAGCGAGAAAACCCAACGGCTGAGCGACGCCATGACGGAAGTGGAACTGGAACCCAGTCTGCTGGACAGGCGTCCGGGCCAATGCTCCGGCGGCCAGTTGCAGCGGGTCACCATCGCCCGGGCGCTCCTGATGGAGCCGGAAGTGCTCATTTGCGACGAAGCAACCTCTGCCCTGGATGCACTGACACAAAGAACCATCCTTGACCTGCTGCAACGCCTGCACCGCGAGCGGGGGCTGTCCCTGATGATGATCACCCACGACATGGACGTGGTGCGCCATATGTGCCAGCGGGTAGCCGTCCTCTATCAGGGGCGGTTGGTGGAACTCACCGACACCGATAAGTTCTTCGCTGACCCGCAGCACCAGCACAGCAAAGACCTGGTCTCGGCCGCGATTCCCTGCAGGGGACTGCATCTGAAAAAGATGAGGACTGCCCCTTAGCAACAGTTCACGTCAGATGATCGAAGTCTCCCCGCACCCAGGCGGCATGCCGTTCAGCGGAGTCGTGCAAAACGGCTTTGGCTCCGGACGATATGACGTTGTTGAAATTCCCATAGATGCGATCGAACCCAAGCGTGTCCAACTGCGCGGCGATCCGCAACACCACGGCTCCGGACAGCGGCAGGCGGTTCGGGTAGCTTCGCATAAACGAGATGGAACGGCAATCCGGATTGGGAAACACGCTGTCACCGGTCAACAGAACCCCCATGCCGGCTGCTCCGGCCGCCCAGTGCGCCACGGCGCTGCCGGGAAAGTGTCCGCCGGTTTGGTGCAGGGTCAGCCCGGGGGCGATCGACATGCTGCCGGACCAGTAGGCAATGGTCGGATCATGGCGTCCCAGCCATTGGCGGTCTGCCTCAGTCACCCATACCGGGGCGCCGCCCAGCCGCCGTGACCATTCGACCTGCACGCCGAACATGTGCGGATGGCTGGCGGCGATCGCCAGGACAGGTCCGTGCTCCAGCACCGCCTTCACAGCGTCGTCGTCGATGTAGCCCACCGGATCCCACAGCAACGAGCCCTGGGACGTCACCACCAGCTGGGCCGTCTGGCCGATTCCGACCTTCGGGTCAGTACTGACGCCGATAAGACCTGGTTCGCTTTCCGAGAGCGATATCCGCTGGCCGGCCGTCCTGAGTTGGTCAAGAGTGACCCACTGTTGCCCTTCGTCAGGGACGTACTGCCGTTCGTCGGCACAGATGGGGCAGACACCCGGAACGGGTTCATCACGTTCCACCGCACAGGCCGCGCAAATCAGCATGGATGGTCCTTTCGGAGCGGTCAGATTCGGGGCCTACAGTCCACGGCCCGCGGACCGCCGTCCGCCGCACACTGGTGGGCCCAGAATATTGCACGGGTGCGACTCTCCGGAAGGGCAGGTTTCGGGGCCGACAGTGTTGCCAAAGCCAACGGACAGGCTCACAGTGGGTTACGTCAGGTCACTAACACGATCAGGGAACCGTGTATCCGCCGTGGAGGTCAACCATGAGCACCACATCCGACGACGTCTACCAAGCTTCACCCCCGGACGAAGAACCACAGCTCAAGCGGGTTCTGGGGCCCAAACTCCTGCTCCTCTTCATCGTGGGCGACATTCTCGGAGCGGGCGTTTACGCAGTCACCGGGACGATGGCGGGGACGGTGGGCGGCATTGTCTGGTTGCCGTTCCTTCTGGCCTTTATTGTGGCGACGCTGACGGCATTTTCCTACTTGGAACTGGTGACGCAGTACCCTCAGGCGGCGGGCGCGGCGCTGTATACGCACAAGGCATTCGGGATCCACTTTGTCACGTTCCTTGTGGCGTTCGCCGTGGTGTGTTCCGGCATCACCAGCGCATCAACGTCCGCGAATGTCCTCGCCCAGAATCTGTTCGGAGGTCTGGAAGTCAACGGGTGGATGGGCGCGCCTGACAAAGGAATGATCACACTGGTCGCAATGGCATTCATGCTGTTGCTGGCAGTAATTAACCTCCGCGGGGTTGGCGAAAGCGTGAAGTTCAACGTGGTGCTGACCTCGGTTGAGGTACTCGCCCTGTGCATTGTGATCGGCGTCGGGTTCTTCGTGATGGCGCAGGGAACAGGCAACATCCAGGAAATCACGGTGTTCACCGACTACCAGGACAAGGGGCTGTTCCTGGCTGTTACAGCCGCCACGTCCATTGCCTTTTTTGCCATGGTTGGATTCGAGGACTCCGTGAACATGGTGGAGGAGACCAAGAACCCGGAGCGCATCTTTCCCCGAACCATGTTGACGGGCCTCGGTATCGCAGTGTTGCTCTACATGCTGGTAGCGGTGTCGGTTGTCAGTGTGTTGTCACCCACCGAATTGGGGGAGATCAGGGAATCCGAAGGGGCGGCACTCCTCGAGGTCGTCCACAAGGGCTCCCCGGATTTCCCGATCGATAAGATCTTTCCGTTCCTGGCAGTCTTTGCGGTGGCCAACACTGCCTTGATCAACATGCTGATGGCGAGCCGGCTGATCTATGGGATGGCCCGCCAGCATGTCCTGCCGCGCGGCCTTGGCAAGGTGCTGCCCGGACGCCGTTCACCGTGGGCCGGCATCACTTTCTCCACCGTCCTGGCCCTGGGACTGATCTGGTACGTCAGCATCGATCCGGACAGCAACATCGTGGCCAACCTGTCGGGGACAACCGCTTTTCTGCTGTTGTGCGTCTTCACCGTGGTCAACGTGGCGTGCGTGGTGCTCCGCCGCAAGAGGCACCCGGACCGCAAGGTCTTTTTCACCTCGCCCGGTCAGTTGCCGTGGGTGGCCGCCACCCTCTGCGCCTTCCTCGCTGGTCCCTGGGTGGGCAGGAACCCCATACAGTACCAAGTGGCCGGCGGGCTCATGGCCATTGGTGTCGTGCTCTGGTTCATCACGTGGCTGATCACCAGAAAGTCCACTCCTTCAGCAGGGCCACGCGACCGGGAGCAGGGAACTCCTTCCGGATGAATCACCAGGAGCTGCTGTGAACGATCAAGCAGGCACCACCGAACCGGTCAACACGGAGCCTCCGCTGGACGGCGATGAAGCCGCCACCCTGATGGGCTTCCTTGAGCGACAGAGAGCGACGTTTGCCTGGAAGACGGAGGGACTTGACCGGGACGGCCTGAGGGCCCGGCACGCTCCGTCGTCGTTGACTTTGGGTGGGCTGCTCAAGCACTTGGCCCGCTTCGAGGACGATATGTCCACCGAGTGGCTCCATGGCCGCAGGCAACTTCCCCCGTGGAACGCAGTTGACTGGGACGCCGACCCCGACTGGGACTGGAATTCCGCTGCCGGAGACCCGCCGGAGGAGCTGTATGAAAGGTGGCGTGACGCTGTTGCCCGCTCCAGGGTCTTGTTCGAAGCAGCTATGGCAGAAGGCGGCCCGTCCCGGCAAGGCACCATCGCGTCCCGTCCGGACATCGAGTTGCCCAGCCTGCGCTACATCCTCCTGAACATGATTGAGGAATACGCCCGGCACAATGGCCACGCAGACCTTATCCGCGAATCTGTGGACGGTCTCGTGGGGCAAGACCCGCCCGGCTGAGGCTGCGTCCAGCGACGTCCTCTGGAGGGTTCCGCGAAAAAGATCATCATGCTTACTATTGTGGAGCGCTTGAAGTCAGAGCTGAACACCACACATTGGAGCGGATATGGCACTGGGCAAGGGAACGCGCGTGGAGTGGAACACCTCCCAAGGCAAAACGCACGGGAAGATTGTGGAGAAGAAGACCAGCGACTTCGAATTGGACGGCAATACCCACCGAGCTACTGAAGACGAGCCGCAGTACGTGGTGGAATCAGACAAGACCGGCGCGCGGGCGGCCCACAAAGGCTCCGCCCTGACCGAAAAGAACCAGTGATATGTCCCATCAGCACGATGTAGTCATCATCGGCGGGGGCAATGCGGGAGTCTCGCTTGCGGCCCGGCTGAGCAGATACGGGGTCAAGAACATTGGCCTCATTGAACCCAAGGACCATCACCTCTATCAGCCTCTGTTCTCCCACATCGCCGGCGGCAGGGCTGCGGTCAAGGAAGCCACCCGCAGCCAGGCATCCGTGATGCCCCGGGGGGTTGCCTGGATCAAAGACCATGCGGTGGACGTGGACACCACGGCCAACATGGTGATGCTGGCCTCAGGCAGCGCCGTGGGCTATCAACATCTGGTGGTGTGTCCGGGGCTCCAGTACCGGTGGGATTCAGTGCCGGGCTTGGCCGAGGCTGTCCATTCCCCGTACGGTGCGTCCCACTATGAATTCGAGCTCGCACCCAAGGCCTGGTCACTCCTGAGCAGTATCCGGTCCGGCACAGTGGTTTTTACCATGCCGTCAGGACCTGTTAAGTGTGGGGGCGCCAGTCAGAAGCCGATGTACTTGGCGTGCGACTACTGGCGCGAGCAAGGTGTCCTGGACAAGATCCGCGTGGTGATGGTGCAGCCATATCCCACCGTATTCGGCATCCCCGAGGTGGACAGGGAGCTTGAGCGGAAAATTGCTGAATACGGCATTGAGCTCCGGACAAACAGCGAATTGGTGGCCGTGGACGCTGCCAGCAGGCAAGCGACCATCCGCAACAATGTCACCAACACCACTGAGGAGCTGGGGTACGACGTCCTGAACGCCGTCCCACCCCAGTCTGCGCCGGAGTGGCTCAGAGCTACGGATCTTCCAGCCCCTGGTGGGCAGGACGGGTTCGTCCACGTGGACACCGAAACATTGCGCCACGTCCGCCACTCCAACGTGTGGTCCCTGGGCGACGCTGCAGCCACCACCAACTCCAAGGCCGGCGGTGCCCTGCGCAAGCAGACCAAGGTGCTGGCGAAGAACCTCGTGGCGGCCCGCCAGGGAAAGCCGCCCGCGATGAAGTACGACGGCTATTCCGTGTGCCCCTTCACTGTTTCGCGCACCACGGTGGTCTTCGCTGAATTTGACGACCACTATCGCCCTATGCCTACCATCCCGAAAGTGCCCACGTGGAAGGAAAGCCGGGTGTCGTGGTGGGTGGACCGCATCATGTTCCCCCAGGTCTACTGGCACATGATCCTCAAGGGCAGGGCTTAAGGACGAGTCCATTCCCACCACGTCAGCCAGGCAGCTGCGGGTTCCGGGCTAGGGTGTGGGGCTGCCACCGTTGACGTTGAGGGTTTCGCCAACTACGTAGCTGGATTCGGGCGAAGCGAGGAACACGTACGCCGGGGCAAGCTCTGCCGGCTGGCCGGCGCGGCCCAGGGGAGTGGAGTGCCCGAACTCCGGCAAGGCCTCTTTGGGCTGGCCGCTGCTCACCTGCAGCGGGGTCCAGATGGGACCGGGTGCCACCGCGTTGACCCTGATGCCCTTGGGGGCCAGCTGCTGGGCCAGGCCCTTCGTGAAATTGTTGATGCTAGCCTTCGTGGTGGCATAGTCCACCAGTGTGGGCGAAGGGTTGTAAGCCTGGATCGATGTGGTGTTGATAATGGTTGAACCAGCGGGCAGGTGGGGCAGTGCAGCCTTGGTCAGCCAGAACATCGCGTACACATTGGTCTTTAGTGTGTGGTCGAATTGCTCGTCGGTGATGCCTGCGAGGTCTTCCTGTGCCACTTGCTTGCCTGCGTTGTTGACCAGGATGTCCACTCCGCCCAAGACGGCGATGGCGGTATCCACCAGCTCCCGGCATGTAGCGGAGTCTTTGAGATCGCCTGGCACCTTGACGGCCTTGCGGCCTGCGGCTTCAATAATGCCGGCGATCCGGGCGGCATCTTCTTCCTCTTCGGGAAGGTAGGAAAGCACGACGTCGGCGCCCTCCCGCGCGAAGGCAATGGCGGTCGCCGCGCCGATGCCCGAGTCCGCGCCGGTGACGATCGCCTTGCGGCCATCCAGCCGGCCGGTTCCGCGGTAGGTTTCCTCACCAAGATCCGCTGTGGGCGTCAAATCTGCGTCCAGTCCCGGCTCGGGTTGGTGCTGTTTCGGCGGGGAGATTTTTTCGTAGGCGGTGACAGGGTTTCGGAACGTGTACTGATCAGTCATGATGGTCCTCCTGTTGTCTACGGGAGAAGCGCTGCGGGTATCGCGCCCCTAAAGCTAAGGAAGCTTATGAATCCACACTAAGCACGCCTGAGGTCAGGTGCAAAACCGGGTGGTGTGTCCCTGCTGCCCGACGCTGGCTGCGCCTAGGTGCTGCTGCCGGAAGCGCCCGACGCTGGCTGCGCCTAGGTGCTGCTGCCGGAAGCGCCCGACGGCGGGAGGTCGCCGTCGTGCTTCTGTTGGTCTGGGCGTGGACTGCTGTCGGCCGGCAGTGCCGCCGCAGGGGCCGTTGTGGCCCCGCGCTGGAGTTGCAGCAGGGCCAGCAGGGGGAACAACAGGACGGAGAGCATACCGGCGCCGACAAGTGCGGAGGAGATTCCGCTGGTGATGAATCCCTGCTCCCGTCCGATGGTGGTTACGGCCACGATGATGGGCAGCCCCGTTGCCCCGAACAGCAGGATTGCCCGCTTATGGGCCCATGTCGAGCCCCGGGGCGCCGCCAGCAAGGACGGCAGGCCGCGGATGACCAGCAGGAGCACCAGGAACAGCGGGACCAAAGCGAGGGTAGCAGGGCTTGACGTCAACGCGCCGAGATCAAAATCAATACCGGTATCTATGAAGAAGATGGGCACCAGGAATCCGAAGGCGACCGCATCGATTTTTGTTTCAATGACTCTTCGGTCAGCTTCGGGAGCACGCGCGATGGTTACCTGCCAGAGGACGCCGGCCGCGAAGGCACCCAGCAGCATGTCCAGCCCCAGCACCATGCTCAGGACAACCAACGAGCTGAGGACAAGCATGATGGACCGCATGGCGAATTGGCTGCTGGTGTGGAGGGTCCTGGTGACCTGGGCGTGGAAGAGAGTGTGCCGTGCTTTTGAAGCGAAGTAGATGGATACGCCGGTCAGGAGGACAAATCCCAACAACACCACTGAAGCCGTTCCCACTTGCTTCCCGGAGAAGAAGAGTGAAATCGCAATCAGGGGACCAAACTCGCCTACGGCGCCCAGGGCTGCAACGGCAGTGCCGACGGGAGATGTGGATTCGCCCGCATCACGGATGATGGGCAGCAGGGTTCCCAATGCTGTGGAGCACAAGGCCACTCCAATGATCACGGCGGCCTCGGGGGCGGGAGCCAGCACAAAGCCGGCGCCGACTCCGGCTGCCAGGGAGATCACCCATCCCGCGGAAGCACGTTTGATGGGGCGCCCGCGGATTGCCGTGAAGTCGATTTCGTTCCCTGCAACGAAAAACAGCATCGCCAGCCCAAAATCAGCCAAGGTGTCGGTGAACGGAGTGGATTCGATCCAGCCCAGCAGGCTGGGGCCAAACAGGATCCCCAGGACAATTTCGAAGACCACGATCGGCACCTTGATCACGGGATCAAGCAGCCGAACGGCTAGGGGAGCTGCAACTGCCAACGCTGCGATGAGGACCAGTGACGCGGACAGGCCTTGCATGTCAGGCCCCGGGCCGTCCGGGCCATGTCTTGCCCGCCCAAGGATCGTAGTCGGCAAGGAGTTCCTCCTGCGGCGGGCGCCCGCTGTCGGGAACGTGCTGTAGGTTGATCCGAACCCTGTACCAGAGCGAGCTGGATCCCCTCATCCCGTCAATAAGGACATCTGCCGGGTGCAAAGCGGAGACGACGTCCGGGTGCCGTTCTTTCCATTCCTCCAGCGCGGCGAGGGCTTCTGGTTTCGTTTTGGTGCGGGCCACCTCGATGAGTGGCATCGTGGGCATCCGGCGGCCTGAGCCGTCCCCGCTTCGCGGAGCCTTTTCTGCCGGGCCGAGCTCGGCAGCCAACGCCAGCAGCCCGTCGAGTGACCCCACGGCGTGGTCGATGCCGGCGTGGGGATCACCCACATCGGCATAGCGGCCAGGGACAGTGAGGACCGTGAACTGGTCCGGCCGGGCTGAGCGTACTTCTGCCCAGGTCAGTGGAGTTGAGACGCGGGCATCGGGGAGTGACCGGACCGAATAGGCGGAGGCAACGGTGCGGTCCTTGGCGTTCTGGTTGAAGTCGACGAACACGCTTTCACCCCGTTCCTCTTTCCACCACCTGGCGGTGGCGAGTCCCGGTGCGCGGTTCTCCACCTCCCTGGCCAGGGTTTCGGCGGCGAGCCGGACCTCGCGGTAGGACCAGTGCGGCGCGATCCGCACCAGGATGTGAAGCCCGCGCGAACCGCTCGTCTTAGGCCATCCCACCAACCCCACGTCGTCGAGGACGTCCTGTGCGACGTACGCGGTGTCCACGATCTGCGACCAATCCACACCCGGCATGGGGTCGAGGTCCACGCGAAGCTCGTCAGGGTGCTCAAGGTCCTCGGCGCGGACGGGGTGTGGATTGAGGTCCAGGCAGCCAAGGTTCACTACCCAGGCCAAGCCCGCGGCGTCCCGGATGACCGTTTCTTCAGCGGAGGTTCCGGAGGAGTAGTGGAGCGTAGCTGTGTCGATGAACGGCGGATGGTTTTCCGGCACGCGCTTTTGGAAGAACGGCTCTGCATCGATGCCTTTGGGGAAGCGCTTGAGGACCATCGGCCGGCCGCCGGCTCCCCTCAGCGCACCATCGGCCACTTCAAGGTAGTAGCGGACCAGATCGAGTTTAGTCAGCCCGGGTTCCGGGAAAACCACTTTGTCCGGATTCGAGACACGAACCTCGGCACCGTCAATGTCAAGAATCTCCGCGGGGGTCTTGGAGGGGCTCATGCGGTCACGCTAGCAACGAACGGTTGTCCCAGCCAGAGGAATCGGAGAAAAAGTGGTTCCATGCTGTTGCCGGGGCCACTACATTTACGGAACTGGCATTTATAGTAGCGAAAACGTCTTCTCCAAACCCCGAAAAAAACCAGAGGTACCCAGGCGTTAACCCCGCGGGGTGTATCCGTAGCGGTGGAATGCACATTGACGTTTTGAAGGCACATTGATGAAACATATTCTTTCCCGGCATCTATTATGTCTGCCCGGATGGCTCACCAATGAAAGGGGAATGGATTGGGCTGGGTCTGGACCTTCGACAGAAATTTGCAAAGGTAAGTGTCGAGACGGTTAACGGGAGGGTTTTCACGTTTTCTTGAATGACGAGGCCGAATTCATCCCCTGCCCCGGAACGCCTGGTAAGCATGGCGGAACGCCTCTTCGAGACGCGTTTTGCGGCCTGGAGGCATCCAGCCGCCGCCAAGGCAATCCGGCTATATTTGGCCATGTCAGCCCACCACCATCCACTGAGGGAGTCTGCACACTATGGCCAAGGAACTCGCCACCCAGCTCATCGAACAACTCCAGGCTGCCGGAGTGCAGCGGATCTACGGCATCGTCGGCGACAGCCTCAACCCGATCGTGGACGCTGTTCGCCAGACCGGAGGCTCGGCGAAAGGTGGCATCGACTGGATCCATGTACGTCACGAGGAAGCCGCGGCGTTCGCCGCCGCCGCGGAGGCGCAATTGACCGGCAGGCTCGCCGTTTGCGCAGGATCGTGCGGCCCCGGCAATTTGCACTTGATCAACGGCCTGTACGACGCCAACCGCACTGGAGCTCCGGTGCTGGCCATCGCCTCGCATATCCCCAGCAAGCAGATCGGCAGCGGTTTCTTCCAGGAAACCCATCCGGACCGGCTGTTCACGGAATGCTCGGTATATTCGGAACTGATCAGTACTGCCGAGCAGGCACCACGGGTCATGCACAGCGCCATCCAGAACGCCATCGCCCTCAGGGGAGTATCAGTGGTTACGCTCCCGGGCGATATCGCCGGTCTCGAAGCCACGGCCCCCACGCCTTTGCCTGCCACGTTCCGGCCCGCAACGGTGGTGCCAGATCCTGCGGGCGTCCAGGATTTAGCCAAGGCCATTAACGACGCCGATAAGGTGGCTGTTTTCGCCGGTGCCGGCGTTGCGGGCGCCCACAGGGAACTTATGGCGCTGGCAGAGCTCATCAAAGCGCCCATTGGACACTCCCTCAGGGGCAAGGATTTTGTCCAGTACGACAATCCGTTCGATATTGGCATGACCGGTTTGCTCGGCTACGGTGCTGCGGCGGAGGGTATCGAGGACGCTGACCTGCTGATCCTGCTGGGCACCGACTTTCCGTACGATCAGTTCCTGCCGGATACCCGGACAGCCCAAGTGGACCGGGCCGCCCAGCGGCTGGGCCGGCGGACCGACGTCGATGTTGCCGTCCACGGCGACGTCCTGCCAACACTTCAAGCATTGCTGCCACTGATCCATGCAAAGAAGAGCCGCCGGTTCCTGGATCAGATGCTCAAGAAGCATGACCGCCTGATGAACAAAGCCGTGGGCGCCTACACCCGCAAAGTGGAGAAGAAGCAGCCGATCCACCCCGAATATGCTGCCTCCTTGCTGGACCAGGTTGCAGCAGAGGATGCCATCTTCACGGCTGACACCGGCATGTGCAACGTCTGGACCGCCCGCTACATCAACCCGTTGGGCACACGGCGACTGATCGGTTCCTTCCTCCACGGCTCCATGGCCAACGCGCTTCCGCACGCGATTGGTGCGCAAGTGGCGTATCCCGGCCGGCAGGTGGTCTCAGTCTCCGGTGATGGCGGCTTGTCCATGTTGCTGGGTGAGCTCATCACCGTTGCCGCGCACAAGCTGCCCGTGAACGTGGTGGTGTTTAACAACTCCACCCTGGGCATGGTCAAGCTGGAGATGCTGGTGGATGGACTCCCTGACTTCGGCGTGGACGTCCCGGACGCAAACTACGCCGAGGTTGCCAAGGCGCTGGGCTTCCACGCAGTGCGCGTCACGGATCCAGCGGACATCGAGGCTGCGTACAGGGAGGCCTTTGCGCACCCCGGACCGTCACTGGTGGAGCTCATTACCGATCCGAACGCGTTGTCCATTCCGCCGAAGATCTCCGGGTCCCAGGTCATCGGATTCGCGACTGCCATGTCCAAAGTGGTCCTGAACCGGGGCGCAGGCGAGGCCGTGAGCATGGCCCGCAGCAACCTGCGCAACATCCCGCGGCGTTGACTCACTGCCGGAGTGCGGCGGCCAGGTAAGGGGCCGTCCGGCTTTCCGTTGAACGGGCGACGACGGCGGGCGGACCGGTGGCGATCACCTCGCCACCGGCGTCGCCGCCGCCGGGTCCCAAATCGATCACCCAATCTGCGTCCGCCACCACGTCCATCTCGTGTTCGACCACGATCACGGTGTTGCCGGCGTCGACGAGCCTGTGAAGCTGCTTCATCAGCAACTGCACGTCAGCGGGGTGCAATCCGGTGGTGGGTTCGTCCAGCAGGTACAGGGTGTGCCCGCGCTGGACGCGCTGTAGTTCGGTGGCGAGCTTAATGCGTTGGGCTTCCCCGCCGGATAACTCCGTGGCGGGCTGCCCCAACCTGAGGTAACCCAGCCCGACTTCCTTCAAGGTTTGCAGGCTTCGCGAGACGGCCGGGAGATCTGAGAGGAACCCGGACGCTATTGAAACGGTCATTCCCAGGACCTCCGCGATGGTCCGGCCACGGTAGGTAACTTCCAGGGTCTCCGGGTTGAAACGGGAACCGTTGCACTCAGGGCAGGGGCCGTAGCTTCCCGGCAGGAACAACAATTCCACCGCCACGAACCCTTCTCCCTGGCACGTTTCGCAGCGGCCGCCGGCGACGTTGAAGGAGAACCTTCCTGCGCCGAAACCCCGGGCACGGGCGCCATCAGTGGCCGCGAATTCTTTCCGCACACCATCGAAAAGGCCCGTGTAGGTGGCCAGGTTCGAGCGCGGAGTGCGGCCGATGGGCCTCTGGTCCACCTTCACGAGGCGATCGAGACGGTGCAGCCCGGACACGGCCGCAGTCCCCGGTACCGCAGTGGGCGACTCGCTGTCCGTGGACTCCGGGTGCAATTCGGCGCTGACAACATCGGCCAGAACCTGGCTGACCAACGTGGACTTACCCGAGCCGGAAACGCCCGTCACAGCCGTGAGCACACCCAGGGGAAAGTCGACCGCAAGCCCGCGGAGGTTGTGCCGGGTGATTCCTCGAAGTTCCAACGACTCATCCCATGGGCGGGCAGCACCTGTACCCGCGCGGCTGCCTTCGGGGAAAAGGAAGGGTCTGGTCACGGAATCCTGCACAGCTTCCAGGCCGCCCACGGGGCCGCTGTAAAGGACCTGGCCACCACCATCTCCGGCATGCGGTCCGACGTCCACCAACCAGTCCGCGGCCCGGACGAAGTCCATGTTGTGCTCCACAACGAACACTGAGTTTCCGGACGCCTTGAGCTGGTTGAGGACCTCAAGCAAGGGTTCGGCATCAGCCGGATGAAGTCCGGCGGACGGTTCATCCAGCACATAAATGACGCCGAACAACCCGGAGCGCAGCTGTGTGGCAATCCTGAGCCTTTGCATCTCGCCGGGAGAGAGCGTCGGCGTTGCGCGGCCCAGTGCCAGGTAGCCCAGGCCGAGTTCCAGGAGCACGGTAACCCTGGCGAGCAGGTCACGGGTGATGGCGACGGCCACCTCGTTGCCTTCGCCGGAGGTCTGGGTGCGGGACGCCGTGCCCGCGGCCGTGAGCTCGGCGGTGGGCCTGATGATCTCTGCCAGTTGCGTCATGGGCAGGGCGTTCAGCTCTGCGATGGTCTTACCGGCGAAGGTGACTGCGAGCGCGTCGGGCCTGAGTCCGCTGCCGTCGCACCGTGGGCATCGGCCGGTCTCCATGAAGCGCAGCACCCGGTCCCGCATGGTGGTGCTCTTGGAGTCCGCGAGCGTGTGGAGAACATAGCTTTTGGCGCTCCAGAATCTACCCTTGTAGGGCTTGGCAACGCGGTCGCGTTGGGGTGTCACTTCCACCACTGGCTGTTCCTCTGTGAAGAGAATCCAGTCCCGGTCCTTCTTCGGCAGTTTTTTCCACGGCGTGTCCACGTCGTAGCCCAGGTGGGTGAGGATGTCCCGAAGGTTCTTGCCTTGCCAGGCGCCCGGCCACGCGGCTATGGCACCGTCCCTAATGGTGAGGGAGGGGTCGGGAACCAAAGACGATTCGCTGACCGTGTGGGCAACGCCCAGGCCATGGCACTCGGGGCATGCTCCGGCGGCGGTGTTGGGGGGAGAACGCATCTGAGTCCAGTTGCTTGGCGCCTTGCGGATAACGCCCGGCCCGGGAGAACAGCATGCGCAGCGAGTTGGAGAGGGTTGTCACTGTACCCACGCTGGAGCGTGCGGTCGCGGTGCCGCGGCGTTGTTGGAGCGCGACGGCGGGTGGCAGCCCGGTGATGGACTCCACCTTGGGGTTGTGGCCCTGTTGGATGAGGCGGCGGGCGTAGGGTGCCACGGATTCGAAGTAGCGGCGCTGTGCTTCGGCAAAGATGGTGCCGAAGGCCAGGGAAGATTTGCCGGAGCCGGAGACGCCGGTGAAGGCGACGATCGCATCTCTGGGGACGTCCACGTCAACGGTGCGGAGGTTGTTTTCGCGTGCCCCCCGGACTCGGACAAAGCCATCCTCGGGGGCGGCAACCTGCGCTGCCGGCGCATGGGGAACTGGCCGCTGGGAATTTGTCAGTACTCTGTCCATTTCTATGACTCTAGCCGCGTTCGCGACTTGTCGCTTGGACGGGCCGGCTCCCAGCCTTGGCGCTAAGGGGCGGGGATGATGAAATCGTGCCTGCCGGCAGGCGTCGCTTTGCTGTTTGGTTGAGGGATCCCCGGACCCGGCTCCGGGCCGGCACTGATCAAGAAGAACTGATCCGGTCCGCTCAAACGGTAGTGCAGCAGGGTCCCCAGGAGGAGAATGCGGATTATGGCTGACGAAACCCTGGATGAACAGCGCACCAACGAGAACGTGGTCAAGCGGCTGATCGACTGCATCAACAATCGTCATATCGAGGTCATGGATGAGCTGTTCCATGACGACGCCGTGATGCATTGGCCTCAATCCGGGGAAGTGGTTCGCGGGGCGGAGAACCGCAGGGCCATCTACAGCGCCTTCCCACAACTCCCCACCATTACGCCGCGGCGCCTCCTGGGTGGCGGCAACCTGGTCACCGCTGAGGCCCTGCTGGACTATGGCGGACCTACCTATGAGACGGTCTTCATCTTTGAATTCCGCGACGGCAGGATTGCCAAGGAAACAGCCTACTGGAGCGAAGCCTTCCAAGCTCCCGAGTGGCGCTCCCAGTGGGTTGAGGTCACCAAGGCCTAGGCGATCCCAGGACCGCCCCGCATATCGGCTTCACTCTGCTGGAGGCCGGCGCCGTTGCTGCTTGGTTGCGGACCTGATTTCCTTGGCTGCGCGGTGCCGGCGGGCCGAGCCGCGGGTGGGCTTGGAGGGGCGGCGAATAACTTCCGGGACAAGGCCGGCCCTGACGATGTCAGCGAGTTTGGCCAGGGCGATCTCCCGGTTCCGCAGCTGTGACCGCTCCTCGGCGGCCGTCACTGTGATCACTCCGTCGACAAGTCGTGGCCCAAGGCGCCTGAGCAGCATCTGGAGCTGCCCATCCGTCAGCGCCGCAGTTTTGGCAACGTTCCACATCAGCTCTGCGCGGCTGTCTGTGGTGTTGACATGCTGGCCGCCGGGTCCCGACGAACGCGAAAAGCGCCAGGACAGCTCCGAGGCGGGAACCATCACTGTGGGGGAGATGCGCAGGTCCATGGGTCTAGCCTCGCACGTCCCGAGCCGTGCCGGGTCGGCAAAGGCAGGGACATCCTCCGACACGGTTTTAGAAATTAGGTAAGGCTAAGCTAATCTTTCGTTTTGTGATTGAACTGAGTGAACTCTCCGGGCTTGAAGCCACAGAGCTGGTCCTCCGCTATGGGGACAAGGACGTGGTACACGGTGCCGGGCTCCACCTGGAGCCAGGCCGCATTGTGGCCTTGGTAGGTCCGAACGGCAGCGGCAAGTCCACGCTGCTCCGTGCGCTCGCCCGTCTGCATGAGGCTTCCTCCGGAACAGTGACGGTCCGGCCCGCCGGCGGAGAAGCATCCGATGCGCTGTTGATGAAGCGCAGTGACTTCGCACGCCACGTAACGTTGCTGTCGCAGAGCCGGCCTGTGCCGCACGGACTGAGCGTTCGTGACGTCGTGGAGTTCGGTCGCCATCCGTACCGCGGACGGTGGCGTGCTGCCGATCCCGAGGGCCCCGCTGCTGTCCACCGTGCCATGGAACTGACAGGCGTTGCTGAACTTGCCGATCGTGGTGTCCAGGAACTCTCCGGCGGACAACTGCAACGGGTATGGCTGGCAAGCTGCCTGGCTCAGGACACGTCGGTGTTGCTCCTCGACGAACCCACCAACCACCTGGACCTCCGGTACAAAGTGGAAATTTTTGACCTGGTCTACGACCTCGCCCGCGTCCACGGTGTGGCGATTGGCGTGGTTTTGCACGACCTCGATGAAGCAGCCGCGCTGGCCGACCACGTGGTGGTTCTCTCGGAGGGTCGGATTGCAGCGGCGGGTCCAGCCCACGAAGCCCTCGATGCAGCGCTGTTGAGCGACGTCTATTCAATCCCCATCGTCACCCATACTGACCCGCTGACCGGCAGGCTGCGCACCCGCGCGGTGGGCCGGCACAACGACAGCTGAAGACTTCCAAGACAACGTCAGCACCCCAACACGAAAGGGACCCCGTGTCCATGAAGATTCACAAGGCCTTGGCCGCCACTGCTGCCTTGGCAGTCCTGCTCACCGGCTGCGGCACTACCGAAGGACCTGCCAGCCAGGCGTCCAACACTGCGGCGGCCGGCGAAGCCATCACCGTAACCGACGCCCGCGGCACCGAAGTCAAGCTCGACGGCCCAGCCAAGCGAGTGGTGGGCACCGAATGGAACGTGGTGGAGAACCTGACCACCCTCGGCGTCATGCCGGTTGGCGTTGCAGACGTCAAGGGATACAGCGCCTGGGTTACCGCCGGCACGCTGGACAGCACTCCCACGGACATTGGAACCCGTAACGAGCCCAGCTTCGACACCATTGCGTCGCTGGATCCTGACCTGATCGTTGCGACCACTGATCTTGCCGAACCAGTCATCAAGCAGCTCGAAGAGTTGGCTCCCGTTGTGGTGGTGAAGTCTGCCGATGGCAGCCGCCAGATTGCGCAGGCTGAAGACAACTTGAAGCTGGTCGCCAAGGCGACCGGCACGGAGAAGAAGGCCGACGAGGTCATCGGTGCGTTTGATGCCGCCGTCATCAAGGGCAAAGCCGATCTCGAGAAGGCCGGCCTCGGCGGTTCCCGCGTGGCGTTCGCCGATGGCTGGGTTGCTGACGGCAAGGTTTCCATCCGCCCCTACACCAAGGGATCCCTGCTGGCTGACATTAATACGGAACTGGGGCTCGTCGACCCCTGGACCGTTGAAGGGGACCCTGCGTATGGCTTGGGCTCCACGGACGTCGAAGGCCTGACTGCCGTCGATGCCGACCACTTTGTCTACATCACCAACAGTGCCGACGGTGACTTCACCGAGCAGTTGACGGACAACGCCGTGTGGAAGTCCCTTCCGTTCGTGACCTCCGGCAACGTGCACCGCCTTGCTGATGGCATCTGGATGTTCGGTGGCCCTGCCTCGATGACCCAGTATGTCGACGCGATCGTCGCGTCCCTCACCAAGTAGTCCCACCTCATGACCGACACTGCGAAGAGGCCCGCCATGACCGTACCCACGGCCGTGGCGGGTACTCCCGTCCCCGCACCGCCCACCGGACACGGCGCCCGGCAAGGAGCCCGGCGTCTTGCCGGACCGGTCCTTGTGGCTGCGGCCGGGATGGTTGTCCTGGTGTTGTTGTCGGCGCTCCACCTCACGCAAGGAACGGCCGACGTCGGCCCGTTGCAGTTGCTGGGGCTGGTCACCGGTGGCGGAACTGACCAGGACACCGCAGTGTTGGTCGGCTCGCGCGTACCGCGGCTTTTCGCCGGCCTGTTGGTCGGCGTCGCGTTGGGGGTGGCCGGTGCAGCCCTGCAGTCGGCCACCCGCAACGTTCTTGCTTCCCCGGACACGCTGGCGGTCAACGCCGGAGCCCACTTTGCCATCGTGGCAGTGGCCGCCTTCGGGCTGACGCTGCCGGCGCTGCTGTCGGGCGGTATTGCCTTTATCGGCGGTCTGGCTGCGGCGATGCTGGTTCTGGCATTGTCCGGCGGGGGAGCCAACGGCAACGGCGGTCCCATCCGTTTGGTGTTGGCCGGCACGGCGCTGGCCCTCGGCCTGCATTCGTCCACCAGCGCGCTGTTGCTGTTGTTCAGCCAGGAAACCACCGGTCTCTACGCCTGGGGGCAGGGCAGCCTTGCCCAGTCGCGCACCGATGAACTGATCCAGTTCACACCGGTCATACTTCTGGCCATTGCAGGCTTGTTCCTCCTCGCCCGCAGGATGGATTTGCTCGGTCTGGGCGACGATGCCTCCCGGCTGGCAGGTGCGGATCCGCGCCTGGCCCGGGTCGGCGCCGTCGTACTTGCCGTCGTCCTGTCCGCAGCGGCAGTAACGATCGCCGGGCCGATTGGCTTCGTGGGTCTCTGTGCCCCGGCCATTGTTCGGCTGCTGGCCTCCCGGCTCCGCGGCCTTGGCCGACACCGGGCGTTGCTGCCAATCTCCGGTGTGGCCGGTGCAGTGGTGGTCATCGGGGCCGACGTTCTTGTCCGTGGCCTCTTCGGTGCCCAAGCCGGCGTCGAAGTTCCCACCGGTGCAGTCACTACGGTCTTCGGCGCCGTTTTCCTGGTGGCACTGGCCATGCGGATGTCCGACGCCGGCTTGAGTGTTGCAGGCGACGCTTTGGCGCGGCTGCGTTCACGCCGGTTCTTCCTCACGGTATTGATCGGGCTGCTGGTGCTGCTCACGGGCTTGCTGGTGGCGGGCGCGTTGCTGGGCGATGCGAAACTCTTGCTCGGTGATCTGGTCAATTGGCTCACGGGCCAGTCCGGAAACCGTGTCAGTGCCGTGCTGGGTACTCGCGTGCCGCGGGTCCTGGCAGCAGTTCTTGCCGGAGCTGCCCTGGCTCTTGCCGGTGCGCTCATCCAGGCAGTCTCCCGGAACTCCTTGGCCGAGCCTGGGATTCTGGGAGTCTCCGGTGGCGGCGGACTGGCGGCAATCATCGTCATCACCACGGTCCCCACCGCTGGCTCGTGGGTCATCACCGGCTCTGCGCTGGGCGGCGCGGCATTGTCCGCGCTGCTGGTCTTCGGCCTCGCCTTCCGCGGAGGGCTGCAGCAGAACCGCCTGGTATTGATAGGCATTGGTGTCTCCGCGGGATTGGCCGCGATGATTACAGTCCTCCTGGTGAGTACGGACCCGTTCAACCAGACCAGGGCGCTGACGTGGTTGTCCGGCTCCACGTATGGCCGTAATTTCGCGTCGGTCCTGCCTCCCCTCCTTGCTTTGCTGGTCTCGCTGCCTGTGCTGGCGGGAATGCGGCGGGATCTGGACCTTATTGCGGTAGATGATGATTCTCCCCGTGTGCTTGGCATCGGGCTGTCCGGATCACGCCTGCTCCTGTTGTCGGTCGCAGTGCTCTTGACAGCGGGTGCTGTCTCATCGGTGGGCGTGATCGCATTTGTTGGTTTGGTGGCCCCCCACGCAGCCCGGACCCTGGTGGGGGCGCGGCACTCCCGCGTGCTTCCGGTGGCCGCCCTCATTGGGGCCGGCACGGTGGTGTTCGCAGACGTGATTGGCAGGACTGCCATAGCACCCGCACAGATCCCCGCGGGAATCATGACGGCCTTGGTGGGAGCGCCGTACTTCGTCTATCTGCTGTGGCGGTCCCGGGTGGACCGAAACGTCTGACCTCCCGCTCCAAGACCTCCCGGACACTGGCCTCCACCACATAGGATCGACTGTATGGCCGGTACCGTGGACGTTCTTGGCCCCATTCTGGAAATGATGACCTGGGTGGGGTTCGTCCCGGGTGTGCCCTTGCTGATCAGTGCCTGGATCATCGCCAAGCGCCGATGCGTTTGGGTGACCGCGGACGGTGAACGCTTTGCCGCGGGCGGATTCATGGGCCTCCACTGGGTAGACCAGTCAGACGAGGAACGCAAAGTCCTGCTGGATGTCCCGGCTGGTGCCGGAGGCTATGAGCCGCGGGCAGTAGTGGTGCATTATGACGTCTGCCATCCTTCGAGATGCTCGCTTGAACCACCGCGGCACGACCATACAGTGCTGATTGTCGGTTGGATCCTCACTGGCGTTGGCATCCTGAGCACGCTGGGCGGATTTGCCCTCCTGGTGCTTTAGTCCTGAACCCCTCGAATGACTCTCCGGACCGGATAAGGGAATCGTTGGGGAGACAGGATTTTCACCGTGGTTGCTCAACCCGATCGTCAAAGAAGGGCGCCAGGCAGTCCGCGTAGTGGTTCAATGCCTCGGTAAAGGAGAGCAGCCGGATGGTATCCGAAGTGGCAGTTTCCGTTGCGTCGGCGCGAGCTTCATCAACAAGGCACAGCAGCGGTTCTGCACTGAATCCGTTCGCGGTCAAGGTGGCAATTCCCCAAGGATGGTGGGGATCCGCCACCGAGATGCCAGCAGAATCGAAAGTGTCCCGGAGGACATTGCCCGTCACTGTCCGCCACGACTGGAGGTACGGCGGCTTTAGTTGTTCGATAAGGTCCTCGTCGTTGGCCTCATAGGCTGAACGCAGCGCCGTAGTGAGACCGTCCCACTCCTGGGCGTCGCGGACCATGAGGTGCGCGGCCCGCAGGTGGGCAAGTGTTTCGTCCAACGTCATGGCAGTCCCCAAACTTCCCGTCGTTTGCGTGCCCCGGACAGGCATGCCTGACCGCCGTCGGCCGTCATCATCAAGGAGAACGGACAACAGCCCGCCATGATTCCCGGCAGGCCGGGTGCTGTGCATTTCCGGCCTATACCGACATTCCTTGGCCGCCTAGTAAATCAGTAGTCTTACTATTAGGCTGGCCGTTTGGGGAAAGTCCCCGGCACGGAAAAAAGCGAGGCGAGGCATGACTGAAGAGCAGGACATCAAGAAGGTCACGGACATTATCAACGACTCCAGGATCGGAATGCTGACCACCCTCAACGAAGACGGCGCGCTGGTCAGCCGTCCGCTCGCCGTACAGGACGTCAAGGACGACGGCGACATGTGGTTCTTTACGGGACTGGACACCTCGCAGGTGGCGCATGTCCGGCAGGATGCCCGGGTGAACGTGTCCTTCGGCAAGAACACGGAGTGGGTTTCAGTAGCGGGTACGGCTGAAGTTGTTACGGATCGCCGGAAAATCCGCGAACTGTGGAACCAAGTGGTGGAAGCCTGGTACCCGGATGGACCGGATACTCCGGAAGTGTGCCTGCTGCACGTCGATTCGGACTCGGCTGAATACTGGACCAGTCCGGGTGGAACAGCCGCGACGGTACTTCAGTGGGTCAAGTCCAAGGTCACCAACTCCCGGTTCAGCGTCGGCGAGAGCGGAACAGTGGAACTCTGAACCACCGTGGATGACGCAGAGCGGTTCAAGGTCCTCCTTACGGAGGAACGGGACCGAAAAATGAAGCTGGTGGAAGCACTGCGCAGCGACATCACCTCGGTGAGCCTCGCACGGCAGGACTCCAATGTGGATGACGAACATGATCCCGAGGGCAGCACCATCGCGTTTGAGCTTTCGCAGGCTGAAGCCCTCTTGGAGCAAAGCCGCGCAGGCCTGGAGGAGATCAATGCTGCCCTGGAGCGGATTGTCGAGGGCAGCTACGGGAGGTGCCAGGTGTGCGGCGCGGACATTCCGGAGGCCAGGCTCGAGGCCCGGCCGTGGACGCCCTTCTGCGTGGAGCACGCCTCCGGCCGGCGCCGGTGAGCTACCCGGACATGCCCGGCGAGACGGGGATGAACTCGATGGTTTGCTGGACCTTCTTCCGGGGTCCTCGGTTGAACCCTTTCGCGTCCAGGTTGTTGCCGGCGCGATAAGCAGCCAGCGCCTCGTCGTAGATGTCGTTGAGCCGTTGCCCGGTGAAAACTTCCTGGGTTCCGTCAGTGAAGAGTATGGACACTGAAGCACCGCCAGGGAAGTGTCTCTTCATCCGGACGAAGCCCTCAGGGTCTTGCTGCAGGGAGATCAAAGGTGGACCGCGCTTTCTTTAGTGGTTAGTGACAGTTTCCCGCACTTTCCGGCCACCGCCGTCTTTGGTACCTGGCCGGTTGCGGGCAGGAACCCGGGTGACGGCTTCGCGCCGTTCACCAACAGTGTTGAGAATCGAGCCGATGCCATCCACCCTCATTCCCACGGAATCCCCTGTCTTCAAAGGCGGGGGAGTCCTGGCGCCGTTCCGGCCCCAGAGTTCGGCCAGGCAGCCGCTGCCGCAGGTTCCTGAACCCAGGACGTCGCCTGGCCGGACCACCGAGTCCTGGGACGCATAGGCCACGAGCTCAGCGAAGGGCCAGCCCATGTTGGACAGGTGGTCCCCGCCAATGGCCTCACCGTTGACTTCCACCGCCATGGCCAGGGGGAGAAAACCCTGCTCGTCGTGCAGGTGCTCGAACTCATCAGCGGTCACGATCCAGGGCCCCAGGGTATTGGCGAAGTCCTTTCCTTTACAGGGGCCAAGGCTGACCTTCATCTCCCGCCTTTGAAGGTCACGCGCCGACCAATCGTTGAGAATGGTGTAACCGAAGATGTGGCGGTGCGCGTCCGGGGCGGACAGGTTCCTGCCCTCACTGCCTGGTACGTGTCCGACGACGGCCGCGACTTCGGTCTCGAAGTCCAGCTCGCTGCAACCCGCAGGAATGCCGATCACCTCGCCGGTGCCGGTCACCGTATGAGGATTCGTGAAATAGAACGTCGGCGCTTCGTACCATTCGGCCACTACGCCTGCCACACCGTCGATGCTCTTGCGAACCCCCTCAACATGCTCCTCAAAGGCAACAAAATCCCTGATGGTGCCCGGTAGCAGCGGGGCCAGCAACTGCACGTCCCGCAAGGCAACAGGACGTACGGTCCGGCGCGTTTCCGCGGCGATGGACAGAGTCTCTTCCAGACCGGCCTGCAGGAGGTGCTGGACGGTGCGTCCCTCGGACAGCGCAAAGCAGTTGTCGTCGTCGACGAACCCTTCCCGAGTACCGCCGTCGTAGTTCCAGCGGGCAATCTTGACCATGGTTTCTTCCTTAGACGGTGGGGCGGGCGGCGGGGGCTGCCGCGGAGGTGATACCGAGACGGCCGGCGTTGCCGGCAAGTACCCGGGTGATATCGGCGTCGGAGAGGCCGGCGGCATGAACCTCCGCAACAGGGTGGTCCGAGCCCATGTCAAAGGGGTAGTCAGAGCCGAGCATCACTTGGGTGGGCCCGGCAGCTTCGATGAGCGCCCTGAGTTCGCGGGGATGGTGGACCAGCGAATCGAAGAAGATCCGCCGAAGATAGGACGACGGCGGTTCGGCGCACTGCCGCGCCTCGGGCCGGACCTTCCAGGCATGGTCCGAACGGCCGATCGTGGTGGGAAGGTAACCCCCGCCATGGGCGGCGAGGATCCGCAGGTCCGGGTACCGGTCCAGGACCCCGCTGAAGATGAGGTGGGACAGGGCCACAGCGTTCTCGGCCGGCTGGGACACGGTGTTGGCCAGGTAAAACCGGTCTAGACGCTCGTCCAGGGAACAGCCGAACGGATGCAGGAAGACCAGGGCACCCAATTCCTCCGCCCGGCTCCAAAAGGATTCCAACCGAGGATCCGACAGCTCCACGGTGGTGCGCTCCGCAGCCTCGGGCGTGCCGGCGAACGATCCGATCTCCACACCAGCCAAACCGCATTCCGTCACGGCGTGCTCCAGCGCTTCGACCATGAGATGGGGATGCTGCAAAGGAACGAGCCCGAGTCCGTTCAGCCGGTCCGGAGCCCTGTCGATGAGCTCACGGACTGCCGCATTCGCCTGCTTGGCCAACGCCAGTGCGAGCTCCGCACGGGCAAAGTAATAGAAGTGCGAGGGTGACGGGGAGACGAGTTGGACATCCACGCCTTGGGCGTCCATGTCTTTCAGGCGTCGGGTGAGGTCAGTGAGCTGTTGCCACCGCTCCTTGATCATGGCGCCTGAGGTGGCCATGGATTCAGGACCGTTCCTCAGGGCTTCCAGGGCCTGGAGGGCCGCGAATCCCTCCGGGTCACCTTCCGCCAGTTCTTGTTGGAGTGCCGGAATGAGGACGTGCGCGTGGACATCGATGACGGATTGGTGGTCTGTGGCAAGGGTGTTCATGCAGGTTCCTTCAGCATGGTTGACAGGGAATTCATCAGTCCGGGCACATCGGCGTCCCGGACGCCGTCCAGCATCCACTGCCCCAACTGGACCGATGCCTGTACCACGGCTGTCGCCCGCTCCAAGCGTCGATCCGTGAACTCTTTCCATAAGGTCTCGGTGAGGTGGTGGGCGGAGATCAGGAGTTCCGCAAGCACTGCCGCATCCTCCAAGGCCATGGCGGCCCCTTGGGCGACCGTCGGGGGGCAGCTGTGGGCGGCGTCCCCGATGATGACGGTGCTCCCGCGATTCCACGGGCCTTCCACCAAGTGCGAGGTGAACCACGTGTAATTGATGCGGGCGCTGTGGTCCAGGTTGTCCCTGATTTCGTTCCACGGGCCACCGTAGGCTGCAGCAAGTTCTGCCATGACCTGTGGGCCGTCTTCGTGCCTGCGTTCCTGCGCCTCTTCCACGAGGTAGGCGTAAATGGTGTCCGGTCCGGTGGGGCAATAGCCGGCAATGAAGCATGGGCCACCGTAGGTGAGATCGGTCCGGACTACGTCTTCGGGCCGTTCGACGAAGGCGCGCCAAATGCCCATGCCGGTGGGTTTGGGCTCGACGTCGATGCCGATCGCTGTGCGGACTGCGGAATGGAGCCCGTCAGCGCCTATGAGGAGATCATAGGAGGCACTGGAACCATCGGCCGTGCGGACCGTGACGGTGCCGCCGTCGTCAGCTATGTCGGTGACGGTTTTGCCATAGCTGATGCGGGCGCCTGCTTGTTGGGCCCGGTCCCGGAGGATGGCGGTCAAGTCCGGACGGTACATTCCGAGCGTTGCCGGAAGATCGTCGCCACCGGTCCGGATGTCCTCCAGGACTGCGATGACTGTGCCGGCGGGGTCGGGGGCGCGCAGGCCAAGGGTGCTGAAAGCGTACCCTTGTGCTTGCACCTGATCCCAGACTCCCAGGTTGCGGAGGATTCGCAGGGCGTTGCCTTGGAGCGTTATCCCTGAGCCCAGGGTTTGCGGTTCCGCGGCCTTCTCCAGGACCACCACCTCGATACCTGCATCGGCCAGGAGGATGGCGGCAGTAAGCCCCGCGGCTCCCGCTCCGACGATTCCGACCCTCTTTACTGCTGCCATCTGAAGACTCCTTTGTGTCGACGGCGTTGCTGCCTGGTGTGCTGCGTGCGGTGGTGGACGGGGTGTCAGCGGACCGCGATGGGATTGACCGGCGAGCCCACAGCCCCGGTGATGGGGAGTGGGGCCGCAGTGAGCATGAAGTCATACCTGCCGTCGGCGGCGCACGCGTGAGCCAGTGCGTCAGGATCCCACATTTCCCCGAGGAACAAACCAAGGTTGGGGATGGCGATCTGGTGCAGGGGCTGGAACGCGCCTTCAAACTCATTGGGCCGGACCTCGAAGCCCCAGGTATCTGTGGCGATACCGGCAATTTCCGAGGTATGCAGCCATTCCGCGGTGCTGAAGGACAGGCCCGGTGCGGACCCGCCGGCGTAGTCGCCCCACCCGTCGCGCCGGACCCGTGTGTACTGACCCGTTCGGATCACAACGATGTCGCCCCGGCGAACAGGGGAGCTGGGACCCTGACGTTCAATAGTGCGTTCCAGGTGTTCGGGGGTGATCGCGAAACCGTCGGGCAGTTCACCATCGGTGCGCCCCAGCTCCGCGCCGAGTGCGCGGCCGACGTCCAGCAGCACGCCGCGGGTGACGATCTTCGCCGCGGCGGTTTCGATCCCGGTGACGAGGTCGCCTTCGGAGGTGACCACATCTCCGGCTGCACGCCCGTTCCAAGCCTTGCCGCGATCAAAAATATGACCCAGCCCATCCCATTGCGTGGAGCACTGCAAAGGCATGGCAATGACGTCATCGGCGCCCCCGAAGCCGTGGGGGAACCCTTGGTTGCCCCGCTCGGCATCCACACCGGTGTCCGTCATTGTGTGCACGGGATTGGTCCGGCGACGCCACCCCTTCTGGGGGCCGTTGGTGTCGAAGGGCTGGGACAGGGAAAAGGCCTCGCCGGTGGTGACCAACGCAGCGGCCTCCACGCGCTTGGCCGCATCAATGAAGTTCAGGGTGCCGAGCACGTCGCCTTCGCCCCAGCGGCCCCAGTTGTTGAACTGCCTGGCCGCGGCGGCGATACTGGCCAGCGGATCTTTCCGCTGGATCAGGGAAACGTTCACGGCATCGGTGGTCACTGTTCGTCCTTGCAGTGGATGAGCTGGGTGCCCAGCCCGGTGATGGTGCCTTCCATGACGTCCCCGTTTTGCAGGAGCCGTCCCCAGTGCTGGCCATTACCGGCAGGGCTGCCTGTCAGCACCAGGTCGCCTGGCTTCAGCGGCATCGTTTGGGAGGCTTCGCTCACGAGTTTGGCAACGCCGAAGATCATGTCCTGGGTGGACTCGTCCTGCATGGCTTTGCCGTTGAGCTTCAGTGTGACCTGGACGTCCTGCGGGTCACCGAAAAACTTGGCCGGTACCAGCAGGGGACCGGTGGGCAGGAACCCCGGTGCGTTCTTGGCGCGGTACCAGTCCGAACCAATGGCGGGCATGTCCTTGCGGAAGACGTACTCGCGGGTGGTGATGTCATTGACCATGGTGTAGCCGTACACGTAGTCCAGGGCTTCCTCGGGAGTGACGCGGAACGCGGTCCTGCCGATGACTGCTGCCAGTTCCAGCTCCCAGTCGTGGGACTTGCTGTAGGACGGCAGGGTGAGATCATCTGTGGCCGACGCGATCGCCGTCGGAAGCCCGATGAAGAAGTACGGTGTGCCCTGACCGGCGCGCTGATCCATCATGGCGGCGGTCTTGGTGCGAACCTCCTCGGCATCCTGGCCGGCTTCGCGGTGGGCTACCGCGAGGTCGATCACGTGCTTGCGGTAGTTGGCCCCTGTTTGCAGCACTTGCATGGGTTCCACGGGAGCAAGGACATCAACGCCGGACAACGCCAGGCCTGTTTCGTCGCCCGCTGAGGCAGCCAAGGCGTCCAGTTCGCTTTCGGTGGTGTCCCAGTGCTGGATGAGCGAGTTGATGTCGCCGTCCAGGGGGAGGACACGTTCTCCCACCACAAGACCGACTTTGGGTTTGCTCTCTCCGGGCTCCTGAAAGCGGATCAGTGCGTAGTTTGGCTGCGTCATTAGCCGCGGCCCTGCTTTGCGTAGGGGTTCAGGAGTGCTTCCTTCATTTCAGCGGAAGCACCTTCTTCCGTTGCGGTGAAGCCTTCGGCCGGCGGGAAGGATTCGGTCATGGAGTGCGGCATGGCGCCGTTCTTGTAGAAGTTGTTGGATCCTTCAGAAGGCTTCCAGGTGTTGGCGTCCCAGTCCGGGACGTAGTTGCGGTATCCGCCGGAGTTGAGCTCGACGCGGAGACCTGAGGGGTCGCGGAAGTACAGGAAGTTCTGCTCGCCCACGCCGTGGATGGAGGGTCCGTATTCCATGGGGGTGCCGTGTTCCATCATGACGTCTGCAGTGCGGAGCAGGTCTTCGGTGGCGTCCACCCAGAAGGCGATGTGGTTGACGCGGCCGGCGCGCTGGGAGGTGTCCAGGACCACTCCGAGGTCGTGGGACTTCTCGTTGGTGGTCAGGACTGAGAAGACCGTGATGGGTGCTTCATCCAGGTCCACGAAGGCCATGACGCGGAACCCCAGCGCTTCGTTGTACCACTGGGCGAACCCCCGGACGTCGGAGGCAGCCACCGTGACGTGGTCCAGGAAGCGTGGAGCGGCTGCGTGGCTGCTGCGGCGCTCGGGACGGTCCGGGTAGGTGGATTCGAAGCCGGGCTCTGCAACGAACTTCTCTACGTCGTAAAACAGGCGCATGTGGTGGCCGTAGGGACCGGTGAACTCATAGGCCTTGCCAAAGCCGTGACCACCCGCAGTCCACGTGCCCTGCACGCCGGTTGCTTCAACACGGGCTGCGGCGGCTTCGAGTGCGGCCTGGGAGTTGGTGCGCCACGCCATCCGGCCCAGGGATGCCTCGGGGCCTTCAGTGATGACCAGGCTGTAGCGGTAGTAATCGCCCCAGCAGCGAAGGTAGACATTGCCCTCCACGCGGTCGATGATGCGCATGCCGAACTTCTCCTCGTAGAACCGTGCCGAGGCGTCGACGTCCGGAGCGGTGATCTCGAGGTGGGCAAGATGGGAGAGGGGAGTTTCCACGATGAATTCCTTCTATGTACTGATGGCTCGGACAGTTCTCTGCAGGGTCCTGTAACCACCATGAGCCACATCACGTATCCGGAGAAGAGCAAGTATCTGATAGGAGCTATCCGTCAAACAAATAGTTGGAGTCGGTGCGGCTATCAGCCGTATGAATACCAGCTATACCCAAACAGCTATTCTCCGATGGAGTGAGGCTTGTCACAGTGATGGAAATCCCCTCGGCGACCCTGCCGGTACCAGGGACTCTTCAATGGCGAAGGAACACCCATGAGCATCATTGATCCCACTGCGCTCGAGTCGCGCCGTCCGGTCTCCACCCGGGAAGCGGGCAAGGCGCAAGCCGCACTTCTTGTGGCCGGAAGCTGTATGCCGGTCCTGGGCGCCGTTTTGCTGGCACCTGTCCTGCCCACCCTGAACCAGGTTTTCGCGGACACTGCGGGTGTCGCAATTCTTGTGCCGCTGGTCCTGACGCTTCCAGCGTTGTTCGTGGCATTGTTTTCGCCCTTGGCGGGTTACGTCGCTGACAGGATGGGCCGTCAGCAGTTGTTGATCTACGCCATGCTGGCCTACGCACTTTTTGGCACGGCACCGCTATGGCTGGACACCCTTGAGTCCATTGCCGCATCAAGGATCGGCGTAGGTATTGCAGAGGCAGCCATCATGACGTGCTGCACAACTCTGATCACCGACTACTATGCGGGGCAGCAACGGAACAAATACCTGGGCCTCCAAACCATGGTGAGCGCACTTGCTGCGACGGCATTCTTTGCGCTGGGTGGCGCCTTGGGCAGTATCAGCTGGCGGACGCCCTTCTGGCTGTACGCAGTCAGCGCCGTCCTGGTGGTCCCCATGATCTTCAAGCTCTGGGAACCAGCCAGGAGCCAAGCCACGGGCCTGGCAGCGAAACAGCCGGTGCCCTGGCGTCAGATCGGTGTACCTGCTGCTGTGACACTGTTTGGCGGCATGGTGTTCTACGCGTTGATAGTCCACCTGCCCTACGTCATCACAAGTTTGGGCGTCCAGGATGCCGCCCTCATAGGTGGTGCGGCTGCGATCGCTTCGCTTGCAACGGCAGCAGGGGCAATCTCCTTCCGTTTCCTGGCCAAGCTGGGCACCCGAAAACTGTTGGCAGGCGCTTTCGGCCTCGCCGCCGTCGGGCTCTGCGTTGTTTCCGTGGCGGGCAGCGTTCCCGTGGCTGTCCTTGGGGCAGTGATCGCCAGTGCGGGCACGGGTGTTTTGTTGCCGACGCTGCTGACGTGGGCGGTCAACGGGCTGGACTTCTCCCAGCGCGGCCGGGGCACCGGTATCTGGACTGGAACCTTGTTCATCGGCCAGTTCCTGACGCCTATAGTCCTGGGCGCGACAGCCGCTGCTCTGGGCAACCTGGGCCTTGCGCTCGGGGCGCTGGGCCTGGCCTGCGCGCTGGCGTTGCTTGCTGTGCTGATTCGTGGGCCGCGGCTGGTACCTGTCAGCCACTGATGAAGACCGTGGCTGGATAACCTAAGAGGATGAAGAACCTGGACCTCAACCTGTTGCCCCAATTGCAGGTGCTGTTGGAACTGCGGAACGTTTCCCGGGCGGCCGAGCGGCTCCAACTCAGCCAGCCGGCAACCAGTGCAGCCATGGCCAGGCTCAGGCGGCATTTCGACGACGAACTCCTGGTGCGTCACGGCCGCACGTACGATCTCACACCCTTTGCGCAGTCGTTGGTCCCGCTGGTGGATGAAGCCATGCTTCATGTCCAGCGGGCCACGCGTGTCCGGTCCGGATTCGATGCCACCACAAGCGAACGCGAGTTCGTCATTGCGGCTTCCGATTATGCAGCTGCCCTCATTGTGGGGCCGCTGCGGGGCATCCTGCAGCAGGAAGCACCACGCGTGGTGGTGGACTTCGTTCCGACCTCCGGACTTGAGGGCACCATGGCCGAATACTCCAAGATGGACCTGTTGGTGGGGCCCACTGGTTACAAGATGCAAGGCGACTCCAAGCAGCTTTTCCGTGACAGTTTTGTAGCAGTGGTCGATGCCGCGAATCCTTTGCTCCGGATGCCGGCCATGACGTTGACGGATCTTATTGGCGTCCCGCACGCGGTGGGGTACTTCGGCGAGGGGATCAGCACCCCGGCTGACAAACTTTTTGAGTCCCGGGGCGTTCGACGGCGGGTGGCAGCGACAGTGGCAGGCTTCCTGTCCCTGCCCCTCCTGGTGGAGGGTACGGACTTGGTGGCCTTGGTGCCGAGGATGCTGGCGTCCAGGGCCCAACGCGGGGCAAGGATCGAGGTTCTGGAGTTCACCGGAGACTTGGAGGCCTCATTGGTCGAGGCAATGTATTGGCATCCATCACAGACCGAAGATCCAGCCAACGCCTGGCTGAGGTCAGTGGTTCAGCGGGCCTGTTCCCAACTGCACGCTCTTTTCCCGGTGACGGCACATCCCATACCCGTCGCAGCAACGTATCCCGTTGGGTTGGACGGATGATGCTGTCGACGAACAGCATGCTTGATATGACAGACGCCATGGTGGTGATTACAGGCGCCAACGGTGGCCAAGGCCTGGCCGAAACCCTGCTGCTGGCCACTACCGGGGCGACCGTGCTCGCGGCAGATCTGACCGCGGAGCCATCCGCAGCCCTGAAGGCCGTAGCCGCTTCACACCCGGACCGCATTGTCTACCGCCAACTCGATGTCACCGAGCCAAGTGGGTGGGCGCACTTGGCGAAGCTCCTCCACGACGAATACGGCCGGGTGGACGGCTTGGTCAACAACGCCGGCATCACCCGACGCAGCCGCCTGCTCGAGGCAACACCGGCCGATCTCGCCGCCGTATCGGAGGTGAACGTTACTGGGCCTCTGCTGGGAATGCAGGCCTGCGTTCCGTTGATGAAGCCCGGGGCTTCCATCGTCAATGTTGGATCAGTGGCGGCCCTCAGCGGGCATTACCCTGTTGCCTACACCGCCAGTAAATGGGCGCTGCGGGGGCTTACCATCGCCGCCGCCACGGAACTCGGGCCGCAGGGCATCCGGGTGAACTCGGTTCATCCTGGATTTATCGAGACGCCCATGACGTCCGGAGCCAACCCGGCTTTCAGGGAAGCCAGCATCGCCGAGACGCCGCTGGGGAGAACCGGGACTCCCGAGGAAGTTGCGGCCGTCGTGCTTTTCCTCCTGAGCCCAATGGCCGCTTTTGTCACGGGAGTGGACCTGCCGGTTGACGGTGGACAGAGCAGCCACGGCGGAGCGAAATCAATCTCAGATGCGGTGCGTTGACCGATAACACGTGGCTAGCGCCGTTGAACTCCTAGGTCCCCGGGCCCACCAACCGGTAGTTCAACAGGACGATTCCGGACGGGTAATGACGGCACTCCATGAGTTCCAACTTCGTCCACTGACCCACCCGGCCGAAGAACGGAATGCCACCGCCCAGGATGACGGGGATCACGGAAATACCCAGCTCATCGATCAAACCCTGCTCGATGAATTCCGTCACCAACTCACCGCCGCCAAACAGGCAGATGTCTTTGTCCCCGGCAATGGTTTCCTTGATATGCGCAACGAGTTCCCGCAGATCGCCGGAGAACAGTTCGGTAGTGCCCTTGGTAGCGAGTGTTTGGTGGTGGGTGACCACGTACGTTGGGACCTTGGACACCCCGCCGCCCATCGCTGACACCTCACGGTAGGTGTTGGCCCCCATGATGTAAGCCCCGGTCCTGCGCTCGGTGGCTTCAAATCCGTAGTCTTCGTCCCTGGCCATGGCATCGTTCAGCCATGAAAGATCGCCGCCCTCTGAGGCGATGTATCCGTCCAAGCTGGAGGCCATGCCCCCGAACACCTTACTCACGGCAAGGATTCGGTGTCCGGGGCGATTTCAGTTGTGACGGCCGTGTCCGCCGCTGCGCCTTGCTTCCGGCTTGCCAGCAGGAACGGCACCGCGATCAGCTCGATGACGCCGGCCACAGCCAAGGATGCCGGGTAGCCGTAAAGATCAGCCCCCCGGCCAAGGAGTGGCTGGATGACCACGCCACCGCTGGAACCCATGAGCGAATCGAAACTGAGTACGGTGGCCCGTTGCTTCGAAGGGATCATGTCATTGATATACGCCTGTCTGACCGGAGTTGCGGCGGCGCCCACTACGCCCCACAGGGCCAGGAGCACCAACGCAAGCCAGAAGTTGCGGGTGAACCCGAGGATCAGCAGGATGACGGCACCCACCAGGCCACCAAGAATCAGGACGGACGTGCGTTTGTGGAACAGTGTTCGTGCGTGGGGAGCGAGCCAGCCGCCCAGGATCTGCGAACCAGCCACAATGGCGGCAGCCAGTCCGGCGATGGAGTAGGCGCGCGGGTCGCCGAACAGATCAAGCAGGAACGGCTGAAGGGCGTAGAAAACATAGATTCCGACGCCGGCGCTGAACGGTGCGGCGAGCATCACGTAGCGTACTGGCGGTTTTTTCAATCCGTTCTCAATGGACGCGGAAAGCACTGCCCGGGTAGCACGAAGGGGGTGCGTCGAGCGTTCAGGCGAGAACCCGACGTCGTGCATTAGGGCGAACGCTACTGCGAACATCGCTGCCAACACAGCTACCCGGAGGATGAACGGCACCCCGAGATTGCTTGCCTGGGCTATGACGCCGCCGGCCACGGAGCCGAGCAACATGGCCACGCCTTGCACCATTTGCCCCCTGCCCAGCACGGACTCGAGCCCGCCTTCGTAACCCGAGAAGCGCAAAGCGTCCACTAGCCAGGCCTCCACAGCCCCGGAGAAGAACGTAAAGCCCAAGCCCAGCAGGACGGAGACCACTGCCCACATCCAGAATGGCGCCGAGATCTGCCACAGCACAAAGTACAAATAGGTGGAGACGGCCAGCGTCACCGTGCCCAGCAAGAAGGAAACCCTACGGCCCCAACCGTCGGCGATGACCCCGGTAGGAACCTCGAAAAGGACCATCCCTGCTGTGAAGAACGCATTGGCGGCGAATGCCTCAAGGTTGCTCAGCCCGGCATCAAGCAGGAAGAGAGTGTTGATACCCCAGATGAACGAGGCAGCAATGGTGTTTCCCAGCGTCAGCGTGAGGTAGACACGTTGAATCTTGCGGGCTTCCTCGTTCACCTTGCCCACCTGCACCATCGACCGAGGGCCTTTTGGGCGGCCACGTCCGCCTGCAACCCATACTGATCGCCCATAGAGCCGTTCTACGCCGAAGCCACCGCGAATGCCAGACCACGGAGAAACTGCCGATGGCTGTCGAGTCCACCGGCAGTTTTCCAGCGTTGAAGCTTCTACGCCTGGACGAGTCCAGCGCCCGGGTGTGAAGCCAACAGCGGCGCGAAAAACCGGCCAAGTTCGGCCGTCGCGGTCAGGGGCAGCACATTGGCGACGTACTGGTCCGGGCGGACCACCACAACGACGCCGTCCCGGCTGAGTCCGCGCAGGTCGAAGATGTCGTTGTTGGGGTCGGTACCGAACACTTTTTCGAGGTAGGTGAGCTTGAAGGGTCCTACCGTGGGTTTGAAGGCCTCGGGTACGGCGTTGATGTCCACGTTGGTGTGGTCTTGTTGGTAGATCACCTTCACATCGAACCAGGCGTCGCGGTCAGCGTCCGACGGCGTCGCGGCCAGCGGCGATTCCGGTGAGCTCGCGATCCACTCGGCGAAGTCGGCTACCGGACCTGGGCTGCCCGCCTGGGCAGTATCGGCAAAGACGTAGATGCGCCATCGGCCATCTGCTTTGGCGTGATGGCCAAGGTGCATGGGGTTGGTGTCGCAGACACGGAGGACGGGTGCCGATTTGAAGCGTTTACCGACGGGGAAGCCGGTGGCGAGCTCCTGGTGCTGTGCCTCGGCAACCAGCATGGACGGGGCATATTGGGTCATGAAGCCAGCCGGGAATTCTGCGGTGCTGGTGTAGAAGGTCTCCAGTTCGGCGGGGTCTTCGAATTCTTCTGGTTTCTTGGCCATCAGTGTGGACCATTGCTTGTCGAAATCGATCAGGTTCTTGGCCACCACCTGGCGTTCGGCCGAGTAGCTGTCCAGTAGGCTTTCGGGGCTGCGGCCTTCCAGGACGTGGCCGAGTTTCCAGCCAATGTTAAAGCCATCCTGCATGGAGACGTTCATGCCTTGGCCGGCTTTCGCGCTGTGGGTGTGGCAGGCGTCGCCGGTGATGAACACCCGTGGCGTGCGGGTACCGCGGTCCTCCGGCAGAACGTCGTCGAACCTGTCTGTGAGCCGGTGTCCTACCTCGTAGACGCTGTGCCAGGCGACATTGCGGACATCCAGGGTGTAGGGGTGGAGGATGTCGTTGGCCTTGCCGATGATTTGCTCGATGGTGGTTTTCCGCACGGCGCCTTTGTCGTTGGGATTAACTTCGCCCAAGTCCACGTACATGCGGAACAGGTGGCCACCTTCGCGGGGGATCAACAGGATGCTGCCACCGGCGCCGGACTGGATGGCGCACTTGGTGCGGATGTCCGGGAAATCGGTGACGGCGAGGACGTCCATGACACCCCAGGCGTGGTTGGCCTGATCGCCGGCAAGGTAGCAGCCGATGGACTCGCGAACCTTGCTGCGGGCACCGTCAGCCCCCACCACATAATTTGCCCGGACAGTGCGCTCCCGGCCTTCCTTGGGACCGGACGTATGGGCCAGTGTGACGGTGACAGGGTAGTCGCCGTCTTCGGTGACTTTGAGGCCTTGGAATTCGTAGCCGTAGTCCGGCGTCATCCGCGTGGGGGAGTTGGCCATGAACTCGGCAAAGTAGTCCAGCACGCGGGCCTGGTTCACAATCAGGTGCGGGAACTCACTGATCCCCGCGGGATCGTCCACAGCCCGGGCGGCCCGGACAATGCGGGAGTGGTCGGCCGGGTCCGGCTTCCAGAAGGCCATCTCGGTGATGCGGTAGGCCTCCGCGATGATTCGTTCGGCAAACCCGAATGCCTGGAAAGTTTCGACGCTGCGGGCCTGAATGCCGTCGGCCTGGCCGATGGCGAGCCGTCCGGGGCGACGCTCCACAATGCGGGTTGTGATGTCAGGAAACTGGGACAGTTGCGCCGCGGTCAACATTCCGGCCGGGCCGGTGCCCACAATGAGAACGTCAACTTCGTCGGGCAGCTCGGCGGGGCGGTTGATGCCGACGCCGGCGGCCGGTTCAACTCGCGGGTCACCGGATACGTATCCGTGGTGGTGGAACTGCACGGGCTTTCCTCACTTCTTTGTGGGCCATCAATCAAGGTGTTCTATAATAGAACAGCTTGTTCTATTATCGCTCACACAATAGTAATGCCGCTCACAGCAGGCTTCAAGTGTCCGCAGTGACCCACCACCGAATCTGCCGGAGCTTCCTGCCCAAAGGGCTGTGGACGTGTCAGGATCAGGTATGCCGCGACTGATGCTTTTGGACACTGCCTCTTTGTACTTCCGCGCCTTCTACGGCGTGCCCGATTCCATCCGCCGATCCGATGGCACACCTGTGAACGCGGTGCGGGGGCTCATGGATATGATCGCCCGACTCACCACCGACTACGAAGCCACGCACTTGGTCGCCTGCTGGGACAACGATTGGCGCCCGCAATGGCGCGTGGACCTGATTCCCAGCTACAAGTCGCACCGGGTCGCGGAGATTGTTCCAACTGGTCCGGATGTGGAGGTTGTCCCCGACCCTCTTGAGGCGCAGATTCCCATGATCCGGCGAGTACTTGACCTCGCGGGGATCGCTGTGGTGGGCGTTGACGCGCATGAAGCGGATGACGTCATAGGGACCTACGCGAGCCAGTCCCGGATGCCGACGGATGTGGTCACGGGCGACCGCGACCTGTTCCAGCTCGTCGATGATGACCGTGGAGTCCGCGTCATTTACACAGCACGCGGAATGAAGAACCTGGAAGTCCTCACCGACGTCGTTGTGGTGGGCAAGTACCGTGTGCTGCCCCAGCAATATGCCGACTTCGCAACACTCCGGGGCGATGCCTCCGACGGACTACCCGGCGTTGCCGGCATCGGAGAAAAGACGGCGGCGTCATTGCTTGGCGAACACGGGTCATTGAAGGGGCTGCTTGAGGCGGCGGAAGCTCCCGACGGCGGGTTGTCGGCTTCTGTGCGCGCCAAGCTGTCCGCGGCGGCTGACTACCTCAACGTGGCGCCTACGGTCGTAAATGTGGTGCGCGACTTGGAAGTGCCGACGCTTGATGAAGCAGGTGCCGAGCTGCGTCCCGTCACCGGAGACGCGCGCACGGAACTGGAACAGCTGGCGACGGAGTGGAATTTGGGTGGATCGGTCAAGAGGCTGTTGGAGGCGCTGGACCGAGTCCGCTGACATCCACCCACAGGCTCCGGTTCACTTTCACAGCCGAATGACAGGTTCGGAACAGCCGGGGCTGTGGTGGGTCTCTCATCGTGTTAAGGAGGACGGAACCTTTGACCGTCCCTCAGACACCAGCCGTACCGACGGCTCATTGAGGAGAGGCACATGTCTAAAGTCAAGAGAATCACGCTGGGCGTAGCAGCCGGAGCACTGGCATTGGGCGCAGGCTTGGGCGCGACGAGTATCGCGACGGCGGCCACCACGCCGACGCCGAGCGCCACGGCGTCCCCAAACGGCACGTCGTCAGCGGAAGCAACCACCCCTTCAGACCGGGGCGGAAAGCCAGGCGGACACGGACACGATCGGGGACAGATAGCCGCTGAGCTGGCAACCAAGCTCGGTGTGGATGAGGCTAAGGTCACCGAAGCTTTGAAGGCATTCCGTGAGGCCAACAAACCCACCACGCCGCCTGCTGAAAGAACAGACGGAGCCGAAGGAACCAAGCCGGACCGGACGGAGCAGGACGCGGCACTGGCGAAATCTCTTGCTGTCGCCTTGGGCGTCGACGAAACCAAGGTCACCACGGCATTGGAAGAAATCCGGGCCGCGGGCCAAGCGGAACGCTCCGCTGCACTGAAATCCAGGTTGGACAAGGCGGTCACGGACGGCAAACTGACCCAGGCAGAGGCAGACGCCGTGACCAAAGCCGTGGAGGCTGGAGTCATTGGGGGAGGCGGCCGCTGACACTGCCAAGCTGACCAGCTGACCAGCTGACCGGCTGAAGCAAGGGATCCCCCGGGCGATATCCGGGGGATCCCTTGCGGTCTGGTCCGTACCTTGCTGGACGCACTTGAGCTGTGCTCGAACGCCGCCGAACGTACTGCGTTGGAGCGAAAGATCGCCGAACTGGCCGAGCAGTAAGGCCTCACGCCAATACGGCAGGGCCGCTTGAAGCAAGCCTGAAACGCCGGTGCCCGAGGACTGTCGCGCTTAATGTGGCTCTAGCCAGCGCCTTTACCACCCAGGAATCGGGCCGGGCCAGACGTGGGGTCAGGACATCACATACGGGGGCGCCGCCAGCATCAGGCCCGACCCGCCGCCCATCGATTTACAGGACAGTCCCCCCGTTATTCGGACAGTCCAGGGCGCCATATATGGGCGTGTTGTTGTTCTGCGGACGCTTTCCTATGTTCTGTGGGGTGTGTGGTGGTGGTTGCGTCGGGGTGTTTGGTGTGGGTCGATGTGGGGTGGGGGGATGAACCAGGGGATGCCGGTTTTGATGTCGATGCGCCATTGTTCTTTGTGGATGAGGTGGTGGTGGTGGCTGCAGAGCAGGGTGCCGTTGTCTGTTGAGGTGGTGCCGCCGTTGGACCAGTAGGTGGTGTGGTGGGCTTCGCACCAGGGTGCGGGCATGGTGCAGTCGGGGAAGGCGCATCCTTGGTCGCGGGCGGTGATGGCTTTGCGGATGTGGGGTGGGAAGATCCGGGTGGTGCGGCCGATGTCCAGGATGCGGGAGTCGCTGCCGAGCAGGACGGGGAGGATGTCGGCGTCGCAGGCGATTTTGCGGATGGTGTTCGGGTGCATCGGGCCGGTGAAGGTCGCGGCGCCGGTCCCTACCCCGGCCCCTATCCCAGTTACTGGTGCTGTCCCGGCTCCGGTCCCTATCCCAGCCCCAGCCCCAGTCCCTATCCGAGTCCCTGTTCGGGTGCCGTGCTGGTTCGGGGCGGTGCCGGTGCCGGGGTTGTGGTGGTGGTTGTGGACTTGTTCGAGGAGTTCTTGGTATCCGATGGTGACGGTGAGTTGGGGTGGGAGGCCGCCGTTGGCGGGTAGTTTTTCGGTGCGCATGGCGAGGCTGCAGGCGCTGGTGAGGCCGTTGAGGAGTTTCTGTGGGCGGCTGCGCCGGTCCAGGTCCAGATCCGGGCCGGTACCTGTGCCTGGGCCGTTGTCTGGGTTGTTGTGTGGGGTGTCCCCGTTTTCGGTGTTCTCCGTGGTGCCTGTGCCGGGGGTGGTGAGGCGGGGGTTGGTGGCGACGTTCATGGCGGTGGTGAGGATTTCGTATTGTTCGTCGGTGGCGAAGATTTCGAGGTGGTGGAGGCCGTGGCGGCGTCGGCGGCGGAGGAACACGCCTTGGAGTTGGCGGAGGATTTCTTCGGTGGGTTCGGGGCCGTCGTGGTCGATGACGTCGATCCAGCGTTTGGCCATTGTGGTGACGAAGTCCGGGTCGGTCTCGACCGCGGTGGTGGTGAGGGCGTGTTCCATCCGGGCGAGGGTGTCCTCGTCGGTGAGGTGCCGGACTTTGTCCAGGGCGGTGCTGATGATCGACGCCGAACGGGAAGGCACCAGTGCGGAACCAACCGCTTGCGCTAGTATTGCGTGGCGGGCCGGGATGTCCTGCCCGGTCATCCCGGTCTGGGGGAGGACGTCCGGGGCGAGGGCGAGCCGGCGCTTGGCTTCTCCGATGCCGATCCGCAACCGTGCGCGCAGGAACTGGGCCGCGTTCCGGTACCCGTCATCCAGAACACTGGCCGCTCCCGGAACCGTTACGCCCGGAGCCGTTTCGCCCTTGGCCGGTTCCGTCCAGCCGGTCCGCCATTGCGGTGCTGCCGCCGAGGGTCCGGGCTTGGTTTGCTGGGCTTCGGTCCGGGTCCGTTCCACAGCCTGCGCCGCGACCACCTGCAAGTACTCCACCGACCGGGCGATCTCCTCGACCTCGCCGGCAAAATCCGCCGCTTCAACAAACCCAAACAGCCGCGCCTCACCGGCAGCGGACACGCGCGCGGAGTCCAGAAGTGCCGCGCTGTCGTCAAGGAACGCCGCCAGGTCCCGGCTGCCGGCCGCCTTGGGATCAGGGCGCTGGGTGTCGCGACGTTGGACTGGCGGGACGGTCGGGATTGATCTTGGACTTTGGGCCGAAACGCCGGCCGGGGCGAGGCCGGTGAGCGATGAAGCCCGGGCGGACTTCGTCTGACCGTTGGGCAGCCCGGTGCCGTGGAAGTGGCCAATCCAAGTGACGGTCGCCGTCGAATCCTTGAACCCGGCCTTCAGCACGTCCGGCATGCTCAAGACGCGTCGTGACCGGACAGCGGTCAGGGCAACCACAGCAGGGGAAAATTGCGCCCTGAGTGCTGTCGACTGCCCTGGTTTTTCCATAAAAACAGCATGTCAGGGGCTCTGACATTATTGAGCCGGTCGATGTCACCACGTGCTTTCGGCATCAAGTGAGAGCGTTGGAAGGGAATCAGCCGACATGGTGATGTGCGGAAAGCTACAGACCAGGCAGCGACCACGCGGGTTCGGGCCGGTGGACGCCGCGGGGCCTGTATCCCAGTGCTTCGGCGCTGTCCAGGATGTCGGCGAGGTACCAGATGATGGCCAGCCACATCTCCGTTCCTTGAAGTGTTGGGAGATGGTGGTCTCCGCTCTCCTCCGCAGCGCTGAAAGCCATTCCTTGGCCTGGATGCCACCGGCCCAAGGCCTGCTTCAGCTGGGCTCCGGCCCAGCTGTTGATCTCTGCCCGGCGATATGAGGTCTGCTTGGACGCCAGCCACAAAGGATGGACGACGTCCAGGACGTTGCAGGCATTCTGCCGCCCGGGGGAGAAATAGCGCGGATCCGAGGAGTGCTCCATGACAGTGTCCACGAGGCGTTCAACGTGGGGGACCGGTACCCCGAACTGCGCAAAAGTGCCACGAGTCAGGCGGTAATACCCATTGACGACCGTCATCCGGGTATCTGTCGTGGGCGTACCCCACGTTCCAGCCAACGGATTGACGTGCGTCAGCAGCCAGCCGAACAGCGCCTCCAACGAACCCACGGAGTTGGGATGATTCCGCGCAAGGTTCCAGTAAGCGGCAGTGCCCCATGCGTCCACCCAAGCACCTGATCCCCAGGCTTCCTTTCGCCACGGCAGCGCGTCCAAGAAAGAAATCAGCATTGCCGGGTCCATGTCGGCGATGCAGTACACCGGATGGCGGAACCGGCTCCCCAGTAGATCCAGGGCATAGCCTGCCGAGAGGACGTGATAGGTGGCTGGTCCCTGGCCAAAAATCAGGGGTGCACTGGTGGTGGAGCGGGCGGAGCCCAACTCCGGCACCAGCCCGGAGGTCGGATCCTGGAGTGCCTGGAGCTGCTCGATGTGATCCGCCCGGGTGAGCTGCGGTGGGGCGGAACCCAACAGCAGGTCCGCGATTTCAATGGCATCGCAGTGCGCCCTAACGGTCGGCGATGTGCCAGGACGGTCCATATAACAGCCGCCATCGGCGGAGGTCCAACTCCTTGAAAGAATCAGCGGAGCATCGGTGCGTGCCGCATCGGCGAAGGCTCCCAACTCTGCCAACAGCCCGCCGTCGGCCGCGGTCATATCCCCCAACGTCCTGGCCGGAGCGGCGTCCCGCCTGTCGCGGATCCTGCGGGCGGGGTTTCCGCCCACGATGCACCATTCGGGAACATCCTTGGTGACCACGGCGCCCGCGGCCAGAACTGCGTGCGAGCCAACTGTGACTCCGTCAAGGACCACCACGTTGGACCCAATCCAGACGTCGTCTCCGATGCGGATACCTGTGCTGGTCAACGGCTGTTTAAAAACGGGTTCGGCGGGATCCATGGAGTGGTTGAAGCCGAGGATGGAGGTGTGGGCGCCGATCCTCACGCCGTCGCCCATGGTGATGTCGCCTCGAACCACGGTAAAGGCGTTAACCGTGCAATCGTCACCAATGGTGACGGTACCCGTGACGTAGGCGTGGGCGGCTATGAAGGAGTCTGCGCCAATGGACAGTGAGTCGGGGTCAATACTGGCCATCGGAGACAGGAAAGCCCGCTCACCTATGGTGACGCCATCGCGTGCCGCGAAGCCATTTTGGTGTTCGTGCTGCGCTTCCCGTTCCGCCTCCGAGGCAGAACTCCAAAACGTCCAAGGAGAGTAGTCAAAATTGAGGTGGTGCTGGGGATTCACGTCGTAGGCTCCGCGGTGACAGGTAGTGGAAAGCGCTTCCCCCATTATTTGCGGCCCCTCCCACCCCGGTCAATGTGTCAGACGGAAACAATCAGGGTCGATCACTCCGGGTAGCCGTACTCCTCATCGGTGACCAACCCCACGCCGTCTCTGAGCCATCGGTAGCGCCGGCGGTTTCCCACCTAGCCAAATGACTCATGAAGTGATCCGGGGCAGCGCCATGCCAGTGCCACTCGCCAAGGGCGTGTAGACGGTTTTGCCCGCCGCGTGGGTGTGCCACGCTGTCCGGGAACACGGCGCGAACCTGACGATGTTCATCCTTAACTGCGATGGCTCTTCGCCCTTGGCGATGACGTCAAAATAAACGTCGCCGGTGAAGAGTTCCGCAGGCCCTTTGGTGCTGGTGGTCGCGGGCGGGATATCCATGAATTCCCTGATGAAGGTCTCAGTGATGGTGACGGATGGGCTCTGAGTCCGCGGCCGACGCGGGAGTGGTCGCAGCCCAGCTTGCGAGTAATTGAAGGGCGTCCGCAGTGCCCGTACCGGGTTCGGCGTTGTAGACGGTCAAGGTCAAACCGGCGTCAGCGGATAATTCGAGGGCCTCGTAGAGCAAGTGCAGGTCACCGACTATCCGGTGCCGGAACTGTTTCTTCCCGGTGAAATGCTGGCGGACATTGTGGGATGCCCAGCGGACACGGAATTCCTCGCTGCGGGTGGACAGCTCGCCCACAAGGTCGCTGAGCCCTCGGTCATAAGGATCACGGCCGGCCTCCGTTCGCATGATGGCCACGGTGTCGTTGGCGGCGCGTTCCCAGTCCGTGTAGAAATCGTGGCTGCGGGGATCAAGGAAGAGGAAACGTGCATGGTTGGGCGGTCCGGACGGGCTGTCGTAAATGTCTGCGTACAGGGCCCGACCCAAGGCGTTCGTTGCCAGAAGGTCCAACCTGCCGTTGCGGATGAAAGCCGGCGAGCCGGTGATCGCATCCAGCGTGAGTTGCACCCCCGGCCGGATGGCCTGCTTCCGGACAGGACGACGCCGGAACTTGCCGCCATCGCTTGCCGCGCGGGCGAGGTCATACAGATGGGCGCGTTCGGCGTCGTCCAGCTGCAAGGCGTTGGCCAGCGAGTCCAGCACACTTTCAGAGACCCCGGAGAGGTTTCCCCGTTCCAGCCGGGTGTAATACTCAACACTCATGCCTGCCAACATGGCCACTTCGCCGCGTCGAAGTCCGGGGACCCGGCGGTTGCCGCCATAAGCTGCCAGTCCCGCTTGCTCCGGCGTGATTTTCGCCCTTCGGGTGGAAAGAAAGTCACGCGTCTCAGTCCGGTTGTCCATGGTTTCAACGGTATGGCTTTTGTCCAGCTAAGGGAGTCCCTGTCATTACCCCTTACAGCAGTAACTCCTTGCGTCCAGGGAAACAAGGTTAGATGGAAATATCCACCAACGTTCACAACGCAGGAGAAACATGCCTACCGCTAACGCTTACGCTGCCCCCTCGGCTACGGGCGACCTGACCCTGACCACCATCGAACGTCGCGAGGTCGGCCCGAACGACGTCCACATTGACATCAAGTTCGCCGGCATCTGCCATTCCGATATCCACACGGTCCGCGGTGATTGGGGGCCGCAGCAGTATCCTCTGGCCCCCGGTCACGAAATCGCCGGCATCGTCACCGAGGTTGGCTCCGATGTGACCAAGCACAAGGTGGGCGACCGCGTTGGCGTCGGCTGCATGGTCAACTCGTGCAAGGAGTGCCGGAACTGCCTGGCCGGAGAGGAACAATACTGCCTCAAGGGAAACGTGGGCACCTATGGTGCCGTTGACCGCGACGGCACCATCACCCAAGGCGGATATTCCAGCCATGTGGTGGTGAATGAGGACTTCGTCGTCACCATTCCGGAGGGCCTGGAACTGGACGTTGCTGCTCCGCTGCTCTGCGCAGGCATCACCACCTACTCGCCCCTGCACCACTGGGGCGCCGGTCCCGGCAAGAAGGTTGCGGTTGTCGGGCTTGGCGGACTCGGCCACATGGCCGTCAAGATCGCCCATGCCATGGGCGCTGAGGTCACGGTCCTTTCGCAGTCATTGAAGAAGATGGAGGACGGGCTCGGGCTTGGCGCGGACCACTACTACGCCACCAGTGATCCCGCCACATTCGAGCAACTCGGCGGCACCTTCGACCTCATCATCAACACGGTCAGCGCTTCGATCGATATCAGCGCGTACCTTCAGTTGCTGACACTTGATGGCACATTGGTCAACGTTGGCGCCCCGGCCGAACCGCTGCCGGTGAACGTGTTCTCGCTGATCACAGGTCGTCGCCGGTTCGCTGGTTCCGCCATTGGCGGCATCCGGGAAACGCAGGAAATGCTGAACTTCTGCGCCGAACATGCCCTTGGCGCCGAAATCGAGGTCATCCCGGCCAGCAAGATCAACGAGGCGTACGAGCGTGTGCTCGCCTCCGACGTCCGCTACCGCTTTGTCATCGACGCTTCCACCATCGGCTAGAAACACTGCACGAGAGGAAAGGCCACGCCGGGTTCACACCGGCGTGGCCTTTCCGTACCACCGAACAGGGACAATGGTCTGGTGACTTTCAGACTGGACACCATCGGTAGGGGCCTGGTCTTTGCTCAATCCCTCGCGGACCTGACCGCGGCGCTGGAACGCCAGGGCGATGGCGGCGTGGCAGTCGTACAGGCGCCGCCCGGCACGGGCAAGACCACGCTCGTGCCTCCGCTGCTGGCCAACCTGCTGGCCGAACGGCAATCCGGCCAGCCACGTATCGTCGTCACCCAACCACGGCGTGTTGCTGCGCGTTCGGCTGCACGCCGGCTGGCGGCATTGGACGGCAGCCGCTTGGGCGGCAGAGTGGGTTACACCGTGCGCGGGGAGAGTAGGGCCGGCAAGGATACGGTGGTGGAATTCGTCACGCCCGGCATTCTCCTCCGCCGCCTCCTCAGCGATCCCGGACTGGAGGACGTTCACGCCGTGGTCCTGGATGAGGTGCACGAACGCGCGCTTGATACCGATCTGTTGATTGGCATGCTTGCCGAGGTCCGTGAGCTCCGTGGCGACCTGACGTTGATTGCAATGTCAGCAACCCTCGACGCCCCGCGTTTTGCAGCCCTCCTGAGGCAGAGCGGGACAGCTCACGACGACGGCGGCCCGGCTCCCGTGGTTGACTGCCCTTCTGCGCTGTACCCGCTGGAGGTTCAGTGGGCCCCCTCCGGTGAGCACCGCCTCAACGAACGGGGAGTGGCCCGCACGTTCCTGGATCACGTGGCCCGTACCGCCGCGGCCGCCCACGGACTGGCTTTGGCCGCCAACCCTGAAGTTGATGCTCTGGTCTTCCTGCCGGGCGCCCGTGAAGTGTCCGACGTCGCACATCGCCTTCGCGCCCAGGTTCCCCGGAACGTGGAGGTACTTGAGTTGCACGGCCAGATCGGTCCCGACGCCCAGGATCGGGCTGTGTCCGGGCGTGAGCCCGGCGGCCCGCCGCGGATCATTGTGTCGACCTCGCTGGCTGAGTCATCCCTCACCGTTCCCGGCGTGCGGCTCGTTATTGATTCGGGTTTGGCCAGGGAACCGCGGAGGGACTCGGGGCGTGGCATGTCGGGCTTGGTGACCGTCTCCTGCTCACGGGCTTCGGCCGACCAGCGTGCCGGACGCGCGGCACGGCAAGGGCCAGGCGCGGTGGTCCGTTGTTACGACCACCAGTCTTTCGCAGCGGCCCCGGCCCACCAAACACCCGAGATTTCGGTAGCCGACCTCACGGGAGCCGCACTGGTCCTCGCCTGCTGGGGCGCTCCGGGAGGCATGGGCTTGCAGCTGCCTGACGCTCCACCTTCAGGAGCCATGGACGAGGCTGTGGAAGTCCTCCGGGAACTGGGTGCAGTGGCCGGGGACGGATCCGTCACCGCGCTGGGCAAGTCACTGGCACGCATTCCGGCCGATCCCCGCCTGGCCCGGGCCTTGCTGGATGGAGCTGCAGTGGTCGGCACGCGGGCAGCGGCGGAAACCGTAGCACTCGTGGCTGGTGACCAGCGCGCACCCGGTGCGGACCTCACCGCCTTGCTGACGTCGCTGAGGTCCGGTTCCGATCCCGCCGCGCGACGTTTCGCGGAGGAGGCCAAGCGGATGGAGTCGATGGCCCGGCAGGAGGCGTCCGGCGTCGTGCCTTCACGACTCCCAGCGGACGTTTCCGCCAGGGAAGCGCCCGGCTTCGTGGTGGCGTTGGCTTTCCCGGACCGTGTGGGGCGTCGCGTTCCCGGAGGTGGATCCACATACCTGTTGTCCTCCGGGACACGGGCCGGGCTTCCTGCCGGAAGTCCGTTGTCCGGGCATGAGTGGCTGGCAGTGTCCGAAGTGTCGCGGGCACAGGGCCACGACGCTGCGGGAACGGGCGCGCTGATCCGCTCAGCGGCGCCGTTGTCCGCGGAACTTGCCCACGCTGCTGCCCCCGATCTCATGGTCACCAACGTGCAGGCGAAGTTTGACCACGGGAAGGTGACCGCCCGCCTGGAACGTCGGTTGGGAGCGATCGTCTTGTCCTCCACGCCTGTGCGCCCCAGCGCAGAAGCCGGACGCCATGCGGTGGGTGAGGCCTTGGCAAAAACCGGGTTGTCCATGATCGGGTGGTCAACAGCAGCCGACACCCTGCGGAGGCGGCTCGCGTTGCTGCACCACGAGCTCGGTGCGCCATGGCCCGACGTCCGTGAAGCCAGACTGCTGGCCCGACTCGAGGACTGGTTGACCCCGGAGCTGGAACAGATGGCTACCGGGACGCCTGTTAAGTCGATCAACCTTGCGGAGCCCTTGCGTCGGCTGCTGCCATGGCCGGAAGCATCCCGCCTGGACAGCCTTGCTCCCGAGCGTCTGCAGGTTCCCAGCGGTTCGCGGGTCAGGATCGATTATCCGGAGGTGTCGGAGAAAGGCCCGGAAGAGCACGACGGCGGCAGGCCGGTGGTGGCGGTCAAACTCCAGGAATGCTTCGGCTGGGACCGCACGCCACTGCTCGTCGACGGCAGGGTCCCTGTGCTGTTCCACTTGCTGTCTCCGGCAGGCAGGCCATTGGCCGTCACTGACGATCTCGCTTCCTTCTGGTCCGGTCCCTATTCCCAGGTCCGGGCCGAGATGCGTGGGCGCTACCCCAAGCATCCCTGGCCCGAAGACCCGTGGACTGCGCCGGCCACCGCCAGGACCAAGAACAGGATGCAGTCCGGCCACTCCAGCTAGGCGAGGCGCTCCAGCATGAACTGGATCTCACCGTCGACGAATGTTCCCAGGACCGCACTGGCAGCCAACTCGTCGGGGTCGGTGGTCAGGGGGTCGAGTTCGAAAGCCGTGAAGTCTGCCCGTTTGCCCACCGAGATGGAACCGGAGGCATCCCAGAGGCCTGCCGCTTTTGCAGCATGCGAGGTGTAGCCCTCCAGTGCCTGGTATGCGGTGAGACCCTGCGCCGGCGCGATGGGCTCTTGCTCGGGATGTCCGGATCGCCGGCGCAGTTGCGCATCCGCGATGATGGGAAGGGGCTCAAACGGTGCGATCGGCCAGTCCGAGCCGATGCCCAGTGTCACTCCCGCCTCGCGGAGGTCCCTGCAGCGCCAGGCCCGGTCCGCTCTCTCGGCGCCCAACCGGGTGGACCAGTTGTCGCTGTGGTCCGCCGCTGAATAATGGGTGCAGTGCGTTGGTTGCATACTGGCCACTACACCCGCACTCCTGAAGCGCTCCACGAGCCCGTCCGGAACTGTCTCGATGTGTTCAATGCGGTGGACGGTCCGGCGCAGGACATCAGCCGGCACCGCGCCGGGCAATGACTCCAGCGCATTCAACACGTGTTCCACGCCCGCATCACCGATCGCATGCGTCGCCGTCGGGATGCCCCGGGAGGCGAAGTAGCGGACCGCGGCCGAGTATTCCTCCGGCCTTGGCCAGAACGGCGCAGTGGATTGGCCGTAAGCGTCGGGTTCGTAAAGCCAGGCGGTTCCGTTGTCCACGGTTCCGTCGACGAACAGTTTGATGGCCTCAACAGACCACCGTCGCCCACCGGTCCCCACGGTGCGGGCCAGTTCCTTCCAATCGGATTCATCGGTGCCGGGCATGCACCACGGGGCGCTCCGCAGGCGCAGCGGCAGCCCGCCGTCGATCTCCAAAGCCCGGAAAAGGCGGGCGGATTCGTCGCTGTGGTCCATGATGTGGCCGCCGGTCAATCCTGCTCGGGCAAAGTCCTCCAGCAAGGCAGCGAGCCTGGCTTTCCGTTCGTCGAACGTTTCCTGGGGGATGTGCCGTTGGACGAGCTCCATGGCGGCTGCTTCAAGGAGGAGGCCGGTCGGAACGCCGTCGGCATCGCACACCACCTCGGAAGCCTGCTCGAATTCATGCCTGCCTCGGATGCCCGCCAGGTCCAGCGCCCGGCTGTTGGCGAGGGCTGAATGACCGTCGAACAACCGGATCAGCGCGGGCTTGTCACCGCTGACAGCATCCAGAACGCTCCGGTGCAACGGAACTGCGCCAAAGGCGTTGGGGTTCAGTCCCCAGCCACGCAACCAGCCGCCGTCGTTCTCTGATTCCGGCTGGAGCAGGGCGCGGACTTCCTCCACAGTGGCAGCACTGGACAGGTCAACACCGATGGTCAGGTCCAGCCCGAACACCGGATGGATGTGGCAGTCCACCAGGCCCGGAGTCAGCGTCGCGTTGCCAAGGTCGACCACGCGGGTGCCCGCGTGCGCCCAGTCCTGCGCTTCAACCCGGCTTCCGATGGCGGTAATCACTCCGTCGCGCACGGCTACGGCCTGGTGGGAATCGCCGCGGTGGCCGTCCATGGTGTGGATGGTGTCGGCAAGGACGATGAGGTCAGGAGTCATGTTTTTCGAAGCTTCCAATCCGGGCAAAGACGTCAGGGCGGGTGGTGCGCAGGCGTCGTGCAATCAGCAGGCCTGCCAGGAAAACAACTGGTGCCACCAGGAGGAGGGCGGTGTTGGTGAGGGGATCGGCAAACGTGAGGAGTTCGATGTTGATGGCGATCAACGCCACTACCCCGAACAACAGGATGGCCGAGGCCACGCTCACTGGAATGAGGAAACGGTTGGTCACGGCCGCCGGATGGCGGCGCAGATAGATGAAGGCGGCCACGGACACCAGGCCCTGCAAGGCAACGATTCCGACGATCCCCGGAGTGTTCACCCAGATCAGGAGCTGCTTGTATGGGTCGGCGCCGGCGATCGCACAAATGATGATGACGACGGCGGCCAGGATGGTCTGGATCTGGCCGGCACGGTGCGGGGACTTGTATCTGGGGTGGGTCCTGCCCAGGAACGCCGGGAGCACACCGTCTTCAGCGAGCATGTACACGTAACGGTTGATGGCGTTGTGGAAAGCCAGTTGTGATGCATAGACGCTGGTCACGATCAGGACGTACATCACCACCTCGGCCCACGGCCCCACGTACTGGTTGATGGTGGCGAAGAACATTCCGTCGGCCAGTTCACCGGCTGCGGTGACCACGTTCCCGTCGCCAAAGGCCTGAATGACTGTCCAGACAATGAAGGCATAAAACACGGACATGAATCCAACGGCGATGTACGTTGCACGCGGGACGGACTTGTCCGGGTTGCGGGCCTCGCGCCTATACAGCACGGTGGATTCGAAGCCCATGAATGCCGCGAAGCAAATAGCCAGAATCGCCAGGACACCCGGCGTGAAAGCGTGCTCGGGGGAGAAGGAGGCGAAACTGATGCCGGCAGCTCCGCCGCGGGCAAGGATCGCTGCGCCCATGATCCCCAGGATGGCGGTTTCGGCGATGAGCAGGACTCCGAGGACCTTGGCGCCGACGTCAATGCCGCGGAATCCAAGTAGCCAGACGGCAGCGATGGCAACCAACGCCACAACGGGCCATGGCACGTCCAGGCCAACGAGCGAGCGGAGCATGGCCTGGGTTTGGACGGCGAACAAACCGTAGACGCCGATCTGCAGGCAGTTGTAGGACACAATCGCCAGGATGGCCGCGGCCAGCCCGACTGTCCTGCCCATGGCAAGGCTGATGTACGTATAGAAACCGCCGGCAGCTTTGACGTGTTTGGTCATGGCCATGAAGGAAATGGCGAAAACCAGCAGGACTGCCCCGGCAATGACGTATCCCATGGGGGCGCCAATGCCCCCGATGCCGATAGCCACAGGGGCTACGCCGGCCATCACTGTCAGGGGGGCTGCTGCGGAGATCACCAGGAAGGCGATGCCGCCGGTGCCGATGGCATTCCGTTTGAGCCCATTTCCGGCATTTGCTGCTGGAGGTCGGGTTTCGAGGTCAGACATGGGGATCCTCAGGGGTATTGGGGGGAAGGAATGTTCAAGGAGTGAAAGTCATTAAGCGAAAGGCTTTCGTTTAGCGTAGGGCCTGGTGATCCAGAGCACAACACCTCGGTGCAAAGTTCTGGCTAGAGTCGTAACAACAACCTTGAATGGAGACACCCGTATGGCACGCCCGCTGGTCCCACTGATATCCATCGATGCCCTCGTCACCGCAGCCCTGGAGTTGGTGGACGAAGCCGGGGACTTCAGCCTGCCCAAACTGGCCAAGCGGATCGGCGTCAGCCAGTCCTCCATCTACAACCATGTGAGCGGACGGGAGGAAATTCTTGAGCTGATGCGTGGCAGGATCATCGGCGAGAGTCCTTATGTCCTGGAGGACGAGCAGGACTGGGAGGCGTCCCTTCGCGCCATTGTCCGGAGTTATCGCGATGCCTTCGCCCGTCATCCGAAACTCGCACCCCTGCTGGTGCTCCAAACAGTTCAAGACGATAAAGTGATGGCCCTCTACGAGAACCTTGCGGTTGCCCTTGGAGCCGCCGGGTTCCGGGGCCGGGACGTGATGTCAGCGATTTCCACCATTGACAGCTTCGCCCTGGGTTTCGCCTTGGACCTGGCAGCGCCGGACGTCGTCTGGGCTCCACCTGCGCACGGGTACCCGGCCCTGACCAATGCCCTGGCACAGGCTGGACCTGCTGTGGAGCGTGGCGAGGCAGCTTTCGACTTTGGCCTTGAGATCCTCATCGCCGGGCTGCATTCCCGCCTTCGGTCGACACGGCTGTGAGGCCGTCGGTGGAGGGCATCCGGAAGGCGCCATGACCCTCTTTCAAACGTGGTGGGACGCGGTGGTCCGCGGTTTCACCGAAACGCACACCACTGCGGTGCCACTACCGGCCTTGCTGGGCATCCTTGCGTGTGCCGTTGTCCTCAGCATTCCGCGTGTGACCTGGCGCTGGTTCGGGCTGTACGTCACGTTCGTCCACGAGCTCGGCCACGCCTATGCGGCACTGATGACAGGACGTTTTGTGCACGGGCTCCGTCGGGCTCGACCATTCGGGACGCCTTGTCAGCAGTGGCCGGAGTGCTTTTGGTGCGGCCTGGTCCGGGTTTTGGGGATACCCCGCACCAGCAGTGGTTGGCCTCGGGCTGATCGCCGCGTTTGCGGCAGGCCGTTCCGGCGCGGCGATGTCCGTCGGGGCCTTGATCCTGCTGGTGTCGCTCATTTTCCTGAGGAACCTCACCGGGATTCTCGTGGCCGTCGTGAGCGCTGCGGTAGCCCAGTTGCTGATCCTGTTCGCTGCGCCGGCAACAATGAACTATGTGGTCCTTGCCCTTGGCGTCGCCCTGTCAGTAGGCGGTGTCCGCGACCTCTTCAAACTGGCCAGTGTGCACACCAGCCGCCGGGACCGGATTGGGGCCTCCGACGCCTTCATCCTGGGCCGCACCACAGGCCTGCCGGCCTTCGTGTGGTTGACGGGGTTTACTGTGGTGATCCTCGGATGCGCAGCAGCATCTGCCTGGTTGCTGTGGGGATGCTCGCCCTGTAGTTCGTAGTTCTTACCGCGACCAAGGACCCGACGGCGGTTGGCCGGTTTTGCTGGCTGCCAGCCCTTGCCCTGTGGTCACCTCAGGGTGTCCAATCCTGTTTAACGTTCGAACAGGATGTGTTCGGACTCCGTGCCGGGATCCAACACCAGGAGGTGCCCATGTCCGCGAAGGGCACGCGCGAAACGCCAAGGGGAGCCGGGCCCGGCATGACTGAAGCCCGACGGAGTGACAACGGCCCGGCCTTGGCACCAAGGGACCCCTCCCGAATCCGGAATGTTGCACTCGTGGGGCATTCTGGAGCCGGCAAGTCGATGCTGGTGGAAGCGCTGCTCGCTGCCACCGGAGCCATCACCAGGATGGGATCCATCAGCGAAGGCACCACTGTCAGCGATTCCGATCCTTCCGCAGTCCATCAGCAACGCTCGGTGACCATGTCTGTCGCGCCAATTCTGGTGGGTGATATCAAGGTCAACCTGATCGACACCCCGGGCTACACCGACTTCACCGGCGAATTGCGCGCTGGTCTAAGGGCCGCCGACGCGGCCCTTTTTGTTGTCTCGTCTGCCGACGGCATTGACGCTGCCACCATTGCGCTGTGGGGCGAGTGCGAGAAAGTCCGCATGCCCCGGGCGGTGGTGCTCAGCAAACTGGACCATCCGCGCGGCGACTTCAGTGCCGCCGTCGTGCGATGCCAGGAAGCTTTTGGTGAGTCGGTGCTCCCCTTGTACGTTCCGGCGGTGGGCAATACCGGCCTGGTCAGCATCCTCAATGGGCCGGCTGATGGGGATCCGTCATCGATGCCGGATGGTGAGGAGGCGCGGGGCAACTTGATCGAAGGGATCATTGCCGAGAGCGAAGACGAAACACTCATGGACCGGTACCTCGGTGGCGAGGAATTACCACTGGCAGACCTCATCAAGGACCTGGAAACCGCTGTGGCCAGGGGGAGCTTCTTTCCGGTCATTCCGACGTCGGCGGAAACCGGGGTGGGCCTTCCCGAGCTCATGGCCTTGTTGACCGATGCCTTGCCATCGCCAGTGGAACGCACCACCCCCGCGGTGATGAAACTGGACGGTTCGCCCATGAAACCGTTGGAATGTGATCCTGCGGGGCGTCTGGCCGCAGAAGTGGTGCGGACCACCGTGGATCCATTCCTTGGCCGCGTGTGCCTGGTCCGTGTCTTTTCCGGGACGTTGCGGGAGGATTCCGCCATCCATGTGGGCGGCAGGGGACTGGCGGACAGGGGCCATGAGGACCACGACGCCGATGAACGCGTCACCCACCTTTATTCGCCGGTGGGCTCCAGCTTGAAGGCCGTTCCACAGTGTATTGCCGGGGACATTTGCGCCATCAGCAAGCTCGCCAGTGCCGAGACCGGCGATACCGTGTCCGACAGGGAAGCGCCGCTGCTGATCGAAACGTGGAACATGCCCGAGCCACTGATGCCCATCGCCATCGAAGGTGCTTCACGGAGTGATGAAGACGCGCTGGCAAAAAGCATCGGGAAGGTCGCGGCCGCAGACCCGACGCTTCGATTGGAACGCAACCAGGACACCCACCAGCTCATCCTCTGGTGCATGGGAGAAGCCCACGCCGAGGTAGTCCTGGACAGGTTGCGCGGCCAGGGCGTCAAACTGCAGACCGTGGACGTTATTACTCCGCTCAGGGAGACTTTCGCCGGCAAAGCTGTGGGACACGGACGGCACGTCAAGCAATCCGGGGGCCATGGGCAGTTTGCCATCTGTGACATCGAGGTAGAGCCCCTCGCCAGAGGTGAAGGTTTCGCCTTCACTGACAGGATCGTGGGCGGGGCGATCCCTGCAACGTTCGTTACCAGCGTGGAAAAGGGCGTCCGTTCCCAAATGCTCAAGGGCGTATCCGCAGGATTCCCGGTGGTGGACATCAAAGTGACGTTGGTGGGCGGAAAAACCCATAGCGTGGACTCATCGGATGCGGCCTTCCAGGCAGCCGGGGCGCTGGCCCTTCGTGAAGCTGCGGCAGCCACCAAAATCCAGTTGTTGGAACCTGTCTCATCGGTGGTTATCAGTGTCCCTGACGAGTACGTAGGTGCCGTGATGAGTGATCTTTCGGGCCGGCGCGGCCGGGTTACCGGCACTACCGCGACCGACGCCGAGGGAACGGACATCACTGCCGAAGTGCCGGACCAGGAACTTGTGCGCTACGCCATTGAACTGCGTGCCCTCACCGCCGGAACCGGTCGTTTCCGCCGGTCCTACCTCCGTCACGAGCCCCTGCCAAAGTAGTGCCCAGGGGACAGGCTTAGGAGTTGGCCCGCAGGAACGCAGCCACCACGGGCGCCAGCGACGCCCCGGTCTCGGCCGCCCCGCGTTTGACACCCTTGACCGCGAACGAATGGTCACCGCCTTCGCTCCACTGGAGCGTCGCTGTCGGGCCTATCTTGCCCACCACGGCCTCCAACAGTTCCGGTGTTGCGAACGTATCCCGCGTGCCTTGGAGGAAGAGCATGGGCGTCGTAACTCCGTAGAGGTGTTCGTCGCGCAGTTTCTCCGGCTTGCCGGGCGCATGCAGGGGGTAGCCGAGGTACACCAATCCGCTGGCAGGCATGCCGTCGGCCACTGCCATGGACGCCATCCGACCGCCGAAGGACTTGCCCGCCGCCCAGAGGGGCTCACCATCGCTTAATTCAGCGGCCTTGTCCATGACGGCGCGCCACGTGGCGATGGCCAGGGGAGGGCGGTCGGGGAATCGCCGGCCTGCCTCGCGATAGGGAAAATTGAAGCGGAAGGTAGCCACTCCTTCGCCCGCCATCGCCTCGGCGAAACCCTGCAGGAACGGATGTTCCATTCCAGCTCCGGCGCCGTGCGCCACCACCAACGTGGCAAACGGGCTCTCCGGCCTGATATGGAGGGCGGAAATGTTGGATTCACCAACCGTGACGGTGACAGGTGTTTCAGTGTTGGGCATGTAACCATCATTGCCCATAGCACCGAAAACGCCGTGGGTGCTGACGCGCAAGCCCTTTACGGGGTAGCTTGTGCCCATGGCGAGCGAAGCAACCACTGTCACTGTTCCCGGTCCCGACGGCCCCCGGGAGGTCCGCATTTCCAGTCCAAGCCGGGTGATGTGGCCCGAGGCGGGACTGACAAAACTGGACCTCGCCAACTATCTCATCGACGTCGGAGACGCGTTTGTGGCCGCCAACGGAGGCCGGCCCGTCAGCCTTCAACGGTATTCAGGCGATATTGAGGGCGAGATGTTCTTCTCGAAAAATCCGCCCAAGGGCGCGCCGGAGTACGTCCGTTCCGTCCCGGTGACTTATCCCAGTGCCCGGTCCCATCCGCAGCTGGTCATCGACGAGCCTGCGGCTGCTGTGTGGGCAGCACAGATGAACACCGTGGTGTTTCACCCATGGGCCTCGCGTGCCGGCGATCCCGATAACCCCGATCAACTGAGGATCGACCTCGATCCCCAACCGGGCACCGATTTCGACGACGCCATCCCCGCTGCGCAGGAGCTCCGGTCAGTACTGGAGGAAGCCGGGTTGACGGCGTTCATCAAGACATCGGGCAACAGGGGACTCCATGTCTACGCGCCCATCCACCCCAAGCATGAGTTCCTCGACGTACGCCATGCTGTGATTGCCGCAGGACGCGAGTTGGAGCGACGGCAGCCGGACAAGGTCACTACAGCCTGGTGGAAGGAGGAACGCGGGACCAGGATCTTCGTGGACTTCAACCAGGCAAACCGGGACCGAACCATCGCCGGGGCTTACAGCCCCCGCGCCGTACCCACGGCACAGGTGTCCTGCCCGCTGACGTGGGATGAGCTGGAAGGCTCGGATCCCGCGAAGTACACCATCACCACAGTCCCGGACCGTCTGGCGAAGACAGGCGACCCGTGGGCATCCATGCACGATCACCCCGGCGATATCGATGTGCTGCTCGAATGGTGGGAGCGGGACGTCAAGAACGGCCAGGGCGAGATGCCCTTCCCGCCTGAATTCCCCAAGATGCCGGGTGAACCCATGCGCGTGCAACCCAGCCGGGCCCGCAAGCCCGAGGAGTAAACCGGGAGTCTGCTTGCCGCGACGCCCAGCTCAGGGGGTAACGAGCCTCGCACTTGCGTGCGGGTTGCTTCTTTGTGGGTGCACCCGCACGCCGGACCCCTTGCCGACTCAGGCCACTACGCCGGCACTGCCTCCGGTGACGGCAACGGTGGCACCAACGACGACGGCCCCTCCTTTGGTGCCGGCGGTCACCCCAACACCAAGCGGGCTGCCCACGGAGACCACCTTAGTTTCGCCGGCCTTCCAGGAGCTCCGGGCCACCTTGGAGCTCTTCTCCCGGGAGAAACTGGAGGAAGGAGCCTCAGCGGTGCTCATCAAGGCAAAAGTTGGCCGGCAGGAGTGGACCAGCGCAGCGGGAGTAAGGAGCCGGGAAGCGCGCACTGCCGTGCAGCCCAGCGACAGTTTCCCTGTGGGCGGGCAACTCCGGACCATGCTGGCAGTGTCCATCTTCAAGCTCGCCGATGAGGGACTGCTGACGCTGGACGACGCCGTCACCACGTACCTGCCGGGTTCCGTTGCTGCGGGTAGCCCCCTCACCATTCGCCAACTCCTGGGAATCACCGCAGCTCTCCCGGACGTATCGCCTGCCCAGGCCGATGCCTTGCTGGGACGGGTGGTGGAGCAACTCCGTGGTTCCCCGTTGGAGGCCGTCCTGCGGGCCGACATCCTGACGCCCCTGGACCTCGGGGCAACCCAGCTGTTGGCTCCGGGCTCCACCGTGCCGGATGACCTTGTCCACGGTTACATCCAGGAGGGCGGGGAAACCGTGGACGTGACGTTTCCCTCAGCGCCACCAGGGGTTGCACCAGGTGGCCTGGTGTCCAGCATCGGGGACATCAGCGCCTTCCAGGACGCCTTGCTCAGGGGGCGGTTGTTGGCGCCGGCAAGCCTCATCGCCATGAAGGGCACAGTGTTCGCCGAGTACGGCCTTGGCCTGGACCATTGGGACGACCGCTGTACGAACGGCTCCTACTACGGCCATGCCGGAGATGTTCCAGGCTACGGAAGCGTTGCCCTCAGCAGTGCCGACGGCAACCGACAGTTGGCCATTTTTGTGGCCTATCCTCCGCAGCCCCTTATGACGCAACCGTCCGCACTTTCCCTGGAGATGACGGGTGTTGCGCAAGTGGCCTTGAACTCAGGCTGCCGTTTCCGGTTCCGCTGAACGTGCCTTCCAGGCATCCGCGCGGCTATTCGAAGCGCGAAGTATCGCCCATTCCGCTACGCACAACCTCGGCCACTCCGCTGGAGAAGTCGATCACGGTAGTGGGCTCTGAGCCAGTATCGCCGGCGTCGATGACGCCATCCACCTGGTTGTCCAGGAGCTCCTTGATTTCCCATCCCTGGGTCAAAGGTTCTTCTTCATCCGGCAGCAGCAGGGTGCTGGACAGCAAAGGCTCGCCGAGTTCGGCCAACAGCGCCTGGACTACCCTGTGATCGGGAATGCGCACCCCCACGGTCTTCTTCTTGGGGTGGAGCAGCCGCTTGGGGACTTCACGCGTGGCCGGGAGGATGAAGGTGTAGCTGCCGGGAGTGACGGCCTTGATGCTCCTGAAGATGTCGTTGTCCAGCATCACGAACTGGCCCATCTGGGCAAAGTCCTTGCACACCAGGGTGAAGTGGTGTTTGTCGTCCAACTGCCGGATGGTCCTGATCCGGTCCAGCGCTTCCCTGTTCCCGATCTGGGCCCCCAGAGCGTAGCAGGAGTCGGTGGGGTAGGCGATCAAGCCGCCGCCTTGGAGCATGCTCACCACTTGGCCGATGGCGCGTGGTTGTGGATCTTCCGGGTGCACGTCAAAGAATCTGGCCATGGGAAGAGCCTACGACAAAGCTAAGACAAGACGTCCTTGTTTGAGAATTTGGCGTAGGCCAGCGCGCCGCACACTGCCATGTACCCGGCCTGGAGAAGCGCGTTGTCGCCGAACGATGTCCAGGAGATGGGCTGCCGCAGAAGATCCGCGAAACCCAGCCAATGATGGCTGAAGAGCCAAGGGTGCAGCCATTCAAGTTGGGGGAGGTTGTCCAGAACTTGCGAGACCACCGACAGGACGATCGTGGCCGCCATGGCCCCCACCGGTACGTCCGTGAACGTCGAAATGAGCAGGCCGATCGCCGACAATCCCAGCAGCGACACAGTGATGTAGGCAGCGATCAACAGCGATCTCATGGCCGACTCGCCGACGCTGATGGTGTCACCGGACAGCAGGGTCACAGGCCCCACGGGAAAAAGTACGACGCCGGCCAGGGCGCCGGAGGCCGCGACAGTCGCCGTTGCGGCGAAACAGAAGGCAACGGCCCCGGCATACTTCACCAACAACAGCCGGATCCGTCCTGCGGGAGCCAGTAGAAGGTACCGCAAAGTTCCAGTGTTGGCTTCTCCTGCAATGGTGTCTCCGGCCACCACGCCAACGGTCAGTGGCAGGAACAGTGGAACGCACACCACCAAGGCAGTCACAGCCACGAAGAGTCCGTTCTGGGTGATGCGGTCCAGGAAAAGCGGTCCCCGCCCGGGCGTCGTGGGCCGGGACGACAACTTCACCGCCACGGCAATCAGCACGGGAACTGCAGCCAAGGCGATCAGCATGGCCCACGTGCGGAGCCGGCGGAACAGCACGGACAGCTCAGAACCCAGCAGTGCCCATCCGGCTCCGGGCCGGCCGGCGGCCGAGGTAGCGGGCGCCGCAGGTTCAGCCGACAACGTCGAACCCCTCTCCGGTCAGTGACACAAAGCGATCTTCGAGGCTCGCGTTTTCCACGGCGAAACCGCGGACCCGGACACCCTCGGCAACCAGTGCGGTCACGATCGTTTCGGGTTCCAGTCCATTGAGCCCAGTGCCCAACAACGCTGTGGTTCCCCAGGGGCTGCCGGTACCAGGAGCCTGGCCGGGAACCAGTCCCAGGCGAGCCAGGACGCCGGCGGCACGTTCGACGTCGGGGGTGTGGACCACAACGTGGGCCTGGCCGGCGGAACGCAGCTCTTCCAGGGGACCTTGAGCAACCAGACGGCCGGCACTCATCACGGCCACGTGGGTGCACATCTGTTCCACCTCAGCCAGCAAGTGGCTGGAAACGAACACGGTGGTCCCGCCTGCGGCCAGGGCCCGAACCAGGCCACGCACCTCACGCGTGCCCTGCGGATCCAGTCCATTGGTTGGTTCGTCGAGGACCAGCAGTTTTCGTGGCCTCAGCATGGCGTTGGCCAGGCCAAGGCGCTGTTTCATACCCAGCGAATATGCCCGGACCTTCTTGCCTGCGGCGTGGCCAAGCCCCACCCGCTCCAAAGCGTCGTGGACACGTTGCCGCCTGGTGGACGAGGCAGCATGGCGGTCGGCGGTGTCCAGGCGCATCAGGTTGCCCGTACCGGAGAGAAACGGATAGAAGCCCGGCCCCTCCACCAAGGCCCCGACGTCCGGCAGGACGGACGCCAGCGACTGGGGCATCTCCTGGCCGAGCACCCGGATGTCCCCACTGCTTGCCGATGCCAAGCCCAGCAGCACCCGGATGGTGGTGGTTTTGCCTGAACCGTTGGGCCCAAGGAAGCCGAAGACAGAACCCCGGGGGACCGCGAGGTCTATTCCATCAACGGCGGGTCGGTGACCGAAGAGTTTGACCAGGCCACGCGTTTCTATGGCGAAGTCGGAGGGTAAGGATCCGCTCACTGGGCGGCAGCGGCTGACTGGAGCCGCTCCAGTGGCACCATGCCCGCGTAAACGCGGCCGTCGTCGAGAATCAAGACACTGACCAGCGACGTAGTTAACGCACGGCCACCGGCGACAGGTTGCAGTGCCTGGGACAGCTGGGGGTTGGACGTCAGCCCGGCCGGGGCAGAGCCTGCCGGCAAAACTACAACCGACTCCCAACCCTCACCAGTGACGGTGGGGCGTGGGCGGTTAGCCTCAGGCGCGACCTCCGGTGTGGGTGTGCCGGGAGCTGCCATGGTGGGTACCGGCTTGGCAGGGAGTGTCTTCTCCGTCACGGTGGCGCCCGGTGGCGGGGTGAACTCGAACAACGCAGAATCCGGAGTGGACAGGTTCAACTCAGTGAAGCCCAGTGAATACGCGGGGTCGGTCTGGCCCTTGGCCCGCACTTCGACACCCAGGGGCAGGCCGGTGTCAGCATCAACATCGATCGCCACCGACTCAACCAAGGTCGCAGTGTTGCGGGGATGCAGGCTGATCCGGTACGCACTTCGGCCGGCAACCGAGGAGGAGTCGCCAACGGACACCTCGGTGGTGTCGTCGATTGCCGCCAGAAAACGGCTGGCCATTGCCTCGGGCGTGGGCAAATCCCGTGAGGACATGTCCGGTGAAGGCCGTTCCGGTGTGGAGGTGGGCGGAAGCGACGGCCTGGGGCCCGCGAAGGACGGGACCTCGGCTGGAGATGGCTGCGGCGCAATTAACCGCGTGGCGCTGTTGTCGGCCGAGTTGTAGAACCAGGCGTCCCGCCCGTTGATCACCACGTCACGCTCCGCCATGCGGTCCATGATCTGCAACCGGGCCTTGGACGGACCGTCGAGGTAAACCCTTGCTGTGTGGGAGCCGGTCAACAACTCCATCGCCGAGGCAGCCCCGGGGGCAATGCCCGGGCCCGCAACGGGGATTTCCGGCAGTCCCAAAGCAGCAGTTTGTTCTACGGTGCCGGACAGCGCCCGGACCTCTGTGCGGGCAATCATCGCGAGGATTTCGTCAGCGGTCTTGGCCGGGAGGGAAACGGTAGCACCCGCTTGCACCGAGCCGAACATGGCAGCCATCGCTACAACAAGGGCGATCACGCCGACAGGCAGCCACCGCTGCTTGGACCGCGCCATTGTTACCAACCGCCGATCGTGAAAGGCATGAACCCAGACTACTCCGGTTACCTGCGCGGATCACCTGTCCGGGCATCAGTCCCTTATGATTTGGCGTGCCAGTTCCACCGCCCCGTGGACCGGGGCTTGGGAGAGGATCCGGATCGATGACGGATCTTCCAAGGAGACCTTCCGGGCAACCGAGCCAGCGAGCTGGCTGTGGTTCACCAGTAAGCTGCCGGCCATGACCAGTGGCAGCTCGAGGCCGAGCTCTCCCAGTACCTGCCTGGCCAAACTTGCCAAATGATGGGCGGCCTCCGCCTGAATCCGCATGGCTGCCGAGTCGCCTTCGGCGGCGAGTTCCAGGACCAGCGGGGCGAGAGTCGCCCAGTGATCCGGCTCCGGCTTGGCGTAGAAGGCATCCATGAGCTGCAAGGCGTCCACATTGGCCGTTGCGGCCATCAGCGAGCGGACCAGCGTCCCGGGTTCCAGGCCTGCATAATACTCCCGGAGGGCTTCACGCACGGCGTCCCGCACCACGGAGTAGCCACCGCCCTCGTCGCCAAGCAAGTAGCCATAGCCACCGCTGCGGGCCTCCGCCCCGTCTGCGTTCCGGCCCCAGGCTACCGAACCGGTGCCGGCAACCAGCACAACTCCGGCATCCAGGCCTGCTGCAGCGAGGACGATGCGCGTGTCATGGACCACCTCAACGCGGGCGCCCGGAAAGTGCTCAGTCAGGAGCGCGGACAGCACAGCCCGGCTGGCTGGGGTGTCGGCGCCGGCCGCGCCGGCACATACGGCTTCGATTCCACTGCCCACACTCGCGGCAATCCTTCGCAGAACTGCGTCGGCTCCTTGGTGGCCCACTGAGGAAAGATTGGCGCTCGCTTCGGTGATTTCGACGCCCCCTCCCTCCGCGTGGGTTCCGTCCCAGCGAACGGCATGCGTCTTGGAGCCGCCGATGTGCAGGCCGAGAACCGCCGGCATCATCGCCGGGCCGCCGTTTCATCTGCCCCGGTCAACGGGGCGACGGTGGTATTGGAGCTGGCCCCGGACCTCTTCCCGCCGTTTTCACGGAACTTCTTTATATCCTCCAACTGATGTCCCTTCGTTTCCTGGCTTTGTCAGGTCAGCGTGGTCCTCATGAGCCCAGTTCACATTGGCATAGACCAATTCCGTTGTCTACAAGTAGGATGTCCAATATGCCCACAGACGTCGCGCCGGCAACGCCGAAGTACTACTTCCTCAAGACTGAGGTTCTGGGGCTCATCGCGGGCCTCCAGCCAGGAACGCTGATCCCCACCGAACGTGCACTGGCCGGGAAGTACGCCACGTCCCGTACTACTGTCAGGCAGGCAATCAGCGAGCTGGTGGCCGAAGGAAAACTGGGACGCATCCAGGGGCATGGAACCTTTGTGGCCCCACCCAAGGTGACGCACGTCAGGCAACTGACGTCCTTCTCCGATGACGCCCGCAACCAGGGGCTTCGGCCGGATTCCCGGCTGCTGGCCCTGGATGTGGTCGGCTCCGATGCCGGCGTCGCAGACCAGTTGGGACTTGCGCAGGGCGAACCTGTGACCCGGCTCGAGCGCATCCGGTTGATTGAAGGGGAGCCTCTGGCGCACGAGGTCGCCTGGCTTCCCGGCAGGCTGCCGCGCTTCAAGTCCAATCTGGCCAAAGCCGGTTCGCTGTACGCAGTACTGGCCGATGTCTACGGCCTCCGCGTCGCCGACGTTGAGGACACTGTGGAGACGGCCCTGGCTGGGCCGGAGGATGTCAGGCTGCTGGGGATCGAGATGGGCGCGCCATTGTTGGTGGTCCACCGGCTGGCCCGTGACGCCAACGGTGCCCCGCTGGAATGGACCCGCAGTGCGTTTCGCGGCGACAGGTTCCGGTTCGTATCCCGCGTGAAGTCGGGAGGTTGAGGTGGCCAACTCGTCCTCTGGAGAGTCAATCATCCGGCGTCTGGTCCGGCTGGTGGGAGCGTTCGACGACGCCCACCTCACCATGAGCGTCGCCACCCTGGCCAGGCGCTCCGGGCTTCCGGTGACAACCATCTACCGTCTGGTGGACGAACTCTTGAATGAAGGTTTGCTCGAGCGCGGAGCCAACGGCGAGGTGCGGATCGGCACCCGGCTGTGGGAGCTGGTGTCCAGGAGCTCACGCATGGTGGGCCTCCGCGAAGCGGCCTTGCCCTTCATGGAGGATGTGCAGTCAGTGGTCCAGCACTCCACTACTTTGGGAATCCTGGATTCGGACGAAGTCCTGTACATCGAACGGATCGGCTCCAGGGATTCCCTGGTGGACATCACCAAAGTTGCCGGCCGCCTTCCGGTTCATGGAACCTCGTCAGGGCTGGTGCTGCTGGCCTATTCGCCCCCTGCTTACCAGGACCTGTTCCTGGCCCGCACGCTGGAGAAGTTTACCGATGCAACCCTGACCCAGCCCACTGACCTGCGACGTCACCTGGCCAACATCCGGCAACAGGGGTTTACTTCCATGCCCGGAATCATCGTGCCGGAATCCAGCGGAATCGCAGTCCCTGTCTTTGGCCGTGCGAATGCGGTGGTCGCCGCCCTGAGCGTCGTGGTCCCCAGAAATGAAGAAAACGTCGCGGCCCGGGTTCCGGTCCTGATGACTGCTGCGCGCGGCATTTCACGGGCGCTCGGCTGGCGGGGCGAGCTCAAGGGCGCTGTCCGGCAAAGCAACGGAAGTATCTGATTCCCGTTCATCGGTAACCCTGTGGTTACACTCACAACCGCGCTGGCAGAGTAAAACCCAGCAGGGCATCACCGCCCAAATCTCCACCTCATCAGGGCCCCTGGGGCTCTGTTCCGTGCTGCCCTGCGTTGTACCTGGGTTTCAGCAGCCGCAACGCCGCGGCAGGAGGAGTTGGTCATGGAAACAGCAAAGCAGGCTGGGCAGGAGTCCGTCAGCGGGAGGGTGGCCGGCAAGGTCGCCGTGGTGACAGGAGGCAGGGGAGACCTTGGCGGTGCCACAGCCCGTCTGCTCGCCCAGCACGGAGCAAGTGTTGCCAGCCTGGACCGGGCGGGAACATCCACCACAGCAAGGCACCCGGGGATCACTGAATACGACGTCGATGTCACCAATGAAGCCAGTGTCGCGCAGGCCGTGCAGCAACTGACCGCTGAGCTCGGCGCACCGGACATCCTGGTCAACGCGGCAGGAATCATCGGCCCGGCAGGTGCCAGCCACACTGCCAGCGTGGACCAGTTCAACCTCGTCTTCGACGTCAATGTCAAAGGCGTGTGGCTCCTGACCAAACACGTTGTCCCGGCCATGATCGCCAAGCAGTCCGGCAGCATCATCAACTTTTCCTCCATCCACGGACTAACCGGCGGGCGCAACGTTCCCCTGTACCACGCCACCAAAGGAGCCGTCCGGCTCTTGAGCAAGTCTGACGCAGCGGCCTATGGCACCTACGGAGTCAGGGTGAACTCCATCCATCCCGGATCCATGAACACGCGGATGAGCAGGCACTCTGCAGAACAGTCGGACATCGGAGCGGAGGCCTACTACCAGCAACTGGTGGGCGGAAACCCGCTCCCGCGCCAAGGTGAACCGGACGAGATCGCCTACGGAGTGCTCTATCTGGCCTCCGATGAGTCCCGTTTCACCACCGGCTCCGAGTTGGTCATCGACGGCGGCTACACGGCCGTCTGACAGCCCCCAATCCATCACGCCCTTTGAGAGGTACCACCATGAAATACCTGAACGGCACACCCTCCACTGCCTACGACGTCGTCGTCGTCGGCTCCGGTGCCGGCGCTTTGACTGCAGCCGCCACGGCCGCGCGTGCCGGCAAGTCCGTCGTCGTGCTTGAAAAGACCCACTTGCTGGGTGGAACAACCGCCGTCTCGGGAGGCATGCTGTGGGTTGCTGACAACCATCATGCCCGCGAAGCCGGGCTGAGCGACTCCAAGGAAGCGGCAGCCCGGTACGTCCGCGCCGTTGCCCGGGGACGGAGCCGCGAAGAACTTCTGGAAGCGGCCCTGACCTACGGCGACACGATGCTTCGCTTCACTGAAGACGAATGCGGAGTCCGGTTGATCTTCCTGGACAACTTCCCGGACTATCGGCAGGACCTGCCCGGTTCCGTGGAAGGCGGCAGGACAGTTGAACCCGAGCTGTTCAACATTCGTGAAGCGCTCGGCGGCCTCGCCGCCCATGTCCGGTCCGATGGCCGGGCCCCGTTCACCATGCAGGAGTACGAGACCTGGGGCGCATTCACCAAGTTCCCGTGGGCGCAACTGAAGCAGCGGCAGGAGCAGGGGCTGGTTGCCAAAGGCCAGGCTCTGGTCTCCATGCTGTTGGCCAGCCTGGTGCGGGATGACGCTGCGCTGGTGGTTGGCGCCCGCGGGCATCGACTGCTGAACGACGGCGGCAGGGTAGTGGGCGTGCAGCTCACGTCAGGCGAAACCTTCCATGCCAACGACGGCGTGGTCCTCGCCACGGGCGGCTTCGAATGGGACAGGGCGCTGGCTGACTCGCTGCTGGCCTCACGCCTGTACGTCATGTGCTCGCCGCCATCGAATACCGGCGATGGGCTCAAGATGGCCCAGCGGGTGGGGGCCCACACCCGGGGAACCCGGGAAGCCTGGTGGGCTCCCATGTCCATTACGGGAGACACCCGGGACGGTGAACCGGTTGGTACGCTTCTGCGTTTTGAGCGGCAAGGACCGGGATCGCTCATGGTCAACCGTCATGGCCGGCGTTTTGCCAACGAATCCCAGAACTACAACGACCTCGCCCGCTGCCTCCAATCGTGGGATTCACCCAACAACCAGACCCTGAACACCCCTGCCCATGTGGTGTTCGATCACAGCTACCTGGAGCGCTACGGTATCCTCGCCCACCGGGCGGGCCAACCGACGCCGGCTTACCTGACGGAAGCCCCCACGTTGGCCGAACTGGCCGCGAAGATCGGTGTCCCTGCCGATAACCTCGCGGCCACCGTTGAACGCTTCAACCACTATGCAGTCAAAGGCGAAGACCCGGATTTCGGCCGCGGCGAAAGCGCCTACGACAAGTACTGGGGTGACGACGACTGCCCTTGGCCCAACCCTTCCCTCGGTCCGCTGCAGTCCGGTCCGTTCTACGCGATGGAGGTGGTCAATGGCGCCTTCGGCAGCAACGGAGGCGTTGCCACGGACGCCTTGGCGCGGGTCCTGGACGTCGACGGAGAGCCCATCCCCGGCCTGTACGCCGCCGGAAACACAACGGAGAACGCCTACGCTGCGGGCTACCCTGGGGCCGGTGCCACCCTGGGGCCCATCATGACCATGGGCTACCTGGCAGGACGCACCATTGCAGGCGAGCCGGCGGAGTACACGCCCTCGGCATATAGGGGCGCAGCAGCAGGAGTTGAAGCATGATTCGCCACGTGGTGCTCTTCAAGTTCAAGGCCGGCTTTCCCGAGGCGGACAAGGCTGCCTGGCAGGAGGGCCTGGACAGGATGAAGGGCAATATTCCCGGCCTGCTGGAGCTCACGCACGGGCCGGATGTCCTCCACCAGGATCGGTCCTTCGACTACGCCATTGTGGCTGACTTCAGTACGGTCGAGGACCTCGACGTCTACACCACGCACCCATTGCACGAGCCGCTGAAGAAGTACTCCTATCCCAACAGCGGGCAGATCATTGCCGTGGACTTCGCGCTCCAGCCTTGAGCCGTGCAGTCGCGCAGTGCTGTGCACGTCAGTGAAAGCACTGGAGCCCAGTCAGGCGATGGCAGCGCCTGCCGTTTCCTTCAAGGTCCGGCGAACGAACTCCGCACTGGGCTCCGCATAAGCGGCAACCGTCCGGCTGAACAGTGCCGAACCTTCGGCCCCGGGCCAGTCCTCCGGCAGGAATGCAGGAGGCAGCCCGGGGTCCAGATACGGGATGATCCGCCAGCGGTCGATGCACTGCACGTAGGTGGAAAAAGCTTCAGCAGAAGGCTCCACCGTCCGCACGGGAGACGCAGGAGCGCGATCAATGGTCGCGCCGGCCGAACCGTGCTCACGGATAAAGTCCCTGTGCAGCGCGGCCACTGCTTCCAGGTCCCACCACTTGGAGGCTGCGTCGCGAAGGCTGCCGCCAACCATGGGCGTTCCCGTGACGAAGATCGTCGCCATGTCCCGGAGCGACAAGTCCATCAGGATTTCCTCCACTTCGCCTCGCAGCGAATCAGGACAAATCCACAAACCCGCTGCCACGGTCCCGCAACCGATCCAGTGGAGCCGACGCCGCAGCTGGTGCCGCTTTTCGCGTTCCGTCTCAGGAATGGAGAAGGAGATCAGGCACCAGGGATCCTCCAGTGACATGCTCCGTGGGTTGTAGATCCGGCGGTCTCCGCGCGCCAACATGGTGGCGGCCCCGTCTGTAAGCGTGAAACCGGGGACCCCTGCGCGCGTCTCCTGAAGCACCACATCCTTTTTACGCAACCGGCCCAAGGCGGTCCGGGTTACTGTTCCTGTCGTGCCCAGGGCCTCCATGAGTGCCACGATGTCCTTGGCGGACATCCATCCGCCGGCGTCGCGCAGGTACAGGCCGATCACGGTACGCAGCAACGACGTTGTACTCCCTGGGCGGGAGTCCATGTCATCGAGGACAGCACTCATTTCCGGCTCACTGCGCTTGGGAGAGTGCGTCGCGGATGGCTGCCACTCCCAGTTCAACTTCGGCAAAGCTTGTGCTCAAGGGGGACAGGCCAACGCGCAGGCCGTGCGGGGGACGGAAATCGGGGATGACACCCTTTTCCCAAAGCCTCGCTGTAACATCTGCGAACAACGGGTGGTCCACGGTGATGTGGGAGCCGCGCTCGGCCACATTCCGGGGGCTCACGATTTCCGCGCCGAGAGGCACCAGGAGCTCCTCTGAGAGTGCGATTGCGTACTCCGTGAGCTTGATGGACTTTTCCCGGACCGCGTCCATCCCTACGGAGGCAATCAGTTCCAGCATGTCTTTCATGGGCTGCATGGCCAGCACGGGAGGTGTTCCCGTGATGAACCTGCGTATCCCTTGCGCGGGACGGTAGGCGTCCGTCATGCCAAACGGGTTGTCGGCCCCCATCCAACCCCAGATGGGTTGCTGCAAACGGTCCTGCTGGGAAGCGTTGACGTAGGCGAAGGCGGGCGAACCGGGGCCACCATTGAGGTACTTGTAGGTGCAGCCGACTGCGATGTCCACGCCCCACTTGTCCAGCTCCATGGGCACGGAACCTACGGAGTGGCAAAGGTCCCAAAGCATCAGGGCACCTGCTTGATGAACCTTGGCAGTGATGCCCTCGGCGTCGGCCAGGAAGCCTGACCGGTACGCAACATGGCTGAGGACCACTACGGCGGTCCTTTCGCCCAGCAGTCCGTCCAGGTCCTCCGGGCGAACACCGCTGGCGGGGTTCGCAGCGATCCATTTGATAGTCGCCCCACGCTCGGCGGCGATGCCCTCGATGATGAACCGGTCGGTGGGGAAGTTGTCGCGGTCAATGATGATCTCATCCCGCCCCGGCTGGGCATCCACTGCCGCGCGGATCATCTTGTAGAGCATCACGGAGGTGGAGTCGCCCACGGTGGTCTGCCCAGCGGCAGCGCCCAAGGTCACCTCGCCGATGCGGTCGCCAACGACCGTCGGCTCATCCATCCATTGCTCGTCCCAACCCCGGATCAGCCGGCTGCCCCAAGCCTCGTGCACAAACGAATCGAGGTTCCCTGCCGTGACCTTCAGCGGGCGGCCCAGTGAGTTGCCATCCAGATATGAGGTGAGTTGGGCGGCGTCGGGCGCGTAGAAGGCCTCGCGCTGGGCGGCGAGGGGATCAGCGGCATCCAGTTCGGCCGACGTTGGCCGTTGGGTTTGCTGTGCTGTGGACATGGTTCCTCCTGCGGAAGTGTTGGGCGGCAATGCTGGATGTTTGCCTGGGTGCTTAGTTACCGATTTCGGTGCGTACGGCGTAGAGCTCGGGGAAGAAGGTCAGGTCCAAGGCGCGCTTCAGGAAGTCCACGCCCGAGGATCCTCCGGTGCCGACTTTGAAACCGATGGTTCGTTGAACCGTCCGCAAATGGCGGAAGCGCCATGCCTGGAAGTTGTCCTCAATGTCCACCAGGTCCTCGCACGCTTCGTAAAGGCCCCATGGGGTGTCATCGGATTCGTAGATCTTCTGGAAGATGGGGACCAGGTCCTTCCGGAAGGTCCACGGCTCGCTGGTGTCCCGCTCAAGGATGTCGGCGGGAATGTCATAGCCGGCGCGGGACAGCACTGCCAGGAAGGCGTCATACAGCGTGGGCTCCTCCAAGAGCTTGCTGAGCAAAGCGTGGGCCTCGGGTTCGCTTTCGAATACGCGCAGCATCCCGCGGTTCTTGTTGCCCAGCAGGAACTCGACACCGCGGTACTGATAGGACTGGAAGCCGGACGAGCTGCCCAGGAACCCGCGGAACTGGGCGTATTCACGCGGCGTCAACGTTCCCAGGACCGACCATTGTTCCGTCATGGTGCGCTGGATGGCCTTGACGCGGGCGATGCACTTCAGTGCCTTGCCCAAATTGTCCGCGTCAAACAGCCTGCGGGCTTCCAAAAGTTCGTGAAGGACCAGCTTGAGCCAGAGCTCGCTGGTCTGGTGCTGGATGATGAACAGCAGTTCATCATGGTGTTCCGGCTCGCTCAGGGGGTGCTGGGAGCTGAGCAGGTGATCGAGGTCCAGGTATCCGCCGTAGGACATCGCATGACGGAAATCGGTGCGGACGGTGTCCTCGATGTCCCGGACGCTGTGGGCGGAATGGACTGTGGGCTTTTCCATGGTTTGAGATTATCACTTCCATGACGCACGTCAAGGTATTGATTTCCGGTTCGCAGGGTCCCACCGTCACGTAGGCTGAAGCACGACCATTGGGGAAGGGGAGTGCGGATGGAAAGTGTGGAAAAGACTGCCGCGCCCGTGTCGATCTACCTCGACGTCGACGGCGTGGTGAACCCCTTCAGTCCGGTGGGAACCACTGATTGGGGTGGCGAATGGACCACCGCCGACGCGGGGATCCTGGAGGTTGCCTTCGCGCCGGAACTCGTGGCGGGACTTAATGACCTTGCCCGCCATCCAGCCGCGCGTTTCGTGTGGCTGACCACGTGGGAGCGCCTTGCACCCGAGTTCCTCTGCCCGGCTATCGGCCTCCAGGGGGAGGACTGGCCGGTACTGTCCAGCCAGGGCTGGGACCAAGGCCCGGAGTGGTGGAAACTTGTCGCCCTCCAAAAGGACCTGGCGGCTACGGGGAGCCGGCGGATCGTGTGGCTGGACGACCAGCTCAGCCGGGAATCCGACGCCCGCTCCTGGGCTGAATACCAACAGGACCGTGTGCTTTGCATCTCACCCGATCCCCGCAAGGGACTGTCCCCGAGCCACCTTGCAGCAGTAAGGGAGTATCTGGGCTGAGGGGAAGGCCGTGTACGTTTGTCCGCTCACTGGATGCCACGTAAGATTCTTAAGGTTTCAAGCCCGCCAGAGTGAATTCCGCAAGCCCGGTCAGTTGAACACTTGCTGAACTATGCTGTGGATGGCAGGTACGGGGAAGTGAAACTGCTGAACGTCGACGACTCTGCAGATTGGGCAACAGGTGGATATCACCTTCATGGTCGCGCTGGTAATAGCGTTGGCCCTTTTCTTTGACTTCACCAACGGGTTTCACGACACAGCGAATGCGATGGCCACGCCTATCGCCACGGGGGCGATCAAGCCCAAGGCGGCCGTTGCCTTGGCCGCTGTGCTCAACCTCGTCGGCGCGTTCCTCTCCACGGAAGTGGCCAAGACCATTTCCGGTGGACTGATCCGGGAAGGCTCGGATGGTATCCACATCACTCCGGACATCATCTTTGCCGGACTCATGGGCGCAGTTCTCTGGAACATGGTCACGTGGCTCAAGGGCCTGCCATCGAGCTCCTCCCATGCCTTGTTCGGCGGCCTTATTGGCGCGGCAGTGGTGGGCATCGGGCTCCATTCCATCAACTTCGAGACCGTGCTGCAGAAGGTGATCCTGCCCGCGATCTTCGCGCCGCTGATCGCCGGCCTGGTGGCTTACATCTGCACCCGCCTCGCCTACGCACTGACCTCGCGCCACGATCCCGAAACCGGCGACAAGCTCACGCAGAAACGCGGCGGCTTCCGCACCGGACAGATCTTCACGTCCAGCCTGGTGGCTCTGGCGCACGGCACCAACGACGCCCAGAAGACCATGGGCATCATCACCTTGGTTCTTATCGCCGGTGGAACCCAGGCTCCGGGCAGCGGTCCGCAGTTCTGGGTAATCGCGGCCTGTGCCTTCGCCATCGCCATCGGAACCTACGCGGGCGGCTGGCGGATCATCCGCACCATGGGTTCCGGCCTGACCGAGGTCAAGCCCGCCCAGGGTTTCTCTGCCGAAACCAGCACGGCTTCGGCCATCCTCGCTTCGTCCCACCTCGGCTTCGCCCTGTCCACCACACAAGTCGCTTCGGGATCGGTCATCGGCTCGGGCCTGGGCCGTAAGGGCACCTCGGTTCGTTGGGGTACCGCAGGCAAGATCGCGTTGGGCTGGCTCTTTACCCTCCCGGCCTCGGCCATTGTCGGTGCACTGACGGCGCTCTTGGTGAGCATCGGCGTCGTGGGCGTCATTATCGCGGCAGTTGTTGGAACAGCAGCGGTGCTCTTCATGTTTGTTGTCTCGCGCAAATCGCATGTGGGCCACCACAACGCCGTCGAGGTTGAAGAAGCCGGCCATGCCGTCCGGTTCCGCAAGAAGAAGAAGACCCGTAAGACCACCCAGAATGAGGATGTGCGGCGATGAAATGGTTGGAATTGCTGCAGGTAGGAGGAGTCACCCTCGTGGCGGCCGTGACTTTGGTGGTCCTTTACTCCCTGGGGGTCCGCCTCACGGCCATCGCCGGTGACGCCCAGCAGAAGTCGCCTGTCCTGGTCCGGTCCCTGGCCTACGTTTGCTTCGGCGTGTGCGCCGCGGCCGTCCTGTTCGGGATCTACCTGATTGTTCCCTACTTCGGAAAGTAGCAGTCTCTCTGGCAGTCGGGGGCTTTCGGGAGAATAATCAGCAGTGTAGTTATGCACATAACTGCGTGGTTGTGATCCGGCAGATGCGGGGCTGTCATGAATTGCCCATCCCGAAGCCATCTCATCCGACTGGCTCTGGTTCCGGCCTTGATGCTGGGCCTCTCCGCCTGCCTTCCGCCCGCAGCTGAGGGCGGCGGATCATCGCCTCCGGTTTCCACCCCCTCCACAGCCGCCACCACTGGGAAACCAGTACCAAGCACGATCGCTCCTACAGCCACCCAACCGGTTGGTCCGGCAGGCCCCGGGGCGCCACAGGCGGATGCTCCAGTGGTTCGCTGGGTCCCCATCGGACCGATTGGTCCGAACGATCCCACCTCCGGCCAGCGATATCTTTTGCTCCAGCAGTTCCAATGCGATGCCTTGGTCCAGAGCGTGGAGGGTGCCGACGACGCGGCAGTCTGGCTGGCCGGCGCCGCCGTGTGCAAGGCACTTCAGAGCGGGAGTCAGCAGGATTGGCAGCGGGCTTCCATTGCAGTTGCTGCCACGCCGCGGATACCGCAAACCCAGTGCCTTGAATTCCGGGTCGCCGCCACTTCGGCGTCGCTGCTCGCCCAACACCGCAGCAATCCCGACGCTGTCTTCATCGTGGAGCCGGGACAGGGCGAAGCATGCCCGAGGCAGTTGGTTGGATTGACCGTGGTTGACGAAGAGCTCAGGCCGATCCCGGGGCTGGCACGCGCCTCCGGGCCCAGCAGTGGTGGCACGATTGTTCGCTTGGACGGCTACTACGTCCGGGTGGGCGATGTCCTGTTCGACGGCGTTCCCGTGGACGCTGAGTTTGTTGGCGCCAGGGACGACTACCAGCCCGTCTATCTCCGGATGCCCTCGTCAGCCGGCCGGGACTCGATCCGGATCTCCATCACGGACACCGTGGATATTGCCGGAACGGTGACCTTCTTCTACGACGACCCCGGTACCGCCACCGGCTCCGTGCCACCCCCGGAGACCGCAAGCCCGGGCACTGGTTTGCCCGGCCACAGTCCCTCCGCCACTCCACCCCCAACTGCGCCGCCGTCAGGCGCTGCCTCCCCAACGGCTGCCCCGTGAGCGATACACCCGATACCGAAGAAGGAGTCAACAACACACGCTGGCAGCGGACCCTCGAAGTCCTCTCGGTCATCGGCCCGCCGTTGACCATCGTCACGGCGCTGCTGGTCTATTTCGGTTGGGCCCGCACTGACGCGCAGGCCAAAGCCATGGGCCTCGATGTCAGCCTGTTCGGTTACACAGTCCAGGACTTTGTCCTGAGGAGTATCCAGTCGCTGTTCCAGCCGTTGGCATGGCTCGTGGTCATCGGTTTGCTGTGGTTCATGCTGGACCGCGCAGTATCGCGGCTTGTTGAAGCCGGGCGGCACAGAAAAGCCGTCCATCTGACCGCCACCCTTGTGATGTTGCTCGGCTTTGCCTATGCCGCGGCGATGTGGCTGGCCGTTTCCGCACGTCCCGGCCAGATCGTGCTGTACGCGCCCTTCCTGATCGCCGGGGGATTGGTGGTGGGGGCCTGGGGCCTGAGTGTGCGACGCCGGGCCGTTGAGCGCGGCCATCCTGCGCAGAGGACCACCCCAAGGGCCCTCGAGAGGTCCCTGGTGTTCGTGCTGGTCACGCTGCTGCTGTTTTGGGGTACGTCGGATTACGCGCAGGCACTGGGGCGCGGTGCTGCCCTCGACTACCAGGAACGTTCCAGCCTTTTGCCCACGGCGGTGGTCTACAGCAAGGAACGTCTTGCGGTCGGTGCCCCGAACGTCCGCGAGGAGTCTGCGGGCTCGGATACGGCGCCCCTGTATAGGTACACCGGGCTGCGGTTGCTGGTGGTCAGCGGCGGACGGATTTTCCTGCTCAACGAAGGCTGGTCCCTCGAGCGGGGCCGGGTGGTGGTGCTGCAGGACGACGGCAGTGTCCGCGTGGAGTATGGGAACCCCGCGTCGGACTGACTAGTCTGGGCCCATGTCGACGTTTCAGTACTACGTAGCTTGCACCATCGACGGCTTCATAGCCTCCCCGGACGACGACCTCGGCTGGCTCCTGCAGTTCGACCGGGTTGAGGGTGTGAACCAAGGCATTGAGTCCTTCATGGCGGGCGTCGGGTGCATCGTCATGGGTGGGGACACCTACCGCTGGCTGATGGAACACGAGCCCGGCCAATGGCCCTATCCGGACACTCCCTGCTGGGTGTTCACCCACCATGAGTACTCGGCTCCAGCCGGAGCGGACATCACCTTCGTCCGCGGAGACGTCCGCGAGTTCGCCCCGGACCTGCTCAAAGACGCTGGAGACAAGAACGTCTGGTTGGTGGGCGGAGGCGACCTCGTGGCCCAGTTCGCCAATGCCGGGCTGCTGGACGAGATGATCGTCACGATCGTTCCCGTGGTGCTGGGCGCGGGGAAGCGGCTGTTGCCGCTGAAAGGCCCGACGGCGCCACTTGAGCTGGTCTCGCACAAGATCATCGGCGGGGCCGCGGCCGAGCTTCACTACAGGCTGCCCAAGGGCTCGGATTAGATGGTCAGTGCCGGTTGTCCCGGATCATATTGGTGATCCGGGCGGTCGAAAGCCGCCGGCCCTTGTCATCGGTCATCACGATCTCATGGGTAGCAAGGGTGCCTCCCAGGTGAATCGCCGTGCACGTGCCCGTCACCAGGCCGCTGGCAACTGAACGGTGGTGTGTTGCGCCCACTTCGATGCCTACCGCATGGCGGCCCCGGCCGGCATGGAGGGACGCCGCGAACGATCCCAAGGTCTCGGCGAGGACAACGTGGGCCCCGCCGTGAAGGATGCCCGCTACCTGCGTGTTTCCTTCCACCGGCATGGTGGCGACCATTCGTTCAGCACTCATTTCCGTGAACCGGATCCCGAGCTTCACCACCAGTGCACCCACACCGTGTGCCGAGAGCCAATCGTGGAATTCTTCGGGCACCCCTGCCTCGGCGAGCTCATCGGCAAAGGGGTTCGGCGTGAAATTGTCCATCATGCCAACTAGGCTGGCACCTGTGAGTGAAACAACCAAACCGGACCAGGTTCCAACGGCCCAAGCTGCTGCCATTGCGACAGCCCCCACCCCCTCTGCCACAGTATCGGCCAGCACCGCGGGGGAGGGCCGGCCCAGGCTGCTGGTCCTTGACGGCCACTCCATGGCGTTCCGGGCTTTCTATGCGCTTCCGGCCGAGAATTTCTCCACTGCCAGGGGCCAGTACACCAACGCAGTCCATGGCTTCACCTCCATGTTGATCAACCTGATCAAGGACCAGAAGCCCACGCACGTCGCCGTAGCTTTTGACGTCTCTGACGACACCACGTTCCGCAAGGCCGAGTACAGCGAGTACAAGGGCGGGCGCAACGCGACGCCTGCAGAGTTCGCGGGCCAGATCGGTCTCATCGCCAAGGTCATGGAGGCCTGGGGCATCAAAACGATCGCCATGCCCGGATACGAGGCAGACGATGTCCTGGCCACGCTGGCCGCGCAGGGCGACGCCGCAGGCTTCGAAGTCCTTCTCGTTTCCGGCGACAGGGATGCGTTCCAGCTGATCAACGACAACGTCTTTGTGCTCTACCCCAAGCAGGGCGTGAGCAACATTCCCAGGATGGACGCTGCGGCGATTGAAGAGAAGTACTTCGTCAAGCCCGGCCTGTACTCGGACCTCGCCGCCCTCGTTGGCGAGACCGCTGACAACCTGCCCGGCGTCCCGGGCGTTGGCCCCAAGACAGCTGCAAAGTGGATCAACCTGTACGGCGGCCTCGAAGGCATCCTGGAAAACCTTGACTCCATCGGCGGCAAGGTGGGCGGTGCGCTGAAGGAGAACCTGGAGAACGTCAAGCGGAACCGCCGGCTGAACCAGTTGCTGACCGACCTCGACCTTCCCCTCACCTTGGCTGACTTGCACGAGCCCCGTCCGGATCGCCAGGCGATCGAGGAACTCTTCGAGGAACTCGAGTTCAGGACCCTCCGTACGCGGCTGTTCGATCTCTACGGTGATGACACCGCAGGAGAGGCTCCGGACACCATTGAGGCCCCGGACTATTCGGTCCTCACGGACGCCGCGGGACTTGAGTCGTTCTTCGCCGCCGGATCCGGTGTGCGTTCGGCACTTGCAGTGCAGCTTGTCCCCGGACGCATCGGTGATGATGCGGGTGCCCTGGCTGTTGTCAGGAACAACGGAGCGGCCTATATCGAACTGACGGGGCTGGACGCCGCAGCTGAGTCGGTCTTGGCCCGCTGGCTCAAGGACCCCGAAGAAGCCAAGGTGCTGCACGAGTTCAAGTCGGCACTCAAAGCTCTTCATAACCGTGGACTCGGCCTGGAAGGCGTGGTGGATGACACCTCCATCTCCGGCTACCTGATCCAGCCGGACCGCCGCAGCTACGATCTCGCAGAACTCGCGCAAGTGCATCTGAAGATCTCACTTACCGCAGCCGCTGCCCAGTCCGGGCAGCTGGAGCTCGACCTCTCAGGTGAAACAGACCAAGCCGCCGCCGCAGCGCTCGTCCAGCATGCCGCCGTCGTACATGCCCTCAGCAAGCACTTCGAAACGGAACTGTCGGACATCAAGGCTGATGCCCTGTTGACCACGCTGGAACTTCCCGTTGCACGCGTGCTGGCGCAGATGGAACTCACAGGAATCTTTGTGTCCACGGACCGCATGGACGAGCAACTCGCGGACCTCACCAAGGTGATCGAGAACGCCCAGGAGCAGGCGTTCGCGGCGATCGGACACGAGGTCAACCTCGGATCACCCAAACAGCTCCAGACTGTCCTCTTCGAGGAACTCGGGCTGCCCAAGACCAAGAAGATCAAGTCCGGCTACACCACCGATGCCGCGTCCCTGAAGGGCCTGCTGGAAAAGACCGGCCACGAGTTCCTGGTCCAGCTCATGGCCCACCGTGAGTCCTCCAAGTTGGCCCAGATGGTGGAGACGCTCAAGAAGTCGGTCGCGGAGGATGGCCGTATCCATACCACGTACGCCCAGAACATCGCAGCCACCGGCCGCATCTCCTCCAACAATCCCAACCTGCAGAACATACCGGTCCGCAGCGAAGAAGGCCGGCGGGTCCGCGGAATTTTTGTGGTCAGCGAAGGCTACGAGTGCCTGTTGTCGGCAGACTACTCGCAGATCGAAATGCGCATCATGGCGCACCTTTCCGGTGACGAAGCCCTGATCCAGGCGTACCGCGACGGAGAAGACCTGCACCGTTTCGTGGGTTCGCGGATCTTCAATGTAGACCCGTCCGAAGTCACCAGCGCCATGCGATCCAAAGTGAAGGCGATGTCTTATGGCCTCGCGTATGGACTCACGTCCTTCGGACTCTCCAAGCAGTTGGAGATCTCCGTGGACGAGGCACGGACTCTCATGAAGGACTACTTCGACCGCTTCGGCGGCGTGCGCGACTACCTGCGTGGTGTCGTCGACCAAGCACGGACTGACGGCTACACGGCCACCATCGAAGGCCGCCGCCGCTACCTCCCTGACCTGACCAGTACCAACCGCCAGGCGAGGGAAGCGGCAGAACGCATCGCCCTCAACTCGCCCATCCAGGGCTCCGCGGCAGACCTCATCAAGCGCGCCATGCTTGGCGTGTCCGCCGAGCTCGCCAGCCAGGGCCTGAAGTCACGGATGCTGCTGCAGGTCCACGACGAACTCGTACTGGAAGTGGCACCGGGAGAGCGCGAAGTCGTGGAGAAACTGGTCATCGAGCAGATGGGATCAGCTGCCGAGCTGTCCGTTCCCCTCGATGTCCAGATCGGCGTTGGCTCCAGCTGGTACGAGGCCGGACACTAGTCCGGTCCCGGAATTCCGGGTATCAACGCAGGACGCGCCGCCGGGATGGTGGCGCGCCCTGCGGCGTCTGGCTAGGCTCGGGATCGTGGCTGATCCCAATGAACCAACCTCCCGGAAATATTCCGTCCAGCGTTTCCCCGCTGTGGCCGATAAGGACGACTCCGATGCCTACAGCCGCTGTGCCACCTGGGTGCAGGCTGTATCGCACGGATTTCACCAGCAACGTCGTGATGACGAGTACCTTGCAAAGACCCTCGCCGCCTACCAGGCGGACGGGCGTGAGCTGACAGGCGTCTACGTCAACGGAGTCGTACCAGAACACTCCCTCGAGGCGAATGTCCCGGTGGCAACCTACGCCACCATGCGCAAGGACCTGAATATCGGTTTTGGCCGGCAGCTTGAGTCCAACCTGGTGACGGCTGTAACGGTCCGCGGAACACACCGCCGCCAAGGAATCCTGCGTGGCATGATCACGGCTGACCTGGCGGGCGCCAAGGATGACGGCCTGGCCATGGCGGCACTGACGGCTTCCGAAGGATCCATCTATGGTCGTTTCGGTTTCGGCGTTGCTACCTTTGAGCGCAGCATCAAGGTCGACACCGGACCCCGCTTCCGGATGAAGGGGCGACCGGAGGGAACTGTGGAAGTCGCGGATCCTACCGTGCTGCTTGACGTGGCGCCCCGGGTGTTCGAGCGCGTCCAGCGGCTGTCGCCGGGATCGGTGGACCGGCAGGAGTATTACCGGCTTGCTGCCTCCGGCTCCCTTGGGCAGGACGGCAAGCCCGACACCAGCGTCCGCTGTGCCCTGCATTACGACCTTTCCGGAGCGTTGGACGGCTACGTCTCCTACCGGTTCAAGGGTTGGGACCACAAGCCATACACCATGGAAATTGTGGACCTCGTTGCCGCTACCAACGCTGCCTACCTGGATCTGTGGCGTTTCCTGGGCAGCATTGACCTCATCGAGGACGTGACGTGGGCTGAAGCCCCTGTGGATGATCCCTTGGCATGGGCCTTGGAGGACCCACGGTGCATCGAGGCCTCCGAGGTCCGCGACATGCTGTGGCTCCGGATCCTGGATATCCCGGCCGCCTTGCAGGCACGCCGCTTCGCCTCCGCAGGACGCCTGGTCCTGGAAGTGACGGACTCACTGTCGCTGGCTGGCGGCACCTGGGTCCTGGAGTCCGACGGTGGGGCTGCGGCGGTCGTGACTGAAGCCTCGGGCGAATCAGCGGATCTGACGATGGACGTGGCCGACCTCGCGTCCATCTATCTTGGTGCGGTGTCTCCGGTAACCCTTGCTGCTGCGGGACGCGTCCGTGAAAAATCAGCCGGTGCCGCATTCCTGGCCCAGCAACTGTTCGCGGTGGAACGCCCGGCGCATTGCCTGACGCACTTCTAAACTGCACCACGTCATCAAAAGCACATAGACACACCTAGTTAAGGACATCCATGGGGGATTCCACGCGGCGGCCTATGGCCGGCCGGCGATCAGTGCTGCTTGGAATGGCGGGCCTCGCATCAGCTGCGTTGGCGGCTTGCGCATCGGTGGACGGGCCGTCAGGAGCGGCATCACCATCGATTGCGCCGCCGACAGGCCCGGCCACGCCACCGCCGTCGATTGCTGCCACATCAAGCCAGCAGGCCGCTGCTGCCCTAGCGCCAGCGGCCATCGCCACAGTGCCCGACAAACAGCAGATCCTGGCCGAATTCGCTGGCAGGCGGCCCAGCGAGTGGGGGCTGCACATTACGGGAGTGGTGAACAATTCGCCGTCGAATCACGTGGCGTTGACATTCGATGCGTGCGGCGGCCCTGGGGGCACTGGTTGCGACCACGCCCTGCTGACGACACTCCGCCGGCTCAATGTCCCGGCGACGCTCTTCATCAACAGCCGATGGCTCCACGCCAACCCAGCGCTGGCCGCCGAGCTGGCCGCCGACCCACTGTTCGAACTTGCCAACCATGGCACCCTTCATCAGCCGCTCTCAGTCAACGGGAGGTCTGCCTACGGGATCCCTGGGACGGCCAATGCCGCGGCTGCCTACGACGAGTTGATGGGAAACCAGGCGCTGATGCGTGAACTCGACGGCTCCGCTCCCAGGTTCTTCCGGCCGGGAACCGCCTTCTACGACGATGTCGCTGTGGAGATGACGCGCAGGCTTGGGATGCTGCCGGTCAACTTCACCATCAATGGGGACGGTGGGGCCACCTATCCGGCGGCCACCGTCGCAGCCGAGGTGGCTCGCGCAGCTGCCGGCGACATCGTTATTTCGCACTTCAACAGGCCGGCGGCGGGCACTGCCGAAGGCTATGCCCGGGCTCTGCCGGGGATGCTGGACCGGGGCGCCACGTTCGCCCGCCTGGGAGACGTGCTGACCACGTGACACTCCTTTTGACCCTGCTTTGCCAATGCGACTAGAATAAACGGGCGTGTACTACGTGCATGCATCCATTTTGTATTAATCCACAAATCAGGATGACCCGGTATTTTGCCGTGTTCTGCCGTCCGGACCCGGACGGCAGCGGTTTGCCTGACCGACTCACTATCCACAACGGAGCCCCTACTACATGACCATCACCTCCACCGAGAAGCCCGGTACCCCCGTAGTCGCTATTAACGACATCGGTACCGCTGAGGACTTCCTCGCAGCTGTCGACGCCACCATCAAGTACTTCAACGACGGAGACCTCGTCGAAGGTACCGTCGTCAAGGTCGACCGCGACGAAGTCCTGCTCGACATCGGTTACAAGACCGAAGGTGTCATCCCTTCCCGCGAGCTTTCCATCAAGCACGATGTTGATCCCGGTGACGTTGTCGCCGTTGGCGATCAGGTCGAAGCTTTGGTTCTCACCAAGGAAGACAAAGAAGGCCGTCTGATCCTCTCCAAGAAGCGTGCTCAGTACGAGCGCGCCTGGGGCGACATCGAGAAGGTCAAGGAAGAAGACGGTGTCGTCACCGGTACCGTCATCGAGGTTGTCAAGGGTGGCCTCATCCTGGACATCGGCCTGCGTGGCTTCCTGCCCGCATCCCTCGTCGAGATGCGCCGCGTCCGCGACCTCGCTCCGTACATCGGTCAGCAGATCGAAGCCAAGATCATCGAGCTGGACAAGAACCGCAACAACGTTGTGCTGTCCCGCCGTGCATGGCTCGAGCAGACCCAGTCCGAGGTTCGCTCCACGTTCCTCAACAAGCTGGAAAAGGGCCAGGTTCGTCCGGGCGTTGTTTCCTCCATCGTCAACTTCGGTGCCTTCGTGGACCTGGGCGGCGTAGACGGCCTCGTTCACGTTTCCGAGCTGTCCTGGAAGCACATCGACCACCCCTCCGAGGTTGTCGAGGTTGGCCAGGAAGTCACCGTCGAGGTCCTCGAAGTGGATCTGGACCGCGAGCGTGTCTCCCTGTCGCTCAAGGCTACGCAGGAAGATCCGTGGCAGACCTTCGCCCGCACCCACGCCCTCGGCCAGGTTGTTCCGGGTAAGGTCACCAAGCTGGTTCCGTTCGGTGCGTTCGTTCGCGTCGAAGACGGCATCGAAGGCCTCGTGCACATCTCCGAGCTGGCTGTCCGCCACGTGGAGCTCGCCGAGCAGGTTGTCTCCGTTGGCGACGAACTGTTCGTCAAGGTCATCGACATCGACCTCGAGCGTCGCCGTATCTCCCTCTCCCTCAAGCAGGCTAACGAGGGCGTTGACGCTGACAGCACCGAGTTCGATCCCGCTCTGTACGGCATGGCCGCTGAGTACGACGAAGAGGGCAACTACAAGTACCCTGAGGGCTTCGACCCCGAGTCGAACGAATGGCTCGAAGGCTACGAGACCCAGCGTGCAGCTTGGGAGCAGCAGTACGCTGACGCCCAGACCCGTTGGGAAGCCCACAAGAAGCAGGTTGCCCAGCACGCTGCTGACGACGCTGCTGCTGCAACCTCCGGTGAGAGCGATTCCGGCACCACGAGCTACTCCTCGGAGCCGGCTGCTGCTGAGTCCAACACCGGCGGCGGTACCCTGGCGTCCGACGAAGCACTCGCCGCACTGCGTGAGAAGCTGACCGGCAACTAATTCCGCCTCCCTCACGGGATGTGCTGAACAGCCAAAGAAGGACCCCTGCCTCCGGGCAGGGGTCCTTCTGCTTTAAGCCTTCGCGATGCGGGAACTGCTCAGCGGCGGACGTCTACCCACTCAGTTCCCTGGGGCCGCAGCTCAAGATGTCCAGCCGTGAGGGAAGCCAACCGCGCGCGTGCCTCGGAGATGGCCGTTGCCTCGTCGGGCAAGGCGAGGTGAAGCACCGTGTGCTGGGGTTCGTATCCGGTGTCCGCCATGACGTACCCGGCGCCGCGAAGCTCGTTTTCCAAGCGGCCGGCTTCGGCATGGGGGACGTCGATGGCGCACAGACGCAATCTTCGCCGGAGAACCAATGGAGCCTCGTCCAAACCAGCGGACACCGATTCGGAGTACGCGCGGACCAGTCCGCCCGCGCCCAGCAAAATCCCACCGAAATAGCGCACGACGACGACACTGACGTCGCTGAGGTCCGTCACCCTTGGTGAAGTCTCCCGTTTGATGAGCGCCTCCAGCATGGGGATACCCGCAGTTCCCGACGGTTCCCCGTCGTCGCTGGAACGTTGGATCATCCGATCCGGACCTATGACGAAGGCTGAGCAGTGGTGTCGGGCGTCGTGGAATTCACGCCGAAGATCATTGACCAGTGAGCGCGCGGTTTGCTCATCAGGTGAGCGCCGAAGGACTGTGATGAACCGGGACCGCCGGATCTCCAGTTCGTGGCGGAAATCCGGACCAACCGCGAGGGTCGTATACGTTGTCGCGCGGCTGTCATCCTCATTTTCCACCGCTTCAGTCTAGTGTTGGAGGGTGCTGAAGATTGGGTTGACGGGCGGCATCGCCTCGGGGAAATCGCTGGTGGCGTCCAGATTGCGGGAATTGGGTGCAATCCTTGTGGACGCTGACCTCCTTGCGCGGGAAGTGGTGGAACCTGGAACTCCTGGGCTGGCCCGCGTTGTGGAAGCATTCGGCCCTGGAATCCTCGACTCTGATGGAAGGCTTGATCGGCCCAAACTCGGAGCTATCGTGTTCCACGATCCTTCGCAGCGCGAGGTGCTCAATGGCATCATTCACCCGCTGGTCCGCGAAGCAGCAGCGGCGATCGTTTCAGCAGCCGGCCCCGGCGATATCGTTGTCCAGGACATTCCACTGCTGGTCGAAACCGGGCAGGGCAGCAACTTCCACTTGGTGGTGGTGGTGGATGCGCCGGAGCCGGTGCGCGTCCAACGCATGGTGGATTTCCGGGCGATGACTCCCGACGATGCCCGAGCCCGTATCGCGGCCCAGGCCACGCGGGAAGAACGCAACGCGGCTGCCGATGTTGTCCTGGTCAACGACGGTGACCGCGAAGAGCTCCTCGCGAAGGTTGAGGCGTTATGGACGGACAGGCTGTTGCCTTTTGCCAGGAATCTCAGCCAGGGAACAAGGGCTGAACGGCACGTAGGGCCGGTCATGACGCCATACAACAGCGACTGGAGCAGGCAGGCTGACCGCCTCGCCGCCCGTATTGCCGTTGCTGCCCCCCAGCAGATCCTCGCGGTGGACCACGTCGGCTCTACATCGGTGCCGGGACTGGCGGCCAAGGATGTGATCGACCTTCAGGTGGCGGTGGCCGATCTCGAGGCCGCCGATCTGATGGCGAATCAACTCGCTGCAGCAGGGTTCCCGGCAATTCCGGGAGTCAACCGGGACACACCAAAACCCGCCCGGCCCGATCCCGCAGAATGGCAGAAGCGGTTCCACGCCAACGCCGATCCCGGCCGGCCGGTGAATCTGCATGTCCGCGTGGCCGGGTCGCCGGGGTGGCGGTATGCCCTGCTGTTCCGTGACTGGTTGCGCTCTGAACCCTCCGCTACCGCGCTGTACGAGGCGCACAAGCGCACGTTGGCGGCCACGTTTGCGGGGGAGAGCGGCACCGCTGCCTACGCCGATGCCAAGGAGCCTTGGTTTACCGACGTTGCCTGGCCACTCATGGATGAGTGGGCCAAACGCACAGGCTGGCTGCCGCCGTCGTATTTGTCTTCAGCTGAAGGCAAACGCGGACAGTAGCTGTCCTGGGGCAGGGGTAGATTGGTTTTATGAGCCTTGCCCAGGAAATCAACCGTGTCGTCGCACCTTTCGAAGTAATCAGTGAGTTCAAGCCCGCCGGTGACCAGCCGACAGCCATTGCAGAACTGACGGAACGCATCAACAACGGTGAAAAAGACGTCGTCCTCCTCGGCGCCACGGGTACGGGTAAGAGTGCCACCACGGCGTGGCTCATCGAGCAGGTCCAGCGACCCACCTTGGTGATGGTCCAGAACAAGACACTCGCCGCGCAGCTGGCCAATGAGTTCAGGGAGCTGCTGCCCAACAACGCAGTGGAGTATTTTGTCTCCTACTACGACTACTACCAACCCGAAGCATATGTAGCACAGACGGATACCTTCATTGAGAAAGATTCCTCCATTAATGAGGAAGTGGAGCGCCTCCGGCACTCTGCCACCAATGCCCTGCTGACCCGTCGCGACGTCATCGTGGTGGCCACGGTTTCCTGCATCTACGGTCTGGGCACGCCCGAAGAGTACATCGCCGGCATGGTGACGCTCCGCAAGGGGGCGGAAATGAATCGGGACCACCTCCTGCGCAAGTTCGTCTCCATGCAGTACGCCCGCAACGACATGGACTTCCACCGGGGAACGTTCCGCGTCCGTGGTGACACCGTGGAGATTATCCCCATGTACGAGGAACTGGCCATCAGGATCGAGTTCTTCGGTGACGAGATCGAGAACATCCAAACCCTCCATCCCCTGACCGGAGAGGTTCTCCGCGACGAAGAGGAGATGTACGTTTTCCCGGCATCGCACTATGTTGCCGGTCCGGAGCGCATGGCCCGTGCCATCAAGCGCATCGAAGATGAACTCGCTGACCGTTTGAAGGTCCTCGAAGGCCAGAACAAGCTGGTGGAGGCGCAGCGCCTCCGGATGCGCACCACGTACGATCTCGAGATGATGCAGCAGATGGGTTTCTGCAACGGCATTGAGAACTACTCCGTGCACATTGACGGCCGTAATCCCGGGACCGCCCCGCATTGCCTCATCGACTACTTCCCGGACGACTTCCTGCTGGTCGTCGACGAATCACATGTCACCATCCCGCAGATTGGTGCCATGTATGAGGGCGACATGTCACGCAAGCGGAACCTCGTGGACTTCGGCTTCCGCCTCCCATCCGCCATGGACAACAGGCCACTGAAGTGGGATGAGTTCCTGGAACGCATCGGTCAGACGGTGTACCTGTCCGCAACTCCCGGTAAGTATGAGCTCGGCAAAGCTGACGGTTATGTGCAGCAGATCATTCGTCCCACCGGCCTCATCGATCCCGAGGTAGTGGTCAAGCCCACCAAGGGTCAGATCGACGACCTGCTCGGTGAAATCAGGACCCGCACGGAAAAGAATGAACGCGTTCTGGTCACCACGTTGACCAAGCGCATGGCGGAGGACCTCACAGATTACCTGGTGGGCCACGGCGTCAAGGTAGAGTACTTGCACTCCGACGTCGACACCCTCCGGCGCGTGGAACTGCTCCGTGAGCTGCGAATGGGCGTGTTCGATGTCCTCGTAGGCATCAACCTCCTCCGCGAAGGCCTTGACCTGCCTGAGGTTTCCCTCGTGAGCATCCTCGACGCTGACAAGGAAGGTTTCCTGCGTTCTTCCACCTCGCTCATCCAGACCATCGGCCGCGCAGCGCGTAACGTGTCGGGCCAAGTCCACATGTACGCGGACCGGATTACCGACTCCATGGCCCACGCCATTGAAGAAACCAACCGGCGCCGTGCCATCCAGGTGCAGTACAACACGGACCATGGCATTGATCCGCAGCCGTTGCGGAAGAAAATTGCTGATATCACGGACCAGTTGGCCAAGGAAGACGCAGACACCCAGGAACTGCTCAACAACAACCGACTCGCCAAGGGCGGCAAACGCGGCAAGTCGGCAGCCAAGGGTGCGGCGACAGTTCGGCAGGATGGCCTTGCCGCCGCTCCCGCCGAGGACCTGGTGGGACTCATTGAGCAACTCACCGAACAGATGCACGGGGCGGCTGCTGAGCTGCAGTTCGAAGTCGCTGCCCGCATCCGTGACGAAGTCAAGGAGTTGAAGCGCGAATTACGCCAGATGCAGTCCGCCGGGCACGCCTAAGGTAAGGTTTAGGTCACGTAGGGGAGTATCCCAAGCGCTACGTCCGTCAGCACGCAAGGCACAGATGCCTCGCCGGATCTAGCGGGCCGCCAATTCTTGCATTCACCGCACCCTGGCAGGCCGGAGAGACTTACACCGCTTTCCCGTACCCTGCGAAAGGCACCTTTAATGCAGCTTCCCGTCTGGTTTGAGATCGGCTCGTTTGTCGTTCTCGGAATCATCCTGCTGATCGACCTCCTGTTGGTCGTCAAGCGTCCCCATGAACCTTCCATGAAAGAAGCCGGCCTGTGGGTCGCCTTCTATGTAGGACTGGCACTGCTCTTTGCCGTGGCCATGTTCATCTTTGCCGGTGCAGAGTATGGCGGCCAGTTCGTCGCCGGCTGGGTCACTGAGTACAGCCTGAGCATCGATAACCTGTTCGTTTTCATCATCATCATGGCCCGTTTCTCGGTGCCCCGTAAGTACCAGCAGGAAGTGCTGATGGTGGGCATCATCATCGCCCTGATCCTCCGCGGTATCTTCATCGCGCTGGGTGCCGTGGTCATCGAGCAGTTCAGCTGGGTCTTCTACATCTTCGGCGCCTTCCTGCTGTGGACTGCCTGGAAGCAGGCGAAGGACTCCGGCGAAGACGAGGAAGACACCGAGAACCCGCTCATTGCCCGCCTTCGCAAGGTCCTGCCGATGTCCGAAAAGTTCGACGGCAACAAGATCCGCACCACCGTGGACGGCAAGAAGGTCTTCACCCCCATGCTGATCGTCTTCATCACGATCGGCCTGACAGACCTCCTCTTCGCAGTGGACTCCATCCCGGCGATCTTCGGCCTGACGCAGAGCGCGTTCATCGTGTTCACCGCAAACATCTTCGCACTCATGGGCCTGCGCCAGCTGTACTTCCTCCTCGGTGGCCTCATGACCCGCCTGGTGTACCTCAAGCACGCACTGTCCGTCATCCTGGCGTTCATTGGCGTCAAGCTCGTCCTGCACGCCATGCACGTCAACGAGCTTCCGTTCATCAACGGCGGACAGCACATCGAATGGGCACCGGAGATCCCCACCTACGTTTCCTTGGCGGTCATCGTTGGAACGATCGTCGTTGCGGTTGTAGCCAGCCTCCTGAGCCCGGCAGCACGCCAGGCCAAGATCGATGCCCGGTTGGAAGAAGACGCACGAAAGAGCTTGAGCGAGGCAGAGTAACTCTCCTTGGAAAGTTGTAGTCTCGTGAAGTGACTACCACTTCAACTACGGCGCTGGACCCACAACGGGTTCAGCGCCGTACTGTTTTCCTGCTCAGTTCCGCACAACTTCTCAGCGGCGTCGGCAACGGAGCCACGCTCTCCATCGGATCGTTGCTGGCAGTGGACCTGTCAGGGTCAGAAGCGTGGGCCGGCTCCATCACCACAGTGCTGACACTGGCCGCAGCGATCGCGGCTCTTCCCCTGGCGCGGCTGGCAGAAACGCGGGGACGCCGGACAGGTTTGGTGACAGGACTGGTGGCCGCGATGATGGGGGCGCTCCTGGTTATTGCGTCCGTGGTGGGCCAGTCCTTCGTGCTGCTCTTGTTGGGCGCAGCTTTACTGGGTCTTGGAACCGCCGCGAACCTGCAGGCGAGGTTCGCCGCCGTCGACCTCGCTGACCCGGAGCACCGCGGACGGTCATTGTCCACCGTGGTCTGGGCCATCACCATTGGTGCTGTCGCCGGCCCCAACCTGATCCAGCCGGGTGCAGTGGTTGGGGAGGCACTCGGGTTGCCGCCCATTGCCGGCCCCTTCGTATTTTCTGCGGCCGGCCTGTTCCTTGCAGCCGTCCTGTTGTTCGCGGGCCTTCGCCCGGACCCCCTGGTGCTGTCCAGGCGGCTGGCATCCCAGGCAAACGGCGACGCAGGCGAGGGCGCGCTGCCCGTCAGGGGTACCATCCGTTCAGGATTGCGCGCCGTGCGCTCATCACCGTCGGCGATGCTGGCGCTGGCCGCCGTTGTGGCCGCGCACGGCGTCATGGTGGCCGTCATGTCCATGACGCCCCTGCACCTGCAGCAACTCGTCGGCGGTTTCCATGCAGGACACCATGGCGGAACCACGGACAGCGAGGATGCCTTGGTGATCATCGGCCTCACGATTTCGCTGCACATTGCCGGAATGTTTGCTTTGTCGCCTCTCTGGGGGTGGCTCACTGACAAGGCAGGGCGCCTGCAAACCATCGCCATGGGCCACGGCCTGCTGCTGGTTGCCGTGTTCATTGCCGGTTTTGGCCAGCACGAGCCTGGTCTCGTCACCGCTGGCCTGATCCTCCTGGGCCTGGGCTGGTCCGCCGCAACCATCTCCGGGTCAACGTTGCTGGCTGAAAGCGTTGCCCCCGATGCGCGCGTTACCGTTCAGGGCGTCTCTGACACCCTCATGGGTGGCGCCGGCGCCATTGGCGGCGCCACCTCCGGTCTGCTGCTCGCGTGGATCGGATACCAAGGCTTGAACATCGCCTCGGGCGCCCTGGCTGCCGTAGTGCTGGTTTTGACGCTCGTCATGGCCGTACGGTCAGCACGGGCCCAGGACGCGCCGTCGCACCAGCCGCCGGCCTAACGGACCGCCCGAACCATCCCAAGGAGACGTGCGAAGATTCCCTCGCCGTCTTCCCCGATACCATCGTGGTGGAAATCCGCGGTGACCCATGGTTGAAGGCCCCGCACTGCAGCCGCAGTTTCCAGGGACAGGTCATGGTCCACATAGATATCGTCCTTATAGACGGCAGCCGCTACGGGGACAGTGTTTACCGCCAGCCGTTCGGGGCTGTACAGGGGCTTCCAGTCCTTCTTGGCCGCCAAATGCCCAGCCACGTCCCGCAGGGGAACCAAGGCCGGATCCTGTTCGAAATACCAGGGGTAGACCATCTCACCGGTGAGCAGTGGCTCGTTCGCGTCGGGTTTGAATTCCGGATGGTCCTCCAGCACCCGCCACGCGGCCCAGTTGGTTGCCTCACCCTGTCCGTAAATCGACTCATGGACGACGGCGTACAGAGGGTTGGCCGCGCGACTCACGAGGCTCCGCACTTGTTCAAGGAACGCCTCGGACAAGCGTGGACCGGAGGGCGTGTCAATAAATGCATCCTCCAGGAGGTAGTGCAGCGCATCCACCCGGGTGTTGCCCCCGAGGAAGGACCCGACCATCTGGAAACGCTCGGTCGTGAGCCTTTCGCCGCTGGCGAGGAACTCAGCATGCTGGTCCAGGTGGCGGGCGATCCGGGTGACGATGTCCCGGTCTTCCGGGTACCAGGAGAAGTATTCCGCGTTCCGCAAAGCGACACGGTGGAACGTGGCCTGGTACACGCGGTCCGCCGGACCGTGGAGCGGCGCCAGCCCACCAGTGATAAGGACCTCGCGGAGGCCCTCCGGCGCGAAGGAGAGGTACGTCAACGCGCAGAAGCCGCCGAAACTCTGGCCGAGGACAGACCATGGACCGGAACCGAGCACACGGCGGATGTACTCAGCGTCAGCCACGATCGAGTCGGCACGGAAGTGGGTCAGGTATTCGGCTTGTGCTGAAGGGTCGCCCCGGAGTTCGAGTGACTGTTGTTCAACGGGTGTGGACAAGCCTGTGCCGCGTTGGTCGAGCATCAGGATGCGGAATTCCTTCGCGGCCGCCTTCATCCAACCCGACAATGATGTGACCCGGTTGCCGCGGCCGCCCGGGCCGCCCTGCAGGAACAACAACCAAGGCAGCCTGGCGGCTTCCTCGGCCGTGTGGTCGGTGGAGGAGTATTCCCTGGCAAAGACCGTGATGGTCTCGCCGGCGGTGGCTGATTCATCCGGTACGTGCACCAAGGGAACGGTGAAATAGTGCTCCGCCGTTCGCAGCCCGCGGAACTCGTGGCGTGCGTGGACACTGTGCACGCCGGCAGTGCTGCGGCCGGCGGTCTGTCCGGGGGACTGGTCAGCCACGGGCGAGAGCCTCGTTCGCCTGGCCCGCGTTCGTGCCGAAGGCCTCAAGGGCCTCGCCGGTCAGGCGGAACGTGGACCACTCTTCCATGGGGAAAGCGCCCAGGTTCTTGTAGAACGTGATGGAGGGTTCGTTCCAGTCAAGGACGCTCCACTCAACACGGGCGTAACCACGTTCGACGGCGGTGGCCGCCAGATGCTGCAACAGCGCCTTGCCATGGCCCTCGCCACGTGCTTCGGGGATCACGTAGAGGTCTTCCAGGTAGATGCCGTGGACGCCCTCCCACGTGGAGTAGTTCAGGAACCAGAGGGCAAACCCTTGAACTGCGCCGGCACTGTTTTCGGCCATGGTGGCGTAGACACGGGGGTTCTCGCCGAAAAGTACTTCGGTAAGCATGGCCGGTGTATTTTTGACTGCGTCCGGTTCCTTCTCGTAGATCGCAAGATCATGGATCATACGGAGGATGGCAGGGACGTCGTCTACAGTGGCTGGGCGGATTACACTCATGGCTCCGAGCTTACTAGGGGAGCCGCGCCTGCCGCTCCCGGTTCTTCCTTACTGCCAAGCCAAGGCGGACGTTCCGTACTTCACCGGCGCTTTGCGGTATTGGAGGGGGACACCGTCCACGGTCAGGGGTGGCCCTACGAAGCGGAGTGGCCCGTAGGGGCTGTCCACCAGACGGAAGTCCGGGATGGGCATTCCGCCGACGCCGCTGGCGGGCCCGGGCACCGACAGGCGGAAGAGCACCTCCGCCGTGCGGACCAGGGAAACGTGTGCCGATCCTCCTCGTCCAGTGTGGAGGCGCTCTGACAGGAGAGCCAGGGCGGCTGCAGCAACACCGTACCCCGTTGCGTGGTCCAGTGCCTGGACGGGCAGCGCGCCGGGTGTCCACCCGTCGTCGACGTTTCCGTATCGCTCCGCGATTCCGCAGGCTGCCTGTACCAGGCTGTCGAAGCCGCGCCGGCCATTCCACGGTCCTGAGTCGCCCCAGGCGCTTAATGTCACCACCACCAGATCAGGCCTGGCGGCCAGCATCCCGTCCGGGTTCATACCGAATCTGTCCAGTCCACCGTGGCGGTAGCCGGTCACTGCGACGTCGGCCGCCGAAAGCAGGCGGTGCACCACGTCCAAAGCCTCGGCATTGTTGAGGTCGGCTTCGGCACTGCGCTTATCGAACCCGGAATCAACAAAGGCATCAGTGAGCTCAGGAAGACCCGGCGGATCGATCCGCAGGACATCCGCACCCAGGGCGCCCAGAAGTCGGGTGGCCGTGGGCCCCGCTATGACGCGGGTCAGGTCCAGGACCCTGAGTCCGGCCAGGGGACGGAATGGGTCCGTTGAGGGAACCCACGACGACGACCGCGGACTTTCACCCGGCGCTGCAGGAGACGTGAATCCGATCCACGGTCCCGTGCTTGCCGCGGTATGCATGGGTGTGGCAGTCCACTCTTCCCGGCTACGGACGGCCGCGGCCACACCCCTCCCGGCAATAATTGCTTCCTCTGCCTCCAGAGCGGTCATGGAAAGCAGCACTCGGTCAAGCCCATCGGGCGTCGAAATCCGAAGCGTTTCCATCAGCCGCGCCGCATGGTGCGGATAGTTGGCATGCAGACGGATCCAGCCATCTGCGGTGGGACGGAACCCGGACATCGGAGCAAAACCCTGGGGTTTCCGGCCCGAGATCCTCAGGTGCCCCAAGGAATCAAAAGACGCCGCCGTCAATTCTGACGACACCGCGTAACGGCCCGTAGAACCCGTCAGGGATTCGAGTGCAGTGGCTGCTGCCTGGACGGACCCCAACGCGAGCCCTTCGACGTCCAGGCTGCCACCCCACCACCAGCGCGGACCGATGCAGGCTGCCGGCTCTGCAGTAGCGAAGGCGTCCAGCAACCGCAGGCTGCCGGTCAGGTCCGGGACCGGTTCCACAGCGGTTGGCCTAGAGCCTGCCGGCGTCTGTCACGCGAACCACGGCGGTACCGGTCTCGTCAGATGCGGCCAGGTCAACTTCGGCCGAGATTCCCCAGTCATGGTTGCCCGCGGGATCATCGAAGATCTGCCGCACTTTCCAGGCGCCGGGTTCCTCGGTGATGATGAGCAGTCCCGGGCCACGGGCATCAGGACCCGTGCCGATGTCGTCGTGTTCATCAAAGTAGTCATCCAGGACTTCTTCCCAGCGTTCTGCGTCCCAGCCGGCATCGCCATCCAGCTCGCCCAGTGCCGCTGAGTCCTCATCAGCAAAGAGTTCAACCCGGCGGAACATTTCGTTCCGGACCATCACACGGAAAGCCCGGATGTTGGACGTCAGGAGCGGTGGCGGGGGAGGGGGAGCGTCGTGCGGTGTGGGGGCAAGCCCCGAAGTGAGCTCTTCCCATTCATCCAGCAGGCTGGAGTCAACCTGGCGGACCAGTTCTCCCAGCCACGCAATCAGGTCTTCAAGGTCCTCCCGCAGCGAATCCTGGGGAACGGTCTGGCGCAGGGCGCGGAACCCGTCCGCCAGGTAGCGCAGGACGATGCCCTCCGAGCGGGCCAGGCCATAGAACTGCACGAACTCACCAAAATTCATGGCGCGCTCGTACATGTCCCGGATGATGGATTTCGGCGCAAGCTCAAAGTCGCCCACCCACGGCGCAGCCTTGCGGTAGACCTCAAAAGCTTCGCCGAGAATGTCCGCCAAAGGCATGGGGTACGTAACTTCGTCAAGCATGGCCATCCGCTGGTCGTACTCGATGCCATCGGCTTTCATCGCCGCAACGGCCTCGCCGCGTGCCTTCTTCTGCTGCGCCGAAAGAATCTGGCGGGGCTTCTCCAAGGTTGACTCGATCACGGAGACAACGTCCAGGGCGTAGGACGGCGACTCGGGATCAAGCAACTCCAAGGCGGCCAACGCGAAGGGGGAGAGCGGCTGGTTCAGGGCGAAGTTTGCCTGCAGGTGAACTGTCAGGCGTACGGAGCGCCCCTCAACTTCCTGCTCCTCCTCCGGGATGCGTTCAACCACACCTGCGGCCAGCAGCTCGCGGTATATTCCCAAAGCTTTCTTCATGAGCTTGAGCTGGGAAGCGCGGTTCTCGTGGTTCTCGCTGAGCAAGCGCCTGGTGGCCTGGAACGGGTCACCCGGGCGCTCCATAAGGTTCAGGAGCATCGCGTGGGTCACAGTGAAACTGGACGTCAGCGGCTCAGGCACGGACTCCACCAGCCGCTTGAACGTGGGCTCACCCCAGGAGACAAATCCCTCAGGAGGCTTCTTCTTCACCACCTGCCGCAACTTCTTTTGGTCATCGCCGAACTTGGCAGTTGCCTTGGCCATCGCCTTGGTGTTTTCAACCACGTGGTCCGGCGCCTGGACGACCACCGTCCCGGCAGTGTCGTACCCCGCGCGTCCGGCGCGTCCGGCAATCTGGTGGAACTCACGTGAGTTAAGCGATCTGGTGCGTACGCCGTCGTACTTGCTCAGAGCAGTCAACAACACGGTCCGGATGGGCACGTTGATGCCCACCCCCAAAGTGTCGGTACCGCAGATGACTTTCAGCAGCCCGGCTTGGGCCAGTTGCTCCACCAAGCGGCGGTATTTGGGAAGCATGCCGGCGTGGTGGACACCGATACCGTGGCGGACCAGCCTGTTGAGGGTTTTTCCGAAACCGGCGGCGAACCGGAAACCTGCAATGAGCTCAGCGATCCGGTCTTTCTCCGCGCGGCTGCACATGTTGATGCTCATGAGGTTCTGGGCACGCTCAATGGCTTCGGCCTGGCTGAAGTGGACCACGTACACCGGGACCTGCTTGGTGGAGAGCAGTTCTTCCAGGCTCTCGTGGACCGGGGTCAGGTGGTAGTAGTAGTGCAGCGGGATAGGACGTTCGGCTGAGCTCACTGTGGTGGTGGACCGGCCAGTGAGTTCGGTCAGACCGGTTTCGAAGCGTGTGACGTCGCCCAGGGTCGCGGACATCAGGAGGAACTGTGCCTGGGGGAGTTCCAGCAGGGGTACCTGCCACGCCCATCCGCGCTGGGGATCGGAGTAGAAGTGGAATTCGTCCATGACCACAGAGCCGAGCTCCGCCGTCGAGCCTTCGCGGAGGGCAATGTTGGCCAGGATTTCAGCGGTGCAGCAGATGATCGGGGCATCCTGGTTGACGCCGGAATCGCCCGTAATCATTCCCACGTTCTCCGCGCCGAAGATGTCGCAGAGGGCAAAGAACTTTTCGGACACCAATGCCTTGATCGGAGCCGTGTAGTAGCTGCGCTGGCCCCGTGCCATCGCCTCGAAGTGTGCCGCGATGGCCACCAACGATTTTCCGGAGCCCGTGGGGGTGGCGAGGATGACGTTGGCGCCGGAGGCAAGCTCCATGATCGCTTCGTCCTGGGCCGGATACAGCTGCAGCCCGCGGGTTTCCGTCCACTCCACGAACCGTGTGTAGATTTCGTCCGGGTCCAGGGGACCGGTGGCGGTGGAACCGGGAAGCTGCTCAAGAAGTTTCATTGGTTTCCAGCTTAGTGCCCGCACGGTTTAGGCTCGGCCCAGCAATGGTGGCAGATGCGAGGAGGCTTTGATGAAGTGGGATCCGTCCAAGTATGTGGAATTCGGAAACCATAGGGACCGTCCATTCCACGACCTCGTCGCGAGGGTCCAGGCCAGTGAACCCCGCACGGTAGTGGACCTCGGCTGTGGCCCCGGAAACCTTACTGCTACGCTCACCGAGCGCTGGCCAGGCGCCCGCATTGTTGGCCTGGACTCCTCTGCGGAGATGCTCGCTCAAGCAGGCGCCCTCACGCAGCAGTTCACGCATCTGGAATTTATACAGGGCGATATCGCGAAATGGTCGCCCGACGCCGATACCGATGTAGTTGTCAGCAATGCGGCGCTCCAGTGGGTTCCCGGTCACCAGGACATGCTGGCCGGCTGGCTGCGGGCCCTGCAGCCCGGGGCATGGTTTGCCTTGCAGGTTCCCGGCAATTTCACCTCTCCTTCCCACGCCCTGATGCGGCACCTCGCGGAATCGCCCCAGTGGTCGGCCCGGCTGGACGGCGTTCTTCGACATGACGGTGCAGTAGGGAGCCCGGCGGACTACTTGGGAATCATGCTCGACGCCGGATGCTCGGCCGACGCTTGGGAAACCACCTACCAGCAGGTACTGCCGGGCAGTGACCCGGTCCTGCAATGGGTCCGCGGCACAGGTCTCCGTCCCGTGTTGGCGGCATTGTCCTCTGAAGAAGCTGCCGACTTCGAGACGGAGTACGCCGCAATGCTGCGCGAGGCCTATCCCGCAACAAGCCATGGAACCGTCTATCCGTTTCGACGCATTTTTGCCGTGGCACGGAAGAACGCGTGACGCCGTTGGATTCCCCGGGAGGGGAGGCAGCGACCTTCTTGCGCCGTGAGCTGCATGGTGATCTGCCTGGTCCTCGATGTGGATGTGCCTGTCGTCATGGCTTGTCCACTGCCGTCGTCGCTGGTCTAATTCTCGGCATGGACCAAGGACGCTTCCGACATCAAACGCCCCGCCACATGCCGGCACCCGGGCGGAGGTCGTTGTGACTCCCACCGGCGATTTCCCGGGCACCTGGCGGCCCAACACCACCAGCGCTGTCGCCCTCTTTGAACAGTTAAGGTTGCGGATCATCGAGCTCGCTGACTCGGGAGTCCTGGCGGTTGGAGCGAAACTTCCCCCCGTGCGCAATCTGGCCGGCGTACTGGACGTCGCACCCCACACCGTCGCCCGGGCTTACAAAGAACTGGAAGCCGCGGGCGTCGTGGCAACCCGCGGTCGGAACGGCACCGTGGTCTGTGCACGGGACGATCGCTGGGGAGCGCTGGCCGAGGTGGCCGGGCAGTATGCGTCCGCCGCGAAGGCACAGGGCGCCTCTTTCGCCGAGGCAGTCCAGCTTCTCGCCGCAGCGTATGACGCGGATTGATACCGATCGGTAGCATGTGAGGCACGACATGGAAATTCGAAGAAGTTTTCGATTAGCATTGGTAAGTGCCCAAAGCCTTAGCTGAAGATACCGCCATCGAATCCCCGAACAGCATCCCTGTGGTTCCTGACTCCAAACCCGCGAGGCCAGACCTCTCGCGGCTGGTGGTCAAGGGTGCCCGGGAACATAACCTGCGCAACGTGGACGTCGACCTTCCGCGCGATGCCATGATCGTGTTCACGGGACTCTCGGGTTCCGGTAAGTCATCGTTGGCTTTCGACACCATCTTCGCCGAAGGGCAGCGCCGCTACGTAGAGTCGCTGTCCGCGTACGCGCGCCAGTTCCTGGGCCAGGTGGACAAACCTGATGTCGACTTCATCGAGGGATTGTCGCCCGCGGTCTCCATCGACCAGAAATCCACCAGCAAGAACCCCCGTTCCACCGTGGGTACCATCACGGAGATCTACGACTACATGCGGTTGCTGTGGGCCCGCGTTGGCCGCCCGCACTGCCCCGTATGTGGCGAACCCATCGCCCGCCAGACACCGCAGCAGATTGTTGACCAGCTTCTGGAACTTGAGACAGGCACACGTTTCCAGGTCCTCGCCCCGGTGGTCCGCGGACGCAAGGGCGAATTCGTCGACCTGTTCAAGGAACTGACCGCCAAAGGCTATTCCCGTGCACGCGTTGACGGCGAGCTCGTCCAACTGAGCGATCCTCCCAAGCTGGGGAAGCAGTTCAAGCACACCATCGAAGTGGTGGTTGACCGCTTGGTGGTCAAGGAAGACATCAGCCAGCGGCTCACGGATTCCGTGGAGACCGCCCTGGGCCTGGCGGAGGGCCGTGTCCTGGTGGAGTTCGTGGATCTTGACCCCGCGGATCCCGGTCGTATCCGGGCTTTCTCCGAGAATCTTGCCTGCCCCAACGAGCACCCTTTGGCGATCGATGAAATCGAGCCCCGCTCGTTCTCCTTCAACAACCCCTTTGGTGCCTGCTCGGCATGCAGCGGCATCGGAACCAAGCTTGAAGTCGACGAAGAACTCATCGTCCCCAATCCTGAACTCTCCTTGGGTGAAGGCGCCATTGCCCCGTGGTCCTTGGGAACGGCAACCACTGAGTACTGGAACCGCCTCCTTGAGGGCCTGGCCCATGAGCTTGGTTTCTCCATGAAGACGCCCTGGGAGAAACTCTCCAAAGAAGTCCGGAACACCGTGCTGCATGGCAAGGACCACAAGGTTGTTGTCCAGTACAAGAACCGTTTTGGCCGTGAACGCAAGTACAGCACGGGCTTTGAAGGCGCTATCCAGTACGTCCACCGGAAGCACGGTGAAACCGATTCCGACTGGGCCCGTGACCGGTACGAAGAGTACATGCGCCAGATTCCCTGCCCTGAGTGCAATGGTGCACGCCTCAACCCGGCATCGTTGTCCGTGTTGATCAACGGCAAGTCGATCGCAGCGGTTGCTGCCATGCCTATGCGCGAATGCGCTGAGTTCCTGGGCAGCCTGACCCTCACCAGCAGGGAAGCGCAAATCGCCAATCAGGTGCTGAAGGAGATCCAGGCCCGCCTGACCTTCCTTCTGGACGTGGGGTTGGAATACCTCAATCTCGAGCGGCCGTCAGGAACCCTGTCCGGCGGGGAGGCCCAGCGCATCCGGCTGGCAACCCAGATCGGTTCCGGCCTGGTGGGCGTCCTGTATGTCCTTGACGAGCCGTCCATCGGTCTCCACCAGCGTGACAACCGTCGACTCATCGAGACCCTTACCCGTCTCCGGGACCTCGGCAACACGCTGATTGTGGTGGAGCATGACGAAGACACCATTCACGAGGCTGACTGGGTGGTGGACATCGGACCAGGCGCCGGTGAGCACGGAGGCCAGGTGGTGCACTCAGGTACCTACAAGGAGCTGTTGGAGAACACGGATTCCCTGACGGGTGACTACCTGTCAGGACGCCGGAAGATCGACATTCCCACCAAACGCCGTAAGTACGACAAGAAGCGTGAGCTCAAGGTTGTCGGTGCCCGTGAGAACAACCTGAACAATGTCGATGCCACGTTCCCGCTGGGGCTCTTTACTGCGGTGACCGGCGTCAGCGGTTCCGGTAAGTCCACGCTGGTCAACGAGATCCTGTACAAGGTCCTCGCCAATAAGCTCAACGGTGCCAAGCAAGTGGCAGGACGGCACCGGACGGTGGCCGGCCTGGAACACCTGGACAAGGTGGTCCATGTCGATCAGAGTCCCATCGGGCGTACTCCGCGCTCCAACCCCGCGACGTACACCGGGGTGTTCGACAACATCCGCAAGCTCTTCGCCGAGACCACCGAAGCCAAGGTCCGTGGATACCTGCCCGGACGGTTCTCCTTCAACGTCAAGGGCGGTCGCTGCGAGGCGTGTTCGGGCGACGGCACCTTGAAGATCGAGATGAACTTCCTGCCGGACGTCTATGTTCCTTGCGAGGTCTGCCATGGTGCCCGGTACAACCGGGAAACCCTTGAAGTCCACTACAAGGGCAAAACCATTGCTGATGTCCTCAACATGCCCATTGAGGAGGGTGCGGAGTTCTTTGCCGCCTTCACTCCCATTGCGCGCCACTTGACTACTCTGGTGGACGTTGGCCTTGGCTACGTGCGTCTGGGACAGCCGGCAACCACGCTGTCCGGTGGCGAGGCCCAGCGCGTGAAGCTTGCCGCAGAGCTGCAGAAGCGCTCCAACGGACGCAGCATCTATGTCTTGGACGAGCCCACCACGGGCCTTCACTTCGAGGACATCCGTAAGCTCCTGATGGTGCTTCAGGGCCTGGTGGACAAAGGCAATACGGTCATCACCATCGAGCACAACCTCGACGTCATCAAGTCCGCGGACTGGATTGTGGATCTGGGCCCCAACGGTGGCTCGGGTGGCGGAAAGATTGTTGCCACCGGAACACCCGAACAGGTGGCAAAATCCACGGAGAGCCACACAGCAACGTTCCTGGCCGAGATTCTCGGATAGGCGCCAGAAGTATTCCGGTAGCGGCATGCGAGTTTCAGGCATGCCGCTACTCGTGAGAAACTAACCCGGTGACTCAAACAACGGTGCCCGTAATATTCGATCTGGACGGCACCCTTGTCGATCCAGCCGGCGGTATCACGGGAGGAATCTCCGCGGCCCTCCGTGAATTGAACCTTCCCGTTCCTGGGCAGGCCGTGCTGAATTCCATGGTGGGTCCCAAGCTCAGCGATTCCCTGCTGCATTTGGCCAACGTCCCGGAAACCCTGGTCAATGAAACCATTGAGCGTTACCGGCGCCATTACAAGGAAACGGGTATCGGGCAGAGCAAGCTTTACCCCGGGATCTTCGAACTTCTTGAGTACTTTGCTGAATCCGGCCGGGCTGTAGCAGTTGCTACTCAGAAGCCGCAGTCCATTGCGAGGCTCGTCCTCGAACACCATAAAATTGCTGATTTCTTCGTGTCCATACGCGGGGCGGCTGACAACGAGTCCCTGGAAGCGAATACGGCATCCGGCAAAGTCGAGATTGTTGGGGCAGCCTTGGCTGACCTGCATTCACAGCCGGCAGTGATGGTGGGAGACAGGCATCAGGACGTCGCAGGAGCCATGGCAAACGGCCTGGATTGCATCGGGGTGGCCTGGGGATTCGCCCCGGACGGTGAACTCGAAGAAGCCGGCGCTGTGGCCGTAGTGCAAACCGCAGCCGAATTGCGGATCAAAATTGAAGAACTTGACGCTGTCCGTGCGGCAGCCCTGAGCGAGGTACAAAACGATGGCAGTCTTTGATGCGATCCGGTGGACAACCCGTGGACTGATTTCCTCCACGTGCCGGCCTACTGTCATTGGTTTGGAGAACGTTCCCAAAGAGGGGCCCTTCATTGTGGCCCCCAACCACCTTTCCTTCCTTGACAGCGTGATCGTCCAGGCTCTGATGCCGCGCCCGGTCGCCTTTTTTGCCAAGGCCGAATACTTCACCACCAAGGGCGTCAAAGGTGCCGTCATGAAGTCCTTCTTCGAAGCCGTGGGATCCATTCCGGTGGAACGAGGTGAGCAGGCTGCCAGCGTGCAGGCGCTCAAGACCCTGCTGGACATCCTCGAGTCAGGCAAAGGCATCGGCATCTACCCCGAGGGCACCAGATCGCGCGATGGCATCCTCTACCGTGGGCGTACGGGCGTGGGGTGGCTTGCCCTGACCACAGGCGCGCCTGTCATTCCCGTGGGCCTGATCGGGACCGAAAGGCTGCAGCCTGCGGACAAGAACGCTGTAAGGCCACAGCACTTCACCATGAAGGTGGGCGAGCCGCTCTATTTCGAGAAGACCGGGCCGGACCACTCCCTTCCGGCGCGGCGTGAAGTCACCGACAGGATCATGGACGCCATCGCCCTGCTCAGCGGCCAGGAACGCTCTGCAAGCTACAACCAGAGCAAATCCGTCGACTAGCAGCAGCTGCCGGGGGATGACGTGGCAATGGTTGTCGTTCCGGTTCACTAGACTGGAAACGTGGCAGATCCAGCAAGTTACCGGCCCCAAACAGGTGAGATTCCGACCACCCCGGGCGTCTATCGATTCCGCGACCCCCATGGCCGGGTCATCTATGTAGGCAAGGCAAAGAACCTCAGGTCCAGGCTTAATTCCTACTTTGCCAACCCTGCAGGACTGCTTCCCAAGACCCACGCCATGGTGCATGCGGCCAGCAGCGTCGAATGGACCGTGGTGGGCAGCGAGCTGGAATCGTTGCAGCTGGAATACACGTGGATCAAAGAATTCAAGCCGCGCTTCAACGTAGTTTTCCGCGACGACAAAACCTATCCCTACCTTGCCGTCACCATGGGGGAGAAGTACCCCCGGGTGCAGGTCATGCGAGGTGAGCGCAGGAAGGGCACCAAGTACTTCGGGCCCTACACCGCCGGCGCCATCCGCGAAACGATGGATACCCTGCTGAGGGTTTTCCCGGTCCGCAGCTGCAGCGCGGGCGTCTTCAAGCGCGCGGAATCCAGCGGGCGTCCTTGCCTGCTCGGCTACATCGACAAATGTTCGGCCCCTTGCGTCGGCCGGGTGAGTCCGGATGAACACCGCAACCTCGCCGAGGATTTCTGTTCCTTCATGGGCGGCGAAGCGAAACGATTTATAAGCCGCCTGGAAAAGGACATGGCAGCAGCCGTGGCCGAACTCGACTACGAGCGGGCTGCCGGGCTCAGGGACGACATCATCGCGCTCCGGAAGGTTTTTGAGCGCAATGCCGTGGTCCTCGCCGAAGATACCGACGCTGACGTCTTCGCGCTCCACGACGACGAACTGGAGGCTTCCGTGCAGGTCTTCCACGTCCGCGGTGGCCGGGTCCGCGGACAGCGTGGCTGGGTGGTCGAGAAGGTTGAAGATGCCACGACCCCAGAGTTGATCGAACATTTGCTGCAGCAGGTCTACGGCGAGGACAGCGAGGTCCAGGGCCGGATTCCCCGCGAAGTCCTGGTGCCGGAAGCACCCAGCAACCATGCCGAACTCACTGAGTGGCTGGGCGGACTGCGTGGTGCCAAGGTGGACATCCGCGTGCCCCAGCGTGGTGACAAGGCCGCCCTGATGTCCACGGTGCGCGAGAACGCGGAGCAAGCCCTAAAATTGCACAAGACCCGCAGGGCCGGCGACATCACTGTCCGCTCCGTGGCGCTTCAGGAATTGCAGGAAGCCCTGGAAATTCCGGTTCCCTTGCTGCGGATAGAGTGCTTCGATATCTCGCACGTGCAGGGCACCAACGTGGTGGCCTCCATGGTGGTGGTGGAGGACGGTCTGCCCAAGAAAGCGGACTACCGCAAGTTCTCCATCACGGGCGCAGCGGCAGCTGACGACACCGCGGCGATGCATGACGTCCTGACCCGTCGGTTCCGGCATTACCTGACGGACAAGGCTGCCCAGGTCCCCGTGATATCCGGCGAGATCGTCAACCCGACGCGTGCGGGGGCCAAGAGCAACACTGAAGCCCCGCCGTCGGACCCCACGATGCCGGCCCCCAAGGCCAAGTTCGCGTACCCGCCCAACCTGGTGGTGGTGGACGGCGGGCAGCCGCAGGTCAACGCCGCCAAGCGTGCGCTGGCGGAGCTCGGCATCGACGACGTCTACGTGGTGGGCCTTGCCAAGCGCCTGGAAGAAGTCTGGCTGCCTGACAGCGACTTCCCGGTCATCCTGCCGAGGACATCGCAGGGACTGTATCTACTTCAACGGATCCGTGACGAAGCCCACCGCTTCGCCATCACTTTCCATCGGCAGAAGCGCGGGAAGGCCATGACGGTGTCCGTCCTGGACGGGGTGCCGGGCCTTGGTGAAGCCAAGCGCAAGGCTTTGGTGGCGCACTTCGGCTCGCTGAAAAAGATCAAAGCGGCTTCCGTTGAAGAGCTCACGTCTGCCAAAGGTATCGGCCCTGCGCTGGCAGCTGCCGTGGTTCAACACCTGGGTAACACGGAAGACTCCGCCGGGGCAGTCCCGGCGATCAACATGACCACCGGCGAAATCCTTGAATCTTAGCTAGGGTTAGAACCTGGCCGATGGCCGCATCAGCGGCCACCGGCCCTTGAACATGTCGAGGGTGCGTTGACCCAAGGGGAGCGCACCTCAGGCCGTAAACACCACTTCGGACGAAACGGGGAACAACTCATGGATGAGGCAACGGCAGGGTCCGGAACGGAGCAGGACGGCCTCACGCCCGTCAAGCCCCCGGAGGCGGAACTGCTGGTCGTCACCGGCATGTCAGGGGCAGGACGCAGTACGGCCTCGGATGCCCTGGAAGACCACGGCTGGTATGTGGTGGACAACCTCCCACCGCAGATGCTGGGAACCCTGGCCGAAATTGTCTCGCATGCTCCCAAATCCATTCCCAAGCTGGCGGTGGTGGTGGATGTCCGCAGCAAGGACCTCTTCACTGACATCCAGACGGCGCTGGGCGCGCTCAGCGCCAGCGGCATCACCTTCCGGGTGCTCTTCCTGGACGCCAATGATGACGTCCTGGTCCGCCGTTTCGAGCAAGGACGCCGTCCGCATCCCCTGCAGGGCGGCGGCAGGATCCTTGATGGCATCGGGGTCGAGCGCGAGGTCCTGAGGGAACTGCGCGAGCATGCCGACGTCGTGCTGGACACCTCCGACTTCAATGTCCACGGCCTGGCAACAGCCATCACCGAACTGTTCAGCGACACAGGCCCGGTGACCCTGCGCCTGAACGTCATGAGCTTTGGATTCAAGTACGGACTCCCTGTGGATGCCAACTTCGTGGCCGATGCCCGTTTTATTCCCAACCCGCACTGGGTTCCCAAGCTTCGGCCCCATACAGGGCTGGATGAGGACGTCAGCAACTACGTGCTGGCTGCCGATGGCGTGCACGAGTTCGTGGACAGGTACGTACGGGCCCTGGAGCCTGTCCTGGACGGCTACCGCCAGGAGAACAAGCACTACGCCACCTTGGCTGTTGGCTGCACTGGAGGCAAGCACCGATCGGTGGCGGTCGCCGTCGAACTTTCGAAGCGTTTGGCGCAGTATCCCCGTGTCACAGTCACCACCACCCACCGAGACCTGGGACGCGAGTAGTGGGCGTCCTCACCGGCCCACTGCCCCTGATCCCGCCCAAAGGCGTCCCCGGCAGCCAGCAAAAGAAAAGTCCGTCAGTGGTTGCCCTGGGTGGCGGCCACGGACTGGCGGCGTCGCTGTCGGCACTGCGCCTGCTCACCTCCGAGCTGACGGCAATCGTCACAGTAGCGGACGACGGCGGCTCGTCCGGGCGTCTTCGCGAGGAGTACGGCGTCCTTCCGCCCGGCGACCTGCGGATGGCGCTCAGCGCCCTGTGCGACGATACCGACTGGGGCCGGACCTGGCGGGACGTCATGCAGCACCGTTTCAATGCCGGGTCCGCCAAAGGCGGCTCACTGGACCATCACGCCATGGGCAATCTGCTGATCGTGACCCTGTGGGAGCTCTTGGGAGATACGGTTGCCGGCCTGAAGTGGGCCGGCGCCCTGCTGGGAGCCAGGGGCCAGGTGCTGCCCATGTCCAGCGTTCCCCTCACCATTGAGGGCCAGGCCCACATTGACCTTCCGGGAGGTGGCCAGGAACTGCGTACGGTCCGGGGCCAGGCAAAATGCGCTGTGGCGGGCAAGCTTGAAGACGTCAGGCTGCTGCCTGAGGATGCTCCGGCCTGCACAGAAGCCCTGACGGCCATCGAACTGGCTGACTGGGTCATCCTTGGACCCGGTTCCTGGTACACCTCGGTCCTGCCGCATCTGCTGCTGCCTGAGCTGCGCCAAGCCCTGGGCGACACCGCTGCGAAGCGCTGCCTCACCATGAACCTTGACGTCGAAACCAAGGAAACCTCGGGCATGACGGCCGCGGACCATCTGGACGTCCTGCGCCGCTATGCACCTGAATTCAGCGTCGATGTGGTCCTTGCGGATCCTGCTGCAATCCAGGACCTCAAAGCCTTCGAGAAGGCCGCGGGGATGATCGGGGCTGAAGTGGTGTTGGGTAGAGTGGGGGCGTCGAGGCGCCGCCCCGTCCATGATCCACTGCTGCTGGCAGCGGCGTACCACGATATTTTCGGGAACAGTTAGGAATACGCGATGGCACTTACTGCGTCGGTCAAGGACGAACTGTCCCGGCTGGACATCAAAAAGTCTTCAGTCCGCAAGGCTGAAGTTTCGGCAATGCTGCGCTTCGCGGGTGGCCTGCACATCATTTCGGGCAGGATCGTCATCGAGGCTGAAGTCGACCTCGCTTCCACGGCACGCCGCCTCCGGGCCGCGATCGCGGAAGTGTACGGCCACCAGAGCGAAATCATCGTCGTTTCCGGTGGCGGCCTGCGCCGGGGAAGCCGCTATGTTGTCCGTGTGGTCCGGGACGGTGAAGCACTCGCCCGCCAAACGGGCCTGCTGGACGGACGCGGACGTCCTGTGCGAGGGCTGCCCTCGGTGGTGGTCAACGGCTCGGCTGCAGACGCCGAGGCTGTCTGGCGGGGAGCGTTCCTCGCCCACGGTTCACTCACTGAGCCGGGTCGTTCTTCCTCGCTGGAAGTCACGTGCCCCGGCCCCGAATCCGCGCTGGCACTCGTTGGGGCTGCCAGGCGGCTCGGCATCCAGGCCAAGGCCCGTGAGGTGCGCGGAGTGGATCGCGTAGTCATCCGAGACGGAGACACCATTGCTGCCCTCCTGACCCGCATGGGTGCGCATGACGCGCTGATGGTGTGGGAAGAACGGCGCATGCGCAAGGAAGTCCGGGCGACGGCCAACAGGCTTGCCAACTTTGACGACGCCAACCTGCGCCGGTCTGCCCAGGCAGCAGTGGCCGCGGGTGCCAGGGTGGACCGTGCCCTGGAAATCCTGGGAGACGACGTACCGGACCATCTCAAGTACGCCGGGGAGCTCCGTGTTGCCCACAAGCAGGCCAGCCTGGATGAACTCGGACGCCTGGCGGATCCGCCCATGACCAAGGACGCCATTGCGGGTCGCATCCGCCGCCTCCTCGCCATGGCGGATAAGCGGGCCCTCGACCTGGGCATCCCGGGTACTGAGGCAAATGTGACTCCGGAAATGATGGACGAGTAGTCCGCACCCATAGAATCGAAAATGCGTGGAGGAAATACTGCGAGGCCACCCGGGGTTGTTCCCGATGGAGGCAAGAGCAGGCTTCTTCGCCAAGGATTTCCGGCCAGCATGCTGGCCGGATGACATAACGAGAGTTACCAACCCGGACGTCAGTCCATTACATTGGAGGATTTCGTGACAGAGTACGTTCTGCCCGAGCTCGGCTATGACTATGCAGCACTCGAGCCGCACATTTCGGCAAAGATCATGGAGCTGCACCACAGCAAGCACCATGCTGCTTACGTTGCAGGCGCCAACAATGCCCTCTCCCAGCTGGCCGATGCCCGCGAGAAGGGTGACTACGCCAACATCAACCGTCTCTCCAAGGACCTCGCGTTCCACACCGGCGGACACATCAACCACTCCGTTTTCTGGAACAACATTTCCCCGGACGGCGGCGACAAGCCCGAAGGTGAGCTCGCAGCAGCCATCGATGACGCCTTTGGTTCGTTCGACGCTTTCCGTGCGCAGTTCAGCGCTGCCGCACTTGGCTTGCAGGGTTCCGGCTGGGCTTTCCTGGCCTACGAGCCCATCGGTGGCAACCTGCTCATCGAGCAGCTCTACGATCAGCAGGGCAACGTTGCAGTAGGTACCACGCCGCTCCTGATGCTGGACATGTGGGAGCACGCCTTCTACCTGGACTACGTCAACGTCAAGGCTGACTACGTCAAGGCCTTCTGGAACATCGTCAACTGGGCGGACGTTGCAAAGCGCTTCGAAGCCGCGCGCGCCAACGCCACGGGCCTCATCGTCCTTTAGTTGGTGAGCCCCGGTTCACGCCGATGTAACAAAAGTCACTTTTTGCGTGAATTGGGGCCAAATGCTGGAAAGCCTGCCTCCGCAGTTGCGGGGGCAGGCTTAGTTAAACGTAAGATGGATCACGGAAGGCGGTTAGCCTTCAGCAACGTGGCTGGTCGCCCTCCGATCTGATAATCACCTCTGCCCAAAGACGTGCGGGGTCTGTTGGTTGGAAATAATAAATCCGACTCACTAGGCGTGCTTGCAAGAGCACCAAGGAGATTGACACATAGTGACCACCCGTATTGGTATCAACGGCTTCGGCCGCATCGGCCGTAACTACTTCCGCGCAGCACTGGCCCAGGGCGCAGACCTTGAGATCGCCGCCGTCAACGACCTCACCAGCCCCGAGACTCTCGCCCACCTCCTGAAGTACGACTCCGTCGGTGGACGCCTCGCCCAGACCGTGGAAGTTGTCGATGGAAACCTGGTAGTCGATGGCAAGTCCATCAAGGTCCTGGCTGAGCGCGATCCCGCCAACCTTCCGTGGGGCGAATTGGGCGTTGACATTGTCATCGAGTCCACCGGCTTCTTCACCAAGGCCGCAGCAGCCCAGAAGCACATTGATGCCGGCGCCAAGAAGGTCCTCATCTCGGCTCCCGCAAGCGACGAAGACATCACCATCGTCATGGGCGTCAACCACGAGCTTTACGATCCCGCAGCGCACAACATCATCTCCAACGCCTCCTGCACCACCAACTGCCTCGGCCCGCTGGCCAAGGTAGTCAATGACGCCTTCGGCATCGAGCGTGGCCTCATGACCACGGTCCACGCCTACACGGCCGACCAGAACCTGCAGGACGGACCGCACGGCGATCTCCGCCGCGCCCGTGCCGCCGCCATCAACATGGTTCCTACGTCCACCGGTGCAGCCAAGGCAATCGGACTGGTCCTGCCGGAGCTCAAGGGCAAGCTGGACGGCTACGCCATCCGCGTTCCGGTCCCCACGGGTTCCGCTACGGACCTCACGTTCACCGTCTCCCGCGAAGTAACGGTTGAAGAAGTCAACGCAGCAGTCAAGGCTGCCGCTGAGTCAGAACAGTTCGCCGGCATCCTTAGCTACACCGACGCTCCCATCGTGTCCTCTGACATCGTCGGAGACCCGGCGTCTTCCATCTTCGACTCCGGCCTGACCAAGGTCATTGGCAACCAGGTCAAGGTTGTTTCCTGGTACGACAACGAGTGGGGTTACTCCAACCGCCTCGTAGACCTCACGGAGCTCGTCGCATCCAAGCTGGGCTAGGGTAGACACATGACATCTCACACCCTCAACGAACTCATCGCTGAAGGTGTCCGCGGGCGGTACATTCTGGTCAGAAGTGACCTCAATGTGCCGCTCGACGGCTCTACAGTGACCGACGACGGCCGCATCAAGGCCTCACTTCCGGTCCTCAAGAAGCTCTCGGACGCCGGTGCCCGTGTGCTCGTTACCGCACACCTTGGACGCCCCAAGGGCGCTCCCGAAGAAAAGTACTCCTTGAAGCCCGCTGCGGCCCGCCTTGCGGAGCTGGCGGACTTCCCGGTACAGCTCGCCGCGGACACGGTGGGGGACTCCGCCAAGGAGCTCTCATCCGGCCTCAACGACGGGGACGTACTCATCTTGGAGAACGTTCGCTTCGATGCCCGCGAAACCAGCAAGGACGACGCCCAGCGCGGCGCCTTCGCCGACGAGCTGGTTGCCCTCACGGGAAGTAACGGCGCCTTCGTGGACGATGCCTTTGGAGCGGTCCACCGCAAGCACGCGAGCGTTTATGACGTGGCCACCCGGTTGCCGTCCTACCTGGGCGACCTCGTCCACACCGAGGTAGAGGTTCTCCGGAAGCTCACCACGGACACGCAGCGCCCGTATGTCGTAGTTCTTGGTGGCTCCAAGGTCTCGGACAAGCTGGCGGTGATCGAGAACCTTCTGGGCAAAGCGGACACCATCCTTGTTGGCGGCGGCATGCTCTTTACTTTCTTGGCCGCAGCAGGCCACAAGGTTGCGGGAAGCCTTCTTGAGGAGGACCAGATCCCCGTAGTCCAGGACTACCTCCAGCGCGCTTCGGCTGCGGGTACCTCCTTTGTGATCCCCACCGACGTAGTAGTGGCCAGCCGCTTTGCAGCTGATGCAGACCACGAGGTCGTCAGGGCGGACGCCATTGAGGACAGCGCTTTCGGAGCTTCCGGTATCGGCCTGGACATCGGACCGGAATCCGCTTCCGCGTTCGCAGCCCAGATCGAAGGCGCCAAGACCGTCTTCTGGAACGGCCCCATGGGTGTCTTCGAATTCGAGGCCTTCTCCAGCGGCACGCGGGCCATCGCCCAGGCGTTGACGGATACGGTTGCCTTCACCGTTGTGGGGGGTGGCGATTCCGCCGCAGCCGTTCGGACCCTAGGGTTCGAGGACTCGCAGTTCGGACACATCTCCACTGGTGGTGGCGCAAGCCTGGAATACCTTGAAGGCAAGGAACTTCCCGGCCTGAGCGTCCTGGACCGCTAAGCACCATCCGGCCGGCAGGACGCCATCGCGTTCTGCCGGCCGTTCCATATTTCAACGCATTCTTTGGAGTTCATGTGACTACCTCTGCCAACGGCAACTTTGTCCGCAAGCCCTTCATCGCCGGCAACTGGAAGATGAACATGGACCACGTCCAGGGCATCACCTTGCTGCAGAAGCTCGCCTGGACGCTGTCCGACGCCAAGCACGACTACAACCGTGCCGAGGTTGCCGTCTTCCCGCCGTTCACGGACCTCCGTGGCGTCCAGACGCTGGTCCAGGGTGACGACCTCGAGGTGGTCTACGGTGGCCAGGACCTCTCGCAGTTCGACTCCGGAGCCTACACCGGTGATATCTCCGGTCAGTTCCTCAGCAAGTTGGGCTGCACCTACGTCCTGGTGGGCCACAGTGAGCGCCGCACCGTCCACAACGAATCCGACGACGTCCTGAACGCCAAGGTCAAAGCTGGGTTCCGCCACGGCGTCATCCCTGTCCTCTGCGTCGGCGAAGGCCTCGAGATCCGCCAGGCAGGAACGCATGTGGAGCACACCCTTGCCCAACTGCGCGCCGGTGTTGAAGGACTCACGGCTGAGCAGGCTGCGGAACTCGTGGTTGCCTACGAACCCGTCTGGGCCATCGGCACGGGCGAAGTTGCCGGTCCGGAGGATGCACAGGAAATGTGTGCAGCCATCCGAGCCGAACTTGCCGAACTCTTCGACGAGACCGTCGCAGCAAAGACCCGTCTCCTTTATGGCGGTTCCGTCAAGGCCAACAATGCAGCCGCCATCATGGCCGAAAGTGACGTTGACGGATTGCTTGTGGGTGGCGCAAGCCTTGACCCCGCTGAGTTTGCTAACATTGTCAGGTTCGAGAGCCACCTCGTCACGGACTAGTCCGGCTCCCGTTTTCCGCTTCTTCGAAAGGCCGTCGTGGACGTTCTTCAAGTCATTCTGCAGATCCTGCTGGGAATCACCAGTCTTCTGCTGACGCTGCTCATTCTCCTGCACAAGGGACGTGGCGGCGGTTTGTCCGACATGTTCGGTGGCGGAATGAGCTCCGGATTGAGTTCGTCCGGTGTAGCCGAGCGCAACCTGAACCGCTTCACCATCATTCTCGGTATCACATGGGGAGCTGTCATCATCGGCCTTGGCCTGATCATGCGCTTCACCTCAGGTGGCGACTCCTAGTCCCCACCTCAACGGATCTGTCACAAGAGGAGTGGTTCCTTCCCAGGGACCACTCCTCTTTTTGTTGGTTACCCATCCCCAGTGCCGTCGTCGAGCACTTCGCACTAGAATGTCCGTGTTGGCCGAAAGGCCCACGGGCCGTGACGGCCGACCACCGAGTCGCTAGGGGTTCGAAAATGGTTCATGGCACGCCAGGATATCGGGGCACCCGCGTAGGTGTGGCCCAAGGTTCTACTCCGAGAAACCAAAGCGACCATGGCGGGGGAGTCCAGCTGCCGCGGATTCGGGTTCCCTATTGGTGCGCCAAAGGACACGAAACCCGGCTTGTTTTTCTTAAACTGCCGGACGAGCAAATTCCCAGGACCTGGGACTGCCCTAAGTGCGGCCTTCCGGCCTCCCGTGATCCCGGCCATCCGGCCTCGGCCCGGCCAGAGGACGAGCTCTTCAAATCGCACCTCGATTACGTTAAAGAGAGACGCTCCAGCCAAGACGCAGAAATTGTCCTGACTGGAGCGTTGGAGCGGCTACGCGCCCGCGGGGTCCTTCCGGACCAGCTGCTGGGGGACGCGTGAGGCTGCGTTCTCGTCGATAAGCCACAGGGTCCGCGCACGGCCAACGGGACCGGAGGCGGGCACCTGGACCGGGTTGGCGCCAGCCAAGGCCAGGCCAACAGCTCCTGCCTTATCCTCGCCGGCAACAACCATCCAGATCTCCTGGGCGGTGTTGATGGCGGGCAGCGTCAAGGAGATACGCGACGACGGCGGCTTGGGCGAGTTCTCGACACCCACCACCGTGCGTTTCTTCTCACGGACGCCGGCCTGCTCGGGAAAGAGCGACGCCACGTGGGCGTCCGGGCCCACGCCAAGAAGCAGGACATCAAAGCGCGGCAGGAGGCCAGGCTCGTCGGAGCGGCTATCAGACATGTCAGCTGCATGCTCGGCTTCGGCTGCTGCCTTGAGTTCCTCGGCATAGGCAAAGGCGGCTTCGTCAGCTGTGGCAAAGTCGTCCGCCGAGCCGGGCTCGTGGATCCTGGCAGGATCTACAGCCAGGTGGGCCAGCAGGGCCTGGTGCGCTTGACGGGTATTCCTGTCCTCGCTGTCAGCAGCAACGAAGCGTTCATCACCCCACCAGAAGTTAACTTTTGACCAGTCGACGGCCGGTGCTGCAGCTGAATCGGCCACAGCCTTCAGCGTTCCGATTCCGACGGTGCCGCCGGTCAGGACCACCGTGGCCTCGCCGTGCTTGTCCTGGACATCCACAAGCTTGGTAATGAGGCGTGCCGCGATGGCGGCCATCAACACCTTGGAGTCGGGATGGATGCTAACTCTTGGCTCAGCGTGCACTTGTCTGGACTCTCCTCTGGCTGGTAAGTGGCAGTCCCATCGTAATCACTTCTCCGAAGACTTCGTCGGGGTCGAGCCGTCGGAGTTCTTCGGCGAGGCAATCTTTAAGGCTGCGCCGGGGGAGGGTGATACGCTGTGCCGGCTGTCCAGGTTGGGTCAGTTCCGCCACGGACAGTCCGGGACGGAAAAGCTGGACATCGCCGCTTGCACGGGTCAGCCGGACCCGCCGAATGCCGGTACCTGCAGGGTCCGCCACAATCGTGACGGGCGCCTCCAGCGCCAGGCTCAGCCAGGCAGCCAGCAGCAGGGTGCTGGGAGAGTCCGATGCGCCTTCCACAGCCACGGCTGAGACGGGGTCGCTGTCGACTTGGTCGAAGACAGCTGCGAGTTGCATGCGCCAGTTGGTCAGGCGGGTCCAGGCAAGGTCGGTGTCGCCGGCTTTGTACGTTGCCCGGATGTTCTCCAGTGCCCGGCGGGGGTCAGGTTCGTTGGCGGAGTCGGTGATGCGGCGGTGCGCGATGCGGCCGATGGAGGTTTCGCAGGCGCTTTCCGGGGCTCCGTGCGGCCACCAGGCAACGATCGGGGCATCCGGCAACAGCAGGGCGGCCACCAGGGATTCGCTCTCGTGGGCCATGTGCCCATGCCCGCGCAGGACGATGACCTCGGATGCGCCGGCGTCGCCGCCGACACGGATTTGAGCATCAAGACGGTCAGGACCCTCAACGCCGGCATCGGCCAGGACAATGATCCGGCAGGGGTGTTCCCGGCTGGCTTCATTGGCGGCCTCGATGGCTTCTTCTTCCTGCCCGGACTTGGTCACCACCACCAGGGTCAGGACACGGCCCAAGGCGATGACGCCGCCCTGTTCACGCAGCGACATGATCTTCTTGGAGATCTTGGAGGTGGTGGTATCGGGAAGATCTACAATCATGGCCTTCTCCAGGTTCGTCCGTCACGGGCGAGCAGGTCATCGGCCGAGGCCGGTCCCCAACTGCCGGGTGCATAGGGTTGCGGTTGTTCGTCCAGGCCGGCCCAGTATTCCTCGAACGGGTCCAGGATCTTCCAGGACAATTCCACTTCCTGGTGGCGCGGGAAGAGCGGCGGTTCACCCAGGAGTACGTCCAGAATGAGTCGCTCGTAGGCTTCGGGGCTGGACTCCGTGAAGGAGTGGCCGTAGCCAAAGTCCATGGTGACGTCGCGGACTTCCATCTGGGTGCCCGGGACCTTGGAACCGAAACGGATGGTGGCGCCTTCGTCGGGCTGGACGCGGATCACCACGGCGTTCTGGCCGAAGTCGTCCTCACCATGGTCGCGGAACAACAGGTTCGGCGCGCGCTTGAACACCACGGCGATTTCGGTGACACGACGACCCAAACGCTTACCGGCGCGCAGGTAGAACGGCACACCGTTCCAGCGGCGGGTGTTGATGTCCACCCGGATCGCAGCATACGTCTCGGTCTTGGAATCGGCAGGGATGCCGTCCTCATCCAGGTAACCGAGTACTTCTTCGCCGCCCTGCCAGCCACCGGTGAACTGACCACGTGCGGAGTGGGTGGAGAGGTCGTCGGGCAGCTTGACCGCCGCGAGGACTTTTTCCTTCTCCGCCCTCAAATCATCGGCATTAAAGGAAATGGGCTCCTCCATCGCCGTCAACGCCAGCAACTGGAGCAGGTGGTTCTGGATGACATCGCGGGCAGCACCCACGCCGTCGTAATACCCTGCACGCCCGCCGGTGCCGATGTCCTCGGCCATGGTGATCTGGACGTGGTCCACGTAGTTGGCGTTCCAGAGCGGCTCAAACAACTGGTTCGCGAAGCGCAAAGCCAGGATGTTTTGCACCGTCTCTTTGCCGAGGTAGTGGTCAATCCTGAACACGGCATCGGCCGGGAACACGGATTCGACGATGTCGTTCAGCTGGCGGGCGGACTCGAGGTCATGCCCAAACGGCTTCTCGATCACCACACGTCGCCATTGGCCAGGCTTGGCCTGGGCAAGGCCATGCTTGGACAGCTGGCGGCAGACCTGCTCAAAGGCCTTGGGTGGGATCGACAAGTAGAAGCCGTGGTTCCCGCGGGTTCCGCGGGTCTCATCCAGCTCATCAAGGACATCACCGAGGCGCTCAAAAGCGTCGTCGTCGTCGAACTCTCCCTGGACAAAGCGAATACCCGAGGCCAATTGCTCCCATACCGCTTCATCGAACTTGGTCCGGGCGTGGGCTTTGACGTTTTCCTTGACCTCGGCCGCGAAGTCAGCGTTGTCCCAGTCACGGCGGCCGAAACCAACCAGCGCGAAGCTGGGAGGCAACAGACCACGGTTGGCGAGGTCATAGACCGCCGGCATGAGTTTTTTACGGGCGAGGTCGCCGGTGACTCCGAAGAACACCAACGACGACGGCCCGGCGATGCGGTTCAGGCGCCGGTCCCGCGGATCCCGCAGAGGATTCCGCAGACCGGCGTTTTTCCTGCCGTTTTCAGTTTCTGGCATGTTTGGTTCTGTGCCTTAGCTTTCGAGTGCGCTGGCTTGGTCGGCCAACGCAGCGACGACTTCCTGGAGTTGGGCCACGCCGGCAGCACGTTCGGTGAGGTGCAGGCGCAAAACAGGACGGCCATGGCCTTCCAAGACCTGGGCGTCGCCCGAGGCCTGGGCGGCAATGAGCTGGCCGAAAGTGAAGGGCCGCTCCGGGATGTCCAGATCAGTGGAGGATGCTGCAGTGACCTGCAGGAATACTCCGATGGCCGGTCCGCCCTTGTGGAACTGGCCCGTGGAGTGAAGGAACCGCGGACCCCAACCGAATGTCACAGGACGCCCGCTGACGGCCGCGAGTTCATCCCGGATACCTTCAAGCGGCGCGTGGGAAATACGGTCGAGGTATGCCTGCACGCTCAAGTAGCCATCCGTGCCGAGCTGGCTGAGCAGTGCCTGCACAGCCTCGCTTACCGTTGAGGCGTTACCGAGCCATCCACCTCCGCGTACTTCCACAGCACCGTCGGTGAAGGCCGCGGGGGTGGGTTCGGGACGGGCGTCCAGCAAGCCGCGGGCTGCCACCTTGGCGGCCTCGACGTCGGGCTGGTCAAACGGGTTGATGCCCAGGAGCCGGCCCGCCACGGCGGTTGCGAATTCCCAGACAAACATCTGCGAGGCCAGCCCACCGGCGATGGCTACCTCGTTCCCACGAAGCTCGACGTCGGCATCCGCGCTGACCAGCCGCACCACCAGGACGTCGTCGGCACCGTTCAGGGCCTCAGGAGAGTCCGGGCCGGCAACGACAGGCAGGACGCCCGTACCCAGTTTGCCGGTGGATTCCGCAATGAGCTGTTCGGCCCAATCAGCGAAACCGACAATACCTGATCCGTCTTCGGCGATGACCACCTTGTTGCGCAGCGGGCTGGTACCACCCAAAGCTATGCCCAGTGCCAGGCCGATGTTGTCGGCGGAGTCCTCGTTGAGGATCTCCGCAGCTTCCTCCGCCTCATCCAGGAAGGCCTGGATGTCCACACCGGCAAGCCCACAAGGGACCAGGCCGAAGGCAGTCAGTGCTGAGAAACGGCCTCCCACGTTGGGGTCGGCGTTGAATACCGCGCGGTAGCCTGCCTCGCGCGACGCCTTATCCAGGGGCGACCCCGGATCAGTAACGATGATGATGCGGCTCCCAGCGTCGATGCCGGCGTCGTTGAACGCCTTCTCGAATACACGGCGCTGGGAGTCGGTCTCGACGGTGGAGCCGGACTTGGAGGAAACGACGATCGCCGTTTCCGCCAGCCGATCCGCCAGTGCAGCACTGACCTGTTCAGGATCAGTGCTGTCCAGCACAGTCAGCTCGACGCCGGCAGTAACGGCAATGACCTCGGGAGCCAGCGAAGACCCACCCATGCCACACAGGACAATGCGGGTAACGCCTTCGGCACGAAGGGCGTCACGAAGTTCCAGAATGTCACCGACCAAGGCCTGGGACACTGTGGCGGCCTCTACCCAGCCGAGACGGATCGCAGACTCGGACTCTGCCTCAGGACCCCACAGAGTGTGGTCCTTGGCGAAAATCCGCGTGGCGATCCTGTCCTCAACCAGGCTGTCAATGTGCTGGGCGATGGCCTGTTGCGCGGCACCGCTGGCGTCGTAGCTGATTGTGCTCATGGTGGGTTAGGAAACCTTCCGTGCGGTGGCGAGGGCGCCTTCGACGTCGGCGAGGAGTTCCTTCCAGGAGCCTACGAACTTCTCAAGGCCTTCGGTCTCAAGGAGGGTGACGACGTCGTTGTAGGAAACGCCGAGGGCTTCGAGGGCGTTGAGGGTCTCGTTTGCCTCGTCGTAAGTGCCGGTGATGGTGTCACCAGTGACGACGCCGTGGTCGAACGTGGCATCCAGCGTTTTCTCCGGCATGGTGTTGACCACGCCGGCTGCCACGAGTTCGGTCACGTAGAGGGTATCCGGGTAGGCAGGGTCCTTGACGCCGGTGGAGGCCCACAGCGGACGCTGCGGGAGGGCGCCGGCCTCTGCCAGCACTGCCCAGCGCTCGGTGGAGAAGAGCTCTTCGTAGACCTGGTAAGCCAGGCGTGCGTTGGCGACACCGGCCTTGCCCTTGAGTGCCTTGGCTTCATCGGTGCCGATGGCGTCGAGGCGCTTGTCGATCTCGGAGTCAACGCGGGACACGAAGAACGAAGCAACGGAGTGGATCCTGGAGAGGTCGTGGCCGTTCTCCTTGGCCTGCTCAAGGCCGGACTGGAAGGCGTTGATGACCGCGCGGTAGCGCTCCAGGGAGAAGATCAGGGTCACGTTGACGCTGATGCCCTCGGCCAGGGTAGCCGTGATGGCTTCGAGGCCTTCCAGGGTTGCTGGGATCTTGATGTGGACGTTGTCCTTGTTGACCTTGGCGTAGAGGTGCTTGGCCTCGGCGATGGTGCCGGCGGTGTCCCAGGCAAGGCGGGGATCCACCTCGATGGAAACGCGGCCGTCCACACCATTGGTGGCGGCGGCTACCGGTGCAAAGAGATCGCAGGCGTCTGCGACATCAGTGGTGGTGATTTCAAAAATGGTCTCTTCGACGCTGGCGCCGGCCGCGGCCTGCGCTGCGATGGTGGCGTCGTAGTCCGTGCCGGCGGTGATCGCGGCGTGGAAGATGGACGGGTTGGTGGTCACGCCAACCACGTTCTTTTCGTCGATGAGCTTCTGCAGGGTGCCTGTGTCCAGGCGGGTGCGGGAGAGGTCATCGAGCCAGATGGAAACGCCGGCGTCGGAGAGCTGCTGCGTGGGAGTGCTAGACATGTGTTTTTCTCCTGTGAGAGGGGAGCAGACTGTTATGCGTTGACGTCTGCGAGGGAGTCTTTGGCTGCGGCTGCGACGGCTTCGGCGGTGATGCCGAATTCGTTGAAGAGCCGCTTGTAGTCGGCCGAGGCACCGAAGTGCTCAAGGGAGATGGAGCGGCCGGCGTCGCCGACGAATTCGCGCCAGCCGAGTGCAAGGCCGGCTTCAACAGAAACGCGGGCTTTCACGGAAGCGGGGAGCACGGATTCGCGGTAGGCCTCGTCCTGCTTGTTGAACCACTCAACGCAGGGCATGGAGACAACGCGGGCTGCGATGCCTTCGGCCTGGAGGGCTTCGCGGGCCTGGACTGCCAGCTGGACTTCGGAGCCGGTGCCGATCAGGATGACCTGGGCGTCAACGGTTTCGCCGTCCTTGGAAGCTTCGGCCAGCACGTAGCCGCCCTTGGCAACGCCTGCGGTGGAACCGAACATGTCACCGGTTGCTTCACCTTCGCCGCGGGCGTAGGTGGGGATGTTCTGACGGGTCAGGACGATACCTGCCGGGTTCTCGTGGTTCTCCAGCATGGCCTTCCATGCCGCGGAAACCTCGTTCGCATCACCGGGACGGACAACGTCCAGGCCCGGGATGGCGCGCAGCGAAGCGAGCTGCTCAACCGGCTGGTGGGTGGGGCCGTCTTCGCCCAGGCCGATGGAGTCGTGTGTCCATACGTACAGGGACGGAACACCCATCAGCGCGCCAAGGCGGATGGCCGGGCGCTGGTAGTCGCTGAAGATGAGGAATGTACCGGAGAAAGCGCGGGTGCGGCCGTGCAGGGAAATGCCGTTCACAATCGACGCAGCAGCGTGCTCACGGATACCGAAGTGCAGCACCCGTCCGTACGGGTTGCCCTTCCAGGCGTCCGTGGAGCGCGAAGTCGGGATGAACGACGGCGAGCCTTCGATCGTGGTGTTGTTGGACTCCGCGAGGTCGGCCGAACCGCCCCACAGCTCCGGCAGGACCGGGCCGATGGCGTTCAGGACCTTGCCCGAAGCCGCGCGGGTGGAAACGTCCTTGCCTGCTTCGAACACGGGAAGCGCAGCGTCGATGCCGACGGGGAGCTTCTTGGCTTCAACACGCTCCAGCAGGGCAGCGGCGTCCGGGTTGGCGGACTGCCATGCCTCGAACGAACTCTGCCAGGCAGCGCGTGACTCGGCGCCACGGTCCAGGACCTTACGGGCGTGTGCCAGGACTTCTTCGTCAACATCGAAGGACTTGGCAGGATCGAAGCCGAGCACGGTCTTCAGGGCCGCGACTTCCTCGGCACCCAGGGCGGAACCGTGGATCTTGCCGGTGTTCTGCTTCTTCGGCGCCGGGTACCCAATGATGGTGCGCAGCGAAATGATGGACGGCTTGTTCGTCTCAGCCTTGGCCGCGAGCAGTGCTGCGTAGAGTTCCTGGACGTCTTCGACGTAGTCGCCGGTCTTGGTCCAGTCAACGCGCTGGGTGTGCCAGCCGTAGGCCTCGTAGCGCTTGAGGACGTCCTCGGTGAAGGCGATGTCGGTGTCGTCTTCGATGGAGATGTGGTTCTCGTCGTAGATCACTACGAGGTTGCCAAGTTCCTGGTGGCCGGCCAGCGAGGACGCCTCGGAGGTCACGCCTTCCTGGAGATCGCCATCGGAGGCGATGACCCAGATGGTGTGGTCGAACGGCGATTCGCCGGCGGGAGCATCGGCGTCGAACAGGCCGCGCTGGCGACGCTGGGAGTACGCGAAACCAACAGCCGAGGCCAAGCCCTGGCCCAGCGGGCCGGTGGTGATTTCCACGCCGGCGGTGTGCTTGTACTCGGGGTGGCCAGGGGTCAGTGAACCCCAGGTGCGGAGCGCCTCAAGGTCCTTCAATTCCAGGCCGTAACCGGACAGGAACAACTGGATGTAAAGGGTCAACGACGTGTGGCCGGGGGACAGGACGAACCGGTCGCGGCCAAGCCAGTCCGGGTTCTTCGGGTCATGGCGCATCAGCTTCTGGAACAGCAAGTATGCTGCCGGAGCCAAGCTCATCGCCGTACCGGGGTGGCCGTTGCCGACCTTCTCCACGGCGTCTGCGGCCAACACACGAACGGTGTCAACTGCCTTCTTGTCCAGATCGGTCCATGACAGTTCTTGCTCTTCCAAATGTGGCACGAAAACCGAGCCCCTCTCTGTGCTGACGGCAGGCGTATGGACACGGCACGCAGGAAGCACAGGATGGCGCCCGCTGCAATGTGTCTACCAGCCGTTCACCATTGAAACGTTGATCTCTCATCCAGACGCACGGATTCCCGAGAATACGGTTTCCCGGATCGTCAACGTGTGCTGATCTGCTCAACAGCTTAGCCCTAAACGTGTCACGGAACTCAGGGAATCCCACTAACTGGACAGAAATTCCCTTATATGAATCACGATGGCCCGGAAGCGGAGTGAAGATTCGGAAACATTGACGGATTTTGCGGACATTGGTCCACTTCCGGCCACGGTATGATATTTGGAGGCCACCAGCGGTTCATGCGCCCGTGTCAGCTTTCGAAGACCGGGACGGCAGCCGTTGCGAGAACCCCAGAGCATAGAACAGAGTGACTGCCGCCGTGAGCACAACTGATACGCCCCTCAACGCGTCCCCGGCCCGGGGAAGCATCGGAATTTCCCGTAAGTTCAAGGCGTATCTGGCACTCACCAAACCCCGGGTCATCGAACTCCTCCTGGTCAGCACCCTGCCCACCATGATCTTCGCCCAGCGTGGCTTCCCCTCCATCGGCCTGATCCTGGCCACCCTCGTCGGCGGAGCGTTTGCAGCCGGCAGCGCCGGCGTCTTCAACTGCTACATCGACCGCGACATCGACAAACTGATGCACCGCACCGAGAAGCGCCCCTTGGTCACGGGTGAGGTGACGCCGCGCGAGGCCCTGGTCTTCGCCTGGATCCTGGGTGCAGCGTCAATCGCCATCCTGTGGTTCGGCGCCAATCCTCTGTCCGCCTGGCTCGGGCTCGGTGCCATCGTCTTTTATGTGGTTATTTACACCATGATCCTGAAGCGCCGCACGGCCCAGAATATTGTGTGGGGCGGAGCGGCCGGATGCTTCCCCGTGCTGATCGCCTGGGCCGCTGTCACCAATACGGTGGAGTGGCCGGCAATCGTGCTCTTCATGGTGATCTTCCTGTGGACGCCCCCGCACTACTGGCCCCTGTCCATGCGCTACGGCGAGGATTACCGCAACGCCAAGGTGCCCATGCTCGGTGCCATCGCCGGCGCCAAGGTGGTATCGGTACAGGTTGTCCTCTACGCCTGGGCCATGGTTGCCTGTTCACTCTTGATGGTTCCCGTTGGAGGTGCCGGCTGGGTTTACACGATCGTCGCCGTTGCCGCCGGCGCTTGGTTCCTCTACGAGAGCCACGCTCTGTACAAGCGCGCACAGGGTGGCGACGTCTCCAACAAGGGCGCCATGAAGGTCTTCCACGGATCCATCAGCTACCTGACGCTGCTCTTCATCGCACTGGCCGTTGACCCGTTCATTGGCTCAGCGATCGTCGGCGGCTAAGTTCCGCGCTTCGTCAGGAAACAACGTTCGACGCCGGTGCCCGCCAGAGTGCCGGCGTCGCGCTTTTCCCTCACGCCACCTGACGCTCGCACACATCCCAAGCCCTTGATCCCAACGCCCGCTCACATCCCAAAAGACGCAACCAAGTGAGCCAACGGGGGAGGCGCCTTGCCGGCGGGCAGCGCAGAGACCAGCAGGGGAGCGTAGCGAATCTTGTTGCCACTCCGGCCCCCGAAGAACCGCCGTAATTGGACTTCCACGGACCGGTCCCGCAGTAAGGGCTGGCGTTGGAGGAGCCTGAACGAGGCCAGCTCGCCTTCAGCCCCGATGACGTCGAGCACGGCGTCGATTCCCAGGCATCGGATAAGTTCATCCTCCAGATCGGTGTCACAAACCTGGAACCCGCGCTCTTCCAACGGTCCGGATCCCACACCGGCATGCAGGAGTGCCCTGGCAATGACTTTGGACTCGCCTGCATCACAAAGCCCAAGTATTCGGTGGCCGGCTCCCTTCGGGCCGTAGCGCTCGAGGTAGTGGACGATACTCGTGGCGCCACCCATCGGGATGATTTGCACACGTTCTGAAGCCAAGTTGTGGTCACATCGAAAGGCCAGGGCTTCTACGGCCAACCTGTCGCTTTCACCCTCGACCAGCACAGTTGTCGCCTGCATAAGACAAGTATGTCGGACGCGGCAACGGAGGGCTTTGACGCGCTTCTATACCTAGAGTTCTCGTGGCAGCACCTAGTTTCGCCCTTCCGGGCACCTATTTCTTGCCCAAATGCCACCTAGTTTGCGGAAAAGTCGTCTAGGTGGTGCCGTGCGCACCCTAATGTTCGAAATGGAACAGAGCCGTTCCACACCGCACGAGCATTGGGGAAAACAATGAAAGCGCTCCTCCGTACTGCAGGAATCGTGACCATCGCGTCGGCTTCAGTTTTGACCGGTGTGACAGCCGCGCAAGCAGCGCCGGCCTGCTCCACGGCACGTGTATGTCTCTACGACAACTACTGGTTCACCGGAACGCAGCGGACCTACAACTGGGTCGCTTCGTATGTGGGCGACGCGGCGAACGATAAAGCCAGTTCCGTCGTCATAGGCCCGGCCGCGAACGTTCAATCGCCCTACGTGTATCTGTACCGGGACCTCAATTACTCCGGGCATGCAGTGATCTTCCGTGGTGGGAACGCAGTGAACGATCTCCGGGGTGTGTCAATGTATGCCGGTGTGAACTGGGACGACGAGATCTCAAGCATTTGGGGTTAGCCTTGCAATCGCCCGCTCTTCGGTCCACCGTGAAGGTCGCCTCGTTGCTGGCAGGGATCGTGATGGCCTGCGCTGCCTGTTCCGGCCCGCCGGCATCGTCGCCCAGCGAATCCATGGCCACCAGTTTGCCCGCCATCGATCGCTCTGCCGGCGCCGGGGCCAAAGCGTCCCTCAACGAAGTGAGCGGTGAGGTGCTCCTTCCCATGAGTGCCTACTGGTACTCGGACCGTGAGAACGTGATCGTAAATTCGGCGGTCGCTTTCCTCATCTACGACTGCGTGGAAGAAGCCGGGTTTACGGTGGCGCCGTGGGGCGGCGGAGGCAAGGCCCTGCAGGACTACAGGTTTGGTCAATGGTCCCGTCCATTGGCAGCCAGGAACGGCGCCATGCCGGAGATACGCGAAGTACCAGGGGTGCTGGACGAGCAACCGGAGCGCCCGCCCCTGAGCGCCAGGCAGCAGGAGGAAGAAGTGAAGTGCACCAACTCCGTGGGGCGGGCAGGCTTGCCCGAACTCCTGGAGGGGCTGGCCGGAGACACATCCCTCCAACACCGGATCACCGGTAACGCCGTGGCGCTGACGGAGCGCGATTCCGACTACCTTGCCTACCGGAAGAGCTGGGAGGACTGTGTGGCCGGCAAGGGCCTGAAGGTCGCGGAGGCGGGTTCATGGAATCTGTCATCGAGCGGCTCCAAGGAAGACGAGATTCGAGTCGCCTTGCTGGACCTTGAATGTAAGGAGGCCAGCGGCGGGGCCAGGAAACCCTATGACATTCTCGCGGAATACCAGGCAGCACAGATGAAGGACCATCAGGCCGAGCTCAACGCCCTGGCAGAAGAGAAGACGGCCGCCGTGGAGCGGGCCAAGCAAATACTGCGGGACCATGGCGTGGCTGATGCAAGACTCTGAGTCAATCCTGATTCGACGCGGCATGCGGCGTGTTCCGCGCTGGTGGCTGATGCCTGTCGCCGCGTCCATTGTCATTGCAGGTTTGGGCGTCACCTATTGGGCGGGGGCTGCCAGCACGGCCGGGATGGAGCCAGGGCCACCCGTGCCCGAGGTGGTTCCTGTTTCGGCCACGGTGGAGCGCCGTGTGGTGGCCAAACAGGTGGTTCTTTCGGGAAAAGTCATAGCAGGAGCCCAGTCCGCACTGCAGGCAAGCCCGGCCGAAGGTGTTGACAGGCTGGTGGTGACGGCGGTGGCCAAAGAAGCTGGGAGCGTCGTGGTGCCCGGTGAACTGCTGGCGGTCGTTTCCGGCAGGCCCCTGCTGATACTGCCCAGCAGTGTGCCGTTGTACCGTGACATTATCCATGGGGAGTCGGGACCTGACGTCATCGCCCTCCAGACGGCACTGGCGATGTTTGGGTATGCATGCACCACAACAGGAACCTTTGACCTGGATACCCAGCAGGCATTGGGATCCTGGTACGGGTCCGCAGGGTTCAAGGCGCCCACAGCGCCCGCTCAACTCCCCCAGGGGGACGCCGACAAGGCGGCACGAAAGCCTGCCGGGTCCGACATCATGTTCCGTTGGCGGGAATTCGTGCAGGTCCCCGGCGACTCCGGGACAATTGCATCCGTAGCTGGCCCGGGGGCCCTGCTGGCTGAGGATGGAATCGTAGCCCGCATAAGAGTTGCCGACGATTCGATTGTTGCGCGGGCCGACGTTGTCCAGTCCGAGAGTTTTGCGGTGGGTGCGCCCGTCACGGTCAGGGTCGGCTCAACGGTTCTGGACACCACTGTGGCGAAGATCAGCGGCTTCCTGGAGGGGGACCCAAGCAAAAATGAAATCCCTGGAAGAGACATCACGGTGGCAATTCCCCCAGGGTCACCGGGATTCGCGGCGGACCAATCAGTCACCGTAACTGCAGGCAGCGAAACTGCAGAGTCCCTCGCCGTTCCCCTGATAGCGATTCGCCAGGATCGTGGGACACCGTACGTCTTGATTGAAGGGAGCCACGAGCCCCGCCGCCTTGAAGTGAAGGTCACCGCACAGGCGGATGGTTGGGCGGCGATCGCTGACGTGGATGGTCTGGTTGTTGGGGAACGGGTGAAACTCCAATGAGCGCACCGGCTTCCACGCACGAATCTGCAGGGTCTGCTCACCCCCTGCCTGTCCTTAGCCTGCGGGGCGTAAACCGGGGGTTTCCCGGAACGAAGGCACTGGTGGACGTGGATCTCGACATTCACGAGGGGGAGTTTGTCGCCATAGTCGGTCCCTCCGGTTCGGGAAAGTCCACGCTCCTCAATGTCCTGGGCCTTCTGGACAGACCCACGTCAGGTACATATCGCATCAGAGGTACGGACGTCGCCGAGTTCGACGAGAGGCAGCGGGAAGATCGGCGGGCCGAAGTTTTTGGCTTCGTCTTCCAGGAATCACATATGGTGGGCCGGGACGCCGCGGCCCGCAATGCTGTGTTGGGGCTACGTGCACGGGGCATCGGGTTTGTGGTTCAGAAACAACTGGTCATGCCTGTTCTTGACAAGTTTGGGCTTGGGCATAGGGCAGCAACCCCGGCGTCACTCTTGTCCGGGGGAGAGCGACAACGCCTTGCCATCGCCAGGGCAGTGATCGGAGCACCCAAGGTAGTCCTCGCGGACGAGCCCACAGGCAGCTTGGACACAGAGAATGGCAACATCGTCATCCGCCATCTGCGGGGGCTCAGTGATGCCGGCACCACGGTGGCCATGGTGACCCACGATCCGGACATTGCGGCAACCGCAGACCGGATCATCACGATGCGCGATGGAGCGATCGTCACGGACACAGGCCACAGCAGGGGAGCCGATCCCGTTCCAGCAACATCAGCTGCAGGTCCGGAAAGCACTCAACGCGCCTTCGTTCGGCGCCGGCGCCACGAGGCCATTGATGTTGTTGCCGACGCGCTGTCTGCGCTGACGGTTCGTCCCGCCAAGGCCCTTTTGCTGATCATGGCATTCCTCCTTGGCAGTGGAGGATTGGTTGCGGCCATCGGACTCAGCCAGAGCGCCTCTGTCAAGGTATCCGCCCGGATTGACGCAGCCTCGAGCGACGAAGTCAGGGTGACCCGAGCGGCTGGTTATGCATCATGGGAAGCCGTCAAAAGCGATCTCAAGGCATCCGAGGGACTGAACGGCGTGCACGATGCCGGAGTCATCGCCGAACTCTCATCCTCCGTGGTGCAGCCATCAACATTCCGGCCTGCGTCCTTTCCCGAACAACCCGCTTTCAACGGAGCCGTCCGGATTATCGACTCAGCTTACCTGCGGGTCCAAGGGGCTACCGTCTCCTATGGTGACGCCGCCTTGCTGGACCACTCATTCGGAGGGCCCGTCGCCGTTCTGGGTCAGGATGCCGCCCTACAGCTGGGAATCGCAAGGCCCGGTCCCGGCGTCGTGGTGTGGTTGTATGGCCAGGCGGTCCCGGTGGTGGGAATCGTTGAAGACCCGGGACGTGACCCGGTACTGCCGTCAGCGGTGATGGTGGGTGCGGGGTCTTACACTTTGACCAGCAACGTGGCAGCCAGCCTGGTCCTTCGGACGAGTCCAGGGATGCCGGCAGCTATTGCAGAGGCACTGCCAAAAGCACTCAATCCTGCTGAACCCGGGATCGTGGAAGTACAAACGGTGGCCGACCTCCGGGAACTCAAACAAGGGATTGATACGGACCTCGGCCGGCTGGTGGCCATTGTCTCCGTCATCCTGCTCGCCATGGCCGTCCTCAGCGCCGGAACCACCATGTACCTGGGCGTGCTGGCGCGATCAAGCGAGATTGCACTGCGACTGGCCTTGGGCATGCGACGAGGAATGCTGGCGTCGATGTTCCTCACCGAGGGCGCCGCAGTGGGAGCCTTGGGCGGGGCAGCAGGCGCAGCAGCCGGAATGGGCGCAGTCCTGGCCTACGCGGCCAGTGAAGGCTGGGTGGCAGTAATTCCTTGGTACGCGTCCATGTGGGGCCTGGGGGCAGGACTCGTCAGCGGCACCCTGTCTGCCGTATACCCGGCGATTCTGGCCATGCGGTCAAACCCCGCGCACCTGATCCGGGCGTAGGAGCGGCGGAGGAAATCTGCTAGCCGACCGGGCTGTGCTTCGCAAGGTCGGCCGCATTGGTAGCGGCACTCATGAGGACGGCTGCCCCGAACATGTGCGCACCGACCAGGAGAGCCGGAATTCCGTTGTAGTACTGGGTGAAGCCGATGACAGCCTGCAGCAGTGTCACGCCGAGCAGCAGGTATGCCGCTGTCCGGAACGGACCGTTGATCTTGTGGCGGACCACCAAGTACACCGCGAACAGCGTTCCGGCCGTGATCAGGTAAGCGGGGACGGCGTGGATGTGGGAGAAGAGGTCCCAGTCGAGGTCGTTCCGGGGTGCGTCAGCGTCTCCAGCATGAGGCCCGGCACCAGTAACCACGACACCCAGCATCACCGACACTGCTGAGAAAACAGCAACGGCCAGCATCACAGGGCGAGCCAAGGCCGGCAGCGCGGGCAGGATCCGGTTCATATGGCCACCGGTACGACCATAGGCCCGGTTGACAAGCAGCGTGGCGAAGACCACCAAAGCCATGGAGACCAGGAAGTGCAGGCCCACCACCCATGGGTTGAGGCCGGACAAAACAGTGATGCCGCCGATAATTGCCTGGGCCGGGATGCTTGCCAGCAGGCCCAGGGCAAGGATGAACAGGTCGCGGCGTTCTTTGCGGAGGTTCCACAAGTACACCAGCATGAGCGCGGCAACGGCTGCGAGGGCGAAGGTCAGCAGGCGGTTCCCGAATTCGATGAACCCGTGGATGCCCATTTCCGGTGTATTGACCAGCGAGTCATTGGTGCATCGCGGCCACGTGGGGCAGCCCAGCCCGGAAGCGGTAAGGCGGACGGCACCTCCGGTCACCACGAGGACCGTCTGCCCAATGAGTGACAACAAAGCCAGCCGGCGGACGGCCTTATTTACCTCGGTAGGCAGCTTGGACGTGAACCGCTGAACGGTTTTGGGGAGGCGCGATGCCGTGCTCACAGTTTTCTCACTTCTCAGTTCTGCATTGTTGTTGGTGCCCGTTGGATTAGTTCCACTTGAACCAGCGTATGGCCGCGGCGCCGGCAAGTACCGTCCACAGCAAAAGGACAAGGACCGCCGGGAATGGAACGGCGCCCATCAGGAAAGCGTCGCGGAGCGCCTGGCCAAGGGCGCCCGACGGAAGGAAGTGGACGATGCCCTGGAGCAGGCCGGGAAGTCGTTCGGACGGGACCACGATGCCGCCCAACGCACCCAACAGGATCCACAGCAGATTGGTGATGGCCAGCGTTGCTTCCGGGCGGACCGTGCCCGCTACCAGCAGTCCCAGGGCGGTGAAGGCGGCGGCACCGAGAACCAGCAGTCCGAGCCCGGGGAGCCAAGCCTCGGGCCGGGGCTGCCACCCCAGCAAGGCGGCAATGGCGCCCACCACCACTACCTGCAGGAATAGAACCACCAGCACGGCAAGGATCTTGCCGGCAATGAGCCCGCCCCTGCCCAAGGGTGTGGTGGACAGGAACCGGAGGACTCCATAGCGACGGTCGAAGCCGGTGGCAATACCTTGCCCGGTGAAGGCCGTCGACATCGCGCACAGAGCGAGGATGCCCGGCGTGGCTACGTCCACACGTGATCCCCCCAGGCCATCCAGGAGGGGCGTCACAACCAGTCCCACCAAAGCCATCAAGGGCAGAACGATGGCAAGGATCAGCTGTTCGCCGTTCCGCAGCATGGTGATGGTCTCATATCGTCCCTGCAGCATGATGCGGCGCGGCAGGGATGCGGGTCCCGCGTTGGGGGAGAGGAGCTTGCTCATCGGAGGTCCCTTCCTGAAATGTCCAGGAACACGTCTTCAAGGCTGCGGGCTTCCAGCCGAAGTGAGGCGGGCATGATGTTCCGTTCCGCCCACCAGGCAGTCAGCGCTGCAAGGTCTTTTGGTGTGATCGCACCCGTGATGGAGTAGCTTCCCGAGCGTGTCTCTGTCACTTGAAGTCCCGGGCCCAGTGCGCCGGCGAAGTCGAGTCCGCCCGGAGCATCGAAGTAGAGCGTCCGGTCCGTGATGGCAGAATCCGTGGCGTGGTCATGTCGAAGGAGTTCCGCAACCGTTCCCTCCACCACATTGTGGCCGCCGTCGATGATGTAGACGTAGTCGGCCAGGCGCTCGGCGTCGTCCATCAGGTGCGTGGTCAGGACAATCCCCATGCCGGCGTCCCGAAGTTCGGCGATCAGGTCGAAAACCATCTGGCGCGATTGCGGATCCAGCCCCGCACTGGGCTCATCGAGGAACAGGATCTCCGGGTTTCCCACCAAGGCTGCCGCCAGGGCGAGGCGTTGCTTTTGGCCGCCGGAAAGCCGACGGACGCTGGTCCTGCTGAACTGGCCGATTCCCAACCGTTCCACCAGCGCGTCAACATCCATGGGGTTTTGGTACATACCGGCCACGTGCCGCAACAGCGGGATGGGACGGGCCGACGGCGGCAGCCCGCCGTCCTGGAGCATGACGCCCACGCGGGACCTCAAGTCGGCGCCGGCAGCATCGGGGTCCGCGCCGAGGAGCGAGATACTCCCGCCGGTCCGCTTTTGCAGGCCTTGCGCACATTCAAGGGTGGTGGTCTTGCCGGCTCCATTGGCGCCGAGGAGGGCGGTCACCTGGCCGCGCTCCGCAACCAGGGACAGTCCGCTGACCACCCGGAGCATTTTGCCGTCAAGGGAGGCCAGGGGGCCTACATCCTTAATGAGTCCGTCTATGGTGAGGACAGGGGATTCGGGTGAGCGCACCAGAGTATTCTACGTGAAGTAGTACGGTCACACTTGGCGGGCGGCTGAGGTCAGTCTTGCCTTACTGGATGCATGAAACAAATTACGACATGATTGTGTTGTGTATTCCATGAGCAGTCCAACTTCCATGCCCTCACCACGGCATGCTGCAGCGGCGGGGGCATTCGCTGCCCCACCTGCGCTGCCGGACGCGGATGACCGTACAAGGGACCGGGTGCTGAGCGCCGTCCTCGAAAACGGTCCGGTGAGCGCCGCTGAACTCGGCGACCTCCTCGGTTTCACGCCGGCTGCGGTCCGCCGCCACCTTGACCACTTGGAACGCAGCGGCGTCATTGAGGTCAAACGTGTGGCAAAGGCTGGTTCCGGGGCGGGACGTCCCGCGCGCCGCTACGTCCTAAGCTCCCAGGGGCAGTCCACTCTGGGCGACGACTACCTGAACATCGCCAGTTCGGCGCTCCGCCGCCTCCAGGAACTCGCCGGCGAAGAGGCAGTCCGTGAATACGCGGAGGAACGCTTCTCCGACATGGAACGGCGCTACGCCCCCGAGGTCGACGCCGCCGGAGATGACATCACCGCCCGGGCCATGGCACTCTCCAAGGCCCTGAGCCGCGACCGCTTCGTGGCGTCAGCACACTCCGTTGAGGCCAAAGCCCCGTTTCCGGCTGCGCTGTCCAGCGTTCAGTTGTGCCAGGGTCATTGCCCCATCCAGCGGCTCGCCGCGGAGTTTCCCGTTTTTTGCGATACCGAGACCAAGGTCTTCTCGCGTTTGGTCGGCGTCGATGTCCGGCGCCTCTCCACACTCGCGCAGGGCGGCCATGTCTGCACCACCCACATACCTACCGGGCGCCCGGCTGCCACGGCATCCCCAGATGTCGCAGAGCAGACCGGGAACCCGTACCAGGAATCAAACAACCAGCAAGAAAGGCCGTGATGACGGACCAAATAGCAGAGAAAGCGGTAGCTGACGGCACTGTGATCTCGGAGATTCTGGAGAAGAATCCCGAACTGCACGGTATCGGAAACTACGAGTACGGCTGGGCCGACAAGAACGACGTAGGCGCAAACGCCCGTCGTGGCCTCAACGAGGAGGTCGTCCGCGACATCTCCTCGAAGAAGAACGAGCCCGAATGGATGCTCGATCTGCGGCTTAAGGGCCTGAAGTACTTCGACCGCAAGCCCATGCCTACCTGGGGTGCAGACCTCTCCGGCATTGACTTCGACAACATCAAGTACTTTGTGCGTTCCACCGAGAAGCAGGCGGCAACGTGGGAAGATCTTCCGGAAGACATCCGGAACACTTACGAGAAGCTGGGCATCCCGGAAGCTGAGCGCAGCCGCCTCGTCTCGGGCGTCGCTGCCCAGTACGAGTCCGAGGTGGTCTACCACCAGATCCGCGAGGACCTTGAAGCCCAAGGCGTCATCTTCCTGGACACTGACACCGCACTGCGCGAGCACCCGGAGATCTTCCAGGAGTACTTCGGCACCATCATTCCGGTGGGCGACAACAAGTTCGCATCGCTGAACACGGCTGTCTGGTCAGGCGGTTCCTTCGTGTACGTGCCCAAGGGTGTCCACGTGGACATTCCGCTGCAGGCCTACTTCCGTATCAACACGGAAAACATGGGCCAGTTCGAGCGCACGCTGATCATCGCCGATGAGGACTCCTACGTTCACTACATCGAGGGCTGCACGGCTCCGATCTACACCTCGGATTCCCTGCACTCGGCCGTTGTGGAGATCATCGTGAAGAAGGGCGCCCGCGTCCGCTACACGACCATCCAGAACTGGTCCACCAACGTGTACAACCTGGTCACCAAGCGCGCCATCTGCGAAGAGGGCGCCACCATGGAGTGGATCGATGGCAACATCGGTTCCAAGGTGACCATGAAGTACCCGGCCGTGTACCTTGTGGGCGAGCACGCCAAGGGTGAGACGCTGTCCATCGCCTTCGCCGGCGAGGGCCAGCACCAGGACACGGGCTCCAAGATGGTGCACATCGCACCGAATACCAAGAGTTCCATCATTTCCAAGTCCGTGGCCCGCGGCGGCGGACGTGCTGCTTACCGCGGCCTCGTCCAGGTCCGCGAAGGCGCCAAGCACTCGGCCAACACGGTCCGTTGCGATGCCCTCCTGGTGGACACCATTTCCCGCTCGGACACGTACCCGTACATCGACATCCGCGAGGATGACGTTGTCATGGGCCACGAGGCCACCGTTTCCCGCGTCAGCGAAGAGCAGCTCTTCTATCTGATGTCCCGCGGTATGCCTGAAGACGAGGCCATGGCCATGATCGTGCGCGGCTTCATTGAGCCGATCGCCCGTGAACTGCCCATGGAATACGCCCTTGAGCTGAACCGCTTGATTGAACTGCAGATGGAAGGGTCCGTCGGTTAACAATGACTGATATCACTACTGAAAAGGCGCGCATCGGCGCGCCCTCGGCCCAGCCGTTTATCAACGGCTTCACCGAGGAAGGCGAGAACCTTTCGCCTGTGAACACCGGAACGAACACCAGCACGACGTCGGAGCAGCCTTCCGCTGGTCCGCTGGCCGGCGCTTCGGCCAAGAGCCACTCGCATGGTGGCGGCGTAGGCATCCCGGACAGCTCCCGTGCAGGCCGCCTCACCTCCTACAAGCTGGCAGACTTCAAGCCCCTGAACGGACTTGAAGAAGACTGGCGCTTCACTCCGCTGAAGCGGCTTCGCGGCCTTCACACCGACGTCCTCAACGGCGCAGCCCCGGCTGTCAGCGTCACCGCACCAGCCGGCGTCGTTGTTGAAACCGTTGGTCGCGATGACCAGCGCATCGGCCAGGCAGCCATCCCGGAGGACCTTGTGTCCGCCAACGCCTGGGAGAACTTCGCCGAGGCCACGGTCATCACCGTGCCCGCCGAGCTGCAGGCCGAGAGTGAAGTTTCGGTCCTGATCACCGGTGCGGGCGAGGCACCATCTGCCCAGCACATCGTGATTGTGGCAGAACGCTTCTCCAAGGGTGTCGTAGTCCTGGACCACCAGGGCACCGCGGTTGTCTCCGAGAACGTGGAAATCATCGTTGAAGACGGTGCTGAACTGACCGTTGTCTCCTTGCAGGAATGGGCAGACAACGCTGTCCACGCGTCATCGCAGCAGGCAAAGATCGGCCGCGACGCCAAGTTCAAGCACATCGTGGTCAGCCTTGGCGGCGACCTCGTTCGCGTCACGCCGTCCACGCGCTTCACGGCTCCCGGTGCCGACGTCGAGATGTTCGGCCTGTACTTCGCCGATGCCGGACAGCACCTTGAGCAGCGCCTCTTCGTTGACCACGCAGTGGCCAACTGCAAGTCGCGCGTTCTCTACAAGGGTGCGCTCCAGGGCCGCAATGCCCACAGCGTGTGGGTCGGCGACGTCCTGATCCGCAAGGAAGCAGAGGGCACGGACACCTACGAGGCCAACCGCAACCTGGTCCTCACTGACGGTGCCCGCGCCGACTCCGTACCCAACCTCGAAATCGAAACCGGGTTGATCGAGGGTGCTGGCCACGCCAGTGCCACCGGCCGGTTCGACGACGAACACCTGTTCTACCTCATGGCCCGCGGCATCCCCGAGAAGGTTGCCCGCCGCCTGGTGGTCCGAGGCTTCCTCAACGAGATCATCCAGCAGATCAAGGTCCCGGCAATCGAAGATCGCCTGACCGCAGCTGTTGAGCGCGAACTCGCCGCGACCGACAACTAAGACAGGCCAGGCAGAGCAACAATGAGTGAAGAAACCAAGGGCGAACTGGTATGCAACGCCAATGACATCCAGGTCAAGCAGGCGCTGCGCGTCCTGATCGATGACTACCCCGTAGCCATCGTCAAGGACTCGATGGGCGAGATCCACGCCATCGCCGATACTTGCTCGCACGCGGACATCTCGTTGTCCGAGGGTGAGGTTGAAGGCTGCGCGATCGAGTGCTGGGGCCACGGTTCCCAGTTTGACCTCCGCAGCGGACAGCCGCTCCAGCTGCCTGCTTATGACCCCGTCCCTGTTTTCGCCGTCACCATCGACGGAGACGACGTGTATGTGGACGTGACCAACGTTGTGAACGGCGCCTCGGTAGATCACTACTGAGCGCCCAGTACCGCCAGACTTACGAACGGAAAGAAAGAAGAGCATGTCAACTCTTGAAATCAAGGACCTGCACGTCAGCATCGAGACGGAGCAGGGCACCAAGGAGATCCTGAAGGGCGTCAGCCTCACCATTAAGACCGGTGAGACGCACGCCATCATGGGCCCCAACGGCTCGGGCAAGTCCACTCTCGCCTCCACGATCGCCGGACACCCGCGCTACAACGTCACCAGCGGCACCATCACGCTGGATGGCGAAAATGTGTTGGAAATGAGTGTCGACGAGCGCGCCCGCGCAGGCGTCTTCCTGGCCATGCAGTACCCGGTAGAGGTTCCCGGAGTCACCATGACCAACTTCCTGCGGACCGCCAAGACCGCAATCGACGGCGAAGCACCGGCACTGCGCACGTGGACCAAAGACGTCAAGGCTGCCATGCAGCAGCTCCGTATCGACGCCGACTTCGCACAGCGCAATGTCAACGAGGGCTTCTCCGGTGGTGAGAAGAAGCGTGTTGAGATCCTTCAGCTCGAACTCTTCAAGCCGAAGTTCGCCATCCTTGACGAGACCGATTCCGGTCTTGACGTTGACGCCTTGAAGGTTGTCTCTGAGGGTGTTAACCGCGCTCATGAAGAGGGCAACATGGGCACCCTGCTCATCACGCACTACACCCGCATCCTGCGGTACATCAAGCCGGACTTCGTTCACGTGTTCGTTGACGGCAAGGTTGTCGAAGAGGGCGGCCCCGAGCTCGCCGACCGTCTTGAAGACGAGGGCTACGACCGCTATGCCCCAGGCGCCGGCGTTGCCGTTGCTCCTGCCGTACAGGCCTAGTTAGGATCGTTTCATGACCGAAATCAACACGGCGCGCACCAGCCTCGAGGACGTTGAGGAAGCGCTCAAGGACGTCATTGACCCCGAACTCGGGGTCAACATTGTGGACTTGGGCCTTCTTTACGGACTGAAGTACTCCGACGACGACGGCGCCCTCCTGATCGACATGACGTTGACCACTGCGGCCTGCCCGCTGACGGACGTGCTTGAAGAGCAGGTCGGCAAGTCCCTTGACGGCGTGGTTGATGATTGGCGCCTGAACTGGGTATGGATGCCGCCATGGGGTCCCGAGCGGATCACCGATGACGGCAAGGACCAGATGCGGGCCCTCGGCTTCAACATCTGATCAGCAGTCTCCGCTCGCTTCCTGCAGGCAAAAGGAAGGGTTCCGGGCCATCGGCCTGGAACCCTTCCTTTGTCGTTTGCCCGCTGCACTAAGGCGTGGGTACCCCAAACGTGTCGCATTTGTTGATGTCGCCCGTGGTGTATCCCTGATAGAACCACTTTTGCCGCTGCTCACTGGAGCCGTGAGTCCATGACTCAGGGGAGACGCGCCCTGTAGCCGCCTCCTGGATGCGGTCATCGCCGACCGCGGAAGCAGCGGAGAGCGCATCCTGCAGATCCTGCTCGGTCAGGGGATCAAGGAAGGGCCTGCCGCTGGCATCCGTTTGCGTCGTTGCATGCCTGACCCACAAACCCGCATAGCAGTCAGCCTGCAGTTCCACCCTGACGGCACCCGACTGCGGGCCCTGGGGATCCTGCTGTGCCTGATCCAGGTTTCCGAGGACATTCTGGACATGGTGTCCGAACTCGTGGGCCACTACATACTCCTGCGCCAGCGGTCCTCCGGAGGACCCAAAGCGGGTCACCAGTTCGTCGAAAAAGCCAGGGTCAAAATACGCGGTGGTGTCTGCAGGGCAATAGAACGGACCCACAGCGCTGGTGGCTGCACCACAGCCGGTGTTGGTGGCCGCACTGAAGATGACGGTCTTGGGGCGCGGATACTGGACGTTGTAGTCGGCCAGGTAGTCAGGCCAGAAAGCGTTCAGGCTGTTCACCGTTCCAGTGATGCGGCAATCCAGTCGTTTGTCCGCGTCGGCTCCGGTCTGGCATTCCTGGACACCTCCGGCGCCGCCACTTTCGACGGCGGGCGGCTGGGTTCCGCTGCCTGTCAGGTCGCCCAGGATGTTGGGGTTTATACCGAAGAGTGCCAGCAGCAGGACCACGATCCCGCCGCCAATGCCACCGCCGATCTTGGTCCCGCGGCCCATACCACTGCCACGTCGGTCCTCCACCTGGGAGGGGTCAAGCTGTGCGCCGTCATTGAAACTCATACAGTCAGAATAGACGTCACTATTGGTGCCCGGCGCCTGACACTGCCGTAAAATCGTGAGGATGCCTTTCCTGGACAAACTTCAGCTCTGGGCCGAAGAGCGCCCCCACGACACCGCGGTCGTTGTGGGCAGCAGCCGGCTCACCTGGGCGGAACTCCGTGACGCCGCAGCAGCGCTGCTGGACGACGCGAACGCCACTGCTGTTCTTGCCGAGCCAAACTCCGTTCGCTTTGTGGAGCGCTACACGGCGGCGGTGGCCGGGGAGCGGAGCTGCGCCGTGCTCGACCCCGAGTGGCCGGTTCCGATGATCGAAGAAGTCTCGGCGCGCATCGGCGGGACCATCAGGCCAGTCGAGACCGGGTTGTTGGACGGGGACCCGTCCAGTACGTTCCTCATCGGCCTGACGTCGGGCACTACCTCCGTCCCCAAAGCCTTCACCAGGTCCCGCCGGTCCTGGCAAGTGTCCTTCGAGGCATCCATCGAGTTCTTCGGCCTCTCACAGGACGACCGGACACTGGCGCCGGGCCCTCTGTCAGCCAGCCTTAATCTGTACGCGCTCTCGGAGTGCCTGTACGCGGGTGCCGCGTTTCACACGCTCGAATCCTTCGACGTGGGAGACGCCCACGCTGCCATCAGCCACGACGGCATCACCCGCTTGGTCCTCGCACCCACCGCGCTGCGATTGCTCAGCGAACGGGGACTGGCAGGAGACGTGGACGCCTCAGGCATCCGGAGCATCATCTGTGCTGGTTCCAAGCTGGACGGCCGAACCTTGGAGGCGGCCCGGCGGTGGGCGCCCCGGGCGGCCATCTACGAGTACTACGGCGCTTCCGAACTAAGCTTTGTTTCGGGCACCCGCCTGGCTGCCGGGGAACCAATGGACGCCGGTGGTACCGGCATTGGCTCGCCTTTCCCGGGCGTTGAACTGAGCATCCTCGACGACGACGGCAAGCCACTGCCGGACGGCGGCCACGGAAACATCAGCGTTCGCAGCGGGATGGTCAGCAATGGCTACCTGTGGGGAGACGATGGCCAAGCCCTGAGGTGCCTCGACGGTTGGTACACCGTAGGAGATCAGGGTTTCCTGGAGAAGGGCACCCTCCACATCCTGGGCCGCAGGTCAGACATGATCATTACCTCGGGAAAGAACGTCTACCCGCATGAGGTGGAGCTTGCCGTCGCCTCCGTACCCGGCGTGGACAGTGTTGTTGCGGCCGGGGCGCCCGACGATGTCCGCGGCCAGAAGGTGATCGCCGGCGTTGTGCCTGCCTGCGGTGCGGTCACTGCCACCCAGCTCCGAACGGGACTGGATGGTTTGCTGGCACGGGACAAATGGCCTCTTCAGTACTACTTATTGGCGGAGTTGCCCCTGACCGACCGGGGCAAAGTCAGCAGAAAAGTTCTCCTGGACTGGATCAAGAACCATGACCCCAGGGCGCAGCTTCTTGGATAGCGGCTACGACTCCGCCAGAGAAGCCGACGAGTCCCGCCTGCCGGTGATCATCGCTGCGCTTCGGTCTCCAATTTGTCGCGCCAACGGCCAACTGAAGCATCTCCGTGCCCCGGACCTCGCGGCACCTGTCCTGGCCGCCCTGGTGGAAACAACAGGTATGGACCCGGCGGACGTTGACGACGTCATCTTGGGCAACGCCGTCGGCGGCGGCGGGAACGTGGCGCGCTTCGCGGCGCTCCAGGCGGGCCTGCCCATCACCGTTCCCGGGATTACCGTTGACCGGCAATGCGGTTCGGGCCTGGACGCCATTTCACTGGCGTCCCGCCTGGTGGCGGCGGGCGGTGATCCGCTGTTCCTGGCAGGCGGCGTTGAAAGCATCAGTACCGCCCCGGCAAGGGCCAACAGGAACGACGACGGCGAACTCGACTTCTACTCCAGGGCCAGCTTTGTGCCACCACAGTTTGGCGACCCTGACATGGGCGTTGCCGCCGAGAACGTTGCCCGCGCGTTCGGCGTTACACGTGAGCGCCAGGATGACTACGCCCTCCGGAGCCATCGTCGCGCCGTTGAAGCGGCCAGGACAGGCGGCTTCTCTGCGGAGATCGTTCCCCTGCGATGCAGCGAAAAATTGGTGGATTGCGACGACGGCCCCCGTGCTTCCCTCCGGGCGCCGTTGATGGCCAGGTTCCCTGCGGCATTCGTGCCCGGCGGAACGGTTACGGCAGCGAACTCTTGCTTCGACGCGGACGCAGCATCCGCCGTCGTCATCACGTCACTGAAACGTGCCCGCACCATGGGGGCCACCGACGGATTGATGGTGCTGGGGTGCGACACCACCGGGGTTGATCCGCAGTTTCCCGGTATGGGTGCGGCGCATGCGGCAGGACGTCTCCTGGACAGCCACGCTGTAGACGCAAGTGACATTCACCTTGTGGAATTCAACGAGGCCTTCGCATCCCAAACCATTGCCTGCCTGGAGTACGTGGGCATCGATCCGGCGAGAGCCAACCTCCAGGGCGGCGCCTTGGCACTGGGGCACGGTTATGGTGCCTCCGGGGCTGTCCTGGTGACCCGTTTGCTGGCCCAGGCACGCAGCATGGATACCGTCAAAGGACAGCGCCCACTGCTGTTGGCCATGATCAGCAGCGCAGGCGGCATGGGAACCGCAGCGCTCCTGCGGTACTCAAGGCTCTAGTTTCTGCCCTGGTCAGTCCCTTTCGCCCAATCCGCGGGCTGCCAGGGCATCACCGGTTTGCCGGGCATACGCCACAGTGGTGATGAAGACCGGAAGAACCAGCGCCCGGGGATTGCGTTCAAGCCCGCGTGCCCGTGCTGAGTCCCTTACGTCCGAGAAGGCGCCGGCGATAAAGGGAATGCTCCTGAGCATCACTGCGATGGTCAAAGCAAAGCGCTCAGGGTCGGCCCCGAAGCGCCGGAAGGGCTTTGCCAGTGCCACCACACCATCCAACAAATCCTGCACGGGGGTGGTGGCTGTCAACACTGAAGCTGCCACCACACACACCAGCACGTTCAACACGATGCGGGCAGCGGTGGGCGCGCCGAGTTGCCACCACTGGAAGAGGCCGATGACCAAGAGGATGGGCATCACCATCCAGATAGCCCGCACGAGGCGACGGAACCCGGCGCCGGTCAGCATGAACAACCCACACATGACGGCAAAAATTGCCAGCGACACGGCCCAGTCGATAATGAGGAACGACGCCGCTCCACAGGCCGCCACCACCACAAATTTCAGCCACAGGGGAGTGCGGTGGATGATCGAGTTGCCGCGGACATGGTTGGCGAGCAGGAAACCATGGCCTCTCACCTGGACACGTCACCCAAGCGGGCACTGGGCAGGGGAGTTGCGCACAGCGCACGGTAATGGGCAACGCCTTCGGCAGCACCGCCGTCGAACACGATGCGTCCGGACTCCACCACCAGGACCCTGTCCATGTCGAGCGCAAGGTCCAGATCATGGGTGGACATGATCACCTGTTGGTCCAGGCCGGCGACGGTACGCCGCAGGAGTTCACGGTTCCTTAGGTCCAGCAGCGTCGACGGTTCGTCAAGGACCAGCACGGTGGGATCGACGGCCAGGACTGCGGCCAAGGCCAGCAACTGCCGTTCACCACCGGACAGTTCGTAGATGCTCTGATCGGCCAGGTGCAGCAGGCCGAATCGATCCAGGACTGTTTCTGCCCGGGCCGCCCGCTCTTTGGAGTTCTTGATGGAACGGCGCAAGGAAAGCTCCACGTCTTCGCGCCCTGTGGGCATCACCAGTTGCGACAAAGGATCGGTGAAAACAAAACCCACGTTGCCCCGGACGCGGCGCACGGCGCCAACAGTGTTGTCACCGTGGACCACTACGCTGCCCTGGGTCGGCGCAACCAAGCCATTCACAAGCCGCAGCAGAGTGGACTTCCCGGATCCGTTGGCACCGATCACTCCGATCCGGCGTTCGGCCAGGTCAAGGGAAAAATCGTGCAGCAGGGTCTTGGGCGTGTCGCTGCCATCGACGGCGACACGCACCGCGACCCTACTGAAACTGATGGAATTCATGGCGTGGTTGGTCCCGCTTTACTTGACCCGACGCACCAGGACGTCCGGGAAGGCTTTATGGATTGCCGTGGCGATGATCACGGCCAGGACGTTCTTAAGGATATCGCCGGGAACAAAAGGAAGGTCGGCGAGGAAGGCCTTGGCGAAGTCCAGCTTTGCGTTGACCATCATGCCCACAACACCCAGAGCATGAATGACCACGATGCTGCTCACCATGGTGGCGGCGAACAACCAGAGGGCCCTGGACTTAACGGTCCGACGGATGACTATGGCCGCCAGGTAGCCGGTGGCTGCTGCGGCCAAGGGAAACGCAATGATGTAACCGGCGGAGGGAGTCGCCAGGATACCCAATCCGCTGCGGCCGCCGCTGAAGATCGGCAGCCCCGCCAAACCCAGCAGTACATAGAGACCGACGGCGGCGAACCCGCGCCCGGCGCCGAGCACCAGACCGCTGAGCATCACCGTCAGGGTCACCAGGGTGATGGGAACGCCCAGGGCGCCTACCGGGATGCCGGGAACGATCGCGGAGGCTGCCACGAGGGCTGCGAAAACCGCGATGAGACCGAGATCGGTGGCAGTCCACCGTTGACGGGTCGTTGGTTTGTGCTGCACCGTGGCAGCGTTTGTCTGGCTCATGGCGGGTCCAATCAGGTGTAATGCGATGCGATGAATGCGGAGCGTTCTCCCCTGTTCTCGAGAATACGGATGGCGCGGACACAGGATTTCAGAGCCTTCCCACAAAGCCGGCCAGGAATTGTTTGGCCGTTGGCACAGTTTCCGCTTGCGGGGCCCGTTGTCACCCCGCGGCCGGGGTACCGGTAGACTTGGACAGGCTGTTCTCATAGCCGCACCCCGCCGCACTTATCGGACCCACCGGTCCCCGCGAGCGTTCCCCATTGAAAGGCATCACCCGAATTGATTACCGTCCAGGACCTCGAACTCCGCGCCGGCGCACGCCTGCTCATGGACCAGGTCAACTTCAGGGTGGACAAAGGGGACAAGATTGGACTCGTCGGACGCAACGGTGCCGGCAAGACCACCCTCACCCGGGTCCTCGCCGGCGAAGGCCTTCCGGCAGGCGGCAAGGTCACCCGTACCGGTGAAATCGGCTACCTTCCCCAGGACCCGCGGACCCCGGACATGGAGCAGCTCGCCCGCGACCGCATCCTCTCCGCGCGCGGCTTGGACGTGGTGGTGGGCAAGCTCAAAAAGGCCCACGACGACATGGCCAGCGACGACGCAGCCGTCCAGCGCAAAGCCATGAACCGCTACGACCGTCTGGAAGCTGAATTCCTGGCCGGTGGCGGCTACGCTGCCGAAGCTGAAGCCGCCGCGATCTCCTCCAACCTCGCACTGCCGGACCGTCTCCTCAACCAGCCCCTGAAGACCCTTTCCGGCGGCCAGCGCCGCCGCGTCGAATTGGCGCGCATCCTGTACTCCGACGCCGAGACCTTGCTCCTCGACGAACCCACCAACCACCTCGATGCCGACTCCATCACGTGGCTGCGCGACTTCCTGAAGAACCACCAGGGTGGACTGATCGTGATCAGCCACGACACCGAACTGCTGGAAGCAACGGTCAACAAGGTCTACCTGCTGGACGCCAACCGCGCCCAGATCGATTACTACAACATGGACTGGAAGCGCTACCTGCTCCAGCGCGAAACGGACGAGCGCGCCAGGAAGCGCGAACGTGCCAACGCTGAAAAGAAGGCCCAGGTCCTGATTGACCAGGCCAACAAGATGCGGGCCAAGGCCACCAAGGCTGTCGCCGCCCAGAACATGGCCAAGCGTGCTGAGCGGCTCCTGAGCGGCCTGGAGGCTGTACGGGAGAACGACCGCGTGGCCGCACTGCGGTTCCCGGATCCCTCACCCTGCGGCAAGACTCCCCTCACCGCGGAGGGTCTCAGCAAGTCTTACGGTTCGCTGGAAATCTTCACGGATGTGGACCTCGCCATCGACCGCGGATCCAAGGTGGTCATCCTGGGTCTCAACGGTGCCGGCAAGACCACCCTGCTGCGCATGCTGGCTGGCGTCGACAAGCCGGATACGGGCGACATCATTCCCGGTCATGGTCTCAAAGTGGGCTATTACGCCCAGGAACATGAGACGCTCGACGTCGACCGCACCGTCCTGGAAAACATGCGGTCATCCGCGCCGGACATGAAAGATGCTGAAGTCCGCGGCATCCTGGGTTCGTTCCTCTTCTCCGGTGACGACGTCGACAAGCCGGCTGGGGTTCTCTCCGGTGGTGAGAAGACCCGCTTGGCCCTCGCAACCATCGTGGCTTCCAGCGCCAACGTCCTCCTCCTCGATGAACCCACCAACAACCTGGACCCCGCCAGCCGTGCGGAAATCCTGGGTGCACTCAAGAACTACAGCGGCGCCGTCGTCATGGTCAGCCACGACGAAGGCGCTGTGTCCGCGTTGAACCCCGAACGTGTGGTGTTGCTCCCGGATGGCGTGGAGGATCACTGGAACGAGGACTACCTGGACCTGATCACGCTGGCGTAAGCCTCGCTGGGCCGTCCGCGGCGTGTGTTGCGTTCCGCTGCGCGGCGCGCCTGATCTGCCGCGTGCTGCCTAGCGGACTTGCAATGGTTCGGCGGCGGTGATGCGCGCCAGCTCTTCGTAGCTGATGGAGAACATGGACTTGTGGTCGCCGGCTCCGGCCCAGAGCAGCGGGTGTTCCTGCAGGGACGTGTCCAGAATAGTGCGGAGTTTCTCCGGGTGGCCCACTGGGGCTACGCCTCCGACCTGCTGGCCGGTGTGTTCCAGGACGAAGTCCGGCGTTGCGCGCCGGATCTTTCCACTTCCCAGCTGATCTGCCACCAACGCTGTATCTACCCTTGCCGCGCCGCTGGCAAGGATGAGCAGGGGTGACCCGTCGAGCTCGAAGATCAGGCTGTTGGTGATCGCGGCGACCTCGCACCCCAGGACAGACGCAGCTGCGGCCGCCGTCGGAACCTCGTCCTCGAAGATTTGCACCGTGTCCGCAACACCGGCGGCAGTCAGGGCTGATTTTACGTTCAGTACAGGATCCGGAATCATTCAGTACCCTTGGGCGTCCAGGATGGCGTCTTCCTCTTCTTCGGACGTAGCGCGCTTGTTCTTCCGGGGAGCCGGACTACGCTTCTTCGGCGTGCCACCAGCAGCGATGATGTGCTCGTCCTCTTCCTCTTCGGCGTCAATGGCCGCGTTGCGGGCCTGTTGCCGCGCTGCGTAGCCGAACCCGATAAACATCAGGACACCAAAGGCAAACCACTGCAGGGAGTAGGAGAGGTGCGTCCCCTCCTCGGTTGCCGGTTTAGGGAAGGGCGTCGGCATCGGCTGTACTGCAGGATCTTCACTGGCCAGCTGCCCATAGGCCCCGGTGGCGATGGGGTAGGGGAGCTCGCTGGCGAAACCCGCCAGGTCAATGGAGGCCAACTGCCCGTCCACCGCTCCGCGGTCCAACTTGGGTTCAGCAGGCTTGAGGCGCGCCACCACCGTCACCTGACCCGCTGGTGGGGCCGGTATAACGTCGGGACGGCCGGGAGTGTTGTTGCCGATGGGCAGCCAACCACGGTCAATGACCACCGCTTCGCCGGTGGTAAGCCGGAAGGGAACCACGACGTCGTAACCTGGCTGCCCGTTCAGCGGGCGGTTTCGGACAACCCGCTGGCCCTCCACGTCGTAGCTGCCGCGCAGCTGGACCTGGGTCCATTCCTTTTCGGGATCCAGGGAATTGAACTGGTCCTTGATTTCTGTGTAGGGGACAGGCGTGGCCGAGTAGTTGCTCACCACGCGATTGATTTCGGCCAAAGTCTCGGCGCGGCGGTCCATCTGCCAGCGGCCCAGGAAAACACACGCTGTGGCAAAAATGACAGCCAGGACAAAGTACCCCAGCCACTTGCTGGAGAAGAGGAAGCGGTACATTCAGCCGGCCTCGTTCACTGCAGCGTCGCCGGCCGTGAAGGCAATCGTTTCTTTCCAGAGTCCCCGGGTGGTCAGATACTCCTCCAACCACTCCCGATGGTCTCCGCAGGAAAGCCACACTTTGCGCCGTTCCGGAGTGTGGATACGCGGGTTGTTCCACAGGAGTTGCCACTGGGCACCGGACCGGCACCCCTTCCGGGAGCACACAGCCGGAGCCGTGGCACGTTCGGAGTCCTGGCCGGCCGTACCTGGGCCACCGAGGTTGAAGATGTTCATGAAGCCGCCCGTTCGTCGCCGGGGTGTCCGGCCTCGCTTGCAGGTCCCCTCGAAGGGCCGCCTGGATTGCTTGTTGGTTCGTCGTCCACCAGCTCGCCCTGGAGCACCGTGGGTCCATCCGCGGTGGCTTCTTCCGGCTGGGAGGAGCGCTCGATTTCAGGGACAGCCACGTAGTCCAACAACGACTCGCTGTGGTCCTCAGCTTTGTCATTGCCGTTGGCGATGACAACCGCGATCCAAGGGAGGAAAACAGCGCCTGCGATCGCAATGATCTTGAACCATCCATCAACCACGAAAATGAGGACGATGCAGACCATACGGATACCCATGGCCACCGCATACTTGATCATGCGCTCACGCATGTCCTCGGAGTGGGCAGCGGCGGCATCCGTGATGCTGTGGACCTCGGGGTCGCCGGAAAAAGCGCCCGGTTCCCCGGGCACTTGCTGCAGGGGACTGTTTTCTCGTGTCACAACTGAATCATCACGCTCCAAAGGCCTCTCCCAATTCTCTCACCAAGGCCGTAACGGCCCAAACCGCGCAGGCTGAGGGTTACCCACGGGTTGGGATGGGCGACGGATAAGATCGACACAGGAAAATCCCCCTTTAATGCGGCACTTCGATGCCGCGGAACCTGGAGCCACAGCATGTCTGAAGCAGTCACAACCGGCCGCAGCGTCTTGATCACCGGCGGCAACCGCGGCATTGGCCTGGCCATTGCCGAATCGTTCCTCGCCAACGGCGACAAGGTGGCAGTGACCTACCGGAGTGAAACACAACTGCCTGAAGGCATCCTGGGCGTTCGGGCAGACGTCACGGACGAGGCCTCCGTTGACGCTGCGTTCAAAATCGTCGAGGAAGCCCATGGACCTGTTGAAGTCCTGGTTGCCAATGCCGGCATCACGAAGGACACGCTCCTGCTCCGCATGAGCGAAGACGACTTCACGTCGGTCCTCGACACCAACCTCACCGGCGCATTCCGTGTGATCAAGCGGGCATCCAAGGGAATGATCCGGCTCCGGAAGGGCCGTGTGGTCCTCATCTCTTCCGTCTCCGGCCTCTACGGAGCACCCGGCCAGATCAACTATTCCGCGTCCAAGGCCGGCATGGTGGGCATTGCACGTTCACTGACCCGCGAGCTCGGCAGCCGGGGCATCACCGCCAACGTGGTGGCGCCAGGTTTCATCAACACCGACATGACGGCTGAACTGCCCGAGGACACCCAGAAGGCCTACCTGGCCAACGTCCCGGCAGGTCGCTTTGCCGAGGCCTCCGAAGTGGCTGACGTAGTGCGCTGGGTTGCCAGTGACGAAGCTGCGTACATCTCAGGGGCCGTGATCCCGGTGGATGGTGGTCTGGGTATGGGCCACTAGCCTCAAACGCGGTTTTTGTCCGGGGCCCACAAGCGATTTCGTCCTTGCCGCTGGCATGATGGAAGGCGAGGCCACGGAATTTGGATGAAGTGAACAAAAGGAGCATGAATGGGAACGCTGGATAACAAGACCGCCATCGTCACGGGATCTTCCCGCGGAATTGGCGCCGAAGTTGCCAAGATCCTCGCGGGCGAGGGTGCCGCCGTCGTCGTTAATTACCGGCAGAAGGCGCCCCGCGCCAACAAGGTAGTGGCGGGCATCCAGGAAGCAGGCGGCCGCGCGGCTGCCGTGGGCGCTGACCTGACCACCGATGAAGGCGTGCACGCCCTTGCCAGCAAAGCCATGGAGGAGTTCGGATCCCTTGACGTCTTGGTGCTGAACGCGTCAGGCGGCATGGAATCGGGCATGGAAGAGGGTTACGCCCTCAAACTGAACCGTGATGCCCAGGTCAATATGCTCAACGCAGCCGTTCCGCTCATGCCTGAGGGTTCACGCGTCGTTTTCGTGACCAGCCACCAGGCGCATTTTGTGGAGACTGTTCCCACCATGCCGGAGTACGAGCCCGTCGCGAAGAGCAAGCGCGCCGGTGAGGACGCACTGCGTGAACTGATTCCCCACCTCGCGGACAAGGGCATCTCGCTGGTGGTGGTCTCCGGTGACATGATCGAGGGCACAGTGACTGCGACCCTGCTGGATCGCTCCAACCCTGGAGCCATCGAAGCGCGCCGCGCCGAGGCCGGCAAGCTTTACTCCGTGGAGGAATTCGCTGCCGAGGTTGCGAAGATGGTCACCGCGGACGTCGAATCCGGACACACGGAATACGTTGGCGGAGCCGATTACTTCGGCAAGACTGCCGAGTAGCAAATACCACCACAGCTGCGGCCCGGGACCTGTTCCCGGGCCACAGCTGTTTAACGCCACAACAGCGCAATAGTCACCCACGCTTTGAAGTATCATTTTGGTAAATTATCTGGTTTTTTGCGTCACGAAATGCGACTAGTCGTTTCGAATAAATGGCTTTGCATTATAAGAATTCTTCTGGTTGACTCTCCAAGGCAGCCTCGCACGTAGTTGTCAGCACGTTGCGTAAACCACAATGAGAGGGTTTATGCATGCCTTAGGAGCTTCTTTGGACCTGTTATTAGATGCTGATGATATTCACGCGTCGTATGATCAACGGCGCATCCTCAAAGGTGTGGGGCTTTCGTTGCATCGCGGCGAGATTCTGGGGTTGATTGGGACCAACGGCGCCGGCAAGACCACCCTGATGGGCGTCCTGGCCGGTTCCGTCAAGCACGACCATGGACGGATCACCCTGGCGGGTGAAAAATACATGCCGGATTCCATCGCAGAAGCGCAGGCTTGCGGAGTGGGGCATATTCCCCAGAACTTCCACATAGACCCGGAACTGACCATCACCGAAGCCATCTTTCGCGGAACCTTCCAGTCGGGCCGGCCACACGCGGAACTCCGCGATCAAGCGGGCAAGCTCATCCGGGACATTGGTATCACCATGGACCCCGACGCGAGGGTCGGAACGCTGATTCGAGCCGAGCAGGCCTTGGTGGAGGTACTCCGGATGGTGGCCGAGGAAGCCCAACTGGTGATCATGGACGAAGTGGCCGCGTCACTTCCGGACCACGATGTCGCGGTTTTGCATCAGGTCCTGAGAATGCTCACACGGCAGGGCCGGGCCATCATCTACATCACCCACCGCCTTGATGAGGTCCGTTCCATAGCCCACCGCATTGCTGTTATGCGCGACGGTAAGGTGCACAAGATCGTGGAGGCCAGCAAGACCGACGTCGACGAACTTGCCTTCCTCCTGCTGCAGCAGGAACTGGAGCGGATTTCCCGGCCCTCCGGCCCTGCGGCCGGGGGAGAGGCCTTGCGGATCTCCCACCTCAGCGTGGAGGAGAAAGTCCGTGATGCGAGCTTCAGTGTGGCCAAAGGCGAAATTTTCGGACTGGCAGGAACCCACAGATCGGGCGTCTATCAACTGATATCAGCCCTGGCGGGTATCCGCCCCTGCACGTCGGGAGAGATCTACGTGAACGGAACCCACGTCCAAATCCGCGGGCCCCAGGACGCGCAGCGGTTGAAGATCGGTTACTCGCCGGATGCGGCCTTTACCCTTGGTCCTGGGACGAGCATTGCGGAAGGGCTTCATCAGGGCGCCGGGGCGGGCGCTGAAAACCTTCGGGATGAGATCACCCACCTGAGGAATGTGGCTGACGTTGTGCACCGCATGCGCATCAACACCACCAACATCCAGGGCGCCCTCTCCACTTTGTCCGGCGGCGACCGCCAGAAGGTGGAACTGGCCCGATGGATCTCCAGCGACTGTGACGTCCTGATTCTCAGTCATCCCAGCCGCGGGATTGACGTTGGAGCCAAAGAGGTTGTGTACAAGATGTTGACGCAGCTCAGCAAGACTGGTGTCGCCATCATTCTCCTGTCCTCAGACCTCTCGGAGATGGTCAACTGGTGCCACCGGATTGGTGTCATGCGGGACGGGGAACTTGTCACCATTGAGGCCAACGCCAATACCAATGAGGATGTTTTGGTGCACCATATGCTGGGCGTCAAGTTCGAATCGGGGGGCAGCGCGGCCCGCCGCGCGAAAGTCTGACGCTTCCTGAAACACCGGCGAATGAATGGGGGGGCGGCTGCGATATTCGCAGCCGCCCCCACGGTTAGCACCGGAGATCAGATGGCGATGGCCTTGGCGATGTTATTGAGCTTGTGCCGTGCCAGCGCCAGGTTGGCATAGGTCCGGTCCAGCACGAGGTAGACAAAGAGCCCCTTGGACCCCGCCGAGTTCAGGACATTGATGAGGTGGTACTGCGAATCCAGGGTGATGAGGACGTCCTCGATGGAGCTGTCCAGTCCAAGGTCGGCCATGGTTCGGAGCTTGGAGCTGACAACATTGGAGTTTCCGGCAGCAGCGACGCCCAGATCGAAGCCTGGGTTGCCGCCCTGCGCCAGCGCCATTCCGCTGGTGTAGTCAACAATGGCCGCACCCGTGGCGCCTTCTATGGCGAGCAGTTCTTTCGTAGCTTCGTCAAGTGAGCTCATGATCAGTTCTTCCTGTTCTGTGGTTTCATCACTGGCAGCCATGAAATAGACGGACGGAACTTCCTGGTAGGCGGGCGCGCCGGGGCCGGAATCCCATTGGTTGGGAGCCATCCCCGTTGCCACCGCGTCAGGGTGCCGCTCGCGAATGATCTCGTGGAGCGGTGTTGGAAGGGGTTCAAATCCTGCGCTGCGTTTCCACCATTTCCACGTACGCTCCGAACGGTTCACTTACTGACCCTGCACTTCCGTCATTCAGACTGCCGTATGTTCTACGGATTTCTTCGTCGAGTTTTTCACTCTACACATGAATTACGGGGATAACGGAAAGAGCGTTCATTTCCATCGAATCCTTGGCAAAGAATGTGCTATTAATGACGATTTGATAAACAGTCAGAATAATCGCGTCACGAAATACACATTGTTGTTTCACGCGACAGACAACCAGGGAGTGCAGATGAGGCATCACTTGTTTTTGGGCGCGCTGAAGCGGACTGCAGCAAAGTGCAGCTGGCCGCGGGTCACCGCGGCGTGGGCACAGCAGGAGTCAGACGTTGGCGATGTGCCGTACGGCGTCAAGGTAAGGCATGTTGATTGCAGCGTCCGCTACCGCACGAACTGCTGGTTTGGCATTGAACGCAATACCAATTCCTGCCGCACTGAGCATGTCCAGGTCATTGGCGCCGTCGCCCACTGCGATGGTGTGCTCAAGACTGATGCTCTCCGCTGCTGCCCACTCACGCAAGTACTTCTCTTTGGCCGCCCGGTCGATCACAGCGCCAAGCACCTTGCCCGTCAACACGCCGTCGATGATTTCGAGCTCATTGGCGATCCAATGGTCCAGTCCAAGGTCTGCGGCAATGGGACGAAGAATCTGGTTGAAGCCGCCGGACACCACGGCAACAACGTGGCCTGCTTCCTTGAAGGCGGCGACGAGTTCTGCAGCACCAAGGCTGAGGCGCACCTCTTGCCGGACTGACTCGACGACCGCCACGGGCAACCCTGCGAGCACGGCAACCCGGGCATGGAGACTCTGGGCGAAGTCCAATTCACCGCGCATGGCGGCCTCGGTGACAGCAGCGACTTCCTCGCGCTTGCCTGCGTGGGCTGCCAGCAATTCAATGACTTCCTGCTGGATCAGCGTGGAATCGACATCCATGATGAGGAGCTTCCGGGTGGCCTGGCGCAGGCCCTCGGGAACAATGGCTGTATCAAAGCCGTCACTGGCTGCCGCAGCAACGTGCCGCCGAACGGTTGCAAGATCCGCCAACGTCTCCGTGCCCGCAGCAAGACCGGCCGTCATGACACTGAAACGATGATCGCCACCCTGTGATTCCGATGACACCTCGACGCCGGCGTCAGCAAGTACCCTCCGAAGGCCAACGAGGGATTCGGGGGACAAATGCACGCCATAGCTGACTGCAGCCAAGTTCGAAGTCATGGCGTCAATCCTACTGAGCACTTCCTGTCCGCCCGAATTCATTTCGACTGGCAAACACTGCTACGTGACCGGTTATCAGTCATATGGATTTTTGTCCTAGTGTCTACTGCTATGAGTGATGTTCTGGAATTGGCTTCCGTCAGCGTTGTCCGAGGCAAGAAGACCCTGCTGGACAAGGTTGACTGGCAGGTCAACGAAGGGGAGCGCTGGGTCATTCTGGGACCGAACGGCGCAGGCAAGACCACCCTTCTCCAAATTGCCGCAGCCCGGCTCCACCCCAGCAGCGGAAAGGCCGGGATCCTGGATGAGGTCCTGGGTCGCGTTGACGTCTTTGAACTCCGCCCCCGGATCGGACTCTCCTCGGCCGCACTTGCTACCCAGATTCCCGAGCACGAGAACGTCCTGAACGTGGTGGTTACCGCCGCCTACGGTGTTACCGGACGGTGGCGTGAGGGCTACGAGCGCGACGACGAACGTCGCGCCTTTGGGCTGCTGAACGACTGGGGGATGGGCCCGCTGCTCAACCGGACCTTTGCCACGTTGTCCGAAGGGGAGCGCAAGCGTGTGCAGATTGCCCGCGCCCTCATGACGGACCCCGAACTGTTGCTCTTGGATGAACCGGCTGCGGGCCTGGACCTCGGCGGCCGGGAGGAACTGGTCCACAAGCTCGGCGAGTTGGCCGGCGACGAAGCCGCACCCGCCATGGTGCTGGTCACCCACCACCTTGAAGAAGTGCCTCCAGGGTTCACCCACGCCATGCTGCTTCGCGAAGGTGGAGTGGTCGCTGCCGGCCCCATCAAGGAAGTACTCACCGACGAACACCTGAGCACCACGTTCGGCCTTGCCCTGGATGTCTCGGAAAACGGTGGCCGTTACACTGCCACCGCCCGCCGCTAGAGCGGTCCGGTAGCCAACAGTGGAGATTCTTAGCAGCATCCTGGTCTTTTTTGCCGGCTTGTGGGCCGGCACCATCAACGCGGTAGTCGGCTCCGGCACGCTGGTGACCTTCCCCGTGCTCATCGCCATCGGCATCACACCCGTGGTTGCGTCCATGAGCAACGCCATGGGCCTGGTGGCTGGCACAGCAGCAGGGGCGTGGGGTTACCGCCGCGAGTTGGCCGGCAGGGGACGGCAGCTGATGAAGCTGCTGCCGGCCTCACTGCTGGGCGGCATCACCGGTGCTTGGCTGTTGCTGCATCTGCCGGAGAAAGTCTTCCACTACGTAGCGCCCGTCCTGCTTGTCCTGGCGCTCCTGATGGTGCTGTTCCAGCCCAAGCTGCAGGCCTGGGTGCGCAGCAGGGAACAAAACCCCGAACATGCCATCCGGGACCGCAGCCACGGCATCCTCCTGGTGGTGCTTGTCTACCTCGCCGGCGTCTACGGTGGCTATTTCGTGGCGGCGCAAGGGATCTTGCTGGTAGGCATCCTCGGTGTGTTCCTCACGGGAACCATGCAAAATGCCAACGCCATGAAGAACATCCTGGTGCTCGGTGTCAACATGGTGGCAGCAATCTCCTACCTGATTTTTGCTTTCGACCGCATCGAATGGCTGGTGGTCCTCCTCATTGCCGTGAGCTCCACCATCGGCGGCTTGGTGGGATCAAAGGTTGGCCGGAAGTTGTCCCCGCGCGTCCTCAGGGCCGTCATCTTCACCCTGGGGATAGTGGCCCTGGGCTTCATGATCGCCAACCTGCTGAAATAATCACCCGGTGACATTCCACTACCTTGAGTCCGCGGATGATCCGCGCGTGACGGACTACACCACCCTCACCGATGTGCACCTGCGGAAGTTGCGCGAGCCGGAAGAAGGCATGTATATCGCCGAATCCTCCAGGGTCCTGCGCAGGGCACTGGCGGCCGGGCACCAGCCCCGCTCCTTTTTCCTGGCAGAGAAGTGGATGGAAGACCTCGACGACGTTTTCCAGGCATATCCGGACGTTCCGGTGTTTATCGGCAAGGCTGCCTTGCTGGAGGAAATCACGGGATTCCACCTGCACCGCGGTGCAATGGCGGCAATGCACCGGCCGGCCCCTGTTCCCCTGGAAGTGCTGCTGGCCAACGCGCGGCGCGTGGCCGTGCTCGAGGACATTGTTGACCACACCAACGTGGGAGCCATCTTCAGGTCCGCTGCTGCACTTGGCGTGGACGCTGTCCTGGTCTCTCCACGCTGTGGAGATCCGCTCTACAGGCGAAGTGTCCGGGTCAGCATGGGAACGGTCTTCCAGGTTCCCTGGGCACGCCTGGAAAGCTGGCCTGACGACTTGTTCCGCCTCAAGGAGCAAGGCTTCACCGTGGCAGCAATGGAGTTGACCGAGGACGCGGTGGATCTGGATGATCTTGCGGCGAAGCAATATTCCAAACTGTCCTTGGTGCTCGGTACAGAGGGTGCCGGCATGAGCCAGGACACGTTGGCCGCGGCGGACCTCGCAGTCAAGATTCCCATGCGTGCCGGCGTTGACTCACTCAACGTCGCCGCTGCCTCGGCGGTGGCCTTCTGGGAACTCCGCCCACGGGACTGACCGGCGGTTCGTCTGGCGGGGCGCTTTCCGCTATGATTGGTTGTTGGCCCGGCAGCTGGATTATTCATCCTGCAGCAACCGGACCACCTCCATTCATACCTGGCAACTGGCAAAATCCAGTTGCGTGAACAAAAGGTCCCATTATGAAGTCTGATATCCACCCGAAGTACGAAGCTGTTGTTTTCAACGACCTGGCTTCCGGTACGCAGTTCCTGACCAAGTCCACCGTGTCTTCCTCGAAGACCATCGAGTGGGAAGACGGAAACACCTACCCGGTTATCGACGTCGAAATCTCTTCGGAGTCCCACCCGTTCTACACGGGCAAGCAGCGCATCATGGACTCCGCTGGCCGCGTCGAGCGCTTCAACGCCCGCTTCAAGGGCTTCGGCGGCAAGAAGTAACCACTTCACCCCAAGGCTTTCAAGGCCCGCATTGCTGGATCTCCGGCGATGCGGGCCTTTGCGTTTTCCGGCAAGATGGAACGCATGACTTCCAGCCCTGGGCAGCGACCCACCCTCAACGACGCCGACCACCCCTTTCACGGCGAATATAAAGTTCCCGGCGGAAAACTGGTGGTGGTTGACCTGGACGTCGTGGCGGGGAAGTACGCCAACGTCTCGCTGAGCGGTGACTTCTTCCTTGAACCGGACGAAGCCCTGCAGGCCATCAACGCCTCACTCACCGGACTTCCGGACAGCTCAACGGCAGCAGACATCGCCGCAGCCGTCACGGCCGGGCTGCCCAAGGATGCCGTCCTGTTTGGGTTCTCCGCGGAAGCCGTAGCTGTCACCGTCCGCCGTGCACTGGCCAAAGCCACCAGCTGGGCGGACCACCAGTGGGACGTCATCCCGCCGTCCGTGCTGCCCACCCAGCTGAACGTCGCCCTGGACGAGGTCCTCACTGAAGAGGTAGGCGCCGGATTGCGCAATCCTACGCTGCGCTTCTGGGACTGGGAGGAGCCATCCGTGGTGATAGGCAGCTTCCAGTCGGTACGCAACGAGGTGGACCCGGAGGGTGTAGCCCGCCACGGCATAACCGTGGTGCGACGCATCAGCGGTGGCGGCGCCATGTTCATGGAAGCCGGCAATTGCATCACCTATTCGCTCTACCTGCCCCAGACCTTGGTGGACGGCATCAGTTTTGCCGACTCCTATGCTTTCCTGGATGCCTGGGTGATGGCAGCCTTGGAGAAACTGGGCATCACGGCTTTCTACGTTCCCCTCAATGACATCGCTACCGAACAAGGCAAGATCGGGGGCGCAGCCCAGAAGCGCCTGGCGAACGGTGGCATGCTGCACCACGTCACCATGAGCTACGACATCGATGCCGACAAAATGGTGGATGTTCTTCGCATCGGCAAGGAAAAACTCTCGGACAAGGGGACGCGGAGCGCCAAGAAGCGTGTTGATCCGCTTCGACGCCAAACGGGTCTCGCCCGCGCGGCTATCCTCGCGGCCATGCAGGAGGTCTTCGCGGAACGCTATGGCGCCGAAGAGTCCCGCCTCACCGAGGCCGAGCTCGGTGAGGCCAGGAAACGTGTAGAGGCCAAGTTCGGCACCGACGAATGGTTGAACCGGGTTCCGTAGCCGGCCGGTGGGAACTACCCCACGGCGGCCTGTGCCGTGAGTGCCCGCAGCAAGTGGCTTCGCTGCTCGATGACTATCCGGCGCAGGGCGCGGGGAGCGTCAGCATGCGCCTTCAGCCAAGCATCCGTCCGTACCAGCACCGGATGTTCGGCGGGCTGCATGCCCTCGCTCAAGTCCTGGGCGCCCGGGAACAATCCGCGCACAATCCTGCCGGCAATCTCGATGCTGCGTTCCGCCCATACCTGCTCGAGACAGTCGAAGTAGCGTTCCACATACGGTTCCAACAGGAACCCTGGGGCCGTGGAGAAACCCGTGATTGTCGCGCTCAGGATCTCGTTGGACAGCCCAGGGCTGTTAACCATGGAATCCCACGCAGCTGCCTTGACTGAGGCATCCGGCACGGCAGCCGATGCCATAGCATGGCCCTCCCTGCCGGACGCTGTGGTATCGGCCTGCAGTTCCCGGTCCAGTTCGGCACGTGACGCCTGGCCTTGGGCGGACAGGGCCTGCCAGAAGCTCCACCGCAGTTCTGCGTCCACCGCAAGTCCGTCAATGACAATGTTGCCTTCCAGGATTCCGCGCAGCAAAGGAAGTTCAGTGTCCCCATGCCGGGACACGTCTGCCAAGGTCCTGGCCCATGCCAGTTGTTGGTCTGAGCCGGGGGCTGCTGCCTTCATCCTGGCCGCCACGACTGCGAGGAAATCCTTGCGTACCCCTTCACGGGCTGCCGCCGGAACGTAGCGTTTAATGGCGCCGGAGGCATTGCCAAGCACGTTCAACAGGACCCCAATGCCGGTCTCCGAGGAGGCAAACTGCTCTACTGCGGCCACGTAGCGCACGGCGGGCGTCACACCGTCGCGGGCAGAATCCCACAATGCGGTCCAGCAGAGGGCGCGGGCCATGGGATCGGTGATTTTGTCGAGCGACGTCCGGACCGTGTGTTCGGAATCCGGATCCAGGCGGACCTTGGCGTAGCTCAGGTCATCATCGTTGACCAGAAGCAGGGCTGGACGGCGCTTGCCGTTCAGTTGGGGCACCAACGTGCTGGGCCCTGTCACGTCCACCTCATGGCTTTCGGACCGGACGAGCCGGCCCGAAGCATCAGCGTCGTACAGGCCCAACCGCAACCGGTGAGGTCGGAGTTCCTGATGTCCCGTGATGGGGTCAATAGCATCCTGCCGAAGCGTCACGGCGCCAAAGACGCCGTTGTCGTCCACGATTTCTGCCGAAATCGTGGAGATGCCGGACGTCTGAAGCCATTGACGGGCCCAGTCTCCAAGGTCCCTTCCTGATGCGGTGCTGAGTGCGCGGAGGAGGTCCTGGAGAGAGGTATTGCCGAACGCATGGTCCCGGAAGTACTGACGGGAGCCGGCAATGAAGGCATCAAAGCCTACGTAGGCCACCAGTTGTTTCAGTACCGAAGCGCCCTTGGCATAGGTGATCCCGTCAAAGTTCTGCTTGGCTGCTTCAAGGTCCGGGATGTCGGCCACAATCGGGTGCGTGGTGGGCAGCTGGTCCTGGACATAGGCCCAGGCTTTACGCTTATTGGCGAAGTTCACCCATGCGGTGTCCCAATCGGTGGCACGGTCCACGCCAAGTGTCCCCATGTAGTCGGCGAACGACTCCTTGAGCCAGAGATCGTCCCACCAGTTCATGGTCACGAGGTCGCCGAACCACATGTGGGCCATCTCGTGCATCAAGGTGTTCGCACGGGCCTGGTACTGGGCATCGGTGGCGCGGGAGGCGTAGACATACTTTTCCGTGAATGTGACCAACCCGGGATTTTCCATGGCTCCGAGGTTGTATTCGGGCACGAAGGCCTGGTCATACTTACCCCACGGGTAGGGGTAGTCGAAGAGGTCGTTGAAGAAGGCCAGCCCGCTCTTGGTCAACCGGAACAGTTCTCCGGCATCGAAGGAGTCCGCCAACGAGGCCCTGCAGAAAAGTGCCAGCGGCACGTCAAGGCGGGTGTCGTCGTCGAGCGTTACGCCCCAGTGGTCAGTTGCCTTGAAGTAGGGTCCCGCGAGGACGGTGGTGATGTACGTGGACATGCGTTGGGTTGTGGCGAAATCCCAGCGCGCGGCGCGGGTGTCACCGGCCTCCGGTGTCCGCAGTTCCTCAACTCCGTTGGACGCAACTTCCCAGTTTGCCGGAGCGATCACGTGGAACGTAAATTCGGCCTTGAGGTCCGGCTGTTCGAAGTTGGCGAAGACCCGGCGGCTGTCCGCAGGTTCGTACTGGGTGTAGAGATAGCACTGTCCATCGGCGGGATCAACAAACCGGTGCATGCCCTCGCCTGAGCGGCTGTAAAGCCCTGTTCCGGTTACGGTGACCGTGTTCTCGGCTGCCAGTCCGGCCAGGGTGATCCTGTCGCGGTCCACCACCGATCCGACGTCCAACGCCTGGCCGTTCAGCACCACGGACTGCACGCCGCCATGGATGAAATCCAGGAAGGTGGCAGAGCCAGGCTCAGCGGAGAAAGTGATGGTGCTGACACTCGGATAACCGGAGACGGCGGGATCTTCCGCGTCGCGGACATCGAGGGTGACGTCGTAGCTGTGGGTGGTGATCAGGGCTGAACGGGTAGCGGCTTCATCGCGCGATAGATTGTGATTCGACACACAGCTATCTAATCATGATCAAGGCGGCGCCCAGGCCCAGCGATGCGATGAGCAGCCAGGAGCCCAGGGCTACCAGAACAGCCCGCCCTCCGGTGTGGATCAGGGTCCGTATGCGCACGGCTGAGCCCAGTCCAAAGAGCGCCGTCGCCAGCAGAATGTCCTGGACCGCTGCCGCGATCTCCATGGCCACCGGCGGGGCCCAGCCCAACGACCGTACGGCCACCAACGCGAGGAAGCCCACCACGAACAGAGGGACAATCGGCGGAAACCTGCTCTCCATTCCGGCCGTTCCATTGGCGCGTTCCCGGACATGGAGAATCCGCTGATGAAGCCCCGCGGTGGCTGCTATCGGTGCCAGCAGGACAACCCTGGTCAATTTCACGACGACGGCGATTGCCAACGCCGAAGTCCCGGCGGTTTGGGCGGTGGCTACCACCTGGCCGACGTCATGGACGGAGGCCCCTGTCCATGCACCGAACTGCCCAGGGCTGAGGCCCAAGGGGTGCATGAGCAGGGGAAGAACCCCAATGGCCAACGTGCCGCAGAGGGTCACCAGCGCTACTGGCAGGACCGTGTCCTGGTGCCTGATCCGCCGCACTGCAGCCATGGCCCCGATAGCCGATGCGCCGCAGATGGAAAAGCCTGTGGCAATCAACAACGCCGCCTCGCGAGGGAGACGCAACAAGCGGGCCAGGCCATACGTTCCTGCGAAGCTCACCAGGACCACCCCGGCGATCAGCAGCAGTGCCACCCATCCAAGTCCAAGGACATCGCCCATGCTGACCTTGAGTCCCAGCAAGATAATGCCTGCACGCATGAAGTGTTTCCCCGCGAAGTCGAGCCCCTGGCGGGCGCGCCCCGCCGTGAGGACAGCCGTCCCCGGTATATTTGCTGAGAGTAAGCCCAAGGCGACAGCGAGCGTCATGGCCGGAACCGCCGGAAACACGGCGTGGATTGCGAAGGCAAGACCCGTAGCGGCGATGCTCAGGACCAACCCGGGCCCCAGCCGGGACAGCTGGGGCGTAAGACTGTTGAAGGGCATGCCATAACCCTGCCGGATGGGGGCACGGAAAGGCGAACCGGGAGCATCCGGAAACCGCGACACAATCAGTGCGTAATGCGCTCGACTCAAAAAGGTGATTGTCTAATTCCCATGTCTGACCTATTCCAGGATTACTCCGAGGCCGCTGCCCGCAGCGGCGCCTATGACGAGATGTTTGCCCCCGGCCACGTTGCCAGAAAATCCTACGGTCAGGTTTCCGGCGCCTTGCGGGAGCTGTCCCTGGCCGATGTGACCGCCCGGGCCGACTCCATGGCGCGCACGTTCCTGGACCGCGGAGTCACCTTCGACTATGCGGGGGAGGAGCGCCCGTTCCCGCTGGACATCGTTCCCCGCGTTATCCCTGCCGACGAATGGGACGTCCTGGAACGCGGGGTAGCCCAGCGGGTCAAAGCACTGGAGGCTTTCCTCAACGACGTCTATGGACGCATGGCGGTAGTCACCGATGGCGTGATCCCCCGGCAACTCGTCACCACCAGCGCACACTTCCACCGGGCAGTCCATGGATTCGAACCATCCGGCGGTGTGCGTGTCCATGTCTCGGGCATCGACGTCGTCCGTGATGCTGCCGGGACCTTCAGGGTGCTTGAGGACAACGTCCGCGTTCCCTCCGGCGTCAGCTACGTTCTGGAGAATCGCCGGGCGATGGCCAAGGGCCTTCCAGAGGCTTTCGGCCAGCAACACATCCGTCCTGTGGAGGAATATCCCCGGCGGCTTCTCTCAGCACTCCGTAAGACAGCTCCCGCGGGCGTGGACGATCCTACGGTGGTTGTCCTGACGCCCGGCGTGTTCAACAGCGCCTACTTTGAACACACGCTCCTTGCCGGCCTCATGGGCGTGGAACTGGTGGAAGGCCGCGACCTCATCTGCCGCGGCAACCGGGTCTACATGCGGACCACTGCGGGCGAACAACGCGTGGACGTCATCTACAAGCGCATCGATGACGACTTCCTTGATCCGCTCCAGTTCCGTTCCGATTCCATGCTGGGTTGCCCTGGCCTGGTCAATGCCGCACGTGCCGGGGGAGTGACAATAGCCAACGCTGTGGGCAACGGCGTAGCTGATGACAAGCTCGTGTACAGTTACGTCCCTGACCTGATCCGGTACTACCTTCACGAAGAGCCGATCATCGCCAACGTTGACACTTTCCGGCTTGAGGAAAAGGAAGCCAGGGAGCATGTGCTGGACCGCCTTGACGAACTGGTGGTGAAGCCCGTGGACGGTTCAGGCGGCAAGGGACTGGTCATAGGACCTGATGCCACGAAGGACGAACTCGATGCCCTGCGCAAACGGGTTATTGCCGATCCGCGCGGATGGATCGCGCAGCCTGTCCTGCAGCTGTCAACCGTGCCGACGCTTTCCGGGGACAAATTCGGACCCCGTCACGTTGACCTCCGTCCCTTCGCTGTCAACGACGGCGACGACGTCTGGGTCCTCCCCGGCGGACTGACCAGGGTGGCACTCAAGGAAGGTTCCTTGATAGTGAACTCCAGCCAGGGCGGCGGCTCCAAGGACACCTGGGTGTTGGCCGACTCGCCGAAGCTGCCCGCCGAGGTCATCCCGCGCCAGTCCGTCACCGTCCGTGAACAGGTCTCTGTATGGCCCGTCGAAAGCAATTGGCGTGACCGCCAAACGGAGCAGCAACAGTGACCCCGATCCACCACCACTTGAACTTCGACCTGCACCCCTCGAAGGAGGCAGTTCCATGCTGAGCCGTATTGCTGAGTCTCTTTTTTGGATCGGACGCTACGTAGAACGCGCCGATGGTACGTCCAGGATCCTGGATGTGCACCTCGAACGACTGAACCACCTGCCCCTCGAGGAGCAGCGGAGCGTAGCCCGGGAACTCCTTGCCGTGATGGGTGCCAAGCCCCAGAGCGAGGACTTCGGACTCCCTGAACTCCTGCATGCCCTCGCTTATGACAAGCAGAGCGCGTCCTCCATTGCCGGTTCGCTGGGGGCTGCACGCGAGAATGCACGGCGCGCCCGGGAAACTGTTTCGCAGTCACTCTGGGAAAGCCTCAACACCACCTACTACGGCCTCAACCAGCATCGCAAGGATGTGGTGGGAACCTACCGTTTCTGCAACTGGGTCCTCGAACGGACAGCAATGGTCCGCGGTCTTGCGGACACCACAGTCAGCCATGACGAGAGTTGGTTGTTCATGGTGTTGGGCCGGTCCTTGGAACGGGCGGACATGACTGCCCGCATGCTCTCAACGCGCGATGTCCAGTCTGCGGGTATGTCGTGGGTCAACATGCTCCGATGCGCGGGCGCATATGAGTCGTTCATTCGTACGCGCAGGGCTGCCTTCGGAGACCAGCACGCCGCGGAATTCCTGCTGTTGGACCGTTTGTTCCCGCGGTCAATCGTCTATGCCTTGCGCGATGCCGATGAATGCCTCGCGAAACTGGACCCGTCAGCCCAGCGTGTGGGCTTCATCAACGATGCCCGGCGCATTGTCGGCCAGGCCCGCACGTTCCTCGAGTTCCACCGCACAGACGACCTCATGTCCGAGCTGCCAGAGCACATGGAACGTGTGCAGAAGGCCGTGACGCAGGCGTCCGATGCGATTTCCCGTAAGTACTTCAATCAGGCTGATGAGCATGCCTGGGTGGGAGAAGTTTCATGACCCGGCTGAGCATCGTGCACAAGACGGCTTACAAGTACAACCGCCGCGTGACGTTGTCCTATAACGAGGCCCGGATGACGCCCCTCACCGACGGCCAGCAGGTGGTTCTCGAGTCCTCGCTGAAGGTCTCACCCCATCAGGCGTCCGTCAGCACCTACCGTGACTACTGGGGTACCAGGGTCACGGCATTCGATATGCAAATGCCGCATGAGAGCCTTGAGGTCCTCGCCACGGCCACCGTGGAAGTGCACCGCACCGAACGCGTGGCAGTCGAGGACGACATCGTCGGATGGGACGTCATTGCTTCGGACAAGGTCCAGGACGAGTTCAGCGACTGGTTGCCCCAGTCCAGGCTCAGTGGGCCGGGCGAGGAGGTCCTGGGCATTGTTCCCGGCGTTGTGGAGGGTAAGAATCCCCACGAGGCGGCCTTGGCGGTGTTCGCCTGGATGGCCGGTGAGATGACCTATATGAAGGGCACCACCGGGGTGACGACGAATGCCGAGCAGGCGTGGTCCCAGCGCCAAGGCGTGTGCCAGGATCTGGCACATCTGGCCATTGGGGCATTGCGCTGCAGTGGCATCCCTGCCCGCTATGTTTCGGGGTACATCCACCCAAGGTCCACGGCCGACATTGGCGAAACCGTTGCGGGACAGTCACACGCGTGGCTGGAATGGTGGGATGGGGAATGGCGCAGCTGGGACCCCACCAACCACAAGCCTGCAGGCGATTACCACGTCACGGTGGCGCGGGGCCGAGACTACCGCGATGTTCCCCCACTGAAGGGCATCCTGTCCGGTGGCGGCGGCTCGGGACTCTCCGTTTCGGTGGAGATCACGCGCCTCGCGTAGGAGTTCAGTCGCGGAGGAGTTTAAGTACAGATAAGGCCCTTAAGAGCTGCTCTTGAGGGCCTTATCTGTACAGAGACTCCAGATTTTCTACCAGGGCGAGGGCTTGTAGTCCTTCAGGAAGACACCGTACTGGTCCTCGCCCTTTTCGCCCATCACGATGGGGTCGTAGACTCTCGCGGCACCATCCACCAGATCCAACGGGGCATGGAAGCCTTCTTCCATGAGCCTGACTTTGGTGTAGTGCGGGCGCTCATCGGTGATCCATCCGGTATCCACGGCGGTCATGAGGATGCCATCGGAATCCAGCATTTCCTGGGCGCTGGTCCTGGTCATCATGTTTAACGCGGCCTTGGCCATGTTGGTGTGGGGGTGTCCGGGGCCCTTGTAGGCACGGGAGAACTGTCCCTCCATGGCCGAAACGTTGACGATGTACTTCCTGTGGGCCGTTGACCGCTTCATGGCATCCCGAAGTCGGCTGACCAGCAAGAATGGCGCAGTGACGTTGCACAGCTGGACCTCGAGCATCTCCAAGGGATCCACCTCATCCACCACTTGGGTCCAGCTGTTGATCGAGGCGAGGTCGGGGACCAAGCCGCCGGCGTCGATCGCTGTTCCCGACTCGATCCGTTCCAGGGACGCGGACCCGGTGGAGAGCGCCAGAGAGGTAATCGCATCGCCCGCCAGGACAGGGTGCTCGGTGACGCTGCTGGCAAGGGCCAAGGGATGTTTGTCATGGGCATGGCCGAAGGTGACCAACTCCGGGCCACCATTGGCAGCGTCAAGGGCGGCAGGCAACGGCTCGTCCTCGGCGTCGACCAAGGGCTTGTAGGCATTGCCGGAGCGCCGAACGGTCTGGGCTGCGTTGTTGATGATGATGTCCAGCGGGCCAGCCTCGTTGAGCGAGTCCGTCAGAGCCATGACCTGCGCCGGGTCGCGGAGGTCAATGCCCACGATCCGTAGCCGGTGCAGCCACTCGCTGCTGTCTTCCATGGCGGCGAAGCGACGGGCTGCGTCCTTGGGGAAACGGGTGGTGATGGTGGTGTGGGCGCCATCCCTGAGCAGGCGCAGCGCGATGTACATGCCAATCTTGGCGCGTCCGCCGGTCAACAAGGCCCTGCGTCCCGTGAGATCCGTGCGGGCATCGCGCTTGCTGTGGCTGAAGGCCGCGCATTCAGGGCAGAGCTGGTGGTAGAAGGCATCAACCTGCGTGTAGTGCTTCTTGCAGATGTAGCAGGGACGCGAGCGGATAAGGTGGCCTGCGACCTCACCCGTGACGGAGGGGGCCAGCTTGTTGCCACGGGTTTCGTCGTCAATGCGGTCCGGAGCGGCGGTGGCCGTCAGGGCAATGACGGCCCGGTCGGCCTCGGCGATGGAGTCGCGCTTGGTGACCCGGCGGTGCCGCTTGACGGCTTTGAACATCTTGCCGGTGGCACGGCGGACTGCAACGTAGTCCGGGTGCTCCTCGTCATAGACGTGGATCGTGGTCAGAACCTTGAGGCAGGCCTGGATCTCTTCAGGCGTCAGATCGGTGGAGCTCATTGACCTGATTTTACAGCCTTGGGAGCCAGTGGCCTGCCTCGGGTTCTGTCGGCGTCAGTCGGGCGTCCAGCGCTTAGTGCGAGGCGCCCTGCGCTGCGGCATCCGCTACGCGTGACTGGATTCCTGCTGCTACCTTTTCGGCAGAGTCGCGGATGTCCGGATCATCATGGGTGGCGGCCTTGACAGCCTCGGGCAGTCCACGGCGGTGTTGCGCGGACAGCGCGAGCTCGGCCTCGCCGGGCTCGGGCACAACCTGGCCCTTTGCCAGCACGGTGATGCCTGACTCCGTCACCTTGTATCCCCGTGCCTTATCCAGGGCTGGGTCCAGGCCGATGGCCGCACCAGCAGGAACCTTCACGTTCTTGTCCAGGATGGCCCGCTTAATCACGGCGCCTTCGCCTACCCGGACCTTATCCATGAGGACGGAGTCCTGGACACGGCTGCCGGCGGCCACGTAGGCGTCGTTGGAGATTACGGAACCTTCAACGATGCCACCGGAGACCACCACGCCGCTGGCAACAATGGAATCGAGGGCCGTACCCACTGTGTTGTTCTCGCCTCGGACAAACTTTGCAGGGGGCGAGATGCTCTGGCGCGTGTAGATCGGCCACTCGGAGTTATACAGGTTGAAGATCGGCACGGGGGAGATGAGGTCCATATGGGCGTCATAGAACGAGTCGATGGTACCGACGTCCCGCCAGTACGTGCGGTCCCGATCCGTGGCTCCCGGGATGTCGTTGAGCGTGAAGTCGTACACGCCCGCTTCCCCCTGGTCCACGAAATACGGAATGATGTCCCCGCCCATGTCGTGCTTGGTATCGAGGCGCTCTGCATCCACATGCAGGGCTTCAACCAGGGCGTCTGCGTTGAAGACGTAGTTGCCCATGGAGGCCAGGAACTGCGTGGGATCTGCTGCCAGCCCGGGGGTGCTGGCCGGCTTTTCCACGAAGGCGGCGATTTTCTGGGGATCGTTCTGGTCTACCTCGATCACGCCGAATTGGTTGGCCATGTTCAGGGGCTGCCGCACAGCAGCAACCGTCGCTTTGGCGCCACTGGCAATGTGCTGCTCCACCATTTGGGAGAAGTCCATGCGGTACACGTGGTCAGCGCCGACCACAACCACGATGTCCGGGGCGTCGTCATGGATGAGGTTCAGCGATTGGTAGATTGCGTTGGCGCTGCCAAGGAACCAGCTCTTGCCCACGCGTTGCTGCGCGGGCACAGAAGCTACATACCGGCCCAGTTGCGTTGACATACGCCAGGTCTCCGAGATGTGCCGGTCAAGGCTGTGCGATTTGTACTGCGTCAGTACAACGATTTTCAAATATCCCGAATTAACGAGATTGGATAGTGCAAAGTCGATTAGCCTGTAGCCGCCTGCGAACGGAACCGCGGGCTTGGCCCGATCCGCCGTCAGCGGCATGAGTCGGTTGCCTTCTCCGCCTGCCAATACGATTGCCAGAACTTTCTTCAACGCCATGGTCACAGCTCCCCGTACGTCTTCGTATCCCCCAAAAGTCCGATTTTCCGGACTCTTTCACACTAGAACACATACGCCGGAACGACTACGTTGGTTAGCGTGCGAATAGACATTGTGACTAAAGAATTCCCTCCGGAAATTTATGGCGGTGCCGGTGTCCACGTTGCCGAGCTCAGCCGGGTGCTGGCAAAGCACGTCGACCTTCACGTGCGGGCCTTCGGCGCGCTGCGTGAGACCGACTATCACGGGGCTTCGGTGGCTTCCTACGCCACCCCCGAAGACCTCGGCGACGCCAACCCAGCCCTTCAAACCCTGGGCGTGGACCTGAGGATCGTTCCGGATATTGCGGGAGCGGACCTGGTCCACTCGCACACCTGGTATGCCAACATGGCGGGCCACCTCGCCTCGCTGCTGCACGGAATTCCCCACGTGCTCAGTGCCCACAGCCTTGAGCCTCTCCGCCCGTGGAAGGCTGAGCAGCTGGGGGGCGGCTACGCGTTGTCCTCCTGGGTGGAGAAAACGGCCTATGAGGCAGCAGCGGCGATCATCGCCGTCTCCGACGGCATGCGTCAGGACATCCTCCGCAGCTACCCCGACGTTGATCCGGACAAGGTCCGCGTTGTCCACAACGGCATCGATGTGTCCCTCTGGGAACGCGATGAAGAGGACGATGCCATCCGAGCACTGGGCATCGATCCAGCCAAGCCCAGCGTGGTCTTCGTGGGACGCAACACCCGCCAGAAGGGGGTACCGTACCTGCTTCGCGCGGCGTCCAGCCTTCCTGACGACGTCCAGTTGGTGCTGTGCCTGGGAGCCGCCGATACCCCCGAGCTTGCGGCCGAAACTGCACGGCTCATCGAGGAACTGCAGACCAAGCGCCAAGGGGTCGTCCTCATCGAGCGGATGCTGCCCCGGAAGGAACTTATCCAGGTGCTCAGCCATGCCACGGCGTTCGCCTGCCCTTCGATCTACGAGCCCCTGGGCATCGTGAACCTCGAAGCCATGGCATGCGGCGCGGCGGTAGTGGCCAGTGCCACGGGCGGCATTCCGGAGGTGGTCCAGCATGGCGAAACCGGGCTGCTGGTACAGCTGGAGCAAGTCACCGACGGAACAGGGACGCCCCTTGACCCGGAGAAGTTCGTCAGCGACTTCGCGGCTGCCTTGAACGAGGTGGTGGCAGATCCTGCACGTGCCCGCGACATGGGCATTGCGGGGCGCCGCCGCGCGGAAGAGCACTTCTCCTGGGAGTCCATTACGGAAACAACGCTGGAGGTCTACCGCTCGGTCCTGCGCTGAACCACCAGCGCCGCTACAGCGGAAGACAGGAAAACACGACGGCGCCGCCCCCTTTGGTGGGGACGGCGCCGTCGTGCTGTTCAACAGTTCCGCAGCTGTTAAGCGCGTGGCTGCCCGGGTCTGCTAGCGGGTTTTGGACGCCTTCAGTGCAAGAAGGGTTTTCTCGTCGGCGGGTGCGCTGCCGCTGGCCCGCTGCTCACGGAAGTGCTTCCGCGCCTCGTCCTGACGGGTGGATTCTGCGCCGGTCGCGATCGAGGCCCGCAGGTGCTCAGGTCCGTAGCCGAAAGCATCGACGAGGTCCACAGCGTGCGGGCGGATCTTGACGAGCAACCTGTTGATGTACGTGCCCACCGTTCGGCCACGCTGCATCGAGAGCCGTCCGTTCATGAGGTACCAGGACAGGTGCTTTTCAATCAGGGACAGCCCGAAGAGGTCACGCAGCCACGTCAAGACACGCTTGGTTCCCTCATCGGAGACCTGTGCCAGGGCTTCTGTGAAGGCCTCCCACTGGAGCAGTTCCGCGTGCGCCTGGGCGGCTTCGATGAGCTCGTTCTGATGCTGGTTGAACAGTGCCGCGGCCTGGTGCTGGGGAAGTTTGTTGGCTCCCTTGAGTGCAGCACCGACCTCGGCAACCATGGACTGCACCCGGTCGGCGAGCAACGTCCGCTGGCCTTCCTCGTCCCGCAGGGCCAGGGCGGCTTTCTGGACTGACCCCGTGTCGGCCACGAACTGGGCAACCTGGCGAAGCCCCGTCCGGTGGAGCGCCACTCCGGCCGCCTGGTCCACCACGTAGCGGGCAAGGACACCAAAGTCTGCGCTGCGGAATTCCTTGGCGTAATCGGCCAAAAGACGCTTGGCCACCAACTGCAGCAGCACAGTGTTGTCGCCCTCGAACGTGACGTACACGTCAAGGTCCGCGCGGAGGGAAGCAAAGCGGTTTTCGATCAGGAATCCGGCGCCACCGCAGGCCTCGCGGCATTCCTGCAGCGTGTCCAGGGCATGCCACGTGCTCAGCGGCTTGAGAGCGGCGGCCAACGTTTCAAGGTCCTGCCGGTCGGCGTCGGTGTCATGCGCACCGGAGAAGACGTCGTCGAATTTCTGCAGGAGCTGCTCGTGCGCGAAACTGGCCGCATAGGTAGTGGCCAGCCGGGTGAACAGCCGGCGCTGGTGCCGCTGGTAGTCCAGGAGGACTTCCTCGTCGGTTGCCGAGGAGGCGTTGAACTGACGGCGTTCAGTGGCGTACTGGATGGCAGTCTTCAAAGCAACCTTGCTGGCAGCAACCGCTGCTCCGTCCAGGGAAACGCGTCCTTGGACGAGGGTGCCAAGCATGGTGAAGAAGCGGCGCCCCGGGCTCTCGATGCTGGAGGAGTAGGTGCCGTCCACAGCCACATCGCCGTAGCGGTTCAGCAGGTTGGTGCGCGGGATCCGTACATTTGTAAAGTGCAACCGGCCGTTGTCGATGCCGTTGAGTCCACCCTTAATGCCGTCGTCTTCACCGCCGATGCCCGCAAGGAACTCCTTGGTGGCTGGATCACGGAGTTCCACATAGAACGCATGGACGCCGTGATTGACGTTCCTGGTGATCAGCTGGGCGAACACCACTGCGGCGAGGCCGTCGTTGGCAGCATTGCCGATGTAGTCCTTCCACGCCGCCCGGAAAGGTGTATTGATGACGAATTCCTGGCTGGCTTCGTCGTACGTCGCCGTGGTGGCGATGCTGGCAACGTCAGAGCCGTGGCCGGTCTCGGTCATGGCGAAGCACCCGGGAATCTCCAGGCTCATAATGCCGGGGAGCCACTTGTCCTGATGTTCCGTTGTGCCGAGGTGCATCACGGCAGAGCCGAACAGGCCCCACTGGACGCCGGCCTTGATCTGAAGTGACGGATCGGCGGTGACGATCTCTTCGAAGCCGGCGATGTTGCCGCCATGATCGTCGGAGCCACCCAACCGGGTGGGGAAGGCACGATGGACAGTGTTGTTGTCCACCAGGAACTTCAATTGCTCGAACACGCGGGCGCGGTGCTCGGTGTGGTGCAGCCCTTCGATCTTTTGTACCACCGGATTGCCTGCCACTTTGCGGGCCTCGTGGCGGATGTGTGCCCACTTGCCGAGAAGCTGCTCTCCAAGCGAGGCGACGTCCACCGCAGGCTCGGCGCCAGTAGCGGCATCCTTGCTGCCTGTGGGGTGCTGGGCCGATGCGGTCCGGTCCACTACTTCAGTCATGTTGCTTCCTTCTTTGGTTTCCGACAACTGATGAGTCATTGCTGGTGTCAGGTTGATGTCTTAAGCGCTGGAGCAATGCCGAGGCACAGCCAGTCGGTGATTTGGGCTGCCATGGTTTCCTGGTCCGGCTTGGCGTCGCCTGCCGGGCTCCCCAGCCACATCTCTCCGGCGTTCCTGACGAGGCCGATGGCGGCGGTGGGCCAATAGACAAGCACCGCTTCCTTCTCTTCGCCCAGGTACTCCCGCATGGGGGTGGCGATCATTTCAGTGATTTGCTCAAAGAAGTTCCCCAGCGCTCCCGAGGCGGCAATGGCGTCCTGCGCTGACGCTTCACCTGGAGTAAGCCGGGTAATGAACGCATACACGTGGGGGCTTGATTCGGCCATCTGCAGGTAGGCGGAGACCATGGCGAACAACCCTTCGCGGGGAGTCGGTGCCAGCTGTGCGGCTTCCTGCATGCGGCGCTGCATCTGCCCCAGCACTACCTCGCCCATGGCTTGCTGAAGTCCCGCTTTGTCGCCGAAATAGCGATAGAAAACAGACTTCGACGTACCGGCGGCTCCCGCTATGTCCTCCATGGACGCGTCACTACCGAGCCTGTGAACCGCTTTGCGCGCTTGCCTGATGAGTTCGGCACGCCGCTCCTCGCGGTGGGACTGCCAACGGGCAGTCCGGCCGTCGACGACGGTATTCTGCGCATCCGCTGCGGTACTGGCGAATTCTTCGTGGCGACTGTTCACGATACCCAGCGTATCAGGTACGCTGGGTATCAGTAACTGGCATTGATCGAAGGAGACCAGCATGGCTGCAGCAGACGTCACCACGGGTGGGACCCGCGAACCGGCTTCCACCCCCCAAGCACCACGCAAGGCGGTCATCGTGGGCGGCAACCGCATCCCCTTTGCCCGCACAGGAGGCGCGTACGTTAAGTCCTCCAACCAGGACATGCTCACCGCGGCGCTGGAAGGCTTGATCGCCAGGTTCGGGCTGCAGGACGAACACATTGGCGAGGTAGCCGCAGGAGCGGTGCTCAAACATTCGAGGGATTTCAACCTCACCCGCGAAGCCGTCCTCGGCTCAGCGCTGTCACCGGAAACTCCCGCCTATGATCTGCAGCAAGCATGCGCGACCGGGCTTGAAACGGTGATCGGGCTGTCCAACAAGATCAAGCTGGGGCAAATTGAGTCAGCCATTGCCGGCGGGGTGGATTCGGCATCCGACGCCCCGATCGCCGTGAGCGAGGGACTGCGTGAGATCCTGCTGGATCTCAACCGTGCCAAAACCCCTGTCCAGAAGCTGAAGATCATCGGCCGCATCCGCCCCAAGGACCTGGCACCTGATGCACCGAACACGGGTGAGCCGCGCACCGGCCTTTCCATGGGGGAGCACCAGGCACTCACTACGGCGCAGTGGAAGATCACCCGCGAAGCCCAGGATGAACTTGCTTTCAACAGCCACCGCAATCTTGCTGCCGCTTATGAACGCGGCTTCTTTGATGACCTCATCACTCCCTACCGCGGCCTCAACCGCGACTCCAACCTGCGCGCAGATACCACTTTGGAGAAACTCGGATCGCTGAAGCCGGTCTTCGGCAAGAACCTCGGCGCGGAGGCGACCATGACGGCGGGCAACTCGACGCCACTCACTGACGGCGCATCCACCGTCCTGCTCGCAACGGGGGAGTGGGCCGACGCCCACGGCCTGCCTAAGCTCGCGACGGTCCTGGACGGCGAAGCCGCCGCAGTGGACTTCGTGCACGGTAAGGACGGCCTCCTCATGGCGCCCGTTTTCGCAGTTCCGCGCCTGCTGGCCCGTCATGGCCTGACGTTCGAGGACATCGATTTCTTCGAGATCCACGAAGCATTCGCCGGCACGGTCCTGAGTACACTCGCTGCCTGGGAGGACGAAGACTTTGGCCGTACCAGGCTCGGACTCGATGGAGCGCTCGGAAAGGTTGACCGGGCAAAGCTCAACGTCAACGGATCGTCGTTGGCTGCCGGGCACCCGTTCGCCGCTACCGGTGGCAGGATTGTGGCAACCCTTGCGAAGATGCTGCATGAGAAGGGCTCCGTGGACGGGCGTCCGGCCCGCGGCCTGATCTCCGTTTGCGCCGCAGGCGGCCAGGGCGTCGTTGCCCTTCTGGAAGCATCATAGGGGGAACTCCATGACAGACAAATACACACAACTGGTGAGCCACGGGCTGGGAAGGAACGTCGCCAAACGGCTCGGATTGCCTCAGCCGGTGGAGCTTCGCCGCTACCAACCCGGCAGCCCACTGGTCACCGGCCCGGTTCTGGTCAACGGAGACAGTCCAGGTGCGGATGATATTGCCACCACACTCCTCGGGTGGGGTCTTGACGTCCGACGGAACGCGTTGCCCCAGGAAAAACTGGGCGCCATCATTGTGGTCCTCGATGCTGTCCAACACCCCGGAGACCTTGCCGGACCCGTCCTGACCGCAGGCACTTCGCTTCGGGATCTGGGCGCCAACGGACGGGTAGTCACCATCTCCCGGACATCCCAGTCAGCCCAAAACCCTTCCGGGGCCGCAGCGCGCCAGGGCATTGACGGGCTGGTGCGGTCCTTGGCCAAGGAACTCCGTGCAGGCTCCACCGCCAACGGCATACTGCTCGACGACAACCTCGCCACCACGAGCCCCTCGGCATTGGGTGCACTCAGGTTCTTCCTCTCCGGGCGTTCTGCCTACGTGGACGGACAGTTCCTGACGGTCAGCTCGACGTCGGGCACCTTGCCCAGCGACCAGGACAGGCCGTTGGCCGGCAAGGTTGCAGTAGTCACCGGGGCGGCCCGGGGTATTGGTGCTGCCATTGCCCGGACGCTGCACCGCGACGGCGCCAGAGTGGTTGCAGTGGACATCCCGGCAGCCGGGGACCACCTGGCTGCAGTGGCCAACGAGGTACGGGGCACCGCTCTTCAGCTCGATATCAGTCGTGACGACGCCGGTCACCGGATCATCGAGCACGCGGTGGAACGCCACGGCCGGCTCGACATCGTGGTCCACAATGCCGGAATCACCCGCGACAGGCTGCTGGCGAACATGGACGAAAGCCGATGGCAGTCGGTGATCGCCGTCAACATCGCAGCCCAACTGAACATCAACGAGGTCCTTCTCGCATCCGAACACTTCAAGGACGCACCGCGCATCGTGTCGGTGGCTTCCACCAGTGGCATCGCAGGCAACAGGGGACAGACCAACTACGGTGCTTCCAAGGGCGGGGTGATCGGCATGGTGAGGTCCACGGCCTTGCTGATGGAACCCTTCGATGGAACCATCAACGCGGTGGCCCCCGGGTTCATTGAAACCGAAATGACGGCCCGGATGCCCTTTGCCATTCGGGAGGCTGCCCGCAGGCTTAACTCGCTCAAGCAGGGCGGACAGCCGCGGGACGTAGCCGAGGCCATCTCCTTCCTGGCCAGTGACGCCGCTGGTGGAATTTCCGGCCAGGTCCTGCGGGTCTGCGGTCAGCAATTGGTGGGAGCATGACCAATCCCCAGCCAGTGATCCTCGGGGAGCTGCCCTCACTGTCCAAGCTCTACGTCAATGCGGCAACAACCGCGGCCCGCCGTCGGGTATTGGGGGCGGCAACAGGCCAGCTCAGCTTGCCCTCAGTCAGCCACGAAGTGAGGAACGTCAAGGCAGACGTGGGAAACCTGACGGCCTACCAACATCTGGTGGGGGAGACGGCCAGCGACACCTTGCCGGCCGGTTATGTCCATGCACTGGCCTTCCCGGTGTCCTTGAGCGTCATGAACCGGGATGATTTCCCGTTGCCGCTCCTGGGCATGATCCACCTGAAGAACCATGTGGAGCAACGGGTTCCCATTGCCTTCTCCGAGGCTTTGGACATCAGGTCCTGGGCTGAGAACCTCGCGGGCCACAAAGCCGGAACCCAAGTGGATGTTGTGGCGGAGGTCCGTTCGGCTTCCAGTGGCGAACTGCTCTGGCGTGGCGTCTCCACCTATTTGGCCAAGGGCATCTTCCTGCCGGGCATCGACAAACCAGGAAGCGCGAACGGAGCAACAGCACCCAGCGATTTTTCTCCTCCCAACCCCACCGCTCTGTGGCAACTCGGCTTGGATACCGGACGAAGCTACGCAACGGTCTCCGGGGACTTCAACCCGATCCACCTCAGCGTCCTGTCTGCCAAGGCTCTTGGCTTGCGTGGGTCCATTGCCCACGGAATGTACCTTGCCTCCCGCGCGCTGGCTGACGTGGGGGCCGTCAAGGCCGATGCGTTCACGTGGGACGTTGCCTTTGAGGCTCCGGTGTTCCTCCCGGCACGGGTCGCCGTGGATATCTCGACGGTTCAGTCGGTTTCAGGGGGGTGGGAACGCTCGGATTATGCAGCGTGGAATGCCCGCAGCGGCCGGCGGCATTTCACTGGCACTGTTGCTGCGTTGGGGTGAGTAGGGTCCCGTCGTCAAGCGAAGGGCGGCGGTCACCATATGGTGACCGCCGCCGTCGTCGTTAAACCCGTATCTGCTGCCTGGAACCGCAGGAGCGGACCGTGCGGTTCCACAGCGACACCAGAAAGTTCCGCAAACAAAACAAGGCCCGGAATCCGTGGATTCCAGGCCTTGCGATAGTGCGCGGAGGGGGACTTGAACCCCCACCCCCTTTCGAGGACTAGCACCTCAAGCTAGCGCGTCTGCCATTCCGCCACCCGCGCAGGTGGTGTTCCGTGGAGTCGTTTGCACCTTCCGGTGCTTCACTTTCCTTCGAAGCAGCGAGAAAAACTCTAACACGGTTTCCGGTGGCGAAAAAATCGGCGCTGGCCAGGATGGCCCCAAGGGACACCCGGCGACTTCCGGCGCCATGCATTCCTGACGGGGACCGCGTCCGGTGAGTAGGCTGATGGGACAGGGGACGTCCACGCTGCGGAAGCGGCAGTGCACGTCGCCGAAACCTGCAGCCCAGCCACGCAAGGAGAGTTTCCATGTCTGTCATCCGCCCCGAAGATGAAGTTGTCCGGATCTGCCAGGAGCTGATCCGTATTGACTCCTCCAACTTCGGCGACGACACCGGACCGGGGGAACGCGCGGCTGCCGAGTACACGGCCGGCCTCATTACTGAAGTGGGGCTCGAGGCAGAGATCTTCGAATCCGCCCCCGGCCGCGCCAACGTCGTAACGCGGATGGCCGGCGAAGACCCGTCTGCCGACGCCTTGGTGGTTCATGGACATCTGGATGTTGTTCCGGCCCTGAAGGACCAGTGGAGCGTTGATCCGTTCAGCGGCGAACTCAAGGACGGGCTGGTTTGGGGCCGTGGCGCCGTGGATATGAAGGACATGGACGCCATGATCCTGTCGGTCATGCGCGACTTCGCCAGGACCGGCCGCAAACCCAAGCGGGACATCATTTTCGCATTCTTCGCCGATGAGGAAGCAGGCGGCACTTACGGCGCCCGCTATGCGATCGAACACCGGCGCGAGCTTTTTGACGGCGCCACCGAGGCCATCTCCGAAGTGGGCGGCTTCTCCGCCACCATCGGCGGCCAGCGGACCTACTTGCTCCAAACAGCTGAGAAGGGCCTCTCCTGGCTCCGGCTGGTGGCACATGGCCGCGCCGGCCACGGATCGCAGATCAACACCGACAACGCCGTCACCCGTTTGGCTGCTGCCGTCACCAGGATCGGCGAATACAAGTGGCCGGTGGAGCTGACCCCTACCACCCGCCAGTTCCTGGACGGCGTCACCGAACTGACCGGCGTCGAGTTCGATGCCGACAACCCTGACATCATCCTGAAGGAACTCGGCACCGTCGCCCGCTTTGTCGGTGCGACGCTGCAGAACACGTCCAACCCCACGCTGCTGCGTTCCGGGTACAAGCACAATGTCATCCCGGAGTCGGCCGAGGCATTCGTGGACTGCCGGACGTTGCCCGGCCAGCAGGAACTGGTGTTCGAGACCATCAAGGAGCTTGCGGGCGAGGGCATCGACATCAGCTATGTCAACAAGGACGTGTCCTTGGAAGTGCCGTTCGCCGGCAACCTGGTGGATTCCATGATTGACGCCCTGCACTCCGAGGATCCCGGCGCCAAGGTGCTTCCCTACACACTGTCCGGCGGCACGGACAACAAATCCTTGAGCAAGATCGGCATCACCGGTTACGGTTTCGCCCCGTTGATGCTTCCTGATGAGCTTGACTTCACCGGCATGTTCCACGGCGTCGATGAGCGCGTGCCGGCCGAGTCCCTCCAATTCGGCGCCCGCGTCCTGAACAGGCTGCTGAGCAACTACTAGACCGATAATCAACGAGAAAGAGGCCTGGTGATGGCACCCGAGGAAATCCTCCCCGACGCCCTGCTTGAGCGGCTGCGCGGCCGCGCTGCCGGCTACGACCAAAACAACGGATTTTTCCACGAGGACCTGGAGGAGCTGGCCGCGGCCGGCTACTTGAAGCTTTTCGTCCCGGAATCCGACGGCGGATTCGGGCTCGGTCTCGAAGCGGTAGCTGCCTTGCAGCAACGGCTCGCCACGGCTGCCCCGGCCACAGCGCTGGCCGTCAACATGCACCTGGTGTGGACCGGCGTCGCGCAGGTCATGGCTGCCCGGGGCGACATCTCGTTGGACTTCGTCCTCAAGGAAGCGGGCCAGGGTGAGGTTTTCGCTTTCGGTATTTCCGAAGCGGGCAACGACTCCATGTTGTTCGACTCGGGCACCGTTGCCGAGCCGTTGCCCGATGGAGGTTACAAGTTCACCGGCCGGAAGATCTTCACGAGCCTTTCCCGGGGCTGGACCCGGCTGGGCACTTTCGGAAAAGACTCCGATGCCAGGGCCGGTGAGGGAGAGCTGGTCTTCGGTTTCCTGCGCCGCGACGAGCCCGGACACGAAACCCTCAGCGACTGGGACACACTGGGCATGCGGGCCAGCGCTTCAAACACCACGCTCCTGCATGGCGCCGTGGTCCCGGCTGAGCGGATCTTCCGCAAGCTCCCGGTAGGACCCAACAAGGACCTGCTGATCTTCGCCATTTTCGCGTGCTTCGAAACGCTTCTAGCCGCGGTCTATACGGGGGTGGCCCAACGTGCTTTCACTCTGGGAGTAGAGAACGTCAAACGCCGGGTGTCGGCCAAGCACGGTGGACGCAGCTTCGCCCAGGACCCTGATATTCGGTGGAAGGTGGCCGACGCCGCACTGGCCATGGACGGCATCGCGCCACAAATATCCACCATTGCCCGCGACGTTGACAACCTGGTGGACCACGGGGCCCAGTGGTTCCCCCGGCTGGTGGGGCTCAAATCCCGGGCTACGGAAAACGCGCGCTACGTGGTGGACCTTGCCATTCGGGTCACGGGAGGCTCCAGCTATTTCAGGGGCTCTGAGATGGAACGCCTCTACCGGGACGTCCTTGCAGGAATCTTCCACCCGTCCAATGACGAATCTGCGCACAACACGGTGGCCAACGCCTGGTTGGGGCCGCTGGAGGAGTTAGACGGTCCGCTGCACTGAATACACTTTGCGGCGCAGCCAAAAACGGCGGCCACCGCCAAGGTAGAGCACGCTGCGTTCGAGCTCCCATTTGCCGTATTCGGAATGCTCCGCGAGCCGGCGTCGGGCGTCGGGCAGAGAATCGTCAGGTCTCACCGTCAGTACGAGGTACTCGTACTGACGTGCATAGTCTCGTTGGCGCTCTACGGAGCTACCCGGAAATTGTTCTCTCATCCCTCTCCATTTTCGTCCTTTTCCGGCTAACGTGAAGGCATGAGCATCGATCCGCGTGTCGCGCTTCAATCATTGACCGGCGCCCTTGAAGAGCACCTGGCTGCGGCCTCCGCCCGCCGAGGTGAAGGGGACCCCACCGTCGAGGCCGCGTTCTTCGCTGTTGCCGACGCTTTCGAAGTGTATGAGGACGCACTCTACGAGGCATATTCCGAGGTTACTCCGCTCCAGGTGTTCGATGATGAGGAAGACGAAGACGACGAGGTGCCCGACGAAGACCTCGAAATCGTCGAGGACTAGCCCTCCCACCGACCGGCCGCCTTGGGGCGGCCGGTTTTTTGTGTCCTGCTCTCATCTTTGTAGCCCTTCAGGCCCGGATTTCCGGGGTTTTCTGCAGTTAAGGCACGTAGTCCCTGCACCCCCGGATAGGTACTCGCACGTAGGGGTCATAGGTAATCCTGCGCAAAGTTGAGTATCGACTACTGGTGCGCCTTCGGAGTGCCGCGGCTTCACTGATAGGTAGGCAACGGCAGGTCTGCAAAGAGGGCTGACATGGTGAGAGTTCCAGTCTTGCGATCAGGCAAGGCAGCGGCACCCCAGGGTGCCGCTCATGCCTCCGCGGGGTCAGCCTTCCGGACAGACTCTGCCGCCGCCACCGTCAATCCGCCGGCGTCTCCCTGGATTGGCAAGCCCGCTGCTGCACAGCGGACTGAAAAGGCGGGACTGGCGGCGCTGAGGTCGGATGTCACCCTGGACCCCGTGACGCCGCCAGTCACCCACCGCCACGCGCGGATCAAGGCACCGCTCAAAGACCGTTTGACGTGGACTCGCTTCCTGACCACCAGCCTCCTGCTGGCTGACACGGCCTTGGTTGCCGGAGCTGTCCTGGCCGGGACAGCCCTGAGCCCCGATGGAATGGGCGTATCGCCCGGAAGCCCGGCACAGGCCCAACACTTGTCCATGGGGTTGGTCCTGGGAGTGGTCTGGCTGGCGGCCCTGGAGGTGTACAGGACGCGCGATCCCAAAGTCCTCGGAGTAGGCCCGGAGGAGTACAAACGGGTACTTTCCGCCAGCTTCCGGGTTTTCGGATTCCTGGCCATCGTTGCGGTGGTATTCCGTCTGGAGGCTGTCAGTTCCTTTGTCCTGATCTCCTTGCCGCTCGGCCTGGTGGCCCTGACCGGAAGCAGATGGGGCTTCCGCCGATGGTTGAGCCATGAGAAGTCGAGGGGCCGTTGCCTTTCCCGCGCGATCGTTGTGGGCGAACCCCAGGACGTCAGGTACGTCATCAAGCAGATCAACCGAAAGTCCGGGGCCGCCTACGACATCCTGGGTGCCTGCCTCCCAGGTGCCCGCCGCGGTACCGTCCTGGCCGTGGACCACCTGCGCGTACCGGTCCTTTCCTCCATTTACGGCGTGGCGCATACCGTCCGGCAGACCGGTGCCAACGCGGTGATCGTGGCAGGCCCGGTTCCTGGTGGCAACCAGTTCATCCAGGAACTTGGATGGCGGCTGGAGGAAAATGCCGCTGAGTTGGTTCTGGCCGCTACCTTGACCAACGTTGCAGGTCCACGCATCCACTGGCGGCCCGTTGAGGGACTTCCACTCATGCACGTTGACATTCCGCATTACTCCGGTGGCAAGCACACGCTCAAGCGGCTGATGGACATCACAGTCTCTGCAGCGGCTTTGCTCGTCCTGGCTCCTGTCTTGCTCGTCCTGGCCGCAATCGTCCGGGCCGACAGCCCCGGGCCTGTCCTGTTCAAGCAGGAGAGGATCGGAAAGCGGGGCACGACCTTCCAGATGCTGAAGTTCCGTTCCATGGTGGTGGATGCCGAAGCACACCTTGAAGCCCTTGGCAGCCAGGATGAGGGAGCCGGAGTCCTGTTCAAGATCCGCGGAGACCCCCGCGTTACCCGGTGCGGCCGGTGGATGCGCAAGTACTCCCTGGATGAACTGCCGCAGTTCTGGAATGTCCTGGTGGGAAACATGAGCCTGGTGGGGCCCAGGCCGCCACTGTCACGGGAAGTCAGCGGCTACGAGCGCCATACTCACCGCCGGCTGTTGATCAAACCCGGAATCACGGGGTTGTGGCAAATCAACGGACGCTCTGACCTTCCGTGGGACGAGGCAGTCCGGCTGGATCTCTACTACGTGGAGAACTGGTCAATAGCGGGGGACCTCATGATCATGTGGCGGACCTTCCGGGCGATGACCCGGCCATCGGGCGCCTATTAGTGAACGTTACGCATTACCTGATAAGAACCGCGCTTTCAACACAGAAGTCGAGTGGGAAATGAGCATACGAACAATTCCATCGGGACAACTGAATGGCCACGCAGTTCGGCCCAAGCTTCAAATTGCAGTGGTCGGGGCAGGCTATTGGGGTCCCAATCTCGCCAGGAACCTTAAAGCCAGCCCTGACTGGGACCTGGTGGCCATTTGCGACCTGGACGTAGAACGCGGGCTCAGGCTCGCCGAAACGGTAGGTGGCGTGGCCGTCGTCGAGTCCTTGGACGAACTGCTGGACACATACAACCTTGATGCCGTTGCGGTGGCGACACCGGCACACACCCATCACGGAGTGGTGATGACGGCGCTGCGCGCCGGGAAGCATGTGCTGGTGGAAAAACCCTTGGCGGACAGCCGGGCAAAAGGCCTGGAGATGGTGGAAGAAGCCAAAGCCAGGGGTTTGGTGCTGATGGCGGACCATACCTACTGCTTCACCCCGGCAGTCTTGAAGATCCAGGAGCTTGTAGCCACCGGGGCGTTGGGCGATATCCTCTACGTCGACTCGGTCCGTATCAACCTGGGCCTGGTCCAACCGGACGTCAACGTTTTCTGGGACCTGGCTCCCCATGACCTTTCCATCCTTGACTTCGTCCTGCCGGGCGGCCTGCACCCCACAGAGATCGCGGCCCATGGGGCAGATCCGCTGGGTACCGGCCGTGACTGCGTGGGACATTTAACGTTTGGACTTCCCAACGACGCCATGGTGCACATCCACGTGAACTGGCTCAGCCCCACAAAGATCCGGCAGATGATCATCGGGGGATCGAAGAGGACCCTCGTGTGGGATGACCTGAACCCGCAACAACGCCTCAGTGTCTACGATCGTGGGGTCAGCCTTGAACACCAGCCCCGGTCAGCGGCGGACAAACGGACCTCCGCCATTTCCTACCGCCTCGGCGACACGTGGTCGCCTGCACTGCAGGAGCGCGAGCCCTTGGGCCAGGTGGTGGCCGAACTCGCTGCGTCCATCCGTAACCACACCATGCCCCGTACCAGTGGAGAGTCCGGGCTCCGCGTCCTGTCTGTCCTGGAGGCCGTCACCCAAAGCCTGAGCACCGACGGGCAGTCCACAGTGGTGGCCGGCAACGAGGTCAATCTCCAGGTTGCACGGTGAAAAGGCTCCTCGGCGCCAACGTCCTGGTCACCGGTGGCGCCGGAACCATAGGGTCCACGCTGGTTGACCAACTGCTCGACGCCGGTGCCGCGCACGTGGACGTCCTGGATAACCTGGTGCGGGGACGCCTGGCAAACCTGGACGCCGCATTGGCCAGTGAACGGGTGGACCTGGTGGAAGGTGACCTGCGGGACCGCGACCTGGTGCATGACCTCACCCGGGGCAAGGACCTGGTGTTTCACCAGGCCGCCATCCGCATCACCCAATGCGCCGAGGAACCACGGTTGGCACTCGAAGTGCTGGTGGACGGAACGTTCAACGTGATCGAGGCCACCGCCCAACACGCCGTGGACAAGCTCATCCTGGCCTCCAGCGCTTCTGTGTACGGCATGGCCGAAGAATTCCCCACCACCGAACGCCACCACCATCACAACAACGACACGTTCTACGGCGCAGCCAAGTCCTTCAACGAGGGAATGGCGAGGAGCTTCCGGGCGATGACCGGCCTGAACTACGTGGCCTTGAGGTACTTCAACGTTTATGGTCCGCGGATGGACGTCCACGGGCTGTACACCGAGGTGCTGGTCCGTTGGATGGAGCGGATCGTCGATGGCCGTCCGCCACTGATCTTCGGCAGCGGTCAGCAAACCATGGATTTCATCCATACCGCCGATGTGGCCCGGGCCAACGTCCTGGCAGCAGTCAGTGACGTCACCGATGGTGTCTACAACGTGGCCAGCGGGACCGAAACCAGCCTCGCCGGGCTGGCCCAAACGCTGCTGGACGTCATGGAGTCACCGCTGCACCTTGAGCACGGACCGGAAAGAGCCGTCAACGGCGTGGCGCGCCGCCTGGCCGATACCTCGGCCGCGCGGGAGGACCTCGGGTTCGAGGCTGCCGTCGGCTTGGAGGATGGACTGCGCTCGCTGGTTGCCTGGTGGCGGCCACTGCGTGAAGAGATTGCCGCAGCACGCACCACCACCCGACCTGACGCTCCGGTAGCTGGTGCGAGATGACCGCCTCCGGTCTGCACCTGGCACGCATCGACGTCATGAAGCCGTGGCTGGGCGAGGACGAGGCCCAGGCAGTGGCCGAGGTGATCGCCTCCGGGTGGGTGGCACAAGGTCCCAAAGTCCGCCAGTTCGAAGAGGCGTTCTGCCTGCTGCAACAGGCAGGCTTCGCCGTCGCGACCTCCAACTGCACTACAGCCCTGCATCTGGCCCTTGTGGTGGCCGGCGTGGGCCCGGGCGATGACGTAGTAGTCCCGTCCTTCTCGTTCATTGCCACAGCCAACGCAGCAACGTACGTGGGGGCTCGTCCGGTGTTCGCCGACGTTGATGTCGCAACCGGTTGTGTCACTGCAGAGACACTGCGTGCCGCCCTGACTCCGGCCACCAAGGCAGTCATCGCCGTGGACCAGGGCGGAGTGCCCGTTGATCTGGCTCCCATCCGGGCGATGTGCGATCCGCTGGGCATCACCGTGGTGGAAGATGCTGCCTGCGCCATCGGTTCCCGCTACCACGGCCGGGCTGTGGGGGCCGGAGCGGAAGTCGCCGCCTGGTCCTTCCACCCACGCAAGATCCTCACCACCGGGGAAGGCGGCATGCTGTCCACCTCGCGGCAGGACTTTGCTGATACATCAAGGCGCCTTCGTGAACACGCCATGAGCGTCTCTGCCGCCGACCGGCACGCCAGCATTCTGGCGCCCCCGGAGGAGTACCTCGAAATCGGGTTCAACTACCGCATGACTGATCTTCAGGCCGCCGTCGGAATCGTCCAACTGGGCCGGCTCCGGGAGGTCATCCAGCGGCGGCGGAAACTGGCAGCTACCTACGCGGACGCTTTCGCAGAAATCGAGGGCTTGCGCCTGGTCAGCGACCCGGACTACGGAATCAGCAACTTCCAGTCCTGCTGGCTTGAAGTCGGGCCAGGGTTTCCCTTGGGACGCGACGGCTTGATGTCTGTTTTGGCCGAGGATGGAATTTCTGCGCGGCGGGGCATCATGGCAGCCCACCGCCAACCGGCCTACGCCGGCAAAGACACCGGGAAGGCAGCCCTGGATGCCACTGAATGGCTGACTGACCACACCCTCATCCTGCCCCTGTACCACCAGCTTTCCCTGCACGATCAGGTCCGGGTCATCGATTCCGTGTATCGGGCAGCAGGTCGACTGACATGAGTGAACTTCTCCTCATAGCAGCCAGCGGCCTGGCCAGGGAGGTCCTGGCCATGGTCCGCAGCAACGGGCCCTTTGACGTTATCGGGATCCTCGACGACGACGAAGACAAACTCGGGCGGGTGGTTGACGGGGCCCACGTCCTGGGCCCCATCCGGGATGCCCTGAATTTCCCCCATGCATTGTTGCTGGTGTGCATCGGATCAGGATCGGGGCGGGAAGCCGTCGTCATGCGGCTCAGGACCCTGGGACTGGATGAAGGCCGATATGCCACGGCCATAGACCCCTCCGTGCAGGTCCCCGAAGGCTGCATGATCGGCAGGGGCAGCATCCTCCTAGCCCACGTGAGCATGACGGCGTCCGTGACGATCGGCAACCACGTAGTAGCCATGCCCGGCGTGACCTTCACCCACGACGACGACATCAGTGACTTTGCGACTTTCGCCTCAGGGGTTTCGCTCGGGGGCAACGTTCACATCGGGCGTGCCGCCTATGTCGGGATGAATGCCAGTGTCCGCGAGCGCACGTCCATCGGCGCAAATGCCACGATCGGGATGGGCGCGGCGGTCCTCACGGACGTACCGGCAGAGGAAACCTGGGCCGGGGTCCCGGCACGGGTGATCAAGCGGGGAAATTCCCCTGCGCTGGAGGGCATCCAATGAAACTGATGCGTCCCGTTCCCCTCCGGCACCCGGTGAGTGTTTCGGTGGTAGTGCCGTGCTACAACTACGGACACTTCCTGCCTGAGGCTGTTGCCAGCGCTTTGACGCAGGAGGGCGTGGACGTTGAGGTCATCGTGATCGATGATGCGTCCACGGATGGCAGCGCCGCCGTGGCCTGGCGGCTGGCCTCCGAGGATCAACGCATCAGCGTTGTCCTCCACGACAGCAACAAGGGGCACATTGCCACCTACAACGACGGACTCTCCAGGGCGCGGGGCCGGTACGTAACGCTTCTGTCCGCAGATGATGTCATAGCCCCCGGCGCGTTGGCCCGGGCTGCCGCGCTGATGGAAGCCAACCCCCGGGTGGGAATGGTGTACGGCCTGCCGCGGGACTTCACTGACAAGCCTCCCGCCCCTTCCTCCCATGACCACAGCACATGGACTGTGTGGGAAGGCCGGGCATGGATTTCCCTGGCGTGCGCCCGCGGGAGGAACTTCATCCTCTCACCCGAGGTAGTCATGAGGACCGCGGCAGTGCTCAGCGTGGGTGCTTACAGCACCACGCTGCCGCACTCCGGGGACCTGGAGTACTGGCTTAGGGCCGCAGGCTCCTGGGATGTGGGCAGGATCAACGGGCCGGTGCAGGCGTTCTACCGGGTCCATGGGGCCAACATGCATCAGACGGAGTTCGCAGCGGCCGCTGTGGACCTGAAGCACCGTCTGGAGGCTTTCCGGGTCCTTGAAGACTCCCGGTTTCCGGGCAATCCGAAGAACCGGGCACGGCAGGTGCAGCGGGCCAAGTGCGCCCTCAGCAAGGAAGCCGCGCAGCTGGGGTTCAGGGAAATCAACCAGGGCGGATCGGTGGAGGCCGCAGTCGAGCTCCGGAAATTCATCGAGGGCCTGCACGAGGTTCCCGGAAACATCCACCGGGCCAACGCGTTGCAAGCCAGGATCGCCCGGGCAGCCCGCGGCCGGAAACCAAGGGCAGAAAGGCTCGCCGCTGCTTTTGTGCGCAGCCAGCTGGACCGGGTCCGTTGGAGGCTATGGGCCATGACGGGAATCTCATGACCGCCGTCAGCGGCCAAGACCGCACACTGGGCAACCGGGCTGCGAGCGCCACGCTGTGGGGCGGTGTCAACATGGCCTTGGGCAGGATCGTCCAGTTTGCCACCACCATCATCGTGGCCAGGATGATTGCCCCGGAGCACTTCGGCGCGCTCGCCGTAGCCATAGTGGTGCAGACCGTCGCCACCAACATGGCCGAGCTCGGTGCGACCGCAGCCTTGGCACGCGGCACCGGGGATCCGGACAAGATCGCCCCTACCGTCTTCTCCATTGCACTGGTCACCAGCGGAGTCATGACGGCGGCAGCAATCGCCCTTGCACCAGCCTTGGCAACAGCGTTTGATGACCCCGCCGCGACGCCCGTGATCCAGGTGCTCTCGCTCACCATCCTCCTCCAGGGAGCCGGCGCCGTCCCTTCCACCATGGTGTGGCGGGAGTTCCTGCAAAAGCCGCGGGTCGTCGTCGACCTCTGCAGCCTGGTCACCGTGCTGGTACTGGTGGTGCCGATGGCATTGGACGGCTGGGGAGCGATGGCGCTCGCCTGGTCCAGGGTGGGTGGACAGTTGGTGGCCCTGGCCGGCTATTGGATCATCACTCCCAAGCGGTACGCCCCGGGCTTTGACCGGACGGTGGCCGCGGAGATCCTGCGCCTGGGAATGCCGTTGGCCATGGCGAACCTGGTGGTGTTCGTGACCTTGAACGTGGACTATCTCCTGATAGGCCGGATGCTTGATCCGACGGCATTGGGCCTGTACCTCCTGGCGTTCAACCTGGCCGGGCTGCCCAGTTCGGTGATCACTGCGGTCATCCGGGCCACTGCGGTGCCGACCTTTGGCAGGCTCTTCTCCGAAGGAACCTTGGGGGTGCTGGCCGCCCGGTTCGTGACCGGGGTTTCCTATGGCGCATTTCCTATCTCCGCCATGGTGATTGCGCTGGCACATCCCTTGATCGTCACCGCCTATGGCGGGGCATGGGCGCCGGCGGGCATGGCACTTGCCACGCTGGGGGTCTTCGGCGCTACACGGATCCTGGTGGAGCTCTTCGCTGACCTGAGCGTGGGTGCAGGCAAGACCGGATGGCTCTTTTGGGTCCAGGTAGCCTGGCTTGCCGCCCTGACGCCGGCCCTTCTGGCCGGCATCACGTGGTGGGGGATTGCCGGGGCAGGGATCGCCCACGCGGCAGTGGCGTGCCTGGTGGTCATTCCCCTCTACGTCACGTCCTTGACATCGGTCCTGCATACCAGCGCCTGGCAACTCCTGCGCGGAAGTGTCCGCCCCCTGGCGGCTGCCGCCGTGGCAGGGGCTTGTGTTTGGATGGCCACCCAGGGGATAGCCAACCCTGCCATGGCCCTGGCCTGCGGCCTGCTGATCGGTTCGGTCCTGTACGGCCTTCTGACCTTCCGCCAGGGCAAAGAACTCGTGGCTGAGATCCGCGGGCTGCTCAGGTCCACGGCGTCCGGGCCGTCCCCTGCCGGTATTCCTGGAAGCCCGGTCCAGCCATGAAGCCCATAACACTGTCCACCGCCCGCCTGGCAGCCCAGCGTGTCCGCCGGGATGGCTGGCGGCCTGTTGCCCGGGTGGTGGCGGCAAAGCTGGTCACCTCCGCTGTGGACGCCTGGCATCTGGCAGAACCGGCCATTCCCCTGCGGGAGGAAGACATCATGGACTCCCGGTCTACCGCCCGTCCTGTCCCCGCCCCCGCCACCGGACGCCTCAGGATCGGCTGGCTCTGCACACCCCCTGCGCCAGGCTCCGGGGGACACACCACCTTCTTCCGGATGGTCGAGGAGATGGAAGAGAGAGGCCATCAGTGCACTTTGTTCCTCTACGACACCAAAGACGACGACACCAGCCGTCACGAAGAGACCATCCACAGCCACTGGCCGGCGCTGCGTGCCGGGGTTCGCAGCGCCACATATGGGATGGAAGGGGTGGATGCACTTATTGCCAGTTCCTGGCCTACGGCACACGTTGCCGCGGGGCGGGCACCTGGCAGCGTCCACCTCTTCTATTTCATCCAGGATTACGAGCCTTACTTCTACCCCCGCGGATTCCTGTACGCACTGGCAGAGGAAAGTTACCGCCTGGGGCTCACCAACGTCGCGCTGGGCGGCATGATCGCCGAGGTCATGCAGGAAGAACTCGGCGAAAAACCCCAAGCCGTGGTTCCCTTCGGATGCGATACCCGTACCTACAGGCTTTCCGCGTCCGCCGGGCATCCTCCGCGGTCCGGCGTGGTCTACTACGCCAAGAAGAAAGTCGACCGACGCGGCTACCTCCTGGCCAAGCTGGCCCTGGAGCGTTTCCATACCCTCCAGCCTGAGCAGGAAATCCATATCTACGGAGACAACGTCACCGGGTGGAACATCCCCGTCACCAACCACGGCAACCTCACCCCCACAGAACTGAACAGCCTGTACAACCAAACGATCACCGGACTGGCCATTTCCTTCACCAACATTTCCCTGGTCCCCGGCGAACTCCTCGCAGCCGGTAACATTCCTGTACTGAACCACGCGCCCTTCGCTTCGGGACTGCTCAACGATCCCGACGCCGTGTGGGCGCCGGGAACTCCCGCCGGCTTGGCCGCTGCGCTCGCGGACGTTGTCAATGCACCGGACATCGAGGACCGTGCCGCAGCCGTTGCCGGCAGGAAACGGCTGGATTGGGCAGATTCACGCGCGGCGTTCGCCCACTTCGTGGAAGCCTCCTGTGCCCGGCTCCCACAAGAGACCTTCGAAGATTCCCTGCCCGGAGGCCGCGCATGAAGCGGATGAAGAAGATCCTCTTTTTCCCTCCGGCCCGCGAAATCGAGGTGGGCGATCTGGACGGAACGTCGGGCACCGCCGGCCACGTGGGCCTCCTGCTCAAATTCACGGCCTTTGCCGTGTTTTTCTTCCCTTCGAACATGGTGGTCAAACCCATCGGAGCCGTGGGGACCGTTCCCATCATGCTGGCCCTCCTGCTGCTGACCTTTTGGCTCTGCTCGGCATTCTTTGGCCTGCACCATCCACTGCGGACCAGGTATCCGGGACGGCTGGGGCTGGGACTGCTGTGGGTGGGAACGTGTGCGTCCTATGTGGCACTGTTCTCCGGCTTCACGGGCAATACCAACGTTTCGGCCCAAGCTGCGGCCGACCGTTGGCTGATCCTGATTCTGGCCTGCGCCGGGATCGCGTTGGTGGCGAGCGAAGCCGTCCGCACACTGGACAACGCCATGTCATTGGTCCGCGCCATCCTTGCCGGCGCCTTCTTCTGCTGCCTTGTGGCCCTGGTCCAGTTTCTCTTCCGGGTCAACCCGATGCTCTGGATCCAGGAGGCCATGCCGGGATTCACGGACAACGGAGGAAACACGGCCTTCCAAGTGCGCGGCCTCATGACGCGTGTTGCGGGAAGCACGTTCCATTCCATTGAACTTGCCGTGGTCTGCGCCATGCTCCTGCCCTTGTCCATCTGGCGGGCCATCTACGACCGGACGGGCTATAAATGGTTGCACTGGACGGGTACAGCCTTGCTGATCGTCGCCATTGCCTCCACGGTCTCCCGGTCCGGCGTCCTCGGACTGTTCCTGGGAATGCTTGTGTTCATTCCCTTCCTCCCACGCCCAGCCCGACGCTGGGCGGTGGTGGCGGCGCCGGCAGCCATGGCGGCACTGTTCGTAGCCATCCCCGGCCTGGTGGGGACACTGACGTCCTCCTTCACCGCGGGAAACAGCGACCCCTCGCTCACAACCCGCACCAACAACTATCCCCGCGTGGCCGAGATGTTCGGTGAACTGCCCTTCCTTGGGCTTGGACCCGGGAACTACATGCCGGAGAACGCCCTTTACATCCTGGACAACCAATACCTTAACTCGCTGGTTACCCTGGGTCTGGTGGGCTTCATCGGCATGGTGGCATTTCTGGTCCTGCCTGCCGTGTCATGTTTCATCGCCGCGCGTGCATCCCGGATCCCCGCCCTGCGCTGCCTGGCAGGGGCGGCAGCGGCTGCCGGCGCTGTCGCAGCAGGCTGCTCACTGACCTTCGATTCCATGGCTTTCCCCGTGTTTGCCCTGGTGTACCCCTTCATCATCGGCCTCGGAGGAGGCGCTTGGATCATGATCCGCCGTGAAATCGAACTCAGGGAAACCACAGCACCTGACCTGTTAAAGAACGGTCCGCCCCAGGACGGACACCTCCGCAACCCTTCAACCCCGAATGTCGAGGCGATCACATGGACCCGGTAGCAGTCATCAAGACGTTGTGGCATCACAAGTTCGTCGTGTTGCCTGTCCTGCTGGTGACGGTGCTGGCAGCCGTCTACGTGTACTCCTTTGCCCCACGCTCCTACGAAGCCAAGGCAACGTACGCGATTGTCAATCCAAAAATCCCCACCGCCGCCGAGCTGGAGAAGAACCCGGCACTGAACCTGCTCAACTCGGACAACCCCTACCTTCGTTCGGCGGATTCCTCGCTGATCGCCCAGGTAGTGGGCACCAGGCTGAACGACGACACCACCGGAGATGCCCTCCTCAGGGAGGGACTCAGCACGGACTACACGGTCCAACGTCCCCCGGCTTCTTTCCTGATCGAGATTGCCGCGGCTTCCGAGAGCAAGGACAAGGCCGTTGCCACAGTCAAAGCCTTGGGGTCCCGGCTGGAAACGGACCTGCTGGCCATCCAATCGATCAACGGGGCTGATGAGCGCTTCTTGTACACATCCCTGATGGTTGCGTCGCCGGACAACGCCACCGAACAATTCTCCAGCCGCCTCCGCTCACTGATCGTTGTCCTGGTGGCCGGAATCGTGCTGACCTTTGGGGCCGTATCCATAGCCCGCGGCCTTGAAACATCGCGGGTGCGGGCCAGGACGGCATCCCCTGCAGGGGAGCGGAACAAGAAGTCCCGCCGCAAAAACCATCACGACCCTGACCCAAACGGGCCGGCAGCCGGCGGTCCCGGCCTTGACGAGCTCACCATCCAGGAGATTTTGACACCCGCCCAGGCAGGCCGCAGGGCAGAGCGTCCATTTACAGCCAACAGCCCGCTGAGCGAACCCCTGCTGTCCACCAGCAACGGGAAGTCACCCATCAAGGAAACATCTGCCTGAGAGGTAGCCCGTGAAACCAAGGACAGCAGGGGTCCTCAGCGCGACTGTTCTCACCGGTCTTGCCGTTGCCGTTGCTGTTGCGGCAGCCAGCGGAGTAGTGCCCTTCGCCGGGGCGGGCACGCCCAGTCCAGGGCCTGCTACCCCCTCGACAACGATGGCAGAAGACTATGACGGTGTGACGCTGCGCCCCATTGACGGTGGCGCGGACTATTACGCACGATTCAAAGGTGGCCTGCCCGGAGATCCCGGGTTCTTCCCCATCGCAGTCTGGTTCGAAAGCGTCCTGGACAAAGGAAACATTGCCCTCGACACGGAAGCCGGGCTCAACACCTACGTGGAGCTGACCGCCAACTCCGACCTGAGCCTGGTGAAGGCTTCGGGCATGTACGCCATTCCTACCTTCGAGTCCCCGGACGCCGCCGGCTTCGCCCTCAGCGACGAAGTAGACATGTGGGCCGGGCCCGGCAATGCCCCCTGGACAGGAAAGTACCCCGGCGAAGGCCCCCTGTGCGTGCCGGAAAACAGCAAATGCGGGTACACAGTCCAAAACGAACGGCGCGCAGCAGCGCCCCCGGGGGCCATGCTGTACTCCAACTACGGCAAAGGCGTCGCCTTTTGGCTCTCCGACGAAGAGTCCGTGGAATTCTTCAAAGGAATCCAGGACGTCGTGTCCGCAGACACCTACTGGTTCACCGACCCCGGCATCTGCTCCAAGGGTGAAGGTGGTGCGCTTGTTGACTACGCCCGGGACCTGACACAGGATGAATGCCGGTTGGCGGCCAACTATGGTTGGACCATCGAGCGGGTCCGGACACTGCAAGCAGGCCGCCCTGCCATACCCATTTGGGCCTTCGTCGAAGCAGGGCACCCCTTCAAGGATTCAGTCAACGCCACCACCATCACAGCGCCCCAGATCCGGGCAGCAGTATGGAGCAGCCTGATCCACGGCGCCAGGGGAGTGATCTACTTCAACCACAACTTCGGCGGCGACTGCATCTCCCAGCACGTCCTCCGCGACTGCGGGGTACAGGTCCGCCCCACAGTTACCGCGCTCAACCACCAAATCACCGCGCTCGCCCCCGTCCTCAACGCCCCGTTCCTCGACGGCGCCACCACCGCCACAGGTCCCGTGGATTTCACCACCAAACTCCACAACGGAACGGTCCATATTTTCGCCGGGGCAAACAAGAACGCCGGCGGGAAGGCAAGCTTCCGCGTCCGCTGCGGCGGCAGCACCGCCGTCGTGATTGACGAAGACCGCACCATCCCGGTGGTGGACGGCACTTTCACCGATACGTTCGCTGACGGAAACGCAGTCCACCTCTACCGCATCGACGGCGGCGGGAGCTGCGGCTTCTGACTATCGGCTGCTGTCGTCCCGCTCCCAGCCGGCTGCCACAGTACGCCCCAACAGCGGAGGACGGCGGCCAGCCACGGCGAAAGCCACGTAAACTACGGCGTCAACCGCCGACAACAGCCCCTTGACGGAGGCCAGTAGCTCCCGCACCGTCCGGGACGTCGTAGCCCCGGCCTCCTGCTGGTTCTGCTCCGCATTGCCACGGTAGGACCGGCGAAGGACAGCCAGCAGGGCTGACCGGGTCCGTGGCGTCCGCACCACCACAGGCATGGTGGGCAGCACTGCCTTTTCCACCCCACTGAACAGGCGATCCACGTAATAGTCATCACCCGTCAGGACCGGAAACCCACCCAGACGATCATGACCAGCCCTGCCCAGGGCGTACGCACCCGCACCCCACAGCCCCTGGGCGTTGGACGGTATCCTGGCCCGCGCCCGGTAGTAGGACCGCACCAGCGCCGAAGCGCCCTCCGTGTCATAACGGAAAGCCGGACGGGCCGCCAAGAGAGGACCGTCCCCCAGTGAGGTCAGGACAGCGTGGACGGCCTCCGTACTGACCTCGATATCCGCGTCGAGGTAAAGCCGGGGCCAACGCTCCGCCGCCTGATCAGCGGCGTTCAACGCAGCGGCCTTGGACGCCGCCTCCACTTGGATGACCCGTACCCCGTGGAACGCGGACGCAACGGTCTCCGTCCCATCGGTGCACCCGTTGCACGCGACAATGACCTCCACGGTGCCCCAAGCAATCACGCCCTCCAGCGATTGCAGGGTCCTCGCGATGACGGAGGCTTCGTTATGGGCAGGGATGATCACAGCACCGGATGGTGGCGCCACGCCGTGCGCGGGGGACGTTTGCTCGGGGGACATTTGCGCGGGGGACCGTTCGCCAAAGGAAGCATGAGGCAACGCCTTCCACCGCCTGCGGTCCACCACAGCCAAAGCAGCCTCGCGATGCCCGGGCTTATGGAGCCGGACAAGCTCCGAAACCAGCACCACCGCCCTGAACGCCGCCACCCAGTGCGGGTCGCAATACTTCGCCGCGTACCGGACACGATTCACGGACATCAACGCATTCAACTGCGGTGAAGTACCCGAACCCCCACGCTCATGCCACATCCGGGCCAACGGCTCACACCAGATCGAACGGCCCGAATCACGCACCCTCCGGCAATAATCCGTTTCCTCCGAATACAGGAAGAACTGCTCATCCCACCCGCCCACGTCCCTGGCGGTATCAGCACTGATCAACAGCGCAGCACCGGTTGCCCAATCAACACGGTGCGCATGGAGGTAACTCTCCGGATCAAAGTCCATCTCAGACAACCACCCAGGCCTCCCCTTCACCCGGGAGCCCAAAGCCGCATCACCCAGCGCTCGCAGAATGCCCGGCTCCCGCCGCAGCGATGGGTACACACTGCCGTCGTCATCCAAAAGGACAGGAACCACCATCCCTGCGCCGGACAGTGCCATCCTTCGACGCAAAGCAGCTACCGCGCCAGGCTCCACCCGCAGGTCCGGATTCAGGATGAGATACGCGTCCGCGTCTCCGGCCACACGCATTGCGGCATTGATACCCCCGGCGTACCCGAGGTTCCCGCCCGTGCGCACGGCAGTGATGTCGGGGTGCTTCAGCACCTCGGCCATGGTGCGGTCATCGGGGGAGTTGTCCGCCACCACAACTTTGATGGACTGCGCCGCGGTTTCCTCCCGCAGGCTTGCAACCAACGCCGCGACGTCCTCGGCGTTGTTGTACGTCACCACCAGCACTGCGACGTCGGCCCTGGCCCTTGCCGGGACGAACTGCCCCGGAGCACGGCTGGGCCCGTCCTCCGGGGTGCTGAAAACGGCAGGGGACGGGCCGCCCGCTGCCGGGGCCACCGGTTCAGGCTGGGCTGCACTGCTACTGGACATCCGCAGCGTCAGGTATGCCCCCGGGCCGTCCACCAGGTACCGCCGGGCCAACCGTCGCGGTTCCAGCATCAGCCGCCACGCCCATTCCAGTCCATGGGTGCTCACCCACACCGGAGCGCGCCTGATCCTGCCGGCGAGGAAATCAACAACCGCACCAAAGGCCAGCAGCACCTTGGCTCCCGCCAACTGCCCATATTCGGCAATCCAGAGCTCCTGCCTGGGCTTTCCCAAACCCACCACCAGGACGTCCACGGCAGCGCCGGCGATTTCCGCCGCCAAGAGCTTGGAGGCGTTCACATCGACAAGCACGGGACGCTCAGGGGCCCACCAGCCCGCCACCGTCAAACCGGGACGTTCCTTGGCAAACCTCTTCCGGATGAGTTCCTGCGCCTGCGGGCTTCCACCCAGAAAACCCACGCGAAGACCCAGGCGCTCGGCCTCGTCCAGCAAGGGTTCCACCACATCACTGCCGGCCAGCCGTGGCCAGGCCCGGCCCGTGACCCTGGCCGCTTCGGCCACCAACGGCGCACCGTCCAGCAAAGTCAGCCATTCCACTGGTGAAGGTTGGTCCAACGTGCCGTTCCACCGGCTCCCCGAACCGAAATGACGGAGGTGGTCCAGATTGGCCGAACAGACTCCCAAAGGCTTCGCACCGCCGGACTGTGCTCGGTCCATGATGAGCTCCACAGCCCGCTCGAAGTCCATCAGGTTCACCAGGGCGCCGCCCAGGTTCACCGGCTGCCCTGCGCTGGGCTGGTCTGTCGCGGGGCGACCCGGGCCGGCGTGGACGGTCGTGGCGGCGCCCCGGCTGGAGGCCGCCCTGGACCGGCGTCCGTGGGGAGTCAGCAGCAGTGCGCTGCCGTTCATCTCCAGGCCTGATGAAGGGTGGGGGAGTGCGCCTTGTCGGGGCGCGATCTTCGGCAGCAGCATGCTCGGCTCTCCAGGCTTCCGGGTCCAGCTCAGGACACAACAATTGAGCCGGCGATCCATGCTGCTGCACTGCCTGGATCGCCGCGGACAGCCTAGGCTGCCCTTCCAACGTGTTCACTTGAGTTGTCTCCCGGCCTGCCTCAGGCGGGCTGCCGTACGGCCACTGTAGGCCCTTTTTCCGGACGCCGCTAGGGTTCCAGGCCGTCCAAATACTCCGCCAGGCGCACGGGCGCTGGAGCCGGGTCAAATCCGGCAGCCCGGATCTTCGACAGGTCCAGGACGCTGCTGCGGGGGCGCGGCGCGGTACCAGGCTTGGCATAGTCCGCAGTGCTGACGGGGTTCACCCGGACGGGATCGGCCCCGCAGTGCCGGAACACATCCCGGGCAACGCCGGCCCAGGATGCCCGCTCGCCGCTGTTGCTGACGTTGTACGTGCCGTACGGGGCCCGATAGTCCACCAGGTGACGGATGGCAGCAGCGACGTCGACGGCGAAGCTCAGCCTGCCCCATTGGTCATCAACCACGGACGGCGAAACTCCTTGGGCGGCCAAGGCAGCCATGGTTCGAACAAAGTTTCGGCCCTCACCCACTACCCAACTGGTCCGCACGATGTAGTGCCGCGGGACCGTCGCCACGGCTGTCTCTCCAGCTGCTTTGCTCTGGCCGTAGACACCCAGGGGCGTCGGGTTCTCGTCCTCCCGGTGAACGTCGGCAGTTCCGTCGAAGACGTAGTCGCTGGAAACATGAACCAGCGTCAGTGAATGCTCGACGGCGGTCCTCGCCAAGCGGGCCACTGCGGTTGCGTTGATGGCCCAGGCAGCCGCACGGCCCTCTGCGGTTTCGGCGGCGTCAACACCCGTAAAAGCCGCCGCATTGATGATGGTGGAGTACTTCCGCCAGTCCCGTGCCGCATACGATTCCCACGATGTGAGATCGAAGTCTGCCCGGCCGGCGAAGTCCACGCTGGCATCCCCGGCATACTCCCCCCGCAGGGCCTTGCCCAGTTGCCCGTCCGCTCCGAGGACCAGCGTTCGCCGTGGCTGCATGGGCTTTACGTCCGGCAAGCGTGGATGGCCCTTGTCCTGGGTCGACAGAACAGCACGGTCCAACGGAATGGGCCAGGGAACGGCTACGTGGTCGTCGGCTGCATTGAGGAAGGTGTAGTCCTTCTGCGCCTCAGCACTCCAGTGGTCATTAACCAAGTACGTGTAGGCCGTGTCGTCTGCCAGGGTCTGGAAGGCGTTTCCAACACCACGGGGAACGTACACCGCGTCCTTGGCCGTCATTTCCGCGCAGAACATGGTGCCGAAGCCGGGCCCTTCGCGCAGGTCCACCCATGCGCCGAAGATCCTCCCTGCGGCAACCGAAATGAACTTGTCCCACGGTTCGGCATGGATTCCCCGGGTGGTTCCGCGCGCAGTGTTGAAGGAGATGTTGTTTTGCACCGGCCCGAAGTCCGGGAGCCCCAGGTCCAGCATCTTCTTGCGATGCCAGTTTTCCTTGAACCATCCACGGTCATCCCCGTGAACCGGCAACTCGAAAAGCACCAGCCCTGGGATCGGCGTGGTGCGTGAACGCAACTGCTGTACCGGCTCCACGGCTTAGTGGCCCTGGCCGGCGTATTTGGATTCCGTTGAGGCTTTCTGGGGCCGCCACCAGGCTTCGTTGTCCCGGTACCACTGAACGGTGGCAGCCAGGCCGCCGTCGAAATCCGAAAACCGGGGCGACCACCCAAGTTCCCGGCGGAGCTTGCTTGAATCGATGGCGTAGCGCAGGTCATGGCCTGGACGGTCGGTCACCAGATCGTAGGCGTCACTGGGCTGGTTGGCGAGGGACAGCAGCTTTTCCACCACCTCCTTGTTGGACCGTTCTCCGTCGGCTCCAATCAGGTAGGTTTCGCCCACTCGGCCACCCTCAAGAATGGCCACCACTGCCGAGGAATGGTCTTCGACGTGAATCCAATCGCGCACGTTGCGGCCATTGCCGTAGAGGCGCGGCCGCGTGCCTTCCAGGATGTTGGTGATCTGCCGGGGGATGAACTTCTCAACGTGCTGGTAGGGACCGTAGTTGTTGGAGCAATTGCTGATGGTCGCCTTGAGGCCGAAGGACCTGACCCATGCCCGCACCAGCAGGTCCGAGCCGGCTTTCGTGGCGGAGTAGGGGCTGGTGGGCCGGTAAACGGATTCTTCGGTGAACCGGCCCGGTTCATCCAGGGCAAGGTCGCCGTACACCTCGTCCGTGGAGATGTGATGGAACCGGGTGCCATGCTTTCGCGCGGCTTCGATCAGGGTGAATGTTCCCAGCAGGTTGGTGTCGAGGAAAGGCCGGGGCTCTTCCAGGGAGTTGTCATTGTGGGACTCGGCGGCGAAGTGCACCACGGCATCCGCGGCGGCAGTCAGCGGATCCACCACTGCGGCATCACAAATGTCACCCTGGACAAATTCGAAGCGTTCAGGCGGCAACCCGGCAAGTGATTCGATATTGCCTGCATAGGTCAATTTATCCAGGACCGTGACATGGAAGCCGGTGTGCCCCATGATGTAGTGGACAAAGTTGCATCCGATGAATCCGGCCCCGCCGGTGACAAGGATTCTCTGCATGGCCCTAGAGTAGCCGTCCGCGGCGGGACAGGGCACAGGTGAGGACGGCAGGTTTGCGAGGAATTATTCTTGCAGGTGGAACGGGTTCCAGGCTCCATCCCATCACGCTCGGAATCAGTAAACAGCTGGTCCCCGTGTTCGACAAGCCCATGATCTATTACCCGTTGTGCACACTGATGCTCGCCGGTATCCGCGATGTCCTCATCATCACCACACCCGGCGACGCCACCCAGTTCCAGCGGCTCCTGGGCGATGGTTCACAGTTCGGCATCAACCTGACGTACGCAGAACAGCCGACGCCGGACGGGTTGGCCCAGGCGTTCATCCTGGGGGAGCGGCACATCGGGACCGGCAAAGTGGCCCTCATCCTCGGGGACAACATTTTTAATGGACCCGGCATGGGCAACCAGTTACGCCACTACGTGGATGTCGACGGCGGTGCCATCTTCGGATATTGGGTCAAGGACCCGTCCGCCTACGGGGTGGTGGAGTTCGACGACGACGGCCTGGCGGTATCCATTGAAGAGAAGCCGTCCATACCCAAAAGCAATTACGCCGTCCCCGGCTTGTACTTTTACGACAATTCCGTAGTTGCCATGGCCAAGGACCTCAAACCCTCCCCGCGCGGCGAACTGGAGATCACGGACATCAACAGGATGTACATGGACCTCGGCCGGTTGCACGTACAGAAGTTCCCCCGCGGCACCGCATGGTTGGATACGGGGACCTTCAGCGACCTGAACGATGCTTCGAATTACGTTCGCACCACTGAGAACCGACAGGGCTTAAAGATCGGCGCCCCTGAGGAAGTTGCCTGGCGGATGGGCTACCTGGACGACGACGGACTCCGACAGCAGGCGGCAAAGCTGGCCAAGAGCGGGTACGGCAGCTATTTGCTGGACATCCTGGACCGGCAATAGACCGGCTTACTGGGCAGAAACGTCCTCCAGGGCACGTCCTATCTCCGCAGGCAAAACCGTCAATTGCGCGTCCAGCAGTTCCTTGAGCTGGACGGCGTTCCTCGGCCCGACGATTGCCGTTGCCACGCCGGGACGGGAGAGCAGCCAACTCAGGGAGACATCCATAGGGGTGCGACCCAGCCCGCGGGCAGCCATGGCCACCGCTTCCACCACACGGGAAGCCCTCGGTTCCAGGTACGGCTCAATATAGGCAGCCAGCCGGTTCTGCGCAGCACGGGAATCCGCTGGAATCTGGCCACGGTATTTGCCGCTGAGGACACCCCTGCCCAAGGGCGCCCACGCCATCAGGCCCAATCCGGCGTCCTCCACGGCAGGGATCAGTTCCTCTTCCGCCTTGCGCTGGACCAGGGAATACTCCGACTGGTTGGCCACCAGGGTGAATCCTGCCACAGCAGCGGCTTTGGCGGTCTGCCAGCCGTTGTAGTTGGAAATTCCCACATACCGGGCACGTCCGGTCCTCTGGGCAAGTTCCAGCGCTGAAAGGGTCTCATCGAGGGGCACGTTCGGGTCCCATTCGTGGGCGAACCAGATGTCGATGTAGTCGGTTCCCAACCGTGCGAGGCTGGCATCGAGCGCGGACAGCATGGCGCCGCGTGAAGCATTAATGCTGCGCCGTGAGTCCGACGACGACACGCCGGCTTTGGTGGAGATGACCAGTTCGGAGCGGGCCACGACGTCGCCCAACATGGAACCCAGCATGGCCTCGGCCTGCCCATGGGCGTAGGAGGCCGCCGTATCAACCACGGTGCCGCCGGCAGCGACAAATGTGTGGAGGACTTCGGCAGCGTCCTGCTCATCGGTCTCCTGTGCCCAGGACATGGTTCCAAGGGACAAGGAGGACACGCGGAACCCACTGTTCCCGACATAACGCTGCTGCATAGCTGCTAGCTTACGGGGAGTTCCCAGTCTTCATGACGTAGGGTCTATTCACGTGAACTGGATAGAAGCAGCCTTGCTGGGCCTGGTGCAGGGCCTCACCGAATTCCTCCCGATCTCCTCGAGCGCACACCTGCGGATCGTCGGCTCATTCCTCCCGAATGCTTCCGATCCCGGCGCCGCGTTTACTGCCATCACGCAGTTGGGAACCGAAACCGCCGTCATCGTCTACTTCTGGCGCGACATCGTGAGGATCGTCCGTGCCTGGTTCGGGTCCCTCATCGGCAAAGTGGAACGCAGCAATCCCGATGCCCGTATGGGCTGGCTGGTCATTCTGGGCAGCCTCCCGATCATCGTCCTGGGCCTGCTGTTCCAGGACCAGATCGAGTCGGTGTTGCGCAGCATGTGGATCGTCGCCACCATGCTGATCGTTTTCGGCATGATCCTGGCTGTTGCGGACGCGATCGGGCGGCAGGAGAGGGATCTCACACAACTGACGTACAAGCACGGCATCCTGTACGGGTTCGCCCAGGCCATGGCCTTGATTCCGGGTGTCTCCCGCTCCGGTGGAACCATCACCGCCGGACTGCTCATGGGCTACACCCGTGAAGCCGCTGCCAGGTATTCGTTCCTGCTGGCCATCCCCGCCGTATTCGGCAGTGGCCTGTACCAGTTGTACAAGACGGTTTCGAACGATGGTCTGGCCGGTCCATACGGTCTGGCGGAGACTGCGATGGCTACGGTCATTGCTTTCGTGGTGGGCTACATCATTATTGGCTGGTTCCTGAAGTTCGTCTCCACCCGCAGTTACCGGCTGTTCGTCTGGTATCGGATCCTCTTGGGCCTGGCCTTGTATGTCTTGCTGTATTTCAATGTCATCAGCGCCTAGCACTAAGGTTGAACCGTGAAATCGTGGACCTCCCGCCCTGTTCCTGAGCTGCCCGGCAGCATGCCGCAATTACGGCTGTTCGACACAGCCCTAGGCCGAGTAGTGGAGGTTGAACGGCAACCGGAACAGTCCATGTATGTCTGCGGCATCACGCCATACGACGCGACACACATGGGTCACGCGGCAAGCTACGTGGCCTTTGACCTATTGAACCGGGCTTGGCGAGATGCTGGCCTCCGCGTCTCCTACGTCCAAAATGTCACGGATATCGATGACCCCCTGCTGGAGCGCGCCACCGCCACGGGAGTGGACTGGCGCGAACTGGCCCAGAGCCAGATCGAGCTTTTCCAGACCGACATGGACGCACTTAATGTCCTTGCACCCAATCACTACATCGGCGCCGTTGAGGCCATCCCGGATATCGTTCCCGCCATCGAGCGCCTCATTGCCGACGGCGTTGCCTACCGCGTTCCTGGTGCTGACGGTGAGCCTGACGGCGATGTCTATTACGACGTCGAAATGGCCGGCAAGCGCTCGGACGCGACAGACGCCTGGACACTGGGAGATGTGTCGGGACTCGGCGAAACAGAGATGCTGTCGCTGTTCGCCGAACGCGGCGGAGATCCCGCAAGGGCTGGAAAACGCCATGCACTTGATCCGCTGCTCTGGCGCGTGGCCCGTGAAGGCGAACCGCGTTGGCCTGGCGGAACCCTCGGAGACGGCCGGCCCGGGTGGCACATCGAATGCACGGTCATTGCACAGAAGTATCTTCCGGCACCCTTTACCGTCCAGGGCGGAGGCTCGGACCTCGTGTTCCCGCACCACGAAATGGGAGCAGGCCATGCTTACTCTCTGTCCGGAGTGCCGTTGGCGCGGCACTATTCGCACGCAGGCATGGTGGGTCTGGACGGAGAAAAGATGAGCAAGTCCAAGGGCAACCTTGTTCTTGTCTCCAAGCTCCGCGCGGCTGGAGAAGAACCGCCGGCCATCCGCCTGGCGATTCTGGCCAACCACTACCGTTCGGACTGGTCTTGGACCGATGAGGAGTTTGCGGCAGCCAAGAAACGGCTGGCGCAGTGGCGTGAAGCAACGGAGCATGCCCAGGCCGGTTCGGCGGGACCACTGGTGGCCGCGATGCGCAAGGAGCTGGCCAACGACCTCAACGCTCCCGGTGCCATCTCCGCAATCGATCGATGGGCAGAAGACACCTTGCGGGGCAATGCTCCGGCATCCGAGCAGGACCGTGCCGTGATATCTGACGCCATTAATGCGCTGCTGGGCGTTGAACTCTGAGGCCGCAAAGTCCGCAGAAACACGCCCAAAACCCGTAGGAAGCAGCAACGGCCCCGACGCTTCGTCGGGGCCGTTGCCGGTTTATGACGGCAGCAGGGGTCAGGGTCGGTCCTTACCGCGCCGCTTGAGGTACCGCTCGAATTCGCGGGCAATGGACTCCCCGGACGCTTCCGGAAGATCGGCCGTGTCTTTGGCCTCCTCCAGTTGACGTACATACGCGGCAATTTCCGGGTCCTCGGTAGCGAGTTCGTCCACTCCGCGCTCCCAGGCTTCCGATTCTTCAGCCAAGGCCAGACTGTCCAACGGAACCTGCAGCAGATCCTCGACCTTGTGCAGAATGGCGAGCTGGGCTTTGGGAGAGGGCGGCTGGGCCACGTAGTGGGGGACTGCTGCCCACAGGGAGACAGTCGGCAGGCCCGCAAGCATGGCAAATTCAGCAAGCACACCGACGATGCCTACCGGCCCCTCGTACTGGGAAGCCTCAAGATTAAGCCGCTCCCGCAATGAGCTGTCCTCGGTGGTGGTGCTCACCGGAATGGGACGGCTGTGGGGCACGTCAGCCAGCAATGCGCCAATCAGGACCACGGAGTCAACCTTGAGTGCTTCGGCATGGACCAGCAATTCCGTGGTGTAGGCACGCCAACGGTACGAAGGTTCCGTTCCAAGGACGAAAACCACGTCCACGTTGCTGTCCGGTACTGATGCCTTGTAGATCCGGGTTGATGGCCATTTGACCTTGCGGGCACCGGAAGAGGTTCGCCTCACGGTGGGCCGTGTGAACTGGAAGTCGTAGTATTCCTCGGCGTCCACAGTGGCAACCTTCTTGCCATCCCACAGCTTGTTCAAATAGTGCAGCGCATCGCTGGCCGCCTCACCGGCATCGTTCCAGCCCTCAAACGCGGCGAGCATTACGGTGACACGCTGGCCTTCCGCGGGTTCCTTGAGGAAACGCTCGGGCTCCGCGGTGATGTCCTGTCCTTCGGGGGTCCCGTCCACACTGTTCATCCACTCACCCTACGTCCAAGACCCTCGTGGATGCATGGCATTTGATGTCAATGCGTGTCACCGATTCGCCCACAGCGCAAAGCACGGACAGCCCTTGGCCAGGTTCCACGTAGACTGGAAACCATGCATTCCTCACCCAGCCAGCCCCACCTCAAAGCCGTGCTCTGGGATATGGATGGCACACTCGTGGACACCGAACCCTACTGGATCGCTGCCGAGCGCGCGCTGGTTGAGGCACATGGAGGCAGCTGGTCGCACCAGCAAGCCATGCAGTTGGTGGGGCAGTCTTTGCTGCATTCTGCTGCTGTCCTGCAAGCCGCCGGAGTCGGGCTTGAAGCCCGTAAGATCGTGGATACCCTCAGCGCCCAGGTCATTGAGCAGGTCCGCAAGGAAGTTCCGTGGCGCCCGGGTGCGCGCGAACTGTTGGATGAGCTCCAGCAGGCCGGCATCCGCTGCGCCCTGGTGACGATGTCCGAGGGCCCGCTGGCCGGCGTTGTAGTGGAAAGCCTGCCCAAACCCTACTTCGAGTTCATGGTTACCGGGGATACCGTCGCCAACGGAAAACCGCACCCCGAGGCGTACCTTACGGCCGTTGAACGGCTCCGGCTGGACGACCCGTCCCTCACCATTCATCATTGCGTCGCCTTGGAGGATTCCGTTCCGGGCGCAACCGCGGCCATCGCTTCGGGCGTGATCACCGTGGGTATTCCGCATCAGGTACCGCTGCCCGAGGATCACCGGATGGTCATGTGGGACACCTTGGTGGGCAGGACCTCATCCGATGTCCAGCAATTGGTCGTTGACCGCTTTCAGGCAGCAAACCTCCTCGAAGGGGCCAACTAGGTGAGCAGTCCCTCGACACCGCATCACTCGCACAGCAAAAAGAGGGACGGCATCCCCCTCGGACGAATCGCCGGCATTCCCGTCTTTCTCGCCTACTCGTGGTTCGTGATCGCCGGCTTCACGGTCATCGTGTACGGACCCGCGCTCCTGGTACGGATGCCGGATCTCGGCATCGGAGCCTACTTCGTTGCCTTGGGATACGCCTTGCTGCTGGCCGTCTCTGTCTTGGTCCATGAGCTGGCGCACGCCTTGAGCGCCAAAGTGTTCAACTGGCCCACGGAGAAGATTGTGCTGAACCTCTGGGGTGGCCACACCCAATTCGAGAACTTCACGGCTTCGCCCGGACGTTCAGTAGTGGTCGCCCTGGCCGGCCCTGCCTCCAACTTCGTCTTGGCGGCCGGGATGTGGGCCGTACTCTCTACTGGCGTCCTCAGCGGTGTATCCGACATCCTGGCCAACATCCTGATGTGGGCCAACCTCCTCATCGGCCTCTTCAATGTCCTCCCCGGCCTTCCCCTGGATGGCGGGCGTTTGGTGGAATCGGCTGTGTGGAAAGCAACGGGCAGCCAGGACAAAGGCACCATCGCCGCCGGCTGGTCCGGCCGCATAATCGTTGCCGCCTTGGTCATCTGGTTCATCGGCCTGCCGCTCCTCAGCGGTTCACCCCTGGACATCAACCTCATGCTGATCACTGTCCTCGTCTGCGGATTCTTGTGGATGGGCGCTTCCAGTTCAATTCACCACGCGAAGCTCCGCAGCCGCCTTTACCTGGTGAGCGCCGCGGGCCTCGCAGAGCGCGCCGTGGGCCTACCGAACTCAGCCACCGTGGCCGACGTCCTGGACATATCACCGTCCGGAAGTCCCGCCGTCGTGATCTGTGGACCGGATGGCAAGCCGCAGGGCGTAGTGGACTTCGGCGCAGCGGCCGCAGTGCCTCCCCAGTCAACGGCGACGACGCCGGTCACGGCAGTGGCCCACGCCCTCGGCGCCGGGGCGTACGTCCCGGAATGGTCCAAAGGCCAGGAGCTGATCCAGTACTTGGCACGGTTGGAGGGCGGCGAATACGCTGTGGTGGACCACAACGGAATCGTGACAGGGCTTCTGCGCCAGCAGGCGGTTGTGACGGCCATAACAGGCAAAGAAGCCCGCAGGAGCGGGCGCCCCTGACATCCTTGCCGGTAGAGTTGCATGCCGGCGGTTTTACCGAAGAACCCATTGATTTTTGGCGCCCATTCGCCAGCACGATGTTGCGGCCAAGCCGTACAGGAGCGAGGAACAGTACATGAGCAGCGAAACCGCCGCCCCCGAAGCAAACGCCGGCATCGACGAGGCATCCGCGAGCCAGGCGATGACCGCCCAGGCCGCGCAGCCGACGGGCGCTGCCCGCCGCCGCGGCCCTTTCCGCGTCGGTGAGCGGGTCCAGCTCACTGACGAGCGCGGCCGCATGAACACCATCACCCTGGAGGTTGGTGGTGCTTTCCACACCCACCGCGGGTTCCTGAACCATGACGAAATCATCGGCAAGGTGGATGGCTCCGTGGTCAGCAACAACGTTGGCCAGCAGTACCAGACGCTGCGTCCCCTGCTCTCCGACTTCGTCCTGTCCATGCCCCGCGGCGCCGCTGTGGTCTACCCGAAGGACGCGGGCCAGATTGTCACCATGGCCGACATCTTCCCGGGCGCACGCGTCGTTGAAGCCGGTGTCGGCTCCGGTGCCCTGTCCATCTCCCTGCTGCGCGCCGTGGGTGACGGTGGTTACCTCCACTCGTTTGAGCGCCGCGAGGAATTCGCCGACATCGCCCGTGGCAACGTGGAGACCATTTTCGGTGGACCACACCCGGCATGGCAGATCTCCCTGGGCGACTTCCAGGAAGAAGTGGTCAAGGCTGAAGCTCCAGGCTCCGTGGACCGTGTGGTCCTGGACATGCTCGCTCCGTGGGAGTGCCTTGATGCCGTGGCCACCGTCCTGGCGCCTGGCGGTGTCTGGATCAACTACGTGGCAACCGTCACCCAGTTGTCCCGCACGGCCGAGGCCATCCGTGCTGACGGACGCTTTACCGAGCCTGACGCTTGGGAATCGATGGTCCGCGGTTGGCACCTCGAGGGCCTTGCTGTCCGTCCGGATCACCGCATGGTGGCCCACACCGGCTTCCTCCTGGTGACCCGCCGCCTCGCCGACGGTGTCACCGGAATTTCCGTCAAGCGCCGCCCGTCCAAGACGGAGTTCAGCGAAGAGGACCTCAACGCGTGGACCCCTGGCGCAGTGGGGGAGCGGTCAGTATCCGACAAGAAACTCCGCCGGGCTGCCCGTGACGCCATCGCCGGCACCAACGTCCAGGACGATCCCGCAGTCACAAACTGACAAAGGTCACAATAGGGTCCGCATTCCGAATGTCACCCAGCACCCTGAGCTTTTCGGGACTAAGGTCTTGTTAAGCGCAGGAAGGGGCTGATGAATCGTGGATACGTCAAACAACGACCTTGGACGGCCGACGCCGGAGGAAGCACACGCCGCAGCGGAAGAAGCAGCAAGCCGGGGGCTTTCCGCTGTCCAACCGCCCGAGCCCTCGAGTGATCTGACCGTCGCCGAACGGCAAATCAATATCCTCCGGGACAAGCTTCGCCACATTGACCGCCAGTTGGCAGCCGTTACCCAGAACAACAGCAAGCTCGTGGGCATGCTGGAGACCGCGAAGGCCGAGATCCTCCGGTTGAAGGGCGCGCTGGAGCAGGAGGGCCAACCCCCCTACAGCTTCGGAACCGTGGTGCAGATCAATCCGCGGAAACAGCCGGCTGCCGGCAGTTCCAGCCAGGCCGCCACCGAAGAGTCTGTGGACATCTTCAATTCCGGCCGGAAAATGCGGGTGGGTGTCAGCCCACTGGTCAATGTGAACCAGCTCGCAGTGGGGCAGGAAGTCCTCCTGAACGAGGCATTGCTGGTGGTGGCCGGCCTCGGCTACGAACGCGCCGGCGAACTGGTGACGCTCAAGGAAATGCTCGGCAAGGACCGCGCACTGGTGGTGGGCCGGGCCGATGAGGAACGGGTGGTCCGGCTTTCGGGCGCACTGCAAAGTGTTCACTTGAAGGTCGGCGACGCCCTGTCATTGGATTCCCGCACCGGTTACGCCCTTGAGAAGGTGCCGCGGGCCGAAGTGGAGAACCTCGTCCTCGAAGAAGTCCCGGATATCACCTATCAGGACATCGGTGGCCTCGGCCCCCAGATCGAACAGATCCGCGACGCTGTGGAGTTGCCGTTCCTGCACCCGGACCTCTACCGTGAGCACGGGCTGAAAGCCCCCAAAGGCATCCTCCTCTACGGCCCTCCGGGTTGCGGCAAAACCCTCATCGCCAAAGCCGTGGCGAATTCACTGGCAGCGCGTGCGGCGGAACGTGCCGGCAACACCGACCTGAAGAGCTACTTCCTGAACATCAAGGGTCCGGAATTGCTGGACAAATACGTGGGCGAGACTGAGCGGCACATCAGGTTGATCTTCTCCCGCGCACGGGAAAAGGCGTCCGATGGCAGCCCGGTCGTTGTTTTCTTCGATGAAATGGACTCGCTGTTCCGGACCCGCGGCACCGGCGTTTCCTCGGATGTGGAGACCACCATTGTTCCGCAGCTGCTCAGTGAGATCGATGGCGTGGAACGCTTGGACAATGTGATTGTCATTGGCGCCTCCAACCGCGAGGACATGATCGATCCCGCCATCCTCAGGCCGGGCCGCCTTGACGTGAAAGTCAAGATACAGCGTCCCGACGCCGAGGCAGCGGCTGACATTTTCGCGAAGTACATCACCACCGACCTGCCCTTCCACGCGCAGGACCTGGCCGAATATGGCGGCGACGTCCAGGCCACCGTCGATGCCATGGTCCAGCGCACCGTGGAAGCCATGTATTCAACGGAGAAGTCCAACGAGTACCTTGAGGTGACCTACGCCAACGGCGATACCGAGATGCTGTACTTCAAGGACTTCAACTCCGGTGCCGTGGTGCAGAATGTGGTGGACCGCGCGAAGAAGTACGCCATCAAGGACCTCCTGACCAACAATCAAAAGGGACTCCGCATCGAGCACCTTCTGCGGGCCGTGGTGGACGAGTTCCGTGAGCACGAGGATATGCCCAACACCACCAACCCGGACGACTGGGCACGGATCTCGGGCAAGAAGGGCGAACGGATTACCTACATCCGCACCATCGTCCAGGGCAAAGCCGGCCAGGAACCGGGCAAGTCCATTGAAACCACTGCCAACACGGGCCAGTACCTGTGACAGCAAGACCCGAAGGTACGCCCGCTGAGAAGTTGCCCGCCGGCGGTGCCATGCGCGTCATGGGCTCCGAAACTGAATACGGCATCCATGCACCATCGGCTCCCGGGGCGAACGCCACCATGATGTCCGCAAGGATCATCCAGGCGTATGCCGCAGTCACCCGGCAACGGGCAGCCGGAGGAGCCGAAACGCGCTGGGACTACACCGACGAGGAACCGTTGCACGATGCCCGCGGCTGGACCGTGGACCGGGCAGCGGCGGACCCCAGCCAACTGACGGACCAGCCACCAGTGCTCGACGCCGAGGCAGTCGCGTTGGCCTATGGCCGCCAGGAGTTGGAACTTGACGGCGCGGATGAGTCCGGTTCCTTGCTGATGAACATGGTCCTGGGTAACGGTGCACGCCTTTATGTGGACCATGCGCACCCCGAGTATTCGAGCCCTGAGGTCACCAACCCCCGGGATGTTGTTGCGTGGGATGCGGCTGGGGACTTGGTTGCCTTGGCCACGGTCCGGAAGGTGGCGGCCGATGCCGGCCTGCCTCCCATCAACCTCTACAAAAACAACACGGACAACAAGTCAGTGTCCTATGGTTCGCATGAAAACTACCTCATGCCCCGTTCGGTTCCCTTCGGCGACATCATTCGCGGCCTGACACCGTTCTTTGTGTCCCGCCAGGTCATGTGTGGGGCCGGACGCGTTGGACTTGGGCAGGACAGTTCGACCCCCGGTTACCAGATCAGCCAACGTGCCGACTTCTTCGAGGCAGAGGTGGGGCTGGAAACAACCATCCGGCGCCCCATCATCAACACCCGGGATGAGCCGCACGCAACAGCTGACAAGTACCGCCGCCTTCACGTCATCATTGGCGACGCAAACCTCAGCCAGGCCTCGAACTACCTCAAATTCGGCACCACTGCCATGGTCGTGAGCCTTATCGAGGCCGGCCAGGCGCCCAGGATCGAGGTCCACGAACCCGTCCAGGCACTTCAGTCCGTCAGCCATGACACAACGCTGACGGCGACAGTGAGGTTGCTTGACGGCCGAAGGGTGACTGCCCTGGATATCCAGTGGATGTTCTACGAGGCGGCAGCAAAACTTTCCCAGGAAACGGGAGTGGCGGATTCCGTGACCGGAGACGGCCACACCCATGGTGTCTTGACGCGGTGGGAATCAACGTTGACGACGCTGGGCAGCGACCTCGATGCCGCCGCATCCTCTGTTGAATGGGTGGCCAAGAGGTCGCTCCTGGAAGGGTACCGGAAGCGCGACGGACTGTCCTGGGATGACGCCCGGCTGGGGCTGGTTGATCTTCAGTGGTCCGATATCAGGCCGGAAAAGGGTCTTTACTACAGGCTGCTGTCCAAGGACCGCATGCTGAGGATCGTCGACGACGCCGACATCGCCCGGGCGGTGACCGAACCGCCGTCGGACACCCGCGCATACTTCCGCGGCCGTTGCGTTTCGAAATTCGGCAAGGACGTGGTCGGGGCAAGCTGGGACTCGGTTATTTTCGATGTCCCCGGGTTGGGCAAGCTGCAGCGGGTCCCCACCCGCGAACCCCTCCGGGGCACGGAGGCGTTGACCGGAGCGCTGTTTGAGCGCCATCAGGATGCAGGCGCCTTCCTGTCTGAGTTGATGGGCCGGAATGTACCCCCGGCGAAGAGCTGACGGCGCTCCGCCACGGGAAGATCCGGGCCTGGTCAAAGCCGTACGCAGCAGCCCGCAGCGTGGCAATATGGCAGTAGGAAGTCTCCGTCATCAGGAGACTGACAGTAGGGAGAAAGAAAATGGCAGCACAGGAGCAGCAACAACCACAGTCACGGGACACCGAAACTGAGGTGGATGTCCCTGAGGCCCCGCCCGCAGCACCTGCGGCACAGGCTTCGGACGCAACGCAGGGCGTGGATGACCTTCTCGACGAAATCGACGGCGTTCTCGAATCCAACGCTGAGGAATTCGTCAGGGCGTTTGTCCAAAAGGGTGGCCAGTAAGCGGACCCGCAACAGGATGTACTGCCCGGCAGGCGTGAGGCCGCCGGGCATCGGAACGCAGAGTCGAAGGAGTGCAGCAATGCAGGACCCATCAACCGGCCCCCTGGCCACCCAGGCAACATCTTCTTTCACGGAGCATCTCCAACGCTCGCGTCCCGAACTCCTCCCGTTCAATCAGTCCTTACCGGCCGGCACTGTCCCGTCCTCACCGCACGCCACCACGATCGTTGCCTTGACGTATCCGGGCGGCGTGCTGATGGCGGGGGACCGTCGCGCCACCATGGGCAATGTCATCGCCAGCAGGCACATCGAGAAAGTGTTCCCTGCGGATGAGTACTCCGTCTTGGGTATTGCCGGAACGGCTGGCCTGGCCATCGACATCACCCGTCTTTTCCAGGTTGAACTGGAGCATTACGAGAAGATCGAGGGCACTTTGCTCAGCCTCGTGGGCAAGGCGAACCGCCTTGGCGCCATGATCCGTGGAAACCTGCCAATGGCCATGCAGGGAATGGCGGTCATTCCCCTGTTTGCAGGGTTTGACCACGTCTCCGGCGTGGGCAGGCTGTTCTCCTACGACGTCACCGGTGGCCGCTATGAAGAGCAGGAACACCACTCGGTGGGTTCCGGTTCAGTGTTTGCCCGCGGAGCCCTGAAGAAATTGTGGAAGCCGAACCTCTCCGAGGAAGCCGCCGTTGCGGTGGCTGTTGAGGCCCTCTACGACGCCGCCGACGACGATTCCGCTACCGGCGGCCCCGATCCAGTCCGCCAGTTGTGGCCCGTGGTCTACACCGTTAACCGCGCCGGGACCCGCCGTGTTCCGGAACGGGATTTGGCGGCCATAGCGGGCGCCATCGTCGAATCCCGCGCCATCGCCGGACGGGAGGCCTGAGATGACCCAGCAGTTCTACGTCTCTCCTGAGCAACTCATGAAGGACCGTGCGGACTTCGCGCGGAAAGGAATCGCACGCGGCCGGTCAGTAGTGGTGATCAGTTGCGCCGACGGCATCGCGCTGATCGCAGAGAACCCCTCGCCGTCCTTGCATAAAATTGGTGAAATCTACGACAAAATCGCGTTCGCGGCTGTAGGCAAGTACAACGAGTTCGAAAGTCTCCGGCAGGCCGGCGTCCGCTACGCCGATGTCCGGGGCTATTCCTACGATCGCGAGGACGTCACCGCCCGCGGACTGGCCAGCGTGTATGCCCAGAGCCTCGGTGCCGTGTTCACGGCTGAACAGAAACCCTTCGAAGTGGAACTCGCCGTAGCCGAGGTCGGCTTGACGCAGGAGCAGGACCACCTCTACCGGCTGACGTTTGATGGCTCCATCGCCGACGAGAACGGCTTCGTGGTCATGGGTGGACTCGCCGAGCAAATTTCAGACGTCGTCAGCGGCGCCTGGGATCCTGAGCTCACCCTGTCCGGCGCCATGCGCTTGGCCCTGCGCGCCCTGTCCACGGACAAGGACGCCGATGCCCTGCCGGCCACCGCCGTCGAAGCTGCAGTGCTGTACCGCGCATCCGAAAGCCACCGCGGTTCCCGGAGGGCGTTCCGGAGGCTTTTGCCGGAGGACATGACCCGGTTGCTCACAGAGGAGGCTTGAGATGGACAAGAGAATATTTGGCATCGAAACGGAATTCGGGATCTCTTATTCCAGCCCGGATTCACGGCCCTTGGCTCCCGAGGAAGTAGCCCGCTACCTCTTCCGCAAGGTGGTCAGTTGGGGCCGTTCGTCCAATGTGTTCCTGACCAACGGCTCGCGGCTGTACCTGGATGTGGGTTCGCATCCGGAGTATGCCACGGCCGAGTGCGACGACCTCGCACAGCTGATTGCCCATGACAGGGCGGGCGAACTCATCCTGGACGACCTCGTGGATGAGGCCCAGGCAAGGCTGGCGGCCGAGGGCTTCAATGGCACTGTTTACCTCTTTAAGAACAACACCGACTCCGCGGGAAACTCCTACGGCAGCCACGAGAACTACCTGATCCCGCGCCGCGGCGAATTTTCCCGCCTTGCTGAAATCCTCATTCCCTTCCTGGTGACGCGCCAGCTGATCGCCGGTGCAGGCAAGGTCCTCAAAACACCCCATGGGGCCACCTTCGCGTTCTCCCAACGGGCGGACCACATTTGGGAGGGCGTGTCCTCAGCAACCACCAGGTCCCGCCCCATCATCAATACCCGCGACGAGCCCCATGCCGATGCCGAGTTCTACCGCCGCCTCCATGTGATCGTGGGGGACAGTAATATGTCCGAAACCACGGCACTGCTCAAAGTGGGAACAGTGGACCTGATCCTCCGCATGATCGAGTCGGGCGTCATCATGCGCGACATGCGCATGGAGAACCCCATCCGCAGCATCCGCGAAATCTCCCATGACCTGACAGGCCGCGCCCTGGTCAGGCTTGCCAACGGCAGGCAGCTCACCGCCCTCGATATCCAGCGCGAATACCTCACCAAAGTCACCGAATTTGTCGCCACCAACGGGGCGCACAATCCCCATGTACCGCTGATCCTGGACCTCTGGAAGCGCACGCTGGACGCCATCGAAAGCGGTGACACGTCCACCATTGATACCGAGGTGGACTGGGCCATCAAGAAGAAGTTAATGGACGGGTACATGCACCGGCACGACCTCAGCCTGGACTCTCCACGAATCGCCCAACTTGACCTCACTTACCACGACATCTCGCGGCAACGCGGCATCTTCTTCCTGCTGCAGGCGCGGGGGGCAGCACGTCGGTTGGTCACGGAAACAGAGGTCAAGGACGCCGTGGACGCACCGCCGCAAACAACGCGGGCGAAACTGCGTGGAGACTTTGTCCGCCGGGCCCAGGAGCTTGGACGTGACTACACCGTGGATTGGGTCCACCTGAAGCTGAACGACCGCGCCCACCAGACAATCCTCTGCAAGGACCCGTTCCGGAGCATCGACGAGCGGGTGGATGCGCTCCTGGACTCTATGAGCTGACTCCCAGCTTCACGGGCTATTCTGGATAGTGGTCTCTTTACGGGACCCAACCTGCTTGGAGGCGCAAAGCGCCCTTCCGAGTGTCCCTTGCCCCGACGAAAGTGTCTTTTTGTGCGCCGACTCCTAGCAATCCTCCTGCCCGCCCTTTTGCTCATCACCGCCTGTGGCGGCGAGAGCACGCCGGCGGCCGAGCCCACCAGCAAGTCCGTAGGCGACGTCTCCAAGCTCGACTCCGTCAAGGTAACGGACAACGGCAACGACAAAGCGCCGGGCATTGAATTCTCCAAGCCCCTCACTGTGGCTGAGCCCACGGTTGACGTCGTCAGCGAAGGCGATGGAGCCCGCGTGAAGGCGGGGCAGACGGCTGAACTGGCCTACGTCGCCGTGGACGGCAACGATGGCAAGACCCTCGAGGACGGCTACGCGAACGGCCCCCAGCCGATCGATCTGACGGATCAGATCAAGTCCAGCAATGAACTGATCTACAACGCCATTATCGGCGCCAAGGTCGGCAGCCACGTTGCCATCGCCGCCCCCGGCAATTCCTCGGGTGACACCCCTGCCGGCACACAGCTGGTGGTCTTCAAGATCGTCTCCGCCAAGGACGCCGCTCCGGTCCTGGAGAAGCCCGAAGGTGAAGCAGTGACTCCTCCGGCCGGCCTGCCCACCGTGAAGGAAGACGACAAGGGCATTCCGCAGATTTCCGTGGATGGCGTCGCCGCGCCCAAGGAACTCATCGCCCAGGACCTGATCAAGGGCTCCGGAGCTGCCGTCAAGGCCACTGACACCCTGACCGTCAACTACGTCGGTGTAAACCTCGTAGGCGGCACCAAGTTCGATTCGAGCTTCGACCGGGGAGAGCCCACCAGCTTCCCCCTCACCGGCGTCATCAAGGGCTGGACGCAGGGCCTTGAAGGCAAGACCGTCGGCTCGCGCGTGCTGCTGGTCATCCCGCAGGACCTGGCCTACGGTGAAACCGGTCAGGGCGAAGCCAAGGGCGACCTCGTATTCGTCGTCGACATCCTCGGCGTCAAGTAACCACCACCGAAACGTCGACAAGACTGCCGGGCACTGGCTTAGGCTGGTTCCTGACACCAATCCGACCCCACACCAAGGAGCAACCATGTCATTTGGTCAGCGTGACTTTGACCGCACCAAGCCTGAAATCGACTTCCCTGAAGGCGATGTCCCCACCGACCTCGTGATCACGGACCTCATTGAGGGCACCGGTCCCGAAGCCAAAGCCGGCGACACCGTCTCCACCCACTACGTTGGCGTCGCCTGGTCCACCGGCGAAGAATTCGACGCTTCCTGGGGCCGCGGCGCTCCGCTGGACTTCCGCGTTGGCGTCGGCCAGGTCATCCAGGGCTGGGACCAGGGCCTGCTGGGCATGAAGGTCGGCGGCCGCCGCCGCCTGGAGATTCCTTCGGAGCTCGCCTACGGTTCCCGTGGCGCCGGTGGAGCCATCAAGCCCAACGAAGCACTGATCTTCGTTGTAGACCTCGTGGCCGTCCGCTAGGACACCTCTCAGGGCAAGGCGCGTTACTTTCCGGTTTTACCGGTTGGTGACGCGCCTTGCTGCTTTCCCGCCGGACTTTAGTAACGTAGCAACCGTGTCCGCATCCCGCACTGAACGACTCTTGAACCTTCTCCTGGCTTTGCTCAATACCCGGGTGGGCCTGCCACGCTCCGTCCTGCGCGAGAAGGTCTACCACGATTCCGCAGAGAATGACGTTGCCTTCGGGCGCATGTTCGAGCGCGACAAAGTGGATTTGAAACAGTTTGGCTTTGAGATCGAGACACTCACGGATCCACGCCACTTCGGTGTCGACGACCCTGCGTCCACGCGCTATCGCATCGGCAAGGACTCCAACCGGCTGCCCGATGTGAGCCTCACGCCCGCAGAATGCACCGTGTTGCTTCTCGCTGCGCAGCTGTGGGAACGGGCAGCACTTGGCTCCGCGGCAGCCAACGCCGTCCGCAAGCTGCAAGCCGCAGGAGGTTTCACGGATGTGGACCTCCCCGCCGGGGTCCAGCCCCGGATCAAACCCGCAGGACAAGCCTTCGACGACGTCGTGGCAGCCATGCATGGCAACCATCCGGTCCGCTTCGGCTACCTCGCCGTCAGTACCGGGCGTGAAGAAGTCCGCGAGGTTGAGCCTTGGGGACTCGGCAGCCGCTTTGGCCAGTGGTACCTCGTGGGCTTCGACCGGGGGAGGGGAGCAAAGAGGCTCTTCCGGCTTTCACGGATGACTACCGCGGTGGTCCTGGTGCCGGGGAGCAGCTTCGAGCCGCCGGTCGGTTTCAATGCCAGGGCCGAGCTGGATGCCCTCCATGAATTACCCGTGCAGCGGGCCATGCTCTCCGTCGACAAGGACCGCCTGCTCGCCTTGCGCAAAAGGGCGGTCGAAACATCCCCCGTGGATTCCACCCGGGACCGCGTTATGGTGGAGTTCCGGGATCCCGAGGTTCTCGCCGAAGAGCTGGCCTCGTACGGTCCGCACGTAAAGGTGGACGGCCCGGCTGAACTGCGTGCCGCCGTCGTGCGCCGCCTCCAAGGTGCCCTGGACTTCGATGCTGGACCGCCCGTACCGGTGGTGTTCCCGGAGGCCGCGCGGGCCCAGCGTGCCCGTAAGCGCACCTCCGAGGACCAACTCGCCAGAATGCTGCAGCTGGTCCCGTTCCTGGTCCATCACCAGGGTCTCCACATCCAGGAAGTGGCAGACCACTTCGGCATCACCCGCAAGGCGCTGATAGACGATCTGAAGATCCTCATCTGTTCGGGACTCCCTGAGGGATATCCGGATGACCTCCTGGACATCCAGTGGGAAAACGACCATGTGTACATCTCCGAGCACCTGGACCTGAACCGCCCGGTACGCTTCAGCGAAGATGAAGCCGCTGCCTTGCTGACCGGCCTGGCCATGCTGGGAGACCTTCCGGCGTTGGCGGGCGTCTCCGAAGACGAGCCAGGGAGTGCCTTGGAATCCGTCACCATCAAGCTGACTGGCGCTGCAGGGCAGGCGGGACGCTTGGCTGGCGCAGTAGCCGGCCAATCCGTTGAGCCCGAGCAATCACAGGCGTTCGCCGTCATTACCCAGGCGATCAGGGACGGCCGCCAACTGCACTTGAAGTATCTTTCCCGGCAGCGGGACGAGCTGACCGAACGGGACGTTGACCCCCTGCGGCTCTATTCGCTGGATAATACGTGGTACTTCGAGGCGTATTGCCACAGCAAGGCAGGCATCAGGAACTTCCGCCTGGACAGGGTGGAAATCGTCGAACCGAACGGACGCCCTGCCTCAGGGACGGCCACTGCAGAGCAGGACTTCCCTGCCCGATTGTTTACGCCCAGCGACGACGACGTCCTGGTGGTGCTGCACCTGACCAGGCAGGGTTTGGGGCTGGCGGATGACTACTACGCGGAGCGCACTGCGCAACTGTCCGACGGCGGCCTCCTTGCCGAGGTGCGGTTCGGCACAGCGGAGTGGCTGCCCATGTTCGTTTCCCAGCACGGCGGCTCCGTCCGAATCCTGGAACCCATGGCCCTGCGCGATCAAACCAGGACATGGCTTAACGTGGCCCTGGAGCAGTACGACTCTCCGTCCGACCGCGCGGCTGGCTAGACTACTCAGATGCCTTGGTGGTTCTGGATCCTGTTGTGGATCGCGCTCATAGCCCTGTCGTTGCTGCTTCACCTGACGCTGGGGTATCGCTTGTTCAGAAAATTCATGTCAACTGTTCATGAACTGGGCGACGCGGGTAAACGTTTCAGCAACCTTCCACCTGTCGTCGAAACCTCCGACGTTGAAACCTCGGAAAACCGCCCCGGGCCCGGGTCCGCAATTTTTGCCTCACCGGATCAGATGCGTCATGATTACCTGACGGCCAAAGCCTTCCGCCAGGAAGTTCGTCGCCAAAGGCGCGTCAAGCGCAAAGCAGAGCGGGGTCAGCCCCAATCCCTGCACGACATTGAATTCAGATAGACGTAGGATGTATCCAAAAGGAAAGGACCTCCCCACATGAGGCTCGAAGGCTGGCATCTCATCATCATCATCGTCCTGGCTCTGGTGCTCTTCGCAGCGCCGAAGCTGCCGTCCATGGCGCGCAGCATTGGGCAGTCGATGCGCATTTTCAAGTCTGAAGTCCGCGAAATGAAGAAGGACGGTTCTTCCGAAGCGAAGGACTCCCAGGACGCTTCCGACGCCGTTGAAGGCAAGGTAGTAGGCCACCCGGACGCCAAGGCCAAGAACACCGGCGAGACTGACGTTCCGCCCTCCAACCGCGTCTAGAGAGAAGTGGTGGAAACGAAGGGGCGCAAGGCCAACCCCGAAGCCCGGATGGCGCTCCTTGACCACCTCAAGGAGCTGAAGAACCGGCTCTTCAAGGCTGCAATCGGCATCATCCTTGGCACCGTGGTGGGCTTCATCGTCTACCAACCGCTTCTGGAGGCCCTGATCAAACCGATCAAGGACCTTAACGAGAAGGAGGGGCGCGCCGCCACCCTGAACTTTGACGGAGTGGCCAGCTCTTTTGACCTCATGGTGCAGGTCTCGGTGTTCCTCGGCGTGCTCCTTGCCTGCCCGGTGTGGATCTACCAGCTCTGGGCCTTCATCGTGCCTGGGCTGCACAAGAAGGAACGGCGCTTGGCGTTGGCCTTCGTGGCCGCGGCCGTACCCCTCTTCGTCGGCGGGGTACTCCTTGCCTGGCTGGTGCTCCCCAATGCCGTCAGGGTGTTGACGGATTTCACCCCGTCGGGTGCCTCCAACTTCATCACCGCCCAGGTGTACCTGGCGTTTGTCCTGAGGCTCCTGCTGGCGTTCGGCATCGCCTTCCTGGTTCCCGTGGTGCTCGTTGGGCTGAACCTTGCCGGGATCGTCAAAGGCAAGCAACTCATCAAGAGTTGGCGCATTACCATCTTCCTGGTCTGCTTGTTCGCTGCGATGGCCGCTCCCGGCGCTGACGCCATGAGCATGTTCTATCTCGCAGCACCCATGCTGCTCCTGTTCTTTGCGGCCATTGGAGTCTGCGTCCTTAACGACCGTCGCCGTGAACGCCGTGCCATCAAGCGGGCAGCTGAGACTGAAGCCACGGCGGACATCGCCACCCCGGCATCGGATCTGGAGAATCTCTAGACCGTGGGCCACTAGGCTTGATGCATGTCCTCCATCTCCGGGTCTCCATCACCATCAGAGAGCTACCAGGCTGCAGCGCAGCGGGCCTCTGAGTCCAAAACCTATCTGGGCGCCTTTGCCCGTTCCTTGGATTTTGATCTGGATGACTTTCAACGCGAGGCATGCAGGTCCCTCCAGGAGGGCCGTGGCGTCCTGGTGGCAGCACCCACGGGGGCAGGCAAGACGATCGTGGGGGAGTTCGCGATCTACCTTGCTCTGGAACGAGGCCTCAAGGCTTTCTACACCACCCCCATCAAGGCGCTGAGCAACCAGAAGTTCTCGGAGCTGGCATCAAAATACGGCGCTGCGAACGTAGGCCTGCTGACAGGCGATACCACCATCAATGGCGACGCCCCTGTGGTGGTCATGACCACCGAAGTCCTGCGGAACATGCTGTATGCAGACTCCGAGACCCTGGGCGACCTGGGGTTTGTGGTAATGGACGAAGTCCATTACCTGGCTGATCGCTTCCGGGGTGCAGTCTGGGAAGAAGTCATCATCCATTTGCCCAGCGAGGTCCAGGTGGCTTCGCTCAGTGCCACCGTTTCCAACGCTGAAGAGTTTGGCGCCTGGCTGGATACTGTCCGGGGTGATACCGACGTCATCGTCTCCGAACACCGGCCGGTACCGCTATGGCAGCACGTCATGGTGGGCCGCGAAATAGTTGATCTCTTCGCCGGCGACACCACCTTCGATGAAATTGCACCCCACGCCACCGGGGCGCCGGAGACTGAGGTGCCCGATATTTCCGAGGCCGCCGAGGTAGCCAGCGAACCCGCCCCCACGGACCGGCGAAACGTCCATGCCAAGCGTTCCTCCGCCGCCAAAGTCCAGCAGGCCGTCACTGGACCTGAGTTTGAGGTCAATCCGGATCTGCTGGCCATGGCCCGTTCCGAGAGCCGCATGAACATGAGCGGCCGTTTTGGCCACGGGGGACGCAGCCGCCGCCGTCAGGACCGTCACCGCGATGAACGCCAGCAGTCAGAGCAACGCAGCCCGGTTCGCAAGGCAAGCCGGCCCCAGGTCATTGAGAGCCTCAGGCGCCAGGATCTGCTGCCTGCGATCACGTTTATTTTCTCCAGGGCCGGCTGTGACGCAGCCGTCGCACAGTGTGCAGCCTCCGGGCTATGGCTGACAACGGAGCGTGAACAACAAATCATCGCCCAGCGCGTGGACGAAGCCAGTCACGAAATTCCTGCAGACGATCTCGACGTCCTCGGTTTCTGGGGCTGGCGCGACGGACTCCTCAGGGGCTTTGCCGCCCACCACGCGGGTATGCTGCCCACCTTCAAGGAAGTGGTGGAAAAACTCTTTGCCGATGGCTTGGTCAAGGCCGTCTTCGCCACCGAAACGCTGGCCCTGGGCGTCAACATGCCGGCCCGCTGCGTGGTGCTGGAGAAACTGGAAAAGTTCAACGGTGAAGCCCATGTCAATATCACAGCGGGGGAGTACACCCAGCTGACGGGCCGGGCAGGACGCCGGGGCATCGACGTCGAAGGCCATGCGGTGGTGCTCTGGCAGCCGGGGACCGACCCCGCAGCCGTGGCAGGCCTGGCCTCACGGCGGACGTACCCCCTGAACTCCAGCTTCCGGCCCACCTACAACATGAGCATTAACTTGATTGCCCAGTTTGGCCGTGTTCGCGCCCGCGAAATCCTGGAGTCCTCTTTTGCCCAGTTCCAGGCAGACCGCTCCGTGGTGGGTATCGCCCGGCAGGTGCGGGGGCGCGAAGAGTCTCTGGCTGGCTACGCCAAATCCATGCAGTGCCATCTGGGTGACTTTACCGAGTACGCAAAACTCCGGCGGGAGCTGAGCGACGCAGAGAATTTCGCGGCCCGCGACCATCAGCGCGCCCGCAAGTCCCACGTTGCCGATTCCCTGGCCCGGCTGATCCCCGGCGATGTCATCAGTATCTTCAGCGGCAGGCTGGCCGGCCATGCGGTTGTTCTCGAAGTGGATCCGAATGCCCGTGAGCCCCGGCCATCGGTGCTGACCTCGGATAACCAGCTTCGCCGGATCGGCGTGCACGATCTCGACGGACCGGTCTCGCCCGTGACGCGGATCCGCATACCCAAATCGTTCAATGCCAAGGTGCCCAAGGCCCGCCGCGACCTCGCCTCCTCCATGCGCCACGCCATCAGTGAAGATGCACCGCACAGCCGCCGCAACAGCAGGCACGAGGACTTCGGCCTGGGGGCCCGCCTGCCCGACCAGGAAAAGAAGATCGCCGATCTGAGGCGTGCACTGCGCGCCCACCCCTGCCACGGCTGCAGCGAACGCGAAGACCACGCCCGCTGGTCGGAGCGCTGGTGGAAGTTGCGGAAGGAAACCGACGGACTGGTCCGCCAGATCCAGAGCCGCACCAACACCATCGCCAAAACCTTCGACCGCGTGTGTGATCTGCTCTCCGCGTATGGCTACCTGGAGACGAACGACGCCGGCCACGTCAGCATCAGTTTCGACGGGCAGCGGCTTCGCCGGATCTATGGCGAGAAGGATCTGCTCATTTCACAGTCGGTCCGACGCGGGGCATTGAACGATCTCGATGCCGCCGAGTTGGCGTCCTTGGCCAGCACGCTGGTCTACCAAGCCAAACGCGAAGACCGCGGCCTGCGGCCCAAGATGCCCAGTGTTTCGCTGGAGACCGCCGTGGATATTGTCGTCCGCGAATGGTCCCAGCTGGAGGATACCGAGGAACATTACAGGCTCCCTTTGACGGGCGAGCCGGAACTTGGACTGATGTGGCCCATGTATAAGTGGGCCAAGGGCCGCCACCTGCAGGATGTCCTGAGCGGAACCGACCTCGCCGCCGGCGACTTTGTCCGTTGGGCCAAACAGGTAGTGGACCTCCTTGACCAATTGGCCAAGATCCCCCAACTCGACCCCAGAGTGGCAAGGATCTGCCGTGAGGCCATTGAGCTGGTTCGTCGCGGCGTTGTTGCCTACTCCACTGTGGCCTAGCGCCACCCTTCACTGATTGACCGTTTCCAACGCTCAAGGAGCACAACGCATGAACCAGCCAGGCGTGCCAGCCGGCCACAACCGTACCGCTGAGGGCCGCAAGGTCACCATGTACCGCAACGGATCCATTTATACGGCCGCTGATCCCTTTGCCACGGCCATGGTGGTGGACGGCGATACCGTCGCCTGGGTGGGCTCCGAGCAAGCCGCCACGTCCATCGCTGACTCATCCATGGAGATCATCGATCTCCGCGGCGCCCTCCTTGCGCCCGGCTTTGTGGACTCGCATGCGCACCTCACAGAAACGGGCCTTGCCCTTTCCGGCGTGGACCTCGCCACCGTGCGCTCAGCCAAGGAACTGCTCGACGCCGTTGCCACCGCCGGCGGCGACGGCACCATTATCGGGCACGGATGGGATGAGACAGCGTGGAACGACTCCTCGCTGCCCACCATCGAAGAACTTGACCGGGCAGGGGCTGGACGGCAGGTCTACCTCTCCCGCATTGATGTCCACTCCGCCTTGGTTTCTTCATCGTTGGCCGCAGCTGCCGGCCTGAAAGGCGTGGACGGGTTCTCCGGCGGCCCACGGGTTGTACGTGCAGCGCATACCGCTGCGCGCCTCACAGCCCGGCAGTTTCCCGAAGCGGTGCGGCGGGGACTCCAGGAACGTGCCCTCAAGGAAGCGGCGTCCCAAGGCTATGTAGCAGTGGCTGAAATGTCGGCACCCCACATCTGCGGCCCGGACGACTTGCGACTGGCAGCGTCGTGGAACGACCTCGGTGGCAGCCCCGAAGTGCTCCCGTACTGGGGCGAGCTGGCCTCGTCTGTGGAGCACGCCGAGAACATTCTGGGCGGCCTGGGGACCAAGGTCCTGGGTCTCGCCGGAGACCTTAACGTAGACGGTTCGCTTGGTTCCCGAACAGCTGCCCTCCTGGATGACTATTCCGATGCGCCTGGGCACCGCGGCAGCCTGTACCTCTCCGTGGATGATGCAGCCCGGCACCTTGCTGCAACCTCCCAACTTGGCGTCCAAGCGGGCTTCCACGTCATTGGCGACGCTGGCCTCGCCACCGTTCTGGAAGCCTTGGACGTTGCCGCAGCTGAGGTAGGGGAGCAGCGGATCCGGGCCGCGGGCCACCGGCTGGAGCACGTTGAACTGGCCGATCAGTCCGCCATCGACAAGCTGGCCAAGTACTCCATCACCGTCAGCGTGCAACCTGGCTTCGACGCCGCGTGGGGCGCTCCAGGCGGGTTGTACGAGCAGCGTCTGGGAGGTCGAAGCAAGGCCATGAACCCCTTCGCGTCCTTCTACGCGAGTGGTGTCCCTATCGCCTTTGGCAGCGACAGCCCTGTCACGCCTCTTCATCCGTGGACCAGCGTGCGCGCGTGCTTGGAACACAGCAACCCGGAACAACGGATATCCGCCAGGGCCGCTTTCCTGGGCCATACACGCGCCGGCTGGCGCGCCGCGAAGTACCGCAACCCCCTGATGGGCCAGCTGGTGCCCGGTGCACCTGCCAGTTTCGCGGTGTGGGAAGTGGAGGAGCTGATGGTCCAGGTGGCAGACAGCCGCGTCCAGTCATGGAGCACGGACCCGCGGGCGCGGACACCGCTGTTGCCCGCACTGGATACCGGCAGCGACCCCCGGTGCCTGCAGACCGTCCGTGAAGGACAAGAGCTGTTCGCCCACGGGTCGCTCCGGGTTTAGGGGAATCAATTTCCAGCCGCCAGTAGCCTGCTGAACTGGGCCGATGCCAGGATCCGCAGGTCACCGGGCGGTTGACAGCGTGGGGTGAGTCCGTAGCATTGAGGCTCAACGGATGATCAGCCCGCGGGCGAAAGCCACGGTTTGATGGTTCGGTCGCGGCCGGAGCACGTTCATGGTGGCGGCAAACAGGTGGGCAGGTCCGCAGCGACCCAGAAAACAGTTCGTCCGGGACTCAGTTGCCCGGCGCCACTGGACCTGGGCTTGTGGACCTGCCCGCGGCATGCCGCCTCCGGCACCTCCGCCTGTGTCCCACGCCACTACCGCCCAGGGAGCGCGCTGCGGCGTCCTATAATGGAGAGTTGCGCCAGAATGCCAGCCGCCACGGCTGGTCCGGCACACTGACCGCTCCATCAAGGAAAGGCCTCTTCTTGCGTGTCCTGACGATCATTCCCACCTACAACGAGCTCGAATCGCTCCCGGTGACCCTGGGGCGGCTGCGCGCAGCAGTTCCCGAGTCCGATGTTCTAGTGGTTGACGACAACAGCCCTGATGGTACCGGACAACTGGCCGATGAGTTTGCTGCCAAAGACCACCAGGTTCATGTCTTGCATCGTAAGGGCAAGGAAGGCCTCGGTGCGGCCTATATCGCCGGTTTCAAGTGGGGGCTCGCCGCCGGGTATGACGTTCTGGTGGAAATGGACGCCGACGGTTCGCACAAGCCGGAACAGTTGCCGTTGCTCCTGGATGCCGTTAAGGATGGAGCCGACCTCGCCATGGGCTCACGCTGGGTCCCCGGTGGCAGCGTGGTCAACTGGCCGCTCTACCGCCAGGCCATCTCACGTGTCGGCAGCACCTATGCCCGCATCATGCTCGGCGTGAAGATCAAGGACGTCACCGGAGGCTACCGCGCCTTCAAGCGCAGCACCCTGGAGGCGCTGAACCTGGATGAGGTCGAGTCGGTCGGCTACGGCTTCCAGGTGGACCTCGCCTGGCGGGTGGCCAAGCTGGGCCTCCGCATCGAGGAACGCCCCATTACCTTTGTGGAGCGGGAGCTGGGTGCGTCGAAGATGAGCGGCAACATTGTGGTGGAAGCCATGATCAACGTCACCAAGTGGGGATTGGCGGCCCGCTGGGCAAAGCTCACCCGCAAGACGCCCGCCACGGCAAAGTAGCCCTTCCAAAAGAAAGGCCGGGTCTGGTTCCCTAGGGAACCAGACCCGGCCTTTCTTGGTCTGGGCGTGCTTTTGTCTGGGTTGCAGACTAAGCCGAGCGGCGCTCTCCGCGGCGCTCACGCAGAATGTTCAAACGATCTTCAAGGATCTGCTCCAGCTCAGGAAGGCTGCGGCGTTCCAGCAGCATGTCCCAGTGGGTGCGGACGGCTTTCTCGTTGGCATCCACAGGACGCTCGCCATCGACCAGAAGAGCTTCCTTGCCGGTCTTCGAAACCCAAACCGGGGGAATCTCTGCCTCGGAGGAGAAAGTTACGAAGACCTGCTCGCCGTCCTCGCAGCGGTACTCGACCCGCTGGCGCGGTGCCGGTTCAACGCCGGATTCGGTTTCCATGCTTTGGGCGCCAAGACGCATACCCCGCAGGCTGCGATCGCTCATGATTACTCCCTCTGTCTGTACGCGGAGCAGGAACCCCGCGCTGGCCGTAAGCCGTTTTCACGATCCTTACGGACTACTTCTGCACACCTTGCATCACTAATTGCAACGCCTGGCCAAGCTTTTATGTTCCATCCAGGCTGAACCAGCCGGACAAATATCCCATTATACGCGGAACATCTCCTACTACTCAAAAGCCACGACACGCAACGAGCGGCCAGCCGGAATGGCTGACCGCTCGTAAAGCCTTAACCTCTGGTTATTCGGCAGGCCGTGCATGCTCCGCGGACGCTGCGGGAGCGGGCGTCTTACTTTCGTCCCCGCCACCGAAGAGACCTACGGGGGAGTCCCCGTTGTTCCCTCCGAGGGCGCCGCCGATGCCCTTGAGGGCTTCGCCGACTTCGCTGGGAATGATCCAGAGTTTGTTCGAGCTTCCTTCAGCGATCTTCGGGAGGGTCTGCAAATACTGGTAAGCAAGAAGCTTCTGGTCCGGGTTGCCCTTGTGGATGGCGTCGAAGACCTTCTGGATGGCCTGGGCTTCACCGTCGGCGCGGAGGATGGCCGCCTTGGCATCACCCTCAGCGGCGAGAATGGCCGCTTGGCGCTGGCCTTCAGCGGTGAGGATTTGCGACTGCTTGGTACCTTCGGCGGTCAGAATGGCCGCACGGCGATCCCGCTCTGCGCGCATCTGCTTTTCCATCGAGTCCTGGATCGAATGGGGCGGATCAATCGCTTTCAGCTCCACGCGCGACACGCGGATTCCCCAACGGCCCGTGGCTTCGTCCAGGACGCCACGCAACTGACCATTGATCTGGTCGCGCGATGTGAGCGCCTCTTCGAGGTTCAGCCCACCGACCACGTTGCGGAGCGTGGTGGTTGTCAGCTGCTCGACCGCCTGGATGTAGTTGGCGATCTCATACGTAGCCGCCCGGGGATCGGTGACCTGGAAATAGACCACGGTGTCGATCGAGACCACCAGGTTGTCCTCAGTGATAACAGGCTGCGGCGGGAAGGACACCACTTGTTCGCGGAGGTCCAGGAGCGGCAGGAGCCGGTCAACAAACGGGATCAGGATGGTGAGGCCCGGGTTCAGCGTGCGCTGGTACTTACCGAGTCGTTCAACGACGCCGGCGCGGGCCTGCGGGATGATCCTGACCGAGCGGACCAACACTATGATGACAAAAATAACGAGAACAATCAGCACAATTGCTGCTGCTGTTCCTCCTAAGCCGTCCATACATCTCCTTCGTTCCCCAATTGCGTGGTTTGATGCGGCGGTCCGGCCAGGCTGCCGAACCGCGTGAATTCTAGGCGCGTGGTCAGCGCGGGCTGTTGTCGGCCGGCGAGGTGACTACCGCCGTCGCGCCGTCGATTTTGGTGACCTGTACTGTGGCGCCGGCGTCGATGACACCGGCGGTGCTGCGGGCGCTCCAGACGTCACCGCCAATTTTGACGAGCCCACTGGTGCCGCTCACGGCTTCAATGACGAGAGCGGGCTGGCCAATCAGCCGGTCGATGTTGGATCGCTGCTCTTCGGGACCCTTGTGAAGGTGCTTGAGCGCTACGGGCCGCACGAAGGCGATCATCAGGAGGGAAACCACGCAGAAGATGACAATCTGAAGCCAGAAATCCGCGCCGGCGAAGTCGGCAACCAAACCCGCCAAGGCTCCTCCGCCCAGCATGATGAAGAAGAGGTCCAAGGTGAGCATTTCCACCACTGCGAACGCGAGGAAGACCGTGAGCCAGAGGGCCCACCAATTCTCGCCGAGCCATTCAAACATCATTCCCCCTTGGTCCCGGACCCCGCAGGCGGGATCACAGTCGCTGTTCTTCCATCCTAGCCCGCTGCGCTGTCCCACGTCAGGGCACGGTAAAGACGTTGATCCGGAATTTCGCGGTGGTGGACACAGAACCAGTGGGCTCGCCCATCTGTCCCTGATCCCGGAGATGGTGGCCGGCAGGACCCATAAAGGCGAGGTCGCCCATCTGCGGTCCGGTCAGCTCCAAGGGCATATCCAGTCCGTACACCGCAGCGGGGCTGAAATACTCCTTCATGGTGTCAGCCAGACGTTCCTCCTTGCCCTCTTCGATGCCCAGCATTCCTGTCCTGGCAGCAACCTCGGCGAGATGGCCCGGCCGGGGTGTCACCACGATCAGTTTCCCGCCTGGGCGGGTGACCCTCGCGAACTCGGCTGGGTTGCGCGGGGCAAAGACCACCATGACCACGTCCACCGAATTGTCAGCCACCGGTAAAGGACGCCAAATGTCCCACACGAGGTTTGCAGCCTGGGGGTTGAGCCGGGCCGCCCTGCGGAGCGCGAACTTGGAGATGTCCAGGCCGATCGCAGCAGCCCCGGATTCTTCGACAACCGCGTGGAGGTAGTGACCGGTGCCGGTCCCTGCATCCAGAACCACCGCACCGGGAAGGCGGAGCGCGCCGGCCGCTTCTTCGGCGACGGCGGCGGCTAAAGCAGCGTAGTGGCCTGCGTCCAGGAACCGGTGACGTGCTGCCACCATGGCGGCAGTGTCGGATTCAAAGACTGTTCCCTTGCCCGTCAACAGATTGAAGTACCCCTGTTTGGCGGAGTCGAAAAGGTGCCCGGACGCGCAAGCCAACGTCCTCTGCGGATCTTCCTTCAACTGGAGCGCTCCTTGGCACAGCGGACAACGGAGGGCAGCGACGGCTTCGGACAACATGGCTTCAATCCTACGGCTGGACGGAGTGTCAGGTGCCGGGCGCCGGGCTCCCGGGCTAGGCTCACCCTCGTGAAACCCGAGCAACTGCCACTGCTGAACTCCGTGTCCGCCCCTGCCATCCACCCCGATGGGACCAAGGCGGTGGTTTCTGTCACCAGGCCGGATTTTGACGCAGACAGTTATGTTGGCCAACTGTGGACGGTCCCCTTGGACACCACCAAACACCCGCGTCGCATTACCCGCGGCTTCAGGGACAGTTCGCCTGCCTTCTCACCCGACGGCCTTGTCCTGGCCTTCCTCCGGAGCGATCCGGACGGCAAGGCGCAAATATTCGTCGTGGAGGCTGCCGGCGGCGAGCCGCAGCGGATCACGGATCAGCACACCGGAGTGGCAGGATTCGTGTGGGCGCCCGATTCGCACCGGATTGCTTTCCTGGCGCGCGTCCCGGAACAAGGGCGTTACGGAACGGTGGAGGGTGTGACCTCCGGCGGCGAGGATGCCCGACTGCTCACTGCGAACCAGTACAGAATGAACGGCGTGGGGTACACCTCCGATCAGCGCCAGCAGGTCTTCGTTGTTGAAGTACCGGAATTAGGCGGTGAGCCCGCGGTAGCGCCCCGTGGGCGCGCGGCCCACGAACAGCCAGCACCTGCTGCGCCCGGGATTCCAGCGGCCAGGCAACTGACGTTTGGTGATTCAGACCACGAGTCCCCGTGCTTTTCAGCCGACGGCGCGCACCTCTACTTCGTGGCGGCGCTGCATGAAGGGCACGACGACGATCTTGTCACCTCGGTTTACAGGGTGGAGGCCGGCGGAAGCCAGCCGTCCGTCGTCGAACCATCCAATGCAGGCCTTCAAACCGTCACCGGCGTCCGGGCCTCCTTGGATGGACGCTGGCTGTTCTATACCGCCCAGGACCTGGGCACTACAGGCAAGGACTTTGTTGCCCGGAACGGGGTCCTGTACGTCATGCCGGTGGACGGGGGAGAAGCAATGGCCCTGACCGATGAAGAACATCTGGACGTTTCAGGGCCTTTGGAACCGAGCGGACCTGCCAGCGTGCTTGTCCTGAATACCGCCCTGGGCAGCGTTGAACTGCTCGACGTTCCCGCCGATGGCGAGATCATGCCGCTGGTCCATGGTGCCCGGGTAGTCATTGGCGCAACGGTTGCCGCCAACGGTGAGATCGCAGTGAGTCTCGCGGACGCTTCAACCATGGGCGACGTCGCTTCCCTGGTTCGTGGGGAACTGCGCTTGTTGACCGACTTCTCGGCCGCGCTCAGGAACAATTCCCGCGTCAGCGAGCCCTTGGACTTCGACACCGAATCCTCTGATGGGCACCCGGTGCATGGTTGGCTGGTCCTGCCGGACGGGCCCGGACCGCATCCGGTGCTGCTGTCCATCCACGGTGGTCCATTCGCCCAGTACACGGGAGCTTATTTCGATGAAGCGCAGGTCTACGCTGCCGCCGGATACGCAGTAGTGATGTGCAATCCCCGTGGCTCAGCCGGTTACGGCCAAACGCACGGCCGCGCCATCAAAGGGCGCATGGGGACCTTGGACATGCAGGACGTGCTGGCATTTCTGGATGCGGCCTTGGCCGCCCATAGCGCGGTGCTGGACAAGGACCGGGTGGGCATCATGGGTGGTTCCTACGGGGGTTACCTGACCGCCTGGACCATCGCCCACGATCACCGCTTCAAAGCAGCAATCGTTGAACGCGGATTCCTGGACCCGGTCAGCTTCGCGGGGTCCTCGGATATCGGCTGGTTTTTCGGCGGTGAGTACACGGGTGGCACTCCTGAGCAGATGACGGCCCAGAGCCCCATGGCAGTTGTGGGTGCCGTTCAAACTCCAACGCTGGTGGTACACAGCGAAAACGACCTTCGATGCCCCATCGAACAAGGGCAGCGCTACTACTCACACCTGAAGGCCCAGGGCGTTGAGACCGCTTTGTTGGTTTTCCCCGGCGAGGACCACGAGTTGTCCAGGTCCGGGACGCCGCACCACCGCAAGCAGCGCTTTGACCACATCCTTGACTGGTGGGCACGGCATTTGCCTACTGCCTCGAATCAGGCGGATGGCCACGTGCACTAACCCAGCGGGCCGCTTGACCTGACCCTGGCCGTCAGCGCAGGAAGCCCAGGCTCCGGCGTGCATCCTCGATCTCCGGAGTTGCCCAGCGGGCCGAGTGCTCCGCGTTACTGGATAACGACCTGATTTCGGCACGGTCCAGGTACAGCGTGCCGAGGAGATGGTCCGTCTCATGTTGCACTATGCGCGCCTGCCAGCCTGAGAACCATTCCTCCACTGGCTCACCCGCGGGCGTAACGTAGCTCAGTTCTACATTCCGGTGACGGGTCACCACAGCCTGGTAACCGTTGACGGAGAGGCAGCCCTCATAGAAGGAGGCCGTCTCCACCCCCAGCGGACGGCACTGCGGGTTCACGATGGCGAAAAACTCCATATGCTCCCGATGCCGTACCGCGGCGGAGGCGGGGTCAAGATCGTACTGGTCCTCCAGCACGGCCAACTGCAGGGGGATGCCCAGCTGGGGTGCAGCCAACCCGACGCCGGGAGCGTCGTGCATCACCTCGCGCATCCGCTCCACCAACGCCATCAGTTCGACGTCGTCCAGCTGGCCATCGAAGGGGGCGGCGAGTTGACGCAGCACGGGGTGTCCAGCCTGGACGATCGTGGGAAGTTCTTCCGCATCAAGCAACCTGCGGACGGCGTCCCGGATCTGGGTGGGGTTGTAGTCCGTGGCTGGGCTCGCGGCCTCGTGATGAGGTTGATGGTTCATGGCACGAGCCTATCGCCATGCCAGTCTGTTGCGTTGGGCTAGGCTCGATGAATGACCGATTCATCTTCTTTGGACCACGTATTGGGGTTCGTCAGGACTGTTGAAGCCGGCGGCGGAGCTGCTGAGCTGCGGCCCTACCTTGCTGAGGACTTCCAACTCACGGAGTGGCCCCATGCGTTGTCCAAAACAGGTTCCACCAGGAACCTGCAGGACACTCTGGCCGGCGCCGACCACAGCAAGGACATTGTTGCCGATCAGCGTTTCGAGGTGGTCCGCACCACCAGCGAAGGCGACCGCGTGGTACTCGAGATGAACTGGTCGGCCACGCTGCTCCTTGACCTCCCGCACTGGGACCGCGGCGATACCATCAGGGCCAGGAGCACAGCGGTCTTTGAGCTGCGGGACGGGCTGATAGTCAGCCAGGATACGTACGACTGCTATTACACGACGCCGGAGTAGCTAACGCATGGTGAAACGCCGTTCCACCACCCCTGCTATTGATGGAAGCCCGAGCACGCCGGCGAAAAACCTGTTCCGGGCGTCCATGACCGACGGTGGCAACGGCCTGCCCAGCGCCATGTTAAGTCCGGCCTGACGCGAAGCCCGTTGGGCCGCCTTTTTGCGGGACCGTTCGAAATGCTCCAGCAGCCGCCCCACGTCGGCCCCACCAAATGAAGCATCCATGATCGGTGCAAGTACCGCAGCGTCCAACCAGCCCAGGTTCATGCCTTGACCACCAATCGGACTGATTTCGTGGGCGGCGTCGCCGAGCAACACCACCCGGCCGTGGACCATTCGCGCCGCGAGCCGGGACCGCACCTCGAAGGCACTCAGCATGGTGTTGCTGCGGGCGTCCGGAACTTCGCCCGTTCTGGCGCCGATCAGCTCAGCCAGCCCGGCCGCCGTCGTGCCCTTGTCCGGTGACCCCAGCCTCACCACCCATCGGCGTACTCCGTCCGGCAGCGGAAACGACTCCACAATCCCGGCCGGTTCCAGATAGAGGACGGCATCCGTGCCATGGGGAGTGGCATCAGCGAAATCGCCCATGATGTAGCAGTCCGGATAGCTCCGTGACGGCAAGTGCGGCAGGATCCTTTGGCGGATCCCTGAGTGCGCCCCGTCTGCGGCTACCACCAACCGGGCGCGGAACTCCAGGCCTCCAACGGCTGAATCCGCCAAGACGCGCACGGACCTGAAGTCATCCACCACTTCCTGGACATCCGCACCGCGAACGATCGCCGCGGAGTCCAGATCCATGACGGTCCTTTCCAGGACCTTTTCGGTAACCGTCTGCGGTACCGCAAGGATGAACGGGAAGTGGGGGTCGCCGTCGAACGCCAGCCGGGCAACCATGCGCCCCTGGCTGTAGGCAACTCCACGGTGGATATGAACGCCGGCTGCAATCAACTCTCCGGCAACCCCGGCGCGGGCCAGCTCCGCCAACGCCGGTGGATGGATACCGATGGCCCGCGAACTGTCACTGTGGCTGGCCCTCCGTTCCAGTATCCGCACCTGATGCCCTTGCTGAAGCAACAGGGCTCCCATGAACAGTCCCACGGGCCCGGCACCGACGATCACTACGTCAAACATTCTCTTCCCTTGTTTCAGAATCCGGGCGCTCCTCGTGGACCAGCAGGTGATGCCAAGGGCCGTTTGCCTGGACCCTCCAACTCGCCGGAACGGTGGATGCCAGTTCCGCGGCGGTGTAGCTGCGCTTGATGGACACAAAGCCGTCGCCCCAGATAAAGGAGCCCAGGCCCAAGGGCCAGAAAAGGGCCATGAACAGCAGGTAGGAGAGGTTGCTGCGTTTGAGGTCGTTGTGGAGGACGAGGCCGCGGCTGAGCGCCTCCGAGTCGCGCAGGACACCGGCGATCTGCCCGGCGTCGAGGTGGTGGAGGATGTGGTTGGAGATGACGAAATCGAACACCAGCCCTTCTGCGACGAGCTCGGAACTGTGTGCTTGACGGTAGGTGACACCCTCCATCGCGGGAAGCTTCGCGGCAAAGGCAAAAGCCCTGGCATCCGGATCGATCGCAGTCACAGTGAGACGGAAGCCATCCTTCCGGGCCCACCCAGCAAGGCTCCGTGCCACGTCACCGCTGCCGCACCCGATGTCCAACAGCGACGCTGCGCCCTTGGCAGCCAACACCGGGCGGATCCTGCGGCGATAGGTACCGCGCCACCCCGAAAGAAGACTGTTGACCACCGGAAACCTGGCATAGGTCCGGGTGAGGCGGTCGGGGTCGCAGTCAGCCTTGTCCATCTCCTCCACAGACGACAGATCCCTGTCCCGAAGGGACCCCCAAGGACTCACAGATCGGGGGAGACCAGCGTGAAGAGGCCCGTCTCCACCGTCAGGCCTGGACCGAACGCCATGGAACAGATACGTTCTTCGCGTTCGGTAGCGGCCTGGCCCAACATGTACTTCAGGACGAAGAGCACCGTAGCGCTGCTCATGTTGCCGTATTCACGCAGTGTCTCCCGGGCCGGAATCAATTGTTCCTGGGTTAGCTCCAGCTTGGACTCGACCTTGTCAAGGATGCTGCGGCCGCCCGGGTGGATGGCCCAATGGGTGATATCCCGGTAAGGGAGCCCAGCGAGATTGGGTTCCTTGGCGAGGAGTGGTTCCAATGCCCCTGTGATGTGTTCCTCGATGATGTGGGGTACGTAGGAGCCCAGCACCATTTCGAATCCTTCGTCGCCGATGTTCCAGGCCATGGCTTCCTCGCCCACAGGCGTGAGAACCGTTTCGAAGTGGTCCAGCCTGATGACCGGTTCCGGTCCTTCGGGTTCCCGGGCCGTCACGACGGCTGCCGCCGCGCCGTCACCGAAGATGGCCGAACCCATGATGGTGTCGGGATCGTTGGAGGTGCGGACGTGAAGGGAGCAGAGTTCAACACAGATGACCAGGACCACGGCCTCCGGATCAGCCACGCAGAACTGTTTGGCGGCTTTGAGGGCAGGGAACGCGGCGTAGCAGCCCATGAAACCCAGGTGGTAGCGCTGGACGGCAGGGTTCAGGCCCAAGGCCCTGACAACCTTGTAATCGGGGCCCGGATTGAAGAAGCCCGTACAGGACACGGTGATGACGTGGGTGATGTCGTCGAGGTCGATACCGGAAGCTTGGGCAACCGCCGTCTTTCCGGCCTCCACAAACAGCTTGGTGGCTTCGGTAGCGAAAATTTCGTTGCGTACTTTGGTGCTGGGGCTAAGGACCCTGTTGGTTTCGGGGTCGAAGAACTTGGGATTCTCCGGATGGGCATCAAGGCTGAGCTCGGCAACGGCCGTGTAGCGGGTGTCGATTGCCGCCGAGTCGAAACAGGTGGTGACCAGGCGCGTTCCCAGTCGTGTCAGGCCTGGTTGGGAGGCGAAGACTTCGCGGGCCTGCTGCTGCACGAGGATTGTTGGCGGAACTGCGGTTTCAAGGGACCTCACGTATACCGGCATGCTTCATTCTTAGCGAGTAAACGGAGGAAGACAATGGCAGAATCGAACTTACTGACCGAGGCTGGTCACGGAAAGCCAGGCGACGCCGACGGGGGACTGTTGGGCAGCGTCGCCCCACAGATGGAGAAATGATGACTATTGCCGCGAGCACTGACACAGAGTTTCCCGAGCCGCATGTCGCAGACACCCACGATCTCATCAGGGTCCAGGGTGCGCGCGAGAACAACCTGAAGGACGTCAGCATCGAGATTCCGAAGCGCCGGCTGACGGTGTTCACGGGCGTCTCCGGCTCAGGAAAGAGCTCCTTGGTTTTCGCCACGATCGCTGCAGAGTCGCAGCGCATGATCAACGAAACGTACAGCGCTTTTGTCCAAGGGTTCATGCCCTCGCTGGCCCGCCCCGACGTGGACGTGCTGGAAGGCCTGACGACGGCCATCATCGTTGACCAGGAGCGCATGGGCTCCAACCCCCGTTCAACAGTTGGCACCGCCACGGACGCCAACGCCATGCTCCGGATCCTCTTCAGCCGTCTCGGCCAACCACACATTGGTTCACCCAACGCCTACTCCTTCAACGTCCCCACAGTGAAGGCCAGTGGAGCCATCACAGTAGAGCGCGGCGAGGGAAAAACGAAGACAGAGAAAGCCACGTTCAACCGCTTGGGCGGTATGTGTTCACGCTGCGAAGGCATGGGATCCGTCAATGACTTCGATCTCACGGCACTCTACGACGACACCAAGTCGCTCAGCGAAGGCGCGCTCACCATTCCCGGGTACACCATGGATGGTTGGTATGGACGGATCTTCAGCGGTTCCGGGTTCTTCAATATGGACAAGCCCATAGCCAAGTTCACCAAGAAGGAACTCCACGATCTCTTGTACCGTGAGCCCACCAAAATCAAGGTGGAGGGAATCAACCTCACCTACGAAGGCGTCATCCCCAAGATCCAGAAGTCGATGCTCAGCAAGGACGTGGACGCCTTGCAGCCCCACATCCGCGCATTCGTTGAGCGGGCCATCACGTTCACCACATGCCCGGAGTGCGAGGGCACCAGGTTAAGCCCCGAAGCACGGTCTTCGAAGATTAACGGCAAGAGTATCGCCGATGTCTGCACCATGCAGATCAGCGACCTCGCCGGCTGGATCCGCGAACTCCATGAGCCCTCAGTGGCGCCCCTCCTGAAAGGACTCCAGCACCTTTTGGATTCGTTCGCGGAGATCGGGCTTGGTTATCTGTCGCTCGACCGGCCTGCCGGCACGTTGTCCGGGGGAGAGGCGCAACGTACCAAGATGATCCGACACCTGGGATCCTCCCTCACCGATGTGACGTACGTTTTTGATGAACCCACCATCGGACTCCACCCGCACGACATCGAGCGAATGAACCAACTGTTGCTGCAGTTGCGGGACAAGGGCAACACGGTGCTCGTGGTGGAACACAAGCCCGAAACGATCGCAATCGCAGACCACGTGGTTGACCTTGGCCCCGGCGCAGGAACCGGCGGGGGCTCTGTCTGCTACGAGGGAGATCTGGAGGGTTTGCGGGGGAGCGACACCATCACTGGGCGCCACCTGGACGACCGTGCTTCGATCAAGGATTCAGTACGTTCCGCCACCGGCCAGCTGGAGATCCGGGGAGCCTCAACCAACAACCTCAAAAACGTCGACGTCGACATCCCCTTGGGCGTTCTCTGCGTTCTGACCGGCGTGGCAGGCTCAGGCAAAAGCTCACTGATCCATGGCTCGGTGGCCACGCGTGAGGGCGTGCTGGTGATCGATCAAGGCGCCATCCGCGGCTCGCGCAGGAGCAACCCCGCCACCTACACCGGACTCCTGGAACCCGTCCGTAAAGCCTTCGCGAAGGCAAACGGTGTGAAGCCGGCCCTGTTCAGCTCCAACTCGGAGGGCGCCTGCCCTACATGTAATGGCGCCGGTGTCATTTACACTGATCTCGGAGTCATGGCGACCGTGGAATCCACCTGTGAAGAATGCGATGGAAAGCGCTTTCAGGCATCAGTTCTGGAATACACGCTGGGGGACCGCAATATTGCAGAAGTGCTTGCAATGTCTGTGGATGAGGCGGAAGTCTTCTTCAAAGAAGGAGAGGCCAAAACGCCGGCCGCGCACAAGATCCTGGACCGCTTGGCAGATGTTGGCCTCGGCTATCTGACCCTTGGCCAGCCGCTGACCACGTTGTCCGGCGGTGAGCGCCAGCGCCTGAAGCTCGCCACGCAAATGTCCGAAAAGGGTGACATCTACATCCTGGACGAGCCGACCACCGGCCTGCACCTGGCCGATGTCCAAAATTTGCTGGGAATGCTGGACCGCCTGGTGGAGTCGGGCAAATCCGTGATTGTGATCGAACACCACCAAGCAGTAATGGCGCACGCCGACTGGATTATCGACCTGGGACCTGGCGCAGGACACGACGGCGGAACGATCGTTTTCGCCGGAACGCCTGCTGAGCTTGTGGCCGGGAAATCAACACTGACGGGCAAGCACTTGGCGGCTTACGTCGCGAATAGCTGACGGCCCCGGTGGTGGTCGTTCCGAAAGGGTTCGGAACGACCACCACCGAATCTACTGGTGAAGCTCGAATTTCCGTTCGATCCCCAGATGCTGACGCCGCCAAGTGCCAGGGGACATGTGACAGACGGCGGAGAACGTTTCATGAAAGGAGCTCAAGGACTGAAAACCCGCTCGCGCGGACACAGCCGCGGTGGGAAGATCTGTCGTCAGAAGAAGACGCTGAGCGTGAGCGACGCGGTGTTGTCGCAGGTAAGCGTTGATGCCTACGCCAAACACCTCACTAAAGATGGAAGCCGCCCGGTTGGGATGAAGGTGAATTGCAGCCGCCACATCCGTTGCACGGACTGGTAACCCTGAGTTTTCCTTGATGAACAGCGCCATCTTGGCGGCGCGTTGCATGTTTACAGAAGATTTGCCATGTTCCGGCATGGCTTCGGACCAATCACCAAGGGATAACCGAACCAGCAGCCCTTGGATTTCCAGCTCCGCAGCGTGTTGTCCAAGATGACCCGGGAGGTAGAGATCGTAGGCCCAGCGATGGAAACTCGCCTCCAACCCGGAGTAGTCCCCGTTTGATGGTCCATGGAGGATCTCTCCCTGGAGCAGCCGGGCCTTGACGTTCGGAGGGACTGACCAAGACAAGAACCGGGCCAACGGAACTGTGGCGAAAGCAAATGGCGTTGCCGGATCCATCTCCACCAATTGATGCGGTTGGGCGCCCCAAAACGCCGCTGGAATGCCTGCAGGGATGACGGAAGTGCGGCCGCCGGAGTCGTAGATCACTGGGGCGGCACTGAAGTTCACCTCAATGTCATTGTGAGCATGCGCTTCTGACATGCGGCTTGAATTGCCGCGCCACGCGACAAAGCCGAACGAGTTGTCGGTTTGCCGAGGCTCAGGGATATCTAACATGGTGGATTCTTGGAATTCTGTGGGGGAGAAGGCGACAAAGGTCCAGAACTCCAACCGTAGCATTGTGGTCACGATCAAGTTCAAGGAGATAAGTCGTGACTCAAGAAATCCACCCTGCGGCCGGACCAGCTGCTCTATTCGCCGAAGCCCCCCGCGGGTACCATCTGACCGACGAGGAGATCGCCAGCTTCGACGAGAACGGTTACGTCATCTTGCGCAATCGGATTGGCGGCGACCTGCTGAGAAAGCTGCAGGTCGCCTCGACTCGATGGATTGCCGACGGGCACGCACTGAAAAGTGAGGAAGACGGGCGTGGTGATTACAACTTCGCCACCCGCCCATCAGGGAGAGTACTCTTTCGAATCAACTACCTGCACAGTAAACAGGAGAGCGCTTCACTGGAACTGCTTGGGAGCCCTGAAATGCTTGGAATCGCCGAAAGCCTTGCCGGCCCGAATTTCGTGCCAACCTACGAGTCGCTCGTCTTCAAGAACACTGGCGACGGAGCCCCGATCGATTGGCACCAGGATGCAGTGCACCCGCGAACCCACCGCATTTTCAATGTTGACGTCTATCTGGATGCCAGCCGGAGGGGCGCCGGATCATTACGGGTCGCGCCCGGCTCCCACAACCACATCGTTGATGTATGCCAGCTCGAAGAGGAATACGGATGGGACGCACCGGGTGTCATCCAGACAGAGATGAACCCGGGCGACGTTTTGGTGCACGACGTGATGTTGGTTCATGGCTCCGAGGCCACCCTGGCGAATGCGCTACGCCGGACTATCTACTACGAATTCCGCCCGGCGGAGCAAATCCTCGCTGAAGGTCCTTGGGACCACAGCTTCATCGACCAAAGACTGCGACTGGTGGCCTTGGGGCTGGCTGAATGGAAGAAACAAAACCCGACCAGGGCCCCGTTTGCATGGAACGTCGACAAAGAACTTGCGCCGACCCTAAGCAGCAACGCCGAGACCGAGCTTAGGATTGCCCACGCCACCCATAGTCCTGGGTCATTCTGCAGCGCCGGCAACGTCGCGCAGACTCCCAACGGCCGCGCAGTCCGGATAGCATCACAGGGAGAAGCTCATTAATAGTCGGCTTGAATCCGGAGGGACTTAGGAGCCGCCGGATTCAAGCCGAGCTAGCGGCTACTTCTACTCACCCTACTGGACTGGCAGCGGGACGTGTTGAAGTGAGACGGGTAGCACTACGGCTAGATTTATGGCGTGAGTTCTCTTGTTGAAGAAGCCATAGAGGTGCTTTCTGCGGCCAAGGTTCCTCTGGCTCCGGGCTTATCGCCTTGGCAGATCGAGGATGTTGAGGAGCAGTTCTCGTTCGAGTTCAGTCCTGATCATGCGCGGTTTCTGAGTCTGGCGATGCCTATAGGCCCGAAATGGGTTGATTGGATGGGCGACCCTGCGGGCATTCAGAAGAGGCTCGACTGGCCTCACGATGGCGTGTTGTTTGATGTTCGAGAGAATGCTTTTTGGCCCGAGGAGTGGGGTGTCAGGCCCACTGAGGTTGAGGTAGCCCTTCAAACGGCACGTGATCGCTTGCGCGCCGTCCCGGTCCTCATTCCGATCTATTCGCATCGTTTCATGCCAGCAGCTCCAGCGCCTGCCGGCAGCCCGGTCTTTTCCGTGCATCAAACAGACGTGATCTACTACGGCAGCGATCTCGCCTCCTACTTTCAAAGCGAGTTCTTCAACAATCCTGACCGAAAATCACCCATGCATCGCGTCGATTTCTGGTCTGATTTAGCGGAGGGCCGGTGGATCTAAGGAGTCATCATTCGCGGTGAGGCGCGCACTAGACTGCGATCATGGAGCTCCTACCCACCGTTGCGTTAGGGATCAGTCTGTATGTCGTCCGGACCGCAGAAGGTGGCCGGAACACGCCCCTGCTAGGGGGTTTTGCCGTGAAGGATAGATTTCGTTATCGACCGAACTGGGGTTTACCTGGCTGGGCCGATGGCGAAACTGGCGTCAACGATCCATGTCAGCGCACTGGCGCTCGTAACCTTACGCCGCGCCAACGACCGGGCGAGCAATTATGGCTGCCATTCGATTCGTGGTGGCATCGAGATCACGGCAATTTCTCCGAAGTGTCCGGCCATCGACCACAGGATGTCGTCGAACTGCAGAACATCCGGGGATCCGTAGTCTGTCTCACCGTTAGCGTCTGCAGGAGCTCTTGATATACGCGGTCGAGAGCCCGCGCGCCAGCATCTGCGCACGCCAACCATCGAGCAGCGCCCAATGTTCTCGGTGTTATCTCATCTACTGCTACTCGTCCCACTCAAACGCCGATAATCTACATTATGTAAAGTAGTAATCTCCGTATCTCATCAGATGAATCAATTCGCCCCCCTGATCCTTAACCGGCGGACAAGCCACACTCCAGAAAAGCTGAAAGACACCAAACGAAAGGACCTGGATGGGTAAGCGTAAACCCGCTGCGTGGGGCATAGTCGTGCGCCTGGACACAGGAGCGACGTTGTATTACTACCTGCATCCCAGCCGGCCCGGCGACGAATGGACGCCCAGGGAAAATCAGGCCCTACGGTTCAGTTCCGAAGAAGAAGCTCAGTCCCGATGCCGCACCTTCGTGACAAACAGCAAGGCAAAGGAATACTACGTCGTGCCGCTGCCGCTGCTGAAGGTCTAGGCCTCTGGCGCCACGGCTCTCTCCGTTCATCGGGCTCTGGACGACCACGATTTCTGGTTGCCATAGGATCCCGCCATATCCTAGCGCTCGGGCAGTTCATATCCTCGGCGGCTAAGCTCCTCCCGCACCCGCACGAAAGCGAACTGAGGCTTGGCAGAAAGCAGCGGAACCAGATCGACCACAGACGGGGTGCTCTCCATGATGTCTGCGACCGGGTTGATGACAACCTCAGTGAGCTGTTCGAGGAAGGCATCATCGGGGATCCGGCTGCCCATTTCAGCGTCGAGCAGGATGGTTCCAGGAAGGTCCCGCGCAACCAAGCCATCAGGTCGAGCAAAATCGATCGTAGGGATCACGTCTGCTTCTTCGGCTCGAAGGCTCAGAAGACAGAAATTCTCTGAACGGAACTCCCCACTCGGGACCGATGAGTCCCAACCCAGGTTCAGATAGAAATCTCCGCTCCCCCACCGGGACTTTTGAAGATTAACCACCTGATACTCACCGGCCGACGTCGTCCGGAACCAATTCCGGCCCCGCTTCCGGAACCCGCGCAACTTGAAAGCATCAGCGAAGGCCGACTCGACCAATTTCGTTCTATCCACACGGGATATTCTCCAGCATGGAGACGTCCGCATAGACGAATGTATCGACGCAGTCGTGCCCTCTGCGAAACTCGTCCTATGACGCATAGAAACGATCTCCGCGTGCTTGCCATCCGGGAAGCCCTTTACGAGGAAATTGTGGGCGCCGACGTGTTGATTGCAACAGCTCTCAGCGCACTGTTGGATGGCGTAGATTCTCCATCGCTGCCACTCCTTGCCGGTCTTACGCGGCGGGAGGAAGGCGAGGCACATGATCTGTTCAACGCAGTTGTGAACGAGTTGAACATTGCACCGCCGACACCCGCAAAGACCACGCCCGAACGCTGGAACTTGGTCCGATGGCTCTGCCAGGCGCTGGTAGACGGGGACCTGAAGCCCGAGTACGCGTCTCGCATCATTTGGTGGGAGGGGTGGAACGAACTTGGATATCCCGACTCGCTGCGGCCCTTCGTTGGCCTAATGAGCGAGTGGGAAGAATGGACGCCATCCTGGAACATCAGCCGAAACGATATCGGTCAACTAATAGTCGATGAAGCGAGGCAGCTCCTCGACGGGCCATGGCCACCGAAGTAACTGAACGACCCTCTTCAAAACAAGGAATACGCCCATCTTCAATCCGCAGGGACGCCACTAAACGGAATGAGGCCTCCCCTTAGTGTCCGCACCCAACGGCCTCGCGGCTTGCGTCATGCCTCTTCAGTTCACACCAAACTTCGCGCCAATGCAGCCGCGATGCGGCCGGCGTTGGGCTGACGTCAGGACATGGCTCACCAGCCCTAACAGAGGAAATAGCTGTCTTCGCTGCACTTGACCCTTGCTGCACTCCTGCTAGTATCGAAAAAACGAAAGCATGTCCTATCAAAAGAACAAAGGGTGACATACTCGGCGCGTCGTACGTAGTGGCGGAGCGGAGTTGAGCCGGGAACGCGGGGAACATTCAGTGGCGAATCAACTTGGCCTGAACATCGACCGATCCTCCCCCGTGCCCCTTTACCATCAGGTCGTCCAAGGCATCGAAGCCGCGATCCACAGCGGCCTCCTGGAGCCCGGAAGTCGGCTGGATAACGAGATTGACCTCGCAGCACAGCTCAACCTGTCCCGGCCCACCATGCGGAAAGCCATGGATGAACTGGTCCGTTCCGGCCTTCTGGTTCGCAAACGCGGCGTCGGAACCCAGGTGGTCTCCAGTCAGGTCCGTCGGCCGCTGGAGCTCTCAAGCCTGTTTGACGACCTCACCAACAACGGTAAGAAACCCACCACGGAAGTACTGAGTTTCTCCCACATGGAGGCTGACGCGCCAACTCTGGCAACCCTGCAACTCCCGGCCGGTTCCAAGGTTTACCACTTCACCCGCCTGCGCAAGGTGGGCGGTAAGCCATTGGCGTTGATGGAGAACTGGGTTCGCGACGACATCGCCACCATGGACGAAGCCATGCTTGCGGCCGAGGGCCTCTATGCGATTCTGCGCAGGGGTGGCGTGAACTTCCGCTTGGCCACGCAGCGGATCGGCGCAATGATCGCCAATGACTACCAGGCACCCCTTCTTGAAACCGACGTCAACTCTGCCTTGGTCACCATGGAACGTACCGCGGTAGACGACACCGGACGACGGGTCGAAACCGGCCATCACGTGTACCGCGCCGATTCCTACAGCTTTGAAATGACCCTCGTACAGCGCTAAACGCAAAGGACTCCCCTGCCATGACCAATTGGGTCTACCCCCTGGGCACCGCCGCAGACGGCGACTGGGATATTTCACTCGGAACCTCCGACTCCGCAACGGTGGTGGACGGCTGGGCCCATACGGGACTGAAGGTCGCCACGCTCGCCGCGGGCGCCGCCGTCGAACTTCCAGCGGTGAGTGAGGAACGGATTGTGGTTCCCCTCAACGGATCATTCACTGTCACAGTGGACGGCGTCGAACACCCCCTAGCGGGACGATCATCCGTATTCAACGGTCCCACTGACGTCTTGTATTCAGGCATAGGCAAAGCAGTCACCATCAGTTCGTCCGACGGCGGTCGCGTCGCTGTCGCCACTGCCCCGGCACAAGCCTCCCACCCAACGCGACTGGTAACAGCTGCTGAGACACCGGTTGAATTGCGTGGAGCCGGCAATTGCTCACGGCAAGTCCACAATTTCGGGACACCGGCTGCCCTGGAAGCAGACCGTTTTATTGTCTGCGAGGTCATCACCCCTGCCGGCAACTGGTCCTCCTATCCCCCGCATAAGCATGATGAGGAGAAGGACGGAGAAACGCACCTCGAGGAAATCTACTATTTCGAGACCCAGGTTGCCGCCGGCTCCGGCGCTCCTTCCGACGCGGATGCCATTGGCTATCAGCGCGTATATGCCTCTGATGAGCGCCCCATTGATGTTTCGGCAGAGGTCCGCACGGGTGACGTAGTCCTGGTTCCCTACGGCTGGCATGGCCCCGCCATGGCGGCACCTGGCTATGACATGTATTACCTCAACGTGATGGCTGGTCCCGGACCGGTCCGCGAATGGCTTATCAGCGACGACCCCCACCATGGCTGGGTCCGGCAGAGCTGGGACGGCCAGGACATCGACCCACGGCTTCCGTTCGGGGCTTGATCCGGCCGGTGGCCTTTCGCTGCAAAGAGAAAGCCTCCTCCAGAATCCTTTGGATCCTGGAGGAGGCTTTTCGTTCGTCAGAACGTGACTGTCAAGGCCACCTTTACCGGCGATCCGGTGACCAACGATTCCTGGGCCGCGTCTGCCACCCGGGATGCTGCCACGGCATCTTCAGGCGTGCACGGGTTCTCCCGCTCCCCCAGAATCAACTCAACGAATGCCGCCATTTCGGTGCGGTATGCCGCCTCGAAGCGCTCGGCAAAGGTCTGGTGCGGATTCCCCGCCGGGAAGTTGACACCCGGTTCAGCCGAAACCATGGCAGTCTTCGCGTCCAAGCCCACCATGACTGAGTTCTTGGAACCCTGGATCTCCAGGCGGACGTCGTGGCCCGCCCCGTTGTAGCGGCTTGCCGAGACTGTTCCCATCGTGCCGTCGTCGAAAGTGACCACGGCAAGTGCCGTGTCCACATCGCCCACAGCACCAATGGCGGGATCACCGTTGTTGGAACCCTTCGCATACACCTCAACGATTTCCCGCCCTGTCAGCCAGCGGAGGATGTCGAAATCGTGAACCGAGCAGTCGCGGAACAGACCACCGGATGTCGCCAGGAACTCCACGGGCGGCGGGGTCATATCGCAGGTAACGGCACGCAACGAATGGATCCACCCCAGTTCTCCGGCCTGGTAGGCGCGTTGAGCTTCGAGGTAGCCCGCGTCGAACCGGCGTTGATGGCCGATTTGCACCACGCCGTTGTTGTCCCTGACGTAGTCCAGCACCGGAAGCGCATCAGCCACGTTCATTGCCACCGGCTTCTCACAGAAGACCGGAATGCCGGCGTCCACGCCCGCCCGTATGAGCTCGGGGTGTGTCCCTGTTCCAGTGGCTACGACCAGGCCGTCCAGTCCGGACGCGACGAGCTCCGGGACAGTCGGCACAAATTCAGCGCCGAGGTCCGCCGCGACCGTCCTCGCGTGGTCAGATGCAACGTCAGTGAGGCGAAGTCGCACCTTGACACCTTTGTTACTGAGGTCCGCGTTCAAGGCAGTGATGTTGTTCGCGTGCATGACGCCGATGCGTCCCACGCCGACCAAGCCGAGAATGATGTCTTTCATGATGTTCCTTCCGGGAAAGTACTGCTACAAGATCGGATGGGCTGAGCCGTCATGTCGCCTTCGCCAGGGAACACGATTCCCACCTGGCGGCGGATCACGTCAGCAACTTCAAGTGTGCGAATGGAATCTGCGAGCATTCGTTGGCCCGCCTGCAGGCCACCCTCGGCAATGGTGCGGGCCACGGCTGCAGCCTCGTAGTGCAGGCCTTCGAAATGTCCGCCTCGTGCTTCGTCGTAACGAAGCCGGTGACCCTCGGGGAATCTGACCTCGAACGCGCCCGGCATATTAAAGGGGCCTTCAATCACCAGAGTCGCCAGGGTACCCACAATCGTGGCTGCTGTGGATGTGAAATTGTGCAGGTGGGTGTTCACGGTTGCCTGCGCACCGCCGTCGAACGTCATGATGGCTGATAATTGGGCATTGACGCCTGTCATGTGGGGCTGCCCCAATGCATGAAGCCGGAGCGGACTGCCCAAAACCTCCGTGACCAGTGCCAGCGGGTACGTGCCGAGGTCAAGAAGTGGGCCTCCGGCCAGTTCGGGATTGAAGATACGGTGGGAGGGATCGAAGTGCTCACCGTACTCGGCAACAACAGTGGTGATGGTACCCAGCGTTCCGGCCTCCAGGAGTTGCCTGATCACATCGAATTTCGGCAGGAAGAAGGTCCACATGGCTTCGGCGGCAAACACTCCCGCGGCCCCTGCCCGCGCAGCAATGTCCTTCGCTTCGCGGGCATTGAGCCCCAGGGGCTTTTCGATCAGTACATGCTTGCCGGCGTCGATCGCCAATACCGCTGACGCGTGATGCACGGTGTGGGGCGTACAGACGTAGACAATGTCCACGTCCGGAGCGGCGGCAAGTTCCTCATAGCTGCCATAGGCGGCTGGTATGTTGAATGCCTCGGCAAAGGCTTTTGACCGGCTTAGCGAACGGGATCCGACGGCGGTTATCACCTGGCCGGTATGCGCCTGGACAGATTCCGTGAACCGTTCGGCGATCCACCCCGGTCCCATGATGCCCCAGCGAAAGGCCGGAGCATCCCGGGATTCCGGGACACGGGACTGTGGCAGCAAAGCAGGCCTCATGAATAGCTGACTTTCGTAGAGGCACCGTCGTCGTGCAGTGACTGGATCATTGCCTGCGCAACAAGTGCTGCGTTGAGTCCTTCCTGCGCGCCGGCCAGCGGAGGCTTTCCTCCGTTGGCAAGTGCGGAGATCCAGGCCTGCAACTGGATCCGGTACGCATCGGCGAACCGGGGGCGCCAGTCAGGCGGAATGGCCTCCTGCTTTGTTCCGTCCTGTTCCATACCGAGCAGGGAAGTATCCCGCAACGCCGTAGTTCCCAGCTCGGAGACCACCTCACAGCGTGTGGTGTAGCCGTACCGGGCATTGAGGTACAACTCCAAAGTAGTGAGTGTTCCGTCGGCGGCACGAAGTGTCATGAACGACGGATCCTGCAGCCCGTCTCCTGCACTTCGGGTGCTCTTTCCCGCCTGCCACGACACTTCCGCAATGGGCGAGTCCAAGAGCCAGGGAATGATATCCAGCTCGTGAATGGCCGAGTTTGTAATAGCGGATTCCGAAGTGGTTCCGGGTGCTGCGGAAGCATTGCGACTGATGCAATGAACCATCAGGGGCTCCCCTTGCGACCTCTCCTGCACGGTTTTCCGGAGTGCCACATAGCCAGGGTCAAAACGCCTCATGAAACCAAGGGAAAGAAGCGAGGTTCCCGTTGCGGCAACCATGTCGGCGTCGGCTGCCACCACTTCCAGGCTTTCCAAAAGCGTCGGCGCCAGCGGCTTCTCGCACAGCACCGGGGTCATCGCCTCGAAGCACTCCAAAACCAAGCCGGCGTGCGTGGCATCGTGTGAGGCGACTACCACGGCGTCCACCACACTGGAATTGATCAGTTCTGACGGGTCCGTAGTGACGCGTGCGGAAGCCGGCGCCGCCGCGGCTGCGCGTTCGGCGTCGAGATCTGCCACAAAAGTGACTTCGGCTCCGCCGATGGTGGTGGAGAGGTTCCTGATGTGGTCCGCGCCCATGATTCCGGCGCCAATGACGCCTACACGGATCGGCATGGTGTTCCCTTCTGATGTATGACGTGAGTCCCGCCTGGATGGAGTGCACAGCGACGCGGGGTGCTCCGGAACAAGCTCCGGAACACCCCGCCTCCTGCTCGCGTCAGACGTGCTTCGGGCCGCCGGCGTTCACAGTGTCGTCGACGTCGGCAACCTCGGCCTTGACCGCTTCGACCACATCGCCATGGCCCCCCAACTGCTCCAGCTCGTGGGCGAGTTCGGCAAGCTCTGCACCGCCGGCCATCTGAGCCGTCAGCTCGTCCAGGGTGATGTCCTTCTTGTCGTAGTAGCCAATTGATTTGCCGCGTTTGAGCAGCAGGAACCGATCACCCACTGGGAACGCGTGGTGCGGGTTGTGGGTAATGAAGATGACGCCGAGGCCGCGGTCGCGGGCTTGGAGGATGTAGCGGAGCACCACACCGGACTGTTTGACGCCCAACGCTGCCGTGGGTTCGTCCAAAATGAGGACTTTGGCGCCAAAGTACACGGCACGGGCAATCGCGACACACTGGCGTTCGCCGCCGGAAAGCTGCCCAATGGGCTGCTCCACATCGCGCAGGTCAATGCCCATCTCGGCCAGTTCCTTGAGCGTGATGGCCTTCATCTGTTCAACATCCATGCTCTTGAACGGTCCGAAGCCCTTGGTTAGCTCCGAGCCGAGGAAGAAGTTCCGCCAGATCGGCATCAACGGAACCACTGCAAGGTCTTGGTAAACAGTTGCGATACCCGCATCCAAGGCATCACGGGGGGAACCGAACTTTCGCTCCTCCCCCATGATGTTGAGCAGGCCTTCATCGTGCTGGTGGAGGCCCGCGATGATTTTGATCAGCGTTGACTTGCCCGCGCCGTTATCGCCCAGCACACAGGTCACTCGGCCGTTGTCCACGGCCATGGTGACGTCACTCAGCGCGATGATGTTGCCGTAGTGTTTGCCCACTCCCTCAAGGGAGAGAAGGTGCACAGGTGTATGGGTCAGGGGGTCGCTTTCGTTCTTAAGCAGAGTTTCCTGGTCGATTGCTTTTGCATTCATTTCCTTGGCCCCTTACTTGAGTTCCGCGCGGCGCTTGACGATGAGGTTGACGATGGTGGCGAGCAACAGCATCAGGCCCAGGAAGAACTTGAACCAGTCCGGGTTCCACTGTGCGTACACAATTCCCTTGTTGGCCATGCCGAAGATAAACGCGCCGATGGCACCGCCGACCGCTGAACCGTAGCCACCCGTCAGAAGGCACCCACCGATGACTGCGGCGATGATGTAGAGAAACTCATTGCCCACGCCTTCGCCGGACTGCACCGTGTCGAAAGCGAAGAGGTTGTGCATGCCCAGGATCCACCCGCAGAAGCCAACGCCCATGAACAGCCCAATCTTGGTGGCCTTGACCGGAACACCAACAGCCCGGGCGGCATTCGCGTCGCCTCCAACTGCGAAGATCCAGTTCCCCACCCGGGTCCGCATGAGGACCCAGGTGGCGACGGCTACGAGGGCGATCCAGATGAACACGGTGATCTTTACGTCGATGCCCGCGATGTTCACCGACGAGGCAAAGACACCACGTGCGGAGTCAAATCCGTCCATGTTCGAGATGGACGGTGAGGAGACGGAGCCACCAATCAACCGGGTCAAACCCAAATTAAGGCCGGTCAGCATCAGGAACGTTGCGAGGGTGACGATGAAGCTGGGGAGCTTGGTCTTCATAAGGATCCACCCGTTGATGAAACCTATGGCCAGTGACACCAGCAAGGCCAGGATCACACCGACCCAGACATTGGTGCTGAAGTACCAGCTGAACATCGAGGCAGTCAGGGCCGACGAGATCACAGCGACGCCTGTGGAAAGGTCGAACTCTCCACCGATCATCAGAAGCGACACTCCAACGGCCATGATTCCGATGGTTGAGCTTCCGTACAGCACGGTGGCGAGGGCGTTGGGTTGGGTGAACGTCGGGGAGACCAAAGCAAAGAAGATAAAAAGTACGATGGCACCGACGAGGGCACCCACCTCGGGCCGGCCGAGCATCTTCTGCAATGGGCTGCGGCGGGCGACCCGCTCATCAAGGGCGGGAGGAGTGAGCTTTTGAGTGATGGTCATGATAATTCTCCTTGTTGCCGGGCCGGCCGCTGGGCCGGCCCGGCCAGCTGGCTGTTAGCGGATACCCTGTTCAGCGAACTTCAGGACGTCGGCAGCGTTGGACTGATCAACGATGGCAGGTCCCGTGAGCACTGACTGCCCGCCGCCGACTTTGAAACCGCCACGCTTGTTCTGCCACAGCGCATCCACGGCCCCGTAACCCTGGAGCCACGGCTGCTGGTCCACAGTGAACAGGACGCTGCCATCGGCAACCTTTTGGGCGAGTTCCTTATTGAGATCGAAGCTCGCGACCTTCGCCGAACTCCCGGCCGTGCTGACTGATTTCAACAGTGTCAGGGTGATGGGCGCACCGAGGCCGATGATGACGTCGGCATCCTTGGAGGCCTGCAGTTTTGCAGTGGCCGTTGACTCCACCGATGTCATGTCAGCTCCATTGACGTAGAGGATCTCCGTCCCAGGGACTTTTGCCTTAACACCTGCGCACCGGGCTTCCAGTCCTACGTGCCCTTGCGCCTGGATGACGCATACCGGGTGCTTGTATCCGCCCTCTGCCAGGCGCGAACCCACTGCCTCACCGGCGAGCTTTTCATTTGAACCAAAGTGCGTAAACGCTCCAAGCTGCGCGGAGGCCGCCTCCCCCGCATTGAAGCTGACGATCGGAATGCCGGCGTCCGCTGCCTTCTTCAAGGCATCTTTTAATGCATCCGGGGTGGCAAGCGTTACGGCTATGCCGTCAACCTTCTGATCCACAGCCTGCTCAATGAGCTGCGCCTGCCGGCCGGCCTCCGGATCGGAGGTGTACAGGAGCTCCACATTGTCCTTCGCCGCGGCTTCCTCAGCACCTTTCCGTACGGTGTCCCAGAAGGTGTCACCCGCGGGTGCGTGGGCAATCAACGCAATCTTCATCCGCTCCGTGGTGGCCACCTGGCCTCCCCCACCGGCGGAGCCAGCCTCGGGAGCCCTCCCGCCGGTACTCGAACAAGCACTCAGAGCCACCATCGGCACAACTGCCGCAACCAGTGCTGCTTTGCGCCACGAAAAACCAGTCACCATAATCTCCTTTGATCCCAGGCCCGGGCCGCCACCTTGCAGCCTCCGGAGCACCGTCTACGTTTGATCATGGTGACTTGGCTCACGAATGTCAATAGTTTGTCCTGACATTAGTATGTTTGGACGTAGCCGCCGTTGGTTTTATTGCCTGCCCGCCGCGGGTACAGCGGTTGTTCCCCGGATAACCAAAGCTGGCTCGATCAACTTCCTGTGGGAACCCGCCGGGTTGCCTTGGATTCGATCCAGCAGCGCCCGCGCCACCGCCATGCCCACCATGTCGCTGCGGTTATCCACGGACGTCAGCTCCAAAAAGCGCGACTTCGCCAAGGACGAATTGTCATAACCGACCAACGAGATATCCTCCGGCACCGTCAGGCCGCGGGACTTTATGGCGCCGAGTGCGCCCAGCGCCATGGTGTCATTGGCAGCGAAAATCGCTGTAATGCCGGGATGATGGTCCAAAAGCCAGCAAGCGGAGGCGTAGCCGTCCTCTTCCGAGGTACCTCCCTCCTCCCCCACAATCACCGGATCCATGCCGGCCTGGCGGGTACGCCACTGAAAACCATCCCTTCTGTGGGCAGCGGCGCCACCAGTTCCCGAAAGGTGTCCGATGCTGCGATGCCCAAGGCGCATCAGGTGGTCCGCGGCCATGGCGCCGCCACCATCGTCATCGTTGGTTATCAGGCTTACCTCCTCCGGCACGCCATGACGCCACCCAGCCACGACGGTGGGAACCTCGGCGCCGCCCAGCGCAGTGCCCCCAGGTTCCGCCGCAATGACCAACCCATCAACGTGCATCGCCAGCAAGCCATCCGCGGCCTCCTTGATGCGGTTTTCACCCGGACGCGAGTCAGCGAGCATGACCTGGAAGCCCGGTTCCGTCAGGACGGATTCCATCCCGCGCAGCAGGTCAACAAACCATAGGTTGCGGTAGTCGTCGATGACGAGCCCGATACTTTTAGTCCGGTTGCTCGCGAGCGTGGTCGCCGCCCGACTGGGGCGGTATCCCAGCTCCGCAATGGCATTCCGGACCGCCTCGCGGCGCTTGTCACTGACCCGATCAGGGTTCTGCAGGACCAGCGAAACGAGCGACGGCGAGACGCCGGCCGACTTTGCGACATCGTAAATGGTTGGTCGTCGAGCCTGGGGTATGCGTGGAGTCATGAGGCATATCCCCCACGGGCCTGGTTACGGCACAGGCAATGATTGACAGGACATATAGACATAGTTACGCTCAAAGTCAGCATACAAAATTGTAGCGCTACAAAATGCCGTTGAGCCTCCCGCCACGGCTGAATTTCAAAGGAGAAATCATGGCTGACAGCCTTGGTGTCGCGGTTATCGGCGCAGGTATGGCCGGTAAGGCCCACGCGGCGGCCTACCGGACAGCGTCTACCCTCTACAGCCCGGTGTTGCCGCAGATCCGATTGGTTTCCATAGGTGACGTCAACGCCGAATTTGGCTCACTTGCTGCCCGCCGCTTTGGCTACGAACGCCATGACACCTCGTGGCAGGCCATCGCCGAAGCAGACGATATTGACGTCGTCAGCGTGGTCATTGCCAACTCGCTCCATCGCGAGGTAGTTGAAGGCCTCCTGGCCGCCGGCAAGCACGTGCTGTGTGAGAAGCCCCTCAGCGATTCGTTGGAGGACGCTCGCGCCATGGCCGAAGCTGCGCGGGCTGCCGAGGGCCGCGGAAACCTGGCCCGAATCGGCTTCACCTTCCGCCGCACCCCGGGCATTGCCTATATCCGTAACCTCATTCAGAACGGTGTTCTTGGCAACGTCCTGCACTTCAGCGGCCGGTACTGGACCGACTACGGCTTCAGCCCCTCCGCCCCCATGAGCTGGCGCTATAAGGGCGGCCCCGGTTCCGGCGCGCTGGCCGACGTCGGAAGCCACCTGACCTATGTTTCCGAATTCCTCTGCGGCGACATCAAATCCATCAGCGGCGGCCGCCTGACCACCGCGATCGACAAGCGGCCCCTGCCGCTGAGCGCCGTCATGGGTCATGACCACGTTGCCGTCAGCGACACCTTCGAGGCCGTCGAGAACGACGACTATGCAGCCTTCAACGCAGAGTTCGCCAACGGCGCCGGCAGCTTCGAGGTCTCCCGCGTCGCCGCAGGACACGCCAACAGCCTCCAGTTTGAGGTCTTCTGCGAAAACGGCGCAGCAAAGTTCGACCAGCGCCGCCCCAGCGAAATCCAGCTGTTCCTCACCGACGGGTCCGGCAACGAGAATGGCTACCGCCAAGTCATCCTCGGCCCAGGCCACCCCTACATCACTGGCGGGCTGGCCATGGACGCTCCGGAGGTCGGCTTCGGCCAGAACGATGCGTTCGGTTACCAGGCCCGCGCGTTCCTTGAAGAAGTGGCAGGGCTCAGCGATGAAGCATCACTGCCCCGCTGCGCCACGTTCGAAGACGGCGTACGCAACATGGAACTTCTCGGCGCCGTTACCGAATCCGCCCTGAACAACGGAAAGAAGATCCAGCTATGAAGCTCGGCGTCTACAACGCGATTCTCCATGACCGTCCCCTGCCGGAGGCTTTGAAGGTCATTGCGGATCTGGGACTTACGGGAATTGAGATCAACACCGGCGGTTTCCTGCCTGCCGTGCACGTCCCAACTTTTGACGAGATCCTTCAGAGTGATGCCGCCCGTGACGATTACCTCGGAATTTTCGAGGGAACCGGGGTTTCCATCGCAGGGTTGAACTGCAACGGCAACCCGCTGCACCCCAAGCGCGAAATCGGTGAGAAGCATGCCGAAGACATCCGCCGCTCGATCCGTTTGGCCGAACGCCTCGGACAGAACCGCGTGGTGACGATGTCCGGTCTGCCCGGCGGTGAGCCCGGAGCCACAACGGTCAACTGGGTGGTCAACGCTTGGAATTCCGCAGCACTGGATGTACTCGACTATCAGTGGGGCGTCGCCGCGGAATTCTGGAAGGAAACCGATTGCCTTGCTGCGGACCATGGGGTAAAAGTGGCCTTGGAACTGCACCCGCAGAACATCGTCTTCAACACCGCGGACGTCCACAAACTGATTGAGCTCACGGGCGCCACGCACGTCGGGGTCGAGCTGGACGCTTCCCACCTGTTTTGGCAGCAGATGGACCCGGTCGCTGTAGTCCGCGAACTGGGGCCGCTGGTGTTCCAGGCAGCCGCCAAGGATGTCCGCGTCAACACGGAGAATGCTGCACTCTACGGCGTACTGGACAACAGCTTCCGTCGGCTTTCCCCAGAGGAGAACCGCACCAACCTCGGCGGGGACGAATGGGCCAACGAATGGCCGAAAAATTCCGCGTGGGACTTCGTGGCCCTGGGCCGGGGACACGATACGGGGTTCTGGACAGAGTTCCTCCGCGCACTGCATGAGGTGGACCCTGAGATGCTGGTCAACATCGAGCATGAAGACGTCTCCCTCGGCCGGATCGAAGGATTGCAGGTGGCAGCCCAAGTTCTGCTGGACGCAGATTCGGCTCTTTCAGCTTCCTTGAAGCCTGCCCAAGGCTAGACGGCTTTGAACTGTCGGGCATGACATCCCGACCCTGAGGGGGACAGCGCCAACGCGCCGTCCCCCTCATCTTTTCCCCTGGGACACCGACAGGAGGAAAGATATGCGCATTGGCATTGTCGGCTGCGGAACAGGGGGAAGCGGCAACTTCCATAACCGCCGCTGGGATGCGGACATCCTGACGCTCGCCACGGTGTTGGCATCAGGCGAGCCGGGTGAGCTATGGCGCGCGCAGGGCCAGCATGGGCTCGTCCCGTCTGCGCAGGAAAACTACGCCGGCTTCTACACAGAATTCGCAGGGGCAATCCGTGGCGAAGGCACCCCAACCAGTTCCGGCGTCAGAAGGGATCCATACCCTCGAAGTCCTTGACGCGGCCCGCCCGTAGCGCGCTGGAGAATGTTGTGGTTGCACTCTGAAGAGGCCCTGCTCCAAGCGCAGAAAACGCCCGATGCCTGCCGGCGTCGGGCGTTTTCCGCCTGGCTGGCAACAAGCACAGCCTCGGAGGACAGCAATGCTGCCAGTCAGCCGCTTACGCCGGCTTTCTCTTTGAAAAGGTGCTCCAGTTCCTCAAGGGCCTTGCCTTTGGTCTCCGGAACAGTGCGCTTGACCCACACAATGGCGCACAACTGCAGCGCCACGAAGATAAAGAATGTCGCGGAGACTCCCATCAACGAGACCAACTGAGGGAAAAAGAAGCCGATCAGGAAGTTGATCATCCACAAGACAAAGACGCAGATACCCATACCGATGCCACGGACGTGCATCGGGAAGATCTCGGACATGGTCAGCCACGTCACGGTTCCAATACATCCCTGCATGGAAGCAAGGAATGTCACCATGAACAGCAACACCAAGTAGCCACGCAACGTACTTTCCGGCAAGGCAAGGGAGATAAGCGCAATGGCAGTCAGTGATGACGCCGTCCCCATCAACCCCACAATGAGCATGGGCTTCCGGCGCACCCGCGTCATCAAATACATGCCTACGATGACGGCTGCTACGGACGTCATGCCGTTGAGGACGTTGGCAATCAGGGCCCCTTGGTCCCCAAAACCGGATGAGGACAAGATGGTGGTCCCGTAATACATGATGGCATTGACGCCGCTGATCTGGTTGATGATGGCCATGCCAAGACCGACCACGAAGATCCTGCGTATCCAGGGGACAGCGAGATCCTTGAACGTGCCGAGCTTGGACTGATAGTCCTCCCTGGCCGCCTGGCGCACTTCGTCGAACTCAGCCCCGACATCCCCTGCACTCCTTGTCGAGCGCAGAACTTCCAGGACTTCGCCGAATCGACCGGCTGACGCCAGCCAGCGTGGGCTCTCCGGCAGGACGAGCATGCCGAACCATAGAATCACGGCGGGAAGCGTGGCAATCACCAGCATCCAGCGCCACACGTGCATCTCTTCAGGGAACAGGTTTCCCAGCACCGCGTTGGAGGTAAAGGCCAGGAACTGGCCGGTGACGATCATGAGCTCGTTCTGCGTGACGATCCTGCCGCGCTGGGCAGCCGGCGACATTTCGGCCAGATACACGGGAACGATGACCGATGCACCGCCGACGGCGAGACCCAGGACTGTACGGGCAAGGACCAGGAGCTCCGTGCTTGGCGCCAGCGAGCAACCCACGGTGGCAAAGGCGAAGACCAGGGCCAGGCCCATGATCGTCCTGCGCCTTCCAAACCGGTCAGACAACCGGCCCGCGCTGATCGCGCCAAATGCCGCTCCGAACAGCAGCGTTGAGGTGACAAGGCCCTCGGTCAGCGGAGTCAGGCCGAGGTCTTTCTGCATGAACGGCAAAGCACCATTGATCACGCCGGTGTCATAGCCGAACAGCAGTCCACCGAACGTGGAGAACAGCGCTACCTTGCGGAGGAATTTCTTTGGATCAGACGGCTTGCCGGTCTTCCCGGAAGTGGCGGGAGGGGCAGCTGTCCGACCAGTGTCGGTCTCGATGGAAGAAGACTTGGTCATGGTTTCCTTTCCTCGCTACCGCTCCTCAGTTTGTCCGGGCAACATAGTCCACCATTGTCTTGAGCTGGTAGCGGGAAACATCTTCCCCGTTCTCATCCTCGGCGAAGACCGAGGAGACCATCACGGTGTTCTCCTTGTCCAGGAACCCGATCTCCTTCAGACCGCCAAAGAACTCGTCCCAGTTCACGTCACCATCGCCGATCTTGAGGTGCTGGTGGACGCGGACGGCATTGCCGGGCGGGTTGGTGATGTAGCGGAGGCCGTGGGAGGCGTGGTGGTTCATGGTGTCGGAGACGTGCACCAAGCGAAGCTTGTCCCCCGCCGCCCGCATGATCTCCAACGGCTTGTTTCCCATGTGGAACGTGTGCGAGGCAACGTAAACCATCCCGATGTTCGGCGAGTTGACGCCCCGAATGACGCGCAGGGCTGCCAGCCCGTCTTCCACAAAGTCATCAGGGTGCGGATCGATGAGCACGTCCATGTCCTCGCGTTCAATGATCGGCAACAGCTCTTCCATGGAGCGGTAGAACGCGCGCTCGGATTCCTCGGCCCTCTCAGGACGGCCGCTGAACTCGGTGTTCATGGTCTGGACGCCCAAGTCAACCGCGATCTGGATGGCACGCTTCCAGTAGCGAACGGCTGCCTCCCGGGCATCCTCGTCCGGCCCCGACCAGCGAAGAACGGGCAGGACAGACGCGATTTCAACGCCGGCGTCCTTACACGCTGCTTTCAGCTTGGCCACCAGTTCGTCGTCTGCCTTGGGGTGGTTGAAGAATGGGATGAGGTCCGCGTGCGGTGTCATCTGCAGGTACTTGTAGCCAAGGTCTGCAGCTATCCGGGGAAACTCCAACAAGCTGTGGCTGTGGTGGAACGGCGTGGGATCAAGTGCGATTTTCATGGCCCATCCCCTACTTGTAAAGATCCGGTTTGGTGTTCAGCCGGACTTTGACCTTTTCGCCGGACTTCTGGGCCTCGACGCCTGCTTCGCAGCAAGCAGCGGTGGCATAACCGTCCCAGGCGGTTGGACCGCCGATGTCGCCGCGAAGGGCGGCGTCCACCCAAGCCTGCACCTCGACGTCGTACGCTGCTCCGAAACGGTCCTCGAAGCCGGGCGTTACGTTGCCGCCCCACTTGCCGGCGCTTTGAACGTAGGGGCCGTTGTCGCCACCGATGCTGACGATCCCGTCTTCGAAGGACGCCTGCGTGGCCACCTGGTAGCCGAACTTTGCGTTGACATAGATTTCGACGTCGGCCAACACACCTGACTCGGTCTCCAGCAGTACGTGCTGGGGGTCATGCTGGCCGTTCGGTGCATTGCGTGTCGCCTTACCCAGACGGACCTGCACGGAGGTGATTTCCTCACCGGTGAAGTAGCGGATCGCGTCGAACTCGTGGACCACGGAGTCGTTGATCAGCATCTCGTTGGTGAAGCCCGCAGGCGTGCTCGGGTTGCGGTGCTGGTGGTGCAGCATCAACAACTCCCCCAATTCGTTGTTGCGAATGATCGCACCCAACGCCGAGTACTCGGCATCGAAGCGGCGCATGAAACCCACTTGGATACGTTTGTGGCCCAACGCCTGTTCAGCCTGGACAATCTTCCACGCACTTTCGGCGTCCGGCGTCAGGGGCTTCTCGCAGAGAATCGGGAAGTCTTTCTCCAAAGCCTTGTACAGGATTTCCTCGTGAAGGAAGCCGGGGGTCGCGATCAGGACGGCGTTCACGTCGCCGTTGTTCAGGGCCTCATCGGCGCTGGACAGCGCGACGGCGCCATTGATGCCCTCGACGGCGGCCTGCGCCCGGGCAAGGTCGACATCGACGACGGCGGCAACTTCAGCGCCGTGGATGCGGGTGCTGAGGCGCTTGATGTGGTCCGCACCCATGCGGCCCGCACCGATGACGGCAACGCGGAGAGTCTTGGTCACTGTATTTGTCCTTCGTGAAGTTCTTCTGGCTGGCTGTTGCTGGCAGTGTTACTGGACCCTGGTACGGGATCCGCAGGACAGCAGGTAATTGCGGGTTCGCTTGGCGATCGGCATGGGTACGTCGAAGGCTACCGGGTACATGTCCTGTTCCACGATGCCGAAGATCGGCCGGTTGAGTGCCTCGACCGCTTCGATGACGGCGCGCAAATCGGGGAGGCCGTTCGGCGGCTCGGTCATCACACCGGCCAGGTTGGCGGCTGCCCAGGTCATGTTCTTTTCGTTGACCTCGGCGAGGACCTCAGGATTGATCTGCTTCAGATGCAGGTATCCAATGCGGTCAGGATAGTTCTTGATGAGTTCCAGGCTGGACGCGCCGCAGTACTCCGCGTGCCCAGTGTCCAGGCAGAGGTTCAGGTACCGCGGATCCGTGGCAGCAAGAAGGGTCTCGATGTCCTGCTGGGCTCCAACGTGGGAGTCGGCGTGGGAGTGGAACTGTTGATGCAGCCCGAAGTCCTCCAGGAGGACCTTGCCCATACGGTTGTGGCCTGCGAACAGGTCAGCCCATTGCTCATCTGTCAGTTCGCCGTTCTCCACAGCTTCGCCGGTGACGTCGTCGCGCCACATCGCGGGGATGACCACGATGTGTTCACCGCCCAGGGCGGCCGTGAGTTCGGCCACCTTGCGGGCCGGTTCCCACGCCTGGTCGTACTGCGCCGCACCGCGGTGGAACGCCGTGAAGACCGTGCCCGCCGTGACTTTGAGGTCGCGCTGCTTCAGTTCCTCAGCCAGCCGGGTGGGGTCGTCGGGCAAATAGCCATACGGACCCAATTCAATCCACTTGTAGCCGGACTCCGCTACTTCATCCAGGAATCGCTCCCATGGCGTTTGCTGGGGGTCATCTGCGAACCATACGCCCCAGGAGTCGGGGGCGGTACCGATGATCAGCTTGTTCTCGACATCAGTCATGACGGCGTTGTCTTCCTTCGCGGCGGTGGGGGTGGGTTTAGTTGGAGGGGAAGTTGTACGAGGCGCCGGAGGCGTGGGTGGGTTCGGGCCAGCGTGAGGTGATGACTTTGCCGCGGGTGTAGAAGGAGACGCCCTCGGGGCCGTAGATGTGCTTGTCGCCGAAGAGGGAGTTCTTCCAGCCGCCGAAGGAGTGGTAGGCCACCGGGACGGGAAGGGGCACGTTGATGCCGACCATGCCTACGGTCACGGAGCGCTGGAACTTGCGGGCATGTGCACCCGAAGAGGTGAAGATCGCGGTCCCGTTGCCGTAGGGGTTGGAATTGATCAACGCGATGCCCTCTTCGAGGTCTGCGACGCGGACTACGACGAGGACGGGGCCGAAGATTTCCTCGGTGTAGGCGGTCATTTCGGTCTTGACGTGGTCGATCACGGTGGGACCCACCCAGAAACCGTCTTCGTGGCCGGGGACCACCAGATCGCGGCCGTCCACCACCATGGCAGCGCCGGCGGTTTCGGCTTCCGTGACGATCTTGACGATGCGTTCCTTGGACGCCGGGGTAATCACCGGGCCCATTTCGGCGTCGGGTTCGGTGCCGTTCTTGACCTTCACGGCCAGGGCGCGTTCTTCGACCTTCTTCACGATCAGGTCCGCGGCATCGCCCACGGCAACGGCGACGGAGATGGCCATGCAGCGCTCCCCCGCGGAACCGAAAGCGGCAGCAGCGAGGTGGTCTGCTGCGTTGTCCAGGTCGGCGTCGGGCATGACAATGGCGTGGTTCTTCGCCCCGCCGAGCGCCTGGACGCGCTTGCCGTGCTTGGTGGCGGTCTCGTGGACGTACTGGGCGATCGGAGTGGAGCCGACGAAGGAGATGCCGTCCACGTCCGGGTGGGTCAGGAGGCCGTCCACGGTTTCCTTGCCGCCGTGCAGGACCTGGAACACGCCATCGGGCAGGCCGGCCTGCTTCCAGAGTTTGGCCAGCAGCATGGACGCTGACGGGTCACGCTCGGAGGGCTTAAGGATGAAGGCATTTCCGGTGGCGATGGCCATCGGGGCCATCCACAACGGCACCATGACGGGGAAGTTGAAAGGCGTAATACCTGCAACCACGCCCAAGGGTTCGCGGAAGGAGAAGACATCGATGCCGGTGGAGACCTGGTCCGAGTAGTCGCCCTTGAGCAGCTGCGGGATGCCACAGGCGAACTCGATGACTTCCAGGCCGCGGCCGATCTCGCCCTTCGCATCGGAGAGGACCTTGCCGTGCTCGGCGGTGATCAGCTCGGCAAGTTCGTCCACGTGGGCGGCGACGAGCTCGCGGAACTTGAACAACACCGCGGTGCGCTTGGCCAGGGAAATGTCGCCCCACGAATCCGCGGCCTTGCGGGCCGCGGCAACGGTGGTGTTCAGGTCAGCCTCGTTGGCCAGGCGCAGTTCAGCCGAAACCTGGCCGGTAGCCGGGTTGTAGACCGGCTGGGTGCGGTCCCCTTCGCCTGTGGTTTCAGCGCCGTTGATGAAGTGGTGAATGGTGGTCAGTGTGGTCGTCGTCGACATGTGCGGACTTCCTTGTAGTCTGTGGCTTTTAGGCGGGGCTGTGACTAGCCGAGCAGTTTGCGTTGGCGGTTCTTGTGGTCGGTGTACGTCTTGTAGGCCTGCTGGGTGGATTCGAGATCAGAGACCTGCGAGACCGGAACGTCCCACCAGGACTCGGAGCTCGGGGCGTCCAGCAAAGGATCGGACTCGACGTGGATCACGATCGGCCCGGTTTCCGGGGCGGCCTTGGCTTCTTTGATGGCAGCGCCGAGGGCTTCGATCACGTTCTCCCCCGGTTCGATCCGGATGACCCTTGCGCCCAGCGATTCGGCGTTGGTGGCGAGGTCGATGGGAAGGTTCTCGCCGGCGTCGAAGCTGTGCTGTTCCTTGTCCAGGACGCGGTACTGCGTGCCGAAGCGCTGGGATCCGAGCGACTCGGAGAGGGAACCGATGGAGGCGTAGCCGTGGTTCTGGATGAGGACCACAATCAGTTTGATGCGTTCGGCGACGGCGGTGACCAGTTCGGTGTGCATCATCAGGTAGGAACCGTCCCCCACCATGACGACGACGTCGCGCTCAGGCCCGCCTGCTGCCGCTTCGGCCAGTGCGGCGCGCTTTACGCCCAAACCGCCGGGGATTTCGTAGCCCATGCAGGAGTACGCGTATTCCACGTGGTAGCCGAATGGATCCCGGACCCGCCACATCTTGTGCAGGTCCCCCGGCAGGGAACCGGCGGCGCAAATGACCACGTCCTGGTCATCCATGGCCTTGTTGGTGGCTCCGATGATCTCGTTCTGGGCAGGCAGCGGCGTGTAACGGGTCTCGAAAGCCTCGTCTACGATCGCGTTCCAGCGCTTCTTTTCGGCAGCGACCTTCTGTTCCAGGTCGGCACCGACGCGGTAACCGCCCAGGGCCTGGTTGAGCTTCACCAGTGCCTTGCGTGCGTCAGCGACAATCGGCAGCGTGGTGCCGTGTTTGTACGCGTCGATCGGGGCGACGTTGATGTTCACGAACTTCACGTCCGGGTTCTGGAACGCCGTGCGGGACGCAGTGGTGAAGTCCTCGTAGCGTGTCCCGATCCCAATGATCAGGTCCGCTTCGGCAGCAAAGGCGTTGGCCGCCGTCGTACCGGTTGAACCGATGGCACCGAGGGAGGACGCGTGGTCCCACGGCAGGACGCCGACGCCGGCCTGGGTGTTCCCTACTGGAATGCCTGTCAGTTCGGCGAACCTGGCGAGTTCGTCGTTGGCGTAAGCGTAGAGGACGCCCCCGCCGGCAATGATCAGCGGGCGCTTGGCGGCGCGGATGGCCTCCACGGCGCGGCGGATGTCGTCATCCTCGGCCTCAGGACGGCGGATCCGCCATTCACGCGCGGCCAGGAACTCTTCCGGGACGTCGAAGGCCTCAGCCTGGACATCCTGCGGCAGCGAAATGGTCACCGCACCGGTCTCCGCCGGGTCCGTCAGGACCCGCAGGCCATGGTGGAACGCGGAGAACAGCTGCTCCGGACGCGAAACGCGGTCGAAGAACTTCGACAACGGGCGGAAAGCATCATTGACCGTGATGTCGTAGGCGTACGGGAGTTCCAGCTGCTGCAACACCGGGTCAGCCGCGCGGGTGGCGAAAGTGTCACTGGGCAGCAGCAGCACCGGCAGGCGGTTGGTGGTGGCCAACGCTGCACCGGTCAGCAAGTTCGAGGAACCCGGGCCAATGGAGGTGCTGATCGCGAATGTCTGCCGGCGACGGGTGTGCCGCGCGTAGCCAACAGCCTGATGTACCTGGGCCTGCTCATTCCGGCCTTGGTAGTACGGCATGATGGACGGGTCCGCGGCCTGGTACTGCTTCAACGCCTGGCCAACACCGGCAACGTTGCCGTGCCCGAAGATGCCGAACGTGCCCGGAATCAGCCTCTCGCGGTAGTCCACACCGTTGATGGAGTCCACGGTGTATTGCTTGGAAAGAAATTCGACCACGGCCTGCGCCACGGTCATCCGACGGGTTGCTGTACCCATTGCTAGCTACTCCGATACTTTCACTGGAATACGGTCTGACATGGTCTGCTCATCCGCGGCGGCGATCACAGGCGAAGTTTTCAGCAACGACGCGGCAGTCGCAACGGCACCGGCCACATCGCCGTCGTGCGGGTAAAGCAGCGTCCTGCCCACAGTGAGGCCCCGAACGCCGGGCAATGCCAGGGCTGCCTGCCAACTGGCGAACACCTCCTCCTGGCTTCCGTCCGGATCGCCACCCAACAGCACGGTAGGCATGGTGGTGGAAGCCATGACACGTTCCATCTCTGCCACCACCGGCAGCTTCATCCAGGTATACGCACTGGTGGAGCCAAGGCCTTCGGCGATACCGACAGATTTGATCACGGCGTCAGCGCGAAGGTCGTTGCGGACCTTTCCGTGCGCATCCCGTACTGAAAGGAACGGCTCCACCATGGCGATGAGCTTGCGTTCGGCCAGAGAATCGATCGCCTTGGCAGTGGATTCAAGGGTGGCCACAGTGTCCGGGTCGCCGAGACAGATCCGTGTCAGCATTTTGCCGCCGTCGGCACCGAGCGCCTCCAACGCGGCAGCGGTATGGCCGGTGAAACGGTCATCGAACTCGTTCACCAGGCCTGCCAGCCCACCGCGGTTCATGGATCCGAAAACGAGCTTGCCTTCCAAGGCTCCCAGCAAAAGCAGATCGTCCATGATGTCCGGGGAGGCGAGAATGCCATCAACGGCAGGGTTCGCCAAAGCGATCTGCAAACGGTCCAGAAGATCCCTGCGATCAGCCATGGCCATCGGCTGCGAACCTACGGACAGTGCGCCGCGGGCCGGGTGGTCGGCAGCGACGATGAAGTTCTGGGTATCGTGCTTAAGGCCCGGGTGCTTGCGGCGGGTGGCCGCAGCGCGGGCAACAGCCTCAGGGTCTTCGAGCCTGATCCGGCTCAGGTGTTCATAACGGCGTGGATCATCGTTGAGGTTCAACGCACTGCTCCTTCTGCAAAAGTGGAGGAGGCTGCAAGGGTGGCACCAGGGATGGACCGGCCACGCTCCGCCAGCAGCGAGGTGACCTCGTCCGGCGTCGGCATCGCATCCGCACAGGAAAGGCGGGAGGCGACGATCGCACCGGAAGCGTTGGCGTAGTCCAAGACCTCTGACAGCGGCCAGCCGGACAGCAGCCCGTGGCAGAAGGCGCCACCAAAGGAATCGCCGGCACCCAGGCCATTGACGGTTTCCACGGGGACCGGAGCCGACACCACGCGTTCGGTACGGGTCTTGGCCATAACCCCTTCGGGCCCGAGTTTTACGACGGCGATTTCGACGCCGGCAGCCAGCAGGCGGTCCGCCTGCTCATCAGGCGTTCCCTCCCCCACGGCAACAGCGCATTCCTTGTCGTTGCCGATCGCCACAGTCACGTGCGGGAGAACCTTCGCAACCTCGGCGCGGGCTTCGGCTTCCGAGGCCCAGAACATGGGGCGGTAATCCAGATCCAGGATGGTGAACTGGCCCTCCTTGAGTCCGGTGCGGGGGCGGGCCTCGTGTGCTGTGATATGGGCTTTGCGGCTGGGTTCCTGGCAAAGGCCGGTGACAGTGGACCAAAAGATCCCGGCGTTCCTGATGGCGTCAAGATCGAGGTCTTCAGCCTTGATCTGCAGGTCGGGGGCGGTGGGAAACCGGCCGTAGAAGTACAGAGGGAAGTCTTCCGGCGGTTTGATCGCGCAGAAGGTCACGGCGGTGGGGTACTCCTTGACCGGCAAGACGAAAGAATCGTCCACGTTGAACTTTTGCAGTTCCCGGTGAAGGTAATTACCGAACGCGTCGTCACCGGTGCGGGTGATGATTCCCGTACGTCGACCATGACGTGCGGCAGCAACGGCCACGTTGGAGGGTGAACCTCCAAGGTATTTGCCGAAGGACGTCACGTCTTCCAGGTCCACCCCAATGTCGTTCGGGTAGATATCAACGCTGATGCGCCCGATCGTAAGCAGTTCGTGGGTCACGGTGATCGTTGACCTTTCTTTTGTGAACTCTGAACCTTTGAGCGCTGGGCCCCAATGCCTTGCCACCCCTCAGTGAGCGGGGCCACATGACTACTCTGCACCAGAATCAATGTCCTGTCAAAGGTTTGTACTGACATATTTACAACGAAACGTATGGACCCTGCACACTCCGGAAGGACACACTCCGCGGACCGCCCGCGGCGACGCCTCTTGGCCCGACGGCGGAGGCTACTTGCTCGGAACCGCCAGTTCGCCCGTCACGTACTGGGCGCGGCCAAAACCAAAGGACCAATCGCTTGCAGTGTTTTCGACATACCCAAGGAACACGTCCTCACCCGCGACCCCAACCCCACCCAGTCGGTCGGCAATCGCCGCGAACAAGGACTGCTTTGCTTCCCCGCTCCGCCCCTCCTGGGTGAATATTTGGATCATGACGACGTTTGACGTCCGCTCAAAACCCAACCCGGCATCCTGGGCGTAGATCTGGCCCTCGGGGTGCTCCGTGACGATATGGAAGTAGTCGCGCTCAGGGATGCCATACTCAGCGAGGATCGCGTCATGGATGCTTCGGCTGATGGCGGCCAGCTCCTCCGGACCCCTGCCGGCATTTACGTCAATTCGAACAAGCGGCATCTTGACCCCCTAGTAAGTTTGTCCTGACATACTAACAAATTGTGAATGGGGGATGCAAGGACGGACGAGGAACGCTGGAATCAGCAGTACTGAAGGATCAAGGGATCCCTACAGGAGCCCGGCCTTGCCCACGCCGAGACTCTTGGCACATCGGTTTGACCCGCCCGGATGCGGATGAGGTGACTTAACCAGCGAATGCCCCACCCCTGATGAAAGGGCAGGGCATTCTTCATCGGCTGCGGCGCTATTCGGCGGCCCGGCCTCCCTGATGCGCACCCGCGATGTTCACCAGCCACCCAATGCCGAACCTGTCGACGCACATCCCGAAGGCGTCACCCCAAGGTGCCGTTTCCAGCGGTACGGTGACGGTACCGCCCTCCACCAGCTTGTCCCAGAAACCACGGAGTTCACTTTCGTCCGTGGCTTCGCCGCTGAGCGAGACAGAGATGTTATCGCCGGGGTTGTACGGCATGCCGTTGGGAGTATCAGCAGCCATGAGCGTCAATCCACCCGGCGCTTCCAGCATGGCATGCATGACCTTGCCGGCCTCAGCCGGGTCCTCACTCGCCTGGTAGTCGCCGAAAGTGCTGATATTCAGCTCACCGCCGAAAACCGATTGATAGAAGGTGATGGCATCGCGGGCGTTGTCACGGAACGAGATGTAAGGGTTCAGACGGGTTGTCATTGGTCGGTCTCCTTCTGGTTGATTTTTGGTTGGTACAGAGCAGCGTTCGTTACAGTGCGACAATGCCGACTGCGCCAGGTGGCGCCCTTTCCGCAAGTCCTCAGCCGCCGTCGTACGCCTTTTGCAGGGTGTCGATGTCCAGCTTCCGCATCTTCATCATGGCCTCCATGGCACGCCGCGACCCGTCAGGATCAGAGCCACCCAAAAGGGCGGACATGGCCGTGGGGACAATCTGCCATGACAAACCAAACCTGTCCTTCAGCCACCCGCACATGCCCTCCTCACCCCCGGCGAGGAGAGCATCCCAGTAACGGTCCACCTCCTCCTGGGAATCGCAGTTCACCATCAAGGAGACGGCCTCATTGAACTTGTGGGCCGGTCCACCATTGAGGCCCATGAACTGCCGGCCATCAATCTCGAATTCAACGGTCAGGGCTTGGCCATCGGGCCCGGGCGTGATGCGTCCCATGGAGGATCCATCAAAAATCGATGTGTAGAACTCTGCCGCTTCGGCCGCTTGGCCGTCGAACCATAGACAGGTGGAAATCTTCTGCATGAAGCACTCCTCAGCGATCCGGGGGAAGCCCTGCTCCCCAGACAGACGCTAGTCCTGTGAGTTGCTCCACACAACGCTCCACTCAAGCAAACGCGACTTCGCGTACGGGTGACACCCCGGATAGTGTCGTGGGCATGCCTTCACCTTCACGACTGTGGATCCCCGCAGCCATCGCGGACGTTCTGTTGATTCTTGTCTTCGCAGCCATTGGCAGGGACGCGCACGCCCGCGGAGACATAGTTTCCGGCGCCTTCGCCACGGCGTGGCCCTTCCTGACCGGAGCAGCCCTTGCGTGGCTGGCAGCGCGCGCCTGGCGCAGTCCTTTGGCTGTCTGGCCAACAGGCGTCCTCGTCTGGATCAGCGCAGTACTGGTGGGAATGCTGCTCCGGGCTGTTACAGGCCAAACGGTGGTCCTGCCTTTCGTGATCGTCGCACTCATCTCCCTCGGGATTTTCCTGCTCAGCTACCGGGCCCTGGCCGCACTCTGGCTGCGCGTCTCCCGGAGGCGGCAACGCCGGGTTTGAACAGGACCTGTCCCCAGCCGATGCACTAGGCTGAAACAGTCCGCAACGCTGCTTTTCCGGAAAGGCCCCACGTGATCACCGCTTTCGTCCTGATCAAGACAGATGCCTCACGCATCCCGGAGACAGCAGAGCAAATCTCTGCCATACAGGGCATCAGCGAGGTCTATTCGGTCACGGGTGAATGGGATCTCATAGCCGTAGCCAGGGTGACCAAGCACGAAGAGTTGGCCGACGTCATCGCCGACAAGTTATCGAAGGTGGATTCTGTGGTTCATACCACCACCCACATTGCCTTCAGGGCCTACTCGCAGCACGACCTTGACGCGGCGTTCGCGCTCGGCTTCGAGTAAGAGACTCCCTGCCCTAAAGATCACTCCGGCTGAGTTCCGTCCACTTCGCGAGGACGCCGGCAGCCTTGCCTGAGTCCACCGACTCGGCCGCCCGGGCGAATGCCTTGCGCATGCGCTCAGTCAGGGTTCCCTCAGCGTCCGGGGCATAAGACACCAGGCCCGCGGCTGCATTGAGGAGGACGGCGTCCCGCACCGGGCCCGCCTTACCCTCGAGGATGTCGCGTACAACTCCCGCGTTTGCAGCAGCGTCACCCCCACGCAGATCCGCCACCGTAGAGGGGCCGATACCAAGTTCCGCCGGAGAGAACACCTGCTCGGTGACTGTGCCGTTCCTGATTTCCCAGACTGTGGATGGTCCCGTAGGCGTGAGCTCATCGAGTCCGTCGTCCCCACGGAAGACCAGTCCACGGCTGCCGCGGCGGGCCAGCACGCCAGCCACCAGCGGAGCCATCCGGACATTGGCAACACCCACAGCAGAGGCCTGTACGTGGGCCGGGTTGGTCAGGGGGCCCAGGAAATTGAAGGCAGTGGGAACCGCCAATTCGCGGCGGGGCACAGCCGTATGCCGGAATGAAGGATGGAAAACCTGCGCGAAACAGAAGGTGATTCCTGCCTCTTCAGCATTCCGGGCCACTTGCTCGATAGAGAGGTCCAGCCGAACACCCAAGGCCTCCAACACGTCTGCCGAACCGGAAGTCGACGAAGCTGCCCTGTTGCCGTGCTTGACCACCTTGGCGCCGGCGCCGGCAGCAACGAGCGCTGCCATGGTGGAGATGTTCACGGTATTGAGCCGGTCACCACCTGTCCCCACGATGTCGAGCTTCTCACCGGTGATTTCAATCGGGTTGGCGTGCTGGACCATGGCTTGAACCAGGCCCGCCAGCTCCTCCACGGTCTCTCCCTTGGCACGGAGGGCAACAAGGAACCCGGCAATCTGCGCAGGAGTCGCTTCACCGGACATGATCGTGTTCATGGCCCACTCTGTATTGCCCACTGCAAGGTCGTCGCCGTTGATCAGTGCTGAGATGAGCCCAGGCCAGGTATTGCTGGCTGCAGGTGCCGATGCCGGAGAAGTCACCCACTGATGCTATCGACCCTGCCACGCCGATGACCAATGTGAACGCGGTCGGGAACTTTTCCGCGCGATTTCGCGTCTTTGTAGAAAAAGTCTCCCGAATCGGTGGTTTGCATTGGGAACTCTGGACTTTTACAGACATAATGTCCTTGTGACATCTGCGACCCATGCCCCCAGTACCCCGGCGCACCCGACGCTGAACCGCCCCAACCTGGTTTCTGTTGGAACCGTTGTTTGGCTGTCCAGTGAGTTGATGTTCTTCGCCGGCCTCTTTGCCATGTACTTCACCCTGCGCTCCACATCCGGACTGATGTGGGCCGAGGAGACGGCCAAGCTCAACTTCCCGTTTGCGCTCGTCAACACGATCGTCCTTGTGGCAAGTTCGTTTACTTGCCAGATGGGCGTTTTTGCCGCCGAGCGGCTCGAACCGCGCCGTACCGGCCGCCCGCTCCAAATCACCCGCTGGGGCATGTCTGAATGGTTTGTCCTCACCTTCATCATGGGTGCCTTCTTCGTAGCCGGACAGACCACGGAATACGCCATGCTCGTCTCCGAGCATGTGTCCTTGTCCTCCAACGCCTACGGCTCCGCCTTCTACATGACAACGGGCTTCCACGGCCTGCACGTCATTGGCGGCCTGATCGCCTTCCTGTTCATCATTGGCCGCGCTTTTGCAGCCAAGAAGTTCGGACACTTTGAAGCGACGTCGGCGATCGTCACCTCGTACTACTGGCACTTTGTCGACGTTGTGTGGATCGGCCTCTTCCTGGTCATCTACGTCCTCAAGTAAGCCCGGCTTTGACTCTTTTTCTACAAGAGGCAGAATTTCAAGAAGCGGCTCGCGGAGCCGACGCAGGATCGAATAAAGGAACCACCACGTGAAGGCACTATCGCAGAAGCGACGTCACCCACTGGCAGCCATTGCGCTGCTGTTGATGGGCCTCCTCCTCACTGGTGGGCTGTACGCCGTTGCCACAACTGTCAACCAAGCCAAGGCCGACACCACCAGCTACAGCGCCAGTGACGTAGAAGAAGGCGGCAAGCTCTTCGCCGCCAACTGCGCCACCTGCCACGGCATGGGTGCGTCCGGAACCCAGGACGGCCCCTCGCTGGTCGGCGTGGGTGCTGCAGCTGTTGACTTCCAGGTTGGCACCGGACGTATGCCCATGCAGATGAGCGGACCGCAGGCCCAGCAGAAGCCCGCCCAGTTCAACGCAGAGCAGACCAAGCAGCTGTCCGCTTACGTTGCTTCCCTCGGAGCAGGCCCGGCCATTCCCGAGGAACACCTCCTCGACGGCAAGGGGGATGCCGCCAATGGTGGCGAACTCTTCCGCGTCAACTGCGCCATGTGCCACAACGCAGCCGCTGCCGGCGGTGCACTGACCCGCGGCAAGTTTGCTCCTGCACTGGCCGGCGTCAGCGCAGAGCACATCTACGAGGCCATGGTGACCGGACCGCAGAACATGCCTGTGTTCAGTGATTCCAATGTCACTCCTGAAGACAAGCGCGACATCATCACCTTCCTGAAGACCATCGAAGCCAACGGTTCCCCCGGTGGCGCGGACCTGGGAGCACTGGGCCCGGTGTCTGAAGGCCTCTTCGTCTGGGTTGCCGGTTTGGGTGTCATCATCGCATTCACCATCTGGTTGACGTCCCGCACGTCCTGATCCGGACACGACAAAACTTCTGCTGCACAGTCAGCAGTTTGAAACTGAAAATAACTCGGCCCCGGCCGAGACAACGAGAGAAGGATGAGGCGAATTATGGGCAACCATAGTGACGGCAGTCCGAACCACTCGGGCACCGTAGCTACGGCTGGTCAGAATGAGGTGGAGAAGTTCCAGGATCCTGGACTCCCTCCGCATCGTTTGCGCCTGGCTGACACGGACCCGGTAGCCGCAAAGCGAGCCGAGCGTCAGGTAGCCATTCTGTTTGGCACCTCCGTCATTGGCACGCTGGTCTTCCTGGTGGCGTACTTCGCCATCGATCTGGGCGACGACACCACCATTGCGACCATCCGTAACCAAAACCTCCTTCTGGGGCTAGGCACGGCCTTCGCAATGCTCGGCATCGGCACCGGTATCGTGCACTGGGCCAAGGCCCTGATGCCCGATCACGAAGTGTCTGAAGAGCGCCACGCCATCCGTACCGAAGAGGATCGCCAGGCAGCTGTCCGGATCGTCGACGACATCGTCGAAGAGACCGGCATCAAGCGCCGCCCGCTGATCCGCAACACCCTTCTTGGTGCAGTTGCGCTTGCCCCGCTGCCTGCTCTCGCCATCTTCGGCGACTTGGGCCCGCGTCCTGACGATGCTCTGGCACACACCATGTGGGCTCCTGAAGGCGGCAAGCTCAAGCGCCTGACCCGCGACCCCGATGGCACTCCCATCAAGGCCTCGGACGTCACCATTGGCTCTGCCTTCCACGTCATTCCCGAAGGCCTCAATGAGCTCCACGAAGGCAAGTTGAACGAAAAGGCGAAAGCCGTCGTCCTGCTGATGCGCCTGGATCCGAATTCATTGCACCCCTCAGAGGGCCGTGAAAACTGGAGCTACAACGGAATCGTTGCTTACTCCAAGATCTGCACGCACGTCGGATGCCCCGTTGCTCTTTACGAGCAGCAGACGCACCACCTTCTGTGCCCGTGCCACCAGTCCACGTTTGACCTCACGCAGGAATGCAAGGTCATCTTTGGACCGGCCAGCCGTCCGCTCCCCCAGCTGCCTATTGCAGTTGACGCAGAAGGCTACCTCGTCGCCACAAGCGACTTCAGAGAACCTGTAGGACCGAGTTACTGGGAGCGTGACGAGCATGAGCGCCTCATCAACAGCTGAAGCCCCCTTCGTTCCGAAGACCAAGGTTGGTAGTTTCACCAACTTCGTTGACGAGCGCGTGGGTGGCTCCGGCATCCTGCGTGAGTTCGGCCGGAAGGTCTTCCCCGACCACTGGTCGTTCATGTTCGGTGAGGTGGCGCTGTACTCCTTCGTCATCCTGCTGATGTCAGGTACCTTCCTGACCTTCTTCTTCGATCCGTCCATGGCGGAAACCCACTACCAGGGTTCGTACACTCCGCTGTACAACGTAGAAATGTCCGTTGCCTACAGCTCGTCGCTGAACATCTCCTTTGATGTACGTGGCGGTCTGTTCATGCGTCAGGTACACCACTGGGCAGCACTGCTTTTTGTGGCCTCCTTGGGTGTCCACATGCTGCGCGTCTTCTTCACCGGGGCTTTCCGCAAGCCGCGCGAAATGAACTGGGTGGTGGGCGGCGTGCTGCTCATCCTGGCGATGGCAGCCGGCTTCACCGGTTACTCGCTCCCCGATGACCTGCTCTCCGGCAACGGCCTGCGCATCATCGATGGCGTTATCAAGTCCATCCCGGTGATTGGCACGTACATCTCCTTCTTCCTCTTCGGTGGAGAATTCCCGGGTACGGCCATCATCGGCCGCCTGTACGTCCTGCACATCCTCCTGGTCCCCGCACTCATCCTGCTGATGATCGTGATCCACCTCTTCATGGTGGTTGTGCACAAGCACACCCAGTACCCCGGCCCGGGCCGTAACGACGGGAACGTTGTCGGCTACCCCCTCGGCCCGGTGTACGCTGCCAAAGCCGGTGGATTCTTCTTCATCGTCTTCGGTGTCCTGGCACTCATGGCCGCTGCATTCACGATCAACCCGATCTGGAACTACGGTCCGTATGACCCGTCCCCAGTTTCCGCAGGTACCCAGCCTGACTGGTACATCGGGTTCGTGGACGGCGCCCTGCGCCTCATGCCGGGTGTCATCAATGACTTCCACTTCGAATGGGTCATCTTCGGACGCACCCTGACCCTGAACGTGCTGCTTCCGGCCTTGGTTCCTGCTGGAATCATCTTCACGGTTCTGTTCATGTACCCGTGGATCGAACGCTGGATCACCAAGGACAACCGCGAACACCACGTTCTCGACCGTCCCCGCAACGTGCCTACCCGCACAGCGATCGGTGTTGCAGGCTTTACCTGGTACTGCGTGATGTGGGCAGCCGCTGGTTCCGACCTCATCGCAACCCACTTCCACGTTTCCCTGAACGACGTCACCTACTGGCTGCGAACACTGTTCTTCATCGGCCCGGTCATCGCCTTCATCGTGACCAAGCGCATCGCACTCGCCCTCCAGCGCAAGGACCGCGAGATTGCCCTGCATGGCCGGGAAACAGGACGCATCGTCCGTCTCCCGCACGGTGAATTCATCGAGGTCCACGCTCCACTTGATGAGTACAAGCGCTACAAGCTTGTTGGATTCGAATCACCGGCTCCCCTGCCGGCTGAGCCGAACGAACACGGTGTTGTCACCAGCAAGGAAAAGCGCCGCGCGGCACTTTCCAAGTGGTTCTTCGAGGACCGTGTTGCCCCGGCAACACCCGCCGAACTCGAAGCCGCCCACGCACATGGCCACCATGAAGCCATTGAAGCAGGCGAAGACCAGAAGAGCCTGAGCCACTAACGCTTGGAACTCGCATAAAAGTAGGGGCCCGGTCCAATGGACCGGGCCCCTACTTTTTGTGCACCAGCTTTACCCCCGTAAACCCTTTTCCCCGGGCTCTGTGCGGCTGTACTTCCGCACTGCCGCCATACATGTATGGGCGCGCCCGTCCTGGCGGGCGCTAGGGCTGAGTGCGGTACCCCGATGAGTAGTTGCGCGTAGGCCTCACTCCTGGGCGTTGCAGGGGGACCCAGAGCTTGTAGCGGTCAGCCCTATAGTAAGAAACGGAGTAGTCCACCATGGCGCGGGCTACGAAAGCGTGCCGTTGAATCTTCAGCAAAGGGGCACCGACATCGACGTTGAGAAGCCGGGCTGTGGAGGGCGACGCTGCCGTGGCCTCAATCATGTCCTCGCCCCACTCCATCACCAAGCCAAACCGTTCGCTCAGGACGTTGTACAGGGATGTGGGCGGCGCTTCATCCAAAAGGCCTGGGACGCGATGGGCCGGTATGAAGTTCTCATCAACGCTCATGGGTTCGTTGTCAGCGAGCAGCAGCCGCCTGAACCGCACCAGAGGTGTGCCTTCCTCCAGTTGGAGCTCCCGCGCGAGGAATGCACTGGCTGCGATCTGTTCGAAGCTGAGTACCTTCGCGGCCGGGACCATACCTCGACGTTGCATCTCTTCGCTATAGGACGTCAGTTTCACTTGAAGGTCCAGCTTGGGCTTCCTCACGAAAGTCCCCAGGCCCACAACACGCTCAATGACTTCCTCACCAACCAAGGCATCAATAGCCTGTCGCACCGTCATCCGGGCCAGACCAAAGCGCTCTGACAGATCCCGTTCCGAGGGAAGCGCAGAACCTGGCGGGCAGGATTGGGCAATAAAGGCCCGCAGAATCTCCCGGAGCTGCACGTAAATCGGCGTGCCACTGGTGCGGTCGATCTCGCCGGCGATGCTTGCTGCTTCAGGCACCGCGGCGGTCCAGCAATTGAGTCATGCCTCAAGGATAATTCAGTGACACTTCAGGTCTAGACCACTTACGGCGCATGTGGAGCGGCGGGGCCCAGGGAGCTACGCTTGTATGGACAATTTCCGACGGATGATCCGTCGGCTACCAAGGGAGCTGGGTTGCCGGAGCAGAAGGCTATCGTTGCCGCGGAAATCGGGTTGCACGCACGTGCTGCAGCTGTATTCGTCCGCGCAGTTACTGACACCGGTCTGCCGGTCACCATACGCAAGCACGACGGGCAACCTGTTGATGCACGCTCACTGCTCGAAGTGATGACGGAGGACTTCGGACACGGCTGCGAAGTACTTCTGGAAGTCGCTCCAGACGCGCTCCTCAGCGGACAAACAGTTCCTGAAGTTGAGAGTGCTTTGACCGCTCTTTCGGCCGTCCTTGGGGCCACAGAGGCGCGCTGAGCCCCTATTCAGGAATAAGAAATGGGCCCCACCTTCCGGTGGGGCCCATTTCTGTGTGCTCGTAGCTGGCTGCTAGTGCGCGTGGTCGCCGCGGCTGTATTCGAAGACCCAGCCAACCAATGCCACGAGGGCGAGGCCGCCGGCGACGTATGTCACCCAGAAGCCAATGGCGAGGCCAAGGAATCCACCGGCACAAGCGAGGCCCAGAACCAGCGGCCACCAGCTCCAAGGGCTGAAGTGCCCCTGCTCGCCGGCGCCTTCGTGGATCTCGGCGTCGGGACGGTCTTCGGGTCGAAGACCGATCCGCTTACCGGTGAAACCAAGGTATGCACCGATCATGCCCGCCAGGCCACCGACAAGGAGGATGCCCAGGACACCAACCCACTCGGACCATTCAGTCAGGAATCCGTAGGCGATAGCCACGGGGACGAAGAAGAAGACTCCGGCTCCAAAGAGCCACGATTCGATTTTCACTTACTGACGTCCTTCTGGTCGGCATTACCCAAAACAGCTGCTGCAGGCGACGGGGCCTCGGCAGTGTGGACCTGTGCCAACTCAGGGTGGTGCAGGTCCAGCGCCGGGCGCTCCGAACGGATACGCGGCAAGGAAGTGAAGTTGTGACGCGGCGGCGGGCAGGACGTTGCCCACTCCAGCGAAGCGCCGAAGCCCCACGGATCATCCACTTCTACCTTCTTGTTGCTGCGCCACGTGATGTAGACGTTCCAGAAGAACGGCAGGAGCGAAGCACCCAGGACGAAGGAGGAGATGGTGGAGAACTGGTTCATCCAGGTGAAGTTATCCTGCGGCATGTAGTCGGCGTAACGACGCGGCATACCCTCAACACCCAACCAGTGCTGGATCAGGAACGTGCCGTGGAAGCCGAGGAACAGGAGCCAGAAGTGAATCTTGCCAAGGCGCTCGTTGAGCATCTTGCCTGTCCACTTGGGCCACCAGAAGTAGAACCCTGCGAACATGGCGAACACGACCGTACCGAACACCACGTAGTGGAAGTGGGCCACCACGAAGTAGGAGTCGGAAACGTGGAAGTCAAGCGGCGGCGAGGCCAGGATGATGCCGGTGAGACCACCGAAGAGGAATGTCACCAGGAAGCCGATGCTCCAAAGCATGGGCGTTTCAAACGTGATGGAACCCTGCCACAAGGTGCCGATCCAGTTGAAGAACTTCACGCCGGTGGGCACCGCGATCAACATGGTCATGAAGGCGAAGAACGGCAGCAGCACAGAACCGGTCACGTACATGTGGTGTGCCCACACGGTGACGGACAGCGCCGCAATGGCGATGGTTGCGTAGACAAGACCCTTGTAGCCGAAGATCGGCTTGCGGCTGAAGACCGGGAAGATCTCCGAAACGATGCCGAAGAACGGCAGCGCGATGATGTACACCTCGGGGTGCCCGAAGAACCAGAACAGGTGCTGCCAGAGGACTGCACCGCCATTCTCGGGGTCGAAGATGTGGGCACCGAAGCGTCGGTCGGCGCCAAGGGCGAACAAGGCAGCTGCCAGCGGCGGGAAGGCCATCAGGACCAGGATTGCCGTGACCAGCGTGTTCCAGGTGAAGATCGGCATACGCCACATGGTCATGCCCGGGGCACGCATGCAGATGATGGTGGTGATGAAGTTGACGGCACCAAGGATGGTTCCGAACCCGGAAAGGGCCAGGCCGAAGACCCACAGGTCGCCACCTACGCCAGGGCTGAAGGTGGTGTTCGACAACGGCGCATAAGCGAACCAGCCGAAGGAAGCCGCTCCCTGGGGGGTGATGAAGCCCGAGACTGCAATGGTCGAACCGAAGAGGAAGAACCAGAAAGCCAGCGCGTTCAGACGCGGGAAGGCGACATCGGGGGCGCCGATCTGCAACGGCATAATGACGTTCGCGAAGCCGGCAAACAGCGGCGTTGCGAACATCAGGAGCATGACGGTGCCGTGCATCGTGAACATCTGGTTGTACTGCTCTTTGGTCTGCAGGATCTGCATACCGGGTTCAAACAGTTCAGCGCGGATCAGCAACGCCATGACGCCACCGAGGCAGAAGAACACGAAGGACGCGATCAGATACATGTACCCGATGGTCTTGTGGTCCGTGGAGGTAATCCAGTTGACGACGATGCGCCCCTTGGACTTAGGAACTACGGGGGCTTCTAGGACCCCCGGTGCGGATTGAGTGTACGTACCCACGTCGCTCCCCTTACTTGGTTTCGTTCAGGTTCGGGTTGCGGTCGTATTCCGCACCGAGGAGGCCCGTGTTGCCTTCCTGGCGAAGCTTGTCCATGTGGGCCTGGAACTCAGACTCGGAGACAACCTTGACGCGGAAGAGCATTTCGGAGTGGTATTCACCGCAGAGTTCGGCACACTTACCATCGAAGGTGCCCTCCTTTGTGGGGGTGAACCTGATGTAGTTCGTCTTGCCGGGGATCATGTCGCGCTTCTGAAGGAAGGCGGGAACCCAGAATGAGTGGATGACGTCGCGGGAGTTCAGCTCCAGGTCCACGGACTTGCCAACCGGCAAGTACAGGGTGGGGAGCAGTTCCTTGTTGACCTCATTGCCGGTCAGGTGGGCCTGGACGCCGGCCTCGTGGAGGTCTTCATTGATGACCTCACCCTTTTTGTAGTTGAAGTCCCAGGCCCACTGCTTGCCGCGGACGTCAACAACGACGTCGGCCGGCTGCGAGCGGTCATCGATCGCGCGCTGGTCCTGGTCGGTGAAGTAGAAGAACACCAGCACCATGAAGAGCGGAATGGTCAAGTAGAAGACCTCAAGCGGCAGGTTGTAGCTGAGCTGCTTGGGGAATCCCGTGGTGCCCTTGCGGCGACGGTAAGCGATGATGCACCAGACCAGAAGGCCCCACGTGATAATACCGACTGCCAAGGCGGCGATCCATGAGTTGACCCAGAGGTCCATGATCCGGTCAGTGTGGTTGGTCGTGCCGCGCTCTGTAGGCAGCCAACCCTTCTCTACCTCTGGTGAACATCCGGTCAAAACCAACGCGCCGGCTAGTGCCAAGCCAGTGATCGATGTGATCTTTATGCGTCGGCTGCCGGTTCGGTTCTGCGAACTCACAGACGGCCCTTCCTCTTGTTGCTGTCTCCCGGCAGGCCGAAGGCCCACCGGGCACACTAAAAGTTTTACTACCCGATGTAGAGCTTACCGCTATCAAGCGGTTTTCGCGCACATGTCAGCGCCGTGGCTCCGAATGGTTTTAAACCCACCCGGAGTGGCGCCGACATGCGGCGATGGCTCACATCAGTGGAACGAATCGCCGCAGGCGCAAGACCCGCCGGCGTTCGGGTTGTCGATGGTGAAGCCCTGCTTCGAAATGGTGTCCTCGAAGTCGATGCTGGCACCGCTGAGGTACGGAACGCTCATCTTGTCGACAACAACTTCAACGCCGTCGTAGTCCCGTACGGCATCCCCATCAAGCAGTCGCTCGTCGAAGTAGAGCTGGTAGATCAGTCCGGAGCAACCTCCAGGCTGGACTGCAACGCGCAGCCGAAGGTCGGTGCGCCCTTCCTGTTCCAGAAGGCTGCGGACCTTGCCTGCGGCGACGTCGGTCAGATTGACCTCGTGCGTGGCCAACCCGTCGTTGGCGACGAGCTGTTCTCCGGTGCTGTTTTCGTTGGTTGCAGTGCTCATTGGCCTACCTTCTTATGAAGCTCCTGGCGGCGGCGCCGGAACGCTGCCTGCCCTTACCCAAATTACCTACGGGTTATACCTAATGCTACGTCGCGCAGACGCTTAGCTATAACTCCTGACGTAACCACCGACAGCATTTGGTTGTTCCCGGCGCGCCGCCAAGGACTAATCCGACACTAGCCCCTGAGTCCTTCAGCATTCAGCCTGGCCAGCATCAGGGCTTCAGCCAGCACGGCATGCCGGAAATCGCCGATGTGCAGGGATTCGTTGGCGCTATGTGCGCGGGAATCAGGGTCCTCTACTCCCGTCACAAGGATCTGCACGTCCGGATACACATCCATGAGGTCCGCAATGAACGGAATGGAACCGCCAATTCCCATTTCCACTGGTTGTACACCCCACGATTCGCCCAGCGCCCAAAGGGCTACCCTTGCAGCCGCTGAAGATGTGTCGGTGGAAAAGGCGTTGCCGCGCTCCCCCGGCGTAAACGTCACTTTGGCACCAAACGGTGCATGTGATTCGACGTGGGTCTTCAGGGCATCCATCGCGGACCCTGGGTCCTGCCCTGGGGCCAACCGCATGCTGAACTTTGCCCGGGCGGCCGGAATCAGTGTGTTGGACGCAACATCAACGGACGGGACGTCCATACCGATGATGGACAGCGCGGGCTTGGTCCAGAGTCGGGAGGCGATGGTCCCGCTGCCGGCGAGTTGCACGCCGTCGAGCACTGAAGCATCAGTGCGGTAGTCCTCTTCGGCAAGGTCCACGGCTACGTCGTCACGGGCCACCAGGCCCGCAACCGCGACGTTGCCCTCGTCGTCATGCAGGGTGGCGATGAGCCGTGAAAGGAGGGTGGGAGCATCCAGCACAGGTCCACCAAACATGCCGGAGTGGACTGCATGGTCCAGGACACGCACCTCGAAAGTCCCGTCCACGAGTCCCCGAAGGCTGGTGGTGAGGGCCGGAACGCCGACTTTCCAGTTGCTGGAATCAGCTACAACAATGACATCGGCCCGCAGGAGCTCCTGATGTTCCTCCAGGAAAGTACGGAACGTGGGCGAGCCTGCCTCTTCCTCGCCTTCGAAGAAGAAGGTCACGCCGAGCCCGAACCCGTCACCCAGAACTTGGGTCACGGCGCTGTAGGCGGCCAGGTGCGCCATGATTCCTGCTTTATCGTCAGCCGAACCGCGGCCGTACAGCCGGCCCTCGCGCTCCTCAGCCACAAAGGGCTCGGAGTTCCAGAGGCTCCGGTCCCCCGGTGGCTGAACATCATGGTGGGCGTACAGCAGGATGGTCGGCTTGCCGTCCGCGGCAGGACGGCGCGCGACGACGGCAGGGCCACCGGGGGTGCCGTCGGCTTTGTCGCACCGCAATACCCGGACGTCTTCCATGCCCGCGGCCTTGACCAAGGCAGCGACTGCATCGGCGCTGCGGTCCAGTTCGTTCGGGTCGAAACTTGCCCACGCAATGCCCGGAATGCTCACGAGGTGCTTGAGGGACGCCAGGGTGGTGTCGAAGGAATCGTTGACTGCCCGGGACAGTTCCTCCACTGGAGTATTGCCGGCGTGCCCTTGCTTGTTCTGCGGGATCTCCGCATGTGCTGAAGTCATGGCCACACTTTACCGCCGTGATTTGGGCGTCCACAGCAGGCACGGCCACCCGCCGCCGGCCCCGGACGGCCGTCCACGTAACCTACGCCACCTCCACGAGGGGTATTCTGTAGGGGTGTTCGGACGCAAAAAGGAAGAGCCCAGCGCTCAATCAGTAGTAGACCAGGCCTACGCCACCGCCACGGAGCCCGGTGCCGGAAAGGGCACCCCCACTCCCAAGCGGAAAGACCAGGAAGCAGCCCGTAAGCGCCCACTGGTTCCCAATGACCGCAAGGCCTCCAAGGCTGCGGAACGGGTCGCCATCCAGGATCAGCGGCAGAAAATGCGGCAGGCGTTGGATACGGGTGACGAAAAATACCTGCCCCTCCGTGACAAGGGTCCCCAGAAGCGCTACACGCGTGACTACGTGGACGCACGGTTCAGCCTGGGTGAATACCTCATGTTCGGCGCCTTGCTGTTCGTGGTGATCTCCCTGATCATTCCGCCCACAAGCGCCGGCATCAGCTACGTCCTCGTTGGCTTCTGGATCATGTTCCTTGCCGTCTTCGTGGATGTTTTCATCCTGTCCCGCAAGCTCAGGAAGCGCCTCACCGAGAAATTCGGCGAGGTGGAACGCGGTTCCGTCTGGTACGGCTGCATGCGCGCCCTTCAGTTCCGCAAGCTCCGCCTGCCCAAGCCGCAGGTGAAGCGCGGGCAGTACCCGGCCTAAGCGCCCCCACCCGTTCATCAACAGGAAGACCCCGGACCAATGGTCCGGGGTCTTCCTTATGGGCGCAGGGTCTTCCTTATAGGCGCACGGCACCAGGACGGTTGGGCCTAACGCGCCTTCTTACGGATCTTAGCGAGGCCCCTGTTGATGCTGGAAGCCCAGAATGGACCCTCGTACAGGAACGCTGTGTAGCCCTGGACCAGTGTTGCGCCCGCTTCCAGGCGCTCTTGAACGTCCGAGGCGGTCTCCACTCCTCCTACCGCGATGAGCACGAGCTGGTCACCCACGGCGTCCTTGAGCCTCCGCAGTACTTCAAGCGACCGTGTCTTGAGGGGTGCTCCCGACAATCCACCGGCACCCAGAGACTCCACCTTGGCGGCGTCCGAAACGAGCCCCTCCCGGGAAATGGTGGTGTTGGTGGCGATGATGCCGTCCAGCTTCAGGTCCAGCGCCAGCCGGGCGACGTCGTCGATGTCGTCATTGGACAGGTCAGGCGCAATCTTGACCAGCAGCGGAATATGCCGTCCGGCGGCTTCATCGGCGGCGTCGCCTACTGCCCTCAGCAGCGGCCGCAGGGACTCCACGTTCTGCAGCAAACGAAGGCCGGGTGTGTTGGGAGAGCTGACATTGACCACCAGGTAATCTGCCGCGGGCGCCAGGCTGCGTGCACTCACGAGGTAATCCTCAGTGGCGTCCTCGAGCTCAACCACTTTGGTCTTGCCGATGTTGACGCCGATGACGGGCCGGACGTCCGGGTGCTTCCTTTGCAGAGCAGCCCGCGCAGACTTGAGCCGGGGCGCAACGGCTGCTGCGCCGTCGTTGTTGAATCCCATCCGGTTAACCACCGCACGATCCTCAATCAGGCGGAACAACCGGGGCTTCTCATTGCCTGGCTGCGCCTGGCCGGTGATGGTACCCACCTCTACGTGGCCAAAGCCGAGTTCGGCCAGGGCTTCTATGCCGTGGCCTTCCTTGTCGAAACCGGCCGCCAGGCCGAACGGGGATGGGAAGGTCAGGCCCAACGCCTCAGTCCGGAGCGAAGCGTCAGGGGCGGTCAGCCGGGCCAGGATCCGGCCGGCGCCCGAGCGATGTGCCGCCCGGATCCCTTGGAAGCCGATCTTGTGTGCCTTTTCGGCATCCATCCAGGAGAAGGCCAGCTTGAAGAATGTGGGGTAAACACGCATGGTCCTAGTTTTCCGGTTTACGGACGACTCGCCAAACCCGTGACCGCCGATGCCGTCGGCATATACGCATCCCGCGGGCAAACAGTGACGCGGATCATGGAAGTTATTCGACTTTCGTTGCCGACCTGCCACCGGGCGGGACGCCTCCGCCAGTGTCTAAGCTAAAGCCATGGAGTGGACGGCTGACATCCTGGGTACAGACTTCCAATCCTGTGGCGTTGATGCCACAGGACCTGACGGCGTGACCCGCCACGCCACCCTGATCCGCCACCGGGCAGAGCAAAGCGAATCCGGGGATGCACCGAGGCGCTACGGCGCCGTCCTGTTTCTGCACGGGTGGAGCGACTACTTCTTCAATACCGAACTTGCCAGGTTCTGGGCCGGGCAGGGCTACGACTTTTACGCCCTTGACATGCACAACCATGGCCGGAGCCTGACGACGGACATGCCGGGGGGCTACGTGGCAAACCTGATGGACTATGACGCCGAAATCAACCAGGCACTGGACATCATCCGTCATCACACAGCCTCGACACCGGAAGGCAGCGTGACCCTGATGGGCCACTCGACCGGCGGGTTGGTGGCCGCATTGTGGGCAAGCCGCCACCCGGAATCCATTCAGTTCCTGATTCTCGACAGCCCGTGGTTGGAAATGCACGGCAGTTCATTGGTGCGGAGGGCTGCGCAGGCCATGGTGGCTCCCATAGCAAAGTTAAGGCCGGAAACCGTCCTGAAGCTGCCGGAGCGGGGTTTCTACTTCCGCAGCATCAGCAGTACCGCGGAGGGTGAATGGGCCCTGGACGAAAATTATCGTCCACCGTTGGCTTTCCCAGTCCGGGCCGGGTGGCTCAGTGCCGTATTTGCCGGGCATTCCCAAGTTGCCCGCGGGCTGAACCTCGAGGTGCCTGTCCTCGTCCTAACGTCTTCGGCCAGCGCCAATGGCATGGTGTGGCAGGAGTCAATGCGCCGTTCGGATGCCGTGCTGGATGTTGGGGTTATTGCGCTCAGAGCCATGGCGCTGGGCCGGAGCGTCACTCTGGAACGCATCGACGGCGGCCTCCACGACGTCTTCCTCTCCGCACCAGCAGTGCGGAAAGACGCCTATGCGCGGCTTGCGCGGTGGATCAAGGGATTCATGCAGAACGATGTGACGGCAGAGCGGCAGGAAGGGGACCAATGAACACCACGGAGGCCCGGGCAACCAGGTGGCGGCGGGACGTCCTGGGCCATGGCTACGAATGCATGGACCTGCCACTGAAGCCTGACGAGGAAGGTCCCGTCCACGCCACACTCATCCGGTATGCTCCACCTGCGCCGCAAGCCACCCAGAATGGCGTCCTTGACTTCCTGTCGTCCTTCACAAAGAGAAGACGCCGTCCAGTCCCGGCCGATCCAGGTGGAGCGCCAAGGGTTGTTCTTTACCTGCATGGTTGGGCCGACTACTTTCTGCAAACCGAATTGGCTGAGTACCTCACGGCGTCGGGTTTTTACTTCTACGCAGTGGACCTCCGAAAATTCGGCCGCAGCCTGCTGCCTGGACAGACGCCCGGATACATCACGGACCTCAGCGCCTATGACGAGGACCTGGCAGCAGCGCTGGTGGAAATTGAACGGGACGTGGCTGAACGGACTGGCGACACCACCACGCCAACCATCCACATGCTGGCCCATTCCCTGGGAGGTTTGATCGGGGCACTCTGGGCCGATCGCAACCCAGGCCGGCTGGGCACCTTGGTCCTGAACTCGCCGTGGCTGGAGCTTCAGGGCAGCAGTCTGGTCCGCAGCATTGCCATGCACCTGGTGGAACCCTTTGCACGTACGGACCCCAAGCGCCCCTTCCGCTTTCCTGAGATGCCTGCCTACTGGGAGAGCGTCAGCAATGAAGCACATGGTGAATGGATACTGGATCCCCTGTGGCGTCCGCGGACCTCGTTCCCTATCCGCGCAGGGTGGACCAAAGCCGTCCTGGCCGGGCACGCCGCGGTGGAACGAAAGCTCGCCATCGATTCTCCCGTCCTGGTCCTGCTGTCCGGAAGGACAAGGATCCAAGCGGAGTGGACAGCTGACCTGATGCGGGCCGATGCGGTCATCGACGTAGAGGAAACCTCACGTAGGGCTCTTGGACTTGCCCGCCGCACCGCCATCTTCCGGTATCCAGGTGCGCTTCATGATGTTTTTCTCTCACGACGTACCGTCCGTCAGCAGGCATACCGCGACGTGGCTGTATGGCTCGCTGCGTACCCCTACTGATGTAGCGGGGGCGTGCTATTTGCCGGCGGGCGCCGCGTCCACGGCCCCTCCGTAGCGCCTGTCGCGTTTGGCATAAATCTCGACGGCGTCCCACAGCGTCCGCCTGTCGACATCCGGCCACAGCGTGTCCATGAAGACGAACTCCGCATAGGCAGACTGCCACAGGAGGAAATTAGAGAGCCGCTGCTCCCCCGAACTGCGAAGAAAAAGGTCTACATCCGGGAGGTCGGGTTCGTCCAGGTATTTCTGGATGGTTTTCTCGGATACAGATCCGGGTTTCAAACGCCCTTCGGCGACATCGTGGGCAATGGCAGAGACGGCGTCGGCAATCTCGGCGCGGCCGCCGTAATTAACACACATGGTCAACGTGCACGTGTCGTTGGCCTTCGTGTATTCCTCGGCTTCTTCAAGTTCCTTGATGACAGAACCCCAAAGCCGCGGGCGTCTTCCGGCCCATCGGATGCGCACGCCCCATTCGTCAAGCTGGTTCCGCTGGCGTCGTAGTACATCCTTGTTAAATCCCATAAGGAAGCGGATTTCTTCGGGCGATCGCCGCCAGTTCTCGGTTGAAAAGGCGTACACGCTGACGTACTTGATTCCCAGTTCGATGGCCCCTGCCATCACATCAAGCAAGGCAGGCTCACCGGCCTTGTGACCCTCGATGCGGGGAAGTCCACGCTGGTTTGCCCACCGCCCATTGCCGTCCATGACGATTGCCACGTGCTGCGGAATAAGTTCACTGGGAATACCCGGCGGCACTGCACCGGAGGGGTGCCCGTACGGCGCAACGACCGGTGCCGTCCTGGCCGTTGTTGTCTTGCTCTTCTTACCAAGTGCCACTGTCAGCTTCGCTCCACGTGTTTGAGTGATTTCAGCGCCCGTTCCAAATGCCATTGCAGATACGTGGCAACCAGTCCTGCGGCTTCACGCCGATGCCGGGGATCCGATGCATCAGCCACGCCCCAGTTGCCTGTCAGCAATGCACCAAGCAACACCACTGTCTCCGCTGCCGGCGCCGGTGAACCAGGAGGGCGGCAGTCGCTGCACACCATACCGCCAACCGGGGCGGCAAAGGCCGTATGAGGTCCCGGCCGGCCACAACGGGCACAATCGGTGAAACTCGGCGCCCACCCTCCCGTGGCCAAAGCGCGCAGCAGATAGGAGTCCAGGATAAGTTCGGGTGGATGGTCTGAACGGCTCAAGGCAGCCAAGGCTCCCACCAGCAGGTTGTAGTGGGCGGTCCCGGACTCCGTGTCGGCATCCGTGAGTTTTTCGGCGGTCTCCGTCATGGCGGCGGCCACCGTGAACCTGCCATAGTCTGCCGCGATACTGCTTCCATAGGCGCCCTTGGCCACCGCCTGTGTCACAATGTCCAACGTCCGCCCGGAGACAAGCTGCAAGTCCGCCACCATGAACGGCTCCAGACGAGCGCCGAAACGGCTGCTGGTCCTGCGCACTCCCTTGGCGACGGCGCGGACTTGGCCATGATGCTTGGTCAAGAGAGTGATGATGCGATCCGCTTCGCCCAGCTTGTGGGTACGGAGCACCACGGCATCGTCCCTGTAGGACCGTGCTGCAAACGACGGATTGGCCACAACTAATCTTCGCACTATGACCGGCCCGCTCGGCGACCACCGGACCGTGTGGTGACGGTATTTCCCGTCACCACACGCTGGGTACCCTAGGCCCGGGAGTCCCGCACGGCGCGGTTCACGGCCGAAATCAGGGCCTTGAGGGATGACGTGGTGGTGCTGGGGTCAATGCCCACGCCCCACAGGACCCGCTCGCCGACGGCACATTCGACGTAGGCTGCTGCACTGGCGCTGCCGCCCTCGGACAGGGCATGCTCGCTGTAATCAAGCACGCGGACGTCTACGCCGTCGTGGTGCAGGATGTCCAACAGAGCAGCGATGGGTCCGTTGCCGTGGCCGGTCCGCCGAACCTCCACGCCGTCGATCCGCAGGGTTGCGTTCATGGTCATGGCGCCGGACTCGTCGGTCTCAGTACTGACACTTCCCAGCGCATAGCGACCCCACTGTGCCTGCTCTTCGTCGGACGGCAAGTACTCATCCTGGAAGACCTGCCACAGCTGTGCACCACTGACCTCGCCACCCACTGCATCCGTGCGCCGCTGGATGACTCCGGAGAATTCAATCTGGGCGCGCCGGGGCAGGTCCAGGTTGTGCTCGTTCTTCAGCAGGTAGGCGACACCGCCCTTACCCGACTGCGAGTTAACCCGGATCACGGCTTCATAGCTGCGGCCGAGGTCCTTCGGGTCAACCGGCAGGTACGGAACTTGCCAGGTGAAGTCATCCACCGGCTTACCCGCCGCCGCAGCGTCCTTCTCCAGCGCTTCGAAACCCTTTTTGATGGCGTCCTGGTGCGACCCTGAGAACGCCGTGAAGACGAGGTCACCACCGTACGGAGAACGTTCCGGGACAGGCAGCTGGTTGCAGTACTCAACGGTGCGGCGGACTTCATCGATGTCGGAGAAGTCGATCATGGGGTCGACGCCCTGCACGAACATGTTCAACCCCAGCGTTACGAGGTCCACGTTGCCGGTGCGCTCACCATTGCCGAACAGGCAGCCTTCAATCCGATCGGCACCCGCCAGGTAGCCCAGTTCGGCAGCGGCCACGCCCGTACCGCGGTCATTGTGCGGGTGCAGGGAAATGATGATGCCTTCACGGGGGTGCAGGTTACGGTGCATCCACTCAATGGAGTCGGCATAGACATTCGGGGTTGCCATCTCCACAGTGGCCGGAAGGTTGATGATGACCTGGTTGTCGGCAGAAGCCTCGAAGACGTCGGCAATGGCGTTGCAGACCCGGGCAGCGTACTCCAGCTCGGTTCCCGTGAAGGACTCCGGCGAGTATTCATAGGTGATGTGCGTATCTTCGAGGGTTTCTTCGTACTTCTTGCACAGTCGGGCACCCTGCAGGGCGATGTCCAGAATGCCATCCTCGTCCTGATTGAACACGACGCGCCGCTGCAGTACGGACGTGGAATTGTACAGGTGGACGATCGCCTGTTTGGCGCCCACCAGTGACTCATAGGTTCTCTCGATCAGGTGTTCACGCGCCTGGGTCAGGACCTGGATGGTGACGTCATCCGGGATATGGCCGCCCTCGATGAGCTGGCGTACGAAGTCGAAGTCGGTCTGCGATGCCGAGGGGAAGCCGACCTCAATCTCCTTGTAGCCCATCTTGACGAGCAGCTGGAACATCTTCAGCTTGCGGGCCGGGCTCATGGGGTCGATCAGTGCCTGGTTACCATCGCGCAGGTCAACCGCGCACCAACGCGGGGCCTTGGTGATGACCTTGTCCGGCCACGTGCGGTCAGGAACCTCTACGGTGATCTGGTCCTGGAATGGCAGGTAGCGGTGAATCGGCATACCGGAGGGCTTTTGTGCATTACGCATGACGTGTGGCCTTTTCTCTAAGAACTAAATGAAAGCTTAGCCGGACACAACGGAACTCCGCGGCGAGGATGGCCCAGCTTCAGATAGCTTTCAGGCCCCGCCGCGGCAGCTAAGAAGAAGCATCGCCGTACGCACAAAATCACAGTAACACGATGCGTATGATGACAGTGCAACACCTCATGCAAAGTCCACTATGCAGACGCAGCGACGGTGGCAACGCCGGCTGCTGTGTCCACACAAGGAGCCACAGTGCCACAGTCGGGGATCACTCTTTCGAACATCGATCACAGCGTCCGGCCCCAGGACGACCTCTACCAACACGTCAACGGCGCGTGGCTCAACAACACAACCATCCCTGACGACAGGCCGCTGGAAGGCACGTTCACCGCTTTGCGGGACGGAGCCGAGTTGGCCGTCAAAGCAATTATCGAAGAAGCTGCAGGCAAAGGAGAGTCGGCAACCGGCGTCGAGCAGCAGGTGGGTGGACTCTACGCGAGCTTCATGGATGAGGCCGCAGCAGAGGCCAAAGGCCTTGACCCCATCCGGGGCCGGCTCGAGGACGTCAACGCCGTGGGATCAACCCAGGAACTGGCCGGCCTGATAGGCCGCCTCTTCCGTTCCGACGTCTCCGGGCTTTTCTCAATCTACCCGGCCCCTGACGCCGGCAACCCCGAGCGCATCCTCCTGTATATCGGGCAGGGCGGCCTTGGACTACCGGACGAGTCCTACTACCGGGAAGAAAAGTTTGCCGATATCGTTTCGGCCTACACCGGGTACGTTGCCAAGATGCTCGCCCTCGCCGGAATCAAGGACGCCGAAGCAGCGTCAGTGCGCATCGTCGCCCTCGAAACTGCCTTGGCTGCGCACCACTGGGACAACGTCACGTTGCGGAATCCCCAGAAGACCTACAACCTCAAGACGGCAGAAGAAGCAACGGAACTGTTCCCCTTGCTGGAGACCTGGTTCCAGGCAGCCCGTGTCGACGCAGCCAAGCGAAACGAGATCGTTGTCAGCACCCCGGACTTCTTCGCCGGCGCAGCAGGCTTGCTGGAGTCCGAGCCGTTGGAAACGTGGAAGGAATGGTTGACACTGAGGGTGCTGAGTTCGGCGGCCCCGTACCTCTCGTCCGAATTCGTGGACACCAACTTCGAGTTCTACGGCACTACACTCAGCGGCACGCCCCAGAACAAGGAACGCTGGAAGCGTGGAGTTGCCGTTGTCGAAGCTGCGCTTGGCGAAGCCGTCGGACAGATATACGTGGAGCGGCACTTCCCCCCGGGCCACAAAGCGAGGATGGAGACGCTCGTTGCCAATCTGATCGAGGCTTACCGTGACAGCATCTCCTCCCTGGCATGGATGGGTGAGGAAACCAAGAAGGAAGCGCTCAAGAAGCTGGAGGCATTCCGCCCCAAGATTGGCTTCCCGGAAAAATGGATCGACTACTCAGTCGTGGTCATCGATCCATCCGACCTGTTGGGCAACGTGGAGCGCGCACATGATGCTGACGTCGACCGTCACCTGGACGAGATCGGCAAGCCTGTTGACCTTAATAAGTGGCTGATGACTCCGCAGACGGTCAATGCCTACTACCACCCCATGCTGAATGAGATCGTCTTCCCGGCCGCAATTCTCCAGCCGCCCTTCTTCACGGCAGATGCTGATGACGCCGTGAACTATGGCGGAATCGGTGCCGTCATAGGCCACGAGATCGGCCACGGCTTCGACGACCAAGGATCGCAGTTCGACGGCAGCGGTGCACTGCGCAACTGGTGGACTGATGAGGACCGGACCGCGTTCGAAGCCCTCACGGCCAAATTGGTGGCTCAATACGACGCCCTCTCCCCCTACGCGGCGCCAGAACACAAGGTCAACGGCAAGCTCACCCTCGGCGAGAACATCGGCGACCTCGGCGGCCTGACCATTGCCTACAAGGCCTACCTCCTCAGCCTGGAAGGCAAAGAGCCTGAGGAGATCGACGGCTTCACTGGCCAGCAACGCTTCTTCATGTCGTGGGCAGCAGGCTGGCGCCAGGTAATCCGCCGTGAAGAGGCGATCCGACGGCTTGCCACCGATCCGCACTCCCCCAACGAGTTCCGCACCAACGCCATCGCCCGCAACCTCGATGCGTTCCATGAAGCATTTGGTGTCGGCGCAGCAGACGGCATGTGGTTGGAATCCGGAGACCGCGTCAGCATCTGGTAAGAAGGGAAAAATGAGGCCGGGCCAGTTCGTAAAGAACTGGCCCGGCCTCTTCAGTCTATGGCTGCCTCGCAGCCCGCTACTGGTCCATGTACTGACTATTGGTCGATGTACAACGGGTTCACTTGTTGGCAGACGGCATCGCTCGCGGTCTGGTTGACCACGTCCGATGGCACGGAGGTTGCTCCGTAGGTAGTGCCGGCGGCGAAGTCCGTACCCACATAAAGCTGAACTCCCGCCACGCCGGGAGCCTCCTGCACTTGGGCCGCCGGAATACCGTAGAGCGCAGCCACGTCTGCAGCGACATCGGCGAAGCCTGCCCCGTAGTAAATCACTGTCTGGTCCACAGGGTTTGCCAAATAGGAAACCGCCTGGGTAAAGCCACCGCCTGTCAGAACCGACATGATCTCCTGGGCCCGCGCGGCTGCTCCGCTGCCGTTGGCCACTGCCACCGGCTGGATCGCTTTGTCGTAGGCGGGGACCGCAGGAGTCGATGCCGTGGGCTGCGGTGCGGGAGTTTCGCTGGCAGCGGGCGACGATGTGGCACCGGGTGTGGTCAGGTCAAGGTCGGCACGCAACGCTGAAAAGAGCTGGGATGACTGCGGTTCCACAAGCTCCAGCCTGTTCGGATCAACTGCTGCTGCCTGGGTCGGGACAGCCACGAACGCAACCTTGGAAACATCAATGTCCTTCAACCGCGCTCCGATGGTCAGCAGCGACGGAACGGATGCCAGGCCCTCATCGACGGTGAGGTTCTGGGTGACCACGTCGGCAATCTGGAGGAGCCTCTGCGGGTTACCCAACGTTCCTTCGTCTTTGAGCTTCCTGGTCAAGGACGAGAGGAAAGCCTGCTGTCCCTTGATACGACCGAGGTCGCCTCCGTCGCCAAAAGCGTGGCGGGTCCGCAGGAAAGCCAGGGCTTGTTCGCCCTCAACCAGGGAATCACCTTTGGGCAGGCGAAGGCGGGAGTCCGGGTCAAAGACGGGGTCGCTGACACAGACATTCACGCCGCCAATAGCGTGGGACAACTCCTTGACGGCGTTGAAGTCCGCCATCATGAAGTGGTCGATTTCCAAACCGGTCAATTTATTGACGGTGTCAACAGCGCAGCCGATGCCCGCCTCGGCCATGGCCTCGTTGATCATCACACCGCTGCGGGCAGGGAACGTCTGGTTGTTTGTCCGATCGGTGCATTGCGGCACGTCCACCAGCAGGTCACGCGGGAAGCTCATGACGCTGACGCGCTTGTTGTCTGCTGAGATATCCAGCAGCATCATGACGTCCGAATGACCGTAGCCGGTGGAGTCTTCCGTGCTTCCGTACTCCGAGTTTTTCCCGTCACGGGTATCAGAACCAAGAATAAGGATTTGCAGGCGGTCCGATTTGTCATTGGCCAGGGTTTCACCGCTGTCGCGGGTCTCCCCTGCACTCAGCGGAGCCTTGGTGATGTTGCTCTGCAACCGGATGAACCAAAAGGCAGCAAAAGCCACGCCCGCAACCAGGGCCACAGAGACCACGCCAGTAACAATCTTCAACCACAACGGAAGTCCCTTGCGGGCCTTCATGTGGCGGGGAGTGCCCTCGGCATCCTCACCGTGGCGAGCCGCAACGGGGTCAGCGGTGCCGGTGCCCTGTGGGCGGGCGTCACGACGTCGCACTATTCGGTTTACCTTTCCTCAAACACGTGGATTCCCGCCATCATAGTTGCCGATTCTGGGAAGTTCCTTATCGCGCCTCTACGATGCCGGGACGTGTCTTGCCCGCTAGAACCCGAGTTTGACCAGTTGCTTGGGATCCCGCTGCCAGTCCTTGGCCACCTTAACATGCAGATCCAGGTAGATTCGGGTGCCCAGAAGTGTCTCGATGCCCTTCCGTGCGTTGGTACCGACTTCACGCAGCCGGCTGCCACCCTTGCCGATGATGATGGCCTTCTGGGAGGGCCGCTCAACATAGAGGTTGACCCGAACGTCCAGGAGCGGGTTGTCCTCGGTTCGACCTTCACGGGGAACGATTTCCTCCACCACTACGGCCAGCGAGTGGGGAAGTTCGTCGCGGACACCTTCCAGGGCAGCCTCTCGAATAAGTTCCGCAATCATGACGGCTTCGGGCTCGTCCGTCAGTTCACCGTCGGGGTACAGCGGGGGCGATGACGGCATGTGGCTGATCAATACGTCCGCGACAGTGGAGACCTGGAATCCGTCGGCCGCTGAAACGGGGACGATGTCTGCCCAACCTTGCTCCCCCAGGACATCGCGTCCCAAAGCAGCGACAGCGAGCAATTGCTCGGTCAAGGCCTGGCGGTCAACAAGGTCGGTTTTGGTGACAAGGGCAACGATCGGCTTCCTCCCCACGGCCGCCAACTGAGCCGCGATGTACTTATCGCCGGGGCCGATCTTCTCGTTCGCCGGCAGGCAGAATCCAATGGCATCCACTTCGGCCAGGGTATCGGCCACAAGATCATTGAGCCGCTTACCCAGGAGCGTGCGCGGCCTGTGCAGGCCAGGGGTGTCCACCAGGATCAGCTGCGCATCCTCGCGGTGGACAATACCGCGGATGGTGTGCCGCGTGGTCTGCGGCTTGGCCGAGGTGATGGCCACCTTCTGGCCAACCAAGGCATTGGTCAGTGTCGATTTGCCGGCGTTGGGCCGGCCCACCAGCACAGAGAAGCCTGCGTGGAAGCCACCGAAGTCATTATCGGCATCGAATTTCTTATTTTGCTTGCTCACGTGGAACTCCCTGTTGCGTTGAGTCGGCGTCATCGAGTAGGTCTTCAAAGTCAGTGTCTTCCTTTGGCATGGCTGCCGCAATGATGTGGCTGACCCTGTTTCGGCGACCCTCAAGCCTATCCGCCCTGAGCGATATTCCATCCACATCAACTGAACTGCCGACAATCGGGACCTGCCCCAGGGCCTTGGCAAGGAGGCCGCCTACGGTGTCCACCTCGTCGTCGTCGAGGTCAATGTCGAACAGTTCACCGAGGTCGTCGATGCTCATGCGGGCGCTGACCCGGAACGTACCGTCACCGAGGTCCACTGCTTCTTCTGCCGCGGCATCGTATTCATCCACGATTTCACCCACGATTTCCTCGATGAGGTCCTCAAGGGTCACCAGTCCGGCGGTACCGCCGTACTCATCGATCACGATCGCCACGTGGGTGGATTCCTGCTGCAGTTCCCTGAGAAGGTCACTCACGGGCTTGGATTCAGGAACGTAGCGGACGTCCCGGGCGAGGGAGTCGACGTCGTGCGCCTGCAGTCCGGGTTCGCCTCGATACATGGCCGCGGCGACGTCCTTCAAATAAAGGATTCCGCGGATCTGGTCGGTATTCTCACCGATGACCGGAATCCTGGAATAGCCCGACCGCAAGAAGAGGCCCATGGCTGTCTCGAGGTCCGATCCGGTACCGATGCTGACAATGTCTGTGCGGGGAACCATGACGGAACGGACCAACGTGTCGCCGAAGTCGAAGACCGAATGGATGAGTTCAGCCTCGTTGTCCTCGATCATGTCCGATTCTGCGGCGCGGTCCACGAATTCGCGGAACTCTTCTTCGCTGACGAATGCGTCATCACCGCTGGGCGCGCCAGGAGCCACTGCCTGGCCGAGGGCCACGAGCCACCCGGGAATGGGGCCGAGAACCCAGCAGAGGAAGCGGATCAGCGGAGCCGTGAAGCGAACAACGGGACCGGAATGGGCCCTCCCCAGCTGCCTCGGCGACACCCCCACCAGCACGAATCCGATGACGGCCATGATGCCGGTAGCAGCAAGCCCGGCAAGCCAGACGTTGTCGAGCAAACTGTGCAGCACTACCGCCACAGCTACTGCAGCGGCCATCTCGAACCACACACGCCAGAATCGCAGGGCCCTCATGTGGGCAATGGGAGCTTTGAGGATTCCGCTCAGGGCCTTGCCCTTGCTGCGCACAATTGATTGTTCGGCCTCGTGCCGGGGAAGGAAATTGAACGCGGCTTCAGCAGCCGTCAACAGGGCGACAAAGCTGAGGAAAACCAGCGCCATGCCGACCAGGATGATCCAGGTCACTGCATGGTCTCCATGGGGGCATCCTTGCCCAGGAATTCAGACAGCAGTTCGCGCTGCAAACCGAACATCTCTTCTTTTTCCTCGGGTTCGGCGTGGTCGAATCCCAGAAGGTGGAGGATGCCATGGGTTGTCAGGAGCAGCATCTCATCCTGGGTGGCGTGACCGGCATTGCGGGCCTGTACCTCGGCCACCTGAGGGCAGATGGCGATGTCGCCCAGCATTCCCTGCGGGGTTGGCTTATCCGGGGTGCCTGGAGTGAGCTCGTCCATGGGCACAGACAGGACGTCGGTGGCCCCGGGTTCATCCATCAGTTCGATGTGAAGCTTCTCCATGGCGGGTTCATCCACCAGGAGAATGGAAAGCTCCGCTTGCGGATGGATGTAGAGCCGTTCGAAGATGAAGCGGGACAACGTCACCAGCTGGGCTTCGTCCACCGTCACACCGGACTCGTTGTTGACTTCAATGCTCATTGACGTTCTCCACGTTTGTAATGTGTGCCTGACGCGTCTTTGCGGTGCGCGTCATCCCAGGTGCTGTAGGCGGACACGATGTCGGCCACCAGGCGATGCCGGACTACGTCGGCCGCCTCAAGAATGGAGAAATTGACGTCGTTTATGCCTGTCAGGATCTCCCGGACAATCCGAAGGCCTGACGTTGCGCCCAGCGGAAGGTCGATCTGGGTGACGTCGCCGGTGACTACCATTTTTGAACCGAAGCCGAGGCGGGTCAGGAACATCTTCATCTGTTCCGGTGTGGTGTTCTGCGCTTCATCAAGAATGATGAAGGCGTCATTGAGCGTACGTCCGCGCATGTACGCCAACGGTGCCACCTCAATGGTGCCTGCAGCCATCAACCGTGGGATGGATTCCGGATCCATCATGTCGTGGAGGGCGTCATACAGCGGGCGCAGGTACGGATCGATCTTGTCGCTCAATGTACCTGGCAGGAAACCGAGCCGCTCCCCCGCCTCCACCGCAGGCCGCGTCAGGATTATCCTGCTGACTTCCTTCATCTGCAACGCCTGCACGGCCTTGGCCATGGCCAGGTACGTCTTGCCCGTGCCAGCTGGACCGATACCAAAAATTACCGTGTTTGCGTCGATGGCATCCACGTAGTTCTTCTGGTTCAGTGTCTTTGGACGGATGGTCTTGCCGCGGCTGGAAAGGATGTTGTGGGTCAGCACATCAGCCGGGTTCTGCACCGACTGGGCCCTCAACAGGGACACCAGCTGCTGAAGGATGTCCGGGCTCACCACGGTCCCTTTCGCCACAAGCCCACGGACTTCCTCCAGGAGGCGCATGACGCGGGGAATGACGGTGGAGGGGCCGGTCATGGAGAGCTCGTTGCCGCGGACATGGAAGCTGACATCCTGGAATTGTTCCTCGATGTACCTCAGGGCTTCGTCATGGCTGCCCAGCGAGTGAACCATCTGGTCGGAGTTGTCGAAGGTGACGACTTCCGTGCGTGTGCCCGGTAATGTGTGCGGGAACTCGTTGGGCGGCTGGTTGCCGTTTCCGGTCCTGAGCCGCCCGTTCAAAGATTCACTCATAGTGCTGGCCCGCGGGCCTTTTCTCCTCCGGTTGGTCTGTAATAACGCCATCGATTCGACATTCTCTGCGGACTTTCGTTGCCCGCGTTGATGCCGGAATGTCTCCAATCCTACGCCAGCCCGCCCGCGATGAACCTCCCCCGGCAGCCTCATTCGGCACCCTGGGGCTGATGCGGACATTTTGTCTCAACTCGGCATCAAGCCGGTATCAATCATGTTTCAGTTGGCGCCCTCCCCCGGAAACCCGGCCGACCGCCGTCGACGATGTGCCAAGCTGGCATTGCGGGTGAAAACACGACCCCGCACCCCAGCCGACAAATGGCTGCCAAACCATGCAGGGCAGGACAGGAAACCCATCAAGAAAACAGCCAGCAACGATCATGGCGCGAACAAGCGGACCAAGTCCGCTGTTGCCGTGCCGGCGATGCTCGCTGTCCTCCTGCTGACCGGTTGCATCGCCAACGGTGGCGGCACCCAAGCCACCTCCACACCGCCGCCGCTGACCGTCCAGGAAGCCCCGGCCAGCAACGCCCCGCTGGAAACCACCCAGGCCTCCACAAAGATCCCGGTCTACTGGATCGGGCGGAGCAAGGAAGAGGTCTACCTTTATCGCGAGTTCCGGGACATCTCCGGCGACGGAAATCCTGTAACCACCGCCCTGAAAATCATGATGGCGGAAAAGCCGTTGGATCATGACTTCTTCACTCCCTGGCAGGAACCCGCCAACCTGGCCACGTCCATTTCCGGCAAAAACGTCATTACAGTCGATATTTCCCGCGATGCTTTCAACTCAAACCTGGATGCCGGCATGGCGCAGCGTGCAGTGCAGCAACTCGTCTACACGGCAACGGCCGCAGCTTCGTCTTCAGGGCTCATCAATTCGGGCCAGCAGATCCAAGTGGTCATCCTGGTTGATGGCCACAAGGACTACATGGCGTTCGGGCAAGTGCAGCTGGGTGAGCCGATGACCCGCGACGCCTCCTTGGTTGCCCCGCTCTGGATCATCGATCCGCAGGAAGAGACCACCCTGCCCACAGGACTGGTCAAGTTCAACGGGCGGAGCACTGACAGCTCCAAGCCCATCGCCTGGCAGGTACTGCAGGACAATGGCAAGGGCGAAAAGACCAGCCTTCTCACGGGCCAGACGCAAGCCACCGGCGAACCCGGGCAGTATGGGTTGTTCACTTTTGGCGCGACATTGAAGGCCGGCCAGTATGAGGTACGTGTTTCCCAGGTGGACAGCGCCGGAGACATCATCGCGACAAGCACCGACACGCGGCTGTTCAGGGTCGGGTAGCTGTTCACGGTCGGTAGCTGCCCGGAGCCGGAAGCGGACCAAAGCCGCCCGGCTGCACCGCTACCAGCGGCCCAGGATGTCGCTCGCAAGCACGACGGCGGCAGGTCCCGCCGTCGACGACCTCAAGACATGATGCCCCAAGAGAGCCGTCACGGCGCCGGCATCACTGAGCCGCGTCACTTCGCGGGGCGAGATCCCACCCTCGGGCCCCACTATCAACAGCACCTCGCGGGGTGAGGTGGCCTTGGTTGCCGCCAGCTCTTCAAGAATGGTCCGCAAAGGATTCTTGGCGTCTTCATGCAGGATGATGGCAAGGTCAGACTGGGCAACGGCTTTCGCCAGGGACCCGGTGTCCACCATGGTCCGCACCTCGGGGATCCATGCCCGCCGGGCCTGCTTGGAGGCGGCAGCAACCACTGATTCCCACTTCGCATGGGCCTTTGCTGCGCGATCGCCTTTCCATCGAACAATGGAACGCTCTGACTGCCACGGGAGCACAGCGTCGATTCCGAGCTCCGTGGCCGTTTCGATGGCAAGTTCGTCGCGATCGCCCTTGGCCAGGGCCTGGACCAGTACCAGCCGGACGTCCGGCTGTTCTTCAAAGGCCATGTCGGAGGCAGTGACGACGAGGCCGGCGGGCCCGGCCGCGGCGACCGTGCCGGTCAACCGCGCGCCGGCACCATCGGCTATGTCAACGGGCTCTCCCACACCAAGTCGCTTGACCGTAACCGCGTGCCGTGCCTCTGGACCTTCCAGCACGAACGTGCCGCCGGGTATGACATCGCTGAGGCTGCCGGCCGACGTGAAGAAAACGGGGTTGCTCACCGCTACAGGTTACCGAGCTTGTCCCGAAGCTTGGCGAACATTCCGCCGCTGGCCACAAGCTTTCCTTCAGTGAACTGCTCCCCGCGAAGCTTGGCGAGCTGCTGCAGCAATTCTTCCTGCGCAGGATCCAGCTTGCTCGGCGTTTCAACGTGGAGGTGTACCTTGAGGTCGCCACGGCCATAACCACGCAGGTGCGTGACGCCCAGGCCCCGAAGGGTGATGATCTCCCCTGACTGGGTTCCGGCCTTCACATCAATGTCCTGTGCGCCGTCGAAAGTATCCAACTGCAACTCCGTACCCAGCGCTGCGGCCGTCATGGGCACGCTGAGGGTGGCATGGAGGTCGTCGCCTTCGCGCATGAACATGGAATCGTTGTTGACGCGGATCTCCACGTAGAGGTCGCCGGACGGGCCGCCTGCGGGTCCTGCTTCGCCTTGGCCGGACAACTGGATGCGCGTACCGGTGGCAACACCGGCAGGAACCTTGATGGTCAGGGAACGGCGACTGCGGATGCGGCCTTGGCCGTTGCACTCATTGCAGGGGTCTTTGATGACCGTTCCGAAGCCCTCGCAGGAACCGCAGGGGGCAGCGGTCATGACCTGGCCAAGGATGGACCGGACAGCGCGCTGGACCTGGCCGCTGCCGCCACAGATGTCACAACGTTCCGGGTGGGTGCCCGGTCGGCAGCAGCTGCCGTCACAGGTGGGGCAGGTCACGGCCGTGTCCACTTCGAGCTTCTTGTTGACGCCGAAAACGGCGTCCTTCAGGTCAATGCGGACACTGATAAGTGCGTCCTGGCCGCGTCGGACACGGGAGGCCGGCCCGCCGTGACCGCCGCCGCCACCAAAGAACGTATCGAAGATGTCCTGGAACGCGAAGCCCTGGCCGGAATATCCGCCGCCAAACCCGTTGTCCGTTCCATTCTCATTGCCGGTGGCGTCGTAGACGCGGCGCTTCTGGGGATCGGACAGCACCTCATAAGCATGGGTCACGGCCTTAAACTGCTCCGCGACATCCTCACCTGGGTTTACGTCCGGGTGGAGTTTCCGCGCCAACTTGCGGTACGCCTTTTTGATCTCTTCCCCGGTGGCTTCCGGCGAGACTCCCAAAACGTCATAGTGGCTGCTCAAAGTCGGTATCTCTTCCTTGTTGTACTGCGGATGTTTCTTCGGGACGGCGTTCAGCCGCCAAGAATGCGTGAAAGGTAACGGGCCACGGCCCGGACTGCGGCCATGGTAGTGGGGTAATCCATGCGGGTTGGGCCCAGGATCCCCACCTTGGCACCGGAACCGTATCCGGTGGCCACAACGGAAGCCTCAGCCAATCCGTCGTAGGGATTCTCCCGGCCGATACTCACGGTGACGCCCCTGGGGTCATCCCCCATGTCTGACAACAACCGAAGCATGACAACTTGTTCCTCAAGGGCTTCCAGCACCGGACCGATGCTCAAGGGGAAGTCCACGTTGGACCTGGCGAGGTTGGCCGTACCGGCCATCAGGATGCGTTCTTCGCGGCTGTTGTCGCTCAAGGCCTGCAGTCCGTTGGCCAACGTCTGGGCCAGCCCCCGGAGCTCCGGCGGACACAGGGCAATCACCGACGGAAGCACCTGCGGCAACAGGGCCAGTTGCGTCCCTGCGATGCTGCCCAGGAAGCGGGATCTCAATCGCATCAAAGCGTCGTCGCCCACGTCCGAACCAGCGTCGATGACCTTCTGGCTGACGCTGCCGGTATCGGCAATCAGCACCACCAACACTTGTTGTGGTGCCAACAGGACGAACTCAACATGCCGTACCAAGGCGCGGTTGGAGTGCGGATACTGCACGACGGCGACCTGGTTGGTCAGTTGGGACAGGAGCCTTACGGTGCGCTCCAGGATGTCGTCTACATCATCAGGGCCTTCAAGCAGCGAGTGGATGGCCCTCCGCTCTGCGGCCGAAAGGGGCTTGACTTGGGAGATGCGATCGACGAAAAGGCGGTAGCCCTTGTCGGTGGGAATGCGACCGGCACTGGTGTGGGGCGCTGCAATGAGGCCTTCTTCTTCCAGAACGGCCATGTCGTTACGGATGGTGGCGCTTGAAACTCCAAGATGGTGCCGTTCAACAAGGGCCTTCGATCCAACAGGCTCCCGTGAATGCACGTAATCTTCAACGATGGCACGCAGCACTTCCAATTTGCGTGGCTCACTCATTGCTCCACCTCCTGACGACTGCCGTGGTCTCTGAGACCGGGTCCACTTAGCACTCAACATGCCCAAGTGCTAACCAGTCTAGTATGAGCCAACCCGTTGCTAGCATTGAACTTTCCTTTCCCAAGCCAGCACAAACCAACACTGAACAATTCAACCCAGCACAAAAGGTAGGAACTCCTTGGCTTTCGACACGTGGGGTCCGCAGGATCTGTCAGCTCCCGCCAAACGGCAACTGCCGGAGGTAGCTGTACAACGCGGGATGGTCCTTGAAGATGTCCAATCAGGCTGGGTGGGCGAAGTCACCCGGGTGGAGAAGACCGGCGGCATGCACATCGTGTCCCTCGAGGACAGGCGGGGGAAGACGAAGTCGTTCCAGCTCGGATTTGGCTTCCTGCTCGAGGGGCAGCCCATCCGCTTGATGCCCCCGGCCCCCCGACAATCGACGCCGCCCGTTCAGGCCGGTCGCACGGCGTCGGGTTCGGTGAAGGTTGAAGGACAACGCGCCCAGGTGGCCAAAGCCAGCCGCATTTGGGTGGAGGGAAAACACGACGCCGAACTCGTCGAGAAAGTCTGGGGCGACGATCTTCGCGTCGAGGGCATTGTGGTGGAGCCCCTGCACGGAGTCGATGACCTCAAGTCGGCAATCTCCGCCTTTAACCCCGGGCCCGGCCGGCGCCTCGGCATCCTGGTGGACCACCTCGTGGCCGGCTCCAAAGAGTCCCGCATCGCAGCTGACGCCATGACTGTGCCCGGCGCCGCAGGAAACGTCCTGATTGTCGGCCATCCCTACATCGATGTCTGGCAGGCCATCAGGCCCAAAGTTCTGGGAATTGAGGCCTGGCCGTCCGTACCCCGCGGAACCGACTGGAAGACCGGGATTCTCACCGCCTTCGGGTGGCCTCACGAGACCGCTGAGGATATAGGACTGGGCTGGCAACGTCTTCTTGGTGCGGTTCGCAGCTACGCCGACCTTGAGGCCTCGCTGCTGGGCCGCGTGGAGGAAGTCATCGATTTCCTCACAGTTCCCTGACCTTTGGCCTCAAAGCAGCAGCAACTGACGTGTCATCGTGGCGTTTGTCCCGGGAAGCCTGCCGGGGCCGGTATTCTGGGACAGCAACACCGCACTATCTTTACAGCAAAGGGAACACACCGTGGCAGAGAACGCTCCTGAAGAACCGGGCAGCGCCGCAGGCCAGCCCCAGTACCATGGCGCGCCTGCAAATGCGCTGCCACTGACCGCCAGCGAGGACAGGCAGTGGGCTACCTTGGCACACTTTGGCGGTATTCTCGGATGCCTGCCATCTCTCCTGATCTACTTGATCTTCCGTGACCGCGGACCGTTCACGGCACAGGAATCCAAGGAGGCGTTGAACTTCACGCTGCCTCCCACCATCGCTGCGGTTCTGGCCAACATCCTGGTGCTGTTGCCGGTAGTAGGCAACATCTTTGCTGTGATCGCCACTGGCATCTGGGTAGCCCTGACATGCTTCTCCGTCTCAGCCGGAATCCGCGTCAACCACGGCCAGCCGCACCGTTACAAGCTCAACCTGCGCTGGGTCAAGTAGCCCTCCCCCAGCCATTCAAGCGGCTGGGGGTTAGTCGGGGAGAATCCGCCGGACTACGGCGTCAGCCAGCAGCCGGCCCTTCAGCGTAAGGGTCAACCGGCCTTTGAACGCTTGCACGGGATCAACCAGCTCGTCGGCGATCAGCCCTGCCATTGCATGGCGGCCAACCGCGTCCAAGGCATCTACTTCAAGCCCTGTACCGAGCCGTGCTTCCAGCATGATGCGTTCGACTTCCCGGGTTTCGGCGTCGAGGGTCTCCCGGCCTGCCGCCGGTGAGCTTCCCGCACCCAACCGTCCTGCGTACGCTGTGGGGTGCTTAACGTTCCACCACCGGACACCTCCTACGTGGGAGTGCGCACCGGGGCCGATGCCCCACCAGTCATCGCCGCGCCAGTAGGCCAGATTGTGCCGGCACGCTTGATCGGGTGTCCGGGACCAGTTGCTGACCTCGTACCAGTTCAAACCAGCTGCGGAGATCAACGAATCAGCCAACTCGTATTTGGCTGCATGATCGTCGTCGTCAATTCCGGGCACTTCGCCGCGGCGGATCTGGGCCGCCAACTTGGTGCCGTCCTCCACGATCAATGCGTAGGCGCTGATGTGGTCAGGCTCGTAGGACAGTGCTGTTTCAAGGGACAACCGCCAGTCCGCCATGGACTCCCCCGGCGTACCGTAAATAAGGTCCAGGCTCACCGCGAGTCCGGCCTCACGGGCCCACTGGACCACAAGCGGCACGCGACTGGGGGTATGGGTCCGGTCAAGGACCTTCAACACGTGCGGCACAGCCGACTGCATGCCAAACGAAACCCTGGTGAATCCGGCATCGGCCAGCACCTTCAGGGACTCAGGGGTTACGGAATCCGGATTGGCTTCGGTGGTTACCTCGGCACCGGGCTCAAGCCCCCAATGGTCGACGGCGGCCCGCAGGATTCGTGCAAGGTCTTCCGCGGGGAGGAGCGTGGGCGTACCGCCTCCAAAGAAGACTGTGCTCATGCGCCGCCGGGGCAGCCCTGAGGCCTCCAGTGCCAGAGCCGCGAAGTCGAGTTCGGACACCGCGGTTGTGGCGTAGGCATCCTGGGAGGCCCCGCCGCCAAGCTCGGTGGCCGTATAGGTATTGAAGTCACAGTAGCCGCAGCGAACGGCGCAAAACGGGATATGGACGTAGAGCCCGAAGTTGCGGTGCTCGACGCCATCCAGCACCTGCGGGGGAAGTACTCCGTCCGCAGGCGCCGGATCGCCCAAAGGTAGGACGCTGGGCATCTACTTCTTGGCCTTGTCCTTGGACTCGTCGGTGGTCAGTGCTGCGATGAATGCTTCCTGGGGAACCTCCACGCGACCCACCATCTTCATGCGCTTCTTGCCTTCCTTCTGCTTTTCCAGCAGTTTGCGCTTACGGGTGATGTCACCGCCGTAGCACTTGGCAAGAACGTCCTTGCGGATGGCCCGGATGCTCTCACGGGCGATGATTCGCGATCCGATGGCCGCCTGGATGGGCACCTCGAATTGCTGCCTCGGGATGAGCTCACGGAGCTTGCCGGTCATCATGACACCGTAGGCGTAGGCCTTGTCGCGGTGGGTGATGGCACTGAAGGCATCCACTTGTTCGCCCTGCAGCAGGATGTCCACCTTGACGAGGTCTGCAACCTGCTCGCCGTCGGCTTTCCAGTCCAGCGAGGCGTAACCACGGGTTTTGGACTTCAGGAGGTCGAAGAAGTCGAACACGATCTCGGCAAGGGGAATCCAGTAGCGGAGTTCCACTCGGTCCTCGGACAGGTAATCCATGCCGCGCATTTGGCCGCGGCGGCTTTGGCAGAGTTCCATGATGGAACCAACAAACTCGTTCGGAGCCAGGATGGTGGCGGAAACCATAGGCTCGCGAACTTCGGAGATCTTGCCCGTGGGGTACTCGCTGGGGTTGGTGACATGGATGACCTTCTTGTCCTCCAGTGTCACCTCGTATTCCACGTTGGGAGCCGTGGAGATGAGGTCCAGGTTGTACTCACGTTCAAGGCGCTCACGGGTAATTTCCAGATGCAGCAAACCGAGGAACCCGACGCGGAAACCGAAGCCCAGTGCTGCGGACGTCTCGGGTTCGTAAACCAGTGCGGCGTCGTTAAGCATCAGTTTTTCGAGGGCGTCGCGGAGGACAGGGTAGTCCGTTCCGTCCAGCGGGTAGAGACCTGAGAAGACCATCGGTTTGGCGTCGGCGTAGCCGCTGAGCGACTCCGAGGCAGGCTTGGCCAGGTTGGTGACAGTATCGCCAACCTTCGACTGGCGGACGTCTTTCACGCCGGTGATCAGGTATCCCACCTCGCCGACCCCCAGGCCCTTGGATGGCGTGGGCTCCGGAGAGCTGACACCAATCTCCAGGAGCTCGTGCGTTGCCCGGGTGGACATCATCTGAATGCGTTCGCGCGGGTGGAGCATGCCGTCCACCACGCGGACGTACGTCACGACGCCGCGGTACGTGTCATAGACGGAGTCGAAAATCATGGCGCGGGCCGGCGCATTGGGATCGCCAACGGGAGCAGGAAGGTCGCGGACAATTTTGTCCAACAGCGCCTCAACACCCACACCGGTTTTGCCGGAGACCTTGAGGACGTCCTCGGGGTCACCGCCAATGAGGTTGGCAAGCTCTGCCGCGTACTTCTCGGGCTGGGCAGCCGGAAGATCGATCTTGTTCAGCACAGGAATGATGGTGAGGTTGTTCTCCATTGCCAGATACAGGTTGGCAAGGGTTTGGGCCTCGATGCCCTGGGCCGCGTCCACCAGCAGCACTGCGCCTTCGCAAGCGGCGAGCGAGCGGGAAACCTCATAGGTGAAGTCGACGTGGCCGGGAGTATCGATCATGTTCAGTGCATAGCTGTTGCCATCAAGTTCCCACGGCATGCGAACAGCCTGGGACTTGATGGTGATGCCACGCTCACGTTCGATATCCATGCGGTCCAGATACTGGGCCTTCATGTCGCGTTGCTTAACGACGCCGGTGTACTGCAGCATGCGGTCGGCCAAGGTGGACTTACCGTGGTCAATGTGGGCAATGATGCAGAAGTTCCGGATGATGGCCGGATCTGTTGCGGCGGGCACCGGTGCGGTGCGGGCCATGGGAGACACGCAGGATCCTTACTGTCGACACTCACACGGCAATTCCCGGAGCTGGGCATAGGCCAGCCGGAACACGCCGCGCATCTGATCCTCTAGTCTCCCATGAACCTGCGCTTCGCCGTACATTGCCTGCCCAGGTGTCAGCTCCACGCAGCTGTAGCGTTGTCACATGGCTTTCGACTTGCGCCCTTTGGGCAAACTCATCCTGCGATCATTCAAAGCCCTCGGTGGCAACAGCACTAAAGCAGCCACACCGGCAGGTGCCCGCAGGACACAAACCCGGCAGTCCGACGTCGTACGCCAGCCAGGTTCTTACCCGGGCGATTTTCGCGGTTCCCTCAAGGTCAGCTACTCCCCCAAGCCAGATGGTCAGCCGGATCCCGGCGAGATTGTCTGGGGTTGGGTTCCCTACGAAGAGGACCACACACAAGGCAAGGACCGGCCCGTACTCCTGGTGGGCCGGGATCGCGAATGGCTGTTGGGTCTTATGCTGACCTCCAAGGACCACGACAATGGCGCACGCGCGGACGACTATGTTGATATAGGAACCGGCCCTTGGGATCGGCAGGGCAGGCCCAGCGAAATCAACGTTGGGCGCATTATCCGCCTCGATCCTGGTGCGATCCGGCGCGAAGGCGCCGTTTTGGGAAAACCGCAATTCCGGGAGGTCGCACGGGCCCTCCAAGAACGGCAATAGCCGGACCGGGGGCCCAGTTCCCGAAGAGCCCGGACTTTCTGCTATCCTTTATAGCTGTGTGTCCGTGCAGGTCGACGGCCATACATGGTTGGCTGCCATAGGCATCCCCACGCCGCTCAGTCGATGGCCAACCTGAAAACCCTCTAGACCATTTCCGCATTAAAAAGAGAGTTCATACGTGGCTAATATCAAGTCCCAGAAGAAGCGCATCCTCACCAACGAGAAGGCTCGCCTGCGCAACAACGCAGTCAAGTCCGAGCTGAAGACGGCCATCCGCGCCGTCAACACCGCCGTTGAGTCTGCTGACAAGGATGCTGCTGGAACTGCACTTGCTGCTGCCAGCCGCAAGCTGGACAAGGCTGTCAGCAAGGGCGTTATTCACAAGAACAACGCTGCAAACCGCAAGTCTGCGATCTCCAAGAAGGTCAACGCACTCTAAGGTTTTTCCAGTTCGACTGAGCTGATCAAAAGGCCGGCACCCGTTGGGTGCCGGCCTTTGGGTTTAAGCGGCTGTATCAGTGGCGGCGATGCCGCCGCTGACTGGCATCAACGTCGGCTGGCTGACATGGCAATTACAGTCACCGCGTGCTCCACTGCGTAGACAGGGTCCCGCGACTCACCCTTCACCTGCGCGTCCGCTTCTGCGATGACCTGGATGGAACGGATCAGGCCCTCGGGAGTCCATCGCCGGACATCCCGCTGCGCCTGCTCAACAAGCCACGGCTGCATTCCCAGATTCCTGGCGATGGTGGCTGGAGAACCATTGGCCCCTGCAACTTTGGCCAGCGTCCGCAGCTTGGCCGCCAGTGCCGCAACCAAGGGAACCGGATCCACCCCGGTGGCCAAGGCATGCCTCAACGTGGACAGTGCCACCGGCCCATTACCAGCCATCGCAGCATCCGCAACCTTGAAGGCCGTCGCCTCAACCCGGCCGCCGTAGTAGCGTTCAACGGTCTCCGCCGTCACGGCGGTAGTGGCGTCGGCGATCAACTGGTTGCACGCTGCTGCAAGTTCGGAAAGGTTTGCGCCCACTGCGTTCACCAGGGCCTGGACAGCATCGCCCTCAATGCGTCGCCCTCCGGCCCTGAACTCGGAGACGACGAACGCGGTTTTGTCAGAGTCCTTCTTCAACGGTTGGCAATCAATGACGGGCCAGCCAGCGGACTTCACGGCATCGAGCAGCTTCTTGCCACGAACGCCCCCGGCATGACGCAAGACCAGGACAACGTCCTGGTCCGGGTGCTGGAGGTAGGCCAGTCCGTCCGCCAGAAAAGCATCATTCATGGCCTCGAGGCCATCGACCTCAATGAGCTTCCCCTCACCGAAGAGGGATGGCGTGACGGTCATCGCCAGGGATCCGGCCTCGTAGGAGCCCGCGTTGAGTCTGCTCAGTTCGACATCAGGGGTGGTGGTTCGCACCTGGGCCCGGATGCCGTCCACGGCCCGGATACCGAGATATTCTTCTGGTCCCATGACCAGGACGACGGCGGCCGGTGCCGCATCCCGCCAGCTGACGGTGTTCGCCGCGACGCTCTTGGCCCGGGTATTTTGGGCAGCAGCCACAGGTGGTTCCTTCCGGACGTTTCTTTGCAGGATTCAAGTCTGCCATGTTTTGCAGGGGGTGGGATTTGGTGTTCGGAGGTGCCTGACGCCCTGGCGGCGTCCAACCGCTTCTCGCCCCTTGGGGGCGGCTCGGTGCAGGCGGCCGAGGGCTGCAGATTAGGTGCGTCGCCAATTCTTCACCTCTGAGTTGGTTTTGTGCTTCTGCCCAGTCAGCCTTGGTCTCCAGGAAGGCCCTCTCCAACGCCAGCGCACAGATCCTTGCGGCGTCTCCGTCGGCAGCCCGCCCCTACGCCCCCGGACGATCACCAAGCGATCAAGGAGCGCCACTACAGCGCCATGAAGTCCCATGACGTGACCCATCACCTGCGCAGGGCGCAGCACCATCCAAACAACCAGGACGGTCACCAAGGATGAGAGCACCATGGCCACTATTCCAACCGGCCCCTCTGCCCACGGCAGGGCAGCCCCTGGCAGGCCGGCAAAAAGCCGCGCCACTCCCGCAACCAACCCAGCACAGGTCCCGGAGACAGCGATGGGCACCACCGCGAGCCAGGGAAGAAGTGTTGCCAAAGGTACGGCAATTGTGCCGAAAATCGTCACCGGAGCCACCAACGGGCCTGCTACCACGTTGGCAATCAGCGCGAATGTGGTGAACTGTGGCTGAAGTGCCACGATCACCGGGCCACACAGCAGCTGGGCAGACAACGGCACGGCAACCCCGGCAGCCAACCACCGTGGCACCCAGGAAGGGATCCACGACGCAATTCTCGCCGCCAGCAGCACAATTCCGAACGTCGCCAGAACCGAGAGGAGAAACCCCACGTTGGCCGCCATGGCCGGGTCCAACAGCAGCAGGATGGTTGTGGCGAGGCAGAGGAAGGACAAGGACCGTCCGCGCAGACCACCCGCCAGGGCAGCCAGCCCCACTGTCCCCATGACTGCGGCCCGTAGGACGCTGGGATCCGGCCCCACCATGGTGACGAATGCCACCAGCCCGCACGCAGCAAAAGCCCCTGCTGCCGGGCGCGCCAACCGGAAGCACCGTGCCAACAAAATGAAGCCACCCAGAATGAGGCTGCAGTTGGCTCCCGAGACCGCCGTCAAGTGAGTCATTCCCGTAGTCTTCATTGCCGCCTCCAGGCTTTCCGGCAGCGCGCTGGTATCGCCCGTCACCATTCCAGGGAGCAGCCCGGACGCGTCCGGAGGCAGCCAGTCAGCAGCGGAGACAAACCCTTTCCGCACGTCGGCCGCTGTCTGTCGGGCATCGAACCCGGATCCGGTGACGACGGGGTCAGAGGACGCGCTGAGAAGCGCAGCTTCGGATTGCCCTTCCCGCACCTGTTTCAGCGTTCCGGTTGTTCTGACTCTCTGCCCCGCCCGTACATTCCGCCAGGCAGCACCGCCCGACACAACGATGCCGGCAGTTCCACGTATCACGTTTCCCTTGGACGTGAGATGAATCAGACCCGCATCAACCATCCACCTGTCGTCACTTGAAGGCGCAGGTGAAGGCACCGGTGTGGGGCTGCCCGTAATGAGAAGGTGAACGACGACCCCCTCATCGGCGGACATCGCCGGGGCCAGTGGTCCGTTCTCACGGTTGTCGGCGATGACAGCACAATGAACCGCAACAGCGGCGCCCAGGACACACGCGAGGGCCAGGGTGGCCCACAGTGTTCGGGGCCGCACTCCGGACGGCCCCTGGCGATGCCCCACCACCAGGAACACTCCGCCAAACAAGCCCAGTGCAACCGCCACCACAGCCGACCAGACCGCATCCATGCGGCCACCTGCCAGCGCTGCAGACCACGTCACCACCACCATCGGCACGAGCCTCAGGTCTATGCGTTTTCCCGCTTCCGGACCTCCCACGGACTCAGCCACCCTCCACCGTCACAAGGTCTTTGAGGGACTCCATGAGCTTGGGCCCAATCCCATCAATGGCATCCAGTTCGTCCACCGAGGCGAACGGTCCATGGTCTTTCCGCCAGTCCAGAATCCGCTGGGCAGTGACGGGCCCCACCCGGGGCAATGTCCCCAACTCCTCCAAGGTGGCAGTGTTGATGTTGACCTTCGTGGCCCCGCCGCTGGAACTGCCAGTGCCAGTACTGCCAGCAATCGCAGACGGGGCGCCCTGCGGGGCTTCCCCCGCTACTGGAACGGCAACCTTGGCTCCATCGCTGAGCACCTCGGCAAGGTTCAGCCCGCCGAGTTCGGCGTTTGGCGCTGCACCCCCGGCGGCCTCAATGGCCTGGAAGACGCGGCTACCCAGCGGCAAAGTGACGACGCCGGGCTGCTGCACGGCCCCCGCCACGTGAACAATCAGGCTCCCCTGGGACTCCGAACCCACTGGTTGCGGCGATTCTGACGAACCCGGCACAACGGGGCCAACAGACGTGGAAGAATCCAACGGTTCTGATGTTGGCTGGCCCAGGGAAGACTGCCATAAATGCCACCCGATGAGGCCTGCCCCTACCACCGCCAGGAGTACCGCTACGCGCCAAGGGGCACGCCATCGAAGACGGGATCTGCGAAGGAGGTCTCCGGGGTCTTCCTCGTCGCCAACTGGAACAGAAGGATAATTGTCCGGCAACTCCAACAGCGGAGAAGCCAGGGTCTCTCCGGCCAATCGGGAGGTAAAGCGCTGCCGTGCTGCCGTCGCTGCGGCATCTGGGGACGAATCCCGGTTCCAGCGTGGCATGAAATGAGCTTATGGCCGGCGCCGCAGGGTCAGTCCGCCCTACATGGGCTATGTGGATAAACAGCCGGATAATCAGTCCGTTGGCGTGCTGCTCTCCCCCACAATGACAGCCAGAACCCCCAGGCCGGCATGAGCCGCCAGGACGGCAGGCAAGGCACTGATTTGCGGCGGCGGGCAGTCGGGGCATTTCTCGTTCAGCCGGGCGGCCAGGGCTTCGGCCTCCATCTGGTTGCCAAAGTGATGTACAGCCAGGCGTTGCTGTCCGGCCGGGCGGGAAGCAACATCCGCTGCAACGATCTCCTCCAAGCGAGCCACGGCGCGCACGGCGGACCTGACCTTTTCCAGCGGAACGATCTTGCCGCCGTCGACGGCCAGGATGGGCTTGATGGCGAGGACCGTACCCAACAGGGACGCTGCGGCACCGATCCGCCCACCACGGCGTAGCTGTTCCAGGCTGGGCACGTAGAAGTAGACCTTGGTGCGCTCCATGCGCCGCTCGGCGAAACCACGGACTTCGGCAGCCTCTTGCCCATCGGCAGCAGCAACCACGGCACTTTGGACCCCCATGCCCTGCGCCATGCCCACCGTGCGGGAGTCCACCACTTCCACCGGAATGCTGACGCGGGCCGCAGCCAGTCGGGCAGCATCGGCGGTTCCGGAGAGCTCGGAAGAAATGTGGATGGACACCACTGACTCGAAACCGCGACGCTGGGCAGCGAGGTAGGCCTGCTCGAATTGTCCGGGTGATGGCCGGGACGTTTTCACCGAGGCACCCGAGGCCAGGGCCAGCGATAAAGTCTGGGTGATGTCGTCTTCGCCCTCGCCATAAATTTCGTTCCCCACCATGACGGGCATGGGAACAACAGCGAGCCGTCCGTCGGCGGTAAACGCCGAGACCCAGTCCGTGGGTAGCGCAGCCGCCGAATCCGTGACGACTGCTGTCTTGACGACGGCGGCCAACGGTACGTCAGCTGCTGGAACCGGCGCAGTGGGCTGCCTAAGGCGCGCCACTCTTTCCTTGAGCCATATCCATGCGGGTGGTTCTCGCTCAGGCACGCAACCTCCAAAGATGATGGCCGGCCGCCGGCAGACTGCCGGCGGCCGCATTGTCCCTGCTAGGCGGGGACGATGTTCACCAGTTTAGGTGCCCGGACGATCACGGTCCGGATGCCGCGACCGTCCATGGCACGCTGGACGTTTTCCGAAGCCAGGGCAAGTTCCCGCAAGGCGTCCTCAGTGATGTCAGGCGACACTTCCAGGCGATCGCGAACCTTGCCCTGCACCTGAACCACAGCGGTGACGGTATCCTGCACCAGCAATGCTTCGTCGTGCTTCGGCCAGCCTGCATTCGCTACGGAAGCAGGGTGGCCCAGGGTGTTCCACAGGTCCTCGGCTGTGTACGGAGCAAACAGGCTCAGGATGACCGCTACGGCTTCCACCGCTTCGCGTACGGCGGGGTCTGCGGCACCTGCGCCGGAATCAATGGTCTTGCGGGTGGCGTTCACCAACTCCATCAGGCGGGCCACCACGACGTTGAACTTGTTGTTGTCCAACAGTTCCGCGGCATCGGCGATGGTCTTGTGCGTGACAGTGCGCAGTACGCGGTCGCCAGCAGCCGGATCCACACCCGGCTCGCTGCTGACGTCCTGGCCAAGCCGCCAGGCCCGGGCCAGGAACTTGGCAGAACCCGACGGCGAAACGTCGGCCCAGTCGACGTCGTCTTCCGGTGGGGAGGCAAAGACCATGGTGAGGCGCACGGCGTCGACGCCGAACTTGTCCAACTGCTCGCCGAGGTCCACACCGTTGCCGAGGGACTTGCTCATGGCCTTGCCGCCGTTGAGCACCTGGCCCTGGTTGAGCAGCGCCGAGAACGGTTCATTGGCTTCGATCAGGCCGATGTCCTTGATGACCTTGGTGAAGAAGCGGGCGTACAGCAGGTGCAGGATGGCGTGCTCAACGCCACCTACGTACTGCCCGACCGGCATCCAGTTGTTGATCTTTTCAGGATCGAACGGGCCCTCGGTGTAGTCCGGGGACACGAAGCGCAGGAAGTACCAGGACGAGTCCACGAACGTATCCATGGTGTCGGTATCGCGCTGCGCAGCGCGGCCGCAGTTGGGGCACTCAACATTGACCCACTCGACGGCGGCGGCCAACGGGGAGGTCCCCTTGGGCGAGAGCGCCTCACCCCGCAGGTTATCGGGCAACCTGACGGGCAACTGGTCATCGGGGACGGGAACTTCGCCACATTCGCCGCAGTGGATGATGGGGATGGGCGTACCCCAGAAACGCTGACGGCTCAGCAGCCAGTCACGCAAACGGAAGTTGACGAATTTCTCGCCGGTTCCCAGCTTCTCGAGGATCTCGATCGCTGCCGGAATGCCCTCGGACTTGGACAAGCCGTCCAAGTCGCCGGAGTTCTTCAGTGTGCCTTCGCCGGCAGTGGCCACGCCGGTCTCTGCGGGATCCTCGGCGCCTGTTTCCACCACTGCCCGGACGGGCAGGTTGAAGGCCTTGGCGAAGTCGAGGTCGCGCTGGTCATGCGCAGGCACGGCCATGATGGCACCCGTACCGTAGTCGGCCAACACGTAATCAGCGGCCCATACCGGGAGCTTCTCGCCGTTGAGCGGGTTGATGGCGTAACGGCCGGTGAAGACGCCGGTCTTCTCGCGTTCGGTGGACTGGCGCTCAATTTCGGAGAGCGCCTTGACCTTTTCGCGGTACGCCATGAGTTCGTCGTGCTGTTCCGGAGTCACCAGGTCCAGCGCCAGATGCGCATCTGCTGCAACAACAAAGAACGTTGCGCCATAGAGAGTGTCAGGACGGGTAGTGAAGACCGCGACTTCGCGCTCGGCACGCTCTTCCGTGGCTTCGATGACGAACCGCACGTGCGCGCCTTCAGAGCGGCCGATCCAGTTGCGCTGCATGGCCAGGACACGCTCGGGCCAGTGCCCTTGCAGCTGGTCCATGTCCTCCAGCAAGCGGTCAGCGTAGTCGGTGATCTTGAAGTACCACTGGTTCAGCGACTTCTTGGTGACGGGTGTGCCGCAGCGTTCACAGGCGCCGTTGACAACCTGTTCGTTCGCCAGGACGGTGAGGTCCTTGGGGCACCAGTTGACCGGCGAATCCTTGCGGTAGGCCAGTCCGCGCTCGTAGAAGCGCTTGAACAGCCACTGCGTCCACCGGTAGTACTCGGGATCCGAGGTGTGGATGCGCCGGGACCAGTCGGCGGAGATGGCGTATCGCTTGAACGACGCCGCCTGGGTGTCGATGTTCGCGTAGGTCCACTCGCTGGGGTGCGCGTTGCGCTTGATCGCGGCGTTCTCCGCGGGGAGGCCGAAAGAGTCCCAACCGATGGGGTGCAGGACGTCGAAGCCCTTCTGGCGCAGGTATCGCGCCACCACGTCGCCCATCGCGAATGCTTCGGCGTGGCCCATGTGCAGGTCACCGGAAGGGTAGGGGAACATGTCCAGCACGTAGCGCCGTTCCCGCGAACCGTCGTCGGCAGGCGTGAAGACCTTGAGGTCTTCCCAGACTTGCGGCCACTTGGCTTCCATCGCCGCGAAGCTGTAGACGCCCTCTTCAGGCGCTTCAGCTGCGGCTGTCTGTGCTGTTCCGGTCTCTGTCTCCGGCTGAACGCTCACTGCTGCCCTCTTCTGTTCTTCGATGGCGGTTTTGCCTCCTGCTGCGGTCCCGGATTGCCCCGGACACACAAAAGCCCCTCAACAATGGAGGGGCGGCCGCACGGCTGATAAAAGCCGGGCGGCTAGCTAAGCAGAAGGATCTCACGCATACAAATACCTTACCCCACCAAACCCGTGGGCCGGGTGCAAGACGTCCGTACGCCCAAGAGGTTCCGGGGACTCCGCGCCATGGTGTGGCGGGCACCGCGAAGCGGGCGGGCGGGAGTCCCCGGAACCTCTGTCGAGGTCAGACTACTTAACGTCCTCGTCGACCCAGTCCATTGATTTGGTCACTGCCTTCTTCCAGAGCCGCAGCTGACGCTCCTGCTCTTCTGCCGGCAGCTGCGGTTCCCAGCGCTTGTCTTCGTTCCAGTTGGCGCTGAGCTCACCCAGGTCCTTCCAGAATCCGACGGCGAGACCCGCCGCGTAGGCAGCGCCGAGGGCCGTGGTTTCCACCACCTTGGGACGGACCACCGGTACGCCCAGGATGTCTGCCTGGAACTGCATGAGTGCCTCGTTGGCGACCATGCCGCCGTCGACCTTCAACTCGGTGAGCGGAACACCCGAGTCCGCGTTGACGGCGTCCAGCACCTCGCGGGTCTGGAAGGCAGTTGCTTCCAGCGCGGCGCGGGCAATGTGGCCCTTGTTGGCGAAACGGGTCAGGCCGACGATGGCGCCGCGGGCGTCCGCGCGCCAGTACGGCGCGAAGAGGCCGGAGAAGGCGGGGACGATGTACACGCCACCGTTGTCCTTGACACCCGCAGCCAAGTCCTCAACTTCCGGAGCGGAGCTGATCATGCCCAGGTTGTCGCGGAGCCACTGGATCAAGGAACCGGTGACCGCGATGGAACCTTCCAGGGCGTAGTGCGGCTTGGCGTCGCCCAGCTTGTATCCCAACGTGGTGAGGAGGCCGTTCTTGGAGTGAACGATTTCCTCGCCAGTGTTGAAGATCAGGAAGCAGCCTGTGCCGTAGGTGTTCTTCGCTTCGCCGGCCTGGAAGGCTGCCTGGCCGAAGGTGGCCGCCTGCTGGTCGCCCAGGATGCCTGCTACCGGAGTTTCCCGAAGGAGCTGGGAGGTGTGGACCTGGCCGTAGACCTCGGAGGAGGACTTGATGGCCGGCATCATGGAGGCCGGAACGCCAAAGACGTCCAGGATTTCCTGGTCCCATTGGAGCGTCTCGAGGTCCATGAAGAGGGTGCGGGATGCGTTGGTGACATCGGTGACATGGACGCCGCCGTCCACACCTCCGGTCAGGTTCCACAGAACCCAGGCGTCGGTGTTGCCGAACAGGAGGTCGCCGGCCTCCGCACGTTCGCGGGCACCGTCGACGTTGTCCAGGATCCACTTGATCTTGGTGCCGGAGAAGTAGGTGGCCAGTGGCAGGCCCACCTTTTGCTTGAAGCGTTCGAGCCCGCCGTCCTGGGCCAACTGGTCCACGATCGGCTGGGTGCGGGTGTCCTGCCAGACGATGGCGTTATAGACAGCCTCACCGGTGTTCTTGTCCCAGACAACCGCAGTTTCACGCTGGTTGGTGATTCCGACGGCGGCGATGTCGTGCCGCGTCAGGTTCGCCTTGGACAGGGCGGAGGCAATAACTTCCCGGGTGTTGTTCCAGATTTCGGCGGGGTTGTGCTCAACCCAGCCAGCCTGCGGGAAGATCTGCTCGTGTTCCATCTGGCCGGTGGAGACGATGTTGCCGGAGTGGTCGAACACGATGGCGCGGGAGCTGGTGGTGCCCTGATCAATGGCGATGACGTATTGATTCATGGTGACGTCCTTGTCTTAGTGATGGTCGTTGCTGGTTACTCAGTGGTGATTGAGGGTGTGTGCGGTTCGGTACGGGCAGGATCAGCCGGCGACCGCAGGCATGATGTCGGGAACCCACAGAGCTACGACGCCCGCAAGTGCGCCGCCAACCAGCGGTCCAACAATGGGGATCCAGGAGTAGGCCCAGTCGCTGCTGCCCTTGCCCTTGATGGGAAGGAGGGCGTGCGCGATGCGGGGGCCGAGGTCACGTGCAGGGTTGATGGCGTAACCGGTGGGGCCACCGAGGGAAACGCCGATACCGACAACGAGCAGTGCCACGGCCAGCGGGCCGAGTCCTGAGGGGGTACCGCCGAAGGTCAGGATGACGAAGACCAGGACGAAAGTGCCGATGATCTCTGTGACGAGGTTCCACGGGGTGGAACGGATGGCGGGACCGGTGGAGAAAGTACCCAGCTTGTTGGCTGCCAGGGGTTCTTCATCGAAGTGCTGCTTGTATGCGAGCCAGCAGACAACCGCACCCAGGAAGGCACCCAGCAGTTCAGCGCCGAAGTACGTCAGGGTGGACGCGAAGGTGACGGCTACGTCCGGGGCATACTCTGCCTTGCCGTTGACCAGCAGGCCCAACGTCACGGCCGGGTTCAGGTGCGCACCGGACTTTGCAGCCACGAAAACGCCCGCGAAGACCGCAATACCCCAGCCCCACGTCACCATCAAGAATCCAGCGTTGTTGCCCTTGGTGCCTTTGAGCGCAACGTTTGCCACGACGCCGCAACCCAACAGGGTCAGCATCATGGTTCCGAATACTTCGGAAAGGAAAACAATTCCAAGAGACATCTTTGACTCCTCATTTTTCTGTTATCAGCCCCCTCGCGGGTGAAGAGGCCGTTTGGGACGGTTCCGCTCTCCGGAACCGTCCCGGTGTGGTGGTCCCCTGTCGGGCCCACCTACCCCATTCCGCCCCTGCCGCACGTTGGGACGGTCAAGCTGTTTCCGCTGCTTGGGCTCAGGCTACGAGACTGTGCACGTCAACCTTGTGGAACCGCTGCAGTACTTCCTGGGCGTGGCGGATTTCTGCTTCACGGGCGGCAGCATCCCAGCCGAGCGGTTCGGCCAAGGCGGCGGCAATTTCGTTCAGCAGCTCACCGGTGACCAAGCCACGGAACGCCAGGGACGTCCTGCGGATAAGGACGTCCACCAAGTGCCCGATCTGCTCATGCTCGGCCATGAACTCCAACTCACGGACGCTGAGTTCACGCGTTGACCTCAATGGCTGGTCATGGCCTGCGTTGAGGTACGCGATGACCGCGTCAGCCCGCGTACCGTAGCGGGTCAGCAGCCCGGCAACCCGGTCAGCGTCCAGGCCCGGACCCATGTGCTTCTTGATCCATTCCTGTTCGCCCTGTTCAGTGGCAGGGAAGCCGGCGCCGCCGCCGATGGCGAGTTTCGCCGTCGAGACTTTGCGTTCCATGCCGAGTTCACGCAGGACGTCGTTGGTCATGTGCTCGGCCAGGGCGCGGAACGTTGTCCACTTGCCGCCTACCAAGCTGAGTACGACGGCGGCCTTACCGCCTGGCGTGGCTACCGCACCATCGCCGGTGCGGACGCTGCGCTCGATCCGGTAGTCCCTGGAAACGAAGCCGGGCTGGGTTTCGTCGTGGCGGGGCAACGGACGGACGCCGGCGAAGCTGTAGACAATCTGGTCCCGCTCCACCTTGATGGTGGGGAACACGTGTCCTACCAGGTCGAAGAAGTAGTCGATCTCTTCTTCGGTGCACACGGCGTCTTCGGACATGTCCGCGTCGACGTCGGTGGTGCCCACCAGGACGCGGTCGCCCATCGGGTAGATGAGGACGATGCGGCCGTCGGTGTGTTCGAAGAAGATCTCCCTGCCGTTGCAGGCGGCAAGAAGTTCCGGGTGGTCAAGGACAATGTGGGAGCCCTTGGTTCCGCCCATGAACTTGCTGACGGCACCCATGGCCTGGTTGGTGAGATCCACCCAGGCGCCTGTGGTGTTGACGATCACGTCTGCCTGGAATTCAAATTCCTTGCCGGTCAGTTCATCGCGGAGGAGAACCCCGTCCGCGCCCATGGAAACGAGTGACACATAGTTGCTGGCGCGGGCGCTTCCACCGGGAAGTCCGCCGCCCAGGCCTGCCTTCTCGCCATCCTGAAGGACATCGAGGGTCAGGCGTTCGGGGTTGTGGACCGAGGCATCAAAGTAGGTTGCCGCGTACTTGATCCCCGAGTGCAGCTTGGGAAGCTCGGCCAGGGCCCGGGTCCTTCCACGGAACTGGTGGCGGGGCACACTTCCTCCGTCACGGGAGAAGAAGTCATACATGCTCAGGCCAACCTTGATGAGGAATGCGCCGCGTTCCTTGGGCTTGCCCTGCTTGTGGGTGAGGAAACGCATGGGTGCGGAAAGGATTCCGGAGAAGGTGCTGAAGATGGGGATGGTGGTCTGGAGCGGCTTGACGTAGTGCGGTGCAATGCGCAGGAGCCGGTTGCGCTCCACCACGGATTCCTGGACCAGGCGGAACTCGCCATTTTCGAGATAGCGGATGCCACCGTGGATCATGTGCGAGGAAGCACCACTGGCACCTTGGCAGTAGTCGCCGCGTTCAACAAGCGCCACATCCACACCTTGCAGGGCCAGGTCGCGGAACGTTCCTACACCGTTGATGCCGCCGCCAATGATAAGTACCTTGGCCGAGGGCCGCTCCTGCAGCGCAACGACGGAGTCGCGCTCTGTGTGCCGTGAGGTACCGGAAATCCTGTTGTGTCCCAAAACTGCTCCCTTGGGCTTGGTTCGTGCGCCGCGCCACTCGCTGCTGCACCGTTCACCACTAATCTTGCGAAGGTGGAAAATGGAGTCAAGCTATTTGCACAAACGTGCAGGAAGGAAATGAGATGGCACGATCACGTCACTCGGATGCGCTCCGGGCTGCACAGATGTATTACCTTCAGGACCTGACCATGGACGCCATCGCCCGGGAGCTGAGAACGTCCCGGTCCACGGTGTCCCGGCTGCTGTCCTCGGCACGCGAAACCGGCCTTGTGCAGGTACAGATCAGGAGCCCTTTTGACACCGGACCCGAACTGGAGAGCCAGATCCGCAACCAATATGGAGTGGACGTCCATGTGGTTCCTGTGTTGGACACGCTCAACGAAGCAGAGACCCTGGACCGCGTTGCCATGCAGGCCGCGCGAACAATAGGCCCCTTGGTGGACTCGAACGCCATCATCGGCGTGGCCTGGGGCGCGACGCTGAGTGCGGTCAGCCGGCATCTCACGCGGAAGGTGACGCACGACAGCATCGTGGTCCAGCTCAACGGTGCTGGAAACATGCAAACCACCGGCATTACCTACGCCAGCGACATCATGCGCCGCTTCGGCAGCGCCTACGGTGCACGCGTTGAGCAGTTCCCTGTTCCGGCATTCTTTGATCATGCATCCACCAAGACGGCCATGTGGAATGAGCGCAGCGTTCAACGCATTCTTGATCTGCAGGCCCGCATGAGCATCGCTATTTTCGGCGTGGGTTCGGTGGATTCGGACTATCCCAGCCACGTCTATGCCGGCGGTTACCTCGATGAACGCGACCTCACCATGCTGGCCGCCGATGACGTGGTGGGCGACGTCGCCACCGTATTTTTCCGCAGCGATGGATCGTCGGACGGCATCACCCTCAACGAACGGTCCACGGGCCCCAGCCATGAGCAATTGCGGCAAGTCAGGCGCCGCATTTGCGTGGTGTCCGGTGCCTCCAAGATCAATGGACTCCAGGGAGCACTGGCCGCCGGGCTGGCCACGGACCTCATTTTGGACGAAGCCTCGGCCCGGCGACTTGTCAGTTTCAATGGCCACTCCTGAAGCATTCGTGCAAGGAATGGGTAGAGTCTTTGCTATGAGATTCCCGTCCCGGCAGACATTGAACAACGGCGTACAGATGGACAGCCTGGGATACGGACTCTATAAAGTGCCCCCGAAGGACGCCGAAGCCCTGGTAGCCACAGCCCTGGGTGAGGGGTATCGGCGCTTCGATACGGCCGCGATGTACGGCAACGAGGTCGGCGTCGGACGAGCCATCGGCGGCGCAGTCGGAGATGCCGCGGAAGCCAACAGGGGAACGGGCGGTTCCGGAGAATCCGTTCACACCCTTGCACGGGAGGACCTCTTCGTCACCACCAAGGTCTGGAACGATGACCACGGCTACGACGCCACCCTTCGCGCCTTCGACACGTCCATCTCAAACCTTGGGCTCGACTACGTGGATCTTTACCTCATTCACTGGCCCTGTCCCCGACGTGGACTGTTGGTGGAGACGTGGAAAGCCATGGAGACCTTGTACAGGGAAGGCAAAATCCGGGCCATTGGTGTTTCCAACTTCCAACCCGGCCACCTGGACGATTTGATGCAGAAGGCCGAAGTAGTCCCGGCCGTCAACCAAATCGAGCTGCACCCCTGGTTGCAGCAGACCAGGTTGCGCACCTTGCACGAACAACTCGGTATACGCACTGAGGCGTGGAGCCCACTGGGCAGAGGGCAGGTACTGGCGGATCCGGCCATCATCCGCCTGGCGGAGAAGTACGGCAGGACTCCTGCGCAGGTTGTTCTCCGCTGGCATCTCCAACTGGGGAACCTGGTCATCCCGAAAGCAAGCTCTGCAGGCCGTATCAAAGAGAACTTCGCCGTTTTTGATTTCGAACTCGACGCCACGGACATGGACGGCATCGCAGGGCTTGAGCGGCACCATCGAACCGGATCGCATCCGGACAATGTGAATTAGGAACAGCTGCATGGAAAAAGTGGACACCGCCAACTCCCCCGAAGGAACACAGGCCCCTGGCACATTCTTCAGCGAAGCCCTTCCAGGGCGGACTGTAGCTTCGGACATTGATGTTGACGGCAGCAACGTGGCGTATTGGACGTACGAACCGGTCACCGTCACCCCCAAAACCCGTACCATCCTGGTGATCCACGGATTCCGGGGAGATCACCACGGGTTGCTCCGGGTGGCCGACCAGCTCCCGGAAATGCGGATCATCATGCCGGACCTGCCGGCCTTCGGAAGCTCCGATCCGTTCGTTGATGATGAGCACACTGTTGAACGCTACGGTCAGTTCATTTCCAGCTTCATGTCAGCGCTCGGCCTCGGGCCAAAGACCGTGTTGCTGGGCCACTCCTTCGGCTCGATCGTCGCCAGCCACTTCGCAGCGACGCACCCACACGCCATCTACCCGCTGATCCTGATCAACCCCATTGCCGCGCCCGCGCTGGAGGGTCCAAAGGGCATCATGACCAAGCTCGCTGTGCTGTACTACCAGGTGTCGGCCAGGCTTCCGCGCCCCCTGGGACTCGCAATCCTTCGCAACCGGGCGATCGTGCGCATCATGAGCATCACCATGGCCAAAACCAAGGACAAAGCCCTGCGCCGTTTCATCCACGGCCAGCACGACGCCTACTTCAGCGCCTTCGCCGACAGGAAGAGCCTGCTGGAATCCTTCAAGGCCTCCGTCTCAGGACACGTGGCCGAGGTTGCCGAACAACTCACCCTCCCGGTGCTCCTTGTGGCCGGTGAAAAAGATGAGATCGCCACCCTTCCCAACCAGTACAAACTCATGGAGCGCCTTCCGGACGCGAGGCTGGAAGTCATTCCCGGCGTCGGGCACTTAATCCACTATGAGACGCCGGTCCCGGCGGCAGAAGCCATCCGCACCTTCCTGGAGGAACATCCCGCGTGAAAATTGTCATCGACGCCCGCTTTACCAGGACGGACCACCACGATGGCATCAGCCGCTACGGTTCAAGCCTCATAGCCGCAACATCCAAAATCGCCGACGTCACCATGCTGATCAGCGATAAGCGCCAACTTGCCCTGCTGCCGGACGTCCCCTACGTGCTCGTCAACAGCCCGTTGTCACCCGTCGAACTCTTCGTAGCCCGCAAGGTCAATCCCCTCAACGCCGATGTGGTGGTGTGCCCCATGCAGACCATGGGCACCTTCGGCCGCCGGTACGGCCTGGTGCTCACACTCCACGACCTCATTTACTACCAGCACCCGACACCCCCTGGCTTCCTGCCCGCACCCGTGCGTTTGCTGTGGAGGCTGTACCACAAGGCCTACTGGCCGCAGCGTCTCCTGCTGAACCGAGCGGATATCGTGGCCACCATCAGCCGAACCACTGAAGCGTTGATGGCCAAATACAAACTGACCAAACGGCCCGTCCGGATAGTCGGCAATGCCCCTCAGCCGGGTCAGTCGCCGCGCGATCCTGGCTCCGGCGCAGATAAAACCCTTCTCTACATGGGTTCGTTCATGCCGTACAAGAACGTAGAGACGATGATTCGGGGAATGGCCGGATTGCACGATTACACCCTGCACTTGCTCAGCCGCATCACCCCGCAACGTCAGTCTGAACTTGAGGCTATGGTTCCCACCGGAGCCAAGGTCCGGTTCCACAACGGCGTCACCGACGCCCAGTACGACGAACTGCTGCTGAGGGCAACTGCCCTGGTCAGTCTCTCCCGCGCTGAGGGGTATGGCTTGCCGTTGGTGGAAGCCATGGCACTGGGAACCCCTGTCATTGCCAGCGACATTCCGATCTTCCGTGAAGTGGGCGGAGACGCTGTCAGCTATGTGGACCCCGGATCACCTACGGAGTTCGCCGGCGCTGTGGCTGAGCTCGGTGACGACGCTCTCTGGCAGCAGCGCTCCCGCCAGTCCGTTAAGCGGGCATCCGAATTCACCTGGGACGAGTCGGCGCGGCAACTGCTTGCTGCAGCCGAGGAAGTCGTGGCACTGCGCAAACGCCGGGCCTAGGGATCCCCTAGAGGACGTCCACGCCGTCCAGGCGAAGTTGTACCGGACCCGACGTGCGCTTGGCGGCGCTGGCGGCCTTCACAGCCCGCAGGGCACGCGTGGCTTCCGCAGCGTCGCCGTACGGCAGGAAATACAACGTCCGGACGTCCTCATCTGCCTCGCTGGAGGCACCCTGCGAGGCCCCTGGGTAAAGCTGAACCGGCGCAGGACCGGCCTTCCGGAGCTTGTTGCCCGACGGCAACGTCGCGGTAGCTTCAAAAGCATCCGCGAAATGCCCGACGTCGGCCCTGGTCCCGGTAATTGACGCCACCCGCACCGCTGGGGGCAAATGGAGTTCCTTCCTCAGCGCCAGTTCCCGTGATGCGAAGCCCGGCGCGTCCCAGCGCAGCAGCGCACCCGTGACGACGGTATCGTCAGCCGTGATCACCACGAGGCCCCCCTCGTGGGCAGGTTTGACCAGGGCAGCGGCATTGAACCAACGCCTGACAGTGTCCTCCCCCGCCCGGAGGTTTTCCCTCCGGAGCAGCGAGTTGCCGTCCAACAGCAGAGCGGCAGCATAGCCCCCTGGAGCCACCGGCTCGGCTCCCACGGTTGCCACCACAAGGGCAGCAGTATCGGGAACTGTTGCCTTGATGTGTTCACCGGAGGAAGTCACCACAGCCTTGCCAGGGAACGCACGGCCCAATTCCTCTGCGGTGCGCATGACGCCGACTGCGCCACGACGCAGCCGGGTTCCGCGGCAGTGGGTGCATCTCCACTGGGGCGCCGGTGTGGAGCACCACCTGCACGCAGGTATGGCGGAGCCGCTGGAAACCGCCAGCGGCCCCTGGCAGGCGTTGCAGCGGGCCAGTTCCCGGCACGTCTCGCAGACCAGCGACGGCGCATATCCGGCGCGTGCCACCTGGACCAGGACAGGCCCGCGCTCCAAGCCTTCCTTGGCCGCACGCCACGCCGAGCCCGGCAAACGGGCGATCCGTGCCAGGGGATCCCGTTCCTGCTCGAAACTGTCGGCGGTGTTCAAGACCCGCGGAACAGTCGAACGCACCACGTTTCGTGGCGCTTCAATGGCTACGGCCCACTGCATCTCGACCAGACGCTGGAGTTCGGTGCTGCGGCTGTGGGAAGCCATGAGGCACGCGGCGTTCTCCTGCTCGGCACGCAGCAGCAAAACTTCCCGGGAGTGCGCGTACGGTGCCCGTTGCTCAATGTGGAGATCGTCACCGTCATCCCAGCACACCACCAGGCCAAGGTCGCGTACAGGCGCATAGGCAGCCGAACGTGTGCCGATGGCTACCCCGGCGGATCCATTCAGCAGCCGAAGGAAGTTCCGGTAACGGGGCGTCTGCCCGTCGTCCGCGGTGAGCCGTGCGACGTCGGACTTCGGCAGGACCCTCTCCAGGGCGGCTCCCAGTTGCTCCAAGTCCCGGTAGTCAGGCACGACCACCACGGCGCCCCGTCCCGAGGACCGCACCGCAGCTACAGCGGAAGCAACAAGTGCGGGCCACCCGTACGCACCGAAACCCTGAAGCGCCGTGAGGACAGCCTTCGGCGAGCCGCCACTGGCGAGGTGCTGCAAATAGGGGGCCCCGTTGGAGTACGAAGCCCATGCGTGGGCATCACTGTCCGGCGCCGGATCCACCACGGCCTCATCTGAATCTCCGGACAGCAACTCCTTCTCCACCTTGGCGATACGGGGAGGAACAGCAGTCCGAAGGACATCGCTCAGTGTTCCGGCGTACCTGGCAGCAACCCTGGCCGCGAGCTCTGCAATGGCCGGGGTAAGGACAGCTACCGGCGAGACGACTTTGTGCAGGGCCGTCAACGGGTGAGCCGCGTCGGAGGTCGCGCGCCGCTCTGTGATGTAGCCGTTCAGTTCCTGGCCGTTGAACTTGACCTTGACCCTGACCCCGGGGGCAGCCGCTTCGGCCAGCACAGCTGGAACACTGTAATCGAAGGGCCGGTCCAGGTGGGGCAGGGATGACTCCAGAACCACGCGGGCAACGGGGTCCGTTTCTGCCAGGGGCGGGCCGTTGACGGGCAGGCGGTCCGGGAAACCTTGCAGCAGCGAGGGTTGAAGCAGGGACGGCTGGGCCTCGGGTCCTGCCATGCACTTCACCTCCAACTCATCAAGCGGAAAACCGCTGCGCGTCACCAACGCAGATGCCCGCAGCAGGATGGAACCCGCTGCGGGCATCTCACTGGCACCAGCCAATCACGGGCCACCGACAAAGTAGTAACCCCGGATGGCACCGGCAAAATCGACAAAGCGATCAGGCGTTGAAATATTCCTTCAGGTCAGCAACCCGGTCCAGACGCTCCCAGGTGAAATCGGGCTCGTCGCGGCCAAAGTGTCCGTGGGCTGCCGTCTTGGCGTAGATGGGCCGCTTGAGGTCCAGGGCATCGATGATGGCGCGCGGACGCAGGTCGAAGAGTTCGTCGATGGCCTCGCTGATGCGGGCCGGGTCCACGGTCTCCGTGCCGAACGTCTCAACGTACGTCCCGACCGGGCGGGCCTGGCCAATCGCGTAGGCAATCTGGATTTCGGCACGCTTGGCCAGTCCGGCGGCCACCACGTTCTTGGCAACCCACCGCATGGCGTAGGCAGCCGAACGGTCAACCTTGGACGGATCCTTGCCTGAGAAGGCGCCGCCGCCATGCCGGGAGAACCCGCCATAAGTGTCGACGATGATCTTGCGCCCCGTGAGGCCTGCATCGCCTACCGGACCGCCGATGACGAAGGCACCGGCCGGGTTCAGAATATTGGCCGTGCGCGAGAGGTCCAGGCTTGACGCCGCGAGGACGGGGTCGATGACGTAACTGGCGAGATCGGCCCGAAGCTGCTCAAGGCCAGCTTCCTCGGCGTGCTGGCTGGAGATCACCACGGTTTCAACGGAAACCGGGCGGTCGCCGTCGTACCCTACGGTAACCTGCGTCTTGCCGTCCGGCCGGAGGTAAGCCAATTCGCCGTTCTTGCGCACTTCGGTGAGCCGTTCGGACAAGCGGTGGGCAAGCCAGATGGGCGTGGGCATGTAGGAGGCTGTTTCATCACTGGCGTAGCCGAACATGATGCCTTGGTCGCCTGCACCCTGGAGATCGTAGTCATCCTCCTGGCGGCCTTCGCGGGCCTCGAGGGAGTTGAACACCCCGCCTGCGATGTCGTTGGACTGCTGGCCGATGGACACCGAAACACCACAACGGGCACCGTCGAAGCCGTTGGCTGAAGAGTCATATCCGATGCCGAGGATAGTCTCACGGACTATCTGCGGGATCTCTACGTAAGCGTCGGTAGTGACCTCACCAGCCACGTGCACCAGGCCGGTGGTGGCCATGGTTTCAACGGCCACGCGGGACTCAGGATCAGCGGCCAGCAGCGCGTCAAGGATGGCATCGCTGATCTGGTCGCAGATTTTGTCCGGGTGCCCTTCGGTGACCGACTCGGAAGTGAAGAGCCGGAGCTTGGACGGGGTGCCATGGTGTTCATGGTGCAGCGGTAAAGTCACTCGACCACCTTACTGGGTTGCGGGACGGCGGCATCTGCCGTGTGTCCCTTTGCTAAGAATTCGGGTGTGGGCTCAGTTACAACGCCGGGAAGACCCGTGTGAGCTCGGCGCCCACCCGATCAACCACTGCAGCGGCGACATCGGCCTTGGAACCGGCGGCCGACTGCGGGTCGGCTCCGTGACCGGAGAGGATCACCACGGAATTGTCATCCTGGCCGAACACGCGCCCAATGCCCACCTGGTTAACTACCAGGAGGTCGCAGCCCTTGCGCTTGAGCTTGGCCGTTGCGTGTTCCAGGACGTCTCCCTGGGCGTCGCCTGTTTCGGCCGCGAAACCGACAATCAGTTGCCGGCCACCCTCGGCGTTGCGGCGTTCCACGAGCTCATGCAGGATGTCAGGATTCCGGATCAACCGCACCACGGGCGCATCCTCGCCGTCGACCTTTTTGATTTTGGTGTCCGAGACCTCGGCCGGACGGAAATCCGCCACGGCGGCGGCCATGATGACGACGTCGGAATCCACTGCCGCCTTCAGCGCGGCCTCGCGCAGTTCCAACGCCGACTCAACACGGACAAGCTCGACGCCGGCGGGCGGTTCGACGTCCATATGTGCGGCAAGGAAGCGAACAGTTGCCCCGCCAGCCAAGGCTGCGGCGGCCAGGGCGGCACCCTGCTTGCCGGACGAGCGGTTGCCCAGGAAGCGGACCGGGTCCAGCGCCTCCCTGGTGCCACCGGCTGAGATCGTTACGATCCGGCCTGCCAACGGCTGCTCCGCGGCGGGTGAAGCCTTGGCGCCATCCGCCACCTCAGTCAAAGCCATCGCAGCCGTGAAGATTGCTTCCGGCTCCGGCAGGCGGCCAGGGCCCGAGTCGGACCCGGTGAGGCGACCGGAGGCTGGCTCGAGTACTGTCACACCGCGGCTGCGCAACGTCTCCACGTTCGCCTGGGTTGCGGCGTGCTGCCACATCTCAGTGTGCATGGCCGGAGCAAAGAGCACTGGACCGTGGGCCATGAGCAGCGTATTGGTAAGGAGGTCGCCCGCTTGTCCTGTTGCAGCCTTGGCCAGGAGGTCCGCCGTGGCGGGTGCAACCACAATCAGGTCGGCTTCATGGCCCAGGCGCACATGGTTGACCTTCTCGACGTCGTCAAAGACGCTGTTGCTCACAGGGTTGCCCGAGAGGGCCTCCCACGTCGCGACTCCAACAAACCGTGTGGCCGCTTCCGTGGGGATGACCGTGACCTTGTGGCCGGCTTCAGTAAAAAGCCGGAGGAGCGATGCAACCTTGTAGGCTGCAATCCCTCCCCCGACTCCGAGGACTATGCGCACGTGACCTCCGTCAACAGGCAGTCTGTACTTATTCTGCAGGCTCGATCGGCGTGGAAACCAAAAGGCCTTCGTTGATCTCGCGCAGGGCGATGGACAGCGACTTCTCGTTCAGCTTGGTGTCAACCAGCGGGCCGACGTACTCAAACAGGCCCTCGTGGAGCTGGGCGTAGTAGGCGTTGATCTGGCGGGCACGCTTGGCGCCGAAGATGACCAGGCCGTACTTGGAATCAGCAGCCTCAAGCAGCGAATCGATCGGCGGGTTGATGATGCCTTCAAGGTTCGTGGACACGAATTCTCCAAATTTTAGCGGGCCAACAAATGCAAGCGCTTAGCGCTGGTGCGGGGTAAGCCCCATGAGTGAAACAAGCTCGTCCGCTGCCCGGCGAACGTCGTCATTGATGACGGTGTGGTCAAACTCCGGTTCAGCAGCAAGTTCCAGTTTAGCGGTTTCCAGCCTGCGCTGCTGTTCCTCGGGAGTTTCCGTGCCGCGGCCCACCAGGCGGCGGACCATTTCGTCCCACGTCGGCGGTGCCAGGAACACAAAATTCGCGTCCGGAACAGCCTTCTTGACTTGGCGTGCGCCCTGGAGGTCAATCTCCAGGAGGACGGACTTTCCTTCGGCGATGGCGGCGTTGACAGTACTGCGGAGCGTCCCGTAGCGGTTCTGTCCATGCACCACAGCCCACTCCAGCAATTCACCATCCGCCACCAGGGAGTCGAACTCCTCGGCAGACTTGAAGAAGTAGTGAACGCCATCCTGCTCACCCGGACGGGCGGCCCGGGTGGTTGCCGAGACTGAGAGCCAGACCTCTGGATAGTTGTCCCTGATGTAGGTGGATACGGTTCCCTTGCCAACGGCAGTGGGGCCTGCAAGGACAGTCAGTCCGGGTTTCTTGCTCACGGATTCCTTCGGGGAGATGCGTCAAACGCTTTGCTGGGTGTCCATAAAATCTACCAGCGCCCGGGCCTGGTGAATTCCCAGGCCCCTGATGCGCCGGGATCCGGCGATGCCTATCTCCGCCATGATCCCGGCCGCCCTGACGGGGCCAATGCCCGGCAGGGCCTCCAGGAGTTCCACCACACGCATGCGCGCAATCGCCTCGTCCGTTGCCCCGGAAGAGATCAGCTCCGCAACACTGACCTCGCCGCGCTTGAGCCGTTCCTTGGCGGCGGCACGGACTGCCCTCGCCTTGGCGGCCTTCTCCAGCGCATCGGAACGCTCCTGTGGTGTCAGCTCTTTAAGGCCCACTGCCAAACCCCTGTCAGATCGCGATTGTGATCCAGATCACGCGGACTGATCCTGAACCTACCGGCAGGGGCGCTGTTGCGCAATGCGGTCAGGCAACTTACTCCGACCGAAGCCCGCCCAACGTCTCTTCGGTTGCGGCACGAAGGCCCACCACGGAGGGACCTGCGGCCAGGATGCCCCGGCTGGAGGTAGCCAGGACCGAAGGATAGGCAGCACCGAACGTCGCACGAAGGTCAGCAGGGGTTGCACCCTGGGCGCCGAGCCCCGGTGCGAGGATCGCGCCGCGGACCTGGCCCAGATCGATGTCCAGGTCCCCAAGCGCCGACCCAATGGTGGCGCCCACAACCAAACCAACGGAACCAAGGGTCCCCTCGTACCGCTGGTTCTCCGCTGCAGCAGCGGCCACGATCCTGCGCGCCACCGAATCATCGCCACCAACGTGCTGGACCGACTTCCCTTCCGGGTTGGACGTCAGGGCCAGGACAAACACTCCCCTGCCATATTGCGCAGCGAGGTCCAGCGCCGGACGCAGCGACTCAAAGCCCAGGTAGGGGCTGAGGGTCACGGAGTCTGCGGCCAAGGACGAACCGTCACGCAACCAGGCGTCCGCGTACGCCGCCATGGTTGAGCCGATGTCGCCACGCTTGGCATCGGCGATGCTGAGCACGCCTGCTTCCGAGGAAGCGGCAAGCGTGCGCTCCAGGACGGCCATGCCGGCGGAGCCGTGACGCTCGTAGAGTGCCACCTGCGGCTTGACCGCGGCAGCGAGGGAAGCGACCGCCTCCACCACTGTCAGCGAGAAGCGTTCCAGGCCGGCGGCGTCGTCGTTCAATCCCCAATCAACCAAAAGCTGCGGGTGGGGATCGATTCCGACGCACAGCGGACCGCGGGAGGCCATGGCGGCCGCCAGCCGGGAGCCAAAAGACTCCCGGACCGGCGTCTGCGCCTGCTGCAATTGGGCAGACTCAGGCATTGGCTGCTTCCACTGCTGCTGCCAGGTTGGCCGCGTGCTCCTGCAAGCTGGTCACGGACCACTCGTAGGTACGCAGGGCCTCGATGGCCTGCACAGCCGCGTTGAATTCGGCGACGGTGGTGATGCAGGGGATCCCGATGGACGTTGCTGCGGCGCGGAGTTCGTAGCCGTCGCTGCGGGCTTCGCCGCCGGACGGGGTGTTGAAGACCATATCGATCTCGCCAGCGATGACGAGGTCAGCAATGGTTCCTTCACCTTCAGCGCTGCTGCCCTCGGCCACCTTGCGGACCGGAGTCGCCTGGATGCCGTTACGACGCAGGACGTCCGCCGTGCCACCGGTGGAGACGATCTCGAAGCCGAGGTCCGAGAGGCGCTTGACACCCATGATGACCGAGCGCTTATCGCGGTTGGCCACGGAAACGAAGATCTTACCCTCGGTGGGCAGTGCGTTGTTGGCAGCGGCCTGGCTCTTGGCGAAAGCGGTGTCGAAGTGCTTGTCGATGCCCATGACTTCACCGGTGGAGCGCATCTCCGGGCCGAGCAGGGAGTCAACAACCTTGCCTTCGGGAGTGCGGAAGCGGCTGAACGGAAGCACGGCTTCCTTCACGGCAACCGGCGCGTCCAGGGGCAGCGTGGAACCATCACCGGTTTCCGGCAGCATCTTGTAGGCGCCGCGGAGCTGGTTGATGGTGACCCCGGTACCGATGAGGGCTGCTGCTTTGGCCATCTGCACGCCCGTTGCCTTGGAGACAAACGGAACCGTGCGCGAGGCGCGCGGGTTGGCTTCGAGAACGTACAGGACGTCTGAGGCCAGCGCGAACTGGATGTTGATGAGGCCGCGGACGCCCACACCTTCAGCGATGGCACGGGTTGCCGTGCGCACGCGCTCGATCACGTTATTGCCCAGGGTGATCGGAGGAAGCACGCAGGCGGAGTCACCGGAGTGGATACCGGCTTCTTCGATGTGTTCCATGATGCCGCCGAGGTACATGTCGGTGCCGTCGAAGAGTGCGTCGACGTCGATCTCCACGGCATCCTCGAGGAAGCGGTCGATCAGTACCGGGTGGTCCGGCGTAATTTCCGTGGCGTTGGCGATGTAGCGGGAGAGGTTCGCTTCGTCATAGACGATCTCCATGCCACGGCCGCCCAGGACGTAGGACGGCCGAACCAGCACCGGATAGCCGATTTCGTCGGCAATCTTCTTGGCGTCCTCGAAGGACACCGCGGTGCCGTTCTTCGGGGAGGTCAGTCCGGCTTCGTCCAGCACGCGGGCGAAAGCACCACGGTGTTCGGCGAGGTCGATCGCTTCCGGCGAGGTACCCAGGATGGGCACGCCGGCGTCGGCGAGCTGCTGTGCCAACTTCAGCGGAGTCTGCCCACCGAGCTGCACGAAGACGCCCATCACGCCGCCTGTGCGTTCCTCGGCTGCGATGACCTCAAGGACGTCCTCAAGGGTCAGCGGCTCGAAGTAGAGACGCGTGGAGACGTCATAGTCCGTGGAGACGGTCTCAGGGTTGCAGTTGACCATGACGGTCTCGTAGCCGGCCTTGCGCAGCGCCATGGAGGCGTGGACGCAGGAGTAGTCGAACTCAATGCCCTGGCCGATGCGGTTGGGGCCGGAGCCGAGGATGATCACTGACGGCTTGGCGTGCAGGCCTACCTCGTCCTCTTCGTCGTAGGAAGAGTAGTGGTAGGGGGTGTAAGCGGCGAACTCCGCGGCACAGGTGTCCACCGTCTTGTAGACCGGACGGATACCCAAAGCCTGACGGACTCCGCGGACCACGGCCTCGTTGTTGTGCGTCAGGGCACCGATCTGCTCGTCGGAGAAACCGTGGCGCTTGGCGTTGCGCAGCATTTCCTCCGTGAGCACACCGGCCTTGCGGATCTCCTGGGCTGTCTCGTTGAGCAGCTGCAACTGGTCCAGGAACCAAGGGTCGATCTTGGTGGCCTCGAAGAGTTCTTCCACGGTGGCGCCGCCGAGCAGGGCGCGCTGCACCTGGTGCAGGCGGTCCGTCGTGGGTCGCTTGGCCTTCTCGATGAGCTCTGCGACTTCGTATTCCGGCACGGAGCTGAAGTCCAGCTGGGAACCCTTCTGCTCAAGCGAGCGGAGGGCCTTTTGCAGGGCTTCGGTGAAGTTACGGCCCATGGCCATGGCTTCGCCAACGGACTTCATGGTGGTGGTCAGCGTGTTGTCTGCTGCCGGGAACTTCTCGAACGCGAAACGCGGGACCTTGACCACAACGTAGTCCAGGGTCGGCTCGAAGGAAGCCGGGGTCTTCTGCGTGATGTCGTTCGGGATTTCGTCCAGGGTGTAACCCAGGGAGAGCTTGGTGGCGATCTTGGCAATGGCGAAGCCGGTTGCCTTGGACGCCAGTGCTGAGGAACGCGAAACGCGGGGGTTCATTTCGATGACCACGACGCGGCCAGTGGCGGGGTCGATGGCGAACTGGATGTTGCAGCCACCGGTGTCCACGCCAACCTCGCGGATGACGGCAATGGAGACGTCGCGCAGCTTCTGGTACTCGCGGTCTGTCAGGGTCAGCGCCGGCGCAACAGTGATGGAGTCACCAGTGTGGACGCCTACGGGATCGAAGTTCTCGATGGAGCACACAACAACGACGTTGTCGTTCTTGTCGCGCATCATCTCGAGCTCGTATTCCTTCCAGCCGAGGATGCTCTCTTCAAGCAGGACCTCGGTGGTGGGGCTGTACTGAAGGCCCTGGCCCACGATCCGGCGAAGGTCGTCCTCGTTGTACGCCAGGCCCGATCCCAGTCCACCCATGGTGAAGGACGGACGGACCACCATCGGGTAGCCGAGGTCCTCGGCAGCGGCGAAGGCCTCTTCCATGGTGTGGATAATGTGGCTGCGTGCGGATTCTGCACCGCAGCGCTCCACGACGCCCTTGAACTTCTCGCGGTCTTCGCCAAGCTCGATGGCGGCAATGTTCGCGCCAATGAGTTCCACGTTGTACTTCTCCAGTACACCGTTCTTGTCCAGGGCGATGGCCGTATTCAAAGCTGTCTGGCCACCCAGGGTGGGCAGGATGGCGTCCGGGCGCTCCTTGGCGATGATCTTCTCCACCACCTCCGGGGTGATGGGCTCAACATAGGTGGCATCGGCGAACTCGGGGTCCGTCATGATGGTGGCCGGGTTGGAGTTCACGAGGATGACCCGCAGGCCCTCCTCCTTGAGGACGCGCAGGGCCTGGGTGCCTGAGTAGTCGAACTCGGCTGCCTGGCCGATGACGATCGGGCCCGAACCAATGACAAGGACGCTCTTGAGATCTCTACGTTTGGGCATTACTTCTTGTCCTCAGTCTTGGATTCGGTGGAGTTTTCGTCTGTGGCCTTGGACTTGGTGTCGGCCATGAGGTCGATGAAGCGGTCGAAGAGGTAGGCGGCATCGTGCGGACCAGCGGCAGCTTCGGGGTGGTACTGAACTGAGAAGGCGGGGATGTCGAGGCAGGCGAGTCCTTCAACGACGTCGTCGTTCAACGAAACGTGGCTGACTTCAACCCGTCCGTATCGCTCTTCAGGCGCCACGGTGGAACCGTTCAGCGGGGCGTCAACGGCGAAGCCGTGGTTCTGCGAGGTGATTTCCACCTTGCCGGTGCGGCGGTCCATGACGGGCTGGTTGATGCCGCGGTGGCCGTAGCGGAGCTTGTAGGTGCCGAACCCAAGGGCACGGCCCAGGATCTGGTTGCCGAAGCAGATGCCGAAGTACGGCAGCTTCTCGTCCAGGACTGAACGCAGCAGGGAGACCTGGTGGTCCGCCGTGGCGGGGTCGCCGGGACCGTTGGACATAAAGAAGCCGTCAGGGTTGACTGCGTTGACGTCTTCCAGCGTGGAGGTTGCCGGCAGCACGTGGACGCGGACACCGCGCTCTGCGAAACGCACGGGCGTCATGGCCTTGATGCCGAGGTCGACGGCGGCGATGGAGAACCGCGGTTCGCCTTCCCAGCCGTGGTCCTTGGGCTCAACGACATAGGCCTCATCGATGGAGACTTCCTCCGCCAGGGCTGCGCCTTCCATGGGAGCGCTGGCAAGCACGGCGTCCAACAGTTCCTTGTCGGTGGCCTGGGCAGCCTCGCCGGAGAAGATGCCTGCGCGCATGGTTTTGTGCTCGCGGAGGTGGCGGGTGATGGCACGGGTGTCTACGCCCTGGATGCCAACGATGCCCTGTTTCACCAGTTCGTCATCGAGGCTTCGTTCCGAACGCCAGTTGGAGGGACGGCGTGCGGCGTCGCGTACGACGTAGCCTGCCACCCAGATCCGGCGGGACTCAGCGTCTTCGCTGTTGACGCCGGTGTTACCGATGTGCGGCGCAGTCTGGACTACCAGCTGGCGCGCGTAGGAGGGATCCGTGATGGTCTCCTGGTAACCGGTCATGCCGGTGGCGAACACCGCTTCACCGAGCGCAGTTCCCTGCGCGCCGTAGCTGCGGCCGCGGAACATGCGGCCGTCTTCGAGCACCAGCACTGCTGCTGAGGGGGCGGGTGTGGTGGCTGCTTTACTATCCGTCACTTTATTACTTTCCACTATCGGCATCTGCCTGAGGGGCTGCGGAGATCAATTCCTGGAGGGCTTCGAGGAGGAGCTGCTTGTCGGCTGCGTGCCTGGACCGGAATCCGGTATCCAGTTCCCGGCCACCGAGTTTCCAGCTGATGACCAGGAGCCCGTCTTTTTCGACGAACTTCCCTGCCATTCCGCTGGACTCACGGCTGTCGGCCAGTGCGGAGCGGGGGATGAAGACCGGGGCGGCACCGGAGCGGTCGAACAGCACGCCTTCGGCGTGGATGCTCAGTTCCGCGTTGGTCCGGATACCCAGGCCCTGAACCGCGATCCGGTCCAGCCAGTCGCCCGCCGTGGTGGTGGCAACGTACTGGCCATCTGCGACGACGGTGGCCGGCGTCAGCTGCTCCGGCACCGCTGGTAGGCGTTCGACGTCGGCTTGTCGCCGCAGCCTGTTACGCCACCCCAGCCAGATCATCGCCAGGACGACGACGATCAACGGCACCGTGATGAGCACGGTCAGTGTCTGGTTATCCATTAATTGCTGCTGACTTCCGGGTACCGGTACGGCGTGTTGAGCCGGCCGTCGACGACCGTGGGATGTCCTTTGAAGAAGGTTGCCACAACGGATCCGGGCAGCTCCTTGCCCTTGAACGGTGAATTGCGGCCCATGGTTGCCATTTTATGGGGGTCAACGGTCCATCGCGCAGCCGGGTCCACCAGGATGACGTTGGCCGGTTCGCCAACCTCCAGCGGACGGCCCTGGTCAGCGACACGGCCGATGACCGCCGGAGTGAAGGACGTCACCCTGGCGAAGTCGGCCCAGGACATCAGGCCAGTCTCGATCATGGTCTCCTGGACCACCGACAGAGCTGTCTCCAGTCCGGTCATGCCCATTGCGGCCTGCGCCCACTCACATTCCTTATGTTCACTGGGGTGCGGTGCGTGGTCGGTGCCCACGACGTCGATGGTGCCGTCTGCCAGGCCTTCACGCAAAGCTTGCACGTCAGCATCGGTACGCAACGGCGGATTGACCTTGTAGACGGGGTCATAGCTGCGGACCAGTTCATCAGTGAGGAGCAGGTGGTGCGGCGTGACCTCGGCCGTGACGTTGATCCCCCGCGCCTTGGCCCAGCGCACGATTTCCACGGATCCAGCGGTGGAGACGTGGCAGACGTGGAGGCGGGACCCAACATGCTGGGCCAGCAGGACATCCCGGGCGATGATGCTTTCTTCGGCAACGGCCGGCCACCCGGTCAGTCCGAGGACCGCTGAGACAGTGCCTTCGTTCATTTGTGCCCCGGCGGTAAGGCGCGGTTCCTGCGCGTGCTGGGCCACCACGCCGTCGAACGCTTTCACGTACTCCAGGGCGCGACGCATCAGGACGGGATCATGGACGCAGATACCGTCGTCGGAGAACATGCGCACCTGGGCACGGGAATCGGCCATGGCCCCCAGCTCGGCGAGCTGTTCGCCGGCGAGACCCACAGTGACTGCTCCTACGGGACGAACGTCCACCCAACCCGACGCGCGGCCCAGGCTGTGAACCTGCTCCACCACGCCCGCAGTGTCAGCCACCGGGTTGCTGTTGGCCATCGCGTGGACGGCCGTGAAACCGCCCAAGGCAGCGGCACGGGTACCGGTTTCGACCGTTTCGGCGTCTTCGCGGCCGGGTTCGCGCAAGTGCGTGTGCACGTCAACCATGCCGGGCAGGGCGATGAGGCCTGCGGCATCAATCACCATAGCGCCGTCAGCGGCGAGGCCCTGGCCGCGCGCTTCGATGATGCCATTGCGGATCAGCAGGTCTTCAGCTTCGCCACCGAGGATGGCGGCCCCACGAAGCAGGTAGGTATTCTCGGCCATCATTTGGTCTCCTTGCTGGACTGGCTTAAGGTGTGGGCGGCTTCGCGGGAGTCTCCGGAGAGCAGCAGGTAGAGGGCGGCCATGCGGACCGAAACACCGTTGCGCACCTGGGCAAGCACGGTGGAGCGCGGCGAATCCGCGGCGGCGGAGGATATTTCCAAGCCCCGGTTCATGGGACCGGGGTGCATGATGATGGTGTCTTTCATGCCGAGGTCATCCAGAGCACGGAGCCTGGCGTCGTCGAAACCCCAGCGACGCGAGTACTCCCGGGTTGAGGGGAAGAACGACGCGTTCATACGCTCACCCTGGACGCGCAGCATCATCATGGCATCAATGCCGGCTTCCAGCGTCTCGTCCAGGTTGTAGCTGACTTTGCAAGGCCAGTGCTCGACGCCGATGGGCAGCAGGGTCGGTGGCGCCACCAACGTGACTTCAGCGCCGAGGGTCTTCAACAACCAGACGTTGGACCGGGCAACGCGGGAATGCAGGACATCGCCGGCGATCGCTACCCGCATGCCCTTAAGGTCAGCACCGGTGGATTCGCTGCCGTTGACCTTGGACCAGTGCCGGCGCATGGTGAACGCATCCAGGAGCGCCTGCGTCGGATGCTCGTGGGTGCCGTCGCCGGCATTGATAACGGCGGCGTCAATCCAGTCTGTCGCGGCAAGCCGGTGCGGGGCCCCGGATGCCCAGTGACGGATGACCACGGCGTCTGCGCCCATGGCGGCCAGGGTCTGTGCCGTGTCCTTGAGGGACTCCCCCTTGGACACCGAGGATCCCTTGGCGGCGAAGTTGATGACGTCGGCAGAGAGTCGCTTTGCGGCAGCCTCGAAGGAGATGCGGGTGCGGGTTGAGTCTTCGAAGAAGAGGTTCACCACTGTCCGGCCGCGCAACGCGGGCAGCTTTTTCACTTCACGCTCACCAACGGCGGACATCTCTTCTGCCGTGTCAAGGATTCGGATGGCGTCGAAAGCACTCAGGTTCTCGGTGGAAAGGAGGTGCTTCACTTGCCGGCCTCGATAACTACCTCGTTGACGGGCACACCGTCCACGGAGTCGATTTCCTCGAGGTGGACACGGACCTTTTCAGAAGAGGAAGTAGGCAGGTTCTTGCCCACGTGGTCAGCGCGGATGGGCAGTTCCCGGTGGCCCCGGTCCACCAGAACGGCCAAGCGGACAATCCGGGGGCGGCCAAGGTCCACCAGCGCGTCCAGTGCAGCACGGATGGTACGGCCCGAGTACAGGACGTCGTCGATCAGGACAACCACTTTGTTGTCGATCCCTGACAACGGCAGGCGTGTGTGGCGCGGGGGCCGGGTGGGCTGATGGGAGAGATCGTCACGGAACATGGTGACATCCAATTGGCCGACAATCGTTTCAGCGTTGACCGAGGCGTCGGCAGCTGCGATCTTTTGGGCGAGCCGTACGGCCAACGGATAGCCGCGGCTGGGAATGCCCAGCAGGACCAGGTCCTGGGAGCCTTTATTGGCTTCGAGGATCTCATGGGCGATACGAGTGAGCGCACGGTCAATGTCCGCCTGGTTTAGAACAACCCGCGACGGCACGTGCGCTGAAGTGACTTCAGTCATCGCTCGTCTCCCCTTTCCCCGCCTCACGGGACGGAATTAAAAAAGGAATATTTGCTTTTCAAAACTACCACAGGGGCCCTTCGCCACCGCACCGCCCGACCAACCCAAGCGTGAGTTTAAGCTCACACTGCGTGCCGTGGAATAGGCTCTTGCCCATGACCATGAACCACCACGGCCAACCCGGCGGACAACCCTATCCGCGACCCTATCTGGAACCTGGCGCCAACCCCACGTGGATCGGACGGGTACAGCCGGGAAACTATCAACCGGCTCCAGGGAATCCAGCCTCACTCCCCCGGCAAACCTGGGCCACACCACAGGCTCCGCGCAGCCGCCGGTCGCTGGGCACACTCCCCTTGGTCATTGTTGGTGGGGTCCTTGCCCTTGCCAGCCTGATGCTGGTGCTGCCGTTCCTGCTGGGCAACACCGGGGTGACAGGCTTCGTGATCGGCTTTATTGCTTCGTTGATTCCGTTGTCCGTCGTGCTGCTGACGGTACGACTCATCGATCGCTGGGAGCCGGAACCAAAAAGGCTGCTGTGGTTCGCCTTCACCTGGGGTGCCGCAGTGTCCATCGCCGGGACGCTGCTCATCCAGCCCCTCTTTGCCCTGGCCGCACCCACCAGCAGCGAAGAAGCTTTCACCTACTTCATGGCAACGGTCCAAGCACCCATCGTCGAGGAATTCACCAAGTCGCTCGGATTGCTGGTCTTGATCCTGGCCGCCCGGAAGTACTTTGACGGACCCGTGGATGGGGTGGTGTTCGCCTTCACCATTGCCGCCGGCTTCGCCTTCACTGAGAACATCCTCTACTTTGGACGCGAAATTGCCTCCTCCACCGATCCCGGGACGGACTTGGTCCGTATCTTCATCCTCCGCGGCGTCATGTCGCCCTTCGCCCACGCTCTGTTCACAGGCACCACCGGCCTGATCATGGGCTTTGCTGCGCGGAGGTGGCACAGCGGCTATGCCGTACTGGGATTCTTCATTGGGTTACTGCCCGCGATGTTCCTCCACAACCGTTGGAACAGCATGGGTCAGAACTTCCTGACGGAGTACTTCGTGGTCCAGGTCCCCATCTTCCTGGTGGCAGCAGTGGGCATCATCCTGCTTCGGGTCGCTGAAGGAAAACTCACGCGCCAACGCCTCCTGGAGTATGCCCGGGCCGGCTGGTTCACTCCGGCCGAGGTGGAGATGCTTGCCACCTCGCGCGGCAGGCGCCAGGCGGTGCGCTGGGCATCCACGCGCGGCCGTGGAAACCAGATGAAGTCCTTCATCAAGGGAGCCACTGCTTTGGCGTTCACCAGGCAGCGGATACTCAGCGGGCGGGACGTCCACGTTCACCAGCAAGACGAGTTGGAGCATCTGCGCAACATCCCCGGCTTGCGGGCAGCAGTTCTCCAATAACGGGAAAAGGACCCGCTCCCACAGTTTCCTGTGAAGCGGGTCCTTTGAATTCAGGCCAGGCGTGTACCTAAGCGAGAAGTGATGGCTTCAGCTTCTGGAGCCGGCCGAGGAGTCCATTGATGAACGCCGGGGACTCGTCCGTGGACATCGTCTTGGCAAGGGCCACGGCTTCGCTGACAGCTACACCATCCGGAACCTCGTCATTGTAGAGAAGTTCCCACGCGCCGATCCGCAGAATGATACGGTCCACGGACGGCATCCGTTCCAGCGTCCAGCCCTGGGCATACGTTTCCAGGAACTCATCGATGGTTGCCTGCATGGAAACAACACCCTCGACGATTTCCACCGTGTAAGGGTTGATGACCAGGTCAGTCTTCTCCCGGCGCGCCGTCATGGCGTCGAATGCCGGGACGGAGCGCTGCTCCGCCTCGAAAAGTACTTCAAGAGCCCTGCTACGGGCTTTACCGCGTGCGCTCACTAGTCGTTGACCCGGCCCAAGTAGCTGCCATCGCGGGTGTCGACCTTGACTTTGGTGCCCTGCTCGACGAACAGCGGAACCTGGATCTCGTAGCCGGTTTCAACGGTGGCCGGCTTGGTGCCTGCCGAAGAGCGGTCACCCTGGAGGCCCGGCTCCGTGTAGGTGATTTCGAGGACAACGCTCGGGGGCAGTTCAATGTACAGCGGGGTGCCCTCATGGATGGCAATGTTGACCATCTGGTTTTCAAGCATGAAGTTGGTGGCGTCGCCGACCGTTGCACCGGAGACGGTGATCTGGTCGTAGTCCTGGGTATCCATGAAAACGAAGTCTTCGCCATCCTGGTACAGGTACTGGTAATCACGGCGGTCAACCGTGGCGGTTTCGATCTTCAGACCGGCGTTGAAGGTCTTGTCGACCACCTTGCCGGACATGACGTTGCGCATCTTGGTGCGGACAAAGGCGCCACCCTTGCCAGGCTTGACGTGCTGGAACTCGATAATGTTCCAGAGCTGGCCCTCGAGCTTCAGTACGGTCCCGTTCTTGATGTCGTTTGTGGTTGCCACTCGTATCCTCTGGTTATCGCACTGGTTCTAGCTGCCAGCTATCTATGCCAAGCAGGCGTACCAATCGGCCCGCCAGCGCGTATTTATCAAAAATCCAAGAACCATTCTACCGGCAAATACGCCGGGGGCTTGCGGGGCGTGTTTCCACGTGCGTCAGGAAGTCAGTTCCAGCACATTCCGGGCCCTTTGAAGGGCAACGGCGGAGGAATAGATCAGCGCGGCATCAGCAGCCATGGCGACGCGCAGGTCCAAGGCTTTGGCGAACTCCTCGGATGCAGCCAGGGCGTTCCCGCTGACGAAGTATGCCCGCCCCAGGTACTGGTGGACGATCGCTTCCTTCGAGCTGCCCTGGACGTCCTGCAAGAGGTGGCGGAACAACTGTATGGCGCGGTCCAGCCGGTTGGTGGCACGGTGGACTTCCGCCTCGAAGATCCTCAGTCGGAACGACTCGGGATCCTTGTAGCGGGCTTCGGCCAACAGTTCGGCTGCCTCGTTGGGCTGATTTTCCAACAGCAATGCCATGATGCGGTCAGCGGGATCATCAGAGGCGGCCAGTGCCGTCTCCATGACTTCCTGGTTGACTATCACGGGCAGGAGGGTATCGGGATTGGTACGAACGCCCGGGAAGCCGGCTGTTGGCCAGTCGCTGACGCCTTCCCGCACGGCGACACTCATGATGCGATTTCCTGGTAGGCCGCAAACAGGAGGGAGGTATCGGGAACGTCCAGGATGCCAGGCTTGGCAACGCCGTCAAGGACCACAAACCGCAGAAGGTCGCCCCGCGACTTCTTGTCCCTGCGCATGCCATCGAGCAATCCCTGCCAGCGGTCACGCCGGTAAGTGATGGGAAGTCCCAGGCTTTCCAGGATGGTGCGGTGACGATCTGCATCGGCATCCGACAACCGCCCCACGCTGCGCGACAACTCGGCGGCGAACATCATGCCCACTGAGACAGCAGCACCGTGGCGCCAGGAGTAGCGCTCCACGAGTTCAATGGCGTGTCCCAGCGTGTGGCCATAGTTCAGGATTTCGCGGAGGCCGGATTCCTTGAGGTCCTGTGACACGACATCTGCCTTAACCGTAATGGCCCGCTCGATGAGTTCCCGGACAACGTCCGAGGACGGGTCCATCACTGCGTCGGTGTTCTTCTCAATCAGGTCCAGGATGACGGGATCAGCAATGAACCCACACTTGATGACCTCGGCCATACCGGAGATGAGCTCGTTCTTGGGCAGCGTCTGAAGCGTGTCGAGGTCTGCCAGGACGGCAGCCGGCGGGTGGAACGATCCCACGAGGTTCTTGCCCTCGGCTGTGTTGATGCCGGTCTTTCCGCCCACTGAAGCATCCACCATGCCCAGAAGGCTGGTGGGCATGTGGATGACCTTGACACCACGAAGCCATGTGGCTGCCACGAACCCGGCCAGGTCCGTCACAGCGCCACCTCCGACCGCCACGATGGCGTCAGAGCGGGTGAAGTCGTTTTGGCCCAGCACCTGCCAGCAGAAAGCAGCAACCTGAATGTGCTTGCCTTCTTCCGCATCAGGGATTTCGGCAGTCAGCGCGGTGAAACCGGCTGTTTCCAGCTCGTCGCGAACCGTGTCCCCCGTCAGGCGGAGGGCCCGGGGATGAATGACCAGGACACGCCGGACACGCTCCCCCAGCTTTTCAGGAAGGGTCCCCAAAAGGCCGCGCCCCACTACGACGTCGTAGTTTTCATTGGCGGACTGGCCAGTCACCTTGATGACAGTTGCTTCGTTACTCACTTTTCAACTTCCTCTTTCAAGGCTGCATACTGGCGCAGCCGCTCCTCCAACTGGAGGCCGATTTCCGCCACGGATCCTGAACGGACGTCCATGACGATGTCCGCGAGACGCTCATAGACAGGACGCCTCGTAGCGAACAATGCTTCCCACCGCGTCATCGCATCACCCTTCAGCAATGGCCTGCCAGTGTTGCGCGCGATGCGATCGGCAACGGTCTCCGCGTCACATTCGAGGTAGACCACCGTGCATTCTTCCAGCAGTTGCTGGGTTCCGGAGTCCAGGACCGCTCCCCCGCCCAGGGAAATAATGGCGGGCTGAACCTTGGCATTCTCGATGGACTTCGCCACTGCCCGGGCTTCAATTTCACGGAAGGCGTGCTCTCCGCGCCCCGCGAAAATATCTGCGATACTGCCGTGGGCAGCGACCACCACAGCGTCGGTATCCACGAACGGGAGCCCCAACTGCTGGGCCAACTGCTGGCCAATGGCCGACTTGCCAACAGCCATAGGGCCCACCAGGACAACGGGACGGCCGGTGCAGCCGTCCAGGATCGGGCGAACCACTACCGGCCGACCGAGTCCAGGGTGGCCGGTATGTTGCCGAGGTAGCTTTGCAGGTTGCGGCGGGTTTCGGCTACGGAGTCGCCGCCGAACTTCTCGGCGACGGCCTCGGCCAGGACCAGTGCAACCATTGCTTCGGCGACTACACCGGCCGCGGGCACTGCACAGACGTCTGAACGCTGGTGATGGGCCTTGGCGGGTTCACCTGTGCTGACATCGATGGTGCGCAGGGCACGGGGAACGGTAGCAATCGGCTTCATGGCTGCACGCACGCGCAATACCTCGCCAATGCTCATGCCGCCCTCAATACCGCCGGCGCGGTTGGTCTGCCGAACAATTTTCCCGTCAGCATCCTTCACGATTTCATCGTGGGCAGCGGAACCACGGCGCGCAGCAGTAAGGAAGCCGTCTCCGACCTCCACTCCCTTGATGGCCTGGATGCCCATCAGCGCAGCGGCCAGGCGGGAGTCAAGGCGGCGGTCCCAGTGCACGTAGCTGCCCAGTCCCGGCGGAAGTCCGTATGCCAGGACCTCAACAACACCGCCAAGGGTTTCGCCTTCCTTATGGGCGGCGTCCACTTCAGCGACCATGGCGTCGGAGGTCTGACGGTCAAAGCAGCGGAGGGGGTCCGCGTCGAGCGCCAGCACATCCTGGGGCAGCGGCAAGGGGCGGCCCTCGGGAACAGTCACGCTGGCGATGGAAACAGTGTGGCTCACCAATTCCACGCCCAGCTGCTTCAGGAACTGCGCGGCAACGGTGCCAAGGGCCACGCGGGTGGCGGTTTCCCTGGCGCTGGCGCGTTCAAGCACGGGACGGGCTTCGTCGAAGCCGTATTTCTGCATGCCCGTGAAATCTGCATGCCCTGGGCGCGGCCGCGTCAGGGGTGCGTTGCGGGCTTGATCGGCAAGGATTCCGGGATCTACGGGGTCAGCAGACATGATCTGCTCCCACTTGGGCCACTCGGTGTTGCCCACCTGGATGGCTACGGGGCCGCCCTGCGTCAGGCCATGACGAACGCCACCCATGATGGTGACCTCGTCTTGCTCGAACTTCATGCGGGCACCACGTCCATAGCCCAGGCGGCGACGCGCCAGGGCATCACGGATCTGCGCGCTGGTGAGTTCAACACCGGCGGGCACGCCTTCAACAATTCCGATCAGGGCCGGACCATGGGATTCACCGGCAGTCAACCAACGCAACATATAACCAATCCTGCCATGTAAGGCTTCTAGAACACTCGCCGGGGAAGCCCGACTGAGTCGCACATCACATCTATGACGGCGGCATCCACGTCACAGCCGCTGAAGCGCCTGATCTGCTCGGCCGCCTGGTACATCAGCATCTCAAGGCCCGGGACTACGGCGCCTCCGTGACCATGCCACACCTCAGCAAGGCGGCTGGGCCAGGGATCGTAGGCAACGTCCAGCAGGACACCGGCCCCTGTTCCCGGCAACGCCGCCAACTCATCCGCCAAGGAATCGGCGGCACGCGGCGGGAATGTGGAGATCACCAGGTCGGTGCCCGCCACAGCGGTGGCTGCTTCAGTCAACGGTCTGACATGGAGGGAAATTCCGACGGCGGCTGCAGCGGCTTCGGCCTCACCGGCACGCCCTGCATCACGGACGAAGACATCCACGTGGCTGCCACCAAGTTCCTTGACAGCCGCTACGGCCGCAGCGGAGGTACCGCCGCCACCCAGGATGGCCGCGTGGGGCGTGGAAGCAACCCCGGCATACCGGACCGCCTCAACGATCCCGGCGACATCGGTGTTGTATCCAACGCGTCGCACCACTCCGCCGTCGTGTTCAAAGACCACGGTGTTGATGACTCCCAACTGGGCGCCCGCGCCGCGGACCTCGTCGACCTCCTTGACCATGGCCGACTTCAACGGCATGGTCACTGAGAGCCCGCACCAGGAGTCATCGCCGAAGAGTGAGCCCATGAACGCCTGAAGGCCGTCCACGGTGACATCGATTGCGGAGTATTCAATGTCAACGCCCAGTTTGGCGTAGGCAGCAGTATGCAGGGCCGGTGACTTCGAATGCGAGATCGGATGCCCCAGGACTGCGGCACGACGACTCACACACACCGTCCCGGATTGGCCTGGCACCACGCGTTGTACTGCTCAACATAGACGTTGTGCTCAGCCAGCGTCTTGGAGAACTTGGTTTCTTTGCTGTCCAGGTTGATGGTGACCCAGTACATGTAGTCGTTCTGGGTGGGTTTGGCCGCAGCATCAATGGCAGTCTTGCCCGGTGAGCCGATGGGTCCAGCCGGCAACCCAACATTGGCGTACGTGTTGTACGTATTGGACTTATCGGCCTTTTCTTCCTCCGTGAGATGGAAGGATTTCTTGCCGAGTCCGTAGGTCACCGTGGCGTCAGACTGGATCAGGCCGCTGGTTTCCACATTGTTTGGCTTGAGCCTGTTGTAGATGGCGCCGGCCACGTTTCCATAGTCCGCTTGACCGCCTTCTGCCTGCACAATACTGGCGATGGTCACGGTGTCGTACTGCTTGCCCGGTTCCGTGATTCCCTGGGACTTGAGCTCATCCAGCGTGGTAGTGGCCAACTTTTGGATGATGTCCTTGGCCGGCGTGCCGAGCGGAAAGCGGTACTCCCCCGGGGCCAGGAAGCCTTCGAGGTTCTTGGCCTTGGACGGAATGCCGAACTGTGCCGGGGCCTGGTTGAGCGCGTTGAGTTCCTGCATGGAGATACCCGAGCCCTTGGAAATGGCTTCCAGCGACTCATTAATGCGAAGGCCCGCACTGAGGGCGAAGTACATCACCTTGGATGCGTCCTTGTTGACCAGGACATCCACTGCGTCGGAATTCTTCATCTCGGTACGGAAGGTGAACTCGCCCGGGGACAATTCGCCGCCGTCGTTAAGGAATTCCTTGACGAAGGCATCGGCGTCGGCCACCACTTTGTTCTCGACGAGTGCTACGGCCACCGCCTTCGGTCCGGAGCCTTCGGGCACTGTGATGTTGACCGAGCCCGTACCTGGGCCCGGATAGTCGGTGACCTTGTCCATGCCCAGCAAGGGCTTGAGGAACTGGGCCCCGATGGCTATTGCGGCAACGAAGACACCCAGCGTGATCAGCAGGGCAAGGACGCGACGACGGCGGCGGGCCTTCTTGACCGCTGCCTTGGAGGAAGCCGTCTGCTCGACAGGCGCGATGAGGTCGTGGTGGTGTTCATCGTGGTGAAGACCGTCGACGAGGTGCTCATCGTGGTAAAGATCGTCCGGGTGGTGTTCATCGTGGTGAACCCCATCTGCGTGGTGCTCATCATGAAAATCGCTGTGGGGCCCATGCCCGGCGACGTCGTGCGTAGGGTCGGAGTCCTCATGCCCGGGGTGGTGATGTCCTTCCACCTCGTGGGCTTCGGCGCCCTCCAGGTGATTCCCGCCATGATCCGGTTCAGCCGGGTGCGCTTCCTCCGGAGTCTCAACGGACGGCGATTCGTCAGTGGACGCCGGGGTGGGCTCGTCGGCAGGACTCGGCGCTGTAGACACTGGTTGCGCGGCGGGAACGGGAGGAGCAGCAGGCTTTGACACGGGAACGGGTGGAGCAGCCGGCACAGGTGGCGCAACCGGAGCCGGGGGCACCGCGGGAACAGGATTGGGCAGTTCAGGCTCACGGTCTGCGGACGCAGCGGCTTCCCCGGGGGTCGCTTCGGGAACGGGTACGACGTTATGGTTCTGCGTGGCGAGGAATCGTTCCCGCGCCCGCAGCTCTTTGCGGGTCAGCGGCATACCGCCGCCGGCGGTACCGCTGGAGGGGTCGTTGTTGACCGGGCTCACAGTTGCAGTCCCCTCGTAGAAGAATCGGGTTCACGGCCGGAGGCAGCCCGCAGCGTTGGGGCACTGCTGGGCTTATCGGATTGCGCCGGTGCCTGCACTCGGCGGCCAACGTCCGTTCCTCTGGCTTTTTGCATGTCAATTGCGTGCTGCAGTATTCCAGCAGCGGCAACCTGATCAACCACTTTACGGTGGTTCCTGCTGCTCATGCCAGCTTGATGCAGGTTGCGGTGTGCCGTGACGGTCGAAAGCCGCTCGTCCACAAGGCTCACGGAGATGTCCAAACCAACCCGCATCAGTTCGTTGGCGAGGAGTTCGGCGTACGCGGTGGCCATGTCTGCCGAGGCACGTTCCTCACCCTTCATGGTGCGGGGAAGGCCCACAAAGATCTGCACCGCAGGCAGTTCAGCGGCGTGCTTGACCACGAAGCGGACGTCGGAGTTCTTCTTGGCGTCGCGTAAAACAGTCTTGAAGGGTGTGGCCAGGATTCCGTCGGGATCGCAGATGGCGACGCCTACACGGACGGTGCCGACGTCTACCCCCAGCTTGATGCCCCGGGGGTAGACGTCACCGTGAGTACTTGCAGCCACCGTCAGCGCTTGGCTATCGCATCCACCACCGCTGTGAGGGCCTCGGGGACCTTCCCAGCGTCGGCGCCGCCGCCTTGGGCGACGTCGTCTTTACCGCCACCGCCACCGCCAAGGATGCCCGCAGCAAGGCGAACCAGCGCGCCGGCCTTGACGCCTGCTTCGCGGGCGGCCTCATTGGTGGCGATGAGGATCACCGGGCGGTCATTGCTGACGCCTGCCACAGCCACCGTGGCAGCCTCCGAGCCGAGGCGGCTGCGGAGGTCCAAGGCGAGATTCCGGAGATCGTCGGCACCGCCGACCTGACCGGCGTCGTGGGCTACTACGCGCACACCCGCAGCGTCCTTTGCAGTGCCCACAAGGTTTGCGGCAGCCGCGGCCAGCTGCTCCTTGCGAAGGCGGTCGAGTTCCTTTTCCGTTGCCTTCAGCTTGCTCAGCGTGCTGGAAATGCGGTCGGCGAGTTGCCCGGAGGGAACCTTCAGGAGTTCTGTGAGCTCAGTCACCAAGGCCCGCTCGGCGGCCAGATGACGGAATGCGTCCAGGCCAACGAAGGCTTCAACACGGCGGTTTCCGGAGCCAACGGACTGCTCTCCCAGCAGCGAAAGGCTGCCGATGAGCGAGGTGTTGGACACGTGCGTCCCACCACACAGCTCGCGGGACCAGGCGCCGTCGATCTCCACGACGCGCACTTCGCTGCCATAGTTTTCGCCGAACAGTGCCATGGCACCCAGCGCCTTGGCTTCAGCGAGCCCCATCACCTTGGTGTCTACCCGGTAATTGTTCCGGATGGCGATGTTGGAGACTTCTTCGATCTCGGACCGCGTGGCTGTGCTCAGACCCTCGCCCCAGGCGAAGTCGAAACGCAGGTAACCGGCTTTGTTGTAGGAGCCACGCTGGGTAGCTTCAGGGCCCAGGATTTGATGCAGGGCGGCGTGCACAATGTGCGTGCCGGTGTGGGCCTGCTCGGCTGCGTGGCGACGTTCACGGTCGACGGCGGCGCGCACCAACGCATCTGAGGCAATCTCGCCTTCACGGACAATAGCCTTGTGCACGCTCAGGCCCTTGATGGGCCGCTGAACGTCCAGGACCTCCACCACGAAGCCATCGCCGGTAATGAGGCCGGTGTCAGCGGACTGGCCGCCCGCTTCGGCATAGAACGGGGTTTCGTTGAGGACCAGCTCAATTTCGTCGCCGGTGGAGGCATGCCCTACAGCACGGCCACCGCTGACGATGCCGCGGACCGTGGATTCGCCCTCAAGTTCGTCATAGCCCGTGAAGACGGTCTCGCCCTTGCCCAGGAGATCCTGGTAGGCGCTGAGGTCCGCGTGGCCACCCTTCTTACCCTTGGCATCAGCCTGTGCACGCTGGCGCTGCTCGAGCATGAGCGAGCGGAACCCTGCTTCGTCCACCTTGAGGCCGGCCTCTTCCGCCATTTCCAGCGTCAGGTCGATCGGGAACCCATAGGTGTCGTGCAGGGCAAAGGCGTCGGCGCCGGAGAGCGGAACACCGGCAGCCTTCGATTCCGCCACGGCATCCTCGAGGCGGGCCGTGCCCGAAGCAATGGTGCGCAGGAACGCCTTTTCTTCGGCGTAGGCAATGCGGCTGATCCGGGCGAAATCCGTCTCCACCACGGGGTAGACGCCCTTCATGGCGTCACGGGAGGCGGGAAGAAGGTCCGGCAGGCAGGCCTTTTCGACGCCGAGCAGCCGCATGGCGCGGACTGCGCGTCGAATGAGGCGGCGCAGCACATAGCCGCGGCCTTCGTTGGACGGCGAAACACCATCAGCAATCAGCATCAGGGCAGAACGAATGTGGTCTCCGACGACGCGCATACGGACGTCGTCCGTGTGGTGCGGGTCCTCCGGAGACTCGGCCGAGGTGTACTCCCGGCCGGACAGTTCTGCAGCCTTGTCGATGACCGGGCGGACCTGGTCGGTTTCGTACATGTTCTCGACGCCCTGGAGGATCATCGCGAGACGTTCCATGCCCAGGCCGGTGTCAATATTCTTCTGCGGGAGCTCTCCCACGATGTCGAAGTCCACCTTGGAACGGACATTCTCGATCTGGTACTGCATGAACACGAGGTTCCAGATCTCGATGTACCGGGTCTCATCGGCCAACGGGCCGCCTTCGATGCCGTAGGCGGGGCCGCGATCGTAGTAGATCTCCGAGCAGGGACCGGCAGGACCCGGCTGGCCGGTGGACCAGTAGTTGTCGGCTTTGCCCATACGCTGGATGCGCTCGGCCGGGATGCCGGTGTTCTTGAGCCAGAGTTCCTTGGCTTCGTCGTCTTCTTCGTAGACAGTCACCCAGAGGCGCTCGGCGGGAAGTCCATAGCCGCCGTCGTCAACGCTGGTGGTGAGCAGCTCGAACGCGAACTTGATGGCGTCTTCCTTGAAGTAGTCGCCAAAGGAGAAGTTGCCGCACATCTGGAAGAACGTCCCGTGGCGGGCCGTTTTCCCCACTTCCTCGATGTCTCCGGTGCGGATGCATTTCTGGACGCTCGTGGCACGGCTGTACGGGGGTTCTTCGCGCGCAGTCAGGTACGGAATGAACGGCACCATTCCAGCGACGGTGAAGAGAAGGGACGGGTCGCTGGAAACGAGCGACGCGGAGGGAACGGCGGTGTGGCCCTTGCTGACAAAAAAGTCCACCCAGCGTTTGGTGATCTCCTGCGACTTCATTAGCTGATTACTTACCCTTCTCAATTCACTGCACGTCATGTGCGCGGTACCGGCTGGTGCCGTTCCGCAGTTTTCCATTCTGCCCTGTTGCGGGCGTGGGAGCGAACCGCTCCGCTAGCGTCGGCCTGCTCCGGCGTCGTCAATCCCCAACGCCGCCCGAAGGTCCTCTTCCCGCTGGTGCATGCCCGTCCGGACCGCGTCGGCGAAATCGAACAAGCCATCAGCCATCCGGCCCACGGCACGGTTCAAGCCCTCAGGACCGATGTTCGCCTGGGCCTCAGTGATCTTCCGGAAAGCAATGACGCCGATGGCGACGCCGATGCCCATCCACACAATTCTTTTCATGGGTTTCTTTCTCCCTCTTATTCAGCGACTGTATAGGGCAGCTGCTGCGCAGGTCAGCGGCTGCGGCGGCCGGAGGAAGGTGCACGGCGGCCGGCGAAGGCGGAACGTACTCCATAGCTGAAGGCAGCCACCTTGATCAATGGAGAACCCACCGTGGCCGCCACCAGAGAGGACAACGCGGAGATGTTGGCCGAGGCATCGGAGACGTTCGAGGCGATCCCGTCAACCTTCTTCAGCTGCTGGTTGGTGGTGGAAACCGTAGCGGTCACTTCATCCATCAAGGGGGTTGCACCGTCGCTGATGGACCGGATGGAGGTGCGGACCTCGTCAAAAACGCCACCCAGCTTCAAGATTGGCACAGCCAACAACAACACAAGGAGCGCGAAGACTCCTGCTGCGATGAGGCCGGCGATGTCGCCACCAGACATAGAACTCTTCTCCTAGGGTTGTTGCATTGCCCTGCACCAGCCGCTGAACGGCTTTGGACAAGGCCTCCCAAGTACCTTACCCACTTTGGACCGGTACCTTACATACAAAGAAGCCCGCGGCATGTGCCACGGGCTTCTTTGTATGCGCTGCTTGAATTTAGCGAGCGTAGAATTCGACGACGAACTGCTCTTCGCAGATCACGGGGACCTCAGAGCGCTTGGGGCGACGAACCAGGCGTGCCTGCAGGGCCTCGATCTTGACGTCCAGGTACGGCGGCACGTTGTTCAGAACATGTGCGCCTGCAGCTGCCACCTGGAACGGGGGCATGACCTCGGAGCGGCTGTGAACGTGGATGAGCTGGCCTTCGCCAACGCGGAAGGACGGGCGGTCCACGCGGATGCCGTCAACCATGATGTGGCGGTGCACAACCAGCTGGCGGGCCTGTGCGATGGTGCGGGCGAAGCCTGCACGGAGCACAAGGGCGTCCAGACGCATTTCGAGCAGCTCAACCAGGTTTTCACCGGTGAGGCCCTTGGTGCGGCGTGCTTCTTCGAAGGCACGGGTCATCTGGGCTTCGCGGATGCCGTACTGGGCGCGCAGACGCTGCTTTTCGCGCAGACGTACGGCGTAGTCGGAGTCCTGCTTCTTGCGGGCACGGCCATGCTCACCGGGGCCGTACGGGCGGCGCTCCATGTACTTGGCGGCCTTGGGGGTCAGAGCGATGCCGAGTGCACGCGAAAGGCGTGCGGTACGGCGAGCACGAGTGTTGTTAGCCACTTGTGTCCTTCCAATTACTGCGGTGTGTCAGTGTTACTGGCCTCCATCAGGGAGAGCATCGGCCAACCGCTGCCTCTTGCTACTAGCCCGGGCGCACAGCACTGTTGAAGGAATCTTCAGTGGGATTGTGCGTCGGGCCATGCCAGACAAGGATCAATCGTACCATGCACAACGTGGTTGACGCCTGTGGGCCTTCGAGGGGAATGGGCGCCCTTGCCTACTCCCCACGCACTATCTTGCGGAGCCGTTCCAACCTGGCGGCAATATCCCGTTCGGCTCCGTTATTGGTGGGCTGGTAGTAGTCCTTCCCCACCAAATCGTCGGGCGGGTACTGCTGGGTTGCCACACCGTGCGGTTCGTCATGTGCGTACTTGTAGCTCTTGCCATGCCCCAATTGTTTTGCCCCGGGGTAATGCGCATCCCGCAAATGCATGGGGATGCCACCGCCAAACCCTGCCCGGACATCAGCCACCGCTTTGTTCAAGCCCATATACGCGGCATTGGATTTCGGCGCGGTAGCCAAATGGACCACAGCTTCGGCGAGGACGATCCGCCCCTCGGGCATGCCGATCAACTGCACCGCCTGGGCCGCCGCCACTGCCGTTTGCAGCGCAGTGGGATCGGCCATTCCAATGTCTTCAGCGGCGGAAATCACGATGCGTCGTGCAACAAACCGTGGATCTTCGCCCGCTTCAAGCATGCGGGCCAGGTAATGCAGCGCGGCATCGACATCCGAGCCACGGATGGATTTGATGAAAGCACTGGCGACGTCGTAATGCTGGTCCCCGGCACGGTCATAGCGAACGGCGGCGGCGTCCAAGGCTCGCTCGGTATGGCGCAGTTCCACCAGCACCGGAGCGTCAGGGGTGCCGTCGCCGGCGAGTCCCGGCTCGCCGTCGTCGTTGATTGGTCCAGCGTCGCCGTCCTCCCCCGGCACGGCATCGGCACCGTCCGGTTCGGGCCCGACGGCGGTGCTGTCACCGAACGCGACCCCGGCAGCGGCTTCCAGCGCGGTCAACGCCCTGCGGGCATCGCCGCCGGAGAGGCGCACCAGATGGTCCAGCGCCTCCGGGCTGAGCTCCACACGTCCGGCAAGGCCGCGCGCATCGGCGACGGCACGTTGCAGCAGTCCCCCAATGTCGTCATCGGTGAGCGGCTTCAGCGTCAGCAACAGGGACCTCGACAACAGGGGCGACACCACCGAGAATGACGGGTTTTCCGTGGTGGCGGCGACGAGCACCACCCAGCGGTTCTCGACACCCGGCAGCAGGGCGTCCTGCTGGGCCTTGTTAAAGCGATGGATCTCGTCCAGGAAGAGGACGGTGGTTTTCTTATAGAGGTCGCGGGCCGTCAAGGCCTCATCCATGACGCGCCGGACATCCTTGACGCCCGCGGTGATCGCAGACAATTCCACGAACTTCCTTCCGGGACCCCGCGCGATCACATGGGCCAGCGTGGTTTTTCCCGTCCCCGGAGGCCCCCAAAGGATCACGGAGCTCGGTCCGGCAGGACCCGCAGCTTCGGCCCCGGCTGCCAACTGCCGGAGAGGCGAACCATGGCCCAACAGGTGCTGCTGCCCCACGACGTCGTCCAAGGTACGGGGGCGCATCCGCACTGCGAGGGGACTGCGCTGGGACGCCATCCAGTGTGCGTCGGAAGGCCCCCCGGGCGAATGCGGCGAGGCCGCCGGTTCCTCCGACCCGTCGTCGTTGTCAGCACCGGCACCAAAGAGATCTTCCACATGGATAGGCTACTCATAGTTCCAGCAAAGGAGACATCCACCATGGACCGCCGAGCATCTGCCCCGCGCCACCAGGCCATCCGGACCGCCTTGGTGTCCGCCACCAGGTTGCAGGGCTGGGTGGAACGGTTCGCGGCCGGCCACGGTCCCGTGGTGGAAGACCTCCACGACGGCGGCCTCCTCCTGCGCGCAGCCGACGGAGCCACCGCGCTGCTAAAGGCGCCATGGCCATCCGACGGACGCCCCGGCCGGGGAAGCAGCGAACTCCACCGCCTCGCCTCATTGGCCGCCCAGGAACGCGGGCTGGGCCTGGTGCTGGTCCGGCGCGGCGGTTACGCTGTGGCCTCGGCCAGCGGCACCACCATCATCGCTTCCAAGAGCGGGAACCGATTCATCGATGCCAGGTCCACGGCGGAACATGCGGCCAGGATCTTCACGGAGCACCTGATGGAGTACATCGTGCCCGGCGGAGACAGGGCCTTGGTGGATCAGGTCCTTGCGCAGCCCGCCCTCAAGGCTTTCACAGGCCGCACACGGCTGGCATTCCTGGACATTCAGGAGATCAAATCCGCGGCCCTGCAGAAAGCGGCAGCAGACGCCTGCTCGATCCGGATTACTGTGACCGATCCGGGGGCGGCGGGTTAGCAGCCGCTGAGGGCACGTTTCAGGGGAGCCTGCCGGTACACGTAGCTGCCGTGGTCCACGAATCCAGCCTGCGTGTACAGCGCCTGTGCCCCGTGGTTGGCGGCCGTGACCAAAAGCCAGACCCCCTTGAGATCCCGCCCGGCACCGGCATGCAGCAACGCGGCCAGCACCTGGGCGGCGTATCCGCGCCGGCGGTGCCTGGCAGACGTCGCCATACCGTAGATACCACCCCAGCCATCAACCAGGGCGAGGCGCCCGACGGCGGCGGGGACGCCGTCGTCGTCCCTCACCATTGCGTACAGCGCCGGGCAGCCGGTGAGGATCCTGTGAGCGACCGATAATTCGGCCTCACCCCCGCGGCCATCGACGGACCACCAGAGACTGAGCCATTCCTCAGAAGGCAGTTCGAGCATCTCCATCGTCGGTTGGCAGGACGGCAATGAGTCCAGGCCGCGGAGCATGATCTTCGTTTCGGACTGCCGGGTGAAGCGGCGGCGGTCCAGGAGATCATTGAGGGCAGCACTGCGGGAGTCATCGAACACTTGGAAAATCAATGGCAGACGGCGGCGCCGGTACCACTCCGATGCGGCGGTGACGGATCGCTCAAGGTCAGCGGCAGACTCCAGGCCGGTGGCCACTGCATGACTGTCTGCACTGCCTGCACTTTTTGCACTGTCTGCCGGGTTGGCCGGCCACACAGAATTGGCCCGCTGCGTCACCCCGTTCGAAGCACGAAGCACCCACTTCACCGTGCCTTCGCCAACAAGGTCTTCACGCTCAAGGGCCGGCCAGGCCTTGTCCATGAGCGTTTCCAACACGGTTTGCTCCAGCATCCGGCAGCACCTTTCGTTGAGGGAGTCTTGGGAAAAACGCCAAAGGCCCTCCACCGGAGTGGAGAGCCTTTGGGTGACCGTTTAGACGGTGGTGGTTTCCGGCTTGGCTGCAGGTTTGGCTTCCGGCTTGAAGTCGACGCCTGCCTCCTTGCGCTGCTGCGGAGTGATAGGTGCAGGAGCGGCAGTCAGGGGGTCATAGCCGTTGCCCGACTTCGGGAACGCAATAACATCGCGGATGGATTCCACACCGGCGAGCAAAGCAACAACGCGGTCCCAGCCCAGGGCCATTCCGCCGTGCGGAGGTGCACCGTACTTGAAGCCCTCCAGCAGGAAGCCGAACTTGGTTTCGGCGTCTTCCTTGTCAAGCCCCATGAGCTGGAAGACCCGTTCCTGCACTTCGCGCTGGTGGATACGGATGGAACCGCCACCGATCTCGTTGCCGTTGCAAACGATGTCATAGGCATACGACAGTGCGGATTCCGGGTCCTGGTCGAAGGTGTCCAGGAATTCCGGCTTGGGCGAGGTGAACGCGTGGTGCACAGCCGTCCACTGCCCTCCACCCACAGCTACGTCACCGGAAGCGACAGCTGCGGCGGCGGGCTCGAACATGGGAGCGTCCACGATCCAGACAAACGCCCAGTCGTTGGGGTCGATCAGGCCGGTACGGTGACCAATCTCCACGCGGGCAGCACCGAGCAGGGCGCGTGCCGCTGACTTCTCACCGGCGGCGAAGAAAATGCAGTCACCAGGCTTGGCGCCCACGGCGTCGGCCAGTCCGGCACGCTCTTCTTCCGTGAGGTTCTTGGCAACGGGGCCGGCGAGCTCGCCGTCCTCCTTGAAGAGCACGTAGGCAAGGCCCTTGTGTCCACGCTGCTTGGCGAATTCCTGCCAGCCGTCCAGCGTACGGCGGGGCTGCGAAGCTCCGCCGGGCATGACCACTGCGCCGACGTACGGTGCCTTGAACACGCCGAAGTTGGTGTCCTTGAAGAACTCCGTAAGCTCAGTCAGCTCCACACCGAAGCGAAGGTCCGGCTTGTCCGAGCCGTACTTGGCCATGGCATCCAGGTACGTCATGCGGCGGATCGGGGTGGGGATCTCGACGTCGATGAGCTGCCACAGAGCCTTGACGATTGCCTCGCCCAGCTCAATGACATCGTCCTGGTCCACGAAACTGGCTTCGATGTCGAGCTGGGTGAACTCCGGCTGGCGGTCCGCACGGAAATCCTCGTCGCGGTAGCAACGGGCAATCTGGTAGTACTTCTCAAAGCCACCCACCTGGAGCAGCTGCTTGAAAAGCTGCGGCGACTGCGGCAGGGCGTACCAGGAACCCGGCGCCAGACGTGCCGGGACAACGAAGTCGCGGGCGCCTTCCGGCGTCGAACGCGTCAGCGTGGGTGTCTCAATTTCGACGTAGCCACGCTGGTGCAGCAGTTCGCGGGCCACACGGTTGGCCTCCGAACGCAGACGCATGTTGCGGGCGGGGCCGGGACGACGAAGGTCCAGGTAACGGTGCTTAAGGCGTGCTTCCTCGCCAACTTCAACGTGTTCGTCGATCTGGAACGGAAGTGGCTCAGAGGTGTTGAGGATGACCACCTTGTCAGCGATCACCTCGATGTCACCCGTCGCCAGAGCCGGGTTTTCGTTGCCTTCGGGACGCTTGTTGACGGTACCCGTCACCTGCAGGACGTACTCGTTCCGCAGGCCATGGAAGACCTCTTCCTCACGGACTACCACCTGGGCGACACCGGACGCGTCACGCAGGTCAACGAATGCAACGCCACCGTGATCACGGCGGCGGCCCACCCAGCCGGCCAGGGTAACGGTTTGTCCAATGTGCTCGGAGCGAAGTGATCCGAGGTCATGTGTGCGCAGCACAGCATTCCTTTCAGCATGAAATTTATAGGGACCGCTGCAATGGCGGTCCCGTCCGAGTTTACCCGCCCCGGCCGCGGCTCCCGCCAAACGGCGGAACAAGCGATGCCGGTATCAGGCGGTGGTGACGCGGACGTGCAAGTCCTCTTCCGCCGGCGTCCATTCTGCGGGGTCGGCGTCAACCTGCTCACCGGTGCGGATGTCCTTGACCTGGTGTTTGCCGTCGTCGTCGGTAAACCACACAAACGGGATACCGCGCCGGTCGGCGAACTTGATCTGTTTGCCGAACTTCTCGGCTTTTGCAGCAACTTCGGTCGCGATGCCCCTCCCCCGCAGTTGTGCCGCGATATCCTGCGCGGAAGACCAGCTGTCGTCCGTATTCAAGGCAACCAGTACCGCTGTGGGGACCGAGCGCGATGCCGTCGCCAGTTCCTGGCTAAGGATGCGCGATACGAGGCGCGTCACACCGATGGAAAGGCCGACGCCGGGGAACTTGCGGTTGCCCTTGCTGGCCAGGGCGTCATAGCGGCCACCGGAGCAAATGGAACCGAGCTGCTCATGGCCAACCAGCACGGTTTCGACGACAGTTCCGGTGTAGTAATCCAAGCCGCGGGCGATGCTCAAATCGGCAACCACCTTTCCCGGGGCACGCTGTACGGCCGCCTGGATGACCTGCTCCAGCTCGTTGAGCCCTTCCTCCAGGAGCTCATCGGTGACGCCCAGGGCGCGGACCTGCTGGACGAAGGAGGTGTCCTCAGTGCGGATACGAGCCAGTTCCAAGGCCAGTCCGGCTTGCTCGTCCGTGGCACCAAGCTCGCTCTTCAACAGCTCTGCCACCCTCGCAGCGCCGATCTTTTCCAGTTTGTCGATGCTGCGCAGGACCCCGGCAGTGTCCGCCAGGCCGATCCCGCGATAGAAACCCTCGGCCAGCTTCCGGTTGTTGATCCGGAGCCGGAAGTCCGGAATCGGCAACGCGCTCAGCGCCTCGGCAATGACCAGGGCTATCTCGACGTCGTAGCGGAACGGAAGCTCGCCGTCGCCCACCACATCGATGTCCGCCTGGGTGAACTCACGGGCGCGGCCTTCCTGCGGCCGCTCGCCACGCCACACCTTCTGGATCTGGTAGCGGCGGAAGGGGAACGCCAGGTAGCCGGCGTTCTCCACCACGTAACGGGCGAAGGGAACAGTCAGGTCGAAGTGCAGGGCCAAGGCGTTGGGATCCGCTTTATCTGACTTCGCAGCCTCACCCTCGTCATCCTGGAGCCGGCTCAGCCCGTAAACCTCTTTGTCGATCTCGCCTTTGCGGAGCAGCTGCCCCACAGTTTCCACTGCCCTGGTCTCGATGGACGAAAACCCATGCAACTCGAACGTCTTGCGGAGCGTATCCAGCACATGGAGCTCCACCAACCGCTCCTGGGGAAGCCACTCGGGGAATCCGGACAGGGAGGCGGTACGTGCCATGGTGGAAATGTCTCCTCGAAGAAAGCTGACGCTGGTATGGGACCCACAGCTTTAAAACGCCCGTACGGCGTTTACAGGGCGGGCGTCCAGCCGGTCATGCATAAACTATGTGCGGCAGCCAGTTTATGCTTTCCGCGCGTGCACATCTAATGCAGCATGCCCGGGTTCCTGTCGGCGGCCCCGGAAGTGGACACAATCAGGAGGACTCTTGGCAACAAGGTCGCGGGATGACCGCGAAGCGAAACGGCGCATCAGGCAGATGGAAGCCAAGCGTGCCCTGCGGCAGGAACAGGGCAAGCGGCGCAAACGCGACAACACCATCGCTGTTGGCGCAGGTGCCGCAGCGGTGGTTCTGGCCGTCGTGCTGCAACTGACGGTCTTCAGCTCCAACCCCACCGAAGCGGAGTTCGCCGCAGCAGAAGCCGGGCTCAGCTCTCCGTCCGCTTCGCCGTCTGCGCCTGCCTCTAACAGTTCGGACATTCCCAGCCCGGACACAGCCGCTGGAAAAACGTTCACCGGCGAGCTCGCGTTGAACAGCGGAGTGGTCGGCGTTGAACTGAACGGAACGGCTGCACCCCAGGCCGCGGCAGTGTTCAAGTCACTCAGCGACTCCAGCTACTACAACGGGAAGTTCTGCCACCGCCTGACGACCTCGGAAACCTTCGGGCTGCTGCAGTGCGGCGCCCCGTCCGAAGACGGCGCGGACGACCCCAACTACCGATGGGGTCCGCTGGAAAACACGCCCGCAGACAACAAGTACCCTGCGGGGACGATAGCCGTGGCCCGCAGCGGGAACAACGCCTATGGCAACGGGCACCAGTTCTTCATCGTCTACAAGGACACCACCATTCCTGCTGACACGGCCGGTGGGTACACCGTAGTGGGCAAGGTAACCAGCGGGCTGGACGTAGTTGCCAACATCGCCGCCGCAGGCCTGAAAACCGGCGAAAGCACCAGTGACGGCGCCCCTGTGGCACCTGTCACGATAGACTCGTTTTCTCTGAAGTAACCAGCTCCAGGCCCCGGCCCGGGGTGCATTACCTGAGCAGTCCCTCCAAGCGAAAGACTTTTAGCGGTGACAGACAGTCAGAAATCCGACGAAACAGCAGTAGTGGCCAACGAAGAAGAAGCAGTCGAGGCGACCAGCCCCGACCATGTGGAAACCTCCGTCGCGCCGGCAGCTGCACAAGAACCAGCGCCTGTTGATGAGGCAGCAGCCGGGGCCGAAACTGCAGCCGGGGACAAACCGGAACCTGCAGCGACGCCCGAGGCCGAAGCAGCCGCAAGTGAGCCGGCCGCACCGCGACCTGCCCCGTCCGCTGCCCCAACACCTGCAGCGCTTGCGGCCCGCCCCAAGGCTCCCGCCGCCGTCGTTCCCGCTGCCCCGGCCGTGTCCGCCGCGTCGCTCGCCGAGGCAGCCAAGTGGGGTCGCGCCGAAGGCGATGGCCACGTGTTCCTGACGCTGGATGGTGACGAGATCGCCGTCGGCCAGTACCCGGGTGTCAGTCCCGACGAAGCCCTGGGTTACTTTGCCCGGAAGTTCGACGACATTATTGCCCAGGTGGTCCTGCTGGAACACCGTGTTGAGTCCAAGGCCCCGGCCACGGACATGCAAAAGACCGTCACTCATCTCCGCGAACAGCTTGCAGAGCGCACCATGGTGGGCGATATCCGGTCTGCGGAAGCACGCCTGGATGCCCTTTCCACCCAGATCGTGGAGCTGGAAAAGTCGGAGAAGGCAGCACACGAGGCTGTGCGGGCCGGCGAACTCGCTGCACGTGAAGCGATAGTGTCCGAAGCCGAATCCATTGCCGGACAAGATCCTGCCCAGATTCAATGGAAGACCTCCAGCGCCCGCATGAACGAGTTGTTTGAAACCTGGAAGGCGGCGCAGAAGAGCGGCGTACGCCTGGGCCGCAGCAATGAGGACGCATTGTGGAAGCGGTTCCGTTCGGCCCGCACAGTCTTTGACCGTCACCGCCGCGCCTACTTCTCACAACTTGACAGCAACAATTCAGCAGCGAAGTCCGCCAAGGAAGCGCTGATCGCCGAGGCTGAAGCCCTCTCCTCTTCCACCGATTGGGGATTCGCCGCCGGTGAATACCGCAGGCTGATGGACCAGTGGAAAGCCACCCCCCGGGCGAGCCGCAAGGATGACGACGCATTGTGGGGCCGCTTCCGCGCCGCCCAGGATGTCTTCTTCAGCAACCGCCAGGCAGCCAACGACCAGATCGACCAGGAGTACACCGCCAACCTGGTGGTCAAGGAGCAGCTGGTAGCTGAAGCGCAGGCCCTGCTTCCCATCAAGGACCTCAACGCAGCCAAGAAGGCCCTCCAGTCCATCAGGGACCGCTGGGAAGATGCCGGCAAGGTTCCGCGAGGGGACATGGGTCGCATCGAGGCCGGACTCCGCAAGGTTGAAGACGCCGTCAAGGAAGCCGAAGAAGAGAAGTGGCGCCGGAGCAACCCGGAGACCAAGGCGCGCACCAACAGCGCCCTCTCGCAACTCGAAGCTGCCATCGCCGGCCTTAAGGATGACCTCGAGAAGGCTGAAAAGGCAGGCGACCAGCGCCGCATCAAGACTGCCCGCGAGGCCTTGGAGGCCCGCCAGGCGTGGCTGGACCAGATTCAGCGCTCTGCAAGCGATCTCGCCTAGCGCTTCTGGCAAGGCACTACCGCAGGCTCCGTTCCAGTTATCCACATAACCGGAACGGAGCCTGTACTGCTTGGGCGGCGGCGCGGAATGATCAGTGGATGGACCCCGCTGCCGCCGCCCCGCACCTATCGGAGCCGGCCATCCCAGAGCTGTACTCCCCCCATCGGATCTTCACGTGGAACGAACTCCAGGGCATGGCCTTCGACGGCATCCTGCTGCCGCTCTACGGGAAGAGCTACGCCTCGCCGGGCACCGCTGTCACCCATCGCCTCCGGGCCCGCGCAGCAGCCCTCACAGTTCCGGAACGGATCCGGACCAAAGTAGTTGCCGGCCGCCTCACGGCCGCGTGGATCTACGGCTGCGCGAACCCTCCGGAGCGCCTGTCGCTCCTGGTTGATGCGAAGCACCGCATTTCAAGTCTGCGCGGAAGCACCGCCTGCAGCCTCCACGAGGTCCGGCTTGGTCAAATGGACGTAGTGAGTCTGGGCGGGATGCTGGTGAGCAGCCCGCTCCGCACCGCAGCTGACATCGCCTTGCATGTGGAAAGTGACCGCGCCCTGCCTGCCCTGAGGCGTCTCCTGGCCAAGGACGACCTCGGAATCCGGTTGAGACTCCTCACGCTGGCCGTGGAGGCAACACCGCGCGTTCCCCACAAGCGGCGTGCGCTGGCCACCCTTGCACACCTTGCTTCCGGCTAGCTGCGCCGCCTGTTACCCGTGGTGCGGTAGACATCAAAGACGCCATCAATGCGGCGTACGGCATTCAGGACGTGGTGCAGGTACTTGGGGTCGCCCATTTCGAAAGCGAACTTCGAGATGGCAACCCTGTCGCTCGAGGTGTGGACCGAGGCAGCGAGGATGTTCACGTGATTTTCGGACAGAATCCTCGTCACGTCGGACAACAGGGATTTACGGTCCAACGCCTCCACCTGGATTTCCACCAGGAACACACTCGACTGCGTGGGAGCCCATTCCACTTCCACGATTCTGTCCGGTTGGTCCCTGAGCCCCGAAACGTTGGTGCAATCGGTCCGGTGGACGGAGACGCCCGAGCCACGGGTGACGAATCCCAGGATGGGGTCCGGCGGAACGGGTGTGCAACAACGGGCCAGTTTGACCCAGACGTCGCCCACACCGCGGACGATGACTCCGGAGTCCGAGAATTTGGACTTGGCAACCTGCGTCGGAATGCTGACTTCGTCGAGGTCTTCATCCGGAGTCTCATGGCCGCCCAAGTGCTCGACGAGTTTTTCCATCACGGATTGGGCGGAGGTATGTCCATCGCCCACCCCTGCGTAGAGCCCGGAGATATCTACGTAGTGGAAGTCCTCGGCCACCGCAGACAAGGCGTCGTGCGTCATAAGGCGCTGCAAGGGCAGGTTCTGCTTCCGCATGGCCCGCGTCAGCATGTCCTTGCCGCGATCGATTGCTTCTTCGCGGCGTTCCTTGGTGAACCACTGGCGGATCTTGTTGCGTGCACGTGCCGACTTGACGAAATGTTGCCAGTCCTGGCTGGGACCGGCTCCTTCGGCCTTGGATGTGAAGATCTCCACCCAGTCGCCATGGTTCAGCTCACTGTTGAGCGGGACCAGCTTGCCGTTGACGCGGGCGCCGATGGTCCTGTGGCCGACCTCCGTGTGGACGGCGTAGGCAAAATCGACGGGAGTCGATCCCGCGGGCAGGGCCATGACCTCACCCTTGGGGGTGAAGACGAAAACTTCGCGTGCATTGATCTCATAACGCAGGGAGTCCAGGAACTCGCCGGGGTCCGACGTCTCCTGCTGCCAGTCCACCAAGGACCTCAACCAGCCCATGTCCCCATCGCGGGGGCTGCCGGGGCCCTGCGCAGTGCGGTTTGGCTGGTCCTTGTATTTCCAGTGTGCTGCCACACCGTACTCGGCCCGGCGATGCATCTCATGGGTTCGGATTTGAATCTCCACGGGCTTGCCGCCCGGGCCGATCACCGTGGTGTGCAGCGACTGGTACATGTTGAACTTGGGCATGGCGATGTAGTCCTTGAACCGCCCCGGAAGGGGATTCCATCGCGAATGCAGGGTACCCAGGGCTGCGTAACAGTCCCGGACCGAGTCCACCAGGACGCGCACGCCCATGAGGTCGTTGATGTCGTCGAAGTCCTTATCCCGGACGATCATCTTCTGGTAAATGGAGTAGTAGTGCTTGGGACGCCCGGTGATGGTCGCCTTGATCCGGGCCGTGCGCAGATCATCAGCTATCTGGTTGCGGATGACACTGAGGCTCTTCTCGCGCTCCGGCGTGCGGTCCCCCACCATGCGCACGATTTCCTCGTACACCTTGGGATACAGGGCAGCGAAGGACAGGTCTTCGAGCTCCCACTTGATGGTGTTCATGCCCAGTCGGTGAGCCAGGGGGGCAAAGATCTCCAGCGTTTCACGAGCCTTGCGGGAGGAAGACTCAGCGGAGACAAAGCGCCACGTACGGGCGTTGTGCAGGCGGTCGGCCAACTTGATCATCAAGACACGGATGTCCTTGGCCATGGCCACAACCATCTTGCGGACGGTCTCTGATTGCGCGGCTTCGCCAAAGCTGACCTTGTCCAGCTTGGTCACGCCGTCCACCAGCATGGCAACCTCGGGACCAAAATCCCTCGTCAGGTCAGCGAGTGTGTAGGGCGTGTCCTCCACGGTGTCGTGAAGCAACGCCGCTGCCAGGGTGGTTCCTGTCATTCCGAGTTCAGCCAGGATGGTGGCCACGGCAACCGGATGGGTGATGTAGGGATCACCACTCTTGCGTTTCTGGCCCTGGTGGCTTCGCTCCGCAACGGCGAAGGCCCGCTGGATCAGGTCAAAGTCCTCTTTGGGGTTGTTGGCCCGCACTGTCCGCAGCAAAGGTTCGAGGATCGGAGAATACGGAGCCACGCCACGACCGGTCAGACGGGCCAAACGGGAACGTGTACGCTCCCGACGGCCCGGGAAGGTTGGACGCGCGCCAGGGGTATCCACCGGAACAGCTCCCGCAGTCCGTCCAGCCATGCTTGTTGCTGGAACCGCCACAGCATTGTGGCCGTCTTCCCCGCCCGCCGGTGGTGCCGACGTCGCACGTTCTTCCACAGAAGTACCCCTCACAACCGAATAATTCTCTAAGTCTATTCCCGTCAGTGAATGCTTCTGCAAATGGGCAGCACATGACGCATGGGACGGGCAAGTCAAAAAGCCGGTCCCCGCGTAACTGCGCGGACCGGCTCTTTGGTCAAACAGAGGAGTTGCCAGAGCCTAGACGGTGACCTCGGCCCGGCGGTGGGCTACCTTCTTGGCCTGCTTTACGAGTTCCGGTTCACCTTGGCGCAACCAGGCGTACAGGGGCGCCGCGATGAAGATGGTGGCTGCCGTACCGATGAGGATACCGACGAACAACGCCAGCGAGAGGTCACGCAGCGTGCCCGCACCCAAGAGACCGGCGCCGATGAAGAGGATCGCTGCCACCGGGAGCACGGCCACCATCATGGTGTTGATGGAGCGGACCAGGGTTTGGTTGACGGCCAGGTTGACCTCTTCGGCGAATGTACGGCGGGTGGAAGTCGAGATATCGGCCGTGTTCTCGCGGATCTTGTCGAAGACCACGACGGTGTCGTAGAGCGAGTAGCTCAGGACCGTCAAGAAGCCGATGATGGCCGACGGCGTCACCTCGAAGTCGCTCAAGGCGTAGACACCCGCTGTGGTGAACATTGTGACAAGCATGCCCACGAGGGCCGACAACGACATCTTCCAGGTTCTGAAGTACAGCGCCATCAGGACAGCCGCCAAACCAACGAACACCACCAGGCCGATGAGCGCCTGTCGCGTGACATCCTGACCCCAGGTGGGACCCACAAAGTTGGACGTCACTTCATTCTCGGTAACGCCATAGGCGCTGGTAAGGCCGTCCTTGATGCGGTTGGTCTCATCATCGGTGAGCTGGTCCGTTTGGATCCGCATGGTGTTGCCCGCGACGTTTGCCACGCGCGGGATGGCGCCGGGTACGACGTCGTGCACAGCCTTTTCGCCAAGGCTGGCGTCCGTGGTGCTCACGTTGGAGACGGTGAACTCCGAGCCGCCCCGGAACTCGATGCCAAGGTTGAAACCGCCCTTGGCCACCGGAATGAGGATGGACAGGGCCACCGCGACGGCCGCAATGATGAACCAGATCTTCTTCGAATTGACGAAGTTGTACGAGCGCTTGCCCGTGTACAGCTCATGGCCGAAGGTTGCGAAGCTCGTAGTCATTACTTCTCCTCCTTGGTTGCCTTGGAGGAACCAGTCAACTGGCCCTTCTCGGCAAGGCGCCGTTCGGCGATGGTCATGCGACGTTCAGCTTCAGCCACTGCGCCGGTGTTCCGCGCACGGACAGCCGTGGGCTTCTCGTCAGGTGTACGGATCCGTCCCGCGCCACGGTACAAGGGAACTGCCCCAAGACGGTCCGGGGAAAGGCCCGAGAATCGGTGGCCTTCCCCGAAGAACTTGGTGCGCGCCAGAACCTGCAGCATGGGGTGGGTAAACATGAACACGACCAAGAGGTCGGCGAGGGCTGTCAGGCCCAAAGTGAAGGCGAAGCCGCGCACGTTGCCGACAGCCACGAAGTAAAGCACCAGGGCAGCAAGGAGGTTGACCGCCTTGGAGGCAAGGACAGTTCGCTTGGCCCGCTTCCAGCCGTTTTCGACGGCGGATACCAGTCCTCGGCCTTCGCGCAGTTCATCGCGGATACGCTCGAAGTAGACGATGAACGAGTCAGCGGTCTGGCCGATGGCCACGATCAAACCAGCCACGCCGGCGAGGGAGAGCCGATAGTTCTCGGTCCAGCCGAGGATCGCGATGGCCAGATAGGTCAAGACGCCGGCCACCACCAAGGAAGCGATGGTGACAAGGCCCAGAGCCCGGTATTGGAAGAGGGAATAGACCACCACCAGCAGCAGACCGATCATGCCGGCCAACAACCCGAGCCGGAGCTGGTCCCCACCCAGGGTGGCCGAAATCTGTTCCTGTGACTGGATCTCGAAGCTGATGGGCAGGGCACCGTAACGGAGCTGATCGGACAGCGCTTTGGCAGTAGCCTGCGTGAAGTCACCTGTGATCTGTGGGCGTCCGTCGGTGATCACTGCCAGGGAACGCGGTGCGGAAATGACTTTGTCGTCCAGGACAATGGCGAACTGGGATTTGGGATCTTCAGTTCCCTGCGCCTGGGCCGCCACATAGTACTGGTTGAGCCGCTCGGTGACGGCCTTGAACTTCTCGGTGGCATCCCCGTTGAAGACGATGTTCACACCCCAGGAGTTGGTGACCGAACCCTGGGCGCCCTGCACCTGGGAGAAAGTGGAATCGCTGATGTCCTGGCCCCGGACTTCTACCGGTCCGAGGATGTACTTGAGGGCCGGAGTCTTGGCTGTGGCAGCTTCGCAGGTGACAAGGGGCTTGGCCGGATCGGAGCGTTCACGCCTTTCCGTCGAAGGATTGACGCAGTCAAGTGCTTCAAATTCCTTCTGGACTTCGGGGGTGATCCAATTGACATCACTCGCATTGGCCGGCTCCGCCGTCGGCTTGTTCAGCTGGTCATCCGGTGTGCGTGATTCCACCGGGACGGCCGCGGGATCGCCGTAGGTGATGACAGGCCGGAAGTTCATGTCGGCCGAGGCCTGGATCAAGTCGCGGGTTTCCTTGGACGGTGTACCCGGGAGGCTGACCACAACATTGCGGCCGGACTGGGTGCTGATCTCTGCTTCAGCAACACCCGAGCCATCAACCCGCTGACGGATGATGGCAACTGCCTGGTTGAGCTGCTCTTCGTTGATCTCGCTGGATCCGTCAACCCTGGGCGCCAGGATCATCTGGGTACCGCCCTCGAGGTCCAAGGCAAGCTTGGGTGCCCAGCTGGCATTCCCAGTCAAAACTCCGCCACCGAGGACAGCGGTGAGTACAACGAATATTGCTCCAAGCCAGGTCAGCACCCTGCGGGCTGAATTTTTGGGGCCGGTCCGTGCCATTATCGATCTTCCTGTTATCGCCGGACAGCCGCCGGCCAACGCTTGTGAGCGTCTGCCGGCGGCTCTCAGCTGCCGTAGAAGTTGCCTTGCGCGGGGGTGCCGCGCCTGACGATCCTAGTTGTCCTTCTTGTCCTCTTTGTTGAGGCGCGCAATGGTTTCTTCGGGCGTCTCAACTGCGGCAGGAGCTTCAGCATCTGCGGTAGTCAGGGAAGAAGCGTCGTCCGGTACAACCGGGGCTTCCTCAGCGGGCGCTTCGACTACCTTGGTGACGGCCTGGCGGTGAACCGTGGCCTCGTTACCCGGGGAAAGTTCGATGACAACCTTGTTCTCGGCTTCGTCGATGGAGACGATGCGGCCAAAGAGACCGAAGCTGGTCATGACGTCGACGCCCGGAGCGAACTTGGACTGCATTTCAGCCTGCTGCTGCTGGGTCTTCTTGTTGCGGCGGAACATCATGAAGACAAAGAGTCCAAGCATGACGAACAGCAATATGGTCATTGGATCCACAGGGAAGTTCCGTTCTGTACTTACGTTTTGGTTCACGGCAACGTCCCTGGCAGATCCGCGGGGCGGCTGCATGGATCAAGGACTCGAACGTGCCGAGCGTCATACCAGTCTAGAGGGAAAAGCTGAACACGGCGTGTTAACCGACGGTATCTACGCTTTCGGCGTGGTTTTCATCCTCGCCGAAGAGTGCCAGTGCTTCCTGGCCGAAGACTCCGGCCGGCACGGCATAACCGAGGTGCGTCCACGCTGAAGCCATGGCGATACGGCCGCGCGGCGTGCGACCCAGCAGTCCTTCACGCACCAAAAACGGCTCGGCTACGGTCTCCACCGTTTCCGGCTCCTCGCCAACGGCAATCGCCAGGGTGGACAATCCCACAGGGCCGCCATTGAACTTGGTAATGAGGGCTTCCAGCACGGAGCGGTCCAGCCGGTCCAATCCCCTGGCATCCACTTCATACATGTCCAAGGCCGCTGAAGCAGACCGGGCGTCAATCTGGTCAATACCGTGAACCAGGGCCCAGTCTCGAACCCTGCGAAGGAGACGGTTGGCGATTCGTGGAGTACCACGCGACCGGCCGGCGATCTCCGTAAACCCGGCCGAGTTCACTTTCAGGTCCAGCAGGCCTGCAGATCGGCGAAGGACAAGCTCCAGTTCAGCAACCGAGTAAAACTCGAGGTGACCTGTGAAACCGAAGCGATCACGCAACGGTCCCGGCAGGAGGCCGGCACGGGTGGTGGCTCCTACCAGCGTAAACGGGGGCAACTCCAGGGGAATGGCCGTAGCGCCGGCTCCCTTGCCCACCACAATGTCCACCCGGAAGTCTTCCATGGCCATATAGAGCATTTCCTCTGCCGGCCTGGACATCCGGTGGATTTCATCCAGGAACAGGACCTCTCCCTCGGACAGGGAGGAGAGGATGGCGGCGAGGTCTCCGGCATGCTGGATGGCAGGACCACTGCTGATACGCAAGGGCGCGTTCATTTCTGCCGCAATGATCATGGCCAGAGTTGTCTTGCCCAGGCCAGGTGGGCCGGACATCAAGACGTGGTCGGCACTGCGTCCGCGCATCTTTGAGGCCTCGAGGACGAGGGCCAGTTGCTTACGGACGCGATGCTGGCCGACAAAATCATGCAGGTTCTTAGGACGGAGTGCGGCCTCGATGACCCGCTCTTCCGGTTCCTCTCCCCCGTTGACCAGTGACTGCTCAGCCACGGCTGCCTACGCGGTTGCCGGCGCGTGCGCCGTCCTGGCCCAGCCACCGCAGTGTGGCGCGGAGGATCTGGGCTACGTTACCGGCCTCCACCAGTTCCGGAGAGTCGGCCATGGCTTTGTCGATGCTGCCCGTAGCGTCCTTCTCGGACCATCCCAGGCTGGTCATGGCAGCGACTACCTGGGGCTTCCACTCGGCGTTGGTGGCAGTCTGGGCAGCAGTGGTTGCGGAGCCGGTGCCATGCGGAACCAGTTTGCCCGCGAGTTCCAGGACGATCCGGCCGGCCACCTTGGGCCCGATTCCGGGGACCTTGGTGAACGCCTTGCCATCACCGGTGTGCGCTGCCACACGGATTGCTTCAGGCTCGTGCACGGCCAGGACGGCCAGTGCCAGCCTCGGCCCCACTCCGCTGACGCTGAGCAAGACGTCGAAGACTTCACGTTCGTCGTCATCCGCGAAGCCGAACAACGTGAGGGAATCCTCACGGACGATCATGGACGTGAAGAGCTTGGCTTCGGTTCCAACTTTGAGGTGGCTCAGGGTTTGGGGGGTGGCGAAGACGCTCATACCCGCCCCGTTGAGGTCAATGACGGCGGTGGACAAACCCACGTGGGCTACGGTTCCACGGAGAAAACTGATCAAGACCCGGCTCCTGAATGATTGCGGCCCAAGCGGACTATCCGAACATATCTACGAATACCCTAGCAAGGACGGCGGGGAATCACCGTGCGCGGCGCGCTTTGGCTTCCGCGTCGGCCCAGGCCTTCTGCGCCGGAGTCAGCGAACCGGCACTGGAGGATCCACCCGCTGCGCCCATACCGTTGCCTGCCCGCCATGCGTGGGTCAGGGCGAGGGCAAGGGCGTCTGCAGCATCGGCCGGCTTGGGTGGAGCGTCCAGGCGCAGGATCTTGGTCACGAGTTTGGTGACAGCATCTTTGTTGGCCGTGCCACTGCCGGTCACTGCCGCTTTGACCTCAGAGGGAGTGTGCAGGGCCACCGGGATACCACGGCGGGCGGCCGCAGCGATCACCACGCCTGACGCCTGGGCGACACCCATTACCGTACTGACGTTCAGCTGGGAGAAAACGCGTTCGACGGCGACGACGTCCGGCTCGTGCCGGTCCAGCCATTCATCGATCGCTTCGGCAATCACCAGCAGGCGCTTGTCCAAGGTCTGGTCGGCGGAGGTCCCCACCACTCCGACGGCCACCATGGTAGCCCTGCGGTTCCGCTCAATATCGACTACGCCGATGCCGCAACGGGTAAGGCCCGGATCGACTCCCAATACGCGAAGAGTCAAGTCCGGGCCTTCCTGGTTGAAATCAACATTGGTTGCTGCCCCGCCTAGTCGGCGTCGAGGGCAGCCTGCACTTCCTCGCTGAAGTCCGCATTGCTGTAGACGTTCTGGACGTCGTCCAGGTCTTCCAGTGCATCGACGAGCTTCATGAACTTCCTGGCACCATCGACATCGAGTTCCACCTGCATGGACGGAACGAATTCGGCCTCATCAGTTTCGTAGTCGATGCCGGCGTCTTTGAGAGCGTCGCGGATGGTCTGGAGGTCCGAGGGCTCGGAGTGGATTTCCCAGTTCTCGCCGCTGTCCTTCACTTCCTCAGCGCCAGCTTCCAGGACAGCCATCAGGATGTCGTCTTCGCTGAGGCCGTTCTTCGGCAGGACCACAACACCCTTGCGGGCAAAGAGGTAACTGACCGAACCGGGGTCGGCAATGGTGCCGCCGTTGCGCGAAATGGCAAGGCGGACTTCCGAAGCTGCCCGGTTCTTGTTGTCCGTCAGACATTCGATCAGCAGAGCAGAGCCCTGCGGACCGCGTGCTTCGTACATGATTTCCGTGTAGTCGACTACCTCACCAGTGAGGCCGGCACCACGCTTAATGGCGCGGTCAATGTTGTCGTTGGGTACCGAGGTCTTCTTTGCCTTGGTGACCGCCAATTCCAGGCCGGGGTTGCCGGCGAGGTCCGGACCTCCCATTCGGGCAGCAACTTCAATGTTCTTGATCAGTTTTGCGAACGACTTTGCACGCCTGCCATCAATAATGGCTTTCTTATGCTTGGTGGTCGCCCATTTGGAGTGGCCTGACATGCTTTACGCTTCTCCTCTGATCATTCGAATAAAGAGTTCATGCACGCGCTTCTCCCCAGTCACTTCCGGATGGAAAGAGGTGGCCAGCAGGTGGCCGGAGCGCACTGCAACAATTCTAGCCACTCCGTGCAAAGCAGCTGTGTGGCTGGCGTGGTCGGGATCAACCTGCGCCAGGATTTCGACGTCCGGACCTACCCGTTCCACCCAGGGACCGCGAATGAAGACAGCGTGAACGGGATCCACGCCGGACTCCCCGGCGCTGAAGTCCAGGCCCTTGAAATCGAGATCCGTTTCGAAGGATTCACGCTGGCGCCCAAAAGCGTTCCGGCGCACAGTGATGTCCAGGCCGCCGAAAGTCTGCTGGGGATTTCCGTTAAGGTCCTTGGCGGGATCGGCGATCTCATCGGCCAGCAGGATCATTCCGGCGCAGGAGCCGTACACGGGAAGCCCGTCTGCGATGCGCTTTTGAATCGGATCGCGCAGTTCGAAAATCCGTGACAGTTTGTCGATGGTGGTGGATTCGCCGCCGGGGATGATCAGGCCGTCAACATCGTCCAGCTCGGACGGACGGCGGATGCCCACGCCGGCGGCTCCAGCGGCCTCCACAGCGTGGATGTGCTCGCGGAAGTCGCCCTGGAGTGCCAGAACGCCGATCCTGAGTCCTGAACCCACGCGCGATGAAGCGTCGGAAAGGGGGTTGGTCATTGATCCATCATAGTGCGCTGCGCCTGCCGCGGCGTCTTCTGCGACCACCGGGGAGTCCCGTCAGTCCGGGTTCCATGCCATGACTGGGATATATTACAGAGCATGCTTTCCTTCAGCGTCCCCCTCGGCAAGCTGGTCCGCACACTGTCCCGGCTTCGGGGCGGAGGATCAGCTTTTCCCGGCCTGGTGGTTGAGAAAATCGACCCCGGCTTCATGCAGCGAACGCTGGCCTCACTCCCCCACGGCGTGGCCGTGGTCAGTGGCACCAACGGCAAGACCACCACCACCAAGATGGTGGTGGAACTCCTCGAAAGCCAAGGCCTGAAGGTCTTCACCAACCGTTCCGGCAGCAACTTCACCCGTGGCGTGGCCGCCTCCCTCCTCGGCGAAGTTGACTGGCGCGGACGGCTCGATGCCGACATCGCCATCCTGGAACTCGACGAAGCGCATGCCGTGCATTTCGTCAACAAGGTTGAGCCCCGGTTCAGCCTCCTGCTCAATGTCCTGCGTGACCAATTGGACCGCTTTGGCGAAATCGATAAGACTGCCCGCTTACTGGAGCACATCGCCTCCAGAACCACGGATACTGTGATCCTGAACCGTGAAGATCCCCGCGTGGCCCGGATCGCGAAGGTCCTTCACGACGTTGACGCACTTCACCACCCCGCCGTTCGGTACTTCGGCCTCGATGAATCGCTGCGCAGCACTTTCCCGAACGACGACGAAATGCGAACCACCGGCTCCGGCCCGTCGCCGTCGGGAACTCCGGTGGCCGCTGCGGAAGGCGAGCCGGTAGAACTGCCGGACGCCGACGTCGTGCTCCGCCGGGTGGGCGCGCAGGACGCCGATTTCGAGTTCGACGGCGAAACCGTCAGTACCGCGATGAAGTTGCGTGGGGTTTACAACATCTTCAACGCTGCTGCCGCCTTGTCGCTGGCGCGCGCGGTCCTCGGCACCGGCCCCGTGGACACTCCCAAACTTGTCAAAGCCCTGGGTGAAGTAGCTCCCGCCTTTGGCCGCGGCGAAAGCCTCACCGTGGATGGTCAACCCCTGGAACTTGTCCTGGTGAAAAACCCCAGTGGATTCCGGCTCGGGCTCAAGTCCTTCCCTGCCGGTGGCTACGCCACCATGATTGCCATCAATGACAACTACGCGGACGGCAGGGACATGTCCTGGCTTTGGGACGTGGAGTTCGAGTCATTGCGCGAGGATGGCGTGGAAGTCCTCACGGGCGTCCGCGCCTACGACATGGCGCTGCGGCTGCAGTACGACGAAGTCCCCTTCGGCGTGGTGGAACCGGACATCACCGCCGCCCTGCGCACCTTCATCAACGGCTCCCGCGGCAAACCCAAACGAATTTTCTGCACGTACACCTCCATGCTCGCGATCCGTCGCGAACTCGCCAAAATCACCATAGTTGAGGTGGTCTCATGACCTCGGAAGTACAGCCAACGCCGCAGACACAGCCCGAATCGCCACAGCCCGGGAAGGGGACCCTCCGCGTCCTCCAGCTCTACCCCCGCGAGATGAACATTTATGGCGACTGGGGCAACGCCCTGGTCCTCCAGCAGCGCATCAAGTGGCACGGCTACACACCGGAGCTGCTGGAGTACAACGTGGGTGACGAATTTCCCGAGGACATTGACATTGTGGTCGGTGGAGGCGGACAGGACAGCGGACAGCTTGTCATCCAGGACGACCTCCAGGCACGGGCGGAGCACCTCCGGGAACTGGCTGATGGCGGTGCCCCCATGCTGGTGATCTGCGGCCTCTACCAGCTTTTCGGCAAGTTCTTCAAAACCAGCGCTGGACCGATCATTCCCGGAATCGGCATCCTCGACGTCGAAACCCACGGCACGGATGAGCGGCTTATTGGAAACGTGATCATGAAGTCCACCGAGTTCGGAGACATTCTGGGCTACGAAAACCACAGCGGACAGACCACCTTGGGTCCCGGCGTCGAACCTCTTGGGACCGTCACCAAAGGTGCCGGTAACAACAGCAAGGACGGGCACGAAGGTGCGCGCTACAACAATGTGGTGGCCAGTTACCTGCATGGCTCATTGCTGCCGAAGAACCCCGCGATAGCCGACTTCCTCATCCGAACGGCGGCCGAGCGCAAGTACGGCACCTTCATACCGGGGAAGCCCGACGACGACTACGCCCGCCTCGCGCGCGAACACGCCACCCGCCGGCCGCGGTAGGCGCTACTTCTCCTTGGTGATCAGCAGTTCATGCGCGCCTGCCGTCGCGGCGCCCATGGACTCAACCACTTCTTTGGTTCGTTGGTAAGTGGCAGCGTCGGCTGCCGGTGATGCGCAGACTCCTTGTGGAGCGTCGCTGGCCACTGAGCACCATCGGTAGGGATCGCGGACAATCACCGAAGGTGCCCAGGCAAGGTCCGAGGCGGTCCACGCACCGGCGGCGTTCTGGCTGAACTGGGCCCTCACCAGCAGCCCTTCGTTATTGAGTACGTACCAGGGCGACAGCTCGGTGACACCGTTGCCCAGTCCGTACACAATCCACGTGCCCTTGTAGTTTTCGATCGGCAGCACAGAGTGTGTGTGGTGCCCGTAGATCATGGTGAACTGCCCGCTGTCCACCAACGCGTGCGCAACATCCTGCTGCTGGGCATTGGCTTCGCTGGCATATTCGTCGCCTGCGTGCATTACTCCCAGGACGATGTCCGCTCCCAACGCCTTGGCTTGCGTTGCCTTGGCGATCATGGCTGCGGGATCAAGCTCGTCCACCAGCCACGGGTACTCGGGGATCTGGCCGTTGTGGCCGTAGGTACCGATGATGACTGCCACCTTGGCAGCCTCCGTTTGGAGCATCAGGATTTCCTTGGACTCCGCTTCGGTCCGGTAGGAGCCTGTGTGCTTGAGTCCGGCTGCGTCCAGGGCATCGAGCGTCCGAAGAAGCCCGTCGGTCCCTCGGTCAATGGTGTGGTTGCTAGCCGTGGTGCAGGCCTGGTAGCCAACCTCCTTGGAGGCGGTGATGATCTGCGGCGGGACGTTGAAGGACGGATAGGCCGAGAAGGGCCCTTCGGGCGTCGCCACCGGTGTTTCCTGATGACAGATGGCGAGGTCGCTGTTGCGGATATAGCGCCGCTGTCCTTCAAGGAGGGGCACGAATGTGTACCCGGGAAGGCCGGCCGCCGCGGCGTCGGCCCTTGCCTGTTGCCATAACTGGGTGTGGACCAGCATGTCGCCGGTCACGGTGATGGAGGTGCAACGAAGTGCGGGGCACGCTGGGCCTTTGCCGGGAGTGGGGTTAGGCGCCGGAGTGCGGGTTGGCTTTGGGGACTCCGACGCGGGAGCAGAGGCCGCCGCGCTGCGGTCCTGGTTATCAGTCTCGGCAATGACGCCACAGGCGCCCAGCGACAATGCAGCCAACGCGGTGATTGTCACGAGCATGGCCCGTGAACGACGGATCCGTTCTGCCGCAGATGTGATGTTCCCCATGGTTTTCATCCTACGGCGGATGAGCTGCACGCCCGGGCGTGCCGCTCTTGAGGACACGATTCTTACGTGAAAGAGTCACTTCATGACCAATCCCCTCCTGAGCCCCAGCCCCCTGCCGTATGGACTTCCGGCGTTCGCCAGCCTCACCCCTGGGCACTACGCCGAAGCTGTCGATGCCGGTTTGGCCAGCCACCTGCAGGACATCCAAGCCATCACGGACAACCCCGAACCGGCAACCTTCCAGAATACGGCCGTGGCCATGGAACGCTCCGGGCTCCTTCTGGACAGGGCTGCTGCAGCGTTTTTCACTGTGGTTTCGGCCGATGCCTCCGATGACATCAAGGCCCTGGAGACCGGGTTGTCACCCAAGTTCTCAGCGCACCAGGACGCCGTGTACATGAACCGTGCCCTGTATGAACGGTTCGCCGCTATCGACGTCTCCGATCTCGACCCGGAATCCTCCCGGTTGGTCGAAGAATACCTGAAGGAGTTCCGGCAGTCCGGGATCCAGCTTGATGCCCCTGGACAACAACGCCTGCGGGATGTCAACGCAGAACTCTCGCGGTTGGGAACCGAATTCGGCCAGCGGGTCAAGGACGGCATGAAGTCCGCTGCGCTCCTGCTCGACGACGCCGGAGACCTGGCCGGGCTGCCGGCCGAAGACGTCACAGGGGCCAGCGAGGCAGCAAAAGCGGCAGGGCACGACGGCAAGTACCTGCTGACACTCATCCAGCCCAGCAACCAGCCCGCTATCGCGTCGCTGGAGAACCGGGCCATCCGGCGTCGTTTGTATGAAGCGTCCCTGGCACGCGGCATCAGCGGTGGGGCCATGGACGTGCGGGACCTCGTGTCTGCTACTGTCCGGCTGCGCGCGGAGAAGGCACGCCTTCTGGGTTTCACGAATTATGCCGAGCTTGTAGTGGACCAACAGACCGCACCACATTTCGGCGATGTGGAGGCCATGCTTGGCCGGCTGGCCCCTGCCGCGGTCCGGAACGCGCAATCCATGGCCGAGGCCTTGGCCGCTTCCGCCGGGCATGACCTGGAGCCATGGGACTGGGCCTACTACTCCGCCAGGGTCCGTAAGGAGAAGTTCGAAGTTGACGAGCAAGCGCTGCGCCCCTATTTCAGCTTGGAAAGTGTCCTCTCAGACGGCGTCTTCCATGCTGCCACCCAGTTGTACGGCATCACCTTCCACGAGCGGTCCGACCTTAATGGCTACCACCCGGACGTGCGCATCTGGGAAGTGCGTGACGAGGATGGGCACGGAATCGGACTGTTCCTGGGCGACTACTACACCCGTGCTTCAAAACGTGGTGGCGCGTGGATGAATTCCCTGGTGGAACAGTCCAGCCTGCTGGGAACAAAGCCGGTGGTGATCAACAACCTCAACATCACCAAACCTGCTCCCGGCGAGCCCACGTTGTTGACCCTCGACGAGGTCCGCACCGTATTCCATGAGTTCGGCCATGCACTGCACGGGCTGTTTTCCGAGGTCACTTACCCGCGCTTCTCCGGCACATCCGTTCCCCGGGACTTTGTGGAGTACCCGTCGCAGGTCAACGAAATGTGGATCATGTGGCCCGAAGTCCTGGCCAACTACGCCCGTCATTACTCCACCGGGGAACCCCTCCCCCAGGCCACCGTGGACAAACTCAATGACTCACTGCTGTGGGGCGAAGGATTCGCCACCACCGAGTACCTTGCAGCTGCCCTGTTGGACCTGGCCTGGCACGTGTTGGCTGAGGCGGACGTTCCAGAGGACGTCATAGCGTTCGAAGCCAAGGCCCTTGCCGGGGCCGGCGTTGCCCATCCGCTGATTCCACCGCGGTACCGGACCGGCTACTTCCAGCACATCTTTGCCGGCGCGGGCTACGCAGCCGGCTACTACTCCTACATTTGGAGCGAAGTACTGGATGCGGACACTGTGGAATGGTTCAAGGAGAACGGCGGCCTGACACGGGCCAACGGCGCCCATTTCCGATCCGAACTCCTCTCACGGGGCAACAGCCGTGATCCCCTGGAGTCCTTCCGGGCGTTCCGGGGCCGCGACGCAGAACTGGAACCCCTCCTGAAACGACGGGGACTGGAATAGAAACGACGGCGGCCGGTCACCTCGGAAGGTGACCGGCCGCCGCCGTACGGTTAACTCTTACCAGCCGCGTTCTGCGAGGCGGTGGGGCTGGGGAATGTCGTCGACGTTGATGCCCACCATGGCTTCGCCCAGGCCGCGGGAGACCTTGGCGATGACATCCGGGTCGTCGTGGAACGTGGTGGCCTTCACGACGGCGGCGGCGCGCTCGGCCGGGTTGCCCGACTTGAAGATACCGGAACCAACGAACACACCGTCGGCGCCGAGCTGCATCATCATGGCAGCATCAGCCGGGGTGGCGATGCCACCGGCGGTGAACAACACCACGGGCAGCTTGCCGGTGGCGGCAACTTCCTTGACCAGCTCGTACGGGGCCTGCAATTCCTTGGCCGCAACATAGAGCTCGTCCTCGGGCAGGGCAGCGAGCTTGGCGATCTCGGAACGGATCTTGCGCATGTGCCCGGTGGCGTTGGAAACATCCCCGGTACCGGCCTCGCCCTTGGAACGGATCATCGCCGCGCCCTCGTTGATGCGGCGCAATGCCTCACCAAGGTTGGTGGCACCACAGACGAAGGGAACGGTGAAGTTCCACTTGTCGATGTGGTTGATGTAGTCCGCCGGAGTCAGGACCTCGGACTCGTCGATGTAGTCAACACCGAGGGACTGCAGGACCTGGGCCTCGACGAAGTGGCCGATCCTAGCTTTGGCCATGACCGGGATGGACACGGCGGCGATGATCGCATCGATCATGTCGGGATCGGACATGCGGGACACGCCGCCCTGGGCGCGGATATCGGCCGGGACACGTTCGAGCGCCATGACGGCGACGGCACCGGCATCCTCGGCGATGCGGGCCTGTTCGACGTTAACGACGTCCATGATGACGCCGCCCTTGAGCATCTCAGCCATGCCCCGCTTAACGCGGCTGCTGCCCGTGACGCTGTTCGCGGACGAACCGGCTTCGTTGCTTACATCTGGTGTAGACACAAAAACCCCTATGGGTAGATAAACGACCTATTTGCCGGAGGCACGCGCAGCCACACGACCGCAATCAGAGCACACCGGGTTTTCAGGTCAAGGTGACCAAGTACTAGTAATAGTAGTCGCACGTTCCATGGTGGGAGTACATTCATTACCGCTCCGACGGGCAACAAAGGACGCCGTGGTAGGACAGGTGCACAACCCGCGGGGGACGAGTTTGGTCGTATGCCAGTTCCCTGCGGACAGGCGGCTTGTTAGCCGCTAGCCCGCAGCAGTACCGTCGGCCTCGGCCATGGCCTGCCGGTGCACGGTGGACATCCGCTGGATGATGGTGACAACGCTGGCCAGCGCCAGCAGGATCAAGGTCCCGAACAGCACCACGGGCGGAAGCCCCAATCCGGTCAGGCCGGTGATGAGCAGAACGGACGCCAAACGCTCGGCCCGCTCAGCGATGCCAACGCTGGCCTGATATCCCAAGGACTCCGCCTTTGCCCTGGCATAGGAGACAACCATGCCAAGGACAAGGCAGACGACGGCGGCAGTTCCGATCGCGGGATCCTCGCCATGGGTGAAGAACCAGATGGTGATGCCGGCAAAGATCGCGCCATCAGCCAGACGGTCCAGGGTGGAATCCAGGAAATTGCCCCAGCCGCCACTCCTGCCTTGGAGCCGCGCCATGATGCCATCAACGACGTCAGAGAAGGCGAAGAACGCCACCATTACAGAGCCCCACCACAGGTGGCCGAGCGGATACAGTACCAAGCCGCCCAGGATCACGCCCGCCGTACCTGCCATGGTCACTGCGTCAGGGGAAACCCCGATCTTGAGGAGCCAACGGGCAAGGGGTGTGAAAAGTGATGTGAAAAAGCCGCGCGCATGCCTATTCAGCATTCGACTCCCCCGGCCAGGCTTCGGCCACGAGCTTGCGGACTTCGTCCAATGTCTGCGTGATGGCCTTGGTCTGGGCGATGATCGGGAAGAAGTTGCCATCCCCGCCCCAGCGTGGGACTACGTGCTGGTGAAGATGTGCGGCGATTCCTGCGCCGCCGGTAACGCCCTGGTTCATGCCCAGGTTGAAGCCGCTGGGGTTGGATACTTTCCTCAAGACCCGCATGGCGGTCTGTGTGAGTTCGGCGAATTCGGCAGTCTCTTCCACAGTGATGTCCGTGTAGTCGGGCACGTGGCGGTAGGGACAAATCAACAGGTGCCCCGGGTTGTACGGGAAAAGGTTGAGGACCACATAGCAGGTCCTCCCCCGGTACACGATCAGGGATTCCTCGTCCGAGCGCGTGGGTCCCACACAGAACGGGCAGTCGTCCTTGTTCTTGAATTGATCCTGCCCGCCCTTGATGTAGGCCATGCGGTGCGGAGTCCACAGGCGCTGAAATGCGTCCGGCACGCCCGCCAGTCCGAAATCATCGGTTACGTCGGCGTCGTCCGGAATCCCAGCTGCCGCGCCTGTGTTCTCCTGCACCGTCTCTGCGTCCGTTCCGTCAGCTCTCGCGGTTCTTGACGGCGTCCACAATCCTGCGGACCGCCTCGGCCACGGGCACGCCGTTGTCCTGGCTGCCGTCACGGAAGCGGAATGAAACTGCGCCCGCCTCGGCATCCTCACCTCCGGCAATCAGGACGAAGGGAATCTTGTCCTTGCTGGCCGTGCGGATCTTCTTGGGGAAGCGGTCCGAGGAAATGTCCACTTCGGCCCGGATGCCGGCTGCCTTGAGCTGGCCCACGACGTCGAACATGTAGTCGTTGAATGCCTCGGCCACCGGGATGCCCACCACCTGGACGGGAGCGAGCCAGGCCGGGAAAGCGCCGGCGTAGTGCTCGGTGAGGACACCCATGAAGCGTTCCACGGAACCGAACAGTGCGCGGTGGATCATGACGGGCCGCTGGCGGGTTCCGTCCGCAGCCTGGTACTCGAGCTCGAAACGCTCGGGCAGGTTGAAGTCCAGCTGGATGGTGGACATCTGCCAGGTCCTGCCGAGGGCATCCTTCGCCTGAACGGAGATCTTGGGACCGTAGAAGGCAGCTCCACCCGGATCCGGCACCAGTTCCAAACCTGAGGCAGCGGCAACCTCGGACAACGTGCGGGTGGCTTCCTCCCAGGCAGCGTCGTCACCAACGAACTTTTCTTCGTTCTTGGTGGAGAGCTCCAAATAGAAGTCATCCAGGCCGTAGTCCTTGAGGAGGCCCAGGACAAAGTTCAGCGTAGTGGTGAGCTCGTCCTTCATCTGCTCGCGGGTGCAGTAGATGTGGGCATCGTCCTGTGTCATGCCACGGACGCGCGTCAGGCCGTGCACAACGCCGGACTTTTCGTAGCGGTACACCGATCCAAATTCGAACAGGCGCAGCGGAAGTTCGCGGTAGGACCGGCCGCGGGAGCGGAAGATCAGGTTGTGCATGGGGCAGTTCATCGGCTTCAGGTAGTAATCCTGGGCCGGCTTGCGCACGGTGCCGTCTTCGTTGAATTCGGCGTCCACCTGCATGGCCGGGAACATACCGTCCTTGTACCAGTCAAGGTGTCCGGAAACCTCGTAAAGGTGACCCTTGGTGATGTGCGGTGTGTAGACGAACTCGTAGCCGGCATCCACGTGGCGCTGACGGGAGTAGTCCTCCATGGCCTTGCGGATGATGCCGCCCTTGGGGTGGAACACCGGAAGGCCGGATCCCAGCTCGTCCGGGAAGGAGAAGAGGTCAAGTTCCACGCCAAGCTTGCGGTGGTCGCGCCGTTCGGCTTCGGCAATCCGCTCCTGGTAGGCCTTGAGGGCTTCCTTGGTGGGCCAGGCGGTTCCGTAGATGCGCTGGAGCTGCTGGTTGTTCTGGTTGCCCAGCCAGTAGGCCGCCGAAGAACGCGTGAGCGCGAAGGCGTTGGAGATGATTTTGGTGTTCTGCAGGTGGGGACCGCGGCAAAGGTCGCACCAGATGCTCTCGCCACTCTTACGGTCCACATTGTCGTAAATGGTGATGTCGCCGGCGCCGACCTCAACGTTGACGCCTTCCGCGGCGTCGGTTGCGTCGTTCTTCTTTCCCAACAGCTCCAGTTTGTAGGGCTCGTTGGCCATCGCTTGGCGGGCTTCTTCTTCAGTGACCACGCGGCGGACGAACTTCTGGTTCTGGTTGATGATCTTCTGCATCATCTTTTCCAGGGTCCGCAGGTCCTCCGGGGTGAACGGCTCAGCGACGTCGAAGTCGAAGTAGAAGCCGTCAGTGATGTACGGGCCGATGCCGAGCTTGGCGTCGGGGCGCAACTGCTGCACTGCCTGTGCCATAACGTGGGCGGTGGAGTGGCGGAGGACGTTGAGTCCATCAGGGGAATCGATGGTGACGCCTTCGACGTCTGCACCTTCAGTGAGGACCTGGTCAAGGTCCTTCAAAACGCCATTGACACGGGCTACAACGACGTCGCGGCGCTCGAAGAAGAGTTCCGCGCCGGTCGTCCCTTCCGTCACCTTGGTCTCTTCGCCATCGACGATGAGGGTGATCTGTTGGGCATCTGACACGGGTGTCTCCTATTCATGGTTAAGGCTTCATAGCTTGTGGCGTACGGGGACCACAGCCAGCCACCGTCAATCGTATCTGCTTCCGCGGGGGCGGCCAAAGCAGCGCGCCGACGCCTGAAGCAGCCGTCCATCAGCTTCCCAAACCAGTGATGGCAAGGTTCCTGGAGATGCCATGAAGAGCACCTCGATGGGTGTATTCATCCGGTGGATCGCCCCCGGCAGGCAGGAGCTCGGTAAAGGGCAAGGTTTCAGGCCGGCTCAGGTCCCAGGCTTTGGTGGCGCTGAGGCTGATGCCTTTGGGACCTGTCCGCCTGGTGGTTCCACGGATCAGCAGCAACCGTGTCCCAAACAGCAGGGGCCCGGATTCTTCCTGGGCCTCATGGAAGAAGACAGAATCCACGCAGCCAGTGCCGTCATCGATGCTGATGAAGACCACGCGCCTGCCGCCGCGCATTGGCGGGGTCTGGGTTGCGATCCTTACCCCTGCCACCAACACTTCTGTGCCATTGCGGAGACCGAGGAGCTGATCCGCGGTAGTGACACCCAGCTTGTCCAACAAGGGCCGGTGGCTGTCCATGAGGTGCTCGCTGACATCGACGGCCATCAAGTCAAGCTCTGCCCTGACGTTGTCCACCATGGAGGGTTCAGGAAGTTCAGGTGCCAGGTTCCTTAGCTCAACATCACCCAAGGCAAAGGACAACTGCCCCTCAATAACGTCGATGGCTTTTTTGGTGGGACTGTTTTGGAGTGCCTGCAGGTGTTGCACAAGGTCTGCCCGGTTGGCTTTTCCACCGGAGTCTTGATGGAGGGCATCAAATGCGCCAAGTTGGGCAAGCCTCTTGATGTTGGGCTTGCTCACCCTCGCACGGGCCCGCAGGTCTGCCAGGGAATCGTAGGGCTGGCCTGCCACAATCCTTTTCAGCTCAGCCCCTGACAGCCCATAAATTCCCGTTAGGCTCAGGCGGATGCCAAGTTTGCCTTGATGGGGACCTTGCTGGATCTTCTCCACACGGTATTCTGCATGGCTGCGGTTGATGTCCAAGGGGAGGATGGGGATACCCAGCCTGCGTGCTTCGGCTACCAGGAGTCGCTTGGGATACATCCCGGGATCGTGTTCCCACAACCCTGCAAGGAAGGCCTCGGGATGATGGGTCTTGAGCCAAGCCGACTGGTAGGTGGGCACGGCAAAGGCAGCACCGTGTGCTTTGCAAAAGCCAAAACTGCCGAAGGCCTTCAGGGTTCCCCAGACCTTGTCTACCACCTCGGGCGGGTAATTCCTGATGGCTTCCCGGCGGAAGTAGCTCTCCACTCCAGGCTCATGTACTTCATCTCCCAGAGCCCTGCGGAATTCATCCGCCCTTGCCAGTCCGCATCCGGTCATGACATCAAACGTCTTCAGGATCTGCTCATGAAACACGGTGACCCCATGGGTTTCCTGCAAAACCGGCTTCAGGTCCGGATGAGGATAGATCTCCGGAGCAAACCCGTGCCTGTGCTCAAGGAAGGGCCGCACCATATCTGATTTCATGGGCCCGGGCCTAAAGAGCGATATATCGATGATGAGGTCGTTGAATTCCCGGGGTGCCATCTTTCCAATGAGCTCCCGCTGTCCCGGGGACTCAATCTGGAAACAACCCAGCGTGTGGGTGCTGCGGATCAACTCATAGGTGGGTTCGTCGTCGAAGGGGACAGCATTGAGATCGATCCTGCCATCGTCGGCAATATAGTCCGGACCTGTTCCTCCAGGTTCCACAGGATGACGTCCGGCGGCCACTACTTCAGCTTTGGAGGGATGAAGGCGAATGACTTCCCGGACAGCAAAAGCCATGGCACTTTGCATTCGCACGCCCAGGACATCGAGCTTGAGCATTCCCATGGGATCCATATCGTGTTTGTCGAACTGGCTCATGGGCAATCCCAATCCGCTGGGCTGCACAGGGGTGCGGTCCAGGAGGGTCGCATCTCCCAAAATCACTCCACACGGATGCATGGAGATATGCCGTGGCAAGCGGTCCAACCTTTCGGTAAGGTCCACCAAGAGATCCAGTTGCTGGTTTTCTTCCAGGCCTCCTTGCTCAACCCGGCCTGCAAAGGAGCGTAGTTCCGGTTTCTCCACCAGTGCTTCACGGAATTTGCGGGCTGAAAATCTCCACAACTGTTTGGCAATTTCACCGATCTCGCCATCATCCATTCCCAGCGCCAGGCCTGCGTCCCGGACAGCTCCCCTTGCCCTGTATCCGTTCTGCATGCTCATGAGGGTGACGCGCTCGGCTCCGAAGCGGTCAAAAATCTTTCGATAGACGTTGTGCCTTTCTGCGCTTTCAACATCTAAATCAATGTCGGGCAGGGTGGACCGGCGGCCTGACAGGAATCGTTCAAAGATGAGGTCGTGACGGATCGGGTCCACCTGGCTGATATCGATCAGGTAGTTCACCAGGCTGGACGCACCGGATCCCCTAGCAGCAACCCTCACGCCCATATCAAGGATCATCCTGGATACCTCGGCAACGGTGAGGAAGTAGGGGGCAAAACCCAGCCGGGCGATGATGCCGAGTTCATGCTCCAACCGCGAGCGCAGCTGCTTTTCTGCTTGTCCGGCGATGCCCGGGAACCTTCTGGTAATGCCGGACTGGCAGCGCTGGGTGAGTTCCACCATGGGGTCGCAGTCGATGCCGATGATGGAGGCTTCGGGAACCACGGGTTTCTTCCACCCCATGTCCAGAATGGGGTTGATGCGGCATTTGTCAGCGAGCGCTTCGGTGTTGGCGAGCAGTTTGTGGAGGTCCGCTTTTCCTTGCCCTGCCGCGGCCATGATTTCTTTGCCGAGTTGGTGCATGTGGTGTGCGTTTTTCAGCCAGCCTTGGCCTGTTGGTTGGAGCATGGGCGCTGCCGAGAGTTCGGGGAGGGATTTGAGGGTGCGGGCTGAGTCCAGGACGTCCGCGGTGGCTGCGCCGTCCTGGGCACAGTAGCGCACGGCGTTGCTGAGGACGGCTGGGATGTTGTATTCGAGTGCGAGCTTGAGCATGCGCACGGCGTGTGCGGTGCTGAGCGGTTCTCCAGGGGCGCTGAGGTGGGTGACTACTTCGGTGACGATGGTGCCGGGCGGCATTGCGTCGATCCATTGTTTGAAGAGTGTTCTTGGCCGGAGGTATTTTCTGCCTCCCATGGCCTGACCCACATCTGAGTCCGGTCCGATCATGACTGTCAGCACGGGTTTGAGGGTGTGGGGGTCAAGTGTCCTTGAGGCCAGTTCGCCACGGGTGACTGCGGCGGGGATCGCTCCCCCGGCCTTGCCTGAGGTGCGTGCGTGGGCGTCGGAAATGAGGCGGCAGAGCGCCCGGTAGCCGGCGCCGTTGTTGTTTCCGTGGGCGAGGACGACGACGCGGCCCGCGACCTGGGTGCGGTGGTCGCCGTCGTCATCGAATACAGCCAGGTCCACACCGACGATGGGATCGATGCCGGCGTCCATGCAGGCTTTGAGGTGTTTGATGGTGCCGTACAGGCCGTCGCGGTCCGTGCAGGCGAGCGCCGTGGCGCCGTCTGCTGCGGCTGTTTTGGCGAGTTCGTCGGGCCAGGAGACGCCATAGTGCGCACTGAAAGCCGTGGAGACGTGCAAGTGGGTGAAGCTCAAGGGTTCACGCTGCTTCGTCAGGCTCTACGGCCTGTGCCGGCGCAGCGTCGTGGATGCGAAGGAGCCGCCATCGTCCGCTGCTGACATGGCGGACAAGGTCAAGGGTGATGGGGTCTGCAGTTGGGGCAACTGCATCCAGGGGGTGGAGTTGGACGCGCCATATTTCGTGGTCCACCAGTCCTGCTCCGGTACCCAGGGGGGCGCGGCTTTCTTCCAGCCACCATTGGCGTCGCTCGTACCACCGGACGGGGTCGTTGGAGACTGTGTAGTGCGTCCCTTTCCAGTGGACGGTGCGTGGCTGGCCTGTTTCCGTGCAGCCGACCTCCACGGACTCGCTGAACAGCCCCATATCCTCACCTCGTTTGCGCCGGATTTTGCATTCGAATGTATGTTCGAATAAATCCAGTTTACGCCGGGGTCGGGACAAAACCTACTTCGAAGTTCCTGCCTTCCCCTTGGACCGGGGTACCCGCTTGCCTGCCTGCTTCAGCAGGGCATCACGCCAGGGCTGCATTCCCTGGGCGAGGGCTATGCTGCCCATCATTGACGATGCCAGGCGAAGTTGCTGGGTCCGCAGTATCCGCTTTCTGCCATAGGTGGCGAGTGCTGCATCCCTGGGCATTTCATTGAGGAGCTTGCCCAGGGTCACGGCATCGATCAACGCTTCGCAGGCGCCCCGGCCCAGGTTGGGTGTCATGGCGTGGGCGGCATCCCCAAGCAACACCACGTTGCCCCGCGCATAACGCCCCAGGGCTGGCGTGGTCCAAATCCGCTGGGCCAGGGAGTTGTCCGGCGACGCCAAGGAAAGAACCTTCCTTACCGCAGGCGAGTAGTGGCCATACCGGTTCCGTGTCAGTTCAAGAGCCTGGGCAACGTCCACTTTCTCCGGGCCGAGGTCCGAACGGAAGGAGGCGTACCAGTTGGTTCCGCTCCCGGTGGGTGCCAATCCAAAAATCTCTCCGTGTCCCCAGTACTCGCCAATGTCTTCGGTGGACGGAGTTGCTGGAATGACTCCACGGACAGCGAGGAACGGCGTGGGCCTGGCGGCGCTGCGCGATCCCCAGGAAGCCTGCCGGACCACACTGTTGACCCCATCCGCCCCCACAGTCAGCCATGCGTCACCCGGGAGTCGGTCCACGCGCCCAGTTACCCGGCGGACGGCTTCCGGGACGGCAGAGTCCAGCAGCCTCAACAATTCCGGCCGTGACACCCCAAGGAGCCCCTCCCCTTCCATGGACAGCATGGGCTCACCTGAGGGGCTGCGGAGCGCTCCGGCTTTGATGATGGCTCCCCTGCTCCGGGCGGCTCCCAAAATTCCCAGCTCGGACAAGGCCCCCTGGGCTTCCCTCCACATGGCCAGGGTCGTTCCTACTGTGGGCAGTTCCGGCCGTTGCTCGTACACCGTGACATCGAACCGGCCGGTGTCCAGCCGGCCTGCGAGCGCCAGGCCGGCAATTCCGCTGCCGATGATGTCCACTTTTTCCATGGCCACACTGTACTACTACATTTGTAGTGGCGATAGGGTTTGAGGCTAGACTTTCGCCATGCCGGACCGCCGAACAGAACTTGCCGACGCCGCCCTCGCCGTCGTGGCGGCGAAAGGCCTCAAAGGACTTACCCACCGGGCTGTCGACGCCCAAGCCGGCGTGGCCGTCGGAACCACCTCGAACTATTTCCGCAACCGCGCCGCACTGGTCAGTGCCGCCGTCGACCGCGTCGAAGAGCGGGACACCCTCCTGCTCCAGCAGGACGGATGGGAGACGCCGACGTCGGTGGCGGCCTTGGCGGACCAACTCACGGGCGCCCTCATGGGACTGGCGCTGGAAAATGCAGACCTCACCCGTGCGAGGTTCGCGTTTGCCCTGGACCAGCCCGAGGTCGTAGCGGCCGGCCACGAGCGGATGCTCGCCGGGCTGACCCACATCCTGGGCTTTCTGAAGGTGCCCGACGCCAGGGCACGGGCCGAGTCGGTGGCCGACTACGGAGATGGCCTTGCCATGCACCTTCTGACTGCCCGCAAAGGCCAGGATATTGACAGGGCATCTGTGGCACGGAACATCCAGCGCCTGCTGGAAGGATGAAAGTCAAGGGGTGGACGGCAGCGGGTCCACAGAGCAGGATTGTGGCATGAGTACCAATGACGCACTCCTGAAGCAGGTCAACATCACGGCATCGGACGACAACCTGGTGGCAAGGTTTGAAATCGATGGGAACATACCAGGCTCCGGCGCTTACGTCGTGGGCCTTGTTGCTGCCAGTGAGGATTACTCCTCACAGCGTAGGCTCGGCATCGAATTCATGAATGGAGAGGCTATCTCCTTCTACTCCTTCAACCACTCCCTGAGCGCCGAGGAAAACTACGACATCAAGGGCGTAGAGCACTCCGGCAACGTCATCACCGGAAACTTCCCGATGTCGGCCATCCACGGGCTCAGCAAAGGCCATGTGATGACGGGCTTCAGCGAAGCGGACGGCCGGGACTTCCAATCCGGGGTCCCGGTAACAGAAGCACTCTGACGTCAGAAGAGGCCTTCCACCGGCTCAATGAGCTCCGGTGAATTATTGCGGACGTTTCCCACGGCTCTGCCCACAGGATCCAACGTCCACCCGGAGGCGGCGTCGTGCGCCTTGGAACGGACCATCTCCACCAGCCCCGCAGCATCCTTCTCCCGCGGATCCAGCCAGGCTTCCATGGTCTCCGTGTCCATGGGCAGCGGAACCCGGTCGTGGAGGGCAGTGAGCTCGTCAAACACCGAAGCACTGCGACGCGTCCGGGCAGATTCGGCGGTTGGGGTGTCCGCCGTCAGGATGGACATGGACAGCAGCCAGCGACCGGGATCATCATCAGCTGCCGACTGGTCCCGCCACCATTCATACAACCCGGCAAAGACCAGGCCCTGGCCATCCCCCGGGTGTACGTAATAGGGCTGCTTGTTCTTCCCCTCACCCTTTTTCCACTCGTAGTAGCCATCGGCCGGAACTGCGCACCGCCGGGCAACAGCAGCCTTCTTGAAGGAAGGCTTTTCCAAAAGGGTCTCGCTGCGGGCATTGATCAACCGGGCGCCACCCTTGGGATCCTTGGCCCACGATGGCACCAGGCCCCACTTGGCAACGTGGAGCTGCCGCTTCAGGTTGTCATCGACAAGCCGCTCCAACACGATCGGAACAGCGTCGGTGGGTGCCACATTCCACGACTTTTCCAGGGCGATCTCGTTCTCCAGCTCGGCGTCGAAATCGGCAAGCAGATCCCCCACCGCACGGGCCATTACATAACGTCCACACATGCCAACAGTCTGCCCTCTCCTCCCACATCGCACCAGCGCATGCGCGTGACGTAACCCGGCTTCCCGGCCGTACGGGAATTATCAGGGGGCAGGTTACCGTTGATAACAACGAATTACCCGTGCAAACCACCACTACTGAGGAGAGCTCTGTGGACTTCACTCCCGACTCCGGCACCATCACCATGTTCTCGACCACTTGGTGCGGTTACTGCAACCGCCTGAAGAAGCAGCTGGACGCCAAGGGCATCGGCTACACCGAGATCAACATCGAAGAAGTGGATGGCACTGCCGAACTCGTCGAGCAGCTCAATGGAGGAAACCGCACCGTCCCCACCGTCCTCTTCCCCGACGGCACCGCGGCTACCAACCCCTCCGCTTCGGAGGTTGAGAAGCGCCTGGTCGCCGCATAACCGCCGGCTCCACGCCTAAGCGCTCCAGGGCCCGCACGGAACAATCCACACGCTGTCTGCCACCTGTGATAGACAGATTGGGAATCCGTTGCGGGCCCTGCTGCATTTAAGGGCCCGCTCTCCGCGAGCCCGAAAGGAACATCTCCATGGTCCACGCAGTCAAAGGTGTCGTCGTCCGCTCCAAAGGCGCACCCGCAACCCTGGAAACCATCCTGGTTCCCGAGCCCGGTCCCGGCGAAGCACTGGTGGACATCCTCACCAGCGGCGTCTGCCACACCGACCTCCACTACAAACTCGGTGGCATCAGCGACGACTTCCCGTTCCTCCTGGGCCACGAAGCCACCGGCGTGGTCAGCGCAGTGGGCCCCGACGTCACCGACGTAGCCCCCGGCGACCGCGTGGTCCTCAACTGGCGTGCAGTCTGCGGCAACTGCCGGGCCTGCAACCGCGGGCAGGCCCAGTACTGCTTCAACACCCACAACGCCACCCAGAAAATGACCCTCGAAGACGGCACGGAACTCTCACCCGCCTTGGGCATCGGTGCATTCATTGAAAAAACCCTGGTCGCTGCCGGTCAATGCACCAAGGTAGACCCCGACGCCGATGCCGCCGCCGTTGGGCTGCTCGGCTGCGGCGTCATGGCAGGTTTGGGCGCGGCACTCAACACCGGCGGCGTCAAGCGCGGCGACTCGGTTGCCGTCATTGGCTGCGGCGGAGTGGGCGTAGCTGCCATCGCAGGTGCCGCGCTCGCAGGCGCCACCACCATCATCGCCGTCGACATCGACGCAAAGAAGCTCGAGCGGGCAAAGGACCTCGGCGCAACCCACACAGTGGATTCCTCCAACAGCGACCCCGTCGAGGAAATCCGCGCCCTGACGGGTGGTTTCGGCGCAGACGTGGTGATTGACGCCGTCGGACGTCCCGAGACCTACAAGCAGGCCTTCTACGCCCGCGACCTCGCAGGAACCGTCGTCCTGGTAGGCGTCCCCACGCCGGAGATGACTCTGGAACTGCCCTTGCTGGACGTCTTCGGCCGCGGCGGTTCACTCAAATCATCGTGGTACGGTGACTGCCTTCCCTCCCGGGACTTCCCCATGCTGGTGGACCTCTACAAGCAGGGCAAGCTGGACCTCGATGCCTTCGTCACCGAACGCATCACCATCGACCAAGTGGAAGAAGCATTCGACAAAATACACCACGGCGCCGTCCTCCGCTCGGTGGTTGAACTATGAGCACCCTCACCATTGACCACGTGGTCACGTCAGGCACGTTCTCGCTTGACGGCGGCACCTGGGACGTCGACAACAACGTTTGGATTGTCGGGGACGACTCCGAATGCCTCGTCATCGACCCCGCCCACAACCCTGACGCCATCCTGCAGGCAGTCAACGGCCGCACCGTCAAAGCCATCCTGCTGACCCACGGCCACGACGACCACATCCGCTCAGCCGGTGAATTCGCGGATCTCACCAAAGCACCCATCCATTTGCACCAGGACGACTGGATGCTGTGGCGGGCAGTGTTCCCGGACGTCGACCCCGATGCCGCAATTGCGGACGGCGACCAGTTCACCGTTGCCGGAGCCAACTTGAAGGCCATCCACACGCCCGGACACTCGCCGGGATCCGTTTCCTTCCACTTGCCCGGCGAAGGGACACTCTTCAGCGGAGACACGCTCTTCCAGGGCGGCCCCGGTGCAACGGGACGCTCCTACAGCGACTTCCCCACCATCATCGACTCCATCCGGACCAAACTGCTCAGCTTGCCGGAAGAGACGGTGGTTCGCACCGGGCACGGGGACTCCACCACCATCGGAGCGGAAAAGCCGCATCTGGACGAGTGGATCGCCCGGGGCCACTGACCTAAGGCGAGTCAGACTCCGGGGCCTGGAAAGCAGGGGCTCGCGTCCCTAGCCCACCAGGCTCCGGAAGTCGCCGTCGACGACGTCCGCGTACCCGCGGTAGGCCTCGATGACGGCATCCTCCACAGTCTGGACATCCAGGTGGGGCAGAAGGTCATTGGCGGCGCCCGCGGTAGCAGGATCCCAGTCAAGGCCCAACGCGGCGTAGCTGGCCGTCAAAACGTCACGGATCGGCTTGGAGTTTTCCACCACAATCACGGAGCTGAAGAGCCACCCACCGGAGACCACCCGCTGTGCAGTGCCGATCAGTTTGATGCTGTGAGCGGGAAAATCAGGGTCCTCGCCGTGGACGCTGAATTCACCAGGGCAGTACTCCCCGGGGATCTCGCCGACCGCGGCGTGGACACCAACGCTGCGAAGCGCGCCTGCCAACAACTCCCCAAACTCCGAAAACCTTGCCTTCGCGCGCACGATCGCGTCCGGATGCGGCTCAATGTGGTCAATGACCAACGTCCCCTGATGATAGGCAGCCGCGCGTCCGCCGGCTTTCCGGATCAGGGGTTCGAACCCCAGCTCCCTGCAGGCTTCCTCCGCCGCGGGAAAGCCAGGGAGGTTCGCGTCCCTTTGTCCGAACGCCACAGTTGGCTGCGGACGGTACAGGCGAAGCGAAGGGCCCAACTGCCCGCTGCGGGCGCGCTGCAACAGCTCCAAAGCAAAATCCAGGTCCTGTGCCGCACCCATGGATTCCAGCTGGCGGTAAGCGGTGAGCTGCGCCGCGGGTGCTTCGGCCCGCATCAGCTCTTCCTCAACGTCAGGATCTGTTCGGCCCTGCCGAACGGCCCATTGATGTCGTGCAGCACCGTGGACGTCAGGCCGATGCCGTCCGCTCCGAACGAGACTTTGTTGTCCAGACCCAGCCATTCACCGGACGGCGCCCGGTACATGTGTACCTGGAGGTCAACATTGGGAAAAATGTAGCTGTTTTCGCCGGGAGGGACCCTGGCTGCGATGCCGTTGGCGGTATCCACCAGACCCATCAGCCGTGCAAGATCCGAGCTGTCGTCATGGTCGGTCAGAGGAAGCGGGGTGCGGATCCACACCTTGCCTGATCCAGGCCGGTGGCCCTCCGCCAAGCGCATTTCCAAGGAACGGATATAGCCGCCAGGCCACACACTTGCACCCTCCCACGGCTTGCATTCGTCGGGGGCCGGCATGGGCTCGTCCTCAACTGCGGCTACCGCGCTGGTGTCGCTGGTCACCATGCGCCATGCAGCGGCACGGATGGCTACACGGCCTCCAGCGGAGAGCTCGGCTTGGATGAGCTCGATGGTCCGGCCCGGCCGCAGCGTTGAGGTAGTGACCTGGAACTCGCCGCCGGGAATCAGCCCCAGGATTTCATAACTGATCCGCGCCATACGGACATCGTCCCGGGGCTCATGCCTTGCAAGGGCGTCGGCCAAGATACCCGACGCCGGGGCCATATGTTGCTCATGCGGATTCCACGCACCTTGGGCATGGATGGTGGACCTGTAACGGCCCTGACCCAACGATTCGTAGTAGAAATCGCCATCCGCCAGTTCCGGTAATGCAGTAGTCAACCCAAGCCTTTCGCCGATCCAGCAGTAGAACTCAGACCACTGTATCCGCTGATTTGGCCGCAGAACGACGCTTGCGGGCCACCACTACCCAGACGATGACGGCGGCCAATGCCGCAACCCCCAGCCCGGCTCCCACAGGCGATGCCGCCGCAACCGCAAGCCAGGTTTCCAAGGCTGCCAGCCCGATGGTGGCATACAGCAACGCCCACATGAGCGAACCGGCAATTGCTGCGGGCAGGTATCTGCGAAGCGGCATGCGGGCAGCACCTGCTGCAAGGTTGATGGCCGTCTGCAGGCCAATGGTCAGGAAGGAAAGTACGACGGCGTACGGCCCCCAGCGCTGGATGAGGACTTGCGCGCGGGCTGCTTTGGGACGCTCCAGGGATCTACCGAAACGGGTGTGGGCGAACCCGGCCACGGCACCGCGTCCGATCCAGTACGTGACGTTGACGCGGATCATGACAATAGCGAAGAGCGCCGCGAGGGCGACGCCGAAGGGCAAACTCATGATCTGATCCACTCGACTTAGGCTACCCTAAGCAACGTCGCATTATGGATTCGGTCCGACCGACCGGGCGCAGTGAACCCTAGGATGAGTCCATGGATCTCCGCGATGCCGCCCAAGAGCTGTACGCCGTGCCCCCCAAAGACTTCACCGCTGAGCGAACCGCCTTGGCCCGCAAAGCCAAGGATGACGGAGAAAAGGACCTGGCCAAGGAGATCGCCGGCCTGCCCAAACCCGCCGCCGGCGCCTGGGCCATCAACATGCTGTCCGTTCACAAGCCTGAGGTAATTGACGGCGTCGTGCGTTTTGGCGTTGCTCTCAGAACCGCCCAGGAGGACGGAGACGCAGAAGCGTTTCGTGAGCTCGGACAGCAGCGGCAGGGGCAGCTGACCTCGGCCGTGCATGCCGCAAAGGAACTTGCCACCGAGCTGGGGACGCCCCTCAGTGCCGCGGCAGCAGCCGACGTGGAACAAACGCTCCGGGCCGCCATGGCCGACGCCGGCGCGGCCGTCGCCGTCGGCACAGGCCGGCTGGTGCGGGGACTCAGCGGCAGCGGCTTTGAGGCAGTGGACCTCACAGATGCGGTGGCTGCGGCCGCACCCGGGGACCTTGTTGTCCCCGAACAGGAGGTCGCATCGAAACCGGCAGCAAAGAAGGAACCCGCGTCCCGTACCAAAGAGACACCCCCTCCCCAAGCCGCGGCGGCCGGGAAAAAGCCGCCGCAGGAAGAAGCCACCTCGCTGGCGGATCGCCGGGCAGCCAAGCAACGGGCAGCGTTGAAGGACGCGCAAAAAGAGTTCGACGCCGCAGACCAGGAAGCCGCGGAGGCCGAAGCAACGGCATCCTCAGCCTGGGATGTCGTCAACGAACTCTCGGCCCGTCGAACACGCCTTAAGTCCGAGATTGAGGATGCCAAAAAACGCCTGTCCTCGCTCGAAGCAAAACTTATTGGCCTGACCAGGGACGCTGAAGCTGCGGAATCCCTGAAGAAACGTTCCGTCAGGGAGGCTACCCAAAAACGACGCGCTGCTGACCAAGCCCAGCGGCGCGTGGACCGGCTGGGCTAGCTCTCTTTCTTACCGACCGACTTTTCCAGGGGACGGGTGGCGGGCCCCTCCAAGTACTGGCCCTCTGGTGTGAAGCGGGAGCCGTGCAGCGGACAATCCCAGGACTTCTCGGCATCGTTCCAGCTCAGGAGGCCGCCCAGGTGCGTGCACGTGGCGGAGACCTTGCAGACTTTCCCTTCCACAGTGGACACGGCCGCTGGCTCACCCTTGTACAACCCCACGACGCCTGTCCCCTCCGGTGGGCGGGTCTCGTCGGTGATCTCGGGGTTTTTCCTGACCTTGGCTTTGTCCTCGATCATCCGGCGGGCAACGTCCGCATTGTGCCGGACACCCTCAACCGCGCCTTTCGGCGAGGTGACACGATGATGGATGACGGTGGCCCAATCGGACTGGCCTCCCAGAATGTCCGAGGTGATGGACAGTGCTGCCGCCACCCCGTTGCTCATCCCCCATTTGTTATAGCCCGTGCCGAAGAAAATCCGTCCCTGTCCGCGGGGAAGTTTGCCAAAGAAGGGCATGAGATTGGTGGCCCGGTAGTCCTGGGCAGACCAGGTGTGGGTGACTTCAGCGCCAGGGTAATGCTTTGTTGCCCATCCGAGCAGGTCATCCAGGTGCGACTGCGGCGACGCGGCCCGGCCACCCGCATGCCCGTAGCCGCCCACCAGGAGCAATTCGCCCTCGGGAGTGGGTTGAGTGCGTTGGGACCGGGTGGGTGAATCGATGGACAGATACATGCCCTGAGATATGTCTCCCGGTACCTTCAGCGCCGCTGCATAGGACCGGTTGGGCTCAAGCTTGGCAAAGTACAGGCCACGATCCAGGATCGGAGTCCCTGTAGCCAGCACCACGGTGTCCGCTGTGAAGGTGCCGTTCTGCGTGGAGACTTCCAAGGGCTGCTCCGAACTTACGTTCCGGACCTGCAGATCCTCGACGATCATTCCGCCATGCCCGCGGAGGTCCCGCGCGAGGGTTTCCAGCACGTCCATGGGGTTGATCTGCACTTGGTTTTCGAGTTCCAGCGCTTCCACTACGGGGAACGGCAGGCCGGCATCACGGCTGAAGTGGACGTTCAAACCTGCGTCCCGTGAAACTGCCGCCTCTTTGCGAAGCCGCTGGCCGCCGTCGTCCGTGGTTGCGAACGTTACCGCAGTGCGGCGCTGGAACGGAGTGCCCTGCTGCTCCATGTACTGCGTCAGCCAGGCTTGGCCGGACTTGTTGGCCTCCACGTAGGCCTGCACCACTTTCAGGGGGTACTGGCCACGCAAAGCGGACAGTACACCGCCTTGCAAGAGGCTCAGTTTCCCTGTGGTGTTGCCGGTGGTCACGGCACCCAGCGTTCTGGCCTCGAAAACCACCACACGCTGGCCTGACCGTGACAACAGCAAGGCCGTCACCATTCCAGTGAGCCCGGCGCCTACCACTATGGTGTCGAAGTGCTTTTCCTCAGGGATGTGGTCGGAGGTGGAGCGCATCTCCCGGTCCAACCAGAGCGATTTCATCGATCAGCCTGCCTCTCACCTCAATGGCACGTGGTGAGGGAAACGCTAGGCGGGTCGCTGGTGCTTATCAAGGGGTGGCGGTGCCTGCCGCCAATGCCGCAGCGTGCCGAAGCTCGGGGTCCGGATCTGCAGCCCAACGCTCCAGGACGCGTTCGGCGCGTTCCTTGGCGAGTCCCTCCAGCCGCGCCACCAACGGCCTCACAACGTCTGAGGCCAGGGGATCCACCAACTCCCGGGTCCCGGCTTGCCTGATGAAACCTTCAATACGGGTCAGGTCAGTGTTGACCAGGATGCCTGCTTTGGTCTGCAGCAGAACCACTGCGGCGAGACGCCGTTCGAAGACAGGCTCCGCGTAGAGCTCCGAACTCAAGGCGGTGACGTCGTCATGGTCCAGATTCTTGTACCGCTTCAGCGTATCCCTCACCGTTCCCCGCACGGCACCCACGGACGCGCCATACACCTTCAGGGCCCCGCCCAGACGTTCACTGGCTTCAGCAGCTTTCTCCCAGGTGGATTCCATCTGCAGGGTGTGGTCCACGAATTCACCGGCTTCACTCACCTGCCTATTTTGTCAGGGCCTCCCCCTAGCGTGACAACAACAGCAACCGACAGGAGCACCATGCCGTCCCAAGAGCTCGCCACCGAAGCATCATTTCCGGGTGTCCCGGCCGCTTCGTCCATGCCCGACTGGTACCCCACCTTGCTCAACACTGTGGCGAAGGAAGTCCGCGTGGGCAGGACCCGGGCCATGGCAGCGGCCAACAGCGAGTTGTTGAATTCCTACTGGAGCATCGGCCGGCAGCTCGCCGAACGTGAATCCGAGCAGGGCTGGGGCGCCAAAGTGGTCACTCGTTTGTCTGCCGACATCAGGACCCGCTTCCCGGAAGCGAAAGGCTTCTCCCCCAGAAACCTCCGGTACATGAAGAGCTTCGCCCAGGCTTGGCCCGACTTCCCAATGTTGCAAGAGCCGCTTGCAACATTGCCCTGGTACCACCAGATCGCACTGCTGGAAAAACTCGACGACGCCGCCACGCGGCTCTGGTACGCAGCGGCAGCTGCCCAGCACGGCTGGTCCCGCAACGTGTTGACGCATCAGATTTCAACCCGCTTGCACGAGCGCTCGGGGCAGGCCATCACCAACTTTGCCTCCACGATGGTCCCCGCAGATTCGGACCTGGCGCAGCAGGCGACCAAGGATCCCTACGTCTTCGACTTTCTGTCCATGAGTGATCGGCACACCGAACGGGACCTGGAGCTGCAGTTGGTGAAACATGTGGAGAAATTCCTGTTGGAGCTGGGCCAAGGGTTCGCTTTTGTAGGTGAGCAGGTGCGCTTGGAGATCGCCGGCGACGAGTTCTTCGCGGACCTCCTCTTCTACCACCTGAAGCTGCGCTGCTACATGGTGATCGAACTCAAGGCCGTGAAGTTCGAACCCGGGTTCCTCGGGCAGCTGGGGATGTACATGGCAGCAGTGGACGACCTCATGGCGCACCCGGACGACAAGCCAACTATCGGATTACTGCTGTGCAAGGAGAAAAACAGCGTGGTGGCCGAGTACGCATTGCGTGGGTTCAACGCTCCCGTGGGCATTGCGGAGTGGAAGACATCCCTCGCGGACTCACTCCCCGACGAGTTGGTGGCGAGCTTGCCGAGCATCGAAATTCTGGAGGCAGAGCTGGCGAGTGAAGCTGCGCGGTTGCAGGGGTAGGTTCCCGCGTGCCGGGGCCTAGACGTTGTCCTTGAACCACGCCAGGGTGTCGTTCCATGCTGCTGTAGCTTGGGCCTCCACGTAGCGCTCACCGTTGTCGTTGTGGAAGGCATGGTCTACTCCGGGGTTGAGCTTGAGCTAGTGCTTCACGCTGGTTTGGCCCACCATGTCGCAGAGGCCCGGGACACAGGTGCACCGTGGCTGCTGGACGATGGGTCCGAGGAACGCAACCCCATTGAACAGGTGTCCCGCCAGCAAGACGCCGTCCGCTGAGCACTTTGAGACCATATAGTCGCTCCCTTCTTTCCAACACAGAAAGCGCACGACCTGCATGTCATGCAATGCTTCTTCTGCCCACAGATGGATAAATAACGATCAGAACCAGGACACTCAACATCACCGCAATCTCGATTGGAGTCATTCCGTTAGGTTAGGGAGTGGCCGCAGCTCCATCAAAGGTCCCGGAAACGCAATGACTTGAGTGGCAATGAAAGTCCACACAACCCGCCCAAGGCCGTTCCGTGTGAAGACGGAAATGGTGGATTTCGTCATCCAGCTTCATGTCCAGGTCGTGCCCGTCGTTGGTGTCTGGCTGGTTTTCCGAGGCCGCGCTTGTCCACCCAGAAGTCAGCTCTGAACGCCATTTTGTCCACCCAATGCAGTTCGGCCCCATACATCGTTTACGAGGTGGTGGAGCATGTGGCCTGACTTCCAGCTCTCATGATGCTAACGGGTAGCTGAACCCGTAGCTGAGCTGGGAACATGGGCGAGTTCGCCGGTAAATGCCCATGCAGCCTGTCTTGCGGTCCCTTGGACGGCGTATTCTCGAGGTCGGCCACCCCTACAGTTCTACCTGTCATGTCGGATACTGCATGGCGGAGGGCGTTGGCCTCAGAACCGCCGCCAAATGAGCGCAACGGTTCGGACGCTCAAGTGGTTTGAATGAGGTCGTCCATGGCGTTCGCTAGGGCGCACGGCAAACGGATTGGGCTCGGCATAACAAAAGAGTCCGCCCGGCTCGCGGACTTCAGATCCGGATCCAAGAACGACACGGAGCGTTCATCGTTAGCCTGCCACTCCATCAAACGGTACGCCCGGTATGCTTTGGGCATTCGAAATTGGGGGCATCACATGACGCAAAATATCTCGGGCCTGGAACGGTGGCAGGATCCGCAGTTCCGGTCAACGGTCAGCAGGGAATTCGTTCATCGACGCGCAGTCTCGGAGGTTTTTCCAACTGCTATTACGAGGGCATCCGAGACAGAATTCACTGTCTGTGCGCAGTGGCCTCGATGGCATGTTTTCTACGGCGGACCGAACAGTAGCTTCGACTCAGCACTGGTTGTGGAGACGTTGCGCCAACTTACCGTCTTGATTGCGCACACCTACCTCGGCGTTCCGCTTGGAAGTCCATTCCTGATGCCACACATTGGGGTAGCCATGGATACGAGCCGTTGCCGAGACACCTCCCGCCCAGTAGAAGTAACGGCGAAAGTCCACGTGACATACCAGCGCGCGAGTCACCATGGCCTCGCGGCCTTTGGCACGGCGGCCATATTTCTCGTTGACGGTCAGGAAATCGCGAGAGGCGATGCAACGGCCAGGATCGTAGATCCGGTTATTTACAGCCGATTCAGGAATAACGCGCGCGTGCCGCCGTCCAAGACCGGGCTCATTCATCCGGTACCAGCCTCAGATGTTGGACACCTCTCCGATTGGAACGTCGTAGTGGGTCGCCCCACGGGACCGCAACGGTGGCCGCTGCGGGTGGACACTACCAACCCAATTTTGTTTGACCATCCCCTCGACCACATTCCGGGCGTTTTACTCATTGAGGCCGTGCGGCAGGCGCTGCGGCTGGAATTACGGGACCCGGACTTGGATTTCGCTGCCTTCGAGTCACAATTTCACGGGTTGGCCGAATTGGCAGTAGAGCACGCGGTGGTCCTCGAATCCCTAGTGGACGACCATGGCACCCTTCTTGCGGTGGCCGGCGTTCACGCGGGAGATGACGCCCTGATGCGCACCGTCGCTCGGATCAGGCGCCGGACCCCACTACCCTTCGCGATACGACCGTCGTCTCGGCCACCAAGGCAGCAAGTTCTTCCGGATCCAAGCCAGAACCCTCATGGATGATTCCCGGAAGGAGTATTTCCCACATCTGTCGTATTCGCTCGATAACGTCTTCGCGACCGGTCAGAACATTAGAGACCATTTGGACCCCGGTGAACGAGGCAACGATGTACCGCGACAGGAATGCCGGATCAACAGAAGAACGGACATGTCCCTCCTCGATGGCCTGTTCAGCGAGGTGGCCCATGGTGGCCATCCAGTCTTCGTAGGGCCTACGAACGTCTTGGTCGAATGCCGACGCTTCAAGCGTCAGCCGTATACCAGCCCGCACAATGCCATCGGCCGCCAACAGCTCCGCAAAGGCGCCGCAAAGGCGGATCATGGTCTCCAACGCCGGCGACTTCTCAGCGAGTATGCGCTCTCCTGCCGCCATGGTGATCGCGTGTTGTTCTTCCAACACAGCCCGGGCAAGTTCGTCTTTGGACTTGAAGTGGAAGTACATGGCCCCCTTCGTCACCTTGGCCGCCTCAGCGACAAGCGAAATGCTCGCAGTCCCGAAGCCATGCTCTTCGAAGACCACAGCAGCTCCAGCGATGACCGCCTCCCGCGTAGCCTTTGCGCGATCTTGAAGGACCAACGATGAACCTCAGCTCTAGTCGAAAAACGTTTGAATCGCTTCCACAGCTCCACCAAGACGGCAGGTCGAAGCGTGTGCTTCTGGTGGGAGCAACCGGATTCATCGGAAGCCGCATCTTGCGCGCTTTCGACTCTCAAAGCGATACCACCGTATCAATCCTATCAAGAGGGCATTACAACGGCGTCGGATCCTATGACAACTCCGTCATATCGGGCGATGTCACCGATTTTTTCGGCCTATCCTTGGCCATGGAAGGTATCGACGTGGTGATCAACGCGGCCTCATATGTGGGACCCGACGCAGAATCAGCCATGCGTGTGAATCTGGAGGGCACACGGAACATCCTTCGCGCCTGCGAACAGTCCTCCGTTAGCAGAGTGATCCAGCTCAGCACCACCGCCGTCTACGGATCTGGACCCCACCGGGGTCCGAAACCCTCAGCACCCGACTACCATCCGGAGTCCGCCGTCAGTCAGACCCGGGCAACTGCGGATCAGGACGTGCTGGCCGCCGGCGGGATCGTTGTCCGCCCCAACCTGGTCTACGGCAGTGGTGACCGCTGGGTCATACCTGGAATTGTGCGGATGTTCAGCACCTTAGAGGCAACGATAGACCACGGTGATGCGCTGGTGTCACTAATCGACGTCGAAGCCCTGGGCAGATTAGCCGCAAGCCTGGCCAAGACGTCACGGCCCATATCGGGGGCGCTGCATGCCGCCGGCACAGAACCGGTGAGCGTCAGAAACTTGCTGAGGCACATTTCTGAGCAGATCCAGAAGTTGGACATCAAGCGGGACTGCTCACTCCCTGAGGCTATTCGACTACTGGAACCAGCGGGATTTCGCCCCCATCAAGTCAGCATGCTCGGCGCCGATCATTACTACGATTCCTCCGAGCTCTGGGAAATCGCCGGGCTGGCGGCACCCGCATTTCGTATCTCACCGGACGCCTCGCTCTGGTACCGGCGACTTCTCGCGGGACACTGAGCGGCTCCTAGCAGCCCGCAAACACGACATGCATGATATTTGCACCAATTTGACTCCGAATTTCTTCCATGCTCATGACGCAGTCGCCATCCTCGAACGAGCAGCCTTCAGCTCCCACCACGTGCGCATGTCGGATGCCGACCACTACTACGATTCCTCAGATCTCTGGAGATTGGCGGGCCATGAAAACCCGGAGATTCGCATCGCACCTGCAGCAAGGCTGTGATCTCCGGAGCATTTGCCGAATCTGGATCAAGACTGACATGTTACTCAACGACAGCCCTGCCATTGAGTCCTTCCCCAAAATATCCAACGTGGCAATTTGGAGCTCCTACAGAACCCCGTCCTTGAAAAAGAATAGCGGCGAGCCAGGACAGACCGCCTATTCGTTCACCGCAAGGGAGCGCTGACCTTGGTTAGTTGCTTGACGGCGTGAGCTGCCGCGTAGAACTGCGCAACATACACACCGAGGTTCACGACGAGTACCGCGACACCGACAGACATCAAAGATTTGGGCATCGGGCTCACCATGTAGGCGGTCAGGAGTCCGTACCCGATACCGAATATCAGGGTCGTTAGCGCCTTTCTTTTCATCAACGTCAATTCATAATTCGGCATGACCCGGAGACCCTCGAACAGGGCAGCAACAGCAAATACAACAAGCGACCCTCGCAACGTGTCCTGAACCGAGGTGTCGGAAGTGTAGACCCCCGAAATGGGAGTTGCGATCATCAGCAGGCTGGCCAGTACGGTGAGAACCACCATCAGAATTTGGGCTTGCCTTGAGTTCGTCCGAAAGGTCCGATAGTTCTCGGACTTGGCTTGTCGGGCCAGGTCAGGGCCAGCGAATTGTCCGACTGCGGTGGCCGGCAGGGTGATGAACGAGCTTAAGGATAGGACAATGGCGTATGCGGCAGCGGGTACGACTCCGATGGTGCTGACTGTTGCTGCGACGACCGCGAATGCCCCAAGTTTCATGAGTGCGTTGGCCGAGATAGGTAGCCCCAGTTTGGCCATCTCCACAACGTATCCCCAGCGGGGCTTCCGCATACCTGTCTTCCCGACCACCTTAACGAGCCGCCAGTTAGCCACGATCATTGACGCCAAGGATGCCCCAACCAAAGCTGCCACGGCTCCTGTGGGTCCCATGGCCGGGACTGGTCCCAGACCAAGAATCAGGAGCGGACCAAGGGACAGTACGATTAGTGTGTCGGCGATACCCGACCACGCCACGTCCTGGGAACGGTCGAGCGCCAGAAGCGAAGCTTGACCGCCTCCGGCCAGTCCTTGCAATAACAGACCGGCGGCCGAAACTACCGGCATGAATCCAAGTTCATTGATGACGGCTTGATCAACGTTGATACCGGTGGAAAGGGCGGGAAGAGCGAGCATACAACAGGAAGCAGTCGCGCCGACTACCAAAGACAGCCAGCGTCCGTCGCTGATTAGCAACCTGGCCGAAGCGTGGTCTTCTTTGAAGGGGGCGACTTCCAGGGCGATACCCCGTACAACGCCAGCTATTGCTGCGGACCCTGTGATGAAGAAGACGGCGATGAGGTTAAATGCTGCCAGCGCGGCATGATTACTGTTGCCAAGAATCGCGGTCAGAACCGCTATGCCGAAGACGTCGGCGGCAAGGACCAACATAAGGGGGGCACTTTTGGACAACATGACTGTGAACGATTTCACTGAGATCACGGCTTTTCTTGGAAACCTTTCCGGACAGTTGCGTCCATTGCGCGGGCTTCATCGAGGGTCGCGGCAACGATGCAGTACATGACGCTGCCCAGTCGAGGCTCCGGAGGGGAAGTCAGAATTACTCCTTGCCTCTCTGCAGCACTGTAGGCGATACCGTGCTGCTCTAGATGATTCAAGGCTGCATGGTGGTCCGGCACTCGCCAGTCGACCCTTTCATAGATGACTCGGTCCTTGGGAAAATACTCTCGCCCTACTACCCGAAAGCCCACGCCCTCGTACGTTGGGGTGGTCCCAGTGACGCAACAGTTGCACTCTGTGAAGAGAAGAGTTCCATTCGCGAGCAGAATCGCGTCCGCGGAAGCAGGACCCCGGTAACCCATTTTCTGATACGACTCGCAAAGCTTCCTGCCATGCGCCACAAGTTCGTTGGCTTGATCTGCAGTCAGAGATGTGGCGGGAAGGGCTTGAGCGTCGCCAACTGGCCGAGAAAATAACTCTCCGGTTGTCTGAAGCAATATCTCCTGATCCGTGACCGAGAACTCGGCGAAGAAAGCCTTGGCGTTTTCGTGATACTCCTCTACGACAACCAGGAATCGGCCGTCCTGTGAAAGGGCCGGCCAAAGGTCCTGGAGCACCCGCAGAGCTTCTCCTCGGTCTCCGGCCAGGACGCTGACATGGTTAGATCCGACGGGATCCAGCTCAGTGTTAGATGTCAGGATGTAGTTGCCAGCACCGGAAGATTTGTAAGGATGCTTCAGCATGACGGACTTGCCATGGGCAAGAAATTCCAGAACTACATCCAGTGCGTCTTCAGGGCTGTGCGAGACGGTGCCTTCGGATATGGGGATTCCCTGGGCGGCTGCAAGAGCCCGAAAGGTCGTCTTGCTTTCGGCGAGCCATGCCCCTCCTTGCATGATGTATTCATGACCGGGCAGACAGTGCTCCAACTCCAATTCCGAGACCAGCCTTGCGATGCCGGGATCTGAGACACAACTCACAACGCGCGACGTTGAGGAGGGCAGCTCACGCTTCATCTTCCGAAGGAACCTTGGGTTCCTAAGGCGCTCCAGCGATAGCCGTGCAGTCTCACCGTCGTTCGCAGGCGGCGCCACGAGGACGTTAAGCGTAGAGCTTTCAAATCCCATCAGCGCCGTAGCGTAGTCCAACCACGCTTGGTCCGGCGGGCCAGGCAAGATCAATGTGTCGCCTTCAGCAGCGAGCCAAATCGACCGCTGCGCCCACCAGCTTGCTCCTCGTTTTGCATAGTCGCCGACGGAGGACTCAAGCCTGAACGTTGCAAAGATGGCCTTGGTCACGACTGAGCCTCTTCCGAGGAAGCGTATTCAAATCCGACAGAAAGCAGAACGATCTTCTCCCCATCGCCCACAGGGGTTCGCCCGTGAATAGTGCGGGTGCCGTCGAATATCAGGCACTCGCCGACACCGTAGCGGTACTCATCAATTCCGTCCGGGGTCACAGCCACTGTGGCCGAAGACGAGTCGCTAGTAACGCGCCGCTCGATGCAAAGTAGCATTGTTAATCCGCCAAAGGATGTAAGGTCCAAGTGCAACCCCAGGCCAGCCTGCGGCTCGTCGTAGATGATGAACACGGCACCATCGGTCGCAGTCAACGGCAGCCCGGTAGCTTCAACGGCTCGTTGCTGAAGGCCGAGTCGGCCGACGAATTCCGCATACTGCGGAGCGATTCGAGCGTTCTTTTTTCCTGACGCGTTCTGTCGCGTCTCAATGGACATTCCCTCGGCACAAATGTCGCTAAGAAGGCGAAGATCTGCTTCCGCGATGCCGCTGTTGAAAATCACCGGCGAGTCCATCTTCGCGTAGGCCGACTGGACGGAGGCCATCTCCCTGAGGCACTGGAGAGTCCCGGCGTCTACGGAAGATAAGTCGTTGATGTCAACGACGCTCCTTAAGGCTTTGGTCCATGCAGCAGAATATTGGTTTCCCAGAACCTGGCCCGCAGTCAATTTCATAGAAACTCCTAGATCAGTTGGTGCCGTAAACACTGCGTGGGCAGATGGCAAAACCACCGGCCCACGCAGTCTGCCGACACTAGAAGGCGCAGGCCGGCGGGTCGGGCAAGTTCCAATCAAGGTCATCAACTACAACATCGGTAACTGTTTCCACGTTTCCTCCTTCCACATGCGTTTCTAACCCGGAGATGGGCTCTCCGGGAGGTCGCGGCTCGGCCGGTCTTATCGCGACCGAGTCAGTATGGACGGAGTATCGAGTTCCGCCACAATGCCGGGAGCGCAAAGTTCCTGGATTTCAGTGAGGGACGTGCCGGGGTTGTAGAAGTCCATTTGAATGGAGTCGGTGGCGAAGTGCCCCTTGGGCATGAGCCCCGTCTTGGTGTGCGATCGCGAACCCGTCCAAACGTATCCGTTGCACATGTTCACGATCTTGGCGGCTTGTCCGTAGATGAACTCGGGATGAAGCCTTGTATTTCCAACGAGGTGAGATTCCGGAAAGGCCAGCCGCAAGCGGCTAATGATCTCGAGATACAACTCAGGTCCAACACGGAACGGCGGAGTCACATCAAAATTCTCCGGGACTCTGGCGGACTCCGAAAGAGTGACGTCTTGCAATACAGGTGTCGCTACGAAATCGAATCCACCCACGGTCCGGGACCACTCCACAAAGAGTTCGAGCTCTCTCTCCCACTCCGGCGTCAGCCCCCACAGCAAGGCATTCCCAACATCCAGGCCAGCTGCCCTTATCCGTTCAGGCGCTTCGAAGCGCTGACGTTGATCAGCTTTTATTCCGCCTTTGTGTTTTGAGGCATACAAGACGGGGTCCATGGCCTCCATGAAGGTCCAGATCGCGTTGGCTCCTGCAGAACGGAGAACCTCATAGCCACCTGGTTGCAAAGTGTCGCAATTGACGATGATGTAGCAGTCTTCATCGACAAGCCGCGTCCTTTCAACCCATCGGGCGATCCGGTCAGCGAGCTTCCGCTGATCTTCAGCCACGGTTCCAAATACAAGTTCGTGGGTTCGATAGCCCTGATTCCGCAAGTCACCGATGAGAGAATTGAAAGTCTCCGGAGGCATGCCGCCCCGCACACCGTGGGCTCCTTCCTTCGCCAACAGTTGACTGAGCCCGCAGTAGGTGCAGCTTGAAGTGCAGAAATCTATGGGATACACCACGGAGTGCAGATGTAGTAGGTTTGCGTGGTTCGCGCTCCGAACGGATTGCGCCGTTTCAATCATTTGTTTTTCCGTTTCTGTTAGTCAGGCGAAATAGTCAGCCGGTCCACCCTCACGGACTGCGTCCAGGGTGAAGCAATGCAAACCGCCACCGAAGATTCTTCTGTGACGATGCCGGACCGGCACGCAGGTAAAGCCAGCTCCTTCAAGCGTGCCGATCAGCTTGGTGGCGGATTCATTTACCAGGACGGTTTCTTCGTCCAGCGACAAGATATTGAGGTCGATGAAAGGGCTGGTCAAAACCAGATCGTCGTCATCGTAGGCAGGAAAATCCATCGGATCAGGTTCTGGAGCGATCACCATGTCCCACCTCTGGAGCTTCTCCGGAAGCAGGTCCCGGACGCCGGCGTGCCGAACCAGCAACAGACCTGGACGCAGCGCCAAGACCATCGAGTCGATGTGGTTGGCAGTCAAGGCATCTATCCGATGTACAGCGAACCGACCCTTAAGGTGTCTTTTTAGCCATTCGAATCCGAGGAGATGGTTCGCGTTTGCGACGTTGACGAAAATATCGTTTCCCGCACGAAGGCATTGAGCACCATCAATCATCATTTCGTGACCCACGTCAAACGGACTCTCCGACGACACTTCGATGTGCTGTGTATTGCCCACGGAACGATCGGTGTAAGTCGTGTCAAAGGATGCGTCAGTCATTAGGGGCCGAGGCATCGGGGTCCACCGGCAGCCCCTCTTGAAGTACTCACTAAAAGTGTTCTTCAAAAACTGTGTTTCAAAATATCTTGACCGGAGCATAGGTGATGTTTCAATTATCTCATCACCAATGATGAGCGTGTTGTCCCTAAGGTTCAGGGCAGGAAGGACTGTATCCTCCCAAAAGGGTGTCTGAACCGAGCTCAGGGTCGGATCTATGTCCAGAGGCCGATGCACGGTGATTCCCAGACGCTGAAGAGTGCCTGAAATCTCTTCCAGGTCTTCGACGAGCTCATCCACATATTGTTCTTTGATTGAATGCGTCGCTGGTTTGGCTGCACTCTTTGGTGTGACCCTTGGATAATACGAATGAACGGGCGAAACATTATCTTGAAAGAACACATCAAAGCTAATGTCCCGCGAATGTGAATAGAAGTTCCGTGCCGTACCTAAAACCACTTCGCGAAGTGGGCTCCAACCGTCATAGCTGTTCAATTTATTCGTCAAGAAGAATTCCCCAGATCATACTCGTTCATCAGTTCAGGGCTGTGCCCAGTTACTATCTTCGCGATAGGGAGCCCTCTGTCCATGACACTTCAAAGACGACCACCAATGTGCCCCCATCAGACGGGGACCCTGGTCGCGACTGGTGGCGTGTGGCCGTGAAAAACCCATTCCCGGCCGGCCTGCTACCCCAAACACTCAAAGAAGGTCGCCGCCTCCGATACCCAACCCGGCAAAGCCACCCAGGTCTTCACCCGGACGACGCCCCTTAGACGCACCAAGCGTAACAGATCACAAACCGGACGCATGGTTTGTTATTGTGATGTGTGTTCACCTTTGCACATGCGCGACCCGCGGGAACTCGTCCCGCCGCAAACCAGCCGGTAGCACGGATGCAGAGATGAGGGACTTTATCCTCGATTTTCGTTTCATGGGCACCGCGTACGACACATCGTCACCGCGTTGCTCAGTCGTAGCCATATTGTGTCCGGGCCTCAGCTCCGACGGCGCAGAGGGTCCCGGAAAGCCCGCCGCCAGCTCACGACATCGCGTGACCCTAACACCAACCAGACCCGAAGGACCTTCATGACCGAACCGTCAGCAGCGGCCCCTATGCCCATTCGGGCGACCCCACCTACCTATCGGCCGTTTACGATTGCCAGGGCCGGGGAACTGGCAGCTTACAAAGATCTGCCGGCGGCCTCCCAGGCACGGATCACTCCGGTCTTCATCGTCGCGGCCCGTGACTGGGACTACGACAACGAAGTCTTCGCAAAGACCCCAACAGCCCATCTGGCCGATCTGCCCAAGAAGCTCCACGCCGCCCGGGGCGACCGCCTGGCCTATCTCGACTTGTCGTTGCTGGACGACGAAGGATTGGTCCACGGCCAGCACCCTCTGCACTGGCTTGTCACCGAAGCCCAGAAACTGGGGCTCCTCCTGATGCCACTGGCCACCCCACAAAGTTCTGCCGCGTTCCTTTCCGCCGCCAAATCACTCCACGCAGCCAACGGCCGCGGAATCGGCATTCGCCTGACAACAAACGACTGGCCCGGCATCAACGCCGGGGCCGCCACCATTCTGATGTCCGCTGTCGGTGTCGGACACTCAGACGTCGACCTTTTTCTGGATTTTGAGGCCAAAGTCGATGCTCTGGTCGTCGCGGCCGTTCAGAACGAAATGCATGCGGCCTCGAGCACAGGATGGCGCCACATCACCACAGGAGGCCACAGCTGGCCCAAGGATCCGCCGACCGGCCAAGGCACGTTCATCCTCCCTCGGGCAGAACTGGACCAGTACACCGCCAGCTACGTGGGCCTGAAAGGAACCAGCACACTCCTTCCCGACTTTTTCGACCATCTGGTGGCAAACCCTGAGGTCACTCTGGATATTGACCCCAAGCTGCTGACCATCAGCGCCACCCTCCGGTATGCGGCAGAATCCCAGTGGGTCTTTGTCCGCGGCGGTCTCTATAAGGCCTCCGGCGGCAAAGGCAAAGGTGGCGCATCGGTAGCGCCGGCATTGCAGGCCCTCATTGGGCACACCCTGTACGGGACCCCGGTCCGCACGAAAGCGGAAACCTGGATCGAAGCCGCCGCGGCAGGAGGCCCGTCAGGCAACCCCATGACCTGGCGGCGATGGGCGACATACCGGCACATCGAGGTTACGCTGCACTCTCTCGCCAATTCACTCTGACTCCAACCGGTCGCGGACACCGACGTGCATCCACCAGCCGCGCCATGTGTTCATGGCGCGGCTGGTAGCGCACAGCCAACCGCGGGCCCACCACAAGCGGCGTGTCCCCGCTACCAGACCCGAACCTCGAGGCCACAAGGACGAGCAGGTCCAGAGAGGTGATGTTCGCTGCGCCAGCTCGCTGGCCTCTGGCAGCTACCCACGCGAAAACGCCAGTGACCGCACGTGCTCGGTCACGGCGCCATCGCCTCGCAGGGCGGGCAAACAAGAAGCACTCTGCAGCCCAATGCAGACTGAACATCAGCGTCCTCGGGCAGTGCACGAACGCTCACCCACACGGCATGCTCTTCCGGACGGAGCCGATCCTGTCAGGCAGAATGCCGCCCTCTTCGGTGCCGCAGGATTATCGCAGTTTCATAAAGATCTATAAAACGTGCATAAGCTTGGAACTCCCCAAGCCCCGCGAGATCTGCATCAATGGGCGGTGAAGCCTCTAACCCGTGCGATGACAAGTAAGGGCCTATGGGAGCGCCCCCAACGGTCTTCTTCGACCATCTGGTGGCATTTTTTTAAGCGACCCTAAACTGTTGGCCATTCGCCGCTTCCGCCACCGTACGAAACCGGAAGTCTGGATCGAAGGGGCCGACGCCTGTGGGCCTCAGGAAACGCCAGAACGTGGCGGCGCAGGGCAAGCTAGCGTCATATCGAGGTCACGCTGCACTCTCACGCCAATTCACTCTGACCTTCAACTGCTCGCGGACAAGAACCCGCATTTGGTCGACGTCAAGGTGCTCCACGAGCCGTGTCATGAGCACATGTCGCGGCTTGGATCGCACTCCCCTGTCGATGCCGCGCTGTTCCAAAGCATCCAAAAGTTCTTCCCGCCACAGCAGCGTGGCGAGAAACGAAGAATCGATGCCCGGGTTGTGCTGCGCTTCCCGGAGCTGTGTAAGGACCAGACCCTCATCCGGGGAGATGGCGGCTGTCATGACACCCCACCACTCCGGAAGCAACGGCAGGGCATGAGCGAGGTGTTTGTCCGCGACCACCAACGTCATGTGGTCGAGGATTTTTGAGTACACCTCGACCTGCTTCGGAAGGCGGCGCAACGTATCCTGGGCACTCTTGATTTCATAGCCGGAAAAGGCGCCGTTGAGGACAGCGACGTCAACACGCACTTCTCCGGCCAAGCTCAGTTCATCGACGAACCGGGTGTCCGCGCGCTCATGGCTGTGCTGGCGCTCCAACGCGGCGTGTAACGCCATACGAACATCCCGATCCCACATACAGCCAGATTAACATTTTGCTCCATCGATTAACAGTTCAGCCAGCGCTACGAGCCAGCTGACGACCTTTTGCGGCCTTGTCGTGCACGTCGCATGGGGAATGATCTTCGCCAGCAAGCAGGTGCTGCGGCAGGTCAAGGGTGGAATTGGTTGCGACGACCCATTCGGAATCGATCAGCTCCCTGGATCCGCCACTGCTCACGGTTGTAGACGGCACGGCCGTCCAACCAGATGAATTGCCTTGCATGACGTCTTGGATGGGCCTACAAAGCTCCGCCTCCCAGCGAGGGCGCAGCAATCTGTTCTTTGAAGGCTCAAATTCCTCTTGGAGACATTCAGGCTGCTGATCCCGCACTCGGACACCCCAGAAGGACCCATCTCTGTAAATGACGCGAATCGCTCCGGAGTGAACGATGGCACCCAGATGCTTCAGCCTCGCCGTGATTTTCATTCGAAATGAGCTACAAGAAGAAACCCCGGTCCCTCAGCGTAAAGCTGCAGAGAACCGGGGCTTCAAAGCACGATGAATGAGTCCGCATTGCCCACAGCCGAACTGGGGTGAGGGATCCACTACTCCCCGGTGCCGCGACCCTAAAATCCAGTAGCGATTGTCTGACGCTGCAGAACGGATAAGCGTGTGGCCGCCCAACTAGTCCGGGCCCAAAAACCTTTCAACAACGTCACGCAGATCCCTGCACACAGGCCGGCCTCGAAGCTGGGACCAACTTGGATGGCACAAGGACCATTTGGGCTGTCAATCTACACAAGTGCCTAGAACTCCCAGTCCTCATCCTCCGTGTTGACAGCCTTGCCAATCACGTAGGAGGAGCCCGAGCCGGAGAAGAAGTCGTGGTTCTCGTCGGCGTTCGGGGACAGGGCCGACAGGATGGCCGGGTTCACGTCGGTGACGGACGCCGGGAACATCGCCTCGTAGCCGAGGTTCATGAGGGCCTTGTTGGCGTTGTAATGCAGGAACTTCTTGACGTCTTCGGCCAGGCCGACTCCGTCATAGAGGTCGTGGGTGTACTGGACTTCGTTTTCGTACAGCTCAAAGAGCAGCTCGAACGTGTAGTCCTTGATTTCCTGCTTGCGTGCCTCGGAAACCTTCTCCAAGCCCTTCTGGAACTTGTAGCCGATGTAGTAACCGTGCACGGCCTCGTCACGGATGATGAGGCGGATGAGGTCGGCCGTGTTCGTGAGCTTGGCGCGCGAGGACCAGTACATGGGCAGGTAGAAGCCCGAGTAGAACAGGAAGCTCTCCAGCAGCGTGGAGGCAACCTTGCGCTTCAGGGGATCGTCGCCCTGGTAGTAATCCATGACGATCTGCGCCTTCTTCTGCAGGTTCTCGTTTTCGAGTGACCAGCGGAAAGCGTCGTCAATCTCCTTGGTGGAGCACAGGGTGGAGAAGATGGACGAGTAGGACTTTGCGTGCACCGACTCCATGAAGGCGATGTTGGTGTACACGGCTTCTTCGTGCGGGGTGATCGCATCCGGGATCAGCGAAACGGCGCCAACCGTGCCCTGGATGGTGTCCAGAAGCGTGAGGCCAGTAAAAACGCGCATGGTGAGCTGCTGCTCATCCGGCGTCAGGGTGTGCCACGACTGGACGTCGTTGGACAGCGGCACCTTTTCCGGGAGCCAGAAGTTGTTGACCAGCCGGTTCCAGACTTCCACGTCCTTGTCGTCCTGGATTTTGTTCCAGTTGATGGCCTCGACGTGTGTCAGCAGCTTGACCTTTTCGGTCATTTCATCCCCTTAAAGCGATGGTTTTCTTGAGATAAGCCTACGACGGCGGGTGGAAACCCGCCGTCGTACTCTTTAGTTTTGAGTGCAGCCGGGGCCGCAACTAATCAACCGATAAAGGCTGATTACAGCATGCAGCTGACGCAACCTTCCACCTCAGTGCCCTCCAGCGCGAGCTGGCGGAGACGGATGTAGTAGAGGGTCTTGATGCCCTTGCGCCATGCGTAGATCTGGGCCTTGTTGATGTCACGCGTGGTGGCGGTGTCCTTGAAGAACAGCGTCAGGGACAGGCCTTGATCCACGTGCTGCGTGGCAGCGGCGTAGGTGTCGATGATCTTCTCGTAGCCGATTTCGTAGGCGTCCTGGTAGTACTCCAGGTTGTCGTTGGTCAGGTACGGAGCCGGGTAGTAGACGCGGCCGATCTTGCCTTCCTTGCGGATTTCAATCTTGGCGGCCACCGGGTGGATCGACGACGTGGAGTTGTTGATGTAGCTGATGGAACCGGTAGGCGGTACGGCCTGGAGATTCTGGTTGTAGATACCGTGCTCCATGACCGAGGCCTTCAGCTCGCGCCAGTCATCCTGCGTGGGGATGTGGTGGCCGGCGAAGAGCTCGGAGACGCGTTCCGTTGCCGGGACCCATTCCTGCTCGGTGTACTTGTCGAAGAATTCACCCGAAGCATAGGTGGACTTCTCGAAGCCGCCGAACTTCTGGCCGGTCTCGATGGCCAGGCGGTTGGAAGCGCGCAGAGCGTGGAACAGCACCGTGTAGAAGTAGATGTTGGTGAAGTCCAGGCCCTCTTCGGAACCGTAGTGGACGTGCTCGCGGGCAAGGTAACCGTGAAGGTTCATCTGGCCAAGGCCGATCGCGTGGCTCTGGGCGTTGCCCTGTGCGATGGACGGCACCGAGTTGATGTAGGACATGTCGGACACAGCGCTGAGGGCGCGGATGGACGTCTCGATGGAACGACCAAAGTCCGGCGAATCCATGGTCTTGGCGATGTTCATGGAACCGAGGTTGCAGGAAATGTCCTTGCCCACGGTCTCGTAGCTGAGGTCTTCGGCGTAGATGGACGGCGAGGAAACCTGGAGGATCTCCGAGCAGAGGTTGCTCATGGTGATCTTGCCGTCGATCGGGTTGGCCCGGTTCACAGTGTCCTCGAACATGATGTACGGGTAGCCGGACTCGAACTGGATCTCCGCGAGGGTCTGGAAGAACTCCCGGGCAGAGATCTTGGTCTTTTTGATCCGGGAATCGTCAACCATCTCGTAGTACTTCTCGGTCACCGAAATATCGGAGAACGGGACACCGTAGACCTTCTCGACGTCGTACGGGGAGAAGAGGTACATGTCCTCGTTCTTCTTGGCGAGTTCGAACGTGATGTCCGGAACCACAACACCCAAGGAGAGCGTCTTGATACGGATCTTCTCGTCGGCGTTCTCACGCTTGGTGTCCAGGAAGCGGTGGATGTCCGGGTGGTGTGCGTGCAGGTATACGGCACCTGCACCCTGGCGGGCACCGAGCTGGTTTGCGTAGGAGAAGCTGTCTTCGAGGAGCTTCATCACGGGGATGACGCCGGAGGACTGGTTTTCGATCTGCTTGATCGGAGCACCGTGTTCACGGATGTTGGTGAGAGAAAGCGCTACACCGCCGCCACGCTTGGAGAGCTGGAGCGCGGAGTTGATGGCGCGGGCGATCGACTCCATGTTGTCTTCGATGCGGAGCAGGAAGCAGGAGACGAGCTCGCCGCGCTGTGCCTTGCCGGCATTGAGGAACGTAGGCGTAGCAGGCTGGAAGCGGCCGTCGATGATCTCATCGACGAGGCGGTTGGCCAGGTCTTCGTCGCCGCGTGCCAAGTGAAGGGCAACCATGCACACGCGGTCTTCGTAGCGCTCCAGGAAACGCTTGCCGTCGAAAGTCTTCAGCGTGTAGGACGTGTAGAACTTGAAGGCGCCAAGGAAGGTTTCGAAGCGGAACTTCTTCTTGTATGCGCGGTTGAAGAGGTCGCGGATGAAGTTCATCGTGTACTGGTCGAGGGTTTCGCGCTCGTAGTACTGGTTCTTCACCAGGTAATCGAGCTTCTCTTCCAGATCGTGGAAGAACACCGTGTTGTTGTTCACGTGCTGCAGGAAGTACTGGTGCGCAGCCTCACGGTCGGCTTCGAACTGGATCTCGCCGTTGGGGCCATACAGGTTCAGCATGGCGTTGAGCTCGTGATAACCCAAGCCCTTGAAAGCCTCAGGCAGCGGCTTCTTGACCGTGTCCACAGCGCCCCCGGTTACTTCTGTTTCTGCGACAGTTGTGTCCAAAACTTTTCCAGCCCTTCGTTGACCCGCTGAACGTCTTCCGGCGTTCCCATGAGTTCAAATTTGTAAAGATGCGGCACTTTGCACTTGACGGAGATGATGTCTCCCGCCGCGCAGTAGTTGTCCGCGAAATTGGTGTTCCCTGCTCCGATAACACCGCGGATCAGTTCCCTGTTCCTGGAATCGTTGAGAAATCTGATGACTTGCTTCGGCACGGAACCTTCGCCGTTTGTTCCGCCGTAAGTGGGCAGTACAAGGACGAAGGGTTCGAGGGCTCGAAGCGGGGCATCCTGGGCGTATAGCGGGATGCGCGCCGCATCCGTACCCAATTTTTCGACGAATCGTTTGGTGTTCTCGGAGGTCGAGGAAAAGTAGATGAGGTGACTCCTCGTGGTCACAGCTTCCGCAGCATCGCGTACGGGTGCCGCTGCCAGCGGTGCCATGGGAGTCACCTCGACTACATAGGAATTCTTAGTGTGCTGTGGTGGCGAAGTTTGGATGAAACTTAGGCCACGGAGGAAACGGCCTGGGCCAGTTCCTCGATCTTGTCCGGGCGGAAACCAGACCAGTGGTCCTGCTCGGTTACGACGACCGGAGCCTGCATGTAGCCCAGTGCCTTGAGGCGCTCGAGGGCCTCGGCATCCTGGGAGATGTCGACACTCTGGTAGGCAATGCCCTTCTTGTCGAGTGCCCGGTAGGTTGCGTTGCACTGAACACAGGCCGGCTTGGTGTAAACCGTTACGGTCATGATCCCTGTCCCCTTAGTTGAAGTCTGTCGCTCTTCGTATCTGGCGGGCTCAACCGGAACTAGCTACTGAATCCGATACCGGCCCGCGGGCTGCCGTGACAGCCAACACGCTCTGATTTTGTCTTGTGCTGGTTTCCCGCTCAATCCGTAAATCGATACTACATGTAGTGCAAGCGTCGAACTGGAACCCCAAGATGATGTATTACAAGTATGTCATTCAATCCACCGCTCGTCCACAGGCGTGGGCCCTCAAAATGTCCGTGATTCCGCCAAATTGAGAGATGTCATCCACACCCTGTGGACTACTTAGCCACATTTAATCTCCAGCGTGTCGCCCGGATACGGCGTGTCGTGACACTTTGAAAATGTGGCGTGGCGAACAGCTAAAATCTGCTGATGGTCAATCTCCTCCACCTCCGGACGCTGATGGAAGTAACCCGCTTGGGTTCCTTCGCTGCTGCCGCCGCCCAGCTTGGCTACACAGCCTCGGCAGTCTCCCAACAGATGGCCGCGCTGGAACGCGATACCGGCGTCGAGCTTTTCCAACGGTCGGCGCGGAGCGTTGTCCCCACGGAAGCTGCCGTGACCATGACCCGGCACGCATCGAAGGTACTGACAGACGTCGAAGCCCTCATGGCTGCCGCTTCACGAACCAACGACTCCCCCGCGCAGGAACTGAGGCTTGGCATCTTCCCCAGCCTTGCCACCTACGTGTTGCCGGAAATCCTCCGGAACGATCGGTGGAACGGGCTGGGCATTGAGCTCCGTGTCTCCGTGGCGGAGCCCGCCCAAACCATCCAGGGACTGCGCAGCGGCGGCGAACTGGACGTGGCGCTGGTCTACCAGGTGGGGCAGTCCGGACTGGCCTGGCCACACTCCCTGGAACGGCAGTGGATCGGCGACGACGACTTCAGGGTGGTGCTGCCTGCATCCTGGAAAATCCGGGAGGACGCCGAGATAGAAGCCGCTCACCTGTCCGACATGCCGTGGATCGTCCACCACCCCGGCACCAGCGACGCCCTGGTGATCGAGCGCCTGTTCGCCAGCTGCAACCTCCATCCACGGGTGGTGGCGTACAGCGACGACTTCCACGCCAGCTTGGAGATGACCGCCGCCGGCCTGGGTGCCTCGCTGGTACCCGAACTGGCGCTCCGGAACCGGCCATCCGGCGTCGTGGTCCTTGACGTCCCGGACATTCGGCTGGCGCGCAACGTCTTCGCACTGCTCATCAACGAAAAGCGGACGGCGCAAGTGCAGTTGTTCACACAACTGCTGGCCGACACCCTCCGGGAGACGTCGGGTAAGAGCGGACTTCACCCCTTGAAAACCGCGCCTGTCAAGGCCCCGCAACGGCGCCGGTGAAATATCCCCAAGTGCTGGAACCCGCCGGTTGATGGGGTTAGATTGATCACATGGGCAAGGTAGCGAGCAAACATTTTGGGGAGATCGAGCTCAACCACGGGCGTGAACATTGCTTCGTCGCAAGACACGAACTCGCCGGCAACCAGTTGGAGCTGGACCTCAATGTCACCGCGCACGACCACTTCGATGAGGCCGCCATGCGCAAGGTGGACTACAGGTTGCGCTTCCTGCCCGAACTCGTGGACCAGGTCAGGGAAATGATTGCCGAAGAGCTTGACCAGGACGGCACCAATCCCCAGCAATTCCTGCATTTCCATAGCTCACAGCTCAAGGACGAGCAGCTGGAATCGGTCTTCGGCGTCCGGGACAAGGGCCAACTAACCAATGATGTGTTCCTGAAGGCCCTCAAGCTCGGCCACGTAGCCATCTACCCCGGACAGCCTGAGCGGTATTTTGTGCTGGACTTCACCCTCGGATCTCATTTCACGGACGAACTCCTGGTGGTCGCAGCCGACGAAGACGGCGTGGTGGATGACGAAATCCTCTGGGAGTAGCCAGCAACACTTAACAGCGAACGACGGCGGCCGGTCACCTCATGGTGGCCGGCCGCCATCGCTGTTGTCCGATGTGAGTCCAAGGATTCGTGAACTTTATTCACCCATACGTTCACCATGGCCTGTCAACGCGAGGGCCATCGTCAGGACTGCGCAGGTATTCTCCGCGTTCCTGCCCCTCCGAGCGTTCCCGTTGGGCTCGTTGCGCGCTCTCCTCCAACTGTTTGAGCTGTTCCTGTGGAGGCGTGGACGGGGATTCCCCGGAAGGCTGCTGCGCCGTGCCGCTTTGCGTCTTTCCTTCGGCGATTTTGTTCGTGAGCCGGTCCTCCGCCGCGTCAAGGGCTGCGCCCTCCCCTGCGGCGTTGGCGGGACCAACAGCATGGCATTGCGGCGGTGATGCTTCGGCGACAGCAAGTCCTTCCGCAAGCAGCCGGGCCGCAGCGTCACCGTCCCCTGCCGCGTCCCCCAATTTCTCGATGCTCAGGACAAGGTTGACCCGGACTTTGCACTCGTCATCACCTGGGCCGAGCCGCAAAGCCGTCTCGAACTCTTCCCGTGCAGCGGCGAAGTCACCGGCCAGCACCCGGGCGTCCCCGGAGGCGAACGACGCCTTGTGCGGCTCCACGAAGTTGGCTACATGGAGCCAGGAGGCAGCCCGGGCAACGTCATTTTCCTGACCGGCTGCGTAGGACTCCGCGGCTGCACCACCCAGGACGCCCACACCCAGGAGTTTCGCGGCAACTGCGAGCGCCAGCAGGGCCGCCGGCGCGGACCACAGCGCAAGGCGGAGTCGCCGTCGTCGTACGTCGTGGGTCATGGGGTGCGCTCCTTTGCTGCTGCAGGCCGGAGGTTCAGGAGTGCGGCGAGGTGGCGCAGTGGTTCGTGCAATGCCAGCAGGAAGGCAGCCAGGGCGAGGAGCCAGTAGAGCTCAATGCGTCCGGGGGTGTCCGCGTCGCTGATAGTGAGGACATCTGGCTGGGCTTTTGCAAGCATGTCCGACGGCGGCTCTGTCCCGGTCCGGTGTGCGTAGGGGAGGCGGAGTTGCTCGGCGATAGCGCGGAGTTGGTCTTCGTCGATGCGTGAAACGGCGTCCTGCGTGGTGTCGGAGCTGCGGTCCTTGAGGTAGCCGGCGTCGGCATCCGGGGTTTCCTTCATGCGTCCTCCCTGAGGGGTGCCGTATCCAAGGACTGCTCCCCCGGCTACGTTGGCGGCGTCCATGGCCGCTGGCCGCTCGGCGCTGGTGTTCTCGCCATCGCCGGCGTAGAAGACCAGAGCAGGCCTGCCCGGGTGTTGCTCCTTGGCCGCGGCAAGCCGGTCTTTGAGGAGCTGTGCCGCACCGGTGACGCTGCTTCCCTTGGCGTATCGGGCGTTTTGGGGTTGGAGCGTGGTCATGGCAGTCTGCAGCGCGGTGGCGTCGCGGGTGAGGGGCATTCGGACGGTGGCCTGGTTGTCGAACGTGATCAGGGAGAATTTGGCACCGGCGAGCTCCTTGGCTATCGCCATGACATCACGTTGGGCCCCCGTCAGGCGGGTACTGGAGCCGTTGTAGTCTTCGGCTGCCATGCTGGTGCTGGTGTCCACCACGAAGAAGACGTCCATCTCCGCGGTGGCGGTGTTGGCCTGTCCACCGGGCCAACCCGGCCGGAGCGCGGCAAGGAGCAGAAGCACGACGGCGGCGCCCCGCAACGCTGCCGGCCTCGCGTTCCGTGTCAGGGCCAGCACGGTGAACATCAGCATGGCGGCGAAGGCCAGGACCAACAGGGGCCATGGAAAGACCGGTGCAAACGTCATGGTTCCAGCCTCCATCCGACCACCAGCATGCCCGTTCCGGCAAGCAGGGCAATCCCGAGCGGCCAGGCGGGAGCATCGGCTACTACCGACTGAGGAGCTGCCCGGTAGCTGGTGGCTTCTGTTTCCTGCACTTTCCCCACAATGCCCGGCACGGCCTCAGCGCCGTCCACGGTGAAGTAGGCGCCCTGGGTACCCTCAGCGGCAGCCCTGAGTTGGGCACCGGGTTCATCAGGTTGGTTGCCGTAGTCCATGTCGCTGGGGTTCAGGGCATAGACCTTCACGTTTTTGTCGACTGCCAGTGCTGCTGCTTCCTGCAGGCTGAAGATCGGCTCGCCGGAGAGGAAATTGTCAGTGGCCAACACCACGGACCGCGAGCGCTGGGCATCGGTGGCGCCTGCGTCATCGGGAAAGCTCTGCACGCAGGACGCCAGGCCGTCGCCGATCAGCGAGGAGCCTGCGCCGTTCCACGTGCCGTCGAAGAAGGATCCTGCCCCGCTGTCCAAGGCTTCCTTGGCTTCGGCGAGCTGTTCGGCGGCGTAGTCGTAGTCGTCCGTGAGGGGAAAGAGTTGCACGCTGCTGCTGTCGAAGATGACCATGCCGATCCTCTCGCCGTCGAATTCCTTGGCGAGTTCCTGGAACACGGTGGCTATGGCGGCATCGGTGCTGGTCATGGATCCGGACACGTCCAGGCAGAGCACGATGTCCCTGTTCCGGATTTCCGGTTGCTCCGTGGCGCGCAGGACGGGCCGGGCGGCAGCTGTAGCGGTGGCGGCGAGGAATACGACACCCAGCGCCACTGACACCATCAGCCGCAGCCGGTACCTGCGTAATGCGTGCTGGTACTCCGGCAGGTCGGTCAGGCGGTCTCCGTGCGCGACGGGCCGGGTCCGTGGAGGACGACGACGGCGGTACAGCCAGGCGCTGATGGCCACCGCTGCTGCGGCAAGGGGAAGGATCCACCAGTAGCTCAGTTCCATCCGATCACCACCTGTCGCGCAGTCTCTGCTGAGTGCCCCACGGGGTGGATTGGCACACGGGAGAATTCGTTGGGGTAGATGCCCGCGATTCCTTCAGCAAGTTCCTCGAGACCTTGGCGGCGGAGATCTTCCAGCGTCATGGACGTGACGGGTAGCCCCGTGGCTGCCCCGGCGAACTCCCGCACGAGGAAGCTAAGTCTTTGGTGGGCGTCGCGCACTGGTATCCGTCCGGCGTCGGCGTCTTCTGCTGTGGCGTTGATGGCCGCGAGGCACGCAGAACGCAGGGCGTCCAGGTCCTGCTGTGGCGGTCCTTGTCCGGCTGGTGGTCTCCGGCGAATGGGCCGGAAGATCCAGGCATACCAAGCACCCACCACCACCACTATCAGCAGGCCGGCCCAGAACCATTGCGGCTGATACTGCAGTGGCGCGTAGAAGCCGGCATCATCCTGCACGATTGCCACCTCCACCGGAACCCCTGGCAGTTGGCCCACCCGAACGGTGCTTCTCAAGGAGTGCAAAGACGGCAGGCAGGACGTCCGCACTGCCTGAGGTTTGTTCCTCGGCTATGCCCAATCGGCGGAAGATGGAGCTGCGACGTTCTCCGCGTTCCACCATGGCAGCTTCATAGGCTGCCTGGATCTTGCTGTCGGCGGCCAGCAGCGCGGGGATTCCCTGCCCGGTGCCCACATCCGTACTGTTCGTGGCACCTTTGTCTGCCACCGGTGTGAGGTTCGCGTCCCGCACTGTCAGCCACAGGACTTCGTGCCTGGCCCGAAGCCTGCGCATCAGCCCCTCAGTACGGGCATCGGGCATGAACTCGTCCGTCACGGCAACCACGAGCAGGCGCCCCTTCAGGTATCTCAGGACGTAGTCGAGTTGCTCCGCGAGGGAACTGGGCGGCCCGTCCAGGACGACGCCCGCATCGACCTCCTGCAGCAAGCGTTCCAGGTGCTCCTCGCCGCTGCGGGGAGGTACATACCGGGTTGTGGTCTCGTTCCCGTGCAGGAGGCCGACGTCGTCACCGTGGCGACACGCCAGATACCCCAGCACTCCGGCTGCCTGCACAGCGATGTCCTTCTTGGATTCACCAGACAAAGCCTGGGCAGCCATGGTCCGTCCGGTATCCACCAGCAACAGCACCGAGTGACGGCGAACCGCCACATACCGCTTGACCAGGGGCGATCCGTGCCGTGCGGTGGCTTTCCAATCAATATCCCTGACTTCATCTCCAGGAACGTAGGCCCGCAGTTCATCAAAGTCCAGGCTGCGGCCTGTGAAAACGGAGCCGTATTCACCATCGAGCAGGGTCAGTGTCCTCCGGTGGGCGAAGATGAACATCTTCGACTTAACCCGGCGAAGCAGGCTGGGCACGCGTAGTCCCCGCTACGGTGTCTGGACAGACGCCACGACGGCATCAATGACAGTTTCCACCGGGACGCCTTCAACCACAGCATCGAACCCGAGAATGATGCGGTGCCGCAGGATCCGGTGGGCGAGGTTTTTGACGTCCTCGGGAATGACGTGGTCTCGGCCGTTCAGCAAGGCCAGGGCCCTGGCTGCCTGGCTGAAGGCAATGCTGGCCCTGGGGCTGGCGCCGAACTCCACCAGGTTGGCGAGCTTGGGCTCCAGATATTGGGAAGCATTGCGGGTGACGTAGGCAAGGCCCACGATGTACCTGACGATCGCGGGGTCGATGTAGACCCGTCGCACGAGGTTCTGGACCTGGACAACAGCGTCCAGTGAGGCAGCAGCCGGCGGCTTCTGGTCGGCATCGAACACACCGGCGTCAATCCGGCGGATGACTTCGGCTTCCTCGGCCGGACTCGGGTAGTCCAGGACGTCCTTGAGCATGAAGCGGTCCATTTGGGCTTCGGGGAGCCGGTACGTCCCTTCCTGCTCGATCGGGTTCTGTGTAGCCAGCACCAGGAACGGCTGCGGCAAAGGGTAGGACTCGCCACCGATGGAGGTCTGCCGTTCCTGCATGGCCTCGAGCATGGCACTCTGGGTCTTCGCGCTGGATCTGTTGATCTCATCCAGGAGCACGATGTTGGCATGGACCGGGCCCAGCTGCGTGATGAAGGTTCCTTTGGCGGCATCGAAAATTTGTGTGCCTGCGATGTCACTGGGCAACAGGTCGGGAGTGCACTGGATCCGGCGGAACTCCGCGCTGACCGATTCCGCGATGGCCTGGGCCGCAGTGGTCTTGGCAAGGCCCGGCACACTTTCTAGCAGCACGTGGCCGCCCGTCAACAAACCGATGACCAAGGTCTCGCGGAGCCTGGACTGGCCCACCACTTTGTTCTCGAAACTCCGGATAATGCTGCCCACGAGTTGTTGGGCACGGGCCATGTCCGGTGCGTCGATACCGGCCGTGGCTGTGGTCTGTTGCACTCGTGGTCCCCTCGCTGGCGTCTGACGTCTCCCGGCAGGCAGCCGGCAACAAAGCCGGGATCAGTGCTTCCGCCTGCATGGGCCACTCTATCGAAGCCTGCCCTGTTCAGGGCCGCAATGGGGACCCCTCCCCATGCAGCCCTCCGAGGTCTATCCTTTTGCCATGCATCAGCTACCAGCCGCCTATCAGAAGTACCTCGCCGCCCAGGACCAGCACGTCATCGACGCCGTTCGGCCCGTCCTCCTGCAATCAGCCGCCGACGAGCGCCACGGGGTCCGGATCACCTACAACACAGGCTCTACCGGACATCAGGCCCACCTGGACGAGTCCATACCGTACGGCGAGATCATCGAGGACATCGACTGAGCGCCGCTAACCCTTCATAGCCCCAGACAGGGCAAAAGAGTTCCCCATGCCCCGGGACACCAACGCGTAGAGCAGCAGCACCGGGACCGAGTACAGGATGGAAAACGCTGCCAACTGGCCGTAAGCGACCGCTCCGTGCTGACCGAAGAAACTGAAGATGGACACCGCCGCCGGTTGCTTGCCCGGTGACAACAACAGGATGAAGGGAACAAAGAAGTTTCCCCACGCCTGGATGAAGACAAAGATGAACACCACGCCCAGCCCCGGCCTCATCAGCGGCAGGACGATGGTACGCAACGCCGCCATGGCTGACGCCCCGTCCATCCAGGCCGCCTCCTCCAGTTCCAAAGGAACCGAGTCCATGAAGTTCTTGGTCATCCAGATCGCCATGGGCAAAGTAGTGGTCGCCATGAAGAAAATAGTGGCTGCCATGGAATCCAACAGGTGCAGTTGGACGAACAACCCATACACGGGCACCATAATGGCCGTCACCGGCAGCGAGGTGCCGAACAGCACCGTGTACATGAACGGCTTGTTGAACCGGGACTGATATCTGGACAACGGATAAGCGGCCAACACAGCAGCAAGAAGGTTCACCACAGCCGTACCGGCAGACAACCACAAGCTGTTGGCCAACGGCTGAAACAGCAGCTCAGGAGTCAGCACCGCACTGAAGTTGGCGGTCGACGGCGCCGATGGCACCTTGGTCTGGTATCCGGCCTGGGGATCGACGGCGGCCAGCAGCAACCACAATAAAGGCGCCACAAAGCAGACACCGATCACGGCCAAGGCGATATCCGCACCCAACCTGTCCCTGGAACGGGCGGTGCCGCCCGTCGTCGTGCCTGGTGCCTTCTGCCGCGCTCGCAGTCCCTTGGTGGTCACGGGCGACGCTCCCTCAGGAGCCGAACGTAGAGCGCACCGAACACCATGCCCAGCAGGATCAGGACCGACGCCACCGCCGTTCCATAGCCGATGTCACCAAACTTGAACGCCTCCTGGTACGCCAAGACCGGCAAAGTGGTGCTGGCGTTGGCAGGACCGCCCGCTGTCATCACCCAGATGAGGGTGAAAACGGCCAGCGTCTGCAGCGTAATCAACATCAGGTTGGTGGTGATACTGCTCCGGATCAGAGGCAGGGTAATGAAAGTGAGCCTTTGCCACCCCCGGGCGCCGTCCATGAGCGCGGCCTCGGATATATCCCGGGGTACGTCCGCTAAAGCCGCCCGGTACACCAGCATGGAAAAAGCGGTGCCGCGCCAGGTATTGGCCAGGATGATCGCCACAAGGGGGAACGAATACAGCCAGTCCACGCCGTCGACACCTACGATGCCGGCCAGTTGGTTCAGAGTTCCTTCCCGGTTGAAGTAGGCATAGGCGGCAAACGCAGCCACAATTTCCGGGAGGACCCAGGCCGCAACAACTGCCGTACCCACCACGGAGGAGACCACCTTCCGTGAACGCGTCATCAGCAGCGCAATCAGCAGGCCCAGCACATTCTGCCCCAACACCGCCGACGCCGCGACAAAGACCACGGTCAGCCAGGCCGACAGCGGAAACGAGTCATCGCTGAACATCCGGGCGTAGTTGTCGGCGCCCACCCACTGCGGGTCCTGCGCCGCTTTGCCCGTCAACGACGCATTTGTGAAGGACGCATAAAAGGACCAAGCCACCGGGGCCACGAGGAAAAGCAGGAGCAACAGAATCGACGGAACTACCGGCAGGAGCCGCAGGATGCGGCGGATGGTCATTTCTCCAGGACCTTGTCCTCACCCACAAGCTTCCGGACGGTGGCATCGTATTCTGCCGCGGCATCCTCGGGGCTTTGCTTGCCCGTTATTACTGACTCCGTGGCCACTTGGAGTGCAGTGGAAATCTTCGGATAGTCAGCAGTGGCGGGCCGGTAATGCGTTACGGCCACCAGGTCCGAGACATCCTTGACGAACGGGTTGGCCGCCAAATAATCCGCTTCCGCGGCGACATCGGTCCGGACGGCAATCTGCGAATTGTTGATGTCGTACGCCAACGCGTTCTTCTTGTTCAGAGCAGTGGTGAGGAACTGGAAGGCAAGGTCAGGGTTCTTGCTCTTCGCACCCACCGCAAGCGTCCAGCCGCCGGACATACTGACACCTCCGGGCTCCTGGCCATTCCTGGTGGGGAACATCGCGACGCCCATGTCCTGCTCATATCCTGCCCACTCGTACGCCCCACCCTTTTGCCAGAACGACGGCGTGTAGGAACCTTCCACGGTGGCCGCCAGTTTGCCTTGCGGGAACCACTCGCCAAAGACCTTCTTCCAGACGTTGGCATCCAAGGCCTCGGCGGGGCTCACTGCGAGTTTTTCGTCGTAGAGGGTCTTCAAGAACGCCAGTGAGTCAGTAAATCCCTGGGACCCGACTACCCACTTCCTGGCGTTCTCGTCATACAAGGTGCTGTCTGTCCCGTAGAGGAGTTCATAGAAGCCCTGCATGACTGTGCCCTCGCCGGTCCCCTTGCCTGCGTACATGTTGAAGGCGATCACGTTGGGATCGGATGCCTTCACTGCGCGGGCCGTGGTCAGGATGTCATCCCAGGTCTTTGGCTGCCAGGGCAAAGAAATGCCCGCCTTTTGAAGGACTGCCTTGTTGTACCAAATAGCTCTGGTGTCCGTACCGAGCGGCACCGCATAAATACTGCCGTCATCTGCCCGGCCGGCCGCTTTGGCTGCTTCGTTGAACAGGGACCAGTCGTCCCACTTCTCAAGGTAGCCATCAAGCTTAAGGAGGTACCCGGCGTCGACGTCCGAACGGACCTTGAAGGTGTCCTCATAGAAGACATCCGGTGCCGTTTCCGCGGAACGCTGGGCCAGGGCAAGCTTGGTTCCGTAGTCGTCGTCGTTGGCTTGGATGGGCTGAAGCTCAACGGCAACCCCGGAGTTGGCTGCCTCGAACTCCTTCTTGGCGTCCTGCATGACTGCGTCGAGGGCAGTAAAGGCATCCGTCTTCTGATAGACGATCTTCAGCGTCTTGTTCCCGGCCGCGTCAGGCGCAGGCGAACAGGAGCTGGCTGCCACAAGGACGGCGGTGGCTGAAGCGATGGCGGCAAACTTCCGCGCCACGTGTTTGATACCGGCTAACTTCATCGGGCGGCCCATGGTGCTCCAATCCGTCAAACGTCGTGCTGATTCAGCCTTCCAGAAGGAGCCGCTGGGCCCGCGGTGCCAGCATGTGCTCCAGGACGAGACATGCTGCACCGATGGCGCCCACGTCCTCGCCCACTCCCGTGCCTACAACTTCCAGGTCATGGATCATGCGGGCGGCATTGTTCCTGTCCAGCAGTTCCGGAACCCGCTCCAGGAAGTAGGGCGACATACGGCCCCAGAAGGGACCACCGAAAACCACGCGCTCCACATCCAGGGTATTGGTCACTACGGACACGGCACGAGCCACAAGAGTGGCCGATTTGTCCAGAATGGCAATGGCTTTTTGGTTCCCGGCGTCGGCTTGGTCGCACAGCGCTGCAAAACGTTCCTGGACCTCGGGGCCGTCTGCCCCCTCACGGTGACCGTCCAGGACACCGGCTGCTTCGGCTTCGGCCACCAGGACCTGAGGGATGCAGGAGGACTTAACGCATCCGTGCAGTCCGCAATCGCAAAGAGGTCCGGAAGGGTCAACCACGATGTGGCCGATTTCGCCGGCGTTGCCGGAGGTTCCACGCACTACTTCATCGTTGAGCACGATTCCGCAACCGATGCCGGTACCCATGTACATAAAAACAAAGCTGCCGGCACCGCTCGCGCCTCCGGCCCAGGTCTCAGCAACAGCTGCACTGGTGACGTCCTTGTCAACCAGGGTCTCCAGCCCGGTGGCTTCGCTCAGGGCCTCGCGGATACGCACCCGATTCCACCTGGTCAGCAGGGGCGGCTCCACTACAGAGCCTTCATCCAGGTCAATCGGTCCAGGGACGGCAACGCCAAGACCAGCGATCTTGGATGCGTCCACGCCCGATTCTTCGACCAGGACCTTGATTTGCGCGGCGATGCTGGTGATCACGCCGGCGGGGTCCCCGCCAGGGGTGGACATCCGGGAATGCCTGACGACGTCGCCCAACAGGTCAAGGACCACGAAAGTGATGACGGCCGGGTCCAGATGGACACCGACGGCGTACATCCCAGCCGGGTTCAACCGAAGGATGGTCCGCGGCTTGCCCGGCCCCGATCCTTCCTTGCCGGCTTCGACGATCAGCTTTTGATCCAGCAGGCGCCGGGAAATATTGGAAATGGTTTGGGGGGAAAGTCCAACAATCTGTGCCAGCTCCACGCGGCTGAGTCCCTGCGCTGACCGCCGGATCGCCTCCAGAATGACGGTCAGATTGAAGTCCCCCATACGGGGTAGATTCGTTCCGCGCCTCGGTGTCGGCTGCCGGATCTCAGTCACTGATGCCCCTCGTCATTCGGAAAAACTTGGTCGGGTTTAGTCTCTGTCTGCATCGTACGATACGCACAGCCCCACAGGTACGAGCACACGCTGGCGACGAAGTCAGGGGTTGGTAACGATGCCACTGAATTGTATGTGACAGCTTCCTGCACCGGCCCTTGATGACGGTGACCTCAGGATTTGAGGCTGCGTGTCACCGTGAATTTGGGGTTGCGGCCTTCCTCCGACGTAGGTCCAATAAGCCGTTCCAGCGCACCCCGGTACTGCAAGTGACTGTTGTAGACGGTCCACAACTCCCCACCTGGCGCCAGCACACGTCCGGCGGCCTGGAACATCTTCAGCGCAGCGCCTGCATGGACACTGGCCCCTACATGAAACGGCGGGTTCAGCAGGATGAGGTCCGCGCTGCCGGGTGCAAGCGTGAACATCGCGTCATCATGAAGGACGGCCACCCGATCCCCCACACCATTGGCCGCCGCCGTACCCCGGGCCGAGGCAACAGCAGCAGCGGATTGGTCCGTTGCCACCACGTTCGCCTCCTCATGGCGCCGTGCATACATGGTGGCCAGGATCCCCGTGCCACATCCCAGGTCCACCACGCGGCGGGCAGCCGGCATCCGGTCCAGGAAGGTCAGCAGGTAACGCGTCCCAATATCCAGGCGGGCTCCGGAGAAGACTGCGCCATGAGCGCAAACCGTGATTCCCAACTCCTGCAATGGTTCCACAACGGGGAATGGTGGTGTGTCCGGAACCGGTTGGGGATCCCGGGCAATGAGCACCCTGGATTTCTGGCGGGCGAGTTGTGGTTGGACAGTGGAGAAGTACTTCTCCAGGACTGAATTCATCCCGGTGGACATATGTTTGACACGGCCGCCTGCCAACACCACCGTATCCGGCGCTGCGAACCGCGCAACGGCGTCGGCGGTTTCCTCCAACTCAGCGAGCGACTTCGGCAATTGAACAAGTACCAGCCCTGCATTGCCGAGCAATTCCGGGCCTAAACCGTGCTGCGTGAAACGGCCCTCGAGACCTGCTGCAGCTGCGTTGCGCTCCAACGCGAGCCGCCCCGTGACAAGGTCTTGGTGAACACGGACATGCCCGACGCCGAGTCCCACCAGCGCACCCAGCGTCAGGGCACCGTAACGGTCGCCAATGACGACAACCCCGGTTTCCTGGCCTACCATTTCTGCCGCTGTCTCCAGCAAAATCCGGTCAGTGGCGTCGTAGGCCTGCAAATTCTCCGCTTCGACGTCCGGGAGCCTGCTCAAGGAGCCAAACAGGGTCTCCAGTTCCAATGCCGTCACGATGGAGGTTCTCACTTTCGTTGCGTTTTTGACTCGACTTTGCCAGTGCTTGGGAGGAACCTGAAAGTGCAGCACCTAAACACCTGGCTGTCCCGTCAGTTTGGTTGAACCATCACAGAGGCGGCCGGCACACGTCGCGGTGACAAGGGAGCCAGGCACCGGGACCATCCATCATCCGGCTCCCCCTCCCCTGCGAGAAGCCATGAGTGTCAATGTTGTCACGAACCTTGAAGTAAAGTCCCACAACTCTCCCGACGAAACGCGCCGCCCGGATAAGACCGTTCTGGACCTCGTCACCGTAGGAGAATACACAATCGGCCGTATGACCTTTGAGCCCGGTTGGACCTGGGCTGACTGCATCAAACCTGTGGTGGGCACCGACTCCTGCCAGTTGAGCCACGTCGGATTCTGCGTTTCCGGCAAGTTGGACGTTGAAACCGACGACGGCGGCCAGATCAGTATCGCTGCCGGCGACTCCTACACGATCCCGCCGGGCCACAATGCCCACGTTGTAGGCGACGAACCGTTCCAAGGTGTCGAGTTCGTCAGCGGCGCCGAGTTCGCCCGCCCGCCTGGATAAGGAGATTCGGTTTTCAGTACATGCAAAAAGACCCCGCTCAAGTGAGCGGGGTCTTTTTCCGAAGTGGAGCTGAGGGGACTCGAACCCCTGACCCCCTGCATGCCATGCAGGTGCGCTACCAGCTGCGCCACAGCCCCGGATTTGTTGATTTTCCGGTGAAGTTTTTCTCTTCCCGTCGAAGCAACTCGTCAATACTAACCACAATCCATCGAGAAGCGAAATCGGCCAACCGTGAACTGCGTCACCCCCGGGGCCGCGGCTTACCAATGAAACCCGGCAGCCGAGGCGCGCTGGACGAATCCACCGCGCCTCCCCCCAAACCGGCCGCCTGGGAGCGTGCTGTCATCCAGCTCCGCCCCCATGAAGTCTAAGATCGATACCTTCAGAAACCAAACTGTCCAGTCGGTTTATTTGACTGACCCGGCCGCGCCCGGTGATAGCGTTATGGGTTCCGGAGGTGCCACTGCCAGCATCCCCTGCCAGATCATCCGACCCCACCACATCGCTCGAAAGGTCAGCCACTACCGATGCAGCAACGTGCGCAGGACACCCGACTGGCAGTCATTGAAGGCGCAGCCCGCGTCTTCGCTGAGATTGGGTACGGAAACGCCAGCCTGGCTGACATCACCAAGCGCGCGGGCGTGACCAAGGGCGCCCTCTACTTCCATTTCACGTCCAAGCGGGAGCTTGCCCTGGCGGTCATCGACGAACAACACGCCTTGGTCCAGTCGGCGGGCTCGGAGATCGCCGGTTCCGACAACACTGCCTTGGAAAAGATCATCAGCCTCTGCAGAATGTTCGGGCAGCAGTTGTTGGATGAACCGATAGTGCAAGGTGGTATCCGGCTCACCTTTGAAGCCTCCGCATTCCAAGCTGACGTTTCCGCCCCGTATCAGGACTGGATCAACACCACCCACCAGTTATTGGCTCAAGCCCAGACGGAGGGGGATGTCCGGGCCGATCTGGATGCCGCTGCCTTTGCCCGATACCTGATTGCATCCTTCACCGGAGTCCAGATGGTTTCCGAGGTTCTCACCGCGCGCGCCGACGTTATGGCCAGGATCGAACAAATGTGGGAATTCATGCTGCCAACCCTGACATCAGGCGCTAGGACCCAGCCGCAGGTTCCATGACCCGCTGATCACCCAACTGCGTGAGCCCGGTACAGCCAGCTGGATCAATTGATTCCGGGTACAAGAAAGGTCCTGCTTTCTTGACGAAAGCAGGACCTTTGATTGTGGAGCTGAGGGGACTCGAACCCCTGACCCCCTGCATGCCATGCAGGTGCGCTACCAGCTGCGCCACAGCCCCATATTCTTGCTGCTTCACGTTCAGCATTTCAGCCATCCGCGCCGAAGCAACTCAAATATCTTAGAACAGCATTTCCGAAAATTCCAAATCGGGCATATTCGGTTGCCGTAGCTTCTAGTGCTCTGAGTCCTCCGCGGAAACAGCCTTGGCGGAGGCATCGTCACCGAGCTCCAGATCCACCACAGGGCAGTCCTTCCAGAGGCGCTCCAGTGCATAGAACACGCGATCTTCTGCGTGCTGGACGTGGATTACGATGTCCGCATAATCCAGCAAGACCCAACGGCCTTCGGAGCGGCCCTCACGACGCACGGGACGGAGATCCTGCTTGAGCAGTTCTTCCTCGATGCCATCGACGATTGCGTTAACCTGGCGCTCAGTGGGAGCAGACGCGATAAGGAAGATGTCAGTAAGCGCCAAGCGCTCGCTCACATCAAGCGCAACAATGTCTTCGGCGAGCTTATCGGCCGCTGCACGCGCTGCGTGACGGGCGAGGGTGATGGATTGTTCATGTGCAGACACGGGGACTCCTTGTTGTGGCCGGTGGCCTTGGTTTGGCGTTTGCCGGGATAAAGCGGAACTAGCCGCTGGTGATCATGATGATGCCGACGATGAGCGCAACCAGGCCCATGGCCAAAACACCGTATTGCAGGAGCCTGTTGCGCTGAGCCCGTGCCAGTCCTGCAGTATTGACGTCCAACGGATCAAGTCCGTAAGCCGTACTGGCAGAAACGGGCGGGCGCTGCGTCTCTTCGCTGCGCTCCACAGGTGCAGCAGGCTTCTTCCTGGCGGACCTGGCTACAGCTTCCGCCCGGGCAAGAACTCCTGCGCGGCCTCGGGATCCTGGCTTCTTGACCTGCGACGGGTCATCCAGAGTTGGACCTGCCGAGGTGATCAACGGTACGAACGTGGTACTGGGACGCTTCATGACCGGACGCTCAACACCAGGAACCTTGACGAACTCCAAAGGAGTCACCATGGCCAGGTTGTTGGCCGTGGAAGGGCCTGACGTGGCCGCCGGAGACTTTGCCTGCTCGACCTTGCCCTGCTCAGCCTTGTTCTGCTCGGCAAGCTTCTGCTTGGCTGCAGCTCGTTTGTTCAACACCGCCGCACGTTCGGCAAGGGCAATCTGCTCCGCCAACACCGCTGGATCAACAGCCAACGGATCCTGCTCGGCGATGTGTTCCAGCTTGGACGTCTGGTTCTGAACCTGCGCCGCGATCAACTCACGGACTGCAAGGGCCTGCTCAACGGACATTCCGGACTCCGTGGCGGCATCCGGAGCCTTGTCCTTGGGCGTGTTCTTCTCTGCGGGAGTTTCGTTGACGTCCCCGGCTGTGGCAACCTCGGGCTTTGCCATGCCGGGCTTGGTGGTCGCGGACTTCGTAGCGTCGGCGTTTCCGGCGTCATCAGTTGGAGCACCCGGCTTTGCAGCTTCCTGCGCGGAACCCGGCACTGGAACGATCGGGTTCATTGACGTGGCAACTTCGGCCTGGAGCTGCTGAAGCCGCAGCTGGCGCCGCGTGGGAGGCCCACCTCCGGAGAGCTGTTCTTCCTTGTCCGCGAGTTCCTTGATGGTCCGGAGGGCTGCACGGTCACGTGCCCGGACCTGAGAGGATCGCTCTTGCGCGGCGGTTCCTACAGCATCCACCGGACCATCAGCGGCACGGCGGTTACGGGCAGCGGGGCGGTCAGACCCAGCCGGACGGTCAGCGCCAGCAGCGGCACTTGTGGTGGGGGCCTTGGAATCCACGCCGGCTTTTGCCGGCACCTTTGGCTCCGCGGCAGGTTTCGGCTGCGCCGTCGGTTCCGCGGTGGCTTCTGGTTGCGCGTCCGGCTGCGCAGTGGCATCCGGGTGCGCAGTGGCATCCGGCTGCGCGGCGGCGCCCGACTGTTCTTCCCGGGCGCGGCGAAGCTCACGCCTGCTGCGGATGGGTCGCTGTTCCTGGCTGCTCATTCAAAACTCATTCAGTACGTGCTTGGTCGTCTGATCCGGACAGTGCGGGCGTCAGCTCCCCTGCCACGGGCTGGGGCGCGTACAGACCATACTTTGCGATGTATTGCACCACTCCGTCCGGCACCAGGTACCAGACGGGATTGCCTGCGCCCACGCGGATCCGGCAATCCGTGGAGGAGATCGCCATAGCCGGAACTTCGAGCAAGCTGACGTCATCAGTCCGTCCGAGGTCGTTCAGTTCATGTCCGGGACGGGTCACCCCGACGAAGTGCGCCAACGACCACAACTCGTCCACATCTTTCCAGGACAGGATCTGGGCCAAGGCGTCCGCACCGGTGATGAAGAACAGGTCCGCGTCAGGACGCTGGGCCCGCAAATCACGCAGGGTGTCTATGGTGAACGTTGGGCCGGGACGGTCAACGTCAACCCGGCTGACAGTGAACCGTGGGTTGGATGCCGTGGCAATCACTGTCATCAGGTACCGGTGCTCCGGCTCGCTGACAAGTTTGTGCGACTTCTGCCACGGCTGTCCCGTCGGCACGAAAACCACTTCGTCGAGTCCGAACTTGGCTGCTACTTCACTGGCAGCCACAAGGTGGCCGTGATGGATTGGATCAAATGTTCCACCCATCACGCCCAGCCGAAGCCTGCGCCCCGACTCCCCACGTGGTGTTGCGGCAATAATGTTAGTGGCCCTGCCCGTGGGTGTGCTTGTTCGGGTGCTGGCGGTGCGGATCAGCGTGCTCTTCAACAGCCTCGTGGCGGTTGCCCAGGTTGGTGTAGGACAGGGTGACGAACAGGAGGACCAGCATCAGGGCAAACATCACGATGCCGAAGACCCACGGCTCTGCCCACAGGGGTGCGAGTTCCTCGTGGCCGCCGCCTTCAGTTTGGGCGGCAATGGACGTGGCGATCTGCTGAAACAGCATCTTCTCCCCTAGTTGGTTCTCAAATGTTTGCACGGCGGGGCATCCCGACGTTCCGGACTTCTGTTCTATGTTACAGCGTTGCTAGCTGCGGACTTGGCCTTCACCCTGGACGATCCACTTGGTGGTGGTCAACTCCGTGAGGCCCATGGGACCCCGGGCGTGCAGCTTTTGTGTCGAAATGCCCACCTCGGCGCCGAGGCCCAGTTCACCGCCGTCGGTAAAGCGCGTGGAGGCATTGACGATCACGGCAGCGGAATCAATCTCTGCGATGAACTTCTCGGCGTTGGCAAGGTTGTTGGTGAGGATCGCTTCAGTGTGTCCCGTGGTCCACGTGCGAATGTGGTTGACGGCCTCATCCAGGCTGTCCACCATGGCCACTGCAAGGTCCAGGTCCATGTATTCGGTGGCCCAATCGTCGTCGTCAGCGGGAACGGTTTCAACGTCCCTGCCCAAGGCAGCGGCGATCCTCTCGTCCACATGGAGCGTCACCCCTTGTGACCGCAATGCCTTGGCAACAGCAGGAAGCACCGTTGAGCCCGAGTGCACCAGCAGGGTCTCAACTGTGTTGCAGACGCTGGGACGCTGTGTTTTGGCATTGAGGAGGATCTCCACAGCCATTTCTTCATTCGCGGACTCGTCGATGAAGATGTGGACGTTGCCTTCGCCGGTCTCAATAACGGGTACGGCAGAGTTGGTGACCACCGTCTGGATGAGGTCCCGCCCGCCCCGCGGAATGAGGACGTCCACGCGCCCGCGGGCACGCATCAGCACGTTGGCACCTTCGCGGCCGTACTGGTCCACGGTCTGGACAGCATCGGCCGGCAGGCCCACCGAATCCAGTGCTTCCCGAAGGATCCGCACCAAAGCCTCATTGGTGTTCGCCGCAGCGGACCCGCCACGAAGAATCACGGCGTTGCCGCTCTTGAGGGCCAAGCCTGCGATATCAACGGTCACGTTCGGGCGGGCCTCATAAATGGCGGCCACAACGCCCATGGGTACGTTGACCTGGCGCAGGCGCAGGCCGTTGGGGAGCGTCTGTCCGCGGACTACGTTGCCTACGGGATCCGGCAGGCCTGCCAGATTCTCCAGGGCCGCAACCAAGCCATCGATCCGGGCAGGAGTCAGCGTGAGGCGGTCCAGGAGCGCTGCGGACGTGCCATTGGCGCGACCTGCGGCAACGTCCTTGGCGTTGGCCTCCAAAACATGCTTCCGGTTCTCCACCAAGGCTGTTCCAATGGCACGGAGCGCACGATCCTTCCAGGCACGGTTCGCCTGGCCCATCCGGCGGGCAGCCTTGCGGGAACGGTCGGCAATGGCATGAACGGCGGCCTGGACATCCTCCGGGGAGAGCGGAGCGCCGCCTGCCACAGGGTTCTCCGGCGTTTGTCCGGCAACACCGGAAACGTCGGAGATCACAGGGGCATCAGGGGTCAGCGCTTCAGTCATGCTCCAAGTTTAGATGAGCGGGGCGTCCGCAGGAGCACCAGATCATCAACATGAACAACTTCGCGGTCGTAACCCCGGCCCATCGCCTGGCCGAGCTCCTGGGTAGTGCGGCCCAGCATGCGCGGAAGTTCCTCCGAAGAGTAGTTCACCAGCCCACGCGCCAGCACGGTTCCGTCATGGGCAACCATCTCCACGGGATCGCCGGCTTCGAAATCACCGCTGACCTCCGAAATGCCCGCGGGAAGGAGTGACCTGTGCCGTTCGCGGACTGCTTTAACAGCACCGTCGTCGAGCATTAAGCGTCCCTGAACCGTCGCCAGGTGCGCCAGCCACAGGAGGCGCACCGGCTTGCGGTTGCCATTGACGGAGAACCAAGTCCCCACGTCCTCCCCCGCCAAGGCGGCCGCGGCATTGGCCGTTGACGTCACCAAAGCGTGGATGCCCGAGCCGGCAGCGATCGACGCCGCCTCAACCTTGGTCATCATTCCACCGGTTCCGACGCCGGCCTTACCAGCCTTGCCGATGGTGACGTCCTCAAGGTCCTGAGGACCCTGAACCAACGGAATACGCTTGGCACCCTGGGACGGCGGGCCGTCATAGAGGGCATCGACGTCGGACAGCAGTACCAGCGCATCCGCGCGGACCAGGTGGGCTACCAAAGCGGCCAGCCGGTCGTTGTCACCGAAGCGGATCTCGTGCGTGGCCACGGTGTCGTTCTCGTTGACCACTGGCACCACGCCAAGGTTGAGCAGGCGGTCCAACGCCCTGAAAGCGTTGGTGTGCTGCGTGCGGCGCATGAGGTCATCCGCGGTCAGCAGCACTTGGCTGACGGTGACGCCGTGGGCACTGAATGCCTGTGTGTAGCGGGCCATCAGCAATCCTTGGCCTACACTGGCGGCAGCCTGTTGCGTTGCCAGGTCCTTGGGTCGCTTGGCCAGTCCCAAAGGTGCCAGGCCCGCAGCGATGGCCCCCGAAGAGACCAGAATGATCTCGGTGCCGGCGTTGCGCTTGTCCGCCAGGGCGTCCACCAGTCCCGCAAGGGATTTCTCGGAGATACCGCCCTTGATGCTGGTCAAGGAAGAGGACCCCACCTTGACCACAATCCGCTTGGCGGTGGCGAGGGCCTGGCGTTCAAGGCCTTCGGCCGTGGCCGGAACGTCGACGGTCCTAGTCGTCATCACCGGCGTCCAGGGTACTCTCCCTCACGGTCTGTGCGCGGCGGCCGCTGACGGATTCGGTCCAGATGCCGGCCTTGCGTTCTGCTTCAAGCTCGGCACGGGCGGCGGCCTTGGCTTCGCGGCGCTCAATCTGCTCATCGCGCTTCTGCGAACGTGTAGGACGGTCGCCAATGTCCGCAACGCGGATGTCGGTACCGCGGGGGGTTGCCAGGAGTTCGGCGCCGGCCATCATGGTGGGCTCCCAGTCGAACACCACGCCGTCGTCTTCACCGATGACCACGGTGTCGCCAGGCTTGGCGCCAACCTTGAAGAGCTCAGTTTCCACGCCCAGCTTAGCCAGACGGTCGGCAAGATAGCCGATGGCTTCCTCGTTGGTGAAGTCGGTCTGCTTGACCCAGCGCACAGGCTTTTCGCCCAGAACGCGGAACAGCGGCTCGAGGTTCTTTTCTTCGCGGCGGATCTTGAAACCGGACTCGTTGACCGCACGGGGCCGCAGAACCGGCGGTGCAACCTTGGGGGGTGCGATTGCCACGGCATCGCGCGCTGCCTTGACGATCTCCGCCATGGCAAATCCGAGCTGGCGCAGGCCCTCGTGGCTGGTTGCCGAGACTTCGAACACGCGGTAACCCCGCGCTTCCAGGTCGGGACGAACGAACTCAGCCATGTCCTTGCCATCGGGCAGGTCAACCTTATTGAGGACAACCAGCTTGGGGCGCTCGTTCAGGGGAACAACTTCGCCGTCAACACCGGCGTAACTCATGTCAACCGCGTACTTCTCCAGCTCGGCCTCAATGATGGCGAGATCGGACAGGGGATCCCGGTCCGACTCCAGGGTTCCGCAGTCAAGGACGTGCACCAATGCCGCGCATCGTTCAACGTGCCGCAGGAAGTTGTGCCCGAGTCCCTTGCCTTCGCTGGCACCCTCGATCAAACCGGGGACATCGGCAATGGTGAAACGGACTTCTCCCGCCTGGACCACGCCCAGGTTGGGAATGAGCGTGGTGAACGGGTAATCGGCGATCTTCGGCCGGGCAGCAGACATGGCTGCGATCAGGCTGGACTTGCCGGCAGAGGGGAAGCCGACCAACGCGATGTCCGCAATGGACTTCAGTTCCAGGACGATGTCGCTGGATTCGCCTTCGATGCCCAACAGGGCAAAGCCCGGCGCTCGGCGCTTCTGGGAGGAAAGGGAAGCATTGCCCAGGCCGCCTTGGCCGCCGGCAGCTGCGACGTATTCAGTACCCTCACCCACGAGGTCTGCCAGGACTTCGCCGTCCTTGGTCTTGACGACGGTGCCGTCGGGGACCGGAAGAATCAGGGTCTCGCCGTTCTTGCCACCGCGCCAGTCGCCCATGCCCGGGCCACCATTGGTGGCGTGGCGGTGGGGTGCATGGTGGTAGTCCAGCAGCGTGGTGGTCTGGGCGGACACCCGGAGGATGACATCGCCGCCATTGCCGCCGTTGCCGCCGTCGGGGCCACCGAGGGGCTTGAACTTCTCCCGCTTTACAGAGACACAGCCGTGGCCGCCGGTTCCGCCGGATACGTGCAGGACTACCCGGTCTACAAAGCTCGCCACGTGGATCTCCTCAGTTGCTGTCTTACTTACAGCGTTTGTTGCTGTTGCCAGCGCTGTTGCAAAACCAGTGCGCTAAAGCGCCCTAGTCGATTGTAATGCGGTTAAAAGAATGGTGGAGCGGGCCGTTTGGCCCGCTCCACCGGTTCAGAACTTGTTGTTACTCTGCAGCTGCAGCAGCAACGATGTTCACTACGCGACGTCCGCGGCGAGTACCAAACTCAACCGAGCCGGCCTGCAGGGCGAACAGGGTGTCGTCGCCACCGCGACCAACGCCTGCACCGGGGTGGAAGTGCGTGCCACGCTGGCGAACGATGATTTCGCCTGCGGAGACTACCTGACCACCGAAGCGCTTGACGCCCAGGTACTGTGCGTTGGAGTCACGACCGTTGCGAGTGGAACTCGCGCCTTTTTTGTGTGCCATGTGAAATGCCTGCCTCTAAATTTCTGGGGAAACTGGAAAACCTGAACAGCGGGTAACGAAAGTTACGCGATGCTGGTGATCTTGATCTTGGTCAGTTCCTGACGGTGACCCTGACGCTTCCGGTAGCCGGTCTTGTTCTTGAACTTCTGGATGACGATCTTCGGACCACGGAGGTCTTCGAGGATCTCAGCCGTCACCTTGACGTTGGCCAGTTCCGCAGCTGCGGAGGTGACCTTATCGCCGTCAACCAGGAGCAAGGCGGGCAGCTCAAGCGTGCTGCCGGCTCCACCGGGGACGCGGTTAAGCGTTACGTAGTCTCCAACGGAAACTTTTTCTTGGCGGCCGCCTGCGCGGACAATCGCGTACACCACTTGGGTACTCACTTCTCTCGACGTTTATAACTAAATTTGCGTGCGGAACCTGGAACCGAAATCAGGCTTGGTTCGCGCTGTGCCTCAACGCCGTGGACTTCTGATCGAAGTCCGCGAGTCATCCCTTGAACAATTCCAAGGGGCATAACCCAAGTGTTGGCGTAAGCACCGAAGATCAAGATTACGCTAGTTTGACCCTCGGCTGCAAATGAGGCCGGGTCCGGAGGCTACCACGTGACTTGCATCACCAGTTGTAACGGACTCTCCCGGCACCGTGCCCATACAGCCTACAGGGTTTGGGGCGATTAACGTGATTTGACCCGCGACGCGCTGGGGCGGTTTGAAACCCGGAGATAAAAAGCCCGAGCAGGAACGGTCAGGCGAACAGCCGGGGTGCGTCAAAGAACGCAGTTTCGTAGCGGCAGGACTGGGCAAAAGCCTCCACCATTGATGCCCGCTCCCCCTCGGAAGCTGCCGCTGCAGCGGCGTCCGTGAAATTGATCGCATTCCTGGTGGCTGCAGCAAACTCTTCATCGGCGTAAGTCCTGAGCCAGTCCGCGTAGGGATGCGCCGCCGGGGATCCCGCCTTCACGAACGACCCATGGAGCCGCTGGCCCACCTCTGCGTAGAGCCAGTAGCACGGCAGGATGGCCGCCAGCACCACGGAGTAGCTGCCGGTGGCCGAGGATGCCAGCAGGTGGTCCACGTAGGACTTCGTGACGGGTCCGGTCACCGAGGATGCCTCTCGGGTGCTGAGCCAGTTCCTGTGCAGTTCCGATTCGACCTCAAGGCACTGCTGTGACGCTTTGGCCCAGAACAGTTGCTCCTCCTCCGTGGGGGCAAGGGCGCCCGCACGCGCCAGGACCCTGGAATACCCGTTGAGGTAGAGGACGTCCTGCGCGAGGTAGTAATTGAACGCAGCCTCCGGGAGCTCGCCCGATTGCAGGCCGTCAATAAAGCTGAGTTTGTAGATTGCCTCGAGCTCCGGAGCAGCTTCCTTCCACAGCGTCGCGGCGAATTGCCCCGGCCTCAGGACCTGATGGTGGTGGAAATGGTGGACCGGCCCGTTTCCCTGGCCTACGTCGAGGCTGTCCGAATGCAGCAGCGCCTGGAGCAACCACGGCTTGACTTCGCGCAGGGAAGCTTCCCAATCGCCGGTGCGGGCCTGGACCGTGGCCAGAGCCGACGACAACGAACAGCCCGTGCCGTGGCTGTTCTTCGTTTCCACGCGGGGTCCGGCTACCTCGATGACGTCCTGCCTCAGGAGGCCGCTGGTGTTAACCAGGGCATCCGGGCATTCCGCCCCTGCCAGGTGTCCGCCCTTCACCAGGACCGTGGTGCCGCACTCAGCAGCCAGTCGCTTGCCCTGGTTCAACGCCGAATCCCAGTCAGCAGCTTCAGGCTCCCCCAACAGCATGGCAAGCTCCGGGAGGTTCGGGGTAATAAGGTCCGCCAACGGCAGCAGAGCGCGCAGGGCCTGCTCGGCAGACCCTCGCAGGAGGCGGTCGCCGCTGGTGGCCACCATCACCGGGTCAAGGACCACGACGCCGGGACGCACCGCCTCAAGCCAGCTGCGGACCTCATCGATCACCGCAGCGTCACCCAGCATGCCGATCTTCACGGCATCGATGGCAATGTCCGTGCTGATGGACTCCAACTGCTGTCGCAGGAACTCCACCGGAGGAACATGGACAGCACTGACGCCCAGCGTGTTTTGGGCAGTCAACGCGGTGATCGCCGCCATGCCGTAGCCGCCCTGCGCAGCAATGCTCTTCAGGTCAGCCTGGATACCGGCACCGCCGGAGGGGTCCGAGCCCGCGATACTCAGTACGCGGGGCGTTTCCCGGCCGCAAACAGCCAGAGGGTACACAGAAGAATACGACGATGACGTCATGGGGACATCCCTTCGCCGGTGCTAACCGGACAGGTTCAACGGGTCTGGATCTCAGCCGGGCCCTATGCCCGGCACCCCGTGTCAATCCCCAGCGTAGCCGGGAAGCAGCACGGCCCGGGAACTGCACTCCGCAGAAGACCGGTTATGACCGCTGTGAGCAGACAGCAAAGGGCCCCGCAGTACCCGCCTGTGGCGGTTACTGCGGGGCCCTTGCGGATCGGGTCCTAGAGCTCCGAAGCGGGAACACCAACCCCAAGGATGATGGGTTCCTCGGACGCTGCCTTCTTGGCAGGCTCCGCCGGTGCTTTGGCCTGGTGTGCAGTTCCACGCGCTGCGGTAGCAGTGACCTCGTGGTGCTCAACGCTGGTCTCGTTGGCTGCACCCTGGGCGCGGCTCGCACTGCGGTTGCGGCGCCCCCGGCGGGACTTCGACGCCGAAGCAGCTTCAGGGTCCTCGTCCACGGGCCCCGCCACGGCGGCTGCCGGTGCAGCGGCTGCCTTGGAAGGAACCACGGTTTCGGGCTTTGCCTCGGGTGCTGCGCCAAGGTGGGAGAACGCTTCGGCCAGGAGATCCAGGCTCATGGCAGGCTTGGCGGCAGGCGGTTCCTCGTGGTGTTCCCCGAAAGGCAAGGCCACTTCTTCGCCGCCGAATCGCAGAACCGGTGTGGACCGTGTGTCACGAACCGATGCTTCCCGGTCTGATTCGGGGTCGGCGTGCTCTCCGGCCTCCGGCTGTGATGCGGCAGGCGCCTGGTGCTGGCCGGCCGCCCGTGCTTGCTCTTCTGCACGGTGAACTTCGTCATCGTGGAGGTGGGCAGCGTGGGCGGCAGCAGCGATCGTCGCCAGCGCAGCGCGGGTTGCCTCTGCTTTGGCCTGCTTGGCAGGATCCTGCGGCTCGGAAGCCGCGGGAGGTGCGGCAGGGGCGGAAGCAGTGCTGTGGACCTGCGCGGGAGCCTCGGCGACAGCCTGTCCCCCGCCCTTGCCACGGCGGCGCTTGCGTTCTGTTCGGGCTGTGGGTTGCTGCGCCTCAGTGTGGGGGCGGTGGTGCTCGGCAGCCACAACGTTGGCGCGACGGTGCTCCACCGGTTCATCGTGGGTGACCACGCCGCGGCCGGCACAGTGCTCGCACTGCTCACCGAAGACCTCAAGGAGGCCGGTACCCATGCGCTTGCGGGTCATCTGGACAAGGCCCAGTGACGTCACTTCAGCCACTTGGTGCTTGGTGCGGTCGCGGCCAAGGCACTCAACCATACGGCGGAGGACGAGGTCGCGGTTGGACTCAAGGACCATGTCGATGAAGTCGATGACAATGATGCCGCCGATGTCACGCAGGCGAAGCTGGCGAACTACTTCCTCAGCAGCTTCGAGGTTGTTCTTGGTGACGGTTTCTTCAAGGTTTCCACCGCTGCCGGTGAACTTACCGGTGTTGACGTCCACCACGGTCATGGCTTCGGTGCGGTCGATGACCAGCGAACCACCGGATGGGAGGAAGACCTTGCGTTCCAGTGCCTTGTGGATCTGCTCGTCAATGCGCCAGGCACCGAAGATGTCCTGGTCCTTGGTCCACTTCTCGAGGCGGCCCACAAGGTCGGGGGCAACGTAGGTTACGTAAGCCTCAATGGTGTCCCAGGCGTCGTCGCCGGAAACGATCAGTTTGGAGAAGTCTTCATTGAAGACGTCACGGACCACCTTGATGGTCAGATCGGGTTCGCCGTAGAGCAGTTCCGGTGCCAGGACCTTGGTGGAGGAGGCCTGGCCTTCGATGCCTTCCCACTGGGCGCGCAGGCGGTTGATGTCATGCGTCAGTTCTTCTTCCGACGCACCTTCAGCAGCCGTGCGGACAATGACGCCGGCGTTTTCCGGCAAACGGTCCTTCAGGATGCGCTTGAGGCGGTTGCGTTCGACATCGGGCAGCTTGCGTGAAATGCCGGTCATGGAACCACCGGGCACGTACACCAGGTAGCGGCCGGGCAGGGAGATCTGGCTTGTCAGGCGGGCACCCTTGTGGCCTACAGGGTCCTTGGTGACCTGGACCAGAACGGAATCGCCGGACTTCAGCGCATTCTCGATCCGGCGCGGCTGGCCCTCGAGGTTGACCGCGTCCCAGTTCACTTCACCGGCGTACAACACGGCGTTGCGGCCGCGTCCGATATCCACGAAGGCAGCTTCCATGGACGGCAGGACGTTCTGGACCTTGCCCAGGTAAACGTTGCCGATCAGGGAGTCCTGCTGGGTCTTGGAGACAAAATGCTCGGCAAGCACGCCATCTTCCAGGACGCCGATCTGAATTCTGTCGTCGCGCTGGCGGACAATCATCTGGCGGTCCACTGATTCGCGGCGGGCCAGGAATTCGGCCTCGGTGATGACCTGGCGGCGGCGTCCGGTCTCGCGGGATTCACGGCGGCGCTGCTTCTTGGCCTCAAGCCTGGTGGAGCCCTTGACGCTGGTCACGCGATTCGAGGGAGCAGTTTCCGTGATGGGGCGGGGAGCGCGGACGCGGGTGACTGTGTTGGGCGGATCGTCGTCCGAGCCGCCGGTCAGTTCAAGGTCCTGGTCGCCACGGCGGCGACGACGACGGCGACGCGAGGTCACCCCTTCGTCGGAGGCTTCAGCTGCGGGAGTTTCCTCATCGTCAGACTCGGCGCCCTCTCCGGCTTCGCTTTCTTCGCGTTCGGTCCCGCGGCGGCCACGGCGGCCACGGCTACGGCGGCGGCGACGACTGCCGGCATCTTCCAGCTCATCCTCGGCACCGGCTTCAGCTTCTTCCCCAGAATCCTCTTCCTTCTCCTCCACCGCGACAACGCGGGGAACAGTGGTGAGGTCCGGAGCCTGGAAGATCATGGACGTGATGGACACGGGCTCCAGGAAGAGCGAAGCAGAGCCTGCAGCGGCGGCTTCCTCCTCTTGGGGGGTTGCCTCAACAGGAGCCGCATCAACGGTATCTGCTTCAGCAGCAGGCGACTCCTGCGGGGAGGCGGCGTCCGGCGTCGTGGTTTCAACTGTGGTTTCCGCAGCAACAGGTGCTTCGTCGGCGGCAGGCGCCTCCGCTTCAACCTTGGGCTTGGCAGTACGACGACGGCGGACCGGCTTTTCGGGGGCAGGCCCGGCGACGGCTTCGGGCTGGGTCTCTACAGCGGCTTCCGGCGCGGCAGCGACGTCCTCACCCAAACCGGGCAGTGGCTCAGCGGGTTCTGCTTTCTTGCGTGAGCGGGTACGTCGCACCGGCGCAACGGGGGCCTCCGTTGCCTCAGGGGCCTCCGTCGATTCAACGACAGGCGCTGCTGCGGCCTGTGCCTCGGCGTCAGCTGCAACTTTGGGCGCAGCCTTGCGCCGGGTCCGGGTGGCTTTCTTTGGCGCTTCCGCAGTTTCCGCGGGAGCTGCCTCATCATTAACGGCTACAACCTGGTCATTATCCATATGTGGCAACACTCCTGCCCCAGCGACACCGCCACATCCGGCGCCCAGTGGGGCAAATATTGTCAAAACCCGCAGGCGTTGACAGAAGTCGGTAGTATGCTCTCCGGTTCGCACCATCATTGGGGTGCGGCAGCCCTGGAAAGCCGGCGCCCTTGTTCTGAAACCCGTTGTTCTGCTGCCACAACCAGGTGCCGTCCATTGTCATGGCGGGCCCACCAAGGATCACGTGATCCAGGCATGCCCAGCTCATACTGGCGGTCTTGGGAACAAAGTCACCGGACCGGATTCCGAATGTGGATCGGGCTCCGGCCATGTTCATTCTCTCACACCTGTTCACCTTCCCACGGTAGGCCGCTGTGTCGCAGCTCCGGGGAACAGGCGTCAACCGGAAGCTTGGGGGCACCGTCCAGCCTCCGGAGTTACAATCCTCCCAAGAGCCCATACCGGCGTGGCCGGACCGTACATTGAAAAGGACCAGATCCGCGATGCCGAGCACAGCCAGGGGAAACTTGGCCAACCAATCCACCAACTCCGTGGAGGATTTCTCCACGCAGGCAGGTCCCCACCAGGATCCACTCCCCCGGACTGTCCGTGACAAACCCTTTGCCTGGCTGCTGCTGGTCACCGGTGTGATCGGATGGGTGGCATCCGGAGCCTTGGTATTGGAGAAGCTTGAAGTACTCAAGGACCCCAACCACGTAACCGTCTGCGATGTGAATCCCTGGGTTTCCTGCGGGGCGGTCATGCAGACACCGCAGAGTTCCGTGTTCGGGTTCCCCAACATGTTCATCGGCATCGTGGCCTTTGCCGTCATCATCACCACGGCGATGGGTATCCTCGCGGGGGCCAAGTTCTCACGAGGATACTGGCTGGGCCTCCAGGCAGGCGTTACCCTTGGCTTCGCGTTCGTTGTCTGGCTGTGGTCGCAGGCCCTCTACGCCATCCACGTACTCTGCCCGTTCTGCATGGTGGTGTGGGCTGCCATGATCCCGTTGTTCGTGTGGGTAACCATCCGCAATGTCACCCACGGAGTCATCAAGGCGCCACCGGCCTTGGCAAAGCTGCTGGGCGAATCCGGCTGGATCATTGTGGCGCTCCTGTACGTTGCCGTCGCCGCTACCATCTTCTTCTCGTTCATTCACATCTTCGTGGGGTCCTCCGCTTAGGAAAACCTCCCGCGGGATGACAGAAAAGGCCAATGTTCGTGATGAACATTGGCCTTTTCCATAGTTTCGGTGATGCGTGACTAGCCCGCGAACCAGATCTTGATTTCGCGCTCAGCCGAGTCAACGGAATCCGAGCCGTGGACGAGGTTCTGCTGGACTGCCAGGCCCCAGTCGCGGCCGAAGTCACCACGAATGGTGCCCGGTGCTGCCGTGGTGGGATCCGTGGTTCCAGCCAGCGAACGGAAGCCCTCAATGACACGGTGGCCCTCGAAGACCGCCGCGATGACCGGTCCGCTCAGCATGAATTCAACCAGTGGCTCGTAGAACGGCTTGCCCACGTGCTCCTCATAGTGCTGCTCCAGCAGCTCGCGGGATGCGTTGACCTTCTTCAGTTCCGCCAGGGTGTAACCCTTGGCTTCGATCCGGGCGAGGATGGTTCCGCCCAGGTTGCGGGCGACGCCGTCGGGCTTGACCAGGACGAGGGTCCGTTCAATGCTCACAGTTGCTCCAATGTGGTTGGTCGGTGGTTTTCCCAGCCAGTTTACGGGGTTTGCGGGTCTGCTTCGTCACCGTGGGCAGCATCCCATTCGGCCTGTTCACGGTCCCGCTGGGCTACTTCACGGTCAATCCTCATGCCGGCCCTGATCCCGTACCACCAGCAGATGGCGAACAGGATGCCCACAATGAACATTGTTGGCTCTGCAAAGCCCGTCAGGATCAGCACCAGCTGCAGCGCCCAGCCAACGGCGATCCCCCAAGGCTTGGACAACACAGCGCAGGCGAGGACCAGCACCACACTCAGGGCGATGCCCACGCCCAGGATGATGCCGGGGGCCACCTCCCCGCGCCTCAACCCGAAGACCGCCAGCGTGCCGAAGAACGCGACGAAGGCTTCGAGGAGGAGCACGGTGGATGCGAACATCACTTTGGTGGAGCGGCGCTTCTTGGGCATGCCGGGGCGCCATTCACGCTGCGCCTTGGTCATTTTTGCCATGCTTAGGCACCGGCCTTTCCGAGCAGGATCCTGGCCTCGGCCACCACGGTGATGGAGCCGGTCACCAGGACGCCGCCTGCGAGGTCGTCGTTGGATTCCGCACGCTCCACGGCCCATTCAAGGGCGTCATCGAGCTTCTCCGCAATGTGGATGTTGTCCTCGCCGAAGCCAAGGTCGACGGCGAGTTCGGCCAGTTCCGCTGCGGGAACGGCACGCGCCGAGTTGGATTGCGTGAAGCAGAATTCTCCGGCAAGTCCACCGAGGGAATCCCTGAGGGTCTTCAGGATTTCCTCCGCGTCTTTCTCGCGCAGGACTCCTACCACCACTACGAGCTTGCTGAAACTGAAGGCCTCCTGGATGGCCTCAGCTGAGACGCGGATGCCATCCGGATTGTGCGCAGCGTCAACCACTACGGTAGGCGCCGTGCGGACAACCTCCAGCCGCCCTGGGGACGTCACGTTGCCGAACGCTTCCGTCAGCACCTCTGCATCGAGTTCCTTCTCTCCCCCGCCGAAGAAGGCTTCCAGTGCTGCAACGGCGACGGCAGCATTTTCAGCCTGGTGGGCCCCATGGAGCGGAAGCAGCAGGTCCTCATAGCGGCCGGCCAATCCCTGGATGGTGAGCACCTGGCCACCCACGGCCACTGCGCGGGACTCAACGCCAAATTCAACGCCCTCGAACCGGAACGGCACGTCCACTTCGCGGGCTTTCTCCAACAGGACCTGCGCGGCGTCCACCGGCTGGGCGGCGCTGACCAGGAACCCGCCGGGTTTGATGATGCCGGCCTTCTCATAAGCGATGTCCTCGGTGGTGTCGCCCAGGAGATCCGTGTGGTCCAAAGAGATCGGCGTGATGACCGAGACTTGACCGTCGCCCACGTTGGTGGCGTCGGTGATGCCACCCAACCCGACTTCGATCACGGCAACATCAACCGGCTGGTCCGCGAACACAGCAAAGCCCAAGATTGTGAGGCACTCAAAGTAGGTCAGCCGGGGCTGGTTGTCGGCCTCGAGCTCGCTGTCCACGATTTCCAGGTAGGGGCGGATTTCGTCCCAGATGCGCACGAACGTCGCGTCGGGCACGGGCTCGCCGTCGATGCTGATGCGCTCGGTGACCTTGGACAAGTGCGGGCTGGTATAGCGGCCCGTGCTCAGTCCGTGGGCACGGAGTCCGGCCTCGATCATGCGGGCCGTTGACGTTTTGCCGTTGGTACCGGTGATGTGAATGATCGGGTACGCCTTGTTCGGCTCCCCCAGTACATCCATGGCACGGAACAAGGGGGCCAGGCGCGGTTCCATCTTGTTTTCCGGAGCACGGCCCAGAAGTTCGGCGTAGACGCTTTCTACTGAGAATTCGTCAGTCATGGTCAGGCTCCTGCCTTGGTGACCGTGACCTGCGGTTCGTCGACGCCGGCCAGCAGAACCTCCAGCTCAAGGGTCAGCGTTTCTGTCTTGACGAGCTCCGCATTGGCTTTCAGGGCGTCAACGACATCCTGTGCGGCCTCCACAGACGTCCGGATGCGGTCGCTCACGTTGAGTCCAGCGTCCTTGCGGGCTTGCTGGATGGCGCGGACCATGTCCCGGGCCAGCCCTTCTGCCGCAAGCTCCGGGGTGACCTCGGTGTTGAGGACCACAAAGCCACCGCCAGGAAGTACCGCTACTGCCGCACTGCCGCCATCGGCGGCTTCCGCAACCACAGTCTCCAGCGTGTACTCGTGCGGTTCGAGCTCGAGGCCACCGGCAACCACAACACCGGCATCATTGACAGACCAATCTCCGGACTTGGATCCCTTGATGGCCTGTTGGACGTTCTTGCCCAGGCGAGGTCCGGCAGCGCGGGCGTTGACCACCAGCTTCTGCTCGATGCCGAATTCCTCAGGCGAGGCAGTTGCCGCGTCCAACAGGCGGACGGACCGGAGGTTCAGTTCATCGGCGACGACGGCGGCAAAGCCTTCCAGCGCGTCTGCTCCAAGTGCCACAACAGTCAGTTCCTGCAGCGGCAGGCGGACGCGCAGGTTGGCTCCCTTGCGCAAGCTGGAACCAGTGGAGCAGATCTGCTGCACACGGTCCATGGCCTCCACCAGCCCGGCGTTGGCAGGGAACAAGGACGCGTCCGGCCAGTCAGCCAGGTGTACGGAGCGGCCACCCGTGAGACCACGCCAGATCTCCTCGGAGACCAGCGGCAACAACGATGCCGACACCCGGCACACGGCTTCCAACGCAGTGTAGAGCGCGTCAAAGGCGTCAACATTCTCGTCGAAGAAGCGCTGGCGGCTGCGCCGGACGTACCAGTTGGTGAGCATGTCCAGGTAGCTGCGCAGTTGATCGCAGGCACCCGAGATGTCGTAGCTGTCCAGGCTTGACGTGATGTTCCGGACCAAGTCTCCGGTGTTGGCCAGGAGGTATTGGTCCAGCGTGTCGGCGTAGCCGTCGTAGCGCAGCTTCGCCTCGTAACCGGACCCCCCGTTCGATGCGTTGGTGTACAGCGTGAAGAAGCTGTAGACGTTCCACAGCGGCAGGATGACCTGACGGACGCCATCGCGGATACCTTGCTCGGTCACCACGAGGTTCCCACCGCGAAGGATGGGGCTGGACATGAGGAACCAGCGCATGGCGTCGGAACCGTCGCGGTCCAGGACCTCGGACACGTCCGGGTAGTTGCGCAGGCTCTTGGACATTTTCTGGCCGTCGGAGCCCAGTACGATGCCGTGACTGATCACATTGCGGAATGCCGGGCGATCAAACAGAGCGGTGGACAGGATGTGCAGCATGTAGAACCAGCCGCGCGTCTGTCCGATGTACTCCACAATGAAGTCCGCCGGGTTGTGGGTGTCAAACCACTCTTCGTTTTGGAACGGGTAGTGCACCTGTCCGTACGGCATGGAGCCGGAGTCGAACCAGACGTCCAGGACGTCCTCGACGCGGCGCATGGTGGATTGACCTGTGGGGTCGTCCGGGTTGGGGCGGGTCAGTTCATCGATGAACGGACGGTGCAGGTCCACTTGGCCTTCGTTGTTGACCGGGAGGCGGCCGAAGTCGGCTTCCAGTTCCGCCAGCGAACCGTAGACGTCGGTGCGCGGGTACTCGGGATCATCCGACTGCCAAACGGGGATGGGTGAGCCCCAGTAGCGGTTGCGGCTGATGGACCAGTCGCGGGCGTTGTCCAGCCACTTGCCGAACTGGCCGTCCTTGACGTTGCCCGGGATCCAGTTGATCTCCTGGTTCAGCTCGGACATGCGGTCTTTGAACTTGGTGACCTCCACGTACCAGGATGACACTGCGCGGTAGATCAGGGGGTTCCGGCAACGCCAGCAGTGCGGGTAGCTGTGCTCGTAGCTTGCCTGGCGGACCAACCGGCCATCGGCGCGGAGCACCTGGGTGATGGGCTTGTTGGCGTCGAAAACCTGCAGGCCAACGATCGAGGCCAGCTCGCCATGGGCAAACAGCGGCAGGAACTTGGCGCCTTCATCCACGGAGAGGACCACAGGGATACCGGCGTCTTCACAGACCTTCTGGTCATCCTCACCATAGGCCGGAGCCTGGTGGACGATGCCCGTACCGTCGGTGGTGGTGACGTAGTCCGCCACCAGGAATCGCCAGGCATTCTGCGTCCCGTACTTCTCAGTATCCGCAAAGTCGTTCCACAGCGGCTCATACTCAAGGCCTGCCAGCTCGGCGCCTGTGTGGGTGGAGACAACGGCGGCAGTTGCGGCAGCGACGCCGTCGGCACCGTCACCGTACCCCAGGTCCTTGGCGTAGGAGCCCACAAGGTCAGCAGCGAGCAGGAAGCTGCCGGTGACCGGCGCCTCAGCGGAGGCCGCCTTCACGCCGTTGGGTCCTGCGGGCAGGACGGCGTAGGAGATGTCAGGCCCGACGGCGAGCGCCAGGTTGGTGGGCAGCGTCCAGGGCGTGGTGGTCCAGGCAAGCGCCTGCACACCTTCAAGAGCCTTGGAGAGTTCGGACTCTCCTGCCTTGATGGGGAACGTCACGGTGACAGTCTGGTCCTGGCGGTTCTTGTAGATGTCGTCGTCCATGCGGAGTTCGTGGTTGGACAGCGGCGTCTCGTCCTTCCAGCAGTAAGGGAGGACGCGGTAACCGTTGTAGGTCAGGCCCTTCTCGTGCAGCTGCTTGAAAGCCCAGAGCACCGACTCCATGTACTCGACATTGAGGGTCTTGTAGTCGTTGTCGAAATCCACCCAGCGGGCCTGGCGGGTGACGTAGGCCTTCCACTCATTGGCGTACTTCATGACGGAGGCGCGGCAGGCGTCGTTGAATTTGTCGATGCCCATGGCTTCGATCTGGGTCTTGTCCGTCATACCCAGTTGCTTCATGGCTTCGAGCTCTGCGGGGAGCCCGTGGGTGTCCCAACCGAAGCGGCGTTCCACGCGCTTGCCGCGCTGGGTCTGGTAGCGGCCCACGAGGTCCTTGGCGTAGCCGGTCAGCAGGTGGCCGTAGTGGGGCAGGCCGTTGGCGAAAGGAGGGCCATCGTAGAAGACGAATTCGTTGCTTCCGGCTGTCCCACCGGGAAGGTCGCTGTCGCGCTGGTCGATGCTGGCTTGGAAGGTGCCATCTTCATCCCAGTATTTGAGGATGCGCTCTTCGATTTCCGGGAACTTCACGGAAGCGGACACGCCGTGCGTGCCGGACGAAGACGCTGAGGCCTTGGGGTAGTGGGTCATCTCATATCCTGTGATAGCTGGTTGACTGTCAGGATGCGAGGACGGCTTCTGTGCTGCCTGTCGGCTGCGCAGGTACCGCGGTACCACCTCACTTACCGGAACGGATATTCCGGCCTCTCATTACTGCTGTGACGGGCTTACCCGTCCGGTTCTACTGGGCGCCTGCCACCTTTGCAGGTGGTCAGAGCTGTTCTTCCGGAAGCTCACCGGTGATGGCCGGGTCAAAGCTGCTCCCCCAAGTCTAGCGGCAGCCTGGCGCCTCCCTCTACCCGGAGTTCATCCCATGGATGGAGTCCGGTGGCGCTGCTGATACATAGACTCATCCCCATGATGCTTCCCGCTCCTGCACTTCAGGAAAGCCGCCCCCGGCAGTCCGCGTCCATCGCGTGGTCGGTACTGGGCCTGGTGGTGTCGCTGCCGGTAGCGGGGCTGTCGATTTTCCGTGCCATCCCTGCTGAATGGCCCCTCGTTGTGGTGCAGTTGCTGTCCTTCACACCCTGGATGGTGCTGCCCGCGGCGCTTGCGCTGGTGCTTGCTGTGGTGGGGCGGCGGTGGTGGGTCATCCTCACGACGGCGGCGCTGTTGGCGGTTCAACTCTTCTGGCTGTTCCCTTTGGACAGCGGAAAAGCGGAAGCACTGCCGGCAGGGACGGCCACGGCTTCGCTGAAGGTGATGAGCCTCAACTCCGAGTATGGCGAGGCGGACGCGGCGACCATTGTGAGGCTGGTCCGCGAGAACGGTGTCCAGTTGCTGACGATCCAGGAACACACCCAACGGCTTGAAGACGCCCTCAGCTCAGCGGGCCTGGAGCACGTGCTGCCGAATCTCCTCAGCCAACCCAATGACGACGCGTCCGGCGGCGCGGTGTACTCCGTGTTCCCGCTGGAGGCCGTGGGGCTGCTCCCTGACACCCCGTTCCGGATGGACGTGACCCGGGTACAGGTCACGGATGCCGGTGCTGGTTCCACTGCGGCGCTGAACCTCACCAACGTCCATACCCTTCCACCGGTTGATGAGCGGATCGGGCAGTGGCGCAGCGATCTGGACAAGCTGTCCCGGCAGGCTTCCCGGCCCGGGAACCATCTGTTGGTGGGCGACTACAACGCAACGTACGATCACGCCGAGTTCCGTTCGTTGCTCGATAACGCCTTGGGTGGTCAGCAAACGGGCACGAAGCTCGTTGACGTCGGCATTGCTTCCGGTGGGCGGTTCTCCCCGACGTGGCCCATGGAGGGACAGCCGCTGCCGGGCATTGTCATCGACCACATGGTCACCTCGCCCCGGATCAGCAACAGCGGCTATGCGGTCCTCCACGTTCCGGGCACCGACCACGCCGCCATCCTGGCAACGCTCAGCATTCCGGCCGGTTAACTTTCCCTGCGGATCAGCTTGTGGTTGGCTGCCTGTGCCACAGGACGAACGACGATCTCGTCGAGGTTGATGTGATGCGGCAAGGAGACGGCGTACTTCACGACGTCCGCCACGTCCGCGGCCGTCAGGGGTTTCTCGACGCCGGCATACACCTTCGCGGCCGCGTCCTTGTCGCCCAGCCGGTTGAGGGCGAACTCCTCCGTTTGCACCAGTCCCGGAGCCACCTCGATGACCCGGATGTTGTTGCCCACCTCTTCCAGGCGCAAGGCGTTGGTCATGGCGTGCTGGGCAAACTTGGCGGCGTTGTAGCCGGCACCGCCCTCATACGCCGACAGGCCGGCAGTGGAGGTCAGGTTCAGGACCGTACCTTCGCCGTGGTCCCGCAACATGGGCAGGAACGCCCGGGTGATCTTCATGGTCCCCAACACGTTGACCTGGTACATCCATTCCCAATCCCCGGTGTCGGCGTTGGCGATGGTGTCCGCGCCACGTGCACCGCCGGCGATGTTGATGAGGGTGTCAGCACCTCCGGACGTGGTCACGGCCTCCAGCAAGGCGGCGACGTCGTCGTCGTTGGTGATGTCAGCAGGGAACGGCACAGCGCCGGTCTCAGCACCCAGGGCCTCGAGCCTGTCGGCCCTGCGCGCCACCGCGAATACCGTCCAACCCGAGGAAGCCAGGGCCCTCACGGTGGCTTCACCGATGCCGGTGCTTGCACCGGTCACCACGGCCGTCCTGTTTGTGCCGGAATTCTGTCCTGAGGGGGTGCTGTGCGCTGCCGAAGTCATGGCACCACCTTATCCGGGGGTGCGCAGTCATTCCCCGGCGGGCTGTAACGCCAGGCCATGAAACAATTGATCCATGGCTGAATCAACGCAGGGTACAGACACGCCCGCCACCAACCCCATCAACGTTCCCGACAAGCCGGCCCTTGAAGGCCTTGAGGCTGCCTTGACGCAGCGCTGGCTGGCTGAAGGAACCTATAAGTTCAACCCGGACACCACCCGGGAGCAGGTCTACTCGATCGACACTCCCCCGCCCACGGCATCCGGCTCGCTCCACGTGGGCCACATGTTCTCCTTTACCCAGACTGACGTCCAGGCCCGGTACATGCGAATGACCGGGAAAAACGTCTTCTACCCCATGGGCTGGGACGACAACGGCTTGCCCACCGAGCGCCGCGTCCAGAACTACTACGGTGTGCGTTGCGATCCGGCCATCCCCTATCAGGCCGACTACACGCCGCCCGCACAGCCGGCCAAGAACCAGCGCGACTTCGACGTCGTCTCGCGCCGGAACTTCATCGAACTGTGTGAGGAACTCGCCGTTGAGGACGAGAAGGTCTTCGAGAACCTGTTCCAGACCCTCGGCCTGTCCGTGGACTGGGACCTGACGTACCGCACCATTGACGACACTTCACGTGCGGTCTCCCAGCGCGCCTTCCTTACCAACCTCTCTGCCGGTGACGCCTACATGGCCGAAGCTCCCACGCTTTGGGATGTGACGTTCCGCACGGCTGTTGCACAGGCCGAACTTGAGGACCGCGAAGTTGCCGGCGCGTACTACCGCTACCCGTTCTTCACTGAAGACGGCGAAAAGATCTTCATCGAGACCACCCGCCCGGAACTGCTGGCTGCCTGCGCGGCCCTGGTGGCAAACCCCGACGACGAACGGTACCAGCCGCTGTTTGGCAAGACCGTGAAGTCCCCGCTGTTCGACGTCGAGCTTGAGGTCAAGGCCCACCCCCTCGCCAAGGCGGATAAGGGCTCCGGCATTGCCATGGTGTGTACTTTCGGCGACCTCACCGACGTCACCTGGTGGCGCGAACTGCAGTTGCCCACGCGTGCCATCATGGGCCGCGACGGCCGCATCATTGCCGACATCCCGGAATGGATCACCACCGAGGCAGGCAAGGAAGCCTACGCTGCGATCGCGGGCAAGACCGCTTTTTCCGCCAAGGAAGCCGTAGTTGAACTGCTCAAGGCAGCGGACCTGCTGGACGGCGAACCGAAGAAGATCACCCACCCGGTGAACTTCTTCGAAAAAGGCGACAAGCCCCTCGAGGTTGTCACGTCACGTCAGTGGTACATCCGCAACGGTGGCCGCGATGAGGAACGCCGCGAACGCCTGATCGGTCGAGGCCAGGAAATCACCTTCCACCCGGCCTTTATGCGCTCCCGCTACGAGAACTGGATCGCCGGCCTGAACGGTGACTGGCTGGTTTCCCGCCAGCGCTTCTTTGGCGTGCCCATCCCCGTCTGGTACCCGCTGGATGCCCAGGGCAACCCGGATTACGACAACCCCATCCTGCCCTCGGACGACATGCTGCCCGTGGATCCCGCTGCGGACGCTGCTCCCGGCTTCGACGAAGCGCAGCGTGACCAAGCCAATGGCTTCACAGGTGACGCCGACGTCCTGGATACCTGGGCCACGTCCTCTCTCACCCCGCAGATTGTGGGCGGCTGGAGCCGTGACGAGGACCTGTTCTCCAAGGTCTACCCCTTCGACCTCCGTCCGCAGGGCCACGACATCATCCGCACCTGGCTGTTCTCGTCGGCTGTCCGCGCTGATGCCCTGCAGAAGAATGCCCCGTGGAAGCATGCGGCCATCTCCGGCTGGATCCTGGACCCGGACCGCAAGAAGATGTCCAAGTCCAAGGGCAACGTTGTGGTGCCCACGGATGTGCTCAACGAGTACGGTTCCGACGCCGTCCGTTACTGGGCCGCCTCGGCCAAGCTTGGCGCAGACACTGCCTACGAAATAGCGCAGATGAAGATCGGCCGTCGCCTGGCCATCAAGCTGCTGAACGCCTCCAAGTTCGTGCTCAACCTTGGTGCCACCGAGAACTCCGTGGTCTCCGGTGACCTCTCTGTGCTGACCAACCCGCTGGACCGTGCGCTGCTCGCGCAACTGTCCGACGTCGTTGCCCAGTCCACCAAGGCGTTTGAGAACTACGACTACGCCCGCGCACTCCAGATCACCGAATCCTTCTTCTGGCAGTTCACGGACGATTACGTAGAGCTCATCAAGGACCGCGCCTATGGTGCCGCCGGCGAGACTGAGCAGGCCTCGGTCCTTGCTGCGCTGGCGACAACGCTGGACTCGCTCCTGCGTCTCTTCGCACCGTTCCTGCCCTTCGCCACCGAAGAGGTCTGGGGCTGGTGGCGCGCAGGGTCCGTCCACCGTGCAGAGTGGCCCGCCGCCTTGGAAATCACCGACGGCGACACCACCATGCTTGGCACAGTGGGCATTGCTCTCAGCGGTATCCGCAAAGCGAAGTCCGAGGCAAAGGTCAAGCAGCGCACAGAGGTGGTCTCTGCCTCGATCACGGCCTCGGAGGTTCTGGTGGCCCAACTGAAGGCCGGCCTGGGCGACTTGAAGGCAGCCGCCAACGCACAGGAAATCACGCTCCAGTCCGGTGAAGGCGAACTGACCGTCAGCGACGTTGTCCTGGCGCCTGCCGAGGAGACGTCCGCGTCCCAGTCGTAGTCCCGGAAGTCACTGCGCCCATTGATTCAGGGCAAAGGGGAAGCCCCATCAGCGTTTTGCCGTTGGTGGGGCTTCGACTTTTCGGCTGTCTGGTGATGTCTTGACAGTCTGGCGGAATCCTAGGAATTTCAGGTCTTCCTACCTCATCACTGGTAGCCTGCTTCCAACTTTGCCAAAGGCTGCGTTGGTTGCAATCACTGAATCTTTGGTTTCCGTGTCCCTCTTCTTTCGAAGTGGGTAAGAACCATTGTTGTCCCGCTGAATGCAATGCACAAGACCCTTGGAAGAACTACAAACCTGTAGTTCTCCTGCGCTCCGGGGGCTACCTGTGGCAGAGTATTGAGCATGCCGGAACTCCCCGAAGTGCACGGCCTGTGCATGTATCTGGACACCCAACTCAGTGGAGCCGTGCTCAACGAGGTCCGCATCAACTCCTTCTCCGCACTGAAGACTGCTGATCCTCCGTACAGCGTCCTGGAAGGCAGAACCGTTCAGGGTGTACAACGCCTCGGTAAATTCGTGTGCGTTGATGTTGACGGCCTGTACTTTGTCTTCCATCTGGCCAAGGCCGGTTGGGTCCGCTACACCGAGCACCCTTCGTCTGCCGGACTGCGGATGGGCAAAAGCAACATCTCTGCAAGGCTCCTGCTGCACCGTCCTGCCGACGAAGCCCACATCGGCGTGGACCTCACGGAAGCCGGAACCAAGAAAAGCCTGGCCATCTATGTGGTGCGGGATCCCCAGGACGTGCCGGGAATCGCCACCTTGGGACCGGAGCCCCTCAGCCCCGACTTCGACCTTGCCGCGTTGGCGTCGATCCTTGGATCCAGTTCCCAACAGATCAAGGGCTTGCTTCGGAGCCAGGGCGTCATTGCCGGCATAGGAAACGCGTACAGTGACGAAATCCTGCACGCAGCAAAAATCTCTCCTTTCGCCAGTGCCAAGTCCCTGGACCAGGCCACAGTGGCGCGGCTCTACGAGGCCATGCAGGAGATCCTGGTGGGAGCTGTCAACGCAGCGGCAGGCAAGCCGTCCAGCGAACTCAAGGACACCAAACGCAGCAACTTCCGAGTGCACGCGCGGACCGGCCTTCCCTGTCCGGTATGCGGGGACGTAGTAAGGGAGGTGTCCTTTGCGGACACCTCCCTGCAATACTGTGCCACCTGCCAGACCAACGGAAAGATCCTTGCTGACCGACGGACATCCCGGTTCCTGAAGTAACCTGCTGGTTGAGGTTGGGAAGCCTCTTGGGTTCGGGAAACTAGTTGAATTCGGGGCTTTCGCTGCGGCTGCGCTTCAACTCGAAGAAGTGCGGGTAGCCGGCCAAGGTCACCGTGGCGTCCCAGATCTTACCGGCTTCTTCACCGCGGGGAATACGGGTCAGTACGGGACCGAAGAAAGCAGTCCCATTGAAGGCAACTACGGGAGTTCCAACATCCTGGCCTACCAATGAGATCCCCGCCTCGTGGCTCGAGCGCAGTTGGGCATCATACTCCTCCGAGTCAGCGAAGCGTGCCAGATCAGCCGGCAGGCCTACCTCGGCAAGGGCCTTCTGGATGACCGATGCCCGGTCCTTGTTGCCCTCGTGGTGGATCTGCTCTCCCATGGCGTCATACAGCGGCTTGACGTAGTTCGCGCCGTGAAGTTCCTGGGCGGCGATGATCACGCGGACAGGACCCCAGCTGTCATCCATCATTGCCCGGTAGTCGGCAGGAAGGTCCCGGCCCTCGTTGAGGACGGAGAGGCTCATCACGTGCCATTCAGTCTGGATGCCACGTACCTCCTCAACCTCACCAATCCAGCGCGACGTGATCCAGGCAAACGGGCAAACAGGATCAAACCAAAAATCGGCTTTGTTGACGGTCTGTTCGGGCGTGGACTTTTCGGGCATAGGGAACTCCTCGGAAAAGGTGGGATACGTGTGGTGGCAAGCGGTCCAACGGAACCGCTCCTTGCCTAGGCCAACAGGCTGCTAGGCCGACTTATTCCGGCGCTTGGCCACCACGTCGTGGGCAATCATGGTGGGCTGGGCTTTCTTCAAAACAACATCAGCTGTGATGACCACCGTGGCTATGTCGTCCCTGCTGGGGAGATCGAACATGACGGGCAGCAACACTTCTTCCATGATGGCCCGGAGCCCACGGGCACCAGTGCCGCGTTCGAGCGCTTGATCCGCGATGGAGTCCAGGGCGTCGTCTTCGAACTGCAAATCCACGCCGTCCAGCTGGAACATCTTCTGGTACTGCTTCACCAGCGCGTTCTTGGGGGTGGACAGAATCTGGATGAGGGCGGGCCGGTCCAGGTTGGAGACAGTGGTGATCACCGGGAGCCGGCCAATGAATTCCGGAATGAGGCCGAACTTCAGCAGGTCCTCCGGCATCACTTCGCCGTAGCTGTCCACGTTGTCCCGGGCCTCGTTCAGGGGTGAACCAAAGCCGATGCCCTTACGCCCGGACCGTGAACCAATAATGTCCTCAAGGCCCGCAAAAGCGCCGGCCACGATGAAGAGCACGTTGGTGGTGTCGATCTGGATGAATTCCTGGTGCGGGTGTTTGCGGCCGCCCTGAGGGGGCACGGATGCAACGGTTCCCTCAAGAATCTTCAAGAGCGCCTGCTGCACACCTTCACCGGATACGTCACGGGTGATCGAAGGATTCTCACTCTTACGCGAGATCTTATCGATCTCGTCAATGTAGATGATGCCTTGCTCGGCCTTCTTCACGTCATAGTCCGCGGCCTGGATGAGCTTAAGCAGGATGTTCTCCACATCCTCGCCCACGTAGCCGGCCTCCGTCAGTGCAGTCGCATCGGCTACGGCAAAGGGAACATTGAGTCGACGGGCCAAGGTCTGGGCGAGATAGGTCTTGCCACAGCCGGTGGGGCCGATCAGGAGGATGTTGGACTTTGCGATCTCCACGTCCTCGTGATGCGATCCCTCACCGAGGCTGCCGGTCTTGGGTGCATGGCCGGCCTGGATCCGCTTGTAGTGGTTGTAGACAGCCACTGCCAGCGACCGCTTGGCCGGTTCCTGGCCAATGACGTATTCCTGCAGGAAGTCGAAAATCTCACGGGGCTTGGGCAGTTCGAAACTGCCGAGATCGGAAACTTCAGCGAGTTCCTCTTCAATGATCTCGTTGCACAGCTCGATGCATTCATCACAGATGTAGACACCGGGCCCGGCTATCAGCTTCCGTACCTGCTTTTGGCTCTTTCCGCAGAAAGAACACTTCAGCAGATCCGTGCTCTCGCCAATCCGAGCCATGTGGGAATCCCTTCGTTGCATGCGGGTGATGCGGCTCCGCGCCGTACTCAAGTGTGCGGCCAAGCCGCGGTTGGCACCACCGTGACAAGATCCACTCTAGGTCACAATGAGCTGCTTGGGTGGAAACAGAACGCCGGTGCGGTCCATATTTCGTGAACCGCACCGGCGTCGAATTCCGTGTGCTACCGGGTGATTGCCTGCGGCTTGATCTTCCGGGAGTCAAGAACCTGATCGATCAGGCCGTAGCTCAAGGCATCAGCAGCCGTGAGGATCTTGTCACGCTCGATGTCGTTGTTCACCTGCTCGGACGTGCGGCCGGAGTGGTGTGCCAGCGTGTCCTCAAGCCAGGTACGCATGCGCATGACTTCCGCAGCCTGGATTTCGAGGTCCGAGGCCTGGCCACCCTGGCCACCGGAGAGAGCCGGCTGGTGGATCAGGACACGTGCGTTCGGGAGTGCCAGTCGCTTGCCCGGGGTACCGGCAGCGAGCAGGACTGCAGCTGCACTGGCAGCCTGGCCCAGGCATACCGTCTGGATTTCCGGACGGATGTACTGCATGGTGTCGTAGATGGCCGTCATGGCAGTGAACGAACCACCTGGCGAGTTGATGTACAAGGTGATGTCGCGGTCCGGGTCGGTTGACTCAAGGACCAGCAACTGGGCCATGATGTCATCGGCGGAGGCGTCGTCAACCTGGACACCGAGGAAGATGATGCGGTCCTCGAACAGCTTGGTGTACGGGTCCTGGCGCTTGAAGCCGTAAGGCGTGCGCTCCTCGAACTGGGGCAGGACGTAACGGCTGGACGGGAGATTACCGGCAGACCATCCGAAGTTGTAATTCATGTTCTTTACTCCTGGGGTTTCAGTGGTTCTTTGTGCCGGTTAGTTTTCGGAGTTCGGCTCTGCGCCCGACTGGTTGGCCGTTCCGCCACCACCGGCAACAGAACCGGCGTGCGCCGAGATCTTGTCGAAGAAGCCATATTCCAACGCCTCGGCGGCAGTGAACCACTTGTCGCGGTCATTGTCCTTGAGGATGGTCTCTACGGACTGACCGGTCTGCTCAGCCGTGAGTTCCGCCATGACCTTTTTCATGTGCAGGATCAGTTCAGCCTGGATCTTGATGTCCGAGGCCGTGCCGCCGATGCCGCCGGAAGGCTGGTGCATCAGGATGCGGGCGTTGGGCGTGGCGTAACGCTTGCCCTTGGTGCCGGACGACAGGAGGAACTGGCCCATCGAGGCAGCCAAACCCGTGGCGACGGTGACGACGTCGTTCGGAATGAACTGCATGGTGTCGTAGATGGCCATGCCGGCCGTCACGGACCCACCCGGGGAGTTGATGTACAAGTAGATGTCCTTCTCCGGGTCTTCGGCCGAGAGGAGGAGGAGCTGGGAGCAGATGGCATTGGCATTCTCGTCACGGACTTCAGAGCCGAGCCAGATAATGCGCTCTTTCAGCAGGCGGTTGTAGATGTAGTTGTCCTGGGCTGCGGGATCGACAGTTGCCATCCGGGGAGCCTCTGATTGCTGTGACATAAGTACTTACCTCTCGCTGGTGCCAGTGACCTCACTGAACTTCACTACTTGGACACTAACCGTTTTCCGCAGTGATTTGTTCGCCGGAATCGCGCTGTTCGCTGACGGCGCACGTCTGCGTTCAGCACCAATGTTCAGCCTTAAAAGCAAACCGGCCCCGGATCAGAAGATCCGGGGCCGGTTGAAGTCGTTGACTAGAACTTCACTGCTGCGGGGTCGTCGCTTGCTGCAGCGTCGGCCTCGTCGGTTGCCTCGACTGCGGCGGCCTCTTCGGCTGCTGCTTCACCGGCAGGACGAACGAAGTCGGTGAGGTCAACCTTGTTGCCCTCGGAGTCGACAACCTCTGCCTGGCCGAGCACAACTGCCAGCGCCTTGCGGCGTCGGACCTCGGAAACCATCATGGGGACCTGGCCGCTCTGATCAATGATCTGGGCGAACTGGTTGGGGTCCATGCCGTACTGGCTTGCGGTGGTGACGATGTAGTCGATCAGCTCGTTCTGGCTGACATCCACTTCTTCCTTGTCCGCGATGGCGTCAAGGATGATCTCGTTCTGGAACGCACGCTCGGTGTTGGCCTTGACCTCGGCGCGGTGTTCCTCGGTGTCGTGGTCACCTTCGCCGTGGGCGTTCTCCGGGTTGAAGTGCGCTTCGATCTGCTCTTCGACCACGGAATCCGGAACCGGAACCTCTACGAGCTCAACGAGCTTGTCCAGGACCTTGTCGCGTGCCTCAACGCCCTGCTCCACAACCTTGGAGTCGGAAGCCTGCTTGGCGAGGTCCTCGCGGAGCTCGGCAAGGGTGTCGAACTCGGAGGCAAGCTGTGCAAAGTCATCGTTGGCCTCGGGGAGCTCGCGCTCCTTGACGGCCTTGACAACAACCTTCACCTGAGCGGACTCACCGGCGTGGTCGCCGCCCACCAGCGTGGTGTCGAAGATTGCCTCTTCGTCGGCTGAAAGGCCGGTCACGGCTTCATCGAGGCCTTCGAGCATGGTGCCCGCGCCAACCTGGTAGGACAGGCCTGCCGCGGAATCGATCTCTTTGCCGTCAATGGTGGCGGTGATGTCGATGGTCAGGAAGTCATCGTTCTTGGCGGGGCGCTCAACGGACTTCAGCGTGCCGAAACGGCCACGCAGTTCGTCAAGGGACTTCTCGACGTCAGCTTCGGAGGATTCAGCGGCAGCCACCTCGACCTTGATGCCGGCGTAGTCCGGCAGCTCGATCTCGGGGCGGACATCGATTTCCACCTGGAACTTGAGTTCACCATCGGTGGAGGTGGGGTCGGGAACCTCGGTGATTTCAACCTCGGGACGGCTCAGGGGGCGAACGCCCGTTTCCTGAACTGCAGCCTGGTACCAGCCATTGAGGCCATCGTTGATGGCCGTCTCCAGGACGTAGCCGCGGCCAACGCGCTGGTCGATCAGCTTGGTGGGAACTTTGCCCTTGCGGAATCCGGGAACCTGGATCTGCGAAGCAACGGTCTTGTACGCGGCATCGATGCTCGGCTTCAGTTCCTCAAAGGGAACCTCAACGTTGAGCTTGACCCGCGTTGCGGTGAGGTTCTCGACAGCGCTCTTCACAGTCTAAGTACTCCTGATTTTGTGGGTATGGGGTTCTGTCGCGTCCCTGAGGCGGACACAAACACAGAGTCGGGGTGACAGGATTTGAACCTGCGACTTCCTGCTCCCAAAGCAGGCGCTCTAGCCAAGCTGAGCTACACCCCGAACGCACAGGACAGTCTACGGGCAAGCGAGCCAGGAATGCACATTTGACACCGCCGCCGGAATTAGGTTTAGTTGTACCCGGCTTGAACAGCCACCGGGAAGATGTCCTGAAAAAAGGAGATCCGTCCTGGGGACGTAGCTTAATGGTAAAGCCTCAGTCTTCCAAACTGATTACGCGGGTTCGATTCCCGTCGTCCCCTCCAAGGGAAAACGCCCCGATCCTCGGATCGGGGCGTTTTTTGTTGCTGCTACACCTGGCAGCCCGGACACCAATACAGCTTGCGCGCACCGATTTCCGTCATGCCCACCGGCGTCCCGCAGGCCCGGCAGGGCATGCCGTCCCGCTTGTAGACAAAGTGGGCGTCGGCGTCGGGCGCTACGACACCGCCACCACTCCACAGCGCGGAAGGCGTCGTAACAATCCGTCCGTCACGAACACCGTCGGACATGGTGGCCACGGTGTCGTCCCACAGACGCCCTGCCGTTTCCTCGTCAAGGGAGCTGCCCGGCGTCCAGGGATCGACGGCTTGCCGGAACAGCACTTCCGCTCGATAAATATTGCCCACGCCGGCCAGGACGGACTGATCCATCAGCAACAGGGCCACCGCCGTTTTCCGGCGGCGCAGGCGGCGGATGAATTCCCCTCGGTCGCCGGGGTGGTTGTGCAACGGGTCCGGACCCAACCGTTCCATGACGACGGCAACTTCCGCCGCCGTAATGGCGGCACATGTCGTGGCGCCACGGAGGTCGGCCCAGCCATGGTCTGAAACGAGTCGGACACGGACGGCGCCCACCGGTGCAGGCGGGCCGGTGTACTCCGTTTCACCTAACGCCGCTTCGTCCTGTGCCGGCCCTGTTTCCCGCTCACCGATGCGTCGTGGCGCACCGATGCTGGAGGCACCCTTGAAGGAACTGTCCCCGCCGAAGTTCCACGCACCGTACAGGCCAAGATGGACGTGAAGGAAGAGATCGTGGTCAAACCTGAGGAACAACTGCTTCCCGTGGGCCCTCGACTCAACCATGGTGTGCCCGCTCAGGACCTGCGCGCCGTGGGTGAACCGACCCTGCGGGCTGGAAACGGCCAGGCGGCGGCCGCCAAAAACATCCTGGAATTGGCGGGCCAACCTATGGACCGAATGTCCTTCAGGCACTACTCGACGATTTCGCCGGTGGTTTCGTACACCGCGATTTTTCCGATCCGGCGGACATGGCGTTCATCGTTGCTGAACGGTTCCTCAAGGAAGGCTTCAATGAGCTCGGTAGCTTCTTCAACCGAGTGCTGGCGGCCTCCAACAGCGACGACGTTGGCGTCGTTGTGCTCCCGGGCCAGCTTTGCGGTGGAAAGGTTCCAGGCGAGCGCAGCGCGGACACCCTTGACCTTGTTGGCGGCAATTTGCTCACCATTTCCCGAACCACCCAAGACGATTCCCAGGGCGTGGATGCCGGCTTCCTGATCCGCCACGACAGCAACGCCGGCGTTGATGCAGAAAGAGGGGTAGTCGTCCAGGGCGTCGTACTCCTTGGGTCCGTGATCCACCACTTCATAGCCCTTGGCCGTGAGGTGGCTGACCAGGTGGGCACTCAGTTCCATGCCGGCATGGTCAGTAGCGATGTGGACGCGGGGTGTAGTCACAGGAAGTCCGTTCTTTCTGGCGCGCGGGGACGGCGTCTGGCCGGGGCGCGGCGGTGAGGGATGCGCTACCTAGGGTACCGCTACCGGGGTTGTTGGGACTGTCCATCATCCCGGGCCCGGTGGGCCGCCCGGTTGAGTATCCCCGCCAGCTTGTCAGCTGAGGCCTGGGAGCCGGCACTGAGAGCCACCCGTCCCCCGTTAAGTTTCCTTACGACGACGGCAGGCCCGCTGCTGACCAACATTGCCGTGGCGTCGTCGTGATGCCGCCAACCCCACCCCCCATAATCAGCCGCTTTGACGTCCGCCGGAGCCGCCCCGGCGATCTCGACGGCGGGGACGGTCAAGACGCGCACGATGCCACCGGCAAACACCTGCAGGCCTCCCCTGTCCGCCCGTACGCGGGCAAACAGGAAGCCGGCGCCTACCAAAGCAGCCACGGCGACCAAGGCGCCGAGCCAAGGGACGGCGACCGCAATCAAGGCCGCCGGAAAAACGGCGGAGACAATGATCATGATGAAAACCGAGCTCCGGGCATGCACCCACAGGCGAAGCGTGTCGCGGGCCAGGTCCGGGTCCGCGAGCAGGGTCAGTTCCTCTTGGAGGGCAACGTCGTCCTCGCGGGTCCAGCGCGGGTCCGGCTTGAAGGCGAACATCATCACGACGCCCAGGGCCACCGCGGCGCCACTGCCCATGGCCAGCACGATCGGGTCCACATGGGACTCGCGCGCGTCCCCCAGCCCGGACTGTCCCACCAGTCCGGCTGCCACCACCGTGGTGATGAAAAGGCTCACTGTCAGTCCCAGGCCCATCATGACGCGCCTCATGACAACAGGCCTGGTGATGGACACCGCCTGGAGGAATACCGCCCATCCGCAGAAGGTGATGAGGGTTGCACCGCCGGTCACATAGGCGCCGAACGGCGCGAACGAGCTGCCGCCGTCGGCGTTCCACATCACGGCAACGGGGTTGGGAAGATCGTTGCGCAGCATTTGGGCGCACACCACGAATCCGACGGCGAGGAGCAAAGGAAAGGCAACCGCAAACCTCAGTGCGCGGAAGTCGAGAGTGTCCCGGAACGATCCCATAATCCAACGCTACTCCGTGGGGCGACACTGTGGTGTTCCCTCCTTGCCTTCGGGCCGTGGAGTGAAAGAATGGTTTCACACCAACGTCCGGCCTCGAGTGGCCGGGCATCCCAAATCTTCCGGAGGCACCACTTGCCAGGCCTGAACCTCACGCGCGACGAAGCCGCGATCCGCGCCCGACTGCTCAATGTCGAGTCGTACAACGTCACTCTGGACCTGACCAAAGGCCCTGAGGTCTTCGGTTCCACCACTGTGGTGAAGTTCTCCGCGGCCCCGGGATCCACCACCTTTATTGATGCCATCACCCAGGCCGTCCACAGCGTGACCTTGAATGGAACCGATCTGGACCCCGCGGAAGTTTCGGACGGTATCCGTATCCACCTCCCGGACCTCGCCGCCGACAACGAGCTGGTGGTGGTCGCCGACGCTCCCTACATGAACACGGGCGAGGGACTGCACCGTTTCGTTGACCCCGTGGACGGCGAGGTGTACCTCTACACGCAGTTCGAGGTTCCGGACTCCCGGCGTATGTTCGCCGTCTTTGAGCAGCCCGACCTGAAAGCAACCTTCACTTTTAACGTCACAGCGCCGTCGCATTGGGATGTCATCTCCAACTCCCCCACGCCGGTTCCCGTTGAAGCTCCTGCGGGAGAAGACGGCGGCGCCCGGTCCGTGTGGGCATTCGCGCGTACTCCCCGCCTGTCCTCGTACGTCACTGCGTTGATCGCCGGACCGTATCAGTCGGTCCGTTCCGAAGTCACCAGCGCCGACGGGCGGGTTGTGCCGCTGGGAGTCTTTGCCCGCAAGTCGCTGATGCAGTACCTCGATGCGGACAACATCTTCACCCTGACCCGTCAAGGATTTGAGTTCTTCGAAGCACAGTTCGGCTGCCCCTACCCGTTTGAAAAGTACGATCAGTTGTTCGTCCCCGAGTTCAACGCCGGGGCCATGGAAAATGCCGGCGCCGTGACCATCCTGGAGGGCTACGTATTCCGTGGAAAGGTCACCGGCGCCCAGGTCGAACGGCGTGCCATCACCGTGCTGCACGAACTGGCCCACATGTGGTTCGGGGACCTGGTGACCATGCGGTGGTGGAACGATCTCTGGCTCAACGAGTCCTTCGCCGAATACATGTCGCACCTGGCCGCTGTGGAAAACACGGAATTCGACCGCGCCTGGACCACTTTCGCCTCGGTGGAGAAGTCCTGGGCGTACAAGCAGGACCAACTGCCCACCACCCACCCGATCTTCGCGGAAATCAACAACCTCGAAGACGTGGAGGTGAACTTCGATGGCATCACCTATGCCAAGGGGGCTTCCGTGCTCCGGCAGTTGGTGGCCTGGGTAGGTCCGGAGCAGTTCATGGCCGGCGTCCGCAGCTACTTCGCCAAGCACGCCTGGAAGAACACTGAGCTCACCGATCTCCTGGTGGAGCTTGAGGCGGCCAGCGGCCGCGACCTGGATGGGTGGGGCAAGCTCTGGCTTGAAACTTCAGGCGTCAACACCCTTGCTCCCGAGGTCAGCGTTGACGCTGACGGCATCATCACCGGATTCGCGATTCTGCAGACCGCGATCGACGAACAGCCAACCCTCCGTCCGCACCGCCTCGCGGTTGGATTCTACTCGCTCTCCGGTGACGGCAAGCTGGAACGCTCCCACCGGGAGGAGCTTGATGTCGATGGCCCCCGCACGGAGGTCCCTGCCTTGATGGGCAAGGCACGTCCGGACTTGATCCTGCTCAATGACGACGACCTCGCCTATGCCAAGGTCCGCCTCGACCCGCACTCCCTTGCCACCGCCACGGCCCACCTGAAGGACTTCTCAGCCAGCCTGCCGCGCACCTTGGTGTGGGGCTCGGCCTGGGATGCGGCGCGCGACGGCGAAACCCCTGCCCGTGGTTACGTGGACCTGGTCCTGGCCAACATTGCCCATGAAACGGATTCCTCGGTCATTCTGGTCCAACTTCGCCAGCTGGCCACCACCTTGACCTATTACGTGGCCGCCGAACACAAAGCCGAGGTCACCATCGCGGCCGCAGAAAAGCTGTGGGAGCTTGCATCCTCGGTGGAAGCGGGCTCGGATGCCCAGCTGCAGTTCGCCAAGTCCTTTGCCCAACTCGCGCGCGGCGGGCGCCAGCTGGACCGCATCCAGGGGCTGCTGGACGGAGCCGAAACCCTGGAAGGCCTCACGGTGGACCAGGACATGCGCTGGGAGCTCCTGACCGCACTGGTGGCCGGCGGGCGCCAAGGCCAGGAACGCATCGAGGCCGAACTTGCCCGCGACAACACCTCCAACGGTCAAAATGCAGCCGCCCAAGCAAAGGCTGCCATCCCCACTGCTGAAGCCAAAGCTGCAGCGTGGGACGCGATCGTTGTTACCGGAGAACTCTCCAACGCGCTGCAGGCGTCAGCCGTGGCCGGGTTCATGCGGGTCCCCACCACTGACTTGCTGGAGCCCTACGCCGAAAAGTACTTTGACGCCGTGCCTGGAATCGTCAAGGAGCGCACTCACGCCCTGGCGCAGCAGATCGTGGTGGGACTCTACCCCGCGCAGCTCACGACGCAGGCAACGGTGGACCGTACGGACGAGTTCCTGGCGGCGCTTCCGGAGGACAGCGCGGCCCTTCGCCGGATGATGCTGGAGAACCGTGACGGCGTGGCCCGTGCCCTCCGCGCACGGGCTGCCGACGTCTAGGCCCGCACCTGACGAGGTCACTGCGGACAGTCGATGCCTGCTGGCTAGACTGTCCGCATGGGCCTCAACGAACACCATTACGCTCTGACAGTCCGCTGGACCGGAAACCTGGGTGAGGGCACGGCCGGCTACCGGGCCTATTCACGGGACCACGACGTGGAGATCCCGGGTCTGCCCACCCTTCAGGGCTCCGCTGATCCCACCTTCCATGGGGACCGTTCACGCTACAACCCGGAACAGCTGCTGCTCGCTGCCCTCTCGCAGTGCCACATGCTGTCTTTTCTCCATGTGGCCGTCAAGCACGGGGTGGTGGTCACCGGCTACGAGGACAATGCCGAGGGCCTGATGAAGCTCAACCGGGACGGCAGCGGTCAATTCGAAAGCGTCACGCTCAAACCCCACGTCACCATAGCCGATGCCAGCCATTCCGAGTTGATGCCCCAACTGCACCATGAAGCCAACCAGGTCTGCTTCATCGCCCGCAGCGTCAACTTCCCCGTCCTCCACGAACCACGCACGACGCCGGCAGCGGCCTAGGTCTGTTGGGCCCGCCATAGTGCCACGAGACGTCGTTCGGTTTCGCGGCTGAGCCCGGCTTTGCGTTCCCTGTCCAATCCCCGGCTCCTTTCATCCTCGAGCGTGGCCGCCAACGTCTCCTGCCAGGGCCGCAGGACCATTCCGCGCTCACGTGCAGCTTTGTTGGACCGGGCCTGGAAGCCATCATTGTCCGCCGGCAACCACAAGGGAAGCGAGTCCGGTCCTGCCCAGTAGTCGACGCCGTGCTCAAGGAGCCACCCTTCGCCAGCCCGGACAACGTCCTGCACCGCTCCATCCCCGGTTCCGGTTCCAGCCGCCTGCCGGGACTCGGCCAGGTAGTCCTCAAAGCGCACGACGTCTCCCAGCGCGTTGTAGGTACCGGTCAGTCCTCCACCGGCGGATTGCAGGATCCAGGCGGCAAGATCCCGGACGTCAATGATCTGTGTTGCGGCATCCGGGATGTCAGGAACCAGCACCGCGTCAGTGTCAGCGGCGAATCGGGCGGGCCAGTATCCGTACCTGTCAGTGCCGTCCCCCGGGCCACTGATGAGACCCGCCCGCACGATGTGTGCCTTCTCCCCCACCACAGCCAGAGTCATCTGCTCAATAGCCGATTTGGATTCGCCGTAAGTCTCCGGGGTACCGGCCTGTCCCGCCGGCAGCGGCTCAAGCAGCTCCGCGCCCTCATCCGCGCCGGGTATCGAATGGTCTGCATAAACAGAGCAACTCGACACAAACGTCCAGTGCGCGGCGGCGGCTCCCAGCACGTCCAACGCCTCGCCCGCCTGCACGGGATCCCGCGATACCTCCACCACCGCGTCCCATCCGCCGTCGAGTTCAGCATAGGCCGCCGCGCCCAAGGCGCGGTCCCCCCTGACCCAGGTGGCGCCGTCGGGCGGGGTCATTGAGGTGCCACGGGCAAAGCAGGTGACGTCATGTCCGGCGGCAACAGCCTGCCGGGCGGTTTCTGCGGACAGGAAGGCGGTACCGCCAAGGACCAGGATGCGCATACCGTCACGCTACGGCGCTAGGGTTGTAGGTGGACAGAGTGTTCCGCGCCCGGCGAACACGGGCCGACGACAAGGAGAAATTCACCCTTGACCTCCATCCCCCTGGCAGAAATTGTCACTTTGGAACCCGAAAAGATCGACCTCGTTTCAATCCTCATCACCGTAGGCGTGGGCCTGGGTGTGTGGATCGTCGCGCGGTTCATCATCTTGCGCATCACCCGGCGGGTTTCCGCCGGAAGTTCCTTCTTCAAGAAAGCGCACTTCAAGTGGGTGCAACCAGCCATCCGCGCGCTCGACCACGAGCGCCGCTCACAGCGCGCCGAGACAATCGGCACCTTGCTGACGAGCCTGGTGAGCGTTGTGGTGGTGGTGATCGTGATCATCTACGTCCTCAAGTACATGAACGTGGACGTCGCGCCGCTGCTGACCAGCGTGGGCATCCTGGGTGTCGCCATCGGCTTTGGCGCCCAGCAACTGATCCGTGATTTCCTCGCCGGAATCTTCATCACCATCGAAGACCAATACGGAATCGGTGATGTCATTGTCACCAGCGAAGTGATTGGTACCGTTGAATCCGTGGGCCTGCGCATCACCCGGGTCCGCGCTGAAGACGGAGCCATCTGGTATCTGCGCAACGGCGAGATCCTCCGCGTGGGCAACCGCTCGCAGGGTGACTACGTCCCACTGGAAACACCGGACACCACCATTGAGCCCGGCGCTGCAGCAACTGCGCCCGTCACAGCAGGCGCACCCCGCGTCACCAAAGCCGAGGAGAAGTCCAATGAGTAGCACAGCAGGCGGGCAACCCCCGGAACCCCAAGCAGGCCCCCGACGCCAGCTGATGCAGAATGATCCCTTCAGCCAGCCCGCCTACACGGACAGTTTTTACGCCGCAGTGGGCGGTCACGAGACATTCGTCAAGCTCATCGACGTCTTCTACGACGGCGTTGCCACGGATCCCTTGCTTCGGCCCATGTACCCGGAGGAGGACCTGGGGCCGGCCAAGAGGCGCTTTCTGATGTTCCTGGAACAATACTGGGGCGGCCCCACCACCTATGGCGAAGAACGCGGCCATCCCCGGCTCCGCATGCGCCACATGCCGTTCCGGGTAACCCCCGAGGCCAAGGACCGCTGGCTGTTCCACATGCGCACGGCGGTGGACTCCCTGGAGCTCTCCCCTCTGCATGAGGGCACGTTGTGGGACTACATGGAACGGGCTGCGCTGACCATGGTCAACAGTCCTTCGTCCGGAGCCTGACCTTTAGAAGCCGAGTCCCAGGCCTGCGCCTGTGCGCACCAGCACATGTCCGCGGGGGCCGCTCAAACGGAACCAGCGGCCATTGCGGAAGACCTTCTGCTCGGCGTCGCCCAGGAAGCCCAGAGCGAAAGCAGCGAAGGCCGCGCCGGCAGGAAGGTTGCCGGCGTCTGGAAGCTCACGACCCCATACTGCTGCCCTGGCGCTGTTGACCACCGCCGCACCCGCCAAAACCGGAATGACGCCGGCCACCTCGGCTATGCCGGCCTCGGCCGCCGACCTAAGGTCGGCGTCGAGTATTGATCCCTGCGCTTCCCACCCGGAGCGCGGCGCCCCAACGCCGGCCCAGGACTCGGAAACGGTCGACGGCGGAATGGGCAGCTCCACGTCGTCGGCACCCGAGCGGGCCAACCGGTCCATAACGGACGCAAGCGTCACCGTCACATCGGCATGGGCCGGCTCAGCCAGGGCCATGGTCCGCAGGCCGAGGATGGTGGGAGTGGACTCCCCCAGGATGCGCGGCCGCAGGACGCACACGTATGCGGCCAGGACACTGCCCGCGGCCTGGAGGCGGATGGCGCCGTCGTCGATGCTCTTTGCCCGCGTCACAAAGGTTTTCAAGTCAGCGAGGTCACGGGGATCGGCGAAGCGGAAGGACTGGGTCAAGACGTCTGTCACATCATCGACTCTACCGGCATGTCCCCGGTTGAGAGGGGTCGGGGCGGCGTCTAAAGTCGAACCATGACTGAGACGAATGCTGGCCTTGAAGTGGAAGCACCCGCAGAAGACCCCATGGATGTGCTGATCGGCCTGCTGGACCTTGGTGACTTTGACGGAGCCCGGACCAACGAGGACATCTTCCTGGGCCCATCGCAGAAACAGCCGAGGCACAGGGTCTTTGGAGGCCAGGTTTTGGCGCAGTCGATGATGGCAGGCATGCGAACAGTGGAACCGGACAGGGTGGCACACTCCATGCACGGCTACTTCCTGCGGCCGGGGGACGCCAACAAGCCCATCACTTTCGGTGTTGAGAGGTTGCGGGACGGGCGTTCGTTCTCCGCCCGGCGCGTTCACGCGTACCAGGACGGCGTGCCGATTCTCTCGATGATCGCGTCATTCCAGGTGGAGGACACCGGCCTGGACCACCAGGCAACCATGCCCGAAGGCATCCCCGACCCGGAATCCCTGCCCAGCACTGCGGAGCTGTTGTCGCAGTACGACCACCCGATGGCGCGGCACATGTCATCGGAACGTCCGTTCGACGTCCGCCACATTGACCCGGCGCTCTATGTTTCCCCGCCCACCCAGCACGTGGCAAGCAACGCCGTGTGGATGAAAACCATGGGACCGTTGCCCGATGATCCCAACCTGCACCGCGCGGCCTTGGCCTATGCCAGCGACTACACGCTGCTTGAACCTATTCTCCGCGCACATGGCCTCGCATGGATGACGCCGGGAATGAGCGTCGCCAGCCTCGACCACGCCATGTGGTGGCACCGTCCGGTACGGGTGGACGAGTGGATGCTCTACGTCCAGGAGTCCCCCAGCGCCCAAGGCGCGCGCGGACTCGCCACGGGCCGCATCTTCAACCGCGACGGACTGCATGTTGCCACCGTGGCCCAAGAGGGTATGGTGCGGATCCCGTAGGCTTTCGAGGCGCCGTGTGACGGCGGGAAGTTAAAGCAGAAAGGCCGGTCCCTTGCGGGACCGGCTTTTCTGTGTGTACCTGGAATTCCTAGTCGCGGGTCAGGCGGCGGTGCGTGACGCGGTGCGGCTTGGCGGCATCGGGGCCAAGGCGCTCCACCTTGTTCTCTTCGTAGGAGTCGAAGTTTCCCTCGAACCAGTACCACTTGGACGGGTTCTCGTCGTCGCCTTCGTAGGCGAGAATGTGGGTCGCTACCCGGTCGAGGAACCAGCGATCGTGCGAAACCACCACTGCGCAACCAGGGAACTCGAGAAGAGCGTTTTCAAGGCTGCTCAGGGTTTCGACGTCGAGGTCGTTGGTAGGTTCGTCAAGCAGCAACAAGTTGCCACCTTGCTTGAGCGTCAAGGCAAGGTTGAGGCGGTTGCGCTCACCACCGGAGAGGACACCGGCCTTCTTCTGCTGGTCCGGGCCCTTGAAGCCGAACGCCGACACGTAGGCACGCGAAGGCATTTCGACCTGACCGACCTGGAGGAAGTCGTGGCCTTCCGAGACAACTTCCCAGAGGGATTTGTTCGGATCGATGCCGCCACGGGACTGGTCCACGTAGGAGATCTTCACGGACTCGCCGATCTTGAGCTCACCATCGTCCAAAGGCTCCATGCCGACGATCGTCTTGAACAGCGTGGACTTACCCACGCCGTTGGGTCCGATGACGCCAACGATGCCATTGCGGGGCAGCGAGAAGGAGAGGCCATCGATCAGGACGCGGTCGTCGAAGCCCTTCTTCAGGTTCTTGGCCTCGATGACCAGGGAACCCAGGCGCGGTCCCGGCGGGATCTGGATTTCTTCGAAGTCCAGCTTGCGCGTGCGGTCGGCCTCTGCAGCCATTTCTTCGTAGCGGGCAAGACGGGCCTTGGACTTGGTCTGGCGGCCCTTGGCGTTGGAGCGCACCCACTCAAGTTCTTCGGTAAGGCGCTTGGACAGCTTGGCGTCCTTTTTGCCCTGGACCTCCAAACGGGCCTTCTTCTTCTCCAGGTAGGTGGAGTAGTTGCCTTCGTATGGGTAGAGGTGGCCGCGGTCAACTTCTGCGATCCACTCTGCCACATGATCCAGGAAGTAACGGTCGTGGGTCACGGCAAGGACAGCACCGGGATACTGGGAGAGGTGCTGTTCGAGCCACAGCACGCTCTCGGCGTCCAAGTGGTTGGTGGGCTCATCGAGGAGCAGCAGGTCAGGCTTCTGGAGGAGCAGCTTGCACAGGGCCACGCGGCGGCGCTCACCACCGGAGAGGACAGTGACGTCGGAATCGGCCGGCGGGCAACGCAAGGCGTCCATAGCCTGTTCCAGCTGGGAATCGATATCCCAGGCATCGGCAGCGTCAATGGCTTCCTGCAACTTGCCCATTTCATCCAGGAGCGTCTCGTAATCCGCGTCCGGGTTGGCCATTTCTTCGGAGATCTCGTTGAAACGCTGGATCTTGCCGTAGATCTCGCCTACACCTTCCTGGACATTGCCCAGGACAGTCTTTTCCTCGTTCAGCGGCGGTTCCTGCAGGAGGATGCCCACGGTGTAGCCGGGGCTCAGGCGGGCCTCGCCGTTCGAAGGGGTGTCCAGTCCGGCCATGATCTTCAGGATGGTGGACTTACCAGCACCGTTCGGTCCCACGACGCCGATCTTCGCGCCAGGGTAGAACGACATGCTGACATCGTCCAGAATAAGTTTGTCGCCAACGGCTTTGCGAGCCTTGGTCATCGTGTAAATGAATTCCGCCATGCCCTTAAATCTAATGGCTCGGCCTGCTTAACTCACATTCGCGCCCCGAAGAGCCGCTAGCGGGCGTCTCCCACGAAGCATTTACCGGTAGCCAGCACGGGCAGTACGGTCACCAGGACACCACCGTCACGGATTTGCCCCACGACGCAGCTCCCTCCGGTCAAAGCGGCTGCCTCCAGGGCATCGACGTCAAGGCCCGTGGGCGTACGGCTGACAGAGACTTCCACGTTGGCCTTCGGAATCCCGGCCGACACCAAGGCCGATCGGAGTGCTTCCTGGTCCGGCTTGGGGTTGCCGGCCACGAGGTTTTTCAACGTGGTTTCGACGGTTGCCGAGGTGGCGGCCACGGCAGGATCCACCGGAGCTGTGGCTTGGGCAGAGGTGGAGGGGGCCGGGACGGTCCCTGGTTGCGCCGTGGACCCCGTGCTTGAAGTGCAACCAGTCAGCGCAATTGTTACCGCTACCGACAGCGACAATGCTGCACCGCGGATTTTCGCTGCCCCCGTTGACCTGCCACCCGGCATCGTTCCCCTGCTCATCACTTAGACATTGTGCCATTCACACGGGGTGCTCACCGGCAGGGTTCGGCTGAAGGGATTTTGGTAACCCGGCTGAGGAATGGCGCAAACCACCATGAGCGGAAGGCCCGTGATGCCGTTGCATCGAAGTTCTTGAAGCGAGGCGATAAAGGAACATCCCCCTTGGAAGCTTGTCCAAGGGGGATGCGGTGGTGCCCCAGGAGGGAATCGAACCCCCGACCGGCGGATTAGAAGGCCGCTGCTCTATCCCCTGAGCTACTGGGGCGCACTGACGCCGTCACCACCATGGGCGGCTGGCGCCACAAAGAGTTTACAGTGCCATCGGCGGGTAGCCCGCCATCTCATCACCAGCGGCCTCCATTCCTCCACAAGGGCCCGTTCGCCAGGGTTATGCACATAGGCCCCCGCGGCACTGCCTTCGACGGCTTCACTGGATGAAGCTGAAAGAGCCGGACAGGCACTCCCTACATCCAGAAGGACCACCAATGAATGACATCATCACCGTCCGGGGCTTCGTGGCCTCGGAGGTTAAGAGTTCAACAACCACACGGGGAACGGCTACAGCATCGTTCCGCCTGGGAACCACAGAGCGCCGCTATGACCGGGCGAGCAACACGTGGGTTGACGGCAACACCAATTGGTATACGGTGCAATCGTTCCGATACCTTGCCGGACACGTTGGGTGCAGCGTCAAAAAGGGGCAGCGTGTGCTGGTCATGGGAAGGCTCCGGTTGAGGCAATGGGAACATGAAGGCCGCGTCTACCATGTAGCGGAAATCGACGCCGAATCCGTGGGACACGACCTCATGTGGGGCTCCGCCAACTTCACCCGCATGAACGGCACCTCTGCTCCAACGGACTCCGCCGCTGCAGACACTGCGCCCTCGGACGAGGCTCTGTCCAGCCCCGCCCCGGGTGGCCCAGGGAGCAGCGGCGAGTGGGACACTGAGGATGCCGAACAAGATCCTCCGGAGGACGAGTCAGTAGCAGCCGGGATGGATGATCCCGATGGAACCGGGCCATTGATGGTGAACACCTCGACAGGAGAGCTGGTGGGTGCTGGCGCTTGAACCTTGAGCCTGGTGCCCGTAACCCGCCATTCCAGCCGCGACGGTGAGGCCTATTCTGGGTCCATGGAACAGCACGAGGATGCACTCAGGCTAGAGACGGCACCTGCGTCGTGGGCAGCAGTTGAGGAACTGTTTGGGACCAAGGGCGAACCATCCCGGTGCTGGTGCCGGTGGTTCGTCCTTGCCGGCAAGGATTGGGACACCACGTCTCCGGATGATCGAAAGGAAATGCTGAAGTCAGCTTTCAGCAATGAACCGGCGCCGGGGGTCATGGCCTTCAGGAACGGTGATCCAGTGGGTTGGTGCGCTGTTGAGCCCCGGGCAACCTACCGGCGGCTGAAACGGTCACCAGTACTGAGGGCAGTACCATCGGCCACAACGGACGACACCGCGCTTTGGGCCATCAGCTGTTTCGTCGTGGCACCACGTCATCGCCGCACCGGGGTGTCGGCCGCGCTCCTGGCCGCCGCCGTAAGCCATGCGTTCACCCACGGTGCGGAAGTCGTGGAGGGCTATCCCGTCGACACAGGGCTCAGGACCAAGGCGACCTCAGCGGAGCTCTACCACGGCACTCTGTCGCTTTTCCTGGCTGCCGGATTCGGCCCGGTCTCCGAATCCGTGCCAGGCCGGCCCGTGGTGAGGCTGACCAAGGCCCAGGCGGCGCCCTGAGGCCGTGCCTGATTCAGAGCGTGCCTGATTCAAAGCGTGGCCTGTTATGCGGCAGTGCCGGAATCAAGGCAGGGTCAGGATCATCGGGCCGTCCGCCGTGATGGCAACCGTGTGCTCGCTGTGGGCTGCTCTACGTCCGTTCGCCGAACGCAGGGTCCATTCGTCCTCATCATGGTAGTAATCGTCCTTGCCTCCCAGAATCAACATGGGCTCGATGGCGATGACCAGGCCCTCCTCCAGCTTCATGCCCCGCCCCGGACGCCCGATGTTGGGAACGGGAGGTTCGGCATGCATGGTCCGGCCGATGCCATGTCCGCCGTGATCGGCCAACAGGCCGTAACCTGCGCGTTTGGCTTCACCACCTATGGCGTAGGCAAGATCCCCCATTTTGTTGCCCACGCGCGCTGCTTCTATTCCCCGCGCCAGTGCGGCATCCGCTGCATTTATGAGTTCCTGGTCCAAGGGATCGCCCTCCCCGACAATGAAGCTGATGGCGGCGTCTCCGCACCATCCCTCCAGGAAAGCACCGCAGTCAACGCTCAGCAGATCGCCGTCTTCAAGGGCATAGCCGTTAGGGATACCGTGCACCACGGCATCATTGACACTGGCGCAGATCACGCCGGGAAACGGCACGGACGCCCAGCGGGGATGATAGTCGAGGAAGGCGGGCCTGGCGCCGGCGTCGGACATCACTGCCGCCGCGACGTCGTCAAGCTCCTTCAGGGAAACTCCCACGGCAGCGTGCTTCTTGACGGCCTTCAAAGCATTGGCCACCACCCTGCCGGCCTCACGCATCAACGTAATCTGCTCGGGAGTTTTCAGCATTGACATCAAAGGTCCTCCGTTGCTGGGCGTGCCCTCAGGGGCTGGTTGTGCGGCCAACTGCGGCCACGTTGCCCACTCTACGACTCCCCGGCTATGCCTGGGAGGGTCTCCGGGCAATGGCAGGAGACCCTCCGCCATACATCGGTCCTACAGTGGACGCATGACCAAGGAACTGGTGGACTCGATCCGCTCCTCACTCCGCTCGTCCGGGGACGCTGAACGGGGGCTTGGTGCCCAGAAGTACATGAAGTCGGCCATGCCCTCACTCGGGGTCAGGGTTCCCGAGGTGCGGAGCATCGTCAAAGCAGCAGCAAGAGAGTTTCCTGTCTCATCCCCTGACGAGTTGCGGGAGGCGGTTCTCCTGTTGTGGCGCGATGCCGAGGCACGCGAAGAGCGGTACGCAGCCATTGACCTGACGGGCCAGCGGATGGTGAAGGAAGACCTGGACATGCTGCCCGTGTACGAGGAAATTATCCGGACAGGAGCCTGGTGGGACCTGGTGGATGGAGTTTCGCCCCGGATATGCGCACTGTTGCTTGCGCATAAGCCGACGATGACCCCCTTGCTGCTTCGCTGGGCCGAGGACAACGACCTGTGGATCCGCCGGGCTGCAATTACTGCCCAGCTGGGGGCGAAGTCCATGACCGATCACGGCTTGCTGGCTGCAGTCATCGAACCCAATTTGCACAGCAGGGAGTTTTTCATCCGCAAGGCCATCGGCTGGGCGCTGCGCGAATACAGCAAATCAGATCCCGAATGGGTCCGGAATTTTGCCGCAGATAACGCGTCATCGCTGAGTCCCTTGTCCCTTCGTGAGGGGACACGGCTTTTGTCGTCGAGCTGATGCGGCTCAGATGATCGGACGGAGGCCTGGCTCGTCGTGTTTCCGGAACAGGCTCTTGGTTTTAGGGTCCACAAAGATCAGGTACACGGCGAAGAGCAAGGCAATGATGGCCGCTGCATTCCGCGCCAACGTCAAAGCCAGGCCCAGGTCTTCGCTCTGGAGGTACGGGAAGACGTCCAGCTGGTCCGAGATCGCGTAGACCATGAAGAAGGAGACCACAAAATAGACGGCCTTGACCTGCCAGTCATTGCGGATACCGGTCACGGCAAAGAGCGGAATCAGCCAGACCACGTACCAGGACTGGATCATCGGAGCCAGAATGACGATAGCTGCAAACGCCAGAGTGAGACGGCGCATCAGGCGGTCGTAGTCACCGCGGAAGACCTGCCAGGCGATGGCGCCCACCATGAGCACCTTGCCGGCGTCGTAAACCCACTTGGCCATGCCCCAGCCATCCAGTCCAAAGACATTGAAGATGGACGCCACCACCAAGCCGATCAGGCCGATGGGGGCGTACCAGATCCAAACACTGCCCGGAGCTGACAGGCCATTGATCCAGCCAAATCCGAAGCCATTAACCATGCTCATGGCATACAGCAATCCGAAGCTCAGCCCGGCGGTCAAGAACCAGAAGGCGAACTTCCGTGGCCAGGAAGCCCCCTTGCCGGCCCACAAGAGCCCAATAAAGGGAAGGAACACCACCGTAATGGGCTTAACGGAGATGGAGAGGGTGACCAGCACCAAGCCCAGGATCACGCGACGTGTTGCGCAGTAGTAGAGTCCCGCAAGGGCCAGCCCGATCATGAGGGCGTCGTTGTGGACACTGGCAATGAAGTTGGTGAGGAAGAGCGGATTTGCGGCTGTCAGCCACAGTGCCCGGTGCGGATTCACTCCGTGAAGTTCCGCCAGCTTGGGTACGTAGATGATGCAGAGGACGATTCCCACGAGGGCAACCAGCCGGAACAACATGATGCTTGCTTCAGGTTGGACATTGGTCACCCAAACGACGAACTGCTCGATCCACAGGAACAATTGCCCGTACGGCACCGGCGCTTCGGTCCACATCTTGTCCGCACCCAATTGGAAGTAATTGGGCAGCGCGGAAATCCCATTCTCGTAGGGATTGATGCCTTCGACCATCAGACGGCCCTGACCGATGTACGCGTAAACGTCCCTGCTGAAGAGGGGAACGGTGAACATCATGGGCAATCCCCACGCAGCCACGGCCTGAAGCGTTGCCTTCCGCGCCTCCAGCCCCCAGACCCGGACGCGTTGACCCAAGCGCAGCCAGGCCCGGACCAGCAGCATTCCACCGACGGCCAGCAGGACAATCGACAGGGCGACTCCAACACCTTCGGTGCGCATCCAGATGAAGAGTGGCAACCTCCGAAGTTCGGAGACCGGAGCCAGCCAGCCCACGCCCAGGGACCCGAAGACCATGAACATGGAGCCGATGAAACCGGCAATCAGCGGCGAACGGGCATTATCAACCTCGCTGGCCGCAGCATCTGCCGTCGGCGCTGCTGTCCCTGCCTTCTGGGCGGCGGGTACTGGCACCGTCATGTGGTCGTCATCCAATCGTTCGCCCGGTACATTCGGGAGAAATTCTGCGTCTTTGGGACTTTCCACGGCAGGAAGAAAAAGACACTGCCGCGCTCAAAAATCGTACCATCAGAGCACTTCGAAGCGGCTGAAGGATAGGCTGGGCGCGTGCCTATTACTAATGAACGCATCGTCTGGATCGACTGCGAAATGACCGGCCTGGACCTGAATAACGACGCCCTGATCGAGGTTGCGGCGCTGGTGACGGATTCCGAGCTCAACATCCTCGGCGACGGCGTCGACGTCGTCATCAAGCCGGACGATGCTGCCCTGGAACAAATGAATGATTTTGTGCGGGACATGCATACCCGGTCAAAGCTCCTCGACGAACTCCCCCATGGGAAGACCATGGCCGAGGCCGAAGCCGAGGTACTTGAATACATCGAGAAGTGGGTTCCGGACCCCCGTAAAGCGCCTTTGGGCGGCAACTCCGTGGGAACAGACCGCATGTTCCTGGCCAGGGACATGCCAAACATCGTGGAGCACCTCCACTACCGCGTGATCGATGTCAGCACCATCAAGGAACTCTCGCGGCGTTGGTTCCCGCGCGCCTACTTCCAGTCGCCTGCCAAGCACGGCGGGCACCGCGCCCTCGGCGACATCAAGGACTCCATCGACGAACTTCGCTACTACCGCCAGGCCGTCTTCGTGCCCGCGCCCGGACCGGACACGGCCACGGCACAGCGCATCTCCAGGGACGTCATGGCCACTGCGGAGACCTTGGGCTCCACAGAAACTGTGTGATCTGCACCATTTTTCAAGGTTTTTTCGCCAAAACCGGCAAAAGTGGACTTTGCACCCCTAAACAGCAGGTAAGCTATTTGTCGTTGCCTTGAAGGAAAGCCGGTCAAACGGTTCAGCCCCAAAAGGCACATGGTGGGCTTAGCTCAGTTGGCAGAGCGCCTGGTTGTGGTCCAGGAGGTCGCGGGTTCAACCCCCGTAGCTCACCCCACCGAGATTGGCTGCAGAGCCGGTTTCCACAAAGGCCGCACCGGTTATCCGGTGCGGCCTTTGCTTTTAACCCTGAAGCGGACCTGCGCCGCCACGGACTTCAGCGATCAACAAAGGAAGAACTGACATGACCGTCCTGCCAGTCACCATTTGGGGCGAACCTGTTTTGCATCGCCGGGCCAGCGAAGTGGAGGTCTTCGACGACCAACTCCGCGTGCTGATCGCGGATATGTTCGAGACCAACGACGCCGCCAACGGGGTAGGGCTCGCAGCCCCTCAGATCGGTGTGGGCAAGCGCCTTTTCGTCTACAAGTACGCCAACGACGACGACGTTCCGGAACAGGGCGTGGTGGTCAACCCTGTACTCACCCTCTCCAAAGTCTCGGGAGCTCTCCCGGACCCTGACGAGCATGTTGAGGGTTGCTTGTCCTTCCCGGGAGAGTACTACCCGTTGCAGCGTGCTGAATGGACGCGCGTCCAGGGCTTCGACGGTGACGGCAACCCTGTGGACTTTGAAGCGACCGGCTGGTTTGCCCGGATTCTGCAGCACGAGTTCGACCACCTGGACGGCAAGCTGTACGTTAACCGGCTGGTGGACAGGTACGCAAAGAAGGCCCTCAAGCAAGCGAAGAAGCACGGCTGGGGCGTGCCCGGCCTGACGTGGATGCCCGGCGTCGATCCCGATCCTTTTGGACACTGAGCCATGACCCCGACCCCGCACACTGGACTCTTCGAACTCCTGGACATCAGCGGCGACGACGCGGAGGAGTGCACCGCCCTTCTCGCAACTCCGCCCGGCGAAGCGGTGCTGCGCGCCATGGCTGCCATGGACGAGCGGCTGGATTCCTTTCCACTGGACAGCATCCAGGAAGACAACCCCGACGAATCGGTCTGGATCGAAGCACTGCTCCGCTTCTCCCCCACCGTCCACGCTTATCACCTGAAGCTCGGTATCAGTCCCGAAGTCTCTGCGGCATCGCTGGCTGACATGGGACTGCAGCTCAGGATCAACCGGCGGGTCCATGGCCGGTTCGGCCTCGATACCTGGGGCTGGATGACCTTGCACATGGCAGGGAACCTGTTCAGGCTGGGCCGCCTGCAGTTCCATCTGGTCCGCAGCCCGGAGGAAACCGCTCAAGCCGGTACCCCCGCGGCTGACGGTCACTGGGTACTCGGCGTCCACATTCCAGAAGATGGCGGGCTGTCCCCCGCCTCGGTGGATGCCAGCTTGTCCGAGGCCCGCCTGTTCTTCCCCCGATACTTCCCTGATAAGCCAGCAGCCGTTGCCACGTGCGATTCGTGGATGCTGGACCCCTATCTTGCGGACCACCTGCCTGAGAGCAACATTGCCTCGTTTGCCCGGCGCTTCACGCTGGACCGTTGTTCTGAAGCCCCTACCGACGCCGTGTATTTCACCTTCCGGCAGCGCGGGCTCCAGGACCTGGACAAGCTTCCCCGGGAGACGTCACTTCAGCGGGTGGTCTTGGAGAGAATCGACGACGGCGGCACCTGGCAGTTGGGGCACGGTCACCTCGAGCTGTAGATGGTCTGTTGCTCCGGACAGGAGGAGAGTACGCCCTTCATGGCGTCCTTTTCCGCCTGTGTTACCCAGAGCTTGTACGCGGCCTTCACGGAAATTTGCCGGGCGACGTAGTGGCAGCGGAAGTTCTTGTTGGCCGGCAGCCACGTCGCAGCGTCACCCGCCCCTTTTTTGACGTTCGCAGGACCGTCGGCCGCAATCAGGTTCAAAGGATCGTTGGCGAAAGTCTGCCGCTGCTGAACGGTCAGGTGTTGTGCCCCTTTTTGCCATGCGTCCGCCAAGGCAACCACATGGTCGATTTGGACGGCCGCACTTGTTTCCTGCCCCCGCCTGAAAACCACCTGTGCCCCGGTGTAGGGTTCGTTGAAACTGCCACCGGCCACCTTGCAGGAAGATCCTTCTGTGAACTCGACAGCGGAAAGGTCACGCCGGAGGATGTCGTTCCTGGTGTCGCACCCGTTACGGTCGGCATCGGCCCAGGCCTGTCCGAAGGCCGCCCGGTCATAGTCTGATTTGGGGGCCCTGCCCTTGACCGGCAGCCGGTCCAAGGCATCGGCGGCCTTCTCGGCAGTCACCGGGGCGGCGCCGCGCACGGGTTTCATCCAGAGGGGGTTGTAAACGGGCGCTTCGCTGGGTCCTGCTACCCATGGATCTGCTGCGGAGAATTGGCCCGCGGTGAAAAACCAGGAAAGCGCCGCCACGATGGTTGCGGCAGCCAGGGCGAGAATCGTCCATGCTTGCCGGGATCTGCGGCGGGCGCGTTTGTAGGCAGACCAGGTGATACTCAAGGGACTCCGTCCAGTGGGGGCAGGCATGTCCTACGAGCGTAGGACAAGGCCCCGACAGAAAGAGCCGGTATCCACAGTGTGTAGGAGAAGTCACACCGTGGGGGCGGATCTCCGGGTTTATTGCTCGCGCAGCACGCGTTGGAGGTCCTCGGTTGCCAGCGCGAGGAGTGCCCGCAGTTGCTCCACCCGTTGGTCCGGGACGTCGCCGGAGGCGTTGGCCGCAACAGCCTGATCCAGGAGTTTTTGGGCTTGTTTGTGATTGGCTCGGGCTACGTCCAGTGCGTGTTCCAGTGCTGTTTCGTGCTCCAAAGTTGATTCATTTTCCATGAACCCATTTTGGTCAGGTTTCCCGGCTGATACCAGTGATTCAGCCGGGAAACCCGCGAATACTTACGGCTGCTAGGCGCCGGCCGTTTCCAGAACGGCGATGGGAGCAACGACGTCGCGGGCAGGGAACGACGGCGGGTTGACGCCGGCCATTTCCTCCATGACACGGACAACCTGGCATGAGTAACCGAACTCGTTGTCGTACCAAACGTAAAGTACGAGGTTCTTGTCATTGGAGATCGTTGCCAGGCCGTCGACGATGCCTGCACGGCGCGAGCCGACGAAGTCCGTTGAGACAACATCGGGAGAATCGATGTAGTCGATCTGCTTCCGAAGATCGGAGTGCAAGGACATTTCGCGGAGGAAATCGTTGACTTCGTCCCGGGTGGTGCCCTTTTCCAGGTTCAGGTTGAGGATGGCCATGGAAACATCCGGCGTGGGAACGCGGATGGCATTGCCGGTCAACTTGCCCTGAAGTTCCGGAAGAGCCTTGGCCACGGCCTTGGCGGCACCGGTTTCGGTGATGACCATGTTCAGCGCAGCGGAACGTCCGCGGCGATCGCCCTTGTGGAAGTTGTCAATAAGGTTCTGGTCGTTCGTGAACGAGTGCACTGTTTCCACGTGGCCGTGGATGATGCCGAACTTGTCATTGATGGCTTTGAGCACCGGTGTGATGGCGTTCGTGGTGCAGGAAGCAGCAGTGACGATCTTGTCATCGTCCGAGATGTCCTTGTGGTTGATGCCGTGGACGATGTTCTTGAGGTCGCCCTTGCCCGGAGCTGTGAGCAGGACGCGGGCAGCACCCTTGCTTTGCAGGTGCTGGGAGAGGCCCTCAGCATCGCGCCAGCGGCCCGTGTTGTCGACTACCAGGGCGTCCTTGATTCCGTAGGCTGTGTAGTCCACCGTGGCGGGGTTGTCCGAGTAGATGACCTGGACCTGCACGCCGTTGGCAGTGATGGTGTTGGCTTCCTCGTCAACGCGGATGGTGCCCTCGAAGGAACCGTGAACGGAGTCGCGGCGCAGCAGGCTCGCGCGCTTCACAAGATCATTCTCGGCGCCCTTGCGCACTACGATCGCACGGAGTCGAAGGCCGTGTCCGCCGCCGGCCTTTTCGATGAGGATGCGGGCCAGGAGACGGCCGATGCGGCCAAAGCCGTAAAGCACGACGTCGGTGCTGGTCCGGTCGTCAGCGCCGCGCTTGCCCACGATCTCGGCAAGTTCAGCGCGCAAGTACTCGTCCAGGGAGGCGCCATTGCCTTCTGCCCGGAACTTTTCGGTCAGGCGCGCGATGTCAATGGCTGCTGCGCCGAGTTCCAGCTCCGACAGGGCGTTCAGCAAGGGTGCGGTCTCTTCGAGCAGGAGCTCGTGGTTGCTCATCCGGCGGGCAAATCGGTGCGCCTTGAGGATGTTCATGGTGGACTTGTTGATCAGGCTGCGGCCATGGATGCTGGTGACCACGTTGTTTTCCCGGTACAGCCGGCCGATCACCGGAATCATGGCCTCGGCGAGAGCCTCCCGGCCCATCCACTTATCAAGACAAGAATCTGACGTCTGGCTCACAGAACTACCTTCCTTGGGTCAACCACATACGTCCTCGTATGCAGATGGCAGCGGCCGCCCGGAGTAGTCCTGCGGCACATGCGCCGGCGGGCTTCGGTCCACCCACAGCGCCTTGAACGAGAGCAAAGAAAATCCGCCGGCTGCGAACGCAGTCCCGGCGGCAGAACATCTACGTTCAGTAACCATTCTAGGGCGGAAGGAGGGGGCGTAGGCCGCCCGGGGGCGTGAAATCACTCACACGGCGCGTTTACGCGAGTCATAAATGGATGGGTCGACCGATACGCCGGGTTCTGTCATCCCCTACCGTTACCGGAAAGGGAGTGGCGGCCATCCATCTACGAACGCCGTTGCCGACGCCCTCCAGCAGCCTACCCGGACACTCGGGCGAGCAGCCCTCAAACGTGTCCTGTCTGGCCTTGCTCCGGGTGGGGTTTACCTAGCCTCCCCGGTCACCCAGGGAGCTGGTGGTCTCTTACACCACCGTTTCACCCTTACCTGCTGCTCCGCGATGAAAAACATCACGCAGCGCAGGCGGTCTGTTCTCTGTGGCACTGGCCTGCGGGTTACCCCGAGTGGGCGTTACCCACCACCCTGCTCTACGGAGCCCGGACGTTCCTCGAGCCACTTTCGTGACGCGCGACCGCCTGGTCGACCCATCCGCCGTCCAGTCTACCGGCGTTGGGACCGGCCAAAGTCCGGCGGTAATATCGACGGGTGCTGATTCTGCTGCCGCCTTCCGAAGGCAAGACCCCTGCCCCCAAAGGTCCCGTCATCGAGTGGGAGTCGCTGAGCTTTCCGGAGCTGAATCCTTACCGGGCAAAAGTGCTCGAGGCTTTGGGCACAGTGAGCGCACACGAGGACGCACTTTCCCTCCTGGGCGTCGGCGCCTCGTTGCGGGACGACGTCGAACGTAATACCCGGCTCCGTACCGAACCGGCAGCCCCTGCGCACCAGGTGTATTCGGGCGTGCTTTACGACGCCCTGGGCTATAACAGCATGACGCCAACCCAGCGCAGTAAGGCCACTGAATCCATTCTGGTGGTGTCCGCCCTCTGGGGCGCCATCGGCTTTGGCGACCATGTGCCTGCCTACCGGCTGTCCATGGGAACGGCACTGCCCGACGTCGGACGCCTCGCCTCGTTCTGGAAGCCGCAGCTTAACGCCGCCCTCGCCTCACGTGCCGACGGCGAACTCATGGTGGATTGCCGCTCCAGCACCTATGCCGCTGCTTGGGCTCCCCCAGCCGCGCAGACGGTCAACGTCAACGTCTTCAATGAAGCCAACGGCAAGCGCACAGTCGTGAGCCACTTCGCCAAGCACACCCGCGGAGAGTTGGCGCGGCACTTGATCACCCGGCGTGGCAAGGCGCCGGCAACCCCGGATCAGCTCCTGAAGGCTGCCGGCGAAGTCTGGACGGCAGAACTCGTTGAGGGCACTGCCCGCAAGCCCCACGCGCTCAACATCATCCTGTCCAGCTGAGTTTCGGGCCGGCCAGCTGAGGGCTTGTCAGTTCCAGTCTGCCGAACGGACCAGGATAACGCCTGAGTCCGGGCAGAACACGATGTCATCTTCCGCGGCGGCTTTGACTTCGGCGAGGTCTCCCGGGCTGAGCATCATGCCGGATCCCTCGGATTTGCCGTGGAACAGCCGGGCAGCGCCCACTCCCCTCTTGGCAATGGTCTTCTCGTATACGGCCAGGAGGCCGGCATCCAAAGCCTCCGCAAAAGCCGCGCGCTGGCCCCGCACCACCGTCTCTTCAGCAGCGATCTCTGCGATCGCCTCATCGAGTTCTGCCCGGATGCTGCCGAAGGATCCCTGGATGTCATCGACGATCACCTGCTGGGCAGCCTGGCGTTCGCGCAACGTATCCAAGCGTTCCAGGATCTCGAGCTCGACGTCTTCAAGGTCAGAGCGGCGCTTGTTCAGTGAGGCAATGTCGCTTTGGAGCGCCACCAGATCCTTGGACAGGCCGGTGCCGCTGTTGAGCCGGGTCTCGTCACGCTCAATGCGGGTGGCCACCTGCTCCACGTCGGCTTCCGCCCGGCGAAGTTCGGCCTCGGCGTCATGGACGGCAACTTTGGCTGCCCCCAGTTCGCCGTTGGCCACGTTCAGCGCATCCGTGAGGTCCGTGATCCGGGGATCCGTCTCCAGTACTTTCCGACGGCCGGCCAGCGACTTCAGCTTGGCATCCAGTCCCTGCAGTTCAAGCAATTTCAGTTGTTCTGCCGGTGCTGCTTTCGCCACGCTTACCTCCGCTTATCGATGCCGGGCCTGGAGATCAGTTCCGGCCGGACCGGCCCCATCCTGTTGAGACCGTCCGTATCCTTCTAGACTCTAGTCCCCGCCGGGAGTGAGTATGAAGTCCCAGGGATCGCTGTTGGTGCTGCTGACACGGATCTCGACGTCGTAGCCCTGGTCTGCGAGCACGTTGCCCAGCGCTTCTGCGGCGGCAGGCAGCCACAGCCACTCGCTGGCAAAGTGTGAAACGTCGATCAAATATGGCCGGCCATTGCTTGCACCCTCACGGGCTTCGGAGGCCGGGTGGTGGCGCATGTCAGCGGTCACGTATACGTCGGCATGGCTGGCACGAACGGCGTCGAACAAGCTGTCGCCGGCGCCGCCGCAGACGGCAACCCGCCGCACCAGCCCGTCCTTGTCACCGGCCACGCGGACGCCGCCGGCCACTGCAGGCAGCATTTCAAAGACGCTCGCCGCGAAATCACCGAGCGTGATGAGTTCCGGAAGGTCACCCACGCGGCCGATGCCCTCTTCAGGCAAGCCGTTGGCAGCCGGAGTCAGCGGCTCCACGTTTTCCAGTCCAAAGGCGTCAGCCAGGACGTCCGAGACTCCCCCGACTGCGGAGTCGCCGTTGGTGTGGACGGTCAGAAGGCCCGTTCCGGCCTCGATCAACCGGTGGACCGCCAAGCCCTTGGCAGAGGTGGCGGCCACGGAGTTCACCCCTTTAAGGAGCAGAGGGTGGTGGGTGATCAGCAGTCCGGCGCCCCACTCAATGGCTTCGTCGATGACAGCCAACGTGGGGTCTACTGCGAAGAGGACCTTGGTCACGGGGACGTTGGGGCGTCCCACCACCAAGCCAACTTCGTCCCAGTCCTCGGCCAGTGACTCGGGCCAGAGTTCTTCAACAGCAAGCAACACCTGGCCAAGCGTGGGGTCTCCGCCGGCGTCAACTGTTTCGTCCTCTTCAACTGCTTGGTCATCATCGACCGAATCCGCATCAGAAATACCGGTGTTTACTGCTTCCATGCTCTTATTCTTCCCTACTTCTTCCCTTCCACGGCGGATGAGGCAGTTCCGCCACCCGCAGGCCTGCCGGGTGCCGTAATTCTCCCGTAAGGTGAAGCGGGAATCATCAAGCCCTCCGATCCATTGAAGAGAACATGAAAACTTTCGTACTTGGCGGTGGCTGCTTTTGGTGCCTGGACGCCGTTTACCAGAAAACCCGCGGTGTCAGCTCAGTTGTTTCGGGCTACACGGGCGGCCACGTCCGCAATCCCGACTACTACCAGGTCTGCTCAGGAACCACGGGCCATGCCGAAGTGGTGGCCGTAAGCTTCGATGAAACCGTGGTCCCCGAAGAGGTCATTCTGGACATGTTCTTTGCCCTGCATGACCCCACCACGCTGAACCGGCAAGGCTATGACGTCGGTACCCAGTACAGGTCTTCGATGTTCTACACCACCACGGAAGAAAAAGTGCTGTTCGAGGAAGCCATCGAGCGTGCCCAGGCGCTCTGGTCGGATCCGATTGTGACGGAAGTCAGCCGCCTGCCTGAGTTCCACGAGGCCGAGGAAGTCCACCAGAATTACTACGCCAAATTCCCCTATCAGGGTTACTGCCAGGTGATTATTAACCCGAAGCTGGCCAAGGCCCGGAAATATTACTCTGCATGGCTTACTGCTTAGCGGTGTTTCGATCCGGCTGGTTAGGCTGACCTCAGCATTCCCTCTTCAGAGATAGGCGAAATTTTCATGGCTAGGATCTACGACGACGTCACGCAGCTGGTCGGCCGCACACCGCTGGTCCGCTTGAACCGGCTTACCGAAGGCCTTGACGCCACGGTTGCCGTCAAGCTTGAGTTCTACAACCCGGCCAACAGCGTCAAGGACCGCATCGGTGTGGCCATCATTGACGCTGCCGAGAAGTCCGGCGCTTTGAAGCCCGGCGGAACCATCGTCGAAGGCACCTCCGGCAACACCGGCATCGCACTGGCCCTGGTGGGCGCAGCCCGCGGCTACAAGGTCATCCTGACCATGCCGGAGACCATGTCCACCGAGCGCCGCGTCATGCTGCGCGCCTACGGTGCCGAAATCGTTCTCACGCCCGGATCCGAAGGCATGCGCGGCGCGGTGGAGAAGGCCCAGGAAATCGTCGCCAACACCGAGAACTCCATTTGGGCGCAGCAGTTTGCCAATGAGGCCAACCCGGCAATCCACCGCACCACCACTGCCGAGGAAGTCTGGGAAGACACCGACGGTGAAGTGGACATCTTTGTTGCAGGCGTGGGCACCGGCGGCACCATCACCGGCGTCGGGCAGGTCCTCAAGGAACGCAAGCCGGGCGTGCAGATCGTGGCTATCGAACCCAAGGACTCCGCGATCCTGAACGGTGGCGCTCCGGGTCCCCACAAGATCCAGGGAATCGGCGCCAACTTTGTTCCGGAAATCCTGGACACCAACGTCTACGACGAAGTCCTGGACGCCACGCTGGAAGATTCCGTCCGTGTTGCCCGTGAACTCGGCGCCCGTGAAGGCATCCTCGGTGGCATCTCCTCCGGTGCCATCGTGTGGGGTGCCCTCGAACTGGCCAAGCGCCCCGAGAACGCCGGCAAGTTGATTGTCGCTGTTGTCTGCGACTTTGGAGAGCGTTACATCTCCACTGTGCTGTTCGACGACATCCGCGGCTGAGACAACGCCTGCAAACCTTCACTTCCTGTAGAAAGGTCTTTGTGAGCTTCTTCGCAAGGCTTAAGGAAGACCTCGACGCCGCCCGGTCACACGACCCGGCGGCTCGAGGCTCTTTCGAGAACTTTTTCGCATATTCCGGCCTGCACGCCATCTGGGCCCACCGAGTGACGCACCGGCTGTGGCAGAATCCGGCGCTCCGTTTTCCGGCGCGCCTGATCTCCCAGCTGGCAAGGTTCCTGACGGGCATCGAGATCCATCCTGGTGCCACCATTGGCCGCCGGTTCTTCATCGACCACGGGATGGGTGTAGTGATCGGAGAAACCGCCGAAATCGGCGAGGACGTGATGATCTATCACGGCGTAACACTTGGCGGCCGTTCGCTGGCCAAAGTCAAGCGGCACCCCACCATCGGCGACCGCGTCACCATCGGCGCAGGCGCAAAAGTCCTGGGTCCCATCACTATCGGTGCCGGCAGCGCAATCGGTGCCAACGCCGTGGTGGTCAAGGACGCACCACCGGAGTCCATCATCACGGGCATACCTGCCACTTGGCGGCACCGCGACGCGAGGTCCGAAACCAAGCCCGCCGTGGATCCCGCGGAGTACTACATCGAATACCGGATCTAGCCCGCCAGCCTTCTGTAGAAATTCCAGAAGACAGCATCGAACGCACGGTCCGGAAGAATCCTTCGCATTGCCAGGACGCTCCAGGCTCCCCTGCCCACCGGGTAGCGGGTCCTGGGGCGTTTTGCCGTTGCGGCCCGAACGATGGCGTTGGCAACAACCCGTGCCGGGGTCGACAACACGTGGCCCCCTCCCGATGTAGACGCCAAAGCAGCAGCCACAACATGAGCCTGCTGCTGATAAGGCCCGTCGCCGGACGTAGCCAGCAGGCTCTCCCCGGCAATGGTGCCCCATTCACTGTTGGTCCCTGACGGTTCGATGATTACGACGTCGATGCCGTGCGGCTTCAGTTCCAGGCGCAGGGCGTCGCTCATGCCTTCGACGGCGAATTTGGTTCCGTGGTACCAGGCGCCCAATGGCTCGTAGATTTTTCCGCCTATGGACGTGACATTGATGATCCTGCCGGAGCCGGCGGCACGCATCCCTGGGATCACCAGCTGGGTCATCCTGGCCAGGCCCATGACGTTGACCTCGAATTGGCGCCTGCCCTCGGCCAACGGCACTTCCTCGAGGGATCCGTAGGAGCCATAGCCAGCATTGTTCACCAGCACATCGATGTGTCCGTGGGCCGCTTCCACCAGCGCCACCGCCGATGCCATGGATTCCTCCGAGGTGACATCCAAGGACATGACTGTAATGCCGTGGGGTTTCAGTGGCTCCATCTTCTCCACGCGGCGCGCGCCGGCGTAGACCGTGAATCCGGCCGCACTCAGGGCGATGGCTGTGTCAAAGCCAATTCCTGTGGAGGCCCCGGTGACCACCGCAATACGGGATGCCATGGCGGTTCTCCTTCTTTCGCGTACGGCAAAGGCCGGCCCTCCCCAGCTTAACGGGGATGGACCGGCCTTTGACGGGACGGTGATGCTAGTGGGTGTCGACCGCCGAGATCTCGGACTTGTCTTCGCCCCACAGTGTGTGGAACGTACCCTCGGTGTCCACACGGCCGTAGGTGTGTGCTCCGAAGAGGTCGCGCTGGCCCTGGATCAGGGCAGCGGCAACGCGCTTGCGGCGCAGGCCGTCGTAGTAGGCCAGCGAGGAGGAGAACACCGGTACCGGGATGCCCAACTGGACTGCGGTGGCCACGACGCGGCGCCACGCCGGGAGTGCCTCGGCGATGGCCTTGGTGAACGCCGGCGCGAACAGCAGGTTGGCGGGCTTCTCTTCCGCGGCATATGCCTTGGTGATGTCCTTGAGCAGTTCTGCACGGATGATGCAGCCTGCACGCCAGAGCGAAGCGATCTCATCCAGCTTGAGGTCCCAGCCGTACTCCTTGGCTGCTGAGGTCAGCATGTCCAGGCCCTGGGCATAGGAGACCAGCTTGGAGGCGTACAGTGCCTGGCGGACGTCCTCGACGAAGGTCTCGGGGATTTCCACGGAGGCTTCTTCGCCGGCGAGCAGTTCCTGGCCAAGCTTGCGCTGCTCGGTCTGGGAGGACAGTGCGCGGGCGAAAACGGACTCGGCGATGCCGGAGACCGGGGAGCCGAGTTCCAGGGCGGAGATGACCGTCCAGCGGCCCGTGCCCTTCTGGCCTGCGGCATCGACGACGACGTCCACGAACGGCTTGCCCGTCTTGGCGTCAACGTGCCCCAGGACTTCAGCGGAAATTTCGATCAGGAAGGAGGACAGATCGCCCTTGTTCCATTCTGCGAAGATCTTGGACTGCTCGGCGGGCTCGATGCCTGCACCGGAACGGAGGAGGTCGAATGCTTCACCGATGACCTGCATGTCGGCGTATTCAATGCCGTTGTGGACCATCTTGACGAAGTGGCCGGCACCGTCGGTGCCGATCCAGGCGCAGCAGGGTTCGCCGTCGACCTTGGCGGAAATCTTCTCCAGCAGCGGGCCGAGGGCGTCGTAGGACTCGCGGGAGCCGCCGGGCATGATGGATGGGCCGTTAAGGGCGCCTTCTTCGCCACCGGATACACCGACGCCGACAAAGTGGAGATCCTTCTTTGCCAGCGCGGCCTCGCGGCGGCGGGTGTCCTCGTAGTGCGAGTTGCCGGCGTCGATGATGATGTCGCCGGCCTCAAGCAGCGGTTCGAGCTGCTCGATGACGTTATCAACAGGTGCGCCTGCCTTGACCATGATGAGGACGCGCCGGGGCTTTTCGAGGGAGTCGACGAGTTCCTGCAGCGTCTCGGTGCGAATGAAGTCGCCTTCCGAGCCGTGCTTCTCCAGCAGGGCGTCAGTCTTTTCCACGGAGCGGTTGTGGAGCGCCACGGTGAAGCCGTTGCGTGCGAGGTTGCGGGCCAGGTTGGCGCCCATCACCGCAAGGCCGGTGACACCGATGTGTGCTGACATCAAAACTCCAATTCGTTCGTGTACAAACAGTCCTGCCGTGCCCCCCTGGGGGCACACAGGAAGCGATTTCAAAACCAGGGGCTGTAATAAACCATACGTATTAAAACCTAGGGCGGGAAAGCGGTGCCCACGTTATGGAAGCTCCCGCGTCATAAACAGTCTATGATGAGCGCCCGGATCCACCCGTGCATGCGACGCCGGGTCCTGCACGCAGGCGACCCGTGCGCCACTATGCTTACCTCTATGTCGACCAGCCTCCACCACCGCGCCGTTGAGCATTTGGGAACCCGGATTGTGGGTGGCGCCCTGCCAACCGGACATGTGATGTTGGCGGAGCACTTGGAAGACGAACTCAAAGTGTCCCGCTCGGTAGTACGGGAAGCTGTGCGCGTCCTGCAGTCGCTGGGCCTCGTGGAGACCATCAAGCGGGTGGGCATTCGGGTCCTTCCTGCGCACCGGTGGAATCCTTTCGATCCCTTGGTGATTCGTTGGCGGCTGGCAGGCGAAGGGCGTGGCGCCCAGTTGCGGTCTCTCGCAGAGCTGCGTTCCGCCGTCGAGCCCGTTGCTGCAGAACTTGCCGCAGGCAATGCACCGGAAAGCCTCCGCCAAGAGCTGGTGGGTATTTCTTTGGCCATGAAGGAAGCCGGCGACGCCGGCGATATGGCCAGGTTCCTGGACCTTGACATCCGTTTCCACGCCCTGGTGCTGTCCGGCTCGGGCAACGAAATGTTCGCCAACCTCATTGGCCAGGTCACCGAGACACTCACCGGACGTACGGTGCACGGACTTATGCCTGAACACCCCCAGAAGCAGGCATTGCAGTGGCACATGGACGTCGCCCACGCGATCGACGCCGGAGACGGTTCCCTGGCGCGGGACGCGGCGGCAAAGATCATGCGGCAGACCATAGCGGAGCTGGCACCCAGCTGGGATGACCAGCCCCGCGTCTTCGTGCCTGTGTCCAAAAACTAGCCGGCAGTTATCCGAAGTTCAGCAGGACCTTGCCGGATTCGGCGGAGTTCCTGGCTACCTCAAAGGCTTCCAGTCCGTGGGCGAGGTCGAATTCGTGCGTCACCACGGGGTCCACGAACAGCGACCCATCGGCTAAAGCAGTAATTACGTCGTCTATTTCGTCATTGAAGCGGAACGAGCCGAGCAGTTCCAACTCGCGGGTGATGGCCAGAGAGATGAACACCGGTTGCGGTCCTGACGGCAGCAGGCCAACCATCACTACCTTGCCGCCGCGCGTGGCTCCCTTGATGGCCGAGGCCAGTCCGTAGTGGCTTCCCGAGGACTCAATAACGACGTCGGCATCCACTGCCGCTATGGCCTCCGCTTCATCGCCCTTGAGGACTTCATCCGCGCCAACAGCGCCGGCGATTTCCAGCGGCTTGTCATGCATGTCGACAGCGACGATCCTGGCCGCGCCGGCACGCTTGAGGACTGCGACGGCAAGGGCGCCGATCGGGCCACTGCCGATCACCAGGGCCGTCTTCCCCTTGACGTCGCCCGCGCGGGCCACTGCGTGCCATGCAACACTGGCCGGTTCGACGAGCGCAGCGGTGCGAAGGTCCAGGTTTTCCGGCAGCGGGCGGAGCATCCTGGAGGGCAGGTTGGCGTAGCGGCTGAACGCGCCGTCCGTATGCGGATGCCGGGCAGCGCTGCCCAAGTACGTGCAGCCAGGGGAGAGGTTCGGCCGGTCTTCCGGATACCTGGCGTCCCCAGGGGCCGGGGTCGCTGGATGGACGGCCACCGGCGTTCCCACGCCAGGGCCGGAACCATCGGCGGCCTGCTGGACCACCACTCCCACAATCTCGTGCCCGAGGACCATGGGTTCTTTGAGGATCGACTCCCCTGCCGCACCATGCAACCAGTAATGAAGGTCTGAACCGCAGATCCCGCCGTAGGCAATCTCCACGATCGCTTCCCCGGTAGCCGGTGCGGTCAACGGGATGTCTTCGATCCGGAGATCGCCCTTTCCATGGGCAACCACAGCGGGCCCGAAAGCCGGAAGAGTGATGTTCATCAGACCACCACCGTCATTCCGCCGTCGACGAAGATCGTCTGGCCGTTGACGAAGTTGGACGCTTGGGAGGCAAGCCACACCACGGGTCCGGCAAGATCGGCCACCGTCCCCCACCGGTTGGCCGGTGTGCGGCCCAGTATCCAGGAGTTGAAGTCGGAATCACCCACCAGGTTCTGCGTCATTTCCGTGTGGATGTACCCCGGCGCGATGCCGTTGATCTGCAAACCGGACGCGGCCCACTCAGCAGTCATGGCGCGGGTCAGGTTCCGGAGGCCGCCCTTGGCAGCCACATACGGTGCGATGGTTGGCCGGGCAAGGTCCGTCTGGACCGAACAGATATTGATGATCTTCCCTTGTCCCCGGGGGATCATGTGCCGTGCGGCTTCCCTGCCTACCAGGAATGCACTGGTCAGGTCCGTGGTGATCACCCGGTCCCAGTCCTTGACGTCCAGGTCCAGCATGGGAACGCGGTGTTGGATCCCGGCGTTGTTCACCAGGATCTCCAGTGGGCCAACGTTCTCCTCCACCCAGGCAACTCCCGCAGCAGCGGACGCAGCGTCCGTAACGTCGAAGGCGCGGCTGTGCACCCGGGCCGCCGGATAATCCACCGCCATGGCTTGATGGGCCGCTTCAAGCCGCTCCGGATTGATGCCATTGAGCACCACCGTAGCGCCGGCATCGGCCAGGCCCCTGGCCAACGCGTTACCAATCCCCCTGCTCGAACCAGTGACCAAGGCAACCCGCCCTGTCAGATCAAAAAGTCCACTCATCTCTTGTTCTTCATTCCTTCTGTGGTTGCACCGGTTCAGTTGGTGTTCGCCGACGCTTCGTGCGCCCGGCTCAGGTTTGCGATGGTTTGGCGGACCACGGCGAGGTCCTGGTCGCCGAGGCCCTGGCGTTTGAGTTCTGCGTAGAGTTCAATCGCGGCCGAAGCCATGGGAACGGCGGAACCAACGGCTACCGCGCTGGACACCACGAAACCAAGGTCCTTGTGCATGAACTTGGCCGGACCGGTAGGTGCATAGTCCTTGGCGGCCAGTCGTGGACCAACGATGTCCAGAACCCGGCTTCCCGCCAGCCCGCCGGACAGGACGTCAAAGAGGGCTCCCACTTCCATACCGGACCGTTCGGCGACTTCGGCGGCTTCGGCGAGCGCCGCCGTCGTGGTTCCGACAATCAGTTGGTTGCACGCCTTGGCGAGGGACCCTGCTCCCAGTGGTCCCATCCGACGAACGGTGGTCCCCATGGCGCCCAGCAGTGGTTGAAGCGTTTGGAAGCCGGATTCGGTGGCTCCAACCATGATGGCCAGTGTCCCGTTTTGCGCACCGGCTGTGCCTCCACTGACCGGCGCGTCCATCACCACGGCGTTGCCACTGCTTGCCTCATGGACTGTCGTACCGAACTGCTGTACCACTGTTGGCGAGACACTGCTCATAATCACGACGGCGGTGCCGGGCTTTGGCGGTTGGTTCCGCCATGAGCCAAGCAGGTCCTCGGCGGCTCCTTCAATGAACGGCAGGTCAGGGAGCATGAAGATGATGGCGTCCTCGTCACGGAGTTCCGCGACGCTTGCTGCGCGACGAACGCCGGTCAGCCTTTCAAAGGCCGCATCGGATCGGTTCCAGCCCGTGACGGACCAGCCGGCTTTGGCGATATTGGCGGCCATGGGTGCGCCCATGAGTCCCAGGCCCACGAAGCCCACTCGGTGACTGATCATGGAAGGTAACACCTCACTTCATTGTGGTCATCTTCAGAAATTCTGTTCAATATCCTAGCCGCCATTCAGTATGATGAACACCATGACGACTGATGAACTTACCATCGCCATCGCTGTGCCGCTCGAAGCAGAGCACGTAGAGCTGATCCGCGCTGTAGATCCCTCCGTAACAGTTCTCTACGAACCCGATCTGCTGCCCCCCGAGCGGTTTCCTGCCGATCACGCAGGCGATCCCGACTTCAAGCGCACGCCCGAGCAGGAGGAGCGCTACTGGTCCCTGCTGAACCGGGCGCAGGTTCTCTACGGCTTCCCCAATGAAAGCCCCGCCGGGCTGGCACGCATCGCTGCCAGCAACCCCCACCTGCAGTGGATCCACGCCATGGCCGCCGGCGCAGGCGGAGCAGTTAAAGCCTCAGGCCTGGACACCGAAACCCTGCAGAAGTTCCGCGTCACCACATCCGCAGGCGTCCACGCGCTGCCGCTGGCAGAGTTCTCCGCGTTCGGCATCCTCAACGGATTCAAGCGCAGCGCAGAGATGGCACAAGACCAAGCCGCCAAGTTCTGGCCCGGGCTCCGCACCCCCACCAAATTGGCCAACGGCTCCAAGGTGGTCATTGCCGGGCTCGGTGAGATCGGCATGGAGACGGCACGCATCGCACGCGCCCTGGGCATGAAGGTCAGCGGAACCAAGCGCAACGTCGAAGCCATCGATGGGATTGATGAGGTCACCGGCAACGATGGACTTCCCGGACTGCTGGCAGGCGCCGACGCAGTGGTCAACACCCTCCCCGGCACTCCTTACACGGAGAAGCTGTTCAACAGGGACATTTTCGCTGCCATGAAACCCGGCACAGTCTTCGTCAATGTGGGCCGCGGAACAGTGGTGGACGAGGACGCATTGCTCGAAGCACTCGACAACGGTCAGGTCTCCTACGCTTGCCTTGATGTCTTCGCCGTGGAGCCGCTCCCCCAGGACAGCCCCCTGTGGAGCCACCCCCGGGTACTGGTGTCTCCGCACACCTCCGCCCTGAGCTCTGCGGAGAACCGCCTCATCGCCGAACGTTTCTGCAGCAACCTCCGCACGTTCCTGGCCGGCGGCGAACTGCCCCACCTGGTGGATCCCGTCCACTTCTACTAGGCCCCGCAGCCACCCGCGGTGGCTGCCGGCTTCAGACATACGTTCCTGCAATGGGCACGGCCAAGGGCGACCATGGCCGTGCCTATTGTCGTACCGGCTGAGGTAGCATCGCCCCATGGCAGACTCGGAGAGTCTTCAACGCTTCACCGTGCGCCTGTTTCCGGACTACGGGGACACGGCGCTCTGGCTTGACGGTCCCATCGACTACTCCCTCACGAGGCTGCCTGAAGGCCTGGTGCATGAGCTCCGGGACTGGGAACAGTTCTACTACGAGTCTCTGACACGCGATTTCACCTGGAAGTCAGCGGAGACTGCTGCCAGATACACCGCTGAAGGTCATCGCCTGGCCCAGCGAGTGGCGGACAAACTCGGCGACGGTTATGAAGTTGAGTTCTGGCCCTCTGAAGAAAATGCCCGGCCGCACCGGTTTTGCGGCACCAGGGCCCCCAACCCGCAGGTAGTTGCTGCCTTCGATGCCCTTGCAGCTGCGGCACACGCAGAAAAGGAGCGAATCGCGCGTTCTTTGGCCTACGCCCCACCCGGAACAGGCACAGGATGGTTCGCAACCTCTCCCCTGTCAGGCAGCGTTTTCAGGCCGATGCAGGCAGAACAGGAATAGTTCGGCAAGCGCCAGTTCCCTGCAAAACAGCGTGGCACCCTCCATGTGTAGGGTGCCACGCTGTGTTTGTGGTGCCGGGACGCTACTTGGCGTCTTCGGTGCTGACGAGATCGCGGCCCGCCGTCTCCGGAGTGAAGAAGGTGGTGACGAAGGAGATGAGCGCAAGGACCAGGGAGTAGATGGCCAGCACCCACCACGAGTGGTTGGTGGCCGCCAGCATGAGCGCACCCAGCAGGGGTGCGAGTCCGCCGGCCAGGACGGCTGAGATTTCCCGGCTCATGGCCACACCGGTAAAGCGGTACTGGGAGCCGAACAGCTCCGGCAGCAGCGGGCACTGGGGGCCCAGCATCGACTGGACGCCGATGGCGATGCCCACGGACATGACAACCCACACCAGAGTGACGTTGCCCAGGGTGACCAGGTAGAAGGCAGGAACCGCAATGATGGCTTGGAACAGGGCCCCGTAGCGGTACACCGGAACGCGGCCGAACCTATCGGACAGCGCGCCGAACGTCACCACCAGGACCGCAGCGAACCCAGCGGCGATCAGCAAGCCCACCGGACCGATCGAGTTGTTTCCGGCAAAGACGCCTGCCGGCATGCTCATGAACGACACCAGCAGGGCCGAGTAGATCGATGAATTGCCGTTTTCGCCCATACGGAGCCCGATGCCCAGGAGCACATTCTTCTTGGAGTGCTTCCACAGCGCACTGATGGGGTTCTTGACCACATTCTTGTGCTTCTCCAACTCCTGGAAGGCAGGCGTTTCCTTGAGCTTGAGGCGAATGAAGATGGCCACTGCGATCAGGATGAAGCTGGCCAGGAAGGGCACCCGCCACAGCCAGCCCTGCAGGACGGCCTTGTCAGCCATGGCAATCAAAGCAAAGGTTCCCGCGCCGAGGAGGGTACCCAGTTGGATGCCCACGAAAGGCAATGATGCGAAGAAACCACGACGACGGCGCGGAGCTACTTCGGAAATCAACGTAGTGGCGCCGGCCTGTTCTGCGCCTGCGCCAAGGCCCTGGATGATCCGCAAGGTCACCAGCAGGACAGCCCCGAGCATTCCGGCCTGCTCGAAGGTCGGAAGCAACCCAATAGCGAAGCTTGCCGTACCCATCAAGGCAATGGTCAGGATCAAGACCATCTTGCGGCCAAACCTGTCGCCGATGTAGCCAAAGATCAACCCGCCGAAGGGCCGCGCCGCGAATCCAACGCCATAGGTGGCGAAGGAGGCGATCAGAGCACCCTCCGGGCCCAGGGGGGAAAAGAACAATGGGCCAAAGATCAGCGCGGAAGCCAATCCGTAAATGTAGAAATCGTAGTACTCCAAGGCTGAGCCTACGGAGCTGGCCAAGGTAGCCCTGCGCAGCTGTTCCGGCTCAACAACAGCATCGTCAGCATCAGCTGCGAGCCGTTCATTAGTACGAGTTATCACAAGCACTCCCTCAAAATCACCCCAGGCCCCCGTTGGCCCGGCGAGATAGTGATGGCATCACCGCCAAGATCACTATGATGAACAGCGTACAGCTTGTTGAACTCGCTGCCAAGGTTGTAATCAGATTTATTTATTGCGTCCCAGGGAGATAAGGGATTAGCCCATCGGGTTACCCAGTGATCGCGCCAACTCCTTGAGTTCCTTGACCATCAAGGCGCCCTGCTCCTCGGAGTAGGTGGCCTTCAGCGCAGTCACCGAAAGTCCCAAACTGGGACCGTGGGCTCCATGCGTAGGGACGGGCACAGCGAGGCAGACCACACCCACCGTCGACTCCTCATCTTCGAAAGCGAACCCCTGCTTCCGGATGGCAGCTATTTGGGACTTGAGTTCCTCTGCGGTGCGAAGTGAGTTGGCAGTCATGACCGGCAGTTCCATGCCGTCAGGGAACATCGATTCAATGTCGTGATCATGGAGTTGCGCCAGCAGGGCTTTGCCAACGCTGCAAAGGGAGACCGGCATCTTGTCGCCAATATTGGAGGTCAGCCTCACCGCAGGATGCCCCTCATAGCGGGCCAGGTAGATGACGTGGTCGCCGTCGAGCATGGCGATGCGCACCGTCTCACCCGAAAGGGTAGGCGCCTGCTCGCAGTATTTGTAGAACTCCTGGACCTCGTCGAGCCGGCTCAGGTAGGCGGCGCCCAGCTCCACCAGTTTCCGCCCCAAGGCAAAGTCCGCGCCCTGCCTGGTAATGAGGCGGGCTTCCTCAAGCGCCAGCAAGAGATTGGACGTGGACGATTTGGGGATGCCAAGTTCGCGGGAAAGATCACTCAGCGTCAGCCGACCCGATGGAGATCCTGCAAGCGCCTCAAGAACCGCTGCTGCGCGGGTCACGGCAGGGGCAGGCGACGAAGCACCCAGCCCCTCGGAACGGGTGGTGCGGGAATCGGCCATGATTCTCCTTCGTCAGAACTCTCTCATCGCGTTCATTCAGCTGAACACTTCCCATCATAGTGTGTCGCCCTGCTGCCACCATGAGGCAAGACCCAACCGGTTCTTGGACACGTTCCTGCCGTTTGGCATGCTCAGCTTTCCAAACCGAAAAGTTCTCTGTATATTCATTTTCGAGCTCTCCACCGCGGCATCCCCCAATAGTCGCGGTGGAGAGCTCATCCATTTCCCGGGAAACCTAGGCCGCGGCCACTTCTTCGCCCCTGAGGCACCAACCTCCTCCGGCACCGTCCCGCATCAGCTCCCACGTAGCAATGCCGGACCGGAGATTGCTTCCCAAGCGAACCTGAACCTGCCAGATCTCCACATCAACGCGGCCTTGCCCCCTCGGCATTCGCCGTGACTGCTCCCACCATGGGACGCGCTCAAACCAACGCACAGGCTCGACCACGATCCGCCATTCCCGATTGCCCCTCACCACCACCGCGGGCGTGCCCTGCGTGCTGCTGCGGATATATACGTGCTCCATGGAGAAAAATCCTAGAAGCCGGCTCTGACATTAAAGGGTTGTGGAGAACGTGGCCTTCGCGCGAAAAAACCCCGCCACTGCCAGCCAAAGGCTTGGAGTGACGGGGTTTCCATCGGTGGGTCCTACCGGGATCGAACCGATGACATCCACGGTGTAAACGTGGCGCTCTACCAGCTGAGCTAAAGACCCATTGTGCGGTTTCAGTGCCTCAGCGCTTCAACCAACGAACAACGACTCTACATGATCAATCGGGAGAAACACCAATCGGCGGATTCGCGCTTGTAAGATCCGGCAAATTCCGCGCCAAATAGTCCAAGGCGCCGCTGACCCCGAGCTCGAGTTTCAGGGTGGCATAGCTGTCACCCCGGGTAGCTCCCCGATTGATGATGACTACCGGCTTTTCGGCCTTGGCAGCGTGGCGCACGAAGCGCAGCCCGCTCTGCACCGTCAGCGACGAGCCTGCTACGAGGAGTGCCTCCGCTTGATCAACCATGGCGTAGGCGCGCTTAACGCGGTCCTTGGGAACGTTCTCGCCGAAATAGACGAAGTCGGGCTTAAGTATCCCTCCGCACCTGGGACACACCGCCATGATGAACGAGGTGATGAGCTCCGGATCCTCAACCGTTGCATCAGCATCCGGAGCCATTTCCACGAGCCCGGACTCCAGGGCGGCTTCAAGGAACCCTGGATTGATCTCCTCAAGGATCGCTGCAATGAGCCGCCTGCTGAATATATGGCGGTTCTCCAGACAGACCACCTGGTCAAAGCGCCCGTGCAAATCCACCACATTGACGCTGCCGGCGTCCTCGTGGAGCCTGTCGACGTTCTGAGTGATGAGGCCGGACAGGAGGCCCCTGCGCTCCATCAGCGCGACCGCGGCGTGTCCGGCGTTGGGGTCGGCATGCCTCAAGTGGGACCACCCAAGATGATTCCGGGCCCAATAGCGCCTGCGGTTGGCCTCGCTGCCGATGAACTCCTGGAAGGTCATGGGATTCCGGGGTGCAGAACCTGGCCCTCGATAATCCGGAATACCGGAGTCGGTGCTGAGCCCGGCGCCCGTCAGCACCGCCAGACGCTTTCCACCCATGGCCTCTACAGCCTTCCTGACTGACAGAAGCTCATCGGGATCAAGCTGCGCCGCCGGCGCAGGAGCCATGCTGGCAAAACCAGTCATTCCCACGCCGGGCCGGCCGGCACTCATGCTTGCTGCTGATCGAGCGCCGTGAGCGCGAGGCGGTATTCAGCCAAGTCCCTCGCTTGTCCACGTGGATTGACGACGACGTACCGGATGATCCCCGCGGCGTCGATGATGAACGTTCCCCGCAGAGCCATACCACTGACGTCGTCGAAAACCCCATAGGACCTTGCCACCGCCCCATGGGGCCAAAAATCAGCCAGGAGGTCAAATCCATAGCTTTCCTGGTGGGCGTAAGCGCGCAGGGTGAATTTACTGTCCACGGAGACGGCAAGTACCACGGCGTTCGAATCCTCGAACGCCGAAATGTTGTCACGAATCTCACAGAGTTCACCGGTGCAGATCCCGGAGAACGCGAAGGGGTAGAACACCACAACTACGTTGCGGCCCCGGTAATCCGACAGGCGGACAGGCTCGCCAAACTGGTTTACGAGCTCAAAGTCCGGCGCAGTTTGGCCCGGCTGCGGTACAACCGCAGGCGCCGGCGCCAGTCGGACATCGGTCACTTGTTCTTCTTCGGCACCAGTCGGGTGGCGCTCCAGTCTTTCGACACCCCGGCAGAGGTGGTGAGGTGCAACCCGGACGTGGGGGCCGCATCCTGGATATCAGCCGGAGAAACATAGTTGTCACGGCCTGACTTAGGGGTCATCACCCAGACAACTCCGCCTTCCTTCAGCGTGGTGAGCGAATCCATGAGGGCATCAACAAGATCGCCGTCGCCATCCCGCCACCAAAAGACAACGGCATCTACTACGTCGTGGTCGTCTTCATCCAACAGCTCAGAGCCCGTCACATCTTCAACGTCATCACGCAAGTCGAAGTCGACGTCGTCGTCGTAGCCGCGCTCCTGAATCAGATCCCCATCTTTGAAACCCATTCGTTCCGCCACATTTACCGATGTGGCGGCGTCGGCCTCGCTCACGTTTCCTCCTTTTGAAGTGACTTCCATTACTAACAGCCAACACCCTTTGGGCGTGTGCTTCAAGCCATTGTCCCTGCCACGGGCCACATTCCGCATTCCCCGGGGTGTTTCGGGGCTGTGACACTCACGTGCTTTCCGTCACGCAGGCCGGCGGGGTGTGACATACAACGCCCTTCAGGGCCCACGGCTACGCATCCCAGCGCAGTGAAAGCTAGAGTGGCCATGAGCGCTCTGGCTGCAGGGCGATCGCCCCGCAGAATTCTACTGGGCAGCCAAGCGCTCACAAGACCTGCCCGGCGCATCCGACCGGGCTGTTGAAACCGAAATGTCGCACACGACGCGTTCACGACGGGCAGTTACCCTGCCAGACCTGAGGCGCCGATGCATGCGCCTAAAGGAAGGTTGGACGTGGCTGCAGGAGAAGAGACCTCACACATCCTCAGCGGGTTGACTGCCCAGCTGCCTGATCGTGATCCGGAAGAGACCGCGGAGTGGATTGAGTCCCTTGATGCGTTGATCGCGGAGCAGGGTACCGAGCGTGCCCAGTACATTATGCGTTCGTTGCTTCAGCGTGCCGGCGCGAGGTCGGTGGGTGTGCCGATGGTGACGACCACTGATTATGTGAACACGATCCCGGTGGACCAGGAAGCGCCGTTCCCGGGGAACGAGGAGTTCGAGCGCCGGTATCGTGCGTACATGCGGTGGAATGCCGCGGTCATGGTCCACCGTGCGCAGCGTTCCGATATTGGTGTGGGCGGGCATATTTCCACCTATGCCGGTGCTGCGACGTTGTATGAGGTGGGGTTCAACCACTTCTTCCGTGGCAAGGACCATCCCTCCGGCGGGGACCAGGTGTTCTTCCAGGGCCATGCTTCCCCTGGCATGTACGCCCGGGCGTTCATGGAAGGCCGTCTGACCGAGGAGGATTTGGACGGGTTCCGTCAGGAGAAGTCCAAGGCCGGCCATGCGTTGTCTTCGTACCCGCACCCGCGCCTGATGCCGGATTTCTGGGAGTTCCCGACCGTGTCGATGGGTATCGGCCCGATGAACGCGATCTACCAGGCCCAGTCCAACCGGTACCTGCAGAACCGTGGCATCAAAGACACCTCGGACCAGCAGGTCTGGGCGTTCCTCGGTGACGGGGAAATGGACGAGCCCGAGTCCCGTGGTTTGTTGCAGCTCGCCGCGAACGAGAACCTGGACAACCTGAACTTCGTGATCAACTGCAACCTCCAGCGCCTGGACGGACCGGTCCGCGGCAACGGCAAAATCATGCAGGAACTCGAAGCGTTCTTCCGCGGTGCGGGCTGGAACGTGATCAAGGTCGTTTGGGGCCGGGAATGGGATTCCCTGCTGGAAGCAGACCAGGACGGGGCGTTGGTGAAAATCATGAACGAAACCCCCGATGGTGACTACCAAACCTACAAAGCCGAGTCCGGCGGGTTCGTGAGGGAACACTTCTTCGGCAAATCCCCGCAGACCAAGGACATGGTCGCGGATTTGGACGACGAACAGATCTGGGGCCTCAAACGCGGCGGCCACGACTACCGCAAGGTCTACGCCGCGTACAAGGCCGCGACCGAGTTCAAGGGCAAACCCACCGTGATCCTGGCCAAAACGGTCAAGGGCTACGGACTGGGCCCGCACTTCGAAGGCCGCAACGCCACCCACCAGATGAAGAAACTGACCATGGAAGACCTCAAAGCCTTCCGTGACCACCTCCGCATCCCCATCAGCGATGACCAACTCGACGCTGACCTCTACCGGCCCCCGTACTACCACCCCGGCATGGACGCCCCCGAAATCAAGTACCTCATGGAACGCCGGGCCGAGCTCGGCGGGTTCGTCCCCGAACGCCGCCGCAAACACACCGAGGTCACCTTGCCCGACGCGAAGTCCTACGACGTAGCCAAACGCGGATCCGGGAAACAACAAGCCGCCACCACCATGGCCTTCGTCCGTTTGCTCAAGGACCTGATGCGGGACAAGAACTTCGGCGCCCGGTTCGTGCCCGTCGTCCCCGACGAATCCCGGACCTTCGGGATGGACGCGTTCTTCCCGACCGCGAAAATCTACAACCCCAAAGGCCAGAACTACCTCTCCGTGGACCGCGACCTCGTCCTGGCCTACAAAGAATCCCCCGCCGGACAACTGATCCACCCCGGCATCAACGAAGCCGGCGCCGTCGCAGCCTTCACCGCCGCCGGGACCGCCTACGCCACCCACGGCGAACCCCTGGTCCCGATCTACGTGTTCTACTCCATGTTCGGCTTCCAACGCACCGGCGACTCCTTCTGGGCCGCAGCAGACCAAATGACCCGCGGCTTCATCATCGGCGCCACCGCAGGACGGACCACCCTCACCGGCGAAGGACTCCAACACGCCGACGGACACTCCCCCCTCCTGGCCTCCACCAACCCCGCCGTGAAAACCTACGACCCCGCCTACGGCTACGAAATCGGCCACATCATCCGCCACGGCCTCGAAGAAATGTACGGCGAGGCCTCCGAGGACCACAACGTGATGTACTACCTCACCGTCTACAACGAGCCCATCACCCAACCCGCGGAACCCGAAAACCTGGACATCAACGGACTCCTCAAAGGCATCTACAAACTCGCAGACGCCCCCACCGCGGACAGCACCAACACAGCGAACCGCCCCACCGCGAACATCCTCGCCTCCGGCGTGTCCGTGCCCTGGGCCCTCGAAGCCCAACGGATCCTCGCCGAAGACTGGAACGTCGCCGCCGAAGTCTGGTCCGTGACCTCCTGGAACGAACTCCGACGCGACGGACTCGCCGCCGAAGAACACGCCTTCCTCAACCCCGGCCAACCCGCCCGCACCCCGTTCATCACCGAACAACTCGCCGGCCACACCGGACCCGTCATCGCCGTCACCGACTACATGAAAGCCGTCCCCGACCAAATCCGCCAATTCATCCCCAACGACTTCGCCTCCCTCGGAGCAGACGGCTTCGGCTTCTCCGACACCCGCCAAGCCGCACGCCGCTACTTCAAAAACGACACCCACTCCATCGTCGCCAAAACCCTCCAACTCCTTGCCGCCAAGGGAGAAGTTGAAGAAGGTGCCTTGGAGAAGGCCATCGAGAAGTACCGGCTCCTGGATGTGAATGCCGGCACCACCGGCGGAGCAGGCGGAGACGCCTAACAACCGCAGGAAAACCCTCGGACGCAGTCCGGTACCAAGGGCCACTCCAGCACCCAACGAAACGGCGGCTTCCACCGAAAGGTGGCGGCCGCCGTCGTGGTTTAACCGTGGGGGAAAAAGTCTCCAGTGCATGTGAGCAGCAACAACACAAGTTGTAGCCTTCTCACAAATGGAGCTTGCCCGGGATGGGCCGTATGCTCGTTCCATGGCAGAGCCGAGCAAAACCACCACCAAGCGCAAGGCAGCAACCCAGGCATTGTCGCCTGAAAAGGCCGAAACTCTGCGTCAACTCCGTGCCAATGTGGGCCAACTGTCCACCAGCACCATGCGCCAACTCGAGAAGTCCCTGCCCTGGTACAGCCGTTTGAGCTCCGATGAGCGCTCGGCGCTGGGGCTCGTGGCACAGAACGGCATCGCGGCATTCGTGACCTGGTACGAACGGCCGAGCTCACCGTCATGGATTCTCACGGACGTGTTCGGCAACGCCCCCACGGAACTGACCCGATCCATCAGCCTCCAAAAAGCCCTGCAGCTGATCCGCATCGTCGTGGAGGTGGTGGAAGACCAGGTACCGGTGATCGCGCCGGAATCGGACCAGCCCTCACTTCGCGAAGCGGTCCTCCGGTATTCGCGGGAAGTGGCCTTCGCGGCTGCGGACGTCTACGCCCGGGCCGCCGAGTCCCGCGGCTCCTGGGATACCCGCCTGGAAGCACTGATTGTGGATGCCATCCTTCGCGGTGAGAACACGGATGCTTTGCGGTCCCGGATCGCAGCCCTTGGCTGGAAAGCCCAGGAGCGCTTCACGGTGATGGTGGGGAATTCGCCGTCGGAACCAAGCGCCAGCTATGTCAGCGAGCTTCGCCGGACTGCCGGGCGTTTCGCCGAGGACGCCCTGGTGGGAATCCAGGGTGACCGGCTCATCCTGATCCTTGGTGGCGTCCAGGACCGTGACACCGCATACCTCAAACTCAGCGAACTTTTTGCGCCGGGCGCAGTGGTCTACGGGCCCGAGGCCGGGTCTTTGTTGGAGGCCAGCAGCTCGGCCCAGGCAGCATTCGCGGGTCTCACTGCCGCCCGCGCATGGCCTTCCGCTCCACGTCCAGTTGCCGCCGACGACCTGCTTCCGGAGCGTGTTGTCTCCGGTGATGACGCAGCCCGCAGGTCCTTGATCAAGAACATCTACCGGCCGCTGCTTGCCGCCTCCAACGGGTTGGTGGAGACTCTGGGAACCTACCTGGAGCTGGGGCATTCACTGGAAGCAACGGCACGCGAACTGTTCGTCCATGCCAACACAGTGCGCTACCGTTTGAAGCGTGTCTGCGACGTAACGGGCTGGGATCCGCTCCTCCCAAGGGAAGCTTTCGTCCTCCAAACCGCCCTGGTGGTAGGCCGGCTTTCAGCGCAACCGAAAGCCGCTCCCGAACGTCATACGTCGCGTTCACAGAACTGAACCGTTGTAGACTTCCTACAAACTGACCCAGTGAGCTTGGTGTACCAAAACACCAGTGGATCACGTGGCAATTTGGAAAGCTGGATACGTGCTTGCAATCGTCTGCCCTGGACAGGGCTCCCAGACCCCCGGATTTTTGGCCCCTTGGCTGGAACTCCCCTCCGTCGAAGGCCAACTGGCCAACCTGAGCGAGATCGCAGGCATTGACCTCAAGGCCCACGGCACCACCTCCGATGAAGAAACCATCAAGGACACTGCAGTGGCCCAGCCGCTGATTGTCGCGGCAGGGCTGGTAGCTGCTTCGTCTTTGTTCGACGTCGAGCTCAGTACCCTCCCCGTGATCCTCGCCGGCCACTCCGTAGGCGAGATCACGGCTTCTGCCTTGGCCGGCGTCCTCACGGAAGCTGAAGCCATGACCTTCGTCCGGGAACGCGCCAACAGCATGGCCGCCGCTGCCGCTGTCACCCCTACCGGCATGAGTGCTGTGGTGGGCGGCGATCCCGCTGAGGTACTGGCAGCCATCGAAGCCGCCGGAGCAACGCCCGCGAACGTCAACGGTGCCGGACAGACAGTCGCAGCGGGCACCTTCGACCAGCTCAAGGCCTTGGCAGAAAATCCGCCGGCTAAAGCGCGCGTGATCCCCCTCAAGGTTGCAGGAGCATTCCACACCTCCCACATGGCTCCGGCCGTCAGCGCGCTCGAGTCCCTCAAACCGTCGCTTTCACCCCAGAGCCCGGCCGTTCCTTTGCTGTCCAACTACGACGGCAAGGAAGTCACTGCCGGACCTGCCGCCGTCGACAGCCTGATCGCCCAAGTGTCCCGTCCCGTCCGCTGGGACAAATGCATGGAAACGCTCGTCAGCCGCGGTGTCACCGGCGTGATCGAACTGGCCCCAGCCGGCACCCTCGCAGGATTGGCCAAGCGCGGCATGCCCGGTGTCAAGACCGTCGCTGTCAAAACCCCGGATGACCTGTCCGCGGCTCTCGCTCTCTTCGCAGAATTGGAGGGACAGGCATGAGCACTCCCGTGTTGAACAAGGCAGTTGTCAACGAGAACGCCCGTATCCTCGGCATCGGCGCCTACCGCCCCGATGTCATTGTCACCAACGACGACGTGTGCCAGTGGATCGACTCCTCCGACGAATGGATCCGCCAGCGCACCGGCATCATCACCCGTCACCGCGCCGCTGCTGACATCAGCGTCATCGACATGGCTGAAGGCGCCGCACGCGAAGCGTTGCAGCACGCAGGAATCGACGCTTCCCAACTGGGCGCCGTCATCGTGTCCACCGTGACGCACCCTTACGCCACGCCGTCGGCTGCCGCTGCGCTCACCGAACGTTTGGGCGCGACGCCGGCACCCGCCTTCGATATCTCGGCCGCCTGTGCCGGGTACTGCTATGGCGTGGCCCAGGCCGATGCCCTGGTTCGTTCCGGCGCAGCCCAATACGTCCTGGTGGTTGGCGCGGAGAAGCTTTCCGATGTCATCGACAACCACGAACGCACCATCTCGTTCCTCCTCGGCGACGGCGCAGGCGCTGTGGTGGTTGGCCCGTCCGACACTCCTGGCATCGGCCCCTCCGTCTGGGGCTCAGACGGCAGCAAGTGGGACGCCATCGGCATGACCCACTCCCTTGAGGACGTCAAGAAGCTGGGCGAATCCGCCCGGCACTCCGATGAAATCGACGATCCCGCCATTCTTTCGGCAACCCAGGATGTTTGGCCCACCCTGCGGCAGGACGGTCAGACCGTGTTCCGCTGGGCCGTGTGGGAAATGGCCAAGGTTGCCCAGCAGGCTCTGGATGCCGCCGGCATTGAAGCAAGCGACCTCGCTGCCTTCGTTCCGCACCAGGCAAACATGCGGATCATCGACGAGATGGTCAAGAAGCTGAAGCTTCCCGAATCCGTTGTCATCGGCCGCGACATCGCCCAAGCGGGCAATACCTCCGCAGCGTCGATCCCGCTGGCAACGCACCGCCTGCTTCAGGAGAACCCTGAGCTGAGCGGCGGCCTGGCCCTGCAGATCGGGTTCGGCGCCGGACTGGTCTTCGGCGCCCAGGTAGTGGTCCTGCCGTAGACCGGGACTCGTCCCGGCTACCACCAGCCAACTGAATACGACTTACAAACCCAAACCGTAAACCGCGGTTTGCCCCCTTTCCGGCAGTAGCCGGTACAACAAGAAAAGGAGCCAACAATGGCTAGCAACGAAGAAATCCTGGCCGGCCTGGCTGAAATCGTCAACGAAGAGACGGGCCTCGCCACCGAAGCCGTAGAGCTGGACAAGTCCTTCACCGAGGACCTGGACATCGACTCCATCTCCATGATGACCATCGTTGTCAACGCTGAAGAGAAGTTCGGCGTTCGCATCCCGGACGAAGAGGTCAAGAACCTCAAGACCGTCGGCGACGCCGTCAGCTTCATCGCCAACGCACAGGCCTAGTCCTGACACCAGCTGTGCCGGGCCGGGATTAACGTCCCTGCGCCCGGCACAGCCGCAATACCACCCAAAGATTTTTTTGCCTCCCCTTGTGAACGCTGCAGGAGGGATGGCTGATCCGACAGAGAGTGATCGCATGGCACGCAAAGTAGTCATAACCGGTCTGGGGGCCACCACTCCCATCGGCGGCGACGTACCCACAATGTGGAAGAACGCGCTGAAAGGGGTCTCCGGCGCCCGCACGCTCGAAGACGAGTGGGTGGCCAAATACGACCTCCCCGTTCACTTTGCTGCCCGGTGCTCGACGCCGGCACTTGAAGTTCTGAGCCGCGTCGAGGCCAAGCGTATGGACCCATCCACGCAGTTTGGTGTCATCGCCGCACGTGAAGCGTGGTCCGACTCCGGTATCGAAGAGATCGACCACGACCGTCTCGCGGTAGCCTTCGCCACCGGAATCGGCGGCGTCTGGACCCTGCTGGACGCTTGGGACACGCTCAGGGACAAGGGTCCCCGCCGGGTCCTGCCCATGACCGTTCCCATGCTCATGCCCAACGGTGTGGCCGCAGCGGTCAGCCTTGACCTCGGCGCCCGCGCTGGAGCGCACACCCCGGTTTCGGCATGTGCGTCCGGCACCGAAGCACTCCACCTGGGCCTGGACCTGATCCGCTCCGGCAAAGCAGACGTCGTAGTATGCGGTGGCGCTGAAGCTGCCATCCACCCGATGCCGTTGGCCGCGTTCTCCTCCATGCAGGCATTGTCCCGCCGCAACGACGAGCCGGAGCGCGCCTCCCGCCCGTACGACACCGACCGGGACGGTTTCGTCATGGGTGAAGGTGCCGGCGCACTGGTCCTCGAAGCCGAGGAACATGCCATTGCCCGCGGCGCCCGTATCTATGCAGAACTGGCCGGAACGTCCGTCACAGCGGATGCCTACCACATCACCGCACCGGACCCCGAAGGCCTTGGTGCGACCCGGGCACTGAAGGCGGCAATGTTTGATGGCCGCATCCAGGCCGAAGACGTGGTGCACGTCAACGCACATGCCACCTCGACTCCTGTCGGCGACAAGCCCGAGTACACGGCGCTGCGCGCTGCTCTGGGGACCCACGTAGACAACGTGGCGGTCTCTGCCACCAAGTCGCAGATGGGCCACCTCCTGGGCGCTTCAGGGGCCGTTGAGGCTGTCTTGACAGTACTGGCGGTCTACGAGCGCAAGGCCCCAGTGACCATCAACCTCGAAAACCAGGATCCCGAGATCCCCCTCGACGTTGTGACCTCCGTCCGCGACCTGCCATCCGGTGACATCGTGGCGCTGAGCAACTCCTTCGGCTTCGGAGGACACAACGCCGTCATAGCGGTCAGGAACGTCTGACCGGACTCGGAGCACGCTCCTTTATCGACGTTTGGTTGAAACGTGAGAAGGGCCCCACCATCAGGTGGGGCCCTTCTCATTGCTATGGAAGACGCTTCTCGTCGGATTAGTTGGATGAGGTCGGCGGACTCTGTGCGCTGAGCCTACCTGGTGCTGCCCTGCTAACCGACTTGGTGCAGCCAGCGAACCGGTGCGCCCTCTGCTGCATGCCGGAAGGGTTCGAGTTCCTCGTCCCACGCCTCACCCAGCGCCAGGGACAACTCATGGTAGACAGCCGAGGGGTCGCCTGCACCTGATTCGTAGGCGTAACGGATGCGGTCCTCGGTGACCATGATGTTGCCATGGACATCCGTGACGGCATGGAAAATTCCGAGCTCCGGGGTATGGGACCATCGGGCTCCGTCCACTCCCTGGCTCGGTTCTTCGGTGACCTCGTAACGCAGATGCGCCCAACCCCGAAGGGCTGATGCCAACTGCGCACCCGTGCCGGGCGTTCCCGTCCACGACAACTCGGCCCGGAACATTCCGGGCGCAGCAGGTTGAGGGGTCCACTCAAGATCGGTCCGCTTGTCCACGACCGATCCGATGGCCCACTCGACGTGCGGGCAAAGTGCCGTAGGGGCCGAGTGCACAAACAGGACACCGCGGGTTGTTGCAACAGACATTCCATCCTCCATAGCTGTAGGTACGTCTTCCCCAACGACCTCTGCTTGGATGTTTGCTGTTGCTGCCGGATGCCATGAATTACGTGGGCCCTGACAGGCTATTCAGTTATGTGAAGTGCTACTGACGATCTTGGCACAAAGATAACCCTCAACTGTGAATTGAAGGTTTCCCCGTGGTGCTCTTATTTTGCCGTACGGCGCCGCTTTCCGCCAGTGCGGCTCATGGGCGGGCCTGCTCAGGCCCTGGGGTGCGCCTGCTGGTAGCTTTTCCTTAGCCGGTCCACGGACACATGGGTATAAATCTGCGTGGTCGCCAGGCTGCTGTGTCCCAGAATTTCCTGGACGGCGCGCAAGTCCGCTCCGCCGTCCAAAAGGTGGGTTGCCGCGCTGTGCCTGAGCGCATGCGGTCCCGTGGCCGACGTATCGCCCAAGGCTTGCAGCAGCTCGCTGACCACGGCCCGGATCTGGCGTGGATCAACCCGGTTGCCCCGTAAGCCCAAAAAGAGGGCCGGCCCGCTGCTGGCGGTGACCACTGCAGGACGTCCCCTACGAAGCCAGTCATCGACTGCCACAGCTGCCGGGACTCCATACGGAACAGTTCGCTCCTTGTTTCCCTTGCCCACAACCCGGAGAGTCCGACGGTCCGGGTCGAGGTCATCAATATCCAGGCCGGCAAGTTCTCCGACGCGAACTCCGGTGGCGTACAGGAGTTCCACCATGGCCCGGTTGCGAACAGCCATGGGGCCCCCTTCTGCGGCTGCCGTATTCAGGTCATCCACCATCCGGGTAACCTGCTGCTGCTGAAGGACTCCTGGCAGGGATTTGTCCCGTTTGGGAGCCTGCAGGCGGATCGCCGGGTCAGTGGCAATAAGCTCTTCCCTCAGGGCCCAGGCGGTGAAAGACCTGGCCGTGGCAGCCCGGCGGGCCAGGGTGGCCCGGGCCATGCCCGCTTCACTTTGCGCACCCAGCCAGCGGCGCAGGGAACCCAGCTCGAGATGGCCGAGCTCTTCGATACCTTCCTGCACGGCAAAACCGAGGAGGCTCTCCACATCTGCAAGATAAGCACGCACAGTGTGCGCCGACCTCGCCCGTTCACCCTCCAGGTAGCGGCGAAAACCAGCAAGGGCGCTGAGCATCGATGATGGCAGTGATTGTCCGTTCACACGTCCCACTGTGCCAGCATCCGACACCGACAGGACGGATCAACATGTTTCCAATCCTGGTCAGGTGTTTTTGGCCCGTTTCCAGGCGCCTCGTTCCGAGCTGGCCAATCCCATGAGTCCCAGTCGTCCAAGGCCTGCCCGCACAGCATCCGGGCTCAGGCCTGCCACCACAGTCAGCTTTTCCACTGAACTGGTGGAACGGAGGGGCAGGGCATCCAAAAGAATGAGATCTTCCAGCGACAAACCATCGTGTACTGACACGTCGGCGCTTTTTTCCTCACTGGTGGATTCGCCGATTGCTCCGGCCAGTTCGGCGATCTCACCCACGTCAGTGACGCACACAGCTCCTCCATCCCGCAGCAGGCGGTGGCAACCTGCCGAGTTGGCGCTGTGAATGGATCCCGGCACGGTGGCGACAACCCTGCCGATCGATTCAGCATGATGAGCAGTATTGAGGGCACCTGAACGCCAACGAGCCTCTACCACGACGGTGACGGACGCCAGGGCTGCAATGAGCCTGTTCCGCTGCAGGAACCGGTAGCGGGTAGGTGCGGACCCAGGCGGCACCTCCGAGATGACAGCACCTTGGGTGGCAACAGCCCGGAGCAGGTCCTCGTTGCCGGAGGGGTAGAAGCGGTCCACACCGCCGGCCATCACGGCAATGGTGGGCAGCCCGGCTCCCCCGCCGCTGAGCGCCCCACGGTGAGCATGGGCATCAATGCCATAGGCGCCTCCGGAGACCACCGTGTAGCCACGCTGCGCCAAGCCAAACGCGAAGTCTCCCGTAACGGACGCGCCGTAGCTCGTACTGTCCCTGGATCCGACCAAGGCAATGGTTCGCACCAAGGGCGGCAGCGGCTGTTCCTGGCCCCGCCACCAGAGACAGAGCGGTTCCTGGAGTCCAAGGTCCTCCAGTTGCTCCGGCCATAACTCATCCCCGGGAATGATGAAGCGCCCACCCAGCCGACGCATGGTTTCAAGGTCACGCTCCGGTGCAAGGTCACTGACGCGCGGCGCCCATCTCCGGAGACTGGCCGGGAGCCCTACCCACGTGGACGGTCCCCCTGCCTCAACCAGCAGGGCGGTAATCTCCTGCTCCACAGTGGGACCTACCGCCAGTTCCCCGGTCGCCACACCCAGGGCATCAACCGCCCCGAGAGCCCGTACCAAGGCGAGCCCAACGGAGTCCTGCGGCTCCATAAGCCGGGCAAGTGCTGCCCGCGCAATCCGTTCTTTGTCCTGCATCCCCGCTGTTGCCACTGGATTGGTTCCCTTCGATTCACGGTCTGTCATGGCGCACCCGCCGCTTGTCGCAGACTGAGCGCTTGGCCGATGTGGTCAACGTCCGGTGTCCCGCTGTGTCCCAGGTCGGCGAGCGTCCATGCCAACCGAAGGACGCGATCGTAACCGCGGGCAGTCAATGTGCCGCGTTCCAATGCGGTGTCCAGGATCCGGGTGGTCCCCGACGCCAGCCGCAGTTCGCCTCGCAAGGTGCGTCCTGGAACTTGGGAGTTCGTTTCAAGCCCCAATTGCCGCAACCGATCCAACTGGGCTTCCCTCGCCGCCAATACCCGGGTCGCTACAGTGCCTGTGTCCTCTTCCCGTCCTGCTTGACCGAAATCCGCCAGGGAGACCCGTTCAACCTGGAGCTGGATGTCTACCCTGTCCAGCAGCGGACCCGACATCCTCCCGAAGTACCGCCGCCGCATCATGGCAGTACAGGTGCAGTCCATGCCCTTGCCTGACGCCTTCCCGCACGGGCAAGGGTTTGCAGCAAGGACGAGTTGGAAACGGGCTGGGTACGCCGCCGTTCCTGCGGAGCGGTGAATGACGAGCTCCCCACTCTCCAGCGGTTGCCGGAGCGCATCGAGCACACGGCGTTCATATTCCGGGGCTTCGTCCAGGAACAGCACGCCGCGATGCGCCCGAGATGCAGCACCCGGGCGCGGAAGTCCGGATCCACCGCCAATGATGGCCGCAGCTGTGGCACTGTGATGAGGATTCTCGAAAGGCGGCCTACGGATCAGCCGCACTGCCGAGGATTGTACGGCGGCCAACGAATGGATGGCCGTCACCTCCATCGCAGCGTTATCTGCCAAATCCGGGAGCAGTCCGGGCAGACGCTCCGCCAGCATCGTTTTTCCAGCACCCGGCGGCCCTGTCAGCAGCATGTGGTGGCCGCCGGCGGCGGCGACTTCAAGCGCCCTGCGCGCCTCGCCTTGGCCCGACACATCGCAGAGGTCCGGCACCAAGGCATGGTCGCCGCCGCCGTCGTCGTCAGGGACGCAGCCGTCCCCGGGGTCGTAGTCGAGGGCCAACTCCTTGGGGTCGGCCCCGAAGTCGAACGCGAGCCTGGCGAGCGTCTTGTACCCGCGGACGTTCGCCCCCGGTACCAAGGAAGCCTCCACGGCGTTTGAGTCAGCTACCACGACGTCGGGATAGCCAGCCTGAACGGCCGCCATCACCGCCGGCAGGATGCCCCGGACCGGCCGCAACCGGCCGTCCAAACCAAGTTCCGCGATGAATACCGTCCCGTCGATGGAACGGACGTCGTTGGCGGCACACAGAACCGCCATGGTAATCGCCAGGTCGAAGCCGGAGCCCCGTTTTGGGAGCGACGCCGGTATCAGGTTGGCCGTAATTTTTCGCCGGCTCAGGGGTATCCCGGAGTTTTGGGCAGCCGAGCGGATTCGCTCCTTGGCTTCGTTCAGAGCAGCGTCCGGCAGGCCCAGAATGACAAAGTTCGGAAGTGTCTGGCCTATATCGGCTTCAACCTCCACGATGTAGCCGTTGAGGCCCACCAAGGCAACGCAGTAGCTGCGCCCCACTCCCATTCAGCCCACACCCCGCAGGTGGTCAAGCTCCGGCTCGCCCACGCCGTCGTCGATGACCGACACGACGTCCACGCGCCTCCGGAGTGCCTTCAGCTCGTGTTCCCGGCACCACGATGAAGCCAATCGGTGGAGGCGGGCCAACTTGGCAGTCCCCACAGCTTCAAAAGGATGCCCATAGTCAAGGCTTCGTCGGGTTTTGACTTCAGCCACCACAAGGGTGTCTCCGTCGATCGCGACGATGTCGATTTCACCGTCTGCGCATCGCCAATTACGATCGACGATCCGCATCCCCTGGCTTTCCAGAAAACCGGCCGCCAAGGCCTCGCCGCTCCTGCCCAGCAGGTCTTTTGCTCTCATGACCATCACCTCCGCTTACCAGCTTTCCGGCTGGCGGCGGTGGGCGGCAGGGGCTCACGGGGCTATGTGGGTAAACCTTCCCGGATTACTGCTGTGGAGGAAGAGTCAGATGCTAGTTTCCAAGATCGCCCAAGTCCCCGAGCCCGCCATCCTTGGGCAAGGACAGGTCTTCACTGCGGGGCAGCTCTTCGACATTGACGTCCTTGAACGTGATCACGCGGACGTTCTTCACGAAACGGGCTGAACGGTAAACATCCCATACCCAGGCATCCTGGAGGGTCAGGTCGAAGTAGACTTCACCGTCCGCGCTGCGTGCCTGCAGATCAACATGATTGGCCAGGTAGAACCGTCGTTCAGTTTCCACGACGTAGCTGAACAGACCGACAACATCCCTGTACTCGCGGTAGAGCTGCAGCTCCATGTCGGTTTCATAGTTCTCAAGGTCCTCGGCACTCATAGTTCCATCTTGCACTATCTGCCGCGCGGCATGCGCCAACCGGAGCATGACCCCAGGCCACAGCAGGGCAGCAGCACTGTGCGGTGTGCCGTCAGCCGGCGTCAGGCCCCGTAAGGTTCCAACTGGTCCGGTGGTAGGCGCTGGGCCCTTGGAGCCGGATCACGTCCCTGTGGGCGGAGGTGGCATATCCCTTGTTCTCGTTCCACCCGTAGGCAGGGACCTCCGAATGGAGATCCACCATGATGCGGTCACGTGCCACTTTGGCCAGGACACTGGCGGCTGCAACGCTGAGGCAGCTCATGTCTGCTTTGACCCGGGTATGTACGGGAGCCTCGCACCAAGGTCCCGGCGCGGGCTCGTCAAAGAGGGACGCCTGAACATCCGGGGAGAGCCAGTTGTGGCTGCCATCCAGGAGGACGACGTCTGGCGTGGTTCCGCCGGCCAGGATCTCCAGCCACGCACGCGTCCCTGCCAGGCGCAAGGCTGCAATAATGCCAATGTCATCAATTTCCCTGGACGAGGCGTGTCCTACGGCGGAAGCAACAGCCCATTCGCGGACCAAGGGTTCCAGCCTGTCACGGTCCTCAGGCTTGAGAAGTTTGCTGTCCCGCACATCGGCCAACAAGCCATGTTCCTCTAGGTTGACCACGGCAATCCCAACACTGACGGGTCCAGCCAGGGCGCCACGACCCACCTCATCCACACCGGCCAGCAACCGCACGCCGGGCGCCAGGAAGGACCGCTCCACGTCAAGGGTGGGGAAACCCACAGGGCTCTTGGCCTTGGTGGCGGGCTTGGCGCTCTTCTTGGTCTTGGCCGGGACTTTGACCTGCGTCTTGCCCTTGGGGCCGGCAGCCGTTGTTGCCATTATTTTGCCGGGGTGCTTTCGGGGACATCGCGGAAGACGTCCGGAAAGTTGTCGAGGTAGGTCCAGCGATTGACGGGCCAGGCTATGACAGTGGCCCTGCCCTCAATGTCTTCAATGTTGATGAAGCCGCCGTTGCTCTCCTGGTGGGCCCGTGAGTCCGCCGAATGATTGCGGTTATCGCCCATCACCCACACCTTGCCCTCCGGAACCACAATGTCGAAGGCATTCGGCTGCGGTATCTCGGCCGGGTTGATGTACGTCTCATCCAACGGCACACCATTAATACTGACACGCCCTTGGGCATCGCAGCAGGAAACCCGGTCCCCGGGAAGCCCAATGACACGCTTGACGAGGTGCTGCTCATTGTCGTCGGCAGCCAACCCCACAAACTCCAGCGCGTCCCCCACCCAGTCCATGGGGCCGGCAGGCTCTTTGGCTACCGGCGTCAGCCAGTTCTGGGAGTCCTTGAACACCACAACATCTCCACGTTGCAGGGCGAAAGGTTCAGGGACCAGGAGGTTGATGAAGATGCGGTCGTTGACGTCGAGGGTGCTTTCCATGGACTCCGACGGAATGTAGAACGCCCGGAAAAGGAAAGTCTTCAGCAGGAAGGACAGCACCAGCGCGATGGCCACCACGGTCACAATCTCTTTGACCCAGACCAGGACAGGGTTCTTGCGGGGCTTCTCCACTGCGTGGGCGCCGCCCGTCGATTCACGGGCGGCTGTCTTGCCGTTGCCGGGGGCAGCAGCTGCGTTGCCGGACCCACTTGACGCGTCGTCGGGTTGGCGCGGTTCATCCACCCCGGCGGCAGGTGCCGTTCCGTCCGAGACCCGGGCGTCGTCGTCGTACCGCTCGGGATTCTCTGGAGCCTTGTCCGGCATCTACTGTCCGTTCTTCGATGTTTCGGCCTGCGTAGAGCGAGGCATCTCTGCAAATCTATCAAGTGGCCAGATGATCTGGACCGGCCGTCCTATCACCCGTTCCACAGGAACCATACCGCCGCCCGGCGCACCCAGCAGTCCCCGGGAGTCTGCGGAGCGGGAGCGGTGGTCACCCATCAGCCACAGGCGGCCCTCGGGTACCATGACGTCGAATTTCTGCTTGCTGGGTGCATCCCCTGGATACACATAGGGTTCCTCAACCGGCTGGCCGTTGACTGTGAGGTGGCCAGTGGGATCGCAGCACTGGACGCGGTCCCCTGCGACGCCGATGACCCGCTTGACATAGGTGGTGTCGCTGCCGGTCAGTCCAAACCACTGGCTTGCAGCCGAGACGGCGTCAACAAAAGGGCCTTGTCCGCTGCTCAGCGGCGCGAACGAGCCACGGCCGTCGAAGACCACGATGTCACCGCGGCGGATCGGCTCGGAAGTAAAGGCCGTCCGTGACACCAGGATCCTGTCCCCTGCCCCGAGGAGCGGTTCCATGGATTCGGATGGGATGTAGTAAACGTCCAGCCACAAGGACCGGACCAGTCCGCTGATGGCCACGGCGAGGACCAGTGCAAGGAAAACAAAACGCCAGCCCTGTTTCCGGGGCTGGCGTTCTGATGTGTCCATGACTCGTATCCCTGTTGCGTTGCGGATTGCTCGGGAACAACCGGGCACGAATCCTGGACCCGTTACATAAGTCGCAGGACTTACTTGGCGAAGTCGCGCTTTTCCTTGATCTTCGCAGCCTTACCGCGCAGTGCGCGCATGTAGTAAAGCTTGGCGCGGCGGACGTCACCCTTGGTGACGACCTCGATCTTCTCGATGATCGGGGAGTGTACCGGGAAGGTACGCTCTACGCCGACACCGAAGGAAACCTTGCGCACGGTGAAGGTTTCGCGAACGCCGTCACCCTGGCGGCCCAGGACGAAGCCCTGGAAGACCTGGACACGGGAGTTCTTGCCTTCAATGATGTTGACGTGAACCTTGAGGGTGTCACCCGCGCGGAACTCAGGAACATCGTTACGCAGCGAGGCTGCATCTACGCTATCGAGGATATGCATTAATCCACTCCTGGTGAACGCCACAGGTCATTCACTTTGGGTTACGGCAGACAAGCCCGGGGCACGAAGGGCCGCCGGAAATCTCCGCCGAAGTTTCTTAGTGTCCGGCTCCGCCACTGATTGGCGCGGCCGGGTTGTCCGACTGTTGGCTGAACTCCCCCTGTGGCAGGTGTCAGCCCAGTAGACACAAGGGTTAATTCTGCCATATGCGCTGCCATCGGGCCAACTGTCACGACTATTGAACTTTCGACGGCGGCAGCGGACCTCAGATTGCGGCGTCGCCGCCAGGGCGGGGACGCAAGCGACCGTCGACAACCTCGTACCCGAGGTCAGACAGGGCGTTGCGGTCAGCGCGGCTCAAGGTACCGGCGTCGAACGTTTCCAAAAGGTCCGGACGCCGCTCTGCGGTCCGCCGGAATTGCTCGTGGCGCCGCCATTGGGCGATTTTTCCATGGTTGCCGCTCAGCAGGACAGCAGGGACGTCATGGTCGCGCCACGCGGACGGCTTGGTGTAGACGGGGTACTCCAGGAGGCCGTCCGAATGGGACTCTTCCACCAGTGACTCAGGGTTTCCCACCACGCCGGGAAGGAGCCGGCCAATGGCTTCGACCATGGCCAGCACCGCGACTTCGCCGCCATTGAGCACGTAATCACCGAGGCTGACGGGCCGGACAGTGAAGTGGTCCCGCGCCCAGTCGATGACCCGTTCGTCGATGCCTTCATACCGCCCACAGGCGAAGACAAGCTGCTGCTCCTCGGCGAGCTCATAGGCGAGGGCCTGGTTGAACCGCTCCCCTGCCGGCGACGGAACAATCAGTACCGGCTTGGACCCTTCAGGAGCACCGGCCACTGATTCAAGGGCCTGTGCCCACGGTTCCGGCTTCATCACCATCCCGGCGCCACCACCATAGGGTGTATCGTCCACAGTTCTGTGCTTGTCCGTGGTGAACGCGCGCAAATCGTGGACGTTGAGTTCCAGCAGGCCATCCTGGCGGGCTTTTCCTATGAGGGAGAGCTCCAGCGGTGCAAGGTACTCCGGGAAGATGCTGACAACGTCAATCCTCATTCAGGCTTCATCCCCCGCGCCGTCCTCGGGCTCCCCGGATGAGTCGTCGTTGACTTCAAAGAGCCCGGCCGGCGGGGTGATCAGGATGTACCCGTCCTCAACATTGACTTCGGGAACGATCTCCTCGACGAAGGGAACCAGGATTTCCTTGCCATCGTCCGTCTTGACCATCAGCAGGTCCTGGACGGGCATGGTGTTGAGGGCGGCCACCTTGCCAACCACCTGCGAACCAACACGCGCCTCGAGGCCGACCAACTCGTGCTCGTACCAGCCTTCGTCGTCGTCTTCGTCGTCAAGTTCTTCGGTCTCGATGAAGAGCTTCGCACCACGGATGACTTCCGCTTCGTTGCGGTCGGCGATCTCCTCGAAGCCCAGCAGCAGGATGTCCTTGTTCCACCGGGCACTGCGGATGGTCAACGGGCCAGCCGATGCCGGTTCCACAATGAACTCGGTTCCTGCGACGAATCGCTCGGAAGGGGCGTCGGTGAGCACCTGGACGGTCACCTCGCCGCGGATGCCATGGGGTTTGCCGATCCGGGCCACCTGGAGCTGCATGGGTTCCTCTGAATTCTTATGTACCGCGCCGCCGGGCAGCCACGGTGATGAAAGGGTGGATAAAGCAATCCGGCCCCTCCACCATATTCGGTGAAGGGGCCGGACCTAAGACAAGCAGTGCTGAGCGCGTTACCGGCGGCGGTCGGTGTCGACGACGTCGACCCTGACCTGCTCGCCACCTGCCAAGGCTGCAACCACTGTGCGCAAAGCGCGTGCGGTGCGTCCTTGACGGCCGATCACCCGTCCGAGGTCCTCCTGGTGAACGCGCACCTCAAGGGATTCCCCGCGGCGGTTGTTCTTGGCACTGACCTTGACATCCTCAGGGCTGTCAACGATCCCACGGACCAAGTGTTCGAGCGCTTCTGCCAGCAACTTACTCAGCCTCGGTGGTCTCTGCTTCAGCCTCGGCCGGAGCTTCTGCTTCGTCCTTCTTGGCCTTCTTGGTGATGGCTTCCGGAATGATGACGGAACCCTTCTCCGGTGCTACGAAGGCTTCCTTCGGAGCTTTGGTCTTCAAGGTGCCTTCCTGGCCCGGGAGGCCCTTGAACTTCTGCCAGTCACCGGTGATCTTGAGGATCGCAGCAACCTGCTCGGTCGGCTGGGCGCCAACGGAAAGCCAGTACTGGGCGCGCTCGGAAGCGACCTCGATGTACGACGGCTCTTCGGTGGGGTGGTACTTGCCGATTTCTTCAATGGCACGGCCATCGCGCTTGGCGCGGGCATCCATGACGACAATGCGGTAGTACGGTGCGCGCATCTTACCGAAGCGCTTAAGGCGAATCTTTACGGCCACTTTTGTGGTCACTCCTGTTTCTGAAACGAGGTGAACCCGACGTTCTGCACCCGTGGGGCGGGCCATACTGGACGGTTCGAAGGACAAGATACGAGCACGGAGAGAGGGGCCGCACCGATCGAGTACCTGTCTATTGTGCCAGATGCCCGGAGCAAATACGACTTACGCCACCTGGGCCCGTGTGTTGTTGCTCACCCACGGGGGTTCAAGGTGCGCCCATGCCCGGGCGGAAGTGCTATTCGGACCAGACGTAGAGCCCGGCGCGCTCCACCTTTTCAACATCGGTTGCCAAGGCAGCCAACTGCTGGACGTACTGGCGGGATTGGGCAGCGTCGAAGGGCATATCGTCCTGCGCAGCCCAGGCTGCGGCAACGTCATCGAGGACGTTTGCCTCGCCTTCGCTCTCGTACGTCAACAGCTCGGCCAAGGCCCGCACCATGGCTTCGGGGACACCCAGAAGCGCATCGCTGGTGACATCAACCAGGGCAAGTTCGTAGTCAGCACCGGCTGCGTGGACCGCCTGGCCGGCAAGGTCACCCAGCTGCTCCACTTCGAAATCGGTAATGCCGTCAATCCTGACGGCGGGGCCGGTGACATCCGCGCCCTTATCCAGGGCCGTGGCCCTCTTGAGTGCTTCATCGTGGGTGGCTACAAAAATTTCGGCAAAGCCCATGGAAAGTACTCTCATTCCTTCGTGCTGACGGGGCGGCGGCACAAAACCCGGTTGGATCCGTGCCGTCACTGCCCAGCCTAATGCAGGAGTGGGCGGCGCAGCGGGAGTGTGCCGGCGCAGCAGGAGTGGCGCTGCTTAGCGGACGGCAACCCGCAGTTTGTTCCGCCACGGATCCTCGAACTGGAGTTCGGCGCCGGTGTGGTGGTTCTGCACTCCTGCGATCTTCAAGCGATCCGCAAGCGCCGCTACGTCGTCGGCGTCGGGGACCTCAATGAGCACTTCCCCCAGGCCCAGCGTGTCCTTGCGGGGCCCGGCGCCACGGCTGTTCCACACGTTCATGGCCATGTGGTGGTGGTAGCCGCCGGCGGAAACGAACAACGCCTGGCCATGCCAGCCCGCGGTCCGCTCAAAGCCCAGGGTTTCCACGTAGAAGTGTTGGGCAGTTCCGACGTCACCGACTTGCAGGTGGACGTGTCCAATTCCGGCCGCTGCCTCGCGCTGCCCTGTCACCGCGGCTTCACTCAGGTGCTGCTCGAGGAATCGCTGCGGAGGCAAGGCAACATTGTCCATCACCACATTCCTGCCATCCCACTGCCAGAGTTCACGCGGCTTGTCGTAGTAGAGCTCAATGCCATTGCCTTCAGGATCGGTGAAGTAGAACGCTTCGCTGACCAGATGGTCGGCACTGCCCGCGAAAGCTCGGGGCTCGTACTCGGCGGCGGTAGCAATGGTGGCGGCCAATGAAGGCTGGTCGTGGAACAGAATGGCCGTGTGAAACAGGCCAGCCTCCCCACGGCCTGGAATCTGGAGACCGGACGCCGGGGCAAGATGCACCACGGGCTTTCCGAGCCGTCCCAGGTAGAGCCCGCCATCCTGCTCGGCCACCACGTCAAGGCCAAGGGCACGCTGATAGTAGTCGCTCATGACAGCCATGTCGCCGACCTTGAGCATGACTGTGCCCATGGTCAGTTCGGCAGGCAGGAGATCCTGGCTGAGTGGTGTGGTCATGTGACGCTCCCGGGTTCGAGGTGCCGCTCATCAGCACCTTTCTACTTCTCTAAATTACTTGAAGCTTCAATTTATTCCTAACGGACCAGTGAACCGCGCAGCACGATGTGTTTGAGGCTGGAAACAGTTTCCAGCTCGATCCTGGGATCCTCGGAGCACAACACGACGTCGGCACCCGCCCCTTCGCTGATGCCCTCGGCCCCCAGCCACTCCCGGGCACGCCACGCCGCGGAGTCCAGGACCGCGGCCGGCGGCAGGCCGGCGTCGTGCAGTTCCTTCATTTCGTCTGCGATCCTGCCGTGCTTGATCACGCTGCCGGCGTCCGTGCCCGCATAGATGGCCACGCCTGACTCAAAGGCCTCCAACACCCGCTCGCGCCGCCGCTCCCAAAGCCGCACCATGTGGTCCGCATAGTCAGGAAACTTTGGGGCAGCCTGGGCAGCAATGTCCGGGAAAGTCGCGATGTTGACCAAGGTGGGAACGATCGGCACGGACTGCTCCACCAAGCGCGGAATGTGTCGCGGCAGCAGGCCCGTGGCATGTTCGATGCAGTCGATGCCTGCATCTAGCATGTCGTCCACTGTGTCCTCGGCAAAGCAGTGGGCCGTCACCCGGGCACCTTCATCGTGGGCGGCAGCGATGGCATCCTTGACGATTTTGGCGGGGAAAGAGGCAGCGAGGTCACCCACGCCACGGTCGATCCAGTCCCCCACCAACTTGACCCACCCGTCTCCATCCCGCGCTTCCTTCCGGACGGTCTCCACGAGTTGGCCGGGTTCGACTTCATGCCCCAAACCGCGGAGGTACCGCCGGCTCCGGGCAATGTGCCTACCTGCCCGGATCAACCGGGGAACGTCCGCACGTTGCTGGACCCAACGGGTGTCACTTGGTGATCCGGCATCCCGTATCAGCAGAGTCCCGGCGTCGAGGTCAGCGTGGGCCTGCGCAAGGGTAGTCCGCTCGTCAACGGCGCCACCCACACCCAAACCGATGTGGCAGTGGGCATCAACGAAACCCGGGAGGACCCAGCCATCCAACACCAGGTCCGGTGTGGCCGTGGGGCGTTCGAACGTCAGGACTCCGTCAACAGACCACATCCCTTGGCGCTCTTCGTCCGCCGAGACAAGCACAGATCCGCTGAATTCGATGATGGTGGCCATATCAAAAGCCTAGTCCGCAGCGGCGTCCTGGACGCTGGTTCGTTCATGTGACTGGGTGCCCGTTGTGAGCTGTGGTAGCTTCGTCTACGACCACACGGGGGCCCCTGCAGGGGCTGAGATCGGACTGATGCAGTCTGCGACCGTTGAACCTGTCCGGGTAATGCCGGCGAAGGAAGTGAGTAATCCTTTGAGCACCACAAAAACACAGCACAGCCCTGCCCAAAACCGGTCCGGCTCCAGCGCAAGGACGCCGGAATCTGTGACCCAGTCGCTGACATCCCATTCATTGGCCTACCTGGAGGACCCGGACCACGGGATCCGGGTGCCCGTCACCGAGATCGCCTTGGAACCGTCTCCCAACGGCACAGCCAACCCGGCGTTCCAGGTGTACCGCACTGCGGGCCCCGGCAGTGATCCCGTTGTGGGACTTGAGCCTTTCCGCGCTCCATGGATCGAAGCCCGCGGTGACACCGTGGCTTACCGCGGACGGGAGCGAAACCTGCTGGACGACGGCAAGTCAGCGGTGCGGCGCGGGGAAGCATCAGCAGAGTGGAAGGGCACCCAACCGGTGCCCCGCCGCGCCGTCGAAGGTAAAACCGTCACGCAGATGCACTATGCCAAGCAGGGCACGGTGACTCCCGAGATGCAGTTCGTCGCGTTGCGGGAAAACTGTGACGTTGAGCTGGTCCGCAGCGAAGTTGCCGCAGGACGGGCGATCATTCCGAACAACATCAACCACCCCGAGTCAGAACCGATGATCATCGGCAAAGCCTTCCTGGTGAAAATTAACGCCAACATCGGCAACTCAGCAGTGACGAGCTCCATCGCGGAAGAGGTGGACAAGCTGCAGTGGGCCACTCAATGGGGTGCCGATACCGTCATGGATCTCTCCACTGGGGACGACATCCACACCACCCGGGAGTGGATCATCCGCAACTCCCCGGTCCCGATCGGGACGGTCCCCATCTACCAGGCGCTGGAGAAAGTCAACGGCGAGGCGAACAAGCTGACGTGGGAGATTTTCCGGGACACTGTGATCGAGCAATGTGAGCAGGGCGTGGACTACATGACCATCCACGCCGGCGTGCTCCTGCGCTATGTGCCGTTGACCGCCAACCGGGTCACGGGAATTGTCTCCCGTGGCGGGTCGATCATGGCGGGTTGGTGCCTGGCGCACCACCAGGAGAACTTCCTCTACACGCACTTTGACGAGCTCTGCGAAATCTTCGCCCAGTACGACGTCGCCTTCTCCCTGGGCGACGGCCTGCGCCCGGGTGCAACCGCCGATGCCAATGACGCAGCCCAGTTCGCCGAATTGGATACCCTCGCCGAGCTGACACAGCGGGCGTGGGAGTTCGATGTGCAGGTGATGGTGGAAGGACCTGGCCACGTGCCGTTCCACCTGGTCCGGGAAAATGTGGAACGCCAGCAGGAACTGTGCAAGGGAGCCCCTTTCTACACCCTTGGGCCCTTGGTCACGGATGTCGCTCCTGGTTATGACCACATCACCTCAGCCATCGGCGCCACCGAGATTGCCAGGTACGGCACCGCCATGCTGTGTTACGTGACCCCCAAGGAACATTTGGGCCTTCCCAATAAGGACGACGTCAAGACCGGTGTCATCACGTACAAGATCGCAGCCCACGCCGCCGACCTCGCCAAGGGCCATCCCGGGGCCCACGAGCGGGACGATGCCTTGTCCAAGGCCAGATTCGAGTTCCGTTGGCGTGACCAGTTTGCCCTCTCCCTGGACCCCGTCACAGCAGAAGCCTTCCACGACGAAACGCTGCCGGCGGAACCGGCCAAGACCGCCCATTTCTGTTCCATGTGCGGCCCCAAGTTCTGTTCGATGCGCATCAGCCAGGACATCCGTGACGAATACGGATCAGAAGAGGCGCAGACAGCCATTGCGGAAATGTACAGCGGCATGCGCGGAAAGAGCCAGGAATTCCTGGCATCTGGCGGAAAGGTCTATTTGCCGGAACTGCAGGTACCCGGCAGCCCGGACACATTTGAGGCCGGCTCAGGAAGCCTGAACTGACATGGCCCGTCCGACGTCACCAACAAACGATCGGATGATGTGATCCCCGTCCACTGAATCCTGGGGCCGGTGCCCTCCCGCAGCAACACGGCGGAGGGCTCCGGTTTCCTGGAGGTAACCGGCAATTTCCTCATACAGGGGTTCCCAGCCACCCGTGAGGACCAACGTGGGGACACCGGGCACGATGTGCAGCGGAGCCTCCCACGGCGGGGCCTGGAGCCTGAGCCTGCGGGCTGAACGGCGCGCTTCGGGAGTATCCAGTCCCCCCGTTTCGGCAGAAAACGCCCGGCGGTAGTACTCACGTTGGTAGTCGGCGTCGTTGAGCTGGCTCCGTACATCGAACAGGGGTTCCATAAGGGCCCGATGGGAGGCTGTGGCCGGAAGCTCGGCTGTCAGGGACAAACAAGCAGGCTCAACCAAGCTCAGCGAGTGCACCAGGTCCGGACGTTCTATGGCAGCCAGCATGGCGGAGATGGCACCTTGCTCGTGCGCTACGACGTGGCCGCCACCCGTATCCGCCAGGGCATTGATGACAACGGCAACGTCCGCGGCAACGCTCGATCCCACGGGTTCTGCTGCAACGTCAAAGCCATGCCGGCGCAGGAACAGCGCGTCATAAGCGAGGGCCATGCCGTGCTGTTTCGGCCATGCCGCAGCACCAAAGCTGCCCAGGCCGTGAACGAAGACTACGCGCTGCTTATGCATTGGTTCAGCCTATTCCACGGCCCTGACATCCCAACTGCGACGCGGTGGGTATGTCAGCCGCGGCCTATTTGCCGAGGAACTTATCGAAGCCCTTGGGAAGGTTGAGCGATGAGGGATCGAACTCTGCCGCGCCTTGGCCGAAAGCGGCACCCGACGGTGCTGCCGAGGCTGCGTTCGCCCGCTTGGCTTCGGCATCGCGCAGTTCCTGTGCTGCTTTGGCAGGGTTGCCTGAACGCGCCTTCTTCTTGGGCGCATTCTTGCCGCCCTTGCGGCCTCCGCCGGGGCCACCAAGGCCAGGCATCCCGGGCATCCCCGGCATGCCGCCGCCCTGCGCAAGTTTCTTCATCATCTTCTGGGCCTGGGCGAAGCGCTCCAGCAGGCCATTGACCTCGGACACGTGGACGCCTGAACCCTTGGCGATACGGGCGCGGCGTGAGCCGTTGATGATCTTGGGAGCGACGCGTTCGTGCGGCGTCATGGACCGGACGATTGCTTCGACGCGGTCGATCTCCTTTTCATCGAAGTTCTCCAGCTGCTGACGGATGTTTTGCGCACCCGGCATCATCATGAGCATCTTCTTCATGGAGCCCATGTTGCGGATCTGCTGCATCTGGGCGAGGAAGTCGTCCAGGGTGAAGTCTTCCTGGTCGGCGAACTTCTTCGCCATCCGGGCGGCTTCGTCCTTATCCCAGGCCTTCTCAGCCTGTTCGATCAGGGTAAGGACGTCACCCATGTCAAGGATGCGGGAAGCCATGCGGTCCGGGTGGAAAAGCTCGAAGTCGTCCAGGCCTTCACCGGTGGAGGCGAACATCACCGGCTTGCCGGTCACGGACGCTACCGACAGCGCGGCACCACCGCGGGCGTCGCCGTCGAGCTTGGACAGCACGATGCCCGTGAAGTTGACGCCTTCATCAAACGCCATCGCCGTGTTGACGGCGTCCTGGCCGATCATGGAATCGATCACGAAGAGGACTTCGTTGGGGATGATGGCCTGACGGATCCGGCGGGCCTGGTCCATCATCTCGGCGTCGACGCCAAGACGGCCGGCGGTATCGACGATGACGACGTCGTGGAGCTTCTGGCGCGCTTCCTCGACGCCTGCCTTCGCGACGGCTACGGGGTCGCCGGCAGGGTGCTCGAGCTCGGAGGTGGCACCAGGGTGCGGAGCGAACACCGGGACGCCGGCGCGCTGGCCCACCACTTGGAGCTGTGTCACGGCGTTGGGGCGCTGAAGATCGCAAGCAACCAGCATGGGGCTGTGGCCCTGGGCCTTCAGCCACTTGGACAGCTTGCCGGCAAGGGTGGTCTTACCTGCACCCTGGAGACCGGCGAGCATGATGATGGTGGGGCCAGTCTTGGCCAGGCGGATCCGGCGTGTCTCGCCACCGAGGATCTCCACGAGTTCCTCGTTGACGATCTTGACGATCTGCTGGCTCGGGTTCAACGCACCCGAAACCTCGGCACCCAAGGCACGTTCGCGCACGCGGCCGGTGAACTCACGGACCACTGATACTGCAACATCCGCGTCCAGCAGGGCGCGGCGGATCTCCCGGACTGTGGCATCAACATCAGCCTCGGTGAGGCGGCCCTTGCCACGAAGGTTCTTGAAGGTTGCTGTCAACCGGTCAGAGAGTGAATTGAACACGCGCCGTGCACTTCTTTCGATGGTCTGCGAATGGCGGCCAATGCGGCACACCAGAGTCTTGACGATTGCCCCCAGCAAACATGTCTCAACCCAACAAATCTGAATCGACTAGGGGACTCGACTATCTAGGGTACCAAGTCGCACCTGCAAGATGGCATGCTGGCACAGTGACCAGTAAAACAACTGTAAAAACGTTGCTCATCCTCGGCGCGTCCGGGGACTTGACAGGAAGGCTCCTGCTGCCCGGACTCGCCGGACTGCTGGCTTCCGGCAGGGCTCCCGGATTACGGCTGGCAGGTGCAGGCTCGGACCCCTGGTCTCCGGAACAATGGCGGGAGCGGGTTGCGGGCGCGTTCAACGCGGCCTCGGGCACGGCTGATGATGCCGGCCGTGCGGCACTGGCAAAAGTCGCTGACACCACCGAGTACCACCAGCTTGATGTCACAGCGGACGGTCCCCTGGCGGACCTCCTGGCCACCTTGCAGGGACCCGTCGCCATCTATTTCGCTTTGCCTCCCCACGTCAGCCAGAAGGCCTGCGAGGTACTTCACAGCGATCAGGTGCCTGCCGGGACCCGTTTGGTGATGGAGAAGCCTTTCGGCTCAGGCACCGAATCCGCCCACGAGCTGAACAAGACGCTCGCGGCCCTGGTCCCCGAGGACCACATCCACCGCGTGGACCACTTCCTGGGCAAAGCCACGGTGTTGAACATCCTGGGCCTTCGATTCGCCAACCGGTTCCTGGAGCCCGTGTGGAACCGCGAACACATCGAAAAAGTGGAAATCGTCTTTGACGAGGATTTGGCCCTTGAGGGACGCGCCCGCTACTACGACACTGCCGGCGCCCTCCGGGACATGATCCAGAGCCACCTCCTGCACATCATGGCTTTCCTGGCGATCGACGCGCCGGCAACCATCGAGGAGCGGGACCTGCGCGACGCCGTGGCAACCGTTCTGCGTGCCAGCAGCATCAAGGCTCCGTTCAAGGAGTCCACACGGCGGGCACGGTACACCGCGGGAACCCTCGGGGAACGGACGGTGCCGGATTACGCAGCGGAGGACGGGGTTGATCCGGCCCGCAATACCGAAACCCTGGCCGAGGTCCGGGTGGAGATCGACAACTGGCGCTGGAAGGGGGTGCCGTTCATCCTGCGCTCCGGCAAGGCCATGGGACGCCGGCGCAAGGAAGCCGTCATTACCTTCCGCCCGGTCCCCCACCTTCCCAAAGGATTCTCCGGCGTGGACTCCCCCAACCAGTTGCGCATCGGCTTCGGTCCGGACGTGCTCCAGCTTGACGTTGATGTGAACGGCCCCGGCGACATCTTCACCCTGGACCGCGCCAGCCTGGTGACCCAGCTCAGCGCAGCCGGAATGCTGCCCTATGGAGAGGTGCTCGAAGGCATCATCAGCGGCGATCCCCTCCTGTCCGTCCGCGGCGATACGGCCGAGGACTGCTGGCGGATCATCGAGCCGGTGCTTCGCGCCTGGGAGAGCGGCGACGTCCCCTTGGAAGAGTACGACGCCGGCAGCGCGGGGCCGGCGGACTGGCCCACCGGCGTCGTGGACTAGAGACAGGCAGCGGCCTAAGACAGCAGGCTTCATGTCCTCCCACACGCGAAAGCGGGCCGGGTACCTTGACTGGTACCCGGCCCGCCTTTTGGGTGCAGGACTTAGATTGCGGCCGAGCCGCGCTCCCCGGTCCTGACCCGGACTGCTTCGTAGACATCCACGGTCCACACCTTGCCGTCACCGGCGCGTCCGGTGTTGGAGCTGGCGATGAGGACATCCAGGATGTCGTCGGCCTGCTCATCCGTGGCGAGGACCTCAATGCGGATCTTCGGCAGCAAATCCACGTTGTACTCAGCTCCGCGATACACCTCGGTGTAGCCGCGCTGGCGGCCGTAGCCGCTGGCCGCGCTGACCGTCAGGCCCTGGACCCCGTAGGATTCGAGGCCTTCCCGGACTGCTTCAAGCTTTTCGGGGCGGACGATCGCTGTAATGAGCTTCATGCCTGGACACTCTCCTTGCCTTCTGCGGGGGTCTTGGCTGCGGCGGTTTCGGACTTTCCAGTCATGGCGTTGTGCAGCGGCTGGAAGCTGCCGCCGTGGCCGTTGACTCCGAATTCGTAGGCCGTCTCAGCGTGGAGGCTGAGGTCGACGCCAACGTTCTCCTGTTCCGTGGAAACCCTGAAGCCCATGGTCTTGTGGATGGCGAAGGCGATGATGGCCGTCATGATGGCCGAGAACGCGATGGCGATGCCGGCCGCTGCGAGCTGGGCCCACATCTGGGTCATGCCGCCGCCGTAGAAGAGGCCGCCACCTACGCCGTCGGCGGGAAGGGCGATGAAGCCCAACGCCACGGTGCCGATGATGCCGGAGACGAGGTGGACGCCTACAACATCCAGCGAGTCATCGAAGCCCCAGCGGAACTTGAGGCCGACGGCCAGGGCGGAAGCCACACCGGCAACGACACCAAGCCCAAGGGCCCCGACCGGGCTGACGTTGGCACATGCCGGGGTGATGGCTACGAGGCCGGCAACCACGCCGGATGCTGCGCCCAGCGACGTCGGGTGACCGTCGCGGATACGTTCGGTGATGAGCCAGCCGATCATGGCCGCTGCGGGAGCTGCCAGAGTGTTGATCCAGATCAGGCCACCCTGCTCTGCTGTTGTTGCTGCACCGCCGTTGAAGCCGAACCAGCCAAACCAGAGGATTGCTGCACCGAGCATGACGAACGGGATATTGTGCGGGCGGTGGTTCGGGTCCTTGCCGAAGCCGCGGCGGTTGCCGATGATGAGGACCAGGACGAGCGCCGCCACACCGGCGTTGATGTGCACCACGGTGCCGCCGGCGAAGTCGATGGCCGGGCCGAGGGCCTTGCCGATTGCGCCTTCGGGACCGAACAGGCCGCCACCCCAGACCATGTAGGCCAGCGGGCAGTAGACCAGGGTCACCCATACCGGAACGAAGATGCTCCAGGCGCCGAACTTGGCGCGGTCAGCGATCGCGCCGCTGATCAGTGCAACAGTGATGATGGCGAAGGTGGCTGCGTAGCCAACCTTGATGAGCCCATCAGGGGTATTGATGCCTTCGAGGCCGAAGGTGGCAAACGGGTTGCCCACGATCTCCATGAAGCCCTCGCCGGAGCTCATTGAGGCGCCCCACAGCACCCAGACGACGCCCACGATGCCGATGGAGATAAAGCTCATCATCATCATGTTCAAGGCTGCCTTGGCGCGTGTCATGCCGCCGTAGAAAAATGCCAGACCAGGTGTCATGAACAGCACAAGCGCCGCCGCCACCATGACCCATACGTGACCTGCGGTAAGTTCCATGGTGCACGTTCCTCTCTTGCTAGATCTGCGGTTCAACCGCTGTCCTGACGCCGTTTGCGTCCTGCTTAAGAGTTTTGTGCCGCCGTGTTTCACCTGCTCGGGTTTTATATTGCGCGCTGGTTACAACAACCTCCCCAACGTAAATGGTGCATATCTCCGGTGTTACGGATATGTTTCAGGCGTCGGACTTCTCTGGAAATCCCCGGTTTTTGACCATCCGGCCCACCACGGCCCCACATCACCTGAAGGACCCGCCCCGTATGACGCAGCCGCCCAGATCCGTCAAAGCTCCAAGGATCCGGCAGGAGAAAGCCCCGTTGCCCCGCGACATTAAGGTGATGTTGGCTGCAGCATTCCTGATCGCCCTAGGGTTCGGGCTGGTGGCGCCCGTCTTGCCGCAATTCGCCACCACCTTCGACGTTGGCGCCACGGCTGCCGCTGTGATCGTCAGCATCTTCGCCTTCATGCGCCTGGTGTTTGCTCCGGCAGGCGGTGCCCTGATCGGACGCTTTGGAGAACGGAACGTCTACGTCTCAGGCCTGCTGATCGTGGCAGTGTCCACGGCGGCGTGCGCGTTTGCCCAGGATTACTGGCAACTGCTGATCTTCCGTGGCCTCGGAGGAGCCGGCTCCGTCATGTTTACCGTGGCCGCGATGGGACTGCTCATCCGCCTCGCACCCCCTGAACGACGAGGGCGGGTCTCCGGCGCGTATGCCTCAGCCTTCCTGATCGGCAGCGTCCTAGGGCCGGTAGTAGGAGGTCTGCTGGCAGGTTTCGGCCTCCGGGTACCTTTCCTGGCGTACGCAGGAGCGCTCCTGGTGGCGGCGCTGGTGGTCCGGACCATGCTGAGCGGTGAGGGCAACGCCGCAAAAGATGCTGAGCCGGCACCGGCCATGACCCTGAAGGAAGCTCTGTCCGATTCCGCTTACCGTGCCGCGGTGTTCTCGAGTTTCGGTAATGGCTGGGTGACGTTCGGTGTCCGCATGGCTACTATTCCACTGTTCGCGGTGGCTGTCCTGCAGTCCAAACCTGAGACGGCAGCCTGGGCCTTGGCCATCTTTGCGGTGGGCAACGCCTTGGCGTTGACCTTCTCCGGGCGTTTGGCCGATGCCTGGGGACGGAAGCCCCTGCTGATCCCCGGACTGCTCATCACGGGCGCGGCCACCGGGGTTATCGGTCTCACCACGGACCTGACCGGATTCCTTGTCGCTTCTGCGGTGGCTGGGTTCGGATCCGGATTGTTGGGCCCGGCCCAACAAGCCGCCGTCGCTGATGTCATTGGCAGGGGACGCTCCGGAGGCAAGGTGCTCGCGGTCTTCCAAATGGCTGCGGACACGGGTGCCATCATCGGACCGGTTGTGGCGGGCCTCCTGGCCGACCAGCTGGGCTATGGCTGGGCGTTTGGCATCACAGGTGGCGTTCTGCTCCTCACGGCAGCAGGTTGGTTACTGGCCCGGGAACCCCTTAAACCCAAAAAACTGACGGGCAGCCATGGTGCGCCCTGAGTCCTCAGGGCGCACCAAGCTGCCAGCCAGTTGAATGCGGAGGGTTTGGACCCGCGCTAGTTGAGCAGTGCGTCCACGAAGCTCTCGGCGTCGAACGGTGCGAGGTCGTCGGGGCCTTCGCCCAAGCCAATGAGCTTGACCGGCACGCCCAGCGACTTCTGGATGGCCACAACGATTCCGCCCTTTGCGGTTCCGTCCAGCTTGGTCAGCACGATGCCGGTGATATTGACCACCTCGGCGAAAACGCGGGCCTGGTTGAGGCCGTTCTGCCCGGTAGTGGCGTCCAGCACCAGCAGGACCTCGTCCACTTCAGCCAGCTTCTCGATGACGCGCTTGACCTTGCCGAGTTCGTCCATCAGGCCGGTCTTGTTCTGCAGTCGTCCAGCGGTATCCACCATGACAACATCGACCTCCTGGTCGATGCCGGCTTTTACGGCCTCGTAAGCCACCGAGGCGGGGTCGGCGCCGTCGATGTCGGACCTGACGGTAGGGACACCTACACGCTGTCCCCAGGTGGCCAACTGCTCGGCAGCAGCTGCGCGGAAAGTATCAGCGGCGCCCAGCAGGACATCCTTGTCTTCGGCAACCAGGACGCGTGCCAGCTTGCCCACCGTGGTGGTCTTGCCCACGCCGTTCACACCAACAACAAGCACGACGGCGGGACGGTCACCCTTGCGCTCGACGTTCAACGAGCGGTCCATGGAGGGATCCACCAGCTTGATGAGTTCCTCGCGGAGCATCGCCTTGACGTCCTCGGGGCTGCGGGTGCCCAAGACCTTCACGCGCTCACGCAGTGCATCAACCAGCTGCATGGTGGGTTCGGTGCCGAGGTCGGCCAGGAGGAGGGTTTCCTCCACCTCGTCCCACACGTCTTCGTCGATCTTGTCGCCGGACAGCAGAGCCAGGAGGCCCTTGCCCAGGATGCTGTTGGACTTGACCAAGCGGGCGCGCAGGCGGGTCAGGCGGCCTTCAACCGGCGCAGGAGTGTCGATGGCAATGGTTTCGAGCCCGGCGGCATCATCGGGCACATCCGCGCCCTCGACGGTTCCGTCAAAGGTGGGAGCCGGGGCCTTCACCGCGTCCGGGCGCTCTTCCACCAAGGTTCCGCCGCCCGCTGCCGGCGACTGCAGGGGGTCGTTCGCATCCCGGGTTCCGGGGTATTTCGCTCCGGACTTCCGGGCCTTCAGGAGTACCGGCACGAGTCCGCCGACCACCACGAGGGCAGCGAGAATGGACAGAATTATGGGTAGGAAATCGTTCACTCCCCTACCTTCTCATAAAGCTACGCCCCGGCACCGAGCCTCTGGCTGATGACGGTGGAGACGCCATCGCCCCTCATCGTCACCCCGTAGAGGGCGTCTGCCACTTCCATGGTCCGCTTCTGGTGGGTGATCACAATCAACTGGCTGGACTCGCGCAGTTCCTCAAAAATGGTGATGAGCCGGCCCAGGTTGGTGTCGTCCAGTGCCGCTTCCACTTCGTCCATGACATAAAACGGCGACGGGCGGGCTTTGAAAATTGCCACCAACAGTGCCACTGCCGTGAGGGACCGTTCACCACCGGAGAGCAGGGACAGCCGCTTGATCTTCTTGCCCGCGGGCCGTGCCTCCACTTCGATACCCGTGTTCAGCATGTCGTCGGGATCCGTGAGTACCAGCTTTCCCTCACCGCCGGGGAAAAGCCTGGCAAAGACGTGGTCGAACTGGGCGGAGGTGTCGGCGAAGGCCTCAGTAAAGACCTGCTGGACCCGGGCGTCCACTTCTTTGATGATGTCCAACAGGTCTCTGCGGCTGGATTTGAGGTCTTCGAGCTGCGAGCTGAGGAACTGATGCCGTTCTTCCAGTGCGGCAAACTCCTCCAGAGCCAGGGGGTTCACTTTGCCCAAGGCAGCCAGCTCCCGCTCAGCCTTTCTGAGTCTTTTCTCCTGCTCAGCCCTGACGAACGGAATGCCGTCCACTATTGCCTGGCCATGCTCATCAACGGGTGTCCGGAGCTCTGCCCACTTGTCGGCAGTGGCTCCGGCGGGCACCGGAACAGGCAGCCCGGGTCCATAGTCTGCCACGAGTTGTTCGCCGGACAGGCCGAGTTCCTCTATGGAACGTGTCTCCAAGGCCTCGATACGCAGGCGCTGCTGGGTCCGCGCCATCTCGTCCCGATGCACGGAGTCCGTCAGTTCGGCCAGCTCCTTCGCCAAGGCCTCATTGCCGGTCCGGACCAGCGTCAGCTCCGTCTCCAGCCGTTCCCGGGTCTGCTCTGCGAGGTCGCGCTCCCAACCGGCAGCCTCCACCGAGACATCGATGAACCGCAGGGCCTGTTCCACCGCTGAAGCCACTGCTGCCGCACGCTGCGCCTGGGCTCGGCGGCGCTGGGCCCTACGGGCCGCCTCTTCACGCGCGCGCCGTTCCGTTGCGGCCGCCCGCTCAAGCGACGCGGCCCGGTTGCTGATCGCCCCCAGTTGCTCTTCTGCCGTCCTGAGGGCCAGGCGGGCTTCTGTTTCGAAGGAACGGGCCATCCTGGCTTGCGCGGCCAGTTCGTCGCGCTGATCCGTGGATGGTTCCTCGTCCGGGGCCTCCTGGGCGGCGGCGAGGCGTTCCGCGGCGACTTCAAGATCCAGTTGGGCTTCAGCGATGTTGGCTTCGGCCTTGGCCATGGAGGCGGCCAGCCTGTCGCTTTCGCCCACGGCACTGCGAAGAACGGAATTCAGGTGGCCCAGGCGCTCCGCCACTGCAGCCAGTCGGGCATCGGACTCGTGCAGGCGTTCCAGCGCGGCGTCCGCACGGTCCTGCGCTTCAGCGCGGCGGGACTGGGCGCCGGCAAGGGCAAAACGGCCCCGCTCCAAGCGGGCAGTGACCTCCTGGAGGCGGGCACCGGCGTCGTCCACTGCTGCCTGGACTTCCAACAGCGACGGCGCTGTGGCCGAACCGCCGGTGACGGTCAGGGAGGTGAAGACGTCACCTTCCCTCGTCACCGCCTTCAGGTCCGGTTGTTCGGAAATGAAGACCGCCGCGGCGTCAAGATCGTCGACGACGGCGGTCCCCGCCAGAAGGGCCAACACGCCTTCCGCTGCGGGATCGGAAATTTTCACGACGTCGGACGCCCAGCGGCCGCCGTGCGGAAGCGGCACGTCGGCTGGAATATCTCCGTCAGCGGCGGAACCACCGGCGAGAACCAGGGCTGCCCGCCCGGCGTCAGCGTCTTTCAGGGATCTGAGGGCTGCTGCTGCACTTGCAGCATCTGCAACGACCAAGGCGTCCGAGGCGCTCCCCAATGCTGCGGCGACGGCTGCCTCGAAACCGGGCTCAATGGCCACCAACGCAGCCAGCGGTCCAAGAACGCCCTCGGCCGTCAGGAGGCTGCCGGAGCCATCCTTCCGGTTGAGTCCCAGTTGCAGGGCATCCCTGCGCGCTGTCAGGGCATCCCTCTCGCGGACAGCTTCCCGTTCCGCGGCTTTCAGTTCCTCAATTTCGGCAAGGACAGCATCCAGGACATCGTTCGCATTTTCGTAGTCGGCATCCAAGCTCTCCTCGCCGTCCTCAACGCCGGCCACCTGGGATTCAAGCGCCGTGAACTCGCTCTGGGCCTTGCGGCGGCGTTCATCGCCGGATGCGAGGGATTCCCTGAGCCGGCCACGTTCAGCTTCGGCGGCTTCGGCCCTGGACCTGGCGGCCGCCACTTGGCCTGCAAGCCTGGCGAGCCCTTCCCTGCGGTCGGCAGCGGCGCGCAACATGGCCGTGAGCCTCTTGTCTTCGGCGGCCGCCAGCGATTCAGCAGCGTCCTTGGCCACCGTGGCTTCAAGAAGTGCGGCTTGCTTCGCCAGGATGTCATGCTGCAGGGCGGACTCTTCCTCGCGGACCCGGGCGGCCTGGCGTTCCAGCTGCTCCGGGTCCCGTCCTGTATCCGCCGCGGCCTCGGAGGAACCCAGAAGCCGGCGACGCTCAGAAGCAAGGGATCCAAGAGAACGCAACCTCTCCCGGCCGGCAGAGAGCTGGTACCAGTGATCACGCGCGGCGTTGAGCTTCGGGGTCGATTCGGCGGCCTGCTGTTCCAAGGCAGCCTGGCGCCGACGTCCGGTCCCCAGTTCCGCCTCCACCACCTGGCGTCGTTCCTTCAACGCCGCTTCGTCAGCAACATCCTGTTCAAGACTTGTAGTGAGCTGCACCAGGTCATCGGCCAGGAGGCGGGCCCTGGCATCCCTGACATCGAACTGGACCGTCTGGGCACGGCGGGCGATTTCCGCCTGCTTGCCCAAAGGAGTCAATTGACGCCGGATTTCCGCGGTAAGGTCGCCGAGCCGTGCCAGGTTGGCCTGCATGGCTTCGAGTTTGCGGACGGTCTTTTCCTTGCGGCGGCGATGCTTGAGGATTCCTGCGGCCTCTTCAATGAAACCCCGCCGGTCTTCCGGTGTGGCGTGCAGGACCCTGTCCAGTTGGCCCTGGCCCACAATGACGTGCATTTCGCGACCCAGGCCGGAATCGGAGAGGAGTTCCTGGATGTCCAGAAGCCTGCAGGGTGCGCCGTTGATGGCGTATTCGGAGCCGCCGGTCCGGAAGAGTGTCCGGGAGATGGTGACTTCGCTGTAGTCGATGGGGAGCGCGTTGTCCGCGTTGTCTATGGTGAGGGAGACATGCGCACGGCCTAGAGGCGGCCGGCCGGACGTGCCGGCGAAGATGACATCCTCCATCTTGCCGCCGCGCAGGGTTTTTGCACCCTGCTCCCCCATCACCCATGCCAAGGCATCAACCACGTTGGATTTACCCGACCCGTTGGGACCGACGACAGCAGTGACGCCGGGCTCAAAGTCGAACGTCGTAGCCGACGCGAACGACTTGAATCCTCGGACAGTCAAACTTTTCAGGTGCAAGGCGCTTCGGTTCTCCTGGGTGGCCGTTGTATCCCCTAAATCTACTGCCGTTTGAGCGAAATCCATGGATCTGTTGCCGGAACGCCTTGTGATCGGCCGGACACACCCCTACACTCCTGCCAAGGGCTACTTGGCCTGTTCGTTCCGGTGATCCGGCTGCAGCATGAACTTTGGTTCTGCCACTGCCGGATCCGGTCCCGATCTTCGGAACGTCGAGCCAAGTGCACAATGCCCCATGTTCATAACTGAAGATCTTGGTTTGACCCTGGCTGGGGAGCGGCAAGCAGGGCCCGTGTATGAAATCGCGGACCCGCATATGCATTTTCGGCGCGCCACCCCCAGGAGTTCTGATGCCCGGTACTTCAGCCAACCGACCCCAGCGAGTCCTCAAGGGTTTCCTCGTGCCCTTGGTGATCGCCACGGTGGCGGCCCTCTTGCCCCTTACTGCGCCAGCGGCGGTGGCTGCGGGTCCTTGCGACCCTGTAGTGAACCTCGTGGCCTGTGAGAATTCCAAAACCGGCAGTCCGCCGTCGGAGTGGGACATCAATGGTGCCGGCGACGACAGCATCCAGGGCTTCTCCACCGAGATCAGTGTCAATGCCGGCCAACCCATCCGATTCAAGGTGGATACCAACGCATCGAGCTACACCATCGGGATTTACCGGACGGGCTGGTATGCGGGCAATGGCGCCCGCAAGATCGCTGACGTGACGCCATCAGTGTTTCGCCAGACCCAACCCGCATGCCGCAGCGACGTCACCACGGAGCTGTACGACTGCGGCACGTGGGCAGTATCGGCGACGTGGCAGGTCCCGGCCACCGCTGTCTCAGGGGTCTACATCGCGCTCCTCCGGCGTCCGGACACGGGCGCGAAGAGCCACATCACGTTCATCGTCCGCAATGACGGCAACCGCTCCGCCGTCGTGTTCCAGACAGCTGATCAGACATGGCAGGCCTACAACACCTACGGCGGCTCTGACTTCTACCAGGGCGCCGCGAACGGACGGTCCTACAAAGTCAGCTACAACCGGCCCATGGCAACCAGGGATGGCCCTGGCGGAAGGGACTTCTACTTTTCCAACGAATACCCCATGGTGCGTTTCCTGGAACAGAACGGTTATGACGTCAGCTATATCAGCGGCCTGGATACGCACCGCAACGGCGCCGAGCTGTTGAACCACAAGGTGTTCCTCTCGGTCGGCCACGACGAATATTGGTCGGGCCCCCAACGGGCCAACGTCACTGCCGCCAGGGACGCCGGCGTCAATCTCCAGTTCCTGTCGGGCAACGAAATGTACTGGCGCACCAGGTTTGAGCCTTCAACTGTTGACAGTGCCGCCAACCGCACCCTGACTTGCTACAAGGAAACCTGGGGAAACGCCAAGATCGACCCCAGCACGGAGTGGACAGGCACATGGCGTGACCCGCGCTTCGCTTCCCAAGCCAACGGCGGAGGCCTGCCCGAAAATGCCGTAACCGGGACAATCTATATGTCCAATCACTCGGACCTGCCGGTGACCGTCAAAGCGGACGAGGGCAAGACCAGGCTATGGCGGAACACCACCTTGGCATCGATGCCCGCAGGTTCCTCGACAGCACTTGCACCCCACACTGTCGGCTACGAATCCAATGAGGACCTGGACAACGGGTTCCGGCCTGCGGGACTCATCAGGCTCTCCACCACCGTGGGAAACGTGCCGGAATATCTGCAGGACTTCGGCAACACCGTAGCTCCCGGCACCACCACCCACAACGTAACCCTTTACCGCGCACCCAGTGGCGCGTTGGTCTTTTCAGCAGGCAGCGTCCAGTGGACCTGGGGCCTGGACCAGGAGCACGACGGCGACGGCGCACCCGCCGATGCCCGCATGCGGCAGGCGCAGGTCAACATCCTCGCCGACATGGGTGCGCAACCCGCCACTCGCGCGGCAGGACTGGTTGCCGCAGTTGCCAGCACCGATACCACCAAGCCCACCGCCGCCATCTCCGCACCAGCCAATGGAGCTACCGTGGCGCACGGCAGCTCGGTCACCGTGACGGGCACTGCCACGGATGTGGGTGGCGTTGTGGCCGGCGTCGAAGTGTCCACCGACGGTGGAACCACCTGGCACCCCGCCACGGGAAAGCAGAGCTGGACCTATACGTACATCCAGAAGGGCCTCGCTACGGCCACCATCCAGGCGCGGGCCATCGACGACAGCGCCAACATCGGTGCCGCCGTCACCAGGAACCTGTCCCTCAGCGGACCGTACAGCGTTTTCGGCCAAACAGTACCTGCCGTCAAAGACTCAGGTGACGGTGGAGCCTACGAAATGGGTCTCCGGTTCACCCCCTCTATAGACGGCTTCATCACCGGCGTCCGCTTCTACAAGAGCACCGCCAACACCGGCACGCACACCGGCTCGTTGTGGAGCGCGACCGGCGAGCGCCTGGCGACGACCACGTTCACCAATGAAACTGCGTCCGGCTGGCAAACTGCCCTGTTCAGCCAGGCCGTGCCTGTTGCGGCCGGCCAGAAATATACGGTGTCTTATTGGGCACCTAATGGCCACTACGCCACCAAGGACCATCAATGGGCGAGTTTCGGTTCCACCGACGCGCCTTTGAAGGTTGCGGGTGGTTTCGGGGCTGAACCGGCGGGCGTCTACAGCACCTCGCCAGGATTCCCCACCACCAGCTTCAACGGTGGCAACTACTTCGCGGACGCGCTCTTCAGCACGGTAGACAGCTCCCCCATGACCGTCTCGGGCCACACGCCCATTCCGTCGTCGTCGAGCGTGTCCGTGAATACCAAAGTAAGTGCCGTCTTCTCCAAGCCGGTCACTGCGGCAAGCGTCCAGCTGACGTTGCAGTCGCCGTCGGGACCTGTGGCAGGCACTACGGCGTACGACGCCGCAACGCGGCGGGCCACTTTCACGCCGTCGAGCGCTCTGGCGTTCAGCACCCAATTCACGGCGACGTTGTCCGGCACCGATTCAATCGGCGGTCCGGTCACGGCCGGTGGCACCTGGTCCTTCACCACTGCAGCCACGATGCCTGTTCCGGGCGCCTGCCCCTGCAGCCTCTTCGATGACTCCGTCACACCCGGGATCGCCGAGCTGCGTGAAGGCGTGCCGGTGACCCTCGGAGTGAGGTTCTCCAGTGTTTCAGCGGGTGAGGTATTGGGTATCCGCTTCTACAAGTCAGCTGGTAACACAGGTGCCCACAATGGAGCCTTGTACACGGCCGCAGGACAGCAGTTGGCCACGGTGGCATTCACCAACGAAAGTGCCTCAGGATGGCAGACCGCCATGTTCAGCCAGCCTGTCCAGATGGCCGCGAACACAGAGTACATCGTGTCCTACAAGTCGCTGACCGGTACCTACTCGGCCACCACCAACGGCTTCGGGTCAGGGCTCAGTGTTGGTCCGCTGCGGGCGGCATCGGATGCCGGGGCGTACACCTACAGCGGCGACTTTGCCGCCTCGCGATCGACCACCAGCTACTTGGTGGACGTCGTGGTGACGGTACCGAATCCGCCATTCACGGTCGGCTCACACTTGCCCCTGCCAAACGCTTCGAGTGTTCCACTGAACACCGCAGTCAGTGCCGTGCTGTCCGAGGCTGCGGTGGCGTCCAGCGTCAGCATGGCAGTCAAGGTGACGGGTGGCGCCGCAGTTGCCGGCGCGACGACCTATGACTCAGCTACCCGTAAAGTCACGTTCACCCCCACCGCTGCCTTGACCGCAGGGACCTCCTACACGGCCACCGTGACGGCAACGTCCGTCTCCGGGCAACCGATGTCTGCTGGTGGAACGTGGACCTTCACCACAGTTCCAGCACCGCGTACTCCCGGCGTCTGCCCGTGCACGCTGTACCAGGACACAGTGACACCTGCAACACCCAACGCCGATGACGGAGTTTCGTTGTCCCTCGGCGTCAGGTTCGCCAGCGACACTGCGGGCCAGATCACCGGAGTGCGCTTCTACAAGGCGGCCGGCAACACGGGAACCCACACTGGTTCGCTCTACACGGCCACGGGACAACTCCTGGCCACGGTCACCTTCACCAATGAGTCGAGTACCGGCTGGCAAACGGCAACATTCAGCCAACCGGTGACCATTACGGCCGATACTGAGTACGTGGCGGCGTACAAGGCCCCCACCGGCAAGTACTCCTATACCGCCGGCGGATTCGGTGAAGGGTTCACCAGCGGGCCACTGCGTACGGCGGCTGACTCGGGAGCTTTCGGATACAACAGTGACTTCCCGGGTTCCTCCTCTACCGCCAGTTACCTGGTGGATGTGGTGTTCGCCACCGCCGCGCAGCCCCTGACGATCTCCGAACAGGTACCGGCTCCCGGGGCAACGGGCATTCCAACGGATGTGAAGCCTTCCATCACCTTCTCCTCCGCCATCCGCCCGGGGGCGTCGTTCACCCTGACAGCGAGCGGCAACCCGGTGGCCGGTACAGCTGCCCTCTCTGCGGACAGCCGGACCGTCACGTTCACCCCCACCGCGGCGCTGCCCAACAGCACCGTGATCTCGGCCAGCGTCAGTAATGTCGTCTCCCAACAGGGGCAGTCGTTCCCGACTACCAACTGGCAATTCACCACTGCGGCGCCCACCGTCCAGGTGTCCACGATCTTTGGATCGCTGACGCCCCAGATAGTTTCCGCGTCCGACTTCATGCCTGTGGAACTTGGTACTGCTTTCAGTGTTTCGCAGGCAGGGAACGTGACGGGCATACGTTTCTACAAGGGGGCCGGCAACACCGGAACCCACGTGGGTTCGTTGTGGAACTCGGCAGGTACGCGCCTGGCGCAGGTGACCTTCACCAATGAGACCGCCACGGGCTGGCAAACTGCCACCCTCTCCGCACCAGTCGCGTTGGTGACAGGCCAAACCTACGTGGTGTCCTACAGGGCACCCAATGGCCGCTACTCCTACACCTCAGGGTTCTTCAACCAGACCTACACCAGCGGGGTGTTCACCGCCAGTGGCCCGAACAACGGCCGCTACCGGTATGGATCCGGTGGCGTCACGCCGGCCAACTCCTGGAACGCGACCAACTACTTTGTCGATGTGGTGTACTCCTTCGCCACCCCGGCGCAGCAGCAGGCTGCACCCGCTCCGTCGCCCACAGCTACTCAGACGGCCTCGCCCACACCGTCACCCACGGCAACGGCGACGGCTACTGCTTCCCCGGGCCCCTCGCCCAGTCCGACTCCCAGTCCAACCCAGTCGGGTGGGTTGCTCTGCGGGCTGCTGGGTACATGCTGAGGGTCTGCTGACACACCGCTTCCGCTGGCGTCCGACCCCTGAACTCCGGGTCGGGCGACAGCGGAGCTATGCCAGGGGCACTTTCACGGCCGCTTCCCTTAGCGCGTCCTCTTCAGCGGGCTCGTTGTGGCGGGAGCACCTGCATCATGGCCCCTCGCCGCGGCTGCTTCAGCGGACGACGCTTGGCGACCACGCGTGGGCGATGAACAGGCTGGGCTGTGAGCCCGGTTCGGTGCCAAGCTGCCAAATGTTGCTGTCGCCCTCCACTGCATCATCTGCCAAGCCATAGAGCAGGTTCCGGTCATCCAGCCATTCGATCTGGTCATCCACGCTGCGCTTTTCCGCAAGAACCGTTTCCCGACCTGACGCGAGGTCAAGGACGGCGACCTTCCAATGGGCCACCAGCCCTCCGCCGTCGTTCTTCTTGTAAGCGATCCGAGTACCGTCAGGAGAAATCGACGGGCACTCCACATGGTCGTGAATGGCGGTGAGGGTTTTCGCGGACAGGCTCCCCCGGACCAGCCAGATACGGCCCGACGACGCCGCTGTGGCGTAGAAGACATCACTCTGTCCTGGCGCGAAGGTCACTCCCCAGATGTTCCTGTCCGTGGCAACCAGGCGCTCACCGTTAACCATCAACGCGAAGTCCTCAAGGTTTCCGGACGTACCCCCGGGCAAACTGATTTCAGTGGCTGTGGAAAATCCCGAAGCAGCGTAGGAGTGACCCGTGACAAAGACGGTAGTAGCGATCATGGAGCCGTCAGCGCTGACCCGGGTCCTGCTCGGAATGCCCGGGAGGGGCCATGAACGCTGGATCTGCCAGTCGCGGTTCATGACTGCTGCTTCGAAGGCGGTCACCAGCCCGCGGTTCGTCTTCAAGCACACTACAGTTTCGGCCGTTCCATGGACGCGGTCGCACTCTTGTTCACTCACCGCCCGGGTACCGCCCGGAGCGGACAGGGGCACAGTTGCCGCGTTGCCATAGCCCTGGCCCGACGCCGTGTTCCGGAAAAGGACAAAAGGGGCAGCCGGAAGCGGCTGGCCAGCAGTGATACCTACGGACGAAGCCGCGGTCCTGCTCTCTTCGAACCGCTGGTAGGCGCCCACCGCATAGATTCCGGCCGCTGCCAGCACGAGTGCTGTCACGGCGAGGAGAACACCCCACCGCGCCTTGCTGCCGGTCAGTGTCCCACTCATGCCCCGCTGCCCGTGTCCTGTTGTGCGGCTGGCCTGGCACTTCGCAGGATCACGATGACAGCCACCACTGCACAGGCCAGGAGTCCGCTGGCCACCACCATCGCCGTCGACGCTCCCACGGCATACCAGAGCACGCCAAAGCCCGCGGAGGCGGTCATCCGGCTCAACGCCACCACCGTTTGGGCTGAAGCAATTCCTGTAGCAAGCTTCCCCGCCGGCGTGAGTTGGCTGGCCAAGGCGGCCAGGACGCCATCGGTTGCGGCGTAAAACGCTCCCAGGAGGACCAGGCACCCCACCGTGCCCCACAATCCACCGAAAGGCGCCGCAGCGAGAAGGTATGTTGCCAGCAAGGCGATATGCCCGCCCACAAAAACCGGAATTTTGCCCACCCTGTCAGCCAGCCGCCCCAGCGGAATTGCGAGGGCAAGGAACACCACATTGGTCCCGACGAACAACAACGGGAACCACTGGACGGCGAACGAGTCCCTGGCCTGCAGAACCAGGTAGATGAAGCCATCTCCGATGGTCACCACACCCAGAAGGCCTGCGGCGATCAGCAGCTTGCCCAGCCCCGGTTCCTTCAAATGGCTCCACGAAAAGGCAAAGAGCCGCCGGTCCTCCCGTCCCTCAGTGCTCTTCAGGCCGTGGGCGCGGATATCCGGCACAACCAGTGCCAGGACGGCGACTCCGATCACCGCGAAGGCAAGAGACACCACAAAGACGGTGCTGAATCCGTTGGGAATCATCAACAGGACAAGGAAAGCGATCAACGGCCCGGCCGCAGCCCCTATATTGTCCAGCATTCTGTGAACGCCAAAGGACCGCGCCAAATGTTCTGGCTGGGCGGAGACCGAGATCAGTGCGTCCCTTGGCGCAGTGCGAATTCCCTTGCCGATTCTGTCGCCGGTCACAATGGCCGCAATCGCCCAGAAACCACCGGCAAAGAGGAAACCGATTCTGGCAAGCATGGAAAGGCCATAACCGGCCAGCGCTATCCGTTTGGGGTGCCCGCTGCGGTCGGCTGCCCACCCGGCCGCAATCCTGACGATTGCACTGGCGCCTTGGTTGATGCCGTCGATGAAGCCAAACGCGATAGTGGACAGCCCTAAAAACCCCGTCACGTACAAGGGAAGGATTGCCGTGACCGACTCGGAAGAAACGTCCGTCACCATGCTCACGATGCCCAACCAGAGGATGACCGGGGACAAACGGAACGGCACCTCCGCCGCCAGTGCCGTTGCGTTGTTCCGTGACTTGTCCCGTTTACCGCCGCTGTGGTCTGAAAGCGAAATGTACATCGATTCCCTACTCCGCCCTCGTGTGCAGGCTGCCCAGCAGCTGGAAGCGCGAGTTGCCGGTTCCCGTGGTGGCCACTGAAACCGTTACCGTGTCAGCGCCCCGCACAAAGCGTGCCGCTACCGCACCGTCCGGGGCCGGCGCGTCCTCGGTCCAAAAGCCGTGTGACACCAACGATTGGCGGAAGAAGTCCAGGACCTCAGCCCTCGGCTTGGCAACAATGCCATCCGCTGCCAGCTGGAGGATGTCACCGGACGTGGAAACCGAGGTGGACCCAATCGTGGTCCCGGCCGGCAGCGACAGGACGCCGTCGGGCCAGCCGTCCACCAGCTCGCCCGACGCACTGCCGGGCTCCGGAAGTGCACCAGTGATGAGCGGTGCCGGCGCGGAAGGTTCAGGTAAACCTGTTGGCGTGGCAGTGACGGGAGGCAGGACTTCGAGGGGCCTGGCCGTAGATGGCCCGGCATTGCCTTCTGCTCCACTTGTCCCGTTGCCGCTGCCCTCGGTAGCTGTGCCCCCGGTTGCGCTGTTCGCAGCGTCAGGAGCCGGACTGCCGGATGTCGGCGCGGTCGCGCCGGTGGAACCGGCGCCTGCGGCAGGGGTGGAACTGGACGACGGCGGAGCTTGCGCGGACGTGGCTCCCTGCCTGGCCATCTGGTCGAATACTACGGCCACGGCGGCAATGAGCACAGCAAGGCAGATACCTGCTATGACCAGCCGCCGCGCCATCATGGCGTACCCGGACCGGATGGGCCGCGGAAGCGGCAGTTGGATCCTGCATCAAGAACGGCTGCGGGTAGAAGTGACGCCACCCGGATTGAGGTGGCGTTGATCCTTGCGATGGCGATTCGAAGCGCCAAGCTGTTCATGGGGACAGTCTGCCATTGTGATCCGGATTCCGGAACAGTTTTGGCCCTACCAACGTCCGTTCCGTGGCCGGGGTTGGCATACGGGACACGTATAGGAGGAACGGTTCATGAACTGTTCCCTTTTCATGACACTGTGAAGGCCGATCGCCTCGCACCGGCTGCACAGTTCGCCGGCACGCCCGTACGCATTGAGGGACCGTGCAAAGTAGCCGGAGTCGCCGTTGACGTTCACGTAGAGGGAGTCGAAGCTGGTTCCGCCAGCGGCCAATGCGGCGTTCATGACGTCCTTGACCGCTTCAACCAGTTTCCCGGCATCCGCACGGCGCATGGTGTCCGTAGCCCTGGCGTAGTGGAGGCGGGCGCGCCATAAGGCTTCGTCCGCGTAGATATTGCCGATGCCGGAGATGACTGACTGATCCAGCAGCGCCCTCTTGATGCCGGTCTTCCGGCTCTTGATCCTTCGGTAGAACGCGTCGAAGGAAAAATAAGGATCCAAGGGATCCCGGGCAATGTGGGCGGCTTCCGCCGCGATCTCCGGCAGTGGTGTTTCGCCCAAGCCTCCGGGGCCGCCGTCCGGCGTCGGTACCAAGGACGTCACGAACAGTCCGCCGAAAATTCTTTGGTCCACGAACCGCAGCTGTTCCGGCATGCCGTCCGCCGGGCTGAGCTTGATCCTGACTTTGAGGTGTTTTTCATCCGGAACATCCGGGTCCTGCATCAGCAGTTGGCCGCTCATTCCCAGATGGGCCATCAGAGCCACCGCAGGGAGGCTTTCAGCTGCACCTGGGTCGGTGTGGGGCAAGCCCGGCATGGCAAGGGGCATCCAGAGGAATTTGCCTCTCCGCACCACATCCAGCACCGTGGCGTGTTCCAGGTTCCCGATGAAGTCCTCCGCTCCGAGGGCATGCCGTCGGATGGACCGCGGATCAAGGACATCGACGCCGGTCACGGAACGGCCGCGGACCCAGCGCGCCAGGCCGCGGCGTACTACCTCTACTTCGGGAAGCTCAGGCATCGGGGCTCAGGCGGATGCAGGACCGGCAGCAGTCGGATCCAAGGCAGTCAAAGCACGCCAGGCGTCGGCGGCGGCTTCCTGTTCCGCTTCCTTCTTGGAATGACCCGAGCCCCGTCCGTAGGGGGTTCCGCCGATGTTCAGCACGGCTTCAAAAGTACGGGCATGGTCAGGTCCGGAACCTTCCACGGCATAGTGGATGGCGCCCAGCTGCCGGCTGGCAGTCAGTTCCTGGATGCTGGTCTTCCAGTCAGTTCCAGCACCAAGGGCTCCGGCGTCCTTCAGGAGCGGACCCACCAGCCGCATCACTAATTGGCGGGCAGTCTCCATGTCGTTGGACAGATAGGTGGCGCCAATCAAGGCTTCCATGGTGTCGGCCAGAATGGAGGCCTTGTTCTTACCGTCAGTCAGCTTCTCGCCTTGCCCGAGGTAGATGAACTCGCCAACGCCAATTGCCCGGCCGATCCCGGCCAAGGCGCGCGTACTGACGACGGCGGAGCGGCGTTTTGCAAGTTCGCCTTCAGGCAGGGTGGGGTTCTCACGGTACAGAGAGTCAGTAACCGAGAATCCCAGGATGGAGTCGCCGAGGAACTCGAGGCGCTCGTTGGTGGGAATCCCGCCGTTCTCATACGCGTATGAGCGATGTGTCAGAGCAAGACGAAGCGTCTCGGTGTCAATCGAGACACCGAGACGCTTCAGAAGCTCTTCAGTTGAAGACATCCTTAGTCAGCCTGTACGGCAGATTAGGCGTCTGCGACCTTGCGGCCCTTGTATTCAAGGAACAGCGCGGTGCCGGCAGAGTCAGTAACGACCTTTGCCTGGTGCGGCAGGCTGTAGGTAACCTGACCGTTTTCGATGGTCTTGACCAAGTTGGGGGCAGTTGCCTTCCACTGGGCACGGCGGGCGCGTGTATTTGCGCGAGACATTTTCCGCTTGGGAACAGCCACGGCTATCTCATTTCTCTCTTAGACGAACACTTACTAATCGGTTTGCCGGTCAGTCTTAGCCAGATCAGCTAGGGCAGCCCAGCGAGGGTCAATGACCTCGTGGTGGTGCCCCGGCTCGTCTTCCAGGCGCGCTCCGCATTCGGAGCACAGACCCTGGCAGTCTTCCCGGCACACCGGCTGGAACGGCAGCATAGTGACAACTGCGTCCCGCAACACCGGCTCAAGATCGATCAGATCGTACTCGACTCGACGTTGCTCTTCATCGTCTTCTCCGCCCGAAAGCTCTACGCCTTCATAGAAGAAAAGTTCTTGCACATTGACTTCAAGGTCATACGCAAGGGGATCCAGGCATCGGCCACACTCGCCGGTTACATCGACGATTACGGTGCCGGATACCAGAATTCCTTCGTGTACGGCCTCAAGGCGAAGATCCAACTCGATATCCGAGCCTTCCTTCACGCCAATGAGCGCCACACCAAGGTCACTTGGCGCAGGTACATGCTCGTTGAGTGTCCGCATGGTCCCTGGACTGCGTCCAAGGTCCTTGACTACCAGCGCCAAGGGCGAACTTGCATCTCGCTTAATGAGAACTCCTGTAGAACATATGACCGACGTACCATCTTAGCCTGATCACGCTTGAGGACTCAAACTGACGCCGGGCGCGCATAAATGCGCGGTGGTTTCAGCTTGGGGCACTCCGCATAAGGGCGCGAGGTACCCATCAAGCCTACCCCTTGCGCGGGTGTTCCGTTGCAGGCTCGCCAGCGAGGAGACGTTTCAGTACTGACTTGGGCACGAAATCCGAGATGTCCCCTCCCAAAACGTTCACCTCTTTGATGAGTGTCGAAGACAAGTGAACATAGTGCGCTTCAGCAGGAAGGAACACAGTTTCCACACCGGCCAGCTGACGGTTCATGGTGGCCATGGGCAGTTCGTAGTCAAAATCGGACGATGAGCGGAGGCCCTTGACGATGGCCGATACGCCCCGGTGGCGGCAGTACTCAGCCAACAGTCCTTCGCCCATGGGCTCCACGATGATTCCGCGAAGGGACGCCAGCGTTTCGCGTGCCATTTCCATGCGGTCTTCCAGGCTGAACCTGTACTTTTTGGCGTAGTTGGTGGACACGGCCACAATGACTTCGTCAAAGAGGCCGGCCGCCCGGGCAATGACTTCGAGATGTCCGTTGTGGATGGGGTCAAAGGATCCAGGGCATACCGCTCGTCTCATGAGACGAACCTACCCCATAGCTTCGCCGGGATACCATGGCAGACATGGCATCCGCAGGCAGCAGCCCCTCCCTCGACACGAGCGCCGGCACCACCCCCGGTACCAGAACAGCACCTTGGCAGCGGGCCGCAACCGGAGCCAATCTACTCTCACCCGAAGGAGGGCTGGGAGTGACCATCTTCGAGGAGATGACCACACTTGCTCTCTCCACTGGAGCCATCAACCTTGGCCAGGGTTTTCCTGACGAAGACGGGCCCGATGAGATCAAAGCAGCAGCCCAAACCGCCATAGCCTCCGGGGCCAACCAATACGCACCCGGCAAAGGCCTTCCCGTTCTAAGGGAAGCGATCACGGCACACCAACAGCGGTTTTACGGCCTGGCCCCTGACCCTGACACCGAGGTCCTTGTCACCACCGGAGCAACGGAGGCGATCGCGGCAACACTGCTCGCCTTCACCCAGCCAGGTGATGAAGTCCTGACCTTCGAGCCCTTCTACGACTCCTACGGTGCCATCATTGGCATGGCAGGTGCCACGCACGTCACCGCTCCCCTGCTGGCACCGGACTTCCTCCCGGACCTTTCGGCCCTTGAAGGCGTCTTCAGTCACCGGACCCGCATTGTCCTCCTCAATAATCCGCACAACCCGACGGGCGCTGTCTTCCCCCACCATGTCCTGGCGAAGATCGTGGAACTGGCTGCCAGATACGATGCCATCATTGTCAGCGACGAAGTCTACGAGCATTTGACCTTTGGCGTGGACCACATCCCCATCACTTCCCTCCCAGGAGCAGCGGACCGGACCCTCACCGTATCCTCGGCCGGCAAGACCTTTTCCTTTACCGGCTGGAAAATCGGCTGGCTCAGCGGTCCTGAACATTTGGTTTCTGCTGTGCGCACAGTGAAACAGTTCCTGACCTACAGTTCGGGGACACCCTTTCAGGGAGCCATTGCAGTCGGCCTCGGCCTTCCCGACGGGTTCTACACCGGCATTGCCAGTACGCTCCAGCACAAACGCGACATCCTGGCAGAAGGGCTGCGTGCGGCAGGGTTCGGGGTATACATCCCCAGCGGCACCTACTTCATCAATGTGGACACCGCCCCCTTGGGTATCCGCGATTCCGTGGACCTTGCGCGGCGCCTGCCGGGACTGGTGGGAGTGGCCGCAATCCCGGTTCCTGTCTTCTGCCATCCAGAGGGGGCAGCGCGCACCCGCAGCCTGCTGCGCTTCGCTTTCTGCAAAAAGACATCCGTCCTGGAAGAAGCAGCCGAACGCCTCGCCTCGCTCAAGGACCGGCTCTGAATACCACCGGCTCCGGACACCACGTCGCCTCGCGCTACCTCCGGACCACGGGGCAGCACGCCACCATTGACGCGGATACCCTCATTGAGGGCAGCTTCATCCTCAGCATCGGCGGGGCCGAGCAATCGCACGTCAACCTCGCGGATCCGCGGGAGATATTTTATGAGTACCTGCGCAGGATCGGTCATGTAGTGGATTTGGCTGCGGCGCCCGGGGCACCCATCCGCGCACTGCATCTGGGTGCAGGGGCGTTGACCCTTGCCCGCTACATCCAGGCCACCCGCCCTGGTTCGGCACAGTATGCCGTTGAACTGGAACGCGAACTCCTGGACTTCGTGCTCCACAAACTGCCCATGCCCGACGGCACCACGCTGACTACCCACATTGGCGACGCGCGCGACGCGTTGGCGGAGCTTGACGCCGCGGTGACATTCGACGTCGTGATTCTTGATATCTTCTCCGGACCAGAGGCCCCGGCACACATCGCGTGCAGGGAATTCTACGAGGAAGCTGCCGCACGGCTGGGTCCTGACGGGGTCTTGATCGTCAACGTGGGAGACGAACCCGCCCTGACCTTGGTGCGGAGCCAGGTGACGGCCCTGCGTGAGGCCATGCAGGATGTTGCCGCCGTCGCAGAAACCGGCATGTTTGAGGGCCGTTACCCCGGCAACATCATTCTTGTGGGCACACGCAGACGGTGGACGCCGGAGTGGACGGTGGAGTTGCTGGCCCGCGGCCCGCATCCTGCCGCTGTGCTCACCGGGATGGACCTGGACCGGATTGCCGGCTGAGATCCCAGCCCCGACCCGCTAGGCCGGTTCGGCGAACCATAGCTTGGTTTCGCCGTACTTCTTGTCGGCGAAGCACTCCATGGTCTCAGGCCATGCCGGTTCCGGGCTCCGCGAACTTCGCTCGACAACCACCACGGCGCCCTCATCCAAGTGCGGCGCGAGTTTTGCCAACACCTCGCTCAAGGCCGGTTCGTCCAAGGGGTACGGCGGATCGAGGAAGACCAAATCCCACAACCCGCCCGCATGTGCCCGTTCCAGGAACGATTCCACCTTGGAACGGTGGACCGAGACCTTCTTGCCGCCCAGGAGCTGGTTCACCAAGTCCGCATTGCGCTGGCAGACGTCGCTCGCCTTGGCGTCGAACTCCACCAGGTCCACGCTGCGGGCTCCCCGGCTGGCGCTCTCAATGCCCAGGGCTCCCGAACCAGCGTAAAGGTCAAGGACACGGGCATCGGCGATGACCGCCAAGGATTCCAGGCGGGAAAAGAGAGCTTCCTTGACTCGGTCGGTCGTAGGCCGCGTGGCGGTTCCGGGGACGCTGGCCAGCGGGTTCCCGCCACCGACTCCTGCAATGATCCGGCTCACAGGAATGCTCCTTGTGCTGACGCGCCTTGGGGGCCGCCACTTCTTGGTTTTTTAACCGCGCTCAAGGAACGCCTCCTTTTCAGGGTTCAAGTATTCGTCGATGGCTGCGGCAAGCCCCGGCTGGTGCTGGAGGGTGGGGTCCTCTGCAACAAAGCCCTGGGCGTCCGTGCGTGCGCGGGCAATGATGTCCTCATGCTCCAGGACACGGAGCAGCTTCAGCGTGGAGCGCCCACCGGATTGCGAAGCTCCCAGGATGTCGCCTTCGCGGCGGAGCTTCAAGTCTTCCTGCGACAGTTCAAAACCGTCTGTGGTTGATGCAACCGCCTCAAGCCGCCGGCGACTCGGATGCCCGGGTTCCAAGGTGGTCACCAGCAGGCAAGTGCCAGGCAAGCCGCCACGTCCTACACGCCCGCGAAGCTGGTGAAGTTGGGAAATTCCGAAGCGGTCCGCGTCCAGGATCACCATCAGGGTGGCGTTGTGGACATCCACACCCACCTCAATGACGGTGGTGGAAACGAGCACTTTGACCTGGTTGGCGGCAAAGGATGCCATGGTCTCGGACTTCAGTTGCGGGTCCTGCCGACCGTGGAGCGGTGCCACAGGGACACCGGCCAAGGCCGGTTCCTGCAGAAGGCTCTCGACGACGGCTGTCACCGATGCGAGCTCCCGCGCTGATCCTTCCTCCGCGAGCTCGGCGTCGCTGGGTTCGACCTCTCCCGGACTGAAATCGCCGTCGTCGTCCGTTCCAATCTTGGGGCACACCACGTACACTTGGTGGCCCGACTCAACCTCTTCACGCGACCGTTTCCAAATACGATCCACCCAGCCGGGGTTCTCCACCAGTCCCACCACATGCGTGGTGATAGGGGCCCTGCCAGCGGGAAGCTCATCCAGGATGGAGGTCTCAAGGTCTCCGAAAACCGTCATCGCCACGGTGCGGGGAATGGGCGTTGCCGTCATGACCAGCAAGTGGGGCGGCCGCTGCGCTTTGGCCCGAAGGGCGTCCCGTTGCTCTACGCCGAAACGGTGTTGCTCGTCCACCACAATCAAGCCGAGGTCCTGGAAGCTGGTCTTGTCACTCAGCAAGGCGTGGGTGCCAATAACGATTCCGGCATTGCCCGAGGCTGCGTCCAACATGGCCTGTTTGCGTGCCGCCGTCGGCATGGAGCCCGTCAGCAGCGTCACGTGGACGGACTCCTGCGCCGGGTCCCCGCCAAGCATCCCCGCGCCACCGAAGACATCGTCTCGTGCCAACGATCCCAACGTCCGGCGGATCGAGTGGAAGTGCTGTGCCGCCAACACTTCCGTGGGTGCCAACAGCGCAGCCTGGCCGCCGGCATCCACCACCTGCAACATGGCCCTGAGGGCAACAACGGTTTTTCCGGAACCCACTTCGCCTTGCAACAGCCGGTTCATCGGCGCATCCCGCGCCAGTTCTTCAGCAAGCGTCTTTCCGACGGCGGACTGGCCGGCAGTCAGCGTAAAGGGCAGGTTCCGGTCAAAGCTGCTGAGCAATCCGTCGGCGCGGGGCCTGCGTGCGGTGGCTTCCTCGGCTGCAAGTTGGGCGCGCCGGCGCGCGAGGGCCGTCTGCAGGACCAATGCTTCCTGGTACCGGAACCGCTCCTGCGCCCGTTGCCAGTCCTTGGCGGTCTCCGGCGAATGGATCAAGCGGTAGGCCTCAGCCACGCTGAGCAGCCCGTCCCTGCGAACGATGCTCGCCGGAAGGGGGTCTTCCAAGGCGTCAAGGTCCATTGTCTGGAGCAAGGCCGTAATCACTTTGTGGATGGACCAACTGGTCAGCTTGGCGGTTGCCGGGTAAACCGGGATGGGCATCGCGGCAAGCTTTTCGGGGTCCATGGAACCTTCGGCTTCCGGGTCCTCGTCCAGCAGCAGGAAGTCGGGGTTGGTCAGGCCAAGTGAGCCACCATAGCGGGTGACCTTGCCGGAGAACATGGCCCGCCGGCCTGCCTGTAGTTCCGCTTTGGCCCTGAAACCGTTGAAGAAGCTGACTTTCAACGTGCCCGGAGCGCCGCTTCCACCGGCTTCGTCCGTCACCACAACATCAGTAATGGAGCCACGGCGGGCCCGCATCTGGCGCGTACTGTTGGACAGGACCCGGGCAATCAGGGTGACTTCCTCATCCAGCGGAAGGTTGCTGATGGGGGTCAGCTCGCCACGGCTGAGATACCTGCGCGGGAAATAGTTCAGCAGGGCACCTGTGGATTTGAGTCCCAGGTGCTTGTCGATGACTGCCGCGGACCGCTTGCCGATTCTGCGCTCGAGGGGTAGTTCCAGCTCAGTCATCATGCCGTGGCTGGCCTGTAATGCTGGGTTCCTGTGATGTTGGAACCTGTCCATCCCCGCTGGGCAGTGCCAATTGGCTGACGGCGATGTCCGTGGGCTCGCCCAGTGACCGAATCAGGGCCACTGCCGGCTCGGGATCTGGAACGTGAACGTGCACCCTCCACCGATAGCTTGCTTCAACCGTGGATTCCTCGTCCTCATCATCCTGGCTCCGGGCACCGCCAACCTGGCTCATGATGACCGAATCACCCATCTCATCCAGGCGCTGCCTCAGGATGGCTGCATTCAAGGGGGAAAGGTTGATGGTGCACATGACTTCCACGCCGTCGTCGGCCGGCATCCGCTCATGAATGTGGGGGTCCTGCAGCTTATAGCCGTGAAGCCCGTCCAGGAGTTCGTCCTGGAGTTCTTCGCCCAGGACTGCAGAACGCAGGCAGTCCAAAATCAGCAGCATGCCAACACCCCCGGCGTCCACCACGTGGGCTTCCTGAAGTTGTGCGAGCTCGCCTTCGGTTCGGACAACTGCCTGGTAGGCGGCTTCCACGGTGGCGTCAAGAGCGAGGGCAAGGGCGTGGTTGCTGTCGTCGGAGTTTTGGGAAGCATCCACGGCCTGCGCAGCGTCCGAAGCAGCTTCCAGGACCGACAGCATGGTTCCGGCTACCGGCTCACTCAATGCGGACCATGCCCGGATCTGTGCCCTGTTCAGCGCTGTGGCGAGCAACGGTGCACTCAGCCGCGATTTACCGCCCAACGGTTCAGCAGCGGCACAGAGGAAGACAGCGAACAGCGTGCCCGAATTCCCCCGTGCCTGCTCCATGGCGGCTTGGCCGGCGCGCGACAAGACTGCGCCGACGTCGTTACCCGCTTCGGTGCTGTCCGGGGCTGCCCCGTCAAGGGCGGACACTGCTGCGCGAACCGTGAGGTACAGGTTGGTGCCGGTATCGCCGTCGGCCACGGGGAAGATGTTGATCGCATTAAGGCGATCACTGTGGTTGCCGAGGACCACCTCCGCCTTGCCGAGCCAACGTTTCATGGCGTGCGCATTCGCGGCGATCTTAGTCTGCAAAGTGATCCCATCCAACGGTGTCAGCAGCTTGCCCGGCGATCCGGACGCCGCTGCCTGGCGGCTCGACAACGGCTTGAACTGAGCCTATCGCAGTGAACCCCCGCGGCAGCTGAATTCCTGCTGGGAAGGTGGCAAGCAATCCGTGGTCCTCTCCCCCGCCCAGAACCCAGGGCATCGGGTCGCGGCCCAGGAGTACTGCAGCCGGTTCCAGCGGCAGCGCCTGGGTCTTCAAGGCCACGGGATCAAAATCCAGGGCAACATTGCTGGCTGCAGCGAGCCTGCTCCCGTCCCGTAGCAGGCCGTCCGAAATATCCATCATGGCGGTTGCACCGGCGCGTGCCGCCAAGGGTCCTGCTGCCAAAGGAGGCTGGGGACGGCATTGGCTCTCCACCAAACCCCGTTGTTCTGTGTCCAGGCTGCCTATGGGAAAATTGCTTTCCAGCAGTGCCCAACCGGCTGCGGCCCTGCCCAAGGTCCCTGCAACAGCCACGACGTCCCCGGGTTTGGCTCCGGACCGCAGCACAGGCGCCACGCCACCGAGGGTTCCGACGACGGCCACCGTCACCGCCAGCTCGCGGCCCCTTCCGAGGTCTCCGCCGGCAACAGAACAATCAGGGGCGCCCAGGCCAATGATTGCGGCAGTGAGGCCATCGGCGAATGACTCGACCCATTCGACGGGAGTGTCCGGCGGCATGGTCAGGCTCACGACAAGGGAGGTGGCGCTGCCGCCCATGGCATTGATGTCGCTCAGGTTTTGCGCCGCAGCCTTCCAGCCGACGTCATATCCGGTGGTCCGGTATCCGTTGTTCCACTCCAACCTGAAGTCCTGGTCCTGGGTCTGGGTGTCTATGGAAATCAGGGCACGGCCATCCGGTGCAGCGATCAGGGCAGCATCATCTCCCGGTCCCAGCAGGATGCCGGGGCTGTGGTTCAGGCGCGGAAAGATCCTGGCAAGGAGCTCGGATTCCGAAAGGTCTTGGACGGTTATTTGTTCTGCGGGCACGGCTCTACGCTATCGCGATCCACTGACACAATAGTGCCGTGCACGTGTTGCCAAGCACGTGGGTGAATGTGACCGGGGTTACGTGGATCTGCCCGGCAGCCCTCGCGGGATAGGCTGGATGGATGCACCGAAAGACCCTCCGCCGGACATCCCTGGCCGTATCCACAGCCGCTGTGGCCGTCCTCGCTTTGTCGGCTTGTTCCCCTGCCGTTGACGTCACGGCCGCCACCGACGCCGCCAATCCTGCCTGCGCCCCGATGATGGTTGCCCTACCCGACCGGATCGGCGACGCCGCACTCCGCAAGACCAACAGCCAGGCCACGGCAGCGTGGGGCGATCCGTCCCAGGTCATCCTCCGGTGCGGTGTAAATGTTCCCGGACCCACCACAGACCGCTGCGTGAGCGTCAATGACATCGATTGGGTCATCAAAGAAGGCGATCCCGTATACACCCTGACCACGTTTGGCCGCGAACCGGCCACCGAGATCCTGATTGATCCGGTCAAATTGGAAGCAGCGAACATCAGCTCCGCAACCGTGCTCACTGAACTCGCGGCCGCGGTGGGCAAGATCAAGGCAACCGGCAAGTGCGTGGGCCAGGAAGACCTGCAGAACCTGCCGGCCGGCAAGTAGTACCGGCCGGACACGGTCAGCAGGCCACGGGTCAGCGCAGGCCGGTCTTACGGGTCAGCGCCAGATGAATCAGTTCGTCGATCAACTCGCCATAGGCCAGACCTGACGCCGCCCACATTTGCGGGTACATGCTCTTGGGCGTGAAACCCGGCATAGTGTTGATCTCATTGATGATCAGCTCCCCGCCAGGGGTATAGAAAAAGTCCACGCGGCTGAGGCCTTCGGCTCCCACAGCATCAAAAGCCACAGCGGCCAGTTCGCGCACGCGGCTGATGGCTTCGTCCGGCATGTCGGCCGGGCAGCTCAGAGCGGCCGCACCGTCTTCGACGTACTTGGCAGCGAAGTCATAGAACTGGTGCTCCCCCGCTGCCACCGCAATTTCACCGGGCATGGACGTTCGGGGCGCGTCGGTGCCCCGCCCCTGGAGGACGGCACATTCAATCTCGCGTCCCACGATCCCGGCCTCGATCACCAGCTTCAGGTCATGCCGGCGGGCTTCTTCGATGGCGGCGTCCAGGCCCTCCAGGGAATCCACTTTCGAGATTCCCATGGACGAACCGGCGCGGGCAGGCTTGACGAATACGGGGAACCCGAGCTTGTCGACGCGCTTCCGGACAGCCTCGGCGTCGGTCAGCCACTGGCGGTCCGTCACTGCAATGTACGGTCCAACGCTCAACCCCGCGGACTCGAACACCACTTTCATGTAGTGCTTGTCCATCCCCACGGCGGAGGCCAGAACTCCGGCGCCAACGTAACGTGTGTCGGAGAGTTCCAGGAGGCCCTGGATGGTTCCGTCCTCGCCCCACGGCCCGTGAAGCAGCGGGAACACTACGTCCACGGAGCCCAGCTCCTGTGGCACGGCATTGGGCTGGGTCACGATCAGCTGGTGCTCACCGCCCACTTCGGCCAACGTCACTGTCTTTCCCGACGGCGCCACCTCAGGAAGCGCTGCGGAACTCAAGGACCACTGACTGGTGTCGCCCGAGGCCAGGACCCACTGTCCTGATTTGGCGATGCCGATGGGAATGACCTCGTACTTGCTCTTATCGATGGCCCCCATGACGCCCGCCGCGGTGACGCAGCTGACGGCATGTTCGCTGGAGCGCCCGCCAAAGAGAACCGCTACGCGGGGGCGGCCGGTCGCAGGGGTGGAGTGATCTGTCACCATCAGTAGTCGCCTTCGGACTTCAGTGCCCGGGCCAGCAAACGTGGTCCCAGGTCATCAACGGACATTCTGCCTTCAAGCACCGCTACCACGGCTGCCGTAATGGGCATTTCAACGTTCAACTTGCCGGCAAGCTCGTGCACGGCAGGGCCGGACTTGATGCCTTCGGCGGTCTGCGTCATCTGTTCTGCGACCTGTTCCAGGCTGAGTCCTTCTCCGAGCAACCGGCCGGCAGTGTGATTGCGCGACAACGCCGATGAACAGGTAGCCACAAGGTCGCCCAAGCCGGCCAGGCCGGCCATAGTGTGGGCTTCACCGCCGAGCGCCAGGGCGAGGCGGGAGGTCTCTGCGAGTCCCCGGGTGATCACCGACGCCTTGGTGTTGTCGCCCATCTGCCGGCCTTCGCAGATGCCCACGGCAAGGGCAATGACGTTCTTGACGATTCCGCCGATCTCAACACCAACAACGTCCGTACTGGTGTACGGCCGGAAGTACGGCGCGGTGCAGGACAACGCGATCGCTGCGGCGGTATCAGCGTCGCTGCAGGCAACCACGGACGCAGTCGGTTGCTCCCTGGCGATTTCCATCGCCAGGTTGGGACCGGAAACCACTGCTACACGGGACGCGGTAAGCCCCAGTTCCTGCGCAATGACCTCGCTCATCCGCGCATCAGTCCCCAACTCCAGGCCCTTCATCAGGGATACCACCACGGCATCGGGGGCCAGCAATGGCTTCCACTCGCCCAGTTGCGGACGCAAGGATTGGGCCGGAACGGCGAGGATCACCAGCGTGGCGTCCTTCAGCACCTCCGCCACGTCCGTGGACGCAGTGATGGTCGCGGGAAGCTCAATGTCTTTCAGGTACTGGGCATTGCGATGCAGCGAATTGATCTGCTCCACCACTTCGGGACGGCGGCCCCAGATCCGGATGCTGCGTTCAGCGCCGGCAGCCTCAGCGGCGTCTGCGAGGATTTTGGCAAACGTGGTGCCCCACGATCCGGCACCCAAAACCGCCACGATGTCCGGTGCGTGGACGTGGCTCTGGAGAATGGTCACTTACCGTCCTCCGGTTCCGGCGCCTCGGAGGATCCGCGCTCAACGAAACGTCCGTGCTTTGACTGTTTGTGAACAGCCGGATCCCAGCGTTCGGCGGGAGCGGGCTCGTTGCGCAGTGTGGCCAGCAGGGCGGTGATGGCGTCCATGATGACCTCGGTTGCCTCAGTCAGCGTGGCGCGGTCCATGGGCCGGTCCGCGAAGGCACTGAGGTCCACCGGTTTCCCGACAAGGACCCGAACCGTTTTGCGCGGGAAAAGGTGGAACCGCTTGGCATAGCGCGGGAAGACATCCTGCGCACCCCAGTGCGCCATGGGCACGACGGGCGCACCGGTCTGCAGGGCAAGCCGGGCGGCCCCTGTATGCCCTTTCATGGGCCAAAGGTCGGGATCGCGGGTCAGGGTGCCTTCGGGATAGATAATGATGGCACCGCCGGCATCCACCACCTCTTTGGCGACCTGCAGCGAGTGGTTCGCTCCCGCCGTCGAGCGTTCAACGGGTATCTGTTTGGTGGCGTTCAGCAAGGCCCCGAGCACGGGCACCTTGAAGAGGCCCTTCTTCGCCAGGAAGTGCGGCGGACGCTGCTGGTTGTAGACCAGGTGCCCGATCACGATGGGGTCGATCTCGGTGCAGTGGTTTGGCGCCGCAATGAAACCGCCGGACGGAAGGTTCTCAACACCTTCCCACTTTTTGGCCATCAGGAGGTTCATCAATGGGCGTGCGATGCCCGCCAGCAGCACGAACGTGGCACGGCTCTTGGCCGATTCCTTCAAGGGATCCCCCGCTACTTGGTGGTGGTGATATCGAAGTCTGCGCCCAGGCCGGCCAACTTCTCGGTAAAGCGCTCGTAACCGCGGTTGATGATGTCGATGCCCGTCACCCTGGAGGTACCAGTGGCTGCCAGCGCCGCGATGAGGTGGCTGAAGCCGCCTCGAAGGTCCGGGATGTCGATGTCGGTACCCCGGAGCGGGGTTGGTCCTGAGATGACGGCGGAGTGAAGGAAGTTCCGCTGTCCGAACCGGCACGGGACACTGCCCAGACACTCGCGATGCACCTGGATGTTCGCGCCCATCCGGGCCAACGCATCGGTGAACCCGAACCGGTTTTCGTAGACGGTCTCGTGGACGATCGACACGCCTTCTGCCTGTGTCAGGGCCACGACCAGGGGCTGCTGCCAGTCCGTCATGAAACCGGGGTGGACGTCCGTTTCCAGGACCAACGGGGACAGCTTTCCGCCCTGGTGGTAGAAGCGGATGCCGTCGTCGCCGATGTCCATACCGCCACCCACTTTGCGGTAGGTGTTCAGGAAGGTCATCATGTCCCGCTGCGACGCGCCTTCAACGAAGATGTCGCCCCTGGTCACCAACGCAGCGGACGCCCAGGACGCGGACTCGTTGCGGTCCGGGAGAGCACGGTGGTTGTACCCGCGGAGATCCTTGACGCCTTCAATCCTGATGGTGCGGTCAGTCTGGACGCTGATGATGGCGCCCATCTTCTGCAGGACAGCAATGAGGTCGATGATCTCGGGCTCAGTTGCGGCACCGATGAGTTCAGTGATGCCTTCAGCTCGCGTTGCGCTCAGCAGCACCTGCTCCGTGGCACCAACCGATGGATACGGAAGGGAGATTTTGGCGCCATGGAGGCCGTGCGGTGCGGAGATGTGGATACCGCCCGGGCGCTTTTCCACTACTGCACCAAACTGGCGAAGCACGTTCAGGTGGTAATCGATGGGCCTGTCGCCAATTTTGCAGCCACCCAGGTCAGGGATGAAGGCCTCGCCAATGGCATGGATCAGGGGCCCGCACAGCAGGATGGGAATACGGGAATCCCCGGCGTGGGCGTCAATGGCGGTACTGGACGCAGTCTTTGCATCCTTGGGGTCAAGGGTGAGGTCACCCGTGACCGGATCCTTCACTACTGTCACGCCGTGCAACTGCAGCAGGCTGGTAACAACCTCTACGTCCTTGATTTCCGGCACGTTCCTCAGCACCGATGGTTCGCTGCCCAGCAACGCCGCCACCATGGCCTTGGGCACCAGGTTCTTGGCACCGCGAACGGTCACTCGTCCTGTTAAGGGGACGCCACCGCGGATTGTCAGAACACTACTCATCTATACCGGTTTCCTCACGACTACTCGCCCCCCAAACTTACAAAGGCTCCAGCTAAGCATAGAAGCTCGCGTTACCGAACCGAAATGGACGCACCCGGCGCCGCGAGCTTCAGCCATCAGTTGAACGTTGACGAAAAAGGACCGGCAGGCACTCCCACAGGGTGCCCACCGGTCCTTAATCTGCAGCTTGCGGCCTCAAACGGCGGCGCTATCCAGCTTGAACCTTCGCAGGAAGCGTCTTGGGCTTGAAGGAAGGACGCGTGGCCTCGTAGGCGGTGATGTCTTCTTCATGCTGAAGTGTCAGGCCGATGTCATCGAGGCCTTCCAGGAGGCGCCAGCGGGTGTAGTCGTCAATGTCGAACGGAGCCACGATGTTGCCGCACTCCACGGTCTTGCTGACAAGGTCAACCTTGACTTCGGTGCCCGGAGCGTTCTCCAGCACTTTCCAGATGAGCTCAATGTCATCCTGCGCGACCTGCGCGGCGAGCAGGCCCTGTTTGCCGGAGTTTCCCCGGAAGATATCGGCAAAGCGGGAAGACAGTACGGCTTTGAAACCGTAATCCTTCAGCGCCCAGACGGCGTGCTCGCGGGATGAACCCGTGCCGAAGTCCGGCCCGGCCACCAGGACCGAACCGGCATTGAACGGGGCTTGGTTGAGGATAAAGGAATCATCCTTGCGCCAGGCGGCGAAGAGTGCGTCTTCGAAGCCTGTCCGCGTGATGCGCTTGAGGTAGACAGCAGGGATGATCTGGTCGGTGTCCACGTTGCTTTGGCGCAGCGGCACGCCGATGCCGGTGTGGGTAGTGAATGCTTCCATGGTGATCCTCCTAGACTGCGGTTCCGGTCAGGCTGCCTGCCGGGACGGACTCCAGGTCCGACGGCGAGCTCAGCGTGCCGCGCACAGCCGTGGCTGCGGCAACGACGGGTGAGACCAAGTGCGTGCGGCCTCCCTTGCCCTGGCGGCCTTCAAAGTTGCGGTTTGACGTCGACGCGCAGCGCTCCCCCGGCTCCAACTGGTCCGGGTTCATGCCCAGGCACATGGAGCAGCCGGCGAAGCGCCATTCAGCCCCGAATTCCTTGAAGACCTTGTCCAGTCCCTCGGCTTCGGCCTCCAGCCGGACACGGGCCGATCCGGGGACCACCAGCATACGGACGTTGGGATCCTTCTCACGGCCGCGGATGATGTCGGCGGCAACGCGGAGGTCCTCAATCCGGGAGTTCGTGCAGGATCCCAGGAAGACCGTGTCCACACGGATGTCCTTCATGGGCGTGCCGGCTTCCAGGCCCATGTACTGGAGCGCCCGCTCGGCTGCGGCCTTGGCGTTCTCATCACCGAAGTCCTCCGGAGAGGGCACTTTCGCCGAGAGGGAAACGCCCTGGCCGGGATTGGTACCCCACGTCACGAACGGCTCCAGGGTGTCCGCGTCCAGGTCCACCTCAACGTCAAAGACGGCGTCGGCGTCGGTGTGGAGCGTGTTCCAATACTCGACCGCGGCGTCCCAGTCAGCACCTTCTGGTGCGTGCGGGCGGCCCTGCATGTAGTCGTAGGTGGTCTGGTCCGGGGCCACCATGCCTGCGCGTGCGCCTGCCTCGATGGACATGTTGCAGATGGTCATGCGGGCGTCCATGGACAGGGCGCGAATGGCCGAGCCGCGGTATTCCAGGACGTATCCCTGCCCGCCGCCTGTGCCGATCTTGGCAATGACCGCGAGGATGATGTCCTTGGCCGTCACGCCGGGACGCAAGGTGCCTTCGACGTTGATGGCCATGGTCTTGAACGGCTTCAGGGACAGCGTCTGCGTTGCCATGACGTGCTCAACCTCGGACGTACCAATACCCATGGCCAACGCGCCGAAGGCCCCGTGGGTTGAGGTGTGGGAATCGCCGCAGACCACTGTCATGCCCGGCTGGGTCAGGCCCAGTTGCGGGCCGACCACGTGCACGATCCCCTGTTCCTTGTCTCCCAGGGAGTGCAGGCGGACCCCGAATTCCTTGCAGTTGGCACGCAGGGTTTCAATCTGGGTGCGGCTGGTGAGGTCGGCTATAGGCTTGTCGATGTCCAGCGTGGGGGTGTTGTGGTCCTCCGTGGCAATGGTGAGGTCAACGCGGCGCAGCTGCCGGCCGGCCAAACGCAGGCCTTCAAAGGCCTGCGGTGAGGTCACTTCATGTACCAGGTGAAGGTCGATGAAGAGAAGATCGGGCTGGGCGTTGGCTCCTTCGCCTTCACCTTTGCGCACTACGTGCGCGTCCCAGACTTTCTCGGCCAGTGTCTTTCCCACGGCCTTGCTCCCTTCACTGCGTTGGCTTGTTGCGTTGTTCTTGATCCACTGAAGCAGCATCGCTGCGAAATAGGCCAGCGAAAGAACTTGCATCTCAGATATTGAGACGGCAATATCATTACATGGACAATTCTAGTGGAGTCGGTGTCATTGATAAAGCGGCCCAGGTACTCGATGCCCTCGAGGCCGGGCCCACGACACTCGCCCAACTTGTAGCGGCTACGGGCCTGGCCCGGCCTACGGTTCACCGCCTCGCGCTGGCGCTGGTCCACCACCGGCTGGTGAGCCGCGACATCCAGGGACGCTTTGTCCTGGGCAGCAGGCTCGTGGAGTTGGCCTCCGCTGCAGGCGAAGACCGGCTGATCGCTTCTGCGGGACCGGTCCTGATCCAGTTGCGCGACGCGACCGGTGAAAGTGCCCAGATTTTCCGCAGGCAGGGCGATTGGCGCGTCTGCGTCGCATCAGCCGAACGCCCCATCGGCCTGCGCGACACCATCCCGGTCGGCACCCAGCTGTCCATGAAGGCCGGCTCCGCCGCCCAGGTCCTGCTGGCGTGGGAGGACCACGACCGCCTTCTTGAAGGGCTGCAAAACGCCCGCTTTACGCCCACCGTGCTGGCAGGAGTACGACGCCGGGGCTGGGGTCAGAGCCTCGGCGAACGCGAGCCCGGGGTCGCGTCGGTCTCTGCCCCCGTTCGTGGACCGTCCGGCCGGGTCATTGCGGCCGTGTCGATTTCGGGTCCCATTGAGCGGCTTACCCGCCAGCCGGGCCGCCTGCATGCCGAAGTAGTCTGCAACGCCGCCCGGGTGCTGACGGAAGCCTTGCGAAAGAACAACGATTAGGCCCGCCATGGACAACTACGCCGTCTTCCTCCGCGGCATCAATGTTGGTGGCATCAACATCAAGATGGCCGACCTCAAGGCTGCACTCCAGGACTACCCGTTCGCCAAGGTCAAAACCCTCTTGGCCAGTGGAAACGTCGTGCTGCAAAGCGAGCTCAAGGCTCATGAGGTCAAGACGCAGTTCGAGCAGTGCCTGCGGAAGACCTTCGGCTACGACGCCTGGGTAGTGGTCCTCACAGCAGCAAGGGTGGCCGACCTCGTGGAGGCCTGCCCCTACCCGGCTGATGACAAAACCACCCACAGCTACATCACCCTGGCCTCCGATACTGCGATGCTTGATGAACTCTTTGAAGCAGGTGCTGCCCTGGACGGCGTGGAGCAGGTACGGCTGGGCCCTGAAGCGTCAGCGTGGCTGGCACCCGCCGGCGGCACCCTGGACAGCCCGTTCAGCAAACTCTCCGCCAAAGCCCGCTACAAAGCCGGCACCACCACCAGGAACCTGCGCACCCTCATCAAAGTCCGGGATGCGGCCGCGGCCCTCTAAGCTGCACTCCTTCACTTGGAGCGGGCCGCCTTCAGCGCGGCGTTGAACGCTTTCAAGCGCGTAATTTCCACCTCAACAGGCTCCACGATCCTCTGTTCGGCAACTGATGCCACCGCGGACTTCAAGCGTTTCGCTGCCCCCGACGCTCTGATGCGCGCAGCCCAGCCTCCAAGAATCCTTCCAGTTATGGCGAGGACGATCCCCAGCCCAACTCCCCCGGCGACCATGAGGGTAGGCCACGGCCACCCTTCCGTTCGGGGAACCTCGGGCACCGGCATTTGGAAGTAACCGAGAGCGGCCAACACCCCCAGCCACCCCAGGCCCCCAACGGCCAGCACAAGCGCCAGCCATTGGAGGGTGTTGAACAACGCCCACCACAGTGGCCGCTGCGTGGCCTTCAGGTCAGTACCGGCGATGGCTTGATCCAAGGCATCGGGCAACTGCTCCCGGCCGTCCCTAGCCACGGCGCGGATTGCTGCCCGCCATGGTCCCGGTGCCCCGGCGGATGCGTCGTCCGCAAAATCCCGGACCGCAGCATCGGTGCGCGCCCGCTCCGGAGCACCGGCGGGCGGCAACGATGTCCGGCTGAGTTCGGGCCTGGTGTCCTCCCGCCGCAGGTTCAGCCTCCGCAAGGGATCCGGACGGAAGCGCAGCAGCCAGCGCGTCACGGGCCATCCGGTCCTGCGGGCCGACTCCCTCTTGAAGGACCGCTGGACTGCGTCCACCACCACCGGCACGTTGGCCGCCGTCGCCAGTTCAGACGCAAGCCGCGCCTTGGCGCCTGCAGTGATGCCGCGGGCTTCACCGTCGCCGGACGCCTCGGCGAGTTCCGCGCCGGCTTTGACGACGTCGGCCGCCAGCCTCCGCGTTGTTGCCTCGCGTTGGACCACGACGTTCCTGATGGCAGCACGGACGGCAGGGACGCCGTCGCCGGTTAAAGCTGAGGCACCCACCACGCGGACTGTCCCCAGCCCGTCACGCTCCAGGATGCCCTCCAGCGATTGCATCACAGCAGAAGCATCCGCTGCGTTGAGCCTGTCCACCTGGTTCAGCACCACCAGGGTGACGGCGCCGTGGGAGGCCATGGGCCGAAGGAAGTCATTATGCACGGCGGCATCAGCGTACTTTTGCGGGTCCAGGACCCAGACGAGGACATCCACCATGCCAACCATGCGCTGGGCGATCTCGCGGTTTTCCACCCTGGTGGAGTCGAAGTCCGGCAGGTCAAGGAGGACCAGGCCCGTGTCTGCGTCGGCCAGCCCCGGGACAGGTGGCAACGTATGCCGTTCCTTGACGTCCAGCCAGTCGAGCAACGGGCCGCTGCCGTCCTCACCCCAAATTCCCGCCAGGGGCGCTGAAGTCGTGGGGCGTCGTGCTGTCGCGGTGGCGAGCCCGCTGCCGGACACTGCGTTGAACAATGAAGACTTACCGCTGCCCGTGGCCCCGAAAAAACCCACCACGGTGTGGCCGGCCGACAATGAACGCCTGGAGGTGGCACGCTCCAGGACGTCGTAGACAGATTGCAGGTTGTCGTCCGGAAGCACGCCTTCAGCGAGTTCACGGGCCGTATTCAGCGCCTCGAGCCGCCGCTGCAGTTGGGATGCCTCGCGCACCTGGCCGTGGCGGCTCATGCGGCCCCCGCCAGGCGGCGGAGGATCTTGGCGTGCTGGGCCAGCTGGTTCCCTGAGCTTGGATGTGCCGCTTCAAGGCGGTCGAGGAAACGCAGCCGTTCATCGTCCAGCAGCCGTTGGCACTGCGTATGCAGGTCATCCCGCGCCTGCTGCGCCAGGCGACGCACGGCGTCCTCGCCGAATACGGCTTCCAACAGCTTCTGGCCGACTACCGCCGTGCCGCCGGCGATGCCAATCTCCAGCCCGCTCAAGCCTGCGGTCATGGAGAACACCACCACCATGAGCGCAGCGCCCAGGCCGTTGACGCCAAAGGACAACCAACGGGCCTGGGTCCGTTTTCCCTGCCCCTGGGTGCGGATCATCTCCATCAGGCCTTCCTGCCAGGTCCGAATGGCAGCGGCAGATTTCGCGTCGAAACCCTCGCTGGTCCCTGAAAGATCATCGGAGCCAAGGAGGTGGCGGCCCGCAGCGTCAGCACGCCAGCGCCGGTCCACGTTTTCTGCTGCAGTGGCGGCCTCGTCCAGGATTACTGCCTGCAGCCCGGTCTCGATGGCGGTCTCCACCTTCACCGCGGGAGCCGGCTCTCCGCGGAAGAAAGCGCCCACACGGTCCCGCATACGCCCGATGTTTTGCTCCAATGCCCGGAAGAATTCTCCAGTGCCCACAAAGTCCTGCCATCGCGCCAGTACCTCTCCGCGGAGCAGTGCACCGTCCTTGGTGGCCGCAAGAATGCGGGAAAGGGCCAGCTCATACTCCTGGACGCAGGTGGTGTGGAGTTCGTGCGCAGCAGCATCCTGGGCTGATGCGGCTGCGGCGATGCCCTCCAAGCGGACGCTGACGGCTTTGACAGCTCCATTAAGAGTCCGCCGTGCGACGTCCGCCCTTCCAGCTGCGTTCGCTGCCAAGGCACCCAGCCATTGGCGCAGAGCTGACACCGATTCCTCCGGCAGCATTCCCAGCCCGTCCAAGGCACTTTCAGGAACGACGAAAAGCTCCGCCCCACTGAGCCCCTGCCGGTCCAGCATGGCTTTAAGGTCAGTCCTGACTTCTTCTTCCGCGGCCGGGGGCACGCGGTCCAACACCACGGCTACGGTGATGTCACGAGAGGCCGCATCCAGGAGCAGCCGCCAGGGGACGGCGTCGGCGTAGCGGATGGCCGTGGTGACGAATACCCAGAGGTCCGCGGCCGCAAGCAACTGTCCAGCGAGCCTGCGGTTGTCATCTGAGATCGAGTCGACGTCCGGCGCGTCCAGGAGGGCTATGCCCTGCGGCACGGCGTCATGGCCCACCAACACCAATGATGTGATCGCGTGGGCGTCCGGCGCGGGACCTGCCTGGTTGGCAGGCCTCGGATTTGTTGACACGGTCCCTCGGATGCGGTCCAAACTGGGAAGTATCCTGTGGCCTTCAAACCATCCGGCGTCGTTGGGGTGGTGCAGGAGGATGGGTTGGCGTGTGGTGGGCCTGATGGCGCCTGCCCTGGTTACCGGATAACCCACCAGCGCGTTGACCAGCGTGGACTTCCCCGCGCCTGTGGAACCACCAACGACGGCCAACAGCGGCGCATCCAGGCTGCGGTAACGGGGAATGATGTAGTCGTCGAGTTGTGCGAGGGAATCGCGGATCCATTGACGGGCTTCCGGGGCCTCCGGCACGGCCAGGGGAAGGGTGGTGGCCGCAAGCTCCGCGCGGGCAGCTTCCAAGGCCTCGACGGCGGCTGCCGCACCTTGAGGTACGGGGGTTCGCCGGATAGCTGCCGGGTCTTCGTTTGCGGTCACAGCATCATCATGCCAGCCCGACCCACGTCCCGGGCGCCCGGCAGGCGTTATGGGCACAACGAAGGCAAAAAGAAATCCCCCGGAACCGTAGTTCCGGGGGATTCAGTGGTGACCCCAGCGGGATTCGAACCCGCGTTACCGCCGTGAGAGGGCGGCGTACTAGGCCGCTATACGATGGGGCCTTGCACTTTTGTCGCCGTTTCCGGCGATCAAGCTGAATGAGTATTTCATACTTTCAGCTCCGTTCCAAATCGCTTCAGCGACTTGGAGGTTCCAAATTTCCGGCGTATTCACGCGGATTTTCAGAGCTGGGATACCAGGACTCGAACCTAGAATGACGGTACCAGAAACCGTAGTGTTGCCAATTACACCATATCCCAAAGTGACTTTCGGACCGGAGTTCATCGCTTCGGTTTCCCTCAGCTTTTCCCTCCGTGCCCCTCAGCACGAGTAATGACTCTACCGGAGTCTTGCCACCTGCACAAATCGGGAAGGCGTTACCTGCATCACATGATTCGCGCCGCTGGATGCGTACCCTCAACGGCGCTTGGGACGGTGGCAAGCAAGCGTGTCAGGGAGTCCACTTGGCGTCCGGTGAATTCCTCCACAACTTCTCCGGTCCTGTTGAGCCACACGCCGATCAACCCTGCCGCCGTGGCGCCATCAGCGTCGAGCAGCCTGTTATCCCCCACGTAGAGCGTCTCGCCCGCCGCCGTGCCCAGGAGGCGCACGCCCTCGAGGTAAATGGCAGGATCCGGTTTGGGCACGCCAACAGTATCTGTGCCCACCAAAACCTTGATCCTGGAAAGACCTGCACCGTCCAACTTGGCGCGCTGGTAATCGTGCACGTTATTGCTCACCGCTCCATAGGGAATGCCCGCGGCGTCGAGTGCATCCAGTACCTCTCCGACGTCGTCGAAGGCCCTCACGTATGCCGTCTGGCGCTGGTGGTACTCCGAGACCCAGGCCTGGGACTCGTCGCCCTCACCAAGTTCCACACCGAAGTGACCCAACGCAGCCCTGCCGCGAAGCAGCCGCTGTTCATTGAACGTCAGCTCGCCGGCCAGGTAACGGTCATAGAAGTGCGTGGTCTCGTGCGTAAAAATGCGGCCGAACTTCACCCACCCGGCCTGGTCCAGGCCGGGCAGGAGATGTTCGCTGACGTCACGCAAGGCTGTGGTCATGGCGTACTCAAGGTCCACCAGGGTGTCATCGATGTCGAAGAGGACACCGCGGATAGTGCCGAAGGAGCTTGCGATTGCCATGACTGAAGCCGTCCTTAGCCGCGGAAAGCGCGAACGCGGGCCAGGGATGAATCCTTACCAAGGATCACCATGGATTCGAACAGCGGCGGAGAGATGCGGCGGCCGGAGATGGCCGTGCGCACAGGCCCGAAGGCGGCCCGGGGCTTGATGCCCAAGTCCTCCACAAGAGCCTGCTTCAGCGCCGTCTGGATGTTCTCAGCCGTCCACTCCTCGATGGGCTCCAGCGCTGCCAGAGCGGCGTCGAGGACCTCGTCCAGGTTGGCAGGGAGTCCCTTCCGGGCGTCATCTGCTACGTCAATGGCGTCGTCGGCCTTGAACAGGAACGCCAGCATCTCAGGAGCCTCACCGAGAAGGGTGATGCGTTCCTGCACCAGCGGGGCGGCCTCGGCAAGAATCTCTTCCTGCCGCGGTGTGAGGATCTCCCCTACCAACCCGGCAGCACGGAGGTAAGGGGCCAAACGCTCTTTGAAGTCTTCCGGCGCCAGCAGACGGACGTGCGTTCCGTTGATGGCCTCGGCCTTCTTGATATCGAAGCGGGCCGGGTTGCCCAGGACATCGTGGATGTCGAAGTTGGCCACGAGCTGTTCCACGGTGAAGATGTCCTCATCTGCGCTCAGCGACCAGCCAAGCAGGGACAGGTAGTTGAGCAGGCCCTCGGGGATGAAGCCACGCTCGCGGTGCAGGAACAAGCTGGACTCGGGGTCACGCTTCGAGAGCTTCTTGTTGCCCTGGCCCATGACGTAGGGCAGGTGGCCGAACTCCGGCATGTACTCGGCAACACCGATGGCGTAGAGCGCACGGTACAGTGCGATCTGGCGCGGGGTGGAGCTCAGCAGGTCCTCGCCGCGCAGGACGTGGGTGATCCCCATCAGCGCGTCATCCACCGGGTTCACCAGGGTGTACAGCGGGGCGCCATTGGCACGGACAACTGCAAAGTCGGGAACGGAACCGGCCCTGAACGTGATCTCGCCGCGGACGAGGTCGTTGAAGGTCAGGTCCTCGTCCGGCATGCGGAGACGCAGGACAGCCTCGCGGCCTTCGGCCTTGAACTGTGCCAGCTGTTCCTCGGTCAAGTGACGGTCAAATCCGTCATAGCCGAGCTTCGGGTCGCGGCCTGCGGCTTTGTGGCGGGCCTCGATCTCATCCGGCGTGGAGTAGGACTCATAGACGTGTCCCCCGGCCTTAAGCTTGGCGATGACGTCCTGGTAGATGTCGCCGCGCTGGGACTGGCGGTACGGCTCGTGCGGGCCGCCGACCTCTACGCCCTCGTCCCAGTTGATCCCGAGCCACTTGAGGGCATCCAGCAACTGGTGGTAGCTCTCCTCGCTGTCACGGGCAGAGTCGGTATCCTCGATGCGGAAGATCAGTTTGCCGCCAGTGTGGCGCGCATACGCCCAGTTGAACAGGGCGGTGCGGATCAGGCCAACGTGCGGCGTTCCCGTCGGCGACGGGCAGAAACGGACGCGGACCGGAGTCTCGGCGTTGACGGCAGGGATGGCGCTGGAGGCAGCGTTCGACGCAGAAGCAGTAGTCATAGTGGTTCCAACTTTACCGCTTGGCGCCGCCCCGGTTTCCCGGCTGGAAGCGCCCGACGGCGGCACTGACCATTCGTGCGAAAGGTCAGTGCCGCCGTCGAACCCTGGCTTTTTGAGGTTTCGCTGGGAGCCTAGCGGCGAACAACCGGGTTGGACAGGCGTCCGATGCCTTCGATCTCCACCTCAAAACGGTCGCCCTCACTGACCAGGCCGACGCCTGCCGGGGTACCGGTCATGATGACGTCGCCCGGAAGGAGCGTGAATGCGTGGGAAACGATCGAGACGAGTTCGCGGACGCCGCGGATCATCTGGCTGGTGCTGCCGTCCTGGCGGAGCTCACCATTCAGCCGTCCCTGGATGGACAGGTCTTCGTGGTCGAGCTCGGTTTCGATCCACGGGCCCAGCGGCGCGGAGGTGTCGAAACCCTTGGCACGGGCCCACTGGAGGTCCGTCTTCTGGACATCGCGGGCGGTGAGGTCGTTGCCGCAGGTGTAGCCGAAAATGACGTCGTCCGCGCGATCCTCCGGGACGTCCTTGCAGATGCGGCCGATGACCACGCACAGCTCGGCTTCGAAGGAGACCTCCTCCGAGAACTCAGGGAGGATGATGGGGTCGTTCGGGCCGATCACCGAGGTGTTGGGCTTCAGGAACAACAAGGGCTGCTGGGGAACTTCGTTGCCGAGTTCCGCTGCGTGCTCGGCGAAGTTCCGGCCGACGCCAATCACCTTGCTGCGGGGAATGATGGGCGCCAGGAGCCGCACGTCCTCGAGCTTGTGCTTCACATGGGTACGTTCGACGCCGTTGAAGAACGGGTCGCCGTTAATGACAGTGATTTCCTCACTGCCGGGCTCGCCTTCAACAACGCCGTAAAGGGGATCAGAATCAACTACAAACCGGGCGATACGCATGGGCTCAAGCCTACAGTCCGGGCTTAGCTCCGGAGGTAATCAAGTTGCGCTGCCACGGAAGTCTCCGCCGCCCACCTGACGGAAGGGTCGACGTCGGGATAGACGGCGTCGGTGACGGCGGATATCGAGGCGTCCGGCCCCAGGTTTTTCAGGGCCGCCCTGATCTGGTCAAGGCGCTGTTCCCGGTGGTCCCGGTACTCCCGGCATTTCTCGTCCAAAGCAGGGAGTACCGGGCCATGGGCAGGCAGGAGGATTGCGGGACCGAGGGCTTCCAACCTGTCCAGGCTTGCGAGATAGTCCCCCAACCGGCCATCCGGGTAGTCCAAAACGGTGGTGCCGCGCCCCAGGAGGGTGTCACCTGTGAGGACGGAGCCGACCGGCCCGTCGCCCGGGAGATGGAAGCAGACCGAGTCGGAAGTGTGGCCCGGCGTTGCAACGACGCGGATTTCAACGCCGCCTGCCGTGAGGACCTCGCCGTCCGTGAGTGGCTCGCCTCCGTGACAATGCTCCGCAGAGGCAGCCCGGACCGGAGCCCCTGTCAGCTGATGGAAGCGGGCCGAGGCCTCAGTGTGGTCCGCATGGCGGTGGGTGATCAGCACCACATCTACGGTGCCCGCCGCTGCGAGTACGGCCAGATGCCGTTCGTCGGCCGGTCCCGGGTCCACCACAGCCACATGGCCGGAGCCCGGCGCGCCAATGATGTACGAGTTGGTGCCGTCCAGACTCATGGGGCCGGGGTTGGGGGCCAACCGGAAGCGGGTTAGGTCGCTGCTGCGCTGCAGGGAAGAGCTGCCGTCGCTTTGAGAATTATCTGCAGCCGCCATTGATTCTGAAGTCACTCTCCCATCTTGGCACCTCCGCCGATCCTCTCTCACATCCCACGCCCTTCCCGCCGATCCTCTCTCACATCCCACGCCCTTCGCGCCGATCCTCTCTCACAGAGTCTCAAGAGTGGATCGATTCGAAGAGACAACACAGCAGCAGGCCTCAACCCGTGAGCGAGCGCCACCCCAAACCCTTGGAACCTGATAGAGCGTCCACCCCAAACCCCAGGAACCTGATAGAGCTTCCACCCCAAACCCCAGGAACCTGATAGAGCTTCCACCCCAAACCCCAGGGAAGTGAGCGGGCGTCCGGGAAGCAGAACGGCGGCCCTTCCGCTTGATAACCAAGTGAAGGGCCGCCGTCGTGCGGTGGCGTTTCGGGACGTCCGGAGGCTACACCAGGCGGGTCAGCCAGCCGTGGGTGTCCTCGACGGTTCCGGTCTGGATGCCCAGAAGCTGCTGGCGGATAGCCATGGTGGTGTCGCCGGCCTTTGCGTCCTCGGAGCCGATGAACTCCGTGGCGTCCTTGAGCACACCGATTGGTGTGATCACGGCTGCCGTACCGCAAGCGAAGACCTCGGTGATCTCGCCGGAGGCCACGCCGTCGCGCCATTCGTCCAGGGTGATCTTGCGTTCGGTGACTTCGCGCCCCATGTCCTTGGCCACCTGGATGACGGACATCCGCGTGACGCCTTCAAGGATGGTGCCGCTGAGGGCAGGAGTGACGAGCGAACCGTCCTTCATGACGAAGAAGACATTCATGCCGCCGAGTTCTTCCACGGCGTCGTCGTTGAAGTGGTCCAGGAACAGTACCTGCTTGCACCCGTTCGCTTCGGCTTCCTGCTGCGCGATCAGGGAGGCTGCGTAGTTGCCGCCGCACTTCGCAGCACCGGTACCGCCACGGCCGGCACGGGCATATTCACGGGAGATCCAGATGGAGACGGGCTTGAGCTCGCCGCCGAAGTAGTTGCCGGCAGGGGAAGCAATGACCCGGAAGGACACTTCGCGGGCAGCCCGGACACCGAGGAACGCCTCCGTCGCGATCATGAACGGACGCAGGTACAGCGCTTCACCGTCGCCGGACGGAACCCATTCCTTGTCGGCCTGCACGAGTTCGCGGATAGCTCCCAGGAAGTACTCCTCGGGCAGCTCCGGGAGGGCGAGGCGACGCGCGGACTTGTTCAAGCGCGCAGCGTTGGCTTCGGGCCGGAAGGTCCAGACGGAACCGTCAGCGTGACGGTAGGCCTTCAGGCCCTCAAAGATTTCCTGGCCGTAGTGCAGGACCGCGGCCGAAGGGTCCAGGGAGATGGGTCCGTAGGGCTCAATCCGGGCATTCTGCCAACCGCCATTGCCATCGGCGTCGACTTTGTAGTCGACGACGGCGGTGTGGTCGGTGAAGTAGTCGCCGAAGCCTGGGTTCGCCAGGACGGCTGCACGCTCCTCAGCAGACTTCGGGGTTTCCGAAAGCTGCTGGCTGAATTCGACGCCATGGACAGTCTGAGTCATGTTTCCTCCACAGTCAGCTACCTGGCAGGGCGAACCGGGTCCCCAAAAAGGGTGTGGTTCAGCGATGGACCAGGGAAGCAGGTAAATAATTCAAGACAAGCTTACGCCTGCGTAATGGGCCTAAAGTGCGGCCGCGATGGCATCGCCGATGGCAGCTGTGCTGCGCGGCGCGCCGGTGCGGCTTTCGACGTCGGCGACGACTGCCGCCTCAATCTTTCGGGCCGCCGTGGTGTAGCCAAGGTGGTCCAGGAGGAGCACTGCGGAGAGGATGGCCGCGGTGGGATCAGCTTTTTGTTGTCCGGCGATATCCGGGGCGGAGCCGTGGACGGGCTCGAACATGGACGGCGAGGTGCGGTCCATGTTGATGTTGCCCGATGCCGCCAGGCCGATGCCGCCGGTCACGGCAGCAGCGAGGTCGGTGAGGATGTCGCCGAAGAGGTTGTCGGTGACGATGACATCGAAGCGGGAAGGGTCGGTCACCATGAAGATGGTGGCAGCATCGATGTGCAGGTAATCGTGGGTGACGTCAGGGAATTCCTGGGCCACTGCTTCGACGGTGCGCTTCCACAAGTGCCCGGCGAAAACCAGCACGTTGTGCTTGTGGACGAGCGTGACGTGTTTGCGCGGACGATCGTTGGCACGACGGAAGGCATCGCGGACAACGCGCTCCACGCCGTGGGCGGTGTTGAGGGAAACCTCGGTGGCTACCTCGTGGGGCGTACCGCCGCGCAGGGTGCCGCCGTTGCCAACGTAAGGGCCCTCGGTCCCCTCGCGCACCACGATGAAGTCGATGGCGCCGGGGTTGGCCAGGGGGCTGCCGACGGTTCCGTACAGTCGCGAGGGCCGCAGGTTCACGTAGTGGTCCAGGCTGAAGCGGAGCTTGAGCAGCATTTCGCGCTCGATGATGCCGGACGGGATGCGGGTATCGCCCGGGGCCGCACCGACTGCCCCGAAGAGGATGGCATCGCGGGTGCGGAGGTCGGCCAGGACCTCGTCCGGGAGGGTCTCGCCGGTCTCAAGCCAGTGCTGGGCACCGAGCTTGTAGTTGGTCAGTTCGAGGGCAACGCCTTCGGCGGCGACAGCCTTTTCGAGGACCTTGACGGCTTCGGCGATGACCTCAGGGCCAATGCCGTCGCCAGGGATGACAGCGAGATTGATGGACGTTGCACTCATAGCTCTATCTAGCCAAGCAATCCACATGCTGGTCAAAATCGTCTCATTCTGCGAACACTGATGTCCGGAAGGAGTCAGACCACGGCATGACGCCTCCGCGTTAACAAGCGCATAGAGTCTAAGCGTGGATAGAAGGCACGCAGTATATGAATGGTTCCGGATCAACCGCTTCATTGTGGACCTCACGGCAACGTGCCTGCTGATCCTCCTCTTTGGCCCGGTGTACCTGATCGCTGACCGTCCATGGCTCTCACTCTTATCCTGCAGCCTCCTGCTCCCCCTGGCTTGGCGGCGCACCCGACCTGCCATGGCTGCCGGCGCGGTGGTCATCGTATGCCTGATCCAATGGGCGGTGGGCGCCGAACCCGTGGCGGGGCAAATCGCCGTTCCCTTGATCATCTACGCGACGGCGGCTTATGGGCCTGCGTGGGCCAGCCGCAGTGTCCTGATTGCAGGCCTCGCCGGCGGCGTCATGCTGACCACCCGGCTGTTCTCGACCACTGTGGAATCGGGAATCATGGGTCTTACCATCGGCACGCTGTACACCGTCCTGATCTGGATGCTGGTGCTGGTGAGCTGGACCCTTGGCGACCTCACACGCGTACGCAGGCTCCAACTTCAGGCCCTGGAAGACCGAACGCGGCGCCTCGAGGTGGAACATGTGCAGGAACGTAAGCTGGCCGCCGCGGACGAGCGCTCCCACATTGCCCGGGAAATGCACGACATCGTGGCGCACTCCTTGTCCGTGATCATCACCCAAGCCGATGGAGCCCGATACGCCGCTGCCGCGAAACCTGAACTCGCTACCGAAGCGCTGGCTACCATTGCCGCCACGGGCAGGGACTCCTTGGGCGAGATGCGCAGGCTGCTGGGTGTCCTTCGCTCCGACGACGACTCCCCTACCCGCCCGCAACCGCGGCTCTCGGACCTGGATGAACTCCTCCTCGGGTTCCGTGCCGCCACCCTCCAGGTGGCTTTTGAACAGAGCGGCGTCCCCCGCCGCGCACTTCCGGCCGGAGCGGAGCTCACGGCGTATCGCATCATCCAGGAAGCCCTCACCAATGTCATGAAGCACGCGGGACCGAAGGCGGCCGCGGGCGTCACCCTGACGTGGCAGGCCCGGGGCCTGCAGCTGGACATCGTCGACGACGGCCGGGGCGCCGCCGCTGATCCGCCGGCACCCGGCGGCGGCAACGGCTTGCTGGGCATGGGTGAGAGGGTCTCCCTCTACGATGGTTCTTTGACCGCAGGCCCTAAGCAGGGCGGCGGTTTCCGTGTGTCCGCTTTCATCCCGTATTCGGAGGCCTAAGCCATGCCAGAACTTCCTGCGCCCATCAGGGTGGCACTCGTCGACGACCAACAGTTGGTCCGTTCGGGTTTTGGCATGCTGATCAATTCGCAGCCGGACCTCGAAGTCGTGGCTGAGGCAGGCAATGGGATCGAGGCTGTCCAGGCCCTGTCCGCTACCGCCGCCGACGTGGTCCTGATGGATGTCCGCATGCCCGGGATGGACGGCATAGAAGCGACCCGACGCATCCTGGAACAGGCGGCGGCACAACCCTCCGGTTCGCAGCGTGCGGAGATCAAGATCGTGGTGCTGACCACCTTCGACTTGGATGAGTATGCACTGGCCGCCATCCAGGCCGGGGCAAGCGGGTTCCTCCTGAAGGACGCTCCACCCGAAGAGCTCCTCGAGGCCATCCGCACCGTGTACCGTGGGGACGCGGTGATAGCTCCCTCCACTACCCGGCGTTTGCTGGACCATGTGGCACCGTTGCTGAGGACACAGACGCCTGAGCAGACCGAGCATGCTGCCGCCGTCGAACGCCTGACAGCCCGCGAGCGCGAAGTGTTCCAACTGATCGCCCAAGGACAGTCGAATCCCGAGATCGCAGCAGGGCTGTTTCTCTCCGAGGCCACGGTGAAAACCCATGTGGGGCACATCCTTGCCAAGTTGGGTGCCCGTGACCGGGTGCAGGTGGTGGTCATCGCCTATGAGACCGGCGTTGTAGCCCCCGGCTCCTAGCACCTCAGACCACGGTATGAGGGCACCCGCCGGACAATGGGCCCATGGCCCGATCCTGACGGGGTGCAGCAAAACATAGCGTGAACCCATGACAACTTTCACGCCTCTCTCCCACCCGTCAGGAACCGATCGACCCACGGGGTCGGATGTGGCCCAGGCCCGACCCGCCGTCGAGGCCCACGAGCTGACCAAGAGCTACGGCCGCGCCGATACCACCGTGACCGCGTTGAACAAGGTGTCGGTGAGTTTTGACGCCGGAAAGTTCACGGCCATCATGGGTCCCTCAGGTTCAGGGAAGTCCACCTTGATGCATTGCCTGGCCGGCCTCGATACAGCGGACTCCGGCCGCATCGTCCTGGGGGGCACCGAGCTGACCGGCCTCAACGACCGTCAGCTCACCGCGCTCCGCCGGGAGAGGATCGGATTCGTTTTTCAGGCGTTCAACCTGGTGCCTACGTTGACGGCCGAGCAGAACATCACGCTTCCGCTCGCTTTGGCGGGGACCACCGCCGACGCCGGGTGGCTGGATACCGTTGTCAGCACCCTTGGTTTGAAGGATCGCCTGAAGCACCGCCCCCATGAGCTTTCCGGCGGCCAGCAGCAGCGCGTAGCAGTAGCCCGCGCCCTGTTGACCCGTCCCGACGTCGTTTTTGGCGATGAGCCTACAGGCAACCTGGACTCCAAAGCCGGCGGCGAAGTGCTGGCGTTACTCCGCCGGAGCAGCCAGGAGATGGGCCAGACCATCATCATGGTCACCCATGATCCCGTGGCCGCCAGTTATGCCGACCGCGTTGTCCTGATGAGCGACGGCGGCTTGGTGGGCGAGATCCACGATCCCACCGCGGACTCCGTCCTGGCAGCCCTCGGCAAGCTGGGAGCCTGAGCATGCTGCGTGTTGCCGTTTCCCAACTGACGACGCACTTCCGGCGGTTTATCGCCATCGGCCTCGCCGTCATGTTGTCCGTGATGTTCCTCTCCGCCACGCTGATGGTGGGTGCGAGCACGAATGCTTCCTTGGGGGCCAGCATCGGTGAGGCGTACCGAAACGCTGACCTTGTTGCCACATCCAAGAACGGTGAAGCATTCACCCCGGCCGCTGTGGAGGCTGCCGTCTCCTCCCCGGCAGTGGAGGAAAGCTACGCGGAGCGTTCCACGTACGTCACGTTCGAGGCCGGCGGCGGAGAGCAGTATGGCCGCCTGCGGAATGCGGCGCCCGCAGCCTTGGAAGGTGCCGTGCTTTCTTCCGGGTCCATGCCTTCGAAGGCCTCTGAGGCTGTGATCGACGTCAAGACAGCCGGGCATCTGGGCCTCAGTGTTGGCAGCACGCTTGAGCTGCACGGGGCGGGACCTGTCAAGAATGCCAAGGTGACCATCACCGGCCTGATCCAAGCCACCAATGATCCTTTCTCATCATCGGCAGCGCAGTTGGTGGCGTCCGAATCGGTCCTGAACGCGGTCCAGGACGCGGGTTCCGGTTTTACCGGAGTGCAGTTCTCGCTCAAGGCCGGCGAGGACGTGGCCGCCGCAAAGGAGTACATCACCCATCGCATGGAAGCTGCGGGAGCTACCGGGCCTGTGCTGGAAACGGCCCAGGAGAAGGTGACCTCCACTGTTGCCATGCTGAGCGCTGGGCAGGACCAGCTGACCATCGTACTGCTCGCGTTCGCCGGCGTGGCCATCCTTGTCTCCACTTTGGTGGTGGCCAACACCTTCTCTGTACTTGTGGCACAACGGACCAGGGAGTTGGCGCTCCTGCGCTGCCTCGGTGCCGGGCGGGCACAAATCCGTGGGTCCGTCATGCTCGAAGCCCTGGTGGTCGGTTTCCTTTCCTCTGTGGTGGGCGTCCTGGCGGCCACGGGCTTGATGACCGGGCTGATTGCCTGGGCCAAGTCCCAGCCTGAGCAGGCCTTCGCGACGCTGGCTGTACCGCCGTCGGCCATTATCGCCGGCCTGGTGGCAGGAACTTTGTTGACCGTGGTCGCGGCGTTGGTTCCCGCCAAGGCGGCTACCGCCGTCGCGCCCCTGGCCGCCTTGCGGCCCAGCGATGACGCATCCGTCCGGAACAAGCGCGGCAAGGTACGCCTTGTGCTGGGCTTGTTGGCCCTGCTGGGCGGAGCAGCAGCGCTGGTGTACGGCAGCGTCAACGTATCGCTGGGCGTTGCGCTGCTGGGCGGAGCCGCCTCCTTCGTGGGTATTCTCCTGTGCTCCACGCTGTTCATCCCCACGGTGGTTGCCCTGGCCGGCAGGCTCGCCGCACCCGCGGGAGTGCCGGGCAAGCTCGCGGCCGTGAACGCCACGCGCAACCCTGCCCGCACCTCTGCGACCGCGGCCGCGCTGCTCATCGGCGTCACGTTGGTATCGCTCATGATGACGGGAGCGGCCACATCCCGGCAGGCATTCAACGACACCCTGGCCGAGAACTACCCTGTGGACCTTTCAGCACAGACTGCCGTGGATGGTTCAGTCGACCACCGGCAGGCCCTGGCGAGGATCAAGGCGCTCGACGGCGTCAGCGCTGCGGTCATGCTGCAGCCGTTAGGAACATTCGGCGATTCCGCTGCACCGGACAGCGGCATGACGATCTACGGCCTTTCCGCCGCAGATGCAGCGTCTGTGCTGCGCGATAACAACCTGAAGCCGGGCCCGGGCCTGGTTTACCTTCCAGAAGACTCTCCAGAGGGTGCTGCGACCATCTCGACGGCGGAGGGCACGGTTTCGCTCGACGCCAAGGTGCTGCGGACCCGCCACGTCCCGGCGTTTGTGGAAAGCTCCAGCATCGCTGCGTCCCCGCTGCCGGAAACGGCATCCATGGTATGGGTGAAGCTGGATGATTCCGTCTCAACGGACCGGGTGCAGGCTCTCCAGAAAGACATCGCGGCAGCATTGGGGGTGCAGGAGCGAACCGTCAGTGGGGCCGCGATCGAGCGGGTGACGTTCAACAGCATCATCGATGTGCTCTTGTTGGTTGTCACCGGTCTGCTTGGTATCGCCGTGGTGATTGCGCTGATCGGCGTGGCGAACACCTTGTCCCTCTCGGTCCTTGAGCGGACCAGGGAGAACTCCCTCCTCAGGGCCCTTGGCCTCACTCGGGGCCAACTGCGCGGAATGCTGGCCATCGAAGCCGTGCTCGTCGCCGGCGTGGCCGCCATCATGGGCGCAGGCATGGGGATCGTCTACGGATGGCTGGGGGCGCAGGCAACACTGGGAGGCGTAGCCAGCGTTGTTCCTGCCGTGCCGTGGATGCAACTGGCCGCAGTCTTCGGGGTGGCCGTGGTGGCCGGACTGCTGGCCTCGGTGATCCCTGCCCGGCGCGCCGCACGCCTCTCCCCCGTCGAGGGTCTAGCCACCGCCTAAGGCAGCAACGCTCTCTCACATCATCACGCCAAACGAGAATCGCTCTCTCACTTCCCGCGGTCATACTGTCGGAAAGTGAGAGAGCGATTGCTCTTCATGGATGGTATGTGAGAGAGGGTCCTAAGCTTCGGCGGGCTCTTCGAAGCGGGGGAAGATCGGGGCTGGAGCCGGCAACTGCGTGCCTGCAACGATCGGCGTGGCGAGCGCGGCGAACTGCCTCGCCTCGCCTTCGGCCTGGCCCAGCACTTCAAGCAGCTTGGCGGACGACGACGGCATGACCGGCTGGGCGAGGATCGCTACGATCCTTACTACCTCCAAAGTGACATACAAAACCGTGTTCATACGCGCGATGTCGGTCTTCCGCAGCACCCAAGGGGCCTGGTCGGCAAAGTAGGCGTTGGTATCGCCCAATACGGTCCAGATGGCTTCCAGCGCGCGGCTGAATTCCTGCTTGTCGAAGGCTGAGCGGGCTGTTTCCAGCAACTCCCCTGCCTGCGTCAGCAAGGCAGTGTCCTCCGACGTGAACTCTCCGGGCACCGGGACCTTGCCTTCACAGTTCTTCGCCACCATGGACAACGAACGCTGGGCAAGGTTTCCGAAGTTGTTGGCGAGGTCCGAGTTCATGCGGCCCACGATCGCTTCGTGGTTGTAGTTGCCGTCCGCACCGAACGGAACTTCGCGGAGGAAGAAGTACCGGCACTGGTCCAAACCGTACTGCGCCACAAAGTCCTGCGGCGCGACGACGTTGCCCAGGGACTTGGACATCTTCACGCCATTGTTGGTGAGGAAGCCGTGGATCATGACGCGCTGTGGCAGCTCAAGCCCGGCGCTCATGAGGAACGCAGGCCAGTAGATCGCGTGGAAACGCGAAATATCCTTGCCGATGACGTGGACGTCGGCAGGCCAGAACTTCTTGAAGGATTCCGACTCGACGTCGGGGTAGCCAACGCCGGTGAGGTAGTTGGTCAGGGCATCAACCCAGACGTACATGACGTGCTTCTCATCGCCGGGAACAGGAACACCCCAGTCAAAGGTGGTGCGGCTGATGGACAGATCCTCGAGACCACGCTTGACGAAGCTGATGACCTCGTTGAAGCGGGACTGCGGAGCGCCGAACTCAGGCTGCGCCTCATAAAGGGCAAGGAGCTTCTCCTGGTAGCTGGAAAGCCGGAAGAAGTAGCTTTCCTCCGCGGTCCAGGTGACCAGCGTGTCCGTCTCCTTGGAGTAACGGAGACCGTCCTCTTTCACCACGGTGTCGTCTTCGACGTAGTATGCCTCGTCACGGACGGAGTACCAGCCCTCGTATTTGGACAGGTAGATGTCGCCGTTGGCTTCCATCTTCTTCCAGATGGCCTGCGAGGCGGCGTAGTGGTCCTGGTCGGTGGTGCGGATGAAGCGGTCATGGGAGATGCCCAGGTCCTGGCTCATCTGCTTGAACGCAGCCGAGTTGCGGTCGGCGAGTTGCTTGGCAGTGATGCCTTCCTTCTCGGCAGACTGCTGCATCTTGAGTCCGTGCTCGTCCGTTCCGGTCATGAAGAACACTTCATGACCGTCAAGGCGCTTGAAGCGCGCCATGGCATCAGTTGCAATGACCTCGTAGGCGTGGCCGATGTGCGGCACGCCGTTGGGGTAGCTGATTGCGGTGGTGATGTAGAACGGGGATTTCTCTGGAGACGTCACTCTAAGAAGTTACCTTTTTTTGGGATGAAATAGCTTAGTTAAGTTCGGTCAGCGTATCGCTGAGCCGCACCAGCTCGTGGTCATGGGAGGCCACCAGGACAGCGATGCCATCGCTCGTGGTGTCCTTCAGGATCCCGATAATGCGGTTGGCTGCTGCCCGGTCCAGGCTGGCCGTGGGTTCATCCACTACCAGCACACGGGTGCCCAGGATCAGCGCGCGGGCGATGGCGACGCGCTGGCGCTCACCGCCGGAGAGCTGTGCGGGACGGTGCCGCATGCGGCGACCCAGGCCCACCAGGTCCAGGAGGTCCTTGGCCATTTCCGTCCGCTGTTCCACTTCGCCATCGGGCACCGCGGGAAGCAGGACGTTCTCCAGGGCGCTCATGCCGTCGATCAGGGCGCCGCCCTGGTCCACATAGCCGATGAGCGCGCGGCGGCGGTCAGCAATTTCGTCATCGCCCATGGTGTCCAGCGGCACGCCCTCCCAAAAGACCTTGCCCGACGTCGGGAGCGTCAGTCCGGCGCTCACGGTCAAGATGCTGGTCTTGCCGGAGCCGCTTCGGCCGGCGATGCAGTGCATCTCACCGGCGTGCAGGGTGAGGTTGAAGTCGTCAACGACGTCCACTTCCTCGGCGCCGCCCTTGTCGCCGCCGTAGTGGATGGTCACGCGGCTCAATTCCAAGGGAGTTGCGTGGTCGGAGGCCTTCACGATCGTGTTGGCGCGGGTCTGCAGCGACTCTTCCGTGGATTCCGGGGTGGCCGCCAGCTCGGGGTTGAGTTTGTCAGTCATTTGACTACTTTCGTTGCAATCGGAATCCAGCAAATTACGGCCAGCAGTCCGGCCAGACCGGCCCACAGGGCCGCGTAGGGAGCCAGCAGCAGTCCCAGCCCCAAGGCGCCAAGGACGCCCAAGGGAAGAGCCACTGTGCCTACAAGTGCGTTCTCGAAGAAGCGGACCTGGCCCAGCATGTCCGGGTTCCAGCCCATGGCCTTCAAGGTACCGAGGTACTCCCGCTTGGCATGGAGTTCAAAGCGCCCGGTCACAAGGGTCAGCAGCAAGCCCACCACGACTCCGAAGACCGCCAGAATGACGCTCGGCAAGGCGATGCTTGCAGCTGCCAGGCCACTCAAAGCACTGGCACCGGCTGCGCGGGGGATGTCAATCAGCAGGGCGATCAGGGCACCCACTGCAGCGCCGAACACGCCTACTGCCACGGCAAGGGAGATGGAGTTGAACCGGTTGGTGGTGAGCTGCCGGTTGGCGAACGTCAACGGGGAATCCACCGTTACCAGGCGATCATCGTGCTGCGGTTCCTGGTCGATCACTACACGGTGACGCAGCTGCTGGGCTGCCAGCAGCGCGGCTCCGCTGTAGATGATGAGCATGGTCACGGAAACAATGACGGTGGCAATATTCCAGCTGAGCAGGCTCAGGATGAGACCGGCCGCAGCAAGGGCCGCAGCTCCCACCGCAAACTCTTCAAGGACCCAGGACCGGATGCGTTTCTGCGTCCAGCCCATCGCCCTGAGAATGCCTGCTTCGCTCCGGCGTTGGCGGATGTAGCTGACCGTCGAGGCGCCTGTCAGGAGAGTTGCGCCCAAGAGCGTCAGGAAGAGCAAGGTGATGTTGGTACCGGTCAGCGAACCGGAGACGGCATCGGCCGCATCCTGGCGGACCCAGGACTGCTGGACGGTGCCCAACGGTGATTCCTTGCCGGCGTCGTCCTTGCTGTAGCCGGAAACAAAGATATTGGCATCTTCGCGCGCGGAACCTGCAACGACTGTGGCTTCAAGGCCGAGCCCGCGAATCTGCGTGGCCAGCTTCTCCACCTCGGGCTGGGCCGTTTTCCAGTTGCCGGCGGCCGAGGCCTTGACCCGGACGGCGTCAATAACGTCGGCGTTGGTGTCGTAGCCACGGGCTGCGGCTAGACCGTAGTAATCGGTGATGGCACCGGCGGACTGGCTGACCAGGCCCGTAGCGCTCAACGAAGGCTTCAGTTCCGTGCCTTCGACATCCTTGCCCTCAGCGTCCTTGGTGAGCGTCATCGGCGTGGGATCGTAGCCGCCCAGAGGCAGCTTGTTGACGTCCCCGGCTGCTGACTGGACGTCGGCGGGGTCAAACGTGCCGTACACCATGGGCAGCGGCGCGGCCGGCTTCTTGCCTGTTTCCAGGTCCTCGCGGTAGGAGCGCTCATCGACTGGTTTGCGCTGCGTCTGGTCCACGGCGGCACCGAAGGAGGACTTCTCAGGCAGGCGGTTGACCGTCACCCAGTCCCCCGGCGTCGCGCTCTTGTCCGAAGCGCCGTTGGAAGCTTCGTCGCCGTCCTTGTACTTGGGGGCTGCTGCAAACGCCGCGCTCCAGGTGGCGGGGTTGTACAGGCCTTGGCTGAAGGAAGCCGTGCTTCCGAGCAGCTTGCTGTGATCTGTTGAACCCGGCCATTCGAGGGCGAACGGCGACTTGGACACGAAGGGGAGGTAATCCTTGTCCAGGCTCCGCGTCACCGTGCCGACCTCATTGACTACCTTGCCACTGGCATCCAGTTCCTCGATCTTCACCGAGTACTGCAGGTCAAGGGAGGTGCCGGAGCGGACAATCAGCGGGATGGCCTGGGAATCGTCAGTCAGCAAACCGTCACGCTTGGCCTGCTGGTACTGGGTCATCAGCGGCGCCCAGTACTTGAGCTTGACGCCCAGAAAGTCAGGACCTTCTTCCAACTGGTCCATGCTGAGGCCTGTGGTGAAAAGGCTTTCGAAGTGGCGTCCGATTGCTCCTGCGTCACGCGCATCGGCCGGCGGAGCCTTCTCAAGGGGTGCCAGGAAGTCGCCTGCGGATCCCAACAGCGCCCTTTCGGCGGCGGGGTCCACCGCGACGACGGACTCGGTCACCTCAGGGGCCAGGGGCAGCGCCACCGAGAGGTTGAAAAGATTGTGCTCGGAGCCAAGTGCGGGAGCCGGGAATTTGATGCCGGTCTCGCCTTCGGGTCCGGCGATCCTGACGTTGGAGCCGCCCGCAGCCTGCTCCTGGATCAAGCGGCCCTTGCCCAAGGTGCCCTCTGCGCTGGTCTTGAAGAGCGTCTGCTGGTTCACACCGTCAGAACTCGTGGCAGAGGCCGTCAGGCGGTACTTCTTGGGGGTATCGGACAACACCGATTCCGCAGCGGGCCATTTGCTGGAATCCATGGCCGAAGGATCCCCCGCGGTCACGGCTCCGGCCAGGCCGGCGTTGTACCCGAGGTAGTCCATGGCATTGAGGCGGGGAGCCTCCAGGTTCTGCGAAACGCGCGAAACCAGGCTGATGGGGGCGGCCACAGCCGTTTGGCCCATGGTGCGGATCTTCTCCAGCTGCTCAAAGCTGATGCCGCCTTGGCCGTTGGCGATTTCCGGCTGGATCAAAGCACCGCCGTCGCCATCTTGGGCCTGGTCCGGCTTGGCCTGGACCAGGATGTCGTAGAGTCCCCGCGAGTTCTCATCCACTGTCCGGTTCAAAGCAGCCTGTGACTGGCTTTGGACGAGGACGGACAAGCACATTGCGACGATCAAAATGGCCGCGGTCAGCAGCAGCACACGGCTTCTGATGAACCTTTGGACGGCGTTCATTGGGCTCCCTGAGACCTTGATTGCGGGCGCGCACACAGAGACCGGAATTCCTCAAAAGACACAAGGGAATACCGGGCTTTAGGTGCAAAAGTTGTGGCCGGCCTGCTGCCGGGTCCGAATCCCGGACCCAGCCATTGTAAGCAGACCGGCCACGCCTGCGTGCCAAAGGTGTGTCGCCGGCACGCGAACTCAGCTGATGGAAATCAGTTGCAGCCCTAGTCCTCCAGATCCACTTCCCGGACCATGTCGGCTCCGATGCCGGCCTTGATGGCCTCCAGGACCTGCTGCGGAACAGAGCTGTCGATGGTCAGGAGCGCAAGAACCTGGCCGCCTTCAGTCTGGCGGGCCACCTGCATTCCGCCGATGTTGATGTTGTTCATGCCCAGAATGTGTCCGATGGTGCCAATGACGCCGGGACGGTCTGCATAGGCCACCACAACCAAGTGCTCGCTGATGGGGATTTCGACGTCGTACCCGTTGACACCCACGAGCTTCTCCACCTGCTTGGGCCCCGTGAGGGTACCGGCTACGGAGATCTGGGAACCATCGCTGAGGGCACCGCGGATGGTCAGGACGTTGCGGTAGTCCTCAGCATCCGGGGTGGTGATGAGGCGGGTGTTGATTCCGCGCTGTTCGGCGATCACAGGAGCATTCACGTAGGAGACCTGCTCGGTCACCACATCGGCGAAAACGCCCTTCAGTGCGGCAAGTTCGAGCACCTTGACGTCCAGGGCGGCAATTTCGCCCGCCACTTCCACATCGATCTGGGTGAGGGAAGCGTGGGTCAGCGCAGTGAAGATCCGGCCCAGCTTTTCGATCAGCGGGATGCCTGGGCGGACATCCGGAGCGATGACGCCGCCGGCGACGTTGACAGCGTCAGGCACCAGCTCGCCGGCAAGTGCCAGGCGAACAGACTTGGCCACCGAGACGCCGGCTTTCTCCTGTGCTTCGTCAGTGGAAGCACCCAGGTGCGGGGTCACAATGACGTTGTCGAACTCGAAGAACGGCAGGTCCGTGCTGGGCTCCTTGACGAAGACGTCCACACCGGCGCCGGCGATCTGGCCTTCCTTCAGGGCAACATGGAGTGCTTCCTCGTCCACCAGGCCGCCACGGGCTACGTTGACCACGTAGGCCGTTTCCTTCATCTTGCGGAAGGCGTCGGCTCCGAGCATGCCCACCGTTTCCGGCGTCTTGGGCATGTGGATGGTGATGAAGTCGGAATTCTCCAAAAGTTCATCCAAGGTGACCAGCTTGACGCCCAGCTGGGCAGCGCGGGCTGAAGTGATATAGGGGTCGTACGCAAGGATCTGGGTATCGAAACCCTGGAGGCGCGCTGCAACCAAAGCACCGATTCGGCCCAGGCCGATGATGCCGATCTTCTTCTCGAAGAGTTCAATTCCCGTGTACTTGGAGCGCTTCCACTCACCGTTCTTCAGCGCAGAGCTGGCCTGCGGAATGTGGCGGGCCAAGCTGAGGATGTGCCCTACCGTGAGCTCGGCGGCGGAGACGATGTTGGACGTCGGGGCGTTGACCACCATGACGCCTGCCTGTGTGGCGGCCTTGATGTCCACGTTGTCCAGCCCAACACCCGCGCGGGCGATGACTTTCAAGTTCTTCGCGGCGGCAATGGCTTCGGCATCCACCTGGGTAGCCGAGCGAACCAAAATGGCGTCAACGTCAACGATTGCGGACAGCAGCTGGGAACGGTCTGCGCCGTCGGTCTGGCGGATTTCGAAGTCCGGGCCCAGAGCCTCGACTGTGGCGGGCGAAAGTTCCTCGGCGAGGAGGACGACGGGTTTGCTGGCTGACACGGGGAGGCACCTTACTTTGGACAACTTTGGGACAGGACTGGACAAGGAGCGGATGCGTGGCCCGGGGCACGGCGCCGGGACCAGCCCAGAATATCGAATACGGGCAGCGATTCCGGTGCCGGAGGGGGATGTTACGGCCGGGCCGGTAGCCGTTGTGAACAAGTTCACAGCCAAGGAGGCTGATGAAAACGGGAGCGAAATGCCGGTGATACGGCAACGCCCGCCCGGCTTTGTCCACCGGGCGGGCGCGTCGTTATGGCGGAGGCCGTCAGGCCGGCGCCGAAGGATCAGCGGGCTGCAGAACCTTCAACGTAGTCAGCGTCCTGCTGCTGCCAGGAGAAGAGGGAGCGCAGTTCGCGGCCGACCTCTTCGATGGGGTGCTGCTCAGCCTTGGCACGCAGTTCCTTGAACTCGGTGCCACCGTTGTCCTGGTCATCGATGAAGCGCTTGGCGAAAGCACCGCTCTGGATGTCGGCGAGGACAGCCTTCATGTTTTCCTTCACCTCGGGGGTGATGACGCGCGGGCCGGAGACGTAGTCGCCGTACTCTGCGGTATCGGAAACGCTCCAGCGCTGCTTGGCGATGCCGCCTTCCCACATGAGGTCGACAATGAGCTTGAGCTCGTGGAGAACCTCGAAGTAGGCGATCTGCGGCTGGTAGCCGGCTTCGGTGAGGGTTTCGAAGCCGTACTGGACCAGCTGCGAGACACCGCCGCAAAGGACGGACTGCTCGCCGAAGAGATCGGTTTCGGTCTCTTCGGTGAAGGTGGTCTTGATAACGCCGGCGCGGGTTCCGCCGATGGCCTTGGCGTAGGACTTCGCCAGGTCCCATGCAGAACCGGAGGCGTCCTGTTCGACGGCGATGATGTCCGGGATACCGCGCCCGGCTTCGAATTCGCGGCGAACCGTGTGGCCCGGAGCCTTCGGGGCGATCAGGATGACGTCAACGCCGGCCGGAGCTTCGATGTAACCAAAACGGATGTTGAAGCCGTGGGCGAAGGCCAGGGCCTTGCCTTCGGTCAGCTTGTCCTTGATGGAGTCGTTGTAGATGGCGCGCTGGTGCTGGTCCGGAGCCAGGATCATGATGACGTCTGCCCATTCGGCGGCGTCGGCAACGTTCTTGACCGTGAAGCCTGCGTCTTCAGCCTTGGCGGCCGACTTGGAGCCGTCCTTCAGCGCGATAACAACCTCGACGCCGGAATCGCGGAGGTTCAGGGCGTGGGCGTGGCCCTGCGAGCCGTAGCCAACGATGGCTACCTTACGGCCCTGGATGATCGACAGGTCTGCGTCGTCGTCGTAGAACATTTCAGTCACTTGCGTAACTCCTCTTGAGTGGTTTCTTAGATAGTGATTGTGGTGCTGCGGTACTGGACGTTCTGCTCACGCGGAGCGGAGCGCCCTGTCACTCATGGAGCGGGATCCCCGTCCAACGGCCAAGGTGCCGGACTGCACGATTTCACGGATGCCGAACGGCTCGAGCACTGAAAGCAGTGCAGCGAGCTTCTCGGGGGTACCGGTTGCCTCGATCACCAACGAGTCTGTGGACACGTCGACGACGGCGGCACGGAACAAGTCTGCAGCTTGGGTAACCTGCAGGCGTGTCGCGGCATCCGCACGTACCTTGACCAGGATGTGGTCGCGTTGTACGGAAGATTCGGAAGTCAGCTCCACAATCTTGATCACGTTGACCAATTTGTTGAGCTGCTTGGTGACCTGCTCAATGAGGTCGCCGTCGGCGTCGACGACAACCGTCATGCGGGACATGCCGGGAACCTCGGTGGGTCCCACAGCCAGGGAATTGATGTTGAATGCACGCCGGGCAAAGAGGCTGGCCACGCGGGTCAGCACGCCGGGCTTGTCTTCTACCAGAACGGACAGTGTGTGGCGGGTCATGCCTAGTCCTCCTCTTCCCATTCCGGGGTCATGTTGCGGGCAACCTGGATCTGGTCATTGCTGACGCCCGAAGGCACCATGGGCCACACCATCGAGTTGGGGCTGACGACGAAGTCGATAACCACTGGACGGTCATTGATCTCGAGTGCCTTCTGGATGGTGGCGTCGATGTCTTCGTCACGCTCACACCGCAGTGCTGCACAACCGTAGGCATCAGCCAGTTTCACGAAGTCCGGGATCCGGACGGTGTCGTGGCCTGTGTTCAGGTCCGTGTTGGAGTAGCGGCCCTCGTAGAACAGCGTCTGCCATTGGCGGACCATGCCCAGCGAGGAGTTGTTGATGATGGCCACCTTGATGGGGATGTTGTTGATGGCGCAGGTAGCCAGTTCCTGATTGGTCATCTGGAAGCAGCCGTCACCGTCGATGGCCCAGACCACGCGGTCCGGCTCACCAACCTTGGCACCCATTGCTGCCGGAACCGAGTATCCCATGGTTCCTGCTCCACCGGAGTTCAGCCAGGCGTGGGGCCGTTCGTACTTGATGAACTGGGCGGCCCACATCTGGTGCTGGCCGACGCCGGCAACATAGATGCCTTCGGGACCGGTGAGCTCGCCGATGCGCTTGATCACGCGCTGGGGTGCGGTGAGCCCGTCTTCCGGCTCGGTCCAGCCCAGCGGGTACGTGTCGCGCAGGTTTCCAAGGAAAGCCCACCATGAATCCAGGTCCGGGGTGCCGCTTAGTTCAAACTGCGTCTTCACGGCTTCGGTGAGTTCGGGGATGATCTCCTTGACCGAGCCAACGATCGGGACGTCCGCGGTGCGGTTCTTGGAGATTTCCGCGGGGTCGATATCAGCGTGGATGACCTTGGCAAACGGGGCGAAGGTCTTCAGCACGCCGGTAACGCGGTCATCGAACCGGGCTCCCAGGGTGATCAGGAGGTCGGCCTGCTGGAGGGCAGTCACGGCGGAGACTGAACCGTGCATGCCGGGCATGCCAACATGCTGGGGATGCGAATCAGGGAAGGCGCCGCGCGCCATCAGTGTGGTGACCACGGGAGCGCCGGTAGCCAGCGCCAGTTCCATGAGCTCAGCCGAGGCGTGGCCCTTGACTACGCCGCCGCCCACGTACAGGACCGGCTTGCTGGCAGCAGCGATCAGCTTGGCAGCTTCGCGGACCTGCTTATTGTGACCCCGCACCACGGGGCGGTATCCCGGCAGATCCACCTTGGGCGGCCAGGAGAAGGTCATCTGGCCCACCTGGGCGTCCTTGGCGATGTCCACCAGGACGGGTCCCGGGCGGCCCGTGGACGCGAGGTGGAATGCCTCTGCCATGACGTGCGGGATGTCATTGGGGTCGGTCACCAGGAACGAGTGCTTGGTGATGGGCATCGTGATACCCACGATGTCCGCTTCCTGGAAGGCATCGGTGCCGATGACTCCGCTGGACACCTGGCCGGTGATGGCCACCATCGGCACGGAGTCCATGTGGGCGTCCATGATGGCGGTAACGAGGTTGGTGGCACCGGGGCCGGAGGTGGCGATGCAAACGCCAACCCGTCCGGTAACCATGGCGTAGCCTTGCGCGGCGTGGCCGGCTCCCTGTTCGTGACGGACCAGGATGTGATTCATGCTGGAGGCCATCAAGGGGTCGTAGGTGGGCAGGATCGCGCCACCGGGCAAACCGAAAATATCGTCCACGCCGAGTTCTTCGAGCGAACGGACAATTGCTTGCGAGCCGGACATCACCGTTGGGGGTACAACGGTGTTCGGCCCAAGTACAGGAGAGAGAGGTGCAGCAGCGTCGACGACGACGGACTCAGCCGTACGGTCGACCTTTTCCGGAGCTTTGTAGGCTCCAGCGGACTTTGCAGCCATCAGCGAGGGGCTGATCGGCGATCCTTTGCTCATCGGACTCTTCCTTAGTGGATCTTCAATAGATGGGTCTTGCTCGGGGAATAAAAAAACCCCTCAGCCTTCCGGCTCTTCGAGGGGTTTGCGCGTGACGGTTCGTTACCAGTCGGGCTAAGCCACGCGCTTGGTAAGGACGACGACGCCGACGGTAACGAATGTGATCATGCGTTCAGTGTTCCCTCAAAGTGAGATACGTGTCAATTGACCACAATCGTATCTCACTATTTGGACAGCCATGTCCGCCTGCCGGACTCCGCCCTTAGGGCGGGCGGAGTCCGGAGCAGGAATTACCCGCAGTACGCCCCCGTGGAGGCACTGTGGACAAGCTTGGCGTATTTGGCCAGCACACCCTTGGTGAACTTGGCCGGCAGGGGCTCCCAGCCCTCCTTGCGGGCCTCGAGCTCGGCCTCGTCCACCAAGAGGTCGAACGAGCGCGCGGCGATGTCCACACGGATGCGGTCCCCGTCCTTCACGAAGGCGATGGGACCGCCGTCGACCGCTTCTGGCGCAACGTGGCCAATGCACAATCCGGTGGTGCCGCCCGAGAAACGGCCATCGGTAAGCAGGAGCACATCCTTGCCCAGCCCTGCGCCCTTGATGGCTCCGGTGATCGCCAGCATCTCGCGCATGCCCGGGCCGCCCTTGGGGCCTTCGTAGCGGATCACCACGACGTCGCCCTTATTGATTTCGCCGTTGTCCAACGCGCTGAGGGCCCCCTGTTCACGCTCGAAGACACGCGCAGTGCCTTCAAAGACGTCCGCATCGAAGCCGGCGCTCTTCACAACGGCGCCTTCGGGCGCCATGGAACCGTGGAGGATGGTGATGCCACCGGTCTTGTGGATTGGATTGTCCAAGGCGCGGAGGATCTTGCCATCAAGGTCCGGCGGGTTGATCGAGGCGAGGTTTTCGGCGAGTGTCTTGCCGGTCACGGTGAGGCAGTCACCGTGCAGCAGTCCGGCGTCGAGCAGTGCCTTCATGATGACGGGCACGCCGCCGATCTTGTCCACGTCAGTCATGACGTAGCGGCCAAAGGGCTTCAGGTCGCCGAGGTGCGGAATCTTGTCACCGATTCGGTTGAAGTCATCGAGCGTCAGCTCAACTTCTGCCTCGCGGGCAATGGCCAGCAAGTGCAGGACGGCATTGGTGGAACCACCGAAAGCCATAGTGACGGCAATGGCGTTTTCGAAGGCCTTCTTGGTCATGATGTCGCGGGCCGTGATTCCCAGGCGCAGCAGGTTGACCACCGCTTCGCCGGACTTGCGGGCGAAGTCATCACGACGGCGGTCTGCCGACGGCGGGGCGGCTGAGCCCGGCAGCGACATTCCCAGGGCTTCGCCGATGCAGGCCATGGTGTTGGCCGTGTACATGCCGCCACAGGCGCCTTCGCCGGGGCAGATGGCTTTTTCGATGCGGGTGAGGTCTTCCATGCTCATCTTGCCTGCGGCGCACGCACCCACGGCTTCGAAGGCGTCAATGAGGGTGACTTCCTTTTCCGAGCCGTCCTCGAGCTTGACCCATCCGGGCATGATGGAGCCGGCGTAAAGGAAGACGGAGGCGAGGTCCAGGCGGGCAGCAGCCATGAGCATCCCGGGAAGGGATTTGTCGCAACCAGCCAGCAGGACCGAACCGTCAATACGCTCGGCCTGCATCACGGTCTCCACAGAGTCGGCAATGACCTCGCGGGAAACGAGCGAGAAGTGCATGCCTTCGTGTCCCATGGAGATGCCGTCCGAAACGGAAATCGTGCCGAACTGCATGGGAAAGCCACCGCCGGCGTGGACGCCTTCTTTGGCGCCTTGTGCAAGGCGGTTGAGGGAGAGGTTGCAGGGCGTGATTTCGTTCCATGAACTGGCGACACCAATTTGCGGCTTGGCGAAGTCGTCGTCTCCCATGCCAACCGCACGGAACATCCCACGGGCGGGTGCAGCGTGGATGCCATCGGTGACCACCCGGCTGCGGGGCTTGATGTCCGGCGTGATGTCTGTCGCAATCTCGGTGTCACTCATGAGCAAAGTCTATGGGTACCTCGCTGCCGCCGCCGCTGTTCCATGCCGGGTTAAGCACGATCGACCAAATATTGCAGGGCAAACAAGGTTTCCCGGCAGGCCGGTACTGCGGTCCCGGGGTTACGTACCCGGAGGGGAGTCCCGAAGCTCCGTGGCGATTTCCGCGGCTTCACTCCTGAGCATGTCAAGGACGATCGCGATGGTTCCCCGGGCGGCTACCTCCTGGCGGGAAAGTGCCACGATGCTCCTGCTGGCCTTCACCTCCGTGAGTGGCCGCAGCACCAGGCCCCGTCTGGCACTGGCCCGGGCCGTGTACCGCGGGAGGAGGCAGATCCCATGGCCCGCACCCACCAGTGCCTCCAGCACCCGCAGGTCCGGATACCGCTGGCCACGGTTGGCCTGTCGGCCCGCATGGAGCTCGATTTGGCGAAGGACAGTGTCAAAGGGAAATCCCTCCGGTACACCGATCCAGGGGTAGTCAACAACATCGCTGGGACTTAACCTCGCCTTGGCTGCCAGCGGGTGGCCCGCAGGCACAGCGACGTCGAGGGCTTCTTCGAGCAGCGGAACCACCGTCAGGCCCTGCCGGGCAAATACTTCCGGGCCGTCCACGCTGTGGGCAAGGACAATGTCGTAGTCGGCCACCAAGGGCGCGAAGTGCGCGGTTCCCGGATCCTCGAAATGCGCGTCGAAAGTCAGCCCCTCTACAGAGGACACCCGATGCAGCATCCCGGGCAGCAGCATTTCTGCCGCGCTGGGGAAGAACGCTGCGGACACGCGGGTCTGCCATCCCTTCCTGTAGGTGTCGATCGTGGACTCAGCCCGCGCCATGGCTGTGGCGATGTCGGCAGCCGCGGCCGCCATGGCGTATCCCGCTTCGGTGAGCTGCACACCCCTGCCGACCTTTTCCACCAGCACAACACCAATTTCCGCCTGCAACGTCTTCAGTTGCTGCGAGACTGCCGACGCCGTGACATTCATCGCCTCAGCCGTGGCACCCACACTTTGACGGTCTGCCAACTCGCGCAGAATCTGCAGTCTTTTCACGTCCATTCAGCCAGACTAGGCGACCCGAAGGAATTCCATTCCCCATGATTTTGCAGCACCCGCGATTTTCCTCAGCAGACTGATCACATTCCATGGAACAGCAGGTCAAAGGCTGGACAGCCCATTAGCAGGCACGTAACGTCAGGAACACCACGAACTGCACCCCTGTGAGCAGAAGGGCATCCACATGGACTGGATAATTTGGGTCATTGTCATTGTGTTGGCCATTGCCATTGTTTGGTGGCTTATGAACCGCAACAAAGCACGTAATTCGTCCTCAACCCAGGCTCCCGCCGCAATGGAGCCAGCCAACACCACAACCCTGCCGGATGCGGCCGCAGCAACAGCCGGGGTGGCGGGCCTGGCCGGCGTCACCAACCTGGGTAAGGCGGCCGCCGAGGGCAGCGGCCCCTCCGGCGACGAATCCCCCCGGGATCCGGCAAGGGAACCAGCAGGGCAACCCGCCCGGGAATCAGTGGACGAGTCCATCGCTGATGAACCAGCTGACCTCAAAGCCCGCAGGGACCAGGAGGCTGACGACGAGTCGTTGGCCGGGGACATAAAGGCTGGGCCAGCCGCACTTACGGGTGACGAATCACTCGTGCAACCCGCCCGGGAACCAGTGGCAGCCCCATCTCCCGACCCCGCGCCGTCTCCCACCCCCGGCCTCACAGTGGAGGAGCCCGTCGTTGCCGCTCCCGTGGTGGAGGAACCGGTGGTTGAGGAACCCGTGGTGGCCCGGCCGACAGTCGACACCGACGCCGCTGTGTACTCGGCTGACACGGGGCACACAGCTGACACGGCAGACACAGCCGATCCTGGCGACGTTGACGACTGGGATGCGGGTGCTTCGGAGCCCGCAGGCAAGGATGCTGCAGACAAGGCCGAGTGGGAATCGACATGGACCGACTCATCAGGGGCTCCAGTCCACCACCACGAGTACACGGACGCGCACTCCCCCACCCTCCCGGGCGCCGAGTCTGCAGCGGCAGAGGACCCCACAACCTCCGGGCACCTTGCCGCCGAGCACCCCTACGGAACCGGCTCCTCCAGCATTGCGGGAGACGCCTATCCCGTCAAAGCCAACGCGGCGGCCATGACGTACCACGACGAAGACACTGCGGACTATGACGACGTTGCCGCTGACGTGTGGTTTGAATCGGCCGCGCATGCAGAGGCCGCGGGGTTCAGGCCACCAAGGCGCAACAGGCACTGACCCGGCAAGCCACCACTTGACCGGTAACTACGGACCTCGGTAACGGACGCTGGCATGGGCACGCACTCACCGGAACGGCGAAGACTGCTGATGTTTGCCGCCGCGTTCGCGACAATCCTGGTGATGACAGGCTGCACGGGCAGCCCGTCATCCCCGGGAACCGCGGTAACGCCGAACCCCACCACCACGGCCCCAGTGCCTTCCAGCCCCGGCAGCAGCGAAAGGCCAGCAGGAGGTCAAGGGACAGCCGGCAGCCGGCAGGCTCCCGAGATTACTGAAAAGCTCGACGTCGGGTTGCAGCTGCCGTGGTCGGTGGTGTTCCTGCCGGATGGAACCGCAGTGGTATCAGAGCGCGACTCCGCCCAGGTCAAAGCCATCAGTGATGGCAGGTCCACCACCGTAGGCGAGGTTGCCGGCGTCGTCCCTGGAGGCGAAGGCGGCCTCCTGGGCCTCGCAGTGTCTCCGACGTTCCAGAACGACCGCTGGCTCTATGCCTATTTCACGTCCGCCAGCGACAACCGCATTGCAAGGATGAAGCTGGGCGAAGACAGCGGGGGGACGTTGTCGCTGGGCGAACCCGACGTAATTTTTTCGGGAATTTCGAAGGCTTCAACCCACAACGGGGGGCGAATCCGCTTTGGCCCCGACGGGTTCCTCTACGTGGGCACGGGAGACTCGCAACGCCGGGATCAGCCGCAGGACACCAATGCCTTGGGTGGCAAGATCCTGCGCATCACCCCCGAGGGACGGCCGGCACCCGGAAATCCCTTCGGCGACAATCCCGTCTTCAGCTACGGACACCGCAACGTCCAGGGTTTGGCATGGGACAGCGAGGGAAGGTTGTGGGCCAGCGAGTTCGGCCCGGACGTGGATGACGAGTTGAACCTGATCACGCCGGGCGGCAATTACGGGTGGCCCACAGTCACCGGCGCACCGGGAAGGAACGGCCTGATCGATGCAAAGGTCGTGTGGCCTTCGACATCTGAAGCTTCTCCGAGCGGCCTGGAGATCGTCGGCGACGTGGCGTACACAGGCGCCCTTCGCGGTCAACGGCTGTGGACGGTACCGCTCGACGGCGAGTCAACCGGAGAACCTGTGGCCTATTTCACAGGACAGCACGGGCGGCTGAGGGATGTCGCCCGCGCCCCGGACGGCACTTTATGGCTGGTCAGCAACAACAGAAACCCCGACTTTGCGCTGATTCTGCGGGTCGCGTCGTAGGGTCAGTGATGGGGCACGGGCCGATTTCACAGTTGGGCGGATGTCGTGTAGAGTTACATGTCGTTGCGGAGATCGCCGGGGAAAGAAAAGCTCCCGGTTTGGTCGAATTCAACAGCTGCACCTCTAGCTCAACTGGCAGAGCAATTGACTCTTAATCAATGGGTTCCGGGTTCGAGTCCCGGGGGGTGCACCAAGGAAGGCCTTGGAGTGAATTTCACTCCAAGGCCTTTTTTCATTTCCGCAGGGCTTTGGAATCATCTCTTCATGGCATGCATCACTCCGGGGTCATGATGGTTTTGAAGTGTCGAAATCTGGTGTAGAGTTATTTGTCGTTGCGGAGCTCAACGAGGAATACGAATTCCCCTGAGAGCACGAAACAACAGCTGCACCTCTAGCTCAACTGGCAGAGCAATTGACTCTTAATCAATGGGTTCCGGGTTCGAGTCCCGGGGGGTGCACCAATAACAAAGGCTCCGGATCGTGAAAACGATCCGGAGCCTTTTATGTTTCCGATCCACGGCGTTCCGGGACGGAACGCCGTGGATCGGGCCCTGGGGTAGGTCAGCTTTGCGCGACGTCGGTGGCTTCGTCGCTGGGTTCCGGCTCAGGAGCCGGTAAACCAGCGAGCCCCCGGACGACAATCCTCAGTTCCTCCCGCAATCGTGCGGTATCAACGGCAACGGGCGCCAAGACGTCCTGCTCAAGCTTCACTGCTTCTGCGAGAGCTGCACTGCCGGCCTCTGTCAGGGTCACCACATGGCTCCTGCGGTCGGAGTCGCTGCGCTGGCGCGCGATGTGCCCGTGCAGCTCCAACCGCGCAAGAGTAGTACCCATTGTCTGGGCCTTGACCCGTGCGACTTCGGCCAACGCCGCCTGCGTAATTGCGCCTTTGGCGGCAAGCACTTGCATGGCAATGACCCCGGCGTGGGTAAGGCCGATGGACTTCAATTTTTCGTTCCACGAGATTTCCACCAGGCGCGCAGCTGTCGAAAGCAATCGGGTGGTGGGCCATCTCTCCATATCTGGCATGCCGACAGTATATGCGCGGACGGGGAGCCAGCGCGGCTCCTCCCCACTAAACTGGGAAATCGCGATCCCCAGCAAGGAGCATATTGTGGCAGAACGACTTATCCCGGGCGACGTTGCCCCCCACTTCACACTTCCCGACGAAACCGGCAAAAGCGTCAGCTTGTCGGACTTCCAAGGGCGCAAAACCATCGTGTACTTCTACCCTGCAGCCTCCACCCCGGGTTGCACCAAGGAAGCATGTGACTTCCGTGACACCCTGGCCTCGCTCCAGGCTGCAGGCTACGACGTCGTTGGCGTCTCCCCCGATCCCGTCAAGGCACTGGCCAAGTTTGCAGCCGAAGAACAGCTGACGTTTCCGCTGCTCTCGGACGAGGACCATGCAGTGGCTGACTCTTACGCAGCCTGGGGCGAGAAGAAGAACTATGGGAAGACCTACATGGGATTGATCCGGTCCACCATTGTGGTGGACCCCGAGGGGAAAGTGTCCCTGGCGCAATACAACGTCCGCGCAACCGGGCATGTTGCCAAGCTTCGCCGGGACCTCAAGCTGGACAAGTAGCGGGTACACTGGAGGCCGATGGCGGGCCGCCCCAGGGCACCGGCCATCAGCCAGCGCGAGTGGTGAAATTGGCAGACACGCAGGATTTAGGTTCCTGTGCCTTCGGGCGTGGGGGTTCAAGTCCCCCCTTGCGCACAGCATGAAACACACAGTGGCCATGGGCCACCCGGAATACCCCCGGTTGCAGAACTCTGCAGCACGGGGGTGTTTTTTCCTCAAGCAGCGGGGATGGCTTCCTGAAAATGTGCTGGGAAGTGCACTCAGGACGTTCAACTAGACTGGAATGCGGTCTGGCCGAAGCCGGCCACAGCACTTCCAACCGGCTTGAGGGGACAAGAGTGGCAAGCAGCAAAATGCGGCGCCTGACCGTACAGTTCGGAGCTGCCGTAGCGGTTTTGGGGCTGGCAGCGTGCACGGGAACACCGGGCCCGGCACCGTCTTCGTCCTCCAGCAGTACCGCTCCGGTGGAGCCCACCGCCACCTTCAACTTCGGCACAGCATCCATGCCGCTGGGACTCGATCCCGCCATGACCGCGGATTCCGAGTCCTACCGTGTCACTCGGCAGGTCCTCGAAGGCCTGGTCGGCGTGGATGGCGCCACCGGTGAGACAACTCCACTTCTGGCTACGGAGTGGAAAGACAGCAACAACGGGCTCAGCTACGATTTCACGCTCCGCTCCGAGGTAACCTTCCACGACGGCACTCCACTGGACGCTGCCGCTGTCTGCGCAAACTTCAATCGCTGGTTCACCTTTCCCGCTGAACTCCGGAAACAAGCACCCGGCATTTCGTTCCAAGGGGTGTTCAAGGCCTATTCCGATGAGCCGGTGTTCTCCATCTTCAAGGACTGCAAAGTGGTCTCGGCCAACGACGTCCAGATCAACCTGACGCGGCCCTTCACCGGTTTCCTGCAGGCGCTGACCCTCCCTGCTTTTGCCATCTCCTCGCCCACCGCCCTTGAAGCGCAAAAAGCGAATGTGCTGAACCAGACCTTGAACGGCCAGGCCGTGTCCGCCTATGCCAGCCACCCCGTAGGCACGGGCCCCTATGAGTTCAGCGCTTGGGATGAGAACAGACTCACGCTCTCCACGTACAAGGGGTACTGGGGCAACAGGGGCCAAATAGCCACCATCAATTTCATCCCCTTCGATCGCGCCGAAACGCGGCAGCAGGCCCTCCTGGACGGGAAGATCGACGCCTACGACCTCGTAACACCCGGAACCTTTGACCAACTGGTCAAGAAGGGTGTCCAGATCATCCAGCGCGACCCGTTCTCCGTGATGTACCTCGGGATCAACCAAGCCGTGGCGCCCTTGGAGAAGCTCGAAGTCCGCCAGGCCATCGAAATGGCAGTAGACAAGGAAACGCTGATCCGGCGGTTCTTCATCGACAACACTGCACAGGCCTCACAGTTCGTGCCGCCCAAGCTCAGTGGGTTCAACAACAACGCCCCGTCCCTCGGGTACAACCCGGAGAAGGCCAAGGAACTTCTGGAAAAGGCGGGCTACAAGGGTGAGGAAATCAAGTTCTATTACCCGCTGAACGCCACCCGCGCCTACATGCCCACTCCCGAGAAGATCTATGCCGAAATCAGCCGCCAACTGGTTGCTGTTGGCTTCAACATCAAGCCAGTGCCGGTGGACTGGGAGGGTGGCTACCTGCAACGGGTCCAGTCGGCGGGAGATCGTGGACTGCACCTTCTGGGCTGGAACGGCTCCTACGCCGACGCCGATAACTTCCTGGGGCCGCTCTTCGGCGAAACCCGGCCAGAGTTCGGCTATGCGGATTCGGAAGTCTTCCACAAGATCGAGCGGGCACGCGCCATGCCTGACGGAGACGACCGCAACGCCCAGTACCAGGCCATCAACGCAGAGATCGCGGCCTCGGTACCGGCAGTGCCGATCGCCTTCCCCATCTCCGCTTTGGCGTTGTCCAACAAGGTGGAAAGCTACCCGGCTTCACCGGTCCTCAACGAAGTTTTCACGAACGTCCGCTTAAAGCCTTGACGTTCGCCCGCAATTTCAGTATTGGGTCTTCGCGGGGATATTCTGTGACAGCCAGTGCCGCCGCTAACGGAGATTGATCGTGACCTTCATTTCCAAGACTCAACATGCCGACGTCGTCCTTATTGGCGGCGGAATCATGAGTGCCACCCTTGGTGCGTTCATCAAGCAACTCGAACCCACCTGGACCATCTCCCTGTTCGAACGACTCGACGAAGCGGGGCTTGAGAGCTCCGGACCGTGGAACAACGCCGGCACCGGGCATGCCGCGCTGTGTGAGCTTAACTACTCCCCCGCAGCCAAAGACGGCTCCGTGGACCCTTCCAAGGCCCTCCACATCAACGAGCAGTTCCAACTGTCACGTCAGTTCTGGTCCCACCTGGTGGACACCAAAGTCATTGGATCCCCCAAGGGCTTCATCAACACCGTCCCGCACATGAGCTTCGTCATTGGCGACGACCACGCGAACTTCCTCAAGACCCGGTACGAGGCACTCAAGCCCAATACGCTGTTCCGCAGCATGGAATACACCGAGGACCAGGACCAGATCGCACAATGGGCTCCCCTGATCGTCAAGGGACGGGACCGCAAGCAGCGCGTGGCCGCTACCCGCGCAGCTGAAGGCACCGACGTCGACTTCGGCGCCCTGACGCGTGAGCTCACAACCTACCTGCAGGACAGTGGTGCCGAGGTCAACTACGGGCACGACGTCACCAACATCAGCCGCGCATCCGGTGGTGGATGGGACCTGTCCATCAAGCACCCCAAGTCCGGCGAGCACGGCCGCATCCACGCGAAGTTTGTCTTCGTGGGAGCCGGCGGCGGTGCCCTCCACCTGCTTCAGGCCTCCGGTATTCCTGAGAGCAAGGGCTACGGCGGTTTCCCCGTTTCCGGCCAGTTTTTCCGCTGCACCGACGACGCCATCACGTCACAGCACAGCGCCAAGGTTTACGGCCAGGCATCCGTGGGCGCGCCGCCCATGTCCGTCCCGCACTTGGATACGCGCTACGTGGACGGCAAGCGCTCCCTCCTGTTCGGCCCGTACGCCGGTTTCTCCACCAACTTCCTGAAGACCTCCAGCTACCTGGATCTTCCGCTGTCCATCCGACCCGGAAACATCATTCCCATGTTGGCTGTGGCCAAGGACAACATGGACCTCACCGCGTACCTCATCAAAGAGGTTGCCAAGCGGCACGAGGCCAAGGTTGAGGCTCTGCGTGAGTACTACCCCGAGGCATCCGGTGGCAACTGGGAACTGATTACCGCTGGCCAGCGTGTACAAATCATCAAGAAGCACCCTCAGAAGGGTGGCGTCCTGCAGTTCGGCACCGAGGTCATTGCCTCCCGCGATGGTTCCATTGGCGCGCTGCTGGGTGCCTCGCCGGGCGCTTCCACGGCGGTACCGATCATGATCGAGCTGCTGCAGAAGTCCTTCCCCAAGAACTTCAAGGGCTGGCAGTCCAGGCTCAAGGACATGATGCCGGGCTATGGCGTCAAGCTCAACGAGAACCCTGAGCTCGCTGCCGAACTGGAAGCAAGCACCGCGCGGTCGCTGCAGCTTGACGTGGCCAACGCCGTCCAAAGCTAGGCCATACCCGGGGCTGCGGCCGGTTCCCGTCAGACGAATCGTTACGTAGACCCTGGGAGTCAATGCAATGTTCCGCCTGGCCAAGCTTTCTCTGGGAAACCGGGCCCTGATCGCGCTGATCACCGTCTTTGCGGCGGTGTTCGGCGTGATCACCATGGGATCCCTGAAGCAGGAACTCATTCCGTCCATCGAGTTCCCGCAGATCACTGTGGTGACCTCCATGCCCGGGGCTTCCCCGGAGGTCGTGGACAAGCAATTGAGCCAGCCCCTGGAAACAGCACTGAACAGTGTTGAGGGACTGGAGTCCACCACGTCGACCTCCCGCAATGGTGTATCGCAGATCACCATGGTATTCACCTACGGGTCCAACCTTGACCGGGCACGGAACCAGATCGACCGGGCCATCTCCAACGCCAAGCGGGTGCTGCCCGCCGACGTCGAGCCCCAGTCCATTGCCGGGAACATCAGCGATTTCCCCATCGTCTACTTGGCCGTATCCTCGGACAAGCCCCTCAGTGAACTCAATGCCGACCTCTTGCGGCTAAGCGTTCCCCGGCTCCAGAAAATCGACGGCGTCCGCGGCGCCGATGTGACGGGCGGGGCCAGCCAGCACATCCTGATCCAGCCCCGTCCGGCAGACCTGGCCAGCAGCGGTGCATCCATCCAGGCCATCAGTAATGCCCTGAAGAACAACGGAACCTTGGTCCCCGTAGGCACCATCGAGGACCAAGGCAAGACGTTGTCCCTCCAGCTGGGCAGTCCCGTGGATTCCCTGGACATCATTAAGGGACTTCCCCTGACAGGGGCAAAGAATGCTGCCACCATCGGGGCAGTGGCCGACGTCAGCATCGAGGACGACGCCGCTACCTCCATCACGCGCACCAATGGCAAGCCGACGCTGGCACTGTCCGTCACCAAAAAGCCCGAGGGCGATACTGTGGCGATCTCGCATGCCGTGCGCGATGCGATCGGACCCATGCAGGACGAGCTGGGCAACAACGCCACCTTCACGCCGGTCTTCGATCAGGCCCCGTTCATCGAGAAGTCCATCAAGGACCTCACCACCGAAGGCTTTCTTGGACTGGGCTTCGCTGTGGCCGTCATCCTGGTATTCCTGATGTCCGTGCGGTCCACCCTGGTGACCGCCGTCTCCATACCGCTGTCCCTTTTGATCACCTTCATAGGCATCTACGCCACCGGCTACTCACTGAACATCCTCACTTTGGGCGCACTGACCATTGCGATCGGACGTGTGGTGGATGACTCCATCGTGGTGATCGAGAACATCAAGCGACACCTCAGCTACGGCGAACACAAGCTCACCGCCATCCTGACTTCCATCCGTGAAGTCGCCGGAGCCATCACGGCCTCCACACTGACCACCGTGGCCGTCTTCCTGCCCATCGCCTTTGTAGGTGACCTCGCTGGAGAGCTGTTCCGGCCGTTCGCCCTCACAGTGACCATCGCGCTGTTGTCGTCATTGTTGGTTTCGCTCACGATCGTTCCGGTGCTGGCCTACTGGTTCCTCGCGTCCCCGGCAAAGGGCGCTGATGCGGCGGCCTCCACCCAGGAGGCGGCAAAGAAGGCCCGGGACGCCGAGCAAAAGAGCAGGCTCCAGCGCGGTTACCTTCCGATCCTCGCGAAAACACAAAAGCACCCGGTCATCACGCTGTCGGCCGCGGCTTTGGTGCTCGTGGCGACCGTTGCCGTTTCACCGCTTCTGGCCACCGACCTGCTGGGCCGCTCCGGCGAGAACAGCATGACCGTACGCCAGGTCCTGCCCGCCGGGACAAGCCTGCAGGCCACCAGCGATGAAGCCGCCAAAATCGAAAACGCCCTGAAGGGCATCAACGGCATCAAGGACGTGCAGGTCACCTCCGGAAATGCGCAGACAGGCTTCGCTGCCCTGACATCAACCGGTTCGTCCAACTCGACGTTCACCATTGTCACCGACGAGAAAGTGAACCAAGCCAAGCTTCAGGATGAGGTTAGATCACAACTTGAAGGTGCCGCGGGGAAGGTTACCGTCGGGTCCCAGCAAGGCGGCTTTGGTACGTCCTCCACAGTGGACATCACCATCCGGGCGGCTAACTCCGCCGACCTCCAGACTGCCAGCGACGCCATGGTAAAGGCCATGGACGGGGTGCCGGGCAGTTCCGAGGTAGCTACCAACCTCGCGTCCAAGCAATCGGTGGTCCAAGTCCGCGTTGACCGCGCGAAAGCCGTTGCAGCCGGCTTGACGGAGGAACAGGTAGGGGCCTTCCTGGCCACCACCGTCAGCCCCATCCCTGCCGGTACCGTCCGGATCGATACCAACGACTACCCGGTACAGATCGGTGAGGGCACACGCTTCACCAGCATCGCTTCAGTCCGGGCACTCCAGCTCCCCACAGCACGCGGCGGGGTGGCGTTGGAGTCCATTGCCGCGGTCGAGCAGGTTGATACTCCTGTCTCCATCACCAGCAGCAACGGGCAACGCACCGCGCGGGTGACCGTGACGCCGTCAGGTTCCAACCTGGGCAGCGTGAGCACCGCCGTTCAGGAGCGCCTGGCATCAGTGGAACTTCCGGCCGGGGTCACCGCCACCATCGGCGGTGCCACAACCCAGCAGGCCGAGTCTTTCCGGCAGTTGGGCCTGGCACTGCTGGCGGCCATCGCGATCGTTTACGTCATCATGGTGGCCGCATTCAAGTCACTCATCCAACCGCTGATCCTGCTGGTGTCGGTTCCTTTCGCCGCCACGGGCGCCGTCGGCTTGCTGTTGGTGACCGGTGTTCCGCTGGGCTTGCCTTCGCTGATCGGCATGCTGATGCTGGTGGGCATCGTGGTGACCAACGCAATCGTCCTGATCGACCTCATCAACCAGTACCGCAAGCCCCACGATGGCAGCCCTGGCATGAACGTGGCAGACGCCATCACGCACGGTGCCCGCCAGCGCCTCCGCCCCATCCTGATGACGGCATTGGCCACGGTGTTCGCACTGACGCCCATGGCCTTGGGACTCACGGGCGGCGGCGGGTTCATTTCACAGCCCCTGGCCATTGTGGTGATCGGCGGGCTGGTCTCCTCCACGGCCTTGACGCTGGTGCTGGTCCCGGTACTTTACAAGCTGGTGGAGGGACGCCGGGAGAAGAAGGACCTGCTGAACGCCCTGCAGGACAAGCCGACGCCGACCGGAAGCGGCTCGTCGGACGAATTCCAGGATTGGACCACGGGCATGATTCCCAGGGTCAAGGGCCGCCGCGCAGCCCACCATCCCGGCGAATAGCAGCCACCGCCAACAGACTCACCTTGCAGGCAGGGCCGGGAACAATTCCCGGCCCTGCCCTGTTACAGGTACCGATACATGCAAATGCATCTAGTTTGAGGTACACTGTTGAAAGAGCCCGGGACCACGGGCAGGGAGAAAGGCACATCATGCAGATCGGCGTATTCAGCGTCAGCGACATCACCACTGACCCCACCACGGGCCACACGCCCACGGAAAACGAACGCATCAAGGCGTCCGTTGCCATCGCCAAAAAGGTCGAAGAAATCGGTATGGATGTCTACGCCCTGGGCGAGCACCACAACCGGCCGTTCTTCTCCTCCTCCCCCACCACCACACTGGCTTACATCGCCGCGCAGACCGAGCGCATCACGCTCTCCACTGCAACCACGCTCATCACCACCAATGATCCGGTGAAGATTGCCGAAGACTTCGCCATGCTTCAGCACCTCTCCGACGGCCGCGTGGACCTGGTCCTCGGCCGTGGCAACACGGCGCCGGTCTACCCCTGGTTCGGCAAGAACATCCAGGACGGCGTCGAACTCGCGATCGAAAACTACAGCCTGCTCCGCAAGCTGTGGGATGAGGACACCGTCAATTGGTCCGGCAAGTTCCGCACGCCGCTGCAGAACTTCACCTCCACTCCTCGACCGCTCGACGGCGTGGCTCCGTTCGTGTGGCACGGTTCCATCCGTACGCCGCAGATCGCAGAGGTTGCTGCGTACTTTGGCGATGGCTTCTTTGCCAACAACATCTTCTGGCCCAAGGAGCACTACCAGCAGCTGATCGGCCTCTACCGCGAGCGTTACGAGCACTATGGACACGGCAAGGCAGACCAGGCGATTGTGGGCCTCGGCGGGCAATTCTTCATGAGGAAGAACTCCCAGGACGCTGTCAAGGAATTCCGCCCGTACTTCGACAATGCGCCGGTCTACGGCCACGGACCGTCGCTGGAGGACTTCACCTCCCAGACGCCATTGACCGTAGGAAGCCCCCAGGAAGTCATTGAAAAGACCCTGACCTTCCGCGAGGCCTTTGGGGACTACCAGCGCCAGCTGTTCCTGATCGACCACGCCGGCCTTCCCCTGAAGACTGTCCTGGAGCAGTTGGACCTCTTCGGCGAGGAAGTCCTTCCCGTCCTGCGCAAGGAATATGCTGCCATGAAGCCGGCACACGTGCCGGATGCTCCGACGCACGCATCCCGCGTTGCCGCAGCATTGGAAGAAAAAGTCAGCGAATCCGCAACTGCCGGTGCCGCGGGGCAGGACGCCTGATGTCCGGTCCAACAGGCGCTGCGTCCTCCGCCGTTCGCCTCGCCGCCGAAACCTGGGAGTCGTTGTTCCGCTCCCAGGTGGCGGTGATGCGGAAGCTTCAGTCAGGACCGGCGTTCAAAACCCTTCCAGTCAAGGAATACGACGTTCTTTTTACGCTCTCCAAGTGCCCGTCGGGGCAGCTCAGGCTCAACGAAATCAACGACAAAGTGCTGTTGAGCCAGTCGAGCCTGAGCCGCTTGGTGGACCGTCTTGAGAAGCGCGGCTTGGTGGAGCGGACGGCAGCCCCCGACGACGGCCGCGGAGTGTTGCTCTCACTCACCGAAGCGGGCAGCGAACTTCAAAAAACGATCGGGCGGGAACACGTGCGGGACATCGCCCACTTGGTGGGACCGGCCCTCACCCCCGAAGAACAGCGCGAACTCCTTCGTCTAACGGAAAAACTCCGTGCGTCCGTGGCGGGACACTAACGAAGGCTGACGGGCTCCCGGAGATCCTCTACCGGGAGCTCGCCATTGACCGAGGCACTGACTTTGAGGGTCTTCAGTGTCAGGCTGCCACCCACAGTGGAGAGGAACGCCGTATCCGAGGAATCCCGGCCTGCCGTGATCCTCAGCATGGATTCACGGGGTGCCAGGCCCGTGGGGTCGATAATGTACCAAGCACCGTCAATGTACGCTTCGGCCACGGCATGGAAATCCATGGGACTCAACCCGGGGGCGTACACAGCTGCGAGCCGGGCAGGTACGTCCTTGGCCCTCAACAACGCAATGGCCAGGTGGGCGAAATCGCGGCACACCCCCTTGCGGTGCAGCAACGTTTCCACGGCACCATCGGTACCCCGGGACGAACCGCTGACGTAGCGGAGTTCCGCGTTGACCCAGTTGCGGACCGCCTGGAGCAGTTCAGCTCCTTGCAGCGAGCCAAACTCGGCGTAGGAGGTGGGCAGCAGCCTGTCAGACTCCGCATACCTGCTGGGCCTGACGTAGCGGATCAACTCCATGGGAGTGGACGTTTCAGGGATGCCAAAGCCGTGAACAGTGGCGCGGTACTCCACCGTCACTTCACTGGGCTCGGTGAACTCAAGGTAATGGAATCGGCCACCGTGGTGGTCGCTGAGTTCGGCGAAGGGAAGCTCGTCACCGGCGGAGGTGATGGACAGGGTTTCCGTCACTGAGTCGTAACCGGAATTCCGGGCCACGGCTATTGCCATGGCTACTTTGGTGCTGGCTGCGGTCTTGAAAACGAGCGTGGCAGCAACGTTGCGTTCCATTGATCTCCGGGATATGTTGCGGCGGGCAGTCCCCAACGGCGCCGTTTGTGTGAAGCAGCCAATCGCGGGACTATTGATTGACCTTCAGAGACAGTAGCATCCGCTGGACATTGGCGAATTCAGAACCGTGGACCGCGTACTTCGCGGCCAGGTCCAGAGTGTCGAAGGATTTGGCCGGCGCCACCTTCTCATCGGCGGCAAACGCATGAAGGGCGGGGACGTCACCAAACGAATAGTCGCCCTTTCCCGCCGGTCCCAACACCCGGTTCCGGAGTTCGCACGACTGCCCATCAGCCCCCGCCACCATGTTGGTGATGCCGTAGGAACCGAAAAACTTGTAGCCCTGGATCACCCGGAAAACGACCCGCGGGTCAATGGTGTCCGGACCATCCGAATGGGGGACGTCCAAGGGGACGCTGCTGATCACCACATACGGCCGCCCCTGGCCGGCCGGGCAATCCGCCGGAGTGGATGGAGGCAGGCCTGTCTGGAGGGTGGCAACATAGGCGCCCCCACCGTCCTTGACTTCCACCTTCACGGCTCCCGCCAAAGAACCCGCATCCGGAGTTACCGACTGGGCAATCCAATCCCTGGGCAGATCGAAGCTGACAGTCTTGGCCGGATCCGAATACGTCTTCCATGACAGCGCTGTTGCTGCCCCACTGGGACTGGGACTGGCGCCGGCCGGATCAGGCGAGGCTGCCGTCCCTCCGGAACCAGGCGTTGCGGAAGGTGGGTTGCCCGCCGTGCCGGGTTCCGCCGTCGAACTGTCTGTTGGCGCGCCTGTACCCGACTCCGGACTGTTGGGCTTCGACGTCGCCGTAGAAGAGACCTGGGGTCCCTTGTTTTCAGCTGAACAAGCGGAAGCTGCGGCGAGCACCGACCCTGCCAGCACCAAGGCAGCGAGCTTCACCGGAACACACTCCAGGTTCATGATGCCCTTCATGACCACAGCCTATCGGCGGCGATACCGCGACACGCACAGGACTAGGCTGAGGGTATGGCTCCCGATCACCAGGACTATTTCGAGGACGACATCCCCACCATGTCAGCGGTTGATATTGCTGACTGGCGCTTGCGGACATTCGCGCTGTACGACAAAGTGCGTCAGCTGGCGGCCACCAACCCGTTCGACGCCCACGTTTTCTGGCGCCAGGAGCGGGACCTGATGTTCGCCACCCATCCAGCATCAGCGCTGACTGCGGAGATGAAGGCTTCATTCTCAGGACTCCGCACAGCCGGCTACGACCCCGCCTTCCGCAAATACGCGGTGCTCTCTCCCCACGGCTCCGGGCAGGAAATGAATGTTGAGACGGGCACCGATGGCGTGGTGCCGTTCGTCCGCATCGGTACTTTCGAGCTGACCGGCCTGGGCTCGTTGGCGGTGTGGCGGCTCCGGAGCTACGGCGGCGGGATCTTTGTCCCGTTCCGCGACGCAACAGCTGGGAAGGACGGTGGAAGCTACGGGGCGGGTCGCTACCTGCTGGACACGGTCAAGGGCTCATTCCACGGGACAAGAAATTCGTCCGGAGAACAGGAGTTCGTCCTCGATTTCAATTTCGCCTACAACCCCTCCTGCGCCTACAACGAAGCTTGGGCGTGCCCCTTGGCCGGGCCGGACAACCGCCTGGCCACGGAAGTTCCCGTGGGCGAACTGTACGTGGGCTAACCAAACGTTCCTCCCGCGCCAGCAGCTGCGAGCGCCGCGACGGCCGCCAGTATGGTCAGCGGTGCCACGATCAGGCCGTACACGGCGTAGCCCTTCCATGTGATCAGCACATTCATCCGCATCAGCCGGTCATGCCACAGCAGGGTGGCCAACGAAGCCCACGGCGTGATCAAGGGACCTGCGTTCACACCCACCAGCAGCGCGGCCACCCGCTCCGGACTTCCCGCCAGGGGCTCAGCCACAAGATATGCCGGAAGGTTGTTGGCCAGGTTGGAGCCCAGGGCGCCCGTCATGGCCAGCCTGAGCAGCTCAATGAACCCGCTTCCCTGGCCTGCCACCTGTCCCAGCAGCACTGAGGCACCGAGGTATTGGGTAGCCTCCACCACCAGGAAGAGGCCACAGGTGAACAGCAACAACGACCACGGAACCAGCGTCACTGTGAGGACTTTGGGTCGTCGGAAGGCAAACACCCCGGCAAGGATCAGGGCTGCCCCTGTGGCCGGAATCCAGATGGCAACACCGGACACCAACGCGGGCAAAAGCAACACCAGGACTGCTGCGCTGACCACCAGCAGGAGTCTGTCCGCTACAGGAGCCGCCGGTGGGACCTGGGCTGGACGTGCAGCATCGAGGGCATAGGTCTTGCGAAGGTCGCGCCGGAATACCACGGCGATGAAGGCTAGGGGAACCAGTATTGCGGCCAACGATGGTGCCCACATCAGCTGGGCAAACCGTATCGGACTGATGTTGCCAAGATGGTGCTGGGCCAACAGGTTGGTCAGGTTGGAAATCGGGAGCAAAAGACTTGCCGTATTCGCCAACCACACCGTTGTCAGGGCGGAGGGCAGGACTGGGAGACCCGTTTGTCGGGCCACCGTGACCACCACAGGCGTCAAGAGCACCGCCGTCGTATCCAGCGACAGGAAAACGGTGCTCAAAATCGCGAACAACGCCAACAGCAGCCAGAGGAGGACACCGCTGCCGCGGCCCCACCGACGCAGCCGCCGCGCGATCCATTGAAAGGTGCCGGCTTCGCTGACGAGCTCTGTCACCACGGTCATTGCGACGACGAATCCCAGGATAGGCGCCACCCGGTCCACCAGGACCGCTACTTCCTGCCATGGCAGGACGCCCGTGGCCACGGTGACACCGCCTGCCACAAGGAGAACCAGTCCGATGATCGCCAGCCGCATGAGTCGGATTCTAAGCCCGGTGGCTGGGTTTGCCGCCCAGGTTCCTCCGGGGAACGGCCCAGGCAACAGCACGTCACCGTACCGTAAGCTATGAAGCCCCCGCTCCGATGACGTGAAGCCTAGCCTTGAGCTATGAACCGATGGCGGAGTTTCATACGGGACCACAGGACCCTTGCTGCGATGGTCGGAGTGCTGATCCTGTCAGTGGTGGTGGTAGCGGCTGCGCTCTTCCAACCGTGGCGGCTGTTCACCAGCAGCAGCGTCAATGAGGCGCTGCCGGTGGTGGGTGTGTCCACGGGTCAACCGTCGGCTGGCGGGACGGCGAGCGCGCCGCCAAGCCAGGCCGTGCCAAGCCAGGCTCCACCCAGCGGCCCGGCAGTGGTTGGCGGCGGCATTTTCCAATCCCAGGAACATCAAACCACCGGCACGGCGCAGCTGTTGATGCTCCCCGACGGCAGCCATCTGCTCCGCCTCGAGAATTTGGCAAGCAGTGACGGGCCTGACGTCAAGGTCTGGCTCAGCAGCCAGGAGGCCGGCGGAGACTGGTTCAAATACCGCTCGGGACGCTATGTGGACCTTGGCCCCATCAAGGCCACGCACGGCAACCAAAACTATGTTGTTCCGGCTGGCACCGACATCACGGGGCTGACGTCCGTGGTGCTTTGGTGCGATCGGTTCAGTGTTGCTTTCGGATCGGCCCCGCTCGCCTGAGGCGTTGCGGGGCCTGCCCTGCGCGCCAAGACTCTGCCACAGGACGTAAAGCGGGCCCCACAACGCGAGGCATCAGGCAGGGAGGACGTAGGATGTCATCATGACCATGCCTGCCCCCCGCCGCATAGCCCGTGTCCGCCCCACCCCCGTTCCGACCGTCGCCGGCCAACCCTTGGCTCGCCAGTACCCCGACGAGCACTTCTTTGTGGCCAACGACGCCCCGGATTTCACTTCGGTGGAAGGCACCAGGTGGACTGTGGTGGAGTCCCCTTTCCCGGCGTCGAGGGCCAATGCCAACAGCCCTGCCAGGAAAGGGTGGGAGCTGGGCGCCGTGGTGAGCCAGGATGCTTTTACTTTCCTCGCGCCTTCAGTGCCTGTGAACGTCTTTGGCATGGCACACAACACCGGGCAGCCGGGACGTGACCTGCCGCCCCAGGCTTTCCACAAGGCGGCATCGAGCGTGATCGGCCCGGGGGAAGCCATCCAGCTGGACTCCGGCGTGGGCTACGTCGACCCGGAAGCGGAACTGACGGTCGTCGTCGGGCGCCCTGCGCGGGGCCTGACGCTGGAAACAGCCCGGTCAGCGATTCTTGGCTACACCATCGGCAACGACGTATCGGCCCGGGACCTGCAAAAGACCGACGAGCTCTGGATCAGTGCCAAGAGCCAGGACACGTTTACGCCGGCGGGGCCTTGGATGGTCACCGATCTTGACGACTCGAACCTGGAGATCGGGATCGTGCACAACGGCAATGAACTCAAGACCGCCAGTTCTGCTGATCTGGGCTGGAAGGTGGACGAGATCCTGGTCTACCTGAGCTCTTTCATGACCCTCCAGCCCGGCGACCTGGTGCTGACAGGGTTCCCCGCAGAGTGCGCCCGCATTCAACCCGGCGACACTGTGGTGTGCCGGATTGAAGGAATCGGCGAGCTCCGGAACCCCGTCAACAGCGCATCCTGGGAGGACCAGCCCGCTTGATGTGTCAGGCTTAAGCCATGGAGACAGCTGCGGACGCCACTGAGCTGCGCCCGTCTCCCCCACAGCAACCACCCCGCACACGGCACCGCGGAGTCCTCAGATACCCCGTCGTGCGGCAACTGGCCCGCTTCGCCGGAGTCGGAGTGGTGTGCACGGCAAGCTCGCTGGCCATTTACGCGTTGTTGCGTCCATGGATTGACCCTCAGCTGGCCAACGCCGTGGCACTGATTGTGACGTCCCTGATGAATACTGCGCTGAACCGCCGGCTCACGTTCAAGATCACGGGAAAGAACAAACGCACCCGGGACCACCTCAGTGGCGTCATAGTGATCGCCATTGCCTTGGTCATCACGGGAGGCAGCCTGGGCGTCCTGCACCTCATCAGGCCGGAAGCCACAGTCACCGAAGAATTGTGGACTACTACGTTGTCCGGCTTCGTGGCCACAGCGGTTCGGTTTACCCTGCTGAGGCACTGGATTTTCCGGCGCGCCCGGCACGTGTAACCCGTCGTACTGCGGCAACCGGCCACAGTGCAGCTATCCCGCTTGCGGGGATGCCAGGTTCCGGACGCGTCCGACGGCGGTTTCCACGGCGTCGGCGGCCTGCTCCAGTTCTGTTTCGGTGACAGTCGAGGTGAAGCTGAAGCGCACGGCCGTCTGTGCCGTTTCAGGTGCGATGCCCAGGGCCACCAAGACAGGTGACGGAGCATCGGATCCCGCAGCGCAGGCCGAGCCGCTGGAACACACTACGCCAAGGCGCTCAAGCTCCAGCAACACCGATTCTCCACTGGTGCCCGGGAAACAGAAGGACGCCACCGATGGCAACCGCTGCAGCCGGTGGCCAGTGACCACAGTGCCCGCGACACCAGCCCGGATCCGTTCAATGAACTGATCCCTCAAGCCTGAGACTCGAGCGGACTGCTCTGGTTGCTCCGCGCTGGCCAACGACAACGCGGTGGCCAATGCCACGGCGCCAGCCACGTTCTCCGTACCCGAGCGCTTACCCCGTTCCTGGCCCCCACCGTGAACCAAGGGCTCCACCCGGAGCCGCCCTTTGGTGAAAAGCACACCGGATCCTTTGGGGGCACCAAGTTTGTGTCCGGACATGCTCAGGGCATCCACCCCGAGCGCCTTGACGTCCAAGGTCAACCACCCGGCAGCCTGGACGGCATCGGTGTGGAAGGGGACGCCGTGTTCCCGCGCCACTGCTGCCAGGGCTGGAATCGGCTGGACCGTTCCGATCTCGTTGTTCGCGTACATGATGCTGACCAATGCCGTTTCGGGCCGCACCACGGCCCTCAGCCCCTCAACCGACACCAGGCCCTCAGCGTCCACCGGCAGCACATCCACGATGAAGCCGTGCACCCGCTCCAAGTACCTCGCCGATTCCTCCACTGCAGGATGTTCGATCGCGCTGATGACCACCCTGTTCAGTGTCGGATCAGCCGACCGCCGGGCCAGCGCGATGCCTTTGACGGCCAGGTTGTCTGCCTCAGTGCCTCCGGAAGTGAAAGTGACCTCCCCCGCACGGCAATTGAGGATCTTCGCGACGCCGGCACGCGCCCCGGCGAGCGCTGCTGCTGCCGCTTCACCCAGGGTGTGGTGGCTGGAGGGGTTGCCGAACTCACCGCTCAAGTACGGCCACATGGCCTCAAGTGCCTCGCGGCGTACGGGGGTGGTGGCTGCGGCGTCGAGGAAGATCATGGGACCGTCAGGCTGTCTCTAGGACAACGTCGAGGCCGAGATCGAGGGCGCTCACGCTGTGGGTCAGGCCCCCAATGGAGATCACGTCCACGCCGGCCGCGGCTATTTCGGTGACGGTGGTGACATTGACGTTGCCGCTGGCTTCCACCATGGCCCTGCCGTCCACCTGCTTGACCCCGGCCCTGAGTTCCTCGATGGAGAAGTTGTCCAGCATGATGGTGTCCACGCCGGCCGCCAGCACGGGTTCGATCTGCTCAGCGCGGTCCACTTCAACTTCGAAGTGCGTGGTGTGGCCCAGCTGGGCTTTGGCAGCAACCAACAGCTCAGTGAGCTTGGTGGAGTCGCCGCCGGTCATGACGGCCAGGTGGTTGTCCTTGGCCAGCACGGCATCGGACAGGCTGTAGCGGTGGTTCGCTCCCCCACCACAGCGCACAGCGTAGCGTTCAAGGACCCTCAGGCCGGGCGTGGTCTTACGGGTGTCCGTAATCCTGGCGCGGGTACCTTCCACGAGCCGGACAAATTCGGCGGTCTTCGTAGCAATGGCACTCATCCGCTGCACCAGGTTGAGCCCAACGCGTTCAGCGAGGAGCACGGAGCGGGCGCTGCCGCTGACCCGCGCAAGGTGCGTGCCGGCGTCGAACGCTTCACCATCGGCGAGCAGCAGTTCCACGTCGGTATCAGGGTCCACAAGCTTCATGGCATCGCGGAACACGGTTCCGCCGCTGAAGACACCGGGAACCCGCGCGTTCAGCACGGCGGTTGCCCGGGCGTCAGCGGGGATCAGCAACTGGGAGGTAATGTCCCCGCTGGGTGCGTCCTCCGCGAATGCCCGCTCCAGGATGTCCCGGACAGGGGCTGCGGGGAGGGTCAGGTTAGTCATGGACGAGGCTCACTTTCCGGCTCATGGTGTAACGCTTGTCAAAATCGTCGACGGCGGCTGGTTCCCCCACGCTGTCGCTGCGGTAATGCGCCCCCAAGGACTCCCGCCGTTCCCGGGCCGCCCGCACGAGCAACTGGGCAGCCAGCAGAAGGTTGGAGTCCTCATGTTCCCGGACATCGAATGAATCAGGAACATCCAAGGGCAGAACCTCACCCTCCCAAGACCCAAGAGTTTCCGCGGCCTCAGCCAACAACTGACCATCACGCAACACGCCCGCTTTGGCTGTCATGAGGAGCCGCAGCGCATGGCGTGAGAACCCACTGGAGGAGGCAGGGTGGGCGAACGGATGACCCTCCAACAATTCCAGCGGTGCCGGAGGCCTCGACAGCGCCGTTGTCGCGTGAGCGCCCGAACCGGCCGCCGAGCTTGCGAGGCGATCGCCGGTTCGAGGCGCGAGCGCAGGCGCCAAGGGGCCGGCGGTGCCGTCAGGCGACTCACCAGAGAGAAAAACGTCAACAGCCCGCCGCCCAAACACCAGCCCCTCAAGCAGGGAGTTACTTGCCAAGCGATTGGCCCCTTGCACACCGGTACAAGCCACTTCGCCTGCAGCCAAGAGCCCAGGAACAGAGGTGCGGCCGTAGAGGTCGGTCACCACCCCACCCATCCAGTAGTGGGCCGCCGGCGCCACGGGGACCAGTTCCCGGGTCCAGTCGACGCCTGCTTGGCGGGTCCTCTTGCTGAGGGTGGGGAAGCGCTTGGCCAGGAAGCCGCTGCCCCTCTGCTCTTCGATCACGGTGGCGTCGAGGAACACATGGCCGTTGGGATCGCCGAGTTTTGCCAGATGCAGGGCGATGCTGCGGGAGACGACGTCCCGGGGTGCGAGTTCGGCGTCCGGGTGGTAGCCGGGCATGAACCGGTGACCCTGGGCGTCCACGAGGACGGCACCTTCCCCGCGGACGGCCTCGGAAATCAGCAGGGGGTCGTTGTTGCCTTCCACCTCCCGGGCTTCGGCCGGAAGGACCATGCAGGTGGGGTGGAACTGGAAGAATTCAAGGTCGGCTACGGCCGCGCCGACGCGCCAGGCGAGCGCCAGGCCATCCGCTGTGGCGACGGAGGGGTTGGTGGTCTGGGCGAAAAGTTGTCCGGCGCCCCCGGTGGCCAGCAACACGGAGTCGCCATGGACGCCGAGGTGGCGCCCTTCGTGGAGGAAATTGGCCCCCACCACACGGCCACCATGCTGTCCGCCCAGCGAGAGCGACGTGACGTGGGCGTGCCCGATGACCTGGATCTTGCCGGCTGCCTGAAAGTCCAGGACAGTGCGGATCAGTGCGGCCGCCACCCCGGCGCCGGTGGCATCGCCGCCGGCGTGCAGGATCCGTGGAGCGGAGTGGGCGGCTTCAAGACCCAAGGCGGGGTCGCCGTCGTCGTCAAGGTCGAACTCGACGCCGAACCGCCCCAGCCCGGCGATGTCCAGCCGCGCCTCGGTGCACAACACCCGCACTGCCTCTTCATTGCAGTGCCCAGCACCGGCTGTGAGGGTATCGGCAATGTGGGCGGCAACAGTGTCTCCGGGAGCAGGCTCGTCCAGCACAGCCGAGATGCCACCTTGGGCGTAGTAGGTGTTGCTGTCTGCAAGGGCTCCCTTGGTCAGCAACACCACTTCCGCCCCGGCTTCCGCGGCCAGCAGGGCTGAGTACAGTCCTGCGATGCCGCTTCCGACGACGATCAGCCGCTGGGGCCCGGGGCCGCGAGCAAGGCTCTCTGTAGTCATATGGGGCTCGATTCGGCTAGTCCGTTGGGGTATGCCCGACCGTTAGGCAGGCTTGGCTGCCAGCATGCGCTCCAGCGCAATCTTGGCGTTGTCCTGCACGGAGTCGTCCACGGTAATGCGGTTGACCACTCGTCCTTCCACCAGCTCCTCAAGGACCCAGGCGAGGTAGCCCGGGTGGATGCGGTACATGGTGGAGCACGGGCAGATGACCGGATCCAGGCAGAAGATGGTGTGCTGCGGGTTTTCCGCAGCGAGCCGGTTCACCATGTTGATCTCGGTGCCGATGGCGAAAGTGGTGGGTTCCGTGGCAGCTGCTATGGCCTTCTTGATGAAGTCCGTGGATCCGGCGGAGTCGGCTGCGTCCACTACCTCCATAGGGCATTCGGGGTGGACGATCACGTTGACGCCGGGGAAGTCCTGGCGGGCTTTTTCGATCTGGCCCACGTTGAAGCGCTTGTGGACCGAGCAGAAGCCATGCCACAGGATCACCCTGGAGTCGAGCAGTTGCTGTTCATCGTTGCCGCCCAGTTCCTTACGCGGGTTCCACATGGGCATCTGTTCCAGCGGGACTCCAAGCGCCTTGGCAGTGTTGCGGCCCAGGTGCTGGTCGGGGAAGAACAGGACGCGCTGACCACGCTCGAAGGCCCATTCAAGGACCACCTTGGCGTTGGAGGAGGTGCAGACGATGCCACCGTTGCGGCCACAGAAAGCCTTCAGCGCAGCAGAAGAGTTCATGTAGGTGACGGGGATGACCGGCACGCGGCCTGATGCGTCCGGCTCGGTGCCGAAGATCTCCTCCAGCTGTTCCCAGCACTCCTCCACGGAGTCTTCGTCCGCCATATCGGCCATGGAGCAACCCGCTGCGAGGTTGGGCAGGATGACAGCTTGCTCCGGCGTGGAAAGGATGTCGGCGGTTTCCGCCATGAAGTGCACGCCGCAGAAGATGATGGCTTCGGCGTCCGGCCTGGTGAGGGCCGCATTGGCAAGCTGGAAGGAATCGCCGACGAAGTCGGCATACTGAATGACCTCATCGCGCTGGTAGAAGTGCCCCAGGATGACGGCGCGGTCCCCGAGTGTTGCCTTGGCGGCCCGAATCCGGGCGTCCAGTTCGGCGTCGGAGGCTTTTTTGTACTCCTCCGGCAACTGGCCCTGGCGTGGCGTGGCCTTGGGGGCGACGTCGCTGCTGGAGGCACCGGGCCCATACGCGGGCTCGCCGGCGAGGGCTTCGGCAAGGTCGTATTCCCATGGGCCCCTGGCCAAGGCCGGGCTGCACGTGGACCCTGCGCGGGAAAGTCCCTTCTCGGCTTCCTCGCGAGTGATCAGCTGGACGGCAGTGTTGACGCTGCTCATGGTGTACTCCTGTTATCTGGCCCGAGGCCGGGCGTGCCGGTGAAGCGGTAGAGGCGGGGTGGGCGGTGTTTGCCGCCTTGAAGGTATTCACCGGTTTCTTCGATTTCCGGTGTTGCCTTGACGTGTCGGCGGAAGTTTGCGGGATCGAGCTGACGGTCCAGAACGGCCTCATAGACTTCGCGGACCTGGGCGAGGGTAAAGAATTCGCCCAGCAGGTGGTAGGCGATGGACCCATAGGCCATCTTGTTGCGGAGCCGCCATAAGGCGTAGTCCACGATTGCGTTGTGATCGAAGGCGAGTTCACCGAGCCGGTCGGCCCGGAACCACCGCACATTCTCTGACTCGTCGGCCAAAGCAGCTTCGGTGGGTTGCACCAAAGCCCAGTACACGATGGAGACAACACGCTGGGTGGGCGACCTGTGAAGACCACCGAAAGCGTAAAGCTGCTCAAGGTACTGCGGGGTCAGCCCGGTGGTCTCACGGAGGTTTCGCGACGCCGCGTCCTGGAGGGACTCGTCGTGGGCCAACGGGCCGCCCGGGAGGGCCCACATGTCCTTGTAGGGCTCGCGGATGCGCCGGACCAACGGCAGCCACAGCGTAGGGCGGCCGGACTTCTCGCTGGGGCGAAGGGCGAAAATCACCGTAGAAATAGCCAACGACGGCGGTGCAAGCCGCCTTTCGGCGACGTTCGCTGAGTTGGTGTTCACGGCGTTCACCTCGCTTCATCGCCGCCTGGAGCGCTCCACCAGTAACTTGGAGAACTAGTTAAAGTCATGTTGACTAGAACTAATGGTACGACTCAACAGGCGCTTGGCAAAATGCCTGACGTCACACTGTCTTGGCTGCTGCCTCCATCAGCGGCAGGGTGCGGCCTTGGATGTGACTGTTGAGCACGATGACCGACGAACACCGGACCACCGACTTTGTGGCGATCATGGCATCAAGGACGCGCTGCATGTCCGGGTTGGAACGTGCCGCAATCCGCACCATGAGGTCCGAGTTCCCCGTGACGGTATGGACCTCGATGATCTCGGGAATGGCGCTTAGGCTTTCAATGATGGCGTCGTGGCCGATCTCCTGGGTGATGGTGACCGAACAGAACGCCACTACCGGAAAACCAAAATTGGCCGGGTCGGGCTGCGGTACCCACGAGCCGATGACCCCGTTCTCAATCATTCGATCAATCCGGGACTGCACGGTAGCCCTGGCAACCCTGAGCACGCGGGAGGCCTCCAGCACGGAAGATCGCGGTGAATCCGTGAAGAAACGTACAATTTTTGCATCAAGCGCATCGACCAGCATCAAAGTTCCTGTCCCCGGGGATCCATACCCATCACATCGCCACAGCAAAAAGTGATGTATCTTACAAACTGCGAGAATTATTCCACGGCTCTTGCTGCGTCGTCGACGCCCGCGTGCCAAGCCCATGAGGCCCACACGCCAAACCAGCATGCAATCCATAGAAGGTAGACACGTATGACAACGAAGTCCATCGCGGCTCCTGCCCCAACATCCGGCCTCGGCCATTCGCTCAAACCGCGCCAGCTCACCATGATGGGGCTCGGCAGTGCGATCGGAGCAGGCCTCTTCCTCGGCTCGGGCGCCGGGGTCCAAGCTGCAGGTCCGGCCGTGCTCATTTCCTACCTCGTCGCCGGCACGCTGATCATCCTGGTCATGTGGGCCCTCGGTGAGATGGCGGCTGCCAACCCCAACAGCGGCGCGTTCTCCGTGTACGCAGAGAAGGCCATGGGCAAGACCGCCGGCGGAACCATCGGCTGGCTGTGGTGGCTCCAACTGGTGGTGGTCATTGCCGCAGAAGCCATCGGCGCGGCCGGACTGTTGTTCTCGATCTGGCCCGTGATTCCCGTATGGATCCTCGCCCTGGTGTTCATGGTGGTCTTCACCGGCATCAACCTCGTGGGCGTCCGCAACTTCGGTGAGTTCGAGTTCTGGTTCGCCATCCTCAAGGTCGCCGCTATCGTCATCTTCCTGCTGATCGGCGCAGCCCTGCTCTTCGGATGGCTGCCGAACGTCCCCTCCCCCGGGCTCTCGACCTTCGGCGACTTTGCCCCCAACGGCATCGGTGGCATTGCTGCAGCACTGTTCGTCGTGATCTTCGCCTTCGGCGGAACCGAAATCGTCAGCGTTGCTGCCGCCGAAACCGAGAACCCCGCCCACAGCGTGGGCAAAGCCATTCGCACCGTGGTCTGGCGCATCCTGGTCTTCTACATTGGCTCCGTCTTTGTCATCGCAGCTGTTCTCCCGGTCGGTTCGGACGGACTGAAGTCTCCGTTCGCCGGAGTCCTGGACCTGGCCGGCATCCCGGGCGCCGGCGCTGCCATCACCCTGGTGGCCGTCGTCGCCTTGCTCTCTGCACTGAACGCCAACCTGTACGGCGCTTCCCGGATGATCTTCTCCCTCTCCGAACGCGGGGAAGCTCCCCGGTTCCTGTCCCGCCTGAGCGCTTCCAAGGTTCCGGTCGCCGCCGTCGGAATTTCCGTCGCTTTTGGCTTCATCGCAACGGTCCTGGAACTGCTGTTCCCCGAGAAAATCCTGCCCGCGCTGCTGAACCTCGTGGGCTCGACCTGCCTGGTGGTCTGGGGCACCGCCTTGGTGTCGCAGCTCATCCTGCGCCGCAGGGCTGACAGGGAAGGCACAGAACTGCCGCTGCGCATGAAGGGCTTCCCCGTACTCACCATCATTGGCCTCATCCTGCTCGGCATCATTCTGGTGGTGGGCTTCGCCAACCCGGAAAGTGCCGGACAACTGATCGGAACGTTCATCCTGATCCTGGTCATCGCCGCCGGCTGCTTCATCAACGCCAAGTCCAAGGCCGCCAAGCAGCCCACACTCGTGGAGTAAACCGACTGTTCATCACCATCAAGAAGCCCTGCACAGTTTGTACTATGCAGGGCTTCTTTATGTACCCAAATTGTGCAAAGTGTTTCCTATCAGCTGTGCTGTTTGCGCACAGCTCTACTGGGTGACTAGGGTCACAGCATGACGACCAAATCTGTGCTGGCCGCCGTCGATGACGACGCGGCCCCGCTCACCCACCATCAACTCCGTGAGCTGTACACGCTGATGGCAGCAGTCCGGCACCTGGACACCTCAGCCGTGGCCTGGCAGCGCCAAGGCATCATTCCCGGTTATGCCCCCGGGCTCGGCCAGGAAGCCGCGCAGGTAGGCAGCGGCTACGCCGTGGACCGGACCCGCGATTTTGTGTTCCCCACCTACCGCGAAATGGGCGTAGCCCGGGCCATGGGCCTGGACATGGTGGGCTACATGGCCACCCACAAAGCCACCTGGCATGGCGGCATGTACAACCCCTTGGAGTCCAGGTTCGCTCCCATCCAGGCTGTCGTGGCAGGCTCCGTCCTGCATGCTGTGGGATGGGCGCACGGCCAAACCCTCGCCGGCAACGCAGAGGGTGACCTGGGCGTCGCCATGACGTACTTCGGCGACGGCGCCTCCTCACAGGGTGACGTCCACGAAGCCATGAACTTCGCCGCCGTCATGAAGGCCCCCGTAGTGTTCTTCATCCAGAACAACGGCTGGGCCATCTCAGTCCCCACGGAACGCCAGGTGGCCGGCGGCTCCGTCGCGGCGCGCGCGGCCGGATACGGCATTCCGTCCCTGCAGGTGGACGGCAACGACGTGGTGGCTGTCTTCGAAGCGACCCGTTCTGCCTTCGCGCACTGCCGGGCAGGAAAGGGCCCCGTTGTGATTGAAGCCATGACCTACCGGCGCGGCCCTCATTCCACCGCTGATGACCCGGGACGGTACCGCACGCTGGAGGAAGAACGCCTGGACGCCGGCGAAGATCCGCTGGAGCGGTTCAAACAGCGGCTGCTCACGGACGGCGTGGCCGACGAGGCCTTCTTCGCGGACGCGCAGCGATTGGCCGCAGAAGAAGAAGAGGCCGTCCGGGCGGGCATAGCGGACCTGGGTCCAAGGCCCGGCGCCGAAATGTTCAGCCTGGTCTTCCAGGAACCAACGCCAGCCCTTCAATCCCAGGCCACCGCGTGGCGCGAGGAGTCAGAACATGCCTGAGACCATCACCGATCTGCGACTAAAAGACAACAGCACGGAAACGGCTGCAGCCGGCGTACAGCAAGTGTCCATGCAGCAGGCGCTGAACCGTGCACTGGATGAGATCCTGGCCGAGAACCCCAAGGCCGTCATCTTTGGCGAGGACTGCGGACGGTTGGGCGGCGTGTTCCGCATCACCGATGGGCTGCAGGCCAAGCACGGCGAAGCACGCGTCTTCGACACTCCCTTGGCTGAGTCCGGCATCCTGGGCATGTCGGTTGGCCTCGCCATGGCCGGCTTCCACCCCATCCCCGAGGTCCAGTTCGATGGCTTCGCCTACCCGGCCATCAACCAGATCGTGTGCCAGATCGCCCGGATGAACTACCGGAGCCGTGGGACCCTGCCGATGCCCATCACGCTGCGCGTCCCCAGCTTCGGTGGCATCCGCGCACCCGAGCACCATGGTGAAAGCCTGGAAGCCCTGTTCGCCCATGTACCCGGCCTCAAGGTGGTCTCCCCTTCCACCCCGCACGACGCGTACCACTTGCTCAAGTACGCTGCCACGCGTCCGGACCCGGTGATCTTCATGGAGCCGAAATCCCGTTACTGGCAAAAAGGGCCTGTGGACGTCACCAACCCCACCCCAGGCACAGCAGCGCACGTCGACGGCGGCCTCACCGGCGCCCGCGTGGCCAGGGAGGGCCGGCACCTGACACTCATAGCGTGGGGTGCCATGGTTTCGCGGTGCCTGCAGGTTGCTGAACTGGCAGCAGAGGACGGCATCGACGTCGAGGTCCTGGACCTGCGCTGGTTGAAACCGATTGACGCCGAAGCACTGGCGCGGTCCGTCGGGAAGACACGGCGCGCCGTCGTCGTTCATGAAGCGCCACTGACTTCCGGCCTCGGCGCAGAAGTTGCCCAGCTCATCACGCAGAGCTGTTTCGCAACACTCAAGGCGCCGGTGGAACGGGTCACCGGCTTCGACGTCCCCTACCCCTCCGGCGACCTCGAAGACGAGCACATTCCGAACATCAATCGCATCCTCTTTGGGATCCAACGCGTACTGGAGTACCGCCGTGGCTGAAATTTCCTTCCCGCTTCCCGATTTGGGCGAAGGCCTCATCGAAGCGACCGTGCTGGACTGGCTGGTGGAACCGGGCCAGCAGGTGGAACGCAACCAGCCCATCGTGGAGCTGGAAACCACCAAGTCCGCCCTCGAATTACCCAGCCCACAGGCGGGTAAAGTGGTGCGTATTCACGGTGCGCCAGGTGACACGATCAACGTTGGCGAACCGCTGATCGTGTTCGAGGTCCCGGACGACACCGCCGGGATCGTGGGCACTGTTCCGAAGGACGAAGCACCCAAGCGCCGGGTCCGCCTGAGCGCCGTACTCGATGAGGACTGACACCATGACCGGCAGGCACACCGTGGAACAGCAGCGGCACACAGTGGAGGGCACCGATCCCGGACTGTTCGTCGAAGTCCATGAGCCGGCTGCCGATGCCGGGCTGCGGCCTGTCCTGTTGATCCACGGTTTCTCCTCGTCCAGCAAACTCAACTGGCAGGACAGCGGCTGGATCACCACGCTCCAGGACGCCGGCCGCCGGGTCATCACCGTGGACTTGCCGGGCCATGGGCGGAGCCACTCCCCCGAGGACCTGGACTCCTACACGCCCAGCCGCATCCGCGCGGATCTCCTCCAAATCGTCACCGACGCCGGAGCGCGGCCGTTGCGCGATGGCGACCCTTCAACGGGACTGGATGTGATCGGATACTCGCTGGGCTCGCGGCTTGCGTGGGAATTCGGAGCCACCCAGCCAGACCTGGTGCACAGGATCGTCCTGGGCGGACCAAGCTCCGCCGATCCCTTGGCAGCTTTCGACCTCGTTGCCGCACAACGCTACCTGGCCGACGGCACACCCATCGAGGACTCCTCCACGGCCGGACTGTTGAAGATGGCGCAGATGCTGCCCAGCAACAACCTGTTCGCCATGTTGTCCCTCATTGAGGCCATCAAGGGAGAACCTTTCGATCCCGCCGAGGCTGCCCCGCACATGCCCCTGTTGCTGGTTGCCGGCGAGAGGGACGAGCGCGCGGCGAGCATGCCGGAACTGGCCTCCATTGCCGGCAAGCGTGGCGGCATGGTGGAAACCTTGGTCATTCCCGGACGGACGCATACGAATGTCATCACCAGCCGGGCCTTCAAGGACGCTGCGCTGGAGTTCCTTGGCGTCTAGTGCTGCAGCCCGCGGCGGCTGGTCCGGCTGACAGCAGTCAGCGGGCCAGCCGCTCCGCGTTAAGGCTCATGCGCTCCAGTACGCTGAGGGCCATTGCGTACTCGTCAATGCCAATCCCCATGGACAGGTCCTGCCGCGCTGCTTCCACCAACCGCTGGGCTTCGTGGTATTTTTCCCGTCCCCGGTCACTCAGGACCAGCCGGTCATCGACCATGGTGATCATCCCCCGACCAACCAGTGCCGCGAGTTCCCTCTCCCGCATCCGGATATCGTTACCCCACAACGGGTGCAGGGATTCCTCCAGTTGGTCCGGAAGCATGGCGCCCTCGGACAGGACACTGAGGGTCTGCCATTGACGGCGGCTGAGCTTAATCCTGGCCAGGATGCTGTCCAGTTGGGCTTCCAGCGCGGCATCCAGCCTCTTGATCCAATATCCGATGGGCTTGTTCACAAGCCCATGCTTTCAGCGGAGACCCTGCCGGGCAAGGTCTGGACGGTAGGCTTGGAACTGCAACGGATTTCGTGGAAGTGGAGCAGATGGGCATGCGTTTCAAGGACCGCGCGGAAGCCGGTCGACGCCTGGCTGAAGCCCTCCCCCAGCTAAGGGAGCAGCCGGACACCATCGTGTTGGGCCTTGCCCGCGGTGGAGTTCCCGTGGCCGCAGCAGCAGCAGCAGAGCTGTACCTGCCTTTCGGCGCTGTCCTGGTACGCAAGCTCGGCATCCCGGGCCGCGACGAAACCGCCTTCGGTGCCTTGGCCTGGTCGCAGGGGGATGTCCTCCGTATCGTCAACAAACCGTTGAGGGAACTCATCCTCACCCACGGAATCTCCCAGTCCGCGCTTGATGCTGTGGAAGCCCATGAACGCGCCGAGCTTCTCCGGCGGGCGCAGGAATACCCTGGCACTGGCCACGACCTTCGCGGAAAGACTGTGGTCCTGGCCGATGACGGACTCGCCACAGGTGCAACCATGCGGGCGGCTGTGGAAGCGGTTCGTTCTGCAGGGGCGCGCACTGTCATAGCCGCAGTGCCGGTTGCATCGCTGGAGGCCTCTACGTCGTTGGCGCGGGTGTGTGACGCGGTGATAGTCCTTCACACGCCCGGTAAATTCCATGCTGTCGGCGCTTTCTATGAGCGGTTCGAACAACTCTCCGACCCTGATGTGGTGGGCCAGTTGGCAGGTGCTGCCGCTGGCGGCCGCAAGTAGCCGGCGTCGCACCTCACGCAAAAGCGGGTGCGGTCCGCTATGGACCGCACCCGCTTTTTCTTGTTGCAGCTTCTAGTGGTGAACGCTGTAACCCAGCGGCCGTCCACGGGTTTCCTTGGCGAGGATCACGCCAATTGCAGAGATGACGCACAGAACCATGATGTAGATGCCCACCGAGCCGGACCATTTGGTGGTGTCCAGGAGTGCCTGGGCGATGAGCGGGGCAAAGGCACCACCCAGGATGGCCCCCAGTGCGTATCCAATGGAGATTCCGGAGTAGCGGACCTGGGCCGGGAACATTTCTGCGTACATGGCGGACATCGGACCGTAGGACAGTCCCAAGCCGATGGTCAGGACGAACAAAGCGGTTCCGTAGAGCACGATGTCCTTGGAATCGATCAGCACGAACATGGGGATCATCCAGGCAAAGACCAAACCATAACCGATCAAGAACGTCTTGACGCGTCCGATCTTGTCCGACAACCAACCGCCCACCATGGTGAAGATCAGCCAGCCGAACGAGGCGATGGTGGTGGCAAGCAGGACCTGCGGAGTGGGCATCTTCAATGTACGCGTGGCGTAGGAGATGAAGAAGGCGATCAGCAGATACCCGGCGGCATTGTTGGCGATGAAGATCAACGCAGCAAGGAGAACTTCCTTTTTGTTCTTGCGGAAGAGTTCGCCCAAGGGCGCCTTGCTTTCGGCCTTGCGCTGGGCGATTTCCTTGAAGACAGGGCTTTCACCCACGGCCCGGCGGATGAGGTAGCCCACCACAATCAGGACCACCGACAACAGGAATGGCACGCGCCATCCCCATGAGGCGAAATCTTCCTTGGACATTCCCGACTGGAGCAGGAACAACAGGCCGGTGGCCAGGATCATGCCGATGGGAACACCGATCTGTGGGTAGGCGCCGAAGAGCCCGCGCTTCTTGAGCGGCGCATGCTCCACAGCCATGAGTGCAGCACCGCCCCACTCACCACCGGCGGAGAACCCTTGGACTACGCGCAAGGTAATCAGCAGGATGGGAGCCCAGACGCCGATGGTTGCGTAGGTGGGCAGCATGCCGATCAGCGCAGTAGCTGCACCCATCATGACCAGCGTCATGACCAGGACGGCCTTGCGGCCCATCCTGTCGCCGAGGTGCCCGGCAACGAAAGCCCCCAGGGGACGGAAGAGGAAGCTGATGCCGATCGTGGCGAAGGACAAAAGCTGGGCGACTCCCGGGTTGGACTTCTCCAAAGGAGAGAGGAACAGCGGCGCCAGAAGGGTCGCCGTGAGCTGGGCGAAGATAAAGAAGTCGTACCACTCAATGGTGGTGCCCACCAGTGTCCCGGCCAGAACCCGGCGCTCTTCGCGCTTGCTGCTGGGTCCTGACGGAGAGTCGACAGTGGAAGTTGCGGTCATTGGAACTCCATGGGGGTGAGGGTGACTGGTCGGTGCTTGACTTGCATTAACCGACAGAACGGTCAGTTAGGAAAGAATACTACAGTCTGTGACCCAAAGCACAGCCCCCTGGAAGTTCGCGCCAACATAGGATGGGTCGCATGAATCCCCGCAGCGATGTCCACCCTCCAACGGAAGCGGCGATACCAGCTCCGCCGTCTCAAACCCTCTCCCGGGGAATCCGCGCCCTCGAGATCCTCGCTGCGGCAGACAAGCCGCTCAGTATTGCCGAACTCACCGAAGCTCTGGGCGTTCACCGCTCCGTGGCCTACAGAATCCTCCGGACGCTGGAAGACCATTCCCTGCTGGTACGCGACGACTCAGGACGGCTGCAGCCCGGACCCGGATTGGCCGTCCTGGCCAGCGGCGTCTCACGGAACCTTCAAACCGCGGCACTGCCCGAACTGACCCAACTCGCCAACGCCTTTCACATGACAGCCTTCGTCGCCGTATGGGACCACCAGGAATGCGTCACCCTGGTCACCGTTGAGCCACGACACTCAGGCGCTGCGCTCGCCCAACACCCCGGAAGCCGCCATCCGGTCAGCACAGGAGCTCCCGGAATAGCCATCCAATCCACCATGACCGAGGAACGCTGGCAGCAAGTCGGCTCAGGGAACCCCTACCGCCCCGAAGCCCATGAGGCGCGCCGACTCGGCTACGCCACCAGCCATGACGAGGTCATCGCCGGCCTGTCCTCCATCGCCGCCCCCATCCAGGTTCCGGGTGGACGGCCGGCCGCGATCGCCGTCGTCTACATCCGGCTCGATCAGGACGCCGACGCCGTCGGTAAAGCGCTCGCAGCCAGTGCGGCCCGGATAGAAAGCCAGCTGGCCTGAACTTTTCCCCAGGGCTGAACCTTTCTTTGCAGGTCAAGTGACGTGCCCCACAGCACAAGACGATGGCCGCGACGAAGCGAATACTCGAAAGAAGGACCGGACACGCCGTCCGGTCCTTCATTCGAGTCCAAGAAGGAACCCATGAGCCTGAATCTCCTCGACACCTCCAACTGGCTGCCACTGGACGGACTGGCCCCCGGCTTCGACGCCTACAAGGCACCCACAGTGCAGGACCTGGCAGGAAAACAGTTCTCCGTCCGCAATGACGGCGGCCCCATGACGTTCAGCTTCGACGACGAAGAGGTCCAATGGGCTGCGGCCGGCCACTCAGGAACCGCCCCTTATGAGGCCTTCCTCGTAGCCGAGGGCCTGTTCTACGCCCAATGGCAGAGTCAGGACGCTCCCGATCTCGCCGTTTCCCTGGTCCTGGACCTGCTGCATGGCAGGGCGCTCTACATTGGCGCCGCACTCGGCAGGGCAACAGCCTCCAGCGTCGCCGTCCACCACGATTTCCGCCCAGGAACGCTCGACGGACACGACACCACGGGGGCGGCAATCTCAGAAAGCAACGCCCTCATTGGTCGCCGCGTTGAATGGGCGTACAGCGAATCCCACGCTTATGAGCACATCTACCTCAGCCCCACTTGGTACACATGGCAGTGCCTGGCCGGACCGGAGCGCGGATTGGCAGACACGGATTCCAACACCGTGCTACAGATCCGCCCGGGAATTTTTGTGTTCACCTGGCGCGAGAAAGTCATACCGTGCGGCTCGGTCACCATCGCCGACCACCGCGATCCCCACGCCATCAGGTCCCACGGCAGCCTCTTCGGGTGGGACGAGGCAGGCACGGAACCCGTGCACTTCACCTTCGGCGCCCGCGGACGCCTGATCAGCATCAGCCGCCACAGCCCGGAACTCGACCCTGCTGCGGAGATGTAGCCCACCGGAACAGAACATCAACGGAAGACACGGAAGCCCCGGCGAGAGGAACACTCGCCGGGGCTTCCGTAAGTTTCGCCGGGATTCAGTCCTCGGCGCCGTGGCCAATCCGGGCGTACAGTGCCGGCTGCGAGCGCCGCAGGCGCAAGCCCCAGATGACACCAACAACTCCGGGCAGCAACACCAGCATCGGAAGGACAAACGTAGCGGCCGTGGACTCGGCCTGTCCCAGCAAGACGTTGAAGTTGGTCATGATGAGCACGAAGACGATGGACAGAAGCACGAACCCCAGCCCAGGAGCGATCACCCTGACCCACAAGCTTGCCCCGTGCTGCTGCCGGCGGAAGAAGCCGATCACAGCCACCGACACTACGGTCATCAGCAGGACGAGGCCCATCGCGCCGCTGTTGGTGAGCCAGGTGAACATGGTCAAGACGGGGTACAGCCCGCCCAGTTCGGACCCTGCGCCGGCAATGGCGAAAGCGATGGTCACGACGACGGCAATCACCGTCTGCGCCAGCGAACCGGCGAAGGGCGCCCCGCTTTCTGTCCGCACCTTGGCCAGCACCGGCGGCAGGACACGCTCGCGGCCGAGGGAGAAGAAATAGCGGGCTACTGCGTTGTGGAAGCTGACGAGTGCTGCGAAGAGGCTGGTCACGAAGAGGACCTGGGCGATGTCGCTGAGCAGTACGCCTCCGTTGGCACCAAGGAACGCGAACATCATGTCCGGCCCGCTGGCCGCCGCTGATTCGACCACAGCAGAGGGGCCGGCGCCCACGGTCATGGCCCAGGCTGATACGGCGTAGAACACTGCGATGATTCCCACGGCTGCGAACGTCGCCCTGGCAACGGTGCGCTTGGGGTCCTTGGATTCCTCACCGTAAATGGCAGCGGACTCGAAGCCCATGAAGGCAGCGATACCGAAGGACAGGACTGCTCCGATCCCGGGAACGAACAGGCTTTCGGGGCTGAACGTTGCTGCACTCATGCCTTCGGGGGCCACAGCAAGGCTGATGACGTCATACACAATGACCACCAGGAACTCCAAGGCCACCAGAACGCCAAGCACCTTGGCGGACAGGTCTACCCGGTTGACTCCCAGCCACCCAACAATGGCGATGCAGACCAGCACAGGGATCCACCAAGGAACACTGATGCCAAGCCGCGCAGACAGGAGCGAGGACACGGTGAAACCGAACAAGCCATAGATACCCACTTGCATGAGGTTGTAAGCCATGAGGGCCATCAGTGATGCTCCCACGCCGGCCGGCCTTGAGATGCCCTGCGCAATGTAGGCGTAGAACGCCCCAGCGTTGGTGACGTACCGGCTCATGGCGGCATACCCCACAGCGAAAAGCGCCAAAATTCCACCCAGAATCAGGAAAGACAGTGGCACCCCGGTGACACCGGTGACCGCGAAAGTGGTGGTGACGCCGCCTGCGAGCACGGTCAGCGGCGCCGAGGCCGCGATGATCATGAAAGTTACTGCTGGTACGCCGAGCCGCCTTTTGGTGCCTACGGCTCCGGCCGCCCTGCCCTTGACGGGGTTGTCCACGCTCATAGTGTGCTCCTGCCTCGGTGCCGCGGGAGAATGCGCGGCACGATGTCTGTCATTCCGCAATCTTCCACCGCAGAAGCATGGCGTGACTTGTCTCACACGGCAGGGTGTTTGTCGGTCCACGCATGCACGGTCCCGGCCTGGTCCCCGGTGTAGAATCGTGGGCAAGCTCACGTCCGCCCAACCGACATTCCCGCCCCAGTGGCAGCGGCGCCGCGGGCCACTGAAAGGGAGTTTGATGACCGTCGCGGCTGATACGGGCCCCGCAACCGTGGAAACCATCGTGGCGGAGTCGTTCCAGGAGTGGAGCAAGGCAATCTCCACCTCATTCGTGCCCTTGTTGGCAACGGGTCCCACCAATTCGTCCTTCCAAGGCTCAGCCTTCCACGGCACTATGCGTGCACGCGTGCTGGGGCAGATCTCCGTGGTGGAGGTTACCGCCGGACCCCACACCGTCCAGCGCACACCCGAGCTGATTGCCAGGTCCACGGGCCGCTTCTTCAAACTCAGCATCCAGCTCGCTGGATCGGGCCGCCTGGTTCAGGACGAACGCGAGGCCGTGCTGCACCCTGGTGATCTCTCCATTTATGACACCTCCCGCCCTTATCAATTGACGTTCGACGACGACTTCCGCACCTTGGTGCTGATGTTCCCGCACGTTTTGCTGGACCTGCCGGCCGAGGCCATGGGCCATGTCACTGCCTTGCGCATTCCGGGCGATGAGGGCCTAGGCCAACTCATCAGCCCCTTCCTGGTAAGACTGGCCGACAATCTTGAAGCCCTGTCGGGCACCAATGGTCTCCGGCTGGTGCATAACGCGCTGGACCTCGTGACCACACTCTTCAATGGCGAGCTTGACCAGCTGATCGAGACCGGACGGGATCCGCATCTGCTGCTGCTGGGGCGTATCCACGACTACATCGAGGCGAACCTCGGTGATCCCGAACTCTCGCCCGGAACCATTGCCGCTGCCCATTACATCTCGACCCGGCACTTGCACGATCTCTTCCAGGAAATCGGTACCACCGTGGCCTCTTCCATCCGGCAACGGCGGCTCGAACGGTGCCGGCGCGACCTGAGGGACCCTGTGCTGACCGATCGCCCCGTCACCGCCATCGCAGCACGGTGGGGGTTTACCGACGCCGCCCATTTCAGCCGCATCTTCCGGGCAGCCTTCGGGAACTCCCCCACCGGCTACCGCAACGAGGCCGTGTAGCAACTACGACTGAGGCCGGCGCTTCATCACCAGGGACGTCACAACGCCCAGCAGCAGCAGGCCAGCCGCGGCGGCCATGGAAACGACGAAGGCTGCACCCGGCCCCTGCGTCTCGGCCAGTTGCCCAGCCAGGTACGCGCCCAGTGCCGTACCAGCGACAATTCCGCTGGCGAGGGCTGTCATGACCGTTGCCATACGGCCGGCCGGTGCCACGACGCCGCCAATGCTGAAGACCGTGACCATCACAGGCCCCACCGGAATACCCAAAATCAGCAAGACAAAGACCATCGGCCAAATACCGCCGGGCAAGAGCAGCAAAAGCGACAAGGCCGACATCGCCAGCGCGGCCGCAACCCAGCGGGAGGCCAGGCTGAACCGCTGTGGCCAGAACGCGACCGACAACGCAGCCACCGCAGAGCTCAAGCCCATCACCGCGTAGAGGATCCCCGCGATTTCGGCGGTGGCGTACTGGGCAGAGAATGCACTCAACGCATTTTGCGTCGCCCCAAAGAAGGTACCCATGCAGACCATTGCCAGCACAGGTACGGCAACCACAGCACCGGCCCAACGATTGCGGCGCTGCGGACCAGCCTGCGCGGGCTGCTCCTCGGAAGGCACGACGCCGGAAGCCGCCTTGCGAGGCGCTGGAACCACAGCATGCTGGCTGGGGTGGACGGCGAAAGCCGGCACCAACGTGATGGTCATGACCGCAGCCAGGGCAAGCGGCAACCATGGGGCCACCATGCTGGCCAGGACACCCACCAGCGCCGGGCCAAGGACAAAGGTGACCTCGTCCGCGGTGCCCTCGTAGGACAGCGCGGTATCGAGGTCTGCGCGGTTTGCTGCCACGCTCCTGCTGCCGTTGGCTGCCGAGGGGGCAAGGTTCCGGGTAGTCAAAGCCATCCACCGCACCCGGGCCATCGGGCCGACTTGCGGGCAGCTGGCACCGGCAAGGAATGACGCGATGAGGACACCGACAGCGTCGCTTGCGGAACCGTAGGCCGGCGTCAGGTAGGCCGCCGCAAGAAGTCCGGCGACCGCCAAAGCGTTCATGACAGCGGCGACCAGGAGCACGATCCGCTGCCCTGCGCGGTCGGCCAGGGAGCCGAGGACAGGGGCACCCAGGGCCGAACCAATGCCTACAGCTCCGGCAGCCATGCCACCGATGGCGTAGGACTGGCTGACGGCCGTGACGAGGGTGAGGGTTCCGACGGTGAGCATGGCCAGCGGAAGGCGGGCGAAGAGGCCCAAGGGCAGGAACCCGGGCCCTGCAAGTTCCGGGAGCCGCGCAAAACGGCCGGGCAGGCGGGAGGGGCGTGATGGTGCAGAAGACAGAGGCTGGGAAGCCACAGAAGATTTTTCCATTAATCCGGGTTCGCTAAAGGATGCGCATCGTCCCTCCTCCCGATGCGCGCGACCCGGTGTAACGGGTTAAGTCTATCGGATATGTTCCCAGCAGGAACTATGGCCTAGGCAGGAACCAATTCGGCGATTCGCACGGTGGATCCGTGGCGGCCCTTTACCACCTGCACCTGGCTGGTGATCCGTTGTTTCATCTCGGCAACATGGCTGACCAAGCCAACTACCCTGCCGCCGTCGCGCAGTCCTTCCAGAGCATCCATCACTTGCTCCAGTGCTTGCTCGTCGAGACTTCCAAAACCCTCGTCGACGAACAGTGTCTCGATGTCCACGCCACCAGCCTCTTGCTGGACAACATCGGCCAGGCCAAGCGCCAGGGACAACGAGGCCATGAAGGATTCGCCACCGGACAAGGTGGAGGTATCCCGGCGCTGGCCGGTCCACTCGTCCACCACTTCCAGCCCCAGCCCCGACTTTGCACCCCGCGCTGCCTTGGCATCCGTATGCTGCAAGGTATAGCGGCCATCACTCATGGCAACGAGCCGCTCGGAGGCGGCTATGGCTACCTGTTCCAGCCGGCCGGCCAAAACGTACGTGTTCAGGCTCATCCGGTAACTGTTATCACCGGATCCCCTCACGGTGTCCGCCAACTCTGCCAGAAGCCGTGCCTTGTTCCGCGGCTCCTTGCCGGCGTCAGCGAGTTCAATGTAGGCCTTCCGAAAACGAGACACAGCTTCGGACGACTTTCCAGCCAGGCCCGCAGCCAGAGCTGCGGCACGGGCCTTGTCCGCAGCATCCGCTGCCAGCAGTTTTACCCCGGCAAGTTCGGTATCCGGCAGCGGAAGCTCGCCAATACTCACTTCCTTGGCTGCCAGAACCAGGTCCTCGCCGGCAAACAGTTCATCGAGGCGGGAAGATTCAGCGTCGAAATCGGCCAGGTCCTTCTCAAGACCTACAACATCGGCGGGCGGCAGGAGTTCACGACGCGCTTCTTCGGCAGATCCGAATCCGGATTCCGGCAGGACCCGGCCGAGAGAGGCGATGGCATCTTCCTGTGCCTGCACGGCACTATCGACGTTGCGTTCGGCATCAGTTGCTGACTGCAGCAGTGTGCGCTCGGCGGACAAGGCGTCCAACCTTTCACGCAGGCTCGGAAAGCCGCCCCTCAAACCAGCCAGTTCCTTCTCCAGGTCAGCATGCTGTTCCTCCAGCAGGGACACCTCCGAAGACGCCTGGGCTGCATTGGCCAGGGACCCGGACAGTTCTTCCTCCACGAGGTCGATGCGTTGGGCAAGGGATTGCTGCCGGCTGCGCAGCGTCTCCAAGGACGCTGCTGCCTTGCGGGCCGCAGAGAGAGCCTGCTGGGCATCCGCACGCTTGGACTCAGCCTCAGCCGCATCCGCAGACCCTCCTTGGGCCTTCAGCCCGGCGAGAACCTGGGCCGCCTCGGAGACTTGCCCTGCGAGCTCTCCCACGGCTCTCTCAGTGGCGTCGAAACGCTCCTTCAGCTCTTCCTCTTCCTGGGCAAGGGAGAGGGCTGATCGTACTGCGGCAGCTGGATTCGGGTGGTCTTCGCTGCCACACACCGCACACGGTACGCCGTCTTCCAAGGCCGCAGCCAGTTCCCCAGCTGCATTGGCGAGGCGCAGCTCCCGGATGTCGAGCCACTGCTGGCGGACGTCCTGCGACGCCGACCGTGCTTGGAGATGCTTTCCGGTGATGTCCTCCAGGTCATCGGCGGCAGCCGCATACCGACCCACGATCCCTACCAACTCGGTGGCCGCGGCAGCCTCCCTTTCAAGCTCCGACAGCTTCTCAGCAACGGGTTCCAGGGGCCCGATGTGCGACTCCACTGTGGCAACCTCTTCACGGAGCTTTTCCAACGCGGAGCGCGCCGCTTCCGATGCTGCGGCATGTTCAGCCGACTCGGCGCGTTTGGCCACCATGCGTGTTGCCAATCCGTCCAATCGCTGCTCATCGGGAAGACGGGCCTCCAGCACAGCGCAGCTTGCCTTGACGACCTCCAGGGAAGCGGTGGGGTTCACAGGGTTCACGCCTGCTTCGTCCATTGTCGAGCGAATCCCGGCTGCGAGGGCTGTAGCGGCCTGGAGCTTGCGCGCTGCGGCATCAACGGCTTCCAGTTGGCCGCTGAGCACGGCGGCGCGGCGATGCCGGCTGAGCCTCTCCCTGTTCTCATGTGCACGGGGGGCAGCCAACTCCAGCAGGATCCGCCGCTGCATTGCGGCGCCAAGACGCCCGTGACGCAACGCTTTCTCCTGGGCTTCCTGGAATTTCCCGGCGAGTCGGGCCGCCGCGGACTCCGCTTCCGTGGCCTCGTCCTGACGACGCTGCCACACGGCAACTACCTCGGCTTCCGCCTCGGCAAGCCATTCCTCGGGCTCTTGTCCTGCCGTGATGGTGGCCGCGGTGCCTGCTGAATCCCCTGGTGCGGCTTGGTGATCGTCCAGTTGTTGACGCTCCGCGGCAACCCTGTCCAGCAGCATGGTCAGTTCCGCCGTATTCTCCTGCACTGCGCCGGCCGCGACGGCAGCTTGCTGGGCGAGGTGGCGTTCGACGGATTCGAAACGTTGCGTGCCGAAGAGTTTCTGCAGGAGTTCCAGGCGGTCGCTTGCCTTGGATCTGAGGAAGGCGGCAAAGTCACCCTGTGGCAGCATAACCACCCTTGTGAATTGCTCCCGGTCCATTCCCAGGACGTCGGAAAGTTCAGCTCCTACCTCGTCATTCCTGGAGGACTTCTCTTCCCAGGTTCCATTCACCCGTTCCCGGAGGAGGGTCTTGGCCTGCTGCGTGGTGAAGCCATTGCGCCCACGGGCACTGGGACGATCCCATGCGGGCGAGCGCGTCACTTCGAAACGACGTCCCCGGGCAGAGAACTCGCACACCACACGTGGTTCAGCACCGGGCGCCGCGTGATCGCTGCGGAGTCGTTTGCCTTCCTGACGGGCGCCTGGAACGGACCCGTACAGGGCAAAGCAGATGGCATCCAGGATGCTGGTCTTCCCGGCCCCGGTGGCGCCGTTGAGGAGGAACAATCCCTGCGCACTGAGTTGGTCGAAGTCGATGTGCTGGGGCGTGGCGAACGGGCCAAACGCTTCGATATCCAAGCGGTGGATTCTCACAGCTCCGCCTCTTCCAACCGGACAGCTTCAAGGGCCTCTTTCAATGCGGCTTCTTCTGCATCTCCGGAACCGCGGCCCCGGACATGTTCCAGGAAGCCGCAGCAAACGTCGAGGTCATCTTCGGCCTCGGCGAGCCGGCTGCTGTAGCTCGTCCCGGCCCGGGACTCACCGCCTTCGGGGTCGAAGGCAAGGACCAGTGTGTCGGGGAAGCGGCTGCGCACCCTGTCCATCGCCTGGGCAGGCCGCACGGCATCCGTCAACGTGATCTGGCAGTAGGCACCTTCCGCCCAGGCATGTTCCCCGGATGCCAGCAGTTCCTCCAGCGGGCCGCGCAGCATGGCCAGTGGTTTGGGCGACCCCCACAGGACCTCTTCGACTCCGACGGCGCCGCCTGGGCCGATGTCCACGAGCCAGGCACCCTTATGGTGCTTGGCTTCGGAGAAGGAATAGGCCAGCGGCGAGCCGGAGTAGCGGACGTTGGGAGCCAGCTCCTGGCGCCCGTGGAGGTGGCCCAATGCGGTGTAGGCGAAGTCCTCGAAGAGATCCAACGGCACGGCTCCCAGTCCACCGATACTGAGGTCTCTCTCACTGTCCGAGGAAATGCCTCCGCTGGCGAAAGTGTGCGCAAGGACTACTGGGTAAACAGGTCCGGCTTCCCGACGGTGCCCGACATCGCGCCGAATCCGTTCCACAGCCGCCAAAGTGACGTCGAAGTGGTTGGCGGTATCGACGCCCATGCGCTCGGCCACCAGCCGGGGCTCAAGATAGGGAATGCCGTAGATGGCGACATCCCCATGGCTGCGGTCCGATCCCAGCGGAAAAACCACAGGTTCGTCCAGGTCCTCCACCCGGGTCCGTAAGTGCACTCCCCCGCGCTCCAACAGCCGGGAGGCAAAGCCCAGCCGGATGGCGGAGTCGTGGTTGCCGCTGGTCAAGACAACGGCGGCGCCTGCCTGGGTGATCCGGACAAGCGCATCATCGAGGAGTTTCACCACGTCCAAACCCGGCAAAGCGCGGTCATACACGTCGCCGGCTATCAGGACGACGTCAACGGACCTGGCTTCGACAACCGATACCAACTGGTCCACGAAATCGCGCTGGGCTTCGAGCATGCCTACGCCGTGAAATGATCGGCCAAGGTGCCAATCCGAAGTGTGAAGTAACCGCATATTCCCAAGTTAACCGGGTGTACCGACAATAAAGCGCAGGCAAGCCGACCGCCGTCGATCCTGTCTGGTTGCTAGCCCTTTTTGCCGTCGAAGAAGTCGCGGGCGTCATCGTCGGCGGCCGCAGCAGGTGCTGGTGCAGGGTTGACGGTGTCCTTCTTCGCAGAAGCCTGCTGCTCCTTGGCGCCACTGGTTCCGGCGCCGACCTCAGTGAGGTCGTGATCGGCGTCGAAGGCAGCATTGACGTCGTCATCATGGGCGGCCTGGAAGTCCGCCGACCCGGCACCGTTGCCTTCCGCAAGACCCTGGAAGCCACGGAAGACCAGCCCGGCCAGCGCAGCGCCCAACAGCGGTGCCACCCAGAAGAGCCACAGTCCTTCGATGGCCCAGGAAGAGCTGAAGAATGCCTGTGCCGTTGCCCGCGCAGGGTTGAAGGGAAGGTTGCCCAGAACCTGGCCGAACTGAAGCAGCACAACCATGGCCAGGCCCACAGCGAAGGGAGCCAGGGCGGGAACCGCCCTGCGGCCGGCCGTCGCCCCCAGGAAGACTGCAACGAGCAGGGCAGCACCAAGGATTTCAACCATCAGGACACCAGCCATCTGCGTTTGGGCTGCAGCATGTTCACCGTAGCCCGGCGCCACAACGTCAAAGGCCGCGCGGGCGTCCTTCAGCACGGGGACTGTGGTAACCACAAAGTAGATCAGCGCGGCACCAACAACGCTGCCGATGAGCTGCGCCGCCAGGTAGGCCACGGCGGCTACTGCCCGGATCCGACCGGCAATCAGGTTGCCCAGGGTGATGGCCGGGTTGAAGTGCCCACCGGACACATGCCCGAACGCCAGCATGGCCACTGTCACGGTGAGCCCGGCGGCGAGGGCCACGGGTACGGGCGCCCCGCTGGGGTTGGAGAAAATCCCGACACCCACCGCCACGACCACAATGAACATCGATCCCAAAGCTTCAGCCGACAACCGGGCAGTGAGCCCCGGCTGGTGTTCGGGTGTGGCCTGTACAGGAGAGGTCATGTCGAAGGTGTCCTTACGGTTGATCTGGATGCTGGCCTTGCTGGCCCCGCAGCGTGCTGCAGGCTCTGATGTACTGCTGACGGCTGCCCGGAGCGTCAAGGGCGTTGGCAAGCCTGGCCGGAAGCCGATGGCCCTTGAGCATTGTCCCAGCCGAGTCTGGGCAGTTGCTGAATCCCGCCTCCGAGCTTATCCGCCCAAGGCTATGGCCGCGATCGCCGTACCGCCAAGGCCCATCACGGCCACGGTGCTGACCAGTACCAGCCGCGCGGAAGCAGCGTTGGTTCCGGCCTGGAGCTGGCGTGAGCGAACCCACACCGCCGAGGCCAGGACGATGGTGGCGGCGGCCGCCACGAGGGCGCAGATGCCTTGGTAGTCAAGTCCCGGGAGCCCGGCGGCGGCGCTGGCGGTGGATGGCTCGGACGTCAGCCAACTCCGCCAAATGAACAGGTCAACGACCACCAACGAAATCAAGGTCCTGCGCCAGGCCAGGGTTGTTCGCTCCGGTTGGAGACCGGGATCGCGGACTTCCACACTCACAAGATGTCCTTATTCACCGGGCAACCAGGATCAGCACCGCGAAGGCGAAGGCTGCCAAAGCCACCACGATGGTCATGAACATCATCACGCGGGAGAACGGAAGGGCTTGGTCGTTGCGCATTGCCGCTTCCATCTGCCCCCACCTGCGGTAGGACAAGGCGGCCAAACCCGCTCCAACCAGCGCCAGCAAGACGCAGAGGACCAGTCGAACGGGGGTCGGCGCGATGTTGGGAGCCAACTGGTCAACAGCCACCGCCCCGGCAAGCAGGGCCAGGGAGGTGCGGATCCACGCAAGGAAGGTACGTTCGTTGGCAAGCGAGAACCTATAATCAGGTGTCTTGCCGGTCCGTCGCCAAGCAGGTTCACGCACGCAGTCTCTCCAGGGTTTCATCGGTGCCGGGCAGCTTCCCCACCATACCAGCGGGCGTTCGCGGGCACGGTAAGTTACTGGCATGAGTGTTGAACCTTCTTCCCCTGTTGCGCCATCCTTCGAATCCCGTGTCCACGGCTCACTTTTGGGTGGAGCACTGGGCGATTCCCTTGGTTACGCCGTGGAGTTCGATTCCATCGCAGCGATCCGCGCGCACTATGGTGCTGCCGGGCTGACCGGGTTTGGCCAGCTCGGGGACGCGAGCCACTTTTCAGACGACACCCAGATGACGCTGTACACCGTTGACGGTCTGGTGGAAGCTCTCGAATGGGCGAACGACGGTGTGGCAGCTGACGAGATCGCCTGCCTGTGGCTCGCCTACCTGCGGTGGCTCAAAACCCAGGACGTCGCTGTCGCCTCTTCCGCCCCTGTACCCCAGCCCCGGTGGATCGACGCCCAGGAAGTGCTCCGGCACCGCAGGGCACCGGGAAACGCGTGCCTGAGCGGCCTGGCAACCGGTCAGATGGGCACGGTCGCTCGCCCGGTCAATCCCGACTCCAAGGGATGCGGTACGGTGATGCGCTCGGCTCCCTTCGGACTGATTCCGCACATCTCACGGGAGGCCGTCTACAAGCTGAGCTCCGATGCCGCGTCCCTGACGCATGGGCACCCTTCGGCCCGCCTCAGTGCGGCGGCTTTCAGTTTGCTGATCCATCACATCGTGGCCGGACACGACGTCCGCAGCGCTGCCAACGAGGCACTCGCCTACGTGAACGGTGTTCCCACCAAGGCCCCGGAACTCGGCGAAAGGCTGGAAGCCGCCTTGCAGTTGTCTCAGCAGTCCAACGCCCTGAGCCCTGAAGACCTGACCGCAGCGCTCGGCGAGGGCTGGATCGCAGAGGAGGCACTCGCCGTCGGGCTCTACTCCGTTTTGGCCACGAGCGGCAGTTCGCCGGCGGACCATTTCCGCAACGCGATCGCAGTTGCCGTCAACCACAGCGGCGACAGTGACTCCACTGGATCCATCGCCGGCAACATCCTGGGTGCCTTCTACGGTGAAGAATGCCTCCCAGGCGCCTGGCTGGAGGCTTTGGAAGCACCCGAGGTCATCCGCGGCATGGCGGGAAGGCTCCTCGCCGTCACCACTGGCTGACGGGTACTACGTGGTGCTGCGCAGCGTGATGTTGTTGCAGGCCTCGCAAATTTCGGCCGGAATGAGGCCACGGCGCTGCAGTAAGCCGAAGATCGCGCAGCCGAGGCAAAATCCGACGAACGCTTCCAAGGACGCCGCTACGATCAGAAGCGCCAGAAGGAGCCACGCGGCCGGCTGGTAGCCGATGAAGAAGAGAACGACGGCGGCACTCGTCAAAGCGGCACCGATGCCTTGCGCGAAACGCTTGGGCGGACCGGCCACCAGCTTGGCGTGTCCGATCCGTGGTGCCAGAACCTTGACAGACAGCAGCGCCAACGGAGAGATCCGGGGACCAAACAGGACGCGGAGCCAGAAGCCGGCGGCAATAATCACCAAACCCCAGCCCCAGCCGGTCAGCAGGGTTGCGACGGCCAGGACCACTACCAACCCGGCCGTGATGCGGGCGGCGTATTCGTTCACGGGGTTGGGAAACGCGAAAACAGCCCGCCAAGCAACCGCAGGGCGCGCAGGACGATCATGAACATCGGCTTGCTGGCGAACCGGTGCTGGAGGAAGTGCGGGCTTGGCCATGCCCCAAGGCTAGGAGCGCATCTCCCCCAGCGGGAAGCATTGTTGCGCAGTATGACCCTTTGCGGGTCAGGCACCGCCCACCATTTGCAGGAACTCGCCCTCGGACACAACCTCGATCTGCTGGCCTTTGGCATGCAGTTCCAGGACCCGCTTGGCTTTGCCAGTGAGTCGTCCGGCGCGAAGGTCGCCTGCCACAAAGCCATCGCCAACTATGAGCACGGTGGTCCTTGCCGTCACCCGGCTTTCGGGGCGTGCTCCCATGTCCGCGGCCCGCGATTTGGCTTCCGGCCGCGTGATCGCGAGATCACCTGTGAAAACCACTGTCTGCCCGAACAAAGGATGCCCCGGCTCCGCGGCGGGATTGGGCAGGGGGTTGGGCCCTTCCTCAGGCCAGGCCGACCATCCACTGGGGCCGCCAACGGCTCGTTCCAGGGCACCCTCTGCCGCACCTCGCGTTGTGGCCGCGAGCGCGGAGAGGGTCGCTTTGGAAAGGCCCTGCGCTGGGTCGAACGCCGGCTGCTGGGGGAGGTTAAGACCCAGGGAAAGGTAGAGCTCGGCGATGCTGTTGGCGTTGTTCCGCCGGGCGATGTCCACCAGGATACCGGCGCAGGCCCGGGCGTCCTCGGCGGCATCGTGATGGTTGACCAGGGGCACGCCGGCCTCCTCCGCGGCATACGGTAAGGAGTTTGACACCAGCGAGTAGCAGCGCCGGGACAGCATCACCGTGCAGACGTAGTCATAGGCCGGTCCGGCCAGGCCTGATACTTCAAGACCGGAACGTATGACCCCGAGGTCGAAGGCTGCGTTGTGCGCGGCCAGGACGTCACCACCTATGAAGGCGCCGATTTCCGGGAAGAGTTCACCGAACCGCGGGCGGCCGGCAACGTCCTCGGCGCGGATGCCGTGGATGCGGGTGTTGTGGAACTCGAAGTGGTCGTGGTTCTCCGGTGGGCGCATCAGCCAGGACGCTTCCTCCACTACAACCCCGCCACGGACTTTGCTGAGGCCTACCGAACAGGGCGATCCCCGGAAGCCGTTGGCTGTTTCAAAGTCGATCGCCGTAAAGTCCAATGCCACTGGACAAGGTTACAGCCGAAAAAGGCCGCCCTTCCCGATTTCCGCGGTGGGGCGGCCCTTCCGGCCTGCATTGTGGTCAACGCTACATTCGGTGCCTACGGAGTGGCCCTGCGCAGGGTTGTGTAGGAACCTGCCGCGAGGACGACGCACAGGAGCGCAGCCCATCCGCTGATGGTGAGCGGCGTCTGCTGGGCGAACCAGTTTCCTATCACTCCCCACCACTGAAGCAAGGTGGACAAGGCGGCTATACCAATCAGGACCAGCCCGGTTCCGAGGGTTGAGATCAAGGTCCCGGTTGTCCCCCAGCGCTTGAAGATGGTGGCGAACCAGAATCCGATGATGAACATGAACATCATCACTATGAAGAAGAACGCTGCGGTGGAGTACCACGGCCCGTCCGTAACCCACGGGATCTTGAAGAAGTATCCGTACACACCCCAACCGTTGGTGGCCGCTTCAATGACGCCGCCCAGAAGGTACAGCCCTGTCATCCCGAGGGCAATGAGGGAAAAGAGCCCCAACGTTCCCAGGTAGAAGGCCTTGCGGCTGATGCTCAGGCCCTGGGAGAAGGGGAACACCAAGGTCATGCTTTGGATCCCCAGGACCAGGAAGTACCACAGCGGGGCCTGGCTTCCCCCGCCGTACTTGCCTTCCTGGACCGGGATCAGGGCAAAGATGGCCAGCGACATCAGGAAGGAGGCCGCAAGGATCGTCAGCGGCCAGCCGATATACGTCCACTTATTGATCAGCTGCATCCGGGCAACTGCTGCTGTCCTGCTCATCGCCTTGCCTCCATCGTGTTATCGGCGAAGTCTGCACTGCCTGTTCCTGTTGCTCCCGCCCCGGCCATGGTCTTGCGGACCACCAGTTGCTGCAGGGAAACGGGCGACAGTTCCAGGCCCAACTCCTGCGCTTCGGTTCGCTCGCGGCTGCTGAGGGCCTCATCCACCGTCACGGAAGCCAGGGACCCCAGCGTCTCGCGGTGCAGGATCCTGCGGCCGGCCAAAAATGCGTCCACCTTGTCCGCGGATCCCGAAACGGTGACGGCCGAACCACGGATCTCGTCGGCATCTGCGTCCATGATGATCCGGCCCCGGTCGATGACCACCACATGCTCCAGCAGGTTGGCCACCTCGTCGATCAGGTGGGAGGACAGGATGATGGTGCGCGGGTGCTCTGCGTAGTCCTCCACCAGGCGGTCGTAGAACAACTGGCGGGCGACGGCGTCGAGCCCCAGGTATGGCTCGTCGAAGAACGTCAGTTCCGCGCGCGATGCCAGGCCTATGATGACGCCGACGGCGGACAACTGACCCCGCGAGAGCTTCTTGATCCGACGCTTGACGGGAAGTTGGAAGTCCCCGGCCAACCGGTCGGCGAAGTCCTGGTCCCAGTTCTTGTAAAACAGGGCTGCGGATCGGAAGGCGTGCTGGGGCTGGAAGTCATCCGGATATTTCTGTGACTCCCGGATGAAACAGAGCCGGGACAGCACGGCATCGTTCTCATACGCGCTGGCCCCAAAGACCAACGCTTCGCCTGAGGTCGCGAAAGCCTGGGCGGTGAGGATGGACATCAATGTGGTCTTGCCCGCGCCGTTGCGTCCGAGCAATCCGTAGATGCGGTTTGCGGAGAGTCGGAGGTTGACGTTGTCCAGCGCGTTGAGGTCTTTGTAGTGCTTGATCAGGTTACGGGCCTCGACGATGGTGTCGTTCACAGGGCCGCGCTCCTTTCCTTGTCTGTCCCGGATTCCGGGGCAAGCCCGGAACTGCGTTCAATCATGGTGTTCAGCTGCTCCGCCGAAATGCCCAACTTCCGGGCTTCCAGCACCAGCGGCTTGACGTACTGCTCCACAAACTCTTCGGTGCGGCGCGCGATCAACTGGGCGCGGGCTCCCGTGGCAACAAACATCCCTATCCCCCTGCGTTTGTAGAGAATTCCTGAATCCACCAGCACATTGACACCCTTGGCAGCGGTAGCCGGGTTGATGCGATGGAAAGCGGCAAACTCATTGGTGGAGGGCACCTGGGATTCCTCGGCCATGGTGCCGTCCACGATTCCGTTCTCGATGAGTTCGGCGATCTGCAGGAAGATCGGCTTGGTGTCATCGATCACGAGCACCTCCGCCTCACTGGTTCATTACTCATGTAACTAACCATACAAGCAGCGAAGCAAGAGTCAAGGGTTCTCCCCCGAAAATCACGACGACGGCCGTCAAGTAGGCTTGATGGGTGATCTTTTCTGCGATAAACGACCTTGCCGTATCCACTTTCGGGGGCGCGGGACCGGTTCAGCCCTCCATGGCTTCGTTCCTGCCGGACTGGTTGAACCCCGACGTGTTCCTCCGCGACTCACCGCTGGGACCGTGGGTGGTCCTCCTGGTCTGCGCCATTGTTTTTGCAGAAACAGGCCTCCTGGTGGGCTTCTTTCTGCCGGGTGATTCGATGCTGTTCACGGCGGGACTGCTGGTCTCCACCGGCGCCGTCGAATTCAACCTGTGGGCCATGTGCGGCATGATCATCGTTGCTGCCATCATTGGCAACCAGACCGGCTATCTCATTGGATCGAAGGCCGGCCCGGCCATCTTCAACAAGCCGGATTCACGGCTTTTCAAGAAGGAAAATGTGGAGAGCGCCCATGCGTTCTTCGAAAAGCACGGTGGCAAGGCGCTGATCCTCGCGCGCTTCGTTCCCATCATCCGCACTTTCGTGCCGGTGATCGTGGGCGTTGCACAGATGGATAAGCGCAAGTTCTTCCTCTTCAACGTCATCGGTGCCGTCCTCTGGGGCGGCGGCGTTACACTGCTCGGCGCATGGCTTGGCCAGTTCGAGTGGGTCGGAAACAACATCGACATCATCTTCATTGTCATCGTCCTGATCTCGGTCATCCCGATCTTCATTGAAATCGGGCGTGGATTCGTGGCCAAGCGCAAGGCGGCAGCAGCAGGCACCGACCCCGTGGAAGAGTTCATCGAGGAACACGAGGGCGGCAAGCACGGCGAGCACTGAGGCTCACCGCTCAAGTACTGCAAAAGGCACCCCGCATCGCGGGGTGCCTTTTGCGTCAGGAAAACACTAGTTTGAGCCGGACTCGGACAACGCCTCCACAATTGCGGGAAGCAAAGCACGGAATGCCTGTCCGCGGTGGCTGATGGCGTTCTTCTCCCCAGAGCTCAGCTCGGCACAGCTGCGGTCCATCCCGGCCGGCTGCAGTACGGGGTCGTAGCCGAAGCCGCCTTCGCCGCGGGGTTCACGAAGGAGCGTGCCCTCCAGCTGGCCATACTCCACGGTCTCGCGGGCGATGCCATCGGGACCCGGCACAGCCAAAGCGGCAGCACAGACGAAGGCCGCTCCCCTGAACGAATCAGGAACATCGGAGAGCTGGGCCAGGAGCAGGTTCAGGTTGGCGGCATCGTCCCCGTGGGTTCCGGACCATCGGGCCGAGAAAATACCGGGAGCGCCGCCCAGGACAGCAACAGCCAGCCCGGAATCATCGGCAATGGCTATCAGACCTGTCGCCTCAGCCACGGCCCGGGCCTTGAGGAGTGAGTTCTCGGCAAACGTGACGCCGGTTTCCGCAACATCCGGGGCACCAGCCGCAGCAGCGTCCACCACCTGGGTATCGACGTCGAGCCCTGGAACCTGGCCCCTCAGCAGTTCGCGGAGTTCCTTCAGCTTGCCCTTGTTGTGGGTTGCCAGGACAAGCCGGGGCTCCGCCGAGGACCCTGTGGCGCTCACGGGGCCTCAGCCAGGGTTTCGCGCTGGATGGCGGACAGTTGCGTGGTGCCCAGCAAGGCGAGGTCAAGCAATGCGTTGAGCTCGTCGCGATCGAAGGGAGCACCTTCAGCCGTACCCTGGACTTCAACGAACTTCCCTGATCCGGTGACCACCACGTTCATGTCGGTCTCAGCGCGGACGTCCTCCACATAGGGCAGGTCAAGCATGGGAACGCCGTCGATGATCCCCACGGACACAGCTGCAATAGTGTCCACCAGCGGCTCGGCGTTGCGGGCGATGAGCTTGTTCTCGCGGGCGAAACGTATGGCTTCTGCGAGGGCAACGTAGGCGCCGGTGATCGCAGCGGTGCGGGTTCCACCGTCGGCCTGCAGGACGTCACAGTCCAGGACGATGGTGTTTTCGCCGAGCGCCTTGGTGTCAATGATGGAGCGAAGGGAACGGCCGATCAGGCGTGAAATCTCATGGGTGCGTCCGCCGATCTTGCCCTTGACGGACTCACGGTCCGAGCGGGTGTTCGTGGCACGGGGAAGCATGGCGTACTCTGCGGTGACCCAGCCGCGGCCTTCACCCTTGAGCCAACGCGGCACGCCCTCCGTCAGCGAAGCTGTGCACAGGACCCGGGTGTTGCCGAACTCGATCAGTGCCGAACCTTCGGCCTGCTTGGACCAGCCGCGGGTGATGCTGATGGGACGCAGTTGGTCAGGTGTCCGGCCATCGGCGCGGATGACGGGTGTGGCTGTAGCTTCAGAAGTCATGGTTCAAGCTTAGCCAAGCCGGGGACACCTCCCGACGCCGCTCACGTGCTAGATCGTGTAGTGGACTCCAGCGACGGCGACGGCCACGTCACCGGCAAACACGGGTTTTGCTTCGGACAGCACTTTAGTTTGGGACGTCCACACGGGAATGTGGGTGAGAAGCAGCCTCTTGGCGGCCGCGTTGGTTGCTGCCTCGCCTGCCCGCTTGCCGGTGAGGTGGACGTCCTTGATGTCGTCGTCCCGGCCTTCCTCGAACGCTGCTTCACACAGGAACAGATCCGAGCCTTGGGCAGCATCTTCCAGCCCCTGGCACGAGTCGGTGTCACCGGAGTACGTCAGGATTTTGGTCACGGAGACGCCGTCCTTGCCAGGTTCGGTGGCCGTCACGCGCAACGCGTACGCCTCTTCCACCGGATGGTTGACGGCATACGGTGTCACCGTGAAAGGACCCACAGTGACAGGCCGGCGCTCGGCCCAGTGAGTGAAGTCGAATTCCTCATGCATGCCGGGATCCAGGTCCAGGCCATATGCCGTAGCCATCCGGTCCGCCGTAGCAGCAGGCCCCCACACCGGCAACCGGTCCCGTCCCCATCCGCCGGGCTTCCACCGGACAGCTACGTGGAGTCCGCAAAGGTCCATGCAATGGTCCGGATGAAGGTGGGTGAGGAATATCGCGTCGATGTCCTCAAGGTCGGTGTACCGCTGGATCGCTCCCAGTGCTCCACTGCCGAGGTCCATGACGATCTTCCACTCGCGTTCGCCGTCGTGCGCCGTCACCAAATAGCACGACGCCGGCGAGCCGGGACCGGGGAAGGAACCAGTGCAGCCCACGATGGTCAGCTTCACAGTCCACGCCCCAGGGGTGTGCTTGCAGTGCCGTTAAGGGCGCGGTCCGGTTGTACGAAATACGAGCGACGGGACAACCCTGTCCCTGACCGTGCGGCTTCCAGCATCTCGGGCGTGATGCGGGCCAGGCTGCCTGTGGGGTACTGCGCCGCTACATGGTCCACATGCTTCACGGAGAGCACTTCCGGCCCCAGGAAACGCCGGGCCAATGTCTCGAATTGGGCGGCATCCCCGGTGGCAATGAACTCGTGGCTCGGCGTGGTGGACTCCGTGCGCTGGATGCCATGGGTAGCCAAGGCGCGATAAACGTCCTTGGCGGTCTCCTCGGCGCTGGAGACCAAGGTGACGTCCTCACCCATCACATAGGAGATGACACCGGTCAGCAGCGGGTAGTGGGTACATCCCAGAACCACGGTGTCCACGCCGGCGTCCTTGAGCGGTTCCAAGTATTCGTTGGCGGCGGCGAGCAGGTCAGGGCCGGTGGTGATCCCGGCCTCCACAAAGTTCACGAACGCCGGGCATGCCACTGAAGTGATGGTGAGGTCCGGGGCTGCAGCAAAAGTGTCCTCGTAGGCACGCGATCCCACGGTGGCCGAGGTTCCGATGACACCGATCCGGCCTGAACGCGTAGCCGAGACAGCCCGCCGTACTGCAGGCTGGATCACCTCGATGACCGGAATGCCATAGCGGGCCGTGTAGCGTTCCCGCGCGTCCCGCAGCACCGCCGCCGATGCTGAATTGCACGCGATGGTCAGCAACTTCACACCCGAGTCCACCAATTCATCCATGACGCCCAGGGCGTTGGCACGCACCTCGGCGATGGGAAGTGGACCATAGGGTCCGTTGGCCGTGTCACCGACGTAAAGGATCGATTCATTGGGGAGCTGATCGATGATGGACCGCGCGACGGTCAACCCGCCCACTCCTGAGTCGAAAATGCCGATCGGGCGCGTCCCGACAAGTTCCCCCGTAGTGATGGGGGCGTCACTGCCCAGGGCGCCGTTTGGTGAACCCGATGCTGAAGTCATAATTATTCGAGAATAAGGCTTCCCTTGGTGTGCGGCCATTACCTGTGGCCTCCGCCTCGTGTCTGATGTGTCACAAGGCGGGAGCAAGGCCCGGCCGTCCGGATCAGGATTTCGCCTGCCTTGCAGCCATCATGGCCTGCACCAGGGACTCCTGCAGCCACGTAGTGAAGTTGTAGACCAAGGCCAAGTAGCTCTCGACGTCCTCGGCCTGGCTCCAGTCCTGCATGCTGTGGATGTGTTCCGCGTCCGCTTCGTCCCGAATGTCCAGGCGTTCGGCCAGGACCAGGCGGACATCGTTCAACGCCATGGACCATCGGGTGGCGTCTTCCGGGGTCAGGACCAGCTCGTCTCTGTCCAGCCCCATGGCCGCGGCCCTGAGGGCGCCGATCTTGTTCTCCCGCACAGAGCGTTCGGTGAGTTGCCGGAACTCCAGCGAGCCGCCGTCGTCGTCCTTCATGACGTTGGGCAGAAGCCGCAGCAGGGCGCGGTCGCTGGGCTGTTTGACGTCCATGTCCAGCCCGATAAGTGCCGCCAACGGGTCTTCGTTCTGGCGTACGTCCTGCTCCAGCATGGAAATGACGTCGTCCAGCAATCCGCGCAGGAGGTCCCGCTCGGCGGGCTCGAGGAATCCGGTGATGCCCTTGAGCCCGTACTTGAATGCCTTAGCCACGCTGTCGGCCGCCCTTTCCGGGTGTTTCGTTGCCGCTCGCAGCCTTCTCCACCGTGGCCCACAGACCAAAACCGTGCATGGCCACCGCGTGCTGCTCCACTTGTTCCTTGCTGCCGTGGGCCACGATGGACCGGCCCTTCTTGTGGACCTCCATCATGAGCTTGTGGGCTTTGGACTCGGAATAGCCGAAGTAACTCTGGAAAACAAAGCTCACGTAGCTCATCAGATTCACGGGATCATTCCAGATCACAAGGTTCCACGGGATATCAGGGGCTGTCAGGACATCGGTGGCGGACTGCTCTGCAGCTTTGGTCCGCTCATCAATGTCCGTGCCATACGCAACGCTAGGGCTCATCTGTCCATTCTATGGCGGCTCGCACTAGAGTGAATTCGTGAGTAGAGCCACGTCCTGGGATCATCCCGCAACTTCCTTGTACACAGACCACTACGAACTGACGATGCTTCAGGCCGCTTTGCATTCAGGCGCCGCGCATCGCCGTTCAGTCTTCGAAGCCTTCGCCCGGCGGCTGCCGGACGGACGGCGCTATGGCGTGGTGGGCGGCACCGGCCGCCTGCTGGAGGGGATCGCCGACTTCCGCTTCGGCGACGCCGAGCTCGCATTCCTTGAGCAGAACAAGGTGGTCAACCAGGAAACCCTGGACTATCTGGCCGACTACAAGTTCAGCGGCGACATCTGGGGTTACGCCGAAGGTGACGCCTACTTCCCCAACTCCCCCATCCTGATCGTGGAATCCACCTTCGCAGAAGCCTGCATCCTGGAGACCTACATCCTGTCCGTCCTCAACCACGACAGCGCCATTGCATCCGCCGCTTCACGCATGACCTCGGCTGCGGGCACCCGCCCGTGCATCGAGATGGGCTCCCGGCGGACCCAGGAGGAATCGGCGACGGCGGCCGCCCGCGCCGCTGTGATAGCCGGCTTCGCCAGCACCTCCAACCTGGAAGCCGGGCGACGCTACGGCATCAAGACCGTGGGTACCGCGGCGCACTCCTTCACCCTCCTGCACGACACCGAGCGGGAGGCCTTCGAAGCGCAGATTGCGGCTTTCGGCCCCGGGACCTCATTGTTGGTGGACACCTACGACGTCGAGGCAGCGGTCCGCACTGCGGTGGAACTCGCCGGCGACAAACTCGGCGCCGTGCGCCTGGACTCGGGTGACCTGATTGCACAGGCCCAGTGGGTACGGCAGTTGCTCGACGACCTCGGCAACGTCAACACCAGGATCGTGGTGACTTCGGACCTCGACGAGTTCGCCATAGCCGCACTGCAGTCCGCCCCAGTGGACTCCTACGGCGTCGGCACCTCGTTGGTGACAGGCTCCGGCGCCCCCACGGCCAGCATGGTCTACAAGCTGGTCAGCCGCACCAACGATTCCGGTGATTTCATCTCCGTGGCCAAGGCGGCCAAGAACAAAACCAGCGTGGGCGGACGTAAATACGCCCTCCGCAAGCTCAATGAGCGAGGCCGCGCCACCCAGGAGGTCGTCGGCATCGGACACCGCCCCGAAGACGACGGCAACGACCGCGTGCTGCTTCACCAATTTGTCAAGAACGGCGAGGTATTGCCGGGCTGGACCGGCCCGGAGGGCGTCATTCGTGCCAAGGAACAGCACGCCGCCACCATGGCCGAACTGCCCGCCGTCGTGAACCGCCTCCAGCGCGGCGAGGCCGCCATCCCCACCGTCTACGAGGAGAACTGATGTCCCGCGCCCTGATCATCGTCGATGTCCAGAACGACTTCTGCGAGGGCGGCACGCTGGCCGTCGAAGGCGGTGCCGCCGTCGCCGGAGCCATCACCGAATACGTGGACGCCAACCAGCAGCACTTCGACCACATCGTGGCCACCCAGGATTGGCATATTGAACCGGGCGACCACTTCTCCGATGACCCCGACATGGTGGAGTCCTGGCCTCCGCACTGCCGTGCCCGGACCAAAGGTGCGGAGCTTCACGAAGACCTGGACCCCGAGTACATCCAGGCCTATTTCCGCAAAGGGCAGTACACGGCGGCCTACTCCGGCTTTGAAGGTGTCCTCGCCCCCGAAGACGACGTTCCTACCGGAGACCTGAAAGCCGGGGCGGCCGTTGCCGAAGTCCTCGACGAGGATGCCATCGGCCTCGATGACTGGCTGCAAAGCCACGACGTCGAAGACGTGGTGGTGGTGGGCCTTGCCACCGACTACTGCGTCAAGTCAACAGCGCTCGACGCTGTGCAGGCCGGCTACAACACCACCGTCATCGCCGGGCTTACCGCCGGAATAGCCGACGACCTCACCGAGGCGCTGGACGAAATGGAAGCAGCCGGCGTCGACGTCGAACGTGACTGAAACTGACCTCACAGCGTGACAGCAGAAAGCCAGGGGGCGCCGCAACCGCGGCGCCCCCTGGCTTTTCTGCAGATGATGGTCCGCCTATTTCCTGCCGATGAACCAATCCTGGAGCTTGCGCAGGCGGGCCTGCAACTGCTCCTCATTGGCCTGCGCCACCGCCGGGCCACCACACACCTCACGAAGTTTGGTGTGCACTACTCCGTGCGGGGTCCCGGTACGGGCAGCCCACGCAGCGACGTTCTTGGCCAACTCGTTCCGGAGATCCATGAGCATCCGGTGGTCAGGCACAGCGGGTGCAGCCGCAGCCGCCAGCGGTGACTGGCGTTTCTTACGCGACTGCTGATCGTGCTGGCGTTGACGCAGAAGTGTTCCCACTTGCTCGGCGTCGAGGAGCCCGGGAATACCCAGGAAGTCCAATTCATCATCGGAACCGATATCCGCTCCAGTGCCGAACTCGCCGCCATCGAAGAGGACGCGGTCAAACGACGCCTGGGAGTCCAGTGCTTCGAACTTGCCCTTGGTGAGCTCGTCTGATGCTTTGTCCTCACGGTTGGCCTCGGCCATGAGGTTCTCTTCGGGATTGAAGAGACCGTCCTCGTCCTTCTCCGGGCGGTCCAAAGCGTGATCACGCTCTGCCTCCATGGTGTTGGCGAGGATCATCAGCGGCGGCACGGACGGAAGGAAAACCGACGCCGTCTCGCCCCTCTTGCGGGCACGCACAAAACGTCCCACGGCCTGCGCGAAGAACAACGGCGTGGAGGTGGAGGTGGCGTAGACGCCGACCGACAGGCGCGGGACGTCAACGCCTTCGGACACCATGCGGACGGCCACCATCCAGCGCTGTTCTCCTGCGGAGAATTCCTCGATCTTGCTGGAGGCTTTGGAGTCATCCGAGAGAATCACCGTGGGCGACTGACCCGTGATTTTCTTGAGTTGGCCCGCGTAGGCGCGTGCGTCGTCGTGGTCCGTCGCGATGACCAGGCCGCCGGCGTCCGGCACCGTCCGCCTGACTTCGCTGAGGCGTTTGTCAGCAGCAGCCAGGACGGCGGGGATCCATTCACCGGTAGGGTTCAACGCCGTGCGCCATGCCTGCGACGTGATGTCCTTGGTGACCGCCGCTTCACCCAGCGAGGCCGCCATTTCGTCGCCGGCACTGGTGCGCCACCGCATCTGGCCCGAGTAGGCCATGAAGAGCACGGGGCGGACCACGTGGTCCCGCAGGGCATTGCCGTAGCCGTAGGTGTAATCGGCCTTGGAACGCCGGATGCCGTCCCTGTCCTCAGCGTATTCAACAAACGGAATGGGTGAGGTATCCGAGCGGAACGGAGTACCTGTCAGTGACAGGCGCCTTGCGGCCGGATCAAATGCCTCACGGAGGCCGTCGCCCCAAGAGAGCGCTTCACCGCCGTGGTGGATCTCGTCCAGGATCACCAACGTGCGCGCCGCTTCAGTCTTGGCCCGGTGCAGCATGGGCTTGCTCGCCACTTGCGCGTACGTGACGGCCACGCCAACGAAACCGCGACCGTGCTGGCCGTCGGAGTTCTTGAAGTTGGGATCGATCGCAATGCCCACCTTGGCGGCGGCATCAGCCCACTGCCGCTTCAAATGGTCCGTCGGGGCAACGATCGTGATCCGGTTGACCACGCCGCTGTCCAGCAGTGTGGTGGCAATGCGCAACGCGAAGGTGGTCTTACCGGCACCGGGCGTCGCCACGGCGAGGAAGTCCTTGGGGTTCCGGGTCATGTAGAGGTCAAGGGCCTCCTGCTGCCAGGCACGGAGCTTGGGCGCAGTTCCCCAGGCGGCCCGTTCCGGGTACGCCGGAGGAAGGGATGGACCGCCGAAAAGTGTTTCTGTCATGCTGGCTCCCCCGGCCTGATGGCAAAGACCATTACCTCCAGCCCGGCGGGAACGCCGGGCTGGAGGACACGGTAACGATCAGAAGGGACCTGTGTTCGCTTCCCACCCACTACTTGGAGTTGCCCGGGCCGCCGTTTTTTCCACCGTCGTTGCCGGGGCGGAGACCTTCATAGATTTCCTTGCACTCCGGGCAGACCGGGAACTTCTGGGGGTCCCGTCCGGGCGTCCAAACCTTGCCGCACAAGGCAATGACCGGCTCGCCGGTCAACGCCGACTCCATGATCTTTTCCTTGCGGACATAGTGGGAAAAACGCTCGCGGTCGCCGGGTTCCACTTCCTGGCGCGTTTCCTCGCGCTCAATGGTGGCAGTGGACGTTCCGGCTCCGGAAAGCTCGCGCATGGGGTCGTTTTCGAATGGATCCGGAGGAAGCGTAGTCATGCCAAACATCTTACCGTCTAGATCCCCTGCCACTCCGGCTTGTTGTCGTACGTGTGCCGATAGTAATCAGCCAACTTCAACGATGACGCGGCAGCCTCATCCACCAGGATTGTTGCGTGGGGGTGCATCTGGAGGATGGACGCGGCACAAATCGCGGCCACGGGTCCTTCCACGAAATCACGCACCGCCTGTGCCTTTTGGGCACCGGTTGCGACCAGCACCACATGCCGGGCATCCATAATGGTCCCCAGCCCCTGGGTCACTACGTGGTGGGGAACATCATCGATGCTGTCGAAGAAGCGGGCGTTGTCCTTCCGGGTCTGCTCAATCAGTGTTTTGATCCGGGTCCGGGAGGCCAAGGATGATCCCGGCTCGTTGAAACCGATGTGACCGTCGGTGCCAACGCCCAGGATCTGGAGGTCCACACCCCCAACGGCCTTGATGGCATCCTCGTAGTCCTGGCAGGCTGCCTCCAGATCTTTGGCGGCACCGTCCGGACCGTGCACGTTCTCCGGCTTGATGTTCACCCGGTTGGTGAATTCGCGCCGGATCACCTCGCGATAGGACTCGGGGTGTCCGGCCTCGAGGCCAACATACTCGTCCAACGCGAACCCGTGAGCCTGGCTGAAGTCCAGCCCTCCGGCATCGTAGCGGCGCGCAAGTTCGTCATAGACAGGCAGCGGTGAGGACCCAGTAGCCAGGCCCAGCACAGCATTCGGCTTACGACGGACCAATGCTTCAATGGCATCGGCTGCAAGCGCACCGATCTGCTTGGTGCCAGGGAGAATGACAACTTCCATCGTCACGGCCTTTCTTGGTAAGGGACTTTGAGCTATCTGACAGAGACGTTATCCCATGTCCCATCTATGGGCATGGTTGTTACGCGGCTAACGGTTCACACTGAGCTGCGCGAACATTTCCGGACCCCGCGCGTCCAACCATTTTCCACCGAGGCGGATGCCCACGATGAAAAGGATGACACCCAGAACAGGACCTGCCACCAAATTGATCCAGCCAGCCTCCGGCCCGCCGGTGAAAGCCTGGACTGCCACCAGCGCAAGTTCCGGAACCAGCAGGAGGGCCAGAAGGCCCATCCCCACCGCTTGGACGGCCAAAGTCTGGGCAACGTTTCCCGGCGGCTTCTTGAACGGGCTGTCGCCCGGCAAGGGAACGGCAATGTTGTAGCGGGCCGAAATGACTGAAGAAAGCCCCAGGCCGGTGAAGAGAGTCCCGAGGGACAATCCCAGGAGGTTGGGCAGCCACTGCCAATCCCCCGTCACGAAGAGCGGCCCCACAGTGAAGAGCAGAACTATCGGAAGCGATATGGCCAGACAGGCCAAAGCCCGCCCCAGCCTGTCGTCGACTCCCCTGACGCCCGACGCGAGGTGGAGGGCAAAAGCAGTGTTGTCGTAAGAGACATCAGCGCAGATGGACCATGCCATAACGAAAGCGGTCAGCGGACCCAGAATCATGAGCAAGCCATAACTGCCGCTCTGTGCGCCGCCGAAGTAGAACAACACAGGAAACATGGGAACAATCACCAGGGAAGCCGCATACCTCGGATCCTTCAACCAGTAGATCAGCGCCCTGGCAGCAACCGCGCCCGCCGGCGTCCCCGGGAGCAGGCCGAACAAGCCCAGCTTTCCGCCCTTCCTTGCAGTGCCTCCCGAGTATGCCGGCGTCACCAGCGCACGCTTCAGGAGCACATGCCAGCAAAGGAGCAGCACGGCAATGGTGGCCGCCGCGATCAGGAACTTCAGTCCAGCCGCAGCGGGATTACCAGAGTCGATGTCGCCGCCAAGGGACCAGGCCGCACCCAGGGGCGTCCACGACACCGTTCGGGCGAGCACCGGAAGGTAGTCGGCGCTCCCGCGGACACCATCCACCAAGCCCACCATCATGGGGCCCAACAGGATTAAGGGGATGAAGACAATGATGCTGCTGACGTCCTTGAAACGCCTCGAAGCCGCCAGGCCGGCTGTCGCCGTCGTGACCACTTTGGACAGCACGATGCACGTCAGCGCACCGAGGACGGCCCCCAGCAGGGCGCCGGTGACCGCCGGAACACTGCGCCACCAGGTTCCGACGGTTCCCAGAGCAGCAATCAAGGTAGCCAGGCCGGGAATGCCAATGAAGCCCGCAAGGGCAAGGCCCGTCAACAGTTGTTTGGAAGGTATGGCGAAGGTGGTGAACCGCGCGGGGTCCAGGGTCATGTCCGCCGCCGAAGCAACAAGCGGGATGATGGCCCACCCAAGGATTGTCGCCGCTCCACCCAATACCACTACGGTGTGGGCGATCTCCGGATCAGCCAACCGCAGTGCTATGAGGCCTCCAACCAGGAGGACCAGCAATCCCAACGCATACAGGAGCCCCAGGGCCATGCCCACCAGCTGCCACGGGCTGCGCTTGAACCCATTAAGGAGCAGGCGCCACTTGAGGCTTAGAAGGTGCGCAACCATTCCAGGCCCTCCGTCCGGTGTCCGCCGCCCACCAACTGGACGAAGCGTTCCTCCAACGTCGAGCCATCGCGGACCTCGTCCACGGAGCCCGCTGCCAGAACGCGTCCACCAGCCACCACTGCAACGTGGCTGCACATGCGCTGCACGAGGTCCATCACATGGCTGGAAACAATAACCGTACCTCCGGAGGCGACGTATCCCTCCAGGATGCCGCGGATGTTGGCAGCCGACACAGGGTCCACCGACTCAAACGGCTCGTCAAGGACAAGGAGACGCGGTGCATGGATGAGAGCGGAGGCCAAGGCGATCTTCTTGGTCATGCCGGCGGAGTAATCCACCACCAGCGAACCGGCGTCGGCTTCAAGGTCAAGGGCCGCCAGCAACTCGGGAACCCGTGCACTAACAACGTCGCGGTCCATGCCGCGAAGGAGACCGGAATACGTCACCAGTTGCTCGCCCGTCAGCCTGTCAAAAAGGCGCACACCATCAGGCAGGACCCCCATGAGCTTCTTGGCCTCCAACGGGCGGGCCCATACGTCGACCCCATGGATCAAGGCTGTGCCAAAATCCGGCCTCAGCAGACCGGTGGCCATGGACAACGTGGTGGTCTTGCCTGCACCGTTGGGACCGACCATCCCGTAAAAGGATCCGGCAGGTACTTCCAGGCTGACCCCATCCACGGCGATCTTGTCACCGAAGCGCTTGGCCAGGCCACGGATGGACAAGGCAGCCCGGGGCGCTGAAGCATTAGGCGCGCCGGAGGCCTGGGTTGCGGGGGTCTGTCCAGGGACCTGTGGCGGTGCGGGGAATTGTGGAGTCGGGGCATCCTGAGGTGGAGCGGACGTGGGCGTGGGTTCATGGCGTGGTTCCGTCATGTGACCAGCCTAACCTCGTCGCAGCGGAGCCGGATCCGGTTCTAGAAGCCGTGGCGGGGGACGGCCCGCTGGTATTGCGGAACCCAGGGGATGTCATGGCCGAGTTCGTACGCAGCCCTCAGCCACCAATGGGGATCGCGCAGGGCCGCCCGTGCCATGAACACGGCATCCGCCCTGCCGTTGGCAACGATGTCCTCGGCCTGTGCAGCACTGGTGAGGAGCCCCACCGCACCAGTGGGGACACCGGCGTCGCGCCTTATCTGTTCGGCGAACCCGGCCTGGTAGCCAGGCACGGCCCTGATTTTCTGGTGCGCCACAGCGCCGCCGGAAGAGACATCCACGAGGTCGACGCCGCGACCGGCAGCAGCGCGGGCCAGGCGGACTGATGCCTCAGCGTCCACTCCCCCGTCAGCCCAATCGGTAGCGGAGATCCTCAACAGGAGCGGCATGGAGTCCGGGATGACGTCGCGGACCGCGTCCACCACAGTGAGCATGAGCTTGTTCCGCCCCTCCTCGTTTCCACCCCACCTGTCCGTCCGGGTGTTGATGAGGGGGCTTTGGAACTGGTGCAACAGATATCCGTGGGCGCCGTGGATCTCCACGGTGTCGAAACCGGCAGCAACGGCCCGTGAGGCCGCGGCGGCAAAGTCGTCCACCACGGCAAGGATGTCCTCTTCGCTCATGGCAGCCGGCGCGGCATAGCCGTCAAACGGCTGGGTGGCAGGTCCAACGGTGCCCCACCCGCCGTCGGACGACGGCACGGAACCTGACTGATGAGCGAACGGCCAGTACGTCGAAGCCTTGCGCCCTGCATGGGCCAGCTGCGCGCCGATCCGGCACTCCACTGCGCCATGCCGGTGGACAAAATCGACAATGCGTTCCCAGCCCGCAGCCTGCTCATCGGAGTAAAGTCCGGCGTCCAACGGGCTGATCCTGCCCACAGCGTTCACCGCCGCGGCCTCACTCATGATCAAGGCGGCTCCACCTGCGGCGAAAGAACCGAGGTGCATCAAATGCCAGTCGTTGGGGACGCCTTCTCCGGTCCCGGGATGACAGCTGTACTGGCACATGGGCGAGACCCATCCCCGGTGCGGGATGGTCAGTGAACGCAGTTGCAGCGGGGAAAACAGCGCGGAAGGCACTAGAAAAGAACCCTCGCGAGTCCCTGACGGGCCTTGGCTACCCTCTCGTCCGATGTTCCGACGACCTCGAAAAGCTCGAGGAGCCGTACGCGCGCGGTCTCGCGTTCAGGACCGAAATTCCTGCCGATGAACGTAATGATGCGGCTGAAGGCGTCCTCGATGTGTCCCCCGGAAACGTCAAGGTCTGCAACGCCCAACTGGGCGTCAAGGTTGTCCGGTTCCCGGGCGGCAAGGTCACGGAGGCTCTCTGCCTCCGGAGCGGAAAGGTTCTCCAACCGGGCCATGAGTTCAACCTGGGCAAGTCCGGCTTTGGCGTCAGCGTCGGCCGGCTGTTCAAGGAGGGCTTGCTTGTAGGACGCAGCTGCTCCGGCGTAGTCACCGGCCTCGATCGCGTCGATGGCGGCCTGGTGCAGGGGCGGGAGGGGCTCAGGCCCGGCGTCTTCACCCTGGGCTGCGGCGTCCCCGATGCTACCGGTGACCCCGTTGGCGGCAGCTACCTTGAGGAGTTCGTCCACCAGGTCCTTGATCTGCGCGTCATCGGCAGGACCTTGGAAAAGAGGAACCGGCTGGCCTTTCACCACGGCCACCGCCGTGGGGACAGCCTGCACCTGGAAAGCCTGGGCCAGCTGCGGGAAGGCGTCGACGTCGGCCGCGGCAAGAACCAACCGCCCGGCGTAACTCGCCACCACGCGCTCAGCGGAGTCAAGGACAGCGGGTGATTCCGGTGCATAGCGCGACCAGAGAAGGAAGAGAACAGGAACCTGCGCAGACAGCTGCACCAGATCCTGGAAGTTTGTTTCGGTGGCATCCACGCGAAGGGGTGCCCTGCCGGCGCCACCATTGGTTTCATCACCGTTGGGGGTGCCGCCGTCGCGCGCAGCACCGTCCGCGGAAGCGGAGGCTGGCGGCGCGGGAGGTGCGGCCGGGCGGCGCAGTGACGAGAGGTCAACGGCGCCGCGAAGGTTGAGCTGGCTGGCAGCGGCTGGAGTGGGTCGGTATCCGGGCGAACTCATACCATCCACTCTAGCCGCTGCCCTGCAGCGGAATTGCCTATTTGAAGCTTGCCCCTACCAAGCCACGGGTGGCAGCTACGAGCTTCATGGGGTCGGCAGATCCTGCCGGCGGAATGTACACCGCCACGGACTCGGCGAAGTTCAGCACCATGCCGGTAGTAGTCTCCTTACCCCCGGCAAAGACGGCGGAATCGTCTTCAAGCAGGAGTTTGTCTCCTGCCGCCTTGGGCGTGCCCTCGAAGGCGAAGTCCAGGCGACCCACCACCAGCGCACCGCCGTCGGCAGTGCGCAGCACTACGGTCTGGTTGGGCACGGGTGTGTGGGTGAACTTGAAGTTGGCGCTGGTCCCGTTCTTCACGGTGTCTGCCTGGTAGGCAAGGGCACCGGCGATGTACGGGGACGCCTGGCCGTCGGCCAGCTTGCTCCGGTTCGGGGAATCAGGCGTGGTCAGCATTTCAGCCAGAATGCCCAAGGCCTCGTTGCCGCTGTACGCCAAGCCGGTCTTGTCGGCGGCAGGCACAGGTTCGGTTCCTTCACGGGGAACCGGGAACGACGGGAAGTTGGTGCCCGGCTGGAGCGGGGCACTGCCCCAGAGCTTGTAGTTTTCGCGCGGCGAGAGCTGAACCAGCGTCAGGACCTGCGGCACAACGTTGCCCTCGCCCTGGGTCAGGGCAAAGACTGTACGCGGCCACTCGCGCTTGGTGCTGATGACGCTGCTCTGGAGCTTGGTGGCCCGGACGGGCATACGGGCTTCGTAAGCCGACACAGCGGTGCGGACCTTGTAGTTCTGCGTACGGATCTGCAGTTCCATCTTGTCAACGCGGGGAGCCAGCTTGGCTGCATCCTTGGCAGCGTCAGCAGCATCAACCGTGCTGGCAACCTGTTCCAGGATCCGCTGCAACTGGGATTCCAGCAGCACGGGGGTGCCGCCTTCACCTTCGGCAGGAGCTGCGGCAGAAGAGGTGGGGGTCGCCTCAGGCGTGGTGGTTGCCTGGGCGGCGACAGCCGTGCCGCCTACCATGACCGCGGCCAAAGCGGCAGCAATGGCGGTCACCCGGAGCGCAGGGCCCTCGGTCTCCGGACCACGACGACGGCCGGCGTCACCTGACGTCGACTGGACGGGCAGCGTGGTAGTCTCCCCGCCATCATGCGGCTCGTCGTCCTGGCCGTCCTTGCGGCGGTTGGACAGGGCTTTGGCGATGAAGGGCAAAGCCGCTCCCACCAGGATGATGATGATGCCCAGTACGATCAGCGGCACGGCCCAAGGGGTGGTGGCGTTGTTCGGGAAGGTCATGGAAATCGACGACGGCGCAGGCTGGGTTCCGTCTGCGGCTACCAGCAGGGACCACTCGCCATCAGCAGGAGGGTTCCAGGTGTAGTCCAGCTCTCCGCTGGCGTCTTCGGTGCTGACCCACAGATCGGATCCCGCCGGGGAGGGGGCCGTTGCTTCGCCGTCCACCGAGGAGGCTTCCAATGACTTCTGGTCTGCTGACACGCCGGTCAGCGTGGTGTGGGCAGTCCCACCCACCCAGGCTTCAACGTCGTCCGGACGTCCGGTGGCGACCATGAAATTGCCTTCGCCCTGGATCTTGATCTTCACTGGCCCCTCATGAAGGGCAATCAACTTGGGGTCGATCACCGTCAACGGGGCAGCTTTGGTATCGCTGGGAACCGAGGCGGTTACGGTCTCGGAGGGGGCCCAGAAAGTCAGCTGGCCAATGCCGGCCAGCATCGTCAGCAGGCCCAGCAGCACCAGCAAGGCTGCAGTCTTCAAACGCACAGGATCACCTATCATCAGCGGTCGTTGAACTTCAAGGGTAACCGTTTTGTTATCAGAGAGTCAGATCGGGGTGATCTCCCCAACATCGGGAAAACCCCGCCATCGCGCCGCCCCCGCGGCATTCCGAGCTCCTGATAGTGTGGCGATGATCATGATAAACGGGCCTTTCAGCGCCTGAATCAGCCCTTTACCACTAATGAAAAGGCAGCAAAACCGCGTGAAAGACCACTTGGAGCCCCGTCCCACCGATGAGCCCGGGTCAAGTGCGGTGGATGCTTCCTCGGACGGCACCGCCGCAACGGTTCCGGTCCGCACCGGACGCCTCGCCGCCCTCGGGCGCAGGTTGAAGCAGCCCATTCCCGGAGCCCGCAACCGCGTACGGTTCGAAATGCCCCCCGAAGACGAAACAGATGAGGGGGCAGGCAGCCTCCGGCCCGAGGACGACCACGGCTTCGGAGCCCCGGGGCCTCGGATGTCATCCCAGCATCCCCTCTATGTGGGCTTCATGGGGACCGCCGGCGTCGGCATTGCCCTTGCAGTCTTCTACATCGCCAGCAACACCACCCAGCTCATCCTGTGGATCGTCGCCGCACTCTTCATAGCTCTGGGCCTGGACCCCGTAGTCCGCTGGCTGGAGTCCCGAAGGGTCCCCCGGCCCGCCGGCATCCTGATCTCCGTTTCAGCCCTCGTCCTGGCCGTGGCAGGGTTCTTCGCAACCCTGATCCCCACCATCGTTGAACAGGTTTCGGAAATCGTTCGCCAGGCCCCCGAATGGATCCGGGGCTTCCTCGACTCGGACTTCTTCCGCACCGCCGACAGCCAGTTCGGCGTCCGTGACCGGATCACCACCGAGCTGGATAAATTCGTCAAGGATCCCGAGGCCATGGGCGGCATCTTCGGCGGCGTGGTCGGCTTCGGCTCCACTGTTGCCAACGGCCTGTTCGGCTCGCTGATCGTGCTGGTCCTGAGCCTCTACTTCCTGGCGGCCCTGCCGTCCATGAAGAAGTGGGCCTACCGCCTCGCTCCCCGGTCCCGCCGACCCCGTGTTGAAGCTCTTTCAGAGGCGATCACCGATTCCGTGGGCAACTACGTGATCGGCCAGGCCTGCGTTGCTCTCCTGAATGCGATCTTCGCTTTCATTGTGATGACCATCCTGGGCATCCCCTTCAGCGTCCTGCTTGCCTTTGTGGTGGCCCTGCTCGCCTTCATTCCGCTGGTGGGCGGCATGATCGCCGCCGTGGTGGTCATCCTGGTAGCCCTCACCGCCGGGTGGCAGACCGCCGTTGTCTACGCGATCGCCTACTTCGCCTATCTGCAGTTCGAGGCGTACTTCATCTCGCCACGCATCATGCAACGTGCCGTGGCCGTTCCGGGCGCCGTGGCTGTGATCTCGGTGATCGCCGGTGGCAGCCTGCTCGGCGTCCTGGGCGCGCTGATCGCCATTCCCACGGCGGCCGCCATCATGCTGCTCATCAAGGAAGTGTTCATCATCCGCCAAGACCGGCACTGACCTCGTCCCCTGCCTGGTTCTTGTACAGATAATGCCCCCCAACCGCGAGGTTGGGGGGCATTATCCGTACAAGAACTCTTCGCTGCAGCGGCCGGACTCACCGTTCGCTACCGGACTACCCGTTCGCTACCGGACTACCCGTTCGCTACCGGCCCCGCCCACTCGCGGGGCAGTCCGTCAACGCCGGCACCTGCGGGAGTGACGTCGTCGACGATTTCGTTCAAGACCCGCGCCGCGTACTTCTCGCCCACCCACAGGTGCTTGGCGCCATCGACGCCGACAATCCGGGCCTGCGGCACCAAGCTGAACCGCTGTGCTGCTTCGGCAGGCTGCAGGTAGTCATCGTGCTCCGGTACCAGGACCGTGAGCGGCTTGCCGGAGACGGCCCATTCCTTGAGGTGGACATCGGTTGCGCGGTGCAAGGGCGGGGAAAGCAGCACTGCACCTTCGATCTCCGGGGCCACCGGCTCCACAGCGCCATACATCAAGGCAAGTTCGGTGCCGAAGGACCAACCGACGAGCCAACGGTTAGGCAATCCCCTCTCGACAGCAAAGCCAACTGCCGCTTCTACGTCGTAACGCTCTCCGATACCTTCTTCGAAGTGGCCATCGCTGGTACCGCGCGGCGACTGGGTGCCGCGCGTGTTGAACCTGAGCACAGCCACACCGGCCAGCGCCGGGAGCCTGTATGAGGCCTTCCGGTAGACGTGGGAATCCATGAATCCACCGTGCGTGGGCAGCGGGTGGAGGGTAATCAACGTCGCGGTGACCTCCCCTGATTCCGGCAACGCCAGCTCGCCCAGCAGCACCTTGCCGTCCTCTGTGGTGAACTCCACATTCTCGCGGCGGGCGGGAAGGACCGTGGAAGCGCGGATCTCCGAGGGGGCAGCCTGCGGGGTAAACACGAACGAGGCGGGGTCGAAAGTCATGGTTCCCAGCCTAGCGAATCAGCGGTAGCGGTACGTCCTGCCCGTCCAACAATTGGTGTGCCAGTGCCTGCGTTCGGCCAACCCGGCCGCTTGCCCGAACAGGTGGCTGTCGGACCACACCACCAGATGCGCGATGCCGGGAACGATGGCCGTGGAGCATCCGGGGCAGATGTACTGCTTCTCCGCTTTTTTGGCTGTCATGGTCCGGACCATCCAGTCACCATCCGGAGCACTTTCCCGCCGGGCAATTCCACCCCGTGCCCTTTCAAGGTCAAGCTCAGGTACCGGCTCGGCCCATTTGCCGCCGGCATTGCCGGAGCGTGTGCTGGACGCGTTGCGACGAGGGCGGTTGGAGCGGGGCATGCTTCCATTCTGCCCCAGCCACACTGTTGCAGATGCTGAGACGGTAATGTGGGGCGGGTGCGACTCGTCATAGCCCGTTGTTCTGTTGATTACGTTGGCCGCCTCAAGGCCCACCTCCCCCTCGCCACCCGGCTTCTGCTGGTCAAGGCCGACGGCTCGGTATTGGTGCACTCGGACGGCGGCTCCTACAAGCCGCTGAACTGGATGAGCCCGCCAGCCACACTCCGGGTGACCACGCCGGAGGAGACGGACGTGGAGGAAGGCGTAGTGGAACAGTGGACTGTCCAGTCTGCCAAGACCGATGACCGCCTGATCATCAACATCTACGAGCAACTGCATGACACCTCGCACGAGCTCGGTACCGACCCCGGCCTGATCAAGGATGGGGTGGAAGCGGATCTTCAGCGGCTCCTTGCGGAGCAGATCGAGACCCTCGGGACCGGCTTCTCCCTGATCCGACGCGAATACTTCACCGCAATCGGTCCGGTAGACATCCTGGCCCGGGATGCCGACGGCGCTACAGTGGCCGTTGAACTCAAACGCCGCGGCGACATTGACGGCGTCGAACAGCTGACACGGTACCTTGAGCTGCTCAACCGCGATCCCCTCCTGGCACCAGTGCGCGGCATCTTCGCCGCGCAACAGATCAAGCCCCAGGCAAAGGTCCTGGCCAACGATCGCGGGATCGCCTGCGTGACGCTGGATTATGACGCCATGCGGGGCGTGGATGACAGCGAGTCCCGGCTCTTCTAGCACTTCCCCGGGCTCATGTGCCGCAGGCCACTAGAATCGACATCATGACTGCCGCAGATCGTTTGTCCACTTCTTCCGCGCCAAGCCACCAGATCATCAAAGGCACGATTGTCAGTGACGGCGAGGTGGTGGAGGACGGCCTTGTTGCCATCGAAGGCGACAGAATCGCCTACGCCGGAGCTGCGGGTGGCTTTGATCCGGAATCATTTGAAGGTTTCCAGAGCGCTGTCCGTTTGGGAGTCCCCAGCGGCAGCTACCTGATTCCCGGACTGGTGGATGTTCACTGCCACGGTGGCAATGGCGGCGACTTCCCTGGCGGTGAAGAGGCATCGGCGCGCAAAGCCGTCGACTTCCTGCACCGTTCGGGAACAACAACGTTCCTGGCCAGCATGGTGACCGCTCCCCCGGAGGACCTCCTCCGTGGCATCCAGCTGTATGTAAAGCTCGCGGATGAAGGCCTCGTAGCCGGAATCCACCTTGAAGGCCCGTTCCTGTCCCATGCCCGCTGCGGAGCCCAGAACCCGGACTACTTGCTGGAACCGGACCTGGACCTCATGGAGGAGCTCGTTGGCGCTGCCGCCGGCAAGCTGGCCACCATGACCTATGCCCCCGAGCTTCCGGGCGCAGCCGCGCTGGTGGACCTGATGACCTCCCACGGCGTCACTCCTTCGCTGGGCCACACCGATTGCGATGACGCCACGGCAACGGCGTCACTGGCCGCCGCCCGTGAAGGGCTGGAATCAGCAGGGTTCGACGGCGTCAGCTCACTTCCCACCGTGACCCACCTTTTTAATGGGATGCCTCCACTGCACCACCGCGCGCCGGGTCCCGTTGCTGCCTGCCTGCGGATGGCGCAGGAAGGAAAGGCTGTGGTGGAGCTCATCGCCGACGGCACACATCTGGATCCCAGCACGGTAGCCACGGTCTTCCAACTTGTAGGAGCTGCCAATATTGTCCTGGTGACGGACTCCATGGCCGCCGCAGGGCTTTCGGACGGCAGCTACATGCTGGGCCCCTCCCCTGTGACCGTCAGTGATGGTGTCGCCACGCTCGATGCCACGGGGTCAATCGCAGGCGGCACCGCCACCCTCCTGGAGGTTGTCCGCAAAACCGTAGCTGCCGGCGTCGATCTTCCCGACGCCATTTGTTCCGCGACGGCGGTACCTGCGGCTGTCCTTGGACTTTCCGACGAAATAGGCGGACTGCGCCGTGGCCTGCGTGCCGACATCGTTGTTACTAACGAAGATCTTGAACTCACTGGCGTGATGCGAAACGGCCAGTGGCTGTCACAGCGCTAATTGAATGAGCCGCGTTACCTTCTTTTTACCGAAAATTTTCCAGAATTGCCCAAAAGACCGTTGACCTCCGGCAGGGCACATGAAAGTGTTGTAGCAGTCTTTGTGTAGGTGGTTTTCATGCTCGCAAGACGAGTTGCGAGCGTGAAGCTCCTGCGAATCCAACCGGCATCCCCGGACGGAATCCAAGATCTTCTCGCGGAGTAACAAAGCCGGTACGAGGTGTATCGGACTGAAGTTCCATAATGAGGAGAAATACATGGCACTGGGAACCGTCAAGTGGTTCAACGCTGAAAAGGGCTTCGGCTTTATCACCCCGGATGACTCGGATGGGGACGTTTTTGTTCACTACTCCGAGATCCAGACCGGTGGCTTCAAGACCCTCGATGAGAACCAGCGCGTTCAGTTCGAGATCGGTCAGGGCGCCAAGGGCCCCCAGGCAACCGGCGTTACCGTCGTCTAGCCTTACCTGCTGAATTCTGCTGGTTGCAGATTCAACAAACACATTGACCCCGGCTTTCGCGTCGGGGTCAATGTGTTTAAGGGGCCAATAATGTCTGATATTTCGACAACATCAGTTACTAACCATGAAGAAAGACGAACTGGCCCCGGTGAATGGGGTTGACTATTCAAGCAACGAGGGTCCGGAGCAGCCGGGCTGAATGCCGTACCGACAATCCGGGCAGATAGGCGCGGCTTAGTGCCCGCCCCATTGCCGGAAGGTGCAACGGGTCTTGGTAATACATGTACAACGTTCGGTACTCGGGCTGGAACCTCGACTTAAAAGAAGCCAATGACCTGAATCCATAAACCGGTTCCAGTGCCTGCCCGACGGCATCCAGAATTCCCGCCAGGCCCTCAGCCTGCTGTTCGATCTCGCCCTTCTCCCTGGCCAAGGGAGAACCTGACAATGAGATGACCTCTACGGAGCCACGCAGGTGCAGGATGGCCGAGGCAATCAGGAATTCCATGACTCCCGGGAAGGTGTCCCCGCGTCGCCTCATGAAGTCCAACGTCCAACTGACAACCTGGCCCTCCTCGTAGACCGGAAGCCAACTGGTGACCCCGTAGACGAACCCCGCCTCATCAACGGCAACGCAGCACAGCACGTCGTCGTCCTCCAACTCGTCCAAGCCGCCCAGAGTGAAGCCCATCTCAGGAATTTTCTTCTGGGCCGCCCACTCCTCCGAGACCTCAGTGACTTGGGCGCGCACGGCGTGCGATAGCTCCGAGTAGCGGCCCCAGCTGGCTGTTATCCCCAGTTTTTTGGCACGGTTCAGCGATGTCCTGACGTTCTGCCACTCCTTACCCCGGAATTCCAGGTCCCTGATCCGCAGGCGGGTTTCCTGGGCAACAGCCACCCGACGGAAACCCCGCGCTTGAAGCATGGGCCACAGCTCATCCGTGCAGGAGTAGAAGCACGGTATCAACGCCTGCTGGGTGCAGAACTCGAGGAAGCCCCTGGCCGTTTCCAGACGGTATCGGGCAGACCCAAACGGGCCAGCCAACGTCAAGGCCACGTGACCATGGTGTTGGTAGGCCACTCCCCCAGTGCCGTCAACGTTGAACCAATACTTGTTGGGTTCCCAGAGCGCCATCCAAGACAACGAGTCACCCCCGGATTTGACCAGGGTGCGGGCTCTCTGGCGGGCCTGGTGGTCGAGTCCGCCGGAATGGTGTCCACGGATGAGCAGGATCCATACGCCCACCAACGCCACCAACCAGAACACCGTTCCGGAATACGAGAAGAGGAACACCTCCACGACATCACGTTCGGCGAAGACCTTCCGGTAAACGCCCGGCAGTGGAACGGGAAGATACTGCCTGGCCAATTCTGCAGCCAACCCCAGCAAGCCGCCGTCGCGGTCCATGCCGCCGGACGCAAACCACACCGCGGTGTAAGCGAGGCTAAGGCCCGCCCCGGTCAGGCCTACCAACCAGAAGATTCTGCGCCGGAGTCGATCCGACGACACCACCCGGAAGTGGCCACGGTAGACAAAAAGCAGCACAGCCAGCACCAGCGGCACCAAGACGAGCGGTATCAGGTGCACCACTGCCGAGTTCAGCATGGGGATGTGGGGACGCCCCTGCAGCCTGGGCATGCCGGCAAAGAGGCTAAGGTAAATCGTTGACAACGCCACCACTACCAGTTGGACCCCGATCGCGATCCCCAAGGCCAGCCGGCGTCCACGTCTCATGCCATCGGCACAAATGAGCAGCAGGACAACGGGTACCACTGCCAGCGCCAAACCGAACGGGCCCGTGTAGCCTTGGCGCCCCACCTCCAAACAGGCAACATCAATGGTTCCCCCGCAGTTGCTTTCCAACTGGCTGAGAGTGGGCAAAGGATTCAGGATGACGTCCCGCAGCAATGCGAGGGGACCGGACGGACTCTTCGCTGCAGCAGTAACGATGGGACCCACCGCGAAGATTGCCATCGTCAAGGACAGAAGGTTCCGTACTTCCCTGCCCGTCGAGCGGTGCAGATGGAGATGTCCCTGGCTGCTTTGCATCCACCACCCTGCGGCCAATCCGATCAGGGCCCCCAGGAAACCCACCACCGTCTCAGCGTGCCCAACGTAGAGAACCAGGAGCAAGGAAACCGAAAGGGCCACCGTGCGCAGGCGCCGTTGCCACAGCGTAGGGAGCAGGGCGCTGGCTGCCAACGCAGTAGCCATCGCTGCCCCGTAGGGCCCAATCAGCCGGCTATCCACCATTCGCGACAGCCAGCCGTCATCTGAGTACTGCGCCACTTGGGTGACCAGGAGGAATGCCGACACGCACGCGAACTGGGCGCCCAAGAAGACACAAGCAGTCTTGAGTGACCCCAGGTGCCGCTCGGCAAGGCCCAGAAGGAACACGATCATCAGGATCGCTGTGGCATAAGCCAAGGGATTGGTGGTGAAGAACAGCGACGTCCAAATGGACCACCATTCTCCAGACCGCAGACCATCAAGTGACACGCCGGCGAAAGCAAGCCACGGCTCCGGCGGACCGGACAGGAAACTGTCCGAAACCACGGACAACAACACAAACAAGCCCAGTACCAGCAGGGTGAACGGCGTGGCCCGCACGTGCCTGCCCGCCTGCAGCACGGCCGGCTTGATCACACCCTTGAGGGCACGGCTCACCGGGACAGCTCCCAGCGGTCGGCAAGGAAACCCAAGGCTCCGGGCATTCCCCGGACAACAGCGTCCCAAGAGTGTCCTGCGTGCTGGATGGTATGTTCTTCTGCTGCGAAGCCTGCGCGCCGGGCAGCGTCAGCGAGCTCATGCATGTAGTCGATGAATTCGTGGTCAGTTTCGCCGGCCGTGAAGTAGGCAGCGCTTCCCGCATAAGTGCGTTGCTGCATCAAGGCCAAAGGCGTCCTCGACTCGAAAGCCGCTGTGTCGCCGTCGAACGAGTCCTGAATGGTCTTGTTTCGATCCTTGGCCAACGCAGGTTCCCGTTCCGCCGCGAACGCCAGCACGGTGGGGAAGAGCTCCGGGTGGGCTGTGCCCATCTGCATGGCACATGTACCCCCAAACGAGAAACCGCCCACGGCCCACAGCCGGGGGTCATCCGAGACGTCCAGCGTGGAGGTGATCCAGGCCGGAACATCCCTGGAGAGATATGTGTCCGCAGGGGCAATCATGCTGTCCATGCACATGGTGTTGGCGCCGCTTGAGCCGTTCGGATCCACCACCACCGTCACCGGAGCCACTCCGTGGTGGGCTTCGGCGAAGCGGTCGAGTTGGGAGCGGAGCTGGCCGCCCGTCAACCAGTCGGCCGGGCCACCGGGCTGTCCTGAGAAGAGCACCAGCACAGGCAGTTTGGGGCGGGGTTCGGTTTGATATGCGGGGGGAAGATAAATGTACGCTTCCCGTGCAGTGAAACCGGAAGTGGTGCCGGGGATGTCGGCCTTGCGCAGAATTCCGTGCGCCGGCATGGCCGCGGGGGCTTTCCACTCCGGGAGGGCGGGGCCGGGCTTACTACTGTCCGGACTCCGTTGAAGGCCGGCCTCCAGCGGCTGAATGCGGGCCACTGCAGTACCCAGCAAATCTCCTACCGAGTTGTTGAGCCCGAAGTAGAGATTCACTTGGACAGCACTCAGAAGGACGACTCCCAGCATCGCCAGGACGCTGAGGGAGCGGCCTTTACCGGAGTTGCGTGGAAGGCGGGCCGCGCAGAGAAGGACAGCTGCAACCGCCGGCACAGACCATGCCAGCGTCTCAAAGGGCAGGTTCTCTGAAAAAGTGGCCATGAGATCCACCAGGATCCAGTGGATCAACGCCACGATGCCGGCAGAAACGGCGAGAGAGCCCACAACGACCAGGGGCCAGGAACGTCGTCGTCGCCAGAGCAGGTACATTCCACCGGCAGCACCGCAAGCAATGCTGAACCAGAGGAACGGACCACCAACCAGGCTGACGTCGGAAAGAAAATCCATAACGCCTAGCGCCAGGTACCGACGCCGATGACCGGACCGGCCTCCAACCAGGAGGACAACCCTGCGTAAGCGTCGAAATTCATGGCGAGCATGAACTTTTGGCCTTCGTACTGCAATTCAACAACCACAACGCCGGGCTGCACCCTGACGAGTTCATCTTCCGTGGGTTGGCGGCGGCCCAGCAGTTCGAGCGAACTGCGCGTAAATCTGTGCTTGGGGATCACGCTCAAGGACATCAAGCGGAACCACTCCAGCTCATTGTCCTGATAACGACAAACCCCCATCTGCCAGCTGTTTCCAGCCGTGCAAATGGAGGCGTCTACCGTGCCCAGGGCACGCCGCAGGTTGAAGCGGCGCACCCCGAACAGGCACAGTGAAATGATCAGCAACGTAAACGCTGTTGCCAGGGCGATGAACGGAATAAGGGAATCGTCCATCAAGGTCGTGCTATCGGATCCCCGCTGTAGCCGCTTCGCCCAATTTGGCGTTGTCAGCAACAATGACCACGCGATCGTTGTCAACGGAGAAGAATCCGCCGTCGACCACTACCGCAATACGGTCACCGGAAACCGGCTGGATTGCCAGCTCGCCCTCAGCCAGGATGGCCAGAAGGGGCGAGTGGCCCGGCAGGATTCCGATTTCACCATCGCTGGTGCGGGCCTTCACCATCTTGGCCGCGCCGGACCACACGAAGTGGTCCGCTGCGACAATCTCAACCTCGAGCTCAGCCATACTACTTGGTCTGTTCCTGGATCTTGGCCCACTGACGCTCGACGTCATCCAGGCCACCGACGTTGAAGAACGCCTGCTCTGCAATGTGGTCCAGCTCGCCGTCGCAGATGGCCGTGAAGCCTTCCACGGTGTCCTTGATGGACACGGTGGAACCCTCGACGCCGGTGAACTGCTTGGCGGTGTAGGTGTTCTGGGAGAGGAACTGCTGGATACGACGTGCACGCGACACGACGATCTTGTCCTCTTCAGACAGTTCGTCAACACCAAGGATGGCGATGATGTCCTGAAGTTCCTTGTTCTTCTGCAGGATCTGCTTAACACGGACAGCCGTGTTGTAGTGGTCCTTGCCGATGTACTGGGGATCCAGGATGCGGGAAGTCGACGTCAGCGGGTCAACGGCCGGGTACAGACCACGGGATGCGATTTCACGGGAAAGTTCCGTGGTTGCGTCGAGGTGTGCGAAGGTCGTGGCCGGGGCCGGGTCGGTGTAGTCATCAGCCGGCACGTAGATGGCCTGCATCGACGTGATGGAGTGACCCTTGGTGGAGGTGATGCGCTCCTGGAGGAGGCCCATCTCGTCAGCAAGGTTGGGCTGGTAGCCCACAGCGGACGGCATACGGCCGAGCAGCGTGGAAACTTCCGAGCCTGCCTGGGTGAAGCGGAAGATGTTGTCGATGAAGAGCAACACGTCCTGGTTCTGGACATCGCGGAAGTACTCCGCCATGGTCAGGGCCGACAGGGCCACGCGCAGACGCGTTCCCGGCGGCTCATCCATCTGGCCGAACACAAGAGCGGTGTCCTTGAGGACGCCTGCCTCTTCCATTTCAACCCAGAGGTCGTTACCTTCACGGGTACGCTCGCCGACACCGGCGAATACGGAAGTACCACCGAAGTTGCGGGCAACACGGGTGATCATTTCCTGGATCAGAACGGTCTTGCCAACACCGGCGCCACCGAACAGGCCGATCTTTCCACCCTTGATGTACGGGGTGAGAAGGTCGATGACCTTGATACCGGTCTCGAGCATCTCCGTGGAGCCCTCGAGGGATGCGAAGGCCGGAGCCTTTCGGTGGATCGGCCAGTAGGCGTCAGCCTTGATCTCGGACTCTTCGACGTCCAACGGCTTGCCGAGAACGTTGAAGATGTGGCCCTTGACGCCGTCGCCGACGGGCACCGAGATCGGAGCGCCGGAGTCCTGCACGGTGGTGCCGCGGACAAGTCCGTCGGTTGCCTGCAGGGAGATGGCGCGGACGAGGTTGTCACCCAGGTGCTGGGAGGTCTCGAACGTGATGGTCTTCGTCTGGCCGTTGAGAGTGATCTCAGTGGTCAGAGCGTTGTAAATCGAGGGGATTGCGTCAGCCGGGAATTCGACGTCGACAACCGGACCAATAACACGGGCAATGCGGCCGGTGGCACCGGCCGTTGCTACGTGTTCGGTAGCAGTGGCAGTCATCTCTCTCACTTCACTCAGTAGATGGCGTGGGGTTAAGTTTATCTGTTTATTGCAGGTGCGGCTTGGAACCGAATCCGGTGCAGGCTAAGACGCGAGGGCGTCGGCGCCGGCAACGATTTCGGAAAGCTCCTGCGTAATCTCGGCCTGGCGGGCCGTGTTGCGAAGGCGCGTGTACTTCTTGATCAAATCCGTAGCGTTGTCACCGGCCGACTTCATGGCACGCTGGCGGGCTGCGAGCTCGGAAGCAGCGGCCTGCAGCATGGCTGCGAAGATGCGGGACTCGATGTAACGCGGAAGCAGTGCGTCAAGCACCTGCTCTGTTTCCGGTTCAAACTCGTACAACGGCAACAGCTCGGATTCCGAGGTTGCTTCCTCTTCGACGACCTCCAGCGGAAGCAAACGGATAACCGTAGGCTCCTGCGTCACCATCGACTTGAAGCGGGTGTAGACGACGTGGATCTCATCCACGCCACCCTCTTCGAAGTCAGTGGAGAAGTCTTCGAGAAGTGCAGCTCCGACTTCCTGTGCTGTTTCGAATTCCGGCGCGTCCGTGCCACCGGTCCATACGCGGGCGTATGCCCGGTTGCGGAAATCGAAGTACGCCTGCGCCTTGCGGCCAACCAGGTACGCCTTGACTTCCTTGCCTTCTGCATGAAGAAGCTCGGTGAGACCTTCAGCCTGCTTGAGCACGCTCGCGGAGTACGATCCTGCAAGGCCACGGTCCGATGTAATGATCAGGACTGCGGCACGGCGGATCTGCTCCGGCTCGGTGGTCAGCGGGTGGTCGATTTCGCTCTGAGTTGCGACAGCAGAAACGGCGCGGGTAATCGCGTTCGCGTAGGGCAGTGAAGCTGCTACGCGGGCGCGGGCCTTACCGATGCGCGAGGTAGCGATCAGTTCCATCGCCTTGAAGATCTTGCGCATCGACGTCGTCGAGCTGATCTTCTGACGGTAGACCCGAATCTGGGCTCCCATACTTATCCTTTCCTAAGTTCCCGATGTGCTGCCCTGCCGGGGCCCTTGCGGACCCCGGCAGGGCAGGTGATCGGAACTAGCGCTTCTGCTTGACGATCTTTTCCTGGTCGACGTCGCCGCCGGAGATCGCTGCGTGCTCTTCGTGGCCGGCGCCAACCAGGTGGTTGTCGCCTTCTCCGAAGAAGCCCTTCTTGAAGGAAACGATCGCTTCCTCCAAGGCTGCAGCGGTGTCGTCATCCAGGACGTTGGTCTGCGCCAGCGTGGTCAGGATGGAGGACTTGTGCGTGAGGTGCTCCAGGAACTCGGACTCGAAGCGGCTGATGTCCTCAACCGGAACGTCGTCCAGGTGACCCTTGGTGCCGGCCCAGATGGAAACAACCTGGTTCTCAACCGGGAACGGTGAGTACTGGCCCTGCTTCAGCAGTTCCATCAGGCGTGCACCACGGGTCAGCTGCTGACGGGATGCAGCATCCAGGTCCGAGGCGAACATGGCGAATGCCTGCATGTCGCGGTACTGGGCCAGGTCCAGCTTCAAGGTACCGGAGACCTTCTTCATGGACTTGACCTGTGCAGCGCCACCAACGCGGGAGACGGACACACCGACGTCAACAGCGGGGCGCTGGTTGGCGTTGAAGAGATCCGACTGGAGGAAGATCTGGCCATCAGTGATGGAGATCACGTTGGTCGGGATGTACGCGGAGACGTCGTTTGCCTTGGTCTCGACGATCGGAAGACCGGTCATCGAACCTGCACCGAGCTCGTCGGAGAGCTTGGCACAACGCTCCAGCAGGCGGGAGTGCAAGTAGAACACGTCACCCGGGTATGCTTCGCGTCCCGGCGGACGGCGCAGCAGAAGGGACACGGCGCGGTAGGCTTCAGCCTGCTTGGACAGGTCATCGAAGATCACCAGAACGTGCTTGCCGCCGTACATCCAGTGCTGGCCGATGGCCGAACCTGCATACGGTGCCAGGTACTTGAAGCCAGCGGGGTCAGATGCCGGGGAGGCCACGATGGTGGTGTACTCCAGTGCGCCGTGGTCCTCAAGGGTCTGGCGGACGGCTGCGATGGTGGAAGCCTTCTGGCCAACACCAACGTACACGCAGCGAACCTGCTTGGTGACATCTCCCGAAGCCCAGTTGGCCTTCTGGTTGATGATGGTGTCCACGGCGATGGCGGTCTTGCCGGTCTGGCGGTCACCAATGATCAGCTGACGCTGGCCGCGGCCGATCGGGATCATGGCGTCGATAGCCTTGAGGCCGGTCTGCATCGGTTCGTGAACCGACTTGCGTTCGGTAACGCCCGGAGCCTGGAGTTCCAGTGCGCGGGTGCCTTCGGCCTTGATTTCGCCAAGGTCATCAATCGGCTGGCCCAGCGGGTCGACAACGCGACCCAGGAAGGCGTCGCCAACCGGAACGGACAGGATCTCACCGGTGCGGTGAACTTCCTGGCCTTCTTCAATACCGGTGAAGTCACCGAGGATAATGACACCGATCTCGCGGACGTCAAGGTTCTGGGCCAGGCCCAGCGTGCCATCTTCGAAGCGAAGCAGCTCGTTCGCCATGACCGAGGGAAGACCCTCAACACGGGCGATGCCGTCACTTGCGGTGGTCACACGACCAACCTCTACGCGCTCTGCGTTACCGGGTTCGTAGGACGCCGCGAACTCGTTCAACGCATTACGGACGTCGTCGGCGTTGATGGTCAATTCGGCCATCTGCAGTCCCTGCTCTCCTGTTTTCGTGATCATCGTTGCTCACGATGACCGGGTTTTATATCAGTTAAGTTGTGCTTTGTCTTCGCTAGCCAGCAAGCTGACGGCGGAGTTCGCTGAGGCGGGCAACTACCGAAGCGTCGAGCACTTCGTCACCCACCTGGACACGGATTCCACCGATCAGTGCGGGGTCAACATTGACGTTGACCTTCAGTTCGCGGCCGTACAGGGCATCCAGCCCGGCCTGCAGACGGCTGGCCTGCGTTTCCGTCAACGGACGGGTAACGCTGACAGTTGCAATCCAGCGCTGCTGGCGCTTGGCGGCAAGCTTTGCGAAAGAATCGACGAGCTTGCTCGGCTTGACGCCGCGCGGCTGCGTCACTGCCTGGCTGATGAGAACCTTGGCTTCCTCGCTGCTGCCAGGAACAAGCTTCTCGGCCAGTGCAATCTTTGCCGCGGGCGACGCCTGCGGCTCAGACAGAGCACGTTGTACTTCGTGGCTGGAGGCGACGGCCTGATTGAAAGCAAACAGATCGTTTTCCAGCTCTTCCAGCCCCGTGATACCGGAGGCAGAAACGGCCGACTTGTTTTCAGCTACGGCAATGACCACCGTGGCGGCAAGCGTCTCGAGTGCATCGCCGATATCGCGAGCCGATGCCCAGCGTGAGCTGGCCAGTCCGCCCGCAATTTCAGCAGCATCAGCGGAGACTTTTCCGCCAACCAGCTGCTTGACCAGCGCCGACTTTTCGTCTCCATTACGGGACGGGTCAGTCAGGGCGCGGCGCAAGCCAGCCGAGCTGTCCACCGTTCCCAGGATTCCGAAGAGGTCCTTAGCCAACTGCAGCGAGGCAAAGGGAAGCTTGGCTTCCAACTGCGCCAGCGCTGTGGTCAGCGATTCGCTCGATATACCTGCCATTACTTAGCTGCACCTGCGCTCTGGGTCTCCAGATCTGCAAGGAAGCGGTCCACAACGCGTGCGGCGCGCTGATCGTCAGTGAGTGACTCACCAACAATGCGGCCGGCCAGCGTGGTGGCCAGGGTGCCAACCTCGGAACGAAGCGAGACAACAGCTGCCTGGCGCTCCGATTCGATGGCAGCGTGTGCCTGCTCGGTGATCCGTGCGGACTCCGCAGCTGCTTTGGCCTTCAGGTCCGCGAGGATCTGGGCGCCTTCGGCGCGTGCTTCTTCGCGGATGCGGTTGGCCTCGGCGCGGGCGTCGGTGAGCTGCTGCTTGTACTCTTCAAGAGCTGCAGAAGCTTCCGCCTGGGCCGCTTCGGCCTTTGCAATGCCACCTTCAATTGCTTCGGCGCGCTCTGCGAAGGTCTTCTCGAACATCGGGACAATGAACTTGACCACGATGTACAGGAGGACAGCAAAGCCGACGAGGACGACACCCATTTCCCAAACATTGGGAACGAGAGGGTTGGTCTCGCCTTCAGTGGCGGCTGAGATGATCAGCTGATTCATATTTCACCCGTCCTATCTACTCGGTTGCGGAATTCGCTTGGTTCTGAAGCCGAAGACTAGAGAACGAAGGCGAAAACGAGGCCGAGGATGGCGAGAGCTTCGGTCAGTGCCAGACCAAGGAACGCGATCGGCTGCAGCACACGCTGAGCTTCCGGCTGACGAGCAACACCGTTGATGTAAGCCGCGAATACGAGACCCACACCGATACCACCGCCGATTGCGGACAGACCGTAACCTACGAGGTTGAGATTGCCTTCCATTTTTTTCCTTTCAAGATGCCACCCATGTGGCAGGTTGTTTGGTTTACTTCAATCCCCACAAGGGGAAGTTTTGGAGCCTAGTGGCTGTCGGCGTGCAGGGCGCCTTCAATGTAGATCGCGGTCAACAGCGTGAACACGTAGGCCTGCAGGGCCATGATCAGTGCTTCGAGCATGTACATGGCGATGGCGCCGACCAGTACCAGGACGGAGGTGCCCTTGAGGAGGACGTTCTCCTGCATGACCAGGTACTCGATGCCGGAGCCGGCGAGCATCACGATCAGGTGGCCGGCCAGCATGGTCGCGAACAAACGGAGGCTGTGCGTGACGGGGCGGACCAGGAAGTTGGAGATGATTTCGATCGGAACAACGATCGGCAGGATGTACCAGGGCACGCCCGAAGGAACGGTCGCGAGCTTGAAGTACTTCAGGCCGTTCTTCTTGATGCCGATGATGATCCAGGTGAAGTACACGATGCCTGCGAGGACATAGGCTCCACCAACGTGCGAGAAGCTGGGGAGCTGGATGACCGGAATGGCACCGTAGATGTTGTTCACCAGAATGAAGAAGAACAAGCTGAACAGCAGCGGGACGTATTTGATAAAGTCCTTGCCGCCGATGATGTCCTTGGCAATGCTGTTCCGGACGAAGCCGTAAGCCATCTCGCCTGCGAACTGCAGCTTGCCGGGAACCAGCTGCTGCTTACGTGCAGCGAGGATGAAGAATGTAGCGATAATGACGACCGAAAGGATCACCAGCAGCATCTGCTTGGAGAATCCGTCGTGCGCACCCCAAGGCAGGATTGCCGGCAGGTGCATTTCGTCGATTCCGGGTGGGGTGAAGGACCCCGAATCCTGGGCGGGGAGCGCAAGCGCGATCAACGCGTTTCCTCTCTGCTGTGTCCATCATTGGGCATTGGTTGGAATCCGGAAGCGTTGGACGCATCCACAATCCATGTGAAATTATTTGGCATTACTGTCCCCGTCCGTGGACGGACCGCTGTCTGCGTTGCTCTCGCCAGCAGAGGAGCTTTGCCTGGTGAGGCCGTGCATATGGGAAAGATAGAACCCTCCTGCGGCTCCCAGCAGAGCGCCAAGGAGCACAATCCAGCGGGTCCCCCACAGATTATCCAGACCCCAGCCTATCAAACTCCAGACAATGATCCCGCCAATGATGTAGCTGAAGACGGCGATGCCGGCGTTGTATCCGCCGTCGTTTCCGGCTTCTGCGGCTTCATTGGCTTTTCCACGTTGCTGGGCTGGTGCGGCCGGGCGTGAATATCGCTTACGCGGAGACATCCGGGCCACCCTTCTTCTCTTCAACAGGATCGTTGTAGATCTGGAAGCGGGCCTTGCTGAAACCGTAGATTTCCGCAGCTTGCCAGACCACCACGGTGACCACGGCCCCGATGATGAACCAGCGGTCATTCAGCCAGTCCGGCGCGCCGATCACGAACAGCACAACGGCAAATCCGACAACCTTGATGAAATATGAGGCAACAAAGAGTCCCACTGCACCGGAGGGGTTGTTCCGGCCGACGAAGTGGCCGATGAGAAGGCTGATGCTGAAAAAGAGCATGACCACGGCAGCACCGAACGCTACTGAAAGCGCTCCTTGTCCGCCATCCATGAAGGCCGCGATGATGCAGGTGACCACAACTGCGGCCACTGCTGCTGCAGCGCTAAGAGAGAGCAGCCGGAGCCAGAGATTCGATGTCTCACTGGAAACTCCAACACCACGTTTACCGGACGGGCGTCCGGTTTCGGCGTTGGATGTCATGGGGATACCAATCCTCGTGGCACAGGTGCCATATTCTCAAAGTGGGGTTACGGGCGAGTGACTGTCCGCAGAAAGAATTCTACATGAGATAGAACTGTGACGATAACCAGCCGCCACAACTACTCCCCCGGCCGCGTCGAGTTCCGGGTGAAGTAGGGCCACGCAGTCACGGCGGCCATGACGAGAGCCGCGACCACAACCACGATGAGCACAATCTGCCATGGGAAGACGGCGAAAGCGACGCCACCGAACGCCAGGATGCACGTCCAGACATAGAGCATGACGACGGCGGCACGGTGCGAGTAGCCGAGGTCCACCAGCTTATGGTGGAGGTGTCCACGGTCAGCCGACCACGGCGACTGACCCCTCGCAGTCCTGCGGACTACGGCCATCCCCAGATCCAGGAGGGGCAGGGACAGAACCGCAAAGGGCAGCAAAATTGGAACGATCGTGGGGATGCCGTTGGCACGGTCATAAAGGCCCGAGCCGATCTGTCCCGTGGCTACGACACCGGCTGACGCCATGAGCAGGCCGATGAGCATGGCCCCCGAGTCACCCATGAAGATTTTTGCCGGGAACCAGTTGTGCGGCAGGAACCCGATGCAACTACCCACGAGGATGGCCATCAGGAGTGTGGCAAGGTCTGAGTTGTCGGTGGACGGATTGTTCCTGTGGACCCAATAAGCCGTGAGGAAGAAGGCGCCGCCACCAATGATGGCCACTCCCGCTGCCAAACCGTCCAGTCCGTCAATGAAGTTGACGGCGTTCATGGTGGTGACAATGAGTCCCGCCGTAAGCACAATCTGAAGGATCTCAGACTCGAGGAATATCGGCTCCGGGATGAAGGGCACCACCGACATCCGGACGCCCCACAGTGCCACGATGAGAGCGGCAGCGCCCTGGCCCAGCAGCTTGATCCACCATCGGATGTCCAGGATGTCATCTGCCACCCCCACGGCGACGATCACCACAGCACCGGCCAGGATCCCCCAGGGCGCATCGTTGTGCCTGAAAATGTCCTTCACGAAGAATGAGTTGCTGGCAACTACCAGGGCGACGAAGAAACCCGCAAAGATGCCCAGCCCGCCGAGCTTGGAAATCAGGGCAGAGTGCATGTCGCGGCTGCGGATGGGACGGTACAGGCGCAGTTTGTTTCCGGCCACGCGGGCACCCCACGTTCCCGCGTAGGACACCACTGCAGCCGTGAGTGCCATCAGCAGATACATGATCATGATGCGGCTCCCGGGAGCAGCCCGCCCACTGTTCCGGAAATGGCAATGTACTGACGCTGCCGACGCGTCGGGTGAAAGCCGGTGGTTTCCGGGCACCTTGAGGTGTGGAATTCTGTGTGTGGATAAATGGAACTACTCCGTCGCCATGCCTGCACCGGCTGTGCCGAATGTTGCGGGATTTCTGTGGACTCTAGTCACGATACTAATGCCAATGGACGTGACCACCCTGTGACGCAGCCGCAAGACCCACGCCTGTTTGACCGGGTTTTAGCTGCGCCGCTGTCAGCTGGCAGGCTCTTGGACGTTCCGCAACGCATAGATTCCCTCAAGCACCTGCGCATTGGAACGCGGTGCTTTGAGGCTGTGGCGCAGGCCCTTGAGAAGCCCGCCCAGCAGTACTTTGCGGTTGGGCGATGCAGCAATGGTGCGGGTCCAGTTGCGCAACGACGCACCGGTAAAAAGTACCTTTTCCCACGGCGCCAAGGCACTGGAACGGGTGTAGACCCACAGCTTGTTCCGAACCTCGTAGTAGAAGCGCGGTCCGGGGTCAGCACCGGCGTCACCAAAGACCTTGGTGTGGTGATTGGCCACCGATGCTTCCGTGGTCAGTGCTGTTCCCCTGCGCGAAACCCTGGCAGTGTACTCAAGGTCGTCGTTCCAGATGAAATAGTCCGCGATGGGAAGGCCGTATTTCCTGATTTCTTCGGCTCGGATCAGGACTGACACGAAGGAAGCGCTGCGGATCTGCGTGGCACCCACACGCGCAGCAGCATTGCGTGCGTTTTCGCTGGCACCCATCCGGGGCCGCATGCGGTTCATGGGGTGGTCACGGCCATCGGTCCAGACAACGCGGCTGGCGATGAAGGCCGGCGTATCTCCTGTTTCCTGCTGATACGCCGTGGAAACATCCAGTGCTTCGGCAAGCGCGCCTGGTTGCGGCTCGGTGTCGTCGTCCATGATCCAGACGTGGTCCGCGCCGTGATCCAGCAGGGCGCGCTCCATGCCGACCACAAATCCACCTGCACCGCCCACATTGGCGGTGAGCGTGACGACGTCCGTAGCCAGCGGCCCTTCATACTCCCGCAGGTACTCTGCGGTCCCATCAGTGGAAGCGTTGTCCACCACGACGACGACGTCCGGAACCCGGGTGCCGGCTGCGATGCCCGCCAGTGTGGTCTGGAGGAGTTCACGCCGGTTATAAGTCACCACGACGGCGACCACAACAGCTTGGGACGTCATTTACTTGCCTTTGGTCTTGGGTGATTGAAAACGGCGCCGGACCAGCAGGCCGGCAAGCTTCCACGGCTCAATGAAAACTCTGTAGGCAACCCGGCCCGGGTGGAGGACCAGACGCCAGGCCCATTCGAGCCCCAGGCGCCCCAGCCAGCGCGGTGCCAGTTTCTGGATACCGGCAACCTGCTCGATCGCGCCTCCAACGGCGCAGTAGGCGGCCGGCGGCAGTTCCCCCAGCCTGCGATGCAGGACATGCTCCTGGAGCGGCATCCCCAGACCCAACAGCACCAGTTGCGGCCGGAACGTGTTCAGCCAGCCCACTACGGCGTCTTCAAGGGCGTCATCCCAACCTTCGCCGGGCATGCCGTCCACCGTGGCGCCGGGAATGATGGACCGCAGGCGGGCCACCGCTTCGGTATTGGCCTCCCTGCCGGCTCCGACCACAGCGACCCGCTGCAATCCGGGAACCTTGCCGAGTTCAGGGATCCAGTCCATGGAACCCAGACGGTACGCCATGGCCCCTTCACCCAAGGGCAGACCTTGCCGCTTCCGGGAAACTCCCCACAGCAACGTGGCGGGGGCTCCATCCAGAAGGACTATGGAGCTTGCTTCGTACAGGGCGCGGACATCCGGACATGAATGAAAAAGCGTGATGCTGTGCAGGTTGTGGCCGAGCACAGTGCTTGTGGTCCCGGCAGCAATCAGCCCGCCCACGGCGTCAATGAGTTCATGGACGCGCAACGGAGTAGCGTCGACGTCGAGGACGGGGACGCGCTGGCGGTCCGGAATCATTCGGACTTGGCTTCTCGTGGGGCCGGCGGCTCCACATGGTCGTCAGGCACCGATTGCTCATCAGGCGTGGCTTCGACGTCGACGACGGCGGCCTCGGTCACCTCAACCGGCGCGTCATCCGCCGTGGGGGTCGCTGCGACAGCAACTGCCTCTTCAGGTTCTTCAACAGCGGCGGGAACAGACTCGCCAAAGCCGAGGAGGGTCGGAACGATCGCACGGAGGCTTTCCAAGGAGATGGCCCCTTGGCGCACTACCCGGAACGGGGTGGCAGTTGCGTCCACGATCGTGGACGGCAGCGCGGCAGTACCTTCCACGGGCCGGAATCCGCCCTCAAGGTACACCTCTACGGATTCGGCCAGTTGCATGCGCGCTTCCGCAGCGGTCTGGGCTGCTTCCTGGCCGGTGCGGTTGGCCGATGATACGGCCAGCGGGCCCGTGAGGCCGAGGAGTTCCAAGGCAATCTGGTCATCGGGCATACGCAGGGCAACGGTGCCCTTTGTCTCGCCCAAATCCCAGTCCAACGACGGCTGGGCATGGAGGATCAGGGTCAGCCCACCGGGCCAAAATGCCTGCGCCAGCGCGCGGGCGTCGGCCGGTACGTCCGTGGCCAGGCCATCAAGGGCGTTGATCCGGGGAATCAGCACCGGAGGCGGCATCTGCCGGCTGCGTCCCTTGGAAGCCAGCAACATCGTCACAGCCAGGGGCGAAAAGGCATCCGCGGCAATGCCGTACACAGTGTCCGTCGGCAGCACGATGCACTTCTTTTCGCTGATGGCACGCTGGGCGTGCTGAAGTCCTTCGGCACGCTGGTCATCGGAAGTGCAGTTGTAGGTTGTGGTCACAGCGCTATTCTTTCACTCATCAGGGTCAGTGCTTGCCAGCACCGCGCTGGTGGCACGTTCCTTGCCGTTCAGGTCACAATGCGTGGTGACGTTGTTCCAACGTCCGGAGCGTCGCAGCATCCCGGCGATCCAGCCGGCCTGGACTTCGGCGTGTTCCATTACGAAGTAGCCGCCGGGCTTCAGGAGCCGGGCCGCGGAGGCCGCTGCCGCCGTCGGGAGTTCCATGCCGTCCGCTCCCCCACCGTACAGTGCCTCGGGAGGATCGTGGAGCGCGACTTCAGGTTCTGTGGGTATCGCCTCAGCCGGGATATACGGCGGGTTGGAGACGACGACGTCGAAGGTTCCGTTATGTTCGGGAAGCGCGTCCCTAAGGTCGCCCTGGATGAGGGTGACGCCCAGCGGCTCCAGGTTTTTCGCAGCCCAGGCATGCGCGAAAGTACTGTATTCCACGGCGTGGACGTCAGAGCCCGGTACTTCGTGGGCGATCGAGCCGGCGATCGCACCAGATCCGGTGCCAAGATCCACCACTTTGGGGTTCGGGATTCCTGCCACGTGGTCAATCACCAACTGGACTACCGATTCCGTTTCCGGCCGGGGTATGAAGACACCCGGACCCACACGCAACTCCAAGTACCGGAAATAGGCGACGCCGGTGATGTGCTGCAGGGGAACGCGGCCGGCCCGCTCCTGCACCAGTTCCCCATAACCATCAGGTGCGGGAGTATCGCCCAACAGCATGGCCCGCAAGCGTCCCAGCCCCACACCCAGCAGGTGTTCGGCCAGCAACTCCGCGTCCACGCGCGGCGAGGGGACACCGGCGTCGGTGAGAACGGCAGTAGCCTCGCGAACCGCGTCCGCGAGGCTCTGGCCTGGGTAAAACGTCATGGATCTACTCTGCTGTTGATATGCGGCAGGGTGCTATTCGCCGATGGCATCCAGGCGTGCTTGCTCGTCCGCCTCAATGGCCGACTGGATCACGGGCTCCAAGTCGCCGTTCATGACGGCGTCAAGGTTGTACGCCTTGTACCCTGTGCGGTGGTCCGCAATGCGGTTTTCAGGGAAGTTGTACGTGCGGATGCGCTCCGAACGATCCATAGTGCGGATCTGTGACTTCCGCTGCTCCGAGTTGGCGGCGTCGATCTGTTCCTGCTGGTGGGCCAGGAGGCGGGCACGGAGAACCCGCATGCCGGCTTCGCGGTTCTGCAGCTGGGACTTCTCGTTCTGCATGGCCACCACGATGCCCGTGGGCAAGTGGGTGATGCGCACAGCGGAGTCGGTGGTGTTCACGGACTGTCCACCCGGACCAGAGGAACGGTAAACGTCGATCTTGAGATCGTTCTGGTTGATCTCAAGCTCTTCGGGCTCGTCCACTTCAGGGAGTACCAGCACGCCGGCAGCCGAGGTGTGGATGCGGCCCTGGGATTCGGTCACGGGCACGCGCTGCACACGGTGCACCCCACCTTCGAATTTCAACCGCGCGAAGACTCCCTGCGCAGGGTCGTTCGAGTTGCCCTTGATGGCCACGGCAACGTCCTTGTAGCCACCAAGATCGGATTCGGTGGCCGAAATCATTTCGGTCTTCCATCCCCGCGACTCGGCGTAGCGCATGTACATTCGCAGAAGGTCACCGGCGAACAAGGCAGCTTCGTCACCACCTTCGCCACCCTTGACTTCAAGGATGACGTTGCGGGCATCGTCAGGATCACGAGGGATCAGCAGACGGCGCAGGCGCTCCTGCGCCGCGGGAATCTGCTCCTCCAACTGCACAACCTCGGCAGCGAATTCAGGATCCTCATCAGCCATCTCTTTGGCCGCTTCCAGATCATCATTGAGCCCGCGCCACTTGTTGTACGCCTCCACAATGCCCTGGAGCTGGGCAGACCGCCGCCCCAACTTCCGGGCCGCGGACTGATCGGCATAAACAGCAGGATCACTCAACTGCGCCTGAATAGCAGCGTGCTCATCAAGCAATCCCTGTACGGACTCAAACATTTTCAAACCTCTTTCGACTTCTACAAGTCTAATAACTGCACAGTGGGGTCACGCACAGCCCATCTGGGGCCCGCTGGGCCGTTTCTGACCTCACGTGGTGTCGGGCCAAGGATTCCTTAAACAAAGACCGCTCAAAATATGCCGGCCAGGGAGTGGCTTCGGGCCTGCCGGAGCCGGGTAGCTTCCGATCGTAGATCGGAAGCTACCCGGCGTAGGGGCGGGGCCGGCATATTTTGAGCGGTTAGAGCACAGCTATTTGTCGTTGTCCGACTTCGCTCCGAGTGTCGTCTTCTGAACCTGCATGAGGAACTCGACGTTGCTCTGCGTCTCCCGGATCTTGTTGGTCAGCAGCTCAAGGCTCTGCTGCTGCTCCAGGCCGGAAAGGACGCGGCGCAGCTTCCACATGATCTTGACTTCTTCAGGCGAGAGGAGGTTCTCTTCGCGGCGTGTGCCGGACGCGTTGACGTCCACGGCCGGGAAGATGCGCTTGTCTGCCAGCTGGCGGGACAGGCGGAGCTCCATGTTGCCGGTGCCCTTGAACTCTTCGAAGATGACTTCATCCATCTTGGAGCCGGTCTCCACGAGGGCCGTTGCCAGGATGGTCAGCGAACCGCCGTTTTCGATGTTGCGGGCAGCACCGAAGAAGCGCTTGGGCGGGTACAGGGCTGCGGAGTCCACACCACCGGACAGGATACGGCCGGAGGCCGGTGCTGCCAGGTTGTAGGCGCGGCCCAGGCGGGTCATGGAGTCCAGGAGGACTACAACGTCCATACCCATTTCCACGAGGCGCTTGGCGCGTTCGATGGAAAGTTCGGCAACCGTGGTGTGGTCGTCGGCGGGACGGTCGAAGGTTGAGGCAATGACCTCACCCTTGACGGTGCGCTGCATGTCCGTAACTTCTTCGGGACGTTCGTCAACCAGCACCATCATGAGGTGGACCTCAGGGTTGTTGGTGGTGATTGCATTCGCGATGGACTGCAGGATGAGCGTCTTGCCGGCCTTCGGCGGCGACACGATCAGGCCACGCTGGCCCTTGCCGATCGGGGCCACGAGGTCAATGACACGCGGGCCGATCTTCTTGGGATCAGTCTCAAGGCGGAGGCGCTCGGACGGGTACAGCGGTACGAGCTTGGCGAACTCGACGCGGTCCTTGAGCTCTTCCGGAGTCTTGCCGTTGACGGAAGTGACGCGAACCAACGCGTTGAACTTCTGTCGGGCCGACTGCTGGCTGCGGTCTTCGCCGTCACGCGGTGCACGGATGGCGCCGACAACGGCGTCGCCCTTGCGGAGGTTGTACTTCTTGACCTGTGCCAGGGAGACGTAAACGTCGTTCGCCCCGGGGAGGTAGCCGGACGTACGGATGAACGCGTAGTTCTCCAGGACGTCCAGAATGCCGGCTACGGGAAGCAGGACGTCGTCCTCGGTGACCTCGACGTCGTCGACGTCCGGTCCCTGGGCGCGGCCGCGACGACGTTCGTTGCGGTCGCGGAAGCGGTCGCTGCGGGTGTTTCCGTCACGGCTGTCCTGACCTCCCCGACGGTCGCTGCGGTCGTTCTGGTCGTTGCGGTCACGACGGTTGCGGCGGTTGCGGCGGTTGCCGGTGTCATCGCCATCGTTGGTGTCTTCACGGCGGCCGCGGGTGTTGTCACGGCGTTCGCGCTGCTCGCCCGAATCCGACTGTTCACGCTGCTCACGCTGTTCGTTGCGGTCGGCGCGCTGCTCACGCTGCTCGGTGCGGTCGGCACGCTGCTCACGCTGTTCCGTGCGGTCAGCACGCTGCTCCGTGCGGTCAGCGCGCTGCTCACGCTGCTCGGCCGCGGGGGCTTCTGCCGCTTCAGCAGGTGCTGCAGCAGCTTCGCCACGGCGGCGGTTGCGGGTGCGCGGCTGGCGACGCTCGGTACCGGACTCAGCCGCTTCAGATGCTGCCGGTGCTTCAGCAACCGGCGCAACTGCGGTTTCAGCGGGCGCAGCAGCGGCCTCAACAGCAGCTACTACACCATCACTGGTGGCGCGGCGGCTACGGCCACGGCCTCGACCGCGGGGGGCTTCCTGGGCCGGAGCCTCGGAGGCAGCATCGGCAACAGCACCGTTTTCGGCAGCCTTACCCTGGCTCTCCCCTGCAGCCTTGGCATCCACGGCCGGAGCTTCCTTGGCCACAGCAGTGGTTCCCTTTGCCGGGGCACTGGCCTTGGCGGGTGCCTTGGTAGTGGAGGTGCCGGCGCGATGGGCGGAAATGGCGGTCACCAGATCCCCCTTACGCATACGCGATCCCCCGGAGATGCCCAACTGGCTCGCGAGAGCCTGAAGCTGGGCGAGCTTAAGGCCTGCAAGGCCGCTGCTCTTGGTGGTTGCTGCTGTTGACGACTCAGCAGCAGAAGATGTTGTGTCCACAGCTGAAGCCAGCTCAGTGGTTTCTGTCACGAAGGATCCTTCCCCCTCGACGGCGTCCAGAGCGAGAGCTGGACGCGATGATTTGTTCTGGGCTGCAGTTCAGATCTGCAGCCGGTGATTTGGGCCGTGCCTGATGGATTGTGGCCAACAGGGCCGGATACTGATCGTCATCACTGGATCCGGTTGCCCGGACTGCCGGCTGTAGGTTCAGGGAACAGAGAGATCTCGGCACCTGAGACTGGCCGGAAAGAGACGACACCACCAACGTTGGCACAGTTGACGAAAGGTACGGCGAAACACCGAGATCCGAAATCAGGGAACTGCCCGCGGCTTTACCGGCGGTGCACTTCCACTCTAGCACCTTGAACGTCCACAGCCAGTGTCATCACACGCCAGCCAATGTCTGGTGTGTTGGACGCCGTGTAGGACTCAATGAAATCCGCAACAGTGGAGGCTTCACGTTCCCCGTTGGCCAGCACCATCACAGTGGGGCCCGCACCGGAAACAACGGCCGCGTGGCCTGCGGACCGAAGCGCCGCGATGAGGTCGGCGCTGGGAAGCATAGCCTGTGCACGGTAGCTCTGGTGGAGGTAGTCCTCGGTAGCGGGCAACAGGAAGGCCGGCTGCGCCGTGAGGGCGTGGATCAGCAGGGCGGCGCGTCCGGAATTCATGGCCGCCGCATGATGGCCCACGGAAGCAGGGAGCAAACCGCGTGCCGTCTCCGTGGACAACTCGAAGTCCGGGACGGCGACTACCGGAATGACTGAAGGCGCAACGTCTGCCCTGGTACTGCTGTACTGCTCGCTGTCCTGCCAGGACAGCGCCAGTCCGCCGAAAATGGCCGGTGCGACGTTGTCCGGGTGGCCCTCCATCTCGCTGGTCAGCTGCAGGATCCAATCGCGATCCTTCCGCGATTCCTCCGGTACCAAGGCATTGGCTGCGGTCACCGCTGCCACCACGGCAGAAGCTGAGGATCCGAGGCCACGTCCGTGCGGATTGACGTTGTCCGCAGTAATTTTCAGCCCGGAGTGCTGGTAGCCAAGGCGATCCAGCGCAAGATCAATGGCGCGCACCACGAGGTGGCTGGAATCCCGGGGAAGGGTTTCGGCCCCTTCACCGGAGAGCTCAAACTCGAGCTCTCCGGTGCTGAGGGTTTCCACCGTCAAGGTGTCGTAAATCGACAAGGCCAAGCCGAGGCTGTCGTAGCCGGGGCCCAGGTTGGCGCTTGTACCGGGGACCTTGACGGTCAGCCGCTGGCCTGCCGCGACGAGCGCACGATCAGTCGCGGTGGGCTGCGTTGATTCCACTCTTACTTTTCTTCCAGTCCCAGTTCTGCGGCAACGGTGACGACGTCGTTCGGCACCTTGACGGGTTGAACATCGCTGCCATCGTCAGTGCGGAGGGCCCACTGCGGGTCCTTGAGTCCGTGACCGGTAACCGTGATGACGATGGTCTTCCCGGAGGGAACCTCGCCTGCAGCGTGCTTCTTGATGAGGCCTGCGACGCCGGCAGCGGAGCCGGGTTCCACGAAGACGCCCTCCTTGGCGGACAGCCAGCGGTGGGCAGCCAGGATCTCATCATCCGTAACGGCCTCAATCAGGCCACCGGATTCGTCGCGGGCGGCAACAGCGGTGTCCCAGGACGCGGGGTTGCCGATGCGGATGGCAGTCGCGATGGTGTCCGGCTCCGTGATCGGGTGTCCTGCAACAAATGGCGCCGCCCCTGCAGCCTGGAAGCCCCACATGATGGGCGTCTTGGTGGAGACAGCCGCCAAGGTCCCGCTGGCGGTCTCGAAGGGCGCGGAATATTCCTTGTAGCCCTTCCAGTAGGCGCTGATGTTGCCGGCATTACCGACAGGCAGAACATGGATGTCTGGAGCATCGCCGAGTGAGTCGACGATTTCGAAGGCACCGGTCTTCTGGCCTTGGATACGGGCGGGGTTGACGGAGTTCACCAGGAACACCGGGTAGGACTCACCCAGTTTGCGGGCAATGTCCAGGCAGTTGTCGAAGTTGCCGTCAACCTGCAGCAAGGTGGCGCCGTGCGCGATCGCCTGGCTCAATTTGCCCATGGAGATCTTGCCTTCGGGAACCAAAACGGCACACTTCAACCCGGCCGCAGTGGCGTAGGCAGCTGCCGAGGCAGAGGTGTTACCGGTGGACGCACAGACCACGGCCTTGGCTCCGGCTTCAACTGCTGCCGTCATGGCCATGGTCATGCCACGGTCCTTGAAGGAACCCGTGGGGTTCATGCCTTCAACCTTCAGGTACACCTCTGAACCGGTGAGCTCGGAGAGCTGCCGTGCATGGACCAGGGGCGTGCCGCCCTCGCCGAGGGTAATGACCTTGGTGGCTTCCGTTACGGGCAAACGATCAGCGTATTCGCGGATTACTCCGCGCCATTGGTGAGCCACTTAGACCCCTTCTACCCGCAGTACGGATGTCACAGAATTGATGACGTCCAGGCCCTTGACGGCCTCGACGGTTGCTGCGAGTGCAGCTTCGGATGCACGGTGCGTCACGATCTTCAGCTCAGCCGATTCAACGTTCGACTCTGCGTCGCGGTGGATCGTCTGCCGCATGATTTCGATGGAGACACCGTTTTCCGCAAAGATGTGCGCAATCCGCGCCAGTACGCCGGCTTGGTCAGCTACGTCCAATCCGATGTAGTAGCTGGTGTTGGATGCGTCGATGGCCAGCGCCGGGACGTGCCCCGTGGTGGTTTCCGTGCGGCCCGGGCCACCAAGGACCAGGCGCCGCGCTGCGGAGACGAGGTCACCAAGTACGGCAGAGGCGGTAGGAGTTCCGCCTGCACCCTGCCCGTAGAACATCAGTTCGCCGGCGTTCTCCGCCTCGATGAAGACTGCGTTGAAGGCGCCGCGGACGGCGGCCAGCGGGTGTTCCCGCGGCAGCAGTGTGGGGTGGACCCGCACTGAGATGCCGCCGCCGTTTTCTGCTGAGTCGATCTTCTCGGCAATCGCCAAGAGCTTGATGACGAATCCGGCTTCCTTGGCAGAGGCGATGTCCGCCGCGCTGACCTTGGTGATGCCTTCGCAGTAGACATCGTCCAGGGAAAAGCGTGTGTGGAAGGACAGGGAGGCCAGAATGGCTGCCTTCGCCGCGGCGTCGTGTCCTTCGATGTCGGCAGTGGGATCCGCTTCGGCGTATCCGAGCCGCTGGGCTTCGGCCAGTGCGTCAGAGAACTGGGCACCGGTGGTGTCCATCTGGTCAAGGATGAAGTTGGTGGTGCCGTTGACGATGCCCAGGACCCTGGTGATGCGATCGCCGGACAGGCTGTCGCGGATGGGGCGCAGGATGGGGATGGCACCTGCTACCGCGGCTTCGTAAGACAACTGGACACCGGCTTTGTCAGCCTCTTCGTACAGGGTGGGGCCGTCCTGCGCGAGCAGGGCCTTGTTGCCGGTGACAACACATGCGCCGTTCTGGATGGCCGTAAGGATCAACGAACGTGCTGGCTCAATGCCTCCCATGAGTTCGATGACCAGGTCTGCATCCTTGACCAGGGTGTCGGCATCCGTGGTGAAAAGTTCACGCGGCAGTTCGACGTCACGCGGGGCATCGATGGTGCGTACGGCGATGCCCGAAAGTTCGAGGCGGGCGCCGCTGCGGGCGGCCAGGGCGTCGGCGTCGTCAATCAGAATCCGCGCGACCTGGGCCCCAACGTTGCCACAGCCCAGCAGGGCCACCTTCAAGGTTCGCACTTCAGACATTCGCCACTCCCATGTCGCGGTTCAAGAGATCTTCTTCGGTTTCCCCGCGGACAATCAGCCGGGCAGCTCCGTCGCGTACAGCGACAACGCCAGGCCGTGCCAGGTAGTTGTAGTTGCTGGAGAGGGCCCAGCAGTAGGCGCCGGTACCCGGTACTGCGAGCAAATCACCGGCTGCCACATCCGCGGGCAGATATACATCTCTAACAACTATGTCGCCGCTCTCGCAATGTTTGCCCACTACGCGGGACAGCTGGGGAGCCGCAGAGGAGTCACGGGAAGCCAGAATCGCCGAATAATCCGCGTCGTACAGCACCGGACGGGCGTTATCGCTCATGCCGCCGTCCACTGACACATAACGGCGTGGATACGTAACGTTCTTTTGACCGTCCTCACCATCAGGGGCGTCAACCCGCACGGTTTTGAGGGTGCCTACTTCATAAAGCGTGAACGTGGTGCTGCCTACGATCGCCCGTCCGGGTTCGATGGAGATGCGCGGCGGCGTGATGTCCAACCTGGCGCATGTGGAACGCACGACGGCGGCCATCGCCTCCGCGATCTCGGCCGGTGGGCGGGGTGTGTCCACCGGGGTGTACGCGATGCCATAGCCACCCCCGAGGTCCAGTTCCGGCAGGACAATGGAGTACTTGGTCTGCATGGCCGCGAGGAAACCCAGAAGCTTCTCCGCAGCGACGGCAAAACCATCCGGCTCAAAGATCTGCGAGCCGATGTGGCAGTGCAGGCCGAGCAGTTCGACGCTTGAGTAGGAGGTGGCTGCTGCCACAGCTTCCTCGGCTGCCGAAAGACCAGCTTCCTCGGTGGAGTCTTCCGCCATGGAGAGGCCAAATTTCTGGTCCTCGTGTGCGGTGGCGATGAACTCGTGGGTATGCGCATGCACACCAGGTGTCAGGCGCAGCATGACCTTGGCAACCTCGCCGCGGCCGGAAGCTATTTTGGCAACCCGCTCGAGCTCATCGAGGCTGTCCACCACGATCCTGCCCAGCTTCATGTCCAGGGCGCGGTTGATCTCCGCGTCCGACTTGTTGTTGCCATGCAACCCCAGATTGGAGCCGTCAATTCCCGCACGTGCAGCGACAGCTAGTTCGCCGCCGGAACAGGTATCCAGGCGCAGGCCCTCTTCTGCTACCCAGCTTGCCACGGCGGTGCACAGGAAGGACTTCCCTGCGTAGTAGACGTCCACTCCCCCGCAAATATCGGCGAAGGCGGCGTCGAAGGCATCCTTGAATGCCCTGGCGCGGGAGCGGAAGTCCGATTCGCTCATAACAAACAGTGGAGTTCCGAACTGTTCTTTGAGCTCACTGACGGAAAACCCGTCAACTGTGACCTCACCGGCGTCGTTCTTTCCAACTCCGGCGGCCCACAGGGGTTCCTGCAGTGCGTTGAGGTCCTCAGGTACGGCCAACCATTCAGGGGCGAGCGGAGAAGCGTGATCAGCTGCTGTGTTCATTGCCCTACATCCGTTCCGGCGCCGAAACGCCCAGCAGTTCGAGTCCGTTGGCAAGTACCTGGCTGGTGGCGTCATTGAGCCACAGGCGCGTGCGGTTCACATCAAGGACGGGATCGTCACCCTGCGGCGACACCCGGCAGGCGTCATACCAGCGGTGGTAGGCTCCGGCAATGACTTCAAGGTGGCGCGCCACACGGTGCGGCTCGCGCAGCTCAGCAGCCTTGGCCACGATGGACGGGTAGCTGCCCAGATAGGACAGCAGCTCGTTTTCCGTGGCATGGTCCAGGAGCGATGCGTCGAATGCATCCACTCCATCAACCTGGCGTTCTACACCGGCTTCGGCAGCGTTGCGTGCCGTGCCGCGGGACCGCGCGTGGGCATACTGCACGTAAAATACCGGGTTCTCGTTGCTGTGCTTCTTCAGCAACTCCGGATCCAGCGTCAGCGGCGAGTCGGCCGGGAAACGGGCCAGGGAGTAGCGCACGGCATCCTTGCCCAGCCAGGAAATAAGGTCCTTGAGCTCAATGATGTTGCCCGCACGCTTGGACAGCTTTGCGCCGTTTACCGAGACCAGTTGGCCGATGAGAACCTCGATGTTGGCCTCGGGATCATCGCCCGCGCAGGCCGCAATGGCCTTCAGGCGGTTGATGTAGCCGTGATGGTCGGCGCCGAGCAGGTAGATCTTCTCAGTGAAACCACGGTCCTTCTTGGAAAGGTAGTAGGCAGCGTCCGCGGCGAAGTAGGTCGGTTCGCCATTGGCGCGGATCATCACGCGGTCTTTGTCGTCACCGAAGTCGGTGGTGCGCAGCCACACGGCACCCCCGTCGTCAAAGACGTGGCCCTGCTCGCGAAGGCGGGCAACAGCGGATTCGATCGCACCGGCGTCGTGCAGTTCCTTCTCCGAGAAGAAGACGTCGAACTCCACGCCGAAGTCCGCCAGGGTCGTTTTGATGTCCGCCATCTGTGCCTCATAGGCAGCCGAACGGATCACAGGGAGGGCGGCCTCGTCCGTCAGTTCCCGGATGCCGGGGTGGGCCTTCAGGACTTCGTCGCCGAGCTCTCGGATGTATTCACCCGGATAGCCGCCCTCAGGGACGCCGCGGCCGTGCAGCCGGGAAAGGACAGAGTTGGCGAAGACATTCATCTGCGAGCCGGCGTCGTTGATGTAGTACTCAGCGGTGACGTTTGCACCGGAGGCGCGCAGGACCCTGGCGATCGCATCGCCCAAGGCTGCCCAACGGGTGTGCCCAATGTGCAACGGTCCTGTGGGGTTCGCGGACACGAATTCCATGTTGACCACGCGTCCCGCGAGCGCCTGGTTGGTGCCGTAGCTGGATCCGGCCTCAACGATGGCCTTTGCCAGGGCACCGGCGGTGGCGGCGTCCACTGTGATGTTCAGGAAGCCGGGACCGGCTATTTCCACCCCTGTGACACCGGGGATGCCCTGGAGGTGGTTGCTGAGGATCCCGGCAAATTCGCGCGGATTCATCCCGGCCTGCTTGGAGAGTTGCAGCGCGATGTTGGTGGCCCAGTCTCCATGATCCCGGTTCTTTGGTCGCTCCACTCGCACGGAATCGGGCACGGCAGATTCCGTCAAGGTAATTTCGCCGGTAGAGACGGCGTCCTTAAGGCAGGCGGATATGGCAGCAGAGAGTTCTTCGGGAGTCACGCATCTAGCCTACCGGGGGCCCGCAAAGTCGCGGAATTGAGGGTCGCTTATGTGGACAATGTGGACACAGCCAACGCACAGGAACGTATATCGGGCGCCACAGACTGAACCATTACGCTGAATTCAACGTTGTGAAGACGTAGGAGGTGGCCTCGTCCGTCATCCCGCGAGTACCAATCCCATGACCATTTCTTGTCCAGTTGAAACGAGCAGAACCATGACTACGCCACTCCGCAAGAGCATTTACTCCGGAATTGCCGGCCTTTCACTCATTGGTGCCGTGGCGGGCTGCGCGCCGTCTGCGCAGTCCCCGTCCGCTGAATCCACGCCGGCTGCCGAAAATGGCGGCCAGGCCAGCACGTCCAGCCCCACCTCTTCCTCTACCGCGTCCGGCTCCACTGCCGCGGGCGCTTCGGTATACAAGGACGGAACCTACAGCGCCGACGGCACGTACACCTCGCCCAATGGCCAGGAGACCGTGGGCGTGGAATTGACGCTTGCCGGTGACAGGGTGTCCGCGGTCAACATCACCACGCACCCTTCGAACCCCAACACCAAGAAGTTCCAAGGCGAGTTCGCCAGCGGCATTTCGGCGCAGATTGTTGGCAAGAACATCGACGAACTCAATGTCTCCAAGGTGGCTGGTTCCTCCTTGACGTCCGGCGGGTTCAACGATGCCGTGAAGCAGATCAAGTCCCAGGCCAAGTAGCACCATGCCGCACGCGGACTGGAGCTCCTTCAGTTTTGACGGCATCGGGACGCGGTGGGAGATTTCGACGCCGGAGGCGCTGGCACCCGCGGTGCGGCACCAACTGCTGGAAACAGTCGGTGACTATGACGCGACGTATTCGCGGTTCAGGCCGGACTCCCTGGTGTCAGGCCTGTCCCGCGAACCCGGCAGGATTACCTTGCCCGGGCATGCCGTAGCCCTCCATGAGGTCTACGCCGCCCTGTATCGGCTCAGCGGGGGCGCCATGACCCCCCTCATCGGCAGCAGTCTGGAAAGGCTTGGCTACGATCCGGGTTACACGTTGGCCCCCTCCGGAGATCCCCTGGCCCCGCCACGCTGGGAAGACGTCCTTGAGTGGACGGATACGGCACTGACCGTCACCGAAGCAGTGGCCCTGGACATTGGGGCTGCAGGGAAGGGGCAGTTGGTGGACCTGCTGGGCGGGATCCTGCAGTCAACCGGCCATTCTGAATTCCTGGTGGATGGGAGCGGCGACATGCTCCATGCGGGCACCCACCCTGTGATGGTCGCCTTGGAACATCCCTATAATCCCGGCCAGGCCATAGGCACTGTTGAGCTCCATAATTCAGCCCTCTGCGCTTCGGCTTCCAACCGGCGCGCCTGGGGCGATGGCCTGCACCACGTCCTGGACGGGACTACAGGCCGGCCCATCCACACCATGGTGGCTACCTGGACCATGGCTGCGAGCGCATTGGTGGCGGATGCGTTGGCCACTGCCTTGTTCATGCTTGAACCGGCCCAGTTGCAGGAGGAGTTCGATTTCTCCTGGCTCAGGGTGTCCTCCAGTGGTGCCGCCACATTTTCGCACCGTTTCGAGGGGAGACTGTTCACATGATTGCCGCTAAGTCCCGCGTAGACACCTGGTTGGGCCGCTTCACGATGTACCGCTTGATTCTGTGGGTGCTGGGTGCGCTCGTGGCCTACAGCATGCTCCTCAACATTCTGGGCTGGCTGACGTTCGGCCTCCCCGAGATGCTGGTGCATCTGGCGCTCTGCCTGACGGTAACGTACGCGTCCAACCGACTGCTGGCGTTGATCTTCCGCCTCCAGCCGCACACGGAGTCCTCCCTGATTACGGGATTGCTGCTCTATTTCCTGTTCTGGCCCGCCTTCGGAGTCACTGACATGACAGGCGTGGCTCTGGCCTGCGTGGTGGCCAGCGTCTCCAAATATGCGCTGGCCTTCCGTGGGCGTCACATCTTTAATCCGGCCGCGGCCGGGGCGTTCGTCACTGGCCTGACCGGGTTGAACATCGCCACGTGGTGGGCTGCGACCCCGGCAATGCTGTGGCTCCTGGTTCCCGGCGTGCTGGTTGTTCTGTACCGCACGCGAAAAATGTTGATGGCGACAGTCTTCCTGGTGGTGGCTGCCGGCATCATCACCCTGGAGCTCCTGAGCCGCAGCATGAGCTTCGGACAGGCACTATGGCAGTCTTTGGCACAGAGGCCTCTGCTGTTTTTCGTGGGCTTCATGCTCTCGGAGCCGCTCACCCTCCCTCCCCGCCGCTGGCAGCAGTTGGCGCTTGCCGGTGTGGTGGGTGTTGTGTTTGCGGTTCCATATAACTTCGGCTTCGTTGCCAACTCCCCCGAACTCGCTTTGTTGCTGGGCAACCTCCTGGCCTTCTTCCTGGGCCAGCGTGGCGGGGTGGAACTGACGTTCAAAGGTTCGCGTGCCCTGACCCCGGGCAGCACGGAGTTCAGGTTTGAGCCACAGCGCCCGGTGCGGTTTGCTGCAGGCCAGTACATGGAGCTCAACCTGCCGCACCGGGCTTCCGACGGCAAGGGCCGCCGGCGGGTCTTCAGTATCACCAGCGCCCCGGGCGCCCCGGAAGTGACCTTTGGAGTTGGCACGGCCGAGCCGCTGTCCACGGCAAAGAAGGCGTTGCTGGCTTTGAAACCCGGCGACAAACTCTCTGCCACGGCCGTAGGCGGGGACTTTGTTCTACCGCACGACGCCGGAAAACCGGTCCTGCTGATCGCTGCAGGAATCGGCATTACGCCGTTCCTCTCGCACCTGTCCGCTGACGCCGAGCCCCGCGACACCGTGGTGATGTACCTCGCCAAAGGTCGCGATGAGTTGGCCGGCGTGGAGCAGCTGGAAGCCTCCGGGGCCAGGGTGATCGCCAGGCTGGCGGACGGTTCCGCTCCCCCGGCGTTCATGGTCGACGCCGGTGCCGCCAGAATCGACGCGGAACGCCTCAAGGAGTTGGTCCCCGACATTGCCGATCGCGAAGTTTTCGTTTCCGGCTCACCAGCGAGCGTTGATTCGCTGCGTGCCGCTGCCCGCACTGCAGGGGCGCGCCGTATCCACGTCGATTCGTTCGCCGGGTACTGATGCGAAGGGCCGGTCCGGTGGTCCAGTGCGGGGATTGCCGCCGGTGGGTCGGGTTTTCATTTGCGGCGCAGTGACTGCTAAGCTCTAGGACGTCCCACCGGCAACGGAGGGAACCCTGGATGCCCTCGTAGCTCAGGGGATAGAGCGTCTGCCTCCGGAGCAGAAGGCCGTAGGTTCGAATCCTATCGAGGGCACAACGAATACCCCGCCAGTGAACTGGCGGGGTATTTTTGTGTTCCGGTGCCGGCTATCAGTTCGGGGCTTGCCGGACGTTCACCGCGATATTGTCGGAGCCTGCTTTTAGGCTGAATCCAGTTGGTCTTTCCGATAGCCAAAGGGGTTTGCCGTGATGTGTTCGATCGTTCCTCCGTACATGCTTCGCAGGATTGCCGCCCAGAGCGAGCCACGGCTGCGGGCCGTGGCCAGGGCAGCAAAGGAGTCGCTGCTGCACATCAAAGACCTGCAGGCCATCCGCACAGCGCCCATCCCTGCGGCGCCGCCCAGTGCCCGCCAGGCAAAGCCGGGCCCGCCCAAGCGGACTATTTTCGATGCCGAATCCACGGAGACCTTGCCCGGCCGTGTTGTCCGTAAGGAAGGCGCCGGGCCTGTCGGGGACATGGCGGCGGATGAGGCCTACGACGGCCTTGGCAGCACACACCGCCTGTATGGGGAAATCTTCGGCAGGGACTCCATCGATGATGCGGGCCTCGCCCTCGATGCCACTGTCCACTACGGAAAGCTCTACGACAACGCCTTTTGGGACGGATCGCAAATGGTCTTTGGCGATGGCGACGGCCAGATCTTCCAACGCTTCACCAAGTCCGTCAGTGTCATCGGCCACGAACTCGCCCACGGGGTGACCCAATACACGGCCAATCTTGCCTACCGGAACCAGGCCGGTGCACTCAACGAGTCCATGTCTGACGTCTTCGGTGTCCTCGTGGAGCAGTACCTGAAGCAGGAGACTGCGTCGAAAGCCAGCTGGCTCATCGGTGAGGGTCTCTTCACGGACCAGGTCCAAGGCGCTGCCCTGCGCTCCATGAAGGCGCCGGGCACCGCTTACGACGACGACGTCCTCGGCAAGGATCCCCAGCCGGACTCCATGGACACTTACGTGCGCACCAGCGCGGACAACGGTGGGGTGCACATCAACTCCGGCATCCCCAACAAGGCTTTCTACGTGGTGGCCTCGGAACTCGGTGGCAATGCGTGGGAGGCGCCCGGCCAGATTTGGTACGGTACATTGACCAGCGGCTCCCTCCCCGCGACCTGCACTTTTGGAAAGTTCGCGAAGACCACCGTGGCCACCGCCGGGGAACTTTTCGGATCCGGTTCCGCGGAGCATGACGCCGTCCTCAAGGCGTGGGAGACTGTGAAGGTCAAGGTTTAGTCGGTCGGCGGACCGGACAGCTTGGTGCGGTCCCGCTGGCTGGCTGACGAGGAAACGTCGAACGAGAAGCAGCCGGCCATGAAGATCACCGTCCAACGCAGTGGGGGAATTGCAGCGATGACGCGCGTCTGGAGCGTGGACGCAGTCTCCCCCGATGACAAGGAACGGTGGGTTCCCATGGTTGAGGCTTGCCCATGGGAGGAAGCCAAGAGCCAGTCACGGGCGGCAAACCAACCGGACAGGTTCATGTACTCCATCAGGGCAGGCCAACGCCGGGCCACCCTCCCGGACCGCGCCGTCACCGGGCCTTGGCAGGAACTGGTGGAATGTGCCAAAGCCGAGGGCTCTGAGTCCCGCGGCCGGCTGGGAGGCAGACGCTGACAGCCAAGGGCGTAGAACGCAGCGCGTCCCTAAATAGCCTCCGCCAACTGCCCACGGAAAGCACGGCGATAACTCTGCGGGCTGGTATCCAGCACCTTGGTGAAATGGTGGCGGAGCAGCACAGAATGTCCGAACCCCGCTTCCCTGGCAATTTCGTCGATGTTCAGCTCTGTGGTCTCCAGGAGTTCCTGGGCCCTGAGCACCCGCTGCGAGTTCAGCCAGGCAGCCGGAGTAGTTCCCGTCTCTGCCCTGAAGCGGCGGGCGAAGGTCCTCGGTGACATGTGGAGGCGGGCCGCCAACTCGTTCACGCTGTGTTCCTCGTCGAGGTGCTCAACCATCCACCGGAGGAGTTCCTCCATGGGCGCGGATCCGCATCGCGGCATGGGCCGGTCAATGAACTGGGCCTGGCCGCCATCGCGGTGCGGCGGAACCACCATGTCCCGGGCAATGGCGGCAGCTACGTTGGCTCCCAACTCGACCCGAACCAAGTGGAGGCAGGCGTCGATGCCGGCCGCCGTGCCTGCGCTGGTGATGATGGTTCCATCCTGCACATAAAGGACGTTCTCGTCCACGATGGCCCCGGGGTATCGGCTGGACAGATCCTGTGAATAGTGCCAATGCGTGGTGCACCGACGCCCTTCCAGCAATCCAGCACGGGCCAGGGCGTAGGCCCCGGAGCAGATGGACATCACCCATGCGCCCCGTGCGTGGGCTGCCCGCAGAGCGTCCAGGACCGATTCGGGGACGTCCCGGTCCCGGCCGAACGGCGCCATGATAACGAGGTCCGCATCGGCGGCTGCTTCCAAGCCCAGGTTGACGTGGAGGGACAGCCCGGACTTCATGCGGATATCCCCCGGCTCCGGCGCGCATACCCGGAAGTCGAAGGCCGGAACTCCGACGCCCCGATCCGATCTGTCAATGCCGAAAACTTCGAAAGCCGTGCCAAATTCGAAGATCGAGAAGTCGGGAACAACGATCACCGCCACTGATTTCAACATATCTCCAGTGTGGCAGAAAATTATCTAAATGGGGCATTTCTGCCACTGTTTCTTGACCTTCCACAGGAGCAGGCTGGAGGCATGGAAATCTTCGGAATCATCCTCTTCATAGTCCTCATCACCGCCGTCGCGGCCACTGTTTCAGCCTTGCTGAAGGATGGCCGCGGCCATAACCCGCCCATCCAGTCCAAGGAGCCCTGGAGCGCTTTCGACGCTCCCAGCACCCCGTACTGGAACCCCCGCATCTACTAGGACATGCAGGCTCACTGCACACCTTCGTCAAAACCAACCCCACCAGCCAACGCCGGCAACCCACATTGTCCACCCGACGCCCGCCCGTTCACGGAATTTTGCGCAGATTCCCCGAACGGCGGGCGTCTTTCTGCCTGCCACAGGTAGTGGAACCGTCGTCCGTGCCGAAGCGACATGGACTAGATTCACTTGCATGATCCAAACCTCTGCCCGCCTCCTCCAGCTGTTGTCACTGTTGCAGGTGCGCCGGGAATGGACAGGTCCGGCTCTGGCGGACCGCATGGGCGTCACCGAACGGACCGTGCGCCGCGATGTCGACAAGCTCCGTAACCTGGGATACCCCATCCATGCGTCCCCGGGGATCGCAGGCGGTTACCAACTGGGGGCCGGTGCGCAGCTGCCGCCCCTGCTGCTGGACGACAACGAAGCCCTGGCAGTTGCACTGGGGTTGAACTCCGTAGCTGCGGGACCCGTCGCCGGCATTGGCGAGGCCTCCGTTCGTGCCCTGGCAAAACTGGAACAAGTATTGCCTTCCCGGCTGCGCCCGAAGTTCGCCATGCTGAAAGCAGCAGTCACCACCCTTCCCAGCAACGCGGCCACGGTTGACCCGCAACAGCTGACGGTGGTTTCAGCCGCGATATCGGACAGGCGCCAGATCTCTTTTGATTACGTCAAGTCCGACGGTGAATCGGCACGCCGCCTCGTGGAACCCTACCGGCTGGTGGACACCGGCCGTCGTTGGTACCTGGTCGCCTGGGATGTGGAACGGGACGACTGGCGGACCTTCCGCGCGGATCGTTTTGCTTCCCTGCCGTCCGAACGCAAAAAGTACCTGCCCCGCCCCTTGCCTGCCGAAGACCTTGCAGCCTACGTGCAGCAGTCCATCACCCGTTCCCCCTACAGGTTCGACGTCGTGGTGCGGCTCCGCGCGCCGCTCGCGGAGGTGGCCGCCGTCGTCAGTTCACAGTACGCGACGCTGGCCGCTGACGGTCCGGCAGCGACCATCCTCCGTTCCGGGTGGGACAACCTTGCTGCACCGGCCGCTTACCTTGCCGCACTGGACATGGACTTCGAGATCCTGGAACCGGAGGAGTTCAGGTCATTCGCCCGCCATCTCTCCCACCGGCTCACCGCGGCGGCGGGGACTGTGACGGACACAGCGGACGGGGAACCGCGGCCACAGTAGACTGGCAGCAGCCATGACACTTCATATTTCCTACCCCGCTGAGCTGCCCGTATCCGAGCGCCGCGAGGATCTGATGGCGGCCATTGCCGCAAACCAGGTGACCATCATCGCCGGCGAGACCGGTTCCGGTAAGACCACCCAGATCCCCAAGATGTGCCTCGAACTTGGCCTTGGAGACAAGGGCCTGATCGGGCATACCCAGCCGCGCCGCCTGGCAGCCCGTACTGTCGCAGAACGCATTGCCTCGGAACTGGACGTTGAGATCGGCCAGGAGGTGGGCTTCCAGGTCCGCTTCACCGGTGAGGTCAGTGCGTCAACCAAGATCAAGCTGATGACCGACGGCATCCTCCTCGCGGAGATCCAAAGGGACAAGCTGCTGCGCAAATACAGCACCATCATCATCGACGAAGCCCATGAGCGCAGCCTCAACATCGACTTCATCCTGGGTTACATCAAGCGCATCCTCCCCCAGCGCCCGGACCTCAAGATCATCATCACCTCGGCCACCATCGATCCCCAGCGCTTTGCCAAGCACTTCGGGAGTGAGGAAGCCCCAGCGCCCATCATTGAAGTTTCCGGCCGGACGTATCCGGTGGAGATCCGCTACCGGCCGCTGTCCCAGCCTGCCGGTGGGGATGAGGACACCTCTGACGATGAACTCGAAGAAGACCGGGATCCCCTGGATGCGGTGTGCGACGCAGTGGACGAGCTCGCCAAGGAAGCTCCCGGCGACATCCTGATCTTCTTCTCCGGTGAACGCGAAATCCGCGACGCCGCCGAGGCCATTAACGGCCGCATCCAGAGCAACCGCCGCCTCGCCGGGACCGAAGTACTGCCGCTTTTTGCGCGGCTGAGCCTGCAGGAGCAGCACCGGGTCTTCAATCCGGGGGGCAAACGGCGCATCATCCTGGCTACCAACGTTGCTGAGACGTCGCTGACCGTCCCGGGCATCAAGTACGTGATCGACACCGGCACCGCACGTATTTCGCGCTACTCCCACCGGACCAAAGTCCAGCGCCTGCCGATCGAGCGCGTCTCCCAAGCGTCGGCCAACCAACGCTCAGGCCGTTGCGGGCGCGTGTCCGAAGGCATCGCCATCCGTTTGTACTCAGAGGAGGACTTTGAGTCGCGTCCGCTGTTTACGGACCCGGAAATCCTTCGAACCAACCTCGCCGCGGTCATCCTTCAGATGACCGCCATGGGCGTTGCCCGCAGTCCCAAGGACGTGGAGAACTTCCCCTTTGTGGAGCCACCGGATTCCAGGGCAATCAACGACGGCGTGACGCTCCTGCGCGAACTCGGTGCCTTGAGTTCGCCCAAGTCAGGAGACGCAGGAGCCGGTGGCCGCGGCGGCAGCGGCCTCACCGCCGTGGGACAGAAACTGGCCCAACTGCCCGTTGATCCCCGGCTTGGCCGCATGATCGTTGAGGCAGGCAAGCGTGGCTGCGTCCGCGAAGTCATGATCCTGGCCGCTGCGCTCACCATCCAGGACCCCCGCGAAAGGCCGACGGACAAGCAGCAGCTGGCCTCGGAAAAGCACGCACGCTTCCGCGATGAGATCTCGGATTTTACGGGCTTCCTCAACCTGTGGAACTACATCCAGGAAAAGCAACGCGAGCTGTCCTCCACCCAGTTCCGCAAGCTCTGCCGCAACGAGTTCATCAACTATCTGCGGGTCCGCGAGTGGCAGGACCTCTTCACCCAGCTCCGGCAGCTGGCCAAGCCACTGGGCATCGCGCTGGACAACAAGCGTGAAGCCGATCCTGTGGGCAACTACGAGGGCATCCACATCAGCCTGCTCTCGGGGTTGCTGAGCCACATTGGGCTCCTCGATGAGCGCAAGCGCGAATACGCCGGTGCGCGTGGCAGCCGCTTCGCCATCTTCCCCGGTTCGGCCTTGTTCAAGAAGTCTCCGGCTTTTGTCATGGCAGCGGAACTGGTGGAAACCAGCCGCCTGTGGGCCAGGGTCGCCGCCAAGTTCGATCCCCTGTGGGCTGAACAGGTAGCTCCCGACCTGGTGAAGCGGTCCTACAGCGAACCTCACTGGTCCTCACGGCAAGGCGCCGTCATGGCCCACGAGAAGGTCACCCTTTACGGCGTCCCGATCATTCCCAACCGCAGGGTCAACTACGGACGGGTTGATCCGGAGCTCTCCCGCGAACTGTTTATCCGGCACGCGCTGGTGGAGGGCGAGTGGAAGACCCATCACAAGTTCTTCCACCGCAACCGTGCCCTGCTCCAGGAAATCGAAGAGCTCGAGACCCGCATGCGGCGCCGCGACATCCTGGTGGACGACCAAACGCTCTTCGAGTTCTACGACGCACGCGTGGGCAAGGAAGTGGTCTCCGAGAGGCACTTTGATAAGTGGTGGAAGGACGCCCGTCAGGCCGATCCCACGCTGTTGGACTTCGACCAATCCCTGCTGATGAGCGAAGATGCAGATGGCTTGGACGACTCCGCCTATCCGAAGACCTGGGTGCACAAGGGCTTCGAGCTCCCCTTGAGCTACGAGTTCCATCCCGTGGCGCCAGGGTCGGCGCCCGACCCATCGGACGGCGTCACTGCCGAGGTTCCCGTGTTGTTCCTCAACCAGCTGGACGACGCCCCGTTCCGTTGGCAGATTCCGGGCCAGCGGGTAGAGCTTGTCACTGCCCTGATCAAGTCGCTGCCCAAACAGGTGCGGAAGAACTTCGTCCCGGCCCCGGATGTGGCCCGGCAGGCAACCGCGGCACTGGAAACGGACTTCGACCCCGCAACCGATGAGCTGGAGCCTTCCTTGGAACTGGTGCTCCGCCGGCTCCGCGGACACGTCATACCGCCCGGTTCCTGGAACTGGAATGCCGTACCGCCGCACCTGCGCGTGAGTTTCAAGGTGGTGGACAGCAAGGGCAAAATCCTGGACGAAGGCAAGGACCTCGCTGAACTCCAGGAAAAGCTTGCCCCCGCCACTCGCCGCGCCATCGCCGAATCGCTCGGCGCCACCCCAGCCACCACGGCACCGGCCAAGGCCGGTAAGGGAGCGGGAGCCTCTGCCCTGGTGAACGGTCAAGGGGCTGCGGCCAAGGCTTCGTCCACCGGCAATCCCGACGGCGTAGTAGCCGAACGCAGCGGAATCACTGAGTGGGACTTCGGCACCGTGGAACGGCAGGTAACACGTACCGTCAAGGGCCACGCCGTCACCGGCTTCCCGGCGGTGGTCGATGAAGGCAAGTCCGTGGCCCTTCGGGTCTTCCAGACCAAGGCCGAACAGGAGGCCGCCATGCGTGGCGGCGTCATCAGGCTTCTGGCACTGCGGATTCCGCCTCCTGACCGCTACGTGCTGGAGCATCTCAGCAATATGGAAAAGCTGACCTTCAGCCAGAATCCGCACGGATCTGTCAGTGCCCTGATCGCGGACTGCGCCCTGGCCGCCATCGACAAACTGACGCCCCAGGACCTGCCGTGGGACAGGAAGTCCTTCGATGCGTTGTATGAAGTAGTCCGTGCGGAATTGATCGACACCGTGTTTACGGTGACTGCCGTCGTCGAACGCGTTCTGGCAAGTACGCGGCGCATCCAAAAGGCGCTGAAGTCCAACGCCAGCCTGCCGCTGATCAGCGCCCTCAACGACATGAAGTCCCAGCTGGAGCAGTTGGTCTTTCCTGGCTTTGTGGCACAGACGGGCTACGCACAGCTCAGCCAGTTGCCGCGATACTTGCAGGCGATCGAAAAGCGGCTCGAAAAGCTCCCCGGCAACGTGCAGCGGGACAGCTTGAACATGGCGATCGTGCAAGCGCTGGAGGATGACTATGACGATGCGGTGTCCGCCCTTCTGCCCGGACGACGCGCAGGCACTGAGTTAACCCGGGTGCGCTGGATGATCGAAGAACTGCGGGTCAGCCTCTTCGCCGTAGAACTCGGAACCGCCTACTCAGTCTCGGAGAAACGCATCCGTACGGTGCTGAACCAGGCGCTCGCCCCGGCCTAGCATCGGTCAAAAACCCGGCGGCGCTGATTCAGCACCGCCGGGTTAACTTTGTCGAAGGTCTCAGTCCTGCGGGACGGCATCCCCATGCCCGGCCGAACGCAAGGCAGCACGAAGCTTCACGGCCGTGGCATCCATGATGGCGGGATCCGGATTGTGGTCCACGTTGTGGATCTCGAAGTCTGCAGTGGAATAAGCCGGCCACACGTGGACATGCAAGTGGTCCACCTCAAAGCCTTCCATCAGAACGCCTACTCTTTTGGCGTCAAACAGGTCCTCCTGGACCTTTCCGATGCTTTGCGCAACATCCATGACCTTGGCCAGCAGCTCGGGACGCGCGTGGGTCCATGAATCAACTTCTTCACGCGGCACCACCAGCGTGTGCCCTTGCGTCAGCGGTGCAATAGTCAGGAAAGCCACCACTTCGGCGTCCTTCCAGACGAAGCGGCCCGGAATCTCCCCGTTGATGATCTTGGTGAACAGTGTGCTCATGCGTCTGCCCTTTCGGATGGGTCCTGGAGTGTTGAGGTGTCCAGCACGAAACGGTACTTCACATCACCGGCCACCATGCGGTCGTAGGCCTCGTTCAGCTGGTCGGCCCGTACCATTTCGATGTCGCTGGCAACACCGTGTTCCGCACAGAAGTCCAGCATTTCCTGAGTTTCCTCGATGCCGCCAATCAACGAGCCTGCATAGGCGAGCCGGCGGCGGATGAGCAGTCCGGGGCTGACCGGAGGCATCTCATCCGCGGGAAGGCCCAGCTGGAAGAGCGCCCCGTCCAGGCGAAGCGTGCGGAAGTAGGGGTTGAGATCGTGCGGTGCAGCAACAGTGTCAATAATGACGTCGATGCTCCTGTTGGCCGCTTCCATGGCATCGGCATCCTTGGACAGGACCACGTGGTCGGCGCCCAGCTCCCGGGCAGCGTCAAACTTGGATTCAGAGGTGGTAAAAACTGTCACTTCCGCCCCCATGGCCTTGGCAATCTTCACAGCCATATGTCCCAGGCCACCCAAGCCCACCACGCCCACGGCGTCGCCTTCTTCCACATCGAAATACCGCAGCGGAGAGTATGTGGTGATCCCGGCACACAGCAAAGGGGCTGCCGCTGCCGGATCAAGGGCTTCGGGAACACGCAGCACGAAGCGACGGTCCACCACTACCGACGTCGAGTAGCCGCCTTGGGTGATGGCGTCACCGTGCCGGGGGTCTGCGGCCCCATAGGTACCGATGTTGCCCCGCTCGCAGTATTGCTCCAGGCCGTCAAGGCAGCTCTCGCATTCACGGCAGGAGTCCACCAGACAGCCGACGCCGACGTAGTCGCCCGGCGTGAACTCCTTTACGTCGGAGCCCACGCGGGTTACCCGGCCCACAATTTCATGGCCGGGAACCAGAGGGTATGGAGGAACCCGCCATTCTCCGCGCGTCGCATGGACGTCGGAGTGGCACAGTCCGCAAAACTCAATCGCGATCTCTACGTCATCTGCGGTGGGTGCCCTCCTCGCAAGGGTCAGGGGCACCAAGCCGCTGTCCGGGGACGTGGCACCGTACGCAGCAGCCAGGGTGGTGCTTCCGGTGTCACCGGTGTCCAGGGTGATGGGTTTGGCAAGGGGCGGGGGAACGGGGCGTCCTGGAGTCATGCTCCGACGCTACTCCCGGCAGCTGTGCTTCTGCCACTCGGCCCCACGCCGTCCCCGGAGCCTTCCTTCAACGGCTCACTGCCCACGGCCACCGGGTTGCCGGGGTTGTTGGACCACTGCGAGAAGGATCCCGGGTACAGGGCGGCTTTGTATCCGGCGATGTGCAGTGCCACGATTTCATGGCTCGCTGTGACGCCGGATCCGCAATAGACCGCCACAGGGGACGAGCCATCCACGCCCAATGCTTCGAAACGACGGCGGAGCTCTTGGGCCGGCAGGAATGTTCCGTCGGGTGCGAGGTTCCCTGTGGTGGGGGCGCTCACGGCGCCGGGGATGTGCCCTGCCCGCGGATCAATCGGCTCTACTTCGCCCCGGTAGCGCTCCCCCGCCCGGGCATCGAGCAGGACTCCGCTCCGGTGCCACTGCGCGGCCTCGGCTTCGTTGATGACCGGCAGGCGTCCTTCGCCGAGGGAAACACTTCCGGCCACGGGCCTTGCCTCACCTGTCTCCTCCGGGTGACCGCCGGCGCGCCAGGCGGCGAGGCCGCCGTCGAGCAGGTAGACAGATTCCAAGCCCGCATTTCGCAGCATCCACCAAACGCGGGCCGCGGCCATGCTTCCGCTGTTGTCGTAAGCAACCACGGTATCGCCGTCGTTGATGCCCCATTGCCGCGCGGCATCCTGGAACTGTTCGGTCGATGGCAACGGATGCCGGCCACGGCCTGGCTGCGCATGGTCGGCAAGCTCTGTGGGGAGGTCCACGAACACGGCGCCGGGCAGGTGCCCGGCCAGGTACTCGCTGTGCCCGTCCGTCCGGCCGAGCACCCAGCGGACATCCAGAAGCACGGTCCGCTCCCCTGAATCGAGGCGATAGCGCAGTTCGGGGGGACTTATCAGCGTGGACATCTTTTCTCCTTCATTCCTGCGGCACGGGCTCCGTTGCTGCCGGCGCCCGATTTCCAGCCTAGGCTTATCCGGTGAGCAATTCGTGCATTCAGGACAGGGCATGGGCCAGCGAGGCCATCCGCAAAATCGAGGCCGAGAACAACCGATCAGCGGACACGCACCTTTATGCAGTCCCCCTCCCGGACCATTGGGGCGTCCAGCTGTACCTGAAGGACGAATCAACGCACCGCTCCGGCAGCCTCAAGCACCGTCTTGCCCGGTCCTTGTTCCTCTACGGATTGGTCAACGGCTGGATCACCGAGGGCACCACCATTGTTGAGGCCTCGAGCGGCAGCACGGCAGTCTCCGAGGCCTATTTTGCCCGGCTCATCGGACTGCCTTTCATCGCGGTGATGACAAAAACCACCAGCCCGGAAAAGATCGCCCTCATCGAGGAATTCGGCGGTGCGTGCCTGCTGGTGGACCACGCCTCCGAGGTGTACGCGGTGGCCGAAGAGACCGCGAAAACCTCCGGCGGCTACTACATGGACCAATTCACGCACGCAGAACGCGCCACGGACTGGCGCGGCAACAACAACATCGCCGAGTCGATTTTCGACCAACTCGCGCTTGAGGAACACCCTGTCCCGGAGTGGATCGTCGTGGGAGCGGGCACCGGCGGTACCAGCGCCACCATAGGCCGCTATCTTCGGTACAACCGCTACTCCACCCGCCTCGCCGTGGTGGACCCGGAAAACTCGGCCTTCTACCCCGCATGGCGCGACGGAGACGCCGCCACGGCAACGGGCCAGCCATCCAGGATCGAAGGCATTGGCCGGCCACGATCCGAGCCGAGTTTCGTGCCCGCGGTTATCGACCACATGATCCAAGTGCCGGACGCCGCCTCGGTGGCAGCCATGCGCCACCTCCGGAAACTCACGGGCCTGCATGCCGGTCCCTCCACGGGGACCAACCTGTGGGGCGTGTGGCAGTTGGTGGCCGGGATGGTCGCCGAGGGTCGACGGGGCAGCATCGTGTCGCTGATGTGTGACGGTGGGGACCGCTACGAGGGCAGCTACTACGACGCCGGATGGCTTGCGGCGAAGGGACTGGACCCCGCACCGCACGAGGCAGTACTGGAGCGGTTCCACCGCACAGGGGTGTGGACCGGCTAGACCTCTACAGAGTCGCGTAGGGCAAGACGCCGGTAGCTGGTCCCGTAGCGGGCACCGATACGGGTCACGTGGCCTTCAACAATGCCCCGCCCCAGTTCGTTAAGCAGGGCGTCGTGCACCGGGAACGCCCGGGGAGCACGGACCGAGATGACAAAATCGACAACCTCCCCCACCTTGGACCATGGAGCATGGATGGGCACCAGGAGGGTCTTGACGTCAATTCCGTCCGGGACCACGAAAGAGTCCCCAGGGTGAAACACGTTGTCATCGATCAGGTACCCGATGTTGGCCACCACCGGGATCTGGGCGTGGATCACTGCATGCTGGCCGCCGAACGTGCGCACGCTGAACCCTGCGGCGTCGAAACCGGAGCCCGGCTCAGCCGTGTGGACGCGGACTGCGACGTCGGATTCCTCACGCAGGGCTGCGGCAACCCCGGCTGGAGCATGGACCTCAAGTCCTGCGTTGCTCCGGAGCGCGGACACCAGGGCGGGCCGGTCAAAATGGTCATTGTGCTCGTGCGTAATAAGGACGGCGTGGGCGCCGGTCAACGCTTCCCCGGACTCGGAGAAGGTCCCGGGATCGATGACCAGAACGTTCCCGTCCTTCTCCAACCGGACACAGGCGTGGGTGTATTTGGTGAGCAACATGACCAAAGCCTAGGACCACCGGCTGAGAGTTTCCAAGCCTGCCCTGCTGGTAAAATTGGGGTTTGCCAGCATCCCCAGGGAAGTGAGTCCTTCAATGCCACACGGCACCAATTCCGCCACGACCGGCCCCTCGGCGCCGGCCACCAGCGGCGTCAAGGAGCAGCGCGTTACCAAGCAGCGCTTGGCCGTCAGCGCCGCACTGGACGAATTGGATGACTTCGTCAGCACCCAGGAGCTGTACCGCCTGCTGCAAAACAAGGGCATTTCAGTGTCCCTGGCCACTGCATACCGCATCCTTCAGTCGTTGGCCGACGACGGACTCATTGATGTCCTCCGCAACGGTGAAGGCGAAGCGGTTTACCGACGCTGCAACGTCACCGGCCACCACCACCACCTGCTGTGCCGCAACTGCGGCAAGGCAGTTGAAGTGGAGGCACCCGCCGTCGAGACCTGGGCAGCACGGACGGCTGCGGAACATGGCTTTACTGAAGTGGCCCACACCGTGGAAATCTTCGGCCTGTGCCCTGAGTGCACTGCCAAGAAGGCAGCCGGGACTCTCTAGAGGGCGCCTGCCGGCTGGTCCCGCGACACCCGTCCGTTGAGGCCCCTGTTGGCCCTGACCCGTCCGATCACCCTGCACACCACGTAGATCAGGAACGACAGCGTGGTGACGTACGGGCTGATGGGAATCCGGCTGCCGAGTGCCAGCAGGATTCCGCCAACGGTAGCCGTCATCGCGAAAACCACGCTCAGTACTACCACCAACCTGGGTGAGGTGGTCACCCGAAGCGCAGCTGCTGCCGGCGTAATCAGCAACGCGAGGACCAGCAGGGCGCCAACGATCTGGATGGACAGCGCCACACTGACACCCAGCAGCACCATGAAGCCAATGGCCAGGCCGCGAACAGGAACCCCCCTGGCTTCCGCCATTTCGGGGTCTACGCTGGCAAAGCTCAGCGGCCGCCAGATTGCCGCCAAGGCGATCATCACCACCACTGCAGTTCCTGCAAGAACCTGCAGCTGCACGGTGTCCACGGAAACAATCTGACCGGTGAGCAGTCCGAACTTGTTGGCCGCGCGGCCCTCATAGAGGGCCAGGAAAAGGATGCCCAGCCCCAGGCCGAACGGCATGATGACACCGATGATCGAGTTCTTGTCCCGCGCCCGGACGCCCATGAAGCCCAGCAGCACAGCGGCCGCCACTGAGCCGACCAAGGAGCCAAAGATGATGTCCGCACCGATCAGCAAGGCAAACGCAGCTCCGGCGAAGGACAATTCCGAAATGCCGTGGACAGCGAAAGCCAGGTCCCGCTTCATCACGAACGTGCCCACCAACCCGCCCAGCAGACCCAGTACGGCTCCAGCCCAAATGGAGTTCTGGACGAGGACCAGCAACTCGCCGTAGTTCTCGAAGTTGAAAATGGTCTGCAGAATCGTGTCGAGGTCCATCTAGAACTCCTCCCCGGCGGTTGCATGGGCATCGTCATGGAAGTGCGTGGTTGCGTCAGGGAGACCGACGACGACGATCCTTCCGTTGGCGTGGATGACCTCCACATGGCTGTTGTACAGCTCCGAAAGGACTTCCGTGGTCATGACTTCCTGGGGCGTTCCCACACGGAACTGGCCGCCGGCAAGGTAGAGGACCCGGTCAACATAGTCGATCACCGGGTTGATCTCGTGGGTCACGAAAACCACTGCACTGTTCCGCTCGTGGCATTGCTTGTTGATCAGCGAGCTGACGCCCTGCTGGTGGTGCAGATCCAGGGAAAGGAGCGGCTCGTCGCACAGCAGCACCTGCGGCTCCGTGGCCAGTGCTTGTGCCACCCTGAGCCGTTGCTGCTCACCCCCGGAGAGTTGCCCCACGGGCACCTTCGCATAGTCGGAAGCCCCCACCAGCTCGAGTAATTCATCTATCCTCGGGTTGACCTTACCGGCCGAGAACCGCATGCCCCACCTGTGCCCGTCGATTCCCAAGCCCACCAGGTCCCGTGCGCGCAGGGGTGTGTCTGGAGCAAACGACTTTTGCTGCGGGATGTAGCCGATCCGCTTGCTGCCTCGTTCCACCGGATGGCCGCCCAGGGAGACAGTCCCTGAATGCAGTTCCTGCAGCCCAAGGAGAACCTTCAGGAAGCTGGTCTTGCCGCTGCCGTTGGGACCCAGCACAGCGAAGAACTCGCCGGGATTGATGTCGAGGTCGAGATCCCGCCAGAGCGCCCTCTTGCCGAACTGAAGGCTCGCTCCGCGGAGGCTCACTACCGGTGTCAAAAGTTGTCCTCGATCCATGCGTCGCTGGGAACGCAGTCAGTGGTGCCGCTGGCATTCGCGGCCGTGCTGGTGGCAGGCAAAAGGCCCCGCAGCCATCCTGAATATCTTAGGACGTTGGCAGGGCCCTTCACCGCATAGCGGGTGTCGGGAAATGCTACTTCTTGAGTGCGGAGGAGACCGATTCCACGTTGTCGGACATCCACTGGAGGTAATCCTTGCCATCGGGCAGCGTCTCGGTGAAGTTCACCACTGGCACGCCCGCAGCTTCCGCGGCCCGCTTGACGGATTCAGTCTGCGGTCCTTCGGTCTGCTCGTTGTACGCCAGGAACCGCACGGATTTGGCAGAGACCAGGTCCGTGGTTTCCTTCAATACCGCGGCCGGGACATCTGTTTCCTCTTCAATGGCAGCGCTGTAAGCCTCCGGAGTCTTGTTTTCCAGGCCGGCAGCTTCAAGGAGGTACAGGGGCACGGGCTCGGTGACAGCTACCGGCGCATGGTCGTTTGCGGCCTTGACGGCGGCGAGCTTTCCGGTGAGGTCGGCGAGTTTGGTTTTGAAGGCTTCGGCATTGGCTGTGAAGGTCGCGGCCGATCCCGCATCCAGGCTGCCGAGCTTGGCAGCAACTGCATCGGCGAGCTTGCCCATGGTGTCCAAGCTGTACCAGACGTGCTCATTGAACTCGCCGTGGTTGTGGGTGTGGCCTTCTTCGCTGTGGGATTCCCCGCTGTGGGCTTCTTCTTCCGGGGCGAGCCCGGAGATTTCCACGGCGCTGATCATGTTTTCATGGCCGACTTTGGTCTCATCAGCAATTTTGTGGAGGAACTCGTCATAGCCTCCGCCGTTCTCCACCACGAGCTTGGCCTTGGAGATGACCAGCTTGTCCTGGGCACTTGCCTCATAGGAGTGCGGGTCCTGGCTGGTCTTGGTGATGATGGCGTTCACGTTGACTTTGTCCCCGCCAATGGCCTTCACAACATCCCCGTAGACATTCGTCGAGGTGACTACTTCAATGGCACCTAGCGACGATGAATCGCTTGCCCCTGCTGTCCCCGCGCAGGAAGAGAGAAACAGGGCGGCAAGGGCTGCGGAAGCGGCCATGGACAGGCGGGCGGCGGAACGACGCACGAGAACCTCGGATCTACTCAAAATGAGAATCAAACACAATTACTGGCAGATTCAAGTGTAACTCTAAATGGGAATGATTCCTATTTAGAGCCAGCCGGCGCCGATCGGGGTACGATCGGCGCCGGCCTTTTCCGTGGTGCTACTTGACCTGTTGATCTCCATAGCGGCGGATACCGGTCGCCTGGGTGGCGTCGCGGATCTCACCAACCAACTGTTCAATGACGTCCTCCAGGAAGAGGACACCCTGGGTCTCTCCGTCGGCGCCGATGACACGGGCCAGGTGCGATCCCGTCCGCTGCATGACGGACATGGCCTGCTCGATTTCGTCGTCCGGCGCAAGGTTTGCAAAGGAACGGATGCGCCCCTCGGCGATGGGATGCCGCCGGCCCTCGTCCGGGATGGACAGGATGTCCTTCACGTGCAGGTATCCGGCGAGTTCGCCGTCGTCGTCCACCATGGGGAAACGGGAGAATCCCGTGCGGCTGACCGCCTTTTCCAGGTCCACCGGAGTAGAGGCAGTCTTAAGCACCACCAATTTGTCCAAGGGAACCATGATGTGCGAAGCCGTATGCTCCGAGAACTCCAGTGCACCGCTCAACAAGCCAGTTTCGTCGTCCACCAAACCATGGCGTGTGGACTCCTGGACGATCGACTGCACTTCCTCCAGGGTGAACGAGGAGGACACCTCGTCCTTAGGCTCAATCTTCATCAGCCGCAGGATGTGGTTGGCCAGCCAGTTCAGGGTCCAGATGATGGGGTTCACCAGGCGTGCAATGAACATCAACGGCGGGGCCAACAACAGTGCGGCCTTGTCGGCTACGGAAACCGAGATGTTCTTCGGAACCATCTCGCCGAAGGTGACATGCAGGAACGTGACGAACAGCAAGGCGATCGCAAAGGCGATGATGTCCGCCAGTTCAACCGGAACGCCCACCAGCTCAAGGGGCTCGGCCAACAAGTGGTGGATGGCCGGTTCGGCAACCTGAAGGATCAACAGGGAACAGACGGTGATGCCCAGTTGTGCACAGGCAAGCATCAACGACACGTTTTCCATGGCGCGCAGTGTTGTCTGCGCGCGCTTTGATCCGGCTTCGGCCAAGGGCTCGATCTGGCTGCGGCGTGCAGACATGACGGCAAACTCGGCACCGACGAAGAAGGCGTTGCCGATCAGGAGAACAACGAGCCAGACAATTCCTACCCAGTCGCTCATACGGCCCCCGCTTCATGACGCGGATTCTCTGCGCTCTCCGGAGTGGACTCATCCGACTCCACATGATGGAAACAGATCCGGTCTATCCTTCGGCCATCCATCCTGGTCACCGTGAGCGTCCCGCCGCCCGTGTCCACCACGTCTCCCGTCCTGGCAATACGACCAAGCTGGCTCATGACATAGCCGCCCACAGTCTCATACGCGGACTCGTCGGGCACTGTGAGGTTGGGTATCTGCTCGGAAACCTCATCCGGCCGCAAGAGCCCCGGGAAGTACCAATCGCCGGACGCGCTCTGCAGCACTCCGGGGCGGACCTTATCGTGCTCGTCAGCGACCTCACCGACGATCTCTTCCACCAGGTCTTCCAGGGTGGTGATTCCTGCGGTTCCGCCGTACTCGTCCAGTACAACGGCCAACTGCAGGTTACCCTCGCGCAATTCGGACAGCAGTGCATCCAGGTGGATGGTTTCGGGAACCTGCAGGACATCGGTCATGATCGCACCGGCCTCAAGCTTGGCCCGGCGCTCTGCCGGGACAGCCACGGCTTTCTTGACGTGCACCACGCCGCGGATATCGTCCGTGGAATCACCAATAACAGGGAAACGTGAATATCCGGTGCGCCGTGCGGCGTCGAGGATGTCGGACACAGGCTGGTCGGCGTCGATGGTTTCCATGCGGATGCGCGGTGTCATGACATCTGCCGCCGTACGCCCGGAGAAGTTCAGGGTGCGGGCAACAAAGTTGGCGGTCCCGGCGTCCAAAGTCCCCAGCTCAGCGGAGCGCCTCACCAAGGAGGCCAGCTCTGCGGGGGTCCTTGCCCCGGAGATCTCTTCCTTGGCTTCAAGGCCGAACAGATTCAGCACCTTGTTCGAGAACCCGTTAAGAACCACGATGGCCGGCTTGAAAACGGCCGTGAACATCAGCTGCGGGCGGGCAAGGCGCTTACCCAAAGGGAACGCAAGGGCGATGGCCATGTTCTTGGGAACCAGTTCGCCGATCAACATCGACAAGAGGGTGGCGACAGCCATCGCCAGGATCAAGGCCACTGAATGCGCTGCCTCCGGACCAAGCCCCAGGGACGCAAGCGGACCCCCAAGAAGTTGCCCCAAGGACGGTTCCATGACGAAGCCGGTCAGCAGCGTGGTCAGGGTGATCCCGAGCTGGCAACTGGAAAGCTGCGTGGACAGCGATTTGAGGCACTTCAGCAGCGGCGCAGCACCATGATCGCCGTTATCAACCGCACGCTGAACGCTGGCTTGGTCCAACGCAACCAGGGAAAACTCAACTGCTACAAAGAAGCCGGTACCCAGGATCAAGGCAAAGCCGGCGAGGAGAAGAATCCATTCCACTTAGCGCATCACTCCATGAGTGGGCGCGTGCAGTGGGGAGGGCGCCTTCAGCGGGGGGATTCGCCCCGGCGGAGGCTGGTCGGGTCCCACGGACGCATGGTCCGGAGAACCACCGGCTGTGGGCGCCGGCGCGTGATGGGCATGTGAACGGGTATTGCCGGCTCGACGGGCACGCTGTGCGGAGTTGCCAGATTGGCTCCCCCGACAGTTCCCAGGCCGGCACCTAGATTTACTGTCCATAAGACTTTCAGTCTACAGTCCAGCCGCCGGGCACCTCCAACAGCAGGCCTGGCTCCGCGACAAAAAAGGAGTGTCACCCTACTAAGTCAGCCGCAACATGATTTAGGTCACCACTATTGGCAGTTAACCAACGATCCTAACTAGACTGTCAGGGGTCTGAGTTCGCGGGACCCGGACCCTGTCCCATCGTTGCGGAAAAGCAACTTTGGCCAGCGGGAAAACAACACTCATGGAAGAGGCGTATTTCAAGTGCCAGAGCAGCCCAGCCACCGTCTACCAGAGGAATTTGGCGGAAACGAGTGGCTCGTTGACGAACTGTACGAGCGGTACCAACAGGACAAGAATTCGGTCGACACCAAGTGGTGGCCGCTCTTTGAATCCTTTGCTTCTGCTGACGGCACTTCTTCCAACGGAAACTCCGCAGCTCCTTCAGCTGCCAATCCACCCACCCAAGTACTTCCCGTGGTAGCCCCGGCTGCAGCGGCTCCGGCACCGGCGCCGGCCGCTCCTGCCGCTGCCGCGGAACCGGCTGCACCGGCGGCACCCGCCCCGGCGAAAAAAGCACCGGCCACCGTTGCCCGGGACGGAGCAAAGAAGCCCGCAGCCGGAACCACGGCACAGCCCATTCCTGCCCAGCTGCCCAAGAGCACCAAGGCGCCGACGGCACCTGAGGAAGATGTCGTTTCCGTCCTCCGGGGTCCGGCCAAGGCCATCGCCACCAACATGGTGACGAGCCTTGAAGTACCTACCGCCACGAGTGTCCGCGCAGTTCCCGCCAAGCTGCTCATCGACAACCGGGTGGTCATCAACTCCAACCTTGCCCGTGCCCGCGGTGGCAAGGTCTCCTTTACGCATCTCATCGGCTACGCCGTTGTCCGGGCGTTGTCCCAGTTCCCGTCGATGAACGTCTACTACGACGAAATCGACGGCAAGCCCAGTGCTGTGCAGCCCGCACACGTCAACTTCGGCATCGCCATTGACATGCCCAAGCCCGATGGCACCCGCCTCCTGATGGTTCCCAACATCAAGAAGGCCGAGACCATGGACTTCGCTGAGTTCTGGCACACCTATGAGGACCTGATCAAGCGCGCCCGTAACGGCAAGCTGACGGCAGACGACCACGCCGGCACCACGGTCTCCTTGACCAACCCCGGTGGCATCGGCACCGTGCACTCCGTGCCACGCCTCTCCAAGGGCCAGGCCGCCATCATCGGCGTCGGTGCCCTTGACTACCCCGCGGAGTTCCAGGGCGCCAGCGAGAAGATTATCGCCCAGAACGCCATCAGCAAGATCCTCACGCTGACGTCCACCTATGACCACCGTGTCATCCAGGGCGCCGGCAGCGGCGAGTTCCTCAAGCTTGTCCACCAGCTCCTGCTCGGTGCGCAGAACTTCTATGACGAGATCTTTGAAGCCCTGCGTATTCCCTACGAACCCGTCCGCTGGAGCCCGGACCTCCAGGTGGATCCTGCCGACGAGATCAACAAGGTTGCCCGCATCCAGCAGCTGATCCACTCCTACCGCGTCCGCGGTCACCTGATGGCGGACACCGATCCCCTGGAGTACGTCCAGCGCAAGCACCCGGACCTTGACGTCCTCACCTACGGCCTCACGCTGTGGGACCTGGACCGCGAATGGCCCACCGGCGGGTTCGGCGGCAAGCCGCAGCTCAAGTTCCGCGACATCCTCGGGGTCCTGCGTGACGCCTACTGCCGCACCACGGGCATCGAGTACATGCACATCCAGGAACCTGCAGAACGCAAGTGGTTCCAGGACCAGCTGGAGCACCCCTACTCCAAGCCGAGCCGTGAAGAGCAGCTGCGCATCGTTTCCAAGCTCAACGCAGCAGAAGCTTTCGAAACGTTCCTGCAGACCAAGTTCGTTGGTCAGAAGCGCTTCTCCCTGGAGGGTGGCGAGTCGCTGATTCCGTTGCTCGACGCCGTGATCTCGGACGCTGCCGACGACGGCCTGGACGAGGTTGCCATCGGCATGGCCCACCGCGGCCGCCTCAACGTGCTGACCAACATCGCCGGCAAGACCTACGCACAGGTCTTCCGCGAATTCGAAGGCACCCAGGACCCCCGCTCCGTGCAGGGCTCCGGTGACGTCAAGTACCACCTCGGCACGGAAGGCACCTTCACCTCGGACAACGGCAAGCAGACCAAGGTCTACCTCGCCGCCAACCCGTCCCACCTCGAAGCTGTGGACTCCGTCCTCGAAGGCATTGTCCGCGCCAAGCAGGACAGGCTGGATCAGGGCGAGTCGTTCCCCGTCCTGCCCATCATGGTCCACGGTGACGCCGCATTCGCCGGCCAGGGTGTTGTGGCTGAAACCCTCAACCTCTCGCAGCTGCGTGGTTACCGCACCGGCGGCACCATCCACGTGATCGTCAACAACCAGGTTGGCTTCACCACGGCGCCGTCGTCATCGCGCTCGTCCACGTACTCCACGGACGTTGCCAAGATGATCCAGGCACCGGTCTTCCACGTGAACGGCGACGACCCCGAGGCCGTGGTGCGTGTTGCCCAACTGGCCTACGAGTTCCGTCAGCGTTTCCACAAGGACGTTGTCATCGACATGGTCTGCTACCGCCGTCGCGGCCACAACGAGGGCGACGACCCCTCGATGACGCAGCCGCTCATGTACAACCTGATCGAAGCCAAGCGCTCCGTCCGCAAGCTGTACACCGAGTCGCTCATCGGCCGTGGTGATATCACCGAGGAAGAAGCAGAGCAGTTGCTCCGCGACTACCAGGAGCGCCTGGAGCGTGTCTTCGCTGAGACACACGCAGCGCAGACCTCGCCGATTCCGATCATCACGGCGGATTCCGCAGCTGTCTCGGACATCGAGCGTCCCATCGCTCAGCAGGCCGACTTCGGGACCAACTCCCCGGCGTCCACCGCCATTTCCGCTGACACCCTTGCCCGCATCGGCAAGGCCCACCTGGAAATTCCGGATGGCTTCACGGTCCACTCCAAGCTGAAGCAGCTGCTGGAGAAGCGTGAGCAGATGTCCCGTGAAGGCGGCATCGACTGGGGCTTCGGCGAGATCGCGGCCTTTGGCTCGCTGATCATGGAGGGCGTGCCGGTCCGGTTGGCCGGACAGGACTCCCGCCGCGGTACGTTCGTGCAGCGTCACGCCGTCTTCCACGACCGCGCCAACGGCAACGAGTGGCTGCCGCTGGGCAACCTTTCCGATGACCAGGCCAAGCTGTGGATCTACGACTCCCTGCTGTCCGAATACGCAGCCATGGGCTTCGAATACGGCTACTCGGTGGAGCGCCCTGATGCCCTGGTCCTGTGGGAAGCGCAGTTCGGTGACTTCGTCAACGGCGCCCAGACCATCATTGACGAGTTCATTTCCTCGGCTGAACAGAAGTGGGGCCAGCGCTCATCGCTGGTGCTCATGCTTCCGCATGGATATGAAGGCCAGGGTCCGGACCACTCCTCTGCACGCATTGAGCGTTTCCTGCAGATGTGCGCCGAGGACAACATGATCGTGGCCAACCCCACCACCGCTGCCTCGCACTTCCACCTGTTGCGTCGCCAGGCCTACAGCCGTCCGCGCAAGCCGTTGATCATCTTCACGCCGAAACAGCTGCTCCGCCTCAAGGGCGCCGCATCTGCCGTCGAAGACTTCACTACGGGTGGCTTCCGGCCGGTCATTGCCGATCCCGAGGTTCAGCCGGCCAACGTGGACCGCGTCATCCTGGTCTCGGGCCGGTTGTACTACGACCTCCTGTCCAACCGGCAGAAGTCCGGCGATACCTCCACTGCCATCATCCGCGTTGAGCAGCTTTACCCGCTGCCCAAGGCTGAGATTGACGCAGAATTGGCCAAGTACCCGAACGCCGACATCGTTTGGGCACAGGACGAACCTGCCAACCAGGGTCCGTGGCCGTTCATGGGCCTGAACCTGGCACCGGACCTGGACCGCAAGCTCCGCTTGGTCTCGCGTCCGGCCTCGGCCTCCACGGCTGCCGGTTCCATGAAGCGCCACGCCGCTGAGCAGGATGCCCTGATCAAGCAGGCGTTCGAACGCAAGTAAAGCGAAACTGCCCGGTCTGAGGAGTGAATGCGCCCCTCAGGCCGGGCAGTTCTGTTTAATGGGACAGGTATCCGGTTCCGGAACCGGCCGATGATCCGGCAAACCGTGCAAGGACCGTAACGAGTGTGAAGAGGTAACCGTGGAAGACAGGAAGCTGCGTATCGCAGCTGTAGGAGATGAACTGCTCGCGGGCCTGGGGGATCCCCGCGCCTTGGGCTGGCTCGGACGAGTCCTGGCCCGAACGCCCCAGGACGCCGTCGTAGTGGAGAGTTTCCCGCTCCCCTGCCCCATGGAAGGCACTGAGGGCTTGGCCGCCCGGTGGCAGGATGAAGCCGGAAGGCGCTTCAGCGACACCCACGAGAACCGCCTGGTGATCGGACTTTCGGGCCGCGACCTCGAGTTCGGCCTGTCCACGGCGCGCAGTCGATTGAACCTGGCCAACATCCTCGACGGAGCCTCGCACAGCAGCGTGGAGGTCTTCGTGGTGGGACCCCCGCCTACGCTGGACCCGGCACGAAACAAACGGCTCGCGGAACTCAACACAGCTTTCGCCGATGTCACCACGCGGCGCAACCACCACTACGTTGACACGTTCTCTCCCTTGCTCAATCATGAGCAGTGGAGGACGGACCTTGCAGCCAATGGGGGAACACCGGGCCAGGCCGGCTACGGATTGATTGCGTGGCTCGTCCTGCACCGCGGCTGGTTCCAATGGCTTAACATCGCTCAACCGGAGTAGCCACGACAGCAGACCATTGCCTCCAGGCTATTCGCGATATATCGTGATTTTATCAAACGCGATATATCGCAATTTGGAGGGATTATGTCTGAGGAACTATGGACCGTCACCGGCCCTCAAACCATTGATGTGGACGATGTCCGCTCTCTGAAACTGGGAATCGTCAAGGGCCGCTTTGACGTTATGACCCACGACCAGCCTTCTGTCCGCGTTGAAATCAGCGAAATCACCGGCGACCCCCTCACGGTAACGCTCGTGGACGGCCGTTTGGAAGTCCGTCACCAACTGCAAGGGCCGCAAGGGTGGTTTCGCAACCTGATGGGCACCGTCAACAACACCAGTACCAACTCAGTGGTTGTCGGCATCGCCCTTCCGCCCGGTGTGGATGTCGAGGCGGGAACGGTCAGCGGCGACGGACTGGTGTCCGGAATCAGCGGACGGACACGCCTGAACACCGTCTCAGGCTCCGTTATGGCAGATGGAACCAGCGGCGAGTTGCACGTGAACACCGTCAGCGGCGAGGTCATCGTCAGGAACCACGACGGCGTCCTGACCGCCAAGAGCGTCTCAGGCGAAGTGACCGCTTCGGGCAAGTTCAAGAACGTCCGGGCCAGCACTGTCAGCGGTGACCTCAGCTTCGATCTCCAGGACTATACCAACGACCTCGGGGCGAACTCCGTCTCCGGCGACCTGACCATCAGGCTTCCCCACGACGTCGGCCTGGACATTGTGGCCAAGTCAGCCAGCGGAACCGTAGTGATCGACGACCAGATGTATGCCCAACCCGGCAGCAACGTGCACACGATTGTAGGCCCGGACGAAAAGCTCATGCTGGTGCGCACCAACACGGTCTCCGGCAAGACCTACATCATGCACGGGTCAGCACCGGCACAGGACAACAACCACCCGATCCCCGGGGAAGCGGGCCTCTGATGCCTCCCGTCTTTGCACACGGAGCCCTGCGCCTGTACCTGTTGGCGTTGCTCGAAGCAGGCCCCAAGCACGGCTATGAATTGATCAAGGCCTTAGGCGACCGGTTTGGCGGGACGTACTCCCCCAGCGCAGGGACCATCTATCCGCGCCTGGGCAAGCTGGAGGAAGAGGGCTTGGTAGCCACCGAGACCGAGGGCCGCCGCACCAAATACTTCATCACCGACGCGGGCCTCGCCGAACTTGATGGCCGCAGGGACGAGTTGGCCGACGTCGAAAACACCATTTCCGCCTCCGTCAGGCGGCTCGCCGACAACTTGCGCGAAGATATCCGCACCAATATGCGGGGCCTGCGGGCGGACCTTGCGGCCACTGCTGAAGCGGCCCGCACCACCGCAACCTCAGCACCTTTCCGGAGCCGGCCCGGCGGCTACACCCCTGAGGGCCAGCGCCTGGTGAAGGAAGCCGAGCTCATGGTCCAGTCGTTCAGGGACGATATCCGGGTGGAGCTGCGCCTGCACGGTGCCTCACAACCGCTGACGCCTTTGGCACTGGAAACAGTGCGTACGGTACTGGACCAGGCGCGCATCTCGATCAGGAACTCGCTGCGCAATTGACGTGGAGTTGGCTTCTTCCGGCGCAACAACGTTCCCGGTTCGCGACCCGGCACCCGGATGTGCGAAACTGGAGGGCAGCTCTATTGAGTATCAATCATTGAAGGAGGCCAGCTATGAGCAAGCGTGCACGTAAGCGTCGTGACCGTAAGCGCGGCGGCGCGAACCACGGCAAGCGTCCCAACACCTAAGCCAGCGGCTTAGTGTCACAGGCTTAAGAGCGAGGGCCCCGGAAACCATGCGGTTTCCGGGGCCCTTGGCGTTTGCGTCCGCTGGGATCAGGCTTCTACCGGCTTGATGGAGTGAATCCTGTCCAGAATCGAGTTCTTAAGGTTCTCCGGGGCTGACTCGGTGCACGACCGTTTGACCATGGTACGGATGAGGCACTCGAGGTCATACTGCTCGGAGCACTCCTCACAGGTGTCCAGGTGCTGCTTGATCTCAGTGAGGTCCTCGCGGGTCAACGCGCCGTCGAGGTATTCGTAGATCCGCTGCATTCGCGTATCGTCGCAATCGCCCAATCCCTGGCAGTCGCTCATTTCTCTTTCTCCTGATTGTTGCTTCCGGCCGCGGCCTGGTCTTCGGTGTGGGCCCTGAAGCCCCGTTCGGTGGCGTAGTCCGCCAGCATGTCCCGCAGCATCTTCCTGCCGCGGTGCAACCGTGACATGACCGTGCCGATGGGAGTGTTCATAATTTCAGATATCTGCTTGTACGCGTAGCCCTCGACGTCCGCGAAGTAAACAGCCAGCCGGAATTCCTCCGGGATGGATTGCAATGCGTTCTTGACGTCGGAGTCCGGCAAGTGGTCCAGCGCCTCAGTTTCCGCAGACCTCAACCCCGCAGAAGTATGCGACTCAGCTTTGGCCAACTGCCAGTCCTCGATCGTGTCCGAGTTGGACTGCAGCGGCTCACGCTGCCGCTTCCGGTAGAGGTTGATATAGGTGTTGGTCAGGATGCGGTACAGCCACGCTTTGAGGTTGGTCCCTGGCTTGTACTGGTGGAAAGCCGAAAATGCCTTGGTATAGGCCTCCTGAACCAGATCCTCCGCATCCGAAGGGTTTCGTGCCATCCTCATGGCTGCCGAATACAACTGGTCCACATACTGCATGGCGTCGCGCTCGAAACGCGCACGCCGCTGCTCGGGAGTCTCCGAAGCGACATCGACGTCGGGTGCGGCCACTGCGTCTTCCGCGCCGGCCGCCTGGTACATGGCCGCTGCGGCCGGTTCCGTGGTGCTCATCGTTGCCAAGTCTACTGTCAGCTGCGGGGAATCCGGCTGTGTGCCGTACCCGCGCTCCGGTAGAACCACACGGTCCTTAACCAAAGTCAAAAAATCAACTCCGTTCACCAAGGCGGCAACACCGTGCCGCAGTCCGGTCTCCACCGCACCACTAGTTCACAACGGCCGCCGGTGGGTAAATATTCCGCAAAGGTGCAAGACTAGAGCAGACTGCACCCCTTGAACACAAGACCCATTGACATAGTGTGGCAAGCCATCCAGGAGGCAAGACATGTCTGTTATCCGTTTTCTCGCGCGGCCCATGCTCGCGTCCAGCTTCGTCGTCGCAGGCCTTGACAAGCTCAGGAACGCAGACGATACCGCCAAGCAGCTCTCGCCCGTCCTTCGACGGGCCTCGGAATCGCTGCCCTTCAAAGCCGATGAGAAGACCCTCGCGCGCGTCCTTGGAGGCGCCCAGTTGGGGGCCGGCGCATTGCTCGGGCTTGGGAAGCTCACCCGTTTTGCCGCAACGGTGCTGGCTGTCACATCGGCGTTGAACTCCTACGTCGAATGGCGATCAGCGGATATCAGCACCAAGGAAGGGCGGAGCGCACGCAAGGCCCAGTTGCTGAAGAATATTTCCCTGACAGGCGGGGTCCTTCTTGCCTCGGTTGATACCGAGGGACGCCCCAGCATTGCCTGGCGCGCTGAGCACTTGGCTGCCGACGCCAAAAAGGTGACGGGCAAGCAGATCAAGCGGGCAGACAAAGCAGTACGCAAGGCCGTAGACAACGCAGTTGGAGCATAAGGAAGCATGACGGGGACCACCGCCGCAAATACCGGACCAAGCAAAGCCGCTGCGCTGCCTCTCTGGCCGGCGCCCTACGCCAAAGGGCCCGTGGATGCCACGGTGACGGTACCTGGTTCAAAGTCGTTGACCAACCGCTTCCTGGTGTTGGCGGCTTTGGCGGATGGTCCCTCACGGCTGCGGGCTCCGCTGCATTCCCGTGATTCCGCACTCATGATCCAGGCTTTGCGGCAGTTGGGGGCCACGGTCACGGAGGTTCCCGGCGACGGCGACTACGGCCCTGACCTTGAGATCACCCCGATGGATCCCGCCGCCCCAAGCGCCGGGACAGCCATTGACTGCGGCCTCGCCGGCACGGTCATGCGGTTCGTACCTCCGCTGGCGGCCCTGCGCAAGGGAACTACCGTCTTCGACGGCGACCCCCACGCCCGCAACAGGCCGATGGGCACCATCATCGAGGCGTTGACCGCCCTCGGCGTTTCCGTGGCAGCCGAAGGCGGCAGGACGCCGTCGGCCCTTCCCTTCATGGTGGACGGCACCGGCGAAGTCCGGGGCGGCCACTTAGTGATCGATGCCAGCGCGTCATCGCAGTTTGTGTCCGCCCTGCTGTTGGTCGGCGCCCGTTTTACCGATGGCCTCCACTTGGAGCACGTCGGCAAGCCTGTGCCCAGCCTGGACCACATCACCATGACCGTGGAGGTCCTCCGCAGCGTGGGCGTCACCGTGGACGACTCCGTACCCAACCACTGGCGGGTCTCCCCCGGGCCCATCCACGCCTTTGACCAGAGGATCGAGCAGGACCTTTCCAACGCCGGCCCCTTCCTGGCCGCAGCCTTGGCAACACAGGGCACAGTACGGGTCACCAATTGGCCGGAAGGCACCACCCAGGTTGGCGATATGTGGCGGACCATCCTGGCCACCATGGGAGCCAGCGTCACCATGGAGGACGGAACCCTCACCGTGACCGGCGGAACGGTCATCAAGGGCGCCGACTTCGACGAAACCAGCGAACTCGCGCCCACCGTTGCCGCCTTGTGCGCTCTGGCTGCCGGCCCCTCGCGGTTGACGGGGATTGCCCATCTCCGTGGCCATGAAACGGACCGGCTTGCGGCACTCGTTGCTGAAATCAACTCCCTGGGCGGTGACGCCGAAGAGACCGCCGATGGCCTCATCATCCGCCCCGCGGCTCTGCACGCCGGAGTGGTCCACAGCTATGCCGACCACCGCATGGCCACTGCCGGCGCCATCCTGGGCCTCGCCGTGGAAGGCGTCCAAGTGGAAGACATCGCCACCACGTCCAAGACCATGCCGGAGTTCCCGGAAATGTGGACCCGAATGGTGGGGACCATCTCCAGCACGGATGGGGCACAAAACTGACCATGGGCCGCGATGCACGCTCCTGGGACGAATCCGACGTCCGGATCCGACCCAACAAAAAAGGGTCCAGGCCACGGACCAAGGACAGGCCCAGCCATGACGACGCCGTCATCGGGCGGATCATCACCGTTGACCGCGGGCGGTACAGGGCGATTGTGGACGAGGATTCCGCGAACGCACGCGTCGTCGTCGCTGCGCGCGCCCGCGAACTGCGGCGTAACCCGGTAGTACCCGGGGACTTCGTCGCTTTAGTGGGGGACGTCTCCGGTTCGCCGGACACGCTGGCGCGGCTGGTCCGGGTGGAAGAACGACGAACCCTCCTGCGACGCAGCGCGGACGACACCGACCCCATCGAACGCGTCGTGGTGGCCAACGCCCACCAGTTGGTCATTGTTGTTGCAGCCGCCAACCCTGAACCGCGCACCGGATTCATCGACCGCGCCTTGGTGGCAGCCTACGACGCCGGCATTGAGCCGTTGCTGCTCATCACCAAGGCGGACGTCAAGGATCCGGCAGAATTGCTTGCCAACTACCTCAGCCTGGACTTCCCCGTCATCATCAGCCGCACGGCGGACTCCGAAGCAGGCGGCATCGACGCCCGCTCCGATGACGGCCTGTCCGCACGGTTGGACCGCGACGCCGTAGCCCAGTTGCGCTCCCACCTCGGCGGCAAGGTCACCGTGATGCTCGGCCACTCGGGCGTGGGCAAGTCCACCATGGTCAATGCGCTGACAGGGGCGGAGAGGGCCACCGGCGGCGTTAACGCCGTGACAGGCCGGGGCCGTCATACGTCCTCCTCCGCTTTGGCCCTGAAACTCGCCGACGCCCCGGCCGGCAGTTGGATCATCGATACCCCGGGCATCCGGTCCTTTGGCCTGGCCCATGTGGACCCTGACCGGATTCTGCATTCCTTCCCGGATCTTGAACCCGGAACTGAAGCCTGTGAGCGGGGATGCAAGCACGATGCCACGGCCATCAACTGCGGACTGGATCCGTGGGTTAACAACGGCCATGCAGGACCTTCAGGAGCAGCGCGGTTGGCCTCGTTGCGCCGGTTGCTCGGTGCCGACCCCCGGATGGAAGCAAAAGAGACCAAGGAACTGGGCACCGTCAACTAATCGTTGCGGCTTCACGTCCCCGCTGCAGCGAGCGTTTCAGGATAGTTTGGTGGCATGACCCATCCCGTTTCCACCTACAACGATGACCTGCGCCTTGCCCACGTCCTCGCTGACTCAGTCGATGCCCAGACCATGGACCGCTTCAAGGCCCTGGACCTGAAGATCGAAACCAAGCCAGACCTCACACCTGTCACTGACGCCGACAAAGCAGCGGAGGAAGCCATCCGGGGTCAGCTCTCCCGGTCCCGCCCCCGGGATGCTGTCCTTGGCGAGGAGTTTGGCAGCAGCGGACACGGTTCACGGCGTTGGATCATTGATCCCATCGACGGGACCAAGAATTTTGTCCGGGGCGTACCGGTGTGGGCAACATTGATCGCATTGGTTGATGAGGGTGAACCCGTGGTTGGCGTCGTCAGTGCACCCGCCTTGGGAAAACGCTGGTGGGCTGCCAAGGACATGGGTGCCTACATGGGCCGGTCCCTTGCCGCGGCCACCCGTTTGAAGGTCTCCAACGTTTCCCGCCTCTCCGATGCCTCCTTGTCCTACTCAAGCCTGTCCGGGTGGAAGGACCGCGGAAACCTGGATGAGTTTCTGGGGCTCACAGAGGATGTATGGCGAACCCGGGCCTACGGCGATTTTTGGTCATACTGCCTGGTGGCCGAGGGTGCAGTGGACATCGCGTGCGAGCCTGAGCTGAACCTGTACGACATGGCAGCCCTCGTCCCGATCGTTACGGAGGCCGGTGGCCGTTTCACCTCCCTGGAAGGCGACGACGGTCCGTTCGGCGGCAACGCGCTGGCCACCAACTCCATCCTTCACTCGGAAGTCCTCAAGCGGCTCAACCCGGGCCTGGACGACCTGCTCTAGGCAGGTTCGTTTCAGGGCACGCACGCTGCTTTTCACCGAATATTCGACGGCGGACGCCTCCTTTTGGAGGCGTCCGCCGTTTTTTCTTCGCCAGATCGGCGATTTACAACCCGGCGTAACAAAGTGCTTAACAAAGCGAAGTGACTTTGGAGGGGCCACTGGAGGTGCCCTAACCTTTTTTACAGGTCACGAGTGCCAGCGCTAAACCCCGGTTTGCTGGCCGGCAACCCTCCATTCGCGGCGGGGTGCCCCGGGTGACGACCCGGCCGGTCCGGAACGGATGCGGCAAGCGCGGATCCCCCTCCGGGGATCCCTCTTGAGTGAGGTCCCATGAGCACAGTTACGTTCGACTCAAACATCATTCCGTCTTTCGCCGGTGAAACCCCGTCTCAGGCAGCTCCCGCTGCACGGCCACTCGCCGCCGTCACTGGCGCTGAGCTGCAGGCACCGCTGATCCAGGGCGGCCACGTCCGCTATGCCAATCTGGACTACGGCGCATCGGCTCCGGCCCTGACCATCGTCTCGGCCTACCTCAACGAGGTCCTTCCTTACTACGCCAGCGTTCACCGCGGCGCGGGCTTTGCGTCCCAGATCAGCACCTCGGTCTATGAGAATTCGCGCAGTATTGTCCGTGAGTTCGTCGGCGGGCGTCCCGACGATTCCGTGATTTTCACGCGAAACACCACAGACTCCCTGAATCTCCTGGCAGGCTGCCTTCCGCAGATTGACGGCCGTTTCTCCGGGGAAGTCCTTTATCTGGACATCGAACACCATGCCAACCTTCTTCCTTGGCAGGGTGTCCCGCACCGCAGCGTCGTAGCGGCCTCCACGTTGACCGCCACGGTGGACAAGCTCCGCGATGAATTGGCCCAAGGCGGGGTCAGCCTGCTCGCCGTCACTGGCGCCTCCAACGTGACAGGTGAAATCCTGCCGATCGCAGAACTCGCTGCACTGGCGCACGAATACGGTGCCAGGATTGTTGTGGATGCCGCCCAATTGGCACCCCACCGCCGGATCAACATCACCGAGGACGACGTTGACTACGTGGTGTTCTCCGGTCACAAGCTGTATGCCCCCTTCGGCGCAGGCGTCGTAGTGGGCCGCCCGGACTGGCTCGACGCCGGGATCCCCCACCTGGCTGGTGGCGGCGCCGTCCGTGAAGCCCGCCTCGACTCGGTGAGCTGGGCAACGGGCCCTGCCCGCCACGAAGGCGGCTCCCCCAATGTCCTGGGTGCCGCAACCCTCGCCCGGGCCACCCAGGTCCTCGCCGGGCTGGACCAGGAGGCGTGGCACGCCCATGAAGCCGCCATCCGCAGATACCTGGTGGATGGCTTGGAGGCCATCGACGGCGTGACCGTGCACCAGATCTTCACTGACTCCGATGACACCATCGGTGTGGTCAACTTCTCCGTGGAAGGATTCGACGCCGGACTGGTGGCGGCGTATCTGGCCGCCGAGCACGGAGTTGGCCTCCGGGATGGACGCTTCTGCGCCCACCCACTGCTCAAGCGACTCGGGCTTCCCTCAGGCTCCTTGCGTGCCAGCTTTGGCGTCGGCTCCCGGTTGGAGGACGCCACGAGGCTGCTCGCAGGAATCGAAGGGCTTAAGCGCAACGGGTTGGGCTGGGACTACGTGGTGGACGAGGGCCGCTGGGTACCTGCCAACGACCACCGGACCTACCCGGAATGGGCGCCCAACACGCCCGGCACTGCAGGCGCTGCTCCTTGCACTGTTGACTAAACGCGCTTTACCGCGGCTGCGGTAAATTCGTAGGGTATCTTTTGGCGACCCTGTGAAGGAGTTTTTGGTGGCATTGCCGTCTCCGGCCGCCTCCAGCGGACGGCCCGGCGTTCCCGGACCCGCCGGACCGCGTGGTCCCAAGCTCCACGCTGACCGTCGGAACGAGTTCGGCCAGAGCTTCCAGGACGGTGGCGAGCACTACGATCGAGTGCGGCCCGGTTATCCCCGGGAGTCCGTCGAATGGCTTGTTCCCCAGGGGGCCACGACTGCTGCGGATCTCGGAGCGGGTACTGGCAAGTTCACGGCCCTCCTCGTGGAGCGCGGACTGGACGTTGCCGCCGTCGACCCTTCCACCGACATGCTGGAGCAGCTGCGCAAGTCCCAGCCGCACGTCACCGCGCTGGAGGGAACAGCTGAAGCAACAGGACTGACGGACTCAGCATTCGACGTCGTCAGTGTTGCCCAGGCCTGGCATTGGTGCGACCCACTGGCCGCGAGCACCGAGATAGCCCGTATCCTCCGGCCGCACGGGACCTTGGGACTGGTCTGGAACCAGCTGGATACCGACGTGCCCTGGGTTCATCGGCTCTCGCGCATCATGCATGCCGGAGACGTCCACAAGCCAGGTTTCCGTCCACTGATCGGCCCGGAATTTTCCGGCGTGGAAAGCCACTTCACCCGCTGGTCGGATGCCTTGACGCCCGAAGACATCATGGAGCTGACCAAGTCGCGGAGCTATTATCTCCGCGCCAACGACGCCACCAGGGCGAAAGTCATGGGCAACCTGGAGTGGTACCTCTACGAGCATCTGGGGCACGCACCGGGAGACAGCGTTCCACTGCCGTACGTGACGCAGACTTGGCGGGCGTTCAAGATACGCGCTGCGCGGCCACGGTAGGCTTGAGGTGTGAAGACCAGTACGCCCTCCTCCTCGATTGAGGACTACGTCAAGGTCATCTACTCGTACACAGAGTGGCAAGACAAGCCGATAACGTCCTCCCAGCTTGCCCAGCGCCTGGGTGTGGCTAATTCCTCCGTGTCTGAAATGGTCCGCAAGCTCAAGGACCAGGGACTGGTGGACCACCAGCCCTACAGCGCCATTCGCCTGACACCGGCGGGCATGCGCCTGGCATTGGCCATGGTGCGCCGGCATCGCCTCATTGAGACCTATCTGGTGGAAGAACTCGGGTACAGCTGGGATGAGGTCCACGATGAAGCTGAGATGCTGGAGCATGCAGTGTCGGATACCTTCATCGAGCGCATGTCCGACAAACTTGGCCACCCCGTCAGGGACCCGCACGGTGATCCGATCCCTTCGGCGGATGGCTCCGTTGAACTGCCGCACGCCTACCGCATGATTGAACTGGACCAAGGCCACTCCGGGCGTATCACCAGGATCAGCGACGAAAACCCGGATCTCCTCAGATACCTGGCTGCGGAAGAGATCACCCTCGACGCCCCGGTTGAAGTGGTCGGCCGCAAACCTTTCGGCGGAGCACTGGTGGTGCGGATTGGGAGCGGCACCTCAGGCCGCGAGTTCGATCTCGCCGACGAAGTCACGTCCGCACTCTGGGTCCAGAGCGCTGAAGCCCACGAGGGCTGCGTCCTTCCCGCCCGCTGACCCAACCCCGGCGGGAGCTCAGCCGGGATGCCCGGCCGCCCCGCCGTCGTCGGACGTTGCATCAGGTTGGCTGTCAGCGGCAATCGCCGCCCCCTTGGGCGGATTTCTTATCCCGACGGCGGAAGCTACTGCCCCGGTCAGGAACAGTGCCGCTGTGACCAACAGGGCGTTGTACAAACCATCGCGGCTGAAGATCGGCCCCACGATCAGTCCCGCGAAGGCAATGGTGATCAAGCCGGCAATGCGGGCAACGGCGTTGTTGACCGCCGAACCAATTCCCGCCTCCTCGGGCGGGACAGCACCAAGAATGGCGGCTGTCAGGGGCGCCACCAAGGTAGCCAATCCCACTCCGAAAACAATCTGGCCCGGCAGTACCTGTGTCCAATAATTCAACGGCTCCTGGACCGACAACGACATCAGGAAGCCCACACCACACAGCAGCGGACCCACGGTCATGAACCATCGGGGCCCGTACTTCCCTGCCAAGCCACCAAAATACGAGGCACACAGCATGAGGATGACGGTGCCAGGCAGCAGGGCGATGCCCGCCATAGTGGCAGCCATCCCCCCAACTTGCTGAAGATAGATGCCCAAAACAAAGAACCCCAGGGAAATTCCACCGTAAATGGCCAGCGTTGCCAGGTTGCCCCACCCAAAGTTGCGGATCGCGAAGAGCCTGAGTGGCAGCATGGGCTCGGCAGTCCTTGCCTCATGGAGCAGGAAAAGCACCATGGCTGCGATGCCGGCCACCAGAGGCAACCACACCTGCACGCTCCCCCAGCCCATGCGGCTCTGTTCGATGAACGCAAACACCGGGCCACCGAGGCCCACCATGGCCAGGACGGCTCCGAGGTAGTCAATATGTTTGCTCTTGTCCCTCGCGGCGTCGGATGCCCGGAGACCTGCGAGCATGGGCCAAATGGCAACGGCGGGTATGACATTGATGAAGAAGATGACCCGCCAGGAAAGCAGGTCCACCGCCATGCCGCCAATCACCGGACCCACGATGGCCGCAGCGCTGGTCCAGCCGGACCACTGGCCGATTGCTTTGGATTGGGCCGGACCGGTGAACGAGGTAATAATCATGGCCAGCGAACTGGGGACCAGGAGGGCCCCTGCAATACCCTGCAGTGCCCGCGACACCACCAGGACTTCGCCGGACCACGCCAGCCCACACAAGACCGAGGTCACCGCGAAACCCGCCAGGCCCCATTCGAGGATTCGCGCCCTGCCGAAATGGTCGGACAACGAGCCGGCCACCAGGATCAACGCACCCAAGGTCAGCAGGTACGCGTCTACTACCCATTGTTGGATGACCAGGCCGCCACCGAGCTCCCTGCCGATGGCAGGCAGTGCGAGATTGACCACAAAACCATCGAGGATGGCGATGAACGACGCCACGATCGCCACCACCAGCACGCGTTTCTGTAGCGGAGTACTCGGCAGAAGCGCGGCAGCGTCAGTCATGAGCACAGCCTACGCCCGTGAAGTCCCGTATCGTTGAGTGGTGATCAGCAGACGTGATGCCGCATTGGCCCTTGATATTTCGATGGAAATGGCACAGCGCCACGGTATTCCGTCCAGGCTTTCCGAAGCCGAACTCCGCGACATGCAAGACAATCCCCCCGCTTGGTTGGTGCAGTCGCGCGCCAACCGTACCGGCAAACGCCCCGTCTGGGTCCATCTGACCTGTGCCGTGTGCGGCTATTCCGAGGCCATTAGGCCCAAAAAGTGGTGGCCGGACTTTTCCTTCGTCTATTGCGGTACCCACCGGAGCAGTGACCTTCCCAAGCTCTTCCTCGGGGAAGTACGCAGCGAATACGAGGGGGTCGGCAGCCGCTTCGTGGGCGTCGTCGATGTTCCGGAGAGCAAGGCCTAGCCTCCGTTCACGGCTGGACCATCTCGGAGGGCACCGCAAGAATCTGCACTGGTTTCCCCTCCCGCAGCACGGTCAGGGGGAAGGGTTGGCCAATGGCCTCTTCGAACAACAACTTCTGCAGGCTCTCGGCACTGGACACAGCCCGTCCCTGGGCGCGGAGCACGATGTCCCCGGGTTGAAGTCCGGACAGCTCCGCTGGAGACTGTGGAATCACCTCTACCACCCGCAAGCCTTCCTTCTGCCCCGTCCGTACAACGGCACTGGCATCCAGGGGAATTGGCGTGCTCACCAAGCCCAAATACGCACGGTGCACCCGGCCATCCCTCAGCAGGGACGCGATAATGCGCTGAGTGGTGGTGTTGATGGGCACGGCCAAACCCAGGCCCAATCCTGCTACTGCGGTGTTGATGCCCACGATGCGGCCGCGGGTATCGGCCAAGGCTCCGCCGGAATTCCCCGGATTCAGGGCAGCGTCGGTTTGGATCACATCCTCGATGACCCGCTGGTGTTCGCCCGCCCTGACGGGAATGGACCTGCCCAACCCACTGACGACGCCCGCAGTCACCGAGCCGGCCAGACCCAGCGGGTTTCCCACGGCGATCACCAACTGGCCCACCTTCAGGATTTCGGCATTGCCCAGCACTGCCGGAGGCGGCGTGGACTTCACGCCACGGACCACGGCGAGATCGGATAAAGGATCCGCGCCCACCAACTCCACGTCCGTGTGTCTCCCGTCGGCGAACACAGCCCGGCCGGACCGGATACCAGCCACTACATGGGCGTTCGTCAGCATGTATCCATCGCCGGTGAAGACCACGGCCGAGCCACTGCCCTTGCGGATCTGGCCCCTCCGGCCGGTGCTGGTCATCTCGATGGCGGCGACGTGGGGTGTCACAGATTCCGCAACCCGGACCACGATCTTCGAGTACGCATCCATTGCCTGCTCGTCGTCGTCAGGGTCTTGCAGTTCGAAGTCCGGTTCAGTGCTCATCACATGCCTCCTGCCACCGCTCCGCCGTGGTTCGGCGCTTATCCAGTTCAACCGCCGGCCCTTGGCTGATAGTCCTGCGGACAGTACGCCGTGGGTGAACGTGGAAGTGTCCTGCCTTGGTGCGTTCGGGCATGGAAAAACCCCCGGATCACGATGATCCGAGGGCTTTCCGTGGGTGGAGATGGGGGGAATTGAACCCCCGTCCGATGTCGTTTTGTCAGGGCTTCTCCGGGCGCAGTTCGCGTCGGATTTTCTCGGCCCCAGCCATCCTGCGAACAGGTGGCTGATCCGGGCCCAGTCATCTAAAAGTCCCGTTTACCTCAATGACGAAGGCAAACAGCAGTGGCTATCTAAATGACGCCAGGAACCGGGGCGATAGCAACCCCGGGCTGACGGACTGTCTTACTGCTTAGGCAGCGAGAGCGAAGTCAGTGCGCTTAGATTCGGCACTTATTGGTTTGCAGACAGCGTTTACGAGATAATTCTGCATCCTCGGCCCGCTTCACCTGTCGCGACTAACATCGTCGAAACCGATCATCCCCGTATTTTGTTACCAAACCCGACTGGAACATCGACCTTGTCGAATTCCCTTCGGACTACTCATCATAACGCATGCATCCGGTGGAACATTCCACGGGCGCGGTGGGCGTGGCGCTACCGGCGGTTGCGCTCCCGCAACTCACGCAGCGATTCGCGCTTGTCCTGCTGCTCACGCAGCGTTTGGCGCTTGTCGTAATCCTTCTTGCCTCGGGCTATGGCGATTTCCACCTTGGCGCGGCCATCCAGGAAGTACAACTGGAGCGGCACCACGGTGAAGCCGGACTCGCGGATCTTCTGCGAGATTTTGTCCAGTTCATCGCGATGAAGCAAGAGCTTACGACGCCGGCGCGCGGCGTGGTTGGTCCAGCTCCCTTGGTGATACTCAGGGATATGGATACCTTCCATCCACAACTCGTCGTTGTAGAAGGTGCAGAAGCCGTCCACCATGGAGGCATGGCCTTCACGAAGGGACTTCACTTCTGTTCCCATGAGGGCGATGCCGGCCTCATAGGTGTCCAGGACATGGTAGTTATGCCGGGCCTTCCGATTGGTGGCCACTACCTTACGGCCACTTTCCTTGGGCACGGTAGAACTCCTTGATAGATGCGGATTTCAACTAGTGTACGCCAGTGCCGGGGGCCTCCCGAGCACTGCCCCACACACTAGAGGAGGTTCATGGGATCCACAGCGGAACCGTTCAACCACGTTTCGAAGTGCGCATGGCAACCGGTCGAGTTACCGGTGCTTCCCGAGTAGGCGATCAGTTGGCCGGCAGAAACGCGTTGGCCGTTCGACACCACAATGCTGCTGTTGTGGTAGTAGATGGTGGTCAGCGAATTGCCCTGGACTACGCCATGGGACAGCTTCACACGCCATCCACCGCCGTCGGCTGAGTTCCATCCTGAGTTGAAGACCTCGCCTGCAGCCGCCGCGTAGACCGGAGTGCCACATGCCGCGCCAAAGTCGATGCCGGTGTGCATGTAGCCACCCGTACCGTAGAAGTCGATGGTACCCGGGGGCGTTGCGCGCCAGCCGAATCCGGAGGTGATGGGAACATAACTGGCAAAGGGGTGACGCAGTCCGAAGGCGGACGGCGATCCTGCTGCCGGTGGAACGTACGGCTGCTCTGGTGGGGCCGGACGGCCTTGGGCCGCTGCTGCGGCTGCGGCCGCTGCGGCAGCCTCTTCAGCAAGACGGCGCTGCTCCGCTTCCCAGGCTTCCCTGAGTTTCCGGTCGCGCTCTACGATTTCAGCGGCCACGGTGTTCTGCTCAGCCTTGACGCGGGCCAGATTGGCTTCGATACCCGGTTTGGCAGCCTGAAGCTGCCCATTCAGGCGCGTGGTGTCTTCAATGAGCTTGTCGACTTCGGCTTTCTTGTTCGCAGCCTCGTCCCTTGCCGATTTCTCCCGGTCAAGCGCAGCGTCTGCTTTTGCTTTGAGATCTTGGATCTCTTCTTCGACGGCTACCAGCCGTGCCTGGGAATTCACGTTCGTGGCGTTCTGCTGGGTCAGCTTGGTCATGGCGGCGTTCTGGCTGCGCATGGCCTGGTCAGCCAAGTCCATGGACTCGGTCAGGTTGCCGGACTCACTGGACCCGAACAGAAGGGCGATGTTGGTGGGAACACCACCGGACTTGTAAGCCTGGGAGGCGATCTGACCGATCAGTTTCTTGGTATCAGTGATCTTCTGTTTATCACTTTCCAACTGCTCGGTGATCTTGGCCTTGTTTTGCTGGGCAAGTTCAACCCTGGCCGCCAGAGCTTCAACTTCCTTGACCGCACTCGCCACCCGGCCCTGCGCCTCAAGCAGCGCCTGCTGGGCTCCGGGAAGGCGGCCCTGGTAGATCACCAGGTCGCCGGCAGCCTTGGCGATGTTGGCATCGACAAACTCCAGGGATGCCTGAACCCTGGCGGCTTCAGCTTCAAGTGCGGCCTGCTGGTCTTCAAGGTTGTCGGCCTGGGCAGCGGGCGCGCCCGACAGGAGGCTGACAGCCAGACCCACAGCAAGCACGGCACCCATGATCCGAGCATTGCCCGACGCAAAGCGCCGGCGCAGGGAGATCGGGTCCAACGCGGTCATCAGGAGTCCTTTTCGGTTGTCAGCATGAAGGGTGATCGGGCTTGGGCGGTCATCGCTAGACCTTCAAATACTTGCGGAGGGTCAAAAGCGAGGATATCCCAGCCAAACCCGCACCCAAGGCAATCAGCACGGGCGCGATCACCAGCACCTGGGTGGAGGAAATAAAGGGGGTGTTGAGGAACTGTGTCGACAGCTCACCATTAAGCCAGAAGTGCGCCATCAACCAGAGCGTGACCGAGGCTAGGACGGCCCCCACAACGGCAGCGATAACACCCTCCAGGATGAACGGGAGTTGGATGACTGTTTTGGATGCTCCAACGAGCCGCATGATCCCGGTTTCCCGGCGTCGGCTGAAGGCAGAAAGCCGGATGGTGGTGGTAATGAGAAGCACTGCGCAGAAGATCATGACCACGGCTACGCCCATCGCAGCAACCGACGCACCGTTCATCCAGGAGAAGATGCGCTCCAAAACCTGCCGCTGGTCGCTGACCGTCTCGACTCCCGGCTGGGAGGAGAACGTCTCGCTGATGATCTGGTACTTTTCCGGGTTCTTCATGTTGATCCGGAAGGAAGCCGGCAGCTGGTCCTCGGACACCGAATCCACAATCGGTGAATTGGAGAACTGTTCCTTAAAGTGCGTGTAAGCCTCAGCCTGGGATTCGAACTGGAAATCGTTGATGTATTGCTTGACCGCCGGCGACTCAAGCATGGCCTGCAGGTTTTCCTGCTGCTCCTGGGTGGCCGGACCCGAAGCGCAGCCCACCGCCGTCGAACCGTCGTTGCAAAGGAAGACCGCCACCTGGACTTTGTCGTACCAGTAGCCCTTCATCTGGTTGATCTGCATCTGCAGCATGCCGGCCGCACCGACGAATGTCAGGGAAACGAACGTTACCAGGACCACTGAAATGACCATGGAAAGGTTCCGGCGCAAGCCACTGCCGATTTCCCCCAGGATGAACAGGAGCCTCACAGCTGCGCCCCCTGTGCACGGTTGAGTTCCTCGCCGCTGGCATCCCGCAGGCGGCGCGATTCGCCAACCACCGGAATCATCGAGGTGTAGAGCGCCTTGGCTTCGTCTCGAATAACCTTGCCGTTCTTGAGCTCCACCACCCGGCGGCGCATTTCATTGACGATGTCGTCGTCGTGGGTTGCCATGACTACTGTGGTGCCGTTCTGGTTGATCTTGTCCAGGACTCCCATGATTCCCATCGAGGTGATGGGGTCCAGGTTGCCGGTCGGTTCGTCAGCCAGCAGGATGCCGGGACGGTTTACGACGGCGCGGGCGATGGCCACACGTTGCTGCTCGCCGCCTGAAAGTTCGTGGGGCATGCGCCGCTCCTTGCCCTCCAGGCCTACAGTCTTCAGGACCTCAGGAACGGTTTCGCGGATTATTGAACGGCTCTTGCCAATCACCTGCATCGCGAAGGCAACGTTGGCGAAGACATTCTTCTGCGGGAGCAGGCGGAAGTCCTGGAACACCACGCCGATGCCGCGACGAAGCTTGGGTACACGCCAGCTCGAAATGTTGGCAACGTTCTGCCCGGCAACATACACAGACCCGGACGAGGCTTTGTCTTCCTTCAGGATCAAGCGAAGAAAAGTGGACTTGCCTGAGCCCGAAGCACCTACGAGGAAGGTGAATTCGCCGCGGTTGATCTCAAGGCTGACAGAGTCGAGCGCCGGTCGGGCATTCTGCTCGTAGACCTTGGTGACATTCTCAAATCTGATCATGGCCCTTTAGAACCCCGCCGGACATGACATAGTCGCCCAGTCCAACAGCCGGAGCGCGGGCTTTCGATGGGGGAAGTGAGAGCACCGGCCACTCGACTATACGCACGGGCAGCCCGGATTTACCGGGCTTTGGAGGGTGTGTCGCGGAATCCAGAGCGTTGGCGCGAACCGGACTCCGCCCTTCTCCGTCCTAGCCGGCTGCCGCGTTGCGGTTGCCTGTACGCCAACGGATGCCGGCGTCAATGAAGTCATCGATGTCGCCGTCCAGGACTGCTGAGGTGTTGCCTACTTCATGTTCCGTTCGCAGATCTTTGACCATCTGGTACGGGTTGAGGACGTAGGAGCGCATCTGGTCACCCCAGGACGCCTTGACGTCTCCGGCCAAGGCCTTCTTTTCTGCGTCCTCCTGTTCCTTCTTGACCAGCAGCAATCGGGACTGAAGCACGCGCATGGCAGCGGCACGGTTCTGAAGCTGTGACTTTTCGTTCTGCATCGAGACCACAATGCCCGTGGGGATGTGAGTCAGCCGCACTGCCGAGTCGGTGGTGTTGACCGACTGGCCTCCGGGCCCCGAGGAACGGAAGACGTCAACACGAATTTCGTTATCCGGAATTTCGATGGAGTCCGTCTGTTCGATCAACGGAATAACTTCCACTGCCGCAAAGGACGTCTGTCGGCGGCCTTGGTTGTCGAAGGGGCTGATGCGGACCAACCGGTGTGTTCCTGCTTCGACGCTCAACGTGCCGAACGCGTACGGCGCCTTGACCTCGAACGTGGCGGATTTCAGTCCCGCCTCCTCGGCATAGGACGTATCCATCACGGTGGTGGGGTACCCGTGGCGTTCTGCCCAGCGCAGGTACATCCGCATCAGCATCTCGGCGAAATCTGCCGCGTCAACTCCACCGGCACCCGCACGGATGGTAACCACCGCTTCGCGTTCGTCGTACTCGCCTGCCAACAGCGTGGTGATTTCGAGTTCCGCCAGAGCCTTGCGAATGGACGCCAACTCCTTGGCAGCTTCCGCCATGGAGTCTTCGTCGCCCTCGTCCTGGCCGAGTTCCACCAGGACTTCAAGGTCGTCGATCCGGGAGTCCAGCTTGGAAAGACGCTCAACTTCGGACTGCCGGTGTGACAACCGCGAAGTTATCACCTGGGCAGAAGCCGGGTCATCCCAAAGGTCCGGGGCTCCGGCTTGCTCGCTCAGTTCAGCGATCTCAGCCTTTAGTGCATCAACATCGGTAACGTTCTCGATGGAGCTGTAAGTTGCGCGAAGTGCGCGGATTTCTGCGGGAAAATCTATCTCAGCCATGGTCCTCCCAGCGTACGCTATCCGTCACGCTCCCCCGACGGCTCCGTTCTTTCCTGCCGGACCATGACCCGGACCGTTACTGCGTTAAAGATGAGCGGGCGACCGATCGGGCCTCAACCAGGATCCCGTCCGGCAGGAGGAAGCTGATGACCGGAGGATGGGCCACAGCGGTAAGGACCACTACGGCTGTGCCGCCGGGCTCGCTGCCAGTGCCGGCCGCCAAGGCAAGGCGGTCATGATGGGAAGAGGCGCCAGTGCCGGAGAGGTAGGAGGCTGCCCCGGACCGCACGCGCTCATCCACCAACGACGGTTCAGGGCGGCTCCCGGCCCCTATATCCCCCACCATGAAGGAGTCGGCAGCGGCAAGCGCTGCTCCGTCCGCCAGCGACAACAGTTTCTTGTGCTCCAAATAGACCGCCGAGACGGCCATGACCACTGTCGCCAGAAGGAGCGCAAGCACAACGAAGCCGATAATGAGAACGGCGATCTGGCCGTCTTCGCGGGTTTTTCCGTTGAGCAGCGTCGTCACAGGAAGCGCCCCACTGCTTGAGTGGCCGATGCACTCAACCTGGCGGCACTCAAGCCCACTGTGTCTCCAAAGGGCATCAGGGGCAAGGGAACATCGAGGGTGACCGTCACCGTCACCTTTGCTCCAGCCGACAGACAGTCCGCTCTGTCACACGACACCTCAACCCTGGCGTTGTCCGGGGTATGCCCGTAGTCCCCCAGGGCAAGGAAGACTGCCCGTTCCGCCGCCGCCCCGGCATCGGCAAGCTCATCCCGCGCCACAAACACCTTCGCGGCTTGGTCGGCGGCCCCGACCACCGCAAAAGACCCCCCTTGGATCTGTCCCACCGTCACCACGAAATAGACCACGGGAACCATGAGCAGTACAGCCAGGAACGTAAATTCCACTACGGCACTTCCCTGTTCGCCCCCAAGCGCCCCCGCGCCTGGCCCGAACCTCCTGGCGGGCACCCCGGCTCGATCCCCGGCGGGCACCCCAAAGGAACCGTCAGCGGGCACCCCGGCCGGCCCGGCAGAGAGGCATAGTGCCTGGTGCATCCTTTGCCTGAAGGCTTTGAGCAGGTTCAGGCGTGGCTCAGTGTGCTGCATGACCCTTCACCTCCAGCAAGCCACGGGGACCAACCAGCCCGACAACCGGCAAGGGCGCCGTCACCGTCACCTCCAAGGTGCGGGCTCCGTCCACCATGACGTCGCTGCAAAGGATGTCCCCGGAGAAGTCACTGTTCAAGGCGGAGCGAATCAACTCCGCGGTCCGTGCCCGTGCATCTGCCGGTGTGCGATCCGCCAAGGCCCCATAACGCGCACCGGAGGCCGCGGCATCAATCAGGGTGTTGCGGACGTGCAACACCAAGGTGAGCTGGATGATCGCCATGAAGAACAGCGTCAACAGCGCGCCGACCAAGACAAAGTCGACAACGGCGGACCCGCACTCGTCGGAGGCGTTCCGCCGTTGCTTGATCCGAAGCCCTGGAACAACGGCGGTGTCCGGCCGCACTCCTACTGGCCCACTTTCTCAATCGCCTGATCGAACAAGCCCTCCAAGGCAGGAGCAGCCAGGGCAAGAAGGCCAGCGACCAGGACAGCCGACATCAGAGTAATCATGACCCAGCCAGGCACATCCCCTCGATCCCGGTCCTCGGCACAGGACAGTCCCCTGAACGCGACCGCCATAACCCACGAGCTGCTGACGACGCTCAGGAAGGAGGCGGCGGACAGTCTTCTTGTAATGCGGTTCATTGTTCTCCCCAGGATGAATGGATCGGCGGACGGATATGGCGTGAAGTGATGCGGTGGATTCGGTGGACCGTGCTGCATCCATGGACTGGACTGCTTCGACGGACAAAACCTGGGCGTTCTTGACGGCTGGCTTACAGGCTGATTTCCAGCGCAGCCATGGCCGGGAAGGCAGCGAAGACGACTGTCAGCGGGAGCACCCCGAAAACAAGCGGCACCATCATGGCAATTTCTTTTCTGCCTGCGGACTCCATGAGCTCGCGTTTTGCGGCGTCGCGGACGTCCGCGGCCTGCGCCCGGAGGACATCGGCCAAGGGCGTCCCCCGTTCCACCGCGACCACCAGCCCGTCAAAAAACCTGACCAAAGGCGGCAGCTCCGACCTCATGGAGAACGCGTGGAGTGCCTCCGAAAGTGACTTGCCGGACCTGGCATCAGCGAGGACCAGACCAAACTCTGCAGAAAGTTCCCCACTGGAACTGCGGCTTACCCTGTCCATGGCGCCCATGGCGCTCTCGCCTGCAGCAACGGCGAGCGCCATCAACTCCGCGAGACTGGGAAATTCGGACAGCATCGCCGATTCCCGCTTTTTGATCCGTTGTCCCAGAACATAGTCACGGAGCATGTACCCCCCTGCTGCACCAGTGACGACACAAACAACAAGGAAAGCCGGGCTGAACTGCCCTGCGGCGGCGCTTATCACGACGACAAGTACCGCTACTACGAAACCTGCGCCGGCCCACAGGAGCTGCTCGGCCCGGAAGTCCAGGGTGGATTTGGAAGAGCCAGCACGCGCCAACCTCTTTCCCAGCGCCGCAGACCCGATATTGAACCGGGACATATACGTGATGGCGTCACCAATGATGGGACGCACTATCCTCTCCAGCGGGCCGAACGGTGTGAGGTTATAGGTTGGTGTGCGCAGGAGCCGGGATTCCAGGTTCCGTGATCTCAACTGGGCCTCTATACGGTCCGAAAAGGTGTTTCCGCGCATGAAGGGGAGCCGCACCAGGATCAGCCAGCAACCCGCCCCTAGAAGCAGCCCGTAGAGCACGGCGAACGCGGTGGTAGTGGTCATCGAAGCACCCGCTGATCCTCAGGCAACGCCCCAACCCGCAGCATCACGGAGTAGCTGACAACGGATACCAGCAGCCCACCGAGCAAGACCATGGCTCCTGTGGCCGAGTTGTAGGCCAGCATCGCTTCAGGCCGGCTGGCCATGACAACCAGGACCACCCAAGGCGCCGCTACCGCAAGCCGTGCTGCATTGATGGTCCATGACTGTCGGGCTTCAAGCTCACTTCGCGTGCGCGCGCTGTCTCTCAGGAACTCGGAAAGAGTGCCAAGCATCCGGCCGAGATCCGAACCACCAACCTCGCGGGTCATTCTGAGTGCCTCGATAATACGATCCGCCACAGGATCGGCCAGCCGTGCCTTCAGCCTGTTCAGGGCAGCCTCAAACTGTCCGCCGGATCTGTAGTCCGCCCCAAAGTCCAGGAACAGCAAGCGAAGTTCTTCCGGTCCCTTGTACCCCAATTGGATCAGCGCTTCCGGCAGGGCGAGACCGGCACGTATGGCTGAGCGTAAGTGGTCCACGATGTCCGGCCACAGGAGTCGAAGTGCGGCCCGACGTTTGCGTGCCCGCCAACGGACCGCTGCGAAAGGAACCCACGAAGCAAAGAGGGAAAAGCAGGCTGCAACCGGAGGCGATCCCGTGACGACGTAGAACACCAGCAAGGCGAAGAGACCGAAGCCTGCGCACGTGAGAAGAAGGCCTCCACCCGTGACTTTCTCGATACCGGCTGAGGTGAGCAGCAGCTCAAGGCGCCCGGGGCCTGTCTCCTTCACTTCTACCTGCGGTTGTACCCACGAGGACCACCAGATGAGGAACACCCCAAGGCCGCAGAGGATGCCAAGAAGGGGCGCCATCAGTTCAGCTCCAATAGGGCGGCGACGTCGAATCCTGCCCGGGCGAACTTCTCCGCGGCAGGCATGGAGTTGGCCCGTGGCAGCAGTTGCGCGCCGACCATGCCGAACACACCCGAGGATTCGATGATTCCGTTTTCGACCCTCCGTCCAAGGGAGAGGATCTCAGTCACCTGCCTCCTGCCCGTGGAGTGGCGGCTGCAGTGCACCACGAGGTCGATGCAGGATGCCACTGTGGGCACTACGAAAGCACTGGAAATATTTGCTCCTGCCAGAAGCGGGAGCGTGCAAATCTTGGTCACTGCGTCGTGTGCGGAATTCGCATGGACGGTGCACATGCCTGGCAAGCCGGAGTTAAGCGCAATCAGCATGTCGAGGCTCTCCGCTTCACGAACCTCCCCCACGACCAGCCTGTCCGGGCGCATCCTCAAGGCTTCCTTGACCAACCGCCGCAGCGGAATTTCGCCTCCTCCTTCCAGGTTGGGTTGCCGGCACTGAAGTCCCACGACGTCGCGCAGCGGGAGTTGCAGTTCGAAGATCTCTTCCACCGTAATGACACGTTCACGGGAACCAATGTGTGCGGCAAGGCAGTTCAACATTGTGGTCTTCCCGGCCTGGGTGGCACCCGATACGAGGATATTGAGACCGCTGGCCACAGCTGCTCCAAGGAACCGGGCCGCCTGCGGCGTAAGGCTTCCCAGCTCGACCAAATGCTCCAGGCGGCTTGCCCGGGCAATGAACTTCCGAATGTTGACGGCCCAGTGCTTCCGGGTGATGTCCGGGATGGCGACGTGCAACCGCGAACCATCAGGAAGCGCGGCATCGACGAACGGCGATGAAAGATCCAGCCTGCGCCCCGAACTCTTGAGCATTCGTTCTACAAGGTCCCTGACCTGCTGCTCGGTAAGGCTGATGCCCGTCAGTTCCGATTCACCGTTGCGGGCAACATAGATTTCGTGCGGTGCATTGATCCAGACCTCTTCAATCGCGGCATCGTCCAGGAGTGGCTGCAATGGCCCGAAGCCTGCCACCGCATCGAAGATGTGCCGCCGGGCAGTCTCAAGGTGGCCGAGGGAAGGAAGGGGGCCCAAAAGCGCACGTTCGTCGTAGTCGTTCACTGCCGCTTCCACCAGAAGCCTGACATCCGAAGCCTGCTCGAGGGGATCCAATCCTCTGCGCCGGATGAGCTCCCTGACTTCTCCCTCGACGATCCTTACAGCATCCACTTCTTCCCCCACCGCCCACGAAGTTTGATAAACGAGAGGAACATCTCGCCTCATTCACGCTAAGGGAGCCCCCACACCCCTTCAACCCAGAGGAGCGGGCATGTGGATAACTGTGGATCAGCAGTCACGTCAGCAACCCAAATCCCACTAGTCACTCCAGTTTCAGGATGTTATGGTAAAGCCCGTTAGGAGCTGGCCTTTGGTCTCATGCGCAAGCGCCCGCCCCGGAGCTTGGCCGCAAGCCACCCCATGCGCCGCTGAGCCGCGGTACAGGGCCGGATATAAAGATGAAAAGACGTTCAAGTGACCCGTCCCGCCGGACTCCGCTGGCCCGGGTCGGCCTGGCGCTGACGATCGCCCTGGCAGCGGGCAGTTGCCTTGGATCTCCCGCCTGGGCGGAAACGACCGGACCACGCCCAGCTCCTCCACCGGAGACCCAGTCAGCAACCCCAGTGCCGGAACCAGCAGGTACCGGTGCCCCGGCACCATCCCCCGGCAGCCCGACTCCCGCGGAGACCCAGGTGCCTGGGCAGCAGCAGCCGTTGCCCGCCGTCGGGCCTTCACCTGCAACAGTGCCGCTGCCGGCAGCCGGGTCAACGAACGATTCCCAAGCGCAGCCGCCCTCAACGATGGCCATGCCCGGCAACGCCCCGAACGCTGAAGCGATGAAGGCGGCTATGCTGGCAGCCATCCCGGCGGGCGGCGCAGAAATGGGCCAACGGTCTCCCCGGGTGCTGGCAGCCAAGCAGGGCAAAGACGCCTTGGGAGCGTCGGGGTCACGGGCAGTAGGAGGCACAGTCAACGCCGCCGTCCCCTTGGCCGCCGATCCGGGCCATTGGCGGCCCACTATCGGCATTGCAGGACAGGATGTCAGTGCCCACCAAGGAAACGTGAACTGGCAAAGCCAGTGGAACCAAGGATCCCGTTGGGCGTACGTCAAGGCATCCGAAGGCAATTACTACCTCAACGAGAACTACACACAGCAGTACAACGGATCCCGCAATGTGGGCATGGTGCGGGGTGCCTATCACTTCGCCATCCCCAACTGGTCATCAGGTGCTGATCAAGCACGGTACTTCGTAGCGAACGGTGGTGGCTGGACGGCTGACGGGTACACCCTCCCGCCGGTCCTGGACATCGAATACAACCCCTATGCCGGGCGAACCATCAACGGGTTCTACTTCGGGAACACCTGCTATGACATGTCCAAGGCGCAGTTGGGGCAATGGGCAGCTGACTTTGGGAACACCGTAAAGGCCCTGACCGGCCGCTTCCCGGTCATCTACAGCACCACCGATTGGTGGAACACCTGCGTTGGCAACACGACGTTCGGCAGCTATCCACTCTGGATTGCTTCCTATTGGAACAATCCCACCAACTCACCCGGCTCCATGCCGGTCAGTTGGGGCAACTACACCATGTGGCAGTACAGCAGCACCGGCCCCTTCGAAGGCGATTCAAACATCTTCAACGGCAGCTACGACCAGCTGCGGACCTTTGCCCGCGGGGTTTCATATCCTTCCAATCCGTCCATTAAGTCAGCCGCAGACATCCTGACCACCAGCGCGGCAGGACGTTTGGACGCTTTCCCGGCGAATGGGGCCGGCAGAATCACCGGCCCTGTGGCCATCGGCTCGGGATGGTCCGGCGCGAAGGCGCTCTACGTGGTGGACTGGAACCAGGACGGAGTCCAGGACATCCTCTCCCAGTGGTCCGACGGGACGCTGAAGGTCTTCCGGGGAGCTCCCGGGGGTTCTTTCTACGCGCCCATCCAAGTGGGTTCCGGCTGGCAGGAAATGTCCCTGACCGTAGGCTGGTGGAACGTCAAGGATGCCTATCCCGGAGTGATCGGCCAGGACTATCGGGGGAACCTGTACAGATACTCGAACAGTAGCGGCGGCGGACTCGGGAACGGTGTCCTGATAGGAACCGGGTTCAGCGGACACCAACTGAACCAGATCGACTTCGACGGCGACGGCAACCAGGACATTGTCACACGCACAACGGACGGCACCCTGCGGCTTTTCCGCTCCAACGGTGTGGGCAGCTTCATCAGCGAGCCGGGTCGGGTCATTGGTTCGGGCTGGGGTGGCATGACGGCAGTGAGCTCAGCAATCAACTTCAATGGAGCGGACTCGCAGGGACTCCACGCCCGGGCCTCGAACGGAGACCTCTACTATTACCCCGCCGGTTCCGGATCGTGGGGTAACCGCAGCCTTATCGGCGTGGGGTGGAACGATGCAAGCCTCATCAGCGGTGCAGCACTGGACGTGGAGTCCACCCTTGGGATTGACCAAGAGGACATCGTGGCAGTCCGCCCCGATGCCAATCTCTACCGCTACCCGGGAACCGGCACCACTGCATTGTTGCCCGAAGACCTCATTGGCACTGGCTGGGCGGGGTTGAAGGCGGGCTTCGTCACGGACTGGAACGGCGACGGCGCCTTGGACATCGTGGCGCAGTGGTCCGACGGCCGCTTGAACGTCTATCCCGGCAGGAACGGCAGCGGCTTTGGAGCCGCGATCTCACTGGGGAGCAACTGGAAAGACTGGACGCTGAGTGTCGGCACGTGGAAGAAAGCTGACGCACATCCCGGAATTGTGGGATATGACGCCACGGGCCGGTTGTACTACTTCAACAATCCCACCGGAAGAACCGTTTCCACCGGTGTATCCATTGGCGTCGGCTGGACGGGCCTGGAGATCACACAGGTGGACTTCGACAAGGATTCCAATGCCGACCTCCTCGTCAAAACGGGCACCGGCGATCTCAAGCTGTACCGATCCAACGGGTCCGGCAACTTTATCCAGGAATCCGCCGGCGTTGTGGGCACGGGCTGGAATGTAATGTCAGATTTTGCAGCGATCCGTGGTTTCGCAGGTGCCGGTTCGCTGGGCATCATCGGGAAGACCACCGTCGGGGACCTGCGATACTACCCCGTGGGCGCCAACAGGTCGTGGGGAACACCAACCAAGATTGGTACGGGCTGGAGCAACCTGACAATTCTGGCACCGGCTGCCAGGTAGCGGCCGGGGTCATAAAGTGATGGCGGGCCTGCCCAAGGATTCCTCGGGCGGGCCCGCCAACTTTCGCACACTTTAGGCAAGCAAGGCATTCATCGCATTGACAAGCGTCGTCTCCACACCATTGGTACCCGCTTTGAAATGAGCCAAATGTCCATACACCGTCATTGAGCCACCGGCAATTCCCGGGAAATCAGGCTCCCATCCACCCTCATAGCTGCCCAGCGGCATGAACGGTGGAAAGAATTCATTGCTTGGGATATAGCAGCATGATTCATTTGCATAACCTCCAACAATAATTCCGTTGTTCCCGCCATTCCTGCTCCGGAAGTAGGCTGCGTACCCGCTGACGAGCTCCCCACCAATCATGGCAATTTTTAATTGCGGGCTTCCGTTGAATTTCCATACCTGGAAGGGTGACGGCACAGCCGTTTCAATACTGTTGCTGTCGATCCGCCCGATCATGACCTGCGCATGGCGCTGGTACCACTGGGGTTGGCCGTTGGGGTTGGCGAGCCGGGCTACATAGGAAGCGCGGACTGCGGCCAGGTTTCCTGCTGTTGGGGTTATATCCAGCGGCAACTGGACCTCCTGGTACCGCGTGACCATGGGGCCGCTCAGCGCACGCCCGGCCGATTGCATGTTTGAGTGCACCGTGGCACCCAACGCGTCCCCGTGCTGATCCCGTAGTTGCCAACTGCGGACTCCACCCGGGTCCTGGTCACCGGCCGGCCCCTGAACGAACATTGCAAAACAATTCGGGTTCCGGTTCTCAATATAATTGCAGGCACCTGCGGCGAAATCACCATCAAAAAGTGTCCGAAGCCCAGCACTGATGGGGTGGCATCCATAGCTGAAAATCACTGCAGCCGGCGTACCATTGCCCCGCCTGGCCACCAGAATCGGCACGGCAGTCTCGGTGTATGGCAACCCAACCCGGTTGGCGGAAAAATTCTGGGTCGAAACTTTATAGTCGAAAGTCACCGCCGTTTCATCCGCATCCAGCGCTTCCTGGGCAAGGTTGACTATGGTGTCTTCAAGATCGGCACTGTAGGAACGCACCAAACCCAGGTCCGCGAGCCCATACGCCATGAAGGGGTGAAGGGTATCAATCAATGCGGGTCCATTATGCGTATGGGTTGCCTGGATCAGGATGTCGCTGCTGGACCACGAGGTAAGGTCAATGATCCTGTCACGGATCCTTTGATGCATGGCCCGCGGCAAAGCCAGGACGTCCAGGCTGATAATGATGTGGGGGTGGGCGTCTTCCCAGATAAGAATCGCCCGTGCATACAACGGCTCAAACGGTGAGCTGCTGGTGGCCTCGCGTCCACCGTCAGTCGAACCATATCCGGCCATGTAGGGATTGGTGCTCAGCGACGGCGTTATGTCAGCGCTTGCAGTTCCAATTCTGAACGCCATAAAAGATCACTCCTTGATTGTGCGCAACGGGTGATCTTTGTTTTCTCTGCAACAAAGTCCGTTTCCCGGATACGCTGAACAGCCAATACGTGAGACCACTTTCATTAGACCATGTGATCCCGCAATTTTGTGTGGTTGGAAGGGATGGATATCGGCCTCTATAAGTGGCGTCCCGGCCTTGTAAATCCTGCCGGGGCCCACCCATATTCAGCTTTGCAGGGGTACTGCCGTCTTCAGCCACCTGGTGAGCTGGGCAGCCTGCGGAGCCAACGGAGCCAGCGTCAAAGCGCCCTTGACTACGGGTATGCCGTACGCGGCGAGTGAAGCTGCAAGTGTCCTGTGATCCGTGCGTGTGCAGGCCCTGATAATGAGCAGGCACAAAGCGGAGTCCTGTCCAGGCGCCGCCCCGGCCGCAACAGCCGCGTTGACGGCTGCCCGTTCTTCCGGAGTCAGGAGGTGCGGGCCGTTTCCGACGTAGACCACTTGGCAGTCAGTGACGTGCATGTACCGGGTGGAAGCCCAGACTTCCTCGAGGCTCGAAAATTTGCCAATGAGACTGCCATCTGCCGCTGTACACGTGAACTGGTACCGGATCAGAGGTTCCGGACGCTCAATGGGGACCTTGTCGTCGCTCGCGATAACCGGTGCCATATCGAGTGCGGCTGGTTGGGAAGTATCTACTTTGGTTCCTGAACAACCGGCCAGGGCAAGACCTGCCACACCGAGTTGAAGAACACTGCGCCTGCGCATGTTCACCGAGGGATCCCCACTTCATTCGGATGCTCCCCAGCTCCGCATGCATTGGTTATTCGCCCCAAGCCGTTTCCGGCTGCGTCTTAGTACATCTTCCCCCAAATTCCGCATTTGTCACTAGTAAACTTCTGGCCCGGCTTCAGTTCCACTGCGTTACCCGCCTCCGCAAGGCCACCGTTGGCAACAACGGAGCCGTCCTGGCTCGTGATGGACCATGCGCAACCGCCCGTCTCGACGGCCGGTTTAATCAACTGCCATCGCCCCGGCTCTTGGTTCTCGCCCGCCACGTGGGTCCCATCTCCCACCCTGGCGCCCTCTGCCCAAGCGGCAATGATCTTTCCCTGTGGAGCGTCCGGACAGAATTCCGCCGCTGCCAGCAACGTCGCCCTACTTGCTTCGGCAAATCCGCCTGGCCCGGTTTCATCACTGATCCTTGTGCAGAGGCGAAGGATATCCAGCATGGTTTCCAACCCGTCATCAGCTGCCACGCCTTGCGGCGCAGCTGTCGAAATGGCTTCAGCTTCCCGGGGCGTGGGCTCAAACTGCCCGTCCCCCTCGAACGTGACGCCACACGAATCCATGCGGGTGTAATTCGTGGCAGCCCAAACCTCCGCCAAGCTCGACAATTGGACTTCGGGCGATGCGTCAAGGCTCGTGCAGAGGTAGGAAAAGCGGCCCGGTTCGTCGTCGCCCGCTGCCGGGGCAACGCCGCTCGGTTCGCTGCTTCCCGGAGCAGTTTCGCTGCTTCCCGGAGCGGACGACGGCGGCTGGCCGGGCCCGGCGGTGGCGCTGGCATTGCTGGTCGCCGGCGAACCGGTTCCAGCGGGTGGCTCGGACGACGGCACAGTGCAGGCGGCCAGCGCCATCACTATCGGCACCGCCATCAGGAACAGTCTGCGCATTGTGACCTCCACCTCAATCGTGCGGTGCAGCCGTTGTGCGGTCAAGACGGACGGCCCGCGGGGCCCAAGGTGGACCTCTTCCGGACTTTGGTAGTGACAAATGTGAAAATTGGTGGAAGATGGACGTAGACGCAGCCGGAAACGGCGTGGGGCGAATAACCAATGCATGCGGAGCTGGGGAGCATCCGAATGAAGTGGGGATCCCTCGGTGGACACGCGCAAACGCAGTGTTCTTCAGCTTGGTTTGGCATGTCTTGCCTTCGCCGGTCGCTCAAGAACCTTTTCCAAAACTCCCCGTCACCTTGCATCCCGCAGGGCGGCCGGCAGTCGGCAACACCACAAACTCACGGCAGTCCTGGCCACAGCCAGCCTCGCAACGGCGGCACTTACCGGTGTGCTGACTGCAGGCCCGGCTTTTGCTGATCAGGCACGTCAAACCGTGGCTACCGGTCTCACCAAAGCTGCCGGCACCGTTGTAGACCCGGACGGACGCTTATGGGTTTCCGATGCACGCGCAGGATTCTGCCGCATAACAGAGGCGTCCGGCGCCACCGCCGGTAGCCTCGAAACCAGCACTTGCCTGGGCGGGACGCTGCCCGGTCACGACAGCGGTCCGGCCCTGGCCGGTACACCCGCCATGATCGATCCGTCGCCTGCCAGCCACGGCGATGGTGATGAAATCGCCTTCATTCCGGATGCCGCCGTCGGAAGTTCCGACGTCGTACGCGCGCTCTGGAACCCTGATGGTGGTGTCTTCGAATACGACGGCGCGCTGACCATCTTCGACGGGGACCTGCGCCCGAACGCCGTCAGCGACGGCCCGGACGGCAATATCTACCTGTCGTTCGCCAACGCGCGGTCAATCGTCAAGATCGTGAATCCTACGGCACTGCACCCGAGCATCGAGTCCATCGCGTCCGTCAATTCCAGTTCCCTCAGCCTTGCGGCGACGCACCGCAACAGCGCGGGCAACGTCGTGGTGTACGTTGCCGAAACCTCTGGCCTGACAGTCTTTACCGCCCCCGACGACGGCGTCCTGACCAACTATGTCCCAGCACCCCTCTATAACGTCGGCAAGCCGACGGCCATCTACTATGACTGGCAGTCGCCCCTGGTCCTCTACACAGGAACCGGCGGCGGAACCACCACAGCCGACGTCGGCAAGGACACCATCACCCGCATCGATCTGAGCACGGACACGGTCAACAACCAGTGGGCCCTCGGCTTCAGCAAGGTCGGCGGCCTGGCCATGCGTGACGGCAAACTCCTGGTGATGGAAGATCCGGGACAACTGGATCCTGCCAAACCCGCTGAGCGAGGAAGGCTGCTCACCTTGGGTGGTGTTGTTCCCTCCATCGTCAGCGGTCCGACTGCGGCCAACGGAACCCAGGCAGCAAACCCGGCGTTCACCAACGACTCCACACCAACCTTCACTGTCGCCTCTACGCCTCCGGGCGGGGCCCTTGAATGCAGTCTTCAACTAAGCACAGCGACGCCGGTTTGGCAGGTATGTACCGGCGGAACCTTTACACCGTCAACTGCTCTGGCCAACGGCGCCTACACGTTCTCGGTGAGGGCCGCACCAACAGGCCTTCCTGTTTCACGGGCCTTCACGGTCGATGTCACCGCACCCGCCGCTCCGGTCATTACCTCACCCACGGCCGGTGCAACCGTCAACGGCTCGCCTGTCCTGGGTGTCACCTCCGACCCTGATTCGGCCCTGTCCTGCTCGGTGGATTCCACCACGACGTACACAGCCTGCACCAACGGCCAGGTGCTCACCTTGGCAACCGCAGGTCAGCACGTGCTGCGCGTCAGGGCCACGGACATGGCCGGCAACGTCAGCCCGGTGGCGTCGGTGACAGTCACCGCCGACCTGACTCCACCACAGGTCTCCATCAGTTCGCCGGCAGAGGGAGCAACGGTGGGCATCTCGCCGTCGTTCACCTTCGCGTCAACGGCCACGGATATTGCGGGGTTCCGGTGCAAGCTCGGCTCCAACGCCTACACTGCATGCACCTCGCCCAAGGCTTACACCAACGTTCCCAGTGGTCCCGTCACCTTCACGGTGGAAGCGAGGGACAACGCTGGAAACACGTCCACTGCCAGCAGGAATGTGACGGTGTTTGCTGCGGACACAGCACCACCAGTGGTTTCCGTGGACCCGGCTGGAGGCACCTATGGAGCCGGGAAGTCCATCACGTTGTCGGCCAACGAAGCAGCCACCATCTACGTCACCAAGGATGGCACAGTGCCTACGACGTCGAGTCCCGTGTACTCGGGCCCGATTCCGTTGACGTCGCTGACCCTGAAGTACTTCGCGCGGGACACTGCAGGAAATTCCTCGGCTGTGGCCACGCAGACGTACATACTCGACAACACCGCTCCAACCCTGACCGTGGCACCAGCAGCCGGAGGATATGCCTCGGGACAACTTGTCACCATGTCCTCGAGCGAACCGGGCAACATCTTCTACACTACCGATGGCACCACCCCTGCCACGGCCGCCTCGGGAAGCACCAAGGCCTACACAGCGCCCTTTGCCCTCACGGGCAACACCACCGTGAAGGCCCTTGCTGTTGACGCCTATGGAAACGCCTCTGCGGTGACCACACGGGCCTACACCCTACTGGATACGACACCTCCCGTGGTTACGGTGACCCCGCCTGCGGGCAGCTATCCCGCCAACCAGCAGATCACGCTGGCGGCGAATGAGGTTGGTGCGAGTATCTACTTCACCACCAATGGCACGAATCCGACCGCTACAGCCGCCAACAAGTACTCCACGGCCATCACCCTCACAGCAGCGATGACTCTGAAGTACTTTGCAGTGGACACATCCAACAACAGTTCGGCAATCGTCACCCAGGCCTACACCGTGACAGCGCCACCGGCGAACACCTGGAAGGACTACACCGGAGATGCAAAGAACGACGTCGTGGCGCGCGACAACGCCGGCACGCTCTGGCTGTACCCGGGGAATGGAGCCGGAGGTTGGTTGGCCCAACGCTCGCTCGGCACCGGGTGGAACTCGTTGAATGCCATTGTCCCCACCAAGGACTTCAACGGGGACGGACGCAGCGACGTCCTGGCCAGGGATACCAACGGCGTTCTGTGGCTCTACCCTGGAAATGGATCAGGAGGCCTCCAGACCCGCGTTCAAGCAGGCACAGGCTGGTCCGGCATGACGCTGATCCTGGCGCCGGGCGACTTCAACGGCGACGGGAAGGCAGACGTCCTCGCTAGGGACTCCGCCGGAATACTGTGGCTCTACCGGGGCAACGGTACTGGCGGCTTCGCCTCAAGCGCCCAGGTGGGTACCGGGTGGAACTCCATGAATGCCATCCTCAGTACCGGGGACTTCAACGGCGACAGCAAGACCGATGTCCTTGCCCGGGACACGTCAGGCATTCTCTGGCTCTACCCCGGCAACGGTACCGGAGGCTGGCTTAGCCGGGTCCAGGTGGGAAGCGGATGGAGTGGCATGACCGCCATCCTCGGGCCGGGCGACTTCAACGGCGACGGCAAAAATGACGTCCTCGCCCGTGATGCCGGCGGCAACTTGTTCCTGTATCCCGGCAACGGGACTTCTGGATGGCTCTCCCGGAGCCAGGTCGGCTGGGGCTGGGGAGGATTCACGTCCCTGCCGTAGGAAGGCAAAACAGGGAGGGGCCCGGACGCCAACGCGTCCGGGCCCCTCCCCTGTTTCAACGAATGCCTAGGTACGTTCCTTCATGGGATGCATAGTGGGCCTGTTGGGGCTCGCCTGGATATCCAATTGCAGGGATACCAGCAGCATCTGGACGCCCAGCACAAAGGGAACCACAGCGAGCATCACCGAACCCGCCGTCGGCGAACCCACGCTTGCGGCAAGTACCCAGATTCCGGCCACCAGGCCCATGACGATCAAGGCAATGCCTGCGATCAGCAGGAGGGCAACAGCGGAGAAGGACCACACCATGTACTTCCACCACACACGGCGCCAGAAGCCGCCAAAGAGCATGGCAAGAAGTTCAGGAATGACCTTGCGGAGCTTGATGCTGGAGACCTCGTTGCCGTAGACAGCTGGAATCGGCACATCAACGATCGGAACATCAAGAATGTTGAGGTGGATCAGGAGGTCGTTTTCGAAGCTGTAGCGCGCCGCCACCTTGTTCATGGGAAGACGGCGGAGGACCTCCGTGCGAATGGCGGTGTAGCCGTTCTGCGGATCGAAGATGTGCCAGTAACCGGAAGCGAGCTTCGTCATGAAGGACAACACGATGTTGCCGAAAATCCTGTAGCCGGGCATGCCCGCGAACGACTCACCCGAAAAGAAACGGTTGGCCTTGGCGAATCCGTAGCCATCGACCACCGGATCAAGAAGCTGCGGCAGGTAGTCGGGATCCATCTGGGCATCGCCAGCCATGACCACGTTGATGTCGGAGCCCAATTCCATCGCGGCTTTGTGGGCCGTGAGGACTGCGCCTCCCACGCCTTGGTTGACTTCATGGCGAATCAAGGTGACCCGGCCGTCGTCGGCCCGACGTGCTGCCCCCGACGTGTCGTCCGGGCTGCAGTCATCAACAATGACAATGTCATCAACAAAATCAGGCATCGTTTCGATGACCTGTGCGATGTGGTTTTCTTCTTTGTAGGCCGGTACTACCGCGGCAATTCGAACGCCTCGATACATCGATTATCCTTCGCTGCTGTTTGGTGTGAGTTTCTGTGTTGGCGCGTCGGTGCCCGACTGGCCATCTGACTGTTCGCTGCCGCTGGTCGGTTGCTTCTTTTGCGGGAAGACCCAGTGCTTGTAAATGAAGTAGTTCCACCCCATGGTCACAATGGTCGCAACCACCTTGCCTATCACGTAGCCGGCGCCGATGAACTGGAAAAGCTCAACGATGCCCATCACGGCAAGCGTGTTGAAAACCAAAAGCCCTGAGTAGCGAAGTACGCCACCCAAAGCTGTTCCACCGCCGTTGAACGCAAAATGCCGCTGCAGGAAGTAGTTGAAGAAAAAGCTGCCCCAGAAGCCCGCACCGGTCGCCAGCCACAGCGGCCAGCCGAAGACCTGGAAGCACAGGGCCAGCAGCCCCAGATCCAAGAGGAAGCTCAGGCCGCCGATCAGCAGGAACTTGAACAAACTGGACGCCAGGAACTTGGAGATGAATGCCTTCATGATCAGCAGATCCTTCCTAGCGGTGCTATTCCATCAGGGTTCCGGTTCTCAAGGATTCCCGATACGCCGTCGAGCTGGAGCCGGTCCTTCGCTGCGGCGTCGAATGCTTCCTTACCGCCAGGCAGTTGCGACCAGTCAATCTTGTACAACGCAGCATTACCTTCACGCACTACCAGCTGAAGATACGGAATCGAGTCAGGCTGCGTCAGCCCGGCCTTGGGTTCGTCCCACGCCCGGATCCTGCCATCAGCAATGTAGACCCATTCGATACCCAGTTCAGCAGCTGCGTCGCGGACCTCGGAGTCAGTGGCAAGCTCGGGGAGCTTTTGGAGCACCAGCAATTGGCGGTTGGTCGGAAGGATCTCGAAGTGGCGGATCATCGGCATCCGGTTACCCAGCGCGTACATCCATACTGACCCGTCGCAGGAATCGTTCAGAACCGTGGCATCCTCTGGCACATACTGATCGATTTTGCTGAGGAGTCCAACCTCGGATGCACTCAACGTAGCCCCATCCACCTTGGTATTGATGTTGATGCGTTGGGCGTTTTGCTTGAAGTACGGAATGGCCGCAATACCACTGACAAGGAGTACCGCTGCCGCGGCAACTGCGGTCACCACGTGGCTGGGCCTGCGGTCGGCTTTGATTCCGTCCGTAGTGGAGTTGGCCGAGCGGCCGCGTACCTTTGCCACCAGCCAGGCGATGGCTTCAGCCAACTGCGCCACTCCCAACCCCGCAAGGGGCACAAGGAGCATCACCAAGATTCCGAAGATACGCCACTGGTCGTCGTAGAACGGTGCCGTCAGAGTCATGAAGCGTGGGTTGTCGGTACCCATGGTGTAGACCGAGAGGAAGGCGAAAGCGAGGACAGGTCCGAAGTACCACCACATGCGGATCCTGAGGACCACAGCCAGGCAGCCAAGGGCCACAAGGGCCGTCAGGATCGGCATTGCCATTGAACCGTGGTTCAGGAAAATGATGTTCTGGATAGCGCCGTTGCGGTCAGTGTCCGCGGCCCAAACCTGTTTGGAGACGCGCTCGGATTCCTTCAGCATCTGGGCGATGATCGGCCACCCGAGGACGACTGCCAGAGCACCGGAGACCGCAAGGTAGACCGTGATGCCGAGGATCCTGCCCTTGCGGCGGATCAGGGCGGAAAGGAACCAGAAGATCAGAACTGGCAGGACAACGAAGGCAAGTGAGGGATGGACTGCTATGAGTCCGACTGCGCCAAAAGCGATGCCGGGGATCCAGAACTTCTGCCGCTCCAGGGCCCCCTTCACTGCCAGCAGGGCGAACGGCCCAACTAGCAGCATTCCGGCAAAGAAAGGAATCAGCGGGCCACGCCACAGGAGGTCGTAAGGGTAGACCGTGAACCAACCGGCAACGGCCGCCGCGGCCGCCAGAGCAATCGGGCGGCGGGTGACCAGCATGGTCAAGGCCATAGTGCTCAACGGCAGTTGAACTGCCATCATCACCAGGACAAAGACGTTCAGAAACACCGGGATGCTGACACTGCTCATCGGCCAGAACAGCGACAACACTGCGTGGAAGGCAATCGGGTAGCTCCGGATGGGAGCCTCAGGAATGGTGGTGTCGTAATAGGCAAAGTTGCCTGCGATACTCGGATCCCACTCGTGGTTGACAGAGATCAGTCGGATCATGTTGGCGTGCCAGGGAATGTCCCAGTCCTGGTTGATGCCTTGGAGACCTTCGGTGCCCACGATCCAAGAGACAGCGGCAACCGCACCGCCAGCAACCAAACCGGCCAGGAGGATCCACCACGATCCCTTAAAAAGCTGCTTGCCAAAGACAGACGGCTGGTCAACGGTTCCGAACTTGTCCGGGAAATAGCGCCGCAGAGTCAGGCGCAGGGCAAACAGGAGCGCACAAAGTACCAGCAGGACGGCAGTCACCGGGAGCAACTGCCAGCTGAGACCAAGCGCATTTCCCATGACGCCGATGACAGTCAGGACGCCCATTCCGAGCAAGGGCGCTACAACGGGCAGGAGAACCCGGCGGACGCCCAACGCTTCTCCCAGGATCCAACCCGGGCCCCACCACAACACAACGATCAGGAGTACACACAACAGCAGCGGGCCGATACCCATTCCTACGATCGCCTTTCTTAGATGCTTCCACCAGCCATCCGTTGACAGACGACTCTTTGCAATTGGATGCGGGTTAGTTGCGTTCCCGCAGCCACGCCACAGCTTGGTCAGCCGGACCCTCGAACTGGACCGTGCCCGAAGACAACACCACTCCCCGGTCGCAGATCCGCGAAATCATGTCGAGGTCGTGACTGACCACCACCAAAGTGCGGCCTTCATCAGAGAGCTGCTTGATCTTGGCCAGGCACTTCCTCTGGAAAGGCTCGTCGCCCACGGCAAGGATTTCGTCAACGAGGAAAATATCCGGTTGGGTATGGACAGCTACCGCAAACGCAAGCCTGAGGAACATACCCGAGGAATAAAACTTGACCTCGGTGTCAATGAACTGTTCGATCTCGGAGAAGGCAACGATGTCGTCGAACTTTTCCTGGATCTCCTGCTCCGTCATCCCCAGGATGGCTGCATTGAGGTAGACGTTTTCACGACCTGATAGATCCGGGTGGAAGCCTGCTCCCACCTCGATCAGGCCCGCGACCCGGCCCTTGGTGCGAACGGTCCCTTGGTCGGGCAGGATGACACCCGAGATCAGCTTCAGAAGCGTGGACTTGCCGGAGCCGTTGAAGCCCAACAATGCCACGGTCTCCCCCGGCTGGATCTCAAAACTGACGTCGTGCAGGGCGTCGAATTTCTTGGTGAGATCCCCTTTTCGCCCCTTGGCGAGCCACACCAGCGTTTCCTTCATGGAGTGCGAGTGGCGGAGGTTGAAAGTTTTCTTCAGGCCCTTGACGATTACTGCTGCACCCATTTAGACCTCCTGCGCAAAGTGGCCCTCGAGCCGTCGGAAGACGATCTGGCCAATAACAAGGAACAGTGCCGCCATGCCCAACCCGACGAAGCCGGTCACCAGGAGGTGCGGAGGCAATTCGACAGGCTGATTGACTGTTGGATACCAAAACGCCCAGTGAAACAGTTCCACCGCAACGGTAATGGGGTTGAGCTGGTAGATCGTCAATACCCAAGGCGCAGCCAGGCGGCGGATCATGGTCCAGTCGTACAAGACCGGCGAAGTCCATGTCACGATCATCATCAGCATGTCCACGATGTTCTCGGCATCCCGGAAGAACACATTGATGGCACCGGCCAACAGGCCAAGGCCTGTTGCCGTAACGGCCACAATGACAAAACCAAGAAGGGCACCGAAGAGCTGCATGATGTCCGGATGCCACCCGCTCAGCAGTGCTGCAGCCAGCAGGACAATCAATTGCGGCAGGAAGTGGACCGCAGCCACCCATACGGATGCCACTGGGAACAGCTCACGCGGAAGATAGATCTTCTTTACCAGCGCCGCATTCGAGACGATGGATCGGGTGGCATTCGAAAATGCCTCCGAGAAGAAGTTGATGACAATGACACCGGAGAACATGTAAAGCGCGTAGTTGGGAATTTGATCCCCAACCCGCAACACGATGCCCAAGGCAAAAAACAGGACCACATACTGGACCAGCGGCTTCACGTAGGACCACGCCAAACCCAGGACCGAGCCACGGTAGCGGACCCGGAGTTCCTTGCGGACAATCAGCTTAAGGAGGTACCGCCGGCGGTAGACGTCCAACAACCCGGCGCCCACCCCCGGAACAGCATACGTATCAGTGGAGTTCGACATCGCTACTTGCTGGGCTCCGACGCTTCAAAGGTTTCCCGCCAGGAGTCCATCGAAGTGATCTCTGGAAGGGCTTCCTGATACTGGGTCCGCAGGGTCTCCCAGTTCGAGAAGAGCTGGGCGTGGAGTTTTGCTGATTCCACCACAAGCTGGCGCGCCAGCTTGGGGTCGCGCAAGTGCCAGGAAGCTCCTGTGCCATCTGCATTGGAGACGACTGCACTGTCCAAGTGCGCAAGGCTCCACCATTTGCCATCCTGGTGCGCCACCTGTGCCTCGGGGTTCTCCTTGGCGGAGTCGCGCACGGGGGCAAGGGTTTGCTTCAGGACGGTCTTCACGGCCCAAGGAAGCAGACCAAGTGCACCGGGCTGCTTGTAGGACTGCGGCTTCTTGGGGGGACGCTTCCGGAAGACCTCCGGGAAGGCCCCGGGATCCGTCTTCACCTGGGAGTCCTGGAATTCCTCGCGCATTGCACGGAGCTTAGGCATGGTGGTGGGCAGCTGCTGATGCAGGTTACCCGGCCCCGCAAGGACATCCCTGAGGGCCATGATCCGCGCCTGCTCGGGGTAGTACTGCATGGACACCAAGTGCTTGACATCCGTGTTCAGGCTTTCGCGCAGGATACGTCCGCCCTTGGGGAACGGCGAGTGCAGGAGCGTGGCGATAAGCCGGTTGCGCTCATGGTAGTAGGCCTGCCAGTCAACAGAGTCGTCCTTGTCGGCCCAGGAGACGTGCCATACAGCCGCCCCGGGAAGAGTGACAGTCGGGAATCCGGCCGCACGGGCGCGAAGTGAATACTCCGCGTCATCCCACTTGATGAAGACGGGAAGGGAAAGTCCAATGGTTTCCACCACGGTCTTCGGGATAAGGCACATCCACCAACCGTTGTAGTCAGCATCCCAGCGCCTGTGCAGCTGAGGGGTGGACCGCAAGCCCGCAGAAGAGAAGTCGTGGTTGCCGAGGCCTTCCACCGGACCCCAAAGGAAGCGGTAGAAGTTGACGACCTCCGAGTAGGCATGCAGGACAGACTTGTTGTACATGTCGAACATGTGCCCGCCGACAATGGTTGGCTTGCGGCAGAGGTCAGCGAACGCCACTGCCCGCATGACGCCCTCCGTCTCAAGCTCAATGTCGTCGTCCAGCAGCATCACGTAGTCGCTCTTATCGGAAACGACCATCTCGTACATGTTGCGGGCGAAGCCGCCTGAACCGCCCAGGTTGCCCTGGTTGATGACGCGGAGCTGGTCACCCATCGATTCTGCGACTGCGTCGAATCCGGCTTCGTCGGCGACCTTTTTGTTGCCTTGGTCCACGATGATCAGCTCGGCGAGGATCTCCCTCAGGCCGGCGTCGGCGTCAATCGACTTGATGGTTTCAAGGCAGTAGTCAGCGCGGTTGAACGTCGTAACACCGAGCGTGACGCGGCCCTGGGGGCGGCCTTCATCCGGGACTGCCCAGTGGGCGCTCTTCAGCGTCATTCCGTCGCCACCTGCAATGAGGTCGAACCAGTACCAGCCACCGTCGCCGAACGGCGCCAGAGTCAACTCAAAGTCGTTGCTGGCTGCGCCTTCCACGAGAATGGAATCAACTCGCTGCGAGGCACCACGGGCGTTGGAACGGTAGACAATGACTGTTCCTTCGCCCTCAGTCTCAAGATGCAGGACTGTCTTCGTGGCAACGGTCCACTTCCGCCAGTAGCTGGCAGGAAAAGCATTGAAATAGGAACCGAAGGAAAGCCGCTCACCACGGCGAACCTGCACGGAACCGCGGTCCAGGATGTCCTCCGGGTGCAGCTTCCGTGTCATGCCAACAGCCTGCACGACGGCGCCGCTGTCGCCGTCGTCCTTTTTCACCTTGCTGGTGTCCGGGTCGACATACAGCGGAAGAGTGTCGAGGTCGCGGTTAGCGGGGAAAACCACACGCTGAACGATTCGCAGGCTTTCTTTGGCCGGTGCCAGGTCATCCGTGGTGGTCATCGCCGTCATCTGACTTTCGTTCGTAGTAGCCGTCATGCGTCCACTCCCCCGCTTTCAAGCTTGGCGCCGCCAGTGAAGTGCGGCTTGATCTTGTTATCGAACATGGACAAGGCGGAGCCAATGGCCATATGCATGTCGAGGTACTTGTAGGTTCCCAAACGCCCGCCGAAGAGGACGGACTTCTCGCCCCGGGCGAGGTCGCGGTATGCGAGCAGTTTCTGGCGGTCGTCAGAGGTGTTGACCGGGTAGTACGGCTCGTCGCCCTTTTCCGCAAAGCGCGAGAACTCACGCATGATGACCGTTGCGTCCTTGGTGTAGTCACGCTCAGGGTGGAAGTGCCGGAATTCGTGGATGCGCGTGTAGGCGGCATCGGCGTCCGGGTAGTTCATCACGGAACAGCCCTGGAAGTCCTCAATAGGAAGTACTTCTTCTTCAAGGTCGATGGTGCGCCACGACAGGTCGCCTTCGGCGTAGTCGAAGTAGCGGTCCACCGGGCCGGTGTAGATGACCGGCACCTGGCCCAGAACAGAAGACCTGCCGAACTCGCCGTCGTCGAAGAAGTCCGTATTCAGGACAACCTCGACGTTGGGGTGATCGGCCATACGCTCGATCCAGGCTGTGTAGCCGTCAACCGGAAGACCCTCGTAAGTGTCATTGAAGTACCGGTTGTCGTAGTTGTAGCGCACAGGGAGCCGGGAAATAATCTCGGCCGGCAGGTCCTTGGGATCCGTCTGCCACTGCTTGCCTGTGTAGTGCTTGATGAACGCCTCGTACAGCGGGCGGCCAATCAGCTGGATGCCTTTGTCATTGAGGTTCTGCGGATCGGTCCCGGCCAATTCACCGGCCTGTTCCGCGATGAGGGCCTTCGCTTCGGTCGGGCTCATAGCCGAACGGAAGAACTGGTTGATGGTGCCCAGGTTGATGGGCATCGGGTAAACCTCGCCCTTGTGGCTGGTGTACACCTTGTGCTGGTAGCTCGTGAACTTGGTGAAGCGGTTCACATATTCCCAAACGCGTTCATTCGACGTGTGGAAGAGGTGAGCACCGTAGCGGTGGACCTCGATTCCCGTCTGCGCTTCGTTCTCGCTGTAGGCGTTTCCTCCAATATGGTGGCGACGATCAAGCACCGCGACCTTCAGCCCCAACTCGGTAGCGGCGCGTTCTGCAATGGTCAGGCCAAAGAAACCCGAGCCGACGACGACGAGATCAGCGTTCACAAACTCTCCTGTGTATTGGCGTGCGGGCACAGAAATGCCCACGTCTACTGGTCAAGGCTACCCGACATGACGCGGGTTCCCGTATCCGGGGCGGTGCACGGCGGTGAGGTGCCACGCCAGGAAACGGCAAGGGGAGGTTGGCCAGCGGCCAACCTCCCCTTGGTGCCTTGCTTGATCTGAAGTGCTCAGAGAGTGATGACTGAGCCGGATTTCGCGGATTCCAAAACAGCCTCCGCGACCCTCAGTGTCTCGAGCCCTTCCGCCATGGTGACAATGTTCAACGACTTTCCGAGAACTGCATCACGGAAGGCCTCGTGCTCCATTTTGAGGGGTTCACGCTTCGCCAAGGCAAAGCGTGTCGATGAACCCTCCGAAACACCGCGGAACGCCGCCACGGAATCCCAGTCCGTTTGGAACGTACCGTTCTCCACGAATGTGAGGTCCGCGGAAATGGTGTCGGCAATGAACGCGCCACGTTCACCAAGAACCACGGTGGTGCGTTCCTTCATGGGCGACAACCAGTTGACAATGTGGTTCGTCACAACGCCACTCTTAAGGTGACCGATGGCCGTCACCATATCTTCATGCTCGCGGCCACTGCGCGATGTGGTGTGGGCAACGACGTTGACGAAGTTGCTCTGGGCCAGCCAGGCTGTGAGGTCGATGTCATGGGTGGCCAGGTCCTTGACCACCCCGACATCGGCGATACGGGCCGGGAAAGGCCCCTGCCGCCTCGTGCTGATCTGGTAGACATCGCCCAGGTCACCGTTCTCCAACCGGTCCCGCAGGCTCTGCAGCGAGGGATTGAACCGTTCAATGTGCCCGACGGCACCGATGAGCCCCTTGGATTCAAAGGCTTCCGCGATGCGTCGTCCCGACTCGGAATCGTTCGCGATCGGCTTCTCTACGAGGCAGTGGACACCTGCCTCTGCGAGCTGCAGCGCCACTTCCTCGTGCAGGATGGTGGGCACTGCTGCCACAGCCATGTCAATGCCCTGTGCGATGAGTTCCTCAACGGTGTTGAAAACCGTCAGGCCGTCGGCGACGTTGTGGGGGTCGCCGAAGGAATCGGCAACAGCAACAAGGTCAACACCTTCAAGTTCACGAATGACACGGGCGTGGTGACGCCCCATCATTCCCAGTCCAATGAGGCCTGCGCGCAGATTCGCCACTAGCTACCCGCCTTGGCGACAGCGTTGACGGCGGCAACAATCCGGTCAAGGTCATCCTGGCTCAATGACGGGTGCACCGGAAGGGAGAGCACGCTTGCTGCCGCCTCTTCGGTGACGGGGAGGTCATCCGAGGTCTGGAAAGGCGCAAGACGGTGGTTGGGAATCGGGTAGTAGACCCCGCAGCCAACGTTGTATTCCTCGCGCAGTGCCTTGGCAAAACCGTCACGGTCCTCAGCGATGCGGATCGTGTACTGGTGGTAAACGTGTTCGTAACCTTCAGCGACCTTAGGCGTGACAACGCCTTCGATGTTCGCGTCAAAGAAGGCAGCATTTTCCTGGCGGGTCTTGGTCCAACCGTTGACCTTGGTCAGCTGGACGCGGCCGATGGCGGCATGGATGTTGGTCATACGGCAGTTAAAGCCAACCAGTTCGTTCTCGTACTGGCGTTCCATGCCCTGGTTGCGGAGCAACCGGAGGCGGCGCTCCACGTCGGCCAGACCGGTGCTGACCATGCCACCCTCACCCGACGTCATGTTCTTGGTGGGGTAAAGGCTGAACATGGCGAAGTCGCCGAACGTGCCGACCTTGCGTCCGTTAACTGCTGCGCCATGGGCCTGGGCAGCGTCCTCGAAGACCTTGACGCCGTGCTTTGAGGCAAGCGCGCCAATTGCGTCGACGTTGAATGGGTGTCCGTAAAGGTGCACAGGCATGATGGCCGCTGTACGGTCTGTGATTTTTGCTTCGACCGAAGCCGGGTCCAGCGTGTAGTGGTCGGGATCAACGTCAGCGAAAACCGGGGTGGCACCAGTCAGTGCCACCGAGTTGGCCGTCGCCGCGAAAGTAAACGACGGAACGATGACCTCGTCTCCAGCGCCGATGCCGGCAGCCAGCAGGCCCAGGTGAAGACCCGAGGTGCCTGAGTTGACGGCGACGGCGGCCCTGCCATCGAGGAGGACCTGGGAGAATTCCTCCTCGAAAGAGGCTACCTCCGCGCCCTGGGCGAGTTGGCCGGAAGCCAACACGGCATCAACGGCCTTGCGCTCTTCATCGCCGATGATGGGTTTGGCCGGGGGAATGAATTCGGGGCTCATGCCTCTACCTCTCGAAGGGTCTCGTTCTGTTCAACATACGTTGCGCCGGTTTCCGGACACACCCAGTTCTCTCCGCTGCGCTGCAGCGGGAAACCGGCTTTGCCGACCCACCCGTGACGCTTGGCCGGAACTCCGACCATCAGGGCAAAATCCGGGACATCTTTAGCCACGACCGCGCCGGCGGCAACTGTGGCCCACCGTCCAATGGTCACGGGAGCAACGCACACGGCACGGGCACCGATTGATGCGCCTTCGCGAATGGTGACGCCAACGGGCTCCCAATCGTGAGCGCTCTTCAAGCTGCCGTCTGGGCCGACAGCACGGGGGTAGGTGTCGTTGGTCAGCACAACAGCCGGGCCAATGAACACACCGGCTTCAAGTTCCGCGGGCTCGTAAACAAGTGCGTAGTTCTGGACTTTGCAGTTGTCCCCCATCTTTACCCCGGTGCCGATATAGGCACCTCGTCCCACGATGCAATTGACGCCTAACTCGGCCTGCTCGCGGACTTGGGCAAGATGCCAAATCTTTGATCCATCACCAATTACCGCCTTGTCTGAAACATCGGCGCTCTCCGCAACCACTATCACCGGTGAAGGTCCTTCCTCATTGAGCACACGCGACAACGAGATTCATCTTAGCTGAGACACCATGCCGCGGCGTCAAGGGCCATCCGTGAAGATCGCCCGGGTTTGTCCACATACGCCTTATCCGAGGCTGCAGTACGGCGTGAACGCCTCTAGCGTCAAGGGCAGCGGCCTATCTCTGTTTGGGCAGGCGGGTGACTGATCACGGGAAGACGGAAAACCATGACTTTGGAATGCACGTTGGTGAGGGGCCCGGCGGCCGCGGAGCTCTCGGCTCCGGAGGAATTGACCATCCGGGTCCCTCCAGGCACCCCCGGAGCCCAACTTCAGTCAATTCTTGGGGAGGAGCGCGGGACTGGTCGATTGGCAGTGGATGGAAGGGATATAGCCGACCTGACGGTCGGCCGGCCTCCACTGGTGTCGGGTGCAATAATCGTCGACGGCCCCGCACCGCACCACGCCTCCGAGCCAGCGTCCCTGCCGCTCATGCTGCTTGCTCATTCTGGCCCCAGCGCCGGAGCTGTCTTCCGCATTCATCGCGGCCGCTTCCGGATAGGCCGCGGAGCCACGGAGATTTCCGTGCCGGATCCAGGCATGTCCAGGGAGCACGCCGTGCTGGATGTTTCCAGTACTGCACTGACCCTGAGTGGCGTCGCAGCCGTCAACCCGGTCCTCGTGGATGGACACCCGTCGCGGCGCACGTCCGTGACGTCGGAATCAACCATCCTGTGCGGCAACAGCGTGTTCTCTGTCTCCACGGAGAGAGGTCCGCTCCCCGAAATTTCCAACGATGCCGGACGGTCCGTGGAGGAACCACTTGAGGTGCCGCATGCCGGACGGCAGGGAAGCCGCACGGCGATCATCCTGGCCGCCGGGCTGCCGTTGATCGCAGGCGTTGGACTGGCCATTGCCACAGGAATGTGGATGTATCTGGGATTCACCGCCATCTCCGCGGTCAGTCTCCTGATCCCGTTCATCACCGGACGGAAGAGCCGCCGGGAATGTGGATTGGCTGTGGCCCGCGCTGCTCAGGAGGATCTCGGCCGCCGGCAACGTTGCTCTCCCTCCGCGGCGGAACTGGTGCTGGCTATCTGCGGCACGGCCGCCCTGCAGGTTCAGGACGAAGCACGAGGCCAAGCCGGTTCATCGTTGTCCCCATCGCCCACAAATACCCACGGGAAAACCGTAGGCGCAGATTCCGGCAGCTGGATCCGGCTGGGCACAGCCAATGCACAGGCAAACATCCGGTTGGTACCTGACGATCCGATGTTCAGCGCACCAGACATCGGATCAGCCGCAGTGACATTGGACCCTGGACTTCCTACGGTGGCACTTGACGGACCTCCTGACCACGTTGATGCCCTGCTCCGATTCATGCTGATGCAGACGGCCGGCTACCCCCGGGCTGCGGAGTCACCGGTCATTATCGTTGGGACGGTCGGAAGGCTGCCCCTAAGCGCCAGGTTCCTCGCGAAGGTAACTCTTACGACCCAGCACGAGGTGGCCGTCACTGCCATGCAGCAACTAAGCGGCAGCGCCCATGGAAGGCTGGTCATCATCGATGAACCGGCAGGTTGGGACAAGGGCGCGTTGTCGTCTCTCCTGGTTGCCGGGCGCCGGAACGGGTGGCAAGTGGTCCATTGCGGCCCATCTGCTGAACACCCCGACCCCTTTGTCGAGCTTTCCACGTCAGGGACCACCGGGACACTGACCGTGGCCGGCGAGCGCCGGTCATTCGTTCCAGACCTCGTCCCAATCAGCGTTTTCGATACGTTCTGCCGCACTATTGCTTCGCGGGCCCACCAGGAACGTGTCGACGCGCGGCAGCCCGTTCCTGAGCAGTGCACATTGGCTACCTTTCTTCCCTTCGGAACCCGAAGAGTTCTTCTTCGCTGGGAAGACACTGCACGATTGCCTGGACTAAGGGCAGTGTTGGGCCAGGGACGTCAGGGACCCGTGACTTTTGACTTTAAGCGCGACGGTCCACACCTTCTGGTGGCGGGTACCACGGGCTCAGGAAAATCCGAGCTCCTGAGGACCCTCGTCGCTTCCATGGCGTTGACGTACTCCCCCGATCACACAACATTCCTCTTTGTCGATTTTAAAGGCGGCTCAGGATTACGGCCGCTCGCCGGCTTGCCTCACTGCGTAGGCCTCTTGACCGATCTGGGTGGGCGTCAGTTGGATCGCGCACTTGCTTCGCTCCGGGGAGAAATCAGGTACCGCGAGGAATTGTTCGCTGCGGCTGACGTCACGGACCTGGGCCAATACCACCTTGCTGCGTCGAGCACGTGTCCTGTTGTTCCGCATTTGGTTTTGGTCATCGACGAGTTCCGCATGCTGATTGACGAAGCTCCCGGCGCCCTCCGCGAGCTCATGCGGGTCGCCACCATCGGCCGGTCCCTTGGTGTCCATCTGGTGATGGCAACCCAGAGGCCTCAAGGAGCATTGACCGCCGACATCCGGGCGAACGTCGCGTCGAGTATCGCCCTTCGAGTGCAGTCAGAGGCGGAGTCCGTGGATATCATCAATTCGAAGGTGGCCGCCTCCATCAGGGCAGACACTCCGGGAAGGGCCTACCTGGTCCGGGCCTCAGGCAAGCCGGAAGAATTCCAGGCCGCGTCCCTCTCGGTTTCCCGCGATGCCAGAGCTTCCGATGGCCCTGTTGATGGATCTCCTCAGCTGGTCCACTCAGCCTCCCAGATACTCAACAACGGCTCACGCCATGAGGTCCTACCGTCCCGGCCCTTGGCCGGACATCGGGATGCCCTCCCGGATGCCGGTGTCGGGCGGCTTGTTTTGGCTGTCCAGGACGCGTGGCGCCGCCAAGGGAGTTCACTCCCGCGACATCCCGTGGCGGCACCCCTGCCGTCCGCGATTGCGTGGAGTGGTGGACTTTCCCTGGCGGATGCCTCTTATGTTCCCGAAACTGCTGAAGCAGTGCCATGGTGTGTTGGGCCGCTGGCGTTGGTTGACAGACCCACACGGCAGGTTGTGGAGCCTTTGCAATGGTTGCCGGCCGAGCACGGACATCTGGCCATGATCGGAAGTGCTTCGAGCGGCATGCACGCCTGCTTCAGGGCAGTCTCGGCCATGCTGGCCATGCAAGGACCCCAGCCTTATCCCTTTGTTCTGGATGCGGCGGGAATAATGGCCGACCTCGTTGGCCAGGAACGGGTAGGTGCGCTCGTCGGTCTGCACCAACTGCCGCTTGCAGCGCGTGTGCTACAGCGTTTTGTCGAGGAAATGGACTGTCGACGCACCAGCAGCGACGCCGGGAGGACCGCCAAGCCTCTGACTTTGATCATCACGGGGTGGTGCTCATGGGCCACCGCCTTCCGGGCCGGGACCTCAGCCTGGGCAGAGAGCCTCCTGCAGGACATTGTGAGGGACGGCCGTCCTCTCGGCATCACGGTGATGATTTGTGGCGAGCGGGAATTGGTCAGTTCACGTTTCTTTGCCGCGATACAAAACCGGGCTTATTTTCCGTCAGGCTCCACGGAGGAAGCCCGGTTTCACTGGCCCCGCCTTCCAGAGGTGGAGCCAATTCCAGGGCGCGCCATCGCCACGGGCAACTTCGTCGACGGAGATACAGTGGTTACCCAGTTTCGCGAGGCTCCCGACGAGGGGCACTGGCCGTTCGCCCCTCCCCCACAAGGGAAACCGCCCTTCCGTCTGCGGTCGCTTCCCGATCGCCTGGACGAACAGGAATTTCGTGTTGGGCTCAAGTCCTCGTCTGCCGTGTTGATGACTGCCGGGCAGGATTCGGGGAACGCTCTATGGATCGGCGTTGGAGGGGACGAAGCGATGCCCGTTTCCCTGCCTCTCCGGCTGCATGGTGTCAGCATCATCCTCGGCGGCCATCGATCAGGGAAGAGCACGGCTTTGGCATCACTCCGTCGCCTGAATCCTTCAGTTGCCTGGGTTGTTCCGGCACTTGGAACATCCGCGGACTCTTTCCGGGCCTCGGCCACACAAGAAAACTGTGAGCTGGACCCGGAGAGCGTCGTGTTGGTGGACGACGCGGACTCTCTTGACACCCTGGGGCGCCAAGCCCTCACTGCGTTGGTGGGTAAAGTCCGAGGCATCGTGATGACAGCCACTCCGGGGCCCGCACTGACGCAACAACTGCCACTGGCCCGGGAAGTCCAGACCTTCCGAATGGGTGTGGTCCTGGCGCCGGGATCGCCACACGATGGCGAACTCCTGGGAGTACGGCTGGAAACAGACCGCCCAGCCCGCCCAGGGCGTGGCTATGTGGTGGACGGAGGAGAAGTGCAGCCGTTTCAAGCAGTCCTCACAACGGACTTCCCACCGATTGCCACCTATTGTTCTCCCACGGAGGCGGGCTAGAGGACTCCAGAGGTACCGCCTGTGCGCGACACGTAGGCAATCACGTCCCTATGGAAAAGAAAGACAATGGCCGCAACGGCCGGGATGATCATAGCCAGGCCCGGCAGAACCAGCCCACCGGTCATGGTGGGGAAGCCGATGGTGAGAACAAACAACTGGGCCACCAATGCAGCGGCCCGGGTCCATCGGTATCCACGGAACAAGTAATGGCCCACCGCGAACAACCACACCGAGAAGGCAAGGAGCAGCCCCAGCGTAAAAACGGCTCCCCAAAAAGTCAGGACAGGGGCGCCAGTCAGCAATTCGTACGCGTACCAGGCGGCGGCACCCATGAGCGCGAGGGCTTCCAACAGGACAACAGCAGAAATCACTGCCACACCCCTTGGCCGGCGGCTGCCGGTCGGGCCGCTCTTTTCTTGGTGCGCCTGCGCATCGGAATCTTCTCCCGGCTCCGGTCCGGAGGCGGGTTGGGCAGGGTTTACGGGAGGTCTTGACACACTGGCACACTACCGGACATAGTCATCTAGCAGTGAGGGCACTGGCGGCTGATGTGATGCATCGCTCACAGATTCCGGGCATTTCGACCACTAACACCCCTTGTTTACAAGGCGTTAACATGAAACGCTTGACTCAGACGACCAAGGGGGCCCATGCGGGCCCCTTTCCTTTGGAGCCTCTCGTGAATGTTTTCACAAAAGGCCCTATCTAGTTCTCACGAATGGAGTGACTGATCAGCATGGATTGGCGTAATCGCGCAGCCTGCCTCGACAAGGACCCGGAGCTCTTCTTCCCAGTCGGCAACACGGGACCAGCACTTCTGCAAATCGAGGAAGCCAAAAGCGTCTGCCGCCGCTGCCCCGTAGTGGACACCTGCCTGCAGTGGGCCCTGGAGTCCGGACAAGACGCCGGTGTATGGGGCGGTATGAGTGAAGACGAGCGTCGGGCTCTCAAGCGTCGCGCTGCCCGCGCGCGCCGCGCTTCCTAGACCTCAAAAATAATAAGGAAGGCCGCTGACCATTGGTCCGCGGCCTTCCTTATTTAAGCATGAATGTCGGAGCGCTCCCCAGTGTCACTGGGGAGCGCTCCGACCCCTTAAGTGCGGGCCAAATTCAACACGATCTCGACGGCGGTTCCCCCACCGTCGCGAGGGCTCCACTGGATTGATCCACCGAGTTCGCTCGTCACCAGTGTGCGCACAATCTGTAAGCCCAAGCCTTCGGTGTATTGACCGTCCGGCAGACCAACGCCGTCGTCGGCAATGGTCACGGTCAAAAATTCGTCATTTCCGTCTCCATCAGCCCGATCAGCCAAGAGCCATACCGTTCCTGTGCGCCCTTCAAGACCGTGCTCCACGGCATTGGTGACCAACTCGTTGATAACCAGGGCCAAAGGAGTCGCGAAGTCGCTGGGCAACTCGCCAAACATCCCTGAACGTTCCGTTCGTACTTGCTGGGACGGAGATGCCACCTCGGCAGACAACCGGAACTGCCGTCCGATCAACTCATCAAAATCAACGCTCTGCGTCAGCCCCTGGGACAGGGTTTCGTGGACAAGTGCGATGGTGGCCACGCGCCGCATCGCTTGCTCCAAGCCCTGCTTCGCTTCGTCACTGACCATACGGCGGGATTGCATTCGCAGCAGTGCTGCCACAGTCTGAAGATTGTTTTTCACCCGGTGATGGATTTCCCGGATGGTGGCATCTTTGGTGACGAGTTCCATTTCCCTGCGCCGCAGTTCCGAGACATCGCGGCACAGGACGAGGGCACCGAAACGGTGTTGCTCGTCGCGCAAAGGAATGGCCCGGAGGGAAAGGCTGACGCCACGCGACTCAATCTCACTGCGCCAAGGCATCCGACCAGTGACAACCAAGGGCAGTGTCTCATCCACCATCCGGCGGTCTTTGAGGAGCCCGGCAGTCACTTCCGCCAAGGACCGACCCTCCAGCGATTCAACTTCCCCGAGTCGCCTGAAGGCTGACACCCCGTTGGGGCTCGCGTACTGCACGATGCCTTCGGCGTCCAGCCTGATGAGTCCATCCCCCACACGTGGCGCCCCACGGCGGGATCCAGTGGGCGATGCGAAGTCGGGCCACAGTCCCAGAGTTCCCATGCGCAGAAGGTCATAGGCACACTGACGATACGTCAACTCCAGCCTTGAGGGCATCCGGGAGCTGGAGAGATCCATGTGGGATGTCACTACGGCCAGCGTCCTGCCGTTTCGCACCATGGGAACAGCTTCGACACGCAGTGCCATCTCGCTGCTCCAGCTCGTTTCGCTGGAACGTTCGATCGCGCGGCTGTTCCATGCCTTTTCCACCAGCGGGCGAAGATCGGAACGAATGCCCTCCCCCACGAAGTCCGCGTGAAACACCGTATGTGATGTCGACGGACGGACGTGGGCGAGGGCAATGTAACCGAACTCCGGGTGCGGGAACCACAATGCGAGGTCCGCGAATGCCAAGTCGGCGACCATCTGCCAGTCACCGACGAGGAGGTGCAGCCATTCGGCATCTCCAGGCCCGAAATCAGCGTGTTCCCTGATGGGGTCTGTAAAGATTGCCACTGCACCTCCATTTGCAACGCCGGGATTCCCCTAGCGTCGAACGATTGACCTCAAGAGCCTTAATGCTACCGACAGTGAAGCCATGTCGTCGGCTTCGAGCGCGTTGACCTCGTCAAACATGGTCTTGGCCCGGCCCAGTTGCTCGGCATTCTGTCCTTCCCACGCCTTCAGGCGATCTTCAGCCGAGTTGCCGGCCTCCGTCGACTCAAGGACCGACGTTGTCATATCCGCGACCGTTGAGTACAGGTCATCACGAAGGGCGGCCCTGGCCAACGCCTGCCAGCGGTCATCACGCGGCAGGGAACTGATCCGTTCCAACAGCGAATCGACATGGAAGCGGTTGAACACGGTGTAGTAGACGTGAGCCACGTCTTCGACACTGCCGCCACCGGTCTGGGCAATCCGCGCGATATCCAACAGTGCGTAACTCTCGAACAACTCCGCCCACCTGTGGGCAAGGTGTTCGGGCAAGTCCCAGCCACGTGCCTTCTCAAGCCACCCTGAGATGCGGGTTTTGTCCTCGCCCCGGAGGTAGTCCAGCAGCTTGGCCCGCAACGGGGCCATCATCGGCTTGAACGATTCCACCACGGTTGAGATCGGTTGGGATGCAATCCCTTGCCCAAGAACCCATCGCACAGCCCTGTCCAGCAGACGGCGGATGTCCAGGTGGACTTCACTCCAGTGTTCTGTCGGGAAGGAAGCTGGGAGCGCGTTCAACTCCGCCACCATGGGATCGAGGTCGTAAATTTCGCGCAGCGCCACAAATGCCTTGGCTACTGCTACCTCATTTGCCGATGTTTCTTCGATGGCCCGGAAGGCGAACGTGATACCACCCAGGTTGATGATGTCGTTGGCCACGACGGTGGCGATGATTTCGCGGCGCAGCGGGTGGGTGTCCAGCTCGGCGTCGAACTTCTCGCGCAATTGCTTCGGGAAGTAGTTACGGATGGTGTCCGCAAACCAGGGATCGTCAGCAAGGTTGCTGTCCCGCAGTGCTGCACCGAGTTCGATCTTGGCGTAGGCCGCCAGAACTGCCAGTTCCGGGGACGTCAAACCTTGGCCCTGCTCCAACCTTGAACGAAGCGTCTCCGTGGTGGGCAAGGCTTCGAGATCACGCTTGAGATCGGCGGACTTCTCCAACCAGTCCATCAGGCGCTCGTAGCTCGGACTCCACTCGGCAACCCGGGTCCGGTCATTCAGCAGCAGGATATTTTGGTCGATGTTGTCCTGAAGGACGAGTCGCCCCACCTCATCGGTCATATCTGCCAGGAAAGCAGCCCGTTCTTCGGCCTCAAGCTTGCCGGCGGCCACCATTCGATCCACAAAAATCTTGATGTTCACTTCATGGTCGGAGCAGTCCACCCCGGCTGAGTTGTCGATGGCATCCGTATTGAGGATGACTCCTTGCAGTGCGGCTTCAATACGCCCACGCTGCGTCAATCCAAGGTTTCCACCTTCTCCCACAACCTTGACCCGCAGGTCGCGCCCATCCACACGGATGGCGTCGTTGGCTTTGTCGCCAACGGCCGCGTGGGTCTCCGTGCTGGCCTTGACGTAGGTGCCGATGCCGCCGTTATAGAGGAGATCAGCGGGCGCCAGCAAGATCGCGCGAAGCAGCTCCGGCGGGCTCAGCTGCGTGGTGCCTTCGGGCAGGCCCAGTGCTTTTCGGACCTGGTCAGAGACGGGGATGGTCTTCGCATGGCGCGCGTAGACGCCTCCACCTTCACTGATCAGTGACCGGTCATAGTCATCCCAGGAAGACCGGGGCAGTTCAAATAGCCGCTGCCGTTCCGCGAAGGATGCCGCGGCGTCGGGTGTGGGATCAAGGAAGATATGGCGATGGTCGAATGCGGCCAGCAGACGGATGTGCCGGGACAGCAGCATCCCATTGCCGAAGACGTCGCCGGACATGTCGCCGACGCCAACTACCGTGAACTCTTCGGTCTGGGTATCCAGATCGAGTTCACTGAAGTGCCTCTTGACTGATTCCCACGCCCCGCGTGCCGTAATACCCATGGCCTTGTGGTCGTAGCCCACCGACCCGCCGGAGGCAAAGGCATCGCCCAACCAGAATCCGTACTCGGCCGCGAGTCCGTTGGCCGTGTCGGAGAAGGTGGCGGTTCCCTTGTCGGCTGCCACCACCAGGTAGGAATCATCGCCATCGTGGCGAACAACGTCCGACGGCGGGACAAGCCTTTCGCCGTCCGCTGACGTCACGAGGTTGTCGGTGATGTCCAGCAAACCCCGGATGAAGGTCTTGTAGCTCTCAATACCTTCGGCCATCCATGCTGCCCGGTCAACTGCCGGGTTGGGCAGCTTCTTCGCGAAGAACCCACCCTTGGCACCCGTAGGAACGATCACGGCGTTCTTGACTGTCTGGGCCTTCACCAAGCCCAGGATTTCCGTGCGGAAGTCTTCCCGACGGTCCGACCAGCGGAGACCGCCGCGGGCTACCTTCCCAAAGCGCAGGTGCACGCCTTCAACCCTGGGTGAGTAAACCCAGATCTCGTACATGGGGCGGGGGAAGGGCAATCCGTCGATCGACGTTGGATCCAGCTTGAAGCTGAGGTATTCCTTGTTTTGGAAGTAGTTGGTCCGCAGGGTGGACTCAATCAGGTTCACGAAGGTACGCAGCACGCGGTCAGCGTCCAGTGTTGCCACCTGTTCAATGGACTCGGCGAGGGCTACCCGTGCTGCAGCCTGGCGTTCCGGCCGAAGATCCTCCGGAACAGTGGGGTCGAAGCGCGCAGAGAAGAGTGCGTTAAGTCCGCGGGCAACGTCGGCGTTGCCCAGAAGAGTGTCCGCGATGAAACCGAACGAATTGGTGTTGCCCATTTGCCGCATGTATTTGGCGTAGGCACGGAGGACCACAACTTGGCGCCAGTGCATGCCCTCACGCAGCACCAGCCGGTCAAAGTTGTCCGACTCGACGGATCCTGTGACGGCTGCCCCAAAGGAATCACCCAGAAGTTCCCCCGTAGCGAGCGGATCGACGCCGGCGGGGTATTTAAGCCCGAGGTCGTAGAGGAAGAAGTCGCGGTGATCTGCGGTTTCGATCTCGAAGGGACGTTCATCCAGAACTTCAAGACCAAGATTGTGGAAGTAAGGGAGGATCTGGCTCAGGCTCTTGGGCTCCATGAGGTAGAGCTTGACGCGGGCGTCCTCCTCCAGAGCTTCTCCGGCACCTTCTGGAAGATACACGTGAACCCCAGGTTTGACGTGCCTGGTTGCTTCACCGGCTCGCTCGGCCTGTGCCCCATACTTTTCGAAGCGTTCGATGTCCTCCAAGGCGTCTTCAACTTCATAGTCCACCCGGTAGCCTGCGGGGAATGCCTCTGCCCACAGGGCGGACAGCACATCGGCACTTTCTGCCGGGCGGTGCTCACGGAGGACCTCGGCGACTCCTTCGCTCCAGGAGCGGGACGCCATCATCAGCCGGTGTTCTAGCTCAGCAACATTGACTTCCGCCAGCTCAGCGGTGCGTGGGAGGCGGATCCTGAAGAAGACACGTGCCAAGGCAGACTCAGTGATCCGGGCCTCGTAGTCGATGCTCTCGGCCTGGAACGTTTCCCGGAGTTCCTGTTCGATCCGAAGGCGAACGCTGGTGGTGTAACGATCACGGGGCAGGTACACCACCGCGGACATGAAGCGACCATAAATGTCAGGCCGGAGGAACAACTTTGTACGGCGACGTTCCTGCAACCGCTGGATACCCGTGGCAGTAGCAGCCAGGTCCGGAATCTCGATCTGGAACAGTTCGTCGCGCGGGTACGTCTCGAGGATACCCAGGAGGTCCTTGCCGGAGTGGGAGTCAATAGGGAACCCAGCGTTCCGCAGGACGGCGTCCACCTTGTCCCGGACAATAGGGATGTTGCGCACAGAACCGGTGTAGGCACTTGTTGCAAAAAGCCCGATGAATCGCCGTTCCCCATTGACGTTGCCCTGGGCGTCGAAGCTCTTGACGCCGATGTAGTCGAGGTAGGCAGGCCGGTGGACAGTCGATCGGGAATTGGCTTTGGTGATTACCAGTGCCCGCTTTTCCCGGGCGCGCTTCCGCCCGGCGTCCGTAAGGTGCTGGACCTGACGCGTGGTGTCCCCTGCGCGCAGAAGCCCAAGACCGCTGTCTTCACGCAGTTGAAGGACGTCCTCGCCGTCCTGGTCTACGAGGTCGTACTCGCGGTATCCGAGGAAGGTGAAGTTGCCGTTGTCCAGCCAGCGCAGAAGATCCTGTGCCTGCCGGAGTTCGGCGATCTGCTCGGGGTGGGATATGCCCCCAAGGGCTTCTGCCAGTTCCAGTGCTTTGCTGCGCATCTTGGGCCAGTCCTCGACTGCTGCCCTGACATCGCCGAGGACACGGTGCAGTCCTTCGATCAGTTCTGCACGGGCGTCGTCGTTGACACGGTCAATCTCCACCGCAATCCACGACTCCATGTGCGACGAGTTGTCGCCGTCGCCCAGGAGGTGCGCCACGCTTGGCAGGGCCGCAGTATCACCGCTGGAGATCCCGACGTTGGAAGGAACCCGGGAGATGTTACGGAGCTCCCCGGATACGCGGTCGCGGGTGATCACAAACAAGGGGTGCATGACAAGCCGGATCGCGCAGTTCTGGCGAACGAGTTCTGCATTTACCGAGTCCACGAGGAACGGCATATCGTCCGTGACGATGTACACGACGCTTCGGTCCGCTTCACCGGCGATTTCGACGACGGCGTTCCCCGGCGTCCGGGACTGCGCGACTTTCTTGTGATTCGTTGCCCGCGAGATCAGCAGCTCAGGCGAATACGCACGGGCATCCTCCTCTGCGAGGTGTTCATAGTAGTCACCGAAGAACCCTTCACGGACAACTGCTGCATCGGACCGATCCTCCACGCTGGATCCTGACGACATCTACAAACGCCTCCATCACATGTTGATTGCTGCGACTCTGCAGCCCACATTTTGAGCCTAGCGCTTAAGCAAGCGGACGGCTCTGGTACTTCGGCCAAAGGAATTTCGTTTTTGCTGGACAGGCGCACAGACCAAGTCTGCTATCGCGATCCGCAGCGCAGATTCAGGCGAAGTTTCAAGGAGGACCGAGCCGGAGAGCAAAGCGGCGTCACAGGCCACTGGATCTGCCGGGAGGTAGGCATCAATCGCCATGCCGGGCCCGTACCGGTCCCAGGCTTCCGCCAGTTGCTGCTTGGGTGCGTGCCCAACGGCCGATCTCTTCACCTTGTTCAGCACCACACGGAGGGATGCTTGTGGAACGGCTGCTTGAAGGTCCGCCAGGCCCCGGACCAGCCTCGGTACTCCGATTGCGTCGGCTGCTCCCACCGCGAACACAACGTCAGCCATTTCCAAACTCCTGAGAGTTGCTGCGTTCCGCCGCGGGGCCATGGTGTCAAAGCTCAGTTCCTCATCTGATTCGAGGCAGAATCCGGTATCAACCACCACAACATCAGATACATGTTTGGCTCGTTCAAGGACCTGCGACAGCGCAGCTGCCCTCAGTTCCGTCCATCGATCCGCGCGTGTCGTCCCAGTCAGCACCCGAAAGGAGCCCTCTTTGGTGTAGACCGGGGTCGCCACGGCCTTCAAAGCACTGGGGTCGAGCATCCCCTGGTCCGCAAGCCTGCAGGCCTGGGCCAGTCCTGCGGCTTCGTCCAACAACCCCAGCACAGCAGAAACACTGGCACCATAACTGTCAGCATCGACGAGGATGACGGATTTACCCTCTGCTGCCAATTCGGCAGCGATGTTGACCGCCAGCAATGTCCTGCCGGGTGACCCTATGGGACCCCACACAGCAAATACCAGGCCTGAACCCTCCGGGGAGTCCTCCACAGTTTCCGGAGCGGGCATCAAAAGTGGTCCGCCTCCCGCATCAGCGAAACCTGCGTCCTGGCCCGCGCCCAGGCGGCCGCGCGCGTGCTCACGACCCACAGCCTCTGATATTTTTTCCGCGAGTGCAGACGGTTCTATTCCGGAAGCCGCCACAACGACTCCGATGGAGTCCAATCGCCCTACTTCGGCCGGGTCATCCGTCAGGGCCACGATCGTAACTCCAACAGCACCAAGCCGATCCACCAAAGTCGTGGTCAATTCCTCGCAGCCCTCGGCGACGACGGCAGCCATGGCAAGGCCGCTTTGGCAGGCAGCCATCAGCTCAGCAAGCTCTGAACAACGGCGAACCACCGTTACCGGACCATGCAGGCCCTCCAGCCCGCCCACTACGGCCTCCTGGGCAGGACCCACAGTGACTACTGGAATACTCATGGGTTGAGGCCCGCAGGGTTCCACACGACGGAGATATTGGCCTTGTTTGCTTGAGCCCCCAACAATTTGGGCATCTGCTCATCCGTCACAAGAACCAGCACTTGAGTGGTCTTCGATGCCCCCAAGGCAGCGGCGCCTGAGACCACCTGGGCGATCTCCGCACCGGGCAGAAGCAGTTGCGGCTCATCGAAGGCTCTGCTCGCACCGGGCAAGGCAACCCAGACATCCACGCGCGCTCCCCCGACCGCTTGGGCAGGAAGTTCCCCTTCCACGGAAATAGCCACCGGCTTCCTGTTCAGGGCATCAGCTTTTCCCAGGCTTTCCTTTGGAACGAGCTGGTTTTTCGCCACCCGCTGCAGGGCTACCCGACCCTCAGCCAAGCCACCCTCCACAGTGACGTACCCGGACTCGACATCATCCAGGCGCACACTGACAATTGAGAGGTCGGCCACGGCGACCACCTGGCCGACTGCGATGTCTTCGCGTGCAGTGTAGACCTGCGTAGTCCTGTCAGCCGATCCAACCAAGGCGATGACGCCGGCAATGGACACAAGCACCAGCAGAATGCCGATGAGAAGCCGCGGGTCCTTCCACGATGGCTTCTTCAGTCTTGCTGCAGCGACCACTGTAACTTGAGCCATGTTTCTGCTACCCCCCGATGAGCTAAAGGCATGGTCGATGGACCCGCCCCCTCATTCTTACCGGCCGTTTCTGCGGGACAAAAGCCATCGACCTCAAAGGGGTCGAAACTGTGGATAAACACACCAAAGGGGAGCCAACGGTGGCAAAATGGTGCCATGCCCCGATTCCTGACTCTGGCGGATGTCGCCGAACAACTCCAAATCAACTCACCACAGGCCTACGCCTTGGTGCGAAGCGGCGAGTTGAAAGCCATCCAGGTAGGAGGTCGTGGACAATGGCGCATCGAGGAGACGATGCTTGAGCAGTACATCCAGGAGCGCTACGCAGAAGCAAGCCGCATGATCCAGGAAGCAAAAACCAAGGCGAACCAGCCCTAGGGGCTGCCCCGGAGGGATTATTCTCCGCCTGCCGAACAAAGGGCTGCAACAGCACTGAACGGGACGGTCATGACTGACGCCACGTTGCCAGCCCGCCGCACTTCACCGTCGCGGACCACAGCAATATCGAAGTGGTCCCTTCCGACCCTGTCGATGACGCCGTTGACCTTGACGCCGCCTCCGGCCCGCGTGCTCAAATGAACAACCACGGCGGACCTGTCCCTGGCCAATGCCCGCAGGACTGAGGCGATCCCCGGCAACTGCCGGACCGTGGACACAGGCTTAAGGGCCAGCCTCCCCAAGCCTTGGAAGGTAAGCACAGCAGCCAAGGGCACCAGCCATTGCCGCGAGCCCTCGGACAACACCAGCCACCCGGCACCCACGCGGCCCAGCACTCCGTGAATAATGTTGCCGTCAGCGAGGAAAAGCTTGAGCCCGGAGCCGGCTGCACCACGGAGGCGATCACCCAGTTCGATCCCCGCAAGCTCCATCCTGGCCCGCTCGGTGATCTCCGATTCCGCCTCCAGGGCACGCTCGGCAGAAAATTGTGCTTCCAAGTCGTCAAAGAGAGAGTCCCATCTCATGTAAGCAGACTAGGCTGCAACATGTAGGCAGGGCGAATAATGCGTGATCAGGCACCCGAATTGGACAGGAAGCCCGGGACGTGCCCACAATAGGCCTAAAGATGTCAAAACGCATCAAAATGCATCAAACGAAGCTTTGGGGGCTTTGAATGGGAAGAACGTTACGGGGCGACGCCTGCCTCGCTGCAACGATTCTGGGGCTGGGGATACTGCTCGTCCAGGTGGGTGGCATGCTCCTTGCCCAGTGGCGGTCAGCCGATCACCATCATCAGAACTTCTCATTTGAGGACCTCCTCGGTATTGTCGCGAACGGCGCCGGCATAGCGCTGGTGGCATGGTGGGTCCTTTCCTTACTGCTTGCCGTCTTCGCGTCGCTGTTGCATCGGAGCGGGCGGGAGAGAGGGGCCAACACCCTTGCCAAGTTCAGCCCTGCCTTTATGCTGCGGCTTGCTGTAGCAGTGGTGAGTGTGAATCTCCTGGGCGTCACCATGGCGCAAGCATCGCCTCCACCCGCCCCCGGCTGGGCACCTACATCTGCGGGTGTGGAAACCTCTCCCCACCCGGAGTGGAGCCCGGAGCCCGCTGCCGGGCCTGTGTCTTCATCACAGACGTCCATGGCCGACACCACAACAGGTAGGGGCGATCCGCGCTGGAAGCCTCAAGCACCCGCACCTGAACCTGGGCTTCTAAGTCGCCCTTCGTCCAGGCAAGAGATCTCCCATGACGACGCCGGCGTCGTCGTGAAGGCAGGAGACTCCCTGTGGTCGCTTGCAGCATCGCGGCTTGGTCCCTTTGCCACGGACGTGGAGGTCGCGCTGATGTGGCCTAAGTGGTATGCCGCAAACCTCACCGTCATCGGCGGCGACCCTTCCGTGTTGACTCCTGGTCAGGTCTTGCGGCCACCCGCACCTGACTGACAGTACGGGTCACCCGACCCTCCGATTTGTCGGCCCACTCAGGGGCCGTATCACCGCACCAAACCAAGTTCAGCGTCATCCCAGCAGAAGCCACCAGAACAGAGTGTCCCCACGCTCCTGTTCATGTAGTGAATGCCTGAGGTGTATGACCATGACCGTTGCGACTGCAAGCCGGCCCGCGGGCCGACAGAGCACCCAACGAACATTGTCCGGCTACGGTTCGAGCGGTTCGGACATCGATGTTCGGCTGGTTGCACGCAGTATTGCGCAGGCAGCTTTGGAAGTCCTGGCCGGAACGCGTGCTGTGAGCCAGCTTTCCCGTTCCCTTGACCCTGACTGCTATGTCGCTCTTCAACATAGGGCGGCCCTCACCCGCAAGCACGCCGCCAGAGTCCGGGGGAACCTGCAACCCCACCGCAGCCCCATGGTCCGCTCCGTTCGAGCCTGCTCCATCTCCGAGGACATTTGCGAGGCAAGCATTGTGGTTGCGGAAGAACTCAGGTGCCGGGCTGTCGCCATGAGGTTGGAACGCTTGGACGGCGTGTGGCGGGTTACGGCCCTGGAGATCGGCTAGACCTGGCGAATCCATCTGCAGACAACAAAAAGGGTGGACTCCGGACTTTTAGTCCGGAGTCCACCCTTTTGAGTTACAGATATTCGTGCCTGGCAGACCACTGAAATGGCTATCGGCCCGCCGTACGGTGTTGGGTCAGCGACGCTTCTTTTTAGCCGGCTTACGCTGCTCCTGGGCCGCTGCCTTCGCTGGGTTGCCGGATCGACCGGAAGCGCGGCCTTCGATGCGTGTTTGGGTAGCACCATCTTCGCCAGGGGCCGTGTACTGCAACTGGGCCGGCTTTTCCGGTGCCTGCAGACCCGCCGCCCGGATCTGGGGTTCATGATGTTCGGTATGCGCCCCAGCGGCGGTATCGTCGGCCACAACAACGTCTTCGGCGGGTGTTACCTCCACCTCCAGGTTGTAGAGGAAGCCGATGCTCTCTTCTCGGATGGCTTCCATCATGCTCTGGAACATCACAAAACCCTCGCGCTGGTACTCCACCAGGGGATCGCGCTGGGCCATCGCCCGGAGACCAATACCCTCCTTGAGGTAATCCATCTCATAGAGATGTTCCTGCCATTTCCGCCCCAGAACAGAAAGCACAACACGACGTTCGAGCTCGCGCATGCTCTCAGAGCCAATGGCCTCCTCGCGGGCCTGGTACACCAGCCGGGCATCCGAGAGGATCTCCTCTTTCAGGAACTCGGCAGTGACGCGTGACTTTCCGCCGGCTTCCTCAATGATTTCATCGGGCGTCACGGTTGCCGGGTACAACGTCTTCAGATTGGCCCAGAGCTGGTTGAAGTCCCAATCGTCCCCCGTTCCCTCTGCAGTGGCAGCCTCGATGAGGGCGTTGATGGTGTCTTCAAGGAAGTACTGGACCTTCTCGTGAAGGTCGTCGCCTTCAAGGATGCGACGGCGGTCGCCATAGATCGCTTCACGCTGCCGGTTAAGGACGTCGTCGTACTTGAGAACGTTCTTACGCTGTTCGGCGTTGCGCCCTTCCACCTGGCCCTGCGCCGACGCGATGGCGCGGGAGACGAGCTTGGATTCAAGGGCAACATCATCCGGGACCGAACTGTTCATGAGACGTTCGGCCGCACCTGAGTTGAACAACCTCATGAGGTCGTCCGTCAGCGACAGGTAGAAGCGCGATTCGCCCGGGTCACCCTGGCGCCCTGAACGGCCTCGCAACTGGTTGTCGATCCGGCGGGACTCGTGTCGCTCGGTACCCAGGACGTATAGCCCGCCAAGGTCCAAGACCTCTTCGTGTTCATCTTTGACCGCCTGCTTGGCTGCCGAAAGGGCCTCGGGCCAAGCGGCCTCGTACTCTTCCGAGTTCTCCTCGGGATCGAGCCCTCGCTTTGCCAGCTCTGCAATGGCGGTGAACTCGGCGTTTCCGCCAAGCATGATGTCAGTACCACGACCGGCCATGTTGGTGGCAACAGTGACGGCACCTTTTCGTCCGGCCTGCGCCACGATGGACGCTTCACGTGCGTGGTTCTTGGCGTTCAGTACTTCGTGCCGGATACCTTCCTTGGCCAGCAGCTTGGAGAGATACTCGCTCTTCTCAACGCTGGTGGTGCCGACCAGCACAGGTTGGCCCTTCTCGTGCCTTTCGGCGATGTCCTGGACCACGGCGTCGAACTTCACGACTTCGTTCTTGTAGACAAGGTCCGGCTGGTCGATGCGCTGCATGTCACGGTTGGTGGGGATCGGGACGACACCCAGCTTGTAGGTGCTCATGAATTCCGCGGCCTCAGTCTCGGCCGTGCCGGTCATGCCGGCAAGCTTCGAGTACATGCGGAAGTAGTTCTGCAAGGTCACGGTGGCGAGAGTCTGGTTCTCCGCCTTGATCTCGACATTTTCCTTGGCCTCAATGGCCTGGTGCATGCCTTCGTTGTAGCGGCGGCCGGCCAGGATACGGCCAGTGTGTTCGTCAACAATCAGCACCTCGCCGTCGAGGATGACGTAATCCTTGTCCCGCTTGAACAGTTCCTTCGCCTTAATGGCGTTGTTGAGGAAGCCGATCAAAGGCGTGTTGGCGGATTCGTAGAGGTTTTGGATTCCGAGGTAGTCCTCCACCTTTTCGATACCAGCTTCGAGAACGCCTACGGTGCGCTTCTTTTCATCCACCTCGTAGTCGACTTCGGGCTGCAGGCGGAGCACGACTTTGGCGAATTCGCTGTACCAGCGGTTGGTGTCGCCCTGGGCAGGACCGGAAATGATGAGCGGCGTACGGGCTTCATCGATCAGGATGGAGTCGACCTCATCCACGATCGCGAAATTGTGGCCGCGCTGAACCAGTTCGCTGCCATCCCAGGCCATGTTGTCGCGCAGGTAGTCGAAGCCGAATTCGTTGTTGGTTCCGTAGGTAATGTCCGCAGCGTACTGCTGTCGGCGGACCGCAGGATCCTGATTCGACAGAATGCAACCGCTGGTAAGTCCCAGGAACCTGTAAACCCGGCCCATCAGCTCGGACTGGTATTCGGCGAGGTAGTCGTTGACGGTGACGACGTGGACACCCTTGCCCGCCAGCGCGTTCAGGTACGCGGGGGCAGTAGCTACGAGGGTCTTACCCTCACCGGTTTTCATTTCTGCGATGTTGCCCAGGTGGAGTGCGGCACCGCCCATCAGCTGGACATCGAAATGGCGCATGCCCAAGGTGCGGGAGGAGGCTTCCCGGACAGCGGCGAATGCTTCCGGGAGGAGAGCTTCCAGAGTCTCGCCGTCCTGGTGACGGGACCGGAGATGGTCCGTCTCCTCACGGAGTTCGGCGTCCGTGAAGGACTTGAAGGAGTCTTCCAGGGCATTGATGGAATCGGCATAGTTCCGCAATTGCTTGAGTGTCTTTTTGTCACCCGTGCGGAGAAGTTTTTCGATTAGTGATGCCACGTGAAATTGCTCCCAGTCTCATGCTGCCGAATTCTGGCTGTTTCAGTCTACGGGAGAGACCAGCGCCACGTGGCCGCGTTCCCCTCTGAGCGGACTGTCCGCATGCAGCGGCCCGCCCCGGCCATCAGCGCGGTCCGCGACAGCTTGGGTAAGAACGCCGGCGAGGTCCCCCACGGGCCACACCACTACCTCCTGCAGCCTGAGCCAGGCGCACATGAGTTCCAGTTCGGCAGCAAGCTCGACGGCGGTATCCGCCGGAGCGCCAACCTCCGCGAACGCCGAACGCACCAGGAGCTGGCCGGACGCACGGTCAGCCTTCAAGTCCACTCTTGCCACGACACCATCCCTGAGGAGGAATGGGAGAACGTAGTAGCCGAACTGACGCTTGGCCGCGGGGGTGTAGATCTCAATCCGGTAGTGGAAGCCGAACAGTTCCTCAAGACGCCGTCGCTCAAAGACCAGCGAGTCGAACGGGCTCAGCAGTGCACGCCCGACGGCCCTGCGTGGAATCCTGGCATTGACGTGTTTGTAGGTTTCCCTGTCCCAACCACGCACAGAGACCGGATGAAGGCGCCCTGCACGGACCAATCGCTGGACCGAGTCCGCTCCGGCTTTCAGGGGCGTACGGAAGTAGTCGGAAAAGCAGCGTACAGTGCCGATGCCATGTGCTTGGGCGGCCGCGTCCATCAGGCGGTCGAGCGCTTCTTCGGGAGTGCCCCCGGGCTGTGCCATGGCAGGAACAACCTTGGAGGTCAGGGTGTACTTGCGTTCGAATTGCTGTGTGCGTGAGGCGGCAGAAATCCGTCCCTGTTCAAACAGATGTTCAAGGACCCGCTTAACGATGTTCCAATTCCATCCCCAGTTGCCACGGTCAGCTTCCTCATTGTGTCCGAGCTCGGCCGTCAGTTCCGAGGCCGTCATGGGTCGTCCGGCTGTGAGTGCAGCAAGAATACGGCCTTCCATGTCCTGACGGACAAGGGGCTCAAGGTTGTGGGCGCCCACCCAGCCCCGCTTTTGCCACACCAGGAGGTCATGAAAGTGCTCCGGGCGGATAAAGCTTGCCTCGTGTGCCCAGTACTCCATCATCCTGCGGGGTTTCCGCCCGGCCATGGCATGGAGGATGCGGGGGTCGTAGTCACCCAGACGGGAGAAGAACGGCAGGTAGTGGCTTCGTGCCACCACGTTCACGGAGTCGATTTGGACAAGCTGGAGTTGGGCAAAGGTCCGGCCCACCGCCCGTGATGTCACGGGGCCGGCGGGCCGGGTCTTTGCCAATCCTTGAGCTGCCAATGCGATCCGCCGTGCCTGTGACAGGCTCAGCGAAGCGGTCATGGAAGTCCCTTCATGCAGGAAAAGTGGGCCTACTTGGCGGTGGAAGCCTCATCATCGGAACGGTAAGCGTGGATCTTCTCTTCCACAGCCTCCTCGCCCGGTTCGCAGGTGGAGTCGAGGGTGATTACTCCGTAGGTCCAGCCATTGCGCCTGTAGACAACCGACGGCGCGTTGGTTTCCTTGTCCAGGAAAAGGTAGAAGTTGTGGCCAACGAGTTCCATATTGTCCACAGCGTCATCCAGTGTCAGGGAAGCTGCGGGGAAGACTTTCCGGCGGATCAGCACGGGTGAATCGCCTGCCGGAATATCGTTCTCGATCTCATAAGGAGAACGCTCGTCTGCGGTGGGAACGGATTCCTGGTGGTTGCTCGCCTCGACGTAGAGTGGTTCGCTCGCGCTCGCTGGCTCGAGTGTTGCGGTGGCCTCCCGCACGGCTTTCGGCGTGTGGCGTCCGTGGTGCACCTTTTTCCGGTCTTTCGCACGGCGAAGCCTCTCAAGAAGCTTGTTGTACGCGAGATCGAAGGCAGCGAATTTGTCAGCGGCTGTCGCCTCGGCACGGATGACGGGGCCGCGGCCCAGGACTGTCACTTCTACGGTGAGCTGGCCTGGCGTCTGGCGCGGGTTGGTTTCCTTGGAAACCTTTGCGTCGACTCGCTGGACCTTATCCCCCAGCGATTCAATCTTTGAGATTTTCTCGCCGGCGTATTCGCGAAAGCGGTCAGAAACTGTGAGATTTCGTCCGCTGATCATGAACTCCATGGTGCCCTCCAAATAACTCAGGTGACACGACAACGACGCTGGTGGGGGCTAGTCTGACGGACAGTCGAGCCCCTTTCCGAGCCGCTATCGACAGGTACATCTGTTCTTGGTACCCACAACCGACGTTAGTTCATCGCCACGCGTTATTCATCCTTTAGTCACTTATTTTTTGATTGAGTCTTAAGGACTTAACAGGGATCGCGCCTTGCACTGTTGAAAGCATAGGCTGGTGGCCTCGTGGCCGCGAGGACAACAGCCCCGCAGACCACTCCCCCCGCGGTTTCCACCGCCCTCATCGCTTCTGCAAGGGTGGCCCCGGTAGTGAGGACATCGTCCACGAGAATGCATCTCCTGCCCCTGATCTCTTTGCGGAATCGGCTTCTCACGCGCATGGATCCGCGGACCCTGCTGGCCCGCGCACCTCGTCCCAGTCCTTTTTGCCCTGCGCCGGAGCCCCCTGTCCCCTTACCGGCGAGAGAATCGGCGGCCCGGGCAAGCAGGGTCTTGATGGAATCCCTGCTGATGTAGGCTGCCGGCGAACCGCGCCTCTTCTCAAGCGCGTCAAAGCTTGGGCATTCCGGCACCATGCCCCGCATCCGCAGGCAGAAAAGCAACAGGTGCAGCGGACTGAATCCCCGCATGCGGTACGCCCGGCCGCTGGTAGGAATTGGTACAAGGCATAATCCGGATTTGCCTCCGATGGCCCGTTCGACCGCTTTGCCCAGACATGGCGCCAAGACCCCGGCCAAGCGCCACTGGCCGAAGCGTTTAAAGGACAGGAGGCACTGTGCCAGCTCATCACGGTATGGGCCCGCGGCCACCACCCCGATCCTCGCTGTGCCATCCGTCTCCACCAATGCGGGCGATTCCCGTTCTGCGCGGAAGGGTTGGCTGCAGAGTTGGCGGACGCGCTTGGCGCAGCCGCCACATAACACGGTGTCCTCCGCTGAACAGCAGACACAATCCACCGGGACCAGCAGTCCCAGCAGATCGACAGCCGTACCCTGGAGCACCACCAGCAACCGGCCGAGCCCCCGTCGGTCCGGACCACGACGACGGGCCCGTACGGGATCCACCGGGTGGAGGTCCGGGTCGCGTACCCGCAGAGGCGGCCGCCCGCGTGTCCCTATATTGGGTTGGGGAGCAGCACCCTGGTCAGAGCCTCTCCCGACGACGGCGCCTGCCCCAACGACAGAGTCAGTCCCAGTCCCAATGCCTGGCGCTGTCCCCGTATCTGCTCTGATCATGTTGCAAGCCTGCGCGGACGCAGGCCAGGCTGGAAGCCACGTTGCACCCTATGTGGACATCCGGCACGATTTGACGGCAGCCTATCCGGGGAAGGCGGGTTCCGTGGGCCCTTTGAGTTGGAGCTCCCATCCGTTCCCGACCCGTTGGAACACCCCGGCCTCGGACTGCCCATAAATCTGCTCGGAGCCGTTCCCGGCACTGAGACTGGTCAGGCCGTCCCAAGGGGCCAATTGCTGCGGCTCGCCCGATTCGAGCGAAAGCAGCTCAGGAACCACGGTTCCTGTCGCCGATCCGGACATCACAGCCACTGTGGAACTGTTGACCCAAACTCCCTGGTCAGCGGATCCGGTGCTGACCAATGTGATGGGCGATGTGAGGTCCTTGGGGACGCCGTCGGCATTCCGGACTATTCCGGTGATCTGCACCGTTGACTTTCCGTTTGCTGCAGAAATGACCAGCGCCCTGGTCCCTTCCCTGGAAACCCTGAAGTCCTTCACGGTCCGCCCGGACAGCCAGGCAGGGGTGATGGTGACATTGGGAACGGCCATGCCAGGTGCAATGCCCGTCGGTTTGAAGGCCACCACTTCGGCAGCCCCGTTGGCGCCCGGCCCTGCGGTCCATACCCAGTCGTGTGGGCTGAATGATGGCCCCGTGAGCGTGCTCCTGGTAGTCAGCTGGCGCGCGGGCTGCCCGGGTTCGATTGCATACAGAGTTGTCTTGTCACCATTGAGGAACGCGGCCGTTTGGGACACGGGGGACTCAGCCGGCGAGTGGGGACCCAATCCGGACACGGGTTGTATGTCCGGAAGCGGAGTCATCCGGTTGTTCTCATACCGCACCAAGTCGCCGTTGCTCACGGCAATCTGGCGTGCCGGAACGCTCTTGTCCACTACGGGAGGCAACACGGTGCCGTTGTCCTCAACCCGTACCAGGTCCTGATCCGCCCGCAGTTGGACGTTGATGACATCGGGCTGGTCACGGAAAGTCAATGCCAATTGGTTCTGCATCCTTTGGCGGTCCTCCGCCGAGGCATCAAACAGTTCTTTGGCAGAGAGGTCCACCTGTGCAGATCCGGACACGACCGGAACGGATTCCCGTGCGAGTTTCATGCCGGAAGGAAAGGCGCTGACAACTGCCCCCCGGAGGTACGGAGCAGGGCCGGCCAGCACGGCAGAAGTCATGGACTTGACCGTGTTCTTCTTGATGAACCAACGGTAGTCGGGCACGGCGTAGGTAAATGTGGGGTCGTAGAAGTAGATGGGGAAGGCCCCATAAATCACCTTGAACGTCTCTTCCGGTATGGCCGTCCCGTCGGGCACCTTGGAAATCCGCCATTGGCCTTCCACCTGCTCAAGAGTCAGCGGAATGGTCTCCTTGGTACCCGGCGGGAATTGCGTTGCCACGCCATCGGCATCCACCGAATAGGCGAGGTCCAATTCGTAGAGGTACTCGTTCTCCCCCGCTGCCTTGACTACCTGCGCCTCGCGAAAAACGATGGCTCGCTTGTCTGGTTTCCAGGTGACGGACTGTGCCTGCGTCAGGTACTGGCGGGCAACAGGGTAATCGTCCTCATAACCGCTGCCTGCCATGTAGAAGTCCTCGATCACAGTCTCCGGACTCGAACCCGCGCGCGGGGCCGCCGGAAAGAAGACCGGCGCATTGGGATTGCCTGCTCCCTCATCCTTGCTCTTGCCTACAGGACCGGACCGTGGAATCTGCGCACAGGAAGCCAGCAACACCATCAGCACCGCCAGCACTGCCACAACCGCCCGTGAACGCCGGAGACTTACCATGTTCAGTCCCCCTCCCCGAATGAGCCGTCATCAGCCGCAGCTTTTCCTGCAGCGGAGTGGGACGATTGCGGGGCACTTCCGGACTCTGTACCCAGGATGAGCATGTGCCGCTCACTTGCGGTGCCGGGGAATTCGATGTCAGCAGGTTCAAGCTGAAGCGGTGATTTCACGATGGTGCCACCTTGGCGAAGGGGCAGGGTCAACCGGAAATTGGAACCGGCCCCCTTGCGCCCCCAAGCCTGAAGCCAGCCGTTGTGCAGTTTGGTGTCCTCGGCGGCGATGGAGAGGCCCAAGCCGCTGCCGCCGGTGGTCCGGGCGCGTGCAGGATCTGCACGCCAGAATCGGTCGAAAACCCTTGCAGCCTCTGCCTGGGTCATTCCGATGCCGTGGTCCCTCACGGAGACTGCCACAGCGTCGTGGTTGGCCGCCACGGATATGTGAATCGGTTTGCCTTCTCCATGTTCCAGGGCGTTGAGCAGCAAATTACGGAGGATCCGGTCAATCCTCCGGGAGTCCATTTCCACCACGATGCTCTTTTGCCGGGCGTTCAGCCTAACCTCTGAGCCGTACTCTGCGGCGACAGGCGCGGCGCCGTCCATGACGTGGGAGATGACTTGGAAAATGTCCTGGGGTTCTGCATCCAAAACAGCTGCCCCGGCGTCGAAGCGGGAAATCTCCAGCAGGTCGGAAAGCAACGACTGAAAGCGCTCAACCTGGTGGTAAAGCAGCTCAGCAGACCGTTTGTTCATGGGGTCAAAGTCGTCACGGGCGTCGAAGAGGACCTCGGCAGCCATTCGGACAGTGGTGAGCGGCGTCCGCAGTTCATGCGAGACATCGGAAACAAACCGCTGCTGCATCTGCGACAAAGTGGCCAGTTGGGTGATCTGCTCTTGGAGGCTGGCAGCCATATGGTTGAACGAGGCGCCCAATCTCGCGACCTCGTCCTCGCCCTTGACCACCATGCGCTCCTGGAGCTGTCCTGCCGCAAGCTTTTCGGAGACCACGGCGGCGTGGCTGACAGGACTGACCACATTGCGTGTGACGTACCAGGCGATCGCCCCGATCATGAGGACCAGCGCTGCCCCGCCTGCCCAGAGGACGTTCTGGATTTCGTCCAACGTCTGCTGGGCGGTATTGAGGTCGTAGATGAGGTACAGCTCATAGGACGTGCCATTGAACGTCACCATGTTTCCGACCGCTATGCCGGGGCGGTCCTCATTACCGACGGGGAACTGGGTGGAGGCCCAGAACTGCTGCTTGCCGCCTTCCTGGACGGCCTTCCGCAACTCCGGCGGGATAACCCGGACCGTCAGTTGATCGGATGCACGTGACTCGACCCAGCGGTTGCGGGGCTTGGTCTGTTCAGGTTTCGCTTCGAAGACGTAGCGGCGTTGGATGACCGAACCGCGACCTTCAACGGCGGTCAAGGTGTCGTAAACCAGGGTGATGACGCTGGACTGATCGGTGACCTGCGCGCCGTCGAACGTGTCTTGAACCTGCTTGACGTTGTAGCGCGACTCGGATTCCGCTTGGGCCAGACGTTCCTGGAAAAGGTTGTTCGCGATCTGGTTGGACAGGTAGGCGCCCACGATTGCGAAGGATGTCACCGCCAGCAGCAAGGTGGTGAGGACTGTCCGGAACTCCAGTGAGCGCCGCCAGCGCCGGAGCACTGAGCGCCAGAGGTAGCGAATTCCCGGCCTGATCTGCCGGATGCCGAGGGATACCAGCCGGGAAACCCGAAGAACCAGGATGAGTCCGCGCCGCGTCCAGATCCTCGCCCGGGTAATAATCCACGGAAGGGTCCGCATGCTCCGTACCGGTGGCCCGGAGGACGCCGTTTGCTCCGGGGACCGTGAGGCGGACTCCCCACCGGACGGATCGGGGGACGGGGCAAGCGCCGGTTCGGAGGTCGTTGACTCAGCCGGTGTCATCTGGTGGACACCGGCCCCGTCCTGCCCCTGAGTATCAGGGCCCTCTCCTGCCGCGCCGGTCTTGCCGACCGGGGACTCAGGAACCTGCTTTATATCCGACACCACGCACCGTCAAAACGACCTCGGGCGCCTCCGGGTCGCGTTCAATCTTGGAGCGCAGACGCTGGACGTGGACATTGACCAACCGCGTGTCCGCGGCATGGCGGTAGCCCCAAACCTGCTCAAGGAGGAGTTCGCGGGTAAAGACCTGCCAAGGCTTCCGCGCCAGTGCCACCAGGAGATCGAACTCCAGGGGAGTCAGGGAAATCCGCTCGCCGCCGCGGGTGACCAAGTGGCCGGCGACGTCGATGGTCACGTCGGCAATGCGCAGGGTTTCGGGGGCCTTCTGATCACCCGGGCGGAGCCGCGCACGAACACGCGCCACAAGCTCGGCGGGCTTAAAGGGCTTGGGCACGTAATCGTCGGCACCGGATTCAAGCCCCCGGACCACGTCGGAAGTATCGGACTTTGCCGTGAGCATAACGATGGGGACGTCGGACTCGCCGCGGATTTGCCGGCACACCTCGATGCCGTCGGAGCCCGGCAGCATGAGGTCCAGGAGCACCAAGTCCGGCTTGGAAGAACGGAAGACCTCCAGGGCCTGGCCGCCATCTGCGCAGAACACCGGCTCGAAGCCATCATTGCGCAAGACGATGCCAATCATCTCTGCGAGCGCTTCGTCGTCGTCAACTACCAGAATGCGTGCCTTCATAGTTATATATTCCCTTATCACCAAGTCTTTGTCCCGTTGGGCACGGCGCACGGCATGGCGCCCCAAGGGCAACTTCCACCGTACTGCACAACAGTGGCGGCCCATCTGCCATGGCTGGCCGGGCGTCAGGCTATGAGGGACGACGGCGGGACTATAGGCTGGGTGCCAAGGTCCGTATGGGGGACGTCGGATGCCGGCGCGCCGGGTCTTATGGGGAGGATATCGTGTCACAGCCAGAGCATGGCCACCATCCATCGCCGGGCAATCAGCCCGGGTGGGGCAACCAGCCGCAGTGGGGCAACCAGCCGCAGTGGGGCGGTCCCCCGGCATGGGCAGCTCCCCAGAGCGGTGGACCATATGGCCAGGGTCAACCGGCACCCGGTTGGCCACCGGTGCCTCCTTATGGACAACCCCTCTACGTCGCTCCCCCCAAGCCGGGCATAATTCCCTTGCGTCCACTGCAATTCGGCGAGATCCTGGATGGTTCGTTCCAGACAATCCGTCGCAATGCCGCTTCCATGTTTGGATCAGCACTGATCGTACAAGCACTCGGTGCGGTGTTCATCGGGATCGTCACAGTGGGCATGTTCCAGCTGTCAATGTCCTTTGAATCCGTCAGCACTGAGGCGGAATTCACCGAAGCCATGGGTCCCTTCTTGGCCATCATGGCCGGCACTTTGGGTGTCTCGGTCCTGATCGGTTTCCTTGGTTCGGTCCTTCAAGGTGTCCTGGTGGTGCCGGTGGCGCGCTCGGTCCTCAACCGGCGCACAGGCTTCAAGCAGATGTGGAAACTTGCCGGCCGAAAGATCTGGCCGCTGCTGGGCGTTGCACTCCTGCTGACACTCGGCGGGCTTTTGGCAGCAACTGCGGTGGTGGGGATTGCGGTGCTGTTGTTCACTGCCATGGGTCCCGGAGCCCTGCTCCTTGTCTTGCCTCTGGGCCTTGGATCGGTAGTGGCCTTCGTCTGGATCGGACTGAAGGTGATGCTGGCCCCCGCCGCGATCGTGGTTGAGCGGACAGGTGTCTACGGCGGACTTCTCAGGTCCTGGCAGCTGACCAGGAACAACTGGTGGCGGATCTTCGGCATCACCCTTGTGGTCGCCATCATGGTGGGCGTCATCGCCCAGATTGTCCAGATCCCGGCTTCCCTGGCAGCGGCGGCCATTGGCGAGGTGGTTACTCCCCACCCGGACGCTGAGTCGGTTGCTTCCACCCTGGTGATCACCACTGTGATTTCTTCAGCGATCGGCGCTCTGGTGGGGTCCGTGACGTTCGCTTTCCAAGCCTCGGTGTTCGCCTTGATCTATATGGATCTGCGGATGCGCCGGGATGGTTTGGACGTTGAGCTGATGCAACTGATGGAAACCGGCGCCGATCCTGATGGCGTGCCGGGCGGCCCGCCAGCCCAAGCCGGAAATTCGGCGCAACCCGCAAACCCGGCGCAACCCGGATACCCGTCGGCCACCCTCCAAAATCCGCCGACCCAGCCCCAAGCCCCCATGTGGCCGCCGAACGGCGGGCAGTTCCCGTCTGCGCCTCCGTCCGGGCCACGGCCGCCGGCATGACCCTGAGGCTGTTGGATGCATCCACCACCGTGGCTGCCATGGAACCGCCCGTAACGCCGGACCGCGAGGAAGGTCGGCGCTGGGCGGCCGAAGAACTCTCCAAACCCCAATACCCGGACGCCCAACCTCCTTGGCTGGAGCAGTTGTGGCGCGATTTCCTCGACTGGTTGTCGTCTTTGGATGGCGACGGCATGGGCCAGGGACCAGACCTAGCTGTTCCACTGATGATCGCTGTGGCGATTGCGATCATCATCGCTGCGGTTGTTGTGGTCCGGCCCAGGTTGAATGCTCGCCGAAAAGCCGCTGCAGTGGACATCTATGGGGATGACGACAGTGTGGATTCGGAAGGCTACCGGAGGCGTGCGGCAACCGCGGCCGACCACGGCAACTGGCCGGCCGCCGTCGTCGACCAGTTCCGGGCGCTGGTCCGTTCCGCGGAGGAGCGTGACATCATTGACCCGCGCGCCGGGCGGACAGCTGACGAAGCGGCAGGCCAGCTTGGACAGGTGTTCGGCGCCGCGCAGTTCCGGCTGGATGCAGCCGCCCGCCTTTTTGACGCTGTGCGCTATGGCGAGCAGGGTGCAACAGCGACTGACTACGAGGATGTTCGCGGACTCGATGCCGACCTGCTGGAGATGAAGCCAGACTTTTCCGGACAGGCACACACCGGATTCGCGGTGCCGAAATGACCACATCCATGGCGAAGGACACCATGGTCCAAGGCGAAGCCGCTGCCCTCCAGCAGCCCGCCGGCAAAGGTTTTCGCGTCTGGTTCCGGAAACATCTGGCATGGATCCTCATTGGCGCACTCTTGGCCGGCTTAGTGACCTACTTGGTCGTCTCGAGTGTCTCGGGCGCCAAGGATCCGCGGCCGCTGTCCTCCCGGAATCCGGCCCCGGATGGCGCCATGGCCTTGGCCGAAATACTGGGGCGCCACGGCGTGGCAGTGACAGCTACGGACACCCTGGCGGAGACCATGGATGCCTTGGCCGACCGGGATAACGCCACGGTCCTCCTCTACGACCCCCGCGGCTTCCTCGACCGGGCACAGTTGGAAGGCATCACCGATGCCGCGGACCACGTGGTGCTGGTCAGTCCGCGCCTCAGGACCCTCAACGCACTGGAGCAGGACTTCAGGCCCGGCGGCGTGGTTCCTGAATCAGCGAAGAGTCTCGAACCCCGCTGCGACCAGGACGATGCCGCAGCGGCGGGCACGGTCTCGGCCCAGGGCTTCATCTATTCAGGACCCGTAGTTTGCTACCCAGCCGCGGGGACGGCCTCGGGTCTCTATGCGGCATCCGGCGACGGCCGGGTGGTGGTCCTTGGCAGTACGGATGTGGTTGACAACCAGCACCTCGCCTCAGAGGGCAACGCAGCCCTCGCGCTCCGCACCTTGGGCAAGGATCAAAACCTTGTCTGGTACTTGCCCGGAGTTGGTGACCTCAGCGCGACGGATTCAACACCTACCCTGAACGAGTTGGCGCCCCGGTGGTTGGCGTTTGTGGGGCCGTGGCTGGGAATCGTGGCGCTCCTAGCCATCGTTTGGCGGGGTCGACGCCTTGGCCCGCTGGTTTTTGAGCCGCTTCCCGTTGTGGTGAAGGCTGCTGAGACCGCAGAAGGCAGGGCGCGTCTCTATCAGGACTCACGGGCAGTGGGGCGCGCGGCCGAGAACCTCCGGGCGGGCACGTTGGCCCGCTTGGCGCGGCACTTCAACCTCGGGGCGGATGCCACCCCGGAGGCAATTGTGGACGCCTCAGCCAGACATGTGGAGCGGCCCGCTTCAGAAGTCAGGTCGGTGCTGCTCGATATCCGGCCGGAGAACGAAGGACAACTGGTGCAATGGGCACAACAGATCGAACGAATCGAACAGGAGGCGACCGCCCGATGAGCAGCCAGCCGAACAGCTACACAGACAGCAACAGCCAACCCACCGGTGGTGTCCCGCCCCAGCAGGATGTCCGCCACCAGGATGTGCCCCACCAGGGCTTGCCGCAGCAGGCTGTGCCGCAAGGAGGCGATCCCTCAGGGAACGGGCACCGCTCTGCGCCGGAGGACCCCGCCCGGCAGTCGCTGCTGAACGTCCGCGCCGAAGTGGGCAAAGCCGTAGTAGGCCAGGATCCTACCGTCACCGGTATGCTCATTGCGCTGCTCTGCGGGGGCCACGTCCTCTTGGAGGGTGTCCCAGGCGTGGCCAAGACCCTGTTGGTGAGGGCGTTGTCCACGGCTTTGAGCCTGGATACCAAACGTGTCCAGTTCACCCCCGACCTCATGCCGGGTGACGTCACAGGATCGTTGGTCTATGATTCCCACACGTCGGAGTTCACTTTCCGCGAAGGCCCCGTCTTCACCAACATCATGCTCGCGGATGAAATCAACCGCACCCCTCCGAAGACCCAGGCGTCCCTCCTGGAAGCCATGGAAGAGCGCCAGGTTTCCGTGGATGGCGTCTCCCGCCCGCTACCGAGCCCGTTCATCGTGGCGGCGACGCAGAACCCCGTGGAGTATGAAGGCACATATCCCCTCCCCGAGGCTCAACTTGACCGGTTCCTCCTCAAACTGACCATGCCTTTGCCCGGAAGGGCCGAGGAAATCGAGGTCATCCGGCGCCACGCAAGCGGCTTCGATCCGAGGAACCTTGCCGCAGCCGGTGTGCGTCCGGTGGCCGGCGCTGCTGAGCTTTCCGCCGCCCAGGCCGCAGTAGCCCACGTAGCAGTGGCCCCGGAAATCCTGGCGTACATCGTTGACGTTGTCCGTGCCACCAGGTCCGCGCCGTCCTTCCACCTCGGGGTCTCCCCCCGTGGTGCCACAGCGCTGCTCAATACGTCCAAGGCCTGGGCCTGGTTGTCCGGTCGGACTTTTGTCACCCCGGACGACGTCAAGGCTTTGTCTTTGCCATGCCTGCGGCACCGCGTTGGCCTTCGACCGGAAGCCCAGATGGACGGCATCCAGGTGGATGATGTCCTCGGCAGCATCCTGGCGTCCGTTCCGGTGCCGCGGTGAGTTCGGGCTTGCAGGTGGGTTCGGGCGCACGGATGACTTCCGACGCGGGCTTGACCGAGGCGGCCTGAATGGCCATTACGGGTCGATTCGTGGTCATTGCCTTGGCCGGCCTCATTCCGCTGGTGCTGTTTCCGACTTGGAGCACAGTCCTGTTCGTTACCGTGGGTTTGTTGCTGTTGCTGGTCCTTGACCTGCTCCTGGCTGCGTCACCGGCACGTCTCGGCTTGGAGCGCCAGCACCCGGGAAACGTGACGCTGCAGGGCCAGGTGGAGACTGTGGTGACAGTTGCCAACCCCACCCGGCGGACGCTGCGGGCGAAAGTCAGGGATGCATGGCAGCCTTCTGCCGGCGCCATCGACAATGTTCAATCCGTGGTTGTCCCCCCGGGCGAGCGGCGACGCATGAGGGTGGCCTTGGTTCCCCGGCGCCGCGGTGACCTGGACAGCCCTCATGTCACCATCAGGTCCCAAGGGCCACTCGGCCTGGCAGCCAGGCAGCGCACGCGTGTGCTTCCCGGACATCTGAGGGTCCTGCCCCCTTTCCACTCCAAGCGCCATCTGCCGTCCAAGCTCCGAAAGCTCCGGGAACTGGACGGCAGGGCCGCCGTACAGATCCGTGGAGCCGGAACGGAATTCGATTCCCTTCGCGATTACGTGCGCGGTGATGACGTCCGCTCCATCGACTGGCGGGCTACAGCGCGCCGCACCTCCGTGGTGGTGCGCACCTGGCGCCCCGAACGCGACAGGCGTGTGGTCATTGTCCTGGATACATCCCGCACCGCTGCCGCCCGAATCGAGGACGAACCCCGCCTCGATACCGGCATTGAAGCGGCGTTGCTCCTTTCCGTGCTGGCCGAACGCGGAGGGGACCGCGTTGACTTCCTCGCGTACGACCGCAGGTTGCGTGCCAGGGTCGAGTCGGCATCCAAAAGCAACTTGCTGGGCCAGCTGGTCCAGGCCATGGCCCCGTTGGAGGCAGAACTGATCGAGCTGGACTGGCAGCAGATTCCTGGACAGGTGAGGGCGGTCTCGGCGCACCGATCGCTGGTGGTGCTGTTGACAGCGCTCGACGGCGGCGCCCCCGAAGAGGGCCTCCTCCCCACGGTGGCGCAATTGTCCCGCCAACATGTGGTGGTGGTGGCATCGGTCAGGGATCCCCTGCTCGCGGCCATGAAGGAGGAAAGGACTACGGCAAGCCAGGTATTCCGGGCCGCGGCGGCTGAACGCGCCCTGTTGGAACGTGCTGCGGTCACGGCCCAGCTCCGGCAGCTGGGCGCCGAAGTGGTGGATGCCGAACCACTTGACGTCCCACCCCTGCTTGCTGACACCTATATCCGGCTCAAAGCGGCCGGCAGACTCTAGTTCCCACCTCCAGAAAGGATTGCCATGAATGCGCCCATTTACCAGCTGGCACTCGGCGATGACTTCACCAAGCTGGCTCCCGAGCTTCAGGATTACTTTTCGCTGGCAGCAGGTTCCGGCTTCTACGGGATAGGCGAAGGCGTCTTTGATGTGGTGGGCTGCCGGCAAAAATGGTTGCGGCCCCTGCTTGCCCTCACGGGCAGTGAGGAAGCATTCTTTCCTGAATACGGCGAAGGCATCCGGTTCCGGATCGAGAACCACGCTCATGTGGATCCCTTTGGACGCCCAGCCCTTACAGCACGGCGGGAGATCTACTTCCCCTCAAAGACGCGGCTGTTCCACGATACGACGAGTGCCATAGTGTCCGGTCCCGGACAGGGCAGCAGCAAGCAGCGGGCCCGCCTGGTGGACCACGTGGGACGGTATCGGCGGCTGGTGACGGATCTGGATGTCGGCGTCACCGCCGAGGGCAGGCTTCGTGGTGTTTCCAAAGCGAGCCGACTGCTTCTGGGGCCTTTGCGGATTCCATTGCCGGCTGCCTTGGACGCACGTGCTTACGCCGAGCAATGGTGGGACAGCTCCGAGGGCAAACACCGTATCCAGGTCAAGGTCATCCAGCCGCAGATTGGGTTGGTACTGGTCTATGCCGGACGCTTCAATTACCGGTTGGCTCCGTATCTGCCGGGAGCCGCCCCTGGTACGACCCTCCCGCGCTACGCAGAACCGGAGCGCTGGCAACAGCGGATCTGACGGGCCGCCCAGCGCCGGGCGGCCCCTCAGGCCTCTGCCAAGTGATGCCCGTCAGCCTTGCGCCAATTGGTCCAGTCCGTCGGCCACTTGGGTGAGTTTCGTCAATACGTCCATGGCCGCCGGAGGCGTGTAACCGGCAAGTCCCGTGGACGGGGTGACGCGCAGTCCAGCCAGGCCCGCTGCGGGCAGGCCAAGCTGGCGCCACGGCTTCCAGATACTCTCCACGATGTCCGAAGTCCGCGGCAGCTGGGCCTGCGGATCGTGGGTGGGCAGCGCACCGGCCCAAACACGCTTGCCGCTTTCCACGGCGGCGGCCAACTGTTCCCACTGGCGCATGGTCAGCGCCCTCAGGGGGACGGCCAGGCCGTCTGCTCCAGCAGCCAGAATCCGTTCGATCGGCGCTTCGATCTCCGGCACGGACACCACGGCCTCGACGACGCCAGCCGCCTTAAGTGCCTCGATCACCAACCGCCAGGCCCCTGTGACCTCTTCACCGGAAACCGACCGCAGCGTTCTGTAACCGCTTGCAGTGGGGATGGTCCCGGCCATGACAGAGGCGATGTCCGGCTCGTCCACCTGGACCACAATGCCTGCGCCCGGCACTGCTCCGGAGACCCGGCGGATGTGCTCTCCCACGCCGGCGGCCAGGGACTCAGCAATGTCGCGGCGGGCGCCATAGTCAAGCAGCGCGCGTTCTCCATTGTGCAGGTACAGATTGGCAGCAAGTGTCAGGGGACCCAATATCCGGATCTTGAACTCAGACGCGGAGACGTCCTCGGCTCCGGCTACGTCGGCCAGGATATTGATGTCCGTGGACAGTGCAGATCGTGCACGCTGGGCGTCCTTCCCGGGCCGGTCCACAAGCCGCCACCCGTGTGGCTGGACGTCGAGGGCCAGGTCCAGCAGCAGGGAGCCCGAACGGCCCACGGCGTCCGAGCCTACTCCGCGGTCCGGAAGTTCGGGCAGGAATGGAAGGTGGGGGTCACCGAGCTCGCCGCGGATGATCCGGCTTGCCTCGGCGGGATCGGTGCCTGGCCACGGCCCCAGAGCAGTTGCGCTGGCGCGCAGGTCATTCACTGACGCCATGGATCAAGCCTGCCGGCTGGAAATCTGGTGATCCTCGGCAATTGCCTCGTGGTGGCGGATCACTTCGCTGATGATGAAGTTCAGGAATTTCTCTGCGAACGCTGGATCCAGGTGGGCATCTTCGGCGAGACGGCGGAGGCGGGCAATCTGTGCCGACTCCCGGCCCGGGTCTCCGGCTGGAAGCTTGTGCGTTGCTTTGAGGATGCCTACCTTTTGGGTGGCTTTGAAACGCTCAGCGAGCAGGAAGACAAGGGTGGCGTCGATGTTGTCGATGCTGGACCGGATGGACAGCAACTCATCCATGACGGCGCGGTCCACTTGGCCGGCCAGGGAACTCGCTGCCGGGTTGAAGGAATCGGCGTCATCGGGAAGGGCATTGTTCTGCTCGGTCATGCACCCCAGTCTATGGTGCTTACCGGTAGCGCCGCGGGTGTTACCTTCCCGTCCGGACACCAGGAAAGGCACGCCCCTGGCCACGGAACGTGCCTTTCCTTCCTTCCGGAATTCAGTTGCCTGGCCTAGCCGCCCAGCAGCGCCCGGTGGGCTTCCCGCCGTCGTGCTTGTTCGTCCGGGTCCGGCACCGGCAGGGACGCGATGAGCCTCTTGGTGTAATCGTGCTGCGGTGATCCCATCACGTGGTTGCCGATCCCCTGTTCCACCAGTTGGCCCTTGTAGAGCACGCCGACCCAGTGCGACAACATATCCACGACGGCGAGGTCGTGGCTGATGAAGAGCGCCGCGAAGCCGAACTGCTCCTGGATGTCCTTGAACAGGTCCAGGACTTTCGCCTGCACCGAAACGTCCAGGGCGGACGTCGGTTCGTCGGCGATCAGGAGACGCGGGTTCAGCGCCAGCGACCTCGCCAGGGAAGCGCGCTGCCGCTGTCCGCCGGACAGCTCGTGCGGATAGCGTTGCGCGTACGACGCCGGCAGCTGGACTGACTCGAGCAGCTCGCCGACCTTTTTCCTCGCCTCAGCCGCGCTCGGTTTGGTGTGGATCATCAAGGGCTCGGCGACGCACTCACCGATGGTGAGATGTGGGTTGAACGAGGCAGCCGGGTCCTGGAAGACGAAGCCGATCTCTTTTCGGAGAGGGCGGAAGGAGCGTTCCTTGAAGTCCAGCATCTCGTAGCCAAGTACCTTCAAGCTGCCACCCGTCACGCGGTTCAGGCCCGCAATGGCCCGGCCGATGGTGGACTTGCCGGAACCGGATTCGCCTACCAGGCCAAAGACCTCGTTCTCCGAGACCGTAAAGCTGACGTTGTCCACTGCCTTGAATCCATGCCTGCCGAAACGGCCGGGATACTCGATGGTGAGGTTCTTCGCCTCCACCAGGACCTTGCCGTCCTGATGAAGCCGGGCCCGGGCACCTTCGGAGGCTGAATGGCGTCCCAGATGCGGAACGGCGGCCAGCAGCTTCTTGGTGTAGTCCTCCCGTGGTTCCGCAAAGAGGACCCTGGAAGGGGCCTCCTCCACTACGTCTCCCTGGTACATGACCACGACCCGGTCCGCCAGGTCGGCCACCACGCCCATGTTGTGGGTGATCAGGACAATCGAGGTGCCATAGTTGTCCCGCAACTCCCGGAGGAGTTGCAGGATTTCCGCCTGCACGGTGACGTCCAGGGCAGTGGTCGGCTCGTCGGCCACGATCAGGCCCGGGTTTAGGGCAAGCGCGGCCGCGATGACAACACGTTGTTTCTGGCCGCCGGAGAACTGATGCGGATAATAGTTGACCCGTGTTTCAGGGTCCGGGATGCCCACCTTGCGCAAGGCCTCGGTGGCCCGCTGTTTGGCCTCCTTGGCCGTGACGTGTTTACCGTCCGTCGCGTGTGCCCGGATGCCTTCGGCGATCTGCCAGCCGACAGTAAAGACCGGATTCAACGCGGTGGACGGCTCCTGGAACACCATGGCCACATCGCGGCCACGGATCTTGCGAAGCGTGGATTTGCTGACGCTGATTACATTGTTGCCGTTGATCAGCACAGCCCCGGAACTGATGGCCGTTTCAGGAAGCAGGCCCAGTATGGTCTTGGCGGTCACGGTCTTGCCGGATCCCGACTCCCCCACGATCGCAACTACCTCGCCGGCTTTCACGTCAAGGCTGACATCCTTGACGGCGTGGACGTCCCCACCGTCGGTGGCGAAGGTGACCTGGAGCCGGTCGATGGTGAGGACGGGCTGGCCGCTGCCGGCCTGGTCCGAAACGTGTCCAAGGTTGGTTGTCATGGCTTACCTGTTTCTGCCGGCGCAGACGCCGCTGTTGGTGCTGCGGGGGTTGCCGGGGTTGGTGCTGCCGGCGTCCCGCCCGCACGCTTGCGTCCACGGATCCGGGGGTCGTTGAGGTCGTTAATGCTTTCGCCAACCAACGTCAGGCCCAAGACGGTGAGCACAATGGCGATGCCCGGGAAGACACCGGTCCACCAAATCCCGGACGAGGTATCAGCCAGCGCCTTATTCAGGTCAAATCCCCATTCAGCAGCAGAGGTTGGTTCAATGCCGAAGCCCAGGAAGCCCAGCCCCGCGAGGGTGAGGATCGCCTCGGATGCGTTGAGGGTGAACATGAGCGGCAGGGTCCGCGTGGCGTTCTTGAAGATGTGACGCCCGATGATGCGCATGCTGGAAGCTCCCAGCACCTTGGCCGACTCGACGAACGGTTCAGCTTTCAGACGGATGGTCTCAGCCCGGATCACCCTGAAGTATTGCGGCACGAAGACCACCGTGATGGAGAAAGCGCAGGAGAAGATGCCACCCCAGAAGCTGGACTGGCCCCGGCTGATGACGATCGAGATGACGATGGCAAGGAGCAAGGTGGGGAACGCATAGATGGCATCTGCCACCACCACCAGGATCCGGTCCAGCCAGCCGCCGAAGTAGCCGCTGAGCAAGCCCAGGGCAACGCCGAGGAAAATCGACATGGCGACTGACACAACAATGACTGTGACAGCGGTCTGGGATCCCCAGACAACACGGGACAGGACGTCATAGCCGCTGACGGTGGTCCCGAGCAGGTGCTTGGCTCCTGGAGCTTCCTGGGTGGGGAAGGAACCGGAAGCATCGCTGAGCTGCGAGTAGCCGTAGGGGGCAAGCAGTGGCGCGAAGATACTGGTGAAGATCAGTAGTCCGGTCAGGACGAGGCCCACTATCAACATGCCGCGTTGGAGGCCAACGCTCTTCTTGAAATGGGACACGACGGGCAGCCTGGAGAAGAACGGCTGCTTGGGTGCGGTCAGTGCAGGAATGCTCATGGTCAGTACCTCACTCGGGGGTCGATGAGCGCGGCAATGATGTCCACGATGAAGTTGGTGACGGCCACAATGATGGCCAACAGCACAACTATTCCCTGGACGGCCACAAAGTCGCGGGCATTGAGGTACTGCACCAACTGGTACCCCAGCCCCTTCCATTCAAAGGTGGTTTCCGTCAGGATGGCGCCGCCCAGCATGAGGGCAATCTGCAGGCCCATCACGGTAATGATGGGAATCAACGCCGGCTTGTAAGCGTGCTTGGTCACCAACCGGAACTCGCTGACACCCCTGGAACGCCCGGCCTCGACGTAGTCCTTACCCAGTGTGCCGATGACGTTGGTGCGTACCAGGCGCAGGAAGACGCCTGCGGTGAGCAGGCCGAGGGCAAGGGCAGGGAGGACCGCATGGGAAGCGATGTCGCCCAGGGCCGTGAAGTTGCCGCTGCGGAGCGCGTCCAGCCAGTAGATACCTGATGGTGCGGCCAGGCCGCTCATGGTCAATTCCGTTCGGGTGGAGGCACGGCCTGCCACCGGGAACCATCCGAGCCACACTGAGAACGTGAGTTTGAGGAGCAGGCCGGCGAAAAAGACCGGCGTGGCATAACAAAGGATCGCAAAGAACCTCAGCAGCGCATCCGGAGTCTTATCCCGGTGCTGGGCCGCGATAAGACCGAGGGGGATACCCACCAGGAGCGCGACGATCAATGCGTTGATGGAAAGTTCAAGGGTGGCTGCCCCGAAAGTGGTCAATACTTCCACCACTGGACGCCGGTCCGTAATGGTGGTGCCGAAATTGCCCGTGAGGAGTTGGCCGATGTATTCGAAGTACTGGATCAGAATGGGGCGGTCGTAGCCGGCATCGTGGATGCGCTGGGCCAGGACATCCGGAGGAAGCCGGCCACCTTGTGATGCCGTGATGGGATCTCCAATGACCCTCATCAGGAAGAACACCAGTGTCACGAGGATGAAGACAGTGGGGATGATCAGGAAGAACCGGATCACGATGTACCTGCCCAGCCCTCCCCCGGCTTTCGACTTGCTCTTCGGAGCGACGATCCCGGGATCGGCCTCGGGTACTTCAATAAGTGTTGTCATTATTACCTGTATTTCCTGCCCGTGGATTGCGCGGGATTGGCTCATGCGTGCCGGCCAAGGTGGTGGTCAGCAAAGGAGGCGGGACACCGGATCAGTGTCCCGCCTGCCTTCTGGTCTCAGTGGTGCAGTTACTTGGAAATGACACCCAGACGGAACTTGAAGGACGGATCCAGCGTCTTGTCGACGCCGTTCACGCCACTTCCGACCACAGCCACCTGTGCACCCTGGAGCAGGGGCAGCGTGGAAATGTCCTTGGCGAGCGCATTCTGGACTTCCTTGATGGTCGACTCGCGGCTGGTCTTGTCCGCATCAGTGAGCTGCTTGCTGATCAGTTCGTTCACCGTGGCGTTGTTGTAGTGGTTCTTCAAAAAGCCACCCTCAGGGAAGAACGGCGTCAGGTAGTTATCGGCATCGCTGAAGTCCGGGAACCAGCCGAATTGGAACAACGGGTATTCATCGGCACGGCTGGCCTTGCTGTAGGTGACCCACTCGGTGGACTGCAGGTTCACTGTGAAGAGGCCGGACTTCTCCAACTGCTCCTTGACCATGGCGTACTCGTCACCTGAGGATCCGCCGTAGTGGTCCGGGTTGTACTGGAGGTTCAGGGCCACGGGTTCGGTGATCCCGGCATCGGCCAGGACTTTCTTGGCCTTGTCCAGGCTGGGCTTGCCGGCATCACCATAAGCGTCCTTGAACGACTCGTTGGCACCGAGGAATCCACTCGGAACGTTGGAGTACAACGGCAGGTAGGTGCCCTTGTAAACCTGGTCGGCAATGGCCTGGCGGTCAACGAGGTTGGCCACGGCCTGGCGTACTGCGAGCGCCTTGGCCGGGTCCGCCCCCGCAGCCTTGGTTCCGTACGGCATGGTGTCGAAGTTGAACGTGATGTAGCGGATTTCGCCACCCGGGCCCGTGAGTACCTTGACCTTGGAGTCCTTGCGGAGATCGTCGATGTCCGTCGCGCTCAGGCTGCGGAAGGCAACGTCAATGGCTCCCTGTTGGATTTCCAGCTTCAGGTTGGTGGGGCTTGCGTAGTACTTGATGGTGGCTGCGTCGTTTGCGGGCTTGCCCAGGACGCCTTGGTAGTCGGCGAAGGCCTTGAAACTGACGAGCTCATTCTTCTTGTAGCTGTCAATGGTGTACTGGCCGTGGAACGCGTTGGCCTTGATGATCTCGTCGTCAGAAAGCACTTTGTCCGCCGGGAAGACTTCGTCGTCGACGATCGGCGCGGCAGGGCTGCTGAGGATCTGGCTGAACGTTTGGTCGTTGGCGTTCTTGAGCTTGAACACCACGGTGGTGGCGTCGGGCGCCGTGACGCTCTCGATGTTGGTCAGCAACGACGCCGGACCAGCGGGGTCATTGATCGCCACCTGGCGGTCAAACGAGAACTTGACGTCCTTGGAGTCCAAGGTGTGGCCATTGGCCCACTTCAATCCGGACTTGAGCTTGACCGTGTACTCGGACGGCGTCGTGAACGACGACGATTCCGCGAGGTCGGGCACGGGTTCCGCGCCGCCGGGCTTGGAATTCAAGAGGAAGGAATAGATCTGGTTCATCACCATGAACGAACCGTTGTCATAGGATCCAGCGGGGTCCAGTGACGTGACCTTGTCTGTGGTGCCGTAGGCGATGGGGCCTGCTGCAGCCGGTGCGGACGATGAGCCGCCGCCGGAGGGTCCCGTGCATGCCGTCAGGGCGAGCGCGGAAATGCCCGCCAGCGCGATAGCGCCGTGCAGGGCCTTCTTATTCAGTGCCATCTGATGAACCTTCTGTTCGATGGATTCGGCGCGCCGCCGTGGGATATTTGTGACGGCGCACACTCTTAGTGCCTCGATTCAACCAGACTTCGCAGGCCGCGAACCGTCATTTTAGTGATTTGAGACACAAAATTTACTTTCCAGTAGCTTTCTTCGAACGCCTCCCGGCCATTGCTCCGACGGATGCGCCGGAATATCGTAGGTTCCGAGTCCCCACTCACTGAAAGACCGCCCGAAGGACACGCACATGAGCAAGGCAGCACTTTGTGTAGGGATCAACAAGTTCAAATTTCTGCCCCAGGCCAGCTGGCTCAACGGCTGCGTCAACGATGCCGAAGACCTCGCAGCGATGCTCGAAAAAAACTATGGCTTCGAAGGTTCCAACATCACTGTCCTGCGGGACGCCAAAGCGGTGAAAAAGTCAGTCATGGCTGCTCTCAATGCCTTGGTGGACGCTGCCGTGGCGGGTACCGTGACCCACATTGTGTTCACCTTTTCAAGCCATGGAACCCAAGTGCCGGACACCAGCGGCGATGAAAGCGACCGCTTGGATGAGGCCTTTGCGTGCTACGACATCAACAACTCCGGTGATCGCTGGGATCCCGGCACGGTGATCACCGACGACGAACTCGCATCCTTGTTTGCCCGGCTGCCGAAGGGAGTCCTGATGGATGTTGTGCTTGATACCTGCCACAGCGGAACGGGCCTGAAGTCATTGGACCTCCTCCCCGGACGCCGTCCCCGTTTCCTGCCGGCGCCCAGCCCCCGGGCAGCCATCGCCAATGAATCCAAGGACACCCGCAGCTTGCGGGACATGGTCAAGGCGGCCAAGCTCTCCGCACCGGTTCTGATGGCAGCCTGCCGCTCAGACCAGACTGCAGCCGACGCCTTCATAGAGGGCCGGTACAACGGCGCCTTTACCTACAACTTTGTGAAGGCCCTCATGGGTGACGGTACCGTGGCGCGGGCCGACATCCTGAAGCAGGTCAGCAAGGGCCTCAAGTCCGGCGGCTTCGATCAGATCGCCCAACTGGAAGGCTCGACGGCGGCACGCAGGGCCGCGTGGGGCGCCTGACTTGGGTGCCTGGGGAAGTCCGCCGGCTGCCGAAAGCTTAGTCCCCGGTGCCATGGAACTTGTCCCGGACCCCCGATGAGGCGGCCTCCTCAGCGTCGTGGTGCTGGTCCGAACCGAACATCTGCCCATGGCGTTCCCTGTCCATCACTGGTTTGAGGGCCGCATACACCAGCCGGCCACCGGCGTCGAAACGCAACAGCCCTCCCCCGCGGATGTCCACGAAGTCCCTCCGGGTTTTCAACCCGAGGCGGACGTATGCTTCCCGCCGGCTCATCCGGACCGTCTGGATGAACGAGGCTCCTATCTCGGAAATAATGAATCCATCCGGGGACACACGCTCAGAGGTACGTACGCGCGTGGAACTGAGGGGTGTACGCCGCTCAAGCCGCGCCGCCTCCAGGAGTCGGGGATTTTCCCAGACAAAGCGCTGCACCTCCTGGGGGTCGGAGCCGAGGGCCGAAAGCCTGATGGGGTAGCGGAGGCCCTGGTAGTTGTCCACGCCGCTGATGTTGTTCAAGGAGACCCGACGTATTCCGATGGCGGAGAACTCGTTTTGGATCGCCTCGCGGTATCCGTGATTGTCTTCGGGAACCATGTCGAGGTCGGCTGCAATGATGCCGCGGAGGAGATCCCGCCACGAGACGTCCACAGGTGGCATGTAGGAGAGTCCGCGGATCACCATCCGCAGGACCCGGGTGGCCACAATCGAGCCTGATTCGGCTTTCTGTTGCAGACCTTGGCTGTCCCCGAACCGCGCGTTCCGCTCCGACCACAGACGTTGGACGGCCCGGAGCACCGCCCCCACCACCACGGCACCCCGTGCATGCGGCTCCAGCAGTGACTGCCAACCTTCGGGCACAGCGCCAACGAAGGGCTCGCGCAGTGGCCCGCGGGCGAAGAGGTCACGCGCAAAATCAAAAAGGGAACGCATCAGGATGGCATCATCAACTGCTTGCCCGGCCTCAAACCCACCGCCGGCCGCTTCAAGCTGCCGCGCCACCACGTCGCGGGAAGAAAAGACGGAAAGGATGGCCACGATGTCGGCCAAGGCCTCGTGCATGGCCAGCTGCTCCGTGGTGGCCATGTGGTCGGCCCACGCCGGCCGGAACCCGTCCAGGATGGCTGTTTCACTTCGTGGGCGACGATGTCCCGGTAGAGGGCTGTGGGGACTTTGTATCCCATCCGATCCACCGAACCGAAGCGGATGATGTTGGTTCCCCGTTCGTAGCCGGTGTCAGTGGCAGTGATCAGATCCCGCGCTTTGAGAACCACACGCCCTTCCGGGTTCCAGGGCATGCGCCTGCCGAGCGTCGTTTCGAAGATATCCAAGGTACTCATGGCCACACCGTAGACGTGCTGTGCCAGGAAACGTGTGTCATCCAGGAGTTCACGCAAACCCGCTGCCGGAGGTTCCGAGATCAGCTGCCAGGGATCACCTTGCTGCGTCAGCGTCACCGGGGACACAGTGGTTCCACGCCACTTCCTGATATGGACGGCGTAGCGGTGGCCGGTGGGACCACGCCTGAGGCGTTCAACCGGGATACGGACCTGTGCCGTCAGTGGAGGTGCTCCCGGGGCGCCGATAGGCCCCTCGGCCAGGACCGTCACCGAGACCATCTGCCCGGCTTTGATGTCCCCCGGGCTCTTTTTTGGATATGCCACAGTCATCGCCGTCCCGAATGCGGACCCCAAACACCGCAGCGGAAGCGCTGCTTAGCCCAGTATGGAGGCGCCCCATGGCGGAGGCAATGGGTGTGGCGGGCTAGAGCTCCTAGAGGGCCACGCGCTGAAGGGAACGGGCGGCATCGATGGTTGCCTGCCCCAAAACCCGGCTGCCCTGGTAAAGGACAACTGTTTGCCCAGGAGCCACACCACGGAGCGGATCGGTCAAGGTGACAACGAGTTCGGCCCGCTGAACCCCTGAATCGTCGACAACGGTTTCCACGTGTGCTTTCGCCGGAACGGGATCCCCGTGCGCCCGTACCTGGGCATGGCAGTCGAACTCCGCACCCGTCGCAACTTCGGCGATGGGCAAGCCTGCCCACGAAACCTTGATTCCACGGATCTCGTCGATGGCAAGCAAAGCTTCGGGTCCCACCACCACTTTGTTTTCCTTGGGACGGATCTCCAGGACAAACCGGGGCTTGCCATCAGCGGCCGGAGTTCCCAGCTTCAATCCGCGGCGCTGTCCCACTGTGAAGGCGTTGGCACCAGGATGTTCGCCTACTTTGACCCCGGTCTCGTCAACGATGTCGCCGGTGGTCATGTCAATCTTTTCGGCCAGCCAGCCACGGGTGTCGCCGTCGGAGATGAAGCAGATGTCGTGGCTGTCCGGCTTGTTGGCCACGGACAGGCCCCGCCGCTCAGCTTCCGCGCGCACTTCTGCCTTGGACGGCGTGTCCGCCAGCGGGAACATGGAGTGCTTAAGCTGCTCATGGGTCAGGACACCCAGGACGTAGCTCTGGTCCTTGGCCCAATCCGCCGCGCGGTGGAGTTCCCGGTTGCCGTCGGCGTCTTCGATCACCTTGGCGTAGTGCCCGGTGCATACGGCGTCGAAGCCCAGCGCAATGGCCTTCTCCAGCAGGGCAGCAAACTTGATGCGTTCGTTGCAGCGCATGCACGGGTTTGGCGTCCGCCCTGCAGCATATTCGTCAATGAAGTCCTGGACGACGTCTTCCTTGAAGCGCTCCGAGAAATCCCACACGTAGTAAGGGATCCCCAGGACGTCGCAGGCACGCCAGGCGTCACGGGAGTCCTCGATGGTGCAGCATCCCCGGCTTCCGGTGCGCAGGGTGCCGGGCATGCGCGACAACGCGAGGTGGACTCCGACGACGTCGTGTCCTGCCTCGACGGCGCGGGCGGCGGCCACGGCAGAGTCAACTCCGCCGCTCATTGCTGCAAGTACTCGCATGCTGGCTTTCTGTGTTGGGGGCTGTGGCAACTGTTCCGGCTCAGACCAGCCGGCGTGCCCGTCCATTCTAGCTTGCAATACCACGACTGCACTAAATTCCTTGGCCCCTCCCCACCAAGGCCACCGTTACAAGGACGTTGGCGATCCCTGCCGCGCCACTGTTGCAGCCGTCTGGATGCTGGACTCGTGGCCTGCCATTCCTGCCTGCCGCGCCCGTGAGCATGCCTCGGGAAGAGCCTTCAGCAGCGCATCCACATCCGCTTCCGTAGAGCTGTGGCCCAGAGTGAAGCGCTGGGCGCCGCGGGCAGTATCCTCGTCGAGGCCCATGGCCAACAGCACGTGCGACGGGCGCGGGACTCCTGCCGTGCAGGCAGAGCCAGTAGACGATTCAACGCCTGCCAGGTCCAGGAGGAAGAGGAGCGAATCGCCTTCACACCCCGGGAACGTGAAATGGGCATTGCCCGGCAGCCGCCGCTCTCCCGCGGCACCCCGCAGCACTGCGTCGGGCACGGCAGCGCCGACGCCATCGATCAGACGGTCGCGCAACGCGCTGAGCCGTTCCCGCTCTTCCGCGAGATTCCCAGTGACTGCTTCAGCCGCGGCGGCGAAGGCTGCAATGGCCGGGGTGTCCAGGGTTCCCGAGCGGACATCACGTTCCTGGCCGCCACCGTGCTGTACCGGTGTCAATTTCACAGCCCTCCCCAGGAAGAGCGCGCCAACGCCCACTGGGCCGCCCAGCTTGTGCCCCGACACCGACATCGCGGCTAGGCCGCTTGCCCGGAAATCCACGGGGACCGAACCGAAGGCCTGCACAGCGTCGGAGTGGACCGGGATTCCATGGGGCTTTGCGAGGTCAACGATCTCCGCGACTGGTTGGATGGTGCCCACTTCATTGTTGGCCCACATGACAGTGACGAGCGCAATGGATCCGGGATCCCGCTCGATCTCCCGTTGAAGGACCTCGAGCCGCACGGTGCCGGACTCATCGACAGGTAGCCACACAACGTCCGCACCTTCATGCCGCTCGAGCCACTCCACAGTGTCAAGGACCGCATGATGTTCGACGGCGGAGCACAAGACCCGCGTCCGGCGGGGGTCCTCGTCCCGGCGGGCCCAGAACAAGCCCTTGACGGCCAAGTTGTCTGCTTCGGTTCCTCCCGAGGTGAAAATGACCTCCGAAGGATGGGCGCCAGCTGCTGCGGCCAACATTTCACGGGCATCCTCGACGGCGCGCCGGGCGCGTCGACCCGCTCCGTGCAGCGAGGACGGATTGCCGGTTCGCGCCAACTCCCGCGTCATGACGGCGAGCGCTTCTGCCGACAGGGGCGTGGTGGCAGCGTGATCGAGGTATACAGGCACCTTGCCATTCTACCGATGGGACCTGGGACGCAGTGGTCTCTTCCGCGGCCACGACCGTGCAAGACAGGCAGCAACCTGGCGGGACCCAGCTTAACCTGGCGGGACCACCACAAGCTGGGCCGCCGCTTCAGCACGCGCCTTGTCCAAGGAACCGTCATCCGGGCAAGCCACCGAAATATACACCGACGACGCCGGAACACTGAACAACCGGGCCATCACTACAGCGGCGTTCCCGCCCGTTGCGGCTGACGATTCCAAAGCAAGGAACTCCACGTTGTGCTGCGGCTCATCCGAGTCCTGTCCCCACCGCAGCGACACCGGCTTCAGGCTTTCCACCGCAATGCCGGGATCAAGGTAACGGAAGAGTTCCTTGGTGGAGGCTGCGTCATCATCCGCGACGGTCAAGGGACCCTGGTTGACGCTGACGCGGGCTGCCAGGGTGCAGCCATCAGTCTTCCGATACCGGACTTCGCCTTGGAGGCCGGAATGCACCACAGTCCACCCCGGAACTTCTTCCAGCCGCGTAGATACCGTCACCGGATCCCCCGGAGCCAACGTGTTCCCAGCTCCCAACGGCAAGTCCTTCGCCGCAACCGCTGCCGCATCATGCCCGGGCGTGATGCGCGGCGTTGCCAGCGTGGACTCCGACGGCGACGGTTTCGGCGCCGCTGGATCCGGAACGTTAACGGTGCAGCCCGCCATCACGGCGCCAGCGGCTGCCAAGGCAGCAATCCCAGCCACCCGTCGTCGAACGTTTCGCGCCACCATCGCTCCTTATCCCCCTGCCATGCCGGAGGGCATGGCATCTGCCGCGATCGAGTCTAGCCGTCAGGCCCGCCTAGGCGAGGACCCGTAGAGCACCTGGAACAATATCGACCTCCACAGGCAACGCGCCGATGCGTTCGCCGTCCGCATATGCCACCACACCCTTCGCGTCCAACCGCACCTTCCGGACACGCCTGGTCTCCACAGCGGGGTGGCTGACGTGCCTGCCGGCAAATACTTTGGGGAAGACTGCGAGGAATCGGAGCCGTGACAATGGTTTGACCACAAAGAGGTCCAAGAAGCCGTCATCGGGCGAAGCCTCGGGGGTGATCCGCATGCCGCCGCCGATGTACTGCCCGTTAGCCACCGAAATCAGCAACGCCGGCTGGCGCCAGGTCACGTCATCGGCAGTCACCGTATAGTCGATCCGTCGGAACGAACCCAGCTCCATGAGCATCGCCAGGTTGTAGCGGCTCTTTCCGCGCGGCCACCGCCACGAGTTGGCCCGTTCGTTGACTGCGGCATCGAACCCGGCCGAGAGAACCCCGGCAAAATAGACGGTCCGGCCATCCGCAGCGACCCGTCCGGCATCGATGGTCCGCCCGCCTGAAACCATTGCGGCCAGGATCCGGCGGCAGGCAGCGGGTGTGTCATGCAGCGGCAACCCAGGAGCCGGGCAACATCGTTACCTGTCCCGCTGGGAACAATACCCAGGGCAACGTCCCCTCCGGTAAGCGCGTTGACCCCCAGATGGACCATGCCGTCGCCTCCCACCACCACCAGGGCGTCTACTGCAGGGCCGGAAAGGGTTCGGGCTACAAGCCGCTGCAGGGCGTCGTAACTATCCGCTTCGAGCACGACGACGTCCCGTCCGGCGGCGCGGAACTGCGCTGCAGCGTGGTCCCCGGCATTGCGGGTCCGGCCAAAGGACGCCGCAGGATTTATCGCCACGGCGATCGTCCCCGCCTTGCTGGAGGGGTTTATGGCTGCCGGTGGGGTCACAGCGTGAATTATGCCAGTCGGGAACCACACGCCCCGATACCAACGTTCACATAGTGGCTGGATAAACTGGCCACTACCGCGCCTCCCTGGAGCGCACCACCTTGAGAGAAGGGCCCGTGCTTGGCCGAGGGCAGCAGTTCGCACTATCAGGTTCTCCGTGTGTCCGTCACAGCTACGGACAAGGAGATCAAGGTCGCCTACCGCAAGGCTGCCCGAAAGGCGCACCCCGACCATGGCGGAGAAGCAGAGATGTTCCGGCGCGTGACTCTCGCCTACGAAACCCTGATCGACCCGCAGCGAAGGGCTGAGTACGATCGCAGGTACGCCAGCGGCTCCCCGGGCCGCGGCCAGCCGCAGCCCGGGGACTACACGGGCGCCACGGCGCCGGGGCCTTTCGCCACAGGCAGCGTCAGGCGACCCCAGGCCCAGCGCAACACCGCCGGTGATCCCCCTGTCTACGTCCCGGCCTTCGACGATCCCCATGAAGTGCCGCTCATTTCTGCTGCGGACGCAGCACAGCAGGTCCATGGGTTACCGCGCAAGCGCGGCATCTTTGGTGCCGAAGCGCGGATTCAACGGGAAATGCGTACCGTCCAGCTCATCAGCAGGCAGGTCCTGCCTGCCATTCCTGCGGCCCGGCTCATAAATGGTCTTCGCTCGCCGTCGGACAACAACCACATCGACCACGCTGTCCTGTCCGGATACCGGCTGGCCCTGGTGGGTTCCATGCTCCTTCCCAAGGGTGCCTACGCTTGGGATGGCCACTCACTGCGGCACGGTGGCCGATCCGTCGCTCCCCCACAGCTTGCCCATATTGTCCGGCATATGCAGGACATCTTCCCCGAACTCAACGTCACAGGATGGGTTGTCCTGCACAGTCCCGATGGCAACCTGCACGAACCGGTGATCGACCAGTATGGCAAGGGCCAGTCCAGCAACAGTGCCGTGGAAGTAGTCAACGCGGCAGGGCTGGTCAGAGGCCTGAAGCAGTTCCTGGGCTCGGGGCCGGCGCCCAACACCGTGGTGGTTCCGGTTCTGGCGCGGCTGCTGCGCGGGATGCACTAGGCGATCGTGCCGCGGGAGGCTGGTTTGGGCTGGCTAAGATGGAACAGTGTTCCGCATCCTCTTCCACACCCCTGAAATCCCGGGCAACACGGGCAACGCCATCCGCCTGGCCGCCATCACGGGAGCCGAGCTCCATTTGGTGGAGCCCCTCGGCTTCGACTTTTCCGATGCCAAGCTTCGTCGCGCCGGCCTGGATTACCACGACCTTGCGGTGGTCACCGTCCATAAGGACATCGACGCCGCGTGGGAGGCACTGCACCCCGAACGCGTCTTCGCGTACACGTCCGACGGCGAAACGTCCTATACGGATATCAGCTACCGTGAGGGCGACGTCCTGATGTTCGGGCCGGAGTCGGTTGGCCTGCCGGACTGGCTGAAACAGGACCCGCACGTCACGGCTCGAGTCCGCCTGCCCATGAAGCCCTCACTCCGTTCGCTCAACTTGGCCAACGCTGCCTCCATCGCTGTGTTCGAGGCCTGGCGCCAGAACGGGTTCGCAGGCGCCAAGGTGTAGCCCATCCAAGCGCGCCACGGCACCGAATACCTTATGCAGGCACAGTTCCTGCATCAGGACATTCGTTGAGGGAGTATTCGTGAGCGCGCTGCAGACCAGGGTGACAACGGTAGTCCGCTGTGCCGCCACGCCCGCAACACCATATGGCCGTGCTGCCGGTTTCAAACGGGACGACATATGCTGGACAGTAATGGACATCCCCAACAACCCCGGCCCCCCGGTCTTCGAGGACACAGGCACTGCAACTGACTTGAATACGCAGTTGACTGCCTTGCTCGAGCTCGTGGCTGCCGGTGATCAGCCGGCTTTTGCCGAGTTCTACCGCCTGACCTCACGGCGCGTGTTTGGCATGGCCAAGCGCGTCCTGATCGACCCGGACCTGAGCGAGGATGCCACCCAGGAAGTTTTCCTCCAGGTGTGGCAGGGCGCAAGCAAATTCGATCGCGCGGCCGGAACCCCGCTGGCGTGGCTTATGACCATCGCCCATCGCCGCGCCATCGACCGCGTCCGTGCCGTGCAGGCCGCCACCGACCGCGAGGCCAGATACGGCGCAGCGAGCCAGGACCCCGATCGGGACCTGGTGGCAGAGGAAGCCGACACCAACCTCGAAGCTGAAGCAGTCAGCCGATGCCTCGGCACGTTGACAGACACCCAGCGCGAATCCGTCCGCCTTGCTTACTACGGCGGCCTGACGTACCGGGAAGTCGCCGAGCACCTGGGCGCCGCCGTCCCCACCATCAAGTCCCGCATCCGTGACGGTTTGCTGCGCCTCAAGACCTGCTTGGGGGTGGCTTGATATGACTGAGAACACCAGTGGAGGCTTTATCCGCAGAATGTTTGCCAATGACATCGCTACCGACCTCGCCGAGGGACGCGTCCTCGAGCTGGCTGAGATCTATGCCTTGGACGCCGTCAGTGACGATGAACGGGCCATGATCGATGACTACGTCAAGGATGCTCCCGAAGGTCCCGAATTCCTGGAGCGGGTCCGCGAAGCCCGCGAGACCCTCGCAGTCAGCTTTGCCCCGGAGGAAGCGCCACCAGCCAGGCTCTTCGATAACATCATGGAACGCATCACCACGGATGCTGCCGCCCAAGCGCCTTCTGAGCCAGTGGCGCCGCCTGCCCTGCGTCCCGCCGTCGACGACCTCGCGGCCGCCAGGGCCAAGCGCGAGGAACGCCAGCGCACCGGTGGCGCACGCAGATGGATCATCGGTGCGGCCGCAGCGGCCGTGATCGCGCTTGGAGGCATCGGTGTGGGCGCCTACGTCTCGGTGCAGAACGACCCCGTAAACCAGGTGCTGCAGGCACAGGATGTCCAGCAGAAGTCCGCGCCCGTTCCCGGCGGCGGTACGGCAACCATCTCCGCGTCCTCGGCCAAGGACTCCTTCGTGGTTCTGATGGATGGCGTTGCACCCGCCCCGGAGGGCAAGGTCTACCAGCTGTGGACCCTGCCCAAGGACGGCTCCGCCCCGGTGCCACAAGGCACCATGGACGCCCAAACACTCTCCAAGCCAGCCGTTGTCAAGGGACTGTCCTCAGCTTCGTCCGTTGCCATCACCGTGGAACCCACGGGCGGATCAAGCGCCCCCACCACAGACCCTGTCCTGGTGGTCGCGTTGAGCGCCTGACCCTGAACGGGAATTAACACACGACGGCGGCCGTCCCACCATGGGGACGGCCGCCGTCGAGCTTTATGGAGTCGCTTTCGCAGCTATAGCACGAGCGACAGAAGCATCACGAAGCCGAAGCCGACCACGGAAATCAGTGTCTCCATGACGGACCACGTCTTGAACGTCTGCCCAACGGTGAGCCCGAACAGTTCTTTGACCAACCAGAATCCGGCGTCGTTGACGTGGGACAGGAACAGCGAGCCTGCCCCGATGGCCAGGGCCAGCAAGGCCGCGTGCGTCGGGCTCAGGCTGCTGGCAAGGGGTGCCACGATGCCGGCGGCCGTTACAGTGGCAACCGTCGCAGACCCTGTGGCGAGGCGGAGCGCCACAGCAACGATGAAGCCGAGGACCAAGACCGACATATTGGCGCCCTCCGCCCATTTCTTGACGGAGTCCCCCACGCCGGCGCCGATCAAGGTCTGCTTGAAACCGCCACCGGCACCGACAATGAGGAGGATCGCCGCGATGGGACCCAGGCTCTCGCCGAGCTTGGCCGTGATCCTGCTGCCAGTGAAGCCCACGGCGTAGCCGAAGGTAACTATGGCCAGCAGCACGGCCAGTGTCATGGCCACCAAAGGCTGGCCCACAAAGTCAAAGAAGATCCGAATGGCAGGTGCCGTCTCAGGGTTCGGCCAGATGATGCCGCCCAAAGCCTTCAGCAGCATCAGCACCACCGGGAAGATGATGGTCAGCAGCGTTACCAGGAACGATGGCTGGCGCTTGACCTCACTCAGGTCAGCCGCGTGCTGGGTGTCGATGCCACCGGCTACGGCCGGCGCGTCAACAGGCACCCACCGCGCTGCGAGTCGGGAGAAGAGCGGACCACAGATGATGACGGTGGGAATCGCCACGAGGATGCCAAGGCCGAGTGTTGTTCCCAGCTCGGCCTTAACGGCGCTGATGGCAATCAGCGGCCCCGGGTGCGGCGGTACCAGTCCGTGCAGTACGGACAAGCCGGCCAGCGCAGGGATGGCGATGCGCATCAGCTTCATCTTGGACCGCTGGGTGACCAGGACGATCACCGGAAGCAGCAGCACGAGTCCGATTTCGAAGAACATGGGCAAGCCAATGATCACGGCTACCAGGGTGATCATCCAGACCAGCTTGTTGCCGCTGGCTTTGGCCAACAAGGTGTCCACCACACGGTTGGCGCCACCGGAATCGGCCAGCAGCTTGCCGAGCATGGCTCCGAGCGCGATCAGCAGCCCGACTTCCTTGAGGACACTGCCAACCCCGTCTTCGAAGTTGGTGATGACCTTGCCCAGTTCCACTCCGGAGGCCAGGCCCACGAAGGCAGATCCCAGGACAAGCGCCAGGAACGGGTGGAGCTTCAATTTCGCGATCAGTACGACGATCAGCGCAATGCCCAGTGCAGCGACCACAAGGAGTTGGGTGTCGTGCCCGCTCCATTCCTGCACTTGCATCGCGGTATCCAGGACCTTCACGAGACGGTCGATTCGGTACCGGCACCAGCAGGCCGAAGACCCAGCCGGTCAATGACCTCGTCGGCTTCTTCGGCCGGCGATGCGGAGACGCACAGCGAGATGTGGTTCTCGTCTTCCGTCGGCTCCTCCAGGGCGTCGAATTGGGATTCAAGGAGCGACGGCGGCATGAAGTGTCCATGCCTGGACGCCAGGCGATCAGAGATCTTGTCTTTGCTCCCCTGCAGGAAGACGAACACTACGCCTTCTCCGCGGAGAACATCACGATACTTTTTCTTCAGCGCCGAGCACGTGATAATGGCCGGCGTTCCAGCCTCCACGTGTTCCCGGATCCAGTCCGAAATGATACCCAGCCACGGCCAGCGGTCCTCATCACTGAGGGCTTGACCAGCCTGCATTTTTGCCACGTTCGCTGCGGGATGAAGGTCGTCGCCCTCGGCCAGGTCCCATCCCAATTTGCCGGCCAGAACGCCGGCTACGGTCGATTTCCCGGAACCGGAGACTCCCATAATCACCAGTACGGGTTGTTGCGCAGTCTTCGCCATCAAAGTCTGCCTTCCTCGAATAAATATGATTTAACCGAGATCAAGCATATGACACGGGTAACACCACGGCAACGTCAGAAGCCGGCGATGGTGCTCGATCCGTTGACTGACACCACGTGGAAGCCCTCAGCGCTGGTCCCGGCAGGCAGCCCGGCACGTTCTCCATTGGCCAGCATCAAGTCCCTGACAACACGCTCCATGCCGTCAATATCGGGATGCTGGCTGGCATGGACGCGGATGGCTTCCAGCTTGGCATCGACCTGGCTTGAGACATCCACAAAGTGGTTCTCCCGGGCCTCCGGACTGGAAATAAACCACAACCACGGCAACTTGTACGCGCCCAGGCCGGCCTCGGCCAGTTCCGGGTAGGCAAAGGGATTCTCCACCGCAGGATAAACAGCCCGGGTGACGGCCTCGCCGGCCGCGAGGTGGTCCGGATGGCTCTTCTGGAGCCGATCCCAGTTACGTTCCGGGTGCATGGTCAGCACGATGTCCGGACGGATTTCCCGGATCAGTTTCACCACCTGCTTGATGACGCCATGCGTCGGTTCAAGATAGCCATCACGCTCGTGCAGATAGTGGATGTCGCTGACGCCCACCAGGGCGGCTGCCTGCTTCTGCTCCTCCGCGCGGAGCTCGATGATCCGTTCCCTGTCCACAGGATCAAAGCCTCCGGCGTCGCCGTCAGTCATGATGCAGTAGCTGACCTCGACGCCGGCCGCCGTCCATGCCGCAATGGTGCCGGCGGCCCCGAAGTCGATGTCGTCAGGATGGGCAGTAAAACAAAGCACCCGCTCAACGCGCTCCAAGGAGGCGTCGAACGGGCTCTTTGCTGACGAAACGCCAGGAGACAAAGGGATCAGCCTTTCCGCTTCTTGATCTCGGCTGTAGCCTGCGGGAGAACCTTGAAGAGGTCGCCGATGATGCCGTAGTCGGCAATTTCGAAGACCGGCGATTCTGCGTCCTTGTTGATGGCCACAATGACCTTGGAGGTCTGCATGCCGGCCTTCTGCTGGATGGCTCCGGAGATGCCGGCCGAGATGTACAGCTGGGGCGAAACCGTGACACCGGTCTGGCCCACCTGGGCATCGTGCGCGATCCAGCCGGCGTCGGTAGCAGCGCGGGATGCACCCACTGCAGCACCCAATGCATCTGCAAGCTCTTCCACCGGACCGAAGTCGCCGTCAACGCCGCGGCCGCCGGCCACGACGATCCGGGCTTCGCTGAGGTCCGGACGGCCACTGACCGGTTTTTCGGACCGCGCCGCGATGCGGGCAGAGTTCGCCAAGGCGTCCGCCGGGACATCAACCGTGACAGATGCGGGAATTCCCGCTGCGCCGGCCGGTGCAGGCTCAACGTTGTTGGCCTTGACCGAAAGAACCGTCACCGAGGTGGTGGCCTTTGCCGTGGTGTTGTAAGAGCCTGCGAGAACCGACTTATGCGCGGTGCCGTCAGCCTCCACGCCCACAACGTCGGTGATAACGCCGGCGTTGAGCTTGATACCAAGCCTGCCCGCGATTTCCTTGCCCTCCGGCGAGTTGTCCAGGAGAACTGCTGTTGCTCCCGAAGCGTGCACTGCAGCGGCAAGGTAAGCGGCCTTCGGGCCCACCAGGTAGTTGTCGAGGTCGTCCGCCGACGGCTGGTAAACGGTGGCGACGCCATAGGCACCCAGGGTGGCGGCGACGTCGTCGTGCAGCTCACCGGAGAACGCGACGGCGGTCTCGCCCAGCGAACGGGCGATGGTCAGGAGTTCCAGGCTGCTCTTCTTAAGAGCTGCTCCCGGGTTATCAATGAAAACAAGTGCATTTGCCATGGTTGCGATCCCCTTTAGAGCAGCTTCTGTGCGGCGAGGAAGTCGACCAGCTTGATGCCGGCGTCGCCGTCGTCGGTGATGATGGTGCCGGCTGTCCGCGGCGGGCGGGCCTCCGCAGACTCCACCACGGTCCAGGAGCCAGCCAAGCCCACCTGCGAGGCGTCCACACCGATGTCGGCAAGCGACAGGGAGGCAATTTTCTTCTTCTTGGCCGCAAGGATGCCCTTGAAGTTGGGATAGCGCGGCTCGTTGATCTGGTCCGTCACCGAAACAACGGCAGGAAGCTGCGCTTCAACGGTCTCAGAGAAGGCGCCGGCATCACGGCGGGCCGTGACCTGGCTGCCGGCAACGTCCAGGCTGGAAGCAAAGGTGACCTGCGGGAACTGCAAGCGCTCGGCCAGCTGGGCCGGGATCAGCGACGTCTCACCATCAGTGGATGCCATGCCGGTCAGGACCAGGTCCACTGGGCGGCCGTCGGCCGAAAGGTAGCGGATGGCGGCCGCGAGGGCCAGTGAGGTGGCCGCGGCATCCGATCCGGCCAAAGCGTCATCGCTCAGGTGCACGCCCGAGTACGCACCGATCTGGAGCGACTTCTTCACCGCGTTAACGGCGCCGGACGGACCCATGCTCAAGGCGATGACCTCATTGCCGGCCTTCGGTCCGCCACGTTCCTCGGCCAACTGCAGGGCTGCCTCAAGTGCGTACTCATCCAGCTCGGACAAGATGCTCTCGTCACGGTCGGTTGTGTTGCCAGGTCCGGTGATGTGCCGGTCGAACTGCGCGTCCGGGACGTGCTTGACCAGAACGACAATCTTCAATGTCTCTTCCACTGTCTTCGAAGCAGCCTTCCATGCTTGTGGACGGCCAACCGCAGCAGCGTGGCCGTGAATAGCCCAGCGCGTGGGCTCGTCCTAGCTAAGCATATTGCCCGCAGAAAACCACTCCCAGCGTTAACCCCTGTTTCAGATTCCTTTGGCCGACGTTGTCGTGTGAGTGTCGGGAACGCCACGACGGCGGGCGCCACCCGTCAGGTGACGCCCATCGTCGTACGCTGTTCCTGCCGCCTATTGCTGGGCGGCGTCGAGGGTGACCTCGACCTCCTGGGACTGTCCACCGCGCTGAATGGTGACCTTGACCTTGGCACCGGCCGGCTGCTCGCGCACAGCGGCGGTCAGCTGGTTCGGGTCGCTGACCGTGTAATCTCCGAACTTGGTCACGACGTCGCCAACCTTGATACCGGCCTTCGCTGCGGCCGAACCAGTGGTCACCGCGGCGACCTCTGCACCCACGGAGAACCCGGAATCGCTGCCCGTAGACGACTTGGAGCGAACCGACACGCCGAACTGTCCGTGGCTGGCCTTGCCGGACTCGATGATTTCCTGGGCCACGCGCTTGGCGTGATTGATCGGCACGCTGAAGCCAACGCCGATGTTGCCGGTAGAGGAATCGGAGGTTCCGCTGCCCGCGGAGGCGATGGCAACGTTGACACCAATGACTTCGCCCTTGTTGTTCACAAGCGCACCACCGGAGTTGCCCGGGTTGATGGCAGCATCAGTCTGGATGACATTGATGGCAATGGATCCTTCATTGGCCGAGCGCTGGCTCTGGCCGCCGTTGGGAGGCGCGAACTGGAAGCCCTCGTCGTCACCTTGGCTCTCGTCAGGCGTTCCCTCCGGCACTGCCGACGAAGCGACACTGATGGTCCGGTTGAGCGTAGAGACAATGCCATCCGTCACCGTACCGGTGAGGCCCAGCGGCGAACCGATGGCGACGGCGGTGTCCCCCACGTTGATCTTGGACGAGTCACCGAGTGTTGCCGGAACCAGCCCGGAAGCGTCGCTGACTTTGATCACGGCGAGGTCTGACAACGGGTCAGTGCCCACCACGGTGGCCTTGAGAACCTTGCCGTCGTTGGTCCGTACCTCAATTGCTGCGTTGGCCGTTGCGCCATCGAGCGTCACGACGTGTGTGTTCGTCAGGATGTGGCCCTGATCATCAAGGATGATGCCGGAACCTGTTCCGCCCTCGTTGCCGCTGGTCGCCTTGATGGTAACGACACTGGGTGAGGCCTTGGCGGCCGCTGCGGTGATGACGTTGACGTCATCCTTGTTGTTCACGATGACAGTGCTCGACTGTCCGCTGCTTGACGCTGCCGGGGCCGGTTGGTCCCACAGCACGTTGCTTCCGGCCACGACGCCGCCACCGATCAAGCCCGCCGCCAGCATGCTTGCCACGAGGGTGCCGACGCCGAACGCCGGCTTGCGCTTGGTAGCGCCATTGGCGTTGGCGGGAGCGTGCGGCATTCCAGGACCATGCTGGCCCTGAGGGCTGGCTCCTCCGCCGTAGAACGGCTGGTGCTGGGGGTAGCTGGGGCGGTGGGCCGGGTCCTGCTGTGGCACGCCGTAGTACTGCGGCTGCTGCGTGTTGGCGTTGGGCTGGGCGGACGGCTGGGCCGGGGCCGCGTGCTGGCTGGCGTGCTGCCCTCCGTGCTGTGCGGTGTACTGCTGGGGTGAGTGCTGGGCCGGGGCCGCGTGCTGGCTGGCGTGCGGCGCCGCGGCGCTCTCCTGGCCGGGCTGAGCCTGTTGTCCGGGCTGGCGCTCCTGACCTGGTTGGGACTCCGGGGCGGCATTCGACTTGAAGGCCGGCAGCGGCGTAGTGGGCTGTGCAGAGTTCTCCGCAACTGCCCCTTGTCCTGACGTCCAGGCAGGCTGCTGCTGGGTTGCGGTGGCATCACTGTGGCCGCTGGTGGTGTCCCGCGGCTCTGATGGCTCGCGATCCTCCGGTGCTGTGCCCTGCGCTGGGTTCTCCGTCATGGGTCTTCCTTTCGTCCTTGTCTCCAACAACTATGGACCCTGTAACTGGATCAAAAGCGGACGTTCGCTGGGAGCTTCCTGAAAGGCCCTCACCGCCTCTCGGAACTCCTGCTGGATTACTCTCAACGGCTGGACAATCCAGCTCAATTCTATATTTCGCTGGTGGCATATTCACTCCTGTGGACGGGCCATGGGGTGCACCATAGAATCAAGAGGAATTGCCACAGCGACCTGCGGCTTTACACCATGCGTGGGGGCGCTGAGCATTCTGTGACGATTGGTACGCCTTGTTCCAGTCGCAGACGTGCTGAAGGGTTGCACATGCGGTCAATAGTTAAACGCGTACTCGCCGTGATCGGCCTGGCTGGAATGTTGGCCTTCCCGGCCACAGCTGCCTGGGCCGAGAGTCCGGTGACGCTCGATCCCACAACCAAGATTGTGGACTCGGCCGGCGTTCTCGGCGGAGACAAAGCCAAGGTCCAAGAGGCCATCCAGAAGCTGGGTACAGACCACGCCATGACGCTGCACGCTGTGTTCGTCAAGCGCTTTGAGAATCCTACGGACCGGGTTGCATGGGCTGCCGAGGTCGCAGAAAAAGCGCAGCTCGGGCCCAACGCCCTTGTTCTCGCCGTCGCAACCGAAACGCGTCAGTACCAGCTGAGCAAACCCAGTAACAGCAAGATCACCAATGCCCAGCGGGACACGATTACCAGTAAGGCAATCGACCCGCAGTTGCGTGCAGGCAATTATGCCCAGGCTGCCATCGACGCAGCTGCCGCAATCGGAGATGCCGCTGGTGGCGGCAGCGGAACAGTGCCAAACGGTAATGCGGGAGTCGGCGTGCTCGTCGGGGTGGGCGTTGTAGCGGCTGGCGGCGCTGGTACGTACCTCTACCTGCGGAACCGACGCAAGAAGGGCGGCACCAAGGCCGTCAGCGCCAGCTATGGACCGCAAGGTGAACAGCTTGATCCGCTCGCCGGATTGAGTATCCCGGAACTGCGGCAGAAGAGCGGCTCGCTGTTGATCGAGGCGGATGACGCCATCAAGTCCAGTGAGCAGGAACTCGGATTTGCCCAGGCACAGTACGGGGACTCCGCCATCGGCAACTTCACCAAGGCTTTGGAAGAAGCCAAGGCCCACATGACGGAGTCCTTCAAACTCCAGCAGCAACTGGATGACCACATCCCTGACACCGAAGAACAGCAGCGGAGTTGGCTCGGGGAGATCATCCGCCGGTCGGAAGCAGCGCTGGCTTCACTGCGTGATCAGAAAGCTGATTTCGACTCCTTGCGGGAGCTCGAGAAAAACGCCCCCCAGGCCCTTGCAGCGGTGTCCGCAGGAGCCAAGGACGCGGACTCGAGAATCGCCAGCGCCGAGCAATCGCTTGAGGGGTTGCGCGCCAAATACGCTGAGTCGGCGTTGACCCAGGTCTCCGACAACATCCTGCAGGCTAAAGAGCGTCTTGCGTTCGTGCAGAATGCCGTCACCGCAGCACAGGAGAAGTTGTCCGCCGGTGAGAGCAGCCTTGCGGCCGTGGCTGTTCGTGCTGCCGAGGAAAGCCTGCACCAGACCACCGTGTTGATCGATGCCATCTCCAAGACGGCCGGAAGCCTCGATGAGGCCCGCGCTTCACTGGAAGGCGCAGTGGCTGAAACCAGCCAGGACCTTGCCCAAGCCCGGGCCATGATCCAATCCGGCGAACATCCGGAACTTGCCGGCCCTGTGGCTGGTGTGGAAGCCGCACTAGCGCAGGTCAAAACGGAGATTCAGGGCGGAAAAATCGACCCCATTGCCACCCTTGGCCGCGTGGAGTCCGCCCATCAGGCACTGGACCAGTCCCTCTCCGGGATTCGTAACCAGCAGGAGCAGGCCCGCCGCGCACAAGCATCGCTGCAGCAGACCATCATGGCTGCCCAGGCCCAGATCAGCGCGACGTCCGATTACATCACGGCCCGTCGCGGTGGCGTGGGTACGGAGGCACGGACCCGGTTGGCCGAAGCTCAGCGCAACCTCGACTACGCCCTGTCCATTTCACGCAATGACCCCGTAACAGCTCTGACCTACGCACAGCAGGCCCATTCACTCGCTGCCCAGGCTGCCCAGCTCGCACAGTCCGACGTAGACCAGTTTGGCTACGCAGACCAGGGGCAAGGATACGGACGCGGTGGCATGTTCGGCGGCGGTGGCGGCGGCGGCCTCGGCGGCGCCATCCTCGGCGGCATTCTCATCAACTCCATCCTCAACGGCGGCGGCGGCGGCTGGGGCGGCGGGAATGACGGCGGCGGCGACGGCGGCATCTTCGGTGGCGGCGATTCCGGTGGTGGATTCGACGGCGGCGGCTGGGGCGGCGACGGCGGCGGTGGAGGCGACTTCTAGCCCGACAGACTAGGTGGGGTCCATGCCCCGCATAGAAGCGGTACAACAACTGATCACTGATTTCAGTGGCACCACTGAGCAGGACGAAAGGCAACACCATGGTTAAGCAGTCCATTTTCGGTCGGATCTCACAGCTCGCCAAGGCAAACATCAATGCTTTGCTGGACCAGGCTGAGGACCCGCAGAAGATGCTGGACCAAATGGTCCGCGACTACACGAACAACATTGCCGAGGCCGAATCAGCCGTGGCCCAGACCATCGGTAATCTCCGGATGTTGCAGGCGGACTACAACGAGGACATCAAGAACGCCCAAGACTGGGGCAACAAGGCCCTTGCGGCATCCCGGAAGGCCGACGAGTACCGCGCCGCCGGCGACACCGTGGATGCCCAGAAGTTCGACAACCTTGCCAAGGTGGCCATCCAGCGCCAGATGACCGCGGAGTCCGAGGCCAAGGCAGCTGAGCCGAGCATCGCATCCCAGACTGAGGTAGTGGACAAGCTCAAGACCGGGCTCGACCAGATGAAGGGCAAGCTGAACCAGCTCACTGCCAAGCGCAACGAGCTTGTGGCACGCTCCAAGACCGCAGCCGCGCAGTCCCAGGTTCACGATGCCCTCAAGAGCATTGACATCATGGATCCCACCAGCGAGGTAGGCCGCTTCGAAGAGAAGATCCGCCGCGAAGAGGCCAAGGTCCTGGGCCAGCAGGAGCTCGCCAGCTCCAGCCTCGACGCCCAGTTCAACCAGCTGGAAGACCTTGGAGAGCAGACGGAGATCGAGGCTCGCCTTGCAGCATTGAAGTCCGGCGGTTCCAAGCCGGCCATCGGCGCCGGTGCTGCCGCTACAACTGGCTCCACCGTCGACGAAGCTGACTTCGACAAGCTCTAGCTCGCATCGGGCACGTGCCCGTGATGTACTGCTGAACCAAGCCAATGGGCCGGATCCTCCAAAGGATCCGGCCCATTTTCTCTGATGGCATTTACCTAACCCGCCGCAGTTTGAACCACGGAATCCTGCCCAGGACTTACGTCGGTAGCCACTTCAGCACGGATCTCGAACCCTTTCGGGTGGAAGTAGGTCACCGTGCATTCCAGCACCTCGCCGTGTGGGCCCAACGTGGTCCGCTCCAGTCGGGGCACCATGGGGAAGCCACGGACGTTGAGCGCGTCTGCGAGGTGCTCCGGGGGCTCATGCATGGTCACGGTGATTTCCGCCCGCTGGAGCGGCTTCAGTGTCCTGTCCTGAATAACCTGATAGATGGAATTTCGTTCGGCATCCGCAAGGCTGATATGGCGCCCGATGTGCGAAGGGATGAAGATCTCCGCAATGGCATACGGCCAGCCGGCGCTTGAATACGATCGGCGGATCACCAGGACAAGGTTGTCATCAGAAACCAGCTTTGCCGGCACTGACTTGTCCTTTTCCATCCATTTGTATTCGATAAGACCTTTGACGGTCTTCATCCCCGCCGCCGTGAACGTCTCCATGAAAGGAGCCAGGCGGTTCAGCATTTTTACCGGGCGTTGGGCCATTACGAACGTTCCCTTGCCCTGCCTGCGAACCAACAGTCCTTTGACCACGAGCGTTTCTATCGCCTTCCGGACTGTGGTGCGGCTGATGCCGTACTCGTCCATCAGGGACTCTTCCGTAGGTATCCGGGATCCTGGCTCCAGCCGGCTGACTTGGTCGACCAAAACGTCAGCCACCTGCTGGTAGACAGCAACGGGACTGTCCCTCTGAAGGACTTCACGGGTGAGGCCCGGCTTGACGTCTTCATTGACCATTGGGTCCGTCCCATCCCCTTTCCTGCCTCAGCAAATCCGGATCTGATGCTAGCACCCGTCATCACGCACTTCGCTTAAACAAAAGATCCGGATCAGTAAAAACTGATCCGGATCTTTTCTCCAGTTGCGGGGACAGGATTTGAACCTGTGACCTCTGGGTTATGAGCCCAGCGAGCTACCGAACTGCTCCACCCCGCGTCGCAAGATCAACTCTACCGCACCCTTCAGGGTGCCTCTGACCATATGGCGGCAATGGTGCCGCAGATCACTTCCGCGCCTTAGGGCTCCAGTCGATCTGCGTTGACCACCGCTACCCCTCCCAGAGGACACGTCGGCACAGTGGATTTCACAGGACTCCGGGGAAAACAAAAAGGTCCGGATCAGTAAGTACTGATCCGGACCTTTTCTCCAGTTGCGGGGACAGGATTTGAACCTGTGACCTCTGGGTTATGAGCCCAGCGAGCTACCGAACTGCTCCACCCCGCGTCGCAAGAACAACATTACCGTCCGGTGAATGGGAGACCAAATCCTGGCTGCGTGATGTGCGTCTCCCCAAACTGAAAGGGCCGGTGACCGCTCCGAAAGGAGCGGGCACCGGCCCATATCAGTCGCCTTTTTCGCCAGGCCTAGCTGCTCGGAGAAGGCGACGGTGTGGCACTGGGGCTGGCTTCCGGTGTTGCCGAAGGAGTCGCCGTGGCGCCCAGACGGGTTTCCGCATCCAGGGCCTTCTTCAGTGCCTCGGACAGCTTGGTCTGCTGGGCGCCGTAAGCGGCAAAGTCGCCCTTCGCCAAGGCGGCCTGGCCGTCCGCGATCGCCTTATTGGCTTCGTCCAGCGCTGCCTTGAGGTCAGCCTTGGCATCAGTGGGACCAGCCGGCGGCGTCGTGGTGCCCGGAGGTGAGGTGGGCGTTTGGCCGTTGTTGTCGGCATCGCCGGCGGTAGCGCCGGAGTTGCCACCGAACAGTTGGTCCAAGGCCTCGTCCAAGGTTGGCGCAAAGCCGATCTTGTCACCGAAAGCCACCAGCACGCGCTGCAACGTCGGGTAAGACGTCTCACCGGTGGACTTCAGGTAGACGGGCTGCACGTACAGCAGACCGCCACCCACGGGCAGCGTCAACAGGTTGCCGTTCAGAACGTCCGAGGCCCCCTGCCGCAGGAGGTTCAGCGCCTGTGACACGGTGGGATCGGAGTTGAACTTGTTCTGTGCCTGGCCGGGCCCAGGGACTTGGGTATCGGTAGGGAGCTCCAGGAGCCGCAGTTTTCCGTAGCTCTCCCCCTTGACGCCCTTGACGTTTCCGGCATCAGAGTCCGCAGCAAGGAAGCCGTACAGGATGTTCCTCGCGCTGCCGTTGACCGTCTGTGGAATAAAGGACGATGTCAGCTGGAAGGCAGGCTTCTCCTGGTCAGGCATCTGCAGCGACATGTAGAACGGCGGCTGCTTGACGGCTTCGGAAACAGTGGGATCGTTCGGAACGCTCCAAGCATCATTGTTCTGGTAGAAGCTGTCCGGATCCGTCACGTGGTACCGGCCGAGAAGCTCACGCTGGACCTTGAAGAGATCCTCCGGGTACCGAACGTGGCTCATGAGGTCGCCCGACATCTCCGAGTAGGGCTTGATAACGGTCGGGAAGACCTTCTGCCAAGCCTTCAGGATGGGGTCCTGATCATCCCATGCATAGAGGTTTACTGAACCGTCGTAGGCATCCACAGTGGCCTTGACCGAGTTGCGGATGTAGTTGACCGAGCTGTTCGGCAAGGCAACCGTGCGGCCAGCGCTGGTCTGCGAGTCGGCAGTGGCGTTCTGCAACTGCTGCGGCTGCGAATACGGGAAGTACTGGCTGGTGGTGTAACCGTCAACAATCCACTTCACTCGACCATCGACAACGGCCGGGTACGCATTGCCGTCAACAGTCAGGTACGGGGCGAGCTTCTCGACACGTTCACGGGGATTGCGTTCGTACAGGATCTGGGACTCAGCGTTGACACCATCGGACAGCAACAGGTCCGAAGACTGGAACTTGATGGAGTAGAGGATCCGATTGAGCCAGTTTCCAACGTTGGGACCGCCATTGCCGCTGAAGGTGTACTGGGTCTCTCCCCCGCCTTCCCTGCCTGCCGGCCGGTCCTGCTCACGGTTCGGCGCACCATCAGGCGCTCCCACGATGGAGTACTCGGGAGAGTTCTCGCCAAAGTAGATGCGGGGCTCGTAGGTGGTGTCATTGCCGAGGACACCATTTGACGGAATGCCGGACTGCAGGAACTCCGGCTTTCCATCAGCGGTGAACTTGTTGCCCTTGGCAGCCACAACACCATAACCATGGGTGTACACAATGTGCCTGTTGACCCACGTCTGCTGGTTGGCGCTCAGGCCATCCGGGTTCAGCTCGCGAACTGCGATGACTGTGTCCTGAACCTTGCCGTCAACCATGTAGCGGTCAACATTCAAGGTCTGGGGGAACTGGTAGTACGGGCGGTACTGTTCCAGCTGCGCGAACGCTGAAGAAATGAGGTTCGGGTCCAGAAGGCGGATGTTCGCAGTGGTTTGCGCATCTGCAGCGAGCGCGCCAGTCGTGGCTGTGGTGGTGGCGTTATAGGCCGAGACATCAATCTGGTCCAGGCCATACGCGGCCCGGGTCATCTTGATGTTTCGGTCTATGAATTCCTTCTCCAACGTGTTTTCCGAGGGACGTACTTGGAACTGCTGGATAACCCACGGATAGACACCGCCGGCCAGGATGGCTGTGATGACCAACATGGCGGTACCGATGACCGGCAGGCGCCAGCGTCCGATGACCGCGGCGATGATGAACAGAATGGCCACAAGTCCCGCGGCAACCGCGAGGATCGCTTTGGTGGGAACTACCGCATTGACATCCGTGTACAGTGCACCGGCCCAGCGGCCGGAATTGCTCTGCACCGTGGTGTAACGGTCCAACCAAAAGTTGACACCCAGCAGGATCAGGAAAAGTGCACCGGTCACAGCGATGTGGATCTGGGCTGCGCGGCTGGTGAAAATACCGCGCTCCATCAGGCGGATGCTGCCGTAAAGGTAGTGGGTCAGGATTCCGGCGACACCGGCCACTACGGCGATGCTGATCAAGAAGCCCGTGACGAAGCCCAGGAAGGGAAGCGACATCAGGTAGAAGCTGATGTCGAGGTTGAACAGCGGATCTGTCTGCCCGAATGGCTCCTGGTTGAAGAACAGCAAGGCCTTCTGCCACTGGCTGGCCGCCGCGCTGCCGGCAAACAGGCCAAACAGGATGGGCAGGCCGATCATGACAACCCGGCGTACAGGCTCAAGCTGGGCCTGGTAGCGGTTGAGGTTATCCCGCGACTCGGCATCCGGGGCATAAACGGGGCGGGAGCGGTACGCGATCCTGATGGCGAAGAACACAGCAGCGAACATCATGGCGAAACCGATCAGGAACGTGATGATCCTGGCCAGGTTTTCGCGTATGTACACTTCGAAGAAACCAAGCTGCTGGTACCAGAGGACGTCGGTCCACACATTGGCGAAGAAAATGAACCCGACGACGGCCACTGCCACGACAATGAGCGTCGGCGTCAGGGCACCTCGTCTCAGCGGTGATCTTCCGGGCGGGTTGGAGCTGGCGGGACGGGACAAACTCTGTACCTCATTGGTGTCAGTGAACAGTCGGTATGCGAGTGGTTGACATTCTCTGCCGCTGGGATATGGCGGAGGCCGTCATATATGCCACGAGTGGCGGTGGAGCTAAGTTCCACCGCCAGTCTAGTTGTTTGTGCAGGTGGGAAGGCCCGTCGTGTCGTCTCCCGAACCGAGCCGTTCCACAGCGGCGGTGGCATCGGCCAGGGTTTCGACCTTGACCACCTGCAAACCATCGGGAACATGGCCCACGACGTCAGCACAATTGGCGGCCGGAGCCAGGAACATGGTGGCCCCCTGCTGCCGTGCTCCGATCATCTTCTGGGCTATCCCACCGATGGGACCCACGGCGCCATCGGCTGTGATGGTTCCGGTGCCGGCGACGTGTTTGCCGCCAGTCAGGTCGCCCGGGGCGAGGTTGTCGATGATTCCCAAGGCAAACATCATTCCGGCGCTTGGTCCACCCACGTTCTCCAAGGAAATACTGACATCGAACGGGAATGTGAAGTCACTGGCCAGGAGCACACCCAGGACATAGCGGTCGGCCGAATTCCTGGTGGGCGTAATGGTTTCCGTCACCAGAGCCCCCTTCCGCTCGACCACCACCTCGGCCGGCGCCCCTGCACCAGCAGCCAACTCGGCCTGGATCACGCTCATGGACGTAATGGCTTTGCCGTTGATGGACTTCAGGAGGTCGCCCTCCTGGATTTTCCCGGCTGAGGGTGAAGCTTCCGAGAGTCCCGCGACATTCAGCCGTTGCTCAAACGGGATATCCAGCTCCCGCAATGCGGCGGCGAACGCATTCTCCTGGGAGGTCTCCATGGCGATCTCACCCTCTTGAACCGTTTGCTCAGCGGTGGTGCCCTTGGGGTAGATCAGTTCCTCGGGATAAATGGCTTTGGAACTGTCCAACCAAGCACGGAACACGTCAAAGATAGTGGCCGGGCTCTTTGGACCGCCGGTCATGACCACGGTGGTGAGATCCAGGTTGCCATTGGCGGGAAAGGATTCGCGTCCGGAGATCTTGATAACGGGTTTATCGCCGTCTTTGCCCAAAGTGTTGAACGTAGGCCCCGCTGACTCAATCACGTAAGGAACCGGCAGGGCGGCAGCGCCAATGCCGAGTCCCAGTGCCAAAAGGCCTGAGATCACCATGATCATGTACCTGGTGTCGCGGGGCGGTGCCGAAGGCACTGAGGAGGGATCGGCGTCGGACGTTTGACGCGGATCCAATGAGCCCTCGGGGCTGGGCGAAGTTAGCATTGAGGCCTCTCTATGCCGGCATTGCGTGACCGGTTACATGGCTGTTGCCACCGAAGACGGCAGCTGCACATACCAAACATCAACACTACGCGGTCCGGCGTTGGCGGGCTGCTTTGCCTACAGCGAACGACGCCGCATCCGGGCAGACAGCGCTACGGCCGCGGGGTACGGTGAAAGAGATCACCAGCCAGTTCGACGATCGGCGGCACCATGACATCCAACCCCAACAACCCGTCCAACGACGACGACACTCCCAAGGATCCGTTGGCAGAAATGCTGCAGAACCTGATGGGCGGCCAGGGCATGGGCAACATCGATCCCGCCGAGCTTGCCAAGGCAGCCGGCCTGCCCAACGATCCCCAACTGCTCCAGCAGATGTTTGCGCAAGTCCAGGCCATGATGAGCTCCACCTCCGAGGGCCCCGTGAACTGGCAGCTTGCCCATGAGAATGCGCGACGGGTTGCAGCGGCAAGCACCGATCCCTCAGTGAACGCCGTGCAGGCCCGTGAGATCGACGAAGCCCTCAGGCTTGCGGAACTCTGGCTGGACCCCGTGACCGATCTTTCAGCAACCGGCCTGATCGGCCGCGCGTGGTCGCGGGCAGAGTGGGTGGAGGCGACTCTCGGTACGTGGAAGCGCCTGACCGAACCCGTTGCCAACAGCGTCGCCAACGCCCTGTCCACTGCCCTCACCCAGCAAATGCCCGAGGAAATGAAGTCCATGATGGGCGGTGCCTCGTCGATGCTGCAGAACATGGGTGGCGCAATCTTCGGCATGCAGCTGGGGCAGGCCATCGGTGCGCTCTCGGCCGAGGTTGTCAGCTCCACCGATATCGGTGTTCCTCTGGCTGACCTGGAAATGGCGCTGTTGCCAGCCAACGTCGCCAAATTCGGTGAAGGCCTCAGCCTCCCGGAGAACGACGTCCGTCTGTTCCTTGCCGTCCGTGAAGCGGCGCACGCCAGGCTTTTCGTCCAGGTTCCGTGGTTGCGTGGCCACCTTCTGGGCGCCATTGAGGCTTACGCCCGAGGGATCCACATAGATATGTCCCGTATTGAAGACCTCGCCCGCGACCTTGATCCCAGCAACCCTGAGGGAATCCAGGAAGCGCTCTCGCAGGGTGTATTCACCCCGGAACGGACCCCGGTGCAGACGGCCGCCCTGGAGAAGCTCGAAACCGCCCTCGCCTTGGTTGAAGGCTGGGTGGACGAGCTCACCGCGGAGGCCACGGACAAGGTCCTTCCTTCTGCCACCGCCCTCCGCGAGACCGTACGTCGTCGTCGCGCCACGGGTGGCCCGGCCGAACACGCGTTCTCATCCCTTGTTGGCCTGGAGCTGCGTCCCCGCAGGCTCAGGGAGGCCGCCACGCTGTGGGCAACGCTGAAGGAAGAACGCGGCATTGCCGGCCGTGACGCTATCTGGCACCACCCGGATCTGCTGCCCACCGGTGAAGACCTGGACGATCCCAAGGGCTTCTCCGAACGCCGCCGTTTGGCCGAAGCCAGCGACAGCGAAGTTGACGATGCCCTTCAGAAGCTGCTCAGCGGCGGCTATGACACCAACGAGGCCGGGGATGCTGATGCCCCGGAAAAGGGCGATGCTGCGGGGAAGACCCCTGGCAAGGAAACCGAAGAAGATGACACGGACACTGAGGGCCCAGCCAAGTAGGCGAGCCCCCGGGAGCTTTACGTAGCAACGGCCGCCACCTACCTGGTGGCCGTTGCCGCGTTAAGCCCCTGAATCCGGTGCCGGGTTCGAATACGGCGGAAGACCCCTTGAGGTGGCAAAGGCAACACCTTCCAGAAAGGCCTTTGCGCGCTGCGTCTCGGGGTACGACTCCACCAGCTTCCAGAAGTCGGCGTTGTGCCCCGCTACCAGCAAGTGCGCGAGCTCGTGCACCAGAACGTAGTCGATAACCCACTGCGGCATGGACTGAAGCTTGTTGGAAAGCCTGATGGTGCCGTCCGCCGGAGTGGCAGAACCCCATCGCGAATTCTGGTTGCTGACCCAACGAACGGACGTCGGGACGGCCCGCCCGCCCAAATAGGTCCGCGAAAGATGCGCGGCATGCTCCGCGAGGACTTCGTCTGTCGCCGGGCGACGACTGCCCTGGCCTGACCGTCGCTCGCCCTGCTTCTTCAGCTTGGCCAGCATGCGGTGGACCCACTCCCGTTCCTGGGATTTGGTGAAGCTGGCCGGGATGGCAACAACGGCTTTGCCATCCTCCCAAAAAGCAGCGACCGTCCTGCGCCTCCTGGCTGATCGGCGCACGACCACGGGAGCGCCGTCGTCGGTGACCAGGGGAACGTCAGCATCCGCAGCCGATCGGCGCACCATCAGAGCTCGGTGCTCTCGGTCAGGACCGCCAGGACCGCTTCGCCGTAGCGTTCGAGTTTGGACGGCCCAATTCCTGCCAAACCGGCCAACTCCTCCAAGGACGATGGCTTGGCCTCGGCGATGGCAGTGAGAGTTGCATCAGTGAAAACAACATAGGCAGGGACATCGGCGGACTTCGCTTCATCCTTGCGCCATTGCCTGAGCGCATCAAAGGTTTGTTCCTCATAGGACGGCGGGCACTGGTTGCAACGTCCCACCTTACGTTCGGCACCGCTGGCGAGCATGGTTCCGCACACCCTGCACGACGCCGGTGCGGCGGCTTTCCGGCGAGTGGGACCTGTCTTGCTGCGGGCGTTTGCGGACGCCACTGAGTTGGGGCGAAGTCCGTCAAGGAACCTCGATGGCTTGCGGTTGGCACGGCCACCCGGTGTGCGGGCCGTTGACCAGGACAAGTTCAGATGTTCCCGTGCCCGGGTGATACCGACATAGAGCAGTCGTCGCTCCTCATCAACGTCTTCCGGGGTGTCTGCGAAGGAGATGGGCATAAGTCCTTCGCTGAGGCCCACCAGGAACACGGCATCCCATTCCAGTCCCTTGGCGGCGTGAAGGGATGCAAGGGTAACCCCTTGGACTGTGGGTGCGTGCTGGGCTACCGAGCGTTCCTGGAGTTCGTTGACGAATTCGGCCAGCGTGAAAGCCTCGCCACGGCTGACGGCCAGTTCATCTGCCAAAGCGACCAATGCTGCCAAGGATTCCCATCGTTCACGGAGCGCACCTCCGTTGTGCGGCGCGGCGTCGGTATAACCGAGCGACGCGACGATGTCCCGAACGATCTGCCCCAGCGGCTCCTGCGGCCCCTCGGCGACGGCCCGGGTTGCGGCGCGCAGTTGGAGGATGGCATGGCGGACTTCCTTGCGTGCGAAGAATCGCTCTCCGCCACGAAGCTGGTATCCGATGCCGGCTGAAGCGAGTGCTTGTTCATACGCTTCGGACTGGCCGTTGGTGCGGAACAGAATCGCGATCTCGCTGGCCTTGATTCCGGTATCAAGCAGTTCCTGGATCCGGCCGGCCACCACTGCAGCCTCAGCCTCGTCATCCGGGCATTCCATGAAGCGCGGTTCGGGACCGGCCGGCCTCTGGGCCACAAGTTTAAGCGGCGGCGCCCAGGCAGCATCCGCGACGGGCCCACCGCTTCGCCGGGACCCGAGGAGGTCGTTGGCCAACTTCACCACTTGCGGGGTGGACCGGTAGTCGCGGATCAGCTTAACGACAGTAGCGTCCGGGAATTGCGCTTTGAACCCCAACAAGTGCTTGGGTGAGGCACCCGTGAAGGAGTAGATAGTCTGGCTGGCATCGCCCACCACGCATAACTCGTTCCGGCCTCCGAGCCACAGGTCCAGGAGTCGCTGTTGCAGCGGGGAGACGTCCTGGTATTCGTCCACTACGAAGTGGCGGTACTGTTCCCGGACCGTTGCCGCCACTTTTGGATCCTCTTGGAGGATACCTACTGTGATCAGGAGGACGTCTTCGAAGTCGATGACGTTCCGGTCAGTCTTGATGTCCTCGTATGCCTGGAAAACCCTGGATACCGCCGTCAGGTCAAAACCGCCGGGCGTTCCGCGGTCCTGGGCGTTTTCAAGGTAGTTGGCGGGAGTGAGCATGGACACTTTGGCCCACTCGATTTCTGCGGCCAGATCCCTGATGGTTGCGCGGTCGGTGCTGAGCCGAAGCCTGCGGGAAGCCTCCGCGATCATATTGGCCTTGTGGTCCAACAGATTCGGCAACGTACCGCCAATGGCCTGGGGCCAGAAGAACTGCAACTGCCTCAGTGCGGCTGCGTGGAACGTGCGGGCTTGGACATTCGCCACACCAAGGTCCCGAAGCCTGCTGCGCATCTCCGCAGCGGCACGCGCTGTAAAAGTTACGGCGAGCAACCGCTGCGGACTGTAAACGCCGGAGTGGACCCCGTACGCGATGCGGTGGGTGATGGCACGCGTCTTACCTGTGCCCGCTCCCGCGAGAACGCACAGGGGCCCCGTTAAGGTACTTGCTACTTCGCGCTGTTCTTCATCCAAGCCACCGAGGATGCGTTCCTCCAGTGAACCACCGGCGTCGAAAACGTCTTCGGTCACGGCTGGAGGTCTTCGATAATGCCGCCATACCAATGTTCAATCAGTGAACGCGCAATGGAGAGGCGCGAGGAAATGGTGATCTCTCCGCTGGAAACGGCTGCCTGCAGCTCTTCACGGCTGAACCAGCGCGCCCTGGTGACTTCAATGCCATCCGGCCGGGCCACCGAGTCTTCAGTGGTGGCGGTGAAGCCCAGCATCAGCGATGCGGGAAATGGCCAGGACTGTGAACCGAGGTATTGGCATGCCGACACGCGCACACCTACTTCTTCCCCGATTTCCCGGACAACCGCCTGCTCCAGCGATTCTCCAGGTTCCACGAAGCCCGCGAGCGTCGAGTAATTCCTGGCGTCTGTGGGGCCCCCACCGCCTAGGAGAAGGCGGCCGTCCGGACCCACTACCGTGACAATAATCGCGGGATCCGTCCGGGGGTAATGCTCTGAATTGTCCTTGGGGCACCGACGTACCCATCCGCCGGCCTCGATGTCCGTGGGATGGCCACATTGCGGGCAGTGCGTGTGCGTCGCGTGCCAGTTGGAGATTGCGCTGGCCTCGATGAACAACGCAGTATCGCTGGCGTCCAATCGGCCGGCGACTTCCCTGAAACCCGCCCATTGGGCATCCGCGGGCACCGTAGCGGTGCCCGGCACCGGTGGTTCCGCCACCGTGAACAACAGGACAGGCGTTCCTTCAGGCAAGGAAGACGATTCCAACGTGATGCCCAGGTAAACAGCCGCGGTGGAACCGGGATTTGCTCCCTTGAGGGCATTCCACAGGGACGTGGCGTCCCCGAACCACAGTCCATCAGCGGTCACGAGTGCCTTGCGCTGGGAAATAACCATGGCTTGGGCCGCGCCGGAAGCCAGGAGGTCCTCCACCATGCCGGGCTTAACCCGGACCCCGGAGCCACGATCCACCATGGCAGGACGCACTGGAAGAACGGTCTCCATCAGGTGGTTGGCCAGCGCCGGTGACTCCGTATAGCTCATGTATCTACCGTACTGATTCGTACCGACAAATAACATTTGGGAGGGTCCCCCCTTGTGGATGCACCCCGCCGGGCGTCCATCGCCTGCAAAAATGCCCTGTTTTACGGCGGATCTGAAGACTCGCCGCACTGCATCATGGCCACAGGCCCCACTCAATCTACCGTTGAGAAGGTGAGAAGAACACCGCTCGAACTGGCCGCTATAGCAACCGCGGCGGTGCCTGGCCTGGCGCCGACGGCTACAGCCTTTTCCCCCGACGACGACGCCGACTTCGACTCGGCGTTGCTGCTCGACGCGGATGGCAAACGCTGGCGCGTCCGTTCACCGCGCCATCCGGAGGCCAGCACCCGGCTGGAAACCGAATTCATGGTGCTGCGCGCCTTCGCTCCGTCCATTCGCGCAGAGTTGCCCTTCCACGTGCCAACCATTGCCGGCACTGTGCGCCAGGGCGACCTCACCACTTTTGTCTACACCCACCTGCACGGTGCGATGCTCTCCATTGACGAGCTATCTGCCGGCAGTCCCGCCCTTGCCAGGGAGATCGGCTCAGCGCTGGCTGCCATCCATGACCTCCCGTTGACCTTGGTGACCAACGCGGACCTGCCGAGCTACTCTGCCAACGAGTTCCGGCAGCGGAAGCTCAATGAACTGGACCAGGCGGCAACCACTGGCAAGATTCCTGCCACCCTGCTCCGGCGCTGGGAGCACGCCCTGGAAGACGTTGCACTGTGGCGGTTCAGTACCTCGGTGGTCCACGGTGACCTCCACGAAGACAACCTCATGGTGCAGGATGACTCCGTGACTGCCCTGACGGGGTGGACCGATCTCCGGATTGGTGATCCCGCCGACGACTTCGCATGGCTGGTGGCATCGAACGAAGCGTCGTTCGTTGAGGCCGTCCTGAACCACTACACCCAGGCACGCCGTGAGAAGCCCGACGTTCATTTGCTCCGGCGGGCAGCTTTGTTGGCCGAATTCGCCTTGGCCCAGTACCTGGTCAAGGCTATGGCTGCCGGGCACCAGAGCATGACGGCGGAGGCAGAGTCAATGCTTCAGACACTCTCCGCTGACATTGACGAGCAAGCGCGGCGTGACGAAGAAGCAGCGCAGGCCGCCGAGAATGAGGCCGCTGAAATCCTGGCTGCCGATGCGCAGGCTGCCGCCACTTCAGCAGGCCAAAACCCTCCCGTCAGTGTCGTAGCGATTCCCAACGCCGAACCAACGGTTACGGTGGCAGCCATCCCCGGGACGTCTGCCACGTCCCCGGAGCGGTCTCTGGAGTCGGCGCAGGCGGGAACAACTGCCCCGGGATCAACTGCCGACGCAGAGGAAACGGAGAAGCCCGTCCAGGCCGGGGCCGGCGATTCCAACGGCACCAACGATCCGGACGACACATCCACTGCCGCCATCAGCGTGGTCAAGGTGACGCCGCTCCATACAGCAAACCGGTCCTAGCACCAATTGGCCCCAGCACCGGTCGGCCCTAGCGTCCTTGGCCGCCGGCTTCCAACGCCTTGGCAACGATTTGTTCCAGTTCGTCGGCGGTTCCCAGATCGTGTGGCCGGACCACTGAGTCATCCGCCACGTAATAGAACGCCGCGCTGACCTCTTCCAGGGGCACACCCTTGAGCCTGGCCCAGGCCAACCGGTAAACGGCCAACTGCACGGCACGTGTTGCCAACTGTTGACCCGCTGGTCGTCGGCCGGTTTTCCAGTCGATCAACTGCCAGCGGCCGTCCGCGTCGCGGAAGACGGCATCGATGCGTCCCCGGACTACGACGTCGCCAATCCGTGTCTCCACCGGCACCTCGACGAAGGCAGGCGCGCGTTGGGCCCACTCGGACTTTTTGAACGCCGCCACCATCTCGTCCAAGCCGTATGCCTCGTCGATGTGCGAATCCGAACCCGGAGCCTCATCGAGGTCAAGCATGCCCGTCGTCCCGAAGTACTCTTCAACCCACGCATGGAAGGCCGTGCCTTTACGTGCCGAAATACCCGGTTCGCGTGGCACCGGCCTGCGGAGCTGCGAAAGCACAGCAGCCGGGTCCGCGCCAAGATCCACGAAGAGTGAGGCAGAGATGTGGCTCGGGAGATGGACATCCTGGGTGGTCTTGCGTTGCTGTTGACGGTCAAGGAGCAGGTCCGCCTCCTGGGCCCATTTCGCCGCCGGGCCCGTGAGCTCAGGGGCCGGAGTTTGGTACGGTGCGCCGGCGATGAACGCGCGGACGTTGGCCGCGGCCTGGTCCATGGCTAGCCTGCGTCCAGGAGCCAGCCTAAGACGGGCGCCAGTCCTGGGATCAGACGGACCTTCCAGGGGGTCGTAAGGGAACCCGGCAACTTCAAGGGTGGTGGTCAGTGGGCTTTCCTCCGGGAGTGTTTCCTCAGCCACGGATTCGGGATGAACCACCGCTGAGCCTGTCCGGCCTGCAGGCATCCCAGTACCGTCGCCTGTGGCAACACCCGGAACTCCAGCAAGAGGCGCCAAGTCGGAGAGAAAGGCGGACATACCGGCCATTCCGGAGCGCGAACCGTTCCAGGCAGCACTGGACGCCCATAAGACGAACTTTGCCCGGGTGTAGGCCACATAGGCCAGCCGCCGCTCCTCGGCCTCACCGTGATGCTGGACCTCGGCCTTGAAAACCTTCTCCGCGTCCAGCCACCCCTTTTGGTCTGGCTGGTCCAGGTCCCACTGAGGAAGGTCGGCGCGGTCGCCACGCAACGGCCAAGGCAGCGCCGCAGCCCCACTGCTCCATCGTGAATCCCTGGTGCTGGGGAATGATCCGGCATTGAGGCCAGGGACGAAGACGACATCCCACTCCAGCCCCTTCGAGGCGTGAACCGTCAGCAACTGCACAGCTTCCCGGTTGGTCTCCACAGGGGCCAGATCCAATCCGCCTTCTTCGGAGGCCGCTGCCTCCAACCACGACAAGAAGGCCAGCAGATCAATCCGTTGGGACGTCTGCAGGAATCCGGCCGCGGCATCCTGGAACGCATCAAGGTTCCGGCGGGCCTGGTGGATGCTGATTCCAGGCTTGGCGGCCACCTCGATATCCAGGAGCATGGCGCGTTCAACCTCACCAAGGAGCGTGGTGAGATCATCCCCGATGTAGCTCCGGAGGGAACGAAGTTCCGAGGCAAGGCGGGTCAGTCGTTCCAGGGCAGCGGGACTAAGGGTGCGACCATGCCCCGACGTCCAGCCGGGCTTGGGTAGGAAATCAAGGGCCTCCACCAGGCTGGAGGCATCGGTAATGTCACTTTCAACCACCACTGCGGCCGGTTCCTCGTTGTCATCCATGGGTTCGGAAGCGGTGCCCGGATTTGCCCGGCGGCGAGCCAGGAAACGCGACCAGTCGTTGAACGCCATCAAGTCTGCCGGGCCAATACGCCATCGCGCCCCGGCCAGCAGCCTCATCAGGGCATCGGAACGCCCGGGATCAGCCAACACCCGCAAGGTGGCCACCAGATCCACGATTTCCGGGGTGTCCAACAGGCCGCCAAGACCCACGATCTCGTAGGCGATTCCCTGCAGCTCGAATTCCCGGCGGAGGCATTCCATCTGCGCCCGCCTCCGGCACAGGACAGCCATGGTCGGTTTGACCGGCGTCCCGTCCTTCTCTTCCTCGAAGACTGTCCGTTTGTAGCGCCGGATATCACGGGCAATGACTGCAGCTTCGTCCTCATCGGTGCTGAAACGACCGATTACCACACTTCCGTCCACGGCGGCCGGGCTCGGGGCCAGCGCCGGGACTGAGACATTGCCGGCTGTATCCCTGCCCCCTGCCGGGCCGTCCATGGCCGCAGCCTTGTTCAACGGCGCGGCAATGGTGTTGGCTGCCTCAAGGATGTTCCTGCCGTTCCGCCAAGCGGTGGTCAGGTATGAGGTCGGAGCCACTGAATACGTCTCTGCGCCGCCTATGGTGTCCGTGTGCCGGACAGGGAACTCCTGAACAAAATGGAAGAGCTGCCCGGCAGAGGCACCCCTGAATCCATAAATCGACTGGTTGGGGTCCCCTACGGCTGTCACTGCGTGACCTTGCCCGAAGAGGCGGGAGAAGAGCACCAACTGGGCATGGGAGGTGTCCTGGAATTCGTCCAGGAGTACCACCTTGTACCGTGCCCGCTCCGTGGACGCTGCGAGCGGGATGTCGCTGGCGATCCGGGCAGCAAGGGCCACGAGGTCCCCAAAATCAAGGACTCCGCGTTGCCGCTTTGCTTCCTGGTAGCGCACCACCATGTCTGCCACGCTGGCGCGGGTCCGGAGCATGGCTGCCAATGATGCTGCTGCCTGGGTGGGGTTTTTGCTGGCACCAGCTACATAGGGAAGCTGCTCGAACGTCTCCACGCGCTCCAGCACCCAGTTGCGTACTGAACCCGGGTCCTGAAGGTGCTCGGCGCACTCCCCCGCCAACTGTATGACGGCGTTGACCAACGTGGACTTGGCCGCCGTGAAATGCTCGTAGTCGCCGTCGTAGGCCTCTACTACTTCGCTGGCCAGCTGCCAGGACTGTGCCCCACCCAGCAGGACGACATCGCGCTCAATGCCCAGCCGGAGCCCATAATCGGTCACAATGCCACTTGCATAGGAGTGGTAGGTGGAAACCTTGGGTTCGAGGTCGTCAGCCCCCAGGAGCCCTTCGGGGAACCCAATGCTGCCGTCATCCTCTGCCGCGATGCGCTGGAGGGTGGCCAGTTTGCTTCGGATCCGGCTGGCCAGTTCGCCGGCAGCTTTACGCGTGAACGTCACGCCAAGCACTTCCTCCGGACGGACCCACCCATTGGCAACGAGCCACACCACCCTGTCCGCCATGGTGGCTGTCTTGCCGGAGCCAGCCCCGGCGATCACCAGCCGGGGTGACAGTGAAGAGGCAATGATGTCCGACTGTTCGGCAGTGGGCAGGTTCTTCTCGCCAAGGATGCCGGCCAGCTCAGACGGAGAGAACCTGGGTTCGGGAACATGTATGCCGTCACGGGTGCCGGGCAGGGCGCCGGCAAATCCGTCCAGGAGCTCTGTTGTCATTCGGTGACCTGCTTTCCTCTGGCGCACAACGGGCAAACATCCGGGAGGCGGCACCCGTGGCCGCCATGCCCGCTCTTGCCGGGATCGTGCCGTGCTTCGAATGAGGCTCCTGCCATGAGCGCAGCAGCGTCGTTGACCAGCTCCTCCGCCCAGTTCACTGAAGGATCCAGGGGATCCTGCTGCTGCACGGCCGGCGTCTTCGTCTTGGTTCCAAGGTGGGCCAGCACCGCGCCGCCAGGTGCGAAACCACCAGCACCGGTGCGGGACCCGGCGTCGAGCGCTTCTTCGCCGGTTCCAGCGTCCCGGAAGGCACCTTTGAGCACCGCCGCCTGGTAAGCACCCAATTGCGGGTGCCTGGCAACTTCGGCCTTGCCCGGTTGACGCTTGCCGGTCTTGAGGTCCACCACCACAAGCCGGCCTTGCGAATCAACCTCCAGGCGGTCCACCTGGCCCCGGAGCACTGCCTGCCGGGTGGCAACCGCTTCGGGATCTGCCGGATCCGAGGCATCGAGGCTGACGTCGGGAAGCTCTACTTCGAAGTCGTGCTCTACGGCCAGCAGGCTCCTTCCCTCGCTGCGCATAATGAGGATGTACTGGGCCAATTTGCGCACCATCTGTTCTGCGCGTTGGAAATCGAGCTTCCCTTCCCAGTTATCCTTCATGCCCAAGGTTGGCCACCGGCGGACGAGTTCAGCCACATATTCTGACCCCGAGGCCTCGGGCAGTTCCTGGGCAATGCTGTGGACCAACGTGCCAAGGCTTCGCGCAAAATCAGTGGCGGCCTCACCACCAGCGGCTTGGACGAACCAGTCCAGCGGTGACTTATGGACAGCTTCAACTTTGGAAGGTGAGACGGAGACTGTTCCCCCCGGAGGGACAACAGGCCCGCTGGAACTCAGCGGTGCCAAACCCCACCATGTGTCCGGGTGGGCCCCCGGAACGGGTGGATCCGTGCTGGCAAGCCGGGCCAGTATCCGCGCTGCTTCCAGCCCTGTGGCGGCAACGTTGGCGGCGTCGGCAACGGACTCCTCCGACTGCGCGTGCTGCCTCAGCTCCGCGACAAGCGCCCTGAGTGTCATGGGGCGGTCCACGGGAGTGTAGTCGCGTTTGTACTGCCCGGACTCCAATGGTGCTACGTAGTCCAGGAACGCCGAGGGCTGGTCGTCTTCAGAGGAGACGGCCGTGCAGATCAAGACTTCACGGGCCCGGGAAACCGCCGTTGAAAAGCTCCTGAGTTCGTCGTACCGAATATCGCGGAGTTTGCTCAGTGGTCCCCGCCGCACGGCGTAGTCCACTCCATGCTCCACGGCGTCGGCGTAGACGGTGCTGCCAAGCAATTCACCACGCAGGCGCGTATTCGGCCAGACGCCTTCCTGGAGTCCGGCGACTATCACCACTGGCCATTCCCGTCCCGCTGCGCTGGCGGGCGTCATGATCTCCACGCACGCCTCAAGCTGGGCACGTGCCGCAAGAGTGTCCATGGGAAGTTCCTGGTTCAACAGATAGTCCAGGAACTGCTCGGGACCGGATCCGGGTAATTGGTCCACGAAGCGTTCGGCCGTATGGAACAGGGCCATCATGGCGTCGAGGTCGCGATCCGCACGTGCGCCGGCGTTGCCACCCTCCAGCGCCATTTCCGCCCAGCGCGACGACAAACCGGTGGCCTGCCACAAAGCCCACAAGACTGACTCCGCATTGGCACCGGGCTCGGCAGCGGCCGTGGCACCCGCCGCGATCATGCGGGCAAGACGGCGGGCGGCGCTGCCTTCAATGCCAAATGACGCCAGCGCTCCTGGTTCAAGCAGCGCTTCCACCAGGAGGGCATCGCTGGACCTGCCGCCTCCACCCAGGAGTTCCTCGCGCCTGAGTGACTGCCTAAGCCTGCGCAATTCGATGGCAGTGGCTCCGCCGACGCGGGATGTCAACAGCGAAACAGCCATCTCCGGCGTCAACTTGGCCGGGTCCAGGACAACCGCGAAGGCCTCCAGAAGAGGACGCACAGCTACTTCGTCCCGGACGGCCGAGTCTGCCACTGGAACCCGCACCGGTATTCCCTGGCCACTAAGGTAGCGCTGCATCTGTGAAATTTGTCCACCGTTCCGCACGATCACGGCGATGTCACTGAACTCCCGGTTCTCCCTCAGTTGGGCTTCCAGAATCCGCTGGGCTACGTAACGCAGCTCATGCACAGCGGACGGCAGCACATGCCCTTCCACCCTGCCATCACGGGAAGGCGGCTCACTTGCAGTGTCCGGACCTGGCAGTTGCTCAAGCCGCCTGGCCAGCTGACCGCCGGAACGCTGTGAAATGCGTGCCGCGACGCGCGTCCAAGCCTCTGCTACCACGGGGAGGTGCCGGTGGGTGAACCACAAAGGACGTTCAGTGACCGCGCCCTGGGTGCCTCCCAACAGCGAAGGCAACTCGGCCACAAGGTCAGGACGGGCACCGCGGAAGCCCTGCACTACGGTATCCGGGGAGTAGGTGACCACAACGTCCTTGCCCTCCGATATATCGGCGAGGAGTTCAAAAATTGCAGGATTGGATTCCTGGGCGTCGTCCACGAGGATCAGCTGAAGGCGTTCACGTTCCGCGGCCAGGAATGCCGGCGAATCCTGGAAGATCTGGCGCGCCGTAGTGATGATTCCTGCGGGGTCAAACGCCTCGGGCATGCGGAGGTCCAGAACGTCCCGGTATTCGCTGTACAACTCGGCTGCGGCCATCCAATCGGGACGACCGCATTCGTAGGCGAGACCCACCAAATCCTCTGCGGTACGGCCGGACTCAATGATGCGGTCGAACAACTGGCGGATCTCATGGCGGAAGCCCCGGGTGGGAAGGGCAGCACTGAGATCCTCCGGCCAGGGCAGCTGGAAACCCGGCCGCGCATGGCCTTCAAGGAGTTCTTTGATGATGAGGTCCTGCTCCGGACCTGAGAGGAGCTTTGGGGGCCTGGCCAGGGGTATGACGCCTTCGGCCTTCGCCCGCCGAATGACGTCGAAGGCGTACGACGCCCAGGTGCGCGCCGGCGTCGTACTGAGACTGCGGTCCAACCGTCCGGTGAAGGTGTCGCGCAAAGCTGCGGCGGCGTGGCGCCCCGGGGCGAGTATGAGGATCTGCTCCGAATTCAGCCCGTCTTCACGGACGCGGCGCACTGCGGATTCCACAAGCACTGTTGACTTGCCCGTGCCCGGACCTCCGGGCACAAGCACGGGGCCGCTCCCCTGCCGGAGGGAAACAACCGCCTGCTGGTCCGGGGACAAGACAGGTGCCGCATAGTGGGTCTCGCGCGGAGGCAGCAGGCGAAGAGCGGCCGGTGATTGGCGGGTTCTGGCGGGAGTGGCGGTCACACAGTCATTTCATCATCGGGCACCGACAATTTATGGAGTTGACGCTCCAACTGGTCAGAGATCACATCAAGTTGATCGAAGTCGGCGTCCGAAGGCGCCCATCGCGCCGTGGTCAGGTCAACCCGCCAACGGCCTTCCCCGGTCCTGAGGAAGGCCTCGTAGGCGCCATGCAGCGGAGTGGATTCCTGCAGGTAATGCTTCAAGGCATCGACCTCGTGGCCGGGAGGCGCTTCCCCGCTGGCCCGAAGGACACGCCACCAAGCCACGGAGCTTCCGTAGTGGCTCATGACTGCGCCGACCTGACGCGGTCCGCCGGCACCCAGGAGCTCTGCCACGTCGCCGTAGGAGACCGCCGATCCCGACGGCACGAGGTCCACCACCGCAAGAACCGCCGTCACATACTCCATCCGCATGTGTTCAGGGTAACGGCAGGAGTGTCGCGCCCAAAGACTGTCGGACCCAGCCGGTAACTTGAAATCATGAGCTCCTGGAACACCCTCTCCCGTGCCGCATTCGACCTCGAAACCACCGGGAAGAACTCGCGGTCGGCACGGATAGTCACGGCTTCGATCACCGTTGTGGATGCCCACGGAGAGCTCATTGCCGAACACGAATGGCTGGCGGATCCGGGCGTTGAGATTCCCCTCGAGGCCAGTGAAGTGCATGGCGTGACCACCGAGAGGGCCCGCGCGGAAGGCCGCCCCGCAGCGGAGGTTACGCGTGAGGTTGCTGCGGTTCTCCAGGAACTTTTCGACGCCGGCACTCCCGTCATCGCTTTCAACGCCAGTTACGACTTCACGGTACTGGCGGCCGAGTCCGCGCGTTATGGCGTACCGCAACTGAGCCGGTTCCCGGTGCTGGACCCCTACGTGATGAACAAGCAAGTGGACCGCTACCGCAAGGGCAAGCGCACCCTTACTGCCCTGTGCGAGGAATACGGCGTGGACCTGACCAACGCGCACACCTCTGCCGCGGATGCACTTGCCACTCTCCGTGTCCTGGACGCGATGGCCGGCAAGTTCCCCAAGCTGCACATGCCGGCAACCACCCTCCACCAACTGCAAGTAGACTGGGCGGCATCGCAGGCCGCCGATTTCCAGCAGTATTTGCGGCGCAGCAAACCCACAGCGGTCATTGAGGGCGAGTGGCCGGTTCTGCCGCCCGAGGACGCCAGCCGCGGCGGTTTCTAAGCCGGGGAGATCCCTTCGAGGCTTCGCCCTGCGACGCATGTCACATGATTCTCGGGAACCCGCGTTTTAGCCTCAGTTGCGCGCGGATTCCACAAGCCAGAGCAGCGTCGGAATAGTACGGCGGTCGATGATGCCCGGGCGGGAACAATATTCGGCGTAATCGAGTGTGAGCCACCATTTATTCGATTCACTATGCTCCGGTGGGCTGGTGACATAATTAAGTTTGGCGGGTTGAAGTCTGCTAAGGCAGCAAACCTTCTTTCGGTTGCCACATTCCCCGCCCACCGTGAATCGTCTCCGTGACCCGATGAAAGTGATTTCTTTATGAAATTCAAAGCCCCTAAGTGGCTGTCTGTTGCCCCCGTGGCCGCAGCCTTGGTGATTTCCCTGGCAGCATGCGGCGGTGGAACTTCCGAGCCCAGCGGTTCGCCCACCGATGCGCTGGCCGGCAGCGACCAGAAATCGCTCGACACGTTCACGACGGCTGAGGTGACGCCGCTGGACAAGATCGACAAGTCCAAGCTGGGCCTCATCACCGACGGCACCCTGCGGGTGGGCACCCTCTCCGACGCCCCGCCGAACATCTTCATTGACCCTTCGGGCAAGTTCACCGGCTACGACAATGAGCTCTTGCGCGCCATTGGCGACAAGCTGGGCCTCAAGGTTGAGTTCGCCTCCACTGACTTCTCAGCACTCCTGTCCCAGGTAGGCAACAAGCAGTTCGACGTCGGATCCTCCTCGATCTCCACCACGGACGCCCGCCGCAAGACGGTCGGTTTCACCAACGGCTACGACTTCGGCTACATGGCCATCGTCACCAAGAGCGACTCCAAGGTCACCGGCTTCGCCGACGTCAAGGAAGGCCTCCGCATCGGCGTTGTCCAGGGCACCGTCCAGGATGACTACATGACGAACACGCTAAAGATCGAGCCGGTCCGCTTCCCTGACTACAACACGGTCTACGGCAACGTGAAGAACGGCCAGATCGATGCTTGGGTTGCTCCTTCCCAGCAGGCAGAGGGCCAGGTCAAGGAAGGCGACAACACCAAGATCGCCGAGAAGGTTGTCAACACCCAGAACTTCACGGCCTACGCCGTGAACAAGGACAACCAGCCACTGATCGACGCCTTGAACTCGGGCCTGGATGCTGTCATTGCTGACGGCACGTGGGCCAAGCTCACGGCCGAGTGGTACAAGGACCGTCCGACTGCTGCCGAGCAGACCCCCCAGGGCTGGAAGCCGGGCAGCAAGGCCGTCCAGCTCCCCGCCAAGTAACCAGGGCGTTCCATGGATATCCTCAATCAACTGGCCGAGACCTTCTTTGACTGGGAGGCAATGGGCGAAGTCCTCCCCAAGATGTTCGCCGTCGGCCTGCCCAATACCATTGTCCTGGCCGTCGTCTCGGGCATCATCGGGACCGCGCTGGGGATGCTGCTCGCCCTGATGGGGATTTCCCGGAACGCAGCAGCACGGTGGGTAGCCCGCATTTACACGGACATTCTCCGCGGGCTTCCTCCGGTGCTGACCATTCTGGTGATCGGGTTCGGTTTCGGCCCCATCATTCGTGAACTGACGGGCTCCACCAGCCCGTACCCCATGGCCATCGCGGCGTTGTCCTTGATGTCCGGCGCGTACATCGGCGAGATCTTTCGTTCCGGCATCCAGAGCGTGGACAAGGGACAACTCGAAGCGACCCGCGCCCTCGGGTTCAGTTACGGCTCATCCATGCGCCTCGTAGTGGTGCCCCAGGGAATCCGCAGGGTCCTTCCTGCCTTGGTCAACCAGTTCATCGCATTGATCAAAGAATCCTCGTTGGTGTTCATGCTGGGTCTTCTTGCCACAGAGCGTGAGATCTTCCAGATCGGCAAGGATGCCGCCGCCAACAGCGGCAACCTTTCCCCGTATGTCGCTGCAGCCATCTTCTACCTCGCGCTGACCATCCCGCTCACGCACTTCGTGAACTGGATTGATGCCCGCATGCGCTCCGGCCGGCCGGAGAAGAAGGAACCGGACGAGGCAGCAGCAGTGGTAGGAAAGGGAGCCCAGGCATGAGTGAATTCGCTTCAGGAACGTTAACGGCGAAGAACATCCATTTGTCCTTCGGCAGCAACCACGTGTTGCGGGGCATTGACCTGCACGTCGAGAAGGGCACAACGGCCTCCGTGATCGGCCCCTCGGGCTCGGGCAAGTCAACGCTCCTGCGCGTAATGAACCGGCTCATCGAGCCGGACCAGGGGGACATCCTGCTGGACGGACGCTCTGTCCTCAAGGACAACCCGGACGAACTGCGGCGCCGCATTGGCATGGTCTTCCAGCAGTTCAACCTTTTCCCCCACAAGACGGTGGCGGAGAACATTTCGCTGGCCCTGCGCAAGCTCCGTGGCATGTCCAAGGAACAGGCCCGCGATGAAGCACTGGCCCAGTTGGACCTGGTGGGCTTGAAGCACAAGGCAGACGCGCGGCCAGCCAACCTCTCAGGTGGACAGCAGCAACGTGTAGCGATTGCCCGCGCGCTGGCCATGAAGCCCGAGGTCATGTTCTTCGATGAAGCCACCTCCGCACTGGACCCGGAGCTCGTCAAGGGCGTCCTTGCCCTGATGACGGATCTGGCCCAAGGCGGCATGACCATGGTGGTGGTGACCCACGAGATGGGCTTCTCCCGCAATGTCTCCGACGTAGTGACCTTTATGGACGCTGGTGTAGTGGTGGAGTCCGGCCCCCCGGAGCAGCTTTTCACCAATCCGCAAACGGAACGCCTGCAGGGCTTCCTGTCGGACGTCCTTTAGCCAAGACAACCACAAGTCTTGAGAACCCCGCCTTCGTTTCGAAGGCGGGGTTCTTTGCTGTGATCATTACCCTGCTTTGACCCGCAGCACTGTCAGGGCGGCAGCATCCACCTTGGCGCGGAAGGAGGCATCTGCTGTGGCTTTCTTCACCACGGCCTGGTGCATGGCAGGAATGCTCGCAGGATCTGCACACACCAGCATGGTTCCACCGGCCGCGAAGAAATTCAGGGCGCGGTCCGCATCGGACCAGGCGCCCAATTGCGCGGCACTGCAGAGGTCGTCGGATAGGACAATCCCCGTGAAGCCGGCGTCTGAACGCAGCATCGTCTCCATCACCGTAGGCGAGAAGGGTGCGATGTTCGAGGGGTCAATCTTGTCGTAGTAGGCATTCGATACCATGACCCACTGCGTGCCTGATGCGATGGCAGCGTGGAACGGTTCCAGGGCGGGATCGTTCCGGGTGGTGGAGGTATCCCTGACATCGCTGGTGACATCCGTGTTGGGGACTACCCTGCCCAGGCCGGGGAAGTGCTTCACTACAGGGGCGACGCCCGCGTCCTTCATGCCATCGGCAAAGGCATTGCCCAGGGTCGACACTGTGCCCGGTGCATAGCCGTACTCACGTTGGAAGTGGCCAATCGGAGCATTGGACGGCGCAAACTCCGGGCTGGTGACTGTGTCCAGCACGGGCGCAAGATTGACGTTGACGCCGGCGCTTCGCAGCTCCTTGCCCCAGGTTGCAGCATCGGCGCGGAGCTTTGACTCCCCTGCCCCTGCCTGCACCAACGCTGTGGGAATTGTTGAGAACCCCGGACCCGAAAGAACCTGGACATACCCGCCCTCCTGGTCGGTCGCTACGAAGAGGGGCAAACCGCCGGTGGTGGCGGTGGAAACCGTTCCCGTCAACGACGACACGACGGCAGCGGTGGCAGCACTGCCTGCCTTGCTGCGCCCGCTCAAGTACACGTTGCCCGCGTGGTATTCCTTCAACGCCTGCATGGTTCCTGGCTCGGCGCCGGTGGCCTTGGCCGCCACCATGAACAGTTGGCCTACCCTTTGTTCAAGACTGAGCGCCGCCAACTGTTGCTCCGCGGCCGTAGGAGCGCTGGTGGCAGGCGCAGCGGAGGGCGGAGGCACCGTGGATGGCTTTGTTGGCGCCGCTGATGTGGTGGCTGGCTGCGGAGTGCCCGGCGGTGAAGAGGCAGAAGCCGACGGCGTCGCTTCCGTTGCGGGTGGGACGGTGCCTCCGCTGCCGCTTGAGCAGCCGGACGCCATGGCGACCAAAGCTCCAGCCGTCGCGATGCTTACACCGAAGGATGCAATTGTCTGGGTCTTGCGCATGGTAAACCGTTAGTTCGTTGGGGGTGGGTTTCCACCTACGAGCCTACCCCTTGCGGACACAGCAATGCCCCGGGCAAGTGCCTTCCGCACCAGCCCGGGGCATCAGCAGGGTCAGGCCGTGGCGCCGGCAGCAGCCTGTGCAGCTGCGGGAAGCGCCTCGAAAATACGGTTCATTGCTGCGTCGTCATGGGCAGCAGACAGGAACCATGCTTCGAAGACGGACGGCGGCAGGTAAACGCCCGAGTCCAGCATGGAGTGGAAGAACGGTGCGTAGCGGAAGCTCTCCTGAGCCTGCGCGTCGTCGTAATTGTGCACGCCGTGGGCCGAGGTACCAAAGGCGACCGAGAACAGGTTCCCTGCCCGCTGGATGGAGTGGTCAACGCCTGCAGCATCCAGAGCTGACGAAAGTGCCGCGGAGAGTTCCAGCGAGCGGGCATCAACGTAGGCGTAGACCTCCGGTGTTGCATGGGTCAGCGTGGCTACGCCGGCCGCCATGGCCACGGGGTTTCCGGACAGCGTGCCGGCCTGGTAGACCGGGCCAACGGGAGCAAGGTAGTCCATGACGTCGGCACGGCCGCCGAGTGCCGCCGTCGGCATTCCGCCGCCGATGACTTTGCCGAAGGTGAGCAGGTCAGGCGCCCACCCTTCCTGGCGGCCTGTCAGGCCCCAGTAGCCGGAGTAGCCAGTGCGGAACCCGGTCAGGACTTCATCCACGATCAGGAGGGCCCCGTGCTCCTTGGTGATGCGGGACAGCCCTGCGTTGAACCCCTCTCCTGGTGTGACAACGCCCATGTTGGCGGGAGCCGCTTCCGTGATCACTGCGGCAATGTTGTTACCGTGCGTGGCGAAGGCAGCCTCAACTGCGGCGAGATCGTTGTAAGGCAGGACCAAGGTTTCAGCTGCTGTTGCCTCGGTGACGCCGGCCGAGCCTGGAAGGGCCAGGGTGGCAACACCGGAACCTGCGGCGGCCAGCAAACCGTCCAAGTGGCCGTGGTAGCAGCCAGCGAACTTGATGACCAGGTTGCGGCCGGTGAAGCCACGGGCGAGGCGTACGGCGGTCATGGTCGCCTCGGTGCCGGTGGACACCATGCGCAGGCGCTCAACGGCGGATACGCGGTCCTTGACGATCTCGGCCAGGTTGGCCTCATCCGGAGTGGAAGCACCGAAGGACAGGCCGCGGTCCACGGCGGCGTGCACGGCTTCGAGTACGGCAGGGTGGGCATGGCCCAGCAGCGCAGGGCCCCAGGAGCAGACAAGGTCCACGTACTCCTTGCCGTCGGCGTCCGTGAGGTAGGCGCCCTTGGCCGAAACCATGAACTTCGGGTTGCCACCGACGGATCCAAAGGCACGGACCGGGGAGTTCACGCCACCAGGCATGAGGGACCGGGCGCGGTCGAAGAGCTGATCGGACACAGGGGTGTTGGAAGTCATGGTTCCTATTCTTTCAGTGATTCAGGAGCAGCCGGTCTGTGATTCAGGAGCAGCCGGTCTGTGATTCAGGGGCAGCCGGTCTGCGTCGTGTGCGCCTATTCGGAAGCAAGCAGCCGGGCAACCCGCGGGGCCACCTCGGTGCCATAGAGCTCAATGCAACGCATCATGGATTGGTGGGGCAGGGTCCCGTTGCTGTACTTCAGGTCGAAGCGGTCCACACCCAGGGTGCGTTTGAGGAGGACGATCTTCTGCGCAACGGTTTCCGGCGAACCCACGTAGAGGGCGCCTTCGGGGCCGCACATGGCCTCGAATTCACCGCGGTTTCCAGGACCCCAGCCGCGCTCAGCGCCGATCCTGTTGCGCTGGTCCAGCCAATGCGGGAAGAGCTCCTCCCGGGCGGCCTCATCCGTATCGGCAATGAAGCCCGGCGAGTGCGTTGCGATCTGGCGCATCGGGTGTCCGTACTTCGCCATCGCATCGCGGTAGAGGTTCACCAGCGGGGCAAAGCGGCGGGGTTCTCCCCCGATGATGGCGAAAATGATCGGGTAGCCGTATTCGGCACAGCGCAGCACGGACTCGGGTGTTCCGCCTACGCCAATCCAGGCCGGCAGCAAATGGTGCTGCAATTTCGGGTACACCTGGAGTCCATTGACATTGGGCCGGGTACGGCCCTCCCAGTGGACCGGCTTCTGGGCACGAACCTTGTCGAAGAGCTCCAGCTTCTCCTCGAAAAGGACCTCGTAGTCAGCCAGGTCGAGGCCGAAGAGCGGGAAGGATTCAATGAACGAGCCCCGGCCCAGCATCACTTCAGCCCTGCCGTTGGACAGCGCATCCACAGTGGAGAAGCGCTGGAAAACTCGAATGGGATCATCCGAGCTCAGCACCGTAACAGCCGAGCCGAGGCGAATCCGGGATGTCACTGCGGCGGCGGCGGCAAGGAAGACCTCGGGTGCGGAGACTGCGAAGTCCCGGCGATGGTGTTCCCCTACCCCGAAGGCATGGATCCCGACGGCGTCGGCCAACTTCGCTTCTTCGAGCAACTCGCGGAGGACGCGGGCGTGTTCTTTGGGGTTCCCGTCGGCGTCGACGCCGGCATCGCCAAAAGTGTTCAGCCCCAGGAGGATGTGGTTGGCAGCTACCGGCGCGGCGGGGTCGGACGGCCCGCCGCGATCCGGGGAGGCGCCGGGGTCGGAGGGAACGGATGTCATCAGGACTCCTTCAGCCAGCCTGCCAGTTCGGAGGCCCAATAGGTCAGCACGGTATCGGCTCCGGCACGCTTGATTCCCAGGACGGATTCGGTGATGGCACCGCGCCTGTCGATCCAGCCGTTGGCCGCAGCAGCTTCGATCATGGCGTACTCGCCGGAGATTTGGTAGGCCGAGACAGGTACCGGGCTCATGGCTGCGACGTCGGCCAGGATATCCAGGTAGCTCATGGCCGGCTTTACCATCACCATGTCGGCACCCTCTTCAAGGTCCAGTTCAACCTCCAGGATGGCTTCCCGGCGGTTTGCTGCGTCCATCTGGTAGGTCCGACGATCGCCCTTGAGCTGGGAATCGACTGCTTCACGGAACGGGCCGTAGAACGCCGACGCATACTTGGCTGCGTAGGCAAGGACCGCGGTGTTCTTGTGGCCGGATTCCTCCAACGCCTGACGGATGACAGCGATCTGGCCATCCATCATGCCTGAGGGTCCCAGTACATGGGCCCCCGCATCGGCCTGGGCTACAGCCATCTGTCCGTAGATCTCCAGGGTGGCGTCGTTGTCCACATAGCCATCGGCATCGAGGACCCCGCAGTGGCCATGGTCCGTGAACTCGTCCAGGCAAACGTCGCCCATGATGACCAAGTCATCCCCCACCTCAGCCTTGACGTCGCGGATGGCCTTGTTCAGGACGCCTTCCGGGTCGAGTGAGGCCGTGCCCTGCGCATCGCGCACGGAGGGGACGCCAAACAGCATGATGCCGCCCACACCAAGCTCCACAGCTTCGGATGCAGCGCGTTTCAGGGAATCAGTGGTGTGCTGGACCACACCCGGCATGGAGCTGATGGGGCTTGGTTCGGTGAGGCCCTCCCGGATGAACGCCGGGAGGATCAGGTCTGCAGGTGCCAGCCGGTTCTCTGCGGTGAGCCTGCGCATGGCGGGAGTGGTGCGCAGACGGCGGGGACGATGGTTTGGAAAGCTCATTGCGGGTTCCCTTCGTTGGCGAAAACAGATTCCAAGGCGGCCACGATGCCGTCCGGGGTTGGTTCTTTGGCTGTGGCGGCCACGGTGAGGCCAAGACGCGAGGCCTCACCCGCCGTCGGACGCCCGATGGCAATCAAGTGGCACCTGCCCAGCGGCGGCAAGGTTTGGGCGATGCGGCGTACGGCGCTGGGCGAAGCAGCCACCACGGCGTCCACAGTGCCTGCCTTGAGGCTGGCCCGTGCTTCTTCCGGGCTGAGCATTGGCAGCACGCTGTCCTCGGAAACCTCGACGGCGGGCGGCAGTTCCGCCGTCAGGCGACGTCCCGTCCCGGCCGGGTAGTCCACGGTGTGGTAGGCAACCACGGAGGTCACGTCAGCACCTTTTGACGCCAGGCCTTCCCGAAGGCCGGGTGCCGCGATATCTGCTTGGGGCAGGAGCACCCGGGCCGGCGCGGGCTCCCACAGTTCCACCAGGCCGTCAGCAGACTGACGCTCCGTCGGCGCCAGGTGGACGGAGAGGCCAATGGATTCCAAGACCCGCAACGAGGACGGCCCGATGGTCGCCACCCGGGTGGCTGCCGGAACCAGGGCTGCCGGGGTTGTGCCCCGCTCTGCAGCCTTCTCAAGAAGGACTCGGGCACTGGTGATGCTGCTGATCACCAACCAATCGAATTCACCGGCAGCCAGGCGGTCGAGGGAATCGTCCAGGGGTGCCTGGTCTTTTGCCCGTTCAAAATCGATCAGGGGCAGCACCAAGGGTGCGGCGCCGAGGCTGGTCAGCAACGACGCCAGCGGCTTGGCACGGTCGGCGCTCCTGGTGATCAAGATGCGCCGACCGGTTAGCCCTCGTGGATCATGCGGTTCAGGACGCGGCAAGGTCCGCGATCTCCGCGGCACCGGCAGCGAGCAACAACTCAGCCACCTCGATGCCGAGCAACGTGGCGCCGACTTCCGTGAGGCCATCGGTGGCTTTTTTCTCACGAACGGTCTTGGTGCCATCCACAGCGCAGACCACTGCCTCCAGGTGCAGAATGCTGCCCTTGCGGAAGGCGTAGGCACCCACCGGAGCAGCGCAGCCCGCTTCGAGCCTGGCCAACACGGCACGCTCGGCTGTCACCGCCAGCCGGGTGTCGTCGTCGTTTAATGCCGCCAAGGCCTGGGCCAGCACGCCGTTTGAACCCGCGGTGGACCCTGGCTGGCGCGGAGCATCCCCAGTTCGGCATTCGATGGCCAACGCACCTTGCCCGGGTGCGGGCAACATGACGTTGGTTTCGAAGAACTCACTGACGGTGTCCAGCCGGTCCATTCGTTCCAATCCAGCGGCGGCCAACACCACTGCGTCGAGGTCGCAGGACTTACCCGGCACAACCTCATCCGTGATGTTGCCCGGGAGGCCGGGAACCCGGCCGAGGCGGGTATCGACGTTGCCGCGGATGTCCAAGACCTCGATATCGGGCCGGGCTGCCCGGAGTTGGGCAGCGCGGCGTGGTGAGCCTGTACCTACTTTGGCACCGCCCGGCAGCTCAGAGAGCGTCATCCCGTCCCGTGCGCAGAGAACATCACGGACATCCACCCGCTTGGGTGTTGCAGCGATGCTCAGGCCAAGGGCTGCGCCGGTGGGCAGGTCCTTGAGGGAGTGCACCGCGACATCGCACGTGTCAGCCAGCAGCGCGTCACGCAAGGCGGCGACGAACACACCTGTTCCGCCCATCTGGGAAAGGGAACCGGTTTTGACGTCGCCCTCGGTCTTGATGTGAACCAGCTCTACCGGGAAGCCGCCAACCGCAGACAACTTGTCCGCCGTCTGCTGCGTCTGCGTCAGTGCCAGCTTGCTGGCCCTGGTGCCGATGCGAACGGTCACTTGGCAGCCTCCGCAGCCGGGTAGGCGTCGTGGCCGATGCCCACCGTGGTGCCAACTTCTGAAATAGCAGGCTTCGCTCCACGGAAGTTCTCGCAGCAGTTGGGGCGGCAAACGTCGTACCACGGTCCGAGGTCCGTGACGTGGGGGCGCTCGGCGATGTTGTTCTCCACCGTGCGTTCGCAGATCAGGTCCACCAGGCCGGACACGAACGCCGCGTGCGTACCCGGGGTGGGAACACGGGTTGCTTCAATGCCCAGGTTCTTGCAGGTTTCCAGGGCTTCGGTGTCGAGGTCCCAGGCAACTTCCATGTGATCGCTGACGAACCCGAGGGGAACAATGACGACGCCGCGGACGCCATCGGGGGCGATTTCCTCAAGGTGGTCGTTGATGTCCGGCTCAAGCCACGGGATGTGCGGGGCGCCGGACCGGGACTGGTACACCAAGTCCCAGGCGACGTGGGGGGCCACGACATCCATGATGGCCTTGGCATTGGCCAGGTGCTGCGCAGCATAAGCCGAACCTTCGGCGAATTCGCGGGGCTCGTCCTCCGACCTGCCAGCGGCTTCGGCATCCCGCGTAGGGATGGAGTGCGTAGCGAACAATACGCGGATCTTTGAATCGGGATCTGACTCACCGGCAGCGGCAAGCTTGCCACGGATCTCTTCCAAGCCCGCAGACGTACCCTCCAGGAAGGGCTGGACGACGCCGGGGTGGTCGAAGTACTGGCGGATCTTGTCCACCTGGAGCTTGCCGTCCAATCCTGTTTCCGTCAGTGCAACGCCGATGTCTTCGCGGTACTGGCGGCAGCTGGAGTAACAGGAGTAGATGCTGGTGGTGAGCATCAGGAGCCGGCGATGTCCGGCGTCGTAAGCGTCCTGGAGTACAGGAGCGATGTAAGGATCCCAGTTGCGGTTACCCCAAAGGACCGGCAGTTCGATGTCGCGGCGGGCCAGCTCGGCCTCAATGGCGGCCTTCAGCTCACGGTTCTGCTGGTTGATGGGGCTGATGCCGCCGAAGGCGCGGTAGTGGTGGGATACCTCTTCCAGTCGCTCATCCGGGATGCCACGGCCACGGGTGACGTTGCGCAGGAACGGGATGACGTCATCCTGCCCTTCAGGTCCGCCAAAGGAAGCGAGCAGCACGGCATCATAGTGCTTGGCTTCCTGGCGCCCACGCTCAGTGACGGCGTTCGTTGCGGTGGAGACAGCGGGGCTGGTCATGCGAGAACCTCGGCAATCTCGGCAGCCGTGACCCGGCGGCCGGTGTAGAAGGGGATTTCTTCGCGAACATGGTGGCGGGCTTCGGTGGCCCGCAGGTGGCGCATCAGGTCTACCAGGTCCACCAGTTCAGGTGCTTCGAGGCCAAGGATCCATTCCCAGTCACCCAGCGCGAAGGAGGACACAGTATTGGAGATGACCTGCGGGAATTCGCGTCCCAGCAGTCCGTGGTCGCGGAGCATCTTGCCGCGTTCGTCCGTCGGAAGCAGGTACCACTCGTAGGAGCGGACGAACGGGTAGACGCAGAGCCAGGTGCTCGGTTCAACGCCGCGGGCGTATGCCGGCACGTGGCTCTTGGAGAACTCGGCTTCGCGGTGCACGCCCATGGCAGACCAAACGATGTCGGTGCCGGCGAAAAGCTTGCTGCGGCGGATGGAGCGGACGGCGGCCTGCAGGTCCTCCGGCTTGGGCCCGTGGAGCCACACCATGATGTCCGCATCCGAGCGCATCGCCGAGACGTCGTAGCTGCCGCGGAGGATTACTCCACCCTCAGCGAGCTTCTCCGCAAGGGCGTCGAATTCCTGGGCAGCATCGCCGCTGCGCAGGACGTCGGCCGATCGCTTGAAGACCGTCCACAGCGTGTAGAACTGTTCTTCGGTTTCAGCAGTTTTAGTGACAGATTCGGCAGAAGTGTGGCTCATGGTTCAAGTTTGCCCCGTGCCAGCCCCTAAGTCGAAACGGATCAGTTCTACAACACGTAGAAGTGATGCAAATCACAGTTTTGAGGCATTCTCGGCTACGGCTGCGGCGAGCTGTGTCCGGGTGTCGGCCACCACGGCAGCCAGGCCATTCCCCGCCAACCAGCCTCCAACCACCGTCAAACCGGAGGCCGCGGCACACACAGCGCGCACGTGCCCGACCCGCTGTTTATGACCGACGGCGGCGAACGGCAAGGCTCCGGCCCACCGCACCACATCCCAATCCACGATGTCCGCCCGGGAGACCGGCACCGTCAACAACGCGGAGGCATCCATCAGCGCCGCGGCAAGGAGTGCCTCATCATCCAGGATGATGTCCGCTCCCCCGGCAGCTTCTTCACGCCGGCCATAGGACAGGCGCAGGACATGCGTCCCCGGCCCGGCTTCGCCCGCCAACCAGTCCCATTTGGCTGTCGCGTGGGTCAACGCCTTGGCCATGATTCCGGGAGTTTGTGGTGCCACCAAAATTCCGGTCCCGCGGGGCCTGCTGTCAAGCTCGGGAAGGTCCACCACCATGGTCACGAGGCTCACCAGCGGTCCGGGTGCCGGACGCAAGCCGGACAGTTCCGGCAAGGACTGCTCAAGAAGCCCGACGGCGGCCGGGCCGTCGAGCGCAACCACCAACCGGCCGGCGTCGTACGTGGAACCTCCGGCGGTGACCCGCCAGCCGTCCGGGGTCTTGGCGACTGCGTCGGCGCGCTTTCCGGTCATCAGCCCGACGCCGCGTCCGCGCAGGTCCGCCACGAGCGCAGTCACCAGCGAATGCATGCCACCTTGCAAACCGGCGACGGCGGATCCAGCCTTGGCCGGGCCGGATGCGGAGCCAGCGGCGGCCCTGCGCTGGGCCGCCACAGCGGCGGCCAGTGAGCCATGCTGACGAATGCCCGCCCGCAGGCCTGGCGCAACCATGTCCACATCCAGAAGACCGGGGTCGGCCGAATGGACACCGCCCACCACCGGGGAAACCAGCCGGTCAAGGACCCTCTTGCCCATACGGCTCCGCACAAGCGCGGAAACACTGGTGACCTCCGAGGACGTACCAAAGGACGCCGGAAGCCAGGTGTCCAACGAGGCACGGATGGCTCCGGCGAGTCCCAAGGAACGGCGGACTTCCGGATCCCAAGGATTGGCGGGGATGCCCAGGACTCCCGTTTTGGGTAGTTCCTGCGGCCCGTCGGGTAATTGCACCCAGGCACCTCCGGGGTGCGGGGAAACGATTTTGTCCGCCAGGCCCAGCTCTCCGGCGAGATTGGCAACAGCCGGCGACCGGGTGGCAAACGATTCCGCCCCACTGTCAAGCTGCAGCCCGGCAACGACATGGCTTCCCACGCAGCCGCCCCAGGCGTCGCCCGCTTCCAGGATAGTGACGGCAAAGCCGCCCATGGCAAGTTCACGGGCAGCAATCAGGCCTGAGACGCCGCCGCCCACCACAACGGCGGACGGCCTGTCGGCCGGTGGCTTTGGCGTTGGGTGTCCCCCGCGCATCGGCACTACTCCGAAGGGATGGAGTGGATGAGTTCCACGACGCGGGTCAGGACGGTGGGATCCGTTTCCGGAGGCACTCCGTGGCCCAGGTTCAGCACATGGCCCGGCGCGTGGGCTCCGGCCGCAATGACCTCACGGACATGGGCTTCAAGGACCTCCCACGGAGCGGAGAGAAGTGCGGGATCGATGTTTCCCTGCAGCGGAACGGTGCCACCCAAGCGGCGGTTGGCCTCATCCAAGGGGAGTCGGTAGTCCACGCCCACCACGTCCACTCCGACATCGCGCATCGCGACCAGGAGCTCAGACGTCCCCGTGCCGAAATGAATCAACGGAGCACCCAGGCCACGGACATGATCCAGCGCCCGGGCGGACGCCGGCGCGACGTACTTGGTGTAATCAGCCAGGCCCAGTGAGCCTGCCCACGAGTCGAAGAGCTGCGCAGCCGAAGCACCCGCTTCGAGCTGGGCCTGGAGGAACATTCCGGAGGTGTCGGCGGCCCAGTTGGCCAGTGCCGCCCAGGTTTCAGGATCTGCGTGCATCATGGTCCGGGGTCCGAGGTGGTCCCGGGACGGCTTGCCTTCAACCATGTAGGCCGCCAAGGTGAAGGGGGCGCCGGCGAACCCGATAAGCGGGGTTTTCCCGAGTTCAGCAACAGTCAGGCGGACGGCTTCGCGGATGGGTTCCAGCGCCTCCCACGTCAGCGTGGGCAGGGCCGCTACATCAGCGGCCGTGCGGACAGGTTTGTCCAGGACCGGTCCAACACCGGGGACGATGTCCACGCCCACACCGGCCAGCTTCAGCGGAATCACGATGTCGGAGAAGAAAATGGCCGCATCAACATCATGGCGGCGAACCGGCTGGAGCGTGATTTCCGCCGCAAGTTCCGGTCGCAGGCAGGAGTCCAGCATCGCCACGCCTTCGCGTACCTTCAGGTACTCGGGCAGGGAACGGCCTGCTTGACGCATGAACCACACGGGCCTGCGGGACGGCGTGCCGCCGCGGTAGGCGGTAATCAACGGCGAGTCCGAGGTCCGGCCGTCCTTCAGCGGGTGGTTGGCGTCGAGGGTTCCCGCCGGGGCGTTGGAGGCCGTACTCTTGGATGCTGCCGAGCTAGAAGTCATGCCTTCGATTGTGCCGAAAATCCGGTGCAAAAGATAACGACAAGCTGTCACGTTGAGCGCCTCCCGGGCCTTTGTGGCGGCGATCACTCCCCTGCGTGTGGATCGCCACGGTGCCATATTGTTCTACCGGGCTACGAAAAAGCTATGATTGGGGTGCTGTGGTTCTTTTCTCATTGGTGGCTACACACGCCGACATCGACCTCGAAACTGTCGCTCAGTTGAGCAACGGTTCCTCTGAGCTTGCCTCGGCAGCCCTGACGGACTCCCCGGTGGTTTCCGGTGCCGTGGTCCTGGCGACGTGTAACCGCTATGAGGTTTACGGCGAAACGGCCAACGGGGCGGACCTCGAAGCAGCCCGCTCCGCCCTCGTTTCCCAGATCAGTGAACTGAGCGGCCTGAACGAGCAACTCGTCTCCCGTTCCTTTGCTACCCACACCGGCCCTGACGTCACCCGCCACCTCTTTGCCGTGAGCGCCGGGCTGGACTCCGCCGTCGTGGGCGAACGCGAAATCGCCGGCCAGGTCCGCCGGGCACTGATTACAGCCCAGCAGGAGGGCACCGCGAGCTCCGGCCTCGTCCGGCTTTTCCAGGCGGCTTCCAAGACCGCCAAGGATGTTGGCGCGCAAACCGCCCTCGGTTCCCGGGGCCTCTCGATCGTGTCCGTCGCCCTGGACCTCGCAACCGACCTTGCCGAGAACGATGACTGGTCCGCCAAGAAGGTCGTGGTCTTCGGTACCGGGGCATACGCAGGCGCCACGATGTCCCTTCTCCGGGAACGCGGCTGTACTGATATCTCCGTCTACTCGTCGTCCGGCCGCGCCGAAGGTTTCGTCGCCACCCGCGGTGGAACAGCGCTCGACGCCGACACTCTCCCAGCCGCTGTTGCCGCAGCTGACGTCATGATCGGCTGCAGCGGATCGGACAACCGTGTAGAGGCCGCAGACCTCGCCCGTGTCCGTGCACAGTCGGGCAAGCCGTTGATCGCCATCGACCTTGCCCTCACCCATGATTTCGATCCCGCCGTGGGCGAACTCGACGGCGTTGAGCTCTTGACGCTTGAGTCCGTTCGGCTCGCCGCACCCCAGGAACAAGCAGAGTCGCTGTCCCAGGCAAGTGCAATCGTCACCGGCGCTGCCGCGTCCTTTGAATCCGAACGCGAAGCGCGTTCCGTGGACACTGCCATCGTGGCGCTTCGCCGCCACACCATGAACGTCCTGGACGCCGAGATGGAAAAGGTCCGCGCCCGTCACGGTTGCACGGCCGCCGCCGAAGAAGTGGAGTTCGCACTCCGCCGCATGGTCAAGCAGCTCCTCCACATCCCCACAGTCCGTGCACGCGAACTTGCCGCCAACGGACAGCAGGATGACTACGTCGCAGCCCTCGAGGCACTCTACGGAATCCAGGTGGAACAGCCCCAGGCTGCAACCCCGGCCGCCGAATGCCCCGTGGACCACCAGCAACTCCGCTCAGAGAGCGCCTGAGCAGACGGGGCCGTGCCCTCGAGCCCCAGGCATCGGCTCATGTGGGACTGCCAGGCACGGCTGGGGGCGAAAAACGACCTAGTAAACAGGTTTCGCCGGCTCGACGTCGCGCACCCAGGCGAGGATACCGCCGTCGAGGTGGCTGACCCGCGTGTAACCCGCTTTCCGCGCAGCCTCCAACACAGCAGCCGAGCGCGTGCCGGCCTTGCAGTGGAAAACGATGTCCTTGTCCTGGGGCAACTCCACCCACGCTTCACCCGAGAGAATACGGCCCTGCGGGATGAGGACTGAACCGTCAATACTGACGATGCTGTGCTCCCCCGATTCCCGGACATCCACCAAGTCGAAGTCCCGCTCCCCCGCCTCCCGCTCTGCGAGCATCGCTGCAAGGTCCTTCGCGGACACAGTGTGTTCCTGGTCGGTTGCTGCCAAAGGCGTCACACCGCAGAAAGCTTCGTAGTCCGTCAGCTCCGTGATGGGTTCGGCTTCCGGGTCCTTGGATACCCTGATCTCGCGCCAGCTGCCGCCAAGTGCGTCAAAAAGCGCTACCCGTCCCAGCAGTGAACGCCCGACGCCGGTGATCAGCTTCACGGCTTCGGTCACCATGAGCGAACCAACCGCTGCGCATAACATGCCGAACACTCCGCCCTCGCCGCAGGAAGGCACCGAACCGGCGGGAGGAGCTTCAGGGTAGAGGTCCCGGTAAGTGGGTCCGTGCTCGGCCCAAAACACGCTGACCTGGCCGTCGAAGCGGAAGATGGAGCCCCAGACATAGGGCTTGCCGAGGATGGCGGCGGCGTCGTTGACCAGGTAACGCGTGGCGAAGTTGTCCGCGCCATCGAGGATGAGGTCGTACTGCGCAAACAACTCCAAGGCGTTGGATGAGTCCAGCCGGATGTCGTGCAGGACGACGTTGACCAGCGGATTAAGTTCGTTGATGGCGTTGCGGGCCGACTCGATCTTGGGGATGCCCACGTCCTTCACGCCATGGATGACCTGGCGCTGCAGGTTGCTGAGGTCCACTACGTCGTCGTCAACGATTCCGAGTGTGCCAACGCCGGCCGCAGCCAAGTACAACAATGCCGGAGAACCAAGTCCGCCGGCGCCTATGACCAGCACTTTGGCATTCTTAAGCCTGCGTTGGCCCAGGGCACCGATTTCGGGAATGATGAGATGCCGGGAGTATCGCTCCACTTCAGCCGGCGTGAGTTCGGCGGCCGGTTCAACAAGGGGCGGCAGGATAGCGGGCGCAGCAGGGCGGGCAGCAACAATTGAGGCCATACCCCAATGTATGCCTGCCGATGCCGCCCGGTCATATTACCCACCGGTAGAGTGGTCATAACTGCAAAGGAAAGGCGGCAGACTGTGGCTGACGGCACAAGGGCACACGATGGGGCACCGGCCAAGCAGGAACGGGCTGTTTCAACGCGTTCACCAAGGTTGCCGCGCGACGAGCGCCGGGCGCAGTTGCTGAATGCGGCGTTGGAAGTTTTTGTCTCCAACGGATTCCATGGTGCCGCCATGGACGAGATCGCCGAGGCTGCCCACGTGAGCAAGCCGGTGCTGTACCAGCACTTTCCGTCCAAGCGTGAGCTCTACATGGCCCTTTTGGACAGCCACTTGGCCGCGCTGACTGAACTGATGCTCAGCGCTTTGAACTCCACCTCGGACAACAAGGAACGCGTGAAGGCCGTGATGCGGGCCTACTACCGGTTCATCGCTGATGACGACCAAGCCCACCGGCTCGTCTTCGAATCTGACCTCATCAACGATCCCGATGTCAGTTCCCGTTTGGAGACGTTCAACAAAACATTCGCTGATGCGGTGGCCCATGTTATTGCCGAGGACACCAAGCTGCCTCCCTTGGAGGCGCAGCTCCTGGGCCGTGGTCTGGCCGGAATGGCGCAGGTCAGCGCACGCTACTGGCTTGAAACGGACGGAAACCTTGACCTCGATGTGGCCAGTGATCTGATCTATCGTTTAGCTTGGCGCGGAATCAGTCGATTCCCCAAAGAGTCCTAGGCTACAAATAGAGGACTGACTTAATACTTGATTGGCTTGGAGGCCTTGCTGTGGAAGTAAAGATCGGCATTCAGAACGTTGGCCGTGAAATCGTGCTCGAATCCGCTTTGGATGCAGACGCGGTGGCCAAGATCGTGGCAGAGGCCGTGTCCAAGGGCTCGGAATTGCGCCTGACCGATGAAAAGGGCCGCCAGATCATTGTTCCCGGCAGCGTCCTGGGCTATGTGGAGATCGGCGCAGAGGAAGTCCGCCGCGTCGGCTTCGGTGCCCTCTAGGCCCTCCGCATAACGCAGTCCGCAAAGGAGTCTTCATGCTTTCACTCGTCGTGGTGGTTCTGGCCACCATAGCCACCGGTTTCATCGTGTGGGCCAACGACAAGAGGCACGGCAAGTACGGCATCGCTTTGCCGGCCGGTGTTTCGGTGGCTGTGGGCACCCTGGGCTGGATTGCGTTCATCAGTGCCGGCCTGGGCTACCAGCCCGGGGCAACCTGGATTCCCTGGGTCTTGCCGATCGTCCTGGGAACTGCCGCCGCCGCAGCGGTGGTGGTCTTCCTGGGCCGAACCCGCACCCGGCACGATACTGCGGCGCTCACCAAGGCGCTCAAGCTCTAGCAGCAACAAGAACACACGACAGTGACCGCCGCCCTCGGGCGGCGGTCACTGTCGTTTAGCGCCTTGTCACAATGGTTCGGGGTCAGCTGGGTTCAGGGTTCCGGATACCGCTCCGGCTGCGCGATTGCACCCAGCGCCGCTGCGGCTTCACTCACGGAAGCAGCAGCGGTGATGTCGCGTTGGGTGACTTCTCCGCCTGCGTCGTGGGACAGGTACCGCAGGTGGACCTTGTTGTAGCGCCATTCCAGATCCGGATGGTGGTTTTGGTGTTCGGCGATCTGTCCGATCGCTGCAATGAGGGCCAGCGCTTCGGCCGCCGTCGGAGTTTTATAGACGGTTACCAGGCCGCCCTGGTACTTCCAGTCGCGTAGCTCCCGGAGGGCATCGTCGACATCCGCCTGGGTCAGATGGTCATGGTTCCCTGCCACTGCTGCTCCTTCTCCCGAAGACCCGGCGGACACTTAGAGGAACTCTGCCCGGCCCTCCATGGCCGACGACGCCAAAGCGTGCTCACGCCGCGGAATCCGGCCTGCCTGCTTGGCCAGCCTACCGGCGATCACGGCGTGCTTGAAGGCCTCACCCATTTGCACCGGGTTCTGCGCCCGGGTGACAGCGGTGGCCAGAAGCACGGCGTCGCAGCCCAATTCCATGGCGAGGGCAGCATCGGAGGCGGTTCCTATTCCGGCATCGAGCACCACGGGTACTGAGGCCCGGGACACGATGAGTTCAATGTTGTGCGGGTTCAGGATCCCCAGACCGGTTCCGATCGGCGAGCCCAGGGGCATCACTGCGGTGGCACCCAGGTTTTCGAGGCGCAGTGCCAGGACGGGATCATCGTTGGTATAGGCGAAGACTTTGAATCCACGGTTCACCAGCTGTTCCGTTGCCTCGACGAGTTCCACTGCGTCTGGAAGGAGCGTGTGTTCATCGGCGATGACTTCCAGCTTCACCCAGTCGGTTTCCAGTGCCTCGCGTGCCAGTTCAGCGGTCATCACGGCGTCTCTGGCAGTAAAGCAACCGGCGGTGTTGGGCAGCACCCGGATTCCGTGGTCCACCAGGAGTTGGAAGAGGGATCCTGTTTCAGCGGGTGAGTAGCGCCTCATGGCTACTGTGGTGAGCTCAGTCCCGGACGCCAGGAGCGCAGCGCCCAGACCGTCCAGGCTCGGGGCACCTCCCGTCCCCATGATCAGGCGGGATCCGAAGTGGACGCCGTCGATCACCAGGGCGTCAGTAATGACCTCTGTGTTTGCTGTCGTCATGATGTCAGCCTCCTTGGACTGCGGTAACAAGTTCGAGTTCATCCCCGTCGGCGAGCGCCGTTGCGGACCATTGGCTGCGTGGCACCACCTCGGAATTGCGGGCGACGGCGACGCCCAGCTTGCCACCGTCGGCTGCCTGTCCGCGGTGGTCCAGGGCGCGGCCGGTGACGGCCGTGACCAGGGTGCTGACTGAAGCATCCTCCGGCACGGCGTGATCGGATCCGTTGAGTTTGATGTTCATGCTGTTTCCTTGCTGGGAGCGTGTGCCGGCGTAAGCGCCCGCGCTGTGGATGAAGTGGCCGCGAAGCGGTCCGGGGAAAATGATGCCCACCGGGGGTCCGACGTGCCGTTGATCAGCCCGCCCACAATCCGTGCGGCCGCGGGCGTCAGGAGGACACCATGCCGGAAGAATCCTGTGGCGATCACCAGACCATCAACATCCCCCCGGGGGCCCACGACCCGTCCAAGCAGCGGTGCGTTGTCCGGAGTGCCGGGGCGGGCCCGGGCCGTTGCTTCGAGCAGCTCAAGTTCCGCCACTGCGGGGACCAGGGCCTGGGCGTCCCGCAATAACTGGTATACGCCCCCGGCTGAGACCGCGTTGGACGCTGCCGACAGTCCGTCCTCGCGCTGGGTGGCCCCGATGACTACAGTGCCGTCGTCCCGGGGCACGATGTAGACGGGCACTCCACGGACCATCCCGCGGACGGTGGAGGTGAGCAGGGGCCGGAGGTGTTCAGGCACCCGAAGCCTGAGGATGTCGCCATATACCGGCCGCAGGGAAAGGTTAAGCCCGTCGGGGAGCCCTTCCAGGTCTGCCGCACCCAGTCCGTTGGCGACCACCGTCTCGGTGGAGTGGACAGCGGCGCCGGACTCGAGTTCCACTCCTGAGACCCGCCCTCCGTCCCAGAGCAAGCGGCGCGCCGTGGAAGTCACGGCAAACCCATCGTCGGCGCCCGAAACCCACGTGGAGTCGCTGGCCGCGTGGCGTGCCAGTCCCGAGAGCAGGCATGCCGCCAGCTTGCGGGGATCGACCTGGTGGTCGGCGGGAACGTCGAAGGCACTGGAAATTTGGGGACTGAGGAGGGGTTCGCGATCCCGGGCGTCGCGCAGGGACAACGGCTCGACCCCCAGGCCCGCAGCAAGCTGTACAGCACGGAGGTCTGCCAGTGCCCTGCGGTCCGCGGCATCGGCACCCACGGCAAGTGTCGGCGTCGTGCGGTATCCGGTGTCTTCCCCTCCGCGGGGCAGGCTTGCCGCGAAAGACGACCACAGCCTGGACGATTCGAGCATCAACTCCAGGAGATCTTCCTCCTGGTAGTGAAATTCGCTCACGGGGGCAAGCATTCCGGCGGCAGCAAACGTAGCCCCCGAAGCCGGTGCGGGGTCGATCACCACCACGGAGCGGCCAAGTCGCCGCGCTTCGCGGGCGATGCCCAGCCCGATGACGCCGCCGCCAATGACGGCCACGTCGGCCTGGAGCGGGGTTTGGCGGGGAACTGCCATTGCGCGTTTCCTTCCCTACGCCGGTACTAGCCGGATCAGGTCAAGCGGTCGGCTCTTAAGCCCTCTCAGCCGGACAGTCATATGACGAACGTCGCGGCTCCCGCAGTACGTGCCCAGTTTAGAGGAACTACTCTGGGTTCCATGACCCAGACTGATGCCCTCGCCACCGCCCGCTTGTATCTATGCACCGATGCGCGGAAACGGCAAGGCGATTTTGAAGACTTTGTGGACGCCGCGTTCGAGGGCGGTGTGGACATCATCCAGCTGCGCGACAAGACCCTCGAAGCTGCCGAGGAATTGGAGTTGCTGGCGGTCCTGCACGGAGTTGCGCAACGTCATGGACGGCTGTGGGCTGTCAACGATCGAGCCGACGTTGCCAGTGTTTCCGGGGCTCCGGTGTTCCACATCGGGCAAAAGGACCTCCCGTTGAAGGTGGCCCGGACATTGCTTCCGGAGTCCGTCACGATCGGTCTTTCCACCCACTCCCCCGAGCAGGTGAATGCCGCCATCGCGGCATCACCGGGACAGGGGGGCCTGGACTATTTCTGTGTAGGACCCGTCTGGGCGACACCCACCAAACCCGGCCGCGAAGCCGTGGGACTGGACTTGGTCACATATGCCGCAGAAGCGAGCAAGCGTGCAGTCGAGACCACCGACGGCGCCGTGAATCTGCCATGGTTCGCCATCGGAGGGATCGATCTCAGCAACGTAGAGCAGGTGCGGGCCGCAGGAGCCACCCGGATCGTCGTGGTCCGCGCCATCACCGAGGCTTCGGATCCGACGACGGCAGCCAAGTCGCTGCTGGAGGCGCTGGACGCAGCCTGAGCCTGGCCGTTGGAGCCTTTCAGGCATAAGCCCGGTCATACCGCTAGGCAGTGAGGCCCAGCGCCGTCATCCGGCGGGCATGACGCCCGGCGAGCTCGCCTGTCAGTCTTTTAATTGCGGCGCGGGCATCGCCACCACTTTTTAGTGCCGGCCCCAACTGTGGGTGCTCAGTCCCTACCCTCTGCGCCTGTGTCAGCGCTTCCCCCACCAGCCGGCGGCCCCACAACGCCAGCCGTGAGGCCAGTCGTGGGTCATCGGCCAAGGCCCGCCGCAGCAGGACACGAAGTACCTCGGTTGCCTGGTCGGGGGAGGCAACCCGGTCCACGAACTGCTGCGTTGTTCCATCGAGGAAAGTGGCGACAGCCCGGTAGAAGTCCGAGGAAACGGTGTCGATGACGTATGCCTTCATCACGGATTCGAACCAGTCCCCGGGCTTGGTGCGTTCATGGAAGTGGTCAAAGGAACGCTGGAACGGCAGCATGGCTTCCTCCGGATCGAGGCCCATTTCAGCGAGCCGATCGCTCAGCAGCGCGAAGTTTCCGTACGCACCGACGGCAATTTTTGCCAGCACTGAACGGTCATGGAGTGTGGGGGCGTATCGGGAATCGAACGAAAGCCGGCCGAAAGCCGACAACTCGCCGTAGGCCATGGCGCCCAGGAGTCCCGCGGCGAGTTGTCCGGCAGAAGGTGCGACGTCCGTCGAAGTGCCCATAATCCAAGACTATCCCCGGCTCTCCACACCCCGCCCGCGGAGATTGCCTTCAGCAGCGTTGGTCCCACTAGGCTGACTGGAAGTGAGTTGACTGTCTGGCCTGCCCGCAGGCCGCGTGTCCTCCTCCTCGCACCCACTCCCCCGAAGGATGATCAATGACTAATCCGAGCTACCCGCCCGCGCCCCACAACGGGAACGGTGCCCCACCAGTTCCCCCTGCACCCGGTGCTTTCGACGCCCAGTACCAAGGCGGACCCCAGACGTACCAGTCCGGCCCGGATTCCAGCCCTTATGGTGTTCCCGGCACGGGTACTCCGGCCAAGTCCTTCATGGTCACGTGGATCCTCTCCTTGCTCCTTGGTGGCCTCGGTGTTGACCGCTTTTACTTGGGAAAGATCGGGACCGGCATTGCCAAACTGCTCACTGCGGGCGGACTCGGCATCTGGTCCATCGTGGACCTCATCATCACGCTGACCGGCAACGCACGGGATAAGGAAGGCCGCCCGCTGCAGGGTTATCCGGAAAACAAGAAGAAGGCCTGGATCATCACGCTCGTTGTCTGGTTCGCCGGCACGGTTGTTGGGATCGTGTCCACGGTGTTGTCTTTGACGCTGGTGGCTGCCGCGGTCCAGGGACAGGCCACGCCTGTCCCTGCCGCACCGTCAGCTTCACAGGAGGCCACTGCCCCTTCCCAAGGCACTGCCACCGATGGCAACGCTTTCGAGGTCACGGTGTCCGAGGGCAACACCGTTAAGGTCACCGTCCTTAACTCCGGATACGCTACCGAAATCCCGGAGATGGCTTACATGAAGCCGCTCAACGGCGGGTTCCTCCTGCTGGAGGTTTCCTGGGAGACCACCGCCGGATCCAGCTTTGCCGCGCCCAGCAACTTCGATGCCTTCGATGCTGACGGCAACGAGGGCGACCGGATCTTCCTTGACAACGGTCTGGGCGGTCTCGTCTCCGGCGATGTCGCAGCCGGAGACGTACAGCAGGGCGTCATCGCCTTCGACATCAAGAATGGTCCCACCACAGTGGTGATCAACAATGACTTCGGCGACAAGGCAGCCACCTTCACTTTGACACCGGCAAGCTAACCGCCTGTTTGGTCAGAACCAGCTTTACCGAAAGCCCGTTGCCCCTTGGGGCAGCGGGCTTTTGCGTGCGGCTGCCAAGACTATCCGCCGGTTTCGGGCTACCCTGATTTTCGTGTCACATCATCGGATAGCACCCAACGTCGACGATTCGTCGGACCAGCTCGCTGAAGCACTTGCGGCCTTGAGGACGGAACTGGAACTCCCCACCGCGTACCCTGCCGAGGCAGTACAAGAGGCAGAGCGGGCCGTGGAAAACCTCAGGCTGCCGGATCAGGACCTGCGGGAGATCCCCTTCGTCACCATTGATCCCGCTACCTCGACTGACTTGGACCAGGCCCTGTTCATTGAACGTTCCGGAGACGGCTACAAGGTCCTCTACGCCATCGCCGACGTGCCGTCCTTTGTGGCTCCCGGAGGAGCCTTGGATGCCGAGACCCGGCTACGCGGACAAACGTTCTATGCACCTGACGGCCGGATCCCACTGCACCCTGAGGTCATCAGTGAAAACGCCGGAAGCCTGCTGGCCGAACAGGACTGCAGTGCCTTCGTGTGGAACTTCGAACTCGGCGCTGATGCAGAGGTCATGTCCGTGACCGTTGCCCGGGCTGCTGTCCGCAGCCGGGCCAAGCTGAGCTACAAAGGCGCCCAACAGCAGATCGACGACGGCACCGCCCCGCCTGTTCTTCAGCTCCTCAAGGAAGTGGGACTGAAGCGCGTCGAGCTGGAACGGTTGCGCGGCGGCGCAAGCCTCAACATGCCGGAACAGGAAATCGTCCAGGCGACCGACGGCGGCGGGTACAGGATCGTTGCAGCCCCGTCTTTGCCGGTGGAAGACTGGAACGCACAGATCTCTCTGATGACCGGAATGGCGGCCGCACAACTGATGCTGGAAGGCAAAGTTGGCATCCTCCGCACGATGCCCGCCCCGGATGAACGCTCACTGCAGCATTTCAAACGGCAAACCACTGCGCTGGGCAAACCGTGGGATGGCCAGGTCAGCTACGGCGAGTACTTGCGCACCTTGGATGCGTCCGACCCCCAACAGCTGGCCATCCTGCACTCGGCCGGGACGCTGTTCAGGGGCGCAGGTTACACGCCCTTCGACGGCGAGGTGCCTGACACAGTGATCCAAGCGGCCATCGGGGCTCCCTATGCCCACACCACAGCACCGCTGCGACGCCTGATTGACAGATTCGTCCTGGTCATCTGCGAGGCCCTCAGTAACCACAAGGACATTCCGCGGTGGGCCCGAGACGCACTGCCCTCGTTGCCGGAGATCATGGCAGCCTCGGACCAAGTGGCCGGTCGGCTTGAGCGTGCGGCTCTGGACACGGTGGAAGCAGCACTGGTAGCCAACCACGTGGGCCAGGAGTTCGATGCCGTGGTGATTTCAGGGTCCAAGCCTGCCAATGGGAACAGCAACGGCAACCGAGGCAATGGCAATAAAGCCAACGGAAACGGGAGCGGTCCGTATGGGGTCGTCCAGATCGCGGAACCGGCCGTCACCGCACGCTGCGACGGCGAATTGGAGTCCGGAACCAAAGTGCGGGTACGCCTTGTCACGGCGGATATTGCCAGCCGTGAAATCAGGTTCGAGCTGCAGCACTGACCCCGGTGAACCCATGATCCGGGCTTTATGGCTCCCAGAGGATAGACTGGGCCTGTAGTAATGGATGCCCGGTCGTTGATTCAGTTAATTTTTGAAGTCAACAAGCCCGCCCCTACGCGATCTTGAGATGTACCAACTGGTCACCAGTGCCAGTACTTAGATAGCCCGCGATCGGCTTCCACTGGATATGCTTGCGCGCCAGTTCGTGCTCCGGTACGGCTTCGCCGCCCCCGTTGAGCACGCAGCGCCAATGCCTAAATGAATAAGGAAACTCCCTGTGAGTGAATTGCACACCCATGAAGTCCTGACCGACCCCACCGGAACCGAAATTCTTGAACCCGAGGAAACGATCGTCTCGGATGAAAAGCCCCACGAGATCGAAGAAAAGTCCTTCGCCGACTACAACGTCCGCGCTGACATTGTTGAGTCCTTGGCCGATGCCGGGATCACGCACCCCTTCCCCATCCAGGCGATGACCCTGCCAGTGGCCCTGAGCGGCCACGACATCATCGGCCAGGCCAAGACGGGTACCGGTAAGACGTTGGGCTTCGGCATTCCTGCGCTCCAGCGTGTAGCCGGCCGCGACGACGCCGGCTATGAGAAGCTTGCCGTCCCGGGTGCACCCCAGGCCTTGGTGATCGTTCCCACGCGTGAACTCGCGGTGCAGGTTGCCAACGACCTCCAGACCGCGTCACGCAAGCGCAACGCCCGCATCGCCACCATTTATGGTGGCCGCGCTTACGAGCCCCAGGTCGATGCCCTGCAGAAGGGAGTCGAGATCGTGGTCGGTACCCCCGGGCGTCTGATCGACCTTTACAAGCAGAAGCACCTGAGCTTGAAGAACGTCAAGATGGTGATCCTTGATGAGGCTGACGAAATGCTGGACCTCGGCTTCCTTCCGGACGTTGAGACCCTGATCGCCGGCACCCCCGCCGTTCGGCAGACGCTGCTCTTCTCCGCGACGATGCCCGGCCCGGTGATCGCGATGGCACGCCGTTACATGACGCAGCCCACCCACATCCGTGCTGCGGATCCGGACGACGAAGGCCTGACCAAGCGCGACATCCGTCAGCTGATCTACCGTGCGCACAGCATGGACAAGTCTGAAGTAGTGGCCCGCATCCTCCAGGCTCGCGGCCGCGGACGGACCATTATCTTCACCAAGACCAAGCGCACTGCTGCCAAGGTTGCCGAGGAACTCGTCGACCGCGGTTTTGCCGCTGCCGCCATCCACGGAGACCTCGGCCAGGGTGCCCGCGAGCAGGCTCTCCGTGCTTTCCGCAACAACAAGGTCGATGTCCTGGTGGCCACTGACGTTGCCGCCCGCGGCATCGACGTTGATGACGTCACGCACGTGATCAACTACCAGTGTGTTGAAGACGAAAAGATCTACCTGCACCGCGTTGGGCGTACCGGCCGCGCGGGTAACAAGGGCACCGCTGTCACGTTCGTCGACTGGGACGATATGCCGCGCTGGGGCCTGATCAACAAGGCACTCGGACTGAGCGTTCCGGAACCGGTGGAGACGTACTCGTCCTCGCCGCACTTGTACGCGGATCTCGACATCCCCGAGGGCACCAAGGGCAGGTTGCCCCGCAACAAGCGGGTCCTCGCCGGCGTCGACGCGGAGGTCCTTGAGGATCTCGGCGAGACCGGCAAGAAGAACGCACGTTCCGGTTCAGGCCGCGATGGCGGTCGAGACAGCGGACGGGGTCGCGACGGCGGACGAGACAGCGGCCGCGGACGGCAAGCCAAATCCAACGACTCGGACTCCAGCGAATCCAAGGGCGACGGCGGCCGCAACCGTACGCGCCGCCGTCGTACCTCCGACACCGAAGCAGCCCCGGCTGCCGGTGCGTCGGAAACCCGCACAGCCACTGCCGACAATGCAGACAAGCCTGCCCGGACGCGTCGTACCCGCACGCGCCGCCGCAACGGCGAAGTGGTTTCCGGGGAGACCGCAGCTGCCCAGTCCGGCAGCACCGAGGGCTAAAACCCTCAATGACTGAAACTGTTTGGGCGCCGGACGGCGGCAATGTGGTGGTGCACGCGGACAACGCGGAATTCCTCCCTACGCTGCCGGACGGCGCCTTCACACTCATTTACGTCGACCCGCCCTTCAACACAGGCCGGGTACAGCGCCGCCAGGAAACCCGCATGGTCCGGAACGCGGACGGCGACGGCGATCGCGTCGGTTTCAAGGGGCGTTCCTACGACACCATCAAGGGTGCCCTTCACAGCTACGACGACGCCTTCAGCGATTACTGGTCCTTCCTGGAGCCCAAACTCGTCGAGGCGTGGCGGCTCTTGTCAGACGACGGCACCCTGTACCTGCACCTCGATTACCGGGAGGTGCACTACGCCAAAGTGATGCTGGACGCCATCTTCGGCAGGGAGTGTTTCCTCAACGAGATCATCTGGGCCTACGACTACGGCGCGCGCGCCAAGAACCGCTGGCCCACCAAGCACGACAACATTCTGGTGTATGTAAAGAACCCCACCAAGTACCACTTCGACAACGCAGAGGTGGACCGGGAACCGTACATGGCCCCCGGCCTGGTGACTCCTGCCAAGCGCGAGCTCGGCAAGCTGCCCACTGATGTTTGGTGGCACACCATCGTTTCCCCCACCGGCCGTGAGAAGACCGGCTACCCTACCCAGAAACCCGAAGGCCTGGTCCGGAGGATCGTTTCCGCATCCAGCCGCGAAGGTGACTGGTGCCTCGATTTCTTTGCCGGATCAGGGACCCTCGGAGCCGTTGCAGCGAAGCTCGGCCGCAACTTTGTGTGTGTCGACCAGAACGAACAGGCCATCGAGGTCATGCGGAAACGGCTGGGCAGCAAGGCTGTGTTCCACGAGATCCAGCCAACCGGCCTTTAGCCCGCAATACCAAAGCGTGCTCAGGCGACGCCCTTCACGAAGGCCGTCACGGAGTCCGCGATCATCTGCACGGCAATGGCCGACAGAAGCAGGCCGGCAATCCGGGTGACAAGCTCGACGCCGTTTTCACCCAGCACGCGCTGCACGACGCCCGCGAAGCGCATCGCCAGGTACAACGAGCCCAGTACCACGGCAATGCCCAGCCCCACAGCCAAATACTCTGACAGTTGGCTGGACTGCTGAACGAAGACCATCACGGCAACGATCGCACCAGGTCCAGCCATGAGTGGCGTCCCCAAAGGAACAAACGCCACATTTTTGTACTTGGCCGCATTTTCCTCGCCGCTGGTGGAACCGGTCAGCAGCTGCAGGGCAATGAGCACCAGCAGCAGGCCACCCGCGCCCTGCAAGGCCGCCAGCGAGATATGCATGTAATTGAGGATTGACTGGCCGAAGATGGCGAACACCACAATGACGCCGGTGGCCACCAGCAGTGCTTGGAAAGCGGAGCGGTTCCGGTCCCTCGCCGTCATCTGGGCCGTCAAGGACATAAAGATCGGGACGGTACCCGGTGGGTCCATAATCACGAACAAGGTGACGATCACCGAGGCGAGCAGCTGCAAATCCACTAAAGGACCCCTCTCAACGAACCACCGTGCTGCCTGTTGCCATCTCCTCAATCCGGGCCAACACCGCGGGCGAGGTGGTGTTCTCACCCAACAGGTTCGGTTTCCCCGCTCCGTGGTAATCGGAAGATCCAGTGATGAGCAGGCCATGCTCTGCAGCCAACATGCGCAGGAAGTCGCGCCCCTCCTCGGGGTTGTCACGATGTTCAACCTCAAGGCCCATCAGGCCGGCATCAATCATCTCCCGGTAGGTCCGCTCCCCCACGATGCGTCCTCTCGACGACGCCACGGGATGGGCGAATACGGGAACGCCGCCTGCGGCACGGACAAGCTCGACGGCGACCGCCGGGTTGGGTGCGTAGTGCTGAACGAAGTATCGCGAGTGTGAGGTCAGGATGGAAGTGAAGGCCTCCGAACGGTCGGCCACTACGCCGGCAGCGACCAAGGCATCCGCAATGTGGGGACGCCCCACGGTGGCGCCCGGAGCTACGTGATGGATAACGTCGTCCCAGGTCAAGGGGTAGTCCTCGGACAACAGGGTGACCATATGCTCCGCACGGGTAAGGCGGGCATCCTTTGACTTGGTGATTTCCTCCAGCAGACCCGCATGGGCGGGGTCATGCAGGTAGCTCAGCAAGTGGACACTGATGCCCTGTTCCGTCCGGCAGGAGATCTCCATTCCCGGAACAAAGGCGATGCCATGGTCGCGGGCGGCTGCTGCGGCCGGATCCCAGCCATCCGTGGAGTCATGGTCGGTCAGCGCCACCGCATCCAAGCCTGCCGCCACAGCGGAAATGATCACCCCGGCGGGTGTCTCGGTTCCGTCAGAAACATTGGAGTGCGCATGCAGGTCTATCCTCACTTTCCCAGCCTAGGGGATGCGGGCGGGCTTGGCGGGTTGCGCCGTTGGCCTCCTCAACGAACTGGTGGGACGATGTAACGGTGAACGATGCCGAAAACACCCAAAACTCGTCCTCCCAGCCGCTGCAGGAGCGTGTCAACAACCGCTCGCAACGGCCCACATCCGATGCCTTCAAGGCATTCATGGCCAGCAACTGGGCGCCCGCCCCGCAGGTGACCCCTGCGCGTGACGCCGTCGCAGACCACGCCGCCCGCCGCCGTCGTACTATTTCAGGACAGTTCAAAGGCGAACGTCTGGTCATCCCGGCAGGTCCTTTGAAGGTCCGGTCCAACGACTGCGACTACCGTTTCCGCCCGCACTCGGGATTCGCCCACCTCACCGGTTTGGGTTTGGACCACGAGCCTGACGCCGTCCTCATCCTGGAGCCGGTGGCTGAAGGAAAGGGCGACGACGGCGGTCACCATACCGCCACGCTGTACTTCCGCCCGTTGGCCGGCCGCGATACCGAACAGTTCTATGCGGACTCCCGCGCGGGCGAGTTCTGGATCGGCGCCCGCCCCACCCTGGCCGAGTTCGAAGCCCGGCTTGGCCTGCCCACTGCGCACATTTCCGAACTGGAAATGGCCATCACCAAGAACGTGGGTGCACCCGAAATCGGCGGCATTTCCATTCGTTTGGTCCGCAAGGTGGACGAGAACATCGACGCCCTGGTGGATACCGCCCGGTACAACACTGCCAAAGATCCCGAAACGCTTGACCTCGGTGAACTGGATGCCTTGGATGAAAAGCTCAGCGAAGCACTCTCCGAACTGCGCCTGATCAAGGACGAGTGGGAAATTGAGCAGATGAAGATCGCCGTCGCTGCAACCGTGGAGGGGTTCGCCGACGTCGTCCGTGCCCTCCCCCGCGCCCTGACACACAACCGCGGTGAGCGTGTTGTGGAAGGTGCTTTCTTTGCCCGCGCCCGTGAGGAAGGCAACGAGCTCGGCTATGACACCATTGCAGCGTCCGGCAACAACGCCACGGTCCTCCACTGGAACCGCAACTCCGGCACCGTCAACGCCGGCGAACTCCTGCTCCTGGATGCCGGGGTGGAAGCCGATTCCCTGTACACCGCAGATGTCACCCGCACCCTGCCTGCCACCGGAACGTTCACCGATGTCCAGCGCAAGATCTACGAAGCCGTGCTGGACGCCGCCGACGCCGGATTCGCAGCAGCCCAGCCGGGCGTGAAGTTCCGCGACATCCATACGGCCGCCACCACGGTCCTGGCCGAGCGCCTCGCTGAGTGGGGCCTGTTGCCCGTTTCCGTGGAAGAGGCCATCAGCCCCGAAGGCCAGCAGCACCGCCGTTGGATGCCGCACGGTACCAGCCACCACCTTGGCCTTGACGTCCACGACTGCGCCCAGGCCAAGCGCGAGCTCTACCTCGATGGGATCCTCACCGAGGGCATGGTGTTCACCATCGAACCGGGCCTCTACTTCAAGAACGAGGACCTTGCCGTTCCGGAGGAGTACCGCGGGATCGGCGTCCGGATCGAAGACGACATCCTCATGACCGCAGACGGCCCCGTGAACCTCAGCGCCGCTTTGCCGCGCAAGGCAGAGGACGTCGAGTCATGGATGGCCGGCATCTACCAGGACGCGCAGGGCTAAGCGGCTCCGCTGTCAACCACGACCACAGCAAAAAGGGAAGGCCACCGGGGATCCGGTGGCCTTCCCTTTTTGCTGGTCAGCTGAAATCAGTCGCAGGGAGCCTACTGCTTGGACGAACCCTCGGAGCCGGGCTGTTGTCCGTCCTCCTGCGGCGCGTTCTGCGGTGCGTTCTGGCCATCGGTGACGCGAACGCCGTACTGCGGACGGCCGTCAGGGAGGTCCGGGTAGCGAACGGCCGCCGGTGCCGGCTGGGGAGCAGGCGCCGGGTTTCCGGCGGGCGCGTTCTGGCCCTCCGGAACGCCCGCGGTGGATTCGGGTCCACGCTGGCCATAGGGGTCGTTCCAGGTGGAAGGCCGCTCAGGCGCCTGGCCGGGCTGGTGAAGCGGGGCGTTCTGCGGGTTGTAGTTGGCGGGCTGCGCCGTGGCTGCCTGCGACGGGTTCATGGGCAGCTGCTGGAGCAGTCGGCGGGCTTCGTGGGCTGCTTCAACGGCAACAATGACGTCATAGTTGGTGGCCACCACCTGGCTGGTGGAGGTGAAGTCACGCTTTCCGCGTTGGGTGGCGTACGTGACGATCCCGAACAGCATGAAAAACGCAGCACCCATCAGCACTGAAGTGATGATGGAGAACGGCCCACCTGCCGGTGTGAAGAAGGAGAGCATCACGCCGACAAAGAGGCCAAACCACATGCCGCTCAAAGCACCGGACAATGCCACCCTCGGATAACTCAGCCGGCCAGTCACCCGCTCTACCATCTTGAGGTCGTTGCCCACGATCGACACAAGCTGCACAGGGAACTGCTGGTCCGCGAGGTAATCCACCGCCTTTTGGGCATCCAAATACGAGGTGTATGAGCCCACCGTGTCACCTTGCGGGACGCTGCGGGCTTCCTCAACGGCTTTGGGGGCACCAAAAATGTTAGACATAGCCCCATTGTGTCTCATGGACATGTGAACAGGCTGGAATTCAGCTAAAAGAGAGCAGACTCGGTAGCCTGTAAACATGAGCACACATCCTTCACGCGTCTTTGTCGCGCGCCTGCTCGGTTTGGACGTCTTCGACCCCTTGGGCGATCGTCTGGGCCGGTTGCGCGACGTCGTGGTGCTCTCCCGCGGGACCCGCGGGGCGCCGCACGTGGTGGGCATCGTGGTGGAGGTGCCGGGGAAAAAGCGTGTCTTTGTCCCCATGACCCGGATTACGTCCATTGACCAGACGCAGATCATTTGCACCGGCCTGGTTAATTTGCGCCGCTTCGAGCAGCGGGGCGCCGAAACGCTGGTGGTTGCCGAGATGTTCGACCGCCGTGTGACCCTTGCCGACGGCAGCGGCGATGCCACCATCGAGGACATCGCCATGGACCAGCACCGGTCCAAGGACTGGTTTGTCAGCAAGCTGTTCGTCCGCCGTGGACACTCACTCTCACCGTTTGGCAGGCTCCGCCGCAACGAGACGTTGATCATCGATTGGGCCGACGCCCAAACCGGCGCCCACAACGAGCCCCAGGCTGCCACCCAGTTCGTTGCCACGCACGAAGACCTTAAACCCGCCGACTTTGCCGAAGCCCTTCAGGAGATGAGCGATAAGCGGCGTTTTGAAGTGGCCAGCGAGCTCCAGGATGAGCGTTTGGCAGACGTCCTCCAGGAACTGCCGGAGGATGACCAGGTGGAGATTCTCTCCGCCCTCGACGTGGAGAGGGCCGCAGACGTCCTCGAAGAGATGGACCCTGATGACGCCGCCGACCTCCTCGCCGAGCTTCCCTCGGCCCAGGCGGAAGAGTTGCTGCAACTCATGGAACCCCAGGAAGCCGAAGACGTCCGACGCCTCCTGGAGTACGACGAAGACACCGCCGGCGGCCTCATGACTCCAGTCCCGGTCATCCTGCCCCCGGAAGCAACCGTGGCCGAAGCGTTGGCCCACGTCCGCCGCGAGGAGCTCTCCCCCGCCCTGGCATCATCAATCTTCATCGCGCGGCCTCCCTTGGAGACACCCACGGGGCGTTTCCTGGGGGTCGTGCACATCCAGCAGCTCCTGCGTTTCCCGCCGCCCGAACCGCTGGGCAACCTCGTTGACAAGAATCTTGAACCCCTTTCGGACCAGGCCCACATCAGCGAAGTCGCCCGGACTCTTGCCACGTACAACCTTAATTCCCTTCCAGTCGTAGACGACGACGGCCGCCTTGTGGGGGCGGTGACTGTTGATGACGTGCTGGATCACCTGTTGCCGGATGACTGGCGCGCCCACGAGGACGACGCCCCTATAAGGAAACTTGGAGGCCGCATTGGCTGATAACAACGCCGCACGATCCCCCAAGTCGGCAGGACGCGCAACCAGCAGCCTCGACACCCCACTGAGTGGCCGGCAACGGATCCTGCCAAAGTTCTCTCCCAACCCGGATGCTTTCGGCAACGCAACCGAAGGCTTCGCGCGGTTTATGGGCACGCCGACGTTCCTCGTCTACATGACGGTGTTCTGTGTGTTCTGGCTTGCGTGGAACTCTTTCGCCCCCACGGACTGGCAATTCGACCGCATGGAGCTGGGCTTCACCCTGCTGACGCTGATGTTGTCTCTCCAAGCCTCGTATGCGGCACCACTCCTGCTGCTGGCCCAGAACCGGCAGGATGACCGGGACCGTGTCTCACTCCAGCAGGACCGCCAGCGTGCCGAACGCAATCTCTCCGACACCGAGTACCTGACACGGGAGCTGGCGTCTCTCCGCATCGCCCTGCGTGAGGTAGCCACCCGTGATTATGTCCGGACTGAACTCCGGAGCCTCCTGGAGGACATCATCGATGCCCAGGAAGAGCTCCGCGAAAGCGAATCCGCCGCGGACGGCACTGAGTCTCCTGGCGAGAAGGTCAAGGAGAAGCTGAAGGAGAAACGCGACAAGTCCCGTAGCCCCCGCACACAGCAGATACCCAAGGTCCGCCAGCCGCGGGCCACAGGACCGCAGCACTCCACTGCAAAACCGTCGCCTGAAACCCCTGAAAGCCGAGCCTGACCCTATGAGCACCGCATCTGCCGAGGCGCTGCATGCTGCCCTGGCTACAGTCATCGATCCCGAACTCCGCCGCCCCATCACGGAGCTCGGAATGGTGGAATCGGTGTCTTGCGACGACGCCGGCACAGTCCGTGTCGCCGTCCTTTTGACTATTGCCGGCTGCCCCCTTCGCGAAACCATCACTCAGGACGCCTCTGCGGCTTTGTCGCAGGTGGAGGGCGTCACGTCCGTGGACGTGGAGCTGAAAGTCATGTCCCCGGCACAGCGTGAAGCGCTCAAGGAACAGCTCCGCGGTCCAGGCGGCCAGCGCGGCATACCCTTCACCAAGCCGGGCTCCCTGACCAAGGTCTACGCCGTAGCCAGCGGAAAAGGCGGTGTGGGGAAGTCCTCGGTCACCGTCAATTTGGCCTGCGCATTGGCCGCGCAGGGTCTTCGGGTAGGCATCGTTGATGCCGATGTCCACGGCTTCTCAGTGCCCGCTTTGATGGGTATCACCCAAAAGCCCACCCAGGTGGATGACATGATCCTGCCGCCGGTGGCCTACGGCGTGAAGGTCATCTCCATTGGCATGTTCGTAGCAGGCAACCAGCCGGTAGCCTGGCGCGGTCCCATGCTGCACAGGGCCTTGGAACAATTCCTCACGGACGTCTATTTTGGCGACCTCGATGCCCTGTTCCTCGATCTGCCACCCGGCACAGGCGACATCGCCATTTCCGTGGCCCAGCTGCTCCCCAATGCCGAGATTTTGGTGGTAACCACGCCGCAAGCTGCTGCCGCGGACGTCGCCGAGCGCGCTGGAACGATCGCCACCCAGACGGGCCAGAAAGTGGCCGGCGTCATCGAGAACATGTCATTCCTGGAAATGCCCGACGGCGGCAGGATGGAATTATTCGGAAGTGGCGGCGGCGCTATCCTGGCCGGGCGGCTGAGCGCTGCCGTTGGCAGCGAGGTTCCTTTGTTGGGCCAGATTCCCTTGGATATCCGGCTGCGGGAAGGCGGTGACGCCGGGAAACCCGTGGTCCTGGCTGCCCCCGAAACTGCGGCCGCGAAGGCTATGCAGGACGTGGCCTCGGCTTTGGCCTCACGACCCCGCGGACTGTCAGGCCTGTCACTGGGGATCGAACCGCGCTGACGCTTAGCGCTTGCGGGCGCGGCACTATCAATCGGGTCAGGTGGCTTCGGAATCGAAGGGGGCAGCTTCGCCCTCAGCCAGCCGCTCGATGACCCGGGCGGGGGCCTTTGGCTTGGTCTCCACCGATGCAGCCGCAGCAGCAGCTGTTGCGGCAACGGCAGGTGCTCCAGCGCTCACGGGCTTGGTCTCATCATCCAGCAGTGCATCCTTGATGATGCGCCGGGGATCATATTGCCGGGGATCATATTTCTTCCAGTCGACGTCATCGATATCGATGCCGACTTCTTCCTTGATCTGCTCCCGGGCACCCGACGCCATCCGGCGGACTTCCTTGACCAGGTTGGCAAGCTTTTGAGTGTATTCGGGCAAACGGCTGGGACCGATGACGAGTACGCCGATAATCAGAAGGAGTACGAACTCCGGGCCGTTGATTCCAAGCACGCTACGAAGATTACCTTGTCTGTGGTGCCGCTCATAAACCGGCGGGTCGGAGAAGGGTCTGGAGCCCGCGCAGCAGCCTCGCGTACCAGGCTTCGGCCCCTTCGCTGGGCTGATCAGCCGCCATGGATTCGCCTGCCCGGACGATTTCAGGTACCGCGTCATCCGCAGTGTCTGCGGGAAGGTCCGAAGCATAACTGATCACTGCAGCGGGCATGGTGTACACGGCCTTCCACGGGCTCCCCTGCGTGACAGAAAGCCGTGCCGACGTCGTTGGTCCCTGGGCCGGCTGGTCAGCCGGCAGATGCTCCTCCACAATGATGGCGTAGTGGCCGTTGCTTTCCAGCCTCATTTCCACCGCCGGGTGCCCGTTGTGCATAGTGCCGTGGGCCGAGACCACGGTGAAGCCCATTCCCGCCAACTCAGGGCACGCCCACCCTTCTTCCCGCAGAGCGTCCAGCTGGGCAGAGCTCAAGCTGACAGTGCTGCCGGCCCGGAATACAGGTCCCGCCATGCTTTCCACCGGGTTCCCTGTCCACGCTCCGGCAAGGGCGCCGACGTCGCTGGTTCCGGCACGGACCTGCGGGATGTCGTCACCGGCCACCACGTACGCCGACACCCCCAGGGCACCGGCGCTGACAGCCAAGGTGCCGGCTGCGACGCCCGCGACGCGAAGTCCCCGGCGGAGGCCGTTGGAGGAAGTCCGGGCGGCAAATTCCTGGCCCGTCTCGTTGGCAAGGCGCTCAGTATGCTGGATCAGCCGTGCGGCAAGGTCCTGGCTGGCTTCGGGCACTGAAGCACCCCGAAGACGTTCCAGGTACTGCCGTTCCCGGCGAAGGGCGTTACTGCAATCGGCGCATACCTGAACATGGTCCGGGTTGCGGGTATGGCGCAGGGCAGCCAGTTTGCGCCGGGACAACAGTCCCGGACGACGAGGATGTCGAGGCATCGACGTCCTAAAGGATGCTTGCGATGCGCGGCATCTTCAGGCGCGGCTTGCGGGCCTCGGCCGGACGGGGATCGCGGTGGGCGAGTTTCTCCCGCAGCATGGTCCTGCCACGGTGGATACGGGACCTGACGGTTCCCAACTTGACGCCCAGCGCCTCTGCAACCTCGTCATAGGAAAGGCCTTCGAGATCGCACAGCACGACGGCGGCGCGGAAGTCCGGCGGCAGTTCTTCCAATGCACGCTGGACATCCAGGTCAAGGTTGTTGTGTTCGAAGCTCTGCTCCGGACCGGGCTCGCGGCCGGGCAGGCGGGACTCGGCATCCTCAGCCAGGGCATCGAAACGGATCCTGCTCTTGCGCCGGGCCTGGTCCAGGAACAGGTTGGTGGTAATGCGGTGCAACCAGCCGTCCAATGTTCCCGGCTTGAAATTCTCCAACGACCGGAACACCCGGACAAAGACCTCCTGGGTGAGGTCCTCGGCGTCGAACTTGTTGCCTGTCAGGCGATAGGCGAGGCGATATACCTTGGCGGAGTGGTTGGCCACCACTTCCTCCCAGCTGGGCATGACCCAGTCGGCAACGCCGTCAATGCTTTCCGATGTTTGGACTGGCGCAGCATGCAATGCCGGCATCGTCCACTCCCCTCAAACTGTGGTTCACCGAATCCTTCGGCGCCGGCCACCTCATGGATGATCGGACCATTATCATCCCAAGGTTGTCTGGGAATTTCCTGACTGGGGCAGGTTTTTCCCGCAGGGCTGAAGAGGGGGCTGGACACAGCTGCAGGACGGCTGCCCAACAGCGGGTTTACGCGTGCTTACACAGTAGTCTTGGTACAAACACCCCTACCCGCGGAAAGCGAAACCCTTCATGAGTGCCGACAAGTCAAGCAGCTGGTCCTATGCAGAAGATCTGCCTGCTGAGGATGACGTCTTGTTGCGCGCCAGGGAGCGGTCTTTCGAGCTGGGAGTCACACCCATCAGCCCCGGTGTGGGCGCGGTGCTCACGGTCCTCGCTGCCGCCTCCAAGGCACAGACAGTGGTCGAAGTTGGCTCGGGAGCCGGAGTGTCCGGCGTCTGCCTGCTCCGCGGACTGAGCCCCCAGGCAGTCCTGACCACCATCGACGTTGACGTTGAACACCTCAAAGCGGCCAGGGAAGCGTTCCTGGAATCCGGCAGCCCTGCCAACCGCACCCGTACCATTTCAGGGCGTGCGGCCGACGTCTTGCCGCGATTGACGGACTCGGCCTATGACCTCGTCTTTATCGACGCCGACAAGCCCAACTTCCCCAAGTACGTGGAACAGGCCATCCGCCTCCTCAAGTCCGGCGGCACGCTGGTGATCAACGACGCCCTGGACAAGGACCGGGTGGCCAACCCGGCCGCACGCGATTCCACCACTGTGGTGCTCCGCCAGATCGGCAAGGCAATCCGCGACGACGATCGGCTGGCGTCGGCGATGCTGCCCACCGGTGATGGACTGCTGGTGGCCGTCAAGAGGTAGGGCGCCAGCCTTCCTTAAACCAAAAAGCAGGGCCCCGGCTCAGCCGGGCCCTGCTTGGTAAATCTATCCAGTCACGCCTACGAGGCATTCCTTGAGGTTCTCCGCCTCAGCGGCGTTGAGCTCGACCACAAGCCGTCCCCCGCCTTCGAGCGGCACACGCATGATCAGGCTGCGTCCCTCTTTGGTCACTTCCATCGGGCCGTCGCCAGTACGTGGTTTCATCGCCGCCATTAGGAAAATCCCCTCCATTTGTCCCAAGTCACGCCCAACCCGGCCGGGCTGGATCCGCGTCGCAATTGCAGCCGGCGGCAACGCTTGGGAGGCCGCCTTGGCCGGGCACTTTTAGGTGCTTTATCCTTGCTCTTGGTCCATTATCCCGTACTTAACCGTCCGTAGCGAATCAGCACGCCATTTGTCCGGCCTTTGTACATATTGCCATTCCCGGCAAAGCTGCACGTCAGGGCGGATAGTCGCCTCCCCCGGGCAGCTGGGCCCACGCCCACAGCCATACCACCCAGACAATCTGGAGCAGGATGAACATGGCCACCACGGTTCCCCGGTACGCCTTGGATTTGGACAGCAGGGCTGCACCGAGCGCCAGCGGAAACAGCGGCAGGAGCATACGGAAGGTGCTGGTTTGCGGGTGCAGGAAAACCAGCAGATAACCCATGTAACAGGCACACCACAGCCGCAACTCCATTCCAATTGCCCGGACCGGCCTGGACATCATCACCAGCACAAACACTCCGGTGAAAACGAAGGGAGCCAGCACTCCCAGCACCGGCCCGAACAACATCCGGCCAGTATCAAACCAGGGCTTGAAGGGAACAAGGTCGTGACCACGCCACGCCGTTTCAGTACGGGTGTAGGCCGCCGGATCCCCTGTCACGGCCCAGGCAATGGCAGGCCATGCCAAGGCCGCAAGACCCGTGGCGAACACGAGGACTGCCAGTGATACCAGGCTGCGCGTCGACGTCGGGTCCGTTGCCTTGCCGGCATGTCCAGCAGTGCCAACCGCCGGCAGCGCCATAGGTGCCTCCCGGAACCGTTGCCACAACCGCCACAGGAACAGCAGCCCCAGCATGGCGGCAAACGGCACGCCGGTGGGCCTGGACAGGCACATCAGGAGCACCACGGGAATGGCCGTAAAGTAGTGGCGCCTGACCACAAGGAGCATTGACGATGCCAGAAGCAGCAGGTTCAGCGATTCGGCATAGGGGACCTGCAGGATGGGAGACACAGGGAACGTGGAAACGAAAATGACGCCCCACATGGCGGTACGCCGGCCCGCGAACTCCCGGAAGAGCAGGTAAATGACCAGCGCCGCACCGAGGCCCGCCAGCATTGCAATGGCCGTGAGGGCGGGCAAAGTCCCCATCCCGGTGATGGCGGACAAGCCCCGGCCCAGGAAGGGAAACAGTGCGTAGAAGGCCCAGGCATTCTCCTTGACGACGCCGTTGGCGTCCACGGGAAGCTCTGCAGGATAGCCCTTGTCCGCCGCCTCCTGGTACCAGCGCCCGTCCCAAATGGTGATGAAGTTCCAGTAATCCGGCGCCGGCGGAAACCACGGGTTGGTGCCTTGGTGGATGGCTGCGGCCATGAAGATACACGCGCTGACGAGCCTGGCCACCACGAAGAGCAATGAAACCTGGAGCCACCATGGCCACACCGACATCCGTGCGGCCAGGGCTGAGGCAGAGTTCGAAATCCGTTCCGTGGGCCCTTGCCCGGCCTTGCTCCCGGTCTGTGGACTCACGGCTTGATCCGGCCGGGTTCGCCGTCCTCAAGTCGCGGCTGCGCCTGCGCGCTGAGCCGTTCGATCTCCTGGTCTTTGGCATGCAACTGGTCCCGAAGGTCATCAAGGACCTGGTCAACCTGGTCCATGCGGTATCCCCTCAACCCCAAGGCGAAACGCAGGGAATCGACGTCGGACGGCTTGGCCTTGGACGGCAGCACCACCGGAGGCAGGCCGGCTACGGGGTCGTCAAGGCCAGCGCCGATCGAGCGTCCCCGGACCATCCCGGCTCCGAGGTACAACACAGCGCCGATGAGGACAATCGCGAGAAACACCAGGAAAAAGCTCACAGGTCCATCGTGCCAGAAACTGCCGGCTATTCCGGGCGCTGGTTGCCGTTGGGAGTGGGAGGGAGCGGCGCCCCGTGCAAAACGCGGTGAACGGCGTCCGCGGGGTCATCCACCAGTTGGATCAGGTCAAGGTCCTTTTCGGACACCATTCCCTCCGCCACCAGGGTCTCCCGGATCCACTCAATCATGGGCCCCCAGAACCTGACCCCCAGAAGCACGATGGGGAACGATGTCACCTTGCGGGTCTGGACCAACACCATGGCTTCGAACAGCTCATCGAGAGTCCCGAGGCCGCCGGGCAGGACGACGAAGCCCTGCGCGTACTTGACGAACATGGTTTTACGGGCGAAGAAATACCGGAAGTTGATGCCCAGGTCCACCCACTGGTTGAGTCCTTGCTCGAACGGCAGTTCGATGCCCAGGCCTACGGAGACCCCGTTGCCTTCCACGGCACCTTTGTTGGCCGCTTCCATGGAACCGGGACCTCCACCGGTGATCACTGCGACGCCGGCTTCGGCGAGCTTGCGTCCGACGTCCACGGCCATTTCGTAGTACTCGGTCCCAGGCTTTGTCCGTGCGGAACCGAACACGCTGACGGCCGGGCCCAGGTCAGCGAGCGCTCCGAAGCCCTCCACGAATTCGCTCTGAATCCTCAGGACACGCCAGGGATCAGTGTGGATGAACTGTCCGGCGCCACTCGTATCCAGCAAATGTTGGTCAGACATCCCCGTATCCGCTTGTTTACGGCGAAGCTCCAAGGAGCCCTTGTGCTTGGCCGGCGCGATCTCCGAGGGCAGGGGAACATGACTGGCCCTGACCTGGCCGTTGGCATCCGGGTGGGGTACTGGGTGCTGGCTGATGCTCATTGCCCAAGGCTAGCGCTTACAGCTGCCTGCTCCGTCGCTGCGACCCGGTTCTTGCATTGCAGTCTGGTATATCGCTGTGGGGCAGGTTTCTGTTCAGTCACGATCTTGGGGAAGTTGCCGTGACCGTGGTCATATTTGCTTCTTTGTTCGCTAGATTCGTCGTATGACTACTCAAGCGTCCGGCGATGCCCTCGTCTCCCTGAATGGCGTCAACAAGCATTACGGTCAACTGCACGTCCTCAAGGACATCAACCTTCAGGTCAAGAAGGGTGAGGTGGTAGTGGTAATCGGCCCCTCAGGTTCCGGTAAGTCCACACTCTGCCGTGCCATCAACCGTTTGGAAACCATCGACGACGGTGACATCGCCATCGACGGGAAGAAGCTTCCCGAAGAAGGCAAGGACCTCGCACACCTGCGTGCCGACGTCGGAATGGTCTTCCAGTCCTTCAACCTGTTCGCCCACAAGACGATTCTTGAGAACGTCACGTTGGGTCCCATCAAGGTCAAGGGTGTGGCCAAGGGCACGGCCGACAAGGAAGCCATGGCTCTCCTTGAGCGCGTTGGCGTTGGGCACCAGGCTCCCAAGCTTCCTGCCCAGCTCTCCGGTGGCCAGCAACAGCGTGTTGCCATCGCACGTGCTCTCGCCATGAAGCCTAAGGTCATGTTGTTCGACGAGCCGACGTCCGCGTTGGACCCCGAAATGATCAACGAAGTCCTTGACGTCATGATCCAGTTGGCAAAAGAAGGCATGACCATGATCGTGGTCACCCACGAGATGGGCTTTGCCCGCAAGGCTGCCGATCGTGTGGTGTTCATGGCTGACGGCCAGATTGTGGAAGACGCTACTCCCGAGGAATTCTTCACCAACCCGAAGAGCACCCGAGCCAAGGACTTCCTGTCCAAGCTTTTGACCCACTAGCTCTTGACCGCCCGCACCCAGGCCGTTAGAGACCGCACCCAGGCCGTAAGACGGCCAATCTATGAAAGGAATGTCATGAAGGCTTTCATTACCCGGAGGAAATCACTCCTGGTGGCCGCTTCCGCAGCCCTCGCCCTGTCGCTGAGCGCATGTGGCGGCGGCACCACCACCACTCCCCCGGTTGCTTCGGCGACCTTCGAGGCCGGCACCACCATGGAGAAGCTGAACAAGGCCCAGAAGATCACCATCGGCACCAAGTTTGACCAGCCGCTGTTCGGCCAGAAGGGCCTGGATGGCAAGCCTGTCGGTTTCGACGTCGAAATGGGCAAGGCGATCGCTGCCAAGCTGGGTATTCCCGCTGACAAGATCGAATGGGTAGAGACTGTCTCCCAGAACCGCGAATCGTTCATCGAGCAGGGCCGCGTTGACTTGGTCATCGCCACCTACACCATCAACGATGCCCGGAAGGAAAAGGTTGCCTTCGCCGGACCTTACTACGAAGCGGGCCAGGCACTCCTGGTGAACAAGGACGACACCTCCATCACCAAGCCTGAAGATGTCGCCGGCAAGAAGGTCTGCTCCGTCACGGGCTCCACCCCGGCAAAGACCATCGCCGAAAAGTACAACGCCGAGGTTGTTCCGGCTGCCACGTACACCGCTTGCCTGGAGCCGCTGCGCAACAAGCAGGTAGTTGCAGTAACCACGGACAACGTGATCCTCGCCGGTTACGTGGACAAGGAACCGGATGCCTTCAAGCTCGCTTCGGATGAGACCTTCACCAAGGAGCCTTACGGCATCGGCCTGAAGAAGGACGACACCGTTTTCCGCAACTGGATCAACGACCAGCTCGAGGCATTCCAGAAGGACGGCGACTACAAGAAGGCTTGGGAAGCCACTGCAGGCAAGGTCATCAAGACCACTCCTGAACTTCCTGCGATCAACCGCTACTAGTCGGGATCCGTTGACTGCCGCCGCCCAACCGGACGGCGGCAGTTGACGACTCCAGGACCCTGTTCCCTGATTAGCTGCAGCCAAAGGAAGCCATGGACGCCGTCATAGCAAGCCTCCCCGAATACTGGGACGGATTTCTCCGGACCCTTTATCTTTCCGTCATTTCAGGAATCATTGCCCTCGTTGTCGGCACACTCCTGGCGGCCATGAGGGTCTCCCCCGTGGCTGCACTCCGCGGTTTCAGCATGTTCTATGTTGAAGTCGCGCGTAACACCCCGTTGACCATCATTTTCTTCTTCGCAGCCATCGTTCTCCCCCGGCTGGGCGTCAAGTTCGAGCAATTCGAAGTGGCCGCCATCATCGCGCTGAGCAGCTACACGGCAGCCTTCATCGCCGAAGCAGTCCGTTCCGGTGTCAACAGCGTGCCCGTGGGCCAAGCAGAAGCTGCCCGGAGCATCGGCATGACCTTTACCCAGGTCCTGGGCTTCATTGTCCTTCCCCAGGCCGTCCGTACCGTCGTCCCCCCGTTGATCAACATCCTGATCGCCTTGGTCAAAAACTCTTCGGTGGCCGGCGCGTTCTTCGTCCTCGAGCTTTTCGGTTACGGCCGCCAGCTCTCCAACGACTACGGTGACCAAGTCCTGTGGATCCTGCTCGGGGTGGCCTTCTTCTACCTCCTGATCACGGTGCCCTTGGGCCTTCTGGCGCACTTTGTTGAACGAAAGGTGGCGATTGCCCGATGACCTCGGTCCTGTACGACGTCCCCGGGCCCAAGGCCCGCCTCTACTCGCTCCTGGGATCCGCAGCCGGAATCCTGATCATCCTTGGTGTCCTTGCCATCGCCGTCACCACGCTGGCACAGCAGGGCATCTTCGATGCAGACCGCTGGGAAATCTTCTACGGTCCCCTGGCCCCGGATGTCTGGAGCCTGATCGGCCAAGGCATCCTCTCGACGCTGGCGGCAGCCGCGGTCGCGGCAATCATCGCCTTCCCTCTGGGCATTGCTCTCTGCCTGCTGAGGATCTCCCTGATCGCCTGGATCCGCATCCCCACCCAGGTGGTCCTTGAGTTCCTCCGCGGCATGCCCGTGGTCCTCATGATGTTGTTTGTCCTGCTGGTCTTCGCCACGGGACAGTTCCAGGCCGTCGTCGTGGGCCTGGTCCTCTACAACGCCGCCATCTTTGCCGAAATCCTCCGTGCGGGCATCCAGTCGCTGCCCAAGGGTCAACGCGAGGCCGGACTGGCCATTGGCCTGCGGAGCTTCCAGTCGCGGATGTCCATCGAGTTCCCGCAAGCTGTCCGCCGGATGCTGCCATCGCTGGTCGCCCAGCTGGTGGTCCTGCTCAAGGACACCTCGCTTGGCTACATCGTGGGCTATGAGGAACTGCTGCGGAAGATCCAGATCATGGCCGACTTCCTGGGTCCGGACTTCCTGTTCCCGGCCTTCTTCGTCGGCGCGGCCATCTACATCCTGATCAACCTGACCGTGTCACGGATTGCGATCATGATTGAGCGCCGCGGTTCCAAGAAGGCCGCCGGCGGCGTGGCTCCGCCCAGTCTCCGGACCGGGCTCGTGGTGGGCGGTAACGACCCCATCGCCAAGGATTCCATCGAAGGCCCCAACAAGGCGTAGTCCTGCACCAACTCAAAGAAGGTCCGCAGCCACCAGGCTGCGGACCTTCTTTATGCTGCGGGGAAGCTCCTAAACTACGGCGCCAGCCACGTCCTGAGTGCCCGCAGGCACTCACGGATGGCATCGGCGTCGACGTGTTCGTTGTCCTTATGTGCCAGCAGCGGGTCGCCGGGTCCGAAGTTCACCGCCGGGATTCCCAGCTCGCTGAAACGCGCGACGTCGGTCCAGCCGTATTTGGGCTTGGGCTCGGCACCGACTGCGGCCACGAAGGATGCGGCCGCGGGGTGGTTCAGACCGGGCCTGGCGCCGGCAGCAGCGTCGGTGCGGACGACGTCGAATCCTTCCAGGAGTTCCCGGACATGGGCCTCGGCCTGGTCCGGCGACTTGTCCGGGGCGAAGCGGTAGTTGATCTCCACCACGCACCGGTCCGGGATGACGTTGCCGGCTGTCCCGCCGTTGATCTTTACTGCGTTCAGGCTCTCGCGGTAATCGAGGCCGTCCACGTTGATGGTCTGCGGCTCGTAGGCGGCGAGCCGCGCCAGAATGGGGGCAGCACCGTGGATGGCATTGATGCCCATCCAGGCGCGGGCTGAGTGCGCCGTTTCGCCGATGGTAGTGGCCTCAAAACGGCTGGTCCCGTTGCATCCACCTTCCACCGTGCCGTGGGTCGGCTCAAGCAGGATGGCGAAGTCGCCCTGCAGCAGGTCACCGTGGTTGCGGACCAACCTGCCCAAGCCGCTCTTCACGGCTTCGACTTCCTCGTGGTCGTAGAAAACGAAGGTGACATCCTTGTCCGGTTCCCGGCCGTCGTCGAACATGGTCGCCGCGAGCGCCAGCTGCACAGCGACGCCACCCTTCATGTCCGTCGTCCCACGGCCGTACAGCACACCCTCGCCCGGAACGCCGGATTCCCACGTGGCTGGAACGGTGCCCAGCGAACCCTCCACGGTGGGCAGGGGCACGGTGTCCAGATGTCCTGCCAGGATGACCCGTTCGGGACGGCCAAGCTCGGTCCGGGCAATGATGGCGTCGCCGTCGCGGACCACCGTATAGGCGGGTATGGCCCGCAAGGCGGACTCGACGGCGTCGGCGAGCTCGGTCTCATTGCCGGACACGCTGTTGAAGTCGATAATCGCGGCCGTCAGCAGGGCAACGTCCTGGCGCAGGTCGAGGAGGGCGGGGGCTGGATTCAGGGTCACCCGTCCAGCCTAATGCCCGCAAATGCGACCTTTATGGCATGAGACCGGTTTTAACCGACCTCCGGGTGCTGGATACACTTGCCCCATGACTGAAACTGCTTCCTCTGCTGTGCCCACCGACGCGCCCGCCAACCTCCGATCAGCCTACGGATTCGGCCTCGCCACCATCGCTACCTCGGCTTCCGGGGAAGCAACCGTGCTGGATGTCTGGTACCCGGCTCCCGCATTGGGCGTTGCCGCCGAGACCCTGCGCGACGTTGAGAACGCCGATCCCGCGCTCACTGCACTGGCCAACGACGGCAAGGACGCCGACCGCGGTACGGAACAGAAAGTGGTTTTCGCCCAGATCGACCTCGACGCCGCCCCGGCAGACACCGCCGACGCGTACCTCCGCCTGCACCTCCTCTCGCACCGCCTGGTCAAGCCGAACAGCATCAACCTGGACGGCGTCTTCGGCAAGCTTCCCAACGTGGTGTGGACCAACTTCGGTCCGGCAGCCGTGGACGGCTTCGAACTGACCCGCGCCCGTCTTCGCAAGCGCGGCAACGTTGTGGTTTACGGCGTGGACAAGTTCCCGCGGATGGTTGACTACGTTGTCCCCACCGGTGTGCGCATTGCCGACGCCGACCGCGTCCGCTTGGGTGCACACCTGGCAGAAGGCACCACCGTGATGCACGAGGGCTTCGTGAACTTCAACGCCGGCACCCTGGGCACTTCCATGGTGGAAGGCCGTATCTCTGCCGGCGTCGTGGCCGGTGACGGCACTGATGTTGGCGGTGGAGCGTCCATCATGGGAACGCTCTCCGGTGGCGGCAAGGAAAAGATCGCCCTGGGCGAGCGTGTCCTCCTCGGTGCCAACTCCGGCGTTGGCATCAGCATCGGTGATGACTCCGTGGTGGAGGCCGGGCTGTACGTCACCGCCGGTACCCGCGTCCGCGTTCCGGGTCCCAAGGACGAGAACGGCGAGGACACCAGCAAGATCATCAAGGCCGTGGAGCTCTCCGGGGTCCCCAACCTGCTGTTCCGCCGCAACTCCACCACGGGCGGCGTGGAAGTTCTTCCGCGCAAGGGCCAGACGGTGGAGCTCAACGAGGCCCTTCACGCCAACTAGCAGGAGGACATCCGTGCGCCGGTTCCGCCGCGCCATCGTTGCGGTGCTGGCTTTGGCCCTCGTAGCAGGTGCCATCTACGCGATCGTTGCTGTGCTGCAGCGCTCCGAGACCTTGGTCACGGAGCGCTGCGTCGCCGTCGTCGGCTCTGAAAGCCACGAGCTCGCCACGGACCAGGCAGCGAATGCTTCCCTCATCACCGCCATTTCCGTCCAGCGTGGGCTGCCTCCCCGGGCTGCGAGCATTGCCCTCGCCACAGCCATGCAGGAATCCCGGATGCGGAACATCAACTACGGCGACGACGCCGGTCCCGACTCCCGCGGGCTTTTCCAGCAGCGGCCCTCGCAGGGCTGGGGCACTGAGGCTCAAGTCATGGACCCCGTCTACGCCGCCAATGCGTTCTTTGACGGCTTGGTCAAAGTCCCCGGCTACGAGTCAATGGAGATCACCCAGGCCGCCCAAGCGGTCCAACGATCGGCCTTCCCCCGCGCCTACGCGCAGCACGAAGGCATGGGCAGGGCCTTCGCTTCTGCACTTACAGGACATTCCGAGGCGGCGCTGAACTGCGAACTGCGCATGCCCGAAGCGGCCGGTGACCCTGCCGCCGTCGTCGATGAACTCACGACGGCGTTCGGCACCCAAGCGGCCACCGTTCAGGGGCGCTCGGTGCAGCTGGACATCACGGGGACGCAGGCATGGGCCGTCGCCCACTGGGCCGTGGCGAACGCCAAGACGCTGTCCATCACCCAGGTGGATGTAGGCGGCCGGGCCTGGAACCGGGAGAAGCGTGACGGATGGCAGGCCTCACCGGCTCCCTCCGGAGCGGTCACCATCACTGTCTCAGCCCCTGCCACCTGAGTTTTCTCAGGCGAGGATCTCCACCACCGGCTGGACGTAGCTCCGGAAGACGTCGGGCTCGGCCAACAGCCTGTGGCTCATAATCATCGTGCTGGGTTCCAGATACCACGCACGTGGTTCGTTCAAGGGGAGCTCAATGATGGTCAATTCGAAGTCGCGGGAACTGCGCCCGACTTCCAGCAGCCTGTCTTCCACCATCTCGTTGAGGACCTGGGTCACACCGTTGGCTTCACGGGCAGCTTCGAGGTCGGCGTACTCGTCGATCCTGTCAGTGGCCCATCCCAAAGCCGAGCCGAAGTGGGCCTGCAGGACACGTTGAAGTGCCGGCGAGTTGCCGAAGGCCTTAAAGCTGGGTGGCGCCAGTTCCGAGGCGGGCTTGGGGTAGGACTTCACCAGGCTTTCCCACCAGGCTTCCCACTCGGTCTTGAGGGCGTGGATACCCCCGACGTCGGAGGTCAGGTGGCTGTGGTCGGCATGCCGGACTTTGGGGGCTGCGTGGGACAGGCTGGGTTTGCCGGCACCATCCAGTCCGGCGACGTCCCGCAGGTACAGGGCGATGAGCATCGGCCCGGACGTGTCCATGGTGATGCGCCATCCCGGGCCGCCTGACTCGTGCATCCGAATTCCTCCCTTGGCAGGTTCCCGACATCTCCCAGTCTATTCCCGTTGGGTCTGGACGGTAGGGGCGTGGGGCATTTGCCTTGTGGCGGCACTGGTTGCCGGAGAAGCCCTTAGTGGGCAGCGGGCATCCCGGCCAGGGATCCCAGATGGGCGGTGAGGACGTCGCTGCACATCTCGGCCGTCATCCATTCGGGCTGCAACAGCGCGTGCATGCACAAGCCGTCCATGGTTGCCAGGAGCCGCTCCGCCTCCGTGACGAGGGTTTGTTGGGCCGCGGCTCCCCCGGGGCTCAGGTGCATGATCAAACGCCCGACGACGGCCGCTACAGTGCGGTGGCTGCGCCCGGCTTCGGCTGCGAGGACGGGCTTGATACGGGCTGCGTGCCTGAACGCCATCCATACGCACGCATCCACCGCGAGTTCCTCGTCCAGAGGCAGGAATTGGACCAGAAGGTTCAATACTGCAGCTTGCTGTTCCGGACTGCCCGGCGCCTCTTGCTCGACAGCTGCCATTGATGATTCAAGCCGCCCCGCGATCCGGTCAATCACAGCACCAAAGGAAAACACCAGGAGGTCGTCGCTGCTGGCAAAATAGTGCCGGACAGAGCCCACTGCCAGTCCGGCCTCATCCGCTACTTCCCTGAGCGATGCCCGTTCCAAGCCATCGCTGGCAATGATCCGGAACACGGCTTGGACAACTTCCTGGCGCCGGGCTTCGGCATCAACAATTTTGGGCACCAGTAGTTTTTAGCACGAACGTGCTTCAACACCGCTCAACACAGAGCGGCGTGGCTCCAATTTCCGCTAGCGTAGAGACCATGAAAATTCTTGTCACGGGTGGCACCGGCTACATCGGTTCCCACACCGTTTTGTCCCTTCAGGAAGCCGGCCACGACGTCGTCGTGCTTGATAACCTCGTGAACTCCAGCGAGGAATCCCTCCGCCGGGTTTCGGAGCTTACCGGCAAGACCGCGGCGTTCCACAAGGTTGACCTGGTGGATGAGCCCGCAGTTGAGGCCGTGTTCGACCAGCACCAGATCGACGCCGTGATCCACTTCGCTGGCTTGAAGGCAGTAGGAGAGTCCGTCCAGGAGCCCCTCGCCTACTACTACAACAACATCGTTGGCACCCTGAACCTGCTCCGCGCCATGGACAAGCACAATGTGCGCTCCATCGTCTTCAGCTCTTCAGCCACGGTGTACGGCGAGCACAACCCCATCCCGTACATCGAGAAGATGGAAATCGGTGCCAACAACCCGTACGGCCGCACCAAGGAACAGATCGAGGACATCCTCTCGGACCTGGGCAACGCGGACGACCGCTGGCATATCGCACTGCTGCGCTATTTCAACCCTGTGGGCGCACACCCGTCAGGCCGCATCGGCGAGGACCCCCAGGGGATTCCCAACAACCTCGTGCCGTTCATCGCCCAGGTGGCCGTGGGACGCCGCGAGAAGCTCATGGTCTTCGGCGGGGACTATGACACCCCCGACGGCACGGCACAGCGCGACTACATCCACGTGGTGGACCTGGCCGACGGCCACGTAGCAGCCCTGAACTATATCGCTGGGCGCCCGGGCGTCCGGCGCTGGAACCTTGGCTCCGGCCGCGGCTCCTCGGTACTGGAAGTGCTGCGCTCCTTTGAGAAGGCCGTCGGCCAGCCGATTCCGTACGAGATCACTGGCCGCCGTGCCGGCGACCTCCCCGCATTCTGGGCCGACGCTTCCTCCGCCCTGGCCGACCTCGGCTGGTCCACCACCAAGAACGTGGACCAAATGTGCGAGGACCACTGGCGCTGGCAGAAGAACAACCCCTACGGGTACAACGCCGCCGAGCCTGCCGCAGCCGGCAACGCCCAGGCGTCCGGCGCTTAGGCGACCAACCGCTGAGGCGACCAACCGCTGAGGCGACCAACGCCTCGGTAACCAACGACGGCGGCCGCCCCCTCGCGCGAGGTGGGCGGCCGCCGTCGTTATTTACGATATTGCCGTATCAGTTGGCCGGGTAGTTGCGCTCCGGCTCCCCTGTGTAGAGCTGCCGCGGGCGGCCGATCTTGGTCTGGGGGTCGTTGATCATTTCGCGCCACTGGGCAATCCAGCCCGGGAGGCGTCCGATGGCGAACAGAACGGTGAACATCTTCTCCGGGAAACCCATGGCCTTGTAGATGAGGCCGGTGTAGAAGTCGACGTTCGGGTAGAGCTTGCGCTGGATGAAGTAGTCATCAGCCAGGGCCTTCTCTTCGAGGCGCATGGCGATGTCCAGCAGTTCGTCGTTGCCGCCGAGCTTGCCGAGAACTTCGTGGGCCGTTGCCTTGATGATCTTGGCGCGGGGATCGTAGTTCTTGTAGACACGGTGTCCGAAGCCCATGAGGCGGACGCCGTCTTCCTTGTTCTTGACCTTCTCCATGTAGTCCTCGGGCTTGATGCCGTCGGCCTGGATCTGGCGGAGCATCTTCAGCACGGCCTCGTTGGCGCCACCGTGGGCAGGGCCGAAGAGGGCGTTGATGCCTGCGGACACCGAAGCGAAGAGGTTCGCGTTGGACGAACCCACCAGGCGAACGGTGGACGTGGAACAGTTCTGTTCGTGATCCGCGTGCAGGATGAGCAGGAGGTCCAGTGCCTTGACCACTACCGGATCCATTTCGTACTGCTCGGCGGGAAGGCCGAAGCTCAGTCGAAGGAAGTTCTCCACCAGGTTCATGGAGTTGTCCGGGTAGAGCATCGGCTGGCCGATGGACTTCTTGTGGGCGTAAGCGGCGATGACAGGCAGCTTGGCCATGAGGCGGATGGTGGAAACTTCCACGTGCTCCGCGTTGAACGGATCCAGCGAGTCCTGGTAGAACGTGGACAGCGCCGAAACAGCAGAGGAGAGCACCGGCATGGGGTGGGCGTCGCGCGGGAACCCACCGAAGAAGCCCTTGAGCTCTTCGTGCAGGAGCGTGTGGCGCCGGATCTTCTGATCGAATTCTTCCAACTCCGTGGGGGTGGGAAGGTTGCCGTAGATCAGCAGGTAGGAAACTTCGAGGAAGCTCGAGTGCTGCGCGAGCTGCTCAATCGGGTAACCGCGGTAGCGCAGGATGCCTGCGTCGCCGTCGATGTAGGTAATGGCCGAGGTGGTGGCCGCTGTGTTCATGAAGCCGGGGTCATAGGCAACGGCGCCCGTCTGCTTCAGCAGCTTGGAAACGTCGTAGCCTTCGTTTCCTTCTACAACCTGGATGCGCGGCAGTTCGAGTTCGCCGCCGGCATGGCGCAGTGTTGCGCTGGTGGTCTCAGTCATGGAGTCCCCTTCATGAGGCCTTTGGGCCTCTATCGAACGCTTGTCCAACCAACTTCTGGTGCCGCCGCCTTCGGCCCTACTGTTGCAGGGCTCCAACGGCCGAAGTGCTTTCTTAGAGAAGGCCACCATTGATAGTCAGTTAAAAAGCTACCGCCAGTAACCTCCCGGAACTAATCCGTACCGTCCGGTTACTGGCGGAATGACGCTGTTAGTGGTGCAAGTCACAGCATTGTTATGAGGCTGTGGCAAGCCGCTCAACTGCAGCGTCGATGCGTTCGTCGCTGCCGGTGAGGGCTACGCGGATGAAACCATTGCCGGCATCCCCGTAGAAGACCCCGGGACCCACCACAATTCCGAGGTCGGCGAAACGTGCCACCGTGTCCCAGGTGGCTTCGCCTGCCGTGGACCAAAGGTACAGCCCGGCCTTGGATTGGTGGATCTGCAGTCCGAACTTCTCCAGCGCCGGAACCATCTTTTCGCGCCGGCCGCGGTAGAGGTCCTTCTGTGTCAACACGTGGCCGGCATCACCCAAAGCAACGCGCATCGCTTCCTGCACAGGGTAGGGCACGATCATGCCCGCATGCTTCCGGCTGTTGACCAGATTGGCCATGATGGCGGAGTCTCCGGCCACGAATGCGGCACGGTAGCCGGCCAGGTTGGACTGTTTGCTCAACGAGTACACGCACAGCAGTCCGTCGGTGGAACCGCCGGTAACGCGGGGATCCAGGATGCTGGGGACAGCTTCTCCCCCGCGTTGGGCATCCCATTCGCCCCAGCCCAGCTCGGCATAACATTCGTCCGAGGCCACCACGGCGCCGAGCTCGCGGGCCTGGCCTACGATCCTGCGGAGCGACTCGACATCGCGAACGCTGCCTGTGGGATTACCCGGCGAGTTGATCCAGATCAACCGGACTTTGGCGCGGGTGGCCGGATCAAGTTCGTCCAGGTCATCAGCAGCAACAGCTGTGGCCCCTGCCAATGAGGCGCCGATGTCATACGTCGGGTAGGCAACGGTAGGCCGCACCACGACGTCCCCGGCGCTGAGGCCAAGCAAGAAGGGCAACCAAGCGACAAGCTCCTTGGAACCCACCGTAGGCATGACGTCCCTGGGGTCCAGGCCGGGCACGCCGCGTCGGCTGGCGAACCAATCCACCACAGCCTGCCGCAGGGCCTCGGTTCCATGAACCGTGGGATAGCCGTGGGCATCCGCCGCGGCCGACAGGGCGTCGCGGATCAGTCCTGGAGTCGGATCCACCGGCGTTCCGATGGAAAGATTCACTGCGCCACCGGGATGCTTCGCCGCCGTGGCAACATACGGTGCCATGGCCTCCCAGGGGTAGTCAGGCAGGTTCAGGCCGAAAGCCGGTGCCGCGGAAATCAAAGAAACTACCGCCCTTAGTGGTCTTGGTTCTGCGGGGGCAGTGCGGAGATGAACGGGTGATCCTTACCCGTGTTGCCGATCTTGGCCGCTCCACCCGGGGAACCGAGGTCATCGAAGAATTCAACGTTGGCCTTGTAGTAGTCGGCCCATTCCTCCGGGGTGTCATCCTCGTAGTAAATGGCCTCAACCGGGCACACAGGTTCACAGGCGCCACAGTCGACACATTCATCGGGGTGGATATAGAGGGAACGCTCACCTTCGTAAATGCAGTCGACAGGGCACTCTTCAATACATGCCTTGTCCTTGACATCCACACACGGCTGCGCGATTACGTACGTCACGTCCCAGACCTCTCCACGGTTTGTCCCGGCGATGGCCGGGGTAATACGGCCGGCATCATGCCGGGCACTCAACTTCCGAGCCTATTATCCAACAGTGCAATGACGCCAACCTAGCCCGCGTCTTAGTATGAAACGGTGACTCCCCCGCATTTGCCGCCCAGAGAATTCCTACTCACCGCAGAGCCAGGCATCCGGGTGGTGGTCCGCTACAGGATTGACGACGGCCTGACAGACGCTCTCGGCTACCTCCTGGACACCAGCGACAACAGTTGCACTGTACGGACCCGCACGTCCGACGTAGAAATTCCCTTGGCGATGGTCATCGCGGCGAAAGAGGTTCCACCGCCACCGCCGCGGCGGCAGGCCGTCCGGCGCGCAGGCGGCTCGCTGCCACCAGCATGACCAGGGTGACTGCAGCGATGCCGAAGACCCACACGTTGCCGGCCGCGTCGCCCAGGACCAACTGCTTGGCGGCTCCGGCTGATGAGAAGACGCCGACGGCGGCATAGGTCACCACGCCCGCTACCGCCGTCGGGATGATCGAGCGAGACCACGCTGCAAGCCACAGCTGCACTGAGGCCAACAGCAACAGTGCCGCCACAACGCCCCACGGAACCTCGACGCCGGCCACCGGCCCTGCTTGACGGTGCAGGGCCGTCCCTGCTGCAGCAACGAAAAGAGCCGCCAGCACGGCCGCAGCAATGCCACGAACCGTACCGGCGGCTCCTCTCTTCATTCAGCTGTTCCTGACTGTTTCAGTCAGTGCAGGCTAGGACTTGGCGCGGGCGCGGTTGGCCTTGGCGCGCTCGTTGGAGTCCAGGATGACCTTGCGGATACGGATGGCATCCGGGGTTACCTCGACGCACTCGTCTTCGCGGGCGAATTCGAGAGACTCTTCCAGGGTGAGATCGCGCGGCGGCGTCAGGTTTTCGAAGGTGTCGGACGAAGCGGCACGCATGTTGGTGAGCTTCTTTTCCTTGGTGATGTTGACGTCCATGTCATCAGCGCGGGAGTTCTCGCCAACAATCATGCCTTCGTAAACCTCGGAGGTGGGCTTCACGAAGAAGGAACCGCGCTCCTGCAGGTTGATCATGGCAAAGGGGGTCACAACGCCGGCGCGGTCGGCGATCATCGAACCGTTGGTACGGTATTCGATCGGTCCGGCCCACGGCTCGTAGCCTTCGGAGATGGAGGCAGCGATACCGGCGCCACGGGTGTCCGTCAGGAACCGGGTACGGAAACCAATCAGGCCACGCGCAGGGACGATGAACTCCATGCGGCACCAGCCGGTGCCGTGGTTGGCCATGTTGGTCATGCGGCCCTTGCGGGCAGCCATGAGCTGGGTGACGGCACCAAGGTATTCCTCGGGCACATCGATGGTCATATGTTCCATCGGCTCGTGCAGCTTGCCGTCGATGGTCTTGGTGACAACCTGCGGCTTGCCCACGGTCAGCTCAAAGCCTTCGCGACGCATCTGCTCAACCAGGATGGCCAGCGCGAGCTCGCCACGGCCCTGGACTTCCCAGGCGTCGGGACGCTCGGTGGGGAGGACCTTGATGGAGACGTTACCGATCAGTTCCTTGTCCAGGCGATCCTTCACCTGGCGGGCCGTGACCTTGGCGCCCTTGACCTTGCCGGCCAGCGGCGAGGTGTTGATACCGATCGTCATGGAGATCGCGGGATCATCCACAGTGATCAGCGGCAGCGGCTGAGGGTTCTCGGCATCGGTGAGGGTTTCACCAATGGTGATTTCCTCGATACCGGCCACTGCGACGATTTCGCCCGGGCCTGCGGATTCGGCAGGAACACGGGTGAGGGCCTTGGTGGCGAGCAGTTCGGTGATCTTGACGTTCTTGAGCTCACCGTTGGCGCGGGCCCAGGCAACGGTCTGGCCTTTGCGGAGGGTTCCGTTGTAGATGCGGAGCAGGGCGAGGCGGCCAAGGAACGGCGAAGCGTCCAGGTTGGTCACGTGTGCCTGCAGCACGCCGTCCGGGTTGTAGGTCGGAGCCGGGATGTGCTCAATGATGGTCTTGAAGAGAGGCTCGAGGTCCTCGTTCTCCGGGGCCGAGCCGTTGGCCGGCTGGTCCAGTGACGCACGGCCAACCTTGGCGGCGGCGTAGACGACGGGAACTTCGAGGACCTTGTCCAGGTCCAGGTCCGGAACTTCGTCGGCGAGGTCCGAAGCGAGGCCCAGGAGCAGGTCCATGGACTCATGGACAACTTCGTCGATGCGGGCGTCGGGACGGTCGGTCTTGTTAACCAGGAGGATGACCGGCAGGTGCGCAGCAAGGGCCTTGCGGAGCACGAAGCGGGTCTGGGGCAGCGGGCCTTCGGAGGAGTCGACCAGAAGGACGACACCGTCAACCATGGACAGACCGCGTTCTACCTCGCCACCGAAGTCGGCGTGGCCGGGGGTGTCGATGACGTTGATGGTGATGGTCTCGCCGTTGGACGACGGGCCGTTGTAGGCAACCGTGGTGTTCTTCGCGAGGATGGTGATGCCCTTTTCGCGCTCCAGGTCACCGGAGTCCATGACACGGTCCTCAACCTCACCATGGGAAGCGAAGGAGTTGGTCTGCTTGAGCATGGCGTCGACCAGCGTGGTCTTGCCGTGGTCAACGTGTGCGACGATCGCGACGTTGCGCAGATCGCTCCGCGACGCAGTGTTGGTGATGGTTTCAGACATGCGTTAATGACTCGTTTCAGTGGTGAAGTCAGCTGTTTGTATCCGCGCGCATACCTGATCGACTTGATCGGAACACACAGCGAAAAGACCCCGGGACACAGGGCACCTGCATCCAGTCTAAACGCAGTTGCATTTCCCAGCCTAAAAAGCAAGCCATTCGCCGCCTGAATGTGGCCCGGCTCACATCGTGTCACGCTTTAACAACCGCTACTCCAGATGCTGGATTTTCCTGGCTCCGTGCCCCATGATTGCTGCAGAACCAGTGCCACACGGAGAACCATCGATGCGACAATCTTCGGCCGCGTTCCGCTTGCTCGCACCATTGATCGCCGTCGGCGTTCTGGCAGTAGGCTGCGGACCCAGCCCAGCTACCCCTGTTTCCACCCCCACGCGCTCCGCCGCGCCCGGGCCCGCCCAAACGGCTGCAGCTCCGCCGCTGAGGACGGCCCCGACTCCCAGCGCCCTGGACCTGCCGGTTGGCTCCCTCTTCAAGAACCCGGCGAACAACCGCAATGAGCTGGTGCTGGCCGATGTACGCCACACGGCTGTCCTGATCGGTGATTCCCAGGCCATGCCCAAAGACTCCTGGCCCCAGCAGGGCATCGCTGCCCTGGGATACAAGTTGCACGTGGTGGGCATGGGTGGCACCGGCTTCGTGGCCGCCAACGGCAAGACAGGCAACTACATCGATGCGTTGCAGCGTGGAGACTGGATACTCCCCTACGGAGATCCGCCCCTGATTGTGGTGCAAGGCGGCGGCAACGATGCCTCGCAGAAGGCTACGGATGCGCAGATCACCAGCAATGCCGAGCGTCTGCTCGCGGCCCTGAAGAAGCGCTACCCCGGGGCCACCGTGGCCATGATCGGAACCTTGGCACGCGGCGCTGACCACGGAGGCGGCCGCCGTACCGAAGTGGACGCCCTGCTGGGACGGGTTGCCGCGAAGCACGGTGTTCCCTTCGTCAGCACTGGCGACTGGCTCACCCGTTTCAACGCTGTTGGCGATCTCCAGGACGGCGTGCATCTCAAGCCGTCCGGGCACGTCAAGCTGGGCGACGTCCTGGCCCGCGAACTCACAGCCCTGGGCCTAACGGCCCGCCCGGACAGCATCGCCGGGGTTCCGTAGCGGTTCCGTAGCGGGCACGTTAAACAGCGAGAGCCGGTAGTTTCCTTTCGGGAACCACCGGCTCTTCTGCTATCCAGCGATCAAACGTTCGACGCCGGTCAGGCCACCGCGGGCGGCAGCAGGAGCGACCCACCAGGGATGGCGTCCAGGAGTGCCTGGGTGTACGCCTCACGGGGGTTGTCGAAGACGTCGTCAGTACTGCCCGTCTCCACCAGCTTGCCCTTTTCCATGACGCAGACGTGGTCTGCAATCTGGCGTACAACGGCGAGGTCGTGGGTAATGAACAGGTAGGTCAAGCCAAGGTTGTCCTGGAGATCTGCCAGCAGGTTCAGGACCTGTGCCTGCACCAGGACGTCAAGGGCTGACACCGCTTCGTCACAAATGATGACTTCTGGATCCAACGCCAGAGCACGCGCAATGGCGATACGCTGCCGTTGGCCGCCTGAGAGCTCGTTAGGGTACCTCTGCATCATGGACTGGGGCAAAGCCACCTGGTCCAACAACTCGCGGACCTTCTTCTCGCGGCTGGCTGCATTCCCGATCTTGTGCACTCGCAGCGGCTCTTCGATGGTCCTGAAGATGTTGTACATGGGGTCCAGGGATCCGTACGGATCCTGGAAGATGGGCTGCACGCGGCGACGGAACTTGAAGAGCTCCTTGCCTTTCAACCCCGCAGTATCCACGCCGTCGAAGATGATCTGGCCCTCAGTGGGCTTCTCAAGCTGGAGAACCATCTTGGCAACAGTGGACTTGCCCGAGCCGGACTCGCCCACGATCGCCGTCGTGGTCCCACGCTTGACGCTGAAGCTGACATCGTCAACAGCAGCGAAATCGGACGTCTGCCCTAGTCCCTGACGGAGTTTGTAGATCTTGCGCAGGTTCTTGATCTGGAGGACCTCGTCCTGGACCCGGCTTTGTGCGGCAGCTACGGGCGCCAAAAGATCGCCGGCTTCCACACCCTGCTCCTTGGCCACCTGGATACGACGCGATGCCAGGGACGGCGCCGATTCGACCAGGCGACGGGTGTAGGGGTGCTGGGGGTTGCGGAGCAGTTCCAGCGAGGGACCGGCCTCCACCACGTTGCCCTGGTACATGACGATCACTTTGTCAGCACGTTCGGCGGCAAGGCCGAGGTCGTGCGTGATCAGCAACACCGAGGTGCCGAGTTCAGTGGTCATGGTGTCCAAGTGGTCCAGGATCCTGCGTTGCACCGTGACATCCAAGGCCGACGTCGGTTCATCGGCAATGAGGAGCTTGGGTTGGCAGCTCAGGCCGATGGCGATCAGCGCGCGCTGGCGCATGCCGCCGGAGAACTCATGCGGATATTGCTTGGCACGCCGTGCAGCGTCGGGGAGTCCGGCTTCCGCAAGGACGCGGGCAACGTCCTCAGGACCGTCCGGGCGACCGTTGGCCTTCAGGGTTTCCCGAACCTGGTAACCGATCTTCCAGACCGGGTTCAGGTTGGACATGGGGTCCTGGGGAACCATGCCGATATGGCTGCCGCGGAGCTCGATCATGCGCTTTTCCGACGCGTGGGCGATGTCTTCGCCGTCGAGCAGGATCTGGCCTGCGGAGACTCGGCCGTTGTTGGGCAAGAGGCCGATGGCGGCCAGCGCCGTCGTCGACTTTCCGGAGCCCGACTCCCCCACGATGGCGACCGTTTCGCCCGGCATGATGGTCAAGTGGGCGTTCTTTACCGCCTTGACCTCACCGGAACCGGTCTTGAAGGTGATGGCCAGGTCCTTGATCTCCAGGATGGGCCGTACTGGTGCCGTGGCTTCATCAATTCTGATGTTCGCAGAAGTCATGTTCGCCTCCTTAGCGCTGACGGCTCTTGGGATCAAGAGCATCGCGGACGGCGTCGCCAAGCATGATGAAGCTCAGGACGGTGATGGACAGGGCGGCTGCCGGGTAGAGCAGGATTCCCGGGTTGGTGCGGATGGATGCGTTGGCCGCGGAAATGTCGTTACCCCACGACATCACGCTCCCGGGCAACCCGACACCAAGGAAGGACAACGTGGCTTCCAAGACGATGAAAACGCCCAATTCCAACGTGGCCAGCACAATTACGGGCGCCAAGGCATTCGGGAGGGCGTGCTTCACCAAGGCGCCGAATTTGGACACGCCCAGTGACCGGGCCGCCGTAACGAAGTCCGCGTTACGGACCTCAATGACGGCACCTCTGGTGATACGCGCCATTTGTGGCCAGGCAAGCAGGGATATTGTCAGGACCACTGTCCAGACGCTCCTGTTCTCACGGAACAACGGCAGCTGCGTAATGACCAGGGCGCCCAGGATGATCGGCAACGCGAAGAAGATATCGCCGAGTCGTGCAAGGACGGAGTCCAGCCAGCCACCGTAGTAACCGGCCAGCGCACCGAGGGTGACGCCGATGATGACAACGGCAAGCACGGACAGGACACCCACAGACAGGGAAGCCTGCGTACCGTGGATCACGCGGGAATAGACGTCGCAACCCTGCAGGGTGAAGCCCAGAGGGTGGCCGGCAGTGGGTGCGCCCTCGGAGTTGGCCAACTGGCAGTCATTGTTGGGTTCGACGCTGGTGAACAGCCCCGGGAACACGGCAACGATCACAAGGAGCAGGATCAGCAGCGAGGAGACGATGAACATGGGGCGACGGCGAAGCTTGCGCCACGCATCTGCCCAAAGGCTCAGGGGCGCCTGATCTGTCTTGACAGCGTCAGTGGCCAGAAGCGGTGTCTCCTCGACGGGAGCCACAAAGTGTTCATTATTACTGGTCATAGCGGATCCTCGGGTCAAGCCAGGCGTACAGGAGGTCAACCAAGAGGTTGGTGATAACAAAAACCAGGACCAGGACACTCACAATGGCAACGATGGTGGGGCCTTCGCTGCGCTGGATGGCCTGGAAGAGTTTGTTACCCACTCCGGGGACGTTGAAGATACCTTCGGTAACGATGGCGCCGCCCATGAGCCCGCCAAGGTTGGCACCCAGGTAGGTGACCACCGGGATCAACGAGTTCCTGAGGATGTGGGCCATGACGACGCGGGGCCGGGACAAGCCCTTGGCTGTCGCTGTGCGGACATAGTCCGCGTTCATGTTCTCGCTGACAGAAGCGCGGGTCAGCCGGAGGACATAGGCGAAGGAGACGAGCCCCAGCACAATTGCCGGAAGAATCAGGTTGCCCCAGTCGGCGTTGGCGCCCACAGTAGGTTTGGCCCAGCCAAGCTGGACACCAAACACCAGCTGGAAGACGAAGCCCAAAACGAAGGTGGGAACTGCGATCACCAGGAGCGAAACGACCAGAACGGTGGAGTCGAAGAGCTTGCCCTTCTTCAGCCCGGCGAAAACACCGAAGGCGATGCCGAACACGGCCTGGATAATGAGGGCTTCGATGGCGAGCATTGCCGTCACAGGGAACGCCCTGGCAAGGGAGTCAGCGATGGGCTGCTGGGTGAAGTCAACGCCGAGGTTGAAAGTAAACAAGTTTTTGATGAAGAGCCCGTACTGAACCCAGAACGGCTGGTCCAGGTTGTACTGGGCCCGCAGGGCGTCGATGACGCTCTGCGGCGGCTGACGATCTCCGAAGAGGGCGGCAATCGGGTCGCCGGGTAGTGCGAAGACCATGTAGTAGACGAGGAGTGTGGTCCCCAGGAATACCGGGATGACCTGGAGGAGTCTACGGAAAATGAAGCGAACCATGGGTCACCCCTCTCCGGTGGTGGGGCATTGGTGTGTCATGTGTGCCTTCCTGCCAAGCAAGCAAGGGGGGCCCGGCACGTTGGCCGGACCCCCTTTGCCCTAAGGCAAGTTCAGATCCTGGAGACTACTTGGCCTCGATGTCGAAGTAGCGGACGCCGCCATTCCAGCCGGTTTCAGCTGACACAACGTTGTTGCTCCATACGATCGGGGTCGCCCGGTACCACAGGGGCAAGCCCGGGAGTTCCTTGAACAGGATCTCCTGTGCCTCGTTGAACTTCTTGTTGGCATCTTCAGGCGTCTTGGCAGCCAGGCCTTCCTTGAGGAGCTTGTCGAACTCAGCGTTCGAGTACTTCTCGTAGTTGGACGAGGCGTTGGTTGCCCATACCGGTCCGAGGAAGTTGTAGAGCGACGGGTAGTCACCCTGCCAGCCAGCGCGGGTCAGGCCCGGGAGGGACTGCGACTTGCGGAGGTCCAGAACTTCAGCGAACTTAGCGAACGGCTGGATTTCAGCCTCGATGCCGAGGTTGTTCTTGAAACCGTTGGCAACGGCGTCGATCCATTCCTTGTTGCCACCGTCAGTGTTGGAGGCGATCAGGAGCGGCTTGGAACCGTCGTACGGCTTGATCTTCTCGGCCTCAGCCCAGAGATCCTTGGCCTTCTGCGCGTCGAACTTCAGGACGTCGCTGCCGGGAATGGCGTCGTTGTAGCCGTCGAGCACGGGAGCCGTGAACTCGGTGGCCGGGGTACGCGTGCCGTTGAAGATGACCTTGGTGATCTCTTCACGGTTGATGGCGTGGGACAGTGCCTGGCGACGCAGGAGACCGGCTTCACCCTGGAAGTTCGGGTTGTAGCCCGGGATGTTCAGGGTGGCGTTGTTGGCGTTCGGGCGCGTGGAGTTACGGTCCGGGAAGTCCGTGGTGTAGGTCTTCAACGCGTTCGACGGAACAACGTCCGTGATGTCGAGGTTATCGGCCTGGAGATCCGTGTATGCGGGGCCCGGATCGGTGTAGAACTTGAAGGTAACGCCACCGTTCTTGGCAGCACGCGGGCCGGTGTAGTCAGGGTTCTTGACCAGGGAGATGGACTGGTCGTGTACCCAGGCACCTTCCTTCTCGAACTTGTACGGGCCGTTGCCGATGGGGTTCTCGCCGAACTTCTTCGGGTCCTTCAGAGCCTCGGAAGGCAGCGGGTAGAAGGCGGAGTAACCGAGGCGCAGCGACCAGTCAGCCTCAGGCTGGCCGAGCTTGACCGTGATGGTCTGGTCGTCAGTGGCAGCCAGGCCGGACATGGTCTGGGCCGTCGGTGCCGGCGTGGAGGTCTTCTTGCCATCGGCGCCGGTGGTCTCGGTGACTGCACTGACGTCGGCGTAGCCCTCGATGGACTCGAAGAAGAAGCCATTGTTCTGGAGGTTGGTGCTCAGCGCGGCGAAGTTCCAGGAATCAACGAACGTCTTGGCCGTGATGGCTTCACCGTTGGTGAACTTGGCGCCGGACTTGACCTTGATGGTCCAGTTCTGCGAGTCGGTTGTCTCAATCGACTCCGCCAGAGCGTTGACGGGCTTGCCGTCCGAGTCGTAGGCGCGAAGGCCTTCGAACAGCAGCTCGACGACGCGGCCACCGTACACCTCGTTGGTGTTGGCCGGAAGCAGCGGGTTCTGCGGTTCGTTGCTGTATGCGGAAATGACCTTGTTCGGGTCAGCTGCGGCAGAGCTGTTTGTGCTGGTGCCGCCACCGCCGCCGCAACCGGTCACTGCGAGGGCGATGATCGCCGCTACGCCTAGAGCTTTGGAAGTGCGCGAGAAACGCATTCCGCCTCCTATGAGTCGTGGAGTTGAGCAGGAGAAATTCGTGATTTCCCCCAGGCACAGGCACAGTTTCCTACTGTGACGTTGCCTACATGTGTGTGTAAGCCTACCCACATTGCGTCCGGATGTTGGGACATGCTGGCCAAACTGTAACCGTTCCGCAACCTACACATGCCTAAATTGGCGGGAATTTCAAGTCAAACACTACTCGGTGGTAGCATTCGCTGTCTGACAGCAGGACAGGACGATTTTTACGCAAAAAAAGGACCCCGGTTCTGTCGAACCAGGGCCCTTCCAAAATTCTGCGGCGTGCGCAACGACTTAGACGTTGAAGCGGAACTCCACCACGTCGCCGTCGGCCATCACGTATTCTTTGCCTTCGATCCGTACCTTGCCGCGGGACTTTGCCTCCGCCATGGAACCGGCGTCGATGAGGTCGTCGAAGGAGACAACCTCGGCCTTGATGAAGCCACGCTGGAAGTCGGAGTGGATCACACCTGCGGCCTGGGGAGCGGTGTCACCCTGGCGGATGGTCCACGCACGGGTTTCCTTGGGGCCGGCCGTCAGGTATGTCTGCAGGCCAAGGGTGTGGAAACCAACGCGGGCCAACTGGTCGAGGCCGGACTCGCTCTGGCCGTTCATTTCCAGCATCTCGCGGGCTTCTTCCTCGTCGAGTTCCACGAGGTCGGACTCAAGCTTTGCGTCCAGGAAGACTGCATCTGCGGGGGCAACCATCGCCCGCAGTTCTTCTTGCTTTGCCGGGTCGCCAAGGATGCCCTCATCCGCGTTGAAGACATAGATGAAAGGCTTGGCGGTGAGAAGTCCGAGCTCCTTGAGGTGCCCCATCTCCAGCTTGTCGCTCTTGATCGAGGAGAAGATGGTGTCGCCGCGTTCCAGCACTGCCTGGGCCGCTTTGATGGCCGCCAGCTCGGCAGCTTCGCGCTTCTTGATCTTGACTTCTTTTTCGATACGCGGGATGGCGTTTTCGATGGTCTGAAGGTCGGCCAGGATCAGCTCGGTGTTGATGGTCTCCATGTCTGAGCGCGGATCAACTTTGCCGTCGACGTGGATGACATCAGGGTCATCGAACACGCGGACTACCTGGGCGATGGCCTCTGCCTCGCGGATATTGGCGAGGAACTTGTTGCCAAGTCCTTCGCCCTCCGAGGCGCCCTTCACGATACCGGCGATATCCACGAAGGACACGGGTGCTGGCAGCAGTTTCTGCGAACCGAAGATCTCGGCCAGCTTCGCCAGACGCGGATCCGGCAGGTTGACCACACCGACGTTGGGCTCGATCGTCGCGAACGGATAGTTCGCTGCGAGCACCTGATTACGGGTCAGTGCGTTGAAAAGGGTTGATTTGCCGACGTTGGGCAGTCCGACGATGCCAATAGTAAGAGCCACGAGCATTGATTCTACCCGCTGGAACCTTGCCAGTGCTTGTTCGTCCCTGTGTCAGCCGCCCCGCGCGGTCCCTTCACTAAAACTGTCGTACCCCTGTGACAGGGTTGCCTCATGGATGGATTTGGATTGGTTTTGGCCCTGCTCATGCTGTTGATCGGCGCCGCCGTGGGCCTGGCGGCAGGCTACGTCGTCTTTCGACGCCGGGGCGCCGGCTTGGAAGAAGACTTCGACGCCGTTTCGGCGCGCCTCTCGGAGGTGACCGCGCAGCTGGCAGCGGCCGACGCCGAACGGCGCCTTTTGTTCACACAGAACCGGGAGTTGACGGCTTCGAGGAACGGAGATGGCAGTGTCCTGCGCGCGCTCGCTCCTGTGGCTGAGAAACTCACCGCGGTACAGCAGCAGGTATCGCTTCTGGAGCGTGACCGGGTAGAGCAATACGGCCAGCTTGCCCAGCAACTGCAGGATGCCCGGTTGTCCGACGAGCAGCTCCTGCGGTCCACACACGCCCTGGCCTCGGCCCTGCGCTCCAACAGCGCCCGCGGCCAATGGGGTGAAGTGCAGCTCCGCAGGGTGGTGGAGGCGTCCGGGATGCTGAGGCACGTGGACTTCCATGAGCAGGTGCATTCAGGCCGGACCGAGAACACACTTCGCCCGGACCTCGTAGTCCAATTGCCAGGTGGCAAACAATTGGTGGTGGACGCCAAGGTCCCGCTCGCCTCCTACCTCTCCGCCCAGGAACAATTGCACGGAGACGGTTCCTTTGGGGAATCGGTGGCACCTGCCAGCAACCATGATTCAAAGACCTTGCTGTCCCAGCACGCCAAAGCGCTGAAGTCCCACATAGATGCCTTGGCGGGCAAGAAGTACTGGGACATTCCGGGGAACTCCCCCGAACTGGTGATCTGTTTCCTCCCGGCTGAGTCCATCCTGGCATCTGCCCTGGAAGCTGACCCGGGCCTTCTTGAATATGCCCTGTCAAGGAACGTCGTGCTGGCCTCGCCCGGGACCCTGCTGGCGGTCCTCAAGTCGGTGGCCTTCACGTGGCGTCAGGATGTGCTCACGGACAGCGCCCACGAACTGTTCGAGCTCGCCAAGCAGCTGTACGAGCGCATGGGTACTTTGGGTGAAAATGTCGGCAAGCTGGGCAGTTCCCTGAAGACGTCCGTGGACCGCTACAACGCGATGGTGGGCACGTTGGAAGCCCGGGTCCTGCCGACCGCGCGCAAGCTCAACACCATGGACGATGCCGGCCTTGCGGCGCCGATGTCCGTTGAGGTTGTCCCCCGCGCTTTGGCAGCTCCTGAGCTTCTGGCTGAGGAGGACGAAGAGTCCGCGGCATAGCGAAACCGGCCCGCAGCACCGCTTCCTCTGTGGAAGCCGATGGCTGCGGGCCGGTTTCTTTGAGTTCGTAGTGTGGAGCGAGGGGCGTTAGGACGTTGCCCGGTTCCCGCGGCCGCCGAGCGCACGCGTCACATCGCCGGCTTTCTTCAACGTGGCCCTCAGCTCCTTGGGAAGTGAGAAGAGGAGATCTTCCTCTGCCGTCACGATTTCCTGCACTTCGCCGTAGCCGTAGTCAGCCAGCAGCCGCAGGACATCCTTGACGAGTACTTCAGGGACAGAGGCACCCGAGGTCACACCGACCGTGGCGACGCCCTCGAACCAGGCTTCGTCCACTTCGTTGGCGAAGTCCACGCGGTATGAGCTCTTGGCGCCGTACTCCAAGGCAACCTCAACCAGGCGCACGGAGTTGGACGAGTTGGCTGAACCCACCACGATCACGAGGTCAGCTTGGGGAGCAATCTTCTTGATGGCCACCTGGCGGTTGGTGGTGGCATAGCAAATATCGTCGCTGGGCGGGTCCTGGAGGGTCGGGAACCGGTCCTTGAGGAGACGGACCGTCTCCATGGTTTCGTCCACGCTCAGCGTCGTTTGGGAGAGCCAGATGGTCTTCTCGGGGTCGCGCACGGTGACCTTGTCCACCTCGTGCGGGCCGTTGATGATCTGGATGTGATCCGGTGCCTCACCGGCTGTTCCTTCGACTTCCTCGTGGCCTTCGTGGCCGATCAGGAGGATGTCGTAGTCATCCTTGGCGAAGCGCACAGCCTCCTTGTGAACTTTAGTGACCAGCGGGCAGGTGGCGTCGATGGTACGGAGACCGCGGTCTTCAGCAGACTGGACCACAGCCGGAGATACACCGTGCGCGGAGAAAATGACCAAGGCGCCCTCGGGGACCTCATCTGTTTCCTCGACGAAGATGGCTCCCTGTTCCTCAAGGGAGCTGACCACATGGACGTTGTGCACGATCTGTTTGCGGACGTAGACCGGAGGCCCATAGTGCTCAAGGGCTTTTTCTACAGCAATGACTGCCCTGTCCACTCCGGCGCAATAGCCGCGCGGCGCCGCCAGCAGAACCTTCTTGGGACCCGTGACGGGTGCCGCTGCCTGTACCTCTTCCGGAGATCGCCGTCTGCGCGGCACCGTGGGCATAGGAATGGAAACTGCTGTGCTGGTCATGTCTCCATGCTACCGGCCCGGCCTTTAACTTCGGGCCGAACGTGACCCTCGTCGCCCTGAGACCACTCCCGCTATGACGCCCACCACCAGGACGGCCCCGGACACCAACACTGCGATCCATACCCACTGGCCAAAACCATTGCGGGCCGTGGTGAGGAACTCGTTCTTGAACAGTTCTGCCACGCCGTTGGCGCTGGCAAGGCTTCCGACCATTCCACCAGCGAGGTCTGCTCCCGCCGTCCAGAGGGCTGCCAGCGCCAATCCCCCCAGCCCAAGGAAGACCAAAGCCAGCGACCGTCGTCGTGCAGCCGCCAATGCCAGAAGGGCAGACACCAGCGCCCCGGCAGCGGCTATCCACCACAGCGGCGCGAAGGCTGCCACGCGTTCCACGAGTTGCCGGTGCGAAGGCTCCCCCAGAGAGACAAGGCTCTCCGCGGGGACATCGAGCCTGATCCGCGTAGCCTCGGCAAAATGATCACGGATCAGCCGCACAAGGGGCCCTATGTCCAACACGAGTGCTGTGGACGCCGCCGATTCTTCCGCCAGGGCGACCGTCCCAAAGTTCAGCCTGTGGCTGTTACGTACGGTTTCCTCCCAGGCTTGCGGATAGTCACTCCACGACTGCATGCCCGTTGCCGCGTTCCGGAGCGCGTCGGCCGCCAGGGATTGGATGGGGCCGGGCAGATCCACGGAGGACTCAAAGGTGCCCACTGCGGCCGTAGCCAAACGGTTCTGGAATTCGGGATCGCTGCCCAGCGAGCCGGCGATCCGAACGAATCCCTCTTCTTTGACAATGTTCTGGTCCACCCACGCCGCAGGAACAGCGACGGCTGTGAGCAGAAGGGCGAGGATCACTCCCAGTGCTGAAACAAAAGTACGCAACGTCGTCCTCGGGGTCGTGGGCTGTGCCACCATCCTAGGTCTGTCCACATGAGAGGAAAAATGTCAGGGTCGGCATGGAAGCTATGGATAGAGTTGGAAGGCGGCCGGCAACCAAGGCCGCATCCCGGAGCGAGGACACATCATGCAGCAGCAATCACGGAGACTGGAACAGGCACGGACCGCCCATGTCCGCTGAAGCGACTCCGGAATCAACACTGCCCGGGACGGCGGCCGAAACCAGCCCCGATAACCCCTGGCCGCTCCAACTGCTGTCCCGCAAGCTGAAAGCCCACATCGAGCGTGCGCCGGCGGCGTGGATCGAAGGCCAGGTTATTGAGCTGAACCGCCGGGGCGGCAACGCCTTCCTGACACTGCGTGATGTTGACGCCGAGATTTCCCTGCCGGCGTCGGTGTGGTCCACGGTGTTGGACCGTCAAAAAATACCCCTTGAACGCGGATCCCGCGTGGTTGCCCTGGTCAAGGCGGATTTCTGGGTCAAAACAGGGCGCCTGAACATGTCCGTCAAGGACATCCGTCCGGTGGGCCTCGGTGACCTGCTGGCGCGGATTGAACGGCTGAGGCAAGCCCTCGCGGCCGAAGGCCTGTTCGCTGACTCCCGGAAACGCAAGCTGCCGCTGCTCCCCCACCGCATCGGCCTCATCACCGGCCGGGACTCGGACGCCAAGAAAGACGTCCTGCGTAATGCTGCATTGCGCTGGCCGGCGGTTGAGTTCGACGTCCACGAAGTCGCTGTCCAAGGCAACACCGCTGTCTCTCAGATCATCGCAGCATTGAAGAAGCTCGACGCAGACCCTCAGGTAGACGTCATTGTCATGGCACGCGGCGGTGGGGCGTTGGAAGACCTCCTCCCGTTCAGCAACGAGGACCTCATCCGCGCAGTATCTGCCGCCACCACTTCGGTTGTCAGTGCGATCGGGCACGAAGCCGACCGACCCATCCTTGACGACGTGGCGGACCTTCGCGCGTCAACGCCCACCGATGCCGCCAAGCGGATAGTTCCTGACGTAGCCGAGGAACTGGCCATGGTCCGTCAGGCCAGGGACCACCTCCGCAGAAGCATCGGCAGGATGGTGGACCGGGAGACGGACCGCCTCCATGCCTTGAAGTCACGGCCGGTCCTGGCGACGCCGGCTTCCATGGTGGACGCCCGGGCCGATGACATCCACCGGCTGCAACGGCGCTCCCATTCGGCAGTCAACACGGCCGTCGTCCGGGCCCTGGACCAGGTCCACCACTTGCGCGCACAGGTCAGGGCCCTGTCTCCGCAAAAAACACTGGACCGCGGCTACGCCGTGGTCCAGATTGTTGGTGAGGACCAGGCCGGGCACACAGTGGTGAGCAGTCCAGAGGAAGCCCCCGACGGAACCGCACTGGCGATTCGAGTAGCCGAAGGTCGCTTCAGGGCAGTTTCCACGGGCCAAGGACACATAGTGGACCGTTGATGAACCGGTCACCATCATCATTACCGAACACAAAAGGACATCATGACCGAGAACAACTCATCCGCAGCTTCACCGGAATCCCTCGACTCGTTGAGCTACGAGGAAGCCCGGGAGCAACTCATGGGCGTCGTCAGCCGCTTGGAGGCAGGGGGTGCCAGCCTGGAAGAATCCTTGGCCCTGTGGGAACGGGGCGAAGCACTGGCCAAACGCTGCGAGGACTGGCTGGAGGGCGCCCGCAAACGCCTGGCTACCGCCCGGGACGCAAGCAACGACGCCGGTGCTGCCGCGCAGTAACGCCCAAGCAGGACCGCATCGAGCAGCCCAGGGTGCGGATTCCTAGGAAGCCACCACCAAAGCGCGTTCCGCAGCGACGTCGAACTCGGCCTTGGGCCAGTCCAACTGGAGTCCTTCAAGGGCATCCAGCAGCAGCTGTTGCACTGCGATGCGCGCGTACCACTTCTTGTTCGCCGGAACCACGTGCCAGGGTGCTGTATCTGTTGACGTTTTCTCGAAAGCAACACCGTAGGCGTCCATATAGTCGTCCCAGAACGCACGTTCAGCAAGGTCGCCGCTGCTGTACTTCCAGTGTTTGCTGGGATCGTCCAAGCGGGCGACAAGCCGTTCTTTCTGCTCGTCCTTGCTGATATTGAGCATGACTTTGACGATGGTGGTGCCCTGGTCTGCGAGGCGAGCTTCGAAGTCGTTAATGGCTGCGTAACGGCGTTCCAACTCCGAATCGTCCGCCCAACCATGCACGCGATGGATCAGGACGTCCTCATAGTGTGAGCGGTCAAAAACCCCCACCATTCCGGCTGCGGGAGATTGTTTCTCGATCCGCCACAGGAAGTCGTGCGACTTTTCCTCGTCCGTGGGCGCCTTGAACGCCGACACTTGAACGCCTTGCACGTCCATGGCACCCACCACATGGCTGACAATGCCACCCTTGCCGGCGGTATCCATCGCCTGCAGGATCAGCAGGAGCCTCTTGGGGCTGCCAAAACGGCCTTGGGCAAAGAGCTTCTCCTGCAGTTCTGCCATCTGCGCGTCCTGGGCTTCAAGCAACGCCTTGCCGTCAGCTTTCGCGCCGGGATACCCGGGGGTTGAGTCCGGGTCCACGCCGGCCAGCGAGAACCCGGGCCCGACCCTCAATACCTCAGCGGGACTCTTGGCAAATTCAATTGCAACAGCCATGGGGTGTGCCTTTCCGCAGGGCCGCGCCCTCATGGAACGACCATGGACCTCAGGCTAGTTGCCCGGGTACCTCGACAGGAAGTCCGCCATGCGGCCAATGGCCTCTTCAATGTCTTTGACGTTGGGCAGGGTGACCATCCGGAAGTGGTCCGGGCGCACCCAGTTAAAAGCCCGGCCGTGGGAAACCAGGATTTTCTGTTCCTTCAACAAATCGAGGACAAACTTTTCGTCGTCCCGGATGTGGTAGACCTCGGGGTCCAGTTTCGGGAACAGGTACAGTGCGCCCCTGGCCTGCTGGGTGCTGACACCGGGAATGGCGTTCAACAGGTCGTAGGCCTTGTTTCGCTGTTCCAGGAGCCTGCCGCCGGGCAGGATGAGGTCGTTGATGCTCTGGTATCCACCGAGGGCTGTTTGGATGGCATGTTGCGCGGGAACGTTGGCACACAAACGCATGTTGGCCAGGAGGTTGATGCCTTCGAGATAGTCAGCGGCGTCCTTCTTGGGCCCCGAGATAGCCATCCAACCGGCGCGGTATCCACAGACCCGGTAGGCCTTGGACAGGCCACTGAACGTCAGGCACAGGACGTCGTCACCGGTGAGCCCGGCGAGGTTGGTGTGGACGGCGTCCTCGTAGAGGATTTTCTCGTAGATCTCATCGGCAAAGAGCACCAGGCCGTGTTTCTCGGCGAGAGCGACGATTTTCTTGAGCGTTTCTTCCGGGTACACCGCGCCGGTGGGATTGTTGGGGTTGATGACCACAATCCCCTTGGTGCGCGGAGTGATCTTGGCTTCCATGTCCTCAAGATCGGGCTGCCAGCCGGAATCCTCGTCGCAGAGGTAATGCACGGGTCGCCCGCCGGCCAAAGCAACGGAAGCAGTCCACAGCGGATAGTCCGGTGTGGGAATCAAGACCTCATCGCCGTCTTCCAGGAGCGCCATGAGGGACATGGTGATGAGCTCGCTGACGCCGTTGCCCAGGTAGATGTCATCAACGTGGATGTTCTGGATGCCACGGGTCTGGTAGTACTGCGATACAGCGGTCCGGGCCGAGAAAATCCCGCGCGAATCGCTGTAACCCTGGGCGTTGGGCAGGTGGCGGATCATGTCCACCAAAATGGCGTCGGGCGCTTCAAAACCGAAGGGAGCCGGGTTTCCGATATTCAGTTTGAGGATCCTGTGACCCTCTGCCTCCATCTGTTGGGCGGCCTGAAGAATCGGTCCACGGATGTCGTAAAGGACATTATGAAGCTTGGTGGACTGCTTGAATTTCGCCATCCCTCAAATATGCCACACGGGTGATGGACTTCAGCTGAGACTTAACTCACAGAAACGACGACGGCGGTGACGGTCCCGCGTGGGGCCGTCACCGCCGTCGTACGCAGCTCTGGTCAGGCGTTACTTGACGATCCCCTTGTCCTTCAGCCAGGCGGCTGCTGCGTCCTTGGGTGCCTGCTTCTGGTCTCCACTGACCGCACGGTTCAGGTTGATGAGGTCATCCGTGGACAGGATCTTGGAGACGTTGTTGAGCGCTTCCTTGGCCTTGTCCGTCATCTTGGCCTCCTTGACCAGCGGAAGTACCTGCTGGGCCTTGAAGTTGTTCTTCGGGTCTTCCAGGACCACGAGGTCGTTATCTGCGATGGACGGCGTAGTGGTGTAAATGTCCGCTACCTGCACCTTGTCCTCCAGCAGAGCCTGGAGGGTCAGGTTGCCGCCGCCGTCGCTGAAGGGCTGGAGGCCTTTGAGCTCGCAGTTGTAGTTGGCCTTCAGGCCCGGGAAGCCGTAGGCGCGCGTCTCAAACGTGGCCGGAGCTGCCATGGTGAAGTCCTTGCAGACCTTGGCCAGGTCCTCGATGGATTTCAACTGGTACTTCTCCGCAGTCGCTTTGGTGACCACCATGGCGTCCTTGGACTCGGCCTTTGCCGGTTCCAAAACCGCGAGGCCATCCGGAAGCTTGCCCGGGAGCGCTTTGTAGACGTCCTCCGCGGAAACTTCCTTGGCTTCGGTGTCCACGTAGGACAGGAGGTTGCCGGAGTAGTCCGGGACGAGGTCGATGGAGCCGTCCTGGACTGCCTTGAAGTAGATTTCGCGCGAACCGATGTTCGGCTTGGAGGTGGCGGTCAGACCCGCGGCGTTGAGCGCGCCAACGTAGATCTCGGCAATGACCTGGCTCTCGGGGAAGTCGGCCGAACCGACAACCAGCGAGCCACTGGCAGCGGATCCGCTGGGTGCCGAGGTGGACGGCGTGGCCAAGGGGCTTCCGCCACACGCGCTCAACGCGAGGGCCACACCCAGTCCGGCTGCGAGGCCGCCGAGACCACGGCGTGTAAGGGTCATGGGGACGGGGTTCTTCATGGTGTACCTCCTTGAACGGCAGCCCCGGCGGGAGCTGTGGCTGTGGGATCGTCGGACGCCTTCTGGCGGCCGCTTGAGTCGAGGGTCAGGCCTGGTGAGATGACGAGCCGCTGTACCCCGGCCAGGATCAGGTCTACGGCGATGGCGAGCCCGGCAATGAGCAGGGAACCACCCAGCATCCGGGGGAAATCCTGCAGGACGAGGCCGTCAAACAGGTAGCGCCCCAGTCCGCCCAGAGGCAGGTAGGCCACCACCGAGACGGTGGCGATGACTTGCAGGACCGCGGTGCGGATGCCACCAAACATCACCTGCAGTCCGTTGGGGACTTCCACCCGGAAGAGGATCTGAAGTTCGGTCATGCCCATGGCGCGGGCAGCATCTACCACGGTGGAATCGACGCTGGAGATCCCGGCGTACGTACCGGCCAGCAATGGCGGCACCGTGAGAATGACCAGAGCCCAGACGGGCGGCATCAAGCCGCTGCCTGCGAGCAAGGCGAACAGCACCAGCAAACCAAGGGTCGGGAGTGCACGCAGCGCACCGGCGACGGCGACCGCAACCACCCTGCCACGGCCGGTGTGCCCGATGTAAAGACCAATGGGTACGGCGATGGCCGCGGCGATCAGGAGAACGAGTCCGCTGTATTGCAGGTGTTCCATCAAGCGGGTGGGGATGCCACCGCTTCCGGTCCAGTTCTTGGGGCTCGTCAGCCAGGCGATGGTCTCGGCGAAGATGTTCATGCAGAGGCCCCCGGGCCCGGGCGAAGGGCAGCGTGTGGAGTGGCCGGCCCGGACTTGGGTTCGGTGAGAAGCGCAGTTCCGTCCTGCCGTGGAGTCTTCCCGCCGGCGGCACGGGTCCACGGAGTCAGGAGCCGCTCAAGAACCACCAGGACAGCGTCCATCAGCAAAGCCAGGATAAGAATGGCGATGATTCCAACCACCACAACGGTAATGAAGGTACGCTGCAGGCCGTCAGTGAACAGAACTCCGAGGTTTCCCACCCCAAGGAGTGCGGCGACGCTGACCAACGAGATGTTGCTGACCGACACCACGCGCAAGCCTGCGAACAACACCGGCAAGGACAAGGGCAGGTCAACCTGGAAGAAACGGGCCAAGGGCTTGAACCCCATGGCAACGGCAGCATTGCGGAGGTCGTCGTCCACGGAATCGAACGCATCAATGGCCGCGCGGACCAGCAGCGCCACCGCATAAATGGTCAGCGCCACCACGACGTTCAGCGGATCCAGGATCCTGGTGCCAAGGATGGTGGGGAGAATGATGAAAAGTGCCAGCGAAGGAATGGTGTACAGCAAAGAGGTAGCGGTGGTCACTATCGACCTGAGCGTGCTGTTGCGCCTGGCCAGCTGGGCCAACGGGATGGAAATCAGCAGGCCCAGGATCATGGGAATGATGGCGAGCACCATGTGCTGGCCCGCCAATCCCAGGACCATGCCACTGTTGTCGAGGAACCACTCCATCAGGTGGCGTCCTCCCTGTGGTGGCGGACTTCTTCGATGAGTGCCAGGACTTCCGACGCCTTCAAGACTCCGGCCACGCGGCCGTCGTCGTCTACTGCCACGCCAAGACCCGACGGCGACGACAACGCCGCGTCCAGGGCGCGGCGCAGGGTGTCTCCCTTGCGGAACAGCGATCCGCCCGGGATCAAACCTGCACCGTCGCGCGGCGAGGACCATCCCAACGGGCGGGAGTCGGCGTCGACCACCAAGGCCCACTCCCCCGATGCCCGGCCCGCATGATGACCGTCGGAAGGACTGACCATGGCGACAGGGTGCAGGGTCACTGCGTCAGCTGCGGTGAAAGCCAGGTGCCTGAATCCGCGGTCGCGCCCCACGAAGGAGGCCACGAAATCGTTGGCCGGTGCCCTCAGGATTTCTTCCGGCGCAGCATACTGGGCCAGTTTCCCTCCAACGGCGAAGACCGCAACCTTATCGCCAAGAACCGTTGCTTCGTCGATGTCGTGCGTGACGAAAACAATGGTCTTGGCCAGTTCACGCTGGAGGCGGAGGAGTTCCTGTTGCAGTTCGTCACGGACCACCGGATCCACCGCGCTGAAGGGTTCGTCCATCAGCAGGACGGGCGGATCAGCAGCGAGCGCCCGGGCCACCCCGACGCGCTGCTGCTGACCACCTGAGAGTTGCGACGGATACCGCTTGCCGAGGACCGAAGCCAATCCGACGACGTCCAGGAGTTCCACCGCGCGCTTCCGCGCATCCGCCTTGGAAACACCGTTGAGGCGCGGGACAGTGGCGATGTTGTCCAGGACGGAGCGGTGCGGCAGGAGGCCGGAAGACTGCATGACGTAGCCCATGGAGCGGCGGAGCTCAGGCGCAGGAACCTGTGAAACGTCCCTGCCCGCCACAGTGATGGTCCCGCTGGTGGGCTCCACCATCCGGTTGATCATGCGCAGGGATGTAGTCTTTCCGCAGCCCGAAGGCCCAACGAACACCGTGATGGAGCCTTTGTCGATGGACATACTGAGGGCGTCCACCGCCGGCTGCCCGCCCTGGTATTGCTTGGTGACGCTCTGGAACTCAATCATGGCTTCGGCCATACCCGGGCTTACCTATCTGTGGTCGAGAACATCGGCAGAGCCACACGATCATATGCACTCTTATTACTTGGCTGCAAAGCAATCTTCACCCAGCCTAGCCAGCACCGCGGGCGATGTCAGCGCCGCCACGTTTTCCGTAATGAATCGGCAATGTTCAGCGTTTCCGTCGCTTGTTGCCTTTCCCGGCCCGCTCCTCAGCTTGGTCGTGCCTGTACCGTTCCGCCGCGCGTTGTCCCCTTTCTGCCGACACCACCTTTTGATGCCACTCACGCTGGTAGGCGCGGCGGGCAGCGGCGTCATGTTTCCTGGCCAGGGCAGCCAGCTCACGTTGCAGTTTCAGGTAGCTTGCCCACCGCCGGGGATCGAGTGTTTCTTCCGCGAGCGCCTCCTGGACCGCACATCCCGGCTCGGCCTGGTGGGCGCAGTCCGCGAAGCGGCACTCGGCGAAGAGTTCTTCAAGGTCGCCGAACATCTCTTCCATCCCCTCGTCTGCGTCGAACAGGCCGAACCCGCGGACCCCGGGGGTGTCCATCAGCACAGCACCATCGGCCAACGGCACCAGCTCCCGGGACGTGGTGGTGTGCTTTCCTTTGCCGTCACCGGCCCGCACCTCTCCTGTCTGTTGGACCTCACGTCCGGCGAGCGCGTTGATCAGTGTTGATTTCCCTGCCCCGGAAGGCCCCAGGAAAACCAGGGTGGCCCCTGCGGGGATGTGCTGCCTGAGTTCGTCCAGGCCGTCGCCTTGCTCCGCCGAAGTAGTCACGACATCCACGCCGGCTGCCTGCAGGATGACCTCCCCCACGACGTCGTCCGCCAACCGGGCAAGATCGGCTTTGGTGATGACCACCAGTGGCGTGGCGCCGGAATCCCAAGCGGCAACCAAGGTCCGTTCCAAGCGGTTGTGGGTCAGAGGGCGGTCCACCGGAACCACCACGGCGACGATGTCGATGTTGCTGCCCAGGATCTGCTCCTCGGAAGAGGCTTCGAAGGCACGCTTGCGGCTCAGCGCCGAACGACGAGGCAAAACCTCGACGACGGCGGGCTCACCCGCTGCGTTGTGGCCGAGCCACACCCAGTCTCCGGTAGCCGGCACCAGCCCGTGGGATGGATAGGGCAGGTGGAGCAGGCCGTCGTCCGAAGCGACCAGCACCCGGTTCCTGTCCAAGCGGACCACGCGGCCCGGTCTGGCGTTTTGTTGGAGGTGGGAAGAGGCGTTGGCGCGGAAAAGTCCGGCAGTTTCCTCGGTGAAGCCGTAGTCGACGGGACCACGAAGGTGCAGGGTGGAACTGCTTAAGGGGTTGCTTGAAGAAGCGAAAGTGTTCAATGGAAGCCTCTGCTGAGGCCCGGCCACCTAGCTCTGGCAGGCTGATGCCGGGACAGGAATGATGGGCTGATGACGGCGCACCGCAACTGGCAGCGGGGCGCGCAAGATCGCTGCAATCATCAAATCCACCCCCTCGGCATCCTGGCCGGCAACTGAATAGCCGACAACGTTGTACAGCGTAACCAAGCAACCGGGGATTTGGCTAGGCCTTGCGGCAAACTGATTTAGCTGGGTTTCCCGTCTGCCGGGCGCTCCCTGTAGAGGCGCAGCGCAGTGTCGACCAAGGAGACCCGGTTGAGTTTGGGTATGTCTTCAAGGGCGATCCAGGCAGCATGGGTGGTGCTTCCATCCACCTCGTGGGTCAATTCGCCGCCTACCACCGTGGCCTCGTAGACCAGCCGCAGTGCTTGGAAGTCCTTCACCGAACCATCCGGGCGGATATCGCCGGGCCAGTGGCCGACGTCGATCCCCAGCATGCCATCGATACGCGCTTCGTAGCCGGTTTCCTCGAAAACTTCCCGCTTGCAGCCGTCAACGGGGTGTTCGGCAAGATCCAGGCCTCCGCCTGGCAGCGTCCACCCTTCCTTGCCGTCCTGCTTCCAATAGGCCAGCAGGATCTTCCCGTCCCGGACAATAACGGCGTACGCGGCTGGGCGGGTATCGAACTGCAGGGTCATGGAGCCAGCATAATTCCTTGGACCAGATCCCCTTTGGGAAGTTCGGCCGCCGCGATGGGCCCGGCTTCGACGGGGCCCAGATCAGGTATTTCGCGAAGTTCGACGACGGTCCCCGGCTTCCCAAGCTCCAGCACCTTGATGCTGTTTTTGCCGGGCCTCAGCAACGGAGCGGGCGCGTAGAGGGTCACTTGTGGCCCCTTCTCCCAGTACCTGCCGAGCAGGAAGCCGTTGAGCCAGACGAAGCCCTTCCCGGAATCAGGCAGGGCGAGGTAGGTGTCGGCCGGTTCGCCAATCTCGAAGTCGGCTCCGGCCAGTCCTTCCAGGTCTTCCTGCTTCCAGTCGGCCAGGGGCACCGGTGTCTGCGTCCAATGGAACGTGTACCGCTGGTTGATGAGGACACCGCCCAGGATGCCTTTGCCGTGGCCTGTCAATGGGCCGTAGTTGATGCGGCCCAGGTTCTCCACGAGGATCTCCAGCTTGGCGGGAACTCCGGTGCCGGTGACGACGAGCCCCTCAGCACCGGTGACATCGTCGAGCACACCGACGAAGTCACCGTCTACCCACACGTAGGCGCGGTCGTTCAGTCCGGTAATCTTTAGCCGGCTCTCGGTGGGATCGCCGGTTCGTCCGGGCAGGATGGCTTCGGCAGCGTAGAGGACCATCCCGGCGTCGAGTCCAAGCTGCTCGAAGCTCAGCGGCTTGACGCTGCTGACGGCTCCGCTTGCTTTCCTGACCAGACCGAGCAGCGCGGGCCCCTCGGATAGGGTCAGAGACCGGGCCGGAAGTACCGGGGCGTCGGCCAGCAACTCCGCAGGGAGTTCCGGCAGCTCTTGAATGCCTTGGGCGCGGAAGAATTCCCGGCGGAAGGCGTGGAACTTGGGTGTCAGGGCGCCGTTCTCTGCGATGGGCGCGTCGGAATCGTAGCTGGTGACCGTGGGCTGGAGCATGGTGCCATCGTGGTTGCTGCCGGAGGTCAGCCCAAAGTTGGTCCCGCCGTGGGCCATATAGGCGCAGAGCGAACCGCCCAGGTCCAGCATCTTGCGTGCTTCCCGTGCGGCATCATCAGCGTCTCGTCGGTGGTGCAGTTCGCCCCAGTGGTCGAACCAGCCGCCCCAGAACTCAACATTAAAAAACGGCTCGCTGGGCCGGCGTCGCTGCCACGTCGCTATGGCTTCGTCGCCCCGGCTTCCCAACGTAGCAGTCGCCCACGTTCCTTCGATCGAACCGCCGTCGAGGAAGTAGTCGTTGCCGCCGTCGGCTGTGAAGAGCATCTCCGTGATGCCGCGCTCTTCCAGGACGCGCCGGTTCCAACGGATGTACTCGTGGTCGTCGCCGTAGCTGCCGTATTCGTTCTCGATCTGCACGGCTACGACCGGCCCGCCTGCTGACGCTTGACGCGATGCGACGACCGGGAGGAGGTGGTCGAACCACTCCTCAACGGCCGCCGTGAAGACCGGATCCATGCATCGGAGGCCAATGCCGGGGATACCGGTCAGCCAGGCGGGAAAACCGCCGTTGTCCCACTCGGCACAAATGTAGGGACCGGGGCGGACGATGACGTCCAGTCCCTCTTCCGAAGCGAGGTCGATGAACCTCCCGAGGTCACGCCATCCGCTGAAGTCGGGGGCCCGATCGCGCTTAGGCTGGTGGAAGTTCCAGGCGACGTAGGTGTCGACGGTATTGGCGCCCATAGCCTTCAGCCGACGCAGACGGTCCTGCCAGAGATCCGGATGGATCCGAAAGTAGTGGATGGCTCCGGCGAGGATACGATACGGTTCACCCGAACGGTAAAGGATGGCGTCGTGGTAGCTCAAAAGGGCGTTGTTCACACGGAACAGATTAGCTCAATTTCCAACATTTATGCACAGGTGATGAACACATGACCAATCTTGATACTTCTCCGGCTCAGGAAGTCTGCCCGGCCGCCCACGAAGGTCAAGGGCCTTGCGTTCAGTTATGGCCCGAACGCGAAGTCCCCCTGGGCGGTGTCCGGGCCATGAACGTCCTCCGAACGCTGCCCCAGCGTGGCCTGCCCACCGTGGGAGCGTGGTGTTTCCTGGACAGTTTCGGTCCGGACAGGGTGGCCATGAGCGTCCTCCCCCACCCGCACTGCGGACTCCAAACAGTGACGTGGCCACTCGAAGGAGCCGTCCGGCACCGTGACAGCGTGGGCAGCGATGTGGTGGTCCGGCCGGGCGAGCTGAACATCATGACAGCAGGCCACGGCATCTCACACTCCGAATTCTCCGTGCTCCCCGCGACCACCGGTACGGGATCGAGCCCCGTAGTGGAAGAACTCCCGGTGTCGCGGGGCCTGCAATTGTGGGTCGCACTGCCCGACGAACACCGCCACCGCGCGCCATCCTTCGAACAGGTCCGGGACCTGCCGGTAGCCGTGGGCGAAGGCTTCACCGCCACCGTCATGGTGGGCGAATTTGCCGGCCACCGCTCCCCTGCCACCATGTTCAGCCCGATTGTTGGGGTTGACATCACGGGCACGGGCTCCCTGGACCTCCCTTTGCGACCGGACTTCGAGCACGCCGTGTTGGTCCTGGACGGTCACCTGGTGATTGACGGTCAGGACATTGAGGCCGGGCCCCTGGCTTACCTCGGTGCCGGCAGGACCAGCCTTGCTGTGGAAGCAAAGCCGGACACCCGCTTCATGCTCCTTGGCGGCGAGCCGTTCGGCGAAGACCTGCTGATGTGGTGGAACTTTGTGGGGCGGACCCACGAAGAAGTGGAAAAGGCCCGCGAGGAATGGGAGGCGGAGGGATTGCTCGACGACGCTGCTGCCGCCGCCTCACGCTTCGGCTTCGTCCAAGGCCACGGCCCCGACGCCGGGCCGGAAGCAGGCCGCATACCCGCTCCACCGCTCCCCGGAGTCAAGCTGCGCCCGAGAACCCGGGGCTGAGTTTTTGTACAGCTGATGCCCTCGCTGAGACGTTCCAGGGACGTCAGCTGTACAAAATCCCCCGCTAGGACCGCTGCTCGGCCACCAAACGGGGTACGCCAAACACCGGGTCCTGTTGCAGGATGCGGACGTCCACAATCCCGTCCTCTGCCAGTTTGGCTTTGAAGGCTTCCTGCAGCCGGGGGACGTTCATGCCAAGTCCGCTTCCGAGGATTACCGGACCATCCATTCCCAGCTGGCGAACGGCTTGCCGGGCGAGGTCAGCGAGGTCCCTGCCGGCCTGTTCCACCATCGCTTGGCTGATGTCGTCTCCGGCGTCCGCGGCTTCAACAACCAGCCTCGCCTGCTGTGCCCAATAGCGGCGGCCGGTGTCCGGTGAGTGGAACATGGCAATCAGCTTTCCCGGTTCATCCACTCCGCAGGAGTCCAGCAGCGCACGGCTGAGCGCATCCGGTTCCAGGCCTTGGTTCATTCGCCTGAGACTGTGTCGGACAGCTTCACGCCCCAGCCAATAGCCGCTTCCTTCGTCGCCCAGAAGGTAGCCCCAGCCACCCGCCCGGGCCTCTTCCCCGGCGTCATTCTTTCCCCACGCAGCTGAGCCCGTACCGGCAATGACGGCAACGCCCGCACTTGCGCCGCCGGCCGCCAACAGCAGGCGGGAATCATGAACCACGGTGATGTGGGCCCCGGGCGCATGGGGGGCGATCAGGTCCGCGAGCGCTTGCGCGTCTTCCTCAGTGTCGATCCCGCCGGCGCCTGCATAGACTTCGTCAATTTCACCGCCACCGATTTTGCCGAACAGTTCGGCGAGGTTCGCTGCTGCCTGTTCCCTGCTGACGTTTTGCACGTTGGAACTTCCGGCGCTTTCATCACGGACCGGCGCGCCATTTTGGAACCGTACGCCACGGGTCTTGGTGCCGCCGATATCGAGCCCGATGACCGTTCCACTCAAGGCCTCCGATGGGGCAGGGGAATGCTGGGCAGAGTCAAGATTGTTCACCGTGAAAGACTAGCTTGGAGCGCCCGGAGGAGAAACTGTCAATGCCACATCCCCTGTTCAACACACCGTTTATTGCTGCCCCCATGGCGGGCGGAACCTCCACACCGGATTTGGCTCGGGCCGTTCACGAGGGTGGTGGTCTGGGTTTCCTCGCTGCCGGCTACAAGAGCGGCGAGGCCATGTGCGCCGAGATCGCAGCGGCCAGGTCCCTCGGCATTCCCTTCGGCATGAACGTCTTTGTACCCGACCCACGCCAGCTCCCTCCCGGCCCGGAGGCAGTGGAAAGGCTTGAGGCCTACCGGGCAGAGCTTGAGCCTGAGGCCGCCCGGTACGGCGTGGCCTTGCCTCCCTTGCGCCTTGATGACGACGACGCCTGGCAGGACAAAATCGACGCCCTCCTCGCGGACCCGGTGGAGTTCGTCAGCTTCGCTTTCGGTCTTCCTGGCAAACAGGTGGTGACCGCGCTCCAAAAGGCCGGAACGACCGTCATTTCCAGCGTGACCAGCGTCGCTGAGGCCTTGGCTGCCGCCGAAGAGGGTCCGGACGCCCTCGCCGTCCAGCACACTTCCGCGGGCGGACACACGGCTGCGTTCTTGCCGGGCACTCCGGAAACAGCGGGAGCCCCGGGCGCCGGAACCCCCGCAGCCCGGACGACGGCGGAACTGGTCGCCCAGGTGCGTGCCGCCGTCGGAGTTCCCCTGATCGCGGCAGGGGCCGTCATGGACGGCCGCGGCCTACGGGAGGTGCTGGCGGCTGGGGCGTCAGCGGCCCAAATCGGGACCGCCCTGGTTCGGACTGACGAGAGCGGTGCCCGGCAGGCGCACAAGGATGCCTTGGGCGACCACGTGTTCACACAAACCGCCATGACCCGGGCCTTCACCGGGCGCATGGCCCGAGCCCTGGTCAACGATTTCGTCCGCGACCATCAGGACGCACCGGAGGGCTACCCTGCCATCCATCACCTCACGGCACCGGTCAGGGCGGCCTCCTCCGCGGCCGGCGATCCGCAGCGGCTCAACCTCTGGGCAGGGACGGGTTGGCAACGGGCCCGGGAAGGGTCAGCGAAGGATGTGGTCAGGGAGTTCCTGAGCGGGCTCTGACGAGTTCCGCGAGCAACTCTCCGCCCTCGGCGCCCACCAGTTCACGGAAGAGCCGCACAGCGTCCGGTTCGAAGCTTCTCTCCCGCCAGGCGAGGCCGATCTGCCGAAACGCCAGGTCGGATTCGATGGCCACTTCAACCAGTCCAAGTTCGGCTTTGGGCAGGAACTGTCCCGTGCCTGAACCGGGACCGGCGGGCGGAAGGATGCTGAACCCCAGTCCGGCCGAAACCAGCCCGCGGGCCGAGGTGGATTCCTGGACTTCAAAGGCGATCCGCGGGCGGAAGCCCGCCTCCCGCAGGAGTGCCTCGCCGAGTGCCCGCAGGCCAACTCCGGCTGGAAGCGTGATGTAGGGGTCGTGGCGCAGCTCTGAAAGGTGCACGCTGGCCCGCGCGGCAAGGGGGTGCCGATAGTGCAGGACCACCCTGAGTGGCTCCCGGTAGAGCGGAAGGGAACGGATGCCTTTGCCTTCGGGCGCAATGGGTGCGGTCAGTGCGAAGTCCATCTCGCCGCTGGCCAACTGCTGCAGGCAATCGTCGCGCGGGCCTTGCCAGAGTTCGAACACCGCATGGGGGTGGAGCCCGCGGAACGCGCTGATGAGCAGTGGAAGCGTCGCCTCTCCGAACGTGTGTTGGAAGGACACACCGATTCGGCCCCTCACCACGTCAGACTCGTGCCTGACCCTGTCCAGGCCGGCCTGGAAACTCTCCAGCGCTGCTTCGATGTAGGGCAGAAGTGTTCTGGCCTCGGGGGTGAGCCGGATGCCGCGGCCGTCGCGGATCAGCAGGTCCGCTCCTACGATTGCACTGGCCCTGGCCACTGCACGGCTCACTGTCGACTGTGGAACGCCCAGGATCTCCGCTGTTTCGGTCATGTGCTCCGTGCGGCCAAGTTCCGCCAGGACAGGCAGGAGCGGAAGAAGCTGAATGAGCTGGTGGTGGTCCGGCTCCATGGTGTTCTCCCTTCCGCCTTCCGCAGCAGCCCGCCGCCAAGGTGCCGGTCCCGGATTCATGCTGTGATGCATCAATTATAGGCAACCCATGCATTGGAAAGCTGAGTCCCTGGCGCCCTACCCTTGCCGGGTGACCAACACCATCGCCAGCGGCAGCACAGAAACGTGGGACGGCCATGCCAGGGGTTCCCGCGGATACAGCCGGATTCTCGCAGCGCTGGCTCTCGCCGGAGTTGCAACCTTTGCCCAGCTGTACTCGACACAGGCTGTCCTGCCCCTCATGGCCCACGACCTCAAGATCACTGCAGCCGAGGCCGCACTCAGCATTTCCCTTGCCACCGCAGGTCTTGCCATCACCGTGCTGCCGTGGTCGTTCGTGGCAGACAGGATCGGCCGCGTGCGCGCCATGGCCATTGGCATCGCCGTGGCAACACTGCTGGGGCTGCTGGTTCCCCTGGCGCCCACCGTGCCGATGTTGATGACGCTGCGCACGTTGGAAGGCATGGCTTTGGGCGGCATCCCCGCCATTGCCATCGCGTACCTCAACGAGGAAGTGACCAAGGTCCACACGGCATTGGCGGCCGGGACCTATGTAGCCGGAACTACGTTGGGTGGCTTGGCCGGGCGCCTGGTGGCCGGCCCAGTGGGCGAGCTCTGGGGCTGGCGTGCCGCGACCCTTGCCGTCTCCTTGCTGGCCACTGTGTCCGCTGTCTTGTTCCTGGTCCTCGTGCCCAGGCAGCGACGCTTTAGTCCAGCCCCGGCGCTGGGATTCCGGGGTGCACTCAAGACGTTGAAAGGCCACTCGAGCAATCCCAAACTGGTGTCTTTGTACCTTCAGGCCTTCCTGCTCATGGGTGGCTTCGTAGCGGTTTACAACTACCTGGGGTTTCGACTGCACGCAGATCCGTTCCGGCTCCCTGCAACTGTAGTGAGCCTGATCTTCCTTGCGTATCTGTCCGGCACTGTCAGCTCACGGTGGGCCGCTGGACTGACCACGAGGTTTGGCAGGCGCAACGTCCTGGTGGCCGGAATTGCCATCATGTCCGCGGGGCTGGCGCTGACGTTGGTGGAGAACCTGGCAGCCACCCTCGCCGGGCTGGTGATTTTCACAGGCGGCTTCTTCGCCGCCCACAGTGTTGGTTCAGGCTGGACGGGGGCCATCGCCACGACGGGCAGGGCGCAGGCGGCATCCCTGTACAACCTGTCCTACTACCTGGGCTCCAGCGTGATCGGCTGGGCCGGCGGCCTGGCCTTCCAGGCGTTTGGCTGGCCGGCCTTGGCGTTGAGCGTCATCGTCCTTTCGTGCACGACGGCGGCAGTCACCTTGATAGTGCACCGCACACCAAACCAAGCCCGCTGATTTCCAGCCGCCTGCCCCTAGAATCAGAGGCATGACACAGGTCACGAAAAGCCGGGAACTGTCGTCACCGGAGCGTTTGCAGGCGTTTACGGATGCCGTGGTGGCGATTGCTTTGACGTTGTTGATCCTCCCGCTGATGGAGAGCGTGGGTGAGCTTGCAGACCACAACGGCACCACGGCCGAATGGTTGGCCGAAGAACAGTACGCATTGCTCGGATTCGTGCTGAGCTTTGTCCTCATTGCCGTGTTCTGGGTGCACCACCACAAGCTCTTCCGCAGCGTCAAGCACGTTGACCCGGGCCTGCTGTGGCTGACTGTGGCCTGGATGTTCACCATCGTGGTGATGCCGGTCGCCACATCCCTCTCCACCCAGATGCCCTCCGACTGGGCCCAACCGCTGATCTACATCGGCACCCTGTTTGCCACCAGCCTCATGCTCCTCCTGGCCCGGGCGTACTTGCGGTCACACCCCGACCTCCACACCATGGGAGATGCGGAATCGGCGTCAGGAATTCGAGCGAGTGGCATCGTTTCCGGGCTCTTCCTGGCAGCCCTGGTTCTGGCCGTAGCCATTCCGGGTGCAGGCAACTGGCCCCTGCTCCTGATGCTGCTCAGTGAGCCACTCCAACGGCTGGATCGGCGACGGGCCCGCCGCACACGGGTAAAGCGATAGTCACCTGAAGAATTCACCGATTAGGATGGATGGAAGGCAATTTCAGGAGGATCCGTGAGCAACCCCACGAAGAATGTTCGGTCAGGCACGGGCAGCGCTGAGCCGCTGGACGCGATTGATGAACGAATCCTCGCCGCGTTGGTGGATGACGCCCGGATCTCGAACAAGCAATTGGCAGAGCTTGTGGGGATCGCCCCCTCCACGGCCCTCATGCGGACCAGGGCTCTTTCCGAACGCGGAATCATCGAAGGCTTTGAGGCCGTGTTGAGCCTGCCGGCCATCGGCCGCTCCGTCCAAGCCCTCATCGCCGTCCGTCTCCGCGCCCACGACCGCGATCAGATCGACCGTTTTACGGCCCGCGTTCCCAAGCTTCCGGCGGTGATCTCCACTTTCCACACCACCGGTTCCGTTGACTACTTGCTGCACATCGCCGTCGCCAATACCGACGACCTCCGCAACTGGCTCCTGGACAACCTCGCCACGGATCCCGTAGTGGGCCACACGGAAACCACCATGGTCTTCCAGCACATCCCGGGCAATCGCGGACCGCTGCCGGAGTAAAACGACCAGGCGGCGCAGGTCAGGAACGCACTGCGCTCCGCAGCGAGATTGCCGCCAGCGTCAGCGCCGCAACGCCGCACAGGGCCGTGAAACCCACGACGGCGGCCTGGAGCCCCAGTGCCGAGACAGCCAGTCCCAGCCCGATCACCGGAACGGCACTACCCAGGTACGTGATGACGTAGACGGTACTGATGACCTGGGCGTGGCGGGAAGCCTCAACCTTTCCGGCAACTTCGTTGAAGACCTGCCGGAAAGCAATGCCTTGACCCATGCCCGCCGTGACGCTCGCAGCCACCAGCAACCACGGGCTTGACCATGCAGCCGCAGCGCCCACCAGGACAACCGAGACCCCCAGGACCGCCAAGGCCACGGGCACAACCCAACGGCCACGGGTACCCAAAAGCTGGCTCAGCGCCGAGGCGCCCAACGTGACTCCTGCCAGCAAGCCGATCAGCGGCCGCGAATCTGCATGGACCACACCGGCGAAGTACCCCGGCGCCAATGACAGGCAGAAGCCGAAGACTGCGAAGCTCAGGAACCCGGTGGCAGCTGCCATCCAGAAGGCTCCGCGGGCATCACGGGAGATGGAAGGCTTCCGTGGCGCCAGGACCTTGAGGGGTTTCGGGCCCTCCGCCGGAGCGATGGCAGGCCTCGCTTTGAGGAGCCACAGGGGAATAAGGGCGGCTATCAGCACCGCCGAATGGACGTAGTACGGGGTGCGCGTGGGGTCCGGCAAAAGTGACAGGAGGCCACCGATTGCGGGGCCTGCGGCCACACCACCTGCCGAGGAGAGCAAAGTGAATCGGGAGGCCCACTCAGGCCGCTGGGGCAACAGTTCACGCAAGGCAGCTGAGCTGGCTCCGGTCGCCAGCCCCACTGCCACTCCTTGGAGTGCCCTCCCCATGGACAAGGCAACCAGTGTGTCCGCGTTTGCAAAAATCACACCACCCACCAAACCGACCAGGACAGCCAACACCAACGCCGCACGACGCCCGATGTGGTCCGACCAATGTCCTGCCACCATGAGGACACCCACCAGTGCAAGGACGTAGCTGGAGAAAGCAACTGTCACGTCCAGCGATGTCATACCAAGCCTGGCCTGCAGCAAGGGATACAACGGAGTGGCCAGGTTGGCGCCTACCAGCAGCGTAAAGATGACGACGCCGGTCAACACCAGCCTGGCGGTGGTGGAGGCATCCCAGCCCCAGCGGTCGGCGGTAACCGGACGCATGCGGAGTTCGCTCAAGACAGTCATTTCCATGCCTTCGGGCTCGGTGGCCGGGCTGATTGGTTCCTTGTGGGAAGCGCAGTCCGACTAAGTATTGGTGGCAACAGAATGCAGCAGGATTGATCTGAACATGCTGCAATAGTTTGAGAATTGAGCAAAAGACTCAAACTCGAATGACCCAAGTGAGCTGGAGTGACCATTTGAACACCCTCGACCCTATGGACCTGAAGATCCTCCTGGAACTCATCAAGGATCCCCGGATCCAGATCGCCGAGTTGAGCGACACCTTGGGTATTGCACGCAACACTGCCCAGAGCCGGGTCAAGCGCCTCCTCCGGTCCGGGGTGCTGCACGCCGCCGGACGGGAGGTAGACCTCGAAAAGGTGGGGTACGACGTCGTCGCTTTCGTGACGATCGAAGTCACCCACCGCGAACTCGACGGCGTCATTGGTGCGCTGCGCTTGATCCCCCAGGTCCTGGAGGTCCACGAAATTTCCGGCCGGGGCGATCTCTGGTGCCGGGTAGTGGCAACCGACACCCACAACCTGCAGTCGGCACTGCGATCGGTCCTCCGCACCAAAGGCGTGATCCGGACGGAAACGGTGTTGGCCCTGCATACTCACATCCCGTACCGGACTGAACCACTGATCGAAAGGATGTCTGCCGCGCCAACACGGCCAAGGCTTGAGAGTCAGAGCCCCGGGTCACAGGCCCGAACCGACTAGGATTTCAGGAATGGATTGGCTCTCACACATCTCCCAGATCAACTGGTTCGCTGTACTTCTGGCCTTCGTTTCAAGCATGGTCATCGGCTTCGTCTGGTACATGCCGGCCGCCTTCGGACGCAGGTGGATGAAAGCGATCAACAAAACCGAAGACGACCTCAAGAATATTGAGGGCGGCGCCGGCATCTGGGTTCCCATGATGGTGGCCGCAGCGCTGACCAGCATTCTCCTGGCGGTCCTCATCAGCGCGCTGGAACTCAACACTTTTTGGGCCGGCGGATTCTTCGCGCTGATCCTGTCCTTGGTGATCCGCGCCGGCGGCCACGTCATCCACAACGGCTTCGCGGGGCGCCCCTCCGCGGTGACCGTCATCGATTCCGGCCACGACATCGCGGCCATGACCATTGCGGGCGCCATCATCGGAGCCATGCAGTAGCGTTCAACCAGTGACAATCATTGATAACGCCGTATACGTAGACGGCGTCCGCACAGCAACCCCGCACAGCCTCGAGCAGACGTTTGAGACCTTGGCGGAACACGGCGGCATGGCCTGGATCGGCTTGTACCGGCCCACGAAGGACGAGATGGCGGCCGTCGCCCAGGAATTCGGCCTCCACGAGCTCGCCGTGGAGGACGCCGTCTCGGCACATCAGCGGCCCAAGCTTGAGCGCTACGACCACAACCTGTTTACTGTCCTCCGCCCAGCCAGGTACCTCGATGAAACCGAGACAGTGGAGTTCGGCGAGCTGCACATCTTCACCGGACCAAACTTTGTGGTGACCATCCGGCACGCTGAGACCGGTGGGGTGGCCCGGGTCCGCCACCGGCTGGAGACACGACCGGACCTTCTCTGCCATGGGCCCGAAGCCGTGCTCTACGCTCTCCTGGACCAAGTGGTGGATGACTACGCGCCGGTAGTGGCAGGTCTTGAGAACGACATCGATGAGATAGAAGACCAGCTCTTCAGCGGCGACAGCACCGTGTCGCGCCGCATCTACGAGCTCGCCCGTGAAGTGATCCAGTTCCAACGGGCCATCCAGCCCCTCCCGGACATGATGGCCCTGCTGGAAAAGGGCTTCGAAAAATATGGCGTGGACATTGAGTTGCAGCGCTCCCTGCGCGACGTCGAGGACCATGTCCAGCGCGTCATTTCCCGCGTGAACTCCTTCCGGGATCTGTTGCAGAACGCGCTGACCCTGGATGGCACCCTGACGGCAAACCGCCAGAACGAAGCCAGCGCCGCGCAGAACGAGCAAGTCAAAAAGATCTCCTCCTGGGCTGCCATCCTCTTTGCCCCCTCCTTCGTGGCCGGCGTGTATGGGATGAATTTTGACCATATGCCGGAGCTGCATTGGGACTTTGGCTACCCCCTGGCGGTGGGGCTCATGTTCGGTGCAGCCCTGCTCATGTACGTCATTTTCAAGCGCAAAGGCTGGCTGTGACGCCATTGTCGAGGCCTGCTCCCCGCACTGCGCGGGTCACTGTCCGCGCTTTGCTGGCGGGGATGGAGCACGACGCCGGACTGGCGGGTTTTGCGCTTGAGCCAAGTCAGCGACAGGCGGCCGAGCGGTTGGCGGCCTTCGGCGCCCAACTGACGGGCCGTCGTCGTCCGCTTCCCCGCAAGGCGCCGCGGAGCCTGTACTTCCACGGACCGGTGGGCCGCGGCAAGACATGGCTGATGGACAGCTTCTACGGACAACTTGACGCCCGGAAACGCCGTGTCCACTTCCACGACTTCTTCCGCAGGCTCCATGCGGGAACCCACGTCTTTGAGGCCAACAGCGGAACTGCCATTGAGCAGTCCGTGGATGCATTGCTGGATGGCATCGACGTGCTGTTCTTCGACGAATTCCATGTCCATGACGTTGGCGATGGCATGTTCATTGCCCGGTTGTTGCGGTCTGCTGCGCAGCGCCGTATCCCCCTGGTGGTGACCTCGAACTACGCCCCGGACGACCTCCTGCCCAATCCCCTGTGGCACGACCATTTCCTGCCCACCATCGAGGCCATCAAAGAGATGATGGACATCGTGGAGATCGAGGGGCCCACGGATTTCCGCCGTTTTCCCGCCGCTGGAACTGCCCCTGCCGAAGGGTTTGCCGCGTTCCGCTCAGGTCGGATCGTCTCTCCCGGCACGCCCGCACAACTGGGGCGCCTCGGTCTCTTCCGGCCGGCACCATCCCAAGGCCGCGTTTTGCAACCGACAACCCAGCCGATTGTGGTCAGGAACTCCGACCCCGATGTGCTCTGGGTCGGTTTCGAGGAGCTCTGCGGTGGGCTCACCTCAACAGCGGACTTCCTGGTGTTGGCGGAGACCTATAAAACGTGGGTGATCGACGACGTTCCCTCCCCTGCAGGAAACGATTGGGCATCCGCACCCTCATGGCAGCGGTTCAGCAATGTGGTGGACGTGCTGCACGACCAGGACATCACGCTGTTCCTGATCGGCGAGGGACCGATGGAATGGGACATCGACGCATCCGGCAGTGATCTTTCGGTTTTGCCGGTGGATCTGGCGCGGATAGCGAGCCGTTTGTCCCTCTTGGGACGGTCAGAGCACCACGATGGCGTGGACAGTGCTGTCCACAGTGAAGAGGCCGCCGGAAGCTAAGCTTCCGACGGCCACAGCATGGTAAGGGTCCGTCCCTAGATGACACCGCCGGCTGCGGACGGTGCACTGGCATCGTCGCCGCCATCGCCGACCGTTTCGCGGGCGACGTAGTTCTCGATGTCGAAGAGGTTCTCAGCCCGTTCCGTGATGTTGAGCAGCGTGGTCATGGAAGCAACTTCCTCAACCTGCTCCTTCAGGAACCACAGCATGAACTGCTCGCCCAAAGCATCTCCCTCTGCACGGGCAACGCGGAACATCTCTTCGATGTTGCGTGTGACTTCCTTTTCCTGCTCCAACGCCAACGCGATGGGCTCCTTGGCGTTGGAAAAGTTGTTGCGAACAGGGGCGATGCCCGGGATCTCAACGTGCACATTGCGGTCCAGCATGTACTGGACCATCATCATGGCGTGGTTTCGCTCCTCGAGCGACTGACGGTAGAAGTGCCGGGCGAGCTGAGGCAAGTCTTCGCCATCAAAGTACACAGCCACTGCGATGTATTGCTGGGAGGCTGCAAACTCATTCGCAACCTGGGCGGACAACAGCTCATTGAAAGTCTTCTTAGCCATGGCTCGATCCTACAGGCGGACAATACCGGTTCCGGTGGTGAGATTCGCCACTGCTCAGGGCAGCAGCAGACTGATCCACACACCCGCAGCGGCCGCCACGACGCTGACTGCCATGGTCCCCAAGCCGTTGATGACCGCCAATGCTGTACGCCCGCTTTGAACGAGCCGGATGGTCTCAAGGCTGGCGGTGCTGAAGGTGGTGTAGCCGCCCAGGAAACCGGTACCGAGGATGAGCATCAAGGACTCCGGTGCCTGGCCACGCATGACCAGGCCCGCCAGGAAACCCAGCAACAGGGAGCCCGAGATATTGATGATGACGGTCCCCCATGGGAAGGCAGTCTTCAGGCGTGCACGGACGAACCCGTCCACCACAAACCGCACTGCCGCACCCAGCCCACCGGCCAGAGCAAGAAGGATGACTGTCACGAGCGTCGTCCGGTTGCCCGCCGGTGATGCCAGGCGCCCAGCCAAATTCCTGCGGTGGCAGCGGCGGCCCCGCCTATTAGGCTCGCAGCGAGGTACACCGCAGCGGCTGGAGCAGCTCCAGCGGTGAACAGGTGCACCGCGTCCAGGGCCAGCGTGCTGTAGGTGGTGTAGGCGCCCAGGAATCCCGTGCCCAAGGCGAGCCGCAGGACCCGGCGATTGCCGACGTCGGGCCCACGGCGTGAAAGTCCCTCCAACAGCGCGCCCAACACCAGAGCACCCGAAAGGTTGATGACCAAGGTGGGAAGCGGCCACGCGCCGGGCGCTGGGATGACCAGCCCCAAACCGTACCGTGCGAGTGCTCCGAACACCCCGCCGGCTGCCACGATCGCGATGAAACCCCAATGGAGGTGGACGGGGCTATTGGCCTCAGTCGTCGTCATCGTCAGTGGGGACCCTGGGATTAACGGGAACAACGAGCACCGGCCGGGCCTGGCGGTGGAACAGGTGCCGCGCCACCGAGCCTGCCGTCAGTTCTTTCAATGCAGCAGCCAGTTTGTGCTCCCGGGTACCCACCACGATCATGGAGGCTCCAATGTCCTCAGCCTCACGGGCCAAAGCGCGGGCGGGTTCCCCGGCCAGATGGACCAGCGACCATCCAACGCCGTTGCCGTCCAAGTGGTCATGAAGGGTTTGCACCAGTGATTCGGGGATCCTGTGAAGATCCGCATCAATGCCGTCCGGATCGATCGGCGCTGCCGGCCCTCCGGTGCTGCCGTCCACCGGGTACACCGTGACGTCTGCATAGGCGCACACCAGCGGCAGCCGGGCACTGGCCGCCACAGTCGCTGCTTGTTGGAGGACCACTGGATGCTGCCCCGGCATGACGCCTACCAGGATGGGGCCGGCCGCACTGGTGGAAGCCTCGGAACGCGGGGCGGGAGTCTCTGTCACAAGGAAAGTCTACGGCGCGGTACTGGAGCCCGCGGTTGTTCTCAGGACTGTCGCCGGCCCGACCACAGGCCGTAGAGCAACGGGACCACTGAGCTGATCATCAGCACATTGCCCAGTCCGGGATCGTCCGTCCGCAGAACGGCTCCGGCGATCAGGAGAGCGCCGAAGATCAGCGCCGCCACTGCACGCCGCGCCGTCAGGATGAGACTCGCCATCTGCCGCTCCAGGCGCCGGTTGCCCACTTGGAGGGATCCTTCTTCCAGTCTCGAGACCAGCCCGTCCAGCCTCTTGGGCAGGCGAAGGGCGATGGCGGCGGCTTCGAGAGTTTGGGACGCGACATCGTTGATCAGGTTGCCGCGCTCGTCCCGCAGAAGTTGGGCCGCATATGGTTCCACCGAGTCCCACAGGTTGAAGCGGGCATCCAGAGAGCTGCACACACCCGACGTCAGGGACATGGCCCTGATAATGAGCAGGAAATTCTCGGGTAATTGGAAGGGCAGTGAGCGGATCACGCTGCCGAATTCAGTGCCGAATTCACGGAACTCCCGTGGGTCAACATCGCGAAGCTCGGCGAAGCCCATGCCACCGAAACGCGCAAAGAGCTGCGTCATCGCCCGCTCAAGCTCTGCGGTATCGGCTGACTGCATCAGCACCCCTACATCGCTGATGGCGGTGACCAGTCCTTTGCCGTCACGAGAGGCAGCGGCGATCAGGAGCTTCCGTAGGCCGCTTCGCGTCTCCACGGGAACCTCGCCCATCATTCCGAAGTCTATGAAGGTCAGTTTCCACGGATGTTCACTGGAAGGATCATTGGCCGGAGTAACGAAGATATTGCCGGGATGGGGATCGGCGTGGAAGAAACCCTTGGTGAACAACTGGTCAAACATCACCGAGGCGAAGACCGGTGCCACTTCGGTGGGGTCTATGCCGGCCAGGCGAAGCGAGTCCGCGTCCGTAATCTTGATGGCCGTGACGTCTTCGAGGGTGAGCACGCGGCGGGTGGTCCGCTCCCACACCACGGCCGGAACGGTCACCCGGGCGTCATCGGCGAAGTCAGCAGCAAACCGCTCTGAATTGGCCGCTTCATTCAAGTAGTCGATTTCCTCGAGGCTGGTCTGCGCGAATTCCTTGATCAGCGCAGGAACGTCTGCACGGTTCGAAACGAGGCGGATGCGGCTGAGCCAGCCTCCCACTTTCCGCAAGGCAGCGAGGTCGACGTCTACTATTTCGGCGATGCCAGGCCGCTGCACCTTGAACACGACACTGCTGAGACCGGTGTCCTCGGCGTTACCGGAGAGCAGTTTCGCCCGGTGTGCTTGTCCCAGTGAAGCTGCCGCGATGGGAGTCTCCTCGACCGAAGCAAACACTGCCTCCAGGGGAGCCCCAAGTTCGGCCTCAGCCAAGGCCCGGATGGCGTGAAAAGGGACAGGCGGAACTTCGTCCTGCAGCCCCTCCAGCTCCGAGGTTATTTCCGGCGGCAGCACATCGAGCCGGGACGACATGAACTGGCCCACCTTGATCATCAGCCCGCCGAGCTCCACCGCTAGGCCATGAAAACGCCGGGCGAAGCGCCGCATTCTGTTGGCGCGGTTCCGTTCAGTCAGCCTGCGCAGGCCCACTCTGGGCAGGAACAGCTCGAACCACCAGGTCACCGCCAAATGCCATGCGGCGAATCGGAGGATTCGACGATAACGGGCACGGGGGCTCCCAGCTCCCCTCAGGGAATCAGCCCGTTCGCGCCGAATCGACGTCACCCCTTCAGTCCTGGGCGAGGATCGAGTACAGGCGGCGGCGTGCCTCCTCAAGCACCGTTACAGCCTCCTGGACTTGCTTGGGTGTCCCGGTACGGCCGACCTGCGCCGCAGCCTGCGCCAGGTCCACACCGGCCTTGGGCAGTGCAGCGAAACCCGGGCTCGATGACGTTCCCAGGGAATCCCATGGCGCTGACGTTTCGGAACCAGCCACGTCCTCCCGGCCCGCCTCGGTCAGGGAGTAGATTTTGCGCCCGTTGGACTCCTCGGCACTGACGAAACCTTCGTCCGCCAACAGCTGCAGGGTGGGATAGACGGAGCCGGCACTCGGCTTCCAACTACCGCCGCTGCGCTCTTCGATTTCATGAATGATCTGGTAGCCGTGCATGGGACGCTCAGCAAGCAGGGCAAGGATCGCCGATCGCAGCTCGCCCCGGCCCGCACGGGTTCCGGAGCGCTTTTCGAACCGGGAACGGAACTCCTCAACGGCTTGCCACATGCCGTCCAGGTTGTTGCCCATGAATCCGTTTGCAGGGAATGAATTGTGCATCAAGCTCACCTCAATCAGTCGCGAACGATACTAAACGATAGTTAACGATATACCTTCACGCGGCTTAGGAACAACGGCGGCCTGGCCGGTTCATGCTGGCGGGCATGGCTGCCCTGGCAAACGACGGAAAGGAGATGAGGTGTTTGGTCATCGAGTTCCTTCGTCGCAGGATGGGCGATGCCCACCATCCTCGTCGATGACTCCACTCCGCGGAAAGACCCGTTAGCGCAGGGCCGGACAGCACTTCTGGGTGATGCCGTCCGGCCCCAGCCGCGGAACCTTGGGGCAGCCCCGGCGAACGAGGGGGATCATTGGCCGTTGCGTGGGATCCGCTGGGTTCAGTAAAGATGAGTCGGGGTTCAGGCACACGAGTAGTTGGTACTCGTCTTTGCTTGTGCTTGAAAGATCCACTACTTGCCGGGCACGATAGCTGGCGGGCTGAATTGTGGAGCTAAGGAGATTCGAACTCCTGACCTCTTCGATGCGAACGAAGCGCTCTACCAACTGAGCTATAGCCCCTGGACCAGACCGTAACCGTCCGGCCAGTGTCCCTAGGCTACAAACTTTCGCGGCGCTTTTCCAACCACGACACGAACGTCTCCACGCCATCCTTTTGCCCGGGGATCAGGTTGTTGCCGGATCGCAGGAATGCACCCATCGCCCCAGGCAACGGCACCTCCACAATCGTTCCCCGCGCGCCGGTAACCGCCTTCCATGACTCCGCCATCTGCCGCATGGTGAGCACTTCCGGACCACCCACCGTACGCAGGCGGTGACGTTCAGGAGAGGCGCTCTCCATGGCAGCGTCCAGCAGTGCCCGTGCAACGTCAACTGGCGAGATGGTCTGGAATCTTGTGCGCTTGAAGACAGGAATGAGGCGCACTTTGGCCCCGGCAGCGAAGATCATTGCCACCAAGCCGTGAAACTGTGTTGCGCGAACCACCACGGTCTCAAGCGGAGAAGCAGAGTACTTCCGCTCTTTCCCAACCTTGGAGACGTAATACGAATAACTGCTGAGGTCGCAGTTAATGATGGACAACGCCACCGCCCTGCCGACCCCGGCACGGTGAGCCGAGGCAAGAAGGCGGGCACCGCCGTCGGCGAATTCTCGTTGGGCTTTGCCGAACTGAGCTTCAAGGCAGTCAATCACGACGTCGACGCCCTCCAGTGCGGCCGCCAGCCCTTCTCCTGTGGTGACGTCGCCCGCAACGTAGGTGGCGCCGTCGTGATGCTTCTCCGAGTCGGGAGGCGGCACGTGGCGTGACAAAGAGGTCACCTCATGACCCGCATCCAGAGCAAGCCGGACAACCTCGCGACCTACCTGGCCGGTACCGCCTGCTACGCAGATACTGGCCATGCGTGGCTAGGCGCGGCGGCGCTGCAGGACGTCGTCCAGGTTACTGAGCGCGCTCTGCCCCTTGGCGGAGACGGCAGCAGATGCCTCGGCCTGCTCAACACCTTGCTTCAGGACGGGCTTGCCCACGGGTTTGGGAGCCTCAGGGAGGTCCAGCGGTTCAGGGGCCGGCCTTGAAGCCTTGGCGGCTTCAACATACGTGGGCTTGGGAACTGCAACAGGCTCCCAGCTGGCACCTTTGGAATCGGTTGCTTGCGCTGATGTGTCTCCTGCGGCAACGGCAACCGCCAAAGCAGCCTGGCGAAGCTCAACGGCGGACAAGCGCGCAGCTTCACGGCTGGTGGCTTCGGCGTCGAAAACCGTGGTTTCCTTCGCTTCCACTGCTGGTTCCTTGGGCAAGTAGCGTTCGGGCGTCGGGATGGGCGCTGCCTGCGCCGCACGGCGTGCCCGGCGTTCGCGAAGATCCCTGAGAGCGAGCTTCCGCAAGGTGACGACGGCGAGCACCGCACCGATGAAGGACACCAGCGGCAACCAGAATGACCCGACGCCAAAGGTGAGGAGGATGCCCGAAACGGCCGCCGTCACCAGCAAGGCAAGGCCTGCCAAGGCCAAAGTGAGCCGGGCATAGCGGATGGTGAACGGAGTGGTGGGCGCTTTCCGCACGGACGACTCAGCCGCGCGGGATTCCTGGGGCGACGCCGGTGCTTTGCTGTGCATGGTCTCCATCGGTTTCTCCTGCTGAGGTGCCAAAGTCAGTACCACCCCTGCCTGCGGTTCGTCTGGTTCGTCGTCGATTGCCCCTGCTGGAACAGCGGCCGTTTGGACTTGTTGGCGCCTGTTCCGGAGAACGTAGGGCGCCACCCAGACCATCCACAGCGCAACTGTGACCACGAGTATCACTGAGCTGCTGAGAGGGAAGTCCACATTCAAAACCGTAGAAGCAAATCACCGGGCGCGGCGGCATTGCGGCCGGTGTGTCGTCGTCGAGTCCTCAAATGACTGGATATACGGACAAAATGGCCTATGACCTGCCCATTTATCCTCTGAGCCACCGACGCAGCAGACCCTCAGGAACCTCGTCCGATGTCAGGGCAAAGGACCGGTGGTCAGCCCATTCGCCGTTGATGTGCAGGTACCGTTCCCGATACCCCTCATCCCGGAATCCAAGCTTCTCCACCACCCTCAGGCTGGGGGCGTTTTCGGGCCTGATGTTGATCTCCATGCGGTGAAGGCCCAACACCTTGAAGCAGTGGTCCGTTGCCATGGCCACCGCCGTCGGAGCAATACCGTGCCCGGCCCGCTCCTTATCCACCCAGTACCCCAACGTGGCCATCATGGCCGATCCCCAAATGATGGAGGAAACAGTCAACTGCCCGACGATGAGAGGCTCACGGAATCCAGGGGTCCGCTCGACAATGAGGAAAGGCAATGCCGTGGACTGTCGGGCTTGGTTGTTCAGCGAGGCCACCATCTGCCGATAACTGGGCAGGCGCCCACCCGGTGCCGGGTTGGACGCCTCCCAGGGAGCAAGCCATTCGCTGTTCCGCGAACGGACTTCAGACCACTCCCGCTTGTCGCGGTATCGGATGGGGCGAAGAAGCAGGTCTCCGCTTTCCAGCGTCACCGGCCAGATCGCAGAACCGTACATCCTGAGGTTACTTGGGAAGCGAAGCAGTGAAGGTCGGCAGCCACTCACGCAGTTCAGGACCGAGGTCCTCGCGTTCGCAGGCCAACTCGATGCAGGCCTTGAGGTAGCTGAGTTTGTCACCGGTGTCGTAGCGACGGCCCCGGAAAACAACGCCGTACACGCCGTAGCCTTCACCTTCGCCGGCTGCCAGCACCTCGAGGGCGTCGGTCAGCTGGATCTCGCCACCACGGCCCGGCTCGGTCTTTTCAAGAACATCGAACACTGCCGGATGCAGCACGTAGCGCCCGATCACGGCAAGGTTGGACGGCGCTTCTTCCGGAGAAGGCTTTTCCACCAGCTGCTTAATGCGGACGTAGCCGTCTTCACCGATCTCCTCGACGTCGGCGCAACCATAGGCACTGATCTTGGAGGGCTCCACCTCGATCAGGGCAACCACGGAACCGCCGGTCTTTTGCTGGACCGCGATCATGTCGCTCAGGAGGTTATCCCGGGCATCGATCAGGTCATCGCCGAGGAGTACGGCAAAAGGCTCGTGCCCTACGTGCTGCTTCGCACGAAGGACAGCGTGGCCCAGGCCGTTGGGGTCGCCTTGGCGGACGTAGTGGATGTCACCGAGGTTGGTGGCGGATTGGATGGCCTCAAGCTTGGCGGTATCGCCCTTTTCGGCCAGCGTCGCTTCCAGCGCCGGCACACGGTCGAAATGATCCTCCAGGGCGCGCTTGCTGCGCCCAGTGATCATCAGGACGTCGTGCAGGCCAACCTTGACCGCTTCTTCGACGACGTACTGGATGGCTGGCTTGTCAACCACGGGCAGCATTTCCTTCGGCATCGCCTTTGTTGCAGGCAGGAAACGGGTACCAAGACCCGCTGCGGGGATGACGGCCTTACGGACAGCATTGTTATCGAGAGTCACCGGACTAATGTAACGGAAGGAATACATCATCGGCTAAACCCTCGCCGCGCCGGGACAACATTTCTGTGGACTGAACCGCAGCTTTTGTCGCCGGACCGGCATCAGACGAACCTCACGATCGGACATCCATGGCATCGAAGGAAGACATCCGCAGCAGCCGCCGCCTCCAAAGGCGCGCCCTCTCCCCCGAACAGATCGCTGCTGCCGGTGCGTCGATCGCGCAGCATGGAACGGAATGGGCGGCTGCAGCTTCCTCCGGCACGGCGGCCACTTTTGCCGTCTATGTAGGTGTCGCGTTTGAGCCACCCACCATGCCGCTCATCCATTCCCTGCACGAGGCCGGACACAGGATCCTCCTTCCCGTGTGCGAGCCCGGCCGGCAGCTGAGCTGGGTCTATTGGACCCCGTCGACAGTTTTCGTCCGTTCCTCCTACGCCCCTATCGACGAACCTGAGGGCGAACGCATGGAAAGCCAGGTGGTGGCCGGCGCGGCGGGGATCTTCATGCCAGCCACGGCAGTGGACAGGGATGGCAACCGGATCGGCCAAGGCGGCGGTTACTACGACCGGCTCCTCCATGGGCTCGACGATTCCGGCCAGCGGCCGCCCACCATTGCGGTGGTGTACGACGCCGACCTGTTGCCTTCAGGTTCGATTCCCGCCGAAGCATTCGACCGCCCCGTGCGGGAAGTGCTGACTCCCTCCGGGGTGGTCCATCTCGACGAGAGAGCCCCGTGAGGTCCCGCACATCCACTGGCGCATGCACTGTAGACCGATGATAGAATTGGCACTCAGGCCCTGCGACTGCTAATGCGAAGCGAAATCTCCGCCGTTGCTGCACAGGACCTGACCTTTGTCCTGAAGGAGGAACTCAGTGCCCACATACGCATACGCCTGCAAAGACTGTGACCATGCCTTTGACATCGTCCAGTCCTTCTCTGACAGCTCCCTGACGGAGTGCCCCGAGTGCAAGGGCGCCCTTCGCAAGAAGTTCAACAGCGTCGGTGTCGTCTTCAAGGGCTCTGGTTTCTACCGGACTGATTCCCGTGATGCCAAGGGCAGCACTGTTTCAGCCGCACCCGCCGCCGCGCCGTCCGCTCCCGCAGCCGCCCCGGCACCGGCAGCTGCAGCAAGCTAACTTCCCCACTTTTCCACATAGCGCTTCAGGCCGCTGTTATCCGGCCTGTCCGGCTGGCTAACGTGGCGGCATGCCACAACAGTCTCGAAGCGCCCTCCTTGCCCGCGCCCGGCGTTCAGCGTCGCCTGCCGGCCCTTGGCCCCCGGACCCGTTTGGTGCGGGAGGGCAGTCGTCCCGGCCGCGCAAAAATGCCACAAGCTTTCACCGGCAGCTGAATTATTCAGCCCGCCAAGGCAGAAGGCAAAGGATCGGCTCCTGGATCGCCCGGAACCGCCGTCTCACTGTTGCCCTCCTGCTGTGCCTGGCCGCCGGCATCGCCGTCCAACAGCTGACTCCGGCTTCGGAGCTGCGAATCAGTGTCATGGTGGCCGCCCGTGACCTCCCCACGGGAACCACTCTCACAGAAGCCGATTTCACCCGGGTGGGAGTGCCCCAGGACCTTGCCGTCACCGGAGCCCTCTCAGATGGCGGGGACCTCACAGGCAGACAGTTGGCCGCTCCCTTGAGCCGGGGGCAGATCCCCACTGAGTCCAGCCTCCTGGGTCCCGGGCTTCTCACTGGATCACCCGTGGGCACCGCAGCCGTTCCCCTGCGGATGGCCGACCCGTCGTCCATCCAGCTCCTCTCCCCCGGCCAGTTGGTCACGGTGGTCCTCACGGCAGCCGGATCCTATGACGAATCCAGGGAAACACAAGTACTCGCCGGTCCCGTCCCCGTGCTCTGGACCTCAGCCCACGGGGGCAAGGCAGGCGAATGGCTGGGCACCAGCGACACCGAAGGCTTGGTAGTGGTTGCTGCGGATCCACAGCAAGCAGAAAAGCTTGCCGGCGCATCAACGCACGGCAAGCTTTTCTTTGTTTTGGTCAACCCGTGATGGGTGGTTCAGATGGCGGTGGACGCTCAGCCCCAGTGCGGCGGCTTTTGTTCCTTAAGCCACTGCTCATGGTCGTAACCGGACTCATCGCCCCAGCGCCGGGGATCGTCTTCCGCTGCTTTGGTGGGCAGAATGCCACTCACGCCTGGTTTGGCTGCGGCGGCCGTGGCGTCCGCAGTTTCTTCAGTGGTGTCGGCGCCGGGCGCGGAGGATTCGGTCTCGGACCCGCCTTCAGGACCGGTTGCTTCTTCCATCAGTGGTACTTCTTTCCCGTTCTCTGCTTCGCTGTCTGCATCATCGGCAGCGTCGTCAATCTGGTCTGGTGCCTGCCGTGCCGGACTTGGAGCGAACGTTTGCTGCCCCTTGTCCACACTCAATTGTTCAACGTCCATGTCCAGGAAGCCATGCTCAGGCGACGTCGACCGCGGAATGTGATTCTCCAGCCCAAGGTAGGAGCCGATGCGATCCGCGCAGGACGAAGGATCAGTGAAGACCTCAATGGTCCACAGGGACATGTAGCGCCATCCCATGCGCTCCAGCAGCTGCGGACGCAGCCGGCTGCGTTCCCGGACGCTCATCCGCCGGTAGCGTTCAGTGCCATCGGATTCGATCGCGACAGGTGTGGGGATTTCTGCTCCCTCCCGGCCGATCGTGTGGACGGGATCCGCCGCAGCTGCGATGTCCAGAACGCCATCGTAGAGATGCCAGACCCGGGCTCCCCGGGCCCGCAGGCGTTCTCCAAGGTCAGCAACCAAGGGATCCTCACCGAGCGCCTGCTCACTGGCAACAGCACGGGACGCGGGTGTACCGAGGTTGCTGTTTCCCGAGAGTTCCCGGTCCAGCAGCTCGTAGAAGTCCACTGCACCATGAGCCAGCCGATCGAGGTCAAGGTCCTCGGGACGGAAGCAGCTCAGGACGTGCATGGAACGCCGTGCGCGGGTCATGGCCAAAGCGAAACGGTTCCGGCCACCCTCGGCGGACAGCGGACCGAACGAATGGAGTGCCCGGCCATGTGGTGTGCGGCCGTAGCCAAGCGAGAAGATCACGTGGTCCCGTACCAGGCCTTGGGCCCGCTCCAGATCCACCACACGGAAGGACTCGGGACCGGCGCCAAAGAACGTGGACAGCAGGGGGTGGTTGGGCAGTTGAAGCCTGATGGCCTCGCCGATGCGGGCAGCATGGCGCAAGCTGGCAGTTACCACCGCCAGGGACGTGCGGGGACGCAGCCTTGCGTGTTCGAACACAAGGTCCACCACGCGATTGACCTCGGCAGTGACGGACTCGACGCCCTCATGGTCTGCACCCGGAAGCCCGGTGCCATCGGGGATGTACTCCACCAGGATGGAACGGTCCAGTCCCGTGACAGAGTTGCCGTCGGGCAGGCGGCGCAGGCCACCGTCGTAGTAATTCTTGCTCAGCTGAAGGATCAGGTCCTCGTCTACGGCGCGGTAGACCCAGTTCAGTTGCCAGGTCGGAAGGACCCTGGCCAGCGCCTTGAAGGCGCTGTCAACATTCTCGTGGCTGGCAACACCGGCTACAGGCGGTTCCACAGCAACGCTGAAGGTCCGTGCATGCGCAATCTTCGCATCACCGAAGGCCACCACCTGCTTCGCCCGGGCGATGGCAGGAAGTACGGCCTGCAGCGAGGTGGATTCGGCGTCGATGACCACCACGGCGTCAAACTTTTGCTCGGCCGGGAGGACACCAGTCAAGAGGTAGGGGCTGACAGACCAAACGGGCACCAGGAGTGGCACAAGCTCAGGCGCCTGGGCGCTCAGCGCCGGCAAAGTAACCCGGCCATCCTTCAGCAAGGCTCGCAGCAGTTCCGCCTGCCGGGGGTGCTCAAGCAGGCCTTGGCGCCATTTCTGTGCCAACTGCCAGCGGAGACGGGCAGCACCACTGGCGATGTGGGCCTGGTCAGCAAGCCGGTATTCGGCTTCCAGGCGGCGCAGCGAATCGCCATCGGACATCGCAAGGTAGTCGTCGCCGCTGATCATGGCTTCCAAAGCGGATTGCCACCAGGCCAGATCCAATTCGGCGGCCACGGAGCCGGCAGGAACCTCGCGGGCAGCCAGGTCGGACAGCAACTCACCAAGGCCGTGCTCGCGCATTTCCTCGATCAGGAGGGTGCGTTCGGGAAGTGTCTCCAGTGTTGCCGTGTCAGCAACAAGCCGTTCCAGCCGCTCCATCAGTTCCAAGTACGGTGTCCCGTGCAGGGAGCCACCAGCGCTGGTGTGCTTGAGGGCAGCACCGAGGCGGTGCAGCTCGCCATCCAACTCCCGGTACAGCGCACCAAGATCGGCGAGCCCGGAAGGCACTGCCGGGTGGCGCTGGGTGGTGGCGTATCCGGCCCACAGAGCCCGCTGCTCCTGAACCAGGACGAGGGAGCTGTGGAGGTCCGCGATGTGGACTCCGGGCCGCACATATTCCTTGGCTACCCGGCGCAGGCGGGAACGCTGCATGGAAGGCATCTCCAAGTTGCGCTCACGGCGCCAGGCGGAACTGGCAGTCGCGGAAATGAGGTCGTGCACGGGCCGGTCAAAGATGTCCGGGGTGAACTTATCCAGGCTCTCCCGGACGGCAATGAGCAGTTCGAGCTGCGCACCCCACTCGGTGAAGGTGTCCCCCAGCCGGATTTCAGCGTGATCGGACACCTGCTTCATCCGGTCCCGCAGGACGGGAAGCTTCTCCTCGGCCAGACGGGCGAGGTGTTGGGCTTCCTCGGTCTCCTTGCGCGTCACCAGTCGCGCTCCATACCAAGGGCTGGAGGTGGACGCCCTGCTGAAGCTGCCAAGCTCCGCAGCCCGGCGCAGGCGGCCGGCCAGTTCTTCACGGTCCTTGATGTTGTCCAGGACGCTGCGCTTCAGTCGGACCGTGGTGGAAGGCGCGGGATGGATGGACGTCAGTTCTGCCAGCGACTGCATGGCCTGGTACGGCGAGCAACCCCACCGCTCACGGACGTTGTGCAGCGAGGCTACATGGTCCATTAAGGCGTGGCGGTGTCCGGTGAGCGTCTGGTGCAAGTTGCCCAGTTGAGGCTCAAGCGCTTTTTCGTTGCGCATGATGGCGCGGACCAGCTGGCCTTTGAGCTGCTGCGGCGTGGTCCCGTTACCCGGGCGGAACAGCATGGAGTCGAGGCCGAGCGATTCCAAGTGGGCGGAGAGTCCCGCCAGGCTGGACTGCCTGTCCCCAACCACCAGTACGGATTTGCCTTCGCTGACCAGCGCACCGATCGCGTTGATGGCCGTTTGCGTCTGTCCGCTTCCCGGCGGGGTGCTCACTACCAGGGAATCTCCGGCCCGGACGGCATCCACCACGTACTGCTGGTCCGTGTCGGCGTCCAGCAGGAGGAGCTCATCTGCCGGATCACGCAGGTCGAGGCTCGGGAACCGGCCCGCCTTAATGGGCTCGGGCTCAATGTCACCACCGTTTGCCGCAACAGCAAGCGCTGCCACGGTGGGGTTGTTCATGTTGATCCAGGGATCATCAAGGTTTCCCGAGAGGTCAGCCAGGGTGGTGACCAGCAAGTTGAAATCCACCTCGGCGCCGTGAATCGGCTGGACGAGTGTGGCCAGGCGGTCAAGTACCGGCTGGGGATCGAACCGGGCCGTGTTGTAGGCCATGCGCGCCACGGCGTTGACGTCAAAGACTATGCCGTGGACCGACTTGAGGTGGCGCACCAGGGCAGGGTTCATGCGTGCCTGCTCGGTGAGCTGGAGTTCAAAGTCGTCTTCACCCGGCCTGATGGTCAGGATGATGGAAGCGAGCATCACAGGGGCCGACACACGCTGCGGTTTTCCGCCCACGGCAGAGGTCCACACCACGGTGCCCGCAGACAAATATCCGGCTTCAATGCCGCGATCATTGCTCAGCTCAAAGATCTTGGACCTGATGTTGCGGGCGGCACGGGCCGCCACCAAGTATTGCTGCCGGTCCCGGATCAACGTGGACAGACGGGTTCTGCGACCTGCCAGCAACTGCGCCAACCCCGAGGGGTGTGCGTTGCTCAAATCGATGGCGCCTTCGGGCGTCTTGACGAAACGCAGCATCGTGTCCGCCCCGGTGACGGGTTTAAGACCAGACAGCCATTTGCGGAGCTCTTCGGAGCCCTCTTCCTGGCCTTGACCTAATGACACAACTTCTGCCTTCTTTTCTGTACTAGCTTTAGACGCCTTGGACCATACCGGCATACCTTCGAGGGTAGCGGGAATACCTTGGCAGTCCGCTCCGCAACGCTGTTCCGACGCGAAATTCGCCGTCATTTCACAGGTGCCTGCCGATTTCACAGGCCGCGGCACCCGGTGGGTTCAAGCACAGTGGCCGGCCTCCCAGAGGAAGCCGGCCACTCAGAATGCTATTCCCACTCGATGGTTCCCGGTGGCTTGCTGGTGACATCCAGCACCACGCGGTTCACGCCGTCGACCTCATTGGTGATGCGGTTGGAGATCCGGGCAAGGAGGTCGTAAGGCAGTCGCGACCAGTCCGCCGTCATGGCGTCTTCGGAGGACACCGGACGCAGCACGATCGGGTGGCCGTAGGTACGGCCATCACCCTGGACACCAACGCTTCGGACATCGGCCAGGAGGACTACCGGCATCTGCCAGACGTCGTTGTCCAAGCCGGCAGCCGTGAGCTCCGCACGGGCAATGGCATCCGCCTTGCGCAGCAGGTCCAGGCGTTCCTTGGTCACTTCGCCCACGATGCGGATTCCCAAACCGGGGCCAGGGAACGGCTGGCGGCCGACGATTTCCTGCGGCAGCCCAAGCTGGGCGCCGACGGCGCGTACTTCGTCCTTGAACAGTGCCCGCAGCGGCTCAACAAGCTCGAACTGCAGGTCCTCGGGAAGCCCGCCCACGTTGTGGTGGCTCTTGATGTTGGCAGCACCTTCGCCGCCACCGGATTCGACGACGTCCGGGTACAGGGTTCCCTGAACCAGGAACTTGATCTTCTCGCCCTCGGCAGCAGCCTGGGCGATGATGGCCCGCTCCGCTTCCTCGAAGGCACGAATGAATTCGCGGCCAATGATCTTGCGCTTGGTTTCGGGATCGCTGACCCCGGCCAATGCTGACTGGAAGCGTTCCTGCTCATTGGCTACGTAGAGGTTGACGCCCGTGGCTGCCACGAAGTCGCGCTCAACCTGTTCGGCTTCGCCTTCACGCAGGAGTCCGTGGTCGACGAAGACACAGGTCAATTGGTCGCCAACGGCGCGCTGGACCAAAGCCGCAGCAACAGCGGAATCAACGCCGCCGGAGAGACCACAAATAACCTTGGAGTCCCCGATCTGCTGACGGATCCGCTCCACCTGCTCTTCGAGGATATTGCCCGTAGTCCAGTTGGGGCTCAGGCCCGCACCCTTGAACAGGAAGTTCTCCAGGACGTGCTGGCCGTGGACTGAATGCTTGACTTCGGGGTGCCACTGGACACCGTAGAGGCGCTTCTCGTCGTTGGCGAAGGCAGCCACCGGCGCACCAGCCGTGGAGGCGAGGACTTCGAAGCCCTCAGGGGCCTCGTGAACGGAGTCACCGTGGCTCATCCAGGTGTTCTGCGAGGAGGGGACGCCGTCCAGGATGGACCGGGCATCGCCTACGACAAGGGCTTCAGTAGCGCCGTACTCGCGGAGACCCGTCTGGGCCACCTTACCGCCCAACGCGTTGGCCATCGCCTGGAAGCCGTAGCAAATGCCAAATACAGGCACCCCGGCTTCGAAGAGATCAGCGCCGACGCTCGGGGCTCCCTCTGCGTACACGCTGGAGGGTCCTCCGGAGAGGATGATGGCTGCCGGGTTCTTGGCCAGAAGCTGCTCGGTGGTGAAGGTGTGCGGAACAATTTCCGAATACACATTCGCTTCGCGGACGCGGCGGGCAATCAGCTGCGCGTACTGGGCACCGTAGTCAACAACCAGCACCGGCTTCTGGGAAGTTTGGGGTGCGGTGGGAGTAGTCACCAGACAAGACTACTTTGCCGGGCCGCCCCGGTGCACGTTGACGAGGGCGGCCAGAGGCCAAAAAGGCCGCGTCGTTAGGCATCTCACAGTGCGTCAGGTCGCGTAGCCCGCAGCGGGACGCTGTGGGCGGTCCTAGTAGCGCTTGGACGCCTGCGGGTTGGCTGCCAGTTCCGCTTCAACTTGCGCGTGGAATTTCTTCTCCACAATGAAGGACAGCAACGGAATGACACCACCCAGGGCCAGGAGGACCATCTTGGAGAACGGCCAGCGCATGAGGGACCACAAGCGGAAGTTGGAGACCAGGTACACCACGTACATCCAACCGTGCACGATCAGTACCGACGTGGAGATGTTGAACCCGCCGATCACGCCTTTGGGCTCGGACTCAGCGAAACCGAAGCCGAAGGGCTGGCCGGTGACGGCGTTCGTGCCGCCGGCGAAGAGCGAGACTCCAAACCCATAGCGGGCGATCAGTTCCGCACACAGCAGGAGCAGCATGGCGCCGGTCAGGTACGCCATGACTTTGTAGAACTTCAACGCCGAACGGATCTGGGCTTCCGTTCCGCCGAACCGGCGCTTCTTGGGCTTGGATCCGGATTGCTCTGGCTGGATGGCCGGTTTTGGCTCAATCATTGCTGCACCTTTTGTTCTGGCTCTGGGTTTGTAGTTTCGTGGGCATCCACGGGTTTGGCAGGCTCCGCCTCGTGGTCATCCCCGTATTCGTCGTCCTCGTCCTCTTCGAGGTCGCGCCGGTAGTCGTCCTTGACCAGACGCCACCAGATGAAGATCGAGAACCCGGCGAACACCACCCATTCCACTGCGTAGAAGAGGTTCAGCCAGTTGATCTGCTCTGCAGGCGGCTGGGGCGGGATGTTGAGGGCCTTGACGTCATCGCCAAGGGGAATGGCCATGCCGTCGGAAACCTCCGACGTCGCGGCGACAAAACCCGGGTAGCTGGACACTTCCCACAGGTTGATGAGCTCCGCGGCAGACACAGCGGACGCACGGCCTGGACCGGCGTCGACGTTTGGAACGGGCGCTTCAGAAGGAATAAGGCGACCAGTCAAGGTGATGGTGCCCGACGGCGGCGGGCCGGCCTGGTCGGCATCTGCCACCCAGCCGCGCGCCACGGGGATCCACGTCTGGGGCGAGGCAGCAACACCGTTCAGCGTCGGAGCGTCGTTGACAGCGAAAGCCGAGACTATCCAGAAGCCTTTTTGATTGTTGTACAGGCGACCCTCTACAAGAACCTGCTTGCCGGGATCATAGGCCCCCGTGGCGGTGACCATCTGGTCAGAGACCGAACCCGGGAAGAACTGGCCGGGTTTGAGGACGTCCACCAGCGGTTTGACTTCTTCGATGCTGGACGGCGCCGGAGGCTCGTGCTGGGCGGACCGGCTGAGCTGCCACTGGCTGAGCAGCACAAACACCCCGGATAACAGAAGCGCAAAGACCAGTCCTGCGATCCAGCGGGGTTTCAACGCGGTTTTCAACACCCCTTAACCGTACTTCGTCCGGCTGTAGAACAACGAAACGGCTGAGGCCTGCCCCGCCCTCTAGTGATCGAAGAACACCAGGCTGGAGTTGATGAGCTCAGAGATGACCTCGGGATCGTGGGCCCGCCGGAGGGACTCACGGAAAGACTCCTTGGACAATGAACGGGCCAGGGTAGCCAAAACCTCAAGGTGGTCGGAGAAGGAACTGGCAGGAGTGGCGATGAGGAGGATCAACGTCGCAGGGCCGTCGGTTGCCCCGAAGTCCAGGGCGTGGCCGAACTTGGTCACACCCACCGCGATGGAAATCCTGTCCACGTATTCACTGCGCGCATGCGGGAGGCCGATGCCGCCCGGAAGTCCCGTAGCCAACTGGTGCTCACGGGAGTGCACCTGCTCCAGGAATCCTTCAAGGTTGCTGATCCTGCCGGCAGCGTGGAGCTTATGGGCCAGTTGGGCAGCGGCGTCGATCTTGTCCTCGGCGACGAGTTCAAGGATGACGGTGTCCGGGGTGGTCAGTTCCGCGTCATACCGGTCAAGTGGTTCAGCCAAGTCGTGTTCCCTCCAGTGTGGCCTTCCGGCCGCATTTTCCTGAGCCGGTCAGCGAAGGGGAACGATGTCATCCACTCCCATGCGCGCGGCATCTGCCGATTCATCGTCAGGCTGCTGCTGACTGAGCCGTTCAGCTTCCACGCGTGCCAGGTAGTGCTTGATCTCGCTTTCGCGCTGAGTCTCGCTCCAGCCAAGGATTTCTCCCATCAGCTTAGCCACTACGGGGAGGGCTGCCACACCCCGGTCCCACGATTCGATCGAGATCCGGGTCCGACGCGTCAAAACGTCGTGGACATGGCGGGCTCCCTCGTGGGTTGTCGCGTAGACGACTTCCGCGGCGAGGTAGTCATCGGCTCCGGGCAGTGGTTGCCCCAGTTCCGGTCGCTTGGAGATCAGTTCCAGCACTTCGGGGGTCATGGACCCGTAGCGGTTCAGCAGGTGCTCAACCCGGGCGACGTGGACCCCGGCTTCTTCAGCAGAACGCCCGCGGCGGTTCCAGGCAGCCTTGAAACCTTCGGCTCCCAGGAGCGGAATGGTCTCGGTGCAGCTGGAGGGAACACGCTCGTCCATGGCCCTGGTGGCCTCATCCACGGCGTCCTTGGCCATGACCCGGTAAGTGGTGTATTTGCCCCCGGCCACCACCACAAGCCCGGGAACGGGATGTGCCACCACGTGCTCGCGGGAGAGCTTGGCCGTGGAGTCGTTCTCACCGGCCAGCAAGGGCCGGAGGCCGGCATAGACGCCTTCCACATCCTCACGGGTCAGGGGACGCTTGAGGACCTTGTTTACGTGCTCCAGGACGTAATCGATGTCCTTGCTGGAAGCGGCCGGATGCGCCTTGTCCAGCGTCCAGTCGGTATCTGTGGTGCCGATGATCCAGTGGCGGCCCCAAGGGATCACAAAAAGCACCGATTTTTCCGTGCGGAGGATCAGGCCCACTGTCGATTGGAAGCGGTCACGCGGCACCACCAAGTGAATGCCTTTGGAGGCACGGACCTTGAGTTGGCCGCGATCCGTCACCATGGCCTGCGTTTCGTCCGTCCAGACTCCCGTTGCATTAACCACTTGCTTGGCCCGGACTTCGAAAACGCTGCCGTCTTCCTGGTTCTCAAGCTTTGCCCCCACCACGCGTTCACCCTCGCGAAGGAAGTCCACCACCCGAAGCCGGTTGGCGGCATGGGCGCCGTAATGGGCCGCGGTCCTGACCACGTTGACCACCAGACGGGCATCATCCACTTGTGCGTCGTAGTAGCGGATGGACCCCACGAACGCGTCATCCTTAAGGCTGGGAGCCGCGCGCAGGGTTCCGCGCTTGAAAAGGTGCTTGTGCATGGGAACGCCGCGGCTGTGCCCGGAGGTCAGGCCCAACGTGTCGTAAAGCATGATTCCGGCACCAACGTAGGGACGTTCCCAGAACCTGCGCGTCAGTGGATACAGGAAGGGCACAGGGCGGACCAGGTGGGGAGCGATCTGCTGGATCAGCAGTCCCCGTTCCTGCAAAGCCTCCTGGACGAGGCCGAAATCAAGCATTTCCAGGTATCGAAGACCTCCGTGGATGAGCTTGGAGGACCTGGATGAGGTGCCGGACGCCCAGTCCCGGGCCTCCACAATGGCTACGGTAAGGCCGCGGGTCACGGCATCAAGGGCAGCTCCGGCCCCCACCACGCCGCCACCAACAATCAGGATGTCGAGCTCTTTGCCAGGTTCGGCAGTGGCTTTCAGGACTTCGATCGATGCGGCACGGGCTTCCGGGCTCAAGGCTCCCGGAGAACCGGCATGTGGACCGCGCGCGACATTGCTCATCGGACCCCTCCTCAAACGCAACAGCTGGTAGTCCCCTACCCTACTTGCTGCCCGCCGCATTGGGCAGGGCAATGGCAGGCAGCCATGACGCGGGAATTGCCCCAAACGAAGAAAGCCCCTGTTGCGCCGACAGGAATCGGCGGCCAACAGGGGCTTTCAGGGCAGTTGTCAGTTGCCTGCGTAAGGCGACACAACGACGTCGACCCGCTGGAACTCCTTGAGGTCCGAGTAGCCGGTGGTTGCCATGGACCGGCGCAGGGCACCGATGAGGTTGGAGGTGCCATCGGTGTGGTGGCCGGGTCCGAAGAGGACTTCCTCCAGTGGACCGACAGTTCCCACGTTGACGCGGTCGCCACGGGGTGATTCCAGGTGGTGTGCTTCCGGACCCCAGTGCCAGCCACGGCCGGGTGCCTCTTCCGCGCGGGCCAGGGCACTACCGAGCATGACGGCGTCGGCGCCCATGGCGATGGCCTTGACGATGTCGCCCGAGCTGCCCATGCCGCCGTCGGCAATGACGTGGACGTACCGGCCGCCCGACTCGTCCATGTAGTCGCGGCGCGCCGCGGCGACGTCGGAAATCGCCGAGGCCATTGGCGAATGGATGCCCAGGGCACGGCGGGTGGTGGTGGTCGCACCGCCGCCGAAGCCCACCAGGACGCCAGCCGCGCCAGTGCGCATGAGGTGCAGGGCAGGAGTGTACCCGGCTGCGCCACCAACGATCACGGGGACGTCGAGTTCATAGATGAATTGCTTGAGGTTCAGCGGTTCGTGGTTCTTGGACACATGCTCAGCTGAGACCGTGGTTCCACGGATCACAAAAATGTCGACGCCGGCAGCCACCACTGTCTTGTAGTGTTCCTGGGTGCGCTGCGGGGTCAGGGAGCCGGCCACAGTGACGCCCGCGGCACGGATTTCCGCGAGGCGGGAACTGATGAGTTCCGGCTGGATGGGTGCTTGGTACAGGTCCTGCATGCGGCGGGTAACGGCAGTGCTGCTGGTCTCATTGGCCAGGGCGGCAATTTCGTCGAGCACCTTCTGTGGGTCCTCATAACGGGTCCATAGACCTTCGAGGTCCAGGACACCGAGACCACCGAGCCGACCAAAAGCAATTGCCGTGTCAGGGGACATCACGGAGTCCATGGGGGCAGCGATCACCGGGGTGTCGAACTTATAGGCGTCGATCTGCCAAGAGACAGAGACGTCCTTCGGGTCGCGCGTCCGGCGGTTCGGGACGATCGCGATGTCATCCAGGGAGTAGGCACGACGCCCACGCTTGCCACGGCCAATCTCAATCTCATAAGTCACGGCTCTTACTTTACTGGACCCCTCCCGGAACCCCGATTCGACACAAACAAGTGAACACTTCAGACAATGCACGAAAGGACCCGAGGATGGCTCACTTGATCGTGCCACTTCGTAAACTGGACGCAGAACCGCCAAGAGAAGGCACAAATGACCGCCCTGACCGAAGAATTCCAAGGCATACCGAACGCCGGACATGAGCTCATTGCCCTCGGCTCCCCTGTCCGCGCAGGCCTGGAGCTGTACACAAGGTGAGCTACCAGACAAGCCCCGCGCCTCTCCCCCACGCCGCCCGGCCCCTCGACTATTGGCTATCGACCGAACTCGCCGCAATAACGCCGGCCGGTGCGCGCTCCCGGCTTCGGGAGATCGCTGATGCGCGAGGTTCCTCCATGGGCGCTTGGGCCGCCGGCATTGGCATGGGCGCAGTCCTCATCCTCCTGGGTGTCATCCTCGCCATCCGGTTGGGCACGCTAGTGCCGGTTCCTTCCCTCGGCCTTCCTGGAGCGGCAATCACCGCACTCTGCTGCGTCTTCTACGCACGGGCGCGCGACCGGTTGCCGCGAACAAGCCGGTTGATCGTCAATCGTGGGCCCGGGAGCTTGCGTAGTGCACTTTCATTCGTGGGATTCATCCTGCTCGTCTTCATAGGACTGTTCGCCCTCACGGCGAAACCAACGGCCTGGGAGGATCCAGCCCTCCTGCAGACGCTGGTCACCGTTGTTGCATTCCTCGTCTGCCTTCTGGTGGCCGCGATCATCGTCCCGGCAACCATTGTGGGCCGTTCCCGTGAATCGCTTCGAAGCAAGGCTGCGAATGATCCTCGCTTCAGGGCGCTCCTGGAACAGGACCTCGCCACCTGGCGTGACCCCTATGGCGATGCCGGATACGGGCCGCTCTAAGACTCAGGGCGTGTTCTGGCTGGTTTCGTCCGCGGAGAGCTGGGATTCGAACATCCGGAAGTAGCGACCCCTTAATGCGACCAATTCCTTGTGGGTCCCCTGCTCCGCGATCCGGCCGTCTTCCAGCATGTACACGATGTCTGCCTTCTCTATGGTGGCAAGGCGGTGGCTGATGGCGATGATGGTACTGCTCCTGTCAGCGAAGAGCCGCGTGAAGATGCGGTGCTCGGCCAAAGCGTCAATGGCCGAGGTGGGTTCATCCATGACCATGAACGAGGCGTCGCGATAGAAGTTGCGTGCCATGGCCAAACGCTGCCATTGGCCCCCGGACAGTCCGCTGCCCTTGCGTCCGCGAGGGTCCTCCATCCAGTTGCTCACATGGTTTTCCAACCCATTGGGCAGTTTGTTGATGAACTCCATGGCTTCTGCGTCCGAGGCTGCCCGCCGGATACGGTCGTCATCGCGTGGCTGGTCCACGTCGCCGAGGTAGATGTTCTCCGCGGCAGTCGCGAACTCGTACTTCAGGAACTCCTGGCTCAGCACGGCCAGGTGCCGGTGCCAGCTGGTGACATCGATCCCGGCAAGGTCCACGCCGTCCAGCAGCACTTGGCCAGAATCGGGACGATACAAGCCCGCCAGGATACGGATCAGCGTGGACTTTCCTGCCCCGTTCTCGCCAACGATCGCAATATGCTGGCCAGCCTGGATAGTCATGGAAATACCCTTGATGACTTCGATGTCGCTTCCGGTATAGCTGAACCGGATGTCCCGCAGCTCCACCGTTCCGGGCGAGGAAACGAGGGGCTTTTCGTTGCCACTGGGAACTGGCAGGGCCATGAACAGCTCATAGTCTTTGAGGTTGGCGAGGTCCTCGTCAATGGAGCTCAGCGAAGATACGAGGCTGTTGGCCGTGGACAGCGCCCGGCTGACGATCTGCTGCACGTAGAGGAACTGCCCCACGGGTTGTGCCCTGGCGATGATCTGACCAACGACCCAAATCAAGGACACCACCTCGGCGCCGTACTGCAGTGAGTCGGCAGCCAGCTGTTTGGGAATGTACCGCTTCTGGAAATCCAGGCGCCGCCGCTCGTCAGCATCCCGGAGCCGTGACCGGAGGTCCATGAGGTAACCCACGATTCCGTAAAGACGCATCTCGGCAATATGTTGGGGCCTCAGGAGGTTCTGTTCAATCATTCGGCGTTGGCGGCGCGAATCCACTTGGGTGTTCCAATGCGCGATTTGCTCGCGGGACAGTTTGAACTGCAGGTACACACTGGGCACGATCGCCACCAGGACAATGACGGCGATCCACCAACTGACCAGGACCAACGCCCCGATGGCGAGGATCACAGAGACCAACTGGGTGAAGATTGCGGCAATCCTGTCCAGGACCCGGGCGTAGCTATCCGAGAACCGCTTCGCACGGTCGTAAAGGTCCACCGTTTCTTTGTCGTCATAACGCCAGAACTCCAGCGCCAGGAATCGCTGGTACATCATGTCGCCCACAATCGCTCCCACCTTGAAGCTCATGAGCTGTTGGATGTAGCGGTCAACACTGCTGAAGGCACCCCAGAACAACCCCAGCGCGGCCGTGATGATGACGTACAGGATTGCCTGCGGACCGGCGTTCGGATCTCCCGCATACCCGGCCGCCAAGGCGGTGGTGGTCAGGGCAGCAAAGTAGGTGGTGACCAGCGGAAGCGTGGCAGAGATGAGCGAGCCAAGCACCTTCATGATCACCGCGACGGGCGAAGCTTTGAAACTCACCTTCAGGACCTGCCCGACGGCGCGTGCGTACGGCCGCAGCGCCAACTTTCGGGGCGGCGTCTTGCCCGGTTGGGCTGGGTTCAGCCGGATGGATTCCGGATGCCGCGGTTGCGCGGGCTTTTCAGACATGATCCCAGCCTATTCTCACGGGCCGACATTTCTGCCCGGACGGTTAAACGGCTGTTCCCCGCGGAGGTGCCTCCGCGGGGAACAGCTGTTTAGACAGGTGATGGATCAGCGTGAACCGTAGTTGGGTGCTTCCACCGTCATCTGGATGTCATGGGGGTGCGATTCCTTCAAGCCTGCCGGCGTGATCCGGACAAACTTGCCGCGAGCCTTCAGCTCGGGGATGGTGGGAGCGCCCGTGTAGAACATGGTCTGGCGGAGGCCGCCCACCAACTGGTAGGCCACTGAAGCCAACGGCCCGCGGAAGGCCACCCGGCCTTCGATGCCTTCAGGGATGAGCTTGTCATCGCCGGAGACGTCAGCCTGGAAGTAGCGGTCCTTGGAGTAGGACGTGTTCTTGCCACGGGACTGCATGGCGCCCAGGGAACCCATGCCGCGGTAGCTCTTGAACTGCTTGCCGTTGACGAAGATGAGATCGCCCGGGGATTCCTCGCAGCCAGCCAGCAGGGAACCGAGCATCACGGTGTCGGCACCGGCAACCAGTGCCTTGCCGATATCGCCCGAGTACTGCAGGCCGCCGTCGGCAATCAGCGGAACGCCTGCCGGGATGGCGGCCTTGGCGGATTCGTAGATGGCGGTGATCTGCGGAACACCGACGCCGGCAACAACGCGGGTGGTGCAGATGGAGCCCGGGCCCACGCCTACCTTGATGCCGTCGGCGCCGGCGTCGATCAATGCCTGGGCACCCTCGCGGGTGGCAGCCTGACCGCCGATGATGTCCACGTGGGCAGCAATCGGGTCCGATTTGAGGCGGCGGATCATGTCCAACACACCTTGGGAGTGGCCGTTGGCGGTGTCCACGAACAGCGCATCCACACCGGCGTCGATCAACTTCATGGCGCGTTCCCAGCCATCGCCAAAGAAGCCGATGGCGGCACCCACGCGGAGGCGGCCTTCGTCGTCCTTGGTGGCCAACGGGTACTGCTCCGCCTTGGTGAAGTCCTTGGTGGTGATGAGGCCCTTGAGGCGTCCCTGCTCGTCAACGAGGGGAAGCTTCTCGATCTTGTTGGTAGCCAACTTGTGCGAGGCTTCTTCGCGGCTGATGCCCACATGCCCGGTGATGAGCGGCATTTTGGTCATGGTGTCGCTGACGCTGCGCAGCGGGAATTCTGATTCCGGAATGAAGCGGGTGTCGCGGTTGGTCACGATGCCCAGCAGGCGCCCGTCGGTGTCCACTACGGGAAGGCCGGAAACGCGGTAGCGGGAACACAGCTCGTCGAGTTCTTCCAGCGTGGCCTGGGGGCCGATGGTCAGCGGGTTGGTGATCATGCCCGATTCGCTGCGCTTGACGCGGTCTACGTGCTCGGCCTGGTCGTCGATGGACAGGTTGCGGTGGACAACGCCCAAACCGCCCTGACGTGCCATGGCGATGGCCATGCGGGACTCAGTCACAGTGTCCATCGCTGCAGACAGCAGCGGGGTCTGCACGGAGATCCGCTTGGAGATACGGGAAGACGTGTCGGCGTCGGACGGGATGACGTCCGTGTGGCCCGGGAGCAACAGGACGTCGTCGTACGTCAGGCCAATAAAGCCAAAGGGATTGTGTTCGGGCTGGGTCATGAGTGTGCGCCTCTTACCTGGGTTCTGGGGGCTTAACTGGTAGGGGTTGCAACTGATGACCAGCCCGTCATTACGGGACTGGCCTGTGCAGAAGGTATTGGATAAATACTAGAACCTCCGCGCCGATCGCCATATTCCGCGACGCCCCAGTGTGAGCAAGAGCACTGGACTTAGCCGCCGGACCACCCGGTGGCAGCAAGGAGCCGCTCCTCGAACATGGGGATCATGCTCTGCACGTAGGTTTTGGTGAGGTGGTTATCGTCCTTATAGACGTAGACATTGCCCACCACTGCCGGACAAGTGCCCTGTTCGCAGATGAAGTCGCTCATATCCATCAGGTAGAGCCTGTCCACTTTGCCCACATAGTCGTCCAACGGCGACGACGCGGCCAGGGACTCTTCCAGCGGGGCGTTGCAGTCCGGCGAATCAGGACCCTTTTTCTGCACGCACTCCGGCATGTTGATGCTGAAGCGGGGGTTGTCTCGGACGCCCACAACGTCGATGCCTGCATCGGTGAAAGGCTGGATGCCTTCAAGGTAGCCAGGGACTTCGGTCTCAAAGGGCGCTGTGGCATGGGTCAACGACGCTACCGTGAACACAGCATCCGGTTGGTGTTCCATGACGTAGGCGGCGCTTGCCTTGTTGAACTCGTTGCATTCGTCGGACCGTTCAGGGGACTCGGCGCCGAACCGGCAACTGCCTTTCAGGAGCGTCACCACTTCCCACCCGTGCTGCTTGGCGATGGGGCCCAGTGCAGCCATGTACTGCTGGGCGTGTGAATCACCAAGCACCACGATCTCCTTGGTCACTTCCTCGGGTTCATCGTTTTGGAGGCAGCCCTCCAGCAAAGGGTCCGTGGGCACGTTGTCCCCACTGCACAGACCGTCAATGTCTGCCCATTCGTCCTTCATCGCTGCCGGCGCCGGGATGATCATCGCTTCCTGGGTGGGTTCCCCCATGAACTCCGGGGACAATGCGGCTGCCCCCGGGGTCAGCTCCTTGGGCTGGCCGGCGATCGCCGCGCTTTCGGAAGCGATGGCACCCTGCCAGGCAGTAACGGGGATCGCCAGCAGCGCACCGCAGGCGGCAATCACGACGGCGGCACGCCAGGACCGCACGTCGGGCCACTTCCAGCGGCGCATGGGGACCTCCACGTATTTGGTGGTGGCAACGGCCAACACCATGGAGAAGGCCATGATCCCCAGCCCTTGCAGGAGGTTGGGCGTGGTGGTCCCGGAGACCAACAGGAAGAACACCAGGACCGGCCAGTGCCACAGGTAAAGGGCGTAGGAGTTATCCCCCACCAGGACCAGCGGCCGCGAGCTCAGGATACGGTCCACGCCGAAACGGCTGGTGCTCTGCCCGGCGATGATGACCGCCGCCGCGGCAAGCGTTGGCCAGAGCGCGATGAACCCGGGGAAGGAGCGGTCCACGGTGAGGACCAGACCGCAAGCGAGCATGGCGGTGATACCGGCCCACCCCAGGAAGACGCGGAGCCGGCGTTGGGGCTTCAAGTACGGAAGAGCGAGGGCGAGCAACGAGCCCAATGCGAACTCCCAGAGGCGGGCACGGGTGTCAAAGTACGCCACTGCCTGGTTGTTGGTGGTCTGCTCGATGGAGTACATCAGTGATGCCACGAAGACGGCCCCGAAGGCCACGACGAGAAGCGTCCGGTGGGCTATGGCCTTCCGGTCCGGGAAGAGCTTGGCCAACTGCGGCTGGATCAAGGCAACAGCGGCGAAGACCAAGGGCCACAGGATGAACACCTGGCCCTGGACGGACAAGGACCAAAAATGCTGGAGGGGGCTCGCTCCCGAGTGGTCCTGGGCGTAGTAATCCACAGCGGTGTCCGCCAGCTGCCAGTTCTGTCGGTAGAGCAGCGATGCCCAGGCCTCAGCCAGGACATCCGGCCAACGGCTCTGCGGGATGAAGGCCCAAGTGGCGGTCAGGACCCCCAACAGGACCACGACGACGGCGGGCAGCAGCCGCTTGAAAACGTGCAGCCAGTGCCGCAGGAGCCTCAGTGGCTTCCCGTTCTCGAGTTTGCGTGTGAAGGACAAGGTCAGCAGGAAAGCCGAAATGAGCAGGAAGACGTCAACACCGCCGGAGACCCGGCCAAGCCAAATATGGTAGGCGGCCACCATCAGCACAGCCAAGGCGCGCAAACCCTGGACCTCCGGGCGGAAGCCGGGCTTCGCCGTCGTGCGTTTCTCCTGAACAGGTGCCGTCACCGCAGTTGGAGCGTCCATCATCGCTGCCACCCGGTCGCGGCAAACCACCTTTCCTCAAACATCTCAGCCATGCTGGTCACGTACGTCCTGGACAGGTGGTTGTCATCCAAATACACGAACACGTTTCCCACCACGCTGGGGCAGGTGATGCCGTCGCAGAGGAGGTCGGTCATGTCCAGGAAGGCTGCGTTGCCGAACGTTCCCTGCACGGCTGCGAAGGGGCTCTCCGCGGCCAGGACCTCGGGTTGGTCGGACCTGCAATCGGCGCTGTCCACGCCTTTGGACAACGCACATTCGGTGACGTTGTAATCAAAGCGGGGGTTGTCGCGGATGGCCACCACCTCGATTCCGAGGTCATTGAAGTTGGTCACCGTCTGCTCAAAGCCGTACACCAACTGCTCGTCCGGTGACGATGGGGACGCCATGGTTCCCACCATGAAAACAGTGTCAGGCGCCTTCTCCGCTGCGTAGCGGAAAGCGGCGGCGTTGAAATCATTGCAACCGGCATCGGCATCCGGGTTCTCCGGCATGAAATGGCATCCGCCCAGCAAGAGGGCAGTCACCTTCCAGTGTTCAGCCTCGGCAAGGGGGCCAAGCGCGGCCAGCCACTGCTGGGAGTGGGAGTCGCCCAACACCAGGATTTCCCTGTCGGCGTCCTCCCCCACGCCATTCTGCTGGCACTTGTCCTGCAGTTGCTTGTCCTCCGGCTTGGCATCGCCCTCGCACGGACCCGACAGCGTTGCCCAATCTTCCGGAAGTTGCTCGGCGGTGGGCAGCGTCTTGGCGCCATCGCTGACCAGATCCACGTAACCGGGGACCAGAGCGTGGGCACCGGGGTTGTCGTTGAACGCTTGGGCCTGGGCGGCTTTGAGGTCCATGTCCTGCTTGTACTGGAACCCCAAGAGCGGCGTGCACGCCACGGCGAGGCAGGCCGCGATGGCGATGGCCGAACGGCGGCGCTTGACCTCGGGCCACTTCCATTCCCGGAACGGCTTCTCCACATACTTGGTGGTCAGGAATGCCAGCACCAGCGACAGGGCGATGATGACGGTTCCAGACAGCCAGCCAGCATGATCCTTGCCGCTCCATGCCAGGGCGATCACCAGGATGGGCCAGTGCCACAAGTAAAGGGCATAGGAGTTGTCGCCCAGCCGGACCAGGAACTTTGAACTCAGGATCCTGTCCACGCCCAAACGGCTCCCGGTTTGGCCGGCGGCAATCACGGCAACAGCAGCCAGAGTGGGCCACAGGGCAACAAAGCCGGGGAATGCCGTCTGTACCTGCAGCAGGATGCCGCAGCTGAGCATGGCGGCCACGCCGATCCATCCCATGATGACCCGGACTGGCTTGGAGAAATTCAAACCCGGAAGAATCAGCGCCAGCAATGTGCCCAGGGCGAATTCCCACAGGCGCGCAAACGTATCGAAGTAGGCCACAGCCTGGTTGGTGGCCGTGAAAATGATGGAGTAGGTGAGGGAGAGGACAAAAATAATCGCAAAGACATACGCGAGAGTTGCCCGGTACCTCAAACTGAACCGGCGGCAAAGAACTGCGACGGTGGCGAAAATGACCGGCCACAGGATGAACACCTGGCCCTGGATGGAGAGGGACCAGAAGTGCTGGAGCGGACTGGCGAGACTGTGGTCGGTTGCATAGTAATTCACAGCCAGGCCCTGCAGGAGCCAGTTTTCGAAGTAGAACAGCGAGGCCCACGCCTGGTGGACCACCTCCACCCACCGGGTGGGCGGAAGGAAGGCAAACGTCGCCGCGAGCGTGGCCAGAAGAACCACCACCACGGCGGGAAGCAGCCGCCGGAACAGGTGCAGCCAGTGACGCACAAGGTCCATGGGCCGGCCCTGTTTATAACGGCCGGTGAACTGCAGCGTCATAAGGAAGGCGGAGATCAGGAGGAACACATCCACGCCGCCGGAAACCCGTCCGATCCAGATGTGGTAGCTGACCACCATCAGGACGGCCAGTGACCTGAGGCCTTGGATCTCGGGGCGGAATTTCGACTTTGCAACGGGTCCGGAAGACCGCCTGCCGGCGCGGGCAGGGGCTGGGATCGTTGGCATAGTCACGTTAGGCAGTTCCTCAAAAGCTGTGGCACAAAGCATCAATCATACGCGGTTCAGCGGCCCCACCCCAGTCGGGACCATCTCGTGGACCGTCTTCCGAAGGTCAATTAGCCCAGGTCCAGCTATGCATTTTCCCAGTCCTGCCTGTGCGTGGCCTGTGCCCGAATCACAGCCAAGCGCACGTGATGCAACTACGCTGGAGCCGGGTCGGAGGAAGGAAATCCATGATCGTGCAGCTGCGCCTTTGCGTGCCAACGGAGTTGTCCGAGGCCGTCGTGAAATGTTGCACCGATAACACCGGAGCCGCCGAGGTGGCCGTCTACAAAGATGCTTCTGTGGTGCCACCTGGCGACGTGATCACCGTTCAGCTGGCCCGGGAATCCGCGGAAGAACTGATCGAGCGGCTTCATGGGCTCAAGGTTCCGGACCTGGGCTCCATCTCCATATCGTCGCCGGACCTCGTCCTGTCCAAACGCGCTGACGACGCTGAGGCAGCCGCCCCCGGAGAATCGGCCGACGCCGTCATTTGGGACGAGGTTTCCAGGCAAACCGGCGAGGACTCGAAACTGACGTGGAGCTTCCTGGCATTCTTGGTCATAGCGGCCCAGTTGGCGGCGATCGGCATTGTGACCGATTCAACGATCGCGATTGTGGGCGCAATGGTGGTGGGACCCGAGTTCGGACCGCTCGCCGCGTTGGCCGTGGGGCTGGTGGAACGTAAGTGGCGATTGGTACGTGCCTCGATGCTCGCCCTGGGTGTCGGTTTTCCCCTCGCGATGCTGGTCACGGCCGTTGCAGCCTGGCTCTCAGTGCCCCTCGGATTGTTTCCCGAGGACACACTGGATCGGGGATCAGCCGTGGAGTTCATCTACCATCCGGGTCCCTACTCGCTGATCGTGGCCGCACTCGCTGGAGCGGCGGGAATGCTGTCCATGATCAGCCACCGGTCCTCAGCTCTGGTGGGTGTGTTTATTTCCGTCACGACTGTTCCGGCTGCAGGATACGTCGCCGTTGCGTCGGTTCTGGGTGAATACAGCAAGGCGGCCGGATCAGCGATGCAGCTGGCACTCAACCTGGTGGGCATCGTGTCAGCTGCAGCTGCGGTCTTGGTGTTCTACCGGCTTGTCGGCATGCGGGTCTCCTTGGCCCGGCGACCGTCGGGCTCCGGACGCCGCTCCGTTGCCAACCGGCGGGCCACGTAGCGGGCGTCCCGACAGACTCCGGGAAGTGTTGCCGAGGCTGCCGCGAAGAGGAATTCCTGACCGATGAAGAACACGCCGGGAACGTCCTCGGCCACTCCCCTGCTTTGCCTCGGCTCTCCCTGTTCGTCAAAGACCGGCAGTTTCACCCACGAGTACTCCTCCTGATACCCCGTGCACCAAATAACGTTCGTGGCCTCCACCTTTGTCCCGTCTTCCAGGACCGGCAAGCCTTCCGAAACCCCCGCCAGCCTTGGAACCAGCTGCACACCCGCTGCGGCCAGGTCCTTGGTCTTGGTCCGGATCAGCGGCGCCGCCATGGATTTGAAGCCCGGGGCGGCCTTGCGTCCGATCGGCGTGTTGAGCGTTAGGACCCGGACGCCCAGGAATTTCACTATTGGCAGGGCGAAACGTGCTGCGGTACGGCCGTGCTTCATGGGCATTTCGCCGCTTGGCTTCCCTGCAAGAACGGTGGAATGCGACCCTGAAACGTCAAGGGCGATCTCCGCCCCCGAGTTTCCGAGACCTACCACCAGCGCTGTTCCGTCCCTCAACTGCCCTGGGTTCTTGTAGGCCTGGGAATGCAGCTGGACTATGTCCGGATCAAGCTCTCCTGCGAAAGCGGGCCGTTTCGGAAGATGGTGTCCGCCGGTCGCAATCACCACGTTGCGCGTGCGCCAGAGCCGGTCCCCTGCCGCGACAACAAACCCCCCATCCTCGGAGCTGATTTCCTCCACATGGACATGGGACACGAAGGGGAGGTCAAAACGACGCACATACTCCTCCAGATAGTCAGCCAGTTGATCTTTGGTGGGAAAGGCAAGACGGTCTCCTGGGAAAGGCCAACCCGGAAGCCCGTCATATTTGGCGGGTGTGAACAGCTTGAGCGAGTCCCAGCGTTGACGCCAGGCATCCCCTGGCCTTCCGTGCTGATCCAGAATGAGGAAGTCACGGCCTTCCTTGGCCAACCAGTATGCGAGCGCGAGCCCGGCCTGGCCACCTCCCACGATGACGGTGTCTACCTCTTGAAGTTGGTTTGATGTCATGATGCGCTCCTTTCGTGTTGCAGTGGATCCTTTGTTGTTTGGTCCAACCGGTCAATGCACCTCATGCGGTATGTGAACCTCCCTTGGACTGGCTTCGTGCACCTCAGACGGCCCGGCCTCGGGCGTCTTCCGGTACCGCAGGCACCACGCGAGCATCAGTGCGGATGCCACCACATAGAAGGCGTGCAGAAGCCATACGGGACCGGCCGGAAGATCAAAGACATAGAACGAATGCACGGCATTGGCGATGTTGGTCAGGGCAATGTTCCCCAGGCTGTAGGACGCCACATCCTTTGTTCGGACCGCCTTGAGAAGCATGGGCAGCATGCTGGCGGCGAAGAGCACGGTTGAAACGGTGCCGGCAAGCAGTGGAATGTTCATAGGGCCAAGCTATGAGCCCAGCCCCTCCCGTCGCGTCGGCAGAATGACGCATTCGATTCCACACGGTATGGGTATTTCTGCGCAGCAGGTGACAGAGGGTCCTGCGGAACGGTGCGGGGGGTAATGGGGGTTCAGTGGATCAGGCCATGCTCGAAGGCGTAGCCCGTGGCGGCGGTCCTGGACGGCACAGCAAGTTTGGACAGGATGTTGCTGACGTGCCTGGCCACGGTCTTTTCGCTGAGATACAGCTCCCTGGCGATGGTACGGTTCGCGTGGCCACTGGCAACGAGCTGCAAGACTTCCAGCTCACGGCTGGTCAGCGGAAAACTGTTCTGACGTTTCTCGCCCGTGAGCTCCAAAACATGGGCCACTGCAGGCGCCGCTCCAAGATCGGCAAACTCATCTTTGGCAGCTTCAAACTCCATGGCAGCCGAGTCCGGATCTCCCAGCTGCGAGCAAGCACGCCCCGCCAGGACCCTGCAACTGGCCGCGCCGTACGGAGCCTCCAGGCTGTACCAAAGACGCCACGCCTTTCTCGCCACTGACAGGGAAGCGTGCGGTTTGCCCTCCGCAAGCAGCACAGTGGCTTCCGCCTGGCCAGCGAGCGCCTGCTCGAGGGGCATGCCGCCGCCTTCCGGGGACCCGAACTCGTCTGCGGCGGCCCGAGCCGCCTTGACGTCTCCGGCAGCAAGTTCGACGTCGACGACGGCCGGGAGGAGTCGACGGCGGTTGGCTGGGTCAGAAAGGGAAAGGGCACGGCGAAGCATGGACTGGGCTTGTGGTTCTTTGCCCTGCCCGGCCAGGACGAGTGCCAGCCCTGGCAGGGCCTCGAATCCGGTCTCAGCGGCCTTGGCATAAGCTGCCATGGCTTCATCGTCACGGCCGGTCAGGCGAAACAGCTCGCCCTGGAGGTACCACGCGCCCCAGACTGCTTCCGGGTCGCCATGGCGGGAACGGTCCTGGGCGATCCGGAGTGCGGCCGTGGCATCCTCCCAGGCACCGTGCAGGATGAACAGTTCGGCCCTGTGCGACTGGCACTGCCCGCTGAACATGACCATGTCCGGTTGCTGTCCGCACCACCGGGCAAGTGCAGCTGTCCACTCGTGGGCACGCTTGACGTCCAAGGTCAGGCGACAGCTTCCGATGACGGCGCAGTAGATAATGCCGGACGGAATGGGCGACACTTCGCCGGCGGTCACGGAAACCATGACGTCGTCCAGGAACTCCAGGCCCTCATCGGGAAAACCCAACGCGATCCGTGCTGTACCTACGCCCAGCTGGCCCAAGGCCGTCAGGTCCCGGTCGTGGAAGCGCTGCCCCACAGCCAAGGCGCGGCCAAAAAGCTCGTTGCCGGCTTCCGGGTTTCCCCCATACAGCGCGCCCAGCGCCGATGGGATCAAAAGGTAGCCCTCCGCTTCGGTGGGGTCATCCATCCCATCCACCAACTGCTTGGCCCTGGATAACCAGCCGGAACCACGTGCGGGTTCCCCGAGGTTCATAAGGTACAGGACCAGCCACGCAGCACAGCGGGCCGCTCCGGCAATGTCCCCCATGGTCACGTACTCGTCATGTGCCCGCGTCAGATAGGCCACACCTTCCGATTCCTTGCCCAGGAGCATGGCAACCGAGGCAACAAGCTCAATGTCCTGGGGAGGCAGGCCGCCTTCGGTATCCGCCCGGGCGAGGCAGTCCAAGGCATCGCTCCAGCGATGCTCGAAGAACGCCGAGCGTCCGAGATCCAAGGTTGTGGCCAGCATAGTCGTTACTCATCCCGCGACCGGGAACAGCCCGGTTGGCGCACCCAAGCCGCCGTATAAGCGTCAGGTTACTGCCGTCGTCGAACGCTCACAATAGCTTGGGCAGGCGTGCCTGCCGGCAGCCTCCAAGACGCACGGAGCCCCGGCCACGCGAACGTGACCGGGGCTCCAGTGAAACAGGCTGCTAGTGGCTGTGGCCTGCGTGTGCGTCTTCTTCCTCAGCCGGCTTCTCGGCAACCAGGGTCTCGGTGGTGAGAACCAGGGCAGCGATGGAAGCGGCGTTGCGGAGAGCCGAACGGGTGACCTTGACGGGGTCGATCACGCCAGCGGCGATCAGGTCCTCGTACTCGCCGGACTTGGCGTTGAAGCCGTGGTTGGCTTCGAGCTCGGACACCTTGGCAACGACAACGAAACCGTCGAAACCGGCGTTCTGGGCGATCCAGCGCAGCGGCTGGACCAAGGCGCGGCGGACGATGCCCACAGCAGCTGCTGCGTCACCTTCCAGTGCCTTGACGGCCGGGGACTCGTCCAGTGCCTTGAGGGCGTGGATGAGGGCGGAACCGCCACCGGAAACGATGCCTTCTTCGAGAGCTGCGCGCGTAGAGGACACAGCGTCCTCGATGCGGTGCTTCTTTTCCTTCAGCTCAACCTCGGTGGCAGCGCCAACCTTGATCACGCCGATGCCGCCGGCCAGCTTGGCCAGGCGTTCCTGCAGCTTTTCCTTGTCCCAGTCGGAGTCCGTCCGGGTGAGCTCAGCGCGCAGCTGGGCAACGCGGTCAGCCACGTCCTCAGCCGTGCCGGCGCCGTCAACGATGGTGGTGTTGTCCTTGGTCACCGTGATGCGGCGTGCGGTACCGAGTACCTCAAGGCCAACGGTGTCCAGGCTCAGGCCAAGGTCCGGGGAAACAACCTGGGCGCCCGTGAGCGTGGCGATGTCCTGGAGCATGGCCTTGCGGCGGTCGCCGAAGCCCGGAGCCTTGACGGCAACAACGTTGAGGGTGCCGCGGATGCGGTTGACGATCAGCGTCGAGAGGGCTTCGCCTTCGATGTCTTCGGCGATGATGAAGAGCGGCTTGTTGGCCTGCAGTGCCTTCTCCAACAGCGGCAGGAAGTCCTGCAGCGATGAGATCTTGCCCTGGTTGATCAGGATGAGGGCGTCCTCGAGGACGGCTTCCTGGCGCTCTGCGTCGGTGACGAAGTACGGGGACAGGTAGCCCTTGTCGAACTGCATGCCTTCGGTGAGGACCAGCTCGGTCTGGGTGGTGGAGGACTCTTCAATGGTGATGACACCGTCCTTGCCCACCTTGCCGAACGCTTCGGCGAGGAGCTCGCCGACTTCGTCGCTCTGCGCGGAGATGGCTGCGACGCTAGCGACCTGGGTGCCTTCAACTTCGCGGGCGTTCTCCAGGAGGCGGGCTGCGACGGCTTCAACGGAAACCTCGATGCCGCGCTTGATCTCGCCCGGAGCGGCGCCGGCGGCAACGTTGCGCAGACCCTCCTTGACCAAAGCCTGTGCCAGCACGGTGGCCGTGGTGGTGCCGTCGCCTGCGACGTCGTTGGTCTTGGTGGCTACTTCCTTGGCCAGCTGGGCGCCAAGGTTCTCGTAGGGGTCGTCAAGCTCAACTTCACGCGCGATGGTGACGCCATCGTTGGTGATCGTGGGAGCGCCCCACTTCTTGTCCAGCACGACGTTGCGGCCGCGCGGGCCAAGCGTCACCTTGACAGTGTTGGCGAGCTTGTCGATACCGGCCTCAAGAGACCGGCGGGCAGCATCGTTAAAAGCAAGCTGCTTTGCCATGGTTGTGTCCTTTCAAGACAGAAAACCCGCACCGCTGACGGTCGGAAATGATTTCCAACGCGACGGCGGTGCGGGGCTCCGGGAAGTTACTTTACGACGATCGCAAGGACGTCGCGGGCGGACAGAACGAGGTACTCGTTGCCGCCGGTCTTGACTTCGGTTCCACCGTACTTGGAGTAGATGACGACGTCGCCAACAGCTACGTCAACCGGTACGCGGTTGCCGTTGTCATCGAAACGGCCGGGGCCGATTGCAACAACTTCGCCTTCCTGCGGCTTTTCCTGTGCGGAGTCCGGAATAACCAGGCCGGAAGCCGTGGTCTGCTCTGCTTCGAGCGGGCGAACAACAATACGATCCTCAAGAGGCTTAATCGAGACCGACACTCGGACTCTCCTTTTCATGAGCTGATTCATGGACTAAGAACTAGGGTGCCGGAGCGTACATCCGCCGTCGCGGTGCCGGAAGACGCTTGGCATTTATTAGCACCCTCCGGGGGAGAGTGCTAACTAGACTCTATGTAAATCGTTAGCACTCGGTCAAGGTGAGTGCCAGCATTTCGTCATGGGTGAACGCAGGTCACCGTCCCGTGAGGTCATCCAGGTCATAGTCCTGGCCGTCGTCATCCTCGTCCAGCGGGGCATTGCCGCGGTTCAGGTACAGGAGCACAGCGGCCGCAACAGCAACGACGCCGGAAATCACCAAGGTGATCATCCCACCGGTGCGGGCGCCGCTGTAGAGCTCGCGGATGTCCCGTGCTTCGTCGGTAGCATCATTGACGCTCTTGCCGGCGACGGAATAGGTGGCCGCGTTGAAGGAATCCAACGCGAAGATGATGATCAGCAAGCCGATGCAGACCACAGCGATCACGGCCCCCGCTATGAGGGCGGGTCGCGCGAACTTCATCATGGTGGAGGGTTGCGGGGCTGCGGTGTCTTCCATGAAAACAACCCTATCCGGCTGATTCGCCCGTCACGTTGTCAAGTGCCGCGCCGTTAGGCTTGATTCCATGCCTCACGCACCGCAGGAACAGATCGCACCCTTGCTGACCACTGAAGGATGGGAACTCCTGGCCTCCTTGGGGCCCTACCGCGAGGCCGACGCTTTCAGCACCAACGCGGATCTCCGCAAAGCCGGCCACTCCGCCGAATTGGTGGCCGCAGTCCTGACGCAATCACGGTTGCGTACCCGAGCCGAGGCAAAGTTCGGCGAGTTCGCCCGGCAGATGCTGTTCACCCAAGCAGGCTTGGAGCAGGCCACACGGTTGAACGTTGCAGCCCGACATGCCGAACGCTTCGCCAAGGCCGGCATTTCCCATGTGGCCGACCTCGGATGTGGCCTCGGCGCCGATTCCATGGCGATGGCGTCCATGGACATCTCAGTGACAGCCGTTGAAATGGATGAAACCACCGCTGCCTGCGCCACCATCAACCTCATCCCGTTCCCGCACGCCACCGTGGTGCACTCGGATGCCACGTCCGTGGAGCTGGACGGGATCGACGGCGTGTGGCTGGATCCTGCACGACGCACCACGTCCACGTCGGGGACCAAGCGGATTTGGGACCCTGAGGCTTTCTCTCCCCCCTTGTCCTTCGTGGAGAAGCTGGCAGCCACAGGACGTGCCATTGGCGTCAAAATGGGGCCCGGCATCCCCCATGATTCCGTACCCTCAGGCTGTGAGGCCCAATGGGTCTCGGTGGGCGGGGACGTCACCGAAGTGACCCTGTGGTTCAACGGCGTAGCCCGCCCCGGCGTGCGGCGGGCGGCCCTGGTCATCGGCAGCCAGGGCGCCGCTGAAATCACCAGCGGCGAAGACTTCGACGCAGGTCCCGCAGCCACCGTCGGGCCTGTTGAAGGTTTCTTATACGAACCGGACGGCGCAGTCATCCGCGCAGGCCTGGTAGCCGACATCGCCGAAAGGCTGGGCGGGCACCTGGTGGATGAGCACATCGCCTACATCTGCGCGCCCGAACTGCACGACACTCCGTTTGCCCGGGCCTACAAGGTGCTTGAGGTGATGCCCTACAACGTCAAGGCCTTGAAGACGTGGGTAAAGGCCAACGGCATCACCGTGCTGGACATCAAGAAGCGCGGCACGGCCGTGACTCCCGAGGAGCTGCGCAAGCAATTGCTTCCCGCCAAACCATCAAAGGGCAAGGACGCAAAAACAGCCACCCTGGTCCTCACCAGGATCGGTGAGGAAAGAGTGGCTGTTGTGGTGGAGCCGGTGACCGGCTAGCACCTCATCGACGGGAGAACTCCGAGGCTTCGCGGACCTGCCCGGCACTGGGGCGCACACCCGTGTACAGCACAAATTGTTCTTCGGCCTGGATGGCGATGACCTCGGCACCGGTGATGACCTTCTTGCCGGAGTTCCTGGCGGCGGTGATGAGCGGCGTCTCAGAAGGCAGCGCTACGACGTCGAAGACCACCTGGGCAGCGACGACCGTGGCGTCGTCGAAGGACTGCGCGGTCTCATCCGCACCCGCCATCCCCAGCGGGGTGACGTTGATGATCAGGTCCGCTGTTGAGCCGTTGACGTCGTCCTGCCACCCGAATCCGTAGAGATCCGCGAGTGCTCGTCCAGTGGTTTCATTGCGCGCCACGATAGTGACGGCGGTGAACCCTGCGTCCCGGAGCGCTGCGGCAACTGCTTTTGCCATGCCTCCGGCACCCCTGAGAAGGACAGTGTGGCTGCTGGGAACCTGGTGGTCCTTCAGGAGCCGGGCAATGGCGATGTAGTCCGTGTTGTAAGCAGTGAGGACGCCGTCGTTGTTCACGATGGTGTTCACCGAATCGATGGCTTTGGCTGAAGGGTCCATCACGTCAACCAGCGGGATCACGGCTTCCTTGTACGGCATGGACACCGCGGCACCCCGGATGGGGAGGCCGCGGATGCCCGCTACCGCGAGGGTGATGTCAGTGGGCGCGAATGCCTTGTAAACAAAGTTCAGGCCGAGCAGATCGTAGAGATAGTTGTGGAACCTGGTCCCGATATTGCTGGGCCGGGCCGCAAGCGAAATGCACAGGGACATGTCTTTGTTCAGGATTGGCATTCCCCCATTAAACGCCCTGTTGGTAGAGCCGTGTATTCATTGCACCTTTTACCCTGCCGCGGGTTAGCCCTGGCGCGCCTTCATCCTGGGGTTGTTCTTGTTGATGACGAAGGTACGCCCCCGCCTGCGCACGATCTGGGCGCCGGGGATCTTCTTGAGGGCACGCAGTGAATTCCTGACCTTCATGGTGTTTCTCCTTTGATGTGGGTGTGGGTCTTCGATTTAGAGGGCGTCGCTGAGTTCCAGGGGGTCGTCCCAGACGCCGGAGTCCAGTGTCATTTCGGCCTCCGTCAGTTGGCAGCCATCCAGGAGCTCGCGGATTTCCGTGGGGTCGATGTCCTCTGAGCGTCCGGTGATGGCAAGCACGGTGCCGCGGTCTCCGTGGTGTGGGTGCCAGTCCAGGAACGCGTCGACGTCGGCGCCGGCCTTTGCGGTTGCCTCGCCATGGCCGGACCCTGCAGAGTCGGCCAGCCAGTTCCCGGTACTTTCGAGCCAGACCCTGGGGCCAATGCCCTGGACGGCGATCCGCCGCGTGGGCGCGGAGGCGATCCATAAGCGGCCGCGCAGCCAGTGCGTACCGATGGCCAGCTGTGGCAGGGCATCCCGGAAGCGTCCGGGGTGAAGGGGACGGCCCGCTTTGTGCAGCACGGTCCGGAAGGGACCAGGTGTTTCACTCAGGGGCACACGCACGACGCCGGGCCGGTTACGTGCCGCTGCTTCAGCATCGTCGAAGCAACCCGGCCGGAATTCCCCGGCCGAGCCGACGGCATTGGCATGGGGCGCCAACTGGCCCAGCAGTTCCAAGCCGACCAGCCACGCCTCCGATCCTTCCCGCGGATCCCCGGTCAATACCGCTCCCAGACCCGGGGAAACCATCACGGTGTCCACCTGGCCGAACTCACCAATCAGGAATTCGCCACTGGTGCGCTCATCCTGGGGCATGGAGGTGAACCCGGATTCGAACAGGGTGTGTCGGTCCCAGATGTGGTCATCCAAATCCGCCGGGTCCATGGCCAGCACCGCATTGTCCATGACAGCCGGCTGGCTGAGTCCACGGCGAAGTTCTGCGACGGCCATGCCTGCGGCAACTCCCGGCGGGAGGCCCAGGACCACGTGGTCGAAGCCGCAGGCGGCGAGGCGTTCCGCCGTCGGGACTACGTCAAGCCGGACGGTGCAGCTGAGGCAACCATGCTCCAGGACCGTGGTTTCGCGTTCGAACAGCTGACCGCCCCGATAGACGCGTCGAAGGACCAGCGAACCGTCCAGGAGATCGTGGAGGACAACCACGGAGTTCTCATGGGTTCGGTCGAGCCTTGCGGCGGCTGCCTCCCGGCATTGGCTGTCCAGGGAACTGACGACTGTGAGGTGCATGGCTCGAGTCTAATGCGAATAGTTCTCATTAGCAAATGACGGCATGCTGCGACGTCGGTTCCTGTCGATATCACCGGTGTTCCTGCTGCATTAGACTTGATCCGACCGCTGGCGGCCCCGCAGCGGGGAACCGTGCCCGGCTGACAAGGCCGGAAAGTACAAATTGAGGGGACTACTTGCAGATTGATTTTGCGCCATCCAGGCAATCGACACTGGGTGTGGAATGGGAGTTGGCGCTCGTCAATGCACGTACCGGGGAACTGGTATCGGTGGCGAACGATGTCCTGAAAGGCGTCGCCGCCAACCACCCGGACCTCAATGAGGACGACGAACACCCCCACATCAAGCGCGAGCTGCTCCTCAACACCGTTGAACTTGTCACCGGCATTTGCGAGACCGTCAAGGACGCCAAAGAGGACCTTGGCCGTTCCCTCGCCGCGGTGCGCGAAGTCACCGATCCCATGGGCGTTGAAGTGTTCTGCGCAGGCAGCCACCCCTTCAGCCCTCCCCTGCTCCAGCCCGTCACGGACAAAGAGCGCTACGCCAAACTGATTGAGCGGACCCAATGGTGGGGACGCCAAATGGTCATCTACGGCGTCCACGTCCACGTAGGCATTGACCGCCGGGACAAAGTCCTCCCCATCCTCGACGGCCTGGTCAACTACTTCCCGCACTTCCAGGCATTGTCCGCCTCCAGCCCTTACTGGGCAGGGGAAGAAACCGGGTACGCCTCCCAGCGTGCCCTCATGTTCCAGCAACTCCCTACCGCCGGGTTGCCCTTCCAGTTCGAAACCTGGGAGGCGTACGAGTCCTACGTCCAGGACATGTTCACCACCGGAGTCATCGACTCAACGTCAGAGATCCGCTGGGACATCCGCCCCGTCTCAAACCTGGGCACCATCGAAATGCGCATCTGTGATGGCTTGGCGACACTTGAAGAAGTAGGCGCCATTGCGGCGCTGACCCAGTGCCTCGTGGACGAGTTCTCCTCCATCCTGGACGCCGGCGGCAGCATCCCCACCATGCCGCCATGGCATGTGCAGGAGAACAAGTGGCGTGCCGCGCGGTATGGCATGGAAGCCATCATCATCCTCGACGCCGAGGGCAACGAACAACTGGTCACCAAACACCTTGCAGAGACCGTTGCGCGGCTTGAACCTGTGGCAGAAAAGCTGGGTTGCTCCGAGGAACTGGCAGACGTCCTGAAGATCATCGAACGTGGAGCCAGCTACCAGCGCCAACGGCGTATTGCTGCCGAGCACAACGGGGACCTGCAGGCAGTGGTCATGGACCTCGTTCAGCAAATGCGCAAGGGACCGGACGCCTCGTAGTTGGAGACTGTGCCTGCTTGGGCGCGAACCTAGGCAGGCACAGAAACCGTGGTTACCGGCATGGAGGAATCCGGCGCAAACGCTATTCCGCTCGGTCCAACTCCGGCCATGATCAGTTGGGCACCGAGGGCCGCCACCATGGCACCGTTGTCCGTGCAAAGGTCCAGCGGCGGAACGTGAAGCGTGATCCCGGCCGACGCACAGCGTTGCCCGGTCAGTTCCCGAAGCCGTGAGTTGGCTGCAACTCCCCCACCCAGCAACACATCGGTGATGCCGTGCTCTTTGCAGGCGAGGACCGCCTTGGAGCTGATCACGTCCACCACGGCTTCCTGGAACGCGGCGGCGATATCCGCCACGGGCACTTCCTCGCCACGGGCCTCGAACTGTTCAACGCACCGGGCCACCGCCGTTTTCAGGCCGCTGAAAGACCAGTCATAGCGGTGCGGGCCCTTCTCCTCCGCCGTACCCATGTATTTGGGCTGCGAGAGGCCGCGCGGGAAGCGGATGGATTTGGGATTGCCTTGGCGTGCCAGTTTGTCGATGGCAGGTCCACCCGGGTAGCCGAGGCCAAGGATGCGGGCCACCTTGTCATAGGCTTCACCCGCGGCGTCGTCGATGGTTGAGCCCAGCAACTCAACATCATCGGTGATGCTCCGGATCCGCAGGATTTCCGTGTGCCCACCCGATACCAGCAGGGCTCCGAGATTTTCAGGCAACGTTCCGGCACCCAGTCCGGCGGCAGCACCGGCGTCGTGCTTGCCATCCGGTGATGTCCGCGCATCCAGCAGCCCCACGCCAACGTGCGCCACCAAGTGGTTAATGGCATACAGCGGCTTACCCGTGGCAACGGCCAAGGCCTTCGCCGCACAGACGCCCACCATGAGCGCGCCGGCGAGGCCGGGTCCCGACGTGACGGCAATGGCATCAATGTCGTCCAACGTGACACCAGCCTCATGCAGGGACTCCTGCAAGGTGGGGACAAACGCGTCCAGGTGCGCACGCGAAGCGATCTCCGGGATGACGCCACCAAAACGTACATGCTCTTCCATGGACGAGGACACCGTGTTGGTGAGCAGGGTGGTGCCCCGCACGATCCCTACGCCGGTCTCGTCGCACGAGGATTCAATGCCGAGCACCAATGGTTGCTGGGGCTGTTCCGGATGAGCGCCGCTCACGCTGTGTCTCCTTCGTGGGGTTTGTTCAGTTCAAGACGCATGATCAGTGCATCCGTGCCGTCCCGGTAGTAGCGGGGTCGGACGTGGATCTGCTCGAAGCCGAACCTCACATAGAGTTGCTGGGCCCGGGGGTTGTCTGCCCGGACCTCCAACAGGACGTCCGCCGCCCGGCGCCGCCGGGCTTCGTCGATGAGTTCGGTCAAGACGGCGGAGCCGATGCCCTTGCCTTCAAACTCAGGCACGACGGCGATCGTCTGGACGTCCGCTATCGGCTCGATGCACATCAACCCTGCATAAGCCACGATCTCTCCGGCGACCTCAGCCACCACATAACGGCGGGTCTCGGGCTGCGCCAATTCATCGAAGAACATCTGCAACGGCCAGGCGTCCACGGGGAACAACCGGCGCTCCAGGGTCTCTACGGCCGGGATATCAGCTTCCGTCATGTCGCGCAGGGAAACCCCTGCGAGCTCCAGCTTGGGTGACAATTTCACAGTTCGCCTCCCCTCACAGCGCACGCTTCCGGGGCCCGGGAACCTGCGCGTCGGATTCCCGCAGGTACAGCGGAGTGGAGTCCAGCAGCGCCTGCCCGGCAGTGAGCCTGGCCAAGGCAAACTGGCCCAGCGATGCTGCGTCAGGTTGGGTCTGGGCAAAGTCCTCGTTGGCCTTCAGGACCTCGGCGTACAAACCTGCGCCGGCGCCGAACACCGGCAAATCCGGAAGCCCGGATGCGAAACCCACATGCGGCCCGTCAACAAGCTCCGGCAGTTGGCCGTCTGCCGAGGTATAGCGCGCCCAGTAAACCTCCTTGCGCCTGGCGTCGGTGGCCACCAGGAATTCAGGAGCAGCGGACGTGGACTCGGCCACCTCAAGGGCGATCGCGTCCAGGCTCATCAGGCCATACAGGGGCTTGTTCCAGACGAAGGCCAAGGTTCGGGCGGTCGCAATGCCGGACCGCAGGCCCGTGAACGGGCCCGGTCCCACTCCGGTGACGATTGCATCGATATCGGCACCCGTGACGCCCGCTCCGGCCAGGAGCTTTTCGATCCCGGGAGCCAGGACTTCGGCATGGCTGCGGGTGTCCTCAGTCGCGAAGGAATCCACCACGCTTTCCATGGCGTCGTCGGAAATCAGTGCGGCACTGGCCACCGCGGAGGTGTCTATGGCCAGGATCAGCATCAGTTGCCTTTCTCTGGTGCCGGGGTTTCAAGAAGCCGTGGAGCTTCGGCCCAGCGCGGACCGTATCCACGGAAAACCAGGGTGCGGGGTTCGTCGTCGTCATCAGTATCGAAGTCCATGACGTCACCGGCTGCTGCGGTGGCGGTCGCCGGGCTTTCCCCACCAACTGACCTGTGCAGGTCAACCTCCAGGCGGCTGTCCGAGAGGTGCTCCACCCGGTCCCTGCCCCATTCCACCACGGTCACCGCGGTGTCCATGGTGTTTTCCAGATCGATGTCGTCGATCTCCGCGGCCGATTCCAGCCGGTAGGCATCCACATGGACCAGGTCCGGGCCGCCGGGCCTGGGGCCATCGGCCAGATTGGGGTGGATCCGGACCAACACGAACGTGGGGGAAATGATGCCGGCGCGGACGCCAAGGCCTTCGCCCAGCCCCTGGGTGAACGTCGTCTTTCCCGCACCCAGTTCGCCGGTCAGGACCAGGAGATCTCCGGCCTCAAGCACCCCGCCCACGGCTGCTGCGAGCGCATGCGTCTGCTCCGCCGTCGTGACCGTCAACGTGCGCTCCCATTGGGGTTTGCTCACAGTGCTGCCGCCTCTGTCGCATGGCCGGCAGCCTTGTGGGCCTCTGCCTGCGCACTTACCTCGTTGAGGTAAGTGCGTGGCACGCGCGGGCTGATGCGGGTAACAATTTCATAGTTGTTGGTCCCCGCGGCCGCGGCCCAATCGTCAGCCGTGGGACCGCCGTTGGCACCGTCTCCGAGCATGACGGCTTCCGCGCCCTTGAAAGAAGCTGCCTCTTCGGGCGTCAGTGCTCCGAGGTCGATGACCATCTGGTCCATCGCGATCCTGCCCACTACGGGGTAGTTGGTGCCGTTGACGCGGACCGGCCCGCCGGTGGCAATGCGCGGGACACCGTCGGCGTAGCCCAACGGCACCAGGCCCAGCGTGCTTTCCCCGCTGGTCCGGTAGTTGAGGCCGTAGGAGACGCCCTGGCCTTCGGGTACCTTCTTGCAGTTGGACAGCAGTGTCCGGACGGTCATGGCAGGATGCAGGCCAAGCTCGGCGGAGGTTGCCCCTTCGAAGGGCGAGAGTCCGTAGATGCCAAGGCCCACACGCACAAGATCGAAGTGCGAGTCCGGGCGGGACAGCGTGGCGGGGGTGTTGGCGATGTGCCGGACTTCCATGTCCACTCCGGCGTCCTCGGCCATGGCGATTGCCTCACGGAAGACGGCCAGTTGCTCATCGGTTTCCGGCCTGTGCGGCTCGTCAGCCACAGCGAGGTGCGAGAAGATACCCACCACACGCAGCAGGCCTTGGTCTTGGTACTCCATGGCCTGGCCAACCAGTTGGTCCCAATCGGCGATGGGGCAGCCGTTACGTCCCAGGCCGGTGTCCACCTTGAGGTGGACGCGTGCGGGCCGTTCCTGTTCGCGGGCTGCGGCGACCACGGCGTCCAACTCCCAGCCGGAAATTCCGACGTCGATGCCGGCGGCTACTGCCGCTTGGAAGTTGCTTTCACGGGTGTGCAGCCAGGCGAGCAGGGGGGCATCCACTCCGGCGGCGCGCAAGGCCAGCGCCTCGGAGATATGCGCGACACCGAGCCAGGCGGCACCGGCGTCGAGTGCTGCACGTGCCACTTGGACGGCTCCGTGACCGTAAGCGTCCGCCTTTACTACGGCCATGACCGTAGCAGGGGACGCAATGGCGACAAACTGACGTACGTTGTGCCGCACGGCTTCGAGGTCAATCACGGCGGAGCGTTCCAGCACCGCCGACTTTGTTATGGAGGCTTTCGACCCGATACCGATATCTGCAGCTGCTTCGTAAGTCACCCTAGAGATTCTAGTGGTGCCGGTGAATTCGGGTTAACTGCCGGCCAGCCGGTTCCCTGCTGCGCGTCGGGATTGCGCGTCATTACTGCGCGTCCGACAAATGCGCGATCGTCGCCCGTGCGCGGCGCTGGGCTTCCGCCGGGATGTCCTTGACGATAGGTTCCAGGAACGCGAAACGCCGAAGCCACTGGCTGGATTGGCGTTCCTTCCGCGCGTTGGCCCGCTGCCACCAGTCGGCGATGTCTCCCCACCCGGGGGCGGCCAGGGAACCGCCTACTTCCTGGACGGCCAGGGAGGCACAGAGGTTCGCGAACCGGAGCCGGTCCCCCAACCTCCACCCCGCCAGGCACCCCACAATGAAGGCCGCCCCAAAACAATCTCCCGCACCGGTGGGATCGTAGGCGGACACCGGCAGGGAAGGCACCCATTCTTCTTCGCCGGTCTCGGAGTCCACCGCCACGGCACCCTGTGGGCCGAGCGTCACCACGGCAACGGGGACCCGGTCTGCCAGGGCGTACAGCGCCGCCCAAGGGTCCGCCTTACCGGTGAAGGCCATGGCTTCGGGCGCGTTGGGCAGGAATGCATGGAAGTTCTCCAAAAGATCCAGGCGCCGTTCGGACCACTCCCCCGTGGGATCCCAGCCCACGACGCCAAAAAGCCTGGTGCCCGCTTCCTTCGCCGCCAGCATCCACGGTTCCAGTTCCTCACCCAGGTCAGCGACGGCTGCGAGCGCCTTGGGCGGTTGTCCTATCAGCTCGGAGGAACTCACGGGGGCGGGGTGCCCGTGGGTGACCATGGACCGGTCCTGGTTGACGCAGAGCGACACGGTAACGGGTGAGTGCCAGCCCGGTATCTTTCTGGACAGCGAGAGGTCCACGTGTTCCTGGCTTTCAAGGATCTGCCAGTTGTAGTCGCCGTAGCCATCGTCCCCGAAGGTCGCGGCGAGGTTGGTGCGCAGGCCCAGGCGCGCAGCGGCGATGGCTTGGTTGGCTACGCCGCCCGGGCAGCTTCCCATGCCTTCGCTCCAGATCTCCGTGCCGGGCTCAGGCGAGTGCGGAAGACCCGTGAAGATGATGTCCTGGAAGACGGTTCCGGTCAGGAGGAGGTCGCAGTGCTGGTCCGTAGGGGACCGTAGGGAGGCAAGGGGATCAAAACGTCGCTGGGGCATAGCGTCCATGCACCGCAGACTACGCTGCACCGTAGTGGGCTGCATAGATGTTGAGGCCTGCATAGACTCGGGTCATGCGGCTCATGATCGCCGGTGGTGGCGGCTTCCGGGTACCCCTTGTCTACCGGGCTTTATGCGCGGGCCCGTTCGCCGGACTGGTGGACGAGTTGGTGCTGTACGACGTCGACGCCGGACGGCTCGCAGCCATCGAGGCCGTGATTGGGGACATGCCCCCGGCCGGCGGTTCCACTCCCGTCGTCGTGGTGTCCACGGACCTGCGGGAGGCCCTCACTGGGGCGGACATGGTCTTTGCTGCCATCCGGCCCGGTGGCACCGCCGGCAGGATCGCCGACGAACGCGTGGCCTTGGACCTCGGTCTGCTTGGCCAGGAAACCACAGGCGCCGGCGGCATCTCCTATGCCCTGCGTTCGATCCCCCGCATGCTGGAACTGGCCGAGGCGATGCGACGCCACTGCCCCGAGGCGTGGCTTATCAATTTCACCAACCCCGCCGGCATGGTCACCGAAGCACTGGAGCCGGTGCTGGGGCGCAAAGTAATCGGTATCTGCGATTCCGCCGGTGGCCTGGTCCACCGGGCGGCGCGGGCTGTTGGCGCGCCGCTCACAGAAGGAACGCTCGACGGCGTGGGCTACTTCGGCCTGAACCACCTCGGTTGGCTGTATCGGCTGGCACCCGGCGGGCAGGATCTGCTGCCGGGCCTGCTTTCCGACCATGCGGCCCTTGAGTCCATGGAAGAGGGCAGGCTGTTTGGGCAGCACACCTTGCTGCAGCTTGGTTGCCTGCCCAACGAATACCTTTACTACTACTACCAAACGGCGCAGGCTACCGACGCCATCCGCCGGCAGCAGGAAACGCGTGGAGCGTCCATACACCACCAGCAGAGTGCCCTGTATCCAGCCCTGGCAAAGGCCCCGCACGCCTTTGAGCTGTGGGACGGCGCCCGCCGGGCCCGCGAGGAAGGTTACCTGGCCGAGGCGCGTACGCATGGAGAGCAACGGGACGAGTCTGATCTCGCAGGCGGCGGCTATGAGCGCGTGGCGTTGTCCGTGATGCGGGCTCTGTCCGGCGGCGGTTCTGCCCAGCTGATTTTGAACGTGCCCAACGCGCCGGTGCTGCCGTCAGGCGCCCTGGCCACAGCGGAGGTGGCCGTGCCCGGGCTGCCGCCGGACGCCGTCGTCGAGGTTCCCTGCGAGGTAACGCCCGACGGCGCGTTGCCGCTTGCGCAAGCACGGCCCGGCGGGCAGTTCCTCACGCTGATGCAGCACGTCAAGGAGGTGGAACGACTGACCATCCGCGCTGTGGCCCATGGAGAGCGCAGCGCTGCCGTGGGTGCCTTCGCGGCGCATCCATTGATCGGATCGGCGGAGCTGGGCGAACTACTCCTCACCGGGTACGAGGCAGCCTTTCCCGAACTGGCGCAGTTGTGGGGCCCTAGAGCTTCCGATACATGACGTGCAGGCCGACGTACCCGATCTCCGGGTGGTCAAAGGCCTCCGGGACCGTAGCGAGGATCCGGAAGCCCATGGACTGCCACAGCCAAACTGCCCGGACGTTGCTCTCCACCACGGCGTTGTACTGCATGGCGTAGAAGCCCGCCGCCTTGGCCTCACTCAGCGAATAGGCGCAGAGGGCGCGGGCGATGCCCTGGCCTGAGTTGTTGGCCCCCACCATGTACCCGGCGTTGGCAATGTGGTTGCCGCCACCGGCTTGGTTGGCGTGGAACTCCCCTGTTCCCAGGATCTGGCCCGTGTCCTTGCCCACGGCCACGAACGTCTGGCCGGGAGCGTCCTTGGTCCACTTGTTCCTGGCCGCTTCCTCGGAGGTGTCGCGATCCCAGGTGAAGGTCTCGCCGGCCCGGATCACCGGCTCCAGGATGGCCCAGATACCGGGCCAGTCTTCAGGGGTGGCTTTGCGGATGTCGAAAGTCTGTTCTTGGCTCACAGCGGCCACGCTAGCAGCCTTGTCCACATCACCGGGTTGCCGTGGGGTGGCTTTGATCAGCAGGAGTAGTGTTTTCTGCAGGGCAAAGGCGTGTTGGCTGTTTGCTGTTTGCTGTGAGTGTCAGGAGGAATGCGGTGCCGTTGATCCGTCGTGTGGCGTTCCTGTCCTTGCACACCTCCCCCATGGAGCAGCCGGGTGCCGGTGATGCCGGTGGAATGAACGTCTACGTCCGGGCGTTGGCCATGGCACTCGCGGAGTCCGGGGTGGAGGTGGAGATCTTTACCCGTTCCACCAAAGCGGGCCAACCCGCCGTCGAGCATCCAGGTCCCGGCGTCTGCGTCCACAACGTCATGGCCGGGCCGCGCCGGAAACTGCCCAAAGAAGAATTGCCTGCCCTCCTGCATCAGATGGTGGAAGAAATCGACAGGATCCGGGGAAGCCAACTTCACGGCCGCTACGATGCCATCCATTCGCACTACTGGGTTTCCGGGGTGGCAGGGCTTGAGTTGGCCCAGCTTTGGGGTGTTCCGCTGGTCCACACCATGCACACCATGGCCAAGGTCAAAAACCTGGTCCTCGAATCCGGCGAACGCCCCGAGCCCCGGCGCCGCGAGGAGGGTGAGCAGCGGGTTGTGGATGGCGCAGCCCGGCTGGTGGCCAACACTCCTGCCGAGGCCGAAGAACTGGTGTCCCACTACGGTGCCGATCTTGACCGGATCGACGTCGCGCCGCCGGGCGTGGACCTCAAAGTGTTCACACCGTCTTTCCGGCGGAAGTCACGATCCTTGCGGGATGTCAGGCCGGACAGTTTCCATATCCTCTTCGCCGGCCGCATCCAGCGGCTCAAGGGCCCCCAGGTGTTCGTCAAAGCCGCGGGAATCCTGCGCAAGCGCAGGCCGGACATTGACCTTGAGATGACCATTCTGGGATCTCTTAGCGGGGCCAAGGATTTCAACCTTCAACACATCATCGAAGACGCCGGACTGGCCGACGTCGTCACTCATCGGCCGCCTGTCGTGGCGCCGGAGCTGGCCAGTTGGTTCCGTTCAGCAGACGTCGTTGTCATGCCCTCGTTCAGCGAATCCTTCGGTTTGGTGGCCTTGGAAGCACAGGCGTGCGGTACACCTGTGGTGGCCACCAATGTGGGTGGCCTGTCCCGCGCCATTTCCGACGGGCGCACGGGCATGCTGGTGGACGGGCACGACCCCTCCGACTGGGCAGACGCCCTGGAAGACCTCTACGATGACGTCCAGACCCGGGAAGACATGGGCCGGTTGGCGGCCACCCATGCCGAATCCTTCGGATGGCAGCGGACGGCAGCCATCACCTTGGAAAGCTACCGCGAAGCAGTAGGTGGCCTGCTGGTTCCCCGGCGCTGAGTCTTCGCCGGATCCCCCGCCGGGACTGATAGATTGTCGCGCACAGCGAACCAACGCCTGCAGCACCAACCCCGCTGCGGGGACACCCAGCCGAAGGACAACGATGTCTGAGAACAAGGTCATGTCTGATCTTGAAATTGCCCGCAACGCCACCATCCTGCCCATTGTGGACATCGCCCAACGCGCGGGCATCACAGTGGATGCCCTTGAGTTGTATGGGCCCTATAAGGCCAAGATCAATCCGGCCAAACTGGTACTCCCGGCACGCACAGTACCTGGCAAGGTGGTCCTGGTATCTGCCATGTCCCCCACCCCGGCGGGTGAAGGGAAGTCCACCACCACCGTGGGGCTCGCAGACTCGCTGGCACGCGCGGGACACAAAGTGATGATCGCCCTGCGCGAGCCATCCTTGGGTCCCATCCTGGGCATGAAGGGCGGAGCCACCGGCGGTGGTTACTCGCAGGTGTTGCCGATGGATGACATCAACCTGCACTTCACCGGCGACTTCCATGCGATCACTTCCGCCAACAACGCCCTCATGGCACTGGTGGACAACCATATTTTCCAAGGCAACGAACTCGGTATCGATCCCCGCCGCATGACCTTCAAACGCGTGCTGGACATGAACGACCGTGCCCTGCGGGAAGTAGTCATCGGCCTCGGCGGGCCTGTGCAGGGCGTGCCCCGGCAGGATGGCTTCGACATCACTGTCGCGTCCGAAATTATGGCGGTCTTCTGCCTGGCCACGGACCTGGACGATCTCCGCTCGCGGCTGGGTCGGATCACCTTTGGGTACACCTACGATCGCGCGCCGGTCACCGTTGCCGACCTCGGCGTTGAGGGTGCCCTGACCATGCTGTTGAAGGACGCCATCAAGCCCAACCTCGTCCAGACCATCGCCGGGACACCGGCTTTGGTCCATGGTGGCCCGTTCGCGAACATCGCGCACGGCTGCAACTCGTTGATCGCCACCAGCACGGCCATGCAACTCGCAGACATCGTGGTCACCGAAGCGGGATTCGGAGCAGACCTCGGCGCCGAAAAGTACATGGACATCAAGGCGAGAATCGCCGCGGTGGCGCCATCCGCCGTCGTGGTGGTTGCGACCATCAGGGCCCTCAAGATGCAGGGCGGGGTCCCCAAGGACCAACTCAGCCGACCGAACGTCGAAGCCGTGGCCGCCGGGGTGGAGAACCTCCGGAGACACGTCGGCAACGTCGCCAAGTTCGGTATCTCCCCCATTGTCTCCATCAACAAGTTCGCCACGGACACCCCCGAGGAACTGGAGTGGCTGCTCGCCTGGTGCGCCGCGGAAGGTGTTGAAGCCGCCGTCGCCGACGTCTGGGGCCGGGGCGGCGGAGGCGACGGCGGTGACGACCTCGCTGCCAAGGTCGCAGCTGCGCTTGGCGCGCCCTCCGATTTCCACCACCTCTACCCGCTGGAAATCCCTGTGGAGGACAAGATCAGGACCATCGTGCAGGAGATCTACGGGGCCGACGGCGTCGAGTTCTCGGTTCCCGCCCTGAAACGCCTCGCGGAGATCGAAAAGAACGGTTGGTCCGACTTCCCCGTCTGCATGGCCAAGACACAGTATTCCTTCACGGACGATGCCTCCCGGCTGGGGGCGCCCAAGGGATTCACCGTGCACGTCCGCGAGCTGATCCCCAAGACCGGCGCCGGGTTCATTGTCGCGTTGACCGGCGCTGTCATGACCATGCCCGGACTGCCCAAGGAGCCGGCCGCGATGCGCATGGACGTGGACGCCGAAGGACAACCCACCGGCCTCTTCTAGCGCTCTCTCACATCCCACGCCCTTCCGGCCAGCGCTCTCTCACATCCCACGCCCTTCCGGCCAACGCTCTCTCACATCCCACGCCCTTCCGGCCAACGCTCTCTCACATCCCGCGCCCTTCCAACCAACTCTCTCTCACTCTTTTGAGAAAAGTGAGCGAGCGTCCGCACCAAACCCGAGGGATGTGAGCGAGCGTCCGCACCAAACCCGAGGGACGTGAGAGAAGGTTCGGAGAATGGCAAACGCCCCCGTATCGGATACGGGGGCGTTTGGTGTGACAGAGGTGTTTAGCGCTCGATGTCGCCGCGGATGAAAGCCTCAACCTTCTCGCGGGCGAGGTCGTCGTTGAACTGCTCCGGCGGGGACTTCATGAAGTAGCTGGAAGCAGACAGCAGCGGGCCGCCGATGCCGCGGTCCAGGCCGATCTTGGCGGCACGGATGGCGTCGATGATGACACCTGCGGAGTTCGGGGAATCCCAAACCTCGAGCTTGTATTCGAGGGACACCGGGGCATCACCGAAGTTGCGGCCTTCGAGGCGGACGAAGGCCCACTTGCGGTCATCGAGCCAGGCAACGTAGTCGGACGGCCCAATGTGGACGTCATCGGCGTGCAGCTCGGCCTCAACATTGGAGGTCACAGCCTGGGTCTTGGAGATCTTCTTGGATTCGAGACGATCGCGCTCCAGCATGTTCTTGAAGTCCATGTTGCCACCGACATTCAGCTGGTACGTGCGGTCCAGCGTAACGCCGCGGTCTTCGAAGAGCTTGGCCATGACGCGGTGCGTGATGGTGGCACCGATCTGGCTCTTGATGTCATCGCCCACGATCGGGACACCGGCCTCAGTGAACTTGTCAGCCCACTCCTTGGTTCCGGCGATGAAGACCGGGAGGGCGTTCACGAACGCAACACCGGCGTCGATGGCGCACTGGGCATAGAACTTTGCAGCCTGGTCCGAACCGACGGGCAGGTAGCAAACCATGACGTCAGCCTTGGCCTCGCGCAGCGCTGCGACGATGTCCACGGTTTCGTCCGGTGCCTCAACAATGGTCTCGCGGTAGTACTTGCCCAGGCCGTCCAGGGTGTGGCCGCGCTGGACGGTGACACCAGTGGCGGGGACGTCGGCGATCTTGATGGTGTTATTTTCGCTGGCGCCGATGGCGTCGGCCAGGTCCAGTCCAACCTTCTTGCTGTCGACGTCGAAAGCAGCAACGAACTGGACGTCGTTGACGTGGTACTGGCCGAACTCGACGTGCATCAGACCCGGGATCGTGGCCTTGGGGTCAGCGTCGCGATAGTACTGAACACCTTGGACCAGCGATGCGGCGCAGTTACCTACGCCGACAATGGCAACACGAATCGGATGTGAAGACACGGAACTCCTTTTGAGAACTAAACCTCATGTGCCAGGCGCAGCCCTGACTGAGTCCAGGGCACGACTGATTGGCACGGCGCCATTCGGCGCACTCTTGCATTGTAACCAACACAGCAGGGGCCGGCTTTGTTCCCGGCCGGCCCCTGCTGTTTTATGGCGAAACTTCCGAGGCTACTTCTGGGCCCACCGGTTGATGTCCGACTCCACAGCGAACTCGTCGATCGCCGTCAGCTCATCAGTGGTGAACTTCAGGTTGTTGATGGCACTGAGCGTGTCCTCCAACTGGGCCACGCTTGAGGCACCCACCAATGCTGAGGTCACCGGCGAGCCCTTCGGCTGGTCGCGCAGGATCCAGGCGATGGCCATCTGGGCCAGCGTCTGCCCGCGACCTTCGGCGATGGCGTTCAATCCCCGGACCCGGTCCAGCTTCTCCTCGGTCAGCTGCGCTTCGGACAGGAACCGCTCCTTGGCGGCCCGTGAATCGGCCGGTACGCCGTTGAGGTAGCGGTTGGTGAGCATTCCTTGGGCGAGGGGCGAGAACGCGATGGAACCGGCGCCTACTTGGTCCAGTGCCTCGTAGAGATTGGGCGTGCCGTTCTCCGTCCACCGGTTCAGCATGGAGTAGCTGGGCTGGTGGATGAGCAGCGGGGTTCCGAGCTCCTTGAGGATCCGGGCAGCTTCAAGGGTCTGCTCCGGGGTGTAGGAGGAGATCCCGGCGTAGAGCGCCTTGCCTGATCGGACAGCGTAGTCCAAGGCACCCATTGTTTCTTCCAGCGGAGTCTCGGGGTCGGGACGGTGGCTGTAGAAAATATCCACATAGTCCAGGCCCATGCGCTCCAGCGACTGGTCCAGGCTGGAAATCAGGTATTTGCGGGATCCCCACTCGCCGTACGGGCCGGGCCACATGTAGTAACCGGCTTTGGTGGAGATGACCAGTTCGTCACGGTACGGCTTGAAATCATCCTTCAGGTGGCGCCCGAAGTTGGTCTCGGCTGAGCCATCCGGCGGTCCGTAATTGTTGGCGAGGTCGAAGTGGTTGACACCGAGATCGAAGGCGCGGCGCAGGATGGCACGCTGTTCGTCAAAACGTTTGTCATCGCCGAAGTTGTGCCAGAGTCCCAAGGAGATGGCGGGGAGCTTGAGTCCACTGCGTCCGACGCGGCGGTAGGGCATGGTTTCGTAGCGGTTTTCCGCGGCCGAATAAGTCATACGTACCATCCTGCCACTGCACTATCCAGGGTGACGGCGGTGTCCGCCATGTGGGCGCCGTCACCCCGGATTGTGTATGGCTTAGTTGACGCGCACGACGGCGGCGCTCCCGCCGGGAAGCGTCAGTGTTCCCTCATCGAGGACTGCTTCATGGTCAGTGGCCAACAATATGGAGCCGCTGAGGGGTGTCCCGAGTGCCTCGTCACCGAAGTTGCACACCACCCGGACAGTGCCGCGGGAGATCTGCAGCCAGTGTTCGTCGTCGTCGTATTCCACCACTGTGCTGCCGAAGCCACCGTCCACCAACTCGGGGGTGTTTCGGCGCAGCTGTGCTAAATCCTTGTACAGCTGGAGCAGGCGTGCATGGTTTCCCTCGCCGGCTTCTTCCCACTTGAGTTTGGACCGGAGGAAGGTTTCCGGGTCCTGTGGGTCCGGCACCACCGCGGGGTCCCACCCCATGCGTTCGAACTCCTTGATGCGGCCCTCTGCGGTAGCCTTCCCGAGCTCGGGCTCCGGATGGGAGGTGAAGAACTGCCACGGCGTAGACGCACCGAATTCCTCGCCCATGAAGAGCATGGGCGTAAATGGAGATGTCATGGTCAGCACAGCACCGATGGCCAGCTTCCCATAGGACAGCGACGCGGTGAGGCGGTCACCGATGGCGCGGTTGCCGATTTGGTCGTGGTTCTGGAGGCAGACAACCAAAGCTGACGGGTGCGCCAGATCCCTGCGGATGGGCCGGCCGTGGTGCCGTCCGCGGAAGCTGGAGTAACTGCCATCGTGAAGGAATCCATGCTCCAGCACCTTGGCCAGGACCGCCAGTGAATCGAAGTCCGCGTAGTAGCCGGTGGTTTCCCCGCTCAGGTTGACGTGAACGGCGTGGTGGAAATCGTCGCTCCACTGCCCATCAAGTCCGTAGCCGTTGTCCTTGCGTGGATATATGAGGCGCGGGTTGTTCAAGTCCGACTCAGCGATCAAAGTCCGGGGAATTCCCGTCTCGGCCTCGATCTGATCGCCCAGAGCCCCGAACTCCTCCAGAATGTGGACGGCCCGTTCGTCACGCAGCGCGTGGACGGCATCGAGGCGGAGACCGTCCACATGGTAGTCACGGAGCCACATCGCCGCGTTCTCCAGGATGTAGCGCCGGACGTCGTCTGAGCCTGGGCCATCCAGGTTGACGGAGTCACCCCACGTATTTCCCTCCCCTGATTTCAGGTAGGGGCCGAACTTGGGCAGGTAGTTTCCGCTGGGTCCAAGGTGGTTGTAGACGACATCCTGGATGACGCCCAAGCCGGCAGCATGCGCGGCGTCCACGAATCGCTGGTACGCCGCCGGGCCGCCGTAGGGCTCATGGACGGCGTACCAAAGCACTCCGTCGTAGCCCCAATTGTGGACACCGTTGAAACCGTTGACCGGAAGCAACTCGATGAAGTCCACGCCAAGGTCCACCAAGTAGTCCAGCTTGGCAGCGGCGGCATCCAGCGTTCCTTCCGGTGTAAAGGTACCCAGGTGAAGTTCATAGATGACGGCTCCCTTGAGCTGCCGTCCCTTCCAAGCCGAGTCCTGCCACTCATGGATGGAGGGATCGAACGTGGCGGACAACTCGTGCACTCCGTCCGGCTGCCTCCGCGAGCGCGGATCAGGGAATGGACCCTCTCCGTCCACGATGTACCCGTACGGTACACCGTCACTTTCCTGGCCAGCCACATCAGCCGGCGCCCGCCACCAGCCCGGGGCGGCGGCGTCGTGGTGTTCCATGGGGTACTCACGTCCATCGGCAACAAGCCGGACCGAGTCGGCGTTCGGCGCCCAGACGTCGTAGCGGTTTTTTCCAGCAGCGTGCTCCAGCATCATGCTCCCTTATGCGTGTTCAAGCGTGCGTTGCAGTGATGTTTGCGGTGGTGGGGATCAGTCCGTAGGCACCAGCAGTGCCACGGGGTACTGCTCCAATAACGTGGCCAATTGGACAGTGCCGGCACTGTATGTGTGTCCGGTGAGTTCGTCCCGGGCGTTGACGGACAATTCGATGGTTGTGTCCCGCCAGCCGCCTTCCCGCGCAAGCCGCTTGGGCAGTCGGGTGGCAACCGTGAGGGCACCGCGCCGATCAGCTCCGCGGTCGAAGGCCACTACGTGATCTGCGGCCGTACCTTGTGCGACCACCGGCAGGTATCCGCCGAAGAGCTCAGGCCGATCGCGCCGCAACCGCAGTGCACGGGACACTACCAGCAGCTTGGCTGCCTCATCGGTGAACTGTGGCGCAGCGCCGTTGTCCAGCTCCGCCAAGGCAGTCATGCGGGCCTGGAAGTCAACGGGCCGCCTGTTGTCAGGATCAGTCAGGGAGCCGTCGCGGAATTCCGTGCCCTGGTAGACGTCAGGAACCCCGGGCATGGTCAGCTGGACCAGCTTGGCCGACAACGAGTTGGACGTCCCGTACGGTTCGAGCTCAGCGACAAAGTTGGCCAGCGCCGCTGCAACCTCCGGCACATCAAAGACAGAGTCGACGGCGGCAGCCAAGTGGCGCTCGAAGTCCTGGTTGGGGTCGGTCCAATTTGTCGAGTTACCGGCCTCGCGCGCCGCCTTCAGGGCATACGACTGAAGACGCCCGCGGTCTGCCGGCCACGCACCAACAATTGACTGCCACACCAGCGCGGCCAACGGGCCGTCCGGAATCGGGGCCAACTCCTGCACTGTCCCCAAGAAGAGTTCCCACTCCGGGACGGCCTCGGAAATGACCGAAATACGCGCCCGGGCGTCCTCGCTTCGCTTGGTGTCATGGGTGCTCAGCGTGGTCATGGACAACGGCAGGACCTGCTGGCGGCGGGCCATGCGCTCATGGAAGACCCCGCTGGACACGGCGAATTCGGTGGGATCGGCCCCTACCTCGGTGAGGGTACCCAGACGGGTGTAGCGGAAGAAGGCTGTGTCCTCCACACCCTTGGCCATCACCATGCCGGAGGTCTGCTGGAAACGCCGGGCCAAGGCGCCGGTGGAATCGAGCAGCAACGGCGTCAGGTCTTCCAATACCGCCTTGAGATCTGCACGGTTTTCCGCGGCATGGCGGATGGATTCCACCAGGACGTCCTGACCGTACGGGAGGTAGGTGCGGTAGATCGGGAAGCAGCAAATGACTTCCGCGATGGCATCGGCCACCTTGTCCGCCGGCAAGTCCATGGAAGGAGGCACCAGGCGTGCGAGCCTCAGAATCTCTGACCGCAGGATGCCATCCGCAATACGGCGCTTGGTCCCGTGGATCATCTCCTCGTAGTCCGCCGGGGCATCCGCATCCCGCAGCCTGGCGTCGAGGGAATCGAGGTATTCCTCAGCTGCGGGGTCCACGAAAAGCCGGTCCACGTCAGCGAGGGCGTCATAACCGGTGGTACCTTCGCAGTCGAAGGTGTCCGGCAACTGCTCCCCCGGCTCCAGGATTTTCTCGACAAGCAGGTACGCGCCGCCCGTTGCTTCCCGCAGCCTGGCCAGATAGCCCTCGGGATCCGCCAGGCCGTCCGGATGGTCGATCCTGAGCCCATCCACCAGTTCCTCACGGAACCACCGGACGATCTCTTCATGGGACTCGTCGAAGACCCATGGGATCTCCACCCGGACACCAGCGAGGGTATTCACCGCGAAGAACCTGCGGTAGTTCAGTTCGGCGTCGGCCCTGCGCCAGCCGATGAGCTGGTAGTGCTGCCGGGCGTGGACGTCCTGGGGACTGTCACCAGGGGCAAAGGTGCCCTCGGCCAAGGGAAAACGGTGATCGTAGTAGTGCAGTTCACTGTCCACCACAGTGAGTTGCTCCAAGTCCTCATCGCTGCCCAGGACCGGAATACGGATTTTCCCCCCACCGAAATCCCAATCGACGTCGAAGGCCTCGGCGTACTTGGACCCGGGTCCTTCCTTCAGGAGCTGCCACCACCAGGCATTCTGCCCGGCCGAGGCTACACCCATGTGGTTGGGCACAATGTCGGCCAGAATGCCCAAGCCCTGTTCCCGGGCCGCCTTGGAAAGTGCAGCGAGCCCCTCGGGACCACCGCGTGAGGGATCCACGGTGGAGGGATCGGTGACGTCATAGCCGTGGTCCGATCCCTCCTCCGCGGTCAGGATGGGCGAGAGATAGACCCAGTCCACCCCGAGGGTCCGCAGGTAGCCCGTGAGCTCCGCCGCGTCCTGAAGTGTCAGTCCTGGCCGGATCTGGAGCCGGTACGTCGAGACGGGAGTCCTCATGAATCCGCCTTCTTCGTTGCTCCGGACTCCTCGCCGGCCGGGGCGTCTCCCTTGTAGTCGAAGGGCAGCGACGTCACAGCAGGAGCCGTGATGGATGCCGTTTCCGGAGTGCTCGTCTGGGTCAGCGCAGCCAGTGATGCTGCCACGGAGTGGTCAGGCTCTATCTCGGGAGTGCTGTGCGCACGCAGTACTACCAGGGACTTGGCACCGACCATGAGGATCTGGTCCGGCTTGACGACACCCGCCTCGGCACCTTCTCCGGCGGTGTCGATCATGACATCCCATGCCGGTGCGTATTCATCCGAGGGAATCCGGAAGCCTACCTCGTCCTGATCCGCGTTGAAGTAGAGCAGGAAGTTGACGTCGGTAATGCGCCGTCCTTGGTTATCACGGCCGTGAATGCCATCGCCGTTCAGGAAAACACCAACGGAGCGTCCCAGCGCTTCATCCCAATCCGAGGGACTCATGGTGCTCGCGTCAGCGTCCAACCATACGATGTCCGGCAGACGTTCGCCTTCGCCTCGGAGCACCGGGCGTCCATCAAAGAACCGGCTTCGTCGAAGGCTGGGGTGCTTGGCACGCAGTGCGCACACGGCAGCGGTGAACTCGATGAGCGGCTGGTCCACGTTCTCCCAGTTGATCCACGTCAGTTCAGAGTCCTGGCAGTAGCCGTTGTTGTTGCCGCGCTGTGTCCTGCCGAGCTCGTCGCCGTGGAGCAGCATGGGTACACCTTGCGAGAGGAACAGCGTGGCGATGAAGTTGCGCTGTTGGCGCGCCCTCAGGCCCAGGACTGTGGGGTCCTCGGTGGGTCCTTCGGTGCCGCAGTTCCACGAGCGGTTGTGGGATTCGCCGTCGTTGTTGTCTTCGCCATTGGCCTCATTATGTTTTTCGTTATAGGAAACGAGGTCGGCCAGGGTGAAGCCATCGTGGGCCGTGACGAAGTTGATCGATGCCACCGGACGGCGGCCCGAGTGCTCATAAAGATCTGCGGAGCCGGTCAACCGGGACGCGAATTCACCCAAGGTGGACGGTTCCCCGCGCCAGAAGTCGCGGACAGTATCGCGGTACTGGCCGTTCCATTCGGTCCACTGCGGCGGGAAGTTACCCACCTGGTAGCCGCCGGGACCAACGTCCCACGGCTCGGCGATGAGCTTCACCTGGGAAACCACCGGATCCTGCTGGATGAGTTCGAAGAAGGTTGAAAGCTTGTCGACGTCGTAGAACTCGCGGGCCAGCGTGGACGCGAGGTCGAACCGGAAACCGTCCACGTGCATCTCGGTCACCCAGTACCGCAGGGAGTCCATGAGCAGTTGAAGGGAGTGCGGGCTCCGGACATTCAGCGAGTTTCCCGTGCCGGTGTAGTCCATGTAGTACTTCTGGTCGTCTTCCACCAGGCGGTAGTACGCGGAGTTGTCAATCCCCTTGAAGGACAACGTGGGGCCCAGGTGGTTGCCCTCTGCCGTGTGGTTGTACACCACGTCCAGGATGACTTCGATGCCCGCAGTGTGCAGGGCACGCACCATGGCCTTGAAGTCCTGGACCTGCTGGCCGGTATCGCCCTTGGAGCTGTAGCTGTTGTGGGGCGCAAAGAAACCAATGGTGTTGTAGCCCCAGTAGTTGTTCAGGCCCTTGTCCTGCAGAATGCCGTCGTTGACGAACTGGTGCACCGGCATCAGTTCAATGGCGGTGATTCCCAGTTTCTGCAGGTGCGAGATGACCGCAGGGTGGGCCACACCGGCATACGTACCACGCTGTTCTTCGGGTACCTCCGGGTGCATCTGCGTCAAGCCCTTTACGTGGGCCTCGTAAATGACCGACTTGTGGTACGGAATCCGCAGAAGCTTGTCTCCGTCCCAGTCAAAGAACGGGTTGATGACGACGCCAAGCATCATGTGCGGTGCGGAGTCCTCATCATTGCGGGAATCCGGGTCCCCCAGGTTGTACGAGAACAGCGCCGGGTCCCAGTCGATCTGCCGGTGGATGGCCTTGGCGTAAGGATCCAGCAGCAACTTGTTGGGGTTGAAGCGCTGACCGGCGTCGGGGTCGTAGGGGCCGTGCACACGGTAACCGTACTTTTGCCCCGGCTGAACCTGCGGAAGGTAGCAGTGCCATACGTAACCATCCACCTCGGTGACTTCCACGCGGACTTCCCCGCCGTCGTCGTCAAAGAGGCACAACTCTACTCTTTCGGCCTTCTCGCTGAACAGCGCGAAGTTGGTGCCGGTGCCGTCAAAGGTGGCACCCAGCGGATAAGCCGATCCAGGCCAGACTTCCATGCGTTCTCCTCTTGATGATGCGAACAACTGCTGCAAGCCTACTCATGACCCATGACACGGACAGTAACCTTAGGGTCTTGGACGGTCGCATTCCGCGTTGAGCGAACCGATGACGCCTGGTACCGCTGCCATGATCGCCGACGCTGTAATGGGGCCGCCGGCCAATTCCGCGGACGCTGCCGTTCCTGCGCGTCCATGGACGCTCGCCGCAACAGCCGCCACAGCAGCCCAGCGGTCGGCAACGTCCAGTCCCAAGCCGGCATAGGCGCCGTCGTCGTCCTTGATCGTTTCCGCGCTCTGCGCCAGCAACGCGCCCAGCACTCCTCCCAGGACATCCCCACTTCCCGCAGTCGCCATCCACGCGGTGCCCTCGGATTGGCTGAAAACAACGCCCGACGGCGACGCCACCAGTGTGGTGGCTCCCTTCAGGAGCACGGTGGCGCCCGTTTGTTCGGCGGCCTGCCGTACGAAATGCAGCGGACGCGACTCCACGTCATCACGGGTCACAGCTACCTCCCCCGTGGACGGAAGGGAGTCCAGAAGCGTAGCCAGTTCTCCAGCGTGTGGCGTCAGTATCCAATGGGGCGGGCAGCGCTCCGGAAGGAGGCTGAGTGCACCAGCATCCACCACCACCGGCACGTCGGCGGCCAGGGCAGCCGCAGCAGCGTCCCTCGCGCGCTCCAGCTGCTCTTCCCCAGCAACGCCCGAGCCCAGCAACCACGCCTGGACGCGGCCGGGTTCATCGGGTTCCCAGAGGGCTTCGGGGGTTTGGGCGAGCACCAACTGTCCCACCGTTTGGGGGCCGGCGTAGCGCACCATCCCCGCTCCTGCGAGGGCTGCGGCATGAACACCCAGAACAGCAGCACCGGGGAACCGAACCGAACCGGCTACGACGCCCAGGACACCCCGGGAGTATTTGTGTGCCCGGCGGCCAGGATGGGGCAGTACTGCCCCTACATCCTGGGAGGTGAGGCGGCGGAGCTCCGGCTGCTGGGACGTTAGCGATCCTTCGATGCCGATCTCCACCACGTGCACCCGCCCGGCACTGCCCTCACCGGGGTCGGTCATCAGCCCTGCCTTCACGCCTCCAAAGGTGACTGTGACGTCTGCTTCCAGCACCGGCCAGTGAACTTCACCGCTGTTGGCGTCCAGGCCGCTGGGGAGATCACAGGCCACTACCAACCGTGGACGCAGTTCCTGGAGGCGCGCAACCAGTTCCGCTGAAGGGCCACGCAGGCCCCCACGCGCACCCGTCCCGAGCAGGGCATCGATGACCACATCGCCGGCGGCGCACAGGACCGCGAGTTCTTCAGCATTCCCGGGTTCGAGGTACAAGGTCCTCCCGTTGGCTGCGGCAAAAGCAGCCAACGCCTCCGGGTGTACTTCAGCCGAGGCGAGTACCGCCGTCGTTCGCATCCCCCGGCGGGCCAGCAGGGCCGCGGCGAAGAGACCGTCCCCGCCGTTGTTGCCCTTGCCTGCCAGGACAGTCACGCCGGCACCCGCCAGGCTGCGCCGGGTTTTGACCTCGCGCACCACGGCTTGGGCCAGCCCGAACGCTGCCCGTTGCATAAGAACAGCGCCCTCACCGGCGTCAAGGAGCGGTTGTTCCGCATCCCTGATCTGTTGTCCGGTGAAGGCGCTGATCATTGCTGTTGAGAGTCCGTCTAGCCCTCGGCGAGGACAGTCGCCGTAGCGATGCCGCCGTCGTGGCTCATGGACAGGTGCCAGCGCTTGACGCCCTTGGCCTCGGCCACTGCCAGCACAGTTCCCTTGACCTGGACTGTAGGACCGTTCTCATCGAGACCAATCCAGCAGTCCTGCCAGTTCATGCCCGCGGGAGCACCCAAGACCTTGGCCACGGCTTCCTTGGCCGCAAAACGTGCGGCCAAGGAGCGGGTGTTGAGTTCCCGTTCGGCAGGAACAAACAGGCGGTCCCGGAGTCCGGGCGTCCGTTCCAGCTGCCGGCCGAACCGTTCGATGTCTACGACGTCTACGCCAATGCCAACAATCATGGCGTTATTCTACGGTCACGCTCTTGGCGAGGTTACGCGGCTGATCCACGTCATAGCCCTTGGCTCCGGCCAGTTCAGCAGCGAAGATCTGCAGCGGAACGGTAGTGAGCAACGGCATCAGCAGCGTGGGCGTTTCAGGTACGTAGAACACATGCTCTGCATAGTCCTTGACCGACTCGTCGCCTTCTTCAGCGATCACCAGGGTACGGGCACCACGTGCACGGACTTCCTGGATGTTGCTGACCACCTTGGAGTGCAGGGAGTCGCGGCCGCGCGGAGACGGCACCACAACGAAGACCGGCTGGCCGTCGTCGATCAGGGCGATCGGACCGTGCTTGAGCTCGCCGGCGGCGAAGCCTTCAGCGTGGATGTACGCGATTTCCTTGAGCTTCAAAGCACCTTCGAGGGCAACCGGGTAGCCGACGTGGCGGCCCAGGAACAGCACGGACTTTTCGTCCTTCATGCTGCGGGCGAGCTCGCGCAGGGGGCCTGCGTTGTCCAGGATTTTCTGGATCTTGGCCGGGATCTTGTTGAGGTCCGCGAGGACGTCCTTGATCTGGCCGGAGAAGATGTTGCCGCGCAGCTGAGCCAGGTAAAGGCCCAACAGGTAGGCGGCAGTAATCTGCGCCAGGAATGCCTTGGTGGAGGCCACTGCGATTTCCGGACCGGCGTGCGTGTAGAGCACAGCGTCGGATTCGCGCGGGATGGTGGAACCGTTGGTGTTGCAGATGGAGATCGTCTTGGCACCCTGTTCACGGGCGTAGCGGACGGCCATCAGCGTGTCCATGGTCTCACCGGACTGGCTGATGGAAACCACGAGCGTGTTGGAGTCGACGATCGGATCGCGGTAGCGGAACTCGTGGGCGAGCTCCACCTCCGTGGGGATGCGGCACCAGTTCTCGATTGCGTACTTGGCAACCAGGCCGGCGTAGGCCGCGGTACCGCAAGCGAGCACGATGATCTTGTCAACCTGCTTGAGGAGCTCCGGATCGATACGGACCTCGTCAAGGGTCAGCTTGCCATCGAGGTCCGAGCGGCCCAGGAGGGTCTGCGCAACGGCGTCAGGCTGGTCATGGATTTCCTTCTCCATGAAGGAGTTGAAGCCACCCTTTTCGGCAGATGCCGGGTCCCAGTCAACGTGGTATTCCTTGCCTTCGGCGGGAGCGCCGAAGAAGTCGGTGATCTCCACGGAGTCCGCGGTAATGGTGACGATCTGGTCCTGGCCCAGTTCCACGGCACGACGGGTGTAGTCGATGAAGCCGGAGACGTCGGAGCCAAGGAAGTTCTCGCCTTCGCCCAGGCCAACCACCAGCGGGGAGTTGCGGCGGGCAGCTACGACGACGTCGGGCTGGTCTGCGTGGACTGCAAGAAGGGTGAAAGCACCTTCGAGTCGCTGGCAGGCCAGACGCATCGCTTCGGTGAGGTTTCCGCCGTCGCCGTTGAGCTGGGTGCGGAAGATGTCGCCAACCAGCGCGGCGGCAACCTCGGTGTCCGTTTCGGACTCGAAGGTAACGCCCTTGGCCAGCAGTTCCTGCTTGAGCTCTGCGAAGTTCTCGATGATGCCGTTGTGAATAAGTGCAAGGCGGCCGCCGTCAGAGAGGTGCGGGTGCGCGTTGCGGTCGGTCGGTCCGCCGTGGGTGGCCCAACGGGTATGGCCGATGCCGGTCAGGGATTCAGGTACTGGATTTGCTTCCAGTTCACTGATCAGGTTGCTCAGTTTGCCGGACTTTTTACAGGACGAGATTGCCCCGTCAGCCACCACTGCGACGCCTGCAGAGTCATAGCCGCGGTACTCAAGACGACGCAGCCCTTCCACGACGACGTCAAGGGCGCTGTGACCAGCTGCCTTGCGAGACGAATTGCCAACATAGCCTACGATTCCACACATGGGTACAAGCCTAACGGCTAGCGCAAACAACTGACGTGGGACATCCCAGCTCTTCCCCTTGCCGCTATGATGTCCAGCCCCCACAATTCACCCTCCCGTCGTCGTGCATTTCCTGATCCGCCGCGTGGAGGGCAGAATCATGAGCGTGACTTTGCAACGCACCGAAGCTAATGGCGACGGCGCTTCCCCGTTTGTAGAGCTGGACCGTCAAACGTGGTCCAGGCTTGCAGCGCAGATGGAGCAGCCCCTCAACGAAGAGGACATCTTCCGTCTCCGCGGCCTCGGCGACCCCTTGGACATGAAGGAAGTCAGGGAGGTTTACCTCCCGCTTTCGCGGCTTCTGCACCTGTATGTAGAGGCTTCCCACCAGCTTCATGCTGCAACAACCACGTTCCTGGGCGAACAGACCCAGCGCACTCCGTTCGTGATTGGCGTCGCCGGTTCTGTGGCGGTTGGCAAGTCCACCATCGCCCGCGTGCTCCGGGAAATGCTCCGGCGATGGCCCGGTACCCCCAACGTGGAACTCATCACCACGGACGGTTTCCTCTACCCCTTGGCCGAGCTGAAGCGCCGGCACCTTCTTGAACGCAAGGGTTTTCCTGAGTCCTATGACCGGCGGGGGCTCCTCCGCTTTGTGTCGGAAGTCAAAGGCGGCGCCGAGGAAGTGCGCGCACCCTGGTATTCCCACGTAACGTACGACATCGTACCGGGCAAGGAAGTGGTGGTCCGGCGTCCCGACGTCCTGATCGTGGAAGGGCTCAACGTCCTTGCCCCCGCGCGCCCCCGGATGGACGGAAAACAAGGACTGGCCGTCAGCGACTTCTTCGATTTCTCCATCTACGTGGACGCCAAAACCTCCTACATCGAGGAATGGTACGTGGACCGTTTCCGCAAACTGCGCACCACCGCCTTTGCGCAGCCGGAATCCTACTTCCACCGCTACGCCACGCTGTCCGACGACGACGCCGAATCCACCGCCCGCGGCATTTGGAAGCGCATCAACGAACCCAACCTGGAAGAAAACGTGCTGCCCACCCGTGGGCGCGCCCAGCTGGTTCTCACCAAGGACGCCGACCACTCCATACGCCGCATGCTGCTGAGGAAGGTCTAAGGTGGCCGATCTCCAGCCGCTGCCCAGCCGGCGCGCTTTTGCAGGTTTGATCGCCGCTGGCGCTGGAATGGCAGCGTTGTCCGCGTGCACGCCGGAAGCTGCCGCACCCTCCCCCGCCGCCGCAACCGCCGCCAGTGGGGCTGCTGCGCCTTCTACGGCCCCTTCCAGCTCCCCCGCCATGGATCCGGCAACGGTCGCGCCTGAGACGGCCGCGCCGTCGCCCAGCGCCACGCCTTCCAGTGCCGCGCCCTCCAGCGCCGTTACATCGCAGCATTCGCTGTCGGACCCCGCCAGCCCTTGGGTCATCGTCAACAAACACCGCCCCCTCAACCCCCAGGACTTCGTCCCAACCGATCTGGTACAGCCGAACATCCGCCTCGCCGTCAGCGGCGAAGCCGCCCTGCTGAACAGCACGACGGCGGCTGCCGCAGAAAAGATGTTCGGTGCTGCTGCGACGGAAGGCGTCGTTATGGCGTTGGCATCGGGCTACCGCTCCTACTCGACCCAAGTGGCCACGTACGGCGGCTATGTCGCCAGCACGGGCCAAGCCGCAGCCGACCGCGCCTCGGCCCGCCCGGGACACTCCGAACACCAAACAGGTTGGTCCTTCGACATTGCCGACGGTGGTGGGGCCTGCAGCTTCCAGCCATGTTTTGCTGAGCAACCGGCAGCGGTGTGGGCGAAGGCCAACGCACATAAGTTCGGTTTCGTGGTCCGCTATCCATGGATGTTCCACGACATCACCGGGTACTTTTACGAGTCGTGGCACCTGCGTTACATCGGGGTGGAGGCAGCAACTGACATGGTCACGCGGGGCATCGTGACGCTCGAAGAGTATTTCGGCCTCGAAGCGGCCCCGGATTACCTTTAGTCCTTGAATGGCTTCGGCCCGCTCCCCTGCCAGGCAGGGGAGCGGGCCGAAGCTCGTTCTGGCTTCTTTAGACAGCCATCTCGCTGGAAGCGCCGAGGCGTTCCTTAACTACTGCAGCAAGGCTGTTGCAGATGCGCTCAGCCGTTTCCATGTCAGCGGCTTCCACCATGACGCGGACCAGAGCTTCAGTGCCCGACGGGCGGAGCAGCACGCGGCCGGTTTCGCCCAGTTCGAGTTCGGCTGCAGCAACAGCGGCCGCCACACCTTCGTCGGTACCGGCGCGGGCCTTGTCCACGCCCTTGACGTTGATCATCAGCTGCGGGAGCTTGGTCATCGCGGTGGAGAGTTCTTTGAGGCTGCGGCCTGTCAGTGCAACCTGCGCTGCAAGCTGCAGGCCGGTCAGGACACCGTCACCTGTGGTGGCGTAATCGGAGAAGATCACGTGGCCGGACTGTTCGCCGCCCAGGTTGTAGCCGCCGTTGCGCATTTCTTCGAGGACGTAACGGTCGCCGACGCCGGTTTCGCGGATGGTGATACCGGCACTCTTGAGTGCGATCTTGAGGCCGAGGTTGCTCATGACGGTGGCCACGAGGATGCTGTCCTTGAGCTTTCCAGCCTCGTTGAGGGCCAGTGCAAGGATGGCCATGATCTGGTCGCCATCCACTTCATTGCCCTCGTGGTCCACGGCGAGGCAACGGTCGGCGTCGCCGTCATGGGCTACGCCAAGGTCGGCGCCATGCTGGAGAACTGCTTCCTTCAACGGGCCCAGATGGGTGGAGCCTACGCCCTCATTGATGTTCAGGCCGTCCGGCTCAGCGCCGATCACTACGACGTCCGCGCCGGCGTCCTTGAACACCTGGGGTGAACAACCGCTCGCAGCACCGTGGGCGCAATCAAGGACCACCTTCAGGCCGTCAAGGCGCTTGGGAAGCGTTCCCAGCAGGTGCACGATGTATCGGTCCTCAGCGTCGGAGAAACGCTGGATGCGTCCGACGTCGGCTCCCACCGGGCGCTGCGGCTCTTTGCCGAGCTGTGCCTCGATGGCGTCTTCGACGTGGTCCGGGAGCTTCTGGCCGCCGCGGGCAAAGAACTTGATGCCGTTGTCCGGCGCGGGGTTGTGGGAGGCCGACAGCATCACGCCGAAATCGGCGTCGAGATCTGCCACCAGGTAAGCGGCCGCCGGGGTGGGAAGAACACCGGCGTCATAGACGTCGATTCCGGAGCTGGAAAGCCCGGCTTCCACGGCGGCGGCGAGGAACTCGCCACTCGCTCTGGGGTCCCTGGCGACGACGGCGCGCGGCCGCTTGCCGTTGGTTGTGCGGTCATGGCCGAGTACGACGGCGGCGGCCTGGGCAAGCTGCATAGCCAGCTCGGCGGTGAGCAATCCGTTCGCGAGACCGCGCACGCCATCTGTTCCAAATAATCTAGACATCGGCTCAAGTTTAGACGACGCCGGGACACCATCAGTTCAGGAGCGTGTCGGAGCGTCACATGCGCGCCGTGCGACGCCCGTGTTTAACGGCGAAAGCCCGCCCCGCCGAAGTGGCGGAACGGGCTTTCGATGCCCCAATGCAGGGGCGAAGCGAATTAACGCTTGGAGTACTGCTGAGCCTTGCGTGCCTTCTTGAGACCAGCCTTCTTACGCTCGATGACGCGGGCGTCACGGCGCAGGTAACCGGCCTTCTTGAGGGTGGCGCGGTTGTTGTCGACGTCGATCTCGTTCAGCGAGCGAGCAACACCGAGACGCAGTGCACCGGCCTGGCCGGAGATGCCACCGCCGTGGATACGGGCGATGACGTCGTAAGCGCCTTCGAGATCAAGGATCTTGAAGGGCTCGTTGACATCCTGCTGGTGCAGCTTGTTCGGGAAGTAGTTGTCCAGCGTGCGGCCGTTGATGGTCCACTTGCCGGAACCCGGTACAACGCGAACGCGCGCAACGGCTTCCTTGCGGCGGCCAACAGCTGCGCCGGCAACGGTCAGTGCCGGGCGTTCCTTCTTGGGCGCATCTTCACCAGATGTGCTTTCAGAGGTGTAGCTGGTGAGGGTTTCCTCAGCCTCGACGGCTTCGGCGGTCAGTTCTTCGTTCTGAGCCACGGTTCTCCTTGTAATAAAAAGTTTAGTTGGTGGCCAGGACTACTGGGCGACCTGGGTGATTTCGAAAGTCTTCGGCTGCTGAGCGGCGTGGGGGTGCTCGGGGCCTGCGTAGACCTTGAGCTTGCCCAGCTGCTGAGCGGCGAGGGAGTTCTTGGGGAGCATGCCCTTGATGGCCTTCTCAACAGCGCGAACCGGGTTGGATTCCAACAGCTCGGCGTAGTTGACGGAGGTCAGGCCGCCCGGGTAACCGGAGTGGCGGTATGCGCGCTTCTGCTCCAGCTTGGCGCCGGTGAGGGCAACCTTTTCAGCGTTGATGATGATGACGAAGTCGCCCATGTCCATGTGGGACGCAAAGGTCGGCTTGTGCTTTCCGCGCAGCAGTGTTGCGGTCTGGCTGGCAAGACGACCAAGGACAACGTCGGTGGCGTCAATGACGTGCCACTGGCGGTTGATATCGCCGGGCTTCGGGGTGTACGTACGCACGGTTTTGCCTCGTTCTTGTTCTGGCGTTCATGTTTTAGGCGACACGCAATAAGGCGTGTACCTACTATGTATGCGCTACCGGAGCAGAGGTGAGGGCTCTATGTACCAGTCATCCCAGAATCTCGAAATGCCTCAGGAGTTGGCGATCCTGCAACTGGATCCCCCGTAAGGCATGTGTCATCGAGATAGGACACGCACAACGACTCTAAACAATACCTTCAACGGGCCGCCCGGGTCAAAATGGGGTAATCGCCCTTGGGGCTTGGGCACTGATTGAGGGAGAGCACATGACCGACGGGCCCGCCTTTCCACTCATTATCGCCCTCGCGGGCCTCCTCCTGAGCCCTGCTGCAGAGTGGCTCATCTCAGTGCGGCTGCCGCGGCTCGGCGGACCACCTTCCCCGAGGGTCCGGATCACGACGGCGGCTCTCACCTCGCTGCTGTTTGGCTTGCTCGCGTGGCGGTTTGGCCCTTCTTTGGACCTGCCGGCATTTCTTTTGTTGGCTCTTTTCGGCGTACAGCTCTCCCGCATTGATTTCACCCTGCATTTGCTGCCCAACCCCTTGGTATTGCTTTTGCTAGGGGGTGGCCTGCTGCTTTTGCTGGCTCCCGCAGCCTTCGCGCCAGGCTGGCCAGACCTCGTCCGGGCCCTCGCAGGAGGGGCGATCCTGTTCGCCGGCTACCTGATTCTGGGACTTATTTCGCCAGGGAGCCTCGGAATGGGCGATGTGAAGCTTGCGGCACCCGTTGGAATGTACTTGGGGTACTTGGGTTGGGGGCAAGTACTCTACGGCGGCCTGCTGGGTTTCGTGGTGGGCGGGGTGCTGACGGTACTGATGTTGCGCCTGAGATCAGCGGAAAAGCCCATAGAGACGGCTCACGGACCCGCCATGTTCGCTGCGGCCCTCGGCGTCATCCTGGTACTCCAGTAGCGCCCTTCATGTGAGTCTTTCACGACTCCCCTTTAGTGCGATTTTCATAAGGCTACTGTCAAAACCAAGTAGTCCCTGACCTTCCGTGCGCCTGAAACTGAGTACTCCTCCCACCCCCTACGGGTGCCCACGTGCCGGCCTTATCAGGAATTCGAGTACAACTACGCATTGTTCAGCCGACCGCCCAGGGTGAATTCTTATCTCATCGAATTCCGAACCGCTAAAGGATACATGGGGGTAGTTCGGGAAACGTATAAATGCAAATTCCGATAATTTGCTGGACCTATAAAACAACCTGTTCATTCATTCTGGGAAGGACTCTCCAATGTCTACTCTTATGTTCACCATCACCTCGTACATCGCCGGCGTCAAGGACCGCTTCACCAAAGAAGAGAAGGGCGCGACGATGGTTGAATACGGCCTCATGGTCGCCCTGATCGCAGTCGTGGTCGGAGTCGCGGCAACAACCCTCGGCGGCGGCATCGCCGCACTGTTCAACGAAGTGAACGGTGACCTCTAGAACATCGTGGTCTTGGCCGGCGGTCGTGGCGCAAATTCAGGCCTCAACCGCCGGCCATTTCTTCTTAAGCACTGCTAGTGAATTGCCCCACTGGGATCTGGGTCTGGGAGACGGTCGTGAAAACCAAGAAGAATGAGCGCGGCGCAGTAGCCGTGGAGATGGCAGTTCTGTTGCCTCTTCTGCTGTTGATCTTGATCGGAATTATTGAGTTTGGACGTGTTCTAAACGTTCAAGTTTCGCTAACTCAAGCTGCTCGTGAGGGTGCGAGACACGCCGCCGTGCACTACCAGGACGGCTCCCTCGACGTAGAAGGCACTGCACTGGGTGCCGCTCCGTCGCTGGACGGTCTCGGAGTCACCGTCACTGACAACGCTTCCAGCTGCGCTCCCGGCTCCAACGTGGAAGTGACAACGAGCGTTTCGCTGCCCTCCATGTCGGGTTTCCTGGACGCTGGCTTCTTTGGTTCGCCAGGCATTTTTCCAATCAACATGACCGGAGTGGGAGTGATGAGATGCGGAGGTTAGTGCAGGTCGTCAGCCGAACAGCGAAAGACGGGCAAGGGGATACACACGAGCGTGGGGCCGCCACCGTCATGGTCGCTGGGCTCATGGTGGTTCTTTTGGGCTTCGCAGCTTTGGCCGTGGACGTCGGTGCGCTGTACGCGGAGAAGGCCCAGTTGCAGAATGGCGCCGACGCCGCGGCGTTGGCTATTGCCACCGACTGTGCCGGCGGGAGCTGTGGCAACAGCACTTCTACTGGAAATCAGTTCGCCAACAGCAACGCAAACGACAACACAAGCGGCGCAGTCGTCACGTTTCCGGCTGCCACCACCGTACGCGTAGTAACCAATGCCAGGGACACCGCAGGGCAAAACAGCTTCTCATTGTTCTTTGCGAGGGCCATGGGGTTCGACACTGCGAACGTAGATGCCTCAGCCGAAGCATCGTGGGGGGCCCCTTCTGCGGCTTCTACCCTGCCGTGGACCGTGAGCGAGTGCGTTTTCAAGAAGTACCTTTCACCCACGCAACTCGCTTCGCTGAACTCCACCGGAAACTTCACGGGCGATCCTGTTCCGACCCATATTCTCCTGCGTTACGACACGAACGCGCCAACCGTGCCGGGCTGTGCAGTGCAAAACGGCTACCAACCTGGTGGCTTTGGTTGGCTCGTCACCGATTCCGGGTGTTCCACCGACATCGATCTGGACGCGACTGTCAATGGACAAACCGGTAATCACTTCCCTAACGCTGCTGCCTGCGAGGCCGCCCTTTCCACCATCATGGACGAGCCGGCACTGATACCGCTCTTCAAGACGGCCACAGGCAATGGCAGCAATGCGAAATACACGTTGGTTGGTTTTGCAGCATTCCAGGTCACCGGATACAAGTTCAGCGGCTCTGGGGCCGTGCTGGACCCCCTGGCACCAAGCTGCACGGGAAATTGCCGTGGACTCCAGGGGTTTTTCTCACGCTTTGTGTCCCTCGAAGAGGGCATGCAAGTTACCGGAGGCATTCCCAATTATGGGGCTTCCGTCGTCTTGCTCACCGAGTAGCTTCTCGCAGAGTCGCTGCTCTCGAACTCACGAAACTCAAAGGAGTAGAAAGTGAAAACACGCCTACTGGGAGGCATTGCAGCACTGCTATTGGCAGTCATAGGCACCGTTTTGCTGGTTACCTACGTACAGGGAGCCGACAAGCGGGCGCAGCAAGGGCTCGATCCCGTCAGCGTACTTGTCGTGAAGGAACGCATTCCCGCCGGCACCAAGGCTGAAGAAATCCAGTCCAAGGTCAAGGTCGAAACCCTGCCGCAGTCGGCAGTAGCACCAGGCACCATCAACGCGCTGACCGACCAAAAAGGAAAAGTCACCTCGGCCGATCTCCAGCCAGGCGAACAGCTGCTCGGGGTAAAGCTGGTCAGCCCCAAAGAGCTGGCACCGGGTACTGTTCCTGTTCCGGACGGTTTGCAGGAAGCAACGTTCGTCCTAGCCCCTGAGCGCATGCTGGGTGGGCGGATCGAAGCTGGAGACACCGTAACAGTCTTTGCCTCCTTCAAGCTGGACGAGGCCGTACCCGCGGGAGCCAACCTGCCGGCTGCGCTGACCGGCTGGAAAGATTTCACGGAACTCCTGTATCACGACGTCCTCGTCACAGCTGTCCAGCAGGCCGCCCCGGACTCAGAGAAGTCTGCTGGAGCTGAGAAGGGGGTTGCACTCCCCAACGGGTCGGCTTATGTGACTGTAGCCCTGAGTGACGCGAGCGCTGCCGAGATGGTTTTCGGCGCCGAGTTCGGCACCCTGTGGCTGTCCAAGCAGACTGACAAGACGGTCAAGAGCGATCCTCCCACAACTACTTTCGGAGGGCTGGTCCAATGAGCCGCTTCGTAGCCATAACCGCAGTCCGTGACTTTGAAGGACGCATTCGCCAAGCCATCACTGGCTCCTTGCACGGCGACCTTCAGACATTGCCACCGACAGTGCTGCAAACGGGCACAGACGAGCTGTTCAAGCAACTGACTGGTGCTCCACCTGAGGTCTTGATTCTCGGCCCGGGGGTAAACCCGGATGACGCCTTCAAACTGGCTACTGTCATTGATCTCCAGTACCCGGAAATCAGTTTGCTGATGGTGGCGGAGCCAAGTACGGATATCGTCCTCAAGGCGATGCACGCAGGGGTTAGAGACGTCGTGGCTCCGGACGCCGAGGTTAACGAACTCCGTGTTCTACTCGAGCGGGCATGCTTGGCTGCCGCCAGCAGGCGGCGTGGAATGCAGCCTGCCGAGTCCGGCCAGGACCGAGGGCGGGTCATTGCCGTCATGTCGCCCAAAGGTGGCGTCGGCAAGACCACCGTAGCGACCAACCTTGCTATCGGGTTGGGGTCCCTTGCACCCATGAGTGTAGTTATTGTGGACCTCGATCTGCAGTTCGGGGATGTTGCTTCGGGCCTGATGCTTGAGCCGGAGCACTCCATTACGGAGGCCGTCCACGGTTCAGCCGCCCAGGACTCGATGGTCCTCAAAGCGTTTCTCACGGTCCACCCGGCAGGGATCTACGCCCTATGCGCGCCTCAAAAGCCCTCTGAATCGGACTACATCACGGCCGACCACGTGACCAGGCTTCTCAATCAGCTGGCCACCGAGTTCAAGTACGTAGTGGTGGACACAGCTCCGGGACTGGGCGAGCACTGTCTTGCCACGCTTGAGTTGGCAACTGATGGTGTCTGGGTCTGCGGTATGGATGTGCCAAGCATCCGGGGTCTTCGAAAGTGCTTCAGCGTGCTGAAGGAGCTTCAGTTGCTGCCGCAGGGCCGGCATACAGTGTTGAACTTTGCTGACCGAAAGAGTGGTCTTTCCGTCCAGGACGTGGAGGCCACCATAGGAGTGCCCATCGACACTGTGATTCCCCGTTCCAGGACACTCCCCTATTCGACCAACAGAGGAATTCCGGTTCTTCAAGGGACGGCACGGGATTCAGCCATCAAGGGACTGCGCAAGCTCGTTCAGCGGTTCGATCCCCGTATGGAAGCCGCACCGCAAAACAAACTGCACCGGAGGGTGGTCGTGTCATGAAACTTTCAGAACGGCTCTCGAGGAACGATCACCAAATCGTCATAGATCCTGTAGCGGGTGACACCGCGGGAAATCCGCCGAGCGAGACATCGTCATCGTCCCTCTCAGTTACCGCTCCGATATTGGGTGGAGCGCCCGCGACGCCAACGGTCGACGCACTTTCGGGTCTTAAACAACGGGCGGCTGCGGCATTGTTCGACCGTATCGGAAGCAGGATCGGGGACACGTCTTCAACCGAAGAGGAACTCCGGACCTTCGCTGTTGACGAACTCTCGGCAGTTATTGATGACGAACAGGTTCCGCTGTCCCCTGAAGAACGTCGACGGCTCATTCGGGAGATCGCCGATGAAGTGATGGGCTTCGGACCCCTTCAGCGTCTGCTGGAGGACCCCTCGGTAACTGAAGTCATGGTCAACCGCTTCGACCAGATCTATGTTGAGCGCCACGGACACCTGGCTCTGACGGATCTTCAGTTCAGCTCAGATGCGCACCTGCGAAAAGTGATTGAACGGATCGTTTCCAAAGTAGGGCGCCGCATTGACGAGTCTTCACCCCTCGTCGATGCACGTTTGGAGGACGGCTCCCGTGTCAACGCCATCATCCCGCCCCTTGCAGTCAATGGACCGTCCCTGACCATCAGGAAGTTCAGCCAGGTTCCGTTGACCGTCCGCAACCTCATTGAGTGGGGATCCATGAGCCACGAGATGGCGGAGCTTCTCAGTGCTTGTGTCCGGGCCAGACTCAATGTCATTGTCTCCGGCGGAACTGGTACTGGAAAGACAACACTGCTCAACGTCTTGTCTTCCTTTATTCCGGAGTCTGACCGCATCGTGACTATTGAGGACGCGGTGGAACTGCAGTTGCAACAGCGCCACGTAGTTCGGTTGGAGAGCCGACCACCCAACATCGAGGGCAAGGGGGCCATCACCATTCGTGACTTGGTGCGCAACTCCCTCCGTATGCGGCCCGATCGCATCATCGTGGGCGAGGTTCGCGGCGGTGAATCTTTGGACATGCTTCAGGCCATGAACACTGGTCACGACGGCTCGCTGTCCACAGTCCACGCCAACTCTCCAAGGGACGCGATTGCCAGATTGGAAACGCTGGTGCTCATGGCCGGGATGGACCTCCCGCTACGAGCCATCCGGGAGCAGGTGTCCTCTGCTGTTGACCTCATCGTCCAAGTAACACGCCTGCGCGATGGCAGCCGGCGGGTCACCCATGTGACGGAAGTTCAAGGTATGGAGGGCGACATCGTGACCCTACAGGACGCCTTCCTGTTCGATTATTCAGCTGGTCTCGACGCTCAAGGTCGGTTCTTGGGCAAAACTCTACCGACTGGCATTTGTCCTCGGTTCCTTGACCGATTCGCAGAGCTGGGCATCACCGTGTCGCCGGCGGTCTTTGGGGTAGCACCTGTCGTCCCAGGGAGGCGGTAGCGGTGGAGTCGCCACTGATATTCGCCGCGGCCGTTGGGCTCTGCGCGGCCTCTCTCATCTTAATTGTTGTATTCGTGCTGAAGCCTCGCCACGGAAGCATCCCTCTCGAACGTCGTCGCGTTGGCACTGCTCCTGATGAGTCGGCATTGGGACGCGTGTCCCACTCGGCCGTTCAGGTAGTCGATGCTGCGATTGGCCGTTCGGGGGGGCCTTTCAACCGTGAGGTACTGTACAACGCCGGAGTCAAGCAGGCTCCAGCCGACTTCACCGTCCTGGTCGTCATTGCAACGGTGACTGTTGGCGTTGCCGGATGCTTCTTGATCAATCTCCTCATAGGTCTATTGCTAGCCCTTGCTGCACCATTCGCAGCAAAGATCGTGCTCGTGTTCAAGACGGAAAAGCGCCGTGCCAAGTTTGAAACGCAACTCACGGACACGATCCAGATGTTGATTGGCGGCCTCAGAGTAGGACACAGCATCATGCGGTCACTCGAAGCCGCCGCACATGAGGCACAGGCACCTACATCGGAAGAACTGTCCCGCATCGTCAACGAAGTCAGAATCGGTAAGGATGCCCGACAAGCCATCGAAGACTGCGCTGCCCGTATGGACAGTGAAGACTTCCGTTGGATCGGCCAGGCGATCCAGATCAATCGTGAGGTTGGTGGTGACTTGGCGGAGGTTCTGGAGCAGGTAGCGGGGACGATTCGGGAGCGCAGCGAAATCAAGGGACATGTTCGCGCACTAAGTGCTGAAGGCAAGATGTCAGCAGTAATTCTCATGATCCTGCCTATCGCTGTAGGGCTGATCATGACGTCCGTCAATCCGAGCTACATGAGGGTCTTCGTCCAGCATCCAATAGGAATCGCTCTGTTGGTAGTCAGCGTCATCCTGTTCATCGTTGGCGGATTCTGGATGAGCCGAACCGTGAAGATCAAGTTTTAGGAGGCAAGACTCATGACTCCCATTGTTTGGCTGATCATCGCCGCCATTATCATCCCGATCGCCTATATTGTGTGGTCATTAGCGACCATAGATCGCAAAGGCCTCGTCGCCATCCAAACCAACCTAGGGTCCGGATTCTCCCAAGGTGCCAGTATCAACATTCAACGTCCGCCGCTCCTCCTGGGCGTTGCCCGGAAGCTCACGCCCGGCAGTTACGAAGCCAAGCTTGATCAATGGCTTGCACTGGCGGGTCGCCCGAAATCGATTCCTTTGACCAAGCTCATCGCCATCAAGCCGGCACTAGGTTTCGCTGGCGCCTTGGGAGGCATGTTGCTGATCACCAGCAACCCAACTCCCCTGTTCATCTGTCTGGGCTTGTTCATTACTGTCCTGCTGTACTTCCTCCCAGATCTATTGGTCTACAACACCGGCATTAAGCGCCAGGAAGCAATCCAATTGGAGTTCCCAAACACTCTCGACCAAATGTTGATCTCAGTGGAGGCCGGGCTCGGCTTCGAAGCTGCTTTGGAACGAGCCTCGGTCTATGGAGGCGGGCCCTTGGCGCAGGAACTCATGCGTACCTTGCAAGACATTCAGGTTGGGCGGCCGCGGCAGGAAGCCTATGAGGCCTTGGCGGAGCGATCAACAGTTACCGACGTCCGCAGCTTTGTCCTCGCGGTTATGCAAGCCGATAAATATGGCATCGGCATCGCGAACGTCCTCCGCGCCCAGGCCAAGCAAGCCCGCGTCAAGCGTCGTCAGAAGGCAGAAGAAAAAGCCATGAAGCTGCCTGTGAAAGTGCTCTTTCCATTGATGCTCTGCATCTTCCCTGTGCTGTTCATAATCCTTCTGGGTCCCGCCGTCATCAGAATCATACAAATGTTCTCTTGATCCTCGGGAAATAGACCGGCACTTCGCGGATCCCAGACCACGGAGTGCCACAACGGCCCCCTTCCGGTACCCAGAGCCGGGAGGGGGTCCTCCAACGCACAGGGAAAGCAGCAAACAAGAAGAGAACTACGCCCGCCGCGCCCGCGTCAGCTCAGCCCGGGCCAGCATCTCGGCATCCGAAGGATAAGAAACTTCCTCCAGCACCAAGGGATGCGGTGCAGCGAGCACGGATTTGGCATCGCGCTTCCTCTCCAGAAGGCGCGAGTGCAGCCAGCCTGGAGCCTCCAACTTCTCCCCCACCCGCAGCGCGGAGCCCACCAAGGACCGCACCATGTTGTGGCAGAAAGCGTCGGCCTGAACGGTGGCCACAATTACACCGTCGCTGTCGCGGGTAAAGGAGAACTTCTGGAGTTCCCGGATGGTGGTGGCGCCTTCGCGCGGCTTGCAGTACGAGCGGAAATCCTGGAGTCCCAGCAGCGCCACGGCCCCGGAGTTCATGAGCGAAACATCCAACGGCGCTTTGTGCCACAGCGTGATTCCCCGCAGCAGGGGGTCCCACCGTTCGGGACCGTCGGCAATGCGGTAACTGTACCTGCGCCACAACGCTGAAAAGCGGGCGTCGAAGCCTTCAGGCGCCAGACCGGCGTCGTGCACTTCCACAGCACCGGTGAGGTCGCCGAGGATCCGGCTCAAAGCTCCGCGGAGGCGCCGCAACAGCGCGACGGCGGGATCGAGTTCGTGCCCACGCGGCAGTGACAGCCACTCGGCTTCGGTCAGGTCCAGGTGAACCACCTGGCCGCGTGCGTGGACTCCCGCGTCAGTCCTGCCGGCCACCGTCACGCGGACAGGTCGTTGCAGCAGGAGCGCCAGCGCTTCCTCCACGGAGCCCTGGACAGTACGAAGCCCGGGCTGCAGGGCCCATCCATTGAAGGGTGCGCCGTCGTAAGAGAGATCAAGCCTTACACGCAAAAACCCGCCGCCCCCCAAAACGGGGGCAGCGGGTTTTCGTTCGTTCATAGACTTAAGTCTACTGCGAAGAATTCAGTGAATTACTTCTTGTCCTCAGCGGCCGGAGCCTCTTCGGTTTCGGCAGCTTCAGCGGCCGGAGCCTCTTCCGTCTCAGCTTCAACGGCTTCGGTCTCAACGACCTCTTCCTCAGCAGCCGGAGCTTCAGCAGCCGGAGCAGCCTTGGCAGCGGCAGCGGTTGCTTCAGCAACAACGGCCTGCTTCGGGGAGACCGGCTCGAGAACGAGCTCGATGACAGCCATGGGAGCGTTGTCGCCCTTGCGGTTGCCGATCTTGGTGATGCGGGTGTAGCCACCATCGCGGTTGGCAACGGCGCCGGCGATGTCGGTGAACAGCTCGTGGACAACGCCCTTGTCGCTGATCAGGCCGAGAACGCGGCGGCGGGAAGCGAGGTCGCCACGCTTGGCGAAGGTGACCAGACGCTCTGCGTACGGCTTAAGGCGCTTGGCCTTGGTGACCGTGGTGGTGATGCGCTTGTGCTCAAACAGAGCAGCTGCCAGGTTCGCGAGCATCAGGCGCTCGTGAGCCGGGCCGCCTCCGAGGCGCGGACCCTTAGTGGGGGTAGGCATAGTTATTTCTCCTGTTATGTAAGCCGTTCAGGTCCATTGCTGGACCCAGCGGCCAAGATCTGCTGTTTAGAGCTCGTCGTCGCTGAACGCGGCGTCGTCCTCTTCGATGGCTGCGGCGCGGGCTGCGAGATCGAAACCGGGAGGGGAGTCCTTGAGGGACAGACCCAGTTCCACGAGCTTTGCCTTGACCTCGTCAATGGACTTCGCACCGAAGTTACGAATGTCCATCAGGTCAGCCTCGGAGCGGGCAACGAGTTCACCCACGGTGTGGATGCCCTCACGCTTGAGGCAGTTGTAGGAACGGACGGTGAGGTCCAGATCCTCGATCGGCAGAGCCATGTCAGCTGCCAGGGCAGCGTCCGTCGGCGACGGGCCAATCTCGATACCTTCAGCTGCGGTGTTCAGCTCACGAGCCAGACCGAACAGTTCCACCAAGGTGGTGCCTGCGGAAGCAACAGCGTCGCGCGGAGCGATTGCCTGCTTGGTCTCGACGTCGACAATGAGCTTGTCGAAGTCGGTGCGCTGCTCAACACGGGTAGCTTCCACGCGGAAAGTTACCTTCATGACCGGCGAGTAGATCGAGTCAACCGGAATACGGCCAATCTCGGAGTCGCCGGACTTGTTCTGAGCTGCCGAAACGTAGCCACGGCCGCGCTCGATGGTCAGTTCGAGTTCGAACTTGCCCTTCGAGTTCAGAGTGGCAATGTGCAGATCCGGGTTGTGGAATTCGACGCCGGCCGGCGGAGCGATGTCCGCGGCGGTGACGACTCCGGGGCCCTGCTTGCGCAGGTACGCAACAACCGGCTCATCGTGCTCGGAGGAAACCGAAAGGTTCTTGATGTTCAGGATGATCTCGGTGACATCTTCCTTGACACCCGGAACCGTGGTGAACTCGTGCAGCACGCCATCGATCCGGATGCTGGTTACAGCGGCACCGGGGATGGAGGAGAGCAGGGTACGGCGGAGGGAGTTTCCGAGGGTGTAGCCGAAGCCCGGCTCCAGCGGTTCAATGATGAAACGGGAGCGGTTCTCGGATACAACTTCTTCAGACAGGGTGGGGCGCTGTGCAATGAGCACTTAGGTTTCCTTTCGGCGAGCATCCGCTATATGACGCAACACAGGTGGTGGAAATCGGCTTCGGTTTCCAGCCTGACCAGCCGGGCCATGCTTATGAAGGGTCGAAACTCTCCACAGCAGGCCCGGCCAGTCAGGCAGGGAAGACCTAATTAGACGCGGCGGCGCTTCGGCGGGCGGCAACCGTTGTGGGCGCTGGGGGTGACGTCCTGGATGGAGCCAACCTCGAGGCCAGCGGCCTGAAGCGAACGGATTGCGGTTTCGCGTCCGGATCCCGGGCCCTTGACGAATACGTCAACCTTGCGCAGACCGTGCTCCTGAGCGCGCTTTGCAGCGGCTTCAGCAGCCATCTGGGCGGCGAAGGGAGTGGACTTACGGGAGCCCTTGAAGCCAACCTCACCGGCGGAAGCCCATGAGATGACAGCACCGTTCGGGTCCGTGATGGACACGATGGTGTTGTTAAAGGTGCTCTTGATGTGCGCCTGGCCAAGCGCAATATTCTTCTTATCCTTGCGACGCGGCTTACGAACCGCTCCACGAGTCTTCGGGGGCATTGTTTCTCCTACAGAAAGTTATCGGGGGAAAACCGGATCAATCCCGAGGGATTAACGTCCGGCCTTCTTCTTGCCGGCGACGGTGCGCTTCGGGCCCTTACGGGTACGAGCGTTGGTCTTCGTACGCTGTCCGCGTACGGGCAGGCCCTTGCGGTGGCGCAGGCCTTCGTAGCTGCCGATCTCTACCTTGCGGCGGATGTCAGCGGCTACCTCGCGGCGAAGGTCACCCTCAACCTTGTAGTTGCCTTCAATGTAGTCACGCAGCTGAACCAGTTCGGCGTCAGTCAGGTCCTTGACGCGAACGTCGGCGCTGATGCCAGTGGCAGCCAGGGTTTCGTGTGCACGGGTCTTGCCCACGCCGTAGATGTAAGTAAGCGCAATTTCCAACCGCTTTTCGCGGGGAATGTCTACGCCAGCGAGACGAGCCATAGTGGCGGTACTCCTTGAATAAACCGGAGGTCGTAGGCAGTACACCCACACGTTCCGTGTGGCCCCAGCCTCCGACCGGGGGTTCGCTGACCAGGCTCTATACTGCAGTCCTGGCACAGCTTGTGCTGCCTTTATTTACTTGCGTGGGCTAGCAACCCAGGTTTGCCCTTGCGGGCGCTGATTCCCGGAAGGGGAATTAGCCCTGGCGCTGCTTGTGGCGCGGGTTCTCGCAGATCACCATGACCCGGCCGTTACGGCGGATCACTTTGCACTTGTCGCAGATCTGCTTGACGCTCGGCTTGACCTTCATGGCGTTCCTTTGCGTGTTTTGCAGTTGATCTGCTGGAGCGGCTTAGGCACTATTGCCTGGCCGCCCAGCAATTTACTTGTAGCGGTAGACGATACGACCACGTGTGAGGTCGTATGGGCTCAGCTCAACCACTACCCGGTCCTCGGGGAGGATTCGAATGTAGTGCTGTCGCATCTTCCCAGAGATGTGTGCGAGAACGACGTGCTTGTTGGTGAGCTCAACGCGAAACATCGCATTGGGCAGCGCCTCAGTCACAACGCCCTCGATCTCAATGACCCCGTCCTTCTTGGCCATATCCTCCGCTAACTGTTGTTTGCCGCTGTCCTTCAGTTAGGCACCGAAGATCCAGCGGACGTTTTTTGTTTGCTTGGCTCTCTTGAACCACGACACTAAAAAGGGCGTGGCTGCACAGACAACCAACAAATAACTCTACGCCAATCAGGCCGGAAAGTTAAATCCGTCCATGGTAGCGCAAGGGTCCCCCGCCGTCACTCCCCTGCGGGCCTGAAAGCCGGGAATTCACCTGCCGCCGTCGATACACTTTCCGCAGCCCCGACGCCGTCGAGTATCGCGAGCCGAACGGCTTCCGCCGCGGCACTTTGAAGCGTTATCAGCGACACTTGCCGCGCCTGTTCAGTACTGCGATCCAGCACGACGGCGCCGGTCGCCAAAGCGAACACGGTATCACCGTCCGCAAGGGTGTGCGACGGATCCAAGGCCCGGGCCAACCCTGCATGCCCGGCACTGGCGGTCCGCCTGCATTCGGCAACATCAAGGGCAGCATTCGTAGCGACCACCACCAACGTCGTGTTGAGCCCCTGCGGTGGAACCCCCGGGCCGGCAGAGGGTTGTGGCCCTGTCGCGCTGAACACCGGCGAACCAAGCGCATTTACTACCGCGATGGCCCCCACAATCACGCCGCCGTCGAGGGTGATGGACGACGTTCCGATGCCACCTTTGTACTGCCCGCGCGCAACAACGGCACCAGTCCCCGCACCCACGTTTCCACGTTCGACGACGGCATGGTCACCTGAGGCGAACGCTGCAGCGGCTGCCTGGTAGCCCATGTCGGCGCCTGGTCGAGCTTTCACGTCACCGCCCCGCCCGAGGTCGAAGATGGCGGCCGCAGGCACGATCGGCACCACGGTCCCGGGAACAGCGAAGCCCCTCCCCTGTTCTTCGCACCACAACTGGGCACCGCTGGCCGAGGCCAACCCAAAAGCGCTGCCCCCGGTCAGCACCACGGCATCCACAGTGGATACCAGCGTGGTGGGATCCAGTGCGTCGGTCTCATGAGTCCCAGGACCTCCACCGCGAACATCCACAGACCCCACGGTCCCCACGGGAGGAAGAACAACAGTCACCCCGGACAGCCACCCCTCCCCCACCCTCTGCACATGCCCAACCCGTATGCCGGCAACATCGGTGATCGAATTCATGGCTCCATTCTCCACCTGCACGAAGGCGGACTCAGCGAATTGACTGGCACCCGGCAGCGCGCGTCTAAGGGAGGAACGACCGAGCGCGCAGAGGGTGGCAGCCAATTGGCTGCCACCGATGAAGGGCAAAGTGGGAGCCCGGCCTCGAATACGAACAAGCGAGTAACGCCGAGTAAACGGGTTGGGAAGTGTCAGACAACTATCGCTACGGACCGCGTATTCGGCCCATTCAGCCGCTGTGCGTGTGGTGAGCTAGGCCTGTCTTCGCCGCCCCGTTCCGGGAGTTGGCGCCCCACGTTCGCCAAAAAACGTTAGTGACCCATGACTACCCGACAGATTCACAGCAGCACCGCGCCTGCAGGCAGGCCGGACTCCACGCCGCCGGTTCCGCCCGTCGATGCCGCCCAGCACCCTCCGGTAAGAAGGGGCTGGTCTGGCCGCAGCCGCAAAGACTTCATGGTTTTCCTAGCCATGGCTTTGCCGAACCTGGTGTTGATCGGCACGTTCACGTATTGGCCCCTGATCAACAACATCTATTACTCCACGCTGGATTGGACGCTGGGTTCGGCGTCGGCCACGGTGGTGGGGCTGCAGAACTATGTCACCTTCTTCACCAGCGAGGATGCGTCCAAGGTTCTGGGGACCACAGCCGTCTTTACGTTGGTGACGGTGGGTGGGTCGATGGTTCTAGGGTTGCTGGTTGCCCTGGCGTTGAACTCGAAGGTCCGTGGAACCACCTTTGCGAGGTCCGCGGTGTTTGCCCCTTACGTGCTGTCCGGGGTGGGCGTCGGCCTGGTGTGGCTGTTCATCTTCGATCCCGGCTACGGCGTGCTGGCGTGGATTCTTCGGGGAATGGGGCAGCAGAGCCCACAGTGGATCAACGATCCCCAGTTGTCGCTGGTGATGGTCATCATCGTCTACATCTGGAAGAACCTGGGCTATTGCGCCGTGGTGTACCTCGCCGGGTTGCAGTCCCTTCCCCGCGACGTCATGGAAGCTGCAGCGCTTGATGGGGCAAACAGCGTGCGGAGGTTCTTCAACATCTCCATGCCGCTTCTTTCCCCCACTACGTTCTTCCTCTTGATCACCACCATGCTGAGCTCTTTGCAGGCCTTCGACCTCATCCGCATCATGACTCCGCTGGGCAACGGCACCAGCACGTTGATTTATGAGGCGTATCTGCAGGCATTCGGCGCCTATAACCGGGCCGGGTATTCCGCCGCGATCTCGGTGATCCTCTTCGCCATCCTGCTGATCATCACGGTCCTCCAACTGCGGTTCGTTGAGCGAAAGGTCCACTACTCATGAGCGCACCGTTACCAGCCGCCGTCGTGCCTTCCCCACAGGACGCACAGCAGGACAACCGGCAAGAGTCGCAGCAACCGCAACGGCCGCGTCCCTTCTCCAGCGCCAACCTGCTCCAGACTGTCGCAACCGGGTACGTCCCGTTGATCATTGCCACACTGGTGGTGTTCCTGCCCCTGCTGTGGATGCTGTTGAGCTCTTTCAAGCAGCCGGGCGAGATCGTCACCATGGATTTGAAGATCCTGCCGGAGTCCCTGAACCTGGAAAATTACGCCACGGCGATGACCACCGTCCCGTTTGCGCAGTTCTTCGCCAACAGCCTGATCGTGACCGTCATCGGCTCATCCATCAAGGTCGTCCTGGCCATCCTGACTGCCTACGCCCTCGTGTTCGTGCGATTCCCGTTCAAGAACGTGATCTTCGTGCTGATTCTGGTAGCCCTCATGGTCCCGGCCCAAGTGTCCATCCTGCCCAACTACATCCTCATTGCAGGAATGGGCGGGAAGAACACGTTGTGGGGCATCATCCTCCCCGGCCTCGGCACAGCGTTTGGGACGTTCCTGCTGCGCCAGCACTTCCTGACGCTGCCGCCATCGATCCTCGAAGCGGCCGAAATCGATGGTGCCGGCCACTGGCGGCGCTTGTGGCAGATCATTGTGCCGGTCTCGGTCCCGTCCATCGCCACTGTGGCGTTGGTGACCGTGGTCAGTGAATGGAACGACTACATCTGGCCGCTCATTATCACTGACCGCCCCGAAACCATGACGCTGCCCGTGGGCCTGACGTTGCTGCAGAACTCGGAAGGCAATGGGGCAGGCTGGGGAATCCTCATGGCCGGCGCCGTTCTGGTGATCGTCCCCATCCTGCTGGTGTTCGCAGCACTCCAGCGCTACATCGTGGCCGGCCTGACCCAAGGAAGCGTCACCGGCTGATTTTCTCCCTCCGCACCATTCGCATCGAAATACCCTAGTGAAGTTATTGAGAGGAAGCACCATGCGTACCAACCTTGACCGCCGACATTTCCTGGGCCTGGCCGGACTGGGCGCCGGAGCCGCGGCACTGGCCGCCTGTGGCGGACCTTCGACGGCGGGCACGGCAGACGCCGTCGAGACCGCAGCGATCGATTTCAGCGGCGTGAAGCCGGCTGGCTCCATCGACTTCTGGACCAACCACCCAGGCAAGTCGCAGGACGTGGAGAAGGCGATCATTGAGAAGTTCCACGCCAAGTTTCCGGACATCAAAGTCAACCTCGTCACGGCCGGGGCCAACTACGAGGAGATCGCCCAGAAGTTCCAGACCTCGCAGGCAGCCAAGACGGGTCTCCCGGCGCTGGTTGTCCTCTCTGATGTGTGGTGGTTCCGCTACTTCTCCAATGGCAGCATCATCCCCATCGATGGACTGGTGAAGCAGCTGGACATCAAGATCGACGACTTCCAGAAGTCGCTGGTGGACGACTACAAGTACGACGACAAGCAGTGGGCGCTCCCCTACGGCCGGTCCACCCCGCTGTTCTACTACAACAAGGACCATTTCAAGGCGGCGGGCCTCCCTGATCGCGCACCGGCCACGTGGCAGGAATTCGCGGAGTGGGCCCCGAAGCTTAAGGCCACGTCCGGCGCACAGTATGCCTACATCTACCCGGCCCTTGCCGGCTACGCGGGCTGGACCTTGCAAAACAACCTGTGGGGCTGGGGCGGCAGCTGGTCCAAGGACTGGGACATCACGTGTGATTCCACCGAATCAGTCGCTGCATTGCAGTGGGCGCAGGATTCCATTTACAAGGACGGCTGGGCGGGCGTTTCGTCCAAGGAAGCCGCAGACGACTTCGCCGCGGGCATCACCTCGTCCACCATTTCCTCCACTGGTTCCTTGCTGGGCGTCCTGAAGGCAGCCAAGTTCAACGTTGGCGTCGGTTTCCTTCCGGGCGGGCCCGAAGTGCCCAGCGGGGTCTGCCCCACGGGCGGTGCCGGTCTCGGCATCCCGAGCGGCATCACCAAGGAGGAACAGCTTGCTGCGGCCACGTTCCTGAAGTTCATGACCGAACCGGAGAACACCGCCGCTTTCTCCGCTGCCACCGGGTACATGCCCACGCGTCTCTCGGCCGACATGTCCGCTGTCCTCGCCGAGACACCGCAAATCAAGACCGCCATGGACCAGCTCGCCGTGACCAAGGTCCAGGACAACGCACGCGTGTTCCTGCCGGGTGCGGACCAGGAGATGGCCAAGGCCGCTGCAAAGATCCTCACGCAGCAGGGCGACGTCCAGGCAACCATGACCGAGCTTAAGAAGACGCTCGAGGGCATTTACACCAAGGATGTGAAGCCGAAGCTGAAGGCTTGATTTCTCCTCCAGGCATGAAGAGAGCCGGGCTGCTTCAGCAGCCCGGCTCTTGTGCTCCGGGGCGTACGGCCCGGGTCTTACGGGATTGGTACAAGCCTTACGGGATCGGTACAGGCACGACGCCGAGCGGCGCCAACTGCTCGGCGCCTCCATCCGGGGCGGACAGGACCCAGATGCCCTTTTCGTGGACGGCGACAGAATGCTCCCACTGGCAGGAACGCTTGCCGTCGGTGGTGACAACGGTCCAGTCGTCGTCGAGGGTGGCGGTTTCGATGCCCCCGCGCACCAGCATGGGTTCGATGGCCAGGCACAGGCCTGGGCGGATCTTCGGTCCGCGGTGGCCGGTCCGGTAGTTCAGGACATCCGGGGCCATGTGCATTTCGGAGCCAATGCCGTGCCCTACGTAGTCTTCCAGGATGCCCAAGGGCTTGCCGTGGACGGAGGAGACGTAGTCATCGATCGCGTTGCCGATGTCTCCGACGAATTTTCCGTTGGCAAGGGCGGCGATGCCACGCCACATGGCAGCCTCAGTGACGTCGGAGAGCCGCTGGTCTTCGGGATCCGCCGTACCCACGATGACCGTCCGCGCAGAGTCTGAATGCCAGCCGTCCACGATGCAGCCGCCGTCGATGGAAATAATGTCACCCTCATTGAGGACCTTGGTCCCGGGGATGCCATGGACCACTTCTTCGTTGACGGAGGTGCAAATTGTGGCGGGGAAGCCGTGGTAGCCGAGGAAGTTGGACTTGGCACCTGCGTCGTTGAGGACCGCGGCAAAAACATCGTCCAGGTCTTTGGTGGTGACGCCCGGCTTGGCCGCCGCAACTGCAGCATCAAGTGCACGGCTCAGGACAAGCCCGGCTTCCTGCATCTTGCGCATCTGCTCGTTGGTCTTGTATTCAATGCGGGGCTGACCGAACGCCATGTTCTCCTCTGGAAAGTTTGCTGACGGAGCCGATCAGGCTCCGTGCTTGAACCATTTTCCCGCATCCGAGACTGTGGTCGAAATTGGCTCGATTCCCAGCTCGTGCCGGAGGCGTTCCAAGGAGTAGGTTCGCTCCCTCCCGAGTTGGCTCACCGCGTAACGTGTGAGCCGCGGATTCCGGCCGCTCGCCCGTGAAACCGCTTCCGAAATGCCGGCTAAAGCCATGGCCGCGGGCTCGGGAAGGTACCTGATGTCCACGCCGTGGAATCCAGAGGAGTCCAGCACCTGGCGCAGCACTCCACCCAATTCAACAGGCTCAGCGTCCCCCACGTTGACGGCGCCCCGGATTTCCGAGCGGCAGGCGGCAAGGGTTGCTTTCACCAGATTGTCCACGTGCGTCAATTGATGTTTCACCTGGGCATGTCCGACACTCAGCAAATGGCCTCGCCTGATGTTGCTGATCAGACGTGGCAGCAGCGTCCGGTCCCCCGGCCCGTAGACACCGTGCGGGCGCAGTGCCACGGCATTGCCATGGCGACGGGCTTCGACGTCGGCGAGCGCCTTGCTGCGTCCGTAGGCACTCAGGTGGCGTGTGGCTACCTCATCCTCGGCCCGGTTGACACATGATTCCCACCACGGGTACACGCTGGAACTGGAGATGTGGACCAGGCGGGTGCCGTCGAAGGCCTCGGCCACGGCACGGGTGCCCAGGACGTTGGCCCGGTGGAAGAGGGCAGACGGACCCCAATCGGCAACGTGTGCTGCCGCGTGCACCACAGCGTCAACGCCGGGAAGCCGCCCTGGGGGAAGCCCGGTCAGATCCCAGTAATTCAGGCCAGGTCCGTGCTGTCTCGCGAAGCGGACTACCTCCCATCCCTGGGCCTCCGCAGCTGCGGCTACGGCTCCCCCGATGAACCCAGTGGCGCCGGTGACTGCAATCTTCACCGTGTTCCCGCTGCGTCTGCGTGTGCCTCTGGCTGGGTGCGTGACGCGAACTCCTGCCGCAATGCTGCACGGTCAGGTTTCCGGTGCCGGCCACCGGACGGGATGGACTCCAGGACTTCAATGTGGTCCGGGAGCACGGATTCGTCGATGAGCCGTGGGAGGTCTCGGGCAAGCCGCGACTTCATCAGGGCTGCACTTTCGCCAGCCGCAGCGACGACGGCCAGCCACACTGCCTCGTCTCCGACGTCATCCGGAACGCCTACCATCACTGCTTGCCGGACCCCGGGGATCCCAGCAATGACCGGCTCGTAGAGTGCCGGGTAGATGTTGGTCTTCCCTCGGATGATCATGTCCTTCTTACGCCCGATCATCACCAGCCTGGGCGCCCCGGCGCTGCCGTGGTCCAGCCGGACGAGGTCCCCCGTCGCGTGCTCCACCATCGGGTCTTCGCCCAGGTAGCCGTGGCACACATTGGGACCCCGGACCAACAGTTCGTGGTCTTCAGCCACCCGGATTCCGACGGCGGGCAGCGGCTCCCCCAGGAAGTCACCTTCGCCTGTGCCGTCGGGGGCCGTTACTTCAGCCTCTGCACCTGACGCGAAGGCCAATTTTTCGTGTCCGTCGGCAATGGCGATTGGAAGCGCTTCGGTCATGCCATAGATCAGTTTGAACTCGATGCCCGGAAGCAGTTGCATGGCCCGTTTCAGAAATGGCGCCAGGATCGGCGCCGCCCCAAGCATGACTGTCCTCAGCGATGCCGGCAGCCTGACCGTTCCTTCCTCGATCGAGTCCAGGATGGGCGCCAACTGTGACGGCACAAGGAAAAGGTGGGTGGCGCCGTCGTACGCTGTTTTTTGGCCGGCCACAGGCCCAAGTTCGCCCGCAAGCCGGAGAGGATCGATGTGGGCGGAGAATCCGTACGCCGGCATGGTCCAGTGCGCACCGGCAATGAGCGCGGGCAGGCCCATCATGAGTTGCTCCGAGTGGACCCTGTCGCCTTCCCTGAAGGTGCAGCGCGTGGTGAGTTGTCCAAAGCCCGCGGCGAGCGATCCCCGGGTGTGGATCACGCCTTTGGGAGCACCGGTAGTCCCCGATGTGAAGATGATGACGGCTTCCTGCGAGGACGCGTTCACGGCGTCGCCGCCAATTTTGCCATCCCCCGTTGCCATCCGCGTCGACGCCAGGGCCCTCACCGGCGACGCGCCCCGTGGCACACCAGGCAACCACGGTCCCGCGTAGTAGTGGCGGACCTCCATGGCGCCATAGTTGGGGAGAAGCAGGCCCCGCCTCCGTGCAAGGGGACGGAAAGGGCTCTTGGCGCTCAACGCGTACAGGAGCGACTCCGAGGCTGCCCACTGCGGCGACGCGAGCCCTGCACGATCCCGAAAGAGGGAAGGACCGATTCCCGGGTCAATAAACACCACCGAGCCACCCGCCCGCACAGCGCCCAAGGCAAGGACAAACGCCGCAGGGCTGGGACGTACGGAGAACAACATGCGCTCCCCCAAGCCGAATCCGTCCTTCTGGAGGCTGAGCGCCGTCGCCTCGATCCCGTCCGCCAGCTCACGGTAGGTGATGGTCTGTCCGGGTTTCACTGCCTCCGCCCCACGCACGCCCCTGATGCGGCGTGCTTTGCCTGGGGCTGTGATCGCCGGGTGTTGCGGGAACCGTTCCGCTGCTGCATATACGGCGGCGATCAGGTCGGCAGTGCCCGCTGACTGCTCAACTGTCTCCTCAGACATTCGCCAGTTCCAGACTCTTGTATCCCGGAATGAGAACACCTCTGCTGACACGGCGGCTCCGGATGGTCCAGGGTTGCTGAAGATACCGGTCCAGCAGTACGTCCAAGGCTGCGTTGATCTCGGCCATGGCCAACGGCATGCCGATACAGAAGTGTGCTCCCGCGCCGAACCACAGCTGGCGCGCTTGCGGGGGTATGGCCTCTGCCGGGTCAAAGCCGCGGAGGCTCTTGGCAGCGTGGACGGTGGATAGCAGTATCCTGTCGCCGGCCCGGACCTCCGTCCCTCCAATGGCCCCGGGTGCCACTGCATCCCGGATCATCATGGGCGATGGCACTGTGAAGCGAAGGGCCTCATTGATCACGGCAGGAACGGTTGAGCGCTGGTTGGCCAGTTCCTCAACCCGTCCGCTGTCCGTAAGGAGCGCCACCAACCGCGGAAGGAATGAGACCAGCGTTTCGGTGCCCACCATGACGAAAGCACTGATGATGCCCATCGCTTCTTCCTCGCTCATGCCGAGTTCCCGGAGCCTCCCGGGAAATGTCCCGGGGTCACTCTCCCGGTAGGCCACCCTGGCCGGTCCTGCCAGGATTCCGACGGCGGAACGCCCCTTCGCGATTTGCCGCGCCGTCAGGGAGGGACGGCCCAAGCGGACAAGCGAGGAAATGGAAGAGCCCAGGTTGAAGAGTTCCTTGTTGGGTAGCCTGCCCGGCGCGTCGTCGGGCACTCCCAGCAACCGGGAGATCACTCCCCCTGCCAGGTCCTTCACGCATTCCACCACGTCCACCGAACGTCCCGCGTCCAGTTCCTTGGCGATTCGTGATTCAAAGGCGGATGCCGCCGGCTCCACTATCCCGGCTACCGATCGCGGCGTGAACAGATCACCCAGGCGTTGCCGCAATTTCTTGTGGTCTTCGCCATCCATGTTCACCAAGGCTTTGGGGCCCACCACGGGAGTCCAGAGGGCGCCTGAACCCGAGCGGCCATTCTTGACAAATCTCTGCTGGTCCATGAGGACCTCACGAACCAAGCCGGCTTCACTGACCAGCACCCCCAACCCTGGCAGCTTGACCACCGGACGGAGGCTGCCCAAACCTCGAATCATCGGATACAGCAGAGGGTGGGCGCCCAGGTGGATGCGTCGTTCCCATTGCTCAGCCGTGGCCACGTCCGCCATCACCGGATATCCACGTGCTCGGGACGGTACCGGTGGTCTGCGTACCACGCCAGCGTGTTCTTCAAGCCCCAGGCCTTGACGCGGCGTGAGGAGCCGAATACCACAACATCCCGCCGCAGGGCGTAGTTCCGGGTCAGCTTTCTGACCCGGTTGGACAGTGCCCTGTCCTCATGGAGGTCTTCGATGCTGGAGCGGGGGAATCCGCCGGACCGGTGGTACATATCTGCGGTGATGGCCATGTTGCAGCCCGGGAGCATTTGGTACGGCCCCAGGTACCCCTCGCCCTTATTGCCGGGACGGATACGGCCAAAGAATGAGGCCACCTCCACCGCGAGCAACATCATCCGCCGTTCACCGGCGCTGATTCCCTCATCAAGCCTCGGATTAAGCTGGCCAGCGATCAGTTCCAGCCCGTCATCGAAGGCGGCCATGATCCTGGCAGTCCAGTCCGGAGCTGCAAGGCAATCGGAATCGGTGCGGGCCAACCATACTGCGCCGTGCTCCACACCGAAGCGCATGCCCGTATCCGCCGCCGCCCCAGTACCCTTCTGCCCTTCGGTCAGGAGCCGGATGTCCATTCCGGGATGTTCCGCGGCGAACTCAGCCACGATGCCACGGCTGTTATCAGTGGAGCCGTTGTCCACCACAACAACCGTGAAATCCTTGTGCTCTTGGGCCGCCAGGGACAGCAGTGTCTGACGTACCAGTTTCTCCTCGTTCAGCATCGGAACAGCGATACACAGCGGCCTGGTGGGAGCGCTGCTTTCCAGCCCTGGGCTTGCAGGCTCCGGCCGTGCGTTCATGGCCGTCACAGCCGCACCACTGCCATGCCCAGGCTGACGCCGCCGGCCAATCCCACCAACGCGACGAGGTCACCTGGTCCACACCGTCCGCTGTCCATGGCGAGTTTCAGTTGCAGCGGCAGGCTGACTGACGCCAGGTTGCCGAAATCCTCCACGGAAGGGACCAGCAACTCACTGGGAACACCGGCACGCTCAGCGAAGATCGCCCGGTACGGAGCACTGACTTGATGAACACACACCACTGCGAAGTCCGTCCATGACAGGTCAAGCCGCTCGAGCGTCTGGTCAAGAATCTCAGAACCAAGATCCAGGAACGCGTCCTTCAGCTTTTCACCGTCCATGCTGAAATAGCTGGCTTCCGGATCGCGGGGAAACGCGGAACCTCCCGCCGAGAGCGTACCCACAGACCAGTGGCTGCTCCGCGCCGTGAAGGCCATGGACAGGATCCCGGCCGCCCCTTCGGGACCTGGCGGCTCCCGGTCTGCCGCCTCAAGCAAAACTGCGGCACCGCCGTCGCTCATGGTGTACCCGGGAAAACTGGACGCAAAAGTCTCAAAGTCCGGAACCTTCCAACGAACTGCCCTCGACGGCGATTCACCGGTGGCCACCAGCACGCGGGCATAGCGTCCCGTAGCGATCAGGGAGTCCCCCACTTCGACGCCGTTGAGGAAACTGTTGCAGGCGTTCTTGACGTCCATGACCGGACATGCGAGCCCCAACTTTGCCGCAACCATATGTCCGGTGGCCGGCTCCACCATGTCCTGGCTGGCCGAAGCAAAGATCAAGAGGTCTACTTCCGGAGCCTGCAGTCCACACTCAGCCATAACCTTGGCCGCAGCGTTGGCCGCCAGGTCCGACGCTTGTTCGGTTTCAGCCATGACACTGCGGGAACGGATTCCCGTGACGCGACCGATCAGGCCCTGAGGGACCCGGAACCCCGGACTGTGCTCAGCAATACGGCGCTCGACGGCGGCCGTGTCCAGCCGGGCGGGTGGCAGGTAGACCTCGAGCCCCGAAATCCGGCTGTGCCCAGATAAAGCAGTATGCATGCGGTTCCCCCAACAGTCTGCCGCGAAACGAAAAATGGGTGTGTCCCGCACCAATGGTACGGGACACACCCTTCGCTCCAGAGCCGCGCGAACCGGCTATGTGGAAAACAAGCTAGACGGCCTTGGCCGACTCAATCGCGGTGAGGACACGATCGGTAACTTCATCGATACCGCCAATGCCATCAACCTGCGTGAGGATTCCACGCTCGGCGTACTTGGCCACAACGGCTTCGGTTTGCTCGTGGTACAGATCAAGACGGTGACGGATCACGGTCTCGTTGTCATCGGAACGTCCGGTCTCTTTGGCACGGCCAAGGAGACGGGTCACCAGTTCTTCGTCATCGGCGGTCAGCTGGAGCACGACGTCGAGCTCCTGCTGGCCTTCGGCGAGGATCTGGTCCAGGTAATCAACCTGGGCCGTGGTACGCGGGTAGCCGTCCAGGAGGAAGCCGTTCTCCACGTCGCTCTGGCTCAAGCGGTCCCGAACCATGTCGTTCGTAACGCTGTCCGGAACGAAGTCGCCTGCGTCCATGTACTTCTTGGCTTCAATGCCCAAGGGTGTTTCGCCCTTGACGTTGGCACGGAAGATATCGCCAGTGGAAATGGCGACTACGCCGAGGCGCTCGGAAATCCGTTCAGCCTGCGTACCCTTGCCCGAACCGGGAGGTCCAATGATCAGCATTCTCGTCATCGCAAAAGCCCTTCGTAGTGACGTTGTTGTAGCTGCGCATCAATCTGCTTGACGGTTTCCAGGCCGACACCCACCATGATCAGGATTGAGGTGCCACCGAACGGGAAGTTCTGGTTGGCATTGATCAGGACGAGTGCAACCAGCGGAATCAACGCCACGAAGCCCAGGTAGAGGGCTCCAGGCAGGGTGATCCTGGAAAGCACGTACTGCAGGTAGTCCGCGGTCGGTTTACCCGCCCGGATGCCCGGAATGAACCCGCCGTACTTCTTCATGTTGTCCGACACTTCTTCAGGGTTGAAGGTGATGGCCACGTAGAAGTACGTAAAGAACACGATCATGGCGAAATAGAGCGCCATGTAGATGGGGTGGTCGCCACGGGTGAGGTTGTTGTTGATCCACTCAACCCACGGGGCCATCTGCTCCCCTGGCGCCGGCTGGTTGAACTGCGAAATCAGCCCGGGCAGGTAGAGCATGGAGGACGCGAAGATGACAGGCACAACGCCGGCCATGTTCACCTTGATGGGAATGTAGGTGCTGGTACCGCCCACTGTGCGGCGGCCGATCATGCGCTTCGCATACTGGACCGGAACACGGCGTTGGGACTGCTCCACGAAAACAACCAAGGCCACAGTCAGCAAACCGACAGCCAGCACGGTGAAGAAGGTGCCGGGACCCTTGCTCTCCCAGATGGCACCCAGCGAACCCGGGAAGCTTGCAGCGATGGAGGTGAAGATGAGCAGCGACATACCGTTGCCCACACCCTTCTCCGTCACCAGCTCGCCCATCCACATGATGAGGCCGGTACCGGCCGTCAACGTGATGATGATGAGGATGGTGGTCATGATGCTCTCATCGGGGATGATGGGCAGGTTGCAGCCCGGGAGCAGTTGACCGGACCGGGCCAGGGACACCAGAGTGGTGGCGTTCAGCAGGCCGAGAGCGATAGTGAGGTACCGGGTGTACTGGGTCAACTTTGACTGTCCCGAGGAACCCTCTTCGTAGAGCTGCTGGAACCGGGGAATGACCACCCGGAGCAGCTGCACGATGATGCTCGCCGTGATGTAGGGCATGATGCCCAAGGCAAAGACTGAGACCTGCAGCAACGCGCCGCCGCTGAACAAGTTAACCAGCTGGTAGATGCCCTGCGAGGTGTCACCGGTGTTCAAGCATTGCTGGACATTCTGGTAGTTCACACCAGGCGAGGGGATAAAAGCTCCCAAGCGGAAGATTGTGATGATTCCCAGCGTGAACAACAACTTGCGTCGCAAATCAGGCGTCCGAAACGCCCGGCCGAATGCGCTTAGCAAGCGTCCTCCTGAGTAGAAAGTACAAGGATGTGATCGGGCTCAATGAAACCCAACAACCGAGTCTAACTGCTTGTGACGCCGTCGTAATAATCGAGAGTCCTCAACCATGAAAAAAATCCCGGTACACAGGGCCGAAGCCCCGCGTACCGGGATCCTTTTTTACAACGGGCATCTGCCCCACTGGCTCTTAGAGAGCAGTGGTGCTTCCGCCTGCTGCAGCAATCTTTTCCGTAGCACTGGCGGAGAATGCGTGGGCCGTAACATCAACCTTGACGGTGATGTCGCCGGTGCCAAGCACCTTCACGGGCTGGTTCTTGCGAACGGCACCCTTCTCAACCAGGGACTCAACGGTGACAGCGCCACCTTCCGGGAACAGCTCGTTGAGCTTTTCCAGGTTGACAACCTGGAACTCAACCCGGAACGGGTTCTTGAAGCCGCGCAGCTTCGGCAGGCGCATGTGCAGCGGCAGCTGGCCGCCGGCAAAGCCAGCCTTTACCTGGTAGCGGGCCTTCGTACCCTTGGTACCGCGACCAGCGGTCTTACCCTTGGAGCCTTCACCACGACCAACACGGGTCTTGGCGGTCTTGGCACCCGGGGCGGGACGCAGGTGGTGGACCTTCAGAGCGTTCTGCTTCTCAGCAGTCTCTGCGGCGGTCTTGTTCTCTGCCATTACTTCGCCTCCTCTACATTCACGAGGTGCGGAACCGTGTTCAGCATTCCAACGGTCACGGCATCAGCGGAGCGGACAACAGTGTGTCCGATGCGCTTGAGGCCGAGGGACCGAAGGGTGGCGATCTGGTTCTGCTTGGCGCCAATGACGCCCTTGATCTGGGTGATTTCCAACTTGGCGTCGGAGGGAGTCAGGTTCTTAGCCATGACTAAACACCTGCCTTCTGGTTCTGGAGCGCGCGCACCAGAGCAGCAGGAGCAACCTCGTCCAGCGGCAGGCCACGGCGGGCAGCCACGGAAGCGGGCTCTTCGAGCTGCTTCAGAGCGGCAACGGTCGCGTGAACGATGTTGATCGCGTTGGAAGAACCGAGCGACTTGGAGAGGATGTCGTGGATGCCCACGCACTCCAATACCGCGCGGACCGGGCCACCGGCGATAACACCGGTACCGGCGGAAGCCGGACGCAGCAGGACTACGCCTGCAGCAGCCTCACCCTGCACACGGTGCGGGATGGTGCTGCCAACGCGGGGTACGCGGAAGAAGGACTTCTTGGCCTCTTCAACGCCCTTGGCGATAGCAGCGGGAACTTCCTTGGCCTTGCCGTAGCCGACGCCGACCATACCGTTGCCGTCACCGACGACGACGAGAGCGGTGAAGCTGAAGCGACGACCACCCTTGACGACCTTGGCAACGCGGTTGATGGTGACAACGCGCTCTACGAACTGGCTCTTCTCAGCCTCACGACCGCCGTCGCGGCCACCACGGCCACCACGGTCGCCGCGGCCCTGGCCACGGTCGCCGCGCTCGCCACGACGTCCGCCGCGGCGGTCATCGGCAGCGGGTGCGGTCTCAGTTGCTTCAGCAGCTACAGCTTCAGTCACCTGAATGTCCTTTTCGTTATTTTCAACGGTCACAGTGCCAGCCCACCTTCGCGAGCACCGTCAGCGACGGCGGCGATGCGGCCGTGGTACTTGTTACCGCCACGGTCGAAGACAACAGCCTCGACGCCTGCAGCCTTGGCGCGCTCTGCAACGAGCTCGCCGACGCGCTTGGCCTTTGCAGTCTTGTCTCCGTCGAATGCGCGAAGGTCAGCTTCCAGGGTGGAAGCGTAAGCCACGGTTACACCCTTGCTGTCATCGACAACCTGGACGAATACGTGACGTGCCGAACGGTTGACGACCAGACGAGGACGTACAGCCGTACCGGTGATGCGCTTGCGGATACGAAGCTGGCGACGGCTGCGTGCAGCAGACTTGCTCTTGTTCGTACGCTTCTTATTAATTGCGATGGCCATGGTTTACTTACCAGCCTTTCCGACCTTGCGGCGGATGACTTCGCCGGCGTAACGGACACCCTTGCCCTTGTAGGGGTCAGGCTTGCGCAGCTTGCGAATGTTGGCAGCAACCTCGCCGACCTGCTGCTTGTTGATACCCGAAACAGAGAGCTTGGTCGGACCCTCTACTACGAAGGTGATGCCTTCGGGTGCAGAGACGTTAACCGGGTGGCTGTAGCCCAGAGCGAACTCCAGGTCAGAACCCTTGGCCTGAACGCGGTAACCAGTACCAACGATTTCAAGCTTCTTCTCGTAGCCCTCGGTAACGCCCTGAATCATGTTGGCGATCAGGGTGCGGGTCAGGCCGTGCAGCGAACGCGAGTTGCGCTCGTCGTTCGGGCGGGTGACCGTCAGGGTGTTCTCTTCCTGGGTAACCTCGATCGGGCTGGCCACAGTGTGGCTCAGCTCGCCTTTGGCACCTTTGACGTTGATGACGGAGCCATCAAGCTTGACCTCAACTCCGGCAGGAACGGTGATGGGGAGACGTCCAATACGTGACATTATTCTCTTCCTTTCCCGTTACCAGACGTACGCGAGGACTTCGCCGCCCACGCCCTTCTTGCCGGCCTGCTTGTCAGTCAGGAGGCCGGAAGAGGTGGACAGGATTGCGACACCCAGGCCACCCAGCACGTGCGGCAGGTTGGTGGACTTCGCGTAAACGCGGAGACCCGGCTTGGAGATGCGGCGGACGCCAGCGATGGAACGCTCGCGGTTCGGACCGAACTTAAGGTCGATGGTCAGCTTCTTGCCAACCTCGGCGTCTTCTTCCTTCCAGCCGGCAATGTAGCCTTCTGCCTTCAGGATGTCAGCAACGCGTGCCTTCAGTTTGCTGTATGGCATGGACACGGTGTCGTGGTATGCCGAGTTTGCATTGCGCAGACGCGTGAGCATGTCTGCGACAGGATCTGTCATAGTCATTTGGGCTATAGCCCTTCCTCGTACCGGTTTCCGCTGCGCCGGCTCTCAAGAGCCTGCGAAGACGGACCTGTCACGTAGTTAGTTTTCGGTCTTGAACGGGAAACCAAGCGCCTTGAGCAGCGCGCGGCCTTCGTCATCGGTCTTGGCGGTGGTGACGACCGTGATGTCCATACCGCGAACGCGGTCGATGGAGTCCTGGTCGATCTCGTGGAACATAACCTGCTCGGTCAGACCGAAGGTGTAGTTGCCGTTGCCATCGAACTGCTTGCCGTTGAGGCCGCGGAAGTCACGGATACGCGGCAGAGCCAGCGAAACCAGACGATCCACGAATTCCCACATGCGGTCCCCACGCAGAGTTGCGTGTGCACCGATCGGCATGCCTTCGCGCAGCTTGAACTGTGCGATTGACTTGCGGGCCTTGGTTACCTGCGGCTTCTGGCCGGTGATCAGGGTGAGGTCGCGGACAGCGCCGTCGATCAGCTTGGAGTCCTTGGCGGCATCTCCAACACCCATGTTCACTACAACCTTGACCAGGCGGGGAACCTGGTTGACGTTCGCGTAGCTGAATTCCTCCTGCAGGGACTTCTTGATGGTCTCTGCATACTTGGTCTTCAGACGCGGAACGATCTTCACTGGAGTCTCGAGTGTCTCACTCATCAGATGTCCTTCCCGGTGGCCTTGGACACGCGGATACGGACGGTCTTGGTAGCGCCATCCTTCTCAACGGTGTCGAGACGGAAACCAACACGGGTCGGCTTCTTGGTCGACGGGTCAACCAGAGCAACGTTGGAAACGTGGATCGGGGCCTCAACGACCTCAATGCCACCGGTCTTGGTGCCGCGCTGCGACTGACCGACCTTGGTGTGCTTGGTGACGCGGTTGATTCCCTCTACCAGCACGCGGTTGGTGTCCGGGAATACGCGCAGAACCTTGCCCTGCTTGCCGCGGTCTCCGCCGCGTTCCTGCTTGGCGCCGGTGATGACCTGAACGAGGTCACCCTTCTTGATCTTAGCCATGGACTAAAGCACCTCCGGGGCCAGCGAAACGATCTTCATGAACTTCTTGTCGCGAAGTTCACGACCAACCGGGCCGAAGATACGGGTACCGCGGGGGTCACCGTCATTCTTCAGGATCACAGCTGCGTTTTCGTCAAACTTGATGTAGGAACCATCCGCACGGCGGCGTTCCTTCTTGGTACGAACGATGACAGCCTTGACGACGTCACCCTTCTTTACGTTGCCGCCAGGGATAGCGTCCTTGACGGTAGCGACGATCACGTCGCCAATGCCTGCGTAGCGACGACCAGATCCACCGAGAACGCGAATGGTAAGGATTTCCTTAGCACCCGTGTTGTCGGCGACCTTGAGTCGCGACTCCTGCTGAATCAATTTCTACTCCTTGCGTCGCGCCGGTTCTCAGACCGAAATCATGCATACGGAATGAGCCTTGCGGAACGGTTGATCGGGGTGTCTCTTGACCTGCCTGGATTTTGCCAGTACAGGCCTAAACGCCCGTGCCACAAGCATCAGCTTCCCTTGCAGAAAACTCTGCGCGGGGCAGTATGCAGCGGCACGATTGTTTACGAGGTAGTTGACGGCGCACAAGTGGCGCCATACAAACTCAATATCCTAGCACGTTTACGGCCTGAAGCCGAAACGGCCGGAGATGCGGAAAGGCCCGCGCTCCCTGGGGAACGCGGGCCTTTCCAGTGAATCACTGCCAGGCATGCCCGGCGTCGGATTTACTTGGCCTTTTCGAGGATCTCCACCAGACGCCACCGCTTGGTAGCGGACAGCGGGCGGGTCTCAGAGATGAGAACGAGGTCGCCGATGCCGGCGGTGTTCTCTTCGTCGTGAGCCTTGATCTTCGAGGTGCGGCGAATAACCTTGCCGTACAGAGCGTGCTTCACGCGGTCTTCAACCTGAACAACGATGGTCTTTTCCATCTTGTCAGAGACAACGTAGCCGCGACGCGTCTTACGGTAACCGCGCTGTTCAGCGCTGGCTGCTGCTTCCGTCACAGTTTCCTTCTCGCTCACTTGGCGTCCTCTCCAGCTTCAACCTCGGCCTTTTCAGCCTTGGCAGCCTTCTTGGACTTCTTTTCTTCCTTGGCTTCCACAACCGGTGCGGCAACCTCGGCACGAATGCCCAGCTCGCGCTCACGGAGAACGGTGTAGATGCGTGCGATGTCCTTCTTTACCGCACGCAGGCGACCGTGGTTCTCCAGCTGTCCGGTGGCGGACTGGAAACGCAGGTTGAACAGCTCTTCCTTGGACTTGCGGAGTTCTTCAACGAGACGCTCGTTGTCGAAACCGTCCAGCTGTGCGGGTGCGAGATCCTTCGACCCTACTGCCATTTCTATTCACCACCTTCGCGACGCACAATGCGTGCCTTCAACGGGAGCTTGTGGATTGCCAGGCGCAGGGCCTCGCGAGCTACCTCTTCATTGACACCGGAGAGTTCGAAGAGAACCCGGCCCGGCTTGACGTTTGCGACCCACCATTCCGGAGAACCCTTACCGGAACCCATACGGGTTTCAGCAGGCTTCTTCGTCAGCGGACGGTCCGGGTAGATGTTGATCCAGACCTTGCCGCCACGCTTGATGTGGCGGGTCATCGCAATACGAGCGGACTCGATCTGACGGTTGGTAACGTATGCCGGGCTCAGGGCCTGGATACCGTACTCACCGAAGCTGACCTTGGTGCCGCCCGTAGCAGCGCCGGAACGACCCGGGTGGTGCTGCTTACGGTGCTTTACTCGACGTGGGATAAGCATTTAAGCCTGTCCTCCTTCTGCTGCGGGAGCAGCAGCTTCAGCGGCCGGTGCTTCAACGGCAGCGGGTGCTGCCTCAGCTGCCGGACGGTCGTTACGACGACGGCGGTCGCCACCCGGGCGGCCCGGACGGTCTCCTGCACGGCCACGGGACGGAGCAGCAGCTGCCTGCTGAGCCAGTTCCTTGGCAGTTACGTCACCCTTGTAGATCCAAACCTTCACACCGATGCGGCCGAAGGTGGTCTTGGCTTCGTAGAAGCCGTAGTCGATGTTCGCGCGGAGGGTGTGCAGGGGCACACGGCCTTCGCGGTAGAACTCCGAGCGGGACATTTCTGCGCCACCCAGACGGCCCGAGCAAGCAACACGGATGCCCTTGGCACCCGCACGCTGTGCGGACTGCATTGCCTTCTTCATCGCACGGCGGAAAGCCACGCGGGAAGTCAGCTGCTCAGCGATGCCCTGGGCAACAAGCTGTGCTTCCATCTCGGGGTTCTTGACCTCGAGGATGTTCAGCTGAACCTGCTTGCCGGTGAGCTTCTCGAGCTCGCCGCGGATGCGGTCTGCTTCAGCGCCGCGGCGGCCGATGACGATACCCGGGCGTGCCGTGTGGATGTCCACGCGGACACGGTCACGGGTGCGCTCGATCTCGACCTTGGCGATGCCGGCGCGCTCCATGCCGGTGGACATGAGCTGACGGATCTTGATGTCCTCGCGGACGAAGTCCTTGTAGCGCTGTCCGGGCTTGGTGCTGTCAGCGAACCAGTGCGAAACGTGGTCGGTGGTGATGCCGAGTCGGAACCCGTGCGGGTTTACTTTCTGTCCCACTTAGCGAGCCTCCTCTTTCTCCGGGGTTGCGACAACCAGCGTGATGTGGCTGGTCCGCTTCCTAATGCGGTAGGCGCGGCCCTGGGCACGCGGCTGGAACCGCTTCATGGTCGGGCCTTCATCAACAAATGCTTCGGTGATGAAGAGGTCGCTGTCGTCGAATGCAACGCCGTCACGGTCCGCGAGGACACGTGCGTTGGCCATTGCCGACTGAAGTACCTTGAATACCGGCTCCGAAGCTGCCTGGGGGGCAAACTTCAGAATTGCCAGAGCCTCATTCGCTTGCTTACCACGAACAAGGTTGACGACGCGCCGGGCCTTCATAGGCGTTACGCGGATGTGACGCGCAATAGCCTTGGCTTCCATTGCTTTCCTTCTCTCGTCTAAGACGTAAAGTCAGGCGCCTAGCGGCGCTTGCCCTTACGGTCGTCCTTAACATGGCCGCGGAATGTCCGCGTGGGAGCGAATTCGCCGAGCTTGTGCCCGACCATCGACTCTGTGACAAACACCGGGATGTGCTTGCGTCCGTCGTGTACGGCGATCGTGTGCCCGAGCATGTCGGGGATGATCATCGAACGGCGGGACCAGGTCTTGATGACGTTCTTGGTGCCCTTATCGTTTTCCCGTGCGACCTTCACAAAGAGGTGCTGGTCAACGAAAGGACCTTTTTTCAGGCTGCGTGGCATGTGTCCAGGCTCCTATCGCTTGTTCTTGCCAGTACGGCGGCGACGAACAATAAGCTTGTCGCTCTCTTTGTTCGGACGGCGGGTACGGCCCTCGGGCTTGCCGTTCGGGTTAACCGGGTGACGTCCACCGGAAGTCTTACCTTCACCACCACCGTGCGGGTGGTCAACCGGGTTCATGGCTACACCACGGACGGTCGGGCGAACGCCCTTCCAGCGCATGCGGCCGGCCTTGCCCCAGTTGATGTTCGACTGCTCGGCGTTGCCCACCTCGCCGACGGTTGCGCGGCAGCGCACGTCAACGTTGCGGATTTCACCGGAGGGCAGACGCAGCTGGGCGAAACGGCCTTCCTTGGCAACGAGCTGTACCGAAGCACCTGCGGAACGAGCCATCTTGGCGCCGCCACCCGGACGCAGTTCAACTGCGTGGATTACGGTACCAACCGGGATGTTGCGCAGCGGCAGGTTGTTGCCCGGCTTGATGTCAGCGTCGGGACCAGCCTCGACGAAGTCACCCTGGGACAGCTTGTTCGGAGCGATGATGTAACGCTTGGTGCCATCAACGTAGTGCAGGAGTGCGATGCGAGCCGTGCGGTTCGGGTCGTACTCGATTTCGGCAACGCGGGCGTTGACGCCGTCCTTGTCGTGACGACGGAAGTCGATCAGACGGTACTGGCGCTTGTGCCCACCACCCTTGTGACGGGTGGTGATCTTACCGGAGTTGTTACGGCCGCCAGTCTTGTGCAGCGGACGCAGCAACGACTTTTCCGGAGTCGATCGCGTGATTTCAGCAAAGTCGGCTACGCTCGAGCCACGACGGCCCGGGGTAGTCGGCTTGTATTTACGGATTCCCATAATTTATTTCCTCGTTAAAGTGGTCTCCGCTACGCGAGCGGACCGCCGAAGATGTCGATTGTGCCTTCTTTGAGGGTGACAATTGCACGCTTGGTGCTCTTGCGCTGACCCCAGCCGAATTTGGTGCGCTTGCGCTTACCGGCACGGTTGATGGTGTTGATCGAGTCAACCTTGACCGAGAAGATCTTCTCGACGGCCAATTTGATCTCGGTCTTGTTCGAGCGAGGGTCCACCAGGAAGGTGTACTTGCCTTCGTCGATCAGACCGTAGCTCTTTTCCGAAACGACGGGTGCAAGCACGACGTCGCGCGGGTCCTTGATGGTGGTTACGCTCACTTGGAGGCCTCCTCGTTCTTTGCCTTGTCAGCGACGAACGCCTCGAAAGCAGCCTTGGTGAAGACCACGTCGTCGGAGATAAGCACGTCGTAGGTGTTCAGCTGGTCTGCGTACAGAACGTGAACATCCTGGAGGTTGCGCACGGAAAGTGCAGCAACATCGTTGGCGCGCTCGATTACGACGAGCAGGTTCTTGCGCTCAGTGACGGAGCGCAGCGAAGCCAGTGCGTCCTTGGCGGACGGCTTGGTGCCGGCTACCAGTTCAGCGATGACGTGGATGCGGCCGTTGCGGGCGCGGTCAGACAGGGCGCCGCGGAGTGCAGCAGCCTTCATCTTCTTGGGGGTGCGCTGGCTGTAGTCACGAGGGGTCGGACCGTGGACAACGCCACCGCCGGTCATGTGAGGAGCACGGATTGAACCCTGACGGGCGCGGCCGGTGCCCTTCTGCTTGAACGGCTTGCGACCTGCACCGGAAACCTCGGCGCGGGTCTTCGTCTTGTGGGTACCCTGGCGTGCAGCAGCGAGCTGTGCGACGACGACCTGGTGCAGCAGCGGCACGTTGGTCTGGACGTCGAAGATCTCTGCAGGCAGGTCTACCTTGACAGTGCTAGTCATTGAACTAGGCTCCCTTCACGGCGGTGCGTACGAGTACGACCTGGCCGCGGGCGCCGGGGACGGCACCCTTGATAAGGAGCAGCGACTTCTCAACGTCAACAGCGTGAACCGTGAGGTTCAGCGTGGTGTGACGTTCGGCGCCCATGCGGCCGGCCATTTTCAGGCCCTTGAAGACGCGGCTCGGGGTGGATGCGCCACCGATGGAGCCAGGCTTACGGTGGTTCTTGTGGGCACCGTGGGAAGCGCCAACGCCGTGGAAGCCGTGACGCTTCATAACACCGGCGAAGCCCTTACCCTTTGAGGTGCCGACGACGTCGATCTTCTGGCCGGCTTCGAAGATCTCAACAGAGAGCTCCTGGCCCAGCTCGTAGGATGCGGCGTCTGCGGTACGCAGTTCGACGACATGGCGGCGAGGGGTGACGCCAGCCTTTTCAAAGTGACCAGCCAGCGGCTTGGTGACCTTGCGGGGATCGATCTGGCCGTAGCCGATCTGTACGGCGACGTAGCCATCTACCTCTGCGTTGCGCAGCTGGGTGATGACGTTGGAGTCAGCCTGGACAACAGTTACCGGGATGAGCTTGTTGTTCTCGTCCCAGACCTGGGTCATGCCGAGCTTCGTGCCCAGCAGGCCCTTTACGTTACGGGTTGCGGTCATAGTCTCTCAGCACCTCCCTAGAGCTTGATTTCGATGTTCACGTCTGCAGGCAGATCGAGACGCATAAGCGAGTCGACGGCCTTCGGCGTGGGGTCGATGATGTCGATCAGACGCTTGTGAGTACGCATTTCGAAGTGCTCACGGCTGTCCTTGTACTTGTGAGGAGAGCGAATTACGCAGTAAACGTTCTTCTCCGTGGGCAGCGGCACCGGGCCGACTACCGTTGCGCCTGCGCGCGTGACCGTCTCAACGATCTTCCGCGCTGAAACATCAATGACCTCGTGGTCATATGACTTCAGCCGGATGCGGATTTTTTGTCCCGCCATGTCGCCTGACTCTCTTTCAGCTAGTGCTGCTCTAGTTAGGGCTGCTCTGTTTACTTACCTGTTGATGTGGCCGCCGAAGCGTTTGAGGATTTACCACCACACGCCGCACAAGCTGAATCCGGATATTCCGGGTTCCTCAACCTGCCGGCGCACCGACCCCCGCGGTCGGGCGTGTCGCGATTTCCACGCAGACTCGACCGCATTCCATGGGGTTCAGGGTTATGTTTGGTCTTCCACTTGGACCCTGACACCCGGCATTATCCGGATCGGGACACGAAGAAGCGCTTGAACAACTCATCCAGTATGGCGGAAATATGAGGCAAAGGCCAATCGACGGTATAAGGGCCCCTGCAGGACCATTGCCCGGGCGCCTGCACCTGAGGAAGATGGGTGCATGACCGTCCAGGATTCAGGCTCAGTGGAAGATCTTGCCGCGCGCCTGCGTCCGGGTTTCACCCTGGGGGTGGCGTCTGCGGCTTTCCAGATTGAAGGATCACTGACCGCTGATGGCCGTGGTCCGTCGGGCTGGGATGCCTTCGCGGAAAAGCCAGGAGCAATAGTCGACGGCGACTCCCCCACTGTAGCGTGCGACCATTACAACCGCGCCGATGAAGACATCGCGTTGATGCAGGAGCTTGGCGTGGACTCCTACCGCTTCTCGCTGTCCTGGCCGCGGATCCAACCCGGCGGCAAGGGCTCCATCAATCAACGCGGTCTGGACTTCTATGATCGCCTCATCGACAAACTCCTGGCCGCAGGCATCTCCCCCATGGCTACCCTGTTCCACTGGGATACCCCATTGGAACTGGAGCATGCAGGCGGGTGGATGAACCGCGACACTGCCGAGCGCTTTGCTGTCTATTGCGCCGCCGCTGCAGACCGCTTCGGTGACCGTGTTGATCACTGGGTCACCATGAACGAACCCGTGTCAGTCACCGTGCAGGGGTACTCCTTGGGAGTGCACGCCCCGGGCCGGCAACTGCTTTTCGATTCCCTGCCTGCCGCACATCATCAATTACTGGGACACGGAATGGCCGTCCGGGCCCTGCGGAACGCCGGCGTCAAAGGGCAGATCGGGGTGTCCAACATGCACTGCCCCGTCGAGTCTGCCAGCAACAGTCTGGGCGACCGGCTGATGACGCAGGCGCTGGACCTGATCCTCAACCGCATCTATGCCGATGCGATACTGCTAGGCCAATACCCCAAGCCACCCTGGCCCATGAAGCCGTGGTTCCGCTCACTCGGCACCATCCACGACGGCGATCTTGAACTGATCAGCCAACCTTTGGACTTCTACGGGCTCAACTACTACTACCCCGTGAAGGTGGCAGCAGGACCCGGGCCTGCGGAGATCCCCACCGGAAAGTCACCGGAGATGAGCGAAGTTCCCTTCCACCTGGCCGCCTACCAGGAGTATGAAACCACAGGGTTCGGCTGGCCCGTTGCACCGGAGTACCTGGCGCTGCTGCTGCGTCAAATGAAGGACCGGTACGGGGACGCTCTTCCCCCGGTGTACATCACCGAAGGCGGGGCAAGTTTTCCGGAGCCGCCCCACGTTGACGGCCCCGTTCAGGACACCAACCGCATTTCCTACCTGGCTGAGCACCTCGGCCACGCCCTGACAGCGACAGGTCCGGGCGGTATTGCCGAGGATGTGGATCTGCGCGGCTACTACGTCTGGACGCTGCTGGACAATTTCGAATGGGCGGCTGGCTACTCACAGCGTTTCGGATTGGTCCATGTGGACTTCCACACCCAGGAACGGACTCCCAAGGAGTCCTATTACTGGTTGCGTGCACTGGAGCGGGCCCGCTCCCAAGAACCGTAGGCCGCCTGACTAGCCCAGTCCTGCTAAAACGACGGGTTACTTGTTCTTGTTGGCACGCCTGATGCGCTTTGCGCGTTCAATCTCGCTCCGGAAGTTCTTGCGGCCCCACAGCACGCCCCCACCGATGGCGGCAATGACTGCCAGGAAAATCAGGAATTCCATACTGCGCTCCTCTTCGTAGACTGCCAGATTATCGGATTCCGTCCCTGTCCTGTCCCCACGGGGCATTACCGGGCGAAGCATTGCCCGGGTAGACACCGTCGGGGTGAGCACTGTCGGGTGAAGCATCGCCCCGGTTGAAGCCGTCGGTACTGGCGGCGCCCGGCGCAGAGTTCTGCGGCGGAACATCACCGGGCGCAAAGTTCTGCGGCGGAACACCACCCGGCGCAAAGTTCTGCGGCGGAACACCACCGGGTGCAAAGTTCTGCGGCGGAACACCACCGGGCGGCTGCGGCTTCCGGTTCAGGCGCCACACTGCCAGGACAATCAACGCCAGGGCAACCAGCGCCAGCATGGCGAACGCGTACGAGCGCAACGCCCACATGACACTGAGGGCAACGCCCACGGCGCCCCACCACACCATGGCCCGTTCGGCCAGCAGCAACCCGGCGACCAGAAGCACCGCGTGGCCCACCAGCACATACAACTGCTGCGGGGCCGTTCCACCAAAGATGGTCCCCAAAGAGGTCAAAGACAGGGCGCCCGCGGCAACGGCGAGCCGAAGCAGACCTTCGCTCCGCTGCTTTCTCATGTAGCGCAGCCATGCTAAAACAGCCCCGGCCAGGACGTACCACTGCACGGTCCAGAACCAGTCCGGCCCAGTGTCGCCCACGAACAGCACCGCACGCTGGAGGGCGGCTAAAGACGCCAGCGCCGCAATTTCTCCAGCAAGCCACTTGCCGTACGGTATCTCAACAACTGCCAGCGCACCGGTCGCGACCACCAGGAAAAAACCGACCCATGATGTCTCATCGCGGATCAAACCAATGGCGGCCGACGACGCGAGCGCCACGGCTGCTGTTCCCGTCAGGGCGTTTCGCCTGAGCGGTTCCCCGCTGATTGCTGCTCCTCCGAGCCGCTTCACCGCGTAAAGAAGCACTGCTGTTCCAACACCACCCACCAGCCATGGTGCGTAGTCGCTCCATACTCCCGGCGCCATGTCCCTCAGCAAACCTTCGACGGCGGGAACGGCACCAACCAGCATGGACGGCGCGGCGCCGAGGTAGAGGGCGGGCAAGTGCTCAACGTGCGAGGCAGCGAACAGCACGGACGCAAGGACCAGCACTGCCAGCCCAGCCAGGGCGTAGGACACGGCAAGGGTCAACAGACCACCGGTGACGACGAACGCCATTGCAGCAATGAACCAGAACCAGCGCTCCGCAACGTGGCCGGCGGCACCTTGTCCGGGACGGACCGTGGCACGCACAACCCGGACAACGACGAGCACGGCTGCGAGCCCCAGGAGCACCACCGGTACCTGGGCCCTGTCCAGCAGTGGCTGGTACAACCAGGTGCCCGACGGGAACGTCAAGGACGGACCGGAAGCAATCACGCCCCCGACCACGGCAGGGATACCGAAGTATTGGATTCCCTGGATTCCCAGAAGACGCCAAGCGATCACAGCGGATGCCGCGCAGAGTCCCAACTCGATAAGGACCACCCAACGGCCGCCGCCGTTGTAGGTCCCTGCCAGCAGGTAAGCCGCGGGCAGAAGGAGCTGGGCAGCCAGAGTACCCCACACCATGGCCTGCTGGAAGGCGATGTCCACCCCACGGCTTCTCTGGATCCAGGTCACGGCATGCTGCAGCACGAGGACCACAGCCAAGGTCATGGAGACGGTGGTGATCGACCCGGAAAGATCCCCCACCAGCACGCCAATGAAGGCCAAAGACAAAACACGGAGTCCCAGCATGTAGCCGCCCCGTACTAAACGGCCCTTTGCCGCTGCCACCATGAAGCCGCTGTAGGCCGCGAAGAGTCCCAGCAGGATCTCAACATCCCGCACACTTCCGAGCCGTAGAGCCAGAAGCAACACCAATGCCGCCGGCGCGAAAAGCCAAGCTGCCGAATGCCTGCGCAGGACTACGCCGCAGAGAATTGCCGCAAGTGCCGTCGCGATTGCTGCAACCCCAGGCTGCCAGCCTCCGCGCAGGAATTGCTCCCCTGAGGCCATGGAAACCGTCAGGACGGTGGCGGCTCCCGCCATCACGGTCACCACCGCTCCGGCGTCGACCACGGATGCACGGGGGAAGCGCCTGCGGCTGCTTTGCTGCAAGGGAAGGACCAGCTGCAGGGCCCCCGCTGCAACTACGACCAACGCCACCGTGGGTAGCTCGCCAGCCACGCTGTAGCTGAAGCCATGCCGTATCGCGTCAAAGTAGGCAGAACCGGCCAGGACGGTACCTGCAGCCCGAGCAAGCCACCAATAGGACTGGCGGTGGGAGGAAACAGGCATTCGCATGGCGGTCGCGGCGAAGTAGGCAACCGCTACCAGGAGGACCACGTTGCCCAGCGCCAGCGACACCGTGGCCGATGCCACCACGCCTGCAACGATGGCCGTAGCCGGGGCCAGGACCTCGCCCAGGGTAGGACGCCAGGACCCGACGCCGGCCTTGCTTTGCCGGGTGGGCGGGAACATCAAAGCACCCGAGGCTGCACCTGCGAACAACACCAACAGCACCGCGGTCCCTACGAGTTGATGACCCGCAGCTCGGTCCACGGACGGCAGGACGAGCAAGCCCGCTACTGCGAGTCCACCGAATCCAGCAAGGGTTGCCTGCGGAACAAAAAGGTGGACTCCAGCACATTCAAGCCAGGCGCTGACCAGTTGCTGCACTCCAGCCGCAGCCACAAGTGCTACCAAGGAAAGGGCAATCCTGTCCGGGCTTTCGGCAAAAACGCCGGCAGCTGCGGTAGGCGCTGCCACCGTCACGGCAATTCGTGCTGCAAGCACCAATGGCTGACGGAAGGATGCCGGATGAGCAGCCGCCCGCACTGACCAGTACAGTGCGGCAGACGCCAGGAGGGCCGACACCGGCCATGCGCCCAACAGACCCATGAACGGCAGGGACACCGCGAGGACGACGCCGGGCGCGAACTCGGTGCCGTGGCCCAACTTCCAGCCCACCACCATGGCGGTCACCATGGTCACGCTGAGTGGAACATAGGCGGGCAAGTCGTAAGCCCCGAGGGCCAAGACCACTGTCAGGATGGCTGCTGTCGCCAATTGAAGGCCCAGGCAGGACAAGGCGTCGTACCACCAGTGCCGCAGCTTCAGCCCCTTACCCCCGAGCGCAACTCCCAGGGACTGGACTCCACAGCAAATGACTGCCGCAAGCATCACTGCGCTGACGTCCGAGGTGGCGTCCCACACCACTCCCAGCAACGCCAACGTCAGCGTTGCGCGCGCTCCGTAGGCGTGCTGCAGTCTGTACCGGGCCTGTGGAATGAAGGCCATTACGGCGAAGTACATGCCGCACATCAGCATGACCAGCGGGTACTCACCCTTGGCCAGGAGGTGAGGTGTGACCGTGACCGCAAGCGCCACCAAGGGCACTACATAGGGATGGAGCACCATCAGCGGACGGACATAAAGCGGTGGCAACCACCGCGGACGAATCAGCGCACCCAGGGTCAGGACAATGGCGACTCCGATCAGCGCAGTGAAGTACCAGACCAAAGCGCCGCCCAGCACGGAAACTCCGGACCACGCGGTAGAGACAAGGAAGCTCAGGGAAAGGAAGGCCAGGACCTTGTTGTCCAGGCGAACCGCGGTATACGCATAAACAGCTGTTCCCAGCAGTGAGGTGACCAGCCACGCGGCCGGACCGTTGGGCAGCACAAAGTTGTACATGGCAAGGCCCGTCACGGGAATGAGCGCCAAACCCGTGCCGACGAAGGCAACTGCGGCTGGACGCAACCGCGGCATTTTGGCATGGATGACCAAACCGGCAACGTAGAACAGGGTGGTGATGAAGCAGATACCTGCAAAGCGGAAGAGTGCAGGAAGGCTTGTCCCCACAAAGAGGGCACCCGCGGCGACCAAGAGAAGACTGGCTACGTAGAGCGTGACGTTGATGTTCTGTTGGTCGCGTTTGGCCTTACGGGCCGCGGCCGCCTCGGGAGTTTCCCGATGTATCGCTACCTGCTGGCCCGCTGCCCACTGGGGCTGTGTGGCCATGACGGGACGCTGCGGGACTGCGGGAGGTTGAACGCCCGACGGCGGCTTGGGGGCCTGCGCTGGGAAGGGCGCCGCCACGTGCGTCGGTGGATGCACTGAGTGCGCGGGGGCCTGCGCTGGGAAGGGCGCCGCCACGTGCGTCGGTGGATGCACTGAGTGCGCGGGGGCCTGCGCTGGGAAGGGCGCTGCCACGTGCGTCGGTGGATGCAGTGGTGCTGATGCAGGCGTCACGGCGGGCCCGGCCCCGTAGGTTATCGGAGCCGAAGCGGCTGGTTGAGGGGGCGTCGACACCTCTGCAGCGTGGATCTTGGCCTCGGCGTCGCGCCAGCCGGCCATGTGGCCTGCCAGATAGCCTGCCTGGTAGGCGCGGTGCTCAGCGATGCCTGTGGCGGCAGCGGTCCCCGCGGCATCTTTTCGGCCCCGGCCTCGACCGATGGCACTGCTCACCGCCGCTGTCACAGCAAGGAGTATCAGTACTAGCAGGACTTCCATGGCTACTCCTTGATGTCACGGGAATCTGGCATTTCGCCGGCGTTTATTCCAATCGATAGAGTAACTGTACCAAAAAGAACCCCACCGCCGAAACGGTGGGGTCCTTTTTGAATGACTACCGGTTGAGCCGGAAGGTCACCGATCTACAAGTAGTGACTACTTGATGATGCTGGTGACACGTCCCGAACCAACGGTGCGGCCGCCTTCGCGGATAGCGAAGCCGAGGCCCTCTTCCATAGCGATCGGCTGGATGAGCGCAACGGTCATCTCAGTGTTGTCGCCAGGCATAACCATTTCCGTGCCTTCCGGCAGGGTGATAACGCCGGTTACGTCCGTGGTACGGAAGTAGAACTGCGGGCGGTAGTTGGAGTAGAACGGGTTGTGACGTCCGCCTTCGTCCTTGGACAGGATGTAGACGTTGGCTTCGAAGTCGGTGTGCGGGGTGATTGAACCCGGCTTGACGACAACCTGGCCACGCTCGACATCGTCGCGCTTCAGACCGCGGAGCAGGAGGCCACAGTTCTCGCCGGCCCATGCTTCGTCGAGCTGCTTGTGGAACATCTCGATACCGGTAACCGTGGTCTTCTGGATCGGGCGGATGCCAACGATCTCGACCTCGGAGTTGATGGCGAGGGTTCCACGCTCGGCGCGGCCCGTAACAACGGTGCCACGACCGGTGATCGTGAAGACGTCTTCGATCGGCATCAGGAACGGCTTGTCGCGGTCACGTACGGGGTCCGGAACGGACTCGTCGACTGCTGCCATCAGGTCCTGGACGGACTTGACCCAAACCGGGTCGCCTTCCAGAGCCTTGAGGCCGGAAACGCGAACAACCGGAGCCTCATCGCCATCGAAGCCCTGCGAGCTCAGGAGCTCACGAACTTCCATTTCGACGAGGTCGAGGAGTTCTTCGTCATCAACCATGTCGGACTTGTTCAGTGCGACCAGCAGGTAGGGAACGCCAACCTGGCGGGCGAGCAGAACGTGCTCACGGGTCTGAGCCATCGGACCATCGGTTGCAGCAACCACGAGGATTGCGCCGTCCATCTGGGCAGCACCGGTGATCATGTTCTTGATGTAGTCAGCGTGACCCGGGGCGTCTACGTGTGCGTAGTGGCGCTTCTCGGTCTGGTACTCCACGTGGGAGATGTTGATGGTAATACCGCGCTGGCGCTCTTCCGGAGCAGAGTCAATCGACGCGAAGTCGCGCTGCTCGTTGAGATCCGGGTACTGGTCGTACAGCACCTTGGAAATGGCGGCAGTCAATGTCGTCTTACCGTGGTCAACGTGACCAATGGTGCCGATGTTGACGTGCGGCTTAGTCCGCTCGAACTTTGCCTTTGCCACAGGTTCCTCCTAGAACGATTTCAAGTGAAGTGCTCCTCGGCCGCGCTTTTCGCGGCAGAAACTTTAGCAAGTCTACTTGGGGGCTTGGTTTTGGTGAAATTGCAGATTCAGGAACCAATAATAGTTCCTCGAGCCTGTTTGCGCAGGGACCGGGCCGCGGCTCTCGCCGCAGCCCCGCCTCATGCGCTTAGATGCCTTCCCGATACCGGAATTGCATCCGTTACCGGGAGATTACTCGCCGCGGGTTTTCTGGATGATCTCGTCGGCAACTGCCTTCGGGACCTCCGCGTAGCTGTTGAACGTCATGGAGTACACAGCGCGACCCTGGGTCTTGGACCGGAGGTCACCGATGTAGCCGAACATGCCGGACAGCGGAACGTGTGCACGGATAACCTTCACACCTGCTGCGTCTTCCATGGACTGCATCTGGCCGCGGCGGGCGTTCAGGTCACCGATAACATCACCCATGTATTCCTCAGGTGTGCGGACCTCAACATCCATCAACGGTTCAAGCAGAACAGGGTTCGCCTTGCGTGCAGCTTCCTTGAAAGCCATACGTCCGGCGATCTTGAACGCCATTTCCGAGGAGTCAACATCGTGGGACGCGCCATCAATCAGCGTGGCCTTGATGCCGACAACCGGGTAACCAGCCAGGACGCCGTCGTTCAGTGCATCCTGGATACCAGCGTCAACGGACGGGATGTATTCACGCGGAACGCGGCCACCAGTGACCTTGTTCTCGAATGCGTACAGCTCGCCGGAAGCGGTGTCCATGGGCTCGATCGCGATCTGGATCTTTGCGAACTGACCCGAACCACCGGTCTGCTTCTTGTGCGTGTAGTCATGACGCTCGACTGCGCGCTTGATGGTTTCGCGGTAAGCAACCTGCGGCTTGCCAACGTTTGCCTCAACCTTGAATTCGCGGCGCATGCGGTCCACCAGGATGTCCAGGTGGAGCTCGCCCATGCCGGCGATGATGGTCTGGCCCGTGTCTTCGTTGAGGGAAACCTGGAAGGTCGGGTCCTCAGCGGAGAGCTTCTGGATGGCCGTGGAGAGCTTCTCCTGGTCACCCTTGGTGTTGGGCTCGATGGCAACCGAGATCACGGGCTCCGGGAAGCTCATGGACTCGAGGACGATCTGGTTGTTGGCATCACACAGGGTGTCACCCGTGGTGGTGTCCTTCAGACCGATGGCTGCGTAGATGTGGCCGGCGGTAGCGCCCTCAACGGGCATTTCCTTGTTGGCGTGCATCTGGAACAGCTTGCCGATACGTTCCTTCTTGCCCTTGGTGGAGTTGACCACCTGGGCGCCCGCCTCAACGTGACCGGAGTACACGCGGACGAAGGTCAGCTGACCGAAGAACGGGTGCGCAGCAATCTTGAAGGCGAGGGCCGAGAACGGCTCGTCAGCAGAGGGCTTGCGGGTGAGTTCCTTCTCTTCGTCGCGGGGATCGTGACCGATCATCGGCGGGACGTCGAGCGGGTTCGGCAGGAAGTCAACAACAGCGTCAAGCATCGGCTGGACACCGCGGTTCTTGAAGGCAGAACCACAGAACACCGGGTAGAGCTCGGAGTTGATGGTCATCTTGCGGATGCCGGCCTTCAGTTCCTCAAGGGTGAGTTCTTCACCTTCGAGGTACTTCTCCATGAGTTCTTCGGAAGCCTCGGCCACAGTCTCTACGAGCTGTGCACGGTACTCTTCAGCCTTGGCCTGGAGGTCCGCCGGGATTTCCTGCACTTCGTAGGAAGCGCCCATGGTGACGTCACCCTTTGCGTCGCCAGGCCAAACCAGGGCGCGCATTTCGAGGAGGTCAACAACACCGATGAAGTCGTTCTCAGCACCGATGGGCAGCTGCATAACCAGCGGCTTGGCACCAAGGCGGGAGATGATGGTGTCTACGGTGAAGTAGAAGTCAGCGCCCAGCTTGTCCATCTTATTGACGAAGCAGATACGCGGAACGTTGTACTTGTCAGCCTGGCGCCAAACAGTCTCGGACTGCGGCTCCACGCCTTCCTTGCCGTCGAACACTGCAACTGCACCGTCGAGGACGCGCAAGGAGCGCTCAACCTCAACTGTGAAGTCCACGTGGCCCGGGGTGTCGATGATGTTGATCTGGTTCTTGTCCCAGAAGCAAGTCACGGCGGCAGACGTGATGGTGATGCCGCGTTCCTTTTCCTGTTCCATCCAGTCAGTCGTCGAAGCGCCGTCGTGCGTCTCGCCGATCTTGTGGTTCACACCCGTGTAGAACAGGATGCGCTCGGTAGTGGTGGTCTTGCCGGCATCGATGTGGGCCATGATGCCGATATTGCGGACCTTATTAAGGTCGGTAAGCACGTCCTGTGCCACGGGGTCTCCCTTTCGGATGGACTACACGTTCGCCGCCGGCTCAGTGAGCCGGCGGCGTCCGGAAAGTTTTTACCAGCGGTAGTGTGCGAAGGCCTTGTTGGACTCGGCCATCTTGTGGGTGTCTTCGCGACGCTTCACAGCGGCACCAAGACCATTGGAGGCATCCAGGATTTCGTTCTGGAGGCGCTCGGTCATGGTCTTCTCGCGGCGGGCCTTGGAGTAGCCCACGAGCCAACGCAGAGCGAGGGCAGTGGAGCGACCCGGCTTGACCTCAACCGGAACCTGGTAGGTAGCGCCACCAACACGGCGTGAACGTACCTCGAGCGAAGGCTTGACGTTGTCCATGGCCTTCTTGAGAGCGGCAACGGGGTCGCCGCCGGACTTGGCACGTGCACCTTCAAGTGCACCGTAAACGATGCGCTCTGCGGTGGACTTCTTGCCGTCGACCAGAACCTTGTTGATCAGCTGAGTGACCAACGGGGAGCCGTAAACGGGATCGGAAACTAGCGGCCGCTTCGGGGCCGGACCCTTGCGAGGCATATTACTTCTTCTCCATCTTTGCGCCGTAACGGCTGCGAGCCTGCTTGCGGTTCTTGACACCCTGGGTGTCGAGTGCGCCGCGGACGATCTTGTAGCGGACACCCGGAAGGTCCTTCACACGACCACCACGGACGAGCACGATGGAGTGCTCCTGGAGGTTGTGGCCAACACCGGGGATGTAGGCGGTTACTTCTACGCCACCGTTGAGACGCACACGTGCCACCTTACGGAGAGCCGAGTTCGGCTTCTTGGGGGTGGTGGTGTAAACGCGGGTGCAAACACCGCGGCGCATCGGGCTGCCCTTCAGCGCGGGAGCCTTGGTCTTGGAGACCTTCGGCGTGCGGCCCTTGCGGACCAGCTGGTTAATCGTAGGCACTTTCGTGTTCTCCGTTGTTTGATCTCTGCCCCCACACACAGGCGCCAGCCTGGGTAAACGTGGGAACTTTGGCGTTGCTCGTGCAGCCGGCCGAAACTCCGGTAGGCGTGCAAAAGTGCGGCATTCGTTGCGCATGTTGCCCGCAACCCGGAAACAGGCTCCACCCAGCACCATGAGAACAAAACCAAAATGATGCTGCGGCGGCCTTCATCCACTGCCACACAGAACAATTACCAAAAGTCTAGCACGGCTTGATCTAGGGCCTTAATCGGGTGTATGGAGGACGACGGCGCAACCCGTCTGCCGCCGTCGTCCTCCACTCCCCCGGCTGACCGCGCGAAAGCTGCCGCCGTTAACAGGTCCGGCCCCGCACTCATGGAGTACGGGGCCGGACTTTTACCGCGTCAACTCAACATTGACGGCTGGCGAACAACGGATCAGCGGAAGTCGTTACCGAGGTCGTAGTCATCCAGCGGTATGGCGTGGAACTCGGGAGCTCCCTCGCCGCCCAGTGCGTCATAGGAGAAGTCGGTAAAAGCGCTGGGGCCCGTGAACAGGCTTGCCTTTGCTTCTTCCGTCGGCTCCACAGTGACCTCTGTGTAGCGGGGCAGGCCCGTACCAGCCGGGATGAGCTTACCGATGATGACGTTTTCCTTGAGGCCGAGCAGAGGATCGCTCTTGCCTTCCATGGCCGCCTGCGTCAGGACGCGGGTGGTTTCCTGGAAGGAAGCTGCCGACAGCCAGGACTCGGTAGCCAAGGAAGCCTTGGTGATCCCCATGAGTTCCGGACGACCCGAAGCCGGGGACTTGCCCTCGGACACGACGCGGCGGTTCTCGTCCTCGAAGCGGGCGCGCTCTGCAAGCTCACCGGGGAGCAGGTCGGAGTCGCCGGATTCGATGACGGTCACGCGACGCAGCATCTGGCGAACGATAACCTCGACGTGCTTGTCGTGGATACCGATACCCTGGCTGCGGTAAACGCCCTGTACTTCGTCCACGAGGAACTTCTGTGCAGCACGCGGACCCATGATGCGCAGAACCTGCTTCGGGTCCACCGGACCGTTGATCAGCTTCTGGCCGACGCTGACGTGCTCGCCATCTTCGATGAGGAGACGTGAACGGCGCAGCACCGGGTAGGCAATCTCTTCGGAACCATCGTCCGGAGTGATGACCAAGCGCATCTGGCGCTCGGACTCTTCAATGGTGATGCGGCCGGCTGCTTCAGCAATCGGTGCGACACCCTTCGGAGTACGGGCTTCGAAGAGCTCCTGGATACGGGGCAGACCCTGGGTGATGTCGTCGCCACCGCCGGCGGAAACAGCACCACCGGTGTGGAACGTACGCATGGTCAGCTGGGTACCGGGCTCACCGATGGACTGTGCGGCAATAATGCCCACGGCCTCGCCGATGTCAACGGTCTTGCCAGTGGCCAATGAACGACCGTAGCAAAGAGCACAGGTGCCGACCTTGGACTCACAGGTGAGTACGGAGCGGACCTTGACCTCGGTGATGCCTGCAGCCAGCAGCTGGTCGATAACGACGTCGCCGCAGTCGGTGCCGCCGGCAGCCAGGACGTTGCCCTGGGCATCGACGACGTCGACAGCCAGCGTACGTGCGTAGGCGCTGTTCTCGACGTTCTCGTCCAGGACGAGCTCACCGTTGGAATCCGGCACGGCGATCGGGGTAACCAGACCGCGTTCGGTACCACAGTCCTCTTCGCGGACGATGACGTCCTGCGAAACGTCCACCAGACGACGGGTCAGGTAACCCGAGTTGGCGGTACGGAGAGCGGTATCGGCCAGACCCTTACGGGCACCGTGCGTGGCGATGAAGTATTCCAGAACCGACAGGCCCTCGCGGTAGGAGGACTTGATCGGGCGAGGAATGATCTCACCCTTCGGGTTGGCCACAAGACCACGGATACCCGCGATCTGGCGGACCTGCATCCAGTTACCACGTGCACCGGAGGACACCATGCGGTTGATGGTGTTCATCGGAGACAGGCTGTCGCGCATCGCCTGGGCGATTTCGTTGGTTGCCTTGTTCCAGATTTCGATCAGTTCCTGGCGACGCTCGTCGTCGTCGATCAGGCCCTTGTCGTACTGGCCCTGGATCTTGGCAGCCATGGCCTCGTAACCGGCCAGGATGGCAGGCTTGGAGGTAGGCACCTCGATGTCGGAGATGGCAACCGTGACACCCGAACGGGTAGCCCAGTAGAAGCCGGCGTCCTTCAGGTTGTCCAGCGTTGCCGCCGTGACAACCTTCGGGTAGCGCTCTGCGAGGTCGTTGACGATCCGGGACAGTTCGCCCTTGTCGGCAACAGCCTCTACCCAGGGGTAGTCCTCAGGCAGCGTCTGGTTGAAGATGACCTGGCCCAGGGAGGTTTCAACGAGAGCCGGCTGACCGGGCTCCCAACCTTCCGGAGCTTCCCACCCTGCGTAAGGCACAAAGTCATCCAGGCGGATCTTGACCTGGGAGTTCAGGTGCAGATCACGGGCGTCGTACGCCATGATGGCTTCCGAAACCGAGGAGAAGATGCGGCCTTCGCCGGCAGAACCGACGCGCTTGGTGGTCAGGTGGTACAGACCGATGATCATATCCTGCGAAGGCAGGGTCACCGGACGGCCATCGGACGGCTTCAGGATGTTGTTCGAGGACAGCATCAGGATGCGGGCTTCGGCCTGGGCTTCCGGGCTCAGCGGCAGGTGGACTGCCATCTGGTCGCCGTCGAAGTCAGCGTTGAAGGCGCCACAAACCAGCGGGTGAAGCTGGATTGCCTTGCCTTCCACAAGCTGCGGTTCGAAGGCCTGGATGCCGAGGCGGTGCAGGGTAGGTGCACGGTTGAGCAGCACCGGGTGTTCGGTGATGATCTCTTCCAGCACGTCCCAGACCTGCGGACGGTAACGCTCAACCATGCGCTTTGCCGACTTGATGTTCTGGGCGTGGTTGAGGTCAACCAGGCGCTTCATCACGAACGGCTTGAAGAGCTCCAGGGCCATCTGCTTGGGCAGACCACACTGGTGCAGCTTCAGCTGCGGGCCGACAACGATGACCGAACGGCCGGAGTAGTCAACGCGCTTGCCGAGGAGGTTCTGGCGGAAACGACCCTGCTTGCCCTTGAGCATGTCGCTCAGGGACTTCAGCGGACGGTTGCCCGGACCCGTGACGGGACGGCCACGACGACCGTTGTCGAAGAGGCTGTCAACGGCTTCCTGAAGCATGCGCTTCTCGTTGTTGACGATGATCTCCGGAGCACCGAGGTCAAGCAGTCGCTTGAGTCGGTTGTTGCGGTTGATCACACGACGGTAGAGGTCGTTGAGGTCGGAGGTCGCGAAGCGGCCACCGTCCAACTGGACCATCGGGCGCAGTTCCGGCGGGATCACCGGGACGGCGTCGAGAACCATGCCGAGCGGGCTGTTGTTGGTGGTCAGGAATGCGTTGACAACCTTCAGGCGCTTCAGGGCACGCGTCTTGCGCTGGCCCTTGCCGTTCTGGATGGTGTCGCGCAGCGACTCAGCCTCAGCCTGCATGTCGAAGGTCTCAAGACGCTTCTTGATGGCTTCGGCACCCATGGAGCCTTCGAAGTACAGACCGTAACGGTCGCGCAGTTCGCGGTACAGGCCTTCGTCACCTTCAAGGTCAGCGACCTTGAGGTTCTTGAAGCGGTCCCAGACCTGCTCGAGGCGCTCGATGTCGGCGTCGGCACGCTTGCGGACGTTCGCCATCTGGCGGTCTGCGGAGTCGCGGGCCTTCTTTTTATCGGCAGCCTTGGCGCCTTCACCTTCAAGACGGGCAAGCTCGTCTTCAAGGTCGCGGGCGATCGTGGCGATGTCGCTGTCGCGGTTGTCCACCATCTGCTTCTTCTCGAGGTCGTGCTCAACCTGGAGGTTCGGCAGTTCGGCGTGACGGCTTTCGGTGTCAACGCTGGTGATCATGTAGGCAGCGAAGTAAATGACCTTCTCGAGGTCCTTCGGTGCCAGGTCCAGAAGGTAGCCCAAGCGCGAGGGAACGCCCTTGAAGTACCAGATGTGCGTTACAGGCGCGGCCAGCTCGATGTGGCCCATTCGCTCACGACGCACCTTGGCGCGGGTGACTTCAACGCCACAACGCTCGCAAATGATGCCCTTGAAGCGGACGCGCTTGTACTTGCCGCAGTAGCATTCCCAGTCGCGGGACGGGCCGAAGATCTTCTCGCAGAAGAGGCCGTCCTTCTCGGGCTTGAGCGTGCGGTAGTTGATGGTTTCCGGCTTCTTGACCTCACCGTAAGACCATCCGCGGATGTCTTCCGCGGTGGCGAGGCCGATCTGCATGAGGCCGAAGGAGGATTCGCTGGACATAGGGTCCCTGTTCTCTCTTGTTCTCTAAATTCTGAAGTCTTGGTTACGGGAAGAGGGAGCTGTTCCGACGGACAGTTGTTGAGGCTGCCCGCCGGAACAGCTGCTAGACCTCTTCTACGGAACTGGGCTCTGCACGAGACAGATCGATGCCCAGTTCTTCCGCAGCCGTGAAGACTGCGTCATCAGAGTCACGCATTTCGATCGTGGTTCCGTCCGTGGAAAGAACTTCCACGTTCAGGCACAACGACTGCATTTCCTTGATCAAGACCTTGAAGGACTCGGGAACGCCAGGCTCAGGGATGTTCTCGCCCTTGACGATGGCTTCGTAGACCTTCACACGACCATGGATGTCATCCGACTTGATCGTGAGGAGTTCCTGAAGCGTGTAGGCAGCACCGTAAGCTTCGAGCGCCCAGACTTCCATTTCACCGAAGCGCTGGCCACCGAACTGAGCCTTACCACCCAGCGGCTGCTGCGTGATCATGGAGTACGGGCCGGTGGAACGCGCGTGGATCTTGTCGTCCACCAGGTGGTGGAGCTTCAAGATGTACATGTAACCGACGGAGATCGGGTCCGGGAACGGCTCGCCGGAGCGGCCGTCGAACAGACGGGTCTTGCCGGAGGAATCGATCAGGCGGTCGCCGTCGCGGGTCACGTTGGTGGAGTCAAGCAGACCAGTGATTTCTTCTTCACGGGCGCCATCGAACACCGGGGTGGCAACGGTGGTCTGGCCGGTTTCACGGGGCAGGTTGGGCAGGTTCTTGACCCACTCCGGCTCGCCTTCGATCTTCCAACCGGTCTTGGCAACCCAACCGAGGTGGGTTTCCAGGACCTGTCCAACGTTCATTCGACCCGGAACACCAAGCGGGTTCAGGACGATGTCCACCGGGGTACCGTCTGCAAGGAAGGGCATGTCCTCGATCGGGAGGATCTTGGAGATAACACCCTTGTTGCCGTGACGGCCGGCGAGCTTGTCGCCGTCGGTGATCTTACGCTTGGCTGCTACGTAGACGCGGACCAGCTGGTTCACGCCCGGGGGCAGTTCGTCGTCGTTGTCGCGGTCGAAGACGCGCACGCCGATGACCGTACCGGACTCGCCGTGGGGCACCTTCAGGGAGGTGTCGCGGACTTCGCGGGACTTCTCACCGAAGATGGCGCGGAGAAGGCGCTCTTCCGGGGTCAGTTCGGTTTCACCCTTAGGGGTGACCTTTCCAACCAGGATGTCGCCGGCTTCAACCTCGGCACCAATGTGGATGATTCCACGCTCGTCCAGGCCTGCAAGGACTTCCTCGGACACGTTGGGGATGTCACGCGTGATTTCCTCGGCACCAAGCTTGGTGTCGCGGGCATCAATTTCGTGCTCCTCGATGTGGATGGAGGAAAGGACATCCTCAGCAACAATGCGCTGCGACAGGATGATGGCGTCCTCGAAGTTGTGGCCTTCCCATGACATGAATGCCACGAGCAGGTTCTTACCGAGGGCCAATTCACCCTGGTCCGTTGCGGGACCGTCAGCGATGATGCCGCCAACTTCCAGGCGCTGGCCTTCGTTGACCAGGACACGGTGGTTGTAGCAGTTGCCCTGGTTGGAACGGGCGAACTTGTTGATGCGGTAGTTGGTCTCAGTACCGTCGTCGTTGATCATGACAACCAGTTCGGCGGAGACTTCGGTGACCACACCTGCCTTCTTCGCGATGACAACATCACCGGCGTCGACGGCTGCTGCGCGCTCCATGCCGGTGCCCACGAAAGGAGCCTCGGAACGGACCAGCGGCACGGCCTGGCGCTGCATGTTGGCACCCATGAGTGCACGGTTTGCATCGTCATGCTCGAGGAACGGAATCAGGGCAGTTGCCACGGACACCATCTGGCGCGGGGAAACGTCCATGAACTGAACGTCAGCGGCGGGAACCAGAACAGGCTCGCCTCCACCACCACGGGCACGAACAAGGACGGTCTCTTCAGAGAACTTCTTGTCAGCATCCAGCGGAGCGTTGGCCTGTGCAATCAGGACCTCGGCTTCGTCATCGGCAGTCAGGTACTGGACCTCGTCGGATACGACGCCTTCGGAGACCAGGCGGTACGGCGTCTCAATGAAGCCGAACGGGTTGATGCGGCCGTAGGATGCCAGCGAACCGATCAGACCAATGTTCGGGCCTTCAGGGGTTTCGATGGGGCACATACGTCCGTAGTGGGACGGGTGAACGTCTCGGACTTCCATGCCTGCACGGTCACGGGACAGACCACCCGGGCCAAGTGCCGACAGGCGGCGCTTGTGGGTCAGACCCGACAGCGGGTTGTTCTGGTCCATGAACTGCGACAGCTGGGAAGTTCCGAAGAACTCCTTGATGGCTGCAACAACGGGACGGATGTTGATCAGCGTCTGCGGCGTGATGGCCTCGACGTCCTGTGTGGTCATGCGTTCGCGGACGACGCGTTCCATACGGGACAGACCAGTGCGGACCTGGTTCTCGATCAATTCGCCCACGGCGCGGATGCGACGGTTGCCGAAGTGGTCGATGTCGTCGACGTCGACGCGAAGCTCGTGGTCTTCGCCGTCGCGCTTGCCCATGAGGGTCTTCTCGCCGGCGTGGAGCGCGACGAGGAACTTGATCATGGCAACGATGTCTTCAACGTGCAGGACCGAGGCTTCCTTGTCACCAAGGGAGCGGTCGATGCCGAGCTTGCGGTTGATCTTGTAACGGCCAACCTTCGCAAGATCGTAGCGCTTGGCGTTGAAGTACAGGTTGTCCAGCAGGGACTGGGCAGCCTCGACTGTGGGCGGCTCGCCCGGACGCAGCTTGCGGTAGATGTCCAGAAGCGCGTCTTCGCGGGTCTCGGTGGCGTCCTTCTCCAGCGTTGCACGCATGGAGTCGTACTGGCCGAACTCTTCCAGGATCTGGCCTTCGGTCCAGCCGAGGGCCTTCAGGAGAACCGTGACCGACTGCTTGCGCTTGCGGTCGAGGCGAACGCCGACCTGGTCGCGCTTGTCGATTTCGAGTTCGAACCATGCACCACGGGACGGGATGATCTTCGCAGTGAAGATGTCCTTGTCACTGGTCTTGTCGGCGGTGCGCTCGAAGTAGGCGCCCGGCGAACGGACCAACTGGGAGACAACAACACGCTCGGTGCCGTTGACGACGAACGTTCCCTTTTCAGTCATGAGGGGGAAGTCGCCCATGAACACGGTCTGCTGCTTGATTTCGCCCGTGTTGTTGTTCATGAACTCGGCCTTGACGTACAACGGTGCCGAGTAAGTGGCGTCACGGTCTTTGCATTCGGCCATGGTGTACTTCGGGTCAGCGAACTCCGGCTCGGAGAAGCTCAGGGACATGGTGCCCTGGAAGTCCTCGATGGGGGAGATCTCTTCGAAGATGTCGGCAAGTCCGGAGGTGGTGGCGACGCTGAGGTCGCCCTCCTCGACAGCCTTCGCTACCCGCGCCTGCCAGCGTTCGTTTCCGACGAGCCAGTCAAAGCTGTCCGTCTGCAGGGCGAGAAGATTCGGAACATCAAGCGGTTCATGAATCTTTGCGAATGAGAGGCGGCGGGTGGCACCATCGGTGCTTGCCGTGTTAGCGGTTTCGTTATTAGAGGTGCTCGAGGCGACCAAGAGGGATCCTTCCACAGACCTTCAGGCGTTTTCAGATCTCCCCCGTTTGCATCCCGCAGAGTGCTCCGCAGGATACTTATTCCGGTTCCGCTATATGACCCGGACCCAGTCCACTCATTGGCTATGCACGTTAAGGAACGGCACGTCAATGGCGCAGCTGAGAGGTAAAGCCCACCGCTATATGAAGGCTGAAGGTTAACAGGGAAGACGCAAATATCTACGATACGGCAAAGCAGCCTTCCTGTCTACCCCAGATCGTCCGTGATTGCAAGCACCGTTGCTGCAGGCACCTAAGCGGCGCACGCCACAGGCATCCACCAGCCGCGCAACCGAAGCTTCAGCAGGCATCCACCGCGAACGAGCTCCTGCAAAAGAGATGGAATGCAGCGGAAGGCACAACCGTTGAAAGGGTAGGCTGGCGCACGCCCCGCGATAGCCTTGCACCACCACTCCCGGATCGGAAGAGAGACCATGACCAACTCCGCTGACGACAATGACGTTGTCATCCTTGCCGCTTCCCGTACCCCACAGGGTCGACTCAACGGCCAGCTGGCGGGCTTCACCGCCGTCGACCTTGGTGCACATGCCATCACCGCTGCCCTGGCCGCCAGCGGCGTGAAAGCCGAACAAGTGGACGCCGTGATCATGGGGCAGGTGCTCCAGGCCGGAGCGGGCCAGAACCCGGCCCGTCAGAGCGCTATTGCAGCGGGCGTTGGCTGGAATATTCCAGCCCTGACCATCAACAAGGTATGCCTCTCCGGGCTCACTGCCGTCATTGATGCCGCGCGGATGATCCGCAGCGGTGACGCCACCGTAGTGGTGGCCGGCGGCCAGGAATCCATGACCCGGGCACCGCACCTCCTTCCCGGCTCCCGGCAGGGCTGGACCTACGGTGCAATCCAGGCCTTGGACGCAGCGGCCCACGACGGACTCACGGACGCCTTCGACGGACAGTCCATGGGTTTGTCCACAGAAACCAAGAACCTCACCCTTGGCATTGACCGCAAGGCACAGGACGAGGTTGCTGCTGCCTCCCACCAGCGTGCCGCTGCCGCCATCGCGGACGGAACGTTCGACGTCGAAATTGCTCCGGTGAAAGTCAAGCAGCGCAAGGGCGATCCGCTGGTCCTCAGCACGGATGAAGGCGTCCGCCCCAACACGACAGTGGAAACCCTGGCGCCGCTCAAGGCCGCGTTTGCTACCGACGGCACCATTACGGCAGGAAACTCCTCTCCGCTGTCCGACGGCGCCTCCGCGCTGGTACTGACCAGCCGCCGTTTCGCCGAAGACAACGGCCTGGAATACCTGGCCGTTGTGGGGAAGCCCGGCCAGGTTGCCGGCCCGGACAACTCACTGCATTCCCAGCCTTCCAACGCCATTGCCCAAGCCCTGAAACGGGCCGGCTGGACGGCAGAGGACCTGGACTTCATTGAAATCAATGAAGCGTTCGGCTCCGTGGCGGTCCAATCCCTCAAGGACCTGCGTTATCCGCTGGAGAAGTGCAATATCCATGGCGGCGCCATTGCCCTGGGCCACCCCATCGGGGCGTCCGGCGCACGCCTCGCGCTGCATGCAGCCCACGAACTCAAACGCCGGGGTACGGGCAAAGCCGCAGTGTCGCTGTGCGGCGGTGGCGGCCAGGGTGAAGCCCTTCTCCTGTACCGCGACTAATACTTCGAACGAGGACTGATGGGAAACGTTGTGAATGAACCTGTGACGGACGGCGCTGAGAGGTTCCTGTCCGATGCCGCCGCGCGCGGACTGGACGTTGACGTCGTCGAGCGTCCCGCAGCGCGCAGCCTCGAAGAAGCTGCCGGAATCCTGGGCATCAGCCCTGCGGATATTGTGAAGTCGTTGGTGGTCAAGCACCGGGATGGCAGCTTCCTGTTCGCACTGATTCCCGGGGACCGCCAGATCTCGTGGCCGAAACTGCGGGCACTGGTGGGTGTCAACAAGCTCTCGCTCCCCCACGCCGACGTCGCCCTGGCCGCCACAGGATACGAGCGGGGAACCATCACGCCCTTGGGCAGCACCACGGCCTGGCCCGTGTACGCCGACGCCGCCATCAGCGGGCGTCGCATCTCCATGGGCGCAGGTGCGCACGGCCGGAGCGCTTTCGTGGACGCGGACGCCCTCACCGCCGCACTGGGCGCAGTAGTAGCGGACATCAGCGAACCCAACTAGCTCGCAATTGAGCGCGTTTTGAGCCGTCAAAACGCGCTCAACTGCCACCTGCTTGGGTGCGGTTAAACGCAGGAAGCCCCGCCCGGTTCCTTTGCCGGAACGGGCGGGGCTTCCACAAGCAAGACGAGTTACTTGAGGGTAACCGTTGCGCCAGCTTCTTCGAGCTGAGCCTTTGCCTTCTCGGCAGCTTCCTTGGTGGCGCCTTCGAGAACAGCCTTCGGTGCGCTGTCAACCAGGTCCTTGGCTTCCTTGAGGCCGAGGGAGGTGATGGCGCGAACTTCCTTGATCACTGCGATCTTCTTGTCGCCAGCAGCTTCGAGAACGACGTCGAATTCAGTCTTCTCTTCAGCAGCTTCAGCAGCACCGCCGGCAGCGGGGCCGGCAACTGCAACAGCAGCAGCCGTAACTTCGAAGGTCTCTTCGAAGAGCTTGACGAACTCGGAGAGCTCGATGATGGTCAGTTCCTTGAAAGCTTCAATGAGCTCTTCGTTGCTGAGCTTCGCCATGGTGGCGTCCTTCCATTAGTTGGTGCAGATGCGGACCAGGCCGCTCCATGCACCGGAGTTTGATTGGGGGGAGAACTTAGTTCTCTTCGGTTGCAGCTTCAGCGGCTTCGGCCGGAGCCGCAGCCTCTTCAGCAGCAGCCTCAACAGCAGCCTCTTCAGCCGGAGCTTCTTCAGCGGCCGGTGCAGATGCGCCGCCCTCTTCTTCAAGCTTGAGGCGCAGGGCGTCGATGATACGAGCAGCAGCGGATGCGGGAGCCTTGAGGACACCAGCAACGCGTGCAAGCTGCAGTTCGCGGGACTCGAGGGCTGCCAGTGCGGCAACTCCTGCTGCGTCCAATGCCTTGCCTTCGAAGACGCCGGTCTTGATAACCAGCTGCTTGTTGGCCTTGGCAAAGTCCGTCAGGCTCTTGGCAGCAGCAACAGCGTCACCCTTGATGAAGGCGATTGCAGTAGGGCCGGCGAGCTGATCGTTGAATGCTTCAACTCCAGCTTCCTTGGCTGCAATGGCACTCAGGGTGTTCTTGACGACCGAGAACTTGGTGTCCTGGCCGAGCGCAACACGCAGTTCCTTGAGCTGTGCAACAGTGAGCCCGCGGTATTCGGTCAGGACAGCCGCGTTCGATTCCTTGAAATCGTTGGTGATCTCTGCAACTGCGGAGATCTTGCTAGGCGTTGTCATAACCCTCCTTCCGGGGAATAAAGCCGGTCTTCCGGGTCCCCGCTCACGAGAGCTAAAACTAAAAACGCCCCGCGCAGATGCACGGGGCTTGGCTCAACACAGACTGAATCCGTGGAGACTTGCTTCGTTCACCTGCGCCGGCCGCCCTATGTTCAGGGTCCTTCGTCAAGGAATTCACTTTAGCCTCAAGGGCGTAGCTGCAGAATTGAGCTTCGCTCGAAAGAGTGGATTCCCATCAACCGACGGTCTTTGGTATTTCAAGGTTACGGGAGAGTGTTCCCCAAACCAAATCGACGGCGGTACTAGTCCGACGACGTCGTGTCCTTGCCCCGTCCGGGAAGTTCCTTCTGCCAGAGTCCGGTGACGCCCGCCGTCGTAAATCCCAACTGCTTGTTCACTGTGAGGAGGTAGCGGTTCTCGGGTGCGTTCCACGTGTAGATCACCCGGGCATCAGGGAACTGCTCGCTGAGCCGTTCCATGTTGGCCACCTTGATCAGCAGGCCCAGCTTGTTGCCCCGGTGTTCCTGGAGGACCAAGGTGTCGTCTTGGAAGACCACATCCTGGCGGTGCGCCAGGACGCTGATGGTGGTCAGGCCCACCAAACGTCCGCTCTCACTATGCTCGACGGCGGTGACCACCGTGCGTCGTCCCTGCGCCAGGGCGGCGTCTTCTGTTTCACGCAGGACAACGGGATCGAACACCATGCCGCTTGCCTCGACCTCGGGGGCATCTTCTTCCCCCTCATCGCGGACCACCTCGCCGGCAGCATTTTCCAACTCCGCCACGGCTTCAAGCCACGGTTCAGGGCAGCGGTCCGTCCAGTGGTGCAGGACATAGCGGCCGCCATTGGCTTCCTCGGCCTCCACCTGCAGGTCGCCCACCAGTTTGGAGTCGAGGGGCAGGACGCAGGAGCTGAACTGCTCAATGTGCTGCAGGGTGTAGCCGGCACGTTTGGCAAAATCCACTTCCCTGCTGCTCACGGGAATAAAGCCCGCACCGCTTCCAGGGATCAGCTGGTCCTCGGGGACCTCAGTCAGTGATGTTGCAGGATGGTTGGTGTCCACCAGGATCATGGTCCTGCCCTCTGCCCGCGCCAGTTGTTCGGCGGCTTCAAGCAATTGCCGTCCGACGCCCTGGCTTTGATACTCAGGCAGGATATCCAAGGTGAATTCGGCCAGGTCCATGTTGTCGGCCAGGGGCAAGGCAATATCCACGGTGCCCACAATGGCGCCATCGACCTTGGCCACCAGGATGATCTGGCGCTCATAGGGATCGGAGAACTCCAGCAGCTTCTCCAGGGGTGTGTAGGCGAGGTCGTCGCTACCCCAGGTCTCCATGCGTACCCGTCGGCCTACTTCCACAGCGTCCAGGAAATCAGCGGCGTCGGGGCTGTCCAGGGTGTCAGGCACCCACAGCTGCTCGACGTGAACGGTCTTTGCCTCGTCTACAGTCATCCCAGCCGTTTCTGCCATTCGCCTTCAAAGCCGGAGGGCTTGAATCCCAGGGCGTTATTTATGGCCAGCATATGCCGGTTTTCATTGGCGTTCCATGTCATCACCGACGTGGCGTCTGGCCAGAGGTCCCTTGCGCGACGAAGATTGGCGACCTTGACCAACATCCCCAAGCGGTGGCCACGGTGTCCAGGGGCCACCAACGTGTCCTCCTGGTAGATCACTGCAGGCAGGGCTGCGCGATGTGTCAGGACTGTGTAGGCAGCCAGCTCACCAGTGGCGTCGTGCCGGGCAACCGCCACCACCGGGTCAACACCGCCCTCCCTCCAGGCGGATTCTTCCTGGCGTACCCGGGCGGCATCCCAGTCTTCACCCTCCCAGCCCAACCCGGCGATGGGCACTTCCGTGCTCATGAGGCTTTTGAGTCGCGCGAAGACGTCCACCAGATGGTCCGGGCAACGGTCCTGCCAGGCGATGACGCTGTACCCGGCAGCCCGCTGCACAGCCTCAGCCTCGAGCTCCCGCAGAATCTCCTCCCCGACGGGGAAGGGCAGCGTGCTGTTTGTTTCCACCTGTTCCAGCGAGTACCCATGATGGAGGGCGAAAAGGGTGGATGCGGAATCCAGAGGCACACCGCCGGTGCCGGACTTGGCCTCCAGCAACCGGGCCCGTTCCGTGGCCGGCCCGAGTGGCTCCTCGCAGTACCCGTCAAGGGAGATGCGGCCTCTTCCACGCGCCAGTTCCTCCACAACGCCAAGGATGGCGGATCCAAACCCGCGCCGCCGGAAAGGTGCGGCGACGATGACGTCCACGCCCGCCGTCGTCGTGTTTTCCCTCAGTGGCAGTGTCAGCGTTCCCCGTCCCACCACGTCACTATCGAGATAGGCCAGGAACGCCTGCCGCTCCTCGTACTCACTCCCCCGCCAAAAGACAGCTGCTTCAGCCAACGTGGGACAACGGTCCCGGTTGCCCCAGAGCTCCAGCTGGTGGGCAATGTCCAGCCCATGGAACGCATTGAACTCCGACTCATCTTCACCAGGCTGCACAGGCACGGGGATCCGTTCTACGGACAGCCCGCCAGGGATGGAAGGGTTCGACGACGACACGCACCACAGCCTACGGCGCACCACTGCCGGTGAACAGGGAACAAGGCAAAAAAGGACCGCCCGGCATAGCCGGACGGTCCTTTATCAGAGCCAGTGCTCGCGAAGCTTACGCGTCGGTGAGAACCTTGGTGACGTTCGGGTCAACGGTGATGCCCGGACCGAACGTGGTGGCAACGGTTGCCTTCTGGATGTAGCGGCCCTTGGAAGCGGACGGCTTCAAGCGAAGCACCTCTTCCAGTGCAGCTGCGTAGTTCTCGGCCAGCTTGTTGGCGTCGAAGGAAACCTTGCCGATGATGAAGTGCAGGTTCGAGTGCTTGTCGACGCGGAAGTCGATCTTGCCACCCTTGATGTCGTTGACAGCCTTGGTGACATCCGGGGTAACCGTACCGGTCTTCGGGTTCGGCATGAGGTTACGCGGGCCGAGAACCTTACCGAGGCGGCCAACCTTGCCCATGAGGTCAGGGGTTGCCACTGCGGCGTCGAAATCGGTCCAGCCGGCTGCGATCTTTTCGATCAGGTCATCGGAACCAACGAAGTCGGCGCCGGCAGCGATTGCTGCTTCAGCCTTGTCGCCGGTCGCGAAAACGAGGACGCGGGCGGTCTTACCGGTGCCGTGCGGCAGGTTGACGGTGCCACGAACCATCTGGTCGGCCTTACGCGGGTCAACGCCCAAACGGAAAGCTACCTCAACGGTTGCGTCGAACTTGGAAGGGTTGGTGTCCTTCGCGAGGGTGATGGCTTCGATCGGGGCGTAGACCTTGTCTGCCTCGATCTTGGCTACGGCTGCCTCATATGCTTTGCTGCGCTTTGCCATGCTGCTGTTTCTCCTTGTGCAGTTGTGGTCTGCGGACCGCGCTGGGCCCTGCCACAGTCGTGGATCCGGCAAGGATCCTGCGACATTTCAAATGTTTCAGATGCCGGTTGCCCGGCGGGTGAAGGCCACAATGGCCTTCGAAGACTACTAGCCTTCTACGGTGATACCCATGGAGCGGGCGGTGCCGGCGATGATCAGGGCAGCAGCCTTGATGTCGTTGGCGTTGAGGTCTTCCATCTTGGTGGAAGCAATTTCCTCGACCTGTGCCTGGGTCAGCTTGGCAACCTTGACGGTGTGCGGGGTAGCTGAACCCTTGGCGACGCCTGCAGCCTTCTTGATGAGCTCTGCAGCCGGCGGGGTCTTGGTGATGAAGGTGAAGGAACGGTCTTCGTAGACCGTGATTTCCACCGGGATAACGTTTCCGCGCTGGGATTCCGTTGCAGCGTTGTACGCCTTGCAGAATTCCATGATGTTGACACCGTGCTGGCCAAGCGCAGGACCGATCGGCGGGGCCGGGTTAGCGGCACCTGCCTGGATCTGCAGCTTGATGAGGCCGGTGACCTTCTTCTTGGGAGCCAATGTAGGGTCCTTCTCTCAATAGCTTCCTGGGGCACAGGAGCGCGTCCCAGGTTTTTGGCCGCCATGGCGAGGCGGCCGGCCGCTCCCGAACTGCTAAGCAGGCAGGACTGGAGCGAAATTTTGGAATCAGCTAGATCTTGGTGACCTGGTTGAATGCGAGCGTCACCGGGGTTTCGCGCTCGAAGATCGAGACCAGGACCACCAGGGTCTGGGACTCGGGCTTGATCTCGGAGATCGTTGCCGGAAGGGTCTCGAACGGGCCCTCCTTGACGATGACCGACTCGCCGACCTCGAAGTCGACGGCCACGGGAGCCTGGTTCTGCTTGTTGACCGGCTTGCCCTGCTCTGCCTGCTCTTCCTCGAAGACCGGGGCGAGCATGGAGAAGACCTCGTCAAGGCGCAGCGGCACGGGGTTGTGGGCGTTGCCCACGAAGCCGGTGACGCCAGGGGTGTGGCGAACGGCGCCCCAGGAGGCGTCGGTCAGGTCCATGCGGACCAGGACGTAGCCGGGAATGCGAACGCGGTTGATGACCTTGCGCTGCGCGTTCTTGATCTCGACGACCTCTTCCATGGGGACCTGGATTTCGAAGATGTAATCTTCCATGTCCAGGGTCTGGATGCGGGTCTCAAGGTTTGCCTTCACGCGGTTTTCGTAACCTGCGTAGGAGTGGATGACGTACCAGTCACCTTCCTGGCGGCGCAGCTTGCCCTTGAATTCTTCGGCCGGATCGGCCGGAGCTGCAGCAGCGGCGGCTGCCAGGTCGTCGCCGTCGGACTCTTCCGAAGCGTCGTCCTCGTCTGCAACATCGCCGGACGCGTCATCAGATTCGGCGTCGACGTCAGCTTCGAAGTCCTCTTCGGAATCATCGGCGTCGGCAGATTCGGGCGCAGCAGAATCAACCTCGGACTCTTCCGCAGCCTCAACTGCAGCGCCCTCAGTTTCTTCCAGCTCAGTCTCGTTTACCTCGAGCTCCTGCTCAGACACTTGGTCTCCTGCTTCCTCATTGCCTAACATGCCTATTTAAATGGCTCAATTCCGCAAACCCCGCAAAACTCCTGAATTACCGAGGAATTTCACACAGTTTGCGGACAGATCCGCTTAGCGGTCCGTAGCACCTGACCCACCGAAGACCCAGCTGACTCCCGTGCCGAAGGCCAGGTCCAGAAGGGTGACGATGAGCATCATGATGGCCACGAACACCAGCACCACGAGCGTGTAATTGATCAGTTCCTTGCGGGTGGGAGCAACGACCTTCTTCAGTTCACCAATGACCTGGCGGACGAAGAGAGCAATACGGGCGAAGAAGCCACGATCGGCTTTCTTGGCGGGACGGCCCTTCGAGCTGCTGGCAGCTGTTTCGGTCACCTGGTCCTCACTCACCTTGCAAAGTCGTTGACCCGACTCTGATCAGAGCCATGGTTGCTGCGCTTGCCCCGGCGTTTCCGCCGGGACAGCTTGCGCAGGGCAGACAGGACTCGAACCTGCAACCTGCGGTTTTGGAGACCGCTGCGCTACCAATTGCGCCACTACCCTATGGATCGAATCCATGTTTCAGGCCGCACTTCAGCCTGTGGTGCTTTTCAACACCGGTGAACCAGTCTACGCAAGAATTTCGCGATAGTCGAACCGGCCCGTTTCCGGTCCCCCCAGCCCTAAAAACCTGTGATCAGCATTATCAGTCACAAAGTCCGGCAGGCACGCGGGAGGTCCGCAGAACAGCATAAGGTAGTTTACGTCGAATCCCATCATCCAGCCCACGAGCTGCCTGCGAAGAACGGTACATAGATGTCTGCCGGAACAACTACCGCCCGCATTTCACAGCGAATCTCCGCCATTGCCGAGTCCGCCACCCTTGCCGTTGATGCCAAGGCCAAGGCACTGAAGGCCGCAGGCCGTCCCGTGATCGGTTTCGGTGCCGGGGAACCCGATTTCCCCACCCCGGATTACATTGTCCAGGCCGCCATTGAAGCTGCGGGCCAGCCGAAGTACCACCGCTACTCCCCCGCCGGCGGCCTCCCTGAGCTGAAGAAGGCCATCGCAGAGAAGACCCTGCGGGACTCCGGCTACCAGGTTGACCCCTCCCAGGTACTGGTGACCAACGGCGGCAAGCAGGCGGTCTACAACACCTTCGCTACATTGGTGGATCCGGGCGACGAGGTCATCATTCCCACCCCGTTCTGGACCACCTACCCGGAAGCCATCCGCCTCGCCGGCGGCGTTCCCGTTGAGGTCTTCGCCGGGCCGGAACAGGGATACCTGGTGACCGTCGAGCAGCTGGAAGCAGCCGTGACGGACCGGACCAAGATCCTGCTGTTCGTTTCCCCGTCCAACCCCACCGGTGCCGTTTACAGCCCGGAGCAAGTTGCGGAGATCGGCAAATGGGCCGCGTCCAAGGGCCTGTGGGTTGTCACGGACGAAATCTACGAGCACCTGACCTATGACGGTGTGGAGTTCACCTCCATCGCCACTGCCGCTCCGGAACTGGGCGACAAAGTTGTCATCCTCAACGGTGTGGCCAAGACCTATGCCATGACCGGATGGCGCGTTGGCTGGATGATTGGCCCGGCCGACGTCATCAAGGCAGCCACCAACCTGCAGTCGCACGCGACGTCCAACGTCTCCAACATCATGCAGGTGGCCGCCGCCGCTGCCCTCACGGGTCCGCTCACCGCCGTCGACGAAATGAAGGTAGCCTTCGACCGCCGCCGCAAAGCGATCGTCGCCGGACTCAACGCGATTGACGGCGTTGAATGCCCGACGCCGACCGGCGCCTTCTACGTGTACGCGGACGTCCGTGGGCTGCTGGGTAAGGAATTTGAGACTTCGAACGGTCCCGTCCGTCCTTCCACCTCTGCTGAACTCGCCACCCTCATCCTCGACGAGGTTGAGGTAGCCGTGGTTCCGGGTGAAGCGTTCGGGCCCTCCGGCTACGTCCGCCTGTCCTACGCTTTGGGCGACGAAGACCTCGCCGAGGGTGTCCGCCGCATTCAGGAATTCCTGGGCAAGGCCAAGTAAGCAACCAGCCAACGCAAACGCTCTTCCACCATCGGTAGGTGGGAGAGCGTTTTCGTTTAAGGCGCGGGATCTGAGAGAGCGATCGGGAAAACCCGACGGGAAGTGAACGAGCGTTACAGGAGGCGGCGCTCGGCCGCCCACTTGGTGAGCTCGTGGCGGCTGGAGAGCTGCAGCTTCCTCAGGACGGCCGAAACATGGGTTTCCACGGTCTTGATGGAAATGAAGAGTTCCTTGGCGACCTCCTTGTAGCTGTATCCCCGCGCGATGAGCCTCATGACTTCGAGTTCGCGCGCAGAAAGCTTGTCCAGTTCGTCGTCTGCGATATCCGCCGGAGCAGTACCGAACGCATCCAGCACAAAGCCCGCAAGCCGCGGTGAGAAGACTGCGTCGCCATCGGCCACCCTGATCACGGCATCGGAAATCTCTCTGCCGGAGATGGTCTTGGTGACATACCCGCGGGCACCGGCGCGGATGACGGAGACCACGTCCTCGGCTGCGTCCGAAACACTGAGCGCCAGGAAGCTGGTGGTTCCCAGCAACGCGGCCGATCCGGCAATGACCTCACGGCCGCCACCGCCCAGTCCGCCGGGAAGGTGAACGTCCAGGAGCACCACCTCGGGGCGGGCTTCGGCAATGACGGCGATGGCCTGCTCCACCGTTCCGGCTTCTCCCACGACGTCCATGCGGGCATCGAGATCGGCCTTCAGCCCGGACCGGAAGATGGTGTGGTCATCCACGATCACCACCCGCACCGTGCGTCCTGGACCATTCTGGGGGGTGGTGCTCATTGCTTCGCTTCTCCATTCCGGGCTTCACTGTTCCGGGCTTCACTGTTCCGGGTTTCACTGTTCCGTTGTTCGCCCGCGTCGCCGTTGGCGGACGGCAGGGTCAGCCGGACTTCCGTTCCGTCGCTGCTGCTGTTGATGGTCGCTGTGCCACCGTGCCGCTTCATCCGGCCAATGATCGATTCCTTGACGCCCAGCCTGTCGTCCGGAACAGCTTCCGGATCGAAGCCGGGACCGCGGTCCTTGACGAAGATTTCCGTGGTGCCCGCAGTACTCTCCACGTACACGGACACCGCTCCGCCGCCATGCCGCGCGGCGTTGAGCATCGCTTCACGGGCTGCCTGCACCATGGCCTCGTGCCGCTCCGTCATGTCGGTATCGCCCACCGCCACCACTTCTACCGCATGGCCTTGGGAGTCTTCAACCTCCGCTGCGACAGCCTTGATGCGCTCGGCCAGGAGCCCCGATTCCTTGGCTGCATCACTGAAAAGCCAGGCCCGGAGTTCGCGTTCCTGTGCCCTGGCAAGCCGTACGACGTCCTGCTCCGACCCCGCCCTGCGCTGGATCAGCGCCAAGGTCTGCAGCACGGAATCGTGCAGATGGGCGGCAATCTCGGCGCGTTCTGTCTCCCGGATGCGTCCTGCCCGTTCGGTTTCCAGGTCCTTCCAAAACTTGAGTCCCCAGGGCAGCAGAACCAGGGCAACCCCACCCAGGACGGCCACGGACGCCAGCAGCGCCAGCCAGGTCTGTTCCCACGATCCCGAGCCGGACACCATGACCAGGACGCCCGCCACCACCAGCGCCAGGCCGGCTGCCAGCCGGACCCAGCCCCCGGCTTGATCGGCTTTCGTCTTGTCCACCAGGCCGGCCCTGCGCGTTTCGTCGAGCTGCATCCAGGCGATAGCCGCACCGCCCAGGATGGCCGCAGCCGGTATGAGGGTCCCCAGGGGAACGTCGACGCCGAACTGGCGGGCAATCAGGATGGCGGCCACCAGGAGCAGGGCCGCGCCGAGAAGGATTTCCTTGCCATATTGGATACGCCGTGAGGAGAACCAGGATGCCAAGCCGCCCCCACCGCCGCTGCCCGCCCAGTCCCACGCGGCGGTGGGACTGCCAAACCCTGCAGGTTCAGCAGCGGGAACCTGACCACGGCCCGCGGCGTCGCTGCCGCCCGGGACCGGATGGCCAGCAGCTGCCCCGGGAAACGGCCCGCCCACCGGGACGGAACCAAGGACAGGGGGTGCGCCGGCCGCCAATGGTGGGCATCCGGCGTCGTACGTTTTCGATGCCTGGTGACTTCCAGCGCCTGGTGTGAATCCGGCAGGCGTGGTTCCACCACTGGGCGGCAGGCTTACGGCAGGAGCAATGGGCGACGCCGGACGGCGGGCATTGCGCTTGGCGCTCTCATCCGCCGTGGGAACCATGGTCCACAGCCACGCGTAGAAAGCCACGCCGGCGCCGCCGGCGAAACACGCCAGGATCATGCCAAGCCGGACCAACTTGACCGGCCAGCCCAAGTGATCTGCCAGCCCACTGCAGACGCCGGCAATCATGCGGTCGCTGCTGCGAACCAGCACGGGGCGTTGTACAGCGGTAGTCATGTACCAATCCAAACACGGATAAGGGTGACCCGGACTGGAAACCAGCGTAGTTCGGGGGTCCCTCAGGGGTCATTCAGGGTATCCCCCAGTAGAGGGAAGGACGGGCGGGGCGGCAGGATCGAAGTATGAACGCGAACAGCATCAATCCAGAGGAACCCGGAACGCCAGGCACTGCCGGCACCTCCGGCGCACAGCAAGGACCCACCGCCGGCACTTCCGCGGGAACTGGTCCGGACAATGGCAACTACCCGCCGGCCGGCGCCGCTCCGGCCGTTTCCCAGGAGAACTTCTTCGACTGGATCCGCAACCAAGGCATCCGCCGCGGACCGGACCGCTGGATTGGCGGCGTCGCAAGCGGCGTGGCCCACCGCTTCGGCATCGATCCGCTGATTGTGCGGGGCATCTTCATTGTCCTGGCGCTCTTCGCCGGCGTTGGGGTGCTGCTTTACGGCATTGCCTGGGCCCTCCTGCCGGAGCCCGATGGCCGCATCCACGTCCAGGAAGCTGCTGCCGGCCGCTGGTCCGGAGGCATGACCGGCGCGTTGATCACCACGATCATCGGACTCCCGAGCCTGGGCCGGGGATTCTGGGGTTGGGGCTGGGACGGATTGCCTGGCCTGTTCTGGACGCTGTTCTGGATGGGTGGCATCTTCTACCTCATCTACTTCCTGGTCCAACGCAACAAAGCTTCGAAGGGAACTCCGCCCATGGGTCAGCAGAACTATTCCGCAGCACCCGGGAAGACCTCCGCGTACGGAACCCCCGCACCGGGGACGCCAGTGGCCCACGGGCCGTCAACCGCTTACGGGCCGTCTGCCGCGTATGGGACTTCGACCGCGGGCAACACGGGCGTCCCTGTCTACGGCGTCGGCCAGCACGGCACAAACCTCCATGGTCACAGCGCCGGCGCCGTACCGCCATCGGGCCCGTACACGCCGTCGGGTCCTTACAGCCCGTCCAATCCGTCCGGCCCCCGTCCGCCGCAGGGCCCCATTCCCCCGCAGGACTGGCAGCCCCAGCCCGCCGCCCCCAAGCGCAAGGGACCCGGGGCTGCGATCGTGGCAGTCTCTGCCGGGGCTGCGTTGCTGGCCGGCGGTACGTTGAAAGCGCTCGACGCCGGGAACGTCATTGAGTTGGGCAACTCCGCCAACGCCGTGGTGTGGGCCACCGGTGCCGCAGTCCTGGGCCTGGGCATCCTGGTCGCGGGGCTCCGCGGCCGGACCTCAGGGTTCCTTGGTTTCCTTGCAGTGGCTGCCCTCATCATCGGCGGGATCTTCAACGTGGTCCCCAGGGACGGAGACCGTTTCACTTTCCACGACGTGAACTGGGCACCCACATCCCTGGAGCAAGCGCGGCAAGGGATCGACGTCACCGGCGCCCAAGGGGTGGTGGACCTGACCGACATCACCATGAATCCCCCGCTGATCTCCGAAGTCCTGATCCCCGTTGATGCGACCGCCAGCAACGTGACGGTCATCATTCCCGACGACGTGCCTGTGGAAGTCAGGGCGGACATGACCTTCGGCAACCTCAACGAACGCGGCTCGGACCGCGGCGGCCGGCTCCAGGACGAGCGGACCCTGTACAACACCGGGAAGCCCGGAGCCAACCTCGTGGTGGAAATCGACGGCACGTTCAGCAACGTGACCATCCAGGAAGGAAACTGACATGAGCACCAACGAGCCCGGCAAGGCCAACGAAGCCCAGCCCACAGTGCCCCTGCCCAAAGAAACCAACCCCACCGAGGCCCTGCCCAAGCCACGGCTCCAGGAAATCCCGCTGACGCCACCGCTGGAGCGCAGCTTCCAGGTGGAGCACGCGGACGACGACGAGCCCCGGCAAGCCCGGATCGGCACCGTGGTGTGGGGGTTGATCGTGATAGCCCTGGCGGCCTTGATCGTCATCTCAACGCTCGGTTGGGTCACACTGAACGGCACGTACGTCCTGATAGGCCTGATGATCGGTGCAGGAGCGGCCTTGGTAGTGGGAGGACTCCTCTCCGCCCGCAAAGGTTCCAAAAAAGTGACCACTACGAAGTGACAAAGCAACTACAACAGGGAAGTCTGTAGCCATGGACAAGTTCTTCAGCATCGTCAGGGGCTTCGGCCTGAAGCGTGGACCGCAACGCTGGCTGGGCGGGATCTGCGGAGGAATCGCGGCCAAGCTCAGGGTGGACGTGGCATACGTCCGGGTGGCATTCCTGCTCTTCTGCCTGCTGCCGGGACCCGCGTTCGTGATCTATATCCTTGGCTGGCTGATCCTGCCGGACCAGAACAACAAGATCGCCCTCGAATCGTTCATCAGCCAGCGTTCCCGGTAAGTCCCGGTCACAAAGCACACGAAGCGTCCCGCCACCAGGCGGGGCGCTTCCTTTGTTTTCAGACACGTTTCCAATACCGCACGGCCGGGTTCAAAAGTAACCGTTTGTGTCCCACCCCACATGCGCGTCTACAATCATGGGGAGCTCAGCGTGGCGCTCTGCACGTATTCCTCCAAGCCATGAGTGAGCAAACATGAAAATTGGCATTCTGACCAGCGGTGGCGACTGCCCCGGCCTCAACGCAGTGATCCGGGGAGCCGTCCTCAAGGGCATCGCCATCCACGGCCAGGAATTTGTAGGCTTCCGTGACGGCTGGCGTGGTGTGGTGGAAGGTGATGTCATTGACATCCCCCGCACCATGGTCCGCGGTATCGCCAAGCAGGGTGGCACCATCCTGGGCACATCCCGCACCAACCCGTTCGAAAACGGCGGTGGCCCGGAGGTCATCAAAGCCCACATGGAACGCCTGGGCATTGACGCGATCATCGCCATCGGCGGCGAGGGAACCCTGGCAGCGGCCAAGCGCCTCACCGATGCAGGTCTGAAAATCGTCGGCGTCCCCAAGACCGTGGACAACGACCTCGATGCCACCGACTACACCTTCGGCTTCGATACCGCAGTCCAGATCGCCACGGAGGCCATTGATCGCCTCCGGACCACCGGGGAGTCCCACCACCGGTGCATGATCGCCGAAGTCATGGGCCGCCATGTCGGCTGGATCGCCCTGCACGCCGGCATGGCCGCCGGCGCCCATGCCATCCTGATCCCCGAGCAGAAGGTCAGCATCGAGGAGATCACTGAGTGGGTTCAGGAAGCCCACGATCGTGGCCGCGCGCCCCTGGTAGTGGTTGCCGAAGGCTTCGTTCCGGAACATATGGAGTCCCCCCACTCCGAGCGCGGGCTGGACACCTTTGGCCGTCCCCGCCTCGGCGGCATCGCGGACCAGCTGGCCCCCGAGATCGAGGCCCGCACGGGCATTGAAACCCGCGCCACTATCCTCGGCCACATTCAGCGCGGTGGCGTCCCCACCGCCTACGACCGCGTTCTGGCAACCCGCCTGGGCATGGCCGCCATCGACTCCGTAGTGGACGGACGATGGGGCACCATGGTGGCCCTCAAGGGAACGGACATCTCCCACGTAGGCTTCGAGGAAGCCCTGGGCAAGCTCAAGACCGTACCGCAGCACCGCTACGACGAAGCGTCTGTGCTTTTCGGCTAGTCGGCTAGGCTGAATCCATGACTCTTGAGCCCACGTCCGCTGCCATTATCCAGCTGGCGTGGGCTCGCCATTTGGGGCTCGACGACGACGCTTTCGCCACCGCCGCAGCCCGGCTCACCAACTCGACAACGGACCCCGGCGACCCCGCACACCGCATCACCCGCGTGGACGAATCAGCCCGGGCAGTGGTCTTCCTCAGGCTCTTCGGAGTTTCCGCAATGGTGGGGCCGCAGTGGGCCTTGGACGCCGCCGTCGGACTTCCTGATACAGAGCTCGCCCAACACGTGACCCTGCTGACCCTGACCCGGTCCCATGGAGGGCACGGGCTGGGATCAACGGCCCTGTTCTTCGCTGACGATTTGCCGCTGCAGCAACCTTCCGACGACCTCACAGTCTCCCGGGGCAACCCGGAGGCCATCAGCCTTGAAGGGCAGTGCCCTCCGGACGATGTCAATGAGGTGGGGCTGCAGGGCCTGGAACACCGGTTCACCATCATGCACCCTGACGAGGCACCGCCCACCCCCGTGGCCTGCGGTGCCTACTCCGAATGGGAAGGCATCCTGGCCAACATGGGCGTTCTGGTGGCGCCTCCGTGGCGTCGCCGCGGCTTGGGAACCCTGGCGGCGTCCATTGCAGCCCACGAAGCATTGGCGTCCGGGCTGACCCTCCAGTGGAAAGCCGATGTCAGCAACACCGGAGCGCTCGCGATGGCCCGCAGCCTAGGCTTTGCCACGGGCGGGCTCCACGCGAGCGTGCTGCTCGGCTGATTCCCCCAGATTTTGTCCACCTGATGCCCTTGAGGAGTCTTCTTCAGGGCATCAGGTGGACAAGACCCTAGGTGTTGAGATCAGCCTTGGCAGTTTCCGGCGCGGATGCGGACCTGCCGCCCCAACCCTTTACTGACTTCGGCTTCCCAAAGAACAGCGCCACCACCGCGCCCAGCAGGATCGCGCAGGCGGGCAGCAGGATGGACTGGCTCATCGCCGTCGAGAATCCTGCATGAAGGGCGTCCGGCAGTACGCCGCCCATGGACGCTTCGCCCACGGGAGCACCGGCCGGGGCTGCGGGCAATTCCGCGGAGAGCCGCGACTGGATCAGGGCAGCGATGGCCGCTGAACCCAGGACAGCACCGATTTGGCGGGTGGTGTTGAAGACACCGGAGCCTGCACCGGCCTGCCGCGGTTCCAGGTTGCGGGTGGTGGCGTTGGACACCGGTCCCCAGATGAAGGCGTTGGCAACACCTTGCAGCGCGCTGGGCAACAGGAACATCCAGATGGGAGTGTCCGGTCCCAGCAGGGCAGCGGTCCAGAAGAGGGCTCCTGCCATGCAGAGCAGGCCAAACGAGGCAAAGTATCGAGGATTCGCCCGGTCAATGAGCTTGCCTACGAACGGTGCCAGGGCACCGGAAATAACGGCCATGGGGATCATGAGCAGCGCCGACTGGGTGGGCGTCAATCCGCGGACCGTCTGGTAGTAGAAGATGGTGGGCAGCGGGAACGCCGTCACCGTGAAACCGACGGCCATGATGGTGGTGTTGCCCAGGGAGAAGTTGCGGTCCTTGAACAGGCCAAGTGGCAGCAGCGGTTCCCCGCCCCGGCGTTCAAGGAGCCATTGCCAGAGCACAAAGAGAACCAGGACCACCAGCCCGGTGATGATCAGCCCCCAAACGGTGACGAATCCGGTGACCGTTCCCCACTTGTAGGTCTGGCCTTCCTGGATGCCAAAGACCAGCAGGAACATGCCGACGGCGGACAGCACCACGCCGAGAACGTCGAACGAGTGCGTGTGGGTGGTCAGTTTCGGTACGAAACGCATCACCAGGATGAAGGCCACGATCCCAATGGGGACGTTGACGAAGAAGATCCATTCCCAACCCAGGCTGTCCACCAGCACGCCGCCAAGAATAGGGCCAACCAGCACGGCCATGCCGGCGGTAGCTCCCCACAGCCCCATGGCCGCACCGCGGCGGTCCGGCGGGAAGATTCGGGTGATGACGGCCATGGTCTGGGGCGTCATCATGGCTGCACCCAGGCCTTGGAGGACACGGGCGGCGATCAACATGGTGACGTCACCGGAGAGACCGCACCACAACGACGCAAGGGTGAAGACGACCAAGCCGATCAGGTAAAGGTTCTTCGGTCCGAACCGGTCCCCCAGCCTCCCGGTGATGAGCAGGGGCACTGCGTACGCCAGCAGATAGGCGCTGGTGACCCAGATGACGGCATTGATGTCCGTGTTGAGGCCCTCCATGATCCGCGGATTCGCGACCGACACGATGGTGGTGTCGATGAGGATCATGAAGAAGCCCACCACGAGTGACCACAGCGCGGGCCACGGCTTAGCTACGTTTTCCAAGGGATTCCTTTGGCTTGTGTGAAGTGTCTGATGGAGCCGGCAGGGGTTCGTCCCAGGGCAGGTGCCCGTTGCCCAACTCCTCGAGGAGGCCGCGGATCCACGCGATCTCCGTTCGGCGCATTGCTTGTTGATACGTGATGTCAATCCAGTACTTGCGGGCAAGTCCCTTGGCCGTCACCGTGGCCTCCGCCCGGACCAGGAAGTCGAGATCGGCAGTGAGTGCTACCACCCGTTCTTCCAGCAGCTCCACCACCGTGCTGGACGGGAGGTGATGCGCTTCGGCGATGGCATGCGGAAAGAGTGGGTACTCGTTGACCGGCGTTGACAGCATGGCTTGGAGACGGGCTTCGAGGGCGCCGTGTCCGGCGTCAGTGATCCGGTACGTGGTCCGCTCAGGACGGTTGCCCTCCCGTTCCGTGCCTGTTGCCTCGACCAGCCCGCTTTCCTCCAGACGGCCAACGGCGTGATAAAGCGTCCCTGGCCTGACCTTGACCAGGCGGTCCTCGTGCCGCGCCATCAGCACTTGATACATCTCGTAGGGATGCATAGGTTGTTCCGCCAGGAGCGCCAGAGACGCGACACCCAAGGGGGTCAGCTCAGCAGCTTTGGGCATGCCAAACCTCTTTCCGCAAGTAATATTCCACCACAACTATTCCACGTGGAATATAGGGGCGCAAATAAGCCCGACCGCTGTGGGCGGTCGGGCTTGAGTGCTTGAGGACTCAGCCCAGGAGGGCCTGGATCTCCGTCCGCGCAAACATGGTTGCAGCATCACGCGCGGAGGGGGTTCCGGCGTCGGGGTCTGCTCCTGCATCCAACAGCGCCCGGGCGACGGCCGTGTAGCCCTTGAACACCGCCCCGGCAAGGGGCGTCTGGCCGCGGTCGTTGGCGGCGTTGACGTCCGCGCCGTGATGGAGGATCACCTGCGCGGCTTCCTCGTGCCCGTGGTAGGCCGCAAGCATCAGCAGCGAGTCACCGGCAGCGTTGGTCAGGGTTGCGGGAGCGCCCGCATTCAAGTAGCTCCGAAGCACGTCGGTGTCGCCTTCACGGGCAGCATCAAACAATGCATGGGCAAGGGCCAACGTTTCGTCGTCGACACCTGCGTCGTGGCCGGCAGGGCCTGTGGGCTGGCTCATCGGTGGGGTCCCTTCAGGAATCCGGTCTGGCGCCCGACAACCTGGCCGGCGTCGGGGGCGACGATCACTTCCTGGGCGGCGATGTACGGCTCCTCGCCATCCATCACCGTCAGGGACTCCTCCGCCGAAACGGAACGCTTGATCACGGCCAAAGCCACGGGTCCCATTTCGAAGTGCTGCGCCACCGATGTCAGAGTACCCACCTTGCGCTCCCCGGCAAATACAACACTTCCCACAGCCGGCAACGTGTGCTGCGAACCGTCCAACTGCAGGAACACGAGGCGGCGCGGCGGATGGCCCAGGTTGTGGACGCGGGCGATGGTCTCCTGCCCCTTGTAGCAGCCCTTGTTCAGATGGACCGAGGTCCTCAGGAGATCCAGTTCGTGGGGAATCGTCTTTTCGTCGGTCTCGGCACCCAGGCGCGGCCTCCATGCCGCGACCCGCAGGGCGTCCGCTGCCATCGCTCCAGCCAGGGGAAGGCCCTCAACCGTCTGCTCAAGCTCCGCCGCAGGGACGAGGTATTCGAACCACGGCCGCTCGAGCCCAGGGTGCGACTCCTCCGGGACAATGCTGTACGCATAGCCGCCCGGGCTGACATGCGGCCAGGGATCTTCCCACACCAGGCGGGACGAGAACTGCTCCACGGGCTTGGTGGCGCCAAGAACTGCCCACTGCTCCGAAGCGTCCTCAATCTCCACCCGAAGCATGAACTTCATCTTGTTCAGCCACTCGGCCAGAGGTGCAGCCTCTGCGGCCTCCACGATCAGCCAAGTGGTCTCGCCGTCGTCGATAACCCTGGCATCAAACTCGATGCGGCCCTGGACGCTGAGCAGCAGCAGTTCGCTGGCGACGCCAGGCTGGAGGTTGGTGAGCTGCTGCGAGGACAGCGTATTGAGCCAGCTGAGCCGGTCCGGTCCGGACACGGTCACCACACCCCGGTGCGAAAGATCGACGACGGCGGTGCCGGCTGCCAAGGCACGCTGCTCACGCAGCGGCTCGCCATAGTGGGCAGCGACGCCGGCGTCCAGGCCGGTGTCCTCGACGGCGCCAGGGCGCGACAACAGAGGGCTCGTGTAAGTCATATGTAGTAGAAGTCCTTGCAGCTCAGCAGTATTCCGGGGGTGGCGATATTTCAGGTCAGCGGTATTCAGGATTTTCGAAGTCGAACCGGGTACCCGCTTTCCATTCCTCCGGCAGGTTGCCGTAAGCCGGGATACCCCCGGCATCCCTGAGGATTTTGGCCATGTGGAGCAGGTTCCAGGTCATGAATGTGGTGTTCCTGTTAGTAAAATCACTCTCAGGACCACCCGATCCTTCGTCCAGATAGCTGGGACCGGGACCCACGGGACCGATCCATCCGGCGTCCGCCTGGGGTGGGATGGTGAAGCCGATGTGCTGGAGGCTGTACAGCACATTCATGGAACAGTGCTTGATGCCGTCCTCGTTGCCCGTGATGAGGCAACCGCCCACCTTGGGATAAAACGCCCATTGGCCGTTGCTGTTCAGCTCGCCGGAGTGGGCATACAGCCGCTCGATGAGTTTCTTGGTTTGGGAGGAATTGTCACCCAACCAGATGGGGCCGGCCACTACCACGATGTCGGCCTCGCGGACATCAGGGTAGATCCCGGGCCACTCGTCCGTTGTCCAGCCATGCTGGCGCATATCGGGATAGACACCGCTGGCAATGTCATGGTCAACGGTCCGGACAAGCTTGGTAGTGACACCCTGCTTCTCCATGATGTCCCGGCTGATCTTGATCAGCCCGTCAGTGTTGCTGGGTTGCGGTGAAGGCTTCAGCGTGCCATTGAAGAAGACGGCCTTGAGGCCCTCGTAGCCTTCGGGCTTGAGGTGGGTGTTCACTTTCTGCTCCTTCTGCTGGCTGCTTGCTGGAACGTCCGGTGAAGCCCCGGGTCAGGACACCTTGTGCAGAAATGCCGAGGCGTGGGCTTCGAGTGCTTTGCCGCTGGCAGCAACATCCCACCGCCACAGGAGGTTCCCGTCCACCAGGCCGAAGATCCGGGTGGCTGCGGTGTATTCCTTGGAGTGGCTCCCACGCATCACCATGTCGGTGCTCAGCTGGATCTGGGGTCCCTTGATCTGACCGTAGTAAAGCTCGGTGATGCCACCGGGGTGCGCAATCGACACTGAGATGTCGAAGCCACCGTCTTTGTTGCGGCGCTCTTCCACATCGTCGGCGGTCTTGAGAACCGGGACGATGTCCGCAGGAATCAGGCCGGGTCCGCCGTCGCCTTCCTGGAGCTTCCGCTCCAAGGCCCAGAACCCGGTTTCGACAGTCAACGGACGCAACTTTGCGCCGTCATCGTCACTGAGCCAGGTCTCGGCCCTGTACTGCAGGTAGGGCAAGCCATTATGGGTGAAGGAAACGTGCTGGACGAAATGCTCGGAATCCTCGTCACCGCTGCCGAGCCGGCCGCGTCCTTCCCACTCACCAATGAGCCAGGAAAGGGGGACGAGTTCAGGCGTCAGATCAGTAGGGATCTCAATAGGCACAACGACTACCTCTGTTGGAGAGCAGGACCGGAAAGTTTACTTCTGGCCCTTGAAAAGGCGGTAAACGACAAAACCTGCGAACCATGCCATGGCAACGCTGGCCAGGCCAAGGAGGACGAGGAAGAAGATTTCAAATGCGAGTACAGACATGATGCCATCCTAACCGTTAGTAGATGAGTAGTTTGTCTATGAAGTACACCAAGGCCCCCACCGCCCAGACGGGGGCAACTCCCATTCCCACGGCTGCCGGAATGTTCAGGCGGCCGCGCCGAAGGGTAGTCATCCGCCGGAAGGACACGAGGACGGAGCCAACCACCACGCCAACCAACGCCGCGGGAAGTACTGCAATATCAGAGAATACAAGACCGGCGAGGGGACCCATGAGTCCGGCCATGACGACACCCAGCGGAGCCACGATACGGTCAGGCCACCGGATGATTCCCACCATCAGGGCCACTGCCGCGCTCAGGCCGGCCACCAGGACCATTTCCTTCACTCCGTTGAACCGTGCGCCGGCAATCCACCCTGCGCCCAGGCAATTCAAGAGCACGCCGGCACAGCATCCGAGTGTTGATTCCAGGCGCTGCGCCTGCCCCGTTCCGCGGACAAGCTGGACAACGAAGACCGCCATCACGCCTACGGCAATGAATGCCGGCGTTCCTTCCAGGAATCCAGGAGCCGGAAGGTAGGCTGCGGTCACTGCCGATCCCGCACCGGCCAACCCGATCACCGCCGCCAGGGTTTTCTTGGCAGGGACACCAAGGAAATGCGGCCAGCCAATCCCCACGGCCGCGGAGGCAGCAATGCCGACGCCCACCATGGCTTCCCGGGAAACGAAGGTGCTGGCCACGATGGCTGTGAGCGCCACGAGTCCAAATACCCCGATGCTCCAAGACTTCACTGTGTGCCGACCTCAATCCGATGCGCCTTACGACCTCTCGACAATCCTGCCTTATGCCGGCCCAATATGTCGTAATTCCGGTGTCCGCCCGTCACGAATCCATGTGTCGCAGGGCACTGATGGGTATACTCAGACTTCAACGGTGCACTGTATTGGCCTTGATCCCGTTACAACGGGCAGAGGCTGCCAATGCGCTGTGACCGGCCGGGAATCTCCGGTTTCGACGCCCGATGATGCGCGTACAGCCCATTGGAGGAACTATGTCGCACATCCTGCTCCTGACGAACAGCACCGGCTCATCGGTGGACATTTTGCCTGCCTTGGAGTTGCTGAACCACCGCGTACACATTCTCCCGGCAGAACCCACGGCCCTGCTTGAAACCGATCCCACGGACATCGTTTTCCTTGATGCCCGCAAGGATCTGGTGGGGGCCCGCTCCTTGACCCAACTGCTGAAGGCCACCGGGCTCAGCGCTCCGCTCATGCTCATCCTCACGGAGGGCGGCATGGCTGCCGTCTCCTCGGCCTGGGCAGTGGATGACATTGTGCTGGACTCCGCCGGACCGGCCGAGGTGGAAGCCCGTATCCGCCTCGCCATGGCAAGGGCGGTTCCCGGCGAAGAGGAAACCCAGACGGAGATCCGTGCTGCCGGCGTCGTGATTGACGAAGCGAGTTATACCGCCCGGGTCAGCGGCCAGCCCCTGAACCTGACGTTCAAGGAATTTGAACTCCTGAAGTACCTGGCGCAGCACCCGGGACGGGTATTCACGCGCCAACAACTGCTGACCGAGGTCTGGGGCTATGACTACTACGGAGGCACCCGCACCGTGGACGTCCACATCCGGCGGCTCCGCGCCAAGCTCGGAGTGGATCACGAGAACCTGATCAGCACGGTCCGCAACGTGGGCTACCGGCTCACGCTGGTGCGACTCCCGGATGACGAACTCTCGGAGGCCTGAGCGGCCCCGGCACGATCCCCAAAACCTGACGACACATAAAAGAGGCCGGAATCCCTGCGGATTCCGGCCTCTTTCATCTTCTTGGTGGAGGACATACGGGTCGAACGTATCGAGGCCACCCCACTGGTGGATCCCCCCTGCGCTGGCTTCAGAAGCTGACTTACTGTGCCTCAAAGCCGAACGAGATAACGAGACTACCCCCGTTCCAGCGGGACTTCAAATCACGGGGCTTGCCCCGGACGTATAGCCTTGCATCATGAGTCACGCGCACCCGGAAAACTGGCCCGTCCTGATCATCGCCGGCGCCTTGGACCCCGATCTCCTCAGGGACGTCAAGACCCTCGCCGCCGCAGCCGGGGAGTCCGACGGGAACCCGCCTTTTTCGGAGCAGACGCTGGTGATGCTGCGGGGCGTCGATTCCGGAGACCACTCGGTCTTGTCCTTGGCCCTTTACGCACCCGACGAAGATTCCGATCCGGCCACGGCTGAAGACCTGGCGGGAATCGCCGTCGTCGTTGAGGCGCCCGACTCAAGCGGCGTGCTGGAGCTGGCCGTCCACCCGAGCTATCGCAACCAGGGTGTGGCCGGAAGGCTGCTGGGCGCCCTGCAGGACAAGCGGAGCCTCGACGGACTCAGCGCATGGTCGCATGGGAACCACGAGGCCGCCGCCGAGCTCGCCACCCGTTTCGGATACGGACCGGTCCGTGAGCTGTGGAAGATGCGGCTCATGTCCTCTGCGTCAGCACTGCCCGACGCCGGCCTCCCGGACGGGGTCTCCCTCCGCGCCTTCGTTCCAGGCCAGGATGAGCAAGCGTGGCTGGCAGCCAACCGCGCTGCGTTCTCCCACCACCCTGAGCAGGGATCGATGACCCTGGCGGACCTCGAAGCCCGGAAGGCTGAGGACTGGTTCGATCCCGCAGGGTTCCTCCTGGCCGTCAACACCGACGGGGAGCTCCTGGGTTTCCACTGGACCAAAGTCCATCCCCGGCAGGGTCCGCACCCGGCCATCGGCGAGGTGTATGTGGTGGGCGTTACTCCAGCGGCGCAAGGGCTGGGGCTGGGCAAGGCCCTGACGGTCGCTGGAATCAAGCACCTCCAGGAAAAAGGACTGCATGCAGTCATGCTGTACGTGGACGCCGACAACCAGGCAGCGGTAGCCCTATATCAGAAACTCGGTTTCGTTCGCTGGGACACCGATGTGATGTATGGACCTTTAACCAAAAATTAACCCGGCGTGATTGCCGGACGGAATGCCGGTGACATCTATGATTCGGGCAGCCCAATTGCTTGTAATGTGGGAGGAAACCCCGTCCTGAGCTTAGGAGAACCCCATGCAGCCGGACCCCGTCGGCACCGCCGGATCCACCTCGAAGGGTGCAACCTTGCCCCCACGCTTCGGATCTTCGGAAGTGCCGGCCTCGCGTGCCACCCAGGACCGCATCGATATTCCGGAATTCGCACCGAGCCTGGAGCCGGAAGGCGACATCTCTCCGGACCGTTTCCTGGACCGCGAGCTGAGCTGGCTGGCCTTCAACTCCCGTGTGCTGGAACTCGCCGAAGATCCTGAACTTTTCCTGCTGGAACGTGTCAGTTTCCTGTCGATTTTTGCCTCGAACCTGGACGAGTTCTTCATGGTCCGCGTTGCCGGCCTCAAGAGGCGTATCGCCACGGGCCTGGCTGTGCCCTCCCCGGCCGGGCTGAGCCCCATTGAGGTGCTGGAACAGATCAGCGAAGAGGCCCACAGGCTTCAGGAGCGTCACGCAAGGGTCTTCGCTGAGCAGATCCGACCTGCACTGGCTTACGAGCACATCCACATCATGCACTGGCATGAACTGGATGAGGATGCCCGCCACCGGATCAGCATCATGTTCCAGGAGAAGGTCTTCCCCATCCTGACACCGCTTGCTGTGGACCCAGCGCACCCCTTCCCCTACATCTCCGGCCTCTCCCTCAACCTTGCCGTGATCGTCAGCAACCCGATCAGCGACAAAGAGCTTTTCGCACGCGTCAAGGTACCGGACCAGCTTCCCCGCCTCATTTCCGTGGACGGACCGCGTGCAGGCGCCATTCCGGGCCGCGTAGCCCGGTTCATCGCGCTCGAAGAGGTCATTGCCGTCCACCTGGATAAGCTTTTCCCCGGCATGGAAGTCCTGGAGCACCACACCTTCCGTGTCACCCGCAATGAGGACCTGGAAGTTGAAGAGGACGACGCCGAGAACCTCCTGCAGGCCTTGGAGAAGGAACTGCTGCGTCGCCGCTTCGGCCCGCCGGTACGGCTGGAAGTCACCACGGACATCAACCCGAACATCAAGGCCCTGCTGATCCGTGAACTCGGGGTTGAAGAGTCCGAGGTCTACTCCGTTCCCGCACCGTTGGATCTCCGCGGACTGTCAGCCATCAGCGCCATTGACCGCGCGGATCTGCACTACCCCAAGCATGTCCCGCACACGTCCCGCTACCTTAACGAGTCCGAGACCTCGAAGGCCGCCAATGTCTTCGCCGCGATGCGCCGCAGGGACATCCTGCTCCACCACCCCTATGACTCGTTCTCCACCTCGGTCCAGGCTTTCCTGGAACAAGCGGCCGCGGATCCCAAGGTGCAGGCCATCAAACAGACCCTTTACCGGACGTCTGGTGACTCCCCCATCGTTGACGCCCTCATCGATGCCGCCGAGGCAGGCAAACAAGTCCTGGCCCTTGTTGAAATCAAAGCCCGCTTTGATGAGCAGGCCAACATATCGTGGGCGCGCAAGCTGGAACAGGCGGGCGTTCACGTGGTGTATGGCATCGTGGGCCTGAAAACCCATTGCAAGTTGTCCTTGGTGGTTCGACAGGAAGTGGACGGCCTCCGCCGCTACTGCCACATCGGCACCGGCAACTACCACCCCCGCACGGCCCGCTACTACGAAGACCTTGGCCTTCTGACGGCCAATGAACAAGTGGGCGAGGACTTGTCCAAACTGTTCAACCAGCTCTCCGGCTACGCGCCGAAGTCCACGTTCAAAAGGTTGCTCGTTGCGCCGCGGTCCGTGCGGGCCGGCTTGATGGACAGGATTGAAACCGAAATCCGCAACGCCCAGGCCGGCGTGCCCGGATTGGTACAGATCAAGGTCAACTCGATGGTGGACGAAGCCATCATCGATGCCCTCTACCGGGCCTCACAGGCCGGTGTGAAGGTTGACGTCGTGGTGCGCGGCATCTGCTCCCTGCGCCCTGGCGTGCCGGGACTCAGCGAGAACATCAGGGTCCGTTCCGTCCTGGGTCGCTTCCTTGAACACTCACGCGTCTTTGCTTTTGGCAACGGTGGCGATCCCGTGGTGTACATCGGCTCCGCCGACATGATGCACCGCAACCTGGACCGCCGCGTAGAGGCGCTGGTGCAGCTGGCCAGCAAGGAAGACACAGCTACCGTCATGGACCTGCTGCGTCGCTATGTTGATGACGGGACTGCCAGCTGGCACCTGGACGATCACGGACACTGGACCAGGCACCACTTGGACCAGGACGGCAAGCCATTGCTGGACATGCAATCCTGGCTCCTGGCCTCACGTTCGCGCCAGCGGGCATCGGCACGGCGGTAGAGGAACCACTTGAACAGCGATACCCCCGTGGCGGATCAGACTGACCACCCCGGCGAGTCGGTGGCTGTTGTAGCAGCCGGTGCCATTCCGTGGCGGATCAACAAGGGTGCCCTTGAGGTTCTCCTCATCCACCGGCCTCGGTACGACGATTGGTCCTGGCCTAAAGGAAAGCTCGACGCCGGCGAAACAGTTCCTGAGTGCGCAGCACGTGAAGTGTGGGAAGAGATTGGCCTCCAGGCTCCCTTGGGCATACCGCTTCCCGCCATTCACTACCATGTGTCTGCGGGTTTGAAGGTGGTCCGCTACTGGGCTGTCCGGGTCAACGGAGCCCAGCTCAGGCCCGACGGCAAGGAAGTGGACAGCGTCATGTGGTGCAGCCCTGACAGGGCGGCCGCATTCCTGAGCAACCCCACCGATACGGAGCCGCTCGAATACCTCGAAAAAGCGCACATCCGCGGTGAGCTGGACACCTGGCCACTGGTGCTGATCCGCCATGCCAAGGCCAAGCCCCGGTCCTCCTGGACCAAGGCTGAGGGCGACCGTCCGTTGGCAGCGACGGGCCAGCGGCAGGCAGTTGCCGTTCAACGCCTCCTGGAGGTTTGGAAGCCGCAGCGGGTGGTCACCAGCCCTTGGGCACGGTGTGTTGCCACGATCGCCCCTTATGCCAAAGCCAGCGGGGCCAAGGTGAAACTGGTGGAGGCACTCACGGAGCACAGCCACCACCGCTCCCCCAAGAAGACTGCTGCAGCGGTGGAGGCCTTGTTCGACAAACAGGTTCCGATCGCCGTCTGCACTCACCGCCCTGCGCTTCCTACTGCCTTGAAACAGCTGGGACAACACATGTCGCACGGCTTGAAAGCCCTCCTGCCGGAATCAGACCCATACCTGACACCAGGCGAAGTGATTGTCTGCCAGGTGGCGCGTGGATCTGAGCGGAAGATTGTTTCCGTGGAACAGGTCAAGCCTTTCGACGACTAGGACCACACGATTCCGGAGCTTGACCCCATGTCTTTTGTATCAAATACTTAGTACATTGATACAAAAGACATGGGGGTCTTGTCCGTGTATGTAAACCTGCCGCCTTTACTTTTCCTTGGGCCTGCAGTCGGCGCCGTGATCGTTTATCTTTTCCTTCGCCTGCAGGTGTGGTCCAAGCCCGATGCCCAATCCGTTGCCTCGCATGGACTATGGGTGGGAATCATCGGGTGGATGGCCAGTTCCCTGCAAGGAGCCATGAACGCGGGGATCCTTCGCGTCAATCCCGTCGGGGCAAGCGCACCTTCCACTCCCGAGCAGATCGCCGGCGCACTCGGCTGGCCCATTCTCGCCTGCCTCGCCGTCCATGCGTTGGGTCAACTGAGCTACCCCGCGCCCAAGGCACCCAGAAGGTACGCAGAACTGACCGTCCGCAGGATCAGGGACTTCCTCCCCCGCAAACTCGCGTGGACCACCGCCTCGATCTTCGCCTACGCAGCCGTGGTCATCGCCTGGGTGGCTGCGCTGCCTGAGCACATCCCGGTGCTCCCGACTCCCCCGGACCTTTCCAGTCCCCCGGACCAGACACCGCCCAACGGCTACATAGGGCAGGGACAAGAAGGCAGGATCCCCGGTGCGGAACTGGCCATCTGGCTGGGCGGGGCGCTGTTGCTTCTTGCCGTCGGAACGTGGCTGATACTCCTCCTCATCGCCCGCCGCCGTCAGCTGGAAACACTCGACAGCGACGATAACCGGGTCCTCCGCATCATCGCCACCAACCGCTTGCTCAGGACGGTCGCGACCATCGCCGCAGGGCTGGCAGCCATCGCTGGAAACTTTGCGGCCCAACCAGCCCCCGGCGCCATATGGCAGTCGTCCTGGTTCAACGCCCTTGGCCTGTTCAACATGGTGGTGCTCCTGATGATGTGGTGGTGGCGGGTTCCTGAACTGCCGTCGCTGCTCAAGGCGGCCAAGAGCACCAGTGCCGCTACGCTTCGCGCTGATCCCCGTACCCACCGGGCAGCCCGGCTCAGCATCTCCATCGGTGCGGTACTGGGGGTCGTGGGCGGGCTTGCTCTGGTGGCCGGCTACGCAGTGATCCTGTTTCCTGCGCAAACAGCTGCACCGTGGGCATTTCCTTTGCTGACGGGAACAGTGGCCGTACTCCTCCTGGCAGCCATCACAGCAGGCGATCTCCTGACCGCCCGGAACTACGGAACATCCGACGCTCCAAACCACTGGCCGCGGCAACCCGTCTCCCGGGGTCTGCTCACGTTTGCCATTGGCAGCGCCCTGGTACTGGGTGTGGCGATCGCATTCGCCGTGGCCGGTGAAGTGGGCCCGTTTGGCCCCAAGACCTGGCCTGCCGCCGTTCTCGTCACCATACTGGTGGCGCTGGCCGGCGCCGCGGCCATCCTTGCCGTCCGCCGCCGTCGTGGCATCCCGGAGGGCGAAAGCGGCGCTGGACTGGACGCGGCGTTGAGGGCCATCAGCATGTATCGAATAGTGAGGACGCTGGCCGCGTACTGCCTGGGGCAAGCGTCCGCGCTGCTGATCGGTACCGGCAACCTTTGGTATGAAGTATTCCCCTCCGCTGCAAGCCCGGATCCGATCGGCCCCAGCCCACTTCCCATCATTGGCATAGCGCTGGCCGTCATCGCGGTCCTTGTCTCAGTGACACCAGTGCGGAGCCTGTTCCGCACCATTCCACGGGGACGGGTCGCAAAACAGGGAGAACACGCACAATGACCGCAGGGATCACGGTGGACCTTTCGGATCCTGTTCCTCCGTACGAGCAGATCCGCCGGCAACTCAGCTCCCTGATCGCAGTGGGAGTCCTGGAGCCCGGGAGTCGCTTGCCCACAGTCCGCAGCCTGGCCTCCGACCTCGGCATCGCGGTGGGCACCGTGGCGCGCGCCTATAAGGAGCTTGAGCAGGCCGGACTGATTGAATCACGACGGCGCAACGGGACTGTCGTTGTCGGCCCGCCACCGGCGCCCCACGGCACGGTCCGGGCTGACGCTGCGGTGATGGCCGCCGTCGACGGTTTGATCCGGACGGCTCGCGACGCAGGCATTCGTGACGACACTCTCATAGATCTGGTGAGAGGCCGGCTGGCAAGTAAGCTGGACTCGTGAGCATCCCCACCCCTTATGAAGACCTTCTGCGTGACGTCATGGCGAACGGCACGCACAAGTCGGACCGCACCGGAACCGGAACGCGCAGCGTTTTTGGCCGTCAACTGAGGTTCGATCTCGCCGGGAGCTTCCCGCTCATCACCACCAAGCGGGTCCACTTCAAGTCCGTTGCCGTGGAACTTCTCTGGTTCCTGCGCGGTGACTCGAACGTGAAGTGGATGCAGGACCAAGGCGTCTCCATCTGGGATGAGTGGGCTGACGCTGATGGCGAACTCGGCCCGGTGTACGGGGTGCAGTGGCGCAGCTGGCCAACCCCCGACGGCGGGCACATTGACCAGATGTCCGAGCTCATGACCAACCTTGCCGCCAACCCGGACTCCCGCCGGCACATCGTGTCCGCGTGGAACGTTTCCGAGCTCAAGGACATGGCCCTGCCACCCTGCCACGCGTTCTTCCAGTTCTACGTGGCGGACGGCAAACTGTCCTGCCAGCTGTACCAACGCTCAGCGGACACATTCCTGGGAGTGCCGTTCAACATTGCCTCCTACGCGCTGCTGACCCGGATGGTGGCGCAGCAACTGGACCTCGAACCGGGCGAATTCGTCTGGACCGGCGGTGACGTCCACGTCTACGACAACCACGTGGACCAGGTTGCCGAGCAGCTCAGCCGTGAGCCCTTCGAATACCCGCAGCTCAAGATCCTCCGGAAGCCGGACTCGATCTTCGACTACACCCTGGACGACTTCGAGGTTGTGGACTACCGCCACCACCCCACTATCAAGGCGCCGATCGCGGTATGAGCACCCCTTCTTCCGAGACTCCTTCCCCGCTGCCCGGCGTCGTCTTCACCCAGGAAACCGCGGCCCGCATGACGGGTATCGGCCTGGTATGGGCCCAGACCAAGTCCGGCGTGATCGGCAAGGACGGCTCCATGCCATGGCACTTGCCTGAAGACCTGAAGCACTTCAGCAAACTCACCTCGGGCCACCCCGTCATCATGGGCCGCAAGACCTGGTTGTCGTTCCCGGAAAAGTACCGCCCGCTCCCGGGCCGCACCAACATCGTGGTGACCCGTAACGCCGAGTGGGCTTCAACGCCCGAAGCCGAGGGCGCCGTCGTGGTTTCATCCCTTGACGCCGCCCTGCTGGAATCGCAATTCGCTCCAGGCGGCCAAAAAGTGTGGATCATTGGCGGCGGCGAGATCTTTGAGCAGTCCATGGGCATCGCCAATCTGGCGGTCATCACCATCATCGATGCGGATCTGGAGGGCGACACCTACGCTCCAGAGCTTGGCCCCGACTGGACCTTCGACACCGTGGCGCCACCCGAGGGCTGGCTCACCGCCAACAACGGCACAAACTACCGGTTCACCACGTGGCGCCGGACCGAAAGCTAGGAGCCCAGGATATGCAGGCAATACTGAAGAAACCTGAAACCCTCTTCGTGCTGGGCTACATGCTCCTGCCACTCTTCGCCCTGATTTCCGCCATCGTGGGATTGACCATGATCCTGGGCGGCAACCGGATTGCCGGAATCATTGTGCTGATCGTTGTCACGCAGGTATTCACTTTTGGTGCCTTCTTCGCCCTGCGCAAGCGCAAGGCCGTGCTGCTGCGGGAGCCCGACGCCGGCAGCTAAGCCCGCTCGGTCGGCGTGTGGGCCGCTGTGGCGAACGGCGTCGTCGTACGTTCCGGTGGTGACGTAACCAACAGCGGCTCTGCGCCCCGAAAGTTTAGACTGGGTGAATGACTACAGCAGCTAATCCGTCCGTTGGACTGGTCGGTTGGCGTGGCATGGTCGGCTCCGTCCTGATGCAGCGCATGCAGGACGAGAACGACTTCGCCAACATCAACCCGGTATTTTTCTCCACCTCGAACGCAGGAGGTGCCGCCCCGTCCTTCGCTGATGGGGCCGGCAAGCTCGAGGATGCGTTCGATATTGAGACGCTTGCCAAGCTGCCGATTATTGTCACCGCCCAGGGCGGCGACTACACCAAGCAGGTCCACGGCGAACTCCGCAGCCGTGGCTGGGACGGCCTCTGGATCGACGCCGCTTCCACCTTGCGCATGAATGACGATTCCATCATCGTGCTGGACCCCATCAACCGTGACGTCATCGACGCCGGCCTGTCCGGGGGCGTGAAGGACTTCATCGGCGGCAACTGCACGGTTTCCTGCATGCTTATGGGCCTCGGAGGCCTGTTCAAGAACAACCTGGTGGAGTGGGGCACCTCCATGACCTACCAGGCCGCCTCCGGAGGCGGTGCACGCCACATGCGTGAACTCCTCAACCAGTTCGGCACCCTCAATAATGAGGTCCGCAGCGAACTGGATGATCCTGCGTCGGCCATTCTCGAAATCGACCACAAGGTCCTCGCCGCACAGCGCACCGGCGTTGACGCCACCCAGTTCGGCGTACCGCTGGCAGGGTCCCTGATTCCCTGGATCGATGCCGACCTCGGCAACGGCCAGTCCAAGGAAGAATGGAAAGCCGGAGTAGAGACCAACAAGATCCTCGGCACCGGAAACGGCACCGCCGGCAAGGACCACATCGCCATGGACGGTCTGTGCATCCGCATCGGCGCCATGCGTTCACACTCCCAGGCCCTCACGCTCAAGCTGCGCGAAGACCTGTCCGTAACCGAAATCGAGAACCTCCTGGCCAAGGACAACGAGTGGGCCAAGGTTGTTCCCAACACCAAGGAAGCCTCCATGGCGGACCTGACCCCCGTGGCAGCATCCGGCACGCTGGACATTCCCGTGGGCCGTATCCGGAAGCTTGAAATGGGTCCGGAATACATCAGCGCCTTCACCGTGGGCGACCAGCTCCTATGGGGTGCAGCCGAGCCGCTGCGCCGCATGCTCAACATCGTGACGGGCAAGCTCTAGGCTTCACGCACCGGTTTGTTGACGACCCGCTGTTCCGCTGCTGCCCAGCAAAGGAACAGCGGGTTTTCCGCGTCGTAGGGTGTGTTCAGCCGGCTGGATCGGCCAACATCCTTCAGCCGGCCATGAACTTCAGGTACGCCCTCCCCTGAGCCTCGAAGGAACGGCCAGCGGCTGTCCCCAACTCCCCCGCGAACGGCTCCGGCACCACGCCTACAGACTTCCCGCTCACGGTTCTGGCCCACGTTCCCACCACTTCCCCGCCGGAGACGATGATGCGCTTGAAAACCCCGTTCTTGCCCGGCACTACCCGTTCGGCGTACTCGGGCGCGAGTACCAGGCTCCGATCCTGGTAACCGAGCAGGTACTCATCGAAGCCGGGAAGAGCCAGCAACGAGCGTGAGCCGGGGACGCTGTCGTCGAGCATTGCCGCCGTCTCAGGCGACAACCAATAACTGGTGCCGTCCAGCGGCACCTCAACCAGCCGGTCATGCAAGGTGGTAAGAGCCGCACGCGCCTCAGTGAGCGGCACTTGGCTCCACCACGAAAAATCCTTGATGGTGGCCGGGCCGTGGCTCCTGAGGTAGCGGAACAGCAGCTCCGCGATGCCCTCCTCACGGCCAAGGTCCCGGGACTCAGGTATCCACTCCTCAAATGGCACAAACAGTTGCTGCACCCCAGCCTTTCCGCTGGATGCCGCCATCGGCCCCTGCACCAGCCAAGCGCGCTGGCACAAGCTCCCCAGCAAGTGGATCCCGCGCTGTGCTGTGGTGGTCTGGCCGGCTTCCTCAAACGCGTGGAACAGCTGCTCCCGGGTTGCGCCGTGTGCGCCCTCCGTTGCCTTCAGCACCTCCGTGGTTTTAACCGCGATGTCCCGGCAATGGCTGATGTCGTCCTGGGTAATGCCGAGTTCACGGTGCCGGCCGGCCACAGTGGACATGAGGCGGTCACTGGTGATGCCCAAAATCCACCGGAGATCCTCGGGGGCCAGGAGGTGCAACGTCCCGCGCATGGGCCAGGAACGGACCACGGTCCCGGCGTCGAGGGCAGCCCTGACGTCCGAGGCCCGGGTGCCGGGCACGCGCTGCCCCACGGCCCACAGCGCGTGGCCAAGGTCCTGGGCCTGCATGGCCGTCATCCAACGAACCGCATCAGCAACCGAGGGAAAGCCCCCAGCCAACAGGCCTTGGCTTGCGAGCCGCAAACGGCCCATGACGCGCGGACTGGGATTCTTTGGGGCTGCAGGCATGCTTCATCCTAAAAGGGCCGGCATGCACAGGGAACCTTGCCGCGCCTCCCAGCCCTCACCCAGCAGCGGATCCTAGGATGGATTCATGCTTTTTGGAGATCTTGCCCCGTTTGTGCGGCCGATGAGCCGGTGGTTGGCTACCGCCGGCTGGTTCTGCACTCTGGTGGGACTTGGCGCCGGGCTGATCGTTGCCGTGGGAACAGGCGTCAGCCTCTCCCCGTCAATGCGGGCCATCCAGACAGCCAGCCTCGTAGCAACCGCCGCCGCCGCGCTCCTCATCGGAACCGCCGCGGCAAGCCAGCCCGTTTCCGACCGCAACGACGACGCTCCTGAACCCTGGTTCTACCCGGCGGCCGCAGCACAGGTCCGCAGCTTCCTCGTTGGAGCCATCGTCATGCTCCTGGGCTTGGTGGGCTTCGCCGCTGCAAGCCTGTACATGCCCAGCGGGCCATCGCCGCAGAGTATCGCGTTCAGCCAGATCTTCCTGCTGGGCTCGGTCAGTTGTGGGCTGACATTCCTGTTGCTCAACAAGATCCTGCCGATTGCCGAGCGGCGAACACGCTAGGTTTCCGTCCCGGCGCTACGCTGAGGAGACCCTCCGGATACCCCCGAGAGCTCACCCCTCGCGAGCTGTACGTGCCTTAGAACGAAAGGCCGATCAGCAGCGGTTCCGGGTGCAGTTCAATGCCAAAACGTTCGACGACGCCGGCCCTCACCTCGCGCGCGATGGCCACCATATCCGCGGCCGATGCTGTCCCCCGGTTCGTGATGGCGAGGGTGTGTTTGGTGGACAGGGATGCCCTGCCGCCTGAGACACTCGATTCCTCCAGCCCAAAGCCCTTGCCGAACCCGGCGTGGTCGATCAACCAGGCAGCGGAAAGCTTGATGAGTCCGTCGTCGCCCGCGGGATACTTGGGCGCGTTCTCCGGCAACTCTGCAGCGCGTTCTGCCTCCACGATCGGGTTGGTGAAGAAGGAACCTGTGGAGTACGTGTCCCGGTCTTTTGCATCCAGGACCATGCCCTTGGAAGCGCGGAGCCGGAGGACTTCCCTCCGGACATCGTTGGAGTAGGCGCGCTTGCCTGCCTCCACGCCCAGCACCCGGGCCAACTCGGCGTAACGGATGGGGGCGCTCATCCGTCCCAGCGGCAACTGAAACTCCACTGTCAGCACCACGTACCGGGGCGAGCCCTCAACCGTGGTCTGTTTCAGGATGGAGTCGCGGTACCCGAATTTGAGCTCGGAATTGGTAAAGGTCTGAACTGCGTTGCGTTCACGATCCCAGGTCCGCACGGCGGCGATTGTTTGTGAAACGTCTGAGCCGTAGGCGCCCACATTTTGCACGGGCGTAGCTCCTGTGGCACCGGGGATCCCGGAGAGCGCTTCCAGCCCGGACCAAGCGTGCAGGACGGAGTGTTCCACCAGCGCATCCCAATTGTGTCCGGCCTGTACCACCACCGACACACCGCCACAGCTGTCCTCGGAGTTCACGGTGAAGCCCTGGGAGGCGATCTTCAGCACAGTCCCCGGGTAGCCTTCGTCCGAGATCAGAAGGTTGGACCCGCCTCCGATAATCAGGAGTTTCTGGCCCGCAGCGTCAGCCGAACGGACGGCATCGATGATCTCTGCCTCAGTACGGGCCTCAACGTAGTTGCCCGCGGGGCCGCCGACGGCGGCAGTGGTCAGTTCGGAAAGCAGTGTTTGGGTCACCCATTAAGCCTAACGGGCTTCGTTGGGCTGGACGGACTTGGCCTTCTGCTGCCCGGAGAGCGGGGCCAGGAAGAAACTGACCACCAGGAGCACCAAGGGCGCCAACAAAGAGTGCAGGATGCCGAAGTGTTCGGCCAACAGGCCCAACAGTGGCGGCCCGCAAAGGAAAGCCCCGTAGCCGATGGTGGAGACTACCGAAACCCGTGCAGCGGCGTGGACGGGGTCATCGGCGGCGGCTGACATCCCCACCGGGAAACCGAGCGATGCGCCAAGGCCCCAGATAGCCAATGCAACGAAGGCCAGCCACGGAACCGGCGAAAAGACAAAGAGCGCAAGACCCACGACGGCGGTCGCTGAGCACCAGCGCATCACCACCACACGTCCAAACCGGTCGAGGATGGACGTGCCGGCGAATCGGCCGATGGTCATGAAGGTGACGAACAGGCCATAACCCACTGCACCCGCGGCATCGGACTGCCCGTGGCCGTCGGCAAGCGCCAGCGCCACCCAGTCCCCCGCAGCTCCCTCGGCCAATGCCAGCCCGAGGACCAGGACACCGATCAGGAGGGTTCGACGGTCGCGCCAGGCAAGGGCCACGAGCCGCTTGTTGTCGAGTGGGGCAACGGCCTTGCCTGGTTTGGGCTGCGTCTCCGGGGACCCTGTGATGATGGGCAGTGGACCGGTGGAGGGGTCCTGGAAAGTGTCCGTTTCATCGGGCCGGTACGTGTGTGTAGCAGCAGCTGTCTTTTCCGCACGGAACCAGAAGCCGGCAGTCACTACGGACGTAGTAACTACGACGCCTGAGATCAGGAAGTGCCAGAAGACCGGCATGTGCACCGCAGCAGCCCAGGCGCCAAAACCGGCGGCGGCTACCGTGCCGAGACTGAATGCCCCATGAAGGTGCGGCATGATGTGCCGGTCCAAAGCGCGTTCCAGCGCAGCTCCCTCAACATTGGAGGCGGTGTTCCAACTCGCCGTGCCCAGACCGAGCACCACCAGGCCCGTTGCCACCACCAGCGGACTCGCCGCGACGGAAGCGCCGAATCCCACGGTGACCAAGCCGGCGCCCACCATGCAACTGCCGATCCTCGTAGTGAGTTTGGGCCCCAGCCTGAGCACGATCAGTCCCGAGGCCGAGATGGAAATGAAGGATGCCACGGTCATGCACATCAGCAGAAGGCCAATGCCGCCCGGCGTGAGGTCCAGTCCGTCGCGGATGGCGGGCAGGCGAGACACCCAGGTGGCAAAAGCGATGCCGCTGGCCGCGTAGGAAGCAAGAACAGCGGCGCGCCACCGCGACATTTCAGTCGGGGTGGCGCGTCGCGGAGAAGCCTTCAGTGGGTTCAAGAGACCTTCACGACCGCCTGCGATTTCATGAGGACCTTCAGTCCTGCTGCCACAACGGTGAGGTCAACGCGGGCGGTGCGGGCATCGGCGTCGAGCGCTCCCACAACACCGGTGACGTCGATGACGGCGCCGGCCTCATCGGTTCCTGTTGTATCGGTGACCAGCACCGGCTTGGTGAAGCGGGTCTGGTAATCGACGACGGCGGCCGGGTCGCCCGCCCAGTCGCTCACCAACTGCACGGCGGCACCCATGGTGAACATCCCATGCGCGATAACGCCCGGCAACTCAACAGAGGTTGCGAATGCTTCGTTCCAGTGGATGGGGTTGAAGTCCCCGGAGGCACCTGCGTACTTGACCAGGTCCTGGCGGGTGACCTCAATGCTGCGGGTGCCGATTTCCTGGCCGACCGTCAGTTCTTCGAATGTGGGGCTCATGGTTACTGTCCCTCTCCGCGGACCAGGATGGATGAGGTGGTGGTGGCGACTTTTTCGCCTGCCACGGTGGAAATCTCGGAGCGGGTGGTGATCATGGCTCCCCCGCCCATGGCACGGACGCCGTCCACATGAAGTTCGGCTACCAACTGGTCACCTGCAACGATGGCCCGGTGGTGCGTGAACCGCTGGTCAGCGTGGACCACCCGGGAGAAGTCGATCCCCGATTCCGGGTCCTCCACCAGCTGGGCATCAGCACGCTGGGCAACGATGATGGCAAATGTTGGCGGCGCTACGAGGTCGCTGTGCCCCAAGGCCTTGGCGGCCTCCACATCGAAATGTGCGGGGTTGTTGGCTTTCACAGCCTTGGCAAACTCGCGGATCTTTTCGCGGCCGACGTCATATACCTCTGCGGCAGGGTAGCTTCGGCCCTGCAGGTCCGGATTGATACTCATGGTCCAACCCTATCGGGCCGCGGGGTACGGAGTGTTGCCGTTTATTTCTTGTAGCCCTTACGGATTTTCTGGCCCCGGACCACGAGCCCGCCCACATGGAGGAGCAGCCCCACACCAATGACCGGCAACGATGCCATGGCGAGGCCCTGGTTGCCCGAAGTGTTTCCCACAATGGACAGGATGAGTCCCACAGCAATGAGCCCCATGGCACTGAAAACCAGGACTTTGTAGGCAGTGGAGGCGTTGGCCCAGAATTCGTCTAGCACCGTCCAAGTCTACCGGGGCGTGCGTGGGACTAGAAAAGGGAGTCCTGCAGCGCCGGGATTTCTGTGAGGTGCTGGCCGAACTCGATCTTGCGGCCCTTCAGCGCGCCCAGGTCTGCCACAAAGCTGCCCTCCACCTCTGCCCCCGACGCGTCGGGAAGACCTGCCAAGGCGATGGCCCCGGACAGTGCGTGGACCCGCAGACCGTGCCCGCCGGAGTCGAACGTTACCGGGTAAGGGTGGCGACGCCCTTCGCCGGCGCCATCACAAAGCCGGTCCGCCAGCGCGGGCCGGTCCCACTCTTCCTCCACAACGGAACAGCCTGTCATCCCGAGCCCGCCCAGCATCCCGCGCACCCGCCCGGCGTGCTGACGGTTCAACGCCAAGAGTTCGACGCCGGCACGCGGCTCCACGAGGCCTGCCACCTTGGAGGCCGAACGGACTTGTTGGACGAGGCCCAGCTCGCGGGTGACCATGTCCTCAAGAATGCGGACAACACGGCCATCCTCGGCATGGGCCACGTAGGAAGCCTGCACGGCCCCCTGCTCGGCAAGCCTGTTCCATTTGCGCTGCGCAGAGGCCGTGCCCACTTTGGTGGCACCGTTCGCAAAAGTTGCCACGTAGAGCCAGTGTGGCTGCATCAGATAGGCCCGCAGGCCGGTGGGAACGGAGCTGCCGCGATGAAAGTCGTGCATGAGCCGGGAATCATCGCGGGCAAAGCAGGCCCCACATTGTTTGCCGCGCTCCGCCGGGGCACTGCTGCGGCAGGGAACATGCGTGCGGTCCCCCGGACCGTGGACCTTGGTATGGCCCAGGCACCACAGACCGGGGATAACGCGCAGGCCCAGGGCTGAGCCCCGGCCCAACGCAACATCACTGAACTCCCCGTCCGGCGCGAACAACCTCAATGCAGGCGAAGTGGAGTCCCAAACGACTCCGTGAACCAGCATGCTTACAGGGAAGGCTGGACTCCGAAGGCCACGGCAAGCTTCATGATCTTCTCGGCGCGGCCCAAACGCGGGAGGTCCGAACCGTCGCGGATGACGCGGCCGTTGGCTTCGAAGTCGTTCATGAAGTCGGTGGCCCAGGCGACGTCGGACGGCGTGGGGCTGATGACCTCATTGATCACGGTGGTCTGATCGATGGCCAAGCACAGCTTGCCGGTCATGCCCATGGTCACGGTGATGCCGGTCTGCTCGCGCAGGATGGGGTGGTTGGTGCCGACGGTAGGGCCGTCGATGGGGCCCGGCAGGTTACCCACGCGGCTGGCGACAACCAGTTTGGCGCGCGGGTAGGCCATGGCTTCCGGGGTAGCCGCCATGCCGGTGTCGCGGCGGAAATCGCCGGAGCCAAAAGCAAGGCGGAAGGCACCCTGGGCACGGGCAATATGGTTGGCTTCCTCGATGCCGAGGGCGGACTCAACCAGCGCGACCACGGGAGTCTTGCCGTCCATGCGGTGGTAGGACTCGGTGACCTGGTCAGCGGATTCGGTCTTGGCCAGCATCACGCCCAGCAGACCAGGGGTGCCGCGGAGACCGGCGAGGTCGTCGGCCCAGAACGGGCTGGTGGCGTCATTGATGCGGACCCACGCCTGGCCACCGGCGGTCAGCCAGTTAACGACGTTCTCGCGTGCTTGGTCCTTCTGGGAAGGATCCACGGCGTCTTCGATATCCAGGATGATGGCGTCTGCCCGTGAACCCGCAGATTCGTCAAAGAGCTCCGTTTTCATGGCGTTCACAAGGAGCCAGGAACGGGCGATATCAGCGGGAATGTTGCGGGTAGGCCGAATGGACTCGGCGGCGATGCTAGACGTCATGTATCTACCGTATCCGCCCGGCGGCTCACAGGGCGAAGAAATACGGCCGGTTGTGAGGATCAATACGAACTAAACCCCATATGACTGTGGGGTCCAACAGTATGAAGGTCCGACGGCGGTACGCGCCAGTCATGCCAGGCCCGCCAGTCGCTGTTGTTCATGAGGCTCAACGCGGCGACTTGTGTCCCCCCGTTGCCGGGAATTGCCCAGGATTTCGTCGCGTGTCGGGCTGTTTCGCAGCGTTTCCAGGCGTTACCCCGGCACTTCCCAGCCGCCGTCGAAATGGGCTTTCATCGTTCCCAAGCCGTTGCACAGCTTCCAAGCTCCCGCTTAAGCCGGCCCACCCAACACATCACCACTCATCGAAAGTAGCTCCCATGAAACTGCATCTGCCCCTGCTGAGCGTCGCGGCCGCCGTCGTACTAGCGCTGACGGTGAGCGGCTGCGGCGGCGCTGCCGAAGCCGGACAAGCCAACCAGGCAGGCACCGAGGTCAAGGAACTCCGGTACCAGGGCTCGGCGAACAACGTGACTTTCCCTGAACTGGCTGCAGACCTCGGATACCTGGGCGACCTGAAGCTGAACTGGGTTGGCAACACCACCAGTGGTCCGCAGGACATCCAGTCTGCGGCGACCAACCAGACCGACTTCGGCGGCGCGTTCTCCGGAGCGGTGGTCAAACTCATTGAGGCCGGCGCGCCAGTCAAAGGCGTGACCAACTACTACGGCTCCGACGAGAAGACCTTCAGCGGCTATTACGTGAAGGCCGACAGCACCATCAAGGAACCGCGTGACCTGATCGGCAAGAAGATCGCTGTCAACACGCTGGGCGCCCATCACGAAGCCGTCATCAACACCTGGCTGACCAAGAACGGCCTCAGCCAGGACGAGATCAAGCAGGTCCAGTTGGTCCCGCTGGCACCGAACGACACCGAAGAAGCGATTCGTCGTGGACAGGTGGACGCCGGAACGCTTGGCGGCGTCCTGCAGGACAGGGCCATCGAAGCCGGCGGACTGCGCTCACTGTTCAGCGACGTGGAACTGTTCGGTACCTTCGCAGGCGGACAGATCGTGCTCCGGAACGACTTCATCGCGAAGAACCCGAACACGACCCGCACCTTCACCACAGGTGTTGCCAAAGCGATCAAGTGGGCTGCCGAAACCCCTCGCGACGAGGTCATTGCCCGCTTCACCAAGATCATCGATGGCCGCGGACGCAATGAGAGCACCGCAAACCTGAAGTTCTGGAAGAGCCCCGGGGTCCCGGACGCAGGGGTGATCAAGGACGAGGACTTCACCCGCTGGGAGGACTGGCTCAACGCATCGGGAATCGTCAAGGACAAGCTCACGCCGTCCAAGTACTACACGAACGAGTTCAACGAGCTCGCCGCGAAGAAGGGATAGCCATGACCGCGAAAATCAGCCTGCGGAACGTCACCAAGGAATTCACGGTCCGGGCCACCAAGACAACCAGCGCCACCCGGCTCACCGCCATCGATTCCCTCAGCCTGGATGTCCGGGACGGCGAGTTCCTCACCTTGGTAGGCCCCAGTGGTTCGGGAAAGACCACGCTGCTGGACTTGCTGGCCGGACTATCGACGCCGACGTCCGGTGAAGTCCTGGTGGATGGCAAGGCCGTCACCGGTCCCGGCAAGGACCGCGCCGTGGTGTTCCAGCAGTACGCGTTGTTCCCTTGGCGGACAGCGTCGGCCAACGTCTCCATTGGACTTGAAGGAGTGGGCCCGGACGGCAGGAAGCTGAACCGCCGCGAGCGGGCAGCGAAGGCCAGCGAATACCTGGCACTCGTAGGCTTGGCGGGTTTCGAGGACCGCTATCCGCATGAGCTCTCCGGCGGCATGAAGCAGCGCGTGGCCATCGCCCGGAGCCTGGCTTACGAGCCGGACGTCTTGCTGATGGACGAGCCGTTCGCCGCTTTGGACGCCCAGACCCGTGAGCAGTTGCAGGATGAACTCCTCAGGATCTGGAAAGCCACGGGCAAGACCATCGTCTTCATCACCCACGGCATTGACGAGGCCGTATACCTCGGCGAGCGCGTCGCCGTCCTGAGCGCGCGCCCGGGCCGGCTCAAGGAAATCGTGGACATCAATATTCCCGACCGCGACGGCGACGGGGACATCCGCTCCCATCCCGCCTTTGTGGAGCACCGACACCAGGTCTGGACGCTCCTGCACGATGAAGTCCGCCGCGCCCAGGACGCCGGCCACCGCAAGATCCTGCCGGACGGCAGCGCACCGGACGAACCCGCAACCATCATCAAGGAAAGGAGCGCGGCCTGATGACCACCACGCTCATTCATACAGAAGCCGCGCCCACGGCGGGCACCGCGACAAACCCAGCTGCCGCCGTCGAGCGTTCACCGCAGGATGCTGCAAAAGGCACGACGCCGGCAGCCGGCAAAGTGCGACGGGTCGCCGCCGCGGCCGGTTCAGTTCTCTGGAAGTCCACGGCCGTCCTGGCGTTCCTGGCACTGTGGGAGCTCGGGCCGACGTACTTGGCCAGCCCCTCCACAAGGGTGTTCCTGCCACCGCTGCACGAAGTACTCCTGGCGTGGGGCAAGCTGTTCGAGGCCGGCACCATCCAAGGCCACATTGCTGCCAGCCTCACCCGGTCCGTGGCAGGCTTCGGCGCCGCACTGGTGGCAGGTGTCTCGCTGGGATTGCTCATCGCCTGGTACGGGCGGTTGAACTCGGTCCTGAACCCCCTGCTGGAGTTGTTCCGCAACACTGCCGCGCTGGCCTTGCTGCCGGTGTTTACGCTGCTGCTGGGTATTGGCGAGGAATCGAAGATCAGCATCGTTGCTTACGCTGCGTTCTTCCCGGTCCTCCTCAACACCATTGCCGGAGTGAAGACCGTGGACCCGCTGCTGATCAGGGCGGCGCGCTCGTTGGGGCTCAACAGCTTCCGACTCTTCCAGAAAGTCATTCTCCCGTCCGCCGTGCCCACCATTTTCACGGGTATCCGCATGGCCGGCACCGCATCAATCCTGGTGCTGATCGCCGCGGAGATGGTGGGAGCCAAAGCCGGCCTGGGTTATCTGATCGTGAACGCGCAGAGCAGCTTCCTGATCCCGGACATGTACGCCGGCATTCTTACGGTGTCCTTGTTGGGGCTCGGCGTGAACTTCCTCCTGGTAGCCCTTGAACGGCACTTCTCCCGCTGGCGCACCGCTGTTGGTGCCGACGCTTCCTGACCCACCCACGCGGTACCCGCCGCAACCCATCACCACAGGATCCACCACAACCAGTAAGGAAACAGATCATGACCGTCATTACCGAAACCAAACTCGAATTCGCCAAGCTGGGCTCCCGCATCGGCGCCGAAATCCGCGGGCTGGACATCAGCGGCGACCTCAGCGAGGACACCGTGGCCCAGATCAGGGCAGCCCTCAACGAGCACAAGGCGTTGGTTTTCCGCGAGGCCAACATCCTCACCGACGAAGCCCAGGTGAGGTTCGCTTCGCACTTTGGACCATTGACCAAGGCGCACCCCACGGTTGCTTCCGTAGATGGCGAAGAAAACGTCCTTCCCGTGGACAGCGAGAACGGCTCTGCCAACAACTGGCACACGGACGTCACGTTTGTGGTCAACCCGCCTCAGGCGTCCACGCTGCGCAGCATCGACCTTCCGGCTTACGGCGGCGAGACGTTGATCGCGTCCTCGGCCGGCGCCTACCAGGATCTCCCGGAGGAGCTGCGCACGTTCGCGGACAACCTGTGGGCCATCCACACCAATGACTACGACTACTCGGTACCCAAGAACCTTGAGCACTCCAATGCGGAAGAGCGTCGCAAGGAGTTCACCCGTTTGAAGTTCGAGACCGCCCACCCCGTGGTACGGGTGCACCCTTTGACCGGCGAGCGCGGATTGTTCATTGGGGGCTTCGCGCAGCGGCTGAGGATCGTGGGCTTGTCCAACACCGAATCCAAGGACATCATCCGTCTGCTGCAGGCGTACGTGACGCGTCCGGAGAACGTGGTCCGGGTGAACTGGGAGCCAAACCAGGTAGTCCTGTTCGACAACCGCATCACCCAGCACTACGCCCCGGACAACTACGATGGCCAGCCGCGCAAGCTCAACCGCGTCACCATTGCCGGCGACATTCCCGTCAGCATCGACGGAAAGCCCAGCCAGGCCATCCAGGGTGACTCAAGCACCTACTCGGTAGTGGCCCCGATCAGCCACACACCGTAGGCGCACTCCATGTGTTGCTGTTCCCACCCAGCTGAGTCGCAGTACAGCGCGTTTTGAGGCCTCATAACGCGCACAACTGCGACTCAGTTGGGTTAAAACGGGTTTAGGGGATGTTGTTTCCCCGGGCCGCCACCCACAGTCCATACCACTGGGCACGGGTCATCTCCTCCGCGACAACTGCCGCGTCGGCGCATGCCGCAATCCGGGCGGGATGGGTGGTTCCCACTACCGGAGAAATCCTGGCCGGGTGCTTCATCAGCCAACCCAGCAACACTGATTCCGGCGTAGTGTTCTTCTCCCCTGCCATCTGTTCCAGCATCTCCGCTACTGCCAACTCGGCCGGTGAGAGCTCCTCAGGCTTCGCTCCGGTGTAACGCCCTTGCGCCAGGGACCCATAGGCCTGCAGTTCAATCCCGTGTCTCATGCAGTGCTCCAGGGTCCCGTGCGGAAAGCTGTACCCCACCCCCTCCGCATGGTTGACCAGCACACCACTCTCCAGCCAGTCCCGGCGAAGCAGGCTCATTTCCAATTGGTCCGCCACAAGGGGCGTCTCCAACTGGTCCTGAAGGAACGCGATCTGGGCTCCGGACATGTTGGACACACCCAGTTGCCGCACCTTGCCTTCCGCCGTCAACTCTCCGACGGCGGCCGCCACCTCACGCGGGTCCATCAGCGGATCGGGGCGGTGCAGCAGCAGCACGTCCACATAGTCGGTCTGAAGCCGCTTCAGGCTCCCGTTGACCCGTTCGAGGATCGCTTCCCGGCTGAGGTCGTAATGCGTCGCCAACCCACGCTCCCCCAGCCTGATACCGCACTTGGTTTGCAGCTGGATCTTTTCACGCAGGCCCCGCGAACGGGCAAGGACTTCACCGAAGACGGCCTCGGACTTTCCGTTGCGGTAAATGTCAGCATGATCGAAAAGCTCAATCCCGATGCCCACGGCGGCGTCGACCACCGCGGCGGCCTGATCGATCTCAGCTGCGCCATAGGACGTTCCGTCCCACGGGCCACCGAGTCCCATGCAGCCATAGATGAGGCGTCCCCGCCCGTTCGCATTCGTCATAACTTCCCGTCTTCTGCCGCAGCGCTACGCGTTGCTGACTATCCAGGCAGTGGTGTCGGAGGGCAGCTTGCCGTTCTCCAGCGGACCGCTGGCGATCACCACGTCACCTTCAGGCAGCTCAACAGGCTCGCCGCCAAAGTTCGTGACGGTATGCCAGCCACCGGGGCGGCTGAAGTGCAGCACGTCCTGGTTCCCGGTTTCCACCCACTCAAGTTCCTCAGCCGTCTGGAGTTCTCTGCGCAGGCCCAAGGCCTTGCGGTAGAGCTCCAGCGTGGAACCGTCCACGCCGTCCTGGGTGGATACTGCGTAATCCTTGAACCACTCCGGCTGGGGAAGGTGCGCCTTGCCCGCGCCGAAGCCAAACGACGGACCTTCCGCCGTCCACGGCAACGGCACCCGGCATCCGTCGCGCCCGATCTCCACGCCCGGGTTGCGGAAGAAGGACGGGTCCTGGCGTTCCGAGTCAGGGATTTCCGAGACTTCACGCAAACCGAGCTCTTCACCCTGGTAAAGGTAGGCCGAGCCGGGAAGTGCGAGCAGCAACAGCGTGGCGGCGCGGGCACGACGCAAGCCAAGTTCGACGTCGAGCTCTTCAGCCGGTGCGCCGGCCAGCAGCCAGCCCTTGCCATCCTGGCCCTTGGGCTTGCCGCCGGTGATGTCCTGGGCCGCATTGGTTCCCTGCGCAACGGAGCCGCCCTCGGGAAGGCCGTACCGCGTGGCGTGGCGGACGACGTCGTGGTTGGAGAAGACCCACGTGGACGAAGCACCTGATTCCTTGGCTGCCACGAGGTTGTCCGTGATGATTTTCCGGAAGGATGCAGCGTCGAAGTCGGACTGCAGGAGATCGAAATTGAACGCCTGGCCCAGTCCTTCGGGGCTTGCATAGCGGGCACGGCGGGACTCGTGGACCCAGGCCTCGGCGACAGCCGTACGGGGCGGGTTGTACTCATTGAAGAGCTTGCGCCATTCCGCGTACACCTCGTGGACTTCATCGCGGTCCCAGAACGGGTGGGAACCATCGGTGAAGCCATCGGTTCCGTGGGCCTTGGCTTCGAGGTCGGCCTTCATGGGCAACGGCTCGGACAGATCCTTGGCCATGCCGTGGGCTACATCGATCCTGAAACCATCAACGCCGCGGTCCGACCAGAAACGCAGGGTCTTCAGGAAGTCCTCACGGATCTCCGGGTTCTCCCAGTTGAAGTCCGGCTGCTCCTTGGCAAAAATGTGCAGGTACCACTGGCCGGGAGTGCCATCCGGCTCGGTGATGCGATCCCAAATGGGGCCGCCAAAGACGGAGTCCCAGTCCGACGGCGGCAGCTCGCCGTTCTCGCCCCGGCCGTCACGGAAGATGTAGCGCTCGCGGGCAGCGGAGCCCTTGGGTGAAGCCAAGGCCTCCTTGAACCACTCATGGCGGTCGGAGGAATGGTTGGGGACGATGTCCGCCACAATCTTGATGCCGGCGGCGTGCAGGGCCTCAACCATCTCGTCAAAGTCCTCAAGCGTACCCAGCTTCGGATCCACATTGCGGTAGTCATCTACGTCGTAGCCGCCGTCAGCGAGCGCTGAAGGGTAGAAGGGGCTCAGCCAGACGGCGTCGATTCCCAGTTCCTTAAGGTATGGAACTTTGGCGGTGATGCCCTTGATGTCACCCAGTCCGTCGCCGTTGGCGTCGTGGAAGCTGCGGGGATAGATCTGGTAGACAGCCGCCTGGCGCCACCAGTTGGGGTCGGCCATGCGGTCTACATCGGTATGGTGTGCCTGAGTGGCGGAGGTGCTCACGAAACTCCTTTGATTTAGTATCTAAATTTATATCCCGGACCAGTATGAAACGGCCGGACACCGCAGGTCAACAGGCCTAGCCCTTTACGGCCCCCTGGGTAACCCCCGCCATAACCCACCGCTGCGTGAACAGGTAGGCAATTATCGCCGGGGCCATTGCCATCAGGTAGGACGCGAAGGACACGTGGTAGTTGTTGCTGAACTGGGTCTGGAACAGGTTTTGCCGCACTGGGAGTGTCTGCAGGGACGGATCGGAGATGATCAGCGACGGCATCATGAAGTCATTCCACGCATAAAGGAAGGCGAAGATTCCCACGGTGGCGCTCATTGGAGCGAGAAGAGGGAAGATCAGCTTCCAGAAGGTCTGCCAGGTGGTAGCGCCGTCGATCCTTGCACTCTCCTCCAACTCCATCGGGATGGACCGGAGAAATGCGGTGAACAGAAGGACGCTGAAACTCAGCTGGAACATGGTGGCCAGCAGGATCACACCGAACGGATTGTCCAGGCCCAACCGGCCCGTGAGCTGGATCTGCGGCAGCGCCACCACGGGGAACGGAATGAACATTGCCCCCAGCAAGTAGAAGAACGAATACCGGAAGAGCCGGCGCTCCCAGTTTCGAACGATCGCATAAGAAGCAAAGGCCGCCAGGATGATGGTGGCCACCACCGTCCCGGCAGTCACCAGCAAGGACATCGCGGCGCCCACAGGGAAGTTTGTCAGCGTCCAGGCCTGGACGAAGCCGTCAAAACTGAAGGGAGCGGGGAAGGAGAAGGCGTTGCCATCCACCGCCTGCCCCTGGGTCTTCAGCGCCATGGAGATTGTGACGTACAGCGGCAGGAGCACGGTGACGGCGCACAGGATGAGGATGGTGGTTGCCGGCCAGTTGACGCGTTCGACGGCGGACTCGGACCGGCGTCGGCTCTTTCCGGTGGGCTGGGTGGTGGGCTCGGTGATGGCGAGGGTGGCTTGATTGGTCATCAGAGTGCATTCCGTCCGCGAGTCAGCGAAAGCTGTACGAGAGAGATAACAATGGCCACTACGAAGAAGATCGTGGCGTTGGCCATCTGGTAGGCGTAGTCGCCGCCGTTGAAGCCCGAGATGACGGTCATCGCGATGCTTCGGGTTGAGGTGCCCGGGCCACCGTTGGTCAGGCCAACAATGATGTCGTAGGCGTTCAGGAAGCCTTTGAACCCCAGGATGATGTTGATGACCACGTAGCCCGATACCAGCGGAAGCGTGATCTTGACCAACTGCTGGAACTTGCTGGCTCCATCGATTTCCGCAGCTTCATAGACGTCCCCCGGCACGGCCACCAGTCCTGCGATGTAGATCAGCAGTGCACCCGGCACAGCCTGCCAGGCAGTGACCAGCACAATGGCTACCCAGGCGAGGTCCGGGTTTGCCAGCAGGCTGTTCTCCAGCCAGGGAATCCCGGCAGCGGCGCCAAGGGAGGGCAGCGAGTTGGAGAACAGGAAGTTGAAGACGTAGGCGATGATGATGCCCGAGACCACCATGGGGATGACGAAAATGGTCCGCAGCGCCGATTTCATCCTGATGCGTGAGGTCAGCCCGACGGCCAGGAGGAACGCCACGACGTTGACGGCGATCACGGTGACGATGGAGAACCCGAACGTGAACAGGTAGCTCTGCAGGATGGCGGGGTCGGTGAAGATGGCAACGTAGTTGGTCAGGCCGACAAATTCCCAGTCACCGATTCCGATCGAGTTGGTGAAACTGAAGAAGATGCCGATGATTCCCGGAATGGTGATGGCCAACGTGAAGAGGATGAGGCTGGGGACGAGGAAAAAGTAGAAGATCGGCTCGACCCGGCGCGTGCTGCCCTGCCGCTGACGGCCCTGCTTGGCCGAAACCTGCTTCCGGCCGTCCTGCCCGGACGTAGTGGGGGTGGTGATGATGGACATGATGTTGACTCCCTGCTTCGGCGCTACTGGCGGAAAGCCAGCCGCGCCCAGTCTGCGTCGAGGGTGCTAAGGGTGGAGGTGGGGCTGGCGCCGAAAACGAGGGCCTGCGTGTAGTTCATGATCGGGATGGTTTTTGGTACCAGCACTGAAGGACCCTGGTAGACCTGGGATTGCTCGTAGTACCGCACCATTCCTTCAATCCGGGGATCGGGAGCCGCAGCTGAATCCTTGGTGGGAGTGAAGCCCAACTGCGATTTGTTGTAGGCATCGATCACTTCGGGCCGGTAAAGGTACTCGAGGAAGTCCTTTGCGGCCTCCTTGTGTTTGGAGGCCTCAGGGATCCAGGCGGCCAGGTCCACGTTCACCCGGACACGCAGGTCCTGGGGGTCTTCGGTCATGGGCAGCGGGAAGGTTCCAAGTTTCAGGTCAGGGGCCGTCTTCGCGATCTCGCTGAAGGCCCACGGACCCTGCAGGTACATGGCGGCCTTGCCCTGGGAGAACGCCAGGTTGCCGTCGCCGTAGGCCCGGCTGGCTGCATCCTTGTTCACGTACTTCGAGGCCAGTTCCAGCATCTTGCCAACAGGCTTTTCAAAGTCCTTCTGGAAGGACACTGCAGATCTTGGCCCCACGTTGGTGCCTTCGGCGGAAAGCTTGTCAAAAAAGTCCAGCGTGTCCACCTGGCCGCCCACGGAGTAGTCGAACCAGCCCTGGGCGATGGTCCAGTCGTCCTTCCACGTGGCGTAGAACGGCGTCACTCCAGCGGCTTTGAGTTGATCGCATGCTGCGGTCAGCTCACTCCAGGTGGTGGGCACCTTGATGTTGTTGGCCGCGAAGATTTCCTTGTTGTAGATGACCGAGGAGGCCATGATCGAGTAGGGCAGCGCGCTGGTGCGGTCCGGGTAGGTCCCATACTGGTCCATCAACGGCTGGAGATCTTCGCGGATCCTTGACGCCGCTGCCGTACCGGAGAGATCGCTCAAGGCCCCCCGCTGGACAAAGCGTGAGGTTTCCATGTTGTAGTTCGCCAAGGCGATGTCCGGCGGATTTCCCCGGACGAAGCTCGCGGACACCACATCCACCCCCGAGGTGTCCAGGACAACCTCGGTGTCGCTCTGGGAGGCGTTGTAGTCGGCAACGAGCTTGGTCATGAAGCCAATGGCTTCGCGCTTGCTGAACGTGAAGCGGATGGTTTCCTTGCCCGATTCCCCTGTGCAACCGGAGAGGAGACCGGCCAGCAGGGCCAGTCCGAGGCTCATCGCCGCAAGGCGCTTCTTACGCGTAGGTTTCACAGACTCCGTGGTCCTTTCGTCGTGCGGACCGCTGTGGCCGCCGTGCCCGGGGTGGTCGCTGCTGACCATCCCGAGTTTAGATAGGAGATAAATTTATGACCTATCGCTAGTTTGAGTGACGTGCGCCACAGCGTCAAGCTTTTAACGGAAGCGCGTCACAATCTAAATTTATGTACTAAATTTAGAGAGATCGTTCTATCGCTCCCGATAGACGCCCAAGAGTTTGGAGTACCCCATGCTGAGCGGGACTGCACCGTCAACCCAACTGGTACGCCGGGTCAACGCCAGCGCAATGCTCAAAGCCATGCGCGGCGCCGGTGTCCTCACCGGAACCGAGTTGATGGACTCCACCGGGCTCTCGCGCGCCACCGTCATATCGATCTGCGATGAACTGGTCCGGCTCGGTTGGCTCCAGGAGTTGGAGAACCAACGGGGTACCGGGGACTACGTCAAGGGACGCCCGGCCCGCCGCTTCGTGTTCGACGATGACGCGGCCAGCGTCATCGGCATCGACATCGGCGCCACCAAGATCACGGCAATCGTGGCAAACATGGCAGGGGCATCCCTGTCCAGGGTCACCATGCCTTTCCGCACCTTCAACCTCCCTGCCGATGAACGCGCCGACGTGCTGGACCGCATTGCCGCAGACGCCCTGAAGCAGGCAGGAGTCACTGCGGATTCAGTGCTGGCGGTCGCCGTGGGGGTTGCCGCACCGGTCAGCCGCGACGGCGAAGTCCTCACCGTCCAGGAATTCTGGAGGTCCTTCGACGTCCGCAGGATCGTCGCTGAGCGGCACGGCTGGCATGTCCTCCTGGAAAATGACGCCAACCTGGCCGCCTTGGCCGAACGGTGGCAGGGCACCGCGCAAGGAGTGGACAACTTTGTGGTGATGTTGGCCGGTGACCGCCTGGGCTCGGGCATCCTTGAATCCGGACGCCTGCTCCGCGGCCAGCTCGGAGGCTTCGGTGAACTGGGCTATCTGGACACCGTGGAAGGCGTGGGAGACACCTACGGAATTGCCCACTACGCTGCCCGGTGGGGCCGCGAAGCCATGGAAGCCAGCACCACTACCTCGCTGCACACTCTCTGTGGCAGCGATCCTGAATCCCTGAGCGCCGAAATGGTCTTCGAAGCCGCAGCAGAGGGCGATGACGCCGCACGAACCGTGCTGGACCGCCTGTCTGAACGCATGGCCCGGGTCATCGGTTCAGTCAGTACATTGGTGAACCCAGACCTGGTGGTCATAGCCGGGGCCGTGGCGGCCTCGGCCCACGCACTGATTCCGGGCATTGAAGAGAAGATGACGGAGTTCACCTTCACTCCCCCGCGCCTGGCAACCTCACCCTTGGGCGATGGGATCGTGTCCCTCGGCGCGATCCGGCATGCACTGGATTATGTCGAGGAACATGCCCTGGACCTTTACCCCGCGTCGCTGCCGAAACACGAGGCTGCCGGCTGACCGCTTCCTGCCGCTCGGCCCGGCAGGCGGCCAGTCCGGAATTCGGCTAGTCCGGCATCGACATGGTGCGCAGGTCCAGTTGCCTCAGCACGCGATCTGCGACTTCCGGATCAGTACCCAGCTCGTTCCGGGCCGCCACCACTTCCTGCCGTGCAGCATCCAACGCGATGGTCTGCACCGCGATGGACAACTCCCGTCCGCGCTTGCGCTTTTCAGCGACCGACTCGTTCTGCAGGGTGCCATCGAGCAACTCCGCATGCAGTCTGCGCATCTTTTCCTTGACCAGCGCCACCTTCTCCGCCGGGAGTTCCTTCATCAGGTCGTGGTCCTTCAAGGCGGCGACCGCAGCCGACTGGGCGCGCTTGGCGAGGACCTTGGCGGCATCCTGCTCGTGAGAACCATCTTCGGTGGCCTTCAGCACCCGCATGAGCCATGGCAAGGTGAGGCCGGGAAGCACCAGGGTTGCCAGGAGGACGGCGCAGGCAATCACCAGGATCTCGTGCCGGGCCGGGAAGTCACTGCCATCCGGCAGGGTCAAGGGAAGCGCCAGCGCCAACGCCAACGTAGCCAGGCCGCGCATGCCACACCACATCAGGATCAGCACTTCCTTGGGTGAGGTGGGCTGCAGGAGGTTCCTGCGCCTCCGGGCCGTCAGGGCAAGCAGGCCCAGCCACAAGAACCGGACGACGAACACCAGGATGCAGACAACCACAGCCATGCCGATCATCCCGAAGATCGCAGTCCCCTCGTCCCGGATAACGTGGCGGATTTCCAGCCCCACCAGGCCGAACGCCAGGCCTGTGGCAAGCAACTCCACCACATCCCAGAACGCCGTCCGCGTAATGCGTTCAGCGGCATCCTGCGGCCGCGTATGGCGCTGCAACTCCAAGGCGGTAACGACGACGGCCACCACACCTGATGCGTGCAACTCTTCCGCGAGAATGTAGGCGGCGAACGGAACCACCAAGGTGACGGCACTGCGGGCCACCATGGACGTGACCAACGTGGTGATGAACTTGGTCAGCCAACCCATGGCGATGCCGATCACCACAGCCAGCGCGGCTCCGATGATGAACTGCGGAATGACCTCCGGGCCCACTTCCTTCCCGGACACGGTGGCCGCCACGGCAGCCTGGAAGATGACGATGGCAGCAGCGTCGTTGAAAAGCCCTTCGCTTTGCAGGACCGTGATGAGGCGGCGCGGCATGTGGACGCGGCCGGCTACCGACTCAACGGCAACGGGATCCGGCGGGGCCACCATGGCACCCAAAGCGATGGCCGCCGGGATTCCGATGCCCGGGATCATCAGCCAGGCAGCACCGGCCACTACAGCCGTTGACACCACCACCAGAGCTACGGCCAGGAGCAGGAGCGTCCGCCACCGCACCCTGAAGACGGCCCACGAGCTCTTCTGCGCGGTGGCGAACAGGAGCGGCGGAAGGAAGATCGGCAGGATCAGCTCAGGCGAAATTTCAAACTCAGGGAAACCCGGGATGAAGGTCAACGCCACAGCCAGCAGCAGCATCAGGACCGGGTACGGAAGCCGGAGCCGGTCCCCCAGGCCCACTGCCACCACCGTAGCCAGCAGCAACCCGACAATGAGCGCCAACTGATCCATGTTCCTGCTTCCCCGGACGTTGTAAGGCCCTCCCCGGACAAAGCCGAAAAAGTTCCCTACCAACATATCCCGGGAGTGCAGACGGTCCACGCGGAGTGACGGTCCACGCCTCCGATTCCGGGTCAGTCCTCCGTGAGCGCGTCCACCACGTCCGCGGTGCCATCCTTGAACGCAATGGTCCGGTGGATGGTGCCAGGCAGTTCCAGGACGGCGGCCGTCACCAACGCAACGTTGGCCCGCGACGTCTGTGTTCCGCTGCCGGGGTTCTCGGGGTCGGTCTGGATCAAGCCCGTTGCAGGCTCGTCGGTCAAGGTTCCCGGGCCCAGGATGGTCCAATCGAGGTCGGTGGCACGCAGGTAGTCGTCCGCAGCAGCCTTGGCCTCCGCGTAGGCGAAGAATGGATTGTCAGCTGGCACCCCATGGTCCTTCGCCGCGCCGATGTAGGACACCATGACATACCGCTTGACGCCGGCCTGTGCGGCGGCGTCCATCGATCGGATGGCGGCGTCGCGGTCCACGGCATAGGTCCGGTCCGGGTTGCCCCCGCCGGCCCCTGCGGACCAGACCACGGCGTCGTGGCCGTCGAGCGCCTGGGCGAGTTCCGCCGTCGTCGAGTTTTCCACATCAAGCACCTGCGCTTCTGCGCCGGTTTCCGTGACATCTGCCACATGATCGGGATTTCGGATGAAAGACGTGACGTCGTGACCTTCGCCACTGAGGATGCGGGACAGATGCAGGGCCACTTTCCCGTGGCCGCCAATGATTGCGATTCGACTCATGGACCCATTCTGTCCCACGGAACGAAAAAAGACCCCGCAGGCGAATGCTGCGGGGTCTTGCTCTGTAGCGGTGGGGAGGCTCGATCTCCCGACCTCACGATTATGAGTCGTGCGCTCTAACCAACTGAGCTACACCGCCACGAATGAGAAAAACCTGTGTCAAGCCGGTCAAAACCGCCTTGACACAGGCCCTCATTCAGAGCCCCCCACCGGAATCGATCCGGTGACCTCGTTCTTACCAAGAACGCGCTCTACCACTGAGCTAGGGGGGCAACGAGTAAATACTCTACCGGACGTTTTCAGAAGCTACAAATCGGCGAAAGCACGCGGAAAACAGGCGTCGACACAATTTGCGAAGACGCGGCTTCCTTGATCTATTTTCGCCCTCTTCACTAGCACGAATCAGGGCAGACGAAGGACCTGTCCGGGGTAGATCCGGTCTGGATTGGGCACAGTATCGGCGTTGGTCGCGATCAAAGCACCGAGATCCACTCCGAACTGTGCGGCGATGCCGCTCATGGTGTCTCCCTGCTCCACCACCACCTCCGTGACGCGCGGGGCCACAGGTCCCTGCTGTCCTGCCCCGACAGCGGCCTCAGAGGCCGCCTCCTGCGCCTGCAGCCGGACCTCGGGGGCATCGGGTTCCAGCCCTTCCTGACGGGCCTCCTGGGCTGCTGCGGCGTCCGCGGCTGCCTGTTGTTGGGCCGCCTGGGCTGCAGCGGCCTCGGCGGCGTCCCGGTCAGCTGCTGAAACCCCGACGGCGGCAGCATCCTCCGCGGCCTGGCTTCCGGCTGATGGGGCTGCTGGAGCGGTGGCCTCGGCGGGAGCTGCGTCGCGGGCAGCGGACCCTGCATCATCCCTGTGATCCTTGTCGCCGTGCAGTAATTGATCGCCGCGCCCCTTGTCACCCAGGCCCAGATTCTTCTTCACGTTGTCCAGCAATCCCATGGAGCACCCTCCTGCGTTCTGCTTGCGTTCTGCTTGCGTTCTGCCGTGCCTCGATCGTACGGCCGGCCGGGGCCACAGGGAACCCGTGCCCACATGGGACGCCAGGGAGCGGGATCGGTGGCGATGGAGCATCGACGTTAAATGCCGCAGGGGGCCGGCTCGAAAGCCGACCCCCTGACGGGAATAACTGAGTGTCCAGCATGTGGTGGCGTTTACCACCAGGAAGTGTTTACCACTTGCCCTTGCGGTTGAAGTCGCGGTTTGCGCCTTCGCCACCGGTGCGGGGCTTGCGGGCGCCGTCACCATGACCGCCGAAGCGTGAGCCGCTGGCCTGGCCGCGATCGCGGTCGCCGTAGCTGCCTGCAGTGCGCTCGGAACGGTCGCTGTAGGAGCGGCCGCCACGGTCAGCGGAGGTACGCTCGCCGTCGGACTTGCGGAAGTCCTTCTTGAAGCCACCATTGCCCTTGAAGTTGCCGCCACCACGGTTCTCGCGGTCGCCATAGCCACCACGTCCACCGGCGCCACCACCGGAGTAGCTGCCGCGGTCGCCACTGGGCTTGCGGCCGTTGTCCAGTTCGAGGTGGATCAGTTCGCCACCGATGCGGGTGCGGGACAGAGCGCGCAACTGATCCGCGCTCAGGTCTGCCGGAAGCTCCACGAGGGAGTGGTCCGAGCGGATGTCGATGCCACCGATCTGTGCGGAGGAAATGCCACCTTCGTTGGCAATGGCGCCAACGATGGAGCCCGGCATGACACGCTGACGGCGTCCGACGGCGATCCGGTAGGTAGCGTTGCCCTCGGTGAGTGCGCGGGTCGGGCCACGCGAGCCGAAGCCGTCCTTGGAGCGCTCGCGCTTCTGGTACTCAGGAGCGGCAGGCAGTTCCTTGACCAGCAACGGCTGTCCACCCTGGGCCATGACGGCCAAGGCTGCAGCGATCTCGGAAGCCGGAACGTTGTGCTCTTCCTCGTAGGAGGAGATGAGGTCGCGGAACGCTGCAACATCCTCGGACGCAAGGGTCTCGGTGATGCGCTCGGCGAACTTGCCCAGGCGCAGCGTGTTCACGGTCTCGGCGGTGGGCAGGTGCATCTGCTCCACCGGCTGGCGCGTTGCCTTTTCGATGGAACGCAGCAGGTACTTCTCGCGCGGCGTCATGAACAGGATCGCGTCGCCGGAACGGCCTGCACGGCCCGTACGGCCAATGCGGTGCACGTAGGACTCGGTGTCATGCGGGATGTCGTAGTTGATGACGTGGCTGATGCGCTCCACGTCAAGGCCACGGGCAGCGACGTCGGTAGCAACGAGGATGTCGATGCGGCCTTCCTTCAGCGCGTCCACAGTGCGTTCGCGCTGCTGCTGCGGGATGTCGCCGTTGATGGCGGCAGCCTGGAAGCCGCGGGACTTCAGCTTGTCGGCGAGGTCCTCGGTAGCCATCTTGGTGCGCACGAAGGCAATAACGCCGTCGAACTCTTCAACCTCGAGGATGCGGGTCAGTGCGTCCAGCTTGTGCGGGCCCATGACCTGGAGGTAACGCTGCTTGGTGTTGGCGCCGGTGGTGGTCTTGGACTTCACCGAGATTTCAGCCGGGTTGTTCAGGTACTGCTTGGACATGCGGCGGATCTGGCCCGGCATGGTGGCAGAGAACAGCGCAACCTGGCGGGTTTCCGGAGTCTGCTGGAAGATCTGCTCAACGTCATCGGCAAAGCCCATGCGCAGCATTTCGTCAGCTTCGTCCAGCACCAGGTACTGGAGCTCGGACAGGTCCAGGGAACCCTTGGCGATGTGGTCGATCACGCGGCCGGGGGTACCGACAACAACCTGGGCGCCACGGCGCAGTCCGGCGAGCTGCGGGCCGTAAGCCGAGCCACCGTAGACCGGGAGGACCGTGAAGTCGTCAATGTGCTTGGCGTAGGAGGTGAAAGCCTCGGCAACCTGGAGGGCCAATTCACGCGTCGGGGCCAGGACCAGTGCCTGGGTCTTGCGTGAGGGACCGTTGAGGTCGTGGAGTTCTGCCAGGCGGGACAGGGCGGGAACAGCGAAAGCTGCGGTCTTGCCGGTACCGGTCTGGGCGAGGCCAACGACGTCGCGGCCTTCGAGGAGCAGCGGGATGGTGGCTGCCTGGATGGGTGACGGCTTCTCGTAGCCGACATCCTGCAGCGCGGCCAGAACGCGGCCGTCGATGCCAAGATCGACGAAGCGTACGCCTTCTTCTTCCGCTTCTTCTGCCTTGGGGGCAGGAGCTTCGGTTTCTTCTGCCTTGGGAGCAGGAGCTTCGGTGAAGGTGGGGGCTGCAGACTCGGCTGCAGCGTTCTCGACGGGGGCAGCGGCAGCAGCCGGTGCTTCAGCTTCGGCGGGCGCGGTGGTCTCTGCTGCAACAGCGGACTCAGCGGACTCAGTGGTCTGGGCGTCGAAGTTTTCGTTGAGATTTTCGGTCATAGGGGGAAATTCCTCATCCATAGGGTAGTCGGCGCGGCCCGGTTGGGCTTGGCCGCAGTACTCGTCGCGAAGGCAGGCAAAGTGCCCTGCTCTCGCAAGAAGTCCGGCGCTATCGCAATCCCATGGCAGGACTTCCCGCTGCATCTCTTGGCTGCTATCCCAGCAGTCTGTACAGCGTTTTCTTTAGCCGGCTCTCCCTATGAAAATGCCCGCACACAATTGCGGGCCCCAACACTTACCAGTCCTGCCTCAAGAATTGGGCAGGATAAAGGGATTTCCGGAGTGGGGGATATTTCAAGTGTAGGGCACGGGGTGGCCTCACCGCGACTTAAGCCTCAAGGAAGGGCGGTGAGCTTGTTCACACCCTTGCTGTCAGCGCCGCTTCGCAACTACTGAAGGCCGTGACGGCGCAGGACTTTATCGAACGTGGAGTGGTAGTCGTCCTGGAGCCGGATCTCCCCGTCGGCCTGCGCATCGAGCAACGCCTGGACAAGGTCCGGCGTCGGCTCGCTGAACCACTGGCCCACCGTGATGCCATGCTTCGGGACGAACGTCCGGTGAATATGGTCGCCTGCGGACAAGGTCCCTGTCTTGATCACCCGGAGGTACGTGCCCACACGTCCGGCCTGCGTGAACCGCTTCACCCACTGCGGCTCGTCCAGAACCCGCTGGAACGTAGCGCAAGGAACCCGCGGGGACGTCACTTCGACCTCCACTTCCAGGCCGATCCGCCACCGTTCCCCGATGACCGCACCGGTGGTTTCGATGCCGGCCACCCGCAGGTTCTCGCCGAAGAGACCGGCCGGCACCTCCCGTTGAAGCTCGCCCGCCCAGTAATCGGCATCCGCCTGCGAATAGGCATACAGCGCTTGGTCTTCTCCACCATGGTCGATGCGGTTCGCCTGCACATCCCCGTGGACGCCCAGTTTATGAACCTTGACGGGTCCTTCGACGGGGCGCTTGTCCAAGGCTGTGACTCCCACACTGCCGGAGTCGGGCAACAGCTGGTGGACACGGCAGACGGCCAGGAGGGAAGCAGTGTTCATGGGATCAGTCTACGGACGGTCCGGGGCGGGGTTAAGGATCAAAACGGTAGCCCATGCCCGCTTCCGTGTGCAGATGGCGGGGCTCTGCCGGATCCCGCTCCAACTTCCGGCGCAGCTGGGCGATGTACACGCGCAAGTATTGGGTTTCCTTGGCGTAGGCCTGCCCCCACACCTGGGTGAGGATCTGCTGCTGGCTCACCAGCTTCCCCTTATTACGGACCAGCAGCTCCAGGATGTTCCACTCCGTAGGCGTCAGCCTGACCTCAGCCCCGTCCTTCACGATTCTCTTGCCTGCCAGGTCCACCATGAAGTCGGTGGTGGCCAGCGTTGGTTCCTCATGCCCGATGACCACACGGCGCGAGGCGACCCGAAGCCGGGCAAGCAGCTCATCCAAACCGAAGGGCTTGGTCACGTAGTCGTCCGCACCGGCGTCGAGCGCCTCCACCTTGTCCTCCGACGCGTGCCGGGCAGAGAGCACAATGATGGGCATGCTGCTCCAGCCGCGGATCCGGCGGATGATCTCCACGCCGTCCATATCCGGCAGCCCGAGGTCCAGCACCACGATCTCCACAGGCTGCTTGGCAACGGCCTGAAGGGCATCGGCACCGTTGCCTACCGACAACGCCTGGTAGCCATGGGCCTGAAGCGTGACCTGCATGGCGCGGGCGATCCGGGCCTCGTCCTCGACGATAAGTACCACCGTCATTGCGCGCCACCAGTCCACAGCGGCAAAGTGACCACCATGGTCAAGCCACCACCCGGCGTCGGCTCCGCAGCGAGTCTCCCGCCCATGGCCTCGCAGAACCCCTTGGCCACTGCGAGGCCCAGCCCGATCCCGCCGCCGGCAGTGTGTCCGGGCGCCGGCGAATCACCGAAGCGCTGGAACGGCTGGAACATGGTGAGGACTTCCTCACTGCCCACTCCCCTGCCATGATCGACAATCCGCAGTTCGCCGGCAGGCCGGTCACCCAAGGTGATGCCGGCACCAGCCCGTGCTGTCAGGACCACATCCGATTCCGGTGCGTACTTCACGGCGTTCTCAACGATATTGGCCACCACGCGCTCAAGCATGCCGGCATCGGCCTGCACCGGGGGAAGGTTGGGTGGCAGTTCGTTGCGGAGGCGCTCATGCGGAAGACCTCGCAGGGCCTGCGGCAGTACCTCAGCCCAGCCGATCCCGGTCAGCAGCGGATTGACCGCGTCTGCGGTGATTCGGGACATGTCCAGGAGATTGTCCACCAAGTGATCCAGGCGGTCCGCATAGTCCTCGATGGTCTCCAGCAGTTCCCGCTCCACCTCTGGAGGGAAACTCACGTCCTCCTGGCGCAGGCTGCTGACAGCCAGCTTGATACCGGCCAACGGCGTCCTCAGGTCATGCGACACGGCGCGCAGAATGGATGTCCGCATCTTGTTGCCCTCGGACAGCCGGACATTGTCCCGCCGGCTCTTCACCAACTGTTGCCGCTCGCGCACGGCCACCACAAAGGCTCCGAAGGCGGCCAGCAGCCGCTGGCGCTGCGGTGTCAGGGGTCCGCCGCGCAGCAGCAGCGTGTACTGGGGATCGACGACGGCGGCATGGTCGGCGGCGGCATGGGTCACCGGCGGATTGGGGCCGGCGCTCGCCAGGACCTGCGATGCGGGAGCCGCCCCGGGCGTGGCTGCCGCGCCCGGGGGTGCGGAGCCCAACAACGTCACTGCTTCCATGCCAAGGTTGCTCCGGACCTTCTCAAGGAAGGTCTCCAGGCTTCCATCCGAACTCAGGATCCGAAGAGCCAACTCGCTCAGGGCAGTGGCTTCGGCTTCGGATCGTGCTGCTTCCTGGGCCCGCCTGCTGGCCAGGCCCACCGCGAGCGCCACACCGCAGGCCACTGCCAGGAACACCACCAAGGTGAACAGCGTGGTGGGGTCGGCAATGGAAAGCGAGCCAACCGGATCGGCCGAGAAGTAGTTCAGCAGGAAGCTGCCCAAAACCGCGGCCACCACTGCAGGCCACAACCCGCCGATCGCGGCGACCGCAACCGCCACGGCCAACTGCAGCAGCATGATCATGGCGAAGTTACGGAAGTTCAGTAACGTCACCAAGAGTTCGACGGCGGGCGGCAGCATGAGTGCCAGCACCAAACCTGTCACCACACGCCCCCGGCCGATGCCTCGAACCGGCGGGAGCCGGAGCAGCACGCCGTCGTCGCCGTTGCTGTAGGTCTCAGGTGCCGCCATGGCTACATCCTTACACGCTTCCCGCGGTGGGGAGTTCTCCCCATTTGCCGGCGTCATCCGTGCCTGCACGGCGCGCAAGGACTAGGCTTGCTCTGAGCATTCCGGTCCGGTGTACCGCCGGACACTTCAACGGTCTATCCAGGGGGATATACATGGGCCCGAAAGACAGCCCTGACGCAGCCGGCAACAACGGCAGCAGCAGGGACAACAACAGCGACTTCGGAGCGGGCAACAATCCGCCCAAGCCCCCACCTTGGCAGGTGCCCAAGCCAGAACTCCACCCTGAGCTGTTCACTCCTGTTCAGGAGAACCCGCAACAGGACAAACCGACGCGGAAGAGCAGGAAGGCACCTGCAGGCGCTGCTCCCAGCGCGACCGGAGCTCCTCAACCGGGGCAGCCCCTCCCCGTGGTGGATCCGTTCGCCAAGGAACGCGAACGCGGCGAGGCCGAGGCAGCGAAGAAGAAGAAGCGGTCGCAGCGCCGCACCGTCGTCGTCGGCCTTGGCGTGACAGCACTGTTGGCTGGAACCATTACCGCGATCGTTGCCAGCAACGAGCAGGAAGCTGACTACGCCCAGGTCTGTTTCAATGAGGAAACCGGCGAGCGTGTTGACGACAACGAGTGCAACAACAGCAGCTCGGCCGGCCGTAGCTCCGGTGTCTACGCCTGGTACTTCTACTCCCGCGGCGCCAGCGTGCCTGCTGTGGGGCAAAACCGCAACGCCTACCCGAGCTACACCAAGAACGTCCCAACAGGAGCCAAGTCCTCCACGGGCTACAGCACCAAGGGTGGAACGGTCAGCCGCGGCGGCTTTGGCAGCAGCTCCAAAAGCGGCGGAAGCTCGGGAGGCTAGGCGTGCGTCGACTGCCCTCCGAGCCCAGGCCGGACTGGAAGCAAAAGATCGAAGAACAGGGCCTGGTTTTTTCGACCACCACCATGCCCGACGGCCGCAAAATCGAATACTGGAACGAATCGGCGTATTACGAATTCACCGTGGACGAGGTGGAGACCCTCGAGAAAACCGCGGAAGAAATGCACATCATGTGCCTGGAGGCCGCCAAGTACCTGGCCACCGGCGCCATGGGCGATCTCGGCATTGGGCAGCAAGCCCTGGAGTTGGCAGGCGAGTCACTGCTGGCCGCGGATGTGGATGTCTATGGCCGTTTTGACTTCATCTATGACGGCAAGGGCGGCCCGGCCAAGATGCTGGAGTACAACGCCGATACCCCTACCGGGCTGATCGAAGCCTCCGTGGCCCAATGGTTCTGGCTCCAGGACGTCTTCCCGGAAAAAGACCAGTGGAACGGAATCCATGAGGCCCTGATCCGGCAGTGGAAGAAGCTGCAGTTCCGCACGGGCATGAGCACGCTCCACGTGGCCCATTCCGAAGCGGAGGAATCCGGCGAGGACTGGATGACGGCGGCCTACATGCGGGATGTCGCAAGCCAGGGTGGCTGGACCACCATCGGCATCAACATGTCCGACATCGGCTGGGACCCCAACCTGAACCGGTTCGTGGACCTGGACAACTTCATGATCAGCACCATGTTCAAGTTGTATCCATGGGAGCTGATGATGAAGGAGCCGTTCGGGCAGCGCCTTCTGCAGCGCGCCCACAATCCGCGCTGGGTTGAGCCGGCGTGGAAAATGCTGCTGTCCAACAAAGCACTGCTGGCGGCCCTGTGGCATCTGTACCCCCACCACGAAAACCTGCTGCCGGCCTACCTCGGCGATCCCGGCCCACTCAAGGAATGGGTGGCCAAACCGCTGCATGGACGCGAAGGCGACAACATCCGCATCCACGCCCCCGGCATTGAGATCCAGCAGCCAGGCGGCTATGGCCGTGAAGGCTGGTGCTTCCAGCAATACCACTCCCTGCCCGACTTCGATGGCAACCATCCTGTCCTGGGTCTGTGGGTAGTGGATGGCGAATCCGTCGGTTGCGGCATCCGGGAATCGGACGGCCCCATCACGGACTACTTCTGCCGTTTTGTCCCCAATACCATTGACGCCCCGGCGCCCATCGCGCCCCCTGCTACTTCCTACGGAGCTGCACTATGAGCACTGAAACCTCGACGCCGGGTGGCGGCTCAGCGGGCGGCGACCCCACCGCCGTCGTGCCCTCAAAAGGCCTTCACGCCGGGATCCTTGACCTTGGCGACTCCGTCATGCTGGGCCTGGCATCCACCGCGCCCGTCTATTCGCTGGCGGCCACGCTGGGGCTCATTGTTGCCGTCAACGGAAACTACACGCCGCTGATCCTGATCCTCGGCTTCCTCCCGGTCCTGTTCATTGCCTACGCCTTCCGTGAGCTGAACAGCGCCATGCCGGACTGCGGCACCACGTTCTTCTGGGCCCGCAAAGCCTTCGGCCCGTGGGCCGGCTGGCTGGGCGGTTGGGGCGTGGCCCTCGCCGGAATCGTGGTTTTGGCCAACCTGGCGCAGATTGCCGGCAAGTACCTTTGGCTCCTGATCGGCGATGGTTCCCTGGCCGACAACAAGTGGCTGGTGACGGCCACCGGCGTGTTGTTCATCGTATTCATGACATATGTGAACCATCGCGGCATCCGGCTGGGCGAGCACGTCCAACGCACCCTGACCTATATCCAGTACATCTCATTGGGTATCTTCGCGGTGGCCATTGTCTTCCGCATTGCCGGCGGAGCGCCTGAAGGACAGGCGTTCGACTTTGAATGGTTCAACCCGGCCGGCGCATTTGCCGACCCCGGCGCAGTGGTCCATGGTGTGCTGCTGGCGTTGTTCATCTACTGGGGCTGGGACACGTGCCTGGCCCTCAACGAGGAAACCGAAAACCCTGCCAAGACCCCCGGCCGAGGGGCCGTCATCTCAGCCTCCGTGCTGGTGGCGATCTACGTTTCCGTTGCACTGCTGGTGATGATGTACGCCACGATCGGTACTGACGGCATCGGCCTGGGCAATGAGGCCAACCAGGATGACGTCTTCCTGGCCATGAAAGACGTAGTGCTGGGTCCCTGGGGCTGGCTGATCATCGTGGCTGTGCTGGCGTCCGTCCTGTCTTCCACACAAACCACCATCCTGCCCACCGCGCGCGGAACACTGTCCATGGGCGTGCACGGTGCGCTCCCCGCCCGGTTCGGCAAGGTCCATGAGCGCTTCATGACCCCGGGCTTCTCCACCCAGGTCATGGGTGCGGTGGCCGTGGTGTACTACGTAGCCATGAGTTTCCTCAGCGAAAACCTGCTGTCCGATTCCATCAGCGCCATCAGCTTGTTCATCGCGTTCTACTACGCCCTGACCGGCTTCTCCTGTGTGTGGTTCTTCCGCTCCACGCTGAAGGATTCTGCCCGCAACCTGTGGTTCCGGGGCATCCTGCCACTCCTCGGAGCGTTGTCCCTGACGGCGGCTTTCTTCATCTCGGCAGTGCAGATGTGGGACCCGTCGTACGGGGACACGCAGATCTTCGGCATCGGCGGGGCATTTGTCAGCGGCGTACTGCTGCTGGCCCTTGGTGTTGTGCTGGCCATCGTGTGCCGCTTCGCACCGTCCACCCGCGGCTACTTCACCGGTGAGCGGCCCGAGGCCGGAGTGGTACGCGGCGAATAGTCTTGGCGCACCTTCCCGGTTAGTCCTCCAGAAAGGGCCGGAAACCCCCGCGACACGGGTGTTTCCGGCCCTTTCTTTGGTTCTGTGGCTGGAAGCCGGGACCAAATGGAAAGGAACGCAGGCTCAGCGTTGCCTTGCGGCCCATTGACGCAGGCGGGTCGGCACATCCGGAACGTCCTCAATCCGGACTGAGTGACGCCGGAGGGCAACGAACCAGCAGACGAGGATGGCCACGGCACAGAAAACACCTGCACTGGACGCCATGATCCATAAACCAGGCGTCTGGACATTCAAGTCAGGCGAACCCAGGGCGGTGCCGATGGTTTTGGGCGAGAAAAAGAACACCAGTGTTGAAACAGCCAGCACGGCACTCATCACTACCCGTTGGGCCTGGTAACGGGCCGGTGTTTCCTTGATGGTCCAGGCGAACGCCGGCAGGATGACAGCCATCCAGACCCAGTGGTGGGACCACGAAACCGGGCTGATGAGCAGCATGGCAAGTGCCGTCGTCGAAAGGGCAATAACGCGTGCACCTTGGTCACTGGCCGCCTTGATGAGCAAAGCCGCCAGGACCACAGTGGCCACGCTCAAGACGATCCAGGGCAGGGTTACGGCGTCGTGCGGGACGCCGAAGTGCAGGAGGGCGCCCTTGATGGAGAGGTTGTCCACGTAGCCGGCGCCGCCGATTCTGGACGTATCGGGGAGGATTTCCAACCAGAATTGCAAGGACTCCGCAGGCCTCAACAACCAGCCAAGCAGCACCGTGCCGGCAAAGCCGATGGACATGTTCGCCAGCCCACGCCAGTCCTTGCGCATCAGGAAGTACAGGCCAAACACCAAAGGCGTCAGCTTGATGCCGGCCGCAACACCCACCAGGAAGCCTGCGCCCCGGAAGCCCCGCCGCTTGGACAGACCGCCCAGGAGGTCGATGACCATCAGGCCCATGAGGATGATGTTGATCTGCCCGAACGCCAGCGTTTCGCGCCACGGCCCCAGGAACAGGACTCCGAGGAACAACGCGGCGGCTATCCAGCAGTTCTTCTTGGACGACAGCGCACTCCGAAGATCTGGCTTCGATGACCAGTACCGGACGATGGTGACAGACACCCAGGCCGCCACGGCGACGCCTGCAACGTTGAACAACATGAGCGCCGATGATTGTGGCAATCGGGCCAACACACCAAACACGAGGGCCGCGAACGGCGGGTACGTAAAGGGGAGCTGCGGGCCGCCGGCTGAAGCGACAGTGGGGCCGTACAGGTCCGACGGCGACGTCCCGGACTGGTTCAGGATGCTTCCGCCGAACCAGTAGACGCTGAAGTCCAGGCCTTGCTTGGCCCAGTCGGCGAGCATCATCCATACCGGAACCGCAACCACGGCCAGCGGCAGCAGGCGAAGGGGCACCGAGGATGGTTGTACCGGTGTACGCGGTGGTGCGGCCGCCGCCTCGGCCCTTAAATCGACGTCAGGCAGTGCCATGCAAAATCCCCCAAGTTAACCAAATCGCAGAGGGGGACGTGTGCGACCCCCGCCTCCATACTACTGAAGGGGATTCCCCGGCCGGCGGGCTGCATGGTCCCGGCCGGCGGGCCAGCCGCCTAGGATGCTGGAATGAGCGATTCAACGACGAACACCTCCGACGTCCTGGCCCTCGACTCCCTGCTGACGGTGGAGGAGCTGGCTCTCCGCGACAAAGTCCGTGATTTCACGGCCCAACGGATCCGTCCCGCCATCGCACGCTGGTATGAGAACGCTCATTTCCCGAGGGAGATCGCCCCCGAGCTGGGCGAGCTCGGGGTTCTGGGGATGCATCTTGAGGGGTACGGCTGTCCCGGCAGGTCCGCCGTCGAGTACGGTTTGGCAGCCATGGAATTGGAGGCCGGAGACTCCGGGATCCGCACGTTCGTCTCGGTGCAGGGTTCCCTCGCCATGACGGCGATCCACCGCTGGGGCTCCGAGGCGCAGAAGGAGCAGTGGCTTCCGCGGATGGCGGCCGGCGAGTTGATCGGATGCTTCGCGCTAACGGAACCCAGCGCGGGTTCGGATCCATCATCCATGACCACGTTCGCCCGTGAAACTGCTGATGGCTGGGTCCTGGATGGCGCCAAACGCTGGATCGGGCTCGCGTCCATTGCGGATGTCATGGTGGTGTGGGCCAACACGGAGGATGGAATCCGGGGCTTCCTTGTACCCGCCGGAACAGCCGGGGTAACGGCGACGCCGATCGAGCCGAAGCTCTCCATGCGTGCCTCAGTTCAGTGCGATGTAACGTTCGACGACGTGCGGCTGGGTCCTGAGGCCATCCTCCCGGGCGCCGCTGGACTTCGCGGACCGTTCACGTGCCTGAACGAGGCGCGTTACGGCATCGTATGGGGGGCCATGGGGGCTGCCCGCGACTCGTACGAAGCTGCCCTGGAGTACGCGGGCACCAGGCTCCAATTCGGCCACCCCTTGGCCGGTTACCAATTGACCCAGGAGAAACTGGTGAACATGCTGGTGGAGATCCAGAAGGGCACCATGCTTGCCCTTCACCTGGGCCGTTTGAAGGACGCCGGCCATCTTAGGCCCCAGCAGATCTCCCTGGGCAAGCTGAACAACGTCCGCGAGGCCATCAAGATCGCCCGGGAAGCCCGCACCATCCTGGGCGGGAACGGCGTCACCCTGAACTATTCACCCCTGCGGCATGCCAACAACCTTGAATCCGTGCGGACCTACGAGGGCACGGACGAGGTCCACACGCTGATCCTGGGCCAGCACATCACGGGCATCGGGGCCTTCCGCGGCTAACTCACCCAAGTAAGTCGCAGTTGGGTCAGGGCTCGGGGAGGACCACCAGCGTGAAATAGCCGCGCAGACCCTTCACCACGTCCACCTCGTCGGGGGCCAGCAGCCATTGCGTCTGCAGCCCGTCCCACAGGGCAACCAGGGACATGGCAGCCAACTCAGGGTCCACGCCGGGCCTGAGCCTGCCTTCGGCTGCCAGCTCGGCGAAGCGCAGCGCGTAGCTCTTACGCAGCCGTTCGAAGCGTTCGGTGAAGTACACCCGCCCGGGGTGCGAGTCGGTGACGGATTCCGCACACAGAACGATGTACAGCTCAACCACGCCCGGAATGTTCTCGTTGAAGAGCGCCGTCCGGATGACCGAGTCAACCAGGCCTTCCTCCATGTCGTCCGGAAAGGCGTCGCCGGTGATCTCGTCGCGCCGCTCCAGGACTGCCATCAGGAGATCCCGCTTGGATGGGAAATAGTGCAGCAGGCTGGTTTGGCTCATCCCCACCCGGTCAGCAACATCCTGCAGCGATCCGCCACGGTACCCGTGGGCAGCAAACACCTCGTGGGCAGCATCCAGGATGGTCCGGCGGCGTTCCTCGGATTTCGCGTAGGGGCCCCGCCTCGCTGCGCGGCCCACGTCCTTTGTGGTCATGGCTAGCCAGTGTACATGCGCGTTACAGCCTTCATATGAAATTCGAGTGGCTACTCGAATTTTCTGTTACCGTGGTCACACTTGCCTCGGCGGGACCCACAAATCCCAGAGCGCGGCATCGTCAACCTGACACGAAGAGGTGAAGGCTTATGACCCGATTCACGCGAAGACAACTCCTGGGCGCTGGCCTTGGAACAGCAGCCATGGGCTTGCTGACCGGGTGCGCAACTCCAGGAATGCAGTCCGTTAACGCTGCCCCCACCATTCCCGCCGCAGGAGAGCCCGTCCGGCTGACCTACTGGGCTTGGCTCAAGGACTTCCAAAACGTTGCAGACGTCTGGAATGCTGCCCACCCCACCATCCAAGTGGACGTGGTGTGGATTCCGGGCGGCAACTCCGGCGGGTATCAAAAGCTCTACTCGGCCTTGGCAGCAGGAGGCGGCCCGGACCTGGCACAGGTCGAATTCCGGTCCATCCCGGAGTTCATGCTGGTGAATGGACTGGTGGACCTCTCGCGCTACGGCGCCAACGACCACGCCCACCTGTACGATCCCACCCTGTGGAAGCAGGTCAGTTACACCGGAGGCGTCTACGGCATCCCCCAGGACGCGGGCCCCATGGGCATGTTCTACCAGCCGGCCGTCCTGGACAAAGTGGGGGGCAGCATCCCGAAAACCTGGGACGAATGGGCCGCCCTGGCCGCCGAACTTCGCTCCGTGGACAGCTACCTGGACTGCTTCCCCATCAGCGACGCCTCTCCGTTTGCCTCTTTCGCCGGCCAGGCCGGTGCGCAGTGGCTGCGCCCGGAGGAGGATGGCTGGGTCATCAACATGACCGACGACGCCACGCTGAACACCGCGCGTTTCTTCGACAAAGCGATCGACGACGACCTCGTGACCACAGCGTACGGCTCCTTCTCCCCCGGCTGGTTTGCGGCTGCCGGCCGGGGTGGGATTGCCTCGACCATCACCGGCAGCTGGGGCGATGCCCTGGTTCAGGGTGTCAGCGGTTCCGAAGGAAAGTGGCGCGCCGCAGCGATGCCCACGTGGGGTGACACGGGCTTCGGTTCGAGCTACCTTGGCGGTTCCACGGCCGCAGTCCTTGCCAACAGCAAGCACCCTCAGGAAGCACTCGAGTTCGCGGTGTGGCTGACCACGTCCACAGAGGGTATCGACGCCCAAATCAAACACAGTGGCATCGGCTGGTCACCCAACCCCGATTTCATTGGCACGGCCCGCCAACAGCCGTCGGCGTTCTTCGGCGGCCAGCGATACAACCAGGAAGTCTTCGTCCCGGCCACCGAACAGCAGAACCCGGACTGGTCCTGGTGGCCGGTGACCCAACAGTCCTTCAACATCCTCAGCGACGGTTTCCGCAAGAAGGCCTTCGGGACGTCGCTGGTGGATTCCATCGCCGCTTCGGAGCAGCAGATCATCACCGTTTTCAAGAACAAGGGCCTCACCATCCGGAAGGAAACGGCATGACGACCACCCGCACCGCACCCCCAGTGCGCCGCCCCGCCGCCCCTGGCCGCTCCGTCAAACAGGCCGGCAAGCGGAACGGCGCTGCCGCACGCGCCCCCTGGCTGCTGCTTGCACCCTTCCTTGCCCTCTTTGTCCTCACGTTCCTGCTGCCCATAGTGGTGGCCATCATGTCCAGCTTCACCAAAGTGACCCGCAGCGGACTGTTCGGCGAGGCCGGCGTGAGGAGTGAGTTCGCCGGTTTCAGCAACTACGCCCAGGCCTTGGCCGACGGTAGCTTCGTGGCGTCCATCGGCAGGATGCTGCTGTTCGGCGTCGTCCAGGTGCCCGTCATGATCGTCCTGTGCACGGTGCTGGCGCTCATGCTCGAATCAGCCTCGGCAAAGTGGCCGGGCTTCTTCCGCGCCGCCTACTTCCTGCCCTATGGCGTTCCCGGCGTCATCGCCACCATCCTGTGGTCTTTCCTCTACGTTCCCGGCCTGAGCCCCCTGTTCGACGCCGCGAAGATGGTGGGCCTCACCCCCGATTTCCTTGGCGCCAACAGCGTGCTCTGGTCCATCGCGAACATCGTCACGTGGAGCTACACGGGCTACAACATGTTGATCATCGTGGCGCAGCTCAAAGCCATCCCGGTGGAACTCTATGAAGCAGCCAAGGTAGACGGTGCTTCCACCTGGCGCGTGGCCAGGAGCATCCAACTGCCCCTTATTCGTCCGGCCCTGATGCTCACCACGGTGTTTTCCATCATCGGAACCCTTCAGCTCTTCGCCGAAGCACAGGTCCTTAAGACGGTCGCTCCCGCCATCGACAGCCAATACACGCCCAACCTCAGCGCCTACACCACGGCCTTCGCGTACAACGACTACAACGTCGCCGCAGCCCAGTCGGTCATCATCGCCGTGGCCGCATTCGCCCTTTCCTTCGCCTTCCTCGCACTGACGAACAGGAAGTCCTCATGACCGGCACAGCAACCAAACAACCCACAGCCCCAATCCGCAGCACACCACCCGCGGGCCCGGACCGATCCGCCGGACGACGACGCTCGTCCACCATCATTGTCACCGCCCTCTTGGTGGTGGTTGCCCTGTACTTCCTGATTCCCGTGTACTGGGTTGTCGTGGCCTCCACCAAGTCCACGGCCGATCTCTTCTCCACCAACGGATTCTGGTTCGCCCCGACATTCTCCCTGTGGGAAAACATCGGCCGTGTGCTCAGCTACGACAACGGCATTTTTGGCCGGTGGTTCCTGAACTCCGCGATCTACGCGGGCGTCGGCGCCCTCCTGGCCACGTACTTTGCCGCAGCCGGAGGCTATGCCTTGGCCAAGTACCAGTTCCGTGGCCGGAACCTGGTGTTCGGCACGATCCTGGGCGGTGTACTGGTTCCCGGCACGGCCACCGCCCTGCCGCTCTTCCTGCTGTTCAGCCAGATGGGCCTTGCGAACACCTACTGGAGCGTCCTGCTGCCATCGCTGGTATCCCCCTTCGGCCTGTTCCTTTGCAGGATCTATGCACAGGCCACCGTGGATAGCTCGCTGATTGAGGCCGCCAGGATCGACGGCGCCGGTGAGCTCCGCATCTTCCACACCATTGGGCTGAAGGTGCTGACGCCGGCACTGGTCACCGTGTTCCTGTTCCAGTTGGTAGGCATTTGGAACAACTACTTCCTGCCCCTGGTCATGCTGTCCGACTCGGAGCTCTACCCCATCACGCTCGGCCTCAACAACTGGCTGAGCCAGGTTGACCGTTTGCCCGAATTCTACGAACTGACCACCGGTGGAGTACTGCTCTCCATCATTCCGCTCAGCATCGCCATGGTTGTCCTGCAGCGCTTCTGGCGTGGCGGGCTGACAGAAGGAGCCGTTAAGTAATGACCCCGTCACCCGACGTCAACTACATCACCGATACCGGACCCGGTACCGGCAAGAGAGTCCCGGCCCGGTCCTGGCTCCACACTGACGCCCCCACGCTGTCCCTCAACGGCCAGTGGCGGTTCCGGCTTCTTCCCGGCGCACCCGGCACGCCGTGTGGACGTGGAGTCCTTCCTCCCGATGAGGACATCGAAGCCATTGCCGATGAAGCGTTGGACGACTCCAGCTGGGACACCATCCCGGTTCCGGCCCACTGGGTCTTGGAGGGTGAGGGCCGCTACGGGCGCCCCATCTACACCAACGTCCAGTTCCCCTTCCCTGCCAATGCGCCGCACGTCCCGGATGAGAACCCTACGGGCGACTACCGCCGTACATTCGAACTCCCGGCACACTGGAACTACGCCGGGAGGACAGTGCTGAGGTTCGACGGCGTCGAGTCCCGCTACAAGGTCTGGCTCAACGGGGTCGAAATCGGCGTTGGCACGGGCAGCCGGCTGGCGCAGGAATTTGATGTGACCGAGGCACTCCGCCCGGGACGCAACGTGATTGCTGTCCGAGTCCATCAATGGTCGGCCTCGAGTTATGTGGAGGACCAGGACCAGTGGTGGATGCCCGGCATCTTCCGCGACGTGACGCTCCAGGCCCGCCCGAAGAAGGGCATCGACGACGTCTGGTTGCGGACGTCCTACACCGCCGGCTCGGGCGTTATTGACCCGGAAATCACCGCGGACAACGCCGCCTACCCGGTTCGGCTGTCAGTTCCGGAACTGGACGTCGACGTCGTCTGGGACTCCCCTGCCGACGTCGGCCCGGTGGCGATCACCGACGTCGAACCCTGGTCCGCGGAGGTTCCGCGCCTCTACAACGCCACCGTGGCAAGTGAAGGCGAGACCATATCGCTGCGCCTGGGTTTCCGTACCGTGGAGATCAAGGGTGACCAGTTCCTGGTGAACGGCCGGCGCGTGGTGTTCCACGGAGTCAACCGGCACGAGACGCACCCGGACCGCGGCAGGGTCTTCGATGAGGACTTCGCCCGGTCCGACCTTGCCCTGATGAAGCAGTTCAACGTCAACGCGATCCGGACCAGCCACTACCCGCCACACCCGCGCTTGCTGGACATCGCGGATGAGATGGGTTTCTGGGTGATCCTCGAATGCGATCTGGAGACCCACGGCTTTGAACGGCACGGCTGGGTGGGCAACCCCAGCGACGACCCCGCGTGGCGCGAAGCCTACGTAGACCGGATGGAACGCACGGTGGAGCGGGACAAGAACCACCCCTCAATCGTCATGTGGTCCCTCGGCAACGAATCCGGCACGGGCTCCAACCTGGCGGCAATGTCGGCGTGGACCCATGCCCGGGACAGCGGCCGGCCTGTCCACTACGAAGGCGATTACACCGGCGCTTACACCGACGTCTACTCACGGATGTACTCCTCCGTTCCCGAAACTGAAGCGATTGGCCGTGACGATTCCGGCACGCTCCTGCTGGGTTGCTCCGCGGCGGAGTCCGCCCGGCAGCGGAGCAAGCCGTTCATCCTGTGCGAATACGTGCACGCGATGGGCAACGGTCCGGGAGCGATCGACCAGTATGAGGATCTGGTGGACCGTTTCCCCCGCCTGCATGGCGGCTTCGTCTGGGAATGGCGGGATCACGGCATCCGCACCACGACGGCCGAGGGCACGGAGTTTTTCGCCTATGGTGGCGACTTCGGCGAGGTTGTGCACGACGCCAACTTTGTGATGGACGGCATGGTGCTCTCCGACTCCACGCCCAGCCCTGGCCTCTTCGAGTACAAGCAGATCGTCTCTCCCCTGCGCTTGGGCTTCTCCACGGAAGCGTCCGACGGCGGCACGCGCCGTTACGTCTCCGTCGCCAATTTGCGGCACACGGCGGACGCGTCCGACGTCGTCCTGCGCTGGCGTACCGAAGTGGACGGTGTACTTGTTGATTCCGGAGAGCTCGACGTCGTCACTTCAGCGGGCGGGTCACTCGCCGCCGGCGACACCGCACTGATCGGGCTGCCGGAGTTCACCACCCTTGAGGCCGGAGCCGGCGAGCACTGGCTGACGGCGGAGGTTGTCCTTCGCAAGGACACCTCGTGGGCTGAAGCCGGCCATGTGATCTCTGTGGCGCAGCTCGAACTGACCGAAGCCCGTCCGCGTCTCAGCGCCCCGCGCCCTGCAGCATCCTCCCAACGTGCGGCTGACGTTGCCAACGGAACACTTTCGTTGGGTCCTGCCACCTTTGCCGACGGCCGCTTGGTCTCCCTCGCCGGATTGCCGGTCTCCGGACCGCGGCTGGAGTTATGGCGCGCACCTACGGACAACGACGCCGGTGCGGGCCGTGGCAGCTACGACCACGCCGATCCGTGGCTCAACAACGGCAACGGCACCCCTGCCCCGTCCATGGAAGAGGTGTGGCGGGCTGCAGGCCTGGACCGGCTCACAGCCCGCGTGGAAAAAATCTCTGCCGCCGAATCCGGGGTTGTGGTCCAAACCCGCTACGCCGCTGCAGATGCTGCCCAATGGGTGTCCGTAGAGGAAAACTGGCAGCTCTCCGGTGGCGAACTGTTCCTGCGTGTGGACATCGTCCCAAGCACTGGCTGGGACATCATCTGGCCAAGGGTAGGAGTCCGATTCGACCTGCCCGGGTCCGTGGACCAAGCGTCGTGGTTCGGCGCCGGACCACGGGAATCCTACCCGGACAGCATGCACGCCACGCTGGTGGGACGGTACGGAGCAGGCATCGATGACCTCACGGTGCCGTACGCCAAGCCCCAGGAATCGGGACATCGCAGTGCTATACGCTCGCTTGACCTGCAGCAGGCCGGGCAACCCTGGCTGACGCTCGATGCCGCCCCGGACTCCCGTGGCCGCTTGCCCGGGTTTACTCTCTCCCGGCACACAGCGCAGGAGATCTCAGGAGCTGGTCACCCGCACGAGTTGCCGGCAAGCAAGAGCAGCTTCCTCTACCTCGATGCTGCCCAGCACGGCCTCGGATCCAGGGCGTGCGGGCCGGACGTTTGGCCGGAGTACGCGTTGCGCCCCGAAGCGCGGACGCTGACGTTCCGGATCACTGACGCAGGCCAGCCGAGCTAGACGGAGCGTTGTGGGGCCCGCTCTGCGTCCTTCCCGGTGGGGATGGCACGCAGAGCGGGCCCCACAACCTTCAGGAACCGCAGCGTCAGGCAACCTGCACGGGCTCTTTCTTCACGGCGTCCTTCCGGATGGTGGCACTGATGACCGCAGCCACGGTACACATGGCAGCCGCACCCAGCCATGCATAGTTGTAATGACCTGTGGTGTCCCGGATGAATCCTGCCAGCAGTGCTGCCACTGCGGCTCCGAGCTGGTGGGCAGCAAACACCCAGCCGAAGACCACGGAGCCGTCGGCGCCGAAAACCGAGCGGCAGATGGCTGCGGTGGGAGGCACGGTGGCAACCCAGTCGAGCCCGTAGACCACCACGAAAATGATCATGCTCGGCTCCACGGTCGAACCCAGCAGCAAAGGCAGCACCAGCAACCCGATTCCCCGGAATTGGTAATACACCGCCAGCAGCACCTTGGGGTTGAATCGGTCGGTCAGCCAGCCGGAAGCAATGGTCCCCACAATGTCAAAAATCCCGACGACGGCCAACAAGCCAGCCGCTGTGGTCTCGGGCATGCCGTGATCGTGGGCCGACGGAATGAAGTGCGTGCCGATCAGTCCATTGGTGGTTGCTCCGCAGATCGCGAAGCCCGCCGCCAAGGCCCAAAAGGTGCGGACTTTGCTGGCCCGTTTGAGGACCTGCAAGGCACGGACAGCCGCGTTCGCGGAATCCTTCGTCGCCGTCGTAGTTGCTCCGGCGTCGGCTGTTTGAGGGTCAGCTTCGTGCGCACGAGGCTCCCGCGTCACGGGTTCCTCGGGGCCGTACGGCAGGACCCCGACGTCGGCGGGTGAGTTCCGCAACCAGCGCAGCACCAGCGGCACCACGGCGAGCGCACCGGCGGCGATGAGGAGCGAGGCCCCGCGCCACCCCGGGTTCTGGGCGAGGGCGGCGATGAAGGGGAGGAACACCAGCTGCCCGGCGGCACTCCCGGCGGTCAGTATCCCGATCACCAGTCCACGGCTCTTGGCGAACCAGGTGTTGGCGATGGTGGCCGCGAACACGAGGGCCATGGAGCCTGTGCCGAGGCCGATCAGCACACCCCAGGTCAGCAGGATCTGCCAGGACTGGTTCACGAACACAGTGAGGGCCGACCCCAAACCGATGAGGCACAGCGCCAGCGAGGTTACTTTGCGGATGCCGAAGCGTTCCATGAGCGCTGCCGCGAATGGCGCCGTCAGGCCAAACAGGACCAGGTTGATGCTGACGGCCAGCGACAACACTGTGGTTGACCAGCCGAACTCCTCCTGTAACGGAACCATGAGCACGCCGGGTGCCGCACGGAATCCTGCTGCCCCTACCAACGCCAGGAAGGCCACCGCTGCCACGATCCAGGCGGGGTGGATCCGGCGTCGCCTGCCGGTGGGAGCACCCGCTGGTTTGTCCTGGTCTGTCTTTTCGGGCGGGGTCATGCGGGGATCTCCGTTTCAGGGGATGGGGGCAGGCGGGTTTCCGGCGCGACGGCCAGTGGCAGCGGATGCTCGCTGCGCGTCAAGCTGTGCCAGCTGGTGTTGGCGGCAGTCAGCGCGGTGCCGCAGTGAGTGCAGGTATCGGCTGAGGATGTTGACTGACCGCAGTCGGTGTGGACCACCTTCATGTGGGACACCTCGTTGGGTGCGTCCAGGTTCTTCTCGGCCCATATGATGATGGCGTTCAGGACGGGGAGCGCGTCTTCGCCTCTGGCGGTGAGGACGTATTCCTGCCGGGTGCGCGTGCCGTCGTGATAGGGGCGCCGGTCCAGCAGACCCGACTCAACCAGCCAGCCAAGCCGTTTGCTCAGGACGTTGTCCGCAACCTCCAATCGTTGCTTAATGGCTTCGTACCGGCCGTTGCCGAAGAAGATTTCGCGGAGGACCAGGCTTCCCCAAGGGTCGCCAAGGACATCGAGCCCGCGGGCCAGGCTGCACGTGCGGGCGGACCAGTCGGAGCGAAGAGGCATGGGGACAAAGTAGCTGACTTTTCTCAAGAAAGCTACGGTGTATCGCCTTCGTGTCGCGCAACCAAGTAGTCCACGCCGGAAAGACGAGTATCCGCATCCGGTTCATATCGGCCCGGGAGTTCCTACAATCGAAAGTGTCTGGGGATTCCTGAATATCCGTACCGGCTTTCACAGCGGATCCATTCCCGCTTGGAGTTCCCATGACTCTGCAGGGCGAGCCACAACCGTACACAACGCCGCCGACGGGCACACTGCTCCGGTTCAATCGGGCAGGGCCGCGCAGTACCGTCAAGGCCTTGGTGCTGGCCGGCGCCATGATTGCAGCCATCGCCATGACGCCGCCGCTCTCCGGTCAAAGCGCTGCTCCGGCAACGCGCCCGGGATCCTCCATGGCTCTCGAGGCAGCATCGTTTGAGCGGCAAGTCGCCCCCGCCGTCGTGAGCCCACCGGCGGAACGTGCCACGCCCAAGGAAGCACATCCTGCCCCGGCACCTCCACCACCCGCCGCGCCCCCTGCTCCCGCACCCGCGCCCCCTGCTCCCGTACCCGAGCCACCCGCCGCACCCGAGCCACCCGCCGTCGTGATTCCACCAACGGAATATGTCCCACCCGTCAGCGAACCGGTCCCGGCACCCGCCAAGCTGGCCGCCCGGACCATCTACATTGCCGGATCGGGCGGCCAGGAGCTGGTGGACGCGTGCATCGGCCCGGTCCACTACACCCCGACCGATGCCTTCGCGGTGTTCATCACCGAGCACGACTACTGCGGCGGATGGGACCGGTTCTCCGGCATCGGCGTGGGCCAAACGGTCACATTGGCCGGTTATGGAACCTATACGGCGCACGCGCGTGGACAGGTCCCACTGGGCGGGACAACCAGTGACGTCTCAGCAGTTTTCGGCGGCTTTCCCAAGGCTGTGTTGCAGACCTGCATCCCGGGAACCAACCAGATGCTGGTGATCGCCCTCAACTAGGGGCTGGGCGGCTGCCGTGTGATCTGCGCGACACACCCCGCCGGTTTGCCCCTGTTTCACCCGAGGTTCATCCAGGCTGCTTAGGCTTACCCGGTCATCTCTGACCACGAAAGGCACTCCTGAATGTCCTCGAACTCCCCTGAAATGGTTAATCGTTCAACCGAAGCGCAAGGATTCTCCCGCCGCGGCTTCCTCGGCACGGCAGCTGCAGCGACGGCGCTGGCAGCCACGGGATCCCTGCTGCCACCCTCGGTGCAGGCCGCCATGGCCAAGCCGGTCCCGCCGGGAAACCTGCAGTCCATCAAGCACGTGATCGTGTTGATGCAGGAGAACCGCTCCTTTGACCACTACTTCGGCTCGCTGCGCGGCGTCCGTGGCTATGGGGATAAATCCATAGCCCGACTGCGCAGCGGCACGTCGATGTTCGAGCAGCCACGCGCAACCGGCGAAACCGTCCTCCCCTTCTCTTTGCGCAAGGCCGCTGAACTGGCAGGCAGGCCCGGCTCCGACATCCAGTACCTGGGCGACCTCGACCACTCCTTCGCCGGCACCACCACGGCGTGGAACAACGGCTGGTGCGACAAGTGGATTCCGGCCAAGAGTGCCTCCACCATGACGTTCTACGAGCGTGCGGACATCCCGCTGCAGTACGAGCTCGCGGACACCTTCACCATCTGCGACGCCTACCACTGCTCCGTCAACGGCTCCACGAACCCCAACCGCAACTACCTGTGGAGCGGCACAACAGGCACCGAGCCGGGCAGCACCGCGCGTGCGGTGACGAACGCCGCCTACGGTTATGCCCACGGTGGTTACGACTGGACCACGTACCCCGAGCGTCTGGAACAGTCCGGCGTCTCGTGGAAGATCTACCAGGACTGGGACAACTTTACGGACAACGCCGTGGAGTACTTCCAGACCTTCAAGGCGATCGGCCGGAAGATGCTCAGCTCCGTGGAAGGCAACCTGCGCACCACCGAGGAGTTCTACGACAAGCTGGCAGGCAAGTCTGCCGCCGAACAGGACCGCCTTCTCGCCCAGCTGGAGCAGGGCCGCGCAGCTCTCACAGAGGCTGAAAGGTCGCTCTTCGACAAGGCCATGTGGCGCGGGCGTCCCGATACTCTCCTGGAACGCCTCAGTGCAGACATCACCGGAGGAACATTGCCGCAGGTCAGCTGGCTGGTTCCGTCGGCCGCCGATTCCGAACACCCGGGAGCATCCACTCCTGTAGGCAGCGCCAACTTCGTTTACCGCCTCCTGGACACCGTGGCCAGCAACCCTGACACGTGGGACAGCACCGCGATCTTCCTGAACTTCGACGAGAACGACGGCTACTTCGACCACGTCCCGCCTCCTGTCCAGCCACGCCCGGCGTCAGGCGAATCCACTGAATGGACCACAGCGAGGCCCATCGGACTTGGCCCCCGCGTGCCCATGACCGTCGTCTCACCCTGGACCGTGGGCGGTTACGTCAGCTCCGAGGTCTTCGATCACACCTCGGTGCTCCGCTTCCTGGAGCGCTGGACGGGTGTGGAGGAGCCGAACATCTCGCCGTGGCGCCGCGAGGTCTGCGGCGACCTGACCGGCGTCTTCAACTTCGCCAGCCCGGGCACGCCGCCCGCCCTTGAGCACCCGGGCGCGGTACCTGCCAAAATCAGCCGCTGGCGCCCGAATCCTCCGACGGTCCAGATAGCGCCCCTCCAGGAAACCGGAACCCGCCCTGCCCGGCCACTTCCTTACCGGCCGAAGGTTTCGGCAGCGGTCCAGTCCGGAAAGGTCACCCTGGCACTGGGCAACAGCGGCTCCCGTTCCACGCACTTCACTGTCTACGGCTATGCAGGCGAGGTCACGGAGCCGAGGCACATCGACGTCCTCGGCACCCAGAACCTCGAGCTCCCCGTGACCGCCGGCACCTTTGATGTCATCGTCACCGGCCCCAACCGCTACCAATACGAACTGAAAGGCACGACGGCGGGCGCGGCGTCCGGCGTCGACGTCGCGTTGGCTGGCCGCCGCGGCAAGAAAGCGGTGGAACTGGAGCTGCGCAACAACGGCACCGCGACCGTGACCTTGGCGCTGGAATCACTGCAGTACACCGAAAACGCCGACACCGTGAAGCTCAAGCCGGGGCACACGAAGAAGATCGGCTGGGAAACACTGGGAGGTTGGTACGACATCCAGGTGACGTCAGCTGACGATGCGACGTTCCGGCGACGCCTGACCGGCCGTGAGGAAGACGGCCAGGAAGGCATTTCGGGCTAGGTCCGGCCAGCGGATCCCGCGCCCGTGCGCCTCACTCGCCGTTGAGCGGTGAGGAAAGCGAACGCGCGCGGGATTCGAGGGCACCCGTCCGGGATGGACGGTACGCCAGGGCCCAATACACAAGCATGGCAATGGCACACACCACGCCCAGGCTGGAAATGATGAGCTGCCATTGGGTCTGCGGGTCCTTGCCCCACTCGGCCGCCCCAGCCCAGACGGCCAGGTTCTTGGGCGTCATGTAGAAAGCGATGGTGGAGCACACCACGATGACCCAGCCCGCCGTGCGCATCCGTCCGCTGCGGGAAGGAACCCGGTGCATCGCAAAAGCCATGCTGGGCAGGGCCACTGCAACCCACACCCAGTGGTGGGACCACGACACCGGGCTGATCAGCAGCATCAGGATGGCTGTGGCCGATACTGCGATGAAATTCTCGTCAGCGTCCAGGGCCCATTTGATGATGAGTCCAGCCAACACCACCGTGGCCAAGGAGAGGACCAGCCACACCACGTTGGTGATGGATGAATCCGGCATGCCGAAGTGCAGCAGCATCCCCTTCAGGGAGAGGTTGTCCACATACGCCGGTCCACCGATCCGGCCGGTGTCCGGCAGGATCCTGGTCCAGAAGGCAAGCGACGCCTGTGGCAAAACAGCCCAGGCCAGTGCGATCGAGCCGAAGAAGCCCACGGCCATCCACGCCAGGGCCTTGAAGTCACGGCGCACCAGGAAGTACAGGCCGAAGGCGAGCGGAGTGAGCTTCACTCCCGCGGCCATGCCGATCAGCAGGCCGGCGGGCCAGCGGAGGGCACCGGCCCTGGCCTTGGTGTAGAGCAGGAAATCAACCAGGATCACCCCCATCAGGATGATGTTGATCTGCCCGAAAACGAACGTGTCACGCCACGGTCCCAGGAGGAGGATGGCTCCCGTACCCACCAGGGCCGTGGTCCTGAAGCGGTAGTCTGCGAACGCTGCCCGCCACATCGACAGGCCGAAGTAGTGCCTTGCAAGCCAGGCAGCCACCACGGCGGCACCCACCAGCGCAGCAAGGATGAAGACCATGCTGCCCGCGAAGAAGCCCATGGCCGCCAACCCGGTAAAGAGCAGCGCAGCGAAGGGCGGATACGTGAACGGCAAGCCTTCCCGCACCGCGTAGAGGTCGCCACCCTCGAGGACCTTGCCCCCGCCGTAGTAGTAGACCTCGAAGTCGTTGAGGAACGGTTCGTAGTCCGTATACAGGAACCACACGGCGACCATGAGGGTCAGCGCGCCGGCCACCGTGAGGATCCAGCCGCGTTTGGTGGTGGAAACCACTGGTTGTGAAACCGGGTGTGAAGGAGAAGCCACAGTGTCAGCCGTTACTGATCTTGGCAAAGGCCTGCTCAAGGTCGGCGATCAGGTCCTCGGCTTCCTCGATCCCGCAGGAAAGGCGCAGGAGGTTGACCGGAACCGCCAGTTCGGTGCCCTTCACGGAGGCGTGGGTCATTTCCGACGGATAGTTCATCAGGGACTCGATGCCACCCAGGGATTCCGCCAGCGTGAACACCGAGGTGGATTCGGCGACGGTGCGTGCCGCTGCCTCGCCACCCTTGAACTGAACGGAGACCATGCCGCCGAACTTCTTCATCTGCTTCGCTGCAAGCTCGTGTCCGGGGTGGTCAGGGAGGCCGGGGTAGAGCACCGCTTCCACCTCGGGACGCTGCAGCAGCCACTCAGCCACTGCCTGTCCGTTGTCACTGTGACGGTCCATGCGAACGCCCAGTGTCTTCAGTCCGCGGGTTGTGAGGAAAGCATCCATGGGACCGGAAACCGCACCGACCGCGAACTGGATGAAGCCGATCTTCTCTGCCAACTCATCGTCCTTGACCACAATCGCGCCACCCACGACGTCGGAGTGGCCGCCGATGTACTTGGTGGTGGAGTGGACCACCACGTCAGCACCCAGGGCAAGCGGGGTCTGCAAGTAGGGAGACGCGAAGGTGTTGTCCACCACCAGGAGGGCACCGGCGTCGTGCGCTACGGCGGCGAGGGCTTCAATGTCGGTGATCTTCATCATCGGGTTGGATGGCGTCTCCACCCAGACGATCCTGGTGTTGTTCGCTGCGACAGCTGCTGCCACGGCGTCGAGGTCCGACATGTCCACGGGGGTGTTGCCAATGCCCCAGTCGCCCAAGACGCGGTTGATCAGGCGGTAGGTGCCGCCGTAAGCGTCGTTACCCAGGACGATGTGGTCACCGGGGCGGGCGATCGCACGGATCAATGAGTCCTCGGCAGCCAGGCCCGAGCCGAAGGAAAACGCTGCGGTACCCCCTTCGAGGGCGGCCAACTGCTCCTGCAGGGCGTCGCGGGTCGGGTTGCCGCCGCGTCCGTACTCGTACCCGGACCGCAGGTTGCCGATGCCGTCCTGGGCATAGGTGGAGCTGAAGTGCAGCGGCGGCACCACAGCACCGGTCCGGGGTTCGAAGGCCTGTCCGGCGTGGACGGCGCGGGTGTTGAACCCGGCGTTGTTGGTGGCAGACATGGAAGCTCCTCTTGGGTCGTTGGACGATTGGATGGGCGCCGGGGTTGGACCGGCGCCGGCGCCTAGTTGCTCAGGTACGCCAGAAGGTCGTGGCGCGTCAGGATACCTACCGGGGCGCCTGCGAAGGTCACCATGACGGTATCGACGTCGGACAGCAGCTCACGCGCGGCTGAAATGGTCTCCAGTGAGCCGATAACGGGCAGCCGTTCCCCCATGTGTTCGGAGATCTTGTCCGACAGCTTCGCTTCGCCACGGAACAGTTTGCTGGTGAGGCTTCGCTCGTCCACAGCTCCCACGACCTCGCCCATGACTACGGGTGGTTCCTGTGAGAGGACCGGGATGTGGGAGACACCGAATTCGTTCATGATGTTGATGACATCGCGGACGGTCTCGTTGGGGTGGATGTGGACCAGGTCCGGCATTTCGCCCGTCTTGGACTTGAGGACCTCCCCCACGGAGGACTCTTCGCCGCCGGAGAGGAAGCCGTAAGAGCGCATCCACTGGTCGTTGAAGATCTTGGCCAGATAGCCGCGGCCGGAATCCGGGAGGATGACCACCACGACAGCTGACTCATCCAGGTCCTTGGCAGCCTGCAGTGCAGCCACCACGGCCATACCGGACGAGCCGCCCACCAGGAGGCCCTCTTCGCGGGCAAGGCGGCGGGTCATGGAGAAAGAGTCGGCATCGGAGACTGCAAGGACGGCATCCGGAACGGAGGGATCGTAGTTTCCGGGCCACATGTCCTCGCCTACGCCCTCCACGAAGTAGGGCCGGCCGGTGCCGCCTGAGTACACCGAACCTTCCGGGTCCGCGCCGATGATCTTGACCTGGCCGCCGTCGGACTCTGCACGGTCCGCGGAGACTTCCTTGAGGAAGCGGCCTGTGCCGGTGATGGTGCCGCCTGTTCCGGCGCCGATGACCACGTGCGTGACCCGGCCGTCGGTGTCCTGCCAGATTTCCGGGCCAGTGGACTCGTAATGGCTGCCGGGGGCGGCGGGGTTGGAGAACTGGTCCGGCTTGAAGGCGCCAGGGATCTCGCTGACGAGGCGGTCGGAAACGCCGTAATAACTTTGCGGGCTGTCAGGGGCCACGGACGTGGGCGTGACAACTACTTCGGCGCCGTACGCCTGCAGGACGGCACGCTTGTCCTCGCCCACCTTGTCCGGCACAACGAAGATGCACTTGTAGCCCTTTTGCTGGGCTACAAGTGCCAATCCCACCCCGGTGTTGCCCGACGTCGGCTCTACGATGGTTCCGCCCGGTTGGAGCCGGCCGTCTTTTTCCGCATCCTCGATCATCTTCACGGCGATCCGGTCTTTGATGGATCCGCCGGGATTAACGTATTCGAGCTTCACCAGGACGGTGGCTTTGATGCCCTCGGTGACGTGGTTGAGCTTGATGAGCGGGGTATTGCCGATGAGGTCCAACACGGACTGGGCGTACTTCATAGGTACAAAGTTACCGCCTGCCAGGTGCCGGGCTTGCTTCGGCCCCCTGGCTACGTGCCGGCGGAGGTGTCGGTCTGCCACACACCCAGGACGTTGCCCTCAGTGTCCTTGAAGTAGGCATACCAGCCCATGGTGGGGACGGCGTCCTTGGCCTGGACCACGCTGCCACCAGCAGACTCCACCTGAGCCAGCGCTGCATCAATGTTGTCCACGTCGATGGTGAGCACAGGTGTCTTCAGCGCGTCCGTCCGCGGGAACAGTGCCCCGTTGATGGCTCCGGGCTCCTTCGGCGTACCGGTCTGTTCGTCGGAGGGTGCCGTGATGGCTATGGTGTAGTCCATCCCTTGCATAGGGCTGAGGTTCCAGCCGAAGGCGCTTTGATAGAAGGTGTTGGCACGGTCTTTGTCGTCCGTGGGAATCTCGAAATGCACTATTGCGGCCACGATTCGCGCTCCTTGTACCTGGGATGTGGCGCGGCCCACCCACGCCACATCAGGGAGTCTAGACCCGGGCGGCCGCCGTCGTAAGGGGTCCAGCCAGATGATTGTCAGCCGGACGTGGGACCATGAAAACATGACCATCGCAGACGCCCCGCCCGTTGTTGCGGCCGCGGCAGACGCAGCCGTGAGGTGGCATCCGGGCGGTGCCTTCCGTCTGGACCAGACCATGTTTCCGCTGATGCGCGGCAACGCTGATCCGTCTTTCGCCTCCCACGCCAACGGTTTCTGGATGGCCTTCACCGCAGCGTCGGGCCCGGTCACTATGAGGCTTTCCGCAGGCGGGGTGGGCCCTGACACGTTTGTGGACGCCCAGGCTTGGGGACCCGGTGCCCGGGACGCCATCGCTGGAGTGCCGCGCTTGCTGGGCGCCCATGATGATTGGTCCGCCTTCGACGAGCCCGCTTTCCATGCCACGCTCCCACGGCTTGTCACAGAAGCACGACGCCGGAACCTGGCTCTGCGGCTGCCCTCCACCGGGCGGGTGGTTGACTCCCTGGTGCCCACCATTTTGGAGCAAAAGGTCACCACCTTGGAGGCACGTCGCGGGTACCGGTACTTGATGTATCGCTACGGAACATCTGCCCCGGGCAGTGCCCCCGCAGGGCTGCTGGTTCCTCCCACCGCCGGGGAATGGCTGGCCATCCCGTCGTGGGAGTGGCACAAAGCCGGGGTTGGACCACAGCGCTCGGCGACGGTGATGCGGGCGCTGCAGTCCGCCGCAGCGCTTGAACGGCTGGCAGGCCTGGACTCAGCGCAGGCGAGCGCCAGGATGCAAACCATCCCTGGGATCGGCATCTGGACCGCATCCGAGGTGGTCCAACGGACGCATGGCTGCCCCGACTCGATTTCCGTGGGGGACTACCACCTGGCCTCGTACGTGGGCTACGCACTGACGGGCCAAAAGACGGATGACGCCGGCATGCTGGAATTGCTCGAACCGTGGCGCGGGCAGAGGCAGCGGCTGGTCAGAATGCTCTATTTGAGTGGCTTCCGCAAACCCACTTTCGGTCCGCGGATGACCGTTCAGGATCATCGCCGGCACTGACTTTTCATTGCGGACGGGAGCTGTCCGCAGAGCCGTGGACTGGCCGAAGGCACGGGTATAGCGTGGCGTCTACGAGCCATCACCAGCCCTCCCTGGAGCCACCGTGATCCACACGAAAAAACTCACCAAAACGTTCACCGTGAAAAAGGAAACCGTAGAGGCCGTCAAGGGCGTGGACATTGATGTGGGTCCCGGCGAACTGGTCGCTTTCCTTGGCCCCAACGGAGCCGGTAAATCCACCACGCTGCGCATGCTCACCACCCTGCTGAAGCCCACTTCCGGGTCAGCCACCGTGGCCGGCGTAGACGTCGCCAAGGACCCCGCAGGCGTTCGGGCGCGGATCGGCTACATCGGCCAGGGCAACGGCGGCGGCCACAGCTACCGCGTGATCGACGAACTCATTATGCAGGGCCGCTTCTACGGTATGAACACCACCGATGCCAAGGCCCGCGCCGAAACCCTCATGGCCTCCCTGGACTTGGCCGACCTCGCCAAACGAACAGTCATCAAGCTCTCGGGCGGACAACGCCGCCGCATGGACGTGGCGTTGGGATTGATGCACTCCCCCGGGTTGCTGTTCCTCGATGAGCCGTCCACCGGGATGGACCCACAAAACCGAGCCAATCTGTGGGAGCACATCATGCGGATGCGCGAGGAACACGGGACCACCATCGTGCTCACCACGCATTACATGGACGAGGCCGATTCGATGTCCGAGCGCGTGATCGTGATCGACCACGGCACCATCATCGCGGACGATACCGCATCCCGGCTCAAGGCGAACCTGGCCGGAGACCTGATGGCCGTGGAAGTTGCGGCCGGTTCCGCGTCAGAAGTCCGCGGCCTGTTGGGCCGGGCCGCCGCCGAGGGCGACATCCAGGAAAATGCGTACGACGGCGTGGTCCGTTTCCGTCTTCGGCTGGCCCACGGTTCCCGGCTGGCGCCCGGGTTGTTGAAGGACATGCACGACGCCGGCGCTCCCGCCCAGTCGCTGGAATTGAAACCACCGACGCTGGACGACGTTTTTCTGGAACTCACTGGCCGCAGCCTGCGGGAAGGAGCTGAAGTCTGATGATTGAACAAGCCGTGGCGCCGGGAGTTGCCGTGCAAAAGCGAGGTGCCGGAAGCATTGTGACGGACACCTGGTTCGTGTTCTGGCGGGAGATGCTATTGCCCCTGCGGGATCCGTTTTCGTTGATTTTTTCCCTTATCCAACCGCTGGTGTTCCTGGGTCTCTTCGGTCCGCTCCTGGGTGCGGCGGTGGGCGCTCCGGCTTTCGGCGGCCAGTCCACCCTCCAGTGGTTCCTGCCGGGCGTGGTGGTGATGATCGCCTTGTTCGGTACATCCATGACCGGGTCCAACCTGCAGTATGAGCTGATGACCGGCTCTTATGAGCGGATCCTGGCCACGCCATTGTCCCGGTCCTCGCTCATGATTGGCCGGGCCCTGAAGGAGTGGGCCCCCTTGGTGGTGCAGGGCTTGCTGATCTCCGTGGTGTGCATCCCGTTCGGCTTCGTGTTCCACCCCATGCACGTCCTGCTGGGGCTGGTGATCCTGGGCATTTTCGGCATCGGACTCGGCGCGTTGTCCTACGCTTTGGCTTTGGTTTCGCAGAACAAGGAATGGATCTTCTGGGGCGTCCAGCAAACCCTGCTCTTCCCGCTCATGATCCTGTCCGGGATCATGTTGCCCATCGAGGCGGGCCCGGGGTGGATGAAGGTGGCCAGCCTGTTCAACCCCTTGACCTACCTCGTCAATGCCGAACGCGAACTCTTCTCCGGGACCATTGGGATGGACACGTTCTGGGGCCTCGTAGCCGCTGTGGCAACTGCCGGCGTCGGACTTGCCGTGGGAATCCGGACCATCAGTCGGAACACCAACTAGGTGTACTTCCGCCCATGGGCGGAAGCGTCAGCGCCTTTTACAGCTGCAGGCGGTTCACTGCTTCCTGCCGCATGTCCACCTTCCGAACTTTGCCGGAAACCGTCATGGGGAAGCTGTCGCGTACATCCACATAGCGGGGAATCTTGTAGTGCGCCAGCTTCCCACGGCAGTACTCGGCCAAGTCCCCGGCAGTCAGGGCCGCAGCCCCGGGTTTGAGGATGATGCACGCCATGAGTTCCTCACCGTATTTGTCATCCGGAACGCCGATCACCTGCACGTCCTGGATGGAGGGATGCAAGTACAGGAATTCCTCGATTTCACGCGGGTAGATGTTCTCGCCACCGCGGATCACCATGTCCTTGATGCGGCCTTCGATCACCACGTACCCCTCTTCATCCATGCGGGCGAGGTCGCCTGTGTGCATCCATCCTTCGGCGTCGATCGCTTCCGCAGTTTTGTCCGGCTGACCCCAATAGCCGCTCATGACCGCATAGCCCCGGGTGCACAGCTCACCGATCACGCCCCGCTCGACCACCTCTGCCGAGCCGGCGTCCACAATGCGGCTCTCCAGGTGCGGCATGGTCCGGCCCACCGTGCTGGTCCGGTGTTCGAGGGTGTCCCCGGCGCGGGTCATGGTGGACACAGGCGAGGTCTCAGTCATGCCGTAGCAAATGGCAACATCCACCATGTGCATCTCGTCGATGACCCTGCGCATCACTTCCATGGGACACAGCGAGCCGGCCATCACGCCGGTCCGCAGCGTCGAGAGATCGTAGGAGCCAAAGTCCTCCAAAGCCAGTTCCGCAATGAACATGGTGGGCACCCCGTACAGGGACGTCCCGCTGAAGTCCTGCACCGCTTCCAACGCCGCCGACGGATTGAATCCGCGGCTGGGGATGATGGTGGCCGCACCAAAGCTGAGGGCATTCAGGTTCCCGATCACCATGCCGAAGCAGTGGTAGAACGGCACCGGAATCACCACGCGGTCGCGTTCGGAGTAGTTCAGGAGCCGGCCGATGGAGTGTCCGTTGTTGAGGATGTTGTGGTGCGTCAGCGTCGCGCCCTTGGGAAAGCCCGTGGTGCCCGAGGTGTACTGCAGGTTGATGGCGTCGTGTGGGTCAAGTTCGGCCATCCGGTCCTGAACCGCGGAAGGCCCGACGCCGTCAGCCCGGGCCAGGAGTTGGGCGTACGTCAGTTCGTGGTTGGCTTCCGGTTCGCCCCCGGCCAACTCCTGCAAAGGGTTTCCCGGGAGGAAGACGATCTCCCGGAGTCCCGGACAGCTTCCGGCCGCATTCCTGGCCATGCCCACATAGTCGCTGTTCTTGTCCGAAGGCGCAGCCACCAGCATCCGCATGCCGTTCTGCTGCACCACGAACTCCAGTTCGTGGCTCCTGTAAGCGGGGTTGACGTTGACCAGCACCGCACCGATCTTGGCCGTTGCGTACTGCAGGATGGTCCACTCGGCGCAGTTGGGGCTCCAGATACCGATCCGTTCGCCCTTGGCCACACCCAGAGCGAGCAGTGCGCGGGCGAGGCGATTGACGTCGTCGTTCAGTTTTTCATAGCTCCAGCGGCGGGCCTCCCCGCCCGGCATCGCGGCCGCTTCAATCAGGGCGTCCCGCAAGGGGTATTGTGCGGCGATGCGCTCAAAATTGGCGCCGATGGTCTCTTCGAGCAGCGGGACGTCAGTGTCTCCGGCAGTGTAGGACAACATGACGGAACGCTACCAAGGGACGGGGCGCAACAGAACCGTAACCACCTCCAAGGGGGCCGTGTCCTGCCGGTAGGGTTGGATCCATGAGTGCACCCATTGACCTGCAGGCCACGTTCATCCCCAACGACGGCGAATTCTTCCGCGTGAAGCTCGCCTTGGAAATCGCCATCGACGAGGTCGTGAACGAGCCCGGCTGCATCCGCTATGAACTGACCGAGGCCACCGAGGAAAAGCTCGTCCTCACGGAGCGCTGGGAATCCGAGGAACTCCTCGAGAAGCACTCCAAGGGCATCGCTGTCCAGGACCTGAACGAGTCCCTCAGCGCCTTGCTGGCTGAGCCCGTCAAGCTCGAACGGCTCTGATCGCCGCAATACAGCGAAAACGCCTTAAAGCCTCGAGGTCGCCGGAAATTTCCGGCGACCTCGTTGCGTTTCCAGCGGTTTCAGTGTTCCAAACCGCCGCTCGTTCTTAGTTTTCCTGCGCCTCGGCACGCGCCTTGGCAACGTGGGCGTGGACCTCTTCCATGTCCAGGCCCTTCACGGCTTCAATGACCTGCTCAAGCTGCTGGCCGTTGAGGGCACCGGGCTGCGAGAAGACCAGGACCTTCTCGCGGAAAGCCATGAGTGTGGGGATGGACGTGATTCCCGCTTCGGCGGCCAGTTGCTGTTCGGCCTCGGTGTCCACCTTCGCGAAAACGACGTCGGCGTGCTTGTCCGAAGCTGCCCCGTACGTGGGCGCGAACTGGCGGCACGGGCCGCACCATGCAGCCCAGAAATCCACCAGGACAATGTCGTTGTCCTCGATGGTCGATGCGAACTGTTCTCCAGTGATGTCAACTGTAGCCATGGTTCCACGGTACGCGACCCTGCCCGCTAAGTCCCGTGGAGGGGCGCCCTGTTCGCTTCCCGCGTTACCGGGAATAAAGCACGGTTTCCCTTACTTGCCCAACACGTGCTTCAGCGCGGACGCATACAGCGGCGCCACCTTGTTGTGGCCGGTCTGGTTCATGTGGGTGTCGTCGAGGTAGTCGCCGGCCGCTCCCGCAATGGTCGCCGTACCGGCCATGGAAATCCGCGGCCAACCGCGAAGTGCAGCTTCGCGGGTCACGAGGCCATCCACCCACCGGCGCTGGACGTGGTTGGAGTCGTACCGTGACAGCACGCCGTTGACCAGTATGGTGCTGCGGGGGTACTTGCGCCGGAGCTCGTCCCATAGCCGGTTGGCTTGGGACAGGATGGCTGCATCCGTGGCGCCGATCCTGGCGTCGTTGCCGCCCAAAGTTACCACTACCAGCCCGGGGCTGCCCTGCGGCAGGAGGATCCGGTCCTGCGCCAGCGCATCAGTCGCTGAGCCACCCCCGACGGCGGGACTTCCGGAAACGTAGCCGAGCCCGCCAATGCTGCGGACCACCTGGCGTGGGTACCCTGCGCCGCGGGCACCCTGCTCGCCCCAGGAATCCAGGTCCAGTTGGGAGTCACCCAGGAAAACCACAGTGGATGCGTCAACGGCCTCGGCCGAATAGAGCTCTTCCGTGGCGTCGCTCCAGATGGTTTCCAGCTTCTGGAAGGCCACATGGGTTCCGCGTCCGTCCATCCAGGTGTCGCGGACGGGCCAGCCGAACTCACCCGGGTTGGCGGACCACACTTTATAGGTGGGGTGTCCAACGATACGCGCCCCGGTGGACGGCCCCCACACCAGCCAGCCGTTGACGAACTGTTGCACGAGTCCGCCGGCACGCGGAAGCTTGTCCGTGAGAGGAAGCCCCAACTGTCCGGCCGCTCCGCCCAGCGAGTTGTATCGGTTGTGGACATCGCCGTGGGTGGTGGAATGCGCCCCCGTCGCCGCGGACCAGTAGACCGTGCCGCCCTGGAAGAGTTGGTAGACAAAGGTGTTTTGCCGGACTTCCTCACCGACCGGATATCCGAGGGCGCCATTTTGGCCTCCCGTGGAGGACCAGTAGCTCCGGATGGCACCGGTCAATGCGCGGGCACCGGTGGCTGGTGACCAGATGATTGTTCCGCGCTGGTACTGCTGGGAGGAGCCGCCATTCTTCAGGCCCAGGGCTTCATCCGTGGCGGGGTACCCCAGCTCGCCTTCTTCCATGCCGGCTTTCCGCCATCGTTCACGGATGGCCCCCATGGACGGGTGTGCCCCGGTGGCCGGCGACCACACCACAAAGCCTCGTTCGAAAGCCTGCCAAGCGCCGCCGTCGCGCAGTCCCGTACTTTCCCCGGTAACCGGATAGCCCAGGTAACCGGCTTCAAAGCCGGCACGTCCCCAGGCCAGATGGATGGATCCGCTGGTCCGCTGCGCACCCGTTCCCGGCGAGTACGTGATGGCGCCACGTTCATAGGTCTGCTTGGACCCTCCGTTGCGCAGCCCAGTGGTGGTGTCTGTCTTTGGATAGCCGTGAAATCCGGAAGGGCCGCCCGCAGCCCACCACGATGTACGGACCGGTCCGTTGACCACCACGCGCGCCCCGGTACGCGCGGACCAGGCGATGTCACCGCCGGCAAACCGTTGCACGCAACCGCTGGTGCTCCCGCTGCCGGAGCATTCCTCGGTACTGGTGGGGCGGAGCAGCACGCTTCGTGCCCACGCGCTGGTGTTGTACAGGTTGCCGATCGCACCAGTAAGGGGCGGCGTCGAGGTCTCCGCCGGAACAGCCAGCGGGACTGAGGCTTGGACGGAAGTGCTGAGGGCGGGAGCGGCTTGCGCGGGAAGTGCCGCACCCAGCGCACCAGGAAGCAGCAGCCCCATGGCTACCGCGCCCAGAAACCAACCCCGCGCCGGCCCCACGGCCGTCTTGTTAAAGCCCACTTCGCCAACCCCCACCTGCTGCCCCATCAATAACACTGAGGCAAGTATCTGCGACGCCGGCACACTCAACACCGGCGACCCAACCAATGGTGTCACATCGTTATGACCCTGCCACTTGATGGACATTGAACAGGTGTTTAGTGTTTGAAACATGCGTTCAAGCGCAGAGGATCTCACCACCCGGGCCCGCATCCGCGACGCCGCCATCGACCTGTTCGGCCGGGATGGATTCGCCCGCGCCACGGTCCGGGCCGTCGCCTCGCAGGCCGGGGTCAGCCCAGGCCTGGTCATCCACCATTTCGGCAGCAAAGAAAACCTCCGCGCTGCCTGCGACCAGCATGTCCTCGCCCAAACAGCCAGCCAGGGCCTCGAGAAGACCCGCCCGGGATCAACACGCCAACTGATCCAGGACTACCTCAACCACCCGGAACAATACGCCCAGGAGATCGCCTACATCCGCCAATCACTGAGTGACGAGTCCGATGCCGGCGATGCCTTCTTTGATGCTGTCGTGAGGCAAACAGAAAACATCATCAACGCCGGAATCGCGGCAGGAACCATCCGGAAGTTCGACGACGTCCGGTCCACCGCCGTCGTGATTGCCTCCAACAGCCTGTCCATCCTCATGCTGGGCAGGCATCTCTCAAGGACGCTGGGCGAATTCACTCCGGAGCCCCACGGAATCGGACCCGGGTTGCTGCGGAAGCTCACGCTGCCCGCCCTGGAGATCTACACCCACGGTTTTTATACCGATTCGCGGTTCCTTGAGGCGGCCCGCGACGCTTTGCAGCAAGACACCATCAACCACTGAAGGGAGCATGCCCCGTGACCCAGGCAATCGTCGTCGAGGGGTTGCGCAAGAAGTTCGGTCACCGCGAGGTCCTCCACGGACTGGATTTTGCGGTGGAGGCCGGGACGGTGTTCGGCGTCATCGGGCCCAACGGCGCCGGCAAGACCACCACCATGCGCTGCCTGTTGGACATCATCCGGCCCAGCGCGGGTTCCATCTCGGTTCTCGGACAGAATCCCCGCCGCGCGGGTACCTCCCTTCGCCGAAGGATCGGCTACCTGCCCGGCGAGCTCCACTTGGAGAACCGCACCACAGGCCGCCGCACGTTGGAGCACTTTGCCGCCATCAGCGGCCCTGTGGACCCCCACCACGTCAACGACCTCGCTGACCGCCTGAACCTGGACCTGAGCCGCCAAACCCGGAAACTCTCCAAAGGCAACAAACAGAAGCTGGGGTTGCTGCAGGCCTTCCAGCACCAACCCGAACTCCTGGTGCTGGACGAACCAACCAGCGGCCTGGACCCCTTGGTCCAGCAGGTTTTTCATGCCATGGTCCGCGAGGCAGTGGCCGCAGGCGCCACGGTGTTCCTCAGCTCCCATGTCCTCAGTGAAGTCCAACAAGCAGCCGACGCCGTCGCCATCCTCCGCGACGGCGAAATCGTCACCGTGTCCACGGTGGAGGCCCTGCGGATGGCGGCCGTCCGGCAACTCCGGTTCAACAGCACCGGTACCGCAGCGAACGACGTCGGGGCGCTGCTGGCCCGGGTGCCGGGCATCGCCAACGTCGCGGTGCGGGAACTCCCCGCCGACGGCCACGCTGCCGGGACAGTGGTGGCAACGGCGACGCTTTCCGGGCACGTCCGGCCCCTGGTCCAGGCATTGGCGCGACTGGACCTGACGGACCTTGTCCTGGAAGAACCGGACCTCGAAGAGGCCGTTCTGACCTTGTACACCGGCGGCGCTGGCAGCGAACCAGCTGCTGACACGGGCGGTGCCGGTTCGGCTGACTCTCATCGTCGTGCGGAAGGAGCCCACCGTGCCTAGGATCCTGCCCCTCTTCACCAAGGCCCTGACCGACTCCTGGCGTTCCACGCTGGCTTGGGCGTTGGGCCTGGCGGCGGCCTGCATGCTGTACCTGCCGCTCTACCCCTCGATCGGCGGCAGCGCGCAGATGCAGGACCTGATCAACGCGCTTCCCGCCGAGATGACCAAAGCCCTGAACTACGATCAGATCGCATCGGGCCCCGGCTACACACAAGCCACCTTATTCGGCCTGATTGGCTTCCTGCTGACCTCCATGGCCTCCATTGGCTGGGGAGCGGCGGCGGTGGGAGGAGACGAAGAATCGGGGCTGTTGGAGCTGACCCTCGCCCACAGCGTGACCCGCGTGCAGGTGGTGCTGGAACGCGCCCTCGCCATCCTGGTTCGGATCGCGTTCCTTTCCGTCCTCGTCTTCCTGATGGTGCTGGGACTGAACGGGCCTGCGCAACTGGGCATCGACGTCGGACATCTCGCCGGAGCGGTGCTGCTGTTCGCCGCACTTGCCCTTCTCAGCGGAACAGCGGCGCTCTTCGCCGGTGCGCTCAGCGGCAGGAAGGTGTACGGGATCGCTGCGGGCGCCGCCGTCGCTGTCCTCGGCTATGTGTTCAACGCAGTGGGACGGCAAAGTCCGGACGTCGAATGGTTGCTGAACCTTTCGCCATACCACTGGGCGTATGGCAATTCCCCGGTAGCCAACGGCGCTGATTGGGGAGCGGCCGCAGGCCTATTCGGTATCTCGGCGGTACTTATTGTCCTGGGAGCAGTGGCGCTGCGGCACCGTGATGTGGGTGTTTAGCTCCAGACGTGCGGGGCGGGGCGACGTGCTCCGGGGAGCGCATTGTTCTCGCGCCACTCATGGATCCATTCGGGCAACTCGAGGCCTGCCGGAGGCGCACCGAACTCCGCGATGATTTCTTCCTGGGTGACGGGCTTGCCCTTTGCCACCAGTCGTGTGGCAATGTGCGCACGGGCGTAGATTTCACCGTCCACCACCATCCGCTGTTCAAAGTAGATGGCTTTGGTATCCAGGCCGATGATGCGGGTCTCAATGGTGTAGCGCTGCCACAGTTGCAGGGACTTGCGGAAAGCGATGGTTTCGCCGGCAGCCACCGGAGTCCACCCCTTCTTGCGCATCTTGGCCCAAATGCCACTGCGGACCATGAGGTCGAAGCGGCCAAGGTCCATCAGCGAAAAGTACATGCCGTTGTTGACGTGCAAGGCAATGTCGATGTCCGTCGGCAGCACTTTCAGGGGAAGGGAGGACTCCTCCCAGACACCCAGGGGCGAGCGCTTGGAGGAAGTGAAGAGCAGCATGAGGGTGCGAAGAAGCAGATGCATGCCCACAATGTTACCCGCGGGTAACTTCCGGCGAAAGGCGTGGACCGCATGATGGACAGGCCGGTAGTCCATAACCTGCTTTATGTCCAACGTTTGCACTAACGTTTACCGCTGGTTCATCAAAGCCATGCAGAATATCTGAAACTCATCTGATGAATGACCATACAAGGGGGACCCTTTGAGCACGCTGCAAACCACCAGGCCACAGGGCCAGGTCTGGCCCGAACTTTCACGCCACCAGAACGTTGTCCTCCAGGACGCCCGCGGCAACCGCATTGAGGGAACCATCGACGGCATGACCGAGGACCGCAGCACGCTGTGGATCCAGCTCAAAGGCGGCCTCGGCAGGCAGTTGATCCACCACCTCGACGGATACTGGCTGGAGACGCCCGCTGCCTGAGGCGTCCGGTCCAGGCTCATCCTGCACGGGCTCCTCCGTTAGTCCCGTCCGGGCTGCGGTGCCTGCGGTGGCTAGTATTCCCCTATGACACAAGCGCGATACCGGGACCTGGTGGAATGGCCCCTCATGGCCACGGCACTGATTTTCCTCACTGCCTATGCCTGGCAGGTCATCGGCCGGGTGGACGGTGCCGCGGCAGTGCCGTTCGAGATTGTCCTCTGGATTACCTGGGGCATCTTCGCGCTGGACTACTTCGTCAACCTGTGGCTTGCCGAAGACAGGATGCGGTGGTTCCTCTGGAACCTGCACGAACTCCTGATTGTGGTGCTCCCCTTCTTCCGGCCCTTGCGGCTGCTGCGGTTGGTCACTTTGCTCTCCGTTCTCCAGCGCACCGTGGGCGAAACTTTGCGCGGGCGGGTTGCCACCTACGTGGCAGGAGCGGCCGCGATGCTCATCCTCATCGGCGCACTGGCCGTACTGGATGTCGAGCAGAACGACCCCGCCGCCAAGATCCTCAACTTCGGTGACGCTGCCTGGTGGGCCGTCACCACCATCACCACCGTGGGCTACGGAGACCTGTATCCCGTGACCCCCATTGGAAGGATCGTGGCCGCGGCCCTCATGATGAGCGGCATCGCGGTGCTGGGTATTGTCACAGCATCCATCGCTTCCTGGCTGGTTCAACGGATTGAGGAGAACGCGGAGGGCGTGGCAGCGGCAGCCGAAGAGAAGGCGGTCGCCGCCGAGGAACCCGTTCGCGCGGAGATGGCTGACCTGGTGACCGAGATCGCAGCCCTGCGGATGGAGATCGCCGAACTCCGGGAAGCCACGGCGGTCCGGCAAACCACGGAATTCGGGCGGGAGCGCGAGGTCTAGGCGCGGCGCCCCGCGCGAACACGTACCGTCACAACCTACTTTGACAGCCCGGATGCCATGACACGCACTGGGTTACCGCGAGTCGCCGGGTAAGTGCGATCAAGGGTGGTGGTGGCGGCACGGCCAAACCTGTGCTCGTTCGGATCCCATGCCGCGCAAGGTCGAGCAAGGCGGCCAACAGCCCGGTCCCCGGCAGGGATCCGGCGGCGGGACCTCGCTGGACACACAAAAAAAATCCCCGGAACCAGTGGTTCCGGGGATTTTCCTTGGTGGCAGATGAGGGATTCGAACCCCCGTAGGCGTTGCCAGCTGATTTACAGTCAGCCCCCTTTGGCCGCTCGGGTAATCTGCCGAACTTCAAAAGAAGATCACTTCCGGAGACCGTTTGTTTTAGATCCGGTAACCGAAGGCAGAGACAACCTTACAGAACTTTCTGCGAAGAATCTAATCGGGGGAAAACGCCCGGTATGTGGCGGTATGTCAGGCTTCCCCGAGGATCCGGCCGGCGAGTTTCGCTTCGAACTTCTCGGCCTGCTCGGCGGTGATCTGGTTGAGCTGCACAGCCCGCAGCAGGTCAGCGTGCACTCCGTCCATGCGTGCTGTGGCATCGGGTACCGGGCTCAGGACGATCGACGCTGCCACAGCCGCGGCCGCAACAGCACTGGCTGCGGCAACTGCTGCCGTGCCAAAGGAGCCAGCCGCTGCAGTAGCGGATTTACTGATGGACTGGACGGCCTTGCTGCTCATGCTGATCCTCCACTATGCGTTCTTCCAACTGGTACAACTCTCAACCCGCAGCCTCAGTTCCAACCTTGCATGTGCTGTGAGCGAACTGTGAATGCGCTCCACCGCCCCAAGCAGCACCTTCCGTACTAGGCTGGATGCCAGACCAACCCGCCCTCACAGGGCCCCCAACCTAAGGAGAGTCATGGCAGGCGAATCCACATTCGACGTCGTCAGCAAGGTAGACAAGCAAGAGGTCGCCAACGCGCTGAACCAGTCCCAGAAGGAAATCGCGCAGCGATATGATTTCAAGGGTGTTGGCGCGGAGATCGACTTCAGCGGCGAGAAGATCCTCATGAAGGCCAATTCCGAGGACCGGGTCCTTGCTGTCCTGGATGTTTTCCAGTCCAAGCTGATCAAGCGCGGCATCTCGCTGAAGTCCCTGGACCAGGGCGAGCCCTTCCCCTCCGGCAAGGAATTCCGCCTGGAGTGCACCATCAAGGAAGGCATTGCCCAGGACATCGCCAAGAAGATCAACAAGATCATCCGCGATGAAGCCCCCAAGTCCGTCAAGTCCCAGATCCAGGGCGACGAACTCCGCGTGACCTCCAAGTCCCGTGACGACCTTCAGGAAACCATGAACATCCTGAAGAAGTTCGAAGAGGCCGACCTGCAGTTCGTGAACTTCCGCAGCTAGTCGCACACCGTTCGAAAAGCCGGGATGCAGGCCCACCAAGGGGTCCGCATCCCGGCTTTTTGCTGCCCGGGAATACGGACAACACCAAGACCACGGGCGCTACGGATGGTCCCATCCAGGTCAGTCCGGCAAGGTGGCTTCATCGGCGAGGGGCTGTTCGCGTAGTCCGGGCGGACTGGTTCATGGTGGACCTAGGAAAGCCGGCGGCCGGCCATCTGTTCCAAGCGGCTGATCCGTTCATTCATCGGCGGGTGGGTGGAGAACATGCGGCGCATGCCGCCGCCCCGGAACGGGTTGGCAATCATCAAGTGCGACGCGTTGACGAGCTTCTGGTCCTGCGGGAGCGGCAGCTGGGTGACGCCGGACTCGATCTTGCGCAGGGCTGAGGCGAGTGCCAGCGGATCGCCGGTGAGCTCGGCACCGTCCTCATCGGCGTCGTACTCCCGCGTGCGGGAGATGGCCATCTGGATGAGCGAAGCCGCGAACGGAGCCAGCAACGCCATGGCGATGGTGGCCAGCGGGTTGGCGTTGCGCCGGTCCCCGCTGCCGAAGATCAGCAGCATCTGCCCCACGGACGTAATGACTCCGGCCACTGCAGCAGCCACCGACGAGGTCAGGATGTCGCGGTTGTACACGTGCATCAGTTCATGCCCCAGCACTCCCCGGAGTTCCCGGGCATCCAGGAGGTGCAGGATCCCTTCGGTGCAGCACACGGCGGCGTTCTTGGGGTTGCGGCCGGTGGCAAAGGCGTTGGGGGTCATGGTGGGCGACAGGTAGATCCGCGGCATTGGCTTGTTGGCCCTGACGGAAAGCTCCCGAACGATCTGGTACAGATGAGGAGCCTGGGACTCAGTGACCGGGTAGGCGGCCATGGACCGGATGGCGATCTTGTCGCTGTTCCAGTATCCGTAGGCGGTGGTGCCGACGCCGATCAACGCCATGATCCAGATGGGCGTGGTGCTGCGCGTGCCCGCTGCGATGAGGGCGCCCAAACCCAACAACACCGCCCACAGCACGCCGAACAGTGCCGCCGTCTTGAGTCCATTGTTGTGTTTGTGCACGGTGGTTCTTGCCTCTTCCTTCGGCTCCAGCAGGGGTTCTGTACGGATTAACGCCGACGCCGGTCGTCATGTTCCGATCCCAGCCTACGGCGGCGGCGTGGACGGCAGTGCTAGGGCACCGGGTGTTTGGCGTCGTAGGCAACGAACCCGGGCTGAAGGCGCGAAGCCAGCCACGCCAGGACGATGCAGAGGAGTCCACCTATCAGCAACACTCCGCCTTCGCTGAGGAACTGTGTGACACCTCCGGCCAGCATGTCCCCCACCCTCGGTCCCCCCGCCACCACCACGATGAACACGCCCTGCAGCCGTCCGCGCAGATGATCCGGGGTGGCCGACTGGAGGATGGTGGTGCGGAAGACGGCGCTGACGGAGTCTGAAATACCGGCAAGGGCACAGCACAGGGCTGCCGGAATCAGCCACGGCGTAACTCCATCGCGTCCCGAGTCCCCCGCCAGCAGTACCACCAGCCCGAAGCCCGCAATGGAAGCTCCCCAACCCACCACGGACCACACGACAGCGCTGCCCTGCCGCCGCACACGGCCCAGTGGCCCGGAAAACAGGCCGGCGAGGAAAGCACCCACAGCCGTGGACGCAAGCAGCACACCCACCGTGGTTTCACCTCCGCCGATCATGACCGCACCGATGGCCGGCATGAGGGCACGGGGTTGGGCGCAGATCATGGCGATGAGGTCGATGATGAAGGTCATGCGGACGTTGGGGCGGGTACCGAGGAAGCGGAACCCTTCCACCACTGATCGCAGCCCCGGCCGCACAGCGTCCTTGGACGGCGGCAAGGGCGGGAGCTTGAAGAGGCCCCAGAGGGCGAACGTGAAGCTGATGACATCGATCGTGTAGGTCCAGCCGAAGCCGATGGTGGCCACCAGAACGCCTGCCAGGAGTGGTCCGGCAGTCATGGACAGGCCGAACGTCAGCATGCTCAGGGCGTTGGCTGCAGGGAGCAGGTCCTTACGGACCAGCAACGGAATGATGGCGCTGCGGGCGGGGCCGTTGATGCCTTGCGCTCCACTTTGGATGGCCACCAGTGCGTAGAGTATCCAGATGTTGCCGATCTCCAGCCATGCCTGCAAGGCAAGCCCCGCAGTGGTCGCCCAGAGCACAAGGGAGGCGATGATGGCCACTTTGCGGCGATCATAGGCGTCCGAGATGGACCCGCCGTAGAGTCCGGCGATCACCAACGGGACCAGCGCGAAGATGCCCAGCAGTCCCACGTAGAAGCTCTGCTGGGTGAGCCGGTAGACCTCCAGGCTGACCGCCACCAACGTCAGTTGGGTACCGATGGCAGCCACCGATGCGCCCAGCCAGAGCCGCCGGAAAGCCGGGCTCTCCTTCAAGGGGGTGATGTCTGCCAGTAGTTTCGCCACCGTCCTACCTTAACGACCGTTGCGGCGGCTGCCCCGCACCCTCCCGCCTGCGGGCACCGCTTGGTAGGCTCACCCGGGGGAAGGAGTTGACATGGTCACATCGCGACGATTGCTGTACCGTTCGGCTTTTTGGGAGATCGCCAGGCCACGTCACCCCCTTACTGCCGGGCATGTCGTCATCCGGTTGTCGGATCCCGCAACAGAGTTTGCACACCCCTCGGCCACGGACTGGCTTTTCTGCCACGGCCTGGTCCGTGCCGCCTTGGCCGACGTCCTTGGTGCCACCCGCTGCGCCATCATGTTTGCTTACCAATGGCATCCCCTGGGTTCAGCCATTGGAGAGCCTGTAGCGGAATCGTCAACGCCGACATTCCACCTCTTCAGCCGGTGGGAAGGAGAAACCACGACGCCGGGACACCAGCTTTTGCTTCCGGCGCACCGACGGGTTGGCGAGACGGACCACGATCTGGAAGCCACAGATGCTGCCCTGCGCGAGGGGCTCAGGCTGGCCGTACCGGAAACCATTGTGGGCTCCGACGCTACGGTGCGTGCCGGCGTCGAGCCTTTTTCCGGGCCGGAACCGCTGGTCCGGGCTGTGGACGTGGGTCCCCGCCATACGATCCTCGAACCAGTCAGGAACGTGGCGGCCGTCAGCGAGGTCAGGCCGGTCGAGTTACTGGCGATGGGTGCAGCCCTGACCGCACTCCCCCGGGCTGGCGGCTTCAGCGGTGTCAGTTGCGTGGCCCTGGAAGGAGCGGGCACAGGTGCCCCTGTTCGGGTCCATGCGGTCCGCAGATCGGCAGCCGAAGACCACAATCCCCTGGAAGATCTGTTCAATTCACCGGAAGTTAGCCTTGCCTTATTGTGAACTCCTCAAAATAAGTGTTTCAATGAATGCATGACAGATCACACAGCCGAGCAAGCAGAATGGGCAGCTGCCCTGCATGCCCACGGCCGGCGTGTGACCAAACAGCGGCTGGCAGTGCTCGCCGCGGTCCAGCACCATCCGCACTCTCCGGCTGAAGGCATCCTTGCCGCTGCCCGCAAAGAGCTTCCTGAACTGACGGCGCAGTCCGTTTACGTGGTGCTCAGCGACCTGACGGACCTGCAGATGTTGCGACGCTTTGAGCCTCCGCACTCCCCGGCCCTTTACGAGACCCGGGTGGGCGACAACCACCACCACGCCGTCTGCATCAGTTGCGGCAAAGTGGAGGACGTCGATTGCGCCGTGGGACACGCCCCGTGCCTCACCCCGCACTGGGATGAGAACTCCAAGCCCATGACCATCCAGATCGCAGACGTCCTGTACCAGGGCATCTGCCAGGACTGCCAGTCCAAACAACAGCTTCCCGTAACTTCCGTAACTCAGAAATAAGAAAAAGGAGAACAATGACTGCCATTTCAACTACCCAGTCAGGTGCCCCCGTTACCTCCGACGCGCACTCCAAGTCCGTCGGCGCTGACGGTGCCATCATCCTCACCGACCACTACCTGGTGGAAAAGCTTGCACAGTTCAACCGCGAGCGGGTCCCGGAGCGTGTAGTGCACGCCAAGGGTGGCGGCGCATTCGGTACGTTCAAGACCACCTCGGACGTTTCGGCCTACACCAAGGCAGCCTTCCTCCAGCCGGGCGTCGAGACGGACATGCTGATCCGTTTCTCCTCGGTCGCCGGCGAGAACGGTTCTCCCGATACCTGGCGTGACCCCCGCGGTTTCGCCGTGAAGTTCTACACCTCCGAGGGCAACTACGACCTCGTTGGCAACAACACCCCCGTCTTCTTCATCCGCGACGGCATCAAGTTCCCTGACTTCATCCACTCCCAGAAGCGCCTCCCGGGCAGCCACCTGCGTGACGCTGACATGCAGTGGGACTTCTGGACCCTCTCCCCCGAGTCCGCCCACCAGGTCACCTGGCTCATGGGCGACCGCGGCCTCCCGGCTTCCTGGCGTGAAATGCAGGGCTACGGCTCGCACACCTACCAGTGGATCAACGCCGCCGGCGAGCGTTTCTGGGTCAAGTACCACTTCAAGTCCAACCAGGGCGTCAAGACCATCACCGGCGACCAGGCTGAGCAGCTTGCCGGCTCGGATGCAGACTTCTACATCCGCGACCTCCAGGAAAACATCGACGCCGGCAACTTCCCCTCCTGGGAACTGCACGTCCAGGTCATGCCGTACGAGGACGCCAAGACGTACCGCTTCAACCCGTTCGACCTCACCAAGGTCTGGCCGCACTCGGACTACCCGCTGATTCACGTGGGCACCATGGAGCTGAACAAGAACCCGGAAAACTACTTCGCGCAGATCGAGCAGGCCACCTTCGCGCCGTCGAACTTCGTACCGGGCATTGCCGCTTCCCCGGACAAGATGCTGCAGGCCCGCATCTTCTCCTACGCAGACGCACACCGTTACCGCGTGGGCACCAACCACGCACAGATCCCGGTGAACCAGCCCAAGAACCAGGTCAACAACTACAGCCAGGACGGCCAGGGTCGTTACCTGTTCAACTCCCCGTCCACCCCGGTGTACGCACCGAACTCCGTTGGTGGCCCGGCTGCTGTTGAGCCTACGTCGCCCGCCGGTGGCTGGGAGAACGACGGCGAGCTCACCCTCTCCGCCCACACCCTGCACGCCGAGGACGACGACTTCGGCCAGGCCGGTACCCTGTACCGCGAGGTCTACGACGACGCTGCCAAGGCCCGCCTCCTGGACACCATCACCGGTGCTGTTGGCGGCGTGAAGAACGCTGACATCAAGGAACGCGCCATCCAGTACTGGACCAACGTTGACTCCGATCTTGGCGCCAAGCTCCGCGCCAACCTCGGTGCAGGTCAGACCGAGTCCGACGCCGAAGCAGCCAACAAGCTCTAAGCGTCTTCGCTCTCCAGCATTTCCTGGAACACCCCGTCGCGGATCTTCTCCGCGGCGGGGTGTTCCTTTTGTTTTTCCACATAGCCTTCTTTGGCTATGGCTGGGCGGGTATCGCCGTCCCTAGGATCCTTCTATGACCACATTCGAAGGCATCCCTACCGCCGCATTCCGTTTCTACGCCGAGCTTGAAGAGAACAACAACCGTGAGTGGTGGCTTGAACACAAAACCACGTACGACGCCGAGGTCAAGGAGCCGCTGACAGCTCTCCTTTCAGAGTTGGAGCCGCAGTTCGGGCCAGCCAAGATCTTTCGTCCCAACCGCGATATCCGGTTCTCCCAGGACAAGTCTCCGTACAAGACAGCGCAAGGGGCCTTTGCAGCTACTCAGGAAGGTGTTGGCTTCTACGTCCAGATCAGCGCCGATGGCCTGCTGATCGGCGGGGGCTACCACTCGCACACTCCGGCGCAGCTGGCCCGTTTCCGGGCGGCAGTGGATGCTCCTGACAGTGGGTTGGAGCTGCAGGAGATCGTCGGTGCTGTGGCCGCCGCCGGCTTCGCCATCGAAGGCGAGAAGCTGAAGACTGTCCCGCGGGGATTCGACAAGGATCATCCGCGCGGAGAGCTCCTCAAGCACAAGTCGTTGTCGGCCGGCGTTGAGGTTGGGCAACCGGAGTGGCTCTCCACTCCCGCAGCCCGTAACGAGATTGCTGCCCGGTGGGAAGTGCTGAGGCCCCTGGTGGAATGGGTCGGCGTTCACGCGGCGCCGTAATGGCGCTGGTGTTGGCGGGAACGCGCAAAAGCGCCCGGAAACCGATGGTTCCCGGGCGCTTCATGGAGCGACTTCTGGAGCTAATGAGTGCAGCTGTCTGACAAGCTGCCGCGATTGGTTTAGACCTTCGTGTAGCTGTCTTCGTCCTCGTCGCCGTCGACCTGGCGGCTTCCGGGAGCACCGTTCACGGAGGCCTTGGCCGCAGCGAACTTCTCATTGAGCCGTGAGTGGCGCTGGCCGTAGGAGAAGTAGATGACCATGCCAATGACCAGCCATATCGCGAAGAAGATCCAGGTTTCCACAGCCAGGTTTGTCATCAGGTAAAGGCAGAGGATTGCTGAGACCCACGGCAGGACCTTGCCGAACGGAACGCGGAAGGCGGGCTTGAGGTCCGGGCGCTTCTTGCGCAGCACCAGGATGCCCAGGCTCACCATCACGAACGCAGACAGCGTTCCGATGTTGATCATTTCCTCGAGCAGGTCCACCTTCGTTACGCCTGCCACCAGGGCTACGGCCGCACCGCAGATGATCTGCAAACGGGCCGGCGTGGAACGCTTTTCGCTGGTTTTGGACAGCGAACGTGGCAGGAGTCCGTCGCGGCTCATTGCCAGGACCACGCGGGACAGGCCCATCAGCAGCACCATGATCACGGTGGTCAAGCCCACCAGGGAACCGAAGGCGATGATCTTGGCAGCATCAGTGTTGCCCACGGCTTCGAAAGCTGTGGTCAGGGTGGGGTTCTTCACCTCGGCCAATTGTGTGTAGGAAACCATGCCAGTCAGCGCAAGGGAGACCAAGATGTACAGCAGCGTCACTACGGCAAGGCCACCGAAGATGCCCCGGGGAAGGGTCTTCTGCGGGTTCTTGACCTCTTCTGCGGAGGTTGCCACTACGTCGAAGCCGATGAAGGCGAAGAAGACCAAGGCTGCGCCGGCGAAGACGCCCAGGGTTCCATACTGGGCCGGAGCGGCGCCAGTGAGGAAGCCGAAGAAGGACTGCTTCATAACGTCGGCGGCGCCGGAGTCGGTGGGCTCGGAGGCTGGAATGAAGGGGGTGTAGTTGGAGAACTTCACGTAGCTGAAACCAACCACGATCACGAACAGCACCACTGCAATCTTGATCAACGTAAAGACGTTGCCGACGCGGGCGGACAGCTTTGTCCCCAGCACCAGCAGCACGGTGAAGATCGCAACAATGAGGAACGCACCCCAGTAGAGGTCAACGCCGGCTACCTGGATTGACGGTGGCATCTCCACGCCCATCAAGCCAAAGACCGTACTGAGGTAGATGCCCCAGTACTTGGCGATCACGGCTGCGGCGGTGAAGAGTTCAAGGATGAGGTTCCAGCCAATGATCCACGCAAGGACTTCGCCCATGGTGGCGTACGTGAAGACGTAGGCGGAGCCTGCCACGGGGATCGCCGTGGCGAACTCGGCGTAGCACATGATGGCCAAAGCACAGGTGACAGCTGCAATGGCAAAGCTAATGGTGACGGCGGGGCCGGCAAAGTTGGCAGCGGCCTTGGCGCCGACGGAGAAGATACCGGCGCCGACAGCAACGGCGACGCCCATGATCATGAGGTCCCAGGTGCTCAGGCTGCGCTTGAGCTTGCGACCGGGTTCGTCGGCATCGGCGATCGACTGCTCGATTGACTTGGTCCTGAAAATGTTCATAAAAATGCCACATTCTGGATGGGAGTGGTATAGGACTCATCAAGAATAGTGTCCGGCCAATGGACGGCCATATTTATCCCAGATAGTGAGACGCCTACTCAATTCCCGTGACAGGTGTGGCTGGTGTGATGAAGGCACGTAGCGTCGATCACACCAGCCAGCCACCCTAAATGCTGGGCACGTCCCAGTCCATGAGGGTTGAACGGATCAGGAACCGCTTCCCTTCGGGAGACTCAACGGAGAACCCACTCCCCCGGCCCGGTACCACATCTACGGTGAGGTGGGTGTGGGACCAGTAGTTGAACTGTTCCTTGGACATCCAAAACTCGAGAGGCTGGGGCTCGCCGCCGATTCCAATGTCGAACCTGCCAAGGAGGATGTCGGAGTCGCCGGTCAGGAACTCCCCCGCCGGGTAGCACATGGGGGCGGAGCCGTCGCAGCAGCCGCCCGACTGATGGAACATGAGAGGCCCATGCTGGTCCCAAAGCTTACGGAGCAGTTCCACGGACACCGCAGTGAGCGCCACCCGGGAGAAGTCCTCCCCGGGCAGCGTCACCGCGGCTTCCAAGCCGTTGGGATTCATCAGAACTTCAGCACCACACGGCCGTCGATCTTGGCGTGCTTCATCTCGTCAAAGACCGCGTTGACCTCGGAGAGCTCCCGGGTAGAGACCGTTGGCTTGATCTTTCCCTGGGCGTAGAATTCCAGCGCCTCTTCAAGATCCTGGCGCGTGCCCACGATCGAGCCGCGGACGGTCAGGCCCTTGAGGACGATCTCGAAGATGGGCGCCGGGAAGTCTCCTGGTGGCAACCCGTTGAAGACGATCGTTCCGCCACGACGGGCCATACCGATCGCTTGTCCAAAGGCCGACGGGTGCACAGCCGTCACCAGGACTCCGTGGCAACCGCCGGTTTCCCGCTGAATGACTTCCGCCGGGTCCTCGTGGAGGGCGTTGACCGTCAGTTCGGCGCCGTGCTCGCGGGCCAGAGCCAGCTTGTCGTCGGCAATGTCCACGGCAACCACGCGAAGCCCCATGGCCACCGCGTACTGAACCGCGATGTGGCCCAGTCCGCCGATCCCGGAAATAGTGACCCATTGTCCCGGCCTGGCTTCCGTCATCTTGAGGCCCTTGTAGACCGTGACGCCGGCGCACAGTACGGGCGCCACTTCCACGGGGTCCGAGCCCTCCGGAATCCGGGCGGCAAAGCGTGTGTCTACCAGCATGTACTCACCGAACGAGCCATCCACGCTGTAGCCACCGTTCTGCTGGGACTCGCACAGGGTTTCCCACCCGGTCCGGCAGTACTGGCAGTCACCGCAGGCAGACCAGAGCCAGGCATTGCCCACCAGGTCGCCGACAGCAACATCCGTGACACCCTCACCGAGGGCCACTACTTCTCCCACACCTTCATGGCCCGGGATAAACGGTGGCGTCGGCTTAACCGGCCAGTCGCCTTCGGCGGCGTGCAGGTCGGTGTGACATACCCCCGAGGTGATGAGGCGGACCAGCGCCTGGCCGGGACCCGGCGTCGGCCTTTCCACTTCCTTGATCTCGAGGTCGGTACCGAACTTGGTGACGACTGCAGCTTGCATGGTGGTCATTGACGATCTCCTTTGATCGGTAGACAAGACGGTTTAGAAGAAGCCGAGCTTGTTCTCGTTGTAGCTGACCAGGAGGTTCTTGGTCTGCTGGTAGTGGTCCAGCATCATGGCGTGGTTCTCACGGCCAATACCTGAGGACTTGTAGCCGCCGAACGCAGCCCCTGCCGGGTAGGCGTGGTAGTTGTTGACCCACACGCGGCCGGCCTGGATTTCCCGGCCTGCGCGGTAGGCGACGTTTCCATTGCGCGACCAGACTCCGGCACCCAAGCCGTAGAGGGTGTCGTTGGCGATGCCGATGGCGTCGTTGTAGTCGCTGAACTTGGTGACGGACACCACCGGGCCGAAGATCTCCTCCTGGAAGATCCGCATCCGGTTGTGGCCTTCGAAAATGGTGGGCTGCACGTAGTAGCCGCCTGCCAGGTCACCCGAAAGCTCCGCCCGGGCACCACCGGTGAGCACCTTGGCGCCCTCCTGCTTTCCAATGTCGATGTAGGACAGGATCTTCTCCAGTTGGTCGTTGGAGGCCTGGGCTCCAACCTGGGTGTCGGTGTCCAGCGGGTTGCCCTGGATGATCTTGCTGGTCCTGGCCGTGACGTCGGCCATGAAGGAGTCGTAGATGCCTTCCTGGACCAAGGCGCGGGATGGGCAGGTGCAGACTTCGCCTTGGTTGAAGGCAAAGAGCGTGAACCCTTCCTGGGCCTTGTCGTAGAAGGCATCGTTCTGGTCGGCGACGTCATCGAAGAAGATGTTCGGGCTCTTGCCGCCCAGTTCCAGCGTGACCGGAATGAGGTTGTTCGACGCGTACTGGCTGATCAAACGGCCAGTGGTGGTCTCACCCGTAAAAGCGATCTTGCGGATCCGGGAGCTGGAAGCCAGCGGCTTTCCGGCCTCAACACCGAAGCCGTTCACGACGTTCACCACGCCGGCCGGAAGGAGGTCTCCGATGAGTTCCATGAGGACCAGGATGGACGTCGGCGTCTGCTCGGCGGGCTTGAGCACCACGGCGTTGCCGGCGGCGAGCGCGGGTGCCAGCTTCCAGACCGCCATGAGGATGGGGAAGTTCCAAGGGATGATCTGGCCAACAACGCCCAGCGGCTCCTTGAAGTGGTAAGCCGTGGTGTCCTCGTCCAGCTGGGACAAGTGGCCTTCCTGCGCCCGGACGGCGGAGGCGAAGTAGCGGAAGTGGTCCGCTGCCAACGGGATGTCGGCGTTAAGGGTCTCGCGGACTGGTTTGCCGTTGTCCCAGGTTTCAGCAACTGCGAGGAGTTCCACGTTCTCGTCAATGCGGTCGGCGATCTTGTTCAGGATGGCTGCTCGCTCGGTGGCGGAGGTCTTGCCCCATGAGGGTGCAACCTTGTGGGCGGCGTCCAGCGCCAGCTCGATGTCCTCGGCGGTGCCGCGGGCAACTTCGCAGAAGGCCTTGCCCGTAACCGGTGTGATGTTCTCGAAGTAGGCGCCCTTGACCGGGGCAACCCATTCGCCGCCGATCCAGTTCTCGTAGCGGTCCTTGAACGTGACCTTCGAACCCTCGGCACCCGGCTGTGCGTAAACAGTCATTGCTAGCTCCTTTGCTGCGAATCACGGTGGCTGTCGCCATTGATCCGAGCCTAGGAGTCGGGAGGTTGCAGCTACGTTGCAACCATGTGAGTCAGCTCACGCTTTGAGTTCCGTTTCGATCCGCTCAAGATCCGCGACGACGGCGGCCCGCTTGGGCGAGCGCGGCGGCAGCAGCTTCAGCACCGCAAGGCGGAGGTCGACGTCGTACTTCGCCTCGGGCAGCTCAGCGTACTTCAGGAGCGAATCAACGCTGCCGTCGCTGACCAGCGCCTCACGCAGCAGATGCGAAACCCGCTCACGCAACTGCACGACGCCGGGCGCCTCCGAGCGTGGCAGGACCGCACCTTTGTAGATTTCCAGGGCAATGCGATGGGCGCCACGCTGTAAGCAGTTGAGCACCTGGCCGGAGTCGGGAAGCAACTCCACGGGGAGCCGGTATGGACGCGATTCAGGAACCGCGTCCGGGCTAAGCTCCTGGATCACTTTGCGGAGGCGCACCATCTCGGCCCGCAACGTGGCCGAGTAGCCGTCTCCGGGGTACAACTGGGCGCAGAGGTCCTCAGCGCTGAGCCCGTCAGGATGGCTGCCCAGGATGGCCAGGATTTCACTGTGCCGCGCGGAAAGGGACACGGTCCGGCCGTCGATGCTGAGAAGGGCCTGGTCGCGGCCCAACAGTTGCAGGCTGTTGCGGTACAGGGCATGGCCGGAGGTGGCGGCTGCGCTCCGGCGTCGTGGTTTCTCGCGGACGGCCGCGGCCAGCGTCAGGCGTTCGATCCGCAACTGGGCCTGCGCAGCGGCGACCGTGGCCTCCACCAGGGAGAGGGTGTGCGCGGCGACGGCGGTTTCGGTGCCCGTGATATCCACGACGCCCAGCACGGCACCGGAATCGGGGTCGTGGAAGGGAACCGCGGTGCAACTCCACGGGTGGACGGAGCGTTTGAAGTGTTCAGCACCGGAGATCTGGATGCTTCGGTCCAGGGCGAGTGCCGTGCCGGGTGCGCTGGTGCCCACGGAAGCCTCGGACCAGTCGGCGCCGGCCACGAACATCATGCTTTCAGCGCGGCGCTGCATCACCGGGTCGCCATCCACCCACAGGAGCCGGCCGACGTCGTCGCCCACCGCCACCAACAGGCCGCTGTCATGGCTGGGTTGGACCAGCAGCTTCTTGATCACGGGCATGATGGTGGCCAGCGGATGCTGCCGGCGGTATTCCTCCAGCTCGTCCTGGTCCATCGCGAGGGGAGCCTCTGCGACGTCGGGGTTGGCTTGCAGGCTGGCCGAACGCTGCCAGGACTCGCGCACCAAGCGGCGAAGGCCTGAGATGTCCTGGGTGGCTGCCGTGGTTCCGGGACGGAGGGAGTCCAAGCGCTCGTGGCCCATCAAGGCACGCTTCTGCACCAGCGCCGCGGCCTCGCTGCCTGGAACAGGCGGATGGATTGGATTCCTCATCGAACTCCCTGGTAGTCCGCACTAACGGTGCTCTGCACGTGTGGTGGGCGGGACAGTACGGTGAAGTCTAGTTCGGGGAAGGGAGAATGTCAGCCGCGGGAGATACGGATCATTTCCTCGCGCGGAACAACCTTGATGCGCTCACGGACCACGCCGTCACCTTCGCTGTCGGGCCCTCCCCCGGAAGTCCACGCGGCACCCAGCGCAGCCTCGTGGGCATCGAGCCGGTTCCAGCCCTCCCAGGTGGTGTACTCGATCCCGCGCTCCTCAAGGAGATCGATAATCGCCTGCGGATCCGGGTTTTCGGCCGGGGGCAGGTTGAGCCTGTCTTCCAGAAGGAAGCCAATGGTCTCCAAGGCATCACCCTTGGTGTGGCCGATCAGTCCAACCGGTCCGCGCTTGATCCAGCCTGTGGCATAGATTCCCGGTACGGGCTCGCCGTCGGCACCCAGGACGCGACCGCCGTCGTTCGGTATGACGCCGCGGCGGGCATCGTACTCCAGCTCCTCCAGAGGGGAACCGTGATATCCGATGGCACGGTAGACGGATTGCACCGGGTACTCGATGAATTCACCCGTTCCCTTGACGTTGCCCGTTCCGTCCAGCTGCATGCGCTCGAATTTGATCCCCGAGACCTTGCCGGGAGTTTCCGGCGAGTCCAGGATTTCCACTGGGCTGTGCAGGAAGTGCAGGTGCAGGCGTCGGGAGGAGGGCTGCTCGGATTCGGTGTGCTCTTCCACCAGCCAGTTGGTCATGGTGTTGACCATGGTCTTGATCTGGTTGTTGGACTTGATGGCTTCATCCGAGGCCGCGTCAAACTCGAAGTCCTCCGGGTACAGGACAATGTCCACGTCCTTGCAGTGGGACAGTTCGCGCAGTTCCAAAGGGGTGAATTTCACCTGTGCAGGGCCACGGCGGCCGAAGACGTGGACATCGGTGACCGGAGACTTCTTCAGCCCGGCGAAGACGTTGTCCGGGATCTCCGTGACCAGCAATTCCTCCGGGTGCTTGACCAGCATCCGGGCCACGTCCAAAGCGACGTTGCCGTTGCCGATGACCGCGATCTCTTTGGCGTCAAGCGGCCAGTCCCGGGGAACGTCCGGGTGTCCGTCGTACCAGGAAACGAAGTCCGCGCCGCCGAAGGAACCCTTCAGCTCGACCCCCGGGATGTTCAGGTCCGCGTCCTTGATGGCGCCCGTGGAGAAAATCACGGCATCGTAGAAAGCCCGGAAATCGTGGAGCGTCAGGTCCCTGCCGTAGGTCACGTTTCCCAGGAACCGGATATCACCGCGGTCCAGGACCTTGTGCAACGCGTTCACGATGCCCTTGATGCGCGGATGATCGGGAGCCACGCCATAGCGGATCAGCCCGTAGGGCGCCGGGTACGCCTCGAAAAGGTCAATGCTGACCTCCACATCGCCGTCCTTGACCTCGTTGGATTTGGTCAGGATGTCCGCGGCATAAACACCTGCGGGACCTGCGCCGACAATGGCAACGCGAAGTGGACGTTGGGGGGTGGTTGCGGCTGAGTTGGACACAGTTAGCCCTTCCGAAGCAGTGAGCCACGCCGTTGTTGGGGCGCGCAGATTCCAATTCTAGATGTCCACCCCACGCCCGGCCGCTTATATGGCAGGAGTCACGGAAATTCACCAAGATTGCGGAATATTGCGTGCCTAGGTGGTGTTGGCGACAATGTGTCGACTCCGGATCAGATAGCTGCCAGCTCTCCCACTACAAGCCAGCCCACGACGACGACAGCCGGGGGCGGCGGGCAAAGTACCGGCGGCGTCGGCAAACTTGGCAAGGGTTCCGGCAAGCCAGTACGCAGTGAGTCGACGGCGGGCATCCTCTTCGGTATAGGCGCCTACGGCCTGTGGGGCCTTCTTCCCCTGTACTTCTTCGTCCTGATGCCGGCCAGCGCCATCGAGATCGTGGCCAACCGGATCGTCTGGTCCCTGCTCTTCTGTGCGCTGCTCATCACCATCACGCGGGCATGGCGGGTTTTCGGTGCCGCGGTGAAGGACCGTAGCGTGTTCGGCCCCTTGGCCTTGGCAGCGGGCCTGATCGCCATCAACTGGCTCACCTACACTTTCGGGGTCACCACCGGCCACGCCGTTGAGACGTCACTGGGCTATTTCATCAATCCCTTGGTCTCAGTCCTCCTGGGTGTCTTTGTTCTCAAGGAAAAGCTGCGTCCCCTGCAGTGGGCAGCGGTGGGTATCGGCTTCGTTGCAGTGGGAGTCCTGACCCTTTCCTACGGCCAACTCCCGTGGATCGCCCTGATCCTGGCCTTCAGCTTCGGCCTGTACGGTTTCGTCAAAAAGCGTGTGGGACCTAAGGTGGACGCCCTCACCAGCCTGAGCGTTGAGACAGTCGTCCTGGCTCCATTCGCGGCCATCACCATGGTGGTCCTGGGTGTGACAGGCGCTGAAACACTCACCACCATGGGCGCCGGCCACTTCTGGTTGCTGGTGGCTTCCGGTGTGATCACGGCCGTGCCGCTGCTCTTCTTCGGTGCTTCAGCCCGCCGTTTGCCCATGACCACCATCGGCCTGCTGCAATACTTTGCCCCGGTCCTCCAGTTCGTTGTGGCCCTGACGGTGTTCAACGAAACCATGACCACGGCCCGCTGGATCGGCTTCTGTGTGGTGTGGCTGGCCCTGATCCTGCTCACCATCGACATGCTCCGCACCACCCGAAAGAACTCGGTGCTGAAGAAAAAGGCCCGACTGGCTGCCGCGTAAGCGCGAGGACAGTCCGCCAAATCGCGGGAATCCTGCCAACTCGCCGGAAGTTTCCCGGCGAACTGGCACGGTTCCCGCGAACTCGCTTTTTGGCCACATCACGGGCTGTGCAGTTCTGTTCATTTCTGTTGAGAGAGCCGGGACTCGGACATAAGGTTGCGGAAACTTTCCCCACCACGTCCACCTCTCGCCCTCAACGCCTGGTCGCCCTCTTAGCTGCTTGTCGTGGCCCTTCCCATCGCTGGGAAGACCGCCGTCGCATATCTGTTGGGTGGGGTGGCGTTCCGGGCCGCAGCCTTGAACGGAGCAGTTTTGAACTTCAACGGACCCACTATGAGCCGCCGGACCCTTTTCCAAACCGCAGGGGCAGCCGCCCTCGCGGGTGCACTTCTTTCCCACGCCGGACCGTCTTTTGCGGCCTCGGATCCAGGGTTGCAGGAGCTCATCAACCGCAGGCGCCTGGTGCTGACAGGTGGTCGAAACGCAGCAGACATCCCCGAACTCGCTGCCCAGCTTGAAGGAATGGGCAAGACCGCCGAAAAGTGGTGGACGTCCATGGACAAGACCGCTGCACGAACGTCGCTGTGGAGCGACATCCCTTTGACCGGGATCGGACAGTCCGCCGCAGCTACCGGCAACATGGGCCTGCACTTCAACCGGCTCTACGACATGGCACTTGGATACGCGGTCCAGGGCAACCCCTACGCAGGGAACCCTGAGCTGGCCGCAGACATTGTTGCCGGGCTTCAACTTCTCAGCAGCACTGCGTACAAGCCGTCCATCAAAGCAGCAGGGAACTGGTGGTTCTGGGAGATTGGCGTCCCCCGCAAGACCGTGGACATCCTGACGCTGCTTCATGCGGAAGTCCCGGAAGCCTTGCGGACATCCCTGCTGGCAGCCGTCCGCTGGTTCGCCCCCAACCCCAACTGGCGCGGCCGTGCTACATCCCTGGCAGAAACAGGCGCCAACCGGGTGGACAAGTCACTGGCCTGCTGCATGCGGGGCATACTGGACAACAGGGCGGACGAGATCACCGTGGGCCGGGACGCCCTGAGCGATACCGTGCGCGGCGGGACCAACAGTGTCTTTACCTACGTCACCAGTGGTGACGGCTTCTACGCTGATGGTTCCTACGTTCAGCACTCCTACCTCCCCTACGCAGGAACATACGGAGTGGTGGCCTTGGCAGGGATCGCCGAGATCATCGCAATGTTGGGTGGCAGCAGCTGGGCAATCAACGACCCCAAACGTTCCGTACTCTTGGACGCCGTGGAGGACACCTACGCCCCGTTCGTGTGGGACGGCCGCATCATGGACACCATCCGAGGGCGTGCGGTCTCCCGTCAGCGCGAACCCGACTACGTCAGCGGGTTCGGACTCATCTCTGCGGTCCTGTTGCTGGCACCGGGTTGCGACGAGCCCTACCGTTCACGATTCCTGGCTCTGGCCAAGGGCTGGTTGGAACGCTGCGCGGACCAGAAACTCGTGGGGCATCCGACGCAGAGCCTGGCAAAGTCCTTGCTGTCCCTGGGCGTCCTCTCCGATTCCGCCGTAGTCGCTGTCCCGGCGCCCGTCTACAGCCGCATGTTCGCCGACCAGGACCGACTGGTCCATCACCGCCCCCAGTGGGGCTGCACGGTGAACCTCTCTTCCAAGAGGATCGGCCGCTACGAATGGGGCAACAGCGAGAACAACCTCGGCTGGTACCAGGGTGATGGCATGACCTTCCTGTACACGCGAACCGATCCGTCCCAGTTCAGCGCTGACTTCTGGCCCACCGTGGACCCCTATGCCCTGCCCGGGACCACCGTCAATGACCAGGTCCGGGCGAGCGGTGCAGGGGGAGCAGGGACCGGGATCCCCCGCGCCTTCCAAGCCTTCGCCGGCGGCCTCACAGTAGGCGGCCGTTGGGGTGTGATCGGCATGGACCACCTCAACCACAACAAGACGCTTTCCGGCCGGAAGTCGTGGTTCTTCCTGGATGACGCGGTGGTCTGCCTCGGCGCGGGCATCACCGGCACGGGAGGTACGGCAGTCATGACCACTGTGGAGAACAGGTCGTTCGCCGCAGGTTCAGTGCCGGCTGTGAGGACCGATTCCCGAAATCGTCGGATGGGCGCCGGTGATACACCCGTTGTCGTGGAGCGTTCCGTGCACCTCGAAGGCCACGGAGGTTACGTGTTCCTCGACGCACCCGGCGTTTCGGGAACACCCGAGGTTGCCGTCGTCAGCCGGACGGGAAGCTGGTTCGACGTCAATTCAGGGGCAGACACCGGCGGCACCACCGATCCCGTCTCGCGGGATTATGTGACCATCACTCACCGCCATGGCAAAGACCCGGTGGCGTCCGGCTACGCGTATATGGTCCTGCCGGCTGCAGGCCACTCCACCACGTTCTCCCAGTCAGCAAGCCCCGACGTGAAGGTCCTGGCCAACTCTGCCGGGGTCCAGATGGTGGAAGTGGCCAAGGACAAGCTGGTGATGGCCAACTTCTTCGCGACAGGTTCCGCCGGCGGATACACAGCGTCCGGACCATGCACCGTCGCCGCGCACCAAAACGGTGACAAGCTGACGCTGTCCGTGGCAGATCCGTCCCGCACCCAGGCATCCGTGAGGGTCACCCTCCCGGGCGCAACGTGGCACACGCTGGTGGATTCCGATGCCGGGGTGTCCCTGGTGAGCGCCAATCCGCTGGTCATCGAGGTCCAACTCGACGGACACGGCCACCAGAAAAACCTGACGCTGGGCAGCTAGGCGCGATCCGCCGTCGAGCGTTCAGTGTTCCCAGCGCCGAGATCGCGGGAACGGCGCCAACACGCCCGGAAAGCTCCGGCGAACACGACGCGCTCCCGCGATCTCGGCGCAGAGACACAAAAGGAGGGCCGGGAAATCCCGGCCCTCCTCCTGTCTACAGCGTGAAGACTTAAGCGTGTGCCTTGATGGCTGCGGCGAGGACCTCGAGGCCGTCGATGAGCAGCTCGTCGCTGATGACCAGCGGCGGGAGCAGACGGATCACGTTGCCGTAGGTACCACAGGTCAGGATGATGACACCTTCCTGGAGGCAAGCGGCAGCAACGGCCTTGGTGAGCTCAGCGTTCGGTTCCTTGGAGCCGGGCTGAACGAGCTCGATGGCCAGCATGGCGCCACGGCCACGGATGTCGCCCACCACGGAAACTTCTTCCGCCAGCTCGCGGAGCTTGCCCAGGGCGAGCTCTTCGATGTGGCGGGCGCGGCCGTTGAGGTCGTGCTGTTCCATGGTGTCGATGGCTGCCAGTGCTGCTGCGCAAGCAACCGGGTTGCCGCCGTAGGTGCCGCCGAGGCCGCCCGGGTGGACGGCGTCGAGCAGGTCGGCGCGGCCGGTGATCGCGGACAGCGGGAGGCCGCCGGCGATGCCCTTGGCCATGGTGATGATGTCCGGGACAACACCTTCGTGGTCAACGGCGAACCATTCGCCCGTGCGGCAGAAGCCGGACTGGACCTCGTCGGCGATGAAGACAATGCCCTTTTCCTTGGCCCATGCGGACAGTGCCGGCAGGAAGCCTTCGGCCGGAACGATGAAGCCGCCCTCGCCCTGAATGGGTTCGATGATGATCGCGGCAACCTGGTCGCCACCGATCTGCTTCTCGATCATGGTGATGGCGCGCTTGGCGGCCTCAGCACCCGTGATCTCCGGGTTCTCTTCACGGAAGGGGTAGCTCATGGGCATGCGGTAGACCTCGGGCGCGAACGGGCCGAAGTTGGTCTTGTACGGCATGGCCTTGGCGGTGAGTGCCATGGTCAGGTTGGTGCGGCCGTGGTACGCGTGGTCGAAAGCTACGACGGCGTCGCGGCCGGTGGCCAGGCGTGCAACCTTGACGGCGTTCTCCACGGCTTCAGCGCCGGAGTTGAACAGCACGGTGCGCTTGGCGTGGTCGCCCGGGGTGAGGCGGTTGAGCTGCTCGGCAACTGCAACGTAGCCCTCGTACGGGGTCACCATGAAGCAGGTGTGCGTGAAGTGCGCGGCAGCTTCCTGGACAGCGGCAACGACGGCGGGGTCGGACGCGCCGACGCTGGTCACGGCGATGCCGGAGCCGAGGTCGATGAAGGAGTTGCCGTCGACGTCGCGGATGATGCCGCCGTCGGCGTCTTCAACGTAGACGGGGACGCCCGAGGCGACGCCGGCAGCTACGACGGCGGAGCGACGCTCTGCCAGTGCCTGCGACTTGGGGCCGGGGAAGGCGCCGTTGATGTTGCGCTTCTGCTCGATGCGGTACGAGAGTTCGTTCGCGGTGGTGGTCATGTGGTGGTTGCCTTTCTGGGAAATTCGTACGGGTGGGGCGAACGCGCTACGCGTCGAGTGCACTCATCACGTGCTTGATGCGCGTGTAGTCCTCAACGCCGTACATGGAGAGGTCCTTGCCGTAGCCGGACTGCTTGAAGCCACCGTGCGGCATCTCTGCCGTCAGGAGGATGTGGGTGTTGATCCAGACCGCACCGAAGTCCAGGTCGCGGCTCATGCGCATGGCCGTACCGTGGTCGGTGGTCCAGACGCTGGACGCCAGGGCGTATTCGACGTCGTTGGCCAGCTCGAGTGCTTCGGCTTCAGTGCTGAACTTCTGCACGGTGATGACCGGACCGAAGGTTTCCTTCTGCACGATGTCGTCGGTCTGCTTGGCCCCGGAGATGATGGTGGGCTCGAAGAAGAAGCCCTTCTCGCCTGCCCGGTGGCCACCGGTTTCGATCTTGCAGTTGGCCGGGAGGTGCTCCACTACGGAGGTGACGGCGTTGAAGTGGTTCACATTGTTGAGCGGGCCGAAGTAGTTGTCTTCGTCGTTCTGCGAACCGGTGTGCAGTGTCTTGGTGTGTTCCACCATGGCTGCCACGACGTCGTCGTGAACGGAGTCTTCCACCAGCACGCGGGTGATGGCGGTGCAATCCTGGCCGGCGTTGAAGAACGCGAACTCGGCAATGGCCGCGGCGCTCTTCTTGATGTCGGCGTCCTTGAAGACGATGGCCGGAGCCTTGCCGCCAAGTTCCAGGTGTGCCCGCTTGAGGCCCTTGGCTGCGCCGCTTGCCACGGCGATGCCTGCACGGACGGAACCGGTGATGGAGACCAGGCCGGGGACCTTGTGGTCCACCATCATGGCGCCGGTTTCACCGGTGCCGAGGACGACGTTGAGGACGCCGGCCGGGAAGATCTCACCGGCGAGGCGTGCCAGTACCAGGGTGGATTCCGGAGTGGTGTCGGAGGGCTTGAGGACAACGGTGTTGCCGGCAGCCAGGGCGGGGCCGATCTTCCAGATGGCCATGAGGAACGGGTAGTTCCACGGAGCAACCTGGGCTACGACGCCGATCGGTTCGCGGCGTACGTAGGAGGTGTGGCCCTCGAAGTACTCGCCTGCCGACTTGCCTTCCATGATGCGTGCAGCGCCGGCGAAGAAGCGGAGCTGGTCTGCACCTGCGGCGACCTCTTCGGAGGCGATCAAGGAGCGCACCTGTCCGGTGTTGCGGTGCTGGGCCTCAACGAGTTCGTCGCTGTTGGCCTCCACTGCGTCGGCAAGCTTGAGCAGCATAAGCTGACGCTGGCCGGGGGTAACGTGCTTCCAGGTCTTGAACGCGTCGGCCGCTGCGGTCATGGCGGCATCGACGTCGGCCTGCACCGAAATCGGCGACTTGGCAACGATTTCCCCATTGGTGGGGTTCACGATGTCCAGAAGACCCGTACCTGCCGGCGTAACGAATTCGCCGTTGATGAAGTTCTGCAAGGTTTGAACCACGGTGTGCAACCTCTTTCGGTGTCTGGGCATGGGTTTTAGCTGATCAGAGCCTATGCCAGGGAGGGGGTGCAAGGAATAGTCAGCTGCACACACAACAACCCCCGGCTTAGTGCGCTTGACCAGCCCCGGGTTACGCTTTTAAGCATGGCAATGTCCCTCGCTTCCCTCGTCGCTGTCCCCTCCCTGAAACTCCGCCAAGCCGGCCTCGCCGAGACGACGTGGAACCAGGACATCAGCTGGGTTGCCGTGACGGAATTGGAGGACCCACAGCGCTTCCTCAGCGGCGGGGAACTGGTCCTCACCACGGGGTTGCGCCTCAAGAGCGCTGCCGACCAGCGGCGCTTTGTCCGTCAGGTCCAGCGCGCAGGTGCCGTGGGCATCGGTTTCGGCATCGGCCTCACGCACGAGGCGGTTCCGGAAGCCCTCATTGCCGAAGCCAACCGCTGGGGCCTCCCGCTCGTGCAGGTGCCCTACGAAATCCCCTTCATCGCCATCGGAAAGCTCGTGGCGGAGTCGCACTCGGCGGACCACTATTCCAATTTGGAACGACTCCTGGCCGGACACCAGATCCTGGCCCGCTCGCTCCTCACCGGCGGCGGCTTGAACGAACTCCTCAAACAGCTGGGAAGTATGCTCCGCACTGAGGTTGTGCTCACCCAGTTCAGCGCGCAGCTCTACAACAGCGTGGCCGGGAAGCCGGCCCCGACGGCGGATGGCTGGGCGTCGTATCCGATTCCCACCGGCCGCAGGGACGCCTGCACACTTTGGCTCAGGCAGCCCTTTGTGGACTCCGGAATCGTCAGCTACGCGCAGAACCTCATCAGCGTTGAGCTCAATAACATGGTCAAGCAGCGCCAGTCCCAACGGGCCATGGCCGGGCAGGTTCTGGACGATGTTATCCACGGCACCCTGGAAACCATCGAGGCCGCCCGCCGCTTGGCCGGCGTTGGCATCAACAGCACCAGGAAGAACGTCGTGCTTGTTGCCGAATCCACCGCACACCATAAGCAACTGGTCAGCATTTCGCTGCCCCAAGCGCTTGAAGCGGGCGTCAGCGCCGTCGTCGGAAAGGACCTGGTCACGGTGGTCAGCGATGACGGCAGTTCCGCCACGGCTTTGGCCAAGAGCCTCAGCGATCATCTTCAGGAGGCCGGAATCCATGCCGTGATCGGCATCGGCGGCGCCTACACCAAGCCGAACGGTTTGCGCTGGAGCTACTTTGAGGCGCGCGACGCCGTGGCGCACGGCTTGCCGGTCAACGAGCCGGAACGCCTCAGCCTGACATCCCTGTTGCTGGCCAGCGAGGACGTTCCTCTCGCGGACATGGCCAGCGAGTCCCTCACACCACTGCGGAAGTTCGACGCCGCCCACGGGGCCGAACTGGTGGCCACACTGGAAAGCTATCTGAACCACAACGGGTCAGTGGCTGCAGTGGCGGAAGCCCTGACGTTGCACCGGAATACAGTGCGGTACCGCCTTGCACAGATCACCGAATTGACGGGCTACGACCCCTCCCAAACGCCGGACCGTGTGCAGCTGTGGCTGGCCTTGGCGGTGCAGCGTTTGGGCTCGCGCAACCCGCGCTGAAACGCCTCCCGCGACCATATGCGGAGAGCTTCGCCACATAACTCTAGACATTAGACGTCAAACGTCTAACCTTTAGGTATGGCCGCGACGACTCCTCTTACCCCCAGCACTGGAAACATCCCTACTGTTAGCCCTGCCCAGGTGACGCCCGGGCTTTCGGCAAGCCCGGCAGTCCCCAAGACGCGCGTCGTCGCCGTCGTCGGCATTATTGCCGTGGTGCTCATCGGCCTGAACCTGCGGGCCGGCATCACCAGCGCCGCAGCCCTGTTCCACGAACTGCAGCAGGTCCTGGGGTATGGGGCCTTGGTGGCTTCCATCCTGCCTTCCATTCCGCTTTTGTGCTTCGCCGTCGCGGGCATGGGAACGTCCTGGCTGACTCGGCGGGTCGGCGTCGAGAAAGCCATCGCCATTGCTTTAGCGCTGCTGGCCGGCGGATTGCTGGTGCGTGGCGTTCCGGTGACGGGCACCCTCCTCGGTGGCACCGTCCTGGCCATGTCCGGACTGGCAGTATGCAACGTGGCCATGCCGTCATTCATCCGCGAGCACTACTCCGAGCGCACCTCCATGATGACCGGCCTTTATACCTTCACCATGTCCGGTGGCGCCACCTTCGCCGCAGTCGTCAGCGTTCCCTTGGCGCAGGAACTCGGGTCACCCTCCATGGGTCTGGCTGCCTGGGGCCTGCTGGGTGTCGCAGCCCTCCTCGGCTTCCTGCCGATAGTCCTGCACACCCACCGGAACACCACCAAGACTGATCGGCCGCGGGTCTCCATGTGGCCGTTGCTCCGCACCCGGCTGGGCATCCTGATTACCGCGATCTTCACCTTCCAGGCTTTCCTGGCATACGCAGTGATGAGCTGGTTCGCCTACATCCTGACCTCCCAAGGCCTCAGCGCCTCTGAGAGCGGCCTGCAGTTCGGCGTGATGCAGTTGGTCTCCGTGGCCGCCGGCATGATCCTGCTCGCCTTCGGCTCCCGGCCCGGCATGCTCCGCCCCGCCCTCTACCTGGCCAGCAGCTCCACTTTGCTGGCGATTGCCGCCATGATTTGGCTGCCGACGTCACTGGCGGTTGTTCCGGCGGTGCTGTTCGGTTTTGGTTTGGGCATCTTCCCGCTGGTCCTGGTCATCATCAGCCGCAGCGGACGGTCGACTGCGGAAACCACCGCACTGTCCACCATCGCCCAATCGCTGGGATACTTGATTGCGGCAATCGGCCCGTTTGGCATGGGCCTGCTCCACAGCGCCACCGGCGGCTGGGTGCTGCCCCTGGGCCTGCTGTCCATCGTGGCCGTGGCGCTCATGGTTACCTGCCACATGCTCACCAGCAAGCGCACTGCCACCAAGACCGGACCGAGGACTGCATGACCCTGACCCCTTCGCATCGCCCGGCCCTGGCCGAGGAGATCACCGCCAAGCTGCGGGACATGATCAAGTCCGGTGAATGGCCGCTCCAGGAACGCATCCCTGCTGAGCCTGAGCTGATGTCCACCTTGGGTGTTTCGCGGGGAACCCTGCGCGAAGCCATCAAGGCACTGGCCCACTCGGGCATGTTGGAGGTCCGCCGGGGAGACGGCACGTATGTTCGGGCAAACAGTGAAATGTCAGGCGCAGCCCAGCGCATGTACCTGGAGCACACGCAGGAACACATAGTGGAAGTCCGGCTCGGCCTGGATACGCAGGCCGCACGCCTGGCCACCAAGCACGCCACGGCCGAGGACCTGGCCGAGATGCGCCGACTCCTCGCGCTCCGCCATGACGCCTGGCAGGCCGAGGACTACCCCACGTGGGCCAGCGCCGACTGGGAATTCCACGAACGGGTTGCCTTGGCATCAGGTAATCCTTTGCTGCACCAGCTGTATGTTTCGTTTGGCGGGGTGTTCCACAATGACCTCCTCCGGCAGCAGCGCAAGGGCGGTTTCAACGGCATCCCCCGCGAAGGCCATGACGAGCTGGTAGACGCCTTGGAAGCCCACGATCCCGATGCCGCCGTGCAGAGCGTGTACCGAAACCTGGACTACTGCTCGGATCAGGCGCCGCGTTAGCTCAGCAACGGTTTACGGAGTCGTTTCGACCCCTGCCCCTGCGGCGTCCTTGAACCTGGCGTTGATCAGCACCACCTTCCGACCGGCCCGGTCCAGCAGGCTGGCGGCAACACTCGCCCTGTAACCCGTGGCGCAGTGTACCCAGATCCGGGCATCCGGTAACTCCGTGATCCTGCCGAGCAGATCGTAGACAGGAATATTGCGCGCTCCCCTGACATGCGAGACCTTGAATTCTTCCGGCCGGCGGACGTCCAAAACCATGTCTTCCGGCTCCCGGCTTTTCAGCAACGCAGTCCAGTCCCCGTGCGGGTAGCCCACCTGTGGAGACCCGGGCGCCAACGCACCCAGATCCAAGGGCTTGGCGTGAAGCCCGACGGCGGCATCCGGACTGTCGATGCCGATCCTCGCCAGGTCCCGGATCGCCTTTTCAACCTCTTCCACCGGGCCCAGCAACGTGAGCGGCTGGTTCCACGGGATCACCCAGCCAAGGTAGCTGGTGAAGTTGTCGCCCGTCCCATACTCGAAGCTCACGCTGCCGTGAAGATGACTGTCCGCGAAGGCCACGCGATGACGCAGATCCACCACCCACTCCCCTGCCCGCAAGCGACGGCTCAGTTCCTCAGCATCCACGGATTCCGGAACGTCAAGGGTTGCCGGGCCAACACCGGCGGCATTGAGCGGGCTCATGTGGGCGTAGTACGCAGGGTAGGCCGTGATGTTCTCCAACAATTCCGAGACGAAATGGTCTTCATTGGGATCCGTCAAGGCGTGGTTGGACTTGGCCTGCTCGCCGATCGTTGATGATTCCTGGTGGCTCGCGGGGCCGATGGAACAGAACGATCCGAAGCCGTGGGTCGGGTAGAGCGCCGCATCAGGATCCGCAGAGTCCACCAATCGGCGGACCGACGAGTACTGGTCGTGGGCCAGCTTCGCGGTGTCGTCCGGCGAGACCAGGTCCGTCCGCCCCACCGAACCGTAGAGCAAGCTGCCGCCGGAAAACACGGCCTCCCGGCCGCCGTCGTGCACGTCATCCCGGACCACGTACGAGAGGTGCGTGTGGGTGTGACCCGGTGTGGCCACCACTGTTACCAAGAGCCGGCCAACATGGAGAACCTGGCCGTCGGTAACGGGGACACGGGCGAATGAAACCTCATCGGCAGCGTTCACCAGATAGTCAGCGCTGTGCTTCCCGGCAAGAACCAGGCCGCCTGTGACGTAGTCGTTGTGGAGGTGGGTTTCCGCTACGTGCGTGATCCGGACGCCGGCTGCCAAGGCTGCGGCTTCAACCCGGTCAATGTCCCGTTGAGGGTCAATGACCAACGCCACAGTGCCGTCATGCACGAGGTAGCTGCGGTCCCCCAGTTGGGGAGTTTCGATGACGACGACGTCCATGGTTCAGGGTACCGCTGAAGGTTGACCCCTTTAAAAGCAGCGGCGGGGCCACACACGTGAAGTGCGTGACCCCGCCTGCCATTACAGAAGCTAGACCTGTGCGGCTACGCCATCACGGGAGATGTTGACCATGTCCTCACGCGGCACAACCTTGATGCGCTCACGCTTGACCTCCACACCGTGGGAGGTGCCGGCCTCGGTTGCTGCTGCACCGAGCGCGAGCTCGTGGGCGTCCAGAGCCAGCCAGCCTTCCCAGCTGGTGAACTTCACGCCGCGGGAGTCAAGGAGTTCCACCACCGCGTCAGCGGCGGGGACCTCGGCAACCGGCAGGTTCTCGCGGTCTTCCAGGAGGTAGGTGACGGTTTCGAGGGCATCGCCCTTGGTGTGGCCGATGAGGCCGACCGGCCCGCGCTTGATCCAGCCCGTCGCGTAGAGGCCCGGAACGTGCTGGCCGTCGGCGTCCAGGACGCGACCGCCGTCGTTGGTGACAACACCCTTCTTGTGGTCGAATTCGACGTCCGGCAGGGCCGAACCGAAGTAGCCGATGGCCCGGTACACGGCCTGGACCGGGTAGTCGATGAACTCGCCGGTGCCGCGGGCGTTGCCCGTGCCATCCAGTTCAGTGCGTTCGAACTTGATTCCCGCAACCTTGCCCGGGGTTTCGGCGGAGTCCACGATCTCCACCGGGCTGTGCAGGAAGTGCAGGTGCAGGCGACGGGAAGCCTTGAGCTCGGAGAGGTCCTCGGGCTGCTCGGCGATCCAGTTGGTCAGCGTGCCAACCATGGTCTTGATCTGGTTGTTCGTCTGGACCTGGCGGTCGGACTCTTCGTCGAATTCGAAGTCCTCGGCGTAGAGGATGATGTCCACGTCCTTGGAGTGCGAGAGTTCGCGCAGTTCCAGCGGGGTGAACTTCACCTGGGCGGGACCGCGGCGGCCGAAGACGTGCACGTCCGTGACGGGCGAGCTCTTCAGGCCGGCGTAAACGTTGTCCGGGATTTCCGTGACCAGCAGGTCATCGGCGTGCTTGGACAGGACGCGGGCCACGTCCAGGGCCACGTTGCCGTTGCCCAGAACGGCGATTTCCTTGGCCTCGAGCGGCCATTCACGGGGAACGTCCGGGTGTCCATCGAACCAGGAGACGAAGTCGGCGCCGCCGAAGGAGCCCTCGAGTTCGATGCCCGGGATGTTCAGGTCCGCGTCCTTGATGGCGCCAGTGGCGAAGATGATGGCGTCGTAGTGCTTACGAAGGTCCTCGATGGAGATGTCCGTGCCGTAGTCGACGTTGCCGAAGAAGCGGATGTCGCCGCGGTCCAGGACCTTGTGCAGGGCGTTGACAATGCCCTTGATGCGGGGGTGGTCCGGGGCAACGCCGTAGCGGATCAGGCCGTACGGTGCCGGGTAGCGGTCGAAGAGGTCGATGCTGACGGTGAGTTCGCCGCTCTTGACGGCTTCGCTTTTGGTCAGGATGTCAGCTGCGTACACGCCGGCCGGGCCGGAGCCGATGACGGCGACGCGAAGCGGACGGTCCGCAGAACCTACGGGGGTGCTAATTGACACGGCTGTGTTCCTTCTTCTTCTCAGTTACTGCGGACGCGGGGACGGTTGGGAGTAATAGTGCTGTAGTCAGCGGTCTTGAAGTGCTGCGGTGCAAAGGGGCTGACACGGACAACATCGCCGATCACGATGACCGCTGGATTGGCCACGCCCACGGCTTCTGCCTGGTCCGCGATGGTCCCCAAGGTGCCAATGGTGACGCGCTGTTCCGGCAAATACCCGTTCTCTACGATACCTACTGGTGTGTCCAAAGGCAGACCCGAGCCTGCCAGCGCAGCCGCGGAATCACGCAATTGCGCTACTCCCATGAGCAACACCACAGTGTGATCGGGGCGTGCGGGGACTTCGGACAGCTCTTCATGGCCGGTCACCACGCTGAAGCCCTTGGCCAAGCCGCGGTGCGTCACGGGAATACCCGCAGCGGCCGGAACCGAGATTGCCGACGTCACGCCGGACACCACTTCAACCTCGACGCCGTTCTGCCGGCAGAATTCTGCTTCCTCGCCACCACGCCCCAAGACATAGGGGTCGCCGCCTTTGAGGCGGACCACGCGGTTACCCTGCAGGGCTTCGTCCACAAGGATTCGGTTGATCTCCAGTTGCGGAACCGGGTGGTGGCCGGGCGTCTTGCCTACCTCGATGACGCGGACGTCCGGGGCAAGTTCCTTCAGCAGCTCCCGCGGGCCAAGTCGGTCTGCAACCACGACGTCGGCCTGGCCAAGCAGGCGCCGACCGCGGACGGTGATGAGTCCCGAGTCGCCCGGACCGCCGCCCACCAAGGCGACAGAACCAGCCGGAGTCTTGCCAGCGGCGTCCGGCTTACGGTGGCGTCGCAGCGGCAGGTCACCTGTTTCCAGGGCAGTGGCAACAGCATTGCGGAGAGCCATGGCACGGCGTGGGTCTCCCCCGGCGTTGATGGCGATCTTGACGTCGTCCACCACGGCGACGGCGGGTGTCCACGCGGCTGACGCTTCGTGGTCCGAGGCATTGACGCACCAGAGGCGCTGCGCCTCGGCGTCGGCCGATACCTGGGTGTCCACAGCGGCGGTGCCAGTGGCTGTCTGGACGAACCAGACGCCGTCGAGGTCTGACGTGCGGTACTCGCGCTGTTCCAGGTTGAGCAGCCCGGAAGCGGCGAGTCCGTGGAGGTTTTCGGTGGCAACGGGCGCGACGACGGTAACTTTCGCACCGGCGTCGAGCAGCCCTTTGGCGCGACGCTCCGCGACGGGGCCGCCGCCCACCACCAGCACCGGGCGGCCAAGCAGCCGCAGCGCGGTGGGGTAAATGTCCTGTATTGCCATGAAAAAACTGTAGGGCGGCCCCGTAACATGCTTCAAAGGCTCGGAAACACCCGGTAACGCTGGGTAATCCAACGTCACATAATTCCCGGCCTAGTTCGGGGAAACCCTGTCTTTAAGCGTCAGGTAGTGGGCCCGCTGCTCCTTGCCCAGATGCTCGATCGCGTAACGTAACGCCGTCCGAGGCATGGTGGCGGCGTGCTCGTCCAGGAACGCCAGCAGGCGTTCGCGGCTGCTGCGCCCTGCGTCGCGGACCCAGCCGCCTACTGCTTTGTGGATGAGGTCTTCTTTGTCATGCAGCAGGATCTCTGCGATGGCGAAGGTGTCGTCCAGTTGGCCTTCACGAATGAATGCCGACGTCGCGACGATGGACGTCCGGCGCTCCCACATATCCTCCGAGCGCGCCAGTTCATACAACGGATCCCGTGGCTTATCCATGAGCCAGCCACCCACCACGTTTCCCGCACCCAGGTCCACGAGGTCCCAATTGTTGATGCGATCGTGGCGGCGCAAGTACATCTCGTAGAGGTTGCGGCGCCGCTGTTCCGTGGTCTTCTTTTTCTGCGTTTGGAGTGCCATGATCTTCACGGCTCCAGCCCTGGCCTCGTGGATGTCCTGCTCCAGGAGCTTCTCGATCTCCTCCGGTGGCATGGCTGCAAATTCCTTGGCCAGAGTGAAAACCTCGCCCATGCGGACGCCCAGGAAGAAGTCGCCCTCGGCATAGTTACCCTTGCCGGTCTTGAAATAGCGCTGGTATTTGGCCTGCTCGACGTCGGACTGCCGGGCTTGGAGCCGCGCGAGGAACTCGACGGCGGTGGGCTCGGTTCCCGGCGCCAACGCCGCTTTGGGTGCCTTCCCTGCCTTGGGGGTCATCCCTCCATCATGCGCCTAAAACACCGACCAGCCAGTACGTGTGGTGAATTCGTCCAGCGCTGCGACACCCGCCACCGAATTCCCGGACCTTCCCAGACCGGGGCTCCACACGCTGATGGAGCACTTGTTCGGAACCACGGCCACGATGCCGCCGCCCACGCCGCTCTTGCCCGGAAGGCCCACGCGGTACGCGAATTCGCCCGCGGCGTCGTACGTTCCACACGTGAGCATGACGGCGTTGATCCTCTTGGTCTGCGCCGGTGACAACAGCAGTGTCCCGTCTGCGCCCAGGCCGTTGGAGGCGAGGAACCGGGTTGCGAGCGCAAGGTCTTCGCACGTCATGGCCACTGCGCATTGCTTCGCATAAGAGTCCAGGACATCCTCCACAGGGTTCTCCAGGTTGCCACAGCTTGCCAGGAAGTGGGCCAAGGAAGCATTGCGGTGGCTGTTGGCCAGTTCCGAGCCAGCCACGTGGTGATCGGTATCGATGCTGTCCTTGCTGGTCTCCTGGCGCATCAAATCCCGCACGGCGTGGGCCGCGTTTCCTGTCAGGCTCAGGAGCCGGTCCGTCACAACTATTGCACCGGCGTTGATGAACGGATTTCGGGGAATGCCGTCTTCGCTTTCCAACTGGACCAATGAATTGAAGGGGTTGCCCGACGGCTCCCGGAACACCCGTTTCCAAATGCTGTCCCCGTCGAAGGCCAGCACCAAGGCGAGCGCAAAGACCTTGGAGATGCTTTGGATGGAAAACTCCACGTGGGCGTCTCCGGCTGAATACACTTCGCCGTCACGGGTGGCCACCGAAATGCCGAATTGTTGGGCATCCACGGCCCCAAGCTGGGGGATGTAGTCAGCCACGTTTCCTTGGCCGACATGCGGCTGCACGGCCCCGACGATGTCGTCGAGGAGATTCTGGATATCCATGGTTTCTAGACCTTGGTCCCTGCGTAGGTCCAGAGCCTGATCTGGAGGTGTGCCAGCAGGCGTTCATCTGCGGAGTGCAGGTCCAGGCCAGCCACCTCGCAGGCGCGGCGGAGCCTGTAATGAACGGTGTTGCGGTGGACAGCCAATTCCTCGGCGCACCGGTTCACGTCGCCAAAGAACTCCAGATAAGTCAGGAGGGTCAGCGCGAATTCCGGATAACGGCTGCACAGCCGGGTAATTCCTGCATGACGCAGGGTGGTCCGCGATTCCAGCAGCTCCAACAATTCCCTGGTCAGGACTGTTGTTTCCACGTCGCTGTATGAGGCCACGCGCACGTCCGGTGTTGCTTCCATGACTTTGAGGACGCTGCGCACGTGATCAAGGGTGGCGTGCAGGGCGTCAAGGCGCGGAACGATGGGACCAACTGCTGCCTGCACCTGGAAATGAAGGTGGGTGGTGGCATCACGAACTATGGTGTTGACCAGCCGGTTGATGGCGGGGAGGGATTTCAGTGGATCCACGTCAGGCAGGATGATGGCCGTTTCCATCCCCAGCGCTCCCACCACGGCGCCTGGCCGGTAGGCTGCCGCGTGGATTGATGCCACCTTGGAGAGCTCTCCCCTGCGGAGCTGAAGCCCCGCCGCGCTCTGGCTCAGCCCGCCCGCCGAGATCAGCACCAAAGCAGCTGGTTTCGACGGATCAATGCCTGCCGATTGGGCCTGCGAATGGACTTGGGCGGTGCCACTGAGCAGGCTGGACACCCGGTCCTCGCGCATCGACTGGGACTGCTCATTGCGGTGGCGTACCAACTCGATGGCGGCGTGCCGGGCCGCACCCACCATGATGCGGTCTGTGTTGGCCGCCAAGGGTTCAGCACCTTCCTGCAACCAGATGTATCCCATGACACGGCTGCCCGCGTGAATGCCGATTGCCACACGTTCACGGAGACCCGCATCAAGGTTGGCTTCCACATGGACAGGCGCTTCAGTGGCCTGCAGGTGCTTATAGACCCCTGATTCCTTCAGGAGTTTTTGGTACTTTTCAGGGCCACGCCTCGCCAGGATGGACAGCCGGCGGAGCTCGTCAACGTCATTGGATGCCGGGGAGTACGCAAGCACCCTGTTGCCCGGATCTTCGATCACCACGTGGCCATTGGTCAGCGTGGCCGTGGTTTGGGCGATCGCGAACAAGTCGCGGTGAACTGACGTGGGGGTTTCGCCTGGCACATCGTTCTCACGGACCCGGTCCAACGCGATGCTCTCGAACTTATCCCAGCGGAGCCCCGGGGCAACAGCCACCAGTCCAATGCCGGTCGGTTGGAGCAACTCTGCTGCGGCTTCCAACTCGCGTTCACTGCCCTTGACAGCAACTGCTGTGGGGCGGCCCACCATGATGCGGCGGAGTGCAGGGAGCGCCGCACGCCCGCGAACACCGATCAACATGACCAGGGCGCCTGGGCGGATCTCGTCGTCGTCTTCAGCATCAACAATGACAGTTTCGCGAACGGTTCTGTTGTCCTCTGCCGGGGCCAGCAGCAACCGGGCGTTGCCGACACCCAGGTCTTCCATGACGTCGCTCAATACGGTGACGACTCCGTCGTCGTCAATTTCCAGGGCTTTCAACGAAGCTATCGCTTCCTCTCCACATCAGTTTCTTCAGCAGTACGCTTCCTCGCCATTGAGGGGCTCCGCCGGTACATGTGCGCAGGCACGCACAGCGAGAAACATTACCGGCCCTTCAGAACACCAGTGTTGTCCCCGCGGCACAAGAGCCGGGCCCTGAATTTGGTTCGCCAGCCAATTTGTTGGTGACGGCAGCGACCTAGAGTTGGTGACTGTCCCACACACCACAAAGACTGACTGCAGCGCGGCCAATTTCAGGCACAACTGCGAGGCAGCCAGCCCCACGTTGTGGAGTATTGAGCCACCCTGTGGTGGCAACGGAGTCAAAGGAGACCCCCGAAGTGATACCCACCCCTGCGTCCACACAAACCCTTCCCTCCCCGACAGACCTGGCTGCCAGTCCGTCGTCGAACGCTTTCGCCCAAGAGGAAACCGGGTACCGGAAAACCCTTAAGCCCCGGCAGATCCAGATGATCGCCATCGGAGGTGCGATCGGTACCGGGCTCTTCATGGGCGCCGGAGGCCGCCTCAACGGGTCCGGACCTGCGTTGGTCCTCGTTTATGCCGTCTGCGGATTCTTCGCGTTCCTGATCCTGCGGGCACTGGGCGAGTTGGTGCTGTACCGCCCCACCTCCGGCTCGTTCGTTTCCTATGCCCGCGAGTTCTACGGCGAGAAAATGGCCTACACCGCGGGCTGGCTCTACTTCCTGAACTGGGCCATGACCTCCATAGTGGACGTCACCGCGGTTGCCCTGTACGTGAAGTTCTGGGGCCAATATTGGGCACCCATCAACGACATCCCGCAGTGGTTGATCGCGTTGATCGCTTTGGTAGTGGTGCTCTCCCTGAACCTGGTGTCCGTGAAGATCTTTGGCGAGATGGAGTTCTGGTTCGCCATGATCAAGGTGGGCGCCTTGGTGACGTTCCTCGTGGTGGGAATCTGCTTCATTGTTTTCGGCGGACGGACGGACGTTGGCGTTCCGGGCTTCAACGTCATCGCTGAGAACGGCGGCATGTTCCCCATGGGCTCCGTGGCGCCGCTCCTGGCCATCAGCGGCGTGGTGTTCGCCTATGCCGCCGTGGAACTCGTGGGCACTGCAGCCGGCGAAACCGCCAACCCCCACAAGGTGATGCCCAAGGCCGTGAACACCGTAGTAATCCGCATCGGGGTGTTCTACGTGGGCTCCGTCCTGCTGCTCTCGCTCCTGCTTCCCTTCACGTCCTACAAAGCCGGCGAGTCCCCTTTTGTCACCTTCTTCTCGCACCTCGGCGATCCGCAGGCCGGAGCCATCTCCGCGTCCGTGATGAACTTCGTGGTCCTCACCGCCGCGCTCTCCAGCCTCAACGCCGGTCTCTATTCCACTGGCCGCATCCTCCGGTCCATGGCTGTGAACGGCTCGGCTCCGCAATTCACCGGACGGATCAGCGCGTCCGGAGTGCCCTACGGTGGCATCCTCCTGACAGCGGTCATCACCCTGGTGGGCGTTGGATTGAACGCCGTTGTCCCATCACAGGTCTTCGAAATCGTGCTCGAAGTCTCGGCCGTGGGCATCATCGGCGGCTGGGCCACCATCATGCTCTGCCACATCAAGCTCCAGCGATGGGTACGCAGCGGCAAGGTGGTACGCCCGGCCTTCCGGCTGTTCGGAGCGCCTTTTACCTCCTACCTCACGCTCGGGTTCCTGGCCTTTGTCTTGGTCACGATGGGGTTCTCGGAAACAGGTCGCTGGGTGCTGACCTCGTTGCTGGTGTTGGCTCCGCTGCTGATCGCCGGCTGGTACGCGTATCGCGGCCGCATCCGCACAGCCCTGATGTCCTAGACCCCTTTTCAGTTTGAAAGTGAAACACATGAGCAACCCTTCCCCGTCCCCCAGAATCGGCACTCCCAGCAGGGCCTGGCGGTCCCGTGCCGATGCGTGGGAGTTTTTGGGATACGCCCTCAGGCAGCTCGCTTCGGCCCGACACCAGGAGTCTGGTTTGCTGTCCCAGATCGACCGGACTTTTGCCCTCCTGGCGGCGGTGGAACCCTATTGGGCCGAGCCTGGAGTCAACACCGTGGCCCAGTTGCGCCAATTAATCGACGACGGCGAACCCCAGGCCGCGCTCCAGCTTCTGGGCGGTTTGTCCCACCTCCCGCTCGCCTCTGCCGGGGAAACAGCTGCGGTGCCGCGCGCTGAGCTCCCGGACGAGGAAGCTGTTGACCAGCCCGAGCCGGCGGAGCGGCCACGCTTTGAGGTCCTGGTGGTGGACACCATGGAGCCCGAAGAAGCCGAGGCGCTCAAGAACACCATGGCTGCGCAGCGCCGTCCTTCGGATGCGTTCACGTACACGGTCAACGTGGTTCCCAGCTATGAGGATGCCTTGGTGGCCATCATGCTGAACCCCGATATCCAGTCCGTTGTTCTTCGCCCGGGCTTTTCCCTCCGCAGCTCCCATCTGTTGGGCAGCGACCTCCAGCGGTTCCTGGCCCGGCATACCTCGGCTGACTTGCAGGACTCGCGACCCATCAGACGGATCCTTGCGCTGGCCGATGCAATTTCCGGGCTGCGGCCGGAACTGGACGTCTACTTGGTGGCAGGGGTTTCCATCGAGTCCCTGGCGGGATCCCTCACCAGGAAGTTCCGGCGGATTTTCCGGCGACAGGATCATCTGGACCTGCATCTGTCACTGCTGTCCGGGGTGGCCGAACGCTACGAAACACCGTTCTTCACGGCGCTGCAGGACTACAGCCGCCGCCCGGCCAGCGTCTTCCACGCCCTGCCGATTTCCCGGGGTGCGTCTGTAGGAACGTCACCGTGGATCCGGGACATGGCCGATTTCTACGGGACAAACCTCCTGTTGGCCGAAACGTCCGCCACCTCAGGCGGTCTGGACTCTTTGCTGGATCCGCACGGGTCCATCAAACGCGCACAGGAACTCGCCGCCCGGGCCTTTGGGGCGCAACGAACCTACTTTGTCACCAACGGCACATCCACGGCCAACAAGATCGTGCACCAGTCCCTGCTTGCCCCGGGCGATGTTGTGCTGGTGGACCGCAACTGCCACAAATCGCACCACTACGCCTTTATGCTTGCCGGTGCCCGTGTGTCCTACTTGGATGCCTATCCCCTGGACAAGTACGCGTTTTATGGTGCTGTCCCTCTGGCCAGCCTGAAGCGCAGGCTCCTGCAGTACCGCCGGGCGGGCCGGCTCCACGAGGTGAAAATGGTGACCCTCACCAACTGCACCTTTGACGGCGTTGTGTACGACGTCGAAAGGGTCATGGAGGAATGCCTGGCCATCAAACCGGATCTCGTCTTCCTATGGGATGAGGCGTGGTTTGCCTTCGCCCGCTCCCATCCGGTGTACCGCCGTCGAACCGGCATGGCGGCAGCAGCCGCCCTGGAAGCTTCCTTCAGCGATCCTGCCTACGCCACCCGGTACGCGGAACAGGCCGCCGCCCTTCATGACCCGGTCACCGGCGAACCCGTTGATGACGAAGCCTGGCTCAACACCAGGCTTATTCCGGATCCTGCCAAGGCACGCCTCCGGGTCTACGCAACGCAGTCAACCCACAAAACGTTGACCTCGTTGCGGCAGGGTTCCATGATCCACGTGTATGACCAAGACTTCGCCGACTCCAACCGGGAGTCCTTCCGCGAGGCGTACATGACCCACACGTCCACCTCCCCCAACTACCAAATTCTGGCTTCCCTGGACATTGGCAGACGACAGGTGGAACTGGAAGGTTTCGGCCTGGTGCAACGGCAATCCGACCTTGCCGTATCCGTGGCCCAAGCCGTGGCCCGGCATCCCCTGCTGAAGAAGTACTTCCGTGTGCTGACCTCGCGGGACCTCATCGGTCCGCGCTATAGGGAAACCGGCTCCAGCATGCCGCTGCGGGATGGGCTGTCGGAGCTGGAGGACGCCTGGCAGCGGGACGAGTTCGTCATCGATCCCAGCCGCCTCACGCTGGACATCAGCAAAACAGGGATCGACGGCGACACTTTCCGCCACAGCTACCTCATGGACGATCACGGCATCCAGGTGAACAAGACGTCACGGAACACTGTGCTGTTCATGACCAACATCGGCACGTCCCGAAGCTCCGTGGCGTACCTGATCGAGGTCCTGGTGAAACTCGCTGAAGGCTTTGAGAACCCGCATCCTTCGGCGCGGGCTCGGACGCTACCTGCCTCGTCCGACGCTCCCCGCCCGACTCCCCCGCTCCCGGACTTCAGCACCTTCGCCGCGCGCTTCCGTAGGGATGATTCCTGCGAGGACGGTGATATCCGGGCCGCCTACTTTGAGAGTTACAAACCCGATTCCACGGTGTACCTGTCCGCGGCTGAGGTGGCTGCGGCGGTGGCCAAGGGACAGGAAGTGGTCTCGGCAGGGTTCGTTACGCCCTATCCGCCCGGGTTCCCCATCCTGGTCCCTGGCCAGGTGGTCACCCGGCAGACCCTCGAATTCATGGCTGCTTTGGATACGCGTGAAATCCATGGGTTCGATCACGAACGGGGGTACCGGGTGTTCGTGGAGCCTGCTTCGTCTTCTGTTCTCGAGCTGGTGGCTGTGGCGTCCTAGGCTTTGGCGCTCCAACCGAAAGCAGGGGCGACGTGCTTGGCGACGTTGCCCAGCAGCTTGGCGTTGTAGTCGACGCCAAGCTGGTTGGGCACTGTGAGCAGGACCGTGTCGGCTGCTTGCACTGCTGCGTCCTTCGCCAGTTCGTCCGCCAGTTGATCCGGCTCGCCGATGTAGCTTTTCCCGAAGCGGGACAAGGCGCCGTCGAGAATTCCCACCTGGTCCTGGCTGTCCGCTTGGGCACGCAGACCGAAGTAGTGGTTGTCGACGTCGTCCACGATGGGGATGACGCTGCGGCTGACGGAAATCCTTGGTTCAAAGTCGTGCCCTGCGGCGGCCCAAGCTTCGCGGAACATTCGGATCTGCTCGGCTTGCAGTTCATCGAAAGGCACTCCCGTGTCCTCAGTGAGGAGGGTTGAGCTCATGAGGTTCATGCCTTGCTCTGCTGCCCACACGGCCGTCTTGCGGGTTCCGGCGCCCCACCAGATCCGCTGCGGGAGGCCGGGTGACTGGGGTTGGATGGGCAGCAGACCTGTGGCCCCGCCGGCGTAATGGGGGTCCGCTTCGGCCACCCCGTGCCCGGCGATGGCTTTGCGGAACAATGCAGTGTGGCGGCGGGCCATGTCGCCACCGTCCTCACCGTCCTCGGGGACGTAGCCGAAGTTCGCTGCTCCGTTCCGTGCGGGTTCGGGTGAACCACGGCTCACTCCGAGCTGCAACCGCCCATCACTGATGAGGTCTGTGGCTGCTGCTTCCTCGGCCATGTAGAGGCTGTTTTCGTATCTCATGTCGATCACGCCGGTGCCCATTTCGATCCGGCTGGTCCGTGCCGCAATAGCGCTCAGCAGTGGAAAGGGCGATGCTTGCTGCCGGGCGAAGTGGTGCACTCGGAAGAAGGCCCCGTCGATGCCCAGTTCCTCAGCGGCCACAGCGAGTTCGATGCCCTGTTTCAGGGCCTCCCCAGCCGTTGGCACGAGGGAACCCGGGACGCGGGCCCAGTGACCGAAGGAGAGGAAACCGATCCGTTTGTTGTGCATGTTCGGGACAACTCCGCGGGGGCCCGGAGAATTCCACGGAGCCGCTCGCCCACCGCTCAGCGCCTTCTGAAAGTGATTCAGAATTCGTCGAGCGCATTAGGTATAGTGGAGCCGTCGGGGGTTTATCTATTCGATGGAGTAAAATGAATTTCGACACGGGGGTTGCCGATCGTCTGATCGGTGCATGTCGAGACGCAGCGCGTACGCTGCAGGATCAACGCGGCGGACGGGAATCGATCTCGACTGCTGCTCTTACGGAATTCCGGGGCGTGTTCGCTGACTGTTTCCGGGAGAACGTTGCCGCTGAACGGGCGGCCCGTTCGGAGCTGGTCCATATGTTGGAAGACGTTGCCCGTCGGGTACAGGAAGCGAAGAGCGCCGCGGAGGTTGAGCAGCGTCGCTTGGATCAGGTGACGGAGTGGGCGCTTGCCTCCGGTTGGGCGCGCGCTGGCGGCGGTTTTGCAGTGGATGTGGGGCCGCGCCCGTCGATGGAGGCGACTGACCGTCCGGTGGTGAGCGTGGAGACTGCACGGCAGGGGTTTCGTGTCTGGGCGAGTGGAAGCACTGGTGGGGCGAGTTCCGCTGATCCGGACACCTTGGACTCCGCAGTGTCAACCTTCAGGATCCAGGACGGCTCAGACCGAGGCGCGGCCAACAGAGTCAGTGCAGCTGTGTCCGAGTTCGAGGACAAGTGCTTCTGGGTGCACTCTGATCTCGACGCTGTCCGTGGCGGGCTGCGACGGTTCCTGGAAGACAACCATCAGGACGCGACCCGGCTTTCCGACATCGCGTCGACGTTCCGTGCTGCCGGTGGGAGCGGTGACCTCGGGCAGATAACGGTATCGAACGGCGTTCTTGTGCTTGCAACGGCGCCGATGACCTTATCGGGCTCGGCGCTGCTGGGCTACTTGTCCACTGCCTCCGAAGCTGACGTGAAGGCATTGGCCACAATACCCGGATGGCAGCAGACCCTGCGAGGCATGGACCCATCGAAAATCGGGGCTTGGTGGGCGGGCCTGAAAACGGGAGCCCACACTGCAGTGAACGAGTCCGGGTTCACGCCGGTGCAGGAGCTGCTGCTGGCTGCGGCTCCGGCCATGTTCGGCGCGTTGGACGGGATGCCCGCACTGGCCCGGGTCCGGGCTAACCAGTTGAACGCGCCAAGCTTGCTCCGTGCGGCGGAGAACGACCTGGAAACAGCCCGGAAGTTGTCGGGGATCGGCCAAGCACACCACGACCCGAACCGAACAAAAATGCTGCAAAATGAGGTGGCATACCTGAAGCAGGTGGAAGCCGGGGACGTACAGCTTTACCTCTATGACCGGGACCAGTCCCGGATCCTGGAAATGATCGGCACCCCGGGCCCCGACACACGGCACGTGATCACCTACGTCCCAGGAACCTTCACCGGGATGAACATCTTCTACGAAGGCGGCGTACAGCAGGTCTCGAAGTATCTCAATGACAACGTGTCAGGGACCGTGGCTTTCGTCTATAAGGATGGGCGGTTCCCCGGGGAGGAGGACACCGCCGGCGGTCCCAACCTGGCGAGAATTGGTGAGGCGAACGATGAGAAACTCGCACGCACCTCGGGGCAGCAACTGGCAGGTTTCGAGACCGGGATGCGCACTGACCCCTACCTGAACGGTGCCGAACAAACCGGCATCGGACACAGCTGGGGCCTGGCGAACCTCACCAGCTCCGAAGTCGCCGGAGCCCGATATGACAAAGTAATATCCCTCGCCGGGGCCGGAATGCTCCCGGACTGGAAACCACAGCCAACCACGGAATACTCGAACCTGTACTACTATGATCTGCTCGTCCATGGTCAGGGAGTTCCCAACCTCATCACGAAGAGAGGGGTGGTGTGGGATGGAAATAACCCCATTCATCGGGATGAGTTCGAACAGCACTATTACCGCGGCCCCCACGACGACCAACTTAGGGCGATTAACACCGTCGAAGAAGGGAACATCCTCATGGAAAACCACAACCTCATCGCCTCAAACAGCAAGGACAACCGGAGGGTTTTGGATGAAGTGTCTGAGGTGTTGAAACGATGAAAATTTCCAACTTTGCAGCCTACATCGCCGCGATCGTGACCATTGGTGGCGTCTCAAGCTGCGCAACTTCGGACATTCCAAGAGAGGAACATAACGTGGTTACGCAAGTGAGGTGGCAGGAAGCTAAAGCAAGCACGGAAAAGGAAGCGCTGGAGATCGCGGCCTTGATCCCAAAGGACAAGATTACTTCCATAGTCCAGAAAGAGACGGGCGTTCTCCTATCCTGCAGCAATACCGAACACAACTGGAACGGTTCGACTTCGATCACGCTGACTCAGGGAAGCGAAGCTGAATCTGTCGTGAAAGAACTTGAGACGGCTGCTCGGGCACACTACACGGATCATCGTTTTGAGGTCTCAAGCGACCGGACCATACAAGGCACCTTTCGTGTTGAGATAAGCGATCCGGCCACCTCGGAAATGTATCTCATCAGGGAGGACGATCCCGGCGTCATTCGCATTGCATCAGGTTCGCCTTGCTTCACTTTGCCCGAGGGCATCTACCCGGGTGGGGATTTCTAGATCCTCATGAGCAACCAGAACCTCATCGCCTCCACAAGCGAAGACAAGCAAGCAAGTACTCAAAGACAGGCTTGGAATTGTGGCTAGATGAGGGCACGTCGCGGTGCCATGGCGTTGTGGCTGGTGGCAGGTTCGATCGGGCTCGCCGCTTGTGCTGGAAACCCCAACACGGGTTCAATCCAGTCGACCGTGCCAACGCCTGCTAAAACACAAGAGGAACCGATGAAAGCTGAACTAACCTGGCAGGAAGCTAAAGCCCACGCACAAGCCATACAACTGGAGATCGTCGCGCTGATCCCAAAAGATGCTGTCATCTCGATTGATCAGAAGAAGAAGGGCGTGCTTCTGTCCTGCGACAAGACGCAGCACAACTGGAATGCTTCAACCACGGTCACGGTAGCTGAAGGAACCAAAATCCAGTCGGTCGTGAAGGACATCGAAGCCCACTACCGTGCGAATGGCTTAAATGTGTCCGTAGATAGAAATGTAAACGAAAACTATCGAATCCAAATCGACCCGCCTGCTCCAGGGGAGAGTTACATCGTCTCCGAAGGATTGTCTCCAAACGAAATCCGTATTGCATCAGGATCTGAGTGCTTCACCTTGCCCGAGGGCATCTACCCGGGTGGGGATTTTTAGGTCCTCATGAACAACCGTAACCTCATCTCCTCTAATAGCGAGGACAACGAACAGGCTCTCATGGACATGCTGGGAAGTGCGATTCGATGAGGGTTCGGAGCGGCGCCATGGCGTTGATGCTGGTCGTTTCAATCGGGCTTGCCGGTTGCGCCGGGCCACCCACCGGGAGTTCGACGGAGTCGACTGTGCCAACTGCGGCCAAAACACAGGAGGCAACGATGAATGCTGAGCTGACATGGCAGCAAGCGAAAGCTCATACACAAGCAATGGAACTGGAGATCGCCGCCCTGATCCCAAAAGAAGCTGTTATCTCGATCGATCAGAAGAAGAAGGGCGTGCTCTTGTCCTGCAACAAGACCCAGCACAGCTGGAATGGTTCAACGACAATCACGGTCACCGGAAAAACCAAAATCGAGCCGATCCTGAAAGAAGTCGAAACCCACTATCAAATTGGACAATACGAAGTCGGGAACAGGCTTGATATCAGAGGATCCTACGAAGTCCAAGTAAGCCCTCACAACACAAGCGATGAAAACTATATTGTCGCCGAAGGGTTAGCCCCACATCAGATTCGCATTGATTCCGGTTCGCCGTGCTTCACATTGCCCGAGGGCATATATCCCGGTGGAGATTTCTAAAACCGGAGTTCATGGGGATGGTTGGGGTTGTCATGTTGCCTGCACATTCGTCAGACAGCCCGGCGATAATGCATCGCCACCGCTCCGTTACTGAGCGGCTCGGCTGAGATCAGCTCAAGATGCCGGGTGCTGGGCAGTCCGCCTTGGTAAAGGGTGGGTCCGTGGCCTGTGATCATGGGGTGGATGAGGAATTTGTAGTCGTCGATCAGGCCCAATCGGTCCAACTCTGTTGCTAGTTTCCCGCTGCCAACAAGCACCCCTTTGGGAGTCCTGTCCTTAAGCTCCTGAACGGCCGTACCCAGTTGGCCAACCAGCCGATGACTGTTGGTCCAGGGGAAGTCGCTCCGCGTTGTGGAAACGACGTACTTGGCTTTTCCCTCCAACGTGATCGCCCACTCGCGTAGGGCTGGCGGCGCTTCTACTTCGCCACGGGCAACCAAGGGCCAGTAAACCTCCATCATTTCGTAGGTAGTCCGGCCCCAGAGCATTGCGCCGCTCTGATCCAGGAGACGCGTGAAGTGGGCGTGCGTCTCGTCGTCGGCGATGCCCTCCTGATGGTCCACGCAACCATCGAGCGTGACGTTGATGCTGAACGTTAGAAGGCCCATTCGACGATTCTAGGCCTCGAATCGCAATAGCGCACCGGAAATCGGAGGAATGCATAGGGCCAGGAGTGCCAACAATAACGCACCCTCTCAGATACCCTATGGGGGTATACTGTCACCACTGGAAGTGGACGAAGGTGGTGAAGCATCATGAGCAAGCAGCTGTCCCCTCAAGCTCTTGCCGCCTCCCTCGTGCGGGCGTTGCTTCTACTTCTGGTAACGGCCGTCATTGCAGGCATATTCGGAATGCACATCATCAGCGGTCCGCATGGGGCAGGGGGAACGCATGCGTCTCATGCGGCATCACCTGTAGTGAGCACCTCCTCATCCCACCACGCGCACGGCCCTTCTCATGAGGTGAGCGGCGCCTCGGCTGGCGACGATCACGGCACGGAATTTGGAAGCTGCTCCTGCACTCAGGCTGCCGGTTGCATCCCATCCCTCACAACAGCTTCTCTGAGCGCTCCCCCACCCGGCACGACAGGCGAAGTCACCCCTGCATCATGGGAACTGCCCACCATTCTTCCGTCCTGGTCCTACCAACCCCACGGTCCTACACCCGGGCAACTCTGCATCAGCCGCACGTGAGCACTGGGTGGTCCGGTAACAGCCGGGACCGCACATCCATTCACCACCTGCTCACCACCGGGCGACTGACTATCAACGCCGCCCGAAATGCAAAGGACTTTTACTCATGAACAGAACTCACTTCACTGTGACCGGAGCGGCTCTCGCAGCTCTGCTTGCCCTGGCTGGTTGCGCTTCCAACCCCGGCTCCGGTTCCATGCCGGGCATGGACCACGGAAGTTCCGGCACTTCCGTCAGCCCCTCTGCGAACAGCAGCGACGCCGGGCACAACGCCGCAGACACCATGTTCGCCCAGATGATGATCCCCCATCACTCCCAAGCAGTGGAGATGTCCGACGTCATGCTGGCAAAGGCTGACATCCCCGCCTCGATTACCGACTTGGCCGTGAAGATCAAAGACGCGCAGGCACCCGAAATAGAGAAGATGACGGGTTGGCTGAAGAGCTGGAACGTGCCTGTCATGGGATCTTCCGGGCATGGCGGCCATGGCATGGACGGCATGCTGAGCGAGGCGGACCTGCAGAAGCTCAGGGATGCCCAGGGTGTTGAAGCGGCCAAGCTCTTCCTGACGCAGATGATCGCGCATCACGAAGGTGCTGTGACCATGGCCAAAACCGAGATAGCCCAGGGCAAGAACCCGGAGGCTGTCCAGCTAGGCAAGGACATCGTCACGGCGCAGGAAGCAGAGATTCGGGAAATGCGGGATCTGCTGACCGGACTCTAACCTCACCGTCTGGTGACGCAAGGGCTCGACGGCGGGAGGTCGCCGTCGAGCCTTTGCGCGCCGTCCGGAAGTCGACTGTTATGCAGCGGCCGACGCGAAGTGCCGAGCGCCTAAAGCGTGTCTGGATCAACAATTGTCGTCGGGTAAGGCTTGCCCGGCCTGAGAGGGGAGATACTGACGATCTTCCAGCCTTCCCCGGATTTTGCCAGTTCAACTTTTTGGTCGTAGACGTAGCCTTCGCTGGGGCCTTGCACGCCGTGCACCGGACCGTGTTCCAGCTGTGTCTGCTCCGAAATCTCTATGTTGGCGCCGGCATCGGTGATGGTGAATTTCTTGACGGTGATCTCCGAGCCGCTGTCCGTCAAAAGGACGCCATGGGGAGCAATCGCGTCCCTGCGTTGGTGGAGCTGTCCGTACTCCAGCTCAATACGATCGACTGCGTCCGGCACAAAATCCTTGCCGATGTCTTCCTTGGCGGAAGAGAAGCCACTGACCACTTGATGGTTCCTGCGGTCGATCGCCCGCTCAATGAGGGCCTGGACAGCGGCCTTCGCTTCCGCATCCGGCTGCGGGGCTGGCGCTGCACACGACGTCACGGCAAGCAATGCAACTACCGCAACCATCGTGATTCTTTGCTGCCTGGTCATGACCTGCCACCCTTCACACGACTCCCGGGAATCGCCTCCCCCACATGCAAAGGCTGGTGGCAACGTAGCATTTCGTCCGGGTCGAAACCAGATCCGGCCGGGAAGGGCGAGTTTTTGTACACGTAATGCCCCTAAGAAGCGCTCTTAAGGGCATTACGTGTACAAAAACTCCAATGGTTAGCGGCTGCTGCCCGCCAGCAAACCCCGGCGCTGCAGCAGTCGCTTCTCGATCGGCCCGAACACCAGGAGCTCGATCAGGATGCCTACGAACAGGATCAGCAGGATCGCGGACATCACAATGGTCATATCGGAGAGCAGTCGACCCTGATCCAGCAGTGAGCCCAGCCCGAAGCCGATGGTGCCGCCCACTGCGATGATTTCGGCGGCCATGAGGGAGCGCCAGGAGAAAGCCCAGCCCTGCTTCAGCCCACCGATGTACCCGGGAAGCGCGGCGGGCAGGACAATCTGCAAGGCCATCTGGAGCCGGTTCGCGCCAAGGACTGTGCCCACGCTGCGGTACTGCGGCGGGATCTGGTCCACACCGGAGATGAGCCCGTTGATGATGGACGGAATAGCGCCCATGAACACCACGAAGTAGACGGTGGCGTCGGTCAGGCCGAACCAGATGATCGCAGCGGGAACCCATGCCACGGACGGCAAAACCTGCAACCCGGAGATCAGAGGCCCGAACGCACGGCGCAAGGGAGCTACCTGAGCCAGGATCAACCCCACGGGAGTAGCGATGACCACGGAGATCAGGAAGCCGATCACACCACGCTGCAGCGAAGTCCACACCGCTTCCTGGACTTTGCCTTCGCCCCACATCGTCACGAACTGGGTGAGGACGTCAAGGGGCCCGGGAACGAGGTCGCGCCGTTTGAATCCAAGGGAGACATAGAACTGCCACGCGAGGATAAGCACCACAAGTGCAGCGACGGGCAGCAGCACGCGCTTCCATTCGATGCCGGCCTTGCGCCCACTGTCGGACTGGAGGTTGTCCAGACCGGCTTCGAGGTCCCTGAGTTCCGAGGCGTTGCCCTTCAGCGACGGCGAAGTGATGTGCTCTTTGGAATCTGTCACGGGAAGGGTCCGCTCTTCGGTGGTGATGGGGTTACTTGGCATGGCGGCGGATCTCCTCGCGAAGACGGCGGGTAATGACACCGGTCAGCTCCCCGGCACGGCCGGCATCGGTACGGTGTTCCTCGGTGACATCCCATTCGGCCACCACACGGCCGGGACGTGAGGACAGCAGCAGCACGCGCTGACCCAGACGAACAGCTTCGCGCACGTTATGGGTGACGAACACGATGGTCCGGCCCGTTTCCTTCCAGATCCGCTCAAGCTCGTCGTGCAGAAGATCGCGGGTGATCGCATCAAGGGCTGCAAACGGCTCGTCCATCAGCAGCAACTGCCGGTCCTGGGCCAGTGAACGGGCCAACGCAACGCGCTGCCTCATGCCGCCGGACAATTCGTGCGGGCGCTTGTCGCCGGCGCCACCAAGGTGGACCAGTTCCAACAGTTCGGTAGCGCGTTCGCGCCGGCTCGCCTTGGTGCTGGACTTGTCCGCCAACTGCAACGCCAACTCAATGTTCCCGCGTGCGGTCAGCCACGGGAACAGGGCCGCGTCCTGGAACATGAAGGCAGCGCCGTCGCTGGGTACTTCAAGAGCGCCCGACGTCGGCGGTTCCAGTCCCGCCATGATGTTCAGCAAGGTGGACTTACCGCAGCCGGACGCACCGAGGAGGGCGACGAACTCGCCTTGAGCGATGGTGGCGTTGACGTCGTCCAGCACCGGGGCGCCGTCGCCGAAGCGCTTGCCCAGGTTCTCGAGTACGACTGGCATGGTCCCGTCCTTCGTGTTGATTGGTAAAGCTGATGCGGCCAAAAGCCGGCCCGCCTCCCCCGTGTGAACCGCAAGGGGAAGCGGACCAGCCCGTTACTGCTTAGTCCTGGCCAAGACCTGCGGCTGAGGTCTTCTTGCCTTCAACCTCGTTCAAGGTGCGGAGATCGAAGATGCCGTTGATGTCGGCCTGCTGGGTTGTCCCGGCTTTCACACCGTCTTCCAGCAGCTTGTTGTACGTTCCGGCCAAGGGGTCTGTAGTGAACTTGATGTTCTGGAGCGCCCGCTCAATCACGTTGGCCGGAAGCGGCTTGCCTGCCGTGTCCTTCAGGACCGCGTTGATGGTGGTCGCCTTCTCCTCAGCCGAGGCCGAGTTGAGCCAGTTCACGGATTCAACGTGACCCTTCAGGAGAGCCTTCACGGTTTCCGGGTGTTCCGCGGCGAACTTCTTATTCACGATCAAGATGGTGGTGGTGAAGTCACCGTTTTCCCACAGGTCCTTTTCATCAACCAGCACCTTCGCTCCTGCTTCAAGCACCAGGCGGGAGGCCCACGGCTCAGGCAACCACGCGCCGTCGAGCTTTCCGTCCTGGAAGAGCTTCAGTGACTGGGCGTTTTCGGTCGGGTTGATGTTGACGTCGCCGCTGCCATCAGTGTTGGTCTTGAAACCTTGATCGCCCAGCCAGGCGCGAAGGGCCACGTCCTGGGTTCCGCCAAGCTGCGGGGAGCTGAGGATCTTGCCCTTGAGGTCGGCCGCGGAGTTGATCTCCGGCTTGACCACCAACTGCGCACCGCCCGATGCTGCACCGGCGATGATGCTGATGGACTCGCCCTTGCTCTTGACGAAGGAGTTGATGGCCGGGTTCGGGCCAATGTACGTGGCGTCGATGGCGCCGGCGTTCAAGGCTTCGATCGCTGCGGGGCCGGCATTGAAGACCTGCGTGCTCAGCTTGGTATCGCCGAGCTCCTTGGCGATCAGGCCCTTGCTGGTGCCTACCAGCGCCGGGCCGTGCGTGACGTTGCTGAAGTAGCCGAGCTTCAGCTCAGCAGCCGGGGACGTGGTGGGTGCCGGCGCGGCCTGGTTGTTCTGCGAAACAGCGGAAGCAACCGCGGCGCCTGCACCGATCAGCAGCACCAGGCCCACGGCCAGCGCGATCTCCACAGTGCGACGACGTTTGGGTTTGGGCGCGGTCTCACCGGCGACGATGCGGGTGGTGCCGGAATCGGGTTTCTGTGACTCGGGGGTGTTCGACATGAGGGTGGGTCCTTATGAATGTGGGATGCGAAGTGGGGGCGAAGATCAGGCCCCGTGACATCGCCCGTCGAGGGCAAGCAAGGACCATTCCGGAGAGGTCATGCCTTCACAGTAGGGACTGTCATATTTCGGCTTCAATCCCGTAGAAATCAAGGTTCACGCAGGTTCACGTGGCGTCATATTCGCCGCGAGGGCTTCAATGTCGCGCGGAGTTGTGCGGCAGCAGCCACCTATGAGATGGGCGCCCCGGTCCTGCCAAACGGCTGCGTTTCCAGCCAAGGTTCCGGTGCCCTGAACGCCCTCCGACGGACCCCACGTTTTGGTCACGGCATCGTACGTTTCACCGGAATTCGGGTAAGCCACCAGCGGCTTGTCGGAGGACTGCTGGAGAGTGCCCAGCGCGTCCGTCACCAGTTCCAGCGGCACACAATTAACTCCGACGGCGGCCACCCGCGGTTCCGCGCGCAGCAACGCCGCGACGTCCGCAAGGGGCGTTCCGTCACTGATGTGACCGCTGTCCCGCAGCGTAAACGTAAACCAGGATTCGACGTCGAACTCTGCCACGAGCGCCAACAGCGCCTCCGCTTCGGCGAACGACGGCAGCGTCTCGCACGCCAGGAAATCCGCGCCGGCCTCCACCAGCGCCGCGATACGCGGGCGGTGGAAGTCCCGGAATTCCGCGGCAGAAAGCGTGTAATCACCGCGGTACTCGGAGCCGTCGGCAAGGTAGGCGCCGTAGGGGCCCACCGATCCGGCCACCAGCAAAGGGCCGTTCGCAGAACCCTCCGCCAAGGCTTCCTGGCGGGCTTCGTCGGCCAGCCGGACGCTCAACGCCACCAACTCCAACGACTCATCAACGGACAAGCCCCGCCGTGCAAAACCTTGCGGAGTGGCCTGGTAGCTGGCCGTGATGGCCACAGAGGCACCGGCGTCGAAGTAGTCGCGGTGGACCTGCTTGATCAGATGCGGCTTCTCCAGCAGGACCTTGGCAGACCACAACGCGTCTTCCAGGTCGCAGCCGTGCGCCTCGAGTTCAGTGGCCAGGGCACCGTCCAGGACCAAGTCCTTGCCGGCGGCCAAGTACGTGCTGAGCGTGGTGTTTTGTGGCATGGGTCCTTCCCCAAAAAGAAAACCGCAGCTTGTCCGAAATTCCCGCCGTACAACGTGAGGAGTCGCGAACAAGCTGCGGTTTTGTGACTACGTGTGACCCTAGATGACGTAACGTTCGTCTTCGTGGTCGCCCGGGTGGTCCTTGACCAAGCCGGCGGCAAGGGTGTTGCCGTCGATGGGGTCGATCACCAGGAAAGCGCCGGTGCGGCGGTGGTGCAGGTAGTTCTCCAACGGCAACGGAGCAGAGAGCCGAAGCTGTGCGTGTCCGATGTCGTTAAGTTCCAGGTTGGTCGCCGGCTCAACGTTGAACGTGGCGAGGTCCAGCTTGCCGGTGACGTTCCGGACCAGTGCCTGGACCGTGCGCGTACCGTGCTTCACCAGGACCTTCTGGCCCTCACGCAACGGCTTCGGCGAGAGCCAAGCCAACGACGCATACAGGTCTGCAGTGCTTTCGCGGACCGTACCGGCAGCGGCGATGGTGTCGCCACGGGCGATGTCGATCTCGTCAGCCAGACGAACAGCCACCGACTGCGGTGCTGCGGCCTCGTCCAACGACTGGCCGGCGAAGTCGATGCCGATCACCGTGGTGGTGCGCGGTTCGTGGCCCGGGCTGATGACACTCACTTCGTCGCCAACCTTGACCGACCCTTCGGTGATCTGGCCGGCGTAGGCACGGTAATCGCGGTATGCCTCCACATCGAGCCCGGCAGCAACAGCATCCGGAGCCAAGGCACCCTGCGGACGGATCACCAGCTGGACCGGGAAGCGGAAGCTCTCCAGTTCGGCCTCGAGCTCGTCAGCGGCCGGGAGGGTTTCGAGGACCTCCAACAGCGCAGGACCGGTGTACCAAGGGGTGCGCTCGGAGCGGTCCACCACGTTATCGCCATCAAGGGCGGACACAGGAACCACCAGCAAGTCAGCAACACCATCGGAACCCAGTCCGAGCTCGCGGGCAACCTTCTGCACATCGGTCTCGATGTCGCGGAACACCTGCTCGCTGAACTCCACCAGGTCAATCTTGTTCACGGCCACAATCACGTGGGCAACGCGCAGCAGCTGTAGAACGGACAGGTGACGACGGGTCTGCTCCAGCACACCCTTGCGGGCGTCAATCAGTACGACGACGGCATCCGCAGTGGACGCGCCGGTCACCGTGTTCTTGGTGTACTGAACGTGGCCGGGGCAGTCCGCCAGGATGAAGCTGCGGCGATCGGTGGCGAAGTAGCGGTAAGCGACATCGATGGTGATGCCCTGCTCGCGCTCAGCACGCAGGCCGTCGGTCAGGAGGGCGAGGTCGATCCCGCCCTTTTCGCCTCCGAAGCCACGGTCCGCAGAGGTGCGGGCAACGGCGTCGAGCGTGTCAGCAAGAATCGCCTTGGAATCGTGAAGGAGGCGACCCACCAGAGTGGACTTGCCGTCGTCCACCGAGCCGGCAGTGGCGAAACGGAAGAGTGTTGTGGGCAAGGCTGTTTCCAACCCGGCTGCCAGTGTTTCGGTGCTCATTTAGAAGTAGCCGTCCTTCTTGCGGTCTTCCATGGCTGCCTCGGAGATGCGGTCATCTGCTCGGGTGGCGCCACGTTCGGTCAGGGTGGAGGCAGCGACTTCAACAACGACGTCGGCCACGGTGCGCGCATCGGATTCCACAGCACCTGTGCAGGACATGTCCCCCACCGTGCGGTAGCGCACCAGTTTGGTGATGACTTCCTCGTTGGGCAGCGGCTGGGAGACTTCGCCCACCGCGCGCCACATGCCGTCGCGGGCGAAGACTTCGCGCTCGTGGGCGTAGTAGAGGCTGGGGAGCTCGATGTTCTCGCGCTCGATGTAGCGCCAGATGTCCAGCTCGGTCCAGTTGCTGATGGGGAACGCACGGACGTGCTGGCCCACCGTGTGGCGGCCGTTGTACAGGTTCCACAGTTCAGGACGCTGGTTGCGCGGATCCCACTGGCCGAATTCGTCGCGGAGGCTCAGGATGCGCTCCTTGGCGCGGGCCTTGTCCTCGTCGCGGCGGCCGCCGCCGAACACGGCGTCGAACTTGTTGCGCTGGATGGCGTCCAACAGCGGAACGGTCTGCAGCGGGTTGCGGGTGCCATCGGCTCGCTCAGCCAGTTCGCCGCGGTCTATGAACTCCTGGACCGAGCCCACCACAAGCTTCAGGCCAAGACGCTCAACAGTGCGGTCCCGGAAGTCGATGACCTCCGGGAAGTTGTGGCCTGTGTCCACGTGCAGGACCGGGAAGGGAACCTTGCCCGGCCAGAACGCCTTCGTGGCCAGGTGCAGCATGACCACGGAGTCCTTGCCGCCGGAGAACAGCAGCGCAGGCTTCTCGAACTCGGCGACGACCTCACGGATGATGTGAATGGCTTCGGACTCGAGGGTGTCCAGGCTGCTCAAACGCTCGGCTGAGGGTCCGCCGTGCCCGCTTCGCGATGTCCGCCACGCCGCGGCGGACCCCTCAGCCTCACTCTGCAACTGGTTCAACTCGAGGTCCTCGCTGGTTGTTTGGGTGCTCATGTGTGTAGTCCGCATTCTGTCTTGTCGGAACCTGCCCAGCGGCCGGCGCGGGGGTCTTCACCCGGGGCAACCTGGCGGGTGCAGGGCTGGCAGCCGATGGACGGGTAGCCCTGGCTCAGGAGGGGGTTGACGGGAAGGATGTTGTCCTCGGAGTACTCGATCAGCTGGTCGAAGGTCCAGTCGACCATCGGGTTCACCTTGACCAGGCCGAAGCCCTCATCCCAGGTGACAACCGGTGTGTTGGTACGTGTGGGGCCCTCGTCGCGACGGACCCCGGTGAACCACACCTCGTAGCCGGCCAGTGAGCGGCGCAGGGGCTGGACCTTGCGGAGGGCGCAGCACTGTGCAGGGTCGCGGGCGAACAGGTCCTTGCCAAGCAGTCGGTCCTGCTGTTCCACGGTGGTTTCCGGGAGGACGTCCACCACGTTGACGCGCAGATTCGCGGCAACTTCGTTACGGGTGTCGTACGTTTCCTTGAAGTGGTAGCCGGTCTCCAGGAACAAGACGTCGACGCCGGGAAGCTGGTCCGCGACCAAAGCCGGAAGGACGGCGTCGGCCATGGAGCAGGCCACCGTGACGGTGGGCAGCTCAAAGTTGCGGGCCACCCAGGCGATGGCTTCGGTGGCGGAGGCGTTCCAGCCGAGCTCGGCGGCCCCGGCCTCAGCAAGTGCCTTGAGCTCTTCATGGGAACGCAGTGCCGGCCGGGCTGCCGCAGCGGCGAGGTTGGTGATGGTGACGGGATCTGTCATTGGAGATCTCCTTCATCGGCGGAGTGTGCCCACTCAGCGAAGGTCTGGCCCTCGGCGCCAACGGCGACGAACTTACGGACCACACGCTCCACGTAGTCGGGCAAGTCTTCCACGGTGACCTTGAGGCCGCGGACCGTACGTCCCAGACCGGCTTCCTCGCGCTCATTGTTGGCCAACCCGCCACCGAGGTGGACCTGGAAACCCGGGGTGGGGTCGCCGTCCGGCGTTGGCAGCATCATGCCCTTCAGGCCGATATCGGCCGTCTGGATGCGTGCGCAGGAGTTGGGGCAGCCATTGATGTGGAGGGACAGTGCCGACGGCAGCTCCTTGGTCTCCACGAGGTCGGCCAGGCGGCGTTCCAACTCGGCGATGGCCGTAGCGGCCGTGACCTTGGTTTCCACGATGGCCAGCTTGCAGAATTCAATGCCTGTGCAGGCAATGGTGCCGCGGCGGAACACGGACGGCCGGGCGGAGAGGCCCAGGGTGTCCAGTTCGGCGATCAGGGGTTCCACCTGCTCCTTGGCGACGTCCAGGATGACAAGCTTCTGGTGCGGCGTAGTGCGCAGGCGGTAGCTGCCGTGCTTCTCCAGAGTGTCAGCCAACTGAACCAAGGCCTCGCCAGAGGTGCGGCCCACAGTCGGGGTGACGCCGATGAAGAACTTGCCGTCCTTCTGCTCGTGGACGCCGATGTGGTCACCCGGAGCGGTGGGCTTGGGAGCGGCGGGGCCGTCCGGAAGCTTGAAGCCGAGGTATTCGTCTTCCAGGATCTGGCGGAACTTGGCCGGACCCCAGTCGTTCATGAGGAACTTCAGTCGGGCCTTGGTACGCATGCGGCGGTAACCGTAGTCGCGGAAGATGCTGGTGACGCCCAGCCACACTTCAGCGGCGACGTCGGCCGAGACGAACACACCGAGGCGTTCGGCCAGGCGGGGGTTGGTGGAGAGGCCTCCGCCAACCCAGAGGTCGTAGCCGGCGCCGAGTTCGGGGTGGACAACTCCCACCAAAGCGAAGTCGTTGATCTCGTGCACCACGTCCTGGGACGGGTGGCCCGTGATGGCGGTCTTGTATTTGCGCGGCAGGTTGGCCAGCTCGGGGTCGCCGATGAAGCGTTCGGCGAGCTCGTGGATCAGCGGCGTGGGGTCGATGATCTCGTCTTTGGCGATGCCCGCAACCGGGGAACCAAGAATAACGCGGGGAACGTCGCCGCAAGCCTCGGTGGTGGACAGCCCGATGCCCTCGAGGCGGCGCCAGATCTCCGGCACGTCTTCAACGCGGATCCAGTGCAGCTGGATGTTCTGGCGGTCCGTCAGGTCGGCAGAGCCGCGGGCGAAGTCCACGGAAATCTGTCCGATGACGCGCAGCTGTTCGGTGGTCAGCGCACCGCCGTCGATGCGCACGCGGAGCATGAAGTACTTGTCTTCGAGCTCGTGCGGCTCAAGCGTTGCCGTCTTGCCGCCGTCGATCCCGGGCTTGCGCTGGGTGTAGAGGCCCCACCAACGGAAGCGGCCGTGAAGGTCCGTTCCGTCGATCGAATCGAAGCCCTCTTTGGAGTAGACAGACTCGATGCGCTCACGGACGTTCAGTCCGTTGTCTTCCTGCTTCCAGGTTTCGTTGGCGTTCAGTGGCGCGGTGCCGTCAACCTTCCACTGGCCGTGGGGCTTGGCGGCAGGGCGGGTGCGCGCCGGACGCGAGGGAACTGCGGTGTCCGAGGACGCACCGGCTACAGCTGTATCTGTCATACATCGACTGTAGGTCTGGCCAGATTTCGCCAGCAAAGGTCCGGAAATGCTAAGTCACCTAGGGAAACATTTCGTCACGAACACGCCAGCGGCCTTGTCCGGAGGGCCTGTTTTGTGCAGGTCGATTTGGCCCCTTTTCCGCGTGAATAAAGGTTAGGAGAGCCTTTCCAACACTGCGTCGTACCGTTCCAGCGCGATCTCCGCGAGCACCTTTGACGGCAGCAACGGAGCCGCGACAACGTCCGCGCCGGCCTTCGCCAACTGATCGTGGAAATAGCCTGTCGCCAGCAGGTACGAGGCAATGAAAACCCTGCCTGCTGGTCCGCTCGGTCCGCTCGGCTCGGCGGCGAGTTCGGCACGCAAGGAGGCGACGCCGTCGGGCACTGTTGGCTGGGCGCTGGCACCATAGGCCACCCGCACCTTGTTCGGCAGCAGCTCGGCGAGCAGTCGCGCCTGCTCTTCCGAATCAACCGAGCCGTCCGGAAGGGACGATCCCGCGGCAGCCAGCAGGACGCCGTCGTGCTCCTGCAGCCCCGCCGCGCGCAAGTGTGTGGCCAACAACTCAGCGAGCCGCGGGTCCGGACCCAACGGCCGGGCGGCCACTACCTCCGGGCGGGTCTTGATTGCCTTGGGCACGTCCACCTTGATGTGGAAGCCGGTGGACAGCAAAAGCGGGACGACGACGGCGGCAGTCCCCTCGGGCAGGCCCTCCACCACGCCGCCCAGCTCGGGTTCCTGGACGTCGACGTATGCCTCAACCACGCGCAACCCGGGACGGAGGGCTTCAATTTCCGCCATTACGCGACGGATGGCGGCCTGCCCTTCGGCGTTCCGGGTTCCGTGGGCGCAAGCGATCAAAACGGGGCTGTTCATGGGAGCTAGCGTAACGTTGAGCCAGCATCTATTGAGAGTCGTATCCAGAAAGAACCCGTCCACTTGATTTCCATCGACATCGTCCTCCTTTGGCTTGACCTGGTTGGCGTGTTCTTCTTCGCGGTCTCGGGATCCCTGCTGGCCGCCCGCAAACAGTTCGACATCGTTGGCTCCGTGCTCCTCGGCTCCATTGTTGCCCTTGGCGGCGGCGTGATCCGCGACATCGTCATCAACGTCGGTCCCCCGATTGCCTTCACAAATCCCGCCTACCTGGCTCCCCCGCTGCTCGCTGCGATGCTGGTCTACTTCCTGTTCTCCTCGGTCCAGCGTTTCACGTCCCTGTTAACACTGTTCGACGCCGGTGGGCTGGCTCTGTTCTGCATCACCGGAACGCTGAAGGCCCTGACTGCCGGAATGAACCCCGTGGCCGCGATCCTGCTCGGTGTCACCACCGCGGTGGGCGGAGGCCTGCTGCGCGACATTACGGCGAACGAAATTCCTACGCTGTTTAACGCCCGCGATCTCTATGCGCTTCCGGCGTTTGTGGGGGCAGGCCTCACCACCCTCCTCTGGCATCTGGGTACGTTCACTGGGCTCCATGCGTGCGTTGTGGCAGCCGTTGTTTTCGCCTTCCGCGTGACGGCCTGGCGACGCAGCTGGCACGTACCCCTGGCCGTTCGTGGCTGGCACCGCCCCGGCGCCGGCCCGGGCGCAATTTCGGGTGCCCGGGATTAGCTAGGATAAGTACATGACTGACATGTTCCTCGAGAAGTTCCGCGCGCTGGTCCCAAAGTATCTCGAGGATGAATGGCAGGAAGAAGACGGCCTCACGCCCGACGAACTGGACGACGCCCTCTCCGATCACACGTTCACCATCCCGCTGGTCCTGCGCGAGTTCTACCTCGCAATCGGTGGCTGCGAGGACCTCATGGAGGCGTACCACTACTTCTGGGACCCCGAGGAACTCGAAGTCGATGACGAAGGTTTCCTCATGTTCCTTGAGGATGAAGACGAGCAGTTCACCTGGGGCTTCCGTACCGCCGACCTCAGCATCCCGGACCCCATCGTCTGGCGCCGCAACAACGCACGCGGCCAGTGGAAGAGCGAGGAAGGCACGTTCTCCGAGTTCGTGTTCGACATGTTCGAGTGGGCCTTCAACGACGACGAAGACTAATTCCCCTGGGGCCTCCGTGGCTTCCTGACCCTGTTAGAACGACTTTCAGCCCCTATGCACCCTCTATTGGTTGCATAGGGGCTGTTCTGTGTTCAAAGAAGGTCAGGACGCCACGGAGTTTGAGGTTAAAAGGAATGGCCCCGGTTCGTTGCAACGTTACGAGTCATACGCTGCACCGAACCGGGACCACAATCTCCGTTCGCATCAGACCCACCGGAGGCATTTAGTGGATCCGTGAATAGCTTATGACAACCCTGTCACATATGCAACTTTCCAGGTCAATGTATTTTTTCGCATCCCGTGATCGATTTACAGCAACGTTGAGTTATCCACATAACGACGAAATGCCTATCCCGGACCCCGGCAAGCACGGCAACCATGGCCAGATGGACCTCGTCGAATTCCTCCGTCTCCGACACGGAGTCGCCCGCACACTCGACCTGCAACGAGCTGGATTCACTGAGCGAAAGCTGGCTGCCGCGATCGAGTCCGGGCTGGCCACCAGGTTGAAACGCGGCGTCTACGCTGCCAAGGGGGCAGACCCGGACGTCGTTGCAGCCTTTCGACTGAATGCCAGACTGACGTGCATCTCGGCAGCGAGGTTCTACGGACTGTGGCTGCTTCATAAGCCGCAAGACCTCCATCTCAGCTGCGGCAACGGTGTTCCCGCTCCGGCAATCATTGATCACACCTCCTGCGCCCATCCCCGGCACCCTTATCTTCCGGTTGCTGGTGTGGCCGATGTGCTGCTGCATGCTTTGAGGTGCCGGCCTGAGCTCGAGTCACTGGTCTTGGTTCAGAGTGCCGTAAGTCAGGCCCTGCTGGGCACTGACTTTCTCAGGTCAAGACTTCCCGGGAACCGGAATGGACGGGCCCGGCAGATACTCGATCTGGTCTTGCCTCGGGCAGACTCCTTACTGGAAGTCTTGGCGCACACCCACTTTCGGCGGGCCGGACTCCTGGTCCGCATGCATGTTCAGTTGCCCGGCGTCGGCGAAGTCGACTGCCTAATCAACGGTTTCCTGGTCATCGAACTCGACGGCGGCACTCACTTGGAAGGCAGGCAGGTGAAGAAGGACCAGTACCGGAACAATGCGAGCATGCGAGGCGGCTTCCTTGTCCTTCGCTATTACTACTCCGACGTCGTTCACCATCCGGAAAAGATGGTGGCTGAGGTGCTTGAAGTCCTGAATAACAGGGAAGCCGGGCGTTTCGGACCGTCACGCTGGACGCCAAAGTGGGTACCGGCGTCGTGATGTGAGCGGAAAGTGTGGCGTCCTGACCCTCTTTGGGACCACAACAGCCGCTATGCAACCCAATGAGGGTGCATAGCGGCCGTTGTGTGCTCAAACAAGGTCAGGAACCAACGCAAAACCTAGCTGCTGCGGTCCACCACGGCATGCGCGAAGTTGGTCAGCGAGGCCTTCACCACTCCCTCGGGCAGCGGGGCCAGGGCGGCGACGGCTTCCGCGGACCACTGGCGGGCGATCTTCCAGGACTCGTTGGTCACCGGGTGCTCGCGCAGTCCGGCCACGGCCTCAGCCAGGGCGGCGTCGGAAGACAGGTCACCGTCGATCAATTCCAGGAGAGCAGAGGCCGAGGCATCTCCTGCAGCGGCGTCACGGCGCAGCAGCAGCACAGGCAACGTGGGCACGCCTTCGCGGAGGTCGGTCCCCGGGGACTTGCCGGACTTGACCTTCACACCGGTGACATCGATAACGTCGTCGGCGAGCTGGAAGGCAACGCCCACCTTTTCGCCGTATTCAACCAGCAGGTTCTCGTAGGCTTCATCGGCGCCGGCAAAGATCGCACCGAGCTGCCCGGATGCGGCCACCAAGGACCCGGTCTTGTCCGCGATGACGGACAGGTAGTGGTCCACGGGATCTTCGTCTTCGCGCGGGCCCACGGTTTCGTGGAGCTGGCCGAGGCACAGGCGTTCGAAGGTTCGTGCCTGGATGCCCAAAGCGCGGGAGCCGAGCTCGGACACCAAAATGGAAGCACGGGCGAAAATCAGGTCACCGGTGAGGATGGCCACCGAGTTGCCCCACACTTCATGGGCCGTGGGAGCGCCGCGGCGGAAGGGAGCGGAGTCCATTACGTCGTCGTGGTAGAGCGTGGCGAGGTGCGTAAGCTCCACAACTACCGCAGCTTGGACAACCTCGGGACGTGAAGCATCGCCGAGGTGGGCACACAGCAGGGTGAGCAGGGGGCGGATCCGCTTGCCACCGGCTTCAACCAGGTGACGCGACGTTGCATCAGCCAGGGGGTCGGAGTTGGAGATGGCTTCGCGGAGCTTCTTCTCCACCCGGGCGAGGTTGGTGGTGATGGCAGGACCCAGCTCCGGATCTCCGGCAATAGCGGCAAAACCGGCTGGCAGTTGGAGTCCCGTTGCGATCGCGGTGGTGTTGGGAGCAGGCTCAACAGCCTGCGGCAAGCCGTGCCCGGCATGAGTCCAGCTGTGTTCGGCAGAGTTCGTCACGGGTTAACCCTAACTAGTTGGTGCGGAAACCGCGGTGTCGGAGCCTGCCGGCGTCAGGGCACGGGCAGAGGAAGTGTTGGACGTGGCCGGAACCAGCATCTCGAGGACCCGGATGACACGGTCTTCGAAGCCCTTCGCGGCGGGGTCGGTGAGGTTGGCGAGCATCCGGACCACAAAGCGCATCAGCACAGGAATCGGCATCCCGGTTCGCAGGGCGAGCTTCATCACGGCAGGCTTGCCGATCAGGAATGCGAAGGCCCGACCCAGCGTGAAGTGCGATCCCCACTGGTCCCGCACGTAGTCCGCGTACCGCGAGAGGTGCGCGTCGGCGTCGTGCGTTGACCAACCGGCTGAAGCCGAACGCGCGGCACCGTCGATCAGGAACTCTGCCGCGAACCGCGCGGACTCCATGGCGTAGGAGATGCCTTCGCCGTTGAACGGGGACACCATGCCACCGGCGTCGCCCAGCAGGAGCAGCCCGGGTGAGTAATGCGGGGTGCGGTTGAAGCCCATGGGCAGCGCGGCGCCGCGGATCTCCCCCACCTGGTTTTCAGGGCTGAAGCCCCATTCCGTGGGCATACCGGCGGTCCATTCGCGCAGAACCTGTTTGTAGTCGAGCTTGCCGAACTCCTTGGAGGAGTTCAGGATGCCCAGGCCCACGTTGGAGGTGCCGTCGCCAACACCAAAGACCCAGCCGTAGCCGGGCAGCGGCTTGCCGGATTTGCCGGGAAGTTCCAGCCAGCCTTCCATCCAGTCGTCGTCATGGCGGGGGGACGTGAAGTAGGTACGTACGGCGACGCCCAGCGGACGGTCGTCGCGCTTATGCATCCCCAGCGACACGGCGGTTCGTGTCGAGTTGCCATCTGCGGCGAGGACGACGTCCGCATGGAAGTCGCGCGTTTCACCCGTCTTGCGTCCGGACTCGTCAAGGATGGACGCCCGTGCGCCGATGACGCGACCGTCGTCGGCGGTCAAAGCGGAGGTAACGCTGTGGCGTTCAAGAACGACGGCGCCAGCGGCCTCGGCGTGCCGGGCCAAAGATTCATCGAAGCCTAGACGCGTGCGGATCAGGCCATACGTGGGAAAGTCGGAAACCTCGGGCCAAGGCAGTTCAATGGTGCGCCCGCCGGCGATGAGGCGGAGGCCCTTGTTCCGGCGCCACCCGTCCTCCACAGCGTGGGACAGCCCAAGCTTCTGGATCTCGCGGACGGCGCGCGGGGTAAGGCCATCGCCGCACACTTTCTCACGCGGGAAAGAGGTCTTTTCCAGCACCGTGACGTCGATGCCCGCCTGGGCGAGGTAATACGCGGCGGTGGACCCGGCCGGGCCCGCGCCAACAATCAGTACTTTCACGTCGTCCTAAATCAGCAGGCGGTACGGGGTCAGCCGGCCTGTTGGCGCGGCTTGATCTGGCGGCGAAGCTTGGCCACGGGAACACTTTCGCGGTGCTCGGCGGGCTTCTGAGCACGGTGCACGGCGACGATGCCGCCGCTGAGGTTGCGGTAAGTAATGTCGGTCCAGCCGGCGTCGCTGAGCCACTGCGCCAAGTGGTCCTGGTCCGGCCAGGCACGGATGGACTCGGCGAGGTACACGTAGGCGTCCGGGTTGGAGGAAACCTTGGTGGCGATGGCCGGGAGGGCGCGCATCAGGTACTCGGTGTAGAGGTTGCGCCACAGCGGCACTACGTGGTGCGAGAACTCGGCAATGACCAGGCGGCCGCCGGGCTTGGTGACGCGCAGCATTTCCTCGAGTGCCTTGCGCGGTTCAACGACGTTGCGCAGGCCGAAGGAGATGGTGGAAGCATCGAAGCTGTTGTCCGCGAACGGCAGGTTGGTGGCGTCACCGGCGATGAAGTCGATATCCGGGCGACGGCGCTTGCCGACCTTGAGCATGCCCAGGGAGAAGTCGCAGGCCACAACGTCCACGCCTGCGTCTGCGTACGGTTCGCTGGAGGTGCCGGTGCCGGCAGCGAGGTCCAGGACCTTCTGGCCAACCTTCACGTCCACGGCATCAACCACGATCCGGCGCCAACGCCGTGTCTGCCCCATGGACAGGACATCATTCACGACGTCGTATTTTGGGGCGACATCATCAAACATCGTCGCAACTTCGTCCGGACGCTTTTCCAAGGATGCTCGGTTCACCCTGTAATTGTCTCAGACATTCAGCCGACTTTGCTGCGCTGTAGAAGTCGGCTCAGATTCTGGTTGTCCTCGGGAGTACTGTTGTTCCATCATGACGAGCACGCTCCGCACCTTGACAGTCCCCCTCGATGTTGAATCATCCTCCGGGGGGCTGCCGTCGTTTCTGGTGCGGGACGACGTTCTTTGCTGGTCGCGCCGCGAGGCTGGATTGGTGGGGTACGGCGAGCTGACCCGCTTCAATGCCACCGGGCCCGAGCGTTTCCTTGAGGCCGATATCTGGTGGCGGCACCTCATTCTTGAGGCCGAAATCACTGATCACGTGGAGCTTCCCGGTACCGGCCCGGTGGCTTTCGGCTCGTTCGCCTTCTCCAAGACCTCCCCGCACGTGTCCCGTTTGATCCTCCCGGAGCTGGTGGTGGGAATCCGCGATGGCCGCGCCTGGGCAACCCAATTAACGTTCGACGACGCCGCCCTCACCGAAGCGGGCGTCCTCGCCTCCGTGCACCGCTGGCTGACTGAACGGGAACCGAACGGTGAGGATCCAGCGGCAGGAGGGTCCGGCGTCGTGCCCTCAACTGAGGTGATTGCCGCAGACGGTTCCGCCGGCCACCTCAGCCATGGTTCCCTCAGCGAGGCCGCGTGGATGCAGGCAGTGTCCAACGGCGTGGAGGAGATCCGCGCCGGGAAACTGGAGAAGCTGGTGTTGGCGCGCGACGTCGTCGCGAACCTTCCGGAGGGCGTCAACGCTGCGGAGGTACTTCGCCAGCTCGCCGCAAGGTACCGCGAATGCTGGACGTACGGCGTGGACGGTTTGGTGGGCGCAACGCCAGAGATGCTGATTCAGGTGGAGGGCCGCACCGCACAGGCCCGTGTGCTGGCCGGAACCCTGGATCGACGTGACGCTGACGGCATGGACGGCTCCCCCATGGAATATGCGGAGCGTGTCCTGGCTGGATCCGAGAAGCAGCGGCATGAGCACGAAATTGCGATCGATTCGCTGACGCGACAGTTGGCTCCCTTCTCGGAAGCGATGAACTCGCACAGCGAACCTTTCATTCTTGAGTTGCCCAACGTGTGGCACCTGGCCTCCGACGTGAAGGCAGAGTTGGCGGACATCGAGGGGCACGTGCCCACGTGTTTGGCCCTGATCAATGCCCTGCATCCCACAGCGGCCGTGTGCGGAACCCCGACGCTGGTGGCCGGCGCGTTGATCCGCAAACTCGAACACCTGGACCGGGGCCCGTACGCCGGGCCGGTCGGTTGGCTCGACGCCGCCGGCAACGGCGAATGGGGTATAGCGCTTCGCGGCGCGGTGATCGAGGACGCCAACACGGTGCGCCTGTACGCAGGGTGCGGCATCGTCGAGGGCTCCCAGCCGGAAGCCGAACTGGCGGAAACATGGGCGAAATTCCGGCCGATGCTTGAGGCGCTGGGTATCCGCCGCTGAATCTGGGATTCCAGACAGATCCCTCTCGGACATGGTTGATAAGTGCGTAGACTTGTTATCCAATAGTGAAACTTCGTTTCCTGTGATGCACATCTCACGTTCGGCGCTACACTAAAACCGACTCAGTTCAGCATCCACCGCAACAAAAGGTAAACAACATGCAGATCTCCCGTTCGGTTCTGTCCGGCACCAAGATTGCCGCTGTGCTCGCAGCCGGCGCACTGGCCCTCACCGCCTGCGGTGGCTCGTCCACCCCGGCTGCCACGGACGCCTCCGGCCTCAAGCTCATCAACGCCGGCAAGCTCACTGTGTGCTCGGACGTTCCTTACGAGCCCTTCGAATTCCAGAAGGACGGCAAGATCGTCGGCTTCGACATGGACATCGCAGCCGAGCTCGCCAAGGACGTCAAGGCCGAACTCAACGTGGTGGACAGCTCCTTCGAAGCAATCGAGACCGGCACCGCCCTGACCGGTTGCGACGTGTCCATCTCCTCGATCTCCATCACCGACGTCCGCAAAAACGTCATGGATTTCTCCACCCCTTACCTGGATGACGACCTGACCCTCGTGGCCACCTCGTCCTCCGGCATCAGCAACATCGACGGCGCCAAGGGCAAGAAGGTAGGCGTCCAGCAGGCCACCACCGGTGCCCAGTACGCCAAGGACAAGGGAATCGACGCACAGCAGTTCGAGGATTCCGGCCTCCTGGTCCAGGCCCTCAAGGCCGGCACCATCGACGCCGCAATCGGCAACCAGTCCGTCCTGGGCTACGCCATCAAGGACGACTCCAACCTCAAGCGCGTTGAAGACTACGCAACGGGCGAGAAGCTGGGCATCTCCATCAAGAAGGGCAACACCGCCATGACGGACGCCGTGAACGCCACGCTGAAGCGCATCACCGACGACGGCTCCCTCAAGAAGTTCGAGACCACCTGGTTCGGCGAAGCCACCAAGTAGTCCGAGCCCAGGCTCCCCCAGATCCACGCAGGCGGGCCCCGAAACGACACGTTGTTTCGGGCCCCACCTGCGCAACATGAATGTGAGAACCCCATGGCAATGACTGCACGTCAACGAGCCAAAGTCAGTTTGTACGTCCAGGCCGGAATCTTCGTCGTGGCCGTGGCCGCAGTGATCCTCGCTGTGGACTGGAAGACGATTGGCACCAGCGTCTTCAACTTCTCCAAAATCGGGCCGATGTTCCCGGACATCTTCCTGGTGGGCCTCAAAAACACCCTGATTTACACGTTCCTCGGATTCGTGGTGGGCTTGTCCGGCGGCCTTCTGCTGGCCCTGATGAAGCTCTCGTCCTTCCCGCTGTACCGCTGGCTCGCAACGGGATATATCGAGTTCTTCCGGGGTGTTCCCGCACTGCTGGTCTTCATCGCCTTCGGCTACGGCGTTCCACTGGCCTTCGGAATCCAATGGGACGTGAACATCATCGTGATGGTCTCGCTGGGTATGGTGGCAGCGGCGTACATCGCTGAAACCCTCCGTGCAGGCCTCCAGGCCGTACCCAAGGGCCAAATGGAAGCAGCCCGTTCCTTGGGCATGCCGCAGTGGCGGGCCATGGTTTCGATCGTCATCCCGCAGGCTTTCAAGATCGTCCTGCCGCCGCTCACCAACGAGATTATCCTTCTCACCAAGGACTCCTCGCTGATCTACGTCCTGGGTCTCACAGCGTCCCAGTACGAGCTCACCAAGTTCGGGCGCGACGGCATCTCCAGCCTCGGAGCCGGCCTGACGCCGCTGCTCGTGGCCGGCGCCTTCTACCTGGTCATCACCATCCCCTTGAGCCTCCTGGCACGGAAGTTCGAAAGCCGCTCCGCGCGGACGAAGCGATAGGCAGGACAGTCATGAATAACTCCACTGGGAGCACGTCCGGCGTTCGCGCTGCGGGCGTCGACATCAAAGACCTTCGCAAGTCCTACGGCAGCAACGAGGTCCTCAAAGGGATCTCCCTGACCGTTGAACCTGGTCAGGTAGTTTGCTTGATCGGGCCCTCGGGCTCCGGCAAGTCCACCCTCCTTCGCTGCGTTAACCTGCTCGAGCAGCCCAACGCCGGCACCATCAACGTGGGCAAGTTCGAGGCCACCGACCCCGACGTAGACCTCAACAAGATGCGCCAAAGCGTTGGAATGGTGTTCCAGCACTTCAACCTGTTCCCGCACCTCAGCGTCCTGGACAACTGCACCATCTCGCAGACCAAGGTCCTCAAGCGTTCCAAGTCCGAGGCCTCGGACGTAGCGCGCCACAACCTGGAGCGCGTTGGCCTGGGACACCTCGCCGACCGCTTCCCGGACCAGCTCTCCGGTGGCCAGCAGCAGCGCGTAGCTATTGCCCGCGCGCTGTCCATGGACCCGCAGCTCATGCTTTTCGATGAGCCCACCTCTGCCCTCGACCCCGAAACCGTGGGCGATGTCCTGGCCGTCATGCGCAAGCTGGCACAGGAAGGCATGACCATGCTGGTGGTGACCCACGAGATGGGCTTTGCCCGGGAAGTGGCCGACCGCGTGGTCTTCATGGATGCCGGTGTTGTGGTCGAAGAAGGGCCGGCGGAAAACGTCATCAGCGCCCCCACCCAGCCCCGCACCAAGGAATTCCTGCGCCGCGTCCTGGATCCTACGCACATTGGTGTGGAGGAAGCCTAGCTCCTTCGCTTTGCTCCGCCGACGGGCGGGCGGCACTCCTTTTGTGGGTGTTGCCCGCCCGTTTTGCGTTGGGTAAGGCGCGGACGGGTTTAGCCATCCCGGGCCGGGCTTAGCCGGCTGTCAGGACCTGGCCCACAGCAGCCGAAATGGCCTCCTTGATCCGGGCATGGAGCGCCCGCAGGCCCGTCCGGTCCACGCTCACCTCCACAATGGTGCGTCCCTTGAGCGGCGCCCTGAGCGCCGAGGCAAGTTCCGCCGTCGTACTTACCGCTTGATGTCCGACGCCGTACGCCGCCGCGAGTGCCGCGATGTCCACTGAGTGCGGGGTGCCAAACAAGCGTTCGACGGCGGTGCCGTAGGCACCTGAGTCCTCCACGGCGCCGTGCTCAAGGAGGCTGAAGATCGCCCCGCCGGAGTCGTTGAGCACAACGATGCGCAGATCCGGCACAGGTTCACCGTGGCCGAGGAGCAAACCCCCGGCGTCGTGGAGGAAGGTGACATCGCCCAGAAGGACCGTGGTTTCGCGTCCGCTGCCCAAGGCAATGCCTGTGGCTGTGGCGATGGTGCCGTCGATGCCGGCGAGGCCGCGGTTGGCGTAAACACTGGCAACCGGTTCGGGGTGGGGCTGTCCGGCGAGGTCGACGTCGCGGATGCCGTTGGAGGACCCGAGCACCAGCTGCCCGCGGGAATGCTCCCAAACCGTGGCGCCGACGGATGGGCCGCTGGCAAGGGTCTCCCCCGCGAGCACTCCATCCAAGCCGTGTTGGGCGGCAGCGCCGGCGAGGAGCCAGGAATCCAACCATTCGGTTGACCCGCGGCCGGCGAATTCTGCTAGCTCGGGAAGGGTTTCGATGGGCACTTCGCGGCGACGGCCGGCTTCGTACCAAGCAACAGGAACGGGCTGGTAGATGGCTGTCTCTACTGATTCGCGTGCCAGCAAGGCGGCCACGGGACGGGACAGAGTGGCGCGGCCAAACAAGACCACACGTTCGATCGGAGATGCTGATTGGGGCCCAAAGTGCTCCAGCAACACCCGGTACGGTCCCACTGCATTCGGGCCAAAGCGTGCATTGGACGACGGCTCGGCTAGCAGTGGCAAGCCATGGGCGCGGGCGAAGGCCTCCGCCACAGGGCCAGCGTCATGACCTGCGAGGACCACGGTGCGTCGCTCAGCGAGTTCTCTGGATGCTTCCGGGAGAACCAGTGCCTGGGGTCCGGCGTCGTAATGAAACACGCCATGTCCCCCAGCCGTCGGAAGCGCGTCACCGTCGGCTGGCACCAAGGGGTCGCGGAAGGCAAGGTTCACTTGGACGGGGCCGGGCGGGGTGTCCTCGAGGGCACCGGTTGCTGCGTACAGAGCCGTGGCAACGGCTTTTTGGGGATGGTCGCCGGCGGGAACGTCGACGGCGAATCTCACGTGATCGCCGAAGAGGTCCAATTGGGTGGTGGTCTGGTTCGCCCCGGTTCCATGGAGTTCTTCCGGGCGGTCCGCGGAAATGACCACCACGGGAACGGCCGAATGGTTGGCTTCCATGACGGCCGGCAGGAGGTTGCCAACAGCCGTGCCGGATGTGGTTACCACGGCAACAGGGGCCTCGGTGGAAAGTGCCAGGCCGAGCGCGGTGAATCCGGCGTCGCGTTCATCGATGCGCACGTGCAGCCGGACGCGGCCCGAAGCTTCTGCTTCAGCGAGGGCGTAGGCCATGGGTGCGGAGCGCGAACCCGGCGCCACCACCACGTGCCGCACACCGCCGTCGAGCAGTGCCGTAACGGCGATCCGGGCGGCACCAATGGATGTCAGAGAGTCCTGGGAAGTCACCGTTCCAGTCTATTGGCGCAGGCGAGCCCTCAATGTTCTCTCACATCCCGGCCCACATCGGACATCCCTCTCTCACATCCCGGCCCACATCGGACATCCCTCTCTCACATCCCGGCCCACATCGGACATCCCTCTCTCACATCCCGGCCCACATCGGACATCCCTCTCTCACATCCCGGCCCACATCGGACATCCCTCTCTCACATCCCGGCCCACATCGGACATCCCTCTCTCACTAGGGTGTCGCCGTTGTTCCGCACCCCGGGCGCTACCAGTTGGGGCGCAAGCTGCCAGGAACGCGGGAGGTGAGAGAGCGTCCGGCCCAAACACGCGGGAGGTGACAGAGCGTCCGGCTCAAACACGCGGGAAGTGATAGAGCGTCCGGCCCAAGCACGCGGGAGGTGAGAGAGCGTCCGGCCCAAACACGCGGGAGGTGACAGAGCGTCCGGCTCAAACACGCGGGAGGTGATAGACCGTCGGGGAATACAAAGTGCTCCCCCACCCGGCAACCCGGGCGGGAGAGCACTCGTCATGCGCAAGGTACAAGAACCTACTTACGGAAGACCTGCACCACCGAGGGGCGGGGAGCCCGCGCTGCACCCGCAGCGGGCGCAGCTCCGGCCGGGACGTAGTCCGGGAAGAAGGAGTTCTGCGCCGCGAACGAGCCATCTTCACCTGGGTGCTGGACGGCAACGAACACTGTGCGCTCTTCGTCGTGGATGATCGGACCACAGGTTTCAGCGTCGCGGGGAACGGCAAGGAACTGCTCAACCTTGCCGCGCTCCGGTCCCTCAAGGGTGACCTTGAACAGGCCGTCGGCGTAGCCAATGGTGCCGGGGGCGCCGTCAGTGGAGATCCAGAGGTTGCCCACGGAGTCGAAGGCAACGTTGTCCGGGCAGGAGATCGGTGAAACCTTGTCCGCCGGGAATCCCGAGAAGTACGTGGAGGTGTTCTTGGCTGGGTCACCGGCCACCAGCAGGAGGTTCCAATTGAACTTGGTGCCTGTCTGCTCGCGGCCCTCGGTAATCTCCACGACGTGGCCGTCACGGTTGAGGGTGCGCGGGTTGACCTCCGTAGCGCCTTCCTTGCCCGGCTTGCCGCGGTCCGTGTTGTTGGTGCAGGCCACGTAGACCTTGCCGGTACGCGGGTTGGGCTCAACATCTTCGCAACGGTCCATCTTGGTAGGCCCAACCTTGTCGGCGGCCAGGCGGGTGTAGACCAGGACCTCCGGAACAGTCATGCCGGGAACTGCGGAGGTGCCGTTGACTACCAGGGGCAGCCATTCGCCGGTGCCGTCGAAAGCGCCATCGGCGGGAAGCTTGCCGGTGCCGTCGATGTCGGCAGGCGAATCGCCCGTGAACTTGGCAACGTAGAGGTCACCTTCGGAGAGCAGGTTCATATTGTTCTTGCGGGCCTCGCGGGAGTCCCCGGCTTGGTACTTGCCCTTGGAGACGAACTTGTAGAGGTAGTCGAAGCGCTCGTCGTCGCCCATGTACGCCACTACCTTGCCGGACGGGGCAACAATGACGTTGGCGCCTTCGTGCTTGAAACGGCCCATGGCGGAGTGCTTCTTGGGAGTGGAGGTGGGGTCGAACGGGTCAACTTCAACAATCCAGCCGAAGCGGTTGGTCTCATTGGCGTAGCCCGGGTTGCGGGTGTCGAAGCGCGGCTCGTCGAGTTCCCACTGGCGGGTGGTCGGCTTCGCCGAAATTCCATAGCGCTTGTCGCCATCGCTGGTCCCCGGGGCAGCGAAGTAACCGTTGAAGTTTTCTTCGCCGGAGAGGATGGTTCCCCAGGGGGTGGTTCCACCGGCGCAGTTGCCCAGCGTGCCCTTGATCCAGCGGCCTGCCGGGTCATCGATCGTCTTGACCAGGTTGGTACCGGCCGCGGCGCCCGTCAGTTCGTAGACGGTGTCCGTGAGGAATCGACGGTTCAGGGGTGCTCCCTGGACGTAGTTCCACGGCTTGTTCTTGTTCTTGCGCTCGAGCTCCACCACGGCAAGGCCATGCCCTGCCCGGCCGATGGCACGTGCCTCTTTGGGGTCGAAGCCCTCGGGCAGCATGATGTTCTCGTTGGTGTACTCGTGGTTGCTGAAGAGCACGGCACGGCGGTCCTTGGAACCCGGGATAGGCAGGATGTCCGTGTAGTCGTTGTTGTACCCGAACTGGCGGGCCTGGGCTGCGGCAGTCTGCGCGTTGAGGTCGAAGGCAGGCGAGTCGGCAAAGAGGGGGTCGCCCCAGCGGATGACCGGCTTCCAGTCGAAGCCCTCGGGCACGGTGAAGGCGTCCACCGCTGCGTCTACCGGCTTGATGGCAGTGAACTTGAGCTTGGACTTGTCGAAGCCCTTCTTCGCGGCATCGGAGAGTCCGTTTCCAGGGTCGGCTACGGCGGTCTCCCCACCGGTCACGGCACCACCGAGCACGATGGCGAGCGCTCCTGCGGCACCGAGGCCTAGGGCGGCACGGCGGGACATGGCTGTAGAAGCAATGTCGCGGAAGTAGCCGTTGGCGCTGGTGTTGCAGACATCGCCAGAGCAGGCGTTGTCGCACTTCAAAGCACAGGTAACCGCGCTTCGCTTGCCCTTGGTGTGGCCGAGCATGGGGAGCAGCGGAAACGTGCGTCCGGTGGTTTCAGACATGGGGAAGACCTTCCAGAGATGTACGAGGTTCCCGCTGAGCCTTTCAGCGGAAACCGAATCTGAGAGGTCTCTCCGGTTAAGAAACGGTGAACAAAGGATGCTGGTTTCCCGCCAGGACTGCATGCACACTGCGAAGCCGGTCAAGCCACCAGTCCCTGCGCTCCGCGGGGGCCGCGTACTGCTCAAGCAGGCCGGGATCGGCGACAGCCTCGCGGACGTGGATGGCGCCGTCGTCGGCCACCAAGGGGTCCAGCGTAATGTCCGAGGCAAACAGCGATACGGTGCCAAGTCCGCATGCGTAGGGAAGTGAGGGCAACGCGGCTGCGAGCGCGAGTCCGGCGCGGATGCCCACAGAGGTATCCAGCGCGGAACTGACGACGGCGGGCAGCCCGGCTTGCTCCACGATGTCCAGTGCCCGCCGGACTCCCCCGAGTGGAGCGACCTTGACCACAAGGAGGTCCGCGGCGCCTGCTCTGGCTACCCGAAGGGGATCGTCTTCCTTGCGTACGCTCTCGTCCGCAGCGATGAGGACCGGCGTCCCAGCGTCAGTGAGCCTGCGGCGGACCTGGGCCAGACCCTCAATGGTGGGTACTGGCTGCTCGGCGTACTCAAGGCCGACAGCCGAGAGCCTGCCCAGCGCTTTCACTGCCTGCTCTACGTCCCATCCCCCATTGGCATCCACGCGGAGGGCGGCCTCCGGCAAAGCTTCACGTACTGCGTTTACCCGCGCAACGTCGTCATTCAACGACTGCCCACGCTCGGCAACTTTGATCTTGACCGCGTCCACCCGCCCGAAGCACCCCAGCACGTCCGGGACGCGTTCTGCAGAAACGGCGGGAACCGTCGCGTTGACCGGGATGGTGTCCCTGAGCTGAGGGGGAAACCCAAGCCAGCCGGCTTCGAGGGCGGCCGCCAGCCAGCGGGAGGATTCGTCGTCGTCGTATTCGGGGAACGGACAGAACTCGCCCCAGCCCATGGGCCCGCGCAAGACGAGCGTCTCGCGCTCCATGATGCCGCGGAACTTCACGCGCATGGGGAGTGAGACCACATGGGCCGAATCGAGAAGTTCTTCGAGTGGGGGAAGCGCAGGCATAGTGCCACTGTACCGGCGGCCTGCGGGCTCGATCGCCGGTCAATCCGGCTATGTGGACAAGCTAACCGGACCAGTAGTTCCGGACCCTGCCCAAGGCATCTCCCAGTTGGACGCCGGACAATTCGAGGGAGCTTTCCGGTAGTCCCAAGGCCTCCCACCTGGCTACCAGCGTTGTGTCCCCTTCCAGCGGCAACGGCCACAACCAGTAGCGGCCGGCGAACTGGACGTAGTCGCCGTTATTACTCCCTCCGCCTCCACCCAAGGTGGTCAGCACAGGCCCAGTGACGTCGTCGGTGTCTTCGAATGCCGCCGGTCCGTGGAGGGCAGCGACTGCCTTGCGTCCGTCTGCAAAGGAGACGCCTAATTGCAGCCCCGTCCTGGTGTCCAGGCTGGAGCGCGGATGGTTGTAGGACTCTTCCACGATCTCCCGCCATTCCTGATCGGATTCGTCCCTGCGTTGAACGGACCACACCAGATCCAACAAGCAGCCCGTGGAGTAAACCTCCACCAGTTTCAGCGCCACCACCATCCGCGGACTGGTGTGGAGAAAACCACCGGGAACCACCCCTGGCAGTTCGTCCGACGGCGGCCCGGCCCACCCCGGCCTGAGCGGTTGTGGTTGACGCGCCTGTTCGGGAGGCTCCGGAAGGTCGTCGAAGAAGCTCATAAACCACTCTTACACCACCTCACAGGCGCTGGGGAGAGGTGTGTGGCAACCGATAGACGGCAATCGCGATATTCTCGGAATACGACTCAATGTGGGGGAGATATGACTCAATCAACACCCGGTTCCACGACGCCTCCCGGCTGGTACCCGGACCCTTCGGACCCCCGGTTGGTCCGCTGGTGGGACGGCCGCGCCTGGACAGCCCACCAGGCTCCCCGGCAGGCTCCGCAGCAGGTGCAGTACGCACCGGTTTTCAAGGCTCCGCGTACCCCGATCAGCGAGCAAACACCGGTCTACAACCCTTTCATTTGGGCCATCACGTTGCTGCCCTTAGTCTCGGTATTGTTCATGCTCACCTGGCAGCCGGAGTTCCGCGTCATCACCACGCGTCAAGGCGTCACCACCCTTGACCCCTTCTCGATCTATACGCCGGGGTACTTCCTGCTGATGGCATCGAGCCTGGTGATCTATGGCCTTTCGGTGTTCTTCGCGTACCTGGACTATCAGCGGTTGGCGAGGTCCGGCGTCGTACGTCCCTTCCACTGGGCCTGGACGTTCCTGAACTCGGCGGTCTATGTCATTGGCCGTTCCGTCATCGTCAATAAAGTGGCGCCCAAGCGCGGGCTGTTGCCGGTGTGGATCACCATCGCCGTCTTTGTGATCAGCATGGTGGTGGCCGGCATTTGGACGTCCAACATGATGCAGACCATGATGTCGTCCTTCGGTTCGTCCCTCACCACGTAGCGCCAAAGGGAAACCTCACACGCGTTAGGTAGACTGCTGTCAACGACCGGAAGGACTCTCCGCCATGAATCGCAAGGCCACTGCCCTGGATGTCGCCAAACGTGCGGGCGTGTCCAGAAGCGCGGTCTCGCTGGTTCTGAACGGCCGGGGCGATGGGAATGTGGCCAAGGAGAGCCAGGACCGGATCCGGGCGGCGGCGCTGGAGCTGAACTACTCCCCCAACGCGATCGCACTCAGCCTGCGAAATCAGCGTTCACGGGTAATTGGCATCCTGTCCGATGAAGTGGTGGTCAGCCCGTTCGACGGCAACATCATCGGTGGCGCGGATGACATCGCCCGCAGCCGCGGCTTTGTCACAGTTGTCATGGACACCGAGCGGGACAGCGCCCGGGATGCCGGCGCGATCGAGACCCTCCTGGACCGGCAAGTGGATGGGCTCATGTACGTCACTGTGGGCTTGAAACCGATCGACGTGCCGCAGGGCATGCTCCGCGTACCGTCCGTGCTGGCCAACTGCTACGACGCCCTCCCCCAGCCGCAGCTGCACCACGTTATCCCCGATGAGGTCACCGGCGGCCGCGAAGCTGCCGAGCACCTGCTGCAGCTGGGTCACCGGGACATCGCACTGCTGGCAGGATATGAGGACTCACCGGCCGCGCCACTCCGCGTTCAGGGGTACCGGGATGCGCACACGGCGGCCAACGTTCCTCTACGGAGCGACCGGATCTTCATGGCCGGATGGGATATTGATGCCGGCTACCACGGCGCAATGAAACTGCTCGACGGCGTGTCCCCGGCTGAACGTCCGACGGCCATTATGTGCGCGAACGACCGGCTGGCCGTCGGGGTGATGCTTGCGGCTGCACGGCTTGGGCTCAGCGTCCCCGATGACCTGTCCGTGATGGGCTACGACGACGAAACCCGGATCGCGGACACCATGGTCCCGTCACTCACCACCATGGCGTTGCCGCTGCGGGAGATCGGCCGCGCCGCCATGACCACGCTGCTGGACGCCATCGAGGGAACCAACACCACAGGAAAGGGGACCACCGTGGAAACGATGGTCCCCTGCCGCCTCGTCATCCGGGAATCGACCGGCCCCGCGCCCACGCGCTGATTCCTCACGTTGCGAGGCCCACTCTGCACCCCTCGACACACCCATAACGTGCAGAACAGGCCCCACAACCAGCGCACGACGCCGGCCTCCCGCCTATGCGGGGAGGCTCAACTCCCACACGTCTGCAGTCGCACCGTCCGGCAAGGTGAGCTGCCATTCCTCCCCCGGGGCCGGGTAGGCCCGAAGGGTGGTGGCGACGGAACCGGCACGGTATACCTCCACGAGGGAAGCGTCGACGAAGATCCGGAGCTCCTCCCCCGCAGCAAGGGAACCCGCGTAGACCACTTGGGCATCGGCACCCGCACCAAGCACCAGCTCCACGGAACCGGAAGAACCACCCCGAACCAGTACCTCGGCAAACGCAGGCACAGCAACGGAGCCGGCAGCACTTTCAGCCACAGCAGCACCCCGGTACGCCTCAATCTCAGGCGCAGGAGTGACAGTCAGTGCCCCGTCAACCACGGACAAAACGCGGGGGTGCGTCAGGACACCCGCCCACCCGGCGTCGTCGATTTCTTCCTGGGTGCGGCCACGGCGGCCATCGCGTCCGGGACCCTCGTTGGCCCACCCCCACAACAGCGCCGCAGGAGCAGGAACAGCAGAAGCAGCAGCAGCAGACCCGGCAGAATAGGCCAACTGCACAATCTGCGGTGCGTAGAAGTCGCGGCCAAGATCCGCCTTGCCACCCGAGGCAGGAGCAAACACGGGCAACCCCGTGACAGGATCCGCGGACAGGGAGCCGGTCAGGTATCCCACCCCGTTGGCGTGCTCGTGGTCGTCGCCGGAGAGCCACAGGGAGAACATCATGACCCACGTGGAGCCACCGGAAGAGAGAGGCACCTCCACCAGTTGCGGGCACTCCCAAATTTCAGCCGGCGTATGCACAGCGGCCACAGGATCAGCAGAGGTCAGCCAGATGCCTTGGTACTCCCAGACGTCAAGGGAGTCCACTGTGTACAGCAGTAAAGCGGCGCGCCCGTCGGAGAGCCCTGCACCCTGCATGGCGTAACGGGCACCGTTGAAGCGGAAGATGAAGGGGTCGCGGACGGCGGTCACCAACGGATCCTCAGGCATGGACGCAGCCACGTGCCCGTCTTGCTCCCACGTCACCAGATCAGCGGAACCGCGGGCGATCACCACTTGTGAGTGCCCGCCATGGTCCTTGATCCCGGAGTAGGCGGCGGTGGGCACGCCATCGTCCGAGGTCACAACGCCCGTCCAGCAACCGGCGGAGTCGGGCCCGCCCGTCTGGGGAGAAAGCGCCACCGGGTGCTCTTCCCAACGCACCAAATCACCAGAGCTCACGTGCCCCCAGTTGATCTGCGAATGCCGCGCGGACGAGGGGTTGTACTGGAAGAACACGTGGTACCGGCCGTTGATGAAGCTGATGCCGTTGGGATCGTTGATCCAACCCTGCGCCGGACGAGGGTGGAAGCGCGGGAAGGCGGGATCCGGGTGTGTCGCCCCCATGGAAAGAGAGGAAGAGAGTGCAAGGTCCGTCAACGGAACCCCTTTCAAAAGAGGGTGTGAATTATTTGCCCGTGCCCGCGGTGAGTCCGTCCTGCAGCGCGCGCTGGCCGAACATGAACACCACCAGCGCAGGAATCATGGAGAGGACAACGCCGGCCAGCACCACGGAGATGCTTCCGGTGCCGAGGTTGCCTTGAAGTGAGACCAATCCCAGCGGGAGGGTGAAGTTCTGCTCGGAGATGGTCATGATGAGGGGCCTGAAGAACTCGTTCCAGTGGAAGTTGAACGCCAGAATGCCCACGATCGCCAGGCCCGGCATGGCCAGCGGCGCATACACGGAGCGGAAGGTCCGCCACGGCGAGGCGCCGTCGATCGCGGCCGCTTCAGCGAGCTCACCCGGCAGCCCCATGAAGTACTGGCGCATCAGGAAGGTACCGAACGCCGTCGGAATGGCCGGAATGATCAGCGCGAGCAGCGTGTCCGAGAGGCCCACACCACGGATCAGCATGAAAACGGGCACGATCGTCACCTGCGCCGGAACCATCATGGTGGCCAGCACGATCGAGAACAGGGCACCCCGCCCCCGGAACTTCAGGTGCGCAAACGCGTACCCTGCCAGCGCGGCGGTGATCATCTGCCCCACCGCGATCAAACCGGTCACCAGCGCACTGTTCACTACCAGCGCCACAATGTTGAGCTGTTTGAACACTTGCTCGTAGGAGGTCAGGTCCGGATTCAGGGGCAGGAAGGTGGGCGGCAGTTGGAAGGATTCCGACGGCGGTCGCAGCGAGGTGGACAGCGTCCACAGCACCGGCCCCAGGACAAAGACGGACGCGATCAGCAAGACAACGACGCGGATGGCCACTGACCAGTCGCGCTTCTTCCGCTTCACTACAGGCGCCGTGGTGGTGACACGTTCTTGAATGGTAGTCATGGCGGGCCTTACTGGTAGAAGACGAATCGTTTGCTGAGCCGGAATTGCGCGGCGGTGATGGCCATGATGATGAGCGTCAGGATCACGCCGATCGCCGATGCCTCGCCGAACTCAAGGCGCTGGAATGCGGACTCGAAGATCACCATCACGGCTGTACGCGTCGAGTCGCCGGGCCCGCCGCGGGTGAGGACATAAGGCTGGTCGAACACCTGCAGCGCGTTGATGATCGCCATGACGGAAGCCACCAGGGTGGTGGGACTGAGCAGCGGCAGGGTGACGAACCAGTGCTTGCGCCAACCCGTCGCACCGTCAATCGACGCGGCCTCGTATGTCTCCACCGGAATGGAGGCCAGGCCACCGATGAACAGGAGGAATGAGAACCCGAAGTTTTGCCACACGTACACAAGAATTACGACGGCGGCAGACCCGGTCGGCGTCGTCAGCCACGGGACCGCTGGGATGCCCACGATGGACAGCAACCAGTTCACCACGCCGAATTGCTCGTTGAAGAGGTAGCGCATGAAGATCGATACCGAGGCCGCGGACAGAATCAGCGGGAAAAAGAAGGCGGAGCGGAAGAACACCCTGAGCCAGGCCGGGAGCTTCTCCTGCACCATGATTGCCAGGCCCAGCGCCAGTCCGAGTTGGAGGGCCACTGCCACCACAACGAACACGATGGTGTTCAGGAACGAGACCCGGACGGTGGGGTCCTGGACTACCTCGGCGAAGTTATCGAAACCCACGAACGTCGGCGCTGAGATGATGTCCCAGCGGAAGAAGGCGAGCGCAATGGAAGCGACGATCGGCAGGAGGGTAAAGATGCCCATGCCCACGATGGTTGGGGCCAGGAAGGCCCACGGCAGCCAGCGTTGTTGGACGCGGCCGCGCTTGGAGATTTGTCCGTTCTTATGGGCGGCCTGGCGACGACCCGGCTCGCTCCCCGTGCCTGTAGGAGTACTGGTGGCGGTGCTCATGGCTGCCTCCTCAGGGCAATTTCGAGGTCACGCTGCATGGAGCTCAGGGCGTCTTTGAGTTGGCGCTCGTCCCCACTGACAGCCAGGCTGACGTTTTTCATGAGGGCGGTTTCGACGGCGGCCTGCTGGGGTGGCGCTGGAATGGGCCCTGTGGTGGGGAACTTGTCCAGGGTGTCGTAGAAGACCTTCCAGTTCCGTGGACCTGTTCCTGCGTAAAGCTGTTCGTTGACCATGGAGCGCCTGGCGGGTGTGGTGTTCGGTGTGGGGAAGACGATCTGCATGGCTTCGCGGCTGGAGCTGAACTTCACCCATTCCCAGGCGGCATCCTTGTCCTTGGCGGTCTTCATGATCGCGTACCCGGCTGTGCCGAACTGGTGCCGTTGGGTGCGCCATTTGGGGAAGAACTGGACGTCGAAGTCGTTTTCGGTCATCCCCGCCTCGTGGAGGCCTTGGACCCAGTAGCCGCCCGCCGGCGTCGTACCTATCCTGTTGGAGGCGAAGAGGCCGATCAGAGCGCTGCCGCCGCCTTCCTCCGGCCGGACACCCAGCCCGTCCTTGACCAGTCCGCGGAGGTAGTCGAAGGATTCGAAGACCCGGGGATCGTCGGCGTTGGGTTCCAGCCACTGGTAGCCGCCGGAGCGGAGGCTCCGCGAGGGATCGTTGGCGTAGAAGCCGTCCCACAGCCACTCGCCGCCCGGGGACTTGGTCTCCTTGAGGAAGCTGGTGTCGTTGGCGTAGAGCCATGGCACCACACCGCCGAAGAGGCGGTTGGTCCAGTAGTACGGCGTGAAGTCCTTGGGATTTGCCTTCTTCATGGCTGCGAGGGTGCTGCGGAAGTCGGTGTGCGTCCAGTTGTCGGAGGGCCGTTCCAGTCCCGCTTTAGTGAGCGCAGTGGTGTTGTAGTACATGTTGGCGGCATTCCAGTCGATGGGGAGCTGGAACAGGCTGCCTTTGTACATGAATGCTTCCACCAGGCTGGGGTGGACGTCCTCGAAGTATTCCTTCATGTGGTCCGCGTCCCGGCGAAGGTAGTCATCCAGCGGATGGGCCAGCTTTTCTGCAAAGAGCTGCGCGCCTTCCGTGGCCACGTACACCACGTCCGGCGGGGTGCCTGCTGCCACCATGGTGAGGATCTTGGTAAAGAAGTCCTTCCAGTCGACAGCCTGGATCGCCTGGACCTTGACCTTGATATCAGGGTGGACTTTCGCAAAGGCGTCGATGACCTTTTGACGGGCTGCGGCGTCGGCCGCGGTGCCCATGATGGCGATGCTGAGGCTGTTGTCTCCCCGGCCGGGGATGTCCGTCCCGGTCAACCGCGGCCACGACGCCGCGGTTACTCCAACAATCCCGGCGCCGAGGGCTGTGAGGGCACTTCTGCGTGTGAATTGACGCAAAGCCCCATTGGTTCCCGACATGTAGATTTCCTTCCCTAACACGTGTTAGGAAGCCTAAACCTGTCACCTAACACGTGTCAACCGTCACAGGAATGTTGCAGGGATCTCACTTTGCCGCGCCACGCTAAGGCCGAACTCACACCGGCCTTCCAGAGAACTGTGGCACCCTAGACAGAATGAGTTCCCAGCAATTCCGCACCAGCGGGAGGTCGAGCAAACGGCCGCTTCAACAGCGCGACGCAGGCATCGGAACAGGATTCCTTTTCATCCTGGCCACCATCGCCAGCGTGGTGGGCCTGGCCGCAACGTACTACTTCTTTGTGCGCACCACCATGGGCCAGTTCATCGACGAATCAGCGCTTGTTGAAGCCACCGTGCTGGGCGGAACAGCCGGGAGGGCCTCTACGGAGTTCCTGGACATGCTGCCCATGCTGTCGCTCGCGATCGCCGCCATCATGGTGCTCTTCGTAACCATCGCCCGGCGCCGCTGGAAAGCCGCCGGCATCGCCGTGGCCGCCTGCATCGCCGCCAATGCAGCCACGCAGATCCTCAAGTTCCTCATCCCGGACCGGCCCGACCGCGGCGTCCAAACCCTGGAATTGAACTCACTTCCCTCCGGGCACACCACCCTTGCCGCCTCCGCTGCCGCCGCCGTGTTCCTCATGGTGTCGCCACGCTGGCGCCCGCTGGCCGGGTTCCTGGGCAGCACCTTCGCCGTAGCCACCGGCGTTTCCACGCTCATCAACCAGTGGCATCGCCCAGCCGACGTCGTAGCGGCCTTCCTGGTAGTCGGCGCCGTCATGCTCCCCGCGGGGTGGCTCATCCTCCGCACAGGGACCAGCTGGAACGTGTGGAAGGGTTACGGCGAGCACTGGGCGGCATCCCGGCTGTGGGTATGGCTCACGGTAACCGCGCTGGTGGTGGCCGGCGTTGTCGCGGCCTACTCACTACTGCAGGTCATGCCCGGCCTGAGCACCGACAGCACCATCGACTACTTCTGGGCCGGCACGGCCTTCATTGTGATCGCCGGCTATCTGTCAGCACTGGGCGGCACTTGGCTCTTCGGACTGGCTGCGCGGAAGAACTAGACGCTCCAAACGCACGACGGCGGCGCACCCTTCCGCGCCGATCGCACCAGTGCTTACGGCGGCGATTCGCGCAAAACGGTGCGCCACCGGGTGGCGACAGGGCTGCTAGTCCTCCGGACCCACTGAATCGAAGAACATGGGGTCCTCCGCGGCCACATTCCCCCGAAGGTGCGCCTGTTCCCGGATGAAGAGTTGGTCATCCGCAGTGAGCAAAGTGCCGCCGTGGATGTCCACGGCCCCGTCCTCGCCGGTTTCGTCATTGAAGATGGCAGTCATGGTTCGGGGCACAATCATGCTTCCCGGATTGTCGATGAGCCATTGTTGCGTGTCCGGAGAAAGCTGACTCCAAAATTCCCTGATGTGCATAGTGATCAGCGCTGCCGTTCATTGTTGGGGTGGATTTGTGGGACCTGAATGCGCTGCGCAATCTCTCTGGATACTGGGGCGGGTCCTCCTTCTTCAGGCTACGCCCCGTCGGGTCATTCCTGACCCAAATGCCAAGACCTTTCTGAACAAGACGTCGACGTAACCCCGTTCGGTGGGTTACAGTTAATCCACTCGTTGGATAAACAAGGCAACTTCCCAGGAGCACCCATGTCTTCCACCCTCAGTCCCCGCCCGGCCCCCGCCACGGCATCGACTCTCTCCGTCCCGGCATCCCGCGATCTCGTGGTCGATTTCATTCGCGTCGCCTGCATGTTTGCCGTGGTGGCCGTCCACCTGCTCATGATGGGCATCAGCGTGGACTCCTCCGGCATCGGGGTGGGGAATCCCCTGACGTCCTTGAGCTGGTTCGCGCAGGGTACGTGGTTCGGCCAGGTCATGCCGCTCTTCTTCGTGGTGGGCGGCTTCGCGTCGCTTACCTCGTGGCGGAGCCTACAACGCAAAGGCGGAGACGCCGGCGACTACCTCCGGAACCGCGTGCTCCGACTGGTACGTCCCACGGTCGCCCTCTACGCCTTCCTCACCATTGCGCTCTGGAGTGCGACGGCGGCCGGCGTCCCGGGCGATCTTCTTACCGTTATCGCTGCGGGCGCCGGAGTTCAGTTGTGGTTCCTGGCTGCATACCTGATCTGCCAGGCGATGGTTCCCACCATGGCCAAGCTCCACGGCCTGGCACCGTACCGGACCGTCGCAGCGCTGGCCGCGGGCGCCGTCGTCGTTGATGTTGTTCGCCTGGGCTTGGAGCACAACCCGTGGGGTTTCGACTCAAATCCGATCGGGCTGCTGAACATGGTGTTCGTGTGGGGGTTGCTGCAGCAGCTTGGCTTTTTCTACGCCGATGGCTTCTTTGACCGGTTTGCCCGCTGGAAACTGGCCCTGGCCGCGGTTGCTTGCTATGGAGCGCTGGTCCCGCTGACGGGCGCCGGTCCCTACCCCGTGGACATGCTGACGAGCCAGAACCCGCCCATGTTCCCGCTGGTGTTGGTGGGCTTGGCGCACATTCTGCTGGTGAAGGCGGTATACCCGGTGCTGCAGTGGTGCGTGCAGGTGGGCTGGGTGCAGAAGGTGATGTTCGTGGTGGGCAGCCGGGCCATGACCATCTACCTGTGGCACCTGCCGTTGATCATTGCCTTGTTCGGGATCGCACTGGTCCTGCGGCTGCCGTTCCCCGAGCCTGCCAGCACCGAGTGGTGGGTGAGTCGTCCCCTGTTCTACATCGCAGCGTGGGCGCTGGTGTTGCTGGTCTCTACACCGTTGGTCCGCTTGGAACTTGCCAGCACTGCCCTGGCTCCCGGAGCTACGCGGCCATCCATGTGGCGTATCGCAGCTGGAACCGTCCTGGCGATCATCCCGCCCTTCGTGGTGATGAGGCAGGCCCTTGATGTCACCAATGCGACGTGGGGTTTGGTCCTGTTGGTGATCGCCGTGGCACTTGTTACCGGCAAGGTCCCGGACCGGGCGTGGAAGACGCCGCGGCTGATGGGGCGGACAGAAGCCTGACCGGCTCAATAAAGCAAGCCTTCACCAGCGGGCTCCCGCGGGGTAGATTCTGCGCTACCGCACCCGGCCACCCAATTACCGGGTCACCACAGGGAGATGCAGGACATGCATACAAAGCACAAACCACGCATTGAAAAACGAACCTCTGCCCTTGCAGCAGGAGTGGCGACCATCGCGATTCTTGCCGTAGCAATAACTCCACCCGCGCTGGCTGCCAAAGGGACGGACAGTCAGGCCCTTCGGGACGCCGTCACTGCGGACGCAATCGTCGGCCACCTCGAAGAACTCCAAGCGATCGCTGAGGCCAATGGCGGCACGCGATCTGCCGGTACTGCGGGCCATGTGGCCTCGGCGGAGTACATCGAGGATCAGCTTGAAGCCGCAGGATTCGTGACACAGCGCCAGTACTTCGAATACCTCAAGTTCAACCTGACGGGTGAATCTTTTGAGCGCCTTACGCCAACCCCAAGGACATACACCGAGGACGATTTTGCTGCGATGTCGTACTCCGGCTTCGGCGAGGTTACGGGGAATGTGACCCCTGTGGACATCAATCTCACAGGCGACCGTGCCTCAACCAGTGGTTGCGAGGCTATCGACTTCACCGGATTTGTAGCCGGAAGTATCGCACTCATTCAGCGTGGCACCTGTCCTTTCAACACCAAGGCCGTGAACGCCCAAGCTGCGGGGGCAGCAGGCGTGATCATCTTCAACCAGGGCGACGCCGATGATCGGCTGGGCAGGGTGGATGGAACCCTCGGCGCCCCCACAGCTGACAACCCGGAAGTGACCGTCCCAACGGTAGGTGCAAGCTTTGCGGTCGGTGAGGAACTGGCCGGTCTCACGGGTGCTACGGTGCGCATCGTGGTTGAGGGCAATACCCAGCCGATCGAAACCTTCAACGTCCTGGCGGATACGGCCGGGCGCGCAGACCGCACCGTGGTGGTGGGTGCGCACCTCGATTCCGTCGCTGAGGGTCCCGGCATCAATGACAACGGCTCCGGATCCGGTGCCATCCTTGAGACGGCCTTGCAGTTTGCGGCACTTGGAATTTCTCCGGAAAACCGCGTGCGGTTTGCCTGGTGGAGCGGCGAGGAAGATGGCCTGATTGGCTCCGACTACTACGTGGCCCAACTGAGTAAGAGTGACGTCAAGAACCATGCACTCAACCTCAACTTCGACATGGTGGCTTCACCCAACCCGGTCAGGTTCGTCTACGACGGTGATGGCAAACCACTCGGAACCGCGGGGCCCAACGGTTCAGCCTTGATCGAGAAGGTGTTCCTGGACTACTTCGCCTCTCAAGGTCTGGCTACGGAGCCCACAGAGTTCGACGGCCGCTCGGACTACTTCGGGTTCATCGAAAACGGCATTCCGGCCGGTGGCCTTTTCACTGGTGCTGAGGAGATCAAGACCGCGGAGCAGGCGGCCATTTACGGCGGCACGGCAGGCGTTGCCTACGACCCCTGCTACCACCAGGCCTGCGACGACATCACCAACATTGACACTGCGGCCCTGGAACAGATGGCCGACGCCATTGCCCACTCCACGCTGGTCTTCGCTGAAACCCAGTCCGCGGTGAACGGCACCGCGAAGGGCACGGGCAACCTGAAGCTCGAATTCAAGGGCAACCAGGCAGTCCGCTAGTAGTTCTGTTTAAATGCGACAACGGCCGCCGGGCAATCCCTCACGGGGTTGTCCTGCGGCCGTCCGTGTCGTTGCGTTGGAGAGCAGGCCTAGGTGTCGGAAGCAGCCTTTGCTGGAGCTGTATCCAACACACGCCGTTTCACGTCCTGACGGGTCGTCTCTGCTTGGAATCCAGAGGCAGTGAGTCCTGCCCGCCAGTCACCGCGACACTTCGCCAGTTCTTCGAAGCACGCCCTGATCAGCTCCTTGGGCGGGGGGATGTGGCCATCACCAGTGTCGGGTCCCCACCGGTCCATCAGCATGAAGAGGTTGTCCGAGTCACCAACAACATCAACAAATGGCAGCTGGTGCTTCTGGATATGGAACCAGTCCTTGGCGTTCTGAACAAGAGCCACAGTGTGACTGAAGCCCGCCGAATACGCCGGAATAAGGTTATGAGCCACGCTGGCCGGTAATTCGGACATATCCTTGCCGTCCATCTCCCAGGCGTAAGTCATGTAGCGCTCCACCGCCCCAGGGTAGAAACGGGAAATGGATGTCTGCGGATTGACAGCAAGCGCCAGCGATGTTGGGAAGAACCTCGACAAAGCAAGGCTGGCGTATCCGCCGGCGGAACTGCCGAAGAACACCAGGTTGTAACCTCCGGTCTCCCTCACAATGCGTCTAACAACGTCCGCCAGGGTCTCTTGAAGATCGGGCTGCTCTTTTGAGCCCGCATACCAAGCCAGGTTGAAGTCAGTTGATTTGCGGAGGCTGGGATCTGAGATAAAAATGCGGTTGACTGGTAGCCCGGCGGTGACTCCTTGCCCCAGGAACCACGGGAGTCGGACGTCTTTTTCGGCCGCTCCGTGGAAGCACACCAAGGTGGTATCGGAATCGGCGGGGACGTTCAGTATCTCAAGCGGCAAGCCCTGGTGCTGGATCTCGATCAGCCCTGCAGGAACCTCTTCAGCGGACAGGAATGAGTGAAGGTCCGGGAAGCTGGATGGCGTCGGGGTATCGACAACTAGGTTTTCAGACACCACGGTAGTCTAGCCGCGGAGGTCGGAGACCCCAGAATCCCGGGACATGACCAGCTCACGTCAGTAATTCCGCCGGTGCTTCAATCTGGGAATTGCGACGGCGAACACTACTGCCGCTGCGAAGCCCAGTACGCCTGTGGCCCAGATCCCTGCGGACAGCGAGATGGCGGCCGTCAGCCCGGAAAGCAGCACCGGTCCCCCGGTTCCGCCCGAGTCAGCAATGAAGCGCCAGATGCCTAGGAAGTGACTGCGGCCATTGTCCGGCGAGAAGTCGGCACCTAGCGTCATAATGAGTCCTGAACTAATGCCGTTGCCGAACCCGATCAGTAGTGCAACCAGTAGCAGCGGCACAAACCCTGCGGTGAACGGGATCAGGATCAAGGCCGATCCCATGATCACCGTAGACGGGATGGCCACCCATTGCCGGCCCTTCCTGTCCATAAGCTTTCCGGCAGGGTAGAACACCAGCATGTCGATTGCGCCGGACAGGCCGAACAACAGCGAGGCATGGGTGGCATCAAGCCCCAAGTGATCCGCCCACAACGGGATCACCACCTGACGCGAGGCACGCAAGGCACTCAACAGCAGAATCCCGAACCCAACGGTCAGGAACACGCCCGCATGGGAGGCAGCGACACTCCGCAGCGTGGACGCTGGAGGGCGAGGGGCGCCGTCGGACGTATCCGGAGCCACTAAATCCGGGATGGTGAGCGACAAAGCCGCGGCCGCCATCATGCCCGCAAAGCCCACCCAATACGCGCCGCTTATGCCCGCAAACTGCATGACGCCGGCCCCAACGAACGGCCCAATGAAGAGACCGATCCTGGTCACGCCGCCCAATGTGGACAGTGCCCGTGCGCGATAGAGAACCGGGACCGCTTCGGTGAGGAACTTCTGCCGGGCAAGGTTGAAGACGCTGGCTGACATGCCAACGAGCGTCATCGAGACAGCCAGCAGCCATAGGCCGTGCTCCATTTGCGGTGCGAACGCCGCCGCACCCAGCGCTATTGCGCCCAAGGCACCGGCCCCGACGATCGACCATCGTTCGCCGAACTTCTCCGTGATGATCGACGCCGGAATGTTGAAGATCCAGGAGCCCAGTCCAATCAGCGTCACTATCAGCGCGGAAACGGCCACAGACGCTCCGAGGTCACGCGCCGAGAGGGCAATGACCGGAAGGACCGCCCCTTCACCGATGCAGAACAGCAACGCGGGCCCGAAGGCCGGCAAAGCAACGCTGCGAAGGCTGAACGTTGGATTTGTCTGGGTCTTGGTCATCCCTTTCATCCTAGGACTGCGGTTACTGAGGTCAGGGCAAGCATTACGTTGTGCAATGCCCACCCGTGGACCAGTGCGCTCCGCAGTCCGTTGCGGCCCCTGGGTCCGGAGCCGCAACGAACTACCTGCCGAGCGGGACTGCGTGCCGAGGACTACCGGCGGTTGACTGCTTCCTTCCGGCGGCTACCTACTGCCAAGAGGAGACCCATGAGGAGCATGGCACCCGCCCAGAAAACGACGGTGCCGTTCAGTCCCGTAGTGGCCAGTGCGTTTGAGCTCCCGACGGCGGTAGAGGCTGCCGCCGTGATCGAGCCCTGGGTTGAACCAGCCGGAACAATCGTGGCGGCTTGGGTGCCGACACCTGCCGTATCGATACCGGTGTTACCACCGGGGACGAGTCCGCCACCAGCAGGCGGGTTCACGGCAGGAGGGTTCACCACCGGAGGCGTAACAACCGGAGGGTGCACTACCGGAGGCGTAACAACCGGAGGCGTAACAACCGGCGGATTCACCACCGGAGGCGTAACAACGGGTGGCGTGACAGTGCCCGCCGATCCGCCGCCGACCCCCACCGAGGTGGAGCCGACGCTTACAGGAGCCGTAATCGGAACGATCACCTGGGTGCCTGAGAGGAGTCCATCATTGCCGGAAGTGGTGCTACCACCCGTGGTACCAGCAGGAGCAGTCCCACCGCTGGTTCCGGTGTTCGTAGCTGATGAGTCACCCAGCGCACCGGCCGAGGTAGAGCCCACGTTCACCGGAGCCGTAATCGGCGCAACAACCTGCGTACCCGAAGCAACACCACCAGAACCACTCGTGGTGCTACCACCCGTGGTACCAGCAGGAGCAGTCCCACCGCTGGTTCCGGTGTTCGTAGCTGATGAGTCACCCAACACACCGGCCGAGGTAGAGCCCACGTTCACCGGAGCCGTAATCGGCGCGACGACCTGAGTGCCAGAGCCGATGCCATCCGAACCATTCGTCGAGGTACCCGACGAGGTCCCACTAGGAGCAGCTGGAGCAACAGGCGCGGACGAACCGGACGAAGCCGCAGAGTCCCCAGCTACACCCACAGCAGTGGCTCCGATGTTAACAGGGACCGATATCGGAGCCACTACCTGAGCGCCGGATGCGATTGACTCTCCCCCCGACGTTGTTGCCTGCGCCGGCGCAGGAGCCGGTGCAGGAGCTGGAACTGATGCTGCGGGCGTGGTGGTGGCTGATGAATCCCCCAAGACACCGGCCGACGTCGAACCCACGGTGATAGGCACCGTCACCGGCGCTACCACTTGGGTTCCCGAGGCGATGCCGCCGGACCCGCTGGTCCCGGCCGCCGGCGTCGAACCTGTTGCCGCTGCTGGTGCGGCAGGTGTGGCTGGGCTCGCCACAGTGGAGCCCCCCAGCAGACCCACTGACGACGAGCCCAGGTTCGTGGGCACCGTGACCGGGGCGACTACTTGCGTCCCGGAGCCGATGCTGCTGGAACCATTGGTGGTGGCGGCAGGCGCATGGCCCGAACCTCCAGCAGCTCCCGGCGCGGACGCCGTAGCTGCTGAATCCCCCAACAGTCCCAGTGATGTGGCGCCCGTGGAAATCGGCGCTGTTACTGGCGCTATGACCTGCGTTCCGGAAAGGATTCCATCCTTGCCGGAAGTGGTGTCCGCGGCGTTGGCCGCGGTTGCGCTGAGGACAATCATGCCCCCGGCAAAGCACGTGCCGATAAGGCACTTGCGTAAGGTCCTGTTCATGGTGATCTTCTCCTGAAAGTCTTGTTCCCGTAGGCGTCCGTTGGCGGATCGCCTGCATTGCCGTCGGCTGCGTCTTGTTGCGCAGCGGGGCTGGAGAACTAGTCAGGAGAGGAGCCGGGATCGAATGAAACCGGCTTTGGATGTTGTTCATCGCTGACCGGCTCCAGGTCAGTGAGGGAATCTGCGGGAATGATCAATGCACCGTGCAGGAATGCCGCTGCGGGGCTCGGGGGCCCGTTCTGGGAGTTACCCGAGCCGGTGCCCGCGAGTCCGGCCGGCACTGCTCCGGAGCCGGCAGGGAGGTCTGCGGGTTCCGCAGGCTCCTGGGCTGACCCAACTCCGACGGCTTGTTCTGAGCTTGCAGAACCCAGCACACGGGATATGGACAGCACCGGCGACGCCGTGGTGGCGGTACCCGGAGCATTGGCACGGGTGGCTGGCACGGTTCCTGCCGCTGCAGGTACCTTGACTTCATTTTCGGTCGCAGCCACCCCCGGTTGTGAACTTACGACGCCGGAACCCGGCAGAGTGCCAACGCCCGGTGCCGCGTCTCCTCCCGGCGCTGCTGGAGGTGAGGTTCCCACGCCTCCAGGCAGAGGTGGCAGAACCGGCGCGGTGACCGATCCGACAGGGGGCAGACCCTTGTCATCGACGTCATCAACCACGTCGACGATCGGCTGAACAATCGGGTTGGTCACGTCGGTGACTGGTTCCAGAGCAACAGGTTTCAGCGCTTCGTTGACGGGAGGGACCATTGTCGTGACCGCGCGGTCAACGGTTCCGGTTACCGGCGCGACCACCGTGTCCACAACAGTTTCGGCTGTGTCAGCCGGAACCACAAGGTTGACGACTGGGACGTTCTCCCCAAGTGCGTCGACAGATCCCGCAACTTGCTCCACGATGGGTGTCACCACCGGAACTGGAACGGAGATTGGTTTTGCGGGCACGACCGTTTTGACCGGTGCGGGCAGCGGCACGTTGGGAAAAGGGAGGCTGACTGCAGGGGCCGTCGCCTGTGGAACCGCAGCTTTTGCAGCGGCCCCGACGGCGTCAGCAGCCGCTGTGGTCGTCGCACCTATCATCCTGGTTGCTTGGTTGGAGGTGCTGCTTACCGACCCGGTCGCCGAGGGCACAGTTGAGGAGACGGTGGACGTTACTTCACCAAGAAGTGAGCGATTATCAGCGGCTCCGGTATCGGCACTGGCGCCTGTTGCTGATAGAGCCATCCAAATTGCCGTTCCGGCTCCAGCGATCATGACTGAGCGGAGAATGTTGGTAGCACGCGGGAAGACGCGTGTCCCCTTCATCTCGACACCCCCAGGTAGTCGCGAACCGAACGGTCGCCTTCATCCTAGGACTGGAGTTACCCAATAGTCCATGGTTGGGAGTCAACAAGGTGACAAATTCGTAAGGAACCTTGTTACGAAGGGTAGAACCCGGTCTTTTCAGGCCCGAAGTCCGGCGTGGCCAGCGACGCTCGACCCTGGGCATTGGTTTCCTGAAGCCTCTTGATGAACCAACGGGACTGCTCAGGGCCGTAGGGAAGGACCGGAATCGCTTTGGTCGCGTCCGAGGGCATGTCACGGATGGACTGTGTGGCCTGCCGGACTGCCGTACCCATGGTGTCTGCCATGGTCTTCACGAACTCGTCACTGGCAGGTTTGCCGTGACCTGGAACCAGGAATTCATAGCGGTGGCGTAGAGCGGAGATGTGCCGCAAGGCATCGGCCCATTCTTCCGGATACGAGTCCTCGAATGACGGATGCGCGCCCTGCTCCACCAAATCGCCAACATACAGCGTGGTGCTGGTGCCCACCAGGAGGTCGCCATCAGTGTGGGCCCTTCCAAGATAGAAGAGCGTGGCAGTGATCCCACCGAGGTCCACCAACACGGGCTGGTCATGGACCAACGCGTTGGGAACTACGATGTCAACGGCGTCACCCTCCCCCGCTGCCATCTCAGGTTCGTTGGTAGCCACGAAGCGCCGCTGGTTGTCGGCGTCTTTCTCGATAGCCGCCGCACAGTTGGCATGCGCCCAAAACTCCGTGACGCCGTCGTCCGCGAAGACGGCGTTGCCGAAGTAGTGGTCGTAGTGGGCATGGGTGTTCACAACCACCAGTGGAAGCTGGGTCTTCTCGCGCACTGCTGCGAGGATCTCCCGGCCTTGGCGGGGGCCACAACCGGTGTCGATGACCATAGCGAGTTCGGAGCCCACTACGAGCCCGGTGTTCAGTAAGGACCCCTCGGTTTCCAGGACGTAGTTGTTGGGACCGAGTTCTAGCCAAGCTGACAATTGATTCTCCGTTTACAGTGCAATCCGGCGATGTTCAGGCCTCTACTCTACCCACGGAAAGCTGGGAGGGCGCGGAACCCGGACTATCGCGGCGCACTGATTTACGTGCAGTGCCTCAGAGGATGGCAGTCATGATGTTCCAGCCGGATCCTACCTGGGTGGCATAGATCCAGCCGCCCGAACCGTTGCCGCCGTAGAGAACCAGGTCGCCGTTGCTGGCGCGACCCAAGAGGTCCACGGTGCCGTCCCCGTTGAAGTCGCCCGGAGATTCGATGGCGGTCATGATGTTCCAGCCTTGACCGATCTGGCCAGCCGGGAGCCAGCCACCGGAACCATTGCCCGGGTAGAGCAGGAGTGCTCCGGAGCCGTTGCGGGCCACGACATCGGCTTTGCCGTCTCCGTTGAAGTCACCCACGCCCTCAATGGCGGTCATGACGTTCCAGCCCTGACCGATCTGACGGGCAGGAAGCCAACCACCGGAACCATTACCCGGGTACAGCCACAGGACACCGGCGGAGTCGCGGGCAATCACATCGGTCTTGTAGTCCCCATTAAAATCACCGGGAGCTTCAATGGCAGTCATCACGTTCCAGCCCGAGCCGATTTGGCGGGCAGCAAGCCAACCACCGGAACCATTACCCGGGTACAGCCACAACCGGCCGCTGGAATCGCGTGCCAGGACGTCGGCATTGCCGTCGCCGTCGAAGTCACCGGGAGCCTCGATAGCGGTCATGCCATTCCAGCCCGAACCGATTTGGCGGGCAGCAAGCCAACCGCGGTAGCCGTTGCCTGCGTACAGCCACAACCGCCCGCTGGAGTCGCGGGCCAGGACGTCGCTGCGGGAGTCGCCGTCGAAATCGGTGATCTTTCTCCTGTTGACCGGGGCCGTCCCGCCGTACGTGGCGAGTGCCTTGTTGGCGTCAATAAGGCCGGCACCACAACCAGCCGGGCACCCGGCCGGAAGAGGCCTCGAGGTGGCTTTCAATTGCTGCTCCACCTGGGCCGGTGTGACGCTGCTGCCCTCGGCCGAGATCAGCAACGCCGCCAGCCCAGCCACCTGAGGTGCCGCCATGGAGGTTCCCTGCATCCAGGCGTAGGCAGATCCGGCGCTGGTGGTTTTTCCGAAGTTGAACGTAGACAGGATCCCGTTCTTGGCAGCCTGGCTCATGTCGCCGCCAGGGGCTGTGACGTCCACTGCACTGCCGTAGTTTGAGTACTGCGCGCGGCCGCCGGAAGCGTTGCTGGCGGCCACGGTGATGACGTTTTCGCAGTTGGCCGGGCTTGCATCGGCAGCGGGACGGTTGGAGTTTCCTGCCGAAACCACAACTACGGCACCGGCGTTGCGGGCGAAATTAATGGCGTTTTGGTAGGTCGCCGAGCAGGGCTTGATACCGCCGAGGCTCAGGTTGATCACGCGGGCCGGGTTGGGGTTGACCGGCGCACCGGTAACGGTTCCGCCAGCGGCCCAGATGATTGATTCAGCGATGTCAGAGGTGTAGCCGCCGCAGTAGCTCATCGCCCTGACGGGCAGGATCTTGGCATTCGGAGCTACGCCGGTGACGCCCTGCCCGTTGTTGGCAACCGCTGCGATGATCCCGGCCACATGGGTGCCGTGCCACGACGAGTTTTGAGCGGGGCTTCCAACCTCGCACACGCCAGCTGGCTCCCAGTCACCTTGATCGGTGGGGTCCGGATCGCGGCCGTCGCCGTCCCGGGCATCCTCGGCGTAGGAGATCATGTCATAACCGGGCAGGACGTTCGCGTCCAAATCCTCGTGCCGGGTGATCCCGCTGTCCACCACGGCAACAACAACGTTCTCGCCCTTGACGTAGTCCCAGGCTCCCGCCGCATTGATGCCGGAAGGACCCTTCAGGTTCCACTGATCCGGGAAGCCGGGGTCAGTGGCATCCGCGGTGGCATGCATGATGTCATCCGGCTCTGCGTAGGCAATGGCTGGATCGGTGCGCAGCGTTTTGACGAAAAGCGCGGACTCCGCAGCGGAAAGCGGCTTATCGAGCTTGATGACATGCCCGCCCGCGGCGTTCTGGCGGGAAGCCTCGGCCACAGCACCGAGCGAGCTGGCCGCTTTGCCGGCAACATCGCGCACTGCTTTGTCGGCAGACTGGGCCGTGGCGTCCTTCACCCCCACAATGAACTGATCTGTGGGCGATTCGGGGGCAGGCTTCAGCACCTGCGGCCCAGCGGGAACAATATCCAGGGTGTCTGCTGCGGCCGGCTGGACGGCCAGGCCACCGCCGATCAGAAGAGTAGTGAGTGCCAGACCTGCAGCTCTCAGGGACCGGATTCGGGAGTCATTAACCATCAGGGGCATCCTTGGGACGTCGCGACCAACCCTGAGCGGCTGATTGCGGGCAACTGGAGACCACCAGTTGACCCCCAAGGAATTGTAAGCTGACTCCCGGCTTTAAATGGTACGAATCGCGGTTTGTGACAGCTCCCGCGAAAGCAACCAGCCAAGGCGCCCCGCCCCTCGGCGGAAGGGACGGGACGGATGAATATCCAACGCTTATAAGGACTCAGCCGACGCGCTCAAACACCATCGTCGCCTGGATGCGGTCGCCCCCGCCGATCACGCCCTTGCTCCCGCTGCTGGCAGTGGTGATGGTGTGGAGCCGGTACCCCTTTGCGGCTTGATCGTTGATGGCCTTTTCCAGAGAGGGAAGGTTCCCCGAACCGGCGCCCCACATTTTCTCTTTCAGGATCACTTGAAGAACGACGTACTGCTGCATTGCACCACTTCCTTCTGTTGCCGGACGGTTGCGTGCAAGGCTACTCGACGCCGGCGGGGAACCCATGGGATTCAGCTCAGTTCACGCAGTCCAGCGGTCATGTCACCACCAGCGTCGCCAGTATTGACGGTACCTTTTGGCTCGAACAGCAGTGCCTGAACCTCGTTTTCAGCCTTGGGGCAGTGCTCGGTTCCTCTGGGGACCACGTAGATGTCATTCGGCCCTAGCTCCACATCGCCGTCGCGGAGTTGAATGGTGAGATTGCCACTGATGACCATGAACAGTTCATCGGTATCAGGGTGGGTGTGCCACACAAACTCGCCCTGGATCTTCACCACTTTCACGTCATAGTCATTGATACTGATCAGCCGGTGCGGCTGCCAATGCTCCGAGATCGAATTAAGGGCGGCATTGATGTTGCGAACGGAATCGGTCATGTTAGTCAGCTCTTTCTTTTGATGTCATCATTCGGGCGTCGGGCGTTTCACGCATGCATTCGTGCGCCCTTGACGATCCGATCAACAACGTTTCGGGGTCCGCGGAGGGCTATTCCCACGAGATCGAGATCCGGGGCAGCGACGGCCGCCACGGCCGCGCGATTGGCCTCATCGTGGCCCGTGGCAAAGAGGTCACGGGTATACGCGGCGATGGGAATTTCACGGGAAGTCGCCCGCTCCCGAGCCGCTGCCAGAAGTTTCCGACCGGCAGTAGGAACCAGGACGGGTTGGCGAAGCATAGGAAGGTAGCTGTTGCCGTCCCGGTCCTGGTAGTGCTCCCCCGTCAGACCGGGGGCACTGGTGGCAATGGCACTCATCAGGAAGGCTGTCACGTTGAGCTCTTGCCACGGCAAAAGATCGTCGCGAAGGACCACCACCATTTTTGTCTCGAAGCGGCCGGTTGCGGGGTAAGTGGAATCAATAACTGTTGAGGAGTTTTCCTGCATGTTTCCCAGCATGGCCGCCAACAGAAGTGGTCGTCTTGTACATTTCTTGCATGGGGAACTCGGTGCAGGCATGGCATCCCGCTGTGCCATACGTGCGCGAGGTGCTGCATGCAACGTTTGAGGATCACAGCTACCCATCCCACACGCATGAGGACTGGACTGTGCTTCTGATCGACAAAGGCGCAGTGACTTACGACCTCGGACGCACCGAGCATCAGGCAGTTCCCGCCTCAATCACCTTGCTGCCCCCGCACGTCCCGCACGACGGTCGCTCCGCCGTCGGAGGTGAATCGTTCCGTAAACGAGTCCTCTACCTGAGCGAAGACTGGCTGCCTGCCAAGGCAACGGAGGCGGCAGTGGCGCAACCATTACTACTGGATCCGCAGACGGTGGCAACCGTGACCGGCATCCATACGGCGCTTACCTTGCCGGCGGATGCGATGGAGGCCGAATGCGGCGTTCTGGCTCTCCGCGAATCCGTGCGTTCACACTTGGGAACGCCTTCATCGCCGGCACGGGACGCTCCCTTGGCCCGCCAGTTGCGCGAGATGCTGGACGACCGTCTTTTTGAGTCCTTCACCATCGCCGAAGCAGCCAAAATACTGGGGGCCCACCCGAGCCACCTGGTGCGGGCCTTCTCCAAGGCTTATGGCATCGCCCCCTACCGCTATGTCACGGGGCGCCGCGTGGACCGCGCCCGACGCCTGCTTCTCGACGGCCGCCCGGCGTCAGAAGCGGCGGTAGAGGCGGGCTTTCATGATCAGTCTCACCTGACCCGGCATTTCCGGCGTGTTCTGGGAACAACGCCAGGCGCATTCACCGTCTGATTGTCACCTACCAGGAGCGCGGAAGGGATCGGCGTCGGGCGATACTTGACTCTGACACTGTGGAAGGCGAGAGAACTGAGTCATGTTATCCATCGGAGCTTTCGCGCAGATCGGTCAGGTGACCCATCGGATGCTGCGGCATTGGGACACCGCGGGTTTGCTCGTACCAGCCCACGTTGACGAGTTCAGCGGTTACCGATCCTATGACCCCTCCCAGCTTGAGCGCCTGCATCGAATCGTTGCACTGCGCCAGCTCGGCTTCGGCCTTAACGACATCTCGTCGATTCTTGACCAGGGCGTCGGGGCCGATCGCATCGCAGCTCTGTTGCGGATTCGCCGCGCAGAGGTCGAGCAGGAACACCGGATCGCTGCTGGCCGCCTCGTCGACGTGCAACGGCGGCTCCATCTCATCGAGAAAGAGAACCACATGTCCCAGATCGAGATCATCGAGAAGTCTCTGCCCGCTGTCCGCCTCGCAGCCCGCCGCGCGGTCGTAGCAGACCAACCTGAGGTCGCAAGTGTCGTGGGTCCCTCCTTTGACGCCGTTGCCCAGGTCATCGGCGATGAGCGTGGAACTCTAAAGACGCCAGTCGCGCTGTACGAGACGATTGAAGACGGCCTGCAAATCATCGCCGGTTACGCCTACACGGGACCCGCCCGCGCCGGCATCGAGATCATTGAGCTACCCGGTGTTGAAAATGCCGTCTGCGGCGTCCATCTAGGCTCCATGGAACACATTGCAGAAAGCTGGCAGGCGCTCCACGCTGAGATCTTCGCTCGAGGGCTGGTTCATTCAGGGCCGTGCCGGGAACTTTACGTCCGAGCGGTTACAGAGGACCAGTCCGACTGGGTGACCGAGCTGCAGCAGCCTGTTCGTCGCCGCTGAAACGTTCCCGGGTTCGTATGACGGCGCCTGAAGAATTAGGTTTCCGGGGTGCTCCCAGGCCATTGCCCGCTGCCCCAGCGTTCAAGCGCGACGATCGCCTCGCGCAAGGCGAGCCCTTTATCGGTCAGCGCGTAGGCCCGGGTGTTGTGCCGGAGTGGCAGGCGGGAAAGTACGCCGGCGGCCTCAAGCTCGCGCAGGCGCGTCGCAAGCATATTGGTCGGCACTCCCAGCTCGCGCTGCAGATCGCCGTAACGCTGTGGTCCGTCGAGCAGCCGCTCCACAATAAGCAGTGCCCACCGTGCTCCGACGACATCGAGGGCCGCGGCGAGGTTGCTCACGCTGTCGGATCGGCGTCCGGCTTCATCCAAAACGGGGAATAGTGGTAGCCGTCGGGGTCATCGAACTGGCGCTGGTACATGAAGGGGTAGTCATCGGTGTCACCGATCCGTCCGCCGGCGGCTCCTGCGCGCTCAATGAGTTCGTCCACCGCTTCACGACTGCCGAGGTCGAATGAGACCGTAACTTTCGAGGGGGTGTCGGGTCCCCCGACCAGTTCCTCGGCCCCGCCGACGCTCGCGTACATCTCGCGACTGCCGAGCATGACGTACTGCTCCGGCGCGATCGCAAAGCATGACACGTTGTGATCGGACATCTCAGTGTTGAGGGTCCAGCCAAGGGCGCTATAGAAAGCTGTCGCTCGCTCGACGTTCTCAACCGGGCAGGTGATAAAAAGGCTCATGGGGCACATACTTGCAAAATGCAAGTGCGGCGTCAAGACCCGGGTTAAGCGAACCTGACACGGCAGGTGCACTCCCTACCGAACCCGCCGGTGAACCGCGAACCGGACAGCCATCAATGCAGCAGGGTTTGGATCTTCTTCAGATTTGCAAGCCATGCCACATAGTCCTCGTCGTCTTCACCGAGTTCCGCCCACACATCGTGCCCATCAGCCTCGGGGTCCTCGATGATGTCCTGGATGGCATTCGCAGCGCTCAGCTTCAGAGCCGGGGGCGGAGTAGGCCTGCCAGCAGCCCACTCGGCCACATGAGGATGAACCTCTATGTCGCTGTTGCCACTCAGGAGGGCCAATACAGCACCGGCGGCAACGATGCTCTCCGTGGAACCAACCGCAAGTGTTTCCTGAATGAAGGGAAAGACCTCCGGCGCTTCCTTCAGATCACCAAACCAATCGAGGGCATCGTCATTGCCGAAACTTCCCGTTGACCAAGCACCCATTCCGAACTCCTCTCGTTGTGTATTCATCATGTCTGAAACGACCGCCGAAGGAGGTTTTTGGTTGAGCTTCATTCCACGCCACTGCTTCTGCAAGAAGAATTGGGCTCGCCGGGCCCTAGGCATAGGTTCAGCGTCCACCCACCCAGCGGGCAACCCGGAATGGGAGGCCCGCCTCTGGTCGGATACCGAGGAGGTGAGAGAGCATCCCGCCCAAACCCGAGGGATCTGATAGAGCGACTCGCTCAAGCCCAAGGGATGTGAGAGAGGGTTACATGTCCGCGAGCGCTCGACCCGGGTTCTCGATGGCGTCAGCAACGTACCGGAGGAAGCCGGCCGCGGTTTCGCCGTCGCACACCCGATGGTCGAAAGCGAGGGTCAGTTCGGTCACCTTGCGGACGGCCAGCTCACCGTTGACCACCCAGGGCTTGTCGATGATGCGCCCCACACCCAGCATCGCAACCTCGGGGTAGTTGATGATCGCGGCGGAGCCGTCCACGCCGAACACGCCGTAGTTGTTCAGTGTGAAAGTGCCGGAGCCCAGTTCGGTTGGGGTCGCCTTCCCGTCGCGTGCGACGGCGGTGAGTCGACGGATCTCTGCGTCCAGTTCACGGGCACTCAACTCGTGCGCGTTCCGCACGGAAGGAACCACAAGGCCCCGGTCCGTCTGCGCGGCGAAGCCGAGGTTGATGCCTTCGAAGCCAACGATCTCCTGCGAGCCGTCCGAAGCAGTTTCAAAGCGCGTGTTCAGGGCCGGATACTTTTTTAACCCAGCCGTGACAAAACGGGCTATGAAAGCCAGTAGGCCCGGGGTGTCGTGCGGTGCGCGCTTTTTGAGCTCGGCCCGCATCTCCAGCAACGCGGTGGCGTCCACGTCCACCCACACGGTCGCTTCCGGAATCTCCGAGCGGCTGCGGGTCATGTTCGCGGCAACCGCCTTGCGGACACCACGAACCGGCGTCCGCGCCGAGACGGCCAAACCCGTGCGGCTGTCAACGGCTCCCGCATCAGCAGGAGCGGCAACGGGAGCGGCCACCGGAGCGGGAGCAGAAGGAGCATCAACAGAAGGCGCCGTAATAGCAGCCTCCACATCCCTGCGCATGATCAGCCCGCTGGCACCTGAACCTTCGATTGCGTCGAGGGAGACACCATGGTCGCGCGCCATTTTGCGGACGAGCGGAGAGATGACAGCACTGAGCTTGCCAGGGATGCGCGTCCCCGCCACAGCCGGCTCCATCACAGGCGCAGCAACAGGCTCAGCCACCGAAACAGAAGAAGTGATGCTGACACTCGCCTTCCGCGGGCGGGTCCGGCCACCGGTAGCTCCCCCGGGCGTACCGTACCCAATCAGCACGTTGCCCGAGCCGGCCTTCTCCTCGGTCCGGTACGTCTCGGCAGCAGCTTTCACAGAGGGCGAAACATCAAGGCCCGAGGACACCGGGGAAGGATCCACGGAACTGGTCGGAACAGGCGCCGCGGCAGCGGGCGCAGCCCCCACGGAGCCAGCGCGGGCGATCGAGATCAGCGGCTTGCCGACGTCGAGCGTTTGACCAGCCTCGCCGTGCAGCTCGGCAACCCTGCCGGCGTAAGGCGAGGGCACCTCAACCATGGACTTGGCGGTCTCAACCTCGGCGATGGGCTGGTCAACCACAATCTCGTCGCCCACGGCAACGAGCCAGTTCACCAGTTCGGCCTCGGTGAGGCCCTCCCCAAGGTCGGGCAGTTTGAAGACCTGCATATCTGAGCTCATGGTCAGTCCTCCCATTGAAGGTCGTCGACTGCGTCGAGGATGCGGTCGACGCTTGGCAGGTAGTAGTGCTCCAGCTTGGGAGACGGGAACGGGACGTCGAAGCCGGTCACGCGGAGGATCGGGGCGGCGAGGTAGTGGAACGCGCGTTCCTGGACGCGGGCCACGATCTCGGAGGACACGGACGCGAATCCATGGGCTTCGGCGATCACGACGGCGCGTCCCGTCTTGCGTACAGACGCGCAGACGGTCTCGTCGTCGAAAGGGACGAGGGTACGGACGTCGATGACCTCGAGGGAACGGCCTTCCTCAGCAGCTGCCGCAGCCGCAGCGAGCGCGGTGGGAACCGACGGGCCGTACGCGATGAGCGTTGCATCCGTACCGGGACGAGCGACAGCCGCGCGACCCTCGGTGGAGGTGCCGGCGTCGTGCTCTGCCCGCAAGGCGCCCAAGTCCACCTGGTCCTTGGACCAGTAGAGCTTCTTGGGCTCCATGAACATCACGGGGTCATCGGAGTCGATGGCTTCGCGGAGCATGCGGTAGCCATCGGCCACTGTGGCGGGCGTGTAGACCTTCAGGCCTGCGGTGTGGGCGTAGTAGGACTCGGAGGAGTCGCAGTGGTGCTCCACTCCCCCGATGCCGCCGGCGTACGGAACGCGGATGACCATGGGCATTTTGAGCTTGCCCTTGGTGCGGTTGTGCATTTTGGCGACGTGGCTGACGATCTGCTCGAAGGCCGGGTAGGCGAAGGCGTCGAACTGCATTTCAATGACGGGCCGCATACCGTTGATGGCCATGCCCACCGCCATACCCACGATGCCTGACTCAGCCAACGGGGTGTCGAAGCAGCGTTGTTCGCCGAATTCGGCCATAAGGCCGTCAGTGATGCGGAAGACGCCGCCCAGCATTCCGACGTCTTCGCCGAATACCAGGACGGAGGGGTCGGCGCGCATGGCGTCGGCCATCGCGGTGTTCAGTGCCTTGGCCATGGTGAGGCTCTGCGGGCCGGTGGCTTCTGCAGTGGCCGCGGCGGAAGCGGCGGCGCTGGCGGTGGCTGCGCTGACGTTAGCGGTGGTGGTGCCTGTGGCAGCAGTGGTGACGGTCATTTTGCGCTCTCCTCTCGTGCGAGTTCGCTGGCGAGCAGTTCGGACTGTTCTTTCAGCTGCGGCGTTTGCTTGTCGAAGACGTACTTGAAGAGGTCCAGCGGCTGGACCGGGACGTCCTCACCAAGGCCTTCGCGGAGCTGGGTTGCGACGGCTTCGGCATGCACGGCGATCCTGTTGCTCGCCTCGTCGTCGAGGAGGCCCTTGTCGGTGAGGTAGGACTTCATGCGTGCCAGCGGATCCTTGGCCTGCCATTCGGCGACCTCGCTGTCCGGGCGATAACGCGTGGCGTCGTCGGCGTTGGTGTGGGCCTGCATGCGGTACGTGTGGGCCTCAATCAACAGCGGGCCGGATCCGTCGCGGGCCAGCTTCACTGCGCGGTCCATGACTGCGAGCAGCGCGACGAGGTCGTTGCCGTCAACGCGCTCACCGGCCATGCCATAGCCCACAGCTTTGTGAGCCAGGGACGGCGCCACGGACTGGTGGCTGAGCGGTACGGAGATGGCGTACTTGTTGTTCTGCACGAAGAAGATGACGGGCAGGTGGAAGACGGCGGCGAAGTTCAGGGCCTCGTGGAAGTCCCCTTCGCTGGTAGCTCCGTCGCCGCACATGGCCATGACTACCGTGTCTTCACCGCGGAGCTTGGCAGCATGCGCGACGCCGACGGCGTGCAGCAGCTGTGTGGTCAGCGGCGTGCACTGAATGCCCACGTTGTGCTCTTTGGGGTCGTACCCGCCGTGCCAATCGCCGCGGAAGATGGTCATCACCTCAACGGGGTCCACCCCGCGGGTCATGACGGCGACGGCGTCACGATAAGTGGGGAACAGCCAGTCGCCGTCGCTGAGGCACATGGCAGCTGCAACCTGGCAGGCCTCCTGGCCGTGGCTTGAGGGGTAGACGGCCATGCGGCCCTGACGGACCAGCGCCGAGTTCTGGTCGTTGACGCGACGTCCGACGACGAGCTGCTCGTAAGCGGCCATCAGTTCCGCATCGCTGGGCGTGGGGTACTCGTGGCCGGGCTCGGTGCCTTGCTCGTCATGGGAGCGGAGGGTGCCGTCCGGGTTCACCATTTGGATCTGGTGCCGGGCGGGGAGCATGTAGTCCTCAACGCTGATGCCGAATTTTGTTCGAACGTCAGCGGCGTGGTCCTCTACAGCCGTTTCCGGCGCAGAGTGGTCTGCGTGGATCGTCATTGGTCCGTCCTTCTCTAGCCACTATGTGCTTCCAGTATGTTCCCGAGCCTTGTTTCGTATCCAGCTTTCCGCTGAATCATGGAAGCCCTTTCCTGGAATGGGTATTCTGAAAGACGAATTGCAATTGTGAGCTGGGTAACGTGCCCGTGCTGTAGACGAATTGGAGAGCCAGTGAGCGAGGCCGAGGCGGAGCAGACCGCCGTACCGCTGGACAGTGTGGACCGGGACATCATCCGGGAGCTGACCACCGACGGGCGCATGTCCGTCACCCAAGTGGCCGAGAACGTGCACATCAGCCGCGCCCACGCCTATACAAGGATCGCCCGCCTCACGGGCGAAGGTGTGTTGACCAAGTTCACGGCCCTGGTGGATCCCATCAAAGCCGGCCTTCGGTCATCGGCCTACGTGACGTTGAAAGTTCAGCAGCACTCGTGGCGCGAACTCAAGGAACAGCTGCGCGCGATCCCGGAAATCCACCACATCGCCCTGGTAGGCGGAGACTTTGACGTCATTCTTTTGGTCCGGGCAACGGACAACATCCACCTCCGGCGTGTGATCTTCGACCAGTTACAGTCCATGGACGGCGTGCAGGATACGCAGACTTTCCTCGTTTTCGAGGATGTTGATACGCGGTAGTCGGATTGGGTGGCCTTTTTCTGGGAGAACCACACATTTCCGAACCTTAGACTGTCCCCGTGCCCCTCAAAACTGCCCCCGCCACACGCGCCATTGGCGTCTTCGTGGGGGCATGTCTGCTGGCAGCGGTTCTTTGGTTGATCGCCGCGTTTCAGTTCTTCTACGACCCTCCGCAGGCAACCCCTCACCGTACTGATGCGATCGTTGTTCTGGGCGGCATGAGCAAGGAACGGTTGCCTGTGGCTCAGAAATTGCAGAAGAAACTGGATATACCTGTCCTCGTGGTCTCGACGACTGGCCTGGCGGGCAACGTGGAGGGCGATGCGCTGTGCGACGAGGATCAAGACGATCCTGACCTGGTGTGCTTCCGCCCCTCACCGCTGAATACGAGGGGCGAGGCCGAAGCTCTTCGCGACTTGATTGCAGACCATGGTTGGAAGTCCGTGACGGTGGTGACGTCGGAGTATCACGTGATGCGCGCCGGCACCCTCATTGAGCAATGTACTTCCGCAGAGGTGCAGATGGTTGGTTCCCAGCCTGACCTCTCAGCGGGAGCTTGGCTGGACCGGTTTGTGGTGGAAAGCGGCGGCTTGATGGATACGTGGATTCGACCGGAGTGCTCGAGTAGTTAGAGCCGGCTCCACGGACTTGGCCGGTATGACAAAACTAGTAACGCCATATCGATCGCCGTCGGCTTCGAAGTCAAAGCACTTCATAGGTTTTGCAAACTTTTTGGCTACATGAAGGTTCCGGTCAAGCTATTGAGTTTTCGGGATCCAGCGCGCCATCCTTTTGCCATAGGTCCAAGGTCTCACCCTACGAGCCCAAGGATCCTCCGTGGCCACTTTTAGAGCAGAGCCGACACCTTTTCCTCCCCGCAGGTCCCGTCACCTTATAGCCGGCCTTATGGCAGCGGTCGTTCTGGTGCTCGGTATCCTTCACGGGTCCCCGGCACAAGCTGCAACTTCTCCTGTTTATCCCATCAGCGGTTACTTCATCTATGGCAGCACCAGTGACGCAAACAATTTGAAGAAACTGACAGACATTAAATCAGTGGGTGGTGACACCGTCATCACCTTCGGTTCGCTGCTCAAGCCTGCAACGCTGTCAACCATCCCGGCTGGGTGCACAATATCAGGCGTCAACTGTGCGAAGGCCGCTGCCTCCGGGGTCAGCGTGAATCGCTACTTCACCTATTCGGACAACAGCTCATGGGGATCGCCGGCCGTGCTGTGCGGGCGTGACAAAACAGTCACCAATGGCACCACGAAATACACCATCCTGTTGCTACCCGTTCAAGGAAGCGGTTGCACTTCATCCACCAATACCTATGACGTAGTTGTGATAACGGGTGGCCAGTCTTCAATTTCCATTTCGCTGGGGAAGACGGCCACCAGCTTGGGTATGAAGTACTACGCTGGACTGCCTTCGCCGGTCAAGAGAACCGACATAACGTACTTGCCCGATCTCTCCTACCAAGCCACGTTTTCACTTTTCACTGCGCGATTCCTGCTCTATCAAGAGAAAGTAAACGACGTTCCAGGCTTGGCAGGTTTCTACCACCACACGGAGATGCCGCTCAGCAATGGGGCCGTCTGGGATGCGGTCCTGACGGTTTACGAAATCCAGAACTCGAGGATCGCCCAGTACCAGCCAACTCGCTCAGCAATTGTCAGCCCCTATATCGACTCACGAAGCGCCTTCTCCGGCAGAGTCACAGTTGATCAGGCACGGCAAGCAGTTGAAAACATTGCCAACACCGCCAATGGCGTTGATCTGGCGATCGCGGTCCAAGATGGCATGGGCACCGGCAAAGGCGCTTCATTCTTCGGAAGCGAATCCGGAAACAGTGTGGATCAGTATGCCGCCGCGATAGTGGGCAGCGGAACATGGGGCGGTAAGTACTTGGCACCAACTCGTGATTACTTCGTAGCTCTGGCTGAAGGGGTTGAAGGTACCGGGGCGGAGCTTTGGGCGAACTTGGAAGGTATGGCGCCAGCTACATCGCAGAATCCTTGCAACAACAGCCTGCGCGGTCAGACAACAAAGTCCAGAATTAACAAACAACTCCAGCAGCTGGGCAACACCCCGGGAAAGGTGATTTCCTTCATGTGGGATCCGTACTTCACATGTAGTGGGACGTACGCCCCGATGCTGGACCGGCTCAAAACCAGCAGCACGACTCCCGTGATTACCGACTCCATCTTTTACGGGAATGGTGACGTGTTGGTCACAGGTCACAACTTGAGTGGGGGAACAATACAGGTCAAATGGACCGATGCGTACGGGAGGGTGTTCGACAAGACCGTAGCAGCCACCAGCTATAACCCCACGTATGGGAAGCAACTGGGCATCAACCCGCTTCTTGAGTCGGTGACGGCCAGACTCGGCAGTACGTCGCTGGGATCTGGCAAGAACTACTTCATCAACGTGACTAACGGTTCGGGAGTGAAGAACGACGCCCTCTACTCTGACCGGGGGTGACGCAATGCTGACGGCGTCCGCCCCCCATGGTGGGCGGACGCCGTCGCTATGTCGTGTTAACTAAGACCTCCTTGCATGCCATTCTGAGGCACTGTCCAAGCGGTCGGATATGTCACTCGACTTCCCAGATGCAAGAATTGATTATGACCCTGTCTCGTTTCAACGCACTTGAGGAGTGATGATGTGACGAACCCTGTTTCCCGAACAGCTACCCTTTCGCCTTCTCCGCGCCACATGCGACGGCGTCGTTTCAGGGGTGACGTTCCTTCTTCGCTCCTGCCTGGAGATCAGCACAGTCAGGCGACAGCAGGGCGCGGGCCGACCGCAGTGGTCAACCGAACCTCACCTTCGGCGCCGCCAGAGATAAAGGCGCCTGCGGGAAAGACCCCGAAGCCTCCCTCGACCCCGTCCAAGGACGTCAGTCTTCGTCGCAAACGCTTTGTAGCCCTCGCAGTTGTGACGCTTGTCTCTCTGAGTATTCCGATTCTGGCTCTGACCTTGATGTTTGGCCGCTAAGCAATATATTGCGTCATACGTAATTAAGGACCTCGAGGGGCGGTGCGATAGCATCGGCTGGTCAGCCACTGCCTTTCTCGGGGGAATCCATGCCCATCGTCATGCCAATTTTCGGTACCCGTCCGGAAGCCATCAAAATGGCTCCGATCGTTACCGCCTTTCAAGAGTCTGCGGACTTCGAGTGCGTAGTGACCGTCACTGGTCAGCACCGCGAGATGCTGGACCAAGTCAACGAGTTGTTTGGAATCGTCCCGGACCACGATCTGAACATCCTGCAGCAACGTCAATCGTTGTCTGCCATCATGACCCGCACGATTGACGGCTTGGACAAACTGTTTGCGGCCAACAAACCCGATGCAGTCATTGTCCAAGGTGACACGACCACCTCCACGGCCGGCGCCATCGCTGCTTTCTACCATGGCATCCCGGTGGTGCACGTAGAGGCCGGTCTCCGGAGCGGTGACCTGTTCTCTCCGTTCCCTGAAGAGGCAAACCGCAAAATTACGAGCCAGATCGCCAGCCTCCACTTGGCCCCGACCAGTGTCAGCCGCGGTAACCTGCTGGCCGAGGGGATTTCCGAAAGCGACATCGTCGTCACTGGTAATTCAGTCATTGATGCACTCCTGACCACCGTGGACAAGCACATCCCGTTCTCGGATCCGCAGTTGGAGGAGCTTGCTGCCAGCGGCCGCCGGATCCTCTTGGTGACAACGCACCGCCGCGAGAACCAGGGCGATGCGATGCGTGGTGTTGGACGCGCTTTGGCTCGCATTGCCGAAGCAGAGCCGGAACTGATGATTGTGTTGCCGGCCCATAAGAACCCTGTTGTTCGCGAAGCGGTTCTGCCCGCACTGGAAGGCAAAGAGAACGTCATCGTCACTGAGCCCTTGGCTTACGGCGAATTCACCCGGATGCTCTCCTTGGCGCACATCGTTCTTACAGACTCCGGCGGAGTCCAGGAAGAGGCGCCGAGTCTCGGTAAGCCGGTTCTGGTAATGCGCGACAACACGGAGCGGCCGGAAGCAGTTGACGCCGGAACCGTGACGCTTATCGGCACTGACGAAGAGAAGATCGTCAAGGAAGTTGACCGCCTCCTCAATCAGCAGGACGCATTCGACGCAATGGCCAACGCCGTGAACCCCTACGGTGACGGAAAGGCTGCCGAGCGGACAGTTGCAGCTGTGGCCCAGCTCCTCGGGACTGGCTCACGCATCCCGGAATTCGTAAGCTAATTTGAAACTGCCCTGGCTGGACTGTCCAGCCAGGGCAGCTGCCTTCCCGTTGAGGGTAGGCACTCTTGCCTCCGGGCCGCCGTTACGCATTGCCCCGCTCTGTTTGTGACAGTTGCTCCTGGCGGCGCTCACCTAAGATAGTGCTCGAATGTGGCCGTTCAGGGGCAGATAGCCCGATTATGGCGTAAGGAATCGCATGACCACCCACACAGTAGATCTCGACGTCGTTCGGCGCCAGACGTTCGGAGAGATGTTCAGGAAGAGGTCAACGGACCGTGCTCTTGCTGACGAGCTCCTCGTCGGCAAGCTCAGCATGCGACCACACCCGACGTGGAATTTCCAGGACGGCATCGACTGGAATGCAGATCCGTTCGGGCAACGGAACTGGCGGGCGCAACTTCACATGCTGCGCTGGTTGGAGCCGGTCCGCAGGGTAGCCATGGCTGGAGACCGGGAAGCACGGGAGTTTTGGCTCCAAACGTGCAAGTCGTGGATTGAAGCCAATCCTCAGTCGGACCCGAAGGAGAAGGACCAACAGGGCAATTTTGTCAGCTATGCATGGGCTGACATGGTGGAAGCGCTACGTGCCATGGTCCTGACGTTTGGCCTCCCGCTGGTTCAGGAGGGCGACGATCAGTGGCTGGCGGAGTCCATCCATGCACACGGTTTGTGGCTGGCGGACTCCAAGCATCTCGGTCATTCAAATCATGCCCTGCACCAGCACCAGGCTCTTTTCGTCATCGGTTCGGCCCTGGGCAACGCGGAATGGACAGAACTGGCAAGACAGCGCCTCACGAGCTTGTTCGAGGAAAACTATGACGAACAAGGCGTAAACGTCGAAGGGGCCATCGGCTACCACAAAAACAACCTTGTGTGGTGGGAAGAGGCATTCAAACGTCTGGATGTGGAAGGCGTGACCCGTCCCGCTTCAGCCGAGAGGCTGAACCTCGCCTACCTGGAGCTAGCCCATGCCACTAAACCCGACGGCACCTTCGAACTGATTGGTGATACTGAAGCCACTACTCCGGGAGCGTTGTCGTCCCCCGAATTGGATTACGTGAAGTCGGAAGGTTCTACGGGACAACCGCCCGCCGAGCTCACAAAGATTTATCAGAAGGGGTATGTCTTCGGGCGCAGCGGCTGGGGCGATCACGAACGTGATTTCAAGAAGGAAACCTTCTATTCCCTGTCCTTCGGCAAGGCCAACCGCGTACATGGTCACCAGGATGGCGCTTCGCTGACCCTTCATTCAAACGGCCATCCATGGTTGGTTGACGCCGGCAAGTACGCGTACAAAAAAGACGCCATGCGCGACTACTGCTTGTCCCGGCTTGGACACAACGTAGTACAAGTCGAGGAAAGGGTATACAACCCCAAGTCCGAAGTGGCCCTTATCCGGTCATTCACCAGCGATGAAGTTGACGATTTCACCTTCGCGGATTCCGGGTACAAGGGCGTCGAACTGAAGAGGCGTGTTGTCTACTGCCGTGGTGGCGAGTTCTTACTCGTCGTAGACAACGTATTCAGTGCCGACGAGGTCTCCGCCAGACAGCGGTGGCATCTTGACACGGACACCGCGGTAGAGGACATCCCGGGCGGCCTGCGACTGGATCGCGATGGTGCGTCCTCCTTCCTCCTTTGGAAGGGCAACGCGCCTGCCATCTCAATTGCGAAGGGTTCAGAAGAACCCTTCGACGGCTGGATGTCCAGGAAATGGATGGAGAAATTGCCGACCCAGGTTGTCTCCGCGACACAGAGCGGACGGCGCTTCCGGTTCATCACCATCATTGCCGCGCCACAATCGGGCAGCTTCTCTGTCAAGAAAATGGATGCCACCGGCGGACGAATAGCGTTGAGTGCGCTCTCCGGGCGTTACCAGTTCAACCTGACCGTGGAAGAGGATCGCGTTTCGGTCACCCTCGGCGAGGAAGGAACAATTTCCTCCGAATTGGACGACGTGAGGTCAGCCTGGCTTAAGACCATGGACCTTTGCCGCGCCGCAGGTGTCTTGTGGTCGGCGCCCAAACCAGATGACGGCCTGTTCACAACGAGGTACTGGGGCAGTTTGAAGGCATGGGTCGCCCAACAGGACAACACCCGAAGTGCGCGGCTGGAAGCTTTGAGCATTCTTCTCAACCTTCTTCTCGACGCCAACGATGACTCGAGCGACGATCAAGGCCTGCGTACGGGCATCGTGGATCTCCTAGGGAACGACCTCACTGAGGAAATCGAGCTAACCAGCAACGCTCTGGGCGTGATGCGGGAACCGCTGATTGCCTGGGCCGGCGTTGATCTTCGTTCGAAGACTTATGGCCGAAAGATCGAGACCATCAGCTCTCCGAGTGAGATCGGTTTCGAGGAAGGCGAGAAGTCCAAGATTTACTCCGCCAACTTGGGAGGCTTGGTTCTGCCTTTCGCGGTAGGACATGGGCCCTCTGATCTCTTATCCGTCAGGTTCCACGGCGCGATCAATAGAACCAAGACGACGTTGCCTTTCTTCCAGGGACTGACTTCCGAGCTCATGGAAGGGGGAAACCATGCCGTCTTCCAGGATCCATCACTGGACCTCAATAAGAACATGACCCTCTCTTGGTACCTCGGAGACGGCAGCATCAATGTCCATCGGTTCATGGCCGAGTGCATCCGCAAGCTTCAGCTCGAAACGAATGCTACGCGTATTCTTCTGTCGGGCAGCTCGGGCGGCGGATTCACTGCCCTTCAAGTTGCCTCCTACCTCCCCGACTCCGTGGCACTGGTCTTCAACCCCCAAACCGATGTAAAGGAATACTTCCGGACAAGCGCAGATGTGGCTCTATCCACCTGTTTGAAGTCTGATGTCGATGTGGAAGAAGCACGCGCCTTCAGGCTTTCCACGTCCGTGGTCGAAACGTATGCGATGCTGGAAGACCTCCCCCGTATCCTCTACGTCCAGAACACAGGCGATACCCACCACGTCACAAAACACCGTAACCCGTTCCGTTCAATGCTGGAGTCCGAACACAGCAACCACAAAGATCGGATCGAATTCGTTGATGTTGATTGGGGCCCTGGGCATGTGGCCGCTAAAGCCGAGCTTTATGCCCATTACCGCTCCGCCGCTTTGCAGCACTTTCCGACAAGTGCCAGTTCATTAATCAACTGATGCAGCACTTTTGCACCGACCAGATTTCGTTGACTTAGGAAACACGTTGCATATTAACAGAAGACTCAGTTCTGACAGGACCATTGGCCTTTCCGCGGTTGCGGGGTTTGCCTTCATTTTCTTTGGGACGTTGCTGGCTCTCCTGCCGCAGGCGGCTTCGACGGCAAGCGCGGTGGTCATCATCGCTTTGTTTGTGGTAGCTATTGTCGCCTTCAGCGTAGCCACCACCGGCTTGATAGGGAGGCTGAAGGAGAACCGCCGCTTGCAGCGCGAGTCACAGGCTTCAATTAAGAAGTACCTGCTAACTCTGCAACGGCAGTTGACGGATCTGGGAGAAACCCAGAGCGCCTCCACAGCACAGCTAGCCGACCTGCAGGAAGCCCACAACGCCTCCACAGCACAGCTAAGCGACCTGAAGAAGGCCCACAACGCCTCCACAGCACAGTTGTCAGATGAGGTCCGAAACGCAACTAGGACACTCCCCGTGCCCGCGCCTGAGCTTGAGGCCGAGCACGGGCGCTTGCTGCAGCTCGTCGAGGACCTTAAGTCCGAACACGCAGACAAGGCCCGAGAGGCCGAGGAGCGATATCTAGAACGGCAGTTCGATCTTGTGGCGCTTGACGGTAGGAACTGGCACTCTTTCTCCGGTTCCGAGGTCAAAAAACTTGCTGAGACGCAGTTCAATGCCAAGCCCTTGGCGGTCTACGAGATGCTCGAAGCCCATTCGATCTTTGAAAAGATCAATATGACGTCATTGCGTGGCCTGGCGAGTGAGCTGCGCAAGCTCGGATACACAGCCAAAAGCCAGCACGTCCTTCGGGTAGTACTTAGCCGGAAACACAACGAGAAATTGGCCAGTGCAGTCGCTTTACGCGATGAAGAAGTCAAAATCTTCTCCGGTGCCTTCAAGCCTGAGCCCCAAGGACCATACGAGCACTTCACTCCCAAGCCCAACTGCATTCTGCACGTAGTGGGCAAAGTTCTCCCGACTACACAATCGGGATATACGCTACGTACGCACTATACGGCCTTAGCCCAGATCCAGTCCGGGTTGGAAGTACACGTGTGCAATCAGGTAGGCGATGCGGTGAACGCCGACGCAGCCGCGCAGATGGACGTTGACGGTGTCACCTACCATCTCCCGACGGGACCCATCCGACTGAACACTCCCCTGACTACCTGGCTGAGCGCCAACGTCGAGGAACTCGCGAGAGTGGTTGCAGAGGTACGTCCTGCTGTCCTCCATGCCCACTCTGACTTCTTCAATGCCCTCTCCGCAAGGGCTGTTGGTGACTACTTCGAGATTCCTGTGATTTACGAAAGCCGTGGCTTCTGGGAAGAATCCTGGCTTTCCCGAATGGCCCAAGCCAGCGGTATCGAAGACATCGAGGCATTCAGTAGTCGCTGGGGCGTCCCTGACACCTATGCATGGCGCCGGGAACGCGAGCGTGATTGCAGGGAAGCAGCGGACCATGTGTTCACCCTCGCAGAGGTCATGAAACGCCGAATTACGGCCGAGGGGTGCCCGGAGGAGAAGACCTCTGTAGTGCCGAACGCTGTCAGCGGCGACCAGTTCCCGGTTCAAACGCGAAACGCCGAGTTGGCTGGCAGGTTAGGCATACAGGGCGACGAGATCGTCATCGGGTACATTTCATCCCTGGTCGAATATGAGGGCGTACCGGTACTTATCGATGCGTTCCGACAGTTGCGTGAACGCCTGAGCGTTCCTGTCCGGCTCCTGGTGGTAGGCGATGGACCAGTCCTGGACTCCCTTAAGGCCACAGCTGCGTCGCTCGGACTTCACGACGCTCTCTTCACGGGGCGCGTACCCCACGAGGACATCCTGGGCTATTACGGGCTCATCGACATTTTCGTTGTCCCACGCACGGCAGCAGCTGTATGCCAGCTCGTCACGCCGCTGAAACCCTTTGAAGCCTTCGCAACGGGACGAACGATTGTTATGTCTGACGTCGACGCGCTCAAGGAAATTGCAGAGGCAAGCGGCTCGGCTGCTCTGTTCCAGGCCGGAAACAGTGACTCACTCGCGGACGTTCTATCCGACCTTGTTTCAAGCCCTGAGACGAGGAGCAAGATGGCGGCAGCCGGCGCGGCTTGGGTACGTGAAAGTCGCTCATGGGAAGCCAACGCGGCTGTCTATAACAACCAGTATGCGAATCTGGCGGCGAATGCAATCCGCGTCTGAATTGCTGTTCCAGCAATTAACGGACGCTGATATTGAAGCGCTTCGGGAATGGGTCGCTTCAAGTCACCGCCCCGATCTTTCGGACGCAGTTTGGTTCGACAGCCTAATCAGTGATTCCGATTCGGATGTCATTAACAACGGCTGGAAGGCCGGAGACTACGATCGCCTGGATCTTTCGCTGCCACTCGCCTGGGATAGTCTCTGCGCGGACGACAGAAGCTGGGGTTCCCAGCTTCACGGCTGGAAATTCATGGACAGGCCAATCCAGGAGTTTATCCGTACTGGCGAAAAGACCTACCTTCAATGGTGCTTGGATCGTGCAGTCTCCTGGTCGGAGAGGTATTCTGGCCAGGAGACAGACAATGCGATCGTCTGGTACAACATGGCTCTCGGCCAGCGCGCCCTTCGCCTCGCTGGCCTCATTTATCTGGGGGCAAAAAACGGCATAACTATCCAGGAACTGCGGTCCCTGCTCAGTGCTGTAGACAGGCACAGGCTTGAATTCGCTCTCGAAAGCTCGTTCAATCCACGCACTAACCATGGCTATTTTGTGGCCATCGGTCAGACAGTACTGGGCGCAGCTCTTGAAGCTGTGCCAGAGTTGAGCGGGCTGGCTGAGGAGGGCCGCAGACGGCTGGCTGTCATGATCCGAACACAGTTTCTTCCGGACGGCGGCCACAGCGAGCACTCCCCCGAATACCATCGGATGCTGATGCAATCTTTCCAGATTGCGGTGGACAACGGCCTCATCGAAGATTCCGAACTGACGGGCCGCCTCCGCAAGGCCGCGGACTTGCTGGGCTGGATGATCCAGCCCAATGGTTCGCTGGTCCCGTTGGGGGATACTCCGTACGTCAAAATGATAGACGGTAGTCATCCGCTGACTCTGAGCCCTGAAACCAACTTTCTGATGTCGGGAGGTTCATTCGGTCAGGCGTGCCCAACAGAACTGGGAGTATTTCCGGACTCTGGCTACGCCTTTGTCCGTTCACCCCAGCCACAAGGAGAAGCAGGACAGTCAACTTCGTCTTACCTCGCTTTTACAGCGGCCTTCCACGGCAGAGCGCACAAACACGCGGACGATCTCAATTTCGTCTGGTATGACCGGGGGCAGGAGATATTGGTCGAAGGCGGCCGTTACGGGTACGGTGCACAATTGCCCGTCGATTCGCCCCTTCGCGCGGACGGCTTCTACTATGCCGATCCCTTCCGTCGGTTCGTCGAATCTACGATGGCTCATAATACGGTGACCGCCAACGGAAGGAACCACGACCGGCGTCGAACCCCTCAAGGCTCTGGTCTTGGGCTGTGTGAGCAGGTGGGCGACGTGTTCGTCCTGAACGGCCGTATGGACCACGGAGGATGGACCCACCGTCGGAAGGTTGAGTTGAAGCCCGGCATTGGTCTCACCGTCACAGATGATGTTCAATCCACGGATGCCGTCAAGCGGGATTACCAGGTTTGGTTCAATCTCTCTGGGGCATTGACATTAAATGCCTCCCCTGCTGCCGGGCTTTCTTGGTCTCCAGCCGGTGGAGAGTGGCATCTGACGTTGAGGACGGAACCGGGCACTTCGGTCCAAGGCCCAGTACGTGAATCCGACAACCCTCTCCGGGGCTGGCGATCAGTCGAGGACGGAACCCGCGAGGGCGTTTGGTCAATCTGTTTGGAAGCCAGGAAAACCCGCCACCACGTGTTCAGGACCAGATTTAGCTTCGACAACGATGACTAGGCGAGCAGCAGAACCGCCTTTGAGTGAGACAAATGGGCGCTCTTGGCTCGTGAGTGGCACTCAGTAGCGCCATGAGAGAGACAGCCCCTACGACTCTCTGGCTTCAAACCGCCCCTCCATGCCAGGCGTGGGATATCCAGCCATTCAAGGACCCTCATACGCGGGTAGAGCCATGGCGGTGTGCTAAGTCAATGCTTGGTTTATCAGGCGCCGTTAGCATCAGAAGACCGTATTGTGACGGGTGATTCCCGACGGAACAAGGGGCAGGTCTGTTCCAGCCGGTAACGTTGGTCCTTGGTAACATCGACCTAACAACTGGGGAACTTATGGGCTCATCTACCGACTATGTGACCAATGAATACGAGGTTGGTTTGCCGGCGCTCCGCATGGAACGCAAAGCCATCTGGGATTACTACCGCATAGAATTTCTGCCCAACGGATACCCTGGTCGCCGGACTGATGGTGTGCTCATGGCGCACCCCATCTATGGCCCTTACGTCATCACTGACTACCTGATCCAGTATGGACTCACCGAGGATCCCATTTTCCTCGAAGCTGCCATTCGGGTCGCTGACATCTCTGTAGCCATGATGGAGCCCTTGCACGACGGCTTGGTATTTAATTATGACGAGGAACGGGCCAAGGTCTCCAGCAAGAAGGGCACCTGGTACAGCGGCCTCACGCAGTCCCGTTACGTAGACGTCCTCAGTAAGCTCCTCGCCTACCCGGGTACAGATCGGTTCCGCGGACCACTGAAGGCTGTTCTGACCAGCTTGACCATCCCTGTAGAGGACGGCGGCGTGGCGCGCTACACCAGCGACGGTGGACTGATTATCGAAGAGTACCCGGCGACCTTCCCGAACTGCACACTGAACGGATGGACCACTGCGACGTGCATCCTGTTGGACGTGGCGCGGGCCACGAACGATGAGGGCGATTGGGAAGTCTTCCACAAATCCGTTAAGGGCATGGAAAGCGTCATTGGCCTCTACGACGTCCCTGAGCTCGCCAACTCCCGTTACAAACTCGAAGGCGACGCCACGTTCCAGCTCACGGCTGCGGGCTCCGACCTGGAAGTGACGGACTGCCAAGTGGTTGTCCCATCAGCCGGCGTCTTTGCTGCGAACGTCGACGGCGACCAAGCGGGGGAAGCTCTCAAGGCCGGCCCCTTGGCCATTCGCGACGGTAAGTTGGGGCGCGTCAAGGTTCGTTTGAGTAGGTTCTCGTGGCCTTCGCCCAACAGGCTATTGCTGAAGGTCACGGCCGAACGTGCAGGGCAAGTCAAAGTGGCTATTGGCGAGACGACGTACAACCCGTTCGGGAGCGTGCCGAAGGTGACCGGTCAGAAGCACCTTCAAGAGTTCGATCTCCTACCCGGCGAAAACCTTCTTGAGATTGCGGTGCCCTGGATTGCTGCGGAGATGGTTGCACACCCCACCAATTTTTCCAAGAAGCTCACTGGGCGACAGTTCAACGTCTACCACTTCATTCACATTGATACGCTCACCAAGATCGTGGAGCAGTCTGGCAGCGAGATTCTGGGTTATTACCTCGATAAATGGCGGCATGCTCCGTCTCTTTGGGCTGAACACCCGGCATACCAAGATGAACGCTTGATGTTGGAGCGCTTCGACATGCACAAACACAAGTAGCCACAACCGACACAGATGCCCCCATCATTAGAGCGCGTGGGGGCATTTGTGTCGCCGCCCTTAGGGCGGCTTTGCAAGGTTCCCTGTGAGACGGACTCCCTCCTGTGTCAAATGATCTCTACGCATTCAACAAGAGTCAGGAGCTAGGAGCGCCGATCATGCCGACTTCCCGGCGCCACGATCCTGCCACCTCGATTCTCACTTCGCCTGACCACCGTGTCATCGGTTCTTAGGTCCTCGCCTTTGGGCAGCCACGCCTCATGGCCTAAGCCGCTGCCGAGTCCGGTCCCCGTCCTGTGCTGTGAAACCAGGTCCCGCGCCACACTCACCTGCTTTCCGTAAGGCTCTGGGGGTGACGCTCAATCGGCGCAGTTTGGGCCAACCGGAGACTGCTCGGGCACGCCAACGGCACACTCTCAGACTGGACCCGGGCAACGCGCACCACTGGCGATGCCACCGGGAAACTACAAGCCGCCTGGTTGGTCGAAGAGCAGCTTCGGGAGCTCTTGGCCACCGGATCACTTACCGATACGGAGGACGGCCTGCAGGTTCTGGTCGAACACGCCTCTAGACCGGAAACGAACAGGCTTGGGCGCCATACCGCGATCAAGCACAGCACCAGGACCGGAAGAGGAAGCACCAAACGCCCGGAACTACCAAACGCTTGTCCTACAGCGAACTGCCGCCGGGATGTCCCCAGGCCGAAAACGTTCGCCGCGAACCGCGACAGCCGCTTAGGCAGGGTGGAGCGCCGTAGTGTCGCCTTCCATAATCGCCAATACCTCAGGATCTTCCCAGGTTATGGGTGCGTAAATCTCCCCCAACTGCTGGATCAACTCAACGCATTCGGCAACGTCGGCCTCGGGTACGCGCTTGAGTTTATGGATAAACCAGTGCTTCATGAAAGTCTGGGCACGTCCCGCTTTGTACTCCGGCATCAGTCCGACTTCTTCAAGCCAGGCGGCGCGAGCCTTCTCCAAGGGAAAATACTTTTGGTAGAACCGTGGACCGAGGGTATTCACCACGGAGTTCTCCACCGCACCGTAGTAGATGTGGATCGGCACTTCGAGGACGTCGATCCTACGGGCGTAATGTACCAACTGCTGGAAGAAGAACGAATCCTGTCCAAGCGCTCCAACAGGCTGCTCAAGATGAAGATTCTTCAACCACGAGGAATTGAGCACAGCAGCCTGGATGCTCATCGGATAGAAGTCCAGGCGACTGAGAAGACTGTCCGGAACATCGTCACCGTCCACGGGCGAGCTGTCCAAATTGCGGCCAAGTTTTCGAGAGTTATGGAAAGTTTTTATTCCGTCCGAGTATCTCAGCATGTCACCCAAGGCCATGTCCAAGGACTCATCAACAGCGAGCTGCACCAACTTTGCATAACCGTCGTTGATTGCTTCGTTGTCAGGATCCAAATAAGTCACCCAAGGTGCTGTTGCGAGTTCCAGCCCCTTATTTCGTGGCCTGGACGCGCTACCCGAGCCAGTGCCCCCGAACTTGAAAACAGTAACCTGGCTGTACCGCTCCGCCAGTTCGTCAAGTATTTGATGAGTGCGCAGATCCGTAGAGCCATCGTCGACCAGGATGATCTCCATCTGGGCAAAAAGTGACGAGCGTTCGAGGGACCTGATGCACTTATTTAGAAGGAAGGAGCCGTTGTTATGAACAGGCACTATGACGGAAAGAAGTGCTTCGAAGGGTGCCTGGGCTGACTCCACTAGTGACAAGGACTCTGTACGCATGCCGATACCGAGAGGATCCAGTACGTAGCCATTGCCTTGAACGCGACCACCTTGGCGATACGCTTCACCGGCAGCAGAGTCGAGCCAGAGGGCACCCGCGGAAGGTTCAGGCAAGGTGGAAAAGGACTCATGCTCGGGCATGGGGCCCGTGTCCGTACCGGCATTCGGCAGCGACTTCGTGACGAAATCAACATCAGCATACTTGAACGCGTTGACCAGATCCTCAACGTATGTGGGAGCGTATCTGAACCGATCCGAAATGGGTACGGCGATGTCGAACTCTTTGTAACGTCGGCGCAACTGTTCCGGGCTCACGGTTTCGACTCCCCTGACAGTCTGCTCCTGTACAGCGCGCTGAAGTTCGTCGGAGGGTGCCTCCATGACTGCACACACCCTCGCCGATGGAGCCCCCGCTGACAGGCCTGCAGCCTGCAATATCTCTGCCATGCGATCGTGGGCAAGGTGGTCCGTGTAGGCCCTCCTGAGGCCTTCCATTTGGACCTCGTAGAGGTTGACCTGGGACATTCCATCCAAAACATCACGGACATCAGACGTAGTCTGCGCCGTCAGCACGTTAGGGAACCTATTATTGACGCCCACGTTGTAGTTCGACAGCACCATCGACCCCATGGCCTGAAGTTCAACAACCCGGTTAGCGTACATCGAAGCACTGGATATAACGGAGTTCAGATTGATATTGAAGTCGGATATCCGCTGGAGCTTCATCAGCAGATCATGTTCGACAGTGGGTACCACATGCTGGAGGTATTCCTCCGGAAAAAAGTAGCGGCTGTTTTCCAGCGACCAATTGCGGTCAATGATCACGAGGTTCCGTGACGATTCGAGGACGCCGTCGAAGATGGCTTTCGCCCCCGACCGGCGTGCGGGATAACGCTGTGTGTGCCATGAGCCAGCGAACAACACATCCGGGAGACGATGCCTGCGTGAGTACACAGGTGAGTGATGATAGGGATTTACCCCAAAGCTCAACACGCCAATGGATGCCGCATCCGGGCAATCCCGGGTGTAGTCGGGGACGCTTTCTGCAGCACAAGTGAAAACATGGTCGGCAGCCCTGGCAATGCTAAGGAATTGGCTGTAGTTGGGGGGATCCTCTTTGGAATAGAAGGCAACCGGCGTCCCTTTGGCTCTGAAGTATGGGACCACTTCTTCAAGAAGAAATTTCCTCTTCTTTGACTCCGGGGTTGCAAGCCCTTTCCATTCACCGCCAAGTCCACGCCATGTACTCGCTATGAGCAACAGCCCGGCATCAGCAGCTACGTCCTGAAAATTTGCCGGTGTGACGTAGCTCAGGCGGGCGGTTGAGTCGAAGCTCTTGTAAAGAAACTCGTCGGCAATAATGGCGACGTCAACGGGATGGGCCCTGAGGCTTCTCGAACCCAAGGTTTCGGGAATATCCTGCAGGATAGGACGAAGATCCTCAATGTAGCCCTCGATGTGTGACGCATTCCGCCGGGCCAGGTACTTCCGTTTTGTGTTCGACGGCAAAACAGGCTCGCCGGCGAGTACTGAGTCCACATAGTACTTTGAGGTGTAATAACCCTGCCGTGAGTCCGAGGCAGCTTGGCAGTATTCGAGTTCTTCCAAACGCTTCTTAGACCGCCAGAGGCGGTTCTCCGCGTCGCCCATCAGGCTTTCCCCCGTCCTTGGCGCCTGCGTAGACGCCAGTACTTCAGTTGCAGCGCACCGAGCGCCGAATTGGACAATGCTGCTAGTTTCTTGTCGCGCTCGGCCAGTTCCCTCTGGCTGGCAGCATACTTTTCACGGTACATGTCCAGTTTAAGGCGGGTCGTGAACAGTTCCTGGCTGAACTTCCGCCTTTCGGCTACCACAGAGGCCATATCCACTTCCCGCTGGTATGCGTCGCGCAATTCAGCCTGGAGTTTTTCGATCTGGACATTGTGGGCAAGCGCCGCACGGCTAATGCCCTGCCGAATATGCTCGACGTCCCCTTTGTTGCGGTCCATGAAGTAGTGGATCCTCCTCTGTGGTAACCGAAATGCCGTTAGTTGACGGCGTGGGCCACGGTGGCAGTCACTTCGGCGTTGGCATCCGGTCCCCAGATGCCGCGGGAGTCAATGACTGTCTTGCCTGCATATGCTGCCGGGGAAATGGACTTGAATTCGTCGTGGTCCACCAAAACCACAATGACATCAGCTTTGGAGATGGCTTCTTCCGTGCTCACAAGCTCCACATTGGAGCGGTCCCGAAGGGCAGCGGGAAGTGCTTCGACGTGCGGCTCCACGACCAGGAGACTTGCCGTCGGAAGCTGCTCAGCCAGTTCAGCTGTGATGCCAATGGACGGTGACTCGCGCAGGTCATCGATGTTCGCCTTGAATGCCAGACCGAGTGTGGCGATGACGGGTGCGGCTCCGACTGCCTCAGCAGCCTTGCGCGCCTTCACCACGACCCATTCCGGCTTGGAGTCGTTGGTAATGCGGGCCTGGCGGATGAGTTGAGCTTCCTCCGGAGCGGCGGCCACAATGAACCACGGGTCCACAGCGATGCAGTGACCCCCAACACCGGGACCTGGCTGCAGGATGTTAACCCTCGGGTGGTGGTTGGCCAACCGGATCAATTCCCACACGTCGATACCCAGCTTGTCGCTGATGATGGAGAGTTCATTTGCGAAAGCAATGTTCACATCGCGGTACGAGTTCTCAACGAGCTTCGCCATTTCAGCCGTCACATCATCCGTGACCAGAATCTCCCCTTGGCAGAACACTGCGTAGAGGTCTTTTGCCAGTTCCGCGGCTGCGGGCGTAATGCCACCCACAATGCGGTCATTGGTGACGAGTTCGATCATTACGCGGCCGGGCAGAACTCGCTCAGGGCAATGAGCAAAATGAATAACCGGCGCACCATTGGCACCGTCAAGCGAGAGGTCAGGCCTCAAAGCGAGTATGTAATCGGCCATGTGCCGCGTGGCGCGTGGGGGTGAAGTGGATTCGAGAATAACGAGTTCGTCGCCTTTGAGCTGAGGCGCGATTCCGCGGGCAGCTGCCTCAATGTAGCTCAAGTCTGCAGAGTGGTCGTCGCGGAACGGTGTGGGTACAGCCACGATGTATGCCTCGGCAGACGGAGTTTCCGTTGTCGCCTTGAGGTGTCCTTGGCTCACAGCACCGGCCACGTGGACACCCAGATCGGGTTCCACGAACGGGACCTCGCCTCGATTTACTGCATCAACCGTGTTTTGGTTCACGTCGATGCCTACGACGTTGATCCCGTTGGTCGCGAGGATAGCGGCAGTCGGAAGCCCGATATATCCAAGGCCAACAACGGCTACTGTTTTGATGTTCGTCATTTACTTCCCCTTTTTAGTTAAACAGTGATGTGTTCTTTGGGATCTCCAAAGAACGTGATTTCGCCGGACGCGGCCAGTTCTTCATCTGAGACATCCCAAGTATGACCGTCGCCCTGCCGGATCTGGCAGAAGTTGAATCTGTCGGCAGAATAGATGAAGCCACCCGCCGTGGTGACGGCTTTTAGGAAGCCTGTATCTTCTCCACGATTAACAGCTTCAAAAGGATTGGATTCAAAGACTTCACGTCGTGCCGTGATAGTCGGTCCAACCACAAAGCGGGTTAGACGATGTTCCATATGGGCGATACGGAGCGCCGTCGCCTTTGTCGACACGAAGTGCATGTAGTGCGCTTGCTTACCCACCACGTCTGCCTTCGAGTAATCAAGTGCATGCAGGAGGTCCACAAGATATTGCGGACCATAGTAGTCGTCGTCATCCATCTTTGTGAGAACTTCACTCGAAGACGCGGCGACACACTGGTTCAGGCATTCACCCAGCGTCAAGTCTCTGGACGCAGTCAGAAGCTTGAAGCGCTGAACCCCGTGCTTTGCGGCCAAATCCTCGACATGGTCCATGGGTACTTCGAATCCGTGCGTTAGAAGGACCAACTCAACATCAACGTCCGATTGACTACCGATAGTCGCGAACACATGCTCCAGCTGATGTGGTCGAATGGTCGGCACGAGAGCACTGACTGTTGGCAGAGCAACACGACGCACACGCTCCGGGAGAACAGCTGCGATTATCGTTTCCGCGCGGTGGGCATACGTGTGCTCGCTCCAGATTCGTCGTTGGCCCCTATGAACCACTCGATCATTGAGTTCGGGGCTGCGGGCCAACATTCTGATCTGATGTTCACCCTGCTCTTGTGACCCCGCTACAAAAACCTCATCTGGCTCAAAGAAGTGACCGATAGCCGCGCTCGGCGTTGAGACTATCGGTGTCCCCGAAGCGGTGATCTCAAAAATCCTTCGCGCGCACATGCTGGGAGAACCGACCACGGAATTAACATTGAGAAATACCTTGTACGCCCTGTACGCAGTGAGCATTTTTGCGTAGTCCAGGCTACCAACTACGTTCTCGTTGAACGGTACTGGAAACTGGTAGCTGGAATCGCCACCTAGTTGGCGCGAAAATATGTCCAACCTTGGCCCTGACTTAGACGACGCGTCCCTTGCCGCACTGAGGAGTAGATCCATCTGCTGCCGGCGTTCAGGGTACTTATGAGCAAAGTACATTCCGGCGAAGGCCACTCCTCTTGAATGGCGACCCTCTCCAATGCGAACCGGATTATGGATTGCAGGCTGCGCAGCAAACGGCAGCGGAGCTATGCGGTCATGGCCCAAGTCCCTTTGATAGGACGGAATACGGTCTGAATCACTCGTGAAGACCATGTCGAACTCACGAGCTGCAGGGAGGAAGTCCTCGTAGTGAGGTGGATCCTCCTTATTCCAAAAGACTGTAGGAATCTGCCGCGCCCGGCACCACGCCATCAATTCCAAGAACTCCGGCTTTGGTCCGGATGTGCCCATGAGCTGGTACTTCCAAGAGCCTTGGTTGCCGCTCCAGGCAGACTCTACGAACAGGAAATCGATGGACGTTTCCGCCAACTGCTCCTGCCACGAGTCTTTGCGAAGGTGCAACAAGTTCCATTCAAAGGAGTAAGCAGCACTTGAAAAATCATCCAGAATCACGCCGACTCTAAGATCCTGGCGTCGCGGATCACGATCAGGTACGCGATAGGGCCCAAAGGCTGCAAGATTAGCAGGCCCCGAACCAGAAGAACCAGGTCGCGTCTTTCGTTTGCCTCGTGGACTGTTAATTCGCTTCTCGACTTTTTGTCTCCTGCGCCACTCCAAGAGCTGGTTCAGTCCTCCCTGTCGGTAATGCCAGGCAGCTTTGCGAATGTCCTCGATTACTAGCATGTCAGCGTCCTTCCATCCGACGCCCGCTGGCTCGCTCGAGCACACGTGTAGCGACAAGGTTTGCGCGGGCTTCATCCTTGATACCTGCGGCTGTGAGGTTGTTCCCACGGGAAAGGTTGGATGAGAAGTCTTTGTAAGTAGCTGTCACGTCTTCAGCAGGCCCGTCCATGATGAGTTCGCCCTTATCAAGCCAGATCACCCTGCTGCACATGTCCCGGATGGTGTCCAGGCCATGACTGACGATGAAGACGCAACCCGCTTGGGCCCGCAGCTCATCCATGCGTGCTTTACTCCGGTTGTTGAACTGCGCGTCTCCAGTATTCAGCGCCTCATCGACCAGGAGGATTTCCGGATTGACAGATGCTGCAATGGCAAAGCGTAATCGGGACGCCATGCCCGAGGAGTACGTTTTCATCGGAAGGAAGATGGCGGAATCCAGACCTGAGACTTCGACGATACTGTCGAAACGAGCATCGATCTGCTCCCTGGTCATACCCATAGCGAGGCAGCCCAGAACAACGTTTTGATCGCCGGAAAGTTCAGGGACCAGTGCGGCATTGACGCCAAGGAGAACGGGGGTGCTTGAAGCGTAAACAGCACCGTGGGTCGGCGCCACCTGGCCGCTGATCAACTTCATCATTGTGCTTTTTCCAGAACCATTACGGCCGATGATGCCGACAGACTCGCCCCTTTCCACGACCAAAGAGATCTCTTTGAGCGCAGAAACAGTGACCAAGTTCGGCCGCTCCAGCAGGCTTGTAATTCTTCCCCTGATTCCCCGTCGGCTGGACGTGCTGCGTCCGTCAGAAGATGGCACCCGATAGGTCATCCGGACCTTGTCTATGACTACGCAGGGAGGACCATCCAAAAATGCAGTTGAATCAATCGCGCCCATAAGTCTCCTCCCCTTGCCAGAAGAATACGAAGCCAACCAAGAGTGCCCCCAGCGCGACGACTCCCAGAGTTGCCCATGACTCCCAAGACGGCACACGATCGTAAAGGACGCTGCTGCGAACGATATCAATGACGTTGAAGAGCGGATTGAACTTCATCACGGCGAGAATCGTCGGATCGGACACGAACCGTTCGTAGGAGTAGAAGACAGCCGAACCGTACATCCAGGCACGGATAACGAAGGGAAGTAGATGGGTGATGTCGTGAACCTTCGAGATGACTCGTGCAAGTATCAGTCCGATTCCGAGATTAAAGATCCCCTGGAGAATCACGGCTGGAATGGTCAGAAGCCACAACAGGCTGACTTTCTCGGCGGGCGGCACCAGAACTATGAGGAGGAGCATGCCCAAAATCAAGGGAACAGCTGACAGCATCTCACGCATGTTGGCACCCAAAGGCAGTGCTGCCCGTGGAAAATTGAATGCTTGCACAACAGATTTACCGTTGCGAATCGATCGCGCACCTGACGTGATCGCGCCTGAGCTGAACTGGAAAAGGAAGACTCCAACAACCAGATAACCGACAAAATTATCGATGCCATGGCTGGTCTGCAGCAGCAGGCCGAACACGAAGTAGTAGGTCAACCCATTGAAGACGGGGTTCAGCAGAAGCCACGCGCTACCTAGCCGGTCTTTCCGCGTTCCACTCTGAACCCGAGCCCGGGCGTCGTAGAAAATAAACTGGCGGTAATCCCAGAGCTGGACCAGATAATCCAGAAACCCCGGACGGGACCCGACCCGGGAGAGCTTCCTGATATCCACCGACAACGGCTGTATTGCCGCCGGCGGTGGAAGCTTAGCTTTCTTTGCCGACACTAAATGGGTCTCCTTGATCGATTCGAAAACACTGTGTCGCAAGCCCAACCCAACTGAACCAGAACGCCGTCGTAGGTACACGAAAGCGCTGCACGCGTTGCCAACCTGTCCGCTGACATCAGTTGCCCCTCAATGTTTCGTAAGCCTTGCCATATAGATCTGCGTTTGCTTTCCATGTCCGCGTGGCCAGGACTTCCTGACGGCCGGCAGCCCCCAAACGGAGTCGCAGACCTTCGTCGTCGAGCAATTCGAACAGTGCATCAGCCAAAGCGTCAGGCTTCTGCGCTGTCACCAAGCGGCCGTTTACCCCGTCATGCACGATCTCCCGTAAGGCATCAAGATCACTTGACACCACAGGTCTCCCCGAGGCCAAGGCCTCGACCGGCTTCAACGGCGTGACCGCCCTCGTTACGGCGAGATCCTTCCGAGGCACGACGAATACATCCAGAGCTTGGTGGAAGAGATGCGCTTGGGCGGCCGGCACCCGTCCTGCGAAATGAGTTCGTTCCGATAAACCGAGTCGCCGGACCTGATCCTGAAGAGCAGGAGCAGCCGCCCCATCTCCAACGACGAGCAACTTCAACTTTGACAGCCGAGGTGCAAGCAGCGCAAATGCTGAGACGAGATCATCGATGCCCTCGTAATCCACAAGACTGCTGACGGTTCCTACATAAAGCCCCGCCGGATCCAGTCCCAAGGCAAGACGGGCCGCTCTATGCTCCAGGGGTTCCCTCAAGTAGGACCCACCCACTGCGTTGGGGCAGATGAGCACCTTGTTGGCCGGGACTCCCGACGCAACGATATTGCTCTTCATGGCCTCACCCAGAGTTACCACCAAGTCAGCGCTGCGCATGACGTCGGCCTCGCGCTCCATAAACAACTGATAGCGCTCGCTGCGCCGTGCATCGTCGCCGCGGGTTGATGCCCAAGTGTCGGCAAGCTGCCCACGAACCTCGTAAACCCAGGGTAAGTCCAAAGCGTTTGCTACTTCGCGTGCAACCACGCCGTTGACAAAGTGAGTAGTCGTATGAAGAACGGAAGGCTTGAAACTCCGGGCTACTTTGAGAAGTTCATCGGCCTGCTGCTGTAAGCGACCATCCATGGACTTGGCCATGTGGCTTGGAAGTAAGCGAGTGTAGTGGACTCCATCCACCACGTCATCCTTCCGCGCCGTGAGTGCACCGATCTGTACCGGATAGCCCAGACGGGTGACGGCTAACGTCTCCCAACCGGAGTCTTGTTGCGACGTGAGGATCGAATGGGTCCGCCGAGCATAACCACTGGCCGTATGGGGTACGGAATTCGTCAAGAGGTGCATGACGCGCCGAGGCTTTGGCTCGAAGCTGATTCTCGGCAATACGGGGCGCCATCCCCTGAAGACTTTGAGCTCTGATTCGAGTCGTGCTCGCTGCCTGGCCATACCTGCGGGCTGACCTGTCAAAGCCTCTACAGCCCCGGACATGTCGCCGTCGTACCACTTGCGTCGCGCCGAAGTCGCAGGACGTTGACGTGCGCCCTCGGCTTGACGCAAGAAGATGTCCGCCCATTCAAGCTGTCCCGCGGCAAGTGCAATTTCGCTTGCCCTCCGAGCTTGGCCGGCTGTGATTCTCTGAGCCGAAGTGCTTTCGAACCGCTTCACCAATCCGCCAATGTCACCAGCAGCGAGGCTTGCGAGCAAAAATAGCGGTTTGGACGATCTTGGTGCTTCTTTTGTGACCATGGTGGCAGCGGGCCCAACCACGGATGAAGGCAGCCGCCTAAGTATCAAAAGCACCAGCATGAAGGGTGCCTCCGTCAGGTGTTCAACAACGGTGCTTGCTGCCAACTTGAAGTTGGTCATGACGCGAATCATGTGGATTCCCGCCGTTCTGAAGCCTGCGTAGTCTTGGCTGCTACTTTTGCGATCTCCTGCATATATTGAAGGGCAAGATGTGCATAGTCCGCATGCTCACTTACCCACTCACGACCACTTTTGCCTGCTGCGAGCCTTTGTCGGTCTTGGGAAAGCTCGCGCCACAGTTGAGCAACAGCTTCAGGATTGGCCTGCACCACGTCACCCGCCTGGGCTTCGCGGATGATTCGCTCAGCCTCACCTCGGACGATTGCGGTCACATGCCTGCCGATCGCCAGAACCTCGTAGGTCTTCGATGGAACGGTGGTCTCAAACGACTTCCAGTCATCGCGGAGCGAGACGATGCAAGTGTCCGTTTCCCGGTACTTTTCAAGAACAGCCGGGCCGTGAAGCGATGGGTAAAAAGTCACCGGAGCGTTCAGTTCCCGAGCGAGCTTGACCAATTGAGGCCTGGTTGTACCTTGGCCGACCAGTGTCAGATGAAAACCATCTCCCAACAACGCGCTGGCTCGGATGAGAATGTCCAGCTTCTGGCTCTTGCCGTGATTACCAAGGTAGAGAGCCCGGAACTCCGTACGATCAAGAGCGGGGGGCTCCAGGAATGGGACTGTATGGAGATCCAGTCCATTACTGACCGTGGCTACATGCTTGATGCCCCGCGCGCGAAGCGTGTCAGCAAATCCTTCTGTCACTGTAACCACCAGGTCAGCCCGTTGCTGCAAGAACTCCACAGCATGCTCCACAAGACTCTTGACGCTGCCCTGGACGATACGAGCGTCACGTGCCAGGTCCGGCCATGCATCCCGCATCTCGACGATGAAAGGGACTCCCCTGAGCTTGGAGAGAACGTACCCGGTCGCCAACGTAGGAAGGCTGGGAGCCGTGGCGAGAATGGCGTCGGGTTTCTTGCCCCCCAGGCCCACGGGAACGGACATAACGGCAGAGAACAGCTGATCCATGAATCGGGCAAGGGACGATGTGCCCATGTGCCTCAGATAGGGGACCCGTCGGATGGTTTCACCATGAGGACCTCGCTGATGCGAAAAAGCGAGTCCGGCTTGCCTGCGGGGCAGATTGCGCCGGCCGTTTGGATAATGGGCCACAGGCGCAACAACGTCCACGTCCCAGCCAGCTTTACGGAATTCACGAGCGAGGGAGGCCCACCTGCGTTGGGGTGGGCTATGTTCTGGCCAATAAGAGTGTGTGAGGAGCATGAGGCGCATCGGTGATGCAGGATTTTCCGCAGCCTGTTCCCCGGTGAGGGAGTAACCCATGGGCTACTTGCCGTTAAGACGGGGGCGAGGACTCCCCTTGGAACGCAGAGCACGGAAGTATGCAACGCCCAGCAGAATCAGCACGAGGATGGTAACCCCTTGGACAAGGGGGTTATTCTCAGCAACGGGTGCCAAGGCAACCTTTAGCGGACCCGCAATATCGGCGCTGGCAACGGGTGGCGCCGCTGATTTGGTTGGCAATGGAGTGGGCGTTGGAGATGGTGTGGACTCCGAAGGGGCCGTCGTCGTTTCCTCAGGAACCAAAGGTTGATCAACGTAGCCCTGAACCTCGCCTTCCGCGGGCAGGTTTGGCAAAAGCGTCTCTTGGGTGGGAGCGGTGGGAACAACTGTCTCAACGGATGGCGGGGCCACAGGCTCGGTGACCGGAGGAGCAACGGGTGCCGGCTCAACAGCCGGAGGAGCTGGTTCCGGCGTTTTCTCCGGCTCCAAAGGAGGGGGGGTCGGAGACGGCTCCAAAATCGGAGGCACTACGACCGGTGGCACCACTGGTGGGGTGGGAGTTGCGGTTTCAGTAGGTTGCCCGGTTTCACTGCCTGGTCCCGGCTCCAGCTCGGTGGCGACAGCGGGCTGAATGCCTATGAACCCGATGCTGGCCAGCAGAAAGACCACGAGCACGGCTTGAACACGTTTGATTCCAGTGCCCAACTTTCCCCCCGTTGTATGTGTTTCAGAACGCTTTCGGCGATCCATTTATCGCAACCACCTGAGACATGACGGCGCGCGGACGTTCCCCTCCGCGGAGGGGCGACCCGGATTAGTTTATCGTATGGACTAGACCCATCCCCTCAGCCGCAGAGATCCGCCGGGAGCCCGCCCGCCGGGGCGGGATAATGCCCTCTCTTGGTAGAGTCGTCTCTGCTGATGTCGATTCAGAGGAATACATGAAGCCCGCTAACCTCTTCCGACAATCATCGCCGCAGAGGCCATCCCCCAAAGGAATAAGGCGATGGGCCGTCGCCATGCTCGCGGCCCTCCTTGTCGTCGTGTGCGTGATCTTCGCTCCCTGGGACAATAACGCCGGAACACCCAACACCGCCGTAACACCCAACGCCCCCGCTTCGCCGCCCACCCATCCCATCAGCGGTTACTTCATCACCGCCAATACCGAGTCATCCGCCAACAGGGACAAGATGGCAGATATCAAGGCCTTGGGTGGAGATACAGCGATCACTTTTGGCACCCTTCTGAGGCCGGCCACGGAGGAGTCCCTTCCTACCGACTGCGTTGTGCAAGGTATGGCCTGCGGCAAATTCGTCAGCACCTCCTTAAGTGTTCATCGATACTTCACCTATTCCGACGGAAGCCACTGGGGGGAGTCTGTCTCGAAGTGTCCCAATGACCGGACTGTCTCATCCGCCGGCAAGTCGTACACCATATTGGTGCTGCCCACAGAGGGCCGCGGCTGCAACTCCCCCGACGGAACCTATGACGTGGTGATAGTGGGGGGCAGCAAAGAGTCCGCCGAAGATCCAGCCGCCGCATTGTCGTCGGCGGCCACCGAACTGGACATGAAGTTCTACGCGGGTCTCCCGGCACCAATCAAGCGGACCGACGTGGACTACCTTCCCGATCTTTCATACATCAATACCCTTGACCTTTTCACGGAGCGGTTCCTGGAATATCAGGCCGCTAATAATGACGTTCCCGGTCTTGCCGGCTTTTATCATCACTTCGAGATGCCGATCAGCTCCGCTCAATTCTTCGACCCTGTTTTGTCTCTCTACAAGATGCAAAACATGGCAATTAAGCGCGTACTTCCAACCCGTTCAGCGGTCATTAGCCCATATATCGAGTCCAGATCGGCGGCGTCCAACGTCAGCCCTCAGGATGCCCGGCTCGGGATACGCAGGATCGCCCAGACCTCTGGTGGCCTCGCGCTGAACATCGCCATCCAAGATGGCATGGGAACTGGAAAGGGCGCAGCGTACATGCCCAGCGAGGGCAACGATCCCGTGGATACTTTTGCCGCAACCATCGTCGGCCAGGGGACGTGGGGAGAGAAGTACGTGGCACCCAATAGGGACTACTTCCAAGCCGCGGCGGATGGCATCACCGGGACAGGTGCCGTTTTGTGGGCCAACTTGGAAGGCATGGCCCCCTCTACTAAGACCAACACGTGCGGCAACAGCCTTCGTGGGCAAACCACTTTGGAAAGAATGGATCGCCAGCTTCAACAGATGGCTCAGGCTGAAAAGATAATTTCATTCATGTGGGATCCCTACTTCACGTGCAAAGGCACCGGCACGCCGCTCAAGGAGCAATTGCAGTCGGGGCATACGTCGCCCATCGTGACCGACGCTAAAATCGACGCTGACGCAGGCGTAATAACCGTCAACGGATTCAATCTCTCCGGCGGACAAGTGAAAGTGTCCTGGACCACAAGTGACGGGGCTTCCCATGAGTTGGACTCAAACCCTTCAAGCACGGCGGAAAAAGACGGTGAGGACGGCAGCTCTAATCCAAGACTTGAATCGATCGTCATCAGTCTCGATGGATCAACGCTGCCCTCTGGAACGCCGTACCTGGTGAACGTCACCAGCCGGCAGGACTCCGGCCAAAAAGTGGAGTTTGCGGACGGCGTATTTTCGCCTTGATAGAATCGTCACTGCTGATGCCAACATCAAGGAACACATGACGCTCCCGAACGATACCGAAACTCCCACCTCAGAGTCCCGTCCCAGACGGCAGAAAAGCGGCAAGAAAACTGTACGGAACGTACTCCTTGGCTTTGCAGCCGCCGTGCTCGTCGCGGGTCTGATTGGGGGTGGCTACCTTTACAACCTTGCTCAGACGTTCAATTCGGGCACCACCAAGATCGAGACGGCCTTCCCTGAAGAGTCGACTCGGCCTCAGAAGACCGAGCCCGTGAATGGCACCGCCGCGATGAACATCCTTGTGATGGGTAGTGACACTCGCGGGTCTGCGGAGCTCGACATTGATACTCAGGCTTCCACCGACCAGCGCGCTGACACGTTGATGCTCGTGCACATCCCGGCAGACCGCAAGAACGTGTACGCAGTATCACTCATGCGTGACCTTTGGGTGGATATTCCGGGGAAGGGGGAGTCAAAGATCAACTCTGCCTTGGCTCTTGGGGGCGTGCCACTGATGGTCCAGACTGTTGAGTCCCTATTCCAACAGCGCATTGATCATGTCGCAATGGTCGATTTTGAAGGCTTCAAGGGTCTTACTGATGCTCTGGGCGGAGTCGAAGTGGATGTAAAGATCCCCTTTGCACCGGCGAAGGGCCCCATGAAGGGCCACTACTACGAAGCCGGAAAGCAAACGCTTAATGGTGATGAGGCACTGGCTTTTGTCCGTGAACGTATGTCATTCAGCGATGGCGACTACCAGCGAGTGCGGAACCAGCAGGCGTATATGAAAGCAATCATCAGCAAGACGATTGCACGGGAAACCCTGACCAACCCTATGACCGTCAACAGCATGGTTAGCGCTGTGACTCCTTTCATCAGCGTCGACAAGAGCTTCGACGCTGCCGCCATCGGGAGCCTCGCCGTTGGTATGAAGGATCTGCGAGCAAATGACACAGTGATGTTCACCTTGCCCACTCTCGGCACGGGCACCTCAGCTGACGGCCAGTCGATTGTTGTCGCCGATACAGCAGCCATCTCGGACATCGCAGGAGCCCTTTCCAAGGACCAGTTAGGCGCCTATGTCACGGCCCATGCTCTGGAAAAAGGTAACTAGCACCGGAGTCAGCCGCAACTGTTGTCGCTGGGCCTAGGCCCCTGTACGCGCACTCGTCGCGTCCAGGGGCTTCTTTGTGCCTTCCTGGCCACTGGCAAATTGAACTGAGCACCGTTCCCATTCAGAGTCAGGCCCTGACGCAGGAGCTATCCGAACGGAAACGGAGCGCGCACTAATCGTTAGGATGCGCCATCTTTGCAGAAACCGTTGGCTCGGATTGCTTCTACAACTCCGGCCGCCTCGGTATCCGCTATGGGATCGTCAGCACGGTTGAAATGCTTGACCACAGTAGCCACCAGCGCTTTGTCGCTGCCGCCTTGAAGGATGGCGGCGCAGACATAGCGGGAATTGGTTGCGATCTCTTCCTGTGTGAATTTCGGAGCCACTGGAGAAATGCGCTTCAAGAGGTCAGCGCTCTGTTCTTCCGTCACCTTGGGGACTGCTGGTTTGGACTCCGTAGTCGTAGGCTGGGGCTCGGACTGGCTCGGGGCGGAGCACCCAGCCAGGGCGAGTGTGATCAGGGCAGCGGAGAGTGCGCGTCTCATAACTGTGGAATTCTCCTGGGGGTAGCAGTACAGGTCGTGGGCACTTGGCCCGCAGACGACACTATCCGATGCGGCGCCACGGACCCACTTGTCACCCGTGCTTTAGGGGCGCCCAGCTCTTGTTGTGACCCTAACTCGTCAGCGAGGCCGGTTGTCGCGCAAGCTTTAGTTCCCACCAAAAAGTCCCGCCAACTTGACGTTGGCGGGACTCCGTGGGTTTGTGGAAATTTGAGATCTACGAGGGTTAGGCTCCGACGCTTGAGTTGGAGTAACCGATTTGAATTTTGGACCCTGTAGGAAGCGTACCAAGCGCTTGGCTAAGGACGATCTCGACCATCGTGACAATTATAGTGGTCGATGACTTGCTGACCTTATGTAAGGTGACTTGGCCTAGACCTGGTACTTGAATGACTGTGTTCGGGGCAACCGATGCGTTGATTGCCGGCAGTCCAGCAATCCTGAGATTCGTAAATGTCGACGTGTCGGTCAGCTTAACTGCGCCCCCACCCGGAGCACGGCTTGCACTGGTTTCTGCCTTGATAGCGTCAACTTGTATGACGCCGTTAAGGACATTGACTCCTCCGATGGTATTGACCACGGTGCTCTTCGCCTCAGGAGTCAGAACGCCCGTAGCTGTCGTCACGGAAGCTCCAGCCGAAACCGCGCCTGGGATGTTGACTGCGGCCACATTCGCCGTCGTCGTTCCTCCCGCGCATTTAACGGACGCGAGTGCAGTGGGGCCGGACCCAATGAGACCGGATGCGAGGGTAGCCCTTGTGCCATATCCTGTCCCTGCGAGATAACCGGTCTGCGGTGGCGTCAACTTGACGTTGCTGACTCCGAGGCGGATGTCTGTACCAACCTTTAGACCAAGTAGCCCTGCTTTCAGAATTTCCACCCGCAATGCCGTGGTGGAGACTTGGTAGGTGGTGCCAACCAAGCGCTTCTCTTGGCCGTTCAGTGTAACTTTTCCTACCGAACCCAGAAGCGGCACTTTGAGGTCAATAACGGTATTGGCTGCCGGATTGGCGTTTACAGCGATGCCCAACACTTTAAGGTCGGCGATAGTTGTTTGATTTGTCCCGGCAAAAGCACCGGCGGTGTTCTTCTCTGCGGTGCTTTCGGAGGTTATGGCACCTGCGGTAATGAGACCACCGAGCAGGTTCGCCCCGGCTACGGTCGACTTCCCCTCAATGCGTTTACTTGTTGTGGTGAGCACTGTCTTGACAGTCGTGTTTGCATTGCCGACAGTTCCAACGGCGGGGACGTTAAGCCCGCTGACGTTGTTGGAGGCCGTCTTACCCGTAGCACCCGTGCAGGCAATGCTCGCGCTGGCAGTTGGACCGGAAGTCAGTGTCTTGTCCGTGTTGAAAATGTATGACCCGTATGCGGACCCCGCAAATCCAGTAGTGATTTGTGCCGGCGTAATGCTTGTAGTGGCAAAGGCCGAAGATGTGGCGCCGCCCGTAAGCGCAAGCGCAAGAGCGCCCGCCAAAGCGACCATAGAACGTTTCATGTAATGCCCCCAGTAGTAGAACACGATGCTGCGATGGTGATCACACCGTAACGTCCAAGGTGCCTACTGGCAATAGACCGAAAAGCCAAGAAGCTTTCATACTTGGAATTTACGATTCCCGCATATTTGTTGCGACTTTTTCAACACAATCTCTAATGGTCGCCCCTTCCCCTATCTCTGGCCCTGTCACCCGTCGGGTTCCTAGGGCTTTACGCCGCCCACCCCCACGCCACTCGTTCGTCATCGGTAGTATTCACCCGCGATGGCATGCGGGCTATAGAATGCCCGTAAAGACGCGCTTCAGCGTCACGACTTCCGGGGGATTCTTTGAGTAGTGTTTCAGCTGGTTCGCGCCCGTGCCGACCGGTGGGTATACGACGACGGCATAGAGTCTCCGGGTTCGGCACCGCCGCTTTGACCTTGGCACTGGCGTTGGGAACGGCTGCCGCACCGGCAACGGCTGACGTTGTCAAGGATGCTGTCCTGGTGGGTGAACAGCCTTCCAATATAGCCGTAAATTCGGTAACCGACACGGCCTATGTGTCGACTTTAGGCGGCATTTACAGCATCGGCGGGGGTGGCACGGCGAATGTGTATCAGCCCGATATCTTGTCGTCGCGCATCGCTGTAAACTCAGCGACGAACAAGATCTACGTCAGCGATTCCAGTTCGGTCGCAGTAGTTGACGGCGTGACCCACGCAGCCACCACCGTCTCAGTTGGCGCTAATGCAGACGTCATTGCGGTAAACGAAAAGACCAATAAGGTCTATGTCAGCACTGCAAATGGCCTCAAGATCATCGATGGCGCTACAAACGTGGCCTCTCCGGTCCTGAACTCCGCCGGTGCGCAAGACATTGCAGTCAATACCGCCACCAACAAGGTCTACGCTCTTTCCGCCGGGACTGTGAAAGTCATCGACGCCAGCGGAAAGATCACGTCAACTGTGTCCGTAGGTGCGGGCGGGATCGGTGCTATCGCGATCAATCCGTCAAAGAACAAAATCTACGTCACGACGACACCGAAGTATGGATCCAGCGTTAAGGTCATCGACGGTGCCACTGACAAGATCACGGGATCCATGTCATCCGGGGGCCCACTCGGAACTTTGGCGGTGAACCCCGCTACCGACAAGATCTACGTCGAATCCGGTACCTGGAACAGCGACGGATCCATCAAGGTGATCGACGGCGCCACCCTGACGGAAACTGCGCACATAGTCACGGCTACCCGAGTTCGCAGCATCGTGGTAAACCCGTCCAACAACAAGATCTACGCCACCATGACTGGCCGTGGAACCACCGTTATTGATGGCCGGAACAACACCAGCAGTGCGCTTTACACGGGCCAGGAACCCGACGCTGCAGTCGTGAACACGTCCAACAACAGGGTCTACGTGGTCAACTCCGAGAGTGATTCTGTGGGCGTCATTGACGGAAACGCGGAACAGCCCGTCAAGAACGACTTCAATGGAGATCTCAAGGCCGACATCTTGGCCAGAGATGCAGCAGGGGTGCTCTGGCTCTACCCCGGCGATGGCTCCGGCGGCTGGCTGCCGCGCCTCCAGGTGGGACAGGGCTGGAACGTCATGAACGCCCTCGTGGCTCCCGGCGACTTCAACGGAGACGGCAATGCAGATGTGCTGGCTCGTGACGGGGGCGGAGTGTTGTGGCTCTACCCAGGCAACGGCTCCGGCAGCTGGCTCACTCGTGTGCAGGTCGGCAGCGGTTGGGAAGGCATGAGCGCAATTGAGGCAATCGACTTTCATGGTGACGGATTCGCTGATGTCGTAACTCGTGCCCGGGATGGCGCGCTCTGGGTATATCGCGGAGATGGCAAGGGCGGTTGGCTGCCCCGGATGTGGGCCGGTTCGGGCTGGGCCGGAATGTCCGAGATTACTGGCGTAGCCGACTTCAACGGTGATGGGGTCTCTGATCTCGTAGCCCGCGACGGCGCCGGAACACTGTTCCTCTATCCGCCCAACGGCTATGGAAGCTGGCTCCCAAAGCAGACCATTGGACAGGGTTGGAACAGCATGAACTCACTTGTTGGTCCCGGCGACTTCAACGGCGACGGCAGGGCCGATATTCTCGCCCGCAACGCCGCAGGCGAGCTGTGGCTCTATGCGGGCAACGGCGGAGCATCGTGGCCCACCTCGAGCAAAGTGGGCTCAGGCTGGAACGGCATGTCCGCCATTCTCTGATTCACACCATTTCATGACAACCAACGGCCAACCCTGATCGAATTTGGGTTGGCCGTTGGTGTATCAGCTATAGAATTCGAACACCGACGCTGTTGAGCGTCACGACTTATGGGGGGCTCTATGTCTGTTGCTATTGATGAATCGCGCGCCTTTAGAGAATCAAACCAACGACGACGCCGGGCGGCGGCTACGTTTGTCGCCACCGGCCTAGCGGTGGCTTTGTCGCTGGGAACCATGGCTGCGCCGGCCACGGCTGACATTGTTGGGGATGATTTCCACCTTGAAGGTGAGGCCGCATCCATCGCACTCAACTCCACAACAGACACAGCGTACATAAGGTCAGATGGCGCCGTGCTCAGGGTCAAAGACCGCAGCTCGAGTCAGGTTAAGTGGGTGGGTGACTCGCCGGGGGTGTTGGCCGTCAACTCGACGACGAACAGACTCTACGTCGCAAGTTCTGACGCATCGATGATGGAGAGAAATGCCCTTGTAGTGATCGATGAAGGGACTCAGGAATCCACCCTAATTCCGTTCGATTCATACGTCGGTGATATTGCTGTGAACGAGAGGGCCAATAGGGTCTACGTCAACACGGACGCAGGGATCACGGTGCTAGATGGAGACACTAATACCCCCACTCTCGTGGCGGGTTCCGCAGGCCGTGGTAGGACCATTGTCAATCCAGTCTCAAATAAGGCATACGTACTCTCAAATGCCGGCGTAAGTGTCATTGATGCATCTGGAAAAATCACCTCAACTATGAACGTCGACGGAATTGACGTCCTCAACTGGGCAGTGAATCCTGTGAAAAATAAGATCTACATCACAACCAAGACGATATCCGGTTCCAGCCTCAAAGTGATCGATGGCGTCAGCGACACCATCACCGCCACGCTATCTTGGGACGGCCCCCTGGAGAACTGGGCCCTGAATCCGGCGACAGACAGGCTCTACATCGGTTCGGCTGCTGCATCCAATAGTGGATCCGTCCGTATTGTCGATGGGACCACTATGAAGGAGACAGCAAAAATCCCCACGCCTACGCGGGTGAAGAAAATCGTGGTGAACCCGACGAATAACAAAATCTATGTTTCGATGGCCGACCGAGGTACCACAGTCATTGACGGTGGGAACAACGGCACAACGACGCTGAGGATTTCGCCGTGGCTCATGGCTGCCGTAAACCCGTCCAACAACAAGGTCTACACTGTGGTCGGTAACCACATATCCGTCATTGATGGGAATACAAAACCGCCCGTCAAGAACGACTACAACGGAGATCGCACGGCGGACGTCGTTGCCAGGGACTCGGCCGGATTGCTGTGGCTCTACCCCGGCGACGGTTCAGGTGGGTGGCTGCCCCGTAAACAGGTAGGACAAGGCTGGAACATCATGACAGCCATCGTCGCGCCCGGAGATTTCAATGGCGACGGTAATGCAGATGTTTTAGCCCGCGATGGAAGCGGACTGCTTTGGCTATACCCGGGTAACGGCTCGAGTGGTTGGCTTCCACGCGTCCAGGTCGGAAGTGGGTGGGAGAGCATGACGGCAATTGAGGGCATCGGACAGTTTAACGACGACGAGTTCGTCGATATCGTTGCGCGTTCCAGCGAAGGCTGGCTATTTGTCTATCGCGGCGACGGGAACGGCGGTTGGTTGCCTCGCTATTATGCAGGTTTTGGGTGGAACGGGATGTCCGAAATCACAGGCGTGGGTGACTTCAACATGGACAGCACTCCTGACCTTGTTGCTCGCGACGCAACCGGAGCACTTCAGCTTTACCGCAACGGTAATGGTTGGCTCCCGACTCAGCAGATCGGCCAGGGCTGGAACGTCATGAACTCCCTGGTTGGACCTGGTGACTTCAACGGTGACGGGAAGGCCGACATCCTGGCACGCAACGCGGCCGGCGAGCTGTGGCTCTACGCAGGTAGCGGGGGCGCAGCCTGGCCAACGGCCACAAAGGTGGGCACCGGCTGGAACGTCATGACGGCCATCCTCTAACGCACTCAGCCATCGGAGGAAAACGGCGGCTGGCCCTGGAAACGATCAGGACCAGCCGCCCCGCACACCATCCAGAAACTCCCGCACATCCCCCGCCACCCGCTCCGGGCACTCCCACAGCACCAGATGACCAGTCTCCTCATAGATCTTTAGACGCGATCCTGGAATACGGCTGGCAAGCGTCTCCTCATGATGCCGCGGAACCAGATGGTCGTGGGCGCCCCAGAGAATCAAGGCAGGTGCTGAAATGGTGTCTGCTTCCGTTGGCGGCACCGCTTCGTAGTAGCCGCGCAGCGACTCCTTCCAAATGGACGCCGGCATGGCCAAACCGTCCTGCACCCGATCTTCAATGTAGGAAGCAGGCACGGTGTGCAACAGCCGGTACCAAGACAGAGACCCGCGCACCCACTCCTCTGAAATCGGATCAGTCAGCGAATCCATTTCGGCGGCGAACGCCGGCTTCCCGTGGAGGCTCAACGGCGCCCCGACCAGAATCAGAGATGCCACCAGTTCTGGATGCATCACGGCTAGTTGTTGGGCAACGTATCCCCCGCTGGAAGAACCCACCACATGGGCACGGACAAGGCCCATGGCATCAAACAGAGCCACCACGTCTTCGGCCACCTCCACCAGCGAATAGCCGCCGGGAGGTTTCTCGGCAAGACCATGCCCACGAAGATCCGGGGCCACAACAACTGCATCCGGAACCGAGGCAATCAGCCGCTCGAAACTGCGCCAGGACTCGCTCCAGGCGTGTAACAAGAGTAAGGGCGTGCCGCCGTCGTCGACTGCTTGTTCGAGGCGACCTTGTACGAAACAGGGGACGCTGATACCCGTGCGCAAGGCGACAGTCCTGATCTCGGACTCCATAGGGCCAGCGTACGCTCAGAGCCCCCGCGGGACGAGGGCAAGGGCACCCGGCGAACTACCAGCTAGCGAGGTTATGGTTGCTGAGTCCCGCCTGATCCCCCATCAGGCGGGACACTTTCGTTTCAGCCCGCCGGCCTACTTTGCGCGGGTGGCGGCCCACTGCCGAAACCCATCAGCGATCTCCGCAGCTTGAGTGTGATGGAGGTAGTGCTCTCCCGGGAGCGGCACCACGGTGCCATCGGTGACGCTCGAGGCCTGCCTCTGATGCAACCCCAGCCACTCCGGTGTCTTCGTATTTTCCGACACCACGAACAGCAGCAGGGGCAACTCCTTTGCGAAGCCGGTCCCCAATGCGTGCTCGAAGTTGGTGCGGATGTGGGTCATCTCGTTCAGATATGTGGAGGAAAGGGAGTTCCGCTGCGTCAGCATCTGAATCTGCTCGCGTGCCTGATTTGAGTAGGCGTCGCCATACCCGTCGCTGGCTGCGGACACCAGGCGGAGAAGCCCCAGGCTCTTCGCAGCGGACAGGAGACCGGTGGGGAACTGGGTGTCCATGCCGGGTTGCCCGGGAACGCTCGAGTCAATGCCGACGAACGCCGTCACCTCCTCCGGATAGCTGGCGGCATACTCAATGCCGTAGATCCCGGCGATGGAGTGCCCCATCAGGATGTACCGGTCAACGTTGAGCGTCTCAAGTGCCGAGTGGACCTCCGAAACAATATTCTCAGTGGTTCTCTCCCGCTCCGTTCCATCACTCAAGCCGTATCCAAACGGTTCCACCACAATCACCCGGTGGTCCTGGGCGAGGTTATCCACCAACGGTTGAAAGTCGAGGAAAGGAGAAGACGTACCAAATCCCGGCAACAGGACAATGTCCTCCCCCTCGCCGTTGACCACCACATTCATCAAGCCGCCTGCGACTTCCACCTTCTGCCCATACGACTCAACACGGTGGCTTTCCGACTCAGCCGCCACCACGTTCACCACGGTTGTAGTGGCCAAACCCACCGCCAGCACGGCACCTACTGCGGTGACCGCCACGAGCATTTTCCTTACAGACCTCTTCAAACCTGCCTCTCCCAAGGCGCACGATGCGCCCATGCCTTCAGCCTCGTCCTTGGCGGGACTCCGCGCGTCACCCCTGAGTAGTCACCTGTGTACCGCGTTGGTGGTACAGACGAATCGTCCTCAGGATGAAACGTCCACTGACGCTGCCTCGCAATACTGGGAGGGTGCCGCCACATCGCCCTCCCGGAGTCACCACGCACCTGAGCGACGTCATCGTGGTCGCTGTCGTTGTGCTCTTTGCCGTCCTGCCGTTTCCCGACCACGTCTTCCGGGCACGCGGAGCACTGCTCTTGATAGCGCTCTTGCCGGTCGTGGCGATGCCGTTCCGTCGTCGTTGGCCGCTGGCAACGCTCGGGATCAGCCTTGCCTGCAGCGTGGTCGTCGCAGTTGCAGGCGTGCTGGCACCCAGTACTCTGATTGCCGCTGTGATCGCGGCCTATTCAGTGACAAGCAGGTCGCGCCGCGTCACTGGGACTGTTGCTGTGGCTCTGACCGCGCTCCTCGTGTTCCTCGTCAGCGCACTCCCGCTGGGCGATTTCTTTGACTCCCGAGCGCTGCAGTTCGTCGCCTTCATCGTTCTGGCCGGAGCCATGGGCGACGCCGCCAGGTCGCGGCGTGAGTACATCGCCGGCGTGACGGAACGGGCCGAACGCGCTGAGCGCGGCAAAGATGAAGAAGCACGACGGCGGGTGGCTGAGGAACGCGTCCGCATCGCCAGGGACCTCCACGACGTTGTGGCCCACCAAATCTCGGTCATCAGCCTGAGCGCCGGCGTCGCATCCTCCTCCCTCGCAACCCGGCCCGAACGGGCACAGGAGGCGCTGACCACCATCCGCGGTGCGTCGCGCACAGTACTTGCCGACATCGGGTCGCTGATGTCCTTGCTGCGCAACGAGGATGCAGACGATGGTCGTGACCTCCACCCCCAAGCAGGTTTGGCACAGCTCGACGAGCTCATGGCACGCTTCGATCAGGCGGGACTCAAGGTGGAACTGCATCAGGAGCCAGGCATCCCGGCACTCTCACCCGCCAGTGACCACGCTGCGTATCTCGCTTTGCAGGAGGGAGTCACCAACGCACACAAACACGGAGCAGGCGGGCAAACCGACGTCGTCATTTGCTCCAGCGAAGGCGACATTATCCTGACAGTCACCAATCGGCTCCGTGCGGGGGATGCGGGAACTGTGGCCAGCGGACATGGGCTGCGTGGGCTGCGCGAACGGATTGCCGCCGTAGGGGGCACAGTGGAAACAGCAAGTGTCAACGGCGAATTCCGACTCGTGGTGACGGTGCCGTCAAGCGTGAAGGGAGCACTCCGATGATCAGCGTCTTGGTAGTGGACGACCAGCCCCTGGTACGCCAGGCCGTGCGCGACATTCTGTCCGACAGCGGCGGGATCCAGGTGGTGCGCGAGGCCTCGAATGGCAGGGAAGCTGTCCGCGCCGCCGCCGAAGCAGCCCCCGACGTCGTGGTCATGGATATTCGGATGCCGGAAATGGACGGCATAGCAGCCACCTCGGAGATCATCGCGGGTCCATCCGCCCGGACGCCGCGGGTGCTCATCCTCACCACCTTTGAGGAGGACGAATACATCGTGGCCGCCCTCCGTGCCGGTGCGAGTGGATTCATTGGAAAAGGAGCGGAGCCGGAGGACATCGTGCGCGCCGTGAGAACCATCCATTCAGGTGAATCGCTGCTCTCCCCCATTGCGACGCGGGCACTCATTGAACGATTCGTGGAGCCCCTTCCACTGGCATCTGTATGGGAAGACAGGAGCCTCTCACGCTTGACCGAGCGGGAGCGGGAGGTGCTGGTTCTGGTGGCCCGGGGACTGACGAACCAGGAGATCGCAGCCAGCTTGGTCATTTCCCCGCATACGGCAAAAACGCACGTCAACCGGATCATGACCAAAGTGGATGCCCGGGACCGGGCCCACCTGGTGATCCTGGCTTACGAATCGGGTCTGGTTTCCGCAGGGTTGTGATCAGCGCAGACAAAAGACCAGACGGCCATCCGCCGTCGACGCTTTGCTTTTCAGCCGTTGGCACTAGTCGCGGCGAGGAACCGGCTGCGGCGGGACGGCAGGGTCCGACGCCGGTATACAGAACCTCAGTCCGTCGCCCCAAAATCCGTTGTTGATGCAGTACAGGGGCACCTCTTCGTTGACGACATGAAGCGTGGGATTCCGCATGCGTTTGGACACACTGAAGGTTAGTTCCACTGTGCCGTCAGGAGACTTGCAGCTGTAGGCGCCGTTCCACGGGCTCAAGTCTTCGCAGGTGTTGAGTCCCCTCGATACGCCGTCCCGGTCCACGTACTCCCAGGTCCTGTCCGTCTTCTCGCCCACCTGAATGACGGAATTTGGAACGGACCGGGCATAGTCACGGGTAAATGACCGCTCGTCGCAGCCAGCGGCTGTGAGCGCGAGCAACGCAAGCAGGGCGAAGCCTACTTTTGTTACACGACGCATTCCGGTGTCCCCCATCAGCTGAACTCTGCAAAGCCTATCCATATGCTGGCCTGAAGAGCGCCTCGCCCGCGCGCGGGGTCAGAACCACTTGGGCACGGGGGCGTCACAGCCCCTCTGGAACCGTCACCGATTTAGTAAGGTTACTTATCTTCCTGTACTATCTGTTCCCATGAACAGCCCGGCAAAGCCCCAGACGTCAAAACTCAAGCAGTCGATTACCGGCCCGCTGCTTTTCCTCTTTATCCTCGGCGACGTTTTGGGCGCGGGCATCTACGCCTTGGTGGGGAAGGTTGCGGGCGAAGTGGGAGGTGCTGTCTGGATTCCCCTGGCGCTGGCCCTGTTCCTGGCCATGCTCACCGCCGCCTCCTACGCGGAGCTCGTGACAAAGTACCCGAAGGCCGGCGGGGCGGCAGTCTTTGCTGAGCGGGCTTTCAAAGTCCCCCTGGTTTCGTTCCTGGTGGGCTTCAGCATGTTGGCTGCCGGAGTGACCAGCGCGGCCGGTTTGAGCCTCGCCTTCGCCGGGGATTACCTCAAGCCACTGCTGGACGTCCCCGTCACTCCCACAGCACTGGTGTTCCTGCTACTGATCGCACTCCTGAACGCACGCGGGGTCAAGGAATCCGTGAGGGCAAACGTGGTCATGACTGTCATCGAGGTATCAGGCCTGGTGTTGGTGATCGTCTTGGTTGGCCTGATGTTCGGCCGCGGAGACGGCGATGCTTCCCGCGTTCTTGAGTTCAACCCCGCGGTGTCGCCCGGAGCAGGAATCCTCGCTGCATCCCTGCTGGCGTACTACTCGTTCGTGGGCTTTGAAACCTCTGCCAACGTTGCCGAAGAGGTCCGGGACGTCCACCGCGTCTACCCCAAAGCACTGTTCGGGGCGTTGTTGACCGCCGGAGCCATCTACATTCTCATCGGTTTGGCCTCATCCATTGCCTTGTCGCCCAGTGATCTGAGCAGTTCTTCGGGTCCCCTGCTGCAAGTTGTCCAAGCCACTGGTTTTGGAGTTCCGGACTGGCTCTTCGGCCTGGTCGCCCTCATTGCCGTAGCCAACGGCGCCTTGCTGACAATGATCATGGCCAGTCGCTTGGCCTTTGGACTGGCGGAACAATCATTGCTTCCCACAGGCTTGGGGAAGGTCCTCCCCCAACGGCGTACCCCGTGGGTAGCCATTCTGGTGACCACGTTGGCGGCAATGGTACTGACCGCCACCGGCGACCTCGGCTCCCTCGCCGAAACGGTGGTCCTGCTTCTCCTGTTCGTCTTCATCAGCACCAACGTGGCCGTTCTGGTGCTGCGCAAAGACAAGGTGGAACACCAGCACTTCCGCGTCCCAGTGGTTATTCCATGCCTGGCATTGGCCTCCTGCGTCCTCCTTCTGTTCCAGCAAGGCCCGGAAATCTGGTTGCGCGCAGGCATCCTCTTGGTAATCGGGCTCGTCCTCTTTTTCGTTACGCGCTGGATTCAGGGGCGCCAACGGACAGGCCTGCCCGCGGCCAACGAACGTCCCGAGGCACAATTTGCAGAGTCCAAGAAGGGCAAGGAGGCTGGAAGCCCATAGGCTGTGGAACTGTACTTGCCACAACCTCGAGGAGCCTAGTGAACATCGACATCCCCTGGAACCGCGGCGAGTGGACCAACCAGCCGGCCGCCGTCGTCGAGCAGGCAGGTGACCTGCTGGTGACTGCAGCCGAAAGCAGCGACGCTTGGCGCGTCACGTCCTATGGATTTATCCACGACACAGAGCACGCGCTGCTTGCCCCTTTTCCCCAGGACAGCGCCATGGAGGTTGAGTTCACCGCCGCGTTTTCCCAGCAGTTCGACCAAGCTGGCATCTTCGTCCGTGTCAGCGCCGAGCACTGGATCAAGGCGGGCGTCGAATTCGCCGACGGCGCCGCTCAGCTGGGTGCGGTGGTTACGGACCGCTTCTCTGACTGGTCCTTGGCACCGGTCCCGGAATGGAACGGCGGGCGGGTCCGCATGAGGGTCAGCCGTTCGGGCGATGCCCTGACCATTCGGGCGGCTTCAGCCGACAACGAACTCCAGTTGGTCCGGGTGGTGCCGTTGGCGCCGGACGTGGTGGCCGTCGCCGGGCCTTTCACCTGCGCACCAACACGCGCAGGGTTGACCGTACCCTTTCACTCCTGGCGGGCTACGCCAGCGGACAGCCAACTCCACTGATGCCAACAGAGCGGAACGAGGTTGCGGGTCCCGTCGTTCATGAGATTATGGAGTTTCCTGCGGCCTGCCATTGAACAGTGCTGCAACTCAGTTGGCTCCAAAACAAGCCTGTGGGGGGCACATGACTGTGGAAGATACTGCGAGTCTCTGGCGTACTGACCCTACGACGTTCCGCGACGTGGCGATCAACCGCCAATCGGTGGAAGCTGCGTTGGCTGGCGAATGTCCACCGGTGGAGCGCGTCCGGTACTTGGCGCTGTTGGGCCGGGACAATGAAGCCCTCGACGAAGGCTTCAAGCTGCTGCCCCACACGCCTGACCGCCGCGAGCTGTTGCTCATACTTGCGCAGGTCAATCAACGCCAGTACCGCTGGCACGACGCAGCCGTTCTCCACGAAAAGGCGCTGCGAACAGTCCAGTCACCGGAAGAAGAGGCCTACGTTCGCCACCACATCGGCCGACGCCTTTTCGACGAAGCCCGTTTCCGCGCCGCTGCCGATGAGTTTCAGTGGGCAGCGGACCTCTACCGGGTCGCCGGCCAGCCTGAACTTGCCGAAGACAACCGCCAAGCCATGCGGCACGCCCTGCAGGTGCACGGCGCCGAACGGGCCGTGGGACGTTCTGCATTCGACCTCTCCTGAACCCAACGGCGAGTCCCGCCGTCGCACGCCCACTGCAACGCAACCCCAGCTCAGCACCGTCCTGATGTAACCTAGTAAGGAAGCTGACTATTCTGGAGAGCCTGGGGGCCTGAATGCCTGACATGGACCGATGGCCAACCAGCCGGCTGCTGTCCACGGCGGCACGACTGGTGGAGCTGGCCTGGAACGATGAGTTGCGGCCTCTGGGGCTGACCTATCCGGCAGTATTGACGCTGGAAGCCGTAGCGATGGCAGGGCCTATTGCCCCCGGGAAACTTGCCCAAAGCGTCCGCGTTCAAGCGCAAACCATGGGACCGCTGCTGTCCAGGCTGGAATCCCGGGGCTATATCCACCGACAGCCCAATCTCTTCGACCGCCGCAGCCAACTGGTATCGATTACCGATCTGGGGTTGGCGCTGCTGGAACAATCCCACCATTTGGAGAACGATGTTCTGTCCGCCATCATGTCGGATTCGGGGAACTTGCGCGAAGAGTTGCTGGCAATCGTTCGCCATTCCAACTTCAGCTGAGAGTTAGGCAGTCCCACGTAGACGGAAGTCATCCATCAGGGCAGTATGGAGTTATCCGCTGATGAAGCCCGGCGTCCCAAGGAGAAAACTCTCTCTCCACCACCACACCGGGCCGGCCGCATTATTGGTGACACCCGGGCGAACCAAAAGGACACCATGAGTGATCTTCGAATCGGCGACACCCTTCCAATAGATCTCCTGAGCTTCAGGGCCACAGAATGCCTGGTATCAACACGTGCTCCAGAGGCAGAGGACGTCTGCATCCTTGATGCAGGGCATACCGGGCAACATCTCGCGGCAGGCGCAGACATGGTGGTTCGAGCCGCCTGGAGCTAGCCCCTAGGTGCCGCAGAAGGTTCGGTAGGGTCCGAAGCTCTCCGGCGCCGGCAGTGCGTACTCTTCCAGGCCGGGACGTTCGGTCCAAGGGTCGGAGACGGCTGTAAGCAAGCGCTCTACCGGTCCCATCTCTCCCTCAGTTGCGGCAGCGAGCGCCTCCTCCACCAAGTGGTTGCGTGGAATATAGACAGGGTTGATGCTGTCCATGGCATCGGCGTCCGGCGTGAGTGCACGCCAACGCTCCAGCCATGCGTCAAACGCTGCCAGGTCAAGAACGGTCCCGCGGGCGGGCTCAACCTGCCCTCGGGCCGCTTTGCCGAGATTGCGGAAAAACGAGGTGTAATCCGCGCGCGCCTCCTGGACCAGCTCCAGCAGATCATCCACCAAGGGTGAGGCAACGTCGTCGTCAATGTTCTCCGGCAGCCCAAGCTTGGCTTTCATGCCGTTGAACCAGGCAGCGCTGTACTGCTGGCGGAACCCGTTAAGCGCCTCGACGGCGAGGGCCACTGCCTGCTCCTCATCCTCGTGGATGAGCGGCGCGATCGACTCGGCGAAACGGGCCAGGTTCCACTCCGCCACAACAGGCTGGCTACGGTAGGCGTAGCGTCCCATCTCGTCAATGGAGCTGTACACGGCTCCCGGATCAAAGCCTTCCAAAAAGGCGCACGGACCATAATCGATGGTTTCGCCGGACACTGTCATGTTGTCCGTGTTCATGACCCCATGCACAAACCCGACCAGCATCCACTTCGCCATCAGGGTCGCCTGGACCGAAATTACGCCCCTGAGGAGGCCAAGGTAGCGGTTGCTTTCACCGGCCGCCGACGGGTGGTGGCGCTCGATCGCATGGTCAGCAAGCCGGCGAAGCAAATCCAGGTCATCTGTGGCTCTGGCATATTGGAAACTGCCCACCCGCAGGTGGCTGCTGGCCACCCGCGTCAGAACCGCCCCAGGAAGGAGCCTCTCACGCTGAACCTGACGCCCTGTCCCGACGACGGCAAGGCTCCTGGTGGTGGGAATGCGCAAGGCATGCATCGCCTCGCTGAGGATGTATTCCCGCAGCATCGGACCAACGGCCGCCCGGCCGTCCCCATTCCTTGCGAAAGGCGTGCGCCCCGATCCCTTCAGGTGGAGATCGCGGAGTTTCCCGTCAGCTCCGGTCACCTCGCCGAGCAGCAGCGCCCGCCCATCGCCAAGCCGCGGAGAGTACCAGCCGAACTGGTGGCCCGAGTAGGCCTGTGCCACCGGAGTTGCTTCTTCCGGGACCGCATTACCGATCAACAGCCCAATACCCTCGGGGCTCCGGAGGAACGCAGGATCAAGACCCAGCTCGACGGCGAGTGGCTCGTTGAGTGCCAAAAGCTGCGGTTCGGGAGCCGCCTCCGCCCGCCAGGGAACAGCGAGCTCGGGGAAGTCCCGGGCGAAGTGCCCCTCGAAAGCGATGGTGGAACGCGCTATGTCACTCATCACTCAAGGATATAGATGCTGCTGCCGGCGCGAAATGACGGTACGGTCCGGCTAGCATGTGAACCACTGCCTGTGGCAGGAGATCCATTGGGGGCGGTTTCCGCCAAAAGGTGAGGTAATACGTGGGTTCATTTGCGCAAGTGCGCCGTTTTTCAGCTTCAAGGCGTTGGGCCGTAGGGTGCGCAGCGGCATCTTTGCTCGGGTTCCTGGGCGCTATGGTCCTCTTATTCAGCGGTACTTTCTCCCTACCGTGGACGGAACCCCTACTCCTCATTCTGTCCCGATTCGTCGGCCCGCTCGCGGGGACGTTGTCCGGCGTCGTGCTGTTGCGTCTTGCCGGACGGCTGACTCCTCGTGCCGCGTTGTTCACAGCGGTCGCCGCGGTGCCGGCATGGGCCCTGGCACTGACCGCAGCGGCAAGTTGGTCCGTGGGTTTCGACCAAGCTGATGCGGGCCAACGCCTCAGCTGGTTTGGATCATCAAGCTTGCTGTTCATGATCCTGGGCTGGGTTGCCGGGACAGTGTGCCTTGCGGTTCCGTTGACCGCCCTGCTGGCAAGCCGACGTTCGCTTCCCATCCGCATAATGCAAGCCGTTCTGCTGGCTGCACCAGCCGCGCTCATACTCGGAGCCCTCATGATGATGCCCCCGATGCTGGGTGTTTTGGGCGCGGCGGTGCTTCTCATTGCAGCGTTGCGGCAGGGGCGGCCCGTACCTCCGCCGGCCACGACACCTTCACCATCGATCCCCCTCACCGTGGTCGCAACTAACCGCCGCGGTGTGGGCGCAGCGGCGCTGGCGTTGCTCGTGATGGGTTTGGCGTGCGCCGTCTTCGCTGTCACGGGAAGTACTTGGGCGCCCGGGGTCACCAACTCCACCCATGCCATGAACCTCGGCTTGGCCTACGGCGCTTTCGCCGCTATCCCCTTGCTGGTTCTTGCCGGTGGCGTGCTTGCTCCGCGTCTCGGTCCCACTACGCCGTGGGCTGCCCTTCTCTCTTCTGCAGCCATGGCCGTTGAGGGGTTCGCGCAACTCCTTGGGGCGGGGCACCCATCGCAGTGGCCCGCCACTCTGGTTGCAGCATTGCTCATGGGTTTCGCCATTGCGCTCCCGCTGGGACGCTTGGTCATTGGCGGCCGTTTTACCCGCATCGCCGTGGTCACCTTGATGGGGCTGGCCGCTTCCACAGTCGGCTTCCCACTGGTAGCGATGTCCGCTTTCCTCGCCCCGGTTGGCTCGGCCCTCCTGCTCATCTGGGCCTGGAGGTCCGGAAACGCGCGGCAACCTGAGGCGGGCAAAGTCAGTGCATGAAACCGCTACCGTCCCAGTCGCGATCATATTTACCGCACCTGGTGCAGCGCCTGTAACGCCCGCTGCCATCCTCTGCTGACTCCACATGCCAGTGGTGGTGGAGGTTTAGTTTGCACATCATCTTCTGGAGCATGGCCATCTCCGTTCGAAGCACGCTCGGACTGCACTGCGCATTCAATGCGTGTCCTCAAAGTTTAAGCCGCTGATGCCTGCGGCGGCAGTACTCGTTGTGGGTCAGCCCCGCATCGGTCCATCTAACGAAGCGCTGTTGCTGCCCTGCGGCACCATGACATGCACCGCGTTCCGCTGAACACTGAATTCGGTGGGAGTTACCGCTGCGATTTCGCCGTCGAGGTTCACGGACATGGGCGGCTCCGTGACCAAACGGACCTTTCGGGTCGCCAGGTGGTGGACCCGATCGTGATCAATAAAGCTGCCATCCTTGAGTAACCGTGCAATCTTGACGTGCTCTTTAAGCGGTGCCGCCAGGATCGCGTAGACATCCAGAGTGTGATCGTCGATCCCCGCCATCGGAGCAACCATGTTCCCGCCGCCGTAGTGCTTGCCGTTGCCCACTGCCACCTGAAGCACGTGGTCGAGGTCCATCGGCTCGTGATCGCCGTCCGGGAATTCCAGGCGAGCCCGGAAAGGTCGGTGCCGTGTGTAAGCCCGGATGGTCGCGATGCCGTAAGCCAAAGGCCCCATGTGCCGCTTCAGGCGAGGACTAAGAGCTTCCGTGACACCCACCGACAGCCCCACCGACGCTACGTTGAGGAACGGTTCGCCATTGGCCCGTCCAAGGTCAATGTCCACCACCTTTCCATCCGCGATAACGGCGCAGGCCTCAGCAAGCCCACTCGGTATCTCAAGCGTTCGGGCCAGATCATTGGCCGTACCCAATGGAAGGACACCGAGTATGACGTCCGTCCCGGCAAGGAGTCCGGCAGCAGAGGTCACGGTGCCGTCACCACCACCCACAACCACCAGGTCATGTCCTTCTGAAATCACTTGGCGCAGGGCATCGAACAATCCCGCGCCCGAGGTCACCGGATGCACGGAACGGACTGGCACGCCGGACTTCTTCATTGCGTCCACGGCCAGTTGGCTCGCTGCAGCCCCGCGACGTGATGCCGCATTAATCACCACGGCCGCTGAGCGCACTTGTTTAGGAGCCATCATGTGACCAATGCTAGGCCGAACTACCTTGGAAGAACCTGCGGCTACCCCTTGAAAACCGGCGCCCGCTTCTCCTGGAACGCCCGGAAGCCCTCCGCGTAGTCGTCGGTCTTGCACAGCCGTGCCTGCTCGGCGTTTTCCTCGGTCATTGAAGCCCAGAGGCCCAGGCGCTGATCGCGGATGTGGGCCACGAGTTCCTTCGACGCATTGAAAGCTTCAGTGGCGCCGACGGCCACCCGCGCAACAATCTCCCGCGTCTCGTCCAGCAAAACATCGGCTGGCATGGCACGGCTGAACATCCCCTGCGCCACGGCTTCGGCCCCGGACATGAGGTCGGCCGTGTAGATCAGGTCCAGCGTGCGGTGCATGCCCAGGCGCTCGGTGAAGTACCAGTGCCCGCCCGAGTCCAACGTGGCCCCCAGCTTGGCAAAGGGTGAGCCGAACTTGGCGTTGTCCGCCACGTACACAACGTCGGTGGCCAACAACAGCCCCAGCCCAACGCCCAGGCAAGCGCCATGTGCGGCAGCGAACGTGGGTGTCGGGAAGGCGGCCATCTTCTTCAACAGCGGTTCCACGAGGCCGCCGAGGTAAGCCTGGGCGTCATCGGTTTCGGGAGTAACGGCAGCAATGTCACGGCCCGCGCAGAAGGCACGGCCCTCGCCGCGAAGGAGCAGGGCCCGCACCTCACCACGTGAGGCGGCGGCAGCAGCGTCGTCGTACGCCTTATCCAGGCCGGCCAGCGCGTCCTCGTTAAGCGAGTTCAGCTTTTCGGGGGCATTGAGGACAATTTCGGCAATGCCGTTGGCAATGGAGAGCTCGATCATGGGACTCCTTAGACGTCGAAGTCGACGGTAACTTCTTCGCTGGTGGGGTGGGACTGGCAGGTGAGGACGTAGCCCTTATCCAACTCGTCCTGTTCAAGGGCGTAGTTCTCATCCATGGTCACCGTACCGGTGATCAGCTTGGCGCGGCAGGTGCCGCAGACGCCCCCGGCACATGCGAACGGAACGTCCGGGCGGACACGCAAAGCGGCGTTGAGGATGGATTCGCGGGCATGGGTGGGACTTGCGACGTCGCCGGTCAGGCCATCCAGCGTGAAGGTGATCTTGTACGTATCCTGCGACTCGTCCTCCACAACCGGGCGGCCGGCGTTGCCCTCGGGGCGGTCCGGACGGCCAGTGGTGAACAGCTCGAAGCGAACGTGCTCGGGCTCAACTCCGCGGGCAGCCAAGGTGTCGCGGCACAGCTGAACGAGCTCGAACGGCCCGCACAGGAACCACTCGTCCACATCCTCGGCACGGATGGCACTGCTGAGCAGTGCCTGCAGCTTCTCGGAATCAATACGCCCGGTCATCAGCGGCGCGATCCGCTGCTCGCGCGACAACACGTGATGCAGCGCCAAGCGCGCCGGGTATTTGTCCTTCAGGTCAGCCAGCTCTTCAAGGAACATGACGTCCATGGCAGCCTTATTGGCGTAAACCAGGTCAAACGTTGTTTCAGGATTGGCCGCAAGCAGCGTGCGCGCAATCGCGATGACCGGGGTAATCCCGGAGCCAGCGGCGATCGCCACGAAATTACCCGGCTCCCCCGCCAGTTCCTCCGGGTGGTTCATGGAGTTCATGACGTTGTGCTGAACGGCCGAGCCGTCCTTGCCGTGCCGCGAAATGAACGCACCCTGCGGGCTCATCACGTCCAGAACGTCACCGGCCTTCAGCTCGGCATTGGCCCACGTGGAGAAGACGCCGCCGAGGTCTTTCTTGATGGCTACGCGGATCTCGCTGCTGCCGTCCTCGAAGCTGCGCGGCTCTGCGCAAATCGAGTAGCTGCGGCGGACCTCGTGCGGCTCACCGTTCTCATCCGGCAGCGAGGTGCGCAGGGCCACGTACTGACCGGGAAGGTAGTCGTATTGCCCGGCCAGCTCGGCGGGCACACCGAACGAGACTTCAATGGCATCGTCCGTGAGGCGCCGGACTTCCGAGACGGTCAGGTTATGGAAAGACGCACGACGGCGGCTGGCTGTCTGGGTTTCGGTGGTCATGGAGTTCCTTAGAGGACTTTGAAGTAGTCGAACGGTTCCTTGCAGTCCTGGCAGACAAACAGCGCCTTACAGGATGTGGAACCAAAGCGGGTGAGTTCCTTGGTGTTCAACGACGAACACTGCGGGCATTTCACGGCCAGGCTCAGGCGGACAGGACCGGAATGGCCACCCGCGGCAGCCATACCGCTGGGCGGGGCAATCCCGTATTCCTCCAGCTTGGCCTTGCCGGAATCCGTCATCCAGTCAGTGGTCCATGCCGGGGACAACACCAGGTTGATGCGCACGCTCGCGTAGCCCTCCTTCTCGAAGGCTGTCCGCAGGTCGTCGCCAATGGCGTCCATCGCCGGGCAGCCCGAGTACGTGGGCGTGATGGTGACCTCGACGGCGCTACTTGGCGTGCCGTCGTCGTGCTGGTCAGTTGTTTCGGCCGCCGGGACAACCCGGACGCCGCGCAGGATCCCCAAGTCCTCAATGGTGAGGACAGGGATCTCCGGATCGCAGACCGTGGATGCTATGTCCCAGGCCCGCTGTTCAGCGGTTTTTGACTGCGTCCCTGACAGGGCGGTCATGCCGGTCACCAACTCGCGCCCGGGTGTTCGCGGGCCAGGACCTGCATTTCAGCGAGGATGTAGCCCAGGAACTCGGAGTGCTTGCCACGGCGACCGCCGCCCAGGGCCTGCGGGACGCCGGGAATGTCCAGCTCCGCTTCGGCCATGATCCCGCCAGTGAGGCGATCGAACCCAGCACGGAGGGTGGAGGGCTGAACGGTGACGCCGGCCTCGGCCAGTCGGGTGGTCAGCTCGTCGTCTTCGAAGAGTTCGTCCACGTAAGGCCACACAAGCTTGAAGCCCTGGATGATGCGTGCGCGGGACTCATCTGTGCCGCCGGCAAGGCGAAGCACCCACTGCGCGCTGTGATCGCGGTGGTAATCCACTTCCTTCACGGCCTTCGCGGAGATGGCTGCGAGGGTGGGATCGCTAGATGCCGCAAGCGCCGTGTAGAGCTCGTACTGGTAGTAGCTCACAATGAACTGCCGGGCGATGGTGACTGCGAAGTCGCCGTTGGGCTGCTCAAAGAGGTGCGCGGAACGGAACTCGTGCTCGCGGCGGAAGTACGCCAGATCGTCCTCGGACTTGCCCCACGCGGCGCCGGCATAGGTCAGGAAAGAGCGTGCGTGGCCCAACTGGTCAAGCGCAATATTGCCCAGCGCAATGTCTTCCTCGAGCTCAGGGGCACGGGAAATCCAGTGGCCCAGACGCTGGGCGAGGATCAGGCCGTCGTCGCCGATGCGCAGGGCGAACTCTGCAACATCCTCGGTGGGCTTGACCTGTCCCCGGCTGATCTCGAGCGCGATGTCCTCCGGGCGCAGTGCGTTGCCCGGCGTGATGCGGGTGGCGCTGGCCGAACCGTCGCCGGAGGCACCGGCACCGTGGACGCCGACGGAAATGTCGCCGTGGCCGTCGATGGCGAAGTCAGTGTCTTTTGTATTCACAGGTGCTTCACGCCTTCGCTCTTGGTGTAATACGTTGCGTGGCGGTAATCCTTGCCCTGCGGGGACTCGAAGAACGAGCCCTTGGAGTCAGGGTCGCTGGAGGAAATCGCCTCGGCCGGAACAACCCAGATGGAGACGCCTTCGTTGCGGCGGGTATAGAGATCGCGGGCGTTCCGGAGCGCCATGGCCGCATCCGGTGCGTGCAGGGAACCGGCATGCACGTGGGACAGGCCGCGGCTGGACCGCACAAAAACCTCCCACAGTGACCACGGCGTTTCTTCTGCGGCGCCACGCGGGGTGACGGCCGGGCCTGAGGCGGGTGCCGGCGTCGTGCTTTCAGCGTTGGTGGCCGCAACCTTGGGGGCCTCGCGGGCGATTTCGCTGGCGGCGCTGGCCGGTGCTTCCGGGTTACCGTGGGGGCTCATGCTGCGTGTTCCTTCTGTGCTTGCTTACGGGCGTAGGCCACCGCGGCTTCGCGAACCCAGGCACCGTTTTCGTGGGCCTCTCGGCGCCGCTCGACGCGCTGCGAGTTGCAGGGACCGCGGCCGGCCAGGACTTCCTTGAACTCGTTCCAGTCCAAAGGTCCGTGCTCCCACTTCTTGGTTTCTTCGTTGAAACGGATGTCCTTGTCGGGCAAGGTCAGGCCCAGGACCCGGACCTGCTCCACCATCATGCCGACAAACCGGCTGCGCAACTCGTCATTGCTGAAGCGCTTGATGTTCCAAGCCATGGACTGCTTCGAGTTGGGTGAATCGTCATCCGGTGGGCCGAACATCATCAGCGACGGCGCGTACCAGCGGTTCACTGCGTCCTGGGCCATCTGCTTCTGCGCAGGCGTACCGTTGGCGAGCTCCAGCAGGATCTCGAAACCCTGGCGCTGGTGGAACGATTCTTCCTTGCAGATGCGCACCATTGCGCGTCCGTAAGGACCGTAGGAGGCGCGGCACAGGGGAACCTGGTTGCAGATGGCAGCACCATCAACAAGCCATCCGATGGCTCCCATGTCCGCCCAGGAAATCGTGGGGTAGTTAAAGATGGACGAGTACCGTGCCTTGCCGGCAATCAGGTCTTCCATCATCTGGTCCCGGGACTGGCCCAGGGTCTCGGCGGCCGAGTACAGGTACAGGCCGTGGCCGGCCTCGTCCTGGACCTTGGCCATGAGGATGGACTTGCGCTTCAGGCTTGGTGCCCTGGTGATCCAGTTGGCTTCCGGCTGCATGCCGATGATTTCCGAGTGTGCGTGCTGCGAGATCTGGCGCAGCAAAGTCTTGCGGTAAGCCGCCGGCATCCAGTCGCGAGGTTCAATGCGCGAGTCCTCCGAAATGATGCGATCAAAATACGCCTGTCCGGCTGCCTCCCGCTCCTGCTCTTCCGGGGACAGCTCAGCGGGCACTGACTGCAGATTCTGCGATGCCATGGTTGCTCCTAATAAATTACCGACCGTTCGTTCAGAATATGCGGAGCGGGCGTTTTCAGTCAAGGTCCAGGTTCCTTTACCTCCACCTCACTTTCCGTTCACGGGTGCTGACAAGAGTGGACTGCATGACTGACCTCACACGCCGCACCCTCGTCAAGACATCCCTCACCGGCATCGCCCTGGCCGGCCTTGCCACCAACGCGGCTCCCGCCACCGCCGCACCATCCGCTGTACCGCTGGTCCGCAAGCGGCTGACGCTCCCTACCGGCATTGCAACGGGCGACGTCACCACCGATTCCGCCGTCCTCTGGTCCCGCGCATCAGGCCCGGGCCGGCTGACGGCCCTGCTGCAGGCAGTGGACAAGTCCGGCGAAATCCTGCGCGGCCGCTACGGTTTCAGCCGCACCATCCGCGGCCCCCTCGCCACCGAAGCCAGCGACTTCACGGCCAAAATCCACGCCACAGGGCTCCCCGCCGGCACCCGATTCGCGCTGGAGCTGAACTTCGAGGACGAGAACGGAGCCGGCGAAGCAGTGCGCGGCACGTTCAGCACAGCGCCCGGAAAGCACGACGACGGTCCGAAAGACGAGCACGGAGGCGGCAGGCCGTCGTCGTCCTCGCAGTCCTTCGTCTGGACAGGCGATACCGCCGGCCAAGGCTGGGGCATTAACGAGGACCTCGGCGGGATGCGCGGCTACAAGGCCATGCATGCCACCGGCCCGGACTTTTTCATCCACTCGGGGGACACCATCTACGCCGATGGCCCCATCGCCGCCACGGTCACGGAAAAGGACGGCCAAGTGTGGCGGAACATCGTCACCGAGGAAGTCGCCAAGGTAGCCGAGACCCTCAAGGAGTACCGCGGCCGCCACCGGTACAACTCCCTTGATGCCAACATGCGCGCCATGTTCGCCGACGTCCCCGTGATTGCACAGTGGGACGATCACGAAACCACCAACAACTGGTACCCCGGTGAAATCCTGGACGACCCCCGCTACACCGAACGGAACGTCAATGTCCTCGCCGCCAGGGGCCGCCAGGCTTGGCAGGAGAACATGCCGATCGCCGATGCAGCGGCGCTTTGGCGCCCCGGAAAGGTCGACGACGCCGGGCAGTACCAGCCGGCGCGCATCTACCGGAAGATTTCGCGCGGACCGCAACTGGACATCTTCTGCCTGGACATGCGGACCTTCAAATCGCCCAACACCGACGGCAAGGAACCCTACGCCACCAACATCCTGGGCCAGGAGCAAGTGGACTGGCTGATCAAAGAAGTCCGGAAATCCAAGGCGACCTGGAAAGTGATCGCCGCAGACCTGCCACTGGGCATCATCGTGCCCGACGGCGCCGTGAACCAGGAAAGCCTGGCCAACCGGGATCACGGCGCTCCCCTGGGCCGCGAACTGGAGATCGCCGGCGTGCTTTCAGCGTTCAAGAAGTACGGGGTCAAGAACACGGTATGGCTGACCGCTGACGTGCACTACTGCGCGGCGCACCACTACTCCCCGGAGGGTGCCTCCTTCACGGACTTCGACCCGTTCTGGGAGTTCGTGGCCGGGCCGATCAACGCAGGCTCATTCGGCCCGAGCGAAATGGACGGGACCTTCGGGCCCGAGGTGTTGTTCGCCAAGGCAGGGCGCTTCCCGGGCGAGTCACCGCGCAATGGCGAGAACCAGTACTTCGGCCATGTGGATCTGGCGGCCGACGGCTTGTTTACTGTGAGCCTCCGTAACGCCAACGGTGCGGTTCTGTATTCAAAGGCGCTTACTCCGGAGCGCTGAGCAGGGAATCTTCCTTGGCGGAGCCCCGGTCGAATTTCCCGTGACCGGGGCTCACCTCGCATTATGCTCATCCAATACCGCAATTGGATGAGAGCCAGCAGCGGGCTTAACTGTGCCAAAACTTTTTGAGCTCAAGCCGCTTGTTTTCCGGTTGATAGAATCAACGTTGCTGATGCCGACACCGAGGAACACATGACACTCCCAACAGATACCGACAATTCACCTGAAGCCTCCCCTTCCGGACGTCGAAAGAGTGGCAAGAAAACCGGACGAAACGTACTCCTCGGCTTCGCCGCCGCGGTACTGGTGGTCGGCCTGGTGGCCGGAGCTTACATATTCAATCTGGCCCAGACCTTCAATTCCGGGACCACCAAGATCGATGTCGCATTTCCGGACGAGTCCACCCGACCCCAAAAATCCGAACCCATTAACGGTACAGCTGCGATGAATATCCTCGTCATGGGCAGCGACACCCGGGGCTCCTCCGAGGTAGACGTGGAAACCGACGCTTCCACCGATCAACGCGCTGACACCTTGATGCTGGTGCACATCCCTGCTGATCGAAAGAACGTCTACGCCGTGTCCCTGATGCGGGATCTTTGGGTTGATATTCCAGGGAAGGGCGAATCCAAAATCAACGCGGCCCTTGCCTACGGCGGCGTCCCACTGATGGTTCAGACAGTGGAATCCCTCTTTCAGCAACGCATCGACCACGTGGCAATGGTGGACTTCGAAGGCTTCAAGGGCCTCACAGACGCCCTCGGCGGAGTGGAAATCGACGTCAAGATTCCCTTCTCACCCAACTCCGGCCCCATGAAGGGCCATGTCTATGAAGCCGGCCCACAGACATTCAATGGCGATGAAGCACTCGCCTTTGTCCGCGAACGGAAGTCCTTCAGCGACGGGGACTACCAGCGGGTGCGGAACCAGCAGGCCTACCTCAAAGCGATCATCAGCAAGACCATAGCCAGGGAGACCCTGACCAACCCGATCACGATCAACAACATGGTCTCCTCAGTGTCACCCTTCATCAGCGTGGACAAGAGCCTGGATGCGGCCGCAATCGGAAGCCTTGCCCTGGGAATGAAAGACATCCGGGCCTCCGACACCGTGATGTTCACCCTCCCGACGCTGGGAACGGGCACCTCTGCCGATGGTCAATCCATTGTTGTAACGGACACCACCGCAATCTCTGACATCGCATCAGCGCTGGCCAAGGACCAGTTGGGCCAGTACGTGACGGCGCACGGCCTCGAAAAGGGCAACTGACCAGTCGGGATTCACCGCCATCGACGCAAAAAGTACCATTGATTGCGCAATATGGACCTTATCAGCAGCCTTTGAATGCGCGATTATTATTATTTTCTGCGCGCAATAGACCTTCCCAGCAACCTTGCAATTCATGGCTTGAGGAAAATCACGCAGTGGGCATCTGCCGTAATTTGAGATGCATCTAAAGTCCCTTTACGATTACTTTGAAACGTCAAGTCACACCGCCTGGTGTTACGACGCATTCAACTTTGTTCGCTCCGCAGGGGGCGTTGGGGGCATGGCTATGGGGGCTGGTTCGTGAATAAAACTGTTGTGTTGTGGTACGGGGTATCACGGATCACCACAAGGAAACTCCGCGCTGCCACTCTGTTCTTGAGCTGACCGCAATGACTGCCTTTGTTTCTGCCTCCCGCGACGTCGCTTTCGCTGCGGGCTCTACATGGTTGCGCACCCAAAGCATCAAGATGAGATTCCTTGATCTTGCCTGCGTTGTCATAGCTGTAGGTGGAGCCCATCTGCTGCGGTTCGGCACCGAAGATGTGACCGTTGCCGGCGGAGACGCGGAGCTGTCGTACTCGACGCTCTCCGTTGTCCTCATTCTCACGTGGACTGCCGCGTTGGAGTTCGGCGGCACGAGGGACCGCAAAGTCCTCGGCACCGGAACTGACGAGTATAAGCGGGTCGCCGTATCATCACTGTGGCTCTTCGGATGCCTGGCAGTCGTCTCCTACGTCTTCCAACTCCAGACGGCACGGGGATACGTTTCAGTGGCTCTCCCCCTTGGCGTCGTGCTGCTCCTTTTGGTCCGGTTCGCCCAACGGCGGACCCTGCACCGAAGCCGGCTTGAGGGCCGGAATCTTCACAAAGTGCTCCTGATCGGTGCGTCCAACAACGTCAATCACTTGTCAGACAAGCTGAATCAGCACATAGTGTCCGGGTACAAACCCGTTGCAGCCCTCCTCACCGAACCAGGGTCGACGGCCAGAACAAATTTGCCCGTCCTTGGCTCCTCTCCCAGCGTGGACATGGTCCTCGACTCCATCGGTGAGTCCGGAGCAGACACAGTGGCGGTCTGCGGCGGGGCACACTTGGACCCTGCCTTCCTGCGGCAGCTGGGGTGGGCACTCTCCGCCCGCGACATCGGCATGATCGTAGCCCCTGCACTCACTGACATCTCTGGTCCCAGGATCCACATGCAGCCGGTAGCGGGGCTACCACTGATCCATGTCACAACACCGAAGCTCAGTGGCATGAAGGCGTTCGCAAAACGGGCTTTGGACGTTTGCCTTTCCTCCTTGTTGCTCCTGCTGCTCTCCGTGCCGATGTTGGTGATAGCCATCCTGGTCAAACTGGACAGCCCCGGGTCTGCCTTCTTCTTCCAAGAGCGGATCGGCAAAGGCGGCCAGTCCTTCAAAATGATCAAGTTCCGCTCGATGCGCAACAATGCTGAGACCTTGCTGGAGGCTTTCCAAGCCCAAAGCCAGGACAGCGTCATCTTCTTCAAGATGAAAGACGATCCCCGGGTCACCCGTTTGGGTGCATGGATTCGGCGATACTCCATCGACGAGCTGCCACAACTCCTCAACGTGCTCAACGGAACCATGAGCCTTGTTGGCCCGCGCCCACAGGTGGCCCGCGAGGTGGAAATGTATGACTTCGCCTCCGTCAGGCGACTCTTGGTCAAGCCGGGCATGACCGGACTGTGGCAGGTGAGCGGCCGCAACGATCTTTCACTGGAAGAGTCCATCCGCCTGGATCTTTACTACGTTGAAAACTGGTCCTTGGCCCAGGACATCGTCATCCTCTTCCGGACGGCCAAGGCCGTGGTTGGGAAAGACGGAGCCTACTGACCCCGTGTTTTCATCAACGGTTGCTTCGACTCGACGTCGTCAGCCGCCAGCAGGGCGAAGAATGTCCAGATCGGCAAGAACGTCCATGACGACTGTGTGGAGACACCAAGGGCTGTGAAGACAGCCAGCATGCCCAGCAAGGATGCATTCCTGAAGTTTCGCCACAGAAGGACCAGAATAAGGAGTCCAAAGGCGATAAGAGCGACGTAGCCAAGTTCAGCCGCTACGTGGGCGTACGCATTCTCCGCAATGGGACGCGTCTGGTCCGTGGAGTAAATCCACGGCAACTGACGGCCGCTGACATATTGATCGAAATAGGCGCCATAGCGTCCAGGACCCACTCCAAAAATGGGATTGTCGGAACTCATATCAAAGGAAATCTGGGATTTCACTCCGCGCAGGTTCAATGACGTTGTGGCGTATTGGTAGTCCGGAGCAAATTCGGTAAAACCGATCTTTGCCAACTGCCTGCCAAGGGTGGTCCTCAGGCTGTCAGAAAAAAGCAGCGCCAAAACCCCAACCAGTGCCGTCGCGATCAAGGGAACCAGCACCTTGGAAAACTTGAGGATGACTATCATCGCAATTCCAACAGCAAGTCCTGCATAAGCCGTGGTCGATTGCGAATACAGAATTGACAGGGCCGCAACCACCGCAGCCAGGTAGCTTCTGTTGTACAGGGCCACCAAAATTGCTGCCCCGGCGAAGAAGCCCAGGTGTTGCCCCTCCAGGAAGGGTCCTGAACGAAGAGTCTCCACCGTGTCATCGACGCCCAGTGTCCGGAAGCCAAGGGCGCCGATCAGTTGGGTGTTTCCGGACAGGGCTGAGGCCCACTGCATCAGGACTGCCGCTCCGCAGAGCCAGATCGATGCGACGATTGCCCGCACAGTCCTTTGTCGATCCACACGCCGGAGGACAGACCAGTAGCACAGCGCCAGAAGAGCGTATCCGCTGTACAGAAGGAGATCGGTTTCGTAGCCCCTGTCATAGCCAACCGATCTGAGGCCACCGCTGCCGGGGGTGAAATTGACCAAGGCAGAGAAGACGGTCGCAATGGCAAGGACAGCCACGGCCACACTGGCGAAGTCCCGTTTTCTCCTCATGGATCTCCGGCCAAGCACATACGTGGCGATGCCCATGATCCCGAAAATTTCACTGATCTTGAGGGGGAAACCCACCGGCACGGTCAGCGCATACTGGAACGGCATGAAGACAACGCTGAGCAGCATGAAGCGCTGGAACCACGGCCCTGTGGTCAGTATCTCCCCAAGAGTCTCCGGCTTGGACCTCGGAAGCACTGGTGGCTTTTCCGGTGAGGCGTCCGTGCCCTTCGCCGCGATGTTCGTGCTCACAGCGCCCGCACCGTAACTGATCTGATTCTGCATACAATCGCCCCTGAATTCCTTCGGCCCCCATGACCGATCATTCGCCCTGCATTCCCGCAAACTTCACTCGTTCAACACCCTCTCCTACCAACGGAAGAGCTTCGCAATCCGCCGGAACCTGGCGCCGACGAGACTTGGTGTGGAACGTCCCGCCCGGCCGTCGGAAGCTGCCAGGACCTCAGCCTGAGGCCATACCGCACGCCTGATGAAAAGCAGGCGTTCTTCGGCTGGAAGGGAGCGGAAGATCATCCAGTAGGCCCGCCACCAGCCTTTGCTTTCCCGCCATTTCCAGTTCAGGGGAACTTCGTGATCAACCCGAAGATGGGCCGTTGGGAAGGCAAGCCGCAGGGCGGGCTCGAGGACGGCTGAAGCCTTCACGCTGTTGGCAAACTGCAGCACCTTCTCTCCCCCGAGCCTCAGCGTTTCAGCGTGCTCTCCAGCTCCCACCGCCGTTTTCCCATGCCTTGCTTCCGGCCGGAGATCGTGGAGGGCGAAGATGACTGCGTGTGCCGGGAGGTCGGGCGTCAGCATCGGTACCCCTGCGAACAGCGTGGCTTGAGAGCTTTCCCTCACCCTGCCGAAAACGGCAGCATCGTCTTCCGCGCATCCAGGAATGTGGCGATGCACGTCCAGCTCACAGCCCCACGACCCAGGTTCAAGGGCCACCGAATGGTTGAAGGAGAGCCCGGACCACTGGTCCGTCCTTCCGTTCCAACCCCATGCTTCGAGTGCGGAGCAAAGAACCTCAAGATGTGCGGGATCGGCCCAAACATCCACGTCACCGGAATGCTCCCTTTCCCGCAAACCTTGGCGGTGGAGCATTGGCCCCTTAATGGATATGGCGTCAACTCCATGGTCGCGGGCCACGCTGGCAACCAACGCGTAGACCATCTCATGGACGGGCGAGGACATCCACGGCACCCTGAGTTCGAGTATCCGTGCCGGATGTGACGGGTCCTCGGATGCGATGCCCGCCGCCGCGAACTCCCGGACCAAGGCCTGCTCAGCATCATCGAGGCCAGTGTCAGGCACCGGACCATCCATAAGCTTCCGCCAGAGGACGGCCGGCACGTCGGCCAAACCTATGGGTTCCGACGGCATTGTTGGCAAAAGCATCAGTTCAACGTCCGTCTGATTCTCGTGCCAGCCACGGAGGTCCAGTGCGCCATAGGCGATTGCTACCCAGCTCGTCATTCGCCGCCCTCCCCTGGGACCGTGTGAACGGCGTGGAACAGCTCGAGATTCCCGCACGCATCTGTAATTTTCAGTCCTGATAAATCTACCGCAATTAAAACTGCCGGATTAATCAGGACGCTTACAGTAAACAATCCGCACAAACCCGAATATGCCCGGGCATCGGTTATCCTTGACTTTGGTCGAACACCAGACGGGCTCCGTTGTTGCTACCTCCCTCACATCAGATTTAGGGTGAGGCACTGCCACGGGCCGGGAGTCTACATCTGATGCGCCGATGAATGGGGGAGCGTGGCAATCTTGGAACTTTGGCATGGGCTTTATTACCAGCCGTGCAATGGACAAATCGACTCGGCGTTCACGCAAGCAGGTGCCGGTTGGTAGCCGCTGATTCCAGTCGGATTCTTCATGTGGTTGACCGCATCGATGGCGGGGTGCCAAAAGCTGTCCGGAGCTACATTGAAAACAGCCCCAAGGAGTTCATCCACCTGGTTTTGTCGCCTTTTCAGAAAGGGCAGCCCGCCCCTGTGTGGCAGGGCTTGGCCGTTGAGCACCACGATCTGGGGCCAGGGCTCTTCAAACGCATTGCCACGGTTGGTACCACCGTCGACCTGCTGATGCCCCAGGTGGTCCACGCGCACTCCAGCTTCCCCGGTCTCTACACCCGTGCGCGGCGCATAGCGGCACCGGTGGTCTACGAACCTCACTGCTTCAAGCATGACGACCCAAACACTTCTCCAGTGAAGCGGGCACTCTTTCGAGGTGCCGAGAGATTCCTCGCACCAAGGACCTGGAAATTCGGGACACTGTCTTCCCACGAAGAGAACCTGGTGCGTGCGCTTAGCCCGTCAGCTACCTGCGTCCCCATCCCAAACCTGCCCACAGTCGCCTCCCGCTCAGCCGGGCATGGGCCCCTGACCAGTCAGGCCATACCGGTGATCTCCATGGTGGGAAGAATCGCCCGGCAGAAGGACCCTGTGTTCTTCAGCGATGTTGCCGCTGCTCTGCGGAGCAAGGTGCCATCCGTGCGCTTTCAGTGGATTGGGGATGGCGATCCGGAACTGCGAAGAGGCCTTGAACAGGCCGGAATCCAAGTCACCGGCTGGCTCGACAACCACGGAGTGGCCGAATCCCTCGCTTCCAGCAGCGTCTACGTTCATTCCGCCGCGTATGAAGGCTTCCCCCTCAGCATCCTCGATGCCGCGGCCCAGGGCGTTCCCATTGCTGCCCGCAGCATCAGCGCCCTGGGAGACTCCGGCTTGCTGCAAGCAGATGATGCCGACGGAGTGGCCGGTCTTGTCGCCGCCATCCTCAGCGATGCCGGGACAAGAGAGCTTGCGCTGGCGGCGAACCGTTCCCTGCTGGCCCGCATGAATCGTTCGACCCTGCACACTGCTCTTCGTGACCTCTATGACCTGAAAGGGCCTGATCGTTGAACCGACTCAAGCAAGTGTCGTTCCCGTCCCGGATTCTCTCCCGCCACGTTGGCGGAAACACCACCTATGCACGGGAGATCGCCAAAGGCCTTGAGCTGAGGGGCGTCGAGATCAGCCAACTTCGCTCATCGAAACGTGCGGCACTCACCGCCCTCATGGAGACATGGCAAGGTCTTACGGTGCCCGCGAAACCTGGCTTTGTATTGCACTACAGCGCTGACACTGGCCCGCTGCTGCCCACCCGCGCTCCCTCGGTGGTGACCGTGCACGGTGTTGCGAGCCGCTGGATCACCACGGCGAGATCGGCCCGGCAGGAAATGATCTGGCGAACCCGGGTCCAGCGGGCCATTCAATCAACGGATGCGGTCATCACTGTCTCCAAGTCCAGTGCAGACGATGTTTCCGAGGTGTTCGGCATGGACCCGGCCCTTATTACGACGATTCCCCACGGCATCGACACTGAATACTTTGCGCAGCCACGGGCTCTTAGCGACCGGCTTCAGCACCTTCGCTCCACTCCCTACGTGCTTTACCTCGGAAACATTGAACCCCGGAAAAACCTGATTGAACTTGTACGTGCGTTCTCGCTGCCCCAACTCAAGGATCTTGGCGCAAAATTAGTGATCGCGGGAAAACCCGCGTGGAACGCGGCTGAGACCATGACCGCGATTGAGTCTGCTGGAATCGAGCATCTGGGTTTCGTTGATGACGACGAGCGGGTGGCACTCATGCAGCATGCAGCCCTCTTCGCCTTCCCCAGCCTTTACGAGGGCTTTGGATTTCCCGTTCTCGAAGCCATGGCCTCCGGAACTCCCGTCATTTGTTCGGACCGCGGCTCCCTCAAGGAGGTGGCAGGTCCGGCCTTCCTGTTCGAAGACACCGATGCCGACTCAATCGCCCGTGGCATTGCAGGGGCTCTCGGCAGTTCCGCAGGAACCGGGCACTCACGGGATGCCGGCTTCGCTTGGGCAAAACGCTTCAGTTGGGATGCCAGCGTGGACGCGCATACCGAGGTCTACGAGCAGGTGTTGCAGCGATGAAAGTCCTCATTCTCCATGGCTACAGTGCTGACAACATCGGCGACGGCATGCTGGTCACCGAAGCAATCGAACTCATCACCGCGACCTTCCCGGCCGAGGCCATCGATCTCACACTGTTCGCCTCCGATCCTGGGAGTTTTGATCTCCCTGGCGTCTCACTGCGTCGAAGCAAGCCGTCCCTCCGCGGCTATGACCGTGACTACCTCGCGACCCTGCGGAATCTCGACAGCTTCGACCTCATTGTGGGCGTTGGCGGTGGGTACCTGCGCGGCGGAAACTGCGTTGAGCTGGCCAAAGCGCTTCTGGTCCATGGTGTCCAGTTAAGGGCAGCCAGCCGGCATGGAGCAAAAGTTGTCTATCTTCCCCAAAGCATCGGTCCCCTGAGGCTGGGCAGTGCCCCTTGGTTCAGGCGGCACCTGGGCCGGCTCAGCCGGGTCTGGGCCCGCGATGACCGCACGGTCCAGGAGCTTGGGCTGACGTCCGTCGTCCGACGCGTGCCGGACATGGCAGTCCTCCGCGTTCCGGCCCGGACCACACAGCCAGTGGAAGCCACTCCTGTGTACTCGGTACGAAACCTTCGTGGTGGCCTCCCTGCTCCCATCATCGAGCTGGCGGGCTTGGTGGGGTCCTTCGACGGTTACGTACAGAGTCAAACCGGTGGAAATCAGGACCTCTCCCCCATGCAGAGCCTCAACCCGCGGCGGATCCTCAGCCGCGGGGATTTCCTGAATGGCGCTTCCGCCAAACGGGTGGTGGTTGCCGTGCGCTTGCACGCTGCCCTCATGGCCTTGCAGGCGGGCCACTATGTTATTCATCTGTCGTACGAGCGAAAAGGCTTTGCTGCGTTCGAGGATCTGGGCCTCAAAGAGTACGTCCACAACGCGTTCAGTTTTGATCCGGAGACGGTTCACGCCCACATTGACCGTCTCCTGAACAGTGAGACGGCCCGCGAAGAATACGACGCTGCGGTCAACCGTTCTGCCGCAAGAACGGACGAGGCCTACGAGGCACTGGGGGCAAGCCTTCGGGACGCGGTCTTGGGCGTCACGGCATGACCACTGCTACGGTCACCCGGAGCAACGTGCTCCAACCGCTGGTCATGGTGGCCTCAGGAGCTGTTACGGCCATCGTCCCAGCGGCATTCCAGGCCGTTGCAGCCCGGCTTTTCGCCCTTGAAGGCCAGGCCCAGATAGCACTTGTCCTGAGCATCGGCGCCTTTTGCGCCGGTGTGATCGCCGCGGGTCTGCTCGAGCCACGAATGGCCGATTCCCGTTTGGTCGACAAGACGTACATCCCGGCCTGGGCCACAGCGTTGGGCGTTGCGGGAACACTGGCAATGGTCATTTTCCCGAGCTCAATTGCGGTCCTGGCGTTTGGCCTGCCCTGCGCCATGGTGGCCCTCCAGATAGGGCGAATGCATGCTGCCTATACGGCTGGGTGGAAGATGGAGGCCTTGACTGCTGCCGCGTTGGTCCTGGGTGCGGGCGCTTCCTTGGTCCTTGCACAACAAAATTCACCGTGGGCGGTCTCTGTTTTAGCCGCATCCATGGCAGCGGCCATCGTGATCAGGGCCCTGAGGACCCCCTATAAAGCGTCGGGGCGCCCACGTTTGGCCCCAACCGCCTGGATCACCCTTGAAACTGCCATGGTGGCCCTGGTCCCGTTGGGCATTGTGGCCACGGTGTACCTGCTTCAACGGGATGAGGAAGCTGTTGCCCTCAAGGCGACCATAACGGTCCTCGGAGCACTCCAGCCCATCCTCGGGTACATGCGGACGCGGCTGCTCGGAGCGGAATCGAGAAGCCTGACGCTGGGCATGTCCGCCCTCAGCGTCCTGGCCATTGCGCTCATCCTGGTCCTGGGGGTTCTTGGCGTGTTCCAGGCCCTGTTCGGCTCTGCCTGGAACGTGGTGACTCTCGGTGCTCTGTCACTGGCGTGTCTTTGGAAACTGGTCAGCATCCCCGGCACCCTTCCCTTCACCTACCTGCGTCGCGCAGGGATGGTGGGCCAGGTTTTCTGGATCAGGATTGTGTCGTCGTTGTTGTATCTCGCAGTCAGCGTGGCCTTGATCCTCTGGAGCGATTCACTGGCGGTGCTTTTCCTGGGACTCACCATCGTGGAATCGGTGACAGGTCTATTGCTGTACGCGAGATACCGTTCGGTCTCCAAGGCGCTGCAGCAGGCCTGACACGTCGGTCCGGTTGGCAGACGTAGGGTCAGGAACCCAAGGCTCCCCACTTATCGAAGGGGAAGACGAGCCAATCCACACGGCCCGTAATGTCCCCCCGGTGAACAGTTCTGACGCAGTCGGGAGGGGCCGCGGGGTTTCTGCATGCTGAGACGGAATCTTCCGAAACAGAGCGGTGATCCCCCAGCAGCAAATACTGCCCCTCACTGAGGATAAGTGGCGCAAAGCAGCGCGGTGACTCTACCGCCGTCGAGCAGTCAAGAGATCCCGCGTGGAGGGGGAAATCCTGATGAATGTACGGTTCACTGATGGCAACCCCGTTGACCTTGACCGCGCCAGCGGCATCACAGCATTCAACGGTGTCACCGGGCACCCCGATGATCCGCTTGACCAAGTACTCGGTGTTGCCAGGGCCAATGCCGGTCAGTTCACCAAACCAGCCCACGCTGGTGCGCAGGAAGCTGCGGTCAGGCGCGGGCCCCCAGCCCGGCGGTTTGCGGAAGACAACCACGTCCCCGCGTTCAGGCACTGAAGCGAAGTACGCAGTCCGGTTCACCAGCACCCGGTCGCCGACGTTGAGGGTCTGCTCCATGGAGCCGGTGGGCACGTGATGGATCTTCACCAGGAAGCCTTGGACGAGTGCCACGAGGATCAAGGCCAGCAGCGCATGGCTCCACGGCGAACGAAGCAATCGACGACGCCTGCTGGCAGCTTTCGCAGTATCGGGACCCATTGTTATGGGGCCGGGAAGCGAACGAGCAGGCCGGCATCCGCGAGAGTTGAAAGAATCCCCACCACTGCTTGTTCGAGCTTCTGCTCAGGTGGAGCACCAAACTGGCGCTCCACCTCCCGTGCAAGCGAAGCAAAATCACGGCCCACACAGAGCGACTTCCAGACCAGCGGCCCCACTCCATCAAGGACGTGGACAGTTCGGTTGGCGTCCAGGACGGCGGTCAGCCCACCGGCTTCCACGGCGTCCAGCACCGGGGCAGGTAGATATGACTCCGGCGCCAGGGGACTCACCACGCCCGTGGTTTCCCCTGTGGGCAGGACGGCCTCCCACGCCTCAGGCGGCTCCCACGCCATCAGCTCAGGGACGAGGGGCAGGACCTCAAAGGCCTCACTGTAGGTGACCCGCCGAATCGCGCCGCAACGGTCGACGTGCGATGCAATGGTTTGGAGCGGTTTGTCCATGTCGGCCAGATAGCTGATCTCCGGGACGATCTCGACCAGGGCTTCGCATAACCCCAACGTCTCAATCCGGGGCGCACCGGAATAACCATCGCGCCGGGAAACCAGCACCAGCCCGGCAAGGGCAAGGGACGCAGCGGGCAGCTCACCAAGACCCAGGACAGAAGGGGCCAGTTGCTTTTTGTACGCCTCGCCGGGCTGGATGACGGACAGAGGCTTCCGGTAGGGATGCACTGTACCGTCGGCCTCGATGCCTACGGTTTCATCGGTGACGTAGCCATATTTGGCACCGAGGTGCCGGGCCAAGGTGGTCTTGCCCCTCCCGGACGGACCAATGAACGCCAGCACCTGACCGGAGGGGTGCGCGATTCCGGCGGCGTGCAGCATCAGCAGGCGGCCGCGTTGTGCCTCGATAGCTGCCAATGTTGTGTGGGTGGAAAGCTCCGCTACGGAACCTGGGAGCCCGTCGTCGTCCGGGAAAGCCCAGAGAAGCTCGGCGACAATATCCCTAACAACCGGGATCGCTTCCTGTTCAGGCATGGCATCAGACCAAGGCCCGTGGAGTTTTTCGAAGCGCGCTTCATCAAACTGTTGTCTCGAAAAATCGAATCGAATCCTGACTAAACCGCCCAGCGCATTGACCAGGATCTCATCAGTCTGCATTTCCTCCACCTAAGATCAGCCGGCCATACCAACCGAAAAGGGATTACCGTTGGAGGCCTTCAAATACCCTAATCCGCATTCCCGGAACGCACGAAAACGCGCCAGCCTTCCGACTGACGCGCATTCGCCTGAAATGTTCTTCGAAAAGGCCCTAGAGGAGACCCGCACCGACGGGAACGGAGATTTCGCTCGTGGCAGTAAGGGTGCGGCCACCAATAACCACGGTGACCGTGACGGGGAATGTTGCCAAAGCGCTGATACCAATTCCAGTGCTGACACCCGCAAGGCCGAAGACGATGGGAAGGTTCAGCGTGCCATTGCTGGCGACGGTGACGGGAACGTTGTTGGTCCACGTCGTAGCCGGGAAGCCGTACTGTCCAATAATGGGGGCCGACTGGTAGACGGCAGTGCGCTGTCCGGCGGTAGTGAGGGTGCCGTCGAAGGAGTACACGCCAAAGCCGCGAGCCCGGCCAACGCTGATGTTGATGCCGGCAGGGCGGGCAACAGACACTGTCACCGCGGCAGTCTCCGTCACGGCACCCGGACCGTTGGTGAAGGTCAGGGTGGTGGGAACGGTGACCAGGGCCGTGGCCGTGAGCGTTCCGCCGCCGTCCAGCAGGGCGAGGGAAAGGAGTGAAGTGGAGGAGGCCGTGAAGGCAAGGCTCAAAGTGTTCACGGACGCTACGGCAGCCGGGGCGGCCACGGCAGCGGCGATAACCGGCACGGACCAGGCGGCACCCTTGACTACGGCGCGGCGGGAGTGCGGCTTTGAAACGGTGACTTCGTCGCTCATTGTTCTTCTCTCAACTCGGAATGAAAACCATCGGTTGGAATCCAGCACATGCCGAGTTCCCCCATCAGGGATAGACATTACCCACGTGTTTTTGCCGGAAAGTCCAGATCTGGCCCGCGCCCGAAGTTTTGTCGCTCAACGGTTCAAGGTCTGCGCGGAACGTCCTCTGTGCCCGCCACAAACGTGAATCTTCACGGCTGGGAAGCGTCGACGCCCCGGCGTTCCCTGAGATCCCGCGGCCCGCAACCATACAGCTCATCCAACGCCCTGCGCAGGGCGGCCGTTGTACCGAATCCGGTCTGCTCGGCAATTTGTTGGACGCTGAGGACGTCATAGCGGGCATCCGTGAGCAGCGTTCGTGCCAACCTGCCGCGCTGCCTGCGAATCTCCGCGGCAATGGAGTTTCCCACCTCCGCGAACGCGGCCTGCACCCGCCGCAATGACGACTGGACAGCCTTGGCCACGGCCTCGGGATTAAGCTCCCGGTCAGCGCATCGCTGGGCAATTACCGCCATGGCCTGGTCCCTAAGCACCGACGTCAAGGACGTGGAATCCCAGGAAACTCCACAGTGATCCAGCAGGAGGCTGCCCGTCAGTTCAAGCAGGATCTGCTCGGTGGCGTACAGCTCAATGGCAGAACCGTGCCGGGCAGGCTGATTCAGGATGGCCCCGATGAAGGCCTCAGCAGCAGCATCGAGCCGGGAGCGGACGGGGGTGACGGTTACGCTGTCCAGTGCATGGGGGACGAAAGTCTCCGCCGCGCTTCTCTGGATCCGGATCCGTTTAGCGTCCGCGTCCCCGACGAATGGCGAGGGCAGGCCCCTGCCGCCAGGGACAACAACAACAACCGATTCGCCGCCCGGGAGGTGCGTCCCTGAGTGGGGATCCCGGATAAGGCCGGACGCGACGAAATAAATGTCCACGGTGTCGTCATGTCCCGTGGCATCGGGGGCAGTGAAATCGCCCGAAAGTGAGCTAATGGTCAGCTCACCAAAAACGCATTCGGCATGCCTCTGAAGACCGTGTTGATCCTGCGCGAAGTACACCGCTCCCATTTGGAGAAAGTCAGTATCCTGCATTTGTCATAAACCCCCCATCCCACCGCGAGGTGGGTATCCCCTTTAGGTCAGCACGTTACGATACTTACAACGCAGTGCAAGAACTGCGTTCTTTTTGTGTCGACGTGTCGACGCCACACAGCATCAGGGGGACCAATTTCATGGAGCTCACGGACTATTGGAAGGTCCTGCGGGCACACTGGATTTCAGTGATTGCCATTACCGTGTTGGGTGGAATAGTCGCATTCGGCTGGACTTTGACCCAGACCAAGGTCTTCAGCGCCGATGCCAGCGGCATCATTTCGGTAGGCGTCAATAAAGATCTTGGTACGGCCATGGCCGGCGAGAGCTACTCCAAGTCCCGCGCAAAGTCCTACTTGGACGTCGCGAAATCCCGGTCCGTGGCGGAAACCGTCATCCAGGACCTCAAGCTCCAAGGCACCACTCCTGAGCAACTGATCAGCCGTATTTCGGCCCAGAACCCGCAGGACACCGCCACCCTCAAATTCTCCGCACAGGCCAGCAGCCCGGAGGATGCCCGCGACCTGGCCGAGGCCTGGGTCCGGGCCGTCGGGGAGCAGGTTGCCGAGCTTGAAAAGGGCAGCAACAGCAGTGAGACGTCCATCGTCAGTTTCCGCTCGCTGGACGCCGCACAGCTCCCCACCACTCCGACATCCCCCAATACCAGGCTCGCGCTGATGATTGGCGTCGTCGCCGGCCTGCTGCTGGCGATCGGGTACGCACTGCTGAGGAATATCTTCGACCGGCGCGTCCGTTCTGCAGTCCAGCTCGAAGCCGAGACCGGCGTCGCCGTCATTGGAACCATTCCGTTCCACAACAATTTCGACGGCGTCAACCGCCTCGTGTTGTCCCGCGGCGGTAACGATCTTGAGAACAAGAACCATCAGGACTACGCCGTAGCCGAGGCCATCCGTGAACTGCGGACCAACCTCCAGTTCATGGACGTGGACGAGCCGCCCCGCATCATCGTTGTCACCTCTGCCCTCCCGGGTGAAGGAAAGACCACCGTGGTGGCCAACCTTGCCCAGACCATCGCGGCATCCGGGCAGCGCGTTGTTGTGGTGGACGGCGACCTCCGCCGCCCCACCGTGGCCAAGACGTTCGGGCTGCTGACCAACGTAGGGCTCACAGATGTCCTCATCGGCAGGGCCACCCTCAACGACGTCCTGCAGCCCTGGGGCGAAAGCGGCGACCTCTTTGTGCTCGGCGCCGGCTCTGTACCTCCCAACCCCAGCGAACTTCTGGGGTCCAACGTCATGCGGGCCCTACTTGAGGACATTGCCAAGCACGCGATCGTCCTGGTGGACGCCCCACCGCTGTTGCCCGTCACCGACGCAGCGATCCTCACCGCCCGCACCGACGGAGCCCTGGTAGTCAGCCGCGCAGGCAAGACCACCTACGACCAACTGAAGCGTGCCCTGCAGAACCTCGAACGCGTCAAGGGCAGGCCCCTGGGTCTGATCATCAACGGCGTTTCCCGCAAATCCTCCAAGGGCGAGGACTACGGCTACCAGTACTACACGTACTACAACCGCAAGGACACCGGTGAGGAAGCGGCCAAGGCCAACCACGTTCCCGCCACGGAATCGACTCCCGTGGCCGCGACAGAGCAGGTCCAGCTGACCGACCAGCGCCGTGGCCGCCGCCGCGAAAGTACGAACGCCCTGTGAGCCTGACCAACCAAGGTGCCCATCCGTCGTCGTCCATTCTGACCGTCTGCACCGGCAACATCTGCCGGTCGCCGCTGGCCGAGCAACTGATCCGCGCCCAGCTCCATGACAACGGCCTCAGCAGCCTTCAGGTGGTGAGTGCAGGCCTGCATGCTGCGGAAGGGGCGCCCATGGAGCCTCTTCCCGCTGCCCTGTCCAGGGAGTACGGCGGCACCCCGGATGGCTCGGTGGGCCGGCAGATCTCGGCCGGGGTTGTCGAGGCGGCCGGCCTGGTGCTGACCATGACCCGCAAGCAGCGCGACGAACTGGTGAAGAAGTATCCGGGTGCCGCGCAGCGCGCGTTCACCATGGCCGAGTTCGCCCGCGCAGCAGCTAAGGTACCTGCCGGCGAAGGCATGGCAGCTCCGGCCGCCGCCAGCTGGGCATCGGTAACAGGCGCAGTGACGAACACCCCCTTGGCCGGTCTGGTCAGCCGAACGGCAGCCATCCGGTCCACCGCCGAACTCCGCGACGAGGACGATATCCCGGACCCCATCAACGCCAGCGAGGCCGTGCACCGCGACGTTGCCCAGCGCATTGCCGGGCACTGCAAGGACGTCGCCGACATCCTGCGGAAGCACCTCTAAGCAATAGCCGTCGCAAGCCTCTTCATCACCGCGAGGCCCAGCAAGGCGCCCAGGGTGTTCGCCACAACATCCGACAACGCTGTGACGCGCCCCGGAACCACCAGCTGCACCGTTTCGATCAATGCCGACGATCCGACGGCGAGCAGCCCCGCCGCCCACCAGTTCCACAGCGCGGGCCGGAGGAGGCGGAGAAACGCCCCGAACGGGATGAACAGGACAATGTTGGCAGCGAACTCCACGCCCACTGCGGCGGCACCGAACGGCAGGCCGAGCAGCGAAAGCCACCCGGCGATGACCCCCACAAACCCAGTGACGGTGCTGGCTTCACGCGCCGGCAGGAAGACCACCAAGGCCAACGCCACCAGATACGCGCCGAACATGACCTGGATCCAACGACGGGCGACCTTGGGGTAAACCACCAGCAACCTCCTCCAGCGTGTGCGTGCCTGCAGCCATCAACTATAGGGGCGAGCCGCCTGTGCCCTTGATTTGTCAGGATTCCTAGCGGCCTGCTCTGCTCTTTGGGCGTGTTTTCGGCGTATGCTCTCCTCAGCGCAGGCAAGGCGCGTTGTTCGCTTTTGGTGGGGCCACTTTCGAAGGCAGGGGTTCAGTGGCAGGAGTGAAGCACGGGGTTCTTCCGATGCGCTCGTCAGCACGGCACGGTTGGCCGCTTTTTCTAGTGCCCGTGGCGTTGTGTTTGGTGCTGCTGGCCGTCGGACTGGCAAGCGGGACAGGAACGCCCACAGCGCAACTTGCCGGCGACTTGGCGATCCTCCTAGCGTCGCTCACCGCACTGGCCACCCATGCTCTGGCAGCCCGACGACGGAAAGACAACTCCGCGGGCCGCTGGTTCATCGTGGCAGGCCTGGCCGTGTGGAGCGCCGGGCAAATTGTGTGGACATTCAACGGCATCACCCTGAACCACCAGTACCCCTTCCCGTCCTTCGCGGACATTGGCTTTGTTTGGTACGCACTGCCCACCTCCATTGGCCTGATCCTGCTGCTGAGGGGCCAGGGGCTGCGTCTTCCTCTTCGCCGCACCATCCTGGACGCCGGAGTAGTGGCGAGCTCCACGTTCTTCATTGCGTGGAGCTCTGTACTGGGTCCCTTGGCTGGAGCCACGAACCAGGACGCTTTCGCGCAGATCACGCAGATGGCCTACCCCATCGCGGACGTTTTTATGGTCTCGGTGGTCATTGTGCTGACCATGCGCGCAGCCCGCGGACGCAGATTGCCGTGGCTGAGCATGGGTCTTGGTTTCTGGATCCTCGCCATCACCGACCTGACGTATATGAGTTTCACCCTCCAAGGCATCACAGGTGTCACAGGATCTCCGTTGGCCCTGGGATGGGTGCTCGCCTTCCTTTTGGTGGGACTCAGCCCCCTGCTTCCGGAAGCCGGAAGTACCCGCAAGGACGGGCGGGCCTATGCCGCAGCCCTTGAACTGCTCCCCTACGTGCCCGTGTTCAGTGCAGTGTTCTTCTCCCGCAGCCGACCGATTGGGGCGGATCCCATCCTGCTGGTCACCGGGCTGGTGGTGGTGGTCTTCGTGATCGTGCGGCAGGTGCTGATCGTCGTCGAGAATGTGACACTGACACGGGACCTTGAATCGAAGGTGGCCGAACGGACGGCCCAGCTTGAAGGACTGGGGGCTATCGTCAATTCCTCCGGCGATGCCATCATCGGCGAAACACCCGAGGGCGTTATCACCAGCTGGAACCCCGGGGCGGAGCGAATCTTCGGCTACCCGGCGTCGGAAGCCATCGGCAGGAAAGGCGATTTCTTTGTCCCGGCCCACCTGCTGGAGAAGGAACGGCAAGTTTTGGAATCGACCGCCCGGAGCGGTGAAGTGCAGAACTATGAAACTGAACGCACACGCGGCGACGGCGCCACCATCCCCGTCTCGGTAACCCTGTCCCCCGTCCGCGGCGAGGGCGGCATCAGCGGCGTCGCCACCATCTCCCGCGACATCACCGAGCGCAAGGCTGCCGAAGTGGAACTGCTCGCGGCACGTGAGGCGGCGCTGGAAGCGAGCAGGCTCAAGTCCGAGTTCCTGGCCACCATGAGCCACGAGATCCGCACTCCCCTCAATGCTGTGATCGGGCTGACCTCACTGATGATGGACACGCCGCTCAGCGAGGGCCAGAGGCAGTACGCGCAGGGCGTCAAAGGCGCCGGCGAGGTTTTGCTGACCCTGATCAACGACATCCTGGACTTCTCCAAACTGGAGGCAGGGAAAGTGGACCTGGACGTCAACGCCTTCGACCCCCGGTCTTTGGTGGACGAGGTGGCCGGGTTGGTTGCGGAGGCGGCCCAGGGCAAGAATCTGGAACTCATCTCTTACTGCCACCCCGACGTACCGGCACGCCTGATGGGCGACGCCGGACGCATCCGGCAGATCCTGCTGAACCTGTCCTCCAACGCGGTCAAGTTCACCCCCGCCGGCGAAGTCGAGATCCAGATTTCCATGATCAGCCGGGATGCAGACAACGCCTCCCTGCGGTTCGAAGTCAGGGATACCGGCATTGGAATCAGCGCCGAGGACCATCACCGCTTGTTCGAATCTTTTGCCCAAGCCGACGCTTCCACTACCCGTCGGTACGGAGGCACGGGGCTGGGCCTGGCCATCTCCCGGCGCCTCACCGAAGTCATGGGTGGGAGGATCGGACTGGAAAGCGAGCCGGGAACGGGCAGCAAATTCTGGTTCGTCCTGGACCTTCCCATTGGCCCGGACGCTTCCGACACAGGGACCTTGCCGGCTACGCTCGTCGGCCGCAGGGTCCTGGTGGTGGACGACAATGCCACCAACCGCCTGGTGCTGGAAAAGCAATTGGCCAGTTGGGGCATGCAGCCGGTGGCCGTTGCTGACGCCACCTCCGCCATGGAGGAGTACCGCACAGCCGTGTTAACACAACACCCCTATGACATCGCCGTGGTGGACATGTGCATGCCCGAAACCGACGGCTTGGAACTGGCACGCCAGATCAAGGGCGAGAGTCATGGCTCCGGGTCGCCTGCGATCATCCTGCTGACTTCCACCATGCAGGTGGAGAGGGTGGATCTTGTCAGCGCAGGAATCCGCGAATACCTCACAAAACCCGTGCGAAGCTCAGAGTTCTACAACCGCCTCCTGCGCCTGATGGCCACCCGGACTGTGGGATCACCTGCGCAGCCCGTGCAGTTGGATGCAGCTGCGTTGGCCGAACCGGTGCCACGGCTGGGCAAACTCCTGGTGGCCGAGGACAACGAGGTCAACCAGTTGGTAGCCCGCGGGATGGCCAACAGGCTGGGTTACGACGTTGACATTGTGGACGACGGCGCCAAAGCAGTGACCGCAGCCCTGTCCGGAAGGTACGCGGCCGTTCTGATGGACTGCCACATGCCCGTGATGGACGGCTTCGACGCCACCCGGGCCATCCGTGCCCGGAACGGCCACGCAGCCCGCATTCCCATCATCGCCATGACCGCAGGAGCGCTGGACGAGGACCGCGAGCGCTGCTTCGCCGCCGGCATGGACGACTACCTCAGCAAGCCCGTGGACCTCGCCAAGCTCGCCGCTGTGCTGACGCGCTGGGTTCCGGAACAAGAGCAAACATCGACGGCGGTGGGCGGCTCTGTGCCCGGAGCGGCGGTGGGCGTCGCGGAGGTGCCGGCGGGCGTCGAACGTATGCCGGCGGCAGCATCGGCGTCGAATGTTGGCGTTGAGGACGCCGCTGTTCCCGACGCTGTGGTTCTTGACGCTGACCGGCTGCAGATCCTCCGCGAGCTTGGGCCGGCAGACGGCCTGGGGCTCTTGCCCGACGCTATCCGGGCTTTCCGGCAGGACGCTCAAACCACTCTGGAAGCACTGCGTACCGCGCTGGGGGCGGGGCAAGCCGCTGCCGTGCAAGCGGCCGCACATAAACTCGCCGGTGCGGCCTCCAACATCGGAGCAGCCGGCGCCGCGGTGCTGTGCAAGGATCTGGAGCGGTTCGGCCGCGAGGCGGGACCGGACCTGGCTTCAATCGGCATGCCGGTGCTCACGCAATTGCAGTCAGAACTCGAGCAGGTGGACGTTGCCCTCGAACGCACTCTCCAAGGAGCTTCATGAAAGTCCTGATCGCCGACGACGACCAGATCTCCCGGATGATCACCAAGGTCGCCGTCGAGCAGTCCGGCCATGAGTGCATCGTGGCGGAGGATGGCGACTCGGCCTGGCAGCTGTACCAGGAGCACGGCCCCGAAGCCGTAGTTACGGACCTCATGATGCCCGGCCTCAACGGGCTGGACCTCTGCCGCGCCATCCGCGCGTCCGAGGAGGACAGCTACACGTACATCATCCTGGTGACCTCGCACGGTTCCCGGAAGGATGTGCTGGCAGGCATGGAGGCCGGTGCGGACGACTACGTCACCAAGCCCTTGGACCCCTTTAGCCTTCACATCAGGCTCCTGGCTGCCCAGCGGATCACATCCTTGCACGCAGACCTTGCACGCTACCGATCGGCGCTGACCGAGCAGGCGCGCACTGACCCCCTCACCAAGCTGCACAACCGTCTGAAACTCACGGAAGACCTGGGCCTCCTGCACAGCCTCGACGATCACGATTACTGCCTTGCGATGGTGGACGTGGACAACTTCAAGAGCTATAACGACATATACGGGCACCAGGCCGGTGATGCCGCGCTGGTGGCGATCGCAACAACCCTTGCCCGCGAAGTCCGGAAAGCCGACGCCGTCTACCGCTTTGGTGGCGAAGAGTTCCTCTTGGTCCTGCAAGACCAGTCCCCTGCCACCGCCGCTTCCGTCATGGAACGTGTCCGGTCCGCGGTCCATGACCTGCGGATCGCGCACTCCGGAGATCCGGACGGTGTCCTTACCATCAGCGCCGGAGTCTCGGCCTTCACGGACGGGCACCGGGCAGGCAGCGAGCAACTCCTCCGGGAAGCAGACCTCGCCCTCTACGCGGCAAAGGCCTCCGGCCGAAACCGGGTGACTCTGGCCGATGCCCTCGCGGGATGATCAGACAGGATGGTAGCTGGGTGACGATGGCCATAAGGCGTGGTCCTCGTCAATAGTCAGCATGTTCCTGTCTGAATGGTGTTGTTCTGGTTGATGTTGCCGGTTCCGGGTGCGATGTAAATATTCCCGGCTGCACACGCCCTGTTGTTCGTGGCTACGACGTTCGTGATCGGGCCGTGGCCGTCAAAGTCGCCGATGTGGATAGCGTCGTAGCTGCCGTCGGGGAACGCGTGACCGGCTTTCAGGTCGTGGATGTAGTTACCAGTCAAGCTCACCCCGTTGACCGCGCCGGTCCCGTCGTCGTAGTAGCCGGTGCGGATACCGTACGGCGCCCCATAAAACTCGTTATCGGCGATTTTCACGTTGTAGATGGAATGGTTACCGACGGCCAGTTGCATGCTGCTGCCCCGGTGTCCGCCCCGGACTTTGTTCCCAATGTAGTCAATGTCGTGGGTGGTTCCGTTGATGGTATGCGCGACGAGGCCGTCGTCGCCGTCGGTTCCAACGCGTTGGTCGATGGTGTTCCTGATGACATCGCCGAACGATGAGTCCAGGACATGGATGCCGTCGAGTTGGTTGTATTTGCCGCTCGTTGCGACGATCGTGGTGCTGTTCTTCACACAGAACTTGGTGGTCCCGACAGCGACGATAGAGTACGTGAAGGGGTTCCTGACGTGCACCCCATCCACGAGGTTGTTGGAGCCGCCCCGGATATCAACGACATACTCGTCCAGACGCCCGCTCATGTTGACACTCGCTGGGAGGGTATTTCCTGAATGGTCCGCTGTGAGGTTCGTGATCGTGGTGTTCGTCGCCCTGTTGGTGGTGACGATGGGATAGCCACCTGACGGCCCCTTTGTGGACAGGAACTTTGGTCCAGCCTTGAGAACCGTGCCGGGGCCCTCGCCCTGAAGTTTGACGTTGTTCGCCATCCGGAGTTTGCCGTTGATGATGTATGTCCCGGCTACGAGTTTGACCACACCGCCGCCAGCTGCCCCTGCTGCGTTGATGCGGTTCTGTATGGCGCTCGTGTCGTCCCCCGCGTCATTGACGGTGGTGGTGACGTTGTAGGCCGTGGTTGCGTTGCTACCCGTCGCTCCGCTCTTCGTGCATACCGCTACCGCACTGGTGGCTGTGGACGTTCCTGAAGCTGAAGGTACCTGGCTGGGGGTGGCTGGCGGCGTGTTCTCAGCGGGAGCAGCGGAGACCCCACCCAATGTGAGTAAAGCGGCTGCGGCTGCAACCACCAAAGCTGACCACCGCCGTCGTAACTGCGCCAAAATGCGGCGTATCGACAGTCCCGAATCAACGTCAACCGTTCTCACTGCAATCCCCCCAAAAAAGTGCCAAGACACTCCGTCCCGCACCGTTCCGCGATGTCATCATGCGGTGTCGCTAGTATGTCCAGGGACAAAGTAAGTTTCCGGTTTCTGTGGAATCTCTCCGTCAGGGAAAAGGGCGTCCGCCTGCGTTGCGTACTGTCTGATCCGTCGGGGTTTGGCATCCAGTCCCGTATCCCAGGTCCACGGAACAAACCCCATTTTCGACAAATGCGGTTGATCCGGAGTTGCCGTCAAGTCATAGGGAAAGTCTGAATACATCACCACGTTGTCCGGGTGCCCCTTACCCACTTCGCGGGTGATCAGATGGTCCACGTGTCTTCCCACTCCTGCGGGGCAGAAGAGCAGCTCGGCTTGGGTTTGCGCCATGAGCCCGGCAACATCGCCCCGGAGTTGGCGGATGAGCGCTTGATCGTCCCTGGCGATCCTGCCCAAGGCGATGTCGAACCGGTAGGTGGCGTAGCGGTGGTTGAGTTCCGGCAGAAGCCGGTCCCAAGCACTGCTTCCCAGCAACGGTGGCTTGCGGCGGCGTCGAAACAGCGCATCAACTTCGCCAAGATGAATGGATTGAACTCCCATGCCAGCCAGTACGGCGCGGTCTTCCGACTGCCTGGCTTGGTAGAGCTTCGCCGCGTCGGGCACGGCACATTGGCGCAGAAAGGACCGTGTGGCCCGCGTGTGCGGTTCCGGCCCTGACTCTGTGAAAAGAGTAGCGACGACGATCTCGCGTCCCTGTGCTTCGGCTTCCATGAGGGCGCCGCAGGACAGCACTGCGTCGTCCAAGTGGGGTGAGAGGAACAGCCAAGGCGCATCCCCTGCCATGGAACGTTCAATTCTGGATTGCAGCGGCATTCAAGCCCTTTCAGCGTGGCGGGCGTTCGTCCGCCGGGTTGGAGGATTCCCTAGTTCTGTGAGTGCGGTGTGGTAGGCCCGTGCTTGCATGTCAGCGAGCGCATCCCAGTTGTAACCGGCGGCGAACTTCCGTCCTTGCGTGGCCACTTCCTCCAGACCGGCCTGCGGGTACCGGCGGGCGATCTCGTCTCCCAGCGCCTGAACGTCGAAGGCGTCAACCACCCATCCTGTACCGGGCGGAATAATCTCCCTCAGGCAAGGGATATCGAACGCAATAACTGGAGTACCCGCTGCCAGTGCGTCAATGGCCACCAAGCCGAACGTCTCGTGCCGGGACGGCACTACCAGAAGCCGGGCATCGCTGAGCGCCTGGAACTTCTTGTCCCCGGACAGCCACCCGAGCATCTGCACGCGCCCGGAAAGACCGGCATCCCGGATGGCTTCGCGCATCCGCTCCTCATCCGGACCAGTGCCGGCGATCAGCAGGTTTGCGTCGACCCTCTTACAGGCGTGCGCCCAGGCTCCCAAGAGGAGATCCAAGCCCTTGTGCCCGTATTCCAGGCGCCCTATGAAGAGGACGTCCTTCCCCAAACGGGGTTCGATATTCCAGACCGCGGGATCCACACCATTGCCGATCACGTCCACATGCAGGTCCGCGTTGAGCTCCTTCAGGCGGTCTCCGATCCCCTGCGAAACCGCAATGAGCCTTCGGTGCTTTCGGACGCCCAGCCGCTCAATCCAATGCAACGGGAGTTTGTACTGCCGCGCCTTCTCCCTGGCATGAAGCCACTGCACAACTCCGATGGTGGGTCGCTTGGTCCACAGGGGGGCGGCCATGGTGGAAAACGGAGCGAAGAAATCCTCGACCACCAACTCAACAGTTGACCGGCGCTTACGTACTTCCACAGGCAGCCAGGCAATGTACGCCAGCAACCTGGCCAAACGGTTGCCGCCCTTGCCGAAGCCGATGGGTACATAGTGCACGCCGTCCTCCACCCGTTCCTGCCAGCCCGGATACCGTGCAGTCAGTACCGTCACACGGAAGCCTTTTGCGGCCAACCGGCTGTTGATCTCATGGGTCCTCACTGAACCCCCGCCCGCTCCGGGCATGCGTGGATCTTCAAAACCTAAATGTAGAACTCTCATTGTTACCGTTCCGTCCCGTAGTCCTTGTGGGGCACCCCAACGTTGGCCGCAGCCGCTGACTCGAGAGCAGACGGATCCACGTACCAAATGGTGGTTTCGCCGTTAGTGGGGCCAAATGTTGTGACCATGGGAGATGCATGGCCCTCTAACCACGCCAGCATGGTGGGGTTGGCGTATCCATAGCCCTGCCGGGTGGGCTTCGATTGGGTAAGGATGTAAGTCGCCCCTTGCTCTTTCATCAGCGGCGCCGACGGCCAAATACCAAACCGGGGATCATGCATATAGGCGAAGTGACCCGTGCTGTTGGTGACGCTGATCCGCGCATCGGCAGGCAGATTGGCCTGCACCCAGTCGTTGGCCAGGACAAAGCCGTTGTCCAGGGTCAGGGCGGTGCGGATTCCCAGCACCACGGTCAACACCACGTAGATCACACTGACGACAGCAAGTGCTTTGCGGCCCTTGGGATACCTATCCCGAAGTTCCACCACCACCAGGACCGAACAAATTGCTCCGAACACCATGACGCCGTATCCGTACTGTTCCTCAAACGTGCCGAACACGGCGCTGTAAGCACCGGCAGCACCCAGCGCCAGGCCTCCCAGCCCTACTAGACGCCGCTCGGCATGATGGCTGAAACACAGCAGTAAGCCCACCACCGGGCATAAGCCCAGCAGGATATAGCTGGTACCGAAGTATCCGCTCTGCTCGATAAGCCGGGAAACGATGCTTGGTGATCCTTCGGACGTGAAGCCAGTGGTCTTCTCTACACCGGACATGCGCAGCAGCCCGTTGCTCTTGGCCCACACCCAGCTGGGGAAGTGTCCATGGGCGGCCACGACAATCAGGTAGATCACGTAGGGCACGAAACCGAAGCCTGCTACCACGAGTCCCTGACGCCAGGGGATTGTTTTCTTCCACACCATGGCCGCAAGCACCGGGGCAACTGTGCTGATGAAGAAGAAGTCCTTGCACAGGATGGAGTAGCCAAGCAGTAGGCCGGCTGTTGCCAGCCGCAGAAACGAAAGCATTTTGCTCTTTGGCTGCCGGTGGTCCACCAGAAGCAGCAATCCTGCCAGCCCCGGCACCATGGCCGAGGTCTCCAGGAACGCATGGCTGTTGTTTCTCAGGATGAATGGTTCGAAGGCCAAGAGCACGGCAGCGAGCCAGGCGGCGGTGGGAGCGGACAGCTTGCGCACCAGGAGGAAACCAAGTCCAACGGTCAGGGCACCCATCACGCCGTTGAGCCAGCGCAGTTGGAGCGTCACCTCGATGATTTCGCCGGTGATTCCGAAAATCTTAATGACCCCAGCCTCCAGCAAGAAGTACCCGGGCGGGTGGAGGAAGAACGGCCCGTCAGGCAAGGTTGGGAATTCCCCGGCGCTGACGGATTCACCGAGCCGGACATACAACATCTCGTCCACCCACAGTTCGAAGCCCCGCTCAAGACCAAGCGCGCGGACGCCGAAGGCGCCGGCAACCACCACGATGAATGCGGTCAAGTTGCCCGAAAGCGCCCCAGCGACCCAATTGGGCAGGGGGCTCGTTGCAGGTGCTTGAGGCTTGACCCGGCGGCCGATAGTTTGGCCGTTTGTGCCAGCCTGGCGTCGTCGTCGAATTTTGACGTCGTTTCTGTGCGGCAGCAGCCCCCGTTGATGAGCGAGAACCATGAGGCCGCTGACAGTGGCCAGGGCCAGCCACACCAAGGGCTGGACCCGGGCGGCCACAGCGAGCGCCACTATCAAGGCGCCGGCCAGAACCAGGAACGGGCCAGCTCCCCGGCCGGGGTGTGCCGCAATGAGTACCGGACGTGCCAGGAGAGCCAGCACACCACCGGCCATGACGGCACCCACAGCGGAACCCACAGCCATGCCCGTGACGGCGTTCACCTGCCAGCCAACCCAGAGCCCACCCACCACCAGGAGACACGCACAAGCGAGGCCGATCTGGCATCGGCGGTAGGCCCGCAGAGCTAGGAGAACCGTGGAAAGCACCATGAGGACCGCATAGCCCAGGCCGGACGCGGCCAACCACGGCAGGAGACCCAGGGAGCCGTGGTACTTCTGCGGCACGATGAATCCTGCCATCAGCGGTGGAGCTGTGGCGATGATGGCGAAAGCCACCACGGCAAGTTGTCCGAACGACGCGAAGGCAGCACCAAGAACCTGGCCCGCGTTGGCACCGGGCGTGCGCAGCAACGGGAAGGCCACCAACGCGGTTCCGGCTGCCACGTAGACAGGCCCCTTGGCGATAGTGGCAAGCGCCTGGAAACCTGCTGCGGCAGCCGAGCCGCCATCCAGGAAACCGACCACCACGACGTCGACACCCACCAGCACGGAGACAACGCCGAGAACGGAGGCGATGTCACTGGTCTCGGCCCATCTCCACTTCTCCAGCACAACCCGCGGACGCCACCGCAAGTCACGGTAGAAGGACCACGGCACTATTAACGGCGCCAGGCACCCCACTACGAAACCTAGGACCGCTCCCCCGGCACCCCATGCCATGGCGATCACCACCATGCTGAAGATAAGCCTCAGGAGAACCTCGCCCACGGTGGACAGCGCGTACCAGGTGAAACGGAGCTCACCCTGCAACCAGCCCGCGGGTGCATTCGCCACGAAGATGACAAAGGCCGCCAACGCCACCACTGCGGCCAGGACGGGGTCGGCGAGCGCGAGCGTCACGCTGCCTGAGATCACTGCAGCGGCAACGCCCGCCAGGCAGGACACAAAGACCGAGAAGGCCACGCCATTACGCCGTTCCTCGGAGCCTGCCGGGTGGACGGCAACAACGTGCGACAAGGGAAGCGGGACCAAGGCATTGGCCACGATCCCCACCACCCCCAGGATCATCGCCGCGGCGGCGAAGATCGTATAGTCCGCGGTATCCAGCATGGTGGCCATGAGAAGCGTGCAGGCGTAGCTCATCACGCCTACAACCCCTGCGGACACGGCAAGGAAGCCGCTGCTCGCGGCAATTCCCGGGTCTTTTTCCGAAGCCCTGCGGTGTGACCGGGGTCTTTCCCGCACAGCAAGAGTCATTGTTTTCTGGGATGAATCCATGGATGAACGTCCGTTACTGGCCATCAAGGGCATCGGAGGGAGTGAAGGCGCTCCCGGGGCCGGCCAGCAGAGTGGTGCGTCCGGCCGAACGGAGTTCCGCAGACGTCACGCCGATCTTCTGCATTGCCGCGAAGGCCTCGAACTCGTCACGTCCCTTCATCAGCACAGCGACATGTCCATCATCCGCAATGGCAACCTCATCCGTCCGGTGCAGGATGGACTGAAGATCGGCATCTTCAGGCAACACGAACCGGACCAAGGTGGAAAGGTCAGAGTGGAACGCACGAGGACCCGCGCCGTCGCGCCGTATCTTCTCCTCTTCCAATACGGCTCCAGTGAGCAGTCTGGTGCTGCGGTCCCAGGTGAAGCAGCGGGCCCATTCCCGGCACTCCGCTGAGACCACCGCTTCCGAGTCCGGCTCACTCAAGGCGGTGAGGGCCTCAACCATTGCGGTCCCAAGCTCCTGGGGAGTATCCACCAGCCAACCGGTTCTGCCGTCCACTACGGAGTCCCGGATGCCTGGAACACGCAGGGCCAGGCAGGGCACGCCCCACGCGGCGGCTTCGATCACCGAGCAGCCCCAACCTTCTGACGCCGAGGTGGAAGCAGTCAGCCAAGCCCGGCTCAACAACCTGTCACGGACCTCATTGGGCTGGTAGCCGTGGAACGTTACTGCGTGGTCCAGGCCGAGGTCCATGGCCAACTGCTGCAACCGGGCCCGTTCCGGGCCGTCCCCCACAATGTCCATCCGCAGCTTTGGAATGCTGCGCACTGCCACGGCAAACTGGCCCATCAGCAGGTCCAGCCTCTTATGCGGCACCAAGCGGCTGACGACGGCGATGGTCGGGTGGGGCGCGCGGGCGGCAACCTCCTCCGGAATGTCGATGGTTCCGTTCGGCACCACGTGGACAGGACCGGAGAACCCGAGTTTCCTCAGTTCCAGCCGGGTAGAGGGTGAAACCGCCACAATGGAACGCTGGCCGTACACCGTCTTGGCTCCCGAACTTTCCAGGAACCGGCCCACGGCGGCCAAAGGCGGAGAGAACCTGGTGCGGAACTGTTCCTGGTGGACGTGATGGATCACCTGGATGATCGGCAGGTTCCGTGGCAGGAACAAAGGCGAAAAGAACGGTATCCCGTTCTGGCAATCCACCACGGCATCAAATTCGCCCCCGCTCTGCAAAAGCCCGCCGGTCCGCACAAGCCGGAGAGCGGCATGTCCATAAATGGACATGGCTCCGCCTCCGCGCAGGATGCGGATGCCGTCAATGACATCCTCAGGTGACTGGCCGTCGTCGCGCCCTGTAAACCAGGTGACGTGGACGCCGTTCTGCACCCACCTCTTGGAAATCTCGTGCATGTACTGCTCGGCGCCGCCGGCCTGTGAGTGCTGGACGTCGCGCCAGTTGAGGACCAGCACGTGCTTTCCGGCGAGAAGGGTTGGAGAGTTGATGTCAGGAAGGCCGGACATCATGGTGTTGCCCTCTGGAGTTGGATCACCGAGGCAAAGCTGGCCACCCCATCCTGGAAGGGGCGGAACGTTGATGCAGCTCCATCGGTCCATGCCACGGGAAGTTCGATGATGCTGGCGTTGTTGTCCTGCAGGCGCAGCAGAAGCTCAACGTCGAAAGCAAAACCAGTGCTGCGGCACTGAACCATGGCTGCTGTGAGGGCATCGCGTTCGAAGAATTTGAAGCCGCACTGGGTGTCCTGTATGCCCTTGACCTTTGATTTGGTCAGCGCCCGGAAGGCCGTGCCGCCCACCCTTCGTCCAAGGTGTTGGGGCCGGACCAGGGTTGAGCCGGGTGCGTGGCGGGAAGCGATCACCGCTGCTGCACCGTCTGAGAGATGAGCCATGGCCTCGGTGAGGGTTTCCAGCGGCGTGGCGAGGTCGGCGTCGAAAAAGCCCGTGAACCTGGACGTGCCGCTGAGGAGGCCGCGACGGACTGCCGCTCCCTTCCCCTTCCGTGAACACCCCACCACGGAAATGGGAACTGCGTCCCCCTCTTCCCGGGAGATCCTGCGGACCACTGCGGCGGTCTCATCAACGCTTCCGTTGTCCACCACAACAATCCGCGAAGACCACGGCTGGTTGGCCAGGAAATCGACCGTCTGTTTCAAGGTGTCGGGGATTCTCGCGGCCTCGTTGTAGGCGGGAATGACCACCTCCAGATCCACGCGGGAGCGGCGCAGCGAGTCTGAATGTCGGCGCGCCTGCAGGCTCCCTCTCTTGCCTATGTGCACACTGTGCTGTTGAAGAAGGACCATCTGAACCTCCATATATCCGGGTACGGCACAAAAACGTGCTCGCAATATAAGGAGTGGGGGCACCCCGGAAGTCATGACGCCAATCCAGCCGTAGTGCTCCAAGTCATGGACCACTCTCAATACCGGGAGCGGTGCCGGGCGCTCTGAGCGAAATTGCTGGTTCCTTGTCTGACCCCGTCTATAGAGTGGCCACATGAGCCACACATCTTCCGTCCCTGCCGCTGCTCCGGAACCAACAGCGGTGCCTCCTGTCGCCAAGCGGGTCCCCACACGCCGTGAACACCACGGCGACGTTTTTGTGGACAACTACGAGTGGCTTAGGGACAAGGAATCCGTTGAGGTGGTGGACCTCCTGAAGGCCGAGAACGCCTACCAGGAAGCCGTCACAGCGCACCAGGAACCATTGCGGGAAGCCATGTTCCAAGAGATCAAGGGCCGCACCCAGGAAACGGATCTGTCCGTGCCCAGCCGTAAGGACGGCTGGTGGTACTACAGCCGTTCGGTGGAAGGGAAGGAGTACAGCATCCAGTGCCGCGTCCTGGCCCACAACACCGGGGACCCCGTAGCGGACTGGACGCCCCCGTCAGTGGAGCCCGGCGTGGAAATCGACGGCGAACAGATCCTCCTGGACGGCAACATCGAAGCCGAGGGCCAGCCGTTCTTCAGCGTGGGCGGTGCCGCGGTGACAGTTGACGGCAACCTTTACGCCTATGCCGTGGACAACTCAGGCGACGAACGGTTCACCCTCAGGATCAAGGACCTGCGCACCGGGGAGCTCCTCCCGGACGTCATTGAGGACATCTTCTACGGAGTGGCCTTCTCCCCCGACGGCACGCGCCTCTTCTACACGGTGGTGGATGATTCGTGGCGCCCCTACCAGGTGAAGGCCCACGTCCTGGGTACGCCGGTGGCCGAGGACGAGGTTCTCTACCAGGAGGACGACGTCGCCATGTGGCTGGGGTTCGATCTCTCCGCGGACAGACGGCACTTGGTGCTCAGCATCGGCTGCTCGGAGTTCAGCGAGACGCAACTGCTCCGCTTCGACGACTACGACGCCGGCCTCAGCACTGTGATCTCCCGGGACCACCATATTCTGTACGAGGCTGAGCCCTTCCTCCTGGACGGCAGGGAAACACTCCTCCTGACCCACAACAAGGACGCCATCAATTCGATGGTCAGCCTGGTGGACCCCGCTGAGCTGACCAAGCCGCTGGCAGAGCAGGACTGGCGTACCGTCGTCGAACATTCCAACGACGTCCGGGTCAACGGCGCCGGCGTGACATCCACGCATTTGGTGCTCTCCGTTCGTAAGGACACCATCGAACGGGTCCAGGTGCTGCCCTTGGCCGGCCTCGGCACCGAGGCCCAGGGTGCGCCGGTGGAACCGGCCTTTGACGAAGAGCTCTACACCGCCGGGGTTGCAGGTTCGGACTACGAGGCTCCCGTCATCCGCATGGGCTACACGTCCTACTTCACGCCGTCGCGCGTCTACGACTTTGTGCTCCCCACCGCCGGGTTGCCTGCCGGCCAGCTGCTCCTCCGGAAGGAAAGCCCCGTCCTGGGCGGCTACACGGCGCAGGACTACGTGGCTACCCGCGAATGGGCAACGGCCGACGACGGCACCCGGGTCCCGCTGTCAGTGCTGCGTCACGCGTCGGTACAGCAGGACGGCACGGGCGCAGGGCTGGTTTACGGCTATGGCTCGTACGAGATGAGCATGGATCCAGGCTTCGGCGTAGCCCGCTTGTCCCTCCTGGACCGCGGCATCGTCATGGTGATCGCCCACATCCGGGGCGGCGGCGAATTGGGCCGCCAATGGTACGAGGACGGCAAGAAGCTCACCAAGAAGAACACCTTCACGGACTTCATCGCGGCCACCGATTGGCTGGCTGGATCGGGGTGGGTTGACCCGTCCCGCATCGCGGCGATGGGTGGATCGGCGGGAGGATTGCTCATGGGAGCAGTCGCCAACATGGCCCCGGAAAAATACGCTGCCGTGGTGGCACAGGTGCCGTTCGTGGATGCGCTGACCACCATCCTGGATCCCGAGCTTCCGCTCTCCGCCCTGGAATGGGAGGAATGGGGCAACCCGATCACGGACCCCGAGGTCTACGCCTACATGAAGTCCTACACTCCGTACGAGAATGTGGGGGCCGTGGCCTACCCCAAGATCGCTGCCGTGACATCCTTCAATGACACCCGGGTGCTGTATGTCGAGCCTGCCAAATGGGTTCAGGCACTGCGCTCCGTGTCTACCGGTTCCGAGCCGATCGTCATGAAGATCGAAATGGACGGCGGGCACGGCGGGGCCTCGGGCCGGTACGTCCAGTGGCGTGAGCGGGCCTGGGACTACGCGTTCGTCGCCGACTCCCTTGGAGCCACCGAACTCCTGCCTGGAGCCGGCCTGAAGTAGGAGTTTTTTAGCGCTGGCGGGCCCGGAGGAGTGCGAAGTATCCAGGGATCAGGTCCGGGGTTGACGGGTTGCTCAGCGGGCGCGTCTCGATGCTCGCCGAGCCTTCAACGATAAGGTTCCAGTCCGCCGCCGCGAAGGCCTTGGCCCGTTGTGCCGCTCCGAACCGGCCGGGCATCGGCAGCCCGCGGATGGCCCACTCCAACGGGGCGGGAATGGAACTGCGGGTGGCACCCAGGTGGCTGACGTAGTCCACCGGCGTGCCCGGAAAGTTGGTTTCAGTCAGGAACACGCCTCCGCGGGTCCCGACGACGGGCAGCAGGTTCGCAGCCAACGCGGCGCGGCCGCTTCGGTCCAGAACGTGCAGGACACCACGGATGAAGATGTTCGCATCCCCCGTCCAGCCTGCCGCTTCGAGGGCCGTAGCGACAGTCTGCGCTGCGTCCGGTGCCGTCATGTCGCAGACCGCATATGACGCCGTCGTGGTTCCTGCTGACTCCTGCCGTGCCCGCTCAACCGCGTTTGCAGAGTAGTCCAGCCCCAATGCGTGCGGGAAGTGTTTGGCCAGCAGGCGCGTGAAACTGCCGTTGCCGCATCCGACGTCCACCACGGGCAAAGACGGGTCCAACTGAGCCATTTGGGGGAGGTAGCCGTTGAGTTCATGGTCACTGCCCGAGTCCCACAGGACGTCGCCAGTGGCACCGGTTGAGCGGATATCGCCCCAAAACCGGTCCCAGGCAGTGCGGGGATCCTTGGGCGCAGCGGAAGAGAGCCTGATGAGGCGGGGAATCAGCAGGTACTTCCTGAAAGCGGAGAACATTCTCCAAATATAGGTGGCCCTACGCCTCCACCAGCCACTCCAACGCCTCTGTTTCAGAAGTGAAGAACTTGGTGGGGCACGGAGGCTTCATGATGCCCAGAAAAAAGTTGGCAATGACCCTGTCCACCGGAGATGAGCCCCAGAGGGCGATGCGGTTGGCCTGGCACGGTTTGGCAAACACGGAACGGGCACCCCGGGTGACATCGTCCGTGGTGGCCATGTCAACGATCATGGGATGGCGTTCCTCGCCGCAGAGCTCGTTCACCCGGTCCATGGCCCGCTGGGCGTCAGGTTCCTTGATCCTTGCCCCGCGCGGCCACGTCAGGCGAAGAATGCCTGGTTCTTCGAGCTCCAGCTCGAACGTCACCTGTTGGTGGTCCTGCGGTGTTGCTGGGTGGTCCACAGTGCTCCTTGCGCGGTTGGTGCTGCTGCAGCGGGTTACCTCTGCTGACACCCTCAAGGCTGTCGAATCCACAGGGCAAAGTAAAGGTGTGTCCCAGGACTCATCCAACCCATTTGCCGCGTGGTCACCTTTGGCCGCAGTGCCGCTGATAGGGTGTTGCCACATCATGAAAACACCGTGAATGAACCGTTGGAACGGAAGGGGCTCAGTGGGCGAGACCGTTGCCGGCGTACAGCATGCCCGCTCCGCCGTAGTGGCGGATTCAGACAAGGACCGTTTGGCCGCGACGACGGCCGCCCTTGCCGCCGCGGGATTCAGCGTGTTCCCTGCCGTGGATGCCGCCGCCCTGGCCGCCCATCTACAGCACCAGCGCCCCTCGGTTGCGGTGGCTGAGAGTTCCCTGGCACACGGACTGCGCAGCCCCGGGGTTCCCATGCTCCTGGTCCTTGCCTCCCAGGAATCCCTTGACCTCCGGGAAGTGGAATCCTGGCGCGTAGCGGACTACGTCATCAGCCCCGTGCAATCCGGGGAACTGGTCCACCGGGTTGAAACCCTTATCGGCCGGGCCGCCGAGCGCGCCCGTTCACGCGGCGAAATCGAAGCACTTCGCGAAAGCCTCCGCAATGTCTCCTCGGCGATCCGGGAGACCAATGATCCCCAATTGATCTCAGACCACGTGGTGCGTGGCTTCGGTGAGGCGCTGGACGTGGACCACGTATGGTTTGCTACCTTCCGCGACGAACGTGTTCCCACCATTCGTGCACAGTGGAACCGTCCTGGCCTTCCGCTGCTTCCCGCGAGGCTGGGTGAGAGCGAAAACGCCATTATCGAGGCCGCCAACAGGCTGTGGGCGGATGCGGACGTCCTGGCGGTCGCGGACCACCGCGAAGACCCCGACTCCAGGATCGCCACGGCACTGCGGGAGTGGTCAGGCGAGCTCGACCCTGTGTCCACCGTCCTTCTCCCCGTGGGTGAGGGAGCGACGGCGTTGGGCATCATCCTGCTCTCCACCGTCCGGGAACGGCACGATTGGACCCGCCCCGAGATCGCGCTGATGCAACACGTGGCCGGGAACGTGGCCCACGGACTCATCCAAGGCCACCTCATCAGCGCCCAACAGCGGGTCCTGCACCAGTTGAGGCAACTGGACAAGGCCAAGACCGACTTCCTGGCCACCGTCAACCATGAACTCCGGACACCGCTGACCTCCATCACCGCTTACCTGGACATGATCCAGGACGGATCCGGCGGGCCGGTTCCCGACGGCATCAGGAAGATGCTCGATGTCATCGCCCGGAACTCCAACCGCCTCCGCAGGCTCATCGAGGACATGCTTACCGTGTCCATGCAAGACGGCAGCAACCTGGACCTCAAACCGGTGGATATTGCCAAGCTCCTCCAGGTGGTGGTGGCCACGCTTCGGCCGCTGGCAGAGTCCCGCCACGTTTCGTTGTCTTTTACCGATGGGACTGACGACATCGAGGTTACGGCCGACGAAGCGAAGCTGGAGCAGGTGTTCACCAACATCGTGGCCAACGCCATCAAGTTCACGCCCGAGGGCGGAAGGGTGGGCATCACCAGTTCAGTCTCGGACTCCGAGGGCGGCGGGCTGGCGCTGGTAGAGATCGCAGACAACGGACTGGGCATTCCCGAGCACGATCTCCCCCACATCTTCACCCGCTTCTACCGGGCCTCCAACGCAACATCCGCGGCGGTCCCCGGCAGTGGGCTCGGACTGGCGATAGCGCACGACATCATCAGCCGGCACATGGGCCGCCTCCTGCTGGATTCCACCTTGGGGTCAGGCACCACGGTATCCGTGGAGTTGCCGGTGGGCGGGCCCTAGTCAAGCCCCTGCCCGGCGTGACAGGCGTGTCAACGTGAGGTCCGTACCAGTGCTCTACGGTCACTAATGCTCGACATACTGCGAAACAAAATTGATGCCCCGGACCGCAGCCCGGGGCATCAATTGACGTTATATGGCCTTGAGAGGCGCTCCCCCAATGTTTAGTTCGGCCACCAACCGATGCTGGTGGTGTTCGTCTTAGTAGTGGTGAAGCTGTTAGGCCACCAACCGATTGCCGTGCTGTCCTGCGTGGGCTCGGCATTAGCCGGGGCAGCGAAACCCGTTACTGCCAGAACCGCCGCCATGAGCAGGGTTGCCGCAAATTTTTTCATCCGCTATGCCCTTTCGTACTGATGCGAATTTGTTGTCTGTGACTTGAATAAAGTCACGGTGCAAACTATACGAGCTTTTCTTCCGCAATGACATGGATAATGGGCACATGCAAAGTCCGCACCTCGCCTCCCACTTCGTTGCCGGTCTCACGGCACGCGCCAAGTGGAAGGAGCGGGATTTCGGCGAGGCCTACCGCCTGGCCGGAGAGGCTGCCGGACTGTCCACCGCGGCCGGAGATGACGAGTCCTGGTGGAACATGCGGTACCTGCAAGCGGAATGCCTCCGGGACCAAGGCCGCATTGAGGAATACCTCAACGTCGCCATGGAGCTCAACAACCACAGCCTGACCGCGTCCTCGCCCGAACTCGGGGCCAAAGCAGGAACCATGGTTGCCGTGGCATTCCAAGGCCTGGGCAGGCTCCCCGAGGCTGCCACCATGGCTGCAGAGGCGGCCAAACTTGCGGCCGGGGACGCCGAGTTGCTGTACGTTCAGATTCTCGCCCAGCGCGCCCTGATCGCGGCATTGGCGGAGAGCCGGCTCCTGAACGATGCCTGGCGCGAATGCCTCGTCCTGGAAACCCTGCTGACCGACGACGTCGACGAAGACACTGCCGGCAAAGGCTATTGGGTGATTGGCAACGTTGCCTTTCTTGCCAATCGTGTTGCCGACGGCGGCCTTTACCACGATCTGGCGGCCGAACGGCTTTCACCGTCCAAGGACGTTGATTTGTGGGCACGCTTCAACAGGGCATCAGCGGAAATGCGCCTTCAGGCAAAACTCAGTGATGCCGCAACCCTCCGCTGCATTGAAAGGGCAGAGCTCGCCACGGATATTGTGGGCGGCTCTGAACGGGACCACTTGGAAATGTCGCTGGTCCGCGCCCACTGGTATTTTCTCAGCGGCGATATGCAACAAGCCACCGCTATCCTAGAACCCCTGTGCGCCCGCTCCTCCATTCTGGCCACGCAAACCTCGGCGGAAGCACATTTCCTCTTGGCCAGGACCTTGCTTGAATCCGATCGACGGCAGGATGCACTGGTGACGTTCGAAAAAGCTGCCATGCTGTTCGAACAGGCTGCATTGCCCGAACGCAGCGCAGCCGTTCGGGAGTACCTTCGAAATAGCGATGAACAACGAGGCGAGCCACACGGGGGGTGAGCATGTCCGAAGGGAAAATGTACTCCGGCGAAGACCCTCGCCTAGGGCTGCTCCTGGACGGAATCGTCAGGTTGGCGGCCGGGGATCTCAACACCAGAATCGACGTCTCCGAGGCGCGTGACGAAATCGATGCCGTGATCATGGGCACCAACCTCCTGGCCGAGGATCTCCAGATCGTTTATGAAGAGCTGGAGCAACGGGTGCGGGCCCGTACCCAGCAGCTCAATGAAGCCCATCTGGCGATGCAGCACATGGCCCTGACCGATCCCCTCACAGGCCTGAACAACCGCTCAGCATTTGCCACGGCACTCAGCGAAGCCCAGTCCAGTGGGGCGCAGAGCGGCCGAAAGGCAGCCATCCTCCTCCTGGACATGGACGGGTTCAAAGCGATCAACGACTCCCTGGGGCACACTATCGGGGACAAGGTCCTGGAGACGGTGGCCAATCGGATCACCGGCGCCGTGCGGGATCAGGACATGGTGGCCCGCATGGGCGGAGACGAATTCGCGGTGCTGATCCCCGACGTGACTCCCGCTATCGCCGCCTCCATCGGCAACCGTATCCTTGCCGCAGTGGTGGGCGTTATGGAAGTTGAGGGCCATCACCTGCGTTGCGGTGCCAGCATGGGCCTCCGGATGGCCGATCCCGGCCACCGCGCGGAGGAACTGATGATGGAAGCAGACATCGCCATGTACGAATCCAAGGCCGACGGACGTGGCAAGCTCAAAGTCTTCGAACCCGCCATGCTGCACGCCAGGCAAATGCGGAACCAACTGGTGGGCGAACTCAAGGAAGCGATATCCGGCTCCCAGCTGGTGCTCTACTATCAGCCGATCATCCGGTTGGATACCCGCGAAATCGAGGGTGTGGAGGCGTTGGTCCGTTGGAACCACCCCACCCGCGGTCTCGTCATGCCGGACGAGTTCATTCCTATTGCAGAGGAAACCGGAATGATTTCCGATCTGGGCGGCTGGGTGCTCCGCACCGCCGTCGGGCAGTTGAAGCAATGGCGCACCGATCCCCTCACGTCGGGCCACAACTTCAGCATGCGCATCAACGTTTCGGCGGCGGATCTGCAGCGGCTGGAGTTCATTGAAGACGTCCGCGAGGCTTTGGCGTCAGCCGGGCTGGACCCGTCGCTCCTGGTCCTGGAACTGACAGAGAGCGCAGTCATTCAAGGTAATGACTTGGACCGCTACACGCTCAACAGCCTGCGCCGACTGGGTGTGGGACTGGAAATCGACGACTTTGGCACCGGCTACTCCTCCATCAGTTACCTGCGCCAGCTTCCAGTGGACACCGTCAAAGTGGACCGGACCCTGCTCTCAGCACTGGGCAGCGACCCCTCGCAACCCGCGCTGCTGGCCGCCGTGCTGCAGTTGATCCGGGCTTGCGGTTTGGCTGCGGTGTGGGAGGGCGTCGAAAGTGCCGACCAAGCCGAGTATCTCCTCAGCATCGGGTGCACCAGCGGCCAAGGGTACTACTTCAGCAGGCCGCTGCCTGAAGAGCAGCTGACCGAGCAGTTGAAGCACCACAAGACGTGGCCCGTCAGTTGATGGTCCGCGTCCATGGATGGTGGCGGGTCCGCCACTCGGAGTCGAGAATCGCGTAGATGTTCTCCGTGGCCCACTGGCCCTTGTAGTGCCAGTTGTCCACCAGCGTCGCTTCCAGGCGCATGCCCAGGCGCTTGGCGATGCCGGCCGATCCTTCATTGAGGGCATCCAACTTGGCGTCAACGCGGTGGAATGAGAGTGTCTCGAACGCAAGCCTCAGCACGGCTTCCGCGGCTTCGGTAGCAATGCCGTGGCCCTGGGCATCAGGATGGAGAATCCAGCCCACCTCTGCCTGCCCTGTCCCCTCAAGCCATTTCAACACCACCTCGCCCATGAGGCCCGGGTGGTCCTTCCTCTCGATGGCCAGGCAAATCCAATCTCCCTCCTGGTTGAACTCGAAGTTGGCGTACCGGCCCAGGACTTCCATGGATTTGGTCCTGGTCAGCTCATTGCGCAGAAGGAACCGGGCAGTTTCGGGAAGCGACTGGTATCCGTGGAAGCGATCGAGGTCCTCGGCTTCGAAGCGGCGCAGAATGAGTCGGTCTGTGGTGATGGGGAGCTCAATTTCGGGCATGTCTCCGAGGCTACTAGGTGCAGGCGAATACTGGTCCAGTCTTGACACGTGGCGCGATCTGGGATTACCTAATGAACATTCGGTAAATAAAGCTGGAGGCAATGACGCATGGTTGAAACAACCCTCTCCGGTGCATCGCACCACATCCTGACGAACGACTACGCGTCCGAATGGATGGGCATCGAGGTCCTCAAGCTCGATGACGGGCACGCCACCATCCGCATGCACCTCCGCCAGGAGATGCTCAACGGATTCGGAATGGCCCACGGCGGAATGATCTTCGCCTTCGGGGACACCGCCTTCGCGCTGGCCTGCAACCCAGCCAACCCCACGCCCAAGCAAGCCGCCAACATCACGGTGGCGTCCGGCGTCGACATCAACTTCATCAAGCCCGCGTTCCAAGGCCAGGTGATCACCGCCGTCGCAAACCGCCGCGCGAGCACCGGCCGAAGCGGCCTGTACGACATCCAGATCTACGCAGCTGCGCCCGACGCCGATTCAGCCCCCGACGCCGGGCATGGTGAACTCATTGCCGAGTTCCGTGGCCGCAGCCGCACCATCTCCAAGAAGTAGGAACCCCATGACGCAGAACACCGTGGCCGCACCCGCAGTTTCCTCCTCAAAAGCAACTGCCCCCGTGCTGGACCGTGAAGAAACCATCTCCCGCGACGAACTCGAGGCCCTGCAGCTCACCCGCCTGAAACACACCGTGGCGTACGCCTACGATCGCGTGCCTCTGTACAAGCGCAAGTTCGACGAAGCCGGCGTGCACCCCTCGGACCTCCGCGAGCTGAGCGACCTGGGGAAGTTCCCCTACACCACCAAGGAAGACCTCCGCCTGGAATACCCGTTCGGCATGTTCGCCGTCCCCCAGGACCAAGTGGCACGCATCCACGCGAGCTCCGGCACCACCGGCCGCCCCACCGTGGTTGGCTATACCAAGCAGGACCTCGCCAACTGGGCAACCTTGGTGGCCCGCTCCTTCCGCGCCTCCGGAGTCCGGCCCGGCATGAAGGTCCACAACGCCTACGGATACGGCCTCTTTACTGGCGGCCTCGGCGCACACGCCGGTGCTGAAGCGCTCGGCTGCACCGTCATCCCCATGTCCGGTGGCCAGACCGAACGCCAGATCCAGCTCATCCAGGACTTCAAACCGGACGCCATCCTTGCCACGCCCACCTACTTGCTGACCATCGCCGACGCCATGGCGCACCAAGGCATCGACCCCACCTCCACGTCGCTCAAGTACGCCGTCCTGGGTGCCGAGCCGTGGACCGAAGAAATGCGCCACGAGCTCGAAACCACCATGAACATCAAAGCCTCGGACATCTACGGCCTCTCCGAGGTCATGGGCCCGGGCGTCGCCGGTGAAGCCGTTGAGACCCAGGACGGCTGCCACATCTGGGAGGATCACTTCCGCCCCGAAATCATCGACCCGTTCGATCACTCCACGGTCCTGGGCGACGGCGAACCCGGCGAACTCGTCTTTACTTCCCTGACCAAGGAAGCGCTCCCGATCATCCGGTACCGCACCAAGGACCTCACCCGCCTGCTCCCCGGCACCGCCCGCCCGGCGCACCGCCGCATGGGCCGCATCACCGGCCGCAGCGACGACATGATCATCCTCCGCGGCGTGAACCTGTTCCCGTCGCAGATCGAGGAAATCGCGCTCCGCATCCCGGAACTCAGCCCGCATTTCCAACTCGAAATCACCCGTCCCGAGGGCAAGCGCATGGATTCGCTCACCGTTAAGATCGAGCGCCGCGAGAACGTTTCCACCGATGCAGGCACGACGGCGGCGCACACCTTGCGTGAGCAGATCAAGATTCACGTCGGGTCATCTTGCGTAGTGGACGTAGTAGAGCCCGGTTCCCTTGAGCGGTCCAACGGCAAGCTTCGCCGGATCTACGACATGCGCCCCAAGGGCTGACCTTGCTTGAGATCGTGAGAAAATGCCAGCATGCCTACTGAGACCACCACCAAGCGCGGACGGCCCGGTTACGACCAGCAGTCGGTGCTCCGCATCGCCGTCGACGTCTTCAACCGCCACGGGTACGATGCTACGTCCATGGGCATCCTGGCCGAGAACCTCGGGATCTCGAAGTCGGCTATCTACCATCACGTGCCGTCCAAGGGCGATCTGCTGAAGCTCGCCCTGGACCACGCGTTGGGCGGCCTTGAGGCCATCCTCGAGGAGCCTGCTGCCACGTCCGGGCCCGCCGATGCGCGGCTGGAGTTCGTGCTGCGGCAGACCATTGCGGTGCTGGTGGACCGGTTGCCCTTCGTCACGCTTCTCCTGCGACTCCGAGGCAACACGGAGATTGAGCGCGACGCCTTGGAACGCCGCCGCGCGTTCGACCACAAGGTAGCCGAACTCATCTCCGCCGCCCGCGAGGACGGCTCCCTGCGGCAGGACATCGATCCGCGCACCGTGACGCGCCTGCTGTTCGGCACTATCAACTCGATCGTGGAATGGTACAAGCCGGGCGGCTCGCTGTCCCCCGAGAAGCTCGCGGACGACGTCATCACCATGGCCTTCGACGGCCTCCACACGGCCGCCTGACCCTCTCTCACCTCCCAAGGGCTTGAGCCGAACCCTCTCTCACCTCCCAAGGGCTTGAGCCGAACCCTCTCTCACCTCCCAAGGGCTGATTATGGCAGTTTGAGTGGAGACCGGTTCTGCAGTTTGAATCGGGCCCAGTTCCGGGCCCTTGCTCGGGTGCACCGGGTATCGAGGAGGACGGTCCGTTAGGCACTCGCGGCTGCGGTACCGCCTGACCGGAAAGCCCCGGCGCGGCGGGCGACGAAGCTGGGTCCCTTGAATGCTGCCCTTGACGCGATGCTGCTCGCTGATCTGGATGCTCCACCAAAACAGCGCCATACTGCGCAAAGGGTTTTGACCGTCTGGTTGATGAACACCAGGCGGTCATTTCGTATTCATCGGTTCGTCAACACGTCAAAGCACGCCGGGCCATCATCGCGGTTGAGTCGGGCAATGCGCCGGTGGAACCGTTCGTGCCGCAGGAACACGCTCCGGGTGCGGAGGCGGAGGTGGACTTCGGCGATGTGTGTGTGGATCTGGACGGCGTGCAGACTCGTTGTTACATGTACGCTTTCCGGCTTAGCAACTCTGGAAAGTCCGTTCATCGGATATATCCGACCTGCGCGCAGGAGGCTTTCTTGGAAGGCCATATCGAAGCGTTCAACACTATTGGTGGTGTCTCTGCCCGGCATATCCGGCATGACAACTCACCTCGGCGGTGACCGATTACATCGAAAAAGTGGTCCCGAAACGGGTTGCCATTCTCACTGGGCTTGGAAGCATCGAAAACGGTTTGAGGAGTCAGACCAGGTCACGAAAACTGGGTTTGGCGACAGGTCACAGTCGACAGGCAGCTTCGTCGGACGGTCTCGTGTCCGCCCACAACCGAAACGTCGAACGCCTTCCCCGTCATGTGGGAAGGCGTTCGATCGGTCGCCGGCACATCAGTTTCCATTTGAGCCCGCGGGACATGAGAGAGCGACCCACCCAAACCCGCGGGACATGAGAGAGCGACCCACCCAAACCCGCAGGACATGAGAGAGCGACCCACCCAAACCCGCGGGACATGAGAGAGCGACCCACCCAAACCCGCGGGATGTGAGAGAGGGTTTACTTCTCCACGAGGGTGAGGACGTCGTAGGTGGCCACGATTTCGTCGTTCTGGTTGGTCAGGACAGCGTCCCAAGCAACTTCGCCGTATTCGTCCGTCTCACGCGGAGTGATCTTCTTGGCTGTCAGCGTGACCCGGATCGAATCTCCCGCCGCTACTGGGGTGATGAAGCGCAGGTTCTCGAGGCCGTAGTTGGCCAGGACGGGACCGGGCGCCGGCTCCACGAACAGGCCGGCTGCCCAGCTCAGGAGCAGGTAGCCGTGGGCAACGATGCCAGGGAAGAACGGGTTGGCTTCTGCGGCCTCCTGGTTGGTGTGGGCGTAGAACGTATCGCCCGTGGAGTTGGCAAACGCAGTGATGTCCTCGAGCGACACTTCGCGAAGTTCCGAGCGAACCGCGTCGCCGATCCGGAGGGTGGACAGGTTCTTACGGAACGGGTGCTCGCCCTCGGTCTCCGCAGTGAAGTTGCGGTCAGCGCCGGTGTGCCAGACGCCCGTCACTGCGGTCAGCATGTTCGGGGAGCCCTGGATGGCGGTGCGCTGCATGTGGTGCAGGACGGAGCGGATGCCACCGAGTTCCTCGCCGCCGCCGGCGCGGCCCGGACCGCCGTGCACCAAGTGCGGAACCGGGGATCCGTGACCGGTGGAGGAGCGGGCGTCTTCACGGTTGAGCATGTGGACGCGGCCGTGGTGGGCTGCGATGCCAAGCACCAACTCCTGCGCCACGGAAGGATCGTTGGTGCACACCGAAGCTACCAGCGAACCCGAGCCGCGGGCGGCCAAGCGGACCGCGTCGGCCAGATCCGAGTAACCGAGCACTGAGGAAACCGGGCCGAAGGCCTCGAGCGAGTGGACTTCCTCGGTTTCGGCGTCCGCCCAGCTCAGGAGAACGGGCGACATGAACGCGCCATCCTCCACCACGCCCACGGCGCCGCCCACCGAAGTGACCGACGGCGTCTCGAGGGAACCGTACGCAAGCTCGCCACCGGCGTCGAGCATTGACTGAACTGCCGCGCGGACATCGGCGAGCTGTTCCAGCGACGCCAGCGCACCCATGGTGACGCCCTCGGCGCGGGGATCGCCGACGACGACGCGTTCGTTGATACGGGTGCCGATGGCTGCAGCAACATCAGCCGTGAGCGACTGGGGAACGATGATGCGGCGGATGGCCGTACACTTCTGGCCGGCCTTGACGGTCATTTCGGTGACGACGGCTTTGACGAAGGCGTCGAACTCCGGGGTACCGGGCACAGCGTCCGGGCCAAGGATGGCAGCGTTGAGGGAGTCGGTTTCAGACGTGAAACGGACGCCGCCCTGGACCACGTTCTTGTGGCCCTTGAGCGAGTTGGCAGTAGACGCCGAACCCGTGAAGGACACGAGGTCGCGGTAGTCGAGTTCATCCAGGATGGTCCGGGCCGAACCGGAGATCAGCTGGAGGGAACCTGCCGGGAGAATGCCCGATTCGACGATGGCCTTGACCGCAGCGGCGGCCACGTAGCCCGTGGGCGTCGCCGGCTTCACGATGGTGGGAACACCGGCGAGGAAGGCGGGAGCGAACTTCTCCAGCATGCCCCACACGGGGAAGTTGAACGCGTTGATCTGCACTGCGACGCCGGGGATGCGGGTGTAGATGTGCTCGCCCGCGAACGAGCCGTCCTTGGACAGCACTTCCATGGGACCGTCCACCACGACCTGCGAGTTGGGCAATTCACGGCGGCCCTTGGAGCCGAACGTGAAGAGCACGCCGATGCCGCCGTCGATGTCGATCATGTTGTCGATCTTGGTGGCGCCGCTCTGCGACGAGGACTCGTACAGCTCCTCACGGCGGCCGTTAAGGTACTGGGCAAGCTCCTTGAGCTTGAGCGCACGCTGGTGGAACGTCAGCTTCCCGAGTTCAGTTTGGCCTGTGGTGCGGGCGAAATTCACGACGGCGGCAAGGTCCAGTCCGTCGGTGCTCACGTTGGCCAGGACTTCTCCGGTGCTGGCATCTCGGACCGGGACTCTCCTGGCATCAGGCGCCGGTGTCCACCAGGCATCCTGAACATAGCTGGGGACGGTTGCAACGGCTGTGGTTTCCGGGGCGACTGCGGTAGTGGTCATCGTCGACGGGTCCTTCCAAGGCACGTGAAATCGGCACGGTCTGTGGTAGTGCCCGAGGGCAAACATTACTGACCGGCCGTTCGGTAATATATACAGGGTACATGAATGCCCGGAGGAGTACAGCAGTTATTTTGCGGGACGCCCCTATCCGGGACGTCCCTGCGGGGAGGCTTAGCCCTTGCCGCCCAACTTCTTCGCCAACAACAGCGGCTTCTTGAGGAACTCCCCCACACTGGTCCGGGCAATGACCGTCTGGTTCAGGGCATCCAGCCGCTCCAGAACATGGTCCAGCTTGGCACCTGCCTCGTCGAGGCGACGCTCCTGCGCGCGGATGAGCTCTTCCTGTTCAGCCAGGACTCGGGTCAGGTACAGCATCCCACCGAGCCCTCCCTGTGCGACGCCATCGCGAAGATGCTCATCGCGGACCAAGGCATCGTAGCGGGCATGCTCGGCGGCCTTTGCGAAAATGCTGTTGCCGTCATGTCCCTCGGACTCCGGCCGTTGAGACCAAAACGCGAGCGGTTCGCCGTCGATGAACCCCACGCGCGAGTGGCTGAGGGTGCGCAAGTGGAACTCCCAGTCGCCCACCACCGGGAGGTCCTCGTTGTAGTAGCCCACAGCGTCGTGCAGGCTCCGGCGGTACAGGAAGGAAATGGGAACGGCCCGGTTGATCTTCAGCATGTCCGCAAGGGTGATCTGCTGCATACCCGCCCAGAAGAGCTCACGGCGGATCGGCTCAATCCGGTCCCCCACCAGTTCCTCGATGACGATCTCGGTCCGGACCATGACGCCGCTTTCGGCTCCATGCGCAGGCTCATCCAGGTAAGCCACGGTGCTCTCCAGGAAGTTCGGGGCCCAGAAGTCATCGTCATCATGGATCACAATGAACTCACCGGATCCGGCTTTGATACCCGCGTTCGACGCCGCTTCCATCCCCACGGACTCGGAATGGTGGAGCGTGGTGATCCGCTCCCGCTCGCCGTCGGCCCGCTGGGACGTGAGGCGATCGACGTCGGCCGGGTTGCCGCCGTCGTTCACAATCACCAACTCGAAGTCCTGGAACGTCTGGGCGAAAATGTCGTCCAAGGCCCGGGCCAGGAAAAGCGGGCGGTTCTTGGTTCGGGTCACGATGGTGACGCGGGCACCAGCATTCATGGCAGGTCCGTTCCGTTCGGCAAGTGTGATCAATTCTGCATGTTAGCAGCGCGCGGAAGCGCAGGGACCAGCTTCGCCCGAACCGCCGCGATCTCCAGCTCAGAGACGCCATTGGCCGCCAGGAAAGCCACCGCGTCGATCGAACCAAGGAAGTCCCGCAGGCCCGCCCGCCGCTGCGCCAACATGGCCTCAAGCTCGTCGTCAGAGAGGTACGGATCATGGGCGTGCGGGGCACCATGCGTTCGATGCCGCTCGTTGATCCCACGGGCGGCGAGCTCGTAGCCACGAACAATGTCCTCGTCACCCAAACCCGCCAGCCGCTGCAGCATCAGCGCGATCACCCCGCTGCGGTCCCTGCCCGCCGAACAATGAACCACCACCTTCCCCGGCGAAGAAGCTATTGCTTTGAAAACCGCCGCGATCTTCTCCCCGAAAAGGTGCAAATAGTCACCGTACTGCGCCGGGTCCTTCAGATACGGGCCGAACAACTCATTGAAGTCGCTGTGGTCCGGATCCTCAGTGGGGCAATGGACGACGTCGATACGCGCCTTCACGTCATCCGGCACCTCGGGATCGGTGTCGCGTTGGCGACGCTCCCGGGAGGCGCGGAGATCGATCACGGTGCGGACGCCGTCGTCGTACATCTGCTGCCAACCCGTCTCGGTGACCCATTCGTGCCGGCCCATCCGGTAGAGGTCCCCGGCAATTATCCAGGCGTTGACTGCACCGTCCCAGCGAACGGCTTGGTGAGCTGACGTGGTTCCTTCCATAGGAGCCAGCTAAGCACATTGAGGATAAGTGCGTGAGGGTACCGCCGAGGGGTTGGCTCTCGAGGATGGCAAGCACGGTTACTGCCGAAAGCCCACCCCTCGGCGAGGCTGCGCTATCGCTTGACGAGCTTATTCAGCTGCACGGAAGAAAGCATGACTGATGCGTAGGCTTGATGTCCGGCGTCGTTGGGGTGGAAGTTCGCGTCCAACAACGGCTGGGTCAGGTCCAGCACGATCCAGGGGTTGTCCGAATTCACCGCATGGCCCGTGAACCGTTTGGTGACGTCAACGAACACCGCAGAGGTGCCGCTTTCAGCTACAGCCTTGGCAATAGTGGCGTTGAGAGCGTCCACTGCCTGGTTGACGAGTATCTGGTTGGCTACCGGGACCACGGTGACTCCCCCCACCACGATGTCGCCCTTCGCTGGATCAAAAAGCCGGGGGTACCCCAGGACTACAAGGGTGGCGTTCGGCGCAGCCAGCTGGATTGACTGGTACGTGGCTTCCAGGGCCGCTTCGACAGTGCCGAGGTTCTGGATGATCCCGGCAACGATGACCGCGCACGTCTGTGTGTCGGGAGTGGAGCAGGCCTGCAACGCGAGCCCGCTTCCAGCATCCAGGGCACCGGCTGTGATGCTCACCAAATCCGTCTCGCTGTTGAGGGCGGTTCCACTCAGTTCCGCGATTTGCTGTGCGACGGGTGTGGAAGTTCCCACCGGCCCAAGAAACGCACCATGGCAAGCAGCATTATCAATAAGGGTTACCCGGGTGGAAGCGTCGACGATATCCACGTATCCGCCGGCGCTTTGCCAGCAGGGAACGGCTGGGAAAGGTCCGGCAAGATCGCCCGCTCCGGTCCCGGCCGTGTACGAGTCCCCCAGGGCTACGTAATCAACCGGAGTCGGCGGTGCGGCGCTGGCCGGACTGACCGTGAAGCCTAAACAAAGTGCCAAAATGGCGAGCCCGCCCGCAAGGGCCGTGTGCCGCCGTCGTACGTGATGAGTTGCCATGGTGAATCCCCTTTTTTAACCGCTCGATGGGGCTCCGGTTCCGCATGCGCGGAAGTCGCGGCTCGCCCACCAGTCGGCCGCGTACCGGGGCAATGTGTTGGCTAGATTACGCCTGCCGGGCAAGAGGGAAAAGACCTTTCCGGAACAGTCAGCGCTGCTTTGACAACCGGAACTCCAGTCCGTTGCGCACGGCGGGCCATTCGTGCTCGAGGATGGAAAAGACCACGGTGTCGCGCAGCGCTCCGTCGGCGCTGCGCGAGTGGTTCCGGAGGACGCCGTCCTGCTTGGCGCCGAGCCGGGCAATGGCTTCACGGGACTGGTGGTTCAGCCAATGCGTGCGGAACTCCACGGCCGGGCAGCCCAGTGTCTCGAAGGCGTGCCGCAGGAGCTGCAGCTTGGAATCCGGGTTGGTTCCCGTGCCGTGTGCAGACGCAGCGTTCCACGTCGAACCGATCTCCACGCGAGGGGTCGCGGCGTCGATGTTCATGTACGTCGTCATGCCGATGAGCTTGCCGGTGGCGTTGGAGCGCGTGGCGAAAGGCACCATGGAGCCTTTCGCCAACAAATCCAAGCGGCGATCGATTTCACCCGCCATGCCTTCCGGGGTGGGGACCGAGGTGTACCAAAGCTTCCAGAGGTCGCCGTCGCGGGCTGCATCCACCAGCCCATCATGGTGTTCCTGGCTCAACGGTTCCAGCGTCACGAATTTTCCGGTCAGGGTGATGGGTTCGATTGAAGTCACCCGGTTAGCCTAACCGTCCGCTGGCGTTAGTCTTTCCAGTCGAAGAAACCCTTGCCCGTCTTACGCCCGAGTTCACCCCGAGCCACTTTGTCGCGGAGGATCTGTGGCGGAGCGAAACGGTCACCCAACGTGGAATGCAGGTATTCGGCGATGCCCAGCCTGACGTCCAGGCCCACAATGTCGGTAGTTTTCAGGGGGCCCGTGGGGTGTTTGTAGCCAAGCACCATGGCGGCATCGATGTCTTCAGCCGATGCCACGCCTTCCTCCACCATGCGCATCGCTTCGAGGGCAATCGCCACACCCAGGCGCGAGGAAGCGAACCCGGGCGCGTCATTCACGACGACGGCGGTCTTGCCGAGTGCCTCAGTCCAGATTTTCGCCGCAACAGCGAGTTCGGGAGACGTCTCCTTGGCCAGCACCACCTCGATGAGGGTAGAGGCCGGGACTGGGTTGAAGAAGTGCAGCCCCACAAAGTTCCCCGGGCGCCGGAGTTCGTTGGCGAGGCCGGTGACGGAGAGCGAGGACGTGTTCGATGCCAGGAAAGCATCAGCGGACAAGTGCTCCTCCACAGCTTTCAGCGCCGACACTTTGAGGTCGTAGTCCTCAGGCACGGCCTCCACCACGAGGCCGCAGTGGATGAAGGATTCGTAGTCCGTGGAGGTGCTGAAACGGGACATCGCCTGGTCGGGGGTTTCGTTCAGGGTCCCGCGGGCAGCAGACTTGGCCACGGCCTCAGCAACGCGGCCCTGCGCTCCGGCCGCTGCCTCGTGATCGCGTTCCACCACAATCACAGTGGCTCCTTTGACGAGGAAGGCATGGGCGATGCCGGCACCCATCCGGCCTCCGCCCAATACTCCTACGACGTGCGGGATGGCGGGAGCTTCGGTCATTTCTGGGTCCTGTCGTTGTTGCCGGAAGTCGGAGCGGAGGTGGCGGACGCGTCCGTGTCTTGCGTAGCCTTCGCCGATTTTTTGTCCAGGAAAGCCTGCATCCGGTCAAACTTGGCTTGGGACTCAAAAAGGATTCCCTGGGCCAGTGTGTCGATCAGCGGGTGGGCTTCGGCCGGAGCGTGGAACACGGATTTGGTGATGCGCACCGCCAAGGGATCCTGGCGGCCGATCCGATCGGCCAGTTTGTGCGCAGCGTCCATGAGCTCGGGGGCTTCGTGGATTTCGGTGATGAGGCTGATCCGCAAGGCTTCCTCGGCGCGAAGCACGGCACCAGCCAGAAGGATTTCCTTGGCCTTTGGTTCACCCACGAGTTCCTTGAGCCGCCAGCTGGCACCTGCCGCGGCGAGGATTCCCAGGCCGGTTTCCGGGTTACCAATCCTGACGCTCGGAGTCCCGATGCGGAAGTCCGCCGCATAGGCGAGTTCAGCGCCCCCGCCCAGGCAGTACCCGTCCAAGGCCGCGATGACGGGCATGGGCAGCTTGGCGATCCGGACAAAGATGGTGGAGTTGATCCCCTGCAGGGCGTCGTCACGGCGTCGTTCGCGCAACTGCCCAATGTCGGCGCCGGAAGCGAACACCCCGTCCGTCCCGGCGATGATCAGTACTTTGGGGTTCCGCTCCAGTTCAGCACACACCTGGTGAAGCTCGTCCACCATGGTCTGGTCGATCGCGTTGCGGACCTCGGGACGGTTCAGCAGGACAGTGAGGCGGTCGTCGCGTTCCTCAAGCAGGAGGGTGGTGAAGTCTTCCGGGTTCAGTGCCATTACACGCCTTCCAGCAGCATTGCGGTACCCTGTCCAACGCCGATGCACATCGTGGCCAACCCCAGCTTCGGCCCGGAAACCGAGGCGAGTTCACGCTCCATGCGGCCCAGCAGCGTGATCGCGATCCGTGAGCCGCTGGAACCGAGAGGGTGCCCCAAACTGATGGCGCCGCCGTCGTTGTTCACAATTTCGAGATCCAGGCCGAGACGGCGCATGCTGGCCAGCGACTGCGTGGCGAAAGCTTCGTTGAGTTCCACCGCGCCCAACTGGTCCACGGTGAGCCCAGTGCGTGCCAGGATCTTTTGCGTGGCCGGGACGGGACCGATGCCCATGATCTCGGGCTCGCAACCCGCTGAAGCACCGTCGACGATACGGGCGCGGGGCACCAATCCGAACTTCTTGATGGCAGCTTCCGACGCGACAATGATGGCCGAGGCGCCGTCGTTGAGCGTGGACGAGTTGCCGGCCGTGACCACGGATCCGCCGGGCACAACGGGCCGCAACCCGGCCAGGACGTCCATGGTGGTGCCTTCGCGGGGTCCTTCGTCGGTGTCCACCACGGTCTCGGACTTCCGGGTCTTGACCGTCACGGGAACAATTTCTTCCTTGAAGCGACCGCCCGCAATGGCTGCCAGTGCGCGCTGGTGCGAACGGACGGCAAAGGCGTCAGCATCCTCACGTGAAATCTTGTCCACGCGGCCTACTTCCTCAGCCGTTTCCGGCATGGAATAGGTCATTTTGCCGTCGCGTGAGAGCTCGCCCTTGGTGAAGAGCGGGTTGGCGAAGCGCCAGCCGATGGAGGTGTCGAAGATCTGTCCGGGCTTGGCGAACGCCGTGGTGGGCTTCTCCTGAACCCACGGGGCGCGGCTCATGGATTCGACGCCGCCGGCCACCACGATGTCCGCGGCACCGGATTTGATCATGTGGCTGGCCATGATGATGGCGCTCAGGCCGGAGGCACACAGGCGGTTCACGGTGATGCCCGGAATGTGGAGGGGAAGTCCGGCAAGAATGGTGGCCATACGGGCCACGTTCCGGTTTTCCTCGCCTGCGCCGTTGGCGTTGCCGAGGATCACCTCGTCAATGGAGTCAGGATCGACGCCGGCACGCGCCACTGCTTCCCGGACCACCAGTGCTGCGAGATCGTCCGGGCGAACGGAGGACAGTGCCCCACCGTAGCGACCTACAGGCGTACGTGCGCCGCCAACAAGAAAAGCCTCGACCATGAGAACATCCTTCGCGAAAGTGAAAGGGACCGGTCTGGAATAATATACCGACCGTTCGTTCTATAAAGATTACACGGCCCGACGGGACGGTCAACAGCTGACGTCATCTGTTGACCGGCCCGCACAGGAACCGAAGCAGTACCGGAAGCCCGGGATCACACCACCCGGATCCCGAGGTGACCAGCCAGGAGGGGTGCCATGAGGCTGAGTTGGTAGTCATCGATAACAACCCCCGCCAGCCCGGCCAATCCGTTGATGCCGCGGAACTCCGAGGTCCGCAGATCAACATCCTTGAGCTTGGCCCCGGTAACGTCCAAGGTGCCGATAGTGCAATTCTTCAGGGCGATCCTGGTGCCTGCGCAGCCACCGAGATCCAGCTCGTTGATGATGCAGTCCGAGATCTGGAGGTCCATGAGCTTGGAGCCGCGCAGGTTCACATAGTCCAGCTTGCCGCCGTCGATCCGGACCGAGCGCCAGTTCCCCTCATACAGTTCAGCTGAGCCCCATCGAGGGTTGCTGATTTCCACGTCCTGCCAGGAGCTCCGCGCGGCGGTGAAGACCGGCGCGTACGGCTCGGCCAGAATGCACTCGCGGAACGTTGCACCCCGCAACTGCGCCTCATTGAAGGAGACACCGTTCAATTCGCATTCAATGAAGTCGGAGCCACTCAGCTCCTCTCCGTCGGCAGAAACCTTGGTCCACCTGACGCCGTCATACCGTTCGCCACGCTGGAAGTCCGGAGCGTCGTCGTCGCGCAATTCTTCCAAACGGAGCGGTGAAATCTTAGGGGCCGCAACCTTCGCAGCCGCCATCAGAGGGATTCCGCCTTTGCTGCGATCTCCGTCAGGTCCTTGGCGAGGGCCTTGCGCGTCATGCTCATGCCGATTTTCCCGAAGAGCGCCATACCTACCTTGCTGAGGAACGACGGCTTGAGAACCTCGGCGCCGAACGTCAGCGTAAGGTCCGTACCGCCGTCGCGCTCGGACAGGGTGAAGCGCGAGGTGTAGTCAGCGCCGCCCTGATGCGCCTTAACGGTAGTGCTGCGCGGCGGGTCAGCCTGGGAAACCCACATTTCGACGGTTTCCTGCTTGCCCATCATGGTCCTGGTTTCCTTCCAGCGCGTTCCTTCGCCGTACGGACCTTCGCTGAGCAACTGGACGGAGTCGATGCCGGAAAGTGTGCCGGCCGAGCCCGGGATGTCCGAGATAACGGCCCAGACTTTCTCCGGACCTGCCTTAATGTGCTGCGTCAGGGTGGTGGTGTGTTCCATACATCGAGCCTAGACCCGACCCCTGACAGTCCCAACCGAAAAGGCCTACGACGCCGGGCGCCCCTTCAGCACCTTTCGGAGCAGCACCACCGTGAGCCACGTGACCATAGCGCAGACACCAACACCCCAGGCGATGTCCGTCACGGCCACCAGTGCCGGGAAGTCCTTGAGGACAGCGAGCGCCGTCAGAGCCCAGGTTGCGTACGTGAAGAACCCAAACAGCGCGCCACCGAGAATCCGCCCGCGCAGCGCAATGTCCGCCTTCGCCGGCCGTACCCCGTAGTGCACGATCCCGGCAACGAAGACGAGGTAGAACAGCACAGCTGCGACGGGTTGCGGGCTGGCCGCCAGGAGGTGCCCCATCTGGCTCTGATACTGCCGCTGCGCCACGGTGACGATCCATACGACGTCGATCACGGCAAAGATCACCGCGGCCAGGGCGTAAGACAGGAGCCACCTTTTCATGGTGTGGCTCATCCCTGCCGCCGGGTGTCTGTGTAGAGGCTGTCAACGATATGGCGGGCTCGCTCGGTGAAGGCTCCGCGCTTGAGTTTCATGGTGGGTGTCACGATCCCGTTGGCTTCGGTGAGGTCAGTCAGCAGCAAGGCGAACCGGCGAACTTGCTCTGAGCGGGCGATTTTCGCATTGGCGGCACTGACGGCCTGGCCAATCACGGCGAGAAGCCGGACGTCGTCGACTTGGACTGCGCCGCCGTCATCGGGGATCCGGGGGCCCTTCAGATCGGATATCCCTTCGCGCTCAGCCCATGCGGCCAAGGATTCGGGGTCCAGGAGCACCAGCCCGCCGAGATAGGGTTTCCCCTCCCCCACCATCACGGCATGGGCCACCAGCGGGTCGCCTTCAACGTAGCCTTCCCAAATGGCCGGGGAGATCGTTTTCCCGCCGGCGGTGACAATCACGTCCTTGATCCGGCCCTTCAACGTGAGCCGGCCCAGATGGTCCAGCTCGCCGAGGTCCCCGGTCCGGAAGTAGCCGTCGACGAACGCGTCTGCGTTGTCTGCCTGCCGACGGTAGCCGGCAAAGACGCCCACACCGCGGGCCAGCACTTCACCTTGGTCTGAGAGACGCACGGTGGTACCGGGCATGGGGACGCCCACCGACCCCGAGTTGATGGCGCCCGGCAGGTTCCCCGTCAGGGGGGCTGTGGTTTCCGTCAGCCCGTAACCTTCGATCACGGGCAGCCCGAGGCCGCGGAAGAAGAGGGACAGTTCCGCATCCAGCGCGCCGGCGCCGGAGAGCAGGTAATCGAGCCGCCCGCCCACCAGTTTCCGCAGCCGGCCGTAAAAAAGACGGTCGAACAGAGCCCGGCGAATGCGGAGGCCTGCAGAGGCACGGACAGTAGGGTCGGCGTCGTGCGCTTCGGCAAACCGGCCCCACTCCACTGCCGTACTTTGCGCCGAAGCCCACACGCGCCCCAGCCGTTTTTGTGTTGCGGCGGCCGCGGCCGATGCCTGGATCTTCTGGAGGACCCGCGGGACCACCACCAAAAACGTGGGCTTCAACGCACCCAGCGCGGGCACCACGTCGCGGGGATCGGAAAGGTGGGCGATCCGCATGCCGTTGGCCAGGCAGATCAGCTGGAGCCCGCGCGCCAGGACATGGGCCATAGGCAGGAAGATGATGGTGTTCCCGCCCTCACGGACCACCTCGGTGTAGGCTCCTGCAACGTTCAGGACCTGCCCCACGAAGTTGCCGTGGGTGATCAGTGCACCCTTGGGCGCGGCCGTGGTGCCCGACGTATAGACAATGGTGGCCACGGTATTGAGGTCTGCCAGCAGGCGACGCTCCTCCACGGCGTGATCCGGGATTCCGGCGCCGCCCTCCACCAGGTCTGCCAGGTCCGCTCCGGGTCTGGCATCGATGGTCCAGATCCCCAAAGCCTCGATTCCAGCATCGTTGAAGCCTTGTTGCAGCAAAGCGGCGTGCTCTGCTGTGCCGCCCACAGCAAGCCTGACATCGGCGTCAGCCAGAATCGCCGTCACCTGCGGTGCCGCCGAGGTTTCATAGACAGGAACCACGACGGCGCCGGCGAACCAGGCGGCCATATCGGCCAGTGCCCATTCGTACCGTGTGGGGGACATGATGGCCAGGGATTCACCTGGCTGGATGCCTGCGGCGATGAAGCCTTTGGCCAGGGCCCGGACTTCTTCGACGAATTGTTCCGTGGTGACCTGCCGCCACGGATCGGTGATGGCAGCACCGGCCGAGCGGACTTCGAAAGCGATATGCCCTGGGCTTGTCCGCACGCGTTCCATGAGCAATTCGGTGGCATTGCGGTGGTTGGCGGCGTCAACCAGCGGCGGGGAGGTGAATTCTCTCAACGGGCACCCTCTGTTGATATCGACTGCAGGTGGTCCTGCATGAGGTTCAGGACGGCGTCGAGGAAGTCCGTGACGAAGGCCTGGCGTTCGGGGGGCAGTGCGTCCAACTGCTGGCTGGCGGCGGACAGCAATGGCAGCATCAGGTCCTTGACCTTGCCGGCTGCTGCGCTGGTGACGTTGACGCGCACTTGGCGCCGGTCTTCGGTACTGCGCATGCGTTCAACATAACCGTGTGATTCCAAGCGGCTGACCAGCGCAGTGGTGGTGGCCGCCGTCGCGCCCAGTTCCGCGGCAAGCGCTCCGACAGTGACGGGTCCGGAGTCCGCCAGGACGGTCAGCGCCCTGTAGTCAGTGAGGTTGAGGCCCAGCGTTCGGGCAACCTCACGTTCGGTCTCATTCGCGAGGCTGAAGAGACCTTGCAGGGTCCGGGAAGCCGGGTGGTCCAGCCCTCCGGTAGCCTTCTGATGGTTTTGCATGGTTATATAGTAATCAAATTAGATTGAACATCAAACAGGCTAGGTAAACCTCGATGAGACGTTACGGGGAACCACTGCGAAAGGAACCGCGCCGTGAAGGATTCAGACAGGAAGGGCCTGATTGCCCTTCCCGTAGTAGTGCTGCTGGGTGCGCTCGTCGCTTGGGCTGGAAGCCACCATGGGCAAGGCCTCGCTGGCATTCCCCTCTTTACGGCAGCAGTCGCCGCGGCCTTCATCATTCAATGGATCGTCTTCATCCCGTCCTTTAAAGCCCAGACGGAAAAGTTCTTCGACCTCACCGGCTCACTGACCTACGTGGTGATCACGGTGCTCCTGGTGCTGGCCACCCCCGGCATCGATGCACGCTCGCTGCTCCTCGCGGCCATGGTTACCGCGTGGGCCCTTCGCCTGGGCACCTTCCTGTCGCGGCGCATCCACAAAGCCGGCAAGGACGATCGCTTCGACGAGATCAAGCCCTCGTTCATCCGCTTCCTGAACGTCTGGACCATGCAGGGACTCTGGGTGGTCTTCACCGCGGCAGCGGCATGGGTGGCCATCACCAGCACCAACCGGGTGGCTTTGGACTGGCTGGCCATCGTCGGATTCGTGGTGTGGGCGGCAGGATTCGTCATCGAGATCGTGGCGGACCTGCAGAAGAGCCGGTTCAAGGCCAACCCTGCCAACAAGGGAAAGTTCATCTCCACCGGGCTGTGGTCCAAGTCCAGGCACCCCAATTACTTCGGCGAGATCCTGCTGTGGACCGGGGTAGCCATTATCGCGATTCCGGTGCTCCAAGGCTGGCAGTGGGTTGCGCTGATCTCCCCGATCTTCGTCACCCTCCTGCTCACCAAGGTCAGTGGCATTCCCCTTCTGGAGAAGAAGGCCGACAAGACCTGGGGCGGCGAAGCCGGGTACGAGGCCTACAAGAAGAGCACGCCGGTGTTAATCCCCAAGCTCGGCTAGTCCGCAGAGCAGGCCCCACAACACGAAACCCTCCCGTTGTGGGGCCCGCTCTGCACCCTTTGCGCCAGGAATAAGGCGCAAAGCGGGCCTCTCAACGCGAAAACGGCGCGTGCCCCCGGAAGGAGGCACGCGCCGTCGTACGTTTGAAACGCAGGAAACCAGACGAGTCTTAGCTGAACAGCTCGCTCTTGGGTTCGTTGTTCTTGACCTTCTGCCAGCCGAGCCACAGGACCAGGGCGAAGAACGGGATGGTCGCGAGGGTCCACAGGCCCAGCAGGAAGACCTCGCCGGTTTCCTTGTCGGTCATGGAATCGAAACCGATCAGCACGGTGATCGCCAGCAAGGCAATGAGCCCCACCCAGCTGGTCCACGGCGAACCGGGCATCGGCAGGCTGGAGACGTTGCCGCGCTTCTTCCGCAAGGCAATCTGGCTCGCGAAGATGGATCCCCAGGTGAAGATCACACCAATGGACGCGGTGTTCAGTGCGAGGTCGAACGCGTGCGAGCCGCCCAGCCAAATGTTGAGCAGGATGCCCGCAAGGTAGACGCCGCCGATCGCCAGGATAGCTGCGTACGGCACGTGGCGGGTGGACATCTTGGTGAGCCACTGCGGGGCGTGACCGTTGTTGGCCATGGTGCGGAAGATACGCCCGATCGAGTACAGGCCCGAGTTGCAGGAGGACAACGCGGCGGTGATGACGATCATGTTCATGACATCGCCCATCCAGCCAAGGCCCATCTGGCCGAACACAGTAACGAACGGCGAGGTGCCGGCCACGTACTGGTCGGACGGCAGCAGCATTGCGAGCAGCGTCACCGAACCAACGTAGAAGACCACAATACGGACCACGACGGCGCGGATCGCCTTGGGAACTTCGCGTTCCGGGTTTTCCATCTCACCTGCGGTGATACCAACGAGCTCGATGGCGTTGTAAGCGAAGATCACGGCGTTGAGGACCAGGATCATCACCAGCCCGCCCTTGGGGAACATGCCGCCGTCTTCGTGGAAGAGGTTGGCGACGGACGCGTTGCCGTCGCCCACCTTGGCGTTGGTGACAACCATGAAAGTGCCAACGGCCAGGAAGATCACGATCGCCGCGACCTTGAGGCAGGATGCCCAGAACTCGAACTCGCCGAACGCCTTGACGCTGAACAGGTTCACGGCAACCAGCAGCACCAATGCTGCGATCGCGGACAGTTCAATGGGCACGTTCGGGAAGAAGAACTGGAAGTACAGGCCGATGGCGATCAGCTCGGCAATGCCTGTCATGGCCCAGTTGATGAAGTACATCCAGCCGGAAAGGAACGCGCCCTTCTTGCCGAACATTTCGCCGGCGTAGCTCACGAAGGAGCCGGACGTCTGGCGGTACATGATGAGTTCGCCGAGGGCGCGCATCAGCAGGTAAGCGATGACGCCGGCAATGGCGTAGGAGAAGATCAGGGCCGGGCCGGTGGAGGCCAGGCGGCCACCGGCACCCATGAAGAGGCCGACGCCGATAGCGCCACCCATGGCGATCATGGTGACGTGGCGGCGGCTCAGGGTCTTCTGGTATCCCTCGGCGCTGAGGTTGGAGTCCGAGGCTGAAGATGAGGCCTTGGAGCTCTGGAGATCTGTGGGAGTACTTTGCGGCACAGCTGTTCCTTGTGGGTTGGGGTGTTGCTGTAGGTGTCACGCCCATGCCGGAACATAGGCGTCTTTGGCACACAAAATTCGAGCTTTTCCTCTTTGGAGGACCCGAAGTGTGACAAAGAACGCAGAACGCCGAAGCTTCGCGCAACCCGTCTATCTTACGGGATTAACCCGAATGCCCGTGACGCAGGCAACAAGGAGCCATGGACAAGGGCCAAAACCCGCTTGGAAATGGCTGCTGTTCAGCCCAGTTCCAGCACCACATTTCCGGCCTCATCTGCGAAAACCCTGTAGGCGCGCAGGGGGTTGGCGCCCGTGGTGGAGCACCCTGTTTGGAGTTCGAAAGCGTGTTGATGAAGGGGGCACACCACCACCTGCTGGTCGATGGTGCCGTCCGCGATCGGGCCGCCTTTGTGCGGGCAGACACCCGAGACGGCCCGCAGGTTTCCATCCCGCAAGCGGAACACCGCCACCTGCTCGCCGTCGATTCCAAACGCCCGGCCTTCACCGAACGGAATTTGGTCAACGGGACCAAGGACGCGATGGGCCTTCGATCCAGCGGCAGATACTGACCCGGCACTCACTGGCTGCGCGCTCATCGGACCGGCACCTGCGGCAGGACTGTCAAGGGCAGGGAGGTCCGGAACTGGCCGGGCGTCAGCGGATCATCGCGTTCGCTCCAAGGATCCACATAACTGTCCACCGAGGTTTGCATGGAAGCATCCAAATGGGCCGCGATCCCCTCGGAATCGTCCAGGATGACGCTGCGGATGTGCTCGATCCCTACGCGCGGCACAAACGCATACGTCCGCTCCAGCCAGTTGGCGTTCTCCCTGTAGTACTGCATGAACCGGCCTGTCAGGAGGGTCACCTCTTCCGAAGTGTCCACTGTCGCGAGGAGATCGCCCTTGCGGATATGGGCGCCCGCGGCTCCGCCGATGTAAATTTCCCAGCGGCCACCTTCCACGGCCACTACTCCCACATCCTTGACCAGGGACTCCGCACAGTTACGGGGGCAGCCGGAGACAGCGAGTTTCAGCTTGGCCGGCGCTTCAATTCCCTGGAACCTGGACTCCAACCCGATCCCCAATCCCGTGGAATCCCCTGTTCCGAACCGGCAATAGTCCTTCCCAACACACGTCTTGACCGTGCGGAAGCTCTTGCCGTAGGCGTACCCGGAGGGCATGTCCAGATCTGCCCAAACCTGTGGAAGCTCTTCCTTAGGCACCCCCAGGAGGTCGATCCTTTGCCCGCCGGTCAGCTTGATCAGGGGAATCTTGTGCTTCTCGGCGACGTCCGCGATCCGCCGGAGCTGCTGCACCGAAGTCACCCCGCCTTTCATCTGCGGGATCACGGAGAATGTGCCGTCGCGCTGGATGTTGGCGTGGACCCGGTCGTTGATGAACCGGGCGTCGCGTTCGTCCACGTAGTCCCCGGCCAGCATCATTTTCATCAACGACGCCAGCCCCATCTTGGATTTGGCATCCTCAGCACTGCCCGGAGCCAAAGCGGCAAAGACCTCTGACACGGAGCGGAGCCCGCGGGCCCGGATCTCCGCCATCAGGGAAGCCTTGTCCAACGGAATTCCGGGAACGTAGTAGGTGGCTGCCGGGTCTTCCTCCACAGCACCCCCGGCGGCCCACTCCACCACTTGGGTCACCATGAGCTTGCACGAGCCGCAGCCCTTCCCAGCCCGGGTAGCGTCCATGGCAGCGGACACCGATGTGCACCCACCGTGGACCGCGGACACCAACGCCCCCTTGGAAACGCCGTTGCAATTGCAGACCTGGGCGCTGTCCGCCAGCTCGGCAACGCTCTCTTCCTCCCCCGGTGACCCGAGGTCGAACATCAGCGAGAGCCGCTCCTGAGGAAGGGGCAGGCCTTGATCAAAAGCCTGGGTCAGGTAGGCCACCTTACGGCTGTCACCCAGCAGGGTGGCGCCCACCATCTTGTTGTCCCGGATCACGATCGACTTGTACACACCACGGCTGGGTTCCGAGAACACAATGTGCTCGTCGCTGTCCCGTTCCGGGCCATGAAGTCCCATGGAAGCGACGTCGACGCCGGCCACCTTCAGCTTGGTGGCGGTCCTGGACCCCAGATATATCGAGGAGCGGTCCACGCCCGTGACATGGTCGGCCAGCACGGCGGCCTGTTCCCACAAAGGCGCCACCAGCCCGTACACCTCGCCGCGGTGCTGGACGCACTCCCCCACGGCAAAAATCTCCTCTTCGTCCATCACCCGCAGGTGGTCATCCACCACAATTCCGCGCTCCACTGCCAAACCACTGACGACGGCGACATCCACGTTGGGTCTGATGCCTGCGGTGACCACCACCATGTCGCAGTCGAGGTTGGGCTGATCGCGCAGGGCCACCCCGATGATGCGGTCCGAGCCCAGGATCGCCGTGGTCCGGCTTCCGGTGTGCACCGCGATGCCCAGCGCCTCAACGCTTCTCCGCAGTATTGCACCGCCGTCGGGCCCCATCTGGGCGCTCATCAGATGACTACCCGAGTGGACCACGGCGACGTCCAGGCCATGGGCCTGCAACCCCCGCGCTGCCTCCAGCCCCAGCAATCCGCCGCCGATCACCACCACCTTGCCTTGCTGATCGTGCTGGAGCCCGTGTTGGGCACACTGGATCATCCTTCGGGTGTCGTCCATGGTCCGGAAGGTGAAGACCCCATGCCGCACCGTTCCGCTGGGCGTGTAGATGCCGTCCATGGGTGGCAGGAAGGAACGGCTGCCCGTGGCAATGATCAAGTAGTCGTACTGGACCACGCGGCCATCGGCGGCGAAGACATGCCGGCTGAACTTATCGATCCGATCCACACGGACCCCGGCGTGGAGGGTGATGTTGTTGTCCTGGTACCAAGGCAGGTCATTGAGGAAGATGTCCGCATCGCTTTCCTCACCGGACAGGACGTGGCTGAGCATGATCCGGTTGTAATTCCCGTACGGCTCGTCGCCGAACATGGTGATCTCAAACAGATCCGCGCCACCCCTGGCCAGGATTTCCTCCACAGCCCGGCCGCCGGCCATGCCGTTTCCGATCACTACCAGCCGCTTTTTCATCAGTGCTCCACCATGCCCAGATCCACCACCACGGTTCCCCGCACCCCGGCAGGGGCCACGATGAACAGTTCGATCACGGACCCGCCTTCGGTGTCTTCCACCACCCTGAGCGGGATGTGGACATCGCCCTTGGCCCCGATGGGGAAATAGCGGAGGGGAATGCGGTCCCGCATCAACACCACGGTGATCAGTTCAGGGCTGGAGTTGCCGCCACGGAAGTACAGCGTCTGGTTGACCACGCCATCCGGAACAAAGTGCGAGAGTTCGGCGTGGATGGGAACCGGTTTATCCAGCCCGGTTCCTTCAAAGTGGTAGATGCCCTGCAGGAAGAGATTCTGGATGATCACGGGAAAAGTCCTTTCGGCCGGTTCCCTTCCCATGGTGCTCCGCCGTTGTTTCGGGACGCTCGATGCCGTGTTTCCACCTGCAGGACAGGGGGTAACGATCCCTTTGCCAACAACTCACCGCAGTGGAAACCGCGTGACGACCACCGCTACGTGGACTAGAGCAGTTCGCCACCCTGCATCCCGTAGCGGACCCACGATCCTGCCGATGCGCTCCGCCCGGAGCCGTCAACGCGGGCGCAGTGATCGAACCACTCGCCCAAGGCGCGGTCGTGGCTCACGATCACCAGGGTCCCGGCAAATGAGGCCAACGCTGCCTCCAGTTGTTCCACCAATACTGGTGCCAAATGGTTGGTTGGCTCATCCACAATCATGATTTGGTAGCCGCCCAGGAGCAGCCGGGCCAGGGCGAGGCGGCGTTGCTGCCCCGCAGACAGGCCACCCACGGGCACGTGGAACTCGGCGGGCCGGAAGAGACCCAGGCGAAGCAAGCCTTCCGCGTGTTCATCGATGTTGCCACCCAGACCAGCGGCGAATGCCGGAAGCAAGCGCAGCCCCGGCCGCGTGGGAACGTCGAGCTCCTGCTGCAGGTAGCCCACCTTGCCGCGGACGCCCACCGACCCCGTGGCCGGTTCCAGGTTCCCCGTCAACACGGACAGCAACGTGGATTTACCGGCTCCGTTGGGCCCGGTGATGAGTACCTTCTGGCCGGTTTCAACCCTAAGATCGGTGGGTTGAAGCCTCCCGGGGACGCTGACGCCGTGGGCTTCCAGCGCAGGTTCGGACATCACGTCGGTCACAGAACCCAGCGGAGCTGCCAGTGTCAGCGGCACTGGTGGGCGGTCCACCGGATTCTCTTCGAGCCGGCGGAGCCGTTCCTGGGCGTTGCGGACCTTGCTGGTGACCGCGCTCTGCCAGGTTCCGGCCTTGAAATCGAAACCCATCTTGTCGTTGTCGCGCTTGCGTCCGTAACCCATACGGTCGGCCACCGTGGCAGCTTGGAGCCGTTCGGCAGCCATGGCGTCCAGCCATTGATCGTATTCCTGGACCCAACGGGCACGTTCGGCGGCTTTCTCGCGGAGGTAGCCTTCGTAGCCGTTCCCATAGCGGTTAACGGACCTGCGGTCGGCGTCCACTTCGATGATGGTGGTGGCGACTTTACGCAGCAGGACACGGTCGTGCGAGACCACCACTACCGTGCCGCGATGCGCAGCCAACCGGGACTCAAGCCAGGCGGTACCGTTCGCGTCCAAGTGGTTGGTGGGCTCGTCCAGGAGCAACGCTTCGGCAGGATCGGCCAGCAAGCATGCCAGCGCCACCCGCTCCCGCTCGCCGCCGGACAAGGAACCAAGCGTTCGACGGCGGTCCAGGCCTCCCAGCCCCAGCTTGTCCAGCGCTGCTTCCACCCGGGATTCGGCAGCGTAGCCCTCGCGGAGTTGATACTCCGTTTGCAGGCTTCCGTAGAGTTCAAGTTCCTCGGTGTCGGCGTCCGCCAGGCCTGATTCCAGGTCCAGGATGCGGGCTTCAAGGGAACGCAGCGACGCCAAGGAGGAGTCGATGGCATCTCCTACGGTCACCGACTCGGAGAAGCCATGGGTCTGGGCGAGGTAGCCCACGCGGTAGCCGGGGTTGCCGCTCAGGCCGGCCGCGCCGTCGTCGGGCGTTTCCACACCGGACAGCAGCCGCAGCAGCGTGGACTTTCCCGCGCCGTTTTCGCCGACGATTGCCACGTGCTCGCCGTGGTGGATGACGAGGTCAACGTTGTTGAGAAGTTCGCGGTCCCCGTAGCCGTGGGAAACGCCGGAAAGGTAAAGGTGGTCAGTCAAGAGGAATCCTCGCAAGTCCGCAGTGGGTGGCCTAAAGCCGTGTGGGTACTGGGGATGCAGCCGCAGATAGGGGGGCTGCGCTCAAGACTTCATCGCTCCAGCCTGCCCCGTCTCGTGCTGCTCCGTCAAGCCGGGACACCATGGGTGACACCACTCCTCCGCCATGAATCTTGACATGACACCATAATGACGTCACTATGGTGTCATGCAGCTGAATCAGTACGTCACCGCGGTCCAGCACCAGCTGGAAACCGCAGCCGAAGCCGGCGGTCCGGAAGCACGGGCCTTGAGCGAACGCTTGACTGCCGCGCTTGAATCCACCGTGCGCCTGGTTCTGCTGGAGGCCCTTTCCGACGCAGCCAGTGAGATCACCCTGGAGTTGGCCCCCGGTTCCGTAGATGTCAGGCTTCGCGGCCGGGACCCTGAATTCGTGGTCAGCAACCCCTCCTCCGCCAACGATTTTGAAGCCGTCACGGAACAGCCACGACAGCGTACTGCAGTGGTTGAGGACCTCGACGGCACCAGCACGTCCCGCACCACGCTCCGGCTCCCGGACCACCTCAAGCAGCAAGTCGAGGATGCAGCCGGACAGGAAGGGCTGTCCGTGAACTCGTGGCTGATCAGGGCTGTCGCAGATGCCCTCAACGGAAGCCGCCCGACCCAACGAAAAGCGGGCCGCGAACCCGGCGAACAGAACTTCACGGGATGGGCGCGCTGATGCCGACCTTCCAGACTCCCCAGCCGATCGCCGTCGTGGTTGACGTCTCCGTCCGCGGCGATATGTGGATCGTGGCCCGCGACCACCCCGAAACCGAGGTGACGGTCCAGCCCCGCAAGGCAAAGCGAAGCCTGGACGTCAGGATGGCTGAGCAAACCACCGTGGACTACTCGGACGGCCGCTTGCAAGTCAGGCTTCACCCCGCATTCCGCCACAGCTGGTTCAGCGACGGCGGCGCAGTGGAGATTGTCGTTGAGGTTCCCATCGGCAGCAACCTGGAGCTGAAGACTGCCATGGGCGACCTCCGCTGCGAGGGCGAATTCAGCACCGCCGACCTGAAGACCGATTTGGGCCACATCCGCATCGACCACTGCGGCGAGCTCCGAGCCCACACGGACATGGGTGACGTCACCGTGGAACGCGCGTCAGGACGGTCCAGGATCAAGACCGGCTCAGGCAAGATCCGCGTCCGTCACATCGACGGGGTTGCCACTGTAAAGAACGGCAACGGCAGCACCTACATCTCGCACGCTTCCGGCGAACTCAGCGTCAGCGCCGCCAACGGCGATGTCTCCTTGGAGCAGGCCGGCCTCTCCACGACAGTCAAAACGTCCAACGGGGACATCACGGTAGGGGAAGTGGCCGCGGGAACCCTCACGGTGCAGACGGCCGCGGGCGCACTGTCCATCGGCGTGCGCCAAGGTACCGCGGCCTGGCTTGACCTCAAGACCAAATATGGACGGGTACGCAACGCACTCGACGTCACCCATGGACCTGGCCAATCCACGGAGACAGTGGAGATCCATGCCCGCAACGCCTACGGCGACATCACAGTGACGCGTTCACCCGCAACAGCGCACGCCTAAACCTACGCCGTGGCCAGGGCCCGCTTCCGACGAGCCTTGGCCAGCCGCGTCCCTATCAGCCCCTGCCGCGGGCTGAACAGATACACAAACGCGAACACCACGCCTTGGGTGAGCACCACCATGGCCCCCGATGCTGTGTCCAGGTAATAGCTGAGGTAGATGCCGGTCACGGAACACACCACGGAGATCACCGGTGCAATAACCAGCATCCGCGAGAACCGGTCCGTCAGCAGGTAGGCAGTGGCGCCCGGGATGATCAGCATGGCGACCACCAACACCACGCCCACAGTCTGCAGGGCTACAACCGAGGTCAGTGCCAGCAAACCCAACAACAGCGCGCCAAGCCTGCGGGGTGAGAGACCTATCGCGTGCGCATGCGTGGGATCGAAGGCGTACAGCGTGAGGTCGCGGCGTTTGAGGATCAGGATCGCAAAGGCCACCACGCCCAGCACCACCACTTGGATGAGGTCGGGGATACTGACGCCCAGCAGGTTGCCGAAGATGATGTGGTTCAGGTCGGTTTGGCTTGGAGTCACCGAGATCAGGACCAGTCCCAGGGCAAACAGCGAAGTGAACACGATGCCGATCGCGGCGTCTTCCTTCACCCGGCTCGTGTTGCGGACCACCCCGATCAACGTCACCGCGATCAGCGCGAACACCAACGCACCCACCGCGAACGGCGCACCCACGATGTACGCGAGGACGACGCCGGGAAGCACCGCGTGCGAGACGGCGTCGCCCATGAGGGACCAGCCGATCAGGACGAGCCAGCAACTCAGCACCGCACAGACCACCGCAGCGATGGCCGTGGTTGCGAGCGCCCGCACCATGAAGTCGTAGCTCAGGGGTTCCAGCAGGAATTCCACGGTTCAGCCCCTGTTCATGACGTCGAGGCCGAAGGCCATGGCCAGGTTCTCGGGCTGGAGCACGGTGTCCGGACTTCCGTGCATGAGCACCTTGCGCATCAGCAGCACGGCTTCGTCGCAGAGCTGGGGCAAGGCGTGGAGGTCGTGGGTGGAAATCAGGATGGTGGCGCCGTCTTCCGCCAACTCACGGAGGAGCCGGGTGATGGTGGCCTCGGACCGTTTGTCCACGCCCGCGAATGGCTCATCCAGCAGCATCATGGTGGCGCCCTGCGCGATGCCACGGGCCACGAAGGCCCTCTTCTTCTGTCCTCCGGACAGCTGACCGATCTGCCTGTCGGCGAACTCGCTCAGCTCCACCCGTTCCAAGGCGTGCTCGACGGCGTCCCGGTCGGCTTTGCGGGGCCGGCGCGTGAATCCCAAATGCCCGTAGCGGCCCATCATCACCACGTCCCGGACGGACAGGGGAAAGGCCCAGTCCACGTCTTCGCTTTGGGGGACGTAGCCGATCCCGGCGTCCTTACGCATCTTCGCGGGTGGCTCTCCGTTGATGAGTACCCGGCCGGAATCGGGTTTCACCATGCCCATGATGACTTTGAACAGGGTGGATTTGCCCGAGCCATTCATCCCTACCAAGCCGCAGATCCGGGAATGCTCCAGGGTCAGGGACGCAGAGTCCAGGGCCAGGACCTCACCATAGTGGACCGTGACGTTCTCTACAGCGATTGCGGGGGTGCTCATGACGTTCCTCCTGTGAGTGCCGTGGTGATGACTTTGGCGTCGTGGCGGATGAGGTCAAGGTAGGTAGGAACCGGTCCGTCAGCTTCGGACAGGGAATCCACATACAAGGTCCCACCGAACTCGGCGTCAGTGGCACCCACCACCTGCTGCATGGGGGCGTCCGACACCGTGGATTCACAGAAAACGGCAGGTACCTGGTTTTCCTTCACGAATTCGATGGCCCGGGTGATCTGCTGCGGTGTGGCCTGCTGCTCTGCGTTGACTGCCCAGATATAGACCTCTTTGAGACCGGCGTCGCGGGCCAGGTAGGAGAAGGCGCCTTCGCAGGTGACCAAGGCCCTCTGCTTCTCCGAGAGAACGGAAAGCTTGGACACCATCTCGTCCTGCACGCTCTGCAACTGGGCGTTGTAGGCCTTGGCATTGGCTTCGAACTCTGAAGCATGGGATGGATCCAGCTTTGCAAAGGCCTTGGCCATGTTGTTGGCGTATATCTGGACGTTCTTGGGCGACATCCAGGCGTGCGGGTTGGGTTTGCCCTGATAGGAGTCCTCGGCGATGGGCATGACGTCGACGCCGTCGCTCACCACAGCGTGCGGCACGTCCAGGTCTTCCACGAACTGGGCAAACCAGGCTTCGAGGTTGAGCCCGTTGTCCAGAATCAGGTCCGCTTGGGCTGCTTTGCGGATGTCGCCGGGCGTGGGCTCGTAGCCGTGGATTTCGGCCCCGGCTTTGCTGATGGACTCGACCCGGAGTTTATCCCCGGCCACGTTCTTGGCGACGTCGGCCAATACAGTGAATGTTGTCAGCACCACGGGTTTGTCATCACCTCCCGCGGAGGAATTCCCGCCACAGGCGGAGATCCCCAAGGCGAGGGCGATGACGGTGAGGGCAGCAGCGAAACGGCGGACATCTTTGGCGCGCCGAAACGAAAAGTTAGGCATACCGAAAAGTGTAGCCAAGCAAGGGCCACCCGGCAAAGCTAGGCTGGTCACATGGGCACTCTTTCCACCAAGGCATCTTTGTACAGATTCACTGCCCTTGACGCCGCCGCAGTGGCCGCCTACCTCACCTTTACCGCCTACTTCACGTTCGCGGGTGAATCCGTGGAACGGCTGATGCTGCAGCTCTTTCCCGAGCCAGCCACCGCATCCTACGCCGTCAATGCGGTCTTCTATGCCGGTGTCGGAATATTCGCGGTGGCCTCGGCCTGGCGGGTGATGGGCAGGGACCTCAAGATCCTTGGCACCCGCCCATGGTTCACCCTGGGCATGGTCCCCTTGGCGATCGTGGTGATGCTCATTCTCACGGCACTGTTGGTGGCGGCCTTCGGCACAGCACGAAGCTCAGAGAACCAACTGGGCATCCAAGGTCTGCTGCAGCAGGTGCCCGCATGGCTCATGGTGCCCCTGCTGGTGCTGCTGGGCCCCTTTGTTGAAGAGTATCTGTTCCGGCATTTGCTGATCGGCAAATTGTCGCGGTACCTGAACATCTGGATCTGCTGCGTGATCTCCGTGGTGGTCTTTGCCTCCATCCACGTAGTGGGCCGCGAAGGACTGGTGCTGTCCGCGTTGGCACCGTATCTGGGCATGGCCGTGGTCCTCGTAGCGGTTTATGTCTGGACGGGAAAGAACCTGATGTTCTCCTATTTTGTCCACGCCGCCAAGAACCTCATGGCCGTTGTCCTGATCTACGCCATCCCGTCCGAGCTGCTTCCAAGCTAGAAGCTGGCCCGCCCAGCAAAAAAACGGGCCTGCCCCAGCTACGACACGCTCTTCCCCGTCAGCACCACCCGGTGGCTGCCTGAGGTCCGTCCTGTGATGTAGACCTTCACGCCGTAGCTGGCGTTCGAGCCTCCTGGATATCGGTAAGCCTCCCCCGGGTTGTACACAGGCGGGCTGTCCGGGTCTGCTGCGTTGCCGGGGCCAAATTCGATCACGTCATTCCCCACGCGGTAGGCACCCGTCCCGGAGGCCAGCTGGAAGGTCCCGGACCCAGTACCGGCCTCCTCCACCCCGCTGAGCTGCCCACCCGCGCGGAAGGTCAGCTCCAGGGCGTACGAGGTTTCGGCACCGTCGAAGTCCAGCTCCAGTTCCACCGTTCCGTCCGCAGGATTCGGTGTGACCGTGATGGACGTTGCCAAGCGGTGCTCCACGATGGGCCGGTTGTCGAAGTCCATGGAGGCGCTGAAGCGTCCTTCGTGGACCAAAGGATAGATGCCGTCGGAACGCTGCACATCCACCGGCAGCGGAAGGTAGAAGTTGGCGCTCAGCTCATCGTGGAGGCGGACCGCGGGACCATCAACGGCGGCGCTCCGGCTGCGGAACGGCCCCAGGTCGAAGAAGCTCCGCGAGAGCCGCACATCCGTCAGGACCGCCTCGCCGTGACTGAAGCGCAGGAAGGTGGGATTGGTGGCAAGTCCGGAGCTGATGCCGGACGAGACGTCGTCACACCCGCCAAAGACCGTGGCCACGCTCCGGCCACCGCGGAATCGATGGATTCCACAGCTGACCAAGCCGGCATGCCCGGGAGCCATCGCTGCCGGCAGGCTTTCCCACGCCTCCACGGCCGGAAGCTTGGCGGCCAACCACGCATCCAGCCGAACCCTGGCCAGGGCCTTGGCCGGTTCCAGCAACTGGAATTGCTCTAACCATGCACATCTCCAACGTTGGAGATGACCACTAGGCCGTGACTTGCCGACCATTTGGAACCCGGACCAAACATGACCGCAAAGGACTACCAGCTACCCGGCGTCGGGAATAGCGTGGAGACCATGACATTGAACATCCAGGTAGTAGTCGATTGCCAGAAGCCGCATGACCTCGCCGACTGGTGGGCCGAGACCCTCGAGTGGAGCGTGGAACCACAGGACGAGGCGTTCATCCGATCGATGATCGAGCAGGGCTACGCCACCGAGGACCAGACCATCACGCACAACGGGAAGCTGGTCTGGGCCGAAGGCTGCGCGATCGTGCCTGCCGAGGACACAGACCCCAAGACCGGCCAGCGCATCCTGTTCCAGACCGATGCCACCCAAAAGACCGTCAAGAACCGTGTGCACTGGGATGTCCGCCTGGACGGCCGGGACAAGGATGAGGTGCGGAAACAATTGGAGGCCCGCGGAGCAAAGCACCTCTGGACCGCCAGCCAAGGACCCCACGAGTGGCACACCATGGCCGACCCCGAGGGCAACGAGTTCTGCATCAGCTAAGGCCATTACTAGACTCGGACTGTGAACAACCAACTCCCTGCCAAGGTTTCCGACGTCTTTGACCCCTCACGCTGGCGCACTGTTTCCGGCTTTGATGACTTCAAGGACATGACCTACCACCGGCAGGTGGAGCGTTCCGCGGACGGCACAGTCAAGGACCTTCCCACGGTCCGGATCGCGTTCAACCGCCCCGAAGTCCGCAACGCCTTCCGGCCGGGAACGGTGGACGAGCTTTACCGCGCAATGGATCACGCGCGCATGACCCCTGACGTCGCCACGGTGCTGCTCACTGGCAACGGTCCATCGGAAAAGGACGGCGGGCACTCGTTCTGCTCGGGTGGGGACCAAAGGATCCGTGGGCGGGACGGTTACAGATACCAGGTAGAAGGCGCTGCGGGTGATTCCGCTGAATTTATCGACCCCGCCCGTGCCGGCCGGCTCCACATTTTGGAAGTACAGCGACTCATGCGGACCATGCCCAAGGTGGTCATCGCCGTCGTGAATGGATGGGCGGCGGGCGGCGGCCACTCACTGCACGTGGTCAGCGACCTCACCATCGCTTCCCGCGAGCACGGCAAGTTCAAGCAGACGGACGCCACAGTGGGAAGTTTCGACGCCGGATACGGCTCTGCGCTGCTGGCCCGCCAGATCGGGCAGAAAGCGGCGCGCGAGATCTTCTTCCTTGCCCGCGAATATTCGGCCGACGACATGGTTCGCATGGGTGCGGTCAATGAGGCGGTTGACCACGCCCGCCTGGAGGAAGTCGCACTGGAGTACGCCGCGGACATCGCCCGCCAGTCCCCGCAGGCCATCCGCATGCTCAAATTTGCGTTCAACCTGGCCGATGACGGCCTGGCAGGACAGCAGGTTTTCGCCGGCGAAGCCACCCGCCTCGCCTACATGACGGACGAGGCCGTGGAGGGGAAGGAAGCGTTCCTCCAGAAACGCGACCCCGACTGGTCCAGCTTCCCCTACTACTTCTAGGACTCACCCTGTGGACATCGATCCCGTTCTCAAAGCACTGATGGCTGCCCTCCATGGCGAGGGTCCCGCCGTCGAAATCGTCACTGGCGACCACGGCGAGCCGCAGGCGATCCCGGTGGAGACCGGCGTCGAGGATGCCGCGGTGGTGGTCCGCACTTCCGGTTCCACGGGCACGCCCAAGGCAACCGTCCTGACCATCGACGCCCTCGCGGCCTCGTCCGTGTCCACTGCCATGGCCCTGCGCGGTGAGGGCCAGTGGTTGCTCGCGCTCCCGCTGCAGTATGTGGCCGGAGTGCAGGTCCTGGTCCGGTCGCTGTACGCAGGCACCCGGCCGTGGGTCATGGACTTGTCTGACGGCTTCACGCCCGAGGCCTTCACCGCGGCGGCCGAGGAACTCACGGACAAGATCCGCTTCACCTCACTGGTTCCCACGCAGCTGCAGCGGCTCATGGACTCCCCCGCGCCCGAAACCCTGGCCGTGCTGCGCCGCTTCAACGCGATCCTGCTGGGTGGCGCTCCGGCGTCACCGGATCTCCTTGCCTCCGCCCATGCGGAGGGGCTCAAGGTGGTCACCACCTACGGCTCAGCCGAGACCTGCGGCGGGTGCGTGTACGACGGCCAGCCGCTGGACGGCGTCGAGGTCCGCATTGGCGAGGGCGGGCTGGAAGGCCGCATCCTGCTCGGTGGCGACACCGTGGCCGCCGGCTACCTTGACGCCGCCCGCGCGTCGAAGGCTGCCTTCTTTGAGGAGGAAGGCGTTCGCTGGTACGTCACTGGCGATCTCGGCGAATTGGACGACGACGGCAAGCTCACCGTCCTGGGCCGGGCGGACGATGTCATCATCACCGGCGGCGTCAAAGCCTCCGCCGCCTACATTCAGGGCGAGCTGGAAAAGCTCGACGGCGTCACAGCGGCTTTCGTCACCGGTGTCCCGTCGCGCGAGTGGGGCCAAGCCGTGGCAGCTTTCGTAGCAGTGACCGATCCCAGCCCCGAAGGCATCAAGGGCTTCACGTCCCGGCGCGAGGCTGCGCTGGGAGTCCTGGCTCCGAAAACAGTGTTCGCTGACAAGGAACTGCCCATGCTGCCCAACGGGAAACCGGACCGACTGGCCATGATTGAACGGCTTTCCGAACTGCATCAGGGACAATAGACACGTTCTTCCTCCCGAAACTGACTCAAGATCAACCGCGAAATACACGAGGTACTACACGTGGCGACAGCTGCACAATGGATCCAAGGAGCCCGGCTCCGCACACTGCCCGCGGCCATCGCGCCCGTCCTGATTGGTTCGGCAGCGGCGTACGAGCTCCAGGCATTCCGGCTGCCGAACGCGATCCTGGCTGCGCTCGTGGCGCTCCTGCTCCAGATCGGCGTGAACTACGCCAATGATTACTCCGATGGCATCCGCGGCACCGACGAGGACCGGGTAGGTCCCCTGCGTCTCGTCGGCTCCGGTGCTGCGCTGCCGGAGCAAGTGAAGTGGGCCGCGTTCGGGCTGTTCGGCGCCGCGATGATTTGCGGCCTGATCCTGGTGATCATCACCCAAACGTGGTGGCTGATCCTGGTGGGTATCGGCTGCGTGCTGGCAGCCTGGGGCTATACGGGCGGCAAGAATCCCTACGGCTACATGGGCTTGGGCGATGTCTTCGTGTTCGTGTTCTTCGGGCTCGTGGCCACGCTCGGCACCACCTACACCCAGGCCGGACAAGTCAGCCTGGCCGCCGTGATCGGTGCGATTGGTACAGGCCTCATCGCCTGCGCCCTGTTGATGGCAAACAATGTCAGGGACATTCCCACTGATACGGCCGCCGGAAAGCGGACCCTGGCAGTGCGTCTTGGCGACCGGCACGCCCGTGAAAGCTACGTGTTGATGCTTGCCGTCGCCATCCTGCTGGTCATCGTGCTGGCGCCCACCAAGCCGTGGATGCTGATCGTCCTGCTGCTGATCCCCGCGTGCTTGATGCCGGCCTGGCTGATGGTCAATGGGAAAAAGCGCAAGAGCCTCATTCCCGTGCTCAAGCAGACCGGCATGATCAACCTCGGGTACAGCCTGCTGTTCTCGCTGGGCTTGATCCTGAGCCGCGGCTTCTAAGTTCAGATACAGCCAACGCCCCCAGGAATCCTTCCTGGGGGCGTTGGCTGTACAAAGACTTTTTACAAGGAGCCCGGGCGTTTGTCGTTGTTGACAGCGATATCCGGGTTTTTCTCTACCAAGCGGTCCTCGACCGTGGCGTCCTCAACTTCGCCGGCAGTGCGAATGGGCTTGGCCCGCCCGGAGAAACGTTCGCGCATGGCTGCAGTGGCGGCGTCGCGCTGTTTCTGGAAGAAGAGGTAGCTGATGGCGAACGCGATCAGCCCGGCGAAGATGACCGCCAGGATCCAGCCAACCCCCAAAAAGGCGAAGAGGACGAACAACGGCACGAACAGCGCCAGGCGAATGAGGGAATACTTCAGGAAAGCCACCATCCAAGTTTAGCGGGCCGGATGGTTGCACTCTGATCACAGCCGGTAGAGGACGTCCAGTGATGGGCTTCCGGCGACTAGACTTGGTGCATGCTCCGGGTTGTAGGCGTCGTCATTGTTCTGGTCATCTTCGTCTATGCCCTGGTGGACGTCATCCGCACGGACAGCCACCAGACACGCGGTATTTCCAAACCCGCGTGGATCATCGTGATGATTGTCCTGCCGCTCCTGGGCGCCATCCTCTGGTTCATCTTCGGCCGGCCCTATGGCAAACCCACGGCAAAGCCGGTCCGCCGCTATCCCACTGCTCCGGACGATGACCCCGAATTCCTCCGTAACCTGGAAACCCGCCGTCGCAACCAGGCCGAGGATGACCGCCTGAAGAAGCTCAAGGCGGACCTTGAAGCCAAGGAACGCGAGCTTGGCGACAAACCCTCCGATGGTTCCGGTGAGGCAACAGGCAACGGCTTCAAACCCGGCGATACCAAGCGAAGTGAGCCGGACCCCCATGACACCGACGAGCTGAAGTAGGCAAACATGGCCCAGCAAGCTGATGGTTCACGGCAGTTACCTTCCACCACACCATCAGTCATTGGGCCAACAGCGCGTCCCGCACCACCACCCCGTCCGGGCATGTCCCTGTCAGTGCCGCCTCCCATTACCGCGGCCATCGTGCCACCGGGCACCGCACGGCTCTCCCGCTCCCTCTGGATTGCCAGCTTTGTGGCGGGAATCGCCGTCGTCGTTTTCGGTTTCCTCGGCCGTGACGCCCACTTTGAGCGTCTGAAAGGCGTCATCGGAGGCATGGTTCCCGACGGTGACGCCCAAGCTGTCGAGGGATCCACCGCCGTCGTGTTCCTGGGCAGCCTCGCCATGATCGCGCTGGTGGTGGCCATGGAAGCCGTCCTGCTGATGGTGCTTTTCAAACGCCGTGTCTGGGCACGGTGGACCTTGGCGCCCTTGGTCCTCCTGCACGCGGTGGTCACAGTGATCACCGCAGACTTCGTGGTGGCTCCCGGCGCGGACGGCGTCTTGCCCACGGTTTTACTGGCGTCCCAGTTCATCCTTGCCGCGGCGGGGCTGATCCTGCTGTTTTTCCCCTCAACTACTGTCTGGCTCCTGAGCGAAAAATTCAGCGAGCGACTCAGCGAACGGCCGGCATAGCGGCCAACATCCCTTCGCAACTCCGCACGACCACACGGCACGCTTCCAGTGCCGACGGCTCGGTCAACGGATTTTCCGCGATCAGCCGCCAACGGCTCAAACAGCTCCGGGCAGCCTCGCTGATCTGCCTGGGATCCGCCTCCGGGTTCACGCCCAACCTCAACGAGGCAGTGCTGCCGCGGCCACCCACCAGCCGTTCCGCTTCAGCTACCTGCTCCTCATCCAGTCCCACGCCACCGGTCCGCAACGCGGCGAGGAGCTTGAGCTCCCGGAACTCATGAGCGCCAGCCTGGAGCCGTTCCAACGCCGCTTCCAGCGGCGCCGTCCGCTCCTTGGGAACCCCGCGGACCAATGATTCCAAACCCACGACGACGGCACGCGCCTTGAGTGCGTCGGCACGGTTCTGGAAGAGATAGCTGATGGCGTCCAGCAAAGTGCCCAGCCCGCTTCGACGTGCCAGTTCATGGGCCAGTTCGGTGGGATCAGCAGTCCCGCCCCGGATCAGGGCAACACCCAGCCGAATCCCAAACAGGCCAAACCTTTGCACCAGCGATGCTTTGGTGGCCGGGCGGAGGCCTTGCGGAGCCTCGAAACGGACAAAACGGGCTGCGGACAGCATCATTCGTTCCCGCTGGCTCCGGTCCATCTGCGCCAGCATTGCCATGGCCTCATAGTCCGCCTGGCGCATAGTCCGTGAACTTTGTGCCAGCAGCCCGGCCACGGGCACCACACCCAAGGCCAAGGGTCTAAGGTTCTGGTCCCGGCTGTATCTGTCGGCGATGACCGCTGCCGAAATCAGGGAGTCAATCCTTCCGGCGCCGATCTCGTCGGCCCGGGACAAGACAGCCAAGGCATTGACGGTACCGGATCGTCCGGCGGCGGTGTCCTTGAAGGATTCGAGGAACCGGACATCGGAGGCATGCAGGTGCCGCAGTAGATAGAGGACGGCGTCCGCTGCCGTAGGTTCGTCTTCCGGCAGCAGGAAAGCCGCCGATCTCCCGGAAATATCCTCGGACATCGAGGCGATGCCGGGAGTATCGATCAACGTGAGATTGCGCAGGCCGGCTGATGGCCAGTCCACCACCAGACGCTCCACATCCCCGGCCGGGATATCGCCCAAGGACAAGACCAAGCGGCCGTCTTCGCGGGTCACGGGGAGGTTTTGAGGTCCGCCCCGGAACGGGTAAACCGTGATTTTTGGAGTGTGTCCGTACTGGTACCACGTGACCACACGGGTGCATTCACCGGCGTCAGTGGGCGCGATTTCCTCGCCAATGATCGCGTTGAGGAGTGTTGATTTCCCGGCCTTGACCATCCCGGCCACTGCGATGCGCAACGGCCCTTCCAGCCGGCTGTCCAATTCGTCCACCACCGCGAGCGCAGCGGCGTCATCGCGGAAGACTTCCCGTGCGTGCCGGAGCAGGTCCGCGGCTCCGGCCATTCCCGGTTCCATCAGCCGGCCGGGACGGTTGAGGGTTTGGGTCGGTTTTCCATGGAGGGAGCTTCAAGCAGGTGCTGCGCTTCCCTGGCCATCGTGTCCACTGCTTTGAGATGGCCCCGGATTTCCTTGATCCGCAGGTCCCGTTCCACTGCGTAGGTTGCGGCAGCTTTTTGGGCAGCCGCCACGGATTCAGCCAGGGAGCGGTGGTGCTCCTCGGCGATCTCCGTGAAGTGGTCCCGTGTGGCCCGTTGGACCAGCCGCAGCCTGTCCCTCAGCTGTTTTCCGACTTGGAACACAACATCGTCCACGTGTTTCCTTACCAGGATCTTGGCTTCGGCTTGCCGCTGCTTGAGCCGGGCCTCTTTGTCTTCCCGGAAGGCTTTCCGTCCCAGCAGGAGGCCGGCGCCGACGGAGAGCGGGTTGATGAGGGCCATCCCAAAGATGCCAGTCAGGAGGCCGAACATCAGCACGCCGCCGTAGGATCCACGCATCCCGATCAGCACTTTTTGCAGGGGTCCGAGACGCCCGTTGTCCATCTCCTGGATGTCAGCCACGGGGTCCAGCACGCCGCCCGTATCGGCCACCTTTAACGCCGGCAGGGCTACCTCGTCCTCGGAAAAGTGGTCCGCCACCTGGGTGGCCAGCCACTGGGCCCGTTCGCTGGTCCAGACGAAGGTATCCGAGACCGCAGCAGCGGTGCTCTGCTCCAGCCACTGGGTGAACTGCTCCCAGGCGGGGCCGGGGTCCCCCTGGTCAATGGCGGTTTCCGCTTCGCGCTGGATCCGGCGCAACCTGTCCTTCAGGTCGTACTCCATGTCTGCGATGAGGTCCCCGATGCCATCGTTGAGGGTGATCTGCCAGCGCGCCGACCGTTTGCGCAGCGAGTCCGCGTCCTCCTTGGCCGCATTGAGGCCGGCGATCATCTGCGGCGTGCCCTCGGGATTCTCCAGGGCACCAAGCTCCGACTGCAGGGCGAGCCTCAGGTTTTCCGTCACGGACAAGAGATCATGGCCAACGGATCGACGTTGAATTCTGGCGGCCTCACCCACAATGTTGTGCCTCAGGTGGTGGATCAGCTCAGGAAACCCTGATTCGGCGTTCAGTTCCGTGTCCTGCAGACGCGCCGCCTGGAGGCGAAGCTCCGAAGAGACCGGGAACAGGGGTATGTCCGGCCCCACATCGGCAAGGTGTTTCCGGTCGAGGTCCTCGATTTGCCGCCAGCTCGGATAGAGGTCGGTCTTGGACAGTACGCACACCACGTTGGGGCTGATGCGCATGGCTTGGCGCAGGAACCGCATTTCCGGTTCGGTGTATTCCTGGGACGCATCGGAGACAAACACCATGGCATGCGCTGACGGAAGGGCCGTCAGCGTGGTCAGCGTGTGCGTTGACCCCAGCCCACCCACCCCGGGCGAATCCACTATTGTCAGTCCACCCGCCAGCAGTTTCCTCGGCAAGACAACCTCAGCCGCCACGATGTTCTTCGCGTTGCCGGGATTGCCTTTTTCGGAGACGTAGTCAGCCAGGTGGTCCAACTGCACGGGCTGGCGTTCCAGCGTTCGTTCGTGGCCGTCGCTGTCGAGCTCCGTACGAGTGCCTTCCAGCGTGCCACCCTCCGCAACGGGAACCAGGACAACGGCCGACGCCGGTTCCCCCTGCCGTACCACCGTCGGCACAGTGGTGGCAATGTCGTCATCCACAGGGCAGACGGGCGCATTCACCAAAGCATTGATCAGTTGGCTCTTGCCTTGCTTGAACTCGCCCACCACGATCACGCGAACGCTGGGATCCTGAAGGCGGTTGTGAGTGTTTTCCAGGCGTCGCCGAAGGTCGTTCCGCTCCCCCACCAGCGCCATGCCCTGCTCCACCAATGTGGTCATCCGTACTGTTTCCGCCATGGTGTGTCCTTTGTTCTGCCTGTTCCGGTGCTGCTGTCCGGAGGGGCCACGAAGTGCCCGACAGGCGTCCATCCGCCTGCCGGGCACTGCTGGGGGTGCTCTGCGCCGCAGCTTCCGCTACGCCGTGTGGACCTCTTTGCCGCTAGTCGATCTCGACGTCGTTCTTGGCAATAACATTCGAATGGTCAATGTCGTTGTATTCGACGTCAACTTCGTTGTCCTCGATGTTGGTGTAGCTCGACTTATCAACTTCGAGCTCGTTGTCCTGGATCACCGTGGAGTCGTAGTTGACCTGGACGTCCTCCACGTCGATTTCCTTGGAGTTGTCGATCTCCAACTCGTTGTCCTGGATCACCGTGGAATCGTAGTTGACCTGGACGTCCTCCAGTTCCACGTTGGTGGAGTGATCGTTGGTGTATTCCAGCTCCACCTCGTTGTCCTTGATGATGGTGGAGTTCTCGATGTTCGTGTACTCCACGTCCACGTCGCCGACTTCCAACTCGTTCTCCGTGTTGTAGGAGTCCTTGTTGAACGAATCGGTGTTGTGGATGTTGGTGTGGGAGTTGTCGGTGTGGGAGGAGTTGTCCTCATTGAAGGAGTCCTCGATGTCCACGTCGACATCAACGTCGGTGTTGTAGGAGTCCTTGGTCACCGAGTTGTCCGAATTGTCGTTGAACGAATCCTTGACCTCGATGTCCGTGTTGCCCACCTCGACGTCGCCAGGGCCCGACTCATTGATGGTCAGCGAATTATCTGTCGAGTGGTCATCGGTGGAGGTGGTGTTGCCGGAGTCCTTCACGTCGTCGCCGGCGGCAATGGCACCGTCGCCCGAGGCGATGACAGCGTCCTGGTTGAAGAGCTGCGTGACATCGCCGTCAGCCCAGATGTTTTGGTTCACCGACTGATCGGTGATCGTATCGCGGTCATCGATAGTGGTGGTGTAGGAGTAGTTGTTCACCACGTGGACCAGTTGTTGAACGGCGTGGGCGTGGTCATCGTGGTCGTCGTGTCCGCCCCAGCCACCGCCACCGCCGCCACCGCCGTGGCCGTGATCGTCGTCGTCATCATGGCCACCCCAGCCACCGCCGCCACCGCCGTGGCCGTGATCGTCGTCGTCATCATGGCCACCCCAGCCACCGCCACCGCCGTGGCCGTGGCCGTGATCGTCGTCGTCATCATGGCCACCCCAGCCACCGCCACCGCCGTGGCCGTGATCGTCGTCGTCATCATGGCCACCGCCGCCACCGCCACCGCCGTGGCCGTGATCGTCGTCGTCATCATGGCCACCCCAGCCGGCGCCGCCGCCAGTGGAGGCATGGTTGCCGCCGGTGTTGTATTCGCGGTCGAACGACGAACGGGCGTTGATCGGTGCGTAGTCCAGGACCACCGGGCGAACAGCATCGACGTCGGCCGAGGAAACGTCACGGAGGCCGGCTGCGGCCAAGGCAGCCTCGGGGTCGCGGACAAAGTCCTCGGCTGCATCGGGATCGTTGAACAGGCTCATCAGGAACTGCACGAGCTGTTGTGCGAGTGTAGGCATTGGAATGCTCCCTCAAATTCTGTGGTGGGTGGTAAATGGCCCGGCGCCTTTGCCGGGCTCCCCTTCAACGTATGGCCGTGGTGAGGGACCGGGCATCGGGGGTGGTCCCCCTACCGCTTGCCCCAGCGTTAGGGGGTAGCGGGGTTTTCCGTTAGGGGGTGGAGGGGGTTGCCGCTCACGGAGGCGGGTACCCCTCCCCCAAGGCAATGCGCAGGCGGACCAGGAGGTCCGATCGGTTGTCGGCCCCCAAGCGCCTGCGCATGCGTGCCACGTGGTGTTCGGCAGTGCGTGGCGAGATGTAGATGGCTTCACCGATCTCCCGGTACGTCTTGCCTTCAAGAAGAAGCCGAGCCACTTCGCGTTCCCTGGCGCTCAGCACGGACGGATCCCCCGCACCCGGGCTGGTGCCGTCCGGTGCAGGGGTACGCGCACCACCATGGTGCGGCTCCTCCACCCGATCGTTGCCCGCCCCGGCCGGAGCGCCTTGGGGATGGATGTCCCTGGCGCAGGCCAGCAGGCGCACCAGGTCGCGCCGTTCCTCCGCGTGCGCGGCGGCATGGCCCGCCAATCGCGCCCCTTCCCAAGGCATCCCGACGGCGGCCAACCCGCGGGCCGCCGCTTCGACGTCGGACGCTTCAAACCGGCCGGCCAACACCGAAACCCAGGCTTTGCCACCCACGGCAAGAACGGACGCCAGGTGGCTGTGTTCCGAAGCCCGAACCAGCGCGGCAGCGTGCGGCGCAAGCTCAGCGGGGCTTTCGCTCAGCAGTGCGGCCTGCACTGCCGCCCAGTGCAGCGGCACTGACCACAGTGGCGGGTTCCCCAACCTTTGTAAGAGCTCCCAGGCGCCGTCCAAATAGTGCGAGACCCGACGTGTCTCGCGCAGCCGTGCAGCAGAAACCATCAGCTCACCCCAGGGCAGGAGACTGTAGAGATCCACGGCTACGTGCATCATGGCTTCCCGGGCCCGGTCCCACGCCAACACCAGCGCGTGCACGTCGCTGCCACGCCGTGCGAGCCCCACCTCCAGCGCTGATAGCAGCAGCTCGTCGCGGGGTGCCAAGGACCAATGGTTTGCCTTGACTGCCTCGTTGATGGCCAATCGGGCCTCGTCGGAGTTGTCCTGCTGCATGGCAGTCCAGGCCTGCAGGAGGAACAACCGGGGTCGGGCAGCATCCCCGCCCTGGCCCGCGGCCAACGCCGCCCTGAGCACAGTGTCTGCTACCGCCGGTTCCCCACTGTGGAGTGCGCAGAGGGCCGCCAGGGCCCCCGGGGTCTCCGGCAATGGAATCGCTGCGCCAGAGGCGTTCATCATGTCCGAGGCCCTGATGAGCTCCGGCAGGGCCAATTGAGGGTTGGGTCCAAGGGTCTGCCGCAGGCCCTCCTGGGTGAGCGTCAAAGCCACCGCCAGCAGCGTTGGCGAACCGGACGGCACGGCGGCAGCCATGATCTCTTCAGCCAGCACGGCATTTCCGGCGCCGATCATAGCCACTGCGGCCAGCGGGGCAGACCCCTGCAACCTGTCCGGCCCCAGCCAGCTGTACGTGTCAGCGCTCCGGGACAACATTCCCCGCTGTGCCCACACGGCGGCTGCCACGTCCACCCCCAGGCGTAGGTGGGGAGGCTCGGGCAGGGCAAGCAGCCTGTCAACGATCCTGCCAGCTTCGTCCAGATCCCCGGTGGCGGCCAAGGCCTGGGCACGCTTCGCGGCAATGTGGAGCTCCTTGTTCCCGGCAAGAAGCGCTTCGGCATAGAGATCCACGGCCAGACGCGGATCCGAGTCCAGGACGCTGTTTGCCACCTCTTCGAGTTCCGCGGCAACCCGGGCATCCTGCATGCCACTTCTGGCGAGGTCGCGGGCCAGGTCTCCCAAGGGACGGCCTTCGTCCAGGACCTTGTCCACGAGCTCCCGCTGCAGCGCCCGGATGCGGGAAGGCGGGGTTCCATGCAGCAAGGCATGCTGGACCGTCCCCACTACGGACCCGTCGGCCAGCAGCAAGCCCGCATCCATGGCTGCAGTGATGATCGAGTCCAGGCCATCATGGCCTTCAAGGCCACGCGGCAGGGGTGAAGGCAGCGTGAACCCCACGGATAGGGCTAGGAGCAGCTCGCGGACTTTCGCGGAATCCCCGGAAAGCTCCGGGACAGGGTGTGGCGCTGCCTCGTGAAGGGCGGCAGGTTCCTTGAACGGGTGATCGTCCGGCCCGGGTGGAAGGTGCCCGGGCTTAGGGTCATGTCCCGTCATGGGCTACACCGCCGGAAGCATCGCTGGATCCGGAATGGGGCCCGTTTGCGAGGGCTCGGGTAAGGGATCAGCCGTGACAGGCGGGGGTACCGGTTCCGGCGTTGGCTCGGGCGACGGCGGTGGGGGGTCTTGCGTGAGCGTCGGTTCAGGCTGCGGCACTGTTGGCTCGGGCGACGGCGGTGGAGGTGGCGGTGGCGTGACAGGATCAGCCGGGGTTGTAGGCGGAGTTGTGGGTTCGATGACCGGTGGCGGCGTGGTGGGGGGTGTTGCAGGCGGCGGTGTAGGCCCACTGGCGGCGCCACCAGTAGGCGCCGGTGTGGGTGTGCTGGGAGCCGGGGTGGTGCCCGGAGCAGCGGGGGTTCCCGTGCCCGTCGCCGCAGGAGTGGCGGTGGCGGTTCCGCCGGATGAGGTGCCCGGGGAGGTGCCGGCGGCAGGTCCTGCACCGGGTCCCGCAGCGGCCCCCGATCCAGTTCCGGCATTCGTTGTTCCGGTCCGGGCCGGGCTCTTCCCCATCCCATTCCCTGCCTTGGTAACCCCGGCCCTGGCGCTGGCTTCAAGTCCACCCGCCGGCTTGCCTACCGTCGGGGTTTCCCCGTTCTTCCCGCCACCGGCAACACTGCCTTGGCCCCCTGAAGCCTGAGGACCGCCGTCGCGCATGACATCAGCGGCCTGGTTCCCCAACACGGTTGCCAGCAACCCACTGCCTTCGGGACTCTGGGCCGCCGTCGCCGTCGCGATGGTCAAGGCGGCCGCCGCTGCAGCCGCGGCCGCAGCCATCCGGACACGCGGCCGGGGAGCCTGCCGGCCCTGCTTTGCGGACGCTGCTGCGCGGACGCCCAGGGCTGGGGGTCGGCTGGCGGTATGCGGGCGCCCCAGCGCGCCGATCGCCACCACGTCGTCAGCCGCTGCCCCGACAGCGGCCGCAGCCGCCGCGTCCACGGCCTCTTCGGCCCTTGAGCGCAAACCAGCCACCGCTGCCCCCAGGCAGATGGAGGACTTGGGATCGGCGTCGACGGCGATGGGCCGGCCAAGTTCCACCGAAATCATCTGGGCCACGAGGGGAATGCGCGATGACCCACCGATGAGCAGCACGGCGCTCAGATCCTGAGAGTCCACGTTGACGCTCTGCAAGCTTCGTTCCAGTGCTTCCACGGTTTCCCGGAGGGGCTCCTCGATGAGCGCTTCGAATTCGGCGCGGACCAACCGCACAGACTGCTGTGTTCCCGGCAGGGAAACTGCCACACTGGATTCGCTGTCCAGGGACAGCGCTTCCTTGGCCTCACGGCATTCCCTCCGCAGTCTCGAAAGGGCTGCGAGGGCGTCCGGCGCCTCCGGATCCACCTCCCCGGATGCCTTGACGTGGCCCATCACGTGCCGCAGGACGGCGGCGTCGAAGTCTGCGCCGCCAAGGGTTTCAATACCGTCGGGACGTCCCAGCAACTCAAAGTTCCCGGCTCCGGCTTTGCGCAGGATGGCAGTGTCGAACGTACCTCCGCCGAGGTCGTACACAGCGATGATGCTGCCATCTTCCACCCGCGTTTGGGAGGCGTAGTGCAGGGCCGCTGCTTCCGGCTCACTGATCAGGGTGATGTCATGGAGGCCCGCCGCGTTGAGCGCTGCGAGAACCACCGAGGTCCGGTGCTGGCCCCAGGCAGCGGGGTGCGTCATGATGATCGACGACGGCGCCGTCCCCTCCCGCTCCCCGGCCCTGTCCACCACCCACCGGGCCATGGTGGCGTACACATCCTCCGGGGCCAGCCATCCCTCGCCGACAGCGAGGGGAACGGAATCCCCGATCCGACGCTTGAACTCACGCACCATATGGTGGGGATCGTCCAGGCCCCGGCGTTCGGCGGCTTCGCCTACCAGCACTCGGCCGTCGTCGGTATAGAACAACACCGATGGCACGGCGTTGCCATGTAATCCCAACGGGAGTATTTCCGGTGTAGGGGTTGGACCTTGGTCAGGCTTAACCAGGGCTGCTGCGGTAAAACTCGTCCCGACGTCAATGGCGAGAACATAGTTCATAGCTACCTCAAAAGAACACGGCACGTCGCTAGCGGGCTGCATCACAAGCGGGTTCTGAACAAGGTAGCACCTGCTTTGGACAGGCAAAAGGCTTGTTTAGTGCACCGTTTTGTTGTTTCTTGAGGGACGGGCCCGAGCCAGGGACAACGCCCCTGCTCAGGCCCGCATTGGCGCCGAGGCCCCGATTTTAGAGCCCGGAGTAGGAATGCAGGCCGTTGAAGACCGTGTTCACCAGCGTGAAGTTGATGATGACGCAGGCGTAGCCAACAATCGACAACCAGGCTGCGCGTGTTCCCGTCCAGCCACGGGTAGCCCGAGCGTGCAGGTAGCCGGCATAGACCACCCAGATCACAAAGGTCCACACTTCCTTGGGGTCCCAGCCCCAGAAGCGACCCCAGGCCTTTTCGGCCCAGATGGCGCCGAACATGAGGGTAAACGTCCAGCCGATGAAGGCGATGGCATTGATGCGGTAGGAGAGATTCTCCAAGCTCAGCGCGTTGGGGACCAGGCGCATGAAGCCCAGCTTGTCCGCACGGCCCGCAGCAAGGCTCTTCTGGCGGTACGACTGCAGCAACTGCAGCACGGACATGGCGAACGTCAGCGTGAACAACGCTGAAGAGAGCACTGCGATGGAGACGTGGATGATCAGCCAATAGCTCTGCAGTGCCGGAACCAGGTGACCCACCGGGGTCCAGAAAGCAGCAGATGCGGCCACCAGCATGATGATAGCCAGCCCGATCACAAAGGTGCCCAGGAAGCGCAGATCCCGGCGGATGAGGACGATCAGGAAGACAGCTACCGCAACGAAGGCGCCGGTGGTGAGGAACTCGTACATGTTGCCCCACGGCACACGGCCCGCACCGAAGGCTCGGGTCACTACACCCGCGCCGTGGATGAGGACACCCAATACCGTCAGGGCCACGGCCACACGGGCAGGTGCGCGGCGTTCGCCGGCGTATTTCATGTCGCCGGCGGCGGTGCCGCCCTCAAAGGTGAGGCCCGATGTCGGACGCTCAGCGCGGCCTGCCGGCCCACCGGCGTCGGGACCTCCCAAGCCTCCCGCGACGCGGCCGGCAGCAACCGTGACCTTCTCGCCGGCAGTGCTGGCCGCAGCCTTCAGGTCCACGGCGCGGAGCATCTTGCTGCTCTTGGCCAGGTCCCAGGCAAAGGCGATGAACGCCACGGTGTACGTGCCGGCGGCCAACAGCATGAACAGCTCGCTGTACTGGCCCAGGGTTTCGTTGATGACGGGCATTACTGGTCCTTCGAGGTTGAGGAAGATCCTGCTGTAGTTGTTGCGGTGTCCTGCGTCTGTGGGATGTTCCATTCCCGGGCAAAGATCTCGCGGAGTGCCGCGGCTTCGCCGGCCAGGCGGTGATCTTCACCGCGGGCCAGCAGGCCGTACTCCACCATGGTGCGGCCGTCGGCGTGGGTTCCGGTGCGGACCCAGACACGGCGCCGGTTGATATAGAGAGACATGACCAGGCCACCGACTGCGAGGAAGCCGAAGATCAGTGCGTAGAGCTGTCCGGGGTTGTGGTGGATGTCCACGCCGATGTACTTCTTCACGCCGTCGAACGTGATGCTGCCCTTGCCTTCGGGCAGGTTGACGGTTGCGCCCGGGGTCAGGGTGATGCCGCCCGCCGCGAGGTCGCGGGCATTGAGCGGTTTCAAGTCCTTGACGTCCAGTTCGAACACGTTCTGGGGCACGCCCTTGTCCAGGCCGAGGTCTCCGTAGAAGGAATTCAGGCTCAACTGGGGGTTGAAGAGTTCCGGGGAAGCGCTGAACGAGGTGCCGTCTTCGGTGACGAACGCCGTGGGAAGGAAGAAGCCCACAAAGCCAAGCTGTTCCGGCTTCGCGTCGGGGACCTTGATGACCACCGACGAGTAGTAGTTGTCTCCCTGGACCTTGGCCGTGACGGGACCCTGGAAGGAAACATTGCCTTCGCCGTCCCGGACGGTGACCAGGGGCGCGTAGCCGTTGCCGGTCAGGTAGAGGCTGGTACCACCGAGGGAAACGGGGTCGTTGACCTTGAGGGTTTCCTTCTTGACCGGTGAATCCGGTCCTTCCTTGGTGGATACCTCGGCCGTGTAATCGATCGGCTGGCCTGCTTTGCCCGGGGATTCACGGTCGAACTTGGCTTCGAACTTGTCCAATTGGACCGAATACGGCTGCAGCGCGCTGCTCTGGAAGTTGGTGCCCGGAGTGAACTGATCGTAGCCCACCAGGGTGTTGACGAACGTGTCACCCTCCACCAGGATGCGCTGGCCGCTGTACCCGTACAGGCCGCCGATGGCCACGGACACCAGGACGCCGATCAGCGAGGTGTGGAAGACCAGGTTGCCCACTTCCTTCAGGAAGCCGCGCTCGGCACCCAAGGACGGCAGGGCGCCGTCGACGTCCCTGACCTCCACGCGGTAGCCGCGCTTCTTCAGCAGCCCGGCGGCATCGTTGATGGCCTTCGACGCCGGGATCCCGGCGTTGGCGGGTACCGCCAAGGTACCGTACTCCGGCAGGCGCGAAAGGCGCTTGGGAGTACGGGGCGGCTGGGACTTCATGGCCTTGTAATGGGCAATGGCGCGGGGGGTGACGCAGCCGATCAGCGAGATAAAGAGCAGGATGTAGATGGCCGAGAACCAGGCCGAGGAGTAGACGTCGAACATCTGAAGGGCGTCCAGGATCTCACCGTAGGACGGGTTGTCCTTGATGTACTGCGTGACCACCGAAGGGTTCGCCGGCCGCTGCGGGAACAGGGAACCAGGCACCGCTCCGACGGCGAGAAGGAGCAGCAGGAACAACGCTGTGCGCATGCTGGTCAGCTGGGTCCAAGCCCACCGGAGCATGCCCTTGAAACCGAGGGCAGGAAGTGCGGCCTCGGACTTGGCCTGCTGGAGTTTTCCTTCCGCTGCGCTGGTGGTTTCAGCGGACGGTGACTTCTTTGTGGCTTTCACGGACTCGCTCATCAGATTGGCAACTTCACATCGTTTTGGAACCAGTACTGCAACTCGGTCACCCAGGTTCCCCACACACCGGTGGCCATCAGGATGCCGAGCAAAATCAGGATGCCTCCGCCAATCCGCTGGATGGCCAGACGGTGCTTGCGGAAAAAGGACATGACTCCCATGCCCCGGCGGACAGCCAGCGCAATCAGGAGGAACGGGATACCCAGCCCAAGGCTATAGACGAACGCCAGGAGCGCGCCCTTGGCTGCCGAGGAACCACCGGACAGGCTCAGCAACTGTACCGCGGAGTACGTCGGACCAATACAGGGCGCCCAGCCCAGGCCAAAGGTCAATCCCAGGAGCGGTGCTCCCCATAGGCCGGCGGGCGGTTTGGCATGGATCTTCGCGTCGCGCTGCAACCAGCCGAAGCCGCCCATGAACACCACGCCCATGATGATCACCAGGATGCCCAGCAACTGCGTAATCCAGGCGTTCTGCGGGCCGGTCAGCAACGTGCCCAACTGCCCGAAGGCGCCGCCCAAAAGAACAAAGATCACCGAGAAGCCCAGGACGAACAGGCCGATTCCGGCCAGCATGCGGCCACGCCGCTGCTTTTGGAGATCGACGCCGGTCAGTCCCGTGACGTAGCCAAGGTAACCGGGGACCAGTGGCAGCACGCACGGCGAGAGGAAGGAGACCAGCCCAGCCAGCAACGCCACCGGCACAGCCAGCAGCAGCGATCCATTGAGGATCGTCTCGGCGAAGGGACTGTTCATGGGTGCTACTCCGCCACTGCGGAGGTGATGAGGGCCTTCAGGGTGCTCTTCTCGATCTCGCCGAGCACGCGGGAGGCAACCTTGCCATCCTTGTCCAGGACCAATGTTGTGGGCACCGCACCCGGCGGAACGATGCCGGACACGGACAGGAGAACAGCCCCGTCCTTGTCGTTGAAGCTCGGGTAGGTGATGTTGAAGGTTTTGTCGAAGGCCTCAGCGGTAGCTTGTTCGTCGCGCAGGTTGACGCCGAAGAACTGGACGCCCTGGTCCTTGAAGTCCTGGTGCAGGGCTTCAAGCTGGGGCGCCTCGATGCGGCAAGGTGCACAGGCAGCAAACCAGAAGTTCAAGACCGTGACTTTGCCCTTGAGGTCCTCGGGCTTTACCGTCTCCCCGTTAAAGAGGGTGCCCTTGAGCGCCACTGGGGCGGCACGGTCCGCCTTCGCGAACTCTGTCACCGAACCATCGCCGGCTACGTAGTTCTTGTTGTCGCCTGCCTTGGCTTGCTTGGCGAGGGAATCTTCCTGGGCACACGCGGACAGGCCCATGGTCAGTCCCGCGAGGAGGACGCCACCGGCAGTCAGTACACCGCGACGTGAGAGGTTGTTGTCCATGCTTCTATGCCCCCGGGGTGCTCGCCGCGCCGGGGAGCAGGACGGCAGCAGGTTCGGTGTACTCCACTCGCACGATCTTGCCGTTCCCGTCCAGAGTCAGGGACGTCAGGGAAGTGAGCGTGCATTCGCGCTTGCGGGGATCGTGTGCCAGCCGCCGTCCTTCAGCGGTCAAACGGGTTGACCAGATGGGGAGCTGATGGCTCACGAGGATGGCTTCGGCACCGTCGCCACCCAACTCAACCGCCTTGGCACGGGCGTCTTCAACGGCGGCCAGAACCCGGGCCGCCTGCTCTTTGTACGGCTCGCCCCAGGATGGCCGCAGCGGATTGCGGAAGTACAGCCAGTGCTTGGGCTTCAGGAATTCACTCTTGGTGGGGTGGAGCCCCTCAAAGTGGTTCTCGGCCTCGATAATCCGGGGCTCGGTGGTGATTTCCAGGTTCAGGGCCTCTGCAGTGGGCATGGCCGTTTCCTGGGCGCGGGTCAGCGGTGAGGCGACCAAGTGGACGATCTTGGCCCCCTGGCCGACACGTGCCACAAAGTGGTCGGCCAGCATACGGGCCATCTCCCGGCCACGCTCGGAGAGGTGGAATTCCGGCAGGCGACCATACAGGACGCCGTCGGGATTATGGACCTCGCCATGGCGAAGCAGGTGGACAGTTGCTTGGGGCATGTTTACCAGTTTCTCAAAGAAGCGGGGCGATCCGAAATCTTCTACCGCTAGTAGAACTCAAAGTTTTTCCGAAATGTTCCCCGGAGTTGGAATAAAAGATGCATATGCATGTTTATACTGGACACGAAGCTCGGTTGACGCTTCAAGCAATGAGCTCGACCCGGCAAGCACGCAGTACCAACCAATCGATATAGGAGCAACACCATGATGACTCTCCCCGCTTCCGTCACCACCGGCACCTGGACCCTCGACGCTTCCCACAGCGAGATCGGCTTCACTGTCCGCCACGCAGGCATCAGCAAGGTACGCGGCCAGTTCAAGGACGCTTCAGCCACACTCGAAGTTGGCGAAACCCTGGCCGACTCCAAGGTCACCGCCACCATCCAGACCGCCAGCTTCGACTCCGGCGACGTCAACCGCGATGGCCACGTCAAGGGCGAAGACTTCTTCGACGTGGAGAAGTTCCCGGAGATCACGTTCGTGTCCCGCCACGTCCAGGCCAACGGCAACAGCTTCGACCTCGTGGGCGATCTCACAATCAAGGGCGTGACCAAGGAAGTATCCATCGAAACAGAATTCAACGGTGTCGCAGTGGATCCCTTCGGCAACACCCGCGCCGGCGTTTCCGGCGAAACCACCATCAGCCGCAAGGACTTCGGCCTCACCTGGAATGCCGTTCTCGAAGCCGGTGGCGTGTTGGTCAGCGACAAGGTTGTCATCAACCTGGAACTCGCTTTCATCGCACCGGCCGCCGCATAGGCCCTCTCTCCAGACGCGGATTCACCCCAACGGCGCCACCCACAGTCCCCGGCTGTGTGGGGGCGCCGTTTCGCATATCCGGAAGTCACCCCGCAATTGTTCGGCAAACAGCCTGTATTTACCTGCGAGTTGGCTCCGAAGTTCCTATGCAACCTTCAACCTGCGGTCTACAGTGATGCCATGAGTACCCCAGACGAAGCACCACAGCCACAGCAGCCCGGCTCCCAGCCTCCGCAGCCCGGCAATGTTCCTCCTGCGGGTTACCAGCCTCCGCAGGGCTACCAGCCACCCCAGGGTTACCAGCCGCCGTCGCAACCGGGACAATATTCACAGCCCGGCCCCACGCAGCCTGGCCCACCGCAGCCTGGCCCTGGACAGCCAGCCCCGGGGCAGCCTGGTTTCCACTTCGAGATGCCCACTGACGGGCCCCGCAACTTCAACGACGTCATGCCCCAGGGCGGATTCTCGGGAATGTTCAAGACCCAGGGCCTCCCCACCGAGCTGAAGGTTTCATACTTCATCTGGGTGATCTCCGGACTCCTTGGCCTGCTGTTCGGGCTGATCGGATTCTTCGCGATCATTGCCCTCTTCGCTTTCGCCCCTGGCGTTGCAGCCATCCTGCTGATCATCCTCATCCTCACCCTGGCGGTGGCAGCGGCACAGGTAGTCCTTGCGATGAAGATGAAGGAAGGCAAAGAGTGGGCCCGCCTCGCCCTCACCATCGTGGCCGGCATCTCCTTGCTCCTCACCATTTTCAGTGCGGCCAGTGCCGGCGGCTCCAGCACGGGCCTTGGCAGCAACTGGTTCGGCTTCCTCGTCAGCGCCGTAGCCGTAGTCCTGATGTGGCTTCCGAATTCCCAACTTTGGTTCAAGGCAGTCAAGGGCCACGCTTAGCGCTGACGCAACTGCCGTCGTCGTGCCTTATCGGCGCCAATACAGGCTGAAGGCCGCGGTAAATCCTGTCGGATTGCCGCGGCTTTCATCATGAAGGCGTAAGCCAACATGATGATTTTTGCCGTGAGCCGGAAATACCTGCGTGGGATCACCTGCAGGGTCAGACCCGGGAGGTACGGTGGAAGCAGAACCACGCTGGGGGCAGGGTCATTTTGCTGATCCCGGCGGCCGCACCAGCAGTCGAACAAGCAAAGGAATGCCATGAGCAACCCTCCCTACCCGCCGTCAAACCCGGGCGATGCCAACCAGCCCGAGCAGCCGGGCACCCAGCCAGCCGCTCCGCAGTACGGCCAGCAAAGCCCAGCCGCGCCGCAGTACGGCCAGCAAAGCCCCGCCGCGCCGCAGTACGGCCAGCAGTCATCCCCGTACGGCCAGGCTCCCGGCGCTCCGCAGTACGGACAGGACACCAACTGGCCCAGCCAGCAGCCCGGTCCCACCGCTGTGCCGCCCATGGTTAACTACGCCTTCTGGATGATCGTTGCCGCCGGCATTCTTTCCGCTATCAGCTCGCTTCTGTTGGCCACCACTGGTGCTGATGCCTTCATCAGCGCCATGAACCAGCAGGCAAGCCAGCAGGGTACGGACCTCCCCGAAGGGTCCATGGAAGGCATGCGCGGTGTGATCGGCGTCAGCGCCGTCGTAGGCGCTGTTCTGGCCCTCGGTCTCTACGCCTTGGTCGCTTTCCCCGTCCGCAAGGGCAAGAACTGGGCACGGATCCTGGGCACCGTCTTCGCCGCCATCTCCGTCCTGGGCCTCACCGGCCTGTTCCAGTTCGGTGCCACCTACGGCATCCTGCAGCTCATCGTGATCCTGCTGGGAGTCGCGGCGATCGTCATGCTGTACCTGCCGGCGTCGGCCCCGTACTTCCGCAAGGCGCAGCCCTTCGGCAACCCGTACCAGAACCCGTACGGCCGCTAAACACCCAGAGTTCAAGACGCTTCAAACGCGGGCGCGGACCCGGCGAAGGCTAAACAGCCTGGCCCGGTGTCTGCGCCCGTTGTGCGTGGTACGCCAAAATCTGGAGTTCCGTGGCCATGTCCACCTTGCGGAGGTTCACGTGCGGAGGAACCTGCAACAGCACCGGCGCGAAGCTGAGGATGCTCCGGATCCCGGCGGCAATCACGCGGTCGCATACAGCCTGCGCTACGGTGGCGGGCAGGGCCAGCACCACCATGTTGGTGTGGGTCCGTTCAAGGACCCGCTCAAGCTCCGCGGAGTCGCTGACGCGAAGCCACCCTACTTCGTTGCCGATCACCATGGGGTCGGCGTCGAAGATGGCTACAACGTCGAAGCCGCGGGACTCAAACCCGCCATACCGGGCCAGGGCCTTGCCGAGGTTACCGGCGCCCACAATGGCAACTTTCCAGTCATGGGTCAGACCCAGGGCGGCGGCAATGTGGCGGCTCAAGTACTGGACTTCATAGCCGACACCGCGCGTCCCATACGAGCCCACATAGGAAAGATCCTTGCGCAGGGTGGACGAGCTGACACCTGAGGCTTCCGCCAATGCTTCGGACGAAACCCGCTCCACGCCTTCGGCCAACAGGGAGTTGAGCGCGCGCAAATAGAGCGTCATCCGGGCCACGGCCGCGGGCGGGATCTGCTTTGTGGCAGGTTCGTTGTCCCCGGTTGCAGCCTCCGGGGACGGTTCCAGCGCAGTCACGGTATTCTCCATTGCGTCGCTTTGTTGTTCCACTCTATGACCCCCGGGCGGACTCAACAAAAGCCATTACCAACGGGTAACCCCTCAGCCCTCCAGGACCTTCTTCAGGGTGCGGGTGAGACGTTCCTCGTCAATCTTCCAAAAATCGCGCTGGACGCCGTCCACCAGCACCACGGGAATCTCTTCCGCGAAGCGCTCCTGCAGTTGGGGGTCGTCGTCGATCAGCTGCTCCTTCCACTGCACGCCAAGACTTTTAGTGACACGCTCGACGGCGGCACGCGCCGCGGTGCACAGGTGGCAGTCAGCTTTGGTGAGGAGAACGACGTCGGGAATAGCCATATCTCAAAGGTACCGGCCAACCCTCTCTCACATCCCACGCCCTTCCGGCCAACCCTCTCTCACATCCCACGCCCTTCCGGCCAACCCTCTCTCACGTCCCGAGCCCTACCGGCCAACCCTCTCTCACATCCCGAGCCCTACCGGCCAACCCTCTCTCACATCCCGCGCCCTACCGGCCAACCCTCTCTCACATCCCGCGCCCTACCGGCCAACCCTCTCTCACATCCCGAGCCCTTCCGGCCAACCCTCTCTCACATCCCGAGCCCTTCTGTGACGCCACCGTGCGCCCTCGAACGCGGACCGCGGCGATTGACTAGACTCAAGGCATGCCCGAGGAGAAGAACGCCGCCGTGGTCGCAGATGCCTTGGTGCAGAAGCCCATAGTGCAGAAGGACAACGTGCAGAAGCGCACGGGCGAGGCCGCCTTCTTCGACGTCGACAACACCTTGATGAAGGGCGCCAGCCTCTTCCATGTGGCCCGCAAGATGTACGAACGCAAGGCCTTCACATTGTCGCAAGCGGCCGGATTCGCCTGGAAGCAGTTCAAATTCGTCATGCGCGGCGAGAACATGGAAGACGTCCACTCGGTCCGCGACTCCGCGCTTACCCTTGCTGCCGGCATCACTGTGGATGACATCAAGGCCCTGGGTGAAGAGGTCTACGACGAAATGATCGAGTCGCGGATCTGGCCGGGGACCAAGGCCCTCGCGGAACAGCATCTCAGGGTTGGACGCAAGGTCTGGCTCGTCACGGCTACACCCATAGAGGTGGCCACGGTCATTTCCACCAGGCTCGGACTGACCGGCGCCCTTGGCACCGTGGGTGAAGTGGAAGGTGGCATGTACACAGGGAAACTTGTGGGCGACATCCTGCACGGACCGGCGAAGGCAGTCGCAGTTCAGCTCGTCGCCGATCGTGAGGGCCTGGATCTGGATCATTGCTGGGCGTACAGCGATTCCGCCAACGACATACCTTTGCTCACCATGGTGGGTCATCCCGTGGTGATCAACCCGGACGCCAGGTTGCGCCGGCACGCCCGCGAGAACAACTGGCCGGTGTACGACTTCCGTTCCGGTCGCCGCGCAGCAACGCTTGGGCTCAAGGCCGCCACGGTTGGCGGAGCGGTCTACGGCCTGTGGCGGGGTTTCTCAAGGTTCCGCGGCCCCCGCATCTGACCCTCTCTCACATCCCTCGGGCTTGACCCGAACCCTCTCTCACACCCCTCGGGCTTGAACCGAACCCTCTCTCACATCCCTCGATGGCCTCAACGAGCCTGTGGATAACTTACGATGACTCAAGCGTTTCTGGGCGAGAATGCCAGATATGCAGAACGCCAGGCCCCTTCCGCCCCGACTGACCAACGCACCATTCACCATTGACGAGGCCGAGGCCGCAGGCCTGAAGCAATCGCACCTGTGGAATCGTGTAGGAATAGATGGGGTGAGCCGGGGCCTTTACCGTCCATCGGATTGGGATTTTGAGCTATCGGCGGCTGCAAGGTCACTGTCAGCCGCAAGTCCAGGGGCCTGGATATCCCATGTAACGGCTGCGAGGCTTCATGGCGTGTGCCTTCCACCGTGGCTGTCTGATTCCAATGAATTGCATCTCAGCAAGCCGAGGCATCTCCCGTCCGTCCGCCGCAAAGGCGTAATCGGACACACGGTAGTGGCCTCCGCCGACGAGATCGAGAATGTTCAGGGCATCCGGATCAGCACTCGGTCGCGTACCTGGTTGGATCTTGCAAGACGCCTTCCGCTCGCCGACCTGGTCTGCATGGGTGACGAGCTCATTCGCAGGCCCAGGCCGGACTTCGAAGCACGCGATAAACCGTTCACCACGCTGGAGGCACTTCGCGAGCTGGTGGGCAGGCACAGCAATCTACAGGGCGTCGTCAGGGCACGAGAAGCATTGGAGCTCATGCGTATTGGCTCCGACTCCGCGCCCGAGTCACTGCTCCGTTTGGCAATGTTGGACGCCGGTATCCCCGAACCGGAGTTGCAGGTGCTACTCCGCCCGAACGATCCTTTTTCGCCGTCCGCGGACTTGGGCTTCCGTGGCCGGCGGGTAGCAATACAGTACGACGGCGGCCATCACCTTGGGCGCGAACAGATATTTAGCGATCGGCGACGCGACAAGGCGTTCGAAGCAGCAGGCTGGACGGTCCTGAAATTCGGAAAGGATGACTTGGTGGAAAACTTTTCGTCAGCAACGCAGAAGATCAAGAGCGCTCTTGGATCAGCATGGCGGGACCCCGCGGTCAGTTCGGGTTTCTCCCGAGGGACCTGAGAGAGGAACCCCACCAAACCCGAGGGATGTGAGAGAGGAACCCCACCAAACCCGAGGGATGTGAGAGAGGAACCCCACCAAACCCGAGGGATGTGAGAGAGCGTCGGGGACGCAAAAATGCCCGCCACCTCGAGAGGCAACGGGCATTCACGCTTGGTGAAGTATCTCTACTTCTTATTGCGGCGCTGGTGGCGAGTCTTGCGAAGCAGCTTGCGGTGCTTCTTCTTGGCCATACGCTTGCGGCGCTTCTTAATAACTGAACCCACGAAAGTTCCTTACAAACTAGAAGTTCCTGTCTGTTGGAACAGATCCGCGGAAGCAGACAAGTACAACTGACAGATTCTTACATTGACGTAAAACGTTCCTTAACAGAGTACCGCTTCAAAGGGGCACCCTGTGACCACGGTCCGCGGGACGGACCCCGGCAGCCTCAGGCGGTCTCGGATTGTCCGTCCACCACGGCACCCTTGAGGTACTGGGCAACGGCCTCTTCAGGAACCCGGAAGGAACGCCCGAACCGTACGGCGGGCATTTCCCCTGAGTGGACCAGGCGATACACGGTCATTTTGGAAACACGCAGGACGTCGGCCACTTCGGCCACCGTCATGAAACGCGCATTCGAGAAGTTAGTCTCTGCGGACATTTCCCATATTCCTTTGCTCTCAGCCGGTTAGGACACCCCCAGTAGAACGGTGTGCCGATGCTGAGCCATCCAACAACCATGTGCTAGATACTCTAGAGGCTGATGGGGCCAATGTGAAAGCCTTTCCCGTAAGTGGGATGCCGCTCCCCCGGCCGAGCAAGACCATAACGGGGACTCGCTGCGGGCAGTGCCGAACGTACGGCAGGATGCGCAGCGAAGCCACGAAACGAATCTACTCCGCAACCACCGCGCGGCGTTTCCGGGCCGAGGCAGCGAGCTGCTCCAGCACGGAAGCCGTAACGTCCCATTCCATGCAAGCATCGGTGACGCTCTGGCCGTAAACGAGTTCCTGCTCCCCCGCAAGCTGCTTGGCGGTGTCCAGGTTCTGGGCTCCGCCCACCAGGAAGCTCTCCAGCATGACGCCGGCGATCGGCGAGGTCTCCCCGGCTTCGAGCTGCGCACCGATTTCCAAGGCAACCTCAGCCTGGCGGTGGTGGCTCTTGCCGCTGTTGGCGTGGCTGGCGTCCACGATCAGGCGCGGGTTCAGGCCCTTGGCAGCGAGCTTGGAGGAAGCAGCCGCGACATCATCCTGGGAGTAGTTGGGTCCCTTGCGTCCGCCGCGCAGGATCACGTGGGTGTCAGGGTTGCCTGAGGTGGCTACGAGAGCCGCCCGACCGTCGTCGTCGATTCCCAGGAAGGCCTGCTCGGCGGCAGAAGCGCCGCAAGCGTCGATGGCCACCTGGAGGTCGCCGTCGGTGCCGTTCTTGAAGCCGATGGGCATGGACAGTCCGGAGGCGAGTTGGCGGTGGATCTGGCTTTCGGTGGTGCGGGCACCGATCGCACCCCAGGAAACGAGGTCAGCCATGTATTGCGGGCTGATCGGTTCGAGGAACTCGGTGGCCGTGGGCAGGCCGAGGGCGGTGACCTGCTTCAGGAACCCACGGGCCGCGCGCAGTCCGGCGGCGATGTCGTGGCTGCCGTCCAGGTGGGGATCGTTGATGAGGCCCTTCCAGCCAACGGTGGTGCGCGGCTTTTCGAAGTAGGTCCGCATGACGATCAGCAGGTCTTCCTTGTGCTTCTCCGCCTGGCTCACCAAACGGCGGGCGTATTCGAGGCCGGCCTTGGGATCGTGGATGGAGCACGGCCCGACGATCACCAGCAGCCGGTCGTCCACGCCGTCCATGATGGCGCGGACCTGGTCACGGCCACGGTCGACGACGGCAGCTGAGCGGGCGTCCAGCGGCAGCTCTGCGATGAGGTCCTGGGGTGCCGGCAGCGGCTCGAAGCGGGCGACCCGCAGGTTGGACGTGGAAGGATGCGCGGCATCAGGGGAGTCGAGCGATTCGGTGGGTTCTGCAGCGATGCTTGTCATGTCTGGGTCCTGTTCCGGGATGCGGAGCGGGCCCCTTTTCAGAACCCGCCGGATATGGCGAAGGGCAGAGAATGATCTCTGCCCTGTTGGCTCTGAAGGAAAGTTGGATGCGTGTCAGTTAGACGCGGGCCCCTCCAGAGCCAACGAAAAATACGCATACCAACGGTTTGTCATAGCCACACCATAACCGCGGTTCTTCACACCGGGCAAATCGCGTCCGCCATCATGACAAATGTTTGCGCAGGAACTGCAACTGCTTGATCCAGTGGTGTTCCTGCCCGCCCTCATGGTTGTTGAAGCGGTAGACCTCGATGTCCTTTACGGGCACACCCTCAGGCGCACCGCCGGGCGCAGCCGAGGAGCCGGTGCCGTAGCTGTTGTAGCTCGCGAAAACGGTGGACGGAGGGCAGATGTCGTCCATCTGCGCAGCGGAGAACAATGCAGGAACGGTGGCGGCACGGCCCAGGTGGACGCCGTCGAAATAGTTCAGGACGGCCAGCGTTGGCTCGTACTTTTCGCGGTGCCGGCCCAGGAAACCGGCGATCTCCGGATAGGGCCCGCGCGGGGTGATGTCAATGGCGCGGGGGAAGTCCTGCAGGAACGGGACGTCGGGCAGCGCGGCGATGACGCCGTCGAGCCTTCCAGCCGTCAGCCCAGCGGCAGCAACAGTAATGCCGCCACCCTGGCTGACGCCTGTCAGGACTACCTTGGAGGGGTCGACGGCGGGATGGCTCTGCGCCGCTTCTACCGCACGGAACGCGTCCACGTACACCCGCCGGAAGTAGTAGTTGTCCTGGTGGTCGGCGCCCCTGGTCATGAGCCCGGCATAGTTGTTTCCGCCAGCGGACGGATGCGGATCCGGGGTGTCGCCCGAGACGCCGCCGTAGCCCTGCCCGCGGGTGTCCATGATGAAGTGTGCGTAGCCTGCTTGGGCCCACTTGGTGTTCTGGTTGACCAGTCCGCGGCCACCGGAGTAGCCGATGTACTCCACCACCACGGGAAGTTGCTGGCCCGGCTGGCAGTGTGACGGCAGGTGCAGCCAGCCCTTGATGCGGTCTCCCCCGAAGCCGGCATAGGACACGTCGAAAGTGTCGATCACTGCGAGGTAGTTGTCCACGGGTTCGAACACAGCGTCAAGAGGCAAAGCCCTGGCCTCGGTGATGGTGCGGTCCCAAAAGGCATCGAAATCGGCTGGCGGGACCACGCCTGAGGTGTAGTCGCGGAGCTGCTCAAGGGAAAGGTCAAAGAGGGGCATGTGGACATCCTACGTCATGGTTTCGTGTGCGCTGTCACAGGGCGCCAGGGCTGCAACTGGGTAATGGAGAGGTTCCGGTAGGCGGCTCTCAGGGGTGCCATCTGGCGAATTCCGAAGTACCCGCCCCTGAGGGGTGCGCCCGCGGGATCGGCCCATTCAAAGAGCAACAGCTGGTTGATGGAGAAGGCTACCCGGGGGCCGTCCTTGATCACTTCCATACGATAAAACCCATCGGCATCCCCGGCAGGTGGAAGCGGGTCGGCTCCCTGCGCCACGAGCTCGAAGCCCGCGCTCTTGCGCAGATTGCAGGTTCGGAACGCGCGCTCGGAAGCGTACTTGTGCCGGAAGTAGGAGACGTGGAGGGCGTCCATATCTCCTGAATGGTATTGCGGATAGAAGCCTGTGCGGGGAGCCAAAGCGGGAGAGAACAGATCTTCGCCTCTGTGGCCGGCGGCTGCGAAGAACACCATGGCGAGGCCTGGCTCCTCCAACGGGAGGAACTCCCACGAGATCCTCACGTGATCAGGAAGTTTCTCCGGGCACCAGAGCGTCCAATGAGCGTGGTCTCCGTACTCCTCCGCATCGAGGGAGCCCGACAGAACCAGAGCGCTGGTGCCGTCGCCGCCCGAGCCCGGGCCGCCGTCGTCGTGCGCCACCTCATGCGTTCCGAACTGAACCGGCCCCTCCGCCACCCAATCAGCCACATCCGCAGGACCGCGCAGCGGGTTGGAGTGAATCATGCACGCGCGCCCGCGTTGAGGGTCGCCGACAGGCCGTAGCCGAGGGATTCCAGCTGCTCCGCCACGAAGGAAGCGATCCGCCGGGCGCCCTTCTCATGGAAGTGAGTGTTGTCCTCAAGGCCGCCCGCCCAGTGTGCGTGCTCGCCCGGAGCAAAGTGGAAGAAGAGCTCCTTGGAACCTTCCTCTCCCAACTCCTGGTAGAGGGAACGCGTCCACTGGTTGAGGTCGATGACGTCCAGGCCGAGCTCGAGGCCAAGCTCCCGGACCACCACTGGGTAGTCCCCCAGGGTGACCTCCAGCTGTCCGTCCAAAAAATGTCTGCGTTCCACCGAGGTGCACAGGATGGGAATGCCACCCTTGCTGCGGACCTCGGCCACCATGCGCTTGAGGTTGTCCGCGTAGCCCGTGCGCGCGGCCAGGTGTTCACGTTTCTGGTCGTTGTGCCCGAACTGGATGAGGACCAGGTCGCCCTGGACGGTCTGGTTGATGACCTGGTACCAAAGGCCTTCCTCGCGGAACGACTCCGTGGTGGCACCGCCCTTGGCGTAGTTGTGAACGGCAGCCCACCAGTACGTCTCGGGCGCAAGATGGGCGCCCCAGCCACTCATGGGGTACTCGAAGCTGGGGCAGGCGGCGACGGTGGAGTCGCCCGCGAGGAGGATTTTCATGGGTGTCCTTTCAGATGATGCAGCCGCGCTTAGCCCTTGACCGAACCGATCAGCATGCCCTTGGCAAAATGCTTCTGCAGGAAGGGGTAGAAGATCAGGATGGGCAGGGTGGCCACCACGATCACGGCGAACTTGATGCCCTGTTCCGGCGGAATATAGGAGGGATCCACATTGCCGGTGCCCAGGAGGTCCGAGGCTGCCGTGACCTGGCGCAGGTACATCTGCAGGGTCCACATGTTGTTATCGCTCAGGTAGAGCAAGGGTGACATGAAGTCGTTCCAGATTCCCACCGCGTAGAACAGCGCGAACGTAGCCAACACCGGCTTGGACAACGGCAGCAGGATCCGCCAGAGGATGCCAATTTCCGTGGCACCGTCCATTTTGGCGGATTCTTCCAGCTCCTGGGGGAGTTCCTGGAAGAAGTTCTTGATGATGATCAAGCTGAACGGGTTGATGGCCGCGGGCAGGATCAGCGCCCAGTAGCTGTTCAGCAAGCCCAGGTCCTTGACCAGCAGGAACGTGGGAATCATGCCGCCGGAGAACACCATGGCGAAGACCACCAGGGACATGATCAGCTTCCGGCCCCGCAGGTTTTTCTTCGCCAACGGGTACGCCATGGTGACAGTCAGGATGAGCTGGATCAAGGTGCCGACCAGCGTCACCAGGACGGTGGTGATGAGAGCCCGTGTGAAGGCGGGTGTGGAGAAGATGTATTCGTAGGCGCCCAGCGTGAATTGCTCGGGCCAGACGAAGAACGCCCGCCGGGTGATCTCGGCCTCGTTGGCGAAGGACCCGGCGATCACGTAGACGAACGGCAGCAGGGTGATGATGCCTACCAGGCTCAGGAAGACGTAGTTTGCGGCATCAAAAACCCGTCCGCCGCGGGTGTTGTGGATCTTCATTAGAAAAGTCCGCTCTGGTTGAACCGCTTGGACAGCCAGTTGGTGCCAAAGATCAGCACGATTCCCACGAGGGACTTGAACAGCCCGACGGCGGTGCTGTAGCTGTAGGCGCCTTGGGTAATGCCCACGAAGTAGACGTAGGTATCGAAGACGTCGGCCACGCTGCGGTTAAGTGCGTTGGTCATGAGGTAGATCTGCTCAAAGCCGGTGTTGAGCATCTGCCCGATGGCCAGGATGAGCATCACAATGATGGTGGAGCGGATGCCCGGCAATGTGATGTGCCAGACGCGACGGAACCTGCCGGCGCCGTCGATAATTGCTGCCTCATACTGGTCCTGGTCCACCGTGGCCAGCGCGGCGAGGAAGATGATGGTGCCCCAGCCGGTGTTCTTCCAGATTTCCTGGAGAACGATCAAGGGCCGGAACCAGTGGGGATCGGACAGGATGTCCACGTTGGTCCCGAACAAACCGTTCACGAACTGGAACAACGGTCCGATGTCCAAGGCGAAGAGCAGGAAGCTCAGCGACGCCACGATGGTCCAGGACAGGAAATGCGGGATGTAGACGAGCGTCTGGACGGTGCGTTTGAGCACCGACAGACGGACCTCGTTGAGGAGCAACGCCAGGATGATGGTGAGCGGGAACGCGATGCCCAGGTTCAGGAACGCCAGAATCAGCGTATTGCCCAGCAGCCGTGGAAAGTCCGGGTTCGAGAAGAAGTCCGTGAAGTGGGTGACACCCACCCAAGGGCTGCCATTGACGCCAAGGAACGGAACGTAGTCCTTGAAAGCGATGGACACGCCGTACATGGGCCCGTACCTGAAGATCGCGAAGTACAGGACTCCAGGCAGCAACAGCAGATACAGCCACTTGTAGTGCGCGAAGTGGACGGCGAACCCGCGCCGCCGCACCGGGGCGGGCGGCTTGGTGGCCGCCCGCTCCGAGGCCTTGGCTTCCATAACCGGGGTTGTCACTTCTTGTTTTCCTGCCAGAGTTTATTAATTTCTTCCTTGACCTTGTCACCGCCGCTGGTGTTCCACAGCTTGATGGCGTCCTTCAGGCCCTGCTCGTCGGTCTGCCCGGCGAGGTACTTGATACGGGCGTCCGCCACGATGTTGTCCAACTGCGCGCCCTTGGCAACGTAGGTGGGCGAGACGAAGGCAGCTGCCGGGTTGTACACGGCGCTCTTGAGGTCCTCTGCCATGACGGCGACGCGGTCATCGAAGACCTTCTGCTCGTACTCGGAGGCCTGCTTGACCGGGTAGAAATTGTTACCCGTGACGTTGGTGCCAAGCTGGGCGAAGCTCTTGATGTCAGTGTTGACCACCTTGCCCTCAGGGGTTTCAGGCTTGATGGTGGCAGCCAGGCCCTCTTCGAGGGTGAAGTTCACGCCCTCGATGCCATTGTTCATGAGAACGGCAACGTCCTTGCTGTTCAACTTGTCCAGGAAGCTGAGGACGTTCTTCAGGTCAGCCTCGGTCTTGACGCTGGACTTGGGAATGGCCAGGAAGCCGGAGTAACCGTCGGTGGGGTGGGCGTGCAGTTCGCCGTCCGGTCCCTTGAGGCTGCCCACGAAGCCCACTTTGTTTTCAAAGTCGTTCGGGTTGGCCTGCTTGAAGAGGTTGATCAGCACGCTGACGCGGGAGTCAACGTCCACGATGATGCCGCCCTTGCCGTTGAAGAACGGTTCGTTCCACTTGGTGCCGTCGAACGTGGCGAAATCGGGGTTGATGAGTTTCTCGTCCACCATCTTCTTGATGAAGCGGTTGGCTTCGAGGAATTCGTCGGTTTCGAAGCTGGGGACCAGCTTGCCGTCCCGCTCGGTCCAGCGGTTTCCGGCGCCGTACCAGGTCTCGATCAGGTCATAGGGGCTGTTGGTTCCCAGCGCGCCCCATTTGGGGATGGTGATCCCGTAGGTGTCGTTCTGGCCATTGCCGTCCGGATCCTGTTCGGTGAACGCCTTGGCTACTTTGTAGAGGTCTTCGGTGGTCTCGGGCGCCTTCAGACCCAGCTTGTCCAGCCAATCCTGACGGAACATGACCGCTGCACGGATCGGGTTTCGGCCGCGGTAAACGCCGTAGACCTTGCCGTTGACGCTGGCATTCTGCTGGACCTCCGGGAAGGTGGTCTTCAGGTTCGGATAGTCGTTGAGCTTGTCCGTGAGGTCCCAGAAGGCGCCCGCTTCGGCGTTCTTCACGAAGCCCGGCGTTTTGCCCTGCACCACCAGGACATGCGGAATCTCCGAAGATGCCAGCGTGATGTTCATCTTGTCTTCGTAGGACGCGTTGGGCGTCCACGTGATGTTGACGTCCTTGCCCGTGAGTTCCTCAAGCTTCTTCTGTACGGCGCCATCGGCTGTTGGCGGCTGCGCCTCCAGGAACGGCGCCATGATCTTGACGGAGGAAAGGTCCGACGCCGGCGCTTCGCCACCACAGGCGGTCAGCGCCAGGGCTGCGGAAACGACGACGGCGGCGGCCAGCGTGTGTTTTCTACGGATCAATTTCTTACCTGCTCCACTTCATCGGGGTTGGTGTCTTTCGACTCTTGGTATGACGGCACACCCGGGAATCTTTTGAGGGTCCACATGTGCTGGCCACGTGCATCTTGATACGTTTCATTAGTACTCGCGCCGGAGACATTCGGGACGAGTTCGCTGCTTCCTTGGACATCGAGGGAACGGTGAAGGACCGGCGGCCCGCTCAATGCGGGGCGGGCGCGGGTGGGTTCAGACAAGGCTGGCCTCCGTACTGTGGGTCGTGGTGGAAACAGGGCCGCCGCCAGTGGCTGACATCGCCTCATCGTTGGCCGTGAAGAAGCGGTCACAGAGCCACCCCGTGACATAAAGCCATGCGCCAACGCCGAAGAACGGAATCAGCCCCGGAACCGACCGGCATACGAACAGGGCGGCCGCTGTGACGAACAAGAGAATCACAGTTCCCGCCAGATGGCGCATCGCAAAGCGTGAGGACATCAGGAAGTACTGCGGAATGGAAAGCTCGTAGCGGGCGAACAAGGGGAACAGGTAGCAGACTGTGCCGGCGGCAAACAGGGCCGCCATGAGGATTCCAGCGGAAGCGATCTGCGAGCCAAAGTCCCAGCCTGCAGAGAAGTAGCCCCAGTTCAGGGTCAGGGCAATGCCCACCGCAATCAGGGGCAAGCCCAAGGCGTTGCCCTTGCCGAAGTTGCTGAAGTACTCCTTCGCGAAGCGCCGCATCAACGGCGCGGCATCTCCCCGTACCTTGTTGCGGACCAGGACGTGGGCCGCAGCGGTGCTGGGGCCGATTCCCAGGACAACTCCACCGAGGACAGTGAAGGCAATCCACAACACATTCAGGCAAGCTATCCAGACGAGTGTGTCGAAGAGCGTGTACGCACGGAATCCAAATCCACCCGAGGCCATGGCACTCCCCCTTTCTCCATCGTTGCAGAACAGGCCCGCGTGACCATGGATGGCGATTGCTGAGGAGTCTCATAGCAGCCGCTGCAGCCGGTCAGTTGGGGTCGGCCCATGTGGGCCGCATCACTAAGCAAACGCTTTCCCGTCAACTTAGACGCTGGGCAAGGGTGGAGTCAAGATCATTCTTGAATCGTTACATTAGCCGTGAAGCCGCGCTACACTGGGCGGGAGCCGGAACTGGGAAAGCGCTTGCTGGGTATAGCCTGAACCCGCCGGATACTTACATGAACACCCTGACGACGGCGTCACCGCCTTCGTTGCAGCGCCAGCCGAGGAGAGCCATGGACACCCCTTCCATCGAGTCCATCACCAGCCCGCGCGGGGCCGCACCGTCGCCCGCGCCGGTACCCGCACCCCGGACCGCTCCCGCCAGGATTGCCCTGGTAGGAGTCCACGGCTTCGGAGCACACCACCTCCACAACCTTCATAGGCTGAGCGCGCAGGGAGCGGTGGAACTCGTTGCCGTGGCGGACCCAAATCCCCCGTCCGCCGGTGCGTTGCCCGCGACAACTGCTGTCCATGCCACCCTCGATGACCTGCTGGCCGGCGATCACCACCCGGAGGTGATCATCGTGGCTACTCCGATCCAGACCCACGCCCCGTTGGCTTTGTCCGTCCTCGCATCCCACTCCCACCTCTACCTGGAAAAGCCCCCGGTAGCCTCCATGAAGGACTTCCGCCGACTCAAGGAGGCCGCAACCGCAGCCGGACGCAGCGTACAGATCGGTTTCCAGAGTCTGGGTTCCCATGCATTGGCCGCTTTGGAGCAGCTGGCCAACGGCGAAGCCACGAAGGAACTTCCCGGCATCGGCACGCTCAAGGGCATCTCCGCTACCGGCCGCTGGGTCCGCGACCGCGCCTACTACAAGCGCTCGCGCTGGGCGGGCAAACGCAGCCTCGACGGAGTGGACGTGGTGGACGGCGTCGCCACCAATCCATTGGCCCACGCGATTGCCACTGCCCTCCGCATCGCCGGAGCCCGCCAGGCAGAAGACCTGGCATCGGTGGACACGGACCTCTATCGCGCCAACGACATTGAAGCGGACGATACCTCCGTGATCCGCATGAAGACCGTCAACGGACTGCCCATCACCTGCGCCCTCACGTTGTGCGCCACCGAATCCGTGGAACCGTACGTCACGCTTCACGGCACCGAGGGAACAGCGGTGTTCCATTACACCGAAGACCGTGTCACGGTCCGCACAGAAGCAGCTGAAACCACCCATGTCTTCGGGCGGGACGATCTGACCGAGAACCTGCTCCAGCACCTGAGCCAGGGCACCGCCTTGCTCAGCCCCTTGGATCACAGTGGCGCTTTCATGCGCGTCCTGGAAGCCATCCGGACAGCCGCGGCTCCTGCCGTGATTCCCTCGGAATTCCTGACCTGGGTGGGATCCGGCGATCAAGCCCATGCAGTGATCCCCCGCATTGAGGACATCCTGGAACGGGCCACCTTGTCCCATGCAACGTTCTCCGAACTCGGCCTGCCGTGGGCGCGACCAGCCGCGGCGGGCTCCGAGGCTCTCTTCGCCCCCGCTGCGGATTCTGAGGGTGCCGGTGATGGAGATCCCAAGGAAGAAGCTCCTACTGCCATCTTCCGCAATGGAAGCGGGCTCAACACGGCGTTGTCGCCGCGGCCTTACCTTCATCCGGTGACCACCCGCGGCGGCATCGTGGTGACAGACCACCTTGCTTCGGACCACGTGTGGCATCTCGGCGCCGGATTCGCGCTGCAGGACGTCAACGGCAGCAACTTCTGGGGTGGACGCAGTTATCGCCGGTCCGCAGGAAAATACGTGGATCTGAACGACCACGGCAGAATCGAGGTCACCGCAATCACCCAGGGCCCGGAGCACTCCACAGCGGACCTCCACTGGCTGGCCGCCGACGGCGGCTTGCTCCTGGAGGAACGTCGCTCGTTCCGTCGTTCGCTCATCACCCCACGAACGTGGCGGCTGGACATCACAACGGAACTCACCGCCGTCGTGGATGCCTCGCTGGGTAGTCCTGGCTCGCACGGTGCCGCGGGAAGTGGCTACGGCGGCTTCTTCTGGAGGCTTCCTGCCAATGCCTCTCCGCGCGTGTTCTCCTCCACAGCCGAGGGCGAACCCGCCGTACATGGTTCAGTGACGCCGTGGCTGGCGTGGACCGGAGAGTTCGACGGCGGCCCGGCCACGTTGGTGTTTGGCGCACCTTCCGAGTCCCCGGACCCATGGTTTGTGCGATGCAGCGGCTACCCGGCCGTGGGTTCGGCGCTGGCGTGGGACTCCGCCGTGGAGTTGGCTGCGGGCGAAGCACTGACCCGTTCCATCGCGGTGTGGATCAGTGACGGAATACTCGGCACCCCTGACATCGAGGACTTGGTGTCGGCTCGATGATTTCCAACGCCCCGGCATCACCACTCCTCGCGACGAGCCTCACGGTGGAGGGCCGGACGCATTGCCTGATGGCCCCGGCACGGCCCAGGTTCGCCTGGCTGCTGGATGCCGGTCCTTCCGCAGACACGCGGCAATCGTTCCAAGCCTCGTACCGAATCCGGGTGATGGACCGCGGCGGAACACAGGTGTGGGATTCGGGCACTGTGGTCACAGACCAGCAGCACCACCAGTCCTCCACAAGCCCCGAAAACAGCCCCAACCTCAGCCCTGACAGTGACTACCAGTGGACCGTCCAGGTCACGGACTCCACCGGTGCTGTGGGTGAGCCGGGCGCTCCGGCATGTTTCAGCACAGGGCTCGCCGAATCGGGAACCAGCGGTTGGAACGCCGAGTGGATCCATCGTGCCCCGGGAGGCCGCGCGCCACTGGAAATGGTGGAAGGGTTGCTGCGTGTGAGCGGCTCGCCACATCTTCCCTGGCCTGTATCAGCCAGCGGCAGCACGGTGATCGCCGCCCGCTTCCGCTTGCGTCTTGGTACTGCCGGGATTCTCCTCCGCAGCGAAGGACCCGGAACCGGGCTGCTGCTGGAAATGAAACCCAACAGTACAGCCGTCCTCCGGCAGGCTCCCGCCTGGGAGATCGGCGCCATGGCTGCGCCCGCCACGGAGGCACTGGCTGAAACCCCGGACTTTGGGGCAACCGCTGTTTCACGGGCGGGTGCCACTCCCCACGACGGCTGGCAGGACCTGGTGGTCACCGACGACGGGCAGCGCATCACCGTCACCATTGACGGCGCCACGGCCTTGGACTCGGACGTTGAAAACACCGGGGGCACGGGCATCGCCTTCCACCAAGGACCACGGAGCCAGGCCGAATACCTCTCCCTTGATGTCCGGAGTGACGGGAAGACCCTCCTCAGCAGCGACTTCACGGCCCCTGGCTCCCTGGCAGGCTGGACCAACACCACGCCCCTCCGCCAGCCCGACGAATGGACCCTTGCCAAGGCAACCTGCAACCTCAAGCGTCCTGTGGTCCGTGCCCGCCTCTATGCTGCGGCGAGCCACCATGCCGCGTTCACCCTCAACGGCACTCCTTGCCTGGAGACCACCAACTTCGGCTACCCGGGCGAACACTTCTACAACGCCGCCGACGTCACGGAGACACTGCAGTCGGGCGGCAGCGCCACCCTGACCGCCGTCGCGCATTGGTACGGTCCGGGCCAGGGCCGGGCGGCCGTCCGCCCGGGTGTGCTGGCCCAACTGACGGTGGAGTACGACGACGGCACGCGCGACGTATTCGGATCCGGGCCGGGGTGGCTGGTGGCCGAGGGGCCCTACCGCCAGAGCGGGTACCGCAACGATGAAGGCGACCCGGTAGAGCACTTCGATGCGACTGCGTGGCCGGCCCCGGAAGGCTGGCACCCGGCGCTCTCGCTCGGGGTCCACCCAGTCCCGGATTTCCCGGCCCTCAGCCCCAACCACGCAAGCGTCGCTCGGAACCATGCCCCCGCCGTCGCCATTTTCACGGCCGCGGACGGCACACCGGTGGCGGACTTCGGCGCAGTGATCCCCGGGCGCCCGGTTGTGGAGTTCCTCCGGGGCCGGCACGGGCGGACCGTGATGCTCCGTGCCGGGTACAACCTGCAGTCCGATGGCCGTGTGGACCCGGGAAAGACTCCCAGCCAAAACACGGACATGGCGTTCCCTTACACACAAAAGGACGGACCGCAGCGCTATGAGGCAGCGGTGCATCTAGGGTTCCGCTACCTCGAATTTCCCGGTGTGGGCATCGAGGACCTCGGTGCGGTGGGCGCAACGGTCATCCATGGCGAACACCCGGCCGAAGGCAGCTTCCACAGCTCCGACGCCACGCTGAACCGGGTCTTCACGCTCCTTCGCGACTCTGCGTTGCTGGGTGTGCAGGAACAGTTCGTGGACACGCCCACCCGCGAAAAGGGCCAATTCCTGGGCGACGCCGTGAACATCTCCTACGCCACCATGGCGTTGTTCGGTGAGCGTCATTTCACGGCCAAGGCTCTGCGCGAATTCGCGGGATCTGCCAGGCGCTACTGGGATTCGCCCGATCAGCGGGGCCGCTACAACGCGGTGTATCCCAACGGCGACGGCAAGCGCGACATCCCCGACTTCTCGCTCATGATGCCCGAATGGGTGGAGGACTACCACCGGCTCAGTGGGGATGACGCCCTGGTCCAGGAACTCCTCCCCTGCCTCCAGGACACGGCCGGTTACGTGCTCCGGTACATCCCCGCCAGTGGTCCCACCGCCGGGTTGGTCACCGAGCTTGGCGGCGGCGCGGGTCCGTACCTCCACGGCATCGTGGACTGGCCGGCACCGGGCCGCTTCGGCTACGACATGGACTGCGCGGCGCGCACCACGGTGAACGCCCAATCCTGGTCAGTGCTCGACGCCGTCAGCCGGCTCTGCGGGTCTGCAGGCCTTACACCCGAGGCCGCCCGGTACAGGAAAGCTGCGGATGGGTTGGCCGGGCACATCAACACCCGGCTTCGCGTGGACGGCGTGATGGTGGATGGTTTATACGCCGACGGCCGGCCGAGCCTGAATGCCTCACAGCATGCGACGTCGTACCCGTTATCGCTGGGCATTACCCCGACCGTGCACGCGGCCAAGGACGCCGAACGCATCGCCGGAATGGGCATGCGGCAAGGCCCCATGACGGTGCACCGGCTGTTCCGGGCGTTGCTTTCGCAGGGGCGCGTGGACGCTGTCCTGGATCTCCTGACGGAGCCAGGCCGGCCCGGCTGGGCACGCTTGCTGGAAGCCGGCGGGTCCTTCACCTGGGAGGCCTGGGAACTCGACGAGGGCAGCGACTACAGCCAGTCCCACGCTTGGTCTGCCTCCGTAATCCGGGAGATCCTGGAGTATCTCCTCGGTGTCCGGGTGACAGCGCCGGGAGCGTCCGCCGTCGTGATCCAACCGCCGGTGTGCCGTCTGGAAGGTGCCGCGGGCAGCGTGCCCACGCAGCGCGGAGCGGTTGCCGTTTCCTGGCAACGGACGGCCGACGGCATGGAACTGGAGTGCAACATTCCCGCAGGCGTAACGGCCCAGGTGGTCCTTCCCGACCGTACAGTTTCGGCCGGGCCCGGCACGTGGACCTTTGGCCCACGAGACGGGGTCTGACGTGGGCTAACCCAGCGCGCTCTTGGCTTCGTCCATGGCCTTCTTGGCAGCTTCTGCGGGTGACATCCGGTTGAAGTGCACTTCCAGTCCGTAGCGGCCAAAAGCCTCGACGGCGGAACTGGAACCTGCCGGAGGTACCGGCACTGCGTCTCCCAACTCGGAGGAGATCTCGTCAATGAACTTAGCCGTGGCTGCGTCTTCCGGTGTCAGCTTGGGCAGGACTGCTGCGCGGACCTCCGAGTTGCCCGGGATACCGCGGTCAGCGAGGGCAACTTCGCCGGCCTCCACATTGTTGGCCAGGAAATCGATGAACTTCTGCACCTCGGCCGGGTGCTTGGTGCGGGAACTCGCCGACCAGAACTGTGAGGACTTGTAGAACTGCTTGGCACTGGCGGCGCTGCCGTCAGTGCTCGGTGGCCGGTGGATCTCCAAAGGCTGGCCGGAGGCTTTGGTCAGGGCGCTCAGTTGGTTGGACCAATACCAAGCGAGCCCGAACCTGTTGGTAGCCAGGCCCTGCTGGTCCACGGAAGCGGTGGCGTCCTCGGTCATCACCGAGGCGGGCGGCACGGCCTTGGAATCGCGGAGTTCGGCCTGGTATTCGTACCAGCCCGTCAGGTCGCCCTCGTCAAAGCCGAACTTGCCGTCGGAGGTAAAGAGCGACTTGCCGTGCTGACGGAACCAGAGATTCATGGGAGCGTCGCCGCTGACGGCTCCGGAACCATAGACGCCGCTCTTGCTGCCTTCGGTGATGGCGGCCGCCGTCTTGTTGTATTCGTCCCAGGTCCAGGTCTTGTCATCGGGCAACGTGACACCGCTGGCCGACAGGAGCGATGGGTTGGCCAGAACTACCTGGGCGTTCACGCCGGCAGTGACGGCATACTGCTTGCCTTCAACCTTGCCTGCGTCTGCAACGGCAGCATCGAACTTGCCCAGGTCTACGTCCTTCAGTTCCAGGAGGGCGCCGCGCTCGGCGTACTCGCCCAAGTAAGCGGCATCCATTTGAATGATGTCCGGGGCGTCCTGCGAGGCAACCTGCGTAGCGAGCTTGTCCCAGTAGCCGGACCAGTCGCCGTATTCGCCCTTGACCTTGATGGTGGGATTCCGGGCCTCGAAAGCGTCAATAAGTTTTTGGGTCATCTTGTGGCGGACGTCCGAGCCCCACCAGCTGAAGCGCAGGGTGACTGTGCCATCGGGGGCGGACTGCGGCGAGCTCCCGCAGCCTGTCATGGTGATGGCTATAACGGCCGCGGCTGCTGCAGCTTTGAGCGCGAACTTCTTTGTTGCACGGATCGACATCTGGGGTCCTTGTCTTGGCAGGGGAATCTTGCAGATGCACGTCGGAGAAAACGCTTTCTCAGCCTAGGTGTGCTTTACGTCACCCGTCAAGGAACTTTTGTGTGTTGATCTCAAACGTTCACAAATCCGCTCATCGCGGGGAACGGGCTCATCGCCGGCGTCGTGAGCAGCTCCACAGCACGAAACCAATCACAGCGGCCGAGGCCATACCCAACGCACCGGTCACTACCAATCCGGTACGGACGCCAAAATCCTCCGTCAGCCATCCCGCCAGCAAACCACCCAGCGCGTGCCCACCCAGAAGCAACGGGAAGTAGAGGGCCAGGACCCTGCCACGAACGCTGGCGCCAGCCTCCAACTGGACGGCGGTAGCTGCGCTTGTGAGGAACAGCAGCGTCATGAAGCCCACCACAATGAGCATCACCACAAACGATTCCTGTGTAGGCATCACGGCGGCCAGCAGTTGCGTCAGGCCGAACAGCCCGGCACTGGCCACAATGCCCTTGCGGCCAAAGCGCTTGATCCGGGTGGCCACCAACGCACCCGCCAAGGCCCCCAGGGCGCTGACTGTGTTGAAGAGGCCGAAACCAGCAGGACCGCTGTGCCACACCTGGTCCGCGAAGGCCGCCAGGACCACGGGTCCGTTCATGCCGAAAGCGCCCAGCAAACCTGCCAGCAGCATGGTCAGGAGTAACGGCGGACGCTCCCGGACAAAGCGGAAACCTGCCAGGATCCGGCCCCGCCGCGGCTCGTGCCCACCGATCTCGGGTGAGTCGTGGAGCTCGCCTGGCCGGATGGACACGATCATCACCAGGACGGCCATTCCCAAGCCGGCATTGGCAGCGAACGCCGCGGCCGGACCTGCCTGGGCAATGACCACGCCGGCAAGTGCGGGTCCAACCATGGCACCCAGTTGGCTAACGGCGCTGTTCAGGCCGATGGCTGCGGGGAGTCCGGTATCGCCCACCACCTCGTTGACGAACACCTGCCGCGCTGGTCCGTCGATGGCACTGGTGATGCCCAAGGCGATGCAGGAGGCGTAGACCACCCAGACGTCGGTACCACCGGTGGCGTTCCACACGGCCAGCCCGGCAGCCAGCAAGACGGCGACGGACTGGCAGGCAAGGAGGATGCGTCGTTTGGGGAAGAGATCCACCAGCACACCACTGATGGGCCCCACCACCAGCATGGGAAGGAACTGCAACGCCACGGCCAGGCCCACCGCCGCCGGGCTCCCCGTGAGCTGGAGAACCAGCCAGTCCTGCGCCAGCCTTTGCATCCACACTCCGCCGCTTCCCACCAGGGAGAGTGCCACGAAGATCCTGTAATTGTGGTGGCGCAGCGGGTAGTGCCAGGTCTCTGTGGAGCGTGTCCGTGGGGCGGATGCTTCGTTTGTCGTGGTGGATTTGGGGCGCAGTGGGAACGGGCGCGGCGACACGGGGTGGACTGCTCGATTCAGCGGGTTGGGTGGTTAACTTCGGTGTGAGCGGATCTTGATGGCTGCTGCTGCCAGGACCAGGGTCCCGGGAACGATCACGAACAACGCCTGCAACATCCAGACAAAGACGACCGTCATGAAGAGGGCGGCGAGCAACAGCAAGGAACCGCTCCAGTCACGCACCGAGTCATCTTTGGCGCTGGAGTAGGCAGCGGCCCAGCGTTGCCGGCCCGGTACTTCAGCAGGCTGCAGGCCTGCATCGCCGTCCCAGTTCACGCCACCGCTCCAGTTGGCCGCGGTGCGGAGCAGGAGAACCGCCCCGGCCGCGGCCAGTATCAGCGTGGCCGGAAGGATAACGGCGCGGCCAGGAAGTTGACCCACCAGGGCGAGCAACAGGTTCAGGACAATCACGACGGCGGCTGCCGCCGTCGTGATGCCAAACTTCCAACTGCCGGGAAGCGCGCGACGGAAATTGCCCCACAAGCTGCGGAGGGAATCGTCCCTGCCGCTGAGGTGCCTTTCCAGGTGCGCGACGCCGGCCGCGTAAGCAGCCGGCGCCGTCACCAAGGGGACGGACAAGAGGAGCACGATGACCCCCGCCAGGATGGTCTCGGCGAAGAGGGCAAAGCGGTTGACCGGAATTCCCGGCTTCCCCGATGACGTGCCAGTGGCATTCATAGTGCTCATTTTTCAGTATTCTCTTCCGTGTCCGTCAGCCTTTAAGGCCTTGTGTTGATACGCCTTCTACGATGTAGCGCTGGAAGACGAGGAAGAAGACCAGGACCGGGAGGAGCGCCAGGACGGACATGGCGATCATGGCCCCGTAGTCCGAGGACTGGGTCTGGTCCACAAAGAGCCGCAGCGCCAGCGGCAGCGGGTACTTTTCGGGGGTGTTCAGGTAGAGCAGCGGGCCCAGGAAGTCGTTCCAGCTCCAGATGAAGGAGAAGATCGAGGTGGAGATCAGGGCCGGTTTCATCAGCGGAAGCATGATGGAGCCGAAGATGCGGACGTGTCCGGCGCCGTCGATGCGTGCCGCCTCATCCAGTTCGGCCGGGAGCCCGCGCATGAACTGGACCATGAGGAAGACGAAGAATGCGTCAGCGGCGAGGAACTTGCCGATCAGCAGCGGCACGTACGTGTCCACCAGGCCAAGCTGCTGGAACACGATGTACTGCGGGATGATCACCACGTGGAAGGGCAGCAGCAAGGTAGCGATCATCATGCCGAAGAACAGTCCGCGGCCGGGGAAGTTGATCCGGGCGAACGCGTAGGCGGAGATGGACGCCGAGAGCACGGTACCCACCACTGCGCCAACGGCCAGGATCAGGGAATTGGTGAAGAACGTCAAGGTGGAGACCCCACCTATGCCTTCCATGGCCGTGACGAAGTTATCGAAGCTGAAGTTGGCTGACCACAACGCGTTGTTGGCGCCGCCGATCTCGGAGTTCGGCTTGAAGGACGCGGAGATCATCCACAGTGCCGGGTAGAGGACCATCGCCACCAAGGCCAAGGCAACGACGTGGAAGATGGTGCTCTTGATCCGCTTGACCGTGGTGGACTCGGACTTCGGGTTGTAGACCGGTGCCGTTGAGGGCTTCGTGGGTGCGGGCTGGGTGGGGGTTGCCATGGTTGTCACTTTGCATCACCGCTGTAGTGGACCCAGGACTTGGAGGTCTTGAAGAAGATCAGCGTGATGATGCCGACCACGATCACCAGGAGCCAGGCCATGGCCGAGGCGTAGCCCATCCGGAAATCGGAGAAACCGCGCAAGTACAGGTAGAGGGTGTAGAAGAGGGTGGAGCCTGCCGGGCCGCCTTCACCGTTGGAGATGATGTAGGCCGAGGCGAAGATCTGGAACGCGTGGATGGTTTCCATGAGCAGGTTGAAGAAGATCACCGGGGAAAGCATGGGCCAGGTGATGTTCATGAACTTCCGTACCGGGCCGGCACCGTCCATCGACGCTGCCTCATACAGGTCCGTGGGGATTTGCTTCAGGCCGGCCAGGAAGATCACCATGGGGGCGCCAAACTGCCAGACGGTCAGCAGGATCATCATGCCCATGGTCATGTTGGGGTTACCCACCCAACCGCCGAGGTTGATCCCGAAAAAGGACAAGCCCTGGTCCACTGGGCCGGAATCGCCGAACATGGCCTTCCAGACGATCGCGATGGATACCGAAGCACCGATCAGTGACGGCGCATAGAACGCGGACCGGTAGAAACCCTGGCCCTTGCGTTTGCTGTTGAGCAGCATCGCGATCGCCAACGCCGCCGCGAGCTTGAGTGGGGTTCCGAAGACCACATATTGCATGGTCACGCCCACCGACTGCAGGAACCGTTCGTCCTGGAAGAGGGTGAGGTAGTTATCGAAACCGATCCACTTGGGGGCATCGAAGAGGTTGTAGTTGGTGAAGGACAGGTACAGCGAGGAAATCATCGGCCCCACGGTCAGGGCGATGAATCCCAGCAGCCAGGGCAAAAGGAAGGTGTAACCGGCGCGGGTGTCCGCCCCACGCCGCCGCGATTTGCGCGGCGGCGTGGGAGCGGAGGCGGCACGCCTGCTCAGGGTTGGGCTTTGCGTCACGAGAATAGTCCGTCAGTTGTGAAGGCCGGATCAGACACAGAAGGTCTGCTTAGGCGTTCTGCTTGATAAGGTCTTCGGCTTCCTTGAACCACGCATCAGCTGCGCCGTCCACGGTCAACTTGCCGTAGTTCAGGTCCTGCGTGACCCGCTTGAACGTGGACTCCAGGGTGCCGAAACCAACAATGGGCGGCTCCGGGGCATCCTTGAGGTACTTCTCGATGGACTTCTCGTAGTCCACCACCAGCTTGTCCGTGCCTTCGAACGTGGTGCCATCGCGCTGGGTCTTCGACGCCGGGACACCGCGGGAGGTCTTGAAGATCTGGCCCACCTCCGGATCGTTGACCATGAAGTCGATGAAGCGGGCAGCGGCGTCCTTGTTCTTGGTTTTCGCGCTGGCCACCATCAACATGGAGGGCTTGAGGAACAGGCCCAGGTTGTCGGGGTCGTCCGACGGAACAGGAACGAGCTTGAGTTCCTTCGCGCCACTGTCCGCGAGGTAGCCGGCCATGAAGTTGTCCCACGTGACTTCCGTTGCCGTGACGTTGGAGCCGAACGGGGACTTGGGCAGCAACTGGGTTGCCTTGTCCTCGCCCACAATCGCCGCGGTGCCGCGCAGGTCACCGGTCAGGTTCCACCACTTCTTCAGATCATCCTTGGAGAAGCCGAGCTTGCCGTCCTCGGTGAACGCCTGGATGTTGTTCTGGCGCAACCAGATGTTGAAGTTCCACCAAATTCCGGTGTAGTCGGTGCCGCCAAACAGGGTGCCGTTGCCCTTGGCGCCGACCTCGGCCAGGAAGGCGTTGAACTCTTTGTAGTTCCAGGATCCATCCGGCTCCGCGATGCCCAGGGAAGCGAGCTTGGCGGGATCGTAGTAGACCGCGAAAGCGTTGGTGCTGGTGGGGATGCCGTAGGTCTTGCCGCGGATCTGGCCCGAGGGAAGGAGGGACTTGTCGAATGCGTCCGTGTTGATCTTTACCGTGCCCAAGTCAAGGAGCTGGTTCCGCTGGCCGTAATCACGCAGGTAGGACAGGTCCCACTGCATCACGTCCGGCAAGCCGCCGCCGGCAGCTTCGGTTGCGCGCTTCTGCCAGTAGCCGGCGAAGTCGGAGAAATTGCCGTTGACCTTGACGTCCGGGTTCTTGGACTCGAACAGGGCAATGGCCTTGCGGGTACGTTCTGCACGGTCATCGTTGCCCCACCACGTGTACGTGATGGTCACGGGGTTCTCCGCCGAGCCAGTCTGGGCCGGCGATGAGGACTGGCCGCACGCGGCCAGGAACGCGGCAGATGCAGTGCCGAGAGCCACCGTACCCAGGAATTTCCTTCTATCGATCATGAGAGCCTCCTTGCTCAGTTGGTGCAAGCTTGTCGAGTTCTCTACAACGTGGCAGTGATCTCGCTTACACTCGTTCTGAATCGATACAATATCCCTAATTGCGAATCTGGGCAAGCGTTTTCCAAAGAACCTGTTTGCCGGTGATTTCATCGGTACGCTGCTCTTATACGCACCAGCGACAGCAGAGACCCAAACCGCCACCATGATGAAGGAGTCCCCTTGACCTCCCCCGAAAACACCGGCAGTCCATCTGTCTGGAACAGCATCAACGGCCTCGCCTACGGTGGCGACTACAACCCTGAGCAGTGGCCCATGGACATCCGGCTTGAAGACGTCGAGCTGATGAAGGAAGCCGGCGTGAACTTCCTGAGCGTCGCCATCTTCTCCTGGGGCCTTCTGGAACCTACCGAAGGCAACTACGATTTCGGCTGGCTGGACGATGTCCTGGACAACCTCCATGGAGCCGGGATCAAGGTGGCGCTCGCCACCGCCACCGCTTCTCCCCCGGCCTGGCTTGCCCGCAAGTACCCCGAGATCCTGCCTGTCACCTCGGAAGGAGTGCGGCTGGAACGTGGCTCCCGACGCCACTACACGCCGTCGTCGGCTGTCTACCGCAAGTACGCCACCGCCATCACGCGGGTTATCGCTGAGCGGTATAAGGACCACCCCGCCCTGGCGCTGTGGCACGTGGACAACGAACTAGGCTGCCACGTTGGCGAGTTCCACGGCGAAGAAGACGCCGCTGCTTTCCGGGCTTGGCTGGAACGCCGCTACGGCTCCATCGAGGCCCTGAACGAGGCGTGGGGAACAGCGTTCTGGTCCCAGCACTACGCTTCCTTCGAGGACATCATCCCGCCGGGCGCAGCACCCACCACGCTCAACCCGGGCCAGCAACTGGATTTTGCCCGCTTCAACTCGTGGGTGTTCATGGACTACTACCGCGAACTGCTGGCCGTGCTCCGCCAGGTCACCCCGGCCATCCCGGCCACCACCAACTTCATGGTTTCCAGCGCCACCAAAACCCTGGACTACTTTGACTGGTCCAAGGACATGGACGTAATTGCCAACGACCATTACCTGGTGGCCGCGGACCCGGAGCGCGAAATCGAGCTTGCGTTCAGCGCAGACCTCACCCGTGGCGTAGCAGGCGGCCAGCCATGGATCCTCATGGAACACTCGACGTCGGCGGTGAACTGGCAGCCGCACAACCAGCCCAAGATGCCCGGCGAAATGCTCCGCAACTCACTTGCCCACGTGGCGCGAGGTGCCGATGCCGTGATGTTCTTCCAGTGGCGGCAAAGCAAGGCCGGCTCGGAGAAATTCCACTCGGCCATGGTCCCCCACGGTGGCCGCGACACCCAGGTGTGGCGCAACGTGGTGGACCTTGGCGAGGCACTGGCCAAGCTGGAACCCGTCAAAGGTTCGCGGGTGGAATCCCGAGTGGCGATCGTGTTCGATTACGAGGCCTGGTGGGCGTCGGAGCTGGACTCGCACCCCAACAATTCCCTGAAATACCTCGATACGATGCGGGCGTTCCACCGCTCCCTGTTCCTCCGCGGAATCACTGCGGACTTCGTCCACCCTTCAGCGGACCTCGCAGGCTACGACCTCATCCTCGTCTGCACCTTGTACTCCGTGACGGACCAGGCCGCTGCCTCGATTTCCTCCGCCGCGGAACGTGGCGCCACGGTCCTCATCAGTTACTTCAGCGGCATCGTCGATGAGCGCGACCACGTCCGTTTGGGCGGCTACCCCGGCGCTTTCCGTGACTTGCTGGGCATCCGCAGCGAGGAATTCCACCCGCTGTTCCCCGGCACCACGGTCACGTTGAACGATGGAACTGCTGGCTCTGTGTGGAGCGAGCACGTACACGTTGCGGGGTCCGCCGGCGCTTCGGCGGAGGTCCTGGCGACCTTCACCGACTACCCGCTCGACGGCGTCCCGGCACTGACGCGCCGATCCGTCGGAACCGGTTCGGCCTGGTACCTCGCCACACTCCCGGATGCCGCCGGCATCGATGCCCTGACCGCTCGGCTGGTGGACGAAGCGGGGGTGACGGCCGCGGCCGAGGCCACTGCCGGCGTCGAACTTTCCCGCCGGCGCGCCGACGACGGCCGCAGCTTCCTGTTCGCCATCAACCACAGCCGGGAAGACGTCACGGTCAAGGCCGACGGCGCCGAACTGCTCAGCGGATTGCGCTTCACCGGCGTCGTCCCCGCCGGAGCCGTGGCCGTCATCGCGGAAGACTGACCCAAAAGCAGGTGGCGCGCACGAAAAACCGCGCCCCGGCCGGATCACGAATGATCCGTCCGGGGCGCGGTTGTTTTCTGAGGAAAGCTAACTGATGGCGGACTTCATTTCATCCACAGCCTTCTTGCCGGCCTCTTCAGTGGAGAGCCTGTTGAACAGGACCTCCGAGGTGTAGCGTTTGATGATTTCCTGGATGGCGCCTGCACCCTTCGGCGGTGCTGCCGGGGCGTCGCCAAGTTCTCCCTTGATCCCGTCGATGAAGCTGACAACCTTGACGTCGGCCTTGGCCAGCTTGGGGGCGATGGCCTCACGGACCTCGGAGTTCGGGTACACGCCGCGGTCTGCCAGCAGTGCCTCGCCGGCCTTGACGTTGTTGGTCAGGAAGTCGATGAACTTGGCAGTCTCTTCCGGGTGCTTGGTGCGCGATGATGCGGACCAGAACTGGGAAGCCTTGTACCAGAGCTTGGCGTCTTCCGCCTTGCCCGTTTTGGACGGGAAACGCAGGATCTGGAGTTCGCCGCCGGCAGCCTTCTCGAGTGCCGGGAGCTGGTTGGACCACCAGAAAGCCAGGCCGTTTTTGCCGGTAGCCAGGCCACTCTGGTCCAGCGGAGCGGCTTCGGCTTCAACAACCTCAGATGCCGACGGAACAGCCTTCTTCTCGCTGAGTTCCTTCAGGAAGCCCCACCATTCGGCGATGTCCGAAGGCTCAAAGCCCAGCTTGCCGTCCTCCGTGTAGAGGGACTTGCCGTTCTGGCGGAGCCATACTCCGAGGGAAGCTTCATCCGTGCCGTAAGCGGCGGCGCCGTAGGTGCCCTTGGGCGACTTGGCGGTGACCTCGGCGGCAACGCGCTCGAAGTCTTCCCAGGTCCAGGTCTTGTCGTCCGGAATGGCGACGCCCGCTGCCTGGAAGACTGCCGGGTTGGCCAGGATAGTCGCGGCGTTGATGCCTGCAGCGATGCCGGTCAGGCCCTTCTCGCCCTTGCCGGCTTCCAGCGCGGCTTCATCGAGCTTGGAGGTATCGATCTGGTACTTGGAGAGGTCCAACAGGGCACCGCGGGTGGAGTACTCGGTGATGTACTTCTCGTCCATCTGGATGATGTCGGGAGCATCGTTGGCTGCCACCTGGGTGGCCAGCTTGTCCCAGTAGCCGCTCCAGTCGCCGTACTCGGGCTTGATCTTGATGTTGGGGTTCTCCGCTTCGAAGGCTGCGATGGCCGCCTGGGTTACCTGGGCCCGCTTGTCACCGCCCCACCAAGCGAAGCGCAGCTCCACCTTGCCGTCGGCACTCTTGGCGTCCGATCCTCCGCCGCCGCCGCAAGCGGTGAGGGCGAGGACGGCTGCTGCGGTGGCAGCGACCAGCGCTGAGGCGCGAACTCTGCGCTTCCTGCGCTGGGCCGTGGGGGCCTGGGCTGTGGGAGCCGAAGCTGTTGCCCCTGCTCCGGGGGCGACTGCCTCACCTTTGGGATGTACCGGCACTGTTGTCTCCGATCTTCATTGATCCTGATGCGATTGGGAAAGCGTTTTCTTGCTGAGAATTATGATACAAGTCACAATCTTGTATTACAAGATGCAAACTTGTCTTAGGGGTTGAAGGGCGCGACGCCGGTACCCAGCATCGCCGGTGCGCATGACGACGGCGGTACGCACCGCCGTGGACCCCTGACCCGGGCGGCACCCACCACAAGGGGGGCGGCAACCGCCGCCCCCTTCAGGCGCTGCTCCTGGCCTATTTGATGCCGGTGGTGGCGATGCCCTTGATGAGGAACCGCTGGCCGAACAGGAAGACGAGGAACACGGGGAGCAGGGACACAATGGACATCGCGAAGAGCGATCCCCAACTGGTGGCCGACTGCGAGTCAACGAAGGCCCTGAGGGCCACAGGGACGGTAAACATGTCCGGGTCCGTCAGGTAGATGAGGGCTCCGAAGAAGTCGTTCCACGTCCAGATGAACGTAAAGATGGTGGTGGTGGCCAGGGCCGGGACCATCAGTGGCAGGATCACGCGGAGGAAGATCCTGGGGTGGCCGGCGCCGTCGATGCGCGCTGCTTCGTCGAGGTCCTTCGGAATACCGCGGATGAACTGGACCATAAGGAACACGAAGAACGCGTCCGTGGCCAGGAGCTTGGGCACGATCAGCGGCCAGAAGGTGTTCACCCAGCCGATCTGCGAGAAGAGGATGTACTGGGGCACAATCACCACGTGGAACGGGAGCATGATGGTCAGCAGCATGATGCCGAAGAAGATCTTCTTGCCGCTGAACTGCAGCCGGGCGAAAGCGTACGCCGCCATGGAGCAGGAGATCAGGTTGCCCAGGATGGAACCCAGGACCACGATTGCCGAGTTGACCATGTAGTGCCCGAACGGGTGCGTCAGCGCGGACCAGCCATCGGTGTAGTTGCTCATTTCCAGGTTTTCCAGCCAGAGGCCGGGTTCGCGGAAAATCAGATCGTTGGGCCGCAAGGAGGAAACCACCATCCACAGCAGCGGGTAGATCATCACACCACCCACGACGATCAGGATGGCGTGCTTGATCAGGCCTTTGATGCGGGCGCTGCGGCTGAAGGCGAGGCTGCCACGGGATTCGCGGCGGCGCGGGCTTTTTCCGGGCTTGCCGGCTTTGGCGTCGTCGGATGAAGCTGCGGGGAGGGTCTGGAGTTTAGTCATCGTAGAACACCCAATACTTTGAAGCGATGAAGTTGATGGCAGTAAAGACACCGATGATGACCAGCAAGAACCAGGCCATCGCTGAGGCGTAACCCATATCGAACTGGCCGAAGCCCTTTTGGTACAGGTAAAGGGTGAAGAACATGGTGGAGTCGGACGGGCCGCCGTTGCCGCCGGAGACGATGAACGCCTGGGTGAACGACTGGAACGAACCGATGATCTGCAGCACCAGGTTGAAGAAGATGATGGGGCTCAGCATCGGCAGGGTGATCCGCCAGAACTTCTGCAACGTGGTGGCACCATCAACTTCGGCCGCCTCGTAATACATCACGGGGATCTGTCGCAGGCCGGCCAGGAAGATGATCATGGGGCTGCCGAAGGTCCAGACGTGCAGCAGGATGATGGAGCCGAGGGCGGTGTTGGGGTCGGAGATCCAACCGGGGCCTTGGATGCCTGCCATCGCCAGCACCTGGTTGACCAGGCCGGTGGTGCCGAAGATCTGCTTCCACAGGATGGCAACGGCAACGGAGCCGCCCAGCAGGGAGGGCAAGTAGAAGATGGACCGGTAGAACGGAAGCCCGCGGAGACCCTTGTCCAGGACCAGTGCAATGATCAGCGCCACCGCCAACTGCAGCGGAACACCCACCAGCACGTACGTAAAGGTCACACCCAGCGAGTTGTGAAGCCGGGCATCGCCGAACATGCGGACGAAGTTATCCAGGCCCACCCATTCAGGCGGCTGCAGAAGGTTGTAGTCCGTGAAGGACAAGTACAACGACATCAACATGGGGCCAACAGTGATGGCCACCAAACCCACCAACCACGGCGAAAGGAAGATGTACGCGGCCTTGTTGTCGCGGCCGTTCGCCTTCTTCTCTTCCTTGGTCATGGGGCCCTTGCGGCGGGTCATCGTTGAGAGTTCGCCTATGGCGCTCATCGCTTCCCCCTCGCCGGCCCGCGAACGCCTTGCGGCGTCCCCGTGTGCAGTACAGCGGCCATGTGGTCTCCTTTGGTCATCGTGGCCATCCACGGACTTCGAGTCTGGTTGGTGCTTGCCTTCCGGGACGCCGACGCTCCGGCCCTTCCCCTTGAAGGACCGGGATGCAACTCCCGGGCTTCAGCGGCTCCGTACCAAAGTAAACGTTTTCTTGACCCATGTACAGCCTTTTGCTAATTTTTGAGAAAGCGTTTTCTGACGAAGCCGCCCCATCCGATTTCCCCACGCTGAAGAGGTCCGGCGTGCGCCCCCGCACACCTTGACGCATCGAAAAGGCAGGACATCATTGTTCCCCACCGACTGCCACTGCCATGAGCGCGGCTGACATGGAAGATACGCCCGTCCGCCCCAGCGCATTGACGCGCTACGAAGACTGGCCGGACTACGCCGTCCGCCATCGCTTCAACGCGGCTTCTCCGGCCGCCCAGGAACTGGCCGACACACTTGGCGTCCCTTCCGTAACACCGGACCTTGAGTACACGGTGCACTCCGAGACAGTGCACGACGACGTCACCACCTCCCACTTGTCATGGCAGTTGGGCTTTGGGCCGAGGACAGCGGCTTGGTTCGTCCGGCCCGCCGGGGAAACCGGCCCCCTGCCCGGCGTACTCGCCCTGCACTGCCATGGCGGAGTCAAGGCCTACGGCGCGGAACGGCTCGTGTCCCTTCCGGATAACTCCCTCCCGGCCGAGGTGCGAACGAAACTCTATGACGGCCGTGCTCTCGCCACCTGGATGGCGCAGCAGGGCTTCGCAGTGCTGGCCCACGACACTTTCATGTGGGGAAGCCGGGGCTTTGGCCTTGACACCCTGCCTTGGCGGACCGCCACCGCCGTTAACGGGCAGCGGGCACTTTGGCGGGAGTCCGGCGTCGAACCTTCCGCAGCGGAACAATACAACGCGGCCGCAGCCGCCCACGAGGAAACCGTGGCCAAAGCCGCAACCCTGCTCGGCAGCAGTATCGCCGGAACCGTGGCGCATGACGACCTTGCCGCGCTGGGCATCCTCGCGACGCTCCCGGGGGTGGATCCCGGACGACTCGGCTGCCTCGGCTTCTCTGGCGGAGGCGGGCGTGCCATGGTGCTCGCTGCCTTGAGTCCCCTGATCCGCAGCTATGTGGTGACGTGCATGATGACCACCTTTGGCTCGCTGCTGCCGGCGTACCTGGATGCCCACTCGTGGCTGCTGCACTCCCCCGGTCTAGCCAAGCTGGGTGACTGGCCGGACCTGGCCACGCGCTCCACCGCCAAGATCCTGGTCCAATACGGCATGGCTGACCAGCTTTTCCCTGAACAAGGAATGCGCGATGCCCACCAACACCTGGTGGAGAACCTGCCCTCCCGGTACACCGGCAGTCTTTGGCAGGAACCCCACGTCTTCACCCAGGCCATGCAGGACGAGGCCGCAGCCTTCCTTGCCGCCGCCCTGAAACCGACCCCATCCGGCAGTTCCCCCGCACCTGACCCCACTAGGACAGCCTCATGACCCAGCCCCTGACAGTCTCCGCTGCGGAGGTTCACTCCCGGCTCCCCCGTGTCGCACTGGTGGGTGTACACGGTTTCGGCGAACGGCACCTCGACAACCTGGATCGGCTGGCTGCTGCCGGTGCATTGGACCTGGTGGCCGTCGCCGATCCGCGTCCTCCCGCCGACGGAAAACTTGGCCCCGGAGTTGAGGTCTTCCCTTCCCTCGATGCGCTGTTGGCGGCGGGAGTCGAGCCGGATGTCGTGATCATTTCCACGCCGATCCAAACGCATGCGCCCCTGGCCATGGCTGCACTCGAGGCCGGCGCCGACGTGTACCTGGAAAAGCCCCCGGTGGCTTCCATGGAGCAGTACCAAGAAGTCATGGCAGCGGCCGCGAGCGCCGGCCGCTTGGTGCAGGTGGGGTTCCAAAGCCTTGGCTCCGAAGCCCTTCCCGCCATTGAAGAACTGGTGGCGGCGGGGGAAATTGGTGAGGTCCGGGGCCTCAGCGCAACAGGTTTGTGGCTGAGGACCCGGTCCTACTTCAAGCGTTCCCGCTGGGCCGGCAAGCGCAGCCTGAACGGGACAGACGTGGTGGACGGCGTGGTCACCAACGCCCTGGCACACGCTGTGGCGACGGGACTGCGGCTTGCCGGGGCACGAACGGTCTCCGACGTTGCCTCTGTGGAGACGGACCTCTACCGGGCCAATGACACCGAGAGCGACGACACTTCAGTGGTGAGGGTCCGAACCACCAGCCGCCCTGGATTGCCGGGAGGACCTGTGCTGATGCGAGGCCCTGTGCTGACGTGTGCACTGACGTTGTGCGCACCGGTGCAGTCGGCGCCCGCAGTCACCATCTACGGCACGTTGGGGCAGCTGACGCTCTTCTATACAGAGGACCGGGTTGAGATCACCACGCCCCATGGTGTCCGGAGCGAGACCTTCGGACGGACCGACCTGCTGGAGAACCTGCTGTCCGCCAGCAGCGAGGAGGATCTCCTCAGCCCCCTCAGTGGCGTCGGCGCGTATGTGTCGGTGCTCGAGGCGATCCGCACGGCAGAGGCTCCCCGGCTGATCCACCCGGACTACGTCACGTGGGAAGGCGAGGGCGACGACGCCCACCCCGTGGTGCGCGGCATCGAATCGTTGATTCGCCGGGCAGCGTTGGGGCAAGCCACCTTTGCTGAGCTCGGAGCGCCGTGGACGGAATCCGATGCCGGCTCTGGGGCCGTCCCCTCAAACCTGGCCGAATTCCGCGTCAATGACACGCCCGTCGCAATGCTCCAGGACGGAAACAGCATCCGCCCCACGTCGTCACCCCGTCCTTACCTGCACCCCGTTCGAACACTTGCGGGGACCGTGGTGACGGATCACGTCCCGGAAGACCACGTGTGGCATCTGGGCGCGGGCGTCGCCATCCAGGACGTGGACGGCATCAACTTCTGGGGCGGGCGCACCTACACCAGGGACGCCGGCGCCTACGTCTGGCTGAACGACCACGGCCGTATCGTCACAGACTCCGCGGACCACGATGAAGGACATCGGCGCGAACAGTTGAGCTGGCTCGGTCCAGACGGATCACCAATACTCCGCGAACAGCGCGAATGGCGCTGGGCCGCCTTCGGGCTTTCAGCGTGGAAACTGACGCTCGACTTCACGCTGGAACCCGCCACGGGACGTCCGGTGCAGCTGGGCAGCCCGGGTTCCAACGGGCGGCCACAGGGTGGTTATGGAGGCTTCTTCTGGCGGCTGCCGAAAGTCAGCGATGCCACCATCTGGACCCCCGATTCGCGCGGCGAGGACGCTGTTCACGGCACCACGGCGCCGTGGTTGGCATGGTCGGGAACCTTCGACGCCGGAACGGCCAGCGCCGCGCGCGTCACCGGCGACCCTGGACTGGGGCACCCGGCAACGCTGGTGTTCCTTGCCTCACCGCAGGCACCGGACCCGTGGTTCGTGCGGCACTCGGGCTATCCCGGCGTCGGACTTTCCTTGGCCTGGGACGCCCCGGTGACCACCGCGCCCGGCAACCCGGTCCACCGGACGGTCACCGTGCTCGTCACGGACGGCTTCCTGGCAACACAAGACATTGAACAACTCATCTCACCTTTGGGGGAACCGGCATGACCACGCCCACTCAATCCACGCCGCCGTTCACCGGCCAGGCACCAACACCGGCATCGACGCCGGCGGGCGCCATAGCCCGCACGGCACCCGGCAACGCCGCAGACCGCGCAGTGAAGCGCCGGCGTGTGCTGGATATCCTGGACGCCGCAGGCCGCGACTCGCTCCTTCTGACGACCAACACAGCGCTCACCTGGTACCTGGATGGGAGCCGTGTCCACATCAGCCTGGCCGGCGACCCCATCGCAGCCCTCCTGGTGGACCGCGACGGCGACCACCTGGTGACGTTCAACAACGAGGCCGGGCGCATCGCTGCCGAGGAATTGCCCGACGGCGTCAGCCTTCACACCGTGCCGTGGCACGGTCAACTGCATGCGGCGGCGGCTGGCCTTGCCGTTGATGGTGACCCTTTGGTGGAAGCAGCCGTCACCGCAGAACTGCGTGCGGCCCGCCAGGAAATGCTCCCGGCCGAGGCTGCCCGCTATGCCGGGCTGTCCGCTGATGCCGCCGCTGCCATGACGGATGTCCTCACCGCGGCAACCCCGGAGACTACGGAGTTCCAGCTCGTCTCGGACCTGGCCGCGCGGATTGTGGCGGTGGGCGCCGAGCCGCTGGTCCTGCTCTGCAACGGTGCTTCCCGCAGCGACTTCCGCCATCCGCTGGCTACGCACTCCCCCATTGGACGGCGCGCCATGGCGGTGGTGTGCGCCCGCCGAAATGGCTTGGTTGCCAACGTGACCCGGTGGGTAGCGTTCGACGCCGGTACGCCCCAGGAGCTCGACGCCGAGGCCCGGATTGCCGCCGTGGAGGCCGACATCTTCCGTGCCACGGTCCCCGGAGCCCGGCTCAATGGGATCTTCGCCGAGATCAAGCTGGCTTACGCGCGGCATGGCTTCGGCGAAGATCAGTGGACGCTGCATCACCAGGGCGGGCCGGCCGGTTATGCAGGCCGCGATCCCCGGGTCACTTCAGAGGCCACGGATACGGTGGTGCTCAACCAGCCCTTCACGTGGAACCCGTCCGGGCCCGGCGTAAAGATCGAGGACACTGTCCTGCTCACGGATTCCGGCGTGCGCGTCCTGACCACCGACGACCGGTGGCCGACCACCGACGTGGACGGCCGCCGTCGTCCGCTGACGCTGCGCCCGTAACGCCTGACACCTCACACAAAAGGGGCGGGATCACCCATGTGGTGATCCCGCCCCTTTCGTCTCCCGTGACCCAAGTGGTGGTTTAGCTGAGCGTCAGCACTCCGTCCACACGCCGGGGGATGCCCAGGGGGTTGGCGTCGCGCAGGGCCGGGTGCAGGACGGTCTCCGGAGCATCCTGGTAGGCCACCGGACGCTGGAAGCGGCGTACAGCGGTAGCCCCTACGGAAGTGAACAGCGATGTGGTGGCCGGGTACGGGCCGCCGTGCTGCTGGGCCCAGTTCACGGCAACACCTGTGGGCCAGCCGTCGAACAGGACCCTGCCAGCCAAACCGCTGAGCTGCTCCACAAGTGCGGAGACGTCTTCACCCGGTTCCGCGTGCACCGTGCCCGTGAGGCTGCCCGGAACCTTGGCCAGGGCCGCGGACAGTTCCTCCTGGTTGGCGTACTCGATAAGCAGCGTGGTGGGGCCGAAGCACTCCTCCAAAAGCTCCTCGGGGCGCTCCAGCACGTTGGCTGCACTGGTGGAGAACACCACTGGTGCGGCGCCGTCGGCCAGGCTGTCCTGCTGCACGGTGCCACTGACCACGGCGACACCCGGCTGGTCTGCGACGTTACGGAGTCCGTCCGGGTAGGCCTCGGCGATGCGCTCGGTGAGCATGGCAGCGGTGGGCTTGTCCTTGCTGGCCTCGGCCAGGTGCGAGGCGAAGTCAGTACCGGCCGGGATGAACACGAGTCCCGGCTTGGTGCAGAACTGGCCCGCGCCCATCGTGAATGAACCGGCAAGGCCTGCGGCGAGCTGCCGGCCACGCTCGGCCAAGGCCTCCGCAGTGATGACCACGGGGTTCAGGCTGCCGAGCTCACCGTAGAACGGGATCGGCTCCGGACGGGAGGCCGCGAGATCAAACAGTGCGCGCCCGCCGGGAATGGAGCCGGTGAAGCCAACGGCTTTGATGGCGGGGTCCTGGACCAAGGCGGTGCCCGCCTCGCGGCCGCTGACCAGGGCGAAGATCCCTTCCGGCGCGCCGGCCTTGGCCAGTGCCTCGGTGACAATCTCGGCGGTCCGCTCGGAGAGACGGATGTGGCCCGAGTGCGCCTTGACGACCACCGGGCAACCCACTGCCAGTGCCGACGCGGTGTCTCCACCGGCCACGGAGAAAGCGAACGGGAAGTTCGACGCCGAGAACACAGCTACCGGACCGATCGGACGCAGGATGCGGCGCAGGTCGGGCTTCGGCGGTGTGGAGGCCGGGTCGGCGTGGTCGATCACGGCTTCGAGGTAGGACCCCTCGGTGATGACCTTGGCAAACAGCCTCAGCTGGCCACTGGTCCTGGCCACCTCCCCGGTAAGCCGGACGGCGCCCAGGCTCGTCTCGGAATCGGCGATGGCCACCAGTTCGGTGACGTTGGCGTCCAGGGCGTCGGCGACGGCGGTCAGCCAGGCCGCGCGCTCGGCATCGGTTGCTGCTGCGGTCACCTTTGCTGCTGCCGTGGCTGCGGCGGTGATGGCTGTCAGGTCAAGAGTTGCTGTACTCAATGCGGTTTCCTTTACTCTCAGGGGCGGCGGTCTCAGATGCGGCGCTCTCAGATGCGGGCAGCGGCGGTGCGGGCGCTCCGGCGAAGTCAAAGCCCAGTCCGGGGCGGCCTGTGCTGCTCAGTGTGCTCTGGCCCTTGCTGTTGTTGATCCGTACCGGCGAAGGCCCGGCCAGTATTCCGAGTTGTTCGAAGGACGCGTCTTCCACGTCCTCCACGCTTACGGTTTCGGCAAGGGTGAGCGCCAGCTGCCCGGAGAGCTCCGGAAGCAGGTGCGGCGCCACCCTGATGCTGTTGGCCCGGGCCAGCTCAACGATCCTGCGGAACGGCGTAATGCCGCCCACCCGGACGATGTTGGGCTGGATGATGTCCACGGCTTCGGCTTCGATGAAGTCGCGGAAACGGTAGATGGTGTGGACGTTTTCCCCCAAGGCAATGGGTACCGGAGAGTGCTTGCGCAAACGCCGGTAAGCCCAGAGATCGTCGGCCCGGATCGGTTCTTCCAGCCATTCCAGTCCGTACTCCCCCAAGACGTCCAAAGCACGGAAGGTATGGGCCAGGTCCCAACGCTGGTTGGCGTCAATCATGAGCAACCGGTCCGGGCCGATGACCTGCCGGACAGCGGCAACGCGTTCAGCATCTTCACGGAGTTCGGGCTTGCCCACCTTGATCTTCACGGCGTGATGCCCGGCAGCGACCCATCGCTGCGCCTGCTCCACGAGCTGCTCCAGGGTGTAATGGAGGTTCACTCCGGAGCCATAAACCTCCACCGATTCCCGGCGTTGGCCCAACAGTCCTGTGACCGAGGTGCCCGCCTGCCGTGCTTTCAGGTCCCACAGGGCCAGGTCCACGCCGGCCATCGCGATGGTGGTGAGGCCTCCCCCACCGGCCTCATGCAGCCGCTGCCAGAGTTGGTCCCACACCATCTCCGGGTTGGCTTCGAGGCCAAGGATGAACGCTGCAATGTCGTAATCCAAGAGGGCTTTGACCGCCTGGGGACCAATGGTGGGTGTCCATGAGAAACCGTGGCCCCTGCCGCCGTCGTCCGTGGTCAGCTCTGTAACGATCACATGGTTCTCGGGTGCCTCGGCGCCCCAGCTGCGCAGCAGCGGAACCGTGATCAGCCGGGTGGTGAGGCCCGTGATGCGGGCCGTCATCAGCTGCCGGCCAGCTCGTGGCCCTTGGCCAGGATGGACTTGAGCTCCAGCAATTGCTCTTCACTGGGGTCCACCAGCGGAGGACGGACCGGGCCAACAGGCAGCCCGGCCAGGCGCAGGCCTGCTTTGATGAGGGAAACGCCAAAGCCCGGGGTCTGGTCGCGGAGCCGGACCAGCGGGGCGTAGAAGCCTTCGAGCAGAGCATGGCGGCGCTCTTCATCACCGGAGACGTAGGCGTCGTAGTAGGCCTTGGCGATTTCGGGGGCCATCGCGAACGCTGCCGAGGAGTAGAGCGGAATGCCGAGGCCACGGTAGGCACCCTGGGTCAGCTCTGCGGTCAGCAGGCCGTTGAACAGGGCGAAGTCGGTGCGGCCGCTGGCGTTGATCGCGGAGACGATTTCCTGGGCCAGGCCGACGTCGCCGATTCCGTCCTTGAAGCCAACAACCTTCGGGTTGGCGGTGAGGTGCGTGATGGCCTCGGCGGTGAACTTGGCCGTACCGCGGTGGTACACGATCACGGGCAGGCTGCTCGCGGCGGCGATCGCCTCGACGTAGGCCACTACACCGTCCGTGGGACCTGTGACGAGGTAGGGCGGGAGCACCAGGAGGGCATCCGCGCCGGCTTCCTCGGCCACTTTGGCTGCCGCGATGGCGTGACCCAACGGTCCACCGGCACCGGAGACCACGGGAACTGCTCCAGCAACAGCCTCGACGGCGGCGGTCACCACGGTGCGGATCTCATCGATGGACAGGGCATGGAATTCGCCAGTGCCGCAGGCGGGGAAGACACCGCCGGGACCGAACGGCAGGCGGGAGGTGATGTGCTCCTTCAGCAACGCCACATCTACGGTGCCGTCTTCAGCAAAGGGAGTGACGGGGAAGAACAGTACGCCGTCGAATTTCATGGGGTCTCCTTGGTTGCTCCCGCCGGGACCAGTCCGGCGTGGTTCTCGTCATTGAGTGCTGCGGGGTTGAGTGCTGCGGCGTTCTGGTGGTCAGACGCAGTGTCCGCGCCTTCGTACGGCGGGGTGAGTTCGGTGCGCCACGAACGCTTGGGTTCCCAGCCGAGGAGCTCGCGGGCTTTGTCGATGGAGAACGCCGGGCTGGTGCCGGTCAGGTGTTCAGTGAGCGGTCCGCTGCCAGGCAGGAATCGCGGGAACAATTCCGCCAGGGGCGCGGTAGCCAAGGCATCCTTGGCGCCAACAAAGAAGACCTGGCCGTTGGGGATGCTGTCCATCTTCTGCAAAAGCACGTCCAGGAAGTCAGCCACATCCCGTGCGTCCACATAGTTGAACAAGGCCGGTGCGGACAATGCGGGATCGTCCAGGCGCTGCCGGATGGTGTGCCCCTGTTGCGTCAGGGCGCCTTCCCATTCCTCCGGGGACAGGACGTAGCACGGGCGGAATGCCGCGTACCGGATCTTGTCGCCCTGTGCTGCGGCGAACATCTGCACGGTCTGCTCGGCGATCAGCTTGGACAACGCGTAGGCGTTCCACGGCTTGGGCGGTGTCTGCTCGTCCAGAGGGAACGACGGCGGCAGCCACCCTGCCGGTGAGCCATAACCCAGGGCGGTGGGGCTGGACGCCGTCACGATCTTCGGGACGCCCGCTTCGGTAGCGGCACTGACCACCGCGTAGGCGAGACGGGTGTTCGTGCTGAAAATGACGTCCTCGGGTGCGCTGAAAGGTACGGCAATAGCAGCGAGGTGGATGACGGCGTCGGGCGCTGTTTCGCGGATGAGCCGCTCCGCTTCCCCCGGTGCCAAAAGATCAGCGGTGTACTGCTCGGCTCCGGCGGGCAGTTGCTCCGCGGGGATGGCGTCCCGGTCCACCGAGATCACCTTGTGGCCGGCGTCTGCCAGTCCAGCCACAACGCTGCGTCCCAGGCGGCCGGAACCTCCGGTAACGAAAATCCTGCTCATGGTCTTGTCCTTGATTGGTAGTGAACCGGTCAGGCCTGGCTGCGGCTGAGGTCGGCGCCGAGTCCCAGTTCGCTGATACGAACGGGCTGGCCGGTGTCCAGGGACTGGTTGCCGGCAATGCCCACCGACACGGAACGGAGTCCGTCGATGTAGCCGGACGGACGGCCCAGTGGATCAATGCCGGGACCATTGAAAAGGTCCGAGAGCAGCAGGTTGTCGCCGCCGCCGTGGCCGCCCTCACCGTTGACGATCGGAACTTCGTAGGCAGCTTCCCAGTGGCGCTGGACCACCAGGCGCTCACCGTTGCGGCGTACGGCATCCTCTTCCTCGATGGGAGTGGCGCTCGGGTCCACCACGGTCTTCTTGTCGGTGCTGGACTCGACGGCGGCGCGTTCCACCACTTCGAGTTCAGCCCGGCCTTCGGTGCCGTTGACGGTGACGCGGTAGCCTTCCCACGGGCTGTGGGCGTTAAGCGAGTAGCTCAGCGTCGGGCCGCCCTGGTAGTCCACCACGAGGGCCAGGTTGTCCTCGATGGTGATGCCCTCGGTGAAGACGTCCTGGTCACGGATGTAGCCGTCGAACTTTTCGTTGTCGTAGTACAGGGCCTTCAGGCGCTCGTCGTCGCGCATGTCCAGGCGGAAGGGATCGTGCTCAAGGCCATCTACGGTGCCGCGCTCCGGACGTGCTCCCAAGCCGCGCTCTGCTGCGTTTTTGTCGCCGTAAAAGCGCAGGCCACCGGAGGCAAAAACGCGCTCCGGAACATCGTTGATCCACCAGTTAACAAGGTCGAAGTGGTGGGAGGCCTTGTGGATGAGCAGGCCGCCGGAGTTTTTCTTTTCACGGTGCCAGCGGCGGAAGTAGTCCGCGCCGTGAACGGTGTCCAGGACCCAGCTGAAGTCGATGGAGGTGACCTTGCCGATCACGCCGTTCTTGATGACTTCCTTCAGTGCCGTGTTGCGCGGCGAGTAGCGGTAGTTGAACGTCACCACCACGTTCTTGCCGGTCTTCGCCACCGCTTCCGTAATACGGCGGCATCCGTCAACGTCAATCGTCAGCGGCTTTTCAACCACGACGTCGGCACCCGCCTCGAGCGCCTCAACGATGTAGTCCGCGTGGGTGTAGTCGGGCGTCGTGACGATGACGCGCTCGATGTCGTTGGACTGGATGAAGCTGGTGAGCTGGCCCGGCTCAAAGGATGCAACGGGTTCTGTTCCGCCAAGCTCCTTGATGAGCTCCTGGTAGAAGTCCACCCGGCCCGGGTTGACGTCGGAGAGCGCAATAAGTTCCGCAACGTCCGAGTGCTGCCCATAGATGGCCCGGATATACATTTCCGAGCGGCCACCGGTGCCGATGAGGGCGATGCGTGTCCGGTGGTGGCCTTCAGTCCGGGCAGTGGGTGCGGCCGTTTCGGTCTGGGTCTCGGCTGAGTCGACGGTGACCATGTTTGCCATGAGGGATGCCCCTTTCAAAAGGCAGGAGTGAACCGCTTGACGGCCCGGCTTCGTATGGGAAGAATCATGAGAAAGCGTTTTCTCAGAGCGTTATAAGCTTTGTATCAAGACTCTGGTGGTCACGTCAACCACTGCTCCAACGACGGCGCATTCGGGAGACGACCAATGGGAAGGGGCCACATGGCACGCAGGAACACCAACAGGCGCGTCGGGATAGCTGATGTCGCGGAGAAGGCCGGCGTCTCTCACGCCACCGTTTCACGCGTCATGAACGGTAACGCCGCAGTGGATCCCGGAATCGCGGCGCGGGTTCGGACAGCCGCAGCGGAATTGAAGTACCAGCCCAACCCGGTGGGGCGCAGCCTTGCACTGGGAAAGACGGACACCATCGGCATCGTGGTTCCGGATCTGGCCAACCCCACCTTCCAGGCCATCCTCCGCGGACTCAGTATCGCCGCCGCACAGGATGGTTACCGCGTCCTGATTGCCGACTCCTCCGAAGTCACCAGCGAGGAAGCCATCCTGGCCGGCGAAGCCCGGCGCCGCTGCGATGGCGTGGTCCTTTGCGCACCCCGCATGGCCGACGCCGAACTTGAAGAGCTGGCGCCCACCCTGCACCCACTGGTGCTCATCAACCGCACCACCATCGCCACCAACACTCCGAGCCTGAGCGTTGACTACGGGCAGGGCATCCAGGAACTGGCGCAGCATCTGGTCTCCCTGGGACACCGCCGCCTCGTGTTCCTGTCCGGCCCCGAGCACAGCGCTTCCAACCGCCAACGCCTGGTGGGCCTGGACCAGTTCCGCGCCGAGCATCCGGAGATCGAACTGCAGATGCTCCACGGTGGATCCAACTTCGATTCCGGCCATGAGTCCACGGAGGCCATCATTGCCAGTGGTGCCACCGGAATCCTGGCATTCAACGACCTCGTCGCCATGGGGCTGCTCAGCGGCCTGCATGAGCGCGGGGTGCGGGTTCCGGAGGACATCTCCGTGACAGGCTTCGATGACATCCCCTTCGCCAAATACACCACTCCCCCGCTGACCACTGCTGCCGTGCCCATCAACGAGCTCGGAAGCCTCGCTTGGCGGAGAATGCGCGAACAGATCCAGCAAGCCGGCGAAGCCACCACCCAGGCACAGGACGAGTTCTCGCCCAGGGTGGAAATCCGCAAGAGCACCGCAGCGCCCGCACTCAAGCCCGCAAGCTGACACTTAGTGCCCATGTCACGCGCGGACATTGGCCTTGAGTGTCACCTGGATGAGGAATTTGCGCCCACTCCGGCTTCTTTGTAGAAACCCTGGATGTGGGCGGCCACCAGCTCGGCCGCCTTGCCGCCGTCGTGATTGTTCACAGCGTTAAGGATGGCGCGGTGCTCGGCCCGGAGCCTTGCGGACGTCGCGTTCCAGTCGGGAAGGTTGCCGGTCAGCTCACCTGCATAGTTCTCGATCGCGCCCCGGAGCGAGGCCATCATGGCGCTGACCACGGCATTGCCGGCAGCCTGCGCGAGCGCCACATGGAAGCGGGCGTCCAAGGCAAGGAATGTATCGATGTCCGGGGCAGCGTCCATCTGGTCCAGCAGCTCCGCGGCCTCCTCCAGCTCCGGCACCCCCACCTGAGCCCGTTCAGCCGCCCACGATTCCAGCAGGACGCGGGTCTCCACGATGTCCGCCACGGGAAGATGGCGCGTGGCCACGTGCAGCCGGAGGGTGGAACCCAGCGCGGAGCCCGGCTCGGCGATGACCACGGTCCCGGCATCCTTTCCGGACCCCACGCCGGCACGGACCACGCCCATCGCCTCGAGGATGCGGACTGCCTCGCGCACGGAGGTCCGGGAAACCTTCAATTGCTCGGCCATGGCGCGTTCACCCGGAAGCCTGCCGCCGAGGGCAAGGTCTCCATCGGACAGCTGCTTCTCGATCCATTGCAGGACCAACTCGTGGGTACGCATAACGGAATACTAGTTGATGTGGTCCAACCACATGGATTACAGTGTGGTTAGACCACAGTGGTAAGACCACAGAATTCAAGGGAGAACCGCATGACCGACACCCTCGATCCCAAAATCACGGCCGCGCCCGCCAACGCCGGGAGCGACGAAAACGTGACACGTCCGCCCCAGCCGCGTTCCGCCGTCGTGCTTCCGCCGGCACTGAAGCGCCGCGTCCCCAAGGTTTCCGACCTGGCTCCGCTCATGCAGTTCAAGAAGCCCGAATTCAGCAAGACTGCCCGACTCAAGCGCGCCAGCACCATTTGGGAACTGCGGGACATCGCCAAGCGCCGCACCCCGCAGGCGCCCTTCGACTACACCGACGGTGCCGCCGAAGAAGAGATCACCCTCCGCCGCGCCCGCCAGGCCTTCCAGGACATCGAGTTCCGTCCCGGCATACTGCGCGATGTCTCCAGGATCGATCTCCGCACCGACATCCTGGGCAAGGAATCACGCCTGCCGTTCGGCATCGCTCCCACAGGATTCACGCGCATGATGCAGTCCGAGGGCGAGTACGCCGGCTCGCAGGCCGCTGAAGCCGCAGGTATTCCCTACACCCTGTCCACCATGGGCACTGCGTCCATCGAAGACGTTGCCACGGCTGCACCGAACGGCCGCAACTGGTTCCAGCTGTACTTGTGGACGGACCGCGACCGCTCCCTGGAACTGATCGAACGCGCAGCGAAAGCCGGCAACGACACCCTCATGGTCACCGTGGACACTGCGGTTGCCGGCGCCCGCCTTCGCGATGTCCGCAACGGCATGACCATCCCGCCGGCGCTGACCATCAAAACCGTCCTGGATGCGTCCTACCGCCCGGCCTGGTGGTTCAACTTCCTCACGCACGAGCCCCTGACCTTCGCTTCGCTTTCGCGTTACACCGGCACCGTGGCAGACCTCATCAATTCGATGTTCGACCCCACCCTGACCTATGAGGACCTGGACTGGCTCCGCGAAACCTGGAAGGGCAAGCTGGTGGTCAAGGGCATCCAGACCGTGGAAGACGCCCGCAAGGTAGTGGACCACGGCGCGGATGGCATCATCCTGTCCAACCACGGCGGCCGCCAATTGGACCGCGCACCCATCCCGTTCCACCTGCTGCCGGAGGTCACCACGGCATTGAAGGCTGACAACAGCAAGGCCGCAGTCATGCTGGACACAGGCATCATGAGCGGCGCGGACATCGTGGCAGCCCTCGCCCTGGGCGCGGACTTTGCCCTGATCGGCCGCGCATACCTTTACGGTCTCATGGCCGGTGGACGCGAAGGCGTGGACCGCACCATCCAGATCCTGGAGAAGGACATGACCCGGACCATGGCGCTGCTGGGCGTCAGCAAGGTAGCGGACCTGAACCCGGACCACGTGCGGCTGCTCCAGCGCTGACCGCACCCATGTAAGTAACAGCAACTGTCGCAATGAGCGTTCATTGCGACAGTTGCTGTTACTCAGTTGGGTAAGGGGGCTAGATCAGGCCCTGGGCCAGCATTGCGTCGGCCACCTTAACGAAGCCGCCGATGTTGGCGCCCACCACGTAGTTCCCGGGCGCACCGTATTCATCAGCTGTGGCAGCGCAACGGTCGTGGATGCCCACCATGATCTCGGTGAGGCGCTGCTCGGTGTGCTCGAAGGACCAGGAATCGCGGCTGGCATTCTGCTGCATCTCCAAGGCTGACGTCGCCACACCACCGGCATTGGCGGCCTTGCCCGGCCCGAAGAGGATCCCGGCTTCCTGGAACACGGATACCGCGGACCGCGTGGAGGGCATGTTGGCACCTTCGGCAACCGCGATCAGACCGTTGCTGACCAGCTTGGCGGCAGCATCGCCGTCGAGCTCGTTCTGGGTGGCGCACGGCAGCGCCACGGTGCCGTTGACGTCCCACACCGAACCGCCGACAACATGGCTGGCCCCATTACGGCGCGCGGCGTACTCCGTGAGGCGGCCGCGCTCCACTTCCTTGATCCGGCTCAGAAGCGCGACGTCGATCCCCGCCTCGTCCACGATGTAACCGGCCGAATCCGAACAGGCCACTACGGTGGCGCCGAGGGACTGGGCCTTGGCGATCGCATGGATGGCCACATTGCCGGAACCGGAGACCACTACGCGCTGACCGTCGAAGGACTGGCCGCGGGTCTTGAGCATCTCCTGGGCGAAGATCACCGTTCCGTAACCGGTGGCCTCGGGGCGAACCAGGGAACCGCCCCAGGAGATGCCCTTACCCGTCAGGACGCCGGATTCGTAGCGGTTGGTGATCCGCTTGTACTGGCCGAAGAGGTAGCCGATCTCGCGACCGCCCACACCGATGTCGCCGGCGGGAACGTCGGTGTATTCACCGATATGCCGGTACAGCTCGGTCATGAAGGACTGGCAGAAGCGCATGATTTCGGCATCGGAACGTCCACGCGGGTCGAAGTCCGAGCCGCCCTTGCCGCCACCGATGGGCATGCCGGTGAGTGCATTCTTGAAGATCTGCTCAAAGCCGAGGAACTTCACGATTCCCAGGTACACCGAGGGGTGGAAGCGGAGCCCGCCCTTGTAGGGGCCGAGCGCGGAGTTGAACTCCACCCGGAAGCCGCGGTTCACGTGGACGCGGCCGGCGTCGTCGGTCCACGGGACGCGGAAGATGATCTGGCGCTCCGGCTCGCAAAGACGCTCCAGGACGGCGCCCTCAAGGAATTCAGGATGGCGATCGTGCACGGGGCCGAGGCTTTCGAAGACCTCAGTGACGGCCTGGTGGAATTCCTTCTCCCCCGGGTTCCGTGCCAACACGGTGTCGCGGACAGCTTCGAGCCTTGAATCCATGCGTGTTCCTATCCTCAGTGCGCCGACCCGCGGCGAGACGATCAGTCCCGCTCATGGTTGCATCGAGGAAGATGGGATCTCCATCCGGAGCCAATGTGACCCTCACCGCTGAGTTAACACAACTGTAGAAAATCGTTGAAAACACAAGGAAACGCAAGGTAAACAAAAACTCACAATGTGACGAGGATCACGTTAAGTAGGGCTGCGCTACCGCTTACGCCCGAACTTGGGAAGGTTGGGCAGGTTCGGAAGGTTGGCCAGGAGGTCAGCAGCCTTAGTGGCAGCGCGGCCTACGGTGCGGCCGATTTGCTGGGGAACGGTGTCGTCGGAGGCGGGGTCAAGGGAGACGGGCGTTCCACTCGCGTGGACCTTGACGGCCTGGCCAATGGCGTCGGCGCGGTTGGGGACTGACACGACGGCGGCTTCGGCGGGAGCCACAGCGGCGGGCACGTCCGTGGCGGCAGCCGCTGAGGTCGCCTCAGCAGCAGGCACGACGACGGCGGGAGCCGGGGTTCCGACGTCGAACGTTTCAAGCCAGCTCGCGACGCCGGCAAGCGGCTTGGGATTCAGGGCATAGAAGCGCTTCTGGCCTTGCGCGCGCATGCTGACCAGATCAGCCTCGCGGAGCACCTTCAGATGCTTGGAGATTGTGGGCTGGCTTGCAGCCAGTTCTTCCACCAGTTCGCCTACTGCTTTATCCCCAGAGCGGAGGGAGACCAGGATGTCGCGTCTGGTTGCCTCAGCTATGACGGCAAATACGTCGTCAGTCACCATGCCTCCCACCCTAGCGACATATACGCCAATTGGCATCCCTGTTTCCTGCCGCGACGGGTACCAAATCGTTGACCCATTGGTGGGCCGATGCTACAACGGAGACACGGTCCGTCCGGGCTCCCAGGCCCCGGCCGCCACAAGCACGGGGTGCATGGCCATGACTGAATTTTTCCGGCGTCGCATCTTTGACATCATTGCCGGCGTGTTCCTCGCCTTGTTTGTCCTCGTATGGACCACTGTCCTGGTGCGGGTGGGGACATGGGTGCCCACAGGAACGGCCGAATCTCCGGAGTTGAACGGCGCCTTGGTGACCGCCGCGGGAGTCCTGGCAACGTCGCTGAGTTCACTCACGGCGTCGGCTCTTGGCTTCACCATTTCCGAGGTCAAACGTGACAATGCCGACGCCGGAGCTCCCAGCCCGTTGGTCAGCCCGGCCGACGTGGCCACGAGGCTTTCCGGGCGGGTGATCTTCGCGATCATGGTTTACATGACCATGGGCATGCTGGTCCTGGTGCTGTGGCTCTTCAAGGGGCAGGCCTCCACGGACCTCATTGGCGCGTTCGCGCTCTCGCTGCTCGGGTGGCTGGTAGGGGCCGCCGGGGTGGTTTTCCAGACGGAGAGGACCGGGCTGTAGCTTTCTGGAGCCAAACGTCAGTCGAACCAGGGGTCCAGGCCATACAGGGGGAAGATTTCCTTGCGTGTGGCAATGATGGTCCGGTCCACCTCGTCCGCGGGGTCGTAGCCCACCTCCCAGGATCGCCACCACACGTCCACGTCGTCGCCCATGGACTCCGGAGCCCACACGCCGTAGGTTTCGCGCACATAGGTCCGCCAAGCTTCGGGCACCGGAGTGCTGAGCGGCACTGGGCGTTGCGTCACCATCCCGATCAGGTGGCTCCATGCGCGCGGCACAACACCGGTGACGTCGTAGCCGCCACCGCCCGTAGCGATCCAACGGTTGTCGCAATAGCGGGCGGCAAGGCTTGCGACGGCGGACGCCGCCTCACGCTGTCCGTCGATGCTGAGGGTCAGGTGGGTCAGGGGATCGTCCCGATGGGAATCGCAGCCGTGTTGGCTCACGATCACCTCGGGCTGGAAGGCACCCACGAGCTGCGGGACCACGGCATGGAAGGCCCGCAACCAGGCCGCGTCCCCCGTGAAAGTGGGCAGCGCTACATTGACCGCGGTCCCGGGCGCGTCCGGGCCACCGGTTTCGTTGGCAAAGCCGGTGCCGGGGAAGAGCGAAAGGCCTGTTTCATGGAGGCTGATGGTCATGACGCGGGGATCGTTCCAGAAGATACTCTGCGTCCCATCGCCGTGGTGCGCATCGACGTCGATGCAGACGATCCTTTGCACCCCGCCGTCGAGCAGCCTTTGGACGGCCAGCGCGACGTCGTTGTAGACGCAAAAGCCGCTGGCCCGCTCGCGTGCAGCATGGTGCATCCCGCCGCTGAAGTTCACGGCGCGGACGGCCCGACCCGACAGGATGGTGTCAGCGGCCAGCAGCGACCCACCGGCAAGGCGGGCACTGGCCTCATGCATCCCGGCGAACGCGGGATCGTCCTCCGTGCCCAGTCCACGGCCCTCCTCCGGAGTGGACGGATCCTCGCTGACGCGTCGAACGGCCTCAACGTAGCCGGCACTGTGGACCGTTAAAAGTTCGACGTCGGATGCCACAGCGGGTGCCTCGACGGCCACATGCTGGTGTCCGAACAGGCCCAGGGACTCGGCCAGCCGCGCTGTCAGTTCCAGCCGCTGCGGTGCCATGGGGTGGCCGGGGCCAAAATTGTAGGCAGTCATGGCTGGGTCCCACACCACCGTCGTTGGCAGTGCGGAGCGCGTAATGCTGGAAGCCGTTGTCCCAAGCCTAGAGTTCATCCAGAACAGGCTACCTGAGCCTGACGGGCCCTACTGCCCGGTTACGCCGCGGGAATAGTGGTTTACTACTCAGGAAAGCTTGTTCAACCGAGGAAGAGCGCCATGTCTCAAAGCCAGTCGCGGTCCACGAGCCCGGCCAACTGGCAAACCAACCAGCAGGAGCGGGAAGGTCTCTGGATCTTTACCCGCGTGCGCGACTTCATCGACAACATTGCCAACACGTCACCGGCCCGCTTGGCGTTGACCGTCTTCGCTGTAGTGATCCTGGTCTTCACCGGCCTGCTGTCCTTGCCCGCTGCTTCTGCGGCAGGCACTGTCACGCCCCTGCACCAGTCCATGTTCACGGCGGTCTCCGCCGTCTGCGTCACCGGGTTGACAGTGGTTTCCACGGCCACGCACTGGACCTTCTTCGGCCAGTTGGTGATCCTGATCGGTATTTTCGTAGGTGGTCTGGGCACCTTGACCCTGGCCTCGCTGTTGGCTCTCATGGTCAGCAAGCGGCTGGGCGTGCGCGGCAAGCTGATCGCCCAGGAAGCCATGAACAACGCAGGCCGGCTCGGTGAAGTGGGTACCCTGCTCCGGATCGTCATCGTGACCTCAGTGGTGATCGAGGCCGCCTTGGCCATCGTCCTGATTCCCCGCTTCATGGTGCTCGGTGAGAGCTTCTGGCAATCCGTGTGGCACGGCGTCTTCTATTCGATTTCCGCGTTCAACAACGCCGGATTCACGCCGCACTCCGATGGCATCGTCCCGTACGAGACCGATTTGTGGATCCTCATCCCGCTGATGTTGGGCGTGTTCCTGGGCAGCCTGGGCTTCCCTGTGGTGATGGTGCTCCAGCAGAACGGGCTCAATTGGAAAAAGTGGAACCTCCACACCAAGCTCACCATCCAGGTCTCGTTCATCCTGCTGGCAGCGGGCACGGTCCTGTGGGGCCTGATGGAGTGGGACAATGTTCGGACCATCGGCACCATGGACCTTGGCGACAAGATCACCCATTCGCTGTTCGCGTCCGTGATGACGCGGTCGGGCGGCTTCAACCTGGTGGACCAGAACCACATGGAATCCACCACCATGCTCCTCACCGACGCCTTGATGTTCGCCGGCGGCGGCTCGGCGTCCACGGCCGGCGGCATCAAGGTGACCACCATCGCCGTCATGTTCCTGGCCATCATGGCCGAAGCCCGCGGCGACGCCGACGTGAAAGTCTATGGCCGCACCATCCCCCAAGGCACCATGCGCGTGGCCATCTCGGTGATCGTTGCCGGCGCCACCCTGGTATCAGTGGCCGCGTTCCTGCTGCTCTCCATCAGCGGAGCGTCGTTGGACCGGGTACTCTTCGAATCCATTTCCGCCTTCGCCACCGTGGGACTGAGCACCAACCTCAGCGCCGAGCTGCCGCCGTCGGGCGTTTATGTCCTCACCGCTTTGATGTTTGCCGGCCGCGTCGGCACCGTAACCCTTGCCGCCGGCCTGGCCCTGCGCCAGCGCAGCCAGCTGTACCACTATCCGGAAGAGAGGCCAATCATTGGCTAGTACCACGGGGGCTGCCAACCGCCCCGCACACAACGCACCAGTGCTGGTCATTGGCCTCGGCCGGTTCGGATCCGCCACCGCTGAGCAGCTGGTCAAGCAGGGCCGTGAAGTCCTGGCCATCGAACGAGACCGCACACTCGTCCAAAAGTGGGCTCCCGTCCTCACACACGTGGTGGAGGCCGACGCCACCAACATCGACGCCCTGCGCCAGCTCGGCGCCCAGGAATTCAGCTCAGCCGTAGTAGGCGTAGGCACGTCCATCGAGTCCTCGGTGCTCATCACCGTGAACCTGGTGGACCTCGGCATCCAGCATCTGTGGGTCAAAGCCATCACGCCCTCGCACGGCAAGATCCTCACCCGCATCGGCGCCAACCACGTGATCTACCCCGAGGCCGACGCCGGGGTCCGTGCAGCGCACCTGGTGTCCGGACGCATGCTGGACTTCATCGAGTTCGACGACGACTACGCGATCGTCAAGATGTACCCGCCCAAGGAAACCGTGGGCTTCACCCTGGAGGAATCCAAGGTCCGGTCCAAGTACGGCGTAACCATTGTCGGCGTGAAAACCCCGGGCGAGGACTTCACCTACGCCCGGCCGGAAACCAAAGTGTCCGGCCACGATATGTTGATCGTGTCCGGACACGTGGACCTGCTGGAGCGCTTCGCAGCCCGCCCGTAGTATTCAGCCCAGCTGCTTGGTGATTTCTGCTGCGCGGGCGGCAGCGGCGCGGGCACCGTCGGCGATGATCCTGGGCATGCCGCCGTCGTCGAAGGCCATGATGGCCCGCTCGGTGGTTCCCTTCGGGCTGGTGACGGCGACGCGAAGTGCGGTGGGATCCGCTCCCGGTTCGGCCAGCATAAACCCGGCGCCTGCCACGGTTTCGCGGGCCAGCATGACGGACAGCTCCTGGTCCAGTCCGAGCTCGACGCCGGCCGCAGCCATGGCCTCGGCCAGATAGAACGCGTAGGCCGGGCCAGAACCGCTGATGGCGGACAGCGCGTCCACCTGTTCTTCGGGAATCTCCACCACAGTGCCGGCACCGGCCAGCGCCGTCTTGGCTTTTTCGAGCTGCTCAGGCGTGCAATGGGTTCCCGGCGAGACAGAGATGACACCGCGGCCCAGCCTTGAAGGCGTGTTGGGCATGGTCCGGATCACCGGCTGGCCGTTAGGCAGCGCTGCTTCGAGCTGGGCGATGGAAACCGCTGCGGCGACGCTGACAACAATCGTGTCCTTCGCCAGGGCCGGGCTGATCTCGCGAGCCAGGTCCAGGATGCCCACCGGCTTGACGCCCAGGATGACCATGCCGGAGCCCTTGGTGGCCAGCTTGTTGTTGTCCGGCTCCTCTTCGCCCGCGATGGCCATGACGCCATGGCGCTGGGCGAGTTCATCGGCCCGCTCAGCCCGGCGGACGGTGGCGACAATGTCTGACGGGTCCGTCCCTGCGGCGAGCAGGCCTCCCAGGATTGCTTCGTTCATGGATCCACAGCCAAGGAATGCGATTCGGTTGCTCATGGCTCCATCATGGCAGTTGGCCTTGGACGGGGTCTAACGGATTCCAGATTCCCAGCTTGCTCACAAGGTTATTGCAGGCAGCACTCATGGTTGGTCCGTAACTTAGTAGTTACCTCATTGAGGGTGCGAGTGATGAGGCGGGCATGGGGATGTCCGCCACAAGCACCGGTGGCCGGGCGGGTTTTCCCCCATTTCCCGATTCGGCCGCCGGTGCTTTCGCTTTTAACCGCTGATACGGCTGCGGTCGTCCCGCAGTCAGCCGCCTGACACACCCGTGAAGGGCGCGTCAGGCGGACAGACTAAGGATCAGCGCTCGACGCCGTTAGTTGTCTACGCTGCGCAGCAGCGGAACGCTCAGGTGCTGCCGCGCGAAGCGCAGTGTTTCCGCCAGCATTTCCTCACGCTCCCCCGCTACCTTCGCCTTGCGGGTGGAAATCTCCGCCACCACCACGCCGTCGAAACCCGTGGATGCCAAATGCTGAAGGGCGTCCGCGCACTGCTGCGTACCGGTACCGGGCACCAGGTGCTCGTCCTTGCCGGACCCCGACCCGTCCGTGAGGTGGACGTGCCGGAGCTTGCTGCCCAGCGCCTTGATGGCTTCCAAACTGTTGGCCCCCGCAGTGGCTGCGTGCGAGAAGTCCCACGTGACGTCGTCGTAATCCTGGCCGAGTGGATCCCAGTGCGGCAGGTACGCCACCGCTTCCCGTCCGCGGACACGCCACGGGTACATGTTCTCCACGGCGATATGCACCTGGTACATGGCCGCGATCTCCCGGACGCCTTCCACGAAATTCTCTGCGTAGTTGGACTGCCAGCGGAACGGCGGGTGGACCACTACGGTGTCGCAACCAACGTCCGCGGCCATCTGGCACGACTTCTCGATCTTGTTCCACGCAGTGCCCCACACCTGTTGCGTCAGCAGCAAGGTGGGCGCGTGAATGGAGACGATCTCCTGGTGGTAGCGGTGGCTCAACTGGATAAGGGCGTCCGGGTTCTGGCTCACCGCGTTGTTGGTGACCATCACCTCCACGCCCTCGTACCCCAGGTCCTGCGCCACGGCAAAAGCGTCGTGGACGCTCAAGGGGTAGACGGACGCGCTGGACAGCGCTACGGGGATCTGGCGGTCATTCACTTCAGGTTCGACGTCGTTGCTCATCTCAGGAGGCCAGCCCGCCTGCCACGGGGGCTGGGATTGGTGCAGGGGACGGGGTGTTTACGGGGACAGGAAATTCCTTGATTCCGGGGTGGGGCTCGCTCTTTTCCACCGTTTTGGCACCGTCCTTGGCTGCTTTCTTTTTGGACTTGTCCTTCTTCCGCTTGCCCACATGTGGAGCCGGGTCGAGGGCCTCTTCGAACACCAGCTGGTCCAGTCGCCGCAGGATCAGGCCTTCCCGCAGCGCCCATGGACAAATTTCCATGGTGGGGAACTCAAAGAGCTCCAGCGCAGCCTCGGCCACCAGTGCGCCTGCCAACAGTTGGCGGGCACGGGCATCCGAGACACCCGGGAGGTACAGCCTGTCCTCCACCGTCATGGCGGAGATGCGCTGGGCCCAAAGGCCGAGGTCCGCTGCGTGGAGTTCGCGCTTCACGTATGGTCCAGCTGCACTGGGAGCGGCACCGGCGATGCGGGCCAGCGAGCGGAAGGTCTTGGAGGTGCCCGCGACCAGGTTCGCGCGTCCCAGCTCGTGGAAATTGCGGACCACAGGCTTCAGGGTGGAACGGATGTAGCGACGCAGTTCCTTGACGCTCTTGGCTGTTGGCGGATCATCGTGGAGCCAGTCCCGCGTCAGGCGGCTGGCACCCAGGGGAACGGAGGTGGCGAACTCAGGGAGTTCGTCCGTTCCGTAGGCCATCTCAAACGAGCCGCCCCCGATGTCCAGGTCCAGGATGGGACCTGCACCCCATCCATACCAACGGCGTACAGCGAAGAAGGTCATGGAGGCTTCTTCGCTGCCCGTGAGTTCCTGGAGGGTCACCGTGGTTTCGTGTTTCACCCTGGCCAGGACTTCCGGGCCGTTGGTGGCCTCGCGGATGGCTGACGTACAGAACGCCAGGAGGTCCTCCACTTTGTGGCTGGCCGCGAACTCCCAGGCTTCCAGCACGAACTCGATGAGCTCATGCTGGCCGGCGTCATTGATGTTGCCGTCACCGTCAAGGTATTGCACCAAGGACAGAGGACGTTTATGGGATGCGAAAGCCACCGGACGCGCGCCCGGATGAGCATCCACAAGCAGCAGATGGACGGTGTTGGAACCGATGTCTAGAACGCCAAGACGCATTCTGCCATTATTCACCGATTCGAAGCCCGTGAAGCAACTTGGCGACGACGTTTCGTCGACGGAAGAGTGGCCGGATGGTTGGTCCGCCCTATTCCGTGGGCTCCCCTGCTTCGTCTGCACGCTTGAAGTCGCGGCGGATGTTGGCGATGCCTTCGGGATCAATTTCGAAGCCGAACTCGCTGCCCGGGTTGATGACCATGCCCAGTTCATCACCGATGTTGCCGAGGATCGCCGAGCCCATGGTGCCCAGGACGTGCGGGGCTGCTTCGAGGAAGCGCTCATCGACGCGGCTCGGGTGGCTGAAGACTGCCAGGACGGGCTGACCGTCGGCGTTGGAGAGCACCAGCGGCTCCACCGACGAGTCCGGGCCGTCCACGGCTTCGGAGCTGACCAGGTAAACCTCGTTGTTGAGGAAAGCGAGGATGACATCCACCGGGTTGGCGTCCGGCTGCTCGGCCGAGGCGAGCTTCGCCTCGAGGTCGTTCAAGGGTTCGTTGTCCGGTGAAACAGTCTGTTCAGTCATGGTTCTACTCGACCACGATGCCGGCCGGGACGCAATTCGCGCATGCTGTCCCGGCCTTCGCTGAAGCTACTTCTTGGCTGCGGTCTTCCTGGCCGGCGCTTTGCGGGTGGTGGTCCGCTTGACCGGGCCCTTGGCCCTTTTTTCAGCCAAAAGTTCGACGGCGCGTTCCCGGGTCAGTTCCTCCAGCGAGGTGGTGCGCGGGACCGTGATGTTGGTGATGCCGTCTGTGATGTACGGGCCGAACCGGCCTTCCTTCACCACGATGTTCTTTTCCGAAACAGGGTCCGGGCCGAACTCGGCAAGCGGCGGTACAGCCGCACGGGCTCCCCGCTGCTTGGGCTGTGAATAGATCTCCAGTGCCTGTTCCAAGGTAATCGTGAAGATTTCCTCTTCCGAACCGATGGAGCGGGAATCCGTGCCCTTCTTCAGGTACGGACCAAAGCGGCCGTTCTGCACCGTGATGGGGTTGCCATCAGCATCCTCACCGAGTACCCGCGGCAGGCTCATGAGCTGCAGCGCCTCGTCAAGGGTAACCGTGTCCACGGTCATGGACTTGAACAGCGATCCTGTACGCGGCTTGGCCTTTACTGGCTTCTTGGGCGGCTTCGGCTTGCCGTTCTTGTAGTACTCAACCGGCTGGTTTGCCAGCTGTTCCTCGGTCATTTCCGGGATGATCTCGGTGACGTATGCCCCGTAACGGCCGTTCTTGGCCACCACAGTGTGCCCGGTGTGGGGATCAGTGCCCAGGACGCGTTCCTCCGGGGCGGCAGTCTCCATCAACTCAATGGCTTTGGCTGCCGTGAGTTCATCCGGGGCAAGTTCCTCGGGGACGTTGGCCCGGGAGGACTCAACCACCTCGCCGGTCTTCTGGTCGATGGTGGGGATCGAGCTTTCCAGGTAGGGCCCGAACTTGCCTACGCGGAGTGTGATGCCTTCAGCGATGGGCACGGAGTTGATCTCGCGGGCGTCGATTTCGCCGAGGTTGTTGACGATGCTCAGCAGGCCCGGATCGGCGTCTTCACCGTAGTAGAAGTGCTTGAGCCAGGCAGCGCCTGCGGCCTGGCCATTGGCGATCTTGTCCAGGTCGCCTTCCATGTCCGCGGTGAACTCGTAGTCCACGTAGTCCGTGAAGTGCTGTTCCAGCAAACGGATCACCGAGAAAGCGATCCAGCTCGGAACCAGGGCGGAACCCTGTTTCCGGACATAACCGCGGTCCTGGATGGTGGAAATCGTGGAGGCATAAGTGGACGGACGGCCGATGCCCCGCTTTTCCAGTTCAGCAGTCAGCGATGCTTCTGTGTACCGCGGCGGTGGCGAAGTTTCGTGTCCCACAGCCTGGATTTCCGATGCTTTCAAGGAGTCGCCCTTGGCAACATTGGGCAAGCGACGGGCTTCGTCCGACTCGTCGTCGCCCCGGCTCTCGTCCTTGCCTTCTTCATAGGCGGCCAGGAAGCCGGGGAAGGTGATGACGGTACCGGAAGCCGAGAATTCGGCGTCGCGTCCGTCTGCCGCCACCGCACCGAGGCGGATGGTGGCGGTGGAGCCCTTGGCGTCGGCCATCTGCGAGGCGACGGTGCGCTTCCAGATGAGCTCGTACAACCGGAACTCATCGCCGCTCAGCTGCTTGGCAACCTGTGCCGGGGTGCGGAAAGAGTCTCCTGCGGGACGGATGGCCTCGTGCGCTTCCTGGGCGTTGGCTGCCTTGTTGGCGTACACGCGGGGGCTCTGGGGCACGTACTCAGGGCCGTAGAGCTCGGCGGCCTGGCGGCGGGATGCCGTGAGGGCTTCATCGCTCAACGCCGACGAGTCGGTACGCATATACGTGATGTAGCCGTTTTCATACAGGCGTTGGGCTACCTGCATGGTGCTCTTGGAGGAGAAGCGCAGCTTGCGGCCGGCTTCCTGCTGGAGCGTCGACGTGGTGAACGGTGCGGCCGGACGGCGGGTGTACGGCTTGGTATCTACGGAGCGTACGCGGAATTCGGCGTTTTCCAGGCCCGCGGCCAAGGACGTGGCCAGTTCCTCGTTGAGGTGCACCACTGTGGAGGAGGTGAGCTGGCCGTTGTCATTGAAGTCACGGCCACTGGCAACCTTGGAACCGTCCACAGCAGCAAGCTTGGCCTTGAAGGAACCGGAGTCAGCACCGAACTGGCCGGTGAGGTCCCAGTAGGAGGCTGCCCGGAAGGCCATGCGTTCACGTTCGCGGTCCACCACCATGCGGGTCACCACGGACTGCACACGGCCGGCCGAAAGCCCGCGGGCAACCTTGCGCCACAGGACAGGAGAGATCTCGTAGCCATACAGGCGGTCGAGGATGCGGCGGGTTTCCTGGGCATCCACCAAAGCGGTGTCCACATCGCGCAGGTTGTCCATGGCGCGGTGGATGGCTTCCTTGGTGATTTCGCCAAAGGTCATGCGATAGACGGGAACTTTGGGCTTCAGGACCTCCAGGAGGTGCCACGCGATGGCCTCGCCTTCGCGGTCCCCATCGGTTGCGAGGTAGAGCGCATCAGCGTCTTTCAGCTGGGCCTTTAGCTCGGCAACCTTTTTCTTCTTGTCCGGGGAGACAACGTAGTACGGCTTGAAGTCGTTTTCGATGTCGACGGCGAACTTGCCCAGCGAGGTCTTCTTCAGTTCTGCAGGGAGATCAGACGGCTGCGGGAGGTCCCGGATGTGGCCGATGGAAGCCTCGACGATGAAGCCTTCGCCAAGGTACTTGGCGATGGTCTTACTCTTGGCGGGAGACTCCACGATCACGAGTTTCTTGCCGGTTTTTGCCTTGCTGGGCACGGTGCTCCTACAGAAAAAATGTGTAATTGGGCTGGTGCCCATATTGGCCTAGTTCACCATAGTTTGCAGAATCCTGCGTTTTGGTACGGAAACCAGGGCGGTCATTCGGTGACCAGGCCGGAGGGTTATTGCCCGGGCGCCACGCGGTCATCCGGGATCATTGACCACAAGGTTGCCACACGTTCGGCACCTTCCGGAATCTGCGTGGGATCCTCGAGTTCGTACTCCCTCACGACCTCGCGGATTCTGTCCGCCAGTTCCTTCCGTTGCGGGTTGGTGAGATAAAGCAGGTTGCTGGAGAGGACCACCGATACCGGCTCGTCTCCCCCTTCACCACGCTGGCGGCGCTCCCCCCGGGCTTTCGCGAAGGCAGAAGCGCGTCGACGGAACGCATCGAGCTCCAGGTCAACCACGGCAATCTCGGGGCTGGCGACACTGCCTCCCGAGATGGTGAAGTCTGTTCCGGCAGCCTTCCAACGCCGCTCGCGTGCATCACCGGCATTTTCGGCCGGTGCGACGATTCCCCATTTCTGGAGGGCGCGGAGGTGGTAGCTCATGGCGCTGGGGGTCAGGCCGGTCCGGGCAGCGAGTTCGGTTGCTGTGTGGCTCACCTGGGTGGCGTAAAGCTCAGAGATGACCTCGATGCGGGCAGCGTGCGCCAAGGCGCGGATAGCCTTGGGATCGGTGATCTCAACCGTCTTCTCGGCCCGCTTCCGCCGCGGAACGTCGCCTGACGTTTGGGATGTCTCGTTGTTCGCAATCACTTGATCAGTGTAGTCAGGGTCACTTGCGGGACCATCGGAGTTCATCGCCGGCGGCGTCGCGTCGCTGCTCATTCGCTGGTCTGCGTCGGGTCCGGAAGCAGGAAACCTTCAAGGACGAGGTTGGTGACATCCCTGTACAGGCCCTCCGTGAAAGCATCCTCGTCAAAGTCGTCGTCGCCTCCCAACAGCGAGACCAGGGCCGCCACGATCTGGCGGACCGACAACTCTCCGTCGCAGGCAGAGGCGAACCCTGCAAGCTCCGTGCTGAGCAGGTTGGTCCTGCGGAGGCCTGCACCCTGCCTCAGGAGAATGACACCAGGATGGGCAGCTCCGGGTCGCTGGTGGCGTTCTTCGGTTACGTCCTCCGCGGCTACCAGATGCGCGTCGGCCACCGGGGTGGCGGCTACCCAATCGGCCCGTTCCACGGCCGCGCCCAGATGCGGCCCGATGGGTTGTTCGATGGGATAGGTGATCTCTTCGAAGCGGCTGATGGTGGACCGGTGTCCTGGCCCAGGGCGGCGCAGCCAGATCATGCCGAAGCCCACCCCTTCCACGTTCCTGGAGGCGAAGTCGTCCAGGTATGCGGCGTACGACTCCTTGTACTGCTCACGGTCACGGTTCTGGGAGGCATCCTGCAGCCAGGTCTCGGCGTACTGTTCCGGATCCACTTGCTCGCGCTGGATGAACCACACGTCAAGACCCGAGTCCTTGAGCCATGCATTGGGACGGTCCTTCCAGTCCGACCCCTCGGTAACCTCCCAGTTGCCCAGCATTTGTGCGGTGCCGCCGGGTTCCAGGACGCTGGCGAGTGATTGCACCAACGAAGCCACGATCCCGTCACCCGGAAGTCCGCCGTCGCGGTAGGTGAACTGGTCCGACGACAATTCCCCGCCCGTCCTGGGTGTGATCACGAAGGGAGGGTTGGACACCACCAAGCCGAACTGTTCACCCTCCACAGGGTCCAGGAGCGATCCCAGGCGAAGGCTTACGCGGCTCTCCAAGTTCTGGGGATCCAGGTCAAGCTCCGCCGCGTTCAGCAGCAGATTGAACCGGGTGAATGCCAGTGCCCTTGGGGAGATGTCCGTAGCTGTAACGTGCTCGCAATGGTGCAGCAGGTGGAAAGTCTGGATCCCGCAGCCAGTCCCCAGGTCCAGGGCGCGTTTGGTGTGTTGCCTGAAAGTGGTTTGGACCAGCGTTGTGGAGGCGCGGCCAATGCCCAGGACATGGTCATGACGCAGGACTCCCGCCTGTTGGTGGGCTGCGAGGTCACTGGCGACCCAGAGTTCGGCGCCACCGCTGCCGTCTGCATTCGCGTCCCAACCGTACGGTCGCAGGTCTACCGTGACCCGGACGACCTCGCCATCCACGGCGGCCAAGCCGAGCTCCACGATTCCTTGGGTACGGATTCCGGGCAGGGCGGAGTCAACGTCGGCCACGGACTGTGGGACGGCCAGAAGCCAGAGACGGACAATCACAGCCAGCGACCGGACCGCGGGATCGTGCGAGTCTTTCAACCGCTCGGTGGCCAGGAGCGCAGGAACCACTTGGTCCCTGCCAAGCGCTGCTGACGCCGACTCCCCCAGCAGGTCAGCCACGCCATCCACGGTGTAGGAGAGGGCGCGAAGGTCCCGGGCAAGCACCTGGAGCAGTGCGGGTTGGTCGCTTCGGGGAGCATCGTCAGTGTTGCCGGCGGTAAACAAGAATGCAGTGTCAGTCACCCTGCAAGTGTAGGGGCGGCCTCCCGGGCCGGGTGGTCCCCTACCGGGCTATGTGGACAAAGGACGCCGCTGGAACCCGGTAGCGTGGAATCATGCTCAACTTCTCCTCCACAAGGCGCCGCGCGGGCCTTGGTGCCCTGGCCGCTGGCGTCCTGCTGGGGGTCGCCGCCTGCCAGGCGCCGGTCAACATCGCAGATGCAGACGTTCCCGCTTGGAAGGAAAAGGTCCTCCCGGCAGCAAGCCGCGCGGTCTTGGAGGACTCCGGCAAGATCCTCAACCGGGACCCCTTGGTCAAGGAATCGCCCAGCGTGTCCGCCGGGACCTATACGCTCACCATGGCGTGCGACGGCGGCGGCAAGGCCTACTTCGCCGTCTCCTTGAGCGGAAACAAAATCGCCGATGCGGCTGCAGCATGCAACGGCAGCCTCGATGTGGTGAAAATCAAAGTGCCTGCTGCCGGCCCCCTCAACATCTCGACCAGCAGCGTCGATGCCCCACTGATCTACGCTTATCACCTGGCTCCGACGGCAGGCTAGAAGCCCCCGGATTCTTCCTCCAACAAGCCTTCAGACAGCGGCCGCGCGGGCGTAAAGTCAGTGCATGGGCAGCAAGGCAGCTTGCTCGGTGATGTCACAGCGGCTGGCGAGGGCCGCCGTCGTGCTTCTCGTTGTCCTGAGCGGAGGCGTAGCCGGTTGCGAATACACCTATGAGGACGGCGGCAGGCCGGAGGCCACCGCCACCTCCACTGCAGGAAACATCGCCCTTCCACCCGATCCGGCGCTGGAAGACACCGTCAGCGGCGATGCCCTGGAAGAATGGGCAAAGGCTGCGCTGCCTGAGTCGCAAGGTCAGTCGTTCTACTCCAGCAGCGGCTATCTGAACCCCGGTGAGTCCAAGTCCGAGCAAACAGTGCAGCTGCCCGGAGGAACATACGCCGTGACGCTGGCATGCCGTGGCACCCGCCGGGTCACGTTCGCCGTGACGCTGAACGATGTGGCTCTGGTGGACCTGACGTTGGGGTGCGCCAACGCGCGGGTCAGCGTTGTCCAACTGGACAAGGACGCCATCCTGTCCATCACCGTCGGGTCCAGGTCCGATGCCAATTTCGCCTACCGTGTGAGCAGGCTTTGAGACCGCGCTAAGCGGCTTCGCAGCCTCCGGGGCAGCGCAGCGTTTCCGGGCTTGAGGCGCATTCGGCACAGTACAGGGTCAGAGTGCGGCAACTGAGGTTGGAGCAATTCTCGAACTTGTTGGTGGGGGCAGCGCAGCGGACGCATTCGCCGATGGTTTTGGCGTCCTCGCTGAACTCGACGTGCATGCGCTTGTCGAAGACATAAAGGGAACCTTCCCAGAGCCCTTTGTCCTTGAACGTTTCTCCGTAGCGGACAATCCCGCCATCCAACTGGTAGACCTCTTTGAAGCCCCTGTTGACCATCAGGCTGGATAGGACTTCGCAGCGGATTCCACCGGTGCAATAGGTGACGACCGGTTTGTCCTTGAGGTCGTCGTACTTGCCCGAATCCAGTTCCTTGATGAAGTCGTGCGTGGTGTCCACGTCCGGAACGATCGCATCCTTGAACTTGCCGATCTGTGCCTCGAACGCGTTGCGGCCGTCAAAGAACACCACGTCCTCGCCACTGGACTTCCTTGCCTCCACCAGCGCGTGGAGTTCCTCCGGCTGGAGGTGCTTGCCGCCGCCCACCACGCCGTTGTCATCAACTTTGAGTTCCCCGGGAGCACCGAACGACACGATTTCATCGCGGACCTTGACGCTGAGGCGCGGGAAATCTGCGGCACTTCCCTCCGACCATTTGAAGTCGATCCCATGGAAGCCCTTATATTCACGCGTGGTCTTCACGTACTGCTTCATGTTGTTCAACTCGCCGCCTACCGTGGCGTTGATGCCGTCCTTCGAAATGAGGATCCTGCCGGTGAGGCCCAGTTTTTCGCACAGGGCACGCTGCCATAGACGCACGGCGTCGGGGTCGGCGATCGGGGTAAAGCCATAGAAGAGGACGATTCGGTTCAAAGCCACTATTCAAGGGTACTTGGTGCAGTAAAATCGCCGACCGGCCACGCTTCAGGCCCGTCCGGCACCGCGCCTGCCGATAGGAGAAGTCACAATTCCATAAGCAAGCATTCCGGGGCTGATCCGGCTCTGTTGCTTCATGATGCGCTGGCATACTCTCTCTACATGAGTCCAGACGCCTTGGTTGAAGACATTGCGCACCTTTTGGAAGTCTGGGTAGCCGGCTGGTCCGGCTGCCGCGGCTATGAGTCACGCCAAGAAGGCCGCTTCCCTGCTGCGCTTCGCGCCGACAAAACCGGTGACTGGGAGTATTTTGCCCACGATCCCTCGGACGAAGAGTTCACCGCCCTTGCGGCCAAGACCGCAGAAGCCCCCACCCGGATCCTGACGGTCCTCACCAACGACGTCCAACGGTACAAGTACCTGGCTGAACAGCACGGGCTGACCGTGACGTCCGCATCGCAAACCATGATGATCGTGGACATGGAAACCCAGGATTCCGAGGATCCGTGGCTGCCCGACGACGACCTTGAACTCGCTACCTCCGAATCCAACGGAGTCCACTACGCCGTGGTCCATTCCGGCGAGCAGGTGGCCGCCAGCGGACGGGTCTTCGTAGTGGACGGTACTGCAGTCTTCGACAAAATCGTCACCGAACCGGACTTCCAGCGCCGTGGGCTGGGAAGCTTTATCATGAAGGCCCTCGCCGCCCAGGCGTTCTCGCATGATGTGGAGAACGGGCTTTTGCTGGCATCCCTGGACGGCCAGAAGCTCTACTCCCATCTTGGCTGGGACGTGGTGTGCCACGTTCTCATGATGTCCGCCAGCGGCACCGAAGGATCGGACCTTTCAGGAGCATAGCTTCTGCTTCCGACGGCTGGTTGAGCCAAGTTCGACGGCGACGCCCTCGGGTGCCGCCGTCGGCGTGCCCGCACAATGACAGAATGATTCGGTGGCTGCACCTCATTCATTGATCTCCCTGCTGGGCCGGACGCCGGACCCTGAGCAGTTGCGCCATGTCCATACCATTCCCGCCAGGAAGGCCGTCAACGAGCCGTGGCCGGGCTGGGTCCACCCCGACGTCGTGGGGGCATACGAGGCCTTGGGGATCCGCGAACCGTACCGGCACCAGGTCCAGGCCGCCGACCTCGCCCACTCCGGACAGCACGTGGTCATCGCCACTGGAACGGCATCCGGAAAGTCGCTCGCCTACCAACTGCCGGCTTTGGACGCGATACACCGTTCCGAGTTGCGAGTCCTGGCCGACCCCGGGAAGATCCACGACGACGGTGCCGTCACCCTGTACTTGTCCCCCACCAAGGGACTGGCGGCCGACCAGCTCGCGGCGATCCGCTCGCTGAAGCTGCCCACCGTAAGGGCAGAGACCTACGACGGGGACACCGACGTTGCGTCGCGCCGTTGGATCCGTGATCACGCGAACTTCATCCTGGCCAACCCGGACATGCTGCACTTCGGAATCCTGCCCAACCACACTTGGTGGGCCAAGTTTTTCCGGAGGCTGCGCTACGTGATTGTGGACGAGGCCCACAGCTACCGCGGTGTCTTCGGCTCCCATGTGGCCAACCTGATGCGGCGCCTCCGGCGGATCTGCGCCTACTACGGTGCAGGAAACACGTTCCCCGAGCCGGTGTTCATTGCCGCGTCTGCCACTGCCTCCGACCCCGGCGTTTCTTTTGGCCGGCTCATCGGCGCCCCTGTCAGGGAGGTTTCCGAGGACTGCTCGCCCCACGGTTCCACCACAGTTGCCTTTTGGGAGCCGGCGCTCACGGACGTCAAGGGTGAGAACGGGGCCAAACAGCGGCGGACCGCCGTAGCCGAAACAGCGGACATTCTGGCGAACCTCGTGTCCTCGCGCGTGCGCACCATCGCATTCATCAAGTCGCGCCGCGGAGCCGAGTCCATTGCCTCCATCACCAAAAGACTCCTCGACGAGGTGGACCCCAGCCTGCCGGGGCGGGTTGCTGCCTATAGATCCGGGTACCTGCCCGAAGAGCGCCGGGCCTTGGAGCAAGCCCTGAGGTCCGGTCAGTTGCTGGGCGTTTCCAGTACCTCGGCCTTGGAACTGGGCATCGATATTTCGGGGCTGGATGCGGTGCTGGTGGCTGGATGGCCGGGCACCCGGGCTTCGCTTTTCCAACAGATTGGTAGGGCCGGGCGGGCAGGACAGGATGCCATCGCCGCTTTCGTGGCCAGCGACGACCCCTTGGACACGTACCTGGTGAACCATCCCGAGGCCATCTTTGACGTCTCTGTGGAAGCCACCGTCTTTGATCCCGGCAATCCGTACGTTCTTGGTCCCCATTTGTGTGCCGCGGCCGCTGAGTTGCCGATCGGGCCGGCCGAGCTCGATCTGTTTGGCCCCACCTCCGGGGGGCTGCTGGACCGTCTTGTGGTCCAGGGATACCTCCGCAAACGGCCTGCGGGTTGGTTCTGGACCCATCCGGAGAGTGCTGCCGGAATGGTGAATCTCCGGGCGGACGGAGGCGGTCCGGTGAGTATCGTTGATGCCGAAACAGGATCGCTCCTGGGGACCATGGATTCGCCGCAAACCCACTATCAGGCCCACACGGGTGCGATCTACGTCCACCAAGGTGAAAGCTACCTGGTGGAGGACCTCAACGAAGCCGACCACTGCGTCATGGTGCGCCGGGTCAACCCCGACTTCTACACCACGGCGCGCGACGTGACCCAGATTGAGGTCCTCGAAACGTCGCGCTCGGTCCAGTGGGGCGACATCACCGTGCATTTCGGCGACGTCAAAGTGACCACGCAAGTTGTCTCCTTCCAACGCAAGGCCCTGATTTCCAACGAGATCCTCGGTGAAGAACCCTTGGAATTGGGCGCCCGTGACCTGTTTACCAAGGCCGTCTGGTTTGTGGTGGATAACCGCTCTCTTCATGGGGCAGGTCTGGTGGAAGCCGAGTTCCCGGGGGCGCTTCATGCGGCCGAACACGCCGCCATTGGGCTTCTTCCCTTGGTTGCCTCCAGTGACCGCTGGGACATCGGCGGCGTCTCCACTGCCCTCCATGCCGACACCGGTGTGCCCACGATTTTCGTCTACGACGGTCATCCAGGTGGCGCCGGGTTCGCTGAGCGGGGCTTTGAAAAGGCCAAGATCTGGTTGACTGCAACCAAAGAAGCCATCCAGGCCTGTGAGTGTGACAGCGGCTGCCCGTCCTGCGTCCAGTCCCCCAAATGCGGTAACAAGAACAACCCGCTGGACAAGGCAGCCGCCATCACGCTGCTGGGTGTGTTGCTGAAGGACGCCATCTAGGCCCCTCCCGGTCAACCCTGCGAACACCGGCGCCTACGGAGGTGGCCCTGCCCGCGCCCGTCCCCTAGCGACTCCCCAGTCGAAAGGATGAGCCAACTCGGTAGCCACGTCAGCTACGTTCCCTCCGGTTACGGTGCAGGATGTGACTGTTGCATCGTGCCGCGCCGCTACTTCGGAGGCCACCGCACACGGTTCCCCTGAAGTGAGGCCCCTGGCAGCATCGGCGGCGGCGAGCGCAGCCAGGTCCGCAGCGGACGCAGCCCTGGACGCCATCACCCCTGCCTGGGCCAGGACCAGGACGCCCACGAGCAAGGCCATCACCACTGCACCCAGTGTCAGCGCGAGAACTGTTCCCGCCCCGCGCTCAGGAGGGACAACAGGTAGTGAAAGCGGGTTCATGGGATGCCTGCCCCTGAACCAGCTGGTTCGGCACCAGCCCCCGAACCCGTTGACTCTGCGCGGGCGGAGGCCGACGCTGTCAACGTCCAGGGGATCAGCGATCCCACGGCTCCGCCTACCCGGGCCGAGGCTGTCACCGTGAGCCACCCGGAGTCGTCGGTGACAGAGGAACTGACGCCGTCACCGGCAAGCCGCCTCACAATTCCTTCCACGGCACCACCTGTCTCGCCCCGCGCGGAGGCCCGGGCTCCTGCCGTAGCAGCTTCCTCCAGCCGCAGTTGTGTGATCCCCGCAGCACCGCCTGCCAGCAGGAAGGCCAAGAGCAAGACCACGGCCGGCAAGGCAACGGCGAACTCCGCAGTCACGGCGCCCGACTCCTCCCCTCCCTCCTTCCGGCTGGATGATGGTCCGGCCTTCTGGCCGGATGTTGGTCCGGCACAGGCGGCAGATGACCTCCCGCCGGCAGGCAGTACGTGCGTCATGGCAAGGACAGGGCCGTGCGAATCAAGTTGAGCAGGAAGCCGCGGACTTCTTTCGCTCCGAAGGAGGACCACCAATAGCCCTGCGAGCCCCACTGCGGCGAGGGTAGCGATGGCATACTCGGCCGTGGCCATACCGCTCTCCGAGCCAGGACGCATTTCCCGTGTCCGGCGACGTTCATGGCTCCTCCACAGGCTCCTCCGATGATGCCGCCCTGGTCGCCTCCGCAGTGTGCCCTGATCCCGGATTTCCCCTGGGTCCCGCAGGGCCAGCGCACCGTGTGACGTGGTGAGCTGAAGGTCCGCACCAGTGGCCCGGAAGCCCGCGTCTCCGAAGCCGGAATCCGTGAATTCTTCGAGTTCAAACTGCTCGATTCCAAAGGTCCTCATTCCTTGCTTCCCGCTAACGGCGGCTCGATCCATCGAGGCTCGATCCTGGCCAGCAGCACGGCGGCCCTGGCGGCGGCCGGATTCGGCCTTGAAGAGTGTTCTCACTGTGGGTTCCTTTCAAAAAAAGCCAGCGGGTCCGCCGACTGATTCGACTCTTCCGTGGCTCGGTGCTGCCTGTAAGAAGGGGAATCCTCCAAGTGGATAACCCCTCACGATCAGCAGGATGTGGAGGGAGAGTGGGCGCTATTCGCAGCCCACTCTGTGCCGATCATCATGTCTGTGCCGACCATCGTGGACAGGTCATCCGACGGGAAGCATGGCGATCAAGACAGGCACGATCCCCAGGCATATGAAGGCCGGCAGTGAGCACAGGCCCAGAGGTACTACCAGTTTCACGCCCAAGGCAGCGGCTCGCTTCTCCGCAGCCCGGAACTGTTCGCGCCGTTCCCTGGCCGCTTGTGCGTAGAGGATCGATGCCGAGGGGGCGCCGGTTAGGGCTGCGAAAGCCAGTGCATCCTTGAGACGGACCACCTCGGGCGCGTGCTGGGTGTGGGTCCGCCACGCCGTCTCCCAATCCGCGCCGATGGCCAGCGCGGCCACAACTGGCCTGAGCGACCGCTTGATGGGTGGTGATGCACACGCGGAGATGAGTTCCAGTGCCCTCCCGATTCCAGCTCCGGCGTCGAGCATTGACGCCACCAGTTCCAGCATCATCGCGGTGTCTCGGAGACCGTCGGACGGACCTTTCGGATCAGGAGGATCCGTTGGGGCTGGCCCTTCCCCGGCAGCATTCCGCGTTCGGAGGTCCAGAGTACCGGCCGGACCACGGCGGGAGGAGCGCGTCAGTGACGTGGCGTCGGCATTCCGGATCAACACGCGCGTCCTGGCCCGCGTCGGCCCGGTGAACCACACGAAAGCCGCCAAACCCAGGACGACGATGATCACCAGCACCAGCGCCCCGGGCATCGCACACTCCCGGCTGCGGAGGCCACCAGCCGTGAGGACCACACGCGGCTGGCCACGGTAAGGAGGAGACCGGTTGCGAATGTGGCAACTCCCATGACGTTGTCCAGCAGGATTCCCAACGGCTCCACGCCCAACGCCATCCCCAGCACCAGCCCGAACACCGGAAGCCAGGACAACAGCTTGACTGTGGCTTTTGGTCCGGCGAGCGCGGTTTGCCGTGCGGCCTCTGCGTCTTCTTCGGCTTCCAACTGGGCGGCAAAACGGGTAAGGAGGTCAGCAAGCGGGCAACCGCTGGTTTCTGCCACCTCCAAGCACGCCGCCAGTTCCATCCAGACACGTCGTTCAGAGCTTCCACGCCGGGGATATATCCGGGCGGCAGTATCCCGGATGGCTTCAGCCGCAGAATTTCCCAAGCTGGATGCTGCCCTGGCTGCGGCCACAACCAGCAGCGACTCCTGGCTGAGTGCGGCAGTCGCCGGTTCTGTCTCTGTGTCCGGGCCGCCATCTTTGATCAGCCGTGAGCCATGGACCATCCAGAGTTCCTCCCACAGCCGGGACGTTCCCCGCCCACCACGCAGCAAGGCCGCCAACTGTTGTACCAGCACCACAAGCGGCAAGGGCTCAGTTCGCTTTCGCCGCCAGGGGTGACGAAAGCTCACACCCGAACGGGCACGGAGGGCGGCACCAGTCCCTCCTCCAGACTTTCCCAAACTTTTCCGTACACGTCGGCCATCAACACAACGGCCCCGGAAGTGCTGCCAGGCCGCGAGTCCTGCAACCAGGACGAACGCGCCGATCATAGTGCGTCCACTGACCACGTCTCAGCTGATGTACCCGGCGCCCCACCAAAGCCGGACCAGTCGAAACCGGCGGGCAACGCCGGACCAAGCCGTCGGGCAAGGGCAGGCCACGCGGGCCCACACGTCATTCCTGTCGGATGCCAGCGGAGGGCGGAGACCACCTTCTGGCCTTCGGAAGTGTCAGTCAGTACCCCTATGGAAGCCACCTTCCGTCCAGTGGAGGTCCGGTCCACGTGAATGACGACGTCCAGGGCACTGGAAACCTGCAGCCGAACGGCCTCAGCGTTCAACCCCGCCAGCGCACCGAGGGCCACCAGCCGCGCAGGCACGGCCTCTGCCGCGTTGGCATGGATGGTGCCGCCGCCGCCTGTATGCCCGGTGTTGAGGGCCGTCAGCAGTTCACGGACTTCAGCCCCGCGGCATTCTCCGACGATCAGCCGGTCCGGCCGCATGCGCAGTGCCTGGCGGACCAGTTCGCCCAGATCCAGCGCACCACCGCCCTCGAGGTTTCCGTGCCGGGATTCAAGCGTCACTACGTGGGGATGGACGGGGTTGAGTTCGGCGGCATCCTCGATCAGGACCAGCCGCTCCGTTGGGAGGCTCAGGCCGAGCAGGGCGGACAGCAGGGTGGTCTTCCCCGAGCCGGTAGCGCCGCTGATCAGAAAACTCAGTCTTTGGCTCATGATGGCCCTCAGAACCCACTCACATTGCTCGGAGAACATACCGCTTTGCCTCAATTCCGGCAGGGTAAATACGTTCTCGCGGCGGATACGGATGGAAAGAAGGGTTCCGGTGGTGGATATCGGTGAGAGGACCGCGTGCACCCGGTAACCGCCGTTGAGGCGCACGTCTACACAGGGCGACCCATCATCCAACCGACGGCCACCGGCCGACACCAGCCGGGAGGCCAGGGACCTGATCTGTTGCTCGGTGTCGAAGTGCACCGATGACCTTTCCAGCCCCTGTCCACGGTCCAGCCAGACGGAGTTGGGGCCGTTGACGAAAATGTCTGTCACCGCCGGATCCTGGGCCAACTGTTGGAGTGGGCCCAGCCCGTTCAGCTCGGCGTTGATGGACTCGGCGGCTTCCAAGGCGCCGGCAGTGCCGAGCAGCCTGCCACTTGCCTGAACCGCCGCTGCCACTGTGGACGGCGTGACTGGTCCGTTGCCGGCCAGCACAGACTCCCGCACGGTTTCAAGGAGCAGGGAATCAAGTTTCCGGCCCTGCCTGCGTCGCGTTCCCTCGAACGGGTTCACTGGATACCACCGTCGAATCCCAGGACGGACAAGGCGAAACGGTTGACCGGCCTGCGTCGACCGAATTCAAGGATCCGACCCAACTCGGTACCGGCTGCCACGCCCCTCACCTCGGGGAGGACGCCCAACAGTGGCAGTCCCAGTGACTCGGCTATGAGGCCGGCATCCACGGAGGAAGCACTGCTGCCACGGACCACCAACCCTGCGTCGATGGGCGGGAGCTCGTTCAAGATGCGCCCTGCCGCTACTGCGGATTTGAGGTGGGCCTTGGCGAGCAGGACCATTCTGTCGCAGTCCCACGCAAGGTTCCGCACTCCCTCTCCGCTCCGCCCTATGTCCACAAGGATGAGTTCAAAGCTGCGGCGTGCGGCGTCCATCACCGCGGCTACTGCACGCGTGTCCGGGCTGTGGATCGCGTCCCGTGTCCCGGGCCACGACAAGTAAGCGAAACCTCCCGCGAAGGGCAAGGAATCCCGGAACTGCGCGGGATCTATGCTGCCGCGGGTTTCGGAGAAGTCGGGCCACCGGAGTCCGGGGATGTCCTCGGCTGTAACAGCCAGTTCAAGGCCGCCGCCCCAAGGATCGCCGTCGATGAGCATAGTGCTTACTCCGTGATCGGCGGCCGCTTGGGCCAGCCAGATGGCCGTAGTGGTTGCCCCCGCGCCACCACTGCCGCCGATGATACCCATGACCATGCCCCCGGGGTCGGGTGACCCGGACATGCTGAGGTGTTCAGCGAGCCAAGCCGCAGCCTCGGGAAGAACGGCAACCCGTTCAGCCCCCAGGGCAGCGGCCAGCTCCCAAAGTCCGTCCCCGTCGGAAGCCCTGCCAAGCAACACTGTGGGCGAGCGACGCCGGGGGGGCAACTCCCGGACATCGCTGCCCACCAATACAACATCGGCACTGTCCCAACCCTGAACACCTTCGGTCACATCGGTGGCTGTCGCGAGGCTTCCACCAGCGGCTGCAACAATCCGTTTGGCCTCTTCCTGCAGGTAGGGGTCTGCGGAGACGAGCAATATGCCGGCAGTCTCGTGGGGGACCCAGGTTCCGTCCATATCCGGATCAAGTGGCTGGTTGTTGTTGGGTTGCCTATGCCGGCGATCTCGCTTGCTCATGGATCCACCATGGTGGACCTGGCGGAACACCATAAGGGGCTGAAGCCCGTATGTGCACAACGTGCAATGGAACCACCTGGCCTGACACCGACTGTGGAGGAACAGTGCCACGGCATCACCGCACACAGGGCAGAATGGAGACCATGTATTTGCTGCTTGCCGCCCACCCGGAAGGCGCAGCCATACAAAGGATCTCTCCCACCGGAAAAGCCACGGCTGACGCACGCGTCGTCACCCGCGGTGAGCTTCCCGGCGTCGTGCGTGAATTCGAAGCCCAGCGGCCCCGCTGGGTGTGGCATCGCGCCACGGACTGGTATCCGGAACTCCTGACCCACGGCGTTGAGCTGGAGCGGTGCCACGACCTGTCGCTGTGCGGGGCAATCCTGGCGCACTCGGAGTTCACGGCACACACGGACTACGCGCGGCACGCGGTCAAGCTCACCCAGGATGATGACTCCGGGCCGCCACGCGCCCTCCAGCCCCCGCCGCCTCCAGCGGACCAAGGCGCCCTGTTCGAGGACCTGTCGCCGTCCAACCCCAAAGCAGGGCTGGCCGAACTCAGGGAGGAGTTCTCAGCCCAACAGCATGCTGTCGCCCAGGTCACCACGGACGAGCAGCGAAAGCAACGCCTCCAACTTCTGCTCGCCGCCGAATCAGCCTGCGCCATCATCGCTGTTGAGATGCAACACGCCGGTGTCCCGTGGCGCGAAGAGCTGCATCAACAGATCCTCGCCGATGTTCTGGGGCCTAGGCCGCCCATGGGACACCGGCCTCCGGCCCTTGAAGCACTCTGCGCAGAACTCCGGCACATTCTCAAATCCCCCACCTTGAATCCGGACTCGCCGCAGGACCTCATGCGCGCCCTGCACCGGAACGGGATCGAGGTGAAGAGCACGCGCCAATGGGAACTCCAGGAATCGAAGCACCCGGCCATCCAGCCCTTGCTTGCCTACAAGAAACTCTCCCGCCTCCACACGGCCAACGGCTGGGCATGGCTGGATGCGTGGGTGCGGGATGGACGGTTCCACCCCGAATACGTCGTGGGCGGCGTGGTGTCCGGCCGCTGGGCCTCGCGGGGCGGCGGAGCCTTGCAGATCCCGCGCAATATCCGCGGCGCGGTCCATGCCAATCCCGGCCACAAGCTCATCGTCGCGGATGCTTCGCAACTGGAACCCCGCGTCTTGGTTGCATTGGCCCAGGACACGAAAATGGCCGAGGCCGCCCGCGACAAGGATCTCTACGCCGGCATCGCCGCGCAGGGTTTCGGCGGTGACCGGGCGAAGGCCAAGATCGCACTGCTGGGTGCTATCTACGGTGCCACCACCGGTGAATCGGGCAGGCTTATGCCCCAGCTGACGCGCACCTATCCGCGTGCCGTCGGGTTCGTGGAGCAGGCGGCCCGCGAGGGCGAAGGCGGCAGAACGGTGACAACACGGCTCGGCCGAAGCAGTCCACCGCCGTCGGCAGGCTGGCTGCGAAGCCAGCAATCCACCACTGCGGAAGAACAGCGACGCGCGGATAACCTGGCCCGCTCCCGTGGCCGGTTCACCCGCAACTTCGTAGTCCAGGGCTCGGCTGCTGAATGGGCGGCATGCTGGCTCGCTGAATTACGACGGCGGTTGCGGGCCATGCGTGCCGAAGGCTCACCTTCCGGAGAGCTGGTCTTCTTCCTGCACGACGAAGTGATGGTTCACGCCCCGGACGACGCGGTGGAAGCCTGTATCCAAGCCATCGAAGAGGCAGCCGCCGCGGCCAAGGAGCTCATGTTCGGACGTATCCCGGTCGAATTCCCGGTGAGTGTCGCCGTCGTCGAATCCTACGACAAGGCGAAGTAGCGGCACAGTACCCACAACCTCGTGGACTATCCAGTCATATCTCGCCATATGAGGCCCAATGACCGGTACCGCCAAGTAACTTTTGTTCTCCCTCGGTTCTGGCTACTTTCACTATGTGGATACATCGCTGGTCCACGTATGTGTGCAAGGAAGCATAAGGGGGAGCATCAATGGCTGGCAGGTTCGAAATTCTTATGGAAAACGACGAAACGTACCGGTTTCGCCTGACCGCGGCCGACGGAACCGTCGTGGCCGAATCACCCACGTTCAGACACCTTGAGGATGTCATTGCAGGCATCAACGCCGTCCGCGAAAATGCTGCGACCGGACTGGTAGTGGACCGTTCGGCAACGGCCCGCAAGGCCGCCTGACACACTGCCGGCGTTACAGGAGATCGACGTCGCGGAGTTTTTCCGTGTCCCAGGGAACAGTCCAGCCGAGTTCATCAAAGAGCCCGCTCAGGACCATGCCTGTAAAGCCCCAGACCAGTACGCCGTTCACGGTGAAGCCGGGGCTGGTGTAAGTGCGTCCGAAACGGGAAATGGTGGCCGTGACCCGGTTGACTGGATCCAGGAGGTCGCGCACCGGCACCCTGAATACCTGCGCGGATTCGGCGTAGTCGACTACCCGGACCGGCGACGGCGCGTCCCACCAGCCCAGCACCGGTGTCACACGGAAATTACTGCGGATCAGTCCAAGCTCTGGGATGGTGCCGAGAACGCGGACACCGCTGGCGTCCAGCCCGGTTTCTTCCACGGCTTCCCGCAACGCCGCAGCCACCACCGACTCATCCTCCGGGTCCACCATGCCGCCGGGGAAGGCTACCTGCCCTGGATGGTCGTCGAGGGTGTGTGCCCGCTCCAGCAACAGGACGTCGAGGTCGGCCGGGGCTATGGGGCGCCCGGACTCAGCCGGCACGTCATCCAACACGCCAAAAAGCATGAGTACAGCAGCGGGCCGGTTGGTCTCCGGGATGACGGGAAGCCTCTCCCACAGGGCAGAGTGCTGCTGTTCGCCTGCTTCGAAGCGGGTCACCAGCGCCGACAATTCCTCTAGCGCGGTCACCCGGGCCTCCTTTGCGATTCCATACGGATTTCCGCGGCGCGGTGGGTCTCCGCCAAAAGCTGCTCCAGCAGTGCCTCATTGCCCGGGGCGAGCTCGTACTTCAGGAGCTTGGCTGCTTTGACCGGATCAGTCTCGCCGTCTCCGTAGCTGGGACAGAGACTGGCCACCGGGCAGGCACCGCATGCAGGTTTCCTGGCATGGCAGACCCTTCTACCGTGGAAGACCACCCGATGCGACAACATGGTCCAATCCTTGGGTTCGAACAGTTCCGCGACGTCGAACTCAATCTTCACGGGATCATCCGAGGCCGTCCATCCGAAGCGCCGTGCCAGTCGTCCGAAGTGCGTGTCCACGGTGATCCCGGGGACTCCAAAGGCATTTCCGAGGACCACGTTGGCCGTTTTCCGTCCGACGCCAGGCAGCGTCACCAGGTCCTCCAGCCTGCCCGGGACCTCGCCGTCGTACTCATCCACCAGCCTGTTGCTCAGTGCCAGGACGTTCCGCGCTTTTGCCCGGAAGAAGCCGGTGGGCTGAAGGATGGTCTCCAGTTCCACGGGATCAGCCTCCGCCATGGCCCGCGCATCCGGGTACCGGGCAAACAGGATCTTGGTGACCTGGTTGACCAACACATCGGTGGTCTGGGCTGACAGGACCGTGGCAACCACCAGTTCAAACGGGTTGCGGAAATCCAGCTCCGCATGCGCGTACGGATACTTTTCCGCCAGGACCCGGTTGATCTTGCGGGCCCGTCGTTTGAGTGCGAGCAGCGAACCAGCTTCAGCGATGGCCACGGGATCCCTGCTTAGCCGCGTTCGATGTTGCTGAGCTCCCGAAGAACCCCAACCTTGCCGTCGGTGTCCTGCACCAGGAATTCATGGCCCCGGTCCTCCAGCGCGAGCACCCAGCCACCGGGTTCGATGGTGAAGGCAGGAGCTCCCGAGCGTTCGTCGTACGCGGTCCTGGGCTGGGCCACAGCAAACCAGAATGCCTCATAGTGCGGGGAATCGGATTCTTCCGGACGGCTGGCCGGGTCCACGGTGGCACCGATCGAGTCGCTGACTCTCCGGGTGTCGCCGGAAACGATGGGAGTGGCCATGGTGGCAGCCCACGGTTGCTGGGCGGCAGGCTGCTGCGCTGCTGGTTGCGTGGCGTGCTGGGTAGTGGCAGGCTCAGCGGCCGCCGGGGACTCACCAGCTTCCGTCCCTGCCTCAGCACCCTTCTCAACCTCCTGCGCCGGAGTGGGCGCGGAAGACGGAGCATCCGATGCTGGGCTCGTTGCCGAACCAGCTGCTGAGGGGCTGCCCACGTCTGGCTTACTTTCAGTTGAAGGACGGCCGGCGGAAGACTGGCCTACCGCAGTGCTGCCTGTTGAGGTCACGTCCGCTGAATGCACGACGGCGGGAGCCTCCGTCGCGGCCGACGGTGCGGCTCCGTAGCTGGCTGGTGGAGCGAACGGGCTGGAACCAGCGGCACCAGGACCTCCTGCAGCCGCCGTGGAGGCTGCGGGTTCCTTGGGCGCTTTGGGTGCTGCGGGCTTGCGGCTCGGCACAGCGGCTTCTCGGGCAACAACGTGGGCCGGCGATTCGGTGCGACCCTTGAAATCAGCCGACAGCCACGGAAGGTGCGGAGCAAGGACGGTCGCGGCCAGGAGGCCCACAGAGCCGATCAGGCCCAGTAGGACCCCGCCGTTGAAGGAGTTGGCGATGGTCAGGAAGAAGAGCGGGAAAGCGAATGACGCCGTGACGGACGCGAACTGGTCGACTGAAAGCGAACCTACGCGAACGATGGTTCCCGGCTGCAATCTGCGGGCAACGAAAAGTGCCACCACAACCAACGGCAGAATGATGCCCAGCAGCAGGAAGAACAGGTTTCCAAGGTTCCAGAGGTTGTAACGCTCTCCGAACATGGGCAGCAGGGACGCGACGAACATCAGCAGCGTGGAGCCGAAGACCGTCAGGTCACGGATGGTGAACGGCCCTGCGACGGCGTCGTACTTGGTGGCGCCGTTCTTGGCAGCGTCGTTCTTGGCGGCGTCAGGGTTCCCAGCAGCGTTGCCACCTGGTGTGGTGGCCGTTCCAGCCGTGGTGTCCGGTCCCGTCTGGGGTGAGTCGTGCGGGCCTGGGCTCAGCTGGTTCATCTATTTCTCCTTCGTACGGCGGCGTCTTGGGCAGTCCGGACAGGTGACCCCCGCAGGATTCCGCGGAAAACCGGCCACGCTCGAGGTGCGTCCCAAGACTTCTTCAGCCTATGCCACCCCACTGACAGGGTTCTAGCTGAAAACGGCCATCCGGCTTCGCCCACAGCAAACTCCAAGGTCCCTTACAGATAGTGACCGGCTTCGGCAGCGCATACTACGGCAGGAGGGGGCCGCCGTCGTGCGTCATGTAAACGGTTCCCGGCCGCCGGTGCCGCCATTCGTCGCTAAATTTGCGCCGCTCACTGGCGCGTTTGTGACGACGCACACGTAGGACCTTTCAAAGCGATAGTGTTGATGGCGGACAGCACTCTGCGGACCTTTCGGGGAGACGTTCGACGCCGACGGCGGCCCGGGCGGGAACCTCGCGGCAGGTTCCGCGCAGCAAAGATCGATGAATGATGAGGTTCACCATGTCCCAGGACACCACCGGATCCACGGCCACCGCTGCAGCTTCAACTGCTCAGAACGGGGCACACGTCGAGGCGCTTGAAAATCTCCTCCACGAGAACCGCAAGTTCGCGCCTTCCGCAGACTTCGCCGCGAACAGCGTGACAAACGCGGACGTCTATAAAGAGGCAGAAGCGGACCGTCCCGCGTTCTGGGCCAAGCAGGCCCGTGAGCTGTTGACCTGGGACAAGGACTTCACCGAGGCCTTGGATTGGTCCAACCCGCCGTTCGCCAAGTGGTTTGTCGGCGGCGAGATCAACGCAGCGTACAACGCGCTGGACCGCCATGTGGAGAACGGCTTGGGCGACCGGGTCGCCATTTACTTCGAAGGCGAACCCGGGGACACCCGGACCTACACCTATGCACAGCTGACCGAAGAGGTGAAGAAGGCCGCCAACGCGTTTGAGTCCCTCGGCGTGGCCAAGGGCGACCGCGTGGCCGTCTACCTGCCCATGATCCCCGAGGCCGTCATCACGCTCCTCGCCTGCGCCAGGATCGGGGCCGTGCACTCAGTGGTGTTCGGTGGCTTCTCCGCTGACGCGTTGCGCTCCCGGATCGAGGACGCCGAGGCCAAGCTCGTCATCACGGCCGATGGCACCTACCGCCGAGGCAAGCCCAGCGCCCTGAAGCCGGCCGTGGACGAGGCCCTCTCCAAAGAAGGTCATACGGTCCAGAACGTTGTGGTGGTCAAGCGCAACGGCGAGGACGTCAACTGGGTGGAGGGCCGCGACCTCTGGTGGTCTGACACGGTTGATAAAGCCGACATCGAGCACACCGCCGTCGGGCATGACTCCGAGCACCCGCTGTTCATCCTCTACACTTCCGGTACCACCGGAAAGCCCAAGGGCATCTTGCACACCACCGGCGGCTACCTCACCCAGGGCGCCTACACCCACAAGGCTGTATTCGACCTCCACCCGGAAACGGATGTGTACTGGTGCACCGCAGACGTCGGATGGGTTACCGGCCACTCCTACGTCACCTACGCCCCGCTGATCAACGGCGCCACCCAGGTCATGTACGAAGGCACCCCCGATTCCCCTCACCAGGGCCGCTGGTGGGAAATCGTGGAGAAGTACAAGGTCTCCATCCTCTACACCGCGCCCACCGCAATCCGGACGTTCATGAAATGGGGCCGGGACATCCCGGACAAGTACGATCTCTCCTCCATCCGCGTCCTGGGCTCCGTGGGCGAATCCATCAACCCCGAAGCGTGGATGTGGTACCGCGACGTCATCGGTGCCAACGCCGGCAAGAACGGCGAAAAGAAGGAACACCCGGCACCGATCGTGGACACCTGGTGGCAGACCGAAACCGGCGCACAGATGATCGCCCCGCTTCCCGGCGTCACAGCCACCAAACCCGGCTCGGCCCAGGTCCCACTGCCCGGCATCGCCGTAGACGTAGTGGACGAAGCCGGCCAGCCAGTAGCCAACGGTGAAGGCGGCTACTTGGTGGTCCGCGAACCGTGGCCGTCCATGCTGCGCGGCATCTGGGGCGACCCCGAGCGCTTCAAGGACACCTACTGGTCCCGCTTCGAGGCCATGTACTTCGCCGGCGACGGTGCCAAGAAGGACGAGGACGGCGACGTCTGGCTCCTGGGCCGCGTGGACGACGTCATGAACGTCTCCGGCCACCGCCTGTCCACTACGGAGATCGAGTCCGCACTGGTCAGCCACCCGTCCGTGGCTGAAGCAGCCGTGGTGGGTGCCGCTGACGAGACCACCGGACAGGCCGTGGTGGCGTTCGTCATCCTTCGCGGTGACGCCGTGAACAACGGCGACGAAACTGTCCTGGAACTGCGCAACCACGTGGGCAAGGAAATCGGCCCGATCGCCAAGCCCAAGCAGCTGCTGATCGTCCCGGAACTTCCCAAGACCCGCTCCGGCAAGATCGTCCGACGCCTTCTGAAGGACATCGCAGAAGGCCGCGACACCGGTGACGCCACCACCCTGGCAGACCCCGGCATCATGACCCAGATCGCTGATTCGCTCCGCAAGTAAGCAGTGGACGACGGCGCCGCTCACCTCCCGGGGTGAGCGGCGCCGTCGTGCGTTAATGCAGGTGCGTGACGCGTGAGTGAGGACGCCGCGACCCGATGAGCCGCCGGGCGGACGGGCCGCGTCCTAGACTGGAGCCAGACTCAGCCCCCTGTTTGACGAAGTTCCAGAAAGGCCCTGATGCTTCAGGCAGCACGCCACTCCGCCATCATCGACGCCGTCCAGCGTGAGCGCGTGGTCCGGGTCTCTGACCTCGCGCAATTGTTGGGTGTCTCCCCCATGACCGTCCGGCGGGACATCGAAGCACTGGAGGAATCCGGCCGCGTGGAACGTATCCATGGCGGAGCCAAGCTGCCCGGTGATGCAAGCACCCATGAACCGGGCTTTGAGCTGAAGTCCACGCAGCTTACCGCGGAGAAGCATGCCATTGCCGTCGAGGCTGCCTCGATGGTCCAGGAAGGCATGGCGATCGGACTCAGCGCCGGAACCACCACGTGGGCCCTTGCCCAGGAACTGGTCCACGGCCCCCGCATTACTGTGGTCACCAACTCCATCAGGATCGCCGACCTCTTTCATCACGGGTCCTCATCAGGGCCCGCCCGGTTCGGCTCCACAGTGATCCTGATCGGCGGCGAGCGCACACCGTCGGACGCGCTGGTGGGTCCCATTGCCACCTCTTCGCTCAAGCAACTTCACCTGGACGTCCTGTTCCTGGGAGTCCACGGCATGGATGCCCAGGCCGGCTTCACCACCCCGAACCTGCTGGAAGCAGAAACTGACCGGGCCTTCATGACGTCCGCACGGAGCACCGTTGTGTTGGCCGACCACAGCAAGTGGGGCGTGGTGGGCATCGCTTCGATCGCCCAGTTGGAAGAGGCCGACGAGCTGATCACCGATTCGCTGCTGGGCGAGGACGCCCGACGCGTGCTGGCCGAGAATGTGGCCAAGTTGAGGATCGCCGGAGTCTAACCCAGCCACCTGCGTCTCATACCCCGGGTGGAGGCGTGGCCGCAGAGTTCAGCCGCGGGACTGACGCCGGCGGAGGTGCCCTTCGGGGAAGCTGGATTTATGAACGCCATCCTCCACGCCCAGCAACTCACCAAGCATTACCCCGGCAGCATTGCGCTGGACCACGTCGACTTCACCGCGAACTCCGGCGAATCCATCGCGATCATCGGACCCTCCGGGTCGGGCAAGACCACCCTGCTGCACTGCCTCGCCGGAATTTTGAGGCCCGACGCCGGTTCGATCACCTTGAACACGCCAACGGCACCTTTGCGCCTGGATACCCTGGGCGACGCAGCGTTGTCCCGCCTGCGCAGGGAAGAGTTCGGCTTCGTGTTCCAGCAGGGCATGCTCCTCCCGGAACTGACCGCCGTGGAGAACGTTGCACTGGCGCTGATGCTCAACGGCACAGACCGCACAACCTCCGAGTCCCGGGCTGCCGAGTGGCTTGGAGCGTTGGGCCTTGCCGGTATGGAGCAGCGCCGCTTGGGCGAGCTGTCCGGCGGACAGGTCCAGCGGGTAGCCATCGCCCGGGCACAAGTCACGGGCGCCCGGGTTGTCTTCGCCGATGAGCCCACCGGCGCCTTGGACTCGACCACGTCCAATGAAGTCCTGGACGTCCTGCTTCGCTCGGTGGCAGCCAACGGTCGCACGTTGCTGGTAGTCACCCACGATCCCAACGTGGCAGCCCGATGCCAGCGCGTGGTGGAGTTGCGCGACGGCAGGATCGTGGCGGACAGCGGCAGAACCGCCCAGCCAGGGTCACCCGCTCAGCCGGGCACCACCCCCGCTGCACCGGTTGCCACGGCGGCACCGTCCACCCACAACTTCAAGGGTGCCTTCAATGTCTAGCCTCTCCATGGCCCTCAGGCTCACCCCGTACCTTGCGCGGAGCAACGGCAGCAGCCTCCGCGAAACAGGCCTCCGCGACGCCGGCCTGCCGGTCCTCGCTTTCGGAACCGTCACGGCCCTACTGCTCACTGTTGCCGGCGGCTCGCAGGTTTTCTGGTCCTGGTCCGACGACATCGCAGGCACTTACCAAGCGCTCGCCGTCGTCGCCATGGTCTTGCTCATCATCCCGCTCCTGACGCTGGGCGCCTCGGCCGCGCGACTGGCCGCCCGCCGTCGTGATGACCGCTTGGCTTCCTTGCGCCTGCTGGGCGCCAACAGCGCCACCGTGGTGTGGATGACCGTCATCGAGTCCACAGTGCTCGCGGCGGTGGGAGCGCTGGCGGGCGCGGGACTATACGCGTGCGTTGCACCGTTCCTCGGCCTGATCCAGTTCCGCGGCCAAGCCATAGGCGGCCATGCTTGGCTGTCCGTGCCCTCCATCCTCGGTTGCATCCTGGGCGTCTGCGTGCTGGCCGCGGCGAGCGCCGCCCTTGGACTGCGGAAAGTCGTGGTCACCCCGTTGGGCGTCAGGACCAGGCAAACGGCCGACGGCGCGCATTGGGTTCGCGGACTCATCGCCGCTGTCGTGGTGGTGGTCGGAGTCATCGCGATGGGGATGCTCAGCAGCTTTGGTGCGTTCATCGTCATCATCGCGGTGATGGGCGGCTGCTTTGGCTTGGCACTGCTCGCCTTGAACCTGATGGGTCCTTGGATCCTGCGGTTGCGCGCGTCCTCGCAGCTCAAGCGGGCCAAGCGACCCGAGCAATTGCTGGCCGCCCGGACAGTTCTGGAGAGCCCCAAGGAATCGTGGCGGCAAGTTGGGGGCGTCGCGATGACCAGCTTTGTGGGGGTGTTCGTGGGCGTCGGCATGGCTGTGGCCGACACCATGGGCGGCAGCGCCACGGATGAGACGGCGTTGTTGGTGCGGGACATCAACACCGGCGTGATGATCACCCTGTTGGGTTCATTCCTGATGGTGGCCTGCTCAGCCGGCGTGAACCAGGCGGCAGCAGTTCTTGACCGGGCGTCCACCTTGGTGGCCCTGGACCGGGTGGGCATGCCGCGCAAACTCATGGTGGCTGCGCGGGTCAAGGCCGTCATGTCCCCGCTGTTCCTGGTGGCCGGCATCTCTGCGGCTGCTGCGGCCGCGCTGGTCCTGCCGTTGACGGGCATGGTGTTGTTGACCCAGCCCGTGGTGTTCCTGACCATCGGCGGAGTGTTCGCCGCCGGTTTCCTGCTGGTCCGTCTGGCCGTCGCTGCCGGGACAGCGCAGATCAGCCAGGTGCTGGCCCGCCCGGAGCGTTACGCGAGCATGGACTCCTGACCCGACCGTCCGCCGTCGCAACCTCCCGCGGGCTATTTGCAGCCGCAGGACTGTCGGATGATCAGCTCGGTGGGCAGGATGTGGTGCTGTGGTTCCTCGGCGCGGCCCTTGCCTACCAACGCACGAACGGCGGCTTCGGCCATCAGTTGGACCGGCTGCGCCACCGTAGTCAGTGCGGGCCAACTGTATTCGGAGTCCAACGACCCATCGAAGGACACCAGCGCCATGTCCTCGGGCACCCGGACTCCGGCCTCGTGGAAGGCCCGGAGGATGCCGATGGCCTGCATGTCGTTACTGGCAAAGATCGCAGTGGGCCGGTTGGCCATGGACAGGAATCGCTTGCCCACTTCGTAGCCGCCGGGCCGGGTGAACGGACTGTGCAGCATAGGGCCATCCGGCAGGCCCGCTTCACGCAGCGTGGCCAGCCAGCCAACTTCGCGTCCGTCCAGTTGATTGCCGGTGTTGGTGCCGATGGCCAGGCCGATGTTCGTGTGTCCATGGCCTATCAGGTGCTGGACAGCGGCACGGCCGCCAGCTTCCAAGTCCACGCCAACGCTGGCGAAACCCGGCGGGGATCCTGCGTTGTTCAAGAGGACTGACGGGATTTCCGAGGCCTCCAACTCCGTGACGTCGGGGTCGAACACACAGCTGGCCAGAAACACGCCGTCCACCTGGCGTGCGGCCAGGGTCCGGATATTCTTCCGCTCGCGGGTCAGGCTGCCATCCGAGTTGGTGAGAACCATGCCGTAGCCCAAGTCCGATGCCGCTTCTTCCACAGCATGGGCCAGATGCGTGAAGAACGGGTTGGTGTTGTCCGGCACCACAACGCCGATTGTCTCGCTTGAACCGAGCTTCAGTGCCCGCGCCGCAGCGTTGGGCCGGTACCCCAGCACACGGATGGCGTCACGCACCTTGGCTTCCGTGGCGGGGGCAACGTTCTTGGGCCCACCGTTCACCACATAACTCACGACGGCGGTACTCACCCCGGCGTACCGGGCCACGTCTTTGCGTGTAACCGGGCCGCGCGGGGTTTGTACTGCTGTTGTTGTCATGAGGTAAATGCTAGCTACTCCACAGGAGCATCACCGAAGTCGCGGATGGGGAGCCGTTCCCCATCACGAAGTGCGGATTCGTGGGCGACGATCCCGGGGAGGGTGAAGCGGGCCGCCACCCAGGCGTTGACCGGTGGAAGCGTCCGGTTGTTCACCGCCGTCACAAAGTCGTCCACCAGGAATTGGTGGCTGCCTTCGTGCCCGTTGGGTGCGCCCAGGAACTCGTCGGGCAAACGGGACTGATCGTGAACCGGCGCAAGGCCTGAGATGAAGGCGTCGCGCAGGTGCGGCGCCACGTCTGCCAGGGAGGGATCATCGGCGGACATGGTCGGTTTGGTTTCCACCTGCTCGGATACGTCCTGCACGGAAGATTTGTCCTGCCACACGGTGGTGGTGGCGAGTTGTTCAAAGCTGGCCTCCGTGCCAAAGAAACGGAAGCGTGATTCCCGGATGTGCGAGGGGTAGCCGACGCGGCGCATCTCATTGGTGCGCATCGCGCCGCCGTCGTTCATTTCGAACAGCGCCGTGGCGTTGGAAAAGTCGTTGGCGAACATGCTGACTTCCTTGTCGAAGACACCGTCGCCGCGCTGGTCCTTCACTCCGATGCAGCTGACACTGACCGCGTGTCCGGGAACAGCGCCAAGGACACCGCCGATTGCGTGGGTCGGGTAGAGCATGGGCGGGTAGCTGGCAGTTTTCTTCCAATGCTCTCCGCCGCTGTACTGGTAGGCCTCGTAGAATCCCAGGTCCATGTCGTGGACGTAGTCGCCCTCGGTGTAGAAGATCCTGCCGAATTTGCCGGCGGCGTGCTGCTGGCGGGCGAACACGGTGGCGGGGTTGTAATAGCTGGTCTCCCCCATCGCATACACAAGCTTGGTCTCCCGTACGGCTTCGATGATCCGGGCGATTTCTTCTTCGGAAATGGCCATCGGCACGGCTGAATAGACGTGCTTTCCAGCGCGCAGGGCACGCTCGACCAAGGGCCCGTGGGTCCACCGCTGCGTGAAGATGGCAACAGCATCGACGTCGGACTCCAACAACTCCTCAAAGCTGCCCTTGACGCCGTCCAGGCCCCAGCGTTCCTGGGCTGCAGCTGCACGTTCGGGGAGTTCATCCACTGCGTAAACCGCACTGACGCCCGGGTGGAGCTTGAACAAGTGCGCGAACTGGCTGCCGAACTGCCCGACACCCACAACACCGATCGAAAACGTCATTGTTTGCCTTTCCTGAAGCTGCAGGCGCAGCTTGCGAAGCGTCCCTTTTTGGGTTCCACATGAGTCTTCCACCGCTATCTACACGAGTCAACAAAAGAAACAGATTCGAACAATTTTCACCAAAATTTCCAGTCACGTCTTGCGCTTGCCAAATCTACTCGTGTAGATTCTCCTCCAGTTGTTACCCACATCACAGTCAGGAAAGGGTCGACGATGACCACGCTAACCAAGCAACCCGGGAAGGCTTCGGGGCGTTCCGGAGACAGCCACGGGCGCAAGCTCCAACCGGCCAAACGCAGCATGACCAGCCGCCTCGGCGACCTGAAAATCGCTCTCTTCTTCATCTTCCCGGCCGTGATCGGCTTCGTAGCTTTCTTCCTGGTCCCCACCATCCGCGGCATCTACCTCAGCTTCACGGAATACAGCATCCTGGGTGAACCCACCTGGATCGGGATCAAGAACTACACCGCGATCTTCGCCGATGAACTGTTCTGGAACGCCATGGGGGTCACCCTCCAGTACGTCGGCCTCAACATCGGATTCCAGACCGTCATTGCCTTGGGTCTGGCCTTGCTGATGCACCGGGTTGCCAAATCCACATTCGTCCGCGGGGCACTGTTGCTCCCCTTCTTGGTGGCCAACGTCATCGTCGCCCTCCTTTGGTTCTGGATGCTTGACTACCAGCTGGGCATCGTCAATGAAGTCATGAGCTGGCTGGGACTTCCCCGCGTCGCCTTCTTCGGCAGCGAACAATGGGCCATCCCCACCATCGCGTTCGTGAACGTGTGGCGGCACATGGGCTACACCGCGCTCCTGATTTTCGCCGGGCTGCAATCCATCCCCAACCACCTCTATGAGGTTGCAAACCTCGACGGCGCGTCCCCCACCAGGACGTTCTGGAGCGTCACCATGCCGCTGCTCCGCCCCGTGTTGGTGTTGGTGTTGGTAGTCACCGTGATCGGTTCCTTCCAGGTGTTCGACACTGTGGCCGTCACCACCAACGGTGGCCCCGTCAACGCCTCCCGCGTGATCCAGATGTACATCTACCAAAAAGCCTTCGGCGAGTCCGACTTCGGCTACGCCTCCGCCCTGTCCGTCATCCTCTTCGTCATTCTCGCCCTGGTGGCCTTCGTGCAAATGAAGTTCCTCAAGGGCAATGAATCGGACCTGGACTAAGCCGGATGTGGACTAAGGAAACCGCCATGACTACCTCAACCATTTCGCGTAAGAAGCCCCTCAACTGGCGCCGGATCGGCGCGTGGGTGCTGGTCGCCGTCGCCCTCGCCATCACCATCGCACCGTTCCTGTGGATGCTGCGGACGGCATTGTCGAGCAACAGCGCGCTGGCCTCCAACGCCGGAAACCTCCTGCCGGCCGATTTCAGCTGGGGCGCGTTCAAACGCGTACTTGGCCTGCAAACCACCGAAGAAGCGATAGCCGACGGCGGCTCCGGTGCGGCCATCAACTTCTGGCTTTACCTGCGCAACTCCATCATCTTCGCCACCATCACCACGGCCGGCCAGGTGTTCTTCAGCGCGATGGCCGCCTACGCCTTCGCACGGTTGCGTTGGCCAGGCCGGAACAAAGTGTTCGCCATTTTCCTGACCACCATGATGGTTCCCCCGATCTTCACTGCCCTGCCCAACTTCCTGATGATCAAGAACCTCGGGCTGCTGAACACCATGGCCGGAATGTCCCTGCCGTTCCTGTTCATGACGCCCTTCGCCATCTTCTTCCTGCGGCAGTTCTTCCTTAGCATGTCCCGCGAAGTGGAGGAAGCGGCAATGCTCGACGGCGCCAAGCACCTGCGTATTTTCTTCCAGATTGTGCTTCCCAACGCCGCCGCCCCCATCGCCACCCTGGCGCTGCTGACCTTCATCGGTCAATGGAACGAATACTTCTGGCCGCTGCTGGTGGGCCAGGACGAGAACGTCCGCGTGCTCACGGTGGGGCTGAGCGTCTTCAAGTCACAGTCACCGCAAGGCGCCTTGGACTGGTCCGGGCTCATGGCCGGGACCCTCGTGGCTGCGCTGCCGATCTTCCTGCTGTTCATCGCCTTCGGCAAGAAGGTAGTCAACTCCATCGGATTCTCCGGAATCAAGTAACCCCTCTGTAAAACCCCTGAAAGGTTCGCTATGAAGAAAACTCTCGGCGTCGCCGCTGCTGCCGCCGCCATCGCCCTGACCCTGTCCGCCTGTGGCGGTTCCTCCCCTGCTTCCACCGATGCCAAGGGTGAGATCAACTATTGGCTCTGGGACGCCAACCAACTCCCGGCGTACCAGCAATGCGCGGACGATTTCACCAAGGCCAACCCGGACATCAAGGTCAAGATCACCCAGCGCGGGTGGGACGACTACTGGACCACCCTGACCAATGGCTTCGTGGCCGGAACAGCACCTGACGTCTTTACCAACCACCTCTCCAAATACCCCGAGTACGCAGCCAAGAAGCAGTTGCTCTCCCTGGATGAGGCTGTGGAGAAGGACGGCATCAAGCTGGACGCGTACACCAAGGGACTTGCGGAGCTTTGGGTAGGCCAGGATGGCAAGCGCTACGGCCTTCCGAAGGACTGGGACACCGTGGGCCTGTTCTACAACAAGGCCATGACTGACGCCGCCGGAATCACTGCGGAGCAAATGGCTTCGCTTGATTGGAACCCGAAGGATGGCGGCAGCTACGAGAAGACCATCGCCAGGCTGACCGTGGACAAGAACGGCAAGCGTGGCGACGAGGCAGGCTTCGATAAGAACAACGTCGCTACCTACGGGCTGGGCCTGACGGGCAGCGGCTCGGGCCAGGGCCAGACCGAGTGGAGCTTCCTCACCGCCACCACCGGCTGGACCGCAACCGACAAGAACCCGTGGGGCAGCAAGTTCAACTACGACGACCCCCGCTTCCAGGAGACCATCGCTTGGTGGGCCGGCTTGGTGGACAAGGGGTACATGCCCAAGCTGGAGACCACGGTGGGTGCCAGCATGCCGGACAGCTTCGGCGCTGGAAAGTCCGCGATCAACACCAACGGTGACTGGTTGATCGGCCAGTACCAGACCTACAAGGGCATCGAGACTGCCTTCGCCCCCACCCCCAAGGGCCCCAACGGCGAGCGCGCTTCCATGTTCAACGGCTTGGCCGACTCCATTTGGGCCGGCACCAAGAACCCGGGCGCCAGCATCAAGTGGGTCGAGTACCTCGGCTCTTCCGCTTGCCAGGACGTAGTGGCCAGCAAGGCTGTGGTTTTCCCGGCCCTTACCAGCTCCTCCGAGATTGCCGCCAAAGCCTTCTCTGACAAGGGCACCGACGTCTCAGCCTTCACCACCCATGTCAAGGACGGCACCACGTTCCTCTTTCCCATCGCAGACAAGGCGGCCAAGGTTGACGGCATCATGAAGCCGGCCATGGATGCAGTGCTGTCCGGCAAGAAGCCCGCGTCCTCATTGACCGAAGCGAACAACCAGGTCAACAACCTCTTCAAATAGCCCCACCCCGTTCCAATCCCACACCCGTTGTAACCCCACCCGTTGTGTGGCCCGCTCTGCACGCTATTTCCCTCGCGAAGCGTGTAGAGCGGGCCCCGCAACACCCCTCCCGAACCCGAAACTGAAAGTGACCCACCTTTATGCAACCGCTCCACCTCCGTTCCGCAGGTATCAGCCTGGTGATCAGCACCCACCGTGGAGAGGCCGAGATATCCCACTGGGGAGCAGATTTGGGCGACACCCTCCCGGACCTGGCCATCCTCAACGAGCCCATCCCACCGTCCTCGATCGACGCCAACGTCTCCGCCGGCCTCCTCCCCCAGGCTTCCTCGGCGTGGCAGGGCAGGCCCGGACTCCGTGGCCACCGCATCACCGACGGCGTCCCCGGCTTTGATTTCTCCGTTCGCCTGCGCGTGGTGAGCGCGACGACGGACGGCAGCACCGCGGGCGGGTCCACCGCCGTCGTGGTTCAGTCAGATCCCGACGCCGGAATCACCGTCACGTCCAACCTCACCCTGCACCCGGGCGGACTGCTCGAACTGAAGCACACTGTGAGGAACGACGGCACCTCGCCTTACCAGGTGGACGAGTTGGCGACGATGCTCCCGGTGGCGCCGGACGCCGTCGAACTTTTGGATTTGACCGGCCGCTGGTGCCGTGAACGTCACCCGCAGCGCAGGTCCATCCAGCAGGGAACATGGGTCCGCACCGGGCGGCACGGCCGCACCGGGCACGACTCTTCACTCCTGCTGGCTGCCGGAACATCCGGCTTCGGCAACAGGCACGGCAAGGTGTGGGCCACGCATTTGGCATGGAGCGGCAACCACGAGGAATTCGCGGACAACGTTGCTGATGGGCGCACCGTGATAGGTGGCTCCGAGCTGCTGGGACCGGCTGAAGTGGTCCTGCAACCCGGTGAAAGTTACACCACCCCTGCCCTGTTCGCGGCGTACTCAGACCGCGGCCTGGATGGCATCAGCGAGGCGTTCTACAGCTGGTTCCGCTCGCGGCCGCACCATGTGGGCGCGCTTTCGGGCAAGCCCCGCCCGGTAGTCCTCAACACCTGGGAAGCGGTCTACTTCGACCACAACCTGGACACCCTGATGGAGCTGGCCGAGTCCGCTGCCGACCTTGGCGTGGAGCGCTTCGTGCTCGACGACGGCTGGTTCCGCGGGCGCCGCGACGACCACGCCGGGCTGGGCGACTGGTACGTGGACGAGACTGTGTGGCCCCACGGGCTGACGCCGTTGATTGACGCCGTGACCTCGCGCGGCATGGAGTTTGGCCTCTGGGTGGAACCGGAAATGATCAACCTCGACTCCGACATCGCCCGGGCGCATCCGGAATGGCTCGTAGGACCCTCTGCCGCTTCCCACAAGGACGGCGGCAGGCTGCCGCTGGAGTGGCGGCAGCAGCACGTGATCGACCTCGTGAATCCGGACGCGTGGCAGTACATTTTCGAGCGTATGGACACTTTGCTGGGCGAGAATGACATCAGCTATCTCAAGTGGGACCAGAACCGGGACCTCGTGGAGCATGGGCATGCAGGCCGGGCCTCCGTTCACGAACAGACCTTGGCTGCGTACCGGCTCTTCGACGCCCTCCGTGCGGCCCACCCGGGGGTGGAGATCGAGAGTTGCTCCTCCGGTGGCGCGCGGGTTGACCTCGGGATCCTTGAGCGTACGGACCGCATCTGGGCTTCGGACTGCAACGACGCCCTGGAACGCCAAACCATCCAACGCTGGACCGGCATGGTGGTTCCGCCGGAGCTGGTGGGTGGGCACATTGGTCCTACGACGTCGCACACCACGGGGCGGACGCACGACCTCTCCTTCCGTGCCATCACCGCATTGTTTGGGCACTTCGGCATGGAGTGGGACGTCCGCTCCGTCACCGGGGCGGAACGCGGGGAACTCAAGCGGTTCATCGGCCTCTACAAGGACCACCGCGGCCTCATCCACAGTGGACGAATGGTCCGTGCCGACCTGCCGGACGAATCGCTCATGCTCCACGGCGTTGTTGCGGACGCTGAAGGGCTCGACGCCGGAATTGCGGCAGGTGCCACGGCCGCGCTGTTCGCCGTAGTCAAGACCCGGACGGGGTTGGCCGAGCAGCCCGGACGGGTTGCCATTCCTGGGTTGGACCCTTCGCGTTCATACCGTGTAGAGGCCGTCTTCCCCTCCCCAGGGGACGCCGACTACGGGCACACGTTCATTGAGGCCAAGCCGGCGCCCTGGCTGGACTCCGGGGCCGAAGCCACGGGCCTGTTCCTGGGCGAAGTGGGCCTCCCCATGCCGGTCTTGAACCCTGAGCACGCCATCCTGCTGCGGTTCACGGCCCTCTGACCCTCTCTCACATCCCACGGGCTTCCCGGGTACCCTCTCTCACCTAACGCGGGCTTGAGCCGAACGCTCTTCCACATCCCACGGGCTTGAGCCGGACGCTCTTCCACATCCCACGGGCTTCCCGGGAACCCTCGCTCACGTACCAAGGGCTTCCCGGGAACCCTCGCTCACCTCACGCGTGGTTTAGACGGCGTCCGCCAAGTAGTCGATGGCCAGCTTGTACCCGAGCACACCCGCACCGACGATGATCGCGGTGCAGACGCCCGACAAGTACGAGTGGTGGCGGAACTCTTCACGCTGGTGGACGTTGGTGATGTGGACTTCGACGGCGGGAAGCTGCACTGCGGCCAGGGCGTCACGAAGTGCCACGGAGGTGTGCGTGTAGGCCCCGGCGTTGATGACAATCCCAACGGCCGTCCCACGTGCGGCGTGGATCGCGTCCAGGAGATCGCCTTCGTGGTTCGACTGCACGCAGTCAACAGTGAAGCCATGGGCCGCAGCCGCCGACATGGCGAGTTGCTCGACGTCGGCCAGTGTGGACGTTCCGTACTTCTCCGGCTCGCGGGTGCCCAGCAGATTCAAGTTGGGGCCGTTGATCACAAGGATGGTGCCGCGACCGGCTTCGGTGGCGGGAGTGGCTTCAGTCATGGCTCCCAATCTATAGCGGCGCAGGAACGCAGGGGAACCGTGCCCGCTCCGTGAGAGGTCAGAGCCCGAAAACACCCACCATGTGGGAGAAACCCTACTTACGCGTGCACTGTCCAGGCGAGACCGGGCTGCTGAGTCCGGAAGCCTGCGCCGCTACTGGCTCCAGGTCTGCCATGGTGAGGGCAAAGCCGAGGGCGGCATCGGTGGTGGTCTTGGCGAAGATCAGCCCGGCCACCTCGCCCTGCATGGTCAGCAGCGGACCGCCGGAGTTGCCCGGCTGGACATCACCGGCCAGCTTGTAGACCAGCTCCGGAGAGGGATTGTCGCCGTAGATGTCCGGGACAATGATGGTCGAAATTCCTTGGACGGTGGCCGGCTTTGATTGGAAAGGACCGCCGTGCGGGTACCCGGCAAAGGCGGCAGGGCTGCCTTCGGGCAGGTCGGCACTCATCGGCAGTGGGCTGGACTGCAGCCCCTCCACGGCCAGGACTGCGATGTCCCGCTGGGGGTCGAAGTACACCACCCGACCCGGCAACGCACCGCCGTCGGGAACTTCCACCACCGGCTGCGACACGCCCGCCACAACGTGTGCGTTGGTCACGACGCGCCCGGGCGAGACGACGAATCCGGACCCCGTCTGGTTCTGGCCACATTCAAACGCTGTACCCGCGATCTTGAGGACGGACTCTGCAGCCTGGTTAAGGGCAGGAGTGTCCGTTGAGGCATTGGGGACGGGGACCGGAGTCACGGGGCCGATGCCCTCGATGAGCTTGGGGATGCCGTCGCCGATCACGGTGGACCGCAACTGCGCCATGGTGCTCTTGACGGGCGTTGGAGTGATGGTGTCGATGTAGCGGATCACGCGGGAGCCGGCCAGTTGCTGCGAAACAAAGGGCACACCCAGCGAACTGATGCTGAACGCCAGCATGGACATGACCAGCGCCGCCACCACCACGCTCACCACGCCACCGATCAACCGGTCAACGGCGTGCAGCGGCTTGATCCGCACGGCGTGGCGGATTTTGCGCCCGATCATGGTTCCCAGCCCATGACCCAAAGCAATAAGCACGACGGCGGCACCCACCGTGGCGGTCAGCCTCCAGCCGCTGTCCGTCACCCATCCGCTCACCAGGGGCACGGCAACGAAGGCCGCAATGGCACCGACCACAAATCCGGCAATTCCACCCAGCGTGACCATAAAGCCGTTGCGCAGGCCATAGATCAGGTAGGACAGCAGCATCAAGATCAATGCCAAATCCAATATCGTCAAGCCAAACACCAATGCTCCTCATAGCCGGGTAGCGCCAATTGTAGTTGCGGACCCTGACAACCAACCGTTAGTCACATCACCCGCAGCAGCCCCCAAAAGCCGGTTCAGGGCCGCCATTTGCAGTGTTCCGCGGCCGAAATCCGCGTAGTTTCAGCGTTTCACGTGCCAAGTACGTCACAGAAGCCTAAAAATTCTGAAACAATGGCCTGAGCGCCACGACCGAAACTTATATTCAGGAGATTTCATGGACATCGAGGTATTGCGCCGCGCACCCCTCTTCGCCACCCTTGACGACGACGCATTCCGCTTGCTGACGGACGAACTCACCGAGGTGGACCTTTCACGTGGAGCTTCGGTGTTCCGCGAAGGCGACCAGGGTGACCAGCTCTACTTCATCGTTTCCGGCAAGGTGAAGCTCGGCCGCACCTCCCCCGATGGCCGCGAGTCCCTGCTGGCCATCCTCGGCCCGGGCGAGCTCTTCGGCGAAATGGCGTTGTTCGACCCCAGCCCGCGTACCGCTACGGCCACCGCTGTTTCGGAAACCCGCCTGGCCGGCCTCAAGAACGAGAGCCTCAACGCACTGCTCCGCACGCGCCCCGAGGTTTCCGCGCAGCTGCTGCAGGCCCTGGCCCGCCGTCTCCGCCGCACCAATGACTCCCTGTCCGACCTCGTCTTCTCGGACGTCCCCGGCCGCGTTGCCAAGGCTCTTTTGGACCTGGCCGACCGCTTCGGCCGTCCTGCCACTGACGGCGTCCTGGTGGCCCACGAGCTCACGCAGGAAGAACTGGCCCAGCTGGTTGGCGCTTCCCGCGAAACCGTCAACAAGGCACTGGCCGAGTTCGTTCAGCGCGGTTGGCTCCGTCTGGAAGCCCGCGCCGTCGTGATCTTGGACATGCAGCGTCTCCGCCAGCGTTCGCGCTAAGCATCACATCGCAGAAAAGCCGCCCCGGTCGTGACCGGGGCGGCTTTTTTTGGTTGAAAGTGAGAGACGGTCCGGCTCAAACCCGAGGGACGTGAGAGGGGCCGGCTCAAACCCGCGGGACGTGAGAGACGGTCCGGCTCAAACCCGAGGGACGTGAGAGAGGGTCCGGCTCAAACCCGAGGGACGTGAGAGAGGGTCCTGCTAGCGCTCGCGCTGGGGCTCTCCGGCGACGGTACGGGCGGCTTCGACCTCGAGCATCAGGATTCCGCCCTCGTCGACGAGCTTCGCCTGGTACACGTGTGCTTTGCGTTTGTAGCTCAGGTAGGCGATGCACCCATTGGAGGCCGCCATTTTCTCGAGCATGATTTCGGACCCGGGAACCAAAAGCTGACCCAGGGTGAGGCCCACAGTATTCGGCTGGCCAATCTCATCACCGAGCGCCGGGGTGTCCCTGAGGGCAATCGCTTCGGCGGCCGTAACCCAGCGCCCCCATACGCCTTTGCTTCCCAGGATGCTGGGTTGCTGGTTCACGGGGACCGTTGCGGCAAAGTAACGCGTGTTGAAGCGGGTATGGGCAAAATCCGGGCTGAGCCAATTCACCAAGGGCTTCAACAGATCCGTCCGGAGGGAGAGCCCGCGCTTGGAGAGCATCTCCGTGAAGGACTTTTCCTGGGCCGCCACGGCTTCACGGGCCCGCATCCAATCGACCGTCGAGTTGGCCTCAACGGTGGAGGAAGCATCCGGTCCGGCGAGCAGCACGCCGGTTTCTTCGAAGAGTTCGCGGATGGCGCCCACCACGTGACGGCGGGCGAGTCCGACGTCGTCCGTTCCCATGTGCTCAGCCCACTGCTGCGGCGTGGGGCCTACCCACCCGACGGGATCGTCGTCGGACGCGTCCAGGGAGCCGCCCGGGAACGCGACAACACCCAACGGCGAGGATCCCGGCCTGTAACCAAGCCAGGTCTCCAAACCGGTGGGCGAGTCGCGCAAGAGCACAACGGACGATGCGTAGCGGGCGGCCCTGGGGGTCCGCTCGCCGAGCTCAAGCCAGTTTCGTGCTGCCCCTTCGAGTTCGGGAGGCAGTACAAACAGGCGACGGGCAAGCTGCGGCAATTGGGTGAACCGGTTCCTTAGCTGAATTCAGCGATGAGCTCGACTTCAACAGGAGAGTCGAGCGGCAGGACAGAAACGCCGACGGCGGAGCGTGCGTGCTTGCCCGCGTCGCCAAGGACCTGGCCGAGGAGTTCGGACGCGCCGTTGATGACGCCAGGCTGGCCGGTGAACGTCGGTTCGGAGGAGACGAAGCCGACGACCTTCACGATGCGGGTGATGCGGTCGAGGTCGCCGATGACGCTCTTGACTGCCGCCAGGGCGTTAATGGCGCAGACGGCGGCGTAGCGCTTGGCGTCTTCGGGATCAACGGTGGGTTCGTCGGATGTGCCCAACTCGCCGAGGGAGACCTTGCCCGTAGCCTCGAGTTTGCCGTTAATAAAGGGCAGCTGTCCGGACGTGTAAACGTAGTTGCCGGAGACGATGGCCGGGACGTAGTCCGCAACGGGTGCGGCGACCTCGGGGAGGGTCAAACCGAGCTCGGCCAGGCGCTGCTCGACAGCCGACGTGGGTGCGCCGGATTCCGCGGGAGACGTGGTTTCTGCGGGGGTGGTCATGGTTACTGCTTCTCCCTCTTCAGGTATGCAACAAGGCCTTTGCCATCGGGGCCACCGACGACCTGGACAAGCTCCCAGCCGTCTTCGCCCCACTGGTCCAGGATCTGCTTCGTGGCGTGAATAATGAGCGGAATCGTGGCGTACTCCCATTTGGTCATGACAGAAAGCCTAGCCCTTGACGGTAAAGTGGAAAACATGGTGACTCGCAAGAACCCACTATTCGACACTGCCACCACCCTCGGAAAGATTCTAGGTTTCCTCGGTGTGAGCGCGATTTGTGGCGTCCTGGTGGCGGGCCTTTTGGTCCCCGCAGCCGCCGTTTCGGGCAGTGCCGCCAGTGGTTCAATACAGTTCTTTGACACTCTGCCGGCGGAACTGCAGGTGGATCCGCCCAGCCAGAACACCACGATCCTGGCGAAGGACGGTACGCCGATCGCTTCGATCTACGCGGAGAACCGGACCAAGGTTCCCTTGGATTCGATGAGCCCGTTCATCAAGGACGCTGTCATCGCGATCGAGGACAGCCGTTTCTATGAGCACGGCGGCATCGACACCACGGGCATCATGCGAGCCATCGTCAGCACCGCCCGCGGCAACAAGCAGGGCGCGTCCACCATCACGCAGCAGTACGTGAACAACGTCATCAACGAGTCCCTGGTGGCGTCCGACCGTGAAGAAGACGTCAAGCTCAACGGTGGCGGCAAGGGCGTGGGCGACAAGCTCCGCGAAATGAAGCTCGCCATCGCGTTGGAGAAGAAGTTCTCCAAAGAGCAGATCCTTGAGGGCTACCTCAACATCGTCTTCTTCAACCGTGACGCCTACGGCATTGAAGCCGCCTCCAAGTTCTTCTTCAGCACCACTGCGAAGGACCTGACGCTTCCGCAGGCCGCCCTGTTGGCCGGCCTCGTGAACAGCCCCTCGGCCTTCGATCCCATCGCGAACCCGGACAACGCGCAGAAGCGCCGCGACCTGGTGCTCGCTGCCATGGTGAATCAGGGCAAGATCACGCAGGCCGAGTACGACGAAGCCGTCGCCACCCCGGTCACCACAAAGGTCACCCCCGCCCGTCAGGGTTGCGCTTACGCCACCATGGCGCCTTACTTCTGTGACTACGTCCTGCACCTTCTGTTCAACAACCCGGCATATGGCGACACCACCGAAGAGCGTGTCAAGCGCGTCCAGCGTGGCGGCCTCACCATCCAGACCACCCTTGATCCGACAGCCCAGACCGTGGCCCAGCAGCAGGTTGATGCCACGGCCGGCGCCAACCCGGATAAGTGGGGCGCGTCCATCACCTCCGTCCAGCCGGGCACGGGCCAGATCGTCAGCATGGCCCAGAACACCGTCTGGCTGCCTCAAGAAGGCAAGTTCGATCAGACCCAGAACTTCAACGTTGACGTCCTGGACGCCAACGGCAATGACCTCAACGGCATCGGTGGCTTCCAGCCCGGCTCGACCATGAAACCCTTCACGTTCGCCCAGTGGCTGAACGAGGGCAAGTCGATGAACCAGAACGTCAACGCGAGCGTGCGAAAGTACGGAGTCAACTTTCCGTGGCGTAACACCTGTCCCACGCCAGTCAACGGTTTCTACGACGCCAACGTCTCAGGAAGCTTCGACCTTCAGAACTCGGACCTCGGTTACTACCGGAACATGACCGTCCTGTACGGCCTCATGAACTCCATCAACACGGCCACGTTTGCCTCCGCCGCCCAGGTGGACCTCTGCGGCATCCAGGGCATCGTGGACGCCACCGGCATCCACGGCGGACTGCCGACGCGCGATGACACAGGCAAGGTCACCGACCCGAACCCCAAGGTCCCGATGACCACACTGTCCAACCTGATCGGCGCCACCCAGACTGCGCCGCTGACCATGGCGGCTGCTTTTGCGACCTTTGCCGCTGACGGCAAGTACTGCGAACCGATCGCCATCACGTCGGTGAAGGACCAGTCAGGCGCTGAACTGCCGGCGCAGTCCTCCAACTGCAAGGACGCCGTGAAGCCCGAGGTTGCCCGTGGCGTGGCCTACGCCATGCAGGAAGTGCTCAACGCAGGATCGGGTTCGCTGATCCGCCCATCGCTTTCTACGAAGGGCAACTTCCCGGTTGCGGCCAAGACGGGTACCAACGACTCCAACGGCTCCACCTGGGTGGTGGGTTACACCACCGGCTTGGCCACAGCCTCTTGGTTCGGTGATCCGCTGGATAACCAGCTGCGCCCGGGCCGCAATCTGACCGTCAACGGCAAGTTCTACCCGGCCATCGACGGTTACATGATCGCCGGTCCGCAGTTCACCAACTACATGTTGTCGGTGGCTCCTGCCTACGGCACCAACCCCTTCCCTGCGCCGCCGTCCAACCTGCTGGGCACGGCGGCCCCGCAGCGCAACACCACGCCTGCGCCGTCCAATCCGAACCCCGCCCCGCCTTCCAATAACGGAAACGGCGGCAACGGAAACAATGGCAATAACGGCAACGGCAACAACGATAAGGACTAAGCGTGTCCTTCCGTGATTCACTGGCAAACCGCGTCCGCACCGTCGGGCGCGGTTTCGCCGTCACTACAGCTCTCGGTGCAACAGCCGGCGCAGCAGCCGCCGCCTATGGCTGGTGGGAGAAGGACCAATTTGAGGTCCGCCAGGAAACTTTGCCAGTCCTCCCTGAGGGTTCAGCACCATTCCGGATCCTGCACCTCAGTGACATCCACTTCGTGCCGGGCCAGGACAAGAAAGCCCTGTGGCTTGAGTCGTTGGCTGAGTTGAAGCCCGACCTCGTGGTCAATACAGGCGACAACCTGAGCCACGCGAAAGCCATCGATCCCCTGATCCAGGCACTGCGTCCGCTCTTGGAGTTCCCCGGCGTGTTCGTTCCCGGGTCCAACGACTACTACGCCCCGCGGATCAAGAATCCTGCCGGCTACTTCCGCGGACCGTCGAGGCACAAGAAGGACCCCATCAAGCTCGATTGGCCAAAGCTCCGCTCCGCGTTCGGGATGGGTGGTTGGATCGATCTGACCAACCGCGCCCAGTCGGTGGTCCTGAATGGACTCCGCTTCGATTTCTCCGGAGTGGACGATCCCCACCTCAAACGCGAACGGTACGCCGGTTGGCCCCGCGGCACCGTGAACCAGGATGCGCGCCGCCACCTGAAAGTCGCTGTGATCCACGCTCCCTATCAGCGCGTACTGGACCACTTCACCGAAGCCGGAGCTGACCTCATCCTCGCCGGCCACACACATGGCGGTCAGATTTGCATCCCCGGCTACGGCGCTTTGGTCTCCAACTGCGACCTCCCCACGTGGCGCGCCAAAGGCCTCCACGACTGGGAAAGCAAGGAATTCACGACGCCGGTGAACGTCTCAGGCGGCATCGGCACGTCGCGCTTCGCGCCAGTCCGGATCGCCTGCCGCCCGGAAGCAGTGCTGCTCACCCTCACGGCACGCAGCTGAACGTCGGGGATCATTACGATCCTCAATAACTGGGTCAAACATTTCACCTAGGTTGCGTGGTCCTGTGAAACGAATCACGCCATGGCATAGGGTAGTTGCTACGGGAAACTACCTCCGCACCATCTGAAGATCCAGCTGTTGAGAAGCGGGCATGTCCAAGCAAACGTCATTTTTCACCTCCGTCGGCCGCCTGTACCCTCATGTGCGGCCAATCCTCCCACGCCTGTTCATGGGCCTGATCTGCGCCTTGCTCGCGAGCATTGTTGCGCTGACGATTCCGCAGGTACTGCGGGTACTCGTCAACAACTCTTTGCAGCCCGGCGGTTCCACGGACGCAGTCTGGATCGCCGCCGTCGTGATTCTTGCGTTGGGCGTGGCTGAAGCGGGTCTGGTGGCATTGCGCCGGCAGTTCGTTATCAACCCGGCCACCACGGTTGAGACCAGGATGCGCGTGACCCTGTACGGCCACCTGCAAGAGCTCACCGTCGCCTTCCATGACCGCTGGGGTTCGGGCCAACTGCTTTCCCGCGCGATGACGGACCTGAGCTTCCTGCGCCGCTGGATGGCCTTCGGCGCCATCATGCTGGTGGTCACCACGCTGACGGTCATCATCGGCGTCGGCGTGATGTTCTCCATGAGCTGGCAGTTGGCGCTGATCTTCCTGGCAGCGGCCGTTCCGATCATGATCAACTCCTTCCGTTTCCGCCGCCGCTTCAGCCTGGTCACCCGCCTCAGCCAGGACCAAGCCGGCGACCTCGCCACCACCGTGGAGGAATCCGTCCACGGCATCCGCGTGCTGAAGGCTTTTGGCAGGAGCCGCGAAGCACTGGAAAATTTCAACGGCCAGGCCGAGGAACTCCGTCAGACCGAGATCGCGAAAGCCAAGCAGCAGGCCGGCTTCACGCTGGTGGTCACGCTGCTCCCGGAACTGGCCCTGGGCGTCGGGCTGGTGGTGGGCATCATGCTCGCTGCCAGTGGCCAGCTGAGCATTGGCTCGTTGGTCGCCTTCTTTGCCACAGCCGCGGTAGTAGCCACTCCCGTGGAATTCTCGGGCATGCTGCTGGCCATGGCTCTGACCGCGAAGACCGCACTGGACCGCCACTTCGAAGTCATGGACACCGAAAACACCATCACCTCCCCGGTTCACGCGAAGGTACCGGAGACCGTGCAGGGCGCCTTGCGCTTTGAGCACGCTGGCTTCGGGTTCGAGGACGGCGGTTCGCTCCTCCACGATCTCACCCTGGATATCCGTCCCGGCGAGACCATGGCCCTGGTGGGTATCACCGGCAGCGGCAAGAGCGCCATGCTCCAGCTGGTCCCCCGCCTCTACGACGTGACCGAGGGCGCTGTGACGATCGACGGCGTGGATGTCCGCGACTACGACATTGACGAGCTTCGCAGGATCGTCGCCGTGGCCTTCGAGGACACCACGCTGTTCTCCAGCTCAGTGCGCGACAACGTCCTCCTGGGAGCTCCCGATCCCAGCGATGCCGCTTTGGACGAGGCCTTGGATGTGGCGCAGGCCCAGTTCGCCTACTCGTTGCCCGATGGCGTGGACACGCTGATCGGTGAAGAGGGATTGAGTTTATCCGGCGGCCAGCGCCAGCGTATTGCCTTGGCGCGGGCCATCGCGGCCAAGCCGAAGGTCCTGGTACTTGATGATCCCCTGTCCGCGTTGGACGTGAACACCGAGGAACGAGTGGAAGCCCGTCTACGGGAGGTCCTCCGCGAGACCACCACGTTGATCGTCGCGCATCGCCCATCCACTGCGGCGTTGGCGGACCGGGTGGCGTTGCTCGAAAACGGCACCATCACCGCCGTCGGGACCCACACGGAACTGTTGGCCGAAAACGACCATTACCGCTACGTCATTGCCAGCCTGGACACCGGTCCCAAAGACCTGGACACCGAACTGGACGAGCTCGAAGAAGCTGAGGAGGCCCGCCGGTGAGTGCCACAACGTTTGGAACCGCCAACGAGGACAACACGCTCCTCACCAAAGCAGACAGCAAAGCCGTACGACGCCGGTCGCTCACCTTGCTTGCCTCGCTCATCCGCCCGGTGCGGTTGCGTTTCTGGCTGACGATCGTGATGGTGGTGGTCTCGCAGCTCACCCGGGTTGCCGGTCCGGCGCTGATCGCCTTTGGCATCGACAACGCCCTCCCGGCGCTGCAGGCGGGTGACAACGGGCCGCTGGTACTTGCGGGTGCCCTGTATTTGGCCGCTGCGATCGCTACCGCCGGAATGACGGCACTGTACGTGACCTCCACGGCCCGGCTCAGCCAAGCCATGCTCCTGGATCTCCGGCTCCGCGTCTTCCGGCACACCCAGCGGCTGAGCTTGGAATTCCACGAGAAATACACGTCCGGGCGCATCATTGCCCGGCAGACCTCGGACCTTGAAGCACTCCGCGAACTCCTCGATTCCGGTGTCAGTTCCCTGGCGTCCGGCATGCTGTTCATGGTGTTCACCGCTTTTACGATCTTTGCGCTCGACTGGCGCAGTGGACTGATCGTCCTCGGCGCCGGCGTCCCCATGTTCTTCCTGGCCCGCTGGTACCAGAAGCACTCGCAGATCGCGTTCCGTGAATCCCGGGTGGTGTCCGCCCGCTTGATTGTGCACTTCGTGGAGACCATGACCGGCATCCGCGCTGTGAAGGCCTTCCGCAAGGAGCCTGAGAACGCTGAGCGTTACGGCGAGTTGGCTGAGGATTACCGCAAAAACACCGTCCGCTCCATCAACCTGAACGGCATCTTCCAGCCGGGCCTGGTGCTGATCGGCAATGTTTGCGTGGCCGTGGTCCTGCTGTTCGGTGGATTCCGGGTGCTCAGCGGTGACCTCGCGGTCGGTGTGTTGCTCGCATTGATCCTCTCCACCAAGCGCTTCTTCCAGCCCGTGGACCAGATGGCCATGTTCTACAACTCCTTCCAGAGCGCCCAGGCCGCACTGGAGAAGGTATCCGGGCTCCTCGAAGAAGTTCCCACGGTCCGCCCACCCAAGAACCCGGTGCCGCTGAAGAGTTCCCGGGGCGAGATCGATTTCAAGGGCGTGGAATTCGGCTACGGCGACGGCAACCTGGTTGTTCCCAGGATGGATCTGCACATCCCGGCCGGACAGACCATCGCGCTGGTGGGACAGACAGGGGCCGGCAAGTCCACGTTGGCCAAGCTCGTGGCGCGTTTCTACGACGTCACGTCCGGTTCGATCACTCTGGATGGGGTGGATCTCAGGGACTTGTCCACCACCGACCTCCGCCGAGCGGTAGTAATGGTGACCCAGGAAGCATTCCTCTTCAGCGGTTCCGTGGCGGACAACATCGCGTTGGGCCGGCCTGAGGCTTCACGGGCCGAGATCGAGGCTGCTGCAGCCGCTGTGGGAGCCCACGAGTTTATCGTGAGCCTCCCTGAGGGCTACGACACGGACGTCAACAAGCGCGGTGGGCGCGTGTCCTCAGGCCAGCGCCAGCTCATTGGTTTCGCCCGGGCCTTCCTTGCCGCGCCGGCCGTGCTGATCCTTGACGAAGCAACGTCCTCGCTGGATATTCCGTCCGAGCGTATGGTTCAGCAGGGACTCGCCCAGCTCTTGGAAGGCGTGGCCGGCGGGAACTCCGCCCGTACCGCGATCATCATCGCCCACCGGCTCTCCACGGTAGAGACGGCCGACAGGGTTTTGGTGGTCCATGACGGACGCATCGTGGAGGATGGGACGCCAGCAGAATTGATCAGCGGAGGTGGCCGGTTTGCCCAGCTGCACGGGGCCTGGCGGGACTCGTTGGTGTAGCTCCCCTTGGCCGGCCGCTGTGAGGAGCGACACCTACCCTCCGATTTCGCATCACGGGACGTTTCGGCTATTCTTGAACAGTTGCTTTCGCAGCGGATCGGGATGTAGCGCAGCTTGGTAGCGCGCTTCGTTCGGGACGAAGAGGTCGCAGGTTCAAATCCTGTCATCCCGACCAAACAAAGAGGGTCTTCCATCTGGAAGACCCTCTTTTGTCTTTCCCCTGCCTTTACCGATGGGCAAAAGAAAACCCGGAGCATCGCTCGTCACGCTCCGGGGTTTCTTTTACTACAATTGATTTACATGGGGTCCGGCCAGTTGCCGATGGACATCGGCGTGTACGTGGTGTCCGTTGACTTGGTCGGCGCCGCTACGCGCATAGGATCGGGCCAGTTGCCAATAGCGCTGACGGTGCCGGAATCGGCTGCGGGAGCAGCAGAGACCACACCGGGAGCCGCGACTGCGAAAGTCAGTGCGCCCGCCACGGCCACTGAAGCGATGATTTTCTTGAACATGATGTAGTACCCCAATGCGAGTCGGATTCGTTACGGAAATTGCACGGTCCCTGTTGACATACATTGTAAAATGTTTTCCACAGAGACTGTCAAGGTTTTGGTCAAAAGACACCTGTAGGAGGGACCCGTGGGAAACGGATTCGGCGAGAAGCTACGTGCCGAACGGCTCGAACGTGGGTTGACGCAGGCAGAGCTCGGCAAAAACCTGTATTCGCCCAGCTACATTTCGCTGCTGGAAACAGGCCGTCGCGAACCAACGGCTGAGGTCATCGAAGAACTGGCGCGCCGGCTCGAACTCGCGCCCAAAGCCTTGGAAGCGTGGAGCCAACCCGTTTCCGTGAGCGACGCAGAGTACGTCCTCGCCGGACTCTACGCCCGGCAAGCCTGGGACCTCCGCGACTACCAACTCGCTGCCAGCCACGCCGCCACCGCCGCGCAGATCGCCCTTGAGGCCAAGAACAACAGCGCCTGGTGGAACATGACGTACATGCAGGCCGAATGCGTCATGAAACAAGGGCAGCTGAAGGAATGCCAGCAAATCGTTGAGCACCTCCTGGAGCACCCTATGGCCACCGAATCCGCCGGCTTGGGAGTGCGCGCCTGGCAGATGCTTGCCGCGGTGTGTCACGGACAAGGTCAGCTGGCCACCGCCGTCGAGCATGCCAAGCAAGCCGTCAAACTCAGCGAACAGCTGCCCAAGGGTTCCACTCTCATCATCGGCGCGCACCGCGCGCTGATTGGTGCACTTGCCGAGAGCGGCAAGCTTGATGAGGCCTGGGAGTATTGCCTGGCCATGATCGAGCACATGGACGAGCACTCCATGTCCCAGCTCGCCGGCGAGGTGGCATGGGTGGTAGGCAACGTGGCCTTCATGCGCCACGACTATGTAGAGGGCATCAAGCACCACGAGCGCGCGGCCAAGCTCCTTTCCCCCGCCAACGACATCGAACTGTGGGCCCGCTTCAACAAAGCCTCCGCAGCGGTCCGGCTGTCCTCGGGGATCGTGGAACCGGAAACCCTCTCCGCCATCGAGCGTGCGGAACTCGCGCTGTCCATTGTGGGCGGAAACAAGACGGATCAGCTGGAGGTTGCCTTCATTCGCGCCCGCTGGCTGTACCTGACCGGCGACATTCCGGCCGCCGTCGACAAGCTCCGCGAAATCCATGCAGACCGCAAGGTCCTGGCCCGCCACACTGCCGGCGAAGTCTCGCTGTTGCTCGGGAAGTCACTGAAAGCCGCCGGCGAAGCCTCTGAGGCCCTCCAGTTCCTGGAAGAGGCCCAGCACGACTTCAGCGCGGCCGGAGCTTCAGACAGGGTCCAGCAGGCCATGGACGCCGTGCTGGAGATCCGACTGGCTGAGCGCCGTGCGGCGAAGGAGCACTCGGGAGCATAACCAGCCGAACGCAAAACTGCCCCGGACCAGACGGTCCGGGGCAGTTTGCGTTAACGCTTAGGCGAACGTACGGCCGGTGAGTTTCTCGTAAGCCTCCACATAGCGGGCGCGGGTGCGCTCTACAACCTCGGCGGGCAGGGCCGGCGGCGGCGTGTCGGAGGACTTGTCCCAGCCGGACTCGGCGGACGTCAGCCAGTCGCGGACGTACTGCTTGTCATAGGAGGGCTGCGACTTGCCCGGGGCGTAAGTGGACGCGTCCCAGAAGCGCGAAGAATCCGGGGTGAGGACTTCGTCGCCCAGCGTGATGATGCCAGTGGCCGCATCAATGCCGAACTCCACCTTGGTGTCGGCCAGGATGATGCCGCGTTCGCGGGCGATCTCCTCAGCGCGGGTGTAGATCTTCAACGTCAGCTCGCTGAGTCGTGCGGCGATATCATCGCCCACCATGGCCACAACGTCGTCGTAGGTGATGTTGACGTCGTGTTCGCCCACCTCGGCCTTGGCCGACGGAGTGAACAGCGCCTTGTCCAGGCGGGAGCCGTCCACGAGGCCTTCGGGCAACGGAATCTCGCAGACCGTACCGGATTCCTTGTACTCCACCAGGCCGGAGCCAGTGAGGTAGCCGCGGGCAATGCACTCCACCGGGAACATGTCCAGCTTCTTGCAGATCATGGCCCGGCCCTCGACGGCGGCAGGAACGCCACCGTCAACCGTGGACGCCAGCACATGGTGCTCCACGTCCAACTGGTCGAACCACCACAGGCTCAGCTGCGTCAGGACGCGGCCCTTGTCCGGAATTTCGCTGCTCAGAACATGGTCGTAGGCGCTGATGCGGTCGCTGGCCACTACCAGGACGCACTCTTGGCCGATCTTCTCCGTGATGGCTTCATCGGCCGGGATATAGAGGTCGCGGACCTTGCCGGAGTAGACGTGCGTCCAGCCCGGAAGCTCCAGGGTCTCCGTTTCGAACCCGCCGGTGGGGAGTCCTTCAGTCATGCCTAGGCCTGCACTTTCGGGATGGTTCCGGTGGCCGTGTGCGGTACGCGGATTTCACCGCGGGCGGCCTTGCCACCGATGTCCGTGCGGAACTGTGAGCCTTCAAGCTGAACCAGCTCCACGCCGTCGTACGCTTTTTCGCGCGCTTCCACCAGATCGGAACCAAGCGCGACAACCGCAAGGACGCGGCCGCCTGCGGAGACCACCTTGCCTTCGTCATCCAGCTTGGTGCCGGCGTGGACCACGTGCACGCCGTCCAGCTCATCAACCTTCTTCAGCCCGCGGATGCGGTCACCCGTCCGGGGTGCGTCCGGGTAGTTTTCGGCGGCTACGACGACGGCGACTGCTGTGTCCTTGGACCAGCGCAGCTCCTCGGCGGTGTCCAGTTCGCCCTTGGCAGCTGCCAGAAGCAGCGCGCCGAGCGGCGTCTTGAGGCGGGCCAGGACAGCCTGCGTCTCGGGATCGCCGAAGCGGACGTTGAACTCGATGACTCGGGTTCCGCGGGAGGTCAGGGCCAGGCCGCAGTAGAGCACGCCGACGAAGGGGGTGCCGCGGCGGGCCATCTCGTCCACGGTGGGCTGGGCCACGCGGTCGATGACTTCCTGGACCAGGCCTTCGGGAGCCCACTCAAGCGGGGTGTACGCACCCATGCCGCCGGTGTTGGGGCCTTCGTCGTTGTCGAAGATGCGCTTGAAATCCTGCGCCGGGGACAGCGGGACAGTGGTGCGGCCGTCGCAGAGGACGAACAGGGAAACCTCGGGGCCGTCAAGGAATTCCTCGATCACCACGGTTCCACCGGCGTCGAAGCAAGACTGCGCGTGGGCCAAAGCCTCCGCGCGGTCCTTGGTGACCACGACGCCCTTACCTGCGGCAAGGCCGTCGTCCTTGACGACGTGCGGCGCGCCGAACGTGTCCAAGGCGTCAGCAGCTTCCTCGGCGTTGGTGGCCACGCGGGCCATGGCCGTGGGGACGTTGGCTTCGGCCATGATCTGCTTGGCGAAAGCCTTGGAAGCCTCCAACTGGGCAGCTTCCTTGCTGGGACCGAACACCGGAATGCCGGCTTCGCGGACGGCGTCGGACACACCGGCAGCCAGCGGCGCCTCGGGTCCTACCACAACCAGGTCCACGCCGAGCTTGGTGGCGAGGGCAGACACGGCTTCCGGGTTGTTCCCATCAATCGCATGGGTGGGAACGAGTTTGCTGATGCCCGCGTTGCCCGGGGCCGCGTGGACCTCGGAAACGTTGGGATCTTCAAGCAGAGAGCGGACAATGGCGTGTTCGCGGCCGCCTGGGCCAATGACGAGTACCTTCACAGTCCTCAAGGGTACTTTGTGAAGGGCGCGCGGCCTAAGCTGTGTCATTCACCGGACCTTGCAGCGCCCTAGACTTGGCTTATGCCCATGAGTTCGCATGAAACGTTCAGCGTTGAGTCCGCGGTGGAACTGGCAGTGATCGAACGAAGTGGCTTTATAGAGTCCCGGCACATCGGCGCGGCCGTTGTTCTCGCCGGCGACGGCTCGGTGGTCACCCGTCTCGGTGACATCGATGCCCCCATCCTCGCCCGCTCCACTCTCAAGCCCTTCCAGGCCCTGGCCTCCATGCAGTCCGGCGTGCCCCTGCGTGGCGCACAGGTTGCTGTTGCCTGCGGCAGCCACACCGGGTCCCTGGATCACATGGACGTTGTGGAGGGAATGCTCAAAGCGGCTGGAGTGAAAGAAGAGAACCTCCAGTGCCCCACCGCCTGGCCGCAGGACGAGACTGCCCGAAACTGGCTGGTCCGGTCGGAGCGGGGCCAGTCCAAGCTGGCCTTCAACTGCTCCGGCAAGCACGCCGCTTTCCTGTGGGCCTGCACCGAAAACGGCTGGGACCTGCGCAGCTACCTTGAGCCGAACCACCCGCTCCAACAGAGGGTCCGGTCCGTCATTGAGGAATACAGCGGCGAACCCATCTCCCACCTGGGGATCGACGGGTGCGGTGCCCCTGTTGCCGCCATCTCGTTGACCGGCGTTGCCCGCGCCTATTCCCGGTTGGCCAAGTCCCCGGGGGATAAATCCTCCAACGCCCGGGCTGCCACCATCGCCACCTCCATGCTGGACTACCCTTGGGCCGTCCAAGGAACGGGCGAGTCCAACACCATCGTCATGGAAGAACTTGAGGTCCTGGCGAAAATCGGCGCCGAGGGCATTCTGGTCCTGGCCACGTCCACCGGCGCAACGGTGGCCGTGAAGATGCTGGACGGGAACCTCCGCGCCACGTCCTTGGTGGGACTCACCCTCTTGGCCGTGAGCGGAGCCGTGGACATTCCGGCCGTCTCCAACGTCCTGGAACGAGTAGTGGAGCCCGTCCTCGGAGGCGGACGCACCGTGGGCAAAATCCGGCTGGGCCACGCCGTCTCGGCCCTGCTCGACTAGTACTTCAGAGGAGAAAACCCATGGCCGTTGCACGACGCCGCGTCAACATTGAGGAAGGCCGCGCCGCGCTGGGAGCCTGGCGGGCCGCCGTCGAATCTTCCGGCACCGTTGGTTCGCCGGGCACCGTTGCCGGGAACCCGCCGTCGCGCTCGTTAATTGCGACGGCGGTCCGCTACTCGCTGGAGGAAGTCACCGCCCGCGCTCCCGGCAATTCGGTGGAGGTCCGCGTGCCGCCGTTCGGCGTCACCCAATGCGTGGAGGGTCCCCGCCACACGCGCGGAACTCCTCCGAACGTGATCGAGTGCGACGCCGCCACGTGGCTTTCGTTGGTCACCGGCAGCCTTTCGTGGGCGGACGCGGTTTCAACCCACCGGGTGACCGCGTCCGGCCTGCGCGCGGACCTCTCCGGGCTCCTCCCCCTCTAGGGAGTTTTTCTACAGCCAATGCCCCTAAGACCGTGTCTTAAGGGCATTGGCTGTATAAAACTCTGGAGTTAATCCGGGGTGGACGCCTGGCCACTCCGCTTGCTCATTTCGAATTGCGGGATGTCCTCCGCCGCGGGGCCACCGCGGAACTTCGGGGACGGTTCCTGGCCACCGCTGATGCGTTCGAGTTCTTGCTCCTCAAACACCTCTTCCTTGCCGAGCATGATGGCGGAGTCATGGTTGGTGATTTCGCCGTTGAAGGCGCGCAGCATGACGCTGCGGTCAAACTGGCCTTCCCATTTGGCCACCACGAACGTTGCCACGCAGTTGCCCAACAGGTTCACCACCACGCGCATGGAGTCCATGAGGCGGTCGGCTCCGAGGAGGAGTGCAACACCTGCTACAGGGAAGATGCCCAACGCTGCTGCCGTGGCGGAAAGCGCCAGGAAGGAGGAGCCCGGCACGCCCGCCATGCCCTTGGAGGTCAGGAGCAGCACGCCGAGGGCAGCCAACTGCTGGCCGAGGTCAAGATTGTGGCCGAACGCCTGGGCCAGGAACAGCAGCGAGATGGAGAGGTAGATCGCGGCGCCGTCGAGGTTGAAGGAGTAGCCCGTGGGAACTACCAGACCCGTGGTGGCACGCGAGCAGCCGGCATTGGTCAGCTTGGTCATGATGCGCGGCATGACCGCTTCGGTGGAAGCCGTACCGAGCGCCAGCAGGAACTCTTCACGGGTGTATTTGAGGAAGGACCAGAGCGGTACGCGGGCGAAGCCCCAGGCCACCAGGAACAGCAACGCGATGAAGACAATCGCCGCACCGTAGCAGGCAGCTATCAGGAGGGCGTAGGTACTGAGCGTGCCCAGCCCGTATTGGCCGATGATGAACGCCATGGCACCGAACGCGCCGATGGGGGCCACCTTCATGATCCAGGACATGATCTTGAAGATCAGCTCCAGGACGGTCTCCATGAGGCTGATGACCGGCATGCAGCGTTCGCGCCCGATAACCACGATCGCCGCACCGAAGAAGACCGAAAAGAACAGGACCTGGAGCAGGCTGTTGTTGGCGAAGGCGCCAATCACGCTGACGGGAATGACATCCAGGATGAATGCTGCTGCGTCCTTGGGAGGCGCGTTTCCGGTCTTGGCGTTGAGGGCGTCCTGGGACAGCGTGGAGGGGTCGATGTTCAGCCCGGCGCCGGGCTGAACGATGTTTCCCACGATGAGGCCGAAAACCAGGGCAAAGAGGGTGGCGCCGGTGAAGTACAGGAGCGCCTTGACCCCGACCCTTCCAACCGCCTTGACGTCGCCCACTGCCGAGATGCCTGTGACGATCACGAGGAAAATCAGCGGGGCAATGATCATTTTGATGAGTTGAATGAATCCATCACCCAGTGGCCGGAGGGCGGACCCGATGGTCGGCCAAAAATGGCCGATGAGTACACCTGCGACGACGGCGATCAGGATTTGAAAAAAGAGCGACTGGTACAGCCGCTTTTTCTTCTGCGGGGCCGAACTCGCCTTCAGCGCCGCGGGGTCTGGGATCTTCATTGATCTGAACCAATCAGTTTGGGAACAGCCCCACATTTTCGGGGGATATTTTCAATGTAATCCTGCTCACATCATTCCGCAAGGGGGAAATGAGTTTCCATATTATGGAAGTCACATTTGGTTTAGAAGGTCCGCGCCTGCACCTCCACCACCTTCTTTGAGCACGAAAATGCCCGCGACACACCCCCTGTGAGGCGTGTCGCGGGCATACGGCTTTCAAAGTGGGTGGTGGCGGTAAGCGGCCTGGCGGTCGGGGCAGGCTCTTGGGTTAGCCGCGGCCTACGAAGGGCATGCCGGCAGCCGTCACCACCAGGGAACCCACACTGGCTGACGCCGGCATGTTGGCCATCATCAGCACAGCCCGGGCGGCGTCGTCCACGGGGAACATGGGTTCCACTTTGCGGCTCCCGTCTGCCTGCAGCGCGCCGGAGCCGACGCCGATGGTGTCCATGATTTCGGTGCGGGTATTGCCGATGTCGATCTGCCCGCAGGTGATGCCAAACTCCCGGCCATCCAGCTCTATGCTCTTGGTCAACCCCGTCATCGCATGCTTGGTCACCGTATACGCCACAGACCTGGGCCTGGGCGAATGCGCCGAAATGGAGCCGTTGTTGATGATGCGGCCACCCTGGGGCTCTTGGGCCTTCATCGTCCGCACAGCCTCGGCCGCACACAGCATGGAGCCGGTCACGTTGACCCGCAGCGTCGCTTCCCACTCGTCCACACTGATCTCGCCGACGTCTCCGGCCGGCCCAAAGATCCCGGCGTTGTTGAACAGCACATCAACCCGGCCCCAGCGCCGGCGGACCTCCGCGAAAAGATGCGCGACGTCGTCGGGCGCTGTCACGTCGCACGGAACCGCAAGCGCCTCCGGATGGTCGCCGGCGGTCTCCAGCAGTTGCGCCTCACGGCGCCCGGCCAGCGCAACGCGGTAACCCTCGGCGAGCATCAGCCGGGCAACGGCCCGCCCGATCCCCGAACCTGCCCCGGTGACGACGGCGACCCTCGGGTTGGTGGGCGGACTGGAGTCGGTCATGTGGTTGCCTTTCGGGGAAATGAGGGTGGCAGTGTCAGCCCGCGGCTTGGCTTGCGGCCGGCTGGGGTGGCGTTGCTGGGGCTGAGGTTATCGGCCAGCCTATGACAGACTTCGGACGCGGCGTGGCATATGTCCTGACCTTGGAAGTGGACAGGCCAAGACGGACCAAGGACTCGGCAATGGTGACCGCCGCCGCCACGCCGTCCACTACGGGGACGCCGGTGCGCTGACGGATCTCCTCATCGAGTCCGGCCATGCCGCCACAGCCAAGGACTATCACTTCGGCTTTGTCTTCATGGACTGCCTGCTCGGCCTGGCCCACGATCGCCTCCACAGCACGCTCCGGATATTCCTCGAGTTCCAGGACTGCCATGCCGCTGGCCCTCACAGAAGCACAGCGCGCCTCCAGGCCAGCGAGCTTGAGGCGGTCCTCGATGAGCGGAACCGCGCGGTCCAGCGTGGTGACCACCGAATACTTGTGGCCCAGGAACATCGCGGTGCTGGCTGCGGCCTCGGTGATATCGACCACCGGGACATCCAGGAGTTCCTGGAGGCCTTCGCGGCCGTGCTCGCCATAGCCGGCCTGGATGACGGCATCGAAAGGCCCGGGGTAGTTGACCACGGCGTCCATGACAGCGATCGCCGCGAGGTAGCTCTCAAAGTTTCCCTCGCAGGAGTCGGCGCCGAAACGCGGGGTGATGCCGATGATCTCGGTGCCGGGGGCAGCTGCGGCACGGGCCTGGGCTGCGATGGATTCCGTCATGGACTGGGTGGTGTTGACGTTTGCGACAAGGATGCGCATGGAGTTCCTCTCAACGGCAGCGCCCGTCCCCTGCCGGCTGGCTTGGATCCGCTTGCTGGAACTCGTTGTGCCAGTGGGATCCGGGAGGACGGGCGACGCCGTGACGTTCGGTGTGTCAGTGGGTGCTGGCGACGGCGATCGGCTCGCCGGAGACGTCCTCGTGGACCTGCTTCTTGTCCGCGACAGCGAAGTACGTCAAAGCGGCGACGCCGGCTCCGATGAACCAGGCGAACGGTGCAGCTGCTGCCAGCCCGGGAATGAAAGCGATGGCAATGGCAATGCCGGCTGCCGGAAGCATGGCAATGATCGCTTTCGGGTTCACGCCGCGCTTGTAGAAGTAGGCACCCTTGGGATCCTCGGTGTAAAGCTCGGGGACATTGACCTTGCCGCGGCGGACCAGCCAGTAGTCGGCCATGACGACGCCGAACAGCGGGCCAAGCAGCGCACCGAGGCCACCCAGGAAGTACACGATGACAATCGGATTGTTGTAGAGGTTCCACGGAAGGATGACCAGGCCAATGGTGCCGCTGACCCACGCAGCCTTGCGGAAGTTCAGGTGCCGCGGGAACAGGTTGGTCAGTGCGTAGACCGGAGCCACGAAGTTGGCCATCAGGTTCACCGCGATGGTGAGGATCAGGAGGGCGAGGCAAGCCAGGACCAGCAGGAGGGTATTGGGGATGCTCTCCACAATGTCCGAGGGACTCTCAATGACAGTGCCGTTGATCTTGTACTGACCACCGGCCATCACCACAACGATGGCGCCGAAGAGCAGCATGTTGATGGGGATGCCCCAGAAGTTGCCCTTGACGATCGACTTCTTGGAAGCCGAAGAACGCGTGAAGTCGCAAAAGTTCAGGACGAAAGTTCCGTAGATGGAAACCCACAGTGCGCCACCGGCAAAAATGGTGAGCCACATTTCGGTACCTTCCAGGCCCTTGATGCCGCTCCACTGGATGGCTCCGCCTGCTTCGATGGAGACCCATACCGCGATCGCAGCCATGGTCACCAGGATGATGGGCCCGGCGAAGGCCTCGTACTTTCGGATCATTTCCATGCCGAAGCTGACGATCACCAACTGCACAATCCACAGTGCCACGAAGGAAAACCAGCCCAAGGTGGAGAGGCCAAGGATGGAGTTGCTGTCCAGGTCCTTCAGGCCGGGGGCCATGGCCACCAGCATGACGCGGAGGACCACCGAAGCCAGGTAGGTCTGGATGCCGAACCATGCCACTGCAACGGCGCCGCGGACCAGGCTGGCAATTTGTGCTCCGCGGATGCCAAAGCTGATCCGGCTCATGACCGGGAAGGGAACCCCGGTCTTCTCGCCCATGAACCCCGAGAAGTTCAGGAGGGCGAAAAGGAGGATGGCACCGATTCCGAGGGCCACCAGAATCTGCCAGCCGCCCAGACCAAGGGAGAACAGGCCGATGGCGAAGGCGTAGTTACCCAGGCTGTGGACGTCATTGGCCCAGAGGGTAAAGATGCTGTAGCTGGTCCACTTGCGGCCTTTGGCCTTGGTGGGAGCGAGGTCGATGTTGTAAAGACTGGGGCTGATGGTACGGCCTGATGCTTCGGAAGCAATGGCGCAGAGGTCAGTGTTGCCTACGACCGGATGGTTGGGGCCACCTGCGTCTTTGTCTCCCGGAGTCTCAGTGACGCCGACTGATGAAGTCGTCTGCATCGTGGATCTCCACTTCGTACTGATTCCACAATGCGGAATCTAGTTATTGAATAGTGAAAGCACTCTATGACTCAGGTCACGTAACGTCAAGGGTTGCGGGTGTATCCAGGGTCACATTCGGTTGCTTGGGCAAAGCTTTCCCAGTTGACTGATTCGGATACGCAATCCGTGTTGACGCTGCCCATCAGCAGACGTAATCTCGAATTGCAGAATTTTATTCTCACAATACGAAATTCCTTGAGCGCCCCCACAGAGCAAGCGCCCAGACATTCAATGAAGAGAGGTTGGACGTGGCTGCAGGAGAAGAGACCTCACACATCCTCAGCGGGTTGACTGCCCAGCTGCCTGATCGTGATCCGGAAGAGACCGCGGAGTGGATTGAGTCCCTTGATGCGTTGATCGCGGAGCAGGGTACCGAGCGTGCCCAGTACATTATGCGTTCGTTGCTTCAGCGTGCCGGCGCGAGGTCGGTGGGTGTGCCGATGGTGACGACCACTGATTATGTGAACACGATCCCGGTGGACCAGGAAGCGCCGTTCCCGGGGAACGAGGAGTTCGAGCGCCGGTATCGTGCGTACATGCGGTGGAATGCCGCGGTCATGGTCCACCGTGCGCAGCGTTCCGATATTGGTGTGGGCGGGCATATTTCCACCTATGCCGGTGCTGCGACGTTGTATGAGGTGGGGTTCAACCACTTCTTCCGTGGCAAGGACCATCCCTCCGGCGGGGACCAGGTGTTCTTCCAGGGCCATGCTTCCCCTGGCATGTACGCCCGGGCGTTCATGGAAGGCCGTCTGACCGAGGAGGATTTGGACGGGTTCCGTCAGGAGAAGTCCAAGGCCGGCCATGCGTTGTCTTCGTACCCGCACCCGCGCCTGATGCCGGATTTCTGGGAGTTCCCGACCGTGTCGATGGGTATCGGCCCGATGAACGCGATCTACCAGGCCCAGTCCAACCGGTACCTGCAGAACCGTGGCATCAAAGACACCTCGGACCAGCAGGTCTGGGCGTTCCTCGGTGACGGGGAAATGGACGAGCCCGAGTCCCGTGGTTTGTTGCAGCTCGCCGCGAACGAGAACCTGGACAACCTGAACTTCGTGATCAACTGCAACCTCCAGCGCCTGGACGGACCGGTCCGCGGCAACGGCAAAATCATGCAGGAACTCGAAGCGTTCTTCCGCGGTGCGGGCTGGAACGTGATCAAGGTCGTTTGGGGCCGGGAATGGGATTCCCTGCTGGAAGCAGACCAGGACGGGGCGTTGGTGAAAATCATGAACGAAACCCCCGATGGTGACTACCAAACCTACAAAGCCGAGTCCGGCGGGTTCGTGAGGGAACACTTCTTCGGCAAATCCCCGCAGACCAAGGACATGGTCGCGGATTTGGACGACGAACAGATCTGGGGCCTCAAACGCGGCGGCCACGACTACCGCAAGGTCTACGCCGCGTACAAGGCCGCGACCGAGTTCAAGGGCAAACCCACCGTGATCCTGGCCAAAACGGTCAAGGGCTACGGACTGGGCCCGCACTTCGAAGGCCGCAACGCCACCCACCAGATGAAGAAACTGACCATGGAAGACCTCAAAGCCTTCCGTGACCACCTCCGCATCCCCATCAGCGATGACCAACTCGACGCTGACCTCTACCGGCCCCCGTACTACCACCCCGGCATGGACGCCCCCGAAATCAAGTACCTCATGGAACGCCGGGCCGAGCTCGGCGGGTTCGTCCCCGAACGCCGCCGCAAACACACCGAGGTCACCTTGCCCGACGCGAAGTCCTACGACGTAGCCAAACGCGGATCCGGGAAACAACAAGCCGCCACCACCATGGCCTTCGTCCGTTTGCTCAAGGACCTGATGCGGGACAAGAACTTCGGCGCCCGGTTCGTGCCCGTCGTCCCCGACGAATCCCGGACCTTCGGGATGGACGCGTTCTTCCCGACCGCGAAAATCTACAACCCCAAAGGCCAGAACTACCTCTCCGTGGACCGCGACCTCGTCCTGGCCTACAAAGAATCCCCCGCCGGACAACTGATCCACCCCGGCATCAACGAAGCCGGCGCCGTCGCAGCCTTCACCGCCGCCGGGACCGCCTACGCCACCCACGGCGAACCCCTGGTCCCGATCTACGTGTTCTACTCCATGTTCGGCTTCCAACGCACCGGCGACTCCTTCTGGGCCGCAGCAGACCAAATGACCCGCGGCTTCATCATCGGCGCCACCGCAGGACGGACCACCCTCACCGGCGAAGGACTCCAACACGCCGACGGACACTCCCCCCTCCTGGCCTCCACCAACCCCGCCGTGAAAACCTACGACCCCGCCTACGGCTACGAAATCGGCCACATCATCCGCCACGGCCTCGAAGAAATGTACGGCGAGGCCTCCGAGGACCACAACGTGATGTACTACCTCACCGTCTACAACGAGCCCATCACCCAACCCGCGGAACCCGAAAACCTGGACATCAACGGACTCCTCAAAGGCATCTACAAACTCGCAGACGCCCCCACCGCGGACAGCACCAACACAGCGAACCGCCCCACCGCGAACATCCTCGCCTCCGGCGTGTCCGTGCCCTGGGCCCTCGAAGCCCAACGGATCCTCGCCGAAGACTGGAACGTCGCCGCCGAAGTCTGGTCCGTGACCTCCTGGAACGAACTCCGACGCGACGGACTCGCCGCCGAAGAACACGCCTTCCTCAACCCCGGCCAACCCGCCCGCACCCCGTTCATCACCGAACAACTCGCCGGCCACACCGGACCCGTCATCGCCGTCACCGACTACATGAAAGCCGTCCCCGACCAAATCCGCCAATTCATCCCCAACGACTTCGCCTCCCTCGGAGCAGACGGCTTCGGCTTCTCCGACACCCGCCAAGCCGCACGCCGCTACTTCAAAAACGACACCCACTCCATCGTCGCCAAAACCCTGCAGTTGCTGGCGGCGAGGGGCGAAGTCGAGGAGGGCGCGCCGTCGTACGCCATTGACCGTTACAAACTGCTGGACGTGAACGCCGGCACCACCGGCGGCGCAGGCGGCGACGCCTGACAACCCGCACAAAAAAGTTGGCGGCTGTGTTCGTATGGAACACTGCCGCCAACTTTTTTTCGCTGGTTTCTTTGGACCGGACCTAGGTACCCAGGTTCCTTCGGTCCACCACAAAGCCCGTTGCCGCATTTTCGCGGACGGCGTTGATGCCGGCCACCACGGCCTTGAGGTTCGGAAATTGTGGCGACACTGCCACAACCGTGCCGTCCTCGGCGGTGAGCCTGAACCGGAATGAGTTGGATCCTGCTTTGAGAATTTCGAAAGTGCCAGCCATATTTTCTGTTCCTTCACGCGTCGTTGCGTCTACGAGCTGACTGCACAACTCCCCCATCGACAATAATGGCCATTTACGCCGATCAAAAGGCCTACCCGCGGGTAATCTGCAACCGAATTAGGTAGATGTACCAGAAAGCAAGCCAGGAGCTAGAGACCGCATGCACCCCCGCGCGTATCGTGAGGATATGACTGACTCCGGCATGGCCCCCACCACGGGCGTGCTCCTCGCTGCAGGGGCCGGCACCCGCTTGGGGCGCGGCCCGAAGGCGCTGCTCCCATTCCGCGGCCGGACGTTGGTAGAGGTTCTGGCCAACACCCTGTTCGACGGCGGCTGCCGCGAGGTTGTGGTGGTACTCGGCGCCGAAGCCGACCGCGTCAGAAGCGTCACGGATCTGGGCCCCTACGTGGTGGTGGAGAACGAGCAGTGGGGTAAAGGCATGGCGGGCTCTTTCCGCGCCGGAATCGACGCCGCCACCCCTGGCAACAGCATCATGGTGGCGCTGGTGGACCAGCCCGGATTAACTCCGACGGCGGTGAGCAGGCTGCTGGGCAGCCACCGTCCCGGCCGGGTTACCGCGGCCGCGTACCCTGATGAGTCGGGCCACCTGAAGCGCAGGCACCCGGTGATTTTCGACGTCGGACTCCGCGCCGAAGCCGCTGCCGCGGCTCATGGCGACACGGGAGCGCGCTCGTTCCTGAAGGCCCATCCCGGCCTGGTGGACCTGGTGGACTGCAGCGACCTTTGCTCCGGCGAGGACCTGGACACGAAGGACCAGCTGCACTTGCTGGAGATGTAAGTATTGGTACCTGGGTCAAGGGCCCGGGTAACTTTGGACGCATGATCCGCATTGATCCTGACGATCCCGCACGCCCCGATGTCCACCAACTCCTCAGCGAGCACCTGGCCGACATGTTCGCCACGTCGCCCGCTGAGAGCGTGCACGCGCTGGACCACTCGGCGTTGTCACACGATTCCATCACGTTCTGGACGGCACGCGAGGATGGTGTGTTGCTGGGATGCGGTGCGTTGAAGACGCTCTCCGCCGGGCAGGCCGAGATCAAGTCCATGCGCACTGCGGCCAGCGCGCGGGGACGCGGAGTGGCCACCTTGATGCTGGGGCACATCGTGGCCGAAGCCCGTGTGCGAGGGTTCGAGCGCCTGAGCCTGGAAACGGGAACCGAGGATTATTTCGCTCCGGCCCGCCGGTTGTATGCCCGGCATGGTTTCACCGAATGCCCGCCTTTCGGGGACTACACCCTGGACCCGAACAGTGTGTTCATGGAGCTCGCCGTCTCACCCAAGTGAGTAACAGCAAACGTCGCACTGAGGGCTCATACCGACGTTTGCTGTTACTCAGTTGGGCTACACGGGCGCAGTGGTGCGGTCGCGGAGGGCCAGGTAGATCTTGTCCCGCGCGATGGGCAGCTCGCCAAAGCGGATCCCCGTCGCGTTGCGGATGGCGTTGGCCAGCGCGGGCGCCACCGGGTTGAACGGGCTCTCGCTCATGGACTTCGCGCCAAGGGGGCCAGTGGAGTCATTGGTAGCGGCGAAGTACACCTCGCTCCGGGGCACGTCAGCGAACGACGGGATGTGGTACTGCCGCAGGATGTCCGTGGTGACCCGTCCGGCGTCGTCCACTTTCACTTCCTCGTACAGCACCGCTCCGAGGGCCTGCGCAATGCCGCCCTCGATCTGTCCACGGCATTGCCGCGGATTCACCACAACACCGGCGTCGGCGGCCTGGACACTCTGCAGGATCCTCAGCTCACCGGTTCCCGTATTAACGGCAACCCGGAAGCCATGGACGTTGAACGCGACAGATCGCGGCGTCCCACCCCAGTTGCCGTCGGTGGCGAGCCGAACGCCCTGCAGCCGGGCGGCGTCGACGATTTCCGCCAGCGTCACCGTGCGGTCGCCACACTCGACGGCGCCATCCACCAGCCGGCAATCCGTCAGGGCCGCTCCGGTCAGCGAAGCGGCCACCGTCTGGATCCGGGTGGCGAGTTCCAACGCGGCACCGAGTGTCGCCTTGCCGGCCACCACGGTTCCGGCCGAGCCAAAAGCCCCGGTGTCGTGCTCCACGAGGTCGGTATCGGACTGGCGGACCGCCACCTTGGACGCCGTGGTCGCAAGCGCCGTGGCGGCCAGCTGCGCGTGAACAGTTGTGGTGCCGTTCCCAAATTCGGCAGTACCGACGTCGACGGCGAACCTTCCGTCCGCTTCCAGGCTCACCCGGGTGTGGGCGAAATGGCCGCGCGGCGGGACGGTGTCGATCATGGACAGGGCCGCGCCCTCCCCCACCACCCAGTCCGGTCCGAGGTCGTCCAGTCCGGCGGCGCGGTATCGTTCCTTGCCCCGGTCCAGGGCGTCCCGCACCAAAGCAACACACTGGTCCAGGCCGTAGCTTCCGTAGTGCACGTCTTCTTCCGGCTCGGGTGTGGTGGACAGCATGTGATCACCGGGGCGGACCATGTTCTTGAGCCGGAATTCGAGCGGATCCATGCCGATGCCGACAGCCAGCTCATCGATGGCCGACTCGATCGCGAAGATCATCTGGCTCAGCCCATACCCGCGGAAGGCACCGGCGGGGACGGTGTTGGTGTACACCGCGTGCGCGTCCACTTTCTTGTTCACGCACTTGTAGACGGCCAACGATTCGCCACAACCGTGGAACATCACTCCCGGCGCATGGTTTCCGTAGGCACCGGTGTTGGTGAGGACGTTCAGTTGAAGCGCGGTGAGGGCACCGTCACGGCTGGCACCCGCCTTGAGGTGAATGGTGAAGGGGTGGCGCGTAGTGGTTGCCGTGAACTGCTCAGTACGGGTGAACTCCAGCTGGACGGGCCTGCGAAGAGCCAAAGCGGCAAGCGCCACCAGGTCCTCGGTGAGGACTTCCTGCTTGCCACCGAATCCGCCGCCAACCCGGCCGGCCACCACCCGGATGGTCTCCGGCGCAAGGTTGAACACCCGGCTCAGCGTCCGTTTTACCAAGAAGGGAACCTGCGTGGAGGAACGGATCATCAAGCGACCCTCCTCATCCAGCCAGGCAATGGAAGCATGCGTTTCCATGGCCACGTGCTGCACCCGTTGGGTTTGGTACGTGTGCTCGTGGATGAAGTCCGCAGCCGCGAACCCATCAGCAACACTCCCAAGTTCGGCATGGACCTCTGCCACCACATTCTGGAGCGGGCGGGAAATGCGGGAGAAGACTCCGTCCTTTTCTCCGTGAATTGCCGGGGCTCCGGGAAGGATGGCTTCCTGCGGAGTGAAGACCGGTTCCAGCAGTTCGTACTCAACAGCCAAGGCGCGGGCGCCGGCCTCTGCCGCCCCAACGGACTCGGCGACGACGGCCGCAACCCGCTGGCCGATGAACCGCACCACGTTATCCAACACACGGGTGTCATCGGGATCGTCGGTGTAATTCTCGTGTTGGGCCGTGGAGAACAGCAGCTGCGGTGCGTCCTCATGCGTGAACACCGCCACGACGCCGGGAACCGCCAGCGCCGGGGCCTTGTTGATGGACACAATCCGGGCATGCGGGTGCGGCGAACGAAGGAGCTTCATGTGCAGCAGGCCCGGAAGTTGCCCGGCCGGGACATCAAGGGTGTAGCGGGCGGTTCCGGTGACCACAGCCTGACCGGCGGGTGCGGGAACGTTGTCGCCGAGCTGACCGGGAGTGGCGGGCACAACCGCGGTGGGAACGGCAGCTGGCGACTGCGCCCCCGAAACGTCAACTCCGGCGTCGTGCTGGTGATCGCCGCCGTGGCCGCAGACCGCGTCCGCGATGGAGCGGTAACCGGTGCAGCGGCATAGGTTGCCCTTGAGGTTGCGCGGCAGGTTGGCGCGTTGCTCGTCATCGAAGGTGGCCGCGGTCATCATCATTCCGGCAGTACAGAACCCGCACTGGAAACCCTGGGCTTCCAGGAACTGCTCCTGCACTGGATGCAGGCCTTCTGCGCTGCCCAAGCCCTCGACGGTGGTGACTGCTTTGCCCTCGGCACGGACAGCCGGGTAGATGCAGCTATGGACGGGTGTTCCGTCAACGTGGACGGTGCAGGCTCCGCAGTCGCCGCCGTCGCAGCCCTTCTTGACGCCAAAGTTGCCCTCTTCGCGGAGGAACGTGCGGAGGCACTGGCCGGGGCGGGGTGTGGCCTGCGAGGCAGTTCCGTTGATCTCAATTGCCATTCGGGGCCTCCTTCTGCTGGGTGGTGGATGGTGCGGGCTGCGTGGACGGCTGGGGCGAGGTGTTGTGTGGCGGCCAGAAATCGCCGGACACGGTCATGGACTCGCCCAGCAGTTCCGCCCGGATTTCTTCGGCCAGCTTGAACGTCATGTCGCGGCGCCAAGCGGGGAGCCCGTGGATATCGTCGTGGTACAGCGGCCAGGGAATTGATTCGCCGACGGCGTCAGCCAACGTCCCGGCGTCGGGAACCTGCCCGGCAGGGAACCTCAGTTGTACCGGCCTTTTGGTCGAGGCAGTCACAGTGATGACCAAGGCGCCGTCGGGGTCGAGCCGTCCGATCAGCAGCACGCCTGAGCGCCCGAGGTTGCTGAGGGACAAACGCCGGAAGGCAACCCTCGCGGAAAGGGCGCCGGCGGGGAGATGGATACTGCGCAGCAGCTCTCCCGGCGCCAGGTCAGTCTGCATATCCCCTGTAACGACGTCGGCCACCGGAACTTCCCGGCTGGTGCCATCCGCACTGAGGATGGTGGCGATGCCGTCCAGTCCGGCGCACAACGACGTCATGGGCCCTGCCGGGAGGCCGGTGCAAATATTGCCGCCCACCGTGGACATGTTCCAGATCTTGAACGAAGCCACGAACGAGTCGCAGCAAGGGCGGATCAAGGCCAAGCCAGGCCATTCACGGCTGGCTGCTTCGGCAGTTTGCGGCAAGGCGTACAGCTGCGCAACGGTGCAGGTGGCGGCGAGTTCGATGCCCTTGTCCGTCACGGTCACGGGGGGCCAGCCGGCCTGGCCAAGGTCAAGAAGCCGTTTGAGGACGGTGCTTCCGTAGGAGAAAAGGACCGTGCCACCGGCGAGCCAGGCATCGCCGTCGCGCCATTGTGCGGGGTCCGTGGTGGGGACCACGGCCTCGATGGTGTTCATGTCCATGGGTCCTCCTGAGTGAGGTGTTGAGGTGCTGGGTGGATCGGAGCCGGGTGAATCGGGCCAATGCTGTCCTTGAGTGAAGGGAAGCCCGGGGTCTTTCCGGCCGCACTGCCCCCTCGCTCCTGGGCGGCCGCCCCGCGTTCCGCCACGATTTCCGCCGTAATGGATACCGCTACTTCCGCGGGGGTCACGGCGCCAAGGTCCAGTCCGATAGGTGAATGCAGCCGTTCCAAGGACTCCGGCGTCGTGCCGGCCTCGAGCAAAGCGTCGACGCGCTGGCGATGGCTTCTACGTGATCCCATCGCCCCGACGTAGGCCAGGTTGAACCGGAGTGCGGTCTCCAGCAAGGGAATATCAAACTTTGGGTCGTGAGTCAGGACGCACACCACAGTCCGGTTATCGATGCGGCGGGCCGCTGCTTCGGCTTCCAGATAGCGGTGCGGCCAATCAGTGACAACTTGGTCTGCCCCCGCGAAGCGGCTTTGCCGGGCGAAGGCAGGCCGGGCATCGCAGAGGGTGACGTTGTAGCCGAGCAGTTGTCCGGCGGGGAGCAACGCGGCGCCAAAGTCGTTGGCACCAAAGATCAGCATCCGCGCGGCCGGCAAGCGGCTTTCGACGAATAGTGTGATGGGCTCGGGCTGGGTTTCCTCTTCCTGGTGCTCAGCTGCCCACCTGTCCGTGGTGACCCAGCCATCGATGCAGCCCTCCGGCGGGGCGAGCCGGACCAAGCCGGCACGTCCGCCCTGGAGCAGCGGCTCCACCTGCGCGGCGGCCGCGAAGAGTGTGGAGGGATGGTCTCCCACCAGCTTGGCCAGTTCCTCCGATTCCATCGCGCGGAACCTCACAGGATCATGCACGACGACGACACCGCCCGCCGCATCCAGCCTGCGGATCAGCGCCACGGCAGGAGGGGCCACGGAAAGCTGGGCTTCGGAAGGGTGTGCCGTGGTGGACTGGCCTTTTAAGGATGACAGTCCGGAGAAAACCGAAAGTTCAGTGAAAACGGAAAGTTCCGGAGAGCCTGCTCCGAGCGGCTGGATGTGGACTTCCAGTTCTCCTCCACAGGTGAGCCCTGCAGCGAAGGCGTCCTCGGAACTGTAGCCGAACGACTCAAGGCGGGGGCCGCCGTCGCGCATTGCTTCCAGGGCCGCTTCCACCACGGCACCTTCCACGCAGCCTCCGGACAGGCTGCCCAGTATTTCGCCATGTTCGGAGACCATCATGGAGGTCCCCATGGGCCGCGGCACGGAGCCGCCGGTCCCTACGATCGTGGCCACAGCACATCGCTGGCCGGAGACCGCAGGCCGCCAGCTGCCCAGTGAAGGCATCAGATCCAGCATGGCAACACGTCCTTTTTCCAGGTGTCCCGGCCGGGTGGCCCGGCCAGAGCAGTGCGCGATCTTGCCTCATATTCTCATTTCCAGAGGTTGTTGAGGGGAAGTCGCGGCTAAGTCAGTAAGAGTTCAGTCAGTCAGAGTTCATAGGAACGGGGGCAAGGGCTTCATCTCCCTGCCCCCGTTCCTTGACGGAGCGTCGACCGCCCAACCGCCGCCCGCCGTCGTGCCTGTATTAAGAGGACGACGACGGCGGACGCCTATTCGTGCGGTGGGTACCGACGGACCGCCGATCAGAGTGCCGGAATGACCGCCGGCGCGGGGTGCGGCTCCGGGTCAGACGCCCATCAGGGCGTTGATGGGGCCGCGGGCGAAGTAGATGATGAAGCCTGCCGTGACCACCCACATGAGCGGGTGAACTTTCTTGGCCTTACCCGACGCTGCGCTGATCACGGCGAAGGAGATAAATCCGACGCCGATGCCGTTGGCGATCGAGTACGTCAGCGGCATGGTCACGATGGTCAGGAACGCAGGGAGCGCGATGGAGAACTTGGTGAACTTGATCTCGCGGATCTGCGCCATCATCATTGCACCCACCACCACCAGGGCTGCTGCTGCAACTTCCAGCGGCACCACCGAGGTGAGCGGCGTGAAGAACATCGAACCCAGGAACAACAGGCCGGTGACCACGGAGGCCAAGCCGGTACGGGCACCTTCGCCGATGCCGGCAGCGGAGTCGATGTAGACGGTGTTGGATGAACCGGACGTTGCGCCACCCACCACTGCGCCCATGCCTTCAACAATGAAAGCCGACTTCAGCTTGGGGAAGGTACCGTCCTTGTGTGCCACACCTGCGCTCTTGGCCAAGCCGGTCATGGTGCCCATGGCGTCGAAGAAATTGGTGAACACCAGGGTGAAGACCAACATGGTGGCCGCCAATCCACCGATCCTGGCGAAGGAGCCGAAGAGATCGAACTGGCCCACCAGGCTAAGGTCCGGGACGGACACCAGCTGGCTGGACAGGATGGGTACGTTGAGGTGCCAGCCGCCGGGGTTGTCGGCGCTGCCTGGACCAATGCGGAACACGGCCTCGGCAACAGCGGCGAGGACAGTAGTGGCGACGATGCCGATCAGCAGGCCGCCTTGGATTTTGCGTGCCACGAGGATGCCCATGGTCAGCAGTCCGATGATGAAGACAAGGGTGGGGATGGAGGTGATGGAGCCGTTGTCGCCGAGCTGAACCGGTGGGCCGCCCGTGGTGGCGCGGACAAAGCCGGAGTCCACAAAGCCGATGAAGGCGATGAACAAGCCGATGCCAACGGTGATGGCTGCCTTGAGCTCCTTGGGAACTGCCTTGAAGATCGCCGTCCGGGCGCCGGTGGCACCGAAGATGACAATCAGGATGCCGTTGATGACCACAAGTCCCATGGCTTCAGGCCACGTGACTTCCTGGATCACCGCGACGGCCAGGAAGGAGTTAATGCCCAGCCCGGCCGCGAGGCCGAAGGGCAGGTTGGCGATGAGACCGAAAACAATGGTCATGACGCCGGCGGTCAGGCCGGTGACGGCGCCAACCTGTGCAGCCGAAAGCCAGCCGCCGGCGACGTCGGTGGGCGCGTTTTCGGCTGAGAAGCCGCCAAGGATCAGCGGGTTCAGGATGACGATGTACGCCATGGTGAAGAACGTGACCAGGCCGCCGCGGAATTCGCGGGCCAGCGTGGATCCACGCTTGGAGATCTGGAAGAACTTGTCCAGGAAGGAGTTCGACACCGGGGGCTTCTTGTTGCCACCTGCCAGGCCGGTTGCCGTGTGCTTTGCCGCTGTGGGCTCTGCGCTGTCTCCCTGGGGAAAGAGCGCAGCCTGCTTTTCAGCTGCTGTCTGCTTTTCAGCGGAATTATCCAGGATTGTCATGTCAGCCACCGGGCCCTAGTAGTCAATCCTGGAATCAAGCGTGTTCCATGTGTTGAACGGCTGGAGGGCCGCCGGAGCCTGGGGGTCGCCCAGTTCCAGCTTGGCTACCGGCATCAGCGCGTCCCGGTTGTCATTCTCGAAGTACTCGTAGAAGACAGCGTCATCGAAGCCGACGGATGCGGCGTCGTGACGGTCTGCGGCAAAGAACACGCGGTCAACGCGTGCCCAGAGTGCGGAGGCCAGGCACATGGGGCATGGCTCGCAGCTGGTGTAGAGGGTTGCTCCGCTGAGATCGAAGGTTCCCAGTTCGCGGCAGGCGTTGCGGATGGCCGTGACTTCTGCGTGGGCGGTGGGATCGTTCGTGGCGGTGACGCGGTTGACGCCTTCGAAGGCTCGTCCGTCCGCGGTGACAATGACGGCGCCGAACGGGCCCCCACTGTTGAGGACATTGGCTGTAGCCAGCTCAATGGATGTGGCCAGGAATTGCTCGGCCGTGACGGTTTTACTCATGTTGCGACTTCCTTAGTGCTGAGGAAGCCAGGTGACCTATGTGGGGGCGCTACAGAGAAGAGCTCCAGTTAGCTTGGTTACCAGGCTTCAGCATGTGCGATGAAGGTTAAGTTGCGCCTGGTAGATAGCTTCCCGAGGTCCGGGTGCCCGCCTTTGGCAGTTAGAGCGTAGCACCAGCTTTGTGAGCCGCGCCATAGTTTTTTGAAAACTTAATTTCGTCATGCGAAATTACTTATTCCACGGTTCTGGTGGCCGAATGTGACCGGGGACGCCCCACGGACGTTGACCGCCGCCGTCGGGCATTCTACGCTTTTCGGACTGGGCCGCATTCTGACGGTCCGGCACCTGGATCAGCAGACAGGGCCTAACTGAGCTGGAACGCGTACACGCCGACCAGACAAGGAACCTGTCATGACCCCACTTTGGATCAAGAATCCGTTGGGCATTTTCACCGCTAACGACCTCGACGCCGGTGGCGGCCTGGTGGTTTCCGACGGGAAAATCGTAGAGCTGGTGCCTTCGGGCGGGCAGCCTTCATCTCCCGCCGACGTCTTTGATGCCTCCTCCCATGTGGTCCTGCCCGGCCTCATCAACACGCACCACCACTTCTACCAAACGCTCACCCGCGCGTGGGGTCCCGTGGCCAACGCTCCCCTGTTCCCATGGCTCCAGAACCTGTACCCGGTGTGGGCGCGGCTGACGCCCCGGAGCCTTGAGCTTGCCGTACAGGTTGCGCTGGCTGAGCTGCTGCTTTCCGGCTGCACCACCGCTGCCGACCACCACTACCTCTTCCCCGACGGCATGGAAGACGCGATTGACATTGAGGTTGCAGCCGTACGTTCCATGGGCATGCGCGCTACCTTGACCCGCGGGTCCATGACCTTGGGAGAGGACGACGGCGGGCTGCCGCCCAGGACCACGGTCCAGTCACCTGAGGCGATCCTTGCGGACAGCGAACGGCTCATTCGCCAGTATCACGAGACCGGTGACGGAGCCGTTGTGCAGATCGCGCTGGCCCCCTGCTCGCCCTTCTCCGTGACCAAGGAAATCATGGCCGAGAGTGCCGCCATGGCCGAACGATTCGATGTCCGGTTGCACACGCATTTAGCCGAGACCATTGATGAAGAAGACTTCTGCCGGTCCATGTTTGGACTGCGGACCGTGGATTACCTGGAGTCCGTGGGTTGGCTGGGCAACCGGACCTGGCTGGGACACGGCATCCACTTCAACGACGAGGAGATCGCCAGGCTGGGAGCCGCAGGCACCGCCGTCGCGCATTGCCCCACCTCCAACATGCGCCTGGCCTCCGGAACCGCGAGGGTCCTGGAACTCGAGGCTGCTGGTGTTCCCGTAGGGCTGGGAGTGGACGGATCGGCGTCGAACGATGCTTCCAACATGATCCTCGAAGCCCGGCAGGCACTGTATTTGCAGCGGCTCCGCTACGGCGCTTCAGTTCCTGTGGAGCGGGCCCTTGGCTGGGCCACCCGTGGATCCGCCGCGGTTCTTGGGCGCTCCGACATTGGGCAACTGGCTCCGGGTTTGCAGGCGGACTTGGCCCTGTTCAAACCCGACTCCTTGCGATTCTCGGGCAGCCACGACCCCGTTGCCGCGTTGCTGCTCTGCGGTGCGGACCGTGCCGACCGGGTGATGGTGGGGGGTGCTTGGCGGGTGGTTGACGGTGCGATTCCGGGGCTGGACGTCGCCGGTCTGATCGCTGAGCACTCGGCGGCGGCACGGAAGTTGGTTGCGGGGTAGGTTCGGTGCCGCTTGCGCGAGATCGCCGGAACGCGTCCATTTCACAGGGAACGTTCCGGCGATTTCGCACTATTCCGGCGATCTCGCCGCCGACCGCCAGTTGTATCAGATCGTGATCTTGTAGATGTGATGTGTGTACTCGTTGGCGAACGAGTCTGTGAACTTTCCGTTCTGGACAGAGATGGTGCGGTTCTCGCCCACAACCTCCACCTGCGTACCGGTGATCCCGGCCGGGAGGGTGAACGTCTTGGAACCTGTACCGCCGTTCAAGCCGATGCCTGCGAAGAGGTAGGCACTTCCATCCTTCGCCTTAAGCATCGTGTCCGTGCCCGCGGCGCCTGCGTCCCACACATAGCTCTGCGTGTTGAGTACAGGTGCCAAGGACTGGATACCGGCTAGGGCAGCCTTGATCTTCGCCTTCCTGTCAGCCGGCGCCTGAACCAGTGAGTACGTCCCGAAGCCTGCCTGGCCATTGTTGTTGTGCTGGAAGATACTGATCCCGCGTGCCTCATGGATGATGCCGGACCACATAGCGCCTTCCATCTGCTCCGGTGTGATGGTGCGGTCATTGGAGGCATTCAGGAACGGGCGTGCCGACTCAACAAATATCCAGTTCGGATGGATACCCGGCACCGACTGGAACTTGCGCATCTGGTCAATCTGCCAGCCGTAGGCCGCCGAGGTAGCAGTGTTCGCACCCTCCGGCCATGCCGGCGTCCGGTTCAACTCGTCCTGTAGATCCGCCCGCGTGTACATGTAGTTATCCACGGATGCCGCGTCAACAGCAGACATGAAGTCATCCATGAGCCCCGGCGCCCAATAGGTTCCCAGGATGCCCTTGGAATAGTTGGCGAACGCAAACCTGCCGTCGTTGAAGCCACGGATCTGGGCCACCTTGTTCTTCATCTGCTGAAGGTTCTGCTCATATGTTGAACCGTCGCAGCCAAGCCCCAGCATGTCGCACTCGTCATAGGTGTCCCAGCCAACCACGTTCGGGTTGCTGCCCACTTCAGTCCGGGACCATTCTGTTCCGGCGATGACCAGCATTCCCGTGTTCGTAATGGACGCCATCGTGGAACCGTCATGCTCGGCGTTCTGGTAAACGTTCACGCCAATGTCCTTCAATTGGGTGGCGTGCTCAGGTTTTCCGTAATAGACGCTGACGGGGAACAGATTAGGGTTGTTAAGCTTCGCTGCGCCGGGGAACTTTGCCCAGTACGCAGGGCCGCCATCCCAGGGAACCCGAGCCAGATTGGCGAGGGTGCCGGTGGTTGGAGTTGTGGGGGTTGGGGTGGCCGTCGGGGTGGGCGTCGGCGTCGGCGTCGGGCCAACCGTCGTCGCACTCGGCGAAGGCGTCGGGGTCGGCGTCGGCGTCGGCGTCGGGCCAACCGTCGTCGCACTCGGCGAAGGCGTCGGCGTCGGGCCAACCGTCGTCGCACTCGGCGAAGGCGTCGGCGTCGGGCCAACCGTCGTCGCACTCGGCGAAGGCGTCGGCGTCGGGCTTTCGCTCGTCTCCGTCGGCGAAGGCGTCGGGCTTACGGTAGTCGGACTCGGCGATGCTTCCGTGGCGGTTATAGTCGGTGTCGGTGTCGGCGTCGTGCAACCTGCCAGAGCCAACGCGATCACCACCCCAAGCATTGAGACCTTGAGTTTCATGACAGTGTTCCTTTGGGGTAGCAGCCACAAGCAGGCTGCTGCGTTGCCGGAATCCCCACACCCGGCTCTCGTTGTCACCTGCCGAGGCAGGGATTTTCGGCCGGGGATCGTGACCCGGCACGGCTCGATGACGAGCGTCGGTATTACTCGACATGCTGCGGTGCGACGCGTGCGGACGTAAGGCCGGCGCCATCGAGCGAGCAAACGCAACCCTCAGTCAGGGTCGCCACGGCCTTCAAGACCCAAGGGGGTGGCCGTCAGCCCAGCTTACGTGAAGCCCTCAGCGCCCCGCCGATTGTTACGCAGATCACATTCCACCATTTCGATGCTTCGCTGCGCATAAGACGGCAGGAGCCGTCGAGTGCGCAGGGATTCGTCTATTCGGCCGCGCGGAGAGTTCGCAGCACGCGCATCTTGAAGTCGCGCTCCTGGAACAGATCCCGCCATTTGATGCGAATGAACCTCCAGCCGAGCTCAGTCAGGGCCTTTTCGCGCTGACGTTCTTGGAAGACAACCTCATCCGTTGGCGCGTAGTCGAAGTACTTGATCCTGCCGTCGAACTCCAAGGCCACCTTCTTGTCGCGCCAGGCTAAGTCCAAACGGTGCCGGCCCTCAACCGTGCGGACTTCCACCTGAAGTTCCGGTGGCTCAATGCGGAGTCGCACCAGAAGTTCCCGACTTAGGGTCTCACCAGGGGACTCAGAGCGGGGATCGGCATTTTCCAAAGCCCGTCGCAGCGAAAGCACTCCGTTTCTGCCGGACAGGAATTCGCACATCTGCGTCAACCTCGCGACATCAGCACCTATGCGGAGGGCATGGTCCATCAAGACAAGGCTCTGCCGGTAGTCCAACATCAGGCAACAGTCCACCACTGTCCGCTCCAGCGAAGTACACGGCAGCCCGTCCACGAGGACCACCTCGCCCTTCCCAAGCACTCTGGAATGGGCGACTACATCGCGGCCATGCGAAACCGGCGACGGCGTCTTCTTCTGCGTAATGTGCACGCGGTCGTCAACATCCCACAGGAACAGGCGGTGGAGGCGGGCAGCGGAGGTGTGGCTGTAGACCAAGCCACCGCCCGACGTCGTGAGTGTCCCGTGGGCGTGCGCGGCGATCAGTTGCCGGCTTCGGACCCAAGGTTTTTGCGCCGCCCAGGTCCGCCCACGAATGTAGCACCCCCGGCGGAGCCTCACCAGAACTCCCCCTCGCACTAGGACTGCTATGGCACGGGCATTGAATCCTGCCTCATTAAGCTGGCCTGTCCTCCACAAATCCATGCCGGGTGGGAGTTCCTTGGGGGAGGTAGTAGTCATGAGCCAACTTTCGCCAAGCCCGCGAGTCCGGGAAAGGCGTGCACCGTCCCATGTGGAAAAGTCCGATTCGATGGCTTGCTGCGGGCTGGATGACTCCTACCGTCTAATCTGCAGCGAAGCATCTGCCTGGAGTCATTCCCGAGTTCCGGACAGACCGGGATCTCCCCCGAACCAGAATGCGTCGCGAGGCTAACCCAGCCCGATTCGATGGCTTGCTGCGGGCTAGATGACTCCTACCGTCTAATCTGCAGCGAGGCATCGAAACGGGGGCCACAGCACTCGAGGCGGGCGGAGCGCACAGAAGGCACACAAAAGCGGGCGACACCTCCCCAGGTATCGCCCGCCTCGTTGGCTCTGTTGCGCAGAGTCCGCGCCCCGAAGATGCAGGGTCTCAGGGGCGCTGCCGGCCGAACACCGGGAGTGCGCGCAGCCAGCGGGAGAACCCGCCAGCCTTGCGGTCACAGTCGGCCGGAATGTAGAAGTCGGGATCTGTTGCACCGAAGGGCAGGTACAGCTCCTGACCGGGCGCCGGGAATTCCACGACGTTGTTCGTATCCTTCGAGTCCATCTGTTCCTCCTCTTTCTCATGCATGCAGTTTCCGCCCTTCGGAAAACTTTTATTGTTATGTGGAAAGTGTAGGCAGGCGGCAAAGCAAGCGTCAAGACCCCCGAAAAGCCAAACCGAGTTGCCCCGGTCACATTTGGATGGTTCATAACGATCCTTCGGAATCCATATACACAAGCCGAAATCATGCGCTACTCTCGAATGAGTTCGTGGCGTAGGTCACGTAACCTGAGAGCAGCAGGCAGGGTCGTAATGAGCTGGCATCAATGGATGTCGGCTCTTTTTTGTTGGGTCGGCTCCACCAGAAACGCGGTGGAAACACGCGCTTAATTTCATTGATGGAACGTAGGTTCCACCTCACAGAAGTTGGGATATGACCATGAGCAACAACATCGTCCTCGGCGAAAACCAGTACGGCAAAGCAGAAGTCCGCGTCGTCAAAGTCACTCGGGATACGGACCGCCACCACATCGAAGACCTGAACGTCACCTCGCAGCTGCGCGGCGACTTCCAGGCCGCGCACCTCGAAGGCGACAACGGCCACGTCGTTGCCACCGACACCCAGAAGAACACCGTCTATGCGTTCGCCCGTGAAGGCATCGGCTCCCCCGAGTCCTTCCTCCTGCGCCTTGCAGACCACTTCACAGGTGGGTTCGACTGGGTCACCGGCGGCCGCTGGGAAGCCGAGGCCTACAGCTGGGATCGCATCCAGGCCCATGGCGAGGGACACGACCACAGCTTCGTCCGCAACGGACAAGAGGTGCGTACCGCCGTCGTCGTCCGTGATGGCGCAACCACGCACCTTATTTCCGGCCTCAAGGACCTGACCGTCCTGAAGACCACGCAGTCCGGCTTTGTCGGCTACCCGCGCGACAAGTACACCACCCTGCCGGAGACCACCGACCGCATCCTGGCCACCGATGTATCCGCCCGCTGGCGCTACAACACCAACCTGGACTTCGCCGGCACGGACTTCAACAAGAGCTACGAGGACATCAAGGCACTCCTGCTGGAAGGCTTCACCGAGAACTACTCCCACGCCCTGCAGCAGACGCTGTTCGACATGGGCAAGAAGGTCCTGGAAGCACACAGCGAAGTGGACGAGATCAAGTTCTCCATGCCCAACAAGCACCACTTCCTGGTTGACCTGAGCCCATTCGGCCTGGACAACCCCAACGAGGTCTTCTTCGCCGCGGATCGCCCGTACGGCCTCATCGAAGCAACCGTCCAGCGCGAGAACATCGCCGCTGCCCCGGTTGCCTGGAGCGGCATCGCCGGCTTCTGCTAAGCCAGCACCTAAACCGCGCTAAACCGCACCATCCAAGGGTTTGTGTGCAGGTCCCACCACTTGCGCCCCGCAAAGGACCTGCACACAAACCCAACCCCAAAACCCCAAGATTTTGTTAGCCAGACACAGTTAGCCAGACGAAGACGTCTGCCATGAACCCAGAAAGTCTGCCATGAACATCAAAAAGAAGTCCCGCGCTGCGAATACCACCTCTTCGCGGAAGCATCAGCCGGAACGCCCCGAGGACAAGCGCCTGTCAATTGGCAGCACCTTCGCTTACGGCTTCCAGCACGTCCTCACCATGTACGGCGGAATCATTGCCCCGCCGCTCATCATCGGTGCAGCTGCCGGCATGAACTCGCAGGACATCGGCCTCCTCATCGCCGCCTGTTTGTTTGTTGGCGGCCTGGCCACCATCCTGCAGACGGTTGGTATTCCGTTCTTCGGCTCGCAGTTGCCGCTGGTCCAGGGCGTGTCCTTCGCCGGTGTTTCCACCATGGTGGCGATCGTCCAAGGCGGCGGCGGGATACAGGCAGTGTTCGGCTCGGTCATCGTGGCATCGCTGATTGGCTTGGCGATCACCCCCCTGTTCTCCAAGATCATCAAATTCTTCCCACCAGTGGTCACGGGCACAGTCATCACCACCATCGGCCTGACGCTGATGCCGGTGGCGGCAAACTGGGCCATGGGCGGCAACGCCAAGTCCGACAACTACGGCAGCATGGCCAACATTGGGCTCGCAGCAGCAACCATGGGCGTCGTCCTTCTCCTGAGCAAGGTTGGCAACGCCGCCATCTCCCGGCTCTCCATCCTGCTGGCCATGGTCATCGGCACCATCATCGCCCTCATCGCAGGCATGGCCGACTTCTCCAAGGTTGGCCAAGGCGACATCGTCGCGTTCCCCACACCGTTCGCTTTCGGCGCGCCGACCTTTGAAATCGCCGCCATCATCTCCATGCTCATCGTCATCCTGGTCACCCTGACAGAGACCTCGGCCGACATCATCGCAGTGGGCGAGATCGTGGACACCAAGGTGGACTCCCGCCGCATCGGCGACGGCCTCCGCGCAGATATGCTCTCCAGCGCCATCTCCCCGCTGTTCAACTCCTTCACGCAGAGCGCCTTCGCCCAGAACGTGGGACTGGTGGCCATCACGGGCATCAAGAGCCGCTTCGTGGTCAGCGCCGGCGGCCTTATCCTGGTGATCCTCGGCCTCTTGCCGATCCTGGGCCGCGTTGTAGCAGCGGTTCCGACGCCCGTTTTGGGCGGCGCCGGTGTGGTGCTGTTCGGCACGGTGGCCGCCAGCGGTATCCGCACCTTGGCCAAGGTGGAGTACAAGAACAACATGAACCTGATCATCGTCGCGGCATCCATCGGCTTCGGCATGATCCCCATCGCCGCACCGTCCTTCTACGACGCGTTCCCGTCCTGGTTCTCCACGATCTTCCACTCCGGCATCAGCTCGGCAGCCGTCATGGCCATCCTGCTGAACATCCTCTTCAACCACTTCAAAGCCGGTAATTCAGACAACCAGTCGGTGTTCGTCGCCGGTACTGACCGGGTTGTCAGCGAAGAGGACATCAAGTGCCTGAGCGAAGGCGACCGCTTCGAAAACGGCAAGCTCATCGACGCCGACGGCAAGGAAGTCCCGCTCAAGACCTCCAGCGCGTCGGAGCACTAGCCTTCAACCGCGCAAACAACAGCAGGCGGCAGTGTTTCCTTGGGGGACACTGCCGCCTTTTGTCGCTCGCGCGGAAAGCGGACAGGAACAGAATGTACGACGCCGGAACCCGCCCACGTGGCGCCCTCGCCACCGCAGGCACTCGCTTCCCACGCGGCGGGCCGTAGGATCAGCCCATGACCGAACAGGCTCCTTGCTTCCACTCATTGGCCTTCCGCAAGATCCCGACGCCGGACTACGCGGACGTCTGCTTGGCCGTCCTTCCCCAAGGGGCCGGCACGGACCCCACGGAATGGGCAGAGCGGCTGTTCGCCGTGGAGTCGATGCCCCGCTGGGTTGCCGGAGCCATGGGTTTGCGGCAGGCGCTGGTCCCTTTGATCGGCGTTCCCAAGGCCCCGCTGGACACGTTCAGAGTGACGGAGCAGTCCGGGGAAGAAGCCCTGATTTTTGTCCGGGACAAACACCTGGACTTCGCGGCCGCCGTCGGCGTCGATCCGGTGGGCCGACTGATCAGGGTGACCACCGCCGTCGTACTTAAGGGGTGGCGGGGGAAGCTGTACTTCAGCCTCGTGCGGCCGGTGCACCCGATTGTGTTGAACTCCATGCTGAAGAAAGCCACCCGCCCACAACCAACGCCGAGGTAACAAAAGATGGCAATGCTTTGGGAAACATTGCCATCAAATGACACCTCGGCGGGTGCGGGCGGTAAGCCTAGTTCTGGTTCAACTCCGCGGAGATCGCCATGGCAGCTTCACGCAGCATGGGCACGGCGCGGTCAGCGAAGCTCTGGTCAACGCGGGTGATCGGTCCGGACACGGAGATCGCGGTGGGCGTGGGCGCGTTGGGCACGGCCATGGCGAAGCAACGGACGCCGAGCTCCTGCTCTTCCTCGTCAATGGAGTAGCCACGTTCGCGGATGAGCTTGAGGTCAGCAAGCAGGGAGTCGATGTCGCCGATGCTCTTGGCCGTGGGAGTAGGCATGCCGGTGCGGGCCACGATGCCGCGGACAACCTCGTCATCCAACTGGGCGAGGATGGCTTTGCCCACACCGGTATCGTGCGTGTGGGCGCGGCGGCCGACCTCGGTGAACATGCGCATGGAGTGCATGGACGGGACCTGGGCCACGTAGATGACCATGTCCGAATCAAGGACGGCCATGTTGGAGGTCTCGCCGAGGCGTTCCACCAGTGTCTTGAGCTGCGGACGGGCCACTGCGCCGAGTTGCTTGCTGGCGCCTTCGCCGAGCCGGATGAGCCGCGGGCCCAGGGCATAGCGGCGGTTGGGGAGCTGGCGGATGTAGCCCAGGGACACCAGCGTGCGGAGCAGGCGGTGGATGGTGGGCAAGGGCAGGTCGGTGGACGACGAGAGTTCGCTGAGCGTGACGTCGCCGCCCGCGTCCGTGATCAGTTCCAGCAGTTCAAAGACGCGCTCAACGGACTGCACGCCTCCGGAGGCTTTTTCAGCCATTCCCTTGTCTCCCATGACTCAGATTCCGACAACTCTTATCCGCATCGTGAAAAGAATTGCTTAGAACACCCAACATACAGCACAGCGCGCAGCTGCGCGATGACACCGAACATGACCAAGCAAGGGGTTGTGTTTCCACTTTGTAGATAATAATATCCATAATACGAAAACATTCAGTTTGGAACGGCGGCCCGGGAACGGGCCTTACAGGAGGAATTTCAATGGCGAATCCGAGCCCCGGAAACTCGATCACCCTGCGCGTCGCCGCACCGTCGAGCTTTACCGCTACCAGCGAACTGGCAGCAGCCGTCGGCGCAGCCGGTGCAGCAATCACCGCCCTGGACGTCACGGAATCCCACCACGAGACGATCGTTGTTGACGTCACCTGCAACACCACCGACGACGACCATGCAGCCCGAGTGAAGGACGCCCTGAACGCCCTCGACGGCGTCACCGTCCAGCACGTCTCGGACCGCACCTTCCTCATGCACCTCGGCGGCAAGCTCGAAGTCGTCCCCAAGGTAGCCCTGCGCAACCGTGACGATCTTTCACGCGCCTACACTCCCGGCGTCGCGCGTGTTTGCATGGCCATTGCCGAAGACCCGGCCGCAGCCCGCAACCTGACCGTCAAGCGCAACACCATCGCCGTCCTCACCGACGGCTCGGCCGTGCTGGGCCTGGGCAACATCGGCCCCGCCGCCGCACTTCCCGTGATGGAAGGCAAGGCAGCACTCTTCAAGCAGTTCGCCAACGTTGACGCCTGGCCGGTCTGCCTGGATACCCAGGACACCGAAGAAATCATCATGATCGCCAAGGCCATGGCCCCCGTCTACGGTGGCATCAACCTCGAAGACATCGCCGCACCGCGCTGCTTCGAGATCGAGAACCGCCTCCGCGAAGAACTCGACATCCCCGTCTTCCACGATGACCAGCACGGCACAGCGATCGTCACGCTGGCTGCCCTTGTCAACGCCCTCCGCGTGGTGGACAAGAAGCTCTCCGAGGTCAAGATCGTGGTTTCGGGCGTCGGCGCTGCCGGCTCGGCCATCATCCAGCTCCTCAAGGCCCAGGGCGCGCAGCACATCATCGCCGCCGGCCGCTCCGGCGCCATCCACTCCGGCGAGGAATATGGCGACGAGCACCGCAGCTGGATTGCCGCGAACACCAATGAAGAAGGCTTCTCCGGAACCCTGCACGACGCCCTCAAGGGAGCGGACGTCTTCATCGGCGTCAGTGCCCCGCACGTGATCGGCGAAGAGCAGGTGGCCTCCATGGCCGAGGATGCAATCGTGTTCGCCATGGCCAACCCGACGCCGGAAATCGACCCCGTTGTTGCGTCCAAGCACGCAGCCGTGGTTGCCACCGGCCGCAGCGACTTCCCGAACCAGATCAACAACGTGCTGGCCTTCCCGGGCTTCTTCCGGGGCCTGTTGGACGCCGGCGCATCGGACATTACGCCGAACATGCTGGTGGCCGCAGCCGAGGCCATTGCCAACCGGGTAGCTGACGATGAGCTGAACGCGAGTTACATTATCCCCAGCGTCTTCGATCCCCATGTTGCCGCCGATGTGGCCAGTGCCGTAGCAGCAGCTGCGCATGCCAACGCCGCCAGCGCACTCTAGAAAAAAGGAATCCGCTCACATGGCTATCACAGTCACCGATCCCCGGCCGATCGATCGCGCCGAGGAAATCCTCACTCCCAAGGCACTGGCCTTCGTCGAGGAACTGCACAGGCGCTTCGCCGGCACCCGCAACGACCTCCTTGAAGCCCGTAAAGTCAAGCGCCAGAAGGTTGCCGACACGTCCCGCCTGGACTTCCTTCCGGAGACCCAGGACATCCGCGACGGCGACTGGAAGGTCGCCGAGGCACCGGCAGCCTTGCAGGACCGCCGGGTCGAAATGACCGGCCCGGCAACCCCGGCCAAGATGGCCATCAACGCCCTGAACTCCGGCGCCAAGGTGTGGCTGGCGGACCTCGAAGATGCCAGCACGCCCACGTGGCCCAACGTCATCGACGCCATCCTCAACCTTCGCGACGCCGCCCAGGGAACCCTGAGCTACACCTCGCCGGAAGGCAAGGAATACCGGCTTCGCACGGACGCTCCCCTGGCTGTCGTTGTCGCCCGCCCCCGCGGCTGGCACATGGAAGAACGCCACCTGCTGATCGACGGCGAACCCGCCGTGGGTGCGTTGGTGGACTTCGGCCTGCACTTCTTCCACATCGCCAAGCAGCTGCTCCTCAACGGCCACGGCCCGTACTACTACCTGCCCAAGATGGAGAGCCACCTGGAGGCACGCCTCTGGAACGACGTCTTCGTCTTCGCCCAGGATTTCCTCGGCATCCCGCAGGGCAGCGTCCGCGCCACGGTGCTCATCGAAACCATCCCGGCGGCGTTCGAGATGGACGAGATCCTCTACGAACTGCGCGATCACGCCTCGGGCCTGAACGCCGGCCGTTGGGACTACCTCTTCAGCATCATCAAGTACTTCCGTGATGCCGGCGAAGAGTTCGTCCTCCCGGACCGCGCCACCGTTGCCATGACGGCACCGTTCATGCGGGCCTACACCGAACTCCTGGTCAAGACCTGCCACAAGCGCGGCGCCTTCGCCATGGGTGGCATGGCCGCCGTCATCCCCAACCGCAAGCAGCCCGACGTCACCGCCGCAGCCTTCGACAAGGTCCGCGCCGACAAGACCCGCGAAGCAAACGATGGCTTCGACGGCTCCTGGGTGGCCCACCCGGACCTGGTTCCCACGTGCCGCGAAGTGTTCGATTCCGTGCTGGGCGACCCTGCCAACGGCGGTAAGAAGAATCAGCTGGACAAGCAGCGCCCCGAGGTGAGCGTCACAGCTGAGCAGCTGATCGACGTCGCATCCGCCGAAGGCCACGTCACCGAAGCCGGCCTGCGGCTGAACCTGTACGTCGCCGTCGCTTACACAGGCGTGTGGATCTCCGGCAGCGGTGCCGTGGCCATCCACAACCTGATGGAAGATGCCGCCACCGCGGAGATCTCCCGCTCGCAGGTCTGGCAGCAGATCCGTAACAAGTCAGTGCTCGCGGACACGGGCAACACCGTGACCCGCGAACTCGTCACCCGGATCCTGGGCGAAGAGACCGAGCGCCTGCGCATCGAATTCGGCGACGAGAACTTCACCAAGTACTACGAGCCGGCGTCCAAGCTGATCGAGGACATCTGTTTGTCCGACGATTACACCGACTTCCTCACCACGCCCGCGTATGAGCTGGTGGGCTGAGATGGGCTCATTCTCTGCATCCGATCTGGCCCACATCGAGTCGCAGCTTGCCGCGACGGACCAGCTGCTCGACCGGAACTACCCTGGCGACGACGGCTCACGACAGCCCATCCACACCGTCTACATCCCGGCTGACCGCTTCACACCAGCTCTCGCAGCTGAGTGGGGCGCCCAGGCCCTCGCGACGGCGGAAGCCCACGGCGGCCTGGAAAAGCTGGGTCAGCTGTTGGGCCAGGAGCCTCACTTGGCTGCTGCTGTTGCCGAACGGGTTGCTGCAAAGCTTTCGGCTGAGCCGATCGAGGACCTGCGTTTGGACTTCGAAGACGGCTACGGCGACCGCGGGGATGAGGCAGAAGACGCCGACGCCGTTGCTGCCGCCAAGGCTGTTGCAGCCGCAGTTGCGGCCGGAACAGCTCCGCCGTTCATCGGCATCCGCTTCAAGTGCTTCGAAGCCCCCACCCGGGCCCGCGGCCTCAAGACCCTGGACCTGTTCGTCTCTACTTTGGCTGAGTCCGGCGAGCTCCCCGCCGGCCTGGTCCTTACCCTGCCCAAGGTCACCACTGTGGCACAGGTCCAGGCCATGGACTTCGCAGTGTCCCGCCTGGAGGAAGTCCACGGGCTTCCCGCCGGACGGCTGCGTTTTGAGGTCCAGGTGGAAACACCGCAGCTCATCATCGGCGCCGACGGAACCTCACCTGTAGCCCAGCTCCCCCACGTTGTTCCGGGACGCATCAGCGCCCTGCACTACGGGACCTACGACTACAGCGCATCGTTGGGAATCTCCGCGGAATACCAGTCCATGGAGCACCCGGTGGCCGACTTCGCCAAGGAAGTCATGCAGCTCGCTGTTGCGGGAACGGGCATCCGCCTGTCCGATGGTTCCACCAACATCATCCCCGTGGGCGCCGCCGTTGAAGACGCCTGGAAACTGCACGGCCGGTTGGTCCGCCGTTCCCTGGAAAACGGCTACTACCAGGGCTGGGATCTCCACGCCGCCCAACTGCCCAGCCGCTTCTCGGCGTCGTACGCTTTCTACCGCGAAGGCCTGCCCGCCGCGGCGCTCCGCCTCCGCAACTACGTCGAACGCACCGAAGGCGGCGTCATGGATGAGCCCGCCACCGCCCGCGCGCTTGCCGGCTTCGTCCTCCGCGGCGTCCAGTGCGGCGCAGTGGGGACCGACGAGGTCAAGGCGCTTGCCGGCGTCGAACTTTCACAGCTGACCGCACTGGCGCACCCGCGGCTCGCGCAACCAACTTCGCACTGATAGGAGCATCTCGCATGGGCAAGTACTACTACCCACAGGGCGGCCTGCCGCCGCAGACCCAACTCACCACGGAACGCGCAATCGTCACCGAGGCGTACACGGTGATCCCCAAGGGCGTGATGACGGACATCGTCACCAGCAACCTGCCGGGTTTCTCCAACACGCGGTCATGGATCATCGCGCGGCCGATCTCCGGTTTCGCCACCACGTTCTCGCAGCTGATCGTGGAGATCGCGCCGGGCGGCGGGGCTCCCAAGGCCGAGTTCGAGGCCGGCGTTGAAGGCGTCATCTTCGTCACCAAGGGCCAGGTGAACCTGACCCTCGACGGCGAACTGCACCACCTCGAAGAGGGTGGCTACGCCTACCTCGCTGCCGGTGCAGAGTGGGGCTTGGAGAACGTTTCCGACGACATCGTGTCCTTCCACTGGATCCGCAAGGCCTACGAGCGGCTCGAAGGGTTCGAAGCCAAGTCCTTCGTCACCAACGAGAAGGACGTGGAGCCCACCTCCATGCCGGACACCGACGACGTCTGGAAGACCACGCGCTTCACGGACTCCAGCGACCTTGCGCACGACATGCAGGTCAACATCGTCACCTTCCAGCCCGGCGGTGTGATCCCCTTCCCGGAGACCCACGTCATGGAGCACGGCCTGTACGTGCTTGAGGGCAAGGCCATGTACCTGCTCAACAACGACTGGGTTGAGGTGGAGGCCGGCGACTTCATGTGGCTGCGCGCGTTCTGCCCCCAGGCTTGCTACGCCGGCGGTCCGGGCGAGTTCCGTTACCTGCTGTACAAGGACATGAACCGCCAGGTGAAGCTCACCTAGTCTGTTGCTTGCTTGCGCCGAGATCGCCGGAACGCTGCCAGTTCGCCTGGAGCTTTCCGGCGATTTCGCGTTTCTGCGGCGAACTCAGCGCTCTGGGCGGCTTCTGCGACGGCCGACGGCGAGTCCCGCCCAGAACGCGAGGACCAACAGGCCAACCCCCGCCACGGCCAAGCCGAGCTGGGTCCCTTTACTCACGAAGGAGCCGTTGTCCCCCACGAACACACTGTCGCTCAGTGGCGCGTAGGCAAACCAGCCAATCTGGTCACTCATGCCGTTCCACGCCACGATCACGCCCACAACCACGGCGATTAACCCCAGCAAAGGCACGACGACGGCTGCCAGTTTGCGGGCAGGCTGCGGTGTGTTGTGTTCCCCAAGCGTGTTGTGATCCCCCATACGGCCGAGTCTAGCCCGACCGCCCGCACCCAACTGGGTAACAGCACATGTTCTACTGAGCGCTCAATGGGACGTTTGCTGTTACTCAGTTGGGTTTGCCTGGGCCGCCGGCGATTCGGTACGACTCCTGCAGCAACTCATCCAACTCGTCCGTGCCGATTCGCTCGAGCCTGATCAGCATGAGTTGCGGGGATTGGTCGTGATGTGGGGTCCAGAAGAAGGTATCCGGATTCATGGCTGCGAGCGCTTCGCGTTCATCGGTTTTGACGGTGCCCACGCCTTCTTCCCAGATGCGGGCCATGAGGGTCTTTGCGAACCAGGCGGGCTGTCCCCAACTGGGACGCTCACTTACACCGGGCATGCCCAGGCAGATGCGCCGGATATCGTCTTCTGTGGCCATGGTTCACTGTGGCACTGGTGCTGCGCAATGGACAAGACATGCCAGGGCACCGCCGCTACGCTGGCCCCATGTTGACTATCGGCAGCACAGTCCTGGGCATCAATGACATGGCCCGCGCCACCCGGTTCTGGCACCAAGCCCTTGGATACGTCCCACGAGAACCGGGCGATGACACGTGGGTGATCCTGGAACCGGCGTCCGGCACCGGACCCCAACTGGCCCTCATGCTCAGTGAAACACCGGTACAGGATCACCCCCGCACTCACCTTGACCTCTACGCGGATGACCAGGTTGCCGAGGTGGAGCGGCTCATCGGGCTCGGCGCCCAACGAGTTGACTGGGACCTGTACCCCGAGGATCCGGACTTCGTGGTCCTCGCTGACCCGGACGGCAACCGCTTCTGCGTGATCGACAAAAGTCCGCGGTAGCACCGGCGTCGGGGGCTACTTGCCCATCCCCAGCGTGAGTCCCTCGGTGAGGCGTCTGCCCAGCCACACGTAGATAACCAGCATGGGCAGCACAACCATCACAAGGCCGGCAAACAGCCCGCCCCAGTCAGCGCCCGAGTAAGTCTGCTGCTGCACGAACGAAATCAGCGCTACCGGGAGCGTGTATTTCTCAGTGGATTGCAGCAGGGTCAAGGCCAGAAGGGTTTCGTTCCAGTGCGAGATGACCTGGAGGATGAAGGCTGTGAGGATGCCTCCCTTGGCCAAGGGCAGGGTAATGCGCCAGAACGTTCCGAAGGCCGTGGTCCCGTCCAAGGCTGCGGCTTCTTCCATCTCCAGGGGGAGGGAACGGAAGAAGGCGGTCAGCAGGAAGACCGTGAAGGGCATGGAAACCCCAATGTAGACGAGGTTCAATCCGATGATGCTGTCCGTAAGATACACCTTGTTCAGCATGACGAAGAGTGGAATCAGAATGACCTGCGCCGGAATACCCAGGCCCAGGATGAAGTAGAGGCTCAGGCCGCGGGTCAGCCTGTTGTCCACACGGCTCAGGTAGTAGGCACACGGCGCGGCGATGGCGACCGTCAGGACCGAGGACACCACCGTGGTCAGCAGGCTGTTCCATGTGGCCACCGCGAAGTCTCCCACCGTCCAGGCCCGCACGAAGTTGCCGAAGTCCAGGGACGACGGCACCCCCCAAGGGTCATCAAGAATGGCACGGGTATCCCGAAATGCCTGTGCCACCATCCACACCAGTGCCGCGATGCTGATCGCGACCACCAACCACAGCAGACCCACCCCGATGCCACGGACCACGCTGCGCTCGCCGCGCAACGCGGGACTGACGCCCCGGCGTCCCCGCCTGCGGGTGGTAGCCATGGGTCCCAGCAGTTTGTATTCGCTCATGACATTTCCTTTAGAACTCGACGGCGTCGCGACGCATTGCGCGGCGCAGCAGGACAACCAGGATGGAGATCAGCGCCAGGGACAACACGGCAGAGGCCGTTGCGGCTCCATAGGCCGGCGTGGACTGTCCGGAGAAGGCGTTGACGTAGGTGTAGACGGCGGCCGTCCAGCTCTGGGTTGGCGGCACCCCGGCCCCGGAACTTCCACCGAAGACCCAGACGATCTCGAAGATCTTCACCGACGAGATGGTCCACAGCACGGCACAGGTACCGAAGACGTCCCAGGTCAGCGGGAGGACGACATACCGCAGCCTCTGGAACGCGGTGGCCCCTGCCAGTGCACAGTCCTCGTAGTAGTAAGGCGGAATACGGTCGACGCCGGCCATCAGGATGGTGGTGAAGTAGCCGGTGGTAGTGCAGACCAGCGTGACCATGATGAGCGGGAAGATGTTGTCCTGCGCCAGCCACTTTGGCGGATCCGTCACACCAAGAGGTGCCAAGATGCTGTTCACCATACCGCCGGGGTTGAAGATGAAGCCTGCCAGGACGCCGAACACGAGCGCGTTGATGAGGTGCGGGAAGAAGATGACGTTACGGACCACTTTCTTCCCTGCCATGTCCCGGAGGACGAGCGTCATGGCAAAAGCGAGAATGAAGATCGCGGCTCCCACCACGAACAGCAGAAGCAGGGTGTTGCCGAACGATGACAGGAACAGCGGGTCCCGGAAAATCCGGCCGTAATTGTCCAGGCCCACGAATTTCATGGGTCCGGAACCTGCCCACTTGTGGAGGCTGATCCAGACTGCGCCCAGGGCGGGGACGATGAAGAGGACGGTGTACAAGACGAATGCCGGACCCACGAAGGGAATCAGCAGTTTCTTGCGCTGCACGTCAATGGAACTTCCCGGCCGGCGGCCTTGAGCTGATGCCCTTGTGGCCACCGGATTGCGGGAGACCGGATTCTGCAGTGCCGCTTTCCTGGCGCGTGGCTCCTTCAGACCCACGGACATCAGCCGTTGTCCTTCCAGTACTGGATCTGGGCTTCCTTCATCTTGGCCACGAACTCTGCGGCTGTGGTCTTTCCAAGGAACAGTTCATCGTCCCTGGGGAAGAAGACTTTCTCGGTGTAACCGGGGAACGTCACGCCGTCGTTCTGCAGATGCGTGGCCGGAGCGGCGTCGATGGCGGCTTTGACGCTTGCGACGGCGGGGTCCACCGGTGCGTCCTGCCTCACCGGCAGCACCTTGGCGTCTGTTCCGAGGGCGTCCTGGTACTTGGCGCCCAGCAGGTACGCCGCAAGTCGCTGGGCAGGAACCTGGTTCTTGGATTTTGCTGGAACAGCGAAACCAATGAAGTCCACGCGGGCACTGGCTGGCTTGCCGTCGATGGCCGGGAACTGGAAGGAGGAATATTCGAAGCCGGGTGCGGCATATGAGCCGGTTTCCGTGGGCGTCCATGAGCCGTTGAGGATCAGTGCCGCATCGCCGTTCGCCCAGAGCTGCTGTTGCGCCGGGAACTTGCTGGCGTTGTAGCCACTGTTGAGGTATCCGCCCTTAACCAGGATTTCCACCTTTTGGGCTGCTTCAAGGACAGCGGGATCGTCCCACCCTTCACCGGACTTGTCTTCGGCGAGGGCCTTGAAGCTGCCTGCACCTTTGAGCCGGAGCAGCGCGGTGACGAACCATGTGGAGTTGTAGCCGGCGATGTCACCGTCCGCGGCAATGGGTGCTGTTCCACCTGCCTTCAGCTTGTCCAGGACCTCAATAAATTCATCCCAGGTGGCGGGCGGCGTGGCTTTGAGCTCCGGGTGTTTGGCGGCGTCGAACCAGATGCCGTCGGAGCTGATGCTGTAGGGAACCATCCAGGGCTGTCCGTCTTCTCCCTTGAAGACGCCGTTGCTGGTGAACTTCTCCGGGATCACTGAGCTGACGGTCTTCCCATCCAGCTCGTACGAGTAGACGGACGTCAGGGGGCTGGCCTGCCCGGTTTCGCCGATCACCGGAGCGAGCTTGGCGAGCGTTCCGTCCACCAGGTCCGGGACGTTGTTGGTGTTCAGCGCGGGGACGAGCTTTTCGGTGTTGCTTCGTCCCTGCCATTGGACGCTGACTTTGGCTCCGGTTTCTTTTTCGAAGTCTGCGATGGCAGTGGCGATGACCTTTTGCTGAGGTTCGCCGTCCTTCCACATCGACCAATAGTTGATGGTCTGGCCGGAAATGGACCCGGAAATATCCACGGCTTCGGCGGCCGGGGAGGCATCGGTGGCTCCGCCGCAAGCAGTGGTGGACAAGGCAAGCGCTGCACCCAACAGTGCGGCCAGCGGGCGAAGATGACGGGCTGTTTTGCCCATGGGAATCACCTTTCGAGTGAGGCGGAACCAGCCGGATGCGGTTCAGTGAGACGACTCTCACAGCCCCCGAAAGCAGGATTCAATGAGTATTTTGGAAAGTTTCGATGATGGTTTGGCATCCCCGGCGTACCCCAGGTGAGTCCGGCCCAATTAGGCATTTATTCCTCTTTTCAGGCTGCCCAACAATCGAGGAGACTTGCGCGGTGTTCCGATCAAACGGGCCCGCGCTCCGGCTCCGAGCTAAAGAGGGAAATTGATACGACTTGGGATCATTGGCGCGGGCGCCGTGGCACACTTCCATGCAGCATCCGCAGCGCGGATCAGCAACGTGGAGTTGGCCGCCGTCTGCGACCTGCGGGATGAAGCCGCACAGAGGGTCGCATCGCCATGGGGGGCTTCCGTCTATGGGGACTATCGGGCCATGTTCCGTGAGGCTGGCCTGCACGCGGTCATCATCAATACTCCGCATGCACTGCACCTCGAGATGGTGGTGGCCGCAGCGGACCACGGGTTACACGTGCTGGTGGAAAAGCCCATGGCCACCACGATCGCCGACTGTGATCGCATGATCCGTGCCTGTGACGAGGCCGGAGTGGCCTTGGTGATCGGCCAGATTCAGCATTTCCTTCCGGAGAAGCTGGCGGCGGAGGAGGTGCTGGCGAGCGGAGAACTCGGCCGTGTCCTGATGATCCGCGATTACAGGACTACCGACTACCGTCCCGGGAGCCGTCCGGACTGGTTCTTCAGCGAGTCCATGGCTGGTGGTGGCGCACTCATGAACATCGGCGGCCACTGCCTTGACCGCTCCATCTGGTTTGGTGGCGCCGCAGTTGGCTCGTTGAACGCCTCCACCCTCAATCGCTTCGGTGTTCCCGTAGAAACCGACGGTGCCATCGCGCTGACGCTCAGAAACGGAGTCCACGTCAGCATCTCGGTGGTGTCCGATGCTGCCCAACGCGTGGACGAGGTCCTTGTCGTGTGCGAACACGGCACCATTTCCTGCAGCCCACACAACGGAACGTTGGTCCGCAGCAATGGTGCCACCCGCACCGTGTGGGAGCCACAGCCGGAGGATATCCAGCAAGGCTTCTTCCTGCAGTTGCAGGACTTCGTCACAGTACTCGACGGCGGAACACCGAAAGTCAGCGTCGACCACGCCCGCCACATCGTCGAGGTAGTCCTGGCGTCCTACGAGGCAGCCACATCAGGCAACCCCGTGGTTCTCAACGCGTCCCGCGATGCCACGAATACCGCTCGGATCCTGAGCGAAGTCCCCTAGAGAGCGTGGCTGGCTGCGGCTGTGCCATCCCAGTTGGGTGGAATGAACGCCCCCAGGGGATCGTCCAGCACGGACGCAGTCTGGCCTGCGCCGGCTACCGGAAGCCAGCTGCCATCGAGCCCGGGGGCAGCGTGGCGCTGGAACCATTCCTGCAGTTGGGCCCGCATGCCGGCCACCCGCGTTGAATGCGCCGGCAGATCCACCAGATTGAGGCGTTCACCCGGATCAGCCACGAGGTCGTAAAGTTCGTGGGGACCATGAGGAAAGCGGTGCACATACTTCCAGTCCGTGCTGCGAATCATCCGGACCGGTCCGTATTCGTCAAAGACCACGACGGCGCGGTCCCCGGCAGCGGCGGGCGGGCCGCCGCCGTCGGGGTTCCTACCGCCAGCGTCCCCCGCGGGGTCCGGCAGCGCGCGCAACAGCTCCGCGAAGGACTGCCCAGGCCCGCGCTCGAAGGGACGGGAGTCCAGGCCCGCTAGCTCCAGCACGGTGGCAGCTACGTCATAAGCGGACAACAGCTCCGTCAGCACCAGCCCCTGCTGGACCCTGCCCGGGAGCGCGAAGATCGCGGGGACCTTGACGGAGGAATCGTAGACGTTCTGCGGGAACGTCCCGTTGCCCTTGCCCCAAATACCGTGGTGGCCGCAGTTGAAGCCGTTATCACTGCTGAAGACCACAAGGGTGTTGTCCCGGATCCCCAATTCCTCCAGGCGGCGCAGGATCTTGCCAATCCCGGCGTCCATGGCGCTCACCGCGGCAAAGTACCCCACCAACGCGGCCCGCACGTCCGCCTCGCCGCCGACTGGGACACCCTCCACGGTTGGAGTCCATGGGTGCATTGCCTCCTGCGGGCAACTGATGAACTCGCAGTCGCTGTAGAGTTCCTCGAACCCGGGCGGGTGCTGGCCCTTCCACGGCTTGTGGGGAGCCGTGTAGTTCACGGCAAGGAAGAAGGGTTCGGATTCCTGCGAAGCCTCATCGACGAAGCCCACTGCGTCGCGGGTAATCGCGTCCGTCAAGTATTCGGTGACCAGTTCCCGGTGGCTGGTGCCGCCGTCGAACCTGTACATTACCGAGCTGTCATAGGGACTGCCGCCACCCTCCAGCGCAAACCAGTGGCTGAAGCCTTTCCTCGGAACGTCATTGGCCCCGAGATGCCATTTGCCGGAGAGGCCCAGGCGGTAGCCGGCATCGGCCAGGGCATCCGTGAACAGTGCTTGCCCTTGGAGGTAGTCCACTGCTTCAGGTCCCGTTTCAACGCCGGCCAAGTAGTCGTGGACGCCGTGCCGTGAGGGGATCTCCCCGGTCATCAGGCTGGCGCGCGCTGGTGAGCACACGGGAGAGACGCAGAAGAAGTTCTCCAAGCGCGTCCCACGGGCAGCGAGGGCATCCAGATGTGGGGTGTGGATCTCAGTGTTTCCCGCGCAGCCCAGGGCCCACGCACCTTGGTCGTCGCTGAGGATGAAGAGAATATTTGGCTTCTTGTTGGACACCCTCCATTGCTACGGAAGGCGAAGGCAAGGAATCAATGAGCATTCCCGAACAGCATAAAAATACTCACGAGGGGAGGAAATTACTCCCTGAATACTCTCTAAATTGTGGGGCATGATAAGAGAAATTGTCTGTCCACAAGTGGAGATGGATCATGCCAAAGAGGAAACAGGAACCGCAAGCGGACTCCGGTACCACAGCACTTCGAGACACGGCCAAGGCCAATTTGAAGTTCCAGGACCTGAGTGACGACCTCCGCAGGGACATCATCGCCGGTACGTGGGCGGTGGGGACGAAGCTCCCCACCGAGCAGCAACTGGCAGCAGAGACCGGACTCTCCCTGACCACGGTGCGGCGGGCCTTCGAGGACCTTGTGGGCAAAGGGCTCGTGGTCCGGCGGCAAGGTGCAGGCAGTTTCGTCGCCGCACCCCAGCGTGCGCAGAAGCGCTCCCGTTTTGTCATCGGCGTACTGCTCCCGGACACGCAGCTCTATTACCCGCGCGTTCTTCAGGGGATCGAGGAACATCTCTCCGCCCGCGGTGCAAGCCTGCAGTTGTCCACGTACCATTACGACTTCACCCGGGAGAACGCCAGCATCCAGTTCCTCCTGGACGCCGGAGTGGATGGCCTCATCCTGGTGCCAACGCTGACCGGCTTGGCCAACCCCCAGCAGCGCGTTGCCGAGCTCATGGCCTTGCCCGTGCCGGTTGTCCTCCTGGAGCGGAGCCTGGACGACCTGGGGCCAGGCGACCTCACAGAACACGTCTGCTCTGATCACCAAGGCGGAGCGTACGACGCCGTCATGCACCTCCACCGCTTGGGTCACCGAAAGATTGGGCTGCTCACGCGGGCGAACGAGGCCGCTCGCAGCAGCAATCCCACGCAGGCTGCGGTCATCGCAGGGTATACGGCTGCCATCGCGGCGTTGGGGTTGGAGACCGACACGCGCATGGCATTCAGCGCAACGAAGCCGGAGTGGGAAGCCGATCAGGCGGAGCACATGTTCGAGCTGCTGGCAGAAAGTGGCGCCACAGCAGCCTTGGTCTTCGGAGACCGGGAAGCGGCTTTGCTGGAAGGAGCGGCGTCCAGGCACGGGGTTCGGGTGCCGGAGGACCTCGCCCTGGTTTCTTACGACGACGAAATGGCCGACCTCGCCCGAATACCACTCACGGCGGTCTCGCCGGCCAAGCACAGACTGGGCGTCATGGCCGCCGATGTCCTGTTGCGTCGGCTGACCGAAGGTGACGCATGTCCGTTGTACCAAATCCGGTTGCGGCCACGCATTGTTGTCCGTGATTCGTGTGGGGCCAGGAAGAGCGGGGTTCCCCAGGTTTCGCGTGCGTTGTGAGGCCCGCTTAGCAGCCGTTCAGGGCGAAATGGGGTGCAGAACGGGCCTCACAACGAGGGTCTAGCGGCTGAGCTTGATGAGCTTTGTCTGGCCGCTGAGCCCGGCGGTGTCCAACGTCAGGGTGGTTTGTCCCGCAGCATTTGTCCCCAGTGTGCCGGCACCCTCCACCACGCTGGACCACGTGCCCTCGGGCAGGGTCAGTGTGAGGCTGGCAGCCTTTTGCGTTGGCTCGCTGAAAGCCAGATTGAGGACGTTGCCGTGCCTCGAGAACACCACACAGGCAGCTCCGGACGCTCCCAAGTCCCCTGCTGTCCCGGGCTTCCAGAACGTGGCTGCCGTGGTCTTCGCGGCTTTGAATTCCACGGATTGCGCTGTGGAATCATTGCGGATCACCCTGTATTTGTTTCCCTGCACCAGTTCTTGGGTCAGGTTCAGCGAGGCTCCTGGCGCCACCACATACGCATAGCTGGCCGGGGCAGATCCGGCGCCGTGGTCTATGTAGAGCGTGGCGAAGTTGCGCTGGTGGACCGTGGTACTGCCGTTGACGTTGACCCCAGCCCAACTGCCTGACCGGGTTTCCCGAAGCACGTGAAGTGGAGAATCGTCCAGCATGGCGTAGCCTCCGAAACCCTCCAAATGGACCCAGCGCCCATCGCTCAGTACCTCAGCGCTGCCAGCCGATCCGGCGATGGTGCCTGCCGTCGTCGTGAGTGCATTGCTGCCTTGGTGGAGGTTGCGGTGGTCAACGATGGTTTCCACGCGGGCGCCGGACCCAGTGCTGATGTCCGCGCCGAGGCATACGGTCACATCGCCGCTGACAAACCAGGACTTTCTTGCAGACAAGCCCGTGCGGCCCGGCCCCACCAGATGCTGCCCGACGGCGGCAACCTCGCCCAGCGCTGTGGCGCCGCTCCACTCATTGGCCGGGACCGCAGCGCCCCATTCACCCTCCACCTTGTCCGGCAAGGGCGTGGTGTCCACGGTGGTGCCGGGGAGGCGGTTGTAGTTGGCCGTGGCCCAGAACGCGTCATCGTACTGGGCGAGGTCGGACGTGTAGAAGTAGGTCATGCCGGAACCCGTGTGATAGCCGCGGTTGTTCTCTCCATTGCCGCATTCGTACCAGGCAATGCGATTGCTGGACATGGAGAGCGACAATGCCCATCCGGGTCCCCGGTGCATGGTGCGGTCCATCGCCGGGAAGAGCCTGTGGCCTGCCGGTTCTGCTACGGGAGCAACGCCTGTGGCTTGGAGTTCCTTCACCAGTGCCGTCCTGGGCACGCTTGCACTGCCAAGGATCGGGCGGTAGGTATTGCGGGTAATCCAGCCAGCGCATAATCCCCTCCACCGGGTGGCAGTGGCCGGATCCATGGCCCGGGCCAGGAGCAGGATGGCCTCGATGGCCGATGCCCCGAGGTCGTAGCCGGTGTTGGCCTCCCTGCTGATGCTTCTGCCGCGAACAGAATCGGCCATGGCTCCGTTGATCATCACGGGAGCAAACGAACCCTCCACGGCGTCGAAGAAGATGCTGCGCGACGGGTCGGAAACCTCGAATGCCGAGCCTCCCAGCACCGAGAACAGCTTGGACAAACCGGTGAGGAGGACTACACCGTAGGAGCCCGTGTAAGGGGTGGTGCTGTGTTGGATGAACGAACCATCGCGGAAGATTCCATCCCCGCTGGTGACGAACTGCCACACTTGGCTGAGTCCGGCGACTGCATGTTTGAGTTTGGCCGGATCTTCGCCAGCCAGGGACCGGATGATGATTCCCTGGCACAGGTCCACCCTGTTGGCCCCCACGGACGTGATCTTTCCGCGTTTGGGTGGGAACTGCAGCCAGGGGTCGGGCACAAAGTGGTCAATCGCCGCTGAGTAGGCCTGGATTTCGACGGCGGACAGCTCGGCGTGCAGCAGGACCATGGCGTCCGCGAGTGCACGGGGAACGCCGATCTCCCACGACCACCAGTTGCCAACCTCTTCCTTGGCGTCGTTGTAGCAAAGGGTGTTGGCATCAGCAAGCCCGGCTTTGATATCTGCCAGCACTGAGGCATCCCCAAACACTGCCGCCGTGGGTGTCGCCCAGGCAGTGGCGAGCTGGGAAAGGCGCGTATACGTGGTGACCATCTCCGCATCCTTGGCGAAGGACAGATCCGTGAAGACCGATGTGCGCCCGGACGCCCGGTTGAGTTTTGCCAAGGAGTCGGCGGCTTTGGTGTTCACGGCTGCGACCGCTTTGGCGAAGTCCGGATCGCCCGCTTGGATGACATTACGGCCGGTGATCTGGTCCACCCAACGGTTTCGCAGCGCTGCGAACTCCGCTGCGCCCGGTTCTGCGTCGGCCCAGGCGTTCTGAGCGAACATCGAGCTGACCACTGCCGCCAGGGATAGTGCGCCGGCACCCTGGAGCAGGGTCCTGCGGGGGAATTGAAGTGACAAGGAGTTGCTCCTAACACTCGTGGCTGGACAGGGTCCGACGTCCTTCGCCGGGTCCGCCACTGGCTTGGGTTGAAGTCAACGCGATGCCGAAGAGAGGAATAAAGCAGTACCTGGTACGTCCCCGTCGCTGGAAACGTGCGAGACCGCTGGAACTTTCCGGCGAAGCCACAGTGTTCCAGCGAAGTCGCGGGTCCCGCCTTTCTGTAAAGTGCTCCCCATGGATGACAAAGCGATGTTGCTCGGGTACCTGCGGCTCCGGAGGGCGGACCTACTCGGCAAGGTGGAGAACCTCAGCGAGTACGACGCCAGGCGGCCCTTGACCCCCACTGGCACGAATTTGCTGGGTTTGGTGAAGCACGTGGCCAGCGTGGAGCTCGACTATTTCGGGGTGACATTCGGGCGGCCCAGCGGCAGGGACATGCCGTGGCTGGCGGAGGACGCCGAACCGGATTCCGATATGTGGGTCCCTGCCACCGAGAGCCGGGAAGAGATCCTGGAGTTGCACCACTTTTCCGCGAAGCACAGCGATGAAACCATCGAGACCCTCCCGTTGGACGCACCGGGCGTGGTGCCGTGGTGGTCGGACGAGAAGAAGAACGTCACGCTCCACCAGATCCTGGTCCACATGTGCGTGGAAACCGCCAGGCACGCGGGGCACGCAGACATCATCCGCGAGCTCATCGATGGCTCCGCGGGGCAGAGGCCGGGCGATCCCAACATCCCCGGCCGTAACTCCGAGGAATGGGCAGCCCACCGGTACCGCATCGAAGAAGCAGCCCGGGAGGCAGACCGCCGGCACTGGTGAACCTTCACAGCCACTGCATATGTTGGGCAAACCTCCGGCGTAGCCTCGCTCCGTAGAAACGAGGCATGACTCCTGCAAGCCTCCCCCACAAACTTGATGCGAACTTGAGCCAAACGAAAAGGTTCCTTGATATAGCGGCGCCACGCTGGAATCAGTCGGAACACCAATACCGAGGGGTTTCGGCAACGAATCTCAAGTATGAAAGACATCGATGTGGGGGACGCAATGGAGCAGTCATCAGCACTCAGTGAGGTAGTTGCCGTCAAGGGCATCATCCAGGATCAACACCCCGTGGATTTTTACGCGCTGGGCGTCGCTGGATGCATCGACCGACTCGCCGCGCCGCTCCGACGCACCGGCGTCACCGTGCACTGGCACACCCCGCATCATGGCATCGAGATCTCATCGAAAGCCGCCGCCCTCCTTTATCACGTGGCGCAGGAAACCTTCAGCAACACCCTCAATTACGCCGGCGCCAGCGAGCTCACCGTCCGCCTCAACGCCGTCTACCACGGCATCCAGCTGACCATCACGGACGACGGCGCCGGTTTTGAAATCCACGCCTCGCCCAGCGGCCGGCGGCACGGTTTTGGCTTGCTGCTGATGTCCATCGCAGTGCACGACGCCGGCGGGACAGTAGACATCGACTCCGCCCTCGGGCGGGGCACCAGCGTCAGGGTCACGCTGCCGCTGGATTGAGTCCGATTTGCGACCTTATTTGGGCTCCCAGCCATTTCCCAACCGCATTGCCGGACGTATTCTGTAGCTACTTTTCAGCCTGACATCCCGACGGAATGGCACGAAAATGGCGCGCAACAAGGGTCCAAAGATCGGTCTCGGCAAGGTCCTCCTGAGGGTCTTCGGTTACTTCCTGGTAAGTATCCTCTGCGGAGTGTTGATCTCCGGGTTGGTGGTCCCCGTGGTGGCCTTCACCAGCACCACCGTGGGCGGGTCGATCGGCTTCTATGAGGACCTGCCGAGCGAGCTGAACGTCGATTCCCCCTCCCTTTCCAGCACCATGGTCTCCGCAGACGGCCAACACATCGCCACGTTCTACGCAGAAAACCGGGTCAAGGTTCCCTTGGAGGAGATGTCGCCGTTCATCCGGGAAGCCATCGTGGCCATCGAAGACAGCCGCTTTTACGATCACGCCGGCGTAGACGCGCAAGGCATCATCCGGGCGTTGAGTTCCAACCTGACAAAAGGGACACGGCAAGGGGCATCCACGCTGACCCAGCAATACGTCACCAACGTGCTCAACGAGTCGCGGCTGTCCGAGGGGCGTCCTGAAGACGTGGTGCTCAGCGGCCAGAAAACCATGGGAGACAAACTCCGTGAGGTCAAACTCGCCCTCGAGCTGGAGAAGCGGTTCAACAAGGAACAGATCCTTGAGGGCTACCTGAACATCGTGTTCTTCAACCGGGACGCCTACGGCATTGAAGCCGCATCGCGATACTTCTTCAGCACCTCCGCGAAGGACCTGACCCTTCCACAGGCCGCGCTCCTTGCCGGCCTGGTCAATGGGCCCAGCATTTACGACCCCACCGTGGACCCGGATGCAGCGTTGAGCCGGCGCAACCTCGTCCTGGACCGGATGCTGGAACAGGGCATGATCACGGCAGTAGACCACGGCGTGGCAGTGGCAACACCCATAGAGCTGAACATCACGCCTTCCCGGCAGGGGTGCGCGGGGGCAGCTATAGCCACCTACTTCTGTGACTACGTCTCCCACCTGATCCTCAACGACGAGACCTATGGTTCCACCGTTAACGAGCGCGAACGCCTGCTCTACCGGGGCGGCCTCACTATCACCACCACCTTGGACAGCAGGCTCCAAGCAGTTGCCCAGGCCCAAGTGGACGCCTCGGCCGGGGACAACCCGGACAAGTGGGGCGCGGCCATGACCACAGTGCAGCCCGGCACCGGAAAGATCCTGTCGATGGCCCAAAACACGGTCTTCGTGCCGCAGGAAGGAAAATACGATACCCAGCTGAACTTCAACGTGGACGCCAAGGACGAGAACGGATACGACCTCAACGGCGCCGGCGGGTTCCAGCCGGGGTCCACCATGAAACCGTTCATTTACGCCGAGTGGCTCAACCAAGGCAAGCACCCCACCGCCGTGGTTGACGCCTCACGCAGGGTCTACCCCGTGGGGTTCCCGTGGCGTTCCAGCTGCGGAAGGGTGTTGGGCGGCTACAGCTCCGCCCAGAAGGCACAGAACCTGGGGGCCGACGACGACCTGCAAAACAACGATCCGGGCTATTACCGCGCCATGCCTATCAACTACGGCCTCTACAACTCCATCAACACGGCCACTTTCGCTACCGCAGCCCAGTTGGACTTCTGCGGCATCCAGAAAATGGTCGATACCGTGGGCCTGCACAGCGGGCTCGACAACGCTCCGGTGAACATGCACCAGATCGGCAATCTGCTGGGCTCCATCGGCGTTGCGCCACTGGTCCTGGCGAGCGCCTACGCAACCTTCGCCAATGACGGCACGTACTGCGCCCCCATCGCGATTACTGAGATCAGCGATGCCCAGGGCCGCCAGTTCGAAGCCCAAACACCCCAGTGCCGGGAGGCGGTGAAACCGGCGGTGGCCCGTGGCGTTAATGCCGTCCTGCAGGATGTACTCAAGATGGGCTCCGGTGTGTGGATCGAGCCCAAGGTCCACACCAAGGTTCCCGTGGCTGCCAAGACCGGCACGTCCAACAACAACGGGGCCACGTGGGTGGCCGGTTACACCACCTCTCTTTCCACGGCGTCGTTCTTCGGCGATACGACGGCGGGACAGCAGCGGGCCGGGCAGAACGTCACCATCAACGGAAAGTTCTACAAATCCCTGGACGGCTACATGATCGCTGGACCCCAGTGGGCCAACTACATGGTGGAAGCCACTGCCCTTTACCCCAGCGGACCCTTCGCAGCACCTGCTCCCCCACCGGCTCCGGCACCCGTCACCACGGTGCCCGCGGTTCCGCGGTTGACGGGACGGTAGCTGGAGCCCTGCGTTGCCGGCAGTTCCGGGCTAGTGAGAGATCTCCGCGTCAGCGCGCGTGCCGTCGTCCTCGTAGCTGTCCACGCCTGCGAGGTGACGGCCCGCGATGTACCCGAACGTCAGCGCCGGGCCCAGGTTGATGCCGCCCGCCGGGTAATGCCCGCCCATGACGTTGGCTTGGTCGTTGCCGGCGACGTACAGGCCCTCGATGGGGACGCCGTCGTCATTGAGGGCCCTGGACCGGCCATCCGTGTCGACCCCCGCAAACGTGCCGAAGCTGCCCGGCACCACACGCACCGCGTAGAACGGCCCCTTCTCGATGGGCCCCAATGACGGGTTCGGCTGGATGGTGGGATCGCCGCCGTAGCGGTTGAAGGCCGTCTCGCCCCGTCCGAAGTCGGGATCTACGCCGTCACGGGCGTTGGCGTTGAACCTCGCCACAGTGCGGCGCAACTCTGCGGGGTCGATGCCGCATTTCGTGGCAAGTTCTTCCAGCGTCCGGCCCTTGAGGAGGTATCCGGAACGCAGATAGGGAAACAACGGCACGGGCAGCGGTTTGGCCATTCCGAGCGGGAATTTACGCACAAACCGACTGTCCGCGATCTGCCACGACTCCACGGTCTCCCCTTCCGGGGTCGCTGCGATGAGTGCGTCAACGTAGTCGTAGTAGCCGTTGGCCTCGTTCACGAACCGCTTCCCATCCGAACGGACACCGATGCTGCCGGGCTTGGCTCGGTCCATGATGTGCGGGAACACCCCGGTCCGGCCGTTGCGGTATGGCACCAGCGACACCGGGCACCATGCGGCCGGCGACTTCACATCCGTCTTGAAGCGCGCACCGACGGATTGGGCCAGGTTGATGCCGTCGCCGGCCGTCTCGCGCGGTGAAAGTGTCCAGTGCTCCCGTCCGGTGGGAGTCTTGGGAAACAGCTCCTTGCGACGCTGGACATCGTTGGAGAAACCGCCGGTGGCCAGCACGACGCCGCGGCCAGCGTTGATCTGCAGCCCGCCTTCCGGAGAACGCACGACGGCGCCGGTCACCTTGCCGTCGTCGTCGCTGAGCAACGCTGTGGCAGGGGTAGAGACGCGGATGTCGACGCCCAGGTCATCCGCGGACTTCATAAGCCTGCCGGTGAGCGCTGTGCCGTTGACCAACTGCATGTTGCGGCGGTGGGTCAGCAGGTCCAGGAGGTGGAAGCCGAAACGCCACCCCGCGTGGAAGATCCCTTTGAGGTTGCCCTGTGACGCTGAGAGGAACTTGCTGAGGTCCGGCCCTGCCATGATGCCCATGCCGAGGAAGGACGTCTCGTACAGCTGATGGCGCATCTTGTGACGAAGGGCCGGCTTGATGGTCCGGGCATTAAGGGGTTTGGGCCCTACAGAGCGGTTGCCTTTGCCGGCGCCTGGGAGCTTGCCGTAGATGTCGTTGATCTTGCTGCCCGGAACGAATTGCAGTGACGTCTTTTCCTGGAAGAAGCCCACCATGTGTGGGGCAGCCTCGAGGAAGGCCTCTACGTTCTGCTCCCGATAGTCGTCGCCGAGGACGGCACGGAGGTAAGCCCGGAATGTCTCCTTGTCTTCGTTGACGCCCCCGGCTTTCGCCAGTGGGTTACCGGGAGCCCACGCCCAGCCGCCGGACCACGAGGTTGCGCCGCCGCAGACTCCGGACTTTTCCACGACGATGACTTTCAGCCCGTGGTAGGCCGCTGTCACTGCCGCAGCGAGGCCTCCGGCTCCTGAGCCGATGACGAGGACATCGCAGTCAAGGGTGGGGAGGGATGGGGTGTTGTTCACGTGGTGCTCCAGGTAAATGCGGGGGTGGTGAGGACTGAGTTGGCTGCTGCCTTCAGCTGTTTGGCCCATGCGAGTTCGCCCATGACGGCCACTCTGCTTCCGGAAGGGGTTTCGACGCTGACGGGGGTGTCGGCGGGGAACGACGCGAGCATGGCTGGAAGGTCGAATTGGCCTTCACCCGGCACACCCCGTTCCGAGCGTGACTCAAGGATCAGCCCTTCCCTGCCGGGCGGCGGGATGGACGGACCGTCGCAGAGCTGGATCATGGGGACCAGGCCCGCGGCGTCTTCGAGTTGGGCCCATGTGCCGCCGAAGCGGTTGACGTGGAGTGCATCCACCACGATCTTGCAGCCTGCCCGGTCCGCGAGTTCAACGGCCTGCGGGATCGAACGGACGGTCTGATATGCGATGGGTTCCAGCGTGGGGACGATTCCGTAGGCTTTGCCGTCCTGGGTCATCTGCGCCAGATGATCCCCGAAACGGTCCAGGTCCGGATCCGCACATGCAACTGTCAGCGTGGACGCTCCCAGTGCTTGACCCGCCTCCATCATCCGCAGCCAGGCTTCGCGTTGATCGGCGCCATTCTGCAGGCCGGTTCCGTCCAGAAGCAGGAACTCGATGTCTTCAACGGTGATTCCCGTGTCGGCCATTCGAGCCAGGGTTTCGCGAAGCATGGGCGAGCCGGGCTGGAGGTTGTACGGGCGCTCCGTGGGTGTCACGGGACGTACGCGTGCACCGATGAAGTCGAACCCGGCCTCAGCGGCGATGCTTACCAGGTCCGGGGGTGCGGTTCCCACAAGGGAGAGCTGTGCAAGTCCGAGCCGACGCACTGGCGTGCCGAGGGGTGGATTGGCGACGGGGGCAGAGGCACCGGGAGAAGCGGGATCGCCGGTCAGCTGCGAGATCGCCGAAAAGCTACGACGATCCGGCACGTTTCCAGCGATCTCGGCACCATCAGTGTCATCACTCGCAGTCAGGGCAGCGGCAATTCGTTGGGCTGCGTCGTAGCCGCTCTTGACCGCGTTGGACACGATGGCTGGCGTCTTATCGACGACCGTTCCGGCCACTGCGACGGGAACGGAAGCGGACAGGCTGAGCCCAGCTTCCCGTTGCTCCAGAGTGAGGGAACCGTCCAAGGGCAGGACCGAACGCGAGACCAGCAGTTCCCCCGGGGCTTCAATCCACTCGTCCTGAACACCCGCCCGGCTGATCCGTACGCGGCTGCCGTCAAACTCCTCGATGGTGCTGGCCAGGAAGATCCGCACTTTCGGGTTGGCTTCAAGGCGCGGCACGGCCAGGATCTTGGCGCGACGTCCGGATTCCGGGGCCAGCGCTTCCTGCGGTCCGACCACCAGCACGGAAGTTCCGAGGGCCGCCAGGGTGTCGGCCACGCTCATGGCCACGGAATCAGCGCCCCAGATGGTCACGGCTTCCGGAAAGACCTCCGCAGAACCGTCCAGAATCTCCGGGTGGGCAGCGAGCCAGTCACGGATATCGGAGACGAGAGGCGAGTCGCCGCCAACAAACCCTGCCTCAGGCCGACGACCACCAATAGCGATGACAACTGCGTCGGCGCCGAAATCGCGGACCAACCCACCGACGTCGGACGTGTCAGCATGGGTACCCAAGCGGACCTCTACGCCGAGGCGCTCGTTCTCCGAGGCTGACCAGTCGGCGAAACGGTGGAAGTCCGGCGTGGACCTCATGCGCTCGGCGAGCGCGAACTGCCCGCCGGGCCGTGCGCCGTCGTCCACCAAGGTCACAAGGGCGCCCGCTTCGGCGAGTTCGCGGGCAGCGGTAAGCCCGGCGGGACCGGCACCCACCACCAGCACTCGCGAGGCGGAGCGGACGGCCGGGGTTGAAACGGGAACACGCGAACGACCCACGGCAGGATTGACCGTGCAGGTGACTTGGCCGAGCCCCAGGTTATCGATGCAGACGTTGCAGGCGATGCACGGCCGGTAGCGTTCGCCGCGCAGCACGCCGCCCACAAAAGCAGGATCCGCATGGATGGCGCGCGCCAGGCTCACGAAATCGCAGGTGCCGCGTGCGAGGACTTCTTCAATGATTTCCGGGCTGTTGAGTCGTCCGGCCATGCCCAAAGGGAGACCGAACTGGCGGTAGGCCCGGGCGTAGTCGGACAAGATTCCGGGCTTCCACTCCCCCGACTGCACAATCCATTCGCCGGCGTCGTAGCTGCCTGCGGAAAGGTCCAGGAAGTCGAGCTTGTCAAGATGGGCTTTCCCGATGATGGCCACTTGCTGTTCTGCGCTGATGCCATCGGCTGGACCTTCCATCACGGAAACGCGCATGCCCACGATCGTGTCCGGCACTGCTTCGCGAACGGCATCGATGACCAGGTTCATGAAGAACTCCGGGGCCGCGAACTCGTCCGTGCGATGGTTGGAAATGGGCGACATGAATTGGTGGATCAGGTACCCGTGCGCGCCGTGGAGGTTGATGACGTCGAAACCAGCGGCCACTGCGCGGCGGGCGGCTGCCGCATAGGCAGCCACGAGTTCATAACACTCGGCAGCGGTGAGTTCCCGCGGGACCTCGCCACCCGCCGTCGGGCAGGGAACCGGCGACGGCGCGAGGTTCTTGAACCCGGACACTGAGGACTGCGCGGTGCGGCCGCCGTGGTTAAGTTCGACGGCGGCCAGCGCACCTTCGGCGTGCAGGGCGTCGGTGAGGCGGCGGAGCCCGGGGATCATGTGGTCCGTGTGCAGGCCGAGTTGGTGCGTGCGGCCCTTGCCGTCGGCGCGGACAAACGTCGCTTCGGTGGTCACCATGCCAAGGCCGGCCTGGGCGCGGGTCACGAGGTAGTCAATGTATTGCTCGGTGATGTGCCCATCCGTGGTGCCGTAATTGCGTTTCATGGGGGCCGACGCGAGGCGGTTGCGGAGTGTCTTGGGCGTGCGGCCGTTGCGGCCCAGGGTCAGCGGCATTCCCGCTGAGGGCGTGGTGGAAACCATGGTCAGCGAGCCACCTTTTCACGTCCGCGCAGCTCTGGAATGGCTGCGTGGGTAGGCTGTACTGCGGCGAAGCGGACGGGTTGGCCGGTGCGTGAGGACTCGTAGACTGCCAGCAGGATCCGCAAGGATTTCAGCGCGTCTTTGCCCGTGATGGCCGGTTCGGTGCCGGTTTCCAGCGCCTGCACGAAGTCCTTCACCTGCAGTTTGTGGAACGGGATCAGCTGGCCGTTGATGACGGACAGGTCGACGTTCGGTTCAACGCCTTCAGGATGGACAGGCTCGACGACGATTCGCTCACCCACCGCCCACAGGTCGAGTCGACCATCGCTGCCTTCCGGGAACTCCGTCAGGGAAGCCGAGGCGCCCGTTTCGCCGGTAATGCGGAGCTGGATTCCAAGGTTGGGCGATACCGCGGTGGAGGCCTCCAGCGTTGCCATGGCTCCGGAGGTGAAGGTGATCACCGCCGTTGCGGAATCTTCTACCTCTATGTAATCGCCGTGGCGGTAGGTGTTGACCTTTCCGTAAACCTCGGCCACGTCCCCCAGGTACCACTGGAGGAGGTCGATCTGGTGCACGGCCTGGGAAATCAGCACCCCGCCGCCGTCGTTCTCCCACGTGCCACGCCAGGTGTCGCGGTTGTAGTAGTCCGGGTCGCGGTGCAGCATGACCGAGCACTGGGCCATGATCGCCTTGCCCAGCGTGCCATCGTCGATCGCGGTGCGGATCTTCTGCGACGCCGGCCAGAAGCGGCGCTGGAAAAGGACCCCCAGCTGGACTCCGGCGTCTTCACAGGCTGACACCATGCGCTCAGCGGACTCCAGTCTGGTAGCTATGGGTTTCTCGCAGAGAACGTTGATTCCGGCTGCGGCTGCCCTCAGCACCACGTCCTCGTGGGTGGGATGCGGCGTACAGACGGAAACGATGTCCAGGTCCAGGGCGAGGAGCTCGTCCACGCTGGTGACCGCGTTCGGGACTCCCCAGGTCTTGGCTGTTGCTGAGGCCCGGTCCGGATCCACATCGCAGACGCCCACCAACCGGACGTTGTCCAATGCAAGGAAAGCTTCCAGGTGGTTGCGGGAAATGGCGCCGCAACCCGCGATTCCAACACGGAAGATGCGGGGGGCGGTTGCTGACGAAGTCATCGGGTAATCCAACTTTCGGGCAAATGAGTCGTTTGCTGTGGTTCTGACGTGGAAGGGACCGCGCCGGGCGGCGGAAGCTGCCGCCCGGCGTCGTGCGTGCTGTTTGCTACTTGAGGGAAGTGCGCGGTTTGCCAAGGTCCTCGAGCGGGACGTTGTACGTTTCCCGGGCCGTCATGATGGCGATGCCCGAAGCCACCAGGCACAGGATGGTGAAGCCCGCTACCGGCCACCACCCGTTCGGTCCGGGCTGGGCCAAGAGGGTTGCGATGGCCGGTGCGAAGCCAGCCAGGATCAAGCCGATCTGGCTGCCGATCGCCATGCCGGAGTAGCGGACCGCTGCGGGGAACATCTCAGGGAAGAACACCGTCCACACGCCGTTCCAGCAGGAGTAGAAGACCGTCATGTTCAGGAAACCGAACAGGAAGATCAGGGCGATGTTCTGCTCGCTGATGGCCCAGAAATAGCCGATGGTGGTCAAAGCGCAGCCAAGGGCACCCACCAGGAGGACCTTCTTGCGGCCAACGCGGTCCGAGATCATGGCCGAGATGGGGATGGTCACCATGGACAGTCCGATGGTCACGGCGTTCACGGTGAGCATGAGGGTGCGGTCGATCCCCACTGCGGGGCCGGTGGCGTAGGCCAAGGCGTACACGGTGAAGGTGGTCTGCATGACGGAGAACAGCATCACCACGCCAACGCGCAGGACGTCGCGCCACTGGGTTTTCATGACCGCGACGGCGGGAATGGCCTTGGGCTTTTCATGCTCCACGATTTCCTCGAACACCGGGGGCTCATCCAAGCGGGTCCGGATCCAGTAGGCCACCGCAAGCACTACTACCGAGAGCCAGAACGGCACGCGCCAGCCCCAGCTGAGCAGATGCACTTCGGGCAGGGCTGCCAAGGGGATAAAGACCACCGTGGACAGCACCATTCCAGAGGCATATCCGGTCATCACGAAGCTGGTGAAGAACGCGCGACGGCCTTCGGGTGAGTGTTCCATGGTGAGGGTCGAGGCACCTGCGGCTTCAGCGCCGGCAGAGAAGCCCTGGGCCAGACGGCCCACCAGCAACAACGCCGTTGCCCAGTAGCCGATTTGTCCATATGTGGGCAGGAATCCGATGCCGATGGAGGCAACGCCCATGATCACCAGCGTGACCATCAGTGCCTGCTTGCGGCCGATCTTGTCACCGTAGTGGCTCATCACCAATCCGCCGAGTGGCCGGGCAAGGTAGCCCACGCCGAACGTCGCCATCGCTCCGAGCAATGCCACTACGGGGTCGCCGCCGGGGAAGAAGATCTTGGGGAAGATCAGGGCGGCGGCAGTGCCGTAGATGAAGAAGTCGTAGTACTCCAAGGTGGATCCGAGGAAGGAGGCGAGTGCCGCCTTCTTGGGCATTTTGACGTGTTCAACCGGCTCTGTTCCAACCGGTTCTGTTCCAAGCGGCGAGGCCGCATTGTTGGCGTCCGAGGGCGAGTGCTGCTGCACGTGTCCCATACTGTCTCCTCATTGAGTGCCGCGGGAAGTGGCACCGCCATGGTGCTTTGCCCGGCAAAGAATTGGACGAGGTACAAACCGCCGGCTGCTGCTTTGTTGTGCAGCCCGCCCGGTAGCCGTTGATAACGACTCCCGTAGCTGTGCTCCAGATCACAGGCGATTGTTCCTCTGGAATCGACTGTAGGACCCAGGTCACACGCAGCGGCACAACTTCCCGTTGAACGGGATACGTCTCTTATCTGACCCGTCAGGGCTCCAGGTGGGACAACCACGGACGGGAGCCATAAGGCCGGCGTTCAGCACCCATGGTCCGGGACAAGCCGCGGCCTGCGGCCACCAGGACCGGGAGTATCAGCCCGGCGTCTTCGTCCACAGAAGGCACGACGACGGAAATGGCACCTATGACGGCTTGGCCCTGGCCAAACACCGGCACGGAATAGGCCGTGTTTTCCTCCACCAGGACACCCACCAAACGGGCATAGCCACGCTCGCGGATCTGGGCGAGGTGGCTCCTGATCCTGGCAGGGTCCACCTCCGTTGCCTGCGTGGTCTTCTCCAGCTTTCCTGCCAGGAACCGGTCCTGAACCCAGCCCGGCATGTGCGCCATCATGGCCATTCCCGACGACGTCGTGTGGATGTCCAGACGGCCGGCAACCTCCGCCAGGTTCATGACCGTTCCATGCCGGTCCAGGCGTTCGAGGTAAAGAACACTGTTGGTTTCCACATCCGGAATGGACAGGGCAACGTGTTCCCGCACCGCCGCGTGCACACCTTCCAGGAACGGCAAACCGCGACGTCGGAATTCCTCCAGGGGATTACTGCGGGAGGCCAGTTCCCACATCTTCATTCCGACACCGAACTCGCCGGCAGCGTTGCGCTCCAGGAGTCCGTTGGCTGCCAGGTCCATGGCCAGGCGATGCACCGTGCTGCGGGACATGCCGGTAATCCGGACCATGTCCTTCAGGGGAAGCCACGGCTGGCCTTTGGAAAACGCATCCATGATCTTCACGACGCGTTCGATCACGGACTCCCCCGACGCCGAGTTGGCCATGATGCCTCCGTAGTGCTTTTCCGGTCGGCTGCATCGCGGACCGCAAACCCAATATAGCCTTGCACTGAAGCGCGAGAATCCGGGAGGCAACGTGGAACTGCGGCAAATTGAGGCCTTCCTGGCAGTAGCAGAGGAATTGCACTTCGGCAGGGCGGCAGAACGGCTCCGCATGGCACAGTCGCCGTTGAGCCAAACCATCAAGAAGCTCGAAAAGGGCTTGGGCGCACCGCTCTTTGTCCGCAACACCCGGTCCGTCACGCTGACCCCGGCCGGGCATTCCCTGTTGCCGCACGCACGCCGGATCCTGGACGAAGTGGACCTGGCACGCAGGGCTGTCAGCGCCGGAACGGGGACCGTCTATGGCAAAATCGCCATCGGCTTCTCGGGTGCACTGAACCATGCCACGCTTCCCCCACTGACACGGGCCCTGCGCCAGCGCTACCCGCAACTCGACGTGACGCTGCGGGGAGGCTTGCTGACCCAGGAAGCACTTCACCAACTGGGCAACGGTGCACTGGACCTGGCCTTTATCGGCCTACCCATCGACGCTCCGTCGCTGGCCACCCGCCGGATTGCCATTGAGCGCCTGGGGGTCACCCTGCCGGCAGACCACCCCCTTGCCGGACATGCATCCGTGGAAATGGCCGAGCTGGCAGGTGATCCGTTCATCACCATGCCTGCCGCCCAAGGGTCCACGCTGCGTGAGGTCACCTTCGCGGCGTGTGCTGCCGCCGGTTTCCGCCCCAGGATCGCCCAGGAGGTCTCCGACCCCTACACGGCACTGTCCTTGGTGGCCGGTGGCGTGGGCATCAGCCTGATGCCCGGGTCAATTGAAGGGATCATGCCTGCGGGCATCGTCTTCCTGCCGCTTCAAGGCGACGACGTCCTCCTGTTTTCCGGACTCGCCTGGAACCCTGGCTCCATGTCTCCGGCCGTTCGGGCGGCAATCCAACTGGCTGAGGAGGTGCTGCCAACACCTGGGGACTAGCCCACTATGTGTTTTCTGCACATGGTGAGAGACCAACTAAGTATTGGACAAGAGCTAATGCGTTGCCCAGCATTGAGAAAAGCCCCACTCACTCAATGAAGAGGACACCCTCATGGCCACGTTTGCCGTTACATACGCCTACTCCGACTCGACGTCTGCCGGCCGGGATACAGTCCGGCCCGCTCACGTGGAGTTCCTCAAAGCCCAGTTCGACGGCGGTCGCCTCCTCAAGAGCGGCCCTTTCGGTCCGGAGGAATCACCAGGCGCGCTGCTGATCATCGACGGTGACACCAAAGCCGACGTCGAAGCCCTTATGGACCAGGACCCGTTCCATCAAGCAGGGCTCATTGAGGAACGGACCGTGCGGCAGTGGAACATCTTCTTCGGCGCTGATGCTGCGCAGCCGGCAGCCGCGCAGACCGCCGCGCAGAACTGAGGTCCCCCAGTGCTGTCCGCGATCACCGTCTCCAAAGAGACCATTGCTTTTCGGGATTCTCCTGAGCCCGTCCTTGAACCGGGCCACGCCCTCGTCCGGGTCCACAACGTCACCCTCTGCGGCACCGACCTCCATATCTGGGAGGACGACTATCCCACGGAGCTCCCCCTGGTCCAAGGCCATGAGTTCTCCGGCATCGTGGAGGCCCTCGCGCCTGCGAAGACCGGCACCGGGGGCTCCGGAAGGGACACAGTCCAGGACATCAGCATCGGCGACCGCGTTGCCGTCAACCCCATCATCTACTGCGGCGAGTGCCGCCCGTGCCTCACCGGCCGGTACAACGTCTGCCAGGACGTGGGCTGCCTGGGCTGCTACTCGGATGGGGCACTGACAGAACTGATCAGCGTCCCGGTGGAGAAGCTGTGCCCCGTTCCCGACGATCTCCCGCTGGACATCGCCGCCATGGGCGAACCCGCATCCATCGCCATGCAGGCCGTCAACCGCGGTCGGCCCGAGCCCGGCGACACCGCGCTGGTATTGGGAAGCGGCCCCATCGGATTGCTGGCCACGCTGTACCTGACGGAGCTTGGAGTCACGGTGATCTGCGCCGATACCGAGCAGCACCGGCTGGATCTTGCGGTCGGGTTCGGTGCCGCGGAAACGCTGCTGGTAAGGCCGGGAAGCGACTTCCCGGATGAACACCAAGCACAACGCCTTCACTCCATGACCGACGGGTACGGCCCGCAACTGGTCATCGAAGCCACCGGGGTTCCGTCCTCCTTGGAGAATGCCATCAGGCTGGTTGCCAGTGCCGGCAGGATTGTCCAGGTGGGCATCTCGCCGCGGCAAGCCAACGTCTCCATGAAGGACATCCCCTACAAGGAACTGGATCTCATGGGCAGCCGGATGAGCCTCAACCTCATCCCCGACGGGCTCGCCCTGCTGTCCCGCCACCCCGAACAGGCACGCGCCCTCATGACCCACCGCTTCGCATTTGCGGAGGTCCAGAAGGCCTACCGATTGATGCAGGGACGAACCGGGAAGATTGGCAAGATCGTCATCGAGATGCCTGCGGGAAGCGTCGCATGAGCACCTCAATCCTCACCGCGCACGAACAACTCAACGCAAGCTACGACGTCGTGATCATGGGCAGCGGCGCCGCCGGGCTGGTGGCCGCCGTCCGTGCTGCCGATGCCGGACTGAGCGTCCTGGTGGTGGAGAAGGCGCCGCTGCTGGGCGGCACCACGGCTGCCGGTGGCGGCGTGATGTGGGCACCGAACAACCACCTCGCCAAGGCTGCCGGGTACCAGGACAGCCATGCCGACGGCGTCGCTTACCTCACGGAGGCGGCCGGCCACGTGATGACGGCCCAGGAAATTGAGTGGTACGTGGCCACTGCGCCGCGGGCTGTGGACTTCCTGAACCGGAACACCAAAGTGTCCATGGTTCCCATTGCCCGCCCGGATTACCACATGGACTGGAAAGGGTCCGCGAACGGTGGCCGCGGCCTGGACAACAACGCTTTTGATCCCCAGGACTACCCCGGCCTTTCGGAGCTGATCCGGCCGTCGTCGTACTTCCCTCTGCTCACCATGACCGAACGCGATGAACTCAACGGCCGCGCCGCTGATCCGTTGCTGCTGGAACGCCGGGCGTCCACCGGGATCCGGACCATGGGCGGCGCCTTGGTCGGGAGCCTGGTGGCGAGCGCTGTGGACCGGGGCGTGCACCTTGTGGTGTCCAGTCCGGTGGAGGAATTGTCACCGTCAGGTGCCGGGTGGATGGTGAGTCTCGGCGGCGTTTCTGCCGACGCGACCGTGGCCGCGACCGCCGTCGTGCTTGCCTCTGGTGGGTTCGAATGGAATCCGCGGCTTCGCAGCGCGTTCCTGCCGTATCCGGTGACGCCCATCAGCGCCCCGTCCAACGAGGGCGACGGCTTGGAACTCGGGCTGAAGGCCGGAGCGGCGGTGGAGGACATGACGGCAGTGTGGGGCGTTCCGGTGATTTCGACGGCGGCCCATCAGTACGACGGTCAGCAGTCGGGGCGTATGGGAAACGTGGAGATGACGTTGCCGGGATCCATCACCGTGAACAGCGACGGCAAGCGTTTCGTCAACGAGGCGCTCAACTATCACGACGCCAGCAGGGTCTTCGCCTCGATCAACCCGCATACGGGCAGGCAACAGAACAACCCGGCGTGGTTGGTTTTTGATTCCGCCTATGTGGCCAAATACCCGGTGGCGGGCTCCTCGCCGGGCGAACCCGCAGAGTGGATGGTGTCCGCGCCCAGCCTGGAACTCCTGGCCAAGGAGGTGGGCATCAACCCAGCCGGTCTCAACGCCACAGTTTCCCGGTTCAACGCCGACGCGGCCCTCGGCGTGGACACGGAATTCGGCAGGGGCGCCACTGCCCAGGACCGATTCCTGGGCGATGCCGGAAACACCCCCAATCCTTGTCTGGCGCCCTTGCTGGTTCCACTGTTTTACGCGGTTCCCATTCGGGCAGGCGTACTCGGCACGTCGGGCGGGTTGGCTACGGACTTCAGTGGTCGCGTCCTGGACCATCGGCAGCAGGCCATTCCGGGACTTTATGCGGCGGGCAACGTCTCGGCCGGGGTCTTCCGCAACAACTACCCCGGCGGCGGTGCCACCCTTGGTTCCGCGATCACCCGTGCCTTCGCTGTCGGGGAAGATCTCGCGGCCCGGCTGAAGTAGCCGACCCTTGGGGGGACGGAAACGCCCGACGGCGACTACCGCCGTCGGGCGTTTGCGTTGCCAGGCCCGCTCTACGCGCCTCGCGCCCGAAATAGGGCGCAGAGCGGGCCCCACAACGGATGGGCTAGCGGGCGTAGAGCTCGGTGAAGTTCCTGAGAACCCGCATGGGTTCCGTCACGGATGATTCAAGGGCGGCGGCGATGAGTTCATCGGCCTCGTGGGGCGGGAAATAGCCTGCGTTCTTGTAGATGTTGATGCGCGTGATGATCCCGTCAGCATCCAGTTCCGGGTGGAATTGTGTGGCGTAGAGGTTCTTTTTGATGCGGAACATGTGCACCGGGCAGGCAGCTGAGCTGGCCAACAGCACTGCATGTCCGGGTAGTTCGCTGCACGCTTCCTTGTGACCTACAAAGGCGTCGAAGGTGCGTGGGACGCCCCGAAGCATGGGGTCACGTTCCCCGTCGGCGGTGAGCGTGATCTCCGTGGGCCCCACAGGCTCGCCAAAGCGGCGGTCAATCGTGGCCCCTTGGTGAACACCCAGGGTCCCGACGCCGTAGCAGGCACCAAGGAACGGGAAGTCCTCGGCCACTATCCGGTCCAGAAGGGATGAGAGTTCCGTCTCAACCCGGATCTGGTCGGAGCTCTTCTCCTCCACAGGATCGCTGGACGTATAGGGGCTGCCGCCAACAATCACCCCGGAATAGTCCGACAGTTCAAGCGCCGGCAAAGGCCCGGATTCCAGCCGGATACGGACCAATTCTTCCGGTTTCAGGCCGCAGTAGCGGAGGTAGGCCTGGTATTCGTCATCGGCTGCTGCGTCTTCGGCGCGGGTGGCCAGCAAAAGGAAGGGCTTCACAGGCCCAGTCTGCGCGAGGAATGCCTGACGAACAAAGTGTGTTGGCCCGAAGGGGGTTTCTGACAGAGACTCCCTTGCATCGCCGTGGCTGCATAACGTTGGTAGGGACCCCTATGACACACCTATGACTCATTTCTGAGGAGCAATCTTTGAAGCAGGACCCTTTGGTCGTCGGCACGCAATCGCCCAAGGCGTCAGTTGCTGCACCGCAACTCCCCAAGAAGATCCCGTGGGGTGGCCTTCTGGTTCTGGCGGCGGCAGGGTTCACGGCTGTGACCACAGAACTCCTTCCCTCAGGCCTGCTTCCCCAAATCAGCCGCGACCTCGGAGTGGACGAGTCGGCGGTGGGTTCGCTGACCGCGGTCTATGCGGCCATCATCGTTTTCACGGCCCTCCCGTTGTCCCGGTTCCTGGCCGGGCGGCTTCCCCGGAAGACCCTGCTCATTGCCACCGTGCTGGCCTTTGCCCTGAGCAACGTGCTCCTCGCTTTCAGCCCCTCCTTGGGTTGGGCGATCGGAGCGAGGCTCCTTGGCGGCATCGCCCACGGCATGTTGTGGTCCAGCATGGCGCCGTATGTGGCCCGCATCGTCCCCGCACATTCCGTGGGCAAGGCCATGGCTGTGGTCTTCAGCGGCAACAGCATCGCGTTGGCCGTCGGTGCTCCCATCGGAACCTTGATGGGATCGCTCATGACCTGGCGCGCCTCGTTCCTGGTCCTGGCCGGAGTTGGTGTGTTGCTGGCTGTCTTGGCTTTTTGGCTGCTCCCCGGCGCCCGTGACCAAGCCAGCCAGAAGACCCCATCCCTACGGGCAGCCATGAAACTGCCCGGCGTCATTGCCATCGCCATCGCATGGCCGCTCCTGCTGCTGGCCCACTTCACACTCTTCACCTACGTTGCCCCGTTCCTCCTCGCCTCCGGACTGCCGGAATCCGCTACGAGCCTGTCCCTTTCCGTGGTGGGCATCGCCAGCCTGGTGGGTATCTGGATTGCAGGCATGACCGCGGACTCCCGCCCGCGCACCTCGGTGATTGCCGCCGTCGGACTCTTGACCCTTGCTTTCGCCCTGCTGCCCGCGCTGGGCGGCACCTGGGTGGGCGCGTTTGGACTGATGACGCTCTGGGGCATCGCGTTCGGAGCGGTGGGCATCTACAACCAGGCGGCGATTCTCCGTGCGGGCGGTGAGCACAAGGATGCTGCCAACGGGCTGACTGTGGTAACCATCCAACTGGGGATCGCCATCGGTGCTGTGTACGGAGCCTTCGCCCTCACCACCGTCGGTGCGCACCTGGTGCCCTTGGCCGCCGCGGTTCCCACTGCGGTTGCGCTGGTGATCATCATTGCCAGCCGTCGCGGCGGCTACCCTGCCGGGGGTCGCGAGAAGCGCCGTTAACATTCCCGAAACACGCCAGTGACGTGATCTTCACGAACAGTGGATTTCTGTAACTTACCTGCAACTTAGCTCTTCTGAGTCGGAAACATAGCTCACCGAACATTGATCGGGGGGTTGGTGTGGGCCGTGCAACAACGGCCCCGTTTCGGACAAGCTTGAAGGGAACGCAGGTGGAGATCTCTGCGCAACACGTCTGGCTGATGTTGTCATCGGCGATGGTGCTATTCATGACCCCGGGCCTCGGCCTCTTCTACGGCGGCATGACCCGCGCCAAGGCAGCTCTGAACATGATCATGATGAGCTTCATCTCGGCCGGCATCGTTGGTGTTGTCTGGGTCCTGTGGGGCTACTCGATGACCACCGGCGACGGCTTCCTCGGCCTGTTCGGCAACCCATTCGCACACTTCGGCCTGCAGGACCTCATGGGTTCGCCGGACCTCATCAAGGCAGGCTTCGCTGCTACGTTCGCCATCATTACCGTGGCCCTCATCAGCGGTGCAATCGCCGACCGTGCCAAATTCGGCGCCTGGGCTTTGTTCGTACCGATCTGGGTGACGGTGGTTTACTGCCCGCTTGCTTACATGATCTGGGGCGGTGGCCTCATGAGTGCAGGCGGCGCCCTCACCCAGATCTTCGGCCAGGTCATCGACTTCGCTGGTGGCGCAGTGGTTGAGGTCAGCTCCGGAACCGCCGCTTTCGTCCTCGCACTGATCGTGGGAAAGCGTCACGGATTCGCCAAGGACCCCAACCACCGCCCACATAACGTGCCGTTCATCATGATCGGCGCAGCCATCCTCTGGTTCGGCTGGTTCGGATTCAACGGCGGAGCCGCCGCCACGGTGGAGCAGGCAGGCCTCATCTGGGTCAACACCCTGGTCACCCCGGCTGCGGCCATGCTGAGCTGGCTGGTGGTGGAGAAGATCCGTCACGGTCACCCCACGTCCTTGGGCGCAGCGTCCGGCGTGGTGGCGGGCCTTGTAGCCATCACCCCGTCCTGCGCGAACATCACCCCGCTCGCAGCTCTCGGCCTGGGCTTGGTGGCCGGCGCTGCCTGCGCAGTGTTCGTTGACCTGAAGTACAAGTTTGGCTTCGACGACTCCCTCGACGTTGTGGGCGTTCACTTCGGGGCCGGCGTCATCGGCACGATCTCCCTCGGCTTCATCGCCTTCCCCACCGAGGGGACGGCCGGCGGCCTCTTCTACGGCGGCGGCCCCCAGCAGTTGATCGCGCAGACCGTGGCCGTCTTGGTCACCATGGCGCTCTCGGGCCTGGGCACCCTGGTCATCGGCCGGGCCATCCACAGGACCATCGGCTTCCGTGTTGCCCACGAGCACGAAATCACCGGTGTTGACCTCACCCAGCACGCCGAGTCCGCCTACGAGTTCGGCCTCACCGCCCACGGCCACTTCCGTCAGCAGCAGGCGCACCTGTCTGCTTTGATCAGGCGGAAGCCCGAAGAGGCCAAGGAAGACAGCTTCGCCTAACGGCACCGTCACCAAACAGCGCCCGCCCACCCAAGTAGGTGACAGCAAACGCACCACTGAGGGCTGATTGGGACGTTTGCTGTTACCTAGTTGGGCTAGCCGGAGCCGTTCCAGATCCGCTGCCACCACGTCCGCTTGCCCGGCTGCTCGGGTTCCGGCTCCGGCGGAGCTGCGGCTGACCTGCGTTCCCGCCATTTTTCCAGTTCAGCGTCCACGTCGCGGAGCCTGGTGATCACCGGAGGCCCGCCCTGAAGTTGCCGCCTGGCCTCGATCACGCGTTTGTTGAAGTCCTCAAGAATGTCCCGGACCTGTTTGTCCGTGTACTGCTGGTCCAGCTTGGCGTCGAGCTCGGAGTCCTCGATCCGGAGCAGAATGGCTGGCGGACCGATCCCGCTGAGGCGTTCGCGTTGGATGAGGCCTTTGACCCACCAGTCGGGATCGTAGTGCTCCCCCAGCCCGGGGATTGGTTTTCCGGCGTATTTCAGGTTGTCGAACTTGCCTTGGTTCATGGCGTCCCGGATGAGGTACTCGACCCTGGCCGCGTCGTCCACTTTGCGGCGTTTCTCGCGTTCCTCGGCGTCGGCGGCCTCGAGCTCTGCGTCTTCTTCCGCGTTGCCGCCCCATGACCGGACTGCCCGCAGTTCGGCGCCGCGCTCAAGCCTGCGCCTGAAGACGTTATTCTCGGCGTTCACGTCCTGCCACCTCCTCGCACGGCAGCCCTCGCCTGCCGGACATCGTGATTCCAGTATTCCGCACGTTGCCGTGGTTGGGGCTCGTACCCCCACCACCTGCTTTGAAACCGCAACGACCCCCGACACGCCGCCAACAGGCGTGTCAGGGGCCGTTCGGTGCCCGAAATGGGTGGTGGTGGTCCGGCGAAAAAACTAGGAACGAACAGCCATGCCCGGATCCAACTGTTCGATACCCTCAGGCGTCACCAGCACAACCCGGGCGGTGCAAATGTCGTAGAACAACCCCGTGGCCTGCACGCTGCCCGAGGCAAGGGCTGGCCCAGTGACGGGGTGGTCCTCCAGCTTCCGGAGCTGCACGGCAATGTTCACCATGCTCAGCTGGTCCAGCCGGCTGTAGCCCTCGGCCTCGGCCGCGCGGGCAACAGGATGGCCGGCGAGCAACGCCGAGTAGCTGGGCCGTGCGTGCTCCAGCCAGGTATCAAAGCCCGTACCCAGGGCAGGGGCAGAACCCTCTGCATCAGCAATGACGGCCTTCATTGCGCCGCAGTTGGAGTGCCCGCAAATAACGATCGAATCCACGGACAGCGCCTTGACCGCAAATGACAGCGTTGAATCAATGGAGGCATCACGGCCATCGCTGCACACCACGTTGCCAATGTTGCGGAGCGTGAGAAGGTCACCCGGTCCGCTGCTGGTGATCAGGTTGGGGTTGACGCGGGAGTCGACGCACGCCACGAACAGCGTGTCCGGGTTCTGGCTTTCGGTGAGGTCCTGAACCAGGGGGCGGACCTTGTCAGCGTGCCGGCGATGGTATTTGTCGATGCCCAGGAGGATGGACCGCAGCGGCGGCTGCCCGCCGTCGTCGTCCGCTGTTGGATTGTCACCGGGCGGCAGCCAGGACGTGCGCGGCGGCAGCGGGAATTCGCGCGGGTCCTGCCGCTGCGGGGTGTTGTCCTCGGCATCGGTGAAGGCGGTGGTGCCGTGTTCCTCAAGGATTACCGAGGCGCCCGTGCTTCGGTGCTGCTTCTGCCAGGCGACCAACGCTTCGCGGAAGGCGTGGTCCAGGTAGTCGGCGTTGAGCTCCACCACGGCGTCCTGGCCTTCGGGCACTGAGTGGAGGACGCGGTTGAGCCGGGGCAGCGCGAAGAAACTGCACGATCCGGCGATGACAACGCGCCACGGAAGGGCAGCACCGGCGGGCGCATGGGCATTGATCTGCGCCCGGAGAACCCTCCACAGCACGCAGAGGGCGGCGAGGGCCAGGCCGATGATCACGCCTTCGAGGAGGTTGAGCACCACGACGCACACCAGCGTGACGCTGTAGACCAGGAGCTCGCCGGTACGGAGGCTGGTGCGGATGTCGGCAACCTTGATGAGCTTCGCGCCGATAACCAGCAGCAGGCCAGCCAGCACGGACAGCGGAATCAGTTGGATCAGCCCGGCGAACAGTGCGGAGAAGACGAGGACCCAGACGCCGTGCAGGATGGCGGAGGTGCGGCTTTTCGCGCCGGCTTCAACATTGGTGGCGCTGCGGACAATCACGCCGGTCACCGGAAGTCCGCCGAGCATGCCGGAGACAACGTTCGCGGAGCCTTGGCCCACCAGTTCGCGGTTGAGGTTGGTGCGCGAACCGCCGTGCATTTTGTCGACGGCGACGGCGGACAGGAGCGACTCGATGCTCGCGATCAGGGCCACCGTGATGACGGCCATGGCCGCTGCCCGCCAGGTGCCGTCGGGCAGGCTTGGCAACGCGACGGCGTCGAAGATGGAGCCGCTGAAGCTGATGCGCTCAACGCCTGGCGCCACCGCGACGGACAGGGCGGTGACGGCGACGACGGCGGCGAGCGGTCCGGGGATCTTTCGCACCGACGCCGGGAGGAACTTCCAGGCCATCAGGATCGCGACAACAGCAAGACCCAGCAACGCCGAGTGCAGCTCCACGTTGGTGATGGCCGCCGGCAATGCCGTGAGGTTTTCGACGGCGGACCCGGCAGCTTGGCCGCCGAGCAGCACGTGGAGTTGCTGCAGGATGATGGTGATGCCAATGCCCGCGAGCATCGCCTTGACCACCACGGGCGACACTGCCAGCGCGGCCCGGCCAATGCGGCTGACACCCATGAGTAACTGCATGACGCCGGCACCGACTGTAATGGCACACGTCACCGCCCAGCCGAATTCGTCCACAAGACCGGCGACGACGACGGTCAGGCCGGCAGCGGGGCCGCTCACCTGCAGTGGGGAGCCACCCAGGCTGCCTGCGACGATGCCGCCCACGGCCGCGGCGATGAGGCCGGCCATGACAGGAGCTCCGGAGGCGGCGGCGATACCCAGCGACAGTGGGAGTGCGACGAGGAAGACTACGAGGGACGCGGGAAGGTCGGCGCCGAGATTGCTGAGGAAGCTTGGCTTGGCTGTACCTTTGCCCGGGTTCTTTCCCGGCGGGCTGTGCGAGTCAGTAGGGACGGTAGCGGAATCGTTGGGCTGCGGCATGGGGTTCCTTGAGCTTGGGAATGCTGACCCTTCCAAGCTACGGAACCTGTCACCGTTAATGACAACAAGATGTGACAAGCGTGACAAAAGCTGTGAAGATGCGCTTCATGTTGGGACCCATGGGAACTTTCGCGGGGGTAGGGAGCGTTGGGGCGTTCGCGGGTAAGAGACCTCGGCACGCAACAATGCGGCGCGGATCACAATTCGGCCTCTGCGGGCTGTAGGATTCGCTGGTGACGCGATAGTCGCGCATTGGATTTTTTGGGGGTTGGGCCGTTGGCTGCTCTGGGTAGATCTTTGTCTTTCAGCAGCGGCGTCGGCCGGGTTGTTGCCGCTGCACTTCTGGCAGTGATCACTGCGCTGACGTTCCTGATGGTACCGGGGGGCCAACAGGCTAAAGCCGATACCCTCATGGATCACATCGTTAACAGCAGCAACCCCAACGACGTAGCCGTCAACGTCACGACCAACAGGACGTACGTCGCCAACCAGTATGGGAAATCCGTGACAGTCATCGACGGTGCCACTTCGGCGTCAAGGTCGATCGCCGTGGCAGACTACCCCGAGAGCGTAGCCATCAATGAGAAGACCAACAAGATATACGTCTCTCATTCAGCCAGCTATACCATTACCGTTATTGACGGGGCATCGGAAGCAACGAAAAGAATTTCAACAGTTGGCCAACCGGAAAAAATGGTGGTGAATCAGACCACCAATGAGCTCTACGTCGCCAACGGGGAATCAACAGGCGGCATCTATGTCATCAACGGAGCCAGCTTGGCCGTCACCCAAATTCCAATTTATGGGGACATCAGAAGTCTCGCCATCAATGAGATAAGCAACAAGCTCTATGCCACCGCGTGGGAGAGCAGCAAAGTGGCCATCCTGGATGGGGTCAGTAAAAAAGTCACCCAGCTTGACCTCGGCACCCCGGCACAGTCCGTGGTCCTGAACCCCATTACGAATATGGTCTACTTCAGCTGCCCGGACGCCAAGGTACTTGCCGTACTCAGCGGACAAACCAACCAAATATCCATGATTCCCACCGGGTCGAACGCCCGCCCTGGAGTGATGGCAATCAACCGCCAAACCAACACGGTTTATGCAGCCGACGAAGGCAACCAATATCTGACAGCCCTCGACGCGACAGCAAGGACTCTGGTCAATACGCCGACTGAGCGCACCCATTACCTCAGCATTGCCGTCAACGAGGTCACCAATAAGGTCTACGCCTCAGACTATTACCGGCACCGGGTAACCGTCTTCGACACCAAGGCAAACGTCCTCGGGCACGTACAGGGTTTCGATAATCCCGAGACTCTGGCAATTAACCAAAAGACCAACAAGATCTACGTAGCCGATCGCGGTGGAAGTCGGGTCCGGACCATCGATGGAAGAAACGTCGCCCCCTCATTCACGTCGACCCTCCCTCCCAACAGCGGTTCTGTGGGGGCTCGATACCACCATGAGATGACGGCGAGCGGCTCCCTGACACCGCAGTTCAAAGTTGCCAGCGGTGCACTGCCCCCAGGCCTGACTCTGGTGTCACAGAATCCAAATGGACTCCTATCCGGCGTGCCCAGCATCCCTGGAACCTTCAGCTTCCGCATATCTGCCAGCAACGGTTACGGCCCGGATGCACTGACCCCAACCATCACGATCACCATCAAGCCGGCTGATATCAGGCACGACTTTACCGGCGACAAAAGACCGGACGTCCTGGCTCGTACCCACAGTGGAGACTTGTGGCTTTATCCTGGCAACGGCAGCGGCGGCTGGCAGTCGCCATCCAAGGTCGGCCAAGGTTGGAACGTCATGACAGCTCTCGTCTCTCCCGGGGATTTCACGGGTGACGGCAAAGCCGATGTACTGGCCCGTGACACCAGCGGAGTCTTATGGCTATATCCAGGTAACGGCAAGGGTGGCTGGCAAGCCAGGCTGCAAGTAGGCCAAGGCTGGAACGCCATGACCGCCATCACGGGAATTGGTGATCTTGACCTGGATGGAAATGCCGACGTTGCTGCCCGCGACAGCTCCGGACAGCTGTGGCAGTATCGCGGCAACGGCCGGGGCGGCTGGCTAACCCAGGAGTTGGTTGGCAGAGACCTGAATGGCATGAACTTCATCTCCGGCATAGGAGATATCGCGAAGGACGGGACCGAGGATTTGGTGACCCGGGATGCCAACGGGGCGCTATGGAGTTTCAGAGGCTATCCGCGAACTTCCTTTGGCTGGGGCATCCAAATCGGTTGGGGCTGGAATGCCATGACTGCCATAGCCACTCCAGGCGACTTCAACGGCGACGGCAACGTGGATCTCCTGGCCCGCGACTCCGGCGGGACACTCTGGCTCTACCCCGGTAACGGCAAGCAGGGCTGGCTCCCCCGGGTCCAGGTCGGCTCCGGTTGGAACGTCATGAACACCATCATCTAGAGTCCAGAACCACAACACGCAAATCACCAAGAACGACGGCGGCAACCACCCGCCGTCGTTCTCTTGCCCTCCACACGCATAACCTAAGGCTCCTTAGAATAGGCTTGGGATCATGAGCGACTCCGAAGCCCAGCCTGTACGCATCAGTTCCGAGCCCGTCCAGCTCCAAGCCCTCGAGCCGATGCTGGAAAAGGTGCGGGAATCCGTGGGCGATGTCCCTGCTCTGCTTGCCATCGCTACGGAGATCGGAATGACGGCCCCCCAGCCCGGCGAAGGAAATACCGCCAAGCTCTGGGAACTGCTGGCATCGGTCACAGCCGTGGATGTGGCGGCCGGGAGGGTGCTCGAACCACATCTGGATGCCGTGGCTATCCTCGCCCAAGCAGACGTACCCGCTACACCGGATGGTGCATGGGGAGTCTTCGCCGCGGAAGGCCCCGGCCTGAAGCTCGAGGCCAAGCGGGATAATGCCGGGAACTACGTCCTCAACGGGTCCAAACCCTGGTGCTCGCTCGCGGCCCAACTGAATGGTGCAGTGATCACGGCCCACACCGAAGACAACAGCCGGGCCGCCTTCGCTGTGAACCTGAAGCACCCCGGAGTGTCCTGCGAAACACCCCAGTGGACCAGCCGGGGTCTCCAGGAAATTCCCAGCGGCACCGTCCACTTCGACCAAGTCCCCGCAACCCCGGTCGGAGGCGAAGGGTGGTACTTCACCCGACCCGGTTTCGCCTGGGGCGGCATGGGCGTTGCCGCGTGCTGGCTCGGCGGAGCAGTTGCCGTGGCCAGGGATTTCAGGAGCGCACTGGCCAAGGGCGCGGAAAATGGCAGGGAGCCGGACCAGATCGCCCTCGCCTCCTTGGGTGAGGTGGACAGGATCATCACGTCCGTCACCGGGTACCTGGCCCAAGCCGCAGAGCAAATCGACGCCGGCGAACTGGACGAGCGCGGCGAAGATCCCACAGACACAAACGGCCCCAGCGCCTGGAGCGAAGCCCTGCGTATCCGCGGAACTGTTGCCGCCGCCGTCGAGCGCGTCCAAACAGTGGTGACGCAGAACCTCGGTCCCGCGCCGCTGGCGTTCAATGAAGCGTATGGAAAGCGCATGGCCGATCTCTCGCTGTACATCCGGCAGCACCACGCCATGCGGGACGACGCCCAGCTGGGCGCGCTGACCCTGAAGGGAGAATGCCAGTGGTGACCTTTTCCCACACTGACACCGGAACGTCGGAGCAGGAATGGGCAGCGTCGGGAGTGGCCGCCCTCCCCGAACTGCCGCTGGATACAGCAGAACTTGCGGCCAGGAAGTTCGTTGTCCTGGCCGCGCACCCGGACGACGAATCACTCGGCGCCGGCGGCTTCCTGGCCAGGCTGCACTCAGCCGGCGCAGCAGTCGACATGATCCTGTGCACCGCGGGCGAGGCATCGCATCCAGACTCGCCAACCACGACGCCGGAACAGCTTGCCGCTGTCAGGCTCACGGAGTTCGACACTGCTTTGTCAGGGCTGGCGCCCAGCGCGACGTGGCGGTTCCTGGAACTCCCCGACGGACAGTTGGCTGCCAACGCTGACCGTATTGCTGCGGCAATTCGCGAGAGCATCGCGGGGCGAGCGGCGGAGGAAGTGGTGATCGTGGCTCCCTACCGTGCCGACGGCCATACGGACCACGACACCCTTGGCACGGTCGCCGCGGACCTCGCCACACAAAACGGCTACGGGCTCCTGGAATACCCCATTTGGTACTGGTTGTGGGCAGGAACTGAGGACACCACCTGGAATGGTTGGGTCCGCGTGCCCCTGAGCCAGGAAGAACAACAGGCCAAGGCCAAAGCAATGCACGCCCACGTCTCGCAAACAGAGCCGCTGTCCGGACAACCGGGCGACGAGACTTTGCTTTCCGGGACATTTCTGGAGCACTTCGAGCGGCCGTGGGAAACGTTCGCCTGGCATCCCTCCACAGCTGGGAGCAACAGCGCAGCAGATGCGGAACGCATCTTCGACGAAGTCCACTCAAGGGAAGAGGATCCGTGGAGCTACACCACCAGCTGGTATGAACGCCGCAAGAGGGCGCTGACCCTGGCGGCCTTGCCCCAGGAAAGCTATGAGTCCGGGTTGGAACTGGGCTGTTCCATCGGCACACTCAGCGAGGAGCTGGCCCGGCGTTGCCGGACATTCCTGGGAGTGGACGCCAGCAGCGCAGCCTTGGCCCAGGCAGCGGAGCGTCTCGCGAGCTACCCATCAGCGGAGGTCAGGCACCTCACCATGCCGCATGAGTGGCCTGAGGGCATGTTCGACCTGGTGGTGCTGTCCGAAACGGGCTATTACCTTTCGCGGAAAGAACTCACCGAACTGCTAACAAGAATCCAGGCCTCAACTACGCCTGGCGGAACACTGCTTCTGTGCCATTGGCGGCATCCGATTTCGGGCTGGGAGTTGGACGCGGAGTCTGTGCACACCATGACACGCACCCACCTCGGCTGGCCCACGCACGGGCTCTACCAGGAGAAGGACTTCATGCTGGAAGTCCTGGTGGCACCGGATAGCTCACCATGACCCATTCACAGCAGCCAGGAATCAGAAACGTGGCGGTAGTAATACCTGCCCACAACGAGGAACAGCGCCTTGGCCGGGCGCTGACCGGACTGCGCGCCGCACTGGATACCCTTGGACGCGAACGCCCCGGAGTGGGCGCCTCAGTCACCGTGGTCCTGGATAACTGCACGGACGGTTCGGAGGCGATTTCCGCTGCGTTTGGAGCCAAAGATGCCCGCTTTCACAATCTCACCGTGAAGCTCCACAGCACAGGTGCCAGCCGCGATCATGGTGCCAGGGAAGCCCTGGAACGCCTGCAACTCCAGCAGGAGGAACACGCGGATGCAACCGTATGGCTCGCCAACACCGACGCCGATTCCACCGTCCCCGGGCACTGGCTGGTGCGGCAGGTCGATCTGGCAAACGCCGGGGCCGATGCCGTCCTCGGCTCGGTGGAGCCGGACCCCACCGATGTGGACCCTGTAGTTTTGGGGCGCTGGCTGGAGTTGCACCCCTTCCGCGAGGACCACCCGCATATCTACGGAGCCAATTTAGGCATCAGGGCCTCGGCCTACCTCGCGGCAGGCGGCTTTCCCTTGCTGCGTTCCCACGAAGACCGGGGTTTGGTGGAGGGGCTTCGTCGGCAAGGTTTCACGGTGACATCTACGGACACCATCCGTGTGGTCACCTCAGGCAGGACACACGCCCGCGCCCCCGAAGGATTCGGTTCCTACCTCCGGGCTCTCGGCGCTGAGCTTCCGGCCCCCGCCAGCGGCTAACCTGCCAGAGCGCCCTCCACCGCCGCTATGGCAGATGCCGTGATCGCTTCCCGATCGCCGGATCCATCAACGGTCACCAAGATCCCGCGCTTCGAGTAAGCCGTCAGAACCGGCTGGGTCTCGTCCCGGTACAGCTCCAGCCGACGCTGGATCACGGCTTCGGTGTCATCGCTGCGACCTTGCTCTTGAGCACGGCGGAGCATCCGGGCCAGCAACTCGCTGTCCGAGGCCGTGAGCGCCAGAACAACTTGCAAGGGCTGTCCCCGGCCCGCGAGCATCTCGTCCAAAGCGCCGATCTGGATCACCGTTCGCGGGTAGCCGTCCAACAGAAAGCCATCGGCAGCATCGGCTTCTTCCATCCGCTGCTTGAGCATGTCCGTGGTGACGTGGTCCGGCACAAACTCACCCCGGTCCATGAACTCACCGGCTTCAAGGCCGAGATCCGTCTTGTCCCGGACATGGGCGCGGAAAAGATCACCCGTGGAAATGGCGGGTATCCCGAAATGCCGCGCAAGGTGCTCCGCGTGCGTGCCTTTGCCGGAACCGGGAGGGCCCATGATGATCAATCGCGCCATGTAACTGGTCCGTTCGAAAGGCGGCCGGGACTTAAACAATACGCCGACGACGGCGGGAGGCACCCGTCGTCGTCGGCTTCTTTTAGGATGCGGTTCAGTTCTCAGGCGTTGGCAAGCACGCCATCGATCTGTTCGATCGCCTCCCGCATTCCTTCTTCCATGCCCATCTCGGCCATCTTCTGCATCTGCTCTTCGGATTCGAAGCTGGAGGTGATGGTCATTCGGGTGCGGTTGTCCACGGGTTCAAGCTTCACTGTGGCGTGGGTGATGCCCAGGTCGTCTACGGGCTCACCGTGCTCGTCGGCGAAACCGTCGTCAAATTCCAGATGATCCGGGGCGTTAATGGCGGTGAACTTCCACCAACCGCGGGCTTTGGTGCCATCCGGGCCGGTCATGTAATAAGCAGCCTTGCCCCCGGCGGTGAACTCGTGGGTCTCAAAAGTGGCCGGCCACGTGGGCGGACCCCACCAGCGTTCGAGCTGCCGGGGGTCTTCCCAGATCCTCCACACGCGCTTCACGTCGGCATCGAACTCGGCCACGATGGTGAAGCTCAGGGCCTCAACATCTTTGTTTACGCTGACAACAGTCATTGCAGTTCCCTTTCGTCATCTTCAGCGAGTATGTCCGCAATCCGGCTGGCACGTTGCCGCCAGATCATTTCGAAGTGGTCCAACAGGTGCCGGGCTTTCTGCAGTCCCTCATGGTTTCCCCGCACAATCTGCTCCCTCCCACGCTTCTCCTTGGTCACCAGGGAGGCCCGTTCCAAGACCGCAACATGCTTTTGCACGGCCGCGAAACTCATGGCGTACAGCGCAGCCAATCCGGAAACCGAGTACTCCCCCGCCGTCACCCGGGCCACGATGTCCCGGCGGGTTGCGTCGGCGAGGGCCTGGAACAGGCGGTCGAGTTCTACGTCGCCGGAGGGTTTTTTGCTGAGCTGATCTACAACCATTTGGTTGTACGATACGCGCGGAAGGGCCCGATGTCAACGGATGTGATGGCCAAAACATGGCCACCCCTTGCGGCCCTACGCATCGCCCGGGTAAGTTGTTGAAACGTCTCAAAGAAAGCGTTTTCCCGAACACTTAGGTGGAATTGACCATGACTCAGCACGCCCCGATCACGTGGATCGATGGCGAACCGCCCGCCGGACTCAGCGGCGGCACGACGTGGGGAATGCCGTTCCAACGCGGCACCGTGCAGGACGCAGCCGCCCTGGGGGTCCTCGACTCCAGCGGCAGCACCGTCAACGCCCAAACCTGGCCCCTGGCCACCTGGCCCGACGGCTCCCTGAAGTGGGCCGGCATCGCCCTCGGCGCCACGGATCAGCCAGCGGCCGCTTACCGGGTCACCCACTCAACCGAAACGCACGACGGCGGCGCGGCAGCCGTCGTCGAACGCTCACACGGAGTGACGGTCGCCGAAGACGACAACACCATCACCGTATCCACAGGCACACTGGACATGGTCCTGCACCGGAGCGGCAACACCCTGTTCAGCGAGCTTCGCCGCAACAATGAAGTGGTGGCCAAAGACGGTCGCCTCGTGAGCCTGCTGCAGTCAGGACCGGCAGAGGGAATGGGCACCACCACCCGGACTGGTTTCACCGGCCACACCACCAGTGTCACCGTGGAGCAGGCTGGTCCTGTCCGCGCGGTGGTCAAGGTGGAAGGCCTGCACCGCGCAGAAGACGGCGCCAAAGAATGGCTCCCGTTCACCGTCCGCTTCTACTTCTACGCGGGCGCCCGCAGCGTCAGAATGATTCACTCGTTCGTCTGGGACGGCGACGCTGAGCAGGATTTCCTGGCAGGCCTAGGCGTCGAGTTCACCGTGCCGCTGGACAGCGAACTGCATGATCGTCATGTCCGGATCGCCGGCGCCGACGGGGGATTCCTGGTGGAGGCCGTGCGCGGGCTGACTGGACTGCGACGGGATCCGGGCGAGGAAGTACGCGCCGCGCAGATCGCCGGCCGGCCCACCCCGCCCCTGAGCGAGTGGAGCCCACTGGTCTCCGAACGGCTCCACCTCATCCCGGGCTGGAACGACTACACCCTGACGCAACTGACGGCCGACGGCTTTGACCTGCGCAAAAGGACTGCTCCCGGCCACGGCTGGGTGGGTATCTCGGGCGGCACCAGGGCGGCCGGGTTCTGCTCGCTGAGCGATGTCCATGGTGGCTTCGGTGTTGGCATCCGGGACTTCTGGCAGTCGCACCCGGGGCAGTTGGACATCCGGGGGGCAGCCACCGCGGAAGCGAAAGTCACCGCCTGGCTTTACTCCCCCGAAGCCCAGCCGATGGACCTCCGTTTCTATCACGACGGCCTGGGCCAAGACACGTTCGAGGACCAGCTTGAGGGGCTCGAAATCACGTATGAGGACTACGAACCCGGCTTCGGCAAACCCACAGGAATTGCACGCACCCACGAGCTGACGCTGTTCGCCTACGACTCGACCCCCTGCACGGAAAGCCTCGCCGCCGATGCCAAGGCAGCGTCCACTCCCCCGCTGTTGCAGCCCTCACCTGAGTACCTGCACGCGGCAGGGGTCTTCGGGGATTGGTCACCGGTGGATCGCAGCACCCCGGCCCGGGCGGAACTGGAAGACAAGCTGGACTTCCTGTTCGACTTCTATCAAGGCCAGACCGAACAGCGCCGCTGGTACGGATTCTGGAACTACGGCGACGTCATGCACACCTACGACACCGATCGGCACGTGTGGCGCTACGATGTGGGCGGCTACGCGTGGGACAACTCCGAGCTGTCGCCCGACCTTTGGCTTTGGTACATGTACCTCCGGACGGGCCGCGCGGACGTCTTCCGCTACGCCGAGGCCATGACCCGCCACACCGGTGAGGTGGATGTCTACCACCTCGGTCCGTGGCGCGGATTGGGTTCGCGGCACAACGTCCAGCACTGGGGCTGCAGCGCCAAGCAGCTGCGCATCAGTACTCCGGCCTACCGGCGCTTCTACTACTACCTGACCGCCGATGAACGAACCGGCGATCTCCTCACCGAACTGGTGGACAGCGACCAGAACTTCCTCGGCTTGGACCCCGTCCGCAAAGTCAGGCCCGACGCCGATACGTACCGCCCGGACCGCGGCGCCCTGGGCGTGGGGCTGGGTACGGACTGGGGCTCACTCGCCGCCACCTGGCTGACCGATTGGGAGCGTACCGGCAACCCGCGCTCACGGGATCGACTCCTCGGAACCATGGCAGACATCGGCGCCCTGAAGTACGGATTCCTCACAGGCGAAGCGCTGTATGACCTTGATGCCGGGAGGTTCGACGCCGGCCGGGAAGTCATCAGCGTCTCGCACCTGAGTGCCGTGTTCGGTTTGGTGGAAATCTGCAGCGAACTGATCAGCCTGGTTCCGGACAAGGACTTCGAGGAAGCCTGGATGCAGTATTGCCGACTGTTCCTGGCCACTCCGGAAGAGCAGGTCGCGGAGGTAGGGCAACCCTTGGCGGGCATCTACCTCACCCAGGCACACAGCCGGCTCACGGCCTACGCCGCGGCCCGGCTGGGGTCCCCGGAACTCGCGGAGTTGGCGTGGGAGAGCTTTGCCGAGGGCGGGGAGAACCTCAACCATGCCGAGGCCTTCACATTGAAGAAGATCCTGCCCCCGTTCGTGCTTCTGCCGGTCGATGAGGCTCCCACCGTCTCCACCAACGACACCGCCCAGTTCGGCTTGGCCGTCATCCAGAACCTGGCCCTGATCGGTCACCAGCTGCCGGCGGCGGCCGATGCACCTCAGGAGGTCCCGGCGTCGTAATTCCTGCTGCTTCCTGACCTTCTTTGCCGCTGATATGGGTGGCCAGCAACCCCAGAGGGTTGATTCCGCACTCGAGTCGGCCCGAAGAAGGTCAGGAAGCCACAGCCATCAGGAACTGGTGCGCGGATGCATGATCCGCATCTGGTCCCAGGTCCGCTCCGAAGCGGCGATGTTCTGGTTGGAACGCTCGGGGTCCAGGGAGGCAAGCTCGACGGCGATCGCCTGGACCGCAGCCACGGCACCTGTCAGGGATGGGAAAAAGCCTGCGCCTTCAGTGGGCACCACAATCCGGTGATCGGCATGCACCGCTACAGGCGAACCCGCGCTGTCCGTGATGGAAACAATGGGCGCGCCCAGGTTGTGCTGGCCGACATCTCCGAGCACCTGGAGCACCTCGTCCAGAATGGCCGGATCATCCACTGACTCCCCTCCTTCAAGCTCTGTATTAACGCTTCAAAAGGCCCGATACTGTAAGTATGCTGATCAATATCGACCTGAGGAGGAGACGGACATCATGACCACGAAAGTAAACAAGACAATCATGGTCAACGTTCCGATCAGTACGGCTTACTGGCAGTGGACGCAGTTTGAGGAATTTCCGCATTTCATGGGCGGAGTGGAACGCGTGACGCGGCTCAGTGAGGACCGCCTCGAATGGGTGGCCGAAATCGCCGGCGTCCATCGTCGCTGGGAAGCCAAAATCGTTCAACAGGACCATAACCGGGCCGTGGCCTGGGCCGCCGTGGAGGGTGCCAAAAACGCCGGCTGGGTTGAGTTCAAGGAAGCTGGTCCCAGCCAGACGTCACTGCACTTGTCCCTGGAGTACGAACCGCATGGCGTTCTGGAGTTCCTGGGGGACAAGCTGCATATCGTTGAAAGGCAGGCTGAGTCAGACTTGAAGAAGTTCAAGGAGTACATCGAAAAGCAGACCCCGGAGACGGGCACGACTGCAGGAACCACCGCGGCACCTGCGGCCGCGTCAGGAACAGCGGCCGAGTCAACGCCAATCGTCGATCCTGTCACCCACCCGTTCGACCAGACCAACGGTCTTGCAGACGTTGATGGGGACTCGGACGAGACCGCCGAGAGCGACACCCGCAGCGCTGCGGAGCGGAAGGAAGGCGAAGGTCAAGGTCCGGGCTTTATTCCGCCGATGGGCGGCCTCCCAGGACAGCGGTAGTGTCCACACAGCAATAGAATCAGTGCCGCCCGGGTCAACGCGACCCGGGCGGCACTTTTCATTGACAGCTGCGGCTAGTTCTTGGTGCCGGTGTAGACAACGGCGGGAATCGCCGGAGCCTGCATGCCCTCGCCAATGAAGAAGCCCGGGTGCGGCGGCTGGTTATAGGCAACATTCTCGCGGGCTACAGCTGTCCGATACACAGTGTCGTGCATCAGGGTCCGCAGCCGCACCTCGGTAGGAGCCGTGGTGGTGTAGATCCGCAGCTCGGTACTGTCAGTGGACGGCCACGCGATCTCTTCCCGCCAGTCGCCAAGGATGTCAGCCTGGATGGACGGGTTGCCCTTGGTGGTGTTGTTGCTGCGGGCACCGTCGGCGGTCAGGAGCCGGTCACTGGTTTCCGTTTCCCAGTTCCACTTGGAGATCGTGGGAACGCCGCGGGACACCGTGGCGTCGTAGTCATGGTCCACGATTTCGCGGAGCAGGTCACCATCCCACCAAGCCAGGAAGTTGGCGGCCGGGATCTTTTCCGCAATCAACTCACCCTTGGCGGACATGAGCTGGCCAACGGGTGAATCCCAGGCAGCAGAACCGCCGATGGCCCACCCTTCGGCGCCTGCATAGCGGGGATCGATGTCGCCTGCCGCCCCACGTCCGGTGTCTTTGATGGCCGGGATGCTCCACAGGACCTCACCGGTTGCGGCATCACGGAAGGTTGCTCCGCGGTTGCCGCTCTGGCTCATGCTTTCGTGGACGGCGAACGTTTCCAGCCCTGGCCTGGACGGATCGAGGTCACTGGTGTGAATGGCATCGCCGTGGCCGAGCTTGGTGTTGTAGAGCGGCTGGCCGTTGTCATCAATGGTCATGGAACCGAAGATGAACTCGTCCTTGCCATCCTGATCGACGTCGGCGACGGACAGGTTGTGGTTGCCCTGCCCCTTGTACTGATCGCCGGCCAGGTTGGAATCAAAGGTCCAGCGCTTCACGAGCTTGCCGTCGACGAGGTCGTAGGTGACCAGGACCGTCCGGGTGTAGTAGCCGCGGCTGAACATCATGGAGGGGTGCTCGCCATCAAGGTAGGCCACGCCTGCCAGGAAACGATCCACACGGTTGCCGTAGTTGTCGCCCCAGCCGGTCACAGCACCGCGCTCGGGCTCGTAGGTCACCGTGTCCAGGATGGTGCCGGTCTCACCCTTGAAGACGGTAAGGAATTCCGGACCGGACAGGACATATCCAGCGGCGTTGCGGAAATCGGCGTCGGCGTTCCCGATCACTGTCCCTGCCGCATCGCGGGTGCCGTCCGCTGTCTTGAGGGAAACCTCAGCCTTGCCGTCGCCGTCGAAGTCGTAGGCCAGGACCTGTGTATAGTGTGCGCCAGCCCTGATGTTGCGGCCAAGGTCAATCCGCCACAGCTTGGTGCCATCCAGCTTGTAGGCGTCGACGTAGACATTGCCCGTGTAACCGGACTGGGAGTTGTCCTTGGCGTTGGACGGTGACCACGTCTGGATGACCTCGTACTTGCCGTCGCCGTCGAGGTCCGCCACGGTGGCGTCGTTGGCCGAGTACGTGTAAGTCTTGCCGTCCGGCGTAACACCGTCGGCAGGCTTGTCCAGCTTGATGGCCAGATAATTCTGGGCCAGCGGCTTCACGGCTTCAGTCAGCTTGTCCTGGCCCTGTCCGTTGCCAACGGCCTTGATGACGTAGCTCGACTCCGCAGTGCCGCCAGCGTCCACGAACATGGTGGCGTTGCGGATGGGCTCGGGAGTGATGTTGACGCCATCGCGCAGGACCTGGAAGCCGATGCTGTCCTTATCCAGGCCCAGCATGCGCCAACTCACGGTGACACCCTGGTCCGTCAGGACTGCAACCGGCGCCCGGTCGAGGTTTTCCACTTGGCGCTCCAGCGACGCTGCGTCCTTCGCGGCAGGCACGACGCCGGGAAGGTTGGCTTGCGCTGCCTGCTGGACCTGGGCCGGGGCTGCTTGGGCGAGTGGGACACCCGTCAGCGCGATGGCCGCGGCAGCGAGTGAAGCGGTGGCGGCGATGGGGGCTGCTTTCCATGCAAGGCCACGGGAGGAGCTGTAGGAACATTTCGAGGGGTAAGCCAAAGAACATCTCCTTTGATGCTGGGCAGCAGGGGGTCTGCGAGCCGATATTGGAACGTTTCACATACGGAGACAACACCGCCTTGCGTGGTGGACAAGAGGCTGAAGTCTGCGAGAAAACGCTTTCCGCCAACAAGGTTTACCAGCGCTTCAACCGTTCGGTCAAGGGTTTGACAGGAAATGACTGTGAGTGTTCGGTGCTATTTGTTCTGAAATGTCCCTACCCTAGCCTGTCCGCGGCGCCCTCCTGGTACGTCTTTCGCGGCTCGCTTGTGACGGTCCGTTTCGCAGGATTTCTTAGGATTTAGCCCCGTTGAGCGGGGTGACTGTTGGGCTTTGGCTTGTGCGGGTGCGTCCGTAGTGTCGTCCCATGCCGAAGCATTCCGTCACTCCCCTGTCCGTTCTTGACCTGTCTCCGGTTTCCGCCGGGCAGACCCCCGGCGACGCCCTGCGCAGCACACTCGCCCTCGCCGGCGTCGCTGAGGCTGCAGGGTACTCGCGGTACTGGCTGGCCGAGCACCACCTCAACACCGGCGTTGCTGGTTCTGCCCCGCACATCCTCGCCGGGTTGGTTGCGTCGGCCACCAAAACCATCCGTGTCGGCACGGCAGCCACCTTGTTGGGAAACTACAGGCCGCTCCAGATTGCGGAGAGCATCGGCACTCTTGCTGCGGTGTTCCCGGACCGTGTGGACCTTGGCTTTGGGCGTTCCGGGCCGCCGAAGTCGCCCAGCGATCCGGCTCCCGGAGTAGTGCCCCCGACTGACACACCAGACGATCGCGTGGTTGACGGTCTGCTGATCCCAGCGCCGCGGCCCATCTTCGGTGCCGTCCTCCCCAGGAAGTTCCGTTTGCAAGGTGAACTGCTGGGCCGCTTCCCGGGAGATACCGACAACTTCGAAAACGACGTCCAGGACATCATCGGGTTCTTCACCGGCGGGTACCGCACCAAGCATGGTGAGGAAGTCACCGCGACGCCGGCCCTCGGGCAGTCGCCACAGTTCTGGATCCACGGTTCAACAGCGGGTCCCAGCGCCCGCCTTGCCGGCAAGTTGGGCCTTCCCTTCGGCGCGAATTATCACGTAGCCCCGGCCGGCGTCCTGGACTCCATTGCCGAATACCGGGCCCACTTTGAACCGTCTGCTTCCCTGCAGGAACCACAGGTGATCGTCTCGGCGGACGTGCTGGTGGCCCCGGACGAACACCAAGCACAGCGCCTCGCCCGCGGCTATGCCCAGTGGGTACACGGTATTCGCAGCGGACAGGGTGCCATCCCCTACCCCTCCCCGGAGGATGCCTTGGATCTGCCCTTGGATGCTGACGCCAATGACCTTGTCAAAGACCGTGTGGACACCCGGCTGGTGGGCGACCCGCACCAGGTCAGGGACAAGCTGCGCACGCTGCAGCGGGCCACAGGGGCCCAGGAACTGCTCATCACCACCATTGCCCATGACCCCGCCGATCGGCAGAGCTCGTACCAGTTGCTCGCCGAGGCCTGGGGTCTCTAGCTTTCCGATTTTCCACCCACCACCAACAAAGGGAGCACCATGTCCATCGAAACCGCCGTACCGGAAAACGACGTGCAGGATACCCAGCTGATCACCGCCCAGGAAGCGGCCAAACTCATCGAAGAAGGCGCGCTGCTGATCGATGTCCGCAGCGAAGGCGGCCGCGCCAGCACCGGAGCCGTCCCCGGTGCCGTGGTGGTCAACCGCGAGCATGTGGAGGAGGACTTCAGCCCGGAGTCCGCCCACCGCCTGGCCCAGCTCAGCGGTACGGACCAGACGATCGTGGTGTTCTGCGGCTCCGTCAACGGTTCACGTCCCGTCGCGCAGAAGCTCCAGGTCCTCGGCTACGCCAACGCCGTCCACGTGGACGGCGGCTTCCCGGCCCTGCGCGACGCCGGCGTCCCCACCACCGGGCCCACCGCCCCGCCCGTCGAATCGGCGCCGCCCGTCGGATCGGCTCAGGCATCCACCGATTCGGTGGCCTCCGAACGCTGAGTACCTCCCGCCGTCGGGCCTTCCGGCGTCAGCACCACCGCCGTCGTCGCGGCTTCCTTTCCGGAGGTCACGACGACGGCACGTGCGTTTCTGCGGTTCCTTGCCTCGCGCTGCAAGTCGAGTCCGCCGGCGAGCAGCGCGAGCCCCAGCAAAGCGCTGCACATCACGATGCCCTGGTGGAAGGCGTCCTTGGAGGCTTGGCCGGTGGCCGCTCCGTGCGCCTGAAGGAACATGCCTGCGGCCGCAGCTGAGCACAGGGCCGCCGCGAAACGTTGGCTGAGCTGGTAGAAGCCTGCAGCCACCCCTGCGGCACCTGCGGGCGCATGGGCAAGCGTGAGTGTCTGGTTTGGCGCCACCACAAGGCCTGTTGCCACACCTTGGATAAGTCCGACGGCGGCCACCGCCAGAGCCGCCGTACCGCCGTCGAGCCCTTGCACGAAGAGGTCCTTGGCAACCAGGCAGGCCAGGCTGCCCACCAGCGCGTAGACGATCCCGACGCGACCGTATCGGGCCAGGAAGCGCCAACTGAAGCTGGACGCCAACAGCATTCCTGCTGCTTGCGGCGCGAGGATCGCTGCGGCCGCCAACGGCGCCATCCCTGTCCCGGAGAGGAAGTAGAAGGCAGTCACGGCGGCCATTCCGGCACCGACGCCGAACTGACAGAGCGCCACCACCGTACCCAAGGCGTAGCCCCTGGATTTCACCAAGGAGGCACTGAGCAACGGGGTTCGACCGCGCCGGTGATAAAGGAGCTCCCAGAAGGCGAAGGCCAGAAGCATCCCCGCACCGACCGCCAGCGATGTCACTGCAATGATGCCCGCACCGTAGATCGTGGGAATGAGCGAGGCGATCACCACTCCGCCGAGCAGCAAGGCACCCAGGACGTCGATGGAGGGGTTCGCGGTTCCGTCGTCGGGGTTTTTGATGGCAGGCCTCGGGAGGAGCCGGAAGGCAAGGGGAACCAGGATCAGCACCAAGGGAACGTTGGCGAGGAACAGGATCCGCCAGCCGATGGATGGGTCGCCCAAGGAAAGAACCACTCCGCCGAGCAGCGGTCCGCAGACCGCAGCCGAACCCCCGGCGGCAGCGTAGGCGCCGAGGGCTTTGGCGCGGTCATGCCCGGAATAGATGTCCTGCAGGAGGCCCAGCACCTGCGGGTTCAGGGTGCCGGCGCCGAGTCCTTGGAGGAGCCTGGCGACGATGACCAGCGATGGGTCCGTGGCCAGGCCACACACCAAGCTGGAGGCCCCGAAAACAGCGATACCCGCGATGAAGAGCGTGCGCCGTCCCACGATGTCGCCCAGTCTGCCCGCGGGAACCAGCGCGACGCCGAACGCCAGGGAGTAGCTAGCCAGGATCCACTGCACCGAACCTGAACCGGCGTGGAGGGACGCAGACATAGCCGGTACCGCCAGCACGAACATTGACTGGTCCAACAGCGTGATGAACCCTGCGCCCAGGCAAAGCCACAGTGCGGAACGTTTAGCGTGGTTTCCGTGGCTTCTCATAGCGTTCCTTCCTGACCTGCTTTGCCGCCTTGGATGCTGAGAAACAACCAAAAAGGTTTGATATTGCTGGTTGTGGCGCTGAAAGTGGGTCAGGAAGGTACGCCCACGACGCGTGCCCGGGCGGCGGCATGGCTTGCCCGGATTTCCTCGGCGGTGCGGCCCTGCTCCCGATGCGCCACTTCCTGCTTCAGCTGTGGAATGACGTGCTGGCCAAACTCCAGGGCATCCGGGACGAAGTCGTAGCCACGGAGACCGAAGATCTCGAATCCGAGGTCGTGGTAGTCCAGGATCGCCTGGGTGACAGTGTCGTAGGAGCCAACCAACGCCGTCGCGCTTCCTCCCCCGCCACCTGCCGCTTTGGCAAGGGCCGTCCACAGCGCGCGGTCGTGGAGGTCCCCGCGCTCGGCCGCGGCGAGGAGTCGCTGGGTGCCGGCGGCCTCGGGCTTCTGGTTGTAATGCCGGACAGGATCAATCACCTCGCCGGCCGACCGCCGCGCCTCGAAGGTACTCAGGATGGCGTGCGCCTTCTCCCACGCCAACTCGTCCGTTGCCGCCACGATGGGTCGGAAGGCAATTTGCCAGCGCAATGGTTCAACCCGTCCCAAGGCAGCGGCCCGCGCAAGGACCTGCTCCTGTTGTCCGGCGGCATCCGCCAGCGGCTCGCCGAAGAGCGCGTAGATATCCGCCTCCGCTGCACCCACAGCCCACGCGGCCTCGGAGGACCCACCAAAGGAAATACCCGGCCTTTTCCCGGCAAAAGGCCCCACACCGGAGGCAAAGTCGTCGAACCGGTAATGCTCGCCGGACCAATCGAATGACCCACCGGACCATACCCGCCGCACGATCTGCATGTACTCCTGCGTTCGGCCATAGCGCGCATCCTTGGCAAGGAAGTCGCCTTCGCGGGCCTGATCCGCCTGGCTGCCGCCGGTGATGAAGTGCACGGTCAACCGGCCTTGCGCAATGTGGTCCAACGTCAGGAAGGATCGCGCTGCGAACGTCGGGTGGGAAACGTTGGGGCGGTGCGCCAACCTCAACTGGATCCGTTCGGTATTTGCTGCAACCCATGCCGCGTGGACTGAGGGATCCTGTGTGGTGGAGTTGTAGGCGAACAGGACGTGGTCCCAATTGTTGTCCTCGTGGATCCTGGCGATCCGGGCCGCGTACTGGGGGTCGAAGAACGGCGTGGTGGCAGGCGAAGTCTCCGTGGAGTCGTTGCCGGCACCCATGCCGAGGAATTCGATAGGCATTGTTGTTCTCCTGGGGGAAGAGTCAGCGGCGGAGGATGCGCTGGGCGAGGAAGTTGCCCAGTAACTGCGCGGCCTGGACCATGACGATGATGATCAGGACAGTCACGAGCGTGACCTCCCAGTTGAACTGCTGGTAGCCGTACATGATGGCGAAGTTGCCCAAGCCACCGCCGCCGATGTACCCGGCCATGGCGGACATATCCACGATGGCGATGATCATGAACGTGTAGCCCAGGATCAGCGGCGCCAGCGACTCGGGAATCACCACGGACCACAGGATGTGCAAGCGGCTGTCACCAATGGCCCGGGCGGCTTCCACAACACCGGGATCGGAGGCCACCAGGTTCTGCTCCACCACACGTCCGATCACCACACCGGCCATCAGCGCCATGGGCAGGATTGCCGCCGTTGTGCCGATGGTCGTTCCCATGACGATCAGCGTCAGCGGGGCGATGGCCGTGATGAAGATGATGAACGGGATGGGCCGGATGATGTTGACCAGGAAGTTCAGGACCGAGAACACCGCCTTGTTGGCAAACAGGTTTCCCGGCCTGGTGGCGTAGAGCGTGACACCCAGAGCGAGCCCGGCGGCGCCACTCAGCAGCACGGTGATGACCACCATGTAGATGGTCTGTTGGAATGATTCGCCCAGGACGGGCAGGAGGGTTGTCCAGTCAGTCATGGCTATTCTCCGGCGTTCACGGGGACAGGGGCTGGAAGGTTCGGTACGGCACTGTCTGCGGAGGCCGTCTTTTGCTCGACGGCGGCCGTTTGGCGTTCGACGGCGGTGATCTCGCCTAAGTCGGCGAGCGCGGCGTCAATCGATGCGTCGCTTCCGGTGAGTTCGTACGTCAGTGTCCCGAGGATCTTGTTCTGGATCTCGGTGACTCCGCCGAACACGACGCTGGAGCCGACACCGTGCCGTTCGAAGGTGGACGCCACCAAAGGTGTGGGCGCAGCCTCGGAGATGCCGATGGAGACGAGCCGGCCCGGATGCGCGGCAGCAAGCCGGGTGACCGTATCCGGTTCCGGTGTGCCGTGCACAGCCGTGGAGACGAAGCGCTGGGTGGAGTCGCTCTGGGGATCGGCGAACACGGAGTACGTCGGCCCGGCTTCCACCACGCGGCCAGATTCCATCATCACCACGGTGTCGCAGATTTCGCGCACGACGTGCATTTCGTGAGTGATCACCACAACGGTGGTTCCGAGTTCTTTGTTGATGCGCCGGAGCAGGCGCAGGACGTCGCGGGTGGTCTCCGGGTCCAGTGCGCTGGTGGCTTCATCGGCGAGCAAAATGTCCGGGGCGTTCGCCAGCGCACGGGCGATGCCCACGCGCTGCTGCTGCCCGCCGGAGAGTCGCCGCGGGTAGGAACCGGCTTTATCTGCGATGCCCACGAACTCCAAGAGTTCGTCCACGCGCGGCTTGATCTTCTCTTTGGGCCAACCAGCCACTTTGAGCGGATAGGCCACGTTTCCGGAGACAGTGCGGGACTTCAGGAGGTTGAACTGCTGGAAGATCATGCCGATGCCGGCGCGGACCTTGCGCAGCTGGCCTTCGGGAAGCGAGGAAATGTCCTGGCCCTTGACGAACACCTGGCCTTCAGTGGGTCGCTCCAGGCCGTTGAGCAGGCGCACCAACGTGGATTTTCCGGCACCGGAGTAGCCAACAATTCCAACCACGGTTCCTTCTTCGATGTCCAGGCTGACGTTGTCGACGGCGCGCACTGGTTCCGTGCGCTGGCCGCGGTTGCTTCCTTGGACCGGGAACAGTTTGCTGACGCCGCGCAGCGAAACGATCGCGCTCACCGGAGCCTCCTTTTGGGGTTGTTTGGGTCCCCATTCCAACAGCGCCACAGCGCTCGCATCGAACCCAATGACCCCCTGTGACCTGCGGTTTCTTTCCTTAACGATGCGCGTCGGAGTGTTGCGAAGGCGTTCGATTCCCACGGGGCCAACTGCCTAGCGTGAGGCAGGGGAAACACCCCGTACCTTCCATTCGCATCAAGACCCTTTGTACGGAGAAGCATCATGAAGAACCGCTTGTTAGTTGCCGCCGTCGGCCTGGTTGCCGCCCTATCGCTCTCGGCTTGCGGGGGTGCGTCAAGTGGTTCGTCAACCAGCGCCAACACCAAGGTGGTCATCGGTGTGGACGACGGTGCCGAGGAGCACTGGACCCTCCTGAAGAACAAGCTGAAGGATCAGGGCATCGACCTTGAAGTCAAGAACTTCACCGATGGTGCCCAGATCAACACCGCCACCCAGCAGGGCCAGGTGGACATCAACCTGTTCCAGCACCTGAAGTACCTGTCCCAGTTCAACGTCAACAGCAACGGCACCCTGGTTCCTGTTGGCGCGACGGCCGTGTATCCGCTGGCGTTGTACTCGGAGAAGTTCAAATCCGTGGAGGAACTGCCGGCCGATGCCGAGGTTGCCATCCCCAACAACCCCACCAACCAGGCGCGCGCCCTGCTGAACCTGCAGACCGCAGGACTTCTCCAGCTCAAGGATGGCGGCAACTCGCTGTCGACACCCGCAGAGATCACCTCGAGCAAGATCAAGGTTGTCCCGGTGGACAGCAACCAGACGGTGAACGCGCTCAAGGGAACCACGGATGCCGCAGTCGTCAACAACACGCAGGCCCAGAAAGGCGGACTGGGCGACGAGAAGATCATCTTCAAGGAAGACCTGAATTCGGAATCCCTGGCGCCTTACATCAACGGCTTCGTGGTGAAGGCTGACCGCAAGGACGATCCCACGTGGAAGAAGATCGTGGACGCCTATCACACGCCCGAAGTTGAGGCTTCGGTGACCAAGCTCAACGACGGCAACCTTCAGTTCAAGGCTGACTGGACAGCGGCCAAGCTGCAGGAAGTCCTGACCGCTGAAGAACAGGCCATCAAGAAGACCAAGTAGCACGCGAGGGGCGGCGGCCCTGCGCCACAGAGCGCCGCCGTCCCTCAACCTTTTCCTGACTCCGAACAGCACTGAACAGGCCCATGAACCAGATACTCACCCGTGAACGCCAGCAGATCCACTTCTTCGCCTACCTGGTGGGCACGGGCATCCACTTGGCTTCATGGCGCCACGAAACAGCGTTCCCGAAGGCCAGCATTGACTTTGAACACCAGGTGCGGCTGGCGAGGGTCGCTGAGGACGCCAAGTTCGATGCGATCTTCCTGGGGGACTCCCTGGCGATCGACGAGACGTCCAACCCGGGTATCCTCAACAGGTTCGACCCCATCGGCCTGGTCACGGCCCTTGGCGCGGTCACCAACAGGATCGGCCTCATCGCCACGTCCTCCACGTCTTATGACGAGCCCTACAACTTTGCCCGAGCAGCTCTCACCGCGGACCACATCAGTGGTGGCCGCGTCGGTTGGAACATCGTCACCACCCGGGACCTGACCAACAGCACGGCAGGTAATTTCAGCGCCGATGAGCACTTCGACCACAGCCTGCGGTACCGCCGCGCCGAAGAGTTCGTTGAGGTCACCCAGGGCCTGTGGAATTCCTGGGACCAGGACGCTTTCCTTTACGACAAGGAGGCCGGCAGGTTCTTCGACCGCCACAAACTCAGCCGACTGGACTACAAGGGCGAGTTCTTCAAAGTTGCCGGTCCGCTCAACATCGGGCCCTCCCCACAGCACTCCCCCTTGTTGGCGCAGGCGGGCACCTCGGTTCCGGGGCAGCAGCTGGGGGCACGATTCGCCAACGCCTTGTTTGCCAGCCACGCGGACATTCCCCAGGCGAGAAAATACAGGGACTCGGTCCGTGCCCAGGCAGAGGCATTCGGACGGAATCCAGACGAACTCTACGTCTACCAAGCCATCTCGCCCGTTGTTGCGGAGACCCGCGAGGAAGCCGTGGAACACATCCGCGAGCTGGACAGCCTCATCACCGATCAGCAGGTCCTGGACTTCCTGCAGGAATACTTCGCGGGTCAACTCGACTTCACCGGGCTGGGAGCGGACGCCACGGTAGCCCAGTCCGGCATTCCCACCATCGCGCGGCCGCGGACCGATTTCCGCTCCGCCGGGGAACAGATCCATGGACGTGAGGACGAGGTCACGCTCAAGGACCTCTACTCAATACTCACCGGCGACAAACGAAACCACGACTTCATCGGCACCCCGCAGCACGTGGCCGATTCCTTGGAGCGCTGGCACGCCGAAGGCGCCGCCGACGGGTTCAACCTGATGTTCTCCCTCCTCCCCCAGGACTTGGAGCGCTTCACCTCCGGCGTCATCCCGTTGCTGCAGGAGCGCGGACTGGCCCGCACTGAATACACGGGGACCACGCTGAAATCGCACCTCGGACTCGATCCACAGCCGAAAGGACAATCATGACCACCACGCAGACCGTCGCCGCCGACACGTATGTGATCCGCGAGGCGCTTCCGGAAGAGTACGACGCCGTGGGGCGGCTGACGTACGAAGGGTTCGGTCATCATCTCCCAGGCGCGCATCAGCCCGACGAAGAGCGCCTCGGCCTTTTGCTGGATGCTGCGGCCAGGGCCCGCGAAGGTGTGCTGCTGGTTGCGGCAGACGAAGAAACCGGGCGCCTGGTGGGTACTGCCAGCCTCCTGCCCTTTGGCTCATACCTCAGCCGGCAGGCAGAAGAAGGCGAGGTGGAACTCAGGTTGCTGGCTGTGCTCCCTGAGGCCCGCCGTACGGGTCTTGGCCAAAAACTCCTCGACGAATCCGCCCGCCTCGCCGCATCCCGTGGTGCCGGGCGCGTGGTGCTGGACACCGCCGTCGACAATGAGACGTCTCAGCGCCTCTACCGGCGCCTGGGCTACGTCCGCCGGCCGGAACGTGAGAAGGAGCGGCCTGCGCCGAAGGTGCAGCTGGTGGTCTACACCCTGGATTTGCCGCCGGCCTAAGGGATCAGTGGAGTCTCCAGTGAAGGGGGTACCAGTGGGGACTCCCTCTGCGGCGGTGGCCGGAATAGCGTTGTCTGTATGAACGCCAGGGACGATGCAGGCCAGTTCCTGCAGGCCCGGACTGGCGGTCCCAGGGCACCGTCGCTTGGCGGGCTTCCGCCACTCAAGGACACCTCCACCTCGAAGGACTGATCATGCACACCAGAACACTCGGCCAGGGCCTGAAGGTCTCCGCACTGGGACTAGGGGCCATGGGCATGTCCCAGAGCTACGGCCCCAACCCCGGCAGCAGGGACGCGATGGTCGCCGTGCTGCGCTCGGCCGTCGACGAAGGGGTCACCTTCTTCGACACCGCGGAGGCCTACGGGCCCTACGTCAACGAGGAACTGGTTGGTGAGGCTCTGGAGCCGATCCGCGACCAAGTCGTCATCGCCACCAAGTTCGGTTGGGACATTCGCGACGGCAAGAGCGTCGGCCTCGACAGCCGGCCAGACCAGATTCGCCGCGTCGCAGAGGAATCTCTAAAGCGGCTGCGTACCGATGTGATCGACCTGTTCTACCAGCACCGGGTTGACCCCGCCGTGCCGATCGAGGACGTCGCCGGCACGATCAGCGAACTCATCGCCGAGGGCAAGGTCAAGCACTTCGGCCTCTCGGAGGCCTCCGCGGACACCATCCGTCGTGCTCACGCAGTGCACCCAGTCACTGCTGTCCAGAGCGAATATTCGCTCTGGACGCGCGATCCCGAGGCCGAGGTGCTGCCTGTCCTTGCCGAGCTCGGCATCGGGTTCGTACCGTTCAGCCCGCTGGGCAAAGGGTTCCTCACCGGCACCGTGGACACCTCCACCAGCTTCACCGAGGGGGACATCCGCTCCCGGGTCCCGCGTTTCGAGGCAGGGAATCTCGCGGCCAACCAGGCACTCGTTGACCACGTGAAGACGCTCGCAGCGGCGAAGGGGGCGACGCCCGGGCAGATTGCCCTGGCCTGGCTGCTGATGCAGCAGCCGTGGATCGTGCCGATCCCGGGCACCCGCCGCACCGAGCGCATCCAGGAAAACGTGGCCGCAACGCAGGTCGCGCTTTCCGCCGATGAGCGCGCCGACCTCGACGCGATCGTCCGGAGCATAGGCGTCCACGGTGATCGGTACAACGCCCAGCACATGGGCTACGTCAACGGCTGACCAGGGGCGGCAGCGGGTTGGACCGCTGGTGGGAGCTCACTGTCAACGCCGGTTACACAGGGTAATCAAAAACGTGTAATCGGTCACACTTGGTCGGATTCGCTTGTCAACCGTGGTGGGCAACATGAACCATGAATGAGGGAATTCGTTCCCATACAAGCTGAATCAGCAATCCTCACCGACGAGGATGCGGCCCCGGGCGAAGAGGCTTGGGGCTGATACCGGCCTGAGTGAAAGTACTGACAATGACGACACATACTGACTCCATCACGCTGAAAATCTGGGACAAGTCGGCCATCGACCACACCATCGATGCCGCCGTCCAGTCCCTCTCACACCGGGCAGCTGCAGAAAACTGCGGAATCGCAGTCACCCTGAGCGGACCCAAAACCTTCACCGTGAGCCTGAGCCGCTAAGCAGCTCACAGCAAAAGCAAGAGGACGACGCCGGTACTTGCCGGCGTCGTCCTCTTGCGTTTAAGGGCCCCTCCGGAAGCATCCAAAAACGTACAAGTGGTCCTCGAATCCGCTTCGTGACGGCGTTCCTGAACTCCTGAGCAAACCTTGATATTTCCTTGACGCTTTCCCTGCGCATTTCTTGCGTTGGCGTTGGAACTCTAAGTGAGTCAACGCTTCAACGCACGAACGGAGGGATCACAATGCTCACGGAAATCACGGACTACACGGCCCATGCAGACTCACCGGCAACGGCCGCCGCACCCCGCGGGTCCCACCGCGCGGCCGGTGGTGTGGTCACCGTCCTGGTGCCGGCACACAACGAATCCGCCGGCATCACCGAGACCCTCACCTCGTTGAACAACCAGTCCCTCCGCCCGGACCGCATCATTGTGGTGGCGGACAACTGCACCGACGACACCGAGGCTCTCGCGCTTGCCCAGGGCGTCGAGGTGCTACGGACCGTCGGCAACAAGGACAAGAAGGCCGGAGCCCTGAACTTCGCCCTCAGCGAGCTTCTTCCCGAGGCCGACCCCGAGGACTTGATCCTGGTTCAGGATGCGGACTCCCAGCTCGCCCTCGACTTCATTGAAAACGCCACCAAGAACCTGTTGGCCGACGAACTGCTCGGCGCAGTGGGCGGAGTGTTCAGCGGCGGTCCCGGCGGCGGTTTCGTCGGACACCTGCAGCGCAACGAGTACGCCCGCTATGCCCGCGACGTGAAGCGCCTCCACGGCAAGTGCCTGGTGGTTACCGGAACGGCAGCCCTGTTCCGGGTCAAGACGCTGCGCGACGTGGTCTCAGCCCGGCTGGAAGGCACACTTCCTCCGGGCAACGGCAAGGGCGGCGTCTATGACACCTCGGTTCTGACCGAGGACAACGAACTCTCCTTTGCACTGCTGACCCTCGGCTACCGCATCGCATCTCCTTCCAACTGCACTCTGGTCACCGAGGTCATGCCCACATGGCGTGAACTCTGGGCACAGCGGCTTCGCTGGAAGCGCGGCGCAGTTGAGAACTGTGTGCAGTACGGGTGGACCAAAATCACCAGGCCGTACTGGGGACGCCAATTCCTGTCCATGATCGGTGTGATGGTGACACTGGCCTACTTCAGCTCCATCATCTTCGCCTTCATCACCGGAGCGGGCCTGAACCTCCACCCCTTCTGGATAGCTGTTACCGCAATCTTCGTCCTGGAGCGCATCGTAACCCTGCGTTTCCGGGGCTGGAGGTACATGTTGCTGGCCGCAACCATGTACGAAACCGTCATAGATATGTTCCTCCAGGCCGTTCACGCCAAGGCGTACCTGGATGCAGCACTCAACAGAAAGAAAGTTTGGTAATCGACTCATGTACAACAATCCAGCAGCCCCCCTCGCAGGAGCCACCGCAGCCGGAATGGGCTCGGGAGCACTCGCAGTGACCGGAGCGGGCGATCTCTTCTGGTTCGCACTGGCTGCTTTCGCCATGCTGGCACTCGGCCTCGCCGTCAAGAGGATCGTCCCCGTCAAGGCGCAGAAGAACTAACCAGGCCTGGCAGTCCCGCAGTTGTGTCGCTTACCCCCCAGCGCGACACAACTGCGGGTTTGTCATTTAAATCGCCCCTGATTGTGTAGCCCGGAGATCAGGTGACCGGAGCCGAAATCGCCGAGAACTTGGCCACCGTTGTGTAGCCGGCCTTGGTGCCGGTGACCCTGACCCTCATGGTGTCCGCCTGGTCAGCGCTTACCAGGGTGTAGGTCTTGGCGGTGGCACCGGTGATCGCAATACCCGAGCGGTACCACTGGTACGTCAGCGTGGTTCCGGACGTCCAGGTACCTGGGTTTGCTGTCAGTGTGGAGCCCACGCTCAGCGTCCCGGTGATGGTTGGTGTGGGTGCCACCAGAGTCCCCGCAACCACTGTGGCTGTCTGGGCCGATTCCTTGGTGGTTGTTGCGTACCCGGACTTGGTTCCTGTGACCCTCACTGTCAGTTTGGTACCTTGGTCGGCAGCCGCAAGAACACGGGTGGCAGTCGTCGCACCGGAGATCGCCGCACCGTTCCTGTACCACTGATACGCCAGGGCGGTTCCCGTGGTCCAGCTTCCTGGGTTGGCTGTCAGCGTGGAGCCCACAGCTGCCGTGCCGGACACTGTTGGCGCAGGAGCCGTCAACGGAATCCCCGGCACGAAGGAGAAATCACGGATAGTGACCGTTTCAGGACCGACATGGGCAGCATCGCCGCCTCCGCCCCCGGTCACCCACAGGTTGAAGTGGATTTGTTCTTTGGCCGGAAGCGGAACCGTGGATCCTTGCAGGATGGTCTTTTTCAGCAGCGTTCCGCTGTAGCCTTCCCCAGCGAAGGTCTCAAAGGTCAGCTTGCCTGGTTCCCAGACCATTCGATGGGTGAGGATAGGAGCGTTCGTGACGTCGAAGGTGACGGTGTTGTTGCCCTGGCCTGGAGGCTTCGTTGCATCGAACCAGTACCCGTGACCTTGGGTGACAGGCCAGTCTTCACCGTAGGCAGCCCCGCCACCCCAGGCCGATGCCTCACAGAGGTCGATCTCCGTGTATCCCGGTTCCGCTGCGGGATCGTAGGTGAAGAGGCAGCCCCACACCACTTCCTTCTGCAGCGCGCTGACGTCCTTCTCCACCGTGGTGCTGTACGTGCCGTAGCCGAAGCCTTCGCGTGTGGACTGGAATTCCGCGCCCTTCGGAGCGGACCCGGTGGGGTTGGAGATGGAGAGTTTCACGTACCCGTCAGAATCAGGATTGCTGACGTTGTTGGCATCCCAGCTTGCGTTGTACATGGGCGCCCCGCCCCAAAAACGCTTCTGCCAGTTGAACCCTTTCCAAGCAAAGCTGCCCACCGGTCCAGGGTCCTCAGCCATGGGCGTGGTGTCCGCGGCGTGTGAGGGGCTGATACCCGTGAACAGTGATAAACCTACCGCCATGACGACGGCCAAACCCATTACTTTTCTTCCCCCGGTAGGAAGGAGCCTCATTGACGATGCCATAGCTGTGTCCTCCTGCTGATGCGCCCAGAAACGCCTCCGGCAATTGCCGAAAGCCGCAGTCACGTTCCACCCCCGAGGAACGTGCAACTCCTCGATTATCAATGAGCGGGGACGCTGCCGGAAGCGAATTAGGCATTGAATATGACTGTTTCAACATCAATTGGATAACGGGGTTAAAGCCCCGCAGTACTCTGGACAGATCCGTACCTCATAAGACAGCCCGTTACGCAGCACGTCCTTCAGGAAGACACATGCCTATCCGCAGTGCCGGAATTCTTCTCTACCGAACCGTGAGCAGCGGCGAATTGCAGCTGTGGATCGCCCACATGGGCGGTCCTTTTTGGGCGCGAAAGGATCACCACGCCTGGTCCATTCCCAAAGGCGAATTCCCTGAAGATGAAGACCCTTTGGCAGCTGCGAAACGCGAATTCGCAGAGGAAATAGGCTCACCCCCGCCGGCCGCCGCCTACGAGCTGTTGGGCGTTTTCCGGCAGCCCTCAGGAAAGCTCATCACTGCCTTCACGGCAGAAGCCAATGACTTCCAGCCGGAGCAGATCATCAGCAACACCTTTCCCATGGAGTGGCCCAAGGGGTCGGGTGTCATGAAGGATTTCCCGGAGATCGACGACGCCCGCTGGTTCGAAGAATCCGAGGCCCGGACCAAACTCGTCAAAGGGCAACTGCCTATTGTGGACGCGCTGGTCCGGCACCTTGGCGCTAAAACCCTATAGAGCCGACCACCCGCCGTCGGACGCCAAAATGGCGCCGTTGATATTGGTGCCGTCGTCACTCAGCAGGAACGTGATGGACGCAGCCAGTTGGGCTGCCGTGGCGGGGGTTGGAATCGTTGCCTGCATCAAAGGGCCAAGCCGTTCGGCAGCGAGCTGCGATCCCCAGTTGGCCACAATGTTCGTGATGGTGGGGCCAGGAGCCACGGCGTTAAAGCGCAATCCCTTGGGTCCGTACATCACTGCCGAGTTCTTGGTAAGGCCAACCACGGCGTGCTTGGATGCCGTGTAGGCCGCACCGGCAGCAGAACCACGCAGCCCTGCCTCGGACGCGACATTCACTACCGATCCGGTTCCGGCCTCCAGCATGAGTGGCACCACTGCACGGGTCAGGCGCATGAGAGAGGTGACGTTGATGCGGAAGACCCGTTCCCAGAGATCATCGTCCACCTCATGGATGGGGGCGAAGTTGTCCATGATGCCGGCGACATTGGCCAAAGCATCCACCCGCCCGCCGGCAGCTGCCAGAACCGCGGCCACGGTCTCTTCCGTGGAGATGTCGCCAGCTACGGGCACCAGGTCCAAACCGCTGTTTTCCTCCGCCAGGGCCTCCAAGCGGTCCTTGCTGATGTCGGCCGCAATGACCTTGCCGCCTTCTTTGGCGATGCGCAAAGCGGTGGCTTGGCCAATACCCGAGGCCGCTCCCGTGACAATGATGGTCTTACCGGCGAAACGGCCAGAGGTGATGGCCTCCTGCCATGAAGCGTCGTTGCCCATGATGTCCTTCCGATGGTTGCAGAGTGGTCCACCCCAGCTTATGACACTCTGTGTCATTATGTAAGAGTGAATACTGGAGGGATGATTTCGGAAGATGCCAAACCGGCACGCGCCAGCGGTCGCCCCGCCACCATCGACGCCGACGCCGTGGCCGGACTCGCCTTGGACCTGTTCGCCGAGCACGGGTATGAGAACACCTCCATGGAAGACATCGCCCGCGCTGCCGGTATCGGCCGCAAGAGCCTCTACCGTTACTTCGCCAGCAAGGCGGACCTGGTCTGGGGTGGCACCGAACCCGTGGTCGAAGCGTCAACGCTCGCCTTCGGATCGTTCCACCAGCACGGAAAGCCCGACGGCGATGTGCTGGCCGGGCTGCGTGAGGCGGCGGCCGCCGGGGTCGGGGTCATTCCCGATCTGGCCGTGACCCGCGGACGGCTCCGGTTGATCGCCGAGCATGCCGAACTGACCAGCCGCAGCTACGAGTCCCTGGCACCACAGCGCGAAAGGACCCTCGCCTTCCTTGTGGAGAACGGTCTTTCCGACTCCGCGGCACGCTACTTGAGCGCCGCGTACCTTGCCACCACCTTTGAGGCATGGATGCAATGGGCGGCGGGGTCAGATCCGGATCCGATCCCGTACCTTGTGGCAGCGCTCGAGGTGTTGAGGGTTCCTGCGCGTTAGCTGGCCTTTCGGGCGATGAATTGCCGGATCCAGTCAACCGTCTCCGGGTGATCCAGATGAAGGCCGTGTCCCGCTCCGCGTACACGCACCAGTACCGAGCCGCGAATGTGCTCGCGAAGCAGGAGTGCATTGGGCAAGGGGGTCAACGCATCCCTGGTGCCGTGAAGGATCAGGGTGGGGGCTTGGATGGCATTGAGACTGCTCCAGGCATCATGCTCGCGGCTGGCCCTGAAGTGCCGGGCTTTAGCCCACGCCGATGCGCGGGAATTGAAGAATGTGTGGGTCGCTTCGGGATGTGCGCGGACCCACTCAGCGTCGAAGAAGAGCTCTTCCAATCGGGACATGTCCCCGCTGACCAAGGCTTCCAGGGCAGCCTTTTTCGGCTGGGCGCCGGCATCCGGCCAAATGCCACCGCTCGTGGCTGCGAGGATCAGCGTACGAACTTTCTGAGGGTGATCAATGGCCAGCCATTGGCCAATACGCCCGCCCATCGAGTGGCCGTATACATGTGCTGAATCCGCGCCGGCGGCTTTGAGGACCACAGCAGCATCTTCGGCAAGCAGCCTCGTGGTGTAGCGCTCAGCGTCGCCCTTCCCGCTCCGCCCAATCCCGCGGTGATCGAAGCTGATGACACGGTAAGAGCGGGACAGAAGCTCCGCCGTCGGTCCCCAGCCATCCATGGAGGTTGCCTGTCCGGCGATCAACAGCATTGGCTCGCCTTCGCCTTTTGACGCCCAGGCGAGTTCGGTGCCGTCGGCAGCCTCAGCAAAGTTCACCGTGCCACAGTATCCGGGAGGCGGCCAAAGCGCTGCGGCGTGGGCCACAGCGCTTTAATCGGTAGTGAAAATGTCCTCGATGGCGCAGTCGAACGTCCTGGCAATGAGGAACGCCAAGGGCAGCGAGGGGTCAAACTTTTCCCGTTCGATGGAAATGACCGTCTGCCTGGACACCCCCAGGGCAGCAGCGAGGTCAGCTTGCGTCCATCGTCGCCCGGCCCGGCGCTCGGCGATGTTGTTCTTCACTTCAGCGCACGGTGCCGAACGGCAAGGTAGCGCAGGCCGGCATCCAAGGCGCTCAGCGCCACAAGCCCGAGCAGGACCGGGAGTGCTTCGATCTGAAACCCGCCAACCGCCAGGACCACGGCAGCAACGATGGTGGCAACCAGCACGTCGAGGAAAGCTCCGGCACCGGCCTGCCGCATCCACTGGAGCTCCACACTCTGCTCGCCATGCTGATCACGGGTGACGGTGTGGCGTGAAACGAAGACCCTGGTTCCGAGAGACATGGCTGGGTAGGCGGCACACAGGGCGCCGATCCCTGCTGCAGGCCAAAAGTCGCCCGGGTTTGACGCTCCCACCAACAGTGCGACCGCGATGGTCAGGATGGCGCCGAGGATGACAGCAAGGACGTAGTGATGGACCGGCGTCCGCCTTGATGTAAAGGAAGCTTTACTCATGAGGGAAGTAAAGCACCCTTTACTTTTAGAGGCAATACTTCCGTCAGGGGATTAGCGTTGAGGGATGACCACCGAGTACAGGTACGACGTCGAGGTGCTTCACCTTTTAGTGTCGCCGGCGCACGCCTACTTTGGCCGTGCCCGGGAAGGAGCCGCAGACGTCCCCACCACCGACGCGGAGCAGGCTGAGCTGGTTACCGGCAAAGGAATCGTTGGCGACAGGTTCTTCGGCAAGGCAGCGCACATGGACGCTGCTGTGACGGTTTTCGCCGTGGAGGCTCTTGAATCGATCGCCGCGGAACTCGGAGCCGGTCCCCTCGATCCCCTGCTGACCCGACGGAACGTGGTGGTGCGGGGAGTCGAGCTGGCTCCACTGCTTGGCCATGAGTTCACCCTTGAGTCCGGTGGGGACGTGGTGCGGTTGAAGGCCGGACGACCCGCACACCCATGCACTTGGATGGATGAAATGCTGGCGCCGGGTGCCCACAAAGCGATGCGGGGGCGCGGCGGCGTCCGATGCCAGGTGATTGCCGGCGGCTTGCTGCATCGAGGGCCGGCTGTCTTGGTCAGTCCGGTGCTCTTGGACCCCAACAAGGCAGGGGACGCCAACGTGCTGAGGCCCTCCAGATTGCCGTGATGCTCGTAGCTTGCCGTGCCCATTAAAGGCAGGAGCCTGTCATTCGCCGAAGCACCCGCATAGGGTGATCATGTGGAGACATTGAGCAGCAAGATCCAAGCCATTGCAGGGTTCGCGTTTGCTGAGGTGTTCCGGGCGATCAAAGCAGCGCGACCGCACCGGCCGATCCATCCACAGGGCATCCGCTTGGTCGGAACCTTGGAAAGGGACACCGGTGCTCGCCTGCCGTCCGGCATCCCATGGTTGGACACCGCCGGCACCAGCGAGGTGGAGGCCCGGCTCTCGCGATCAATCGGGCTCCCGTATGCCCTCCCTGACATCATCGGGCTTGCAGTGCGCTTTACAGAGCAGGACAAACTGGCGGACATGCTCCTCGCCACGACTGGACCGACCGGCGTTGGCCGTTTCATTCTCCGGCTTCGACGGGACGCCGCATTGGCCGTTTTTTCGAGCATGATGCCGTACAAGTCAGAGACAGGCCCTGTTCTGATAGCAGCACGAACCATCGACGGGCCAGCCAAGCTACCTATGGAACCTGGTACTTTCCGTTCGATCCTTGGTAACGAATCCTGGACACTGGAACTGCATCACGCCACCCCTCTCGGTGCGTGGACCAGGTGGGGAACCCTGACGCTCACGCTTGCCGACGGTTTGGGCGAAGACACCACAGAGCGATTTGATCCGGTCCTCAATCCCCTGCCCACAGCCGGTACCTACGACTGGACGAGGCGACTCCGCGAACCTTCCTACGCTGTGGCCCGCCGGCGCGGGTAGGACCGTTGTTTCCTCCAATGTCCCTGTTGGCGAACAACCAAGCCGCCGCACCTAGGGCTCAAAAGCCACCGGAGCCGCGAACTGCGCCTCGTACAGCCGGGAGTAAGCCCCACCCGCAGCCAGCAGCTCCGAGTGGGTCCCCTGCTCCACGATCTGCCCGGCTTCCATCACCAGAATGAGGTCGGCGTCGCGGATGGTGGAGAGCCGATGGGCGATCACAAAGCTGGTCCGGTCCGAGCGCAGGGCGTTCATGGCTTTCTGCACCAATACCTCGGTCCGGGTATCCACGGAGCTGGTGGCCTCGTCCAGAATCAGTACGGACGGATGGGACAGGAACGCCCGGGCGATGGTCAGCAGTTGCTTCTCACCAGCCGAAACGTTGCCGCCTTCGTCGTCCAACAAGGTGTCGTAGCCTTCGGGCAGGGACCGCACGAACCGGTCCACGTACGTTGCCTGCGCGGCTTCAATAATCTCGTCCTCGGAAGCAGAAGGCCGTCCATAGGCAATGTTGTCGCGGATGGTCCCACCAAAAAGCCACGTGTCCTGGAGGACCATGCCCATCCGCGAGCGCAACTCGTGCCGCGGGATCGAGGCGACATCCACGCCGTCGAGCGTTATCCGTCCTGAGTCCAACTCGTAGAAGCGCATCATCAAGTTCACCAAGGTGGTCTTGCCCGCGCCCGTAGGCCCTACAATCGCGATGCTCTGCCCCGGCTCAGCCACCAAACTGAGGTCCGTGATCAGGGGCTTGTCGGGCGAGTAGCGGAAGGATACATTCTCGAACACCAGCCGTCCGCGCGCCGGACCGGACTGTGGAACAGGATCAGGTTCGGCTGACTCTTCCTCCTCATCGAGCAGATCGAAAACGCGCTCCGCGGAGGCAACACCGGATTGCAGCATGTTGGCCATGGATCCGAGCTGCGCCAACGGCATGGTGAACTGCCGCGAGTACTGGATAAAAGCCTGCACATCACCCAACTGCATGGAACCGGAGGCCACCTGCAGGCCGCCCACCACGGCAATCCCCACGTAGACCAGGTTGCCGATGAACGTCATGGCCGGCATGATCAGCCCGCTCACGAACTGCGCCCCGAAGCTCGCCTGGTACAGCCCGCTGTTCTTCGCGCGGAACTTCTCCTGCACCTCGTTCTGCCGTCCGAACACCTTCACCAGTGCATGCCCTGTGTAGCTTTCCTCGATCTGGCCGTTGAGTTCGCCGGTGTTCTTCCACTGCGCCACGAACAGCTTCTGCGAGCGCTTGGCAATCAGGAGCGTTGTTCCGAGGGTGAGCGGGATGGTCACCAGCGCAATCAAAGCAAGCAGCGGCGAGAGCAGGAACATCATCACCAAAACACCCAGCACCGTCAGGAGGGAGGACACCACCTGGCTGATGGATTGTTGGAGGCTTTGGGAGATGTTGTCGACGTCGTTGGTCACCCTGCTCAGCAGCTCACCGCGTTGGATGGAGTCGAAATAGCGCAGGGGCAGCCGGTGGATTTTCGCTTCGATCCGCTCGCGGAGTCGGTAAACGGTCCGCTGCACGACGCCGTTGAGAACGTACGCCTGCATCCACCCGAACGCTGAGGCCAGGACATACAGTGCCAGCGCCCACAGCAGCACCGAGGCCAGCGCGCCAAAGTCGATTCCGACGCCGGGAGTGAGGGTCATGGCGCCCAGCATGTCCGCCTTGCTGTCGTCACCTGAGGCGCGCAGCCCTGCGATGACATCGGCTTTGGAAACACCTGCGGGCAACTGTTGGGAGACGACGCCGGCGAAGATCAGGTTGGTGCCTTCGCCCAGCAGCCTCGGCCCGATCACAGACAGCGCAACGCTGACCACGGCGAACACCAGCACCAGGATCAGCCAGAACCGCTCCGGCCTCAGCGTCCCCAGCAAACGCCGGGCTGAGCCAGAGAAGTTGGACGCCTTCTCAGCAGGGATGTTCATCCCCGCGAACGGCCCACCTCGGCCAGGACCCATTGCCGGCCTTTGGGGACCGCGCGGCCCGGCTGATACAGCGCTCATGCCGCCTCCTCCGCCGCGAGCTGGGAGGACACGATTTCCTTGTACGTTTCGGACGTCTCCAACAATTCTTCGTGCGCTCCGCGCCCAACGATCCTGCCGTCGTCGAGCACCAGGATCTGGTCCGCGTCTGCGATGCTGGAGACCCGCTGGGCGACGATCACCAGCGTGGCGCCGTTGGTGTGGCGCTTGAGGGCCTGCCGGAGCCGGGCATCGGTGGCGGTGTCCAGGGAGGAGAAGGAATCGTCAAAGATGTAGAGCTCCGGCCGCTTCACCAGGGCCCGGGCGATCGCGAGCCTCTGCCGCTGCCCGCCGGAGACGTTGGTGCCACCCTGAGAGATGGCAGCATCCAGGCCGCCTTCCATGTCCTCCACAAAGTCCCGGGCCTGGGCAACGGAGAGCGCCTGCCACAGCTCCTCCTCGGTGGCATCGGGCTTGCCGTACTGGAGGTTGCTGCGGACCGTCCCGGAGAACAGGTACGGCCGCTGCGGTACCAGCCCGATGTGGCCCCACAGCAGGTCAGGATGGAGTTCACGGACGTCCACGCCGTCCATCAGAACGGACCCGCTGGTGGCGTCGAAGAGACGTGGCATCAGGTTCACGAGCGTGGTTTTCCCAGCACCCGTGCTGCCGATGATCGCTGTTGTCTGCCCGGCCAAGGCTGTAAACGTGACCCCGCCCAGCACTGGCTGCTCGGCACCCGGGTAGGCGAATCCGACGTTGCGCATTTCCAACTCGCCGCGGCGGATGCCGCCGGTGACGGGGTTCGACGGCGGCTGGACACTTGAGTCGGTCTCCAGCACCTCGCCGATCCGGTCGGCGGAGACGGACGCACGCGGGATCATCACAGCCATGAACGTGGCCATCATGACCGACATAAGAATCTGCATCAGGTAGCTCAGGAACGCAATCAGCGTGCCCACCTGCATGGAACCGTCCTCGATCCTGAAGGACCCGAACCAGATCACCGCCACGGACGAAACATTCATGACCAACATGACCACCGGGAACATGAGTGCCATCAAACGCCCGGCCCGCAGCGCGACGTCAGTGACGTCGTCGTTCGCTTTACCGAATCTGGCGGTTTCCAAGTCTTCGCGGACGAACGCCCGCACCACACGGATACCGGTGAGCTGCTCGCGGAGGACACGGTTCACGGCGTCGATCCGGACCTGCATCTTGCGGAACAACGGCACCATCCGGGTCACAATCAACCCAACAGCCAGCAACAGCACCGGCACGCTCACTGCGATCAGCCAGGACAGCTGGGCGTCCTGGCGCACGGCCATGATCACTCCGCCAATGCTCAGCATGGGCGCCGCGACCATCAGCGTGCAGGACATCAAGACCAATTGCTGCACCTGTTGGACGTCGTTGGTGGACCGCGTGATCAGCGACGGCGCCCCGAACCTGGTGACCTCCTGCTCAGAGAACTCCCCCACCCTGCTGAAAACCGCGTCGCGGAGGTCACGGCCCATCCCCATGGCAGCCTTCGCGCCGAAGTAGACCGCAACCACGGCACACGCGATCTGCAGGAGGGTGATCAACAGCATCAGCCCGCCCATGCGCAGGATGTAGTCGGTATCCCCGGTGGCGACCCCGTTGTCGATGATGTCGGCGTTCAGCGTCGGAAGGTACAGGGATGCGATGGACTGGGCCAGTTGGAAGACGACGACGGCGATCAGCAACCGCTGATGCGGCCGCAGGAAGCGAACAAGTACCTTCCACAGCATGGGATCTCCGAGCCAGGCGATGTGAACCGAAGGCCAGTTTACGTCTGGTTGCTGCGGGCAACTAGAGAAATAGCGCTAAAGTTACCGCTGGTATTGCACCACGTGGGGTTGGCAAACCATGAGCCGGCCAGCGGACTATTTTGGGGGTATGACATATGAAGAAGACCGCAGCATTGGCGCTGGCATTGGTGATCGGCGCAGCGCTGGCAGGATGCTCCGGCGGTACGTCGGAAGCCACGCAGGCCAAACCCTCTGAAACCGCGGCCTCCAGCCCTGCAACGAACCTCACCACCGTTCCGGACATCGCAGGGAAGCCATTCGCCGATGCCAAAGCTGCTTTGGCATCGGCCGGGCTGACCATCTCGATCGTGGGACCTGATGGAACTCCTTGGACCACGCTCGAGCCGGGTCAGCAAGTAGCAGCCGTATCGACGGACCCTTCAGCAGGCTCCGAGACGGACGCCAAGACGATCAAAATGGTTGTCGATACGACTGAAGTGGATCAGCAGATCATGAACGACGCCATCGCTGCAGCTGAGGGTGCCGTGGGCTCCGCCAATACTGCGGCCTCGGAAGCAGCAGCTGCGGCTGAAGCGGCTGCCGCTGCGGCCGCTTCAGCCGCAGCGAACTCCGGGAAGTAACCTGCCTGACGGGGTCGTCGTCGTTTCCTAGTCGTTCGCCAGCTGCAGCTTTGCCGCAGCACCGAGCTTGCCCGCGAACAGGAGCGCGGCGTCGGTGAGTTCATTCTCGGCAACACGGCGGGTTCCCTCTACGTCTGCGTTGAGGACGGTGGGTGCGAAGCGAACGTGCGTGGCATCCGCAATGCCCACAAAGCTCAGCCAATCGGCAAAGTAGGTGCTGCCGAAATCGGAGCCGAAAGCCGGCGAAACCCCGGGAGAATAGACCCCGCTGGTGTGGATGGCCAGCGCATGCTTGCCCTCCATGAGGCCGGTGTAGCCAGTTTCGGCGTCGAACCCGAAGCTCCACCCGGGTTGGGTGACGATGTCGATCCATTGCTTCAGGGCGTAGGGCACACCGGAGTTCCACAACGGAATATTGAAAACGTACGCATCGGCCGAGGCGAACTGCTCAAATACGGCGCGGGCGGACTCCCACGCCGCAATTTGATCCGGAGTCTGGTCCTGGCCGGTGAAGACAGCCATCTTGGCAGCCGCAGCTGTCCGTCCGAAAGCCGGCAACGCGCCGTCGTCGAACAGGTTCAGGGTTTCCAGCTCGAACGTCTCCGAAGCCGCAGCCTGAACCGAGTCAATGAAATGGCGGGCCAACCGCAGCGAATCGCTGGCGGCATAACGGGGTGAGGCGTTGATGTGGAGGATGGAGGGCATGCTTTTCCTTTCAGGCAGGGGACCCTTTGGCCCCTCATCGATCCTCACCCGGGGGTGTCACGCAGCGTAAGAACGCACTTTATTGTGCCCAGGGCACCTCCACGTTCCTGCAATGATGAGGTCATGACACTCACGGCTGAACAGAACCGTCGGAAAGCGCAACACCACTACAACGCTTCCTTGGAACTCTGCCCGGCACGCCAATTGCTGGAGGCGATCAGCAGCAAATGGGTGACACTTGTCCTGCTCGCCTTGGAAGAAGGGCCGCAACGCCACAGTGAGCTGCGCCGACTGATCCCGGGGGCGAGCCAGAAAATGCTGACCTCCACACTCCGCTCCCTGGAGCGCGACGGCCTGATTGACCGGGAGGTCACCGCGTCGGTTCCGGTCCGAACGGATTATGAGCTCACTGCACGCGGCCGTTCGCTCCTCCCGATCATCTTCGACATGAAGGAGTGGGCGGAGGACAACATGGACGCCGTGGCGGCGGCGCGTCAACTCCACGACAGGGCCCGTGCCGGCGCACCAACAGAACAGTAGGCTGGAAACGTTCGTGTTGAACCGCATCGAAGGGACTTGAGTTTTGGCTTACATCACCGTCGGAAACGAAAACAGCACTGAGATTGAGCTTTACTACGAGGACCATGGGACCGGCCAGGCTGTGGTTTTGATCCACGGCTACCCGTTGGATGGTTCGTCCTGGGAGAAGCAGACCGCTGCCTTGCTCGAGGCCGGTTATCGCGTCATTACGTACGATCGCCGGGGTTTCGGAAAATCCAGCCAGCCCACTGAAGGCTATGACTACGACACCTTTGCCGCAGACCTCAAGACCGTCCTGGACACCTTGGACCTGAACGACGCCGCCCTGGTGGGCTTCTCCATGGGCACCGGCGAGGTGGCGCGCTACATCAGCACGTATGGCTCGGCCCGTGTTGCCAAGGCAGTCTTCCTCGGTTCGCTGGAACCCTTCCTCTTGAAGACCGATGACAACCCCGACGGCGTGCCGCAGGACGTGTTCGACGGCCTTGCCGCCGCCGTCACCGCAGACCGCTACGCGTTCTTCACCGACTTCTTCAAGAACTTTTACAACAGCGATACCTTCCTGGGCACGGACCGGCTCAGCCAGGAAGCCGTGGACGCCAGCTGGAATCTGGCCAGCAAGTCCGGGGCCTTTGCCTCGGTGGCCGCGCAGCCCACATGGCTCACGGATTTCCGGGCCGACATCCCCAAGATCGACGTCCCGGCCCTAATCGTCCACGGCACGGCTGACAACATCTTGCCCATCGACGTCACCGGACGGCGTTTCAAGGACGCACTGCCCAGCGCTGACTACTTGGAAATCGAGGGGGCACCGCACGGCCTGCTCTGGACGCACGGCGCCGAAATCAACGACGCGTTGCTGACGTTCCTCAAGAAGTAGGTTCCTATTTCTGGAGCCTGAGCTTCAGCGCCTTCTTGCTGTGACGAAGATATTGCTCTTCCGTGGCGTCGGCGGCACTGCGTTCCATGGCGTGCAGGAGGCCATAAGTAAACGCAGCGCTGCTGATGCCGGGCGCAGAACCCAGCTTCAGCAGCTCCGCGCGGGCCACCACGCTGTCCTGGTGGTCACCGAGGATCGTTTGGATTTTGTGGGCTGCATCCCCCAGCTTCACGGCCCGCTTGCCGTGGACACCTTCAACGGCCGCGGCGGCAAACCGCAGCTTCTTGGCGGCCTTCCGGACTTCGTGAAACGCTGTGTCACGCCGGGGCCCGACGGCGGCAGCCACCGCGGCGTCATGGCGTTTGCCGAGGTGCTTGGCGGCTTTGTTGACGAGCTTCGCCGTGGTTTTCCGGGCCTTCGCCTCCCCTTGCGGCGTTACCGGTGGGGCTTCGATGAACGCCTCGAGTGCGTCCAACAACTTAAAATACCGGGGGCTGTTCAGGCGGTTCTTGACAGCTCCCATTGCGGTGTCCGCCCTGACAGCCATGCGCTGGTCCAGTTCGTCGTGCAGCGGGCCCAGGACGAGGTTCGACGGCAGCTCGTCAAGGTGCGTCCTCAAGCGTGCGTGCAGGACTTCCGTGTCACGGTACCGGCCCAAAGTCTTGGCCAACGACTTCAGCTCGCGCTCAAGTTCCTTCACCGGCGCAGGCTCAAAGAGCTGGCGGTATGAGTGCAAAACCGATCGGACACGGCGGATCACTGACCGCATTTGATGGACTGAGTCATCCCGTCCCAGCCGCACGTGGGCATCCTGAAGCAGGAGGTCGGCCTCTTGGTCCTGGAGATAGGTGAGTACCGGGGCCATTGCCGAGCCCTTGTCGTAGGACTGGTTGCGGCCGTTTCCTTTGAGATCCGGCCATGAATCACCCACGGCAGTAGCCAGCTTGGAGGTTCGGTTGCTGGGCTTCGCTCCTGCGTCTGAGAGCTGTCCCACGAGGCTTTCCAGGAGCGCATCGTCGGCGCCGTCCTGCGCGGTCAGCTCGACTTCCCACTCCCGCCACTCCGACCCGCGGGGCTCACCAAGGGATACCTGGGCCCGTACATAGTCGTCAACGAAGTCGGCCAAACGTTCGCCGCCGTGTCCGTACAGCGCGTAGCTGGTGCGTTCTGTGGTGAGTGTGGCCACTGCGGCCACTGCATGGCCCCGCGTGTAAGCGAGCACGCGATCCATGAGTTCCACCGGGACCGTGTCAGCGGTGCCCAGCGGTGCGTGAATCTCCGTCCGCTTCCCGGGACTAAGGGGCAGTTTGAGGTGCCAGCCGGCGTCGGGTCCACCGGTGCGGCGCCGCAACGTTATTCCGCGGGCTGCCAGGGCAAGGTGGCGGGTATCGAAGTAGATGGCCTCCAGGCTGTAACTTGCCGGTTTACCCACTGCCCCCACCCCGTCGATAGTGTGCAGCTCGGGCAGCGGAGTCGATGCGTTGGCATCGAACTTCCGCTCGGACTCCACGGTGCTGGACGTTGCCATGGCTGTCAGGACTCCCTCTGCCGTTGATCGTGCGTACGCCGGAGGGCCGGCCCGTAACGGTGGCCGGCCCTCGTTGGAGCTATCTATTGGTGCTGTATCCAGTGTGAGCCAGTCCCGGGCTTCGCGCTAGGGACGGACTCCGGGCGTCTGCCCCGTATCATCCACATCGCCGCCGGATACGGTGCCGCGCCAGGCCCCGGTTTCATGCCCCTGCGCCTCAATGAACTTCTTGAACTTGTCCAAGTCGGCACCCACGCGCAGTTCATCGACGTGCAGCGCCGATCCCGCCTTTTCCGCGAGGCTTTCGGGCTCCCAATCGATCGCCACGGTCACTCGGGTGCGGGCCTCTGCGAGCGGTTCGAAGCTGACCGTGCCTGCATTGCGGGGTCCATCGACGCTTGCCCAACTGACAAGCGCGTCCGGGACCTGCTCAATGATTTGGGCGTTGTACTCGCGCTTCACGCCGCCCACGTTCGTCGCGAAATGGAGTGCTGTGTCATCGATCTGTTGCACCGACTCCACACCGTTCATGAACTCCGGGAAGGTCTCGAACTGCGTCCACTGGTTGTAGGCGACAGATACGGGGACATCTACATCGATTGACTTGTTGACCGTAGCCATAAGGTTGCTCCTTCGATCGCGTCTCGGGTGCTCGTGCTGTACTGCTGGTGGCGCGCCAGCCAGCTGGCTGCTTAACCAGTGGCGCGCCTGTCTAAAGCGCGCCAGCCAAAGCTCTTAGCCGGCGTCGAAACTTTCTTCGTCATCGTCGTTGGGCGACTCGTCCTCGGGAAGGTCGTTGCCACTGCCATCCGGCAGGCTGTCATCGTTGCCGTCGGGCACGGTGGACTGCTCGGCGTGGGCCTGCTCTTCGGTTCCTCCGAAGCGGCCGGCTCCGGGCTCGCCTGCACTGTCTGAATCCTCCGGATCCAGGTGGCTGAGGTTCGGCGCGCCGGTACCTTCTCCGAGGCCGGCCTCTTCGATGTCCTCTTCCACGCGGGGCTGTGCCTGGCCTCCGCCGGCTTCCTGCTCTGCCGTAGGAGTGCCGTAGCCTCCCACTTCCTCTTCCGGTGTGGCATTCTGCTTGTCCATATGACCTGTCCTTTCCCTGAGCGGTGGAACGTGTTGATGGAACACTTCGAACCTATAAGGGTACTTAGTGTCATGTCCATGTCGAGACCAAAATAGTCAGTAATCTTAGCAATTTGTTGACAAACGTTGTATGGTGCGGCCCCGCGTCATGTCAGGACGGCTGCGGCACCTCACACCCGCCCTGAGGGTCCAGGCCCGTGTAATTCAGGGGGCCGGCGACGATATTCAGAGCTATGGTTGCAAACTGCGAGCACTGCGCAGGCGGGGCGCTGAAATATCCCCGCTGGCCGGCCGCAATTGCGCCGATGACGAGCCAAACTACAACGATCAGCCCGATGATTGAACCGATGCGCATTTCTTCCGCCAATCGCTAAACTGACGACTTTTCAGGAATTAGTGGCAAACACCCGCCAGGGGTCACCAAGAACGCGGCCGCGGACAGGAAACCTCCCCGCCCGCGGCCGCGCTGCTCCGATCAATCCGTAGGATTGGTTTCGGTGGTCAGACCACGGTTGTCCGTGGTTCCTTCGTCCTTCTCTTCTGCCGGCCCTGGTGGGTTGGCTGACTCGCTGGGGCCAGCATCGACGGCGTCGTCCGGACTTTCCGACGAGGCGTCACCTACAGGTACCTGCCCGCTGGATTCAGGCATCCCCGGATCCCTGGGAATGGGATGGCCGGGGGTGGTGGTTCCATCGCGGACCTGGGCAAAACCGGCAACTTCGCTTGGATCAGTTGTCATACGCGCGACCGGCCACGGCCAAGAACCCAGCCCAGAAGGGCCAGTACCAAGAGGATGATTCCAACCCACAGCAGGAAGCTGAGGGCTTGGTTGAATCCGCCCACGAGGAGCAGGATGATCGCGATTACGCCGGCGATTATTAAAAGTGTGTTCATTGAGCTACGCATCCCTTCAATAAATTTTGTCTATTCAGGAAGGCGTCCGCTGGTACCCCGATAAGGGGCGCCACCCATGCCAACGGGCACCGATCGAAGAAATAGTTCTCCACATCGCTTTAGTACCCTCCGGAATCGGGTTCAAACGAAACCAATACTCCAAAGAAGCACGTCCACAGCATCATGATAGGCGCGCTTTGAGTTGCGGCGAAGTATTTTGACAGGAAACTTAGTAGCCCTTGGCGGAGAACGCCCCCAAAGCCCTGCTGATCTCACGCGCGGTGCCGGTGGCCGCCTCACCGTATTCCTGGTATTTGGCGGGGACTATCCTGCTGGAAGGCCCCGAGATGGAGATGGATCCGGCAGCGACACCGCCCGGCCCCAGCAGCGGCACGCCGATGGAAGTGATCCCCGTACTGAGGCCTTGTTCGTTGATGGAGTACCCGCGGGCACGTGTGTCCGCGATCATCTCGCGAAGCCGTGTGGGATCCACCACGGTCTGCGGCGTCAGCGCTTCCAGCGGGCCAGCCAGGTAATCGTCAACGAAGGCCTCGTCAGCAGCCGATAAGTAGGCCATTCCTGTAGAGGAGGCGTGCATCGGCAGGCGCGAACCCAGCGGCAGGAAAGCCCTCAGGACGTGCGGGGTGTCGAGTCGCTCGATGATGAGCATGTAGCCGCGGTCCGGGACCGCCAAGTGAACCGTTTCCGTCGTGTCCAGCTGCAGCGCGTTCAAGGGGCCCATTGCGGCGTCACGGATCACTGATCCGCTGCTGCCACGGCTTGCCACAGCGAAGGCATGGTTGGTCAAAACCCACTTGCCGGCCTGGACCTCGGACTGCGCCACCCAGCCCAGTTCGGCCAACGTCCTGAGCATACGGAGCACGGTGGCCTTGGGCACGTCCACCTCGCGGCTGAGCTCGGACAAGCCTGCGGGCTGGTTGTCCGAGACTGCTTCCAGCACCCTGATGGCCGTGACGACGCTTTGCGTGCTCATGCAACCCTCCCGCTTGACCGACTAACTCCAGTGCCCTACATTACAGGCGACTTCCCAAAATGAACCGATGGTTCATCCAGTGAACCGACGTAGTTTGATTGGAGAACGGGCTTATGGAATTACAGATACTGGCCCTCGCCATCTTTGTAGGCGTCTTCGTCCTGGCCACCCTGCGCAAAGTCCACATTGGAGTGCTCATGTTCGCAGCGGCCGCCGGCGTGGGTGTGTGGATGGCCGGGATGACCATCGAGAAGGTGGTGGCGGGCTTTCCCATCGGAATCCTCGTCCTGCTGGTTGGCGTGACCTATTTCTTTGCGATCGCGCAGGCCAACGGGACCATCGACCGCATCATCGAAATGGCCATCACCAAAGTGGGTGACCGCGCCTTCTTCCTTCCCTTGGCTTTCTTCGCCCTCACCATCGGCATCTCTGCCATGGGCTCACCCCTGGCCGGACTGGTCATGGCACCCATCGGAATGCCCCTGGCCAAGCGGTACGGCATCGACCGCATGCTCATGGGGTTGGCCATCGGATCGGGGCTCAGCGCGGGCGGATTCGCACCCACCAGCCTGTTCGGCATCGTCACCTACGGCACCGCGAGGGCCGCCGGAATCGATCTGGATCCCCTGGTCCTTTTTGGTGTGGCCCTGGGCACCAACATCCTGCTGCTGGGGGCCGCCTACGTGCTCTTCGGCGGTTTCAAGCTGCTCAACACCCGCACGGCTGACGGTTTCGGCACCAACGTGCCGCGCTTCAGCGCAAGCCGCCCGACGCCGTCGCACCCTTTTGAACGCGAAGGCACCATTGCGCGGGGCAAGAAGGCCGCCGAACAGGCCGTTCAGGTCCTCGACGAACGGGCCCCCGCGCCGCAGCCTTCGCGGCTGGACCGCAACCAGATCGTCACCGTGCTCTGCATGGCCGGATTGGTTGCCACCGTCATCCTGATGTCCGTCCTCGGCGCCAGCCCGGACATTGGTGTCCTGTGCTTCGCGTTCGCCTCGGTCCTCACGCTGTGCGACCCACAATCCGGGAAATCGGCCGTAGCCAAAATCGACTGGTCCACCGTCCTGCTGGTAGGCGGGATCATCACGTTCGTCGGAGTGCTTCAGACCATGGGAGCCGTCGCGTTGCTCGGCGAAGCAGCCGGCGCCGTCGGGACTCCCTTACTGGCCGCGCTGGTGATCTGCGCTATCGGCGCCCTCATTTCCGCCTTCGCCTCCACCACCGGGATGCTCGCTGCGCTGGTTCCGCTGGCGCTTCCGCTGGTGGCCTCCGGGGACGTCGCCGGATGGGCGGTTATCGCCGCCCTTGCCGTGTGTTCGTCCATTGTTGACGTCTCTCCGTTCTCTACCGTCGGCGCCACGTTCGTGGCCACCGTCGACGCCGATGAACGCCCCCGCATCACCAGGTTCCTCACCCGTTGGGGCTTGTCCATGGTGGTGGCCGGGCCGCTCTTGCTGGTTGGCGCCCTGGTGCTGCCATCCAGCCTCTAAAACCGTCTCAAAGTTAGGACAGCAATCATGCTCAAACCACTCCGCGGAATCACCGTGATCGACCTCAGCCGGGCCCTCGCCGGCCCCTATTGCACCGCGCTCCTTGCCGACATGGGCGCCCGGATCATCAAAGTCGAAAGCGTCAATGGTGGCGACACAGCCCGCCAATGGCCGCCGTTCCAGGATGGTCACAGCCTCTATTTCGACTCCGTCAACCGCAACAAAGCCTCCGTGTGCTTGGACTTCTATTCAGTGGAAGGTCGTGAAATTCTCTCCGGTTTGATTGCCGACGCGGATGTCCTGGTGGAAAACTTCAAGCCCGGCACTTTGGAAAAAATGGGCTTCACAGCATCCCGGCTTGAAGAGCTGAACCCGGGGCTCGTGGTGGGATCCGTCACTGGGTTCGGCAACACAGGCCCCCTCAAGGACGACGCCGGACTGGACCAGGTCATCCAGGGAATGTCAGGGCTGATGTCCGTCACGGGGCCTGGCCCAGGTTCCGGCCCCGGCGAGGCCTACCGGGTCGGCATACCGATCGTGGACATCACCTCCGGGATGATCTGCGCCTTCGGAATTGTGTCAGCGCTCCTGGGGTCCCGGAATGGCGAGCGCCCCGGCCGCGTGTCCACCTCCCTGCTGGAGACGGCCCTGAATCTGTCCGCATTCCAGGGGCAGAAGGCGCTCAGTCTCGGTGAAGCACCCACACCGCAGGGCAACAACCACCCAGTCATCGCCCCCTACGGCATGTTTGCCACGGCCACGGAATCCATCAACATCGCCGTGGGAAGCGACAAACAATGGCGCGCGTTCTGTGGACTGCTCGGGATGCCCACCGCCGTGGAGGATCCCCGTTTCGTCACCGGCGCGGACCGCTCGGCCAACAGGGATCAGTTGACGGAGCTCATTGAAGCTGCCCTGTCCGCGAAGCCGGCAGCCGAATGGGTTCCGCTGATCAGCGCGGCCGGGATCCCGTGCGGCCCCATCTACAACTACATCCAGGCACTGGCCTCGGACCAGGTCGCCGCCCTGGGACTCGTCCAGCACAGCAGGCGTCGTGATGGGTCCGAACTCCCCCTGCTCCGCGGCCCGCTCAGCCTGGACGGCGAGGCCAGCGAAATCCTGGCTCCCCCGCCGCTGCTCGGCGAGCACACCGCCCAAATACTCATGGAACGTGGAATGACGCACGACGACGTCACCCGGCTTGAGCGCGAGGGTCGCCTCCTCTGCGTGCCGGCTTCCGTCCTGGTTCCGGAAACTATGGGAGCGCAGCGATGACCGTAGTATCCCCGGCAGACACTGCCCGTCCCGAGGTTTCCCGTGCCGGCGGCATCGCCGTCGCGATATCTGACGGCGTGGCAACGGTGGAAATCTGCAACCTTGCCCAGCGGAATGCCCTGACCCGGGCCATGTGCCTGGAGATCCAGGAACTGATGCCGCAGTTGGACGCCGATCCTGACGTTGCCGTGGTGGTGCTGCGCGGCGCCGGGAACACGTTCTGTGCCGGGGCCGCCATCAGCGAACTCGCTTCCGTCCTGATCGATCTGCAAGAGGACGGTTCCACGGTAGATCACCTCAGCGCCGCAGACTCTGCCATCGCTTCCCTCGCCAAGCCCGCGGTGGCGCTGGTCGATGGCGCCTGCATGGGTGGCGGCTGGCAGATCGCTTCCGCCTGCGACTTCATCATCGCCAACGAACGGGCAGTCATCGGACTGACGCCGGCCAAGATCGGTATCATCTACCCGCGACCGGGCATCGAAAGGCTTGTCCGCCTGGTGGGTCATGCCAACGCCAAGTACATCCTCCTCACCGGACAGACGTTCAGCGCCACTGAAGCCCGCGCGCTCGGCCTGGTGGCCGACGTCGTGCCTTCCGAGTTCTTTGAGGAGAAGTGCGCAGCACTGATCAATACGCTCCGGAGCCGTTCGCAGTTCTCCATGCATTCGATGAAGCGGCTGATGGACTTGACTGACGCCGGTTCCGGCCTGGCGGTCATTGACCAGGAGTGGGCGGCGGCGTGGTCGGCGATGCCGGACAGCCCGGACATGGAGATCGGCATCAAAGCGTTCCTGGACCGCGAGCAGCCCCGGTTCACGTGGCGGCCTGTGGGCTGACTCACGCCGCATCACGGCACAAGACGGCACCTCCCTTCGTTGGTAAGGAGACGAGGGGAGGCCTCATGCTCATTGTTCTGACTGGAATTGACGGTTCGGGAAAAACGACGGCGGCCCGCGCCTTGGTCGATTCTGCCCGCGCCGAGGGGCGGAATGCGCTGCTGCTCAGCAACCACGCCGCCCGGCGCCGTATGTCGCTGGTGTCCGAGCGGTTTGGCTGGAAATTGCCACCGCGGCTAGCCGACGTCATTGAAACCGGCGTCAGGTTGTTCAACGTGCTTCTCAACCATGCCCGCGCCCACAAGTTCGACGGCCTGGTGGTGATGGACCGTCACCTGCACTGCCAGCTCGCACTGCGTCAGGCCAATGGTTTAGGCCGCGGCCGGCTGCTTCCGTGGCTGCTGGGAAAGCTCCCAGCGCCGGACCTCTCAGTCCATTTCGACGTCGACCCCCGTCTCGCCCACCAACGGGTCACGGCACGCGGGACTGACAACGAAACACTGGCTGACCTTGAGGCTTTCCGCGCCGCATACCGTTCGCTGCCCGAGTTTGACGACTTTGAGGTGGTGGACGCCGGCGGGAATCCGGAGCAGGTTTTGGCCCAACTGAACCGGGTGATCGCTGCGGGCCGGAAAGCGGCCCTACCCCGACCCCACCAAGCCACGGCTTGACTTGCTCCCCGGCTCACGACGGATAGGCTCGCCCCATGCCAACTACGGCGTTCCTTGGGGGGAATTGATGAGTGCCAAAATCAGACGTAGCCTGCTGATCATCGTGTTCGGATTCGGGACCTACGCCGTTCTTTTATCGACGTTGGGTCCGCTCCCATCTTTGGCATTGGGTGGTGTTGTGGCCGCCCTCGCCGTTTTTGTTGACCGGTGGCATTCGGATACGGCGGGGAACCCCTATGACTCAATCACCCGATAACGCCTCCACTCCGGGTCAAGGGCATCCTTGAGTCAGTCCGCTGAACGCACGACGGCGGACATCGCCTTGGCAGTCGCCGCCCGCCGGGGTGCCGGTTCAGTGACTCTGGCAGGAGCCGGAACCGAGTTCCTCTTTTATGAAGCCGCCGGTGGCTTAGTTCGTGAGGGCTACCGGATTCCCCGTTCGAGTGAATTCAACACGGCGAACAACAGGGGTGTCTCAGCCGAGACCCTACAACGTCAGGAAATGATGTTGGCGCGCTGGGCTTCGGACAACGGCATCCCCAGCGTCGCCATTGATCTTGTGATGCAGGACGGCTTCCCAGTCCTAGTTCTGGAGGTCATCGACGACGACGGTTCCGATCTGGATTGCTCGGCACTTGGATCAGTTATCGCCTCTATGCACCGTCTGCCAGTTCCCGGCCTTCCTTTGGTTGCCCAAGCAGGAAGGCCTTGGGATGCCCGGCTCGTAGACCGGCTGGAGGAACGATACTCGCGTCTTCGGATCCGCCATTCGCTCCCCAACCTGCCTCCCTCAGCAACACTGCAGGCAACGCTCGAACGCAACTCCAGCGAGCCCCGCCTCATGCATATGGACCTTCGACGCCAAAACGTCAGGGTCCGCAGCGGTCAGCCGCTTGCGATCTTCGACTGGAGCAACACCCTCGCAGCACCTCCAGATCTGGAGATCGCAAGGATCAGTGAGTACTCCGTCATCAGGGAAAACGGCATCGACTATACGGCCTTCCTGAACGGCTACTCCAAAGGTGGCGGGAGCATCGACGTCGGAAGCCCGTCCTGGCCCATCTACACTCTTGACGCTGCGGTGATGCTCGCGGGAGTCTTCGACACCGTTGCCCCGGATCCTGAAGTGCGCGAGCACTTTCTATCCCGTGCGCGGGCACTGGTGCGTGAACTGTGAACGGGACATCAACGCTGATTTCAGAGGCCCGGATCAGTCGCGGCTCCCAGAAGGTCATCGCAAGCGTGGTGGGCATGCTGTGCATATTCATCGTTGTGACCTCCATTCCCAGCGGTGTACTGCTGATCAGCGCAGGGCTGGTGGCGGTCATTGCGCTCCTGACAGTTTCGGTACTCCGCATCAGGGTGACCGTTGAAGCCACGGAGCAGAGCCTGACCGTCAGATGCCGGCCGTTCTATTCGAGGGCGATCCCGCTGGAGGACGTCGTCGATGCCTCCCCGGCGCCGTCCAGTTCAATGACCGAAGGCTTCGGCGTCCGGTACTTGGGCCAGCGGACGTGGGGGCTACTGGTCGGCGGCCCGGCAATCGTCTTGGAGACCCCCGGCCGCACCTGGCTGATCTCCACGCCGGACCCGGAGTCCACAGCCGCGTCCGTCCTCGCCCACGCCAGCACACTAAAGGACAGATGACGGCAGGTGGTTTACCACCATCGTGGCAACAGTTTCGATGAACATACACGGTAGAGGGCCAGCTCGAGGAGCACCTCTACTTTCACAGTGGACGTGTAGCGTTTAGGGCCCCTTCACCGGGCAATTTTGCGGGCGGGTCTTACGGGAATCCGAGGCCCCAGGGAGTTACGGGGAATTGGCTCGGAGCTTCTCAGGAGTGAAGAGTGGCCGGTGGAGGACCGGCTAACGGGCGCCGCTTCTACTGCTGAGCGAGCGTGAGTGCAGAGTCGACTGCGGACTCAACCGCCTCGCGGTGTGTGTCGGTTGAGTGATCAAGAAGCGACCGGATCGCTTGGACCAGTGCCACGAGCTCGGGCGTTCGGAACGCTGTGAAGCGTCTCAGGGAAGTGGCGAGCGATTCAGTGACGAGGACACCAACCTGATCTCCGTAAGCACCCGAGTGAGACCCGTGAGGAGCCACGTAGCTTCCTCCGATAGAGATGTCCCCCAAGAGCGTCAGCAAGGGTATGCGGATCGAGTCTGGGACATCACCAGCGGCAACTGCTGCGATAAAGGGAACTGCAAAGGCGGTTGCTTCATAGACCGTTCCCTGGTGGCAGACGTTGGAGTAGAGCCCATCACCGATTGCGATAGAAGGGTCGTCTCGAAGCGCCGCTAATGATCGCGCTACGTCGCCGGCAATGCTAAGTGACGCATTGGAGCCTTCCAGGGAAACGACCCCTATTCCGTACGCGTGCTGCAGCCGGTTCCAGTCGACGTGGTCGAGTTCGTCCAAGGCTTCGAAGCCTGTTGCATTCGGTTGATACAGAGCTTCCATACAAGTGAGAGTACCCAGACGAACGCAGAAGGATACACTTTCGCTCGTGTGCAGGCCATGAAGGATTCTCAGGCCACCTTGACTAGGTTCTAGTCCTACTCCGCTGAAGTCTACGGGCGCCATGCCTGCTCGCCTGGCTGGCCCAAGGCGCTTCTTCGATGGCAATGATGACGTTGTCGTCGACGTCGCTGGCGGGAAGTGAAGCCAGCCAGGGCACGGAGAGGGATGTCCAATAGTCCATCTGAGTCGCCACCGCTGTCGTCGGAATCGTTGCCAGCGGAACTTTTGAAAGCAGTGTCCCGGGCACCATGGACAGCTCAAGCTCGCGCGCCTCAAGTTCTGCTCGGACTTCCTCGTAAGGACGTTCCAGACACGGAAGTAGCCCAATCGGGTTCTCCAGATCGAGCTGCCTTTTAGGCCGCGTTTCATCACCGATGAAGAGGACGTGTCCAACGAGACCTAGCCATGAGTGTTGCCCAAGCCCAAGTACCCGGGTCCACGATGAGTGCATTAGACCAGTGTGAAATACGGAAGGCGGGACTGCAAAGACGAAACCGGGCCATCGCATCCGGGGGAGCGCCGTCCGGTAAAGGATCGGCTCACGGACATGCAGCAACGGTCTTAGTTGGTCGGTTCCGCTTCGGGCAATGGCACTATGGCTATGTGATAATCGAGTCGATGAATGAGGCCATGCGACCCCTTCGTCTTTTAGCGCATCCCTTCGTAGAGGCAGGCAGCCTGGATCCCCGGATACAGGCTGAACTAGACGAGGGACTGACGATTCGGGATGGGTGTCTGCTTTTCGTATCGCAACTGCACAATATTCGGCAGTCGAGCGTGGCAAGTCTCGGTGGTCCCACCGGATTCGAGGGCTACATTAACAAGCTTCCGCTGGATTGGCTGATCGCCGGCGCGGATAGGTCTGCTGCTTGGCTGGCCTTCGTGGGCACGAGCGAATGGGCGGCCCGCTGCCTCGCCCAGGGCATCATGCTGGGGCGAGGCGTCGCCTCAGCTGCCGCTGACCTGGGGGACGTCCGGATCGACACCTGGATGTCCGTCGATTACGGTCCCGACGAAGAGTACCCCTCCGCTGCCTTCCGCTTCGTGACCTACAGGGCAGACGACCTCTGGGCCGGCGACTTGGCGGGCTTCGAACAGCCCGTCCTGCGCATGACTTCTCAACCGGCAACCTTTCGATGAACGAGGTACTCATCGGTCACAAGGGGACGCTCCACCTCCGTACAGAGCCAGGGGAACCTAGTTCTCGGGAGAGTTCCGATTACCTCTTGATCACAGCGAACTTCGACGGGCTCTGCGCCCGCAAACGGGTCTACGACCTCGATGGGTGGTCGCGTCTTCTTTCCTTTTTCGAGGAGATCGAAGCCAGTTGGCGGGGTTGGGATGGCGACAAACTGTTCACTTCTCCGGAGGGAGATTTCCGACTCGTCGCGAAGCACGTCGGTCACATTCATTTCTCCATCGAGCTGAACGAATTCCAGCGGCTGGATCCTTGGTCTGCGAAGGGTGAGTTCGACCTGGATCCCGGCGAAGAGCTGACGGCTACGGTGGAGGCGCTCAGGGCCCTGCTGGTCGGGCGGTAGAGGATCCTGCAACGGGCATGCTCTCGAGTCCGGTGAAGAAGCTGACTCAACGATGAATTACCTCACCAGGGTCGAGCCCCAGCGATAGGAGGTCGAATTCGATTTGACTGAGGAACTCTCTGCAGCCGCTCTCAACTTCCGCCCAATCGAGTGGATTGCTGATCACATCGGGGCTGAATACTGACCCGACCAGCCATCCTGACGACCCACGCGTCAGTGCAACCGCGCCAACTTCTTCAAAGGACATCGAGTCAAACATGAAGTCGCCTCGGTTCGCGTCGTTGAGCCAGAGAAACAAGCTGCGAGCGAGTTCGACTATGGGAAAGGCTGGCTCCCGATAGAGTAGCGCAGGCCCTACCGAGACAGTGAGATCGGCATCAAGACCGACCAAGTAGTCAGCTTGGCTCGTTCCTCCGATGTTGTCAGAGTCTAAGTTCGCGTAGGTAAGTCTCATAGTTGCCATCTCATCACCAACCCTCCGTGCTCTGCCCGGGAATCACTCGCACACTCTCTAAGCAGTGGGACAGAATCTGGTCAACGAGGATGGCGCCAACTGGGGCAGCGCCTGCTGCAGGTATGTTGTTGCAATGCTAATGCGAAGCGGCGATGGCCGCGGAATAGAGGACGGGGTCCTCATCAAACGCTGGACGATCGGTGCAATGACAGCGTTCTCGTCCTCATGAGGGACGAGATCGTTTGCCCAAATTGCGGGCAGGACTGGGTCAAATTGTACAGACTCGTAAAAACAGGCGAACCCTTTCAACTCTGTGATGAGTGCGATGCGGTTTGGTCAATCGGAATCGAACCCAATATGACATCCCTTGGAACCTTCGACACTTTCATGGCAGTACGTGGTCTATCGGAAGTAGAGGACGAAATCGAAGAGGTCCAGTGACGCAGCGCGGAGGGCTCGAATCGGGTACTGATTCAGCCATGCTCAGAGGTCTACGCATTACTGCTGGCTGAGGCTCGAAGTATCTCATGACCCTAGCCAATTGTGACCGGTATGTGGCCACTCCAATGAGGAAGACCCTGCAGATCGAAGGCAGGTACGGGTGTTCCCGAGCGAGCACTCCTTCCTATAGGGAAAGGCTGCACGGTAAAGGATCCCCAAGCGGGCGCTAGCACGCCTGGTGGACGACCGGCTGCGGGACGCTGAAATCAGCTCAACCCGCTCATCGGACCTTGACTTTCCCGGTTGGAAATCGATAGTTTTCCAATATGGAAAATCATAGCGGGGAAACTGAGGCAACCGCAGCTCGCAAAGCCCTTGAAACGCTCCGGCAGGACACATCGAGGATCGCCCACAGAGCCCGTGCTCCCTTCTGGTACCGCTTCGGGTTCGCACTGGCGGTGGTTGCATTTATCCGGGCTTTCGGATTGGAAGGCGGCGCGTTCATCCTGGTCATTTCCATCAGCGCCGCAGCTGCGGTAGGACTAGGCCTTATCCGCCCCTGGGTAACCAAGACCCAAGCCGATCCCTGGGCCGACAGCCCGGCCCTTCGATGGGGGCTGCTCCAAACGGCAGCCGTACTCGTATTCGGGGCAGCCGGCATCCTCCTCTTCACCATCACAAAAGAGGAATGGGTACTCTGGCTCACATCCGTTCTCGCAGGCGCCGCATGCCTATGGTCAAGCGCCCGAATGGAGAATGCACTCGCCACTTCGATCCGCGAGAATCGATAATGCCTTTCCCAGAACATCCGCTGCCAGCCTCGGACGACTTAATTCACAGCCCATACCGCCTGCGAATCTGCAGCCTCCTGCACCGGCTCGGCGACACCGAATACCAACTCCTGCGTGACAGCCTGGACATAAGCCCCTCAGTTCTCAGCAAACACCTCAAACGACTAGAGGAAGCCGGCTACATACAACTCTCCTCACGCACGGTCGACACCCGCCCACACGGCTGGGCCTCACTGACGGAGACGGGCCGAAAAGCCTTCCTCTCCCATGTTGCATACCTTGAACAGATCATTCGCGACGCAGAAACCTAGCAATGGCCCATGCACTGATGGCACCTGCCCCGCACCCTCGTGAATCCCCGCTGCACATAATGCGCCCGGTAAAGGATCCCTTACCGGACACCGTCGAGGTGACTCAGCGCTCCCCGTCCAGCGGGAAGCTAGCGTTTCGTATTCAGCGGCACGCATGTGTGATGATCCGGTAATGACCGACGAGAACAAGAAGAGGGAAACGATGCTGTTGAGAGTGAAGACGCTCTTCCTTCATCGAGTCTTGCGCGGATACAGCATCAAGTGGATCTTTATCAGCCACTGGCGCCGCTTATGGCGCCAAGGCGGGAACTTCAAAAACGGCGAGAACAGCCCGCGGGCGAAGGAACTCACAGACCAGTGGGAGTCCGCATGGCCAGGTTGCGAACCCAGTGGAAGCAGCCTCAGGGACCATGAGCCCGGTCTGTGGCTCAGGTTCCACAGCCTGCCACGGGCCAAGCGTTACGCCGAAAATAGCGAAGAGCGGGACGAGGTGCTGCACCGCCACCAAACTCTTCTCAATGACTTGCTGGCCATCTCGGGTTCAACCCGGATCCGAGTCATCGGCCAGGACTACGACACAAACGACATTCACAGCGGCTGGACAAAGAAGCACATGCCCGGCTCATGGCCCTGGAGGGTTCACTTGGACAACCACCTCCACGGCGACGTTCCCGGGCAGAAAGCCCCCGAAACTTACTTCTGGGTCTCGTCATACGACACGGTCGGACAACTCACTGGACTTCTCGAACAAGCTGCCGAGGACGTCGCGAAATTCATTGTCACCGACCCCGCTATGACCTGGGTCTATGCTCCCTATGACGGCGGAGTAGACATCATCGCCCCCACGCTCGAAGCACGAGAAGCCTTGGAAACAGCCCACCCTGAATGGCTACCAAGTGAAACAGGAAGTGTGTAGCCCCCCTCTCCCGACAGTCACAAAGAAACCCTCCGGCAGAAGACCCAACGGACTCCCAAGTGAATCTAGCTCAAGCCGAATATGTTCGTCCGTTGAGCGATCCCTTACCGGGCCCCTCCGGGCAGGCTACTAGCTGATCCCCAGCTGCACTCATTGGCCGTAGGCTGGTTTTCATGGGGAGGAAATCGTGGATCAGTCTTCTTGCTTTAATAATCGTGACGACGAACTGCGCGTGCGGGGTAGGGCGCGGAGACCCTGATCGGGAAGAAACATTTACCGTGCAAGGAGGAACGTGCAGTGCTCAATGGTGGCTTGAACCGCAGGATGTCGACGTGCCTGCGGCCGCCTCCGACGCAGCTGCCCGAGCCCTTGCGGCCGCCACTGTCGATCCCTCTGAACTGAATGCTTGGAAAACGACGATCCTTGAGTCGCGATCAGGCCACCGAGAGATCACCGAGACCTCACTTGAAGGCTACGCTTACGTTGAGGCGGTAAGAGCTGAGGTAAGAGCCGGCTTGTCTGATGCAGGATTCCCGGACGCACCCACAAGAATCATCGAAGCCACTTCAAAGGTGGAATGCAGGTGAGTTGATAGGCGTCTGCCAGCTCAGATCTCCGCCCGCAGCCTGATCCCTCAGCCTGAAAGGCCAGGGAATCAAATAGTGCTCCTGGAACAGCGTTACTGAAGCCACCAGCGAGGGTTTGAGAACTAATTCTTCTTTTGAGAGCGTAGCTTCCAGGGTGTGAGGGCCGACTCGAGCTGCTCACGGAGGTCCATCTTGGATGCCCCTTCCACGCGCTCTTCGAAGCGAATGGGCACTTCGGTAATTACCAAGCCTTGCTGGGCTGCCCTGTAATTCATCTCGACCTGGAAGGAATAGCCGTCACTCTTGATTGATGCGACGTCAATGCGGCTCAGGGATGAAGCCGTCCAGGCCTTGAAGCCCGCTGTTGCATCCTTAACTTTCAGGCCGAGAATCACTCCTACGTAGAAGTTCGCCCAGGTAGAGAGCGCTTTGCGGTGCCACGGCCATTCCGCGGCCGTGGAGCCGCCAGTAACGTAGTGCGATCCGATCACCAGTTCAGCACCGTGGGCATGAATCCGTTCGACCATCGTTGGGATCACCGACACCGGGTGGGAAAGATCCGCATCCATTTGAATGATGATGTCCGCGGTCTCCGACAAAGCAAGAGTCATACCGGCCACGTAAGCCCTGCCCAGCCCATCTTTTTCTTTCCGGTGCAAGACTGTTATCGTCCCGCCGGAATCTACTGCCAACCGGTCAGCGACCTGTCCGGTTCCATCAGGAGAGCTATCGTCCACAACGAGCACATGGTTCGGAATCTCCAATGAGCCAAGTTGGGAGAGAAGGACAGGAAGATTCTCCCGCTCATTGTAGGTCGGAACAACAACAGTGATTTTCGGGTTTTCAGCAGGCAAAACGGTGGATCCCCAATTCGGTTTCTGATTTAGTCCAAGCCAACGTGTCGATTCGCACGAGCGTCGGACTCCGCCAGTCTATTGACAACAGCTACGAGCCTGAAAATAGCCCAGCACAAGCTAACCTTCCCCAGAGGAGTCCGCTGATCAAGTGGTGTCATCCATGGCGAGCAATGTTCAGTTATGCCCGTAAGCCGATCCGTTATCGTTCACGATGCTGCCGGTCAGACCTCTACTTTGTAGCCAAGAGCGAGGTCAGCGGCGTTCAATCCTCTGATGCCCCAGTTCACCTTGGGAGTCTCGGTAATCGTGATCTCAAGACTGTGCGGCGCGATCCCGGCTTCCGCCTCGATGCGATGGAAAAGCTCTGCGATCAACGCACGTTTGGCATCATCAGAGCGCCCCTCGAACATGGAGATCTCAATAATTGTGTAGTCGGCACCGCGATCCTCAGGATGAACGAAGTCCTCATCGTCCAGCAGGATAAAGCGCTGAAAGCCTTGTCTGCCGGATACTCCAAAGCTGCCATGACCGCACCGTGAATCGCAGTCTTCAACGTCGCCCGCCGAGGGCCAAGTGTCCCTCGATGCCCGTAAACGATAATTTGTGCCATGCGAGCACCATACCTGTCTGCGGGGAATGAAGCCGGCGGCCGAACGGGCACCAAAGCGTCCGGTGAGGGATGGGCTCGCGGGCAGGTGATTTATGAAGTTGGCCGTAGTTCACCACTAGGCGCACTTGGTCCGGACTTCTTTGTCTTCCCCACTCAGTCACCTACGGGATTGCCAACGAGAAGTAGACGCCGCGGCGTCATGCGGCCGCACGTAGTGGAGAATGCTGATTATGGGCGTTCTTTTTGACTACTTCTCTGCTGCCTCCGATGAGGAAGCAGCCTCGGTGATCGATCGTGTCGGAGGTCCTGGATCCCAGGCGATGATCGCTCCGTCAGTTGAGCCCCGGCGAGGCATCTTCGGCCGCAAACGCCAACCGACGGCGCCGGCGACCGTGGCTTACCCCGATGCGGCCGTTTTTGACACGGTATCCGGCAACGGTATTGATCCGGTCGTGCAGCTGGGAACGCTAGAAGAGCTGCTCACTGGGCGGTCTTTTGACGATGTCATGGACGATCCCCGGAGCGGCCACGCCCTCGCGGATCGGGATGGTGGAGAGCGTCTTGTACTGACCCTCACGGAGCCCCTTTCCACGGCGTTGGCCACGGCTTCCGACTCAGCCCTTGAGCAGGTGGCGATCCCATGGTCGGAGACCGAGGAGTTCTGGAACGCCGCTGACCCGGCGCTTCTTGCCGGCTTCCTAAAGGATTTGGCCGGCCTGGCCAGACGGTCCAAAGCTTCCGGGGAGAGGCTCTACTGCTGGGTGTGCGTGTAGACGGCGCGGTCTCGCATTTTTCTCCGGGCAGTAACTGGTCGAACACTCGCATTGTCCAAGTGGGCCCCAGCTTAGGTGGGTGCTGCTTTAGACCCGGCGATACAGTTGACCGCACCGTGGAATTCACCTGTGCATGGGCAGATAGGAAAGCCACCTTTGGGAAAGTACTTTAAACATGAAGTTCTTAGGGACTTCTATCTGGAAGACAGCTGGGTCCTGGGCGTCAGTTCAACCCCGGGCCAACTAGTCATTACCGTGGAGTTCGTACTGACCGAGGAACACCCGTCTTATTCCCCGCCGCGGCCCGGCGAGCAGTACTGCTACCGCAATGGGGTGCTGGTGTTCGATGGTGTAACAGATTTGAATTGGACGGGTCAGCTCGGTTCCCGGCCTTCGCGCGACCCTGACGGGTCGGTCGACTACGGCAATATCGATTCCCTCATCATTGAGGGAAATCACTACACCGTCGAAGGAGGCCTCGGCGAAATTGATCTCCACGCTGCATCTATCCGAGTGGCGCCGGTCTCGGATGGCACGACGTTACTTCGCAAAAGCACCGACGACTGACCCTTAGCGCTGTCCCGGTCAGGGATCCCCAATCGGTCGCTGAATCGTCCGTTAGGCCACCGTCTTGTTGCACGCGATTGGCTCAGCCGATCGGTACCTTAACTGGCAGGAACCTAAACGGGCCTCCGCACTCGCGGCCATAGGGATATTCCCCGGTGGACTCCGTTTCGATAGGAAATGTGCGGGCAGCGCGGGAACCCGAAGAGAGCACGGCTTCAACGTAGACCGTCCTCGCGCTGGCGGGTTGGATAAAGTAAGGCGCTGACTGGGGCACCATCCACTTGCCATCAAGGCTCTTAGCCACCGGCGCTGGAGTGCAGTCTTCCTCGAAGCAGGCTGCGACCGACGTGGGTTCATGGGAAAACTGGAGCTCCACTGGGCCGACGTACGCGTATCCCATGGCCGGGCACACCCCGCTCCCTGGCCGGCTAAACAGCAGGAGTGCCAAGGCCACAACCGCAGCACCGACGCCAAGTCCGACTAGAAGTAACCCGCGAGGCTTCATGGTGCGCGCTTAGCCCCGAGCGGCTCCCGTCGGGGTGCCCGTCTTAGCCCCGGTTTGGTCCGGCAGCTCTCGTCGTGCCACGCCCGTAGGTGGTCCTGCGCGATGCCGGACGCCCGGTGAAGGATCCTTCACCGGGACATCGCTTTGGTGGGACCTTGCAAGTCGGGTCAAGGACCACTGAGGGATTCGCCGGCGGGACCTTGATGCAAAAGCACCCTTCCTGACGCCGTGGCGGCACTACCCAGGCACCTGTGGATCGCTTCGTGGCGGCGGTCTGGGGTCGCTAGGTGTTGCAGCCGCGTCTATAACCGATGCTCAACCGCGATCCTTACTGAGTCCAGCAAAGAGTGCCTGATTATCACGTCGGGAGGACGCGTAAGTGTGCATCAAAAACTCGACTGCAAATGCGCTGCCTGTGCGGGTGTGTGTGACCGATTTTGACAGGTACTTGCTATGGGGCTCAGCTGTAGTTGGTGGCCATGCTTACTATGCTCAGGCCAATGGTTATCACGATCGGCGCGATGGAACTGCCAGGTACTACTTTGCGGACGACCACGGTCCTCCCGATGACGTAGATGGTTGAGAGAAATCCCCAGGCCCAGTGAAAGGGGCGCACGACGCCGAGGCGTTTGAGTCTGCGCCAGTCCAAGTGGGCCATCACGACATTGGCCGCGTACACGGGCAGTCCGACACCGCCAACGATGAGATCGCCAAGGCTGAGCTCGAGGTCGGGATCAGTGAGCTGGGCTCCGTCGGGTCCGATGGCGTAGCCATGAAAAGACTTCACCGCGATGTCCAGAATGAGCAACAGCGCAGGTAGCCACAGCAGCGCCCAAAGAAAGGGGGTGGATATGGGCGTTCTTGGCGGCAGGAGGGGCCTGTCTTTCAATCCTTCTGCGGGCAAGTCGGAGAATTGCCCCGTCCATGCGGCACCGTCCCACCATTGAAGCCTCATCGTTCCTGCTGGGTCCGCGTACCAGCCAGGTGGCGCGGCTACGTGGTTTGATGGCTGACTAATGGTTCTTCCTCCGCGAATGTTGTGACGGTCTCTCTCTGGACGATACCCGAGGCATCCGCCAGCAAATCCAAGAGACTGTCTACGGACTGTTTCATGACGGCGACCAAGGCTCTGCGCGCAGGAGGAGCGTCGTTTAGTCGCCTCGCCGTGAAGTGTCTCAACCAACGCGGGGAGGGGTTCTGAGCCAGTCCGAGGTCTGTTTCCTGAGGATGCCCGGTAAAGGATCCTCACCGGACGCATGGTTGGCCGGCCATAGACTGTCGGCATGTCGAGGCAATCGTTACCCAGGGGGACGTTCAGAGGAGACCAGTGCGATCCGGAAGAAGCAGCACCGGAACGGCAGTGGCGGATAGGGTGCCAACCGACCAGCCCGCTCACACATAAGAAACTAGCCGCGGCTCGGTCAAACTCATGAAAGTCATCTGCACACAGATTTCCCAGCCGGATGCAGATCGGCCTTTCGAAGGTACCGGCTGGCTCAAACTCGACGCCGAATATACGGTGACCTCCCTGTTGGCGTACCCCAGCGGGCGGGTGGAGATCCAAATATTGGCCGACGATCAAAGAAGCATGGCTTGGGTTGATTCCAGAGCGGTTATGACCAGCGACAGAACAATTCCAGAGAGCTGGGAGGCCAGAATCGGTGACGGTGGTGTGCTCAAATTTGCACCACCACGCTGGCTGGTGCCCGGATTCTGGGAGGACTACTACGACGGAGACCCCAGCGCCGCCGAGATCGTCAACGAAGAACTGGACAAGATCGCCGGCCGCCAAACAGACCATGGCATGCCCGACCTGAACAGGCCGATGACTTCACGGGAGCTACAGTCCGCTGGCGAGCACGTCGCGGCCGCCCAAGGAACAGACAGATGGAAAGGCTTGATGCTGGTGCTGCTCCACCACATCAAAGAAATAGCGGCGCCTCTTGAGCTGCAGCCGGTCTTGGCCACAGCAGAATCGTACTGGTCGATGGGAAAGGGAACTCCGGAGGCTCTCGAGCGGGCCAAAGGCAGCTGCTGGAACTATCTGAACGAATTCGAGCTGCACACGCATCTCATCGAACCAGGCCCAAAGTTTGCCCGAGCACTTTTGTGCATTCTGGAACCCCTGGGCGACGAGAACTCCCGGTCGGACACAGCGGACTGGTTCGCAGGCGTGGTCTGGGACATCTGGTAGGCCCCTGGGCCCTCCTAACCTCGACCGCCGTCGTCAGGATGCCCCGTAAAGGATCGAAGGACTCCTGTTGCAATAACCGCCTGAATCCGCCGATCCTTCACCGGGCATCCGTTTCTAGACAAGGAGGGAGGTGCTCGCTCAAGCGCACCAGCACCCGCCATCGCTCTCGCGCGATCTTCCTCATTATTGTTGCCGCACTCATGTCACGATGGACTCGGGCCCACGAGCCGGCTTCGAGCCGCAGCCAGCAGTAAGGCGTAGTCCTCTGAGAATGGCTGAATCAGTACCGATTCGAGCAAGCATTCAATGTCCCACAAGATACGCCGCTCGGCTTGGTCAGCCAAATCCACATCCTTGCGCTCGTTGAATCGGGCCAGCCAGTCAAAGAGCACCAATGCCTCGTGTTGGCTGAGTTCGACGTTGATTTGCCCGGCGTTGCTCACGCCATCCCCTCCACGCTGCGCCACTGGACCTCCTCGATTTCGTCCCCTACTTCCGACAAACCACGTACTGCCATGAAAGTATCGAAGGTTCCAAAGGATGTCAGATTGGGTTCAATTCCGATGGACCAAACCGCGTCGCATTCACAACATAGCTGAAAGAGTTCGCCTGTCTTTACAAGTCGGTACGGTTTCACCCAGTCCTGCCCGCACCTTGGGCATACGATGTCGTTCCTCATGAGGACAAGAACGCTGTCACTGCATCGGTCGTACCGTGTTCGATGAAGATACTGTCACCTGTTCCGCGGCCATCGCCGCTTCGCTTTCGCATTGCAACAACATATCTGCAGTCCGTTAGCCGACCGTCACCGGGGCACCACGTGACCCTAGAGCTGCCATCCTTCCGAATTATTCGGCTAGGTAATGCAGTCTTTTGGCCCCAGAGGAACCGTTTCTGATCCCTCGCGCACTAGCTGGAAGCACCTGGCGTCATCGGCGAGGTCGATTCCGAACTCAAGCACTCGCTCGGAGGACGACTGGCCTAAATAGAGCGGAAAGGTCACTTTCGACCCGCTTAGCCGCAGCATTCCAGGACCCAAATCCCACGTCCCACTGGAGTTGTAGGAACCGGAATTGCCAGATTTCCAGTCTTGGTCACCCAAGGGATCCAGATAGCTAGGAGCTTTCTCGAGCCTGAAGGTTTTGTCCTGCATCAGGGTGAGGCGAGTCTCGCCATTGACCCATGTTCCACCGATTTCGGCTGCTGTAGGAGCAGGGAGCGGCTGCTCAGGACTGCAGGCCGTGAGTGAAGCCACGACCACCAACCCTGCGGTCACTCGTCTGAATAAACTCATATCCATCCTTCAGCAGGTCATAACTGGATCCTAAGGATACCGAGTCAAGTACTTCCCCTGAGCTCCGCACCTCTGAGTGCGCGTCAAACTTGAACGGCGCCCATCGGACGCCCAGCGTCCTCTTGAGGATCGCCTTATGGCAAGACCGAGATAGTTGCCGAGTGGCGATCTACTTGGTGCACGCGCCGCCAACGGCCCAGCCACCGAACCTTGAAATACATTTGAGCAATGACATTGCCTCTTGTTGGAGAAGACACCGTCCATCTAGGGCCCGGTACTTTTATGTGGGTCGCCCTGACGCATTCCTCATCGACCCGGGCCAGGACAGCCAGTCCATTCTCGAGAGCCTGATACAGAGCCCCGGGTATCAGCACGACTATGCATCCCCCTTTCCTCCGGCGACGGAAGTCCGCGCATGGGGCATCCACGGGCGGTGGAGGATTGATGCCATCCATCCGGGTCTGTTCGAGGCATCGACGGCCGAAACCGCGAGAGCCGAGATCGATGTCTGGGCAAATGACCAAGATTGGACGGACCCGGAATTCTCCCAACCCGCCGATGCCATTCAACGGTTGGGAACCATCTATTCACTCTTGGACTCAGGTCCTGTCCTGAAGCTGCACAATCCCCCGCGTGAAGCTGAACATGACTACGGCTTCGTCACCGGCAGCCTGGGTTTCCACGAGTACATTGTGATCGATCGGATTCTCGGCACGCTCCACGTCATTGTCGCTTCTGATGACTGAGATGAACCGACCTGGCGACCGCCGTTGCGGAGTCGTTCGCAGAAGCAGCGGCGCACGGTAACGGATCCCTTATCGGGCGTCTGCCTTGCCGCGAAGATCGAGAGCGTAGGTCAGGTAAACGACGGGCGAGCCGTCCGGACTCCGGTCGGTAATCGGGGCGCTGTCTGCGGTGTAGCGGAAGCCGCAGCGTTCCGCTACACCGATTGATGCAGCGTTCTGCGGGTCAGCGCGGATGATTGCCCGGTCACCAATGTCGTTGTCCGCGATGTAGCGGCAGACTAGAAGGACAGCAGTCGTCGCGACAGCTCGACGGCGTGCCCAAGGATGAACGGCGTAGGAGATATTCACATCGCCGGCGGCAGGCAAGTCGTCTATCTCGGGGTCGAAATCGATATATCCAGCCAACTGGTCGTCAAGCCATATCGCGAATCCGCGCTTACCTGTCCCGCGGCTCGCATTCTCAGCCAGCATCGCAAAGTATTGGCGGGTGGAATCGACGGTCCCAGCTCTCCCGGATAACCAACGAACCGTCTCGTCGTCCTCACCAGCGTTATGCGCTTTTATATCCGCATCGGTGAATGCCCGAAGTTCGACCATGGGCACAACTTACACGCAATCCTGAAACGGCACTCACGGCCGCCCGTAGCCGATCCCTCACCGGGCAGACTGTTTTGCGAGCGGCCTCACCATGATAAGCGAGGGACCATCCCAGTCGATGCGTTCAAACTCTTGTAGCGGTAGAAACCCGGCTCGACGGTAGAAAGCCCTGCTCTTCGCGTAGGCGTCGTCCTCGAATGATGGACCCACAGTATGGACTTGAAGCAGTTGGCAGCCCTCGACAACGAGCGACGTCGAGACCGCGTTGACCAAGGCCGAGCCGACTCCTTTGCTGCGGTGATTTGCCTGCACGGCGATCAAGCTCAGTTCCGCGGATTCTGGAAAATGACGGTTCACCAAGGCAACACCGACCACCTCGCCGTCGATAATGGCGAGGAATGAGTCCCGCCGCCAAGCGCTCTCGACGTAATTGACGACGGCTTCTTCAATGGCGAACCAGTCAGGTAGTGAGCGCAAGATCCGATCTACGGCGGCGGGGTCCTGACGGCGATCGATCTCTACGACGGGCATACATCGAGTACATCACAGCGAAGGCCGGCCTTTTCAGGAGCAGGCAAGTGCCCGGTGAGGGATCCTATGAGAAACAGTCAGGCTAAGTCCTCAAAGCTCTCCTCGCCTGGGCGCCAGACCATCCACGCTTGATCGGAGAATCCCATGAGGTGAGCTATCTCGACGTAGACATCTTCCCTCGCCGGATGTATCACTATCGTTCCAGTATCAAGCTCGACGCGTATGCCACTACCTGTGGCTTCGCTTGTCGAGATCACTGCGCCGGGGGTCAAGCGACGTAGTGCATCCGCGTAGCCGAGGTCTTGCTCGTGCCACAAACGGCCAGCTGCCTGGACGACAGGCCATACGTAGCAGTTAAGGATGACGGGACCGCCGTCAGACGTGCCGTCGAATCGCAACTGCACGTAGTCGTTCAGAACAAACTCGACCGAATACATCCGGTCGCACACCAGCCGCGAAAGTAATTCGTTGGGCACATACGGTGCTCTCGCCATGTTGGCACCTCTTCATTTCAACTATGGCGCCAGCATAAAGGCAGTCTTAGTCAATGCCGTGATTGGCGCGTGGTTGCGGCCGTAAACAGAGACCGTCCACCGGTCTCTGTGAACCCCGAGTATGGATCCTCTAGCGGATTTACTCCCGGCGGCGGGCCAACGGCAGCGATAAACTAACGGACCGAAGTTCTGTCGGAAAAGGGACCTGGGTATGCCGGAGCAGGTGAAAATCTAACTCGACGAGGATCAAGCACTGGTGTTGTTCGATTGGTTATGTCATTTGAACGACGGTAAGGCCCGCGTGGTTACTCATCAGGCCGAGCAACGGGTCCTTTGGGACATTCAATCTGACCTTGAGTCAGTTGTTGTCGCGCCCTTCGAAGCAAATTACACCGAGCTGCTCGCGCAAGCGCGAAACCGCGTTGCAGATGCCGGCCAATAGTCCACTTAGCTCTCCGAGTTGCGACGTCCGGTGAAGGATCGGTATACGGGCACGCAACTCGAAGACACCCCAATGACTAAGGTGCGTGTTTGCATGGAGCATGACCACCATCAACATAGTGAAGACCAAAGACCTGCCGCTCAGCGAAGTCCTTGAGCTGTACCGTGCCGTGGAATGGCATGTCTACACGAAGGACCCTGACATTCTAGTCCGGGCGCTGGAAGGATCTTCCACACTCGTGGCCGCTCATGACGGCCAGACGCTGGTTGGACTAGCGCGTGTCATTTCCGATGGTGCTTCCATTTGCTACCTCCAGGACGTTCTTGTCCGGCCGTCGCATCACAGAAGAGGTATAGGACGAGCCCTCGCTGAACGAGCGCTCGAACAGTACCCACACGTGCGTCAGAAAGTCCTAATCACCGACGACGAGCCGAAGCAGAAAGCGTTCTATGAAGCGCTCGGCTACACCCAGACCGAGGAATTCCAAGGAGGATCGGTCAGAGCTTTCATCCGATTCGACTGACTACCTACGCCCGCCAAAGGATCCCTTACGGGACAACCGAAGCATGTCTTGATTAACGGACTGTCGCATGAGTCCCTAAGCGCTAGCACCCAACGATGATCGTTGTGGGGCGATGGTTCGTTCTTGCTAGCTTGACAACAACCTCGGCCGCATCAGCGGCGGGTTCAGCACCGCGCGGGTGGGTTGGCCCGCCGTCGGACGCGCAGCGGGGGCGAGCCTGAACAGCGCAGCCGGCCTCCCGGCGTCGCCCGCTGTCATCCGCCCGGTATCCTCGAGGAAGCCGGGCGTCCCCGTCGCCTTCCGGTGGAAGTTACGCGGGTCCAGGCGGGTCCCCCACACGGCCTCGTACACGGCGCGAAGCTGGGCGATGGTGAATTCGTCGCCACAGAAGGCAGCACCCAGCGGCGAGTATTCGAGCTTCGACTTGGCCCGCTCCAAAGCGTCCTCGAGGATGCGCGCATGGTCGAAGGCCAGCTCGAGCCTCCCATCAAGGACCTCCCGCACCGGATACCAGGCCGCCTGTTCAGCGTCGCTGCCCGCTGACAGCACAGGAAAGTCGGGCGCGAGCAGCAGGTGCGCGACTGTCAGGACGTCGCCGCGGGGGTCGCGCCCCTTCGGGCCGTAACTTCCCAACTGCTCAAGGTGACCGGGCAAATGTTCGACGCCGGTCTCCTCCGCCAGTTCCCGACCCGCCGCTTCGAGCAGGTCCTCGCCCGCCAGAACGAAGCCACCCGGGAGGGCCAGCTTTCCTTTGAAGGGCTCGATGAGTCGGGTAATGAGCAGGATATTCAGCTCACCGTTGCGCACAGTAAGGGCGACGACGTCGACCGTCACCGGAAAGCGCTCGGGGGCGAAATGGGATGCGGGCATGTATCAAGCATAGGAAGTTATCGTCATGTTGACAATAAAGCTGAATGCGCCCTAGTGTGTAGTTATCGTCAACTTGACGAGAAAATAGCGAAAGCGAGAACCTCATGGCCACCATCAAGCGCTACCCCTGGCTCAGCCACTTCCTCGGCAGCCCCACCGGCTACGTCGTCCACCTGCAAAAGGGCGCCGTCAAACACCAAGGCGTGGGCCAGGCTTTCTTCTTCCGCCCTGCGAACTCTGTGCTGAGCGAGGTTCCCGTGGACGACCAGGAACTGCCCACCCTTTTCCACGCCATCACCCGCGACCACCAGGACGTCAGTGTTCAGGCCAACGTGACCTACCGATTCATCGACCCCGTGGCCGTCTCCACCCGGCTCGACTTCGGACTGCAAACCGCGGGCAAGGCGCCGTCCACCGGACGTGAGCAGGTCTCCACGATCATCGGCCAGCTGTGCCAAAGCCACGCGATCGACCAGATCGCCACCACCACCCTCGCCGAGGCGCTCGAACGCGGCGTCAGCCAACTCCGACTGGTCCTCACGGAGGCCCTGCGGGCAGATGCCCGACTGCAATCCACGGGCATCGAAATCCTCGGCGTGCAGGTGTTGGCCGTCCGGCCCGAAGCCGACGTCGAGCGCGCCCTGCAGACTCCCGTTCGTGAGCAACTCCAAGCCGAAGCGGACCGCGCTGTTTACGAGAGGCGGGCAGTCGCCGTCGAACGCGAACGCACCATCTCCGAGAACGAGATGGCCAGCCAGATCGAACTCGCAGTACGCCGCGAGAACCTGGTGGCCCAAGAAGGCACAAACGCCCGCCGCGCCGCAGAAGAGAAGGCCGCCGCTGGATTGATTGAGGCGCAGGGTTCTGCTGAACGGCAAGGAATTGGCGCAGCAGCCGAGGCGAACCAAATCCGCCTGGTGGGCGAAGCAGCCGCCGCCCGCGAAGCCGCCACTATGGAGGTTTACCGCAATATGGAACAGGCCACGCTTTTGGCCCTGGCCCTGAAGGACGCTGCCGGAAGCCTGCCGAACATCGGGAACCTGACCATCACTCCGGACCTGCTCAGTGGAGCACTTGCCGGGCTGTTCAAGGAACCAGCCACAACTGAGCTCACCAAGTAAGGATCGTCATGGCCACCCCGCGCATCGTCATCGTCCACCGGCGGACCGAACTCCAGGAACTCCTGGACCGGCACGCCACCCGCGGCCAGGCCGAGTTCTTCCTCAGCACACGAGGCCGCAGCATCCAGGACGTGCAGGACCGGCATGATCACCTCACCGCGGCCTTGGCCACCGTCCGCGCTGCCGTGCCGTCCGACTGGCGGCAGGCCGAAGTGGAACGCGCAGACCTCAGCCGCTTCTTGCTCACGGCGGAGGACATCATCGCCGTGGTGGGGCAGGACGGGCTGGTGGCGAACGTCGCCAAGTACCTGAACGGGCAGCCGGTCATCGGGATCGACCCGGAGCCCGGCGCCAACCCCGGAGTCCTGGTCCGTCACACACCGGCCGCGGCCGCTGCACTCTTGGCCACTGGCGACGTTGGGCGGCTGCACTGCCAGGACCTCACCACAGTGACGGCAACGCTCGACGACGGGCAGCAGCTTTCGGCGCTCAACGAAGTTTTCATCGGGCACGCCTCACACCAGTCGGCAAAGTACACCGTGACGGCGCCCAGTTTCACCCAGTCCGGCGGGCAAACCGAGCGGCAATCGTCGTCGGGCCTTATTGTTTCCACGGGCACCGGCGCCACCGGCTGGTGCGCGTCGATCGCCCTGGAACGCGGTGGGCGTGTACTCCCGTCTCCGACCGATCCGCGGCTCGCGTGGTTCGTCCGCGAAGCATGGCCCTCCCCCGTCACGGGCGCCTCACTGACCGAAGGCGTACTCGAAGCCGGCGAGGTGCTGCGGATTACCGTGGCATCCGATCAGCTGGTGGTGTTCGGCGACGGCATGGAAGATGACCGGCTGACGGCATCTTGGGGGCAGGAGATCACGGTGCAGTTGGGGCAGAAGCCGCTGCGGTTGGTTGTTTGAACCTTCGGATTAGTCCACTCGGTGTAGTATTGGCGGTTGGCCCTCCTCCTATAGGCTCGGGCACTCCATGTCAGACTCAAACGAGGAGCCTCGTGAGCCACTCCGAGCAAACTGCACAGCACTCTGTCCCGTCCGGGAAGCCATCGAACACGGCCGCCCGGGACGCGCTGTGGGGGTGGTTGATCGGACTCCTGGCTGGCGTTCTTGGACTCGCACCGTGGTGGATTACTGGTGCTACTCTGCCTCTTCAGAACCTGTGGGCTACGCAGGTGATGCCAGATCTGATGCCGACGGCCCTGCTGCCTCTGAGTCAATATGAGGCGACCACCATCCTGGCCCTCCTCACGGTTGGTGGGGCTGTTGCCGGGCTTACAGTTCGCATCTGGTCACCCGCCCGCCGTCGACTCGTCACGTGGTGCGCCCTATCCGGAGTCCTCGTGGTTCACGTCGCCGCCACCATCCAGTCATTCGTGGTACTCAGGGAGGGGCTCTTGCCCGGAAGCCTGCCCGGGCTCTACTTCGGAGGTCTTCTGGCCGGCGTCATCGGTTGCCTACTGGCAGCGCTGGTCGCGTTGTTACTTATCGCTTCGTCTTCAACCGTAAAGGCCACCATCGGATTCGGGCTTATGGCCATCCCGGTCACGTCGTGGGCCGTGGTGTGGGTGGTGAGCGCGGTGGGCTTCCTCAGCGTTCCCACCGCCGTACCTACTGTTGCCCGATGGGTTCCTGCCGTCCTGGTGGGTTGCGCGCTGGCGTGGTGCGGCCTCCGGCCCGCCCGTCGAGCGGTTGCCTGGGTGCTCAACATCCTCTTCCTGTGGCTGCTCCCGGCGCTTTTCACCGCCGTCCAATCCGTCCTCGGCACACGTGTACTGGCAGGAGACATCCCGGCGATGCTCTCGATGGGACGCGATGTATTCGGGCGGGGCCTAGGTCCCGACGGAGCCGCGCTGCCCACGATTCTGCTGGCCTTGGTCATAGGCCTGACGGGTGTTGGCGCCCGGTTCGTTATTGCTCGTCGGAACTCCTTGGCATCGGGCTAGTTTGTCTGAAAGGTGCGGACCATCCGGATGTCCCTTACGCCGTCTTCGACCTTCACCGCTCCGTCGGCAATGAATCCGTTCTTCCGGTAGAAGGCTTGGGCTCGCGGATTAGGGTCGGCCACCCACAGCACAGCAGGTGCGGAAGGGCTGATCACTGCGTCGAGAAGCGCCGCTCCCACGCCCGAGCCGTGGGACGATGCATACGCGTAAAGGACGTACAACTCCTGCGGCTCCTCAGGAAGATCAGATGAGGGGCCTGACATGGCAATGCCGATCAACCTGTTGTCATGCAAAGCGACGGCGACGTTGTTCTTTTCATAGCGGGGATCAGTCAGCGCTGCGGTCCAGAATTTCTCCCGCCACTCCAGGAGACCGGGATCGTCCAGCTCCGAGTCGCTCATCAAGCCCCGGTAGGTTTCGCGCCAGGTATCCACGTGTACTTTTGCCATGTCGAGCGCATCCGCAGGCTCGGCACGACGCACGTCAAAGTTGATTGCCATGGCTCTACGGTACATACTCAGCGAGTCGGTACCACCACCACCTGAACGTCGTCTTCGTAGAGGACGCGTCCTGGCGTTGATGAGCGAAGTTCTTCCCATTGCACCCCGTGGCGATCCAACAACGCCAGATAGCCGGGGACCCTGTCCAGTAAATGCACGGCACTCGTCTTGAACCACGCTTGGGCGTGGAGGTTGATGGTGCGGTCATAAACTGTGGGATCCATGAGATTCGGGTCAGGGTAGGCGGCGTCGTACCAAGCATTCGCGGTCTGCCACCAACGATGGTCCTCTTCGCTTAGCTTTCCGTCCTTCGCCAGTCCGTTAGCCAGGCCAAAGATCCCGACGTGGATTCCGCGCGTATTCACTTTCGTTGATTGGTACCTGACGAATTCAAGGGCGGCGGCCATCAACCTACTTCCCTCATGACGTTTCCAGGACACTTACAACCCAGACTGAATACCGAGCCTACAAGTCCAGCGAGATTGGGTCTTGATATCCGGTGTACCGTTGCGTCGACTTAGTGGTTCCAGGTCGACGTAGTGGTTCCAGCCAGAGAGGCTGCTATGACAGCAAAGATTGTAGAGATCATCAGGCACGTTCTGCAGGATGTGAGGTCCAGCGGTCTTGAGGAACCACGCATCGAAGATCTTGCTTGGAACGACGACCCGCAGGCACTCTCGGCAATGATTTACAGCGTCCGCGACTCATCGGGACAAGGTGTGTCGGTCAGGCGTGACCTACCACGGGCCGAGCAGTTGGTATCAGTAGCGGACCAGGTCCAGGAATGGGTTATCGAAGAAAACGGCCCCACCAACAGCAATTGGCCCCAGTGTCCTTGGCATCCCAACAATCACCCCTTGGCCGCTCAACTGGTGGGCGCCCAGGGCGTTTGGGCCTGCCCCGTTCTCCGAACCCCCGCAGCCATCATCGGTGATCTCCGTGCAAAGGGAGCCGACGAATAGGTTCCCTCGAGCCTCGCCTTACCCCCAAACCCACCCGAATGACAACCGTTGTCCCCTTGCAGAGCCACGGGGTAGGGTGACCGGACCGTCCACCCACATCACCGTCTGGAACAACTCTGGGAGGAACCATGACACATGTGAGACGTCAACTGGCTGCTGTGACGGCAGCCTTGGCCCTAACGGCGACGAGCGGGGCGATGGCCAGTCCCGCCTTCGCCGATCCGCGCTCAACCGACAAGAACGCAACGTCCACCGGCTACGGAGGTGCCGTGAGCACCGTGGATCCCGAGGCATCCGCGGCCGCCATTGAAGTACTGAAGAGGGGCGGCAACGCAGCAGATGCCGCGGTTGCAGCTGCAGCCACCCTCGGCGTTACCGAGCCCTACAGCGCCGGCATTGGCGGCGGCGGCTACTTCGTGTTCTACGATGCGAAGACCAAACAAGTGGGCACCATCGACGGCCGTGAAACCGCTCCGGCCGGCATGCCCAACGACGCTTTCATTGACCCTGCCACCAAGCAGCCGCACAAGTTCACGCCGGATCTGGTCACCAGCGGCGTCTCCGTCGGCGTCCCCGGCACTCCTGCCACTTGGGAACGCGCGCTGGAACGCTGGGGAACCCTGGACTTGGGAGAAGCCTTGCAGCCCGCCATCAAGGTGGCCAACCGCGGTTTTGTCGTGGATGAGACATTCCGCCAGCAGACCCTGGACAACAAGGTCCGCTTCGATGCGTTCACTCCAACCCGGGACCTGTTCCTTCCCGGTGGTGACGCTCCCGCCGTCGGAAGTGTCTTCCAGAACCACGACCTCGCCACGACCTACCGGCTGCTCGCCAAGGAGGGCACCGACGCCTTCTACGGAGGTCCGCTCGCAGAGGAGATCGCCAAGACCGTGCAGGCGCCGCCGAAGACCGCGGAAACCAAGCTTCCCGTCCCGGTGGGGTTCATGACCACCCAGGATCTTGCCAACTACAAGGCGCTGGACCAGGACGCCACCAAAGTGGAGTACCGCGGCTATGACGTCTATGGCATGGCGCCCTCCAGCAGCGGCGGCACCACGGTGGGCGAGGCGCTGAACATCCTGGAAAACTACGACCTTAAGGGCATGAAACCGGCCGATGCCCTGCACCACTACTTCGAGGCCAGCTCCTTGGCCTTCGCGGACCGCGGCGCCTACGTGGGTGATCCCGCCTTCGTGAATGTCCCCACCGGTACTTTGCTGAACGATGTGTTCGCCAAGGAACGCTCCTGCGAAATCGATCCGACGGCGGCCGCTCCCAAGCCTGTCGCCCCCGGCAATATAGAAACGTACGACGGCGCGTGCCCGGCTGCCGTGGCGCCCCTCGCCAAGGAGACGGATACGGAGAACATCTCCACGACGAACCTGACGGTCGCCGACAAGTGGGGCAACGTGGTGGAGTACACGCTGACGATCGAGCAGACCGGCGGTTCGGGAATTGTTGTTCCTGGCCGGGGTTTCCTCCTGAACAATGAGCTGACTGACTTCAGCACGGTCTACGATCCGAAGGATCCCAATCGGATTGAACCGAACAAGAGGCCGCGTTCCTCAATGTCGCCCACCATCATTTTGAAGGACCAGAAGCCGTTCCTGGCACTGGGATCCCCCGGTGGATCGACCATTATCACCACGGTGCTGCAGACCATCCTGAACCGCGTCGACCTGGGGATGACAGTCTCCGAGGCCCTTGCTGCGCCACGGGCTGCACCTCGAAATGGAGCGACTGTCAGTTCCGAGCCCGCCTTCATTGACGCCTATGGTCCTGCACTGGAGTCGTTGGGCCATGACCTGGTTCCGGCGGGTGATGCCTTTACGTCGGCGGCGGAGATCGGGGCAGCGACGGCCATCGAATTTGGCAAGGACGGACAGATGACCGCAGCTGCCGAGCCGACCAGGCGCGGTGGTGGTTCGGCGCTAGTGGTAAAACCGGTCAAACCCGCCAGATAACTCCTTCGTCTGAAGCCAGTTGGAAGGCCTCCAACCGTCGCCTGCAAGCCCGCCTCCGAGACGCCCCGCTTGGGCCGCCGACGAGGCGGGCTTCATCCGGCTCGGTCACGACGGGCGGTTGTTCCTGATCTCCCAGCTGTATCTCCACACCATGACCACCGATGCGGCCGACATGATGATTCCGGTGATCATGGACCACGGCGATTGCCCTGGGTTGGAGACGAAGATCGAGACAGCATAGGCGGCGAGCACCAAGGCCAGCAGCAGCCATAACAAGGGTTTGCGATTCATCGTTGTACTCCTTAGGAAGGGGTTGAACAGTCAGGCGAGGTCGCGCTTCAGGAAAACTCCGAAGGCTAGTGCTGTGACAACTACAAGCCAGCCCGCTGCTCCCATAAAAGAGCCCCAAGCCGGTATGTTGACAGCTGATTGGTGTGCCCAGTCGGCGGCAAGGACCGGGAAGAAAGTGGTATCCGGGCCCATCAGCATCTCCGGGAGCAGAAGGGAAAGGGGTACGGCGAACAGGCTCACCAGGTGGCTGCGGATGAGGGAACCTGCAGCGAACCCCCACACCGATCCCATGGCGGCAAGCCACGCGAAGGCCGGGACAACGGTCAAGCTCACGTGCCACGATTCATCCACCAGTTTCCCGGATAGGACAAAGGTCAGGCCAACTAATGCGCCGCTGATCAGCGCGCCCAATGATGTAGTGGCTGCCCGGCCCAGGAACGCCGGGATCCGCTGAAACAGCAGGACCCGGCGGCTGAAACAACCAGTGCGGTAATCGGCGGTGAAAGCGAAGGAGCCCACCACCGCGGCCGCAGTGAGCGTGAGCGTCAGGCCTGCATCCACCAAAGACTCGTCGAAGCCCTCCATGGACGGACCGGGTCCAAGCGCTGCGGCAACAGAAACCAAGGCCATGAAGCCCAGCACCAACCCAGCGCCAACACCCGAGCCCTTCCACAGCCAGGGACGGCGCAGGTCCGAGAGAAAAGCGGACACCACGTCAAAGCTCCTTCCGGCGAAGGGACCACACGGCGCCAAAGCCTGCGAACAGCAGCCATCCCAGAGATACGCAAAACGCCGCACTGGGTTCGAGCAGGCCCTCAAAGGGAACAGAAGCGAGCCCCGCCAAAGCGCCGGACGGAAGCCAGCGGGCCACGTCCGGGGCGTTCGCGAGCAGCGGCAGTTCGACGGCGAGTGGGATCACCAACGTGAGGATCGTCGTCGCGTAGTAGTGCTGAAAGATCCACCCAAGCGAGCATCCCCAGACAGCAGCGAGAGCCGAGGCCACCAGCACCCCCGGCAACAGTCCCAGCGATTCCGGGGCCACGAGCTGCGAGGCAACATCCGGTGGCAGCGAGAAGACTTCGGTTCCGCCCCACACCACGATGCCTGTGACGACGGAGCCGAGTCCCACCATCACCGCGGCAACGTATTTACTCACCAGCACATTCGTCATTCCGGCTGCCACCACGGAGCGGCGGAGCGTCCCGTAATAGGCTTCGCGGGTGACCAGATAGCTTCCTGCGAACGTGGCTACCGGCGCAATACTTGCGGCCAGTGACCAGAAGATCCTGATGTTGTCAGAAACCGACAGACCACCCGAGCTGTCCGGCCATCCAAGGAAGTTGGCCACGAACCACGGCACCAGCGCACTGAACGCCACGATACCCAGACTGGAATATCCGCTGACGTACCTGAGGAGCTCCGATCGGATCCCGTTTGTCACTGCCGCCACAGCGCCACCGGTCATTAGGCACCTGCCAGGATCTTGAAGTACGCAGCTTCAAGGCTGCCCCCGCCAAGAGCTTTGGCTTCCCCGAGGGTTCCGCTGAAAAGGACCTTCTGTTTGAGGATGACAACCTCGTCCGCCACTTGCTCCAGTTCCATCAGCTGGTGGCTTGAAACCAGCGCGCTTCCACCGGCGGCGGCGAACTCCCGCAAAAAACGTCGCAGCCATTGAATGCCCTCAGGGTCCAGTCCGTTGGCGGGCTCGTCGAGGACAAGCATCTGGGGATTACCAACCAACGCGGAGGCAATCCCCAGGCGTTGCTTCATGCCCAACGAGTAGTCCCGGACCTTTTTGTTGGCTTCGACCGCCAGATCCACCTGCTCCAGTGCCCGCTCCACGTTGTCGCTGTCTGCTCCGGCGGCGAGCTGGCAGATCTGCAGGTGCCGACGCCCCGTCAGCCCAGGCTCAACGTCCATCCCGTCCAAGTTCACACCCACCCTGCCGGCGGGCCTGCGCAGGGATCGGTAGTCCACACCGAACACAGTTGCGCGGCCGGACGTCGCCTCCACCAGACCTGTGAGGCCGGCGAGCGCGGTACTTTTCCCTGCTCCGTTAGGGCCGATCAGTCCCACCACCTTCCCCGCGGGAACATCGAATGTCAGCCCCTCGACGGCGAAACGTCCGCCCCTCTTCTTGCTGAACTGCTCAAAACTGGCGTGAATTGTCATGGCTGCCCTTTCGTGGAGTCTGCAGTTAGTCCTGCTTGCCATGGCCACAGGGGCGAACTGGTGATGGACTCCCAGAGCCATTCCCCCAAGCTCGTCTCGTGGTGGCTGGCTACTTCGGCCCGCCCGGAGGACGAAAGGTTCGTTCCTGATTCCAAGCGGCCGGAGAAGGCAATCACCGGCAGGGTGTCGCCTGCGAGGGCTACGGGGACCAAGGTGTCCAGCGGTGCCATGGAGTTCGACGGCGGTTGGTCACCGATGGTTGCCCGTCCCAGGTTTTCGTGAAGGATCATTCCCTGCGATTGCAGCGTGACTGCGTCTCCCGGGGATAGTGCCTGGGACGGGCCTTGGACCGGCATTACGATCTTCAGCTGACCACCTTGGTAGGTGTACCCAGCAATGGTCACCGCCCTGACAGGGATGATCGCCAGGAGCACGCCGATGGTCGCCAGCCCCAGCGTCACCACCACGAGCCGACGCCAACTCGGACTCCCCTTGGCGGCCGCAGCCTGGAAGAACCGGATAACACCCCTGAGTGCCAAGACAAGCAGCAGGCACAGGACCGCGAGGACCACCAAGTGGCCCACAAAGCCCAGCTGAAGGAAAATCGGCACCAAGCGTTGGTAACCGATCAGCATGAAGGCTATTCCGGCAACAAAACTGGCGAGCCCAAACCATGGAAGCAGGCCGCCGGGGCCCAGTGCGCGTCGGGATCCGAGGACCCGGAAGCTGACGACATCGGCCAAGGCATCCAAGGACTTTTTCCGGAGGTGTGGAATGTCCACCGCAGACATCAGGGCCACATAGCCGTCCAGCTTGATGAAGGGGAACAAGTTGAGCACGGCCACGGCGTAGCAAATGACGCCATAAAGGACAGCGGCATCCTTCACCGATGACTCAGGAAGCAGCGCTTGGCCGGCCAGAACCATGCTTCCCAGAGCAACGTGGACCAAAGGCCCTGCCAAGGCAACCAGGACGCGTTGCTTTCTGGAGCTCAGCCGCCACCCATCCGTCACATCGCAGAAGAACGCAGGCGAAAGATAGAACAGCATGATCCCAAGGCGACGCGGTGTCCCGCCAAAGTACGTGAGTGCCATGCCGTGGCCCAGTTCGTGCAGAAGCGTGGACACGAACATCGCCGCCACGACGTACAGGTAGGCCTCCACCGGCAGTGGTGTAGCCAGGACCCGCCACATGCTGGGCCCCGCAATGAAAGCCCCCACCAATCCGCCGAGAAGAAGAAGCAGGGCCACCCCAGCCATGCCGGGCCGCGCCATGGCCGCCACCATGGGTCGGAAGAACTGCAGCAAGGGCGCGGGATTGAACAGGGTGAACTGCACTGTCAGTGGCGGCCTGAACTGGACCCGTCGTACCGCAACGGGCGCCGCACCGCCGTCGAATATTCCTGTGTGCGCCAACTGGCCGACGATCCCCGCGACATCCTGGGCTGTCCACGGAGATCCGAGAAGATGCGCCACTTGGGCCGCGTCCTTCTTCCCGTCCACAGCTTTGAGGACGTTCGCGACGTCGGCGGAGACTCTGGCTTTCGGCACACCGTTAATGGCCACGATCCAGGGCCCGGCAGCCGCCAGCGGGGCATCGATGGACCCCGACGGGGAAAGCTGCACGGGCCACTCGACCGCCCGGTCTGCGCGCACTTTGAGCCTGCTCATATCAGCGGGTGCGGGGTTGAGATATGGCCGGGCAGAAACAGCCGTTTGGTTTCGTCCATGGTGAGGGGGACTGTGCCGGGACAGATCGCTTTTCCGGCCACCCAACCCATGTCCTGGATCGCTTCGGGCAGCCTGTGGGTGAGGCTCACCCAGTGCGTTTGGATGTCCCTTCCCGCGAGGTATCGCACCAAGGTTTCAACGTCCGGCGTGGGTTGGATGTCGGGGAGACCCACCGGCTGGAAGGACTGGACCCACCGAAGCAACCCTTCAATGGGGGCCGGCGTCGTCCAGAAGTCGGCCCGGGAATCGTCATCCGTCACCGCCTCGGGAGACCGCGGACGGGAACGGGCTTGGAACAGCTCCCGGATTTGGAGGCCTTCCTGAAGTGCTCCACGCAACGCGGACACAGGATGGGCGGCCGCTTTGAGCCCTACCGCACCAAAGTGCGCCTCGTCGGCAATCACGCACACCGCCGTTACCAGCGGGCTGCCCTGCTGCGGGATGAAAGCCAACAACGGTTCGACGCCGGCAGACCTCGCCGCGTCAAGGAGCAACAGGAAGCTCCGGGTCTCCCGGGTGGACCGCACAGCGTCGGGCAGGGACGCCACATCGAAGCTGAACAAGGGTGTCCGCTGGTGCCATGCGGCCAGGAACGCATCCCGTTCCAGCACTTCCCCGATGCCCGCAATCTGCGCAAAGGCCTCCGATGGACCCGATGCTGCACCATTGGGAGACGGATCGAAGAAGCGATCCCACGGATTCGCCTCCATGTGTCCGGGGCAGTAATCCACTACCGGCGCCGGAACATGCGAGGCCTTTCCGGTGAGCAGGTTGGTGGCCCGGTACCAAGGAAATTCGTAGGCGAGCGCTGATGGTCGCCCAAGCCCCGCCGAGATGAAGTCGATCCGCGGGTCCGCACCCCCTGTCCGGACAAGCAGGTGCTCGGAATCCGCGGGCGCGGGAGCCAGCGCAAACCGTTCCACAGCTTCTCCCGCACCCCGGGTGATTGAGTCGCGTTTCCTCACATCAAAAGCGCCGACGGCGGAGGCGAACCCTGCTTGCGATGCCCGCCCATGTGCCAACACACCGGCGGTTCGCCACAGCCCAACCTCGTTGGGCACGTACACCCCCGATTCGGACACCAGGCCCAGCGACGGATCGAGGGTCCGTACAGGATCGATGCTCATACGCCGCACACCCACAACTCAATGTCGTCCAGGCCAGGGGTGCGTGTGGCGATGCGGACCGGCCTGCGTTCCAGGATGGTCAAGCCCTCAGCAGTGATTTCCTCTTCGATGAGGCTGTTGCTGACGAACGCGATGTCGCTGGCGTACGCCGAAGACCGGTACGTGCCGCCCTCACCGAAACTGACGTGGATCATGGTGACGTGGCGGGCACCGTTGGCTGGGTCGCGGCTTTCCGTGGTGATCAGGAACGAGTCCTTGCCCAACGGCGAAACTGTTGTGCCGCCGTCGTTGTCTTCTGACGCATGGTGGCTGTCCGCGTTCAGGACCGTGAGAAGGAAACGACCCTCCGGCGCCAGACAGCCGCGGACCCTGCGGAACAACGCACGCCTGCCAACCGGGTCAAGGAGGGTGATGGAACTGGCACCGAGAACCACGCAGCCGTATCCGTCGCCGAGCTCAAAGCCGGACATGTCAGCCTCCACCATGTCCACCGCCACACTGCGCGGGTTGAAGGCCTGCATTTCCACCTTGGTCTTGAGCAGGGCCAGCATTTCCCGGGAAGAGTCGACCGCGGTCAGCGGACGTCCCAAAGTGAGGAGGGGACGGGTAATCCGTCCGGAACCGGCAGCCAACTCAAGGATGGGCCCCGCGGTTTTGCGCGCCGCGGTAAGGATCTCGGGCAGTTCCGTCAGGTCGTTGGCGGTGACAAGGTCATAGAGGCGGGAACCTGAAACGCTGTACAGATCCTCCGGCGGATCCACATGGCCCAGGATCCGCAGAACGGCGTCGGCGGTCTTATCTTTTGCGGTGTTCATCAGCTCGTGTTCTCCGGGAGGTTGAGAGTGGTCCGGGGATGCACGCGGGTGGGACGGAACGTGGCACCACCCGCGTGCACCGGCTATGTGGCGGCGATTCCGACGACGATGCCGGCGATGATGATGACGTCACCAACCCGGATGTACCACGGCGTATCGTCCGGGGTGTCGAGGTTCTCCAGCTCTTCGATGGACAGCTGGAGCGTCGTGTTTGCGATCATTGGTTCCTCCTTCCTTGTTGTTGTGAATGCTGCAGACGGGCACTAAGTGATGCTGACGGCGATGATGCCGATGGCGACTCCCTGGGAGACCCCGATGAACCAGTTCTGGAAGTCGGGGGTGTCCAGCGACTCGATCTCCTGGATGGAGATGTTGAGCTGTTTTTGCATTCGCGTTCACCTCCCTTCGCTGCTGCTGTGGTGGCGGACAGGCGGGAGATCAGGTGATGGCGACGGCAATTCCTACCAATGCCAGTCCCGCTGAAATGCCCTTGATTCGTTCGTCCCAGTCATCCGGAACGTCCATGGGCTCCAGCTCCTGGATGTGGAGGTCCAGGCTCTTGAGCGTGTTGGTGCTGTTCATGTGTTCACCCCCTCTCCCCTGCCTCTCGTAGATTGCCCGTGGGGCCTGGCAAGATGTGGGGTCCTCCCGCAGCGGCGCTGAGGACGTGCTGGATCTGTGCGGCGTCGATGCCTCGAAGCATCGGAAGCCCGCCGCCCCAGTTGCGGATGCAGGCGTCTGTGGTGCGGACTAGGATTTCCTCGGTGATGGATGGGAGCCCCGTGACGCCCCACTGCCACATCAACTCGTCAATGCCCCGCGCAGGATCGGGATCCAGTGAAGGTTCCGTTGCCGTCACCATGTTCCAGAGGTGCTTGAGCCGTGTGGAATCGCCCCACCCTGCGGCGCCCTCACCGATTTCCCTCCAGATGGGGCCAATCACCGAGGTCGTTGCCGTCATTTTCCGCGCGCCCGAGACGTAGGAGAGCTCGTTCGCCACGTACCAGTGCTTGGCGCCGTAAGGGTTGCGCCCCATCAGTGCCCAGCCGGTGTGCGTTTCCATGCTCAGGCGGGCGGCGGCCAGCCTCAGCTCCGGAGCATCCTTGCAGGACAGTTGCTGCCCCAGCTGCACTATCCGTTGGATGAGTGCATGGCCGTCGTCGTCGAAGATGCTGTGGTGGCTGCCAATCATGGTCCCGGCCACGCGCAGGAACGCTTCAAGCAGCCCCTCGTAAACCAGCCGTTTGGGCAGGGTGGCGAGGTGTCCGGCGTCGAGCAGTGCAGCGTCACCTGTCAGGTGCCGCGAGACAATCAAACGGCGTCCGACGGCGGTGTCCAGGCACGCTACGGCGCTGACTTCGGCGCCGGTCCCCACGGTGGACGGCATCAGAATGGTCTTGGGACGTTCCTTGGGGTTGGTCACCGGCGGGAGGACCAGGAGGCCTGAGCGTTTGGCATGGCGTTCGGCGAAGATGGCCAGGCTCGGATCCGCTGTGAACAGCGCGGCGAGCTTGACCGCGTCCAGGACTGAGCCTCCGCCGAGCCCCGCAACGGTCTGAAGTCCGTTTTCGCGGATGAAGCTACCCACCGTCCGGACGGTTTCCACGGTCACTGGCGTCGCGTGCAGGTCCAGGACCGGTGCACCGTTGAGGTGGCCGGCCAACAGCTTGTCCCGGTGTCCTCCCAGGTGGCTGTCCACCACCAATCCCGTCCGTCCGCGGGTCAGGCCGCCGATGTACTTGGAGGCCGTGCCGTCGTCTAGGATGACACAGCGGGTCCGCCACATGTGGTCCGCGATCATGCGAAGACCCCATCTTTTTCGGCAGCGGCCAGGCCAGTGCGGATGGCCTGGCGCAGTTCCTCGAAGTTCTCCTCCGTATAGATGAGTGCGGGCAGGAGTTGGATTCGTCCCGGCCCGGCTTGCACGATTGCCCCGGCGTCGTGGATGCGCCGTACTACGGCAAGGACGCCGTTTGATGAAAGGGGTGTTCCGTTGCGGGACAGCATTTTGATGGCCCTCATGCAGCCGCGACCCGTGGAATTGCCTATGCCTCTAGTGTTTTGCAGGTCCTCGATGAGGTTGCTGAGGCCAGAGGACACCTGCTTGGTCAGCGTGTTGTGGTCCAGTCTTTTCATCTCGGCGATGGTGCTGATGATCGCCGCGCACGTTGCCGGTGTGCCTGCCTGTGTTTCCCCGTGAACGAAGACGGATTCGTTCTTATGGAAAGCTTCTGTCACCCGCTGTGCGATCAGGAGGGCGGCGCAGGCGCTGGTGCCGTTGGTCAGTCCCTTGGACGTAACGATGACGTCTGGTTGCTGAGGCCACGCGTCGGAGGCGAACCAGCCATTTACCCTCCCGAAGCCGGTGGCTACCTCGTCGGCCACCACGAGGAAACCGTGCTGGTCCCGGTATTTGATGACCGCTTCGATGAAAGCGTCAGGGACCGCTTCCGCGCCTGATCCAAGGACGGGCTCCATGATGACCGCTGCAATCCTGGGGCCTTCCCTGCGCATGAGCTGCGCCAGTTCCACACCGTCGTCGTCAAAGCTGATGTGCCGGATACTCCGCCGGTCCACTCCGTACACGGCTTGTCCCAGTTCATCGCCGCTCAGGGCCTGGCTTCCATACGTCAGCCCGTGATAACTCCCCTTCAGCCCGACGACAAGTTTCCTTTCAGGCTGCCCGTCCAGGACGAAGTACTGGCGCGCCAGCTTCATCACGGCATCGTTGGCAGCGCCTCCGGAGGTAGAGAAGAGGACGCGGTGGAAGCTGTGGGACGGCAGGTTCACCAAGGCTTTGGAAGCTTCAATGGCCGCGCGGTGAGCCGTGCGAAAGAGCGGAAGGTAGGACGCCTTGTGGAGTTCCTTGGCTACGGCCCCGGCGATGTTCCCGTTTCCGTAGCCCAGGTTGGTGTTCCAGAGCCCGCTCTTGGCGCAGAGGCGTTGCCGTCCGTCGTCGAAGGTGACATGGACTCCGTTGGCACTGACCGCTGTATGGCTTTCCCCTGCGAAGTCGTGCTGGGGGACGAGTGGTACCCAGAGTGGAAGTTGAGTCCTGGGAGTGGGAAGGATCGGCACAACGGTCATCAGCGTGCACCAACAATGTCGATACCGAGTTGCCCAAACCGGTCCAGGACAGCATGGGCGGCTTCCTCGGCGAGCGCAGCTGAAACTTTGATGGCCGGCGCCGCTGCGATGGCAGCCACCCTGACGTCGCGAAGGTTGGAAACGGCTTCGATAATGGCTGCGGCGTCCGGACCGATCTTGAAGAGACGCCCGGTCTGGGCGTCCAGGAGGGTATGGTCATTCCCCCGCTTCAGGATGAAGGGAGCATGCGCTGACGGCAGACCGTCCCTCAGCGCTGCGCCGTAGAGGCTGGCTCCGAATCCCACCAGCCTGGTGGCGGCACGGTCCTCGCGGGCTACGAACTTCCAGGCCTCCAACGCGGCCAGGTAGCGGGCAATCCACGGTTTGGCGGCCAGCGACTCGTAGATGTCCCAGGGGTAGTAGGCCGCGGCAACGGCGGACTCCGGCCGGAGGGCGATGGACCTGATCCGCAGGTCAGCGAGAGCGTCCCCAACCGTGCCGATCTTGGTTCCGTAGGGTCCGCTGAGAACGGATCCACCCCACGTGATATGGAGCCTGGCCAGAAGGAGATTGTCCTTTGGCGCCCCGCTCAGCGGTCCCCGCTCAGCCAGCACCGCATTGACCTCGGTAAGTTGCTGGACGAAGTGGCCTGTTCGGCAGGCTTCCTCGGCGTCGTCGAAGAAGGCCTGCCAGTCCTCTTTGGTGGTGATCCTGACTACCGTCACACCCACAAGGTTCACGAACGGGATGGCCACATAGTCCTGGATTTCCAGGCTCAGCGTGCCGTCCACCAGGAGTTCTTCTCCCGCGACATCGAAGGATCCCGTGACGGGCACAATGCCCGGGTCCGTGTTGTCCCCGTTGAGGACCAGGATGGTGGAGTCCTCGCCGGCCAGCGTCTTCGCGTAGCCGGTGTGGTCAGGATTCTCGACAAAAATGACGTGGCCCGGGATACGCCCCGGAATGCCGGTGATCCACTGATCCACAGCGGCGGCAATGCTCTGTTGCTGACTCAGCTTCAATGACCCAACCCCCAATAGTTGTGCACTCTTCTCCGGAGCAGTCCCGGCATCATTTCCGGGTGCTCGTTATGAGAAGGACACTATGGGCGGGCCGAAGGGCCACAGGACGGAAAGCGGAAACTAGGTGGTGAATCGGCCGAAATTAGGGGTTATTTGGGGGCGTCTAGGTGGTGGTTAGGGGTGGCCTAGGTGGTGGACGAAACAGGGCCGGATCCCAAGAGATGGGGCTCAGTGCCCGGGCATCTCCAGGCAGCCGCCGTCCATAATGCTGCCGCCGGTAGAAATGTCGACCTTGCCGTCGAAAGCCACGTATCCGAAGAGGCATCCGCCTTGCGGCGACGCTGCCCCAAACCGCACACCATTTCCGTTGTCATCCGTCTGCACCGCGTCCGTAAGGCCAACAGAGCCGAACGCTTCCACTACGGCAGTTGCGGTGGTGGGCTCGCTGAGTGATTCAAGTGCCTTTCGAGCGGGTTCAAGATAGGAATTGAGATGTTCCCGCATGTCCGGCGTCAGGACTCTTCGCTGGCGGTACAGCTCGTTCGCCGCCATGGCCGCTTCAGGATCCACCACCACACAGTCCTCCGTCACCACCGGGATTCCCTCCACAGAGCGACACACTTGCGGGGGCGTGCTTGGGGTCGGAGCATCAGTCGGCGCCGTGCTCACCCCTCCCGGAATCGCACAGCTGGTGGTCCCCAGGATGGCTGCCATGATCAAACAAGACAGAAGTGTTTTGCGTAATTTTTTCCCCATCCAAGGACCCTACGGGACTGCCACTGTTCGGACCAGTTAATTCATCCATCGATTTTAGGTTGTCACCAACCAGTCGCGCAGTACCATGCCTTATGGAATCTTTCACCTGGGCAAAAGCCTCCACTGATCACCCCGAGAAAACCAAGGTCGCCGTTCTGCTTCCCGGTTCCGGATATCCAGTGGAGGGCCCGGTCCTCTTCTGGATTGGTGAAATGCTGGGAGCCCTGGGCTGGCATGTTCAGGCTGCCCGGTGGACTCCTGATGATTCGCCCAGTGCTGCCCCTCACGAATTTGCGGCCGCTGCTGCCACGCAGGTTTTTGCTGCCGCCCCCGACGCCGATCAGCGATTGATTGTCGCCAAATCATTTAGCACTTTGTGTATCCCGTGGGCCGAGGAAGCTCGCATCCCCGGCATCTGGCTGACACCACTGCTCACCGATGAGCGGGTCAGAAGCACCATCGGTGCATCGTCAAAGGACGACCTGTTCATCGGAGGTTCGCAGGACAAACTGTGGGACGACGGTCGTAAATCAGAGAGCGCAGGAACGTTCTTTGAGGTGCCCGGAGCCGACCACTCTTTGCAGATCCCTGGAGATTGGCGCGCCTCCCAACAAGCCCAAGCTGAAGTGTTCACGCGGGTTGAGGAGTTTGCCCTCGGGCTGGCCTAAACGCCAATATTCAGCGGGCATAAAAGAGGTTGGGCTGGACGCTGACGAGCGTCCAGCCCAACCCTGCTTCAAGCTGAACGCCTCTACAAAACCGTAGTCCGAGTCAGCGACAGGTCCTTCGTCTCGCGGAAGAACAGGACCACCACCACGCCGGACACCAGTGCCATGCCCATCAGGTAGAAGGCCGGAGCCAGCGGGGTTCCGAAGCCGGCCACCAGGCCGGTGGCCACGAACGGCGCAGTTCCACCGAACAGCACGTAGGCCAGGGTGTAGCCAATAGCTGAGCCGGAGGCCCGGACCGAGGAAGGGAACATCTCCACCAGCGCCGGAACGTTGGAGGTTCCGATCACGGCTACCAACGCACCCAGGACGCTCGTTCCAAGGATCGCGAATCCGAGACCCAGCGGCATGATGGAGAACGCGGGGATGGTCATCACCACGAAGCCAACGCACGCCACCAGCAGCATCTTCTTACGACCAAATCGGTCGCTCCCACGCGCAGCCAGAGGACAAACTGCCGTGTACACCAACATCGTGATCACGCTGGTGATCATCGATTCGGCAGAGGAGTAGCCAAGGCTCGAGGTCATGTACGCGATCATGTAGCTGCTCATCAGGTAGTAAGCGATGGCGTTGGTGATGCTGTATCCGAAGAGCGTGAAGATCTGGCGGGAGCACATTCGGATGGCATCACCCAGGGGCCGCTTTGCCACTTCGCCAGTCTTTTCCAAACCGCGGAACACGGGAGTGTCGTCCACCTTGGACCGGATATACAGGCCAATCAAACCAAGAGGTGCCGCGAGCAGGAACGGAATCCGCCAGCCCCAGGCTTGAAGGTCTTCCGTGCTCAAGGTGGCAGTAATGGCGGCACCCAGCAACGCGCCGGCAACCGAGGCCAGCCCAACGGTGGCCGGGATGATGCTCGCGTACGTCGCCCGTTTGCCTTCCGGAGCGTACTCAACAATGAAGGCGGACGACCCCGTGTACTCGCCACCTGTTGTGAAGCCCTGAACAGCACGGAACAGGAAGAGCAGGATCGGAGCCCACACGCCGATCACCGCGAACGTCGGCAGGATACCGATGCAGAATGTTGCTGCGCTCATGATCAGCACACACAGGCCGAGCATCTTGTTACGGCCAATCCGGTCGCCGTAGCGTCCAAAGAAAGCCGCCCCCAGCGGCCTGGCGATGAAGCCGCCGGCGAAGATCGCCCACACGGCCAGAAGTGACGCCGTCGTGGAGTAATCAGGGAAGAAGAGCTTCGCGATGGTGACGGACATGACCGCATAGGCCGCGGAGTCGAACCATTCGACGAAATTTCCGACGGCGGCCGCTGCGGCGACGCGCTTCAGGCTGCGCCGGGGGGAAGACTCGGTGTCAGCGACTTTCTGGGTCATCGTATTCATGATTGTTGTCCTTCGGGGCGGGGAGAGGCTACAACGTGTGGGAGTTCGCGGAGCTGGGCGCGCTGGACTTTGCCGGTGGCAGACTTCGGCAGCGCGGTGACGTATTCAATGAATCGTGGGTAGGCGAAGCGGGAGAAGTTCTCCTTCACATGCGCCACGATGGTTTCGCTCAGTTCCGCTCCCCCAGCGTGACCGGGCATTAGTTCGATCCATGCCTTGATGGACTGGCCGCGTAGCTCGTCAGGCACACCTGTCACAGACACGTCCCTGACGGGATCGAGCTCGCGAATGACTGCCTCCAGCTCATAGGGTCCAACGCGGTATCCGGACGTTTTGATGACGTCGTCGGTCCTCCCCAGGAACCAGAAATAGCCGTCATCGTCCGTGTAGGCCTGGTCCTTGGTGTGGTACCAACCGCCCCCGAAAGCAGTGGCGGACGCCTCCGGCATGTTCCAGTATCCCAAGGGAAATTGCGGGTTGGAGCGCGCACGGAGGCAGATCTCGCCGGTCTCGCCGACCGGGACTTCCTGCTCGTTTTCGTCCAGCAACCGGACGTCCCATCCAGGAAGTGGACGGCCCACGGACCCCGGCTTCACTGGCACATCGGGGTAGTTGCCCAGCAGCGGGTAGGACTCGGTGGAACCGTAATAGTCCAGCAGCGTCACCCCGTACTGCGACTCGAACCAGGTGATCAGGTCCGGCGTCAGCGGCTCGTTGGACGAGCAAACCGTCCGCAGGGACAGCGGGAAACGAGTACCGGCGTCGGGCACCTCTTCGCGCATCTTGCGCAGGAACGTCGGATTGACGAGGGCGCTGGTGACGCGGTGGCGGCTCATGCTGTCCAGGAGGGCTGCGGGGTTGAAGCCGCCGCTGGGCCGGAAGACCAAATGCGTGGCACCGAGTCGCAGCGGGCCCATGAGCTTGGCGAGCGACCACGCCCAGTCCCCCGCGCCGTAAAACACGTCGCCGTCACCGATCTGGTGGCAGTACTCGAACTCGTTGTGGCCCAACAGGGTCCGGTGCGCGTGGACGATTCCTTTGGCCCGGCCGGTGGTGCCCGAAGTGTAGAAGATGAGTGCGGGGTCGTCGGCTGCGGTTTCGACGTCCTGGAACTCTGTGGGTTCCTCTTTGATGGCCGGGCTGTCGATGTCGATGAACGTGCCCTCGTAGTCCTCGAACAGGTGCTTCGCTGACTCCTCGGCGATGATCACCGACGCGCCGCTGTCTTCCAGCCGGAAGCGGATGGGCTCTGCGGCCCAGAGCAGGGACATGGTGACCAGGATGGCACCGGTCCGCAGCACACCGAGGTACGCGGCCAGGGTGTCGGAGCGCTGGGGCAACAAGACGGCGACGCGGTCACCTTTCTTGATGCCGGCCTTTTGCAGCGTGGCCGCGATCTGGCGGGAACGGTCCTGGATTTCGCCCCACCTCACCTCTCGTTGACCTTCGACGGCGGACTCCAGGATGAGTGCCCGCTTGTCCCTTGGGTGGTGGTCGGCGACGTCGACGGCCATGTTGTAGAGCTCCGGAATCTCCCAGCGGTGGCTGTTCCGTAGTTCGATGTAGCGGTCTCGGGTGGCTGTTTTCACTTTGGTGTCCCGTCCCTTCAGCGGCGGCCGGCGAGGAAGCGGGCCATCTCGCGCTGCGGTTCGCCCGTACCGTAGGCCTCGCGGTGCACGCGCTTGGCTTCTGCCATGGCGTCGCTGAGGTCGTCGTCTTCCAGGCTGCGCAGGCGGTTCTTGGTCAAGCGGACCGCGCCGGGAGGAAGCAGGCTCAAGCGGGCGGCGAGGTCCTTGGCGTAAGCCAGCACGCCGCCGTCGTCCGCCAAGTAGTTGAGGAGGCCGAGGCGCTGAGCCTCGGCAGCGTCCACCAGCTCGCCGGTGAGGACGAACTGGGAGGTCTTGGACTTGCCCAAGATGCTCCACATGGCCCAGATGCCGGTGATGCTGGGGATGCCGGAGAGGACTTCGGGCTGGCCCATGCGGACTTTGGAGTCGCCGACGCGCAGGTCCGCGAGGAGCGAGTACTGGAAACCGGAGCCGGCGGCGACGCCGTTGACCGCGGCGATGGTGATCTGGTCGAGGTTGCGCACGGCGCGGTAGAGGCGGTCGAAGCCGTCGATCCAGGCCTCGGCGGACTCGTGGTCCTCGGGGTTCATGGATGCGGTCTCGGCGAGGTCCTGCCCGGCGCAGAACGCACGGCCGCTTCCGGTGAGGATGACTGTGCGGACCTCGTCGTTGCCTTTGAGGCTTTCCAGGTAGTCGATGAGTTCGTTGCGCATGGCCTCGGTCCAGGCGTTGAGCTTGTCCGGGCGGTTGAGGGTGATGATGGCGGTGGGGCCGGTCTGTTCGAAGAGGACATCCTGGGACATTAGGGAGTTTCCTTTGGTTCGTTGGGGCTTCTTGATTCCCATCTGACCATCGGCGAATGTGACCCGTCTAACATCAATATCTACTCGCCTTGATATCAAACTGATATGGTGCGGCGATGGACCTCCACCATCTCAAGTACTTTGTGGTGCTCTCCGAAGAGCTTCATTTCGGCCGTGCTGCGCAGCGTTTGCACATGGCCCAGCCGCCGCTGTCGCAACGGATCAAGGACCTGGAGAAGGAGCTCGGAGTGCTGCTGTTCCACCGCCGACGCACCGGTGTGGAGCTCTCCGAAGCAGGAGCCTTGCTGTTGGAGCATGCGCATGGGGTGCTGGATCACGTGGCTATGGCGCAGGAGTCGATGCGTCGGATCCGGCCTGGCGCTTCGGGAATCCTGCAGGTGGCCGTGCCGCCTGACACGAACCCGGTTGCCCTGTCCACGATGGTTTCTACGTTTGCTGCGTCTGCGCCTGATGTTCTGTTGAACCTGCACGAGCTCACCACCGTTGAGCAGGTTGAGCGACTGCGCGACGGCGAACTGGACGTTGCCGTGGTGCGTCACCCTTTGAGCAGCGTGGGTTTCGAGTCGGGGCCTCTGTATTCGCGGGCTCTAGGTGTGGTGCTCAATGCTTCGCACCCGCTGGCTGCGCTTGAGTCTGTGCGGCTTGGCGATCTTGCCGGGAGCCCGTTGATCATCTTCCCGCGGCACATGGCGCCCACTCTGTACGACTCGTTTCTGCACACGTGCCGGGATTTTGGCTATCTTCCTGCGGCTATTGTTCATGCGCGGAATCAGCACTTCACGCACGGGCTGATCCTGGCCGGCCGCGGGGTGCACTTCAACGAGGAGCCGTGGACGCCTCTTCCTTCGGGGATAGTGTGGCGTCCTTTGGTTGGTGATCTGTTGGCATGGCGGACCTCGGCGCTGTGGCTGAAGAGCCGTAGGTCAGCGGAGACGGACGCTTTTGTGGCCGCTGTGGGCGCGGGGCTGGAAGCGGGTGGGCACGGTTGATTGAGAGCGTTTGCAGAACCCCTTGAAGGTCTTGGCGCCTGAAGCGTAACCTGCACGCAAAGAGGCGGCGATTGCAGGACTATAGGAGCGCGGCATGAATTTGCTGAGCCAGATACTCGCCGGATCCACCGGTCTGGCGCTGATCACCGTTGGCATACTGGAGATCTTCTTCCATGGCGATCAACGGTTTTACCGAATCTTCCTCATTAGGCCGGAAGACGTGCGCGCAGTGCGGATGTGGGCGATGAATGTTGGCGCCTACAACATCACCTTCGGCCTGGGCATCGCAGTGGGCCTGTGGCTGGTGAACTTCTCAAGCAGTCCCGCCAGCGGGTCGGCGATAATCATCTTCTGCTGCGCGTGCCACGTCTTCCTTGGTTTCTGGCTCTGGGTCACAGAGAAGCGCCTTCTGGTCAGCGCCATCGGTCAGTCGTTCTTTCCCGCGCTGGTGATCGTTTTCTACGTTCTTCTTCACTAGTGGGGCAGCAGTGAATGACCGACAGGACTTCGATTGAGTTGCTCGACTACGCCGCGGCGATCTGGTCGGCGACACCGTATCCGGCTGCCACCGCCGCTCCGGCTGGACGTTCTGACTGGAGGCCCATGGTGCCGACCATCCCGCGGCAGAACAGGTCCGTCGGCAATATGAGGAACAGCGGGCTACGCTTGGCGGGTGCAAATTCGAGCCGTCCTGTTCGATCTAGACAACACTCTGTTCGATCATCCGTCATCCGCCCGTGCCGGCGTGGATGCTTTTCTTCAACATCTTGGAACGGAGGGTTCCAACGAACTTACACGTTGCTGGTTTCAAATCGAGGAAGTCAATTACAACCGGTTCCTCGCGAACGAACTCACATTCCAGGAACAGCGCCGTGAGCGACTCCGCCAGTTCCTCCCGTTAGCCGGGCTCTCAGTTCCCCAAACGAGCGCCCGAATCGATGAGCTATTCAACAAATACCTCGAGAACTACGAGGACGCCTGGATGGCCTTTCCAGACGCGGCGCCGGCATTGAAGAACCTCCGGGCCATCGGCATGCCGGTGGGCATCATCATAAACGGGAACCACGACCAGCAAACGTCCAAGGTCAACAGAATCGGGCTCGAACCCCTCCTCGACCGGGTATTCAGCTACGAACATATAAACCACGCCAAACCGGCACAAGAGACGTTCTTACAGCCCTGCAGAAGCATGAATGTGTCGCCGACGGTGACCCTTTATATCGGAGACAACTACCGAGTCGATGTCGAAGGAGCCCGGAACGCGGGGCTACAAGCCTTACATCTCAACCGCGAAGGCTCGATGCGGGAGGGAACCATCCAAAGCCTTGCGGAATTGCCTCTTCGCCTCGTCGAAGGATCCCTTTAGGTTCGTCGGTTGTACGCGAAAAACCCCACGGAGCACTATTTTGGACTCTCCTTTGCCGACCGAATGTCTCTCCTCGGAACGCGCCCGTTAACCGATCCCTACCGGGTACTCGGCCGAGCATGCGAAATGCTCAAGCGTCGCTCGCTTCGACGAGTAACGGGACATCCCGGGCTGCGCTGGGACGAGGATTCTAGGAGTCGAGTCCAGGCACCGACGCCTTCAAAAGTGTGATCACTTCAGGATCGATTTGGGGCTCCCGGACGAGGCTCACAATCGGTTCGTACCACCGCAATACACAATCGGAATTAAGCCTCCCGAATGCAATCAGGTCTTCGTCCGAAAGGTTATCCCCGTCGATGAGCCGGCGAAGGGAAGCAAGTGACTCTGACGCAAGAATGATCAATTCTGCGTCAACCGGAGCGATCGGCTCGCCGCTAGTCCACGATCGGAGAGGCTCGCCGGGCCTGTAGTTGGAAGATTCCCGGGGCACTTCTGGTGTGCTACTCATTGTGTGCAGCCTACCGGCAGTCGTGCAGGGCAGAACTGAGCTGGAGGCCTATACGCTATCCGCAGCCAGGGACCAAGCGTGAGCACCGCCCGCAAGCCGGTCCCCACCGCTCGCTATGAGAGATCCAGCTGCACGCCCTAACAAGCCCGCCGTTCCAGCTACTGCTTTTCGCGTCAGACCCGCCCGCAAGACTGCGCGGTGTAGGCGCCCTATACCGCTTCATGGTTTTCGCTCCTCTTCCCCGGAATCACGACCTTTTGATTCGCTGTCCACTTCGTACGGGACGACGACGACTTGAACGTCGTCTTCATAAATGACGGTGCCGGGATCGGTTGAGTAGAACACGCGGCAGGGGACGTCATGCCGGCGCAGAAGATCGATGTAGAAATCCGTTTTCTCCAACAAGTGAGTGGTCGACACTTTGAACCAAGCCTGTGCGCCCGGGGCTGCGTAGATCGACGCCTCAGGCGTTACGTAAGCCGCGTCGTAAAATTCGTTGGTACTGCGCCAACGGCCCCAATCTTCGGTGCTGAGGCTGCCCTCCTTCGCCAATCGGTTCGCCAGGGCGAAGATCCCAAGGTGTCGCCCTTTTGCATCAGGTGTACTCGATTGGTAGCGCACAAAGCGTTGTTCCATAACGCCTAGCCAACCAGCTGGGTTATCGGATCACAGGGATTGACGACGCGGCGTCCGTATCAGCCCTTCGTGCTGACGGACGGGTCGAGTCTCGACTAGCCGCCAGCCAGCCGCCCCTCCGAACGTCGTCGCAGTGACATTAAAGCGAGCGCGTACAACAGGCCGCGGGCCACGCCGAACAACCAAGGGAATGGCAGGTCGAAGCCTATCCAGAACACTGCTTCCACAGGCAGGAGGACTAGCCCAAGAACCAGCCCGGACTTGCGCCCCCTCCACGCCAGCCAAGCCGCCCACGACGCAACCAGCACTACACCAAGGAAAGCAATGAGCAGCGCCACGAAGGTCCAGCTTTGCAGGCCGTCCCATGGACCCGCGTACATCGGGAACAGGTCCATGAACATCGGCAGGTACCCGTTCTTTAGGAGGTAGATGCCGACTGGAATAGCCGGGATCCCGAATGCTGCAGAGTAGATCCACGTCAGCACGGCCGCTACACGCGCTTTCCGCATAGGCTTCCTCGTTTCGGCCCGCCCCAAGCATTTCCGGCTGCCAGAGGAGCCGGTTACAACCAGTGTGGAGCAGGGCGTTCCTCGACGGAAGCGGCCAGCGATTTCGATCTTAGGAACACTCCTGGCTCCAAAGGATTCCTACAGATATCAAGTTCTGACCGGTCCGCCAGGGCAAAGTCCTGTACGTCCACTGATTGATGTCGGATTATGGGTTTCAGGGCGCCCAAACTGGCTCGGAGTCGAGGGATAGGGAAAGTGTTCGCATGAAAGAAAGCCGGTCCAGCCGAGCCACGGAGGATATCGCTTTCGCCCAATTTGCCGGCTCATTCACTGCCTATGCTCTTATGCTGTTGGCGTTCCTTGTCCTCCTCATATTCCGACCCAGTGCCTACGACCCGAGTACCTACTGGGCCCCTCAAGTACCAGAAACACCGTCCGGCCCCGGGACGGAATAGTTATACCGACGCTCGATCCCCCGGGGTCTGGGCACGTCCATCGAAAGACGGAACCGCCGTCACCATGCTCCTGTTCCTTGCTGGCTCTTCGACGGCAGCCAGCGAGATGAATGGAAGCCCTCGCGTCCTACGCTTCCTCGAACCGCCCCCGCGCTGGATTGGAGACCTCCGGCGCCTCCCGGAACACGCCAGGCTGCGCAACCCAGCCAACACCGTTCGCGATCACCTTCTGGATCTGCGGCTGGTGGTACACCGGGTATTCCTGGTCGCCGGGGCTGAAGTAGAAGATCCGGCCCTTGCCACGGGAGAAGGTCACGCCGGAGCGGAACACCTCGCCACCTTCAAAGGAGCTGATGAAGATGAGGTCATCGGGCTCGGGAATGTCGAACAGTTCGCCGTACATTTCCTGCTGCGGAATGACGATGGGGCTCTCAATGCCGGCCGCGATCGGGTGCGACGGCTTGACCGTCCACACGAGCTCACGTTCGCCCTCGTTGCGCCACTTCAGCGAGCAGGTTGTCCCCAGCAACCGGGTAAAGATCTTAGCGAAATGCCCCGAGTGCAGCACCACCAAGCCCATGCCGCCGAGCACGTGGCGCTGCACGCGCTCCACCACTTCTTCGCTCACTTCCTGGTGCGCAATGTGCCCCCACCACAGCAGCACGTCGGTCTGCTCCAGCACCTCTTCAGAAAGTCCGTGCTCGGGATCGGCGAGTGTCGCCGTCGAGATTTCGGAGTCCGGGTAGAAGCCGCGGAGCCCGGCGGCGATGGCGCCGTGGATTCCTTCCGGGTACATCTCGCCGATGGTTGCGGGCTCGTTACGGGCCTCGTGGACAGCTTCGTTCCAGACGACAATCTTCAATTTCGCATCAGACATTTCAGAGCACCACTTCACGTTGTTCGAGGGCGGATTTGTAGCAAGCATCGAGTACCAAGGCGCGGCTCAAGGCAAGGGACCCGTCATGGCTTCCCCACACAGTCTCGCCGCCGCGCACTGAGGCAATGAAATCGTCGACGACGGCCTGGTGGGCTCGCCCGGGTTCGGCCACCACTTCGAAGTCGGCGTTTTCGCCGTCCTTCTCGGTGAAGACGTGAACGTCCGCTACCGGGTTCTCGGAGGCGCCGACCGAGCGCAAGTCCGCGCCGCCGTCGGTCCCGTAAACGGTGAAGTCCATCAGGTCCCGCTCGTCGCGGTAGGTGGCCCAGCCCGCTTCCAAGATCAAAGTACCGCCCCCTTCCAGCCGGATGAACGCCGAAGCGAAGTCTTCCACTTCAAACTTATGACTCGAGTTCGAAGCTGTGTAGCGGGCGTTGCCGCCGAGGCCGCGCGGGCCAAGTTCGGAGTGGGTCGACGCGGAAACGGCCAGCACTTTGGGCTCGCCGAGGAGGTGCAGCGAGTAGTCCAGGACGTGCACGCCGATGTCAGCAAGCGGACCACCGCCGGCGAGTTCCGGGTTGGTGAACCAGCTGCCCAGCATCGGAATGCCCTGCCTGCGCAGCCAGGATGCCTTGGCGTAGTACGGGCGACCCAGCGTCCCGGCGTCGATCACTTCCTTGAGCGCCTGGATGTCGCCGCGGCGGCGGTGGTTGAACGCGACGTCCAGGACGCGGCCAGCCTTGCGGGCGGCGTCCACCATCTGTTGACCTTCGACGGCGTTGCGCGCCAACGGCTTTTCGCTCAGCACATGCAGGCCTCGCTCCAGCGACGCAATGGCGATCGGCGCGTGCAGGAACGTGGGCACGGCGACACTGACAGCATCGAGACCTTCCAGCTCGATCATGTCTTCCCAGCGGGCGAAGGCGTGGGGAATGCTGTATTCCTCCTTCAGCTGGGCAAGAAGGTCAGCTTCCATACCGGCGACGGCGACAATTTCGACGCCGTCGATGTTGCTGTACGCCTTGAGGTGCTGCTGGCCGGCCCAACCGATGCCCACAACTCCCACCTTGAGGGTTGCGGACGGGGCCTGCTGCTGAATGCTCACGTTATTCCTGTTCTTTCTGGGGTTTCTTAGAGTCTGTGAGGGGTTTGGGGACTTCGTGACGGGGCCTAGCCCTTGACCGCACCGGCCGTCATGCCGGAAACGATGCGCTTCTGGCACAGCAGCACGAGGATCACGAGTGGGACGGTGATAATCACCGAGGCGGCACTGATGGTGCCGAGGGGTTGGTCGAACTCGCTGGTGCCGCTGAAGAACGCAATCGCGACCGGCACAGGGCGGGCTTCGGGCGAGGTGGTCAGCGTGACGGCCAGGAGGAATTCGTTCCACACCGAGATGAACACCAAGATCGCCGTCGTCGCCAGGCCGGGGACCGCCAGCGGAAGGATGACCTTGCGGAAGGCGACAAACGGTGTGGCGCCATCCATGTACGCGGATTCCTCCAGCTCACGCGGGATCTCCTTGAAGAAGGACGTCAGCGTGTAGATCGCCAGCGGCAACGCGAACGTCAGCTTCGGAATGATGAGGCCCAGCAGAGTGTCATACAACCCGACCTCGCGCCAGATGGAGAACATCGGGGCCGCGATGGCGATGGCCGGGAACGTGGTGACCGAGAGGATCAGCGTCAGGATCATCGCCTTGCGGCGCATCTTCAATCGCGCCAGCGCATATGCGGCGAAGGATGCGAACACCAGCGCCACTGTTGTCGTCACGACGGCGATAATCACCGAGTTGCGCAAGGCCAGGAGGAACTCGGGGTTCTGGAAGACCACCAGATAGTTCTCGAGGGTCGGCTGGCTCGGGAAGAGCTCGCCTTGGGACAGGCTCGCGCCCTTCTTAAGGGAGGTGTTCACCAGCCAGTAGAACGGGATGAGCGAGAAAGCCATGACAGCCACCACGAACACCCAGACCAGGGGATGCAGTTTCGATTCCCCACGCAACCGACGCTTTGGCGCCTTGGGGCGCGTGGCGAGTTCCGCCGTCGGGCGTTCTGCAGTCAGCGTGCTCATTGTTCCTCCTTCGCGACGTCGCGGATGTTGCCGCCAGCGAAGCGGACGTAGATGACCGAGACCACCATGACGGTGAGGAAGGTCAGGATGGACAGCGCCGAGCCTTCGCCCACCAACCGGTTTTCGCGCAGTTGCGTGTAGGCGAGCATGGACATGGATTCGGTGCCGTTCGCACCGCGGGTGAGGACGAACGGCAGGTCGAAGACGCGGAGGGCATCCATGGTGCGGAAGATCGCGGCGAGGACGATCGCCGGGCGCAGGAGCGGCAGGGTGATGTTCACGAAGGTCTGCCATTTGCTGGCGCCGTCGAGTTCAGCGGCCTCGTACGTTTCGGCGGAGATGACCTGCAGGCCGGCCAGGATGATGAGCGCCGCGAACGGGGTGGTCTTCCAGACGTCGGCCATCACGATCACGGCCATCGCGTAGCCGTGCTCACCGAGCCAGACGACGTCGCCGCCCGGCAGCCCCAGTGCGGAGAGGACGTTGGTGACCAGGCCCATGTTGGGCTGGAACATCGTTTGCCAGGTGATGGCGCTGACCACGGTGATGATCGCGTACGGCAGCAGAACCACAGTGCGGAGGACGGCGCGGCCCTTGAACGCGAGGTTGAGCAGGAGCGCCATGGCCGTGCCGAGGACGAGTTCCAGGCTCACAGAGAGGCCCGCGAAGAGGAACGTCTGGCCGAACGCAGCCCACCACTCCCGGCTTGCGAGGGCGTTGATGTAGTTTTCCAGGCCGACAAAGCGGGACAGGCCTGCGGTGCGGACGCTGTACTGATTCAGCGAGAGCCAGATCGCGTAGCCGATCGGGACTGCCGCAACCAGCGCCATGATGACCAGCGACGGCGCGGTCATGCGGAACGCGAGCTTGCGTTCGGCGCGGTCGCGGCCGCTTGTCTTCGCTGGGCCGCGGCTTGCCGGGATTGTTTTTATGGCCATGACTAGAAGCTCGCCTTGGCAGCGGTGATTTCCTCGACCATCTTCTGCACGGCGTCCTCCGTGGAGGCGGTGCCGGAGAGGACGGCGTAGACGTTCTTGTAGATCGCCTGCGAGATCTGCGGGTAGACCGGGGAGATCGGGCGCGGCTTGGCACCCTTCACCGAGGCGAGGAGTTCCGTGGCGAACGGCATCTTCTGCAGCACTGCCGGGTCAGAGTAGGCAGCTTCGTTGACCGGAGCCTGCGAGTAGTCCATGGCCACGTGCTTCTGCCATTCCGGGCTGGTGGCGAAGTCGATGAACGCGACAGCTCCGGCCTGGTTGGTGGCGTGCGCCGAGATCGCCAGGTTCCAGCCGCCGAGCACGCCGGAGGCCTTCCCGCCTTCCCATGCCGGCAGCGGCGCGACGCCGAAGCTGGACGCTAGCGGTGTCGCGTTGAGCAAGCGGTACACGTGCGGCCAGTTGCGCTGGTATCCGAAGTCGCCGGACTCGTAGGCGAGGCGGGCGGGGTCTTCGTTGTAGGTGAGGACGGCGCGGTCGGCTGAGCCGTTCTTGAGTCCGTCGCTCATGAAGTTGAGGACGTCGCGGGTTTCCTTGGAGTCGATGGTGACGTCGCCTTGGTCGTTGAGGACTTCGCCGCCTGCGCTATAGAGCATTTCGAGGAAGTTCACCGTGAGGCCCTCGTACTGCTTGCCCTGGTAGACGTAGCCGTTGCCGGGAGCCTTGGCGGCTTCCGCATAGAGCTGCTGCCAGGACTCGGGCTTGGCAACCTTGTCCTTCTGGTAGTAGATCAGCCCGGCGTTGGTGAAGAACGGCGAGCCCCAGTACTTGTCCTCATACTTGGTGGTTTCCACAGTGGAGGGAATGAGCCGGTCCTTGTTGGCTTCCACCAGCTTGGTCTGATCCAGCAGCCAGCCTTGGGACGCGAACTCGGAGGTCCAGATGACGTCCGTGACGAAGAGGTCGCACTCAGTGGACTTACCCTCGAGCCGCTGCACGATCTGCGTGCGGGCCTCATCCGTGGTGGCACCGATCTCGGTGTACTTGGCCGTGACCTTGCCGTTCGCCTTGGTGAACGCCTCCGCCGTGCCCTTGTAGATGCCGCTTGCGTCCTTGACGCCGCAGATGTTCACGGCACCGCTGGCATTAGCGCCCGACGCCGGATCGGCAGCTGCCGCTTGCTCGGCACCTTGCGGCGCTGCTCCCCCGCCGCACGCGCTGAGGAGGAGGGCTGCGGCTGCGATCGCGGCTAATGCGAGGGCTTTTCGGTTGCGGGGCGTTGCTTGGTTCTGGCTCTGGAGCGGGGAAGCAGGTCGGTTCAAGTCCACAAGTGGCTCCTTTGGTGACTGTGGGCGATGGAGTTCAGCGTGCGTCTTGGCTGTCCCGCGTGCTGAGGGTGGCTTCTTTGCCGGTGGTTCTTGTGATCTTTGGAATCGATTCCAAAAGTGCTTCAAAATAGTGGCCTGGCGGCCGTGGAATCGATTCCAAAGTAGTGTGACAGGGACCACGGAGGGCTGTCAACCCTCTCTATTTCGTGGAGTCCCTGATGACGAGTTCGTGCGGGAGGAAGGTTCGGCCGAGGCGATGGGCCCCCGGCACGGTCATCCGTTCGAGGAGCTCGGCGAAGGCCACGCGACCCATCTCGTAGGCGGGTTGGCGGACGGTGGTGAGTTCCGGGACGCACATTTCCGCCTGGGCCGAGTCATCAAATCCGGCCACGGCGATGTCATCCGGTACCCGTAGGCCGGCGTCTGTGAGTTCACGAACGCACCCGGCCGCGACGATGTCGGTGCCGCAAAATACGGCCTCCGGAAGGTTTCCGTTTTCCAGAAGCTTCTTTGCGAGGGTGCGACCGGAGTGGAAGCCGAAGTTGCCCTCGCCCAGCAGGATCTGGTCCGGTTCCATGCCGGACTCACTGAGTGCCTGGCGGAATCCTTCCTCGCGCAGGCGGCCCGAGCGGGCACCCCTGTGGGCGAGCATGGCCAGCTTCTTGGCGCCTGTGTCGATCAGGTGTTTGGTGATGTCATAGGCGGCCTGGCGGTCGTCGATGGACACTCCGAACGCGGCCTCGGCGTCGACGATTTCACAGACCTGGACCACACTCATCTGCTCGGCAACTATGTTTACATCGTCGTCCGGCATTGTCGGCGAAAAGAGAATCAACCCGTCCACGGAACCGTTCCGCAGCATGTCCACGAGTTGCTGTTCGCGGTCCAGGTCCCCGTCGGTAGCTGCAATGAGGCTGACGTAGCCCGAGTCGGCGGCAGCGTCGCCGACACCTCGGAACACCTCACTGATCACGAGCGAGTCCAGGCTCTTTGCGAGGGCCAAAATACGCATAGTCCGGTCCCGGCGAAGGTCCCGGGCGGAGGCCAACGGTCGGTAGCTCAGCTGACGGATCGCGGCGTTGACCTTCTCCTTGGCCGCCTCGCTGACGGCCGAACTCCCGTTCAAGACGCGAGACACCGTCCCCACGGACACACCAGCAGTCCTGGCGACGTCCTGAACTGTCGGCCGAGCCATTCGTTTGTCCTTCCGCGAACAATGACGGTGGCCTTGCCGCCACGTCACCCGCCGCGCCCACCGGCGTTCCTCAGCTTAGCCCGACTGCACCAGCAACATTGAACCGACAAAAGAGCATGTTTCCTGCCTGCAATAAATCTGTGCGCGATGAATCTCGCTCAAATGTCAAGAGAATTGCCACGGAGTATGAGGCAGCAAAACCGCCATCCGAAGCAGCTCAGTAGCAACCACAAAACATTGTAGAGTCAAGTTCATAAGAGTCGTCGCAAAGCACCCTCCAAGAACAACGCCGCCCTGCTATACGGCACCCCTTGAACGCTAGCTGACTTTGAGGAAAGCAAATTGAACGGGGACCTTGCATGGTGCCGATCTGCTTCACCCTTCGCGGGAAGATGTCTCAAGAACACTTACGCTTCCACGAGCCCATGCGTCTCTGAAAGCCTGACGGTCACCCGCAAATCGCGAAAACATTCCCCCTTCAAAAAAATCAGAAGGGGGGGAAACAGCAGAAGACCGGTAGTGCATGAGTTCATCGGTAAAATCGTCCCGGCGTTCTGATGCGCCATGCCCTCCTGCTTTTAGATGCTGCTTTATCTCGAGCATGGCGCAGAGAAGCGCCCACAGAGCCCAGTTAACGTCCTCATCATCCACAAACTGCTCCGTCCCTAACCCCCACACCCACATGTGCACCCAGGCATCCTTCACCGATGAAGCGTCTAGCCAAGGCGTGTCCGCCACGGGGACAACGGATTTGCCTAGTTGACGAAGTTGCTCTAAACGCCATGGCTTGTTCTCAGGGTCTTTCGTCCATCTCTCGCTGCCGAGGACGGCCGATGTCCAATCCAGGTACGAACTCCCGTAGAACGGAGTTGATTGACTCTCGAAAAGCGGATCAAAGAGTCGCCCTGGCCAGGTTTTCGATTTCTCGAGAAATTCGTCCATTTCAATATGGCCATGGAGGAGAGCTATCCGCCAGATATCCTTCTCCCAAGGACCCTCTTGCAGAAGCAACGCCCGGTGCTCAAGAAAACGATCTTCATACCAATTCATCCACCATTCGGCGGAGGGAGTACCATGAGCACCAACCCTGTCGCTAACTATCTGCCATGAAGCTAAAAAGAGTCGAGAAAAAGCTTTCCGCCCCTCGTCGCCTTCAACCGCTTGTCGCAGAATCCCTTCCATCAGAGCGTCAGCGACAATACTTCTAACATCGGGCAGCACACCTACAACCCGAAATATAGAAGCCGTATGGCTGCCGACTTTTGAACGATCGGCAAGTTGCGAATTGTAGGAAGACTCTAGGGACGCATCAACAAGGCGACGCACCAACTTGGATCCAACCGGCATAAATGAGAGGCACCGCCACATAAAACCGTTGATGCTGTCTCGACTAACATCACTTCGCTTTCGCTTGTCGCTGAGGAAGGCCTCAAATATGCGCGCAGCGCCATTTTTCGAGTGCTTATTGCTGATCTGAACTGCCAACTGACCAACGACATCCCACTCCTGCTTGGCAATGTGAGGAAGAAGAACCTTAGCCACTTCAGAAGGCCCGTCCGTTATGCGCGTGAGCTCGAAGGCAGCAAAGTATTCCATAAATGTTCGGTGTGTAAATTTGAAGAGCCCCTCACCATCCTCAGTCGTACCTGCTGCCGTCAAGACCCAAGCACGGTTACGACAGAACTCCACAAATTCCTCAGCTGCAAGCTTCCTCTCGCGGGGATCCTCAAACGCACTGTTCAGAAATTCCGTGGTTTCTGTAACCAGCTCCGACTCGGTTACGGCCTCCGCCCCAGCCTGGTCGGTCAACATCCAATAGGCTAGATGCTTAATAGCTGAGTCGACTTCATTTGCTGCGCGTAGCTCCACAAAGATCTTTCTGTCTTTATCCCATCGTTGGAATAGAAGCAAAGCGCAGCTCTCATAGACGGCCGGCCGATTCTTCGGTATGTAACCTTGGCCAAGATAGATTATGCACATTAAAGCTAACATCAAAGGCGTGGACGTCAGATCTGGAACCCCTGAACTTTCTTCAACGAAGTTTACGCATGCAGAATCGAGTTCCTCTCCCTCCAGTTCTTCAACACTGCTGAACCACTTCTGAACATAGAGCTTCACATTTTCAGCATCAAATCCACCCAAGACAAAAGTACTAAATACCCTTGGATCCAATTGCGCCAACTCATAGCCCACCCGCCGCGATGTAACAAGTGCCGCAGACAATGGGTACCGCTCGGAAAACAACTCCACACGCTGCGTTACTTCGCGGCGTTTTGAAGTATCAATAAGCTCATCAAGTCCATCAAAGATTATTAGAGCCTCGCCATTTAGGAGAAGATGCTCAATAGCTCCCTCAGGCGGTTTGCACTGATAGAAGGTACTGCAACGCTCCTCAATGTAAGTGGCAATGGACTTTTCAATGTCGTTATCTTTTGCATAATCGCGAAGAACGACAATGAATGGCAGTCGCGCCTCTTCATCCTTGGAGTAAGTGTAGGCAATATGGCTGGCAGCCGTGGACTTTCCTCCACCAGGATCTCCCAGAAGGACAGTCCGATCTATCGTGCCCGAGAACTCCTCCATAGCGAGTTCCCCATAGTCTTGCGCGGGATTCAAAGGATGTATCGATGGAGGGACGTAGAGTGAGTCCATTGAGATCTTGCGCTTGCGCTCTAAGTCTGGCGGGGTGATGTATCCGTGAGCAGACCCTGCTTGATGCCGATAGTCCTGTATCCACGTGGACAAGCGCTTAATATTTTCGGCTGATTGGTAGTGGTTCAGTAGCGAATTATGGCGATCAGTCGCGCGTAAAGTGGCGTCGACGAGGCCGGTAGCGGCTACTGTTTGCAACTGATCGAACCCACCGGCGTCGACTTGTTTGAATTCGTCGAGCACTCGATTGATTGCGATCTCAATCCTTTCGAGTACCGCGTCTGATAGTCGCGACACACCTGCCTTTTCAGCCGATGGGAGTTGCTGTGACATCACGAGATGAAAGTTCTCATGCACAGTACTCAGACGTTCCGGAGAAACACTAACAAGATTTGCTGAGATGAGTTCCTGAACAATACTTTTCATTGGGAGAGAAGTCAGCACCCTCTCCACACTTTGAAGTGTGATGCCGTCTGGAAGATCATCGAGAACACCGATAAGCGAAACCCTATCAGTAAAGTCAAGCGACCGCATTAGGCGGGAGAGCGTCTCAGCCTTCTTTTTATTGCGTTTAGCAAATGGGTTGATTCCTGCCCATAACCTCTGGCCGGTTTTCTTTCCGGCAGCGGTAATTGCGGCTTCTATCGCTTTGACTGCGACTGCCTCTACAATGCCCGTCATTTGTGGCTCCCTCAGTAGTACAACCCTAGGGCCAATATACCGCTCGCAAGCGATGAAGCATTCATACTCGGACTAAGGAGAGTCGATGGCCCCAGGCTACTCTGCCTGGCGCGTTCTCTCTCAGCACTCGTATTCGGCCGCCATTCATTGACTTGATCGTTGGGTTTTACCAAGGACAAGCAACTAGGCGCTCGCTTGTTGCTCCTGTTCACGTCGGCCGCAACGCCCGCACCCACCCCTGAGCACAGTCGCACCTCGGTTCCTCGCCTGCTAGTACATGCAGAAGGGAGGCGTGCGCGGCAACAGGCCGAAGTAGTGAGTGTGGAGGTGCCTAATTCTACGGCGATAGAATGTTCGATGGATTACCTGCCTCGATGGGAAGCATTTAAGACTAACTCATACAGGTATCGGTGGCTCGCCCTGTTGTGTCGATGGCGCCTCAGCGATTAACACAATGTAAAATGAAACACATCCTCCAGTCTTCGGTGTTGCGTCTAAGCAGGCCCATTCTGATAACGCAATTTATGAGTGGCCATCATTGCTCTTGCGCACTGTCAGATAGTCGGACCTAGTTACGATAGTTCTGATTATCTAGGAAGAAGATAGAAATCCGATGTCACGCACTGTGTTTCAATCCACTTTGTGAAGGCCTTCCACGAGTTCTCCCAATTCTCAACAAGAACGAGAATTTCGTTGAAAGAATAGTTTCTTCCTACCTCATCCGCTCTTTGTTCACCATGCGCTATAGCATTCCGCTGTCGAACTACGCCATTTATATCGTCCCACGTTCCACCCAATGCAACGGACGGATCCCCCAGATGAAAGAGCTCACATATTGTGGAGACTTGACTCCGTTTCATATAGGAGCCGTCCGAGGGAAAAATAGTAGTTTGAATACTCAACTCCGTCGTTGATGTCACTAAGTCCATGAGTTCAAGGCCTCTGCCTGTCCACAGATGCTTTCGACTCAAGTCAAATAGACCCTGGAGCTTGCTACTTGCTGCGACAACCTTAAACCCGGGCTTAAGCCTACGATTTCTTGCCCGCGAGGAAGCCACTTCCTCCAAAACTGAGGTGGTGACTTTCTTTATTAGATTCTCATAGGCAGCAAAAACCAGAACTATGGCTAGGCCGCGTGTCTCTCTAGAGATATCCTGAGGAGTACCTGCCGTAGCCTCTCCCGCAATGACCAAATTTCTCGCCGACATGAGTCTAACTTCAAGATCAGATCGATGAAGTGAGAGATCAAGCATTAGCTTCCAGAAATTTATCGCGACAGTATTCAATGCGCCCCTTCACACGAGGCCTACTGTTAGTGGCACCCGTCGTGAATGAGCGCAGCTCTTCCGATGCAATCCAAGTAGGATTAGCGGTGGCCCCTAGAGATGGATGTCTATCCAATGCCAAAGCAGCACCGACCGTAACTGCTTCAAACAGGTTCACCGGCGTCGCCCCTTTGCGCGTTTTGAGCCCGTCCGGGAAAGCGCGCCTTAAGAATGAAAAGGTTCGATGGAACCTAGCAATGTCATCATCACGAAGTCCTTTCTCTACCATATCAGCTGCATAGTGGTTTAGAAAGTCTTGGACCGAGTGATTGAATGCAGAGTATCCGTTCAGAAACGCAAAAAACCTCAATACGAAATCTTGGGGCGTACCGTCCTTCCAGCGACTCTCAGGGAGTACTACGAAGTTCGTGAAGTCCGTAGTTTGCGATAGCCGAGCGAGCTTATCGATAAACTCGCCCCGATAAACGCTCTGTCGAATTTCATGGGCAGAGAGTACGATTCCACCTGTATTCAGTCGTTCAAAAAGATCAAATCTCACTTGGAGATCACTCTTGTCATTGAGAACAATGACCTTCATTGGTCGATCTTCGAGTCCAGTTTGTATATCCTTAGGCAAGTCTTGAAAAGAAAGTCCTTCAAAGTCGGTCAGCTTTTCAAGTTCGATTAGTTTCGCTGGATTTCCGGAAAGTCCAGCGGCTGCCCGAGCGTCCGGGTCTCCGGCAAAGTTCACCAAGCTCAATAGCCGCTGGAGACCGTCCACCACTTCCCAAGAGCTCCCGGAAGCTGCATGAGTGTTAGTAGCCATGAAAAGGGGAGGAACAGGGATCCCAAGTAAGACCGATTCGATCAATCTGGATTGGCGCCCAATCGGCCACCTGAACTGCCGTTGGTATATAGGCGCGATATCGATCCTTCCCCGCGAGACCCGCCTAAGCAGCTCGTCGACCGTGACGTCATAAGTATCAAAATCGACTTGACGCCGTTGCATCTCCAACTGAGCACGCTGCTGCTCAGGTTTAACTCGGACCAAAATGGTCTCCTTCCCGTCCGATCACCTTATCTCCACTCGCACGAAATCAATCAAGATAGCGAGATATTGGAGATGGCTTGACCAGGTAAGCACCGCATTTGTGCTGCTGCAGGAACGGGAAAGTCGATGGGAGCACGGCCACTTAGCGACGTATTCCCCTGATTGAGGCAACCGCACCTCCCCACCCGCCGCGAGATCACTGATGTAAAGATGCTTACGAAAGTGTTGTGCGTGCCTCAGCTGTATCCGCTCGCGTGATTGAGACTTCCACGGCCTGAGTTTTGCCGCGGCGAGGATGATATTCCGGGTTTGGATTCTGAGGTGCAGCGGATGAGTTCGGCCGGATTGGTGGTCTCAATGAGTTCGGCGGGTTCGGCCGCTTTGGCGTCGGTGGGGATCCCGAAGCCCCCGACGCGGTTGTAAGGAGTCGCTGGCTTGTCATTGATCCTGGTCTTTTTGCCGTGCCTATTTGAGCGAGAGCCGATGGCTTTGGTGGTCGAGGTGAAAAGGTTTCGGGCGGATCCTGACCAAGGCGTGGAGGGCGGTGAGGAGCTTGTGATCAGCTGCTGTGTCGTTACCTGTAGCGGAACGCGTGCCGGGGCACGACGTCAGCCTTTATCTGCTCGACGTGGGCATTGTCGTCGGACTTATAGGGCCGAGCACGAGTGAAGTAGTAGGTGTCCTTCTTGTCAGCACATGCGCCACGTTGCGGACGGCGACGTTTTCGGTCCAGCCTATGAACACGTCCGTGGCGGACAAGGTTCGTGGCGGACAGGGTTCGTGCGAATTCCCCGGCCAAGGTAGGGCCGCAGTGGACGGCCAGGCCCGCCTCGACGAGGCCATGGATCTGATCGTGCTGGTCGCAGGCTTTACGGACTGCGATCGAATTACGCACCCATAGCCCTGCCTTCGTCGCGGAGAGCCCTTGGGGTATGTTCGCGTCCTTGGTGGGCTTGAGGAGCCGATAGCTCGTGGCCCCAGAGCTACATCAACTGCACCCTGACAGCCGGTCAGCCTCTTAGGGTCGGGTTCACCAACAAGTCCACGGTCGCTGCTAAATACTCATCCGAGGGACATCGCCATCGCAGGGCGCTCGCGCTTGCGCGCTGTTGTAAGCGTCCGCCGGACGTCTGGCCTGGAGCAGCTCGTGACGGCGACCAGTTCGTCCAGAACCAATACCCTGCGTTCTTCGACGACTTCGCGTAATCGGCTGTGTACGACTTCTTGATTTCCCTACGCGTTCCGGTCGACAGGCCCATGCTTCATCATCACCGCCGTGCCGGAGCGGGCCGTTAATTCGGGCGTTTCTCAATGCGGCGTGCACCCCGTTTCGCGAACACTATTCATGAGTCTCGCAGTCCCCTTGACTCCCACCCCCACCTTCCCTAAACTTTTCATAAAGCAGAATCTAAATTCCACAAAGCGGAAACTGTAGCCAAGCACTAAGGCAACAGCCAAGCAACGGAAGATAGATCAAAGCCCCTCCTCGGAAGGACCTACGATGACGTACACAGTGAACTGCTCCATCCTCCTGACGGAGCTGCCCTTGCTCGAGCGCCCCGCCGCCGCGAAGGCAGCCGGTTTTGACGCCGTCGAGTTCTGGTGGCCCTTCGCCACTTCGGTTCCCACCGACAAAGAGACAACAGAGTTTGAAACAGCCATCAAGGACGCCGGCGTTCAGCTCACGGGCCTGAACTTCAACGCTGGCAACATGCCCGGCGGCGACCGCGGCCTCGTCTCCTGGAAGGGACGTTGCTCCGAGTTCAAGGACAACATCGACGTCGTAGCAGGCATCGGTGAGCGCCTCGGCTGCAAGGCCTTCAACGCCCTCTACGGCAACCGCCAGGACGAGTTCACCCCTGAAGAGCAGGACGAACTCGCAGCAAAGAACCTCGCCGCAGCAGCGGAAGGCGTCGCCCGCATCGGCGGCACCGTCCTCCTCGAGCCGGTCAGCGGCGCACCCAAGTACCCGCTCCTCACCGCCGAAGACACACTCAAGGTCATCGCCCGCGTCAAGGCAGAATCCGGTGCACAGAACATCAAGCTCCTCGCCGACTTCTACCACCTGGCAGTCAACGGCGACGACGTCGAATCCGTCATCGAGAACCACGCCAAGGACTTCGGCCACATCCAGATCGCCGACAACCCCGGCCGCGGAGCTCCCGGAACCGGCACGCTCCCCCTCGGCGAATGGATCGCCCGCAGCCGCGAACTCGGCTACGACGGCTACATCGGCCTGGAGTACAAGGAACCGCAGGAATCGGCCTTCAGCTGGGCCATCCGCCAGCGCGCCAACGCCAACTAGGCACGGAGCGCCCAACTAGGTAACAGCAAACGCTCCATTGAGCACTCAAAACGACACTTGCTGTCACCTAGTTGGGTAAGCACACCCGGGTTAAAACACACACAGACTTCCCCAGAAAGAGAACCACAATGAGCAACGTTGCAGTCATCGGACTCGGAATCATGGGCCTCCCCATGGCCATCAACCTCGTCAAGGCCGGCCACACGGTCACCGGTTTCAACCGCAGCCAGGACAAGATCGACAAGCTCGTCTCCGAGGGCGGCCAGGGCGCCACCAGCATCGCGGACGCAGTCAAGGACGCCGACGTCGTCATCACCATGGTCCCAGACTCCCCCGATGTTGAGGGTGTTGTCAGCGGCAAGGACGGCGTCTTCGCCAACGCGAAGAAGGGCACCATCTGGATCGACGCATCCAGCATCCGCCCGGACGTCGCCAAGCGTCTCTCCGAAGATGCAGTCGCAGCAGGCATCCGCCCGCTCGACGCTCCCGTATCCGGTGGCGAGCAGGGCGCCATCGACGCCGTCCTGTCCATCATGGTCGGCGGCGAGAAGGCTGACTTCGACGCAGCACAGGACGTCCTCAACGCAGTGGGCAAGACCATCGTCCACGTCGGCCCGTCCGGCTCCGGCCAGACCGTCAAAGCAGCCAACCAGCTGATCGTAGCCGTCAACATTCAGGTCCTCGGCGAGGCCATCGCCTTCCTTGAGGCCTACGGCGTAGACACCGACGCAGCGCTGAAGGTCCTCGGCGGCGGCTTGGCCGGCTCCAAGGTCCTCGACCAGAAGGGTCAGAAGATGCTCGACCGCAACTTCGACCCCGGCTTCCGCCTGGCCCTCCACCACAAGGACCTGGGCATCGTCACCTCCGCAGCCCGCGAAGCCAACGTCGCTGTCCCGCTCGGCGCAGTCGTCGCCCAGCTCGTCGCCGCAACCGTCAACCAGGGCGACGGCGGCCTCGACCATTCGGGCCTCTTCAAGCAGGTCCTCCAGCTCAGCGGCCGTAAGTAAGCCCAAAAGGGCACCAAGAAACAAACAGCAGGGAACCCGCCGTCGTACATAAACGACGGCGGCTCCCTCACCACACCCAAAAACACCACAGACTTCGCCCGTCAGGGCAAAAAACAAGGAGTACACCATGGCAAAGATGCGCACCGTTGATGCGGCCGTAGCCATCCTGGAAAAGGAAGGCGCAACCGAAGCTTTCGGTCTGCCCGGCGCAGCGATCAACCCTTTCTACTCAGCAATGCGTGCCCACGGCGGCATCCGCCACACGCTGGCCCGCCACGTTGAAGGCGCCAGCCACATGGCTGACGGCTACAGCCGCGCAGCTGATGGCAACATCGGCATCTGCATCGGCACCTCGGGCCCCGCGGGCACGGACATGATCACCGGACTGTACGCAGCCCAGGCAGACTCGATCCCCATGCTCTGCATCACCGGTCAGGCACCCGTTGCCAAGCTGCACAAGGAAGACTTCCAGGCTGTGGACATCGAGTCCATCGCCAAGCCGTTGACCAAGTTCGCCATGACCATCCTGGAGCCGGGCCAGGTTCCGGGCGCCTTCCAGAAGGCCTTCCAGCTGATGCGTTCGGGTCGTCCGGGCCCGGTTCTGTTGGACCTGCCCATCGACGTTCAGATGGCCGAGATCGAGTTCGACATCGACGCCTACGAGCCCCTGCCCATCGAGAAGCCCAAGGCTTCCCGCAAGCAGCTGGAAAAGGCCCTGGACCTGCTGACCGCAGCCAAGCACCCGCTGATCGTTGCCGGTGGCGGCATCATCAACGCCGGCGCGTCCGCACAGCTGGTTGAGCTGGCCGAGATCCTGAACGTTCCCGTTATCCCCACCTTGATGGGCTGGGGCGCCATCCCGGACGACCACCAGCTGATGGCCGGAATGGTTGGCCTGCAGACCTCGCACCGCTACGGCAACGAGACGTTCCTGCAGAGCGACTTCGTGATCGGCATCGGCAACCGTTGGGCCAACCGCCACACCGGCGGTCTGGACACCTACACGGCCGGCCGTAAGTTCGTGCACATCGACATCGAGCCGACGCAGATCGGTCGCGTTTTCTCGCCGGACTTGGGCATTGCGTCCGACGCCGGTGCGGCGCTGGACGGTCTGTTGGAGCTGGCTCGCGAGCGCCAGGCTGCAAAGACCCTCCCGGACTACTCGGGTTGGGTTGCCGAGTGCCAGGAGCGCAAGGGTTCCCTGCACCGCAAGACCAACTTCGACAACGTGCCCATCAAGCCGCAGCGCGTGTACCAGGAAATGAACAAGGCCTTCGGCCGCGACACCACCTACGTGTCCACCATTGGCCTGTCGCAGATCGCCGGCGCGCAGATGCTGCACGTGTTCGGCGCCCGCAAGTGGATCAACGCAGGCCAGGCCGGCCCGCTGGGTTGGACCGCTCCCGCCGCCCTGGGCGTTGTTCGTGGAACCCCGGACGCCACCGTTGTTGCCCTGTCCGGTGACTACGACTTCCAGTTCATGATCGAAGAACTGGCCGTGGGCGCACAGTTCAACCTGCCGTACATCCACGTTGTGGTGAACAACAGTTACCTGGGCCTGATCCGTCAGAGCCAGCGCGGCTTCAACATGGAGCAGAACGTTTCCCTGGCTTTCGAGAACATCAACTCCCCGGAGACCAACGGCTACGGCGTTGACCACATCAAAGTTGCCGAGGGCTTGGGCGTCAAGGCCATCCGCGTTGAGGACCCGAACGATCTGCCTGCCGCCTTCGACAAGGCCAAGGCATTGATGGGCGAGTTCAAGGTTCCCGTGGTGGTTGAAGTGATCCTGGAAAAGATCACCAACATCTCCATGGGCGTTGAGATCAACGGCGTGAACGAGTTCGAAGAGCTGGCAGAAACCGCGGCGGACGCACCCACCGCGATCCTGACCAAAGCGTAAGTAAGTAAAGAAGGGAGGCACCGGAATGCGTGTTGTCATCGCCCCGGACAAATTCAAGGGCTCGCTGTCCGCGCCCGACGTCGCCAAGCACCTGGCAACAGGCCTGCAGGCGGGGTTCGGCCAAGGCATTGAAGCAACACGCATTCCGGTGGCCGACGGCGGCGAAGGAACCATCGACGCCGCCATCGGCTCCGGCTTCACCCGCCGGACCACCACCGTCACCGGCCCACTCGGCGAGCCAGTGAAGGCCGACTTCGCGGTGCGGGACCAGGAAGCTGTCATCGAAATGGCGGCAGCTTCCGGTCTCGCCCTCCTCCCGGACGGCCCCACGAGCGAAACCGCAAAGACCGCAACCAGCATTGGCACGGGCGAACTCATCCGCGCCGCGCTGGACCTCGGCTGCCGCAAGATCATCCTGGGTGTCGGCGGAAGCGCCAACACCGACGCCGGCGCGGGAGTCCTCCAAGGCCTCGGCGCTGTCTTCCTGGACAAGGATGGGAACGAGCTCCCCGGCGGCGGTGCCGCACTCGCGGACATCGACAGCATCGACTTCTCCAACTTCGACGTCCGCGTCGAGGCAACGGAATTCGTGTTGGCGTCCGACGTCGACAATCCCCTTTTGGGGGCCAGCGGAGCCCCAGCCATCTTCGGTCCGCAGAAGGGCGCGACGCCGGATGACGTCACCGAACTGGATGCCGCGGCAAGCCACTTCGTCGACGTCCTCGCGGCCACCACCGGGCAGCATGCCAAGTACGCCGCCAAGGCAGAAGGCGCTGGAGCAGCAGGCGGCGTTGGTTACATTGCCATCGCGGCACTGAAGGCTGAGCGGCGGCCAGGTATCGACGTCGTGCTTGAATTCACCGAACTCGAGCGCAGGCTCAAGGGTGCCGACCTGGTGATCACTGGAGAAGGCAGCCTGGACGAGCAAAGCCTGCTCGGCAAGACCCCCATGGGCGTCTCGCGGGCGGCACAAAGGAACGGGGTTCCCGTGATCGCAGTCTGCGGTCGGAGTACCCTGAGCCGGGAACAACTCACGGATGCCGGCTTCCATACGGTCCATGCACTGACCGATCTGGAAAAAGATGTCCAAAAATGTATCGCTGAAGCAGGTCCGTTGCTTGAACAATTAGGTAAGCACATAGGCGTGTACCTGGCGGAACGGACCGAAAACAAGGAGTACCTCAATGTCTGAAGCAATCGGCGCCTATGACCTCGTTATCCGGGGCCAGCGCATCCTGACCACCGCCGGCCTCGCCGCCCGCGAAGTTGGCATCCGCGACGGCGTCATCGTCGCCATCGAACCCCTGGGCAACGGCCTGACGGGCAACGAGGTCATCGAACTCGCAGACGACGAAACCCTGATCCCCGGCCTGGTGGACACCCACGTCCACGTTAACGAGCCCGGCCGCACCGAGTGGGAAGGCTTCGCCTCCGCCACCCGTGCCGCAGCTGCCGGTGGCGTGACCACCATCATCGACATGCCGCTGAACAGCATCCCGCCCACCACCACCGTGGACGGCCTGGAGCAGAAGCGTGTGGTCGCCAAGGACCAGGCTTTCGTGGACGTCGGATTCTGGGGCGGTGCCATCCCGGGCAACAAGAGCGACCTCCGCCCGCTGCACGACGAAGGCGTGTTCGGCTTCAAGTGCTTCCTCCTGCACTCCGGCGTGGACGAGTTCCCGCACTTGGACGCGGACGAGATGGAAGAGGACATGAAGGAACTCAAGTCCTTCGACTCCCTCATGATCGTCCATGCCGAGGACTCCCACGCGATCGACCGCGCCCCGCACCCGGGCGGCGACCACTACGAAACCTTCCTCGCTTCCCGTCCCCGAGGCGCCGAGAACAAGGCCATCGCCGAGGTCATCGAACGCGCCCGCTGGACCGGCGCCCGCGCCCACATCCTGCACCTCTCCTCCTCCGACGCGCTTCCCATGATCGCTTCGGCAAAGCGCGACGGCGTCAACCTCACCGTTGAGACCTGCCCGCACTACCTGACGCTCATGGCCGAAGAAATCCCCGACGGCGCCACGGCCTACAAGTGCTGCCCGCCGATCCGTGAGGCCTCCAACCGCGAGCTCCTATGGAAGGGCTTGCAGGACGGCACCATCGACTGCATCGTTTCGGACCACTCCCCCTCCACACTGGACCTCAAGGACCTGGAAAACGGCGACTTCGCAGTGGCATGGGGCGGCGTCTCCTCGCTCCAGCTGGGCCTGTCCCTGATCTGGACCGAAGCCCGCCACCGCGGCATCCCGCTGGAACAGGTCGTCTCCTGGATGGCCGAGAAGCCCGCTGCCCTGGCCCGCCTGCACAACAAGGGCCAGCTCGCCCTGGGCTACGACGCCGACTTCTCCATCTTCGCCCCCGACGAGGCCTTCGTTGTGGACGTCACCAAGCTCAAGCACAAGAACCCGATCACGCCGTACGACGGCCGTCCGCTCGCCGGCGTCGTCCGCAAGACCTACCTGCGCGGTACCCCGATCGACGGCCAGAACCCCGGCGGCAAGCTGCTCCGCCGCGGCAACGTTTAGGTCTACCGCCATGGCAGTCAATGCCTACGGGCCGCCGCCGTCGCGGGGAACTGCCGCGCGCCGGAACGGCATGACCGCACACGGCCTGGCGCTCTGGGTCAACCCGGCCGAGGGCGACGAGATCGACCCTGAAGTCTGGGAGCGGGCAGCACGGCTTGTGCTGGCCCGCGCCATGAAACTTGCCCCGGAGGCGGAAGTCCGCATCTGGCCCGCCACCGGGGCACAGCACTCCGGCGTCGGCGACACTTCCTGGGGCGGCACTCCGCAGGAAGCCGCCGACGCCGGTACCAACGGTTCTCTCTCGCTCGCCGATGCCCTCGCGGAGGCGCGTTCGGTGACCCGTTCGGATGCCGCTTCCGACGGCGGCGACCGCACCGAAGCGGGCGGCAGCACCGCCGTCGAGCCCGTAACGTTGGCGAGCCGCCGCAGCCAACTTGCGGTGGACCTCGCCGCTGAAGTAGTGCTGCTGGACGGCGAGCCCGTGGCCTTTACTGGCATGGAATACAAGCTGCTCCGCTACCTCGTGGTGAACTGCTCACGGGCCATCAGTCGTGAAGAATTGCAACGCTTCCTGGAGTCATTTGACCTCCCCGGCGCGGCATTTCGGTCGATCGACGTTTATGTTGGAAGGGTGCGGCGGAAGCTCGGCTCCGCCCGCCACACCGTCGCCACCGTCCGTGGTGGCGGCTACCAGTTCGTGCCGGGCCCTTATGCCACAGTGCGCGGACCCGCGGAATACAGCATCTGATTTCGCTGTTCTACTTCATTGACTTCGTTCTTTGAATGATCGCTGTTGTTTGAAATGACCGCCGGTGCACACCGGTTGAATGTAAAGGATCGCCATGACCCAGAAACTCCTCGTCGGAACGCAAGCACCTGATTTCGCGCTTCTCGACGCCGACGGCACCAAGGTCTCGCTGTCCGACTACCGCGGACGCAACGTCATTGTGTACTTCTACCCGAAGGCAGCCACCCCCGGCTGCACCACGGAGGCTTGCGATTTCCGCGACAACCTCGCCAGCCTCCAGGGCAAGGGCTACGACGTCATCGGGATCTCCCCGGACGGCCCAGAGGACCTCGCGAAGTTCACCGGTGAATTCGCCCTGACCTTCCCGCTGCTCTCCGACGAAGACCACAAAGTGGCCCTCGCTTACGGCGCTTGGGGCGAGAAGCTGGTTGACGGCGAAATCGTCGAAGGCTTGGTCCGCTCCACCGTTGTCCTCGACGGCGAAGGCACCGTGAAGCTCACCCAGTACCAGGTTTCTGCGCAGGGCCACGTCCAGGCGCTCAAGGAAGAGCTGGGCGTCTAACCCTCTCTCACCTCCCGCGTGTTTGAGCGCGACGCTCTCTCACCTCCCGCGTGTTTGAGGGCAACCCTCTCTCATATAACTGAACAAAAGATGTAACGCCCGCCCACTTTTGTGAGCGGGCGTTTCATGTGTCGTGACTAAACGTGACAAATACCCAGCAGCATTAGTTAATGGAGCCATGGTCTCTTCCCCACCCGTGCGCCACGCTGTAGTCGTCGAAGATGATGCCGACATCCGCGGACTCATCGTCCTGGTCCTCGAGCAGCTCGACTTTGTGGTGACCGAAGCACCTGACGGTCTGTCCGGCGTCGAGGCTGTCCGCAATACCAACGCGGAACTTGTGACCCTCGACGTGAATCTCCCGGACATTGACGGCATGGAAGTCTGCCGCCGGCTCCGCGAATTCTCGGACGCCTACATCCTCATGCTCACGGCACGCGCAGACGAGATTGACAGGCTCAACGGCCTGGACATCGGCGCCGACGACTACATCAACAAGCCCTTCAGTCCCAAGGAACTTCAAGCCCGTATCCGCGCGCTGTTCCGCCGGGCCCGCACGCCCGCCGCGCCGGCCGAGGACAGCGGCCAAACGGACGAACTCGAGCGCGCAGCAGTGGTGCAGAAGAGCCTCCTCCCGCGCGAAACAGTCCGCCTCGAAGGATACGACGTCGCTGGCGCCTTCCGCCCCACCCGCAGCGTAGGTGGGGACTTCTACGACTGGTACCAGACCCGCGACGGCATGCACCTGACGTTCGCGGACGCCATGGGCAAGGGCATGGGCGCGGCCTTGATCGCAGCCACCGTCCGTGCGGTGATGCGTTCAGTGGCCGACACTCCGGCCATCGACGCCGCCTTCGCCTCAGCCAGCGCCACCATCACCTCGGACCTGGACCAGTCCGGCTCCTTCGCCACGATGTTCCACGCGCGGCTGGACGCTCCCTCCGGAAGGTTCAGCTACATCGACGCTGGCCACGGACTTGCCCTGCACATCCCGGCGGAGGGGGCAGCGCAGAGGCTTGTGTCCGCCGGGCCCCCGGTGGGCATCCTCGACGGTCAGCACTGGCCCGCCGCTGAGCTCCTGCTGGAACCAGGCGACACGCTGGTAATCGTCAGCGACGGCGTACTGGACGCCCACGCATCCCTCGAAGACTTCATCCGGAACGTCGAGAAGGCAGCGCGGAGCGAGGAAACGTCGGACGATGTGTGCGCGGCCTTGCTGGGGTTGGCCCCGGTCGAAACAGCGGAAGACGACGTGACCGCCGTCGTCGTTCGTAGAAAACCTGACGTCCAGCACTAAAGACCACAAAAAAGGGGGGGATTGTGACACGTTTCTGGACCCGGCTGTTGGTTGTTCTGACAGTCATCTTGGGCGTCAACTATGTGGCCTGGCGTTGGATGGCGTCGCTGAACTGGGACGCATGGTGGATCGCCGTTCCGTTGGTGATCGCTGAGACGTACAGCCTCATCGACGTGATGCTCTTCGGACTGACGGTGTGGAACCTGAAGATCCGCAAGCCCCCACCCCCGGCGCCGGCCGACGCCACCGTGGACGTTTTCATCACCACCTACAACGAGCCGCTGGACCTGGTGATGACCACGGCACTGGCCGCCAAGGACATCCGCTGGCCGCACAGTACCTGGATACTCGACGACGGCGATCGCCCCGAGATGCGCCAACTCGCCGAATCGAACGGGATTGGCTATGTGACGCGTGGCGCGGACTGGACACCGGACATGCCGCGGCACGCCAAAGCCGGCAACCTGAACAACGCGCTGATGGTCACCTCGGGCGAATACCTGCTGATTCTCGACGCCGACCAGATCCCCGAGCCTGACATCCTGGACAAGACGCTGGGCTACTTCAACGATGACCGCGTGGCGTTGGTCCAGACCCCCCAATACTTCATCAACGTCCCCGCCGACGATCCCCTGGGCAGCCAGGCACCGCTGTTCTACGGTCCCATCCAGCAGGGCAAGGACGGCTGGAACGCGGCGTTCTTCTGCGGTTCAAACGCGATCCTCCGCCGTGAAGCCCTCATGCAGCTCGGCCTGGTGGGCTACGTCAAAGCCACGGAGAAGAGTGTCCGTCGCGCCCTTGCTGCCTCCCGTTCGGCCATCAAAAAGGCACGGCGCTCCGAAGAGGCCCGCAACCCCTTGGTGGAGCAGATGCTCAACGAGGTGGAGGCAGCAACCAATACAGCCCAGCAGGAACTCGAAGCTCGCGTGTCCCTCAGCGAGATCACGTACCGGGTGCGGCGCAAAGTGGACGAGACCGTGCGCACCCTCGTGGCCGCCGACTTCTCCGCGCTGCAGGCCGACCTCGAAGAGATCGCCGCGATGGAACTCGCCCACGTCGGCGAGTCCGGTGTGACCACTGTGGCGAGTGACGCCGTCGACCGTATGTCCGGCCGCGACTGGTCACCGTTGGGTGCGCTCGAGTCGGTCCACGCTGTCCTGGACGCCATCTCCGTGGAACGCACGGACGAAGCGCAGCCGATCATGCCACTGGCCACCATCTCAGTCACCGAGGACATGGCCACCGCAATGCGCATCCACTCGCTGGGCTGGAAGAGCGTCTACCACCACGAAATCCTGGCCAACGGATTGGCGCCCGAGGATCTCAAGACGATGCTCACCCAACGGCTCCGCTGGGCACAGGGCACCATGCAGGTCCTCCTGCGCGAGAACCCGTTGGTCCAGCCCAGGCTCTCGTGGGGCCAGCGGCTTATGTACTTCTCCACCATGTGGAGCTACCTCAGCGGCTTCGCGGCCGTGGTGTACTTCGCGGCGCCCATCATCTACCTGACGCTCGGCATCCTCCCGGTGAGCAGCCTCAGCTTCGACTTCTTCATCCGGTTCATCCCGTTCATGGTGGTCAACCAGCTGCTGTTTGTGGTGGCCGGGCACGGCATCCCCACCTGGCGCGGACAGCAGTACAGCCTTGCGCTGTTCCCCACCTGGATCAAGGCATGTACGACGGCGGCCCGGAACGTTTGGTTCGGACGCCCCCTCGGGTTTGCCGTCACCCCCAAGGCGCGCCAGAGCGGCGGCCCGAGCTGGAGCCTGATCCGTCCGCAGATCATCGTGGCGGTGTTGTTGGCTATTGCGCTGGTGGTCGGGATCGCCCGCCTTTTGACTGGTCTTTCGGAGCCCCTCGGCACGCTGGTGAATGTCGCCTGGGTGGCATTCGACCTGGTGGTCCTGAGCGTGCTGGTCAAGGCAGTTTTGTACAAGGGTTTTGTCCCTGAAGATGTTGGGCCGGAGAGCCCCGAGGAAAGGAATGCAGATGCAGTTCAGCTATGAGGTCAAGGACTCCTACGCGGAAGTGAAGAGCGTGGGTCGCTTGAACATGGTGGCGGCACCCAAGCTCCGCGAAGTAGTGAACGAGGTTGTTGCCAGCGGTTCAAGCCGGGTTGTGGTCAACCTGGCAGAGACGGACTTCATGGACTCATCAGGCCTCGGAGCGCTCATCGGTTGCCTCAAAGCCGCGCGCCAGGCAGGTGGCGACCTCCGCATTGCCGGTGTGCAGCCGCAGGTGAAGATGGTCCTGGAACTGACCAACATGGACCGGGTGCTCACGGCGTACCCCTCAGCCGAGGAGGCGTTCGGCGATGACTGAGGTGATCGCCCACCGAGGGTTCCATGGGCCATCCAATGAGGACGCGATCGAGGCGATCCACAATGAGCTGGACGCTCTCTGGGACGATGCCTCCTTTGTACCCGATATGGATCGGATGACCTTTGCCACCGCAGTCATCGAGGCAGCGGCGAACATCGTGCAGCACGCGGTTCCTGTCGCAGAGAAGCCCGTGGAGATCGACGTGGACATCAGCGTCCGGCCCGCCCGGCTGGTCGCAAGGGTCAGCGCGTACAACGCCCGTGAGCCCTTCGCGAGCGACATGCAGGCGTCCATGCCAGACTCCGACGCAGAGTCCGGCCGCGGGTTGGCACTCATCGAAGCCCTGGTAACCACGGTGACGTTCGAACGCCAGGACGGCACCAACACCTGGGTCCTCACCCGCAACACCTGATCCTCTCTCACCTCCCGCGTGCTTCCCGCCGACCCTCTCTCACCTCCCGCGTGCTTGAGCCGGACCCTCTCTCACCTCCCGCGTGCTTGAGCCGAACCCTCTCTCACCTGTATGGGTTGTTCTGCCCATCGCCCAGAGCAACGCAACGTGAAAACATTCGGTGAGATCCGCCTTCGAACGCTAACTGGAACTGGGGACGAAAATGAACCGCCGCGTGCACCGCAAGCCTTGGGCGCTGGCTGCTGCCCTTACTGTGGCGACTCTTGCTGCGGGATGCAGCGGCACCCCCGACGGACCCACCCGCGAACCCAGCAGCGCGCCGCCAGTTACCGCCGAACCTGCTCCCGTGGCAGAAAGCGTCGCTAAGTACAATGCCCTGACCGCCGACCTTGTTGCGGCCTTGGAGGCAAGGATGCCGGACATCACGTGGTCCGTGGATGACCCTGCACGCCTGAGCCGCATCGACGACGGCAGGTGCATGCTCGCCCCACGGAGCATGAAGAGCAGCGCGGACATCGTGGAACCATCAAGGAGTTTCGAGGACGTCTTTGCGGTGGCGGATCCGGTCCTGAAAGAGCACGGCTTCCCTTCCTTCGACGGCATTGACCCCGTGCCGGGCGGCTGGGTGGTCACGCGCAGCACTGACGCTGCGGGTGCCACGGTGACCATCCGATCGAAGTTCCCGGCCTACCTGGACGTCACTGTTCCGGTGAAATCCGAGAAGTGCGATACCAGCGAAATTCCTGAGGGGGGCAAGTAATGCCGGGATTTTACGGTGCTGACATTGAACAGCTGCGGGCACTGGCAAAGACGATGTCGCGGCACTCGGAACGGATGACCTCCCTGTCCACGGAGCTGGGTCACCTCATCAGCAATGCGCGGTGGGATGGCCGGGACGCTGCGATGTTCCGGTCTTCGTGGGACTCCGAACACCGCCCCATGCTGAAGAAGATCTCCAGTGAACTGCAGTCCCAGGCCAAGGAGCTGATCCGCAACGCGGATGAGCAGGACAAGTCCAGCTCGGGAACGTCGGGGTCCTCCGGCTCCGACCATTCCGGGCGGGGAGATTCGAACCCGCCCGGCGACCCCGGTCCACTGGACCCGGACATGCCCGACGTCGATGTGCCCGGCGACGTCCGCAACGACCCCGACGCCGGCGACCCCAGCGACATCAACCAGGGACAGATCGGCGACTGCTGGCTGTTGGCAGGCATTGGCTCCGTCGCCCAGGTGCTGGCGCGCGAAGGCAAGCTGGACGAGTTCCTTGAGGAGCACATGCGCCCCGTCGGTGATCCCCCGACGCACTGGGTGGTCACCCTCTACGAAGACGGCGAGCCCGTGGAAGTCACTGTGGAGGCCAAGTCAACCGAAGGCGGTGTCCGCGGCGCTGACGGCGAACCCAACTGGCTGTCCATCTACGAGCGCGCAGCAGCTGAGCACCGCGGCGGATCATACGACGACATCGACGGCGGATTCAGCAACGAAGCCATGGAGCTGATGACCGGGCAGTCCGCCGACAAGGACGGCGAACTGAACTTTGATGACATCGAGGACAAGCTCGCCGACGGCCAGGCCATTTCCGTGGGCACCGAAGACGTCAAGGACGACGACTTCGACTGGGTCTGGGAGTCTGACGAAGTCAACCGCACCGACGTCGTGCCCAACCATGCCTACGTTGTGGTTGATGTGAAAACCAACGACGACGGCGAGAAAGTCATCGTCCTGGCGAACCCGTGGGGTCCGTCCGGCGGCTACTTGGAGGACGACGACGACCACAAGTCCGGCACGCTGGAACTGACCGAAGATGAGTACAAGGAAAACTTCGACTCCGTGTACTCCGTAGACGTGAAGTAAGGATGGCCGTGGAACAGCTCGTAACAGTCAAGCAAGGCATGCAGCCAACCTTCGACGGCGTCAAAGTGGGCGTGGTCAAAATCGGAATCGCCGACGGCGCCCCCGCTATCCAGTTCTGGATCCGCACCGCCGAACAACAGCGCAAGCAGGCCTTCCGCGAAGGGCAATCGGTCACGCTGCCGGGCGCGGGCTTGTTGACCATCACCTCGATTCAGCCCGCCGACGGCAGCACCGCCGCCTCCGCGACGTTAACGTACGACGCCGGTCACGTCACCGATTGACGGGTCGGCGTCGAAAGGTGAGAGAGCGTCGACAGAAAACACCCCAAAGGTGAGAGAGCGTCCCACCCAACCACGTGGGACGTGAGAGAGCGTCCTGCTCAAGCACGCGGGACGTGAGCGAGCGTCCCACCCAACCACTCGGGACGTGAGAGAGCGTCCCACCCAACCACGCGGGACGTGAGAGAGGGTCGCGCTCAAGCACGCGGGACGTGAGAGAGCGTCGGGCTAGGCTTTCGCGATCGCTTCCTTCAGCGCCCCCAGCACCAGGGTGACCGAGGCGCTGTTCGCGTTCGGTCCCATCATGCCGATGCGCCACACAGTGTCCGCGAACTCCCCCACACCCGAGCCGATTTCCATACTGAAGTTCTCCAGAAGGTAAGCGCGGACGGCAGCCGAGTTGACGCCGTCGGGCACTTTGACCGTGGTGAGGCTCGGCAACCGGGACCCCTCGGCGGCGAACAGTTCGAGTCCCATCTCCTGCAGCCCGTTCTGAAGAGCGGCGCCGGCGGCACGGTGCCGGGCCTGCACCACGTCCAACCCCTCGGCGAGGATCCGGTCCAGGGCAGCTTCGAGCCCGGCGATCATGGTGACGGGCGCTGTGTGGTGATACGTCCGGGCTCCACTGGCCGCTCCGACGTAACCACCAAGCAACCCGATGTCGAGGTACCAGGAGCGCGGATCCTTGACCCGGCGCTCGAAAGCGCGGTCGGACAGAGTGAACGGCGACAGCCCCGGCGGAACGCCCAGGCATTTCTGGGTTCCGGCGTATCCGACGTCGATCCCCCAGTCGTCCGCCAGCAGTTCCAATCCGCCGATGGAGGTGACGGCGTCGGTGATCAGCAGGGCATCGCCCTTTCCTGCGCCCAGCGCGGCGATGTCGGAAAGTACACCGACGGATGTCTCAGCATGGACGGCGGCGATGACTTTCGGATGAGGATGCGCTGAGAGGACACGGTCGGCATCTACGGGCTGGCCCCATTCGTGGTCGACCCGGACCACCGTGGCCCCGCAGCGCCGTGCGACCTCGCACATCCGCGCCCCAAACAGTCCGTTCACAGCGATAACTGCCACGTCGCCGTCGGACACGGTGTTCACGAAAGCCGCTTCCATCCCGCCGGAACCTGTGGCACTCAACGGGAGTGTCCGCGCATTGGAGGTTCCCCAAACAGTACGGAGGCCCTCGCAAGTGTGGTCAAGCCGTTCGATGAACACCGGATCAAGGTGCCCCAGCACGGGATAGGCCAGGGCGGCCATGGCTTCGGGGTAGCAATTGCCCGGGCCGGGACCGAACAGGAACCTGGACGTCAGAATGTCGGGCATGTGCGAACTCCTTCAGCTGGTTGAGGTCATTCTGCCCCAGCGTGCTGTGCGGAGCGAGCCAACCGCGCCTGACCGCTCGATTTGTACGGAATGAGCCGGTCCGTGCCCCAGAGCGCCAACGCGAGCGCAGCAAAAACCGCGCCCAGGACGCTGGCCCCGGCCCAACCCCAGGCATCGTAGACCGGCGCAACAGCTGCCGCACCCGCTGCGCTTCCCACGGAATAGAACACCATGTAGCTGCCGATAATGCTGCTGGCCGACTCCTCAGCTCCTGCCACGATCAAGGTCTGGCTGCTGACATGAACGGCCTGCACCGCAGCGTCGAGAACGATGATGCCGGCAACGAACCACAACAGCGACCAACCGCCGAGGGACAAAGCCACCCAGGAACCCAGGAGCGCAACGAGGCTCCACGCCGTGACCCGCTGCGCCCACCCACGGTCAGCCGCGGCGCCTGCCCTGGATGCGGCCACCACGCCGATCAGGCCGGCCAACCCAAACAGTCCGATCACGCTCGGCGGCAGATGCCACGCGGGACTGCTGAGCAGCAGGGACATACCGCTCCACAGCACCCCGAAGGACGCGAACAGCAGCATGGTGATCAGCGCCCGCGTACGGAATATGCGATCACGCCGCGTCAGGACCACCACCGATGAGACAGCCCGCCAGTACCCCACTTCTCCCCTCTCGGCCCGGTCTTGGGGCAGAGCGCGAAAAACCGCGACGGCGAGGACCGCACCTGCCACCGCAGCGAGAACGTAGACCGACCGCCATCCCCACAGGTCCGTCAGGCCTCCCGCCAGCGTCCGGGCAAGGATGATGCCACTCACGACGCCGGCCGTAACGGTGCCGATGTTTCCGCCCCTCTGGTCGGGGGTGCTGGAGGCTGCGGTGTACGCCACGATGGTCTGAACCACCGCCGAGGCCAATCCAAGGAGCAGGAAGCCGCCCAGGAGGGCCGTCTGTGAATCTGCCAGGGCCACCACGGATCCCCCAAGGGCCGTCGCCGCGATGTGGAGGGTAATGAGCACCCGGCGGTTCATGACATCTCCCAAAGGCACCAAGAGAACCAGCCCCAGAAGGTATCCGGCCTGGGATGCGGCCACAATCCAGCCCACCGCGGACGTTGGAATCCCCAGGTCCGTCCCGATGCGCTCGAGCAGGGGCTGCCCGTAATAGATGTTGGACACCATGAATCCGGCCGCCACAGCGAGCAGGAACAACAAGCGACGGCCAAGTCCTCGGTTGGAATCCTTCAGGTGTGTGCTCACAGCGCCTCCGCAGTTGGTTTCATAATGCAACCATGTGACCTTATGGCAGAATGGTTTCATGTTGCAACCAAGTGAAGGTGGATGGACGGATCCTGAATGCCCCATCGCCAGAGCCGTGGACCTGGTGGGCGACAAATGGACCCTGCTCATCATTCGTGACTCGCTGGACGGAAAACGGCGCTTCACCGAATTCGAGAGATCACTGGGCGTGGCTAAGAACATCCTTTCGGACCGGCTCCGCCTCTTGGTGGAGAGAGGCATCCTGACCAGGATTCCCAACGAACGAGGCACCCGAAGCGAATACGAGCTGACCGATGCGGGGCGCGATCTGTTCACCCTGGTCCTCAGCCTCCGGCAATGGGGCGAGCGCAACGCCTTCACCCAGGGAGAGGAACATTCCGTCCTCATCGATCCCGTCTCGGGTCAGCCCGTCCCGGAGCTGCGGCCAACCAGTGAGGGCGGCAAAATGCTTGGCCCGGAGCAGACGCTGCTGGTCAAAGTGGGCCAACCGCTTCCTCACAACGCGACGTAAACGCGACGTAGCGCAACCTTGTCCGCATGGCACTCCCAGGAACCTCCGGGCAGCAACTGCTAAGGTTGCTCACCAATACTGAGGCCGCCACGGATAGGGGACATGAGTGACGACTGAAGGAAAAGAGGCGCCGGGGCAAGGCGTCCGCGGCGAAGTAAGCCAGGACAGGTTCATCGCCGGGCAGGACCTGACCAACTGGAAATCCCCCGCGGGCCGGACACTTGCCCGGGGCGCCGAAAAGGCCACGTCACTGCTGGGGCCCTACACCGCGCTCATCATCACCTTGATAGTAGGGCTCGCTGCAGCCCTCTCGCTGGCCCTGGTTTTCGGCGAAGTCTACGAGTCCGTGACGGAAGCCGACGGCGTTGCAGGTTTGGACGATCCCGTCCTGGCCGCAGCAAAGAGCGTCCGCTCTCCCGCCTTGGACTCAGCCACCACCGCCTATACGAATATTGGCGGCACCGTGGGCATGCCCATTCTTGCCGTTGGCATCATGATCTTCCTGGCCACCAAGCGGCGATCATGGACACCGGTCATCCTGATGCTTGCTGCCGGGCTGGGCTCACTGGTCATCACCATCTTGGGCAAGCCGATCTTCGGCCGCGCCCGCCCCGACATCGCGGACGCCATTCCTCCCTACGAGCATTCCGCATCCTTCCCCAGCGGCCATTCACTGAACTCCATCGTGATTGCCGGCATCGTGGCCTACCTGATCATCCTGCGGCTCAAGACCTTGCGGGCACGGGTCGTCACCATACTTGTGGCCGGGGTCTTTGCCTTCACCATGGGCCTTAGCCGCGTCTACCTTGGCCACCACTGGCTGACGGATGTGCTGGCAGCCTGGGCTATCGGCGTGGCATGGTTGGCCTTGGTAATCACCGCCCATCGCCTGTACCTGACAGTGCGGACACGGCGCCACAGGACGGTAGTCTCTTGACACCGGGCCGATCACTCGGCTTAACTGAATTACGTATGCTGAAATAACAGTTCCATGATGCGGAAGCTTGAAGCAAAGGCTTCCTCTTGCACCAGCAGGAGTTCCGCATAGCCCACACCATGGATGCCAGCATTTGCACGAGGATGTCACAAGCATGGAGCTTGCAGAATTCAACAGTGTTGACCGGGACGAGGCCATCAGGATCCTGACCCCCTGCCTGGATATCAGCCGCTGGGTGGAGGCCATCGCTGACGCGCGGCCCTTCGCCACCGTCGACGAACTGCTGGGCCACGCCCAGCGCGCCGCCGAACCGTTCACCACCGCCGAGGTGGAGTCAGCCATGGCACACCACCCCCGCATCGGCGAACGCCCCAAGGCCCAGACCACCGAGGCCGCAATGTCGCGTTCGGAGCAGGCCGGAGTGGATCCTGGAGACAGCCACACCACCACCGCCCTGGCTGAGGGCAACCGCGCCTACGAGGAAAAGTTCGGCAGGGTCTTCCTGATCCGTGCCGCCGGCCGCAGCGCCCAGGAGATCCTCAGCACCCTTCAGGAACGCATCACCCACACCCCCGAAGAAGAAGACACAATTGTGGCTGGACAGCTGCGGGAGATCGCATTGTTGCGCCTCTCCGGCTTGGTCAGCGAAGGAGTCAACGCATGAGCGTTTCACAAGTAACCACCCACATCCTGGACACAGGTTCCGGCCGCCCGGCGGCGGGTGTCGCCGTCGTACTTTATGTCCGTGAAGGTGACAACTGGACCCTGGTGGCGAAGGGTGAAACCGACGCCGACGGGCGCATCAAGACCCTCGGACCGGAGCGGATTCCGGGCGGCGCTTACCGGCTGAATTTCGCCACCGGCGCCTACTACGAGGGCCTCGGCACTGAGACGTTCTTCCCTGAAGTGGACCTGAACTTCACAGTTTCCGACGCCGGCGAGCACTATCACGTGCCGCTCCTGCTGAGCCCGTTCGCATTCTCGACGTACCGCGGCAGCTGACCCATTCCCGCCGAGTTCCAGTTAATGCCAATGTTCTTCAAGGACATTGGCATTAACTGTCGAATCGGCGGGGAACGGTACGCTTGAAGGCATGGCTTCAGAGGACACTACCCCCAACTCCGCCCGCCGCGAGATCACGGTCCGCCGGGCACCCAAGTTTGTACCCTTCATGATTTTGGGAGCAGTGGTTGGTGCAATCGTGGCCGCCATCATCGCGTACGGCCGCCAAGCCGACCCCGCTTTCGACGCCGGCACAGTGTTCGGCTTCTTCCTCATCGTTTGCGCGGGCGGCGGCGTCATCCTCTTCTCCATCCTTGCCCTGATCCTGGACCGCATCAGCGTCAAGCGCTCACAGCGAGCCGTGGTTGAGCCCGTTCCGGATTCGGTTCCGGACGAAGGACCAGAGAACGACGACGTCCGCTAAGTCGGGCGCCCGGCCCGCCTCTTCGGAGGGGAGCCAAATGTGAGACACACCGCATTTTCGAAGGAACACCCCTGTTCTGCGCCCAATCAAAGGGTCACATAGGCTGCGGGGGAACGTACCACGGCCACAACATGAGACAATCGACCAGTGGCACGTGGCGACGGAAAACTTTCTCATGATCTTCTCCCCGGCGAAAAAGGCCCTCAGGACGCTTGTGGCGTCTTTGGGGTTTGGGCTCCCGGTGAAGAAGTAGCAAAACTCACCTATTACGGGCTGTATGCGCTGCAGCACCGCGGACAAGAATCGGCTGGTATAGCTACCAGTGACGGCAAGCGCATTAATGTCTATAAGGACATGGGCCTTGTGTCCCAGGTCTTCGATGAGACAACCCTGAACACCCTTACCGGGCACTTGGCTGTTGGCCACTGCCGGTACTCCACCACCGGTGCAAGCCACTGGGCCAACGCGCAGCCAACCCTGGGTGCGACAGCAACCGGCACTGTTGCCTTGGCCCACAATGGCAACCTGACCAACACCGCTGAGCTCCGGGAAATGATCCTTGAGCGCAACGACGGCCAGCTGACCGGTGAAATGAAGCAGGGCAACACCTCGGACACCGCGCTGGTGACCGCGCTCCTTGAGGGCGAAGAGGGCAAGACCCTGGAGCAGACTGCACTGGAGCTGCTGCCCAAAATCAAAGGTGGCTTCTGCTTCGTCTTCATGGACGAAGGAACCCTCTACGCAGCCCGCGATACCTACGGCATCCGTCCGCTGTGTCTTGGCCGCCTGGACCGCGGCTGGGTTGTCGCTTCCGAGCAGGCAGGCCTGGCCACTGTTGGTGCGAGCTTCATCCGCGAGATCGAGCCTGGTGAATTCATTGCCATCGACGAGGACGGCGTCCGTTCGCAGCGCTTCGCCGAGGCAACTCCCGCCGGCTGTGTCTTCGAATACGTCTACCTCGCCCGCCCGGACGCTGCCATCGCCGGCCGCTCCGTGTACGAGGCACGCGTTGAGATGGGCCGCCAGTTGGCCCGCGAAAACACGCATGAGGCCGACCTCGTCATTCCCGTTCCCGAGTCCGGTACCCCCGCAGCTGTTGGGTACGCCGAACAATCCGGAATCCCCTTTGCCCATGGCTTCGTCAAGAACGCCTACGTGGGCCGCACGTTCATCCAGCCGTCGCAGACCCTGCGCCAGCTGGGTATCCGGCTCAAGCTCAATGCCCTGGAATCCGTGATCCGCGGAAAGCGCATTGTGGTGGTGGACGATTCCATCGTTCGCGGCAACACCCAGCGCGCCATCGTCCGGATGCTCCGGGAAGCCGGTGCCGCCGCGGTGCACGTCAAGATTTCTTCCCCTCCTGTCCAGTGGCCCTGCTTCTACGGCATCGACTTCGCGTCCCGCGCGGAACTGATCGCCAACGGCGCCACCATCGAGGAGATCTCCCAGGCCATCGGCGCTGACTCGCTGGCCTACATCTCCGAGGACGGCATGATCGGCGCTACCCAGCAGCCGCGCGAACGCCTCTGCACGGCCTGCTTCACCGGCAAGTACCCCATCGAGCTGCCGCACGCGGACAAGCTGGGCAAGAACCTGCTGGAACGCACGGACCTGGGCGGCCTGGAACCAGCTGCCCAGTCCGAGTCTGTGGACGATTCCGAGGATCCGGCTGACAAGCCGGGCGCCACGGGTTGCGATCCCGGACCCGACGCCGAATTCGAGAACCTGCTGACCGACGCTGATCGTTTGACCGACGCCGACAAGAAAGAGTCTGTATGAGCTCCGCAACCCCCGCCGCTGGAAGCACCCCGAACACAACAGGCATCACCTACGCTTCTGCTGGTGTCGACGTTGAAGCGGGCGACCGCGCAGTCGAACTCATGAAGGGCGCCATCAAGGCGACACACAACTCTTCGGTGATTGGCGGCGTCGGCGGTTTCGCCGGCCTGTACGACGTCTCCAAACTGCTCACCTACAAGAAGCCGCTGCTGGCCACGTCCACTGACGGTGTTGGCACCAAGGTAGCCATCGCGCAGGCCATGGACATCCATGACACCATCGGTTTCGACCTGGTGGGCATGGTGGTTGACGACATCGTCGTTGTAGGTGCTGAGCCGCTCTACATGACCGACTACATCGCGTGCGGCAAGGTTGTTCCGGAGCGGATCGCAGACATCGTCCGCGGTATCGCTGCTGCTTGCTCCGTTGCCGGCACCGCCCTGGTGGGTGGCGAAACCGCTGAGCACCCGGGCCTCCTGGGTGAGCACGAGTACGACGTCGCAGGTGCCGCAACCGGCATCGTCGAGGCCGACGCCCTCCTCGGCCCGGACCGTGTCCGCGCCGGTGACGTCGTGATCGGTATGGCCTCCTCGGGCCTGCACTCCAACGGCTACTCACTGGTCCGCCGCGTCATCAACCACGCCGGCTGGGCCCTGGACCGCCAGGTTTCCGAGCTCGGGCGCACCCTGGGCGAAGAACTCCTGGAGCCGACCCGCGTTTACGCAGCTGACTGCCTCGACCTTGCCCGCACCTTCCCCGTTACGGGCGGCGCGGCAGTCCACGGCTTCAGCCACGTCACCGGTGGTGGCCTGGCCGCCAACCTGGCCCGCGTCCTCCCGCAGGGCCTCGTGGCCACGGTTGACCGCAACACCTGGGAACTCCCGGCCATCTTCAAGCTGGTCTCCGAGCTCGGCAACGTGCCGTTGGCCGACTTGGAGCGCACGCTGAACCTCGGCGTGGGCATGGTTGCCATTGTTTCCGCCGAAGCAGCAGACGCTGCAGTGGCCCGCCTCAATGACCGCGGCCTTCCGTCCTGGGTCATGGGCACCGTTTCGGCTGACAGCGACTCGATCGACAAGACCGGCCCGGACTACGTCCAGGGCGCCAAGGGCGTCGACGGCGGCGCCGTCCGTTTGGTGAACGCGTACGCCTAAGAGATATATCGCCTCTTAGAAAGAGCGGCCGGGCAGTCTTGGACTACCGGCCGCTCTTTTGCTCTTCCTAGACCTGTATCAGGCTCAGGACTCCGCCCTGCGGATCCTGGATGGTGGCCAGCGATCCCGCCTCCGGCTTGTCCTCCGGCTCAACGAGGAGCTCTCCCCCGGCTGCGACTGCCGCTTCCACGGCTTTGCGCAGGTCCGCTACACCGAAGTAGATCTGCCAACCAGCCTCGTCGCCTTCATCGGCAGGAACGATACCGGCTACTTCGTCGCCCTTGACCATCAGCGTGCTGTAGCTGCCGCCGTCGTCCTGCGGGTATTCGGTGACCTCATGACCGAAAAGCTGCTGGAAAAACGCGACGGCGGACTGCGGCTCGGGCGTCAACAGTTCAGCCCACGCCAATGCGCCGGGCTCGTTGAACACATGACTTCCCACGTGCGTTCCAGCCTGCCAAACGCCAGTGGTTCCGCCGCCGGGGGGTTCGATGAACGCCAGGACCCCCGTGTCCGCGACAGCCTCGGGACCAAACTGGAGCTTGCCGCCTGCGTGAACGGCCTCGTCGGCAATTTCTTCAGTGTCCGTGGCAGCGAAATAGATGTTCCACTGGCCGTGCGTTCCGGCCGCCTCCTGCATGGGGTTCTGCGGTGCGATCACGGCCACCAGTTGATCCTTGACGAAGGCTTGCGCGTAGCTTCGGCCATCAGGAGTGGGAAGGTCCTTGAAGCTCCATCCGAAGACCTGGTGATAGAAATCCTTGGCCGCGGCCACGTCCCTGGTCTGAAGGTCAGCCCAGCAGGGCTCACCGCTGGCGTAACGTCTCCGTGCCGTCATGCTTCAAGCCCCGTCATGATGCTGAATGCTGCCCCGGCAGGATCCATGAGGACTGCCATGCGACCTACTCCCGGCACGTCGAAGGCCGGGGCTATGACGTGGCTGCCCAACTCAACGGCCTGCTCCACGGTGGCATCAATGTCCACCACGTTGAAGTAGGTCATCCAGAACGGCGACAACCCCTCAATAGGCAGCTTCAGGGCACCTGCAACCCGTCGTCCCTCCACCAGCAGGCTGGTGTACTCCTGCAGGTCACCGGCAGGTTCAGTTTCGCTGGCGCACCCTGTCACAGCCTCGTAGAACGCTACAGCTTTGGGGACGTCATGTGTTTGCAGCTCATTCCAAATCATGGTGCCCGGTTCATTGACCAGGCCTGATCCCGGGTGATTGCCTGCTTCCCAGAACCCGATCTGGGCTCCGGTGGGATCTGTGGCGAAGAACATACGCCCTGAACCGTTCGGGACGGAGTCGGGAGGGGAAAGCAGGGTTCCTCCAGCCGCTTCCACGCGCTGCGCCGCTTCATCTGCCGAGTCCACCGCCAGGTAATTTGCCCAGTAGGACGGCATCCCTTCCGGAGCATCGGGCATCTGCTGCATCATGCCCGCGACGTAGCGGCCTTTGAGCTTTGCCATGTAATAGGTCATACCGTTCCCGGCGTCCATGGCATCCAGCTCCCATCCGAAGAGGTCGCTGTAGAACTTCCTGGAAACGTCAATATCGTTGGAGGAAAGGTCCACCCAACATGGTGTCCCCTGCTTGTAGCTGTCAGCCTCCGGCATGGCGTTCCTTTCGATGCACTCGAACCTCCAGCCTACGCAAAAAAGGGCCCTCAGGGTACGCCAATGACTGGCGTGCCCTGAGGGCCCTTTCAAAAGATATACGGCATCCGAAGATGCGCGTTGACCTTGAAGTACGACGGCGGTGCGCTACTCAGTGCCTACGGCACCTGTTGGTTGCGACAGCTATCCGATCCGGCGGGTGTCAACCTCGTCGTCGTCGTCTTCCGCGTACTTATCCTCATAAGCCGAATAGTCCGGCTCCGGGGGATCGTCGGGGAAGTGGCTCTTGACACGACTGGACGGACCCGTGAGCTCCCGCTCAAGTGCCGAATAGTCAGTGTTCGGGGAGTAGTACTTAATATCCCGAGCCTGCTTGGTAGCTTTTGCCTTTTGACGGCCGCGCCCCATGGCGTGACCCCCTTTTGTACTTGGACCGGAGGTGGTCACCTTGGCTATCGGTGAGGCCCCGGAATGTTTGGTCAATTTGTCGTATGTCTAGATTACATGCTTTCAGGAGTGCCTGCGCGCCACCACAGGCCCGCGCGCCTGCCGACTCAGGCCAAAACCACGGCCAAACACCTCCCCGGAGGCCAAAAATTGGGTAGAGTCTGCCTCAATGCGGCGTCACAGCAGGAAGGCACACTCCGGAAATGAGCCAGGACAACACTCCACCGCGCGATGGTTCACCACGCGAAGGGGACAAGGATGGGGTGCCGCCCGCGCCCAAAAACCCACCGCACGCAGCTGGTGAGCAGCCACCCCGGGTCCCTGGCGATCAGCCACCCGCGGCGGGTGAGCAGCCACCCGCAACCCCGTTGACGCCGCCGTCGGGACTTCAGCCGGATCCTGCACCCGAGCTCGACCCTGATTTCGTGCCCGACCCAGGTTCGCAGCCGGATCCCGCCCTGCCGCCCAGCGACGGGCAAGCACCTTCCTACGAGATGCCGTATCCGGGGCAACAGCCCGATCCGGGTCAACAACCCTTTCCAGGTCAAGAGTCGCCTCCAGAACCCCACGGTGATCCAGTCAAGAGGCAAAGATTGGTCATCGGCGGGATCGTAGTGGGCGTACTCGTACTCATTGGTGTGGTGATCTGGGTACTGCTGAATCTGTTGGGAACCCGGCCCGAAGCCGCTGTCACCACCCCGAGCGCCACGGCTACCCCGGGTCCACTCCCCCGTGACGCCAACTCCAAGGACTTCCAGGTGGGCGACTGCTTCGCCGACTTTGATCCCAACGCCAGCGAGGCACGCGCCGTGGCCTGCGATACCGAACACTCGGCCCAGCTCATTGGGGTGCACGTGTACCCGGGCGACGATTCCTTCCCCGGAACCAACGCCCTCCGGGACAAGGGTCGGGAGGTGTGCAAGACCGCGGTGGCCAAGCTCACCGAGGCCGCCGGTAACTACGTCTTGCTTCAGCAAAACGTCTACCCGAGCCCCACCAGTTGGGATCGGGGCGACCGCCGCGTCGATTGCTTCATCGTGGTGGACTCGGGCAACACCATCAAGGAAGACCTCCTGCAGAAGTAGCCCGCCGGGTGCGCTTGCATCCGGCGGGCTGCTTCAAGCGGACTTTACTTCCTGCGGACCGTAAGGCCCGTTCCTACGGGAGCGCCGCCGTCGGGGCCGGTCAGTGCCTCGAGGCCCTCAACGGTGAGCTCGTCCAGGTCGGCTGCGGTGTCCACCAGCACGGTGTCTCCGTCGCTGATTTCGCCGGCAAGGATCTCCTTGGCCAGACGGTCGCCGATCTCCCGCTGGACGAGCCGGCGAAGGGGTCGGGCACCGTAAGCGGGATCGAACCCGGACATGGCCAGCCATGCACGCGCCCCGTCCGAAACTTCCAGACTCAAGCGGCGATCCCGGAGTCGGTTGCTGAGCTCGGCCACGTGGAGTTCCACGATCCGGGCCAGTTCCTCCACGGACAGCGGATCGAAGAGCACGATCTCGTCCAGGCGGTTCAGGAACTCCGGCTTGAAGGATGCCTGCACCACAGCCATGACGGCCTCGCGCTTGGCCTTGGCGTCCATGGTGGGGTCCACCAGGAACTGGCTTCCGGAGTTGGACGTCAGCACCAGGATGGTGTTGCGGAAGTCCACGGTGCGGCCCTGACCGTCGGTGAGCCGGCCGTCGTCGAGGACCTGCAGGAGGATGTCGAAGACCTCCGGGTGGGCCTTCTCCACCTCGTCCAGCAGCACCACGGAATACGGCCTGCGCCGCACAGCCTCAGTCAGCTGGCCGCCCTCCTCATAGCCCACGTATCCGGGAGGGGCACCCACCAGGCGGGCCACCGAATGCTTCTCGCTGTACTCGGACATGTCGATCCGGATCATGGCGCGTTCGTCGTCAAAGAGGAAGTCTGCCAAAGCCTTGGCCAGCTCCGTCTTACCTACGCCGGTGGGGCCAAGGAACAGGAACGAACCCGTGGGGCGATTGGGATCGCTGATGCCTGCGCGCGCACGGCGCACAGCATCGGACACAGCCTGTACAGCCTTGCTCTGCCCGATCAGGCGCTTGCCAAGCTCCTCTTCCATGTGGAGCAGCTTCTGCGACTCACCTTGCAGCATGCGGCCGGCAGGGATCCCCGTCCAGGCAGAGATCACCTCGGCGATGTCGTCAGCAGTCACGTCTTCGGCGACCATCAACTCGGGCTTTGACTCGCTCCGGGCCGATTCTTCCTCTGCAGCGGCGCTCAACTCCCGTTCCAGTGCGGGCAGCTCGCCGTAAAGGATCCGCGACGCCGATTCGAGGTCGCCCTCGCGCTGGGACTTGTCCGCGGCGGAACGCAGTTCGTCAATCCTTGCCTTGAGCTCGCCCACCCGGTTGAGCCCGGCCTTCTCGGCTTCCCAGCGCGCATTCAGGGCACTGAGTTCCTCGTTCTTGTCGGCTTTGTCCGCGCGGAGGGCAGCCAGTCGTTCCACCGATGCCGGATCGGTCTCGCCTTGCAAGGCCAGCTCTTCCATAGTCAAGCGGTCAACGGCGCGGCGCAGCTGGTCGATCTCTTCCGGCGCGGAATCGATCTCCATGCGGAGCCGGGACGCGGCCTCATCCACGAGGTCGATGGCCTTATCAGGGAGCTGCCGGCCCGAGATGTAGCGGTTGGACAGCGTTGCCGCGGCCACCAACGCGGAGTCGGCGATGGCCACTTTGTGGTGCGCCTCGTAACGCTCCTTCAGGCCGCGGAGGATACCAATGGTGTCCTCCACGCTGGGCTCGCCCACGTAGACCTGTTGGAAGCGGCGCTCCAGGGCCGGGTCCTTTTCAATGTTCTCGCGGTACTCATCCAAGGTGGTGGCGCCGATGAGGCGGAGCTCGCCCCGGGCCAGCATGGGCTTGAGCATGTTGCCTGCATCCATGGCGCTTTCACCCGTTGCACCTGCACCTACCACTGTGTGGATTTCGTCGATGAACGTGACGATCTGGCCGTTGGAGTTCTTGATCTCCTCAAGCACGGCCTTCAGTCGTTCTTCGAACTCGCCGCGGTACTTTGCGCCGGCAACCATGGAGGCCAGGTCCAGCGCGATGAGCGTCTTGCCGCGCAGGCTCTCCGGGACGTCACCGGCCACCATGCGCTGGGCGAGTCCTTCAACCACGGCGGTCTTGCCGACGCCAGGCTCGCCAATCAGCACGGGATTGTTCTTGGTGCGGCGGCTCAGGACCTGAACGACACGACGGATCTCGCTGTCGCGCCCGATCACGGGGTCCAGCTTGCCCGAACGGGCAACTGCAGTGAGGTCTGTGCCAAACTTCTCCAGCGCTTGGAAGGTGTTTTCCGGGTCCGGCGAGTTGACGTTCCTGTCCCCTCGGACACCGGGCAGGGCGGCGAGCAGCGCCTCATGGGAGGCACCGGCGTCGCGCATTAACTTCCCGACGGCGTCACTTCCGGCCGAGAGGCCCAACAGCAGGTGCTCGGTGGAGACGAAGGAGTCGCCGAGCTTGTCGGCCTCGTTCTGGGCAGCCTGGATGGCCTGCATGGATTGGCGCGACAATTGTGCCTGCTGGACAGAACTGCCTGAGGACGACGGCAGCGCTTTGATAGCCGAGCTGGCCTGCACACTCACGGCATCAGGGTCGGCACCGGTGGCTCGCAGCAGGGCCACTGCAACGCCTTCACGCTGGTCCATCAGCGCCTTCAACAGATGCGCGGGCTCAAGCTGCGGGTTGCCGGCAGTCGAGGCATTCATGGCGGCCGCAGAAAGGGCCTCCTGGCTTTTGGTGGTGAATTTGACGTCCAAAGAGTGCTCCCTTTCTGGAGTGGATCCGATGCTTTCAAAGTTGAGTCTACTACGCTCAACTTTAATTTTCAGACCACTGGGTTCCATGTTTGCCCACGGCGAAACCCGTGTCCAGACAAAACCGTGACTATGTGAATAACAGGCAGCTTCCGCACCCGTAGGCTGGGGCCATGGACACCATTTCAAGCGCGGATGAACTCGAAGAACTCATAGGCCTGCCCCTTGAACGCACGCGGAAAAAAGTGCGTACGTCGCTCAGCGATTTTGACCGCCAATGGTTGGCCGCGAGCCCCTTTTGCGTGGTGTCCACCACGGACGCCCAGGGTCGCGTTGACGCTTCTCCCAAGGGGGATCCCGCAGGATTCATCCACGTCCTGGACCACCAGACCATTGCCATCCCCGAGCGGCCCGGCAACAAGCTGGCCTTCGGTTTCCACAACATCCTGGAGAACCTCAACGTCGGCATTCTGTCCGTAGTCCCCGGCCGGACGGACACTTTGCGGATCAACGGTAAGGCGCAGATTGTCCGGGATGCCGGTTTCTTCGATCACATGGTGGTCAAGGGACATCGACCCCGAGCTGCCATTGTGGTCACCGTTGACGAAGTCTTCACGCATTGCGGCAAGGCCTTCATGCGCAGCGGCTTGTGGCAGCCTGAAACCTGGGAACCGGAAGGGCTGCCCAGCATCGCGGTCCTGTCCAAGGCCTACACCCAACCGGAGACACCGCTGGAAGAGCTGGAGTCCTACTACGGACCCTCCTACGCCGAGCGGATGTACCGGGACTGAATTTCACGCCGGGTACAGCGAGACCAGCGCGGACTTGACCACGAACCTCACCTCCATGCCAGGCACCAGGCCCAGATCGGCAGAGGCGGCCGGGGTGATGTCGGCGGAAAGGACCTGCGCAGATTGCCCCGGACTTGCGCGCACCCTGATCTGGTCGCCGTGTGGTTCAAGGTCCGTGATGACCACGGGAAAGGAATTGCGCGGGCTGCCGTGCACCTCACCGGGAAAAACGGAAACGCTCGACGGCGGGAACGCTGCCACGCCTGCCTGGCCGGACTGGGGTGACCAACCGGGATCGTGCTGGCCGGCGAATACCCGGCCATCCGGCGTCGTAATCCTGTCCTCGCTGAGGGTGCCGGCAACGAGGTTAAGCCCTGCCAAGCCGGCTGCAAAATGGCTTCTGGGCCTTTCAAGGACCTGGCGTGTAGGGCCTTGCTCGGCGATCCTTCCGTTTTCCACCACGATGACGCGATCAGCAAGCATGTAGGCATCCAGGACGTCGTGCGTAACAATGATGGCTTTGCGGCCCTCAAGAACCCGCTTGAGCACGCGGCGCAGCAAGGGGGCAGCATGGATATCCAGCGCGGCCATGGGCTCGTCAAGGAGGAGGAGTTCCGGGTCGGCTGCCAAAGCGCGGGCCACCGCAACCCGTTGGGCCTGCCCTCCGGACAATTGGGAGGGCTTCCTGTCGGCCAGCGGCGAGGCATCAACCTCCGCCAGCCAGTGCCGGGCAGTTTCCCGCGCGTCCGCCTTCGAAGCCCCCGCACTTCGCGGCCCGAACGCCACGTTGTCCAACGCGTTCAGGTGGGGAAACAGGAGGGCTTCCTGGGCCAGTAGGGCGGTCCCCCTGAGGTGCGGTGGGCTCCACAAGCGAGTGTCGCCGTCGAGGTTGAACAACGCCCGTTCGCCGTTTTTCGTTGTGCCCATCGTGGCCGCGCCGGAATCCGGCCGCAGCAGTCCGGCGATCACACCCAACAGCGTCGATTTCCCGGCCCCGTTGGGACCAAGAATGGCAACGGTCTCGCCGTCGTTGAGCCTGAGGGACATGTCGAAATTCCTGGCGCCGAGGCTGGCCTGCATTTGAAAACTCACGATTGGACCTCCACGCGCTTACTGCCCTGCCTGCGGCCGTAGCTGAGCCCCACCACGGCAACCGCCACCGCCACCAGCACCAAGGACAGTGCGACGGCGGCATCGGCGTCGGTCTCCCGCTGCAGATAGATCTCCAACGGCAACGTGCGGGTGACCCCTTCCAGGCTTCCCGCGAAGGTCAGGGTGGCTCCGAATTCACCCAAGCTGCGTGCGAAGGACAACACCGCACCGGACGCGAGCCCCGGCAGGACCAACGGGAGCGTGACCCGGCGGAGAACCGTGGTTGGCCGGGCGCCGAGTGTCGCAGCGACGGCTTCGTACTTGTTTCCGGCTGATCGCAGAGCCCCCTCCAGGCTGACCACCAGGAACGGCAGGGCCACAAAAGTCTGGGCCAGGACCACCGCGGTAGTGGAAAATGCTATCTGGATTCCCGCCACCTCCAAGGACTTCCCCAGCAGGCCCTGGCGCCCAAACGTGTACAGCAGCGCAATACCCCCGACGACGGGCGGCAGCACCAGCGGTAAGAGGACAAACGCCCTCAGCAGACGCTGACCTGGAAAGTCGCCACGCGCCAGCACCAACGCCAAAGGAACACCCAGCCCGATGCAGAGCACCGTGCTTGCGGCCGAGGTTCGCAGGCTAAGGCTCAGTGCTGCGAGCGAGGACTCGGACGTGATGAGTGGGATGAACTGCGGCCAGTTGACCTTGGCCAGCATTGCCACCAATGGCAGGACCACCAGTAATCCTCCGAGAGCGGCCACGGCATATATCCACCGCGGGATGCCGTTGTACCCGGAGGCGTCTCGTTTCATCAGCGTTCCCGGACCACTACGGCGTGCCGAAGCCGGCGTCGCCCAGGATCTTCTTGCCGGCGTCGCCGGTGACCATGGCAATGAATGCCGCTGCCAACGCCTTGTTCTTGCTGGTGCCCACTGTGGCTATGGGGTAAGTGTTGACGGCTTGGTCTGATTCCGGGAAGGGGATGCCCTTGACCTTGCCCCCGGCCCCCTTGACGTCCGTGACGTAGACCAGGCCTGCATCGGCTTCGCCCGAGGTGACCTTGCCGAGGACATCCGTGACGGACGATTCCTCGCTGACCGGACTCAAGGTGGTTCCGCTCGCTTTCTCAACGGCGTCCGTGGCTGCCCCGCATGGCACCTGGCTCGCGCAGGTGACCACCTTGGCTCCGGGTTTGGCCAAGTCGGCAAAGGAAGAGATCGACGCCGGATTGCTGGGTGGGACGGCAATCTCCAGGACGTTGGTGGCGAAGTCGGTCGCCGTACCATCCACGAGTTTGGCCTCGGCAAGCTTGGTCATGTTCTTGGTATCGGCTGAAGCGAACACGTCGGCGGGGGCGCCTTGGGTGATCTGCGTGACCAGGTCGGAGGAGCCGGCGAAACTCAGATTCACCTTGGTGCCCGGGTTCTTGGCTTCGAAGTCATCGGCCAATTGGGTGAAGGTCATTTTCAGTGATGCTGCGGCGAAGACGGTGATCTCCCCGGAGGGCTGCCCCGAGGTTGCAGCACCGCTGGAGGCCGGACCCGCGGTCCCTGAAGCGCAGCCCGACAGACTGGCAGAAAGGACTCCTGCAAGCAGCAGCGCGCTGAGCGGCTTATGGGTGAGACTCATACGATGCTCTTTCCCTGGGGAGTTTCGATGATGACCGTGGTGGCCTTGACCACGGCGGTGGCCACCGAACCAAGTTCCAGGCCGAGCTCAGTGACGGCTTCACTGCTCATGAGTGACACCACGCGGAAAGGCCCGCATTGAAGCTCCACTTGCGCCATGACCTTGTCCGCGGTGATGCCCGTGACCAGGCCAACGAACCGGTTCCGGGCCGAGCTTCCTGTCCGCGAGGGATCGTTGGGAAGGTGTGATTGCCCGCGGGCAAGCGTTGCGAGTTCAAGTCCGTCCACTGCGAGGCGTCCGGCCGGGTCTTTCTGGGCGGTCAGCGTTCCGTTTTCCGTCCAGCGCCTTACGGTGTCGTCGCTGACACCCAGGAAGCGAGCGGCCTCCGAGATTCGTATTTGCGGCATGGAATGAGTCTAGTTCCGTATTTGCGGATTCTGCATCAGCATTTCACAGCAAACGAAATGTGACCTCCCAGGGCCTCGGCGCCCCCTTTCCCGCGCGACGCAACCGTAAGCGCTGGTGCGCAGGGCGCGAAGTGGTGCGCCGCCGTCGTCGTTCGCCGCTGTGCTCTAGCACCAAAGGACCCGCAGCCGTACCCTGTTCTAGGGAGAGAGTCTTAGGCGCGAAGGAGCGTCCCATGGAATGGATTCGTCCGGACAGCCCCACCTATGACGAGGCCCGGAAACTCTTCAACGCGATGATCGACCGCAGGCCGGCGGTGATCGCCAAATGTTCTGATCCCGGCGAGGTTGCTGAGGCACTCAGATACGCGCACAACCACAATCTGGATGTCGCGGTTCGTTCAGGCGGCCATTCGGTGGCGGGCATGTCCACCAATGATGGCGGGCTGGTGGTCGATGTACGTCCGATGAAGTCCGTCAGCGTCAACACAGAGGCGAAAACCGCTACAGCGGGTGCCGGGCTCACGTGGGGCGAGTTCGACCGCGCAACCCAGCAGTACGGCTTGGCAGTGACCGGCGGGCGAGCGTCCACCACGGGTGTCTCCGGCTTCACCTTGGGTGGGGGTTCGGGGTGGCTGGAGCGGTCCTACGGCTTTGCGTGCGACAACCTGCTTTCGGTGGACCTGGTCACAGCGTCCGGAGATCGGGTGACTGCCAGCCCGGGCGAAAATCCCGAGTTGTTTTGGGCACTCCACGGCGGAGGCGGGAACTTCGGAGTGGCGACGTCCCTGACCTTCAAACTGCACGACGTCGGCCCCACCGTGATGGCCGGCCTGATGCTGTTTCCTGGTGAGGATGCCACGGATTTGTCCCGCGCCTACCGCCAACTCGCCCTTGACGCGCCCGACGCCGTGGGGACAGCACTCGTGTACCTCACCGCTCCACCGGAAGAGTTCGTCCCGGAGGACATGGTGGGCAAGCTCGCCGTCGGCATGGCCTACATCCATGCCGGTGATGTTGATGCGGGCGAGGAACACGCCAAACCGTTCAAGGAACTCGGTCCGAGTGTTGATCTGGTGTCACCCATGGGTTACGCCGACTTCCAGTGCATGATCGATGACCCCCCGGACCACTACAACTACTGGAGCGCGGACTATCACAACGAACTCTCTGACGACGCCCTGGACGTGCTGGTGGACTCTGCCCAACGCCTTCCGGGACCGAATTCCCAGCAGTTGGTGGCACGTTGGGGCGGAGCAGTGGCTGGGCCCGCTGCGGCGAACACACCGCTGCAACACCGCGGCGCAGCATGGGTCAGCCATCCGTTCGGCCTGTCCGAAACAAGGGAGGGCGGTCAAGAGGCCAAAGCGTGGGTGAAGCAATTCAGGCAAGACATCGCTCCCCACACCACGGGAGGAGTGTGGCTGAACTTCATCGGCGACGAAGGCCAGGACCGCATCATGGCTGCTTACGGCGAACAGAACTACCGGCGGCTGTCCAAGGTGAAAGCTCAGTTCGATCCGGACAACGTGTTCCGCGGCAACCAGAACATCCTGCCCGCCGAGCGCTGACATTTCCCTAGGCTCCTTCCCAGTTGCCGTGAACAGTACGGGCAGTGAAGCCCGAATTTCCGGGGCGGCAGCACGGCGGTAGACGTCCCGACGGCCGGCAACTGGGAAGGATCGCTTGGGACTACACTTTGGCAATGGCCGTCTACATCGATCCGCCCTTGTGGCCAGCGCACGGGACCGTTTTTTCGCATCTGGTATCGGATTCATCGCTGGATGAGCTTCATGCTTTCGCAACCGCTGCCGGGGTTCCGGAGAGGGCCTTCGACGGAGACCACTACGACGTTCCCGAACGGCGGTACGACGACCTGGTCCTTGCTGGCGCCATCCCCGTTGAGGCTCGGATCCTGGTCCGTAAACTCATCGCCAGCGGGCTGCGGATTCCTGCGCGGGAACGGAGCAAAGCCTTGACGGTCCCTCTGATGGAGCGATGGAACAGCATCTTTCCCGGCTACGAGGAGTTGGGCCTGGAACTCCTGGAACGGTGGGGCGAGGACGGCCGGAAGTACCACAGCCGCACCCACCTCCTGGCTGTTCTTGAGGCCTTGGACGTTCTCACCGAACCAGCCTTGCCTGCACGGACCGTCTCCTTGGCGGCGTGGTTTCACGACGCCGTTTATGAAGGCGTGGCCGGCCAGGATGAGGAAGAATCAGCCCTGTTGGCCGAGGACCGGCTGACCGCCGCCGGGCTCTCCGCCGCCGACGTGGCCGAAGTGGCGCGGCTGGTCCGGCTCACGTCCTCGCACTCCCCCGAGCCCGGAGACCATGCCGGCGCCCTGCTCTGCGACGCCGATCTCTCCGTCCTCGGTGGCGACGAGCAAGCCTACGCCCGGTATCTGGCCGCCGTCCGCGAAGACTACGCACACGTCAGCGACGCCGACTTCGCGAAGGGCCGCGCCGCCGTCGTGCGTCATCTTCTGGGACTTGATCCGTTGTTCCATGGCGAACGCGCCAAGGCGCTCTGGCTCGACGCCGCGCGCCGCAACCTCGCCGGCGAACTCGCGTGAGTGGTTCCATCAGCGAACCTGGCGCACCGCAGCGGCAGCTTCCGTACGCGGTCCGGTTTGAGTGGGGGCTCGACGGCGCCCGCGCGGTAGTGCCCGGAGCCGACCTGGCGGTGGTGGTTGACGTTCTCTCTTTCACCACGTGCGTGAGTGTCGCGGTGGACCGCGGGGCCATAGTGTTTCCCTACCCGTTGCGGGATGCGGCGGCGAGCGAGTTCGCGGTCCGTCATGATGCCCTGCTCGCGGGACCCCGGGGTTCTGAAGGCCTGAGCTTGTCCCCGTCCAGCCTCCGCCGGGCCCGCGTGCTGGATCGCGTGGTTCTCCCCTCTCCCAACGGGTCGACCATCAGCCACGAACTTGCGTCATCGGCTCGCCAAGTGGTGGCGGTCTCGCTCCGGAATGCCGCAGCGACGGCCGACTGGGTCCACGCCACCTTGCCCGCAGAGGCCGTGATTGCCGTGATCGCGGCGGGTGAAAAGTGGACGGACGGGGCGTTGCGGCCGGCGTTGGAGGATCAGCTCGGAGCCGGTGCGTTCATCGCCGGGTTGGCAGCGACCGGGCGACGAAGTCTCTCCCCGGAGGCGGCTGCTGCTGCGGCGGCCTTCGACGCCGCCGAGCCCCGGCTGGCCGCCATTCTTCGGGGCTGTTCCAGTGGACGCGAACTGATCGACGCCGGTTTTGCGGACGATGTCAGCATCGCGGCGGAGTTGGACGCCAGTTCCGTGGTGGCCCTGCTTCGGGACGGGGCTTTCCAAGCTGGGTAGGCGTTGATGGTCACTCGCCAGGGTATCGGCGCGCACATGGCCCGAGCTAGCATAGAGGTGTGACCTCCTACCTCCTGAGTTCCGCCCGTGCCAAAACGCCTCTGGCCATTCCCGATGTTGAACATGACCTGGCCGTCCGCGGCGCGGGTGGCTACCGTCAGTACCGCATCCCGGCGCTTGCCATCAGCGCGCGGGGCACGGTGTTGGCCGCCTACGACGGCCGCCCTAATCTGGACGACCTGCCCAATCCCATCGATCTACTCCTGCGTCGCAGCTATGACAACGGGGTCACGTGGGAGCCGCAGCAGCTTGTCCGCACGGGTTCCGGGTTGCACGGTTTTGGCGATCCGAGCCTGCTGGTGGACGCCGAAACCGGCCGCATCTTCATGTTCCACGCCGCCGGGACGCACGCGGGCTTCTTCGAGGCCGTGGCGGGTTTGGAGCCGGATGACGACGTGCAGCATGCGGACGTCAGCTTCTCAGACGACGACGGCGACACCTGGCAGCACCGTCGGCTTACGGCGCAGCTCAAGGGGCGCGGAGTGACAGGCCTTTTCGCTGCGGCAGGACAAGGAATTCAGATGCACGCCGGGCCTTTTGCGGGCAGGTTGGTGCAGCAGTACGTGGTGTTGGTGGACGGTTCCATCATGGCCGCATCTGCGTTCAGCGACGACCACGGCGAAACGTGGGCCTTGGGTGGGCTGATTGGTCCGGGCCCCTCCGGGATCGGGCCCAATGAAAACAAAGTTGTGTGCCTGGACGATGGCCGGCTGCTCCTGCATTCACGGGCAACGCCGTGCCGATTGTCCGCTGTATCCGAGGACGGCGGGCTTTCGTGGAGTCCGTTGCAGGCTGTTCCAGAGTTGCCGGACCCCAGCGACAACGGTTCCTTGGCGCGCTTCGACGGTCTGCCCTGTGTGGCTGCTTTTGCAACGCCGGAGACCTCATCCTGGCTGCTCGCGAGCAACAACCACGACCCCCATCTGCGTCGCAACACTGTCATGAGCCTCTCCCCCGACAACGGCGCCACCTGGCCCGCCAAGCTGGTGCTCTGCGGCGGCAGTTCGGCGTATTCGACGGTGACGCGGCTCCCTGACGGGAACATCGGGGTTCTCTATGAACGGCAGGGGTACCGGGAGATCGTGTTCGCGTCGATCCCTGCCGAGCAGCTGACGGAGCAGCTGTCCGCTACTCCGCACCCAGTTTCGGATGCCTCGGAGTCTAGTGGCTTGGCATTCGACATGGAGCTCCGGTCCATCACCCCAGGCAGGCCCGCCGTGTGGCAGAACGCCGGCGACTTCCACCTGATCCCCTCCAACAGCGACGGCGAATGGGATGTGCAGACCTGGAAGGAAATCGGCCAAGGCTACGCCGGGGACCAGGTTCTTGGCACGCGGGAGGCGCAGGACCTCAACTACGGCCCCATCATCCCAGGCTACAAAGCCGGGGACATCCTCGCCTTCACCGGACGCGTCCGCAACGGAGGTTCTAAACCAGCTGCCGGCGTCGTACTTCTCGGACCGCACCACAGCGCCGGTGGGTTCCCGCCTGCGGACCTGCTGCCCGGCGAAAACGCTCTCTATTTCACGCCCACGTACACCGTCACTGAGACAGACCTGCTGCACAGCACCTTGGAACTCGTGTTCACAGCAGAAGCCGACGGCGGAACGGTGCGTTTGGAGCGGGCGTTCCGTTTCGACCTGCGCACCGGCGCCGTGGTGGCTTCCTAGCGGCGGCGCACCTTAGCGGTAGGTGCTGACGAACGGCTGGTTGGTGGGCACAATCTGCTTGCCCAGCGGCATCAGGGACACCGGGATGAGCTTCAGGTTGGCGATGGCCAGCGGGATGCCAATGATGGTGATGGCCATGGCAAACGCGGTGACCACGTGGCCGATCGCGATCCAGATGCCCGCGACGAGCAGCCAGATCACGTTGCCGAGGAGCGCGAACACCCCGGCTCCTCCCGGCTTCTCCACCACCATTTGGCCAAAGGGCCACAGGCAGTAAGCACCGATCCGGAACGAAGCGATGCCCCACGGGATGGTCACGATGAGTACGCAGCAAATGATGCCCGCCGCGAAGTAACCCAGGGCCAGCCAGAACCCACCAAAGACGAGCCAGATGATGTTAAGGAGCGTTTTCATAGTTCCCATTCTCCCCTGTGGGCCTGACAAAAAGCCTAGGGGTCTGCCCTGATTCTTCCCTGACCTGTGGATGTGTTTCTGTGCGGCTCAGGCCAGCAGTTCGTCCAGCTTGTCGAACGAGGTACTCCAGCCATCGCGGGTCATGTCCACCCACTCCTGGGATTCGAAGGGTCCCTGGGTGACGTTCATGCGGGTACGGCCGTTGAGGTCCTCGAATTCAAGGCGCATCTCCTCGAATTCGTGATCGGCATCCGGAGCAGCTTTGGCTTTCGCGACCAGAAGAGCCGGGGTTTCCAACTCCGTAATCACGGCTTCGATGGGGGCTTCCTGCTCGCCGTCCTCGTCCGACCACACCATGACCACCTGCCAGATACCACCCACCCGCGGCTCAACGATGATTTTCTCCCGGGGAGCTTCCACTTCCGCGGGACCGAACCACTGCGCAAGCTTGTCCGGCTCCATCCAGGCGTCGAAAACCTTCTCACGAGGGGAATCAAACTCGCGGCTCATGGTCAGGGTGAAGTGTTCCGTGCTCATTGCTTGACTCCTGGTATCCGTGTGATTCGTTCTCTTGGGAGCGAGTCTAGAGGGTGCCACCGGAAACGTCGCGGGATGTGAGAGAGCGATCCGTTCAAGCACGCGGGAAGTGAGAGAGCGATCCGTTCAAGCACGCGGGAAGTGAGAGAGGGTCAGGCTTTCGCGGCTTCGACGAACGCGCGGATCTTGGCCAGGTCCTTCACACCGCGGGATGACTCGACACCGGAGGACACGTCCACACCCCACGCGCCGGCCGCAGTTGCTGCGAAGGCTACGTTGCCCGGTTCGAGGCCACCGGCGAGCAGCCACTCGCGGCCTTCGAGCCCTTTGGCCCGGACCGACGCGTAGTCCCAAGCCTCCCCCGACCCCGGAACCGCGGCGTCAACCAGGAACACATCCTCGCCCAGGTTTGCGAACTCGTCTTGGGCGGCACCCATGGTGACGGCGCGGATGAGCCGCATCCCGGCGTCGTGCACTGTTTTTACGTCGTCCGCAGTCCGGTGACCGTGGAGCTGAACCCACTCGAGCCCAGCCGCACGGGCCGTGGCAACTGCATCAGCCGCGGATTCGTGCCGGAACACGCCCACTGCACGAACACCCTCCGGAACCAACGGGAGCAAAATGCGCACTTGGTCCGGGCTGACTTCTCGCGGGCTGGCCGTGAGCACGAACCCCACGGCGTCAGCACCGGCGTCGACTGCTTCACGGACGGATTCAGGCGTGCTCAATCCGCACACTTTGACGAACATTCCCGTGCCTCCAGCCAAACTCGCAACGTTTTCCACATATGACGTTAGCAAGCCGCATTGCCAACGCAGAAGCGGTGTCCACCACTAGGCTGGTTGGATGGAGATCATCCGCTTTGCCGACATCCATCCTGAACCGTGGCGCAACGGGGGCGGGGTGACGCGTGAACTCGCCAGCCATCCGAAAGCGGCCTCAGCCCAGGACGGCGCATGGGATTGGCGCGTCAGCATCGCCGACGTCTCCAAAGCCGGCGATTTCTCCGTCTTCCCGGGCATGGAGCGCGTGATCACCATCATCGAGGGCGAACTGCTGCTGCTCACGGTGGACGGATCCGAACACCCGCTCGAGAAATACCGTCCATTCCGTTTCTCGGGCGAGGCTGCGTCGGGGGCCACCCTTCCGACCGGGAACATCCGGGATCTGAATGTCATTGCCCGGGTGGGAGCTTTCAAGGGCTACACGTCCATCGTGGAGATCTCCAAGAAGCGTGCGCACCCGGTCTTCGAGGGCCAGCTTGCCGTCCTGTTGGAGGGTAAAGCGACCGTTGCGCCCGGCGCGGCTGTGGAGGAACCCGCTGTGGAGGAAGAGTCCGACGGCGACTCCCCGGCAACCAGTGCGGCCGAATCTGTTGAGCTGTCCCGGTACGACGCCGTGGTCGGCTCCGATACCCGAAGCCCGGAAATCTCGGGCCGCGGCTTCATCGCTGTCATCTCGATCGATCACGTGGAGGCCCACGCCTGAGGTGGTGACGTTAACCACCAGAAGTGGCCACCCCGCACGGGAGTTGCTAGCCTGAAATGAAGGTTCCGCTCTGGAACCTCCGGACGACGGTTCAGTACCCGGAATGCGACAAGACTGGCCAAAGGAAATGTCATGTCGTGGATAATTCTCATTCTTTCCGGAGCACTCGAGGCCGTCTGGGCCGCAGCGCTCCACCGCTCCAAGGGCTTCCGTAAACCCGTTCCGACCGTCGTCTTCCTGGTGTCCGTCATCGCCAGCATGGCCGGACTCGCCATCGCGATGCAGTCCATCCCCACAGGCACGGCATATGCGGTGTGGGTTGGCGTCGGCGTCGTATTGACCGCAACGTACGCAATGGCCACCAAGGTTGAACGTGCGACGACGGCCCGGCTGCTCCTGCTTGCCGGCATCGGCGCATGTGTGGTCGGCCTGAAGGTGGTGGCATAGCCATGACTGCGAACACGGCCAACACCAAGAACACCGGCAACGGAATCTTCTGGATCATCCTCCTGGCTTCAGCGCTGCTCGAAGCCGTCTGGGCCACCGCTTTGGGCCTGTCCAACGGCTTCACGCAGCTCACGCCAACCGTGGTCTTCATCATTACTGCGGTGTTGAGCATGCTGGGACTGGGCATCGCGGTGAAGCGAATCCCCCTGGGCACTGCCTACGCGGTATGGGTGGGCATCGGCGCAGCACTCACTGTCGGCTGGGCCATGATCACGGGCGTGGAGTCTGCGAGCCCGCTGAAGCTGCTCTTCATCGCGGGAATCGTTGGCTGTGCTGCCGGCCTGAAGGCCTTGCCTGCCGAAAAGCCTGCAGCCAAAGCCGAGTAGCCAACACTCCGCGGTGGGCGCTGGCCCATTTCGATGGCTTGCTGCGCATTAGACGTCTCCTACCATCGAATGCACAGCAAGCCCCCGAATCGGGCTTCACCGCGGACACGGCCAAGGTCCATGTCAGGGAACCCAGCAGGAATACCCACCGCGTCCACGGAGTTCACGCCAACAAAGGGTCCTCTGGAACACCTACGCGCATTGGAGAAATTCATGACTGCAGTTCAACTCGGCGACGGCCTCAAGGTCAGCCCCCTCGGCTTCGGCGGGATGGCCCTGACCCCGGTCTACGGCGGAATCGATCCTGAAGACGGCCTGCAAACACTAAGGCATGCAGTGGACGCAGGTATCACGTTTATCGACACCGCAGATGTTTACGGTGCCGGCAGCAACGAGGAACTCGTGGGCAGGCTCCTGAAGGAGCGGCGCGACGAAATCCAGGTGGCCACGAAGTTTGGAATTGAGGGCAACCCCGCGGACGGGTACACGGGAGTCCGCGGGGATGCGCCCTACATCAGGCAAGCGGCGGAAGCGAGCCTCCGCCGCCTGGACACTGACGTGATTGACCTCTATTACCTGCACCGCCGAGACCTCCGCGTTCCGATAGTGGAAACCGTGGAGGCTATGGCGGAGCTGGTCCGTGAGGGCAAGGTCCGGCACCTCGGGCTGTCGGAAGTGACAGCCGAGGAACTCAGGCAAGCCAACGCCGCCCATCCCATTGCCGCGGTCCAGAGTGAGTGGTCAATCTGGAGCAGGGATGTTGAACTCAACGTTGTTCCTGCAGCCAAGGAACTTGGCGTGGGGTTCGTGCCGTATTCGCCGCTGGGCCGTGGTTTCCTTACAGGAACCGTCAGCGCGGGCGATCTGGGCGAGAACGATTTCCGCCACAAGATCCCCCGTTTTGGTGGCGAGGCACTTGATGCGAACCAGGCCGTGGTGGCCGCGGTTCGCGAGGTAGCCAGCGGGCTGGATGCAACTCCGGCCCAGGTAGCCCTGGCTTGGCTGTTCGCCCAAGGTCAGCGCCTTGGGATTTCCGTGGTTCCCATCCCCGGCACGCGCAAAACGCACCGGATCGACGAGAACCTGGGGGCACTGTCCCTGCAACTGGGGACAGCACAACTTGAGGTGCTCGACCAGGCCGCGGCCGCCGTCGTGGGTTCACGATCGGCCGACCCCAACTGGGTGTCACAGGGCCGCGAAGCCAACCCGGCAACTGCATAGACTGACACGATGGATTCGCTTATTCACTCATTGCGTGACGTCACCATTCGCAGCATCTCCGTCAGCGAGATGAACAACAACGTGTACCTGTTGACCTCGAAGTCCACGGGTGCGCAGTTGTTGATCGACGCCGCCGACGACCTTCCGGCCATTCAGCAACTGCTCGAGGACAGTGCCGCGGACACGGCCACGAAGCCGAAACTGCTCCGGATTTCCACCACCCACCAGCACTGGGACCACGTCCGGGCGCTGCCGGAGTTGGTCGCCGTTACCGGTGCCAGCACTTCCGCAGGAGCGGACGACGCCGATGCGTTGCCTGTTCCGGTGGATGTCCGGCTTGGTCACGGCGACGTTGAGCGGTTTGACGACATCGAGATCGCGGCAATCCACCTGCGTGGACACACCCCTGGCTCGATCGCCTTCGTGTACCAGGATCCGGACGGGCCGGCCCACATTTTCAGTGGGGACTCGTTGTTTCCGGGAGGCGTCGGCAACACACAGAAAGATCCTGCACGCTTCACTTCACTGTTGAACGACGTGTCGGAACGACTGTTCGACGCCTATCCGGACGATACCCTGGTGCACCCGGGCCATGGATTGCCCACGACCCTCGGAGCCGAGCGGCCACACCTTGCGGAGTGGCGCGCCCGAGGCTGGTAACTTGCGGGGCCTGCTCTGCGCTCCATTCCTTTCGGAAAGCGTGTAGAGCGGGCCTCACAACGTTGAGCCCTGGAGTTGCGGGGCCTGCTCTGCGCACTATTCCTCCCGGAAAGCGTGTAGAGCGGGCCTCACAACGGGAGGTTAGCGGCCGCGACGCTCGTTGGACGCGGGCGCCGAAGCACGACGCGGGCCGCTGCGTGCCGGACGACCTGCGCCGGAGCCACCGCGGCCGGAGTTGCCGGAGGCACCCGAACCGTAGGATCCACCGGACGCAGCGCCCGTAGCAGAGGACCATACGGCCTTGTTCCCACCGGTACGCGTGGAGGTTGTGGACGCCGTGCGCGGAGCCGAAGCTGAGCGCTGACCTGTAGCCGGACGACCGCTCCTGCCGCTCTGGCCCTGCGAGCCGGGAACATCGTTGCGGTGAGTGGAAGCTGCCTTGCCGCGACCGCGTGAGCTGCGGGCGACGTCGTCGTTCATTGCTGCCCGACGCTCAGCGCGGTTGACGTCCGTACGAACCGGCTCAGCCGCCACCTTGCCGCGTCCGTTGCGGCCGCCACGGCCACCAGCGGTGGGAGCAGCCTGCGTGGAACGGCGTGCGCGCTTGCGCTGGGCGTTGGCGCCGGTGGACGTGCCTCCACCCTGCGGGGCTTTCGCCGCGAGGAGGGCTGCACGGGTGCGGGGATCAACCTTGTCAGCGATGTCGCCCACGAGCTCGGCAACCAACGGGGAGTTGGCCGTGACGCGCTCGAAGTTGACGTCAACGCCGGCAGCCTTCATGAGCTTCTTGACGTCGCTCTGCTGCTCGGGGAGGGTCAGCGTAACCACAGTGCCATCGGAACCTGCGCGGGCCGTACGGCCGGAGCGGTGCAGGTAAGCCTTGTGCTCTGTGGGCGGGTCCACGTGGATGACGAGTTCGACGTCGTCAACGTGAACGCCGCGGGCTGCGACGTCGGTGGCCACCAGGACGCGGACGTCACCGTTGGAGAACTCGGCAAGGTTGCGGTCGCGGGCGTTCTGCGACAGGTTGCCGTGAAGGTCGACGGCGGGGATGCCGGCGTCGGTGAGGGTCTTGGCAAGCTTACGGGCGTGGTGCTTGGTCCGCATGAAGAGGACGCGGCGACCGGCACCGGAGGCCAGTTCAACGATGAGCTGCTTCTTGACGGTCTGGTCGTTGACCACCAGGACGTGGTGTTCCATGGTGGTGACAGCGGCCTGGGGATCGTCCACGGAGTGCGTCAGCGGGTTGGAAAGGTAACGGTTGACCAGTTTGTCAACACCGTTATCCAACGTCGCGGAGAAGAGCAGGCGCTGACCCTGGGTGGGGGTCATGTCCATGAGCTTCTTGACGACCGGGAGGAAGCCGAGGTCGGCCATGTGGTCAGCCTCGTCCAGCACGGTGACCTCAACGGCTTCGAGGGTCAGGATGCGCTGGCGGATCAGGTCTTCGAGGCGGCCCGGGCAGGCGATGACGATGTCGACGCCGGCGCGCAGTGCCTTTTCCTGGCGTGCCTGGGAGATGCCGCCGTAGATCACCGTGGTGTTCAGGCCCATGGCCTTGGCCAGCGGCTCAATGGTGGCGTTGATCTGGGTTGCCAGTTCACGCGTCGGTGCAAGGACGAGGCCCATGGGGCGGCCCGGCTTGCGGAAGTGCTTTGCTTCGCGCTCGGCCAAGCGGGCCACGAGCGGGATCGCGAAAGCGATGGTCTTGCCAGAACCGGTGCGGCCCCGGCCCAGAACGTCGCGGCCTGCGAGCGTATCCGGGAGGGTCTTCACCTGGATGGGGAATGCCTCTTCGATGCCATCTGCGGCAAGAGACTCAGCAATGGGCTTGGGCGTGCCAAGGGCAGCAAAAGTAGTCATAAACTTCATGTCTTTCGGGCGGTGTCCAGTTGCGGACATCGGCCCCCGACGCCGGTTGGGCCAGGGGTTCGCCGAGGAAAAGTCAGGTGGTCTACCGATTCGCTTCAACAGCGGTGGCCGGGACCAAATAGAACGCGTTCATCGACGCAGGATGTGCCTCTCACATGAAAAATGCCCCGCCGCGCAGCCTTTCAGGCCACCTGCTTTAGGGCGTCACCGCACATCAAGTGTTCCCAGCTTAGCAGTGATCGGCGCGAAGCCTTGCATCGGGGCAGGTCAGGCTCCCGTTGCGAGGCCCGCTTTACACGCATCCCGGCTCGAATAACGTGCAGAGCAGGCCTCACAACTCACCCACCCCGCGTTGCGAGGCCCGCTTTGCACGCATCCCGGCTCGAATAACGTGCAGAGCGGGCCTCACAACGGGTCAGGAGTGGTGCGTCAGCTCGGGCTGTGCTTCCGGAGCACCCTTCCCAGCATCCGGGGTGGCTGCACCGGCGGCGACCCGCGGCGCAATCAGCACTCCAGCTACGGCGATCACTCCGGCCAGCGCGAAGACCCCCGCGAAGGAGTTAGCGGTCACGGCAGCAAACACGAGTCCCGTAGCAGCGAGGGCAAGGGCTCCCCCGAGGGAATCGGAGATGGACATGGCCGCGCTGTTGAAACCTTGGTTTTCCGGGGTGGACAGTGCCAACGTCATGACGGACAACCGCGGGTACATCAGGCCCATCCCAGCGCCCGCGAGGATCCAGCCGCCGATCGCCACGGCCGCGGGCAGGGCAAACGCGGCCGTCACCAGCGTGGAGATCACGGCAACCAGCACCAGCGCGGCCCCGATTTTCACGGCCAGATCATCCGCCAGCCGAGCACCAAGACGCCCCTGAACGGCAGAAGCCCCAGCCCAGGCCAGAGCGGCGCCCGTCAGCGTGAGCCCGGCAAATGTCGGCGTGAACGCGTAACGCTCAGTCAACAGGTACGGCAGGTACACCTCGGCCCCAAAGAACGCCGCAGATGCGAGCCCGCGCACCAAAATCACGCTGGGCAACCCTCTGCGTGCGGTCAACGTTCCGCGGGGCACCAGTGGGCGGACCGCCATCAGTGCAAGGACAAGCGCGACGACGGCAATCGCCCCGCCCACGCCCGGAACCTCCGCGGACAGGTTCAACCCCAGGACGGCGACGGCTGCCAGCGCCGCCCACCCCATGCGGCCAAAAGCCCACGGGACGGCAACAGTAGGGGGTTCGGCTTTCATCCCCCGGACAGCCGGAACCACCATCAGCAGCGCCGGCACCACCAGGCCAACCACCCCGAGGAACACCCAGTGCCAGCTGCTCAATTGGGCCACGACACCTGCGGCGAAGGGGCCCACCAAGGACGGAACCACCCAGGATGCGGCGAAGGCAGCAAAGATCTTGGGGTGCAGTGCGGGCGGGTAGACGCGGGCCACCAACACGTAGAGGGCAACAGTCATTGCCCCTCCACCGAGCCCCTGCACCAGCCGTCCCAGGACCAGGATTTCCATGGTGCCTGCCATGCCGGCGATCAGCAGACCCGCCACGAACAACGCCACCGAGGAATACAGGGGCGCCGCCGGACCACGGCGATCGGACCAGTTACCCGCGGCCACCATGCCCATCACGCCTGTTGCCAGCGGCCCGGCAAAGGCCAGTGCGTACAGGCTGGCTCCGTCGAGGTCGCGGCTCACCAGCGGCATGATGGTGGTTACTGCGAGGGACTCGAACGCGCTGAGGAATACCAGCGCGCAGGCACCCACGGTGGCCAGCAAGTAGGGGCGGCTCAGAATCCCGGCCGTTGAGGTGTCAGAGGTCATGGTGGTTACCCTAGAACCTCAACTAATGTTGAGGTCAATCCACCGCCCTCCACCGGAAGCAATCCCATGTCGCAAGCCCCAACCCACCGGCCACTCACCATTGGCGAGCTGTCCGAGCGCAGTGGAGTGTCGCCGTCGGCCCTTCATTTCTACGAACGCAACGGGCTCATCGAAGCCGAACGCACTGCCGGCAACCAGCGGCGGTACCGGCGCGACATGCTGCGGCGGGTCGCGTTCATCAAGACCTCGCAACGGGTGGGCCTGCCGTTGAAGGACATCCGCGAGGCGTTGGATTCCCTGCCGGACGGCCGGACCCCCACCAAGCGCGATTGGGCCAAACTGTCGCTGCGGTGGCGCGAGGAGTTGGACCAGCGGATCGCCGCACTGGAGCATCTGCGTAACGACCTTGACGGGTGCATCGGCTGTGGCTGCTTGAGCCTGAAATCGTGCACGCTGCAGAACCCGTCGGACGAGCTCGGTGCCTCCGGCGCCGGTGCCCAACGCTGGACTTTGCCGAACCAGCAACAGGCATTGCCTTCTGTCAGCCCGTAGCGGCACGCTTGGCATATGACTGAAATGACGCACGACGGCGGTACTCCCCTGAGCGAACACCCCACCAGTGCAGGCGCTCACCAGCACGGGCACCAGCATGAAGGAGCGCAGCAGCGCGGCCTCAACCTCCATGAGGACGCGGACAACGCCGTGGACATGTGGGATGGCATGTACCGGGAGCGGACCAAGGTCTGGAGCGGGAATCCCAACCCGCAACTGGTCGCTGAGGTCACTGGGCTGGAGCCGGGAAGGGCTGTGGACCTGGGCTCCGGGGAAGGCGGTGACGCTATTTGGTTGGCCCAGCAAGGCTGGACCGTCACCGCGTTGGACGTATCCGCCGTCGCGCTTGAACGGGCAGCTGCGCATGCAGCGGAAGCCGGCCAGGATGAACGCATCATCTGGCAGCAACAGGACCTTACCGAATGGGAGCCGGAGCCGGTCTTCGATCTGGTCTCGGCGCAATTCCTGCACTCACCCCTCCTGCCGTGGCGGGATTCCGTGGCATTGGCGGCAGCGGCAGTCGCGCCGGGTGGCACGTTGTTAATCGTGGGTCATCACCCGCACGGTCTCCCGTCGTGGAGCCACCACCACGACTCCGGCATGTTCTTCACTCCTGAACAGCTGGCGGGCGCCCTGAGGCTGGACCGCGAGCCGTGGTTCGTGAATGTCCTGACGGACCGCGAGCGCAAGGTCTCCGGCCCCAACGGCGAGTCCGGCAGCACCTTGGACACCGTCTTGAGGGCTACCAAGCACGCTTAGATACCGTCAGGCAGCAGCTCCCCATAGGGCGGAACCACCTTGCCCGTGGCAGTCGAGTCCGGGTTCAGCATCCACCCGACCCGCTTCGCCGTGTTCAGCATGACCACGCTCTCCACCAGTTCAATGCCGGGAATCCGCTGCTGGATGGTGAGTTCCATTTCCATGACCTCGGCGAGCGAGCGCAGCCACATGATCATGGTGAAGTTGGTGCGGCCAGTGGTGGATGCGGAGAAGCGGATGTTCCGAATGGCCCGGAGTTCTGTCGCGGCGGCTTCGTGTTCGCCTGCCGGAACGTTCGCGAACCATTGGACAGTGATGGGGAAGCCGGAGAACTGCTGGGCTATTTCGCAACGGAAGGACAGCATACGGCTGTTCAGGACCCGCCCCAGTTGGCGTTGGACCGTGGCGGGATTGCGGCCCAGAGCGCGGGCGATGTCTGCTGCCGTTGCCCGACCGTCGCGCGCGAGGAACGGGATGAGCGCCAAATGGCTCTCAGGGAGCGGGACCACGATGGCGTCCGGCGCTGACGGGTTGGCCGATTCGGGTCCGGCGAGCGCCCGGAGTGCCTGCTGCTCTGCCCTGGTGAGGACGTTGAGCCGCCACGCGTAGCCACTGGTGTGGATCCGTGTGCACAGTGCCGTGTGGTATTTGGTGAGTCCGCGGATCTCTTTCAGCCGGGGTAACAACTGGGTGCTGAACTGCTCCAGGTCCTGGGTGATGACCGTCAGGGTGAGGTCGCGGTTGCTGGCGGCCTCTTCAACGGTGATGACTTCGGGGAGCTGAGCCACGGCCGACGTGACATCCGGCCTCAGATGCATTTCGCAGTCGATATCCACCATGGCCAGGCACATGTCCTTGGGATCGCCCATCAGGTGCGCCGTGGTCCAGGCTGCCCCTGCGGACTTCAACCGCTCCCATCGTGACGCCAGCGTGGTGGCGTGGACGCCCAGGACTTCACCGGCCTCTGACCAGCTGATCCGGGGCGAAATCTGCAGGGCGTTGATCAGTCGCAGATCTTCTTCACTGAGCTCCATGAGCCAATTCTCCCAGAAGCCTGCATTTTTTCTGCCAAATCCATGACTTATGTGCATATTTCCAGATGTTTCCCGACATGTGAATCACATCACCCCAGAATGGCATGAGGAACCCATTCCCGGAAAGACCAGGAGAACCCATGACCATCGCTGCCGACGCCCGCGAGTTGAAGGACGACATCGTCCGCCTCCGGCACGACCTCCACCGTGAACCCGAAATCGGACTGCAGCTCCCCCGGACCCAGGAAAAGGTTCTCAAGGCGCTGGACGGGCTCCCGTACGAGATCACCCTTGGCAAGGAAACGACGTCGGTCACAGCGGTTCTGCGCGGCGGTGCGGCTCACGCTTCGGCCGGGAAGCCCGTGGTGTTGCTGCGGGCCGACATGGATGGACTCCCTGTCCAGGAGACCACCGGCGTGGACTACACCTCCCGTATCGATGGCGCGATGCACGCCTGCGGCCACGACCTCCACACCTCCATGCTGGCCGGCGCTGCCACCCTTCTTGCCGAACGCCGCGACCAGCTGGCCGGTGACGTCATCCTCATGTTCCAGCCGGGCGAGGAAGGCTTCGACGGTGCCAGCTACATGATCAAGGAAGGCGTCCTGGATGCCGCTGGCCGCCGAGCCGACACCGCCTATGGGATGCACGTGTTCTCCTCGCTGGAACCCCACGGCCAATTCGTCACCAAGCCCGGCGTCATGCTCAGTTCCTCCGACGGCCTTGTTGTCACGGTGCTGGGCGCCGGTGGCCACGGCTCTGCACCCTATTCGGCAAAGGATCCCGTCACGGCCGCCGCCGAAATGGTCACCGCCCTGCAGGTCATGGTGACCCGGCAGTTCAACATGTTCGATCCCGTAGTCCTGACAGTCGGTGTGCTCCACGCAGGAACCAAGCGCAACGTGATCCCCGAGACCGCCCGCATCGAAGCCACCATCCGGACCTTCTCAGAGGAGTCCCGGCGGAAGATGATGGAAGCAGTACCCAGGCTTCTGCATGGCATCGCTGCAGCCCACGGTTTGGAGGCGGACGTGCACTACCAGGAGGAGTACCCCCTCACCATCAACGATGAGGATGAGACCACCACGGCGGAGAAGGTCATCGCCGGAATGTTCGGTGAGTCCCGGCATACCCGCATGGCCACGCCGCTGAGCGGTTCCGAGGACTTCTCCCGCGTCCTCGCCGAAGTCCCCGGCACCTTCGTGGGACTCAGTGCTGTTGCCCCCGGCGCCGACCACACGACGTCGCCGTTCAACCACTCGCCTTACGCAATGTTCGACGACGGCGTCCTCACCGATGGTGCAGCGCTGTATGCCGAACTCGCGGTATCCCGCATCGCCGCCCTCGCCGGCAACTAAGCCCCACCTCCCAGCCCGCCCCACCTTGGAGAATCTCATGACCACCACCGCAGGAACGTCCCCCGACGTCACGGTCCACAAATCCCACGCGCGGACGCTCATTGGAACCGGCATCGGCAACGCCGTCGAATGGTACGACTGGGCAATCTACGCGACGTTCTCACCATTCATCGCCAGCGCATTGTTCAGCCAGGCCGACCCCACGTCAGCCGTGCTGTCCACCCTGGCGATCTTCGCCGTCGGGTTTGTCGCGCGGCCGTTCGGCGGCTTCGTGTTCGGCTGGATTGGCGACCGAATCGGCCGGAAGACATCCATGACCGTTGCCGTCGCGCTGGGCGCGGTGGGGAGCCTCCTCATCGGCATCGCGCCGACGTTCGCCGCCGTCGGCGCCTTCGCTTCGGTGATGCTGCTGGTGGCCCGGCTCATCCAGGGCCTTGCGCACGGTGGTGAGTTGCCGTCGTCGCAAACGTACTTGTCCGAGATGGCACCCAAGGAACATCGCGGCTTTTGGGCAACCCTCATCTACACCTCGGGCACCGCCGGAATCCTGGCCGGAACGCTGCTGGGGGCCATCCTGACCAACGTCCTGAGCAAGGAAGACATGAGCGCTTGGGGTTGGCGGATCCCCTTCCTGATCGGTGGAGTCCTGGGCATCTACGCCTTGTTCATGCGGGCCAAGATGAAGGAAACCGAAGCGTTCGAGGCAGAGGCTCCCACCGAGAAGCGCCTGCCGATCCTGCCGCAGATCATTAAGTACCGCAAGCAGGCGTTCCAGGTCATTGGCCTAACCGTGGGCCTGACGGTTGTCTACTACATCTGGGGAGTCGTGGCGCCGAGCTATGCAGCGACCTCCTTGAAGATGGACCGCGGTGAAGCGTTGTGGGCAGGTGTTATTGCCAATGTGGTGTTCATCGCCGCCCTGCCGTTCTGGGGCAAACTCTCGGACCGCATCGGCCGCAAGCCTGTCATCATCGTTTCAGCCGCCGGCGCCGCCCTCCTGCACTTCCCCATGACGTGGCTGCTCAAGGATTCGCCGTGGCAGCTGGCCGTGTCCATGTCCGTGATGCTGTTCTTCATCGCCGGCAGCGCTGCAATCGTCCCGGCCGTCTACGCCGAACTGTTCCCGACGCACATCCGCACCATCGGAGTCGGCGTTCCGTATTCCATCTGTGTCGCGGCCTTCGGTGGCACGGCCCCGTACCTGCAGACCTGGCTCGGCAGCATCGGGCAGGGTTACCTGTTCAATGTGTACGCGGTGATCCTGCTGCTGGTCGGCATCGCGTTCGCCTTCTCCATCCCGGAGACGAAGGGCAAGGACCTGACCGTCTAAGTCTTCCCAACTGGGTGACAGCACGTGTTCCAATGAGCCCTCATTGCGACGTGTGCTGTCACCTACTTGGGTTAAACGAAGCGGTCCCTGCCTGCCCGGTAACCGAAGAACGCGGCCAAGGACCCGACCACCAGGAACAGGATTCCGGCTGCTGCGAACCCACCCGTGGCTTGGTGCAGCTGTCCGACCAAGAGGGTGCCGACCGAGCCCACGCCATAGCCAACTCCCTGCATCATCCCGGACAGGTGCGCGGCCGTATGGGCGTCACGGGTGCGGACCATGATCATGGTGAGGGCCACCGCGGTGAGCGATCCTTGGCCCAGCCCGTTCAACCCCGTCCAGACCCAGATGAGTTCGGTGGGGCCGAAGATCGTGAGCGCGAACCCACCGCCCGTCATCAAAGCCACCACCATGTTGATGATCCGCTGGTCCTTGAAACGTGTGGCCAACGCCGGGGCAAACAGTGAGCCCAGCATCTGCAGCACGATCGACACCGAGACGATCAGACCCGCCGTGCTGCCGTCTATCCCCCGATCGCGCAGGATGGGCGCCATCCATGCGAACACACTGAACGACATCATCGCCTGCAGCACCATGAACATCGTGACCTGCCAGGCTACGGCTGAGCGCCACACGTTCACGCCACCGTGGACTGCCTGGTGCTTTACCGCCGGCTGGCGGATTGCCACCGGCAGGAACAGCAGAAGTACGACGGCGGCAGGCACCGCCCAGAACCACAGCGCCGAGGTCCAGTGGCCGGTTGCCGCAAAGACCGGATACGTGAAGCCCGCGCCAAGGGCCGCCGATGCGCATATCGCTGTGGTGTAGAGGCCGCCCATCAGGCCCATGCGGTGCGGGAAGTCCCTTTTGACGACGCCGGGAAGGAGGACGTTGCACAGGGCAATGGCCGCTCCGCAGGCCGCGGTGCCAGCGAGAAGCGTGGGAAGGTGTCCTGCTCCGGGGATCTCCAGGGGCCGCAGCAGCAGACCTGCGGTGAGGACGGCCATGGCGCCCAGGAGCACCCGTTCTGCTCCGAACCTGCGGGCCAGGATGGGGGCAAGCGGCGCGAACACGCCCAGCAAAGTGACTGGCACCGTGGTGAGGACCACGAGCGACCAGCCGGGCAAACCGGCGTCGGACGTTATTTCCGGCAGGACCGCGGAGAAGCTGGAGAAGACCGTGCGTAGGTTGAGGCCAATCAGCACCAGGCAGATGGCCAGGTACACGAGGCCCCGCTTTGCACTCAGTTGCGTGGGATCCGCTGGTGGTTCCTCGCCGATCTCGGCGTCCACTGCGAGGTCGGACAGGACTGATTTCTCTGGGTAGCCGGGCGTCGTCGAGGAGGTCACACGTCCTATTCTGTCAGCCGGGTTGAACCAGGTGCTTGGTGGGCGGGATGTGACCGGCTTTGACCGTGGTTTCCCTTGCCGTCAGGGAACGATCTCCTGACCGCTCCACACGCCGGCTTTGGGGGTGAACTTCCAGCGCCTGTGCGTAGTCCCTGAAAGGTCGAGCCAATCCACGTCTGCCATCTCAATTGCCATCCAGGCAAAACGGTCAAATGCCTTTTCACCCACAACCGGCTCCCCATCGGACTCCGGGGAACCCGGGAGGGGCGTGCCCGGAACACGGCCCGAGGCATAGAGATGACGGCCGCCCGGGCTTACCCGGTCCCAGGCACGGCTTCGCTCGTCAGCGTCATCAATAAAGGACGCAGTGCCCCTGATGCGCAATTGCACCCCACGGTTGTCGTCGTACATCGTCAGGGCAACAGAGGGTACCCGTTCAATCTCAGCGACCTTCTCGGAGAAAGCGTTGGTGGCAACCATGATCTGTCCCGTCGCGCGGTCGAAGGCACGGAGAATGACGGCACGGATCCTCGGTCCTCAGTCCAGCCCAAGGCTCCCAAGGAAACCCAGAGTGAACGGGGTGCGCCCTGCGGTGGCATCTGCCAAGGACGTAAAGACCTCTTCAAGTGTGTCCTCGCTTGCAACCATTCCCCTATTCTCCCGTTGCCGGCCAATTGCATCAACGAAACGTCTCCCCTCCTGAGAAGGAGCAAAGGCACGTCACGTTCAGGCAAGCGGGCCACCCGGACCCCTGGCTCTCGGCGGGAGAACCCACAGCCCCAACCAAAGTATTCTGGAAGCGATGAGTGAAACCCCAGATTCCCCGCGACCCGTCACGCCCGGCAGCCAAGCCTCCTTCGGAACCTACGGTGGCCGTCCGGTCAGCTTCGTGCGCCGCGGAACCCGCCTGCAGGGTCGCAGGCAGGCCGCCTGGGAAGAGCACGCCGAGCGCTGGGCTATCCAGGTCCCACGCCACGTCGCCAACACCTCCGTGCACCCCGATTACACGTTCGATGCCGAGGCCGTTTTCGGGCGTAAGGCACCGCTGATTGTGGAGATCGGTTCAGGCCTGGGTGACGCCGTCGTACATGCCGCTGAGCAGAACCCGGACAAGGACTTTTTGGCCGTCGAGGTCTACACGCCCGGTTTGGCGAACACCATCATCAAGATCAACAGCCGCGGCCTGACCAATGTGCGCGTGGTGGAAGCCAACGCCCCCGAGGTCCTCGAGTCGATGCTTCCCGAGGGTTCGGTCAGCGAGCTTTGGGTGTTCTTCCCGGACCCGTGGCATAAAGCCCGGCACCACAAACGCCGGCTCATCCAGCCCGCGTTCGCTTCGGTCGCCGCAAAAGCCCTCGAAAAGGGTGGCTACTGGCGCATCGCTACGGACTGGTCCAACTACGCAGTGCACGTCCGCGAAGTGCTGGCAGATTCCACGGAATTCGAGAACATGCACGAAGGCGAGCGCAGCGGCGAGGAGAGCCCACTGACGCAAGTGTGGCAGTCCGGCGTCGAATCCGTTGTGGGCGGCGCACCGGTGAGGGAAGGCCGCGCGCCGGTCAGCACCGAACACACTGGTCCGAACGAGGGCGTGGATGAAGAAGGGGGTTGGGCTCCCCGGTTCGACGGCCGCATCAGGACCAGCTTTGAGAACAAAGCCCACGAGGCCGGGCGCATGATCTTCGACCTCACTTACCGCAAGATCTAGCCGAAGGACCTTTGGGGGAACCATGAGCTATCAGCCACCGGTGGACTACTACCAGCAACCCCAACGGACAGGTAACCGTGGCTTGGGTGCCGGAATCACCAGCATCATCGCGGCCGTGCTCTCGCCCGTCGCAGCCGTGGTCAGCATCCCCTTGGGCATCGCAGCCGTCGCATCCGCCATGAGCCGTTACAACGAGGGCAACGATGCATGGTGGTTTGGTGCGCTTGTCCTGGCGGGGACTGCGGTGGTGCTGGCGATCGTTGCAGTGGTGAGCGGGCTGATCGCCGTCTTCCGGGCCGGCCGGATGAACGCCGGACGCATCACGGGCATCATCGGTTTGGCCATCATGGCGATCAACATCTTTGGCATTGTTTTCATGGTGTTTCTGGTGCTCGGTTCAGGGCAGGGGTTCTAATGCCGCAGGTGCGCGCCGAACGATTCATCCGGTTGGATCCGGAGACCGCTTTCGCCCTCTCCCAGACCACTGGTGCATTCCGGCTCACATGGGACCCGTTCATTTCCGCCCAGGCTTTCCTGGACGGAGCCACGGCCGCAGGCAAAGGTGTCAGGACACGGACCGTTTCCCGCATGGGCCTGAAGATGGTCAGCGAATACGTCTCTTACACCCCACCCCGAAACGTGGGCATGACCATGGTGTCCGGGCCGTGGTTCTTTGAAAACTTCGGCGGTGGTTGGCGGTTCACCCCGGACGACGGCGGCACCCGGGCAGTCTGGAAATACACCTTTTCGTGCCGGCCGGCTCTGGTGAAGCCGTTGGCCGAGAAAATTGGCGGCTGGCTCCTTGGCCGGGAGATCGAACGCCGGATCGAGGCATTCGCCAAGGCCTGCGAGAACCCTGCGCTGGTGGCCGAACTACGCGCCAAGGGCACAGGGGTTGGGGACACCTAAGGTTTACGGCACCGAAATCGAGGCCACCGTTTTCTCGGCTTCGTCGCGAAGCTCAACTCCAGCGATGCCAGCCAACTGCACCGGAGTGGCCCCGGTGATCTTGATCCGGCCGCTCTGAGTGGCCGTCCATCCGCAGGTGCGTTCTTCGGCGCCGTCCCGGCCCTTTACCCACAGATACAGGGTGCCTTCCAGTGGCATCGAGCGCCCTTCCACAGCGAGCTCAGTGCCCCAGTTCTTCTTCACCATGCCCACTGTCAATTGCAAACCGTTGTCCGACTGCACCGAGTAGCTTGCGTCCGGTTTCGGAGGCTGGTTCAGCAGGGGCCCGGCGAGGAAGCCAACAGCCAGGCAAGCAGCGGCAACCGCACCCACCAAAGCCGCCCACCGCCGTCGTGATGTCCGCCTGCGGACCGACAAGTCCACCAGGACTTTTTCAGGAAGCGCCTCGGGTTCCAACGGTGAGAGCGTGTCCGTACCGCCAGCGACCGTGAGCGCGACAGCATCAGCCCGGGGAACGGCGTCGAGCAATGCCGGCAGGCTTACAAGCTCTTCCAGCTCATGACGACACTCAACGCAGGTGGCGAGGTGGTCCTCAAACGTACGGGCTTCGTCGGGCTCCAGCCCACCCAAAAGGTAGGCGCCCAATAACTGGTGGACGGAGTTGCCGTTCATCGTTCCACCCCCATTTCATCAAGGATTGTTCGGAGGGCTTTCACAGCGTAGAAAGCCCTGGACTTCACGGTTCCCGCCGGAATGTTCAGCTGCAATGCTGCCTCGCTGACGGTGAACCTTTGGTAGTGGAGGGCCACCAATACCTGCCGGTGTTCGTGGCTGAGCCGGAGCAACGCTTCCTCCATGAGCACCCTGTTCAGGAGCTCGTCCACGCGTTCGGTGGCCGCGTGGTCCGGGAGGTCCTGTTCACCGGCTTCAGCAGGGCGACGCTGTGCCTTCCGGTAGTTGTCGATAATGACGTTGCGGGCCGTCCGGAAGAGGTAGCTGCGCAGGCTTCCTGTGATCTGGGGGGCATGTTGCCACACCTTGAGGATGGTTTCCTGCACGACGTCGTCTGCTTGGTGGGCGTCGGAGGTGCAGCTCAGCACGAAACGCTTCAGAGCCGTGCCGTGATCGCGGTAGATCGCCGCCACCACGTCTTCGTCCAACGGCATAGCCACCTCCCTCACTGTTGTCCTCCGCCCCTTCGCCTATACGACGACGCGCACAGGTAAATGGTTCAGCCTCGTGAACCATTCTTCCTCCAGCTACTGGGGTGTTGCACCGAGATCGCGGGAAGCCTGCGATCTCGCCGAAAGGTTGCGTGCGAACAGGCAGGGTTCCCGCGAACTCGCGAGCCGGCCGCATCACCCGAGCGCACGAAGGACGCGCTCCTTGAAGGCACGCTCCTGAAAAAGGTCCTTCCATTCGATCCGGATAAACCGCCAGCCCTCCTCGACGAGTGCCTTTTCCCGCCGTCGTTCTTGAAAGATGACCTCGTCCGTCGGATTGAAGTCGAAATATTTGGTTCTCCCATCGAACTCCAGCGCCAGTTTTTCCTCTTCCCAAGCGAAGTCCATGCGATGACGACCCATGCGGGACTGCACCTCGAATTGTGGCTGCGGAGGCTTGATGCGCAACCTCTGCATCAGCTCACGGGTCAGTGTCTCGCCAGCAGACTCGGACCGCGGATCCGCGTTGGCCAGGGCCTTGCGGAGCGTGCGGACACCCCGTTTTCCGGAAGAGGCTGCTGCCAGGTCTTCAAGTGCGTTGATGTCGGCGCCTACGCGTAATCCGTGGTCCATGATCACCAGCGCTTTCGGATAGCTCAGCATTCTGGCGCAGTCGAATATGGTGCGGTCCAGCGTAGTCGCACGCAAACCCTGAACCGGCACAACATCATCCTCAGTGAAGCTTTCCGAGTGTCCCCGAACATCCTTGCCCCAGCGGTCCGAGGATGGCCTGGCACAGTGCAGGACATGAACCTTGTCGTCCACGCCCCATACGAACAGTCCGTGGAGCCGTGCCGCAGACAAATGGCTGTAAATGAAACCGCCCGTCGACGTGGTCAGTGTTCCGTGGGCATGGGCCATGATCCGTTCCCTGGCCTGCCCGCCGAGGCTAAGTGACTGCCACTTACTGGCCCTGATGTAGCACCCGTACCTTATGCGGAGCAGTTCACCGGAGTCCACCAGAGCTTTGACCCGCCGACTGTTGAAACCCAACCGGAGCAACTCATCGGTCCTCCACATGTACCCATGCAAAGGGAGTGCTGGTGCCGCTGTGCTGTTTTTGTGCGTTGACTGTGTGTTCACCGGTTCAGCTTGGCCGCCATGGACCTCGGGCCGGAACGGGCATATCCGGCTATGTGGACAGTGCAGTGCCGGGAACCGGGGAATGCTGCGAATTCGCCGGAGTTTTGCACACGCCGCCGCTGCTTTGGGGCGAATTCGGGGGCCCAAACCCCAAGCCAGGCCGATGCATGGGTCCGCTAGACTGCAGGCTACTCACTGGGGAGAGAACATGACACAGGACATCAGCAGCAAAAAGACGCCGACCTTGACGTTCCTGGGGGTGCAGGAACTCGCGTGGACTTTGGGGCTCGTAGCCATGATCATCAATTCCACTGAGCGTGGCCTGGACTGGATCTGGGTGGGCCTGTTGGCCTGCTGGCAGGCATCCATCGTGTGGGGCTTCCTCAAGTTCCGGCAGGCGAGAGCAAGCTAGAGCACCGAATTCGCCGGAAGCACTGCGAGGTCGCCGGAGCTAACCGGCGAACCCACAGCGTTCCAGCGACCTCGGCGGAAAAGGATTTACGCGTCGGCGAATTCCTCGGACTCTTCGAACTCCACGGCAGCGATGATTTCCTTGGTCTCCGGGTGGATCATGAAGGCCTCGTCGTCGTCCTCGATCATGAGGTAGTCGCCGTGGTCGGTGGAGAAGTGCCAGGCGAGGGTCTTGACGCCGTCGTGCTCGTAGTTGGGATCGCCCATGGTGATCTTTTCCAGGGCGTAACCGGCCACATCGCAGAGTTCGCGGATGATGACCTCGAACTCCGGGGCGTTGGCGAGGGCTTCTTCGTCAGCTTCGGCCTGGCGCTCGGCGAGGTCCGGAATCAGTGCGACACGCTCAGCGATGTGAGCTTCGATTTCTTCGTCGGTCAGGACCAGCAGTTCGGACTGGTCGCGGAGGTAAGCCGCGTTGAGGTCGATGATGTCCTCTTCCTCAAGCAGGGCTTCGAACTCGCCGTCGAGCTCGTCCAAGGTCACAACGGAAGCCGGCGGCGTTTCGGACTCGTCCAGTTCGCCGTCGAGGTAGGCCTCTGCTTCGTCCTCGGTGAGTGCATCGAACGTGGCCGCCGTGCGGTTGAAGAGGTCGAGGTGGCGGGTGGCGCCCATGCCCTCGAGGCCCGCGCGGACGTAAGCATCCACTTCCTCACGTTCCGGTGCGGTGAAGACGTACTGGGCGAAGCCTCCGGAGAGTGCCTGGGTCAGGTAAAAGTCCACAAAGAAGCTGTTGAGCGCAGCGGGTGCGATTTCGTCGCTGTTGAGGAGCTCCTGGTACATCTGGTTCACGACGTTGACGTTGGAATCCACTACATCCGCATTGCCGGCTTCGAAGCTGGTCTTGTTCAGGACGACGGGGTACTCGTTGGTAGTCATGGGAAATCCTCACTGCTGAAAGCTGATGGTGCTCCGGACACTTTCAACGTACGCGTGGGAGCGGCGCGGCAATCGAGGAAGAGGTTAACGGAGGGCGAAGTTTGGGAGCCGTTTTCTGCTGACTAAGATTGAGCAGATAACCTCCTGCCGAAAGTAGCCCGACGCATGCCGTCCCACACAGACGAGACCTGGGAACTGGCCATACAGACTCCTGCCATTAACGACCGCTCCCTGGCGGCCGGACTGGCCTATGCCATGGGCAGCCGCGTCAGCGGGATTACTTTCGACGCAGCCACGGGCCTTCTGATGGGCAAAGTCCGTGGGGCCGGTCCGCAGCCTTATTCGACGTCCGCAAAACTGGTTCGGAAGCCCAGCGGCTGGAGCTGCACGGTAGGCATCTGCAGTTGCCCGGTCCGCAAGGACTGCAAGCACGTTGCCGCACTGCTCTTCACTGCGGAGGACCACCCCACCATCCGGGCGCAGCTCCTTTCCCAGGCTCCTGGAATTCAAACCTCCAGGGTCGGCTCGGGCCAGCAGGGCGGCGCCGCCCGTCCGGCGTGGGAACAAGCGCTCAACAGGCTGATCACGAAGCCAGGCACTGCTCCGAGCGCGGCAGGCATCCAACTCGCGCTCCAGTTCGAGGTGGAAGAGCCCGCCGCGCACTTCTCCTACACAGGCCGCCGGGACCCCATGCGCAGCGTCCGCCAACTCAAGGCGCGTCCCGTCATGATGGGCGCCAAGGGCAAATGGATCCGCGGCGACGTCTCCTGGAACAACCTCAGCTATGTCAGCTTCCGGCGGGAATTCAACGAGGTCCACGTCGAATGGCTTCAGACTTTCCTCGCCGCCCACGGTTCAAGTAATGGCCGACAGCAACCGTCGGGGGCCATGTGGCTGAGCCTGAACGACTTCGCTGCCAAGAACCTTTGGACCCTCCTCGCCGACGCCACCAAAGCCGGCATCCCCCTCATCCACTCCGCCGGGAGCGAGCCCGTCCGCGTGGAGGCGCAACCCGCCGTCGTCGGACTGAGTTTGGCGCGAATGGACGCAGCCCCGGACGCCACAACGGAAACGCACGACGGCGGCCTGCAACTCGCGCCGTCAGTCACCGTGGCCGGGGAGCCGGTTGACGCCGCCTCGGTGGGCTTCCTGGGCAAGCCGGCCAACGGAATCTTCTTCACGCATTCCGGGGACGTCCTGCCCGGAGTGTCGCAGCAAAAGAACCTGATCACCCTTGCCCCGATCGAGGGCGGCATCACGGACGAGCTCCTTGAATTCGTCATGGACGGCCAAACGCTTCAGATTCCGGCCGAGGATGAGAGCCGGTTCCTGACCTCGTTCTACCCCAAATTGCGACAATCCACGCCGGTGCAGGCCGCGGACGAATCGGTGGAGCTGCCCACCCTGGCTGTCCCCACACTGTCCCTGCTGGCCAATTACGGAAACGATCACAAGGTCCGGTTGCACTGGGAGTGGCATTACAAGTCCGGCACCCTGGTCACCGCCCAACCCTTATGGCGGCATCCAGAGGACCGTGGCTACAGGGACGACCCCGAAGAAGCCCGCATCCTTGAGTCGCTTGGCCGGCCGTGGGATGTGGTTTCGGCGTTGGCCGAGTCCGCCACCGGTGGCTGGGGCGCTCCGCGTCTCGCAGCAAGCGTTGAATTGGGTGGCCTGGACACCCTGGCGTTCACCGAAGAGGTACTTCCGGCGCTGCGGGAACTGCCCGACGTCGTAGTGGAAACGTCCGGTGACATCGCGGATTACCGTGAAGCTGCCGAAGCTCCCGTGGTGTCCATCTCCACCAAGGAAACGGCCAGCGGCGACTGGTTCGACCTCGGCATCGTGATCACGCTTGAGGGCGAACCCGTCTCCTTTGCCGCAGTGTTCTCGGCCCTCGCGGCCGGGATGAGCCGCATGCTGCTGCCCAGCGGAGCCTACTTCTCGCTGGACCTGCCCGAGTTGCACCAGCTGCGCGCGCTGATCGACGAAGCCCGGTCCCTGCAGGACAACCCGGACAACAAGGACGGCACGCTGCAGATCAGCCGCTTCCAGGCCGGGCTCTGGGACGAGCTCGCCCAGCTCGGAATTGTGGACGAGCAAGCCGCCGCGTGGCGTGAGGCTGTGGGCGGATTGCTCGACGACGGCGTGACCGGGCTGCCGCTGCCGGCCGGCCTTAACGCTGAGCTGCGTCCGTATCAGCTCGAAGGGTTCAACTGGCTCAGCTTCCTGTACAAGCACAGCCTCGGGGGTGTGCTTGCGGACGACATGGGCCTGGGTAAGACCGTGCAGGCCATTGCGCTGATCTGCGCGGCGAAGGACTTGGCTGCGGAGACTGCTGCGGCCGCCCAGGGTGACTCTGCTGAGGTGACTCCGCGAGCTCCCTTCCTGGTGGTCGCCCCTACGAGTGTCGTGAGCAACTGGGCCCTGGAAGCGCAGCGGTTCGCTCCCGGGCTCGTGGTGCGCACCGTCGGTGAAACTTTCGCCAAGAGCGGCCTGTCCCCTGTCGAAGCGTTGGCGGGTGCCGACGTCGTTATTACCTCGTATGCCCTCTTCCGTATTGATTACGACGCCTATGCATCGTTCCAGTGGGCCGGACTGATGCTGGACGAGGCGCAGTTCGTGAAGAACCACCAGTCCAAGGCGTACCAGTGCGCCCGGAAGCTGCCGGCCAGGTTCAAGTTGGCCATCACCGGCACGCCGCTGGAGAACAACCTGATGGAGTTCTGGGCGCTGACGTCGATTGTTGCGCCGGGCCTGTTCCCGAGCCCCAAACGGTTCGCCGAGAACTATCAAAAGCCGGTGGAAAAGAACGGCGACTCGGCGCAGCTGGGCAAGCTCCGGCGTCGTGTGCGTCCGCTGATGATGCGCCGCACCAAAGAGCAGGTCATCAAGGATCTGCCACCCAAGCAGGAGCAGATCCTGGAGGTCGTGCTGAACCCGCGGCACCAGAAGGTTTACCAGACGCACCTGCAGCGTGAGCGACAGAAGATCCTGGGTCTGATCGATGACGTGAACAAGAACCGCTTCACCATCTTCCAGTCGTTGACGTTGCTGCGGCAGCTGAGTTTGGATGCGTCGTTGGTGGATTCGTCATTGTCCGGGGTTCGGTCCTCCAAGCTGGATGTGTTGTTCGAGCAGCTGGAGGACGTCATTTCCGAGGGCCACCGGACGCTGATCTTCAGCCAGTTCACCGGGTTCCTGGGGAAGGTCCGCGAGCGCCTGGACGAAGAGGGCGTGGAGTACTGCTACCTCGACGGCAGCACCCGGAACCGCGGCGACGTGGTCAGCGAGTTCAAGAACGGTGCCGCACCGGTGTTCCTGATCTCGCTGAAGGCCGGTGGCTTCGGGCTCAACCTGACCGAGGCCGACTACGTGTTCCTGCTGGATCCGTGGTGGAACCCGGCCTCCGAAGCCCAGGCGGTTGACCGCACGCACCGTATTGGGCAGGCCCGGAACGTCATGGTCTACCGACTGGTCGCGAAGGACACCATCGAGGAGAAGGTCATGGCGCTGAAGGCCAAGAAATCGCAGCTGTTCGCAGATGTGATGGAAGGTGACGCCTTGGCCGGTGGCTCGTTGACGGCGGACGACCTGGCGGCGCTGTTCGCGGAGTGATCTCCCGGTCAGTCGTCCAGCCGCACACCGCGCAGTAACAGCATTGTTCCGCCGACGGCTACCGCGGACGCCAGGAACACACCCGCCGCCCCAAGGCCTACCGCCACCACGCCGATGACGCTGGGCAGGACCACTTGGCCCACCCTGTTTCCGGCAAGCCTCAAGGCCAGCGCCCGCCCGCGTTGGCCTTCCGGCGCTTGGGCCGAGAGCCAGGACATTGTCAGTGGTTGGCCAATTCCCAGCCCGAGGCCGAGGAACGCCATGACGACAAACAGCAGCCACTCGGGCATCGGGACGGCGGCCACAGCCAGGGCCCCTGTGGAGATGGCCAGGCTCAGGATTAGCAACTTCATGCGCCCCAGCTTGCGGGACACGCTGCCGAGTCCCAGCCGGGAAACCATGGAGAACACCGCCCGGACGGTCAGCATCAGCCCCACCGTGGCCGCCGTGAGGCCGCGTTCGGCGCCGAGTGCCGGAAGGTAGACCACTGTCAGGTCCACTACTGCCAGGACGGTGGCGCTAGTTGCCAGCGCGCGGATCACGCCGGGCGTCCTGAGAAGTGCCAGTGAACTGCCCTTGGTGCCAGTGCCCTTCGGGGTGCGCCTGCCCTGGCTGACCTTTGAAGAAATCACGAACGTGGTCAGGAACATCACCAAGCTCATGGCAGTCGCGAGAAGGAAGATCGCCTGCGTGTTCGGGCGAACGGAAGCACCGCCAACCACGGAAATGGCCAACGGTCCCAAGGCCTGGCCCAGAGACGCGGCGAAGGTCAGGTACCCGAAGGCAGAGTCCAAGCGCGACGACGCCGCGTTGTTCGCGACCACCGCTTGCTGCCCCACAACACAGGCCAGCTGGCCTGCACCAAGAAGTGCCGTCCCGGCTACAAGCGCAGGAACTGACGTTCCCCAGAACAGCAGAAAAGCAGAACAGCCGAGTACGACGGCGGCCCCGATCGCCATGAGCCGACGCTCACCGAGGCGGTCCACCAGTCCGCCGATGGGTAGGGCGAGCAGCAGGGGAAACACAGCGTAGCTGGCGGCGAGAAGGCCAAGGGCGAACCCGGGAACATCCAATTCGAGTGCGCGGTACGTGGTGGCCGGGCGGACCAGGAACGTGACGGCCTGGATGAGCGTCGAGTGGATCAGGAGGGCCGTGGACGAACGCCTTCCAAGTTCGCCGATCATTCGACCACGAGGCCGGAACTGGAGATAACCCGCAAGGTCTCATCCCTTGCGCCGATGACATGATCGAAGGCGACCTTGGCTGCCTTCTCCGCATCCTTTGAAGCTATCGCTTCGACCAAGAGCCTGTGATTGGAGAGTGCTTCATCGCGGCGTTCGGGGGCATTGTTGGTGAAGAATCGGTAGCGCTCAACCTGGCTGGCGATCTGCTCATGGAACCGCTGGGCCCAGGAGTTCCCGGCGATCCTGGCGATCGCAGCATGCAGGGCAACCCCGTACTTCATGGCCTCGTCGGCGAACTCCACCATGGCAGCATTGCGTGCCAGTATCCCGCGGAGTTCTTCAAGGTCCGCGGCGGTGGCGTTGGCGCAGGCCTCCCGTGCCATCAGGGACTCCAACGCTGCGCGAACATCGTACAGCTCGGAAATGACCTTCTCATCGAGCGCGGGAACCAGCACTCCCCCGGTGGGCTGCTGCTCCAGCAAGCTCTCTGAAACCAACCGGCGGATGGCTTCCCGAAGGGGCGTGCGGCTGACTTGCAGGGCAGTGGCCATGGCGGGTTCGTAGATACGCTCACCCGGTTTCAGCTCGAGGCTAAGGATCCGGCGCTTCAACTCGCCGTAGACAAGGTGCGCCCCCGTGTTTCGTGGTTGTTCTGCCATGCGTGCCGCCTCAAGAGAAGTGTACTTGTATACATCTATACAACCATGACCCAGAGGAGGGCAAAGTTGTTACACCTGTGACCACTTCTGACTGACCACGAACGAGCCTGTTCGAGTGCCTTGTTGCGCCCCCAAGAGCCTCATAGTCTCGGCTTTGCCCGGCCTTCCCGGAAACCGGGCAGCACCCGATGAAACCCCGACGATGAGGTCCACCCATGGCGTTTTCCGCGCGAAGAATCCGACGGCCAGTGGCAGTCCTGGCGGCAGCCGTTACAGCAGCCGCGAGCCTGGCACTTTTGCCCGCAACCACACCACAAGCACAAGCCAACGACGCAACAGCTGTCACCATCACCCCGAACCCCGCCACCCGCGGCGAAGCGTTCGAAGGGTGGGGAACCAGCCTGGTGTGGTTCGCGAATGCGACGGCGGGCTACTCCCCCGAGCTGCGGGAGGAGCTGTACCAGAAGGTTTTCGGGGAGGACGGACTCAACCTCAACATCGCCCGCTACAACGTGGGCGGCGGAAATGCTTCAGACGTAGCCAACTACCTCAACGATGGCAGCGCTGTGGAGGGATGGTGGAAGCCGGTGGCTGAAGCGCAACCCGGCCAGCCGGCGTCGAACCTTTACAACCCGGACGGAACCGTGGACAAAACGCAGGCCAACAAGCTCGCGTTCCTGAACGCCTGGAACCCGGACGACCCCGCGTCCTACGACCCCGACGCCGACAAGAACCAGCGGTGGTGGGTGGAACGCCTCGCCGCAGACCAGCAGATCACCCACTGGGAAGCGTTCAGCAATTCCCCGCCGTGGTTCATGACCAAGAGCGGGTACGTATCCGGCCAAGTGAACACCGCCAAGGGTGAAAACCTCCTGCCCGAAGCGGAAGCCAAGTTCGCGGCCTACATGAGGAACGCCGTCGAGCTCCTCGAAAAGGGCAGCGGCATCACAGTGGACACCATCGATCCGTTCAACGAGCCGAACTCGGGCTACTGGGGCACGGACATCAACGCCGCCACCGGCAAGCCGCCCACCACGTACACCCAAAAGCAGGAGGGTGCGCTGATCTATCCCGCCGCCCAGGACCGCGTGACCAAGCTGCTGGCCGCCGAGCTCAAAAAGGGCACCACGGACGCCGTCATCTCCGCGATGGACGAGACGGATCCCAGCAAGTTCATGACCAACTGGAACGGCTACAGCCAGGAAGCCAAAGACGCTGTAGCGCAGCTCAACGTCCACACCTACGGAACCAACGACCGCCGTCGGGTCCGCGACCTCGCCGGTTCCACCGACAAGCCACTGTGGATGAGCGAAGTGGGCGGCTTCTGGACGGGCAACCCTGCGCTCGGCGACTCGACCAGCGGCTGGGACCGTTCCAACATCACCAACGGCCTGGGCATCGCCGGCCGCATGGTCAACGATCTCCGTGAGCTCGACCCCAATGCGTGGGTCTTCTGGCAGCCTGTGGAGGACACGTACAAGCAGGAAAAGGCAGACAAGGGCTGGGGCTCCATCTACATCGACTTCGACTGCAATTACGAAGGCCGCGAAGGCTTCTCCAACCGCCGCATCAACGATGGCGCATCCCTGGAACAAGCCAAGTGCAAAGTCCTGACCAACCAGAAATACAACACCACCAGGAACTTCACGCACTACATCCGGCCCGGCGACTTCCTCATCCAGAACGACAACGCCAAGACCGCCAGCGCCCTCCGCGCCGACGGCAACGGCGCAACGCTGGTCCACTTCAATGACACCCCGACGGCGGAAAAGGTCACCATCGACCTCAGCCGCTTCGGCAGCATCGCGCCCGGCGCAAAGGTCACGCCTGTGGTCACCACCAAGTCGCCGCTGGATGACATCGAGAAGAATGCACTCGTCAAGGGCGCACCAGTCGCCGTCGACACCGCGGCCAAGTCCGCGACGCTTGACGTTCCCGCCGCATCCGTGGTGACGTTCCTCGTCGACGGCGTCAGTGGAGTTTCGGACGATGCCGCGCCTGTGCAGGACGGCCACAGCTACCACCTCAGTGGTGAGGCGAGCGGCAAATACCTGACGGGCCGCTCCAATGGTTCTGCCTCAATTGAAGAAATGGGCACGGATGCTGCCGGTGTGGCTCCGCAGATGTGGACGTTCAACGCCGTGTCTACGGAAGATGAGTTTGCGAACGGTCGTCGCTGGGTTCTTACGAACAAGGACGGCCGAGTGCTCACAGGCAACGGTGGAGTGCTGAACGGCAGCCAGAGCGGTGCGGCTTCACTGTCTACACTGACGTTGGAACAGGCCAAGGCCACTCCTTCTGCACAGTGGATAGTGACCACGGAGAACGGCAAACAGTGGTCCGTGGTGAACGCAGGTGCCGCGATTGCCCTGCAGGTTTCGGGCAACCAGACAGCTGCTGGAACGTCTGTGGCACTTGCTTCGTCCACCGGAGCCACGGCTACGGCGTTGGCCAGTCCGCACCAGGCGTGGGCCTTCACCGACATTGCAGACCTCAAGCTCTTGGGAGTTTCCCCTGTTGAGCTGAGCACGCCCGTAGGGACGCCGCCGGTCCTGCCAGCCACGGTCACGCCCGTTTACGAGGCAGGCCCCGGCAAGCAGTTGGCCGTCACCTGGGCACCGGTGGATCCTTCCTCGTGGCAGAAGGCCGGCAAAGTAACGGTCTACGGTTCAGGGGTTGACCCGTACGGTCAAACCTTCGAAGCCGTTCTCACGGTCACGGTGGGCTCCTACATCGCCACGGACCCTGTTTCCGTGACCGTTGGAACCGGATCATCGGTGGCCTCCATACAGGCCTTGGCCCCGGCCAGCGTTCCTGGACAGATCGCCGATGGTCCCGCCCGGAACCCACTGGCAGTGACCTGGGACTGGTCTACAGTCTCCGCGTCCTCGCTGCAGGCCCCGGGAACCGTCACGGTGCCCGGAACCGCCGACGGCCTCCCGGCCACGCTGACCATTATTGTGGTGGACCGCGTTCCAGTAGCCAATATCTGCAAGGACGACCCCACCACCACGGCCACCGCAAGCTACACCGAGGGCTCCTACATCGCGAAGAACACCTGCGATGCCAACGCCTCCACGCGATGGTCCAACTGGGTGAGCGGCGGCCGTGCCGGTGACAGCCTGAGCTACGCCTTCAGCCGCGACTACACCGTTTCCTCCGTGACCGTCACGTCTGCGGAAAAGGCTGCGGCGAGCCTTAAACTCCAGTACCAGGACGCCTCGGGAACATGGAAGGACACCTCCGCGGGAACCATTACGGGACTCTCCATCTCTTCACCGACCACCGTCCGTTTCGACCCCGTCACCACCCGTGGGATCAGGGTTTCGTTCGTGACCACGGCGTCGTACACCAAGGTGGCGGAGGTTGCCATCACGGGCTCGCGCCTGGCGGAAGCCGGCAACGCCGACCTCGGCCGGCTCCTGGTCAACCAGGCCTCCGTGGTGGGCTTCGACCCGGCGACCACCGACTACCGGGTGTTATCGACGTCGGCGACTCCCGCCGTCGTCGGCTACCCGCTGGACACCAACGCGAAGGTGACAGTTCAGCATTCCACCGTTGAGAACCCGACGGCGGTGATCACCGTGACGGCGCCGGACGGCACCACGAAGGTGTACCGCGTGACTGTTTCTACCGGAAAGGACGCGTGCAAGAGCGATGGCTGGAAGACCAGTCCGTCTCCAGTGTTCACGAACCAGGGGCAGTGCGTGAGCAGCTTCGCGGCTGGGAAGTAGGGAAAATCCGAGACAGCGAGGCCCCTTGGGATGTTGATCCCAAGGGGCTTTACTGTGTCTTCACCGAAGTGGAACGAGGGTGCGGAAATGAACAGCGCATGGAATAAGGTAATTCCTTGGCCCTCAAAGCCGTCTGAGCTTTCAGCCGCGCACCCAGCGGTACGGCGTGGTCGTGGAGACCTTGAGCAGCCCGGAGCGCTCCAGGATTGGCCTCGAGAATTCGGTGGAATCACTGTGGATGAGGGTCTTTCCCAGCTCGAGTGCGGCCTGCGCACGGCGGGCCGTCAATGCCCGGTAAATCCCCCGACCGCGCCACTCTTCCCTGGTGGCGCCGCCCCAGATACCGGCGAAGGTTGTGCCTGGAACCGGTTCCAAACGTCCGGCGCTGACGATCTGCCCTTCAGCTTCGGCCACCCACAACTGCATCCCGTCATCGAGGGAGAGACGGCGCAGCAGGGCATCAGCCATCTCATCTGACACGGGTTCGCCGAACACTTTGTCCTGCATGGCGCTCATGGCCCGCACGTCCGGTTCCTCCGTGACCTGCCGCAGGGTCACGCCGTCGGGAAGTGGCACAGCTGTGCTTAATGCCTGGGCTTCACCGATCATGATCGACTCGGGATCATCCTGGGTGAAGCCGTTTTCGATCAACGCTTCGTGCAACCCCGGCGCGTGGTCATGCCCGCGGGATTTCCATTCGACCCTGGTGATGTCAGGTTCAGCGCGGAAATAAGCGATGGCCTCGGCTACGAGCCGTTTGATGGTCTGCGAATCCGCGTCACCGAGATCCTGGTACGTGACGAAGCCCCGGCCCTTCATGAAGGTCACCAAACGCACAGGGCCGTGCTGGGTCACTTTGAGGGCACTCGGGGTCTCGGCGTCGGTGCGGAGGTCCTGGTCATATGCCGCGAGGAAGCGTGCTCGATCATCGGTTTGGCTCATCCCGCGAGCCTACTGCAGGGTGAGCTCGCCCGATTCGATGGCCCGCTGCACACAAGACGGTAGGAGTCGTCTAACCCGCAGCTACGCATCGAAACGGGCAAGCTGCGAGATGCTCACGGAGGCGCCATCCGAGAACACGAACCGACCATCCCCCTCGACCTCCCCTTCCCCGGCAACAAACGTGACACCCGCATCCGTCGAAGTACCTCCGTCACCGGCGAGGACGACGACGGCGGCGTAGTCACCGTCGTGCGCGGTACCCGAGGTTCCCACCCACGGAATGGTGAGCTCCGAACCCATGGGGTGGGCACCAGAGCGGACGAACGTCCCGGACGAATCCAACGACATGCCGAATCCTGGAACTGGCATCACAGAGCCCACCACCGACGACGCAGCATCCACCGGCCAGCCGCCGATCCGCAAGGCACTCCCCGAGGAAGAGCCGGAAACACGCACCAGCCGGAGCTCTACTGCCCCACGCGTTGCCGAAACCACGGTGACCGAGGGCCCGGGAGTCGCAACGCCGGCCACCCCGCTGCCGTGATCGGGACCGGCGTCGGGGTCGGGTTCAATCCAGTGGGCGGCGAACCGGGAAGCTCCCAGCTGAACACCGCCCTCGGAGTACGAGCCGAGGTACTCAAAACCCGTCCGATGCGTGAGCCGGCCATCGGAATCAACGAACGCCACCGCATTGTCCACGGACTCGGGTGTCAGGTCCGGGAACGTGTGGGTGGAGTACCCGATCCGCGCATACAGCGGCGAGTCCGCCACCACAGCACCCACGACGGCGTGGTCCGTGGCGTGGTTCCGGATCCGGACCACGCCGTCGGCTCGAGTCCCGTCCACCTGCCAGCCCGGGGCTGCGATCAGCCGCTGCGTGTCGGCAACCTCAACGGGCAAAGGCGCCTCCACCGCAGCCCACACCCGGTGATCCGCGGGCAGCGCGAGCCCGAGCATCCCCTTCGCCGCCCAATAGGGTGACCCAGCGCCGGAGTAGGCCTGCTTCATGCCCGCGAACTCGCCGTGCCACCCGATGGACAGCAACCCGTCCTCCGTGATGGAGCCGTGCCGGGCAAAGTAGTCCAGCATCCCGGAGGAAGCACGCCGGGAAAGACCTGGGGCCAAGCGCGTGTGCCCGGACAACTCCCCCACCCAGAACGGCGCGGCGGCCGCGAACCGGTAGATCAAACTCCGGCCTTGAATGAGCGGAGCACCGTTCGAGCCCACAAGGAACGCGGCGTCGTCCAGGAAATCAGCCAGCCGGTCGCCGTCGAGCGTTTTGCGAGCAGTAACCCGGGGGTCAGAAGGCGCCATCAACGCCCAGAGCTGCGGATACACCTGGAATGCCCAGCCCACGTAGTGGTCGTAGGCACGCTCGGGACCGTCCGCGAACCAGCCACCGCCTTGGTACAGGGAGTCATGGATGGCGAGTCCGGCGTCGATGTCCTCATCGGAGTACCGGCCGCCCACGGATGCCAGGAATGTCTCCACCACAATTTGGAACCAGACCCAGTTGATGGGCGGGTACTCCTCACCGATCACGGTCTCGAACCATGCGATGAGCTGCTCCTGCACGCGCTCCGGCAGTTTGTCCCACAGGACGTCGCGGGTCAGTGCCAAGCCAACAGCCAACGACGCCGCCTCCACCTTCGCCTGCCCCAGCTCACCAGGCGTCGGCCACCGGTCCGGATTGGCGGGATTGGTTCCGGCGTCCAGTCCGACGGCGTACCACTCGGCGATCCAGCCCGTGCTGGCAGGGTCGCCCGCCATCCGGAAAGAGGCCAGCAGGAACGTCCGGGCGAAGGCTTCCAGAGAATCACTTCGCGGGCCGTAGCGGCTGTTGGCTCCGGGCAGGTGGATGTTGGCGTGATCGTCCGTGCCGAACTGATGCGCCGAACGCAGGAGGTGATCCGCGTACGCACACCAGTGCTCGCGGGTCAGGCCGGTGAAGGGTGAGAGCTGGTAATCCAGGGGCGGCAGAAGCATCAGAGCGAATCCTCCAGGACGACTCCAGCCAACCCTCGCGGTGCGCCTACGGAGGATTCCCGCACAATCAGCTCGGGGTTCAGGTCAATGCGATGCACAGGGCGCATCCTTCCTTCGGCCAGGCGCGCAGCCATGAGCTGCACCGCCACCTTGCCGACGTAGCTTTTGGGTGGCCTAACCGCGGAGATGGCGGGCTCGGCAAGGTAGGCCACTTCGTCGTCGTACCCCACAATCGCCATGCTGCCTGGAACATCCACGCCCCGGTCCACGCAGTGCTGCACGAACGCCACAGCCTGGGTGTCCGAGTGCACCAGCATTGCCGTAGTTCCGGTGGAACGGCACAGATCCAGGACGTGATCAAAGTGCTTGGCACGATCGCCGTTGTCCAGCTTGGCTGAGTCCTCGTGGATGGACTTTTCCAGCGGAATCTTGAGCGCGGCAAGGGCCTGTTTCCAACCGCGGACCACATGCGGGCTGGTGGGGCTGGTGGAATCCGTGAGGCATCCGATCATCCGGTGCCCCTCCTGCCACAGATGGCGCACGGCCATCCCGGCGCCAAAGGAATGATCGGTGGCGACCCACTCCAGACGATGCGCGGGGATTTCCGACGGCGCCCGCCGTTCGGCCAGGATCACCGGAATGGGCAGGGCATTGAGCCACCTCAGCAATTCCTTCCCGTGCTCACCGCCCATATCGGGGGCCACGATCAGCCCGTCGATGTTCTGGGTATCCAGCAACGCCTGGACCTGGCGGCGGTTGTCGGCAGCGTCGTAGGCGGAGCCACGGACCAGGATGCGGAGGTTCTGCGCCTCGGCCTCGCCACGCGCACCGGAAATCACCTGCGGCCAGTAATAGTCCAGCGACGGAACCACCATGCCAATGGAGTAGCTGTGCGCCGACGGCCGCCCCACAGCCACCGAACGGTCCAACGGGCTGGGCAGCGTGGCGCCGCCATGGACGCGGGACACGAGTCCTTCGTCGGCGAGGGTGTTCACATCACGCCGGATAGTCAGTTCACTGACGCCCAACTTCGCGGCAATATCGCGCACGGTGATGGCTCCATGCGCCCGCAGCTCCTCCATGAGCCGTTCACGGCGCTGCAGGGAAAAGAGGGACTTGCCGCCCGCTTCCGGGGTCTGTTCAGAACTCAAGATGTTGCCTCCACTGTGAGGGTAAACGCGCCCGAAGCGCGGTTTTCGCTGGGCATACGGAAACGGATCCGGGTCAATTTTTCGCCCCAGATGTCGCTGAGGAGAGGATCGTCGAGGTGCCATTCGTCCACGAGTACGACGGCGGTGGCCGGCTTCCAGCGCAGGTGCAGGCCCCTGCCGGTTTCCGCAGCCGGAATCCCGGCGGGCGCGACGCTCGCGGTCGCGTCTGTACCGACGCTGACGGTGCCGGCAACCAGATAGGTGATGTCGACGTCGGGCGTTCCCTCAGGCGGACGCGTGCCCTCCGCCGCGGGTTCGGGCAGGTTCCAGCGGTCGTCAATCACCACGGTCCCCAGCTCACGGTTCATGAGCGAGGTGCGGATCCATTGCTCAGCGTGGTCCAAACCGTAGGCCGCTCCCAGCCCAAGCGCGAGGGTGGGTTCCTCAAGGGTCGGCTCCTGGAGTACGGTCGCCGCGAACGAAGACCCGGTCCCCTGCTCCAGGCCGAACGGTGCGGGGACGCTGTGCCACGCACTCTGCATGGCCCGAATCCGGTACCGATCTGGTCCGAACGTTTGCGCGGTGTACGTGGGCTGGCCGGCGTCGACCAACAGGGGCACACCATCCACGGCGACCACCACTGAGCCGACGTCGCGGTGGTTGTGGTGCTCGCCGTTGTGTCCGCCCTTGGCCGCGAGGGTGAGCCCGACGAATGAGCCCGGAGTCTGCCGCGCCACCATGATCTGGACGGACGGAAGGTACGTCCCCCAACTAGGTAACAGCACATGTCCCAATGGACGCTCATTGCGACGTTTGCTGTCACTCAGTTGGGTGAGGACGCGGCCCAAGCCGGCGGCGGAGTTGGGTTCGGGTTCGACGGCGGCAAAGGCGGCCGCGTGCGCGGCGGCCTCAGAGTCCCCCAGCCGGACAGCCCAGCGTTGCAGCATGTCCCACGGGAGTCCGTGGTGGGCGCGGGCCGGGCCGTCGGCAACGTTGAGGAACCATCCATGCCCCAAGTGCATGCGGTGCGGGAATGCCACCAGTGCGCGGATGACGGGCAGGTCCGGATCGAGCTCGCCGCCGCTTGCCTCCTCCAGCAGGGCAAGGCCTTCGAGCGCGCGGCCGGCCCCGTTCCACCAATAGGCGAAGCCTTCGTCGATGGCACCGTCGGCGGGAATGGAGGCGAGGAAGCGGTCCAGGCCCTCGATGCAGCGTGCAATAACCGCCGCCTGCAACCCAGGGTCATCCACCAGCAGCAATGCCGCGGCGATGATGTTCGAGTGGATCCACGGATTCCAATTATGAACGTCGCCGTCCAACCCCAGCCAATGCCAGTCGAGCCGGTCCAGGAACGGCTGGATGACCCGTTCCTGTGTCTCCAGACGGATGCGTCGACGCAGACCGGGAGTACGTTCATCGAGCTGTGAACCGAGCACATGGTCCAGCCACGCGAGCTGCGCCACCACCTCCCCTGCGCCGAGATCGAGGTACGGCCGGGAACGCTCAGGGACCACATCGCCACTGCGGGTGAAGACGTCGTCGTGCGCGGCCCAGCTCCACGAACTCTGCTCGCACAGTAGGAAGGCGCCGTCGATCACCTCGTCAAGCCAACCGTCGTCGGAGGCAGGACCAGCCACAGCAGCCATCACGACGGCGCGCGTCAGTCGCTGCTGCCGGCCCGCCACCAGCCCCTCGTAGGCCGTGCGGTTGCCGTCGCGGAAGTAGCGCGCGTAATGGGACACGAGCGGTTGGGGCCAGTGACTCCCCTTTTCCTCCGTTGCTTGGGCGCGCAGTTCCGCGAGGGGGCGGCCAGCAGCGCGGTGCCATCCGGCGTCGGACGCTGGACGGACGGCGAGGCGGTCCCGGGCGCCGCGGAGCGACTCCATCAGAGCCGGTGCGCCTGCAGATGTACCCCATGCGCCCAACAGGGGCCTCAGTGGTGGCGCATCAACGGCGGGGATGCCGGTTGCCATATAAATTCTTCTCTCATTTGTTCGATCTTGAATGTTTTAGATCAAGTTCGATTGAGTTGAATGAACTGTCTTGTTTATGAGTATGTACTGATTATTAGATGTGATGCAACACATAAATCACGGTCGAACAGGCCGCCGAAAACTTCGAAGGGAGGATCCCTCAATGTCGCTCAAGCCCCAGGCACTGCTGGTCATGAATAGCGGAACCTTTGCTGACCAGTTCGATTCCACGCGACTGGAGCGGCTGTCCAAAATGGTGGATCTCGGCGATCAGCCGTGGACGGATTCCCTGGACGAACCCGGATTGCTGTGCCGTTTGGAAGAGGTGGAAATCCTCCTCACCAGTTGGGGAGTGCCGCACCTCAACGCTGATCGTTTGGAACGCATGCCCAAGCTCCGGGCAGTGTTCCACTGTGCAGGAACAGTGCGCAGCTTCGTCAGTGAAGAACTGTGGGATCGCGGCATCACCGTCACCAACGGCGCCGACGCCAACGCGATCCCGGTGGCCGAGTTCACCTTCGCTTCGATCGTCCTGGCGGGCAAGAAGGCGCATGTGCTGGCCAACGACGCCCGGACGCACCGGGAAGACTGGAGCTACATCGGTGATCGCGGCGAACTGGGCAACATCGGCCGGGTGGTAGGCGTCGTCGGGTTCTCCCGCATTGGCCGCCGGGTGGTCCAATTGGTCCAACAACTCCAGGACGTCACCTGCCTGGTCAGCGACCCGTACGCCGATCCATTGGACGTGGCGGCGGCCGGCGGCAAACTGGTCACCCTCGAAGAACTCCTGCCCGTATCTGATGTGGTCACCATCCACGCACCCGCACTCCCCGAAACCCGCAACATGATCAGCACGGCCCAGCTCGGCGCCATGAAGGACCACGCGACGCTCATCAACACCGCCCGCGGTTCGCTCGTTGACACGGAAGCCCTCGAAAAGGAGTGCGCCACCGGTCGAATCACGGCGCTGCTGGACGTCACGGAACCTGAACCGTTGCCGGCTGAGTCCACCCTGTACGAACTCCCCAACGTCATCATCACCCCGCACATCGCAGGTTCGCTCGGGACTGAAACCCGGCGGATGTCCGATGCCGCACTCGATGACCTTGAACGATACCTCGCCGGCAAGGACCTCCTGGCCCAGGTAGTCCATGAGGACCTCGGCCTCAGCGCCTGAACCCAAGCACCATGAAGCCGCAGCTGCGGCAAACTTGTAACCCAGTACTAAAGGAGAACGCAATGAAGCGCACAACCCTCGCCGCAATCGCCCTTGCGGTGACTGCAGGGCTCGGACTCACCGGCTGTGCCGGCGCTGCCGGTCCCGCCGAACCGCAGGCGGCCGAAGGCAAGACCCGGCTGACCGTCTCGGTCTGGAACTACGAGGGCACCCCGGAGTTCAAGGCCCTCTTTGACGGCTACGAGGCCGCCAACCCCACCGTGGACATCGAACCCGTGGACATCCTTGCTGATGACTACCCCCAGAAGGTCACCACCATGCTGGCCGGTGGCGACACCACTGACGTGCTCACCATGAAGAACGTGATCGACTACTCCCGCTACGCCAGCAACGGCCAGCTGCAGGAGATCAACAGCGTGGTGGACAAGGTGGGCAAGGACAACCTCGCCGGCCTGGACGCGTTCGACATCGACGGCAAGTACTTCGCTGCTCCCTACCGCCAGGACTTCTGGCTCCTGTACTACAACAAGGACCTGTTCAAGGCTGCCGGCATCGAGGAGCCGAAGGACCTGACCTGGGAGAAGTACACGGAGATCGCCAAGAAGCTCACCACCGAGGCCGGCGGAAAGAAGACGTACGGCACCTACCACCACATCTGGCGTTCCGTGGTCCAGGCCATCGCAGCGGCCCAGAACGACGCTGACCAGAACAGCGGCGACTACGGCTTCATGGAGGACCAGTACAACACCGCCCTGGATCTCCAGAAGTCCGGCACCACCCTGGACTTCGGCACCGCCAAGAGCCAGAAGACCAGCTACCGCACCATGTTCGAGACCGGCCAGGCTGCCATGATGCCCATGGGCACCTGGTACACGGCCGGCATCCTGCAGGCCAAGAAGGACGGCAAGACCAACGTCAACTGGGGCCTGGCTCCACTGCCGCAGAAGAACGACGACGGCAAGGTCACCACGTTCGGTTCGCCCACGGCCTTCGCCGTAAACAAGAACGCCACCCACTCCGATGAGGCAAAGAAATTCATTAAGTGGGCCGCCGGTGAAGAGGGCGCCAAGGCCATCTCCAAGATCGGTGTTGTCCCGGCGCTGCAGAATGAGTCCGTCACCGCTGAGTACTTCAAGCTGGACGGCCTGCCTACGGACGAGCTCTCCAAGACGGCTTTCGCCCCGGATCAGACCGCCCTGGAAATGCCCGTCAGCGACAAGTCTGCCGCGACGGACAAGATCCTCAACCAGGAGCACGACCTCATCATGGTCGGCGAGCGCTCCGTCAGTGATGGCCTCGCCGAGATGGGCAAGCGCGTCACCAGCGAAGTCCTGGGCAAGTAAGGCCAGGCAAGCCACTGGTTCCGGTGCTGCGTCCCTGGACGCGGCACCGGACCCGGACCTGAATTCTCCGGATCCTGAAATGGAGGAACGCCCCCGACGCCGGGAGCGGTCATCATGACTACAGAAACAATCACCCAGGCACCTGCCCCCGTGCACAGCCGCGGCAACAGGAAGCAAGCCAGGCGCAACACGCTGATCGGCTGGACGTTCATCCTTCCGAACTTCCTGGGCTTCCTGGCCTTCACCCTCATTCCAGTCGTGGCCGCTTTCGCGCTCTCCTTCATGGAATGGACCTCATTCAGCGCTCCCAAATGGGTTGGCCTGGCCAACTTCGAGCGCATGTTCGCATCCGACTCCTTCTGGATCGCGCTGCGGAACACCCTTGTCTACGCTTTGGGCCACGTCCCGCTCACCATGGCCTTGGCCCTCATCCTGGCCATGCTGCTGAACCGCAAGCTCAAGGGCATCGGCTTCTTCCGCGTTGCCATATTCTTTCCGTACATCACCTCGCTGGTGGCCGTCGCCGTCGTCTGGAACATGCTGTTCAGCCCGGACAGCGGCCCCATCAACCAGTTCCTCGGCGCCATCGGCATCGCCAACCCGCCGGGCTGGACCTCCAGTTCCGATTGGGCCATGCCCGCCGTCATCATCACCAGTGTGTGGCGCGACATGGGCTACTACATGGTCCTCTACTTAGCCGGCCTGCAGGCGATCCCCACCGAACTGTATGAAGCCGCCGAAGTAGACGGCGCCAGTGCTTGGCAGCGCTTCTGGAACGTCACCATCCCGTCCCTGCGTCCCACCACGTTCTTTGTGGTGGTCATGCTGACGGTTTCCAGCTTCAAGGTGTTCGACCTCATTGTGGTCATGACCAACGGTGGCCCCGGCCGCTCCACCACGGTGCTGTCCCAGCTGATCTACCAGGAGGGCATCGGCGAAGGGAAGTTCGGGTACTCCTCTGCCATTTCGCTGGTCCTGTTCGTCATCGTGCTGACGGTTACCGTCCTGCAGTTCAAGATCCAACAGCGGAGGGAACGCTGATGACCAACATGGCCGAAGACCTCAAAGCCACTCATGTGACGGACGCGGCACCGCTCCCAAACGGCGCACCTACTGCGGAAGATCGCCGTCGTACCGACCGCAAACGCTCCCCGCGCGAGCAGAAGAAGCGGACCGCGAACATCGTGATCTACGGTGTCCTGGTGGTCCTGGTGGCGGCGCTGATGGTGCCGTTCATCTGGATGCTTTCCTCGTCGTTGAAGGAGAACAACCAGGTCCTCACGGTTCCCATCCAGTGGATTCCGCAGGAGTTCGTGTGGAGCAACTACACGGACATCTGGACCCGTATCCCCATGATGGGCTACCTGCAGAACTCGCTGTACCTCGCCGTGATCATCACCTGCCTGCAGGTCCTCACGGGCTCGCTGGCTGCCTACGGTTTCTCCAAGGTCCGCTTCCCGGGCCGCGACGTGCTGTTCCTCGCGTACATCGGTACTATCGCCGTTCCGTGGCAGGCCTACATGGTGCCGCAGTACATCATGATGCAGAACCTTGGCCTGACCAACAGCTTCAACGCCCTCATTCTCTTGCAGGCGTTCGGCGCGTTCGGCGTGTTCCTGATGCGCCAGTACTACATGACCATCCCGGACGAGCTCTGCGAAGCGGCCCGCATCGATGGCCTGAGCGAATACGGCATCTGGGCCCGCGTCATCCTGCCCCTGTCCAAGCCGGCCCTGGCCAGCCTTGCCCTGCTCACGTTCGTGAACACGTGGAACGACTACATGGGTCCGTTCATCTACCTCACGTCCAACCGACTCTGGACCGTCCAGCTGGGCTTGCGGTCCTTCGTGGGCCAGTTCGACGCCGAGTACGCCATGATCATGACCGGCTCCGTGATCTCCGTGATCCCGATCCTCATCATCTTCCTCATCGGCCAGCGCTACTTCATCCAGGGCATCGCGACCAGCGGGATGAAAGGATGAGTGTTGTGGCTGGGCAGAAACGACGGCGGTGGGCCGGACCGGGATTCGAAACCTTCGGGAGCATCTTCGGGTTCATCTACACGTTCCTGGCCGGCAACGCCCTGCTCGCCGTGGCCAACGCCCCGCTGGTCCTCAGCCTTTCGCTGGTGGCCGACCCCGCCGCTGCGTGGCCGTTCTTCCTGGCGCTCTCCGTCACCATTGCGCCGTCGCTCGCCGGCATCTTCGCTGCCTTCAAGGCGTTGAACGACGACGGCGCCGCGGTCAAGCCGGTCGCCGCTTTCCTTCGGGGATACAAACGCAGTTTCGCGAAGGCCGCGGTGCTGGGTGTGGGCGCTGTGGCCCTGTTGATGTTCCTCGGCGTGGACCTGGCCGTCGTCCAGAACAACGTCTTGAGCCTTCCTGGCGCTGCGCTGCTGGTGCCGGTGATCGTCGTAGCAGCTGCCGTGACGGTGAGCCTTGCCGTCACGGCGATTGCCGGCGTCGTACTTCTGCCTGAAGCGAAGCTGAAAAGCATCCTGAAGGCTTCGCTTTATCTGGGGGCGCAGCGCTGGTACCTCAGCGTGGCCATGCTGATCCTGCTGGGGATCATCGTGTCCGCCTCCGTGATGCAGCCGGTCCTGGGTATCGCGTTGGCGCCGGCACCGCTGCTGTTCGTGATCTGGAGCAACGCCGCGTACGCTTTCCACGCCGTGCTGCGTTCCGCGTAGACCCTGTTAGGACCTTTCTTGAGCACCTTCGCAATCGGCGATCAGGACTTCCTCCTGGACGATCAGCCGTTCCGCATCCTCTCCGGAGCCATCCACTACTTCCGGGTTCACCCCGATCTGTGGGCCGACCGGATCCATAAGGCCCGGTTGATGGGTTTGAACACCATCGAAACGTATGTGCCCTGGAATGAGCACTCTCCCGAGCCTGGTTCGTTTGTTGCCGACGGGGGGCTGGACCTGGGTCGCTTCCTGGACCTGGTTGCCGCTTCCGGGATGCACGCCATTGTCCGACCCGGCCCCTACATCTGCGCCGAATGGGACAACGGAGGGCTGCCCGCCTGGCTGTTCACCGACCCCACCGTGGGTGTCCGCAGCAGCGAACCGGGCTACTTGGCGGCTGTCTCTTCCTATATGGAGTCTGTGCTGGCTTTGGTGGTGCCTCGACAGATCACTCAGGGCGGTCCAGTGATCATGCTCCAGATTGAGAACGAGTACGGCGCCTACGGGAACGACAAGGAGTACCTGCAGCATCTGGTGGACCTGTCCAAGCGCTCGGGTGTTGATGTTCCGCTGTTCACCTGCGACCAGCCGTTCGGGACCATGATCGAGGACGGATCATTGCCCGAACTGCACAAGACGGGAACGTTTGGTTCGCGTGTTGAGGAGCGGCTCGGCTTCTTGCGGGAGAGGCAGCCCTCGGGGCCGCTCATGTGCGCAGAGTTCTGGAACGGCTGGTTCGACAACTGGGGAACACACCACCACACCACCGACGCCGCTGCTTCCGCCGCCGAACTCGATGCTCTGCTCACCGCCGGGGCTTCAGTGAACATCTACATGTTCCACGGCGGCACCAACTTCGGCTTCAGCAATGGGGCGAACGACAAAGGCATCTACGAGCCCACCATCACCTCGTACGACTACGACGCTCCCCTCTCCGAGGACGGGCATCCGACGGCCAAGTATTTCGCCTTCCGGGACGTCATTGCCAAGCATTTCCCGGTTCCGGCCGAGGTGCCGGCTCTCCGGGCGCCCGTCCCTGCTTCAGTGGTGGCGGTTTCTTCGACGGCGCCTGCGCTCTCCGACGCCGTAGTTACGTCTTTGGTACCAGGAACCGTTCCGCCCGTCGAGGTGACTGGGCAGTACCGCGGCTTCTATTTGTACGAGGCCTCACTTCCTGGTGGCGGAGTCCTGTCATTCACCGAGGTCCGTGACAGGGCACAGTTCTTCCTGGACGGCGTGCCCGTGGGGGTGCTGAGCCGGGAACTGGGCGAGCGCTCGGTTGTCATCCCCGGTGGTGGCCGCCTGCAGGTTCTCCTTGAGGACCAAGGCCGGGTGAATTACGGGCAGAGAATCGGCGAAGCCAAGGGTTTGATCGGACCGGCGCTGCTGAACGGCGCGGAGGTTGTGGACTGGGAAGTGGGTGCCGTGGACCTGGGCTCGCTGGAGGCATTCCGGTCGGCCGCGGTGCCGCTGCCACCCGGCGATGCTGCGGCCGGCGTGGCTGGTCCGTCTGTTTCGTTCGCGACCTTTGACGCCGATGGCCCGGGAGACCGATTCCTCCGCCTCGATGGCTGGACCAAGGGTGTTGTTTTTGTGAACGGATTCAACCTTGGCCGTTACTGGAGCCGCGGACCGCAGCGCACGCTGTACGTTCCCGGTCCGCTGATCCGCGAAGGCGCCAACGAGCTCGCCATCCTGGAACTCCACGGAAGCGCGACGTGCGAGGTGGGTTTCGCCGTCGGGCCTGACCTGGGCCCCGACGAAAAGTAGCCATCTCTCACATTCCAAGCCCTTCCCGTCCGCCCTCTCTCACATCCCAAGCCCTTCCCGTCCGCCCTCTCTCACTTTCTCCAGGAGAGTGAGAGAGGCTTCCTTCCAAGGTGACGGGATATGAAAGAGCGTTTGCGGCATACAGAAGGGACCGGTCGATCAACCGGTCCCTTCTGTATGTTCAGCCCTGTATGTTGAGCGACTGCGTGTTCAGCGCGCGGGCGTCATTAGCCGCGGCAGAGCTCGCCGTACTTGGTGCCGGCTTCCTGGAAGGCCGAGTTGGCCTCGTCCAGCTTTGCCTGGTGCTCCGCCTTCTTGCCATCGTCGGTCGGCTCCTTCTCGGCCAGAGCATCCAGGTATCCCAGGATTGCCGTGACAACCGGCTTCATGTCGTTGGAAGCCACGGACTCGATGGGCCGGACCGCATTGGCAGCACGGTTCGCTGCAGTCTGGCTCGGGCTCTGCGGGAAGCTGGGTACCACGACGTTAACGCGGTCGCAGGTTTCCGCTGTGGTCAGCTGCTGCTGGGCGGAACAGGCGGATGCCGAGGCGATGAGCCCGGCAGCGATCAGGACAGTGGTGAGTTTCTTCATGATTCCCTCAGTGGTCGACGTCCCTTTGATTGTAATCAGAGCCGGGGCCCGGCCACGCATCGGCCACCACACGGAGGCGAATCTCCGCTACAGCGCCGGCGTCCGGGGCGGAGTCGTGCGCCGGGAGCCCGTCGCTTCGAAAGCGGCAGCCAACGTCAGCAGTGCCGTGTCGTCGTAGGCGCGGCCAGCAAAGGTGAGGCCTACGGGCATGCCAATATCTGCCATGGTTCCCATCGGCACCGTGACAGTGGGGATGCCCAGGTGGCGTGGGACGAGGTTGCCGTTGGACACCCAGACCCCATTTCGCCAGCCGAGGTCCGCGGAGGCAGGGTTGACGTCCATGTCGGCTGGTCCGACGTCGGCCGCGGCAGGGAACAGGACTGCGTCCAGTCCGAGCCCGTCCATCCAGTCCTCCAAGTCAACCCGCCGGGTCTCTTCCAGCCCGCGCACTCCGTCTTCCAGCTCGGGGATCTCAGTGAATTGGGATACGCCGTATTCGCGGACATGCCGGGGATATTCGGAGATGTGGTCGTCGAATCCGGTGTAGCGGTCTGCCAGGGCGCCCTTCGGGTGCGGGAAGATCGCAGCGCCGTCAACATCGGCAAGCCTGTTGAGGGCAGGATCACCGTTGGCGCGAAGGAAATCGTCCCACGCCCAGGCCGAGAGGTCCTCGATTTCACGCTTGAGGTACGCGGAACTGACCAGGCCGCGGGTGGCGATGGTAGGCGCTCCCGGCCGGTCGCCTTCGTAATTTGAGACCACGGGGAAGTCCACCAGGACGACCTCGGCTCCCGCGGCCTCGAGGTCGCGCTTCGCTGCTTCCCACAGGTCAATCACGGAAGCCCGCGTTTCGATTCGCTGCCCGGTGGGGCCACCGATGCCCGGCTGCTCGCTGGTCCCGGCGGCCGGGTCTGCGTTGATGTACATGCGCGGCACTCCGAAGCGCTTGCCCCGCAACGCCGGCCGTCCGGCGTCGAGCGTTTCCGAAGCGAGCGCAACGTAAGACTCCGGCCGGACCTCAGACGATTTAGGGATCTCAACCCACGGCTGAGCGCGCCAAAAATCACCGCGGGACTCGGCGTCGTCGGCCACAATGACGTCCAGCAGTTCCAGCATGTCGGCCATGGTGCGCGTGTGCGGGACTACGACGTCCATGGTGGGTACCAATGGCCAGTTGCCGCGCACCGAGATGACGCCGCGCGAGGGCGTGTAGGCGCACAAGGCATTGTTCGACGCCGGTGCGCGGCCACTTGACCAGGTCTCCTCACCCAGGCCGAAGGCCGCGAAGCTGGCCGCCGTCGCGGTTCCGGAACCGTTGGAGGAACCGGAGCCGAAGGCTGCCGTCAGGTACTCAGCGTTGTACGGGCTTTCGGCGCGGCCATAGACGCCACGCTGCATGCCGCCGTTGGCCATGGGCGGCATGTTGGTGAGGCCGATCAGCACCGCACCGGCATCCCGAAGCCGCTCGATGGTGAACGCATCCCGTTGCGCCACCAGATTCTCAAAGGCCGGCGAGCCGGCCGCGGCAGTGAGACCCTTGGCCAGATAGCTGTCCTTGGCTGTGTACGGAATACCGTCCAGAGGGCCGCGCACAATCCCCCGCGCCCGGCGTTCATCCGAAGCCCGGGCGTCCGCCAAGGCCTCGGGGTTTATGACCACCATTGCGTTGAGCTTGATGCCATTGCGGTCATAGGCCTCGATGCGCTCGAGGTAGGCCTTGGTGAGCTGTTCGCTGGTCAACTCGCCTGCCTCCAGGGCCTCGCGCAGTTGCGCGATGGAGGCTTCTACGACGTCGAAGGTGGCCATTACGCCTCATCCCCGGCGAATTGTGCCCTGCTGAGGCGCGGCTGCTGCTGGGTGATGCAGTGGATACCGCCACCGCGGGCCAGGATCGGTCGGGCGTCCACGGTGACCACGCGGCGGCCGGGGTAGGCCTCGGCCAGGATCTCGGCCGCGAGGGAATCGGCACGTTCTTCACCGTAGCCACAGGCGATGACGCCACCATTGACCACCAGGTGGTTGACGTAGCTCCAGTCCACAAAGCCGTCTTCGTCGCGCAAAGTTTCCGGCGCAGGCAGCGGCACAATCTCGAACGGCTTGTCCGCTGCATCCGTCTGGGTTTCCAGGAATGTCTGGAGCGTGCGGCTGACTTCGTAATCCGGGTGCTCCGGGTTGGTCTGGGAATGCAGCAGGATACGGCCGGGGGTGGGCAGGGTGGCCACCATGTCGATGTGGCCGCGTGTGCCCAAGTCCTCGTAGTCGCGGGTCAGTCCGCGGGGTACCCAAATGACTTTTGTGGCGCCGATGGTGCGGGCCAGCTCAGCCTCAACTGCGGCCTTGTCGGCGAAGGGGTTCCGACCCGGATCCAGCTGCACGGTTTCGGTGATCAGCACGGTTCCTTCGCCGTCCACGTGGATGGCGCCGCCCTCGTTGACCAGCAGTGAGCTGACCAGTTCGGCACCGGACTGTTCAGCGACGAAACGGCCCATGCCGGCACTCTTCTGCCACTCGGACCACGCCGGCGCACCCCAGCCGTTGAAGATCCAGTCCACAGCACCAAGCACGCCGGGACGTTCATCGTCCAGCACAAAGGTGGGTCCGACGTCGCGCATCCAGAACTCATCCAGCGGCGCCTCAATCTGTTCGATCCCGCCACCCAGCATCCGGGCGGCGCGTTCGCGCTCGCTCGGGTCCACCACCATGGTGACCGGTTCGAATTCCGCCACTGCGTGGGCGACGGCGGTCCAGGCCTTATACGCCTCTTCGGCCGAGGCGGCGTCGTCGCCAAGGGTCAGGCCGGTGCGGGGGAACGCCATCCAGGTGCGCTCATGCGGTGCGGTTTCGGCCGGCATTCTCCAAGCCATGGGTGACTCCTTCGTCTTCAGTGCAATTCTCTTGTTGATCATACGATCAACAATGCTGAAAAGGTAATCTAGACTGGTCCTTGATGTCAAGCACTCCACAGAAGCGCGCACTCCGGAAGTCACCGGCAGAACGCGCCGCAGAAATCACCGAAGCCGCCCGCGAGCTCGCCCTCGAGGCGGGTCTCACCGCACTCACGCTGCGCAACGTTGCCGCACGCGTGGGCGTCGCTTCCGGCCTGGTGGCGCACTATCAGCCCAATATGGATGCGCTGGTCTCCAGCACATTCGCCAGCATCGTGGCCGCGGAAACCCAGGAAGTTGCAGGCCTGCTGAGCCAGCGCCCAGGACCATCGGAACGGCTCGGACTGCTGGTGGACACCCTCCTGGACAACAGCAGGCTCGACGTCACGGCAATCTGGGTGGAAGCCTGGACGCTGGGACGGCGCAACGAGACGCTGGCCGCCTCGGTCCGCGAGCAAATGGATGCCTGGCAGGAGGTCTTCCAAGGAGTAGTGGAGGACGGAAACGCGAGCGGAGCGTTCAACGTTTCCGATGCCGCCGCCGTCGCCTGGCAGATCCTCGGCATGGTGGACGGCCTGAATGCGCAGGCCTTGGTCCGCTGGGATGGCGTCAACGATCGCGGCACGCACCTGGCCCGCGCGGTGGAGGGGATGGTGGGCGCTGCCCCGGGCTCCCTGGCTTCGAAACCCGGCGCTTAGGGAAGCCGGTCAGCCCGCTGGTCTTCGGGAGCCGCCGCACCCTGCCCTAGGCTGGAGACCATGGCGATCATTCACAAGGCAAACCTTTCCCCGTCCAAGCTCGAACTCATCGCCGGCTACCTGCCGAAGCAGCCCTGGTTCATCCAGGATGGCACGCCGGAGCTTATTGGCGCCTACCGTTTTGACGATCCCGCCGGCGAGGTCGGGATCGAGACACACGTGGTCGCCGCAGGCGATCGCATCTACCAGGTTCCCCTCAGCTATCGGGGCTACGAGCTGGCCGGCGCTGAGGAGTGGCTCATCGGCACCATGGATCATTCGGTCCTGGGCAAGAGGTGGGTGTACGACGCCTGCGCCGACCCCATTTACGTCAAGGCTCTCGCCACCGCCATTTTGACGGGCCAGGAAGAGGCCCAACTGATCGTTGACGGCGAGCCGGAGCCCCGCCCCAGCTCAGTGACGGTCAAAGGCAGCGGAAAGCTCGACGGCGGCGTCCCCGCCCTGAGTGCCTCGGCACCGGTTTCGGGCAGCGGTGTGACCATCATTGATGCCGGCGAGTTGCGGTTGAAAGTGACCCGGGTGGTTGACGTGGCAGCGGACGCTTCCGCCAACTCGGCCGCGGCTCCGGAACTGCACAGCGAGCTGACCCTCAGCGGTCAGTGGGCTGGGCTGGAGAGCCCGGTGGAGTTGGCTGCCGTAGTCCGCGACTGACCCGACTGCGCCGGTGGCATCTGTTGGACACAGGGGCTCCGGCGTAGGCTGGCTAACGGGGACATCTACGCTTGGAGGGGTGCACTATGTACAAAGCACAGAACATCATTCCCGCCGCGCAGGATCTGGCCCGGGAGTGGGTATCACACGCGGCGGACGGCACGTCGTCCCAGGCCGATGCGGTGGTGAAGTGGGCCTTGACCCGCATCAATCATGCCGATGTTCCGTCCGTGGTTCACGGCGTCATGCTTACGCTGACGGGCAACAAGAAGGCCGCCAAGGAAGCCCAGCGCGCGGCGGCCAAAGCTGTGACAAGGACAACGCAGGCCCTGAAGCGGAACAGCCGGCAGCGCGCACCGCGCCTGTCCGGGTGGATGATCGGCCTGCTCATCGGGGCTGTTGCCGGCGCGGGCGCTGTCCTGGCGTGGCGCATGATGGTTCCCCCGGGCGAACCTGAGCCCGTGAAGCAGCCTGAGGCTCCGGTCCAGCCGCCCGTGCCGCCGGTTCCCTAGGGGACGTCCCCGCACCAGCATCACTATCGCTGAGTGCCCGAGTCGAGTGCCCCGAGTCCGGCGGGCCTGAGGGCTAAGGTACGGGTTCGCCGTCGTGCCTTCCAGACTTTCTCCGAAGCGAGGTCCCGGACAGCAGCCAATACGCCCCGCCGCTGGCCAGAAGGAATCCCAGCACGCCCAAAACAACAAGCTGGGTGATGATCCCGGCGATCACCATCGCAAAGCCACCTAAAACGGCCAGACTGCCGAGGATGGTGCGGGCAGCCTGTCCCCGGGGCCGGCCCGATGTCAGCTCGGATGCGAGATCCGGATCGGTCGAAGCGAGTTCCCGCTCCAGCTCTTCCAAGCTCCTGCGTTCTTCATCGGACAACGACACCGTCATCACCCTCACGATGATCGAGCCATCAGCACGCGCGCTGCTTGCCGTGCCATGCCTACATTATCTGCCCGTTTTGGCGATCAAGCCACAGGTCCAACTCAGCATGCTTACGATGGTGTGGCGGGTTACGGCCTGCTCATGCACGGACTACCTATCGCCGACGGAAAGTTGAACTCCCCATGGCACGAAGAGACTCCACCAAGGCAAACCTCAGCGGAACGGGTTCCAAACGGCGCGGTCCCGGCCGCACCCTCTGGCTCATCGCAGCAGGCCTCGTTGCCGGAATCGCCGGCGGAGCCTTCGCCGTCCGGATGCTGGCTCCGCAAACTCCAAACCCCGAACCTTCGCAGCCCGAACAGCCCGAACAGCCCGAACAGATCCTGGTCCGCGAAGAACCGGTGGAGATTTCCACCAGAATGCGGCCCGGCGAATGGACTGAAGCGTCGCTGCAGGAGCATCTTGAGGATTACCGGCGGCAGATCCGTGCCATGGGTGCCAAAGAATCGCAGATCGTCACCAACGTGGAACGGACTGAAGAGGGTGCAGCCCGGGTAGTGGTGAGCTGGGACCGAAGCCGCGCGTAGCTGGCTACTCCCCGACCCGCGGCCTCCACACCACAACGGCCTGCGATCGCGCCCGCGGCCTCTGCCCTCGGGCCAGGCTGACGACGTCGCCCGCCGCGCCTGCCGCGAAGATGCGCGCGTCCACGGGTGAGCGACGGCGGGACAATTCTTCTGTCAGCTCGGCCACCCGGTACTGCAGCGCAGCTACCTGGTTTTCGAGGTCGAGGATGCGTTTGATGCCTTCAAGCGAGACGCCGGACTGCGAGAGGCGCTGGACCTCCCGCAGTTTGTTGACGTCGTTCTGCGAGTAGCGGCGGGACTTTCCGGGCGCACGGCTGGGCGAAACGATGCCCAAACGGTCGTATTGGCGCAACGTCTGCGGATGCATATCGGCAAGCTCCGCAGCGACGGAGATGACAAATATCGGCTGGTTGACGTCGATAGCCATGACCGCCTCCTTACAACCGGGCCTTTGCGGCCAGGTCGTGACGCGGGTCGGCGTCGGTGGTGGCGGCAGCGAACGCCTTCACGGCTTCCTCCGCTTCCTTGTTCAGGTTCTGGGGGACCGCGACGTCGATGGTCACCAGCAGGTCTCCGGTGGCTTTGGACGTTTTCACGCCACGGCCCTTGACGCGGAGGGTACGGCCCGACGGTGTTCCGGCCGGAACGCGCACCTTGACGGTGTCGCCGTCGAGCGTTGGAACCTCGATGGTGGCGCCAAGCGCCGCCTCCGCGAACGTGACGGGCACGTGGATGCGAATGTTGTCGCCGTCGCGGTGGAAGAAGTCATGCGGCTTCACGCTCACCGTGATGATGAGATCGCCATTGCCGGCCGGGCCAACGTTGCCCTTGCCGCGCTGACGGACCTTCTGCCCGTCCTTGATTCCGGCCGGGATCTTGACGTCGATCACGTTGCCGTTGCTTTCGCGCAAGCTCACTGTGGTGCCCTTGATGGAGCCGGCAAACGAGATGGACGTGGTCGCCGTACGGTCCGATCCCTTCTGCGGAGCCCGCTGGAATCCGGTCTGGCCAGCGCCGCCGAAGCCCCCACCGAACAGGTCGGCAAACTCGGGCGGGATACCGCCGCCCGCAGGCTGACGGGCACCGGGCCCACCACCAAACAAACCACCGAACAAGTCCTCGAACCCACCGTTGGCTCCCGCACCACCGCGGCCGGCACCGGCACCGGGAGCAAACCGTGCACCGCCCATGGCACGGATGGCGTCATACTGCTGCCGGTCCTCAGGACTCGACAACACCGAGTAAGCCTCGGAAATGTCCTTGAACTTCTTCTCCGCAGCAGCATCCCCCGAATTCGTATCCGGGTGGTACTGCCGGGCAAGCTTGCGGTAAGCCTTCTTGATATCCGCGTCGGACGCGTCCTTGGCAATACCAAGGATCGCGTAAAAATCCTTTTCAACCCAGTCCTGGCTGGCCAAGAGCGTTTCCTTTCAAATCAATAATGAGTACGGCCCATTCAACTCACCTCAGGCGAGCTTACAGCGGGCGCGAAACCGGATATGGGGCGGCGGTGTGGAAGGCACCGCCCCATATCCGGTGTAGCGACAAGGTGGAACCTACGCCGGGACAGCCACGATGACCTGGGCCGCACGCAGGACCCGCTCACCTGAGCGGTATCCGGAGCGCAGCACCTGGCTGACCGTGTCCACTTCGATGTCCTCGCCCGGCTGCTGGATGAGTGCCTCGTGGATGGTGGGGTCGAATTCGACTCCGGTGTCCGCGATGCGTTCCAGTCCGTACGTCTTCAGCGCATTCTCCAGCTTGGTGGCGATGGCGGCGAAGGGGCCGTCTTCGAGGTCACCGTGCTGGCGTGCGGCGTCGACGTCGTCCAGCACCGGGAGCAGGGAGTTCAAGACGCCGATGACGGCCATCTCTCCTGCTACGGCGCGGTCACGTTCGACGCGCTTGCGGTAGTTGACGTACTCAGCCTGAAGGCGGAGGAGGTCGTTACGGAGCTCCGCTGCCTGGGCTTCAGCCGCGGCACCGGAGGCTACCGATTCCTCGGCCGGCACCTCTACCCCGTTGAGGATTTCCTCAGCCTGGGAGAGGGCGTCACCGTCCGTGGGAGCGGCGTTGCCGTCGGTGGGAGCCGCAGCTTCGCTGTCAGGCTGACGTGCCTCGCCGGTCTCCGGGTCAACCTTGCGGTTGTCCCGAATGACTGGCTTGCGCGGCTCGTTGCCTTCAGAGTGCTCTGCTTCGTTGCCGTGGTGAGGCATGGCTACTTCTTCGCTTCGTCTTCGTCGATGATTTCGGCATCAACGATGTCTTCGTCGTCAGCAGCCTTTTCACCGGCAGGAGCACCTTCAGCACCGGCACCCGGAGCATCAGCTGCGGCGGCCTGCGAGTAGATGGCTTCGCCGAGCTTGGTCTGCGAGGCCTGGAGCTTCTCGAACGCAGTCTTTACGGCTGCGTCGTCGGTGCCTTCCAGCGCGGACTTGAGGGCGTCGACGTCGGCCTTGACCTCGGTCTTGACCTCTTCGGGCAGCTTGTCGTCGTTGTCGGCGATCAGCTTGTCCACCGAGTAGGCGAGCTGCTCTGCGGAGTTACGGGTGTCCGTAGCTTCGCGGCGGGCCTTGTCCTCAGCGGCGTGTTCTTCGGCCTCACGAACCATGCGGTCAATGTCGTCCTTGGACAGTGCCGTGCCACCGGTGATGGTCATGGACTGTTCCTTGCCGGTGCCCTTGTCCTTGGCGGACACGTGGACGATGCCGTTGGCGTCGATGTCGAAGGTGACCTCGACCTGCGGAACACCACGCGGTGCCGGAGCGATGCCCGTCAGTTCGAACGTGCCCAGCGGCTTGTTGTCGCGGGTGAATTCACGCTCGCCCTGGAAGACCTGGATGGCCACGGACGGCTGGTTGTCGTCAGCGGTGGTGAAGGTCTCGGAACGCTTGGTGGGGATAGCGGTGTTGCGCTCGATAAGGTGCGTCATCACGCCACCCTTGGTTTCGATGCCGAGGGACAGCGGGGTGACGTCGATGAGGAGGACGTCCTTGCGTTCGCCCTTCAGGACACCGGCCTGCAGAGCGGCACCAACGGCCACAACTTCGTCCGGGTTGACGCCCTTGTTCGGCTCCTTGCCGCCGGCGAGTTCCTTGACGAGCTCGGAGACGGCAGGCATACGGGTGGAGCCACCGACGAGCACGATGTGGTCGATGTCGGAAACCTTGATGCCGGCTTCTGCGATGACGTCCTGGAACGGCTTCTTGGTGCGGTCCAGCAGGTCCTTGGTGAGGTCCTGGAACTTGGCGCGGGTCAGCTGCTCGTCCAAGTGAACCGGGCCGTCGGGGGTGACGGACAGGTACTGGAGGGAGATGTTGGTGCTGGTGGAGGAGGACAGTTCCTTCTTGGCCTGCTCTGCAGCTTCACGGAGACGCTGGAGGGCGATCTTGTCCTTGGAGAGGTCGATGCCCTTGACCTTGAGCTGGCTCAGGAGCCACTCGACGACGCGGTTGTCCCAGTCGTCGCCACCGAGGCGGTTGTCACCGGCGGTTGCGCGAACCTGGATGGTGGAGAAGTTGTCTTCGTCCTTGCCAACCTCGAGGAGGGAGACGTCGAAGGTTCCGCCACCGAGGTCGAAGACCAGGATGAGTTCGTCTTCCTTGCCCTTGTCCAGGCCGTAGGCCAGTGCAGCCGCGGTGGGCTCGTTGACAATGCGGAGGACGTTGAGGCCTGCGATTTCGCCGGCTTCCTTGGTGGACTGGCGCTCGGCGTCATTGAAGTAGGCCGGAACGGTGATCACAGCGTCGGTGACCTTTTCGCCCAAGTAGCTCTCGGCGTCGTTCTTAAGCTTCATGAGGATACGCGCGGAAATTTCCTGCGGCGTGTACTTCTTGTCATCGACGGCGACATTCCAGTCAGTGCCCATGTGGCGCTTGACGGACGCGATGGTGCGGTCGATGTTGTTGACAGCCTGGCGCTTGGCGATTTCACCAACCAGGACTTCGCCGGACTTGGAGAACGCAACGACGGACGGCGTGGTGCGGCCGCCTTCTGCGTTGGCGATAACGGTGGGCTCGCCACCTTCGAGAACAGAGACCACGGAGTTGGTGGTTCCGAGGTCGATACCTACTGCACGTGACATATCTTGTTTCCTTTCAATGGCCGATGTTGGAGATTGCACCTGGCAGTGGTCCGCTGTGCGTTTACCTGCCGGAAGCCTGCTCAACAATCGGCTAGTTGAGCGTTCTGCACTCAACTGTACTCAGCCTCAGAGTTAAGTCAATCGAAACTTGAGCGAAGTGCACTCAACTTTGAATATTTGGCTGGGAAATTCCCCGGTATCACGGGGCGCAAGGGCTGGTTTCGCCGACGGTGAACTGTCAGACTGGCGCGATGGAGATCACTGGATACGTGCCTCCGGACGAGTTCTGGGCGATGAACGACCGGCTAGACCAAGAAGTCCGCGACGGCGTGCACCTTCTCCCACTGTTCAACCTTCAAAGCCCTCGTGGCCGAGCGATTCACCATCACCGTTGAAGGCATCCCCGCCGATTTCACCCTCTGGCCGGGAACCACCTCGTGGCTGGCGGCCGGCTCCGTGGGCGGATTCGGCGTCGTGATTGATGCCCGAGGCACCCCGAACCCACCGAAAGCAGTCCGCCTAACCCGGGTGTCCGACGTCGAGCCCTTGCTTCAGGCCCGGCGTGCCGCACTCAAGGCGCTACGCGGCGAAGCCTAGGAGTCTCCGCGTCAGCAGGAGCGTCGAGCGGCTCCGGCTTGTACACCCACGCCACCAGCACCACGGAAATGATCATGAGCAAGAACCAGGCCAAAAGCTTGTCGATGGAGACCGCCTGCCAGCCCTCCAGCTGGTTCGGGTACAGCCACGCACGGGACCACGTGCCGATGTTCTCGGCGAACCAAATGAAGAGGGCCACCAGCAGGAAAGACACCAGAATGGGCATACGGAAGCGACGGCGGAACACCCTGAAGTGCATCACGCACCGCCCATAGACAAGCACGACGGCAGCCAGCAGCACCCATCGCGCGTCGAAGATGTAGTGGTGCGAGAAGAAGTTCACGTAGATCGCGGCAGCAACGAGGGCCGTGATCCACCGGCGGGGGTATCGATCGAAGCGGAGGTCGAACAGCCGGAAAACCCGCACCATGTAGGACCCAACGGCGGCGTACATGAACCCGCTGAACAAGGGCACGGCGCCGATCCGCAGGACACCCTCCGCCTCATAGGCCCAGGATCCGACGTCCGTCTTGAACAACTCCATCACCGTGCCCACCACATGGAACAGCAGGATCACCCGCAGTTCCCGCAGGGTCTCCAGCTTGAAAGCGATCATCAGGACTTGAATGACGACCGCGGCAAGGGTCAGGAAATCGTTCCTGGCCAGCCCTGCATCCGAGGGATACCAGAGACGGGCCCCGATGATCACGGCGAGCAACGCAGCGCCGAACACGCACGCCCAGGCCTGCTTAAGTCCAAAGACCACGAACTCGGTGAGCCCGGCCTGCAGGCGGCCTCCCCGGAACCGGTCCAAGTAGCGGTGGGCAAGTGCGTCGATGGACTCTTCCACCGAGGTGGAACTACGCATGCGGGACCTCGGCTTCCACAACAAGCCGGCCCAGATAGTAGTCGCGGGGCCAGTGCCGGATCCTCTCCGGCAGCCGCGGATAAACACGGCCCATCATCCGCATGGTCCGCTCGAACCGGCGGGCTTGGCCGGCACTCCACTCAAAACCGAAGCCTTCACGCAGATGGTCCGGCAACAGGCCAGCGGTCAGGAAACGTGCCAGCGGCATCACCAGCCGCAGGAACAGCGGTCCACCGGCAGGATAGAGCAGGTCCCGGGCAACCCTCAGCGCTTTATCGTCGGGGTGGAGTCCGCGCACCTGATCGTCCCAGTAGGCAGCGAACGCAGCACGGTCGGCCGGCCACCTGTCCGCCGGAAGCTGCAGGGCTGTCCCGATCCGCGCGTACTCGCGGTAAATGCGGTCGGCGGTGTCGTCGTCGAGCTTTCCGTGGATCTGCTCGTAAACGGTGACAGCGGTCTCGTAGAGGGTGGCGACCACCCACAGCTGGGACTCGGCGTCGAAAGCGTTGTATCCCTTGGTGGCGCCATCGGGTTCCCGGCGAACCGGCGCGTGGGCGCGGTTGACGGCGCGACGAACGGTTTTGAGTTGCTCCTCTGACCCGTAGACCACCGCGTAGACGTACGTCATGGTGGCGCGCAGCCGGTCCATGGGACGCTCAGCGAAATTGCTGTGCTCAGCTACGCCGTGCCCTACTTTGGGGTCGGCGATTTGCAGGAGAATGGCGCGTCCGGCACCGGCGAGCAGGACGCCCTCCGCACCGATGTCTGCCAGCCCTCGAACCATCTGAATACTGTAGCGCCCTAGCCTTGGAGCCCCACCACACCCTGGAGGACGCTCAGCTGGTGGTCGAAGAGCTCATCGCGGGCGGCGAAGGTATCGCGCCCGTACTGCCCGAAAACCTCAAAACTAATGGCCCCAAACACGGACGTCCACACCAGGACGCCCCGCGCCAAGGTGGCGTCGGGCGCGGCGAGATTCATCTCGCCGCGAATGGCTGCCAGGTCCGCGGCCAACCCTTCGGGAACCACGACGGCGGGACTCACCGCGGCGTTGAGCGCGCCTGCCCGGTAGGCGGCATCGAGGATACCGACGAGGCGAACAATGACCCGGGTTCCCGGGACGGTAGTGCGCTCACCCGGGGCTTGATATCCCGGCACGGGACTGCCGAAAAGGAGGGAATAGCTGGCCGGTTCGCGGATGGCCCACGTACGCACCGCCCGGGCCAGCGCCCTGAACTGCGCTGTGAAGTCATCGTGCGCTTCGGCATTCACTGCTTCATCGACGGCGTCGCCAAGCTGGTTGTAGGCGTCGATCAGCAGGAGCGTGAGGAGTTCATCCCGATTCTCCACGTAGCGGTACACGGCAGAGGACACGACGCCGAGATCCCTCGCCACTGCGCGGAGTGAAAGGGCGGCCGCACCATGAACAGCAAGGTGTTCGCGTCCGAGCCGGATGATGTCGGCGATCGTCTGCGTGCGGGCACGTTCGCGGGGCGTGAGGGGCTTGCCCTTACCTTTGGCGGCGGCGGGTTCAGCAGAAGTCATGACCACAGCTTGCCACAATCGAGAGCGCTGTCAACAAATGAGAGCAGTGCTCTTGACATTCCGACGATGAGCGCTCATTCTGATTGAGAGAGCACTGCTCTCGCTTTTTGATCTTTGCGACATCAACCCCGGAAGAGGACCCCATGTACGTCGTCACAGGAGCAGGCCCCGTTGGCTACACCGTCGCGGAGCAACTGGCAGACCAAGGGCATCAGGTACGCGTTCTGACGCGCTCGGGCAGCGGTCCGGAGCATCCCCTTATTGAGCGGGTCCGGGCGGACGTCTCGGACCCTGCGCAGTTGAATCAAGCAGTGGAAGGTGCGAGCGCCGTCTTCCACTGCATCCACGGATCCGCCTACAGGGCAGCAGCGTGGGCCGCCGAACTCCCCCACGCCGAGCAAGTGGTGATGGACGCAGCGGCGGCCGCGGGCGCCGTCGTCGTCTTCCCCGAAAGTCTCTACTCGTACAGCGAGCCGGACCGGATCATGACGGAATCCAGCCCGCGGGAAGCTAACGGAGGCAAACGCGGCATTCGGACTGCGTTGCTGAAGGCGCGGCAGGCCCACGCAACCAACACGGTCAGCGTGGTGGCCGGCGACTTCTTCGGACCACGCGTGAAGACAGCTCATGCCGGCGAGCGCATGGTCACGCCGATTCTGGCGGGCAAGGCCGTGCAGTTCATCGGAGCTACGGACCAGTCCCACTCCTTCACGTACGTCCCGGACCTCGCAGCGGCCATGATTGCAGCTGCCCAGAAGCCCGAACTCTGGAACAGCGTGCTGCATGCCCCCACCGGCCCGGCTGTGACCCAACGGGAAATGGCAACCGCGCACGCTAACGCCGCTGGTGTTGGTGCACCCAAGGTGGGTGCCATACCGGGTTGGGTACTGCGAGTGGCGGGCATCTTCTCCACGGATATGCGCGAGCTGGCCGAACTCCTGTACCAGTTCGAGCGCCCGTTCGTGATGGACTCCTCGGAAAGCCAGCGACTTCTGGGCCTGGAACCGACTCCCCTGCCGGAAGCTGCAGCGGCAACAGTGGCGTGGTGGAAGGGCTCTGAGCGGCAGACCACGTAGTAACAGCCCAAGGAAGCGGCGGCGGGCTAGAGTCCGTCATCGTCATTCCAGTGCTCCTGCCAGCGCCAATCGATGGGTTCGCTGAGACGCTGGTAGCGGCATGTACTTGACCCTGCGGGTCACGGGCAACCTCATCTGGCCCATAATCGTGCACGCCCTCTACGACCCCACACTCTTCCTGTCCACGGGCGGTATTGACCAGGCGGCTGCGGGACCCCAGAGCCCGCTGGTGTTGCTGGCCGGCCCGGCCAATTTGGTCTACATACTGATCGCTGTCATCGCACTGATCGTTGTACGGGGACGGGCGCAGCGCGCGCCGCTCGCGGAGCCGGCGGCTTTAGAGCAGGCAAAAACGGAAGCGTTCGACGGCGGGTGCGTACCGCCGTCCCAGCACGACCAGGGCGGTAATCAACACCACCATCACGACGGCGACATACCCCGCCGCGGCTGGCATACTCAATCCCATCGCACCACCCATCCCTGAACCGACTCAACTACGGGGGCCTGAGTGCCAAACGAGAAGGACCAAGCCGGGGCTGCCGTCCAACAAGCACCTGCAGCGCAAGGGCTCAGCACTGCCGAGGTCGCCGAGCGGGTCGCCGCCGGACAAACCAACGCGTTCGTCCAGGACACCAGCCGCAGCGTGTGGAGCATTGTCCGCGCCAACGTGCTGACCCTGTTCAACGGCATCATCCTGGCCTGCTTCATTGTCCTGTTCGCGATCGGCCGCTGGCAGGATGCCCTGTTCGGGTTCAGTGCCATTGCCAACGCGGTGATCGGCAGCGTCCAGGAGTATCGGGCCAAACGTGCCCTGGACCGCCTCGCCCTCCTGAACGCCCCGCACGCCAGGGTGATGCGCAACGGCTCCGAGGCCGACATCGATCTGGACGACGTAGTGCTGGATGACACCCTGGTCCTCCGGGCCGGTGACCAAGTGCCCGCCGACGGGCTAGTGGCCGGATCACGGGGCCTCCAAGTGGACGAGTCCATGCTGACCGGGGAGTCGGACGCCGTGGAAAAGGCCGACGGTGATCGCGTCCTGTCCGGGTCCGTGGTGGTGGCCGGGGAAGGCACAGCGGTGGTGGACCGGGTGGGCGCGGATTCCTTTGCGAATTCCCTCGCGGCCGAAGCCAAGCGTTTCTCCCTGGTGGCCTCGGAACTTCGGTCCTCCATAGACCGCGTCCTGAAATGGGTCACGTGGTTCGTGGGTCCCGTGGCGTTGTTGGTTCTGAACGCCCAGATGATTGCCCAAGGCGGGTGGGCTGAGGCTTCGGCGAGTGGCGCTTGGCGTGACGCGGCGACGGCGACCATTGCCGCCGTCGTCGCCATGGTCCCATTGGGGCTGGTGCTGATGACCAGCATTACCTTCGCCGTAGGCGCGGTGAAGCTCGCCCGCCAACAGGTCCTGGTGCAGGAGCTACCCGCCGTCGAGGGCCTGGCGCGCGTAGACATCATCTGCCTCGACAAGACCGGGACGCTCACCCAAGGCGACATCATTTTCGACGCCGCGCATCCCCTGACCAAACGCCCCGGTTGGGAGGCCGTACTCTCCTGGTACGGGGTGCAGAACGATGCCAACGCCACGGCCCGCAGCCTTGCAGGGCACTTCACCACTCCGCCCCCGGACGCGCCAACAGACCGTGTGCCGTTCTCGTCAGCGCGCAAATGGAGCGCGGTGATTTTCGACGACGGCATGTGGATCCTGGGCGGCCCCGAAATGGTGTTCCCCGGGGACGATTCCACCAATCCGGAGCGGCTGCAGCTGGCCACTCAAGCCGCAGAGTTGGCCACCACCGGTCGCCGCACACTGGTCCTGGCCCACGGAACGCCCACCGATGACGAGACCGTACCATCGGACGCCGTCCCGGTTGCGCTCCTGACTTTCAAGGAGAACATCCGCCCTGATGCTGCGGAGACGCTCACCTACTTCGCGGCACAGGACGTGGATGTCCGCATCATTTCGGGTGACAACCCGCAGACAGTAGCCGCCATAGCCCGGGAGGTCGGGCTCGATGCGCCGCACGGCTTTGACGCCCGCGAGTTGCCGGATAATGACCAGGAATTCCTGGACGTCATCAACAACAACGTGGTTTTCGGCCGGGTGACCCCGGACCAGAAGAAGCGGATCGTGGTGGCATTGAAGGCGGCCGGCCGTACGGTGGCCATGACCGGAGACGGGGTGAACGATGCCTTGGCCATCAAGGAGGCCGACATCGGTGTCGCCATGAACTCCGGTGCGGCAGCTACCAAGGCGGTGGCCCGATTGGTGCTCCTCGACGGGAAATTCTCGCACCTGCCCAGCGTGGTGGCTGAAGGCCGGCAGGTCATCGCCAACATCGAGCGCGTCTCCATGCTGTTCTTGACGAAAACCGCCTACGCCACGTTCCTGGCCATCGCGTTCGGCATTCTCCTGCTGCCTTTCCCGTTCCTTCCCCGGCAGCTCTCAGTCACTGATGGTTTGACCATCGGCATTCCGGCGTTCTTCCTGGCCTTGCTGCCTAACGCCCAGCGTTATATTCCGGGTTTCCTCCGGCGATCCTTGACCTTCGCCGTGCCGGCGGGTGTCTCCGTGACCCTGGGCCTTGCCTCCTACGCCCGCCTCGCCGCCAATCTGCAGATTCCGGAAGCCGAAATAAGGACCGGGTCAACCCTCATCCTGACAATCATCGGCATCTGGATCCTTGTGGTGCTCTCACGCCCTGTCACACGCTTCAAGGGGCTGGTCATCGGCGCCATGATGATCGGGCTGGTCCTGGTCTATTCAGTTCCGATCGCCCGGGACTTCCTGCAATTCACCGACCCAACGCTTCCCACGGCACTCCTGATCCTGGGAACGTCCGTAGCCTGCATCGCGCTGATTGAGATCGTCCGCTTCGTTCATCGCCGCGTTGCCTACCGGGATGCCCAGGAGGCACTGCATCAGCGGGTCTCGAAGTAGCGGCGTCCGCGTCCGACCCACAGCGGCACCAGCACGGCGACCGTGGCAATGGACTGGGAGATGACTGCCGACCAGTCTCCATCCCCGGCAATGATGAGGTCCAGCACGGCAAAGACCAGCCCCAGCAGCATGACCGCCGTTGCCCCACGGCGTGCCGCGTTGCTTCCCCGCGCCACGCCGGAGGCAAGCCCAATGACAAGCATCCCGAACAAGATCATTCCGGCACCCAGCAAGGTGATGGGCAAGGCTATGCCGCCGGACTGGGCTTCCGGGGTGTACCGCAGGAAAATCGTCAGGATCCCGAGAAGGATCTGGGCAATGCCACCGATGTACATCAGCACCACCGAGAATGTCACCACACCCGGCCGCTGAGGGCGCTCCCCCTTGATCATGAACTGAGCATAGACGAGCCTCCCTGCGGGCAGACACCGCCCCGGGGTGGGGTGACACCTCTTGTCACACAATTAACCACGCATTCACGCCGTCCTTGGGTCCAGTCAACCCCGGTTTCCTAGGGTCGGTCTTATGGAAAAAATCTCCCGCAGGTCCCTCATCTCAGCCGGCCTGGGTGCCGGACTCGCCGCCGGTGTGTCAGCCGCCCTGCCGCAGGCCGCCGTCGCGGTTTCAACAGCGGACGACGCCGGTCTCCGCACCGATCCGTTCACGCTTGGCATCGCGTCGGGCGAACCGTGGCCCGACGGCTTTGTCATCTGGACCCGCCTGGCGGTGAACCCCGTGGCCGAGGACGGCCTGGGCAGCATGCCTTCCCGCTCCGTCGCCGTCGCCTGGGAAGTCGCGGAAGACCCGGCGATGCGCCGGGTAGTAGCCCGCGGCGTCGAACATGCCAGGATCGAAACCGCCCACTCGGTGCACGCAGAACTCAGGGGCCTCCGGCCGGGACGGGAGTACTTCTATCGTTTCCGCACGGGGCGGCACGTGAGCGAGGTTGGCCGCACTCTGACCAGTCCGGCGCCAGGCGAGACCCCCGCGGCGCTGGCCATGGCGTTCGCCAGCTGCGCCCAATACGAGCACGGCTATTTCACGGCGTACAAGCGGCTGGCCGAGGACCACCCGGACCTAGTGCTGCACCTTGGCGACTACCTCTACGAATACAAGAAGGGCAGCTACGTGATCGGCGGCGGCAACCCGCGCGATCATGAAGGACCCGAGACCAGCACCCTGGCGGGCTACCGCCAGCGGCATGCCCAGTACAAGTCCGACGCCGATCTGCAGGCAGCGCACGCGATCGCGCCGTGGCTGGTGGTGTGGGATGACCACGAAGTGGACAACAACTGGGCGGATGAGATCCCCGAGAACAACGACGCCAGCCAGCTCAACGACACCACGGAACATTTCCGGCAGCGCCGCTCGGCAGCGTTCCAGGCTTACTACGAGAACATGCCGCTGCGCCGGTCATCAGTCCCCGCCGGGTTCGACATGAAGATCTACCGCACTATCCAATGGGGCCAGCTGGCCAACTTCCACATGATGGACACGCGCCAGTACCGCGACGACCAGCTGGCGGGCGATGGCTGGCGGAAGAACGTGGTCGAACGCCTGGACGAGAACCGCACCATTACCGGCGCCGAACAGGAGAAGTGGCTGCTGGACGGCTTCAAGAACTCCACGCAGCGGTGGGACATTCTGGGCCAGCAGGTCTTCTTCGCCGAGCGGGACCGTGACAAGGCGCCGGAAATCGACGACGTCTCCATGGATGGCTGGGACGGTTACGCCGCTTCCCGCCGCCGCATCACCCAAGGCTGGGTGGACGCAAAGGTCCGCAACGCCGTCGTACTGACCGGCGACGTTCACCGCCACTGGGCCACCGACCTCAAGGTGGATTACAAGGACCCGGCGGCAGCTGTGGTGGGCTCGGAACTGGTGTGCTCGTCCATTAGTTCCACAGGTGACGGCAATGGCTCCACTACAGATCCCACCATGGCGTGGAACCCGCATCTGAAGTTCTACAACGACAACCGCGGCTATGTGAACACGCGCATTACCAAGGACGCCATGACCGCGGACTTCCGCGTGCTGGACTACGTCACCACGCCGGGCGCCCCGGCCAGTACCAAGAAGTCCTTCACCATCAACGACGGAGTGCCGGGACTCGCCTGAGTGTCCCTCAAAGAGGGTTTATGTGCCGAGGATCAGCTCCGCCGCTTTCTCCCCGATCATGATGGACCGGCCGTTCGGTTTTGGCAGCCAACTCTCGGTTAATAAGCGTACTTATGTTGTCCTATAGAATGCTCGTTGACGGCGTTCCTTCCCTGTCCTCACCACTCCCTTGGAGAGCTTCCATCTGGGCAAAGTCCAAGGTGGAACCCTGAGCAGTGCTGAAGCTCTCCATTCTGAGAGTTCGCCGGAAGGCCTGGAAACGGAATGCTTCCTTTTCCGGTTTACACGCTGCATGGGGAACGCATGGGGGGACACAACGAATTGAACTACCGGCACGGGGCAGGGACCTGCCCGCAAACAGCTACGTGCGGACGACCACATCGAGCGGCTCAGTGAGAGAGCCCGCGGCTCCGGCCCAGGAGGAGGTCGGTGAACCTTCGGATGAGGACCTCATTCGTAGCGTGGAGGGCAATGACGCAGCTGCCATTGAAAATCTGTACCGGCGGCATGTTCCCGCTGCGCGGGCCTTTGCCAAACGGCTGGTCGGCAACGATTTCGACAGTGACGACATCACTTCCGAAGCGTTTCTTAAAGCCGTCAGTGCGATCCAGCGCGGCAATGGTCCGACTGGACCGTTCCGCCCATACTTGCTCCGGGCGGTCAGGACCAGCGCAGCGGATCACTGGAACGCTCTTTCACGCCATGATCTGGTCGAAGACACGGCGGAAACTCCGGAAGAGGAAACCGGCTACGATCATGTGCTGAACGAGGCGGACAGGAAGCTGGCCAGTACAGCGTTCGCATCGCTGCCGCCCCGATGGCAAACGGTGCTGTGGCACGTCGACGTTGAGGGCGAGCCGCCCCGAAACGTCGGTCCGCTGCTGGGTCTTGAACCCAACGCCGTATCCGCGGTTGCAGCCCGGGCGCGCAAAGGCTTGCGACAGGCGTACCTGGAGGCGTATATCGCGTCGTCTCTGGATGAGAAGTGCAAGCCGTATCTTCCCCTGCTGGCCAAGTCCGTACTCGAAGGACTCTCACCCGCCGAAGACCTGCGCCTGCAAAATCATCTGACGGACTGCCCCGCCTGCTCCTCCGCCATTCTCTCGCTGGCGGATGCCCGGTCAACCATGCGACGGGCCGTCGCACCTTGGCTTCTCGGGATAGCGGCCGGCTCTCCCGTCCTGGAAATGGTCGGCCCGGAGACTGCCCAACCTCACAACGCGGAACAATCGAAAGATCCGGAAGCGGGCTTGAAGAGATGGGTTGTCGGCGTCTTGATCGCGTTCGTGGCGGCTCTTGCTGCAGCTGCTGTCGCATTGAGCATGGTGCCAGGACAACCAACGGCGCTCCCAGCCGGCGCCGAGGAAAAGCGGCCTGCTACGGCACCTGATCTTCCCCCGGCAGGGACCCCCAGCCAGGCCGCACCGTCGGAGCCGGCAGATGATCCCGACATCGCGCTTCCCCTGCTTCCTGTCCTTCCCGAGCTTCCGGAAACGGGACCGGAACCGGAGTCGTATTTACCTGTTGAGCCTTCCCGTCCGATCCTGGTCACGGTCCCGCCGAAAAGCCCCACAGGGGCAATCACCCCGACACCCCCAGCTATTGTGCCGTCAGCTCCCCCGACCGGTTCGTGGATAGTGTTTCCGCCCCCAACACCTGCAACCCCCAAACCATCGGCTCCATCAGGCCCGGCTTCCCCTCCAGCGAGCAGCCCTGCACCCACTCTGAGCCCCACTCCAACGGCTCCGGTTCCGGCTCCTTCCCGCGGACTCTAAAAAAGTTTCCGCTACGGGCGTCACGATTCCTGTCGAGGCCCGTATATACAACGGGGGGCTATGCCTCCCGACAGTCCATGCAATGCCATTCCCGTGAAACGGCATCAGCACAGCTGCGCCCAGTAGGCGCATCGAACCGTAGTGGGGAGGCAGTACAGGCAGAGAGTGACCGGTGCGCCAGCGGCGCACCAAACGTAGCAATGAACACGTTCGACCGCTGCCCCGCGGCCGAACAATGGGGGGTGGCACTACGTGCAGTCTGTACTGGCGAAGATGCGTCCCGAGGCTCTGGGAACGGACATCTCCGGTCCCACCGACACCTTGTAAGGGGTGCAGCAATTGACTGAAGGCCAAAACCGGCTCAGCGGCGGGATATTACATTCCGCCTTCAGTGCACATTTCAGGAAAAGACCGGGTAAGAGGGCTGCCACGGCAGCCTCGCTGCCGACCAAAAAGCAGCTCAAAGCCCCGTCCAGGCCGCTTCACGCGGCCCGGCAGGGACTGGGACTCGTGGCCAGCGGTGCTCTGATCGCTGGAATGTTCTCCACCGGCGGTGCGGTGGTAACCGCGGCACCGGCCCTGGCCGCTGATGCGCTCAGCTGCGCATCGGTTTATTCCATCCAAGGCACCGGCACACGCAACTTGTGGCAAGTGGACACCAACACCGGTGTCCAAACCAGCGTCGGCAGTTTCACCATCGCCGGTTCCACACAGAACCTCAACGGTCTCGGTATCGCAGGCGACGGCAGCGCCGCCATCGGCGTTTTGCCCAACAGCAACGACACCGGCCGCACCATTTACCGCCACGACCGGGCCTCGAATACGACCTCGGTCTTGGGAGCCGGTGAAGCCGGCACCCCTGTGACCCACGGAGCCATCAACCCCGACACCGGGTTCTACTACTACGGCGGGTTCAGCGGCAACAACGTCCGTATCTACGGATTCAACACCGCCACCAACACCTCCATCGGCTTGGTAGCAAGCGGCGACATCCCCAACGCCGGAGCCAACGGCGACTGGGCCTTCGACCGTCAGGGCCGCCTGTACGTTGTCGGCGGTGGAACCTCCCAAAGCATCCTGTCCGTCATCCAGCAGCAACTGCCCACCACCGCCGGTGCACCGATAGCGCTGACTGCCAGCGAAATGGTCTCGGTTGCTACCCCGCAGCCAGTCAACGGCATCGCATTCGGCGGCGACGGGCTGCTGTACCTCGGCAGCTCCGACACCCTCCGCCAGGTAGACCCGGTCACCGGCGCAATCACCAGCACGAAGCCCTTCTCCCAGTCAGGCTCGGTTGACCTCGCCTCCTGCGCGACACCGAACACCATCACCGTCCAAAAGGACTTCCCCAACGGGCGTATTGCTCCGGCGGACCAGGCCACGTTGACCCTCACCGGCGGCGGTCTTCCCGACGCCGGCATCCAGGCCACGACCGCAGGCACCGAGAACGGCGTGCAGAGCCAGCCCGGCGAAGTTGTCGGCCCGATCTTCGGCCGCGTTGGCACCACTTACAACATTTCCGAGACCGGCTCCGGCACAGCCGGCGGTTACGCGACGAACTGGGCGTGCATCAACGACAACAACGGCGCCCCCATCGCCAGCGGCACCGGAACCACCGGCAGTTTCACCATGCCGGCCGCCGGATCCGATGGTGTTGCAGTGCTCTGTACGTTCACCAACGCCGCTCGGATCACCGGCCTGACTTTGGACAAGAAGGCGGGTGCCCCCAGCGGCAACACGGCCGGTTCAACGGTGCCTTACACCTTCGATGTGACCAACACCGGCAATGTCCCGTTGGAAACCATCAGCGTAAGCGACCCTTTGGTCGGCGCCGTGACCTGCCCCGCAGGTCCTTTGCCCGTCGGCGCCACGGTTACCTGTACTGCACCGCCGTACACGCTCACTCAAGCTGATGTGAACTCCGGTGAAGTGATCAACAACGCCACAGCCACCGGCACGGTCGCGGGCCTACCCGACGCTACCGATGATGACTCCACCAGCACCATCATCGCCGCCGCACCGGCACTGACCCTGGAGAAGACCGCCGGCGCCCCCGTGGATGCCAACGGCTCGGGTCTGACCGATGCCGGCGATACGATCGCTTACACGTTCGTCGTGACGAACAGCGGAAACCTCCCGATCAACACCGTCGGCATCACCGATGACCTTCTTAGCGGCCAGGATCCCGGTATTGCCGTGATCTGTGAAGCGAACACTTTGGCCCCTGGTGAATCCACTAACTGCGCAGCTGAAAAGCCGTACACCATCACGGAAGCTGACGAAGCCGCTGGCAAGGTAGTGAACACCGCAACCGCGACCGGCACTGACCCGGACAACGGCGGGGTCACCTCCAACGAGGACAGCACCGAAACCCCGGTCACCGCACCGGCACCGGCACTGACCATCGAGAAGACCGCAGGCGCACCGGTCGATACCAATAACTCCGGTATCACCGACGCAGGCGACACCATCGCCTACACCTTCACCGTGACCAACAACGGCAACGTGCCGCTGCACGACGTGAAGGTCAACGACCCGAAGATCGGGGCAGTGACCTGCAAGGCCACCACCCTGGCCGTCGGAGAAACCATCGACTGCGCCGCCGAGGCACCCTACGTGGTGACCGAGGAAGACGAAGCCGCTGGCAAGGTAGTGAACACCGCAACCGCGACCGGCACTGACCCGGACAACGGCGGGGTCACCTCCAACGAGGACAGCACCGAAACCCCGGTCACCGCACCGGCACCGGCACTGACCATCGAGAAGACCGCAGGCGCACCGGTCGATACCAATAACTCCGGTATCACCGACGCAGGCGACACCATCGCCTACACCTTCACCGTGACCAACAACGGCAACGTGCCGCTGCACGACGTGAAGGTCAACGACCCGAAGATCGGGGCAGTGACCTGCAAGGCCACCACCCTGGCCGTCGGAGAAACCATCGACTGCGCCGCCGAGGCACCCTACGTGGTGACCGAGGAAGACGAAGCCGCTGGCAAGGTAGTGAACACCGCAACCGCGACCGGCACTGACCCGGACAACGGCGGGGTCACCTCCAACGAGGACAGCACCGAAACCCCGGTCACCGCACCGGCACCGGCACTGACCATCGAAAAGACCGCAGGCGCACCGGTCGATACCAATAACTCCGGTATCACCGACGCAGGCGACACCATCGCCTACACCTTCACCGTGACCAACAACGGCAACGTGCCGCTGCACGACGTGAAGGTCAACGACCCGAAGATCGGGGCAGTGACCTGCAAGGCCACCACCCTGGCCGTCGGAGAAACCATCGACTGCGCCGCCGACGCACCCTACGTGGTGACCGAGGAAGACGAAGCCGCTGGCAAGGTAGTGAACACCGCAACCGCGACCGGCACTGACCCGGACAACGGCGGGGTCACCTCCAACGAGGACAGCACCGAAACCCCGGTCACCGCACCGGCACCGGCACTGACCATCGAAAAGACCGCAGGCGCACCGGTCGATACCAATAACTCCGGTATCACCGACGCAGGCGACACCATCGCCTACACCTTCACCGTGACCAACAACGGCAACGTGCCGCTGCACGACGTGAAGGTCAACGACCCGAAGATCGGGGCAGTGACCTGCAAGGCCACCACCCTGGCCGTCGGAGAAACCATCGACTGCGCCGCCGACGCACCCTACGTGGTGACCGAGGAAGACGAAGCCGCTGGCAAGGTAGTGAACACCGCAACCGCGACCGGCACTGACCCGGACAACGGCGGGGTCACCTCCAACGAGGACAGCACCGAAACCCCGGTCACCGCACCGGCACCGGCACTGACCATCGAGAAGACCGCAGGCGCACCGGTCGATACCAATAACTCCGGTATCACCGACGCAGGCGACACCATCGCCTACACCTTCACCGTGACCAACAACGGCAACGTGCCGCTGCACGACGTGAAGGTCAACGACCCGAAGATCGGGGCAGTGACCTGCAAGGCCACCACCCTGGCCGTCGGAGAAACCATCGACTGCGCCGCCGAGGCACCGTATGTGATCACTCAGGGTGAAGTTGATGGCGGGAACGTTCGTAACGTTGCTACCGCAACGGGTACCGATCCTGACAATGACCCGAAGACCTCGGAAGAGGATTCAACGACTACGGAGATCGTCCGTACCGCTGAGCTGGGCATTGACAAGATCGCCGGTGCTCCGGTGGACGTCAACGGTTCGGGTATCACCGACGCCGGCGACACGATCGCCTACACGTTCGTGGTGACCAACAACGGCAACGTGACCATTTCCGATGTGAAGGTCAATGACCCCAAGGTTGGAACGGTTGTTTGCCCGGAGACGGTATTGGCTCCTGGCCAGTCTGTTACTTGCTCAACTGAGGCACCGTATGTGGTGACCGAGGAAGACGAAGCCGCTGGCAAGGGAGTGAACACCGCAACCGCGACCGGCACTGACCCGGACAACGGCGGGGTCACCTCCAACGAGGACAGCACCGAAACCCCGGTCACCGCACCGGCACCGGCACTGACCATCGAAAAGACCGCAGGCGCACCGGTCGATACCAATAACTCCGGTATCACCGACGCAGGCGACACCATCGCCTACACCTTCACCGTGACCAACAACGGCAACGTGCCGCTGCACGACGTGAAGGTCAACGACCCGAAGATCGGGGCAGTGACCTGCAAGGCCACCACCCTGGCCGTCGGAGAAACCATCGACTGCGCCGCCGAGGCACCCTACGTGGTGACCGAGGAAGACGAAGCCGCTGGCAAGGTAGTGAACACCGCAACCGCGACCGGCACTGACCCGGACAACGGCGGGGTCACCTCCAACGAGGACAGCACCGAAACCCCGGTCACCGCACCGGCACCGGCACTGACCATCGAGAAGACCGCAGGCGCACCGGTCGATACCAATAACTCCGGTATCACCGACGCAGGCGACACCATCGCCTACACCTTCACCGTGACCAACAACGGCAACGTGCCGCTGCACGACGTGAAGGTCAACGACCCGAAGATCGGGGCAGTGACCTGCAAGGCCACCACCCTGGCCGTCGGAGAAACCATCGACTGCGCCGCCGACGCACCCTACGTGGTGACCGAGGAAGACGAAGCCGCTGGCAAGGTAGTGAACACCGCAACCGCGACCGGCACTGACCCGGACAACGGCGGGGTCACCTCCAACGAGGACAGCACCGAAACCCCGGTCACCGCACCGGCACCGGCACTGACCATCGAAAAGACCGCAGGCGCACCGGTCGATACCAATAACTCCGGTATCACCGACGCAGGCGACACCATCGCCTACACCTTCACCGTGACCAACAACGGCAACGTGCCGCTGCACGACGTGAAGGTCAACGACCCGAAGATCGGGGCAGTGACCTGCAAGGCCACCACCCTGGCCGTCGGAGAAACCATCGACTGCGCCGCCGACGCACCCTACGTGGTGACCGAGGAAGACGAAGCCGCTGGCAAGGTAGTGAACACCGCAACCGCGACCGGCACTGACCCGGACAACGGCGGGGTCACCTCCAACGAGGACAGCACCGAAACCCCGGTCACCGCACCGGCACCGGCACTGACCATCGAAAAGACCGCAGGCGCACCGGTCGATACCAATAACTCCGGTATCACCGACGCAGGCGACACCATCGCCTACACCTTCACCGTGACCAACAACGGCAACGTGCCGCTGCACGACGTGAAGGTCAACGACCCGAAGATCGGGGCAGTGACCTGCAAGGCCACCACCCTGGCCGTCGGAGAAACCATCGACTGCGCCGCCGACGCACCGTATGTGATCACTCAGGGTGAAGTTGATGGCGGGAACGTTCGTAACGTTGCTACCGCAACGGGTACCGATCCTGACAATGACCCGAAGACCTCGGAAGAGGATTCAACGACTACGGAGATCGTCCGTACCGCTGAGCTGGGCATTGACAAGATCGCCGGTGCTCCGGTGGACGTCAACGGTTCGGGTATCACCGACGCCGGCGACACGATCGCCTACACGTTCGTGGTGACCAACAACGGCAACGTGACCATTTCCGATGTGAAGGTCAATGACCCCAAGGTTGGAACGGTTGTTTGCCCGGAGACGGTATTGGCTCCTGGCCAGTCTGTTACTTGCTCAACTGAGGCACCGTATGTGGTGACCGAGGAAGACGAAGCCGCTGGCAAGGGAGTGAACACCGCAACCGCGACCGGCACTGACCCGGACAACGGCGGGGTCACCTCCAACGAGGACAGCACCGAAACCCCGGTCACCGCACCGGCACCGGCACTGACCATCGAGAAGACCGCAGGCGCACCGGTCGATACCAATAACTCCGGTATCACCGACGCAGGCGACACCATCGCCTACACCTTCACCGTGACCAACAACGGCAACGTGCCGCTGCACGACGTGAAGGTCAACGACCCGAAGATCGGGGCAGTGACCTGCAAGGCCACCACCCTGGCCGTCGGAGAAACCATCGACTGCGCCGCCGAGGCACCCTACGTGGTGACCGAGGAAGACGAAGCCGCTGGCAAGGTAGTGAACACCGCAACCGCGACCGGCACTGACCCGGACAACGGCGGGGTCACCTCCAACGAGGACAGCACCGAAACCCCGGTCACCGCACCGGCACCGGCACTGACCATCGAGAAGACCGCAGGCGCACCGGTCGATACCAATAACTCCGGTATCACCGACGCAGGCGACACCATCGCCTACACCTTCACCGTGACCAACAACGGCAACGTGCCGCTGCACGACGTGAAGGTCAACGACCCGAAGATCGGGGCAGTGACCTGCAAGGCCACCACCCTGGCCGTCGGAGAAACCATCGACTGCGCCGCCGACGCACCCTACGTGGTGACCGAAGCGGATGAGTTGCATGGTTCGGTGGATAACTCGGCCACGTCTTCTGCGGTTGACCCTGATGGTGATCCGGTTACTTCGGTGCCGGACACTACTACCACGGAGGTCATCGTTCCGGTTCCGTCGTTGGTAATTGAGAAGACCGCAGGCGCACCGGTCGATACCAATAACTCCGGTATCACCGACGCCGGCGACACCATCGCCTACACCTTCACCGTGACCAACAACGGCAACGTGCCTGTGAAGTCTGTTGCTGTGGTTGACCCGTTGGTGGGGACCGTTGCATGCGATGTGACGGAGTTGGCGCCGGGGGCCAAGGCCACTTGCGCTGCGGCAGCGGTGTACACGATTACGGCTGAGGACGAGAAGGCTCAGGTTGTCCGGAACACCGCGCACGCTACGGGTGTGGATCCGGATGCCGGCGAGGTTGACTCTGATCCTGATTCAACCAACACTCCGGTCACAGAGCAGTCTCCTGCTCTGACGCTGGAGAAGACCGCAGGTGCTCCGAAGGACGCCAACGGCAACGGAGTCACCGATGCCGGGGACACCATCGCCTACACGTTCAAGATCACAAATGATGGCAACGTGCCGGTCCGCGACATCAAGATCAATGATCCGCTCGTCGGCGTCGTGAACTGCGATGGCACCGAGCTTGCTGCCGGGGAATCGATGAACTGCTCTGCATCGGAGCCGTACGTCCTGACCCAGGCTGACGTTGATACCGGCAAGGTCCTCAATGTTGCTACCGCAACAGGGACCGACCCGGATAACGAGTCCACGACGTCCAACGAGGACTCTACGACAACGGACATCGCCCGTGCTGGAAGCCTGAAGATCGAGAAATCAGCTCATCTGTGGGATGCCAACGACAACAAATTGGCTGATGCGAACGAAACCATCAAGTATTCGTTCACCGTGACGAACACCGGCAACGTGACCATTTCCGATGTGAAGGTCAACGACCCGAAGATCGGAGCGGTCATCTGCCCGGAGACGGTTTTGGCTCCTGGCCAGTCCGTTACCTGCGAAGCCGAAGAGCTGTACACGGTGACGCAGGCTGAGGTTGACGCCGGAAGCGTCGATAACGTGGCAACAGCTTCGGGCACCCCGCCCGTCGGCCTGGACCTTGTCAGTTCTGATCCGGGCAGCGTTTCGGTTCCAACCAAGGTCATCCAGTCCCTGAAGCTGGTCAAGGACAATGTCCTTGCCGACAAGGACGGCGACAACGCAGCCGATGCAGGCGAAGCCATCGAGTACACGTTCACGGCAACCAACACCGGTACCGTAACTATCGATGGCCTTCAGATCGATGACCCCATGCTCAGCGAAGCAGGTGTCAACGTCGAATGCTCCACCGCGACGCTGGCACCGGGCGAATCAGTAACCTGCACAGCCACCTACACGGTCAAGGCCTCGGACATCGAGTCGGGTGCTCCCATCCGTAACGTGGCAAGCGCCAAGGCCAACGGTCCCGAAGGGGCAGTGTTCTCCCCGAAGGACGACACCGAAACCCAGGTCGACAAGGAGGATGAAACTCCGCTGGCAATCACCGGTGGCGTGTCACTCTTGGCCGCGGGCATCGGCGGAGCCCTGCTGCTCGCAGGTCTCACCCTGGCGCTGATCACCCGTCGGCGTAGGGCATAGCCTAAGCAGCAAGTAGAGCCAGGATGCATTGCCCGGGAGGGACTCCCCCAGACCGGGCAATGCATCCTCCGGCCAGAACGGCGGCGCCCTTCCGCTGAACTGGCCAAGGAAGCGGCGTCCAGCAAGTCCCATAAGGACGTGCAGGGCGCCGCTTTCCTATGCCACACAAGAAATGCTCTTGCGCGTCTGAGCAACAACAACCAAACCATTGACGGCAAAACGGGCTGACGTCCAGAACAAGGTGACAATGCAAACGAAATGCTGCTCCCAAGATGCGTGCGAGGACGGGTGGGTCTGGTTCCAGATGGGCGAATTTGAACCCTGCCCGGGCTGCAACAGTTCCAACGATGGGCGGAAACCCGGAAGGCCGACAATCCACAATGTTGAGTCGAACTGCTCCGCAAGCGGCGGTTCCATCAAGGACGATCAGAGAAGCCCATGAGCACACGTGGAATCTGTCTCGTTATCGAAGATGACCCGGACATCGGAGGCCTGCTCGAGGTGATACTGACAGCCATGGGCTTCGAGGTCCGTGTTGAAGAGACCGGAGCGGACGGTCTGCTCTCCGCAGCAGGTTTGGAGCTGGCCCTGATCACACTTGATATGGGGCTCCCTGACATGGACGGCCGAGAAGTCGCCCGCAGACTGCGTGCAATCTCGAAGGCTCCGATACTGATGATCACAGCCTTCGTCGAACCAGGCGATGAACTCGACAGCATGGCTGCCGGCGCAACTGCCTACTTGGCCAAGCCTTTCCGCCCATCACAACTCAGGTCACTCGTGCAGGGGCTTTGTCCCCTGGCCAGGGTCTTCACCCGGGACCTGTCCGGGCAGTAACTTCCGGCACTGAAGAAGTTAGGTCTCGGTTCTACCGCGGCGCAGCTGCGCAAGCTTGGCTTCAGCGTCCTCACGCCGCCTGCCCACGATCAGCATCTGCTGAGCGACGGGGTTGTGGTGGACCAACGGGGCAGATTTCTGCCCGGTATTTCGCTCCCGACCTACCGGCCGCGGATCGGCATCCGATGGGTTCTGACTCATGGGCAATGGCCCCATTCCGAGCATCTCGACGGGTGTTCCATTTCCATGGTCGTGGCCACGGCAAGGTTGGACGCTCTGACCACTACCGAATTAGGGAAGCGGATTACCACGAAGCCAGGTCATGGCCTCGTCGCGTGAGGTGAAGAACCGGGTGGGACAAGGGAGTGTCCGCCGTGCCATAGCGAAGTTTGCGATAACCCGATTTACGGGATTGGAACCAAGCAGGGCTATCCGGGAAGCGGCACACTTAGTGCTGAAAACGGACTTGGCCTGGCGGGTCACCGCACTGGTGTTGGATATGTCGATCAACATCGGATACTCGGCACCGTCGGCTACTTCATTGACCCGTGCCATCGCTGCATGGACATCATCGGCCTCGAGAACAGTGGCCGGCTTCCACACAAGGTGGAGAACTCCCTCGGAATCGAGTTCCAGCGTACCCTTGCCGCCGTCCACAGTGATTGGTTTCATAGCTCCCCCTCGCCACTGAAGCCAAGAATAACCGCTTCCTCAAGCGTGCGGCACCCCCTAACGCTGGACTATTGTCCGTTCCACTTCCTTGGAGCTGAGGTCCTCCTCTGCCCGCGCAGTCGGTACGAACCGGGTGGTGATGATAAGTGTCCAATTCGTCCGGTTGCGCCAGCCGGCGGCGCTGGGTGTTCTCTACCACCTCTTTCACGATGTGTTCGGCTTCCTTGAGGCCGCTGTCCGGGCCGGGACGCGCGTGGAAGCGCCGCTTAAAGGCTTTGGCTTCGCGTGTAATCATTCGTCCCTTGCTGGAAACAACATGTATGAGCAGGCGATCTGCTTTATCAGTCCTAGGGGGAAGGAACCCAACCATGAAGTACCGTCGATCCGATTATGCCAAGTACGCGACTCTCGCATCGATTGCTCTGGCGCTCACTCTCGTCGCCTGCACACCTGTCGGCCCGGAGGCGAGTACTTCGTTCACACCCGCAGCTTCAGCGGAAGTCTCGATTCCCGCGCAACCACCTGCCGCGCCTTTGGGGCTTGGGTTCCCCTCCCCTGAAGTCAGCGCTCCCTCCCAGGATGGGGAACCGGCCGAGGTCACTGTTCCTGTACCGGCTGTCATGGCCCCGGTCCTTGCCGCTCCTGTAAGGCAGGCACCCGTTTCCACGACGGCAGAACCACCCGCTCCTGCCGAACCCGCAGTCACCGCTCCCCAGGAGAGCCTCCCGAATCCCGTCATTCCGTCCCCGGCAACCGTTCCGGCACCAACCAGCACAGTGGCTAACGCGCCCGCGCCAGGCTCCTGCACCGTGGCCAACATTGACATTCAGCGGAACGACCAGGTTCGGGCCATCAAGCCCATCCCGGCTGAGCATGAGCAGTACTACACAGTGCTCGGCTGCGCTGAGGGCTGGGTCGCTTACTCCATTTCCGACGACGGCATCCGGGCCATCGGCCTCGACGGCGGCAACGCCTGGTACAACGTGGGCAAGCTGCAGGCCAACGGCCGATACCTGACCGAATTCGGGCAACTGTGGGCCAGCATTTACAACTGGGAATCCCTTGGCTACGCCGTCCAGAACGGCCAGTTCGCTACCGTGCAGCAGGGCATGGACAAGGAGTTCGCGGATAAGGGCATTCCAGTTCGGTTGCGGACCCAGCTGGTCGGTGCCGGACCGGCGGCAGGCTCGTGCACCGTAGCCAATATTGACATTCAGCGGAACGACCAGGTTCGGGCCATCAAGCCCATCCCGGCTGAGCATGAGCAGTACTACACAGTGCTCGGCTGCGCTGAGGGCTGGGTCGCTTACTCCATTTCCGACGACGGCATCCGGGCCATCGGCCTCGACGGCGGCAACGCCTGGTACAACGTGGGCAAGCTGCAGGCCAACGGCCGATACCTGACCGAATTCGGGCAACTGTGGGCCAGCATTTACAACTGGGAATCCCTTGGCTACGCCGTCCAGAACGGCCAGTTCGCTACCGTGCAGCAGGGCATGGACAAGGAGTTCGCGGATAAGGGCATTCCAGTTCGGTTGCGGACCCAGCTGGTCGGTGCCGGACCGACGGCACCAACCTGGTCCGGCACCCCGTAACAACACCCCTCGGTAAGGACGCTCCAACAAGCACCGCCATACTGGGCCGCTGCAGGCCCGAACAGCTCTGCCGGCCCCTTTCGTAGAACCAGCAGCAACCTACATCCCGGGAAATGAACCATGGAACTTTTCGACACGCACACTGTAGTGATCTCTGCCGTCCTGCTGGTTCACAGCATCGGGGTAGTGCTCCTCGTCTTTTCAGCTGCAGTCCTGATGACGCTATCGTTCACCGTGGTCCTCGCCGTGCAGGCAGTCAGAACCACCTGGGCGCATGCTCGAAATACGCTTAGCTGAAAACCAGGCCCGTCCAGAATTGAGGATTCCCACTTTCCGGGATCTGGAACACTGGCGTCATGGAAATACATGCGGCGAAAGAATCTGACCTGCTGGATCGGCAGAGCATCCGGGCGGCGGCGCGAACGTTCGTTGAGGAGAAGCATCCAAGAGCAGCCGCATCCCTTCTTGGCGGCAGCGCCTCTTCCGGAACAGGCGGGGCCACGGTCGATCGATTGGAGTTACCCCTGAATCCCAGTGACTACGGGGAATTGCGGGAGTAGCCTAGTTCCAGTTGAAGTAGTGGATCTCTGTCCGGCTGGGGTTCTGCCGTGGGCCATGTGCGTTCGTCGCTGTCCGACCTCCTGGGGGTACTTTCCGACGCCGTCGCCCCTCAGCATGTAAGGTTCGACGACGGCTCCCCCACCGCCGTCGTTCCCCCACCTGACGCTCCGGTCACCGTCCGGGCCGTCACGCTCAACCGCGTGGGCAGGTCCCGGCGCGAAGGGCCTGTCCTGGACCTTGAGCTGAGGGTGGCGGTGGAATGCCACGGTCCGGAACAGCTGGACAACATGGAGCAATTGCTGCTGGCCGTGGAACTCCACAGCCAGTACTCCGTAGTGTCCAACGGCGAATTCCGGCCCGAGGAGTACTCCGGGGCCATCCAGCAGGGTCTGGGGTTCCTGGTACGCATCCCGGTATCCCTCCGGTTCGAAGAACCTTCCGACCCTCCCGCCCAACCTGCCCCGGGCAAACCAGCTGCTGGCCGCCGGATCCGGGGACGGCTGGTGGACTCACACAACAAGGGCATCCCCGACGCCTATATCCATGCCCATTCATCGGCTACGGCCGCCGTCAGCGATGCGACAGGGCACTTTGAGGTTTTGGCGTCGGCTGAGGAGCTTCAACACTTCGCTGTTGCGGTGGACGGCACCGAGCGGGAAGTTTCGGCCAGCACCAAGAGACTTCCTGTCATCATTCGCTGGGTTGTCTGAAACCATTTGCCCGCCCGGGCCGGTGCCATGAAATGATCAACCATGCGTCCGATGCAGCACTCCAGCAAACTCCAGAATGTCCGCTACGAACTCCGTGGACCCATCCTCCAAGCGGCCAAGGCCATGGAGGCCGAGGGGCATCGTATCCTCAAGATGAACCTTGGGGACACGGCGCCGTTTGGGTTGGAGGCGCCGGAGTCCGTTGTGGTGGACATGATCCACCACCTCCGCGGAGCCCAGGGGTACAGCGACTCCAAAGGCATTTTTTCCGCCCGAACCGCCATCTCGCAGTACTACCAGACCCGCGGACTGATGACCATCGGCGTCGAGGATGTTTTCATTGGCAACGGCGTCAGCGAGCTCATCTCCATGACCCTGCAGGCCTTCATGGAGAACGGCGACGAGATCCTTATCCCTGCCCCGGACTACCCTTTGTGGACCGCGGCCGTGACGCTCACCGGCGGCAACCCCGTGCACTACCTGTGCGATGAGGATGAGAACTGGTGGCCGGACATGTCCGACGTCGAAGCCAAGATCACCCCCCGCACCAAGGGCATCGTCATCATCAACCCGAACAACCCCACCGGCGCCGTCTATCCGCGCCACATTCTGGAGCAGTTCGCCGCGCTTGCCAGGAAGCATGACCTTGTCCTGTTCTCGGATGAGATCTACGAGAAGATCCGGTACGTGGACGCACCGCATATTCATACGGCGGCTGTTGCTGACGACGTCTGCGTCCTGACGTTCAGCGGGTTGTCCAAGGCGTACCGCATGCCCGGATACCGGGCAGGTTGGGTTGCCGTCACCGGCCCGTTGACGGCCACCGCGGCCTATCGGGAATCCTTGGAGCTGCTGGCCTCGCTGCGATTGTGCGCCAATGTCCCAGCCCAGCACGCCATCCAAACCTGCCTGGGTGGATACCAAAGCATCGAAGCGCTCATTCGTCCCGGCGGCCGGCTCCGCGATCAGCGGGATCTGGCATGGAAACTCCTCACCGCGATCCCGGGCGTCAGCTGCGTTCCGGCAGCCGGCGCCATGTACCTTTTCCCGAAGCTGGATCCGGAGATCTACCCCATTGAGAGCGACGAGAAGTTTGTCCTCCAACTCCTGCAGGAGCAGAAGATCCTGGTCTCACACGGCACCGCCTTCAACTGGCCCACGCCGGACCATTTCCGCTTCGTGATCCTGCCCGCCGTGGAGGACATCGAGGAAGCAGTGCGCCGGATCGACCATTTCCTCGCCGCCTACCGGAACCGCCCTGCGGACGCACCCAAGTAAGTCGCAGTTAGGGCCGTTCTGAGCGCTCTGCTGCCACTTACTTGCTCCGGAAGCAGTTAAAGGGCAGGGTCCACCATGGTCATGCCGGCAGGGTTGGCCTTGTCGAAGCCCGGCAGCAGTGCAGCAGCTTCTTCCAAGCCAATGGTGCGTTCGATGAGCATCTGCGGCTGGAGGGCACCCTGTTCAATGAGCGACATCATGCCCGGATAATCCACCGCAGCCATGCCGTGGCTGCCCAAGAGGTCCAGTTCCCAACCGATCACACGGGCCATGGGCACTTGCGGGTTGCCGTCGATGGACGGCAACAAGCCGATCTGCACATGCCGGCCTCGTCTGCGGAGGCTGAGGATCGCGTCGGCGCAGGTCTGTTCACTTCCGACGGCGTCCACCGCCACGTGGCTGCCTCCGCCGGAAAGGGCATTGATTGCGGCCGGAATATCCGTACCATCAGCGAGGACAGTATGTTCGGCGCCCAAGCGTGCAGCGACGGTCAGAGCCTCGGGGTTCCGGTCCACGGCAATCACTCGTGCGCCCATGGCCTTGGCGATCATCACAGCGCTCAACCCCACACCGCCCGCGCCAACCACAGTGACCCATTCACCGGCTTTCACCTGCGCACGGGCTGCCAACGCTCGGTATGCCGTGGCGAAGCGGCAACCGAGGCTTGCCGCCGTCGTATATTCAATGCTGTCAGGAATGGCAACCAGGTTGCTGTCGGCGGCGTGCAGGGCCACAAATTCGGCGAAGGAACCCCAATGGGTGAAACCGGGCTGCTGCTGGTCCGGGCAAACCTGGGCATCGCCGGCCAAGCACCATTCGCACGTGCCACATCCGCAGACGAAGGGCACGGTGACACGGTCGCCCACCTTCCAATGCTGGACGCCTTCCCCGACCGCGTCGATTACACCGGCGAGCTCGTGACCCGGCACGTGGGGCATTGCGATGTCATCGTGGCCGGCCCAAGCGTGCCAGTCGCTGCGGCACATGCCTGTCGCCAGCACTTTCACCACCACGCCTCCAACGGGAGCCTGGGGCTTGGCTACTTCCCTGACGTCGGGCTGGGTCCGGACCTCATCAAAAACTACGGCGCGCATCGATCGACTCTAACAATGTGCCGCAGCTGTCACACTTTCGGTCCAGCATCCGACATCCCTGATGTAAGGCACCATCTCTGAAGGGACGTCAGCATGACCCGCATCAATATCGGCCGCAGCAACAAACTCGGCTACGCCGCCGTCATCGGGCTGGAAGGCTATGCCCGCAAGTCAGTCGATCCAGATCTGTATGAACTGATCAAGCTCCGCGCCTCCATACTCAACGGCTGCGGCTTCTGTGTGGACATGCACGCCACGGACGGCCGGAAGCGCGGAATTCCGGAGAGGAAGCTGCATGCCGTGGCGGCTTGGCAGCATTCGAAAGTGTTCTTCGACGCCCGCGAACAGGCCGTACTTGCCCTGACGGATGCCGTAACCCAGCTGGGCCCGGAGACAGTCACGGACGAGATTTGGAACGCTGCTGCCACCCACTTCGACGACAGCCAGATGGGCGGCCTGATTCTCGCCATCTCCACCATCAATGTGTGGAACAGGATTGCCGTCAGCACGCAGATGGAACCGCCGGTAGATGAGAAGAACCCGATCGTCTGAAAGGTAGCGTTGGCAGCATGACTCTTGCGGTGTCAGCCACGTCGGCGTGGCAGAGCGAACGGAATCGCCTCCTCGGAATCGCTTACCGAATGCTGGGCGACTTCGGGCATGCGGAGGACGTGGTTTCCGAGGTGGCGATCGACGCCGTGCAGCGGGAACGCAAATCCGAAGCGGCCGGCGTGGATTCCTGGCCGGCGTGGCTGACAACGGTGTGTGTGCGGCGCTCTGTTGATCGGGTACGGCAACTCGCCGCAGTGCGCGAGGAGTACACCGGGCCTTGGCTGCCCGAACCAGTGGATGTGTCCAAACTTCCGGAAGAAACCATAGCCAACCGCGAGCTCCTGTCCTTGACCCTGCTGCATCTGGCCGAACAATTGGCGCCTGAGGCCAGGGCGGCGCTCGTGTTGCACCGGGCCTTCGCAATGTCCGCCCCGGAAATTGCGGACATCCTGGAAAAATCCCCTGCCGCCATCCGCCAGATGATTTCACGGGCCGAACGTCGCCTGGAGATCGATCCTGAAGCCCCCGCTCCCCGGCCCAAGGATCGCGCGGCCTTGGAGAAGCTGGTTCATGCCATCGAGCAGGGTGAAATCGACACGGTTGTCGCCATGCTGGATCGGGACGCCGTCCTCTGGGCCGACGGCGGCGGCAAGGTCAAGAGCGCCATGAACCCGCTGTTCGGGGCGGCCAGGATTGCGCGGTTTTTTGCTGGCATCCTCGGCAAGGCGGCAGTTTTCGATCCTGCGCAGCCGGTACGTGCTTGGGTCATCGAGATCAACAGCGATGCGGCCCTGGTGCTCAGGCATCATGGCCGCTCCGACATCCTGGTGATCGACACCGCCCCGGATGGCAGCATCCGTGAGCTGCGTCAGGTGTCCAACCCGGACAAGCTGACGCGGGTCTCGCTGGACGGGTAGCTCAGGCGTTGCTTCCTGACCTTCTTTGGATTCCGCGTTGAGTGTTCTCAACCTGCTCTGGTTGAGTTCCCGCGGCCACTCCGGCAAACAGGGTCAGGACGCCACAGCTGCCCGGCGCCGCAGGCGTGCTACCAGCGTGGCGGCGAGTAACGCCGTCGTGATTTCCAGTCCGATGACCAGCAACAACCCGGCAGAGCCGGAGGAAACAACTGTGCCGGACGTGTCACCAACGTTCGACGACGGCCTGCCGCCGTGGGCGTGGCCGGCACCGCCTGCTCCGAAGAGCAGGACAGCGTGAAGTCCCACCATGGCCACAGCGGACATGGTCACTTGATGGAGTGCGCCCACTCTGCTGTGCCGCCAAATGTGGACCGTACACGGGACGCAGACCGCCGCCAACCCGATCATGAGGATGCCCAACCAGGCGTCGTGGTGTCCCGAGACGGCGAGCCACAGGTGCACCAGGCAAGAGACAGCCGTGAGGGCCGCGCACATCCGGGGGTGCAGGACAGGCCCGGATGCCCGGACCTGTCCCGCGACGATTGCCATTATGGGTGTCCAGATGCGCTTTAGTGACAGTGCCCGGCGGGCTTGCCGTGTTCTTCGGCGGAAGCGGCGGCCTCGGCGTGGCAGCTCGAACCCGAGGCACTGGCCGGTACGTCCAACACCGGGCTGCGGTCGAAGAACCCTTCGGGGCGCAGTTTGAAGCCGACGGTGTCCACGGGCATGATCGGCCAGTCCTCCACGCGGGGGAAGTGCGTGAGGCCGAACGTGTGCCAGAGGACGATGTCCTGGCCGTCGATGTCGCGATCCTGGGCAACGTAGGCCGGCAAACCGGCACCGCCGGAGTGTTGGTTCACGAAGTCGCCCGTGGGGTAGCGTTCCTCGTCGGCGTAGCGGGTGACCCATACGTCCTTGGTGGCGAAGGCCGCGCGCTTCGCTATGGAGGAACCGGGGTCGGCCAGCAGCGTGGGCTGGTTCTCGGCGTGGAGTTTGTAGCCGACGGGTTCGCCGAGGCGGTTCTTCGATTCAGGGTTGGAAATGATCCAGGTGCGGCCCGCGCGTGCGTCGGCTTCGCGGACGGCCTCGGACTCTTTGGTGAGGACGGTGCGTTTGCGGGAGAACGCATTGCCGCGCTCGTTGCCCTCGCCCATGGCCTGCCGGACCACGTCTTCTTCCTCCACACGGTTGGTGAAGCCATCAATGGCCATATCCAGCCGGGCGCTGAAGAGGTGCTGATGGAAAGGGGCACCGAGGCCGGGAGCGAGCTGGGAGATGTTGTCCGAACCGCCCTCCGGGAAGGCGCTGGTAAACACGACGCCGGTGGCCTTGGCTTCGAATTCGATGGTGCCGTCCAGGTAGAGGTACCAGTAGAAGCCGTAATCGTAGTTGCCGATGGTGGTGAAGAAGGAGATCACCAAGCGGCGGTTGCGGCGGGTGTAGTTGATGCCGGACCAGAGGTCGGAGTGCTTGGAGAGGATGCCCCAGTCTTCCTCGTGCATGCAGATGGCGTTGCGGATTTCCCGGGGGTTGCCGAAAGCGTCGCTGATGACCGGGCTCAAGTAGGTGATGTCACCCAGGCAATCGCAACCGAGTTCCAGGGAGTTGGCGTACTGGCCCACCAGGTACTCGCCGGTGTCGAAGTAGTTCTGCCAGGACCGGATGGGAGAGGGATCGCCGTACGGAACCACCATCTCGGCGATCGAGGCACGGTTGATGATGGGGCGCTTCTTGTCGCCATCCTTGAACGACAGGTTGTGGAGGACAACTCCTTCCCGGACATCGAAGCCGACGTCCACGCTCCATTTCTCCCACTCCACGTGGTTCCCATCCGTGACCGTGAAGCTCGGACCCTCAGGCTGGGTGATGCTGATGGGCTTCTGCGTGGTGCGAAGCGGGCCCGTCAGTTCGGGATCCGTGTAATTCCCGTGCTCCGCGGGGATGGGCATCACCCCAAGATCGATGACCTGGGTGACTTCCTTGTTGACCACATCCACGTAAGCCACCAGGCCGTCCACGGGGTGGGCCCAGGCGCTGTCCTCCGGGAAGTCCTGCACAAACGCAAGACCGCGGAGGATGCGGCGGCCTTTCTCTTCGGCGTACTCAAAGACGCCCGCGGACAGCGGAGCCACGCGGACCTTTTCAACGTCCAGGTCCCGGGCTGCCAGCGCGGTCAGCCAGCGCTCATCAGTAGCGAGGAGCGTCTCGACAACCTCGAATTCTTCTTCGAGCACGGGCAGTTCGCCGGAAACCTTGGTGTCCAGTTCCTTGGCGGACACCAGCTCGCCGCGGGTCACCGAAACAAGGACGTCCGTGGGAGCTCCGCCCGAGATGTCGTGGATGAAGACGCGGAATCGGCGGTCCTCCTCACTGGCACCGCGGGAAGGGTCCACCAGCCCAAGGTAGGCGATCCGGTGTCCGTCACCAAGGAGGCCGGCGGCTTGGAGAATCCCCTGCACTTGGGAGATTTCGGCCCCTGTTGCCAGGCCGTACTGGTTTACTGTCTCAGTTGCTGTGGGCGTCATGGCTGCCTAGTGTTCCGGGACCTATGATGGGTCAGGATTTATTTTCTATAGGTGTAGAGAATAACCAAAACGTAAGATGGGTCACAAGACCTTTCTGCCAAATATTTTTCCGGGAGCCCACTCAGTGCCAAAGATTGTGGACCACGATCAACGACGCCTCGAACTGGTTGACGCAACGTGGCGGATCATCGCAAGGCTCGGCATGGAAGGTGCCACCATGCGGGAGATTGCCGAGGAAGCAGGCTTCGCCAACGGCGCCCTCAAGCCCTACTTCCCCACCAAGGACCTGCTGCTGACATCCGCTTTCGGGCACGTCTTCAACCGCACCAACCAGCGCATCGCCACCATGACCGAGGGGCTGTCAGGCGTCGCTGCGCTTCGCGCGTTCTGCGCTGAAGTCCTGCCCCTGGATGAGGAACGCGTCAACGAGGCCCGGATTGTGATTCCGTTCTGGCAGAAGGCGCTCAACGACGCTGACATGGCTGCGCTCCACAGCGAGTCCATGAGCCAGTGGCACACCACCATCACCGCGCACACCGCAGCAGCCCGCGCGGCCGGTGAGATCAAAGCCCCCATCGGGGACGCCGCCGTCGCTGACCACTTGCTGAACATGATGCTGGGGGCGCAGATTGTTGTGGCGTTGTCCCCTGCTGAACATTTCTCGCAGGATCTTGCGGGGCAGTTGGATAACTACCTCGCGCTGCTTGCCAGCTAACTGGTGGCGCCCGAGGCCACCACGCCGACGCCAAGACCGGCAATCACACCGCTGCTGACACGCTCGACGACGGTGCTCACCTTGGGTCGTTTGAGCCACCGCATCGCCTTGAAGGCCACGACGGCGATCATCGAAAGATAGGCGAAGGCGATAACGGCCACCACGACGCCGAGGATAAGCGAGGTACCCATGGTGTCGCCGCCGTGCGGGATGAACTGCGGGACCACGGCCAGGTAGAACAAGCCGACCTTGGGGTTGAGGAGCGTGGACAGTGCCCCTGCCCCCAGCGCGGAAAGCCTGCTGTACGGGAGGGCCGCCTCCGGTGCAGAACCGTCGGCACCTGCTTTTGCCGCTTTCCGGGATTTGATGAATGAAGAGACGCCCAAATACAGCAAGTACAGGCCGCCGGCGATCTTGACCCAACGGAACAATTCCGCGGACTGCTCCAGGATGGCGGCCAGACCGACGCCCACCAACGCAGCCCAGGCAATCGCACCAACGGCAGACCCTGCAGCCGCAGCGATACCAGCGCTGGGCCGGTTCAGCGCGATCCGCAGCACGAGGAATGTGTCCGGACCGGGAGTGACGGACAGGACGAGGCAGAGACCGGCGAAGGCCGCAAGGGAAGCAAGAGTCACAAGCTCGATTATCGGGCACGGCGGCACGCACGGAAAGCGTTCGCTTCCCGTCAATGGCTGTTCGTGCATAGACAAGGCCCAACTGCGTGACGCCGACCACACTGGAAACACCGGCGCGCGCCTCACCGGCCGCCAAGACTTACTACCCGAGCGGAGTACCAATGGAGACTTACGACGCCCTGCTGGCCTCGATCACCCCGGCCAACGGCCAGAACAGCCGCACCATCCTTGACCCTGCTACGGGTGAAGCCGTTGGCGAAGCCCCCGTGCACACCGTCCAGGATCTTGAAGCAGCCATCACCGCCGCCACGGCAGCGCAACCTGCCTGGGCTGCCCTGGGCCACGACGCCAGGTCAGCTGCGCTCATGAAAGCAGCCGACGCCGTCGAACGCTCCGCGGAAGAACTCGCCCAACTGCTCTCCCGCGAGCAAGGCAAGCCGCTGAACGGTCCGAACGCCCGCTTCGAAGTCGGCGCCTGCGCCGCCTGGCTCCGCGCCACCGCCGCTACCCCGCTCGACCCTGAAACAGTGGTGGACGACGGCGAGACCCACGCTGAACTGCATTACCGGCCCATCGGCGTCGTGGGTGCCATTGGGCCATGGAACTGGCCCATGATGATCACCGTCTGGCAGATCGCACCGGCCCTGCGCATGGGCAACGCCGTGGTGGTCAAACCGTCCGAATACACTCCGCTGTCCGTGCTGGCGCTGGCCTCGATCATCAACGAGGAGCTGCCCGAGGGCCTGCTGTCCGTGGTCTCCGGTGGCCGCGACGTCGGTGAAGCGCTGGCCTCGCACGACGCGATCGGCAAGGTCATGTTCACCGGCTCCACCGCCACGGGCAAGGCGATCATTCGATCGTCGGCCGACACGGTCAAGAGGCTCACGCTGGAACTCGGTGGCAACGACGCCGGCATCGTCCTTCCGGACTCCGACCCCAAGGCGATTGCTGAGGGCCTGTTCTGGGGTGCGTTCATCAACACCGGCCAAACCTGTGCGGCACTGAAGCGCCTGTACGTCCACGAATCCCAGTACGACGCCGTGTGCTCCGAACTTGTCGCCGTGGCTCAGGCCATGCCCATGGGTAACGGCCTGGATGAGAACAACGTTCTGGGCCCACTGCAGAACCGGCAGCAATACGACATCGTGTCCCGCTTGGTGGAAGCCGCTCGCGATTCCGGTGCCCGGGTGCTGATCGGCGGCAACCCCGACGCCGACCAGCCGGGCAACTTCTACCCGACCACTCTCGTGGCGGACATCGACAACGACAACCCGCTCGTCGCCGAGGAACAGTTCGGTCCGGCCCTGCCGATCATCAAATACAGCACCGTTGATGAGGCAGTCGCCAAGGCGAACGCGCTCGACGTCGGACTCGGCGCCTCGGTCTGGTCCTCAGACCTGGGTGCCGCGCGCGAAGTAGCATCCCGCATCCAGGCCGGCACCGTGTGGATCAACAAGCACGGAGCCGTGGATCCCCGCGTCCCGTTCGGCGGTGCGAAGCAGTCCGGCTACGGCTTGGAGTTCGGAGCCGAGGGCCTAAAGGCACTGGGGGTCCCGCAGGTCATCAACGGCTAACCCCCGCTGCGCTTACCCAAGTAGGTGACAGATAACGTCGTAATGAGCCCTCATAGTGACGTTATCTGTCACCTACTTTTGCTTTCCCAGTGCTCCGCGCTGGCCAGAAGGCTCAACCCATGGGACGCGAGCTGCCACGGCTCTGATGCCAGCACGTTCTGTCCCGGTGGTCCTGCCAGCAGGATGGCCCAAAAGAGCGTGAACAGGCCGATCGTCGTGCCCGCAAACCTTGCAACCCGCTGTTCGCTGACAGTGTTTGTTGCGCTACTTCTGAACGCTGTCGCAGTCGTCATCGGCCGCCCCCAATCCTTCTTGCGAACCTAGGGTCGGTGGCACCCACTTGTACAGTCACAGGGTGGACGCGGTTGGGAGGCCGGGCGCTCAGCGTGTAACCATGAGCATCATGGCCCAGAAGATTGCGTACCAAGGCGAGCCCGGAGCTAACTCGGATCTCGCGTGCAAGGAAATGTTCCCTGAACTCGAGAGCGTGCCTTGCGCCAGTTTTGAGGACGCCTTCGAGCTGGTGTCCACCGGGGAAGTCGATCTGGCCATGATTCCCATTGAAAACTCCATCGCCGGGCGTGTGGCCGATATCCATGTCCTGCTCCCGCAGTCCAAGCTGCAGATCGTTGGCGAGTACTTCCTACCGATCCGCTTCGACCTTTTGGGCATTCCGGGCAGCACCATCGAGGGAGCTACCGAAGTTCACAGCCACATCCACGCTCTGGGGCAGTGCCGCAGGATCATCCGGGAAGCGGGCCTGAAGCCCGTCATCGCCGGTGATACTGCAGGATCAGCCCGTGAGGTCCGGGACTGGAATGATCCCCACAAGCTGTCCCTGGCTCCGCCTCTCGCCGCTGGCCTGTACGGTCTCGAAGTCCTGGCTTCCGGCGTCGAGGACGATCCCACCAACACCACCCGCTTTGTTGTCCTGGCCCGGGAACGCGAGCTCCCTACCAAGGAAGAGCTGCCCGGCCCTGCGATCACCAGTTTCGTCTTCCGGGTCCGCAACGTTCCCTCGGCCCTGTACAAAGCACTTGGTGGCTTTGCGACCAATGGCCTCAACATGACACGGCTGGAAAGCTACATGGTGGGCGACGAGTTCGCTGCCACCATGTTCCTCTCCGACGTCGAAGGCCACCCCGAAGACGCCCGTCTCCGCCGGGCCTTGGAAGAACTGGAGTTCTTCACTACCGAGGTCCGCGTTCTGGGTGTTTACGCCGCGGACGGTTACCGGGAACGGAACACCGTCACCGTCTGATCTACCCTTGATACCGGGGGAAATGCTGACGTGAAGAAGAAGTCAAAACAGTGGGATCCACGGATCCTCTACGGCGGAATGATCGCGGTCATTTTGGCCACCTTTGTGTGGATGGCCCACAGCACCTTGCTTGGGGCATCCTTGTTCTTCGCCCCAGGGGCGACTTACACCTTTCTCCTATTTCGGGTACTGCCCCAGTCATCGCGCGCTTCCATGCTGATGCTCTGTGCATTGCCCTTGGCATCCTATTCAGCGCTTTCGTTTGAAGACGGTCTAAGGATTCCTGCCGCCGCATCGTGGTTCTTGGGTGTCATCGCCGGGGGAATTGCAAGTGGATACCCGTGGTCAGGAAGAAGGAGTCCGGCGGGGAAGAAACCCAGTGGAAGCATCGAAGCCGGCAAGGAATCCGTTGGAGGCCGGCGTCAGGCGCTAATTAATGGATCCTGCGCGGCCGTCTTGATGGGGGCCGGCCTTGCCCACTTCATCTTCCAGAGCCCGACGGCGGCAGTCGGCGCCGTTTTGGCAGGCGCCTTGATCTGCGGCTGGGCGTTGTTCCGGTTTCCACCATCGGCCGCTACCAGGAACGCACTCCTTTTGATCATCCCGGTGGAGTTCTTTTTGCTGGCATTCCTGGGAAGCAATACCAGCCAGATGGCTCTTCCGTTCGTGTGGACGTACGGTGCCCTGGCTGGTGTCCTCTTGGGAGGGCATTATTGGAGCGGCCCGCTTCGGGGCACACCCCGGCCACCATTCAGCAGCCAGGAGAAACGGCGTCGTAAGCGCAAAAAGGTACGCCGGTCGGGGGACAAACAGAAACAGAACAAGGTGCCCGCGGGGCGCCGTTGACCATCAGGCCACCTTTTTTGCCACCGTCGGGCGGCGGGAACCGTATTGCTCGCATGAGCACCGAACCCGCCGCCGGACAATGGCGCGACACCCTGCTGCTGGAGCGCCGCTCGCCGCTGGACGGCTAACACCTAGCGACCCACCGGTGCCTCTTCCTCGCGAAGCTCAACCGGGGCCGCCGAAGCCGAACGCCCCAGCTTGCTCGGCCACCAGATCTTGCTGCCGATGTCGTACGCGAGGGCAGGTACCAGCAAAGACCGGACCAACACGGTATCCAGCAACACACCGAACGCCACGATAAAGGCGAGCTGCACCAGGAACATGATGGGGATGACCCCAAGGGCCGCGAAGGTAGCGGCCAAGACCACGCCGGCGGACGTGATGACACCACCAGTAACAGCCAGCCCCCGCAGGATTCCCGGGCGGGTCCCATGCTTCAACGACTCTTCGCGGACACGGCTCATCAGGAAGATGTTGTAGTCCACGCCCAGTGCCACCAGGAACACGAAGCCGAACAACGGCACCGTGGCATCGGCACCCGAGAATCCGAAGACCCCGTTGAACACCCACGCCGAGACACCCATGGCGGCGCCGTAGGAAAGCACCACGGACAGCACCAGCAAGACCGGCGCCACTACGGATCGCAGCAGGAGCATCAGGATGAACAGGATGACGATCAGCACAATCGGGATGATGACCACAAGGTCGCGCTGCGCCGTGGTGTTCGTGTCCAGGGCGGTGGCCGTGACTCCACCCACCAACGCGTCTGCGTCAACTTCCTTGACAGCCACCCGCAGCGACTTCACCGCCTCTTCCGCTTCGATGGAGTCCGCGGCCGAGTTCAGCGTCGCATTGATCAGGACCCTGCCCTCGCGCACGGCCGGGTCAGCAGGAGCACCGGGAGCGCCGGTGATGGGCACGTTTCCGTCGGCCAGCAGGTAGGCGTCGCCCACGCCGTCGGCGGCTTTGACCTTGTCCAGCACCTGCTGGGCGGAACCCTCGGAGGCTACCACGACGGCAGGGCTGCCGCTGCCGGCGTCGAAGTGGCGGGCCAATGCTTCCTGTCCGTCCACTGCGTCGGAAGCGGAGAGAATGACGTCCGTTTGAGGAACACCGTTGGCCTTCAACTGCATCAGGCCGGTGGAGGCCGCAAGGAGCAGGAACACTGAAGCCACCCACACAACGCGCGGCCGCTTGGAGACCAGACGACCCGTGGCGCGCCACAGTCCCTTTTGCCCTTCAAGTCCCGTGACAATCTCAGGTTCGCGTTCGTCGTCGGGCAGCAGCTTGGGCCGGAAGGGCCAGAAGGCTGCACGGCCAAGCAATGCCATCAGCGCGGGCAGGAGCGTGAGCGCAGCGAACAAAGAGCAAAGGATGCCAGCGGCGGCCACCGGGCCCAGCGCCTTGTTCGAATTCAGATCGGAGAACAGCAGGCAGAGCAGCGCGATGATCACGGTGGCCCCGGAAGCGAGGATCGGCTCAAACGATGCCTTCCACGCCGTGATCACGGCGTGCGTTCGGTTGGCGGTATGGGTCAGCGCCTCCCGGAACCGGGCCACGTACAACAGCGCGTAGTCGGTAGCCGCACCGATCACCAGAATGGACAGAATGCCTTGGCTTTGGCCGTTGAGCTGGATCCAGCCAGCCTTGGCCATGCCGAACACCAGCAAAATAGCCGCACACAGTGCAAAGACCGAGGTGAACAGCACCGCCAGTGGCAGCACCACCGAGCGGTACACCAGCAGCAGGATCACGAACACGGCTCCCAAGGCAACCAGGAGCAGGATGCCGTCGATCCCGCCGAAAGCGTTGACGAGGTCGGCGGTCAGGCCCGCGGGTCCTGTAACAAAGGCCTTCATGCCGTCGGGCGCTCCGGGCTGGACGACGTCGCGCAGTTCCTGGACTTTTTCGCGGAGTTCATCAGAGGACGCCATCGGAACGATGAACTGGACGGCTTTGCCGTCTTCCGAAGGAATGGGCCCGACGACGGCACTCCCCAGTTTGAGTGCCTCAATGTCGGCTTTCAGCTGGGCTGCTTCGCCCAGTTGGGCCGGGGTGAACGCAGCATCGCTCTCAACGATGACCACGGCGGGGATCTCTTCAGAGTCCCGGAACTTGGCCTGCCAGTCGCCCGCTTCCGTGGCTTCGGCGCCTGCGGGGAGGAACGAGGCCTGGTCGTTGGAGGAAACTTCTTCCAGCCGCCCGAAGGTAGGGCCGCCAATGCCGGCGATGCCGAGCCACGTGATGACCAGCACCACGGGGATCAGCCAGCGCAGCCAGAAAGGTACTTTCCGCGAGTTCATGAGTCCTTCTTCTGTGGGGATGCTTGTTGCCTTTATTCCATCACAGATTATCTCTATGATGGAACTATTCCAAGGGTTGGCTCCATCGGATGCCAAAATCCTTCACTGCTGGGAGTAATATCCGGAAGGCAGTAATCACCAGACAAACGCTGGCAGGAGGGCGGATATGTCGGACACACCAGCCACGCGCCCCGAGAACGCAGCCCCCCAGGAACTGGTGCGGCTTCTCCAGGACTTCACCCTCGAAGCCAACCACTACGTTGACGCAGCAGGTGGCCGGAACGACATGCACCGTACGGACCTCAACGCACTCGCCGTCATCATGCGCCACTCCGCGGCCGGCAAAGTGGTCACGCCGGGTGTTCTCCGCGCCGAACTCCGGCTCAGCTCCCCCGCCACCACGGCCTTGGTTGATCGCCTGCATGCCTCCGGGCACGTGGTGCGCGAACGGCTCGGCACGGACCGCCGGCAGGTCCAGCTGCAGATGACACCCAAGGCGTATCGGGACGGAAGCGCCATGTTCATGCCACTGGCCATCCGCATGGGCAAGGCCATGGCTGCCTACAGCTCCGAGGAACTGGAGCTTGTCACCCGCTTCATGACGGACATGGTGGAAGCAACCCTCGCCGCGCGCGAGGAAGCATCCCAACCCGAGGCGCCGCGCTCCACCTAAATCCACCTTCCAAGTTGTAGCGTTTCCCTATGAACGCGCAGCAGCCTGAAGATGTCTATACCCACGGACACCACGAGTCGGTTGTCCGGGCCCACGCCTCACGGACGGTCGAGAATTCGGCCGCGTTTGTGATTCCCCATCTCACCGCCGGGACTTCAGTACTCGACGTCGGGTGCGGACCGGGGAGCATCACCTGCGATTTCGCCGGGCTCGTTGCGCCAGGGCAAGTGATCGGTTTGGACCGTTCGCCGGATATCGTTGCCCAGGCCACCGAGCTGGCCACTGAGCGTGGCGTTGACAACGTGACCTTCCGGACCGGCAACATCTACGATCTCGACTTCGAGGACGAGTCCTTCGACCTCGTCCATGCCCACCAAGTCCTCCAGCACCTCACCGACCCCGTGGCCGCCTTGCGCGAGATGCGGCGGGTGGCCAAGCCCGGTGCGATCGTTGCCGTGCGCGACGCTGATTTCCACGGCATGAGCTGGTACCCGGAAGTTCCGGAGCTCGACGACTGGATGGAGCTCTACCAGAAGATCGCCCGCCGCAACGGAGCAGAACCCGACGCCGGCCGACGCCTGGTTTCGTGGGCCCAGCAGGCTGGATTCACCCAGGTGGCTCCCACCAGCAGCAACTGGCTCTACGCCACGGCGCAGCAGCGCGCCTGGCAATCCCGGGTCTGGAGCGAGCGGGTGCTGCATTCCGCATTTGCCGAGCAGGCGTTGGAGTACGGTTTCGCCAACGAAGCAGACCTCGCCCGGATCGCCGCGGGCTGGCACCGCTGGGGAGCCACCGACGACGGGTACTTCCTCATCCCCAACGGCGAGGTCATTGCGCGGGCCTGAAACTTTTGAAAAAAATTCCCGAGCCATGTAGAAAAGTCCACCGCAGTTCCGACCCATGAGTGAAGGCACCCACAATGGGCGCCCCTCACAAGGAGTTTGAGATGAAATACATGATCATGATGTTCGGGTCTGCCGAGGGCATGATGGCGACTGCCGATCCGGAGTGGATCAAGGAAATGATCGGGTTCATGATCCAGATCGATAAGGACCTGACCGAGTCCGGTGAGCTCGTTTTCAACGCCGGGCTGGCCGACGGCAGCACCGCGAAACTCGTCAAGCAGACCCCGGACGGCGTCATCACCACCGACGGCCCCTACGCCGAGTCCAAGGAATCACTGGTGGGCTACTGGGTGGTTGATGTCGCGAGCGAGGAGCGCGCGGTGGAAATCTGTTCAAGCATTGTGAAGTACGCGCAGGTAGTTGAGCTTCGCGCCATCCCGAACGGACCGCCGGAGGTCTAGCGTTTGACCGAACCTTCACCGGAAGCACGAATCGAGGACCTGCTGCGCACCTTGGCTCCGCAGGTCCTCGGCGTGCTGGCGAGGACTCACGGCCAGTTCGATGTGTGCGAGGACGCCGTCCAGGAAGCACTCCTTGAAGCCTCCCTGCAGTGGCCAACGGCCTTGCCGGACAACCCGCGGGCCTGGTTGATCGCCGTCGCAAGCCGCCGTTTAGTGGACATCTGGCGGAGCGAAAGCGCCCGGCGCGTCCGGGAGGAACGCGCCACAGCCATCGATTTCCAAGCAGGTCCAGTCCTGGAGGCAGACGACACCCTTACCCTCATGTTCCTGTGCTGCCATCCAGCCCTGTCCGCACCATCGCAACTCGCCTTGACGCTTCGCGCAGTTGGAGGACTCACGACGGCGGAAATCGCCTCGGCCTTCCTGGTCCCGGAAGCGACCATGGGACAGCGCATCAGCCGCGCGAAACAGGGGATCCAAAAGGCGGGAGCCACGTTCAGCATGCCGCCGGCCTCCGAGCGGAAGGCGAGGCTCGGCGTCGTACTTCATGTCCTTTACCTGATCTTCAACGAAGGTTACGCGGCAAGTTCCGGTCCATCCCTCCGGCGCGAGGACCTCACCACGGAAGCGATCCGGGTGACACGCCTGCTGGTGGGCGCCGCACCACATGAGCTTGAGGCGAGCGGCCTGCTGGCGCTGATGCTGCTCACGGATTCCCGGCGGGCGGCGCGTGCTCTGCCGGACGGAACACCGGTGCCACTGGCCGAGCAGGACCGAAGCCTTTGGAATCGGGAACAGATGGAGGAGGGCATCGCGCTGTTGTCCTCCGTGCTGGGGCGTGGGGCGGCCGGGCCATATCAACTTCAGGCGGCCATCGCTGCCGTTCACGCAGAGGCCGCCTCAGACGAAGAGACTGACTGGCCACAGATTCTAGCCCTCTACACAGTCCTTGACGCCGTCGCACCCAGTCCCGTGGTCACACTGAATCGCGCGGTAGCTGTGGCCAGGGTGCATGGGCCGGTCGCTGGCCTGGAATTGTTGGTCGGACTGGATAGGGCGCTGGGTCGGACGCACCGCTTGGACGCCGTGCGGGGCCACTTCCTGGAGATGGCCGGCTCGTACAGTGAGGCCCGCGCGGCCTACCTCTCGGCCGCCAAGAAGACCGGAAGCCTGCAGGAACGAAAGTACTTAATGGGGAAAGCAGCGCGGATGGACGAGCATTAAGCCCATATAGTCGAACCCATGGAACAGCGCATACTTGGCAAGACCGGCCGATCCGTCTCCACCGTGGGACTGGGAACCTGGCAACTCGGAGCCGACTGGGGTTCAGTCACCGAAGAAGACGCCTTTGCCGTCCTGGAAGCCTCCGTACAAGGCGGCGTCAACTTCTTCGACACCGCAGACGTCTACGGTGACGGCCGCAGTGAGCAGTTCATTGGCCGCTTCCTTCGCGCCAATCCGAACCTGGACATCACGGTCGCCACCAAGATGGGCCGTCGGGTGGATCAAGTCCACGGGAATTACACTCTGGAGAACTTCCGGGCCTGGACCGACCGCTCTCGGCGCAACCTGCAGCAGGACACCCTGGACCTCGTTCAATTGCACTGCCCTCCCACGTCCGTGTACAGCAGCGACGAAGTCTACGATGCACTGGACACCTTGGTCAGCGAGGGCGCCATCCGCAACTACGGCGTCAGCGTCGAGCGCACGGATGAGGCACTCGAAGCCATCAGGCGCGGGAACACCGCTTCCGTGCAGATCATCCTCAATGCCTTCCGCTTGAAACCGCTGGATGAGGTGCTGCCCGCAGCCAAGGAAGGGGGCGTTGGCATTATTGCCAGGGTGCCGCTGGCCTCCGGTCTGCTGTCCGGGAAGTACACGCCGGACACCGAGTTCCCTGAGAACGACCACCGCAATTACAATCGCGACGGCTCTTCCTTCGACGTCGGCGAGACCTTCTCCGGCGTCGATTTCGCAACGGGCGTCAAGGCGGCGCAGGAGTTCAGCGGATTAGTGCCCGACGGCGTCAGCACCGCCCAGGCGGCCCTCGCCTGGGTCATCGCCCAGGATGGCGTCACATCGGTCATTCCCGGTGCGCGCTCCGCTTCGCAGGCAGCGGCAAATGCCGAAGCCGGTGGTTTGCAGGCTGTGGGGGCCGGGCTCACGGACGGTGTCCGGGACATCTACGACCGGTACTTCCGCGAAGCGATCCACCCGCGCTGGTAGTTGCTGGGCCGCCGTCGGGCGCTGGCTGCTACCAGCCGCTGCGCGTCGGCGTGTGTCCCTTACGGGCTTCCTCGGGCATGGACATTTCTGCACGCAGTCCGAGGAGCCGGATGGGACGGTCCGGCTCCATTTTTCCGGTGAGGTCCAAGGCCTGCGCGAGGACTTCTTCCCTGTCGAACGTCTCAGGAATCTTCCTGGCGTAGGTCTTGGTGAAGAACGGTGCGTAGCGGACTTTCAACGTCAGCCCAATCACGGGGCGCCCCTCCGCTGCGACGTCTTCCAGGACGCGGGCGGTCAGTTCCTTGATGGCGTCGCTGATCTGGGTGGGCTCTGTGAGGTCCTGCTGGAACGTGGTCTCGCGGCCATGGGCGCGGGCGACCCACGGAGTGTCATCCACTTCGCTGGAGCCCTCACCGCGACCCAACTGCGCGTACCAAGGGCCCATTTTGGGGCCAAACTCCGGGACCAGGGTCTGGGGGTCGGTTGCGGCGAGCTCTGCCACCGTGGTGATTCCGTGCTTCGCCAGCCGTTGTGACACCTTGCTCCCGACGCCCCACAATTCCTTGGTGGGCATTTCACCCATGACGTCGAGCCAGTTCTCCTTGGTCAGCCTGAAAATTCCTGCGGGCTTGCCAAAATCCGTGGCATTCTTGGCGCGGACCAACGTGTCACCGATGCCCACACTGCAATGCAGCTGGGTTTGCTCGAGGACGGCGGCCTGGATCTGCCGGGCATATGCGTCCGGGTCGTCAGTTTCGACGCCGACAAAAGCCTCATCCCAGCCGAGCACTTGAACCGTGGCTCCCGGCTGGGCGCGCAGTGTGGTCATCACTACGTCCGAGGCCGCCAGATATGCCTCTTGATCTACCGGCAGGATGATGGCGTCGGGCACTTTCCGGGCAGCGATCCTGAGCGGCATCCCCGAGCCGACGCCGAACGCTCTGGCTTCGTAAGATGCGGTGGACACCACAGCCCGTTCCGTGGGGTCACCCCGGCCACCGACGATGATCGGTTTGCCCGCGAGCTCGGGCCGCCGGAGTATCTCGACAGCGGCAATGAACTGGTCCAGATCGACGTGCAGCACCCACGGGATTCCGCTCACGGCACCAGTTTGCCCTACGGCGTTGCTTCCTGACCCTCTTTGATCCGCGGGAGCTCGGAAAACAACCCATTCCGGGTGCATTAGGCCTTGTCAGCCGCCAAAAGAGGTCAGGAAGCAACGGGTCGGAAGAGCCCACCTCACCGGCATAAGCTGAGGTGTGCAGTTTTCACTTTGGCTGGCTCTGGTTGGTGCCGGCACCCTGATCAGTTTCACTCCCGGCGCCGGAGCCATCTTCACCATGAGCAACTCGCTCAATTCCGGCTTCCGTCGTTCCATCTGGGGCATTCTCGGACAACAGGTGGCTCTGGTCATCCACATCGTCATTGTTGCCTTGGGCGTCGGCGTGCTGGTTTCCAACTCTCCCGTCATCTTCAACGTCATTCGTTACGCGGGCGCCGCGTACCTTGTGTACCTCGGCATCCGGCAGTTCCTGCACAAGCCTGACCTGGACAAAGAGAAGGTGGACAGCCAAAAGAACGAGTCGGCCTTGTCCATGTTCCAGCGAGGCATTTGGGTGAACCTGCTGAACCCCAAGGCAATCGTCTTTTTCCTGGCGTTCATGCCGCAGTTCATCAGGCCGGACCAGCCGTTGCTCCAGCAATATGCCGTGCTGACCGCCACTGTCCTGGTTATCGACATTCTGGTGATGTGGTTCTTCTTCGCCCTGGCTGCGCGTTCCTTCCAGCGGTTCACCCACGACCAACGCGGCCAAACAATTTTGAACCGCATCTTTGGCTGCCTGTTCGTCCTTGTCGGCATCTTGCTGGCAGTCATCCACTAGCCACGGCGACAACGCTTGGTGCTACCGTCGAGGCCATGGAGCCGGACTGGATCGAACACCGACGCACAGACGATGGCGAGCACGTGGGGTGGATGAAGCCCGTTGACGACGGATTCGTAGCAATTGACCTGCTGGGACGCCCGCGCACGGACGTTGTGGATTGGTTCACTGCCGAAGAAACACTCGATGACCTCGGCCTCCGCTACCTCGCCGATCCGCACGAGTTGCTGCTCGACGACGGCGACTGGCTGCGCGTCCGGATAGCGGAAGTCACTCCGTCCCTGGTGCGAGTGAAAAAGGAAGATTGGGGCGATATGACCGCTCCACAGATCTACTTCACCGTGTCAAACCCCGTCTCGGAAGGACAGCTTCGCCCGCTCTCCCCTGGCTAAGACGTAGATCCCCGAACCACCAGCGAGCTCTCGAGCGTCACGTGGGTTTCGTCCAGCGGCAGGCCTTCCATCAGGCCCCGCAGCTGCTCCCCCGCTTTACGGCCCAAGGGCGTTGCCGGCAGGTGCACGCTGGTGAGGCTGGGGTTGCTGGTTGCCGAATAGGGCAAGTCATCAAACCCTGCCACAGCCAGCTGCTCCGGGATCCGGACACCTTCCACCCGAGCTTCCTGCAGAACGCCATAAGCGTGCGTGTCCGTCCCGCAGACGACGGCGGTGACCCCCTCGCGCTGCCACTCCGGCCAGACGTCGGCGAACGCGGCGGCGGCAGCACCGACGTCGATCGGGGTGCTGATGACATGGCCAGGGGCCACGGAAAGTCCGCACGAAGCAGCCTCCGCAAGAAAGGCTTCGCGGCGCAACTGGAACGTGGTTGTTCCCGTCACGCCATCCACGTAGGCGGCGCGGGTATGACCGGAAGACGCCAAATGCCGGGCAAGTTCCCGCGCGCCCTGGGCAACGTCAAGGTTCACGGAAGGCGCGTAGGACTCAAGGCCGGGTGCATCCAACAGGACCAACGGGCCGGCCGCGGACAGATCTTCCAGGAACTCTGCACTGGGCGCCCCCACCAGCAAACCGGCAGGGCGCAGTGCCAGAAGTTTGCGGACATCGTCAGCCTGGGGCGACTCACCAGCGTCGGTCACGGAAAGCAGCAACTGGTACTGGGACCCCAAGGATTCCCGCACCCCGGCGATCACGTTGGCGAAGAAGGGGTTGGAAACGTCCGGAGTCACCAAAATGACAATCGAACTGACCCCGCGGGCCAGGGAACTGCCGATGCTGTCCACCACGTAGCCGAGTTCGGAAATAGCCAAGCGGACCCTGGAGATGTTGTCCTCAGAGACGCGCCCCTGGGTTTTTCCGTTCGCCACCAGGGAGACGGTCGCCGTCGAAACGCCCGCACGGGCGGCTACCATCGCAGCCGTCACGCGAGGTGAGCGGGGCGCGCTGCCTTGGCGCCGATCCAGGGATTCCATGCATCGATCGTATCGGTCCCATACCGCGTTGACCTGCGAGAAGGCATCAAGCGCTTGACGTTGCGAGGACAGCAGCGAACCCCGGCACAACGTTAAGCGTTTGACGTAGCCCACAAAGCAGTGCCAGAATTCCCCTGAATGCTAAGCGCCCTGCCCCGGGCAAGTTCCAGGCAGGCCCCAATGACGTGGAGAGAAACGTGGATCCCAACACCATGACACCAGCACGCAAGAAGATCATTCTTGACTGCGACCCTGGCCATGACGACGCCGTGGCGTTGCTGCTGGCGCACGGCAATCCGGACATCGAACTGCTGGCCGTAACGACGGTGGTGGGCAATCAGACCCTGGAAAAGGTCACCCGGAACGCCCTCTCGGTAGCCACCATTGCCGGCATCACCGGCGTCCCTTTCGCCGCCGGTTGCGACCGCCCGTTGGTCCGCACCATCGAAACGGCCCCCAGCATCCACGGCGATTCCGGTATGGACGGCCCGGAGCAGCCCGAGTCCATCATCGAGCTGGACCCGCGCCACGCCGTCGACCTCATCATTGAAACTGTCATGGCACACGAGCCGGGCACGGTCACGTTGGTCCCCACCGCGGGCCTTACCAACATTGCGATGGCCGCCCGCAAGGAACCGCGCATCGTGGAGCGCGTGAAGGAAGTTGTCCTCATGGGCGGCGGCTACCACGTGGGCAACTGGAGCGCCGTGGCGGAATTCAACATCATCATCGACCCCGAAGCCGCACACATCGTTTTCAACGAACAGTGGCCCGTGGTGATGGTCGGCCTCGATCTCACCCACCAGGCGCTGGCCACGGACGAGGTGGTGAACCGTATAGCTAAGATCGGCACCAAGCCGGCCAAGTTCGTCATGGAGCTCATGGACTTCTTCCAGAAGACCTACAAGGACGCCCAGGGCTTCGATTTCCCACCGGTCCACGACCCCTGCGCCGTGGCCTACGTCATCGACCCCACCGTCATGACCACCCGCAAGGTCCCCGTGGACATCGAGCTCCAGGGCAAGCTCACTCTTGGCATGACCGTTGCCGACTTCCGCGCACCGGCCCCCGAGGACTGCCACACGTCGGTCGCCGTCGACCTCGACCACAAGAAGTTCTGGGATCTGGTCACCGATGCGATTGAACGGATCGGAGAACCAACGCACGACGCCGTCGCTGCCGCCACCGCTGACGTAAACGCCACCGCAGAGGCCATCCTGGCAGGAGAGGCAAAGTAATGTCCTCCCCCGCAATCGAATCCAAGTCCACCCGCGGCAACGTCACAGCCCTCATGGTTGCGTTGCTGGCGGCCTGCGTGGCTTTCCAGCTCAACGCCTCCATGCTTAGCCCTGCCCTGGTCACCATGGGCAACGAACTCAACACGGACCAGGCCACCATCGGCCTGTCCCAGACGTGGTTCTTCACGGCCGCAGCGCTCTTCTCGCTGTTCCTCCCGCGCCTGAGCGACATCGTGGGCCGCAAGAAGATCCTGGTCGGCATGATGCTCCTGATGGCTGTTGGTTCGGTCATCGCAGCGATGGCCCCGGACGTCACGTGGCTCTTCGTGGGCCGCATCATTCAGGGCGTCAGCGGCCCCACGGTTCCGCTGTGCCTGATCATGCTCCGCTCAGCAGTCAGCAACCCCCGCAAGTACGGCACGCTCATGGGCCTCATCACAGCAGTCAACGGCGGCGTGGCCGGCGTCGACTCGTTCGTGGGCGGCTACTTCGCCGAGAACTTCGGCTTCCGCAGCATCTTCTGGCTCATGGTTGCACTGGCCTTGGTGGCTACCGTCCTGATCGCCGTCCTTGCCGGTGAAAGCAAGCCTGCCGCCGGCACCACCATGGACTGGCTGGGCGTGTTCTTCATCGTCATCGCCGTGGGTGCACTGCTGACGGCTCTGAACGAGGGCGCCAAGCTGGCCACAGCATTCGACGCCGGGACGCTGACTCTCGCGATCGTGCTCACGGTGATCGCCGCCGTCGCGTTCTTCGCCTTCTGGACTGTGGAGAAGCGCGCCAAGCAGCCCATGGTGGAAACCGTGCACCTGCGCCACCGCTCCACCTGGGCACCCCTGCTGACTACCACCTTGACGATGACGGGGATTTTCGCAGTCATCAACGGCATCGTCCCCGCCTACGTTCAGGCTGCAGATCCGGGCTTCGGCGTGGGTCCCACCGAGATGTCGCTGATCATCCTCACCCCGTACGCCCTGCTGGGTTGGCTGTTCGGCCCGATCAGCGGCCGCCTGGCGCCCGTCCTCGGCTACACCAAGGTCTTGCGCATCGGCCTGCTGGGCAGCCTGGTGGCGTTGGCCATCATCGCGTTCCTCGGCCTGAACAACCTTCCCATGATGATCGTGGGCACAGCCTTGCTGGGCATCATGTACGCCGGTACGGTCAACATCATGCTGAACGGATTGGGCGTGGTCCTCTCGCCGCAGGGCAACCCGGGCTTCCTGCCGGGCATGAACGCGGGCGCCTTTAACCTCGGCGCCGGGCTGAGCTTCCTTGTCCTCCCGGCGGTCCTGGTGGCCACGGCATCGCTCAATGATCCCAAGGCTTCGTACCTGACCGTTGTGGTGGTGGGCCTGGCCATCACCCTCGCTGCCTTCGCCGCCTCACTGTTGATCCCCAAGCCCGTGGACGCAGAAGTGACCGAGGACCAGACGGTGACCGCATGACCAGCGCACCCAAGGCGGGAATCGTCGTCGTCGGCTCCCTGAACGCAGACCTCACCATCTACTGCGACCGTCTCCCCCAACCCGGCGAGACAGTTCACGGCAATGGTTTCGCGGTGAATCCGGGCGGCAAGAGTGCCAACCAGGCGGTGGCTGCCAGCAAGCTCGGCGGACAGGTCAGCCTGATCGGCGCCGTAGGCGAGGACCCCAACGGCACCATGCTCCTGGATTCGACAGCCAGCGCCGGAGTGGACGTGTCACGCGTCCGACGCTCCGACGTCGCCACCGGCGTAGCCGTCATTTCGGTGGACGCGAGCGGTGAGAACAGCATCATCATCTCGGCCGGCGCCAACGGCACCCTCAGGCCCTCCGACGTCACGCCGGACGCCTTCCAGGATGCGGCTGTTGTGTGCCTCTGCCTGGAAGTGGGAATCGATACGGTGACCGCCGCAGCCCAAGCAGGGCACGACGCCGGCGCAACCGTTCTGCTCAACCTCTCGCCTTACGCGGAGGTACCGGAAGTCCTGGCTGGCTTGAGCGACGTGTTGTTGGTCAATGCCCACGAGGCGTCGTTGTTCCTTGGCGCCGAAGCGGACATTCCGGACGCCGCGGCAGAAACCGAAGCGTGGGAGCCGGTCCGGAGCCAGTTCGCGGACCGCGGTCTGCAGCGGGTCCTGGTGACCCTCGGCGCTCATGGCTCCGTGGTGCTGGATTCGTTGGCGGGTGGAACTGAAGACCAGATCACCCGCATTGCCCCGACACGTGTTTCAGCGATTGACACCACGGGTGCCGGAGACGCCTTCACGGGCGCTGTCGCCGCGCGTCTGGCGGCCGGGGAAACCCTCGCCGATGCCGCAGCCTTCGCCTCGGTTGCCGCCGCGTTGGCTGCAACCAGGAAGGGCACGCAGGCCGCGTACCCGGGGATCGCCGACGTCGAGCAACTGCGGGACGCTTAGTCCCAGCGTCGTACCCAACTGAGTAACAGCACATGTTCCACTGAGCCCTCAGTGGAACATGTGCTGTTACCTACTTGATCTAGGCGGACTTGCGGGCTGCCCGTTGTGCTGAGCGCTCCACTGCCTTGCGGGACAGTGCGCCATGGCCGGCCATCAGCCGGGGAACCACGACGTAAACAGCAGCGGGAACCACGAGTGCCGTGAGCAGCAGCGCGCGAAGGACCGGGTGCAGTGGCTCCATGATGGGGCCGAGGAGCAGCATGCCGATGGACACCAGCGGGAAGATGGCGAGCCAGGTAATAAGCGCCCGCATGTGAACGGATGGTCCCTGCGGGCGGGCCGTCGACGCTGTGGGTTCTACGGCGGTTTGGGAGGTTGTTTGGGTGGTCATGGCATTCTCCAACTAAACGGTTGCTTTTGGCTTGGGATCACACTATCCCCACTCGCCCACAATTACAACCATTCAGTTGGAAACTGGTAATATGACCCTATGGCGTGGGACACAGAGCGAACCAAGGGACTGCTGCTCCAAGCAGCCACGTCCGAGTTTTGCGCGCGCGGACTTGCAGGAGCCCGCATCGACCGCATTGCCGCAGAAGCCGGGGTCAACAAAGAGCGGATATACCAGTACTTCGGCAATAAGAATGCGCTTTTCGACGCCGTGATCGTCACCGCCCTGAGCTCCCTCATGGATGAAGTACCCATCGAAGGCAACGGGCCAGAGGCCATGGCAGACTACGCCGGCCGACTCTTCGACCACCACCAGAAAGACGCAACGGCACCACGCCTCCTGTTCTGGGAAGGTCTGGAACGCGGCGCGGAGGTTGTTGGGCTGCCGAAGCGGATGGCCAACTGCGCATCGAAGGTCAACAGCACCATCGCCGCCCTCCCCGGCATCTCCAGGGAAGACGCCGGAGACCTGCTCATCACCATCGTGAGCCTCTGCGACGCCGCACCCGTACTGCCGGCACTCGATGGACTGATGGCCGGCAATGACCCCGGCCGCGCGCAAAGGCGACGCGCCGCCGTCGTACGCACCGTTTACCTGGCCGCTGCAGCGCTGGCTGCCGAAGCCTCCAACGCTGATCCGGCCCTCATCACCCAGGCACGTTCCGCGGACTCTGTGACAGCTTTGACACAAAAAGTGACTTAGTTGTGAAGTGGCCCCTAGCCAAGAAGGGGTGCCATCAATCATGCTTGCAGAATGTACTCAACGACGAGCCCATACCGCATCATCACGGTCTGCACGGGAAACATCTGCCGCTCGCCCATGGCAGCCCTCATGCTCACCGAAGCCTTCGACGCGGAAGGGCTCGGCCAGCTCGTAGCGGTGGACTCCGCGGGCACCACAGGGTACGAGGTGGGGAATCCGATCGACCCCCGCGCCGCCCGCGTCCTCACAGCCCAGCACATCGCTTCCGAGGACCACGTAGCCCGCAAATGGCGGCATGAATGGTTCGCGGAACGGGACCTGATCCTCGCGCTGGACGTTGACCATTTCGGCTGGCTCCAAGAAGGAGCGCCGGACCGCGCTTCACTCGAAAAAGTGCGAATGTTCCGCAGCTTCGATCCCCGCATGGAAGGGCGCAGCTCCCTGGACCTGGGCATAGAAGACCCCTGGTACGGCGGCCACACCGACTTCGACAACACCTGGACGCTCATCAAAGCCGCCATCCCCGGAATAGTGGAGTACGTCAAAGCAGCGATCGCCTCCGCGGAGGCCGCCGCTGACAACGACCACCAGCAGGTAACCTCTATGACATGACCCCTGCACCCGTGATCATCGCTGTTGACGGCAGGTCCGGTGCAGGAAAAACCACACTGGCCGTCGAACTGGCGGCACGGTTGCGGCAGCACCACAAGGTTTCGCTGTTCCACTTGGAGGACATCTACCCCGGCTGGAACGGTCTTATGCCCGGCATTGAGCGCTACGTCGGCACAGTCCTGACGCCGCTCAGCTCCGGCCAGGCCGCGGAGTGGACCAGCTGGGACTGGGAACGGCATTACGACGGCGGACTGAACGTCACGCTGCCCGCCGAGATCGTGATTGTTGAGGGCGTTGGCGCTGCGGCGGACGCTGCCCGGCCCATGCTGGACGCCGTGGTGTGGGTGGAAGCGCCCGGTGACGACCGCCGTCGTCGTGCGTTGGCGCGGGACGGAAGCACCTACGAACCGTACTGGGACAGCTGGGCAGCCCAAGAGGACGAGTGGCTCTCCTCTGATCAGGTCATCGGGGCCGCCGATGTTCGCGTGCAAAACCTTGCCGACGGCAATGCGCCGGAAGATGTTCTGCAAGCTCTCATGTATCTGCCTTCAGTTGCTTCGATTTTGTCACCCGAGCTCAGTGCACGGCGTGGCCTTCAACTACGGTCCGAGCGCCTGGAAGCTGTCCCTGACGCTGCGCTGCTCTTCGAATCCCTCTATGCCCGTTCCGGCAACGCCGTCTGGCTCGATTCCTCCAACGCCTCGGCCGTCGCCGGCAGGTCCCAGGCCGCCGCACGCAGCCGCTTCAGCATCCTGGCGGACGACAGCGGCATGTACGGACAGTCGGTACGCCACGTGTCGGGGACCACGTACATCACCGCGGGCACAGCCACGGTCACCACTTCCGGGCCGTTCTTCCGATGGCTGGACACTGTCTGGGGCCGCAAGGCAGTCCGCGCGCCCCGCGGCTACGACGGCCAATTCACACTCGGCTGGCTCGGCTACCTCGGCTACGAACTCAAGCGCGAAACCGGCGGCAATGACGTCGCCTCCCACACCCCGGACGCGGCTCTGCTCTTCGCCGGACGGGCTGTGGTTCTGGACCATCGGGAACGGACCGTCTGGCTGCTTGCCCTGGAAGCGCCCGACGCCGACGAGTGGTTGCGCGCGGCCCGCACCGCCGTCGGGGCTGCTGTGGGTGGTTCCGCTCCTGCTGCCGAATATTCCGGCGCCGCCGCATCAGGTGCCGTCCCGTCATTCGTGAGCCGGGACTCCGCAACGGACTATAAGCGCAAGATCGCGGACTCCCAGCACGAAATCAGCGAGGGAAACTCGTACGAGATCTGCCTGACCACCACTCTTGAAGCCCCCGCCGGGGATCTGGACCCGTGGCGCAGCTACCTGAACCTTCGACGCCGGAACCCGGCACCGTTCGCCAGTTACCTCCGGTTCGGCGAACTGGTGGTGGCGAGCACGTCGCCTGAACGCTTCCTCCGGATTCTGTCCGATGGCGGCATGCGCGCCGAGCCGATCAAGGGCACCCGGGGCCGCTCATCCGACGCCTCCGAGGACGCAGCTTTGCGGCACGACCTTGAGACGTCGCTGAAGGACCGCGCCGAGAACATCATGATCGTGGACCTGCTGCGCAACGACCTCAGCCACTTTGCCATCCCTGGTTCCGTGACGGTCAGCCGCTTGTGCGCGATCGAAAGCTACGCCACCGTCCACCAAATGGTCAGCACCATCGACGCCCACCTGAAGCCGGGCGCACCCCGCGCGGAAGCCTTGGCTGCGGCTTTCCCCGCCGGTTCCATGACGGGAGCGCCAAAGATCAGCACCATGGACATCCTGGACCAGCTCGAGTCGGGACCCAGGGGCATTTATTCGGGCGCCATTGGCTACTTTTCCCTGAATGCGGCCACGGACCTCGCCGTGGTGATCCGTACCTTGGTGGTCAACCCTGACGCCAACGGCGGCAGCACGCTCTCCCTTGGCGTGGGCGGGGCCATCACCGCTGACTCCGTAGCCGACGACGAGTACGAGGAGATCCGAACCAAAGCGTACGGCGTGCTGTCCACGTTGGGCGCCGACTTCCCGGGCTGATTTTTTGTACAGCCAATGCCCCTAAGACCGCCTCTAAAGGCGTCAGCTGTACTGAAACTACTGGAGTGTCGCGGTCAGTCTGGCCACGTTATCCACATACTTGGCCAGCGGGGGCCTATCCATCCAATCGTCCAGCATAAGCTCACGTGACACCTCGCGATACGTGGACTCTACAGCCCGCATGAGGTTCACGGTCTCGGCGCCAAGGAGCATCACCGAGACCTCCATGTTCAGGGAGAAGGAGCGCATGTCCATGTTGCTGGAACCGAGAACGGCTACCTCGTCATCGATGGTGAAGTGCTTGGCGTGGAGGACGTACGGCGCCCGGTACAGGTAAATTCGGACACCGGCTCCCAATAGGGCTTCATAGTAGGAGCGTTGGGCGTGGTGGACCAGGAACTGATCGCCCTTCTCGGAGACGAAGAGTTCCACGTCAACACCTCGCTGCGCAGCTGTGGTGATGGCGTACAGCAGGGAATCGTCCGGGACAAAATACGGGCTGCAGATGGAGATCCGGTGCTGCGCCGAGTAAATCAGCGTGTTGAACAGACGCAGGTTGTTTTCGGTGGCGAACCCGGGGCCACTCGGCACTACCTGGGCGGTGACCTGGCCCGGCGCCGGCTGGGTGGGCAGGCGCAGCTGATCTTCCAGCGATTCGTCGGTTTCGCTGAGCCAGTCCGTGGCGAACACCACGTTAAGCGTGGCCACGATCGGGCCTTCCAACCGGGACATGAGCTCCACCCATTTGCGGCCCACCTTGTGGTGCTTGGGGTTGTTGTAGGAAGGCTCAATCAAGTTCTGCGAGCCGGTGAACGCAATCTCGCCGTCGATCACCATGATCTTGCGGTGGTTCCTGAGGTCGGGGCGCCGCCATTGACCGTGGATAGGCAGCAGCGGCAGCATTCGCTTCCACTGGACCTTGCCCGCCTTGAGCCGGCGGATCAGCCGGCGGTAGCCCTTGACGCGCAACGTTCCGATGTGGTCGAAGAGCAGCCTGACGGTCACACCCCGTTCAGCCGCGTTCTCCAGTTCAGTGAGCAGTTCATCCGTCACGGAATCACTGCTCATGATGTAGAACTCGGCGTTGACGTAGCTCTTGGCGCCCTTCACTGCTTCAGCCATGGCTTTGATGGACTCTTCGTAGCCGGGGATCAACTCCACCTTGTTGCCGTCGACCATGGGCAACGATCCAAGCCGATGGTTCAGCTCGCCCGCCGACTTCACCCATTCCGGCCCGGAATAGACGCTGACAGGATCAGCCAGATCGGAGGTCACCGCACGAACCCGGCGGTTTACCTCCTCCTGCTGCTCCCGCCGGCGCCGCGACAGTTTGAAGTTGCCGAAGAGCAGGAACAGGACGAACCCAACGGATGGGATGAGGAACACAGCCAAAAGCCAAGCCATGGCGGTGGTGGGACGCCGGTTGCCGGGAATGACTCCCAGCAGCACAATGCGCATGATGACTTCCGCAATGACCCAAGCACCCAGCAACCAGGTCCACTCCTGGCCAAACGGAAAAGGAAAGAACACCCGACAAACCCCCACAGTTCATGAACAACAGTGACCACAGCCTATCCGGCAAAGTCCCCTCCAGTGCGTCCGCACTAAGCTGGGACCATGACTTCACCTGCCCCCACGGTCCTCGTTTTCCTGGACCCCGCCTTCGAAAATGGTCGCGTTGCCGACTCCAGCCAACCGCAACTCATGGCAACGGATCTGGGTGCCACCCGCGGCGACGGCGTCTTCGAGTCACTCCTCGCTGTGCAAGGCCGACCCCGCAAAGTTCAGGCTCACCTGAACCGATTGGGCAGTTCTGCGGCAGCCTTGGACCTTGCGCTTCCTGGGCAGGATGTCTGGCGCCGCGCCATCGAGACAGCCATCAACGAATTCCGCGATGTTCACCCTGCCCCCACGCCTGAAGAGGACGAGGTAGTGGTCAAGCTGATTGTGACCCGTGGCGTTGAAGGCGCCGCCAGCCCGACGTGCTGGGTACAGGCTTCGCCCTCACCTGCAGGCAGCCGCCGTCAGCGGCAGACGGGCATCGACGTCGTACTTTTGGACCGTGGCTTCGACACTGAAGCCGGCGAGCGCGCGCCATGGCTGCTCCTGGGCGCGAAGACGCTGTCTTACGCCGTGAACATGGCCGCACTTCGCTACGCCCACAAGCAGGGTGCTGATGACGCCATCTTCACCTCCACTGACGGCAGGGTCCTGGAAGGCCCGACATCCACCGTGTTGCTGGCGCACCTTGAAACGGTCGACGACGGCGACGGTTCCGTCAGGACGGTTCGTCGCCTCATCACTCCCCAGCTTGACAGCGGCATCCTCCCGGGCACCTCGCAGGGCGCATTGTTCGCCGCCGCGAAGGCCGCTGGCTGGGAACTTGGTTATGGCCCCTTGGAGCCGCAGGACTTGTTCGATGCCGATGCCGTCTGGCTGATCTCCAGCATCCGGCTGATCGCCCCCGTTAACCACATCAACGGCCAAGAGGTGGGCACGCCCGAGGTGCGCAAACAGCTCACTGCTGAGCTGAACCACCTGTTTGCGGGAATCGAGTAAGTCGCATTTCTGCGGACCCGCCTTATGGAGCTCCGCATGGAACCTAACAGATAACAAGCAGAGTAATCGCTCGCGTGACTTAATGATTAGGAACTCTTAGCCTCAGCCGAGAGCCGCTGGCGTGTTCAATCACGCTCCTTATCCTCCTTGAAATGGTCATTCGTCATGTGATGAATCTTGTACTCGTGTTAGTTGGATCACGTCCGGCTGGTACTACTTCAGACTTTGCTGGCTAACTTCCCGGAGGGAATATGGGACTCAGCTCCCCCACAGAAGCCGAAGCATCGGCAACCGAGGCACAGTCCCGCACTGAGGCCTCACAGACAGGATTGCGCCGGTCCATGGAGGCCCGGCACCTGGTCATGATCGCCATGGGCGGCGTTATCGGTTCAGGCCTGTTCGTCAGTTCGGGATACACGATCGCCACTGCCGGCCCGCTGGGCGCCGTCCTGGCGTTCCTCATCGGCGCCGTGGTGGTCTACCTGGTGATGGCTTGCCTCGGGGAGCTCGCTGTAGCGTTCCCCGTCTCCGGTGCCTTCCACATTTATGCCGCCAGGACCATCGGCCCCGCCACGGGATTCGCCACGGCCTGGCTCTACTGGCTTTGTTGGGCCGTAGCCTTGGGCTCGGAATTTACTGCGGCCGGCCTCCTCATGCAGCGCTGGTTCCCGGGCGTCGACGTCTGGATCTGGTGCTTCATCTTCGCCACCGTCCTGTTCACACTCAACGCCATTTCATCGCGTGTCTTTGGCGAATCGGAGTTCTGGTTCGCGCTCATCAAGGTCGCCGCCGTCGTCGGCCTGATCATCCTTGGTGGCGCCGCCCTGGCGGGCTTCCACCCTCTCGCCGCGGGCGGGTACCCCTCCTTTGGCGAGAACTTCAGCACACCGGAGGGTCTGTTCCCGAACGGTTTCACCGGCGTGTTCGTGACCTGCCTGGCCGTCTTCTATGCCTTCTCCGGCTCGGAACTTATCGGCGTTGCCGCGGGCGAAACGGCCAACCCCGGCGCGAACATCCCCAAAGCCATGCGCACCACGGTCATCCGGCTCATGATCTTTTTCGTCGGCGCGATCGTGGTCATCGCAGCCACCATTCCGTACGAACAAGTCAGCGTGGACGAAAGCCCGTTCGTCACCGTTTTCTCCATGCTCGGCATCCCATACGCCGCGGACATCATGAACTTCGTGATCATCACGGCGCTGCTCTCCGCAGGCAACTGCGGCCTTTTCTCCTGCGCCCGCATGCTCTTCTCGTTGGCTGACGAAGGCCACGCGCCGCAGGTCTTCAAGAAACTCACCAAGCGCGGCATCCCCATGGTGGCGCTTTGCGTGAGCATGCTTGGCGGTCTGGCCTCCCTGATCAGCAGCGTTGTGGCACCTGCCACCGTCTACCTTGTGCTCGTCTCGGTGGCCGGCTTTGCCACCGTGGGTGTCTGGATGTCCATTGTGGCCTCGCACTTCATCTACCGCCGGACCTTCATCAAGAACGGTGGCGACCTCAGCACGCTTCCCTACAAGGCGCCCCTGTTCCCGTTGGTCCCGATCCTGGCCTTCGCTCTATGCGTGGTGTCCCTGATCGGTATCGCCTTCGACCCCAACCAGGTAGCGGCGCTGCTGTTCGGTATTCCGTTCGTGGGGGCCTGCTACGCCGTCTTCTACTTCAAGTACGGCCGACGACGGTCGCTCAAGAAGGCAGTGGACGCCTAGGCCTCCTTGTTCCGTGGCGTCCTGACTTGGTTTAGGCGCAGATCAGCCCCTGGACAACCTTTGCTGGTTGACCAGGGGCTGATTCCGTCTCAAAGAGGGTCGGGACGCAACACTCCGCGCCCGCCACCACCCGGTTTGAAACCCGGGAGCCCAGACACGCCGTGCAAGGAGGGTGTTGAACAGGCCCGGCTACCCAAAGTTGGTGGTGGAGGCACGCCCCCCTGTTCAGTGCGCCTGTATTTTCCGGGCCTACTTCTTGGCTGCGCGGACCGGGTGCTCACTCAAAATGGACAGGCGGTTGAAGGCATTGATTCCGATGGCCGCCATGCAGAGCACACTGATCTGCTGGTCGTTGTAGTGCTGCCGGGCCTGTTCGAAGAGCTCGGGGCTGGGCCGCGATGAACTCATCCGGGTGATCTGCTCTGCAATTTCCATCGCGACCACTTCCGCGGGCTCGAAGAGCTGCACTTCCTTGTAAACAGCCACCAATGACAGACGCTGCTCCGTTTCGCCATACTTCAGGGCCCGACGATGGTGAAGGTCCAGGCAGAAGGCGCACCCATTGATTTGCGAGCAGCGATAGTTGATGAGTTCAAGGGTCCGGCGTGAAACACCCAGCCGGTCAGCTTCGTCTACGAGCTGCTGGGAGTAGTGGCTAAGAGTCGCATAGAGGTCCGGCTGCTGCTTGTCCAGATAGCCGGCCAGACGTGGTTTTGATTCCTGTTCGGGCATGGTTGGAGCTTAACGCAAAAGGGACCGGGCACCCGACGGTGAGAGAGGGTCCGCCCCAAACCCGAGGGACGTGAGAGAGGGTCCGCCCCAAACCCGAGGGACGTGAGAGAGGGTCCGCCCCAAACCCGAGGGACGTGAGAGAGGGTCCTACTCGCGGGCCGCGGGAGTGTCGGCGGCGAGCCGGATGCCGTGCTCTGCCAGCCACACCGGGTTGAAAGCCTTGCTCATATAGTTCGTTCCGGCGTCGGGCGCTATGGCAACCACCACCGAGCCGTGAGGCGCGGCGCGCGCCACCCGAATGGCGGCGGCGACGGCGAGCCCTGAGGACGGGCCGAGCGCGAGCCCTTCCTCCTCGAGGAGCCGGTGAACGGTGGTGTAAACCTCGTCGTTGGGGATGCGGAGGAATCGGTCCACGATGGAACGGTCGAAAGCTTTGGGCCACTCGGGTTCCGGCCAGGAGTTACCCACTCCGTCCACCAGGATCTCGCCGGGACGGCCGCCGCTGTAGGCAGAGCCGTAGGGGTCGGCGCCAACAACTTCCAGGTGGCCGCCCGGGCGCAGGGCAGCTGCCTGTTCCTTCAAGAACCGCCCGTTCCCGCTGATGGTCCCGCCCGTTCCGATGCCCGCGACGAAGTGCGTGACCAGGCCACCCGTCTGCTCCCAGATTTCGGGTCCGGTGGTTTCATAGTGCGCCAAGGGATTGGCGGGGTTGTCGAACTGCATGGGCCGCCAGGCACCGGGCGTCTCGGCCGTAATCCGCGCTGCAACAGCCCGGGCGTTCTCCGGCGATTCCGAGGGGGCATTCCAATCGGTCAGGATCACGCGGGCGCCGTAGTTGTGCAGCGCAGCGAGCTTCTCCTCGGAGATCGTGTCGCCTGTCACCACCACCACGGGATGTCCGGTCAGGTGGCCGATGAGCGCCAGGCCGATCCCGGTGTTGCCCGACGTGCTCTCCACGATAGTGGCTCCCGGCTTCAGCTCCCCGGACCTCTCAGCCGCCCGGACCATGCTAAGTGCGGTGCGGTCCTTGATGGAACCGCCGGGGTTTTCGGACTCAAGTTTGATATGGATGGCGCTGCCCAGTCCACGGCCCAGCGAATCCAGCTGCACCAGCGGGGTGTTGCCCACTTTGTCCAGGACCGAGGCGTCCAACCCGTCCGGCAGCCGGGCCGCTGCGTGAGCTCCTTGCCGACGAATCGCCGTACTCACCACGCCCCACCCCATTCCTCAGCCTCCAGTAGAACCTGATCCACGGCGCCGCGCAGTTCAGTCCGCGCCCGTTCCACAAGATCCGGCGCTGATGGCCTGTCGGCCAGTACATCAGCGAGTCGACCCACGACGACGCCTGTTCCCTTCCCGAGCGGTTGTGCAGCTCCAGCTTCGAGCAGCAGATAGGACCCCGTCAGGGCCTCGATCGTCAACAACTTTTCCAGCACCTCCACCGACCTTTCGAGTTGCTGGAGGGCCAAGGGGGCCAGTGTTGAATGGTCCTCGACGTCGGCGGACAAGGTTGGGGCGCCAAGGGTGGCCGGGGCAGCCAGGAACTTGAGTTCGGCCAACAGCCCGGCCGCGGAGTACCACAACAGCCCGGGCAGTTCCTCTTGGGCAAGCGCGGAGGCCGGGTTGAATTCCGCTCCGGCCCCGGACTGCTCAGCCGAGGCTTGGGTCGATGCTGCTTGCAAGTGCTTGGCCCGGATGGCCCGTTGCGGCGGATACAACTTGGCGATGCGCCGCTCGCTGGAAATCCCCACGTGCGCCAACGCAACCCTCAGGGCCTCGAATGCGAGAGCCAGCTGCATCGGCTGGAAGTTCCCGCCGGACAGCATGAGCCCGGATTCGACATCAACCAACGGATTGTCGCCGCGACCATTCAGTTCCACCTCCAGCGCAGCACTCAACTGCGCCACCAGGGATCGAAACGCCCCGTGCGTCTGCGGTGCGGCCCGGAAGGACAATGCATCCTGCACCGACACCTCGGGCCGCACATCTTCCAACCAGCCACCACTGAGCAGGTGACGCACAGCTGCCGCGGAATCACCCTGGCCGTTTACAGCCTTGGCCGCCTGGATGGCCGGCGAAAACGGGCTGAGGTTCCCGCCGCCGTCGTACCTTGCGATGGTCTCCAGCGAGAGGGAAAGCGCGACGTCGGCCAGCCGGGCCAGCTGCTGCAATTGCAGCAACGCCAGGGTACCGGCGCCGACGGAATACGCGTTGGCGCTCACCAAGGCAAGCGCCTCGCCGGGCGCGAGGACGAGGGGTTGAAGGCCGGCATCGGCGAGCGCTTTGGCTCCTGGAACCAAGGTGCCGTCGGCGTTGAAGGCTTCGCCCTCACCGATGGCGACGGCGGCGACGGCGGCCAGCTGGGTGAGGTCCGACGATCCCACCGACCCTTCGCGCGGGATGGCGGGCAGGACGCCGCGGTTGAGGAGTCCTGCATAGAAGTTTGCTGTTTCGGGCCGCACACCGGAACCGCCGCGGCTGAAACCGACAAGTCGGGCCAGGATCACTGCGCGGGCAGCGGGACGGTCCAGATACGAGCCCACTCCGCTGTTGTGATACCTGACCACCTGGACCTGATAGGCCAGGAGCGACTTCTCTTCCACAGCGGTGTCCCGACCGGACCCGAGCAACGTATTGAGTCCGTAAACCCGCTGCCCGGAGGCGGCGGTGCGTTCCAGTACGTCGCGGGAGCGACCGATCAAAGACAACGCATCGTGGTTGAGTTCCACGTGAAACGCAGGGTTGGAGGCGGCCAGTGCTACGTCGGCAGCACGCACCGGAGCCGTTCCAATAACCAAGGTCGGCGGTTCGGAAGACACCATCAGAAGTCCAGGAGATTCTGCCGGAACCCGCCGTTGCCGTAACTCTTCCTCAACAGGCCCCGCCGCCGCAGTTCAGGGGTGAGCTTATCCAGGACACCGTGCACTGTCACCGGGTCCACGAAGCCGGAGAAGAGGAACCCGTCACCACCCACCTCGGAGCCGGTCGACTCAAGATAGTCGGCAATCTCGTCCACCGTGCCGATGATCGAATCCCCCGCCCCACCGCTCCTGGCCTGCAGGATCTCGCGCAGCGTGGACCCGGGAGGCGCCGCCTTGGCGAAGTGTTCCAACGTCCCCTGGTTGCTGTTGGTGCTCAGCTCCGGGAGGGGTGCGTCCAGGTCGAACTGCTTGAAGTCGATCACCGAGAGGTAGGAGATGGAGTTGAGCTGGCTGTCGATATCGCGCTGGGTGAGCTCACGACGCTGGGCACGCAGCTCCTCGGCTTCGGCAGCAGAACCAACCACGGTGGGCTTCAGGACAAAAAGCACCTTGACGTCGTCGGGGTTCCTGCCGGCTTTGGCGGCCTCCGCGCGAATCGAGTCACGGTAGGACTTCATGCCGTCAACACCACGGGCCAACGCAATGGCCACATCAGCATGACCACCGGCGAACGCCTTGCCCCGGGGAGACGCACCAGCCTGGACCAGCACGGGTTCCTCCGGCAACGGCGCCGTGTTCAGTGGACCGCGGACCTTGAAGAAGTCACCCTGGTGATTGATCGGGTGCACCTTGGTGTGGTCGGCAAACACCCCTGCGGAGACGTCCTCAAGGACCGCGCCCGGTTCCCAGCTCCGCCAGAGCCGCCTGACGACGTCGACGAATTCCTCCGCTTTTTCATACCTAAGGTCGTGTTCAATCTGTTGGTCCAACCCGTAGTTCTGGGCGGCGAGGTCGCTGCCGGACGTGACGACGTTCCAGCCCAACTGGCCCTCGGAGAAGTGCTGCAACGTCGCCAAAAGCCGGGCGGCCGTGAAGGGCGGGTAGAACGAGGCGCTGACGGTCGGCACGATTCCCAGGTGCTCGGTGGCGGAGAGCAGGTAAGGGACCAGCGCCAGCGGATCGTGTTTCGGCGCAAAGGAGGCATGAGCCAGGGACACTTCGGCCGATCCGCCATACGTGTCCGGCACGGTGAGGGAATCCTCGATGATGAAGAGGTCCAACCCGGATTGTTCGAACGCCCGGACTGCGTCCTGGTACAGGGCTGGCTTCTTCCAGTCGTAGCCCAGGCCGTAACCGGGCGTCCCCCACCCCTGGACACCGAATCCATGGCCCACAAACCATCCAAAATGCAGCATGGGCTTGAGTGTAGAACTGCTCTGTCCGTTCACCGCGACCTGATTTCATGCGAAGTTACAGGAGGACGTACTGGGTCAATTATGCTCCCGGGGCGTCACAATTGAACGCGGCCGGAGACGGTCCGTATTTTCCACATAAGGCGTATGTCGTGTTCCACAATCAGCAGGGGTCGGGAATGATCGCTGTATGAGTGCAGCAACCTCCCGCCCCTCCGCCAAGGAGCGACTGTCCAGCGCCTGGGCCCTCAAGGGCTACAAGCGTGAATGGCTGCGGCACGATCTCGTTGCGGGCGCTGCGCTGTTTGCTTTGCTGGTGCCCGCCGGGATGGCCTATGCACAGGCAGCAGGGCTTCCCCCGGTCACCGGGCTTTACGCAACAGTGGTCCCGCTGCTGGTTTATGCGGTGGTGGGGCCCTCCCGCATTCTGGTCCTGGGACCCGACTCTGCCCTGGCCACTATGATCGCCGCGGCCATTGTGCCGCTGGCAGCGGGAAGCAGCGAAAAATCCGTGGCGCTGGCCGGCTTGCTGGCCGTGTTGATCGGGGCGCTCATGCTTGCGGGCTCGGCACTGAAACTGGGAGCCATCACGGGCCTGCTGTCCAAACCCATCCGGCTCGGGTACCTCAACGGAATCGCACTGTTGGTGGCCCTTTCGCAACTCCCGGCGTTTCTGGGTATTGAGGCCGACGGCGACGTCTGGCAAAAGCTCGCGAAGGTCACTACCGGGTTACTTGGCGGTGAGGTCAACATCACCGCGCTGTTGTTGGGAGCGGGGTCGCTGGCGCTCATCTGGATCCCCCGGCTCCTGAAGTGGAAGGTACCCGGCGTCCTGTTGGCGGTGGTTGGCTCGTGCGTGGCGACGGCGGTCTTCGGGCTCAACGACGACGTGAAGGTCACCGGGGTCCTGCCGCAGGGCCTGCCCATGCCCGCACTCGGGGGTATTGGCTGGGCCGACGCCCTGATGCTGCTCCCCGCCGCCGCGGGCATCGCGCTCATGGCTTTCGCTGACACTGGCGTGTTGTCTCAAACATTGGCAGCCAAGGAAGGGAAGAAGGTCTCCGGAAACAGGGAAATGGCAGCGCTTGGAGCAGCCAATGCCGCTACAGGCCTCCTGGGTGGATTCCCCATTTCAGGCAGTACCTCCAGGACACCGGTAGCCGTGGATGCCGGCGCAAAATCCCAGATGACAGGCGTGGTGGGCTCCGTGCTGGTACTGGCGTTCATGCTGTTGGCTCCGGGAGTAACCGAGTACCTGCCGTCGGCAACCCTGGCCGCCGTCGTCATCGCCGCGGCCATTGCCCTCGCAGATCCTGCCGGCGTCAGGCGGCTCCTGGGGCTGAGCCGCAGCGAGTCCGTGGTGATGCTGGCTGCGTTCCTGGGAGTGCTGACGGTGGGTGTCCTCCAGGGAATCGTGGTGGCCATCGCCTTGGCACTCCTGGACTTTGTCCGCAGGGCATGGGATCCGTACAGAACCGAACTCGGCGCAGAGGAAGGCCTTCCCGGGTATCACGACCTTGAACGCCACCCCGAGGGCAAGCGCATCCCCGGGCTCTTGATCCTCCGGTTTGATGCACCCCTGTTCTTCGGCAACGGACAGGTCCTGGCGAGCTTCGTGAGGGAGCAACTCGACGAGGCCCCGGACGAGTCCGCGGAGCCCGTCACCCACATCATCCTTGCCGCCGAACCGATCACCGGGATCGACACCACAGCTTTGGATGACTTGGTAACCCTGGACGAATGGTTGGCCAGAAAAGGAGTGGATCTGGTGTTTGCCGAGCTCAAAGGGCCCGTGAAGGACAAGTTGATCCGCCTCGGCACGGCGGCCCGTTTTACGCCGGACCACTTCTACCCCACTGTCGGCGCGGCAGTGCGGGAGCTCAAGGACCGATAGTGGATCAGCCTCCGATTACGCAACATGACGACGGTGCAGCCGCCCGCAAGTGCAGCCCGACGCCCGTGGATGTTACGTTTTTCTTGAGTAATGAGTACCAGCGCAAAGCCCTGACTTGCTGGTCGGCAACCCTCTCTCCGGCGGGGTGCCTCAGGTGACTACTCGGCGTATCGACAACTCGAACTGCAAGCGTGACTGAGGAGCACCAGCAATGCCTGAACCCACTGAAGAAAAACTCTCCTACCGCCTGATTACAGGCCCGGATAACCGCGATTTCTGCGAGCGTATCCACAACTCCCTCGCCGAAGGCTATGTGCTCCATGGCAGCCCGGCAGCCACCTTCAACGGCACGGACGTCATCGTGGCCCAAGCCATTGTGCTGCCTGCGGCGATCGCCAATGCTGATGCCGCCGTCGCCAACGCAGTGGACCAACTTGAGAATTACGACGATGAAGAAGCGTTCGAGGGCCACGCATGAGCTACGCAGGTGACCTGACCCCACAGGACGCGTGGGCCAAGCTCGAAGAAGGCGCGATCCTGGTGGATGTGCGCACCGAGGGCGAGTGGGCCCACATCGGCATACCCGACACCAAAGCCACCGAGAACGATCCCCTGTTCATCCAGTGGAACCTGGCTGGCGGTATCCCGAACTCCCGCTTTATCGAGGACCTGCAGCAGCAGGCACCCGAGGATGACGCCGTGGAGCTCGTGTTCATCTGCCGCTCCGGCCAGCGCTCCATCTCCGCCGCCATTGCCGCAACACAGGCCGGCTTCACGGCGTACAACGTCCTTGAGGGCTTCGAAGGCGAACCGGACCGCTACGGTGAGCGCACCGTAAACGGCTGGAAGAACCGTGGCCTGCCGACGAATCTGGGGACCGAGTAAGTGACTTTCAATCCCGACGCCGCCGGCTGGAGCCCTGACACCCAGGCCGTTCGCGGTGGCCTTGACCGCACCAATTTCCAGGAAACGTCCGAGCCCGTTTTCCTGAACTCCGGCTTTGTCTACGAATCGGCTGCCGCTGCCGAACGTGCCTTTACCGGCGAGGACGAACGCTTCGTTTACTCCCGCTACGGCAACCCGTCCGTCGCCACGTTCCAGGAGCGGCTGCGGCTGCTCGAAGGAACCGAGGCGTGCTTTGCGACAGCCTCCGGCATGTCCGCGGTCTTCACCGCTTTGGGTGCCTTGCTGGCTGCCGGCGACCGCGTGGTGGCCGCGCGCTCGCTGTTCGGCTCCTGCTTCGTGATCCTCAACGAGATCCTGCCCCGCTGGGGCGTGGAGACGGTGTTCGTTGACGGCCCGAATCTGGAGCAGTGGCGCGAAGCCCTCTCGGAACCGACCACCGCCGTGTTCTTTGAGTCGCCCTCCAATCCGATGCAGGAGATCGTGGACATCGCCGCCGTCAGCGAACTGGCGCATGCTGCCGGGGCGACTGTCGTGGTGGACAATGTGTTCGCCACTCCCCTCCTGCAGCGCTGCGGTGAGCTGGGCGCGGACGTCATCGTGTACTCCGGCACCAAGCACATCGATGGCCAAGGCCGTGTCCTCGGCGGCGCGATCCTGGGCACCAAAGAGTTCATCGATGGTCCCGTCAAGCAACTCATGCGCCATACCGGCCCTTCCCTTTCCGCGTTCAACGCCTGGGTGCTGACCAAGGGTTTGGAGACCATCGGACTGCGGGTGAACCACAGCTCGGCATCCGCTTTGAAGATCGCGGAGTGGCTCGAGCAGCAGCCTGCCATCAGCTGGGTCAAGTACCCGCTGCTCACGTCCCACCCGCAGTACGAGCTTGCCGCGAAGCAGATGAAGGCCGGCGGCACTGTGCTGACCTTCGAGCTGTCTCCTTCGGCCGGGCGCTCAGCCAAAGAGGCCGCCTTCGCCTTGCTCGATGGCCTCCGCGTCATTGACATCTCCAACAACCTGGGCGATTCCAAATCCCTCATCACCCACCCCGCCACCACCACCCACCGGGCCATGGGGCCTGAGGGCCGGGCCGCGATCGGACTCACCGACGGTGTGGTCCGCTTGTCGGTAGGACTGGAAGACGTGGACGATCTCATCCTGGATCTGGAGAAGGCCCTCAAACAGGTCTAACCTTGCTGCCATGAGCGGGAACCATCCCTATCGCCGTGCCGGAGCGGTCATCGTTGCCGGCACGGTGGTGTGGTTCGTGGGAATCTCGCCGGTCTCACGCGTCTACATCACACCGGACGATGCCGAACGCCTGCGCATGCTGACCTCCGGACGGCGCGGCTGGATCGTGGGCCAGCACCTAACCGCCGTGGGGACCGTCGCCGTGCCGGTTGGATTCGCTGCCTTTGCCCGCGCCGTTCCGGGAAAGGACGCCGTACCGGGTACGCACTCCGTCCCGGACACCGGCGCAACGCGTGGGAAAGCGAAGAAGTGGGCTTACGCTGCCGCCGCCGCGTTGCTCGCCGGCGCCCCATTCTTCGTCTCCAGCCTCGCCCGGCGGGCTTCAGACCTCGAAGGTTTTGCCTATCGCCGGGGATCCAACGCGCCCTTCCTGGCGTATTCCGGGTTGCACGTGGTGGCGTTGGCCGCCTTGGGTGGGAGTCTTCTTTCCTTACCCACAAAACGCTGGATCGGCGTCACAGCTTCGGTCAGCGCACCTATCTACGGCGCCATTCTGGTAGCCAAAAAGGACATCCCGCCGTTCTGCTTCTACTTGGTGGAGGGTCTCACTGGCGCCTACCTAATGGCGTGGGAAGAACCGGCCGGCCGATCCTAAGGCCTCCTGACCCTGGTCAGCATCGGCGCGGGCTCCTTGTGCGCGTCGGCGGAGGTTCCGCGAACCGTCACCTTCGCTGCATGCCCGACGACGGCGGCCAGGGCTGCGCTGGTGGGTGGACTGCCCGGCTGGTTCTGGCTGCCGCGCTGCCTGTTGTTGTAACGCACCGCCGCTTCCCGTTGCTCGTCCGCGCCGTTCCCCCGCTCCAACAGGTCTGAGATCCCCGCTTTGACCAGCTCCAATTCGCCTTGGTCATCCAGCACTGGGCTCACATAATCCACCAGCGCCCAGACGACGTCCGCCGCCGGCTGGGGCCGGAAATCACCGAAGTCCAAGAGATCTCCACGCAACCCCGCATTGCTGGCCTGCCAACTCGCCATCCGCAGGAGTGCCGTGGGCACCGCGGTGGGCTCAACGCCGTCGAGCATTTCCAAGGAAGCGGTCTCCACCAAAGCCCGCACCAGTACCGCGATCAACGCGGCGTCCTCGGCGCGCAGGCAGACGTCGGCTACGCGGACCTCCACGGTGGGGTGGTTCCGGGAGATGCGGGCGTCGAAGTAAATCATGCCCTCATCCAGGATCACGCCTGTTTCCAACAGCCGATTCACGATGCGTCGGTAGGCAGTGAGTGATCCGAACACGCCGGACGGTCCAGAAGTGGGCCAGCGGTTCCATGCCTGGGTGCGGTAGCTGTCGAACCCGGTGGGAAGGCCGCGCCAATAGGGTGAGTTGGCGGTGAGGGCGGTGAGCACGGCGAGTTTGTCCCGGATGTGGTCCAGCACCACCACGCCTTCCTCAGGGGATTCGACAGAGGTGTGCACGTGGAATCCGCACGTCAATTGTTCCGTGGCGATGATTCCGAAGCGATCCAGCATCGCGGCATAGCGGGGATCCGGGGTGGTGTGGGTGTTCGAATCCAGCGGAGAGGTAGCGATTGCGGCAACCCGCGCTCCGTGCTGCCGGGCTGCTTCGTTGGCCATAGCCCGGCCGCGGCGGATCTGATGCAGAAGGTCACCGTAGCTGTGGCAGGGGCGGGTCTGGGTTTCGATCTGCTCCAGCTTGAGTTCGTGGCTGAGACTCGTTGCGGATGCGGGTTGGTGGCGGCCCGCAAGCAGCGCATCCGCGAGGGCAAGGGGCTCTCCCGTCACAGGATGGACGATGAGCAGCTCTTCCTCGACCCCGAAAGTCCGCATGCTCCATTCTGCGTCAGGAGGCCGGTGGAGGACAGTGGCTGGAAGGGCAGCGAGGGCCGCACCTTCCCGCCATCCGCACCAGAGCGAACTGGGGCGGATGGCGGGAACGGGCGCGCGGGCTAAGCGTGGAGCCTAGTCCTGGAAGTACTCAATCTTGGCGCCGATGGTGTTCAACCGCTCGGCCAGGTCCTCGTAGCCACGCTCGATCACGTAGATGTTGCGGAGCTCGGACGTGCCCCGGGCAGCGAGCATTGCCAGGAGCAAGCAGGCGGCAGGGCGCAGGGCAGGCGGGCAGCCGATTTCGGCAGCGCGCCACTTAGTGGGTCCGTTGACGTAAATCCGGTGCGGATCCAGCAGTTGCACCTGGGCGCCCAGCTTGTTGAGTTCCGTCAAGTAAATGGCACGGTTCTCGTAGACCCAGTCGTGGATCATGGTCTGGCCCTCGGCGTTGCCCGCGATCACAGCGAAGAACGGCAGGTTGTCGATGTTCAGGCCCGGGAACGGCATGGGGTGGATCTTGTCCTGCGGCGCGCGGAGCTCGGAAGGCTTGGTGGTGACGTCCACCAAACGGGTCCGGCCATTGCGTGCCATGTATTCGCCGGAGATTTCGAGGTTCTGGCCCATCTGCTCCAACGTAGCCAGCTCGATCTCCATGAATTCGATGGGAACCCGGCGGATGGTGACCTCGGAGTTGGTCACGATGCCCGCGGTGATCAGGCTCATGGCCTCGATGGGGTCCTCGGACGGGAAGTACTCGATCTCCACATCAATGGCGGAACGGCCAGTGATCTTCAGGGTGGTGGTGCCTACGCCTTCGATTTCAACGCCCAGGCCCTGCAAGTAGAAGCAGAGGTCCTGGACCATGTAATTGGGGCTGGCGTTGCGGATCACGGTGGTGCCCTCGCGGTGCGCGGCGGCCATGATGGCGTTCTCAGTAACGGTGTCGCCACGTTCGGTGAGGACGAAGGAACGGTGGTGGTCATCGGCCGGGGGCGCAGCTACGGAGTAGAACCCGGACTTCGCTTCGACCTCAAGCCCGAACTGGCGCAGGGCCTGCATATGCGGCTCCACTGTGCGCGTTCCGAGGTCGCAGCCACCAGCGTAGGGCAGCAAATACTCACTGGTCTCGTCCAGGAGCGGCCCCAGCAGCATGATGACGCTGCGGGTACGGCGGGCGGCGTCCACGTCCATGGACCCAAGGTCCAAAACTTCGGGCCTGCGGATGCGGAGGTCGCTTCCGTTGAGCCAGGTACATTCGACGCCAATGGAGGTCAGTACTTCAACAATCCTGTTGACTTCTTCGATGCGGGCCAAGCGGCGCAGCGTGGTGGTTCCGCGGTTGATGAGGCTGGCGCACAAAAGCGCCACGCCGGCATTCTTGCTGCTGTTGACATCCACTTCGCCGGACAGGGTCCTGCCGCCCTCCACCCGGAGGTGGGTCATCTGTGGCTTGCCCACTTTGACGATTGATCGGCCGAATATTGCCTCAAGCCGTTCGATCATCCGGAGGCTGAGATTCTGTTTACCTTGCTCCATCCGGGCGATCGCGCTCTGGCTGGTTCCAAGCGCGGTAGCCAACTGCCCCTGCGTCCATCCTTTTTCGCCACGGGCGTTGCGGAGCAGAAGGCCTACGTGTTCAGCGGTAGGTTGCGTCATATCCAAGAAATATCACAGGTGAGCTAGAAGTCCCACACAAAACGCCGTTTGAGCGGTAAACGTCACACCATACCCGATCCGTGAGATATAGAGCACGACGGTAACCGGTCGCCGCAGGCGAACGCTTTCCCTCAGCCGCCACCGGGCAGAAGTCCCCATTGCGGCCCGGGGGACAATACCAAACCATGGAGGGAAAGCTCAGGGGGAAACATGCCTTTCTACGGCGCCGACGTCGACCAACTCAAAGCACTCTCCAAGGCCTTGGCCAACGGTGCGTCATTGCTGACCAGCCGGGCCCGGGAACTCGACTCCTTGATCGGCCATGGCATGACCGGCCAAGGCGGCGGCTGGCAGGGCCAGGATGCCAAGCGTTTTGCCGCAGATTGGCAGGGCCGCCTGCGGCCGTTGCTGGAGAGGACTACGCGAGGCCTGGAAGAGGCATCACAGTCCGTGCTCACCAATGCCAACCAGCAGTCATCCGCGTCCACGGAGGGGAGTGCTGATTCAGGCAGTTCCGGCAGCAGCTCGGGCGGTTCCGGCAGCAGCTCCGCCAATTCCACCAACACCGGGAACGACGCCACCACCAAAACCTCGGCCATTCCGAACCCCGACCAGCCAACACCGCAGGAAATCCTGGACGAATACCAGGTCAGCGACGCCGAGACCACCATGTGGCCCGGGGACTGGGACCCCCTGCGCTTCGTGGTTGACCAAAGGGAGGTCACCGAGAAGGAAGCGGAACTCCTCAACGGGCTGGGTCCTTTCGAGATGAACGCCTTCAAAGACATTCATGATGACGCCTTCAGCACTGCCGACGACCGCTTCCCCAGCGCCGACCGCAACGATGACCAGAACGATGCCTTCCGTCACGCATATTGGAACGCACTCATGGTCAAGGAGTTCGGCGCGGACTGGGCGGAGGACTACGCCACGGCGCACGAGCAACTCCCCGGCAACCCCGCGCCCCGCGAAGCCATGGATCTGTACAACAATGAGGTGGGCCGCAACGTGGCCATAGCCAACCCGGATGCCAGCGCTGAGGAGCTTGCGGACTTGATCGAAGAAGCCGTGAACAACGGCGACACTGTGGTGGTGGGACAGGACCTGCTGCCCCACCCTTCCAACGAGGTCCCCATGGACCAGACCGGCGACGCCAACAATGCCGAGCCCGCCCCGGGCGAGGATCCGGAGTTCAATGACGAGTCGAGGACTACGTCGTGAGGTTCCAACGCCAATCAAACACCCGACGACGGCCGCGGACTTCCGCTGGCCGCATCACCGTCGCTGGCCGCGCCACCCTTGCTGGCCGCGCCGCCGTCGCAGGCTTGCTCACTGCCATCCTGGCCTGCGCCTTGGCCGCCTGTTCACTAGGAGGATCCGTCATGCCCGAATCGAATGAGAAGCTCAACAGCCAGGTGCTCGAGTCCGCGAAGAACGGGACGGCCTTGAAACTGGCTGATGCCACGGACTTCGAGTGGGACCAGGCGGGTTTCGTAACGGAGGGAACGCCGGCCAAGGACATCGAAGCAGCCTTCGGCGAGCCTCTGACCAAGGAGAACCGCTACACGGCGTCCCCCGCGTTGTTCGTCTTCCTTAAGGACGGGAAAGTAGCCAAGGCAATCCGCATCGTCCCGGATGCCTTCTTCGGCGCTGACGCACAAAAGAAGTATGGCCGGGACGTAGTCCTCACCCCGCCGGAGGGAAAAAAGGGCTTCCTCAACTGGCGCGAGTAGCGCCAGGCACCGCGACACGAACGCCGCGCTGTTCTAGACGCGCCAGTATCCCAGGGCATCGATCCGGCGCTTGTCCACGCCCAGCGTCTTCCGCAGGTGTTTCACGATTGCGCGGGTGCTGGAGGCTTCGCAGGCGATCCAGAAGAAGTCGTGATCCACGGACACAGTCTCCGCAGTGAGCGCATCGCAGACTTCGTCAACCAATGCGGCACCGTCGCGTTTGCGCGGAACCCAGCTGACGACGTCGGACCCTGACGTCCGCACCTCAATCGAGGGGTCGGCGTCGTGCTGGTATTCAAGCCAGGCGGTCACCGGAGCCGAGCCCGCGGCCGTAACTTCCCGCTCGTCCAGCAGCGAGTTGATGGCCGGGATGGAGGCGGGATCGCCCACTACCCACATCCGGCGCGGAGCGGGCTGCGGGAACGTGAAGGAACTGCCCTGCACGGTGGCGTCGATGGTGTCGCCGGCCTGGACGGAGCGGGCCCAGTCGGCGGCAACCCCGTGGTGCATCGCGAAGTCCATGCTGAATGTGCCGTCCGCAGGGGAAGCGTTGACCAGGGTGTAGGCACGCTGATGCGCCTTTCCGGAATCATCGAACCACAGCCGGATCCACATGGTGGGATGCAGCCCGCTTCGCTCCAGCAGTCCACCGTCGCGCACGTGCACGCGGAGGAAGTCCGGAGTGATTTCTTCCTTCCCCGTGACTTCCAGCGTGAAATCCTTGGCGCCCATGACTTTGAGCACGACGCCTTCCCAATTGCGCTTCAAGCAACACTCCTTCACGAACGGCCACGATTTGTGAACGGGGCCAAAGCCATTTATCTTGAGCTTAAGTAAGCCTAACCTAAGCTCGAAAGCGGCCAGAGATTATGACGCCTGCCCCGACGCACCTTTCCGCCCCGGCAGGCGGCCCCGGAACCTACCGTGATCAGTGGGGAATCCCCCATTTGTGGGCGGATTCCGCCGACGATCTCGCCTTCCTCCAAGGCATGAACGCAGCCACTGACCGCTCCTGGCAGATCGAGCTGGAACGGTGGCGCTCCGAGGGCCGCACAGCTGAGGTCCTGGGTGCCGACGTTGTGGTCTGGGACCGGTTCGCACGGCAAGCCCGGCTGGATGACACCGCGCGCCGCTGCTTCGAGAACCTCGACGCCGAGACTCAGCGTTGGTGCGGACAGTACGTGGCCGGCATCAACCAAGCGCTGGCAGACGGACTCCGCGGCGGCCCCGAATTCGACGAGTCCGCCTGCACGCCGGAGCCATGGAACCCGTGGACGCCGCTGGGCGTCTTCCTGGTCCATCACATCCTCTTCTCCACGTTCCCCAACAAACTGTTCAGGGCCCACATCGCGCGGACATTGGGCGACGACGCCGTGAGCCTGTTCAGCATCGAGGCTCCCGTCTGGTCAGGAAGCAACGCCTGGGCCGCGCACGGCTCGACGACGGCGAGCGGCCTCCCGCTGATCGCCGGCGACCCCCACCGCCTCATGGAACTCCCCGGCGTGTACCAGCAGATACGGCTTGCCTGCCCGGACTTCGACGCCATCGGTTTCGCGTTCCCGGGTGTCCCCGGCCTCCCGCATTTCGCCCACACCGGGCATACCGCTTGGGCCATCACCAACGCCATGGCCGACTACCAGGATCTCTTCGAGGAAGAACTGCGCCGGGTCACGGACGCCACAGGGGAACGCGTCGAGGCGCGCGGAGCGGCAGGTTGGGAAACCGCCGTCGTGAGTGCCCAAACCATCACCGTCCGCGACGGTGAGCCGGTCACCGTGGAGGTCATCGAGACCGCGCGAGGTTCCGTGATCTCTGAAGCGCCCGACGGCGAGGCGCTGAGTTTGCGCTTCCCTGCCCGCGTTGAGGGGCGGCTTGGTTTTGAGGCCCTCCTGCCGCTGCTTCGGAGCCGGAGCGTCTCCGAGGTGGAAGCGGCGTTCGACGCCTGGGTGGAGCCCGTCAACAGCGTGGTGGCCGGGGACACGTCCGGAGCAGTGCGGCACTTTGTTGCCGGTCTTGTTCCGCAGCGCAATCCCGCCAACAGGAGGTTGCCTGCCCCGGCCTTTTCAGCCCGTCATGAGTGGGACGGTCAGTACGTCATCCTGCCCCGCACGGAGGTGGAGCAGTACGCCGTGAGCGCGAACGACCGCGCGGCGGGAGGTGGCGACGCCGTGGCCATGGAGTTCGCCCCCGCGCATCGGGCGTTGCGCATCCGTGGGTTGCTAGAGTCGGCTCCGGGGCCGTTGTCCGTGAATGACATGCAGGCTATCCATACGGACACGCTCCTGGGTCCGTGGCCGTTGTTCCGGTCGGTGTTGTCAGGCCTGGACGCTGATGAATTGTCCCGGGAAGCCGCGGGACTGCGTTCGCTGCTGCTGGAGTGGGACGGCCACATGGATGCCGGGAGCCATCACGCCGCAGTGTTTGCGGAGTGGCGGGGCTCATTGGTCCAGCGCCTGGCAAACCATCCCGCATTTGCCCCCTTGAACGAGCCAACGGGCTACTCGCCCTTGTTCGGACCGTGGTTGTCAGTGGCATCCCGGATCGGCTTTGCGCTTGAGACCCTGCTGGTGCGAGGCTCAGAACTCGGCATCAGCGTCGATACAGAAGCCGCCACAGCGCTTGAGGACGCTGCGTTGAAGCAGTCCGGGCTGCGCTCCTGGGGCGACCGGCACACATTGTTGGCCGTCCATGTCCTCCCCGGCCCACTCGCGTCAGCGGCACCCACCGTGGCCCTCAGCGGAGATACGGGCTGTGTGCTCTGCACCGAGAGCCTCCCCGGTGTTGACGACCGAAGCTTCCGTGGTCCAGTGGCCCGCTACATCTGGGACTTGTCCGAGCGGCGCAACAGCCGCTGGATCGTGCCCTTCGGTGCCTCCGGTACGCCCGGCCACCAACACTTTGCCGACCAACTCCCGCTCTGGACTGCAGGGGAACTCGCCCCGGTAGTCACTGACTGGCCTGAATTGATCAAAGACAATCCCTGACTCATCCTGCTCCCGCATCCCATCAGTCACGCATCAGCCCCGAAGGAAGCCATGACCACCGCCACCCAGGACTTCTCTGTCCGTACCACCGTCTACTCCGAAGACCTCGAAGGATGGGGCGCGCTGCGGCTTGTTCCGCTTGTTCCCGCCGAGGACATCGACCTCATCTTCGAATGGGTCACCCAGCCCCGCGCCAGGTTTTGGGGAATGATGGAGAATTCCCGCGAAGAAGTCCAGGGGATCTACGAATTCCTTGATTCCCTGGAGACCCACCACGCGTTCCTGGCCGTCCTTGATGGCGAACCGCTGGCCCTTTTCCAGACCTACGAACCACTGCACGACCCCGTGGGCGAGGCCTACCCCGCACGCGAGGCTGACATTGGCATGCATTTGCTCCTGGCCCCGGCCACCCGGCCCATCCCGCACTTCACGCCGAGGCTCGGCACAGCACTGATCAAGTACATGTTCAGCCTGCCCGGCAAGGACCGGATCGTGGTGGAGCCGGACTCACGCAACGCCAAGGCCCTGCGCCGTTTGGAGGCGACATGCTTCGAGTTGGGACCCATCATCCAGCTTGCCGAGAAGGAAGCCCAACTCGGATTCCTGACCCGGGCAGGCTTCGACGAGATCCAGGAACAGCAGGCTCCCTAACGCCAGACGAAGCTCCACGTTCCAGCGCCGAGTGCCGTCAGGACTGCACCCGCAGCGATGACCACACCGCCAAGGACCACCGAGGCGTCCAGAAGCGAATACGTGGATTCGCGCGCCCAGGTCCGTTGACCGCCGCCGAAGCCGCGCGCTTCCATGGTGACTGCCAGCCGCGAAGCCCTCCTCACGGCTTGGACCAAGAGCCCAAAGCTCTGGCCCAGCGTGGCCTTCAGCCGTTGGAACGGACTGCCCTGGGAACCGACTCCGCGGGCACGGCGGGCCATGCCGATGGTCTGCCACTCCTCTGCCATGAGCCCAACCAACCTCATGGCAGCCAAGGATCCCAGGACAAAGCGGTGCGGCAACTTGGCCTTCTGGGCCAGCGCATCTGCCAAATCAGTGGGATCCGTGCAGGTCATCAGCAGGATTGCCGGTAACGCGATCGCCAAACCGCGCAGCATGAAACCCAGCCCCAGCTCAAGGGAACCTTCGCTGATGGACCAGAGTCCGACGTCGAGCAGTACAGCGCCGCTGTCCGCCGCCACAATCGCGGTACTCCAGCCGCCGATCGCAGCGGCGATGATCAGCGGCCAGGCGCGCTGCCACAGAAGCCTGAACGTAAGCCCGGCCAACGGAAACAACGCCAGCTCCGCAACCAACGCCGTGGACGCCGATACCCAGTCGATGGACAGGGCCAGCACCAGGGAAATCAGAAACACGGACACGAACTTTGCCAAGGGGTTGGCTCGGGTCAGCAGGGCACGATTCCCGCGGAGGTTCAGTGCATCCCTCATGCTGCACCAGCTTCCTGATGCGTGGCTTCACCGTGCTGCACCGGGCCGAGCCGCAGCTCCGTTCCGCCGAGCACTGCACTGAATTCCTGGTCGTGGGTCACGGAGACCACAGCCGTTCCGGCGTCCAGCAACTCTGAAAGGAACGACGCCAACTCCGCCCACGTGTTGGCGTCCTGGCCGAACGTAGGTTCATCGAGCACCAGGACTTCGGGGTGCGCGGCAAGCACGGTGGCCACCGAGAGCCGCCGCTTCTCACCGCCGGAAAGGGTGTAGGGGTTGGCGTCCACCAAATGCGTCAGCCGCAGCCGCTCCAACAGTTCTTCCACCCGTTCTTCGCCGTGGCCTAAATGCCTGGGCCCAAACATGAGCTCGTCCAGGACCTTGCCCGTGACGAACTGGTGCTCCGGCTCCTGGAACACCGTCCCGATCCGTGAAATCAGCTGGTCTGCTTTCCACTTGAACGGGTCAATACCGGCCCCTTTGGAAAGCTCGACGGCGGCACTCACTGTACCGTCCACCGGCGCTAAAAGGCCGGCCAACGTGAGCGCGAACGTGGACTTTCCAGCTCCGTTGGCTCCAGTGATGGTCAGTGCTTGGCCGGCCCTGACCTGCGCGGTGATTCCCGTTTGAACCGGGACGGGCGGGATGGTCTTGAAGCCCTTGCGCCGCGGCTTTTCCCGGGAAACTGCGAGGTCCTGGGCCGCAAGGAGCAGTGGGGCGGTATGGGCTTGGCTGCGTCGTTGGCGGGTGGCCGGTACGTACCCCGGCACCCAAACGCCGGCAGCCATCAACAGGGTGCGGGCCTCGGACAGGACCTTGTCCGGCGGGCCGTCCAAAAGGACCCCGCCCGTTGCCTGGCCCGTTCCCGCCGCCGCCAGGGCACCCGGCTGCAGGACCACGATCCTGTCCACCAAGTCCTTCCACACCGACACACGGTGCTCCACCACCACCAGCGTTGCGCCGGTCTTGTCCAGGCAACGCTTCACCGCGTCACGTACCTCCAGCACGCCTGCCGGATCCAGATTGGCCGTCGGTTCGTCCAAAAGGACCAAGCCGGGTCGCATCGCCAAAATGCCCGCCAGAGCAAGGCGCTGCTTCTGCCCCCCGGAAAGCGCCGCCGTCGGGTGATCCAACGCCAAACCGCCGCCCGCGGCGGTACGCAACCCGACGTCGTCGAGCGCTTCATGGACGCGGGACCAAATCTCGTCCCGGGGCACAGCAAGGTTCTCGGCACCAAAGGCAACGTCGTCGCCAACCCGCGACAAGACCACTTGCGTTTCCGGGTCCTGCTGCATCAGCCCGGCGCGGCCACGCTGCTCCCGGGGCGCGACGCCGTCGATCAGCAGTGAACCGGACTCGTCCGAGTCGTCTTCCTCGTCACCCAGCACACCGGCGAGGGCGTGCAGCAGCGTCGACTTGCCGGCGCCCGAAGGCCCCAGCAGCAGCACCCGCTCGCCCGGTTCAATCCGGAGGTCAAGCCCATGTATGGCGGGAGCGGACCTGCCGGCATGCCGCCAACCCCAGCCCTCGGCGGAGATGGCGGCAGGCCTCACCGGGCTGCTGTTCTTGTTCCCGCTCTGCGTGGCGGGCATCAGCTGAAGACGGGCTCCGACGCGGCCTTGCGCGATGCGAAGGAGCTCAGGACGCCGGTTTTAGCCAAGCCGCGGGTGGCAACCCAGGACAGGGCGCCGGCGATGATGGCACCCGAGATGGTGGTGAAAGTGATGTACGCCAGTTTGTCCATTGCCTCGTAGGCGATGTTCCAGCCCCACGGGAGGAAGGAGTCGTTCAGGCCGCAGAAGAGGCCCGCACCGGCACCGGCGAGGAGGGCCGTGGGCAGGTTGAACTTCTTGTACCGGAAGGCGGCGAAGATGAGCTCTGCGCCCAGACCCTGCAGGACACCGGAAATCAGGACGGTGGTGCCGTATTGGGAACCCATAATCAGCTCACCGGTGGCCGCGACAGCTTCGCAGAACAACGCTGCGCCCGGTTTGCGGATAATGAGCATTCCCAGGACTGCGGGGATCATCCAGCCACCGGCGATCAGGCCGGTGAGCGGCGGATACGTCGCGTTCATGGGGATGGATACCAGAGCGGCGCCCTGGGACCAGGCCCAGAAGATCACGCCGCCTGCGATGGCGATCAAGGCCGCCACAACGATGTCTACAACACGCCAGTTATAACTGGTCTTCTTCACGTTTACCGTGGTCATTTTCTGCCTCCTGAGGTTACAGGAGGGGAAAGTGCTCCCCGGATTTCCCATCGGCCTGCGCCGCCTGGATCCGGACACTCTGAGAAGCTCGACTCCCTTGCGCCGGTACTAACCGGATCAGGTTCGAGGGTCTGCGGCTGTCCGCACTCTCAGCGCCCTCGCGTCTCCTGCATCTCTGCAAGGTCCGACGGCGGCGCTCCCCTGTCGTTATCAAATCTGCCCTGATGGGCTGGTTCAGTTTACACCTGCCCGTGTTGTGGGCGACTGTCCGATGCCGGCCGGTGGTCACAATCGGGCGATCGGGGGGCCCGTGCGTGGGGTTGCGTGCGTTGCGGGGCCCGCTCTGCACCCCTCGCGCCGGTTTTGGCCTGTACACCCGGCCCCACAACGAGACCTGAGAGAATGATCCAGCAGACTCGACCGCGGCAAAGGGGCACTTTCATGACGGACCTACCCATTCAGGATCACCCTGCCGGCGAGGGCACCATATCCGAGCCCCGGCTTGCTGCCAGTGTCATCCTGCTCCGTGATGCCCCGGGCGGGATAGAGGCGTTCGTCCAGCACCGGGTCAGCACCATGGACTTCGCCGCCGGAATGGTGGTCTTCCCGGGCGGCCGGGTGGATGCTGCGGACGAGTCAGGCTGGGACTACCCAGCGGACCTGCTTCAACGCCACACTGCCGCCTGGCGTTCGAGTTCCATCGCCACCGGCGCCACCTCAACGCAGGCCGAAACCAACGCAGGGACGGTCCTCACCGCCGCAATCCGCGAAGTCCAGGAGGAGTCCGGGCTCAGCATCAGTGCCGCGGATCTCCGCCCTTGGGCCAACTGGATCACGCCTACGGACATGCCGAAGCGCTTTGACACCTACTTCTACGTTGCCAGGCCTTCCCCGGGAGCCGAGCCGCAGCATCAAACCACGGAGGCCTGGCAATCGTTGTGGATGCCAGTACACGGAATCCTGGAAGCGGAAGCGGCCGGGACCCTGAAGCTGATGCCGCCCACCTATTACCTGCTCAAGGAAATCGCTGAGTTTGATTCCGTGGATGCTGCCTGGTCGGCAGAGCACCCCGTTGTTCCCGTGCTGGCCCCTGTTGGGTCCTTGGCAGCGTTCCTGAAAGAGCGCGAAAGCCGGCGCTGACTCTGGAGTCGGCCCACGGACGGCTAGGCTGGGGGCATGAACCTCTTCTTCAAGCTGATCGGTGCCGGAGTAAGCCTCGGAGCGGGCTTCGTAGGCACCAAACTCGTCAACAAAGGGTGGGAAAAGGCAACTGGCAACAAACCACCCCTGGGCAACGACGACATGGAAACGAGCTTGCGTTCAGCACTGACTTTTGCGCTGATCTCAGCCTTCGTCAGCACCTTGATTCAGGTGTTGGCCAGCCGTGGCACACAGCGTGCCATTGCACGTTTCGCTAAGTCGCACGACATCGTCTAGCCCGCAACCACAGACAGCAACGCGGGGTCGCTTTGCCTCCACTTGATGGAATGAACCAGTGGACGCAAAGCGACCCCGCGTTGGTGTGACCGGGACTTTTAGCGGTCGTTGCGGGGTTCTTGCCCCGCAGCCGCCCGTTGCACAACAGCCTCGAGTTCGTCCTTGGTGAGCATCTCGCGGTGGCCATGTTTGGTGCGGTAGGCGGAGCGACCCACCATATGGGCGGACACAGGTGCCGTCAACAACTGGAAAATCCATGCCACCAGCAGAACCGGCCAAACCCACCACGTTCGCATCTGCAGGCCAATAGCAGCAAGCATGAGGAACAGTCCCAGCACTTGGGGCTTGGTGGCTGCGTGCATGCGGCTCATGAGATCCGGGAATCGCAGCAAACCGATGGCGGCACCCAAGGACATCAAGGCTCCCACCACCAGGAAAACTGCGGTGACAGCATCGATCACGACATCCACGCCGGTGGCATCAGGACTCATTGTTCTGTTCCCTCCGTTCAGCCACGAAACGTGCAACGGTCACTGATCCGATGAATCCGATCACCGCGAGGGCTACCAGCAGCATCAGGTTGTTGAGGTGCCTGTTCATCGCCATGTCGATCGCCAGTGCAGCACCCAGGATGGCCAGCAAGACATCCGATGCCAGGACGCGGTCCAGCAGGGAAGGGCCGATCGCGATGCGGACAATCGCGCCCGCGGCAGCCAGGCTGAGGATCACCGCCGTGACCACAAGGATGATCTCCTTCATCGTGCTGCCCCTTCCATTCCCGGACGTACTTCAGCGTTGAGGGCTTCTACTTCTTCGCGCGTGCCCATGATCCGGATCAGCCGCGCTTCAATGATCTGGACTTCCTCGCGAATTTTGTCGATGTCCGCTTCTTCGTAGATATTGAGCGCGTGCAGGTAAAGCGTGGACGTCGACCGGTCCACCTCCACCACCAGCGAGCCCGGAATCAGCGAGATAACGTGCCCCGTGGCCGTCACCATCAGGTCCGAGTGGCTGCGCAAGGGAACGGCGACGACGGCGCTGCGCACCTTGGGTCCCTTGACCACGGCCAGGAACAACACCAGGAAGCTCGCTGCCACCATTTTGGCGAGGAACATCAGGGCGAAGGGAACGGCGCGCAGGATGTTGAACCTGCCGCTCAGTTCCACTGGTGGAAGGTAGAACAGCTTGGCTACCAGCACGGCTATCAGCGCACCGAACAGCAGGTTTCCGGGACTGAAGTCCCGCCACAATGCGCCCCAGACAATGACCAACCAAATGAGCAGCGGGAGTTCGGTGCGGAACGAAATGGGCTTACGGCTCATTTGGCATCACCCGTCTGTGTTTCCTCGGGCGGCCCAAGCGGTGGCACTTCGACCGAGTCGCCCAGGACCGAGTGGATATAGGCCGAACGATCCAGCATGATTCCTGCGGAACCGTCAGCCACCTGGAAGAGCGGACCGGCGAAGACCGTCAGCGCGACACCGAAAACTACCAGTCCCGCCGTCGAACCAACCATGGTCCGCGGCAAGACGCCCACGTTCCGGGGATTCAGGAGAGCTGGGTCCGGATACTCAGCGTCTTCGGGCTTGCGCCAGAAGGCCCTGTTCCACACGCGGGCGATGGCCAGCAGCGTCAGGAGGCTGGTGACCACGCCACCCACCACCAGCGTGATGGCCAAGGGTGTTCCCAAATCCACGCCGGCCTGCAGGAGGCCCAACTTTCCCAGGAAGCCAGAGAACGGCGGAATACCTGCGAGGTTCATGGCCGGGACGAAGAACAGCAAGGCCAGTAACGGGGAAAGCTTGGCCAAACCACCCAACCGGTCCATGGACGAACTGCCGCCCCTGCGTTCTATGAGACCTGTGACCAGGAACAGGCTTGTCTGCACGGTGATGTGGTGCGCCACGTAGAAGACGGCGGCGCCCAACCCTGCCACGGAACTCATGGCCAGGCCAAACACCATGTACCCGATGTGGCTGACCAGGGTGAACGACAACAGACGCTTGATATCGCTTTGGGCCAGGGCACCTAAGATGCCCACCACCATGGTGAGTAATGCCACCACCATGAGTGGAACATTCAGGGTGTCGCCGGGGAACAAGAGCGTTTCCGTACGGACCATGGCGTAGACACCTACTTTGGTCAGCAAGCCCGCGAACACGGCCGTAACCGGCGCCGGTGCCGTCGGGTAGGAGTCAGGGAGCCAGAAGGACAGCGGGAACACGGCGGCCTTGATGCCGAAGGCCACCAACAGCATGACGTGGAGGAGGTTTTGGGTGCCTTGGTCCAGTTCCGCCAATTTGATGGCAAGGTCCGCCATGGTAATGGTCCCCGTGGCCCCGTAGATCATGGCGATGGCGATGAGGAACAACACGGATGACACCACTGACACCACCACATAGGTGACGCCCGCACGGATGCGCGGCCCCGTGCCGCCCAACGTCATGAGCACATAGCTCGCCGTCAGCAGGATCTCGAACCCTACGTAGAGGTTGAAGAGATCACCGGTGAGGAACGCGTTGGACACGCCCGCCACCAGGATCAGGTACGTGGGGTGGAAGATCGAGACGGGTGCTTCCTGGTCGCCGTCGGCCATGCCTTGACCGGTGGCGTAGATCAACACCGCAAGGCTCACCACGGTGGAGACAACCAACATGAGCGAGGAGAACTGGTCCACTACCAGGACCACGCCCCACGGCGGCAGCCATCCGCCCAAGGTGACCGACGTCGTCCCGCCGTCCCATACGGAAATCAACAGGAGGCACTCGAGCAACAGCGTCGCACTCAGGATGCCGATGCTCACCACACGCTGCGCGGTGTGGTGCCGGATCAGCAGGAACGCAAGAGCGGCACCCAGAATCGGCAGGAGGACAGCTAGCGGCGACAGGTTTGCGAGATTCACGCGCTGCCTCCTTCCTGGTTCGGTGCCTTGCTCGGGGTTTCGGTTGCTTCGGGGTGGGTGTGGTCCGAGGTGGTGGCAGGGGTGACGGCGAACTCCGAGGTTTCCAAGGGCACAATGGCGTCGTCCTCGGCATCGAAGCTGGGCGTCTTGGCTACGCGACGGTCCTCAAGGTCATCCTGGATTTCGTCCTGCCGCGCCAGGACCCACGTGCGGTAGATGATGCCCAGCATGAAGGCCGTCACGGCGAAGGAAATGACGATCGAGGTGAGGATCAGAGCTTGGGGCAAAGGATCGCTATAGGCGTCCGGGCTGGTTTCCTTGGTGAACAAGGGTGCCAATCCGGCGTATCCGCCGGTGGTCAGGATCAGGATATTGGTGGCATTGGCCAGCAACATCAAGCCCAACAGCACGCGCGTCAAGCTCCGCTCCAGGAGCAAGTAGATGCCGCAGGCGTACAAAACGCCCATGACGATCAGCAGGGTCAGGTTGATGCTCATGCGGTACCTTTCCCGGATGCGGCGGATTCAGCGGCTTCGCCTGCAAGGTCGGCGGCGTCTTCCTCTGCCAGGGGCGCGCCCTGGCCCTCAAAGTGTTCATCGATTTCGGCACCGAGGCTGCGGAGAACGTCGAGTGCCAGGCCCACCACCACGATGTACACGCCGATGTCGAAGATGGTGGAGGTGACAAACTTGACGTCTCCGAAGACCGGCAGCCAGAACTCGATGATCGCGCTCTGGAACACCTGTCCGCCGAGGAAGAGCGGTACCAGGCCCGAGGCTGCCGCCGTCGCGAGTCCCGCCCCCAAGAGAGTTCCGGCGCTGACTGTCGCAGCCTCGCTCAACTCGAACCGGCCGCCCGCAAGGTACCGGATGGTCAGGGCGAGGCCCGCGGTGAGGCCACCGGCGAAACCGCCGCCCGGAAGGTTATGGCCGGCAAGGAGGAGGTAGATGGAGAAGACGATCATCGAGTGGAAAATCAGCCTGGTCACCACTTCGAAGATGATCGAGCGGCGTTCCGGAGCCAAGGTGCGGCCCGCCACCAGCCACGCGTCGCGGCTGACGTCAGTGAACTTTTTGGCCACGGCCAGCGTGGCACCGTCCCGGGAGTCACGGTCGACGCCAGTGCGGCGCCCCACGCTGCCTTCCGGCACGGCCTCCGAGGTCTTGATCCGATCGCCGCGGCTGCGGACGAAGATCAGGCTGGCCACGCCCGTGGCCGCGATGGCGAGGACTGAAATTTCGCCGAACGTGTCCCAGGCGCGAATGTCCACCAAGGTCACGTTGACGACGTTCAGCCCGCCACCGCCCTCGTACGCCAGCCGGGGGAAGTCCAAGGAAACAGGGGTGGCCACGCGGGCGCCCATGGCGTAAATCGCTACGAAGATCATGGTGATGCCGAATGCCGCACCGATGATCACGCGGATCACCCGAAGCCTGCCACCGGTCCTGTCCCGGAGCTCTGCCGGCAGGCTGCGCATGGCGAGCACGAACGCCACCAGGACGATGGTCTCCACCAGCATCTGTGTCAGTGCCAGGTCCGGAGCGCCCTGCAAAGCGAACATGAGGGCAATGCCGTAGCCCGTCACCGACACCATGAGGACCGCAAGGAAACGCTTGTTGGCCCGGACAGCGGCCAACGCACCCACCACGATTCCCGCTCCGGCAACCATTTGCAGCGGAGAGTTGGGGTCGATGAAGTAGATGCCTTCCGGCAGCGGCTTGTTGGCCGCTATCAAGGCGGCCAGCGGTACAGCGAAGGCGACGGTGAGGATGACCGTCAAGTAGAAGTAGAGCGAACCACGCTGCGTACGGCCAGTGACCCAGACAGCGATGTCGTCCAGCGCGCCGATGGTGTGCTGGTATGCCCGGTCGCCATCAATCCAGTCCGGAACCAGGCTTTGCGCCCGGGAAACGATGTTGCGTCCGTAGAACATCGCAGCGCCTGCCGCGAACGTTACCGCTGTCAGCCCCAGTGCAGGGGTGAGGCCGTGCCACAAAGCCAGGTGCCCGGCGTCGACCGCGTCCGGCCTATCGGCGAACAGCGCCGCATAAGGCTGGATCCAGGTGTCCACAGGGGCCGGCCACACTCCGTAGGCAATGGTGAGCAGGCTCAAGATGGCAGGCGCGGCCAGGAACGCGGGCTTAATGGGTTTGAACGGCGTAGGGTCAACGCCCGGTTTGCTGGCGAACGCGCCCCACATGAACCGGGCGCTGTAGGCGAACGTCAGGATGGACCCGATCACCAGGCCCACCAGAATCCAGACGCCCCAGGCAGGTGCGTCATTGCCCGTGCCGTAGTGAACGAATGCTTCGAAGACTGATTCCTTGGCAACGAAGCCAGCCAAAGGAGGCACTCCGGCCATGGACGCTGCGGCGATCGCTGCCACTACTCCAAGGGCGCGGGATGAGCGGAAGACGCCGGAAAGCTTGCGGATATCGCGCGTTCCTGACTGGTGGTCAATGATGCCAACCACCAGGAACAGCGCGGCCTTGAACAAGCCGTGGGCAAGGAGCAGCCCGAGTCCGGCCAGCGCCGCATCCGGGCGTCCGAGCCCCACCACCATGGTGAGGAAGCCGAGTTGGCTGACGGTGCCATAGGCCAGGATGAGCTTGATATCAGTCTGCCGGAGGGCCCGGTACCCACCCACAAGCATGGTGGCCAACCCGAGCCCCAGGACAACCGGCAGCCAGAATTCCGACTCGGAAAAGCCCGGCGCCAAGCGCGCCACGATGTAGATGCCGGCCTTCACCATCGCCGCTGCGTGCAGGTACGCACTGACGGGAGTGGGGGCTGCCATGGCGCCCGGCAGCCAGAAGTGGAATGGAACCAGCGCCGATTTTGTCACCGCACCGGCCAGGATAAGTACGACGGCGGCCGTCACCGCACCCTGCATGGGCCCGGTCATGAGGGCTGGGGCTTGGTCCAAAATAGCCGAGATGCGGTAGGTTCCCGCTGCCTGGCCCATGATGATGAGGCCAACGAGCATAGCGAGGCCACCAGCGGTGGTGACCATCAGTGCCTGCAGTGCGGAGCGGCGTGCTGCCAAACGGGTACGTGCGTAGCCGATCAGCAGGTAGGACAGGATGGTGGTGAGCTCCCAGAAGATGAACAGCATGAGGAGGTCATCGGAGGTCACCAAGCCGAACATGGCTCCGGCGAAGGCCAGCAATTGGGCGCCGAAGCCGCCGAGGTCCGCGTCCTTGTTCTTGAAGTACCGGGCGCAATAGACCAGTACCAGCGAACCGACTCCGAGGATCAGGAGGGACATGATCCACGCCAACGGATCCATGCGGAAGGCCAGCTCCAGTTTCAAGCTGGGTATCCACGGAAGGATTTCTTCTATGCCGCCACCGGAATATACAGGGCCGTACTGGAAGACCAGCCAAATGAAGGCCGCCGCCGGTACCGCTGCCAGGACGTAGAAGGCGTTCCTGCCGAGTTTGCTGAAGATCAATGGCGCCACAGTTGCCGCTGCAAAGGTTATGGCGAGAACTGTGATCACTGTTTTCTCCGCAAAGTCAGGAACGAATTGTCAAAGTTGGAGCAGGCGGTCATACGTTGGGTTCGGTTGAGCCAGTTTATCAAGGGGGACGGACCGTTTTTCGCCAAAGAAGCGGGCTGCAGGTTACGTTTCAATCCCTGTTCTCCACATAGCGGTCTGTCATCCGCCCGCCGTTCTCCCCTCCGCTATAGCATCGAGCTATGAACGCGGCCGCAGTTCCCGAAGCCTCCCAACCGACCTCCGAGCTCGCCTCAGGACCTGTCGCCTCCAAGAAGGGCCAGATCCTTGCGTGGGCTTCCTGGGACTGGGGCTCGGCTGCATTCAATGCGGTCATGACCACGTTCGTTTTCACGGTGTACCTCACGTCCAATGCTTTCGGCGGAGAAGACGCTGCCTCGGCTGCGCTGGGTGCTGCCCTGGCCATCGCGGGCCTGGCCATTGCCCTGCTCGCTCCGGTCACCGGGCAGCGTTCGGACGCCGGCGGCCGGCGCAAGCTGTGGCTCGGGGTCAACACAGCCGCCACCGCCGTGCTCACTGCGCTCTGCTTCTTTGTCTTTCCCCAGCCCGAGTTCCTGTTGCTGGGCGTTTGCCTCATCGCACTGGGCAACGTTTTCTTTGAGTTCGCCGGCGTCAACTACAACGCCATGCTGGCCCAGATCTCCACACCCAAGAACATCGGCAAGGTCAGCGGCTTTGGCTGGGCCATGGGATACCTTGGCGGAATCGTAGCCCTTCTGCTGGTTCTGCAACTGTTCGTCCAGCCGTCCTTCGACTGGTTTGGTGCCTCAACACAGGACTCCCTCAACATCAGGCTCGTGGCGGTCTTCTCTGCGCTGTGGTTCTTCATCTTTGCCCTGCCAGTGATGTTCGCCGTCCCTGAAGTTCCGGCGAGGAAGGCCACCGCTTCTTTGGGGTTCCTGGCCTCCTACAAGTTACTGATCCGCCGTATCGGCGCCATCTACCGGACCAGCCCCCACACCATCTACTTCCTGCTTTCCAGCGCAATCTTCCGCGATGGCCTCGCTGCTGTGTTCACCTTCGGCGGTGTCATTGCTGCAGGGACGTTCGGTTTCGAACTCAAGGAAGTCATCTTCTTCGCCATCTTCGGCAACGTGGTCGCTGCCGTCGGGGCCATCATCGGCGGCTTCCTAGATGACAGGATCGGACCCAAAACCGTGATCGTCCTGTCTTTGGTCGGCCTCCTCATCGCCGGCACCTTCATCCTGGTGCTGGGCAACGGCGACTACGTCTTCCTCGGTAACGAATGGCCAGGGAGCAACACCTTCTGGGTCTTCGGCCTGCTGCTTTGCCTGTTCGTAGGCCCTGCGCAATCGTCCTCGCGGGCCTACCTGGCCAGGCTTGCACCGGAAGGCGAGGCCGGCGAACTCTTCGGCTTGTACGCCACCACCGGGCGGGCGGTCAGCTTCCTGGCCCCCACCCTCTTCACCCTGTGCATCGCCACCGCCTCTCCCTTGGTTGCCGAGGGCGAAGCCCAACGTTGGGGCATCCTCGGAATCATGGTGGTCCTGCTGGCCGGCCTCCTGGTGATCCTGCCGGTCAAGCCGCCGGCGAAAGTGGAAATAGCTGTGGTCCCTGAGCGTTAACTACTAAGGACCGGCTGAAGTGCGAGGGCCGTACCGGACCGGTTCAGGACAGTTTAGGGTGGAGCTATGAACGTGGATGAGACCGAACTCCCGGGCCTTGGGGTCCGCAAGGATTTCGTCACGGCTTCGGGCCGCCGCATCGGTGTAGTAGAGCTGCGGGAAGGCGAAACAGAGCTTTTCGTCTCGACGTGGGACGATCCTGACACGTGCCAGGCGTCCATTCCCTTGACTGCCGACGAAGCGTCAACGTTGGGGAACCTCTTGGGCGGCCAGCACATTGCCATGCGCTTGGCAGAAGAGCATCGCGAGATACCCGGCATTGTCACCCGCCAGTTCTCCATCACTCCTGATTCGCCATTCGTCAACCAGCCCATGGGCAAGGCGCAGATCCGCACCCGCAGTGGTGTCTCCATCGTCGCAATCATGCGCGAAGGCGAGGTTGTCGCCTCGCCCGCACCCGACGTCGTACTTCACACCGGCGATTTGCTCGTAGCGGTCGGCACCCAGGAAGGGCTTGACTCGGCAGCCGACATCCTTCGCAACGGCTGAGCGGGATGGACCCGCTCGCATTAGCCCTCGTTGAACTGGGGGCCGTCGTCTTCTGCCTCGGCCTCTTGGCTCGACTAGCGGGCCGAATCGGCATGTCCCCCATCCCTCTCTACCTCGTGGGTGGACTGGCCTTCGGCGCCGGCGGGTTCGTCAAGCTGGACGGCATGCACGAGTTCGCCCATCTTTCCGGCGAAATTGGCGTCATTCTCCTGCTGCTGATGCTCGGATTGGAATATACGGCCTCCGAGCTGGTTACGGGGCTCCGGCGATCATGGCAAGCCGGTGTCATGGATTTTGTCTTCAACTTCCTGCCGGGGGCGGGATTGGCCGTCCTTCTCGGTTGGGGATTGGTAGGCGCCATCGTCATGGGTGGCGTTACCTATATCTCCTCGTCAGGCATCGCGGCCAAGGTCATCACCGACCTGGGCCGGATTGGTAACCGCGAAACGCCCGTGGTTCTCTCCATCCTCGTTTTCGAAGACCTGGCCATGGCCATCTACCTCCCCATCCTCACCGCCATCCTTGCCGGGGTTGGTTTCCTGGGCGGACTGCAGACTGTAGGCATTGCCCTTGCCGTTGTCACCGTGGTGTTGGTCATCGCACTCAGGCACGGCCACCGCGTCTCTCAGGCAGTTCATAGCGAGAACTCCGAGGTGTTCCTGCTGAACGTTCTGGGGCTGGCGCTTCTGGTAGCCGGCATCGCTTCTGCACTTCAGGTCTCCGCGGCCGTTGGCGCGTTTATGTTGGGCATCGCCATCTCCGGCGCAACGGCCCACAATGCCACTCGAATCCTTGAGCCACTGCGGGACCTTTTCGCGGCAATTTTCTTCGTGGCGTTCGGACTCAACACCGATCCCACGTCGATTCCGCCTGTCCTCGGCTGGGCGCTTGTTCTGGCCGTCGTCACGGCAGCAACCAAAATGCTCACGGGTTTCTGGGCCGCCAAACGCGCCGGAATTGCTGTGCCCGGCCGCTTCCGTGCAGGGGCCGCCTTGATCGCCCGCGGCGAGTTCTCCATCGTCATCGCGGGATTGGCCGTCGCTTCGGGGGCAGTTCCCGACGAACTCGCCGCACTCGCCACGGCCTACGTCCTCATCATGGCCATCCTGGGTCCGCTGGCCGCCCGCTTCGTGGAACCAGTGGTCAAGGCCCTCCGGCGAACCCCTGGCGCCCCGCCCCGGACCCCGGAGCGCGCCCCAGCCTAGCAACGCCCCCAACTTCCACCCTCCCCTGCGCCGAGGGGCGACGTCTCGCCCGAAAAGGCCCACCCAAAGGGTCGAGACCTAACCCCTCAACACCTAACGCCCCCAACTTCCACCCTCCCCTGCGCCGAGGGGCGACATCTCGCCCGAAAAGGCCCACCCAAAGGGTCGAGACCTAACCCCTCGATGGCCATCCACCCCGTACCAGCGCCTCGCGGATGCGGCGGACAACGCCGTCGTAGCCGCGTTCCCTTACATGCTCGGCGGTAACAACGACAGAGATCCAGCCGTTTGCCGCGAGCGCCGCCTCGCGTCGGATGTCGGACTCCTTCTGAACGGCGCTTAGGTGATGGCCGCCGTCGTAATTGATCGCCACTTTGAAGTCGGGGTAGGCGAGATCCGGCCACGCCACTTCGCGGCCCGAAGGATCACGCACCACGTAGCTCAGGACAGGTTCCGGCAGGAAGTCGCGACCCATGGCCAGTCGCAGCCTCGTCTCGGGGACAGAGTCGGCGCCTACGCGGGTCAACTCCAGCGCTGCACGCGCCTTCCGAATGCCACGCGTGCCGGCATGTCGATCGACTTGTGCTTTGAGATCCTCAGCAGAGCAGAGGGGAATCCTGTTATGACCGAAGCTTCGGGTTTGACTGCAGATGAAGTAGTCGGCGGCAGCGACCAAGTCCTCGAAGGCCAGCACCGCAGCTAGGTCCAGCCACGTGCGGGCGGGGCCGGTCACGGGAATCCCGCCCACAGAACTGATGTCCGACACAGAGAGCACCATTCGATGTCCCTTGACCCCCCGGCGTTGAGGCCGAAAGGCGCCGTCGGACCTCGTCAGATGAACCAGGAAATCCTGCTGGCCGTCCCACGGCAAAGGGCATCCCCACAGCATCGCAGCTGTCTCCCGACAACAGATGGCTCCCTCAGTTATGACGGTAAGGAGGCGGGCAGTGTGCGCAGGGTCCTGTTGCTCGCCCCAAGGAACCCGGACTCCCCTGCTGGCAACGCGAAGATCGTTATTCCAGGCACGATGATCCGGGATGCCAGCCGCCCGCTGCTCGGCGAGCGTGAATGAACGGCCCCGGATCTCGATCGGGAGGGGCGTGGAAATCCTCATCAGCCATTGTTGGCATGGTTGAAGATGCGCTGAGAGGTTACCCACAGTGTGGAGGACTAGTGGAGCTGAGAAGGCCTCATCGAGGGGCGACGTCTCGACCGAAAAAGCCACCCAAAGAGGCGAGAGCTAACCCCTCGACGCAAGCCAAAGAGGCGAGAGCTCACCCCTCGGCGCGGACAGAGGGGGCAGCCGAAGCTAGATGGACGTCCGGTGGAAGTTCTGGTGGCTGCGGCTGGCGGTGGGTCCGCGCTGGCCCTGGTAACGGTTTCCGTATTCACCGGAACCGTAGGGGTGCTCGGCCGAGGACGTCAGCCGGAAGAAGCACAGCTGGCCGATCTTCATCCCGGGCCAGAGCTTGATGGGCAGGGTGGCAACATTGGAGAGTTCCAACGTCACGTGCCCCGAGAATCCGGGGTCGATGAAGCCGGCGGTGGAGTGCGTCAGCAGGCCGAGCCGGCCCAAGGACGATTTGCCTTCAAGGCGGGCAGCAATGTCGTCGGCGAGGCTGACTGTTTCGTACGTGGAGCCCAGGACGAACTCGCCCGGGTGCAGGATGAAGGGCTCGTCGCCTTCCACCTCCACCAACCGGGTCAGCTCGGGCTGTTCCTCGGCGGGGTCGATGTGGGCATATTTGTGGTTGTCGAACAACCGGAAGAACCGGTCAATCCGGACGTCCACGGAAGACGGCTGCACCATCGCGGGGTCGTACGGCTCAAGAACAATCCGTTGGGAGTCTATTTCGGCACGTATGTCGCGGTCAGAGATCAGCACAGCATCAAAAATACCCCATGCGTCCAAGTCCCCATGCATTGTCCGGGCGGCCCCGTGGGACTATAGTTCCCGGACATGTAGAACCGCGCCCGTACCTGGGGGCAACGAGTATTCGCGGGGTAATTGTGAAAAAACTGGCAGTGCCGGCTTCCATTGTGCTGGCCGGGGCGCTGGCCCTTTGCGTCGCCGCCTCCAGCCAGATCCTGCCGGCCACGGACGCGGGTCCCAGCGGCAGCACCACCCCCTCCTCCAGCGTCGAGTCCGGTCTGACGGCACCTGAGTCAAGCACGACGCCGGACGCCGCACCTTCCGCGGATACCCCCGCGGTTGGCGACGTCGTGGACCCCACGACAGTGCCCACCCCGGACACTGAAACAGAAAGCCCGATGCCGGGTAGACCCATCGCGGTAGATCCGGTGATCGAGACACCGCCTCCGGTACCGAACATCGGGCCTTCCTGGGGCCCGGATGGCCCGTCCACGGAAGGCACGACCCCGGAAAACCCGGAAATCCCGGGCGCCACGGAACCCACCGTTCCCGATCCCGTGGAGCCGGCGCCCCCGCAGTCCTCATCGTCGGCGGCTCCGTCCCCGTCAGCACCTGCCATGGGCCCGCTCCCCTCAGGTACGCCCTCGCAGCCAGCCAGCCCAACGCCGTCGGCATCGCCTACAGCCACCCCGACGCCGTCGGTGACCCCAACCCAGACGGCCAACCCCACGGCGTCGCCGTCCCCATCGGCCACCGCGGCCCCGACAGCGTCCGCATCACCCACGGTCACGCCGACACCAGTACCACTCCAGACGGCCCCCGCCGCACCCACGGCGCCAACCCCGTCCCCCACACCAACAACCCCCTTCCCAGGCAAAGCCCCCAGCGGTGAGACAGATCCGGACAACGGCGCCCTTGCCCTCCTCCCGGACAGCAACACCGCCGCAATCCTGACGGTGTTCAACGCGATCAACAGCTACCGCGCATCCCTGGGCCTGGCCCCTGTGAAGTACCACGCGACAGTAGCGAGCCTTGCCCAGGATTGGTCGAACAACATCGCGACCCGGGAAGTGATCCAACACCGCGCCAATTTCTGGACCGATCCGCGTGCGCTGAATCCGAACAACGGCGCAGGTGAGGTCATTGCTGTCCGCTGGGACCGTGACGCCGCGCAGTTGGTGGAGTGGTGGAAGGGGTCCCCAGGGCATGATGCGCTGCTGCGTGATCCCCGGTTCAACGTCATGGGCATCGGTATCACCTACACGGACGGCAACTGGCAGACCACGCCCAACCGCTACACGCTGTGGGGTGTGGTGAATTTCTTTGGTTACACCTCGCTGCCGGCCGGAACCACAAATGCACCCGGCGGAACCGTCACCCCTCCCACGGATCCCATCGGAGCATGCCAGCCGGGCGACAAATACCAGCCGCCCACGGTCAATCTCAGCTCCGCTTCCATCAGGAGTGCCGCAGATCTCGTCTCCATCGCGGCGGACGGAACGGTGTATTCCTACGCTTCCTTGGGGAACGCGAAGTACGGCGCAGCCCGCAAGATCGGCATCGGTTTCACGGGGCTCAAGGAACTGTTCGTCAGCGATTGGGACCGCGACGGGGTCTTCGACCTCATTTCACAGCGCACCGACGGGGCACTCCTGGTGTATCCGGGGAGGCCGTCGGGCGGCTTCGGTTCGCCGGGAGTGCTCGGCCACGGCTGGCAGTCTTTGAACATTGCTGTGGGAAACTGGTGCGCCAACAACCGGCTGCCCCAGATTGTCGCGATGGACGCATCCGGCGGGCTGTGGCTCTACAAAAACGCAGGGATGACGTACATCCGGTCGCAGGCCGCGATCGGCACGGGAAACAAGGCCGTCCGGCTCAGCATGGTGGATTACAACGCGGATGGTTTCCAGGATCTGCTCACCGTTGAGCCCAATGGTTCCTTGCGCCTGTACCGGGGCAGCGGTCTGGCTACGCCCAAGCAGGAAGCCCGGCCCATTGTGGGCGCAGCATGGACGGATTACTCCGGACTGCGTTCCTTGCGGGGCGTCACGGGGGCCAACACCACCGGCGTTGCGGGCCTGGGCACCAACGGAGTCCTGGAGTACTGGGACCTCACCTCAGGAAGGCTGACGACGCCCATAGCGGTGGGTGGCGGCTGGACCGGCTACAAGCTCGCCCAATAGCCGGCCAGACAAAAGAGCAGAAAAATCAGTCGCGCTCACACCACCGAGCGTGACTCCATCACGGTCTTCAGCTGCTCCAACTGGGCAACTTCGCTTTCCATTGTTTTCTGGATCATGCCGTTCATCAGTTTCTGCAGTCCCTTGGGGTGGTATTCAAGGGCGAACCTGAGCCGGGTGGTTTGGCCTTCGGTGCTGAGGTAGTAGCCGCCGGTAGGACGTGCGGGTCCCGCAACGACGGCGAAGCGCACTTCCGCTCCTGGCCGGGCTTCGGTGATCTGGAAATCGGCAGCGATGGGGCGGCCGCCCGGACCATTGATGGTCTGCTGGTAGAGCGCGCCTTTGTGGCCGCGGAGACCTGATCGCAGTGAGATGCTGCGGATCCCGGACCGCCACAGGGAGTTGTTCATCCCGTCCATGAGGAATCCGTACACGGTCATGGCGTCCCGGCTGATCACCACTTCGTAGTCTGCAAATGCCACGGAAACCTCTTTCGGCGTACGGTTCGATATGTCTTAGCCCGGTTCCCCATACGCTGCAGCTAACACCTTCAGAATAGTCAGCACGCGCGGCACTGGGGCATATAAGCGGCGAGCCTTGACCGAATGGTTATCTGGCCCTTCACAAAGTTACGACTGACAGAGCATGGCACCTCGGGGTAGAGTTCCCGAGGCTGGCTAAAACCGATTTGGGGGCGTTATGCGGGTTCTGGGACATCAAGCTTTTGCAGTGAAGGCACGACGACGGGTGGCTGCGTGCGCGGTTTTCCTCGCCGTGGCAGTGGCTGGCGGAGTTGTCACGGCGGTTCCCGCCACGGCGGCAGGACCGACGGTAATTTCTGCAGCAAAAACAGCAGCAACCACAAAGGTCCCCGCCACAGCGAACCCGTTGCCGAGCGTTGACCCCATCGGTGACCCTGCCAACATTTCGGTCCTGGTCAACAAATCGCGGCCGCTGAATCCGGCGAGCTACGCGCCGTCGGACCTTGTCAACGCACGTGGCTCGGGCCAGTACATGCGTGCGGAAGCTGCGGCGTGGCTCAACGGCTTGTTCCAGGGGGCGGCAGACGCAGGCACGGGCGGCTTGTCGGTCGTGAGCGGCTACCGGTCCTACGCAACCCAAAACCAGGTGTATTGGGGCTATGTCAATGCTTATGGCCAGGCCTACGCGGACACTATTTCGGCCCGCCCCGGATACAGCGAGCACCAGACAGGGCTCGCCATGGACATCGGCAACGCAGCCGGCAGCTGTGGCCTGAGCACCTGCTTCGGCGATACCGCGGCCGGTAAATGGGTAGCTGCGAATGCCCATAAATACGGTTTCATAGTCCGCTACCCCAACGGTTACACGGGCACCACGGGCTACAGCTACGAACCGTGGCATTTGCGCTACGTGGGCGTAGCCTTGGCCACCGACATGAACCGGCGCGGGTTCCCGACGCTGGAGCACTACTTTGCGGGCAACACCGCCGCCGCAGCAAGCATCAAGTCCGGCGCCGACCTGGTGGCTGCCGACTCGTCGGGCCGTCTTTTGCGCTACCCCGCGACGGCGGCCGGCGGCTACGCGGGTGCAGTCCAGATCGGTTCGGGCTGGACCGGCTTGAAGCAGGCTTTCGTGGTGGACTGGGACATCGACGGTGTCTACGACATCCTGGCGCAGTGGAACAACGGCGTCCTGGGGGTCTATCGAGGTCTTCCGGGCGGTGGATTCGCCAACCAGGTTGTGGTGGGCAACGGCGGCTGGGAGCGTATGACCATCACCGTGGGTAAGTGGACGCACAAGCATGGCCGGCCCGGCGTCGTCGGATACTTCCCGGACGGTGTGCTGCGCTACTACCCCAACACCTTTGGTGGTGCGCTGAGCGCACCGCAAATCATTGGCAAGGGCTGGAACGGCATGGAACTGACCATCGCCGACTGGGAAGGCGACGGCGCCAACGACATCCTGGCCAGGACAGGTTCCGGTGCCCTGATTAATTACCGCGGTGACGGGTGGGCAGGCTTCTACGGACCGGCCACCACCGTGGGCACCGGCTGGCAGTACATGCGCGTCTTGGCCCCCAGCTTTGGGCTGACTGGCGCGGGCACCCGCGGCATCACTGCACAGACCGCCGACGGCAACCTGTACAACTACGGCCTGGGCCGGGGACAGTGGACAACGTACCGTCAGGTGGGTTCCGGATGGAACGGCCTGAAACTGTTCAAGTAGGCGGCCGACGCGCCTGTCATGAGCAGCCCCACAACTGCGCTAAGCTAGGACTCGCTCGGGGCGAAAATTCCCGGGCAGCGCGGGCGTAGCTCAATGGTAGAGCGCTAGCTTCCCAAGCTCGATACGCGGGTTCGATTCCCGTCGCCCGCTCAAGGAAAACCCCGGATCCCACGATCCGGGGTTTCTTTGCGTCCAGGGACCCAAATGCACGACGGCGATACTCACCAAACAGGGCCGCGCACCCGTCGACCGGAGGGTCTCCCGAGCCTAAACTCATACGTACATCCACCTATCCGGGAGGTCCTCCAATGACTCTCACCGACGCTGGTGAGGCGGGCCCGCTCGCCGTCATCAACCGCCTGCTGGAAGCCACGAACAAGCACGATCTGGAAGGCCTGGCAGCCTGCTTTGCGCCGGGCTACGTCAACGAAACGCCGGCGCATCCCACCAGGGGCTTCACTGGGCGGGACACCATCCGCAGCAATTGGGAGCAACTTTTCACGGGTGTTCCGGACATCAAGGCGCATCTCCTCTCGCACAGCGTCAACGGCAGCTCCATCTGGACCGAGCTGCACCTGAAGGGTGCGTGGCGCGATGGTACGCCGCACGAAATGACGGGCGTCATCATCTTCGGCGTGGACGAGGGCATCATCAGCAGCGCGCGTTTCTATTTGGAACCGGTGGAAAAGACGGCAGCACTGGACGATACCGCCGATCGTGTGACCCACCGCGTCACCCATGGCCGTCCGGCGGCCGAGCCGGCGCAGTGACCCAAGGGCAGTGACCGCGGCCACTGCTTTTCCGTGCGAGGTGTATCGTCAGGAGTCAGGAGCCATTTCGGTTCCGCTCTAGGGAGCAATCATGGGCGACAAATCACCGCGCCAAACCGCATCAAAGAAATCCAGTAAATCCATCAAGGAAAAACGTGCGGATAAGAGGGCTTCCGAGTCCTCCGCCACCGAGGCCGCAAAGCCCTCTACCGGCAACAAGAAGTGACCGCGCCAACCGCCCAGCTGAGCATAGGCGTCCTCGCTTCCTCGCTGAAGCCCAATGAGCGCCGCCTCCCCATCCATCCCCAGCATCTGGAGCGCATCGATCCGGACGTGCGCCAACAGCTCAGGTTTGAATTCGGCTACGGCGAGCGGTTCGGCGTCTCTGACAGCACGCTGGAATCGCTGGTGGGTGGGCTCGGTACACGCCAGGAATTGATCGCCGGCAGCGACGTCATCCTCCTGCCCAAGCCGCAGGCCCAGGACTTGGCCGAACTCCGCGACGGCCAAACGCTGTGGGGCTGGCCGCACTGTGTCCAGGACCGGGCCATCACGCAACTGGCCATCGACAAGAAGCTCACGCTCATCGCGTTTGAGGCCATGAATCACTGGGCAGGCGACGGTGGCTTCGGCCTGCATGTTTTCCACAAGAACAACGAGCTCGCCGGGTACTGCTCTGTGCTTCATGCCTTGGCACTCACGGGTTCCACGGGCGACTACGGCCGCCGGCTGAGCGCCGTCGTCATTGGCTTCGGGGCCACTGCGCGTGGTGCCGTCACTGCACTGAATGCCCACGGCGTCCACGACGTCCAGGTCCTGACCAACCGTGGCGTCGCCGCCGTCGGGTCACCCATTCACTCGGTGCGGATTGTGCAGTTCGATCATGACAGCAACGCACCTTTCCTCAGCGAAGTCATCACGGACAAGGGGCGCAAGCCCTTGGCGCCGTTCCTGGCCGCCGCGGACATCGTGGTCAATTGCACTCTTCAGGACCCCAACGCCCCGCTGACGTACCTCCGCACGGAGGATTTGACGGAATTCCGGGCTGACAGCCTGATTGTGGACGTTTCCTGCGACGAAGGAATGGGGTTCAGCTGGGCACGCACCACCACCTTCGACGAACCCATGTTCCGTGTGGGCGGGCACGTCAACTACTACGCCGTGGACCACAGTCCGTCGTATCTCTGGAACTCAGCCAGCTGGGAAATCAGCGAAGCCTTGCTTCCTTTCCTGGACACTGTTGCGGCCGGCCCGGCCGGATGGGATGCCAACGAGACCATCTCGCGGGCCATCGAAATCCGCGACGGCGTCATCCGCAACCCGGATGTCCTGGAATTCCAAGGACGCTCAGCGGAGTACCCGCACTTGCCAACGGCATAAAGACGCCCACCAGGAAGCGCCCGCGGTCCTGCCGCGGGCGCTTCACCTGTTAATCCGTCGGGGACTGCGGCTATGCCGGTTGGGTCTCCTGCACGATCCGCAGCACCCGGCGCCGGTCACGCAGGTCCACCTTCAGGTGCAGCGAAGACTTCCGGGCAAGGACGACGGCGACCACCGCAGCGGCGATGGCCGGCACGCCACCCGAAATCAGGACAGCAAGGTGCGGACCAAAGTGCTCGGCCAGCCAGCCCATCATGGGGCCGCCAATGGCCTGTCCGCCGATCAGCACCACCAGGTAGAGGCTCATGACACGGCCGCGGATGCTCATGTTGGAGCTGGTCTGCACCATTTGGTTGGCCGCAGTGAGGAACATGAGGCACCAGAATCCGGCAAGGACCATGGTGACGCTGAACCACACCATGGACGGCATCAGCGATGAGACGCAGAGCATGAAACCGTACAGCCCCGCCGACGTCACTACCGACCTCAACCGCAGCTGGCGACGCCGGGTGGACGCCACCGCTCCCATCAGTGCACCGAGCGCAACCATGGCGTTCAGCAGGCCGTAGCCTCCGGCACCGGCGTCGTACACGTGGTCCGCAAAGGCGGCCAGCAGCACAGGCAAGCTCATGGCGAAAACGGCCACGAATCCGGCCATCATCCACGGCCAGTAAATGGTGGGCTTGCTGAGCGCATAGTTAAGGCCTTCACGCAGCATCCCCTTTTTGCGGGGCGTCGGCTGGCTGAGGTGCAGCTGGTCCTTGCGAAGGATCAGCAGCATGGCCACAGTGGAACAGCAGGCCACAGCGTTGGCAGCGAAGGCCCAGCCTGCGCCGACAGCGGTGAGCAGCACGCCCGCCAAGGCAGGCCCGATCAAGCCGCCCAGCTGGAAGGTGGTGGAGTTGACGCTGATGGCATTCCGGAGGTACTTGGGGCCGACGAGTTCGTTGACGAACACCTGCCGGGCCGGCTGGTCCAGGACCGTCACGAAGCCCAGGGCCAAGGCAATGACGTACACGTGCCAGACTTCAACGCGCTGGCTCAGGGACAGTACCGCCAACACTGCAGCCAGCACGGCCGCCGCCGATTGGCAGATGATGAGGATCTTGCGCTTGGCAAAGCGGTCGGCGATCATGCCGCCCCATGGTCCCAGGAACAGTGACGGCATGAACTGCAACGCCACCGTAATGCCGACTGCAGTGACGGAACCGGACAGCTGCAGCACCATCCAGTCCTGGGCGATGCGCTGCATCCAGATGGCGATGACGGCAATGAAGTGGCCGATCGCGAAAATCCTGAAGTTGGGGACCTTCAGGGAGATGAAAGTATGACGCCAGGGCAGCTTTTCACTCACGACGGCGAGTGGCTGGGTGACGGTGTCCGGCTGGTTGGTGTCCGGCTGGTCTGTATCCGGCAGCGGGCGAGCGGACAAGGAATCGATGACGGGCTGGCTGACGTTTGCCGCTGAAGGCGGTGGGGGTGCCAAAAGTAGTCCTCGGATCGAGAGTTTCGGTGGGATGCGTTTAACGCTATGGTTGCCAGCAGCAATTATGGAAGCGTATTGCGCCTATAACTAGCATTGCGGAATGCAATGAGCTGCTTGCAGCACGAGGGGAAACGGCGCAGTACTCCGGCCCGGCGTTGACCTGCGCTTAGAGGAGTTCCGTGTTCGAACCTGTCCAGCTCCGTTCCTTTTTGGCCGTCGCGGAAACGCTGAGTTTCACCAAGGCAGCCGAGCGGCTGGGCCTCGCACAGCCCACGGTCAGCCAGCATGTCCGCAAGCTCGAGGCCGCCGCCAAGCGCGTACTCGTGGCCCGGGATACCCGTGAAGTCAGGCTTACTGACAACGGTGATGCCATGGCTGGTTTTGCCCGCAACATCCTTGCTGCCCACGATTCCGCGGCCCGCTACTTTTCCGGCTCGGCCATGCGGGGACGCCTCCGCTTCGGGACAGCCGACGACCTCGCCATCACCGGCCTCCCCCGGATTCTCCGGGAGTTCCGGCAGCTCTACCCACAGATCAACCTCGAGCTCACTGTCAGCCAAAGCGACCAGCTGTACAAGCGGCTCAATGCCGGGCAACTGGACCTGGTGTTTGTGAAATGGGTGGCCGGGGCCAAGGAAGGCACGGTGGTCCGGCACGACAACTTCGCGTGGGTGGGCGTGGAGCAGACAGTGCTGGAACCGGGCGCCCCCGTGCCGCTGATTGCGTACCCGGCACCCAGTTTGAGCCGGAAGCTTGCCATCGATGCCTTGGAAGCGGAAGGCCGGACATGGCGGATCACCTGCAGCACCAAACAGATCAGCGGAGTGCTCGCGGCCGTCCGGGCCGGGATTGGAGTCGCCGTAATGCCGGCATCGCTGGTGCCCGAGGACCTGAAGGTCATCACCCAGCGATTCGGCCTGCCGCCGGTGGGCGACGTGGACTTCACCTTGATCCGGAATCCACTCGCCAACGCCGAGGTCATCGACGCCCTGACACAGGCGATCATGGGCAGGACGCTGAGCAAGTCGAGCTAGCCACCGGGCCGCTCGGCCGGCTGCGGTCCATGCGCCCGTTCCACCACCTCACTACCCGAAGGTCGTCCAAGGCGAAGCGGCCTTCCGGTACGGCGGCCCGGATGCGTTCGTCGTCGAAAGGAAGCCTGGGACGCAGCTCCACGGGAAGCCAGGGCGCATAGGGTGAAGGCACGCTGACCCCCTCGGCGAGCATCTGCGCCTGGGCTTTTGCCACGAGTGGCACCACCATGGTCCACTCTGTCAGCTGAGCCAGCGCGCGGATCGACCAGATGGGGGCGCGGACGAAAACAGGGTGGCCCCCCGCCATCCGGGCGATCCTGCGGACAGCCACTCCAAGTTCGAGCTCTTCGGCTCCGACAACAGCGACGGTCGGGGTGGGCACGCGACCTTCAAGGGCGGCGATCAGGGTGTTGACGGCCTCTTCCACCGGTATGGGTCGAACAGTCCGCTCCCGATAACCGACCGTTGCGAAAACCGGAAAGCTGCGCACCGCACGCGTCACATGGTCCACCATGTGGTCTCCCTTTCCGTAGATCATCCCCGCCTTGAGAATCGTGTGCTCGATGCCCGACTGCCGCAGGAGCTCCTCGGCAGCCCATTTGGTCTCGTGATAGGCGGAACCACAATCCGGACGGGCGCGAAGGAAGCTCAGCATGACGATTCTTTGGACGCCCGCCCTCCGGGCAGCTTCAATGACGGCGCGGGTGCCTTCAACGTGAACCCGCTGGAAAGTCTGGTCACCGATCTCCCGGTTGATCCCCGCACAGTGGGCTACGACGTCGCAACCCGTGAAGGCCTCCGTCAAGGCTTCGACGTCGGTGATTGCGGTCCCTGTCCGACGCGAAATGATGACGGTGCCCGGCCTGTCGAGTCGTTCCGCGAGGTGACGGCCTACAAAGCCGGTACCGCCGGTAATAGCTACACGCATGATCTTGCTCCTTCGCTTATTAGCAACAAAGCTAAACTGTATATAGCAATTGTGCTATATTGCAAACATGGCAGATACAGCTTCAGAGATCTTCGCCGCCCTTGCGCACCCCACCAGGCGGCAAATACTTCAAGACCTCAAGGACGGCGAGTTGGCCGCCGGTGAGATCGCTGCGCGATTCAACGCCACGGGACCCACCGTTTCCCGGCACTTGAGCGTGCTGCGCCAGGCCGGCCTGGTCACGGAACGGCGGGATGCCAACCGCATTCTCTACTCGCTCGTTGGTGAGCGCCTGGCCCTGTCGGTGGGAGACTTCCTTTCCACGGTTTGCCCCGAGCAAATCGTGTTGCGGGAGGTCCGGAAGCGGAATCCTTCCCGCCCCTCGACCAGGACGCCGAAGGCGACCAGGACATCTGAAGTCTGAACCGGCGGCCGTAGTACGCTCACCTCATGACTCCCGCCAGGCTCGTCCAGCCGTCCGCAAAGTTCCATGAGTCCTGGCTGGAAAGCTACGACGAGTGGGGCACCCTTAACCAGGATGGCTCAGCGGCTTTTGTGGCTGCGAGATACGACCTGGATCTCCGCGACAACAGCGACTTCGCGGAGTGGGTTCACCTTCTGCACGAGTTGCCCAAGAAGGGCTTCCAACCCCCTGAAGGCTTGGCCAACCAGAGCACCATCTGGGTTGTCGAGGACGACGCGTACCTGGGGGCAGCCAGCCTCAGGCACTCGTTGGCCAATGACTATCTCACTGAGGTAGGAGGCAACATTGGCTACGGCATCCGGCCCAGCGCGCGGGGGCGGGGGCTCGCCAAGCTTGCATTGAAAGGCGCCCTCCAGGAGGGTCGCTCCCTCGGCATGGATCGCGTGCTGGTGACGTGCAAGCAGCCGAACGTGGCGTCCGCCCGCACCATCGAGGCGTGCGGCGGCGTTCTTGAAAGCGTCCGGCCTCCGGAGAGTTTCGCTGCGGACCTCGGAGTCACCGAAGCGATCCGGCGTTATTGGATCACGCTCTAGCCCAGCGTTCATTCTGTTCAGCTGGCGATACACCCTTACTGGGTAAGCGCATTCCCGGTATCCTGTGTAGCATGATCGACCTCACCACTCTGGCTGACCTCACGCCTGGCATCTGTTCCGTGACTCTCCGCTCCCACGGGATTGACGAGGTGGTCCGCATTTCATCGAATGCGGGCCTGGCCGGCATCGAGTGGGGCACTGATGTGCACGTCAGCGATGCGGAGTCCGCGGCGCACGCAAAGGGAGCAACTGAAGCAGCGGGACTCATGGTTCTCTCGCTCGGCTCGTACTACCGCTGCGGCGCCTTCGGGGATTTCGATCGTGTCCTGGACCTCGCCACGGCGCTCGGCGCCCCACGGATCCGGGTCTGGGCCGGCGAACAGGGTTCGGCCGGCGCCGGCCAGGAACACTGGGACGCGGTGGTGAAGGACACTCAGCGGATTGCGGATCTCGCGGCCGCCCGGGGTGTCGCCATCGCGTTTGAGTATCACGGCAACACCCTCACCGACTCCCCCGCCACCACCTTGGAGTTACTGAACCGGGTGAACCATGCCAACGTCGGCACTTACTGGCAGCCCGCCGTCGGACTCTCAGACCAGCAGGCGCTGGAGTCCCTCCACGAAGTCCTCCCCCACGTGGTGGGGGTGCACTGCTTCTCCTGGGGGCCGGTTGCCGAACGCTTCCCGCTGCGGAACCGGAAGTTGCTGTGGCAGACCGTCACTGACGTCCTGCGCGGAAACGGCAAGGACCTGGACATCATGCTGGAGTTCGTCGAGGACGACCTTCCGGACAACGTCATCAACGATGCCTCGTTCCTCCACACCATCACCTTGGGCGAGGACTGAGGCCAACTACGTAACGCGGTTACGCAGCCCAGCCCCACCGGCCGAGCCATGATGCGCAGAGCGCCGGCCACTGATCAGCCCCGGCCGTTCCCGAAGCCAGGCCAATACCGTGGACGCCGTGCGGGAAGAGGTGCAGTTCCACCGGAACACCGGCCCGGCTGAGCGCGCCGGCATAAGCAAGGCTGTGGCTGATGGTGACGGATTGGTCGTCGGCCGTATGCCAGAGGAAAGCGGGCGGCGTTCTCGGCGTGACGTGAAGATCCGTTGAGAGCTCCCGCAGGACCCCAGGGGCGGCACCCGCTCCAGCGAGGTTGTCCACAGACCCCTGATGGACCGAATTCACGAACGAAATGACCGGATAGCAGAGAATGCTGAGGTCCGGCACAGCCTCCACGGTATCCAGCGAAGGATCACCGGTGGCTACCTCCACGGACAACGTGGACGCGAGATGTCCGCCGGCTGAAAATCCCAGGACGCCAACCCTCGACGCATCCACTTTAAGTCCGTGATCGCCGTTGCGGATCCACAGCATCGCCTGCTTGGCATCCACCAACGGGGCCGGGTGCTGATCCGGCGCCACCCGATACCGCAGCACGAATGCGTGGATTCCCAATGAAGCCAGCCATTCACCCACGGGCTCGGCCTCGTGGTCTGCCTGCTTGGCGTATGCCCCGCCGGGAAGCACCAGGATGGCTGGCGCAGCTTGAGTGGAACGCGCAGCACCAGTGGAACGCTCGACGGCGGGAATCACCGTCAGCGCCCGGGGCGCCTGCGCTGGTGGCCCCGCCGTCGTCATACCTGTGATTCCACCGGAGTTTCGGTGCTGCGGCGGAGCTTGACCGCGCCACTGACGGGAGGAGTATCCGGATCTCCCGCAGCGAGCCGGCCAATATCTTCGAGCGGCAGGTGCACGGTGGACAGTGCGGGCCGGAAGTCGCGCAGGGTTTCGATGTCGTCGAAACCGGCGATGGTGGCGTCGCGGGGAATCCACACGCCCTCCGGCCGAAGGGCGGCGGTAACGCCGATGGCCATGACGTCATTGACGGCAAAGATGCAGAGGCGTTCCGCGGAGGACTTGATCCGTTCGGCAAGCGCCTGACCGGCTTCATACCCGCCGGCCCGGTTGAATCCAGTGCGGATCACCTCGGCGGCGGGCCTCCCAGCGTCCGCGAGCCCGCGCTGGAAACCGCGGACACGGTCGTCCGATGTGTAGAGACCCTCGGGTCCGGCAACGATCAGGAAAGCACCATCATGAGTGGCGGCCAATTCCGCAGCGAGGCCGGCAGCCAGTTCCTCGTTGGGGACTTTCACCACGTGGTAGCCCTCGCTCGTGGACGCGCCCACCACCGGATGGCCGACAACTCCCACATGACCGCCATTGCGGCAATAACGGTCCAGCTCGGCGGCCAGCTCGGCATTTCCTTGCTTGTCCTCAGCCCGCACGGAACGCGAACCGGCAATGACAATCGAGTCGGCGCGACGCGCAGCGAAGGCTGCGACGGCTTCCTTTTCATCCGAAGGAGCCCCGGAGGTGGTGGCCAGGAGCACCATGCGGTTCTGCTGGCGGGCAGCTTCCTGGACTCCGCGGGCGATCGCAGAGAAATAGGGATCGGCGATGTCATGGACAACCAGTCCGATCAGGCCCGAACTCGACTTGGCCAACGCCTGCGCCTGCGCGTTGGGCACGTAGCCGAGCTTGTCGGCGGCCTCGCGGACGCGTTCGGCAATGTCCTCGGCGGGCTTACGGGACGAGCCGTTGAGGACCCTGGATGCGGTGGCCAGGGAAACCCCGGCCAAACGGGCAACTTCACTCAGTGTGCTGGCGGCCACGGGGCCCTCCTTGTCTGCAAGCGTCGGGACTGGCGCTAGGGAAATTATGTCAGTCTTCCGCGAGTTATGGGAAAGCGCTTGCCAATCCGGTGAGTCATGGTGCATGATCGATGACAACGGGAATGCGCTTTCCCACACGAACTGCAAGCACCGGCTTCCGCACCGCGACCGGCACACAAGGCACTGGAGAAAACATGGGCTACGAAACAAAGACGATCCGCATCGCCATGAACGGCATCACCGGCCGTATGGGCTACCGCCAGCACCTGCTGCGGTCCATCCTCCCCATCCGCGACGCCGGCGGTTTCACCCTGGAAGACGGCACCAAGGTTCAGGTGGAGCCGATCCTCGTTGGCCGCAACGAAGCGAAGATCCGCGAACTCGCCGAACTCCACAAGGTCTCTGAATGGACCACCGACTTGGACGCCGTCATCGCCGATCCCACCGTTGACATCATCTTTGACGCCTCCATGACCAGCCTCCGCGCCGCCACCCTGAAAAAGGCCATGCGCGCCGGCAAGCACATCTTCACAGAGAAGCCGACGGCCGAGACCTTGGAAGAGGCCATCGAACTGGCACAGATCGGCAAGGTCGCCGGCGTCACCGCGGGCGTGGTGCACGACAAGCTGTACCTCCCCGGCCTGGTGAAGCTCCGCCGTCTTGTGGACGAAGGCTTCTTCGGCCGCATCCTCTCCATCCGCGGCGAATTCGGCTACTGGGTCTTCGAAGGCGACGTCCAGGCTGCCCAGCGTCCGTCGTGGAACTACCGCAAGGAAGACGGCGGTGGAATGACCACGGACATGTTCTGCCACTGGAACTACGTCCTTGAAGGCATCATCGGCAAGGTCAAGAGCGTCAACGCCAAGACCGCCACGCACATCCCCGCACGCTGGGATGAGGCAGGCAAGGAATACAAGGCCACCGCAGACGACGCCTCCTACGGCATCTTCGAGCTCGAAACCCCGGGCGGCGATGACGTCATCGGCCAGATCAACTCCTCCTGGGCCGTCCGTGTCTACCGCGACGAACTGGTGGAGTTCCAGGTCGACGGCACGCACGGTTCCGCCGTCGCCGGTCTGAACAAGTGCGTTGCGCAGCAGCGCGCCCACACCCCCAAGCCCGTCTGGAACCCGGACCTGCCCGTCACCGAATCCTTCCGCAGCCAGTGGCAGGAAGTCCCCGCCAACGCTGAACTGGACAACGGCTTCAAGCTGCAGTGGGAAGAATTCCTGCGCGACGTCGTCGCAGGCCGTGAGCACCGCTTCGGCCTGCTCTCCGCAGCCCGGGGCGTGCAGCTTGCCGAACTCGGCCTCCAGTCCTCGGCAGAGCGCCGCACCATCGACATCCCGGAGATCACCCTCTAATGACGTCACTGATTCTTCCCACCGACGACGGCGGCACCCGCGAGTACCGCCTTCAGCCCGCCACCTCCTGGGTCAAGCCGACCGCTCCGCTGACGGCCCGCCGCGCCTACGCCGCAGCACACGTCATCCCCGAGGTTGCAGCCGACAACACCCCCGGCGCCCCCGCCCAGCTCGACTGGGACGCCACCCTGGCGTACCGGCACGAGCTGTGGTCCTACGGCCTGGGCGTTGCCGACGCCATGGACACCGCGCAGCGCGGAATGGGCCTTGACTGGGCAGCCACCCAGCAGCTCATCAAGCGCACGGGCGCGGAAGCCGCCTCCGTGGTGGCCGCGGGCAACGCCGCCATTACGGGCAAGTCGGTCCGCGACCTTGTTTCCTGCGGCGCCGGCACCGACCAGCTGGACATCGCTGCACTCCCTGCGGGGGCTGCAGGTATCCAGGCTGTCATCGACGCCTACCGCGAGCAGATCGCCGTCGTCAGTGAAGCCGGACCCAAGGTCATCCTCATGGCCTCCCGGGCGCTGGCCAAGGTTGCCAACGGGGCCGACGACTACCTGCACGTCTACTCGACGCTCCTTCAGGAAGTTGACCAGCCGGTCATCCTGCACTGGCTGGGCACCATGTTCGACCCCGCGCTGGCAGGATACTGGGGTTCCGACGACGTCTCTGTCGCCACCGAAACTTTCCTCAGCCTCATCCGCGAGCACTCGGACAAGGTTGACGGCGTCAAGGTCTCGCTGCTGGATGCTTCCCATGAGGTCGCCCTCCGCGCCGACCTCCCGGAAGGCGTCCGCCTCTACACCGGTGACGACTTCAACTACCCGGAACTGATCGACGGCGACGAGACGCACCACTCGGACGCCCTGTTGGGCATCTTCGCTGCCATCTACCCGGCCGCTTCGGCCGCGTTGCAGAAGTACGACGCCGGCCAAGGTGCTGAAGGGCGCGCCATCCTGGACTCCACCCGTGAGCTGGGAAAGCACATCTTCAGCGCACCCACGTTCTACTACAAGACCGGCATTGCCTTCATGTCCTGGCTCAACGGTAAGCAGCCCGGTTTCCAGATGGTGGGCGGCCTGCACTCGGGCCGCTCGGTCCTGCACCTGGCCAAGACCTTTGAACTGGCAGATCAGGCCGGCTTGCTGAAGGACCCATCGCTGGCCGCGTTCCGGATGTCTGACTTCCTGCGGATCAACGGGGTGGGTGCATGAGCGACTTTTCCCGGCTGTCACTGAACAGCGCCACCACCAAGAAATGGACCTTGTCCGAGGCCGTGGATGGTTGTGCCCGAGCCGGCATCCCCGCAATCGGACCGTGGCGTGACCGCGTGGCCGAGGCCGGATTGGACAAGGCAGCCAAGCTCATCAAGGACGCGGGTCTCCGGGTTTCCTCGCTCTGCCGCGGTGGATTCCTGACCGCAGCCGACGCTGAGGGACAGGCTGCTGCCCTGGCCGACAACTTCGAGGCCGTCCGTGAAGCCGTTGCGCTGGACACCCAGGAACTTTTCCTGGTGGTCGGCGGGCTAGCTCCCGGCGAGAAGGACGTGGTGGCTGCCCGCCAGCGCGTCGCCGACCGACTCGAGGAACTCGTGCCCTTCGCTTCCGAGAACGGCGTCCGCCTGGTGCTGGAACCACTGCACCCGATGTACGCCGCTGACCGCGCACTCATCTCCACCCTCGGCCAGGCACTCGATCTTGCCGCGCCGTACGACGCAAAGGCTGTTGGCGTCGCCGTCGACACTTTCCACGTGTGGTGGGACCCCGAGCTGAAGGCGCAGATTGACCGCGCCGGGCGCGAAAACCGCATCGCCTCCTACCAGGTGTGCGACTTCAACCTGCCGATCGCCGCTGACGCGCTGCTGTCCCGCGGCATGATGGGCGACGGCGTCATCGACTTCGCCACCATCGGCACTTGGGTCAGGGACGCCGGGTACACGGGCGATATCGAGGTTGAAATCTTCAACCAGGAGATCTGGGACGCCGACGGCGACACCGTCCTGGAGACCATGAAGCAGCGCTACGCGGAGCTCGTTCTCCCGTTCGCGTAACACCGTGGTCCTCCCGCGGATGCCCTAAGCTCCGCGGGAGGATCACTCCAAAACCAGCGGGTTCCTGCCACGGTCACGGCAGGGGCCCGCTTTTTGCTGCTACCGCGCCCTCCGTTTTGTGTCGGCTGTGAGTCGCGGAAGGAGCCGGTGAGATAGAAGGTACACAGCTGAAACATTGCGTCGATGGGAGGAAACAATGGGCACCTACGCTGGTTTTACCTGAACAAAGGCGTTCACCAAGCCACTGAAAGGACACCACCATGATGCTCTTGAAGACCCTTAACTTTTTCCTCGATGCCAGCGGCACCCACAGCGGCCCCACCGGCGATTCCAGCCCCGAGCACTACCCCGTTTTCGCCACCGAGCGCCTGACCTCCAGCGCCTGGGAAGGCTGGTGGGACGACGCCGACCAAGGCTTCCCTGCGGAAGCCTGAGCTGTCAGGTCAGGAAGCCCGCGCAGCGAGCTGAACCTTGGCCCCCGGCAGGCCGATGAAGGTGACCGAACCGCCGTCGGGCCCTTGCAATTCAAGGCTGATGTTCCGCGATCCTTCGAGGGGTTGCACGGAGCCCACCCGGAAAACCTCACCGCTGATCCGGACGCTGTCCCCATGCCGGATGGCTTTGAGCTTCTTGTTCCTGCCGTCAGCGTTCACCGTTGATTCTCCAATGCGCTATTTCTTCTGCGGTTCGTCGCCGTGGGTTTCACGGATTTCTTCGCCATCCCGGATGACCTGGTCTTCCTTCTCCTGCATCTTGTCGCTCTTCTTGGTATCGCGCGGCGGCAACTGGATGCTTTCTTCAGCTTCAATGCCTCCCTGCAACTGGCGTCCGCGTTCCATCTCGGCATCGAACTCCGCACCGAACAACAGGGACATGTTCAGGATCCAGAGCCACAGCAGCATGATGATGACGCCCGCCAAGGCGCCGTAGGTCTTGTTGTAGTTGCTGAAGTTGGCAACGTAGAAGCCGAAGCCCAGCGACGCAAGGGCGAAGATCACCAAGGCGATCAGGGAGCCCATGCTCATCCACCGGAACTTGGGCTGCTTGACGTTGGGAGTGAAGTAGTACAGCACCGCAATAATGACGATGACTACCAGAATGAGGACCGGCCATTTGGCGATGTTCCAGACGGTCAGGAAGGTCTCCGACAAACCGATGGCTCCGCCTATGGCTTCTGCAACGGGGCCGCTCAAGACCAGCATGGCCGCTGCGAGTGCCGCACCAACTACCGCAACGATGGTAACGGCGAGCATGGTGCCCCGCAGCTTTATGAAGCCGCGGCCCTCGTCCACTTCATAGACCCGGTTCATGGCCCGGCTGAACGCCGTGGTGTAGCCCGAGGCGGACCAGAGCGCCACCAAAATACCGAAAACCAACGCGAGCCCGGCCGTGTTGGACTGCGTCAGTTCCTCGATCGGCTGGCGCATGGCGTCAACGCCGGGCCCCGGCGCGAACTGTTGGACTATATCCAGCAATGACGACGTCGTCTTGCCGGCATCTCCGAAGATGCCGATCAGGGAAACCAGCGCCAAAAGGGCTGGAAACAGGGAAAGGACTGCGTAATACGTCAGGCCCGCAGCAGCGTCCGGACACTGGTCTTTGCTGAACTCGCGGAGCGTCCGCTTGGCGATGTACATCCACGTGGGTTTGGCCAGGTCATTGGGACTGTCAGGCTTGCGCGAGTCTTCGGGGGAAGGTGCGGTGTGAGCCTTGGCTGTGCTGGTGTGAGCTGAGTCTTGTGTAGTCATGGGGCACTCGTCCGTGGGGTTGGGTTTTCGCGAACAACTGACCCATCAATAGTAAGCATGCTGATGAATCATGCGGAAGAACCCACGCCGAATTACCGCCGGCAAACCCGGACATGACTACGCCAGCTTGCTCGCCAAAAGGAACTCGAACGGCGACTCAATCACAGACCGGATCACTTGGCCGGCAGCGCCCAGGAGCGTGCCGGAATGTTCAAGGCCGGACACGGTCAGGTTTTTCGGGTCCAGCAGCCCAGGCGCGTAGCGATCCAAACTGGCCAGCAACGCCGGCCTCAGCCACTCCCCCAGCAACGCAAAGTGCCCACCGAGGACTATGGCGTCAATATCCATCAAACGGGCTGAGGAGGCGAGCGCGACCCCCAAGTACCGCCCGGCGTCGTGAACTGCCTTCAGTGCGTTCGGATCCTGGGCGGCCAAAGCGGCGAGAAGCTGTTCCGTGCGTTCGGCCAGGGAGCCTTCGGGAATGGTGGCCGCCTCGAAGATGGCCTCCTGGCCGGCGAACGTTTCAAGGCATCCCGCCCCACCGCAGGAACACGCAGGCCCCTCCGGGTGGACCACAATGTGGCCCAGTTCGCCCGCCGATCCTCCGGGCCCCAGGTACAGGTCCGAGCCGATGATGACACCGCCACCCACACCCACTTCACCGGAGACATAGAGAAAGTCGGCAGGGCCGTTGCCGTACCACAGCTCGCCAAGAGCGGCGCTGTTGGCCTCATTGGACAGCCGGACGCCAAGCGGCGCGCCCTTGAGCAACGAGCCCGGGTCCAAGTGCTCGTTCTCCCAATGCAGATTCGGGGCGGAAAGAACGATGTTCCGCCGCTCATCCACCAGGCCAGGGACGGCCAGTCCGCCACCCAAGATGGCGACCTTTTCGGCCGCCGCTGTGGCAACTGCTTCGGACACCAGATCCCGCAGGCGTTCCATGACTTCCCGGGGTGCCATCCCCCGGTTCCATGACTCAACGGTGGTGTGGAAGCGGAGATTGCCACGCAGGTCCACCAGTCCCACGGCCAGGTAGTCAACGTTGATTTCCATCCCCACCACGCCACGGCGTGAGCTGAGTTCCAGCCCTTGGCCGGGCCTTCCCCGCTCGCCATCGCGGTAGAGGCCCACTTCAGATACAAGTCCCGATTCCACCAGATCCGCCACCAGGCTGGAGACCGCCGCCTTGGTGAGCCCCGTGCCGGCCGCGAGCTGCGCGCGGCTGGGCTTCGCATCGCCGGTCCGCGCAATGGAGTCCAGGACCAGCGAAAGATTTCGACGGCGGACATCGCCGACGCGGCCGGGCGCTGCTGACTCGTTCACTGGCGTGGGACTCCCTGCGGATCTGAAAAATTGTTGCTGGCTTCCATTGACCATGATCCACCATCCCCCATATAGTTCAGATTGAAAACTAATTGGAGCGCCTTTCTTCGTCTCCTCCCCCAGTGCTTTGCAAAGGAGCAAAATGACCCCGCAGCCCACCCCGCAGGACCGCTTCACCTTTGGCCTCTGGACTGTCGGTTGGACCGGTGCCGACCCCTTCGGTGTTGCCACGCGCCCAGCCCTGGACCCGGTGGAAGCAGTGCACAAGCTCAGCGAACTTGGTGCATATGGCATCACTTTCCACGACAATGACCTGATTCCTTTTGATGCCAGCGCATCCGAGCGCGACCTCATCCTCAAGAACTTCAAGGCCGCTTTGGCTGAGACCGGCTTGAAGACGCCGATGGTCACCACCAACCTGTTCAGCCACCCCGTCTTCAAGGATGGCGGCTTCACCTCGAACGATCGTTCGATCCGCCGCTTCGCCCTGAGCAAGATCCTGCGCAACATCGACCTCGCCGCCGAGCTTGGCGCCGAAACGTTCGTGATGTGGGGCGGCCGCGAAGGCAGCGAATATGACGGTTCCAAGGACCTGTCGGCAGCACTGGACCGCATGAAGGAAGGCGTGGACACCGCCGCCGGCTACATCAAGGAAAAGGGCTACGAGCTCCGGATTGCGCTGGAACCGAAGCCGAACGAACCCCGCGGCGACATCTTCCTCCCCACCGTTGGACACGGCCTGGCATTCATTGCCCAGCTGGAACACGGCGACATTGTGGGCCTCAACCCCGAGACCGGCCATGAGCAGATGGCGGGGCTGAACTTCACCCACGGCATCGCCCAGGCCCTGTGGGCAGGCAAACTCTTCCACATCGACCTGAACGGCCAGCGCGGCATTAAGTACGACCAAGATCTGGTTTTCGGCCACGGCGACCTCACCAGCGCTTTCTTCACGGTGGACCTGCTGGAGAACGGCTTCCCCAACGGCGGACCCAGGTACGACGGCCCCCGCCACTTCGACTACAAGCCTTCCCGCACCGACGGTTACGACGGCGTCTGGGAATCAGCCAAGTCCAACATGTCCATGTACCTCCTGCTGAAGGAACGCGCCCTCGCTTTCCGTGCAGATCCGGAAGTCCAGGAAGCCCTCGCCACCTCTGGTGTCTTCGAGTTGGGCCAGCCCACCTTGAACGCCGGAGAAACCACCGCTGACCTGCTGGCTGACGCCAGTGCTTTCGAAACGTTCGACGCCGATCACGCCGCCGAGCGCTCGTTCGCCTTCGTCCGCCTCAACCAACTGGCCATCGAGCACTTGCTCGGCGCGCGCTAAATCCCCCCCACCCACCACAGTCCCGTCGCCGGGCCGCCAAACTTCGGTTTGGGGCCCGGCGCCGGGTCGCCGAAGGAACAAACGCATGCCTCTCGTAGCCGGGATCGACAGCTCCACCCAGTCGTGCAAAGTGGTGATCCGGGACTCTGCCACCGGCGCCTTGGTTCGCCAAGGCCGGGCGCCCCATCCAGAGGGCACGGAAGTCCACCCCGATCATTGGTGGACAGCCCTCCAGGAAGCCATCAGGGAGGCAGGCGGACTGGACGACGTGGACGCCGTTTCCGTGGGCGGCCAGCAGCACGGGATGGTGTGCCTGGACGATTCCGGAAACGTTGTACGTCCAGCTCTCCTATGGAACGACACCCGGTCCGCACCTGAGGCGAAAGAGATGATTCTTGAAGCCGGTAATGGCGATGCCACTGCCGGTGCAGAATACTGGGCATCCAGCACCGGAACCGTGCCGGTGGCATCGTTGACTGCCACCAAGCTCCGCTGGCTGGCCAGAAACGAACCAGAGAACGCCCGGCGCACTGCCGCGGTGTGCCTGCCGCACGATTGGCTGTCCTGGCGGCTGGCCGGCCATGGTCCCGGAGACGGACCCGCATTGCTGGAACTCCTGCGCACCGACAGGTCCGACGCTTCAGGTACGGGCTACTTTTCGGCCAGCAACGGCGAGTATCTTCCCGACGTACTCGAAAGCACGCTCGGCCATGTCCCCATCCTGCCTGTAGTGGTCGGACCTTTGGACGTTGCGGGCAAGACGCCTGGCGGCGCTTTGATCGGACCCGGAGCCGGTGACAACGCCGCAGCAGGCCTGGGCGTCAGCGCCGCCGTCGGGGACGTTGTTATCTCCATTGGAACTTCCGGGACCGTGTTCGCGGTGTCGGACGTTCCGGCGCAGGACGTCAGTGGACTGGTTGCCGGTTTCGCCGACGCCACGGGCAACTTCCTTCCCCTCGCCTGCACGCTCAACGCAACACGGGTCTTTGATGCCACAGCTGCTCTCTTGGGGGTGTCTCTCGCGGAACTGGGAACCCTTGCCCTCTCCGCTCCCGAGGGCGCCGATGGGCTTACTTTGGTGCCGTACTTCGAAGGTGAACGGACACCCAACCTGCCTGATGCAACGGGCTCACTCCACGGCATCACGGTCTCCAACTACACGCCGGCCAATCTGGCCCGGGCCGCCGTGGAGGGTGTGCTGTGTTCACTGGCGGACGGGTTGGCTGCGCTGCAGGCGCAGGGCGTCTCCGCTCAGCGCATCATCCTGGTGGGTGGAGGCGCTCAGTCAGAGGCCGTCCAACAGGTGGCTGCTTCGGCCTTTGGACTGCCGGTATTCGTACCCCGGCCCGGCGAGTATGTCGCCGACGGCGCTGCCCGCCAAGCGGCAGGCGTCCTCACGGGCCAGCTCCCTGAATGGCCATTGGATGGCGTGGACGTGAAACCCCGGGAAATCGGCGGGACGGCCCCCTTCCTGACCAGGTATCGCCAGTACGCTGCCACGGCGGCCATGAGGTAATCGTGGCTGTCGGTGCTCTATCGTGACAGGGTGAGCTCAGATCAATCTGCACCAGCCCGTCCGCCTGTCATGGAGGACGTTGCCCGCGTGGCGGGGGTTTCCCACCAGACCGTTTCCCGGGTGCTGAACAACCACCCCAACGTGAGTGCCAAGACCCGCGAGCGCGTTGAGCAAGCCATCACGGAGCTGGGTTATCGCCGAAACACGGCGGCACGCAGCCTGGTGACCCGACGTTCCCAAACCATTGGAGTCCTCGGCAGCGAGATGGCCCAATACGGTCCATCCCACACGCTCCTCGGCGTCCAGCAGGCGGCACGGGATGCGGGCTATTTCGTCAGTGTCGCAGCCCTGCGCGAAGTGACACCCGAGACCATCAAGGACGCCGTCGCCCACTTCATGGATCAGGGCGTTGACGGCATTGTGGTGACCGTGCCCCACCCCGGCACCTTCGATGTCCTGAGGGACATCACCGTTCCAGTGCCCTTGGTGGCCGTAGGCTCAGTCGGCGACGAACACTTGAGCGGCGCCACCGTCGACCAGCGGCAGGGCGCCAAGCTCGCCGTCGAGCACCTCCTTGAGCTAGGCCACCAGAGGATCGGCCATCTTTCCGGGCCGGCCGACTGGATTGACGCCGCTGCCCGTATCGACGGCTGGCACGAGGCACTAAATGAGGCCGGACGTGAACCGGGATCCTTGATCGAAGGCGACTGGAGCGCTGAGTGCGGTTACCGCGAAGGCCTGAAAATCGCCGCCGACCGTTCCCTGACGGCACTGTTCGTGGCCAACGACCAGATGGCCCTCGGCGTCCTGCGGGCATTCAACGAACTTGGCGTCCGGGTTCCGGAGGACATCAGCGTCGTGGGCTTTGACGACCAACCGGAGGCCGCCTACTTCATTCCGCCCTTGACTACCGTGGCGCAGGACTTTGAGGAACTTGGCCAGCGCTGCATCGGGTTGCTCCTGGATCGGCTGGACGGCGGCAGGACCGTCGAGGCTGCCACGGTCCTGCCGCGCCTGGTGGTCCGCTCCACCACGGCGCCCGTCTCCGACTAAGCGCTGGGCGCGCCCTTGCTGTCGAAACGGTCGCGGAATGTAAGGAAGATCACACGCTGAGCAGTAGGGTATGGTCTTATGCGCACCCTCACCTTAAGTCGTGCCGCGGCTGCCGCCGCTCTTGCTGCAGTTCTCGCGGCCTCTCCTATGTCGGCAAATTCCGCGGCTGCCGCGCCTGCAGTGAGTGAGAACATCCTTCTCCACCAAGGCTTGAACTCTATTGCGGTGGATCAGACCACCCACCAGCTTTTCGTCACCAACAGCTGGACCAACACCGTGTCCGTGATTGACGGAACCTCAGAGGTAGCGACCATCCCAGTGGGAGACCGGCCGTGGGACGTGGCCGTGGATTCAACAACGCACACCGCCTATGTGGCCAATATGGATAGCAACGACTTGACTGTCATCAGAGGCAACAAGGTCATTGCTACGATCCCTGTCGGCGCGAGACCCACGTCTGTAGCTGTGAATGCAAAAACGCAATCAGTGTATGTGGCGAACTACATCGGCCGATCAGTTTCCATAATTTCCGGATTGGCCGTAACGGACACCATCCCTATTGATGGCGATCCGGGAAGCGTTGCTGTCGACCCAACAGTTGGTACAGCCTACGTAACGAGTTTCAACAAAGAAACAGTTTCTGTGATCAATGGCTCCTCCGTCACGGCCACCATCCCCATTCCCGGAAATCCCAACTCGGTCGCTGTAGATCCAACCACACACTCCGTGTATGTTGCTGGGCCGTCAAGCAACAACGTCTCCGTCATATCCGGCACAGCTGTTTCCCATGTAATTCCTCTTGGCACTCCACCGGGAGACATTGACGTAGATACCAACACGCACTCCGTCTACGTCACGAATGGGACAATCAACGGCGTTTACGTCATCAATGGAAGCCAAGTGACATCGAAGTTAGCAGTCGGTGCCGAGCCGCGGGGTATAGCGGTCGATTCCAGCAACGGAACCGCCTACGTCGCAAATGCGCAGAGCGGCAGCGTATCGGTCATCCGTGAGGCAGGCTTACCGGTTGCCCCCAAATTCACCCAGCCTGCGGTTGTACCAAGCGGCTCGGTTGATGAAATCTACTCGCATGTGCTGGCGGCTACCGGCTCACCCGCTCCACGCTTCGCGGTCGCCAGTGGTTCGCTGCCGCCAGGCCTAAGCTTGGATGCATCCACGGGTTTGCTCTCGGGAACTCTTAGCGTAAAAGGCGTTTATTCCTTCAGGGTCACCGCCAGCAACGGGGTAGGGCCCGACGCCGTATCAGCGCCGTTCGTGATTACCGTGGCGGCAACGCCGCCAGCAAGAGACTTCAACGGAGACGATAAGTCCGACGTCTTGGCGCGGGATACGGATGGTCAGCTCTGGCTGTACGCCGGAAATGGCACGGGTGGCTGGGAACAAAGGAGCCAGGTCGGTCAGGGCTGGAATTCGATGAATGCCATCATCAGCCCGGGCGACTTCAATGGAAACGGCTGGCCTGACCTTATGGCCCGCGATGCAATGGGTAACCTCTGGCAATACGGAGGAACGGGTAGTGGGTTGGCCACTCCTTGGCCTGCAGGCACGGGCTGGAACATCATGACCGCACTGGTAACCCCGGGAGATTTTGACGCCGACGGCTCGGTCGATGTTTTGGCTCGTGACGGAGACGGAAGACTGTGGCTCTATCCCGGCGATAACAACTATTTTTGGAAGGCGCGCTCCCAGGTCGGTCAAGGCTGGAACGTCATGACGTCGATTACCGGCACAGGCGACTTCAACGGTGACAGCCACGCGGACGTGCTGGCCCGGGATGGCAGTGGAGTCCTGTGGCTTTACCCTGGCAATGGCAACGGTGGGTGGAAGGCGCGCGTGCAGGTCGGCTCAGGCTGGAACATCATGAACTCAATCACCAGCCCAGGAGACTTCAACGGCGACGGTAACGTCGACGTTCTGGGTCGAGACGCTGCTGGCTACCTCTGGCTCTACCCCGGCAACGGCCAAGGCGGATGGAAGGCCCGCGTTCAAGTCGGCCAAGGCTGGAATGTGATGACTGCCTTGATCTAAGGCTTACCTCGAAGATCAATCAACACCGGAGCTGACCGGATGGCTTCCTTGCCGTGTTTTCATAACACCAAGGAACCCATCCGGTCCTTTCGTATGCCCGCTCTTGACATCAAAGTTGTGAGCGCTAACAATTGCATCAGACCTTCTTCACTTTTCCACCCCGACCCCCGGCAATGAGGCCCTGGCCAGCCGGATGGAGACCCCATGAATACCTCTGAATTCCTCCCGCTGGACGAGCAGTTCGTCATTGGCGTGGACTATGGCACTTTGTCCGGGCGCGCCGTCGTCGTCCGTGTATCGGACGGGGCAGAACTTGGCAGCGGCGTGTTCGAATATCCGCACGCCGTCGTGACGGAAACCCTCCCCGGCAGCAGCCAACGACTCCCGGCCGATTGGGCGCTTCAGGTCCCCAACGACTACCGCGACGTCCTGCGCAATGCTGTCCCGGCCGCCGTCGCCGACGCCGGAATCAATCCGGCCAAGGTGGTGGGCATCGCCACCGACTTCACCGCCTGCACCATGGTTCCGACGACGGCGGACGGCACGCCGCTGAACGAACTGGAACGCTTCGCTGACCGGCCGCACGCTTTCGTGAAGCTGTGGCGCCACCACGCAGCCCAGCCGCAGGCTGACCGCATCAACAAGCTCGCTGAAGAACGCGGCGAGTCCTGGCTTCCCCGCTACGGCGGCATGATCTCCTCGGAGTGGGAGTTTGCCAAGGGTCTGCAGCTCCTTGAAGAGGATCCCGAGGTCTACGGCGCCATGGACCACTGGGTTGAGGCAGCGGACTGGATCGTCTGGCAGCTCTGCGGCAGCTACGTCCGCAACGCCTGCACCGCCGGCTACAAGGGCATCTACCAGGATGGAAAGTACCCGTCCGAGGACTTCCTGGCAGCATTGAACCCCGGGTTCAAGGGGTTCGTGTCCGAAAAGCTGGAACACACCATCGGCCGTTTGGGCGACGCTGCAGGTTATCTGACCGAGGAAGCGGCTGGCTGGACCGGGCTTCCGGCCGGGATCGCAGTGGCCGTGGGAAATGTTGACGCCCACGTCAGCGCCCCGGCCGCGAACGCCGTGGAACCAGGACAGCTCGTAGCCATCATGGGAACGTCCACGTGCCACGTCATGAACGGCGACGTGTTGCGCGAAGTCCCCGGCATGTGCGGAGTCGTGGATGGCGGCATCGTGGACGGCCTCTGGGGTTACGAAGCAGGCCAGTCCGGAGTTGGCGACATCTTCGGTTGGTTCACCAAGAACGGCGTCCCGCCGGAGTACCACCAGGCCGCCACAGACAAGGGGCTGGGTATCCACGAGTACCTGACCGAACTCGCGGAGAAGCAGGCGATCGGCGAGCACGGCCTGATCGCGTTGGACTGGCATTCGGGCAACCGCTCAGTGCTGGTGGACCACGAGCTCTCCGGCGTGGTGGTGGGCCAGACCTTGGCTACCAAGCCTGAGGACACCTACAGGGCGTTGCTGGAAGCCACCGCTTTTGGCACCCGCACCATCGTGGACGCGTTCCGCGATTCGGGTGTTCCGGTCAAGGAATTCATCGTGGCCGGCGGGCTTTTGAAGAACACATTCCTGATGCAGGTCTACGCCGACATCACTGGCCTGCAGCTCTCCACCATCGGTTCCGAGCAAGGTCCCGCGCTGGGCTCGGCGATCCACGCAGCTGTCGCAGCCGGGAAATACAAAGACATCCGCGAAGCCGCAGCCTCCATGGCAGCAGCTCCCGGCGCGGTCTACACACCCATCCCTGAAAACGTGGCGGCCTACGAGGTCCTCTTCCAGGAATACAAAACCCTGCACGACTACTTCGGCCGCGGCACCAACAACGTCATGCACCGCCTCAAAGCCATCCAACGCGCCGCGATCCAGGGCTCCTCACACAATGGCCCAGCGGCCCAGGCCAGCACTTTGGAAGGAGCCTCCGCATGAGCACCCTCCTGGAAGCCATTGCGCGAGTTCGCAGGGAGGTCTGCGAGCTGCATGCAGAACTGACCCGCTACGAACTGGTGGTCTGGACGGCCGGCAATGTCTCGGGCCGGATCCCCGGGCACGACCTCATGGTCATCAAGCCATCGGGCGTTTCCTACGATGACCTCACGCCAGAGCTTATGGTGGTCACGGACCTCCATGGCACCCCGGTCCGGGGCATGAACACCGGAAGTGCCGGAACCGTGGACTGGGGCAACCCGGACCTCTCGCCGTCCTCCGACACCGCTGCCCACGCCTACGTCTACAGGCACATGCCAGAGGTAGGCGGCGTTGTCCACACACACTCCACCTACGCCACGGCCTGGGCTGCGCGCGGCGAAGAAATCCCCTGCGTACTGACCATGATGGGCGACGAATTCGGCGGATCCATTCCCGTGGGGCCGTTCGCGTTGATCGGAGACGACTCCATCGGCCAAGGCATCGTGGAAACCCTCAAGAACTCCAACTCCCCCGCGGTCCTGATGCAGAACCATGGGCCGTTCACCATCGGCAAGACCGCCCGCGAGGCCGTTAAGGCAGCGGTGATGTGTGAGGAAGTGGCCCGGACAGTCCATATCTCCCGCCAACTCGGTGAGCCACTGCCCATCGACCAGGCCAAGATCGAGTCCCTCTACGACCGATACCAGAACGTTTACGGCCGCTGACGCGGTCAACCAGAAGCCACCTCGAAAACCCAAGAGCATCCAGGAGCCACCACAATGCCCAGCGCCAACACCACATCCGCCAACACCACGTCCCTGGGTCAGTACGAGGTCTGGTTCCTCACCGGCAGCCAGCACCTCTACGGCGAGGATGTCCTCAAGCAGGTGGCAGCGCAGTCGCAGGAGATTGCCAACGCCCTGAACGCCAGCAGCGACGTCCCGGTCAAGCTCGTCTGGAAGCCGGTCCTCACCGATTCCGATTCCATACGACGCACCGCCCTGGAAGCCAACTCAAACGACTCCGTGATCGGTGTGACCGCCTGGATGCATACGTTCAGCCCGGCCAAGATGTGGATCCAAGGTCTGGACGCGCTCCGCAAGCCGTTGCTGCACCTGCACACGCAGGCCAACAGGGACCTTCCCTGGGCCGACATCGATTTCGACTTCATGAACCTGAACCAGGCAGCCCATGGCGACCGGGAATTCGGATACATCCAGTCACGCCTCGGCGTGCCGCGGAAGACCGTCGTCGGGCATGTTTCCAATCCTGAGGTTGCCCGCCAAGTGGGGGCCTGGCAGCGCGCCTCGGCCGGCTGGGCCGCCGTCCGCACGCTGAAGCTGACCCGATTCGGCGACAACATGCGCAACGTCGCGGTCACCGAGGGCGACAAGACCGAAGCCGAGCTGCGCTTCGGCGTCTCGGTGAACACCTGGTCCGTGAACGAGCTCGCCGAGGCTGTCCACGCTGCCGCAGAGTCCGACGTCGACGCCTTGGTTGCCGAGTACGAGCGCCTCTATGAGGTGGCTGACGAGCTGAAGACCGGCGGCGACCGCCACGAGTCGCTGCGGTACAGCGCCAAGATCGAACTGGGCCTCCGCAGCTTCCTGGAAGCCAACGGTTCTGCAGCGTTCACCACGTCCTTCGAAGACCTGGGCGAACTGCGCCAACTCCCCGGCATGGCTGTCCAGCGCCTCATGGCCGACGGTTACGGCTTCGGCGCCGAGGGCGACTGGAAGACCGCCATCCTGGTACGCGCCGCCAAGGTCATGGGTGGCGACCTGCCCGGAGGCGCGTCGCTCATGGAGGACTACACATACCACCTGGAACCGGGCAGCGAGAAGATCCTGGGCGCCCACATGCTGGAGGTCTGCCCGTCGCTGACCGCCTCAAAGCCGCGCGTTGAAATCCACCCGCTGGGAATCGGCGGCAAGGAAGACCCCGTCCGCATGGTGTTCGACACCGACGCCGGTCCCGGCATCGTGGTTGCGCTCTCCGACATGCGTGATCGGTTCCGCCTGGTGGCCAACGTGGTGGACGTCGTCGACCTCGACCAGCCGCTGCCCAACCTGCCGGTGGCCCGTGCGCTGTGGGAGCCGAAACCCAACTTCTCCACGTCTGCCGCCGCGTGGCTCACCGCCGGAGCGGCGCACCACACGGTATTGTCCACGCAGGTGGGCCTGGACGTGTTCGAGGACTTCGCCGAAATCGCCAAGACCGAACTCCTCACCATCGACGAAAGCACCACCATCAAACAGTTCAAGAAAGAGCTCAATTGGAACGCCGCATACTACAAGCTGGCCGGCGGCCTGTGAGCACTGAATTCACGCTGAGCGCGGGCGGTTACACGGCAGTTGTCACCGCCCGCGCGGCCGCGCTGCGCATCCTGCAGTTTGAAGGCCGGGACCTCGTGGTCCCGTTTCCTGAGGGCGGCCCCATCCCGGATTACCGCGGCATCATTGCCGCGCCGTGGCCCAACAGGATTGCTGACGGCAAGTACAGCTTCGACGGCGTCGAGCATCACTTGCCGGTCAACGAACCTGAGCGGGAAACAGCGCTGCACGGCCTCGCCTTCCCGCTCGACTGGACGTTGAAAGAGTCCGACGCCGGTTCGCTCACCTTGACGTGCACGGTGGGGCCAACGGCGGGCTACCCCTTCGTGCTGGAACTTGAGGCGCAGTACACGCTGGACGACGCCGGGCTTCACACCTCGGTCACAGCCCGCAACGCCGCCGACGTCGCCGCTCCCTACGGCGTGTGCCCGCACCCTTACCTGGTGGCAGGTTCCTCACCGCTGGATGAGTGGCTTCTCGAGTTTTCAGCCGACTCTTTCCTGGATGTCACCCCGGACAGGCTCCTGCCCATTGGCGTCCTGCCAGTTGACGGCCACGCTTTCGACTTCCGTTCAGCGCGCGCCATCGGCAGCACCGAAATCGACCACGCCTTCACCGGAATAACGTTCGACGGCGGGCTGGCGCGGCTTTCCGTGCGGGACCCGGCGGGCACCGGCGTCGGAATGTCGTGGGACGAAAGCTGCCCGTGGCTGCAGATCCACACGGCTGACAAGCCGGAACCGATCCCGGGCCGGATCGGCCTTGCCGTGGAACCCATGACCTGTCCTCCGGATGCCTTCAACAGCGGCACGGACCTGATCCGACTGGAACCTGGCGCGTCCCACAAGGCGTCCTGGAGCATGTACGCCCTGTAGCTACCCCAACTAAGTCGCAGTCAGGCGCCTTTTGAGCGGTCAGAATGCGCTTAAATGCGACTCAGTTGGGTGAACCGGCCGTGCTTTGGCGAACCACCAATTCCGGAGTGAACACCACTGCCCGGTGCTTGGTCCCGCCGTTGTCCTGCTCCTCGGCGAGCAACTCGATCGCCGTCCGGCCCAGCGCCTCGGTGGGCTGCCGGATGGAAGACAGCGGCACCACTGCGGAGACGGCGAAGTCGATGTCGTCGTAACCAATGAGCGCGATGTCCTCGGGAATTTTCACCGTGCGCAACATGGTCAGCGACTGCATGACGCCGAGCGCCAGAAGGTCGTTGGAGCAGAAAACCGCCTCAGGCCGAAGCTCCGGGGCGCGTTCCACCAGGCCGTTACCCACCTGTCGGCCTGCAAGGACGGTCTGCCCGGCGGAGTCCAGCACCTCAACGCTGGCCCCCGGCACCTCGGCCACGGCACGCTGTGCGCCCTTGAGCCGGCTCGCCACCTGGCGGATGGAGGGCGTGCCAACAAAAGCCAGACGACGGCGGCCCAGCTCCAACAGGTGCTTGGCGGCCAGATACCCGCCTTCCTGGTCATCCACGGACACTGAGCTGCAACGATCGGTGTCTGCAAGTTCGTCCACCAACACAGTGGGGACGCCGCGTTCGCGCAGGGTGTCGATGCGCTCCCGCACATCACCCACGGGGGAGATGAGCAGGCCCTGGACGCGCTGCTCCTGGAAAAGGTCCATGTAATGCGCTTCGCGGGAGGAGTCCTGCCCGCTGTCACCCACCAGCACCACACTCCCAAGCGCCGTAGCTGCATCTTCCGCGGCACGGGCCACCGAGGAGAAGAAGGGGTTTCCCACGTCCAGCACAATCAGGCCGATGGTCCTGCTCTGCCCGGCGCGGAGCTGGCGGGCGGCGTCATTGCGCACAAAGCCCAGTTCCGCGATGGACTTGAGGACACGTTCCTTGGTTCGTTGCGACACACGATCCGGATAGTTGAGCACATTGGAAACAGTTCCCACTGCTACCTGGGCGTGGGTTGCAACGTCTTTGATGCTGGCTGTCTGGGACATGCTTTCCGATCTCCGTTGGCTGACGTCAATGTGCTGGAAACGCCTTGACACCCTCCCGTTTCCGAGGGTAATTTGAATCGTAACAAATGAAACGATTCAAAGACGAGTGCCCTGGAGAACCGCACATGAGGGTTTGTTTCCGCTCTTCAGTCCAGCCGGAACTGATGACCGAGTACAAGCAGCGCCACGCCGCCGTATGGCCGGAGATGCTGTCCGCACTGAAAGAAGCAGGGTGGAACAACTACTCGCTGTTCCTCGCTCCGGACGGCCAACTCATCGGCTATTTGGAATGCGAAGACTACGAGGCAGCCCAGGCCCGCATGGCGCTCACCAAGGTCAACGCCCGCTGGCAGGCGGAAATGGCAACCCTCTTCGCGAACAGTGACGTCCCGCCGGACCAGGGTTTTGAAATCGTCGAAGAAGTTTTCAACCTCGAAGACCAGCTTGCGGCCGTGGGCATCGTCACAGATACGCCCGGTGCCACACACATAGACAAAGACCCAGCCAAGCAAAAGGAACAAGCATGAACACCACAGAATCGGCCCTGGGCCGTCTGGGAGAACTGGCCATTGAAGTGCCGTCCTGGGCCTACGGAAATTCCGGGACCCGGTTCAAGGTCTTCGGCACCCCGGGTACTCCACGCACCGTCCAGGAAAAGATCGCCGACGCCGCCAAGGTCCACGAGCTCACCGGGCTGGCCCCCACTGTGGCCCTGCACATTCCGTGGGACAAAGTGGATGACTACGCAGCACTGCGTGAGTACGCTGCGGGGCTGGGCGTTGGACTGGGCACTATCAACTCCAACACTTTCCAGGATGACGAGTACAAGTTCGGCTCCCTGACCTCCTCCAACGAGTCCGTCCGTCGCCGCGCCATCGATCACCACCTGGAATGCATTGAGATTATGCACGCCACCGGTTCCCAGGATCTGAAGATCTGGCTGGCCGACGGCACCAACTACCCGGGCCAGGACGATATCCGTGGCCGTCAGGACCGACTGGCGGAGTCACTCCAGGAGATCTACGCAGGCCTCGGCGACGAGCAGCGCCTGGTTCTTGAGTACAAGTTCTTCGAGCCCGCTTTTTACCACACCGATGTTCCGGACTGGGGTACCTCGTACGCGCAGACCCTCGCCCTGGGTGAGAAGGCGTTCGTTTGCCTGGATACCGGCCACCACGCCCCGGGCACCAACATCGAGTTCATCGTGATGCAGCTCCTGCGGCTGGGCAAGCTGGGTTCGTTCGACTTCAACTCCCGCTTCTACGCCGACGATGACCTGATCGTGGGCGCGGCTGATCCGTTCCAGCTGTTCCGCATCATGCACGAGGTCATCCGTGGCGGCGGTTTCGGCAAGGATTCCGGTGTCGCCCTGATGCTGGACCAGTGCCACAACCTTGAAGAGAAGATCCCGGGCCAGATCCGCTCGGTGCTCAACGTCCAGGAAATGACGGCCCGCGCGTTGCTCGTGGACACCGCAGCACTCTCCGAAGCCCAGCGTGCCGGGGATGTCCTGGCCGCGAACGGCATCTTCAACGATGCCTTCTACACCGATGTCCGCCCGGTCCTGGCCGAGTGGCGCGAATCCCGCGGCCTGCCCGCCGACCCGATGGCCGCCTACAAGGCAAGCGGATACCAGAAGAAGATCAACGAGGACCGCGCAGGCGGCCAGCAAGCCGGATGGGGCGCATAAGCATGACCATGCCAGAGACCAACGCAACTGTTGAAGAACTGATCTCCCGCTCCAACCGCCTGGGTGCGGATAAGCGGAACACCAACTTCGCCGGCGGCAACACCTCCGCCAAGGGCACTGAGAAGGATCCGGTGACGGGTCAGGACGTAGAGCTTCTTTGGGTCAAGGGCTCCGGCGGCGACCTCGGCACCCTGAAGGCGGAGAACCTCGCAGTACTCCGGCTGGACCGGCTGCAGGCGCTCAAGTCCGTTTACCCCGGCGTCGAGCGTGAAGACGAGATGGTGGCCGCGTTCGACTACTGCCTGCATGGCAAGGGCGGCGCTGCGCCATCCATCGATACCGCCATGCACGGCCTCGTCGATGCTGCGCACGTTGACCACCTGCACCCGGACTCGGGCATCGCCATAGCTACCGCGGTGGACGGCGAAGCGCTGACCTCCAAGGTGTTCGGCGACAAAGTGGTCTGGGTTCCCTGGCGCCGTCCCGGTTTCCAGCTCGGCTTGGACATCGCGGCGATCAAGGAAGCCAACCCGCAGGCCATCGGCACCATCCTGGGTGGCCACGGCATCACGGCGTGGGGCGCCACCAGCGAAGAAGCCGAAAGGAACTCGCTCTGGATCATTGACCAGGCCGAGGCCTACATCAAGGACAACGGCAAGGCTGAGCCCTTCGGCGCCGCGCTCCCCGGCTACAGCGCCCTCCCGGAGGCTGAGCGTAAAGCCAAGGCGGCCGCCCTGGCTCCCGTGATCCGCGGCCTGGCCTCCACGGACAAACCGCAGCTGGGGCACTTCAGCGATGACGCCGTCGTCCTTGAATTCCTTGCTTCGGAAGAGCACCCGCGCCTCGGCGCTTTGGGTACGTCCTGCCCGGACCACTTCCTGCGCACTAAGGTCAAGCCGCTGGTCCTGGACCTGCCGGCCGACGCCCCGCTGGAACAGGCAGTCAACCGCTTGAAGGAACTGCACGCGGCCTACCGCGAGGATTACCAGGCCTACTACGACCGCCACGCCGACGAGAACAGCCCGGCATTGCGCGGCGCTGACCCGGCCATCGTGCTGGTCCCGGGCGTGGGCATGTTCTCCTTCGGCAAGGACAAGCAGACCGCCCGCGTGGCCGGCGAGTTCTACCTCAATGCCATCAACGTCATGCGCGGCGCCGAAGCCATCTCCACCTACGCCCCGATCGAGGAATCCGAGAAATTCCGCATCGAGTACTGGGCGTTGGAAGAAGCCAAGCTCGCCCGCATGCCGAAGCCGAAGTCGCACGCCACCCGCATCGCACTGGTGACCGGTGCGGCGTCGGGCATTGGCAAGGCGATCGCCACGCGTTTGGCGTCCGACGGCGCGTGCGTAGTGATTGCCGACCTGAACCTTGAGAACGCACAAAAGGTCGCCGAGGAACTGGGCGGTACCGACGTCGCCATCGGCGTCCAGGCTGACGTCACCGACGAAGCCCAGATCGCCGCTGCCATCCAGGAAGCCGTGCTCGCGTTCGGCGGCCTTGACCTGGTGGTCAACAATGCCGGCTTGTCCATCTCCAAGCCGTTGTTGGAAACCACGGAAAAGGACTGGGACCTGCAGCACAACGTCATGGCCAAGGGCTCGTTCCTGGTCTCCAAGGCCGCGGCCAAGGTCATGATCGATCAGGGTTTGGGCGGAGACATCATCTACATCTCCTCCAAGAACTCGGTCTTCGCCGGCCCGAACAACATCGCGTACTCCGCCACCAAGGCGGACCAGGCGCATCAGGTCCGCCTCCTCGCCGCTGAACTGGGCGAGTACGGTGTCCGCGTCAACGGCATCAACCCCGACGGCGTGGTCCGCGGCTCCGGCATCTTCGCCGGCGGATGGGGCGCCAAGCGCGCAGCCGTGTACGGCGTGGACGAGCAGGAACTGGGCAAGTACTACGCCCAGCGCACGCTCCTCAAGCGCGAAGTCCTCCCGGAGCATGTGGCCAACGCGGCGTCCGTGCTGACCAGCAACGAACTCTCGCACACCACCGGCCTCCACATCCCCGTGGACGCCGGCGTCGCGGCAGCATTCCTCCGCTAGGACTGACAGTGAACAACGGAACCACCGCAGGCACCGTCCCGGCACACGCCGGGGCGGTGTCCGGCCCCAACGCAGTGTTCGCCGCCATCGACATCGGAGCGTCCTCCGGCCGTGTCATGCTGGGCCGTGTCTCACCTGAAGCCGGGGTGTCCCTCGAGACGATCCACCGCTTCCCCAACGGCGTCATAGAGCTCGACGGCGGCCTCCACTGGGATTTCGACGCCCTGTTCGCGGAGGTACTCAGGGGCCTGGCGGCTGCCGCTGCGGTGGCGCGTGGGAACGGCGAGCGCATCGTGAGCATCGGCATCGACACGTGGGCGGTGGACTACGGCTTGGTGAACGACGCCGGCGACCTCACTTCGGTGCCGTTCAGCTACCGGGACGAGCGCAGCCGGGCCACCGTGCAGCGGGTGCACTCAACAATTTCTCCCGAAACGCTGTACGCCACCACGGGCCTGCAGTTCCTGCAGTTCAACACCCTGTACCAGCTCGCAGCGGAGCCGAACCTTGACGGTGTGCAGGCCCTGCTGATTCCGGACCTGATCGCTTTCCTGCTGACAGGTGAGCGCCGGACGGAAGCCACCAACGCTTCCACCACCGGCCTGTTCGATGCCGTGGGCGGCGAGTGGGCCACCGAGTTCCTGGAGGCTTTGGGGCTGCCCCGGAACATCTTCCCTGAGCTCATCCAGCCGGGGGAAACCGTGGGCACACTGTTGCCCGGAATCCTGGAGCAGACGGGGCTCCCAGCGGACACCACAGTTGTCGCCGTGGGTTCGCACGACACCGCCTCGGCCGTGGCAGCGGTCCCAGCTGAGCATGAAGACTTTGCCTACATCTCCTCGGGGACTTGGTCCCTCGTAGGCGTGGAACTGGACAAACCCGTCCTCACAGAATCCAGCCGCCAAGCAAACTTCACCAACGAACGCGGCGTGGACGGCTCCATCCGGTACCTCCGCAACGTGGGTGGTCTGTGGCTCCTCAGTGAATGCCAGCGTTCGTGGGCAGCGGAAGGCTACACCCAGGCACTCCCGGCGCTGCTGGACTCGGCGGCCGCACTTCCGGCCGGCGGTCCGCAGATCAATGCCGATGATCCTGCGTTTACTGCCCCGGACAACATGCCGGACCGTATCCGCGCAGCCGTGCGCAACACCGGCGCGGTGCTCCCGGACCGGCCTGCCGCCGTCGTGCGGTGCATCATGGACAGCCTCGCCGCCGGGTACGCCCGAACGCTGGCCGACGCCGAGCGCCTTACGGGCCGCAGCACCAGCGTGGTGCACATTGTGGGCGGGGGTTCGCAAAACCGGCTCCTGTGCCAACTGACCGCGGACGCCACGGGAAAGCCCGTGATTGCAGGACCCGTTGAGGCGACCGCTCAGGGCAATGTCCTGGTCCAAGCGCGCGCTGCCGGAGTGGTGGCCGGCGGGCTGGCCGGGCTGCGGCAGTTGGTGGTGGCAGGCACGAGCCTGGAACGCTACGAACCGGCTGAACGTCTGGTACGTCACAGCGCCGGATGAGGGTGCCGCGCTAAACTGATCGCATTATGATCCGCACAATGTTCAAGTCCAAGATCCACCGCGCAACGGTGACCCACGCCGACCTCCACTACGTCGGTTCGGTCACTGTCGACCTGGACCTCCTGGACGCGGCCGACATCCTCCCCGGCGAACTCGTCTCCATTGTGGACGTCACCAACGGCGCCAGGCTGGAGACGTACACGATTGCCGGCGAGCGCGGTTCCGGCGTAATCGGCATCAATGGCGCGGCGGCCCACATGGTCCATGTTGGCGACACCGTCATCCTGATCACCTACGCCGAAATGACCACGGAGGAAGCCAGGACTTACGAGCCCCGGGTGGTCCACGTGGGCAAGGACAACACGATCCTGCAGCTCGGCAACGACCCCGCTGAGGGGCACACTCCCGGGCTGATGCGCCCGCCGCACGCCCTGAGCAACGCGGCGCACCTCAGCTAAGGTTCCACAACAACGCTCCATAAGGTCGCCTGTTCTTCAACAGCTCCAGTGTCCGCATGACGGAACTCTCGCGAGAAAACGCTTACTCGCGGCGAGGCATTGGCTAGGCTGTTGTTCGTGATCCAACGATTCCCCTTCGGCGCAGCCTCGTGATCGGCGTACTGCAGGGGTTCTTCGTAGTGTGGGCCATCATCCTGGTGGGCATGTTTGTTGGACGGCGCAACATCCTGGGCGAAAACGCCCGGTCGGTCCTGAGTTCACTGACGTTCTTCGTGGCAAGTCCTGCCCTGCTGTTCGAAACCTTGAGCAAGGCCAAGCTCCATGACGTCTTTGCCGCCCCGCTCCTGGTCACCGCCGTGGGTGCCGTCCTCACCGGTTTGTTGTTCTTCCTGATCGTAAAGTTCTGGCTCAAACGGGCCATGCCCGAAGCACTGATGTCCTCCATGAGCGCATCGCTGGCCAACTCCGCCAACCTGGGCATCCCCATCGCCGTGTTTGTCCTGGGCGATGCGAGCTACGTGGCGCCGTTGTTGATCTTCCAACTGGCGTTCTTTACTCCGATGTACTTGATGGCCCTGGACGCCAGTACCAGTTCGCATCGCACCACTCCCCTGCGCTTCCTGCTGATGATCGTGAGGAACCCCATGATCGTGGGCTCGGCGCTCGGCCTGCTGGTGGCCGGGACCGGATTCCAAGTGCCGACGCTGATCCTGGAGCCCATCCACCTGATCGGCGGAGCAGCGATTCCGGCCATGCTGATGGCGTTCGGCATGAGCCTCAATGGCTCCAAACCCCTGCAGAAGGACGCCGGGCGGAGACTGGACACCTTGTTGGCCAGTGGCTTCAAACTGATTGTGCACCCGTTGATCGCGTACCTGTTCGCCCGCTTCGCCCTGGGGATGGACGGGCACGCGCTGTTCGCTGTAGTGGTGACATCCGCACTGCCCACGGCCCAGAATGTATTTGTCGCGGCCAACCGCTACCAGGCCGGTATCACCGTAGCCAAGGACACCGTCCTCATCACCACCATCGTGGCCGTGCCGGCCATGATCGCCGTGGCCCTGCTGCTCACCTAACCGCACCAGCACCAACACCCAACTGAGCAGCAATTGATCGCGTTGTCAGCACTCAAAACGCGCTCTGCTGCGACCTACTTGGGTTACTCCACGTCCGCGCTGGCCAGATAGTGGTCAAGGAGCTGCGCACAGCGAATAAAGCCCAGGTGCGAGTACGCTTGGGGATGGTTGCCCAAGTGTGTTTCGGTGCCGGGATCGTACTCTTCGGGCAGCAGGCCCGTGGGGCCAAACAGCGCCACCAATTGGTTGAACAACTCCAGCGCATCGTCCAGGCGTCCCACTGCCAGATACGCCTCGATCAGCCAGGTAGTGCAGATGTGGAAGCCGCCCTCCAAACCCGGCAAGCCGTCGTCGTACCTGTAACGGAAAACGGTGGGCCCCACGCGAAGTTCGCGTTCAACGGCAGTCACGGTATCCAGGAAACGCTGGTCTTGGGCGTCCAGCAGGCCGGACAGTCCGATGTGCAGGACGGCGGCATCGAGGTCCGGACTGTCGTAGGCCACGGTGTAGGAAGCGGCGGATTCATCCCACCCTTCGTGCAGGACTTCCGTGCGGATGGTGTCCGCGGTAGGTGACCAGTCCGCATGAGGAACCCGGCCATGCAAAGCGGCAGCCCGGCGCGCCCGATCCAGCGTCATCCAGCACATGACCTTGGTGTACACGTGGTGCCGCGGAGGCCGGCGGGCTTCCCAAATCCCGTGGTCCGGCTCGTGCCAGCGGGCCAGCACGGCATGCGCCATCTGCTCCATGAGGAACCAGTGCTGGTCCGGGAGGAATCCGCGCCGCTCGGCAAGATCGTGGATCAGCTCGGCGATGGGCCCGAACACGTCCAATTGCACCTGGTGGTCCGCGGCGTTGCCGATCCGCACCGGCCGCGATCCCGCATACCCGGGAAGGCTCTCCACAATGGCCTCCGTGGACAGCGGCGCGCCCGTCACCGAATAGAGGGGGTGCAGCCATTCCGGTCCCGGCGCGTTCTCCAGAATCCGGCCCAGCCACCCCAGGAAACCGTCGGCTTCTTCCGTGGATCCCAACGACACCAACGAGTTCACCGTCATGGACCCGTCCCGCAGCCAGCAATACCGGTAATCCCAGTTACGCGTGCCGCCGATGCCTTCAGGCCGGGACGTGGTGGGCGCGGCGAGGACGGCACCGGTGGGCTCGTGGACCAGCGACTTCAGCACCAGCGCGGAGCGCCGCACCAGCGAGGTCTTGATGGTGGGCACCTGCAGCGCCTTGACCCACTCACGTGCTGCCAGCCCGACGGCGGCACGCCGGTGAGGTTCGCCCGCCGGGTCTGCGGGTGGCGGCTCAGTGTCACCGCAGCGCATATTCAGCACTACGGGACCATCACCCAATGCGACCTCTGCCGTTGCCGTGGCGTACTTGGCGTCGCTGGTGATGGTGAAAACAACGCCCGGCGCCGAGAGGATGATGGGATCCGATGTCCCGATGATGTGGACCTCATCGCCGCGGATCTCCATGTTGAACGGCGCATTGGCGTAGTCAGGCCTTGGCGCGAACACTACACGCGCGTTACCCGTCCCGGACAGGACACGGACCAGGCTGGTGATGCCCTCGGGTGCGGGCTCCAGATAGTCAGTCACCGTGACATCGGCCCAGCGGGTTTCCACGATCATGGTGTTTTCCACGTAACGCTGCGCCAGTACCGGCGATGGCTTTACGGGCTCAATGCTGAAGTGGCCGGCGGGATCACCGCCCAGGATGTGGGCAAAAAGGGAGCCGGAATCCGGCAGGGGGTGGCTCATCCAACAGACCTTTGCATCCGGGGTGAGCAGCGCTGTGGAGCTTCCGTTGCCGATCATCGAATGCCGTTCCAGGCCTACCGCGTCTTCGCCAAAGAGCCACGCCCGGCGCAGTTCGAACAACAAAGCCAGCACGTGTGCAAAGGCTTCCGGGTCCGGAATGGTGTGTCCCGCCGTCGTATCCCCCGGTCCGACGTGCAGGCCAAGGTCCGGTCCACGCAGGGTGGCGAGCGCCTTTTCATCGCTCTCGGCGTCACCTGCGTACAGAGCGGCGCTGACGCCAAGCCTCGCACGGAGCTGTTCCAGGGCTTGGCCCTTGGCCGGTTCTTCGACGGTCAGGTCAAGCACCGTTCCGTCAATGATGAAGTAGAGCCCGAACTCGATGGCGATCTTCTGCGAAGCGAAGACCACCCTGTCCACCACTTCGGGTGTCGCCGGCCGGGTGTGCACCGCGACACCCACCGGCTTGCGGACAACGCTGATGCCCTTTTCGAAACCGACGGCTTCCGTCAGCGCGGTGGCCACCTGCTGAAGCAACTGTTCCGTGGCGAGGGAGAGCGTGTAGGCATAGCCCATGTCGAACTCCACCCCGTGCGACCCCACTAGGTGGACCTCCGCCGGCAGCCTGGACACTGCGGCCAGATCCCTGAGGGACCGGCCGGAAATGATGGCCGTGTGGGTGTTCGGCAGCGCAGCCAGCGCGCGGAGCGCCACGGCTGCGCTGTCCAGGGGCAAGGTCTCCGTGGATACGCCCTCCGCCGAGCAGAGGGTGCCGCCGTAGTTGCAGGCCACCAGCAAACCAGGAACCCGGGCAAGGACCCTCAGCTCCGCGAATAACTGCGGGCTGATGCCGTTCTCCGCGTCGGATTGGAGCACAGTCCGGAGCAGGCCAAGCGGGAGCGATTTCATCAGCAGCGCGGAATCGGCAACTGATTGATTCAAGTGCGTGGGCATGGCAGATCCTTCCGGGGCGGATACCTACAGTGTCTGCCCGGACGGTTTCGCTTGACTACCTAGTAGATTGCAAACGCGTAAAGCTTTTCCTTGGATTTATGCGGGAACCAGGCCCGCGACCTCGGCCACCAGTTCCACGGACCGCAAGCGCTCTTCGGTGCCGACGCTCTGGTGCGCCACGATCAGCTCGTCGGCATCAGCGAACGCCGCAAACTCGTCCAGGTAATCGCGCACCACGTCCTTGGTTCCTACCGCTGAGAACTTCATCATCTGGGCGATGTGCTGGCCCTGCGGGGAGTCGAGCACCATGTCCGCTTCGTCGTCCGTGAACTCGCGGCCACCACCAAAGAACAATGAAACGCGGGCACGCTTCACAGCAAGGTGGATGGCCTGGGCCTCGGCGTTGGAATCCGCTGCAGTAGCGTTGACGCCCGCGATGACATGGGGCTCCGACAACTGCTCTGAGGGCGTGAACTCGCGCCGGTAGAGGGCAACTGCATCCTGCAGGGCAGCCGGCGCAAAGTGTGAAGCAAACGCATAGGGAAGGCCCAACTGAGCGGCCAACTGGGCGCCGAACAGCGATGATCCCAGGATGTAGAGTGGCACGTTGGTGCCCTTGCCCGGCGTCGCTTCGACACCTTGGATACGGGTGGGTCCGGTGAGGTAGCCCTGAAGTTCCAGGACGTCCTGCGGGAACCTGTCAGAGGATGTGTGGTCGCGGCGCAGTGCCCGCATGGTGTTCTGGTCGCTGCCCGGTGCGCGGCCCAGTCCGAGGTCGATCCGCCCCGGGTGCAGCGTCTCCAGCGTGCCGAACTGCTCTGCGATGGTCAGCGGTGAATGGTTGGGCAGCATGACGCCGCCCGCTCCCAGGCGAATGGTGTTGGTGTGGGCGGCGACGTGGGCGATCAAAACGCTCGTGGCCGAGGAAGCGATCGCGGACATGTTGTGGTGCTCGGCATACCAGACCCGCCGGTAGCCCAGCTCTTCGGCCTTCTGCGCCATGGCCACGCTGCCCGCGAGGCTTTCCGCCACCGTCTGGCCCTTGCCGATGGTTGCCAGGTCGAGGATGGAAAGAGGAACAGTCACGGGAAGGCCTTTCGGTACGTTGGCGGTGCCTGCTTTGGTTGCCTGGCACTTAAGCGACAACGACGGCGGCACCCGGCTTATTTCTGTGAGTTGCGTCGCGCGCTGGTTTCCACCCGCTGTCGGGAGGCTTTTGTGACCCTGTTCGACGCCCGATTAACCGCCGTGAACCCCTGTATCCCAGCGTTTCAGAGCACTTTGACCTGTATCAGCGGGCTGCCGGATAGTTGCAGCCACAAGTACGCATCAGACTTCCCAAAGAGGGCATACCAAGGAGAACCAATGGCACGTTTTGCAGCCAAGACCGGCGTCACCGCGGCGCTGGCCGCCACCGCTTTGCTCGGGCTCGCGGCCTGCTCGGACCCGGGTGCGACGGCGGCGACAGGGGCGTCCGCTCCGGCGTCGAACGCCTCCTCAAGCACCAAGGAGTTCAACCTGACCCCGCAGCAGGACCGCATCAAGGTGACGGTGGACTCCGCCGCGGCTGCCTTGGTTCCGGACGCCATCAAGGCCGACGGCAAGCTGACCGTGGTGACCACCGGTGGCACTCCCCCGTTGAGCACCTTCGCCTCAGACAACAAAACCCTGATCGGCAGTGAAGTGGACATCGCTTATGCCGTGGGCGAGAGTTTGGGGCTGCAGGTTGAGGTTCTGCCGGTAGCGTGGGCTGACTGGCCGCTGGGCGTCGAGTCAGGCAAGTACGAGGCTGTGCTTTCCAACGTGACCGTCACCGAGGCCCGCAAGGAGAAGTTCGACTTTGCCACCTACCGCAACGACCTCCTGGGCTTCTATGCCAAGTCCGACGCCGACATCTCTCCCATCAAGGAACCCAAGGACGTAGCCGGCAAGCGCATCATCGTCGGCTCGGGCACCAACCAGGAAGCCATCCTGGTCCGCTGGGATGAGGAGAACAAGAAGAACGGCTTGAAGCCCGTTGAGTTCCAGTATTACGACGACGACTCCGCCTCCCAGCTCGCCCTCCAGTCAGGCCGTGCGGACCTCACGTTCGGACCCAACGCTTCGGCAGCTTACAAGGCAGCCAAGGATGGCAAGACCAAGGAAGTGGGCACCCTCGAAGGTGGTTGGCCGCTGAAGGCCGAAATCGCCTTCACTACCCAGAAGGGCAACGGCTTGGCCGTGGCTGCCCAGGCCGCGCTTAACACCCTCATCAAGGACGGCAACTACGGCAAGATCCTGGACCGCTGGGGTCTCTCTTCGGAGGCCATTCCCGCGTCCGAACTGAACCCGGCAGGCCTGCCCAAAAAGTAGGAACCGCTATGGCAGGGCAGACCTGCCGACGCCGAATCCCCGCCGGACATCACCGGCGGGGATTCTTTGCGCCTCTGACCCAAGTAGGTGACAGCACATGTCGCAATGACCGCTCAGTGGAGCGTTTGCTGTGACCCAGTTGGGTGCCGTTAGAAGTGGGCGGGGTCCGTGTTGGCGCCGCACAGGATCACTGCCACGGTTTCCCCCGCCCGAGGGGTGTAGGCGCCGGACAGCAACGCAGCGTAGGCTGCGGCAGCGCCGTGTTCCACCACTATTCTGTGCTTCTCCCAAAGCGCACGACGCGCCTGGATGATGTCCTCGTCCGTGACCAGGACGCTCTCGACACCCGTGCGGCGGGCAACTTCAAAGCCGATCCCACCAATCCGCCGGGCTCCCAAGGAGTCCGCGGCGATCCCGGAGACAGCCACATCCACGGGCTCGCCCTTGGCCAACGCCGTGTGCAAAGTTGGAACAGTTTCAGGTTCGACCCCCACAACGTGCGCCCTGCCCTCTGCCGCGGCCGCAATGCCGCCCATCAATCCCCCGCCGCCAACAGCAACGAGGATGGTGTCGACGTCGGGCAGTTCATCCAGCAGTTCAAGCCCCACTCCACCGGCGCCGGCCACGATCTCCGGCTGGTCGTAGGCGTGGCAGTAGACCGCACCCTTCTCCTCGGCAAAGCGCACGGCAGCCGCATAGGCTTCGGCGTACTCAGCCCCGCCCTGGACCACGGTGGCGCCAATGGCATAGAGCTTGTGGACTTTGTTCGCCGGCGCGGACTCCGGGACGAACACCGTTGCCGGGACTCCGAGTTTGGCTGCCGCGTACGCGTTGGCCAGGCCTGCGTTGCCACCGGACGCCACCACGACGCCGGCTGTCGGGTCCAGCTCGCCGTTCTCCTTCGCTGTGAGGAGCCGGTTGAAGGCACCCCGTGCTTTGAACGAGCCCGTGTGCTGCATGTATTCGCATTTGAACCACAGGTGGTACGGTTCCTGGTCGCCGCTCTCGGCGAGGGGCGTGTGGCGGACCCAGCCCGCTGTCCGTGAGTACGCTGCTTCTACTTCTTCGCGTGTGACCATCGTGGCTGCACCTTTCCGTCCGTTTCATCCTATGGTTTGCGCGGGTGGGCTGGGTCCGGCGGAATAGGCTTGTTCCATGCCTGCCGATTTTGCCCTCCGTCCTGCCGTTGCCTCGGATGCTGCCTGGATAGCGGAACTGCGCGCTGTGGTGATGCGCCCGGACCTTGAACGCTTGGACCGTTTCGATCCCGTCCGTGTGCGCGAGCGGTTCCTGAACGGTTTCCAGCCGGAGTACACCTACATCATCCATACCGACGGCGTGGATGCCGGTGTCATTGCCGTTCGTCCGGAGCCCGACGCGCGGTGGATCGAGCACTTCTATGTTGCTCCCACCCATCAAGGCAGGGGCCTGGGCGGTGCCGTGCTGCGTCACGTCATGGCTGCCTCCGTTGACGAACGCCCGTTCCGTTTGAACGTGCTTCAGGGCAGCGCCGCCCGCCACTTGTATGAGCGGCATGGTTTCATGCTGGAATCCGAGGACCCGATCGACGTCTTCATGGTGTCCCCGACCCCCACGCCTCCTGACCGCCGGCCGCCCATGCGGTAGCCTCAGCACAAACGTCAATGCAGGCTTCCGGGGGGGAACATCATGGGGAACGTTCGAGCACGCACCACACGGCTTTCAACGCTTTCAGCGATAGCTTTGGCAGCTGGACTTTTGGTCGCGGGGGCACCGCCTGCCACTGCGGACAACCAACCGACGCCAATCATCGACGGCGCCCCGTACGTGGGTGCCGAGCTGCGCCGACAGTACGACTACAGCTATTGGGGCTGCAGGAATCCGGACGGTGGGGGCGACGCCATTACTTTGGAGTGGTTGCGCGACGGCGAGACGCTTCCGGAGGAACGGCAAGGGGAAACCTTGCGGATCCTCCCAGAGGACCAAGGAAGCCGCATTTCGATGCGGGTACATCCCTTGACACCCGGGAACCAAGGCTGCCCCACCGGCACGCAACTGAGCGCGGAATCCCTGCCCGTGAAAGCCTCCAGCCGGGCCATGGGGTGGACCGGCAGGGGCAACTTTGAGCCCCTCGCCCGGACCAACGACGGCAGGCTCATCCTTTACCCACGGACCTACACGTACTACAAAGGCATGTGCGAGGGCCCTTGCCCTGCGTATTGGGGTTCATGGGACGAACCCCGGCAGGTAGGGCAAGGATGGAACGTCTTTGACATCGTCTTCTCCCCCGGCGATTTCGACGGCGACGGCTTCAACGACCTCCTCGGCCGGGACGCCGCAGGCAAACTCTTCCTCTACCCCGGCGATGGTGAGGGCGGTTGGCTCGATCGCGAGCAGGTAGGCCAGGGCTGGAACGTCTTCAATGCCATCGTGGGCCCGGGCGACTTCAATGGCGACGGCACCAACGATGTGCTGGCACGCGATGCAGCAGGTGGCCTTTTCCTTTACCCCGGCGATGGAAACGGCGGCTGGCTCAACCCTGAGCAGGTGGGGTGGGGCTGGCAGGTCATGAACAAGATCATCACCGGTGGCGATATGAACGCCGATGGTGCCGTGGACATTTTCGGTCGCGACCAGTATGGCCAGCTGCACCAGTACCCCTCCGACGGCCATGGCGGCTGGGAGGAACCTGCGCAGGTTGGCGTCGGGTGGGAGTCGTTCTCCCAAGTGGCCGGACTCGGCAGTTCCGGCCACTCGAAATACAACGAGCTCTCTGCCGTAGACGCCAACGGCAACCTTCTCAGTTACCTTACCGGTGCATCAAGCACAGGGCTGTATGGCCCGTATGGTCCCATCGGCCAGGGTTGGAACGTCTTCAAGGAACTGCTCTAAAGCGGCTGCCCCAACACCGTCAACTGCAGGCTGACGGTCCCGCGCGAACCATCGACGACGGCGGCATCCGGCCCGCCGCCGTCGGGCGCTCTGCCGTGCTGGTCCGGCGTGAAACCAAACCAGCGCCGGCAGAGCTGCAACAGTCGGCCCATGCTCATCGGACCCGCGCCGGTTCTTCCGAGCGCACCGGCGTCTCCAACCCAAGGTTTTCGCGAAGTGTGGTGCCTCGGTATTCCGTGGGGTAGACGCCGCGTTCCTGGAGTTCGGGCACCAGATGGTTCACGATGTCATCCAGGCCGGTGGGGACCAGCCACGGCGAGATGTTGAAGCCGTCCACGGCACCAACCCGGGCGTATTCCGCCAGGTGGTCCGCCACTGCGGTGTAGGAGCCGGTGAAAGTGGCGTCGACGCGTGCCGTCTTCGACGTGACGAACTGGCGGATGGAGAGGCCCTTGTCCTTGGCCTCGGCCCTCCACTGATCAGCGAGCTGCCGGGCCTTGGCGCCGTGGAATCCGCTGCCGCGGGTCTCCGAGGTTTCTTCCACCACGGGATCGATCTCCGGAAGGGGCCCATCGGGGTCGTACGAGGAGAGCTCGCGGCCCCAGAACTGCTCCAGGTAGGCAATGGCTTGCTGCGGGCCGATCTGGAGGCTGCGGACCCAGTCCTTCTTGTCCTGGGCCTCCTGGTCAGTGGCAGCGAGGATAAATTCGCTGGCCGGCATGATCTGGACGGCGTTGGCCCCACGCCCGGCGGCAACCGAGCGGGCAACAATGTCGCGGCGGAATTCCACGGCGTTGTCGAACTTCGGATGTGCGGAGAAGATCACGTCGGCCTGGCGGGCCGCGAAGTCGCGCCCTTCAGGTGAGTCCCCGGCCTGGAAGAGGACAGGGCGGTACTGGGCGCTTCGGGGCAACAACGGGGTGACGTCCACGGTGTAGTGCTGGCCTTCGTGAAGGACCCTCCGCGCTGGACCGCTCGGCGTTTCCCACGAATCCCAAATCCTCTTGGCGGTCTCAACAAAGGCTTCTGCGTGCCGGTAGCGGTCGGCGTGGTCCAGGTATCCACCGCGGCGGAAGTTCGCACCGGTCCAGGCGTTGTCCGTGGTGACGATGTTCCACGCAGCGCGGCCACCGGAGATGAGGTCCAGGGAGGACAAACGGTGCGCGAGGTCCGCGGGATCGTTGTACGTGGCGTTCTGGGTGGCCACCAAACCGATGTTCGTGGTTACTGCAGCAAGCGCGGCCAGCATGGTCTGCGCGTCCGGACGGCCCACCACATCCAGTGCGTGCGGGCGGCCCAAGTGCTCGCGAAGTCGCAGCCCTTCGCCCAGGAAGAAAGCAGCGAACTTGCCGCGCTCTGCGGTCTGGACGAGCCGGCGGAACGACTCGAAGTCCGTCTGCGAACCGGATTCCGGGGCCTTCCAAATGGTGCCGGAATTGACGCCCTGGAAGAAGATACCGAACTGGATCTGGCCGCTCGGCTGGAAAATGTCGCGTGTCATGGTGTTCCTTTACTTTCCTGCGCCGGTAGCGGTGGTTGCGAAACGGTTCTCCGCCGGCCCCAGGCCCAGCAGGTCCCGGAACGTGCCGTCCTGGATGGGCGCCCGCAGGGAACCGCGGCGACGAAGTTCCGGAAGGACTGCCCGTGAAAGTTCATCCAGCTCCACGTCCAGGACGGCAGGGTGGAGACGGACGCCGTCGGATTCCTGGAGGAGCGAGTCGAGAAGATCGGTGAGAGCCGCGGCAGAGCCGATAAACCGCGCCCGTCCGGTTTCCTCAGCGGACCCGGAGCGCGAAACCGCAGCTTCGCCGCGCGCGTCCAGGACGACCTCGAGCTCGACGACAATCGCCACGGACGCACCCAGGCGGGCCCGCACGTCGCGAACCTCCCCAGCGAGCAGCTCCGGAGTAGGGGCAGAGACGAGCACAGCATCAACGGCATCAGCAGGCACCAAGCCATCGCCCACCAGCGATGCCGCGGCCAGCACCGGCAGCTGGCCCTGCAGCGGCCTCGGAATGATGGAGGGACCCTTCACGGAATAGCCCGGACCCGGGAAATCGGAGGGTGTTTCAAAGTCCACATAGTGAAGCTTGTCCACATCGATGTAGCGGCCGGTGGCGACGTCCCGGATCACGGCGTCGTCCTCCCAGGAGTCCCACAGTCGGCGGCCTACCTCGATGGACGCTGCGGCCTCGTGTGCCAGCGCGGCGCCTTCCACCGACGAACGTCCGACGGCGGCAGCGGCCTCGGGCGACTCAGCGGCTGTGACAATCCACCCGGCACGGCCGCCGGACACGTAGTCCAGGCTCGCGAGCTGCGTGGAGATATGGAAGGGCTCCGTGTAGACGGTGTCCACCTCAGGGACCACGGCAATGTTCCGGGTGACGGGACCGGCGAACGCGGCACGCTGCAGGGCGTTGGCGCGGCCGGGAACCCGTTCGTCCGTGAAGGTTGCCGCGTGGAAGCCGGCGGACTCGGCGGCGAGGACGGCGGTTGCAAGGTTCTCATAGCCGGCGCCATCGAGTTCAATGGCCAGGAATCCGGCCTTCTTTTCTTCGGAGGAGCTCACTTCTGGTCCTGACGTTCGTAGGGGATCTTTTCGCCGGCTTCAATGGCCACCGGAAGCCGGTTCTCGGCAGGCGGCAGCGGGCAGGTTGCGAGGTCGGTGTAGGCGCACGGCAGGTTCACGGCTCGATTGAAGTCGAGCTGCACAGAGCCATCAGCTGCGGGAACCACGGAGAGCGAGCGGTTGGCCGCGTACGTGGTCTTGCCGGAGGTCTGGTCTGTGAACAGCACGGACAGTGAGCCGGGTGCGTGGCCGTTGAACGCGGTCAGTGCAAGTTCTTTACCGGCCAGCTTGAAGCGGATCTCACCCGGTGCTTCATAAACATGCTGGATACCCTCGACGGCGGCACCCACCGTGGTGGGGCGCGGAGCATCGAAGGGAACAAAGGTACCTGCCACGGCAAATGCGGCATTGGGGGTGCATGTAGGTGTTCCCTGGTACTCCTGCAACAGCTGATTCTGCGGATTTCGAGGCCGAACGATGTACTCGCCGCCACGTTTGGCCACCTCGATCACGGTGTCGCCGGAGACCAGGTTGATCCCGCCGCGTTCCTCGATGGGGCCCAGCTCCAGCGTTTTGCCCGAGCCGGTGTTCAATTCCACCCCATCCTGCTGCAGGCTTTCGCCCGGCTCCAGGACCACACGTACGACGTCGGCGTCCACACTCCACGTGCCCGGCGCACCTTCCAACCGGGTCGCTTCGCTGCCGAGCCAGTGCAGGTGGGTCACTGCGAGGAAGCCGTGCGGGTGGGCACGGTGACGCTCATGGGCCTCGTGCCACTCCTGCCATTCCTCGTCGAAGGCTTCGAGTGCTGTTTCAGTGTGCGTAGACATGTGCGGTATCACTCCTGTTGAAGGCATGGTCTGCTGTCACGGTGGCTGCGGCGTCCGGTTCGGTGGCCCCGGCAAATTCGGGTCGGCCCGCAAAGGGATCCCCGGTTTCCCACAGCGTGCTGGGTGCGGAAGCGCGAACGGCTGGGATAACTTCGAGGGCGAAGCGTTCCAGAATCTCCAGCTGCTGGTCGAACGGCAGCGTAGTAGGCAAGGAGATTGACTGAAGATCGTGGTTGTACAGCGAGTGGTAGCTGAGGATCTTGTCGATGACCTGCTCCGGACTGCCAACCAGTGCCGGTCCCTCGGCCACGGCGTGCTGGATATCCCGGAACGGTGAGTTGTTGCCGGGGACGTTACGGCTGGCAGTAAGTCCTTCATAGACCGGTCCGTACTGGCGGATGGCTTCCTGTGTGGTGTCCGCGATGAACACTCCTCCGGCGCCGCTGCCCGAGCCGAGGTACTGGTGCCGTGGATCGTGCCCGTGGCGCTCGTACTCTTCGCGGTAGTGGTCGATCAGGACTTTGTAGTTCTCCCGTGGCTGGATGGCGTTGGCCGTGAACAGCGGGTCGCCCCACTTGGCGGCGAGCGCAGCGGACGTCAGGGTTGTAGCCGAGCCGTGCCAAATCCGGGGCGACCCCGCAAAGGGGCGGGGCGTCGTCGTGGTTGGTTCGGTGAGCGCGGGCCTGAAGCGACCCGACCACGTGACACTTTCCTTGCGCCAGAGCGTGCGCAGCAGCGCGTATTTCTCGGCGAGCAGGTCCCATTGGTCATCCAATGACAGGCCAAAGAGCGGATACTGCAGGACTTCGTTGCCTTTGCCGATCACGAGCTCCAGGCGGCCTCGGCTCAGTTGGTCGATGGTGGCGTAGTCCTCCGCCACCCGTACCGGGTCCAGGACGGAGAGCACGGTGACGCCGGTCTGCAGGCGGATGCGGCTGGTGACGGCGGCAATCGCGGCGAGAACCGTCGTCGGGGACGACGAGACGAACTCGCCGGCGTGACGCTCCCCCACGGAGAAGCTGTCAAAACCGAGATCCTCGGCCCGGCGGGCCGTTTCCACCACTTGGTTCAGCCGGTCGGCGGTGGAGACGATCTCTCCGGTCACCGGGTTCTTCAGGTGCGGAATGATGTCAAGGACCTGGAACTTCATTTGGTGGTCCCGGCCGGGGTCCCAAACGTCGCTTCGGTGACGGTCTTGGACTCCGGCAGGGCTTCCTCGGAGAGGCCCCAGCGTTCCAGGACCTCGCCGTAGGAGCCGTCCTTGATGGTGGAGTTCAGTGCGTCGGTGATGGCCGGAGCCAATCCGTTGCCTTTGAGCGTCGTGGCGGCTACCAGCGTTTCGGCCGGCCATCCGGCGTTGACCTTGCCCACTACCTTGAGGTCGTCGCGGGTGTTTTCGCGGTACGTGACGGACGGGAACGGTGCCAGGTTCAAGTCCGTGCGGCCCGAAGAGAGCGCCAGAATGGTGTCGGCATCCGAAGAGTAGTACTGCAGGGTGGCCGGCGCCTTGCCCTTGTCCTCGAGTTCCTTGTTCCAGGCCAGCAGGATCTTCTCCTGGTTGGTGCCGGAGCCCACGGAGATCTTCAGCCCGGAGATGTCGTCTGAACCCTTGATGTCGTATGTGGAGCTCTTCTTCGCTTCGAAGCCCATGTACGCGGCGCGGTAGGTGGAGAAGTCGAACAGCTTCACGCGGGCTGCGTTGATGCCCACGTTGGAGAATACGGCTTCGAAGTCACCGGACTGTGTCTTGAGCGGCCAGTTCTCCCACGACGTCACTTGAAGGTCCAGCTCCAAGCCGAGCTTGTCGGCCACCAGCTGGGCGATGTCCACCTCCACACCGATCGGCGTCTTGTCATCCGTGGCGTGGAAGGACAGCGGAATGGAACCAGCGGTGGTAGCCACGGTCAGCTTGCCGTCCTTGGCGATCGTTGCCGGGACGGCCGCTGCGGCAGCTGTGTCCTTCTCGCCGCGGATCCGGTTCTGGTCCACGGAGGTGTTGTAGACAACGCCGTTCTTGGCAGCTTCGGACTCCGGCTTGGCTGCCGACGCCCCGGGATCGGAGCACCCGGCCAGCACGGGAAGCACGACGGCGGGAAGTACTGCGAGCGCCAGGAGCTTGCTCTTATTCGTGGCAAAGGTGCGGGTCTTGCGAAGCATGGAGTGTCCTAGATGTTGAAAGCTGGTTCGATGACTTTGGAGAAGAAGCTGCGGGTACGTTCCTCGCGGGGGTTCGCGAAGATATCCTGCGGAGTGCCGGATTCGACGATCTGGCCCTGGTCCATGAACACCACGGTGTCTGCGACGTCCCGGGCAAAGCCCATCTCGTGGGTGACCACAATCAGCGTGGTACCGGACTTGGCGAGTTCGCGGATGACGTCCAGGACTTCGTTGACGAGTTCGGGGTCCAGTGCTGAGGTGGGCTCGTCGAAAAGGAGGATCTTGGGATCAAGCGCCAGCGCCCGCGCAATGGCCACGCGTTGCTGCTGGCCTCCGGACAGCTGGCGCGGGTAGGCGTCTGCACGGTCCTTCAGGCCCACCCGATCCAGGAGCTCCAATCCTCGCTTCCGGGCTTCGGCCTTGGAACGCTTCTGGGCCACGATGGGCGCCTCGATAACGTTCTCCAGGGCAGTGAGGTGCGGGAACAGGTTGAAGCTCTGGAACACCATGCCAATGTGGGTTCGCTGCTTGAGAATGTCCTTCTCGCGCAGTTCGTGGAGTTTGTTGCCGCGGACTTCGTAGCCCACCAGTTCGCCATCGATGGTGATGTAGCCGCCGTCGACTTTTTCCAGGTGGTTGATGGTGCGCAGCAGGGTGGACTTGCCCGAGCCCGACGGCCCCACGATCACCGCGACGCCGCCCGGTGGGACGGACAAGGAAACACCCTTGAGCACCTCTGTGGCGCCGAAGGACTTCCGGACGTTGGTGATGTCCACCTGACCGCGGGTGGCGGCCTTGGCTGCGCCGGCCGGAGCTTTTCCGGCCGGGACTGTGCCGGCCGAATCGCGGGCCGGAGCTTCAGCGTCAGGCTGTGCCGCCGTCGTCGTGTTTTCCTTGCGTGAAGCAATGATGCTCATCGGGCGTCCTTGGTGGGAGAGACAGCAACGTGTGTGGTGAAAAACTTGCGGGCCTTCTGCAACGGGGTGAGCGGCAGGGTCCGCAGTGCGCCCTTGGAGAAGTGGCGTTCGATGTAGTACTGGAAGATGCTCAGCACAGAGGTGATCACCACGTACCAGAGCGTCGCCACCAGGAGCAGTGGCAGCACCTGCTGGGTCCGGTTGTAGATGACCTGGACCGTGTAGAACAGCTCCGAGTACGCCAGGACGTAAACGATCGAGGTGCCCTTGACCAGGCCGATGATCTCGTTGAACGCGTTGGGCAGGATGGCCCGCATCGCCTGGGGAAGCACGATCCTGGTGGAACGCTTCCACGCCGGGATGCCCAAGGCCGAGGCGGCTTCAAGCTGGCCTTGGTCCACGGAGAGAATGCCGCCGCGGATGATTTCGGCGGAGTAGGCCGCCTGGTTCAAGGTGAGGCCGAGGACCGCTGCGGCGAACTGGCTGATGAGCGTGGTGGTCTGGGCTTCAAAGAAGCGGACGTCCGTGAACGGGATGCCCAGGCTGATCTTCTCGTACAGGTACCCCAGGTTGTACCAAAGGAGGAGCTGGACCAGCAGCGGCGTGGAGCGGAAGATCCAGGAGAACGTCCAGGACACCGAGACCAGCAGCGGCGAAGCCGACAGGCGCATGAGGGCCAGGATGAAACCGAGGACAAAGCCAAGGACACCGGAGATGGCCGTGAGTTTGAGGGTCTCGATGAGCCCGTTGACTACCGACTGGGCGGTGAACCACTCGGCCACCACGCCCCACTCCCAGCGGGGGTTGGTGAGCAGCGAATACGCAATGGCGGCCACACCGGCAGCCACCAGTACAGTGCCCACCCATCGCCAGGGATGCCGGGCAGGGACCAGCTTGTACTCGGAGTAGTCCGGGGTGGGCGGTGCAGTGTCCGCCGTGGCAGGCGGTGCGATTGCACTCATGCGCCACCTCATTTCAGATCGGTTGTTGTCTATCGGATGGCTGCCAATCTATGGGCGCGCGAAACCCCGCAGCAAGGCGGGAATTTGCACTTCTTCACTGGACTTCGCGCGGCTTCGCAGGGGTTCGTACAACGTCATAATCGATGTCATCAGGCGCCATATGCGTCCCTTCTTTGCGCGCCTTAACGTGACGTGACGCGTGGTGAACGGCCGTGACCACCGCCTCGACCAGCGGCCCGGTTCGTCCCTAGATTGGGCATCACCACACCACTGCTCTTCAGGAGATCCCATGCCGTCACGAGTTCCAGCCATCGCCTTCATTGGCGGCGGCCCGCGCACCGCCGGCGTCCTGGAACGACTTGCCGCCAACCGTCCTGCGCTGTTCCTCGGTCCCCTGCACATCCACGTCATCGAACCCCATGAACCCGGTTCCGGGAGGATCTGGCGCTATGACCAGGATCCCGGGCTGCTGCTGAACTCCACGGCTGCGGACGTCACCATGTTCACGGACGCCTCGGTAGCCTGCGACGGCCCGTCGGTGGAGGGGCCGGGATTGTCCACGTGGGCGTCGGGCGTGCTGGACGGCAGCATCCGGGATGTTCCTTCGCTGGAGCCGCACCTGCTCGAACAGCTTCGCTCGCTGACTCCGGGGTCGTTTCCCACCCGTCAACTTCAGAGCAAGTACCTTGAATGGTTCTTCGGCCGGGCCGTCAGCGCTTTGGGCTCCGACGCGACGGTCACCGTGCATCGGGACACGGCCACCGCCGTCGAGCGTTCGGTTGCGGACGGCGCCTCCGCTGGGTCTCACGGCGGGCTCGACGACGGTCCTTACCGCGTGCGGCTGGCTTCCGGTGCGGAGGTGCTTGCCGACGTCGTGGTGTATGCGCTGGGGCACACAGATTCCGTTCCCGACCCCGAGTCCGCCCGCCTCAGCGAGTTCGCTGCCCGGCACGGCGGGTTCCATGCGCCGCCGTCGTACACCACGGACGTGGACTACTCCGCGATTGAACCCGGCCAGGACGTGATCGTTTCCGGGATGGGCCTGGCGTTCGTGGACCTGCTGGTGTTGTTGTTCGAGGGACGTGGTGGCCGCTTCGAAGAAACGCCCGACGGCCACCTGGACTACGTAGCCTCCGGCGCCGAACCGCGGGTCTGGGCGGGGTCCCGGCGCGGTGTACCTTTCCACTCCAAGATCTCCTCCACGATGCGCGGCGAGCCAATCGCCCGCCCGCGATACTTCACCGCAGAGGCCATTGATGCGCTCCTCGCCGAGCATCAGGAACTCGATTTCCGCAAGCACCTGTGGCCGCTGATCGCCAAGGACGCCGGGTACGCCTACTACCGCGAGCTCTTCACCGGCTACCCGGAGCGGGTACTGGGGACGTGGACCAGTTTTGAGTCACGTTTCGAGGCCCTCGATTGGTACAGCGCTGCCCGCGAAGAACTGGTCAACTTCTCCGTGCCGGATCCGGCGCTGCGCCTGGACCTCGAGAAGCTGGACCATCCCCTGAGCGGATGCGCGTTCGCCGACCATGACTCAGTGCAACGCTCGGTGGCCGCGTATATCCAGCGCGACCTTGATCTCCGCACCAGCCCTGACCATTCCGAGACCCTGGCCCTTTTCACCGCCTTGCTGTTTGTCTACATGGACCTCGGCCGCCTGGTCCCGCAGGAACGGCTCAATGCCCGCTCCCAGCAGGCCATTCACGGGTGGTGGCACGGCTTCTTCAGCTTCGTCGACTCCGGTCCGCCCTCCCACCGCCTCCGCGAGATGCTGGCACTTCACCGGGCCGGGTTCCTGAAGTTCCTGGGTCCGGGCATGTGGGTCCGTGCCGACGATTCCATGGGCAGGTTCGTTGCCGGCTCGTTCCAATCGCCCGTTGTGGTGGACGCCGCCGCGTACATTGAGGCGCGACTGCCTGCCGCTTCGGTGGAACGTTCCGCCAACCCCGCGTTGTTTGACCTGCACGACGCCGGATGGGGCACCGAACAACGGCTCCTCACCTCCGACGGTGCCCACTCCACAGGAAAGCTGCTGGTCTCCGGGAATCACGAGGTCCTGTCCCCTGTTGGTACTCCTCAGAGGGGTTTGTTCGCGGTGGGCCCGTGGACGTCCGGGTGGGGTGCCGGGGCTTTTGCACGGCCCAACACCAACGCAGCACCCTTCCGGGAGAACGACGCCCTGGCGCGGAGGATCCTGTCCACTGTTGCTGCCGCCCGCCCAACTGAGTCGCAGTTAACGCCGTTATGAGCCCTCAAAACGGCATTAACTGCTACCTACTTGGATTCCACCTACGAAAGGCCTGACATGACAACAACGCCAACCCTGCCGACGTCGGGCCTGACCGTCCTCAGCCTGCCCATGCGCGATCCCCGCGTTCGCCCCCTCCTGGACGAGCTCGCCGTCGAATACAACACCCGCTATGGCGACCTGTTCAGCAGCGAAGGGGCCGCGGAGGAACTGAACCGGTACCCTGCCGAAGAGTTCGCTGCCCCGCACGGCGCGTTGATCATCATCCAGGAGAATGGCGAGTCAGTGGCCGGCGGCGCGTTCCGGCGCTATGACGACCACACTGCCGAACTCAAGCGGATCTGGACGCACTCGGCCCACCGACGTCGCGGCTTGGCACGCCTGGTCCTGACGGAACTGGAAAATGAGGCGCGACGACGCGGCTACCGGAAGCTCTACCTCACCACCGGCCCGCGCCAGCCGGAGGCGAAAAACCTCTACCTTGCCACGGGCTACAAGGCGCTGTTCGACCTCGCCGCAGACCCCGAGGACATCAAGCATTTGGCGTTCAGCAAGGATCTTGCCGTGCACAGCTAAGCTATGCGCATGGCCAAGAAACCCACTGCAACAACTGCCGAGAAACTCGCCACCATCCAGCAGGGGTACACCCTGGAAGGTGCCACCATCGAGCTGGGCGCCGCGATCGTGGACGGTGAGATCCACAAAGAGGCCCAGGTCCGGCTCCCGCTCGCCATGATGAACCGGCACGGACTGGTGGCCGGCGCCACGGGCACCGGCAAGACGGTCACGCTGCACATGATGGCCGAACAACTGTGTACGGCGGGTGTCCCGGTTTTCCTCGCGGACATCAAGGGTGATCTTTCAGGACTGGCCACGCCCGCCACCGGCAGTGAGAAGCTGACCGCACGCACCTCGGCGCTGGGGCAGGAGTGGTCTGCGAAGAATTTTCCCGTTGAGTTCCTCTCGCTCGGTGGGGATGGCCACGGTATTCCCGTCCGTGCCACCATCACCTCGTTCGGGCCAATCCTGCTCTCGCGCATCATGGATTTGAACGACACGCAGGAATCCAGCCTCCAACTGATTTTCCACTTCGCGGACAAGAACAACCTGGAGCTGATCGACCTCAAGGACCTCCGTGCGGTCATCCAGTTCCTGACCTCGGACGAGGGCAAGACCGAACTGGCAAACCTTGGCGGGCTTTCCAAAGCCACAGCCGGCGTGATCCTCCGCGAACTGGTCACCCTTGAGGCCCAGGGGATGGAGAAGTTCTTCGGCGAGCCCGAGTTCGATACCGCCGAACTGCTCCGCACAGCGCCGGATGGCCGGGGCGTGATCAGCTGCCTTGAATTGCCAACGCTGCAGACCAAGCCCCTGTTGTTCTCCACGTTCCTCATGTGGCTCCTGGCTGATCTTTTCGAGGACCTCCCCGAAGCCGGCGACCTGGACAAGCCCAAGCTCGTCTTCTTCCTGGACGAAGCCCATCTGCTGTTCAACGGCGCCTCCAAGGCCTTCCTCGACGCCATCACCACCACCGTCCGGCTCATCCGCTCCAAAGGGGTGGGCATCTTCTTCGTCACGCAGACACCCAAGGATGTTCCTGCTGACGTCCTGGGCCAGCTCGCCAACCGCATCCAGCACGCCTTGCGCGCCTTCACCCCCGAGGATGCCAAAGCGTTGAAGGCCACCGTCTCCACGTTCCCCGTCAGTGACTACGACCTCGAAGAAACGCTCACGTCCGCGGGCATCGGCGAGGCCGTTATCACCGTCATGAATGAGAAGGGTGCGCCCACACCGGTTGCGTTGACACGGCTCCGCGCCCCGGAGTCCGTCATGGGTCCCAGCGCGGACGACCTCATCAAGAGCACCGTGGCAGGGTCCTCCTTGTTGGTGAAGTACGGCACCGCCGTGGACAACCTCTCCGCGTACGAGAAGTTGAATGGCCAGGCCGCCGTATCCACCGGCGATGCTGCTCCGGGACTGCCACCGGTGCCTTCCGCATCATCCGGGGGTTCCGCGGTTTCCCAGTCCGACATCGACGCCGAAGCGCGCCGGATCGAGGAAGAGATCCTCGGCCGCCCCAGCTCGCGGTCCTCATCACCTGAGCCCTACCCGGTTCCCGCGCCTGCTCCAGTTCCGCAGCAGGCTCCGGCCCAGCAGGATGGCATGTTCGGAGACATCGCCGGCGCCCTCGGTGGTGCGCTGGGCGGCGGGCTGAAAAGCATGGTCCGGTCCATGGGCACGCAGCTGGGCCGTGACCTCATGCGCGGCGTCTTCGGCACCTCCTCACGGCGCCGCCGCTAGTCCCGCCTGACGGGCACCAGTACGACGCCGGGTGGCAACAACGCTTGTTGCCGCCCGCCGTCGAGCCTTCTCCAATCGGTGGACATACGTCATATCAGCGCCTTCCTGCACAGTGATCGCTGCCGCGGCAGGTAACGTAAAGGGCGTGCAGTTGAGTCAAGCGTTCGTCAAGACCGCAGCCGGATGGCTGCTCGGTCTGATGCTTGCTGCCGCCGGGGCCATCGTCTGCATCAATTTGGTGAGCTCGTCGGTGGCCAGCCCACAACAGCCCGTCAAGGAGTACCTGGCGGCGCTGCAGAAGGGCGAAGGCGAAGAAGCGCTGGGCCTCCTGCGGGCCAAAGTGCCCAGCTCGAACGCCGCCATGCTGGATGGCACCGCCCTGCAAACAGCCGCTTCCAAGATGTCCGACGTCACAGTGGGGAACCCTGAATCGCGGGGCAGCAACCGCGTGGCAGTCCCCGTCGACTACACCCTGGACGGCAGCAAACTTCACACCGAGTTCCTGATGGAACGGACCGGGACGCAGTGGCTGTTCTTCGCCAAGTGGGCGTTCGTGCCCACCACGCTGCCCACCATTGAGGTCACGGTGGTCAATGCCAGCGAAGCCACCCTCAACGGTGTGCCCGTCAATATGCCCAATGGCCGCAACACCTTCGCTGTCTTCTTCCCCGGTAAGTACGAGGCCAGCCTCAACGGGACCTTCTTCGAGGCGCCGCCCACCTCGGCCCTCGTCTCAACCCGCGACGGCGGCCAGGCTCCCCTGAACCTGCAGACGCGTTCCACCAAGTCCATGAACGAGGCAGTCGCCGGGAAGGTCCGCGAATTCCTGGACAGCTGCGCGGCGCAGGCCACCGAACAGCAACGGCTCCAGCCCGATTGCCCCTTCTACCACGCCAGCAACGCCCGTGTGGTGGACGGAACCATCAAGTGGGCCATCACGGAATATCCCAAGATCACTATCGAACCTTTCGGCGGCAAATGGGTGGTGGCTCCCCTGAACGGCAAGGCCACCCTGACCGCCCGGGAAATCAACCTGTTCACCGGGTACGTCAACGACCTCAGCGTTGAGCACGATTTCAGCTTCACCACCCAACTGGATGTCAACGCTGACACTGTGACAGTCACCCCGATGCTGACCTTCTGAGCTTCCCCGGCCCGCCGCACAGGCCTGCCATTGGCACGTCGGCCGCACTCACCTGCTGCACCGGCCCGCCGCATTCGCTCGCCTTCGAGCAGTTCCAGGGCATGAAAAAGGCCCGGGCCAACCTATTGAAAAGTGGGCCCGGGCCATTTCAGTCAGTGGGTTAGTCCATGCCGCGCAGGTCCAACACCAACTCGGACTCACCGTCGGCCTGCAGGACTACCGGGATGCCCCAATCCTGCTGGTAGAGGTGGCAGGCGGCGTGGTCCGGGATTTCGCCGTCCTCAGTTTCAGGTCCATCACAAGCAGCCGCACGGGCGGTGATGTGAAGGATGCCTTCGGGAACGTCGGCGGAGAGTTCCAGGGTGCGCAGCAAGCCCACCGATGTTCCGCCTCCGGAGACCAGGAGTTCCGGCGGCGTGGAAGAGATCTTCATCTGCGTGGGATCGCCCCATCGGTCGTCCAGCTTCTGGCCTGTCGGCGCAGTGAAACGGACGGCCAGTTCCAACGGGCCGGGGGTCACCGGGCTCTTGGGACGGTGCGTCTGGGAAGCGCCTTCGTCCACTTGCTGGGCTTCCTTGGGGATCGGAACCAGGACCAGTTGGTGCTTGTTGGACTCCACCACGACAAGCAGCGGCTCACTGCCTTCCACCTGGACCACCACGACATCACTAGGCTCAGCGAGGCCCCTCGCCAACGTGGACACCGACTTGGTAGCGGGGTCGTAGCGGCGGACGGCGCCGTTGTAAGTATCTGCGATGGCTACAGAACCGTCCGGCAAGACGGTGACACCCAAGGGGTGCTGCAACCGGGCCTCAGCGGCCTCGCCGTCGCGGAAGCCGAAATCGAACAACCCTTTGCCCACCGCGGTTTCCACGGTGACGCCCGAGTCGCTCAGCACCAACCGGCGAAGGGACGACGTTTCCGAGTCCGCAACCCAGATGTTGCCCTCGGCGTCGATCGCCAGGCCGGAGGACTGGGCGAACCAGGCCTCTTCAGCCTTGCCGTCCAGCAGGCCCTCCAGACCGGAGCCGGCCAGGATGGAAACCTCGTTGCCCAGGGGGTCGAAGGCGAAGATCTGGTGTGTGCCGGCCATGGCGATAACAACGCGCTGCAGCTTATCGCTCCACACCACGTCCCACGGTGAGGACAGGGAAACCTCGGTGCCCAGACCCAGCGCCCCCACATCAATGGCGTCGGCCGCGAAGTCAGCAGGGCCGGCGTCGTGATGTTCAGACCAAGTACCGGCGCCCGTGTCCGTCACTCGGGCGGGTCCGGCGTCGAGCAACCGCTGCACACCGTTCCCGGCGACCGTCTGCACGTAACCGGAGCTGAGTGTCACTCCACGGAGGCGGTGGTTGACGGTATCGGCCACCACGGCGTCGTAGCCCAGTTTCCATGCAAGCTCCGACGGGAGCAACGCGACGCCCTGGGGCTCATTGAACTGTGCGATCTCCGCTTGGCCGTCCAGGTACCCCTTGGTGCCGGAGCCGATGACGCGCTCTACGGTTTCCAGGTCCGGCCGAAGCTCCACCAGACGGTGGTGGCCGGAGTCGACTACGAGGTAGTTGCCGTTCGGCAGCTGCGTGGCTTTGCCCGGGAAACGCAAAGTGCCCGACGTCGGCACGGGAGCCACGTAGGGGCCGTTGCCGCGATGGAGGGTTCCCTTGGCTTCATGCTCGGCGACGAGTTCTTCCAGCAGGACAGCCAGGCCGTCGGCGTGGCCTTCGCCGGAAAGGTGGGCCACAATGTACCCCTCGGGATCGACGACCACCAGCGTGGGCCAGGCACGGGCCGTGTAGGCCTTCCACGTGGCTAGTTCCGGGTCGTCCAGGACCGGGTGGTGGATCTCGTAGCGCTCAACGGCCGATGCCAGCGCTACGGGATCCGCTTCGTGCTCGAACTTGGGCGAATGTACGCCCACCGTCACCAGGACGTCGGAGTACTTCTCCTCGAGGGGGCGCAGTTCGTCAAGAACGTGCAGGCAGTTGATGCAGCAGAAGGTCCAGAAGTCCAGCAGCACGATCTTGCCGCGCAAGGACTCCAAGTCCAAGGATTTGCCGCCCGTGTTGAGCCAGCCGCGGCCCTCCAGTTCGGAGGCCCGGACCCGGAGTTGGGTGCGTACGGTTTCGCTCATCAGCGTCCTTCCAGCTTGGTGTTCGGTTCAGTCTGCACTGCAGAGTCTGGGCGTTCGACATTGTTGCGTTCGGCGTCGCCGCGTTCGGCATTGCTGCTCTCGGCGTCGCCACGTTCGGCCTGGGCGGTCCGGGATGGTTCGACCGTCCTGGAAGGCTGGGCAGTGCGGCCTGCCATTTTGGCATCGCGGTCAGCGAGCCGGGCAAACATATCGTTGTAAGCGCTCAGGTCGGCGTCGTTATTCCTGTCCGCGGCACGATCAACGCGGCGGGTCTCCCGTTCATCCGAGCGTGACCACATCACGGCCACTCCGATCGCCACCAGCAATGTGGGTACTTCGCCGATTCCCCACGCAACTGCGCCACCCAGTTGCTGGTCTCCAATGGCCGACGGACCCCAGGCGCGGCCCAGGTTTCCAAAGTAGTCGGCTGCCAGCAGCCCGGTGCCACCCATGATGGCCACGCCGAAGAACGCGTGGAAGCCCATGGTGGCCAGCAGGAGAAGCAGGCGCATCGGGTAGGGCGCGCGGCGGGGCAGAGGATCGCTGCCGATCATGCTCAGCACAAAGATGTAGCCGGTCAGGAGGAAGTGCACGTTCATGAGCTCGTGGCCCACGTGCTCTCGCATCGCGAGGCCGAAAAGGTCCGAGTAGTAGAACAGGACGATGGAACCTGCGAAGTTGGCTGCGGCGAACAACGGGTGTGTCACGATCTGCGAGAACCTGGAATGCACAAACACCAGCAGCCATTCGCGAAGTCCCCGTGAGCCGTGGGCTCCCTCTCCCCTGGAAGGCAGTGCCCGCAGGGCAAGCGTGACGGGTGCGCCCAAAACGAGGAAGATCGGGGCAACCATGGTCAGGGCCATGTGGTCCACCATGTGCGCAGAGAACAGCACGCGGCCATAAACGGCAGGCGGGCCGGAGGTGATGTACGTCAGCACCACGAGGCCGATCAGCCAGTTCACCGATCGGAACCAGGACCATTTGTCTCCGCGCCTGCGGACCTTGATGATGCCCATGATGTAGGTGACCGCACCAAACAGCGCCACTCCCACCCACAGCCAGTCGAATCGCCATTCCGTCAACCAGCGTTCCGGGGTGAGCTCCGGTGGGAGCTCGTAGCCGGAGAGGATGAACGACGGCGATGCATCAGGCGCATAGGTGGTGGGCTGCGGCGGAGCCGATCGGCCCAGCGCAACGGCGAGTCCCGACGTGGCGCCCATGACCAGCAGCTCAACCAGAACCAGTTGCCATAGCACGCGGCGGGCAGACATGGAACCGTTCTTGCCGAGCTGGGGAATGACCCACTGGCGGTGCATGAACCCGATGCCACCCAGCACGAGTGTGGCCAAGGACTTCGCGACAATGAGTTGGCCGTACGGGGAGCCGAACAGGTCCGCGGGGTTTGTCACGCGGATGGCAGCATTGATGACGCCGGAGGCGAACACCAGCACAAAGGCGAAGCCGGCCAGTGCCGAGAACCGACGGAGGGTTTGTTCGGTGATGTCCGGCGTTCCCTTGCTCCGGGAACCCGTGAGGATCGTGGAAAGGACAGCGAGCATGATGATTCCGCCCACCCACGTAGAGACCCCTACGAGGTGGAGTCCCAGTGAGTTGATGGCGCCTTCGTGGTCACTGGAACTCGACGAGTGTCCGATCAATGCGGTGGGAATGAGCCCGATCAGTGCCAGCAGCAGAGTGAACGCCAGCCCGGTCAAGGAGCGCACCCCGAACAGCGCGGTAGTGACCACTGCGGCGATGATGGTGACGGCGAGCCAGGCCTTGCCCGTCTCGATGTCCGTCATGAAGTACACCAGCGAACGGGTGAACTCGGCGTCGCCGGAGAGCCCTTGGCCCGCTACGTCTGCGTAGGTCAGGACGAGGACTGCCACTGCGGACAATGTCCATGCTGCTCCCGCGGCTGCAGCGACGGCGAGGGCCCGGGCAAAAGCGGGGTGTTCGGGTGCTTCAACATTCTTGTCGCGGGACCGCGAGCCACCGAGGTTCTTGGGCAAGATGCCGACTGCAAAAATCAAACCGCCCACCACAGTTGCCACGGAGACGTTGTGGATGGCCTTTGCGACCGGAAGGCCCCACCGGACCAACTCGCCGGGGTCCGAGACCTGCCGTGCTGCGGAAGCACCTGAGAAGATGAGTGCCGCGGCGAGCGTCAGGAACAGCGCCGCCAGACCGGCCAATTGCCACGGTACGGAAATCCCCGCGACTGTAGTGCCTCCCCGCGCTCCCGGCGTGGGAACAGGCGAAGGGGCAGTTGCGGAATTTCTTGCTGATGGCACTCATCCATTGTCCGCTACCTGTCGCAAGGCTGCGAATCGGGAGGGTGCTATGTGCATCACGGGTGCTATGTGGATATGTAAAAAGCAGAAGGGACGGCAACCGTCAGGTTGCCGTCCCTTCCAGGCGTTCGCCGAAGAGTAATTACTTCTTCTTTGCGACAGCAGCCTTCAGCTTGGAGCCAGCGGTCAGCTTGACGCTGTGGCCGGCTGCGATCTGGATGGTCTCGCCGGTCTGCGGGTTGCGGCCGGTGCGGGCTGCACGGTCGGTGCGCTCAACTGCGAGCCAGCCCGGGATGGTGATCTTCTCGCCGGCGGCGACAGAAGTCTCGAAAACTTCGAACAGTGCATCGAGCACGGAGTTGACTGCTGCCTGGCTGGTGCCAGCCTTGCCTGCTACCTCTGCAACGAGTTCACTACGGTTCTTAGCCATTTACGTCCTCCTGGACTCATACGTTTTTGAGCTTTCAAGCGGAATGCGAGCAAGCCACTGTTCGAAAACTTACCAGCTTGGGCTGGCATGGCCAGCAAATTCCGCGTGTTTCCGCGCCTTTTTGACCAAAATCACCGGATTTTCGGGGTTTTTAGGGGTGCTTTACGCCCTTGGCGTACCCTACGGCATTGGCCCGTTCCCCCCATGCTGCCCATCAGACCTCCCGCTGTGCCCCATCAGAACAGGACGCGCTGGAACAAAAGGTGGTCCTGCCATTCCCCCGCGATGTGCAGGTAGGCGGGCGCAACGCCGATCCGTTCGAAGCCGCATCGGTTGAGGACAGCTTGGGACGCTGTGTTGTGGAGCAGTGTCGCGGCCTGGACCCGATGGAGGCCGAGCTCCTCTGTTGCCATATTCACGACGGCGGCAACCGCGCACGACGCCAAACCCCTGCCGGTGCATTCCGCATCAATCCAATAGCCCAGATTGGCGTTCTGGAAAGGACCGCGGACAATGCCGGTCAGTGTGATCATTCCTTGAATGCCCCGGCTGCCGGTGACGACCCATGGCACTTCGCTGCCAGCGGCATAGAGGCCGAGCTTGGCCTGTATCGAAGCCTCCTGGCCTCCCACGGTGAAGAAGTCATCTCCACGGGTGGGCTCCCATTGCTCCAAATGCCTTCGATTACGCAGATAAGCAGCAGCCAGGTCTTTCGCGTCTGAAAGCTCAACAGGGCGCAGGTTCACCCGTTCGCCGCCCGCTCTGCCCGCGCCTGGGGAGACGTATCGTGTGAGATTCATCCCCAGACTCTACCGGCGCCTGCCCAACAATTGCGCAGGTGCCTACAGAGTGATAACTTTTCGCGTGATCGTGAACTTTCGACAGGAGGTGAGCCCCATGAACGCAGTATCCATAGTGGGCGCTCCCTGCAGTCCACGATCCCGCGACTGAGCTGGTCGCGAGTGGGAGCGTCCGTCACGCACTTCGCGAAAGGCGACTCCCATGGACACATCAACTACTTCATCACTTAACGCCAGCCCGACGACGGCGCCCGGGTTACCGGCGCCCGTCCAGTCCCAGCCACATGTCGACGCCGATTCGGCCGTCACGGGACCGGCAACGCCCCGACGGGCCTTGGTCCTCGGTGGCGGCGGCTCAACCGGCAACGCGTGGCTGATCGGAATTATCGCCGGCCTGTTCGACGCCGGGCTGGACGTCACCACCGCAGACCTGACCATTGGCACCTCAGCAGGGTCCACCGCCGCAGCCCAACTCGCCGGCGCCACCCCAACCGAGCTGTTCGATGCCATCGTTGCCGCATCCCCGCCGGAACCGGCGAAGAATGTACGGGCTGGCCGGGTTGGGGCTGGCGTGGCCGGGTTTGGCGTGGTTGGGTCTGGCGCCAGGCCAGTAGCGGACCAGATGGAACGGACCGGCAACATCATGAGTGCTTCCACGGACATGGCCGATATGCGCCGGCGATTGGGGGCAGCAGCCATTGACATGGCCGAAGCCCTGGAAGGCTGCAGCGCACGATGGCGTGACACAGTGGCAACCCGCTTGCCCCAAGCGCAGTGGCCGGAACGGACAATCCTCCTGACCGCGGTGGATGCCCGGACGGGTGATCCGGTGGTATTCCACCGCCACAGCGGAGTGGATCTGGTAGACGCAGTTGCCGCCAGCTGCGCCAGCGGCTTCGCCTACAGCATCGGCAGCAACCAGTACATCGACGGCGGATACCGCGCCAACGCCGAGAACGCAGATCTGGCAACTGGGTACTCACGGGTGCTGGTGTTGGCCCCTTTCGGCGGCCGTACGCGGACTCCGTTGGAGTGGGGCATGCACCTCGCTGGGCAGGTGGACGCGCTGCATGCCAACGGCAGCCAGGTTGAAACAATCTTTCCTCACAACGAATCCCAGTACATGTTCGGCGTCAGGGCGATGGATTTGTCCTTGCGTCCGTCAGCGGCCCGAGCAGGATTTCAGCAAGGCAAAGCGCTGGCGCCCCATGTGGCCGATTTCTGGAGCTCACCGGATCTTCCCGGTTGATGGATGCTTTGCCTCGTTTAGGGGTTGGGTGGTTAAAGGGGAAGAGCCCCGACCTGTGGTCGGGGCTCTTGCCTTAATGGTTGTCCGGCGGTGTCCTACTCTCCCACACCCTCCCGGGTGCAGTACCATCGGCGCTGTGGGTCTTAGCTTCCGGGTTCGGAATGGGACCGGGCGTTTCCCCCACGCTATGACCGCCGTAACTCTGTTACCCGTCCCGGCCCCCTTGTTTTTGGTGGGGGTGGGTGGGAAATCTTTGTGGTTACAACTGTGGTGTTGTTATTTAGTTGTTGGTTCCGGCAACCCTTGGTGCGGGTTGTTGTTCGGGAACCACATAGTGGACGCGTGCAGTGTGTTGTGTGGTGTAAGTTGTTGGCCTATTAGTACCGGTCAGCTTCACGAGTCTTTAGTCCTCGCTTCCACATCCGGCCTATCAACCCAGTGGTCTGGCTGGGGGCCTCTCACACATAAATGTGTATGGAAATCTCATCTTGAAGCGAGCTTCCCGCTTAGATGCTTTCAGCGGTTATCCCATCCGAACGTAGCTAATCAGCGATGCACTTGGCAGTACAACTGACACACCAGAGGTTCGTCCGTCCCGGTCCTCTCGTACTAAGGACAGCCCTTCTCAAATTTCCTGCGCGCGCAGCGGATAGGGACCGAACTGTCTCACGACGTTCTAAACCCAGCTCGCGTACCGCTTTAATGGGCGAACAGCCCAACCCTTGGGACCTACTCCAGCCCCAGGATGCGACGAGCCGACATCGAGGTGCCAAACCATGCCGTCGATATGGACTCTTGGGCAAGATCAGCCTGTTATCCCCGAGGTACCTTTTATCCGTTGAGCGACGGCCATTCCACAATGTACCGCCGGATCACTAGTCCCGACTTTCGTCCCTGCTTGAGATGTCTCTCTCACAGTCAAGCTCCCTTGTGCACTTACACTCGACACCTGATTGCCAACCAGGCTGAGGGAACCTTTGGGCGCCTCCGTTACTTTTTAGGAGGCAACCGCCCCAGTTAAACTACCCATCAGGCACTGTCCCTGACCCGGATCACGGGCCGAAGTTAGATGTCCAAAGTGACCAGAGTGGTATTTCAACGATGACTCCACCCGAACTGGCGTCCGGGTTTCAACGTCTCCCACCTATCCTACACAAGCCACTCCGAACACCAATACCAAACTATAGTAAAGGTCTCGGGGTCTTTCCGTCCTGCTGCGCGTAACGAGCATCTTTACTCGTACTGCAATTTCGCCGAGTTTATGGTTGAGACAGCGGGGAAGTCGTTACTCCATTCGTGCAGGTCGGAACTTACCCGACAAGGAATTTCGCTACCTTAGGATGGTTATAGTTACCACCGCCGTTTACTGGGGCTTAAATTCTCAGCTTCGCCACACAAGGTGGCTAACCGGTCCTCTTAACCTTCCAGCACCGGGCAGGAGTCAGTCCGTATACATCGTCTTGCGACTTCGCACGGACCTGTGTTTTTAGTAAACAGTCGCTTCCCCCTGGTCTCTGCGGCCCACACCCGCTCACGGAGAGCAAGTCTCCATCACGGGGCAGGCCCCCCTTCTCCCGAAGTTACGGGGGCATTTTGCCGAGTTCCTTAACCATAATTCTCTCGATCGCCTTGGTATTCTCTACCTGATCACCTGTGTCGGTTTGGGGTACGGGCGGCTAAAACCTCGCGTCGATGCTTTTCTAGGCAGCATAGGATCACCGGATCCCCCCATACGGGAGTCCCATCAGATCTCAGGAACGTGCTCGAAGCACACAGGAACGGATTTGCCTATCCCTGACCCTACATCCTTAGACCGGGGCAACCATCGCCCGGCCCGGCTACCTTCCTGCGTCACACCTGTTAATACGCTTACCTCCCGGGATCAGGTCCCGCGCTCGGCCAAAACCCACAACACCACAAGGGTGAGCGGGCAGGCTCCGGGCGGTTAGTATCCCCCGCTTGGCATGGGCGGTTTTTCGCCGGTACGGGAATATCAACCCGTTGTCCATCGACTACGCCTGTCGGCCTCGCCTTAGGTCCCGACTTACCCAGGGCAGATTAGCTTGACCCTGGAACCCTTGATCATTCGGCGGACGGGTTTCTCACCCGTCTTTCGCTACTCATGCCTGCATTCTCACTCGTGTAGGCTCCACCGCTGGTTTCCACCGCGACTTCACTGCCCACACGACGCTCCCCTACCACTCCACACCCCTGAACCACGAAGGCTAGGGCAATGTGTGAAATCCACAACTTCGGCGGTGTACTTGAGCCCCGCTACATTGTCGGCGCGGAATCACTTGACCAGTGAGCTATTACGCACTCTTTCAAGGATGGCTGCTTCTAAGCCAACCTCCTGGTTGTCTTCGCAACTCCACATCCTTTCCCACTTAGCACACGCTTAGGGGCCTTAGTTGGTGGTCTGGGCTGTTTCCCTCTCGACTATGAAGCTTATCCCCCACAGTCTCACTGCTGCGCTCTCACTTACCGGCATTCGGAGTTTGGCTGACGTCAGTAACCTTGTAGGGCCCATCGGCCATCCAGTAGCTCTACCTCCGGCAAGAAACACGCAACGCTGCACCTAAATGCATTTCGGGGAGAACCAGCTATCACGGAGTTTGATTGGCCTTTCACCCCTACCCACAGCTCATCCCCTCCATTTTCAACTGAAGTGGGTTCGGTCCTCCACGACGTCTTACCGTCGCTTCAACCTGGCCATGGGTAGATCACTCCGCTTCGGGTCTAGATCACGCCACTACACTCGCCCTGTTCAGACTCGCTTTCGCTACGGCTACCCCACACGGGTTAACCTCGCGACGTAACACTAACTCGCAGGCTCATTCTTCAAAAGGCACGCCGTCACAACTACTATGCGATCACTCGCGGTTGCTCCGACGGATTGTAAGCACACGGTTTCAGGTACTGTTTCACTCCCCTCCCGGGGTACTTTTCACCTTTCCCTCACGGTACTGGTCCGCTATCGGTCATTAGGAAGTATTTAGGCTTATCAGGTGGTCCTGACAGATTCGCACGGGATTTCTCGGGCCCCGTGCTACTTGGGATACTCTCCAGGCTGCACACAACATTACGGTTACGGGGCTCCCACCCTCTCTGGCCGGCCTTTCAAGACCGTTCACCTATGCCTGCACATCACCCCAACGGTCCGGCAGAACCATCACGGAAAGTCCCACAACCCCGCCCATGCAACGCCCGCCGGCTATCACACATGGAACGGTTTAGCCTGATCCGCGTTCGCTCGCCACTACTAACGGAATCACTATTGTTTTCTCTTCCTGCGGGTACTGAGATGTTTCACTTCCCCGCGTTCCCCCCACGCACCCTATGTGTTCAGATGCGGGTCACACAATCACCTTGCAGCGTTGTGCGGGGTTTCCCCATTCGGACATCCTGGGATCAACGCTCGGTTATCAACTCCCCCAGGCTTATCGCAGATTCCTACGTCCTTCTTCGGCTCCTAATGCCAAGGCATCCACCGTGTGCCCTTAAAAACTTGACCACACAAAGATCAAAAACTTACTCGAGAGAACCACGACCACAAGGGCCAGGTTCATTCATAAGAAATTGCTGTAGAAACACACACACCAACCCCGAAAGGCCAGCCATGCATGTCTCAGATGCTCGCGTCCACTATGTAGTTCTCAAACAACAACCCCATCAACCAGACCACCACCACCCCACACAGGGACACGCGGCAGAACCGGAAGCAGGAACAAAAGAAACACCAGAACGATGCCCTCTGCATTGCTGCAAAAAGGTCCTGTTGCCTCAGGACCCAACAGTGCGCCAAACACAACCCCCACAAACCATGCACCCCGGCAGCGTTCCCAACAACACCCACCCCCACAAAAAGCAGAGACACATGCTGCCGTACTGGCACCAGGACACAACCGGTAAAGGCCATGCCAAACAAGTTTGATTCGTTGATATTCCACCCATGAGCACCCACCGCAGAACAGACGCCTGCGCAATGGGCAACACTGACAACCACCACGAACTGCATACACAGAACACGGAACAGCTGCTAGCAGCTCCTTAGAAAGGAGGTGATCCAGCCGCACCTTCCGGTACGGCTACCTTGTTACGACTTAGTCCCAATCGCCGGTCCCACCTTCGACGGCTCCCCCCACAAGGGTTAGGCCACCGGCTTCGGGTGTTACCAACTTTCGTGACTTGACGGGCGGTGTGTACAAGGCCCGGGAACGTATTCACCGCAGCGTTGCTGATCTGCGATTACTAGCGACTCCGACTTCATGGGGTCGAGTTGCAGACCCCAATCCGAACTGAGACCGGCTTTTTGGGATTAGCTCCACCTCACAGTATCGCAACCCTTTGTACCGGCCATTGTAGCATGCGTGAAGCCCAAGACATAAGGGGCATGATGATTTGACGTCGTCCCCACCTTCCTCCGAGTTGACCCCGGCAGTCTCCTATGAGTCCCCGCCATAACGCGCTGGCAACATAGAACGAGGGTTGCGCTCGTTGCGGGACTTAACCCAACATCTCACGACACGAGCTGACGACAACCATGCACCACCTGTAAACCGACCGCAAGCGGGGCACCTGTTTCCAGGTATTACCGGTTCATGTCAAGCCTTGGTAAGGTTCTTCGCGTTGCATCGAATTAATCCGCATGCTCCGCCGCTTGTGCGGGCCCCCGTCAATTCCTTTGAGTTTTAGCCTTGCGGCCGTACTCCCCAGGCGGGGCACTTAATGCGTTAGCTACGGCGCGGAAAACGTGGAATGTCCCCCACACCTAGTGCCCAACGTTTACGGCATGGACTACCAGGGTATCTAATCCTGTTCGCTCCCCATGCTTTCGCTCCTCAGCGTCAGTTACAGCCCAGAGACCTGCCTTCGCCATCGGTGTTCCTCCTGATATCTGCGCATTTCACCGCTACACCAGGAATTCCAGTCTCCCCTACTGCACTCTAGTCTGCCCGTACCCACTGCAGAACCGGAGTTGAGCCCCGGTCTTTCACAGCAGACGCGACAAACCGCCTACGAGCTCTTTACGCCCAATAATTCCGGATAACGCTTGCGCCCTACGTATTACCGCGGCTGCTGGCACGTAGTTAGCCGGCGCTTCTTCTGCAGGTACCGTCACTTTCGCTTCTTCCCTACTGAAAGAGGTTTACAACCCGAAGGCCGTCATCCCTCACGCGGCGTCGCTGCATCAGGCTTGCGCCCATTGTGCAATATTCCCCACTGCTGCCTCCCGTAGGAGTCTGGGCCGTGTCTCAGTCCCAGTGTGGCCGGTCACCCTCTCAGGCCGGCTACCCGTCGTCGCCTTGGTAGGCCATTACCCCACCAACAAGCTGATAGGCCGCGAGTCCATCCAAAACCACAAAAGCTTTCCACCACCTGACATGCGTCAGACGGTCATATCCGGTATTAGACCCAGTTTCCCAGGCTTATCCCAGAGTCAAGGGCAGGTTACTCACGTGTTACTCACCCGTTCGCCACTAATCCCCCAGCAAGCTGGGATCATCGTTCGACTTGCATGTGTTAAGCACGCCGCCAGCGTTCATCCTGAGCCAGGATCAAACTCTCCGTTGAAAAAAACAAATCAAACAGACACAACCACACCCACCGGAAATAACGGCCGGCACGGCTGCACAAAATTCGAAACCAGCTGAAAACCAGACCACCACACACGGGGGTGCGCAATGATCCAGCCATAATTTCAACCAATCAATAAAACAATCGGTATCAACAAACTTGGCACACTATTGAGTTCTCAAACAACAGACCCCCCAAAACATCACCCACAGCACACCACACAAAGCAGCGCACCCAACAGGGCCATTGGAAAAGAAGAGTTATTTTTGGCCGCCTACCGAACCGTACACACCTTCCGGCTTTCCGTTTCGCACCCGGCGACTCAGAAAACAATACACGCCCCCAACCCCCAACGCAAATCCACCCCCACACCCAACCCCACCCACACCAAACCCACCCCCCAAAACCCCACCAAACCGCCGTCGGGCGCTGGCTCCTAACGCGTCATCAGCTCCCGCAACGCAGCGCTGACGGCACCGGGATTTTCCTCGGCCATGAAGTGGCCGCCGTCAAAGGTCATGTGACGGAGGTCAGGCGCCCAGGCGCCCCAGAGAGCGGCAGCGTCATAGCCCAGCACAGCTCCCCAATCCTGCTGCATCACGGTGACGGGCATCTCCAGAGTGCGTCCGGACTCACGGTCGGCCCGATCATGCGTTACATCGATGCCGGCAGAAGCGCGGTAGTCCGCAACGATCGATGCCACAGCCCCACGTGATGCCCTCAGATACTCCTCCCGATAAGACTCCGGAATCGCGTCAGGGTCAGCGGTCCACCCATCCAGGAATGAGGCGAAAAACGCATCGGCCGTAGCTTCAATCATGGACTCCGGGATTCCGGCAGGCTGGGCCATGAGGTACAGGTGCCACGCCACCTTGGCATCGGCACCCCGGAGAATGTCCCACATGTCCAAGGTTGGCAGCACGTCCAGTGACAAAAGATGGGTCACTGCGTCAACGTGATCCAGCCCAGCGCGAATGGCAACCAGCGCACCGCGATCATGACCGGCGAGGGCAAAACGCTGATGGCCCAGGGCCCGTGCTGCTGCAACGACGTCAGCCGCCATGGTGCGTTTGGAGTAGGTCTCTTCTCCGTCCTCCAGGGGCTTATCACTCGCACCGTATCCTCGAAGGTCCGGGCAGATGACTGTGTAATCCGCCACCAGGTCGGCGGCGACGTGACGCCACATCAGATGCGTCTGCGGGAAGCCATGCAAAAGTACGACGGCGGGTCCACTCCCCGCGACGGCAACGTTCAGTTCCACATGGGGTGCTGCAGGGACGCGATGGTAGGTAGCTTCAGGCAGCAATTTCAACGTCATGGGGGTCTCCTTCTCCGGATGTGTTCCCCTACTATCCCGCCACCGAATCAGCGGCGAATCAGCCGACTCTGCCGGTTGCTTGTCGGGGCCCGTGACTACGATTGACCCGTGAGTACGCCGCAGATCCGAGTCCTCGGCCCCATCGAGGTGAGTGTTGACGGGGTCCGGTTGGAACTGTCCAAGCGCAGGCATCGGGAGATCATCGCGATCTTGGTCGCGCTGCGGGGCCGGGCCATTCCCACCGCGGACCTTGCCGAAGAACTATGGGATGGCATGCCACCGAACGGAGCAGTGGGAGCCATCCGAAGCTTCGTTGGCGAGCTGCGGCGAATCCTTGAACCACACCGGAAGCCCCGAACCTTGGCCTCCGTCCTGGTCACGGTTGCTGACGGCTACGCGTTGCGGCTCGACGCCGACGCGGTGGACGCCTGGCGCTTTGAAACGACCGTAGCCAGGGCAGTTGGGGCCGATCCCGCCGACGCTGATTCACGTTTGTCTGCTGCCCTCGCGGAGTGGAACGGAAGCCCATACCAGGAATTTTCCGAGCGTCCCTGGGCGGTACCTGAGGCGACGCGGCTGAGCGGGCTGCGGCAGACCGCCGTCGAACGCTGTGCCGAAGCCCGCCTCGCAGACGCCCGGCCAAACGAGGCTGCGGCCATCCTGGAAACGCATGTCACGGCCAACCCGTGGCGCGAGGAAGGATGGCGATTGCTGGCTCTGGCTCTGTACCGGAGCCGCCGCCAAGGCGACGCTCTTGCCGTGCTTCGCAAGGCACGACGTCAGCTGTCCGACGAACTCGGGCTGGACCTCAGCCCCGCCCTCGCAGATCTGGAGACCCGGATTCTCCGCCGGGACCCACAATTGGATCGGCCAGAGCCAGCCAATTTGGCCCCGATTGCCAGCGCCTATTCCAGTGGCGGCGTGCGGGCCCAACTGGAGGCTTCGAATGCGGTGTTGGGCAGCCTTGCGGTCGCCGGCGATCTCCAGACAGCCCGTCAGCAACGTCTTGCTGCCATCAAGGCGGCCGCCGGCCTCAACGATCCCGAACTCGCCGCGAGAATCATCGGAGGTTACGACGTCCCCGGGATATGGACTCGAACAGACGATCCCGCGGCTGCTGCCGCTGTGGTCGCCGCAGCTGAGGCTGCCTTGGCTCCACCCGCCCACCTCAGCGACCGCAGCCGGGCCCGCCTTCTCGCGACGATCGCCATGGAGTCCCGCGGAACGGCGAGCAGACAGGCCGAAGCGGCCGAGGCCGTTGCGTTAGCCCGAAATGTAGGCGACAGCCACCTTCTTTGCTTTGCCCTGAGCGCCCACTTCATGCAGGCATTCGCCTACGCAGGCCTGGCAAAGCACCGCGATGACATCGGCCGGCAGCTGATAGCAACAGCGTTCGACGCCGATTCACCCACCTTTGAGATTAACGGGCGCCTGATTCGGATGCAGGCCCTGTGCGCTTTGTCCGACGTTGATTCCGCCCTTCGTGAAGCCAATGCAGTGGATCAACTGGCCGTGCGGCACGAGCGCCCCTTGGCAGCGGTCTTCACCCAATGGTTCCGCTGGACGTTCCTCGACGGCGGTGCGACGCCTCCTGTACCTGAGGAAATGCCAGGCTTCAGCGAGGGAATCCTTGCGTTTGCGTCGTTCACCCGACAACTACGCAACGGGGAGGAACTGGTTGACGGGGACTTCGGCCCCTACGAACCATGGGTGCGTCCCCTTCTGTTGCTGCGCTCCGGTCACCAAACCATGGCAGCAACCGCACTTCGGCAGCTATCGGATCCGCCCCGGGACCTCTTGTTGGAGGCAACTTGGTGTGTGATGGCCCAGACTGCCTGCGAACTGCGTGAACCATCCATGATCGGCCGGGCCCTTACGGCACTAACGCCAGCCAGCGGAGAACGAGCAGCCGGGAGTGGTGTGGTTGATGCCGGCAGCGTTGACCACTATCTGGGAATGCTCCGGGCTGCAGGGGCTGGCCCGGGGTAGGCCCTGGTGGGGTGTGTGGGGTGTGTGGGTGGTGGTTAAAGGGGAAGAGCCCCGACCTGTGGTCGGGGCTCTTGCCTTAATGGTTGTCCGGCGGTGTCCTACTCTCCCACACCCTCCCGGGTGCAGTACCATCGGCGCTGTGGGTCTTAGCTTCCGGGTTCGGAATGGGACCGGGCGTTTCCCCCACGCTATGACCGCCGTAACTCTGTTACCCGTCCCGACCCCCTTTTTGGTGGGGGTGGGTGGGAAGACTTTGTGGTTACAACTGTGGTGTTGTTATTTAGTTGTTGGTTCCGGCAACCCTTGGTGCGGGTTGTTGTTCGGGAACCACATAGTGGACGCGTGCAGTGTGTTGTGTGGTGTAAGTTGTTGGCCTATTAGTACCGGTCAGCTTCACGAGTCTTTAGTCCTCGCTTCCACATCCGGCCTATCAACCCAGTGGTCTGGCTGGGGGCCTCTCACACATAAATGTGTATGGAAATCTCATCTTGAAGCGAGCTTCCCGCTTAGATGCTTTCAGCGGTTATCCCATCCGAACGTAGCTAATCAGCGATGCACTTGGCAGTACAACTGACACACCAGAGGTTCGTCCGTCCCGGTCCTCTCGTACTAAGGACAGCCCTTCTCAAATTTCCTGCGCGCGCAGCGGATAGGGACCGAACTGTCTCACGACGTTCTAAACCCAGCTCGCGTACCGCTTTAATGGGCGAACAGCCCAACCCTTGGGACCTACTCCAGCCCCAGGATGCGACGAGCCGACATCGAGGTGCCAAACCATGCCGTCGATATGGACTCTTGGGCAAGATCAGCCTGTTATCCCCGAGGTACCTTTTATCCGTTGAGCGACGGCCATTCCACAATGTACCGCCGGATCACTAGTCCCGACTTTCGTCCCTGCTTGAGATGTCTCTCTCACAGTCAAGCTCCCTTGTGCACTTACACTCGACACCTGATTGCCAACCAGGCTGAGGGAACCTTTGGGCGCCTCCGTTACTTTTTAGGAGGCAACCGCCCCAGTTAAACTACCCATCAGGCACTGTCCCTGACCCGGATCACGGGCCGAAGTTAGATGTCCAAAGTGACCAGAGTGGTATTTCAACGATGACTCCACCCGAACTGGCGTCCGGGTTTCAACGTCTCCCACCTATCCTACACAAGCCACTCCGAACACCAATACCAAACTATAGTAAAGGTCTCGGGGTCTTTCCGTCCTGCTGCGCGTAACGAGCATCTTTACTCGTACTGCAATTTCGCCGAGTTTATGGTTGAGACAGCGGGGAAGTCGTTACTCCATTCGTGCAGGTCGGAACTTACCCGACAAGGAATTTCGCTACCTTAGGATGGTTATAGTTACCACCGCCGTTTACTGGGGCTTAAATTCTCAGCTTCGCCACACAAGGTGGCTAACCGGTCCTCTTAACCTTCCAGCACCGGGCAGGAGTCAGTCCGTATACATCGTCTTGCGACTTCGCACGGACCTGTGTTTTTAGTAAACAGTCGCTTCCCCCTGGTCTCTGCGGCCCACACCCGCTCACGGAGAGCAAGTCTCCATCACGGGGCAGGCCCCCCTTCTCCCGAAGTTACGGGGGCATTTTGCCGAGTTCCTTAACCATAATTCTCTCGATCGCCTTGGTATTCTCTACCTGATCACCTGTGTCGGTTTGGGGTACGGGCGGCTAAAACCTCGCGTCGATGCTTTTCTAGGCAGCATAGGATCACCGGATCCCCCCATACGGGAGTCCCATCAGATCTCAGGAACGTGCTCGAAGCACACAGGAACGGATTTGCCTATCCCTGACCCTACATCCTTAGACCGGGGCAACCATCGCCCGGCCCGGCTACCTTCCTGCGTCACACCTGTTAATACGCTTACCTCCCGGGATCAGGTCCCGCGCTCGGCCAAAACCCACAACACCACAAGGGTGAGCGGGCAGGCTCCGGGCGGTTAGTATCCCCCGCTTGGCATGGGCGGTTTTTCGCCGGTACGGGAATATCAACCCGTTGTCCATCGACTACGCCTGTCGGCCTCGCCTTAGGTCCCGACTTACCCAGGGCAGATTAGCTTGACCCTGGAACCCTTGATCATTCGGCGGACGGGTTTCTCACCCGTCTTTCGCTACTCATGCCTGCATTCTCACTCGTGTAGGCTCCACCGCTGGTTTCCACCGCGACTTCACTGCCCACACGACGCTCCCCTACCACTCCACACCCCTGAACCACGAAGGCTAGGGCAATGTGTGAAATCCACAACTTCGGCGGTGTACTTGAGCCCCGCTACATTGTCGGCGCGGAATCACTTGACCAGTGAGCTATTACGCACTCTTTCAAGGATGGCTGCTTCTAAGCCAACCTCCTGGTTGTCTTCGCAACTCCACATCCTTTCCCACTTAGCACACGCTTAGGGGCCTTAGTTGGTGGTCTGGGCTGTTTCCCTCTCGACTATGAAGCTTATCCCCCACAGTCTCACTGCTGCGCTCTCACTTACCGGCATTCGGAGTTTGGCTGACGTCAGTAACCTTGTAGGGCCCATCGGCCATCCAGTAGCTCTACCTCCGGCAAGAAACACGCAACGCTGCACCTAAATGCATTTCGGGGAGAACCAGCTATCACGGAGTTTGATTGGCCTTTCACCCCTACCCACAGCTCATCCCCTCCATTTTCAACTGAAGTGGGTTCGGTCCTCCACGACGTCTTACCGTCGCTTCAACCTGGCCATGGGTAGATCACTCCGCTTCGGGTCTAGATCACGCCACTACACTCGCCCTGTTCAGACTCGCTTTCGCTACGGCTACCCCACACGGGTTAACCTCGCGACGTAACACTAACTCGCAGGCTCATTCTTCAAAAGGCACGCCGTCACAACTACTATGCGATCACTCGCGGTTGCTCCGACGGATTGTAAGCACACGGTTTCAGGTACTGTTTCACTCCCCTCCCGGGGTACTTTTCACCTTTCCCTCACGGTACTGGTCCGCTATCGGTCATTAGGAAGTATTTAGGCTTATCAGGTGGTCCTGACAGATTCGCACGGGATTTCTCGGGCCCCGTGCTACTTGGGATACTCTCCAGGCTGCACACAACATTACGGTTACGGGGCTCCCACCCTCTCTGGCCGGCCTTTCAAGACCGTTCACCTATGCCTGCACATCACCCCAACGGTCCGGCAGAACCATCACGGAAAGTCCCACAACCCCGCCCATGCAACGCCCGCCGGCTATCACACATGGAACGGTTTAGCCTGATCCGCGTTCGCTCGCCACTACTAACGGAATCACTATTGTTTTCTCTTCCTGCGGGTACTGAGATGTTTCACTTCCCCGCGTTCCCCCCACGCACCCTATGTGTTCAGATGCGGGTCACACAATCACCTTGCAGCGTTGTGCGGGGTTTCCCCATTCGGACATCCTGGGATCAACGCTCGGTTATCAACTCCCCCAGGCTTATCGCAGATTCCTACGTCCTTCTTCGGCTCCTAATGCCAAGGCATCCACCGTGTGCCCTTAAAAACTTGACCACACAAAGATCAAAAACTTACTCGAGAGAACCACGACCACAAGGGCCAGGTTCATTCATAAGAAATTGCTGTAGAAACACACACACCAACCCCGAAAGGCCAGCCATGCATGTCTCAGATGCTCGCGTCCACTATGTAGTTCTCAAACAACAACCCCATCAACCAGACCACCACCACCCCACACAGGGACACGCGGCAGAACCGGAAGCAGGAACAAAAGAAACACCAGAACGATGCCCTCTGCATTGCTGCAAAAAGGTCCTGTTGCCTCAGGACCCAACAGTGCGCCAAACACAACCCCCACAAACCATGCACCCCGGCAGCGTTCCCAACAACACCCACCCCCACAAAAAGCAGAGACACATGCTGCCGTACTGGCACCAGGACACAACCGGTAAAGGCCATGCCAAACAAGTTTGATTCGTTGATATTCCACCCATGAGCACCCACCGCAGAACAGACGCCTGCGCAATGGGCAACACTGACAACCACCACGAACTGCATACACAGAACACGGAACAGCTGCTAGCAGCTCCTTAGAAAGGAGGTGATCCAGCCGCACCTTCCGGTACGGCTACCTTGTTACGACTTAGTCCCAATCGCCGGTCCCACCTTCGACGGCTCCCCCCACAAGGGTTAGGCCACCGGCTTCGGGTGTTACCAACTTTCGTGACTTGACGGGCGGTGTGTACAAGGCCCGGGAACGTATTCACCGCAGCGTTGCTGATCTGCGATTACTAGCGACTCCGACTTCATGGGGTCGAGTTGCAGACCCCAATCCGAACTGAGACCGGCTTTTTGGGATTAGCTCCACCTCACAGTATCGCAACCCTTTGTACCGGCCATTGTAGCATGCGTGAAGCCCAAGACATAAGGGGCATGATGATTTGACGTCGTCCCCACCTTCCTCCGAGTTGACCCCGGCAGTCTCCTATGAGTCCCCGCCATAACGCGCTGGCAACATAGAACGAGGGTTGCGCTCGTTGCGGGACTTAACCCAACATCTCACGACACGAGCTGACGACAACCATGCACCACCTGTAAACCGACCGCAAGCGGGGCACCTGTTTCCAGGTATTACCGGTTCATGTCAAGCCTTGGTAAGGTTCTTCGCGTTGCATCGAATTAATCCGCATGCTCCGCCGCTTGTGCGGGCCCCCGTCAATTCCTTTGAGTTTTAGCCTTGCGGCCGTACTCCCCAGGCGGGGCACTTAATGCGTTAGCTACGGCGCGGAAAACGTGGAATGTCCCCCACACCTAGTGCCCAACGTTTACGGCATGGACTACCAGGGTATCTAATCCTGTTCGCTCCCCATGCTTTCGCTCCTCAGCGTCAGTTACAGCCCAGAGACCTGCCTTCGCCATCGGTGTTCCTCCTGATATCTGCGCATTTCACCGCTACACCAGGAATTCCAGTCTCCCCTACTGCACTCTAGTCTGCCCGTACCCACTGCAGAACCGGAGTTGAGCCCCGGTCTTTCACAGCAGACGCGACAAACCGCCTACGAGCTCTTTACGCCCAATAATTCCGGATAACGCTTGCGCCCTACGTATTACCGCGGCTGCTGGCACGTAGTTAGCCGGCGCTTCTTCTGCAGGTACCGTCACTTTCGCTTCTTCCCTACTGAAAGAGGTTTACAACCCGAAGGCCGTCATCCCTCACGCGGCGTCGCTGCATCAGGCTTGCGCCCATTGTGCAATATTCCCCACTGCTGCCTCCCGTAGGAGTCTGGGCCGTGTCTCAGTCCCAGTGTGGCCGGTCACCCTCTCAGGCCGGCTACCCGTCGTCGCCTTGGTAGGCCATTACCCCACCAACAAGCTGATAGGCCGCGAGTCCATCCAAAACCACAAAAGCTTTCCACCACCTGACATGCGTCAGACGGTCATATCCGGTATTAGACCCAGTTTCCCAGGCTTATCCCAGAGTCAAGGGCAGGTTACTCACGTGTTACTCACCCGTTCGCCACTAATCCCCCAGCAAGCTGGGATCATCGTTCGACTTGCATGTGTTAAGCACGCCGCCAGCGTTCATCCTGAGCCAGGATCAAACTCTCCGTTGAAAAAAACAAATCAAACAGACACAACCACACCCACCGGAAATAACGGCCGGCACGGCTGCACAAAATTCGAAACCAGCTGAAAACCAGACCACCACACACGGGGGTGCGCAATGATCCAGCCATAATTTCAACCAATCAATAAAACAATCGGTATCAACAAACTTGGCACACTATTGAGTTCTCAAACAACAGACACTACCGGCACCACCCACACCCACAAGGGTCCAGGATCGCTCCGGAGCAACTTTTCAAACTTACCCGAACAACCAGATCTTGGCAAATCATCGTTCCCGCGATTCCCGATCCAATCTTCGGCCCCACCCTGCACAGGAACGCTCGAAAGCGAACCATTTTTCAGGCTGTTATCAAAGGGGTTCGGCCTCCGCGGCTCTCAGCTCCAGGCTGTCTCACTCGCGGCGACTCAGAAGACATTACACGCCCACCGGCCCCGGCACAAATCACCATCGGTACCAGCCAAAACCCCGCCCACACGGGCCAAAAGGCCCCATCGAGGCCTCAAACCAACCAAAATCCGCCGGAAACAACCCGAGTGAAGCCCGTCACACCATCAAGATCCGCCAAGGCCTCCGCCCCGACACAAAGCCGACAACCGCCGTCGAACATTCGACCGAACCCGAGGGAAGTGAGAGAGCGACAGCGTGAACCCCGAGGGAAGTGAGAGAGCGACAGCGTGAAACCCGAGGGAAGTGAGCGAGCGTCCACCCCAAACCCGAGGGAAGTGAGCGAGCGTCCACCCCAGCCAACGCCCGCACCCAGCCATGCAGTCTTCGCCACACGCCAGGAAGCAGGCTTAAACGCAGAAAAGGCCAGCAACCATGACGGTTGCCGGCCTTTTCAGAGCTTCGTGATTACCAGGAAGACTTGGTGATGCCCGGGAGCTCACCGCGGTGAGCCATGTCGCGGAAGCGAACACGGGAGATACCGAACTTCTGGAGCGTGCCGCGGGGACGGCCGTCGATCTGGTCGCGGTTACGCAGACGGATCGGGGAGGCGTTGCGGGGCAGCTTCTGCAGGCCGAGGCGTGCAGCTTCGCGTGCTTCGTCAGTCGCGTTGGGGTCAACCAGGGTCTTCTTCAGTTCGAGACGCTTGGCAGCGTAACGCTCAACAATGACCTTGCGCTGCTCGTTGCGAGCAATCTTTGACTTCTTTGCCATGTGTTTAGCGCTCCTCTCGGAATTCGACGTGCTGGCGGATCTTGGGGTCGTACTTCTTCAGGACCAGACGGTCCGGGTCGTTACGACGGTTCTTGCGGGTTACGTAGGTGTAACCCGTGCCCGCGGTGGACTTCAGCTTGATGATGGGACGTACGTCCTTGTCCTTTGCCATTAGAGCTTTACTCCTCGTGCCAGGATGTCGGCGACGACTGAGTCGATGCCGCGGACGTCGATTGTCTTGATGCCACGGGCTGACAGGGTCAGCGTGACATTACGGCGCAGGGACGGAACCCAGTAGCGCTTCTTCTGAATGTTCGGGTCGAACCGACGCTTGTTGCGACGGTGCGAGTGCGAAATGCTGTGTCCAAAGCCCGGCTCGGCTCCGGTCACTTGGCAGTGTGCTGCCATGACTCTCCTCCAAAGATTGAATGTAACGGCGTGCAGATGTTCCTGCGTTACCGTGCGAAAGGCAGCGTCCGCATCCGATTCCAAACCATTTCGGTAGTTTCCGCAGCAAGTGCGGCGAAGAAGGTTGGCCTCAGGACCGGGCAGTGATGAACACTGGAACAGGTCCTGGGATACCGGGCGAATACAGGAATGCACGCAACTTGAGCCCCTAACTACCGGCCACCGGGATGTCGGAAAAACCGACAGTCACCACCAACCGGAGCAATTGCACACGAACCGCACTACCTAGCGCCTAACTATTCTACGGGCCAGGCCAAATTAAGACCAATCCGGCATCATAAGCCCTCCACGCCCACCGCCCGGACCACCGCGCCAACACTGGCGGGTCGCCCGCAAGACCGGGCTAGAGCGGCCTGATCAATTCGGGATACTTAGGGCTCAAACCGTCGCCGGAGGAGACACCTCGGACGCGGCGGGCCACCCACGGCGCCGCGGATTCCCGGAACCAGCGCGCATTGGCCTTGAGTGCTTCAACCCGGTTCATCAGACGCGCCGGCGCCAGTTCGGGGACCTCGATGACGTGCTCGTGCTCAAGGACATCAAGCACCCGCTTCGCCATGTTGATGTGGCCGGCGGTGGACATGTGCATCCGGTCCTCGCCCCAAAGCCGCCAATCGTCGTATTCGTCAAAGCGCCAATAGTCCACCAGTAAGGCGCCGTGGTTCTCGGCTATTTCGCGCACCAGTTCGTTGTAGATCGCGGTTCGGCCGCGCATGGCGCTGAAGACTTTGGAGCCCTTTGCGTCAAAGCCGGTGAAGAGGACAACCGTGGCGCCCGCCGCACTTAACTTGGCGATACCGGCGTCGTACTCCTCAAGAAGCGAGTCAATATCGATCTTGGGCCGCAGGATGTCGTTCGCCCCTGCGTACAGGGTCACCAACGTTGGATTCATGGCGATGGCGGCGTCCACCTGTTCTGCCATGATCTGGCGGAGCTTCCGGCCGCGGATCGCGAGATTCGCGTAGCCGAAGTCCTCGTTGCTGCTTGCCAGCTGCCCGGCTACGACGTCGGCCCACCCTCGAACGCCATTGGGACGGTGGGGATCGTCGTCGCCGACGCCTTCAGTGAAGGAGTCGCCCAGGGCAACGTAACGGGCAGAAAAATCCATGCCGTCAGTCTGCCACCTCAACGCCCGAGGCCACAAAGCACTCTTACGAGTCCCGAAGGATCCAGTGGTTGTTGTCCAGGCGGGCCACAATTTTCTCACCGATCCGGGCGAGGTCTGCGACGTCGTCCGGGGTCAGCGAATCAAGCATCAGCGTACGCACGGATTCCACGTGTCCCGGGGCAAGGGAAACAATGGTGGACATGCCGGCCTCGGTGAGGTGCGCAACGGTCACACGGGCGTCGCCGGGGTGCGCCTGCCGCTCTACCCAGCCACGCTTCTGCAGCTTGGTCACCACATGCGACAGGCGCGACAAGGAGGCACTCGTTCGCGCAGCAAGCTCGCTCATGGGAAGGTATCGGCCTTCGGTTTCGGAGAGCATCGCCAAAACGTTGTAGTCGAAAAGAGACAGTTTACCGACCGACTGAAGCTGGGTGTCCAACGCCGAGGGAAGCAGGGTGTTGATGCTCAGCAGGGCCAGCCAGGCACGGCGTTCGTCGGCGTTCAGCCAGCGGGGTTGAGTCATGAACCCATCTTAGGAGAATTCACAGCCTCCTTAGGTCCGGGCAGCGGCCCAACCGATAGGCTGGCGGCATGTTCGTAGTCTCGTTGACCTACAAAGTTCCCGACGAAATTGTCGACTTCCACCGTCCGGGCCACATGGCCTGGCTTAAGGACGCTTTCGACGGCGGCATCTTCCTTGCGTCCGGACGCCGCGTCCCAGCCACGGGCGGCGTGCTGCTGTCCAAGGTGGACCGGGCCACGTTGGATGCATCGTTGGCCAAGGACCCGTTCTACAGCAATGGTGTGGCCGAGTTCGAGATCATCGAATTCACGGCAACCAGCGTTGCTGAGGGTTACGAAAACCTGCTGGACAGCTGAGGCGCCGGCGCCTTCGCAGTACCCAGTCGTTCGGGCAGCACCACCGGCATGAGTTCCGGCCAGCGCGCTTCCACGTGGTCGCCGCTGGATACGCCGCGAAGCCGACGCGAAAGCCAAGGTCCGACGTCGCGCCTCAGCCAGGCGACGTCGTCGGCGATGCTTTCGGCGCGGGTCCGCGGACGGGGAGCCGCGAGCCTGGGCGACTGGAGTGAGTGCCGCGCTCCGAGCACTTCGAGGACCTTTTTGGCCATGTAGCTGTGGCCGCGCGTGGACATATGCAGGCGATCGGGTGCCCACATCCGCGGGTCCTGGAATTTCTCGAAGCACCAGTAGTCCACCAGGAGCGCCTGGTATTTCGCGGCGATGCGCCGAATATTGCGGTTGTAAATTGCCGTGCGGACTTTGAGCGGCTCCAGCAGGGGTGACAAGGGAACGTTGTAACCCGTGAACAGCAGCACCGTGGCCCCACTGGCTGTGATCCGTCGGACGGCATCTTCATAGTCCTTGATCAGTTTGGCCATGTTGGGCCGGGCCATCAGCAGGTCATTGCCGCCGGCGTAGAAACTGACCAACGTGGGATTCATGGCGAGGGCGGGCTGGATTTGTTCGTCGGCGATCCTTTGGAGGCGCCTGCCGCGGATGGCCAGATTGGCGTAGCGCACTGTTTCGTCGTGCCGTGCCAGTTCTTCTGCCACCCGGTCTGCCCAGCCCCGGCAATGGTTGGGAAGCCTGAGGTCGTTGTCACCAACACCCTCAGTAAAGGAATCGCCGAGTGCCACGAATCTGGTTTGTTCCTTCACTGGGTGGCCTTTTCCATGAGCTTCTTCAAGCCACCCTTGCGCGGGACCTTCACAGGTTGGGGCCAGCGTGGGCTGAGCGCGTCGCCCAGCGTGACGCCCCGCAGTTTCCGTCCGAAGAGCGGGACCACCCAGTCATTGACCCAGCGACGCTGCCGGCGTTCCCATTCGCGTATGGACAAACGCGTGGGCGGGTCCCAATCCTTGGGCGAGAATTTGTGGGGGACGTTGAGATGGTCCAACACCTGCGCGGCCAGGTACTTGTGGCCCGCTTTGGACATGTGGAGGCGATCCGGGGCCCACATCCGCTGGTCTTTGTAAGCGTCAAAGCACCAGTAATCAACCAGGACTGCGCCGTACTTGGCGGCGACCTCACGGACCCTTTGGTTGTAGAGGGTGTTGCGCTTTTTGAAAGGCTCCAAAACCGCTGAGACTTTCACGTCAAACCCAGTGAACAGCACCAGCGTTGCCCCGGTTTCACTCAGCCGGGCCACCAGCAGCTCATAGTCGTTGAGGAGCGCCTCCATGTCCGTACCAAAGTCCAGAATGTCGTTGCCGCCCGCGTAGAGCGTGATGAGCGTCGGCTCCATGGCCACCGCAGGCTCGAGTTGTTCGTCAATGATGTGGCGGAGTCTTTTGCTGCGCACTGCCAGGTTGGCGTACTCCCAGCCCGGCTCTGCTTTCGCCAACTTCTCGGCCACCCTGTCCGCCCATCCGCGGACCCCGTTGGGCAGGACCTTGCTCGGGTCCCCGACGCCCTCGGTGAAGGAATCCCCGATGGCGACAAACCGCCGTCGAGCCTTAACTCCGTCCCCGAATTCCTCCCGCACCCCACCGAAGCTACCCGCTCCCGGTTACACCAGAACCAACCCCAAATGAACAAGCCCGAGGGATGTGAGAGAGGATCACCCCCCAAACCCGAGGGATGTGAGAGAGCGACGAAGGAGCAGCACGCCGAGGATGGCCGGCCATCGGCCACCCAGTGGCGGACTAAGCGATCAAGCCGGCCTTAGCCCTCTGCTTTGCCCCGGCGCCAGTAGCCCATGAAAGCCACCTGCTTACGATCGATGCCAACGTCCCGCACCAGGTAGCGCCGCATTTCCTTGATGACAAAGGCTTCACCGGCGATCCAGGCATAGAACGGCAGGGCACCAGCGGGAAGGGTGGGGTTCTTGGTTGCTTCGATGGCTGCCGAGTCCATGCGCTGCGGCGTTTCCCAGAGGATGTCCTGGTCCACGTTGACGTCTTCGGGCTCGGGGCCGGCTGCGGTCCCGGCACCCTTGATGCCTACCCAGCCCGGCACGGGAACGGCCTTGGCGACGGCTTCCTTGAGGAGTTCTCCGTGAGGACGTGCGCGTCCGATGGCCGCACCGCGTGCAAGCCAGGTGATTTCGATGTCGGCTGCGGTGTTGATGTCCTGGAAGTCGCCGGCTTCTGGTACTTCGAGGAAGGCGTGGCCGGTCATGTCCGCGGGGAGGCTCTCGAGGATGGCGCTGATGGCCGGGACCGCGGTTTCGTCGCCGGCCAGGAGCACGCGCTGGGCCATGCCCGGACGCCATTCGATGCCACCATATGCACCGGCTGTGGTGCACTGGGCTGCGCGGTTGTTTGGGCCGATGATGGTGAGGGCGTCTCCCGGTTTTGCGGCGAGAGCCCAGTTGGCGGCTGGTCCGCCGTGGCCGGCGTCGTCGAAGTGCATGACGAAGTCGATGTCGATCTCCGGGTACACGGCGTCGAGGCGCTCGGAACGCACGGTGTAGGTGCGCATGTCACCGCGGACGGAGGGGTCCATGGCGAGCCATTCCTGGTACCAGCCGGCTTCTTCCATTTTGAAGGGAGGCAGCGGAATGACGTTTCCGGACGCGTCAAAGGACGGGATCATCAGCTTCACGCGGAGATCCAGCGTGTCTCCGGCAACGCCGAAGCCGCGCAGTGAGTAACCGCCGAAGGTGATGCGGCGGAAGTTCGGGCTCAATTCCTGCACTGCCGTCACGGTGACGTCGAAGGCGAGGGTCATGGGCTCCACGGCGGCGCTTGCTTTTGCCTGGGTCGGTTGTGCACTCATGAGGCGATCTCCAGTTCGTTGGTTGAAGCGGGGCGTGCGTGGTGGCGTCCGATGGGGACGATCAGCGGCGTGCCTGAAATGGGGTCCGGAACCACACGGGATTCCAGCCCGAACACGTTGTAGACAAGTTCTTCGGTGACAACGACGGGCGCCGGCCCTTCGGCCACGATGCACCCGCCCTTCATGGCGATGACGTGGTCCGCGTACCGTGCTGCGAGGTTGAGGTCGTGGAGCACGATTGCCACGGTGGTTCCCCGGCTGCGGTTGAGGTCCGTGATCAAGTCCAGGACTTCCACTTGGTGCGCGAGGTCCAGGTAGGTGGTGGGCTCGTCCAGCAGCAGGACTTCCGTTTCCTGCGCCAGGGCCATGGCGATCCATACGCGTTGACGCTGTCCGCCGGATAGTTCATCGATGCTGCGGTCAGCGAGTTCCAGCGTGGAGGTGGCGTCGAGCGCGCGCTGCACGGCGGCGTCGTCGGCTGCGCTCCAGCTGCGGAAGAAGCCTTGGTGGGGGTACCGGCCGCGGCCCACGAGGTCGCGCACGGTGATGCCGTCCGGAGCGGTGGGGTGTTGCGGGAGCAGGCCGAGCGTGCGGGCGAGTTCGCGGGCGGGGCGGGTGTGGATGTCCTTGCCGTCGAGGGTCACCGCGCCGCCGGCGGGCTTGAGCAGGCGGGACAGTCCGCGCAGGAGGGTGGACTTTCCGCAGGCGTTGGCTCCCACGATCATGGTCACTTTGCCCTCGGGAATCTCGGTGCAGAGTCCCTCCACCACTTTGCGTGCCTCGTATTGGAGCGTCAGGTCCTGGGCATTAAGGATGGCCATGTCAGGCCTCCTTTCGGTTCGACGTGACCAGCAGCCACAGCAGGAAGGGAGCACCGAGGGCGCCGGTGATGACGCCGACCGGGAGGACGGTTCCGTCGAGGATGACGGGAGCGATGTTGGAGGCGAAGAAGTCGGCCAGAAGCACGATCAGCGCACCGGTAAGGGCCGACGCCGGGAGGCTCGGTTTGCGGACGAGCCGGCGGGCGATCGGACCTGCAAGGAACGCGACGAATGCAACGGGACCGGCAGCGGCGGTTGCGACGGCGGCAAGTCCGACGGCGGTCAACACCAGTCCCAGCCGGGCGGCATTGACCTTGATCCCAAGGCCCGCAGCGGCGTCATCGCCAAGCTCGAGAATGCGCAAAGGGCCTGCCAGGGCAATGACGGCGGGAATCAGGACGAGCAAAGAGACCGCCAGGACACCTGCCCTGTCCCAGGTTGCGGAGTTCAAAGATCCGTTGAGCCAGATGAGGGCATCGGCTGCGGTACGGATGTCAGCGCGGGTCATGAGGAAGTTGACCACTGCGTGCAGGGCTGCGGCGATGCCGACGCCTGCCAGGATGAGACGGTTGCCGGCGGCATTGCCGCGGCTGCCTCCACCGGCGCCCGAACCACCGCGCGAGATTGCGTAGATGATGGCTGCGACCCCCAGCGCACCGCCGAGCGCAGCCCCCGAAACGACGGCCCCGGAAGCGCCGAAGATGACGATGGCCGTCACGGCTGCCGCGCTGGCACCGTAGCTGATGCCGATGATGTCCGGGCTGGCCAGCGGGTTCCGCAGCATGGTCTGGAAGAGCGCACCTGCCAAGCCGAAGGCAATGCCGATCATGGTTCCCACTACCGCGCGGGGCAGTTTGTGCTCCATGACGATGAAGCTTGCACCGGGGATCTTCTCCCCACCGGTCAGGTGGTTGATGACGATCTTAAAGAAGTCCGGAATGGTCACGGTGTAGCTGCCCAGAAGCACGTAGACCGCGAACATGACCACTACAGCGAGCCCGAGCACAAAAGTGGGGCCCAGCACCCGCCGAAGTGACAAGTGATGGTTATGTTTGCCGGCATTATTGGCATTAAGTGCCAGCTCGGTGGGTAATTGATGAACAGTTGTCACAGCCCGGCCCCCTTGCCGCGGCGGATGAGCCACACGAACACAGGGGCCCCGATGATGGCCGTCATGATTCCTGCGGGGACTTCGCCGGGGAGAAGGATCACGCGGCCAATGATGTCGGCGCTGATCAGCAGGATGGGGGCCACAACGGCGGAGAACGGCAGGATCCACCGGTAGTCCGGCCCGGTCAGCGAGCGGACGGCGTGCGGAATGACGAGGCCCAGGAAGGCGATCGGTCCGGCCACGGCAGTGGCGGATCCACAAAGCAGGACGATGCCCAGCCCGGTGATGCCACGGGCCAAAGCAACGTTCTGGCCGAGGCCACGGGCAATGTCGTCGCCCAGTGCCAGGCTGTTCAAAATGCGACCGCCGGCCAGGATGATCAGGGCCCCGGTGGCGAGGAACGGCAGCGCGGGAAGGAGGACGGACCAGTCACGTCCGCCGATGGTACCCACCTGCCAGAAGCGGAAACGATCGAACGTGTCCTGGCTCGAAACCAGGATGACGTTCATCAGGGAGAACAGGCCTGCGCTCAGGGCCGCACCCGCGAGGGCGAGTTTGACCGGCGTCGCGCCATCACGTCCCAGGGAAGCAACGGCGTAAACCACGACGGCGGCCACCGCGGCGCCGATGAAGGCGAACCAGATGTAGCCGGACAGCGAGCCGATACCGAAAACGTAGATCCCCACGACCACGGCCAAGGCAGCGCCGGCATTAAGTCCCAGGATCCCGGGATCGGCAAGCGGGTTGCGGGCCACGCCCTGCATGGCTGCGCCGGCAAGGCCAAGTGCCGCTCCGGCAAGCAGGCCCAGGACGGTGCGGGGAATCCGGGCAATGACCACGGCGTGGTTGCCGTCTGCCGGATTGAAGTCGGTGAGTGCTTCCCAAACAGTGGTGAGCGGAAGCCCGCGGGCGCCGATCGCCAAGGATGCGGCGCAGACAGCGGCGAGTACGACGACGGCCGCCAACAGCCAAGCGGTGCGCTTGCCTGCGGTGCTGCGGGAACCGGTTCCCCCTCCGGTTCCAGCAGTTTCAGGGGCGATGCCTCCCGGGCCCGGCACCGAAGTGCCGTTGCCCCGCCCCTGGACTGCCGTCGTCGTACTCAGTTTCATTGCAGTTACTTGCCCGCTGCGTCTGCTGCTTTACCCAGCTGCGGCAGGAACGTATCCAGTGCCCACGGCAAGCTCAGCGGCGATGAGGCGGAGATGGAGAGCGTCAGAGTGTTGTCCGAATCGGCAACCAGGGCGCCCTTCTTGATGGCCGGGATCTGTCCGAGCAGCGGATCAGCCTTGATGGCATCTGCCGTGGTGGCGTCCGGAACCCAGGTGACGAAGATGTCGGACTCGAGCTCGTTGGCCTTCTCAGCGGACCACGGGATGAAGAACTCAGTAGTCGACTTGGTGTTCTGCTCAACCACGGGAGCCAGCTTCATGCCGATTTCGGAGAGGAAGCGGGGGCGATTGTCGATAGCCGTGTAAACGTTGGCGCCGTCGCCCTTGGCGGGCTCGAGGTTGCCGTAGATGAAGGTCTTGTCCTTGATCTGCGGGAACTTGGAGACCTTGTCCTTGACGGTGGTCTCAGTGTCTTCGATCAGCTTCTTGGCTTCGGCTTCCTTGCCCAGTGCCTTCCCGATCAAGGTGGTGCTTTCCTGCCAGGGGGTGCCGTAGGCGAGCTCCGGCTGTGCCACGACGGGGGCGATTTCGCTGAGCTTCTTGTAGTCAGCTTCTTCAAGGCCCGAGTATGCAGCCAGGATAACGTCCGGATTGAGCTTGGCGATCTCGGTGAAGTTGATGCCGTCTGCTTCGGAGAACTGGACCGGAGCCTTGTCGGTGCCAAAGCCGGCGCCGAGCTTCTCCAGCGCTGCGTCCTTCCACGGGGTGGAGCCTTGCTCGTTGTTGCCCCATTCGTTCTTCGGGACACCTACGGGAACAACACCCAGGGCGATCGCGATATCGTCATTGACCCACGAGACAGTGACTACACGCTTGGGCTGCTCTTTGATGGTGGTCTCACCAAAGACGTTCTTGATGGTCACGGGGAACGCCGAAGACGCTGCCTGCTCAGAAGCCGGAGCGGACGTTGCCGGACCAGTGGAGCAGCCGGTGAGGGTAAGAGCGACGGCGGCCAAAGCGGCCGTCGCGGTTCCTGCTGTTTTCAGCAGGGCGCGGCGTGGGAGAAGGGAAGCCACGGGACTCCTTAAGTAAGTGATGCGAACCTAAGTAAGGCTAGCCTAGCCTGCCGATAATTAAGAAACGTTTGCGTCACCTAATCCGGCATCCTTCTGAATTGGGACGCAGATCACACGCTCTCTCACATCCCGCGTCCTTCAACCGAACCCTCTCTCACATCCCGCGCCCTTCAACCGAACCCTCTCTCACATCCCGCGCCCTTCAACCGAACGCTCTCGCAGTGGACAGCTGCCCGAAAATTTTGAAAGTATGGGCGACAGCGGGCTACCGCTTCTTACGGATATGAACGAGGGGATGAGCGTGCGCACTGTTTCAGTTGCTGCAGCCATGGTTGGCGAGGTGGCCGCATTGGCCTGCTTGGCACTCCCCCACACGTCGGCATCTTTTTAGGCACTAACCCAGCCCTCATTTTGGGGTCTCTTTGCAGTGCCCTCCTTCTCCGATGACCGACGTCTTCTGCCCATTCCCGCGCGCCCTCCAGAAGCGCGCGGACGTCGACCATTTCCGAAAGAAGCTTTGCCATGCAGAAAATCACTGCCCAACAAATCCGTTCGTCGTTCATCAACGCCAGTCGCTCAGAGGCTGCCAAGGTCAATCTCCCCCGCGACTTCGAAATCCTCGACTGGGACAATCTGGAGTTCCTGGGGTGGCGGGACGAAAAGATGCCCCAACGCGGCTACCTCGTGGTTCCACATCGGGGCAAGCTCACGGGGATCCTGCTCCGGACTCCTGAAGGTGGTTCCGGCAAGAGGCGCGTTGTCCTCTGCGAACTATGCCGTGACGTTTTCTCCAAAGACGACGTCTACCTGTGGGTTGCCAAGAAGGCCGGACAATCCGGCAAGGACGGCAACACCGTGGGGACATTGATCTGCGCCGAGTTCGGCTGCAGCACCAATGTACGCAAAGAACCGCCCGTCAACGAGATCAACCCGGACCCGGCCGCCGTCGTTGTTCGGCAGATCGCCGGGCTGGAGTCCAGGACCGAACAGTTCCTGGACCGCGTCCGGGCTAAGTAACTCGATCCAGCTGGCAGTAGTGGTTGCTATGTGAGCTCATACCAACCACTACTGCCAGTCAGTTGGGCTGGCGTCGTCGTAGAGCGCGCCTAGCGCAGGACGATGTCCACCGGGTTGGCTTCGGACCGCCATGCACCAGGCTCGGCCGGTCCGGCGATCACCGGAGCCGTCAGCACGCCGGAACGGTTGGTGCGCTTGTCGCGGAGGATTTCCGTGACGGATCCAAGGTGCCGGGACAGGTCAATCACGTTTTCGGGGGCAGCAAGCAACAACTGGAACCCGAATTCGTGAAGCGCCTTGATGCCTGCACCCGCGAATTCCTCGGACGCCAATACGAAGGCTTCGTCCATCATCACCGTGCCGTACGTCGTGAAGCCCTGCTCGGCGATGCCCAGCTGGTAACTCAAGGCCGCGGCCATGATGAACGCCGTGAAACGCTGGCGCTCACCGCCGGACATGGAGCCGGTATCGGCATGCATGAAGACTTCGGTCTTCCGCTTGGCTGCCTTGCCGGTGCCGGCTTTGCCCGATTTCGAAGCAACTTCACGGTGCTCCTTGCACTGGATGAACAGGTGCCCTCGGACGTCCAGCACTTCGGCACGCCACCGGCGATCCTCAGGCGTCTGCGATCCAAGCCGCTTCACCAGCGTTTCCAACGACTTGTAACGCGCGGTGAGTTCGGCGTCGTCGTCCATTTCTGTGGCTGAAGCAGCGCCACGCGAGGGGCGAGCGTGCTTCGCCTTCAAGGCGTTTTGAATCGCATCCTTGAACTGTTTGGCGGTGGCCGGGAGCGTCTGTTTGATGTCCAGTTCCAGGAAGCTGCCCTCGTGGAAATTGACCTGCGACAGAATGCCGTTGAGGGGCAGGATACGACTGGTGATGCTGCGGCGTTCCTCGTCCAACAAGTGCAGGAGCGTGCTGAACGACTCGTGGGTGCGCTGGTTGAAGAACAGCCGGAACTCGGCCTCCTGCGCGGGCAAGCCATCGCTCACAATCGCGTGATACCGGGATTCGAAGTCTCCGGCAGCACCGATCGACGTACCGTGGTCGGCGCTGATGGCACTTCCCCAGTCCCGCACGAAGGCTTCAAACAAGCGGGTCAATCGCTCGGCCGTCGCCTGTCCGCGCGATTCCGCGGAATGCAGTTCGTCGAGCAGCTTGTTGCGGACACTGTTGGCCAGGTTGTCGAGCTCGTACAGTTCAGAGACCTCACCGACACCCTCAAAGTACGGTTCCAGCGCGGTGACGGTAGAGGCCGACGGCGGTGCTTGCTCGAGCTTCAGCCTCGCCGCATCGAGCAGGCCGTCAGCCGTGGTCATCTTGTGGTCGAGTGCTTTGTATTCGCTCTGCAGGACGGCGGCGGTACCTGTGGAGGACTGGTGCTTCTCCCGCACGGCTTCGATGTTGGCACGCAAAGGCTCAAGGTCCGCCTGCGCTGCCAAAGCATCCGTCAGGCGCTGTTCAATCCTGGCAAGTTCGTCCGCTGCGACGGCTGCGGAAACTTGCTCCCACGGCCGCTCATCCTCAGCCACACGGCGGAGCGCCTCGAGCTGCCGGGCCATGCCCTGGTGCGAATCCTCACGGCTCTGCGCAAGTTCCGCAGCTTTCGCGAGCTCGTTCTCCAATTCGCCCACGCGGGCTGCCACAAGCTCCAATTTGGAAGCGTTGTCGAAGCCCAGGACGTAATCCTGCCGGCTCGTGAAACGGTCGTCTTTCTCAACGGTGTGACGGTTGCGCTTAACTACGCCACCAAGGCTCAGGCCCTTGTCCATCGACGCAAGCTGGTCGGGATCCTCCACGCACGGATAGGCGAAGTCCACGGCGATCCGCTCGCGGATCCACTCTCCGGCGTCCGCGTTGGCCCCTGAGGTGAGGATGCTCAACTTCGTCAAGAGGTCGCCGTCGGACACGTCTTCCACAGCCAACGCGCCGCCGGCCAGCGGCTTGGACACATCAACGGCGCGGAGGGCGCCACGGACGGCGTTGTCGTTCAGGTACCGAGTGACTGCGGCGAAATGCTCACCCGGAACCAGCAACGTGGTGGCAAGGTTACGGAGGGCTCGCTCGGCGGCCGGACGCCATTGGTCCTGGCCCTCGGCGAGGTCGATCAACTCGCCGCCAAACGGCATCCGCTCTTCCGGGACGCCGGTTGCGGCCGCGATGGCAGCGCGGTTTTCAATACTCGACGGCGGCAACAGGGACTTGCGCGACCGCAACGACAGGAGTTCCTGCTGGGCCGCTGCGAGTTCACGCTTTTTGGTGGCGTGCCCGTCGAACGCCTCAAAACGAAGCTCCTTCAGGGCCTCCGAATCGTCCTTCAGCTCTGCTGATCGGGTGGCTGCCTGCTCGTGTGCCTGGTCCCACCCTTCGGCGGACCACTCCAGGTTCAACCCGGCATCGGCCAGCGCCTTCCGGGCCGAATCCTCCACCTGCTGACGGAGCTTCAGCCCAACCCTGGCGTTCTCCAACGACTGCTCAATGGCCGAAATCGCGTTGCCGCCACGGTTGTTGTAATCCAGTTCAAGATCACGGAGGTCCTTCGCCAAGGCGTCACGCACCGTGCGTTCGGCGGCGAGTTCCTGCGCTTTGGACTGGGCCAGCTCCTTGAACCGCGCCAGCGTCTTGGCATGAACAGTAACCGCGAGCTGCTGCTTGTAGGCCTCGAACTCCTCGCCAGCCAACTCCCGGAGGCGATTCGCGTCCAGCAGAGCTTGCGCATACTCCTTATTCAGCCCCGGAACGGGTGCCAACTGGTCGCGCTGCTGCCGCACATCCTCCAACCGCTGCCGGATGGACATCAGGTTGCTGAATTCCTCCACCACATCATCAGCGGCAGCCAACGTGGCCGGAGCATCGAGTACCTGATCGCGGAAGAACGTATTCACGCTGCCGCCCAAACCCTTACCGGCCTGGATCACGCGAAGCAGTGGCAGCGCCTGGTCCGAGTTGATACCCAGGAGCCTCCGGAAACGCTCGGCGAACGCCTTGTGGACGTCGAAAACCTGGCCATCCGGGAAGATCGATTCCAGCGCGCCCTTGGTGAACCGCTTCTGCGCGATCCCTTCAATGGCTTCAAGGTCCAACGGCTTGCTGTCGATCACATAGAAGCGCCCGACGCTCGACTCCGTGCCGTTCTTGGGAAGATCGAACAGCGCCGACACCGTCACCTTCGTGCCGGCCGCGTTATCAAACGTCAGTGCGACGGCGGACCACGTGGCACCCGGGCGCTGGAAGGCACTGGCCGAGCTGTCGCCCACCGCTTTATCACCCACCTTGCCGCGCATGTAGGTGAATGTGGTCCTCTTGTCCTCCACAGCACCACCGGACCGCTGGGCAGCAGCCTCATTCGAGCGCGGACGGGCATCAAACACGCGAAGCATCGCATCAAAGAGCGTCGACTTACCTACGCCCGAGTTACCCGTCAGGAGGGTACCTTTGCGGTCCACATGCATGGTGTGGGCCCCGTGGAAGGTGCCCCAGTTGACCACCTGCACAAGTGCCAAACGCATTTGGCCCGGGTTTGTGAGCTCACCGAGCGGGAGCATGCTTGCGATGGTCACTTCGTGGTCCCTTCAGCGTCGGTTGCATCGCTGTCCGCGGCGGCACCGGACCCGTCACCGTCAGGGTCCTCGTCCAGGTCGTCACTTGAGGGCGTGGGTTGGTTGGAGTCGGAGTCCAGGTCCAGGAGGGGTTCTGTTCCGGACTCGTCGGCGGCTACTGCTATCAGGGCCTCGATTTGGGCTGGGATGTCGCCGATGTTCTCGAAGGGGAGGGCCAGCGGCAGGGCGTTGCTGATGGTGTAGCTGTCGTCCAGCGGCGTGGGAAGGAGGAGTTGTCGGGCCAGGAGTTTGGTGATGGTGCGGGTGACCACGTCGGAGTCTCGGAGGGCGTCTTGTTGGCCGGCCGGGGTGTAGTTGGCCACCAGGTCCGAGATTTCTTCACGCGTAATCGTCGGGTCCGTCTGGGCAGTGACGTGGCGATCCAGCAGCAGGCGAAGCCGGAGCAGGACGATGGTCTCCACGCGGCTCAGGGCACGCTGCTGCCGGAGGATGCTCGACCGGGAGCTTGCACCGATGATGTCGGGATCGACGGGACGGAGGACCGCAATTTTGCGGTCGTGATCAAGCTGGAGGGTGAGGAACAGTTCGGACAGGCGACTGCGGAGGATCAGCTGGTTGTCCAAGAGGGTGGTCCACAATTTCTCGTCGCGACCGCCGTCGATGTACGGGCCCTTAAGAAGCTTCACCAGTGCATGCCGCACCTTCATGGGGAGCACGCCGGTGTCGCCGGGGAACAGCGCTGCACCGTCAACGAAGGAGTCCCGCGGTGTTACCCGGAACGGATCCGCATGGCTTATTTCGGCCGCCGGTTCAGCGGACTCTGCCGGCCCGGTCAAAGGCTCAGCCGTCTCAACACCAACCTCAGCCACCTCCTCGGTGACCTCGTCCGCTTCGGCGCCATCCGCCGTCGTGATTTCCTCTGTTGTGATTTCCTCAGTCATCAGAATCCTCATTCAGCGTGACGACGGGCAGGTATGCCGAGCGGATGCTGCCGTCGATTTGTTCGAAGTCGATGTGTTCCCAGGCGGCCCGGTCGAAGGCGGCGCCGCCCTGTAATGCCATGGACAGCAGGGTGCGTACTGTGTTGATGTGCCGTTCCTCGGCGGGCAGGTTTTCCCAGGCGTCGCCCAGGGTGGCCGCGCCGGCCATGGCTGCACGGATAACGGCAGGCTTGGCCTTGCCGGTGCGCGCAGACCGCACCCGGTCGGAGTCGCTGAACGCGATGGGGTCCGCCAGGCGCGGGGGTGTGGCGAATTCGTCGGGGTCGAACAGTTTGACCATTGCCAGCGACTCGAACCCGGCGTTGAACAGGACTGGCCCTGGGATCAAGCCGGGCCGGTCCCGCTCGTACGGCATGGAGCGGATGGCTTGCTCGGCTTCGGCCAGCACCTTGCGGAGGCTGACGGATTGCCGGACGTCGTCGCTCTGGATATACGTATTCAGGCTCTCGGAAAGCTTGCCGTAGATACGTTGGATCTGGCTGTGCTGCGTTCGCAGTTCAGCCACCAGGTTCTTGAGCGTCTCGCGGTCTTCGTGGGAGAGGTCGTCGGCGAATTGCCTGCTCAGGACTTCGCCGATCGCCGAGCGGAAGCGCAATTGTTGCTGTGGGTCTTCCAGGAAGGCCGTGAACGACCGGAAGGTGCGGCCCTCGGGGCTTTGGCGCAGCCGCTTGTCGGCCTCCAAAACCTGGGCCATGGTGGCACCCTTGCTCAGGGACTCCTCAATGATCTGGTTGCGGAGCTCGCCGACCAATTCCTCGATGCGGTCCCGCATTTTCTTGTAATCCGCGGGCAGGCTGGCGGCGAGGTCCAGGATGTTGCCGGCAGCTTCCACAGCATCTTCGTCGTCCAGAAGGCCATCGAATTCGCCCGAGCTGATGTCCTCCACCAACTGCTGCCGCTCCTGGATTTCCTCCTCCAGGGCTTCCAGCCGCGCGCTCTGGTCCGGATTGGTTTCGTTGGCCAGCTTCTCCACATCTCCCAGAAGCGTGCCGAGCCGCGATCCATTCAGCGTGGAACGCTCGCTGGAAAGGCTGTCCAGGAACGCCAGCACGCGGGCGGCGGGTTCTGTGACTTCGTAGACGATCTGGCCGGACTGGTTGCGTCGGGTCAGGAACTGCTTGCGCGTCCATTCGTCGCCGAACAGCTTGCCGTTCTGCTGACCGCCCAAGGCCGGGTCCTGGCGCCGAAGCTGCTCAAGGAAAGCGTCGACGTCGGCATGGAACTCTTCGAGCGGAAGCTGCGGCCGGGTGCGGGTAAAGGATGCCTGCAGCACGGCGATCACCCACGGCGCCGATCGGGTCAAAGCCCACGCAGGGCCTTTGGTCAGCTGTTCGAGGTCACGGAGCCTCGCGCTGATGGCGTCGGCGGAGGACATGGCTGAACGGGACAACTACTCTCCTTCAGCTGCTGCGAAACCTGGCTGGCAGCGGAAACTGCCCCGTACAAGGTTAACGCAGAGCGTCAGAGCCTCCCCACCGCAACCATTTCGTAACCTACCGTGCGGTATGGTTTCGATCCCGTATCAACGGCTTCGGGAGGCGTTTCGCCTCTGGCCGGAAAGCCCGCCCACCCCTAGTGTCAGAACATCGACGCAGCCACGCCGCGCCGACCCACGCACCGTCGCTCCGGGGGGAACCATGGATTTCGATTTCACTGCGCTGGAAACAGGCACCTACGTAGTTATTGGAACGCTGGTCTTTGCTGCACTGTTGGTGGCATTCATCGCAGCAGCAGCAATGGCCACCATCATTCTCGTTGGCACCATGGGTATGGTCTGGTATGCCGTCAAAGGCATTCTGGGTGGCCTTGTCCATGGCATTAATTTCGCGTGGGACCGTCTGGTCCACCACGCAGGACAAGTGGAAATTCCGGCCGAATTCCAGCCCCAGATTTCCTCTGGCACGGGTAGCTACCCGCGGGTAGCATTGAGGGACAGCTGAAGGGTTCCCACCCACGGCGGACCCTGGCTCCATCCGGCACAACCGGCTAGAGGAGTTATTCCATGACGTCCGCCACTGACAACAGTCTCGCCGCCGCAAGCGTCAACGCCACCGCAGAAGAAGCCCGCGCCGTCGCCGAGGCCGCGCGGGAAACCGAATGGAACCGGCCCAGCTTCGCCAAGGGGCTTTACCTGGGCAGCTTCGACCTCAGCCTGATCCACCCGTGGCCTCAAGCACGGGCAGACGATGTGGAGCGGGGCGAGGAATTCATGGGCCGGCTCCTCACGTTCGCCAAGACCATGTCCGGACGCGTGATTGAACGCGACGCCAAAATTCCCGACGAGTACCTCCGGGGGCTCGCCGATCTGGGCGCTTTCGGTATGAAAATTCCGCGCGAATACGGTGGCTTGGGTTTGTCCCTTGTCTATTACGGCCGCGCCCTCGCCCTGCTGGGATCGGTACATCCAAGCCTCGGCGCCCTCATTTCTGCACACCAGTCCATCGGCGTCCCTGAGCCTGTGAAGGAATTCGGCACACCGGAACAGAAACAGGAATACCTGCCGCGCTGCGCCGCCGGTGCCATTACCGCATTCCTCCTCACAGAGCCCGACGTCGGCAGTGACCCCGCCCGCATGGGCGCCACAGCCGTGTTGTCCGACGACGGCGGTTCTTACCTTTTGGACGGCGTCAAACTGTGGACCACCAACGGTGTGATCGCCGAACTGGTGGTGGTCATGGCCCGGGTCCCATCACACACCGATCCTGATGGGACCGAGCACAAGGGCGGGATCTCTGCGTTCGTTGTGGAAATGGATTCCCCCGGCATCACGGTGGAGAACCGCAACGCTTTCATGGGGCTGCGTGGAATCGAAAACGGCGTGACCCGTTTCCACCAGGTCCGGGTCCCCGCGGCCAACCGGCTCGGCCGAGAAGGCCAAGGACTCAAAATTGCTCTCACCACTCTCAATACGGGGCGGCTCTCCATCCCTGGCCTGTGTGTTGCTGCCGGAAAGTGGAGCCTGAAGATTTCCCGCGAATGGTCCAACGCCCGGACCCAGTGGGGGCGTCCAGTGGGCCAACACGAGGCAGTGGGAAAAAAGATCGCGTTCATCGCCGCCACCACTTTTGCACTGGAAGCGGTGTTCGAATTGTCCGCCGAGATGGCCGACGCCGGCCAAAAGGATGTGCGCATCGAGGCTGCGCTGGCCAAGTTGTGGTCCACGGAATTGAGCTGCCGGATCGCCGATGAACTTGTCCAGATCCGTGGCGGCCGGGGCTTCGAAACCGCCGACTCCCTTGAGGCCCGGGGCGAGCGTGCTGTTGCCGCCGAGCAACAGCTCCGGGACCTCCGCATCAACCGGATTTTCGAGGGTTCCAGCGAGATCATGAAACTCCTGATCGCCCGCGAAGCCGTGGACGCACACCTTGCCGCCGCGGGCGACCTCGCCTCAGCGGATGCGAGCCTGCAGGACAAGGCGAGGGCCGCCGTCGGGGCCTCTGGCTTCTACGCGAAATGGCTGCCGAAACTTGTGGCGGGCGCCGGCATGGATCCCCGGTCCTATGCGGAATTCGGGCGCTTGGCCAAACAGCTGCGATTCGTTGAGAGGTCCTCGCGGCGGCTTGCACGGCAAACCTTCTATGGCATGGGCAGGTGGCAGGCGAAGCTCGAGCACAAGCAGGCGTTCCTGGGCAGGATCGTGGACATCGGCGCCGAGTTGTTCGCTATGGCCGCGTGCTGCTCGCGGGCTGAAATGCTGCTCCGCAAGCACCCGGAACAAGGCGCCACCGCATTCGAACTGGCCGAGGCCTTCTGTGAGCAGGCCCGTGTGCGGGTGGACGAATACTTCGACCAACTGTGGAGGAATACTGACGACGGCGATCACGGTCTCTCGCGCAAAGTCCTCGCCGGTGACTACGCCTGGCTGGAGGCCGGAGTCATGGACCAGTCCGAAGGTACCGGACCGTGGATCGGCGATGCGTCGCCCGGGGCCTCAACCAAGGAGAACCTGCACCGCAACTATCGGTGACGCGTTAGCGGACGTCCCCGTCCACGTAGAACCATCGTTTGCCTTCCCGGACAAAGCGGCTGACTTCGCGCTGGACGCCGCGTTCGCCGTCGAGCCTGTAGTGCGCAGCGAACTCTACGGTGCCCGTCGTGTCCAAGGGGCCGCCCTCCGACGTCGAGACGATGTCCAGCCTGCGCCACAGCATGTCCGCATCGAGGTCGATGGATTCCGGCCGGGTAGAGGCGTGCCAGGTACTCAGGATGTAATCGGGGTCCAGGACAACGAAGGCCGAATAGCGCGAACGCATGAGTTGTTCGGCGGTGGGCGCATCGGCGTCACGGCGGTGGAACCGGGCGCAGCAATCGACGTATTGATCCCCGGAGAGGCAGGGGCACGCGCTGTTGTGGAGTCTGGCAAGGTCAGGGGTCACGAGGTCCCAATCTGGGGCTGTAAATGAGAGCTGGGCAACATATTTTCCCACGCCATATAACAGCTTTGAAACAACCCCGCCAGAGTAGGGGGCGGCGCGTGATTCCGTCGGTGCTGGACCTTAGGCTGGATACGCAAGCTGGGTGGGCAATGCGCGCATCACAAAACGACAGCCAGGGGAGGCTACGTGGAGGATCCGACAACACTCGCCATCAACCTGACGTATTTGGGAACATTGGGACTCGCTGTCCTCATGTTCCTGGGTCTCGGGTTGATCATCATCATCACTCTGGTAATAGCCGGAGTTGGGCGACTGCTGTCGATTGTGCTCCTGGCCATGGTGGGGATCTTCCCCAAGAAGGAAACCACTCCCATCGTCCAGTTGCCCCCACGCCCGGCGCGCGTCCCTGATCCTGTGACCGGCGTCGAGTCTCCAGCAGCTGTTGCATCGCCTCTGGATGACCTCGCCTATCTTGAAACTGGATCTACCGCGGCGCAGGCTCCCACGGCGGTCGCTACGGCAAAGCCTGCTGCCTCTGCGCCGGCAGCTCCGCCAGCGGCGAAGCCCGCCGAGGCCGCCACCCCTGCCGCACCTTCCGCTCCTGCCCAGCCCGCCGCCCCCAAGCGCGACCTCCTGGGAGATGTTCGACGGCGGCTCTCGGGTGCGTCAACCGCTGTCAAGGACGGCGCGTGGAAGGCCAAGGTAGACCCCCGCAACCTTCCCAAGCCGGCGGAGGTCAAGTCGGTGGTCGAAAACCAGGCCGCCCACCATCCGATTCTCGTGGCAGCCACCAAGGAACCGCCGGTTTTGGCGAAAGACTGGGCTGATGCCGTGGCCGAGGCCGACCGCCGTGCAGCCGCCCGCGCGCAGGCTGAGCAGCCTCCCGCCATCAAGGTGACTGTCCGCGACGTCGGCGAGCCCACGCCGTCGCCGTCCAATGGGAAAACGCCAGACCCCAACACGCCGGATGCTTCGGCAAAACTGGCTGGCGGTGGCAGCGACAAAAACGGCTCCAGTAACGACGGTGGCGGCTCCACCGGCAGTGGCACCGGCAACGGCGCAAAGAAATCGGGCCCGAACACTTCCAAGAATGGGAAGTCTCCGAGCCCGATCCGAAAAGGTTCGCTCAGCAGCGCCAGCCGCAACTCCTAGTTACGGCTACGCGGCCAACTGCCGGAAAGACGCGCCGTGGTAAATCAGCGGCTTGGACTCCGGGTTGATGGTGGTCGCCTTGACCTCCAGCACCACGATCGCGTGGTCCCCTGCGGGCGTCTCCGAGACAACTTCGCATTCGAAGCCCAGCACGGCGCCGTCGATCAGCACTGCTCCTGAGTCGCTGACGCTGGTGTCCAGCCCGGCAAAACGGTCGCGGGTCTTCGACGCCAGCTGGAGTGCGGCGCCTTCCTGCCCCTCGGCAAGGACCGAGACACCCAATCGTTGGGCCTGGCGGAGCTTCGGCCAGGTTGTGGAGGAGTTCTGCACGGCAAACATCACCAGTGGCGGTTCCAACGAAACACCCACGGTGAAGGACGAGGCCACCAAGGCTTCCGGCGTGAAGTCCACCATGGCGCTGAAGGCAGCAACTCCGGACGGGAACTGCGCAAATGCAGCCTTGATGGCCGCCGTTTCTTCCACTGTGGTCTGTGTCATTCCGCTGTCCCCTATTCGTGCGTTGCTTGAGTTCCTCTCCCATAATTCACCTGCTTCCGGGAAGGGCAATATTTGTTGATTTGAAAGACATTTGTGTTGCCGCGTGTCAAGAAATGTCGCGAAGTAAGGCCTCTTCCGTTACTTCGCAAGACGAAAAACGAAGAAGTTCTACCGCTTGCATTTATGCCGCAGACGGCCGTGTGTAGCCTCGATTGAACATCCCGTCCGTGGCCACCGACTCACGCCTGGACACCAGCACCGCCCATCAGCACCGTCCCACCACAGGAAGCCGACATGAGCCTCAACGAGCTACGAACGCTTGGACGCACTGGCGCCCTGATCAGCCCGCTCACGCTGGGCACCCTCAACTTCGGCACCGGCGCCGCACCCACGGGTCCCGCCGAGAGCATCCGCATTATCAAAGCGGCGCTGGACGCCGGCATCACCAGCGTCGACACCGCGGACATCTATTCCCAGGGCGAGGCCGAAACAGTGGTTGGCCAGGCCATTCACAGCCGGCGCGACGACGTTTTCCTCGCCACCAAGTTCCACGGTCAGATGGGTTCCAACCCGGCGCATGCAGGCAACTCGCGCCGTTGGATTGTCCGGGCTGTTGAGGACAGCTTGCGGCGGCTGAACACAGACAGGATCGACCTCTACCAAGCGCACCGCCCGGACTACAACACCGATCTCCTGGAAACCATCACTGCGCTGAACGACCTCATCCGGCAGGGAAAGATCCTGTACTACGGCACGTCCGTATTCAGCCCCGCCCAACTTGTTGAGGCCCAGTGGATCGCCAACACCAACCACCTCACGCCGCCCGTAGTTGACCAGGTGCCCTATTCGCTTCTGGTGCGTGCCAACGAACGTGACGTTTTCCCCATCACCCAGCAGTACGGCGTCGGGGTTCTGAGTTATGGACCGCTCGACGGCGGCTGGCTGGCCGGCGGCTACCGCGTGGGTGCGGGCCAGCCTGAAAGTTCGCGGTTCTCCGCTCTTCCCGGCCGGTTCGACGTGAATGCGCCGTTCAACCAGGGCAAGCTGCACGCGGCCGACGCCCTCGCGCAGCTCGCGTCCCGGCATGGGCTGACCCTGATCCAGCTCGCTGTGGCTTTCGCCCTGAATCACCCGGCCGTCACCAGCGTCGTCATTGGGCCGCGCACCGAAGAACATCTGACGGACTATTTGAAGGCCGCAGACGTGGTCCTGAGCGAGGCCGTTCTGGATGAAATCGACGACATCGTCGCACCGGCCGTGAACTTCCTTGAACGCGACGCCGGCACAGTTGCCCCGCACCTTGAGTACCCGGAACTACGACGCCGGTAGCCTCGTTCAGTTGTGAGGCCCGCTCTGCATGCTTTGGGCTTCCTTTTGTGCGCAGAGCGGGCCTCGCAACAGACTCTTGACGGGGTTCGGCCGCGGCGTGATCCTTGTCCTAAGTGCTGCGGCACTCCGCAGCGTCTAGCTTCCAGTAGAACGCCGCCGTCCCATGTCCAAGCACCATCTCAAGCAAAGTGCAGCGAAAGCCGCCACTCCAGGGCAGCCGACCGAAGGTCCCCTGACCCACGAAGAACTGCAACTCTCCGGCCGGAACCATTCCATGCCGTTGGAGGCCCTGCACGACGACATCACGCCGGCCGGGCTGCACTACCTGCTGATCCATTTCGACATCCCGCACGTTCCCGCCGACTCGTGGCGGTTAAGGCTTGGCGGGGCTGTGGATCACAACCTCGAACTGAGCCTTGAGGACATCAAGGCCAGGCCCGCCGTCACCATGCCTGTGACCATGGAATGTGCAGGGAACGGCCGGTCCCTCTTGGAACCGCGGCCGTTGAGTCAGCCGTGGGTCCTCGGCGCTGTGGGCACCGCGGAGTGGACCGGAACTCCCTTGGCACCCCTGCTGGAGGAGGCAGGTTTGGCGAGTGACGCCGTCGAGCTGGTCTTTACCGGCGCCGACGTCGGTGTCCAGGGCGGCGTCGAAGAGCCGTACGCACGCAGTCTTTCGATCGCAGAGGCAATGCATCCCGAGGTCATGCTTGTCTACGCCATGAACGGAAGTCCCCTGCCAATCCAGCACGGTTTCCCGCTCAGGCTGCTGGTGCCCGGGTGGTATGGCATGGCCAGTGTGAAGTGGTTGACGTCGATCGAGGCTGTGACGTCGCGGTTCATGGGTTTCCAGCAGGCGGTTGCTTACCACTATCTGCAAGGGCCCGATGGGCCTGGGCTGCCCGTCACACACATCCGGGTTCGATCGCTGATGGTGCCTCCCGGGATTCCTGATTTCTTCACCCGGCGCCGCATTGTCGACTCCGGTCCGGTCATGCTGCACGGCCGCGCCTGGTCAGGCCACGGCGAGGTGGAACGGGTGGAGGTAGGGATCGACGGCGAGTGGATGCCCGCCCATGTGGACCCGCCCGTGGGTGATTTCGCGTGGAGGTCGTGGTCCATGGTGTGGGTCGCGAGTCCGGGCGAGCACGTGCTGCGCTGCCGGGCTATGGATACGTCCGGCGCGCTGCAGCCCACCGACCAAGTGTGGAATTACCAGGGCATCGGGAACAACATGGCACAACGGGTTGAGGTGACGGTTCGGTAGCTTTTCCTCGTGGGCCCGCTCCGAGCTCCGAGCTCCGTCGCGCCGAGAACGCTGGAACGCTGCGTAATCGCCGGAACTTTCCCTACGATCTCGCCGCTTTCGTGTGTTCTCGCGGGGCAGGCGGACCCCGGTTAGACTCGTTCCAATCATGAGTATCCCGTCTTCCTCCCCAGCGAACGTCCGCGTCGACGCCTGGTTGTGGGCGATCCGCGCCTACAAAACCCGCTCCGCCGCCACGGCCGCCTGCCGTGCCGGACATATCCGCATCAATGGGAACCCTGTCAAAGCGTCGCAAAGCGTGATCATTGGCGACACCATCCGGGTCCGGGAATCAGGCTGGGAGCGGATCCTCGAAGTCCGGCGCCTCATCGCCAAACGTGTCGGAGCCGAAGCCGCCTCACACTGCTTCACCGACCACACTCCCCCGCGCCCAGTCGCTCCCAAACTCGGCCTTCCCCAGCGCGACCGCGGCGCCGGCCGGCCCACCAAGAAGGACCGCCGGGATATGGAGAAGCTGCGGGGGTAGGTGGTTGCTGGCCGCAGCTGGCACTTATCCACAGGTCGCTCTTTCTGACATGAAACTTTCCCAGCCCGCTGCTTAGACTGACCGGCACACCGCCAAAACAGCTGCTGGGGAGCCTGTCATGCCACGCCTTTCGTCTGCCACTTTTCCGTTAGTCCTGGCCCGGACGGGAGCTATAGCAGTTGGACTGGCGCTGCTCCTCACGGGTTGCCAGGGCGGCACCACACCCAGCGCGCCACCCTCCGAACCGAGTTCGACGACGGCGTCGCCCACCACCAGCGCTTCGGTTCCTGCGGCTTCGGCTACTCCGGAAAGTCCGCCGACATCCGCCGTGTACAAACCCGCGGACGCCAAGGGGAAGGCCGAGAATGTGCCTGTTCCCGTTATGCCGGAGTTGGCGAAGGAGAACTCGAAGGCTGGGTTGGAGGCGTTTATTGGGTACTGGTACGCGACCTTGAGCTATGCCTACGAAACTGGGACAACTGAAAAGTTGGTGCCTCTTAGTAGTCCCACCTGCGCGCTATGCACTTCCCTCCGTCAAGGCATCGATGCCGGCTGGAAAGACGGGAAGTGGATCGCCGGAGCCACCATCAGATCGGCGACGGTTGAAGCTACTTTTGATCCATCCGCGTCTACGCAGATCGCCGCCATTCAGGTTATCCAGGAACCAATCGAAATAAGGGATGAAGACGGGTCTCTGTATCAAGACCCGACCGGTGCAACGAACTCCGCGAGCCGTGCGGCGATGACGTTTGATGACCAGCGCTGGGTGCTCGTCGACCTTGGTCTGATTCGTTAGTTCATGCAGAATTTCACTCGGAGCATCGGCGTTCTTGTGAGTGCTGCCTGCTTGATGGTCCCGCTTCAATGCGTACCTGCCCTAGCTAAGGAGCCGAGAATTGACATCGGCTACGTCGAGAACGGGCTGGAACTTACTGGCACTCAGTGGACCAGGGACCCTGTCACTGGCGAGTTCACTCCCAACATCAACGGTTCGCCTGCCGCAGCCGACGACCCAAATCAGTACAAGGCCGACTTTCGCTGTCGCCTCGGCGGACCCGGCGCACGTGAGATGGGCTGTCTGACTCTGGAATGCCCGCCCACAACACCCGACGGCGAAAAGGGCTCACCGGTCATCTGGTTAATGGCTCCAAAAGGTATCTCGAATCCGACGTTCACTGACTGGCAACCAGTCGACGGTAAACCTGCGTGCCTGTATGACGTCGAGCCGGAAGATGCCATGGCCAACATCGCCGCCCGCATCCTGACCGACTTCCAACAACTACCCGTCAACCCAGGAACCCTCGAAGCCCAACCGTTCCCGCACACCCTCAAAGGCGGACCCACCAACTTCTACACCACCACCGCTGAACAAGGCTTCGACGTCACCATCCTCGGCCAAGCAGTCCACCTGACCGCAACACCGGCCAACTACACCTACACCTTCGGCGACGGCACCGCGCTCGGACCCACCCCGGTGGCCGGCTACTCCATCCCCGCGGCCGACTGGCTCACCAGCGAGACCCGCACCAGCCACACCTACACCGAAACCGGCAACTACCAGGCCACCCTCACCACCAGCTTCACCGGCACCTACTCCGTGAACAACGGCCCACCCCTACCCATCAACGGAACCCTGCACATCACCACACCAGCCAAAACCATCCACGTCTGGAAAACAGAAAGAGCACTCGTCGCCGACACCTGCCAGGAAAACCCCAACTCCTGGGGCTGCCCCGGAGCAACGCGCTAGTCACAGCCAGGCGCCGCCCCCAAACGGGACGACGTGTCATGACGCTGTGCCCGAATTCGCGGCATTTCAAAGGTTTGCACGCCGCACTCTCACCCGTCGCCGAGAGTCGCTCAGAACGATATCCATAGGTGCTGGCGCATCACTACGACCCGTTCGAACAGCCAACCTAGGCTGTTCGAAACACCACCCAACTCACAGGGAGATCCCAAATGACACGAGCCCTATTTGTCCGCAAATCAGCCCCCGCCGGTCTACGCGCGGCGATCTTGGCTGTGTCAGGAGCGCTTCTCTTAACTGCTTGCCAAGGTGGAGGGGCTGCGTCCGACGCAGCCTCAGCCGATGCCTCGTCGGCCTTGCCGACGTCCACCATTCCGGAGTTGACGCAGGGTTCCATCGTTTCGGTCGACGGGTTGTACCTGCTCATGCCGGACTTCCACTGCCGGGATGATGGCCCCGGCTCCGAGGACACAAGATGCCTGACGCTCGAGTGCCCACCCACCGCTGACAGCGCAGCAGAAGGGCGGCCGGTTATCTGGAAGCGAGCCTTGAGAACAATCTCCAATCCTGGATGGCACGACTGGGTTCCCGTGAGCGCCCCGACCTGCTTTTATGATCCCCATGCCTGAGGGCTGCCCCGGCGCAGAGATGAAGTAAGCCGCGAGGTCTAGCCGCAGGTTACGAGAACCAGGTCCCCGGAGGGCCCATGAACAAGAGGAAGCTGAACACTGCACCCACGGCCACCAGCGTGACAACAACTGCAAGGATCGGGTTCCGCAGGACCCAAGCCTGGGCTTTCTCGAATCCACCTCGCGGCGATTCTCCCCCGGCTGCCAGACGCCAACCGCCGGCGAGGAGGCCACGACGGTCGAGCGACTTCTCCATCGGGATGGTGGCATAGGGGATGACGGCTGAACCTATGGCAAGGAGGCCGGTGCGCGTTGACCACTTCTGGTTGATCCAAGTGAAAGCAGCAGTTGCGGCATAGCAAAGGAAGACGAAGCCGTGGATTCCGCCAGCGATGCTCACTCCGACATCGGTGGTTCGCGTGACGTACTTAAGGAACAACCCGATCAGCAGCAACGTCCAAGTCACGGCCTCGGCAAAAGCAACGGTTCGGAACAAGGTGCGGGGCTGCATGGAGGTCCTCAGGTAGAAAACAGGAGACACGTAGTATTTTACCGGCCGTAGAACTTCCCTCGCTTCACGGCAACGGAAGTGCCTCCCGGTTCCGGATACGGGAATCGCCAAACTCGATGGCAACGGGCGCGATTTCCACCTCGGGTTCGTGCCGCGTGCGGGCTTTCCCGACAGCAATATGCGGAACCCAGCGGGGTGACCTGTAACCGAGGGCAGGTGAGCTCAGGATGAAGTCGTCAATATTGTCGAGCCCCAGGTCATCCAACAGAAGGTGCAACCCATGCAGCAGGAGCGCCTGGTAGTCGTGAACTTCTTGAGGAACATCCACTTCCAAGCCCATAACCCGTCCGCCACCCAAGGGAATCAGCCGGTCCGATTTACCAAGGAATCCGGCCAAAACAGGCAGTTCCGTCAACCAACTGGCAACTTCAGGGAGCACATGCTCAGGCTTCGCCGCTCCTTTGGTCCACGCCGCGATGTCCTGGGCCAGGTCGTCGAGAATCCCCACGTGAAGCAGTGTCAGGTGCAACCCCGAAGGATTGCGGAGGGCATCAACGAACCGGGCCAGGCCGTCATAGTCGGAGACTCCGTCGCCGATGCGGAGAACGGGCACCTCAATTGTGATGCGAGGTCCATGCGTTGTGCTTCCAGTGCGGTTGCTGGCCGTCATGGTTGCCATTATGCGCCGAACGCCAAGCGGGCGGGAGGCCGACGGCGGAACTCGCCTGCCGCCGTCGTGCTGGTGTCTTTACTTCTTGGAGCGGGCCTGGACGAGGTTGGCGAACGGAAGCCTTCCGAAAGCCGCAACAAACTCGGCGTGGTAGGTCGCTTCGGCGGCATTGACGTCGGAGGCGGGGAACTCCTTCCAGGCAACAATGAGGTCCAAAGCATCCCGCAGCTGCCAGATGAGCCGGGTATCCCAGACAACGGTGGGCCGTCCGCGGCCGTAGTCCAGGAATTCCTGGATCTGCTTGCGAAGCCCCCGGTTACCTTGGCTGCCGGCGCTCGCTTTGCCTATGTACAGCACGGAAGCATCCGCAATCCACTCGGCCTCCAAGGCTTCCCGCTTGAGCGAAGGGTCCTTCTTCTTGAACGTGCCGGCAGTGCTCTTGCTGAGGAATATGGGGTCGAAGTCAGCGGGGCACAGGATGGCGAAGACGCCGGGGCCTTGTGGAATCCTCATGGGATCGAGTTCGTCGAGCGGCCGGAATCCGGTGAAACCGTCCTGCGTGAGGGACTTTTTGGTGAAGAGCATGGTTCATTGTGTCAAGCTCTTAGGAAAGACACCCCTCCTGCGGGTACCTTGAAGCAGCCCCGGCCCGGGACATGCGGGGTGAGCGAGGGCCGGCCAGAGTGGCTATAAGACGCCAAACCGTGAAGCGGTTCTTTCAGCGTTGACAGCCCCTTGTGACCCGTGCCATATTCAAAGCGTGAACCTGTCAGACAGCCGGACAGCCGGACAGCAAGAGCCCCAGGGTGGGCATATGCCCATTTCCCGCATCTCCGCAGCTGAAGCGGTCTTCGCGGCACTGAGGCGTGCGATCGAGGGCGGCCAGTTCGATATCGGCACCAAGCTGAGCTCGGAGGCGACCTTGGCGGGCCAGTACGGCGTCAGCCGCTCCGTTATCCGGGAAGCGTTGCGATCCTGCAACACCCTGGGCCTCACCGTGACCAAAACGGGCAAGGGCACGTTCATTGTGGCCAACAAGGTCGCTAATGACCTTACCTTGGGTCAGTACAGTGCGCGTGATCTCAACGAAGCCCGCCCGCACATCGAGATCCCGGCAGCCGGGCTCGCCGCGCAACGAAGGACGGACGAGGAACTTGAGCACCTCAAGGAGATCGTCCAGGAAATGCTCAGCGAGAACGACCCCGAGGCCTGGGTGAACCTGGACGCGAGCTTCCACTCCGCCGTCGCCCGCGCCAGCGGAAACCGGGTGTTCGCCAGCGTCGTCTCGGACATCCGTGAGGCTTTGGCCCACCAGTCCGAGACCCTCAACCTGGTCGCTGACCGGCAACACCGTTCGGACGAGGAACACGTCGCCGTGCTCAATGCGATCGAAGCCGGAGACTCTGAAGCCGCAAGCAAAGCGATGGCCGCCCACCTGCAGGCCGTCAGCGTGGCACTGGACACGATCCTCAGCAAATGAATATTCCAAAGGACACCATGCCCGCCCCCGCAGCACCGGCCCACCAAACCGCGGCACAAAACCTCAAAGCGCCGCACCACGTCCCCCTCGTCGAAGTAACCCGCGACGGCCTGGTGGAGAGCATCCACTACGGCTCGCTGATTGCCCTCACAGAAGACGGCACCACCGCCGTGGAAGCCGGCGAACCGGACGCGCCGATGTACCCGCGTTCAAGCCTGAAGCCGCTGCAGGCCGTAGCGCTGCTCAAGGCCGGTTTGGACATCCCCCAAAACCTTCTGGCACTCACCGCTGCCAGCCACTCGGGCGCACAGATGCACCGCGACGGCGCCACTGAAATCCTGAAGCTGCACGGCCTCACCGAGGCCGCACTGGCCAACAGCACGGACCTGCCGTACGGCGTTCAGGAGCGCGAAGAATGGCTCCGTGCCGGTAACGGTCCCACCCAGATTGCACAGAACTGTTCCGGCAAGCATGCTTCCATGGCCGCAGTTTGCGTCATCAACGGCTGGCCTGTGGAGGGGTACTTGCACCCCGGGCACCCCTTGCAGGTCCTGGTCCGCGACACCATCACGGACCTCACCGGCGAGGATGCAGCAGCGGTCAGCACCGACGGCTGCGGGACCCCGCTCTTTGCGCACTCCTTGCACGGCATGGCCCGCGCTTATGGCCGCCTCGCCGCCGCCGACGAAAGCACCAACGAGGGCAAAGTCGCCCACGCCATGCGCCGCTTCCCAGAGATGGTGGCCGGCGAAGGCCGCGACGTCACCGCCCTCATGCGGGCCGTACCCGGGCTTCTGGCGAAGGACGGTTTTGAGGGCCTCCAGCTGGTGGGCTTCCCGAACGGCACCGGTGTGGCCGTCAAGATTTCCGACGGCGGCGATCGTGCCCGCATGCCTGTCACCGTTGAGGTTCTTCGCCGGTTGGGCGTCGACGGCGGCAGCCTGGGCACGCTTCAGAGCCCACCCGTGCTGGGCGGCGGCCTTCCGGTCGGCGAGCTCCGTGCGGCCCACATTTTCAGCAACTAAACCAAGGACAGCTATGACCACCGTCGATCAGGCGATCCCCCTCCGTTCCGAACACGACCTCTTGGGCGACCGTAATGTCCCCGCGGATGCCTACTGGGGCGTCCATACCCTCCGCGCAATCGAGAACTTCCCCATCACAGGGCAGCCCCTCTCCACCAACAAGCACTTGGTCCGTGGACTGGCCGCAGTGAAGCAGGCCGCGGCCCGCACCAACCAGGAACTCGGACTCCTGGATGCTGAGAAGGCGGACGCCATTGTGCAGGCCTGCCAGGACATCATGGATGGCATGCTCCACGAGCAGTTCATGGTGGACGTAATCCAGGGCGGCGCCGGCACCAGCTCCAACATGAACGCCAACGAGGTCATCGCCAACCGTGCACTGGAAATCCTGGGCCACCCCAAGGGCGACTACTCCAAGCTGCACCCGAACGACCATGTGAACCTGAGCCAGTCCACCAACGACGTCTACCCGACGGCGGTTAATCTGGCCACGATCTTCTCAGTCAAGGAACTCCTGGAAGCCCTCGAAGAACTCGAGCTGGCCTTCGCTGAGAAGGGCCGCGAGTTCCGGACTGTCGTCAAGATGGGCCGCACCCAGCTGCAGGACGCTGTTCCCATGACCCTCGGACAGGAATTCGGCGGCTACGCCGTGACCATCGGTGAGGACCGGGCGCGGCTGGACGAGTCCCACATGCTGATCCACGAGATCAACCTTGGCGCCACAGCCATCGGCACAGGGTTGAATGCCCCGGCGGGCTACGCCGAGGCTGCCTGCCGCCATCTGGGCGAAATCACCGGCCTTCCCCTCCTCACAGCCGCTGACCTCATTGAGGCAACTCAGGATGTGGGCGCGTTTGTTCACCTGTCCGGCGTGCTGAAGCGCGTGGCAGTGAAACTCTCCAAGATTTGTAACGACCTCCGCCTGCTGTCTTCCGGACCGCGTGCGGGTTTGGGCGAGATCAACCTTCCGGCCGTGCAGTCCGGTTCGTCGATCATGCCCGGCAAGATCAATCCGGTGATCCCGGAAGTGGTCAGCCAGGTGGCATACGAAGTCATCGGCAACGATGTCACCGTCACCATGGCCGCGGAGGCCGGCCAGCTTCAGCTGAACGCCTTCGAACCGATCATTGTGCACAGCCTGCACAAGAGCATCTCCCACCTGGAAGCAGCGTGCCGCACCCTTACGGCGCGCTGCGTCCGGGGCATCACTGCAAACACCGAACGGCTACGGCTTACCGTGGAGCAGTCGATCGGTCTCGTCACGGCATTGAACCCCCATATCGGTTACGCCTCCGCCACCGCTATCGCGCAGGAAGCGCTGGCAACGGGCAAGGGCGTTGCGGAACTCGTGCTGGAGCACGGTCTTCTGACCGCCACCCAGCTGGAGGAACTGCTGAGCCCCGAGCGTCTGGCAAATCTCAGCAAATAGGCCGACACTGGCCTGTAAATCCTCCAACCAGCCGTCCCGCCCCATGAGGCATACCCCCACGAGGCTTTGTTCTGCGTGCCCGGACTTCCAACCGGACGCGCCCAGGACACCCCCAACAGGACACCCCTAAGGATTCCAATGACCAACCCCATCACGGACCACACGGTCCCGGCCCAAGCGCACGCCAGCGAGAAAGCCCTCCACAAGGAGGACTCCGGCTACCACAAGGACCTCAAGCCCCGCCAGATCCAGATGATCGCGATCGGCGGCGCAATCGGTACCGGACTGTTCCTGGGCGCCGGCGGCCGGCTCAACGCAGCTGGCCCCTCCCTCGTTATCGCATACGCAATCTGCGGCTTCTTCGCTTTCCTGATCCTCCGCGCTCTCGGTGAACTGGTTCTGCACCGCCCGTCGTCGGGTTCCTTCGTTTCCTACGCCCGCGAGTTCTACGGCGAAAAGGCAGCCTTCGTTTCGGGCTGGTTCTACTGGATCAACTGGGCCACCACCACCATCGTGGACATCACCGCGGCAGCGCTTTACATGGAGTTCTTCGGCAAATATGTCGCATGGATAGGCGCCGTTCCGCAGTGGGCGTGGGCGCTCATTGCATTGGTTGTGGTGCTCGGCCTCAACCTGGTCTCCGTGAAGGTCTTCGGTGAAATGGAGTTCTGGTTCGCGCTGATCAAGGTGGCAGCACTGGTGGCCTTCCTTCTGGTGGGCACCTACTTCGTCATCTTCGGCACCCCGGTGGAGGGCCAGGAAGTCGGCTTCAGCCTCATTGCAGACAACGGCGGGGTCTTCCCCAACGGCGTGCTTCCCATGATCATCCTCATGCAGGGTGTGCTCTTCGCTTACGCATCGATTGAACTCATCGGCACCGCAGCCGGCGAAACTGCCAACCCGGAAAAGATCATGCCCAAGGCCATCAATTCCGTGGTCATCCGCATCGCCCTCTTCTACGTTGGCTCCGTGATCCTGCTGGCTCTGCTGCTGCCGTACACCTCTTACGAGAAGGGCGTCAGCCCGTTCGTGACGTTCTTCGGTTCCATCGGCGTAGAGGGCGTGGACGTCATCATGAACCTTGTGGTTCTTACCGCAGCACTGTCTTCGCTGAACGCCGGGCTCTACTCCACAGGCCGCATCCTCCGCTCCATGTCGGTGGCCGGCTCTGCCCCGAAGTTCGCCCAGCGCATGAACAAGGCAGGCGTCCCCTACGGTGGCATCGCCATCACGGCCGGCGTGTCCCTCCTCGGTGTTCCGCTGAACTACCTGGTCCCGGCCGACGCTTTCGAGATCGTCCTGAACGTCGCTTCCGTGGGCATCATCGTCACCTGGGCCACCATCGTCCTGTGCCAGATGCAACTCAAACGCTGGGCCGACAAGGGGTGGCTCAAGCGCCCGTCCTTCCGGATGTTCGGCGCCCCCTACACTGGCTGGTTGTCCCTGATCTTCCTGGCGGCCGTGCTGATCATGGTGTTCATCGAGTCCCCGTTGACCATGCTGGTCACCGCGATTGCCTGCGGACTCATGGTCTGGGGCTGGTTCCTGTGCCGCAAGCAAATCCACGAGCTTGCTGCCACCCGCGACGGCTACACCGGCAGCGCGCCCGTGATCGCCAACCGCCCGCTGCCCGGCGGCGACAAGTAACAAGCAACAACCGCTGAATCACGACGGCGGCACCCGGGTTCCGTAACAATCGGACCCAGGGTGCCGCCGTCGTCGGTTAACGCCCCCAACTGAGTAACAGCAAACGTCCCAATGACTGCTCAGTAGAACATGTGCTGTTACTCAGTTGGGTGGGGGCGGGGCGGAGGCAGACATCGGATCATTCGTGGCTACTATTGGTCCATGGCTGTCACAGACGAGGCGATCAGCAAGATCAAAGGCATGCTGATCCGCGGGGAACTCAAGGCCGGCGATCGACTTCCGCCGGAAAAGGAACTGAGCGAGCGGCTTGGCCTCTCCAGAAGTTCCCTGCGCGAAGCGGTCAAAGCCCTCGAACTGATCCGTGTGCTGGACGTCCGCCGCGGTGACGGAACCTATGTGACCAGCCTCGACGCCAAGCTGCTTAACGAAGCCGTGGCATTCGTTGTGGACCTGCACCAGGACAGGTCCATTCTGGAACTCTTCGAGGTCCGACGAATACTGGAACCGGCCACCGCACACTTGGCAGCGGGCAAAATGACGCCTGAGCAAATACTGGCCCTCCGGAGCACCATGGACGGCATCGACGAGAACACGGACGTCGAGGAACTTGTGGCCCATGACCTCGAATTCCACAGCATCATCACTGAAGCCGCGGGAAACGACTACCTCGGCAGTCTCTTGGAGGCCCTGTCCAGCAGCACTGTCCGGGCACGGATCTGGCGCGGACTGACACAGGAAAAAGCTGTGGCCCACACCTTGGCGGAGCACCACGCAATCGCCGACGCGCTGGAGCGGGGCGATGCCGAACTGGTGCGCGCGCTGGTGACGGTGCACATCAGTGGCGTGGAGAACTGGCTGCGGCAGGCGCTCTAACCCTCGGCCAGAGGGGTGACTGCCAGGCCGTAGGTCCGGATCGCGGTCTCTTCGAGCACGGCGTCCTGCTCTGACGGGCTCAGGGACGACACCAATTCCAACAACACATCCAGCGTCCTGCCATAAGGAGCCCCGAGTGTACTGACCGGCCAGTCGCCGCCGATCATCAAGCGCTCTGGCCCGAAAGCCTCCAACGCGGCTTCGAACAGCGGCCGCAACGCATCCGCGGTGTATTCAGTGCCTGGCAGATGCAGCCCGGAAAGCTTGGCCACCGAGTTCGGTTCCCGCCCAAGCGCGCTGAAGTCGGCGCGCCACGAGTCCATGAGCTGAGGGTCAGCCAGCGGTGGTTTTCCCAAGTGATCCAGCACCACTGTCAGTTCCGGCATCTCACGGGCAAGTCGGACCGCAGATCCCAGATGCCGCGGGAAGGCATCCGGAACATCAAAGGTGAGCCCGCGCTCTGCCACCATCATCAAGGACTCGCGAACTGCGGGGAGGTCCAGGAAGTCGGACCGGGGGTCGTCGTGCACCAGGTGCCGCACTCCCCTGAAGACGGGCTGGGCTGTGAAGCGGTGCAGCTGCTCTGCTGCTTCATCGGGTGCATCCAACCGGACCCAGCCCACCACACCCAGCACCCAAGGATTCTGCGCAGCTACCGCCAGCATGGCTTCGGTGTCGGCAAGGGTATCGTCGGCCTGGACCAGCACCGCTCCCCGAACACCGGCGGCCTCCAGCGTCTCGCGGGCTTCGTCTCCGCCGAAACTCCGGTAGAGCGCACCGTGCTGCGGGCCGAGCCATCCATAGGGACGCACTCCGCCAGTGACGAAGGAATCCACCGTCCAGAGGTGCAGATGCGAATCAATCATGCCCGGCTGCCTCCAACGCGTCCCAGAGCTCCTCCGGCACAGGCGCCTCCATCCGCGATGCGTTCGTGGCCACCTGTTCAGGAGAAGTGGCCCCGGCGGTCACGTTCACCACCGCGGGATGCCGCAGCGGGAACTGGAGGGCCGCCGTCGGAAGTTCCACGCCAAAGTCGCGGCAGACCGCCGCAAGGCGACGCGCACGCTCCAGCACGTCCGGCGGTGCCTGCTGGTAGTTATAGTGCGCGTCCTCGGCGACATCGGGCCGGGCCAGGAGGCCCGAGTTATAGGCACCCACGCTGACGACGCCGGTGCGGCGCTCCACACAGCGATCAAGCAGCGGAACGCCGGGCTGCTCAAGCAAGGTGTATCGGCCAGCCAACATCACCAGATCCAGGTCAGCTGCGTCGACGCATTCCAGGGCAGCCTCGGCTGAATTGATACCCACGCCAACGGCCTTGACCAGTCCCTCCGAGCGCAGCTTTTCCAACACGGGCAACGCTTCGGAGATGCCGGCTTGGAGATCGTGGACATCGGGATCGTGAAGGTAGGCAATGTCCACGTGGTCCAGGCCAAGCCGTTCCAGTGACTCCTCGATGCTGCGCCGGATCCCCTTCTCGGAGAAGTCCCACACTCGACGTGCAGCAGCGGGAACATCGAATCCCTCAGGGTCCTGCCCGCCGCCGGAGCTCGGTTCCAACAGCCGGCCTACCTTGGTGGAGATGACAAATTCATTCCGTGGTTTGTCCCGAAGGACCGCGCCCAGCCGCTGTTCGGAGAGGCCAAGCCCGTAGTGCGGGGCGGTATCGAAGTAGCGGATGCCGGCGTCCCAAGCGGCCAGAACGGTGGCGAGCGCTTCACCGTCCGGAATGGCCCGGTACAGGTTCCCAATGCCCGCACCACCGAAGCCAAGCTTGCCCAGCTCAAGTGAGTTCATGGCAGTTCCCATACCTTCTGGATACCCGCATCCTCCCCCGAGTAATCATCCTGGACCGCTAAAAGTTCAGCCATCCGTGCCTGCCACGGAACGTTTGCGGGGTGGTCGGCGAGCGCGTGCCGCATGGCTTGGTAGTTTTCGACGTCCACCACATGGAAGAGATCGAGACCGCTTCGCCAGATTCGCCAGTTCTTAACCCCGGCCTCTTTGAGGGCTGCCACCAGTTCAGGCGGGATGTGCGCGTGGGCGTCGGCGTATTCGTCCGCGGTTCCCGGCTTGAGCTTGGTGTGAAGGGCGATGCTCTCAGCCATGGGCGGACTCTTGGCGGAGGGCTGACGGTTTCAGGAAAAGTTCCAGCACTGGCACCGCCACGTCGGGTTTTTGAACGGGCAGCTTGATGGTGAGCGTTCCGGGTGGCTGGCCGCCCGGGGTCATGTTCATGGCCTGCTGGGCGGGATCCAGTTCCCGCAGGAACACCTCCGAGGCGTCATTCAGCAACTGGGCGTATTCCACCTTGCCGGCGAGGTCCGGCAGGTGGACGTACTCGAAGGGCCACGCGAAGAGATGGACGTACAGCTTGTCACCACGCTGCGTGTAGCGGGTATCCGTCGGTGCGGGATAGGACGAAGCTCCGGCCCCGTAGATGGCGCGCGAGTGCAGCTTCATCCATTCGCCAATGCCCTCCAGCGAACCCAGCGCCCGCGGATCCAGGCTGCCCCTTCCTGTGGGGCCCACGTTGAGCAACAGGTTGCCGCCCTTGGACACGCCATCCACCAGCATGCGGATCAACAAGTCAACGGGCTTGTAATTCAGGTTGTCCCGGTCATAGCCCCAGCTGCCATTCAACGTCTGGCAGGCCTCCCAGGTGGCCGGTTCGCCGTCGACCATCATGGGACCGGCTGGCTGGTACTGCTCAGGGGTGACCAGGTCTCCCGGGATTTCCAGCCGGTCGTTGACCACAATGGCTGGCTGCAGCTCCCGCACCATGGCGAGCAAGGCTTCCGAGTCCCAGTCTTTCCGGCCTTTCCCGCCCCAATATTCCTCTTGGTGTCCGCCTGTATAGGAGAAGTCGAAGAAGAGGTAGTCGATAGTGCCGTAATTGGTGAGGAGCTCACGCACCTGGCCATGCAGGTACTGGCGGTATCGGTCCATGTCGCGTCCGGCATTCAAGCTTTCGACGTCGGCCGCGTTGCGTTGGGGATGGACCCCGTCCACAGTGAAGTCGGGGTGGTGCCAGTCGATGAGTGAGTGGTAGAAACCGACCTTCAATCCCTCGGCCCGGAGCGCTTCAACAAAGGGGCTGATCAAGTCGCGGCCGGCGGGAGTGTTGGTGGCTTTGTAGTCCGTCAGGGCGGAATCCCACAGGCAGAAGCCGTCGTGGTGCTTGGTGGTGAGGACCACGTACTTCATCCCGGCGTTGCGGGCTGCCCGGGCCCACTCGCGGGGGTCGTAAAGGTCCGGATCGAAGCGCCGGAAGTACTTGGAGTACTCCTCCACCGTTGTTTCCTCTTGGTTCATCACCCACTCGTGGCGTGCTGGAAGGGCGTATAGGCCCCAATGCACGAACATGCCAAAGCGTGCTTCCTCGAACCAAGGTGCGTGCTGGATCAACGGGATTCCTTCCATACGGGGCCGTTCGGAAAGCTGTACGCGGCCAGTGTTTCACGGAGCATTTCGTTTCCGGCGCCAGGGTTCGACGGCGGCCAGTAGGCGCCGCTGTGGACGTCCACGGGAGTGGTGAAGTGTTCATGGAGATGATCCACGAACTCGATGGTCCTGCCTTCCTTGGTGCCGGACACGGCAACGAAGTCCAGCATGGACAGGTGCTGAACGGCCTCACACAAGCCAACGCCACCGGCATGCGGGCACACCCTGACGCCGAACTTCGCAGCGAGCAGGAGGATGGCGATGTTCTCGTTCACCCCTGCTACCCGGGCGGCATCGATCTGCAGGACCTGCAGTGATCCGGCCTGCAGCATCTGTTTGAACACCACCCGATTCTGCACGTGTTCGCCGGTGGCCACGGGAATCGGGGCTACCCCGCGGGCGATGGCGGCGTGGCCCAGGATGTCGTCCGGGCTGGTGGGCTCCTCAATCCAGGCAATGTCATACGGGGCAAGGTGGGCCATCCAGTCGATGGCTTCCTGGACATCCCAGCGCTGGTTGGCATCCAGGGCAATCCTGACGTCGGGACCCACTGCTTCACGGGCAGTCCGTACACGGCGGATGTCGTCCTCCAGGGAGGCCCCCACCTTCAACTTGATCTGGGTGAAACCATCTGCAACGGCTTCCTTGGCCAGCCGCGCCAGTTTCCCGTCGCTGTACCCCAGCCAGCCCGGCGTCGTGGTGTACGCGGGGTAACCCTCGGCGCGAAGTGCCGCCTTCCGGGCTTCCCTGCCAGGTTCGGCCGCCCGAAGAATGCCCAGCGCTTCCGCGGGAGTAAGGGCGTCCGTGAGGTAGCGGAAGTCCACCAGGGCCACGAGCTCTTCGGGCGTCATTCCTGCCAACACTTCCCAGAGTGGCAGCCCGGCACGTTTGGCCTTCAAATCCCACAGCGCATTGACCACGGCTCCGATGGCCATGTGCATGACACCCTTTTCGGGACCCAGCCAACGGAGCTGCGAATCGTGGGCCAGCAGCTTCCACGTGGCCCCCATGTCAGCCAGCAGCGTCTCAACATCAGCGCCGAGGAGGTGATCGCGGAGCGCGTTGATCGCCGCCGTTTCCACCTCGTTCCCCCGGCCGATGGTGAACACAAAGCCGTGGCCCTCGTGTCCGTCCCCGGCGTCAGTGTGGATTATCAGGTATGCCGCGGAGTAGTCCGGGTCCGGATTCATGGCGTCAGAGCCATCCAGCTCAAGGGATGTTGGAAAGCGGATATCGAACGTATCCATTGCAGTGATGGTGCTCATGCGGCTCCTGAAGTCCGTTACGATTCTGCACCGAGCCTAAACATCCGATGTCTCCCTTGTCAATGGGTCACATTTCCGTATTATGGGGTGAAACACCACACTAGAGCTCGGATGTTAGTCCCGAACACGGAGGAAGCCATGACCTTGAAATTCGCCAGGCTGGGTACGGCCGGAAACGAACAACCGGCCGTCATCGCCCAGGACGCCGACGGCACCGAGAAATACTTCAGCCTCACACCCTTGACCCAGGATATCGACGGCGGATTCCTCGCCTCGGATGGCATCGAGCGCACCCAGGAAGCCCTGAACAGCGGGGATCTTCCCGAAATATCCCCTGCGGGCCTGCGCATCGGTGCGCCGGTTGCCCGCCCGGGTGCAGTAGTGGCCATCGGCCTCAACTACACCGCCCATGCTGCCGAGTCCGGTGCCACACCGCCCGAGGTTCCCGTGGTCTTCCTCAAGCCCACCAACACCATCGCCGGACCGTTCGACGCCGCTCCCATCCCGCCGTCGTCGGAAAAGTACGATTGGGAAGTGGAACTGGCCATCGTGATCGGCCGGGAAGCGTCATACCTTTCATCTGTCCCGGAAGCCGAAGCCTGCATCGCCGGTTACGCCGTGGCGAACGACCTCTCCGAGCGCGATTACCAAATTCCCGGTGCTGCGGGACAGTGGACCAAAGGCAAATCTCTGCCCGGCTCCACTCCCCTGGGCCCGTGGCTGGTCCCGGCCTCCGAGATCGACGCAAGCAACCTGCGCCTCCAGACCTTGGTCAATGGTGAAGCCCGCCAGGATTCAAGCACGTCGGACATGATCTTCGACCCGGCCACCATCGTGCACCACCTGAGCCAATACATGGTTTTGGAGCCGGGAGATGTGATCATCACCGGGACCCCCGAGGGCGTTGCATTGTCCGGCCGCTTCCCCTTCATCCAGCCCGGCGACGTCGTGGAGTTGGACATCGAGGGATTGGGACGCCAGCGCCAGGAGTACTTCAGGGCGCAGCCTGGTTCCGCGACAGGCGACCGGGCCGGCGCAGCCGCTGCCGCCCACGTCAACGCCTGATGGCAGCCGCAGCGCCCTCGGTGGGCAACGACTTTGAGGGCCTCGCGGCCCTCGTCACCGGCGGCGCGTCCGGCATCGGGGCGGCCATCGCGGACCGCCTCGCTGCCGGAGGCGCGCAGGTCGCCGTCCTGGACCTCGCCCCGGAAACCAGCCCGCACTTTGGTGTCCAGTGCGATGTGGCCGATGATGCATCGGTGCGTGCCGCCGTCGACGCCGTTGTGGAGCAATTTGGCCGGCTGGACATCGTGATCAACAACGCCGGAATCGGCGCCCAAGGCGACATTGCCGCGAACGACGACGACGAGTGGCTGCGCGTCCTCAACGTCAATGTGGTGGGCATCGCCCGCGTCAGCCGCGCAGCTCTGCCGTACCTCCGTGAGTCACCGGCAGCAGCGATCGTCAACACCTGCTCCATCGCAGCGACCGCGGGACTGCCGCAACGTGCGCTGTACTCGGCGTCGAAAGGTGCAGTGTTGTCCCTGACGCTCGCCATGGCAGCAGACCACGTCCGTGAGGGGATCCGCGTCAACTGCGTCAATCCCGGCACCGCAGACACTCCCTGGGTGGGACGTCTGTTGGATTCCGCTGCCGACCCCGCCAGCGAGCGCGCCGCCCTCAACGCCCGGCAGCCCCACGGCCGGCTGGTTGACGCCGCTGAGGTGGCCGGTGCCGTCGCGTACCTTGCGAGCCCGCTGTCAGGCTCGACGTCGGGAACCTCGTTGGCGGTCGACGGCGGCATGCAGGGTTTGCGGTTGCGTCCGATGCAGTAGGAGTTTCGTAACGCTACGGGCCTGCAACGTCCGGCACCGGTGGTTCGCCTATGCTCAACCTCAAGGAATCAACGGCGACTCACTTAGCAAACTCAGGAGCATTACCCATGAGCAACTGGCGCATCAGGGACTTCCACTCATCCGACCTCGATGGCATCCTCCACCTCTGGGAGTCACTCAAAGCCGACGGCGTGGAGCCGGTGTACGCGTTGTCCGAGGTCCTGGCATCGTGCGAAAAGGACCACGCGGTGGTGGCGGTGCAGGGCGACCAAGTGGTGGGCGCCGCCGTCGGACGCGCCGCACACGACCAAGGCTGGATCGTGTTCCTGGCCACGCTGACGGAGTTCCGCGGCCGCGGAATCGGCACCTCGCTGCTGTCCGCCGTCGAGAACCGCATGGCCCCGCACGGCCTCAACAAGCTGTCTGCACTCATGCCTGAAACTGAAACCCGGGTGGAAGCCTTCCTGGGGCGAGGCTTTGTGGTCAAGAAGAACCTGCGCTATTTCGAGCGCACCATCCCTGTGCAGCGGCAGGAATTGGAGCCATTGAGCCTGCTAGGTGGCCGCATCCTTGCACGGGATCTGTGGGAGAACGTGGCCGGCATGCGCCGCGAGAAGGAACTGCTGGAACGCCGTCTGGTGCTTCCCCTGGCCGAGGCGGACCTCGCCGACGAATACGGCGTAGTGCCGCCCCGGGCTGTTGTGCTGTTCGGCCCGCCAGGTACTGGAAAGACCACGTTTGCCAAGGCCATTGCGTCGCGTCTGGAGTGGCCGTTCGTAGAGGTCTTCCCGTCGCGATTGGCCGCTGACCCCAAGGGCCTGGCCGGTGCGCTGCGCGAGACGTTCCTGGAAATCGCCGAACTGGAGCACGCCGTGGTGTTCATCGACGAGGTGGAGGAAATCGCGTCGCAGCGTGCCGGGGATCCGCCGTCGCCGCTGCAGGGCGTCACCAACGAACTCCTCAAGATCATCCCGGCCTTCCGCGAACAACCGGGCCGCCTCCTGGTGTGCGCCACCAACTTCATCCGCGCCCTGGACACCGCGTTCCTCCGCCATGGCCGGTTCGACTACGTCATCCCCATCGGCCTCCCGGACGTCCACGCCCGCGAAGCCATGTGGCAGCGTTTCATCCCCGCCACAGTGGTGGACTCCGTGGACATCGCCCAGCTGGTGGAACGGACGGAAGGCTTCTCGCCCGCCGACATCGAGTTCGCGGCCCGCAGCGCCTCCCAGCGTGCCCTGGAAAAAGCAGTGTACGACGACGGCGCTGCTTTAGGCGGATCAGCCGGAGCTGCGTCCGGGGCCGGGTCCAACGGGCGCAAGGGACCCGTGACGCAGGACTACCTCGACGCGATTGGTGACACCCGCACCACCGTGAGTCCCGAAGTACACCAGGACTTCCTCGAGGACATCGACGTGCTGGGGCGGGTGTAACTCCTTCCCGCGAGATCGCCGGAACGCTGCGGGATCGCCGGAACTTTCCGGGCGGTCTCGACGCGTTGCGGCGGTCTCGGCGTGAAGGCAGGGGCAGCGGTAATCTTTGAGCCATGTCCTCGAATCCCCTTCGCCATGCGCTGTCCCGCATGGGCGGCCGCGATCCCCATGAAAAGCACCGCACAGCAACCCCGCTGGAGCTATTCTTTGACCTGACCTTTGTCATTGCCTTCGGTGTTGCTGGCAGCCAGTTCGCCCATGCGGTGGCGGAGGCGCACTTCTGGCCTGGGCTGCTGGCCTTCTCGTTCGCCATGTTCGCGGTGATCTGGGCCTGGATCAACTTCACGTGGTTCGCCAGCGCCTACGACACCGATGACTGGGTGTTCCGTGTGGTCACCATGATCCAGATGGTGGGCGTGCTCATCCTGGCCATGGGCATCGAGCCGATGTTCCACTCGATCATCGAGGGCAGGCACGTGGACAATGTCACCATCGTGCTGGGCTACATCATCATGCGGGTGGCCCTGATCTTCCAATGGCTTCGCGCTGCCCGCCAGGATCCCGAACGCCGGGAAACCTGTTTGCGCTATGCAAAGTACGTGGCCATCGTCCAGATCGGCTGGGTTGTTGTGCTGTTGGTGGACGCGAGTGTCCTCACCACGTTCCTTGTGGCAACTCCGCTGTTCATCATGGAGATGGCGGCACCCTACTTCGCGGAACGGGAGATCCGTACCCCGTGGCACGCCCATCACATCGCGGAAAGGTACGGGCTCCTGGCCATCATCGCCTTGGGCGAATGCTTGATTGGCGCCATTGAAACCTTGCGTGCCATTGTTGCTACCCATCAGTGGTCCGTGGATGCAGCACTGGTCGGGCTGAGTGGCACCGGGTTGGCCTTCGCCATGTGGTGGATCTACTTCATCCTGCCCTCCGGCCCGGCATTGCACGTCCAGCGGCATCGTTCGTGGGTGTTTGGCTATGGGCACATGCCGGTCTTTGCCGCCATTGCCGCCACAGGTGCGGGCCTGCACGTTGCCGCGTACTTCATTGATCATGAAGCACACATTCCCGCGGCTGCCGCTGTTGCCTCGATTGCCCTGCCGATTATCTTGTTCAAGATCTCGCTCACAACGCTGTACAGCATCATGCTCGGGCTGGAACGCGAACACCTCGTGAGCTCAGCTTTGGTGGTTTTGGGCTTGGCTGGAAGCATAGCCCTGGCTGCCGCCGGAGCATCAGTCCCGGTGTGCATGCTGGAGATGATGCTGGTTCTGGGCCTGTCGATCGCCTACGACGAACGACGCGGCCACAAGGGCCGGGCCGCCGCGCTCCGAAGGCTGGAAAACGCCGCGGGCTAGGAGCTCGCGTTACGGGGCATTGCTGGGGCTTTTGCACCAAATCCCGTCGCTGCGGGGCCCGCTTTGCGCGCCTTTTCGTCCCCGAGGCACGCAGAGCAGGCCCCACAACGGGCGCGGAGGGGTTACTCGGGAACGATCTCGTCCAGTTCCTGGAGCAGGTATGGGTTGATCCGTTCCAGGATCATCCTGACCTCGTCGCGGGGAACGGCCGTGTACAGCACAGGTCGGGCATCGGCGTAGCGGGTGACCGGCGGCTTGTCCGGCCACTTCTCCGCAAGGGCCTGAACCCGTTCCGGGAGCGAGTTGTGGGCGTTGTCCGCGATCTTCACCAACGTGGCGTCGTGATCCTCCGCAACAAAACGGATGCCGGCGTCGTAGTCATCCGGGTCGTCGTGGAAGCGGCGGGTGACACGCTCGATAATGTCTACCGCACGCTCGGACACGCCCATTTCCAGCAGTGCCTGCCGGGTGATGGGAGTGTCCTCGGCGATGTCATGAAGGTAGCCGGCGATCTGGATGTCCTCATCAAAGTCGGCCAGAGCATCGCCCACTGCCAGGACGTGCTCGCGGTAGGGGCGCTTGAGCTTGTCCTTCTGCCGGTTGTGGGCCACCTCCGCCAGGACCTGGGCTGTTTCTACAGTGAAGTGTGGTTCGGTCATGCTGGCCTCCGGGTTGAACATGGGATCAACGGCGATCGATCCCATGTTCAGGCTATCGGTTGTTCCGGGACGGCAAGCGCGTGGGGGGATCTACCAGTCCTGTACGGCGCGTGCGGCGATGGCGACGGTGACTGCCCTGGGCAAGCGCTGCGCAAACCCAGCCGTCACCCGGTTGACCCACCCGGAGACAACGCTGCCGGGCGTGTCCTTGCGACCCAGGGCTTTGATCGCTGTTCCAACAACCTGTTCGGAGGTCTGCATCTTGCCCACCGCTGCGGACTCGCCACCGAGGACGTCGAAGAACTCAGTGCGAGTGGCGCCGGGACAAAGGGCCAGGACGTTAAGTCCGGAGTTCTTGGTTTCGTGGGCCACGGCTTCAGTGAAGCTCAGGACGAAGGCCTTGGTGGCACCGTAAACGGCCATGCCGGGAATGGGCTGGAAAGCGGCAGTACTGGCCACGTTCACCAGGGCACCTTTTCCGGAGTCGAGCAGTTGCGGCAGAAAAGCCCGGGTGATGTCCACCAAGGCGGCCACGTTCAAGGAAATCTCAGACGCAATAGTGTCCGGATCTTCCTCAACCAAAGGCCCATGGGTGCCGAAGCCCGCGTTGTTGATCAACGTGTCCACGGTGATCCCGCGCCCGGCCAGTGAATCGAAGAGCTCGCGCCCCACCCCTGCACGGCCCAGGTCCATGGGGAGCACGGTCACGGTGACCCCGTGGCGGGAGCGCAAGTCCTGGGCCAACTTCTCCAGACGGTCTGCGCGCCTGGCCACCAGGACGAGGTTGGAGCCCCGGGCAGCAAATTGTCCGGCGAACTCAGCGCCGAGGCCGGAGCTGGCACCTGTAATGAGTGCAGTGGTACCTGCGTAGGTCATGGTCATGGCGGAATCCCATCGGTTGAGTAAGAGACTGATGTAGTCGCTGTCTACATGGTAGGCAGTGTCTACTTTGTTGTCAATGACTACATTGGCTTAGACTTGAGTCATGACTGACCAGCCCTACCACCACGGCAAACTCCGGGAGGCGCTCCTGGAGCGCGCCATGGAGACCATTGAGGAAGCCGGCGTGGAAGGACTTTCCCTGCGGCAGCTGGCCCGTGATGTCAACGTCAGCCACGGCGCTCCGGCCAAGCACTTCCGTGACAAGCAAGCCCTGATCGACGCCGTGGCGCTGGCTGGCTTTGAGTCGATGAACCGCCTGATCCGGGATGCCACCCAGTCCAGCGATGACCTCCATGGCCGTTTCGTCCGCGTCGGCAAGGCATACGTCGACTTTGCCGTTGAGCACCCCGCCCTGCTGACGGTGATGTACTCCACCAAACACCACCCCGATTCCAGCGAGGAACTGCGGAACACTGGCGCCCAGGGAATACATGTTGCCCAAGCCATGATCGCCGAGGCCCAGGAAGCCGGCGTCCTGGCCGAAGGCGACCCCGGGACACTGGCCATGGTGTGCTTCGTCAGCCTTCATGGGACTGCCCTCCTTGCGGCCGGCGGACACTTGGACGGCACTTCAGTGGATGACGTAGTCACCGCTGCCACCGACACCCTATGGGCAGGCATGGCGGCCGGAGTCCCGGCTGCCCAGCCCAGCTAAGCCGCGAGCCCAGCGATCACTTCCCGCACCGCCGCGCTCAGCTGGAAGTTGCGACAGCCCACTCCCCCGGGCTCCGCCTGCTGCGGCACGTACCCAAAGCCGAGTTCATACACAGGGTCCGCGAATCCCAGAGATGCGCTGGCGCCGTCGTGCCCGAATGCGCGGTAGCTGCCGAACGGCATCCGAGTGTGGGACTTCATGAACACCGTGGCAAAGCAGCCGGTCTCTCCAAAGACGCGGTCGATCCCGAAAACCTGCTCGCGGGTTACCGCACGAATGGTCTCCTCCGTCAGGAGAGGGGGAACGGCGGGTTCGCCTTCCAACCCTGTCAGCGCTGCAGCGTAGATTCTTGCCATCCCATCCGCACTCGCCACTCCAGCAGCCGAGCTCAACCCCGCGGCCCGCACCTCCCGGATGTTGGGCAAGTCCAGGATGTCGCCCACGGCAGAGTTGGCCGCCAGTCCGGCGTGGCTGGCAGGATCCACCCACGGCCACGCCGGATCGGCCGCCCAGCGGAAGGGAGCGAAGCGGGCCTCTTCGGCGTCAGGCAGGCCAAGGTAGAAGTGCGCTCCGGTTGCGGCCCGGATCCGCTGTTCAAAGACGTCCTGGAGGGTGGAACCGGTGATGCGGCGGCACAGCTCCTCCATGAAGATACCGATGGTCAGTGCGTGGTAGCCGAAGGCAGTGCCGGGTTTCCATAGCGGCGGCAGTTTGGCGAGCTTGGCGGCTGCGAGCCCGGAGTTGTTGACCTCGTGGAGGGTGAGGCCGCCTTCCACTCCAAGGAGCCCGGCCTGATGCGAAAGAAGCTGGGCAACGGTGATCGAAGCTTTCCCCTCGGCACCAAACTCCGGCCAATACTTGGTCACCTCGGCATCAAGGTCCAAGGTGCCGTCCTGAACCAGCAACGCCATGACCAGGCCCGCCATGCCTTTGGAGCAGGAGAAGACGCCCGTAACCGAGTCCGGGCGGATATGCGGTCCGCCGCTGAGGTCCAGCACTTTGACGCCGCGATGGTAGGCCGCGACTTGCGCCGAATACTCCGGATCCTGATCGAGGAAACTGCCGAAGAGCTCGGCGGCGGGTTCGAAACCTGGGGCGATCACCTTTGCATGCATCCAGACAGCCTACGTGGTGGGCGTTTCAGGGCCGGGGGTTTTCCACACCCATGGCTCCTTGGGGAGGCTCCGGGGGCGGAAGTGCGGCAACGCCTCCTCCAGGGTTCCGGCAGGCAGGCCCACCGATTCAAGGATCATGTCACGGACTCTTCCGGCAGGAATTCCGACGGCGGCGAGGTCGCCCAGCGTGACCGCACCGTCGCGCTTTGCCAGCCTGGCGCCGTCGTGGTTTACCACCAGTGGCACGTGGGCATATTCGGGAACGGGCAGGCCCAGCAGCGTCGCCAGGTAGGCCTGCCGCGGGGTGGAAGGGAGGAGGTCGTCGCCGCGCACCACCTGGTCGATTCCCTGGGCGGCGTCGTCCACCACCACTGCCAGATTGTAGGCGGTCACTCCGTCATTTCGACGCAGCACAAAGTCGTCCACCATGCCCCTATAGATGCCGCACAACTGGTCCTCAACAGCCCACTCAACAACGTCCGCCTGGAGGCGTATCGACGCCGGGCGTGACGCGCGCCGGATCTCCCGTTCAGCGTGGGACAACCGTCGGCACGTCCCCGGATACGCGCCCTGCGGCGCATGCGGCGCCGACGCTGCTTCCTGGATTTCCCGGCGGGTACAGAAGCATTCGTAGGTGCGGCCCTCAGCAGTGAGGCGCGCAATCGCTTCGTCGTAGAACGCCGCGCGTTCAGTCTGGCGCACGACGCCGGCGTCCCACCTGACGCCGACGGCCTCCAAATCGCGGAGCTGCTCCGCTTCGGCGCCGGACCGGGTACGGTCCAGGTCCTCGACGCGCAGCAGGAAGTCCCTTCCGCTGGACTTCGCGAAGAGCCAGGCCAGGATGGCCGTACGGAGATTGCCGACGTGTAGTTGGCCGGAAGGGCTCGGGGCGAAACGGCCAGCTGAAGTCATGCTCCAAGCCTATGTGGCCGTGCTCCGCGGCGTCCGCCGGGACGGGGCAATGCAAGAGCCCCTCAGCTACCGCAACGATCCGGTGGCTCAGGGGCTCTTACTGTGCTGCCCGCACGATACGGGCGAGTGCAGAATGACAATGCTGTGAACAAGAGTCAATCAGCGGCTGCTTCCTTGCGGGAAACCTGTGCAGGGATCCGGGTGGTGTTCCGGATGCCTGGTGCCTGCGGGGTCCGGCGGTAGCCTTGCCCTGCTTCGTTGTCACCATTTGAGCAGGAGACATACAGTTGGTGCAACGGACACAAAAAAGAATGGTCGATCTGACCAGTCTGCTCGGAAAACTTGGACAGGAAGTGGTCACTTTGCAAGAACTCGACGCGACGGACCGGCGAATCCTGGCCGCCCTCGACAACGATCCCCGTGTGCCCATCATGGTGCTGGCCCAGAAGCTCCATCTCGCGCGGGGAACTGTGCAGTCCCGCTTGGAACGGATGACGGCCGCCGGAGCCCTGCGACCGAACAGCAGCCGCGTCCTGCCGGCGGCCTTGGGGCGTGGCGTCGCGGCTGCGGTCAGCGCCGAACTGGACCAAAGCCACTTGAATGAAGCCATCGCCGCACTCCGGGACATCCCCGAAGTCCTCGAGTGCCACGCACCCGCCGGCGATACCGACCTCATCATCAGGGTGGTAGCCAAGAGCCCGGACGATCTTTACCGCGTGTCCGAGGAAATCCGCCTATGCCCCGGAATCGTGCGCACGTCCACCAGCATGTTCCTCCGCGAAGTGATTCCCTACCGGACAACTGGGTTGCTTGCCGAGTAGGCCGGGACTATACGGGCGGGCCGATGTTGGTTTTCAAGTTCTTCATCACCAGGGTTGACGTCAGTCGTTCCACGGCTGGAAGAGCCGCGAGTTCGTCGTCGTAGAAGCGCTGATAGGCAGGCAAGTCTGCGGCAATGACCTTCAACAGATAGTCGGGGGAGCCAAACAGCCGCTGCGCCTCCACGATGTTGGGACTGGCTGTCACGCGCTCCTCGAATTCGGCCATGATGGTGCGCTCCACCTGCTTGAGGGTGACAAATACTATCGCTTCGAAACCCAGCCCCACGGCAGCAGGATCGATGTCGGCACGATAGCCGCGGATCACCCCTGACGACTCCAAATCCTTCAGCCGCCGATGGCATGGAGCCACGGTCAACCCCACCTTGGAGGCCAAGGCTGTCGACGTCATTCGGCCATCCTCTTTGAGGTGGCGCAAAATACTTCTATCGATTCCGTCAATCACGCAAGAATCTTACCCAAAATGCCGGATTAAGGGCTAAATCCGGGAACACTTATGGGCGGATTTTTCCTAGAGTTTTCCTACCAACTACCTCTGGAGAGATCGTGAATCCGCAGCTGTTCCTCGCCTTCATGCTGGTGGCCGTCAGCTTGGCGTGCACCCCCGGCGTCGACTGGGCGTATTCAATCTCGGCCGGCCTACGCCAACGCAGCTTCGTTCCCGCAGTGGCGGGCCTGTGCAGCGGGTATGTCATCCACACATTGCTGATGGTGGCCGGCTTGGCCGCTCTGCTGGCAGGAGTCCCGGGACTCCTGGGATGGCTGACCATCGCCGGTGCGGCCTACTTGTTGTGGCTCGGCGGCTCGACCATCCGCTCGTGGCGAGGTGCGAGCTTCAGCGCGGAAGCCGGCGTCGTGCAGTCCGGAAACCAGCTCCGCACCTTCCTTCAAGGCATGGGTACCAGCGGCATCAACCCCAAGGGCCTGCTCTTTTTTATCGCGCTGGTACCGCAGTTCGTCAGCCCCGAGGCAGCACTGCCCGTTCCGGTCCAGTCAGGTTTGCTGGGCCTGACCTTCGTGATCCTGGCAGGGGCGGTCTACACCGGCGTGGCCCTGACGTCCCGGAAGTTGCTGGCTTCCCGGCCGGGTGCCGCGCGGGTTGTGACGCTGACCAGCGGGATCATCATGATCGGACTGGGAACAGTGCTGTTGTCCGAGCAACTCCTCCCTCTGCTGCTGCAGTTGCAGCCGGCGGGCGCTTAGGCAGCAAGCAGTTCGTCCAGCCGCTCGTATCCTTCGATCACGCCGTAGTCCATTCCCGTTGCAAGGGCCATGTCGCGGGCTTCCACGGAGGGGTAGACCTCGTGGGCGACCATCCGGGTCCTGCCGTCGATTTCCTCGAAGGTGGTGGTGCTGATGACTACCTGGTTGGGTGCGCCCTCGAACTCCACTGTCTGGATGATCAGTGCCTCGGCTTCAACGGTGTGGAAGACGCCGCGGAAGCCATACATTCCGTTGTCGTCACCGCTTTCGTAGCGCCAGCTGCCGCCGGTGGTGGCGTTGTACTCGGTAATTTTGGTGACCGTGCTGCGCGGGCCCAGCCATTTGGCCAAGAGGTCCGGGTCAACATGGGCCTTGAAGACCGCACTGACGGGAGCATCGAATTCGCGGACTGTATCAACGAACGGGACGCCGCTGTCAGCGGTGATTGTTGTTGGATTGCTCATTTCAGTTCCTCTTTCTTCTTTGCTGTTGTGTTCTCGTGTTCTTGGTGGGAGATGCCCGCACCCAGCAGTTCGTCCAACTGCCGGAAGCGGGATTCGGCGATCAGCCGGTACTGGTCAATCCAGGCCGTCAATCTCTCCAAAGCTGCTGCATCCAAATGAACCGGCCTGCGCTGGGCATCCCGGGATCGGGTCACCAGGCCCGCATGCTCCAGGACCTGAATGTGCTTGGAAACCGCCTGCTTGGTGATGGCGAATGGTTCCGCAAGCTCATTGACAGTGGCATCTCCCCGGGACAGCCGGGCCACCATGGCCCGCCGCACCGGATCCGCCAACGCCATAAAAGCCCTGTCCAGGGTGTCCGACCCCGGGGCATCGTGTTCCATCGCCGCTTCAACCCTTCGTCCTCAACCAAACCTAATTCAATCAATTAATTGATCAACTGTTTGGTTGATTAAGAGAATACGCTTCCTCCCCCGAGGACGCAATGGTTTTTTATTCGCCGCCCAGCTGCCTGAAATCGTTCTCCCAAAGGCGCCGCATTTCAGCGTCTTTCCGGATGACCTCCAGCGTCTCCAGCTCAGCCGGAGGGGCAGGACGCCTGGACCGCGGAGTCAGGGTTCGGCGGCCTTGGTCAAGCGCGAGGAGTGCCCTGTCTGTCAGTGCATCATTCTTCAACGCCAGGTTGGTCTTCCGCCGCCGGAGGACTTCCTTCAAGGCCAGCTGCGCGGATTCGATGTCACCCCGGGCCCGCTGGGAACGCGCACGGATCAGCAACAAGGCAGCCGATAGGTCGTCAGTGTTCAGCAAACCTTCGGTCCACAGCACCACGTCCCGGTGCCGCTCCAGCGAATACGCCGCGGTGCAGCGCGCCAGGGCAGAAGGCAATGACGGCGGCAAGCCGACCACTGCTTCCAATGCCGACTCGGTCATCCCCATCTCCCGCAGGCAATGGGCCAGCGCCAAGAACACGGATTCCTCACTGAACAGAACCGGAACCTCGATGCGTTCGGCTACCTCGACTTTGGTGACCACCTGCCCAAGGTACGTAGCCGAGAACTGGCTGGCGTCGTCGTCGATCCTTGTTGTTAAACCGCGCTGCAGCAGCTCCGAAGCCCGCAGGAACCCGCCATGCTTGTATGCGAGCAGGCCTGCCATAACGTGGCATAAGCCGGCCCACCCCGGATTCATACGGCCAAAAGCGAGAAGCCCATCCGGCTCCGTGGAGGTGAACACGGCTTCGTGCATCGCCTTGGCCGTCTTGGAGGAAAGCATCTTCAACCGCGGTACGTTGCCCACCACGGACAACCTCGCGTGGTCACGTCCGCTCAGCACGCCGGACAGCACGTCATTCACACCGTCGGCCAGGCCACGGACCGGGGTGCGGACGTAGCCCTCGCGGAAGGGCGTGAGATCGCGGGTGTCGTGGAAGATCGTGTGCACACGTCCGTTCGGAGCTTGGCTCATAAATCCATGCTAACCGCCGCTGAACTGGGCACATCCCCTGCTATCGGAGGCATTTCAGGAGTATTATGGCGGCGTCGGCAAGGTTTTGCCACACCCCTTGCCGCAGGTCGGCTCTCCATGAGAAGAGCCGGGTAACCGCGTGAAAGGGAGGACTGATGACCACCGCTTCGCACCCCGCCGAACACCACCACATGATGGGGTTGACGCTTCGCAACACCGCCATGGGCGTTGGCATTGTATTTCTGCTGGTAGGCGTCCTGGGGTTCATCCCGGGAATCACCACCAATTTCGGCGCCATGACCTTTGCTGGACATGAGTCAGGCGCCATGCTGCTTGGAATCTTCCAAGTGTCCATACTCCACAACATCGTTCACCTGCTGTTTGGCGTGGCCGGCTTGGCCATGGCAAGGAACGCACGCATGGCCCGCCTGTTCCTCCTGGGCGGCGGCGCCGTGTACATCGTTCTTTGGATCTACGGCCTGGTCATCAACCAGGAAACAGCTGCCAACTTTGTCCCGTTCAACACGGCTGACAACTGGCTGCACCTGATCCTCGGCGTTGCCATGATCGGCTTGGGCGCCTGGCTGGGCAGGGATGCCATGGACGAAACCACAACGGCCCGACGGAAGATGTAAACCTTCCCACACGCGTTGTGAACAAACGACGGCGACCGCTCCCCCTGAGGGGACGGCCGCCGTTTTTCTTTTCACATCCAGGCCATTTTCGTCCCTCTCTCACATCCCTAGCCCATCACCCGCACGCTCTCTCACTTGGCTGAAGAAGGCCGCCCACCGTTAGGCAACCCAACAAGTGCCAATGCCGCAGCCAGGGGCGGCCACGGCAGCGCCCCCAAGCACGAGTGATGTGAGAGAGGGACCCACCCGAAATACGAGGGACGTGAGAGAGGGACCCGCCCAAGCACGCGGGATGTGAGAGAGGGTCCGCCTCAAGCCCGAGGGACGTGAGAGAGGGACCCGCCCAAGCACGAGGGACGTGGGAGAGGGACCCGCCCAAGCACGCGGGATGTGAGAGAGGGTCAGAGGACCTTGCGGATGGTCTCTTCGAAGCTGACCACGTGGTGCAGGGCTAGCTCGGCGGCGCGGTCTTCGTCGCCGTCGGCGATGGCCGTGAGTAGGTCGGCGTGCTCGGAGATGTGACCGGACACGGAGGGCATCTTCTCGAGCATGTGGCACCAGATGCGGGTGGCGAGGTTGTCGTACCGGATCAGAACGTCTTCGAGGTGCGCATTGGCGGAGGCTTTGTAGATGAGCCGGTGCACCTGGATGTCATAGCGCATGAGTTCCTGGGAGGAATTGTCCTGGCCTTCAAGATCACGGATGGCCGCTGCGACGCCGCGAAGCTCGGAACGCATGGCGGGGCTGGCCATGCGGGCAGCCTTCCTGGAGGCGAGCGGTTCCAGGAGCTCGCGGATTTCGGAGACTTCGGCGAGCTGGGTGATGTCCACGCCGGTTGCGAAGGTGCCGCGCCGCGGGTACGACACCACGAGATGGTCGCTTTCAAGGCGCTTGATGGCTTCGCGGACGGGGGTGCGCCCGATTCCCAGTTCTGCAGCAATCTGGCCGTCATTAATGGGGTCGCCGGGCTTGATGTCCAGCATGATAAGCCGGTCGCGCAGCAGCAAGTAGGCGTTCTCCGCCAGGGACGTGCCCTGCGGAACTGATTCCAGTGCTTCCAGTGCTGCGCTCATTAGTCTCTCCCGTTAGTCGCATTCATAGTCTGCTGGATGAGTTACCGCTGACCTGTTGACGACTATGTGATCTCCAACATACTATGGCAATAGTTCTAATATATCAGTTGCCTAACAGTCGGCCACTAGACAAGCTTTGAAGGAGAACACCATGGTTGAACCGCTGATCCGCCCGCTCGCCCAGGCGGACCCGGAGGTCGATCAGGCGATCGCCCAGGAACTCATCCGCCAGCAGTCCACGCTGGAAATGATCGCCTCTGAGAACTTCGCTCCCACGGCCGTCATGGAGGCCCAGGGATCGGTGCTGACCAACAAGTACGCCGAGGGCTACCCGGGCAAGCGGTACTACGGCGGCTGTGAGCACGTAGACGTGATCGAACAGCTGGCCATCGACCGTCTGAAGTCCTTGTTTGGTGCAGAGTTCGCCAACGTCCAGCCCCACTCCGGAGCCCAGGCCAACGCCTCGGCCATGCACGCGCTGATCACCCCCGGCGACACCATCATGGGCCTGAACCTGGCACACGGTGGCCACCTGACCCACGGCATGCGCATCAACTTCTCCGGCAAGCTCTACAAGGTTGTCCCCTACGGCGTCCGCGAGGACACCCACACTGTAGACATGGCTGAGGTCGAGCGCCTGGCTCTTGAGAGCAAGCCGCAATTGATCGTCGCCGGCTGGTCTGCTTACTCCCGCCAGTTAGACTTCGCCGAGTTCCGCCGAATCGCCGACCTGGTGGGTGCCTACCTCATGGTGGACATGGCCCACTTCGCGGGTCTCGTAGCCGCGGGCCTGCACCCCAGCCCGGTGCCCCACGCCCACATCGTCACCAGTACCACGCACAAGACCCTCGGCGGTCCCCGCGGTGGCGTGATCCTGACCAACGATGCCGACATCGCCAAGAAGGTCAACTCGGCAGTCTTCCCCGGCCAGCAGGGTGGTCCGCTGGAGCACGTGATCGCCGCCAAGGCCGTGGCCTTTAAGATGGCCGCTGAGCCGGAGTTCCAGGAACGGCAGGTCCGCGTTCTTGAAGGCTCCAAGATCCTGGCCCAGCGCCTCCTCCAGGACGACGTAGCTGCAGCCGGCATCTCCGTTGTCAGCGGCGGCACCGACGTCCACCTGGTCCTTGCCGATCTCCGCCATTCAGTGCTCAACGGCCAGCAGGCAGAAGACACGCTGCACCGCATCGGCATCACGGTCAACCGCAACGCCGTTCCCTTCGACCCCCGCCCGCCGATGGTTTCCTCGGGCCTGCGCATCGGCACTCCCGCCCTCGCCGCCCGCGGTTTCAAAGCTGAGGACTTCACCGAAGTCTCGGACATCATTGCGACGGCGTTGATCGCCGCAGCGAACAGCGGCACCAAGGCCACAGGCTCAGAGACAGGCACCGAAGGTGACGTCACCCTGGACGAGGCCACCGCCGTCGAACTTCGCCGCCGCGTGACCGCGCTGGCAGACAAGTTCCCGCTTTACCCGCACCTGAACAACAACGGCAATGGCGCCGCAACCGAAGCAGAACTGATTGGAGCAGCCCAGTGAGTGCAGACCACCTCCCCGAACACCCGGACTTCCTCTGGCGCAACCCGGACCCGAAGAAAAGCTACGACGCCGTAATTGTGGGCGGCGGCGGGCACGGCCTGGCCACCGCGTACTTCCTGGCGAAGAACCACGGCATGACCAACATCGCCATCCTGGAAAAGGGCTGGCTGGCCGGTGGAAACATGGCCCGCAACACCACCATCATCCGTTCCAACTACCTTTGGGACGAGAGCGCCGCCATCTACGAGCACGCCCTCAAGCTCTGGGAAATCCTCCCGGAAGAGCTTGAGTACGACTTCCTGTTCAGCCAGCGCGGCGTCATGAACCTGGCCCACACCCTGGGCGATGTCCGCGAAAGCGTTCGCCGCGTGGGTGCCAACCGGCTCAACGGCGTGGATGCTGAGTGGCTGGACCCTCAGCAGGTCAAAGAACTCTGCCCCATCCTGAACATCAGCGACAACATCCGCTACCCCGTCATGGGCGCCACGTACCAGCCACGCGCAGGCATTGCCAAGCACGATCACGTGGCGTGGGCCTTTGCACGCAAGTGCGACGAACTGGGCGTGGACATCATCCAGAACTGCGAAGTCACCGGCTTCATCAAGGACGGCAACCGCGTCACTGGAGTCCAGACCACCCGCGGCACCATCAACACCGAAAAGGTGGGCCTCTGCGCCGCCGGCCACAGCTCAGTCCTGGCAGAAATGGCCGGCTTCCGCCTGCCGATCCAGTCGCACCCGCTCCAGGCATTGGTCTCCGAACTGCACGAGCCGGTCCACCCCACAGTTGTCATGTCCAACCACGTACATGTGTACGTGTCCCAGGCCCACAAGGGCGAACTGGTAATGGGCGCCGGCGTGGACTCCTACAACGGCTACGGCCAGCGCGGCTCGTTCCACGTGATTGAGGAGCAGATGGCAGCAGCTGTTGAGCTCTTCCCGATCTTCGCCCGGGCCCACGTGCTCCGGACCTGGGGCGGCATTGTGGACACCACACTGGACGCCTCGCCGATCGTGGGGCTGAGCCCCGTGGAGAACATGTTCGTCAACTGCGGTTGGGGAACCGGCGGCTTCAAGGGCACTCCGGCGGCAGGCCTGACCTTCGCGCACACCATTGCTACCGGCGCACCGCACAAGCTGAACAAGCCGTTCGCGCTGGAACGCTTCGAAACCGGCGCCTTGATCGACGAACACGGCGCCGCAGCCGTAGCCCACTAGCCAGGACAGGACTGAAAAGACATGCTCCTCATTTCATGCCCCAACTGCGGGCCACGCGACGAAACCGAATTCCACTACGGCGGCCAAGCACACATCGCCTACCCGGAGAACCCGAACGACCTCACGGACCGCGAATGGGCTGAATACCTGTTCTACCGCGAGAACACCAAGGGCACCTTCGCCGAGCGCTGGGTCCACAGCACCGGCTGCCGCCAGTGGTTCAACATGCTCCGCGACACCGTGAGCTACGAAATCCACTCCATTTACGGGATGGGCCAGCCCCGCCCGGACCTCACAGTGAACAGCCCGAAGAGCGAACCGGACAAACCAGGGGAGTTCACCCAGTCCGGGGACTTCGGCCAGGCCGGCGAACCCGGGCTCGCCCCCGGAGCCACAGCCCCCACGGCAACCACCCCCATCTCCTCGGAAGGAGTCTAGAAGTGACCAACAAGAACGCACGCCTCGCCACCGGCGGACGCATCGATCGCAGCATCTCTTGGCGCTTCACCGTGGACGGCCAGGAATTCACCGGCCACCCTGGCGACACCATCGCTTCGGCGCTGCTCGCCAACGGCCACATCAACGCCGGCAACTCCCTCTACGAGGACCGCCCCCGCGGCATCATGGCCGCCGGCGTGGAAGAGTCCAATGCCTTGGTCAAGATCGCGCCCCGCTTCCGCGGACACGTTGCCGAGTCCATGCTTCCCGCCACCGCAGTGTCCTTGGTGGACGGCATGAACATTGAGCTCCTGTCCGGCCTTGGCAAGCTTGATCCCAACGAGGACAAGGCTGAGTACGACAAGAAGTATGTCCACACGGATGTCTTGGTCGTCGGCGGTGGCATCGCCGGCTTGGCAGCCGCCCGCGAAGCTGTCCGCACCGGGGCCCGCGTCATCCTGATCGACGACCAGCCCGAGCTCGGAGGCTCCCTGCTCTCCGGTTCCACCGCCCCGGAGCTGGCCGAACTGATCGAAGGCAAGCCGGCCCTGGAATGGGTTGCTGACGTCGAAGCCGAACTGGTTTCCGCCGGCGAATGCACGGTGCTGAACCGCACCACTGCTTTCGGTTCCTACGACTCCAACTACTTCATCGCAGCCCAGAACCGCACGGACCACCTCAGCGTCCCGGCAGCATCGGGTGTCTCGCGCCAGCGTATTTGGCACATCCGTGCCAAGCAGGTTGTCCTGGCTCCGGGCGCCCACGAGCGTCCGTTGGTGTTCGAGAACAACGACCGCCCCGGCATCATGCTCGCCTCGGCTGCCCGCACCTACCTGAACCGTTACGCCGTGGCGGCCGGTTCACGCGTGGTCATCACCACCACCAACGATTCCGCTTACGCGCTTGCCGCGGACCTGAAGGCAGCAGGCGTGGCGGTTGCCGCCGTCGTCGATGCCCGTCCGCAGATCAGCGCAAAGGCAGCCGCCGCCGTCGAGTCCGGTATCCGGGTCCTGATCGGCAGCGCCGTGGCTGACACGTCGGCGGACGAGAATGGCCGCCTGAATGGCGTCACCGTCCGCAGCATTAACGACGACGGCGACCTCACCTCAGGCGTCGAACAGCTCGCTGCCGATTTGCTCGCCGTTTCCGGTGGTTGGAGCCCGGTGGTCCACCTTCACAGCCAGCGCCAGGGCAAGCTGCGTTGGGATGATGAGCTCGCTGCCTTCATTCCCACCAAGCCGGTCCGTGACCAGCAGGTGGTTGGCGCCGGCCGTGGCAGCTTTGAACTGCAGGACTGCCTGGCAGAAGGCATCTCGGCGGGAGCGGCAGCGTCCATCGCCGCTGGCTTCGAATCCGCCACCACCCCAGTGGAACTGCAGGCACCTGTGGCCAGCGCTCCAAGCCGCCAGCTCTGGCTGGTCCCCGGCCAAACCGGTGAGCCCGGCGAATGGCACCACCACTTCGTCGACTTCCAGCGCGACCAGTCCGTGGCCGATGTCCTCCGCTCCACCGGGGCCGGCATGCGCTCCGTGGAGCACGTCAAGCGGTACACCTCCATCAGCACGGCCAATGACCAGGGCAAGACCTCCGGCGTCAACGCAATCGGCGTCATCGCCGCGGCGCTGAAGTTCGGCGGAGCTGAGAACATTCCGGGCGTCGGCGAAATTGGCACCACCGCTTACCGTGCGCCGTTCACGCCGGTGGCCTTCGCAGCGTTGGCAGGCCGCCAGCGTGGCGAACTGTTCGACCCCGCCCGCGTCACCTCCATCCACCCGTGGCACGTTGCCCAGGGCGCACTGTTCGAAGATGTTGGTCAGTGGAAGCGCCCCTGGTACTACCCGCAGGCCGGGGAAGACATGGACACGGCAGTCCTGCGTGAGTGCGCAGCGGTCCGCGACTCCGTGGGCTTCATGGACGCCACCACTTTGGGCAAGATCGAGATCCGTGGCAAGGACGCCGGCGAATTCCTGAACCGTGTGTACACCAATGCGTTCAAAAAGCTCGCCCCGGGATCCGCCCGCTACGGTGTCATGTGCACCTTGGACGGCATGATCTTCGACGACGGCGTAACCCTCCGCTTGGACGAGGACCGCTACTTCATGACCACCACCACCGGCGGCGCAGCCAAGGTGCTGGACTGGCTGGAAGAGTGGCACCAGACGGAGTGGCCGGAGCTCGATGTGGTCTGCACGTCCGTAACGGAGCAGTGGAGCACCATCGCCGTGGTTGGCCCGAAGTCCCGCGCAGTGATCGCCAAGGTTGCTCCCCAGCTCGCCGAAAACGGTGGCCTGGACGCTGAAGCCTTCCCGTTCATGACGTTCCGCGAGACCACTCTGGCCTCCGGAGTGCAGGCACGCGTTTGCCGTATCTCCTTCTCCGGCGAACTGGCCTACGAAATCAATATCCCGTCCTGGTACGGACTCAACACCTGGGAAGCTGTTGCTGCCGCAGGTGCGGAGTTCAACATCACCCCGTACGGTACCGAAACCATGCATGTGCTCCGCGCCGAGAAGGGCTACCCGATCGTTGGGCAGGACACCGACGGCACGGTCACCCCGCAGGACGCCGGCATGGACTGGATCGTCTCCAAAGCGAAGGACTTCATCGGCAAGCGCTCCTACCTTCGGCAGGACGCCAGCCGTGAGGACCGCAAGCACCTGGTGAGCGTCCTTCCCGTGGACCACTCGCTGAGGTTGCCGGAAGGTACGCAGCTGGTGGAAAAGGGCATCCCGGTCAACCCGGCCTCCGGACCCGTCCCCATGGAGGGTTTCGTGACCTCCAGCTACCACAGCGCCGCGCTGGGCCGTTCCTTCGCCCTGGCACTCATTCACAACGGCCGCAACCGCATCGGCGAGACCCTGGTGGCCTCGCTGGGAGACCAATTGGTGGACGTGGTTGTTGGCGAAACCGTACTTTTCGATGCTGAAGGGACCCGCAAAGATGGCTGAAACAGCAACACCAGCAGAAACCGCACACGTCGACCGCGTCCGGGGCGCCCGCCGCAGCCCGGCCGAGCACCTGGCTGAGGCCTTCACCTCCGGCTCCGTGCCGGGCACGGTGACGCTCACCGAAATCCCTTACCAGGCCATGGTGGGCATCCGGGTTCACCCAGCGTCCGACGCCGGTGCCCGCGTTGCGTCCGTGACCGGCGGCTTGCCTGCCACCTGCGGTGCAGTGACGGGCGGCGCCGTTACAGACAAGGGTTCCGTTAACACCCTGTGGCTCGGCCCCACCGAGTTCCTGGTGGTAGCTCCGGAGGAAGCCCACGATTCGTTGGGTGGCTCCCTGGTCAGCGATCTGACCTCGGCGCTGGGTGGCGACGCCGGCCAGGTGGTGGACCTGTCCGCCAACCGCACCACGTTTGAGCTCTCCGGCAGCCACGCCCGCGCAGTGCTGGAGAAGACCTGCGCCTTGGACCTGCATCCACGGGTCTTCAAGGCCGGCACGGCTGTCTCCACTGAGCTCGCGCACATCCCGGTGATGCTCTGGAAGACCTCGGATGAGTCGTACCGGATCTTTCCCCGGGCCTCGTTTGCCGATTTCCTGGGACGCTGGCTCCTCGACGCCATGCGGGAGTACGCCTCGCCTGAGGTCCCCTGATGGCACTGAGTGTGCTTGATCTGTTTTCTGTTGGCATCGGACCGTCGTCTTCACACACGGTAGGCCCCATGCGCGCGGCAAAGCAGTTCACGGACGGTCTTGAATCGTCCGGCCAGCTTCCGGCTACGGTGCGCGTCCAGGCAGAGCTTTTCGGCTCCCTGGGCGCCACCGGCCGGGGCCATGGCTCAGACAAGGCCGTGGTGCTGGGGCTGCAAGGCCACTCACCTGAAACCGTTAATACCCACACAGCCGATGACCAGGTTGCGGCCGCGGCACTCGACGCGGAATTGCACCTGGCCGGCAACCACCGGGTGGACTTCAACTGGGACGAGGACGTGGTCCTGCACCGCCGCAAGTCGTTGCCCGCCCACCCCAACGGGATGACCTTCCGGGCGCTGGACCACACGGGCACCGTACTCCGGGAACGCAGCTTCTACTCCATCGGGGGTGGCTTCGTAGTGGACGGTGACGTCTCCGGAGCCGACAAAGTGGTAGCCGATGACACCGTCCTGCCCTACCCCTTCACCACGGCAGATGAACTGCTGGCCATCTGCCTACGCGAAGGCAAGTCCATCTCGGACATCATGCTGGCCAACGAACTCGTGTGGCGTTCCGAGGAAGAACTCCGCGAACGGTTGCTGGGGATTTGGGCCGTCATGCAGGAGTGCGTGGACAACGGCTGCTCTGCCGAGGGAATCCTGCCGGGAGGACTGAAGGTCAGGCGACGGGCGCCGTCGTTGTTCAAGACGCTTGCCGCCACTGACGCCGCCAACAAGGCCGACGGCGCTGCCTCCAATCCTTCGGACCCGCTGCTCGCCATGGAATGGGTCAACCTGTTCGCTCTGGCCGTGAACGAGGAAAACGCCGCGGGCGGCCGGATTGTCACCGCACCCACCAATGGTGCCGCCGGAATTGTCCCCGCCGTGCTGCACTACTACACCAAGTTTGTTCCGGGAGCCAACGACGACGGTGTCGTGCGGTTCCTGCTGGCGGCGGCCGCCGTCGGGATCCTGTTCAAAATCAACGCGTCCATTTCCGGTGCCGAGGTCGGCTGCCAGGGTGAGGTTGGCTCCGCCTGCTCCATGGCTGCCGCCGGCCTCTGCGAAGTCCTGGGCGGAACGCCTGGGCAAGTGGAAAATGCCGCCGAAGTGGGCATCGAACACAACCTGGGCCTCACCTGCGATCCCGTGGGCGGGCTGGTGCAGATCCCCTGCATCGAACGCAACGCGATCGCCAGCGTCAAAGCCATCAATGCCGCCCGCCTTGCCCTGCACGGCGACGGCAGCCACAAGGTGTCCCTCGACAAGGCCATCAAGACCATGCGCGAGACCGGCGCCGACATGAAATCCAAGTACAAGGAGACCTCCCGTGGAGGCCTCGCCGTCAACGTAGTGGAGTGCTAGCCATGACTGCCATCCAAACTGAAACTGCTGCCGCCGCCTCCCCGGAGACGACTGTGGAACACGTCCTCACCCTCGACTGCCCCGAAGGTCCGGGCATCGTGCACGCTGTGTCCGGCTTCCTGCTGGACCACGGCTGCGACATCATCGACAACAAGCAGTTCGGCGATCGTGCCGAGGGCCACTTCTTCATGCGCGTGCATTTCGCGTCCGACGGCGATGCCTCCACGGTTGATACCTTGCGGAAGGACTTCGCCCCGGTAGGTGATAAGTACAGCATGAACTGGCAGCTGCAGCCCCAAGGGTACAAGCGACGTGTGCTGATCATGGTCTCCAAGTTTGGGCACTGCCTGAACGACCTCCTGTTCCGCGCACGGATCGGCGAGCTGCCCATCGACGTGGTGGGCGTTGTGTCCAACCACACCGACCACCAGGGGTTGGCGGAGTGGCACGGGATCCCGTTCTTCCACGTTCCGGTCACCGCGGCTACCAAGCCGGACGCCGAGGGGCGCCTTCTGGAGATCATCGATGAACTGGACGTTGAACTCATTGTCCTGGCCCGCTACATGCAGGTGCTCAGTGATGATCTGGCCCGCAAACTGGATGGCCGCGCGATCAACATCCACCACTCGTTCCTGCCCAGCTTCAAGGGTGCCAAGCCCTATCACCAGGCATACGCGCGTGGTGTGAAAACTGTGGGTGCCACCGCCCACTACGTGAATGGTGAGTTGGATGAAGGTCCCATCATCGCCCAGCAGGTAGTGGAGGTGGACCACACGTTCGGGCCGGACGATCTCGTAGCCGCCGGCCGGGACACCGAATGCAAAGCCCTCAGCAACGCCGTTCGCTGGCACTGCGAGGGGCGGATCATCCTGAATGGGAACAGGACAATCGTGTTGAAGTAGGGCTTGCATACCCGATTCGACGGCTTGCTGCGTGACAGATGGTTCCAACCATCCAACCCGCAGCGGGCCGTCGAATTGGCGTTTAAGGGCTTAGCCGTTCACCGCGTTGATCCAAACGCCGATAATCCACGTGCTCGCCGCGGCACACGCCAACCCGAACTCCACGAGGATCCCGATGCCCGTTGCCTTGAGCGCGGCACCACTGGATCGGACGGCTGTACGGAAGTCCCGCGTCCGTTGGACTTCGCTGAGCAGCAGCCCTACGGCAAACCCCACAAAGAGCCCCACTACGGGAATGACGAACATGCCCACCACGCCCAGCACCACGCCGATGAGCACCGACCGGTTGGGGATGCCGTGTTGCTTGAGCTTCCGTCCCGTGAGCACGGCACTGGCGGCCATACCGGCCACCACAAACACCATGCCGATGGCGAAGATCACCCAGCCGAGTGGACCGGCGCCTCCCCAGATGGCCCAGGCCAGCAGGCTCGCACCGATGAGGATGCTGCCCGGGAGTACAGGAATGATGGTCCCGGCGACACCTACCGCAATGGCCAGGCCGCACAGGATGGTCACGATCAGTTCGGCGTTCATGCCCCTCAGTCTATGCACAGCAACGCGGGGTCACTTATGGCCCCTTGAGCGCGTCATGGCGGCACGTAAGTGACCCCGCGTTGCCCTTAACCACAAACGACGGCGACGCTCCCCAGCACGGGAGGCGTCGCCGTCGTCGGTCTTGCGGTGGAAACCGCTACCGGGTAACCCCTATTCAGCCACGGCGGCAGCAACTGCCGCGGTGACGGCCGGTGCCACGCGGGCATCCAGAGGGCTCGGCACGATGTAGTCCGCGGAAAGGTCTTCAGCGGCCAGCTCAGCGATGGCGTTGGCTGCGGCGATCTTCATGGCGGGCGTGATGCGGCGGGCCTTGGCATCGAGTGCACCACGGAAGATTCCGGGGAAGGCCAGAACGTTGTTGATCTGGTTCGGGAAGTCGCTGCGACCGGTGGCAACAACGGCCGCGTACTTCTGGGCAACCTCGGGGAGAACTTCCGGGTCCGGGTTGGACAGCGCGAACACAATCGACTGATCGTTCATGAGCTTCAAGTGCTCTTCGTCCAACTTGGAGGAGGAGACGCCCACAAAGACGTCTGCGCCCGTCAGTCCCTCGCCCGGGCCGCCGGTGATGCCACGGGGGTTGGTGCGCTGGGCCATGCGGGCCTTGACGCTGCCGGGGTCTGCCGCAAGATCGGCACGGTCAGCGTTGACAATGCCCTTGGAGTCGAGCAGGATGACGTCCTTGATGCCCACGGCGAGGAGGATCTCGGCAATGGCGATGCCTGCGGCACCCGCGCCGGAGACGACAACCTTGAGGCCGGCGAGTTCGCGCTGGGTCACCTTGGCGGCGTTGGTCAGGGCTGCAAGAACCACGACGGCGGTGCCGTGCTGGTCATCGTGCATGACCGGGCAGTCGAGGGCTTCGATGAGGCGCTCTTCGAGTTCGAAGCAACGGGGAGCGGAGATGTCTTCAAGGTTCACGGCGCCGAAGCTGGGGCGCAAGCGGACCAGGGTCTCAATGATCTCGTCCACGTTGGTGGTGTTGAGGACCAGCGGGATGGAGTCGAGGTCCCCGAAGGACTTGAACAGGGCAGACTTGCCTTCCATGACCGGCAGGGAGGCGCTGGGGCCGATGTTGCCGAGGCCAAGGACCGCGGTGCCGTCGCTGACCACAACAACCAGGCGCTCGGCCCAGGTGTGGGTGCGGGCAAGCTCGGGGTTGGCGTGGATTGCGCGGCTGACCTGCGCGACTCCGGGGGTGTAGGCGATGGAAAGGTCGCGCTTGTTGTTCAGCGGCACGGTGCTGGAAATGGTCAGCTTGCCGCCTTCGTGGGCTGCGAAGATCTCTTCTTCGGTCAGTACCAGGGCGTCGTTGTCTGTAGCAATTGTCTCAATGGACACGTCTTTGTCTCCTCAGGCTAGCCGTGGACCCACGGCATGGTTCGGGCAGGAACAGAACTGCTGTAGCGGACCAAGGATGGCTGGTCCGGCGTTGCTTCTGCAGGTAGGGGGCTGCTAGCCGCTTCGGTGTTTCCAGCCTAGGGAGCCTGAGGAGGTACAAGATTCAATACCAAGAGAGACGATTCGAGAGTAAAACGTTCAACCAGCTCTAATTGTGATCCACGTCATGCGAAAAACCGTGTTCAGAAGCCCTGCTGGTCTAGACCAGAGTCCACATTCCGTCATTCTCCGGTCAGCAGGGAGCAGGCTTTCTTCAGATCTTTTTCGGCTTCAAAGAGCGACAACCGTCGGCATCGAACGGCTTGGACAAGTCCACTAACGAGGTGGAGCAGGATCCTGGCACGCACGGAATCCTGGCCGGTGTCCTTGCTGAGCGAACCCACCACCTCCTCGGACAACGCATCGATCTCGCGCAGCAACTGTGCGGTGTCGTCGTCCTTGCCTGCAGGACGGATCAAGCAGTGCTCCACCCCCGGCTGCATGACCCTCAGATGGAAGATTTCCATCATCAAACCCGCGAGCGCGTGACCTTTACCTTCGCGGCGGCGGACGCCATCCCGGAGCTCCCGCAGCTGCTGCCTGTACACGGCCAGCATCAGGTGGGCTGTGGAGGGAAAGTAGCGGTACAGCGTGCCGAGCGGGATATCAGCCCTGGCCGCGACGTCGGAAAGGCTCAGCGTATCGAACTGCCTTTGGGCAAAACCCGCAGCAGTCTTCAGGATGCGGGCATAACGCAGCTGCTGCCGCGGGGTGGTGGGCGCGGCAGCCATACGGGGCAACCCCGTGGTCAGGTCAAGGGAATACGGTTCCAGTGAGTTTGAGGCGGGCATTTCCGGCGATCTCTTGGCAGGCTGACAAGGAAGCGGCCGGCTGGGGTCATAGACCCTCGGCTGGCCGATCGCATCAATGATACGGGAGCTATATGACCGTTTCCTGAGAGCTCTCCAGCCAAGAAAGCGCGCATGCCGCTCCCTGCCATTGGCGCTCCGCGCACATACACTGCAGGCAGGTCTGGATCACGGGAGGAACGCATATGGGGACATTTCGACGCCGGATGGCAGCAGCGCTGCTGACCGCAGCTGTGGCGGCCATGGCACTGAGTCCGCTCCCGGCGTCGGCCGCCCAAAGCAGCGGACCCGATCCCGTCCTCAGTGGAGAGGCGTTCGTCGGCGGCAAGCTCACCGTAGACATCGGCCCGTATACGTTCTACGGCTGCGGCGGCGGCAAGGGACCGGACTTCACCATCTACTGGACCAGGGACGGATTCCTGGTGGCCGGCGAGACAGCCCGGACTTACGCGCTGCAGCCCGACGACACCGGGGCCCGGATGGCCGCCCATGTCACCGCCAGCAAGACGGCCTGCAGCGGCGATTCCCTGCACAGCGACGAAACCAAACCCGTGGGCGCCGCCAACCGGGCGGCCGGGTTCACGGGCAGGAGCTACGAGTTGCTGGCCCGCGGCACCGACGGCGCCTTGCAACTCTACGGCCGCAAGGGAAGCGCATGGGAAGCGGCACGGACGGTGGGCTGGGGTTGGAACATCTTCAACCTGACCTTCTCGCCGGGCGACTTCAACGGCGACGGCAAGGGCGATGTGATCGCCAAGGACTCTGCAGGAACCCTGTATCTCTATGCCGGCGACGGAACCGGTGGATGGAAACCGGCACAGACCATTGGCAAGGGCTGGAACGTCTTCGACACGATCGTGAGCCCCGGAGACTTCAACGGCGATGGCCACAACGACGTCCTGGCCCGCGAACCCGGCGGCGCTCTTTACCTGTACCCGGGCAATGGTTCGGGGGGCTGGTTGGCGAGGACCGCCGTCGGGCAGGGCTGGCAGATGATGGATGCGCTGCTGACGCCGGGGGACTTCAACGGCGACGGCAACGTGGACGTACTGGCCCGGGACCGCAGCGGATATCTCTACTTCTACGGCGGCAACGGTGCCGGCGGATGGACGAGGTCATGGTTGATCGGGGTCGGCTGGAACGCGCTGAAAGCAGCGGGTGCCGCCGGGGACTTCGACAATGACGGTTTCAACGATGTTTATGGCGTCGATCAGCAGGGTCGATTGGTGATCTACTACGGCAACGGGCGCACCGGATGGCGCGGGTCTGAGATCGCCGGTCATGGTTGGAACGGATTCACAGCGATCTTCTAGAGAAAACCCCTGCGCGGTAGAATTAGCCCCATAAAGTCTGGGGAGGACATCATGAACGCACCAACGCGCCCTACGTCAGGTGTGCGCCGGGTGGTGGCTGGCATTGCAGCGGCGGTCGTCGCCGCACTCGCCTTCGCGCCGGCACCCGCCATGGCAACCATGGATCCCTCGAATCCCGTGGTTCACGGTGCGCCCTTTGTTGGCTCAACACTCACGCTTGAAATCGATCCTGCTTCCTACCGTGGCTGCGGCGCCGCTGCCGGCCCGGACTACGGCATTTACTGGACCCGCGACGGCGTTCGAGCCCAGGACCACTGGGCGTGGTGGACCTATACGCTCGATGAGTCAGATCGTGGCAAGACCATCGCAGCCCATGTCGTGGCCAGCCAGAATGGGTGCGAGCCGCTGGAAGTCTCCAGCGAAGAGACCGCCCCGATCTCCGCTTCCAACAGGGCGAACGGCTTCACCGGGCGCGGTGCTTTTGAGATACTCGCCCGCCGCACCGACGGCACCCTCATGATGTATCCGCGCGTCAACAACGCCTGGGAATCCGCCAGGACAGTGGGGCCGGGCTGGAACGGCTTCGGAACTGTGGTGTCCCCCGGCGACTTCAACGGCGACGGCGCCAACGACATCCTGGCCAAGGATTCGGCCGGCAATCTCTTCCTTTACGCGGGAACAGGCAACGGCGGTTTCCTCGCCGGGCGCCAGGTAGGCAGCGGCTGGAACGCCTTCAACTCGATCGTTTCCCCCGGCGACTTCAACGGCGACGGCACCAATGACCTCCTGGCCCGCGACGCCGGCGGCCTCCTCTACCTCTACCCGGGCAACGGAAACGGCGGCTGGCTTACCCGCTCCGTGGTGGGCAGCGGATGGAACGTGGTCAACAAGATCATCACCCCCGGCGACTTCAACGGCGACCACAACGTGGACATCCTGGCACGCGACGCAGCTGGATCCTTGCGCCTGTATAAGGGCAACGGCGCGGGAGGCTGGGCCGGTATGACGGTGGTCGGCCAAGGGTGGGGCGGCATGGCTACCATCGGCGCGGCCGGCGACATTGACGGCAACGGCAACGTGGACGTCTACGCGGTGGACGGCTCCGGCCAACTGCTCGCCTACTACGGCGACGGCGACGGCGGCTGGAACGGCGCCGGTGCCATCGGTTGGGGCTGGGGCGGTTTCAACGCAGTCTTCTAAGACTTGGGGGATTTTATGACATTTCATTCTTCCGCCTTGGCTTCCGGACGTGCGCTGCGGCTGGGTTTCCACCTCCTTCTGGCCATTCTCCTGTGCGCCGCCCTCGCCATCGCGGTTCCGCCGCCGGGTGCCAACGCAGCAGGACCGGCGCCGCTGCCTACCGTGGTGACGCGGACTTCACCCGCCACCGTGGTCCCCGGCAATACCATCTCCCTCTCCTTCACCCTGAGCGGGCCGGCCCGGGAAGTGGGATTCGCGTTCGTCAACGAGGACACGCTGGAGCAGGCAATTCTCTATGGACCCACCAGCGCGGCTCCGGGACCATACAGTGCGCAGGCCAAGGTGCCGGTCAACGGAAGCGCGTTCAAACGCACGGGCCGGTACAAACTCCTCAGCGTCAACATTGTGCTTCCTGCGGGGCAGGGATCCGTGCGCTACGGCCGTGACGGAAACATCCTCTTCCTGAGCCAAGGCCTCGACGCGCCAACGCAACGGCCCGGCGCCCTGGACGGCGTCGACTTCTCCGTCAACAACCCCAATTTCCCGCTCATCGACAACCCCAATACCAAAACACCAGTGGTGTCCGGAGTGGCCCGCTACGACCAAGTACTGACCACTGACAACGGCACCTGGACCTACCCGCCCACTGGCTTCGCCTACCAGTGGCTGCGGAACGGCCAACCCATCGCCGGCGCTACCGTCAACAGCTACCGGGTAGCCGAAGCCGACCTGGACCAGACCCTGTCCGTCCGCGTCACGGCCACCCGGGCAGGGTACCGGGCTGTGTCGGCATCCTCCCTGCCGCTCACCCCCACCTCCCCCATTACCGCAACTGCCCCGGCGCTCCAAGGCAAGCTGACCGTGGGAGAAAAACTCACGGGTGCTTTCAGCGAGGGCAGCGTCTCCACCGGGACGGCCGGCGGCGCCGTCAGCGTGCGGTACGAATGGGTGCGGAACGGTACCCCGATCAACGGGGCCACCGCCAAAACCTACACGCTGACCGCTGCCGACCGTGGCGCCGTCGTCGGCTTCCGCGCAGTGGTCCAGGCCGGCAATCCAGCCACGGCCACTCGCCCGTTCACGGTGTACAGCCGCACTGTGGTGCGGAACAAAGCCCACACAGCAGGTTTCGACGCCGGTGCCTCCTTGGACCTGTTCGCCCGGAACGCCGCGGCGAACCTTCTGCTCTACCCGACGGACGGCGCCGGACGATGGCAAGCGGCGAAGACCATCGGGTATGGCTGGGATGTTTTCGACCTCGTGTTCAACGCCGGCGACTTCAACGGCGACGGCTTCAACGACGTACTGGCCCGGGATGATGCCGGCACCCTGTTCCTCTATCCGGGCAACGGGACCGGCGGCTGGCTGCCGCGCAAGGAAGTCGGATGGGGCTGGGACATCTTTGACTCCGTCATCGCGGCCGGCGACTTCTCAGGGGATGGCGCCAACGACCTCCTGGCCCGCACCCCTTCAGGAGCTCTGGTCCTCTACCCCGGGAACGGCGTGGGCGGTTTCCGCTCCCCGGGCGCAGTCGGCCAAGGTTGGGATGTCCTCAGCCAGGTCTTCTCCCCCGGCGATTTCGACGGTGACGGCAACCCCGACGTCATGGGCCGCGACAATGCCGGGAACCTCCGTCTCTACGGCGGCAACGGCAGCGGCGGCTGGACCACTGCACGGTCCATCGGCACCGGCTGGAACGTCATGTCGCGCATCGGCGGCGCGGGAGACTTCAACGGCGATGGCTTAAACGATGTCTGGGCCATCGACGCCTCGGGCCAGCTGAACATGTACTACGGCAGTGGCAGCAGCGGCTGGAAGGGCGGTGGCGTTGTTGGTTGGGGCTGGGGCGGATTCACTGCGGTTTTCTAAGCCGATTTTGGTTGAGTTTTTGCTTTGACGTGCGACACATTCCTGCAAATAACGATATTCCAAACCCAATAAGTGTTACCGGGATCACGGGGCTGTATTGTCATTTCAATTGGCCTCCACAGGCCGCTCTGGTCTGCACCATTTGGGGGAATCTTGGAGTCTCATCCTGCTCTGCGCTTTCGTGCTGCGTCCACCGCTGTCCGGGCGCTCCTGCTGACGCTGGCCTTCGTTCTTGCAGCGGTGGTGGTGACGCCCGTTTCACCCGCCGTAGCCGCCACACCGGTCCTCGCCACGTTCGTGCGGACCTCCGCTGCAACGGTCGACGTCGGGGCTCCTGTCAGTTTCAACTTCACGACTTCCGTCGCGGTCAAGCGTGTTGAGGTGGGGCTGCACAGTGTTGCCGGGAAGCATACGTTGGCGTGGACAGCTGGTGCCGGCGGTGCCGCGGCTGCTGGTGCGAGCGCCGGGACTGTTGCAGGCGTCGCCTCCCCGTCGTCCTGGCCCAACGGTGCGATCGAGGTCAGTTACGTCCAGGTCATCACCACGGCGGGTGCTTCGCAGGTGTATTACCGCGGTGGCGGCGTCTATCCGCCGGGCACCGGCGCCGCGCCTTTTGGTGACCCCGCCGCACAGGACTTCAAAGTCAGGAACCCTTCGTTGCCCTACGCAGCGCCCGTTCCTACATCGTTCCTGCCGGCCAAAGCCACGTTCGCGCCAGGACAGACCGCAGGGGTGCAGGTCAAGCTCTCCCAACTTGCCCAGGCGGTCCGGCTGGTCTACCGGGATGCTTCAGAGGTCACCCCCTTCGAGCTGACGTGGGCGGGTAACCCAGCGCCTGGCCCCCAGACCATCACGGCCACCGGGGCCATCACGGCAGCGCAGGCTTCGGGAAAGTACACCCTGGAGCGTGTGGAAATCTCCTACTTTGACGGTCTGGCCAAGGACTCCTACCTTCGGGATGGGACGATGGAGCGAACCTCACCGGTGCCGTTGGGCACGGCCGTTCGGGCAGGACTGGCAACAGGTGACATCACGGTGAGCAACCCGGCCAAGGTGCTGCAGAAACTGAGTCCCTCGGTGGCGCCACGTGTCGCGGGGGACCTGGTTCCCAATACGATCCTGACCATCCAGCCAGGAACGTGGCCCGTAGAACCGTCATTCTCGGAAATCCAGTGGTACCGGAACGGCACTCCCATCGACTACTCCACCAAGGACACCTACCAGTCCAACATGTACGACGATCCCGCAAACATGATCTGGGTCAAGATGACCGCGCGGGCTGCCGGATACCTCCCCACCAGCGTCTCAACGTTGGCATTCGGGCCGATGCCCCGCCGGGTCTGGGTCAGCAACCTGCGCATCACCGGTGACGCGTCAGTGGGCGGCGTCCTCCATTTGGAGCATGGTGCCGCCGGCGTCGACCCCGAGGGCGGCCAGGCCAGCTACACCTACGTCTGGAAACGCAACGGCACTCCTATTCCAGGCGCCACCTCCCGGGACTACCGGACCACCCTGGCGGACAAGGGAAACATCATCACTGCAGGGGTAACAGCCCGCTTCGATGCAGGCTCGGCCATTACCGAGGTTGTTGACCTTGTGGGACCGTTGGCAAACAAGACCCGCGGCAAGGGCTTCAACGCAGACGGCACGGGGGACATTTTCGCCCGAGATACCGGCGGTAACCTGTGGCTGTACCCCAGCAACGGCAGCGGCGGCTGGTTGCCCGCCCAAAAAATCGGCCAAGGCTGGAACGGGTTCAACTCGCTCTTCTCCCCTGGCGACTTCGACGGCGACGGAAACGTTGACGTCATGGCCCGCGATGGTGCCGGACGACTCTTCCTCTACCAGGGCAATGGCCAGGGCGGCTGGCTTCGATCGTTCCAGATCGGTCAAGGCTGGGGGTCGGTCAAGGACATCGTGGCACCGGGCGACTTCAACGGTGACGGCACCGCAGACCTTATTGCCCGGGATGCTTCGAACACCATGGTGATGTATCCCGGAAATGGACGTGGCGGCTTCCTGACCCCTTACACACTCAGTGGCGGGTGGGGCGATTTTAATGCCTTCATCTCTCCGTCGTCGCGTTCCATCTTCGCCCGTGACAACTCAGGCAACCTCCGGTCCTATAGCGGCTCCGGAAATGGATACTTCCACGAAAACGCATGGACGCCCAACGTCTTCGGCGCTTATGCGGGCTATGGCTGGGAAGGTTTCAGCAGGATCGGCGCACCCGGAGATTTTGACAGTGACGGGGTCCCTGAGGTGTACGGGATCCACCCCGATGGACGGCTCACCATGTTCTACGGGCTGGGCCATATCGCCCTCAAGCGCCAAGCGACCATCGGCTGGGGCTGGAACTCCTTTAACTCCGTCTTCTAGCCATGCCCACAACCACTTCACACCATTCGGGGGAAGACGTCATGACCACTCGCACCGTTGCAGGGCTAAGCCCCACCAAACTCCGCCCTCTTGCTGCCTTGCTGGGAGTCCTCCTGGCTGCGATGCTGTTGGCGCCGGCCTCGCTCCAGCCTGCGGAAGCGGCTGAAGACCCTGTACCAAAAATCGTTGCCGCCCAACGGGTATCCACCCCCACGGTTGCTGTGGGGGCCACCGTGAAGATCGCCTTTACCCTGGCGCAGCGGGCCCAACGCGTCGAGTTCCGCTACACCGACGAATCCCATGTCACCGAACACCGCGTCATTTGGTCGGGGACACCCGCAGCCGGGCCACTGACAGCGACCGCCTCGGCCGCCGTGGCAGCCGATACCTACTTCAACGGCACCCACACGCTGCAGAGTGTGATCATCACCTACGGCCAACGAATGCTCACCTACAACCGTGGCTCCACCTACGAAGAGGTGCTCCCTGTTGCCTGGGAAACCCTGGACTTCACGGTCAGCAATCCCGCCAACGTCCTTGTTCCCAACGACAACATCACCCTGCCGGCTCTCGGGATCCGGAAAGAAGCGGGCTACTCCTATCCTGCCTTCGACGTCAACCACGGAACGTGGTCCGCGCCGCCGTCGTCCTATACGTACGAATGGTTCCGCGACGGCGTCTTCAAGTCCTCCGGCAGCAACTGGTTCGATGTTTCGGGCAAGTACGCCGGAACCGGGTCCGGGCTCACGCTTAAACTCACCGCCCTGGCAGCCGGGCACCTTCCCGAGACCGTCGAGACCAAACCCTTCTACCTGGCGGCCGCCGCGGACCCTGTGATCGCCGGTTATCCAGGGGTGCGGGGGTCCGTGAAGGCAGTGTTTGATCCCTCCACCATCAAGGGACTCCCCGCGGGAGCGAAACCAACTGTCAGCTACCAATGGCTCCTGAACATTGCCGATCCCATCCCTTCGGCCACAGGGGCAAGCTACAGCCCCAAGCCCTCAGATGCCGGCAAGAAACTCGGGGTGACGGCCGTTGTCAGCTACGACGGCAGCGTCGTAGGCCTCTTCCGCAGCGCTGATGTGATGGTCAAGCATCAGTCACTCCTCCGGGACTTCGACGGCGACGCCAAACCGGATGTCATCACCAGAAAACCCAACGGCACACTGACCCTTTTCCGAGGGGACATCTATGGCCAGTTCAAAAGCGCCACCAAGGACATCGGCTGGGGATGGGCCGGCTTCACTGCGCTGATGTCTCCCGGTGATTTCGATGGCGACGGCGCAATGGATGTGATGGCCCGCGATAAGTCCGGTCAGCTGTGGCTTTACCGCGGAAATGGATCCGGCGGCTGGCGCGGCTCTTCTGTCATCGGGACCGGCTGGGCAGGTTTCAGCGAGATCATTCCGGCCAGCGATTTCAACGGTGACGGGACCAGCGATGTCCTGGCGCGTGACCCTCAGGGGCGCCTCTTCCTCTACCCCGGCAATGGGAGGGGCGGATGGCTTACCCCAACGCAGGTTGGACAGGGGTGGCAGTCCTTCAACAAGGTCTTCACTCCCGGCGATTTCAGTGGCGACGGAGTCTCCGATTTCCTCGCCCGCGGGACAGACGGGAAGCTCAGCGCCTACTACCCCAACGGTAAGGGTGGATGGTTGTCGTCGAGGACGCTGACAGGAAACTACTCATCCAGCATCTACCTGGGTGGATTGGGCGGATTTAATCATTCCGACCGCTACAACTACTTCTTCAGCGTCTCTGACCAAGGCGTGTTCACCACCGAGGCACTGGGCAGCGACTGGAACAGCTACTATCGCCAGACCAGCCAGGCGGGGACGGGATGGGGTTACCTCACTGCCGTTTTCTAAGCTGATTTCGGTTGATTTCAGGGTTTGACTTGTCTTTTCGTTGAACATTTGCCAGCAAATTCCCAGACTGTCGTTCCCGCGTTGTACCCTCAAGACACTTATACCCGCCGGCCATCCGGGACCGGCTTGATTTGGGGGAACAATGGGGATCACTCCTATGCGCCGCGTGCGCACCTGGCTCGCCGCACTGACTAGCTGCATCGTTGTGGTTGTTGGCCTGGGACTGGCTCCTGCCGTGCAGGCTGACGACACTTTTGCACCGGTTCCGGTAGCGGTCTCCACGACGCCCCATTCGATCGCTGCCGGAGGACAGGCCTCCTCCAGGGTTACCCTCCAAGCCTCCGGCCCCATCAGCGACGTCTATGTCCTATTCAGGAACACGGCCACTGGAAAGCTGCACACACAGATGACCCAGGGTTCCTACAGCGCGGCTGATTCGACCTACACGTTCGAGATCTTCTTTGCCCAGGGCACTCCGCCGGGAACCTACCTGGCCCAATACCTGCAGATCCAGACCACCGCAGGCCAGGAGTTCGGATACTGGCGCGACGGTTCGCTGATCCACAATCCAGGCAACCTGCCAGACTCCGGCACTGCCGCTGTTGCGCTGAATGCGTTGGACTTCAACTACATCACTCCGGTGGACCTGGACCGGCCCCATACTTCCGGTTCCTACCGCGCCGAGTACTGGGATCCGTACACCATGAGCCTCTTCATTCGTGATTCCTGGGGACGCCTGGGGCTCTTCCCCACGGGTGGAAATGGGACGTGGAAGCAGGCCTACGAAGTTGGTTCCGGGTGGAACATCTTCAATCTGATGTTCTCGGCCGGAGACTTCAACAATGACGGAGAGAACGACGTCATTGCCCGTGACGGCGCGGGGTCGCTCTTCCTCTACCCCGCGGACGGGCAGGGCGGCTGGTATCCCCGCCAGCAAATCGGCTGGGGCTGGGGTATCTTCACGTCCGTTTTTGCTGCCGGCGATTTCAGCGGCGACGGCAACAACGACCTCCTCGCACGCAAGCCTTCCGGCGAACTCGTCCTGTATCCGGGCAACGGGTCCGGCAGCTTCCTGGGGGCGACAACCATTGGTTGGGGTTGGAGCGGCATGACGTCCGTCTTCTCCCCCGGCGATTTCAACGGCGATCACAAGCCCGATGTCCTGGCCCGCGACGGGGCAGGCAACTTGCACTTCTACGGCGGTAACGGCTCCGGAGGATGGACCACCAGCGGCACGATCGGCCAGGGGTGGAACGCCATCACCAAACTGGGCGGCGCCGGGGACTTCGACGGCGACGGCGCCAACGATGTCTGGGGCATCGACACCTCAGGCCAGATGCGCATGTACTACGGCAACGGCTCCGGAGGCTGGAAGAGCTCCGGAGTTGTTGGATGGGGTTGGGGCGGGTTCAACGCGGTCTTCTAGGCCCTCCTCACGGCTTTTGATTGAGGGCCTCCTCCGGGTTTCTTCGGGGAGGCCCTCCTTCACAATGACTTCGATTTCACGGAACCATTTACCGGGCAAAGCCGAAAATGTAGTGTCATCTCAATTGATCTCTGCTGGCCCTCCGGCCAGTCACTTCTTGGGGGAATCCTTGGACCTTCTTACTGCCCTGCGGTGGACCGCGCCCAACCCTGCGCGGCGGCTGCTGACCGCTTCCCTGCTGGTGGGCGCCCTGAGCAGTGCGCTGCTGGCGGCTCCTGCCTATGCAGCGCCGGACCTTCAGAACTCCGGCCAAGAACTCATGGTGCAGCCAGCTGCTGCCCGAACTGTCTATATGGGGCAGCCAAAACTGACTGGCGACCCCACCGTAGGGGGCCTCCTCAAAGCGGAACTTGGCGGATACGCTCCGTTCGTCATCCCCGAGGGTGGCACGCCTTCGTTCACCTACAAGTGGACCCGGGACGGTCAAGCCATACCAGGCGCCACAGGCTCGACCTACCGGGCCACCCCAGGGGACCGCGGCAGGGTAGTCGCCGTCTTCGTCACGGTCTCCTACGACGCCGAGTCACGGCTCACCCTGCAGGCGGACTACCCGCTGAGGATCGCTGCCAAACCCCGGGCACGCGGATTCAACAGCGACGACACCCTGGACATCTTTGCCCGCGATGCCGCAGGCCGCCTGCTCCTCTACCCCACTGACGGCCTGGGCAACTGGCGTGCAGCCCAAGTACTCGGAACAGGATGGAATGTCTTCAACACCCTGTTCTCTCCGGGCGACTTTGACGGTGACGGCACAGTGGACGTCATTGGCCGCGATGGACAGGGACGGTTGTTCCTCTACCAGGGCAACGGAACCGGCGGCTGGAAGAGTGCCTTCCAGATCGGCCAAGGCTGGCAGGATTTCCGGACCGTGTCCTCGGCGGGTGATTTCAACGGCGATGGAAGCAACGACCTCATTGTTGTGGACCGCTGGTACCAAGCCATCCTCTACCCCGGCAACGGCAGGGGTGGCTTCCTTCAGCCCTACGGCGTTGACACCTATTGGGTCAACGGCGATCCGATCTTCACAGTGGGCCACTTCGGCGGGACGAACAACCTGGGAATTGTCAGCCGAAACTACGGCTATCTCCGGCTTTATGAAGCCAGCCGGAGCGGCCGGCTGGATGGCAGCCGTACCGATATCGGATGGGGGTTCAATGACTTCCCGTTCGTGGGTTCAGCGGGTGACTTTAATGGCGATGGCACGGTGGACATCTTCAGCGTTGACACCGCAGGACGGCTGACGATGTATTACAACAAGGGCGCAGAGTACCTGAACAGCGGCCGCCCGGACATCCGATGGTACGGACAATCCACCGTCGGGTGGGGCTGGGGTGGCTTTACTGCCGTCTTCTAGGCCTAGTCAACGCTCTTGATCTTCACCACAAACACCGCTCCCAGGAGCCCAATGACCGCGGCGGCGACGTACAGCGAGACGTAGCCGCCCCAGTAAAGGACAAACGGAGAGGCGATCAACGGGGCGATCACCTGCGGTAAAGAGTTGGCAATGTTGATAACGCCCAAGTCCCGGCCGCGGTCCATTCCCGTGGGAAGGACCTGCGTGATGAGGGCGAAGTCGACGGCGAGGTAGGCTCCAAACCCGATCCCCAACACCACTGCACCGGCAAGCCCGCCGATCCACGTTGGTGCGAAGGCGAGGATCAGCGAGGCCAGCGCAATGATGACCGACGACGCGATCACCAGTGGCTTCCGTTTGCCCATCTTGTCGCTCAGCCGGCCACCAAGCACGCTGGTAATGATGACCGAGACCGCGTACAGCCCGGTGAGAATGAGGACACCAAAGGAGGGATCGATTCCCTCAGTTTCCTTGAGCCGCACAGCATCACTCAGGAAAAACAACAAATACAACGTGACCATGTGGTTGCCTGTACTTACCAGCAGACGGGTCAGCCAAGCCCACGCGAAATCCGGATACCGTTTGGGCGAGACCCAGAAGCCCTTGAGGAAGTCCGCCAGGTTGAAGGGCGGGCGCTCAGTTGGTGGAAGCTGCTGATCGTCATTCTTGAAAAGGTAAAGCACGACGCCGGCCAGCAACGCCGCAGCGCACAGCCAGTACCCGGCCGCAAAGTTCCCAACGACGACCGCTGCGATCACCGCGCCGATCAAAATGCCTACTGTCTGTCCCATGGCGGCGAGTCCGCCTACAGTTCCGCGCTGTGGCACCGGGACGCGGTCAGGTACGGCGGCCGTAATAGCGGCGTACATGGCGTTGGCTCCGGCCTGCACAAGGCACCAAAGCAAAGTCATTGCTGCAACGTTGGGAGCACCGGCCAAAGCAACGAGCGCAACAGCTCCCAGGATGGCGCCCATCAGGACCCAAGGAACACGGCGACCAAACCGGGACGTCGTGCGGTCGCTGAACGCCCCGAAAAGTGGGTTTGCCACCATGGAAACGGCCGCTCCACAGCCAGTGACCAAGGCAAGGATCGCTTCTTTCTGGCCTTCATCAAAGTGGGCTGCCTGCAGCCCCAGGAGCACTTGGAGGGGGCCAAAGAACGCTGCGTTGATGCCGAGGTTGACCAGCACAACGCCGGTAACCCAGATCGGCCTTACCCTGGCAACAGGTTCGGCAAGCGCCGTGGTGTTTCCACCGCGGACGATTGCAGGATCCGGCACAGGACCCGGCAGGTCAGACAAGCTCATGGCAGGTTCCCCCTCATTGAATGTTTGGATTCAGCCTAGCGCGGCGAAGCGACACTGAACCGCCGTTAAGCCCTTTATCCACATAGGCCGCTGCCAGCGCTGCTTTAGCCCCCTCGCGAGCGCTAGTGTGGCCTCACAGCAATCGAGGAGAAGCACTGTGAGCAAGCAAATAAATACGGCCGATCTCTACGACGAGCGCGGCGAGGAACTGGAGTCCATAGCCGTTCAGTTCCTCAATCTGGGAGGCCAAACCCATTTCAGTGGGCCGGTCCGCACTATCCGGTGCTTTGAGGATAATGCGCTGGTGAAAACGGTCCTCAACACACCCGGTGAGGGTGCCGTGCTGGTCATTGATGGCCAAGCATCTCTGCGGACGGCACTCATGGGAGACCTCATTGCCGCGAGCGCTGTGGCCAACGGCTGGTCCGGTGTGGTGATCAATGGTGCCATCAGGGACCGGGAGGCCATCGCCCGCCTGCCCCTTGGCGTCAAGGCACTTGGGAGCAACCCGAAGAAGAGCGCCAAGACGGGAGTTGGCGAAGTGGACGTAGAGCTGGTGATCGATCGCGTCCGCATCCAACCCGGCGTGATGATCTACTGTGACCCGGACGGCATCCTGATCGAGCGCTGACTCTTCGGTGGGGCCCGACTTAGAGCAAAAGTGGAAGAAATATTCTCCCGGCGGGAATCAACTTGGTCGTAAGATAGTTACTGAAAGCAACTATCCTGCTTAATCCACTTTTCTGCCACCTCTGGAGAAGATATGTCCAAAACCACGCCCGTCCGGGCCGCCGGCGAGGTTCTGACCCACCGTCAGACACTCACCGTCATGGTGGGACTCATGCTCGGCATGTTCCTGTCCTCGTTGGACCAGACCATCGTGTCCACGTCCATCTACACCATTGCGAACGATCTCGACGGCCTCTCGCTTCAGGCCTGGGCCACTACCGCATACCTCATCACCTCAACGGTGAGCACGCCCCTGTATGGCAAGCTCAGCGACATCTTCGGTCGCCGCCCGCTCTACCTCGTGGCCATCGTGATCTTCCTGGTGGGGTCTTTGTACGCGGGATCCGTCCACTCCATGACGGAGCTTGCCATCGCCCGTGGCATCCAAGGCCTGGGAGCCGGTGGCTTGCTGGCTTTGGCGCTGACCATCATCGGCGACATCGTGGCGTTGAAGGACAGAGCCAAATATCAGGGCTATTTCATGTCCGTCTTTGGCATTTCCTCCGTACTGGGCCCTGTGATCGGTGGAGCCTTCGCCGGCACGTCCAATATTCTGGGCTTCGACGGCTGGCGCTGGGTCTTCTTCATCAACTTGCCCATTGGGCTGGCCGCTCTTGTGGTGGTCTTCATGTATCTGCATCTGCCTGCGAGGCACGTAAAGCAGAAGATCGATTATTGGGGTGCTGCCGCTATCACGCTGGCCATTGTGCCGCTGCTGCTGGTAGCAGAACAGGGCCGCGTGTGGGGTTGGGCGTCGGCTGCGTCCTGGCTCTGCTACGGCCTCGGCGTCATCGGCATCGTGGCGTTCCTGCTCGCAGAGAAGCGGGCGGGTGACTACGCGCTCATTCCGCTGCGTCTCTTCAAGAACATGACGTTCGGTCTGTCATCGCTGCTGAACTTCATTATCGGCATTGGCATGTTCGGTGCCATCGCCATGCTGCCAATGTACTTGCAGTTGGTAAAGGGCCTCACACCCACCGAGGCCGGCCTGATGATGATCACGTTTACAGTGGGCATCCTGTTCGGTTCCATTTCGGCCGGCCGCACCATCTCGTCGTCCGGTATCTACAGGGTCTTCCCGATCATGGGCACAGCCATCCTGGCAGGCGCTGCCACCGTCATGGGCTTGGTGCTCGGCGTGGATACCGGTTTATGGGTACCGGGCCTGATCGCCGTGTTCTTCGGCGTGGGACTGGGATTCTGCATGCAGCCACTCACCCTCGCCATGCAGGTGTCCGTTCCGCCCAAGGACATGGGCGTAGGCACGTCCACGGCCGCCTTCTTCCGTTCGATGGGTGGCGCAGTAGGCACTGCCGTATTCATCTCCATGTTGTTCAGCGTCGCGGCCGACAAGATCGCTGACGGTATGAAGACCGCTGCTTCCAGCCCGGACTACCAAGCGGTCATGAAGGACCCGGCCGTAGCATCCGACCCCGCCAACGCCAAGCTGTTCGACTTCTTCAAGAACGGCGCCAACAACGAGTCCTTGAACGACACCAGTTGGCTCCACACTGCCAACAGCACGCTGACCAGGCCCATCACCGAGGGCTTTGCCCAGGCGATCGATATCGTCATGCTCACGGCAGCCGGACTCATGCTCATCGCGTTCCTGATCAGCTTCGCGCTGCCCAACAAGAAACTCACCGACCCGAAGGCTGCAGCCAAGGAATCGGTGCCCGCACACTAATTGCCGGCTCATCACGAGTTGGTCGGTCACGAGTTGGTCCGCGAAGAACGGCAGGCAGTCCTCGGACTGCCTGCCGTTTTCCTTGAGCTGCCGGATTCGTCTATTTCGGTCGATTGCTTCTAGTGCGAAGCCCTCATGATCTCGATGGCCTGCTCCAGATCCCCGCGGAGGTCGCGGTCCTCCACCTCGGAGGGCAGGGTGAAACCCGCCCGCATCATGGCGCGCAGGCGGCCGCTGGCAAACTCTTCGGGCCGCCGCCCCTGCAGGCGAAGAGCCCGTGAAGCGCACACAAGCTCGCTGGCGGCGACAGTGGCGAGTGCGTCCGCCGTCGACTCCAACCGCGCTGTGGCGACGCTTGCAAAGCTGGCATCCTCCTCAGCGCCTAGCGAGAGCACCACGGTCTGCAGGCTAACCGGTTGGACGTCGGCACGAATCCGGCCGACGGCGGCCGCGGCCACATATTCGAGCATCATCAGCCCTGACTGACCTGAACCGTCCTCAGCCAGGAACGGGTGCAGGCCCGTGTATTTGGGGTCGCACAGGAGGTCGATCCTCCGCAAGTGGGTTGCACACGCCGCGCCGATAGCCAGTTGCAACGCGTCCACCCGGCGGGCGAGGTTGGTCATTTGGAAGAGCCCGTGGTGGGCCACATCATTGCTGCCGTCGGACGGCGAGCCGTGTACGAGCGGATTCTCATGTCCTGCTGTGACAAGGCGACTCAGCAGAGCACCCAAGGACTTGAGTTCCTCTGTTTGGGACCCGAAGACCTGCGGCAGCGTCCTCAAGCAATAGGGATCTTGGATCCGGGCTGGCTGGCCGCTGCCTTGGACCATTGAATGAAGAGTGTGTGCGGCATCGGCTACGGCGGACGTGTCGGCCGCTGCTGCCACGGCCGGACTCAGAGCTTCGGAATTGCCGGACATCGCAATGAACGAGAGTGCGGCCACCGACGCTGCGTTGTCCAAAAGCGTCGACAGTTTTTGTTGCGCCAGGACCCCTTGAGCAATGGTCAGCGCACTGGAACTGATGAAGGGCAGGGCATCAGCCGTGGCCCACCCCTTAAGGCGAACCGGAACCTCACCCCTGCCCAAGGGGGGACGTTCGCCCAGCATCGTCAGCGCCGTTCCGGCTAGTGCCTGCAGGTCCGCAGTTCCGATTCCACCGAACTCCCGGATTTCAGGAACCACGTCGGAGTTGATGAGTTCCACCAAGGCTTCGGCAATGACGGGGTTGATTCCAGATCCACCGGCCGCCAGCTGGCTGAGCCTGACCACCAACATCGCCCGGACGGTCCTGCGGGCAAGAGGCTTGCCGGCGTCTACAGCGTGGCTGCGCAGAAGCTTCAGTCCGTGAGTGTCCCCGCCGTCGGCTTCCATCAGGGAAACCGCGCGGTTCGCTCCGACGCCGGTGGAGCGGCCATAGACGGGACGCTGCAGCGCCGTAGCTTCCGCAGACTTCCGCGATTCATCCATTCGGACCACGGCTTCCGGAGCCAAGGTGACGTCCTCGCCGTCGGCTACTGCGGCGACGTCAGCCAAGTCCAGTGTCAAGCCATCGATCACGATCATGAACCGATCCTTTCTCTTCAGTTGCGTGGGCTCATCAGCCTCGTGCACTAATCAGTTTCCGGCGCAGTGCAGTAGAAGCAGTCCTCCGGACAAGATAACTGGGTTTGTCCTACGCCTGTATTGGCTCGGTGCGGGTATTCCTCCCGATCCCGAACATGAATCCCGGCATCAGGCTGGAGGGCCAGAGGCGAAAGTTGTGCTGTCATCGTCCACCAGGGGTCAGATGAAACCCATCCCCTGCGTGGAAAAGCTTCCGAATCCCAGTACTGGAAAGGACCCAAAGAATGGTTCCATCGGCGGTCCTGTCAGCGACAATCCCCCGAAACGGATGGTGGCCCTGTTTTGTCATGGTCACCGGTGCTCCGATAGCGGCTGATGCCCACACCGCCGGGCTTTGCCTGTCCATGGTGCGTCTCCTCGCTCTCAGAAAGTGTGTTTGGACTTTGCATACAAGCTGATGCTTGCGGTTTGTCCCAGGGCGGCCACGCAAAATGCTGTGCATAGCCGCCCTGGGATTCCTGCGAGATCCGCTAGCGCGTGCCAGCAGCCTCGTTCATGGGGATGCGGACGCCGCGTTCGTTGGCGACGTCGATGGCGCGGTCGTAGCCGGCGTCGACGTGGCGGATGACGCCCATACCGGGGTCGTTGGTCAGGAGCCGTTCCAGTTTCTGGGCTGCCAGTTCCGTGCCGTCAGCGACGGAAACCTGGCCAGTGTGGATGGACCGGCCAATACCAACACCACCACCGTGGTGGATGGACACCCACGTAGCGCCCGAGGATGCAGCAGTCAGTGCGTTCAGCAACGGCCAGTCAGCAACCGCGTCCGAGCCATCCTTCATCGACTCGGTCTCCCGGTAAGGGGACGCCACGGAACCCGAATCCAGGTGGTCACGGCCGATCACGATCGGAGCCTTGACCTTGCCCTCGGCGACGAGCTGGTTGAAGAGCAGACCAGCCTTATGGCGTTCGCCGTACCCGAGCCAGCAAATACGGGCCGGCAGGCCTTCGAATTCAACCCGGTCGGCCGCAGCGTCAATCCACTTGTGGAGGTGCTTGTTCTCCGGGAACAACTCCTTGATGGCCTTGTCCGTCACCGCAATGTCTTCCGGATCGCCCGAGAGCGCGACCCAGCGGAACGGGCCCAGACCCTCGCAGAACAACGGACGGATGTATGCCGGGACGAAGCCAGGGAATTCAAACGCACGGTCATACCCACCCTTGCGGGCCTCGTCACGGATCGAGTTGCCGTAATCAAAGACCTCAGCTCCGGCGTCCTGGAATTCCACCATCGCCTGGACCTGGCGGGCCATCGACGCCTGGGCCTTCTTGGTGAACCCCTCCGGATCAGCCTCAGCCTCGGTGTGCCACTCGGCCACCGTGATGCCCTCCGGCAGGTAGGACAACGGGTCATGAGCGGAGGTCTGGTCCGTGACCACATCGAACGTGACTTCGCCGGCCTTGTGGCGGCGCAGCAATTCGGGGAAGACTTCAGCGGCGTTGCCCACGTAACCAACGGACCTGCCGCGGCGCTCGTCCTTCGCGGCCTGGACTTTCGCGATCGCAGCATCCAAATCGGTTTCGACCTCGTCCAGGTACCGCTTACCCACACGCCGACGCAGCCGGGACTCGTCCACATCAACAATCAAGCACGCACCATCATTGAGCGTCACCGCCAACGGCTGCGCCCCGCCCATGCCACCACAACCACCAGTCAACGTCAGGGTCCCTGCCAGCGGCCCCTCCGTGGAACCGGCTGCCGCCGGTGCCGGGTGGCGGCCCTCCGCGGCGAGCTTATTTCCGACAGCAGCGAACGTTTCATACGTGCCCTGCAGGATGCCCTGGGTACCGATGTAAATCCATGACCCAGCAGTCATCTGGCCATACATCATCAAACCCTCAGCCTCGAGCCGGCGGAACTCAGGCCACGTCGCCCAATCCCCCACCAAATTCGAGTTCGCCAGGAGCACCCGGGGAGCCCACTCATTCGTGCGGAAAACACCCACCGGCTTCCCCGACTGCACCAGAAGCGTCTCGTCCTTCTCCATGGACTCCAGCGTCCGGGTAATCGCATCAAACGCAGCCCAGGAACGCGCTGCACGGCCCGTGCCACCGTAAACCACCAAATCATCAGGACGCTCAGCGACCTCAGGATCCAGATTATTCATCAACATGCGCAGCGGCGCCTCGGTCTGCCAGGACTTGGCAGTCAACTCCGTACCCCGGGCAGCCTTGACCGGGCGGGCTCCAGTAGTGAAATCGGCAGTCATTCTTTACTCCTCTAAAAGCAACCGGCAAAAGCGAACAGCTGGATTAGCCCAGGTTCTTTGTCTTGAGCCATTCCTTGGCGATTTCGCCGATGTCCTCGAACTTGGCCACACGGCCGTTCATCTTGATGAGATCCTCGGTGGTCAAGGCAGCGGAGACCTTATCCAGCGTTTCCTTGATGGTGTCCGTGGACTTCTTCTCGTTGATGACCGGCACGATGTTTTCAGAGAGGAAGAGGTTCTTGTTGTCTTCAAGCGCCACGAGGTTGTTTTCCGCCAGTGCAGGATCGGTGCTGAAGAGGTCGGCTACCTGTACCTGACCGGAAAGGAGAGCGTTCAGCGTGAGCGGACCACCGGCGTCGAGCGCTGAAAATTCCTTGAACTCCAGGTTGTAGACAGACTTAAGGCCGGCAACGCCGTTGAGGCGGGTCTTCCACTCCGGCGGGCCGCCCAAAACGAGTTCCTTGGCAACGGGCTGGAGGTCTTCGATGGTCTTCAGCTTGTACTGTTCGGCGATTTCCTTCTTAACCGTGAGGACATCCTTGTCCTCCGCTTCGGAAGGAGTCAGTACTGTCAGGCCGGCCGGGATCTTGGTGGCCAGTTCCTTGGCGACATCCTCGGATGAAACGGCCTTGGTGGCGGAGTCGAGGTACTGCAGGAGTGCGCCGCCGTATTCCGGCATGAGGTCGATGGAACCGTCCTTCAGTGCGGGGATGGTCACCTCGCGGCTGCCGATGCTCGGCTTCTCGGTAACCTCGACGCCTTTGGCCTTAAGTGCTTCGGCGTAGATCTTGGCGATCAGCTGGCTTTCCGGGAAGTCCGCGGAACCGACGATAATGCTGTCCCCCGAAGCACCCGCTGCGGCGGTATTTGACGAGCTCATGGGGTCCCCGCCGCCACAGGCGCTCAGGGTGATGGCAGCAACGGCTGCCAGGGTGAATCCGGTGAGGTACTTCTTCATGTCAACTCTCCTGGGATGGGTGCTGCAAGGCATGCAGCGGCCAGATGGGGGTGGGGTGGAGGTGAATCCGCGCGGAACCACGCGCGCGGGTGTTGATTAGACCGTGACGGGGGTCTTCACGGGTTCGGCCACAGCGGCCGACTTAATGGTGCGCCGGGTCAATCCGGGTGAGACAACGCGGCGGGTGATGAAAGCGAGAAGCTGGTCGAAAAACAATGCCAGCAGGGCGACAAGGACCGCCCCGGCCACCATTTGGCCGTAATCGTTCTGGGCCTTGCCGTCGATCAGGAGGCGACCCAGGCCGCCAAGTGAAATGTACGCGGCGATGGTTGCCGTTGAGATGATCTGCAACAGCGCGCTGCGGACACCGGACAAAACCAGCGGAAGGGAACACGGCAACTGGACATCCGTCAGGATTTTCATGGTGCGGAAGCCCATGCCCTTTGCGGCGTCGACGGCGGCAGCATCCACTGCGCGGACGCCGGCATAGGTGTTGGTCAGGATTGGCGGAACTGCCAGCAATACCAGCACGATGAGGCTGGGAAGGACGTAGCCCATGCGGGAAGGGAAGGCGGGCGAAATGAGCAGGACCAACAGGATCAGCAGACCCACATTTGGAAGTGCCCGGAGGGCGTTGGCAAGGCCGGCGATCATGAACACACCCTTGCCGGTCACTCCAATGTAGATACCCAAGGGCACCGCGATGATGGCCGCAATGGCCAAGGCAATAAGCGAGTACAGGAGATGCTCAGCGATCAACGTTGGGATGCCGTCTGCGCCGCTCCAGTGCGCGGGGTCGAACAAGTAGTTCACGATGCCACCACCTTGGGGGTCCACGGTGTCAGCCACCGGTTGATGAGGATGATCAGTCCGTCCAGGATCATGGCCAGGACCACGCACAGCACGATGCCGGCGATGATCGGGGTGTAGAAACGGAGCTGGAAGCCCTGCGTGAAGAGCGAACCAAGCTGCGGAATGCCCAGCAGCGCAGCCACGGAGACGAGACTGACGTTGGAGACGGCGGCGACACGCAATCCTGCGCAAATCACCGGGACACCGACGGGAAGTTCAACCTTCAGGAGGCTTTGATAGCCCCGGTAGCCCATGGCTTTGGCTGCCTGGACGGTGTCTTCAGGAACGGAATCCAAGGCATCGGCGACTACGCGAACCAGCAGTGCCACAGTGTAGATGGTCAGTGCAGCCACAATGTTGAGCGGGTCCAGGATTTTGGTACCCAGGACCAGCGGGAGCAGTACAAACAGCGCAAGGGAAGGAACGGTGTACAGCAGACCGGCGACACCCACCAAGAGTGGGTAGATACGCCGGCTTCGGTGCGCCCACCAGCCAAGGGGCAGCGCGATGAGAAGCCCCAGGATCAGCGGGGTGACGGCCAGCAGGACATGCCAGCCGAGCAGGAAAACGATGTTGTCGAACTGGCGGCCCAGCCATTCGAAGTTCATCAGATCGTCTCCAAGTGGGGCTCGGCCTCGATGGCTTTGACCACGTCTGTTGCAGAAACGGTCCCGACCAGTTCGCCATGCTCGTTGACAACCACGCCGCGGCGGCTCGGGGAGGAAAGGGCGGCATCCAGCAGCTGGCGCATGGTGCCCGATGCTGCTGCCGGGATCCCGCTGAGATTCAGGTTCTCCCGCTTCACCTCACCGTTGAGAAGCTGCGGCTGAGCCCAACCTACAGGCTTCCGGTCGCCGTCGACTACCAACACCCAAGCACCCAGCGCCTTGGCGCGGGCTTCATCCGCGGAAGCACCGAGCTGAACTACAGCTTCCTCGCCAATGGTCACCGTGCCTGCTGTTTTCGTAAATCCGAGCGATCGGTAGCCACGGTCACGGCCTACGAAGTCGGCCACGAACTCGTCAGCGGGGGCGGTCAGCAGTTCGGAGGGGGACGCCATTTGCGCCAGCTTGCCGCCCACGCGCATGACGGCAACCTGATCCCCGAGCTTGAGGGCCTCGTCGATGTCGTGGGTGACCATGATGATGGTCTTGCCGATCTCGCGCTGCAGGCGAAGGAACTCCTCCTGGAGCTGGGCGCGGACTACAGGGTCAACTGCGCTGAAGGGCTCATCCATCAGCATGAACGCAGGGTCCGAGGCGAGCGCCCGGGCAACACCAACGCGCTGCTGCTGTCCGCCGGAGAGCTGCCAGGGATAACGCTTGGCGAAGCTGGCGGGCAATCCAACGCGCTCCATCAATTCGAGCGCCTTGGTGCGGGCCTTTTGGCGGCTTTCCCCTAGAAGGAGCGGCATGGTGGACACATTGTCAACGATGGTCTTGTGCGGGAAGAGTCCGGCGTGCTGGATGACGTAACCGATCCTGCGGCGGAGCAACGCTGCGTCCATGCCGGAAGTCGGCTGATCATCGAGGTAGATGGTGCCGCTGGTGGGTTCGATGAGGCGGTTGATCATCCTCAGGGAAGTGGTCTTGCCGCATCCGGAAGGACCAACCAGAATGGTCAACTTTCCGGTGGGAGCCTCCAGGTTGAGGCCGTCGACTGCCACCGTACCGTCAGGGTACGCCTTGGTGACATTTTCAAATTTGATCATTTCTTTTCCATGCTTTCCTGGGGCACTTCATGGTTTCCGTCGGGTTCCACGAGGATGTTGTCGGCAACCTTCACCAGTTCCTCGCCAAATGTCTGCGCCTTCGCCTCGTCCAAGCGGTAGCTGGGCACCACGATGCTGAGGGCTGCCACTGTTCGGCCGCCGATCACAATGGGTGCGGCGACGGCCGTGATGTCGTCTTCAACGCCGCTCCGCACAATCGCGTAGCCGCGGCCGTTCTGCCCGCCGGTCAGCACCTTGCCGGCGGCGGAGCCCTCCAGCGGGATGCTCCTGCCGACCCAACTGGTGTGCCGGACAGAGCGGGTACCTTCTACGATGGCGATGTAGATTCCGGTGTCCCCAGCACCGGGAATGCTCAAGTAGCAGGATTCGCCCGTATCAGCCACAAGCCGCTTCATGTGCGGCGTGCAGAGCGACACCAGGGACTCCTGCCCCAAAGCCAGCGCTCCCAACTGAATGACACTTGCTCCCGGGCGGAAATTGCCCCCGGGATCCCGCGTCACGAATCCGCTGCCTTCGAGGGTTCGGAGGAGGCGGAGCGCGGTACTGGCTGACAGATCAACCACTCGCGCTGCGTCACTCAGGCTGATGGAGCCGTCAGTGCAGACTGCACTGAGGAGGGCCAATGCCCTCTCGACTGTTCGGGTGGAAGAATCCGCTGCCACTGCCTGACCTGCTTTCAAGTGGTCTACATCACCATGTCTTGCCACTTAGTAAAAATCAATTTTCATCAAATGGCAAGAGTTTTTTGAAAAATGAGAGACAGGGCCGGTTACATGACGCCGAATGCCCCGCAGGAGGGCGGGGCATGTTTCCGCGGTGTAAATACTCGCGCGAACCCTTGCCATGGGTTGGCATCTGGTTTTTACTTGGTGGCAGTCTTCAATCGGAGGAAAACGTGGAAACCGTCAATCAACTCTTGTCCTCAATCCAGGATGTGGGCCGCGACGCGGTGCGCGGAGGATACTCAAGGGCCGTCTTCACGACGCCTGAACTGGACCTCAGGCAGTGGTTCGTCGAACAAGCACAACACCGCGGCCTCGACGTCGAGACGGACCGCAACGGGATACTGTGGGCCTGGTGGGGCCAACCCCAAGAGGGCGCACTTATCACTGGAAGCCACCTCGATTCAGTACCCGGCGGCGGAGCATTCGACGGACCTCTCGGCGTCGCCTCCGCATTGGCCGCCATCGATATCCTCAAATCCCGGGGGCTCCAGCCCCCAAGGTCACTGGCAGTCACCGTTTTTCCTGAAGAAGAAGGATCACGCTTTGGCGTTGCCTGCCTGGGATCGCGACTCCTCACGGGTGCGATAGACACTGACAAGGCCCTGAACCTGCGGGACGTGAACGGTGACACCTTTGCCGACGTCGCCAGCGCCAACGGCTTGGATCCCCGTCACATGGGCCCGGATCCGGACGCCATGGCGCGCATCGGCGACTTCGTCGAACTCCACGTCGAACAAGGAAAGGGGCTGGGGCAGAATGGCCCCGCCATCGCTGTAGGGAGTTCCATCCTGGGGCACGGTCGCTGGAAAATCAGTGTCAGCGGTCAAGGAAACCATGCCGGCAGCACGCTTATGACGGACCGCGCCGACCCGATGGTCGCGGCCGCGCAGACCGTCCTCGCCATTCGCGAAACGGCAGCCAGGCAGCCGGACGCCCGAGCCACCGTAGGCCGCTTGACGCCGGTTCCAGGCGGAACCAACGTCATCGCTTCGCGCGTGGATCTTTGGCTGGACGCCCGTCATCCCGACGACGCCGTGACTGCTCAACTCATCGAGGGAATCCACCGTGCAGCCCAGGATGTCGCAGCCGCGGAAGGTTGCACCGTAACGCTGACGGAAGAGTCGTACAGCGACACTGTGCACTTTGATGCCGGCCTAAGCCGTCGCATCACCGAGTTACTGCCAGGCGCACCCGTCCTGGCAACCGGCGCGGGGCATGACGCAGGTGTGCTGGCCGGCTACGTTCCCTCCGCCATGGTTTTTGTCCGCAATCCCAGCGGCATTTCGCATTCACCGGAGGAATACGTGGCCGATGAGGACGCCTCAGCCGGTGCCGTCGCGCTCGCTGATGTTTTGGAGGGACTCCTGTGAACGCCTTCTGGTGCGAGACCGCCATCACCACAAGCGACGACGGCAACAGCGACGGCGGCCGTAGACTTCCAGAGGTTGCCACCGGCGTACGCGTCGAAACCAGCAATGGCCGCATCTCTGCCATCCACACCGGCGTTGAGCCCCTGCCCGGTGACACAACTCTGGCGGGCGTCGCCTTTCCCGCAGCAGCCAATGCGCATTCCCACGCCTTCCACAGGATCCTTCGCGGAAGAACCCATGATGGACATGGAGATTTCTGGGTGTGGCGGGAGCAAATGTACCGGAGCGCGTCCGAGCTGACTCCGGAGAAGTACCAGAAGCTTGCCACTGCCGTCTTCGCCGAAATGGTGGTCAGCGGATTCAGCAGCGTGGCCGAATTTCACTACGTTCATCACCAACCCGGAGGCACGCCCTATGCGGAGCCTCATGCCATGGAGCTGGCCCTTGCCCGGGCGGCCGTGTCTGCCGGGATCCGCCTGACCCTTCTGGACACGCTGTATCTGACGGGCGGAATTGGCACCCCCCTGAGTCCCGACCAAGCCAGGTTCGGGGACGCGGATGCACAGGCCTGGCTGGACCGGCTGGCTTCCCTTCGGACTGCGATAGCAGAGGAGTTTCCGCCCGACGTGGTGGGCGTCGGCGCTGCCCTGCATTCCGTCCGGGCGGTGCCGGAAGAGGCCTTGAGGATCGTTGCCAAGCATCTGCCCAGGGACATTCCGCTTCACATCCACCTGAGCGAACAACCCGCTGAAAATGACGCATGCATGGCGGCCTATGGCACCACTCCGACCGGACTCTTGGAACGCCACGGCCTCTTGTCTTCCAGACTTTCAGCTGTCCATTCCACGCACTTGACTCAGGAAGACATAACTTTGCTCGGCGGAGCATCCACCACCGTGGTGATGTGTCCGAGCACGGAAGCCGATCTCGCAGATGGGATCGGCCCTGCCCGGGAACTCTGCGACGCCGGAGCCACCATCGCCCTGGGCACTGATCAGCATGCAGTGATCGACCCCTGGATTGAAATGCGCACCTTGGAACATGGGGAACGGCTGGGCAGCGGGCAGCGCGGAAGGTTTTCGCCCGGGGAACTGCTGGGCGCGGCCACTGAAGGAGCCACTCGTTCCATGGCCACCCCCGTAGCCCCGCAGGCCCTTCAAGTGGGTGGGGTCTGCGACATCATGGTCATCAATCCCGCCTCCACCCGGACCGCGGGATCCCGGCCCATGCAACTGGCTTTCAGTGCGACGGCGAGTGATGTCACGCAGGTAGTCATCGGTGGCGAACTGATCGCCTCGACCGGGGTGCACGCACGCCTTGGGGCTCCAGGGGCCCTCCTGACTGAAGCACTTAAGGAGTTCTCCTAACGCTGCCGGTACGTCCGGAAGGTGGCGACGGCGGGGCGTCATTTAGCCCCATAAGGGGACGGCCCGTCGTCGCGCATTGCGTTCAAGTAGTTCCGCCAATAGCGCCCTTTTTCGGACCAAAGGGCACTCGGAGGAGCCGCCCAGCAAACACACAGCCACCAAACAGGCGCACATACGTTAATTACCTGAATGCATGTCACGTCGGTCACTTGACTGGAACTGGAGCGATATGACGTGCCACACTGTGTAGCGCGAGTGCACCGGCGTCCCCGTCGGAACAGCCGACGACGTCCCGCACCTCGCTCCCACAACACCATTCCCCAAGGGAGACCCATGTCCAGTTCCAGCACCGAAGGCGCGCCCCCCGTTTCGCGGAAAGTGATCGGCCTGGCCGTCGCCGGCGCGGTGGGCGGATTCCTCTTCGGCTTCGATTCCTCCGTGGTCAACGGCGCCGTGGACGCGATGGCGGACGAGTTCGTCATGAGCGAGGCATTAACCGGCTTCGCCGTTGCTGTTGCGTTGCTGGGGTGCGCCGCCGGCGCCTATTTTGCCGGCAAGATCGCCGACCGCTACGGACGCATCCCGGCCATGAAGATCGGCGCCCTGCTCTTCCTGGTGAGCGCCGTCGGCACGGGCCTCGCCTTCAGCGTATGGGACCTGATTTTCTGGCGGCTCGTCGGCGGTCTGGGCATCGGCCTTGCCTCGGTCATTGCTCCCGCCTACATCTCCGAGATTTCGCCCCGCCACGTGCGCGGGCGTCTGGCTTCGCTCCAGCAGCTCGCCATCACCACAGGCATCTTCGCTGCGCTGCTCTCTGACGCAGTTCTTGCCAACTCGGCAGGCGGCGCCGGCGGCACACTGTGGCTTGGTATCGAGGCGTGGCGTTGGATGTTTATCGCCTGCGCCCTTCCGGCGGCCGTCTACGGCTGGATCGCTTACCGTTTGCCCGAGTCCCCTCACTTCCTGGTGCTCAACGGCAAGGAAGACCAGGCCCGTACCATCTTCAACAAGCTGATCCCCGGCGACGACATCGAGCGGCACATCCGCGAGATCCGCGAATCCATCCAGCAGGAAAAGCTGTCCACCAAGAAGGGCTCCCTGCGCGGCAACAGGTTCGGCCTGCTGCCAGTCGTGTGGATCGGCATCATCCTGTCCGTGCTGCAGCAGTTCGTCGGCATCAACGTCATCTTCTACTACTCCACTACGCTGTGGAAGGCTGTCGGGTTCCAGGAAAAGGACTCCCTCACGATCTCCGTCGCCACATCCGTGACCAACATCCTGGTGACCCTCGTGGCTATCGCTTTGGTGGACCGCATTGGACGACGACCCATCCTGCTCACCGGCTCCATCGGCATGGCTGCTTCCTTGGGCGTCATGGCGCTGGCCTTCTCTTCGGCAACCGGTTCCGGCTCGGAGATTACTCTTCCCGGCGCTTGGGGCCCTGTTGCCCTGGTTGCCGCCAACGTGTTCGTGATCAGCTTCGGCGCCTCGTGGGGTCCGCTCGTGTGGGTGCTGTTGGGTGAGATCTTCCCATCCCGCATCCGCGCCCGCGCACTCGGCCTTGCTGCCGCCGCTCAGTGGATCGCGAACTTCGCCATTACGCTCAGCTTCCCCATCATGGCAGCAGGTTCACTCCCCCTGACGTACGCCATGTACGCTGCGTTCGCTGCGGCGTCGTTCTTCTTTGTAATGTTCAAGGTTCCTGAGACGAACGGCATGTCGCTGGAGCAGGCCGAAACGTTGTTCGTTCCCAAAGGCGCGCCAGTGGCGCCGTTGCCTGTCGCTTCCGACGAACCCAAATAGACGCACAAAAGGCCCGGCGGATTGATTCCGCCGGGCCTTTCCGTGTCTGGGATTTTCGTTGAGGCGCAGGCCACTACACGAGGTGTGGCTCGTGCGATGTCAGGTACCCGCGACCACTGACGGAGATGACGATCGCGATCACCATGGCCAGCGCGCCGGCAAAGAACGGAACCTGCGGTCCGAAGTGCTCACCGAGCTGCGCAGCCGCGAAGGGAGCCAGTGCACCGCCCATCCAGCGCACAAAGTTGTAGCCCGCGGAAGCAACCGGACGTGGCGAATCAGAAACGCCCATGGCCAGTTCCGTGTAGACCGTATTGTTGATGCCCAGCAGGGCTCCCGCCACGATGACAAGCACGACGACGGTAGTCACCGACTGCCCCGCAGCAAGTCCCAGCCCGATCAGGTCAAGCATGAGGACAGGCAGCGTGCCGGTCAGGACCTTCACGGCGCCAAAGCGCTTCTGCAGAACGGGAGCAACGAATACCGAGAATACGGCGACTGCGACACCCCATCCGAAGAACACTCCCCCAATTCCGTAAGCGTCCATGCCCAGGATGAAGGGTGTGAAGGCAAGAATGGTGAAGAACCCGTAGTTGTAGAAGAGCGCACTGGCTGCTGTGGTGCGGAGTCCTTTGTGGCCCAATGCCAGGAGCGGGTCACGCAAGCGGGACTTCTTTGCCGGGGCGGGCGTCTTTGGCAGGAGGGCCAGAAGTGCCACGAAGGCTGCCGCCATGAGGACCGCGGTACCAAAGAACGGGGCGCGCCACTGCCACCCGCCCAGGAGTGCGCCCAACAGTGGGCCGAGCGAGATACCCAGGCCCAGGGCTGCTTCGTAAAGGATGATGGCCGTACCGGTTCCACCGCTGGCCACACCGACAATCACGGCAAGGGCTGTCGCAACGAACAGGGCATTACCGAGACCCCAGCCGGCACGGAACCCGACCAATTGTTCAACGCTGCCGGAAAAGCCGGACAACGATGCGAACACCACGATGATAGCCAGGCCGATCAGCAGCGTTTTCTTGCCACCGATCCTTGACGACACGAAACCACTGATCAACATGGCGATGGCCGTCACCAGGAAGTAGCTGGTGAACAGCAGCGACACTTCACTGGTGGACGCCTCAAGGTTTTTGGCAATTGCCGGCAGGATGGGGTCCACCAAGCCGATGCCCATGAAGGCAAAAACGGCGGCGAGCGCGGTGGCCCACACGGCCTTTGGCTGCTTGAGGAAGGAGGCTTTTTCAGCCTCCAGCGTGGTTTCGAGGGTTGTTTCGGCGCTTGCTGAAGCGTCAGCCAACTGGCGTGACATTCAATGGCTCCTTGTCGGTGCTGGTTTTCTGGTGGTGCTGGATTTTCTTAGTTCTGGAACGAGCTGTTGAGCTTGGCGATCACGGGCAATGCCGAGGCGAGACGCTCGATTTCCTCACTGCTGAGGTCCTGAAGCAGTTCGGCCACCATGGCGTTGCGCCGCTGATTGGCAGACTCGACGGCGGACGCCCCGGCTTCGGTGATGACCACCTGGACTGCTCGCGAATCGTCCGGATCCTGCTGGCGGGTGACCAGGCCGGTTCGCTCAAGCTTGATGATTTGCTCGGTGGCGCTGGGGACCTTGATGCCCAGGTTCTTGGCGACGTCGCCCACTCGGAGGCCACCGTCGGAGATCATGGACAGCAGGCTGAGCTGCGCGGCGGTAAGGTCGCCTTCAGGATCGAGGCGGCGGAACATGTAGACGCCGAGTCGTAGTGACTCGCGAAATTCCTGTGCGAGATCAAGTAACCGGGGATCAAAAGAACTCATATTTAGGTATCCTAATAGTTAGGTAACCTAAGAGTCAATACAGTGGTCTGCTTGAGCCAAATTCTCCCGCCCAGCCCCGGATTCGAAGTCCGGCAACTTCACTGATCGGCTGTGCCCTGGGAGGGGCGGCGCTGTTGATCGGTAGCTATGCCCTGTTGGCGTGCTGATTTCCAACGTGTGGACGTCGCCAGGCAACTGCTGCGCCGCCCAGCCAGGGTTTTCCTTGGTGTGGTTGCAGGCTTCGCAGAGTCCCGCACTGTTGGTCACGGTGGTAGTGCCACCGGATTGCCAAGGGACGATGTGATCGATATGCCTAATGGGCGCGTCGCAGTAGGGCGTGCGGCAGGTATCGTCCCGGACTTCGATGAAACGCCTCAACCTAGGGGGAAAGAGCCGCGCCTTGGAGTCCATGGTGATGAGCTCCCCTGTGGACGGCACCGTGTAGAGGCGGCGAAGCCAGACAGTGAACTCCGGATCCTTCGTTGGCGGCGGACTATCGCCCGTTGCAGACGGCCACCCCCCACGGGACTCGTCCGACGCGGCTGTTCCGGCGCCAACCAAGGCTCTCGCCCATGCCGCCGGGACGATTCCGTAGCCCTTGAGACGGGCTGGCTCACTGTCCCCCTGCAAAAGCGTACGGTCCGTCATGATGATCTCGAGGTCGACTCCACTGATTCCGCCGCGCCTGCCGGTAATGCGTTCGACGAGGGTATCTGCCATGACTTGGCCCCTGTTCCGTGATTCACCAGCGGAACGCACAGAATCTGCTTTCCGGGTGAGCGCAGCATAGACGGCAACCCCATGTGCGACCGGAAGCAGGGCGGTCAGGTACGTCATGGCATCCGGCGCGGGGCGCAGGCTCACGTTCCGCTCCGTGGCAGCCTGGCTGGCGCGCTGGGCAACAGTTCGGGGATCGCGCCGATAAGCGGCGGCTTTCGCTGCGGCGATGAGGGTTTTGTCGCCGACACCGTCGAAGGTGCCTGCGTCAGGTGCGAGTTCCTCGTCCACGACGCGCCGATCTTCCAAGGAGAGGCAGGCCGTCTCTTTCACGAGCAAAGTGGCGCGCCATTCATTGAGCTGTCCGGATTCCAACGCAGCCATGGTGCGCGGCATCTCCGTCACCAACGCTTTCGCCAACCCAAGGAGACGTGAGCCCCGGCTTGGTGATTCGCGACGCGCCAACGCTACCTGCGCCCCTACGCCCTGCCCTTGCTCGGAGATGGGAATGCCGGCCGACGCTTGCTCACGGCGCTGCGCGAGGTCGAAGGCTACGGCCGCCCTGGCCTGGACACTTGCGATAGCGGACTTCATATCCTCCAAACCACGCAGTTGGTCAATCAGCTCACCGCTGCTCGACCCGAGGCAAAGAGCCTTCAGCAGCCCTGTGAGGGCGGAGACACTGGGCACGGAGCCGTCAGAGCGAAACCCCAACAGCAGGGCATGTGCGTCCGAATCAATCGCTGGCCGCTCCCGAATCTTCTCCATGGCCCAACTTTTCCAGCGGGCTACGGGCGCCATAAGGCCGAAATCTCCCTATGTGGAAAACAACCGCATCCCGGGTCCAGCAAACTACCGCAGGCGCGCGTCCCCCTCAGAGCGTCAGCTTCATGCCCTCATGGCTGGCTACAAAGCCGAGCCGCTCGTAGAAACGGTGCGCTGCCGTACGGGATTTGTCGGTGGTGAGCTGCACCAGGGAGCAACCCCGCTCCCGGGCCTGCTCAAGTGCCCACTCGATCATCAGCGCCCCGACGCCTTGGCCACGCAGCACGTCGGACACCCGAACCGCCTCGATCTGGGCACGCCAGGAACCCTTACGGGACAAGCCGGGCAGGTAGCTGAGCTGGAACGTGGCCACCACTTCGCCCGCGAGCTCGCCCACCACCAGGAGGTGGGCCGGGTCGGCGTCGATCGCGTCAAAAGCCTTCTGGTAGGGCACTAAATCGGCGGCATCTTCGCGGGTGGCACCCAGCTGATCATCTGCGAGCAGCGCGAGGATCCGCGGCAGGTCGGCTTTGGTGGCGCGTCGAAGGCTGAAGGCACCAAGCCCGACGTCGGCGGTCATCAACGTGGGCGAGGTACCAGATTCTGCAGTCACCACCCCAGCATGCCATTTAGACCAGAACTCAGTATTGCTAAGTACCGGTACTTAGTTCTACTATGTAGTGGTAGCTAGTAATACTGAGTACTAAAGGAGGTGTCCAATGGGCAAGCAGATGACGGAGATGCTCAAAGGCACACTGGAGGGCATTGTGCTGGCCCTCCTGACCGGAAAGGCAGCGTATGGATACGAGATCACCACGTTGCTCCGGGAGCAGGGCTTCACCGAGATTGCTGAGGGCACCGTTTACGCGCTGCTGGTCAGGATCGAACAAAAGGGGTTGGTGGACGTTGAAAAGCGGCCTTCCGAAAAAGGACCACCCCGCAAGGTGTACACGCTCAACCCCCAGGGCCAAAAAGAACTGAATGAATTCTGGAACACCTGGAGCTTCTTGTCCGAACGGCTTGAACAGCTCCGCAAGGAAGGAAATTAACATGGCAGCAAAATGGATCGAACTGGTCACCGGATCACTCGAACAGAAGAAGCAGTACAAGCAAGCCAAGGCGCGGTTGGATTCCTTGCCCGAGCCCTACCTGACCGTGGCCGCCGCCTTCAACCGGTACTTGATGTACTACGGCGGCGTCACCGAGGGCGACACCATGGTTCAGATGTTCACGGACCTCGCAGACCTTTGGGAACGCGCCGCAATCGACGGCACGCCCGTCAGCGAAATCGTGGGCGAAGACCCCATCGAATTCGCTGAAAGCTTTGCCCAGGCCTACGGCGGAAAGCGCTGGATCGACAAGGAACGCGATCGCCTTAACAAGGCCATCAACACAGCGAAGGAGGCGGAATCATGACCGCTGCAGCAATCAGGGTGGAGGGCATTGAGAAGTCCTACAAGGATCTCCACGTCCTGCGTGGCGTTGACTTCGAGGTGGCGTCGGGCAGCATTTTTGCCCTTCTCGGCTCGAATGGCGCCGGCAAGACCACCATGGTGAAGATCCTCTCCACGCTGCTCACAGCGGATGGCGGGCATGCCGCCGTCGAGGGCTTTGATGTTGCCACCGAGTCGCTCCAGGTGAGGCAGTCCATCAGTCTGACCGGACAGTTCGCCGCAGTGGATGAGGTCCTGTCCGGGAAGGAGAACCTGATCCTGGTGGCGAAGCTGCGCCATCTCAAGGACCCGGCACAGATCGCGGACGAGCTGTTGGCCCAGTTCAGCCTCACCGACGCCGGGGCACGCAAGGTAGCAACCTACTCAGGCGGCATGCGTCGCCGGCTGGACATCGCCATGAGCCTGATCGGCAACCCCAAGGTGATCTTCCTGGACGAGCCGACCACGGGCCTCGATCCGGAGGCGCGGCTTGAGGTGTGGCAGATCGTCAAGAACCTCGCCCATCAGGGGACCACGGTCCTGCTGACGACGCAGTACCTCGATGAGGCCGAGCAACTGGCAGACCGGATCGCCATCCTTCATGAGGGCCGCATCATCGCCAACGGCACGCTGGCCGAGCTGAAGCAACTCCTGCCGCCGGCCAAGATCGAATACGTCGAGAAACAACCGAGCCTGGAGGACATTTTCCTGACATTGGTTGGCACCGGCACCGGCTCCCAAAAGGCTGGTAACGAGTCAGTAAAGGACAAGTCATGAATACCCATTTCTTCGCAGACACGTCCGTGCTGCTGGGCCGTTCCATGCGGCACATCTTCCGCAGCGTGGACACTATCATCACCACGGCCATCACACCGATCGCGCTCATGCTGCTGTTCGTCTACGTTTTCGGCGGCGCCATCAAGACCGGCACTGAAAACTACGTGAACTACCTACTGCCCGGCATCATGCTGATCGCCATCGCTTCGGGCATCGCCTACACGGCAGTCCGGTTGTTCACGGATATGCAGAGTGGCATCTTTGAGCGGTTCCAGTCCATGCCGATTGCGCGCTCCTCGGTTCTGTGGGCACATGTGCTGACGTCCTTGGTGGCCAACGGACTTTCGCTGGTGATCATTGTGCTGGTGGCGCTCCTCATGGGGTTCCGGACGTCGGCCAACATACTTGATTGGCTGGCCATCGCGGGAATTCTGGCGCTGTTCACCCTGGCACTGACATGGATTGCCATTATCGCGGGGCTTTCGGCAAAGTCCGTGGATGGCGCCGGCGGGTTCTCCTACCCGCTGATCTTCCTGCCATTCATCAGCTCGGCCTTCGTCCCGACGGAGACCATGCCGGGCCCGGTCCGCTGGTTCGCAGAGAACCAACCGGTCACCTCCATTGTGAACACCATCCAGGATCTCTTCGCGCAGCGTCCGGTGGGCGGCGACATCTGGGTAGCCCTCGCATGGTGCTTGGGGATCCTGGTTGTCTCCTACGCCTTTGCCACTGCCGCCTACAAGCGCCAGATCGCCTAGTCACCGCAGCATAAGGACCAGCGCCCAACAAAGGCCTAAGCTCCCCCTTCATCAGGGCGGGAGCTTTCGCCATTCAGACCGATTCGCCATTCGTCAGGCATTAGCTATAGCTTTATCGAACAGATTTGTAACGGCCGTCACTATTATGGCGGATCCTTCGAAGGGTTCTTGAACTAATGTCCGACCAGACAACACAGGGGCAGCTCCGCGCCTCCAGCAGGGACAGCGAGCCCCACCTGTCACGCTCGCTCAGCAACCGCCACATCCAACTCCTGGCCATCGGCGGCGCCATCGGAACCGGCCTCTTCATGGGCTCCGGCAAAACCATTTCCGTCGCCGGGCCCTCTGTGATCTTCGTGTACATGATCATCGGCTTCATGCTCTTCTTCGTCATGCGGGCCATGGGACAGTTGCTGCTTTCCAACCTGAACTACAAGTCCTTCAGCGACTTCGCAGGCGACCTCCTTGGCCCCTGGGCCGGCTTCTTCACGGGCTGGACCTACTGGTTCTGCTGGGTAGTCACCGGCGTGGCAGACGTCATCGCGATCGCGGGCTACGCCAACGAACTCTGGCCGGGAATCCAACTCTGGATCCCGGGCATCGCCACCATCATCATCCTGCTCCTCCTGAACCTGCCCACCGTTAAGGCGTTCGGCGAGACCGAATTCTGGTTCGCCCTCATCAAGATCATCGCCATCGTGGCGCTCATCGTTGTGGGCCTGGTGATGATCTTCACTGGTTTCCAGTCCAACGCAGGCACGGCCAGCTTCACCAACCTGTGGAGTCATGGCGGATTCTTCCCCAAGGAATTCATGGGCTTCGTGGCCGGCTTCCAGATTGCCGTGTTCGCGTTCGTGGGCATCGAGCTTGTTGGCACCGCAGCAGCCGAAACCAAGAACCCGGAGCACAACCTGCCCCGCGCCATCAACGCCATCCCCTTGCGCGTGATGCTCTTCTACGTAGGCGCACTCATCATCCTCATGTCCGTCACGCCGTGGACCGAATTCAAGGCAGGCCAGAGCCCGTTCATTGCCATGTTCTCCTTGGCCGGTTTGGGCATGGCAGCCACCGTGGTCAACCTCGTAGTGCTCACCTCGGCCATGTCATCGGCCAACTCGGGCATCTACTCGACGTCCCGCATGGTCTACGGCCTGGCCAACGACGGCGACGCACCCAAGCTCTTCGGCCGCTTGTCCACCCGCAAAGTACCCCAGAACGCACTGTTCCTCTCCTGCGTCCTGCTGCTGGCCGGCGTCGCGCTTCTCTACGCGGGCAAGGACGTTGGCGTGGCGTTCGACATGGTGACCACCGTATCCGCCGTCTGCTTCATGTTCGTCTGGTCCATCATCCTGGCCAGCTACCTCGTGTACCGCAAGCGCCGGCCCGGGCAGCACGCGGCCTCGCCGTTCAAGATGCCCGGCGGCATCCCGATGGTGTGGGTTGTCTTCGCGTTCTTCGCGTTCCTCGTCTGGGCGCTCACCACGCAGCCGGACACGCTCACCGCGCTTATGGTGACGCCCATCTGGTTCGCGATCCTCGGTATCGCCTACGCCGTGGTCCGCAAGTCCCCGCTCCACCAGGCCCGCGTGGCCGAATGGAAGGCCATGTCCGAGGCCGAAACCGCGGAAGCGCGCTAACGCTTCAAAATTAAAGCCCGACGTCGGCACCCACCCTCGGTGCCGACGTCGGGCTTTCTTGATGCAAGCGAGAGAGCGTCCGGCCCCACCCCGCGAAAGGTGAGCGAGGGTCAGGCGAAGTACACGCCAATCCGGTCCCCGTCGATTTCCTCAATGCGGATGTCGATGTCGTAAACGTCGTGCAGCATCCCGGCGCGCATGATCTCCGAGGGCGTGCCCTGATGGATGAGCCGGCCGTCCTTCATGGCCAGGATGGTGTCCGAGTAGCAGGACGCGAAGTTGATGTCATGGACCACCAGGACAATCGTCTTTCCGAGCTCGTCGGCCAGCCGGCGCAGCAGCCGCATCATTTCCACGGAGTGCTTCATGTCCAGATTGTTGAGCGGTTCATCGAGCAGCAAGTATTCGGTGTCCTGCGCCAAGACCATTGCGATGTACGCGCGCTGACGCTGCCCGCCCGACAGCTCATCCACGAACTTGTCAGCCATGGACGTCAGATCCAACTGCCGGATGGCCTCGTCCACGTGCTCAAGATCCTCCACCGTGGGCCGGCCGCCGCTGTGCGGGAAGCGGCCGAAAGCCACGAGGTCGCGGACCGTGAGCCGCATGGTCAGGTGGTTTTCCTGCCGCAGGATGGCCATGGTCTTGGCCAGTTCCTTGCTGGGCGTCGCTGTGACATCCAAGCCAGCCACCGACACTCCCCCGCCGTCCATGGGCTGGAGGCGGCTGATCAGGGAGAGCAGAGTGGACTTGCCCGCACCGTTGGGTCCAATGATGGACGTGATGCCGCCGCGGGGGATCTCGCAGGTGACGTCGTCCAGCACGGTGGTGCCGCCGTAGCGCTTGGTCACGTTCCGGACGGTAATCATGGGCACTTCCCAATCATTTCAGTGAGCCTTTCAGCAACAGGTAAAGGAAGAGGATGCCGCCGGTGAACTCGATGATCACGCTGAGGGCAGTGGCGAACCCAAACACGCGTTCCAGCAGCAACTGGCCACCCACCAAGGCGATGGCGCCAATCAGGACCACCATGGGGAGCAGCCAAGCGTGCCGGAAACCGCGGCAGAGCTGGTAACCGAGGCTGACCACCAGCAGCCCGAAGAACGTCACCGGCCCCACCAGGGCGGTGGAAACCGCCACCAGCAGCGAGCACGCGAGCAGCACCCGCATCACCACGCGCTTGTGGTCGACGCCCACGTTGATGGCCACTTCCCGGCCCAGCGCCAGCACGTCCAGCGTGTGCCGCATCCGCCACACCCCAACGCACACCAAGGCGATCAGCACCGCAGAAACACCCAGGAGTCCCGGGTCTACGTTGTTGAAACTGGCGAAGAACAGATCCTGGAGGATGATGAATTCGCTGGGCTCCATGAGCCGCTGCAGCAGGGAGGAGAAGCCACGGAACAGCGTCCCCAGGACGATGCCCACCAGCAACAGCAAATGCAGTGATCGCGTGGCCCCAGTGAACATCCACCGGTAAAGGAGCACGCTGAACCCCACCATCAGTACGATTTCCAGCCCGAACTTAAGCGTGGACGGAGCCGTGGCCAGCGTCGCAGCACCCGCCACGAACGCCAGCGCCGTCTGCACCAGGATGTACAGCGAATCGAAGCCCATAATGGACGGCGTCAGGATCCGGTTGGCCGTGACGGTCTGGAACAGCAGCGTGGAAACACCCACCGCCGCGGCCACCAAGAGCATTGCCGAAACCTTGATAACCCGCCGCGGCAGGACGTAGGCGATGTTGCCCTTGAGGTCGATGGTCAGGAAAACGGCAACAAGCACGACGGCGGCAATCGCCAACACGGCGATCACCCGTCCCGGCGGGGTGCTTCGGATGGCGTCGCGCCAACGGGTGCGGGCGGACAGGCGGGGTGCGGTCAGGAGTGTTTCAGGCATTGCGTTTCCTCAACAGCAGGAAGAGGAACAGGATGGCTCCCAGGACCGACATGACCATGCCCACCGGCACTTCGTAGGGGAACCGGATGGTCCGGCCGATGATGTCGCAGACCAGCACGAACGCTGCTCCGAACAACGCCGTCCAGGGAACAGCCCGGCGGAGGTTGTCCCCGAAGAGCAGGGACACAATGTTGGGCACTACCAAGCCGAGGAACGGCACGGCACCCACCGTGGTAACCACAACGGCCGAGATCAACGAAACGATCATCAGCCCCAACCGCATGGTGCGCGCGTAGTTCAGACCAAGGTTGGTGGTGAAGTCCTGCCCCATGCCGGCCACGGTGAAGCGGTCGGCAGCAAAGAGGCCCACCAACACCAGGACAGCCACGATCCACAGCAGTTCATACCGCCCGCGGAGCACGCCGGAGAAGTCTCCGATCATCCAGTTACTCAGGGTCTGGAGGAGATCGAAGCGGTAAGCGAAGAATGTGGTGACGGCTGCGATGATGCCACCCAGCATGATGCCTACCAGCGGAATCAGCAGGGTGTTACGGGCAGGAAGGCGCCGCAGGATCGCCAGGAAGAGGGCTGTGCCCAGAACGGCGAACACAGAAGCCACCAGCATCTTGGTGGGAATCGGAGAGTCGGGAGCCAGCACGGTGACCACCAGGATGCCGAGTGTCGCCGACTCCACGGTGCCCACAGTGGACGGCTCAACAAATCGGTTCCGGGCCATGAGCTGCATGATCAACCCGGCAACGGCGACGGCCATGCCGGCCAGGACCACGGCCACGGTGCGCGGCACCCGCGAGACCCAGAAGATTTCCCAGGCACCGGCGTCGTTCGCCAACAGAGCGGGCAGTGAAACATCGCTGACACCCACAAAAATGCTGGCCACGGCGATCACCACCACAACGGCAGCGGCCGCAACCAGGCGGGCAGTTTCGCCAGTCCGGTTGCGGCTTGCTGGCACCGTGGGGCGCACGGCGGTAGTTGTCACGTCAGGATTTCAGGTGGAGCGGTTGTCAGGCGACCGAGTCGGCCACTGCGGTGACCATGACCTGGACGTTGTTCAGGCCGTAGCCCACGATGTACCAGCCTGCGGGATCCAGGTTGATGATCTTGTTGTTCTTGGCGGCGTTGGTGGACTTCACGAGCTCGTTGTCCAGGATGGGGTTGGCAGTGGAGCCTGCGGTGCCGATCGCGGTGTCGCGGTTGATGACGTAGAGGATGTCCGGGTTGGTTTCCTTGATGTATTCGAAGGAGACAGCCTCGCCGTGGGATCCCTCGGACTTGACGTCAGCGGCCGTCGGAACGCCCAAGACATCGTGGATGATGCCGAAGCGTGAGCCCGCGCCGTATGCGGTGACTTCGCCACCGGAGGTCAAAACGATCAGGCCCTTGCCGGCCGAAGCGGCTTTGGTCTTGGTGTCGGCAACGGTCTTGTCCACTTCTGCGAGCTTGGACGCGACCTCGTCTTCCTTCTTGAAGATCTTGCCGAGCTTCTCGGTCTGTGCCTTGAAGCTTTCCATGGGCTTGGCCGCATCAACGGAGAGGTCGATGGTGGGGGCGATCTTGCTCAGTTCCCCATAGGCGCCGGCAGTTCGGCCGGAGACGATGATGAGGTCCGGGGCTGCGGAGCTGACGGCTTCGAAGTCGGGTTCCTTAAGCGAACCCACCTTGGCGTACTTGGCCTCGGAGAACTTCTTGAGGGCCTCCGGGTAGCTGGCCTCGGGAACACCGGTGGGCTCGACGCCGAGCGCGTTCATGGTGTCCAGGACGCCGAGATCGAAGGTGACAACCTTGGCCGGATTCACGGGAACGTTGGTGGTTGAACCCTGGGCGTGCTCGATGGTGATGGTGCTGGCCTCCTCGGGTTGCGAAGACGCCGTTGCCCCGCCTCCACAGGCCGTAACGGCCAGCAAAGCAGCGCCTGCAGCCAATGCCCCAATGTAGCTCGACAGCCTCTTTTTCACGCCAGTACTCCACTCACTAATAAGTCATAGATGTGTTGCCTAATTGCTTTTTGACTCTATTAGTAAGGTGAGGCTAACTTCAAAACCGAAAGGCCCTCCAGCGGGATTTTGTGACTGAAGTCACCCTTTTTTCTCCCGCTGGAGAGCCTTTGTTACTTTCGGGTGGCGCTTACGCCTCGGCCTGCCGATCCTCCACGAGCTTTTGGACCGCCGGGAAGAGCGGGTGCGACGGCGTCAGTTCCGTGATGCGTTCGACGGCGGCAGCCGCGTCCAGTTCGGACAGCAGCGTGGCAAGTTCCACGGCTTCGTCATCGTTGCCGTCGTCGAAACGCAGCGCTGCGGACATCGTCTCAAGGAGTGCCACTGGGGTGACACCGCGCTCAGCGAGCTCCGCGGCAGGACCAACGAACCGCTCATGCCGGCCCAGTTTCCGCAGCGGGGCACGGCCGACGCGGACCACCGTGTCCGGCAGGTGCGGGTTGGTAAAGCGGGACAGGATCTTCTGCACGTACGCTTCCTGCTCGGCCTCGACAAAGCCGTGCTTGGCCACCAACAGTTCCTTGGTTTCCTCCAGAACCGCCCGGACCTTCGCGGCCACGGACGGATCGGCCATGGCATCGGAGATCTTCTCCAGCCCGGCTTGGTAACCGAAATACGCTGCCGAAGCATGGCCGGTATTGACCGTGAACAGCTTGCGCTCAATGTACGGGCCCAGTTCGTCTACGAACGTGGCGCCGGGGATCGTGGGCACCTTGTCACCGAACGGCGTGCGGTCAATGACCCACTCGTAGAAGGTCTCCACCGTGACATCAAGGCCCTGGCCCGGAGCCTGGTTGGGGACAATGCGGTCCACAGCCGTGTTGGCAAAAACCGCGATGGCGTCCAAATCACCTGCGGAATTGTCCCAAGCCGACAGGATCGCCGTGTGCAGGAGGTCCGTGGCGTTGATGGCGTTCTCGCAGGCCATCACGTGGAGAGGCGGCAGGTCTGTGGGACGGGCCGCCAGCCCACGGGCGATCACCGGTGCCACGAACTTCAGGATGTGCGGCCCCACCGCCGTGGTGACCACATCCGCCGTCGAGATTTCCTCCACAACAGCGGCCTCCTGCGATGCGGAGTTGAAAGCTCGGAAACCAGTGACGGTCTTGACCGCTGGATTCTCACCAACCTCGTGGACGTCGTAGCTGCCGGCCACCGCGAGCTGGCTGATCAGCGCGTCCGCGACATCCGCGAACACCACCTCATAGCCGGCTTCATGAAGCAGCAGCCCCACGAAGCCGCGCCCGATGTTTCCTGCCCCAAAATGGACTGCCTTCACTATGCATTGACCTTTCTGAACAGCTCCAGGACCTCGTCAACCGTGGTGGCCTCCTCCAACTGGGCAACTTGTGCCTTGTTGGTGAAGATCTTGGCAATGGAAGACAGGATGTGGAGGTGCTCATTGTTGACGCCGGCGACACCGACCACGAACTTCACTTGCTTGCCGCCCCAGTCGATGCCCTCTGGGTAGCGGATGATGGACACGGCCGAGTGGTTGATGTGTTCCTTGGCATCGTTGGTGCCGTGCGGGATGGCCAGGAAGCTGCCCATGTAGGTGGATACGGATTCCTCGCGCTCGTGCATCGCGTGGACGTAGCTGACATCCACGGCGCCGCGGTCCAGCAGGAGCTTTCCGGCCTCGTCGATCGCCGCGTCACGGTCAGTGGCCGTGCCGTTCAGGACCACACTTTCGCGGAGGAGGACACCTTTGCCCCCGGCTGCCTGACCATCGACGGCGGGGGCCGGTTCAGCGGCATGCGCACCGTGGGTGGCGGCTGCTGCGGCCGCGGGCTGTGCGCTGGCTGCGGGGGTAGTGCTGTTGCTGCTCCGCACCAGTTCAACGATCTCTTCGTACTTGGGACTGTTCATGAAGTTGTCCACCGAGTAGTGCACTGCGCTGGACGTGCGCGGCTGGGCGCGTTCTGTGAGGTCCTGGTGCGTGACCACCACATCGTAGTTGTCGTTGAGGTTGGCGATGGCCGAGTTGGTGACCTTGACGTCCGGGAAGCCGGCGGCCTTGATCTTGTTGCGGAGGACCGAGGCACCCATGGCGCTGGAACCCATGCCTGCGTCGCAGGCGAACACGATGTTCTGGACCGGGCGGGTGAGCACGGTACCGGGCTGGGAGCCTGCCGGTTCGCCGGCGCGGTCACCAACAAGCGCGGAGGAGACGGAGCTCTTCTTGCCCTTCATGGCTTCCATGCGGGATGTCGCTGCCGAGAGATCATCCTCGCCCTTGTTCTTGGACGTGCGCAGGATGACCGCGGCAATCAGGAAGGAAACGGCAGTGGCCAAGACAACCGCCAGGATGACGCCAAGGTAGCTGTCGCGGGCAGTCTGTGCCAGCACGGCGATGATGGATCCTGGCGCGGCCGGAGCAACGAGGCCGGAGTTGGTGATGGCCAGGGTAGCGATGCCGGTCATGCCGCCACCGATGGCAGCCAGGATGAGGATGGGCTTCATCAGGACGTACGGGAAGTAGATCTCGTGGATGCCACCGAGGAAGTGGATGATCGCTGCACCGGGGGCCGAAGCCCTGGCCGCACCGCGTCCGAAGAACATGTACGCCAGCAGGATGCCCATACCCGGACCCGGGTTGGCTTCCAGCAGGAACAGGATGGACTTGCCCTGTTCCAGGGACTGCTGAATACCCAGCGGAGTCAGCACGCCGTGGTTGATGGCGTTGTTGAGGAAGAGGACCTTGGCCGGCTCAATGAAGATGCTGGTCAGAGGCAGCAGGCCGTTGTTGACCAGGAACCCGACCACGGCCCCGGCGCCGTCAGTGAAGCGCTGGACCACCCAGGAAAGGCCGTAGAAGCCACCCAAAGCCAACAGCGCACCCCAGATACCCGCGGAGAAGTTGTTGACCAGCATTTCGAAACCGGGGCGGATCTTGCCGTCCCACAGGGCGTCGATCTTCTTCATGGTCCAAGCACCCAGCGGGCCCATAATCATGGCCCCGATGAACATTGGCGCGTCCGTACCTGCGATGACGCCCATGGTTGCGATGGCGCCGACCACGCCGCCGCGGACGTCATAGACCATGCGGCCGCCCGTGTAGGCAATCAGGATTGGCAGGAGGTACGTGACCATAGGGCCAACGATGCCGACGTTGGGATCGCCCTCGGCATTGGTACCGAACCCACCCAGTTCAGCGACTGGAATCCAGCCCTTCTCGATAAAGAGGGCTGTGATGAGGCCCCAGGCGATGAAGGCGCCGATGTTGGGCATGATCATGCCGGACAGGAATGTTCCGAACTTCTGAACACCAACGCGCACGCTGGTGCGGGGCTTCGCAACTGTCTCTGTTGCCATGTGAATTCCTAACGTGTGTCCCGCGGCGGCGCGGGGTCAGTCGATAAAGATCGAGAGAACGCAGCCTTAGGAGCTGCTGGAAATGCGGTGAAGCCATTCAAGGAAAAGCTTCAGTTCAGAGCTGGAAAGTTGGTCTGAATGTGAGGCCTGCAGTGCCGCATTCAGGGCGATTGCCGCAACAACCACGGACGATTTACCGGAGTCGTCCGCTGCGGCGCCACGGGCGGTGTCCGTGGAGACGGCAAAAATCATGGAATCCCGGGTCATCGTTGAGAGCTCGAGGTTCCTTTCTTCCACCGGTTCTGCGATCAGCATGAGCGTGACGCCCACGTTGGCCGCCAGGATGCTACGGGCCGCTTCGCGGGGCGGCACGTTGATCTGACCGGAAATTGCGGCCTTGTTCAGCATTTCCTCCAGAAGCGCTTCAGCATCGGCCACGATTGCAGGGCGGCTTTCCGGCCTGATGTTGCCGAACATCACCAGGTACAGATGCGGCTGGCTCAGCCCGAACTGGACATGGTTATCCCACATCCGCCGGACGTCTTCCAAAGGCTCCCCGGACGGCGCAAAATCCCGCTCCCCCGCCACATACTCTTCAAATCCGGCTGAAACGACGGCGTCGAACAAGCCTTCTTTGTCGCCAAAGTGGTGGTAAAGCGTTGGTGCGGTGACCCCGGCCAGCTTGGTGATCTGGCGCGTTGAGACCGCTGACCCCTCCGAATTCGCCAGCAACTCGGCAGCTGCGCGAAGCAACCGAATTTTAGGCGGAAGCTGGTCATCGAAACTCATAACCGCTACCCTAGCACCTATAGCGTTGCTATATGAAGTGGCTCACAAAGGAATTTTGTAGGCTAGTTTTCGAGGCTCCCGGTGCCGTCGCCGGCGGGTCTGAACCAACAAGCAGGAACAGAGGATTCAGTGCAGAATTTCCAAGGAGTAGGGGTAAGCCCTGGCCGCATCATTGGTTCCGTCCGCCAGATGCCCAAGCCGGTGAGCGAACCGCCGTCGGGAGAACGGTTGGCTGCGGACGTTGCCCCGGAAGACGCAGTCGCAGGCTTGAAGGCTGCCGCGCAGTCCGTCCATGACGAGCTCAAGGGACGTGCGGAGAGCGCTTCGGGCGACGGCAAGGCCGTGCTCGAAGCCACCGCCCTCATGGCCAAGGACACCATGCTCCTGAAGTCGGCGGCGAAGCTGATCAACGCCGGCTCCTCTGCTGAGCGTGCCATCTGGGAAGCCGGCGCGTCCGTCTCCGAGATGCTGCACAACCTGGGCGGCTACATGGCCGAACGCGCAACTGACGTCCTGGATGTGCGCGCCCGCATCGTGGCTGAACTCCGCGGCGTGCCCGCACCCGGCATTCCCGCTTCGGACACGCCCTTCATCCTGGTGGCCGAGGACCTCGCGCCGGCAGACACCGCAACACTGAATCCCGCGGTGGTGCAGGCGCTGGTGACCTCAGGTGGAGGACCGCAGTCCCACACGGCCATCATCGCGCGCTCGCTCGGCCTGCCTGCAGTGGTCGCGGCTCACGGCGTTGACGACATCGCCGACGGAACCGAGATCTACGTCGATGGTGCGGCCGGCTTCGTGGCGGCTTCGCCCTCTGACGAGCACCGGGCTTCTGCCATCGCATGGGCCGAAACGTCAGCCACCCTCGCCGAATTCGACGGAAACGGCACGACGGCGGACGGGCACTTGGTGCCGCTCCTCGCCAACGTTGGTGGAGCCAAGGATGCCGTGGCGGCCGCCGCTTTGGGCGCCCAGGGCGTTGGCCTGTTCCGTACCGAGTTCTGCTTCCTGGAACGTGACACCGAGCCCTCCGTGGACGAGCAAGCCGCAGCGTACAAGGCCGTTTTTGACGCGTTCCCGGGCAAGAAAGTTGTCCTCCGCACGCTCGACGCCGGCGCCGACAAGCCCCTGCCGTTCCTCACGGACGCCACCGAACCCAACCCTGCGCTGGGTGTCCGCGGCTACCGTACCGACTTCACCACGCCGGGGGTCCTGGAGCGCCAGCTTGAAGCCATCGCCCGGGCTGCCTCCGATTCCGATGCTGATGTGTGGGTCATGGCACCCATGATCTCCACGGCTGCTGAAGCCGGACGCTTCGCTTCACTGTGTGCAGCTGCGGGAATCCGGACGCCCGGTGTCATGGTGGAAGTTCCCTCTGCCGCCCTGACCGCTGCCACCGTGCTGCGCGAGGTGGGGTTTGCTTCCCTGGGCACCAACGACCTCACCCAGTACGCCATGGCCGCCGACCGCCAGCTCGGCCCCCTCGCCGAACTCAATACCCCTTGGCAGCCCGCCGTACTGCGGCTCGTGCAGCTCACCGTGGAAGGCGCGGCGCAGGAAAGCTCGGGCCGTGAAGGTGACGCCAAACCCGTGGGTGTTTGTGGTGAAGCAGCTGCCGACCCGGCCCTCGCCGTCGTTCTTACCGGGCTGGGTGTCACCACACTGTCCATGACCGCCCGGTCGCTGGCCGCCGTCGGGACAGTCCTGAAGACCGTGACCCTGGAGCAGGCGCAGGAACTCGCCCGCCTGGCCCTTTCCGCGCCCAGCGCCACCGAGGCCCGCGACTGGGTCCGCGCCAAGCTCCCCGTGCTCGAAGAGCTCGGCCTCTAATTTTCACTTCCGACCTTAGGAGAAACCATGCCCGAACGCACAGCCACCATCGCCAGCCGCTCCGGCCTCCACGCCCGCCCCGCCGCGCTGTTCGCCGAGGCCGCAGGCGAGCAGCCGGTTGAGGTCACCATCGCCATGCAGGGTGCCCCTGCCGATGACGCGCTCGACGCCGCCAGCATCCTTTCGCTCATGACGCTCGGCGCCGCGAAGGGCGACGTCGTGGTACTTCGGGCGCAGGGTGACGGTGCCGACGCTGCGCTGGACGCACTGGTGAAGCTGCTGGAGACGGACCTGGACGCGGAGTAGTTTTAGCTGGATTGTCACGGTTAGATGGTTTGCTGCGTGTTGGACGGCAGGAGTCGCCCAACGCGCAGCGAACCATCGAAATGGGTAGCGCTTTCAAACGCACTGCTCACGCTAGGCTTCTGCCATGGCATTGATAGCTCCCCGCGTCACCGCAGGACTCCCCGCCGACGACGCCCGGAATCTGGCGCGCTCCCTCCAGGACAGCGACGACATCACCGTGTTCGTGGACGGCACAGTCCACCGCCTGCCTGATGAGGCGAGGGATGCCGTCGTCGACCTCCTCGCAAGGCTGGGCCGCGGGGAAACCGTGACGGTCAGCAGCGTGGAGGAAATGCTTACCACCTCGCAGGCCGCCGAGCTCGCCGGGATCTCGCACACCTATCTGCGCAATATGACCGACCGCGGCGAGATCCCCGTGGAATACCGCGGAACACATCGTCGGATCCGGCAAGCTGCCATCATCGCTTGGCTGGAATCCCAGAAGAAGAAACAGGCTGCCGCGGCGGAGGGCCAAGCCGGCGAAAGTGACGCCGACGCCGACTCATAGGGTCGACAGTGATAAGGATCAAGCAACGATCCCAGCCAACAGGCGGGCACCCCTTAAAGCCGGGGTTACGCTTGATCGGTGGGCAATTTCAAAGGGTGGCATATCGTGGCCGGGTTGGCCGCAATGGCCCTTGCCGCACCCTTGGGCTCTGCCATGGGATTGAACTTTGTGGCAACCTTCATGTTCGCGTGCACAGTGTTCGTGGCCGTTGCGATGTGGACGGAATCAAAAATTGCACGACGCCGGGACGCGGCTGAGGCGTCCGCCGCCGCCGAATCGGCACGCCCGGCAGGCGACCCCAACGAATCCGATGACGCCACAAGGTCAGACGACGCCACAAGGGAGTAGGCATGGGGTTCAATAGCGGTATGGCTTCGACTTCCCCCTCCGTTGTGTGGCCCGTGGTGCATGAGGAACGTCGCGCCCTGATCCGGGACCTTGAACCACTTCAGCCCTCCCAATGGAGGACCCCGTCACTGTGCCCTGGCTGGGACGTCCATGATGTCCTGGCGCACGTGATCGACAGCGCCAAAACCACGCGCCTTAATTTCATTCGACGGATGATTGCCTCCCGGCTGAACTTTGACCGCGACAACGACGTAGGTGTTGAGCGCGAAAGGACCCCTGACCCGGCTACGACCCTGAGTCAGTTGAAAGCCGTGCTCTCCCGGACATCCGGGCCGCCTGCAGGCCTGGGGACCCGGCTGGTGGAGGCGTTCGTCCACGGCGAGGACATCCGCCGTCCGCTGGGGATGCGCCGCGACTACCCCGCCGCGCACGTGGCCACTGCCCTGCACTATCAGGTGCGGACCAGCACCAAGATGGGCGGAGGCAAGGAGGTGGCAGGAGGCTGGCGCCTGGTGGCCACCGATGCATCCTTCGATCACGGGGATGGCCCTGCTGTGGAAGGGCCGGCCATTGCCCTGCTGCTGGCGGTGTCCGGCCGACCAATAGCAGAGGACGAGCTGAGTGGCCCCGGGGCTCCGGTGTTCTTGCGGCGGACACCATCATGAGGGCGCGGAGCAGGCCGGCAGCAATGCTGTCTGCAGACGTAGAAGTTCTGGGATTGAAGGGGCGGATCCTGTGGGCTGAGGGCACGCCTGAGCCTGCCGCTGTCCCCGCTGCCGGCTCTGAGGCCGATCCCACCGGGCCCGTCTATGTCCTGGTTCACGGCATCGGAGTCTCACACCGCTATTTGGCCCGGCTGCACACAGTCCTTGCAGCGAGCGCACCCACCTATTCCTTGGACCTCCCGGGGTTTGGAGGGACTCCAAAGCCTGATCGACAGCTTTCGGTGGAGGACTACGGCGCCTTCATTGCGGAGGCCCTCGCTTCCCGCGGCATCGGTTCGTACGTTTTGGTGGGCCATTCGATGGGTGCGCAGTTTGTTATCGAGGCGGCTTTGCATTCACCGGATCGGGTCCGCCAGGTGGTGCTGATGGGGCCAGTGGTTGATTCGCGGCACAAAAACGTGAGGCGCCAGTCCGTGGCTCTTCTCCTTGACGGGATGCTCCGCGAAAGCCCCTCCTCCAATTTGATCGTCACGTCGGACTATCTCCGCTGCGGTCCGCGCTGGTACCTTACTGAACTGCCGGTGATGATGACGTACCCCACCGAGAAACGCTTGGCTGGTATCAAGGTCCCTGTGCTGGTCCTAAGGGGAAGCCGCGACAACGTGGCCGGCCCGGACTGGTCGCTTCGGCTTTCGAGGGCCGTTGACCAGGGGCGCTTGGTGGAGATCCCCGGCGTCGGGCATGTAGCGCAACACATGCGGCCCCAGGCCGTGGCGGACGCCATCCGGAGTTTCGTTGCAGCGACAGCGCTTCACGGCCAGGCGCCTTGATGAGTCCACGCGTCCCGGCTAGGCTGGCGAAGCCATCGCATTAGTAAGTTTGCTTACGAAAGGGCCGATCGTGAACACTGGAGATAACAAGGACGAGCAAGGCTTCGGCGCAACCGGCGCCACTGGCCCCTACGGTGCCGCAACGCCCCCGGCCACCACCAAGGATGACGTCAACGCCGACCCCGAATTGCGCCAGGACGAAGAAGAGGACCCCGCCGCATCCTCCAACCCCGATCCCCTCGACGGAAACGTCACGGGCTTGGAACCCGGCGGAGGAGTGCCTCCGGGAGAAACCCCGCCGGCCGAGGGCAGCATGAGCAGCGACCAAGGACACGAGGAGTAAGCAACTGCGGGCGCCAAGCTACGGCAGCCCCAGGAGCTCCCCAAGATCATAATCCGCCGGCTCTTCCAACTGGGAGTAAGTGCAGCTCTCCGGCGTTCGGTCCGGCCGCCACCGCCTGAACTGCGTGGTGTGCCGGAACCGCTCGCCCTCCATGTAGTCGTAGGCCACCTCGATGACCAGCTCGGGACGCAGGGGCACAAACGAGAAATCCTTGCCCGCGCTCCACCGGCTTTGGGCACCGGGAATCCTGGAACCGCCGGCTCCGTCGCCCTGGCTGGCCCACTCACCCCAGGGATGCTCGCCCAGTTCAACCTGATACGGCTCGAGCTCAGCTACCAGGCTTTCCCTGCGGGCCATGGGGAAGGAGGCCACCACCCCCACATGCTGGAGCCGGCCGGCGTCGTTATAAAGACCCAACAGCATGGACCCCACAACTTTCGCGGTCTTGTGCCAGCGGAAGCCGGCCACCACGCAGTCCGCAGTGCGCTCGTGCTTGGTCTTGAACATCACGCGCTTGTTGGGCAAATACGTCCCATCCAGGGGCTTGGACAGCACACCGTCCAGGCCTGCGCCTTCCAACTGCACGAACCATTCCTTTGCACGCTCAAGGTCCGTGACTGCAGGGGTGACGTAAACGGGCGGCTCCGCCTTGGCGAGCGCATGTTCCAGGATGGCCCGACGCTCCGAAAAGGGAGTGCCCATCAGGTCGTCATCGCCGAGGGCAAGGATATCGAACGCGATCATGGACGCCGGAGTCTTCTCGGCGAGCATCCGGACCCGGCTGTCCGCGGGGTGGATCCGCTGCTGCAGCACCTCGAACTCCAGCCGGTTGCCCTCGATCAGGACAATCTCGCCGTCGATCACGCATTTGTCCGGAAGGTTCTTCCGCAGCGCCTCCACCAGTTCGGGAAAGTAGCGGGTCATGGGTTTCTCGTTGCGACTGCCCAGAATGATCTCATCGCCGTCCTTGAAGACTATGGTCCGGAAGCCGTCCCACTTGGGCTCGTAGTGCCCAACATCGGGGATGGCCGGAACGGATTTGGCGAGCATGGGCGAGACGGGTGGCATCACAGGCAGGTCCATAGACAATGTCTACCTGCCGGTGCACGCGGAAGCTAGTCCCAGGCGATGGATATCTTGGCCGTGGTGGCTGCCGCACCGGGAGCTCCCAGCGCCGGCCCCGAAGCCTAAGCGCCAGGACCCTCTCATCCGGGGAGGCCTACCGTCCGTTATATTAATGTGACTTTACTTTCCGGCTCATGTACCGTCGTAGGGCGACCCGTATCTCCGCTGGGCCGCTTCCGGAATGACGCCGAGCTCTGCCGCATTCCGGAATCCGCCAGACCCGCGGCAGAGGCGGGGGACCCAAAAGTTCCCGGACTTTCCCAAGTCCTTGGGGTGAAGCCGCTACGGCGGCCGGACGGCCTCGTCCGAACCCGACAGCTAACCTCGAAGGCGTTGAGAGGCAACCACCATGTCCCCAACCATGGATCAGCCGCGCCGCGCCGAGACTGAACGCGGGCGCACCAAGCCAACCGGACGCCGTCGGGCCCACCCCAGCGGATCCCCCCTCAGCGCGCAGCCAGACACTGTGGCCGCACCCGGAACGACAAGCACGACGCCGGAGGCCGCCACTGCGGCTATCCCAGCCGTCGCAACACCCACCACGCGTGCAGCCGCGCGCGCGGCCGAGCGCGCGGCCGAGCGGGAGCGTGCGGCACGGGCCGTGATCGCGCCTGAAGCACCGGCCTCGCAGCCGGCACCGGAAACGGCCGCACAGGAGGAACCCGCAACTGCGGCGATTCCCGTCGTGGAGGCAGCACAGGCTGCAGCTCCGGCCTCCACTACGCCAGGGCCTCCTACCGCGGCCATTCCCATCGTGCAGCAGGCCGCCCCGAACCACGGTTCTCAGGAACCCGACACCCCGGAGCCCGTAACTGCCGCCATTCCGGTGGTGGCCGAGTCCGCCCGCACTGAGCCACCGCGGGGCAAGTCCCCTGCCCAGGTCGCGGCGGCCGCAACGGCCTCGGCAGCACTGGCGAGCCGCAAGGACCTACGCAAACCGGCAGCTGCGCCCACGGCCGCCAAGTCGGGTTTTGGCGGCTCTTCGCCGGGCCGGGAACCCCATACGGTCCTGCGGAAAGCTGCATCCGTCAAACACATGAGCCAGCGCATGGCCGTGGTGGCCGGCGCCCTCGGGTTGGTCCTGACAGCCGGTACCCTGGGGCAGGCCCTCGAGCTGCCATTCTTCGGCCAGGAGACCCCCTCCCAGGAAGCCAGCGGCGCCGACCGGAATTCAGGCTCCGCGGCTCCCGCGCCCAGCGCCTCCTACTCAAGGGCATCATCGCCCTCCGCGTCAGCTGCTGCGACGTCGGCAGGCGGCCAACCGGCCACGGTTCCGGAGGCACCCGCACCAGGGTCGCCGTCGTCGGTTCCCACCCCGAAAGTTTCCTTGGCCGACCCCGTATGGGTCCCGTCCGCAGTGCCGTCAACCATCGCCGCGGACCCGGCCACCGCCAGCCCGATCCCCACCCAGCCGGCGCCGGCACCCAGCGAGGTGCCGTCGGACACGATCACCACGCCACCCACGACGCCGACGCCCACAACCACACCGACGGTCACACCCACGCCGGCTCCTACCCCCACGCCGACGGGGACTCCCACGCAGACCACCAAACCCAAGCCCTCGGGCAAGCCCAGTGCGGCCACCGCGCCGCAGCCCTCCGGGACGGCACTTGAAGAAATCCTTGACGCGGCAAAGGACACCCTCAAATGAGCACCCGCTTGCCACGCACCACCACGCATGTGGGATGGCACAGCCGGTACTGCAGCAGCAGCCGGACGGCCACGTTCCGGCGTCGATTGGGCCGCTGGAGCTGCCAGCGGCTGAGGCGCCCGTAAAGCAAGACCATACCAATGAGCAGGCGCCCGCACCGGGCGCCTGCTCATTGTTCTTGACAACCTCAGATCCGCGGCCTGCCGGCCCAGCGGCGGGCTTTCAAGGCAGCGTGCAATTCGACGCGGATCACTCCGCTCAACGGGTCAGCGCCGATGAGCTGCCGGATCCGGCCGAGCCTGTTGTAGATGCTGCTCCTGTGGAGATGGAGTTTGGCAGCGACGTCCTGCACTGAACCATCACTGTCATAGAGGAGTTCCAGGACGGGCAGGAGTTCGCCGTTCTTGTCCTGGTCCTCCAGCGTTCGGAAGTGCACGGAACCTGTGTCGTCCCAACCTCCGGGCGCCAGCAAGCGGTCGAAGAGCTGATAGACGCCTACGGCCCGGCTGTCCACGAGCTCGCCGAGGGGTTGATCGACGGCGGCAGCCTGCGCTGCAACCTTGGACTGCCGGTACGCTCCTGCGAGCTGCCGGATCACCTGGAACGGCTCGCTGATGCCCAGGATTACCCGGTCCACCGCCCTGCCGGAGCGCTTGGCGAGTTCCAGTTGATAGTGGACCAGCACCTGGGCGTGGTCCGCCCGACCACCGGACTCTCGAAACAGGACCACGGAATGCGTCTCCGTTCCGGCGCTGAACAACGCAGCGTTGACGCCGATGGTGGACTGCAGTGCAGCTGTTCGGTGCGTCAGGGTTGCGGCGAGGGGATCGACGTCGGACCTCGCGCCGTCCGCGTCCAGGATGGTCACCAGTTGCCATGGACCGCGGCCTTGGATCTCCTTCCACCCGGCCACGGCCGCCACGGCATTCGATTCGCCACTGCAGGCCGAGAGGAACTCCTGCTCACGCCTGCGCCGGAATTCCGACTCTGCAGTGTTTGAATCGAGGAGCAAACCCGCCAACAGGTCCAACTCATCACGCACGCCGGGCAACTCGGCGAGTATCGCCGTCGGGCTTTGCTCTTCAACGTCCAGCTGGACCCACAAGTAGCCCACGCGGAAGCCGCGCACCAGGAGCGGCACGCAGACGCGGCCCAACATTCCGAGTTCCTCGTTGGCGGGAACGACGACGGGACGCACCGCCGTGGCGATGCCGTGGGACAGTTGCCACGCGCTGACGTCGCTGGGGACACGCTTGCTGAGGAGGAAGTTCACGCGGACGCGGTCGGCGTGCGACTGGTTGGAGCTGTACGCGAGGAGGACGCCGTCGAGGTCTTCGAGGGACAGGCCGCGGCCCAGCTTCAACGCCACGCGTTCAACGATCTGTTCCACGTCCTGCTGCATCAGAAAAGCGTACCAACAGCAGGCGACACCTGACGCTCCAGGGCTCGACAAATGTCGAGCTGCAGAGGTGAAGATCCTTGAGTTTCCGGGGCGCCTCCGCCTGTGCGCGGCAAAACCCATGTCGCCTGCCTCACAGCCGGATTTATTCTGGAATCACAGCCCGCAACACATTTTCGGCCGAAAAGGCCGCTAACGATGGAGCCCACAGATGATCATCGGCGTCCCCAAAGAAATCAAGAACAACGAGTTCCGCGTAGCCATCACGGCCGCAGGTGTCCACGAATTCCGCACCCATGGACACACCGTTCTGGTTGAGCGTGGCGCAGGCCTCGGCTCGGGCATCACCGACGAGGAATACTCGATCGCCGGCGCCGAAATCGTCAACGAAGCTGACGACGTCTGGGGCCGTGCGGACATGGTCATGAAGGTCAAGGAGCCCATCGCGGCCGAGTACCACCGCTTCCGCAAGGGCCTCATCCTCTTCACCTACCTGCACCTCGCCGCAGAACCCGAGCTCACCGCCGAGCTCATCAACTCCGGCGTCACGGCCATCGCTTACGAAACCGTGCAGGAAGGCCGCACCCTTCCGCTGCTCGCTCCGATGTCCGAGGTAGCAGGCCGCCTGTCCGTCGTGGTGGGCGCTTCCTCGCTGATGGCTCCCGCCGGTGGCAAGGGCGTCCTCCTGGGCGGCGTACCGGGTGTCCGCCCGGCCAAGGTTGTTGTCCTCGGCGCCGGCGTTGCAGGAACCAACGCCGCTGCCATGGCGCTGGGCCTTGGTGCTGATGTCACCATCATGGACATCAACATCAACCGGCTGCGTGAACTCGACGCCCTCTACCAGGGCCGCCTGAAGACCGTTGCCTCCAACGCTTACGAGATCGAGAAGTCAGTCATCGATGCAGATCTCGTCATCGGTTCCGTCCTGATCCCGGGCGCCAAGGCTCCCAAACTGGTCACCAACGAGCTCGTTGCCCGCATGAAGCCGGGCTCGGTCCTGGTGGACATCGCTGTTGACCAGGGCGGCTGCTTCGAGGACACGCACCCCACCACCCACCAGGAACCGACGTACAAGGTCCACAACTCGATCTTCTACTGCGTTGCCAACATGCCTGGCGCTGTTCCCAACACCTCCACGTACGCACTGACGAACGTCACCCTGCGCTACGCCGTGGCACTGGCCAACCTGGGCGTCAAGGCTGCCTTCGACCGCGACCCCGCGCTGGCTGCCGGCCTCAATATCGCCGCCGGCCACGTGGCACACCACTCCGTTTCCGAGGCGCACAACCTGCCCCTCGTCAACGACTGGCACACCCTGGTCTCCGCGTAGTTCCAAGGCCTAACAAACACGACGGCGGGGTGCGGCTTCCACACGAAGCCGCACCCCGCCGTCGCGGTTTAACCCGCAACGTTATCCACCCCGGTAGTTCTCCCCATGGCAGCCCTGTTCCGCAGTAGTTATGCTCGGGAGACGCCTGGTGCCACGACTGGTCCGCAGGTTTTTACCAATGTCGCTACGTTCAGGGGATACGTGATGGGGCTGAGTACATAATGGGGCAGGGACTGGTAGGCGCCGACGTCGGTGATCTCCGCCGACTCTCGGCAGTGATGGACTCCGAAGCTGAGAAGATCACCACACTTCAACAGCAGCTCAATGTGCTCATCCAGAATGGCCACTATTGGCGGGGAAACGATGCCGAGCAATTCCGCAGCAACTGGCACAGCCAGCTGTACGGACGGCTCGGTGCGGCAGCGGTTTGCCTCAAGGACAACGCCCGCGCCCTGAAACTCAATGCCGACCAGCAGGAGCAAGCCTCGCTGGGCGGGGCGGGACGGGGGCTTGGTGACGGAAAGGGCAGAAGCCCCTCAGGGCCGCTGGGGTTCACTTTTGATCCCACCACCTTCGGTCCGGTCACTGTGGAAGGCAAGGGCGGATTCGACAGTCAGGCATCGGGCGAAACGCACGGATCCATGGGGCCGGGCGGAATCGCGATTGGTGGCTCCGGTGATGCGTCCACTGGCGGTGAGATGACGTGGACAGCGAAATCCGGATACGGGCCGGTGGACACCACTGTCACCAACGAAACATTCATCGGAGCGCGCGCCAACGGCGAGTTCGATGCAAGCGTGCCCTCCGGGCTGCGGCTCCCCCATGCCAGCGCCACCGGCGAAGCTTTTGCAGGGGCCGAGAACACCACCACCGTGCGGTCCGACTTCTTCGATGGCTGGGTCACCAACACCTCTACCACGCGAATGATGACCGGAGTAGAGGCCAGCGCACACGCCGAAGCGACCAGCCCATTCCTGTTTTCTGCGGGCGGTGAGGGTTTTGCCGGTCAGAAGGTCACGATGGATAACAAGACCGACTTCGCCGGAGGGCTGTTCTCCCTGGGGCAGGGCGGAGAACTGCGCGCCGGTGCCTGGGCAAGCGCCGGCGAAGGCGAGCTGAGCGTCAAGGGCAGCGAGACAACCGGTACAGCCTTCAGCGCAGGTGCCGGAGCGGAACTGACCGGGAGCCGGTACGTCGAAGTTTTGGGCCAGACGCTGACCCTCAACGCAACAGTTGCCGCCGGAGCCGGGGAGGGTCACTTCTTTACGGCTTCCATGGACGAAGACGGACTGACCCTCGGCGCGGGTGCCAAGATCACTGCGGAGCTGGGACTGGGAGCAGGTGGCCAGATCACCATCAGCCCGTCCGGGTTCGTTGATTCAGTAACCGGGTTCGTCGACTTCCTCAGCAAATAGCTTCCTGCACTGACAGCGCTCCGAAAGGGCTCCCATGACATCGCACCAGGTTTTCCCATCCGCCGAGTTCCCCGCCTACCCCTCCATCAAACTCAACGCGCCCGCGGGATGGTCCCAGCAAGTTGTCCCCGATGCGGTGGGCGCCCTGATGGCACCCGCTGCGGAAGGACGCTACACGGCGAATGTGGTGATTTCCGTGTCGCGCCGCTTGCCCGGCTATCAGCTCCAGGACATCGCCGCGTCCGTGGACTCGTTCCTGGACGCCTTGCCGGATGCAGTTCTGCTGGGCACGGAGCCGGTGGTGATCAATGGCCGGGATTGGCACGTACGCGAAGCACGCTACACGCATCCGCAGGCCGGCTCGCTGGCCCAGTTCACCGCCGTCACGGTAGTTCACCACGAGACCGCAGCGGATATTGTCCAGCTGACGGGCAGTTGCCAGCCCACTGAAGGCAACGACGACCTCAAGGCCATCTACTCGCTGGTTGCCAGCGCGGACGTTACGCCAGCGTCCTAGCCTGCTCAATCAGCTTCAGCACCGCAACGGAGCCGTCCGGATCAACAGGCAAGGGAAGCGCCGAGGCTGTGCCGCCGTCGTCGAGCTTTTCCGCCAGAATCCGGTAGAACTCGGGGTAGGCGCCACGCTCTGTGGGGACCTGGATGCGCTGCCCGTTCAGTTCCAGCGTGCCATGGTTTTCTGCGGGTTCGACGCCGTACCGCGCGTCCGTAGGGAGCCCGCCTCCCAGCACGTAGGGCTCCTGGGGGTCGGCGCCGAACTTCACGAAGCCACCCTCGGTGCCGAGGACGCGGAAGCGCGGGCCGTGCAGGTGGCTGGTCAGGTTGATGGTGACATGGCTGACCACGCTGGACTGGTGCCGGAGTGCCAGGAAGACATCGTCATCGACGCTTTCCTGGGGACGGCGCGCCTGGATTTCCGCGTAGGTGACGGTGGCTGGACCAAAGAACTGCAGGCACAGGTCCAGAACGTGGGTGCCGAGGTCGAACAGGACACCGCCGCCGTCTTCCGCAGTAGCACTGGCCTTCCAGGCTTTGGCGATCTCCGGCGCCCAACGCTCCATTCCCACCTCGAATCTGGTCACTGTCCCCAGTGTTCCGGCGTCGAGCAATTTCCTGACGGTGAGCGAGTCGCCGTCCCAGCGCCGGTTTTGGTACACGGTGAGGACACGGCCCAATTTCGCTGCCAGTCGGATCAGTTCCTCGCCCTCGGCGCTGCGGACCGTGAACGGTTTGTCCACGACGACGTCGAGCCCGGCTTCCAGCGCGGCTTTCGCGAGCGGGAAATGGGTTGCGGGCGGTGTGCCCAGGACGATGAGGTCCAGCTGGTCAGCCAGCGCCAGGATGTCCTCCGGCGTGCTGACAATGGTGGCCTGCGGGTAGCGGTCCTTGGCCTTGGCTTGGCGCGACTCGTCCGAGGTGGAGATGACGGCAAGCTCATATGCAGGGTTGCTGGCAATGAAGGGCGCGTGAAAGACGCTGCCCGACAGGCCAAAACCTGCCACGGCGGTACGGATCGGCTGGGAAGTCATGACCCTAGGCTACCGACCCTCTCTCACGTAATAGCCCTTTCACGCCAACCCTCTATCACCGGGTGAGAGAGCGTCCGACCCAAGCACGCGGGACGTGAGAGAGCGTGGGGACGGCGAAGGCCGGGAACCTCCCCGACCCGATGAACAGGTTGGGGATGTTCCCGGCCTTCTGGAAACTACATCTTGGACAACTACAGCGGGGAGGCTACTTCTTGGCGCCCTTTTCCCAGCCGAGGGTGGTCCAGTCCGGAACGTTGGAGAGGCTCTGGAACAGGGACGGGCCGTAGTTGGCCAGACCCTTGCGCACGAACTGGATCTCCGGGCCGTTCATCACGACGCCCATGGAGAAGTACTTCTCCATGTGCTTCTTCTCTACCTCCATGGCGGCCTTGTTGCGCTCGGCGTCATCCGCGATGCTCGAAAGTCGCTTGATCTCGGCATCAAGTTCAGCGTCGCCCAAGCCATTTTCGTTGGTCTCGGAGTCGTAGTACTGCTTCACAGCGTCGGTAGCGTCCGGGCCAACGGTGTACCCGGAGATGGTGACATCGAACTCGCGTGAGCCAACAACCTTGCCGAAGTCAGCGTCGCCGCGCTGGTCGATGGAAACATCCATGCCGGCGGCCTGGAGCTGCTTCTGCAGGGTCTGGGAGGTGGCAGCGGTAGTGGGGTCGTCACCGAAGTTGGTGATCTTGAAGGCGACCGGGACGCCATCCTTCGCCATGATGCCCTTGTCGTTGGCCGTGTAGCCAGCGTCGGTCAAGACCTTCTTGGCTGCATCTGCTCCGGTGTCCTTCACGGGGTAGTTGTCCTGGTAGTACTCGGAGAACGGCATGAGCATCATGGAACCTGAGCTCTCTTCGGACCAGTTCAGGCCGTTGAAGCGGACATCGCGGATGGCCTTGCGGTCGACGGCGGTGAAGATCGCCTTACGCACGGCAACGTCGGTGAGGGCAGGGCGCTTGGCGTTCAGGTTCAAGCCACCTGCGAACAGGCGCTGGCCACGACGGATCTCGGAGTCGGTGGTCCCTTCGAGCTGCTTGTAGCGCCCCAGGGTGCGGCCGTTGGCTGCGTCGATTTCGCCGTTCTTGAACGCGGCGATGGTTGCACTCGGCTCCATCTGGCGCCAGATGACCTTCTCGAGGACCGGCTTCTGGCCCCACCACTTCTCGTTCGGAACCATGGTGACCGTCTTGGCGGTGGTGTCGTAGTTTTCAACCTTGAACGGGCCGGCCATCCACTCGGGGTGCATGTTGCCCGCGAAACCGGTGTTGAAGGTCTCCGCGGAGTTATTGGCCGGGTGGATCAATCCGAAGAAGAGTGAGTCCAGCGGGTAGACAGGCTGGGTGGTGGTAACAACGACTTCCTTGTCGTTGGCGCCGGCCTCGACCGAGTCAACGAAGGCGTAGTTGCCTGCCGTGACAATGTCGATGGCCTTGTCTTCACCCTTCAACATGTTCCAAGTGTTCTGGAACGTCTTGACGTCGATCGGTGTGCCATCGTTCCAGGTGGCCTTCTCGTTGACCTTGATGGTGATGGTCTGCTTGCCATCCTTGACCTCGCTCTTGACCTCTTCGCAGAAGTCCTTGTTGGGCTCTGCCTTGCCACTGAAGTCCAGTTTCCAGCAGCCACCGATTCCACCGCTGCTGATGGCAGCCGGGTTGACCGGTGTCAGCAGTGCAGAAGTATCCGCGCTGTTGCCGACATTGGAGAAACCATTGAAGTCCGGTCCAATGCTGCCCACGCCCAGGGTGACAGTGCCGCCCTGCTCAAGATCTTTTGCTTCCTTGGCGTTGACGCTGATCAGCTTGCTGATGTCGCCGCCACTTTCTTCTGCCTTCTGCGAGGCCGGACCCGACGGCGTTCCCCCGCCGCAAGCGGTCAGCATGAGCGTTGCTACGAGCGCTACGCCGCCAATCGTCGTGTACTTCTTCATGGTTTGCCCTTCGTGTTTACGACTGAAATATCTTTGCGAGTTGAGACCAGGGATGTATTCAATGCTTCATATGTCGTCAGGCATGCACCACCAGCATGTCGGCATCCAGCTCTCCGTCCGGGAAGAAGCAGGCGAAGTCCTGCGCGCCTTCCTTCTCAGAAGCCAATGGCGGCTCCAGAGTAAGGCACTTCTCCTGCTTTGCGGCAGGTAGTGCGGCGAACACGGGACAACGGGTGGCGAAATTGCATCCCTTGGGAGCATCAAGCGGGCTGGGAAGGTCACCCTGCAGGATGATGCGTTCGCGGGTACGTTCCAGGTTCGGGTCGGGCACCGGGATGGCGGACAAAAGCGCCCGGGTGTAAGGGTGGCGCGGATTGTCGAAGACATCGTCTACGTCACCGGTCTCCACGATCTTGCCCAGATACATCACGGCAACCCGGTCTGAAATGTGGCGGACCACGGAGAGGTCGTGGGCCACCATCAGGTAGCTCAGCCCCAATTCGGCCCGGAGCTTGTCCAACAGGTTGATGACTCCGGCTTGGACGGAGACGTCCAAGGCAGAAACCGGCTCGTCCAGGACCACGAGCTTGGGATTGACCGCCAGAGCCCGGGCTATGCCGATACGCTGGCGCTGACCGCCGGAGAACTGGTTGGGGAAGCGGTTCACGTGGTCAGGCTGCAGGCCCACCAGCTTCATGAGTTCCATGATGCGTTTCTTGATGGCGGCCTTGGGCATCCCGAGGTTTTCCAAGGGCTCAGCCAAGACTTCATACACGGTGAAGCGTGGATCCAGGGCGCCGGTGGGGTCCTGGAAAACCATCTGCATTTCCTTGCGCATGGCCATCTTGGTCTTGTGGTCGGTAGCCACTTTGTTGCTGACGCCCCCGATGATGACTTCGCCCATCTGATCCGGGTGGAATTCCATGATCTCCAGGAGCGTGGTGGTCTTACCGCAACCGGACTCGCCCACGATGGAGACGCACTCGCCCTCGCGGATGTCGAAGCTCAGCCCGTCCACGGCCTTGACCGTGCCGATCCGCCGCTTGATCAGGGCACCCTTGAGCAGCGGGAAGTGCTTTTTTACATCCTTGAGTTCCAGGACCTTGTCGCGCTCGACGCGGGCAACGCCGTCGAACTTTGACACCGGCTTGGGCGGCGCGTGGAAAATCTTGTGGGCGTCAGCGTCGCCGCTGAGCTGGTCTGCCTTAATGCAGGCTGCCTTGTGACCCAAAGTCTGACCTTCAACTCCGGGCACCGGGAACAGTTCCGGTTCGCCCTGAAGGCAGGCATCGCTCACCATCGGGCACCGAGCGGCGAAGGAGCATCCAGTGACGGGCAACGCCAGGTTGGGCGGGGTCCCTTCGATGGGCACCAGCGACTGCTTGCCCGAGGTATCCACACGCGGCACGGCCCCGAGCAGGCCCAAGGTATATGGCATCCGGGGGTTGTAGTAGATGTCCTCCACAGTGCCGGTCTCCACCGGCTTGCCCGCGTACATCACCATGATGTCGTCGGCCATGCCCGCTACGACACCGAGGTCATGGGTGATCATGACGACGGCGGCGCCGGTCTCCTCCTGCGCCGTGTGCAGGACTTCCAGCACCTGCGCCTGGATGGTGACGTCCAACGCCGTCGTGGGTTCATCAGCGATGAGCACCCGAGGATCGTTGGCAATCGCGATGGCGATCATGACGCGCTGGCGCATGCCACCGGAAAACTCATGCGGGAAGGCCTTCAGCCGGTCCTTAGGGCTCGGGATGCCCACCATGCGTAGAAGGTCGACGGCGCGGGCTTCTTTGGCCTGCTTGCTCATGGTGGGGTTGTGGACCGTCAGCGCCTCAATGATCTGGTTGCCCACCGTGTAGACGGGCGTCAGCGAGGACAGCGGATCCTGGAACACCATGGCAATGTCACTGCCGCGGTGCTTGCACATGGCTTTGTCAGACAGGCCAAGGAGCTCCTTGCCCTTGAAGCGCACGGAGCCGGTGATGTCCGCGGTTTCGGGGAGCAGCCCCATGACGGCCATGGACGTCACGGACTTGCCGGAGCCGGACTCACCCACGATGCCCAGGGTCTTCCCGGGCATGAGATCGAAATCCACTCCGCGGACAGCATGGACCACACCGTTTTCGGAGTTGAAGCGGACGTTGAGGTCGCGAACGCTGAGGACGGCGTCGCCGGGAGCGTAAAGTCCAGCGTCGCGGAGGCGTTCGGCCGGCGTGTGGGAGATGTTGGTGCTCATTTGTTGACCTTCTTTGCGGTCTTGGTCTTCGCCCGGCCGATGGAGCTGGAGCTGGGGTCGAAGGCGTCGCGGAGGCCGTCGTTCATCATGGCCAGCGAACCGGTCAGCAGGAACATGACAGTCAGCGGTACCCAGAACATCCACGGGAAGGAGGACACCTGGCCCGTGGCCTGGCCAATCAGGACACCCAGGCTGACGTCTGGAAGTTTGATGCCGATGCCGATGAAGGAGAACGCAACTTCGGCCAGGATTGCGCCGGTGATGCCGCGGGTGAAATCGAGCACCAGCAATGAGCCAATGTTCGGAACCAGGTGGCGCCACACGATGCGGCGGGACGGGACGCCCATGTACTTGGCGGCTTTGACGTAATCACGCTGCATGAGCGACAACGACAGCGAACGCACCAGGCGGGCAGTTCCCATCCAGCTGAAGAACAGCAGGACGACGACGAGCAGGAGCCAGCTGGGGAGGTCCTTCAGACCACCGCTGCCGCTGGTTGCAACGGCCACTACCAGGATGGCGGGCATCATGATGAGTGCTTCGAGGATGAACAGCATGGTGGCGTCCACCTTGCCGCCGAAGAAGGCCATGGTGCAGCCATACACCGCGGAAATCAGCACCGAAATGCCGCCCACGATCAAGCCGATGAGGATGGAAGTCCGCGTGCCGTCCACAATGAGCGCCATGAGGTCGATGCCGGCCTGCGTGGTGCCCAGCAGGTGGTCCGGCGAGGGCGGCATACCAATGTTCAACGGATCAAGCGTGTCTTTGTCCCACGACGTCAGGAACCCGCCGAAAATCGAGAAGAGGAACAACGCGAGGAAGATGAACAACCCGGCGACGGCGGTACGGTTCCGCATGAAGCGACGGAAGATGATGCGGGACTTGCCGATGACGACGTCCTGGTCGCCGACCCGGGATTCGTCGATTTCCGCAATGGGATCGATGATGTTGGTCATTACTGGACCCTCACTCGTGGATCGACCAGCGTGGTGGCGAAGTCGGCAAGGATGGCCCCGATCGCGAAGATCACGGAGCCGTAGGCCAGCGTGGCGGTGGCGACGTTGACATCCTGCAGGCTGATGGCCTGGATGCTCCAGAGGCCGATGCCCGGCCACGCGAAGATGGCCTCGGCGAAGAAGCCGCCGGTGAAGATCGCCGGGATGGTGAACGCGATGCTCTGGGCGACCGGGATGAAGGAGACGCGCAGGGCGTGCTTTCGGATGGCCTGGTTGCGGGTGAGCCCCTTGGCCCGTGCTGTGCGGACAAAGTCGGCATTGACGTTGTCCAGGAGATACTGCCGCTGGGCGATCTGGTAACCGGCCCAACCAAAGATGGTCATCGCGAAGGTGGGCACGGCGTAGTGGGCAACCAAGTCCACGAAAGCCGGCCAGCCAGGGTCGATTCCCGGCGTCGAAATTCCCGTCACGAAGAAGATGCGCTCCCCAACGGCCTCGTTGATGCTGATGGCGCCGAGCTGCACCAGGAAGTAGGCGATGGGCGCTGGGAGGATGTGGACCAGGTAGCTGTAGGACGTGATGACACGGTCTTGGAACTTGTACTGGCGTGCGGCGGAATAGACACCGAGTGCGACGCCGATGACCAGGGTCAGGATGATGGAGGCGATGAACAGCCGGGTGGAGACCATCACGCGGTCCGCGAACTCGGCGTTGACGAACGCGCCGTTCGGGCTGCGTCCCCAGTCCCAGCGGGTGACGATGCCGCCAAGCCACTGAATGTACCGTTCCCAGGGGTTTAACTCCGGGTCAAGTCCCAGTCCACGGAATGACGCTGCTACCTGTTCCGGGGTTGGCCGCGGAATTTTCTCTTGCTCCAGAACCGCCGGCTTGAGCGAGGAGACTGCCAGGAAATACCCGGCGCTGGTGGTCAGGAAGATCATGATCAGGTAGATGCCCGACCGCTTCATCAGATATTTCAGCATGTCGGGCGGCTGCCCCGAATCGTGGCAAAACTCAATGCTCGTCCTTCCGCGGTTCCCGGCTGTGGCCGGCGTCAGCTACGAATTGATGCAGCGGGTTCTTGGGTCCCCCACACCCCTTCAGTGATCACCAGCCCTGTATGGCATGCGTCACATTCAAGAGGAAACTACCACAATAACTGCTTCACGTTTTGCTTCCTCGCGTCCAGTTTCCCGCCTGCAGCCAGATTGTTATGTGCAGACTGCGTCACGTTACCGACGCCAATGGCACTTATGCGCCTGAAGTAGCGGCAATGGGGGCGCTAACAGGGCGGGGCGGCGGGTTGCGCGGCCGGCAGTGGCGGGTTGCGGCCCACCCGCGGGCAGTCAGGCGGCAGGCAGCAGCCGCGTGATCAGTTCGCGCCAGGAGTCCGTGAGGCGCGTGGGTGAAATGCCGCGCACTCGGACGTCATCCACAATGCGCTCAGGGTCCAGGGCATAGGTCAGGGACATGGCCATCACCCAGGGATCAGCAATCCCGGCCTCGCGGAGCAAGATCTCCATGTGGCGGTGGGAGAGCTTGGTTGCGGGGACATCGAACCTGTTGCGGGTGGCAGCACCCGCCGCCTTCAGGAGTTCGCCGTTTTCCAGGACGAAGAAGATCCGCCCTTCGCCGAACGCAATCAGTCGTTCCTTTGCGGCGGCGCCTGGACCCAGCGGTGGTGGCCCGAACATGAAGCCGTGTTGGAACTCGGATTCAGAATCGCTCAACAGAGTCATCATGAGCCCCGCCCTGCTGCCGAACCGGCGGAAGACAGTGCCCTTGCCTACGTGGGCCTTGCAGGCGAGCGCGTCCATAGTGAGTGCTTCCGCGCCGAACTCGGCCACCAAGTCCCGGGCAGCGTTGAGGAGGCGCTCACGATTTCGGGCGGCATCGCTGCGCTCGTGGGGCGCGCCCAGGGGCACGTCCGGCCGAAGAGGGATGGAGCTCACAGAAATATTCTAGACCCCGGGAATAGAAAGCGGACCATAGTCCGTTTAGTATCGATGAAGGCTCCAAAGCCCAGATACCGCAGGTCGGGTTCCGCAAGGTACCCGGCCAGACACAAGGAGACACCATGTCCAAGAGCACCGTTCTTACCCTCGTCGGCAGCCTCCGCGCCGATTCCCACAACAAGAAGCTCGCCGAAGCCATCCAGCTGAACGCGCCTGAGAATGTTGATGTGCAGATCCACGGCTCGCTGGGCAACATCCCGTTCTACAACGAGGACATCGACGTCGAAGGTCAGATCCCCGCCGAAGCCGCCGCACTCCGCGCCGCAGCAGCCGACGCCGACACCATCCTGCTGGTCACCCCCGAGCACAACGGCACCATGCCCGCCTCGCTGAAGAACGCCATTGACTGGCTGTCCCGCCCGTTCGGCGCCGGCGCCCTCTCCGGCAAGCCGACCGCCGTCGTCGGAACCGCTTTTGGCCAGTTCGGTGGCGTGTGGGCCCAGGACGAGGCCCGCAAAGCAGCCGGCATCGCAGGTGCCAAGGTCCTGGAAGACGTCAAGCTGGCCGTCCCGGGTTCGATGATCCGCTTCGCCGAACTGCACCCGAAGGACGACGCCGAGGTCGTAGAGCAGATCAAGGGCATCTTCGAGCCGCTGACGGCCGCCCAGGACGAAGAAGCAGCAGCCTAGTCTTTCGCCTTCAACGCCCCCGTTCCGCTTTTGTGCGGGGCGGGGGCCTTCGCGTTCCTGCCGACTGTTGGCCTGCCGGACAGCCCCAGCGTGACCAACTCTTGTCCGAACCGTCACCGTAGCGGCATGTTGTGTTCCGTCCACCCGGCCTAACGTTGGAGTTACAGGTGGACAGGAGCGCGGGGCTGTCATGTATGCCGGACGGGGACTAAAAAGTACGACGGCGATCACGGCTGCCTGCCTCTTCTTCAGCCTGGGAGTGGCTGGCTGCACCACTGTCCCCGCAGATCCCGCTGTCCCCGAAGGCGCAGCCCCTTTGCCGACCGTCTCTGTGACGCCGACGGCACCCTCACAGAGTGCAACGCCTTCTGCGTCGCGCCCTGTTGCCCCGGCTTCTGCCCCCGTAGTCCCCGGCACGCCGTCCGTTTCCGTATCCGCCGCGCCGCCCTCGCCGGCAACACCAACACCGCCGGCACCTTCATCCGCTCCCCCGGGCACCCCGGACGTTTCCGCAGCCGCGCCTACCCAGCCGCGTGCCGCCGTCGAGCCTTCACCCGAACCGGGCACCAGCGCTCCGGAGCCTGCAGAAACCGGCACGGTAAAGACCGTGGATGCCTCCGGTCCGGCGGTGTACTACGTGGCAATCGACGACGGCGGCGCCCGTGGCGTGCGGTTCGGCTGCAACGACAGCCTTGTTCCCGTCCGCGGCATGGCCGTTCCCGGGGATCCGCTGACCGTGGCGCTGGGCCGGCTGCTGGAGGCAGGAATGCCGGTGGACAGCGATGCAGCCCTCTACGATGCCCTGGCCGGCTCCTCCCTGCGCTACCTGTCCGGCTACATGAGCGGGGCCACCGTGGTGGTGAACCTCAGCGGGTCACTGCGGCCCGGGGGTGTATGCGACATTCCACGCATCCAGGCGCAACTGACGCAGACCATCGTGGCGGCCAGCGGTGCGTCGCGGGCCGAGATCTATGTGAACGGCAGGACGTTGACGGAGGCCCTCAGCGTACGGTGAGCAGCGGTACGGTGAGCAGAGTCTTTGGAGAGCAACTCTTTGGGGGAAAACGCTTGATGACATGTCCTGACGAACAGGTCTGGCCCGCTGCTGCGACGGCTACCGCCGCTCGGAGATCACTGCGGTGATATCTCCGAGCACGGGAGCCAATGGTGTTTGGGAACGCGTCACGGAGCAGGTGCTGCGGTGGGGAGTGAAGACCGCAAGCGGATTCTCCGTCGATTCACCGAATCCCGTGTCTCGTGGTGATCGGGTGCTGGTTACCGCACATTTCTTCAGTTTCAGGGTGCTGGAACCCGTGGAAGTGGTCGCGGCGGTAAAGGAGCCGGACCGGTCCTCGAAGAATCGGCCACCTTCATCACGCAGTCGCGATCGCCAGCACCCTCCGGAGGGCCCAGGCCACCCGCAACAAAGCCAAGGCAGAAGCGAACGCCAGTACGAACACCACACCCTCGGGAATCCACAAGCCAGTGGGCGCGCCTCCTTCCAGCACCATGGTGACCAGCGCAGCGATCAGCAGCAGGCCAAGCCCGGGGATGGCGAACAGAAACACCTCACCGATCTGGCGGCGATGGGTTGCCGATAATTTCTCCAGGGGAAGTTCCCGCTGGCCCGGCGCGGCTTTCTTGCCCAGCACATTGATAAGCATGGAAACACTGGTGAGTGTCAGCCCGGCCGTGGCGCCGGCCAAGGTAGCGAGCGTTTGGAAGAGGGTTCGCCGGGTTCCGGCATCAACCCCTTCCAGCAACAACGGCTGACGCGCCAGCAATGTAATGCCCCACCAGATCAGGACGGCAAGAACCGCCCACAGGTAGTCGGCAGTGGGATGCAGCAGGAACCACCGCCACAGGGTCCGTCGCCTTCCGGAGCGTTCGATATCAACCTCGTACAAGCTCATGGCCGGCACCGCCTGCCGCGGCTTCATCAGCGAGTGCCGCGGCGGCGAGAGCCTCGCGCACAGCAGTCATTCCGCCCGCAACGATGTCCGGCACCAGGCTCGAGTCAGCAGGGCCCTTGACGTCCGGCAGGGTCCTGGCAAAGAAGGCCTCGTTGTCCCGGGCTTGTTTGTTGAGGATGGCAATGGCCTCGGCCACTGACTTCTGAGGATCGTTGAACACGTCCGGGTCAACCTCGATGTGTGAAACGAACCGTTCCTTCAGGAGATCCACCACCTCCCGGTCACCTGTCAGCGAGTCCTTGCCCTCCGCCACCACGTAGTCAAAGTGCTCCACGGACCCAGCCCGGCGGAAGAGGTCGATGAGTTGCTGAATACGATCCCGGATCCGCTGCTTGTCCTCCGCCCTCCCGGAACGGCCCACGCTCAGGGAAATGCGGAACGTTCCTTCGTTCATGAGGCGCGAGGCGCTCTCCAGGACGTCGGCCCATTCACCTTCCATCAGCTTCCCTGAAAGGCGCTCCGCGGGAAGCGCAAACTCGAAACGGCTTACTTCAAGCCGGGTGAGGATTTCCTCGATGTCCTCCCTCACCACAGGAACCAGGGCGGGTTCCAGTCCCAGCATCCCTCCGAGGTACTCCCCCATCCGGGATGCCCGGGGCCCGTTACCGCTGGTGAGCACGGCGATGACGTTCCTTTTCAGGAAAGCGAAATAGGTGGTCTCCAGGAGGTGGTCGCCGGGAGCCAGCGGGAGTGGTTTACGCCGGCCAAGGGCGTCGCCGACACTCGGTAGGTTGGTATCCCGGACACGGTCCAGCAACAGCACAGGATGAGGCGAGGATGCCACCGCCTGCGCGAGCAACACAGTCCCGTCCACACTGGTGAAATGCCGGTCCGTCGCGGAATCCTGGGCTTTCTTCAGGACCTCCACTACCCGGCGCGCCGGAAAGGGACGGCTGAGCTCATCACCGTTCAGCTGTTCGATCCGCCAAAACTGCACACTGCGTCGTGCCATCCGTACTCCCCTGCCGTGGTGGCCTTTGCTACAGATCCCAAGCTATCGGTGAGGTCCGACATTAAAGGCGGGCTCCGCCGTCCTGCGTTGCATCAGTTCACAAGCTGTACTTGGGCCCCTCCGCAAAGAGTGCATCCATCTCGTCGTGGCTGCGCGTGCCGGCGAGGCCGGCCCAGTTGCCGTCGCCCAGGATCTCCTTCGCAACCCGGGCCACCTTGGCGTAGGCAGCCTTCGCGGTGTTGCCGCCGATACTGACGCGACGGACGCCGGCGTCGTGCAGTTCCAGCGGCGACGGCGCCCCTACGCCCGCCAGCGCGTTCAGCGGCGCCGGTATGCGGCTGGATAGTTCATGGAGGACATGCAGATCCAGGACGCCGGGCACGAAGACGCCATCGGCACCGGCAGTGAGGTAGGCCTCGGCACGCCGCAGCGTCTCGTCGAAAGCCTCATCCGGAAACCGTCCGGACAGATAAGTGTCCGTGCGGGCATTGATGAACAGTGGGATCCTGCGGTCATCGGCCACGGCGCGGATGAGGGCTATGCGACGCGATTGCTCGGCGATGTCGGTGAGCGGTTCGGCCGCGGAGTCCTCGATGTTGATGCCCACAGCACCCTCGTCCAGGACGGCGTGGACGGTTGCCCGCAGTTCATCATCGGTGCGTCCGTAGCCCGTCTCGATGTCCGCGGTCACCGGCAGGGTGGTGGCGCCAACAACGCGACCCAACGCGGCCATGGCCAGCCCCCACGGCACATGGTCCCCGTCCCGGAAGCCCAGGCTCCAGGAGACGGCCGAGCTTGAAGTGGCAATCGCCGTCGCCCCTGCTTCCTGGACAACGCGGGCGGAAGCGGCGTCCCACACGTTCACCAGCACCAGCGGCACAGGCCCTGCATCATGGAGTTTGTGGAACTGTTCGGCCTTGGTCACGGATCCCCGGTGCGCTGTCATAGCTACATTCCAGCCCTTCCCGATCGCGACGTAAAGCGGGGACTGCCAAACTGGGAGAGATCCGAAAACAACTGTTGCCTCATTAGCAACATCGAGGAGTATCCTGTCACTGTGACCCACGAAACATTGGATGCCGGCGCAACGCTGCCCGCTGAAGCCATCGACGCCATTGAGCGGGCCGCCACGGCCGCCCACCCGCACGAGGAACTGTTCTCCGCGCGGGCCGCCAACATCAAGCAATCCGCCGTCCGCGATGTCTTCGACATCTCCATGCGGCCCGGCCTTGTCTCACTCGCCGGGGGCAACCCCTACCTGCAGTCGCTGCCGTTGGAGAAGCTCGGCCAGACCGCAGCCCGCATCATCGCCGAGGAAGGCATGACGGCCCTGCAGTACGGCGGCGGCCAGGGCACCGAAGAGCTCCGTGCCCAGATCTGCGACATCATGGCGGCAGAGGGCATCACCGACGCTGATCCCGGCAATGTGGTCATCACCGCCGGCTCACAGTCGGCACAGGATGTGGCCACCAAGGTCTTCTGCAACCCCGGCGATGTGGTCCTGGTGGAAAACCCCACCTACGTGGGGGCCTTGAACACGTTCGAGGCATACCAAGTCGAGGTGGCACCGATCGACATGGACGACGACGGCCTGGTACCTGAGCTTCTTGAGGCCAGGATCGCGGCGCTCCAGTCAGAGGGAAAGAACATCAAATTCCTCTACACGATCCCCAACTTCAACAACCCCTCCGGGATCACCCTGGCCGCCGAACGCAGGCAACGGATCGTCGATATATGCCGGGACGCGAACATCATTGTCCTGGAGGACAACCCCTACGGACTCCTGCGTTTCGATGGCCATCCCATCGCCCCGATGCGCGCGGCCAACCCGGACGATGTCATCTACCTCGGCTCCTTCTCCAAGATCTTCGCTCCCGGCCTCCGGATCGGCTGGGCACTGGTTCCCGCGCACCTGCAGCGCCGCTTCTACCTGGCCTCCGAAGCCGTGACGCTCTGCCCGCCGCCACTGAACCAGATGATCGTCTCGGCATATCTCCGCGACTATGACTGGAAAAGCCAGATCGATACGTACCGCACGCTGTACGCGGAGCGGTGCGAGGCCCTGCTCTCAGCGCTGGATGAGTACATGCCCGCCGGGCTTACATGGACCCGCCCCGACGGCGGCTTCTTCGTCTGGGTCACCCTCCCCCACGACGTGGACACGTACCCCTTGCTCGCAAAAGCCATCGACGCCGGCGTCGTCTTCATCCCCGGCGCAGCCTTCTCCCCCGCAGACTGCCCCTCCAACAAGCTCCGCCTGGCCTTCAGCGCAGTGCCGCCCGATACGATTGCCGAAGGCGTCCGCCGCCTGGCCCCAGTTTTGGCAGAAGCCATCACAGCCACCAATGAAGGAGCAGCACAATGACCGGAGTTGTGATTGTCGGAGTAGACGGCAGCGAGACGGCGATGAGGGCAGCACAGGCCGCCCAGCAGCTGGCCATCGGACTCGGAGCCAGCCTGCGCGTTGTCAGCGCTTTCGACAGCAACCGTACTGAGGTGGTTGAGATCGGCACCGACAAGTGGATCGTGTCAGACGCCGCCGAAGCGGAGACCGTAGCCCGTACCGTGGCGGAGCGACTGACCCATGAGGGCCTGGACATCACCTACTCCGCGGCGCGTGGCAAGCCCGGCGAAGCCTTGGTGAAGGAAGCCGAAATGCAGGATGCCCGGCTGATCGTGGTGGGCAACCGGCGCATGCAGGGCCTGGGCAGGGTTCTGGGCAGTGTGGCCAACACCGTGGCCCACACGGCACCGTGCGACGTCTACATCGCCAAGACCGACCAGACGTAAAGCGAGCTGAATCACGCCGCCGGGTGGGGAGCCTCACCCGGCGCTTGGCGTCTTTCGAGCCATTCCCCTGAAGTCATCGTTATAAAATCGAGATGCCCCCAATGGCGCGTGCCGCCTCCACCATCCGACTTCAGGGGATCATTTTCTTGCTTACTTTGCAGCCGCGCCAGCGCGTGGGACACGACATTCTGCTTGCCCGCCACGGCAACAACATCAGCACCATGCGCTACGACCGCAGTAACGATCGCATCATCGCGATGCTCGACGACGGCTCCTGGGACAGCGCCCCCAACATGATCACTCCGGGACTTGATATGCCGGAGACTTTCGGCAGCGTGTTCCGTAAGGACTGGCGCTTCCTGTCCGTGGCATGCGTTGCCATGCTCACCGTCGCCGCTGTTGCCATGGGCATCAGCGTCGAGATGGCCAACCACATGTCCACCACCGAACTCCAGGCGCTGCTGGTCAGCTACCCGGCGTTTTAGCTGAGACGGGATGCGGCTCCTCAAGAGGGGTCGCGTCGTCGAAATCCAGGGCGATATTGCCTCCGGCCCTCCTGCGGCTCACCACGTAGATGGTTGCACCCACCGCAAGCCACGCTGCTCCCAGCAGATACGTGAACCAGGCGAGTGACGTCCACAGCCACGCGATGAAGGCGAATCCCAGCAGCGGCATGATCAGGTTCCGCAGCGCGCTTTGGGGACCGCGCTTACGCAAGTCAAAGAACAGCACCTTGATGGTGGCCAGGTTGACCGCGGCGAAGGCAATCAAAGCCCCGAAGTTGATCATGTAGACCGCCTGTTCCAAGGTGATGAACAAAGCAACCAGTGAGACTGCGGATACCAGCAGCGCCGCCACATGCGGCGTGCGAAAGCGCAGGTTCAGCGTGGAGAAGGCCTCGGGCAGGATGTTGTCCCGCCCCATGGCATAGATGACCCGGCTGACACTCATCTGGGCCGCCGTGCCGCAGAGAACTAGTCCGCCGAGGTTAACCACCACGAACACCACCATCAGGACATCGCCGCCGGCACGTTGCATGAGCTCCGTTCCTGCCGCATCAAGGTTCTCAATGGCCCTCCACTCGGGAGCGATGAGGCTGCCGGCTACGGAAAACAGCGCGTAACCAACACCTGCGAACAGCGTGGACAAGATAATGCCCCGCGGCACGTCCCTCTTCGGGTTGCGCGCTTCCTCGGACAGCGTGGAGACGCCGTCGAACCCCAGGAACGCAAAGGACACCATTGCAGCGGCGGCCATGACCGGCGCCAGCCCACCCTCCCCAAGAGTGAGGGGCCGGATGAGGTTCTCCACAGTCAGGTCCGGAGCGTTGAGGACCGCCAGCACGAGGAAGACAAGAATGACGACGACGGACGCCGCCACCACTACAAAGTTCATCTTCTTGATCCACGCAACACCGATCACACTGAAGAGGCCCACCGCCAGCAGACAAGCCAGGACTGCGAGCTGTGATGGTATGGCAGGCAGCAGGCTGTTGAGATAGAGGCCGAAGAGCAGGAAGTTGACCATGGGCAGGAACAGGTAGTCCAACATCATGGCCCAACCCACCATGAAGCCCACAGGCTTGCCAAAAGCCCTTGACGCGTAGGCGTACGCGCCACCGGTGACAGGAACATTGCGTGCCATTTGTCCGTAGCTATGAGCTGTAAAGAGCATGGCTACCAGGGCAGCTATGTAGGCTGCTGGAAGATGTCCATCACTGATCTCCGTACCGGGTCCGTAGACCGCCACCACGGACAAGATACCCATGGACGTTAGCCCGAAGGCGACCAATGACGGCAAGCCAAGGACCCTCTTGAGCGTTGGCCCAGAGGGCGGGATTTGGGTAGCACTTGCTGGGGTAGTGTCCATGGGCTTCTCCTCGATGCGATTCACATCACATAAATGAATGGTGATCATTAGAGTAGGCTCTCGATCGAGTTCTGTATAGATTTGGTATTCCAAAAAGCTTGTCTCGTTCTTTTGTAAGCTGATTTTCAGGCGTTTTTCCTGCAAAACTCCATCGTGGTGGCGCTTTGGTATACCGTTGAGACATTACTTAGGAGGCCCTATGACAACACATTCACCAACCCGCGAAGTAGGCCAAAGCCGTTGGTCCGGCGGCCCGTCTCTCCTCACGACGCGGGGCTTAGTGGACGCACACATTCACCCGGATAAGACCACAGTGGGTTCTGCATGGTTGCCCCGCCGATCCGCCCCCACGCTGGCCGACCTCATCGAAAACGATCTCCGTGCACAGCTCTCGTTCCAGGACAGCGTGGAGGAACGTTCCTTCGCGTTGATGAGGCAAGCTGTCCTCCAGGGGACCATGGCGATGCGGGCGCACGTTGACGTCGGTACCCAGATCGGGCTCAGGAACATTCACGGCGTCAGGGCGGCCGCGGAACGCCTTGCACCCTTCCTCGACGTCCAAATCGTCGCTTTCCCGCAGTTCGGCCTCCTCAGTAATCCGGGGACGCTCAACCTCATGGAAGCGTCATTGGCTGAGGGGGCAGACCTGGTAGGCGGCCTTGACCCTGCTTCGCTGGACGGCGATCTGGATGGCCATCTGAAGGCGGTCTTCGGACTGGCGAACAAGCATGGCAGGGACGTGGACATCCACCTCCACGACGCCGGACCGGACGGACTGGCACAATTGCGGGACATCGCACAGCGCACGCGGGCGGAAGGCATGCAGGGCCGCGTCACCATTGGACATGCTTTTGCTCTTTGCGACCCTGCGCAACCCGGGCTCGAAGCCACCCTTGATGCCATGGCCGAGGCCGGAATGTGGATGGCGACGTGTGCCCTGGGTGCCGATCCGGTCCCTGTTCTGGATGTCATGGAAAGACACGGGGTCAAAGTTGCGCTCGGCTCCGACGGAGTCCGGGACGCGTGGTCACCCTTTGGTACGGGGAGCATGATGGACCGCGCGCATCTGCTCGGATACCGCACTGGTGCTTCCACCGATGCTGAGCTGGAACGTTGCTTCAGGATCGCTACGGTTGCAGGCGCAGAGCTTGTGGGATCGGCGGCTGTTAGCGATTTCTCCGGTGCGGAATCAGGTGACCGTCTCGAATTCGCAGCAAACTCAATCCCCGAATTGGTGGTCGACCGGCCATCACCGCTGAGGGTTATCCGGGATGGGCAACAAGTGGTGATCTAGGCGGCAAGCCAGCAGTGCTAGAGCATCATGTCCTGCAACAACCACCACAGGCCGGCGATCACCACGCCACCAAACAGCGAGCCGACGATGACCTGGCCCAAGGTGTGGGCACGCAGGACCAGTCGTGACCAGCCCACTGCTGGCACCAGGAGAAGTACAGGCAGCCATGCAGGCCCAAACATGGCCACCACAATGACGGCCGCCGCGGCAAGGGCAGATGCATGCCCGCTCATCTTCCAGAAGGCGCTGACCACCGCCAGGATCCCGATACCACCGATGAGCGCGATGATCATTACCAAGACGCTGACCGGACCATTCATCAGGTGCAGCACCACCAGGCCAACCACCACCGACACCAGGGCCATCAGCAGCAGGGCCGGCCGTTGGCGCCGGTCGCTGACATGGTGGTCCGTGATCCTGCCCAATTTGACCATCACCAGCACATAGGCCAGCGGGAGGACACAAACGAACAACGCGGCCAGGAGGCCGAACCACATGGTTCCAGGAAATCCGGGCTCGATCGCGGGGCTGATCAATAACAGCCCAAACACCACAACCGGCGGCTGGAACACCTCCGTAAGGACACGGGCAACCGTGCGCCACGGCCCCGACACCAGTTGAGGGGGCACGTGCCCTGGGACGTTGGCGGCCACCTCAGCAACAGGCGCGGCGTCGGGGTAGGGCGCGGCGTCCGGGTAGGGCGCGGCGTCCGGGTAGGGCGCGGCGTCCGGGTAGGGCGCTGCAGCGTCCGCTTGAGACGCTGCACCCGGACGCGGCGAGGCGTGCCTGTCAGTCAAGCAGCAGCGCCGGTTCTTCGAGAATGGCTGCAACATCGGCCATGAACCGCGCCGACAGGTCGCCGTCCACCACGCGGTGGTCGAACGAACCGCCCAGCGTGGTGATCCAGCGGGGAATGACTTCGCCGTCCAGGACCCAGGGCTTCTGCTTGATGGTTCCGAACGCGATGATGGCAACCTCGCCCGGGTTGATGATGGGCGTTCCGGTATCAATGCCCAGTGCACCGATGTTGGTGATGGTCAGGCTTCCGCCCTGCATCTCCGCCGGCTGGGTCTTGCCTGCACGTGCCTTGGTGGCCAACTCGTTGAGCGCCAAGGCCAATTCCTTGAGCGAGAGGTCCTGGGCGTCCTTGATGTTCGGGACCATGAGGCCGCGCGGGGTGGCGGCTGCAATGCCCAGGTTCATGTAGTGCTTCACCTGGATCTCGGCGTTTCCGTTCCCGTCAGCATTGTCCACCCAAGTGGCGTTGACGCTGGGGTTGCGGGCAGCGGCCCAGATGACCGCTTTGGCCAGGATGAGCAGCGGCGAAACTTTGATGCCTTCGAAGTCGCGCGAGACCTTGAGCCGCTTGACGAACTCCATGGTGCGGCTGGCATCCACGTCCACAAAAATGCTGACGTGGGGAGCTGAGAACGCTGACTCCACCATGGCCTTGGCGGTCGCCTTGCGCACACCCTTGACGGGTAGACGCTCAACGCGCTGGTCCTGCGGTTTCTTGGACGCGCCCCAGAACGAGTCAGCCTGATCGTGTTCGGCATCGCGTTGCGCCTGGTAGCTGACCAGGTCCTCACGGGTCACCTCGCCGCGCTGGCCCGTGGCCACGACGTCGGCGAGATCGATGCCCAGATCCCGGGCGAACTTGCGAACAGGAGGCTTGGCTAGGACCTTGTTCACCAGGCCACTGATGGTGCCGCTGATGGCTGCACCCCGGGAAGCGGCCGTCGGCGTGCCCGCGGGCTGGGTTGCTGGTGCGGACGGCGCCTGGATAACCGGCGCCTGGGCGACAGGCGCTTCGGAGACAGGCGCGACGACGGTGCGTGCCGGCGTCGTGCGGTGGGAAGCCGGCGCTTCGGCCGCCTTGGCTTCAAGAACTGCCTGGTGGTCCTGAACGGTACCTTCGGCATTCTCGGCGACCGTGGCTGCCTCTACCGAACCTGCCGGCCGCTTACGCGCGCGGCGCTTGACGGCGTCGGCCTTCGGTCCCGAACCGACCAGCGGTCCACCGGCTGGACGGTTGTCATCGTGGTCGTCATCGGCGGGCAGTTTGCCGTACAGCGGCATCTCGATGGCGGGAGCTGCCGGCGCGACATCGCCTGTACCCTCTGTGCCTTCCGCGCCTTCGGCAACAGCGATGATTGCCGTGCCGACCTCCACTGTGATGCCCTCTTCCACCAGCAACTCGGTAACTGTGCCGGCGAAGGGCGACGGCAGCTCGACGAGGGACTTGGCGGTCTCGATCTCGCACAGGACATCGTTGATCGCCACAACGTCGCCGGGCTTGACCTTCCAAGCCACTACCTCGGCCTCGGTCAGGCCCTCGCCTACGTCCGGCAGGTTGAATTTCTTTACAGTCACAGTGGTCCTCGGTTTCCGGTTACCTGGCAGCGAAGCCGGGCAGGATCAGGGCGGTTTGGTAGGCCAGTGGGCGCTGGTAGGCCTCTGGGCTTTAGTAGGCCAGGGAGCGGTCGAGCGCTTCGAGGATCTTGTCGATGTCCGGCAAGTAGTCCTCTTCCACCTTGGCAACGGGATAGGGCATGTGGAATCCGCCCACACGGATCACAGGAGCTTCAAGGTGCAGGAACGCCCGCTCGCTGATACGTGCCGCGATCTCACCTCCGATGCCGCCGAAGGTGGGGGCCTCATGGGCGACGATCAGCCGGCCGGTTTTCTTGACCGAGGCTTCCACGGTGTCGAAGTCCAGGGGCGAGATGGAACGGAGGTCGATCACCTCGATGCTCCGTCCGTCCTCGGTGGCAGCGTTGGCGGCTGCCAAGGCCACGGGCACCAGCGGTCCGTAAGCCACGATGGTGGCATCGGTCCCCTCGCGCACAACGTGCGCCTTGAAGGGATCCTCCGAAAGGCCGGCATTCTCGACGTCCACTTCACCCTTGAGCCAATACCGGCGCTTGGGTTCGAAGAAGATGACAGGGTCCTGGCACTCAATGGCTTTCTGGATCATCCAGTAAGCATCGTGGGCGTTGGACGGCGAGATGATGCGCAGGCCGGCAGTGTGTGCGAACAGCGCTTCCGGAGACTCGGAGTGGTGCTCGATCGAGCCGATGCCGCCGCCGTACGGAATGCGGATGACAACAGGCACGGTGAGTTTGCCGAGGCTGCGGGCGTGGATCTTGGCAAGCTGCGTGGTGATCTGGTTGAAGGCGGGGTAGACAAAGCCATCAAACTGGATCTCGCACACCGGTGAATACCCACGCAGGGCCAAGCCGATTGCCGTACCCACAATGCCCGATTCGGCCAACGGCGTGTCCAGGACGCGTTCGTCGCCGAATTCCTTGATGAGGCCATCGGTGACGCGGTAGACGCCGCCAAGGTGGCCGATGTCCTCACCCATGAGCAGGGACTTGGGATTATCCGTCAGCGATGCGCGCAGACCCTCGTTGATGGCCTTCGCAATGGTCATGGTTACCATCAGTTAGCTGTCTCCTCATCGCTTTCGAATCCGGCCGAGTAATCCTCGAACCAGGCCAGTTCCTCCGCAATCAGAGGGTGTTGTTCGGCGTAGACGCTGGCGAACGCATCCCGGATGTCCGGAACTTCAAGGCCATGCGTGGTGCTGCGGACATACTTGGCCAGCTCATCGCCGTCGGCTTTGACCTGGTCAAAGAAAGCTTCGTCCGCAAGCCCTTCGGCGCGCAGGTAGGTCTCCAGGCGGTCCAGGGGATCCTTCTCGCGCCAGGCAGCTTCCTCAGCGGATTCGCGGTATTTGGTGGGGTCATCAGCGGTGGTGTGCGCACCCACCCGGTAGGTGTACGCCTCGATCAGCACCGGGCCGCGGCCCTCACGGGCATGCTCCAAGGCCCACTCGGTGACGGCGTGAACTGCGATGACGTCATTGCCGTCCACACGGATTCCCGGGAAGCCGTAGCCCTTGGCTCGATTGGCCAGCGGCACTTTGGTCTGGACTTCGGTGGGCACGGAAATGGCCCAGTGATTGTTCTGGCAGAAGAACACGACCGGTGCGTCGTAGGACGCTGCAAAGACCATGGACTCGTGGACGTCGCCTTCTGAGCTGGCTCCGTCACCGAAGTAAGCGATGACTGCGGCTTTGGGGTCTGTGGAGTCAGTTGCTGCGGCGAGCTTCTGGTCCCTCTGGATACCCATCGCATAGCCAACTGCGTGCAGCGTCTGGGCTGCAAGAACCAGCGTGTACAGGTGGAAGTTGTTCTCACGGGGATCCCAGCCGCCGTTGGACACGCCGCGGAACTGCTTGAGCAGTTCAGCAAGGTCCACATTGCGGACCAGCGCGACACCGTGTTCGCGGTAGGTGGGGAAGATGTAGTCCTGGGGCTGGCTTGCATGGCCGGACCCGATCTGCGCAGCTTCCTGGCCTGTCAGCGGCACCCACAGCGCCAACTCACCTTGGCGCTGCAAGGCGGTGGCTTCTTGGTCAAAACGACGGATCCTCGCCATATCTGTGTAGAAAACACGCAACTTCTCCGGATCGATGCGCTTGGCGTAATCCGAGAACTCTGGATCTGAACCCAGTTTTCCGTTAGGGCCTAGCAACTGAACCATTTCCACCGGTTCGCCTGGCGCGGCTGCTGCCGCGGAGGTTGCCGCGAGAGTGTCTTCCGTCCCGGGGGGCAGTTGTGTCGAGCCCATTCCGTCTCCTTGCTTGCCACGGCGGGTGCCGGGCAATGTCTGTCGCTGGGATATATGCCCGTTCCGGAATGTATTCCGGAACGGGCATATTATTGGCTTTCGTCCCTTACTTTATCGGCAGTAAGTTGGGTTGGCGCATTTGTTAACCGCTAGGAACCCAGCGGCGCCTTTGTATAACCTGCACAGAGTTCCAGGAATCGGGTGTTGGCCTCGACCTCACCGATGCTCACCCGAACACCCTCATTGGCGAAGGCCCGCACGGACAATGCTTGCTCTGCCGCCAAGGCCGCAAACTCGCCACTGTGCTCACCAAGATTCAGCCAAATGAAGTTGCCCTGGGCTTCAGGAACAAACCACCCAAGGTCCCGCAGACCGGCTGTGACACGGTCCCGCTCGTCCACCAGGCTTTGTACCCTTTCCACAACCTGATCGAAATTCTCGAGGGAGGTAACGGCGGCGCGTTCTGCGATTTGGGAAACTGCAAAAGGAGTGGCGGTGACGCGGAGGTGCTGCGTGAGCGCGGGGCCCGAGACACTGTATCCAACCCTCAATCCGGCCAGTCCGTGTGCCTTGGAGAAGGTCCTCAGTACCACCACATTGGGATAATCGCGGTACAACTTGATGCCGTCCACCGCGTCTGCATCCCGAACGAACTCCTGATACGCCTCATCGATGACCACCACCACGTGTGGGGGTACAGACTGGATGAAGCGCTCAGTTTCTTCTGCCGTGAGGATGGGCCCTGTGGGGTTGTTCGGGGTGCACAGGAGGATGACCTTGGTGCGGACAGTGACGGCCGAGGCCATGGTCTCGAGGTCGTGCCGTCCGTCGGCCAGCAACGGGATCTGGACACTGGCGGCACCTGCAAGGCCGACACAGATGGGGTATGCCTCGAAAGAACGCCAGGCGTAGATGACCTCGTCCTGCTTGCCGTCGTCGTTCTGCCCGGCAAACGTTGCGAGAATCTGGTTCAGCGCTCCAAGGCTGCCCGCACCAGTGACGACATCGTCGGCGGGGACACCAAGGAAGCCGGCAAGCGCGGTTCGCAACTTGGTGGCGAGTGGATCCGGGTAACGGTTGATATCGGACTGGTCAGCAATTGCCTGCAACACTGCAGGAATCGGAGGCAGCGGGTTTTCGTTGGACGACAATTTGTAGCTGGTGAGGCCCTCAATCGCAGCGGGGGGTTTACCTGCCGCGTACTTCGGTAGCCTGTCCACGACCGGTCGAGGGAGTACGCCCTCCGGTGCGTTGTCAGTAGTAGTCATGGCTTCAAGCCTACTTGGCTGCTTATGGCTAATGCTGAGCTGATTAACAGCTCCGTGTGAAAGCATGGGCCCATGGGTTCATTCATCATTCGCGTCCTCATTAATGGGCTTGCCCTGTGGGTGGCCACCTGGCTCCTGCAAGGCATGGATATCACCACAAGTGCCACCGAGACAGCCGCCACCAATGCAGGACTCACCCAGGGCGCAGACACCGCCGGCATCATCCTGGCGTACTTGTTCATAGGACTGATTTTTGGTGTAGTGAACGCAGTCGTCCGCCCTCTGGTCAGGCTGCTGTCCCTTCCGGTAACCATCCTCACGCTTGGTCTGTTCACCATCGTGATAAACGCGGCGATGCTGTACCTCACTGCCTGGCTGAGCTCTTTCACGCCGGTGCACCTCACCCTCGACTCGTTCTTCTGGACAGCCATTCTGGCCTCGCTCATCATCAGCATCATTTCGATGGTGGCGGGCCTGATACCTGGAGCCCGCAAGCGGTAGGAGCAGCGCACCTACCGCGTTCCGGCCCCCTTCCTCGTGTCCTGGACTGTCGGCGGCGAATCCGGCTTCACCGCCAACGGCAAAACTGCCAACCGCGAGACCGGCATCGGAGCCCTTTCCATCTTGAACCGCGTCACTCTTGCTACCCCACCGGCCCCCACAACCCCCCCGAATACGGCGGTCGAAGCGACCAGTGACTCGTCGTGGCTCGCGGCAACCAACTCTGCACCTGCCGCGTAATTCTCCTGATCGTGTCCCGGGCCAAGGCCAGAGTCCTGGCCTTCGGGCGTCCTGACCTCGTCTGTCAGCGACACCGTCACCCTGTCTTTCGTATCGGCGTTTACTTGGCCGTCTATTCCCGGGACCCAGTCCTGCACATGCTCCAGGTGGAGTGAGGTAATGCCTGGCTCGGGGGTAATGCCGCCGACAGGGGCTCCGGCTGTCAACACGTATTTGAGGTCGAACTCGCTGAGAAAGGCCTGGTTCCGACTGAGGTTCATGGCGTGTATACCGCCTTGGCTGTGCCCCACCGCTACGACGTGGTCTCCGGCTTCTGCTCCGGCTTCGCGGAGGGCTTGGCCAACAGCCGGGATCACTTCCTCCGAATCGTAGGCAACAGCCTCGCCGATTCCTTGAATATCGAGCGGGTTCGTATTGGGTGAGTTGGGTTGGGTTCCAGGTATCAGCACCATCCAGGACGACGTGCCGTCCTGTTCGAACTGGATGACCTCGATCTCGCCGTCATTCCGGGCGTGAAGCCTCTCGAGCCGGCGAAGGCTTTCTGCCATTGAAGGCTCCACATGTTCTACTGCTTGCTCAACTTTTCCGACCCTGACGTCTCTGGGTTGAAGGACTTCCAGGAGCGGCGACTCCAGAATTCCGTGAAGGGTATCCCTCGTGTTCGTCCAAGGTGGAACCACGACACCCCTGAGGACGTTGTGCGTCATGTCGCGGCCAGGGAACCAGCCTGTTCCGGAGACCCTTAGCTCATCGAGACGCAGTTGCTGCCGGAAGCCGTTGCCTGCTTCCATTACCTCGTAATCCCGGTGGCTGGCCCGAACACCCGCGCTGACCTCAATCAACTCCTGACGCACTTGCGCCACGTCCCTCCTGCTCCCGGCAATGGCGTCGGCGGCACTGCGGCCCGAGTCGAGGGACTCGTATAGATACGGTTCCAGATCGTCTTGGACCCGACGTGCCTCGTCTTCGATACCAAGGAGCTGTTGGACTACGTCATCGAGTTGGGTTGCGCCCCGCAGAAGTTCCTCCAACTGGAAAGACATCCCTCCCACCCCGCCCCGTATGGTGAGAATTCCGTCCGGCGCCGGTGGTAAGGGTCGTGGCGCTTCCCCGGCTCCCACTGGAGCTGAATCGGCCATTACCGGCCCCTCTCACCGGAAACTGAAACGTTTTGGGAATGACGCAACACCAAGGCAGCTGCGGCGTCCATGGCCTCACGGGCACGCATCAGCGCTGAAGCATGCAGGGCAACGGTTGTCCGGTAGGCGCGTCCGGCGGGAGACTGCCAGTCATCCATTTGGGTTCTTCGCAAGGACGTCAGAACAGCATCCACTTGGTCCACGCACGTCTTGAGGCGCCAAGCGAGCCGTTGGACTTCGTGGCTTCTGGACGCACACTCCAGGGGGTCAAAAGTGGGCGGGTTGGCTGCAGGCATCAAGCCGACGCTCATGTCCGTATACTCCATTGATTGTTCTGCTGATCGGTAGGTTCGACGCTACGGAGTGCCAGAGCCCGACGAAAGCGCCGACGTTGCGTATGTGGATAACCCGGGGGTCGTCCACATAGCGTCGTCACCGACTCGGGCACCATTGCGGAACATGAAAGAATAGGGACCATGGCTGAATCCCCTCGCGTGTCCCTCGCTTCCGAACCCCTCGCCCTTGGCGCCCTTGACGGCCGCTACCGTGCCGCCGTCGCGCCCCTCGTGGATTATTTGTCCGAGGCTGCACTTAACCGCGATCGCGTTCACGTCGAGGTCGAGTGGCTCATCCACCTGACCAGCCAGTCAGTACTGCCAGGTGCCGGTCCTCTCTCCGACGAGCAGATCGCGCAATTGCGTGCCATCGTTACCGATTTCAATGCCGAATCGGTCAACGAACTCGCCGAGATCGAGGCTGTCACTGTCCACGACGTCAAGGCCGTGGAGTACTACATCGGCCGCCGCCTGCCCGCCATTGGCATCGAGAACCTCACCGCCATGGTGCACTTTGGCTGCACCTCGGAAGACATCAACAACCTCTCCTATGCTGTCGGCATCAAGGGCGCAGTGGAGAACGTGTGGCTCCCGAACGCCGCCGCCCTCGTCCAGCAGATCGAGGCCATGGCGGAAGAGAACCGCGCTGTGCCCATGCTGTCCCGCACCCATGGCCAGCCCGCCACCCCCACCACACTCGGCAAGGAACTGGCGGTCATCGCCCACCGCCTGAACCGCCAGCTTGCACGCATAGCCAAGACCGAGTTCCTGGGCAAGATCAACGGCGCCACCGGCACCTACGCCGCACACGTCGCGTCGGTCCCGAATGCTGACTGGGAAGCCGTCGCCAGGACGTTCGTTGAAGGCCTGGGCCTCACTTGGAACCCACTCACCACCCAGATCGAAAGCCACGACTGGCAGGCCGAGCTCTACGCCGACATCGCCCGCTTCAACCGCATCCTGCACAACGTTTGCACGGACATTTGGAGCTACATCTCAATCGGCTACTTCCGCCAGATCCCGGTTGCCGGCGCCACCGGTTCCTCCACGATGCCGCACAAGGTCAACCCGATCCGTTTCGAGAACGCGGAAGCCAACCTTGAAATCTCCAACGGTCTCCTGGACACCCTAGGTGCCACGCTGGTGACCTCCCGCTGGCAGCGCGACCTGACGGATTCCTCATCGCAGCGCAACATCGGTGTTGCCTTCGGCCACTCGCTGCTGGCCATCTCCAACGTCGCCAAGGGCCTCAAAGCCCTCGACGTCGCCGAGGAAGTCCTCGCAGGCGACCTCGACGCCAACTGGGAAGTCCTGGGTGAAGCCATCCAGATGGTCATGCGCGCAGAGGCCATTGCCGGCGTCGAAGGCATGGAAAACCCGTACGAACGGCTGAAGGACCTCACCCGCGGCCAGCGAGTGGACGGTGCCCGAATGCAGGAATTCGTGCAGGGACTTGGCCTCTCCTCCGACGCCGAGGCACGCCTGCTCGCCCTGACCCCGGGCAAGTACACGGGCATCGCCGACAAGTTGGTGGACCACCTGCAATAAGAACAGACGCACGACGACGGCGGGCCGGGGCTTGGTGCCTCGGCCCGCCGTCGGCGTTAATCGTGCTTTCTGCCAGCTTCTCCCCCGGGATCGAGCGCGGAATTCCGGGCCACGGCGTGTCGGGTCCTTCCGGTGCTTGAGTGGCTGATTGGCTGGGAAGACTGGAGGAAACTCGCGGTGCAGCCAGTGGAAACCAGCACAGCCGGCGCAGCCAGTGCGGCGGTTCATGTGACCGCGCGACCCTCTCTGGAAAAGGATCAGTGACGACGTAAGGAGCGGAGCACTTATGAAGCTCCTGTTGATCAGGCACGGACAAACGCCCGGAAATGTTGCCGGCCAACTGGACACAGCTTTTCCAGGACCGGGACTGACAGAACTCGGTGAGCGCCAAGCAGCGGCCCTCCCGGATGCGCTGGCGGACGATGCCATCGAGGTGCTCTACACCTCCACGCTGCTGCGCACCCAACGGACTGTCGCTCCTTTGGCGAAGGCCACAGGCTTGAAGCCAGCCATTCTGGAGGGGGTCCACGAGATTGAGGCGGGCGCCTTGGAGAAGAAAACAGACCATGAGTCGCACCTCCGCTACATGAGCACAGTCTTTGCCTGGACGGACGGCGACTTGGACGTCCGGATGCCGGGCGCTTTCACTGGACATGACTTCTTCGCCCGGTTCGATGCGTCCGTGGAGGAAGTTGCGGCCGCTGGACACTCCACGGCCGCGATCGTCAGCCATGGTGCCGCGATCCGCTGCTGGGCGGGACGCCGGGCGACGGACATCGACACTGTTTTCGCTCAAACCCATCAACTCCCGAATACCGGAATCGTGGCTCTCGAAGGCGACCCCCGGAATGGCTGGAAAGTGCTGCACTGGGACCAGATCCCCGTGGGCGGAATGGCCTTGGCCGACCGAACCGCGGAGGATCCCACGGGCGAGGCCCGTCAGCCCTGATCGGCGCGAGTCCGCTGCGGGCGGATTCTGATTCTTGGCGTTGTGAGGCCGGCTCTGCACCCCATAACGCCTCCGGAGTGCGCAGAGCGGGCCCCACAATGCGGGAGAGGCCGGCAATTCTCCGGACGCTTACGCGCAGGAAACACCGCGGTAACCACAGCTCCCTAGGCTTGAGAGGCATAGACACCTCCCCGAAAACCGGCGAAAAGAGGCAAGATGCAGACCAACCCACGGCTCAACATCCGGCAGGTCACATGGGCCAACCCCGTGGGTGCTGACCTCCGGGCCGCACAGCAGGCTGAACTCGATGCCCGGTTCGGCAGCACGGACCATGAGCCGGGGCCTCCGCCGTCGGAAGCAGATACCGCCGTATTTGTTGTGGCGTACGAGAAATGCTCAGGTCAACCGCTGGGGTGCGGCGGACTCAGGATGCTCGACGAGAAGACTGCGGAGATCAAGAGGCTGTACGTGGTTCCCTATGCCCGTGGTTCGGGAGTCGCGAGCTCCATCCTTGCCGCGCTGGAAGCCCAAGCGCATTCCCACGGGTTCAGTGTCATCGCAGCGGAGGCGGGTTCGGCCCAGTCTGACGGTCGAAGCTTCTACGAGAGCGCCGGTTTTGCAGCGGTACCGAATTTTGGCCCATATGTTGGCGTCACCGAATCGTATTGCTACTCCAAGAGGATCGACTCCCACAGCGCTTCGCATACCGCCATGGCGTAGCAAGGCCGGCGTGGCTGGAGTGGGGGTGTACGGGGTTGCGAATTCCGCGCCGGGACGCCCCCACTGGGCGTTGTGAACACCGCAGCGTCGGAGCCGGGCGGCGGTCCTGCGTCGCAACACCAAGCGGCGGCCGCCGCAGTTCGATAATCTCGGATTATGGAAAAAGCAGACATCACCTTTCGCACCCGCAAATGGGTGCGGTCTGAGGACCTGAACGCCAACGGCACACTCTTTGGTGGCAGCCTGCTGAAGTGGATCGATGAAGAGGCAGCGATCTACGCCATCCTCCAGCTTGGCAACGGCCGGGCCGTAACCAAGTACATCTCCGAGATCAACTTTGTGAGCTCGGCTGTGCAGGGCGACCTGATCGAGATGGGGCTGACGGCCAAGCGCTTCGGCCGCACCTCCCTGACCATGCGCGCCGAAGTGCGCAACATGATCACCCGCCAGGCCATCCTGACCATCGAGGAAATAGTCTTCGTGAACCTGGGCACCGACGGACGGCCGCAGCCGCACGGCTACACGGAAATCACCTACGACCGGGACCGCATCCCCACGCATCACCTGACGGAAACGCTCGACGAGGACTGACCCGACCGGCCTCACCCCGGACTACATCCGCCGCGCAGCGCGTGGCATCCGCGGGCAGACCAGGACCCGCTGGGTGCCCACCCGTTGAACCCGGCCCAGCAGCAGGGTAGAACGGAGGAATGAGCGACGTGAACTCTTGGATGGACCAGTACGAACGGGCGTGGACCTCGAATGACCCTGAGGAAATCAGGGCACTTTTCACCGAGGACGCCGTCTACAACGACCGCCCCAACACGGCGAAACCATGGAACGGCCACGAGGAAATCGTGAAGGCGTGGGCCGACGCCGGCGACAAGCCTGAGGACTGGACCTTCGAATGGACGCTCCTGGGCAAGGACGGCGACACGGCCTTCGTCCAAGGCCTGACCACGTACCTGAACGGCGCCCCCACCTACGACAACCTGTGGGTCATCCGCTTCGCTGAGGATGGCCGCGCCCGCGAATTCACTGAATGGTTCATGGCGCGGAAGTAGCCTTCCACGGTTCAGCGGGCGACGATCAGCACATTCTCGTGAATCTGCTTCCAGCCCTCATACTTCGGTTGGCTGGCGTCGACGCCGTCCCTGATGAACTTCGTCGTGGACCCGTCAACGCCAGTCAGGGCAAGGATCTCCTCGTCCGTCGCCGCTCCGCCGCAGGCAGCACGCCACCGTTCCGGGACAGCTTCGGGGGCCACGATCAAGCAGACGGTCCCTGCAGTGGAACCACGGGCTGCGAAGTACCTCACGCCGTCGTCGGTTGCCAGCAACCGGACTGTCCCGGCGTCGACGTTCAGATCCACGCCTGTAAGGCTCATGGACTCCGGAAGCTTGTCCTCCGCCGTCGCTTCCCTGTCCAGCGCTTTCAGCCCCGCCGGCGCCGAGCAGCCGGCAAGTCCAATACCGGCTGCAACAGCAAGCACGGCTAAGACACGACGATTCATGGCTCTGCCCCCTCAGGCTCTCGTTCCGTCGAGCCTAACCCAATGGGGACGGTCAGTAGCTTTCGCGGTCAGCCGTTTCGGACACAGGAATGAACGTGGACGCGAACGCTTCCGACGCGCGGGCCAGCACAGCAACATCGGCGCCGACCAGCACAAAGGAGGCACCGGCGTCGAGATACGCCCGCGCGGTTGACTCGTTGAAGGCGTTAACGCCAGCCGGTTTACCGGCCGCCTTCGCGGCTTCGAGGCAATGCTCGACGACGGCCCTCACCAAGGGATTTTCCTGCTGTCCCAGCAGGCCCATGGAGGCGGCGAGGTCCGACGGACCCAGGAAGATGCCATCCACGCCGTCGACGGCCAGGATCTCTTCCACCGCCGACGCCGCAGCCTCGGATTCGATTTGGACCGTGAGGCTGATGGATTCCGACGCCGACGCCAAATAGTCGGGGACCCGGTTCCAGCGCGAAGCCCGGGCGAGTGCCGAGCCAACACCGCGGACACCATGCGGCGGATAGCGGACAGCGGCGACGGCGGACGCGGCCTCGAAAGCCGAGTTCACCATGGGAATGAGGAGGTTTTGCACGCCGAGGTCAAGGTATTGCTTGATGCCCACGGTGTCATTGACGGGTGGCCGGACCATGGCCTGCACTGGGTATCCGCTCACGGCATGAAGCTGGGCAAGGATGGATTCCAGTCCGTTGGGGCTGTGCTCTGCGTCGATCAGGACCCAGTCCAGGCCGGAACCGGCGCAAATTTCCGCAACCAAGGGACTACCGGAACAAACCCACATGCCGGCCAACGGACGGCCAGCCTCGGAGAGGGCCGAATAGAAGGTGGGGCTCAGCTGAAGTGACATGTCACAACTCCCGACGGTCCGTAGTCAGCGTGCACGGTATCACCTTTGTACACCCAGAGTGGGCGCGTAAACGAGCCCGCCAGGATGATATCTCCGGCCTTCATGGAATCCCCGTGCGCGGCGATCTTGTTGGCCAGCCAGTGCACGCCGTTGGCCGGATGATCCAGCACCCCGGCGGCCACTCCGGTCTCCTCCACGGTCTGGTTTTTGTACAGGATGGCGGACACCCAACGGAGGTCGACCGCGTCGGGCCGAACCGGGCGGCCACCCACCACCATGGCACCCATCGCGGCATTGTCCGAGATGGTGTCCACGATGGTCCGGCCCTCCATTTCGATCCTGGAGTCCAGGATCTCGAGGGCCGGAACCACGTAGTCGGTGGCGTTGAGGACATCGAAAATCGTGCAGCCGGGCCCTTTGAGGCCGGACTTCAACACGAAGGCCAGTTCCACCTCAACCCGGGGATGGGTGTACTTGTCCCACTCCACGGAACAGCCGGTTTCCAGGACCATGTCATCGAAAATGGCACCATAATCCGGCTCGGTGATGCCCGTGGCGGCCTGCATGGCCTTGGACGTGAGGCCGATCTTGCGCCCCACCAACGTGCGCCCCGCTTCCTCGTTCCGCCGCATCCACAGCTGCTGCACGGCGTAGGAGTCCTCCACCGTCATGTCGGGGTAGCGCGCGGTCAGGCGCGGGACCGGTTTACGGTTCCGGCCGGCTTCGAGGAGCTCGTCGGCAATGGCTTCGATCGTCTTCGCGTCCAGCATGGTTTAGACCTGGGCTCCCAGCTTGAAGCCCTCCGCCGTATCTGAAGCGCCCTCGGGTCGGGTGTAGGAGAAGCCGTCGGCGCCGACGGTGACAGCCATCTCAGAAGTATCAGTCCGCTCGATGATGGGCTGCGGGTTGCCGTCGAGGTCCAGGACCAAGGAGGCCTCGGTGTACCAGGACGGGACGACGGGGTTGCCCCACCAGTCGCGGCGCTGGTTGTCGTGGACATCCCAGGTGACGGTGGGGTTGTCCGGGTCGCCGGTGTAGTAGTCCTGGGTGTAGATCTCCACGCGGTGGCCGTCCGGGTCCAGGATGTAGAGGTAGAACGCGTTGGACACACCGTGGCGTCCGGGTCCACGTTCGATCCTGTCGGAGATGCGCAGGGCACCCATCTTGTCGCAGATCTGGATGATGTTGTGCTTCTCATGCGTGGAGAAGGCGATGTGATGCAGGCGGGGTCCGTTGCCACCGGTCAGGGCGGTGTCGTGCACGGTCTGCTTGCGGTGCATCCACGCGGCGTACGTGACGCCGTCGGAATCCTTGATGTCTTCCGAGACGCGGAAGCCCAGGTCCTCCAGGTACTTGCGGCCGCGTGGGACGTCCGGGGTGACCTGGTTGAAGTGGTCCAGGCGGACCAGCTCACCGGCGGAGTAGAGGTCGTAGCGCTGAGTGAGGCGTTCGACGTGCTCCACGTCGTAGAAGAACTCGTACGGGAAGCCCAGCGGGTCCTCCACTCGGACGGAGTCGCCCACGCCCTTGGTGAAACCTTCCTGGCGGCGCTCCACCCGGCAGCCCAGTTCGCGGTAGTAGGCCTCGGCGGCGTCCACCTCCGCCGGGGACTTTACGCGGTAGGCGAAGGCTGCAGCGGCTGCGACCGGGCCCTTGCGGAGGACCAGGTTGTGGTGGATGAACTCCTCGAAGGAGCGCAGGTAGATGGTGTTCTCGTCCTCTTCGGTGACGTGCAGGCCGAGGAGGTCCACGTAGAACGCGCGGGACTTGGCCAGGTCCGTGACCACCAGTTCCAGGTAGGCGCAGCGGACGATGTCCGGTGCCGGGACTGTGGGGGTGGGGATGGGGCCGGTGAAGTTGCTCATGGGATTCTCTCTTCGTTGAAAGGTCTGGTGGGAAGCGCTAGGCGCCGAATTTGGGAGTGTGAACAGCTCCGAGGGTGATGTGCACGGCCTGCTGGTCGGTGTAGAAATCGATGGAGCGGTAGCCGCCCTCATGGCCCAGTCCGGAGGCTTTCACGCCGCCGAACGGGGTGCGGAGATCACGGACGTTATGGCTGTTGAGCCACACCATGCCGGCTTCCACGTTCTGGGAGAAGTTGTGGGCCCGGGTCAGGTTTTGGGTCCAGATGTAGGCCGCCAGGCCGTACTTGGTGTTGTTGGCCAAGGCGAGGGCTTCGTCGTCGTTCTCGAACGGCGTGATGGCCACGACGGGACCGAAGATTTCCTCCTGGAAGATCCGCGCGTCAGGCGCGACGTCGGCGAACACCGTCGGTGCGATGTAGTTGCCTTCGGGCAAGTGGTCGGGCCTGCCGCCGCCGGCGAGGAGCCGACCTTCGGACTTGCCGATCTCCACGTAGGACGCCACCTTGTTGTAGTGCTCCGGGTGAACCAAGGCACCCACCTGGGTCTTGGGGTCGTGGGGATCGCCCACCACGATGTTCTTGGCCCGGGCGGCGTACTTTTCGCAGAACTCGTCGTAGATGGCACGTTCCACGAGGATGCGTGAGCCGGCGGTGCAGCGTTCGCCGTTGAGGGAGAACACCCCGAACAGCGCCGAATCGATTGCGGCGTCCAGATCGGCATCGGCGAACACGACGCACGGGGACTTGCCACCGAGCTCCATGGACAGGCCTTTGAGGTTGGCGGCGGCGTTGCGGAAGATGGTCTGGCCCGTGGTGGTCTCGCCGGTGAAGGAGATCAGCGGCACGTCCGGGTGCTTCACGAGGGCATCGCCGGCTTCTTCGCCCAGGCCGTTGACCAGGTTGAACACGCCGTCGGGCAGGCCCGCATCCTTGAAGATCTGCGCCCAGAGCGAGGCGGACAAAGGCGTGAACTCGGCCGGCTTCAGCACCACAGTGTTGCCGGTGGCCAGCGCCGGGGCGAGCTTCCAGGACTCAAGCATGAACGGGGTGTTCCACGGCGTGATCAGGCCTGCGACGCCAATCGGCTTCCGGTTCACGTAGTTGATCTGCGAGCCGGGGACCTTCATGGCGTCGTCGAACTGCGCCACGATCAGATCAGCAAAGAAGCGGAAGTTTTCGGCAGCCCGGAGTGCCTGGCCCTTGGCCTGGGTGATTGGCAGACCGGTATCGAACGTCTCCAGCTCGGCGAGGCGGGCTTCCTGTGCCTCGACGGCATCGGCGATCTTGTTCAGCACCCGGGCGCGTTCGCGCGGCTTCATCTTCGGCCACGGGCCATTGACGAATGCCTCACGTGCCGCGGCGACGGCGAGGTCGATATCTTCCTTCTGGCCGGCGGCAGCGGTGGCGTAGTTGCCGTTCGATACCGGGTCCAGGACATCGAAGGTCTTGCCGGATACCGAATCAACGAACTCGCCGTTGATGAAGTGCTGGATGTGGGACGGCAGGTTCTCTGGGATGTAGTGCTTGGCGGTCTCTACTGAGGTCGTCATCGTTGAAGTCCTAACTAGCGATCAGTGGTTGGTAGTTATTGCTTGGCTTGGGCCAGGTAGGCGTCCAGGGTGGAAGCGCGGTGCTGGCGGGCTGCTTTTTCGATGGTGTCGGCGTCTGCACCGCTCTCGATGAGCTGCAGCAAAGCTTCGTGTTCCCGTACCGATTCCTGCGCTCGGCCAGGGACGAAACGGAAGGTCGAGGACCGGATGGAGGCCAGCCGGTTCCAGCCCCGGTGGACCAGGTCAAGAATGTGCGGGTTGGGGCAGTGCTCAAACAGGACACTGTGGAAGTCCTGGTTCAAGGAGGTGAAGCGGACCGGATCAAAGTGCTCCAGGCACTCCCGCATCTCCTCGTTCACCGCACGGGCACGGGCAATGGAGACCGAGTCAATCAGCGGCGCGGACAACGCCGTGGCCGCACCTTCCACGATGCTTAGGGTCTGCATGGTGTACAGGTACTCGGTGGGGTCGATTCCGGACACAGTAGCGCCCACGTTCCGCTCGAACTTCACCAGCCCTTCGGCCTCCAGGCGGCGGATCGCTTCGCGAACCGGGACCACGCTGAAACCCAAGTCCTCAGCAATCTTGGCGAGTACCAAGCGGTAACCCGGCGTATAAGCGCCCTCAACGATCCTCGCCTTCACGGCGGCATACGCCTGCTGGGACTTACTTTGGGCTCCGGCGTTTTCGACGGCGGTACTTCCGACGGCGGTTTCAGTCACTGTGGGCTCCTTGCCGGCTCTGCCACTCCTGGAAGCGTGCCTGCCAGTCCTTGTTCATCGGGTACAGCCCGTCCACGCTGTTGCCTTCCTGGACCATCTGGAAAATGAAGGTCTCTTCCTTTTCCTGCTGGATGCAGTCGTCCACCAGTTCCTCGGCGATGGCCGGGGGAATCACCAGGATGCCGTCGGAGTCGGCCACGATGATGTCGCCGGGCTGGACAGTTGCACCACCGCAGGCGATGGTGATGTCCGTGTCCCACGGGATGTGCCGGCGTCCGAGGACTGCCGGGTGCGGATTGGCGAAGTAGGTGGGCATCTCCAAGTCGGCCACAGCGGAGTAGTCGCGGACGCCGCCGTCGGTAATGATCGCCGCAGCACCGCGGACCTGGGCCCGCAGTGCGAGGATGTCCCCAACAGTGCCAGTCCCCTTCTCTCCCCGGGCTTCCATGACCAGGATTTCGCCTTCGTTGACGGAATCGATAGCGCGTTTCTGGGCATTGAACCCGCCGCCGTGGGTCTTGAAGAGATCCTCCCGGTTGGGCACGTACCGCAGCGTTCGCGCGAGGCCCACGACTTTGCGGTCCGGGCGCGTGGCCTGCAGGCCGTCGATGCTCACATTGTTCAGCCCTCGCTTGCGGAGCTGGGAGGACAGGGTGGCGGTGGCGACGGACTCCAATTTCGCCTTCAACTCCGGCGTCAGGACACTCTCGGCAGCTGCCGGTCCCGAAGCCTCCAGACCGGCAGCTTCCCGCGATCCGTAGGCCTCCTCACGCTGAGTATCATCAGTCTTGGGGCGGGCACCAAAGTCCGCGAACGGCGTCGTGCCTTCCGTGACTTTGGTGGCCAGGCGGCCACTGCTGAAGTCACCGCCGGTGACCTCGATTTCGACGACGTCACCCGGCTTGGCCACCGAGGCGCCTGCCGGTGTTCCGGTGAGGATGATGTCGCCCTCCTCGAGCGTGAGCAGCTGCGAAAGGTCCGCAACGAGCTGCGCGAAAGGGAAGAGCAGGTCCTCGGTGGTGTCATCCTGGACGAGGTGGCCGTTGTGCCAGGTGCGGATCCTTAGAGCAGCGGGATCAACGGCGTCGGCCGGAATCAGCGCCGGGCCAACGGGGGTGAAACCATCGCCGCCCTTGGACCGGACGTTGGAGCCCTTGTCCGCATAGCGGAGATCGTACACACCAAGGTCGTTGGACGCCGTGACCCACTCGACGTGGCTCCATGCATCCTCGAGACCCACGCGACGGGCGGACTTGCCAATCACCAGCGCGATCTCGCCCTCATAGCCAAGCAGTTCGCAACCTGCGGGACGCTCAACAGTGCCCGGGGCGTCGGCGGAGCCGAGCGCCAACGACGACGGCGGTTTCAGGAAGTACGACGGCTGATCGGGAGTGCGCCCGCGCTGGGCCGCGCGGCTGGGGTAGTTGATGTGGACGGCAATGACTTTGCGCGTCCGGGCCAGCATGTCCTGGCTGACTTCCTGGGTCCGGAACTCCACTGTCACGGCGCCTCCTCTTCCTCGAGCTGCATCAGGTACGAAATCGTATACGATAACTATGAACCCGATATGTGACCCGCGTCAACCCCCCTTTCCGCGCCCAAGCGGGTGGGAATGCTGGTCCTTGGTGGGGGCAGTGGGAGGCCGCTTAGCCGACCACCCTTACATCCTGTCGGAGGCCTCCCGTAGGGTACCGGCATGGACATCATCCTCGTACCCGGTTTCTGGTTGGACGCATCGTCGTGGGAGGAGGTGACTCCCCCGCTGGTTGCCGCCGGCCATACAGTTCACCCACTGACCTTGCCCGGCTTGGAATCTGCCGATGCTCCACGCGCCGGCATCGGTCTTCGGACGCACATCGAGGCGGTGGTGGCGAAAGTGGACTCGCTGGAGGGCAACGTTATCCTGGTGGGCCACTCAGGCGGCGGCGCCATCATCCACGGCGCAGTCGACGCCCGCCCGGACCGTGTGGCCCGCGCCATCTATGTGGACAGCGGACCACTTGGCGAGGGTGGGGTCATCAATGATGAGCTGCCCGACGACGGCGACGACATCCCGCTGCCGCCTTGGGAAGCGTTCGAAGACGAAGACCTGGTTGACCTCACCGATGACCTGAAGGAAACTTTCCGCGCCCGCGCCATCCCCGAGCCCAAGGGAGTGGCACTCGACCAGCAGCACCTGAGCGACGTCCGCAGGTACGACGTTCCGGCCACGATCATCGCGTGCCAGTTCCCGTCGTCGCTCCTCAAGGAATGGATGGACGCCGGGCACCCATTCACCGCCGAACTCGCACGGATCCGGGACGTGGACTACATCGACCTTCCCACGGGCCACTGGCCGCAATTCACCAAGCCGAAGGAACTGGGAGAGGCGATCCTGACCGCTGCGGAGCACGCCAAGCAGCCCCCGACGCCGGCCCTCCCCTGACACCGAAGCCCAGGGACCGGGGCCGTCCAACGTGAGGGGTACTACGCTCGAGGGATTTAGGCCTTGGGCGGCGTGTTCGTGGCGGGCCCCTCCGGCACTGCGCCACCCTCATCCGCCCAGTCACTTCCGGTGGTGTCATCACGGGCTGGGTCCGACACGACGTCGGACGTGACCGTGGGGACGGTGGTGACAGTAGGGCCAGTGGAAGAGTTGCTGGTATGTGAGGGACCAGACCGCTGGTCCGCCTTCGGCGAGGTAATGCCGGGGAACATGCTCTCGGCCTTCTCCATCAGCTTTTTGCCGGCCTCATAGAGGTTGTCCAGGATGTCCGGAACCGACTCCTGGACAGCTTCAGTTGCATGGTGGACGTTCTCCTGGACTTCCGGATTCTTCCAGACCTTTTCAGTGCCTCCGCGGAGGCGCCGATACACCTCCGGCCAGGACTTGGATCCCCAGACGTAGCCAACGGCCACTCCAACGGCGAACAATGCTTTCCCTTTCACAGGAATCACTCCTTTCGAGGCGGTATTCTTCGACACTAGTCCCGGCGGGCATGACCTGTCACCTGCCCATTGATTACGGCATGCTCAATAGTAATTTGCCGAAATAGAACATTTGGAATAACCGCAAAGCCAGCCAGCGGGTAACCGCGGGAAGCAACACCGGTGACGGCGGCCTCCAGGCCGGGGCGCGGCGGGCCATCTGAGGCAGACCTCCAGCAGTCGGGTGGGAAAATCGAGGCTGCCACCAAGGACGTAATGGACTCCCCCGAGGGCCACTGGAGCGCGGATCCCCGGCATTCCGGGCCCGCAAGCAAGGCTGAGCTAATAGTCAGGTTACTTGCTACTAGCCCCGGGAGCCGCTAGCGTTACTGGTGTAGTACCGAGACCGACCCAATCGGCAGGAGTGCTTTATTGGCTGCTTTTCATAAATTCATCGGGGTTGCATAAACAGTTCCAATCCCCACATTCCATAGGGCCTCCAGGGGCCCCATTACGGTGCCTATACCTCGGAACAGGCACCCGGTGAACTTACTCGCTTCATCACGTTCATGGAATTTCCATCAACAAGAAAGTAGGACCAAAAATGGGTTTCTTTGGTTTTCTTCTGCTCGGTCTTCTGGCCGGCGCTATCGCTAAACTTATCCTTCCGGGCCGCCAGGGTGGCGGCTGGCTGATCACCCTCCTGTTGGGCGTCGTCGGCGCTCTTCTGGGCGGCTGGATCGGTGGCCTGATCTTCGGTACGGGCCTGCAGGAATTCTTCTCCTTGACCACTTGGCTCCTGGCTATCGGCGGCTCCATCATCGTGCTGCTGATCTACGGCCTGGTCACCAGCCGCAGGACCCACCATGGCTAACAACCAGAACCGCGACGCCAACGGCGACGACCTCGAAGGCCAGTACTCCGAGGGCGACTACGGCGATTCCGGGGTATCCCCGGAAACCCTGAAAGAAGACGCCGGAGGCGACTACACCGCAGGGGACTACGCCGAGAAGACGGTACCCTCGGCCGACGCTGAGCTGGACGAGCACAACACGGAAGACATCCCTGAGGACCGGCCCTTCTCATCCGAACCGGATGAAGAAGCATCCGGCTCCAGTCGCCCGTAAGAATGAACCGGTTGTCACCTAACCGGCAGTAACTGAATAACACCAAGGACCCGGAGTGCTGCAGCCGCAGCCTCCGGGTCCTTGCGTTGCATCGGATTCCGGCAGCGGAGGTGGCCCCGTTTCGGGGCTTCGCTGCGCGGCGTGCCGTCCGATCGGCTCTGATCGCAACGGGCCATCGAAGCGGGCCCTGATATTTTCGGGCAAGGATAGGTGGGGCATCGGTCCCAAGCCCTCCGTAGTGTCAAGGGCAGGAATGAAGACACGGTAGGGAAACAAGGCGAGGAACAGGTCAGCATGCAGGAGTGGAACCGGGCAATAGAGGCAATCGAGCAGGACCTCACGGCAGACATTGACGTGGCGACTTTGGCCAGGCTCGCCTTGACGTCCGAGTATCACTTCCGGCGGATGTTCTCCTCTTTGGCCGGGTTGCCGGTTTCGGAGTACATCCGGAGGCGCCGCCTGACAGCGGCCACGGCGGAGATCATCGACGGCGGCACAGTCCTGGCCGTTGCTGTCCGCTACGGCTATGCCTCTGCTGAGGCGTTCACCCGTGCGTTCAAGGCCATGCACGGCCTCACGCCGTCTGAAGCGAGGCAGGCCGGCGCCGTGCTTCATTCCCAACCTCAGCTGAGGTTCCACCTGCGAGTCGAAGGGAATACCGACATGAAACACCGTATAGAAGACAAATCCGCTTTCCGCCTCATTGGCCTGAAAGCACGCGTCCCCCTGGTCCACGAAGGACCCAACCAGGCCATCATCGAATTTCAACGGGGCCTGGATCCCGCTGTCACCCACCGCCTGCTGGGGCTGTCAGACATGGAGCCGGCGGGCCCGCTGTCCGTCACTGACAACATCGATGAGCAGCGGAGCGAGGGAAGCGGGCTGGACTACTGGCATGCCGTGGCGTCCAGCCAGCCGGCACCGGAGGGGTTTGACGTCCTGGACATTCCAGCGGGCCTGTGGGTGGTTTTCGAAACCGAGGGGAGTTTCCCGGAGGTCCTGCAAAGCATGTGGGCGGACGCTGCTACTGAGTGGTTTCCGGCCAACCCGTACAGGTGGGCACCGGGGCCGGAATTGCTCAGCGTCCAGGCGGAGGAAGGGGGCAACCGCGGCCGCGGACAGCTCTGGATTCCGGTGGAGCGGGAAGAACCAGGCGATCGCTAGGACCAGGCTGGGGGCCCGGCTTCGAGGAACCGCAGGATCTCCTCCAGCGGCAGCACGGCTTGCCGGTATTCGCGGGTAAAGACCCGCAACACCGACTCGGCGGCCTCGGCGTTCTCCGTGCCGGTGGCCTCTGCAGCATAGATCACCCTGATGTTGTGGGCGAAGGCGTCGGCCGCAGTCTGCGCGATGCAGTTATGGGCGGAGATTCCGGCCAGGATCACAGTGTCCACCTCCCAGTTCCGGAGCCGCATGGCGAGGTCTGTCCCGAAGAAGGCGCTGTCCCGGGTCTTGAAGAGCCGGGGAAGGTCGGCAGTGAGCAGGCCGGCTACGAACTCCGCCTGCCCACTGCCCCGGAAGATGAAACCTTGATCGTCGTCCAGCATATTCAGGCTCCACGTGGATTTGTCCCGTTCATGCACGGTTCCCACCAAGAGCACGTATGCGCCCGCTTCACGCGCTGCGCTGGTCAGGGAGTTGCAGGCAGCAACAACTTCTTCCTGGCGCGCCTTCAATGCGGGGTCCTCGAAGTAAGCGTTCTGCATGTCGATGACCAGCACGGCGATCATGGGCGCCCTCCGGCCAAGCAGTTCACAATCCCTTGCCTCCCGTCACAGGAAGCACGGCCCCGGAAATGTAGGAGCCTTCATCCGAGGCAAGCAACACGTAGGCCGGGGCCAGCTCAGCAGGCTGCCCGGCCCTGCCCAGCGGCGTGTCCTGGCCGAACGTGGGAAGCTTGTCCGGCCATTCCGTAGCGGGAATCAGCGGAGTCCAGATGGGTCCCGGGGCCACGGCGTTGACCCGGATTCCCTTGGGCCCCAGTTCTTCGGCCATGGCCTTGGTGAAGGCCACCTGGGCAGCCTTGGTCATGGCGTAGTCCACCAACTGGGCGGAGGGGTTGAAGGCCTGGATAGAGGCCGTGACAATGATCGATGCTCCTGGCCTCAGGTGGGGAATGGCCGCCTGCGCAGTCCAGATGAGTGAGTACAGGTTGGTCTTGAAGACGCGGTCGAACTCCTCCGTGGGGATGGTTTCCAGGCCTTCACGGTTCTTTTGGTAAGCGGCGTTCAACACCACCACGTTGAGACCGCCGAGTTCCTGCACGGTCCGCTCCACGATCTCGGCCGCGAACGCCTCGTCCCGCGCATCACCGGGCAAGAGGAGCACCTGCGAGCCGCACTCGCGGATCCATTCCGCCGTCGACCTTGCGTCTTCTTCTTCCTCCGGCAGGTAACTGATGGCTACCTTCGCGCCCTCGCGGGCGTAGGCGATAGCCACAGCGGCGCCGATCCCGGAGTCTCCGCCCGTGATGAGCGCGGTTTTGCCTTGCAGCCGACCGTGTCCCACGTAACTCTTCTCGCCGTGGTCCGGCTGCGGATCCAAGGGCCGGGTCAGGCCCGGTTGTTCCTGCTCCTGTTGTGGGAACTCGCCGGAGTGGTATCCGCGACGGGGGTCCGCCGGCGGAGAGGTGAGACGGTTCTGTGGCTGGCCGGAGTTGTCCGGATCATGATGAGTCATGATTGTTCCTTACCCGCATTCGGCGCCGCCTAACCGCGCTGACCGCTTCTCTCACTTACCGCTGAATCCGTATCCGCCCTTCCCGCCATAACAGTCCGGAAAAACTAGGTCCGCAGGGTCCGCGCCTTGACCATCAGGAACAGGCCGTACGCGATCAGCCCCACTGCCACGGCCGCCAGCAGGTACACCCCGTAGGGCTGCTCCCTGAGCGCCTTCAAACCGCCGTCGAGCCCGGTTGACTGTTCGGGTTGGGCCCGCACCGACGCGATGACCACCAGCAGGCCCACCAGGAAGAGGGCGATCCCCTTGGCGATGTACCCCACCACGCCTACCCCCATTTGGAACTTCTTCACCGAACTGTTGGAGGACAACGCCAGGTCCTTGGTGAATTTCCGGCGGAATCCCCGCACGGCGAAAACGATTCCCGTGATGGCGATGCCGGCACCAACGGCGACCAGCAGAAACACCCCAAACGGGGCCTTGAGGAGCGTGACGGTGAAGTCACTGCTGGACTCCCGGCTGTTCTGGCCCTTGCCGGCAATGAAGGAGACGATGGTGGTGGCGAGGGCGGCGAAGACGATCGCCTGCCCTATGGCGGACAGCTTCTTGGTGATCTTGTCCGAGCCGTTCCGGTGGCCAAGGATGGCGTTTCCCAGTTGCCACAGTGCCAGCGCGGCGCAGGCAGCGAAGCACGCCCAGAGCAGCAGCGGCCCATAGGGCTGGCTGGCTAGGGACGTCACGGCCCCGCTGACATCGGCTTCGCCGCTGCTTCCGAACGCCAGTTGGAGGGCAATGACGCCAATGAGCACGTGCAGGATTCCGCTGACCACATACCCGCCGCGCGCAACAGCGGCAAAGGCCTGCGAATTCGACGCTTCCTCAGCCACTTCGGCGGCCTTCCTCATCTCTTCCTTGATGACAAGCCTCCTTATTTATTGAGCTGCATCCATCGTCCCTTAAAGGACGCCGGGCAGGGTACCTCCCGGATGGGGGAGGTGCCTGCCCGCTTTAAAGCTCCAGGTTTCTGGGTCAGTACGACCCTTTTAGAAACCGACCACCGACTGCGGCCAGATGCTGCGCAGTCCTACGCCCAGCGGGTTGAACTGCTCACGGACGGCCACACGCGTCTGGCCGAGAACCTCGCCGGCATGCCGGACGACCTCTGCGGTGCCTGACAGGGCGTCATGAACGACGCTGGCGTTCTGGGACTGGGTGGAGATCTGGTCAGTCATTTGGGTGGTCCTTCCTGGAAGCTCCGTCAGCGGTTGGCTGATGTTTCAACCATCGGACGGAGCCCTCAAGAAGGGCGCCGGGTCATCTCAAGATTCGCTCAAGATTCCGGGCCGGCACTTCAGAGGGCGAACTCCACTTCCAGCACTTGGTCCGGGCCCAAGGCGAGGCGGGCGCTGACGCTGGCGCCGTCGTCGAACAGCTCAAAAGCGGGAGGAGGCCCGACGGCGGGAGGAACCCAGGCAGGCGGCTCGCCGCCGAGGTACACCAGGGAGGCGAAACAGCTGCGCTCCCCGGACAGCCTGCCCTCCAGATAGCGGCAACTGGCAAAGGCGCCAAAAGGGGACACCCCATGGGCCTGATACGTGCCGCTGTCCGTGTAGCCGTGGAGCGGCCAGATGGCTGTGTGCAGCCGGCCGTCAGCAAGGACGCCGCTGCTTGGCATCGGCTGATCACCCGCGAGCGCATAACCGCCGTCCCGGACCGCGAGGATGGAGCTGTCCGGCGCCTCCACTGCGTGCACCCGCAGTTCGTATCCGCCTGCAGCGGCGGTCCCCGTCGCGGCGCGCCAGTCCGAATCAGCGGGATCCTCGGCATCGTTCCACACCGGGGCGTGCCAACTGGCTGCCTGCCCCGGCCCCGCAGGCAGCCGGTGGATCCGCGAGCGCCGGCTTGGCGTCCCAGCATCGTTGAGGAGGGCGAAGTGGTTGTCGACGGGGTGCTCCGTGAACAGCGGCGCCGTATGGCTTGAATAGGCGAGGCGGCGGTAGAGGGGATCATCCGGGCCGGGCGCATAGTACTTGTCGCTGCCATGGTTGAGGAGGCGGGCGATGCCGTCCGCAGCAGTGGAGTGGAGCAGGTAGTTGGGGGCCTCGGCATGCTTTAAGCCGTCTGTGGCTTCCAGGGGCGAAGGCTCCTCAACGGCGGTCCACACCGGGTGGTCGGCGGGAAGGAGCAGCCCGACGAATGCCTTGGAGGTCCAGTACGGCGAGGCCGGCCCGGAGTATTCCTGGGTCATCGGTTCAAAAGCGCCGAGCCATCCCAGTGACGGCAGGCCGTCGTCGTAGGCTCCGTTGTCGAGGAAGTACTTTGCTGCACCGCTGGCGATCCTGCGGGTCTGGCCGGGGGCGAGCGGCGTTGCGCAGACCGCCTCTCCCATGAAGAGGGGCGCGACGGCGGCGTAACGGTAGATCAGGGAGCGGCCTTGGAACATCGGGGCACCGTTGGCGCCGAAGAACCTGACATGGTCCTCCAGGAAGGTGGCGAGGCGGCGGCGGGAGATTTCAAGCCGGTGATCGGCTTGTGGATGCCGGCCGGCAGCAAACTCGGCCCACAGGATGGGGTACAAGTGCATGGCCCAACCGCAGTAGTAGTCGAAGAAGTCGCCGGTGCCGTCGTTGTCTCCGTCCCGGTACCAACCTCCGCCCGCGTACCAGTCGTCCAGCCTGTCCAGGCCATGCCCTATCTGGGCTGCGTTGTACTCAAAGCCCGCACCGGCCAGGAATTCGGCGATCATCACTTGGAAGAGCACCCAGTTGTTGTCCACACAGGTGCTGCGCGAGGAACCCCGCAGCCAGGCAGCCACCCGATCCTGTTGCGCAGCGGACAGCGTGTCCCACAACCAGGGCTTGGTGAGCTGGAGCCCCAGGACCACGGAGGCGGCTTCCACCATGGGTTGGGAGCGGTCGGTGATGGGCAGCCACGCTTCAGGCCCGTTGTTCTGCGTGCCGTGAAGCAGGCCCTCACGGTAAAAGTCCAGATGCCCGAAGGGGTCGCTGCCCTGCTCCCCCGCCACCCGGAAGGCCGCCAGCAGGAACGTCCGCGCGAAGCCCTCCAGGCCGTCGGACACAGCTCCCGACGACGACGGGCGGCCACCCAGCCGGATGGCCGCCTTCAGCGGGGAGAAGTGGGGGCGCACCGCGAGTAACTGCTGATCAGCGAAGGCTACCCAGTGTTCCCGGGTCCAGCCCGTGATGGGGCTGAGGTTATAATCCGGGGCGGGCATGGTGATTGCGGTTGCCATGATTCTCCTGCAGGGGCACGTAGTAGTAGCCCCACCACACTAGGAGTTCCATCCTTCGCATGACGCGAGTTGAACAATAGTGAACCCGACGCCAGGCCTACTGCATGAGGCGCTCGATGTCGGCAAAGCCCAGGCCCGAGGCAATCGCAAGGTCCGGAAGGCCCGCTCCCGCCGCCGTCGCGTTTCGCATGGCCCGTACCAGGCAATCCTCAGCCTCGTCCATTTCCCACTGCAACCCCTCCACCCGGGCGGCAGCTGTCCACACTTCGTCCAACACTCCGGTTCTTCGGGCCGTAGCGGCCTCGGTGATCAGTACTGGGGGCGTTACTTCGAGGGAAGCTCCACCTTGCGATTCCCTCACAACTACTGCAGTCACTTGGTGCCTTCCCGTGTAAGAATGTGTCTCGACAAACTAGTTATATGTGAATCTAGCTAAATTGGCGAGTTGCGGTGGGGGTGATGCACATCACTAAAACTCGAGCGTGAGGAATCCCTGCATCTGCACGTCTTATTCATGACGGCGCACAACAAGCGCTGCAACCAACGGACAGGAGCAATCGCCATGACGATCCAGACGCACACCCCCGCAGATGTCCCGGCCAGGAACACCACGGCGGGCGACAAACCCACAGCGGCCCATGACACCACCACTCCTGCACTGAATAAGGGCAAGGATGGCCGCGGGGCCACCACGGTTGCCGACGGCGTCGTCGCCAAAATCGCCGGCATCGCCATCCAGGAAATCCCGGGCGTCTACGCCCTCGGCGGCGGTGCTGCCCGCGCCATCGGCAACCTGCGCGAGAAGGTGGGCCAGAAGGACCTCACCCAGGGCGTCAGCGTTGAAGTGGGCCAAACCCAGGTGGCCGTAGATGTCACCCTGGTTGTTGAGTACCCGCACCCGCTCCAGGAAGTAGCGGACAACGCCCGCGACGCCGTCTACACCGCCATCGAGGACCTGGTGGGCATGGAAGTGACCGAGGTCAACATCACCATCACCGACATCCACGTTCCTTCCGAGGATGAAGACGCAGACGACGCCGGGCGCGAGCCGAGGGTCGCATGAACCCCACCATCGCCGGCATAGCCATCGGAGCTGTCCTGGCCCTGGCAGGGTTGGCCTTTGGTTTCTGGGGCCTCCTGCTGACGGCACTGTTCATGGGTGCCGGGGCTGTGCTGGGCCGTTCCGCCGAAGGAAAGCTTGACCTGCGTGGCGTGCTGGATGCACTGCGGGGCAAGCGCTCCTCATCATGAACCGCGCCGGAACGAACCGCGCCGGACATACCCGCATCACCCAGCACGCCCTCCGGAAAACCCTGGAAGCCGTCACCGCCCAGGCGTTCCGGGTGGGAGCGGGAAACGTGGCAGCCGAGCTGGAGGACGATGCCGGCAAGCTCGGAGTAAGCCTCTCCGTCAAGCTGTCGCTCGCGCCGCTTCCGGGCCCGCGGAAAACCACAGCCACCGTCTTTCAGCAGGCTCAAACAGCACGAACACAACTGGTGTCCCGCGGCCTGGAGCTGACCGGGCTCGAGATCGGCCGGGTGGATATCCGCCTCGCCGGAGCCAAGGAGCAGCCCCGCACCAAGGAACACTCCACGGAACGACTCAAGGAAAGGAGGGTGCTGTGAACCAGGGCCGAACCCAACGGCGGATGATCCGTCGGGAAACGCACTCTTCGCGGGCTCTTCCGTCCATCCTTTCCGCCTGCATCCTCATGGTCGTCTTCCTCTGGCTCGCAGTGGAAGCCGTGCTGTGGATCCTTAAGGACCAGGCGCTGCTGGCAAGCCCCGCACAGATGCTCCAGTGGCTCGTGGACCTTCCGGTCACCACAGTCCCGGTGGGAATGGCAGCTGCGGGAGCGGGCCTTGGAATTCTGGGCCTGCTGTTGCTGGGACTTGCCGTGGGCAAGGGACGGAAGGCCCGACGCTCCCTGGCGAGCCGGCGCGCCGCCGTGGTGGTGGACGACGACGTGATCGCCGCAGCTCTCTCCAACACCACCCGGCTCGCCGCCGGCCTGGCCCCCGGGCAGGTGACCACCACCGTCGGTGGACGGTCCGTACGCGTCCGGGTGCGTCCGACGTCGGGCGTTCCGTTGGACCTTGAGTCCGTGACAACAGTGGTCGACGGCGAACTGGCCGCCTTTGCGCTGGACCGCCGGACCTCATCTGATGTCCAGGTATTGAACCAAGGAGCAGTGGGGCAATGAGGCAAACAAACCGTGCACTGAACCGTATCCTGCTTGCGCTCCTGGGCCTTGCACTGCTGGGAGCCGGTGGCGCAGTCATTGCAGCTGGCACCATGCCGGGAGCAGCGGATACCTGGACAGCAGTGGCATCGTCCGTCCGCGAATCCGCCAGGAACCTCGTGGGCGCCGCACCTCTACCGGACCCCGTCCGGAGTTGGTGGCTGGTGGCAGGAATCGCCGTGTTGCTTGTGGGGATCGCCCTCAACGCAGCCTGGCTCGCCTCCCAAGGCGGAGGACGCACTCCTCGCCTCGCCGAGCAACTGGACGGGACGGTCGCAGGCAACGGACCCCCGGGGACAGGCGGAGCCCGGGGCCGGACAGTGGTGGATGTCAGCCTGGTCTCCACAGCCCTCCGGGAAGCCCTAAGCGGGAACCGCGACGTCCTTGCCACGTCCGTTTCGGCGTGGGAGTCACGGCGGGGAACCGCCCTCCGGCTCCGCGTGGAAGCCCGCAAGGGAAGCTCGCCACGCGAACTTGCCGACACTGCCGAAGAACTCATCCGCGAAATAGATGCCCTGCTGGGACATCCCATCCCCGTCCTGATCCGAATTACCAGCGGCGCCCGAACCCAGGTGTCAGGATCCCGACGTGCACGGTAACCGCTGGAACGCACTTCTCTCCACTCAAACCATGCGCGGCACCACAGAGCACGCGCACTGAAAAGAAAAGGGAACACCATGGGAATCAACGACAAGATCAACAACGCTGCCACCGAACACCTCGGCGCTGCCAAGGAAGGTGCCGGAAGACTGACCGGCGACCAGTCACTGGAGCGCGAAGGCCAGCACGATCAGGCCCAGGCAAAGCTCCAGCAGGCAGGCGAGAAGGTCAAGGACGCTGCCGCCGACATCGGAGACAACATCAAAGACGCGGCCCGGAAACTCAAAGAGGGTTTCACCGGGAAGTAGGCCCCTCCCGGGCCGGCCCCTTACCGATGGCGGGGCCGGCCCCTTTCCTCCACTAACCTCGACCCCACTGGGAAGGCAGAACGTGACTGGTTCACCCGTGGCGCAGCACCAACTGGACCTCGTTCCGGATGCCTTGCTGGCCGGCCGGGCAGCAGACGGTGACACGGCAGCGTTCGAAGCGCTTGCCCGTCGCCACGGCCCTCTGATGCGGGCCACCGCCCGCCGGTTGACCGGCAGCCTGGCGGACGCCGATGACGTGGTCCAGGAAACACTGGTGCAGGCCTGGAAACAGCTGGACACCCTCCGGGAGCCTGCCGCCGTCAAAGGCTGGCTGTTGAGGATCCTTGGCAGCCGCAGCATCGACCACCTCAGGAAACGACGCCACCACATGGATCTGGACGACGTGGAAAACCAGCGCGATGACAGCCCCCGGACGAGAACCCAGGATCCGGAAAACAACGCAGTCAATGCCTCCCGGGTGGAAGCCCTCAAGGCCGCACTGGCCGCACCCCCGAGGAACAACGACGCTGTTGGGTACTCAAGGAGTTCAATGACCAGAGCTACGAAGAGATTGCGCTGACGTTGAACATCAGCCCAGCCAGTGTCCGCGGCCGGTTGGCCCGGGCACGGATCACGCTCGCACGCACCATGGAGGAATGGCGATGAACACCCCCAGCGACACCCTCGAATGCGGGCACAGCCTTGCGGATCTCAGTGCCTACCTGGACACGGGACAGATTGATGATCCCGCCCACCTGGAGAGGTGCCCCGAATGCCAGGCCGCGTTGGCCTCCTTGCGCCATCTCTCCCAACTCGGCGGAGAGTTGCTCCGGTCCGATGTAGCAGACGCGGGCTCAGGCAATGACGACTGGATGCAGTCCATCCTGGACAACCTGCGCCTGGAACTGCGGCCCGGACGGAGCATTCCCTTGCAGGCGGAACACCCGGATGACACGCTCTGGGAATCCGAAGGAGCCATCTCCGCCCTGATCCGGTCCGTGACCGATGCACTCCCTGGAACAGCCGCCGGCAAATGCCGGCTGCAGGGAGAGGTGACCACCATGGGAGCCCCCATCACCGTGGAGGTGGAAGTGGCCGTGGTGTACGGACACCCCATGGAAGAACGCGCAGCCACCCTCCGCGACGAGCTGGCAAGGACCCTGGCAGCCCAGACAGAACTGAACATCCAAGCCATCAATATCACCGTGACGGACGTCCTTGAGCCGCCGGCACCGCCGGTCCAGCCCACAGATACACCCGCCACCACCGGACCGCTGAGCACGGAGGACCAGCCATGACGGAGTTTTTGGAAGCCGCGAACACTTCCCCTTCAGGCGGGTCGGCAGCCGCGTCAACCACCCTGGCTGAGGAACTGCTCGTGCTCGTCCAGGCGGTGGAAGGGGTCCACTCGGTCTATCCCGCGCAGCCGTTGTGGCAGTCCATAGCCGGCGCCGCCTTGGCCGCGGTCACCGGCGAGACACTTCCCCTGATCGGCCTGGCGGGGACCGCCGACACACTGGCAGTGAAAGTCAGGATTGGCGTGGATGCTTCCCGTCCTGCTCCGGCTGTGACGCGCGAAGCAGCCGCCGCGATCCGCAGGCACCTTCTCCCCCGGGCCGCCGTCGTCGAGATATCCGTGGTGAAGCTGGGCAGTTAGCCGATAGGGTCCACGCAGCCGGGTTCTGGTTCATAATGAACAAACTGAACACAAGTGAACTTGATAGGCGGACACCTGCATGCTGACCGAGGATCGTCAACAGCTCATCCTGAGGGAACTCGCCCTGAACGGTTCCCTCAATGCCAGCGAATTCGCGGCGAAACTGGGCACCTCTGGGATGACCGTGCGGCGGGACCTCGCAGTGCTCGCTGAACAGGGCCTGCTCGAACGGGTCCACGGCGGCGCCATCCCGGTGGGCGGCAAGCCGTCGGCAGGACCCGCTACACAGCCCTCCACGTCCTGGCGTCCTGGCGGGAGGCGGCCTTTGGCCACCATCGGGATGATCGTGCCGTCGGCGTCGTACTATTTCCCGGGCGTCATTCGCGGCGCCGAAGCCGCCGCGCAGGAAGCAGGCGTCCGCTTGGTGCTGGGCGTCACCAACTATTCAGACGCGGAAGAGCGGCGGCAGCTGCGGCGGCTTTACGAACACGGCGTGGATAGAATCCTCATTACGCCCAGCGGGCAATCGTTGGCAGGTACCGAAACACTGGACCTGCTGGCCGAGGCAGAGGTGCCGGTGGTAGTGGTGGAACGGTCCATCGACGACGCCTTGGACCACGGCCGGCTCGAAGCCGTGCGGAGCGACCATGTCCGCGGCTCGGAAATCGCCGTGAACCACTTGTTGGGCCTCGGCCACCGGAAAATCGCCATTTGCCTCCGTGAAAACAGCCCCACCGCCCCACAACTCATCGATGGCTTCCACCTGGCCATGCACCGTGCCGGACATGCCCGCGACGACTCGATGGTGCGTGCCATGTCCCGCGCCCAAAACGATCCCCAAGCCCACCGTGAACTGGTGGACCGGATCCTGGATTGGTGCGGATCGGCGGAGGTGACGGCCGCTGTTGTCCACACCGACGAGGACGCGCTCCAGTTCGTCAGTGCCTGCCTGGAACGGCAGATCCGCGTGCCGGAGGACTTCGCTATCGTTTCCTACGACGACGAGATCGCCGCCCTCGGCGCCGTCCCGCTGACCGCTGTGGCACCGCCAAAATACGACGTCGGCCACCAGGCTTTGGTGATGTGCCTGAGCCGCATCGGGGCGCGGCGCGGAAGCACGTCCGCGCTGCAACGGGTGAACCTGTCCCCGGCGCTGGAGGTGCGCGGCTCCACGCAGGTGTAGCCTGCCCACACCTGCGATTCGACTGTTTACTTCTGTTCATTTTGTTGATGATGTTCACTTTTGTGGATTTCATGGTGCCTAGTCCGAAAGTGCCCCCAGAGCACCACGACTTTCGCATCGTGAACTTCAAAGGAGAACAGAATGAAGCGTCGCCAGCTTCTGCTTGGAGCAGCCAGCCTCATGGCCAGCGCTGCACTCGTCACCGGCTGTGGCAGCACCCCCGCCGCCACGCCAGCCCCAACCCCGGTGGAAGACCCCAGCGGTAACATCACGTTCTGGTCCTCCATGGCCGGTATGGACAAGGTGGCGGAAGCGTTCAACGCCAGCCAGGACAAGATCAAAGTCACGTTTGAAACCATCCCCAACGGCGGAGCCGGCGGTTATGCCAAGCTCTCCACTGCCATCACCGCAGGCAACGGCCCGGACGTCGCCACCATCGAATATCCGCAGTTGCCCCAATTTGTCAGCAACGGCCAGCTACAGCCTCTTGACGGCTACATCAACAAGGCTGAAACCGTGGACAAACTCACGGATGAAACCAAGGCTCTGGTGCAGTTTGGCGAGCAGACCTACGCACTCCCCTACGATGCCGCGCCGATGATCATGTGGTACCGCAAGGACATGCTGGACAAGGCCGGAGTCTCCACACCCAAGACCTGGCAGGAGTTCGAGGAGGCCGGTAAGAAGCTCAAGGCCGTTGCCCCCGAAGCGCATTTGGCCAGCTTCAACCCGAACGAGGCTGCGCTGACTGCTGCGCTGTCCTGGCAGGCGGGCGGCAAGTGGTTCGGCACCGAAGGCGACAGCTGGAAGGTGGGTGTTAACGACGAAGCCACCCGGAAAGTCGCCACGTACTGGCAGAAGCTTATCGACCAGAAGATCGTCAAAGTCCAGCAGTCCTTCAGTGACGAATGGTCCGCAGACCTGGCGAGCGGCGCCGTCGTCGGAGTCCTGGGTGCCAACTGGAGCGCCACCGGTATCCAGAAGCGGACGGAGGCCAGCGGCCAAAAGGGTCAGTGGATCGCTGCCGAGGTGCCCAACTGGGGCACTCCGGCGGACGCGTTCTACGGCGGCTCCAGCTTCAACATCACCAAGAGCAGCAAGAATCCGGCCGCCGCGGCGAAATTCATCGAGTTCCTTGCCACCAGCAAAGAGGCCATCTCTGCCCGCGGCAACACCGGCTCTGCGTTCCTTGCCTACCCGGGCCTGACCCCCGTGGCGCAGAAGGCCTTCGATGCCAGCTACTTCGGCAACGACATCTACGAGGTCTTCGACAAGGCATATTCCACCATCACGCCGGGCTGGCAGTGGGGTCCCAACTGGGACATCACCAACACCGCGCTCAAGGACGCCTACGGCACGCTGACCAGCGGCGGCAAGGTCCTGGACGCCGTCGATACCGCCCAGGACGCCACAGTGGCCGGGCTCAAGCAGAACGGCCTCTCCGTCAAGGAGTAGGCCCGCACAGTGGGGCGGCTCCGCACTTACGGAGCCGCCCTGCCAGCGAGGAGAATCATCATGGCCGACCGTGCCACACCGTCCACAGCAACTACTTCACCCACACTGCCCAAGGCAGCCAACGCCGTCGAGCCTCGAAACCCGAAGAAACCCCGTGCAATGTCCGGAACCGGGGGCCGGACGGCTGCACTGTTCCTGACGCCGTTCTTCACCATTTTTGCCCTCGCCATGGTTGCGCCAGTGATCTACGCGATGGTGCTCAGCTTCTTCGCCCAGCAGAAGTCCGGGCTCGGCTTCGGTGAGGCCAAGACCGCGTTTGTGGGCTTCGAAAACTACGTCCAGGTCCTGCAGTCCGAGAGCTTCGTTGGCGGCATCGGACGCCTTGTCCTGTACTGCCTGCTCTACATCCCCTTGATGATGGGCGGCGCCCTGGCATTTGCGCTGCTGCTGGATTCGGCCGTCGCGCGGGCCAGGAAACTGTTCCAACTGCTCGTCTTCCTCCCCCACGCAGTGCCCGGCGTCATCGCCGCATTGATCTGGGCCTACCTCTACACACCCGGAGTCAGCCCGATCGTCTCAGTCCTGGAAACCGGCGGAATCTCGCTGAACTTCCTGGACAACCAGCTGATCCTGCCGTCCATCGTGAACATCGCCGTGTGGGAGTGGACGGGCTACAACGTCATTGTGCTCTTCACTGCCCTGCAGGCAGTGCCCCGGGAAATCCTGGAAGCTGCCCGCGTGGACGGCGCAGGGGAGATCCGTGCAGCCATGAGCATCAAGCTGCCCCTGATCCTCCCGGCGCTGAGCGTGATCATGCTCTTCACCGTGATCGGCACGCTGCAGCTCTTCACCGAGCCGAACATCATCTCCAAGGCCACGGCATCAGTAACCAGCACGTGGGTGCCCAACATGTGGGCCTACGACGCCGCGTTCAACCGCCACAACCTCAACCAGGCCGCGGCTGCCTCCATCATCATCGCGCTCATGGCCGCAGTCCTGTCCTGGGCCGTGACCCGCTTCAGTTCAAGGAACACAGCATGAGCACCGCCACGATGTCCCGCACCCCAGCCGAAGCCCCCGCGCCGTCACAGGGCAGGCGCCGGCACGCCCGCAACGGCGGCTTCGCGAGCACGTTCACCGTGAATGCCCTGCTCATCCTGGGCTGCGCCTACATGGTGCTTCCCGTGGTGTGGCTGTTCTTCGCCTCCACCAAAAACACTGCGGATCTCTACGGAACAGCCGCCTACGCTTTTGGTGAACCGGCCTTCTTCGAGAACGTCCTGGCGGTCGTGAACCAGGACGGCGGGATGTTCCTCCGCTGGATGGCCAACTCCATGTTCTACGCCGCCTTCGGAGCAGTTCTTGGCGGCCTCATCTCCGTCATGGCCGGTTACGCATTCGACAAATTCCAGTTCCGCGGCAAGGATTCGTTCTTCGGGATCGTCTTGGTGGGCGTGCTGATTCCCAACACGGCCACGGTTCTGCCCATGTATCTCTTGGCCTCCGTTTTCGGCATCACCAACACCATCTGGGCCATCCTCATCCCGGTGCTCTGCAACCCGTTCGGGGTGTACCTGGCCAGGGTGTATTCGGCGGCCTACGTTCCTGCCGAGACCCTGGAGGCAGCCCGCGTTGACGGAGCCGGGCCCATCCGGTCCTTTTTCTCCTTGGGCCTTCCCATGATGATGCCCGGGTACATCACCATCGCCCTGTTCCAGTTTGTGGGCGTCTGGAACAACTTCATGCTCCCGCTGGTGATGCTCCAGGACCAGAAGCTGTTGCCCGTCAGTGTGGGTATCTCCATCTGGCAGGGCTATTCCATCCCCCAGCCCGAATTCACACCCATGGTCATTACCGGTTCCTTGCTCTCGATCATCCCGCTGCTGCTCGCGTTCGTCATGTTGCAGCGGTTCTGGAAGTCCGGCCTCACAGCAGGGAGCGTCAAGTGAACTTGAACGTTGCCTTGGCCATGCCGTCCCACACAGCACGGGCGGTGTTCCCGCCCAGGAGCCTGGATCCCCTGGAGCCAGCACTGACGCTGCTGAGCCGTGACCCCATTCAGGACTTCACCACTGCGGAAGGCCGCGCCGTATTGGCGGAGGCCGATATCCTCATCACCGGTTGGGGGTGTCCGATGATCGACCACACCGTCCTGGATGCCGCACCCCGGCTGCGCTATGTCCTGCATGCCGCGGGCAGCGTCAAACACCACATCGGTGACGCCTGCTGGGAACGGGGCATCCAGGTCAGCTCCGCCGCGGACGCCAACGCCATCCCGGTGGCCGAGTACACCGTGGCCATGATCATCCTCGCCAACAAGCGCGTCCTCCAGATCGCCCGCGCCCTGCACACCACCCGGACCGACGTCCTGGCTGAGCAACTCTTCCCGGACATGGGCAACTACCGGAAGCGGGTCGGCATCATTGGGGCCTCGAAGATCGGCCGGCACGTGATCAGGCTGCTGGCCCCGTACGAGCTGGAGGTAGTGGTGGCCGACCCTTACCTCTCCCCCGAGGAAGCGGCCGTCCTCGGCGTCGGGCTCGTCAGTTTGGAGGAGCTGGTGTCAGGCAGCGATGTGGTCAGCCTCCATGCGCCGTCGTTGCCCTCCACCAGGAACCTCATGGACGCGGGGTTGATCGAGCGGATGCAGCGGGGCACCACGTTCATCAACACCTCCCGCGGCGAACTGGTGGACCAGGATGCACTGCTCGCACGGATAGAACGCGGCGACCTCTACGCGGTCCTGGACGTGACCACCCCGTGGGTGCTGCCCGCCGAATCCCGCTTCTACACGCATCCCAACGTGCTGCTCACCCCGCATGTGGCGGGGTCACTGGGCAATGAGCTGGAGCGCATGGCGGCGAGCGCCGTGAACGAGGCCCTGCGGTTGTCCCGCGGGGAAACGCTGCGGTTCCCGGTGAGGCTGGAAGACCTGGCGTTCACAGCCTGACCGCACCACAGCGCAGCCGAAACAGCGCACGACGGCGGCCTCCCGCCGTCGTGCGTTTGCCGCTTTTGCTGGTGGCCGGCTCAGCGCGCGTCATTCTTGGCTTGGCGTTGGGCGCTTTAAGACCCATCGGAGGTTTCCCGGAGCCAGGAGAGAGCTTCCGTGTGGGAGGTGAAAAAGCGCGTGGGGCAGGGCGGTTCTTGGACGGCCAATTGGTAGTCGGCGAGCATGCGGTCCACGGGATTGTTCCCCAGCAAAGCAATCCTCGAGGCAGCGCAGGGTTCAACAAAGACGTCGCGGGCTGCGCGGCTAAGATGCGCGGTCTCGGCCATGGTCACCAAGAGGGGGTACCTGCTGCCTGCGGCGAGGTCGTTCACAGCCTCGACGGCGGCCCGCGCGTTGGCAGCTTCGATGCGGACCCCGGAATTCCACACCAAAAACATCACGTCGTCCGGTTCAAAGCCAATGACGTAGTCGCAGGGATCCTTCTCCTCCATGGAAGTACCTCCCTCTCTGTGGCGCTGCCCCCGGCGCCACGGTCTGACTCAACCCTGCACCCAGGGACAATCATGCCCTCTCATCCGAAAAGAGTGATCTTTGGGTGCTCGTCTGCCCTGGTTTCGGGTCAGTCAGGCGGAATCAACACCTCAACCTGCCGCTGAAGAGTCCGCGTTCTCGGGTTCCTCCGATGCTGTCTGCGCATACGAGGCCGAGACACGCCGGTAGACCGGGGTCAGGAAGGCAAGCAGCGCCACGGCAATCATGATGAGGCCGGCCACCAGGAATACCAAGGCGATACCACGGGAAATGCCCTCACCCAGCAGCGGTTCCAGTTGTGCTGCCCCCTCGGACGAACGGGCGTAGGGGATGATCCAGAACTGGGCGATCGGGGCAATGAGGAAGGCGGTGATGGGTGCGGCCGCCGACTCGAATGCCATGGCGAAGCCGAACACCCTTCCTTGGCGGGGCAGCGGAACCACCTTCTGGATAACTGTCTGCTCGGCTGCTTCCACTACCGGAACCAACGCCATGTACAGCCAGATCCCCACGATGTAGAGCCAGGCCCATTCCCGCAGCGTAAATACGGCACCGATGAGGCCCATCAGCCCCACCGCGATGAGCATGGTCCGCAAGGGGTTGGGTCCCAGGCCAAACTTGCCGATCAGCGCGCCGCCCACCACAAACCCGGTGGCTCCTATCGCGAAGACGGTTCCCCACATCTCCACGGAGAACATTTCCAGGCCGTAGGGGTCCATCAGCGCCATGTAGACGCCGCCGATGAAGTTGTTGAACGTGGAGAAGAGAATCAGTGCGAACAGTCCGGAAATTGCCATAACGGCAGCCCAAGAGCCGCGCAGGTCGAATCCACCTTCGGCGTCGGAGGCGGCTGCCCGTACTTCTTCCGGCAGGCGCAGCGTCAGCAGATGTCCGAAGGCCAACGCCGTAAGCACCAGGGCGACAACCACGGTCCACCCCATGCCCAGCAGCCCCACGGACAACCCGGACAGCACCGAGGTAACAATGAACATGAGCCCCTGCACCATACCCACCAGCCCGTTGGCGTTGGCTCGGCGGTCAGGCTCTATCAGGATGGTGACCGTGGTGGACAGCGCGATGTTGCGCATGTTCTCCACCACCGCGCCGATCAGGATGATCATGGTGAAGATCCAGAACCAGGGCTGTGTCAGGTCAAGCAGGGCTTCCTCCGGTGTCAGGAGGAACATGACCCCGGACAGCACGAACATCACAAGGGTGAACGCGGCGGCGAACCGCATCACTGCCAATTTCCTGTAACGGTCCACGAAGGTTCCGAAGCTGATGCTGGAGAGGGCAATCAACAGCATGTAGGCGCCGCCGATTACCCCCGTGGCAATGACGTTGCGGGTCTCCAAGTACACCCAAAAGGTCAACGCGAACCAGAGATAGCTCGTGGTGATGTTGGCCATGGCTGTATTGACCAGGATCCCGGTGAACGTGCGGGATCTTTGTGCCGGGGTCCGTAGGGAGAGATCGATGTTGTCAGTAGACGCGGCGGTGGCCGGTTCCTGCTCGGTCATGCGTTCCAGTAAACCACCGGGTCCAACCTCCCGGTAGTATCGGCAGGGAATTCACGAGACGCTGGGGGGATTGTTTTTATGACGGAAATTCAGGGGCAGCTGTCCTTCACCAAGGACGCCGGCAGGGACTTGGAACTCCAGGAATACGGGCTCGACCCCGCCATGGATTCGACGCTCCTGCCCAATGCCGCCGTCATGAGCGCCTTGCAGAACCTCGTGAGGCTGGCCACGGAGCTGTGCGGGGCGCCGTTTGGCGTGGTCAACATCATCAGCGCCGAGTACCAGCACCAGATAGGGGCCTGGGGCGTGGACCCGGGGGTTTGCTCCCGCGAAGACTCCATGTGTGCCAAGGTTTTCCTCTCCCGCGAGAGGACGGTGGTGGCGGACGCATCCAAGGATCCGCGCTTCGCGGACAATCCCTTTGTCACCGGGGAAATCGGCCAAGTCCGCTTCTATGCCTCGGTTCCCTTGCAAACAGAGTCCGGGTTTGTCCCCGGGACCCTGTGTGTTTTCTCTGATAAGACCCAGGAGCTCCGCCCCGAACAGGTCAGCATGCTGGAGGTCCTGGCCAAGCAAGTAGTGGAGTTGCTCGAGCTGCAGCACCGCACCGTCCAGTTGGACCGCACCTACACCGAGTTGAGGGACAGCAACGCCAAACTCGCCGGATTTGCGGGCCGCGTCAGCCACGATCTCCGCATCCCGTTGACCACCATCCTCGGCTACGTGGAATTGGTGGAGGATGATCCGGACGTGGAACCCGACAGCACTGCTGCGCGGTACCTGGACCGCATCGGTGCCAGCGGCCGCCGGATGCTCGGGATGCTCGAAGATGTCCTGAGCTACTCCCGCGTGGGCGGTGGCATCCAGCCCACCAACGTCTCCCTGCACGAGGTCACCCAGGAGGTTGCCCGGGACCTTGGCATCGAAAACGATGGCATCGTGGAGGTCCAGGAGCTCGGGCTCCACGCGGACCGCGGCCAGCTCCGCACCCTGCTGCAGAACCTCCTGTCCAACGCCATGAACTACCGCAGCCCGGACCGCGACCTCCGCATCCGGATCAGCGGCGTTTCCAACTACCATGGGGCCACCATCTACGTTGCGGACAACGGCAAGGGGATCGCCCCCGAGGACCGCGCCAAGGTCCTGGAACCGTTGGTACGCCTGCGGAGGCAGGGCGATGGCCCGGGTTCCGGCCTGGGACTGGCCACCTGCAGCAGCATCGCCAAAGCCCACGGAGGCGACCTCACCCTCGCGGAAACCCCGGGCGGCGGAACCACCGTGGCAGTGAGCTTTCCCTCCGGAAGTTGATGCACGACGGCGGCAGGTCGCCGTCGAGCGTTGGCCACCAGCGCTTGGACTACTTCCCGTTGCCCTTGCTGTTCTCGGACTTTTTGTCGTTCTTGCCCTCGCTTTTCTGGCCTGCGAGGTCCTTGCCCGTGAGGGGCGCCTGCTCAACGGCGGGCGGGTTGGCGGGCGCTGGAACCTGCTCCGGGCGGGTTGCCTCCGAGAGGTCCACCACTTCCGCCTGCACGCTCCCACCTGGCGCAGTCTCCGCAGGGACCGGATCCGCGATTACCGGATCCACGGGCGCGGCCGGGGCGGCAGGACTGCTTGGCTGCGGCTCGGCCTGCGATACGCCGGGATCAGCGGGCTGTGACGGATCGGCAGTGTTGTTGCCGGACGGATTGATGCCCTGCGAGAAAATCAGCAGCGCCAGCGGGATGGTGACGGCGGCTGCTGCGACACCCCTGACCGTCTTGGGCCGGCGCCTGCCGAAGTCAAGGATGCTGGTAACCGTCGCCTGCTTCCGGGTCGACGAACGCAGCGGACGCTTCGGAAGCACGGTCGGCAGCACGGTCGGCAGCAACGCAGTCCTGCGGCCGGACTGGATGCCTTCTTTGGCCAGTGACTGTTCCACATGGTGGGCGCTGGGACGCTTGTCGGGATCCATGTCCGTCATGGCTTCCAGGAGCTCCCTCAGCGGGGCGGGCAATTCCATGGGGACCTGTGGCGCGCGATGCAGGCGCGCTGATGCCGTTTCAATGGGCGTCCCCGGGTATTCTGCCTTGCCGGTGAGGCATTCAAGGAGCACCAGGCCCAGCGAGTAGATGTCGCTCGCGGGGGTCAGATGCAAACCCTGGGCTTGTTCGGGACTCAGGTACTGTGCCGTGCCCACGGTGAATCCGGTGGCGGTCAGGCGGTTGTCGTTCATCACCAGCGCCACGCCGAAGTCCGCCAACTTCACCGACTCCCCCAGCGCGTCGTCGTCGGATACCAGAATGTTGGCAGGCTTGATGTCACGGTGGATGACGCCCTGCTTGTGAACCTGGGACAGCGCCCCGGCCAACCGGATCCCTATGCGGGCGGTCTCAGGAACGGTGAGCGGTCCATCCGACAGCACGGCCCGCAGGTCCCGGCCTTCCGCCAGTTCCATGACCAGATAGGCGCGCTCTTCATCGTTCCTGGTGTCCACGCCGGCATCGAATGCGGCCACGAGCCCTGGGTGGTCAAAGGCGGCGAGGAGCCGCATCTCGTTTTCCTGGCGGGCCCGGAATGACTCGTCGCCTGAGCCGGGCAGGAAGATCTTGATGGCCACCTCGCGGCCCAGCAGCAGGTCTGTCGCACGGTAGACAGCCGACATGGCGCCACGGCCAAGGACGGGCCCCAGCTGGTAGCGGCCGTCAAGTGTGTCGTCAATGGAATCAGGGACGGGGGAGTCCACAGCCTCGTCAATGGTGCCCACGAATGTCACGTCCTTCAGGCAAACCTGGAGCCCCGGACCCAAACGCTGTCCTTGCGTCACCAAGCAATGCCGTCAATCAAACTTTCACGATGGCCGCGCGGCCGACTGCTTCAGCCACGTGCGGCCCAGGCAAGGAGCCCGAACAGCATCATCCGGTTTCACCAGATAAGTCATCAGGATACTGATTAAGGAGCTGGAAGGACAATGCGGAGTGCTGCGTTACGGCGGGAATCAGGCCTCGCGCACCTGATCCACCGCCGCCCGCATCGTTCCCGCGGGCACGCCAAGGGACCATTCGGCAACATCGGCGACGAACCGAGTGAACGCTTCATAGTCGAAGGTTCCGGGGTTGTTGACGTAGGAGCCGACACCGTCGATCGCCACCCAGATCCGGATGCAGGCCGCGAAGGGGTCATCCACGACGAAGTCACCGGACGTCACGCCATGCTCAATGAGGGTTGTAAGCCGCGTCCGGTCCAGATATTCCTGGGCCAGCATGGCCTCCGCCAACGCTGGCGTGAAGCGGCAGAGGTGCCTCGCATTGAGCCAAAGCCGGGTGAGCTCCAAGGCGCCGCCGCCCTCGATGCGGGAAATCAGGTGGGCCATCCGGGCGAGCGGCGTTCCGCCGTCGGGAAACAACTCTTCCCGCTCTTCCGATACCGCCAGAACAAAGGCTGCGACCACCAGATCCTCGGCAGCGGGGTAGTAGTGGCTGATCAGGCCGGGTCGCACACCCAACCGGTCCGCGACAGCACGGAGGGTTATCCGCTCGAGCCCCTCACTCAGGGCAATCGACGCGGCCTCGGCGAGGATTTCGGCACGGCGCTCGCCGGGTAATTTTCGAACGCGTTGGGATGTGGGGCTTGACACCATGCTCCTCAGTCTATTGGATTAGTGACCAATAGCACGTTGGTCGCATGACCAATAGCACCAATGGCCCGGTATCCCATCGTCGTGAGCCGGACCTTGCCCGAGAGGAACAGCGTTGTCCCAGCCCCATGTCACCGATCCGGTCAGCTACCCGGAACCCCTTGCCCATCCCGAAACCCGCGGCATCGAACTCATCGAAGCCTCCGAACGGCACGGCCGCGCCCGCGACCTCTTCCCCGTGTGGGCGGCCCCCAACGTCAGCGTCCTGAATTTCACCGTGGGTGCCTCGCTGATCCTGCTCGGCCTGGAACTGTGGCAGGCCCTTCTGGTCATTGTTGCCGGCAGCCTCCCATGGATCCTCACCGGGATCGTGGCCACCAGCGGCCCGGCCGCCGGAACATCCGGCTCCGTCATCACCCGCGCCATTTACGGAATCCGCGGCAACAGGGTTGTCGTCGCCTTCTTCGGCTGGTTCATTTCCGCCGTCTTCCTGGCCCTGAACTGGCTCGCCTCTTCCTTCATGGGCGCTGAACTCCTGGCACAGCTTGGCTTCACGGATCCCGTAGCCGGCCCGGTGATCGTCACCATCGTTGTTGCCGCGGTTACCGTGCTGGTAGCTGTTTTCGGCCACAGCCTGATCCTCCGCAGCTACCCCGTAGTGGCCTCGGTGCTGCTGGCCATCTTCCTGCTGGTCACAGTGTTCGTCCTGCCCCACATGCAGTGGGGATATGCGGCTCCGGAACCATTGGAAGGAGCACCGCTGTGGTCTGCCGTGACCATTGGGATCGCCATCCTGGCCTCCACTCCGCTTTCCTACACCAACAGCCCGGATCTGGCCCGCTACCTCCCGGAGACCACCAAACGCTCCCACATCATCGCGGCCACGGCCTTTGGCGGCGCGTTGCCCTGCATGTTCTTCACGGCCGTGGGAGCCTTGCTGGCCACCGGCATCAGCCCAGCAGCCATGGACCTCGGCATCGAGTCGGCACTCCTGGCCCTGCTCCCTGCCTGGTTGGGACCAATCTTCGTGGTGGGGGTCATCATCAACACGATCTCGCTCAACGGCATGACCACCTACACCGCCAGCATGGCGTTCCAGTCCATCGGCGTCCCGATCAGGCGCATCCCCTCGGCCATCGTGGTGGGGGCCATCGGCACAGCACTGACCATCTACCTCGTCAGGTCCACCAGCCTCCTGGACGCCGTCAACCTGATGCTGCAACTGCTGGTCCTGATCTCCGGCCCCACCATGGCCATCTTCGCCGTGGACGTCATCCTTCGCCGCAATCGATACAGAGGTGAAGACCTTTTCAACGAGAAACCGGGCGGCCCGTTCTGGTACAGCCGTGGCTGGCATATCCCCGGCTTGCTCGCGGTGGTCCTCGGCGCCACCGTGGCCTCGCTCTTCCTCACCAACGCCGTATGGACCGGACCCGTCTCGGCAGCCATGGGCTTCCTGGATCTCTCCGTACCCGTTTCCATGATCGTCACCGCCGGCGCGTACGTCGCTTTGACCCCTTCCCTGCGCCGCAGTACCACCACACCATCCGTCATCCAAGGAGCGCACGCATGACCGCCCCCACCGGCCACCACCCTGACCGCTATCCCGGCGCCACCGGCCAGCCGACGCTGGACACCTGGCAGGAAGGACCGCACAACCGTTGGACGTTCGCGCACCTTGGCGAGATAGTCCCGACGGCGGTAGTTGCCCGCCGCCGTCGGGACAACCGCGTTGCGGCTGCTGACAGCCTGGACGGCCTGGGGCTCCCGGGCCTGAAGCGCCGGCTCGAAGAGACCTATACCGATGCCTTCCTGGTCCTGCATCACAACCAGGTCATCGGAGAGTACTACCGCCCCGGCTTCGCACCGGATGACCTGCACCTGGTAATGAGCGTATCCAAGTCCATGTGTGGCCTGGTGGTAGGGGCCCTGATCGATTCGGGAGAGATTGTCCCGTCCGCCCGCGTGGTGGACTACGTTCCAGAGCTGGCCGGCTCCGCCTACGACGGGCCCACCATCCAGCACGTGCTGGATATGGCCATCCACCTCAATTACAGCGAGGACTATGTGGACCCAGCGTCCGAGGTTCAAACCCATGACCGCTCCGCAGGGTGGCGCACCCGTCGTCCCGAGGATCCCCAGGACACCTACGCGTTCCTGACCACGCTCACCGGCAACGGCACAGTGTCCGAATTCCAGTACTGCTCGGCCAACACCGATGTTCTTGCCTGGATCATCGAACGCGTCACAGGGCTGCGCTACTCCGAGGCGCTGTCCACGTATCTGTGGTCCAAACTCGACGCCGACCGGGATGCCACCATCACCGTGGATTCCGCCGGCTTCGGCTTCGCGAACGGTGGGGTCTCCTGCACCGCCCGGGACCTCGCCCGGGTGGGGCAGTTAATGCTCGACGACGGCAAAGGTCCCCTTGGCAGGGTGGTTTCCCCGGAATGGGTGGGGAGCATCCTCAACGGCGGGGACCGTGAAGCCATGGCAGACTCCTCTTTCACAGCCATCCACCCGCAGGGCTCCTACACCCGTCAGTGGTGGTGCACGGGCAACGGGAGAGGCAACGTCACCGGCATCGGCATATACGGTCAGTACCTCTGGATAGACCCCGCCACCGATACCGTGATCGTGAAGATGTCCACCTGGCCTGAGCCCGAAAGCGAGCACCTCCACCAACTCCAAAACGAGTTGCTCCTGGACGTGAGCCATTCCCTGGACAGCCGGATTGCGGCAGAAGCAGCCGCCACGGACGAAGCAGCAGCCGAAACAGCACCCGAAAGCAAGGACAACGCAGCGTGACCACCCAGCTCTACACCAACGCCCGCATCTTCACCTCCGACACCCGCCGCTGGGCCGAGGCCATCCTCGTCCAGGGCGGGCGCATCCTGTACGTCGGCGACACCGATACCGCCGAACGCCTTTGCCCGGACGCCGAACTGGTGGACCTTGGAGGCCGCCTGGTGGTCCCCGGATTCGTGGACGGTCACGCGCACGTCGTAGGTACTGGAGAAGCCCTGGGACAGGTCAGCCTGTGGGGAGCCAAATCCGTGGAGGACATCCAGCAACGCATCAAGGCAAGGGCCACAGAACGCCCGGACGCTGACCGGATCCTGGCCACCGGCTGGCTGCACGGCGCCATTCCGGGCGGCGTGCCGGACGCGGCGATGCTGGACGCCGTAGTTCGAGACAAGCCCGTGTACGCCTTCGCCTACGACTTCCACTCCGTGTGGGTCAACACTGCGGCGCTGGCTGAACTCGGCATCGACCACCACACCGAGAACCCGCACGGCGGCACCATCAAGCGCGATTCCCGCGGGAACGCCACCGGCTACATCGACGAGAACGCCTTCTACGACATCGTGCTCCCCTACCTCGATGCCCAGGTCAGCGAAAACGAACACGAGGCCAGCATCGCCGCAGTCCAGCAGGCCTACCGCGAAACAGGCGTGACTACCGCCTGCGACATGGGCTTCAACGAGACCGACCTTGAGGCCTTTAAGCGTGCGGACAAAGACGGCACCCTGACCAGCCGGCTCATCGCCTACTGGAGGGTGAACAACGCGGGATCGGCCGAGGAGAACATCGCCCAGGTCCAGCGGGCGGCCGCGCTCGCCGTCGAGCATGAATCTCCTTTCCTGAGCGTGGTGGGCATCAAGGTGATCATCGACGGCACCATCGATGGCTGCACTGCCACCCTCGGGATGCCCTACGCCGATGGTTCGAATGCGGAACCGATCTGGAGCCTTGCAGAACTCGCGCCTGTGGTTGCCGCGGCAGACGCTGCCGGTTTGAAAGTTGCCATGCACGCGATCGGCGATGAATCCGTGCGGATCGCCATCGGCGCCGTGGAACACGCAGTGGCGGAGAACGGCCCCCGCGAACGCCGTCACCGCATTGAGCATCTGGAGTTGGTGGACAGGGCCGACGTCGATCGCCTCGCCGCACTGGGTATTACCGCGAGCATGCAACCGGTCCATGCTGATCCCGCCATCAGCGAAAACTGGTGCGCCAAGCTGGGCGATAACCGCGTGGAACGCGGCTTCCCATGGCCTTGGATCACCGCTGCCGGCGCCCGGCTGGCTTTTGGCACGGACTCGCCCACCTCCCCGCACGCGCCGCTGCCCAACATGTACGTGGCCACCACGCGGGCCTCAGCCTTGGATGCCACGGTCGGAACCAACGTCCCGGACTTCGCGCTGCCACTGGCCGAATCGATCGAACACGCCACCCGTGATTCGGCCTGGACGTGCGGGGCGGAACACAACATCGGCCGCCTGGCGGCTGGGTTGTACGCGGACTTCGTGGTCCTGGACACCGACGTTTTCACTGCAGAAGCCCCGCGTGCGCTCCTGGACGCAAAGGTCCTGCGGACAGTGGTGGGCGGGCGCACGGTTTACGAACAGGACCCATCACCCGCCTGAAACCACCGCGCCGATCCAGAACGCCCGCTGCTCCGAATCACTGGCAAAGACCAGGAGCAGCGGGTGACCACGGAAGTTCAACAGGAAGCGTCCCTACCGGGCAGCGCAGTTTTTAGGCGGGAGGTGATTCCCACCCAACTGGGTCCGTGCGCTGTACGCGTTCAGGAAGCCCCGAGGAGGCGTGACCACATCGCCGACGTCTACCTCCACGGCGCCGCGGGATCGTGGACGACCTTCCAACCACTGCTCCCCGGCTCCCCTGAACGCGACCAAATCCTCCTGGACCTGCCCGGCTGGGGTGACTCCACCGTAAGTGCGCGGCTGGAGTCCGCTACCGTCGAGGCCATGGCGGGTGCCGTGGTCGAGGTTCTGGACAGCCTCGGTTACCGCACGTGGAACCTGGTGGGCCACTCCATGGGTGGCGTCATTGCCTTGCATCTTGCTGCGGCGTGGCCTGAACAAACACGCAGCGTTGCGGCTATATCGCCCACGGCCTTCGGCGTTGCCCACTCTGTCCGGCATCCGTGGCGCGGGCTCGCGACGCTGCCGTGGTTTGTCGGGATGCTCCTGCTCATGCGTGCCATGGCAGCCCCGGGCGCCTGGGGCCTGGCCCTGATCCGGGGTGTCGGCGCCACTCCACTGATGCGGCTGCTGTTGTCGCCCCTCTTCGCGGACCCTGCGGCCATTCCGGCGGACGTCATCCGCGGGTTGGGACACAACGCCCGCCCACGGGCCTTCTGCGCAGCAACGCGGGCCGTGGCGCAGTACGACTTTGCCCAGTGGAACGGCATCAGGTGTCCCATCCTTGCAATCCGCGGGGACAGCGATGCGTTCACTCCCCCATCCGATCTTGATCAGCTGGCCTCCATTGGGCCGCATGTCAGGACCATGACAGTGCCGAACTGCGGCCACTTCGCGATTGCCGAGCAACCCACCCTAGTCAGGGAACTGCTGGACGAACTGCGGCACCGCTGAACGCCCGACGGCGACCTCCCGCCGTCGTGCGCTTCCTTACGTGACGTACGGAACTGCGGTCCCGCAGGTACGCAGGGCACAATGGAAGGCATGACCCTCACAACTTTCGCCCTCGTCCGCCATGGCCAGACCGACTGGAACGCGGAGCGCCGGTTGCAAGGGTCCACCGATATTCCGCTGAACGACGTCGGTCGCGGCCAGGCGCGCGAAGCCGTCGCCTTCCTGTCGGACCAGCCGTGGGACGCCGTGGTGTCCTCGCCGTTGGGCCGTGCCGCCGAAACTGCGGAGATCATCGCCGAAGGGCTTGGCTTGAAGGTTGCCCGGCTGGTTCCTGAGCTCACCGAGCGCAGCTTTGGACCCGCCGAAGGATTACAGGCCGGCCCGGAACTGGAGGCCCTGCGCATCCCGGGCGGTTTCCGCGGCGGCGAAAGCGATGAAGCCGCAGCCGATCGAGGAATCGCAGCGTTGGAAGAATTGGCTCAAGAATTCGCCGGCAAGCGCGTCCTCGTGGTCGCGCACGGCACGTTGATCCGGCTGACCCTCAGCCGCGCCATCGGCCGCACCTTGGACAGCGTCCAGAACGCGGTGCTGAATCTGGCCCATCACCACGTGACCGACGGCTGGCAGCTGGAGTACTTCAACGGCGAGCGCGTCACCGCCGACGTCGAGGCCTGATTCCGAGCGTCCTGTCAACGTCGCATCGAGCAACGGGTCAACGCTGGCAAGTCCGATCGGAGCCTGGTGGGGAGGCAGGTGGTGGCGTCATTACGCCGCCCGGTGAAGGGGAGCCCGGCAAGGAAAATGCTCCCCAAATGCCCAGGTCACACGGATAGGGGTTGAGGGACGGTCGGCATAGGCTCATCGGCGCGCGGTGCAGTCTCCAGCACCATTGATGCCAACTCCTTGGCCAGACCAACGGCGCTAGGCTGTGCATCGAGGTTTGAGCTGGCGACCGCTCCGTCGTACAGGAGGCACAGGCGGGCTGACACGTCAGCCGGGTGGACATAGCCGGCCTCCCGGCAAAGGGACAGCATGGCGTCGGCCAGCCAGTCGCGGAATGTGCGCAGCGCAGCGGACTCGACGCTGCCGGGGCGGGCTTCGGCATTTGCGTTGGCGAACGGGCAGCCTTTGTAGCCCGGCTCCGCTACGGCTTCGCCAAGGGCCTCAAAGATGGCCAGCAGCTTGTGGACGGGGTTGTCCAAGCCTTGCTGGAATGAGGCGATTCGATCGCGGCGCCGCTGGTCACGGCCCGCCAAGTAGGCGGCGATGAGATCGTCTTTGCCGGAAAAGTTATAGAACAGCGAGCCTTTAGCGACTCCCGCTTCTTCGATAACCCGGTCAATTCCCACAGTGTGGACGCCCTCGGAGTAGAACAACCGGTCCGCAGCCTCGAGAAGTCGCTGACGGGCGGGAACCTTAGAGGTAGCCATGGAAACAGCATATCAGACAGGTCTGTCTAAATTATCTTGACTTTATTGAACAGACCTGTCTAACTAAAGATTCCAGACAACACCACTCAAGGAGCCTTCTCTTGACTCGTTCCGCCTCCTCAAAGTCGACATTCATCGGGCTGGCCCTGGTGTTCGCAGCGTTCTTTTTTGCAGCAGGAGCGCCCACACCCCTACTCTCCCTTCGCCAACAGGAGTGGGGCTTTTCGGCCGCCGCGCTGAGCATCGCCTTCTCCATCTACGCGATCGGCTTGTTGGCAGCGCTCCTCATCGGCGGGTCATTATCCGACCATTTGGGACGCCGTCCTGTCATGCTCATGGCCCTTTACGGCGAACTGCTTTCCATGGCCGCCTTCATCTTTGCCCCCAACATCGCCTGGGTGATCGCGGCCCGGGCACTGCAGGGTGTGGCCACGGGGCTGGCAACCAGCGCCTTCAATGCCGCCATCGCCGAACACGCACCTCCTCACCGCAAGAAGCTGGCCGGAGGGCTTACGGGTGCATCCGTAGCCGGCGGCCTGGGCATCGGGGCCCTGGTCACAGGAGCTGCGGTTCAATTCACGCCGGACGCCAACACGCTGATCTTCGCCATCCTTGCTGTGGTCATGATCATCGCAGTGGTTTACGTGAGCCTTACGGCGGAAACCGCCATCACCAGGCCGGGCGCCCTGCGGTCACTCGCCCCGCGGCTTGGTCTGCCTGCGTCGATTCGTCGCGAATTCGGAGCCGGCCTGCCCGTCCACATCGCCGGCTGGATGTTTCCCGCACTGTTCCTGGGGCTCTCGCCCGCTTTGCTCCGGCTTCAATTCGGACTGGAAGGCGGACTCATCGCAGGTTTCACGGCTTTTCTGGGGCCGTTCTCCGCAGCGGTGGCAAGCTTTTATTTCGCCCGGCATCCCGCCCGTCACAGCACCCTGGCGGGAGCGTCCCTGATCCTCGCCGGAATCGTTGTGGTCCTGATAGGACTCAGCGCACCATGGTTGCCTGCCATCTGGATTGGTGCGGTGCTGGGAGGCATCGGCTTCGGTGGATCTTTTGGCGGCCAACTTCGCCTGATTGCACCCTTGATTGAACCGCAGCAACAAGCGGGGGTATTCGCCAGCATCTATACAGCCGCATACCTCGCGTTCAGCGTCCCGGTCGTCATTGCCGGCCTGCTGGTTCCCGTGTGGGGACTGGTTCCTACACTCCAGGCCTATGCAGTGACCCTCTTGGCATTTGCTGCCTTAGGCGCCGTCATTCAGTTCATCCGCTTGCAGCAATCAACGGCTGAGGGTGCGCCGGAAAACGCGCTCGTCAACTAGATGCATCGTCGAATTGTGCAAAAGAAAGTGCCGCGGGCAATGGTTCCATGCCTGTTCCCAAGGGGAGACTGGACGGGACTATTCACACTAAACAGGAGTTATCAGTGCGCTCGGATCAGTTCAAGGGAATTCGCGTGGCCGTCACCGGAGCAACCGGCGGCATCGGAAGAGAGCTGGTTTCCGCCCTAGTGGAACTCGGCGCCGTGGTGGCCGCCACAGGTACCTCGGAAGAGCGACTGGCCGAGTTGGGCAGCAGCCAGGACGGCTTATTCACGCATGCGGCAGACATCACGTCCGAGGCTGACGTGGAAGGCTTCTTCAAGGAGATCCGGTCACGTTGGGGCGGCGTCGATGCCGTCATCAACCTCGCCGGGGCATCAATACCAGGCAAGGTAGAGGAAATGCCGGCTGCCGACTTCATGAAAATGCTGGAAGTCAACGTGCTCGGCACGTTCCTGGCCTGCAAGTACGCCATCCCGCTACTTACCGATAACAAAGGCCTTGTCATTAACGTCAGCTCGTTGGCTGGCTCACGCCCCAATGCTACGGCGCCAGGGTATTGCACAGCGAAAGCCGCCGTCTCCATGTTCAGTGATGCGTTGGGGTTGCAGATCAAGGACCGAAACCTCAGGGTGAGTAATCTTTCCCCTGGAGGAGCAGATACACCTTTCTGGGGTGACCGGCCTGTCAAGCGCGAAGCGCTGATGTCTGCCGCTGACGTGGTCTCGGCAATACTGTTCGTCCTCGGCACCCCGCCACACGTCGTCGTGCGTGAACTCAGCTTCGAATCTTCCGGCCTTCCGCACTAACTGCAAAGAACCAACCGTAATGAATCACCCCCTCGCAAGCCGTGAGGGGGTGATTCATTACGTCGGGTAGTTCTTACAGCGTCTACTGCTGGTGGCGGGGCAACGCAAACCCTTGATTGGTTCGATGTTCCGCGCTGCCAGGAATAGCCCGGACCCGTAGCTTGGCGGTTGTGCCGGCGGGCGTTGATAAGCGGATGACGATGCGGCTCAGTCCTGGATTGGACGAATCCTGGAGCTCACGGGCTCCGGAAACGTCCTCCACCGCAACCGTAGTATTCGCCAAAGGTTCTACCGTCAGCGCCAACGACTCGCCGTCTTGTCTGAGCAGCAGTCCTTGTGGGGTCACACTCACTTCGGCCTCGGTGAGCCATTGCCAGGCTGCCTGGACGGGCTGGGGGCCGGTCGTCCACTCATCACTGATAAGGACCGAGTTGTCAGTATCCAGCAATACCGTCCGTTCAACCCGAGCGACCTGCCCGGTGTAGAGAGACGTCAGGTCCACCACGTTTGCCGGTGCTCCTGACTGAGTGGCCATCTCAGCAATTTCACCTTTGCCGGCAACATCCTGGGCCGCACCATTGAACCGGAGGATATTGTGCCCTTCAGGGCCCTCGCGGAAGGTATCCCAGCGGGTACTGCCTTGCGAATAGTCCCAAAGGGTGATCCCGGCAGCCCGCATCCTGTCATAGCTCTCCGTTCCCGGATCCACTGCCCAGCGAACTCCGTCTGCATCTAAAACGAAGCTCCCCACGTCCATGTGAGCATGAGAATGGTCAGGGGAACCACCCTTGACCGCAACGAAGGTGGCCCGTGGATCGGTCCAGCTTGACCGCATCACCGCTACTGGCAAGACTCCACCGGCTGTCCAATAATGCGAGCGCGTCTTTCCCGGGCCGGTCAGCTCTGGTTTCCACCATAGAAGTTCACATGGCAGAAGTCGGTTGGGGCGGAGTGCTATCTCGTCCTCTGACGACCGGGACAGACGTTGAATCACCGCCAGCTCGTCGACCGCCAGATCCAAGCGACCCAGTTCGCTGGCAAACCACAGCATAATAGGCTCGTTCTGGTTCTCAAGGTGGTAATCGGCGTAAGTGAAATCGAGACCCGTCGGTCCGGACATGTGGAGTTTGAAGTCGGCGGTTTCAAGGAATCCCGGCAGTTGTTCCAAGCCCCGGCTGTCTCCTGTTACAGAACGCAGGGCCTCGATCAGAATGACGTGGAACGAAGTCCCGTAAGCCCAGTAACTGACACCCTCCGGGTAAGACCCATCCGGAGCGTAAACCTTTCCAGCGATCGGCACGTTCCTGATAGCCCGGTTTACGATCCTTGCGGCGAGGTCAGGATCACGTTCCGCCACAGCCAAGGCGCCCACGCTCAGGCCGGCGTTGCAGACCTGGTTCCAGTTGTAGTCTCCATCAACCCAACCGTTAGTCCCCTCCACCGCATCCAGCGAAGGTTCCAGGGCATTCGTCCTGATCGCGGAGGCTATGTGATCCCTTTCCTCCTCCGGGATCTCGTCGTAAAGCCAGTCCAAGCCGATGCCCGCGGCCACCGCAGCTTCCCCAACACTCAAGAAGTGGCCGGTCCCCCAGTTCTTCAAAGCGCTTAACCTGCGAAGCTCGTCCCGCGCCCGTGCCAGGTACCGGGCATCGTCACTGAGACGGTAAGCCATGGCCAAAGCAAGGACGCGGCCCTGAACTTCACGCACGGGATACAACAGGATCGGGACGGATTCATACTCCACTGGACTCGCGATCAGGACCTTTTCGGCTATCTGAAAGATGAGCGCTTTGATCGCGCGGGAGACGTCGTCGTCCTGGGTCTTCAGGGTGGCAAATCGCGCCGCATCAGCCAAGATTCGTGGGTGGCCAGGCAAGAGTCGTAACTGCTCTTCAGAAATCGTGCGGCATTTGGGCGCAGCTTGTTTTGACATGACGTTGTGTCCTTGGGGGTACAGGAGTGTTGGGACGAGCCGTCGCGGGGGAGCGCAAGTCCCAACCCGAAGGAGGTGAGGATTTGCCCCGGCGGTGGGCGACGGCGTCGTTTCCTAGGTTGCGCCACTCAGGCCACTGTTGCCAGAGGCATCAGCGGAATGTGCAAAATAAAGTCCGATGGGCAACTGATCGGAAAGCGATGTCAGCCCTTCGCCAAGCGCGAGGGGTTGATTCCTGTGACCCGCTTGTAGAGGCGACTGAAATAGTAGACATCCCGGAACCCCAACAGCCGGGCAGTTTCCGTGACATTGTGTTCGCCGCTGCTTAGGAACTCCGTGGCCTTGGTGATCCTTATGTGCTGCTGGTAGTTGGTCGCCGTCATGCCCGTCACTTTCTTGAAAACCACCCGGAAATGCGAGGGGCTCAGTCCGCTCATTTGTGCCAGTTCCTCGACGGAATAGACGCTGTGGTAATTCTCCAGCAAGTGGGCGGTGACTGTAGCTACGCGACGGGCATGCGGCGCCGACAGTGCAGGACGCGTGTACTCTTCAACGGCCCTCGAGAGAACAAGTGAGAGGAGGCCCCGGATCTGAAGCTGATGCCCCGGCTGTTTTGCCTCCCAGGCCACTCTCATCTGATAGAACAAACTTCCCACCTCGGCCGGCACGTTATGCGTGATGGGGGGAAGGTCCTTCAGCAGATTGGCCGACTCCTCATCCAAGGCTGCCAGCTGGAAGGCAGCAGACACAAAGTGCCACGGGTCATCACGGTCGCTGCGGCCCGTGTGCGGCATGCCTGCGGGCAGGAAAATCAGGGTCCCGGAGACTACACGGTGAGAGGTGCCATTCACCCGGTAATAGGCCTTACCGGACACGCAGTAGGCAAGAATGTGCGAGCGGGAATTGACGAAATCCTTGATTCCCCAAGCAGGGTTGGGGGTGCGATTGATCACGTAGTCCACGCCGGTAACTGCGCAGTCGTAGGACATGGCGATGCCACTGACAGGACCTTCCTGAAGCTCTTCCATACGCTCGTCTCTAATGGCTTTGTTCCAACCCTCATGTGGGCGACTGGCCTGTACATTAGCATGCTGCCCGCAGAAGCTGGAGCGTCGTCGAATAGTGCAAATTTACGGCACGGGAGGAATGGGAAAACCCACCCCGACTTCCTAGAGTTGATACCCAAGGAGCACGCCCCGGCGGGGTGAGTGAATCCACATTCGGCTACCGCAATCAACGACGAAAGGCGGACAAGCATGTCCCCGAACACCTTGGGCACCGACCCAGTACACGTCATGGAACGGACGGACTCGGAACGATCGGGCTCCGCCAAGCCGGCCGCCACGACCGCACTGTCGGACCGCGAACTTTGCGATCGTTTTGAAGTCATCCCTACTGCAGCCATCAACGATGTGCTTCGCAGCAAGGGCCTCATCCAGCAGGTCCTTCCGCCCAGCGTTGAGGGGCTTGAACCCAGCATGCGCGTGGCCGGCATTGCCTTCACCATCAAAGGGTCAAAGAACCTTCAGCTGGCAAATGAGATGGAAGAGCGGGCTGCAATGCTCGAGGCCATTCCGCAGGACGCTGTCTGTGTCTGGGATACGTCCAACGACGACGAATCGGCCCAGTGGGGCGAAGTCATGACCATGGCGGCGCAACGGCAGGGATGCCGAGGCGCCATTGTAGACGGCGGAGTGCGCGACACCGACAAGATCCTGGAACTGGACTTCCCCGTTTTCTGCCGCTACCGCACATCCAACGGCATGCTCGGCCGTTTCCGAATGTCGGCCTGGCAGGTGCCGGTCCGCATCGGACAAGTCACCATCCATCCAGGCGACATCACTGTGGGCGACATCGATGGAGTGATCATCGTCCCTCGCGCCCTCGCCGAGGAAACGCTGGTTGAAGCGGAACGGATCCAGTTCGACGAAATCAGCCTCAAGAAGATGATCACCGACGGCATTGCTCCGAGGGAGGTGGTGGAGCGTGGAGGTTACTTCTAAACTCCCAACCGAGCGGTTAACGAGCTTTGACGCCGCGTCCAAGACACCGCACCAGATCGCCGTCGGACTTTACAACCACTACAACGACATTGAGGAAATCAAGGCCTACTACGGTGTATTGGCGATCTACGGCCTGGCCCGTGCGGCAGTTGCAGCCACTGACGAGGCCCTGCTGGACAGGGTTGAAGAGATCGTCCGGCGCTTCCCCGACGAAGTGTCCCATCCTCACTACAACTTTCCCAGCTACAGCATCGGCGGAATCGCCCAGGCTTTTCTGAGCTCCATCGGCCGGACACCGGACCGCGCGGTGCTGCTGCGTGACTTCGCAGAAGAACTCATGACAGCACCGCGGAACGCTGAAGGGATCATCAAGCTCCCCGGTACAGATGATTCAATCTGGATCGACGCCGCCATGGCTTCCTCGCCGTTCCTCCTGTATGCGGGCCTGGCACTTGATGAACCCCGGTACGTTGACGAAGCCATCACCCAGTCCGTCAAGATGTACGATGCCTTCCTCAACAAGGACAACGGCCTCCTGCATCAGTGCCGGAGCTTCGTTGCCCCGGGAGTGCTTTCCCAGGATCACTGGGGACGCGGCAACGGGTGGGGCATCTTCGCCCTTGCGGAACTGCTCCGCGGGCTTCCCGTCGATGCCCCCCGCCGCTCTGAGGTTGAGAGCCGCTTCGTTGCCCTATGCACCGCTCTCCTCCCCCACCAGACCCTTCGTGGTTTGTGGCGTCAAGAGATTCCGCTTCAGAGCGCCTGGGAGGAAGCCTCCGGAACCGGACTCATCCTCTACAGCATCGGCGTAGGCATCGAACAAGGGATTCTTACTGGCACGACGTGGGCCGACGCCGTGGTCCGCGGCCTCAACGGCCTGAGCGAATGGTGCATCAACCAGGACTATTCCACCGAAAACAGCTGTCCAGGAACCCTGTGTCCCGGCACCGGGGACAGCAAGGGAACCGTCCAGGCCTACGTGGAGCTGCCCGTACCCCACCAGGATGAGCACCACAGTTTCTCCGCACTGATCCTGGCCTTATCCGTTGCCCCGGTTGTGGGCGTTGAAGATCTTCAGCTGAGAGCCACTCCGCAAAGCACCGCCTACCTTCCGGCGATGACGTCATGAGCCTCCAGAAAACAGCCTCCACCATGGCCAAAGAAGAACTCCCGCCAGTAGACAAGACTAAAACCAGGCGCCCCGGGCCCTCAGCAAAGAACACCCAGCAGCCGAAAATTTCTGTTCGTAAAAGGCTGCGGCGGGACCTGACGCTACTCCTGCTGCTCACACCCGGCCTGCTGTTCTTCCTCATCTTCCAGTACTGGGCGCTCGGTGGATACGTCATCGCATTCCAGGACTACGTCCCGTTCCTTGGAATTGAAGGCTCCGATTGGGTGGGCCTGGAGAACTTCCAGGCGTTCTTCGGCGGCCCGGCCGTCTGGCAGGCAGTCAGGAACACGCTGCAGATCTCGGCACTGCAGCTGATCTTCTTCTTCCCGGCACCGATCGCACTGGCGATCTTCCTCCACAGCGTTCAATTCGACTGGGCGCGGAAAATTGTCCAGAGCATCGTCTACCTTCCGCACTTCATCTCCTGGGTGATCGTGGTGGCGCTCTTCCAGCAGGTTCTGGGACCTGTAGGCGTTGTCAACGGATGGCTGTCCGACGCAGGCCTTTCAACCATCGACGTCATCGGCAACCCCTCGGCATTCCAGCCGCTGATGGTCGCACAGTTGATCTGGAAAGACTGCGGATGGGGCATGATCATCTTCCTCGCCGCCCTCTACCGCGTGGATGAGCAGCTGTATGAAGCTGCCGCGATCGACGGAGCCGGCTGGTGGCGGCGACTATGGCACGTCACCCTCCCGTCCATGCGCCCCATCATCGTCCTGCTCTTCATCCTGAAACTCGGGGACATCCTCACTGTCGGATTCGAGCAGATCTTCCTCCAACGCAACGCCGTTGGCCCCGAAGCTGCCGAAGTCCTGGACACCTTTGTGTACTTCTCCGGCGTCATTGACGGCAACTGGGGCTATGCCACGGCGGTAGGACTGCTGAAGGGCATCATCGCCGCAGTGCTCGTTTACCTGGCCAACAAGGCCGCCCACAAACTAGGAGAACAGGGGCTGTACCGATGAAAGCCTTGCTGAGCCGGACGATCCTTGCAAGAAGCGAGCGACCCGCGTGGATGAAAAAGCCGCATCCCGCCATCGTGGCGCTCAAGGGAATATCGCTGCTGATCATCGCAGCGCTGATCATCTTCCCCTTCCTGGTGGTGGTCTCAACCAGCCTTGCCAGCAAGGAAGAAGTGATCTCCAGCGGCGGCTGGGTTGTTTGGCCGCAGTCCATCAGCTTCGAAGCCTATACAACCATCTTGTCCGGCGGCGTCGTCTCCCGGGCCACCATGGTCAGCTTGGGGATCACGGTTATAGGAACAGCGTTGTCCTTGCTCGCGACGATCGGCATGGGCTACGCACTGGCCCGCCCCCACCTTTTCGCCGGAAAACCGATCCTGCTGATGGTGCTCCTGACCTTCCTGTTTACGCCCGGCCTTATCCCGACGTATCTGGTGGTCCAAAGCCTCGGACTGATCGATAACTACGCTTCCCTGATTCTTCCCGTGCTGGTCAATGCCTTCAACCTCATTGTGTTGCGCGGCTTTTTCCAAGGCATCCCGGAGGAACTGTACGAGGCTGCGCGCATCGACGGCGCAGGCGAACTTCGTACGCTGTGGAACGTCGCCCTCCCTTTGTCCAAGGCCGCCATCGCTGTGGTGGGACTCTTCTACGCCGTCGGGTACTGGAACTCGTTCTTCAGCGCCATCCTGTACCTCAGCGACTCAACCCGATGGCCGCTCCAAGTGGTGTTGCGCCAGTACGTGCTGGAAGGCTCACCCCTTGCCGGCAACGTGTCCAGCGCCGAGGCAATGCTGAGCTCCCCCACATCCATCCAAATGGCCGTCGTGGTTCTGGCCATGATCCCCATCCTGTGCGTCTTCCCCTTCGTGCAGCGTCACTTCACCCAAGGCGTCCTGACCGGCGCCATCAAGTCCTGACCCACATTCCACTTCACTCACAACCTCGCGTTGAGAGCTTAACTTGCCCTCTCCACGTACTCGGATGAATCACATCAAAGGAGATTTCGATGAATCAGCCCTCCCGTAGAAGCGTTCTGCAGTTCCTCGGCGCCGGCGCCCTGGGTGCAGCCTTTGGCCCCGCACTGGTTAGCTGCTCCACCGGTGGCGGGTCAACTGCCAGCAGTTCCAACGTGGCCCCATGGCCTACGTTCGCCAAGGCGGTTGGACCTAAACCTGACCTTCCCAGCACCTTGGGCCCCAACGGCATTGATGGCTTTTTCAAGTACCCAACGGACTTGGCCCAGTCAGTGACAAAAACAGTGGGTGACGGCAGCAAGGTTTCATCGCTGATCCTTAGTTACAGCCCGCCGCCCAACCCCGCTCCCCAGAACATCCGTTGGGCGGCCATTAACAAAGCCACGAACACAGACATTCAGCTCAACATCGTTCCGGCCTCCGAGTACACCCAGAAACTATCCACCATCACGGCGTCCAATGACCTGCCGGACACCATGTTGATTCCTGCCTCACCGCCCATGCCGCGGGCCAAGCAGTTTGTGAAGGCCAAATGCCAGGACCTCACCGAATACCTGAGCGGTGACAACATCCTGGAGTACCCCAACCTGGCAGCACTTCCCCGCTACGCCTGGGAAGCCATGGGACGCATTGACGGCGGCATCTACGGTATCCCCAACCCGCGCGCGAGGGCCGGAGGGGTCCTGCACGTCAACCGGGACCTGTTCGACGCAGCCGGTGCTCCTGAACCGTGGACCAAGGAACAGTTCACCCAGTCCCTGCGTGACATCACCAAGGGCTCCACCTACGGCCTTGGTGCCTTTGCCGGCTGGGACTTCTCCCTGGACACGATGGCCGGTCCCTTCGGAGCACCGAACCAGTGGAAGGAAGAGAACGGAGAGTTCACGGCCACCCGCCAGACAGCAGAGTTCAGGTCCGGCATTGAGTTGGCACGCGATCTCTATAAGGAGGGGCTGTACCACCCCAGCTCCAACACGGCGTCCCAGAACGACATGATGAATCAGTACTATGCGAAGAATGTCGCAGCAGTGCCGGGCAACTTCATGAACTACGGCAACGGTACCTTCTTCGACCGGGTCGGGGGCAACTTCCGGACCGACATCGCAGTTCCTTTCGGTACGGAGATGCAGAGCTGGCTTGGATCTGGAATCTTCGGTTACACCGTGTTCAAGAAGGCCGATCCGGAGCGTATCAAGATGCTTCTGCGCCTCTGTGACTACATGGCCGCCCCGTACGGCACCGTGGAATGGGAACTGGTTCAGAAGGGTGTTGAGGGCCAGCACTTCAAGCGCACCCCTGATGGCCTGGAAATGACCAAACTGGCGTCCACCGAAAATGCGAACACCACCCCTGTTTCCTACATTGCCAAAGCCCAGGAATTCATCCAGGTCCCCAATAAGCCTGAAGCCACCAAACGTGCCTTCGAGGTTTACGAAAAGATCGTTTCCAACGGAACCGCGAATCCTGCGCTCGGCCTGGACTCCGAAACCATGGAGCGCGAAGAGTCTGACATCCTGCGCAAACTTTCGGACGTCAGCAACGCGGTCGTCACGGGACGCTCGGACATCTCCGCTTGGGACTCGGCAATCGAGGTCTACAACAGCGGAAGTGGAAAAAAGATCCGGGAAGAACTGGCCAAAGCGTACGCCGACCAGAAAGACGCCTAGCAAGAGGGCGGAACACCCCCCGATCTGTATCAGCCAGCTCCGGCCAGCTACCCCATCAACCTGTATAGGACCTTGGCAGAATGTCATTTGTAATCGATCCCGCCCCTACCTTTCGCCTGACCGGTCGACTCGATGTGGAAAAGATCGCCGCCTCGTGCGCTTCGAACCCCCGCGCCGCCCGGATGGTGGACGTTCTCCTTGCCCGTGCCACCAAATGGTCATCCCAAGAGACAGTTAGTAACCCGGGCGAGCTGGCCGAGTGGTGGCATGTCTGCTGGGAACGGATCAGTGACGTGGCTTTTGCCCACGCGTACCGGCCCGATCCCGTTCTTGAAGGTTGGCTTCGGGGCGAAGTGCTGCGGATCTGCGCCCTGAGCCCCGACGAATGGGTGGGCCCGTCCTTCCGGGCTAAAACACGCCCCACCATTGCCTACCTCGAGACCGCGCACGTAGGGCTGGCTGTTGCCATCGCTTTGGAGCTCTGCCCGGAAATCTTCAGCCCGGCTGAGCGTCAAACCATTGAAGAGGCTGTGATCACCAAGGGCTTGGAACCCAGCCGACGCTGGCTCGAAGCGCAGGATCGGCTTCCGGTCCGTGGGGCTGAACCCGGCCGGGAACTGAACAACTGGTACATGGTGCTGCTGGATGGCTACGCAGCCATGGCCCTCGCCGTCGGTTCGGACCAGGACATCGTGACGCTTCCGGATCGCTTCAAAAAGACTGCAACCTTGTACCAAAGGGACAGCTACCCGGAATCCCTGCAGTATTGGGGCTACGCGACTCTCCATCTGACCCACCTTTACGAGTTGATGAGCGCAGCCGGGCTTCCAGGAACCGATCCTGGGCTACTGGTTCCAGCAGCCCGCAGCCTACCTTGGGTGGCCCATTCGGTCATGTTCTCCACCAAGGAAGGCCTTTGGGGTGAAGGCAAGCACCTGACCTTGCTCAACTTCGGTGACTCGGCCATGACCGGCCGGCCTCCGGCAGACTCACTACTCTGCATGGCACACCATCTTGAGGACCCACAAGCAGCTGGCCTGGCCCGTTGGCTGTTCGAACAGGGTTACGCCGATCTTGAGTTGGCTCCTACCGATCTTGCCTCGTTCGGGTTCTTCAATCAGATCAGCTGGATCAGCTTGTCTCATCTGGCGGATGCGGCGGATGCCGTATCGCCGGTGGCAGCAGGCCTGCCTGAGGTTCAGAGCTTCGCAGAAGGAACGGTGATTGCGCGGGACAACTGGACGGACACCCGAACTGTCGTTGCGGTCCGCAACGGCCACGACAAACTGCCGACGGCGTCACACCGCCAGCGCGATCAGGGCAGCTTTATCGCTGGTCATGGCGGCGAAGTGTTCTTCACTGATCCCGGTCACTGCTGCTACCGGCTGCGCGCCTACCAAGACGCCAAAGATAGTAGCGCCCACAGCACCTGGTCCTTCTCGGACCCGGCATCCGGACAAACCATGCACCAGAAACAGAGCCTCGGTATTGATGCCCTGGGCCTTCGCCGTGCGCCGGAAACTGTGGAGAACGTCTTTCCCGGCCCAGCTTCAGTGTTCGGCGCCGACATCGCGGACGCTTACGGAAAGCCGGTGACGCGTGCACAACGGACGTGGGTAACCTGGCTGCCTCATGTGGCGGTGATCGTTGACGACATCGAGACCGCAAGGCCCATGGTGGTCAACTCCCAGTTCGTCCTGAACAACCGGGACAACAAACTACGGACCAATCGCGCCACTGATACCCGGCTGGTCTTCCGGCGCGGGGATGCTGCAGTGAAGTTCTTCCAGCTCAGCGGCGAAACTGATGGGCTGGCGTCTGCGGCCCCCGTGGAAACAGAGCTCTCGGCATTGCATGACGTCTATGACCCCCACCCGAATGCCCCGGGGCAAGGCAAGGAAGGCAGCGGCCACGTGCACACCTTCTCCACGGCCACTGCCGGCACCCGTCACCGGGCCGTGTACATCATCATCATGGACCACGACTCACAGATTCAGAACTGGCACGCCTACGCCCAGGCCGACGGCAGCATAGAACTGGGACTGCCGGACCATACAAAGGTTCTGCTTCCCTTGACGCGGCTCCTCAAGGAAACGCCGGCGAAATCCGGCAAGTAACCCCTTCCAACCAATCAAACATTCCGAACTGCTCCTTGAATCAATGAATAAGTGCAGTCACTTGTGGCTGCCCGAAAGGACTACGCATGGAAAAGATCTCGAACGACACGTCAACGAAGATGAGTCCCGGACGGAGGGATGTTTTGCGGTTGATGGGCATTGGTGCAGCCGTGGGAGCGGTGGGCTTCACCATTGAGGAAGGTGCGCTGCTGACCAAAGCGGCCATGGCCTCCGCTGGACGTAAGATCTACGTCCGTGCTGACGCCGGTACAGGCCCTGACCATGACGGCAGCTCCCCGGAGCGGGCGTTCAACACTTTGCAGGCAGCCTCGAACGTGACCGAGCCCGGGGATACTGTCCTGATCATGAATGGCACCTACATCGACGACGGTGCCCCGGGGAACCAAGGCACACTGATCATCACCCGCTCGGGCACGGCCGGGCAACCGATCACCTACACCGCGTTCCCGAACCACACACCCGTGATCACAGTGACCCGGAACTCCTGGACCGGCATCAGGATCACCAGCGCCAGCTACATCACCATCGAAAACCTGACCCTGAGCGGACTCAGCGCCGGACTGAAATACGAAGACGCCTACGAACTGCGCCTCAAAGCCACCCCCACCTACAACGCGAACGGCATCGCCATCCAACCGGCCGCCGGGAACGCCGGCGGAGCCGGCTCCCACCACATCACGGTGCGCAACAACCTCGTGCACCACTGGCCAGGCGGCGGCATCGCAGCAACAAAGGCGGACTACCTCACCGTGCACGGGAACACGGTGCACTCCAACGCCTGGTATTCGATCTTCGCCAACAGCGGCATCTCCACCCTGGTCCCGTCAAACTTCGACTCCAGCACCGGGTACAAACACATCTTCACGAACAACCTTGTCTATGACAACCAGTCCTTCATCCCCTGGCGGCAGCAGGGAAAGATCTCCGACGGCAACGGCATCATCGTCGACTCCACCCTGGGCACCGAAGCCGGCGGAACCCGGTACAAGGGCCGGACACTGGTAGCGAACAACATCGTGATCAACAACGGCGGATCCGGGATCCACTCCTACAAAGCCAACGGCGTGGACATCATCAACAACACCGCCTACCTCAACGCCGCCAGCCCCGCCCTGGACTACGGAAACATCGGCGCCTGGGTCAGCGAGGACTGCAACGTCCTGAACAACATCTCCTACGTCCGGACCGGTAAATCCACCAACTCCGCCTACAAAAACATCAACGTCCTCTACGACCACAACATCTACTACAACGGCCGGGCCCCGGAGGTCGTTGGTCCCAACGACCTCATTGCGGACCCCCAGTTCGTTAGCCCGGCCCTAACCCCAGCCGACGCAGACTTCAGGCTGCAAGACGGCTCCCCCGCGATCGGCAGCGGCACCAAGAACCTGGCTCCAAAAGACGATTTCACGGGCAAGACGCGCCCGCCAGGACGTGGAATCGACCGAGGCGCCTACAGGGCAAACGGCTACGGGTCCTGACCTTACCGGCGCCGATGCCCGGTCCGGCAGGTAGCCCCACCGCCGGACCGGGCACTTCCTAATCCCACTCCGGGAACCTAGACACCGCGAAAGAGATCGACATGACGCAGGCAACCCGTTTCGGGGTCAACTACGTGCCCAGCAAAGGCTGGTGGTACTCGTGGAATGACTGGATCGACCAAGATTTCCAGGACGATTTCCAGGCCATAGCCCAGCTCGGATGCGACCACGTACGCGTGCACTGCCTTTGGCCGCTGCTGCAACCGAACCCGGGGATGGTGAGCAACACCATGCTTGATCGCCTTGTCCGCCTTCTGGATCTGGCCGAGGCCAACGGCATGGACGTCATCGTGACGGTTTTCAATGGCTGGCTTAGCGGATTCGATTTCCGCCCCTCGTGGCTGCACGACAACGTCAACATCTTCACCGACGAGGCAGCCATAACCGCTCAGCTGTCGCTCCTCGATTCGCTGGCGAAGCGGGTAGGTACCCACCCGCGTTTCCTGGGCTTCGATGTCGCCAACGAACCCTGCGTCCTGGCCACTTCAACAAAAAATGTCACAACCCAGCCGCAAGGGGACGCCTGGGTCCGGACCCTCCTGGACCATTGCCAGCAGCTTGCCCCTGGAAAATTGCATTCCGTTGGCATGGATCACGCACCGTGGCTGGCAGCCGACGTTCCCTTTGGTCGGCCCACGCTGGCCAACACCGGTGGGCTCACGCCCATCCACGCCTGGAGCTACTTCACCGGTGCACTCGAGCAGTACGGCCCGCTCGGTACCGGCACACTCCATCTGGCCGAATTCATGCTCGAACTCGCCAAAGCATTCCAGGACGACCCCACCCGGCCCGTCTGGCTTCAGGAATACGGCGTCGCAAACGACTGGATGACAGCTCAAGAACGCGAAACATACGTCGACAAGCAACCCGATCCGCGCTCAGCGTCGAAAATCTATGGGGCATTACCTGGTGGTGTTCTCACGACATCAACAGAGAGCTCACAGGCTTCGTCGAACTCGAATACGACCTCGGCCTCCTCACCGTGGACAACCACGTCAAACCCACCGGCGCCCGTTTCGCGAGCATCATCGCCGAAGTCAAAGCGGGAAGCGTGGCCGAACCCCAACCACGCAATACGGCACTTATCCTTGACGACGACCAGACGCCGGACCTGACCTTCGCGGACCGCTTCTTCGCCGTCATCGACTCCGGCGAGTCCCCGGCGATCATCCTCAGAAGTAAAGCCAACGATGACCGCTACCTGGCCAGCCGCGGGATCACCGCCATAGTTTAATGGCATGCTGCCCTGAAGAAGCTCAAGTCCCGGCATCGAGACCTCAGCAGGTCCCGCAGAAGGAGGAACAATGCCACCGGAAACGATCGTCATCACTGGCGGTGCTGGGCGCATCGCTACCGCGCTGCGCCCACGGTTGAGGAAATCCGGCCGGACCATCCGGCTTCTGGATGTGACCGCACCGGAGGGACCGCTGGACGTCAACGAGGAATTCCACCATATTCCGGTCACCGACCTCGACGGCACCACCAGGGCATGCTTGGGAGCCCGGGCCCTGGTGCACCTGGGCGGGGACCCCTCGGAACGGCCTTGGGCCGAGCTTGTGGACACGAACATCACCGGAACCTACACGGCCTTTGAAAGTGCGCGCGCAGCCGGCGTCCCCAACGTGTTCTTCGCCAGCTCACTGCACTGCGTCGGCTACAACACGTTCGAATCCGCAAGCCAAAGCCCGGTTGCTCCGCCACGACCTGACACCCTCTACGGCGTGACGAAAGCGGCAGGAGAAGCAATCGGCAGCCTCTACGCCGACCGCTTCAGCATGCGTGTGGTAGCAGCACGGATCATGGAATTCGGTGAACATCCGTCCGGGCAACGGCAACGGCTCACCTGGTTTTCCCACGACGACGCAGCACGCCTTGTAGAAGCAGCCATACAACTGGCAGAACCGGGCTTCCACATCGTCTGGGGAAGCTCACGGAACAGCAAAGGGACCGTACCCTTGGGACCCGGAGAAGCAATCGGGTTCTTCCCGCAGGACGACGCCGAAGACCACCTCCAGAGCATGGCTTCTTCTCCCAAGGATGACCCCAAGGACCCTAAAACCGAGCTCATCGCCGGAACGTTCATTGATCCCCAACACCCCATCAACACCGACTGGACCTAGGGAACGGTTCCTGGCTACCCCTTAGGCGGGGCGCAACTACCGCCTACCACCAAATTTCCTTGGAAAACAAGGTTTTCCTTTGGCTCCTTGGGTGATGCGATCCTCGCCAGCAACAGCCGCACTGCGCTGGCTCCGATGTCTTTGAGGGGTGGCCGCAGGGTGGTCAGCGGCGGTTGCGTGAAGCGCGCGGACTGGGTTCCGTCGAACGAGACAATGGAAATGTCTTCGGGGACGCGCAGTCCCAGACTGCTGCAGGCGTGCAGGACCCCATGGGCCTGCGCGTCGGAACTGACAAAAACGGCAGTGGGAACGTCGTATCCAGGCATCCGATGCTCCGGACTCAGGAGGCTGGTGGCTGCCTCCGCGCCGCCTTGAGGAGTAAACGCCCCTTGGGCCACCAGATCCGGTGAATGGGGCGCCGAGGCCCGCCGTTGCTGTTCCCGCCACCCTTGCACCCGGTCCTTGCTGGTTCTCAGGGGCCAGGGTCCGCTGATACAGGCGATACGCCTGTGGCCCCAGCTTTGAAGATGTTCGACGGCGGTGGCCGCACCCTGGATATTGTCCACGTGGACACAAGAGGTGGAATCTGTGTCGTCTACGCGGTCAACCACCACAATTGGCGGCAGCTGTTCCTTGTGTTCACGGATCTTCGCCAGAGCGTCCGAAGAGATCAGGAGCAGTCCGTCCACCCTTCGGTCAATCAAGGAGCGGACATGGGTTCTTTGCAGCTTGGCATCCTCGTGGGTGATCCCGATGGAAAGCAGAAAGCCGGCTTGCAGAAGCTCGTGCTCAATGACCTCGGCCAGCTCCGCGAAGTAGGGGTTGACCGGGCTGGGGATAAGGAGGCCCACGTTCTTAGTGGATCCTCCCCGGAGAGCGGATGCCACTGCGTTCGGCCGGTAGTCCAGTGCTTCGATGGCTGCGTTGACCCGTGCCCGGGCTTCCCGGGATACCGGCCTGGGGCCACCATTGATGACGTAGCTGACGACTGCCGGCGAAACATTCGCCAGTGACGCAACGTCTGCTCGCGTCACCATGTCCTGCTCCTTTTTGACCCAGTTCTTCTAAGAATGACCAGCTGTCACCGACCCCAGTTCATCACGCATCGGGTAGGAAGACTGCGCGCCGAACCGGCCCACAGCGAAGCTTCCTGCTTCAACGCCGACGGTAGTTGCTTGCTCGAGGCTTGCGCCGGCTGACAGTTCCGCAGCCAAAGCCCCCACGAAAGCGTCGCCGGCGCCGGTGGTATCCACCACGGCGTCCACGGTGGGGGCTCCAACGAGTCCTTCCCCGGAGCTGTCGGACCAGCAGGCTCCTTGGGCACCCATGGTGATCACAGCCGAGCGCACTGAATCACGCAGGACTTTCAGGGCACGCTGTGCCGAGTCAAGATCGCTCACGGGAAAGCCAACCATAGCGGCGGCTTCGGATTCGTTGACGATGAGTGGATCGCAGAAGGAGAGGGTCGCCTCCGGCATCGCCTGATAGGGAGCCAGGTTAAGGACAATACGACTGTGCGCCTCCGCCGCCGCATCGATGGCCGCGTGGATGACCTCCGGCCTGATCTCCGCCTGCAGGACCACCACGGGTGGCAGGGTGTCTGACCCAATCGCCCGGCGGACCCTGTTCGCATGCAGGGCGTAGTTCGCGCCGGGGACTACTGTGATGGAATTTTCGCCGCTCTGGAACACGGAAACCAGGGCCAGCCCGGTTTGCTCGTGTGCCGCTATTTCCACGGCTGCCGCATCGACGCCTTCCTGGCGTAAGGCACGCAACAGGTTTTCGCCGTCTCTGTCGTCTCCGACACATCCGACGAACCGGACCTTGGCGCCCATGCGGGCAGCGGCCACGGCCTGATTGGCGCCTTTTCCTCCTGCGTGCTTGACCAGTGCTTTGGCCAGGACGGTTTCACCGGGTGCTGGTGGAACCACGACCTTGACGATGTAATCCATGTTCGCCGATCCCACCACCAGCACGGTGCTGTTGCTGCTCACGCTATGAACCTCCTAATCCCGACGAGGCAAGTCCGTCGATGAAGCGACGCTGAAGTATCGGGAACAGGATCAACATCGGTGCGATCATGATGATGCCCGCTGAGCTGATCAGGGAAAGTTCGGTCACTTAAGGCCGTTCACGGCGAGGCTGAACGTGCGCTCTGCGAGGTCGGAGATCCGTGCGTTGTCGAAGCCGAACAGCGCGGACCGGACCCTGTCCTGCAGGGGATCGATAAGGTGTGAGGGCAGCTTCGCCGTTCCCGCGAGGATTCCGGCTACGGAGCCGACGGTGGCGCCGTTGGAATCGGTATCCCAACCGCCCATCACAGTCAGTCCCACCGATCGGGTGTAGTCACCTTCGCCCCACAGGAGTCCGGCGACCACCAGGGCCGCGTTATTGACCGTGTGCACCCAGGAGTAGTGCCCATACAGTGACTGGATTTGCTTCAGGGCCTGGTCCCAATCAAGGCCATCCTTGTGCAGTTGCAGCACGGCGTGGATGGCCTCGGCAAGCCGGGATCCGGGCGGAACCACCGACAGCGATACCTTGATGGCTTCGGTGGCATCGTTGGAAGTGAAGGCGGCAGAGATGAGGGCAGCAGCCCACATCTCGCCGTAGACCCCATTTGCCACATGTGACAGTGACGCATCCCGGAAGGCCAGCTCGGCCGCCTTCCACGGGTCTCCGGGGAAAACATAGCCATACACATCACCACGGATTTGGGCGCCGATCCATTCACGGTAGGGGTTGCGGTAGTTGGCAATGTCCGGGCCCGTCAGGCCATTGGTGATATTGATGTACGCGGCTCGTTCTGCAGTGAACACCTGACGCAGCGGCAACAGGGCCGTCCAGGCATCGGCCACATGCTCGGGCGACAGGTCCGCGCCGTGTGTTTCCAACAGGTGCAGGGCAAGGATCGAATAATCGATGTCGTCATCGCGGGACGAGCCGTTGACGTTGCCCAAGGTGGTTTCAGTCCAGCATTCACGCAACTCGAAACCAGCGGGCATGGGGTCCAGCGCGGGCACGTAGTCACGGAGCGGGTAAGCGCCGGCAAGCTGCAAGTAGGCCTTGATGTGGTCCGAGGTCCAGTAGTCGCCCAGTTCCACCGGCTTGCCGAGATTGCAGCCTGCGATGCGACCCAGCCAAGCAGCATGGATCTTGTCAGACAACGTTGAGGCTTCCACCTCAGCAACGGGCGGAGCAGTGGGCAAGGAAGACCGTATGGCTTCCACGCCTTCCGGCTCCACGTACTGCCATTCAGCTGAACGCTGCACGGATGCGAGCTCGTCAACGAGCAACAACACCTGTTCACGGTTGTGGGGGTCTGTAGTTTCCGCGCGGCGGGCGACATCCGCGACGTCGTAGCCGGTTTCCTGGCGCTGGCGGATTTCATCGCGCAATAGATCCCAGGCCGAAAGCGGATCAAATGCTGTGGAGGGGAAGTGGGGAGATGGTGCAGCCATGGAACAAATCCTTCTTGGGAGAGGGCACGGAGGCGCATCTATGCGCGCTGTATCCGAAAAGGGAAGGGGAAGCAGCGTGGGGGGCACGGCTTGGGCAGCGGGGACACTGCCCAGGGCCATCAGAGTGGGGTGGTCACTCGATGCTTCGTTGAGTCCTTTGTTTAGAGGACTCAACACGTGTTGACTCGATAAGTGTACGTCGCCGTGACGCAGGGCACAAGGCATTAGTTTTCACTATTTACTATTGGCCCGATTCCTCGTCGACAGGCAGTCAAACCATTGACTTTTCAAAAAAATGAATATAACTTCAAACACGCACTGCCACCCATCGCCCGCACACGCCACACCCCGGCCTTTAGCGCGGCACCACCCACAAAAGACGTGCTGCTTGGCGCGTTGGAAGGAAAATCCATGACAGCTCCAACAACGCGCGTAGCCTTCGTAGGCACCGGTAATATTGCCGGGCCCTACGCCCAAAGCCTGGCCACGCATCCTGAGCTTGAGCTCGTGGGCGTCTTCGACGTCATGCAGGACAAGGCGAAAGAGTTCGCGGCAGCTCACAGCGTGGACAGCTACACAGATCTGGAAGCGTTGTCTGCAGCACGTCCGGACATCGTGGTAAACCTGACCAGCGCTCCCTACCACTACTCCACCACCAAGGCACTGCTCGGTCACGGCCTGACCGTGTTCAGCGAGAAGCCGCTGGCCATGACGGCAACCGAAGCTGCTGAACTGGTGGACCTTGCCCACACGGCTGGTGTCCGGCTCTCCTGCGCCCCTTCACTGTGGCTGGGTGCAGCCAGCCTGGAGACCGCGCGGAGGGTACGCGCGGGAGAAATCGGCGATGTCCGGCTGGTCACTGCCGAGGTTAACCAGGGCAGGATCGAAACCTGGCACCCGAACCCGGACACTTTTTACCAGGTAGGGCCCGTGTTCGACGCCGGCGTCTACCCCCTGACGTACCTCACCGCGGTTTTGGGTCCCATCGTCGAGGTCACTGCCACTTCGGTGAGTATGCTCCCGGAGCGCACTACCCTCTCCGGCGAAACGCTGCAGTTGAGCACTCCGGACGGATGGGTGGTTGTTGCACGTTTTGGCAACGGTGCCGTCCTGCGTTTGACCTGTACTTTCTTTGTTGACTCCGCAACCATTCCCCGTGCCGTGGAGTTCCATGGCGTGGACGGTTCGCTTCGGCTCGATGACTGGCTGCGGGCGGACGCGGGCATTCACCGCGCAGAGTACGCCCGGAAGTTTACCGAGCTGGTGCCGGGCGAGAGCACCGCGGACATTGACTGGTGCCTGGGGCTGGCTGACCTTGCCGCGTCCATCCAGGAAGACCGCCGGCACCTGGTCACAGCAGAGCATGCCGCCCACGTGGTGGAGGTCCTTGAAGCAGTCAAGGCGTCCGCCGAGGCCGGTACCCGCATTGCCGTGACGTCCACGTTCGTTTCGCCGCTTGAAGCAAGCCAGCCCTCCAACACTCCCGCCTTCGCGGACAACTGAAAGGACTTCCATCACATGACGAGCACAGAGACGTACGAGTTGTCCTATATGGGCGCCAACCTCGTTGCCCAACAGCTTGCCTGGAACATGACCGAAGGCTGGATGCAGGGTGACGATGCTGCCAACGCCTACTACCGTCCGGTGGAGACGTTCGAAGAGCGTTTCGGAGCGTTTGTCGACCTCGCGGTCGAAGCGGGCTTTAAGACCATCGATGTCTGGACAGGCCAGTTGAACTGGACCTGGGCCACTGATGCCCATCTCTCTGCAGCACGCCGGGTACTTGATGCCCGGGGCGTTCAGGTTGCCAGCTACGCGGGAAGCTTCGGCAAGACCGCAGATGACTTCCAGCGCGTGTGCGACGTCGCCGCGGCCCTGAACACCACCATCCTCGGGGGAATATGTGAAGCATTGGCCCAGGACCGCGAGGGAGTGCTGGAGATCCTTCGCCGCACAGGCCGCATTCTCGCCCTTGAAAACCACCCCGAGAAAACTCCCGCGGAAATCCTTGCGAGGATCGGCGATGACCATGACGTGCTGGGCACTGCAGTGGACACCGGCTGGTGGGGTACCCAGGGTTACAGCGCTGCCGACGCCATCCGCGAACTGGGTGCTACGGTGAAGCACGTCCATCTCAAGGACATCAAGGCCGAGGGCGCTCACGAGTCGTGCGCACTGGGCGACGGAGTGGTTCCCATTGAGGGTTGCTTGAAGGAAATGGCCGCCATGGGCTACAACGGCCCGGTTAGCATCGAGCACGAGCCCGACACCTACGACCCCACTCCGGAGGTCATTGAGAGCAAGCGCCGGGTTCTCGCTTGGACTAGCTGAACCAGGCAGGAACCAGGAGAACAATGGGGAAATCGATTGACGCTGTCAGCGTCCTGGCCAACGCGGCGCTCTCGCTGCCGCTGGGCGCGCAGGTTCCGACCACTGCGGAGCTGGCCCGCATGGCCGGCACCGGGGCGGGAACTGTACAGGCAGCGCTGCGAACCCTTGAACTGTCAGGCGCCATCCAGACCTCCTCACACGGGAGCTCGGGGAGGCGCCTGACGGCCAAGGTTCTTCCTGACCTTTGGGCTGCAAGTGGCCGCGGCATCCTGACCGGAGTCCTGCCGCTGCCCGACACCCGCGAGTTCACCGGCCTTGCCACCGGATTGAGCGAGGCGGCCGAGCGCGCAGGCATACCTCTTCAGCTTCTCTTCCGGCAAGGCAGCGCGGTGCGTCTTCGCTTCCTGGAAAGCAAGCGGGTGGATTTCACAGTGGCGTCGGCCGCCGTCGCCCATTCCATCGGCGAGCAGACCACCAGCCTTACCTTGGGCCCCCACACCTTCTACCGTAAACAGTCCGTGGTGGTGATCACCCGCACGGGCCAGGAGGTGGGGATCCCTGCCCGGGTTCCCGTGGACCGAAACTCCACTGACCATGTGACCCTCACGCAGCGTGAGTTTCCCAACGCTGAGATGGTGGATACTCCCTATGCCTTCATTCCCGAATCAGTAGTCAACGGAAACTTTGACGCCGCAGTCTGGCATCAATCAAATTCCAGCCCGCTGCTGGTGGCCGCCGGCATCCGGATCCACGCCTTGCAACACCCGCCCACCTCGGACAATGAAGCCCTCGATAGGGCCTCGATCATCTGGGGCAGCCATGATGCGGCTGTGGGCGGAATCATCACGGGGCTCTTCGACCCCGCAACCTTGGAAACAATTCAAAAGGAAGTCATGGATGGACGCCGCATCCCCCAGTTCTAAGCAGATCGATCCCTGGCGCATCGCCGTGGTCGGATTCGACCATATGCACGCCGGCGATCAGATCAGCGTTATCAAAGACCATCCCCGCGCCCTGTTGGTGGGAGCCTGGGACAGCAACCCGGACCGAATGCAGCAGGTGTGCGCGGAACTCGAGGTCCCGCCCCACCTTCAATACGGTGACCTGGACGCCCTCATCGCAGAGACAGCTCCGCAGATCGCCGTGGTCTGCTCCACAACGGCGGACCATCGCCGGTACGTGGACTACTTTGTGGAGCGGGGGATCCACGTGCTCCTCGAGAAGCCCTTGGCGTCCACCGTGAACGACGCCAGGGCAATCGTGGGTGCGGCAGCCTCGGCTCCGGGCGTCTTGGTGGGGGTCAATTGGCCGCTGGCGTGGTACCCCGTCCACAGAACAGCGCGCCGCCTTATCAGCGAAGGCGTGATCGGTTGCGTTCTCGAAGTGCATTACTACGACGGCAACAGGGGCCCTTTGTTCCACACCCATGGCAAGCATGAGGTGGACGACGCAGAGGTCGCCAAGGCGAAAGCTTCAACGTGGTGGTACTCGGCCGCTGAAGGCGGTGGTTCCCTGCGTGATTACCTCGGCTACGGCGCTACTCTTGCTACCTGGTTCCGTGACGGCGAACTTCCCACGGATGTTACGGCCCGCACCCACATCAGCCCCGGGGATGAGGTGGACGAACAGTCGGTGGTGATTGCTTCCTACCGCTCAGGCTTGTCCACCTTCCAGACCCGTTGGGGCACTTTCACCGACCCGTGGACCCACCAGCCCTATCCACGCTGCGGCTTCGTGATCGTCGGCAGCGCCGGAACCATCGCCAGTTTCGACTACGCCGAAGCCGTCCAGGTTCAGGACAACGCGCATCCTGAGGGACAGGCCATTCCGGTGGACGAGCTTGCACCGGGTGATACCGGCGGAGTGCCCAACCTGATCCACGCATTGGATCACGGGCTGCCCCTGGAGGGCCCGGTGTCGCTGGAAGTCAGCATGGCGGGCCACCTGATTGTCGAAGCAGCTGCTCAAAGCGCGGCTGATCAGACGCCGGTTCGATTGGACACACTGTGACCACCAACAGCACTGCAACCACCAACAGCGCGGAAGCCTTCACGTCGGCAGCCCGGTACCTCCCCCCTGTTCCCCGGACCGCGGGGCACGGAATTGGGCTGATAGGCTGCGGCTTCATCAGCGAAGCGCAACTGGCCGCTTACCAAGAGGCGGGGTTCGACGTCGTGGTCCTGTGTGACCGCACCCTCGCCAAGGCAGAAGCCCGGCGAGAAGCGTATGCCCCGCAGTCCCGGGTGACCACCGACGTCGAAAACGTCCTTTCGGATCCGGCCGTGGACATTGTGGACATCGCCACCCACGTTCCCGGCCGCCCGGAACTCATCCGCCGGGCGCTGCGGGCCGGCAAGCACGTGCTGAGCCAAAAGCCGTTCGTCAGCAGCATCGCCGACGGCGAGCGCCTTGTCGAGGAAGCGCGGACGACCGGCAGAACCCTCGCGGTCAACCATAATGGCCGGTGGGCGCCGCATTTCGCCGCCGCCCTGGCTTTGGTGTCCGATGGTGCTGTGGGCGAACCGACGTCGGCTGACTTCACTGTTTATTGGCCGCATGATCAGGCTTTCGAACATGATCCCCACTTTTCCACCATGGAGGATTTGATCCTCTATGACTTCGGGATCCACTGGTTCGATGTTGTGGCCCAGCTGATGAGCAAAGCAGGCGACGCCCAGCGCGTTTATGCCAGTGTTGGCCATCGCCGCGGTGCGAAGGTTCCGGTAGCAACAGATGCCGACGTCGTTATTGAGTACGCGGCGGCGCGCGCCACTATCTCCTTCCGGGCTTCGGCCCCGCTGGCGGAAAAGGGCATGTACCGTATCGAAGGCACGGAGGGCACCATTGCACATGAGGGGCACAGCCTTGGCGGCGAGGTGGTGACCTTGACGCGCCAAGACGGCTCCTCAGCCATTGATCTCCAGGGAGACTGGTGGAGCAACGGAATGCGCGGCACCATGGCCGAACTGATGGACGCTGTGGAGACGGGCCGTTCCGCTCGAAACTCTGCGGAGACTTCCCTTGCCAGCTTGCGGCTCTGCTTTGCTGCCCTGCATTCGGCCCGCACGCATGTGCCGGTTGACCCGGCCACCGTCGATGCTCGTCACGCAGATTGAGGTTCCCGCCGGCGTGACTTGCCAGCACCAAGCCCCTTAACGGGTGACCTCTTTAAGGAGCTCCAGTACGTGCCGGTTTCGGGAACCTGTTGCCTGTGTCATGCCGAGCTCACAGGTTCTGTTGCAGGAGGCATGGGCAGCAGCGTTCAGGTCCGCTACGTCCGCGGCCTGACGCGCTGTTGCCGACGCCGTCAGTTCCGGATGCAACATGCCCCTGTCACCGGCAAACGCACAACAACCCCAGTTCTCGGGAATGTCCACGCGTTCCGCCACGGCACCGGCAACCACGCCCAGCGCATCATTAAGTCCCATCCGCGTTGACGAGCAGGTGGGATGCAGCACCAATGTTTGAAGTTTCCCGTGCTCGGGCAGCAGGGGCAGTATCCGTTCTGCGGCGAAGTCCACGGCGTCAACGATGCGCAGGGGAAGCTGACCCTCGGCGGGGACGTCGGATTCCACGGCATGGCGGAGGCCCTCCGTGCAGGAAGAGGCGTCGCAGACGATGGGCAACTCGCCGTCACGGGTGGCGTGCCGGAGCGCTGCAACTGTTTTCGCTTCCATGGTTTCCTGGCCGTCAGCCATCCCTTTGGAGGACCACGGCGTCCCGCAGCACAGGCCGTCAATACCTTGTGGAACCAGGAGCGTTAGCCCTGCCCGGGCAGACAGTTGTTCAAAGCTGTACTGCACGCCGCGTCCGCCGGCTTCAGGTGATGCCCCTGCCGGACCGAACATGGTGTTGACGCAGGCAGGGAAATAGACGGCATCAACATGCCCCGAAGGAGCAGGGCGTTTCCGCGGTGAACCTCCGCCTGGAAGCTCAGTGGAGTACAGGGGTACAGCATCTGCCCCCAGGACAGCCCGCGCCGCTGTATTGGGTGGCTTGATTCCGCCGGATCTGAATGTCAGCGACACGCCCCGGGCTGCACTGGCACGCAGCAATCCTGCAAGCGGCGGCTTGCCCTCCGGAAAAAAGTGCCCGAGGCTGCCGTCCAGGCCAACCGCGACATCGCCGCGCTGCAGAGCGGCACCCCCTTGGACGTGGTGGAGCCCGACATGCGCTTCCATACGAGTTTGATTGACGCAGTGGGAAACGAACGTATCAGCCGGATGTACCGTTCCCTGGTGGGCTAGGTCCGGCTATGCATGGTCCGGGTACAGACCCTGAACCTCCTGGATACTTCCTTGATTCACGCAGAACACCAGAAAATCCTGGAGTTGATTGAAGCCGGGGAGCCCGACGCCGCTGCTGCGCTGCTGGATGAGCATCTGGGCCGTGCACGGGACCGTCTGGCCGAAGCCATGGAAGGGCAACCCGCCGCAGGCTAGTGCTTGTACTCCTTACTGGACTTGGCCCTGACATGCAGCCGCTCCCCCTGCTGCCCGAAGAGGCTCAGAACTTCAGCCCCATGCCCTCCCGTACTGCCGAACCAGTGCGGGACGCGGGTGTCGAACTCAGCCACCTCGCCCGGCCCAAGCGTCAGGTCATTGTCTCCAAGGACAAGGCGCATACGCCCGGACAGGACATAAAGCCACTCATAGCCCTCATGGGTCTTGAGTTCGGGCTCCTTCTTGGCAGCGGGGATCACGATCTTCCACGCCTGGACGCCTCCGGGGTGCCTGGTCAGCGGAACAACTGTCCTCCCGTTCGCCACCCGTGGTTTAAGACGAATCCGGGGATCGCCGACTTCCGGAGCACCCACTAGATCATCCAAAGGGACGTTGTAGGCCTGCGCCAGCGGAAGGAGCAGTTCCAGGCTGGGGCGGCGTTGACCGGTCTCCAGGCGGGACAAGGTGCTTTTGGAGATGCCGGTCGCAGCTGCAAGGCTGGTCAGAGTTACCTGTCGCTGGTTACGCAACCGTTTCAGCCTGGGACCCACCTGATCCAAGGCTGACGCGATCACTGCTGCAGTAGGGTCCATAGCCCAATCCAACGCGGGATTCCCGGAAACAGCAACGTTTGTTGTCGAAACCGGGAAGCCCGGACAGCCTTGAAGGCATGAGCAACTACGAGGTCATTATTGTCGGCGGAGGACCCGCCGGCCTGTCCGCGGCGCTGGTCCTATCCCGGGCACGCCGACGTGTCCTGGTCATGGATACCGGGGAACCGCGCAATGCCCCGGCCGCGCATCTGCATGGCTTCCTGTCCCGAGACGGCATGCCACCGGGCGAACTGCTGGCCACCGGACGGAACGAGGTGGAGGCGTATGGGGGCGAAATCCTCAACGCCACGGTGAGCGACCTCGTGCAGTGCGGAAAGTCATCCTTCTCGGTCCTGCTCGCCGACGGCCGGCGGATGACCGCCCGGAGGCTGCTGATCGCGACGGGTCTCAACGATGAGCTGCCGGACATACCGGGGCTTCAGGATCGGTGGGCCCGTGATGTTCTGCACTGCCCCTACTGCCATGGATACGAGGTTCGCGACCAAGCCTTGGGCGTTATAGGCGGATCGCCGGACGCAGTCCGTTATGCGCAGATCGTTCGTCAGTGGAGCGACGACGTTGTGCTGTTCACGCCGACTGACAGTCTTTCGATTGATCAGCGATCCCAACTCGTCGCCAGGTCCATCGGCATCGTGGAAGGCACGCCGGAACGTGTCCTGGTGGAGAACCACCACCTCAGCGGAGTTCGCATGGAAGACGGGCGCGTCATCCCCCGTACCGCCTTGTTCGTGCCCCCACGGTTTGTACCCAACAACCATCTGCTGCTTCGCCTCGGCTGCGAAACAGACGGCGACGGTTGGCCCGTCAAGGATTCCCAAGGGCTGTCGTCCGTTCCAGGAGTTTGGGTGGCCGGAAACGTGGCCAACCCACGAGCCCAAGTCATTACCGCCGCGGGTGAAGGCTCCGCCTCGGCCATCGCCATCAACGCCGACCTCGTTGCCGAGGACATTCGGATCGCCATGGAGGCCTTCGCCCTTGGCCACTGACCCTCTACCACCCCCCTCATCACCACACAACCCAGGAGTACTCATGACCAACCCCACCACGTCCGCAAAAGTCCCGCCTCCCACCAAGCACCAACTCGCCATCATGATCTGGCTTGCCGTGTTTCCGACCCTGGTGGTCATCAACCTGGTGCTCGGCGAATGGCTTGGGACGCTGACTCCCGTCCTCCGTACTTTCATCCTCGCCACCATTGCGGTGCCGATCGTGATCTACGGCCTCATGCCACAGCTGCACCGCGCCCGGGTTCGGCTGATGACCCGACGTTCATCAGCCAAGCAATAACGGTGAAGGCCGACGGCGGTGCGGGTGCGGGAGACAAGTGCCCGCACCGCCTTGCACTCTGACCCGCTCCCGGGCGCCGGCCACTAGCCCACCGTGTGCAGGGAGGTCGAGGCCAAGGGGCGTCGCGCGTCCTTGGAAATCTGCCAAGCTGCACCGATGATTTACCCGCTACCCGTTCCCACAGCTTCAAGGCCTACCCCTTGGTAGGCGCGAAGGGCGGTTCGGGACGCGAGGTACTTGACGAGCGTCATGGCCGGGGCCGCATGAGGAGCTTGGGAAGCCACTCCGGCGGAGAGAGTCATGTGGTTCGCGGTCCCTGCCGGGAAGGGTCCCGGGACACCATCGCCATGAGATACCCGACGACGACGACGCCGAGCCCGGCGCCGACTGGCAGGGCGGCATCTTCGCTGAGAAGTCGTATCGGGGTGGTGCCGGCTAAACAGCTACTTGCCGTGGATGCGTAAACGGCACGAATACTCTTTGCTTGCTCCCGGCATCAGCAGTTCAGTCGGGACCGAAGAGAGTTCCCGCCGTTCTCCCTCTTCATGCGGCAGGTCCGACCACGGTTCCAGGCAAACGAAATCCGCCCCGGGCTTTTTCCATACCGCCAAATGGGGAAATCCCCGGAAAGCCATGCTGAGTACCGGACCATCGGAGGAGACCAGCCTGACGGTGCGGCTGTTCAATGACTCGAAGATCAAGGCCCCTTCGCTCAGCAGTTCCTCCGTCAACCTCAGGGAATTGCCTTTGAGCGGAGAGTCATAGCGTTCATGCGTGAGGTGCACTTCGCTGTTGACCCTCCGGGTAGAGCCCGTTTCGGGACGTTCAAAAACCAAGTCCAAATCCTCATCCCTTTTCCAGCCAAATGCGGGGTGCCAGCCCAGCGAGGCCGGCAGGGGGGAATGGCCGGAATTCGTGAGGATGAACGTCACGGTCAGTTGCCTGGCCGCAAGATGCCACTGTGTTTCCAGCGCGAAGGGAAACGGAAACCCTGTAGCGTCCTCCGGATGGTGGTCCAGGCGCAGGTGGGTGGAGTCCGGAGCGGACCGGACCACTGTGAAGCCGCTGTCCCGGACGAAGCCGTGCTGGGTCACTGGGTAGCGTAGGCCGTTGTGCCGGATGACATCCTCTGCAACCCGGCCGATGACCGGGCAGAGAATAGGGGCGTGGCGAGCCCATTCGGGCCCTGCCTCCCAGAGCAGTTCCTGCTCTCGACTTTGAAGGGAAATGAGCTCTGAACCGGTGCTGTCGATGACTGCACTGAGCTGATCATTGCCTATACGGATCTGCATCGGCGCCTTTCAGGCTGCTCGGACGTAGAACTGAAGGCCGCCGTCGATGACCTCCACCCGAACGGCGTCGAGCCCGCTGATGACCAGATCCGCTTCGGCGAGGTCAGCGGCGCGCCGTGTTCCTTCGATGGCAACGACGAATGATCCTGCTGCACGTGCAGCGGCGATTCCCGCGGGGGCATCTTCAAAAACAACAACCTTCCTCGGGTCCACTTTCAATCTTTGGGCCCCCAGGAGAAAAGGTGCCGGGTCCGGCTTGCCGCGGCTCGTTTCGCCGGCAGTGACCAGCACGGTAGGCGCGATGATGCCCGCGGCGTCCAGCCGGGCGGCGGCGACGGTCCTGACACTGGAGGTGACGATTGCTTTCCGGGTATCAGGGATGCTGGCCAGGAGTCCGGGCACGCCGGGAAACGCAGTGATGCCGTGGGTTTCCGTCGCCTCAATCCGAACGATTTCCGCCAGTGCGGCGTCCACTTCCACCGCCGGGACAAGTGCTTCCACTATTTGGCGTGCGGGGATGCCTTCGTACCACTCCTGGAAGGACCGGTCCGCAATACCTCGCCGGTCAGCCCACCGGGACCAACAATGATGGCTGTTGGCGGTGGAGTCGATCAGGGTACCGTCCATGTCGAAAAGAACCGCTTGTACGGCAGGAATTGTTGTGGTGATCATGCCCTTTATCCGTTCCGGGATGGCCCGCAGCCCGGGGACCGGAACAGCTTGTCCTGGCCCCCGCGGCGCATCTGGTGGTCAGCTCTGGTCGGCAGTGGCAACCAATTCCTCACTGACGCGGAGCACGTCGGCTTTGCGACGGGCGTGTTCCAAGTAGGCGCTTTCGAACAAGTGGTGGGATTGTTCGGCGCCGACGATCTGGGCACCCGTGAGGACGGGCAGCTCGATTCCCTGATCCGCGAGCTTTTGCGCAGTAAGGACCTTGAGGGTGTTGACGATCGCAATGTTGGAGATGCTGCTGACCGGGCCTACCTTGTTGGCCCAGCCATCGATGGTGACGGCTGCGTCGCCCAGGGGCGTGCAAATATCGATGACGACGTCGGCATGGTCGGCCAGGATGGTGCCTGAGGCGTGCGTCGGGGGAACCGATCGCGCCTCACTGATGGAGGTGACGGCAATGACTTTCAGGCCGGCCTTTTTGGCGATCATGGCAGTCTCGACCGGGACCGCGTTGCGGCCCGTCGCGCTGAAGATCAGGATGGCATCGGTGGGACGGAGCTTGAAGTTGGAGAAGATCACTTCTGCCAGCCCCGGAACACGTTCAATGAACATGGCCTGCCGCTGCCCGTTGGCCCCTGCGATTTCAGTGTGGAATGTCATCGACAGCTCTGCAATCGGGTGCCAGCCGGGGTATGAACCGTAGCGGGGAAACATTTCCTCGACAGGAATACGAGAGTGTCCCGTGCCGAAAGTGTGGACGACTCCGCCGCCACCAATGGCCTCCGCTGCAATGGCCGCAGCGGTCTCGAGGGCTTCGGTTTGCGTCGCCTCGATGCGGTCGAGGACGTTGCGGGCTTCCGCGATCCAACTCATGAGATTGGTCCTTTCACATTTGTCATTAGCCATACCAGCGGTTCCGATACAGCTGAGGTAGTAGTGGGGCCGCGGGAAGCATCCCGCAGCCGATGGTCAACGGGTCAGTTCTTCCGCGAAGTCGCCTGCACGCTCCGAGGCAGGTGGCCTCCAAGACAAAGCACTGATCGCGTTATTGCGCATGATGTCCTGGATCGCATTGTCGGTGAGGCCAGCGGACTTCAGGAGGACCGGAAACTCGCTTGCCAGCCAGGAAAGGCCAGGCGCTCCGCCCAGTGATGCCCAAAGGTCCCGCCGTGCGCCGTCGGTGCCCACGATGATTTGATGCCCGAAGCCCTCCTCCACCAGGGAGTAGACCGCGCAGACGGTGACGGAGGACAGTCCGCGCTCCCGCTGCCGCAGTCCCTGGTCCAACTCCAGGATGACGCCACTGGACGCCAACTCCTTCAGGTAGTTCAGAGCGTGGCTCTTATCCACGTGGCTGAGAATGATCGAGCCGGGCCGGACGCCCATGGCAAGGAGGAACTCCACCTGGGCGAGCCCTCCCAGCCCACCCTCGCAATGCGTGAGGATCGGCGCCCCAGTGAGGTTGCTCGCGTGGGCTGCCGCTTCCAGATTGCGGAGGTCCCGCTGATCCGGCGTCTGCCCACTGGTGGCTACCTTCACGATGCCCGCCTTGTAGGCACTGCGTCGGACTACAGGTCCCGTGTAGTCGAATTCGTCGATTCCTTCCACGAGGTCGGCAACGAACAATTTGACCAGGTCGTCCATATCCACCCGGTTGCTCCAGTGAAGGGGCCCGTAGTAGCGGTCGTGGTGCAGCCCGGTGGCGGAAATGATGTCCACCCCGGTTCGCCGGGAGATCTCAGCCAGCCTGATCGCGTCCCTTCCTGCGGCGACCGGCATGGCGTCGACCATGAGGGCTGCGCCGGCATCGCGGCATGCGCTCACCTCATCAACTGCCGTGTCGACGTCGTAAAGGTGAATATGGGGAAACCTGTCATGGATCAGAGGGGAGTCGATGATCAGGTGTTCATGTCCGAAGACCGAACCCGCTGGTAGTTCTTCCCGGTCCCCCAGAACGGTGCGGATGAATCCTGCTTTATGTGGTTGCATCATGGTCAGCGCGCCGATTGTGGTTGGAGCTGCACTTCGAGGATGGCGCCGGCAGCCCGCAACGTTTCACGAATCGCGGTGGCGGGCACGTCGCGGACGAGTCCCCCTGCGGCGGCCGCGGCCATGGCAGCCGCTGTTCCGGCGGCCTGGCCCATGGCCATCGTCTGGGCCATGGAACGGATGCTGGCTTGGGCATCATGAGTTGCCGAGAAGCATCGTCCGGCGACCATGACGTTTTGCGCGTCCCTGACGATCAGGGACCGCAGGGGAATACCCGCGGCACTTCCCTCCGGGAGGTACGCCCACGCGGTTCCATCTCCCGAGTGGTGATCCTCGATGGGTGCCGCGCACAGGGCGATTTGATCGTCGAACTGGTTGGCACCCAGAACGTCCTCGCGGGTGACGCGGTAGTCACCATAGATCCGGCGGGTTTCGCGCAGGCCGATCTGGGTGCTGAGACCCACCAGGGACGAATTTTCATACCCGGCTACCTTGTCGGTCAGGAAGCGGGCGTACTCCAGAACCTGGCGCCGACCTGCCATCTCGGCCTTGGTGAGGTTCTCCGGGTCCAACACGGTCTGCAGCGTCCCATCGGCGTCGCGGGTGGCCGAATCGAGGCGGGTCATAACTGTTGCCGTCATGCCCTCGATGGGTGTGATGTGGTCGCTGCCGTCAGTCCTGGGAAGGAGGTAGCCTTCAGCTGAGGCAGCCAGCATGAGCTCCCGCAGGTCTTCCTTCGTCAGCTTTTTGCGGGCGGCGTGATCGACGTTGATCATCCGGAACGTTGTGGTCAGGGTCTGAGCCGGAGCGATCTCACCGGCAACCTCGTACCCGAAACCGGCGAAGTGGCTAAGGTCCCCATCGCCGGAGGCGTCAACGAACGTCGTTGCGGAGACTTGCCGCAAACCGGCCTTGGTCGCGAGCAACAGGTCCGTGACCCGACCGTCGCTGACCTTAACCTCCTGCACAAAGCTGTGCAGGAGGACCCGCGTTCCGGCACTCGTGACCAGATCCTCCCAGGCCACCTTCAAGTGGTCTGCATTGTAGGTGACGCCTGTTCCGGCGCCGTAGGTGTTGGGCCGTTCAATGACCGGGCCGAGCGTACGCAGCTTCTCGACGACCTCGCCGGGAATGGAGTCCACCACCCGGAACGGGCGCGAGCCCGGTGAGTAAAAGCCGTAGAAGGTATCCAGCACGGCGGTGCTGTTGCCTCCCAGGAAGGGAAGCTTTTCGATGAGCAGCACGCGGGCTCCCTGACGGGATGCAGCGATGGCTGCGGTGGAGCCAGCCGAACCGGAGCCGACCACGACGACGTCGAAGTGGCCGATGGACGGAACGGCGGCGGACCAAGCGGTTGCGGGGGTTGCCACATGTCTCCTCAAGTAGTTACGAACTTGTTGGTATTTGTATATACTACTATGACACTGGTTGTTGGCCAATGCCTAGGTTGATTGATAAGCATTTTCCAGCACGTGCACTGTCAAATTTGAGGAGATGCGAAATGGATGGAACCGGCCGATCCGTAGTCATTACGGGAGCCTCGGGCATAGCCGCCGCGGCAGCCCGGCAACTAGCGGAGGCGGGAGATGCAGTTTTTGTCATTTCCCGCGACCCCAAGTCGTGTGCCGCCTTGGCGAACAGCCTCGGTGCGGGGAGCGCCGGATGGTACGCGGCGGACCTGCGGGATGAAGAGGCCACAGTGGCCGCCTTCGCGGCAGCGGCGCAAAAAATGGGCGGCATTGATGCCGTCGTCGCCGTTGCCGGCGGCAGTGCACGTCGATTCGGTGACGGCTGGCTGCACGAAATGACCCTGGATGCGTGGAACGCCTCGATCAGCTTGAATCTCACCACCATGTTCCTGACAGCACGCGAAGCCATCCGCCACATGCAAGGCAACGGCGGTTCCCTGGTCATGACCTCAAGTGTCCTGGCCACCTCGCCCCAACCGGACAACTTCACCACCCACGGGTACGCCGCGGCCAAAGCCTCCATCACAGGCTGGACGGTTCCTCTCGCCGCGGCCTACGCCAAGGACAAGGTGCGCGTGAACTGTGTTGCCCCCGGACTCGTACGAACTCCCATGGCCGCCAGGGCAGCAGAAGACCCCGCGATCGTCAGCTTCGCCGAACGCAAGCAGCCCGTAGCCCCGGGGATGTTGACCGCCGGGCAGATCGCCAAAGCATTGTGCTGGTTCGTCGACGCTGATGGGGTCACCGGCCAGGTCCTTGCCGTCGATGGTGGTTGGGCGGTGACTTCCACCTCATGAGCCGGCCTACTCTTCCCCCAGCAGTCACAGAGTCCAGACTCGTCATTGTGGCCCGTCGCCTTGGCAACCAGACACTCCAATCCCTGATGTCCTTGTCGCAGACCCCCCGGGATGTCGTCTTTGAAATCACCATGGACTCGGAAACCGCCGTGGCAGACATCACCAAGCTCCGCAACGCCGGAGCCACAGTCGGAGCCGGCACTGTCCTGGACAAGGAGCAAGCGGCCGCCGCCCTTGATGCCGGCGCGGAATTTCTGGTGTCGCCCTACCTTGACGAAGACCTGGTGGGATGGGCGTCCGCCCAAGGCATACCGGTCTCCCCCGGCGCGCTGACTCCCACCGAAATAGTCAGGGCGTGGAATGCGGGGGCGGCCGCAGTGAAGGTTTTTCCCGCCTCAGTGGCAGGACCACAGCTCATTCGGGAATTGCGCGGCCCTCTGGGACATATTCCGTTGATGCCTACGGGCGGTATGACTGCTGAGAACGTGCGTGGTTTTATCGACGCCGGTGCAGTAGCCGCCGGGGTAGGGGGCTGGTTGACTGGAGCCCCGCCGCACGAGATCCCTGTACGTTGGGAAGCGTTGAAGAAGGCGGTGGCAAGATCTCAGTGAGTACTTCTGTTGGGCATTTGGCGTTGGGGTTGGACATAGGTGGCAGCTCCGTAAAGACAGCATTGCTGCGTCTTGACGGTTCAGCCCCTCCGGAGACCGTGAATACCGATCTCTTCCACCTGGACCAGTCACGGGAACCGGGCTTAGTGGTGGGGGAACTCGCCAGGATCACCACTCAACTGCGGACCCAATACGGACCGATCGCTTCCGTGGGTGTGGGCATTCCGGGCATGTTTGACGAGGCCGCAGGAACCCCTACGCTGCTACCCAACTTCCCGATCTCCTGGAAGGGCTTCCCCTTTCGGCAGGAAGTGGAAGGCAACTTGGGCCAGAAAATTGCCTTGGTCAATGACGCCAAGGCATTCAGCCTGGCCGAATCCGTAGTGGGCTCTGCAGCCGGCCTGGAAACCGTCGTATGCGTGGTGCTGGGTACCGGCGTCGGCGGCGGCGTTGTACATCGCGGCAAAGTATGGAAGGGGCTCGGCTCCGCGGGCGAGCTCGGCCACCTCACGGTTGAACTGGATGGACCGCCCTGTGGATGCGGCAACAATGGATGCGTTGAGTCCTTTGCGAGTTCCGCAGCGATCTCGACGGCCGGCGGACAAGAGTCCGTGCAGGCCGTCTTCGCTGCAGCCGCCACTGGTGACACCCGAGCACAGGTTGCCATAGACCGGGCCATCAAAGCCCTTGGCGCAGGCCTGGCGAACGTCTTCATCACATTGGCACCGGACACTTTTGTTATCGGCGGTGGCGTCGCCGGGGCGGGAAAACAGCTTATAGCCCCCCTTGAAGCAGAGATCCGCCGCCGCATCCGCGTGGCACCGGGCACGGACATTCACGTGGTTCCCGCATCCCTCGGCAGGCACGCCGGAGCCATCGGGGCCGCCCTTATGGGAGCCGGCACCCAGCTTTGATCCGGCGTGCGCCGGAGGGCCGGACGGGCCCTACTTAGCCTCGTCCGCCTCCGGCGCGGGTGCGAGCGTGAACACCGCATCAATGACGTAACGCTCAGGGTGGTAAATCGTCGTGGTGAATTCAAGCGGTTTCTCGTTTTGGTCAGAAATAATCCGGCGTTCAACAAGTACCGGTGACTTAGGCGGAAGATTGAGCAGGTTCGCTTCCGCAGGAGACGCGGTACGGGCGCTGATCCAGGACAAGGCGGTGGTCGGCTGACGCCCAAGACTCCGCAAAGCATCATGCAAGGAGCCGGTTTCAAGATCCTCAGCCAGAACCGAAGCACAGTCGGGCGTGAGGCTGGTGGTCTCAATCGCCATCGGAGTTCCATCCGCGAGGCGGAGCCGGTGAATGGCCACCACGCGACTTTTTGGTTCCTGGCGCAAGGCATCCAGCTCGGCAGCCGTTGCCTCGCGGAGTTCCGCTGACATCAATTGCGACGACGCCGTCAGTCCTCGGCGGTGCATGTCCGAGGTGAAGTTCATGAGTGGACCCGCATGGCGGTGCATCGGCCGCGGAGCGATGTATGTTCCTGATCCGCGCTTTCGCCGAACCAGACCTTCCGCCGCCAGGTTCTGCATGGCTTGCCTGGAGGTCATCCGGCTCACTCCAAACTGGGTGGCAAGCTCGGCTTCGGACGGCAAGGGATCACCCTCCCGACCCGCCATGACCTTGGCGCGGAGCCACTGCTCGATCTCCATATACAAGGCTTGAACGGCCTGATCAGTCATTCCGATCACTCATCCGGGAGCTCCTGACAGAGGGTTGTACTTCCATGCACTCCAGCCTATAGTAGACAACATCGCTCAAGCACCCTATACATTTACTTTCTAAGGTACATACCTTTCATGGTGAAAGGTACAACAGCCTGATTCGCCAACAACAGCGAGGACATCGCCCCAAAGAATTCGCCGTCCTCCTCCAAACGACAAGGAAGTCGCCACATGTATTCATTCATTTCCGGCACTGACTACCCCTGTGTCTCGTCGCCGGGGTGGCAAGCATGACATCGGCTCACCCGGCCATCCTTGAGATGCGCTCCATCACCAAAGAATTCCCCGGGGTTAAGGCTCTCGACGGCGTTTCCCTCACAGTGGGCGCCGATGAGATTCACGCAATTTGCGGAGAGAACGGTGCCGGCAAGTCCACCTTGATGAAGGTGTTGTCGGGCGTTTATCCCTACGGGTCTTACACGGGCGAGATAGTGTTCCGGAACGAGGAATGCCGTTTCAAGGACATCCGTTCCAGCGAGCATGCCGGGATCGTCATCATTCACCAGGAGTTGGCGCTCATCCCGGAAATGTCAATCACCGAGAACATTTTCCTCGGCAACGAGCCCTTGAGAGGACGGCGGATCGACTGGATCGAGGCCAGAAAGCGCTCCGTTGAACTCCTCGCCCGCGTGGGCCTCTCGGACAACCCCGATACCCAGGTCAAGCACCTCGGCGTAGGTAAGCAACAGCTCGTGGAGATCGCCAAAGCCCTGAACAAGTCGGTCAAGCTCCTCATTTTGGACGAGCCCACAGCCGCCTTGAATGAAACGGACTCCCAACACCTTCTTGACCTCATCCTGGGCCTGAAAAGCAAGGGCGTCAGCTCCATCATCATTTCCCACAAGCTCAATGAAATCGAACAGATCGCCGACTCCATCACCATCATCCGGGACGGCAAGGCGATCGAGACCCTGGATGTGAAGGCTGACGGGGTCAATGAGGACCGCATCATCCGGGGCATGGTGGGGCGGACACTCGAGAACCGTTTCCCGGACCGGCACCCCAAGATTGGCAAGGTGCTTTTCGAGGTGCGGAATTGGACGGTGCAGCACCCCCAAGTGCCGGAACGACTGGTAGTGAAGGGTTCCAGCTTCACTGTGAGGCGCGGCGAGGTGGTGGGATTCGCCGGGCTCATGGGTGCTGGCCGCACCGAGCTCGCGATGAGCCTCTTTGGCCGGTCTTACGGGAACTTCATTTCCGGGCAGGTGATCAAGGACGGCAAGGAAATCCAGCTGCGAACAGTTAGTGAAGCCATCAGCCACGGACTTGCGTACGTCAGCGAAGACCGCAAAGCCCTGGGGCTTAACCTGCTCGATGACATCAAACGCTCGGTCGTCTCAGCCAAACTGGGCAAGATCTCACGGGGCCAGGTGGTCAATGACGTGGATGAATTCAAGATCGCCGAGGAATACCGCCAGACCCTGCGCATCAAGGCACCCACGGTCCACGAAGGCGTCGGGAAACTTTCCGGAGGGAATCAACAAAAGGTTGTCCTGGCCAAGTGGATGTTCAGTGACCCCGATCTGCTGATTCTTGACGAACCAACACGCGGCATCGACGTCGGCGCCAAGGCAGAGATCTACACGATCATCCGCAACCTCGCCAACCAGGGCAAGGGCGTCATCATGATCTCCTCCGAACTGCCTGAACTCCTGGGTGTCTCGGACAGGATCTACACCCTGTTTGAAGGTTCCATCACCAACTGCATCCCGGCGGCCGAAGCCAACCCGGAAACCCTAATGAAGAGCATGACTTCAATGAGGAAGAAAGTCACGACGTAATGAGCACACAATCCAGCGCCCCCAGATCACGCAACTCCTTAAAGGACATCACCAAGGTTTTCGGATCCGGACAATCCAACGTCCGCCAATTCGGCATCCTTTTCAGCCTCATCGCCATTGTTGTCCTGTTCCAGGTCCTCACGGACGGTCTGACTCTGTCGTCGGGGAACCTGATCAACCTGGTCAGCCAGTACTCCTACATCCTGATCCTCGCCATCGGCATGGTTCTGGTCATCATCGCTGGACACATCGATCTTTCGGTCGGCTCTGTCGCTGCTTTCACCGGGATCGTCGTCGCCACCGCAATGCAGCAGTGGAGCCTTCCTTGGCCGGTGGCTTTCATCCTGGGACTTGTAGTTGCAGCACTTATCGGTGCCTGGCAGGGCTGGTGGGTGGCTTATGTGGGAGTGCCGGCCTTCATCGTGACCTTGGCAGGCATGTTGATTTTCCGCGGCGGCAACCAAATGATCGGTAATGCGAACACCGTTCCTGTGCCTGGTGAATTCACGTTCATCGGGGCAGGGTACTTCCCGGAAATCGGCCCGGATACCGGCTACAACAATCTCACGCTGCTGTTGGGTGCCGTACTGGCAGTCGCAGTGGTCGTGGCCGAATGGCGGACCCGCAAGAAGCAGGCGGCCATGGGCTCAGCTGAAGCTCCACTGTGGGTCAGTGCCGTGAAGGTGATCGTCCTGGCCGGCGTGGTTCTCTACGCCACCATCCTGTTCGCCGGCGGTCGTGTAGGCACCAGCTTCCCCATCTCCGGCGTCATTTTGGGCGTGCTGGTCCTGTTCTACTCGTTCATCGCCACAGACACCATCACCGGCCGCCACATCTACGCAGTGGGCGGGAACAAGCACGCTGCCGAGCTCTCCGGCGTCAAATCCCGCCGCATCGACTTCCTGGTCATGATGAACATGTCCATTCTTGCCGGACTCGCCGGCATGATTTTCGTGGCCAGGTCGGCAGCCTCCGGACCCCAGGACGGCCTCGGCTGGGAACTGGACGCCATCGCCGCAGTATTCATCGGCGGAGCGGCAGTGGCCGGTGGCATCGGAACCGTCGCTGGTTCGATCATCGGAGGCCTCATCATGGCCGTCCTGAACAACGGACTCCAGTTGCTCGGTGTCGGCGCGGACCGTGTGCAGGTCATCAAGGGAATCGTGCTTCTGGTGGCCGTGGGACTGGACGTCTGGAACAAGACCCAGGGCCGCCCGTCAGTTATCGGCTTCTTCACGAAGAAGCGCAAGCCGCCTCAGGACCTGCACTCCCCAAACACGGTTCCGGCACCCGAGCCAACCATCACGGAAGAAGTGCCGCGGCCGGTTCCGGCCGGCGAACAGAACCGCTGACTCACCCGACCCCCTTTCCCCGGACCACCCCAACGAATATCCCCACAACGAGGCATACGCCTTAGATATCCCCAGAGAAAGAAATGAATCAATGACGATAAGAAAAGCTCTTCTCGCGACCACCGCACTGGCTGCGGCTTCTGTTCTGGCCCTCACCGGTTGCGGAGGCAGCAGCAGCCGAACCGAGGCAGGTAACGCTTCAGCGGCATCCGGCTTTGCAGCCGATTCCACCATTGGTGTGGCATTGCCCTCGAAGACCTCGGAGAACTGGGTCCTGGCCGGTGACCTGTTCTCTAACGGGCTTAAAGAAGCAGGGTTCAAAGGTGATGTCCAGTACGCCGGGGCCAGCACCACCGTCAAAGACCAACAGGACCAAATCAATGCCATGGTCACCAAAGGTGCCAAGGTTATTGTTGTCGGAGCCGCCGACGCCGGTCAGCTCGCTACCCAACTCAAGGCGGCCCGCGACGCCGGCGCCAAGGTCATCGCCTATGACCGCATCATTACCAACACCCCGGACGTGGACTACTACGTTGGCTTCGACGCCAAGAAGGTCGGCCAGCTTCAGGCCGAGTCACTGATGGAGGCGTTGAAGGCCAAGAAGCCCTCAGGCCCGTACACCATCGAGTTGTTCTCGGGTTCTCCCGACGACGCCAACTCCGCCGTCTTCTTTGACGGCGCGATGAGCGTTCTGACACCGCTCATCGCAGACGGGACGATCGTCGTCGGGTCCGGTCAGAAAGACATCAAGCAGACCTCAACGGCGGGCTGGAAGGCCGAGAACGCCCAAAGCCGCATGGACTCGCTGCTCACCGGCACCTACGGTTCAAAAGAGCTCGACGGCGTCCTGTCCCCCAATGACACGCTGGCCCGTGCCATCCTTACCTCAGTCAAGGCCGCAGGCAAGCCGATTCCGGTGGTTACAGGACAAGACTCCGAGGCTGAATCCGTGAAGTCCATCATGGCCGGAGAGCAGTACTCCACCATATACAAGGACACACGCCTCTTGGTGGCCCAGGTCATCAAAATGACCCAGTCCCTGCAGAAGGGCGAGGCCCCGGAGCTCAATGACACCAAGTCCTACAACAATGGTGCCAAGGTACTCGAGTCTTATCTTCTGGAGCCCGTCATCGTAACAAAGGAGGACGCGGCAGAGGCCTATGCAGCCAATCCCTCACTGGCTCCCTTGACCAAGTAGTCAATGAGCCCGTAGTCAATTGCAAGGCCGGCGCCCTATGGTGGGTGCCGGCCTTGCAAGCGCGACGGGCTTCTTCTGCTTACTTCTGACCTATGGGACTCAGGGCCAACTCGTCGATCCGGACGTGGCGTGGGCTATCAAGGATGAATTGAACGGAGCGGGCAATATCCTCGGCGCTGAGCATTCTGGCACGCTGATTCTCGTCCGGCACCTCCGGTCTCATGGACAGGAAGTCAGTGTCGACGTCGCCGGGGCAGAGATGGCAGGCCTTGACGCCATTGACTCCCTCTTGGTCATTGAGGGACGCCACCAGCGCCGACAGGCCGGTCTTGCTCGTCATGTAGGCCACCCCCGAACCAGGCGAGAACCGCCAGGCAGCCCGGGAAGAAACGACCACAATGTTGCCTTCGCCCGCGCGTCTCATCCCTGGAAGGACCAGATGGATTGCCCGGGCGACGCTGGTCAGATTGGTCTCTACGATCGATGCGAATTCTTCAATGTTCTGATCGGCCCAGGTTCGGGCCGGAGTGTTCAGGCCGGCAGCAAGAACGACGGCGGTCACGGGACCCCATTGCGTCACGATCCTTGAGTGGGCCTCCTCCAGGGAACCCGCTTCGTTTGCGTCCGCCGGCACTTCGAGGCCGTCACCGCCGGCTTTGACGATATGACCTACTGTCTCTGCTACGGCGTCCGGGCGACGGCCGGTTACTGCTACGTGCCAGCCGGCTTCCGCCGCCACCTTCGCAGCAGCGCGGCCCATGCCGCTGCCGCCTCCGATGACCCAAAGGACCTTGCGCGCGCCCATAACTTACTCCGCATCAATAGTATGATCTTTAATCTGAGTGTAATCTAATCATATGACTATTGACCAGGCAGTACAGTGGGGCCTCCGGGGCCGCGTGGTAATCGTGACCGGTGCGGCAAGCGGGATCGGCCGCGTCATCGCAGAGACGTTTGCCCGTCATGGCGCCAAGGTGGCAGCCCTGGATGTCTTTCACGACGGCGTCGAGAATCTGGCGGAAGAACTCCGGGCGGGCGGCGCCGAAGCGCTCGGGCTTTCCTGCGATGTCACCAACCAAGAGTCTGTGCGCGCGGCAGTTACGGCGGTCGCGGATCATTTCGGAGGCATCGACGTCCTGATTAACAACGCAGGCATCAATGTGGAAGGAACGGTCGAAGAACTCGAAGATTCCGCCTGGCAGCGCTGCTTCGATGTCAACGTCACTGGCGTCGTCCGCGTATGCAAAGCAGCTATTCCCTACCTCAAGGAAAGCAACCATGGCCGGGTAATCAACGCGGCATCATTCGCCGCAATCGTTCCCAGCATAGGCAGCGCCGCCTACGCGGCTTCCAAGGCCGCCGTCGTGCAGTTCACCAAGGTACTCGCAGGAGAACTTGGGCCCTGGAACGTGACGGTCAACGCCTACGCTCCGGGAATGATCCCCACCGGCATGAACGGCTTTGCGGAGATGCCGAAAGAGGCACAAGACCGTCTGCTCGGCACGCTGACACTACGGAAATGGGGAGAAGCCGCGGAAGTAGCCGATCTCCTCCTGTTCCTGGCCAGCGACGCTTCCCGCTACATCACCGGAACATTGATTGATGTCAGTGGCGGCAAGCTGGCTACCCAAATTCCAGCGAAGGCCTACGAAGCTATGGCAACCGCTGCGGGGGCCGAGAACACCAGCGCAACCCAAGTTTCGCCGTCGAGCATCGCATGAACCAACACCCGCGCACGGCGCCGGGACTGCACAATCAACTGCTCGACCGGCTCGGAATGGAGATCTGCTCCGGAGAACGGGCACCGGGGAGCACGTTGACCCTGGAAGAACTCGAACGCACCCACGGCGTCTCAAGATCAGTTGTCAGGGAAACCGTCCGGGTCCTTGAGTCCATGCAACTCCTCGTTTCCAAACGCAGGGTTGGCATCATGGTGCTCGAGTCCAGCCAATGGAACCAGTTCGAGCCCAGGGTCATCCGCTGGCGCATGCAGTCGCCGGAGCGTCAGGCACAGCTGGATGCCCTGATCGGTCTCCGTCTCGCTATTGAGCCTGAAGCTGCACGACTGGCAGCCCTGCAGGCGTCCGCCAGCCAGGCCGCCGAGTTGGTGGGAATAGCCGGCAGGATGTGGGCAGCGAGCGAGGAGAACAACCACAACGCCTTCCACGAGCTCGATCTCCAGTTCCACGCACTCATCCTCGCCGCGTCAGGCAACCCGATGTTTGCCCAGCTCGAAGACATCATCAGCGAATTCCTGGAGGGTTGGCATGCCCGCGGGCTGGGCCCGGGACATCCTCACCCCATCGCGCTACAACTCCATGCGGACGTAGCCGCGGCCGTACAGCGCAGGGCACCCGATGAGGCGTTCGCCGTTATGCGTTCGCTCCTGACTCGAAGCGCCGGGGAAGCGTCCTGATCCTCAAATAGTTTTGGGCGTGAACTATAAGGGTGGAGGCCTCGGCAAGCAAGCATTCCTGCTCGTATGAAACCGCTTCTCAAAAAAAGACAGGAAGGCTTGCCTGTGGTTTTGATAAGCGGTTTCATAGACACCTAGCCCACCCCGAACCGAAGGAAACAACTGTGGAACCAATCACGGTCGAAAATGATCGTCGCCCTGTAGTGGCAGTCGCCGGATTGGGATTTGGTGCTGAATTCGCGCCGATCTACCGCGATCACCCGGACGTTCAGCGAGTGGTGATCTGTGACGGTGACGAGGAAGTTCTCAACCGGGTAGGCGATGAGCTCGGAATCGAGGAGCGCTACCTCAGTCTCGAAGACGTTCTGGCTCAGCCGCACATCGATGCAGTCCACCTCGTGACTGCCCTCCCGGACCACGGCGAGCAAAGCATCGCCGTCCTCAAAAGCGGCAAGCACTGCGCGAGCACTGTTCCCATGGCCATTTCCCTCGAAGAAATGAGCGAAATCGTCCGGTGGGAGCGGGAATCCGGAAAGAACTACATGATGATGGAGACAGCGGTTTACACCCGCGAGTTCCTCCACTGCCAAGAGCTGTTCCAAGCCGGCGCCTTCGGACCCATCACCTTCGGCAAAGGCGTGCACTACCAGGACATGGAGGGCTGGCCCAGCTACTGGGAAGGCCTTCCTCCCCACTGGTACATGACCCACGCAATCTCACCGTTACTTCGATTGCTGGATACCAGGGCAACCACCGTCCGCTGCCTGGGTTCAGGTCAACTGCCCGCCAATAGGCAAACCCACTACAGCAACCCGTACCCTGCCCAAACGGCGATCTTCGAACTCGAGGGAACCAACGTCTCCATCGAAGTGTCCCGGACCCTTTTCCAAGCCGCCCGCTCATACACCGAGGCTTTCTCCATCTACGGGGAGAACTACGGATTCGAGTGGCCCCAGATCGAAGGAGAGCCGCCGGTGCACTACATGCTAAAGGAGGCGAACGGCCGGCGCGGAAGGACCATAGAGTCCCTGAGAATCGAAGCGCCGGAACGAACAGACCTTCTGCCGTTATCCATAGCCCGCTACACACAGGACAGTGTCTACTCGGACGGCTCGCACTCATCGTTCATCCAGGGCAGCGGTCACGGCGGATCCCACCCCCATTTGGTGCACGAGTTCGTCACCAGCATCGTTGAACAGCGGCCCTCCTCCATCAACGCCGTGGTGGCAGCCAACTGGACGGCTGCCGGGGTTGCAGCGCACCAGTCTGCGATGAATGGCGGAGAAACGGTCCACATTCCAAGCTTTGAACTCCACCCCGCACCGGCCGGATAAGTCATGTCCCGTACAAGCCCCGGGAACGCCCCCAAGATCGTCGACGTCGCACGCGTAGCGGGTGTCTCTGTTCCCACGGTCTCGCGGGTTCTCAACGGCAGCACGCCGGTCAGCGACCGCCTCAAGGAGCGGGTGTCAGCGGCCATAAAGGAGCTCGGATACAGGCCCAACAGTGCTGCCCGGGCACTGGCCCTGGGGAGCCGATCCATGATCGCGATTCTCGCGGGGAACTCGTCACGTTACGGCTGGGCACGAACCATCCAAGGCATTGAGGTCACGGCACGCCAACGAGGTTTCTCCTCGATCGTCTCCGTGGTGGAATCCGCGGAAGAATCCGACGTGTCTGTAGCGGTGGATCTGGTCCTGGCAGAAAACGTCGCCGGGGTCATCGTCCTCGAGTTTGATGAACCGGGCCGTGCACTGCTGCGCGCCCTGAAAACGGCCATCCCGATCGTGGGAGTGAGCGGTGGAAACCACTCTGAGGGACCAGTCCCCCACGCAACGCTCGAAGAATTTGCGGCAGGCAAACAAGTGACAGAGTACCTGCTGTCGCTGGGACACGAGACTGTGCACCACGTATCCCAACCCACCATGGGACGGCCCCTGGGGCGGACCGACGGATGGCAGTCCGCGCTGGAAGAAGCCGGGGCCCCAGTGCCCGCGATAGTCCACTGCGATTGGGAACCGCGGACCGCCTACCGCGCGGGCCAAGGACTTGCCACCGCCAAGGACGTGTCCGCTGTCTTCTGTTCCAACGATGACATTGCCATGGCTGTGATGCGGGCATTCGCCGACAACCAGATCACGGTGCCCGGCGATGTGTCCGTCATGGGGTTCGACGATCAGCCCCTGGCAGAGTTTTGGGCTCCGTCGCTGAGTACGGTCCGTCAGGACTTTGATGATTTGGGCTCCAGGGCATTTCGGCTTCTTGAAGCGCTCATGCAGGGCGAACCGGCACCGGGAAATTCCGTTGCAGTACCGAAGCTGATTCTGCGTGAATCGACCAACCCGCACTACAAAGACCGCACGACACTATGAAACGGAGAACGACATGGCGCAGGGAGGAATCACCCGTACAGCGGATGTCCTGGTTGAAGAGCACAGCTGGGGACGGCCCCGCATCCTTCGCTGCCTGCCATCGATGTCCCGTCCCATCACGGAGGTTCGCACCCTCACCTGGTTCACGAGTTCATCACCAGCATCGCCGAAGACCGGAAATCCCGGATTTTCGGCTGTCCTCGTCAGCGTGGAGGTAGAAACGCCTATGCGGTTGCCGTCCCTGAGGCCTTATTGGCCCAGCAGGGCCGGCAACCGCCGGACTTTGCCTTCGGCAAGAGCCGAACTATGACTTCAGCCCACTGCGTTCGCTGACCACAGCGATTGTCTCCTCAAGCCGGCGTCGAGCCACATCCCTGGCGGCAACGGCCTTCAGCCGAGCCTTCTCCGGTTCCTTAGCCATTTCAAGGACTACCCCGGGGAAGCGTGCAACGTCCTTGTCGTCATCGAAGTTGAACAGCCAGTCATCCAGCCCGATGTCTTCCCACATCCGGCCCTTGCTGCTCTGCTCAACCCAGCGATTCACGATTGCCGGCACACCATTGGCGATCGCCATGATGGGACTGTGCATCTCGTTGCTGAACAGCCCCGCCGACCGCTTGTAGACTCCTACTGCTTCTTCCAGCAACCACGTGCGATCCAGCCAAGCGACATTTTCTTTCACGTCCTCGGGGAGATGGTCCAGAACCCAGGTCTTGCCGATGGGCAATTCCGTCTCGTCCTCATTGCAGATCAGGACTTTCATGCCTGTTTCACGCACGACGGCGGTAATCGCCTCCCGCAACGGGATGTGGTCGTGTTCCTTCATCTCTTCGTTGCGCTGATGAAGGCGGGAATCAAACGGGCGGTTCTTCGCTTTATGAAGCCAGGTGGGCGTGAAGCGTTGCTTCGGGAAACAGCACATGAAGTTCCCCTCCACCAGGCCATACTTTTTCATCAGGCGCTCGGCAGCCTCGTCGTCGGCAATATCCAGTGCAAACACTACGTCCGGGGAATATTCCATAACCGGGGCGCTGACGCCGTCCTGGAGCGCCCTTTCAAGGGACACGGAATCCCTGAAGTACACGAACTCCGCGTTACTGAGGGCCTCCCTTTCTGCATTGCCAAAGACCCAGTGTCCATAAGTGATGCCGTAGAACCCGAAGGGATTGCCGGTCCGCTCCCGGAAGGCAACCAGGTCTTTCCAGGCAAGTCCGAACGGGCCGGAATTGTGCAGCATGAAGTCTGCAGACGCGATGGCCGCTTCCAGCTCGGGAGTGGAGGCGACGCCTCGCTCATCCAAGGAACCTTGGACAATGTTTAAGCGCGGGAAACGCTTCATCAACATGTCGATTTCGAACTGGGGCAAGACCGAATAGAAGGGCCAGAAAGTAACCTCGACCTCGGGCAGATATTGTTCCAGCAAAGCCAATGCGCCGGGGGTGTGGGCGACATCGCCGATGTTTTCGATTTGCCACCCGGACCTCAGGATCAGGTGGCGCCCCGGGGTGGAAGCGCTGTGCTGCGACTGCGTTCCGTCCGCATCAAGGGCTGCTTCCAACGTGTTTGGAAATGACGAACTGTGGGCCGGCATGGTTCTCCAATATTCAACGGCAAGGGGTGAGTAAGCTCTAGATTGGCATTGATTTAACGCAAAATCAAGGGCTAGCATCATTGTTGGCACCGCAAATCCCCCGCATCCCGGAACAATCCGGGCCATCAACCCCACGAAAGAAGATCATGACCCGCTTCGGAGTTAACTACGTACCGAGCAAGAACTGGTGGCACTCATGGGTGGAATGGAACGAAGCGGAGATCACCGAAGATCTGCAGGCCATCGCCGATCTGGGCTGTGACCATGTGCGAATCCATTGCCTCTGGACCCTGTTTCAACCTGATCCCCGCGCCGTCAGCCGGACAATGCTCACCCGGCTGGAGCAACTCCTCGACATTGCAGAGAACGAGGGCCTTGATGTCATCGTGACCGTGCTCAACGGCTGGTTGAGCGGGTTCGATTTCCGCCCCGCCTGGATCCCGGAAAAGGCAAGCATCTTTGGCGACCAGGAAGTGGTCGCCGCAGAAAAGCTGCTCTTCACTGCCATTGCCGAACGGGTCGGCGCCCACCCCCGCTTCCTCGGTTTCGACGTCGCAAACGAACCTTCGGTACTCATCACGGAGACAAAGAACGTCACCAGCCGGACGGAAGCGGACGCCTGGGCCAGGGACATCCTGTCCCACTGTGAGGAGGTGGCTCCTGGAAAGTTCCACACCATCGGCATGGACCATGTCCCCTGGCTTAGCGAGCGCGCCTTTAGCCGGGACGTCCTGGCCGAAACGGGCTCCGCCACCCCGCTCCATGCATGGATCTTCTTCACCGGCGCCTTGGAACGTTACGGGGAATTCGGGACCGGAACGCTTCATCTCACCGAATACATGCTGGAACTGGCCAAGGCCTATTCCCCGGAGCCCACCCGACAGGTCTGGTTGCAGGAATTCGGCATTGCTAATCAGTGGGCAAAGGACCTTGAGCACGACGACTTCGCAGAAAAAGCGGCGCTCTCAGCCCTTTCCGTGGATGGCTTGTGGGGCATCACCTGGTGGTGTTCGCATGACATCGACCGCAAGCTGGGGGCGTTCGTGGAGCTGGAATACGACCTCGGTCTCTTCACCACAGACAACCAGCTCAAACCAACTGGTCAACGCTTGAAGAGCGTCATCGAATCCTTCAAACAGGGCCGGCTTTCCGGCCCCGCCGAGCGCACCGTAGCCATAGTGCTTCCAGAGGGACAAACACCGGGATTGGACTTCGCGGATACCTTCTTCGCCCTTATCGATGATGGCAAGAAGCCCGCGATCGTGCTCGAAGGCAACGCCCTGAACCACGACTACCTCAAAGTCAGGGGCATCGAAACGCTCGTCAGGGTTGCAGAATAGCCACGTAGAAAGTCCGACGCCGGAACCACCGCGCCGTCTTCAGGGGAAACGGCGCGGTGGCAGGGTGTTTCACCGGGGTTCCGGTGAGGTGTTAGTAGCCCTTGTGGGGGTTGCGGTATTTGTAGGCGCCGCGGTCGGGGGTGAGTCCTGGTGGGCGGGTTTTGCCGGTGAAGTCGTCTTTTGGAGCCAGGTTCTTGGTGCCGCTGCCGATGGCGGGGGAGCCGTCTTGCAGCCTGAAGTCTGCGTCGGCTGGGGTTAGGGCCGGGCTAACGAACAGGGGGTCGGCAATGAGGTCGTGCGGTCCTGTGACTGCGGGGGCCGTGCCGTTGTAGTAGATGTTGTAGTCGTAGAGGACGTTGATGTTTTTGTAGGCGGAGTTGGTGGACTTCCCGGCCCGGACGTAGGAGATGTTGTTCAGGACGTTGCAGTCCTCGCTGACCCAGGCGCCGATGCTTCCGTAGTCCAGGGCGGGGCTGGCGGCGTTGAGGTAGGCGGTGTTGTTGATGATGTCCACGCCGTTGGCTTTGTAGGAGTGGATCCCGGATCCGCCGTTGTTGATCACGATGTTGTTCGCTACCAGTGTCCGGCCCTTGTACCGGGTTCCGCCGGCTTCGGTTCCCAGGGTGGAGTCGACGATGATGCCGTTGCCGTCGGAGAGTTTCCCGTACTGCCGCCAGGGGATGAAGGACTGGTTGTTGTAGACCAGGTTGTTGGTGAAGAAGTGCTTGTACCCGGTGCCATCATCGGCATTGATCGGCGTGAGCGTGGTGATGCCGCTGTTGGCGAAGATCGAGTACCAGGCGTTGGAGTGCACCGTGTTGTGGTCAACGGTGAAGTAGTCCGCCTTGGTTGCCCCGATCCCGCCGCCGGGCCAGTGGTGGACGAGGTTGTTGCGCACGGTGATGTGGTGCGCTCCGGCGTAGGGAGCCGAGCCGGGAGGCGGCCCGACGAAGATGCCGTTGGCGCAGTACGTGGCAGTTGCTTTGAGGCGCACCGCGTAAGCGTCCTCGTAGTTCAGTGTCGCTGCCAGTCCGCTCAGGGTCAGGTTCTCGATGGTGATGTAGCTGGCACCGGTGATCCTGATTCCGGTCCAGGAGTTCCGGGTCACCGTGATCACCGGTCGGTGGCCCGGGAACGCGGTGTAGGTGATCGGTTGCCCGGCCGTGCCTGAGCGGGTGATGTTCAGTGTGCCCTGGTTGCCCGGGGTGCCGTCATCGATGTACGTGCCGTTCATGATCAGGACCGTGTCTCCGGGTTCGGTCACGTTCGAGGCCGCCTGCAAGGTGTTGAACGCCCGCTCCGGGGAGCTGCCGTCATGGTCGGGTCCTGTACCGGCGTCGGCCCTGACGTAAAGCTTCCGCCCGGACGAAGCCACCGCGGACCCCGCCCCCAGAACACCTTCCCCCACACCAAAACCAACAGCACCCACCACGGCGCCGACCCCCATCAACCGCAACACATCCCGCCGGGCGGGAGCACTGAAGGGGTTTTCTGAATTTGCTGGGAAAATGTTTACGTGAGTCATGTCTTCCTATCTCTCTGAGGGAGCACTGCTTCTAACTCTGGGGCGCGGTTGTTGCCGCATCCGGACGCCAGGGAAGTCCGGCAAAATGGGTACTTCACAGATGCCCCTGCCGCGCTGGCGGCAGGGGCATCTGTGCAAAAGGAAGGGCTAGGCCTTCTTCTCTTCGAGTCCCTTCTGGAACTCGTCCCGGATCTTGTCGCCGCCGTCGGCTTTCCACGTGGTGACGAAGTCCTTCCAAGCGCTGACCGGCTTCCGGCCGAGGATGATGTCGGCACGAACTTCTGCCGCCTTGGACGCGAGCTGTGAGGACTTGGCCGCCTCGGTTTCAGAGTAGAGACCGGCGAGGGGATCAGGCGTCACCAGGGCCAGTGCCTGCTCCTGGTACTCGAACTGGCGCTTGGCATCGCCTTCGTCCAGAGGCTGGAAAATCACCTGCGATGAATCGGTGACGTATTTGAACGGAACAAGCTTTTGGTTCTGGCCTGCGCTGTTGACTACGGGGTTGGTTCCTTCGAGCGCGAAGGTCTTGCCTTCGACGCCGAAGTTCCGCAGGGTGTACTCGGCGCTGCCGAAGGGAGCTGCCAGCCAGTCAAGAACCCGGAGGAGTTCCTTGACCCGAGGCTCATCCGCCTTGGTGATGGCAGTGAAGTGCGGCGCGACTGCGGCACCCATGTGGGCAGGCTTGACCGTACCGTCGTTGCTGAACGGGAGCATGCCGGTGAACTTGAAGCCCGGGACAGCTTTGCCCCACTGCGTGTACTTGGACCAGCCGGTGAACCCGATGGCGGCGATCGGAGCTGCTCCGTTGAGGAACCAGTCGTTGCGCTGGGTATTGGAGGAACCCACCATGTTGGGGTGCATGACTCCCAGTTCCACAAGTTCGCGGGTCTGGGCCAGGGACTGCTCGTACTCGGGGAGCTCGTACTCGGAAGTGAGCTTTCCGTCCTTCTCGATCCACGGACCAGGAATGCCGTGGGTGCTGCGGAGGAAGTCGAAGGCGCCTACAAAGTCGCCCAGAGCCCATCGGCCTTCCCTGTCGTTGGTCAAGCCGACAAGAACTTCTTTGAATTCCTTGAAGTCCTTCGGGGCTGTGGTCACCGAGTATTTGTCGAAAAGGTCCTGTCGGACGATGACTGCGGCACCGATGGCGGGGCGGGGCATCGGGACGCCCCAGATGCGGTTGTTGACTACTGATTCGGCCCAGGAAACCGTGGGAAGGCCTGCAAGGTTGGGGTATTCCAGTACGGCGTCGCCGGAAAGGTGATCGGTCAGGTCTACGAACTTGGACTGAAGCAGGGCGGGCAGTTGCTGGACAGGCTGCCGTACTGCAACGAGGTCGGGAAGGGACCCGCCGGCAATGGTCGTGGCAAACTTTTGGCCATAGTCCGCGTAGGGCGTGTAGACGATGTCGAGCTTTCCACCGAGGCTCTCGTTGACAGCCTGCCAGAGCGGGTTGGAGTCAAGGCCCGGGGCCACGGGATCGAAGCTGTATGTCAACGCGGTGACGCTTCCCCCTGACAACGGAGTCTTGCTGACTGACGCTACCGGCTTAGCCGGGTACTTCAGGAAGCCCGGCATGCCTTCCTTGGCACTGACCAGATCCGGCTTGACGGCGGAGAAGTCTTTGAACGTGGGAAGTTTGACGGTGTTTCCGACGGAGGTGCTTCCCGTGGGGCCTGTGCTGCAGGCGCTGATTGAGCTGCCGACAAAACCTACAGCAACGGCCAGGCTGCTGGCCTTGAGGAGATTGCGGCGTGAAAATGTCATGGACATGACGGCTTCCTTACGACGTAAATGTGAACCGGGTGGTGGTGTAGCCCGGGGTCTTAGCCCTTGACTGCACCGACCATGAGGCCCTTGGCGAAATGTTTCTGGATGAACGGGTAGAGCACGAGGATGGGGATCATGGACAGCACCAGGATTGCCATCTGGATGGAGAGCTGCGGAGGAAGGGCACCGGCTCCTGCACTGAGGTCTTCGGTTCCCATGGGCGTTTGGTTGACCACGAAGGTGCGAAGCACCAATTGCATGGGCCAAAGATCCGGGGAGTTCAGGTAGAGCAGTGCGGAGAAGAAGGCATTCCAGTAGCTGACTGCATAGAAGAGTCCGACGACGGCAATGGCGGCTTTGGACATCGGCAAGACGATGGAGACAAGGATTCTGAAGTCACCTGCGCCGTCGATCCTGGCGCTTTCAATGAGTTCTGCCGGGATGTCCAGGAAGAACGCCCGCATGATGATCACGTTGAAGGCGTTGATCAGAACCGGCAGCACCAGTGCGGCGAGGTTATCGATCAGGCCCAGCTGCTGCACGATCAGGTACATGGGGATGATGCCGGGGCTGAAGAGCAGCGTGAACAACGTCACCAGCAGCAGAGGCTTATGAGCCAGCGACCCTGGACGGGATAGTCCATAGGCCAGGGCTATGGTGGTCAGCAAGCTCAGGAGGGTGCCGATCACGGTAACGCCGATGCTGACGAACATGGCGCGGGTGACCACTCCACCTGCCAGCACGGCCTGGTACGCCTCGAACGACGGCGACGACGTCCACAGGACGAACCCGCCACTGGCCGTGATCTCGTCTTGTCCGGCCAGGCTCGTCATGAACACCGCAACGAAGGGCACCAGGACGGCGGAGCAGGCAATTACCAGTACCACTGCCCGGAAGATCAGGAAGAGGGGGCTGGGCTTGCCCATCCACGCGGGCCGGGGATTGGCCTTCGCCTTGTTGGCTCTCTGGGCCTTCCTCGCCCGATACTCGGTTTTGCTTTCAAGAAGGCTCATTTGGAGTACACTCCCCTTTCACCGAAGAGGTGGGCTATTTTGTTCGCTCCCAGTACCAGAGCCACGCTGACAATGCCCTTGACGAGTCCGACGGCGGCGGCGACGCCCCAGTTCCCGCCCAGGATGCCGTTGTTGTACACATAGGTATCAAGCACTTCACTGACCTGTGTTCCCACCGCCACCTGTTGAAGGATGATCTGCTCGAACCCTACGGTGAGCGAGTCACCGAGGCGGAGGATCAGGAGAAGGACAATGACGGGACGGATGGCCGGCAGGGTTATGTGCCACATCCTCCGCCAAGCCGGCGCCCTGTCGATGGCAGCGGCCTCATAGAGGGACGCGTCCACCTTGGAAATCGCGGCAAGGAAGATGATGGTTGACCAGCCGGTATCCTTCCAGATGATCTGGGATGTCAGGAGCGCGTGAAAGAGCTCTGGTACACCGATGATCTGGAAGGTGGACATATCCGCCTGCCGCAGCCACGTGTTCACCAATCCGGCGTTACCCAGCATCTGCTGGAACAGCGCAACCACAATCACCCACGACAGAAAGTGGGGCAGGTACAGAATCGACTGGATGGTCTGCTTCCACTTCTCGCTCATGAAGCTGTTGAGCAACAGCGCCAGGGCGATAGGGAGCGGGAAGACAAAGACAACCTGAATCAGGGTCAGGATCAGGGTGTTACTCAAGGCTGACAGGAAGGCTGGATCGCCGTTGAAGATGACCCGGAAGTTGTCGAAGCCAACAAACGGGCTGGACGTAATTCCCAGGAACGGCTGGAAGTCCTGAAACGCGATGACGTTCATCAGGAGCGGAATGTACTGGAAAACCAACAGAGCCAGAATTCCCGGCACCGCCAGGAGCAGAAGAACTTTGTCCTTCTTGAACCGCGACCCCAGGCTCGCTTTGGGTGCCGTAGGAGTTGGGTCCTTCTTTTCCGGGGCCGCGGAGTCCGCAGCTTTGCGCGCAATCACCGTCATGATTGCACTCCTGACCTAGTGGCAAGGAATGCACTGGAAGCGACGCCGGTGATCTTCTGGTCGATGCCAGGTATAGAGGCGACACCTCCGAGGTTGAATGTTCGCCGCGTTGAGGCAAGAAGCACTCGGCAGCGGCGTGGAGGAGACGCAAGGTTGGCATCCATCAAAAACTCCGTTGTTTGCTAGGGCTTAAGGTGCCGAAACATCCGGCAGAGCAACTCTCGCATTGATTAATCGCAAAATCAATAGGAAATCCAAAACTGGGGGGAATTATTGTGATCCCACTCACCGGCGGGAGGCGTAACAAGGACGGCTAGATCGCTGCCGTGGAACCGCGATCGATGATCTTCGGAGCTGGTCGCCGAACGATGTGGCTCTTGACCTTTTCGCCCGCAATCATGCGCTGGAGAACCTCATAACCCTTCACTCCAGCCTCATACAGCGGCATCTTTATGGTGGTCAGCGCCGGCCGATAGTAATCCGCTTGCGGGATGTCGTGGTATGCGACAACGGAAAGATCATCCGGCAGGCGCAGGCCCAAATCCGCCACCGCTGCGATCAGCCCGCGGGCGGCCACGATGTTGTCGATGATGATGGCAGTGGGAGGCTCTGAGGACTGCATGAGCTGCGAAACCGTGGAGCGTATGGCCGTGGGGTCGTAGCCACGGACAACTGCGTCGGCAGGGGGCGGCGTAAGATCCCGGGCCGAGAACGCGTCACGGAACCCGGCGCCTCGGGTATCTTCAGTGAAAGGCGTGGGGGGTCCTCCCAGCATCGCTATGCGCCGATGCCCAAGTTTCAGGAGATGAGTGGTCCCAACGAAGATTCCGCGGTAGTCGTCCACCCACACGCATACGTTGACGCCGTCGGTGGGACCGTTCAGAACGACGCACGGAACGTTTCGTTGCTGAAAGATACTGATGTTCTCTTCCGCTGCCGTAAGGAAACGGACCAGGAAGCCGTCCACCATGCCGGTACCCACCAGCCGGCTCAAGAGGTTGCTGCCGGGGGAAACCCTGTCCGAATCAGAGAGGAGGATGGCTCCCCGATTGGCGTCAGCAGCATCCTGCACACCGCGCAACGCCTCGTCGAACACCGGGTTCGAAAGATTGGGCGTAATGGTTGCCACCAGCCCGGTCCGGGACGTTTTCAGGGCCTTGGCTGCGTGATTGGTGACATACCCCAATTCACGGATCGCTTCCTCTACCCGTTTGCGCGTGCTGGGGCTCATCCGGACGGATTTACTACCGGATACGGCTGCCGAAACCACGGCAGCTGAGACACCCGCGCGCTCGGCCACGGTCTGCAAAGTCACCATGGAGTAAATGTACCGCTTCTGCCGGCTCGAGGAGGCGCCGGCCCAACGCTGCTCATAACGCCACTCCTAGAGCCCCGTTGGTTCCGGCAGGCTGGTTGTGCTGACACATCCATCGGGCCATTCGATCGTGACGCGATCGCCCATTATGCGCACCGATGGCGGAATTGTTGGAGCGACCCCGCTTAGCTCGCTGGCGGCAATGAGCCATCGGCCCGCCTCCGCGGCATCAACAGCCGCCCAGGGCGTACCTGTTTCGCCTGGCAGCGGAGTGGAATCATGGCTGCGTTGAACGCCGGTCTCCGGTAGACCAGCGAGCCCCACTATCCTGCTTCGGAGAACGCCACTGGCTGCGGTTGCTTGCTCGGCATCGATCTCCACCTGGCCCGTCACGGGCCAGCCGGTCACCACCACGCTGACAGGCACAGAGGTATCGGCGCTCGGCTCAACCAGGGTAAGACGAACTTCCCACTCCCGGCGAATGATCGATCCAACAATCAGCGTGGGACCGTACGTGTTGGTCCCAAGAAAGCCGTTGCCGTAGTCTCTCTGGCCCTCGGCAATGTCCATCCAACGGGCGCGCCACCGCGAAAACGCGAAGGCAGTTTCGTGGTCCGTTCCACCGCTGAGGAGTTCAAACCCCGACCGCTGACTCGAGTGGCCATTGCGGTTCACTAAAACCACTGACGAATCAGGCAGCGGATCGCCCGCTGTGGTGATCAGGGGGAACGTAGCGGTGGAATAGGCCAAATGCGCGTAGACATCAACGTCCGAGAGTTCGTTTCCGGGAAGTGCGTGGTCCGTACCGTGGTTGTAGATGCGCACAATGCCATCCTGCATTGTTGAACTGAGCAACCAACCCGGTGCCTGCAACCATTCCACTCCCCCAAGCCGCTCGATCGGCAAGGGTTCCTCGGTTGCTGCCCAGAGGGGATGCTCTTCCGGAAAGACCAGGCCTAGCAGGCCTTTCGCGGCCCAGTACGGTGAGCCGGTTCCCGAGTAGTCCTGGGCCAGGTCCGGCCACTCGTCGAACCAACCCAACGTCAACAGTCCGCGCTCGTCAGGAGCTCCCCGATCAACGAAGTGCTTCACCGTTCCCATTGCGGCGCGCCGTAGTTCCCCCAGGGACATGACGTCTGTTTCCACCAGGGCTCCGGTCCAGAAGGGGGCTGCGGCGGCGAAACGGTAGATGAGGCTCCGCCCCTGGGCAAGGGGCGCACCGTCGCCTCCCACCAAGCGGGCGGCGTCGCTAAGGAACGCGTCAAACCGGTCCTTGTACGCCGTGAACCGGCTTCGATCCGGGTGGTCTGCATCGAGCATGTCCAACCAAAGGAACGGATACAGCTGCAATGCCCAGGAGTTGTAGTAGTCGAAGGCGCGTGTGACTCCATCGGCGTACCAACCTCCCTCCCTGACGAATGATTCGTGAGCCTGGAGATCAGCGGTGATTTCGCCGTCGTCATAGGGACCGCCAACGCTGGCGAGGAACTGCTCCACCACAAGACGGAACCACACCCAGTTGGTATTGGGCCCAACGGTGCCGATCACACGGGCGAGATAGTCCACCACGTTGCGCTGGTCGCCGTCGTCGAGGTGGTCCCATAGCCACTTCCGCGTCAGGTGCAGGCCGACAACCAAAGCCGCGGCCTCCACCTTTGCCTGCGGCTGCTCGTCCGGCAGCGGCCAACGGTCCGGGTTGCCGGGATCAACGCCCGCAACCAGGCCCTGGGAATACCACGGGATGAGGCCCAGAGGATCGTTGCCCTTCTCCCCCGTCAGGCGGAAAGCTGCCAGCATGAAGGTCCTGGCAAATCCTTCCAGGCCGTCGATGGGACTGATCTTCCGCCCATCCCGGGCAGGTATCAGTATGTGGGAGTGCGTGGCGTTGGCATAAGGTCGCACTGCCATCAGCAGTTCATCTGCCAGTACGGCGAGGTGTTCGCGGTTCCAGCCGGTGTAGGGAGACCGGACGCGGTCCTCCTCCAGTTCAGCCAGTCTCCGGCGCAGGGCGGTGGATTCGTTGACGATGGTCATGCTTGGTACTCCAAATCAGAAACGGTGATGGGACTTGCCAGGGCCAGCCCAGAAACAAAGCGCTCCATCTCCTGAAGGGCTTGGTCCGTCATCCGAAACGTCTCCGTTCCAAGTGACCCGGCAATGTGCGGGGTGATGGAAACGTTCTGCAACCCCCACAACACGCTGGAGGAAGGGAGTGGCTCGGGATCGGTGACATCAAGAACGGCGTTGAGTCGACCACTGGCACATTCAGCCTCAAGAGCCGCCGTATCAACGAGGCTGCCTCGGGCGGTGTTGATGAGGGTGGCGTGATCCGGGAGCATTGCCAGCTCTTTTGCCCCGATCATGTGGCGGGTCTCTTCCAGGGCCGGAGCATGGATCGAGAGAATGGAGACTTTTGGAAGCATCTCTTGCAGAGAGCACAATTGTCCGCCAGCCAGTTCAACTGCCTCGCGGGACGCGTAGGGGTCAGCAACCCAGCAAGTGGAGCGGTGCAGACGCGACACCTGCTCGACTACCCGCCGGCCTATCCTCGAGAAACCAATGATGCCAATGCTCTGCTGATAATTGCTCACCGTACCGAAGGGATGCCGCGGGTGGTTCACACCGAGGGGTGGCCTGCTGGCAACCGCCTCGCGGGAGTAGAACTGTGCCTTTTTTCCCGCGAGGACTATGGACGCGAAAGTAAATTCTGCAACGGGAATGGCATTCGCGTCGGCGGCGTTGGTCAACTGGATGCCCCTGGCCCAGAACGAGTCTCCGACGAGGTGTTTGACCGTGCCGGCACAGTGGAACACGGCCTTCAGCCGGGGCATGCGGTCGAGAATGTCGTCCGTGAGAGACGGAGTACCCCATGACGTCAGGAGCAGCTCTGCCGTCGCCAACCGCTCATGATGAACAGGGTTGTGCAGGTCTTCAACGAGTTCCGGCTGGGACAGGTCAGCACACCTCCGCACGCGGTCAAGGTGGGTCCCGTCAAACTGCTGGGCGAATGCCTCGCGGCTCATGGCAATAACGACGACGGGCCGGCGCTGCTCATTCATGCGTCGGCCCGGTATTAAGTGGCGGGCGGGACGGACCCGTCCGGACCCACCGCGGACGCAAGTGCCGTGCGGACTGGCAATAGGACATACGGAGGCTCCATTGTGGTAGTAGTTCGGTCTGCCCCCTCAGGGGCTTTTCTTTAGGTTTCCATTGATTTAACGCAAAATCAATAGCCGGAAGCAGTTCGACTCGGGGCTGCTCTTGAAAAGAGTAGCCGACCGACTAGTCGGTCTGCTACTGTTTTCCCATGTCCATGAGGGAACAGATTCTCGCCACAGCCCGTCAGCTCGCCATCAGCACCGGATCCATACCGTCCATGGATGCCGTGGCAGCCGCGGCGAAGGTGTCAAAGGGTGGCTTCACGCATCACTTCAGAACCAAGGCTGCATTGCTCGAAGGCTTGGCAGTCCAGGCCATCGAATCCTTGGATGAGGCCCTCAACGCGGCCGTCACCAGGGGGAACGTGGTTGAGACGTGGCTGCGCATCTCGAAGTCACAAGATGACGCAGATCTCTACAGGGCGCTCCTCGTGTCCTTCACGGACCTGGGAGAGAACGCAGACGGGCTGTTGAGCCTTTCAGCGGAGGCATCAAAGCGCTGGGAGCAACTCCTGGCAGCCGAGCTCGGAGACCCCGTGGCAGCGTCGATCGTTCGACTCCTTGGAGATGGCATGGTGATGAACTCCCTGACGAGGGAGGCTCTTCCCCCGGTCGAGAACATCCTGACGTGGCTGGAGCCACGAAGGAACGCCGAATGACCGCCGGCCTGCTGTGGGCGATCCTTGGTCTCGGCTTGGCGGACAGCCTCAATCCGGCGACAATCGTGACCATAACCCTCATCCTGCTCACGGTCCGCAAGCACCCGGTGACCTCGGCATTGTCCTTTGTCGTGGGCGCCTTGAGCACCGTGTTCATTCTGGGTACGGTGATCTTCCTCGGCGCCGGAGCAGCAGCAGACACCGTCAGTGACGGACTTGTCTGGCTCCGGAGAATCGTCTTCCTTGTGGCTGCCGTAACACTGTTCATCACCGGCTATCGGCGCCTCAAGGATCGCCCTCGAAAGGGAATCGGCTTGCCATCCTGGTTCGGGATAGGCACAGCATTTCCGTTCGGTGTACTGGTCACCGGCGCCGATCTTCCCAACGCGTTCCCCTACTTCATTGCCATTGAACGGATGGTGGACGCAGATACATCCACGGGAACGGGCCTGCTTGTCCTCGCCGGATACGCGATCATCTATTGCGTGCCATGCCTGATTCTGCTTGCCCTCGGCATCGCTCACGGCGACAAGGTCCGCGAAAAACTTCAAAAGGTCTACGACCGATTCGCCACGGGCACCACCCAACGATCGGTTGCTGCAGCGGTGCTCTATCTTCTCTTGGGGGTCGGCGTCCTCGCGATCGCCCTCTGGCCTTAACGGGCGGGCATAGACCCGCCGGCTACCGTGCTTCCAGCCGCGCCTTCAGCTGTTCAGCGTAATCCGTATAGGCGGCAGCAATCTCTTCCAGGTCCACTGTTTGGGGGAAGTCGATCACCGGCTGGTGCTCGGCCAGGTACGACGTGGTTTCTTCAACAACGAGCTGCTCGTCGAATCCGCCAAGGCCAGCCTCGGCAAGGAACTCCGGGTTGGTGTGGACCAGGGATTCCCCGGTTTGGCCTTCCGAGGCCCAGCGCACCAAGTATTCGTTCTGATTGACCAGTTCAATATCGAATGACTTCTCCATGCCAGCAGCCTAACGCCGGGCGCGCCGTTCGCCGTTACGTGGCCGGTGCCGATCGTGCGCCCATGCGCTCCAGCAGCGCCCCAGCCGGCAGCCCCAGAAGGGCGGACGCCAGGCTCCCCATTAGATCCAGCACGTACTCACTGCCGGCACTTCCGGCCAGCACATCCATCACCAGCCCGTCTTCCTGGGCAACCAGGGTCCTGGCGATCTTGGCCGGATCCAGAAGGGGAGAGAACTCGCCGGAGCGGGTTCCGGCGTCGATGATGTCGCGGTAGATCTGCTCTTGGGCGCTGGTGAGCTCGTCCTGGATGCGCCGCTGCTCGGGGTCACGGAGCATGTGGGGCCAGTATTCGTAAAGGATCCGGGAGACGTCGTCGTCCAGTCCGGCAGTAGTGCCCGCGCTCATGACGGCGGCGAGCCGCGCCGTCGGGCTCATGTCAGGGTCAACGGATTCGGCGAGTTTCTCAAGAAACCTGCCGGAGGAAGCGCGCACGGCTGCAGCGATGATCTCGGCATGGCTGCCGAAATAGTAAAGGACAGCGTTGGCGGCCATGCCGGCTTCGGCTGCGATGGCGCGCAGGGTGGCCCCTTCAGCGCCGTCGCGGGCAGCTACAGCCTGGGCCGCAGCCACGATTTCCCCACGCCGGATTTCCTTCTTGTCTACCTTGGCCACTACTACCCCCGGGGCGCTCGCGAACATTTCTGTTGACATTGACTCTAGACCGGTATTGAATGGCATTCAAATTTGAATGTGATTCAAATAATTGATTCAACGAGGAGTCTCCGTGTCATTGCCCCCAACCCCACCCATGGCCACCCAAGAACCCACGAACCACGCTTCGAAGGGCCTCAAGGCCGGGTCCATCGGCATCGGCCCCACGGTCGCCCTCGGCCTGGCCGCCGTCGCCCCCGCCTACAGCTTGGCTGTGACGCTGGGCTTCGTGGTTCTTGCCGTAGGACAGAGCACTCCGGCCGCCTTCCTGCTGGGATTTGTGCCGATCCTTTTCACCGCACTCGCCTTCCGGGACCTCAACCGGGAGATGCCCGACTGCGGTGGCGTCTTTGTCTGGATCACCCGCGTCTTCGGGCCTGCTGCCGGCTGGTTCCTCGGTGGCTGGGTACCGCAGATGGCCACCTTCATTGCGGGCGCCGCCGTGGCCCAAGTCGCCACCACTTACCTGCTCACCTTCTTCGGTTTGGCAGCGATCGCCGCAGAACCCCTCGCCGTCGCGGCCATCGCGTGCGGGCTGATCGTCCTGAGTGCATGGATCGCCGCGAGGGGAATCGAACTCTCAGCGTGGGTCCAGTACGCGCTGATTGGCCTCCAGCTGGTGGCACTCGGAGGATTCTGCGTCGCGGCCTTCACCGCCATGGCCACGGGCACCTCCCCCGGAATGGCAGACGGCGCAGACAAGCCAAGCCTGGAGTGGTTCAACCCCCTTGCCTCCGGCGACATGTCCGGGCTCGTCTCCGGCGTCATTCTGTGCCTGTTCATTTACTGGGGCTGGGATGCCTTGATAGCCGTGAACGAAGAGACCACCGACCGCAAGGGAACGCCCGGAAAGGCTGTAGTCATCACTACCGTCATCCTGCTGTTCTCCTACGTTGTGACAGCCACCGCCGCCGTCGGATTTGCGGGAACTGCGAGCATCACCGATCCCGAAACCGTCTCCGACGTCCTCTCAGTCCTCGGTCCGCAGGCGACAGGAGCCGTGTTTGGCCACGTCATCGTCCTTGCAGTGGGCCTGTCCGCGCTGGCAGCACTGATGACAGTAGCCGTCAGTACGCCCCGGACATGGCTCAGCATGGGCAGCTATGGCGCGCTCCCCAAGGCGACCACAAAGATGCACCCCAAACGCGGAACACCCACCACGTCCATCGCTTGGTGGGCGGCCATCACCATGGCCATCACTCTGGGATTGACGGCAATCAGTGCCGATTTCATCGGCCTGGCCATCCTCTCGGTGGGCCTGATGATCGCCGCGTACTATGCGGCCACAGCTTTGGCCTCGGTGGTGTATTTCGCCCCGTTGATGCGCACCTCCATATCCGCCCTGATCCTGAAAGGCATCCTTCCTGGCCTCGGAGCACTCCTGATGATCGGAGCGTTCGCGTACAGCGCCGTGGACATGCTGTCCCCTGAGTACGCGGGACTGTCCTGGCTTGGCATCGGCTCGGTGTTCTGGATCGGCATCGGCGCCCTGTCTTTGGGCTTGATAGTGACGGCGCTTCTGCGGACCAGGCTGCGCCGCTTCTTTTCCGGCGAAACCATCCCCCGCGGAAACTTCAGTACCCGCAACCACCTTCCATCCATTCTCAGCAACGAGACTCCCAGCAACGAAACCGAGGCATAAATGCGCATTCTGTCCATCGCAGCAATCCAGACCAACCCCGTTCCCCACGACCTGGATGCCACGTGGGCCCGGTTCGAAGCACAGGCCGAGTCAGCCAAAAGGCTCGGCCCCGACGTGGACGTCATCGTAGTTCCGGAGTTGCTGCTTTCCGCACCAGGCGAGTTCCTGCTCCCGGATCCAGAGGGCGAAACCCGTTCCGCCGCGCCCATCCCCAGCCCACTCACGGATCGCATTTCCGCATTGGCCCGCAGGCTCAACGTGTGGCTCGTGCCCGGCTCCTTGCTGGAAACAGAAAACGGAAACACCTATAACACCGCCATCGCAGTGTCCCCGCAGGGCGAGATCGTGGCACGCTACCGGAAACTGTTCCCGTGGCGCCCGTTCGAGACCACCACGCCCGGCGATTCCTTTGTCACGTTCGACATCCCTGGCTGCGGACGCGTCGGCCTCGCGATCTGCTTTGACGGCAGCTTCCCCGAAGTTGCGCGGCAGTTGGCCTGGTTGGGTGCGGAGGTCATCATCCAGCCCACCCTCACCACTACCCGGGACCGGGCCATGGAAATCGTCATGTCCCAGGCCAACGCTTTCGCCAACCAGGTGTTCGTGGTGAACGTCAACGGAGCCTCCCCATCGGGTGTGGGCGAGAGCGTCATCGTGGACCCCGAGGGCACCATCATGCAGCATGCCAAAGGCGGCGAAGAGATTCTGTTCGCTGTGCTGGACCTGGACCGCGTCACGCAGCTCCGCCGCTATGGAACACACGGCATCAACCGCCCCTGGGCCCAACTCCGGGACCAGGAAGGCGTGCTGCCCTTCCCGATGTTCGGCGGCGCCCACTTCCAGTCGCCGGACTGGAGCGAGGATTCACCCGGTGCGCGGCAGGGCACCGGAACGGCCTGACCGCCCGCCCAAGGCAAGCAGCGTTCGACGGCGGGCTGCCGCCGTCGAACGCTGCTTCCTCACCCTAGAGAAGATCAGGTTACTTACTTCTATAATGGCATTGTGATGGCATCACTGTGGTTCGGATTGATTGCCTCCAGTGCCTTGGTGATAGGCGCGCTCATCGGTGTGCGTTTCGAGCTGCCGAAGCGGCTCCTCGCCATCCTGCTGTCCTTCGCGGCCGGCTCACTCATTACCGCGCTGGCGTTCGAACTGTTCGAGGACGCCTACCAGCAAGGCGGAATTGTGCGTGCGGCCGTGGGGCTCCTTGCCGGGGCCATAGTGTTTACCGCGCTCAGCGCCTTCCTGGATCGCCTGGCCCAACCCGGCCGCACATCGAAATCCAAGCCCGCAGACGAAGTGCAGGGCAGCCCGAAGCTGGACACCGACGCCGCCGCGTCGGATAGGGCAGCCACGTCAGCCTCCACACGCGGGGCTGCCGGAATGGCGTTGCTGGCCGCAGTGACCCTGGACGGCGTACCGGAAAACGTGGCGTTGGGCATCTCCCTGGAAGAAGGATCCGGCGGCCTGGCACTACTGGCGGCCATCTTTGTGTCCAACTTCCCCGAGGCCCTGGTGGGGGCCTCGTCCATGCGCAGCCAGGGGCGCAAGGCCGGGTCGATCATGCTGCTCTGGAGTGTGTGCGCCGTGCTGCTGGTGGCAGCCGTGGTCCTTGGCGCCGGGCCCCTGTCCTCCGCCGAACCCGCCACCATCTCCCTGCCGTTGGCGTTCGCCGCCGGCGCGGTGATCGCGTCGCTGGCGGACACCCTCATGCCCGAGGCCTACGAGCATGGCGGCCCCGCAGTGGCACTGAGCACGGCAGCGGGCTTCGTCCTTTCGTTCACCCTCTCACTCGTGTGAGCGGTGAGCGACCGGACTGCTGGACGACGGCCGACTGGGCGCCCGACGCAAGAAGCCCACGACGGCGGCAGTCCGGCGTCGTGCGCTACTTGTTGTCTTGCTGGTGCAGCGGCTGCTAAACCTCCGGGCGACGCTCTACAACCGTTTCGGGGGCGGCGCGCCGCTCGACCACTGTTTCAGGGGCGGTGCGGCGCTCGACGACCGTCCGGCGGGTCCTGTTGGACATGGCGATGGAGATGATGAGGCCAATGACGCCGACCACCATCAGGATGTAGCCCACCAGGACTTGGTCCAGGAAGGGAATGAGTCCCGGGGCGAGCGCGAAGGCCAAAATAGCGCCGATGGCAATCAGGGCAATGGAAGAACCAATTCTCATAGCGTGCTCCTCGTGTCCGTTCGGCGCGTGGTCAGGGATCGTCGGCCGAATCTATACAGTCAGCATACTTATGAACCACGGCTCCCACCAGCCATACGAAGCCCTCCGACGGGCCCTGCGTCAGTGGCCGTACCGTGCGGCCACCCGGGCGATGGCGTCCTCGGGAGTCGGCGCGGGCCCGAACACCTGCTCCTGGCGGGTGGTGTCCGCAACATATTTGCCGGTCTCGAACCACGCCACCATGCTGGCCATGTCTCCTACCAGCGGAAGGACTTTCGAGGTCACCTTGCCGAGCCCGGCAATGGCACCCGCGGGAATGGACATCACCTTGATCTGCTTGCCTGCCCGCTGGCCGGCAATGTCCGCAGCGTCCTGAATGCTGACGGGGCGGCTCCAGCCAACATCAATGTGCTCCCCCTCAACAATGTCCGCGTCAACAGCCTCCGCGAGGTACCGTGCCACATCGCTGGCCAGGACAAAGGTGAGCCTGGCGTCCTTGGAGCCAAGCCATACAAAGCGGCCCTTGGCGAAGGGGTCGCCGCCCATGCCCACCGCCTGGTCAAAGAAAGCACCCGGGCGGAGAGCCACAAAGGGAACGCCGAGCTCCCGGAACTTGTCCTCAGCCAGCTTCTTGTTCCAAAAATGCGGGATCTGTGGTGTTTGGTCGCTGGTGACGATGCTGATCAGCACGAAGCGGGGCACGCCGGCATACTTGGCGGCGACGGCCAGGTTGCTGTTGCCAAAGGTGTCGATGGCCTGGGCGTTCTTGTCATTTCGCGTATAGCCGGCGGCTGTCGAGACAACCGCCGAAACGCCCGTCATCGCGGCGATCAAGGAGGCGGCGTCCAGCATGTCCCCGCGGACGATCTCAACTCCCTTGGCCTCGACCTTGGCGGCGTTGGATTTGGGCCTCACCAAGGCCCGGACGTTCTTGCCGAGCTTCAGGAGCTCATCCACCACTTGGCCACCAAGGAATCCCGTGGCACCAATAACAAGGACAGGGTGGTCTTCGGCCACGATTTCTCCTTTGATTTTGTTCCTAGGGTCAGTGGTAGCACGAGCGCGGGACGGCGGCCAGCCCCCGGTTCACCCCGCCTCGGGCCTCGCTGATAGAGAGAGTGCACCGAAAGTGCAGTATGCTGCACTTATGGATGACAGCACTACCACCCTCTCCCTGGCCATCGGCACCCGGGTCAAGCAGGAACGCCAAGCCCGGGGATGGACCTTGGACCACCTGGCCGAGGCTGCAGGCGTGAGCCGCCGGATGATCGTCAACGTGGAGCAAGGAGCCGCGAACCCCAGCATCGGAACACTGCTGCGGATCAGCGACGCCCTGGGAGTTGGGCTCCCGGCCCTGGTGGAGTCCCCGCGCCCCAAGCCCGTCAAGATCACCCGCAGCGGCGAAGGCGCAACACTCTGGAGCAGCGGACAGGGCGGCCAGGGAATCCTGGTGGCCGGGACCGACTCACCGGACGTAGTGGAACTCTGGGACTGGACCCTGGGCCCCGGCGACAGCCATGCCAGCGAGGCCCACACGGCGGGCACCAAGGAACTCCTGCAGGTTCAAGCCGGTGCGGTGACCGTAGATGCCGGGGAGCACCCAGTAACCCTCGAAGGTGGTGATGCCATGACCTTCCCAGGCGACATCGCCCACTCCTACGCCAACCTTGGCGCTACGCCGGCCCGATTCATCCTTGCTGTTTTTGAGCCCGGCGTGGGCTCAGGGCATCGGCAGGACACGGATCCCAGCGGCATGGGAATCAACAAGTGAGCGCCCGCAAAGGCGGCTCCATTCCGCCTTGGGGCCTTGCTGTTGCAGCCATGTTCTCGGTGCAGCTCAGTTCCGCCCTCTCGGTGGGCCTCATCGCGGAGGTGGGTGCGGCCGGAACAGCATGGTTGCGGCTCAGCCTGGGTGCCATCATCTTCCTTGCCATCGCGCGCCCACCCCTGCGATCGGTTCGTCGGCCGGACATCCTGCCACTCCTGGGCCTCGGCATCGCTACCGGGCTCATGACCATCATGTTCCTCGCTGCCGTGGAGCGGATCCCGTTGGGCACCACCGTCGCCATCGAGTTCCTGGGCCCACTGACGGTGGCGGCCATCCGCAGCCATAACCGCCGCGCCTTGGCATGGCCGGTGCTGGCGCTGCTGGGAGTGGTCCTGCTGACCGAGCCCTGGCATGGCCGCGTCGACTTCCTGGGAATCATGTTCGCGGCCATCGCAGCCGCTGGGTGGGGCGCCTATATTCTTCTGACGCAGCTGATCGGCGACCGTTTCACCGGCATCGGAGCGCTCTCCCTGACAGTCCCCATCGCCGCCGCGACGGCCGCCGTCGTCGGCATTCCACAGGCTGCCGGGCACCTCAACTGGGGCATCCTGGCAGGTGCCTTGGGCGTCGCCATCCTGATGCCGGTCCTGCCGTTCGTGTTGGAGCTGAAAGCACTGCGCCGGATGACGTCCACGGCTTTCGGCACGCTGATGTCGCTGGAACCTGCCTTCGCCGTTCTCCTGGGACTGCTGGTGCTGCACCAGCAACCCACCATCGTCCAATTCATCGGTATCGCGCTGGTTGTTGTTGCAGGCGTCGCCTCCCAGCGCGGGGGCGAGAGGAAACTGCCTCCCCTGGCCGAGCCCACCACCATGGGACCCGCACCTGAGACCTTATCCGCAACCGGTCCCGGCAAAGAGAACTGACGCACGACGGCGACCTCCCGCCGTCGTCCGCCTCTTTCTTTTGGCTCTTGCCTTGCACCCACCGGCTTAGAGGGTGATGGCGACCTTGCCGCGGACCTTGCCGGCATCCAGGTAGCGCATGGCGTCCGGGACCTGGGCCAGCGGGTACGTCCGGTCGATGACGGGAGTAATGGTTCCCGCCTCGAGAAGTCCGGCCAAGTACTCAAGATCCGGTGCGTTTTGGGTACCCACGATCATGGTGAGGCGCTGCCGGATGAAGGGCGAGAGGGCCACGGCGCGCAATTGCCTGTCCATGCTTCCCGTCCACGAGCCGCCCTCCTCGCCGCCGGTGATCACGGCAGTCCCGGACGGGGTGAGTGACCGGCGTAAACGTGTAACCGACGGGTTGCCCGCGATGTCGATGATGACGTCGTACTGCTCAGTGCCGTCGAGGAAGTCCTGGGTGGTGTAGTCGATCACGTGGTCGGCACCGAGGGTCCTCAGCATCGGCACTTTCGCAGCACTGGCCACTCCGGTGACCTCAGCCCCGGCAGCTTTGGCGAACTGCACCACATAACTGCCTACGCCGCCCGAAGCTCCGGTGACCATGACCTTGAGCCCTTGCGCCGGGTGGTCCTGGCTGGGCTCGATGCCGCCCGCACGCAGGGCGATCAGCGCCGTGCACGCGGACACCGGCACCACCGCGGCCTGCTCGAAGGTGATGTTCGCCGGCTTGTGGGCCAACTGGTTTTCGCGGGCTGCGGCATACTCGGCAAACGTTCCCCTGCCCGAGCCGAACACTTGGTCACCTACCGCAAAGCGGGTCACCTTTGCTCCCACCGCTTCAACGGTTCCCGCGAGGTCCAGCCCGGGGACGGGCTGCCTGGGAGCCTTGAATCCATACACCAGGCGCAGCGCATAGGGCAGGCCGGTGGCTATGTGCCAGGTGCCGCGATCCAGCCCGGCCGCCTGGACTTTCACCAGTACTTCGTTCTCCGCGATGACAGGACGCGGAACCCGGGCCTCGTGGAGAACGTCGGCGGAACCGTAGCCGTCCTGCACGATGGCACGCATGGTGGGACCCGGCAACGCCCGATCCTTGTGGCGACGGGATTCTTTGGCTTGCTGACCAGTGGTCATGGCCGGACCTTTCAGTGCTTGTGCGGTGGGTGAGTGATGCAGCAGTGGTTTGGTGTGGTTTTCGTACGCTGTACCAATGAGATTACCGTACACTGTACTAATCCGCTAGAGCCCAGCAACCAGTCGAGGAGTGCCCGTGCCCGTGCCCGCCGCAGCATCGCAGCGAAGCCCGCTGAGCCGGGAGCGGGTCCTTGAATGCGCCGTCACCCTCGCCGACGAGTCCGGAATCGACGCCCTGACCATCCGCACGCTCGCCCTCAGCATGGGAACCAAACCCATGTCCCTCTACTACTACGTCGCCAACAAGGACGAGATCCTGGACGGCATCGTGGATATGGTGTTCAGCGAAATCGAGCTGCCGGCACCTGACGGGGACTGGCGCAAGGAGATGGAGTTGAGGGCCCACCGGATGCGGTCGGCACTCAGGCGCCACCCCTGGGCAGTCGGGTTGCTGGAGAGCCGGTCCGCGCCTGGCCCTGCAACGCTCCGGCATCACGAAGCAACGCTCGCGACGCTGAGGACCGCAGGATTCTCCGTCCAGCTCACTGCCCACGCCTACGCCCTGCTGGACAGTTACATTTACGGCTTTGCCGTGCAGGAAGCGGCCCTCCCGTTCGAGGGGCGGGACACCGCAGCCGAGATCACCAGCCCCATCCTGGAGCGCTTCGCCACCGGCGAGTATCCCCGCATGGTGGAGATCGCCGTCGAGCATGTCCTTAAACCCGGCTACGACTTTGGCGACGAATTCCAGTTCGGCCTGAACCTCATTCTGGACGGCTTGAGCCGTCTGGCGGGAGACGCGGACTAGGATCTGATCCATGGCCAGGATTGAGGACTACGCGATCATCGGGGACCTGAACACCGCTGCCTTGGTAGGGCGGCGCGGGTCCATTGACTGGATGTGCCTGCCACGGTTCGACTCCCCCGCCTGCTTCGCGTCACTGCTGCACACGCCCGACGCCGGCCGCTGGCTTTTGGCGCCCGCCGGCACACCCGACGGCGGCAACTGCACCCGACGCCGCTACCGCGAGGACACCCTCATCCTGGAGACAGAGTGGGAAGTGGACGGCGGCAAGGTCCGGGTGATCGACTTCATGCCGGTCCGGGACGACGCCGTGGACCTGGTGCGGATCGTGGAGGGCATCTCCGGCGAAGTCACCATGCAGATGGAGTTGGTCCTGCGCTTCGATTACGGCCGCGTGGTGCCGTGGGTCCGGCACGGCAAGCACGGCATCAGCGCGGTAGCGGGTCCCGACTCGGCCTACCTCACCACCCCTGTCCCGCTCGAGGGCCGGGACAAGCGCACCTACAGCGAATTCACGGTCCGCGAGGGTGATCGGGTCCCGTTCGTGCTGCGCTGGGCGCCGAGCCATGAGCGGGAGCCGCGACGGATCGACCCCTTCCGTGCACTCTCAGTGACCGAGTCGTTCTGGCTGGAGTGGATTGGCCGCAGCGAAATGGCCGGGAAGTACAAGGAACCGGTGGAGCGGTCCCTCATCACCCTCAAGGCACTGACGTATGCGCCCACCGGAGGCATTGTGGCAGCGGCAACCACGTCCCTGCCCGAGCAGATCGGCGGGCCCCGGAACTGGGACTACCGCTACTGCTGGTTGCGCGACGCTACCCTGACCCTGCAATCACTGCTCGCCGCCGGGTACACGGAGGAGGCGTCCGCATGGCGGGACTGGCTGCTGCGCGCTATCGCCGGCGACCCGTCGGAGCTTCAGATTGTGTACGGGCTCGACGGCGCGCGGAGACTCCCCGAGGCAGACATCCCGTGGCTCTCCGGTTACGAAGGTTCACTGCCCGTCCGCACCGGAAACGCCGCAGCCCCGCAGTTGCAACTTGATGTGTGGGGCGAGGTCCTGGACGGCCTTTCCCTGACCCGGGCGGCTTTCCAGGACGGCACCGTGGACAGTTCCTGGGACATCCAGGTGGCCCTGATGGAGTATCTCGAAGGAGCCTGGGACCAGCCGGACAACGGGCTCTGGGAAATGCGCGGACCGAGGCAGCATTTCACCCATTCCAAGGTCATGGCATGGGTGGCAGCAGATCGCATGGTCAAAGGCGTCCGGACCTCCGGACTACCTGGCCCACACGACCGCTGGGCAGCACTCCGTAGCGAAATCCATCACGACGTCATGACCAGGGGGTTCGACGAGGAACTCAACACCTTCGTCCAGTCTTACGGAAGCAAGGAACTGGATGCCAGCCTGCTTCTGGTCCCCCGCGTCGGCTTCCTCCCGCACAGGCATCCACGCGTCGCAGGGACAGTGGAAGCCATCCAAAAAGGACTCACGGATGACGGCCTGGTCCTCCGCTACAGAACCCAGTCCGGGCACGACGGCCTGCCTGGCGACGAAGGAGTTTTCCTTGCCTGTTCATTCTGGCTGGTGGATGCGCTGCTGGGCATCGGCCGCTCCACCGAGGCAACCAGGCTCTTTGAGCGGCTCCTCACCCTGCGCAACGATGTGGGTTTGCTGAGCGAGGAGTGGGACCCCCGTGCCCAACGGCAACTGGGCAATACTCCCCAGGCCTTCAGCCATTTCCCCCTCATTCACAGCGCCTTGCAACTGCATCAGGGAGAGGCGCACAAGAGCGACACCCCGCTGGGGCACCCAAAACATCCGGGGCACTCCAGCGGTTCTACCCTTCGGAATGACCCTCGCCTGCGTTAGGCGGGGTTTCGCCTTTATGGCTCGCTTCTTCCAAGTGGATATCCAACTTGCGTTCGGCCTCACGCCGCCGCTGGCCGACGGTCCTCAACTGCTGGGTGGTGGGGTCTGCCCTGTCCTCCGGCGCGGCGGCTGATGGCGCGGCGGCTGTTTGTGCGGCGTCCGTTTGTGCGGCGGCTGTTTGTCCCGTGTCCGTTTGTGCGGCGTCCGAGCGCGCAGCAGTCCGGTCCTTCTCATGTTCGCCCATAAGGAGATCGTCCCATCGCCCGCCCTTTTGCGATAGCGAAATTCGCGATGCGGGGCCCGCTCTGCGCCCATACCCGGGCACGTGGGACGTAGAGCGGGCCTCACACCATGCGTTTAGCGGCGGACGTCGTCCGAGCTGGTTCCCTCGGTTTCGATGCGCTCCTTCCGGACTTCCTCGTCCACCCGAACATCCTCGGTCACTGTGTCCTTTTCGAGGCGGACGCGCTCCACCGGGACGGTCTCCTTGTCCACCACGGGCCTCTCCTCGTGGAGGGTGACCTCGTGCTCACTCTCCGTCAGTTCGGCACCGGACATGGCATCGCCTGCGTTCGCGTCCGTAATGGGCTCCCGCTCCACACGGACCTCCTCGCGCTGCACGGGGACCGTCGTGGTGACGTTCTCAGTGGTGATGTACTTCCTGAGGCGTGCCCGACCCGTGGCTTGCTTCTCCGTGCCGACGTTCAACCTTTCTTCAGAGCGGGTCATGGCGTCGTCGTCGTCCCTGTCAGCCTCCGGACGATAGGCGCCTCCCGTGTCCATCGCGTCCCTGGTGCCGAGCGTATCCTGGGTTCCCACCGGGTCCCGCGTACCCACTGTGCCGGCGAAATGTGCATCACGATCAGTTGTCGAGTCGGCGCGCAAATCATCGCCGTGACCGCTGAAGCCGCGCTCGCCCTCGAGTCCGTAATGGTTGTACAGGCGACTCTCCTCACCCGGATCCAAGTGCCCGTCTTCGGCCACCCGGGGAGCATCTTTGATGTGGTCCTTGCTGTAGGGAACCACTACGTCGTCACCATCCACGGCGGCGTCCTGAAGCGGTATGAACGATTCCGAACTGCCAAAAAGTCCGGTCTTGACGGTCACCCAGGTGGGTTCGCCGGTGTCATCATCGGTGTAAAACGTGCCGATCGAGCCCACCTTGTCACCTTCAGTGGTACGGACGTGTCCGTTGAGGCCCATCAACCGGTCAATGTTTTCCCTAGCGAGCATGATGTCTCCTTGGAATGCGGTTCTCTTATGTGGTTGCCAAGCGGGCTGCATCACCAGGCATGGTTTCCGAACGCCGGAGCGGGGAAGAAATTCAACCCGTCGGCTTTAAGGAACACCAATACAGTAAGCATGCTTAGCGTTTGCTTGGCAAGACCCAATGTGAGAACCGGGGGAATCTCCGCGCAGACCGGCGAGGGGCCCTCGACGGCAGGCCGCCGCCGTCGTGCGCCTCTTTCACATTCTTAGAAATCGCTTTCTTCCAGCCCCAGGATGCATTACATTTATCTCCAGCGGTTTTCGGGATGCTATCCCTATAATCGGAATCTTATGTAAAACTCCTCATCCACGGCTACGAGCCACCACCCGCTTGGAGACAAGATTGACTGAGAACAGCGTTGTTCAGAATGCCGGCCGGCCAGGTACAGGCACCCCGTCCGAGGTGAAAAACGTCCGTCGGGCCGCTTGGGCCGGACTGATCGGCACTGCCCTGGAGCAGTACGACTTTGTGATCTATGGAACCGCCTCCGCGATCATCTTCAACACGATCTTCTTCCCCAACGTCGACCCTGCGATCGGCATCCTGGCCGCTTTCGGCGCCTACGCCGTCGGCTTCGGCGCCAGGCCCTTGGGCGGACTCTTCTTCTCCAAATACGGCGACCGCCTGGGCCGCAAATGGGTGCTGGTGGCCACCCTCTTCCTCATGGGCATCGCCACATTCGCCATTGGGCTCTTGCCTACCTACGAGCAAGCCGGACTCTTGGCGCCCGCGCTCCTGGTGGCCTGCCGATTCCTGCAAGGCTTCGGCGCCGGAGCTGAACAGGCCGGCGGCGTCGTCCTCATCGCGGAAACCGCGCCCAGGGGTCAGCGCGGCAAGTACTCCTCACTGGTGTTCGTCGGGGCGGCGGCGGGGACGGCACTTGGAGCGGTGGTATGGATCCTGGTGCAGATGATGCCCAAGGAAGCGCTGGAATCCTACGGATGGCGGCTGGTCTTCTTCTCGTCGATTTTCGTGACGATTGCCGCCTACATCATCCGCCGCAAGCTCAAGGAGTCCCCGGTGTTCCAGGAGCTCCAGGAAGAAGGCGGCATCGGCAAGCGGGACACCCCCGTGGCAGATGTCATCAAGAATGGCCGCCCCAACCTGTTCCGCGTGTTCTTCATGAACGTCGGCGCCAACGCCCATTCCTACCTCTTCCAGGTGTTCCTGGGCTCCTACCTCATCAGCCAGCTCAAGATCGACTCGACGTTCATTCCCAAGGTCCTGCTGGTTGGCGCCCTGTTCGCCTGCGTGTCCGCCTACGTGTTCGGAAACCTCTCGGACAGGTTCGGCCGGCGCTCCATGTACCTGGTGGTGACCACGTTCCTGTTCATCTTCCCCATCCCGGCCTTCCTGCTGATCAACACGGGCAACCTGTTCCTGATCTCCGTCGTCATTGTCCTGGGCTTCATTTTTGCCGCCCAGGGGTCCGTCGGGGTCCAGGCTGCGTATTTCCCCGAGCTCTTCGGCGCACGCTACCGCTACGCCGGCGTGGCACTCGGCCGCGAATTCTCCTCCGTTTTCGGCGGTGGCATCGCCCCGCTGATCTGCTCCGCGCTGGTCACGGCCTTCAGCGGATCCTGGATCCCGGTAGCCATCTACATGATGGCCATCATGGGCATCAGTCTGTTCACCACCATCAAATCCCCGGAGACGGTCGATCGTGACCTTCTCCTTGAAGAGGACGCCAAGTAATGTCAGAACCCATCACCCCCTCCGCCAACCCCATCAACCCCACCAAAATTGTCATCACCGATTGCGATCACGATTCCATCGATATCGAACGTGCTGTCGCTGAGGCTGCCGGCGTCGAGCTTGTGTTGGCTCAGTGCCGCACTGAAGAGGAAGTCGTCACTGCAGCGGCCGGGGCGGACGCGATCGTTGTCCAGTACGCGCCCATCACCGCCAAGGTTTTGGATGCTTTGCCGGGGTTGAAAGCGATTGGCCGTTACGGCGTCGGGGTTGACACGCTCGACGTCGAAGCCGCCACTGCGCGCGGCGTCGCCATCTGCAACGTCCCCGACTATGGCACCGAGGACGTCAGCGACCACGCGATTGCCTTGGCCGTCAGCCTGGCCCGCGGCATCACGCAGCTGGACCGCGGTGTACGCCGTGGCGATTATTCGCTGGGGCCGGTGCAACCGTTGCACCGGATCAGCGGGCGGGTGTTCGGGGTGGTGGGCCTGGGCTTGATCGGTGCGGCCACGGGCCGGAAAGCAAAGGGGCTGGGCTACGAGGTCATCGGTTCGGATCCGCTACTGACCCCCGGGTCTGTCACGGAGGACGGGATCACCGTAGTTGGCTTCGAGGACCTCATCGCCCGTGCTGACGTGATATCCCTGCATGTGCCGCTCAACCAGTACACGCATCACCTGATCAACAGCGAGGTACTGGGCAAGGTGAAGCCGGGGGCTGTGCTGGTCAATACCTGCCGCGGAGGTGTGGTGGACACGGATGCTGTGGCGGCGGCCCTGAAGGACGGGCGCCTTCACGCTGCGGGTTTGGATGTCTTCGAAGTGGAGCCCTTGCCCAGGACCAGCCCGCTGCTGGGAGTGGAGAACGCGGTCCTGACCCCGCACGCGGCCTGGTATTCCGAGGAGTCCTACGCGGAGCTCAAACGCCGCACGGTGGAGAACGTGGTGGAGGTCTGCGCCGGCCGCGCGCCGCGCAACATCCTCAACAGTGAAGTGCTGAACGGGAGCGTGCCGGCATGAGCGTCGAAACAGCAGCTGAATCCACGTCGCTGACGATGCGCGCAGCGGTCTGGACGGGTCCGGACACCATTGAGTACCGGACCGTGCCGCTTCCCGAGGTACCGGAGGGCTGGGCCTTGGTCCGGTCTGAGCTCACCGGGATTTGCGGCACGGACTTCTCCATCCTGCACGGAAGCCACCCCCGGGCTGAAGCGCCCGTGGTGATGGGCCATGAAATCACCGGCATCGTGGAAATCGCTGCCGCTGGAGGCCCTGCGGCGGGCACCCGCGTGACGGTGGAGCCCTTGATCCATTGCGGGAAGTGCCATCCCTGCAGGGAGGGGGACACTCATGTTTGTCGCAGCCTGAAGCTGTACGGGATCGACGTCGCCGGGTCCTTGGCCGAGTACGTGGCTTTGCCGGCAGAGACCCTCATTCCCGTCAGCTCGGCTGTTCCGCTGCATGAAGCCGCGCTGGCCGAGCCGCTGGCCGTGGCAGTACATGCCGTCTCCCGTTCCGGCCTCAAGGGCGGAGAGCGGGTGGTGGTGTTCGGCGCGGGTCCCATAGGCATCCTCACTGCCCTTGTTGCCCGGGCTGAAGGGGCCGGCAGCGTGCTGATTTCGGAGCCTTCCGAAGAGCGCCGTTTGGTGGCTGAGGAGCTTGGCTTCGACACTGTTGCTTCGGGTGCCGACCCGGTACACACGATCCTGGGGGCAACGGGCGGGGACGGCGCGGACATCGTGTTCGATTCGGCCGCCCACCCCTCCGTGGCGGCACTGCTGCCGAAGGCAGTTCGCGTCTTGGGCACCATCGTGCTGGTGGGTGTCTACAAGAAGCCCGTCGAGGTTGATTTGCAGGCCCTGACTTTTGCGGAAAACACGGTGGTGGGCGTCCGCGTCTACACGCGGGCCGACGTCGAACGGGCCGTCAAGCTCATCGAGGGCGGCGAGCTTGGGCTGGGACGGATCCCTGTGGAGGTCTTCCCGCTCGAAGAAACCCGGGCCGCATTCACCAAGGCCATGACCGCTGGAGCGGTCCTCAAAGTATTCGTTGGGCCGGCTACGGCAGCCGTCCCCGGCAAGGGAGAAGCATGACAGACACAGCAGCGGCGCCGCGCGCGCCTTTTGACCTGACAGGGTCGACGGCGGCCATCACCGGAGCTTCCCGCGGCATCGGCCTGGGGATCGCCCTGGGCCTGATCCGGGCGGGCGCGAACCTTGTTGCGCTGCAACGTGGTCCACTCGCTCCGGAACTGGCCCAGGCTGCGGCGGAGGCAGGCGTTACTGCCGAAGCAACGGCCATCGACCTCTCCAGCCAGGACTCGGTGGCGCACGCGATCGAAACGACGCTGGCGAAGCACCGGATCGACATCCTGGTCAACAACGCCGGCACGCAGATCCGCCATGACTCCGTGGAGTTCCCGTTGGAGGACTTCGATGCGGTCATGAACATCAACACCCGGGCAGTGTTCCAGCTCTGCCAGGGCTTCGGTAAGGCCATGGTGGAGCGCGGAAACGGCAAAATCATCAATTTGGCATCCCTGCTGACGTTCCAGGGCGGATTGCGGGTTCCGGCCTACGCGGCGTCCAAGGGTGCAGTGGCCCAGCTGACCAAGGCGCTGTGCAATGAGTGGGCCCCACAAGGCGTCAACGTCAACGCCGTGGCCCCGGGGTACATAGCCACGGACATGAACCAGGCCTTGCTCGCCGACTCCGTCCGGCATGAGCAGATCTCCAGCCGTATCCCCGCCGCCCGATGGGGATCAGGCCACGATCTCGCCGGCGCGGTGGTGTTCCTGGCTTCCCCTGCCGCAGATTACGTGCACGGCGTTGTTCTTCCGGTCGACGGTGGGTGGCTGGCCCGATGAGCACCATCCAACCAGCGGGCAAACTGCACCGGCCGGCTTCTTCCGCGATCCTGAAAGCCAATCCCGTGGTGGCCGTCATGCGGGCACACCACGCCCGCGAGTACGCCCCCGTGATCGAAGCCCTGGTGCGCGGAGGCGTCCGTTCCATCGAGTTGACCCTCAGCACCCAAGGAGTCTTCGAGGAACTGCCCCGGCTCAAGGAACGCTTCGGCCCGGACGCCGAGATCGGCGTCGGAACCATCACCACCGTGGACCAAGCCCTGCAGGCCCTCGACTGCGGAGCGGACTACCTGGTCACCCCGGCGATGGTTACCGCAGTGGTGAGTGCCGCCGTCGAGCGTGACATCCCGGTGTTTCCGGGCGGGCTGACGCCCACCGAACTGCTGGCCGGCTGGAACGCCGGCGCCACAGCGGTGAAGCTCTTCCCCGCCTCGGCCGTGGGCATTGGGTACGTCGACCAACTCCGCGGGCCGTTTCCGGAGATGCGGATTGTGCCCTCCGGAGGCATCGGGATCGACGACGCACCGGCGTGGATTGCGGCCGGCGCCCTGGCCGTCAGCCTCGGCGGGCCTCTGCTGCGCGATGCTTTCTCAGGCGGAAGCCTGACGGAGCTGACCGCGCGGGCATCGAAGCTCAGCCACCTTGTAGCCGACGCCGTGGAAGCGCGGGCAGCCAAGTGACTACCTACACCGACGTAGTGACCATGGGCGAAACCATGGCGCTCATGAAAGCCGAGACACCCGGGCCCTTGGCCCATGCCGGCTCGCTGGGGCTGGGCATGGGCGGGGCCGAGACCAACGTCGCCATCGCATTGAAGCGCCTGGGCACCAGCGTGACCTGGCTCGGACGCGTGGGGCAGGACAGCCTCGGCGATTTGGTGCTCCGCGAGGTGTCTGCCGAAGGAGTCGCAACCATGGGGATTCGTGATCGTGGGGCACCCACAGGCCTGATGATCAAGGAACGCCGCACCTTGGAACACCTCAAGGTCTGGTACTACCGTTCAGGCAGTGCCGGCTCGAGATTGGCTCCGGAGGACATCCCGACGGACACCATCCGGAATGCGAAGCTCCTGCACCTGACCGGAATCACGCCCGCCCTTTCCAAATCAGCGTGTGAAGCCGCGCTGTACGCGGCGTCCGTGGCGCGGGAAGCCGGGGTGACCGTCTCCTTCGACCTGAACTACCGCGCTGCGCTGTGGACAGAGGGCCAGGCCGGGCCGGTCTTCCGCACGTTCATTGAACTGGCAGACCTTGTTTTCGCCGGCGACGACGAAGCCGCAATCGCAGTGGGCCGCGGCCCGGACTCCCTCGAACTCGCACGCAAGATCGCAGCAATGGGACCACAGCAGGTAGTCATCAAGAACGGCCCGCTCGGTTGCGTCGGTGTGATCGACGGCGCCGAATACCGTCAAGACGCAGTACGCATCAACGCCGTGGACACCGTCGGTGCAGGAGACGCATTTGTGGCCGGATACATCTCCGACCTCCTTGCCGGAGCCTCCGTGGAAGACCGGCTACGCACCGCGGTGCGGACAGGCGCCTTCGCTTGCCTGGTGCCCGGCGACTGGGAAGGCATGCCACGGCGCCATGAGCTTGGTTTGCTGGACGCTTCAGAACCCGTGACCCGGTAGCAGGGATCGGGTCCGGCCCTTCCCTGCGCGGCTCAACAGCACTAGATCCAGGCCCTTTCGAACCCCGGCGGCAGGCAACTTGTGAGCTCCGGCTGGAACTTCTGCAGCAACGTAACGAGGGATTGGATACGCTCGGGATTCATGTGGACACTTGGGGCTGAGACTGACACGGCGGCAGCCATGGCCCCGCTCAAGTCAGGTATCCCGATGGCAAGGCATGTGATTCCGAGTTCGTTCTCTTGGTCATCCATGGCATAGCCGTTGTGCTTGGCCTCATGCAGCGCGGCCAGGAATTCTTCGGCCGTCCTGATGGAGAGCGGCGTTGGCGTGATGGTGTGGTTAAAGGCTTTGATCGCCTCGGCGTCGCTCTTCTCGGCCAGCAGCACTTTGCCCAGCGCCGTAGTCTGGGCCTTCCGGCGAACGCCCGGATAGGACGTCATCTCGAAGCCCCGGTGGCCACGGGCCTTGGCCAGGTAGACCACTTCATCGCCGGACAGTATTCCCAGATGGGTAGCGTCCAAGGTGATGCGGGCAATATCGGAGAGGACTTGCTGCACGGCCCCCGGCAAGTCGATGCTGGTTTGTGCTTGCGTGCCCAACTCCAGGAGTTTCACGCCCAAGTGGTAGCTCCTGTCCTCCGACTGGCTCAGATACTTGGCTCCTACCAAGGAGGTCAGCATGCGATGGGTGGCCGATCGGCTGAGTCCTGCGGCTTTGGTGATGTCCTCCAGCCGGTGAGAGCCGGCCGCTACGCAGTCGATCAGGCTGAGTCCGCGTTCGAGTGTCCGGGCTCCTGCGGTGGTGGCTTCCATGTCTCCGATTCTCCCACGGAACAGCCCTCCATCCCTATATGCGGGAAGCCTCAGGCGCGCGGGAAGCGTCAGACGCGCGGGCAGCGCACAACGGCGAGCTGCCGCCGTCGTGCGCTTGTGTGCTACCCGCCGCAATCCTTGGCGGGCTGGCCGTGGCCTGCCCTCGCCACTGCTGTAACAGCATTTTAGTAAGCATCCTTGCTTTCTAGCTGAAGATGGTGTTTTGCTTGGTTTACCAAAGTTCAGGCAACCGGATCAGGAGCTGACATGGTTGATGGATATGACTCGGGATCAAGCACTCCCAAAGCCCGCAGGGACGAGGTCGTCCGGGCGGAAAAGGACCGTTTTGGCGGCATCAAATGGGGCTCGGCCTTCTTTGGCTGGCTAACGGCCGTCGGGATGACCGTCCTTCTCACCGCCTTGGCTACGGCCATCGGGGTTGGCGTAGGAGCGGCGAACCCGTCAGGCGCCGGTCAGGCAGCAGATCAGGCCCGGCAGAACGCAGAAACCCTGGGGGTCGTCGGTGGAATCGTGCTGGCAGTCGTCCTGTTCCTGGCCTACTACTGTGGCGGCTACGTCGCCGGCCGGATGGCCCGCTTCGATGGTGCGAAGCAAGGGCTCGCTGTGTGGTTGTGGGGCATTATTGTCGCCATTCTCGTGGCGATCCTCGCGACAGTAGCAGGTAACCAGTTCAACATCCTCGATGACCTCAACGGCGCACCCCAGATTCCCCTCGACGGAAGCCTGATGACTGCCAGCGGGATCATCGGGCTCGTCATCGCCTTGATCGTCCCGCTTCTGGGCGCCATCGTCGGCGGAAAGGCCGGCATGCGTTTCCACCGAAAGGTGGACCAAGCAGGCATCGACCACCAAACCGGAGTCGCCGGATAAGAGCCTTCTAACGGCGGCCTGCAGGTATTGGAGGAGCCTCCGACGGTAGTTTTCCACATAGCGCAGATGAGGGCTTATAGCGGTCAAGCCATCGTGACAGGCTTGATTTATGGATGGCATAGGGCAGATCGTGGCGCGGCGGGCAGGTTCGTCCGGCGCCCCTCAAATGTCATCATTCTCTCTGGACTCGATTACCGGACCCGCTGTCCGCACGTGCCCGACGCCGGCAGCCGGCGATGCTGTTACCGACCGGAATTCCGGGCTGCTTCCTCGACTCGATTCGTTGCCCGCTCCCGGTGAACCTCTGCCTCAGGCATTGCTGGAGGCGGCGGTGTCCGCGGGCTCGCGCGAATACCGGGGATCTGCGCCCCCAAAGGTGCCTGAGGCGTGGCCCAAACCCGGGGCATCCGCGCCAGTGATGCCAAGAAGGGCGGCGCTGACCGCGGGATCGAAATCCGCGCCAGGGGAAGGTCGGGGCCCGTTGTCCGCCGAGCCGTCATTACCTGACGTGCCCACATTGGAAGCGGCGCTATTTGAGGGTGCCGCCGCAGCCGACGCGTTGCGATCGATAGCTGCCAGTGAGGCGCGGCTGTTTGGGTTTGTTGCAGCGGCTGATTTTGCCGGCAAGGTCGAGGAGATCGCCCGGTCGGTGGAGTACTTGCAGGTGGTCGCGGCGCAGGCTGTGGAACGGACCCGGACCGAAGCTCTACAGGCCGGTCCGGGGTCCTCGTCGGCTGCACCGCAATGGCGGACCGGCTGGACCGAACCAGAGCCAGGCACCGACACCGCTGCGGCGACCGATGGTGAAACAGGATCAGCACGTTGGGCATCGGAGGCCAAGGTCAGTGTTCTGGATGACGGGTACCGGAACGCGGCCCAGTTCCTGCGCGCACGGTTGCGGATCGGCATCGGAGAAGCCAAGCGCCGGCTCGCCCTCGCACCCGACGTCCTCCCCCAAACCGGGATCACCGGGCAGAACATCCCGGCCCGCCACGCAATCCTCTCCCAAGCGGTTGGTTCCGCACTGGTGCCTTCCCGTTCGGCCTCGATCATCAGCACCGCCCTGGACAAAGTCCGGAACCTCACCGACGAGGACACCCTCACCCGGATGGAACACGCCCTCACCACCACCGCGGTCGAAACCGACCCGGACTTCGTCACCACAATGGCCAAACGCTGGATCGACGCCATCGACCACGACGGCCCCGAACCCACCGAAGAAATCCTCCGCCAACTCCAAGGCGTGTTCCTCCGCCGCCGACGCCGCCACGGACTCCACCACCTCGAAATCTTCGCCACCGACGAACAATACGAAATCCTCACCACCGCCATGAACGTCGCCACCAACCCCCGCCTCACCACCCCCGACACAGGCACCACGGAAAACACCGAAACCGGGGACACCCCACACAACAACCCACACAACGGCCCAGGCACAGGCACAGGCACCAGCCCGGACCTGGACCTGGACCGGCGCAGCCGCCCACAGAAACTCCTCAACGGCCTCACCAGCGCCTGCAGCCTCGCCATGCGCACCGAAAAACTACCCGCCAACGGCGGCCTCCCACCCCAACTCACCGTCACCATCGGATACCAAGAACTCCTCGAACAAGTCCACAACCAGCACAACCCCGGCACCGGCACCGGCACAGTGGCTGGGATAGGGACAGGCACCGGGAGAGGGACAGGGGCTGGGGCAGCACCAGTAACTGGGATAGGGACCGGGGCCGGGGTAGGGACAGGCACCGCGACCTTCACCGGCCCGATGCACCCGAACACCATCCGCAAAATCGCCTGCGACGCCGACATCCTCCCCGTCCTGCTCGGCAGCGACTCCCGCATCCTGGACATCGGCCGCACCACCCGGATCTTCCCACCCCACATCCGCAAAGCCATCACCGCCCGCGACCAAGGATGCGCCTTCCCCGACTGCACCATGCCCGCACCCTGGTGCGAAGCCCACCACACCACCTACTGGTCCAACGGCGGCACCACCTCAACAGACAACGGCACCCTGCTCTGCAGCCACCACCACCACCTCATCCACAAAGAACAATGGCGCATCGACATCAAAACCGGCATCCCCTGGTTCATCCCCCCACCCCACATCGACCCACACCAAACACCCCGACGCAACCACCACCACACACCCCACAGAACATAGGAGGCCCGGGTTCAACTGGGGGGAAGAGGCCAAGGGCCCGACCTTGCTCCGGGGGCGGCGACCCATCGCCATCAGGAGATGAGCCACCGTCAAGCGCTTGCTGAACGGTTCGCCCGGCAAATCCGCGGGCTTAGCGCGAGGCGGGCCAGCCTGTGTAGGACTCTGCGAGGTATGCCTTAGCGTGCTCGGAAGTCACCACCGAGTGCAGTTCACCGAGTTGTCGGGCGCGGTCGAAGTCGTCGGCACCCGGCACCGTGTGCAGCATGGAGGTCATCCAGTATGAGAAGTGCTGGGCCTTCCATACGCGGTCCAAAGCACGGTCGCTGTACGAATCCAACAGCGCCGTGGATCCCTTGGAGTAGAAGGAGTCGAGGCCCTCAAAGAGCATTTTGACGTCATGGATAGCCAGGTTGAGGCCCTTGGCTCCCGTGGGTGGAACAGTGTGCGCCGCATCGCCGGCCAGGAAGAGGTTGCCGTAACGCATGGGGGTGTGGACGAAGCTGCGGAACGGCAGGACCATTTTCTCCAGCACGGGCCCTTCCTTGAGCTCAAACCCGTTGCCGTTGACGCGCTTGCGGAATTCGTTCCAGATGCGTTCGTCATCCCAGTCGGCCACGTTGTCCTTGGGATCGCACTGGAAGTACATACGCTGCACAGTTTCGGTGCGCTGGCTGATCAGGGCGAATCCGTTCTCGGAGTTGGCGTAGATCAGTTCGTCGGCGCTGCGCGGAGCTTCGGCGAGGATCCCGAACCATGCGAAAGGGTACTCGTGGAAGTACCACTTTCGGTCGGCCTCGGGGATCTGGAAGCGGCAGTGGCTGCGGGATCCGTCAGCTCCCACCAGGAAGTCGGCCTGGATTTCGAATTCATGGCCGTCGGCGTCCGTGAACCACACCTTTGGCTTGCCTTCGAGGTCGTGAACCGTGGTGTCCGTGACGCTGTACCGGACGTCGCCGCCGTCGGCCTCCCGCTTCGCTGCGAGGTCCATGAAAACGTCAGTTTGCGGGTACAGCCAGACCGATTCGCCGACGAGTTCCTTAAAGTTGATCCGGTGGCTCTCGCCATTGAACCGCAACTCGATGCCGTCGTGCCGGTCGCCTTCGCGAAGCACCCGGTCGGAGACGCCGGAATCCACCAACAAGTTCACAGTCCCGTGCTCAAGAATTCCGGCGCGAACCGTCTCCTGGATGTCCTTGCGGCTGCGGATCTCCACCACTACGGACTCGATGCCCTGTTTGGCCAGCAAATGGGAGAGCATGAGGCCTGCGGGGCCTGCGCCCATAATGGCCACTTGGGTGCTGATGGGTGTGCGTACCATGGTTGTTCCTCGCTTCGTTGCGGATCCCGGCTTGCTCTGAAGCGGGATGAATCTGGAATCAGTGTGGCCCGCGACGGGTGATTGGCGTTACAGCAATTCCGTTGAACGGAAGCTCCATCAATCACCCAGTTGGCGTCCGATGCCGCGGGCTGCCGTTTGGAGCGCGGGTACCAGCGCCTGCAGCCTCATCTCAGCCAGCGGGACCACGACACCCAGTGCCGCCACGGTCCGACGCTTGCCATTCATCACAGGAACGGCAATGCCCCACGTGTCAGGATCCACAACACCCGCGAGCTGCGCGTATCCCTGCTGGGCCGTTTCGGCCAGGAAATGACGCACGACGTCGGCAGTCACCTTCCCGGATGGATCCTCGAATTGTTCGAGGTACTCCGCCTGCAGTTCCCGTGATTGGTGGGACATCAGGGCCAGCCCTGCCGAGGAGATGTGGACAGGCATCCTTCCGGCGATCCTGGCCCGGTTGGCCACTGATCCCCTCCGCGAAAGCCGCTCCACGAAGAGCGCCTCCCACCCTTCCAGCACGGCAAGGTTCACGTTCTGGTTCAGGACCTGCTGGATATCCTCCATGAAGGGCATGGCAGCTTGCCGGAGGGCCAAGGTAGGCGAATTGCGGTTGACGAGTTCCCACAGACGCAGGCCCAGGCGCACCGTCCCGCCGGCACCAAGATCCAGCAACCCGTGCTCCGAGAGTTGGCGGACCAATCGATGCGCCGAGGATAGCGGGAGCCCGGCCCGGTCAGCCAACTCGGTCAATTGCAGCGAGGTTACCCCCTCAGGAAAGGCTTCTATCACCCGCACTACGCGGTCAACCACGGAATCTCCGGATGCTGAGTTGGCCACGATGCGCTCCTTTGATGGCTGGTCGGTTGCTTGCTGGGCGGTTACTTGCTGGTCAGGGGGCCTGCTGGTCGGTTGCTTGCTGGTCAGGGGGCCGGCTTTGTGGAGAGTGGGTGACATCCATGCCTGCAGACGCCTTCCATTCAATGGTAGAACGTGTGCCACACAACATCAGACGGTGATACAACTCTCATGACCGACCGAACGTTCTTTGGCTCTGGAATCGATCAGCCAAGACCAACAACAACGAAGTACCGAGGACGCTATGCCAACGATGTCATCTGCCCGCCGCTCCCAATGGCCCGTTTGGCTGTGCTGGCTGGCCATGGTTCTGGACGGCTTCGACCTCGTGGTTCTCGGAACTGTCATCCCCACACTCATCAAGACCGGTGAACTGGGCTTCGACGCGGTCGGAGCCACCTTCGCGGCCACTATCTCCTTGGTTGGCGTTGGTCTCGGGGCGCTGTTCATCGCGCCGCTATCGGACAAGTTTGGCCGTAGGAAACTCCTGATCGCCTGCGTGGCAGGCTTCTCGCTGTTCACCATCGGCGTTGCCTTCGCCCCGAACGTTGCGGTCTTCTCACTGCTCCGCCTGCTGGCCGGTCTAGGGTTGGGCGCCTGCCTTCCGGCGGCATTGGCATACATGAACGACTACGCACCAGCAGGATCAGCCGGAAAGTCCACCACCCGGACCATGACCGGGTACCACGTGGGCGCCGTATCCACGGCCTTGTTGGCCATTTTCATTGTTCCCGACTGGCGGCTCATGTTCATCATCGGTGGCGTGGCTGGGCTGGTACTGCTGCCATTCCTGTGGGCCAAGTTGCCCGAATCCCTCCCGGAAGCAACTCCTGCCAACGAGGGCGAGTCCAAGGCGGGCGGATCCGCACAGGCGACGGCCGCCGTCGAACATTCTGCCGGTACCAAACCAAAGACCGGCTTCCGCGACCTCCTGCAGAAGCCCTATCCTCTGGTGGCGGTTGGTATTGGCATTGCATCCTTCATGGGGCTGCTGTTGGTCTACGGGCTGAATACGTGGCTGCCGCAACTGATGGCTGCCGCCGGATATCCCGTGAGCACCGGGCTGACGCTGTTGCTGGTCCTGAATGTGGGCGCCGTGGCGGGGCTGTTCGTCGCCGGAATCCTTGCCGATAAGCATGGGACCAAGAAGATCGTGCTGCTGTGGTTCGGGTTGTCGGCGGTGTTGCTTGCCATCCTCAGCGTCAAGATCCAGAACGAATTCCTGCTCAACGCGGCCGTTTTCGTGACGGGAGTCTTTGTCTTCAGCTCCCAGGTGCTGGTGTATGCCTGGGTCAGCCAGCTCTTCCCGGCCAGGCTCCGCGGAACTGCACTGGGCTTCGCTGCGGGGGTCGGCAGGTTGGGCGCGATCGTTGGTCCTGCGGTGACCGGAACCCTGGTGGCCGCGAATATCGCCTACCCTGCAGGCTTCTACGTCTTTGCAGGTGCCGGTGTCCTGGCCGTTGCCGCGTTGTTCCTGGTGCCGCATGAGGTCAAAGCCGCCGACACCTCCGTGCCGACCCACCACTAACTCCTTTTCACCACCGCGGACTCACCACCGGGGGCTCACCGCCCGGGATTCATTGCCCTTGGCCCTGCCGCAGTGACCCTTGCGCTTTCACGAGCAGCTGCGGACCCTCCGCGAAGAAGCGGTCCGTGGAGTTCTGCAGCGCGGGAAGTGCCAGGACCGCGGAATCGAAATGGTCGCCCCGGATCATGATTTCAAGGGCCCGGCACTGGTTTTCCGTTTCCAAGGCCCCCACCATGGCGGAGGAAATCTTGAGGCTCAAGACCGCGTCCATACTGGCATCGGCATCGCGCAGGCAAAGGCCCGTGGAGATTCTAAGGATCCTGCCCGGCAGCATGGACAGGTATGTGGAGAGGAAGCTGATGGCCGGCGCAGAGTCGTCCAACTCCTCAGCCAGCGCCTGTAGCGTGCACGCCTCCAGAACAGATTCCGATGGTGTCGGGTGTGGTTCAGCGTGACTCATCACTGCCCGCCAGTCACTCACCAGGTGCTGCTTGGGGCTCTGGGGCGCCAGTGGTGATGATCTGGGTTTTCACCCGCTGGTCTTCGCCCGGGATGTGGCAGGTAGTGACCTCGGCTGCCTTGATGCCCGTGCTGGGGGTGCTGTTGAGGGTGCTCATTGTCCTGGCGTTCCTTCCGGGTGTTGATCGGCTTCCGGGGCGAGCCTGCATCGAAGCCTGCATCGCCCGGCTCCGGCTTCCTGCGGAAAGTCCTCAAGGCTGGCTCAGGACCAGGGTGTGACCAGGGATCCGGCGTACTCATTAGTACAGCTGGCCCGGAAATATTGGCTGCCGGGAAAATACCGGCGGACCTGATCGGGCAGGGGGGCGCCCGACCAGGCCCGGCGGGGCTTGATGGTGTTTCTGTTGCGGCAATCGCAGCTGACTGCCCGGTGTTACCGCGGGCTGCCTGTTGGGGGTCAGCGGGGTGGGTGTTATTTGGTGGTTTCGGTGCGCTGGGTGCCGGTGAAGGAGAAGGCGATGGTGGAGGTGGCGCCTTGGAAGTCGTTGTTCGCGCTGGTGGGGAACGCGGTGGTGATTTTGAGGTTGTCGGTCTTGGCGGACGTCAGTGCGGTCAGGTTGGCCAGGGCCTTGTTAGCGGTGATGACCGGGGCGGAGGCCAGGACGGTGCTCTTGGTTCCGGTGCAGGTGTAGGGGGCTGCGGTGCCGGTCCAAGCCACGGAGCAGTTTTCGATGGTCAGTTGCAGACCGTTGGTCACGTCGGTGGTGAGCAGGGATCCGGTGGCCCCGGCGGAGGTGGTGAGGGTGACGTTGTTCAGGTCCGAGTTGCCGGTGTTGGCCAGGGTGACGAGCTTTTCGACCTTGTCTCCGGGCAGCAGTCCTGCGATGGGGACGTTGAGGGTGTTGGCCGGGCCGGGGGCGCCCAGGGCGATGGTGACCGTACCTGCGGTGACAGCCTGTGACGCGGAGGTCGATGAGGTGAACGCACCGTAGGTTCCCATGCCGGCGACGGCGGCTGCGGTGCCGACCAGTGCGACGGAGGCGAGGATTTTGCCGGAGGTGGTCTTGAGGCTGATGGCCATCTGAGTATGGTCCTTTCGGGAGGCCACCGCGGGTCCGGCCGGCCGTTTCTTCCAGCCTCTCTGGCTGACAAGAACTACTGTGCCGGGGCTGGATCAAGAACTAATCCTGCAAACCCGCAACAGTTCCTCAGGAAAACCTCAAGACTCACCACAGCCCCACCAACCCCATATGAAACACTCATGGGGCACGTGAAAGGCAAAGGAAAGGGCACAAGAATGCCGATGTGGTTGCAAGCCCTGATGTGGGGAACACTGGCAGGCGGAGCCCTGGTTCTCGGCGCGGGCATTGCCTGGCTGTGGAAAGTCCCGCCCAAGGTTGTTTCCACGGTGATGGCTTTCGGCGCTGGCGTCCTGATCTCAGCCCTTGCCTTCGAACTGGTGGACGAAGCCGTCCAAGGCGGCGGATTGATCCCCACCATCTTGGGCTTCCTCCTCGGTGCGCTGATTTTTGTGGGCTCGAACGTTCTGCTGGCTCGCGCCGGCGCCAAACATCGGAAACGCTCCTCCGGACCCCAGCCGTCCGAAAAGGACAGCCCCGGCAGTGGAACGGCCATCGCCGTGGGCGCGCTGATTGACGGCATTCCCGAATCGGTGGTGCTCGGCGTCGGCCTCCTTGCCGGCGGGGCGGTGAGCCCCGCCATGCTGGCCGCCGTCTTTATCTCCAATGTTCCCGAGGGCTTGTCCAGCACAGCCGGCATGAAAAAGGCCGGGCGAAGCCCTGCCTACGTCTTTGGCACGTGGACCGGCATTGCTGTGTTCAGCGGACTCGCGGCGCTCATCGGCTACACCGCGTTGGAGAACGCCCCCGGGACTGTCATTGCGTTCATCACCGCGATCGCCGCCGGCGGAATCCTGGCCATGCTGGCGGACACCATGATTCCCGAGGCTTTCGAAGAGCACCATAACCTCACGGGGCTGACGGCCGCTGTCGGGTTCTTGAGTGCCTTCACGATCCATCACGTCGGCGGCTGACGGTGAAGGCCAAAAGAGGCTAGTGCGGCAGCAGCCCCAGCAACGGCAGGGCGACCGCCGTCGACACTGCCATGGCCGCCGTGTTGCCGATCACCGGGTGAAATCCGGCGGGCAGGCGAGCGGAAACCACGCGGGCAAGGGGTGGCGCCAGGACTGCTCCCAGCACGGCGCCTCCCACCACCGCGGACCACGAGCCTCCGTAGGCCAGGACGGCGGCAGGAGCCACGGACACCACGGACGCATAGGTGGCCGCCCACCCACCGTCGCGGTACCAGCGCTGCCAGAGGACGACGCCGATTGCCGAGGTCAGCGCCTGGGCGAACAGTATTTGGGGCAACAGGTGGGTTCCGTACGACGGAAACGCCGGGTTGAGCACGAACGCCGCCGAGACGGCCAGAATCACGCCGATAGCTGCGAGCTCGTTGGCGAAGAAGTGCGTTTCAGTGAAGTCCTTGAGGACGCGGCGGGCAGCCCACGCGGCATCGTTGCGGAAGGTGCCGTGAACGCCCGACGGCGGCCGGCACGGTTCCGGCGGTCGCCCCGGCTTGTGCAGTGCCAGCCACGGCAACCGTCTGGCGACCATGAACGCCAGCACAGAACCAACGGACATCGCGAGGACGTTTGCCACCACCACGGGCAGGCCGAGCGGCATCGAAAGGGCCGGAATGAACAGCAAAGCCAGGGGCGTTGTGGTGGCTGCTCCCAGAACGGCGCCGGTGACACAGGTCTTCCAGCCGGCCCCGTAGAGAAGGACCATGGCGGGAGCGACGCAAACAAAAGGCACGAACGTGGGCTGCCACCCGTCGTCGAGCATCCACCCGAAAGCCAGGTTGGATAGGAGCAAGCTCAGCGACGCCGACGCCAGCACCCACGGCCAGAGGCCGGTTCCGTAGGTGAGCGATCCCACCCAACTCTTCCCCCGCCGTCCGGCCCACCATGCCAGCGCGGCCCCTGACAGCAGGCCAAGTGCGGCGAGGTCCGAAGCCCAGAACAGGGGCTCGGTCATGTCGCTGAGGAACCAGCGAAGGGCAGTCATCGGTGAGACGGCGGCGGCTTCCGACCAGCCCGTGTAAACCGGGCCAATCCGCGGAGACTGTCGAGCGAGTGTGTGCACGAGCAGCGCGAAGACCCCGACGACAGCCGCCATGCTGAAGGCCCCCAGTGCGACCGCTGCCGAATGGTGATGGGGCGCTTGCTCCGACCCTCGCGTGACCTTGGCTTTGGTTGGGAGGTCAACTGCCGGAGGAGTTGGTAAAGAGTGCGTCATTGGAACCCTAAAACGTGCGGTGGTGCGTGGCTTTGAGCAGCGTAACCGACCGTTTGACGCCAACTGCAACGGCCAGGTTATGGGGAATTTGTGACCGGAGCGGGCACCCAGCCCAGCCGCCCGTCGTCGGGCCTCACAATCTCCGCTCACCCTTAGTGGGTGATCTTTCTGCCCAATCGCTGCCGATCCAGCGCAGACTGCCGCTGGCGGGTCCGGGCGAATCGAGAATGGTGTTGTGGTCCCGCCGGGGAACGGGTCCCTTGCCGGATGACGACGGCCCTGCCCCGGGCCGAACGAACGATGGGAAAGACACCATGAACTTTTTGGAATCGTTGTGGAGCATCATTGTCGCTTTCTTCTTCATTGCCTATTTGATCCTCCTCTTTCAGATCATTTCGGATCTTCTCCGCGATAAAGCCCTGGGCGGCGGCGTAAAAGCCCTGTGGATCCTGTGCCTGTTCGTGGCACCGTTTATCTCGGCCCTGATCTACGTCATCATGCGCGGGAAAGGTATGGCGCTTCGCAGCGAAATACGCGTCCGTGAGTCAGTGGAGGAAACAGAAAATTACATCCGGGAGGTTGCTGGAGCGCCGACGCCCACCCAACAAATCGAATCAGCCAAAGCACTGCTTGCCGCTGGCGACATTACCGAGGCGGAGTACGCCCGCCTGAAGGAGCTCGCGTTGGCGTGATTCGCGCGACGGCCCACCATCCATATACCGCCGAAAGGGACCGCATGACGCGATTGAAGGCATTTCCGCTGTTGGAAGCCGGGCCGTTCCGATTCGGCCTGATCACGGCATTGGGTGTCCTGGTTGCCTTGGCTTTGGGTTCGGCCGTCATCACGTTGCGGTACTCGCTGACGTTGATCTTCGCGGCCTTGTTCATCTCCTTGGGCCTGTATCCCTTGGTCCGTTGGCTGGAAAGGTGGAAGCTCTCACGTGGCGGCGAAGTGCTCGTGGTAGCGGTTGGCTTCCTGGTGCTCGTGGTTGTGCTGATCCGTTTCGTGGTCCCCATCCTGGTGGAGGAGGGCGCGGCGCTGGTCAGGGTGCTGCCGTCGAGTTTCGAGGCCGTGAGTGAACAAGAGTGGTTCCGGGACGTCAACGGTTCATTGGGCGGAGCACTGACTCCGTTGCTGGAATGGCTGGAAACCTCGGCGGCGGATCCCAATGTCTGGCTGGCCATTGGCGGCGGAGCGGTCCAGGTTGGCTACAACGTAGTGAACGGGACCTTCGCCGTGGTCTTCGTGGTGGTCTTGACCCTCTATTTCGTAGCCGGACACGAGGTCATGAAATCCAGCCTCTATGCACTGGTGCCGGCATCACGCAGGGAATCATTCGCCGATATCTCCGAAACAATCATTGCCTCCGTGGGTAAATACCTGAGCGGCATGTCGATCCTGGCATTGCTGAATGCCGTCTTCACGTTCATCCTCCTTTCCGTGGCCGGGGTCAGGTATGCCGCTGTACTCGCCGTCCTGGCATTCCCCATTACCCTCATTCCCCTGGTGGGCAGCGCGATCAGCACCGCCATTATCACCGTGGTTTCACTTTTCACCTCGCCCTCAACGGCGCTGGTTGTCTTCCTCGTCATGCTGGCCTACATGCAGATCGAGGCCTACATCCTGACGCCCCGTGTGGTGGGCAAAGCGATCAGCATCCCGGGTTCCCTGGTGCTCATCGGCGCGATGGTGGGCGGAACGCTGCTGGGCCTGCTGGGGGCGCTGATCGCCTGCCCCACCACGGCTTCCATCCTGCTGATCATCAAAAAAGTGGTCATCCCGCAGCAGAACGCCAAGTAGCGCGGCATGCAAGGACTACTGCCCGACGCCGATGCCGCCGCCTTGATCTTGTTGGCGCTCCATATCGTGCTCGGATCAATTGCCGCGGTGATGGTTTCGGCCAACCGGAAACCGTCGTCGGCCATTGCCTGGGTGCTGGCGATCATTTTCATCCCGTACTTGGGCACGGTGGCGTTCCTGCTGGTGGGCCGCGGCAAACTCCCCAAGGCCCGGCGCGACAAACAACGCGCCGTCAACGAGCTGATGCTTGGACGCACGCCTGGCCTCTCAGCAGTCAGCCACAGTGAGGACTGGCCCGCCTGGCTGCGTTCCGCCGTCGAACTTAACCTCAGGCTGGGCGCGCTGCCCATGGTGGGCGGCAACCGCGCCGAATTGCTGGAGGACTACAAGGGTTGCTTCGACCGTATGATCGCGGATATGGACACCGCTGAAGAGTACGTCCATGTGGAGTTCTACATTTTGTCCCTGGACCCCACGACTTCTCCATTCTTCGATGCCCTGGCCAGGGCCCGCCAACGCGGTGTTGCGGTCAGGGTGCTCTTCGACCACCTGGCAGCACTGGGCGACCCCAAATACAAGGACATGCTGCAGGCTTTTGACGGTATGGGCGCCGAGTGGCACGCGATGCTTCCCTTGCGCCCCTTCAAGGGTCAATGGCAACGCCCGGACCTGCGGAACCACCGGAAACTGGTGGTGGTGGATGGAAGGGTGGGCTACACCGGCTCCCAAAACCTGATCGATGCCTCCTACAACAAGAAGCGGAACATCAGACGCGGCCTCCAATGGCATGAGCTGATGGTGCGTTTGGAGGGGCCTGCGGTGCGGGAGCTCAACGCGGTGTTCGTCACCGACTGGTACAGCGAATCCCAGACCCTGCTTCCGTTGGACACTTCACCGGTGATCCTGGGGTCGGAGCCGGAGCTGATCGACGCCCAGGTCCTGCCCAGCGGTCCCAGCTTTGACAACGACAACAACCTCAAGCTCTACACCACGCTCATTTACAAGGCCGAGCACCGCGTCAGCATCACCAGCCCCTACTTTGTGCCCGACGAAGCCATCCAACTGGCCATCGTCACCGCAGCGTCCCGGGGTTTGAGCGTTGAACTTTTCGTCTCGGAAGTGGGCGACCAGGCCATGGTCTACCACGCCCAGCGTTCCTACTACGAAGTCCTGCTGCGGGCCGGCGTCCGCATCTACCTTTACCGGGCCCCGCAGGTCCTGCACGCCAAGCACTTCACCATAGACCACGACGTCGCCGTTATCGGCTCAAGCAATATGGATGTCCGCTCGTTCAGCCTCAACATGGAAGTCTCAGTGCTGGTCCATGGTCGATCCATCGTGGACCGGATGCGTGAGGTCGAAGACAGCTACCGCGCAGCAAGCACGGAGCTGCTGTTGGAGGACTGGCTGCGGCGACCGGTGGGCCAGGTGGCTCTGGACAATCTGGCCAGGCTGACGTCGTCGTTGCAGTAGCGCGGGTCTCTTCAGCAGCACGGGCGGGATAAGTCAGTCGTCCAACTGCAAATACCACGTCACCGCGGCGCTGATTCCCCGGCCCAGCAGCAGCGAGAAGGCAATGGCGATGACAACGGCGAACTCTGTGGAAAGCCCCGGCAAAAGCCCTGAAAGGGCGCCAATCCCCACAGAGTAGGCGGACCACAGGATGCCCGCTGCGACGGAATAGAGGATAAACCTGCCACGCGGCACCGGGGTGATGGCACTGGCTACGTTCATGGTCAACCGTCCCAGCGGGACAAACCGGGACGTCAGGACCCACGATGCGGCGTGCTTTGATAGACGCTCCCTGGAGGCATGCAGGGCCTTCTGCGTCCGGGGGCCCTGGAGGATCTTCCAGGTGGCCATGTCCCGGCGCCGGACCAATTCATACGCACCGAGGTCACCGGCAACCGCTCCGGCCAGCATCGCGGCCACCAACAGGTATCCGTTGGGAAGGTTGTCGGTGGCGGACAGGGCCCCCAAAGCCACAAACAAGGACGTAGTGGGAATGGGTGGAAAGACTGCGGACAACGCCACGAACACGGCCCCGAGCGGGTAGACCCAGCCGGAATCCGCAGCGCTCATGATGTCCCTGAAAGCCTGCACGGTGAAACCCCCCTTCCGGGCTTCGCCCAAGCGTCTCACGGCGGACAACACAATCCTTACGCTCAGGGGCCGCCTCGCGGATCGCCTGTACTGGGTGAATCCTCGCAGTCCCACCCCTACACTGAAGGAACCCTGGCGGACCCTACGCCGGCTCCACCACTGCCGCGTTGTTCCTGGCCGAGTTCGTGGGCGACATCCCGGGGCGCACTCATCGAGTTGGCCCTCGACTATTCAGCCACCTGACCGTACCCCTGAACTTCACCGCTGGACGCCGCACCGCAGAAAGCCACGAGGCCCCGACGCAGCAGCGTCGGGGCCTCGTGGCGTTCAGGCGGTGTGGCTATCAGGCGGTTAGGCCTTCTTGCGGGTAAGCAGTCCCCAGATGATGAGGACCAGCAGTGCGCCGCCGATGGCGAGCAGCCATGTGGACAGCGACCAGAACTCATTGATGCCGACGTTGAAGAGCGCGCTGCCGATCCAACCGCCCAGAACTGCGCCGACGATACCGAGCAGCAGCGTAGCGATCCAGCCGCCGCCCTGCTTGCCAGGCTTAATGGCCTTGGCGATGGCTCCAGCAATCAAACCCAAAACGATCCAACCAATGATTCCCATTTTTCATCTCTCTTTCATAAGTAGGACCCAGTTCGGCATAAGGACGCATGCCGCTATCGACCTGATTGTTGGCTACCAGCTGAGCCGTCGGAGCATGCCGACGGTTTGGCTGGCAGACGGCCTGCCGGCAGGATCGGGGTCTGTCATGGCATGAAGCACCATGGACCAGCGCCGCCGAACCGTACCGGGAATTCGGGGTTCCCCCAGAGTCCTTGCAACCATTGACTCGAGAGGAGGGCCTGGGAACGCTTTGGTTCCGGTCAGGCATTCAAGTGCCACCAAGCCCAGCGAGTAGATATCACTGGCCGACGTGGACGTGCCGCCGCACACCTCTTCGGGACTCAAGTAATGCGGTGTTCCCGACGACGATTTGGGCGCCGAATGGCGCCCGTCGATGGCTATCCCAAAGTCGGTCAACTTTGCGATCCCGGGACCGTCCGGGTCCGCGTGGAAATCCACCAGGATGTTGCCCGGCTTGATGTCGTTGTGGACGATCCCCCGGCGATGGAGATGCGTGAGTGCCCTGGCGATTCCGCTCATCCACGCCACCGTCTGCTCGGGCGAGGCCGGGTGCTCGTGGAGGATGGACCGGAGGTCGTTGCCGTCCATCAGATCCATCACCAGATAGTTGCGGCTTCGCTGGGAGTCCTCGTCCGCCGTCGTGCCCGAACCGAGCACCGCGACGATGTTCTGGTGGCGAAGCCTGCTATGGATGTCCACCTCGCGGCGGAAGGGCGAGTCCTTGGCGAGGTCCGTTGTGGAGGGATCCGTTGCCCGGAAGATCTTCACGGCCACGTGCTTTCCTGTGCGGAGGTCGAGGGCCTCATTGACGTAGGCTTCCGAGCCGCCGCCCAGCCGACCGCCGAGACGGTACCGTCCGCCGAGCACTGCTGCACTTGGTTGGACTGCACCTGGCTGCGCCATGCTTGAACACCCGGCCCCGCGATCAAGGCGGACGGCCGCAACGTCAAGCGTGGTCACGCCAGGAGTGTTTCGATCTCGGCGGCCGGAACGCCGGCCACCTCCGCAAGCGCCTGAGGGTTGACTCCGGCGTCAACGGCCTTCCTAAAGGCCAAGGCAAGAGTGTTCTGGGAGATAGCGAGCTCATGCTGGAGACTCTGGCGGCGAAGCGCAGCGATCCAGACCCCACTCACGGGATCAATGGCGTCGATGTCCATGCGGAAGCCGCACCCGCAGGCCCACTCCGGCCAGATGGGCTCTACCGAAACCCACTTCATGGCGTCATGGGATGGTCCGGCGGAGATGGCCATGTGCGCCCCGCAATGCACTGGTCCCACGGGAATTACCTGGTCCGTAACAACGTGCACGTCATTCTCAGCCACTGGTGTGGAACTTGGTTCACGCAGCGCGACTGTCATCGTCTTCCCACACATTCACTAGTAAGTAGCTTGGCTATCTAGTTATATGTGTACTTATCAATTATGTCCAGCCGGGACGTCAGGGGGTTGCGACGCTGTCAATGGCTGCGCGCATGCGCCGGAGGAACTCCACCACCACGGCGGTGTCTTCTGCGCTCAGGGTTTCCGCGGCCTCCATCATCCGCGCATGCATGTCCCCCAAAGTGCCGCGAACCTCCTGGTCGGAACCCGGGGTCGGCCGCAGAATGAGGGCCCGCCGATCGGTTGGATGCGGTTCCCGGCTCACGTAGCCGGACCTGACCAAGCGGTCCACCAGGGAGGTCATGGACGCCGACGTCACACCGAGACGGACGGCCAACTCCTTGGGTCCCACATCGCGCCCGGCCCGCTCGGCTTCAAGGAGGTAGCGCAAGGCTAGAAGATCGGTTTCTCCCATTCCCATGGAGGCGCGCGTTCGGCGGCGCATATCAGCCTCGGCGGAGCGATAGTCCCTGAGTGCATTCAGGACGTCCACTGCGCCCATCTGCTTACGGCTCTCCAGCCCGTACCAATAGCCCTGACGTTCACTTTTGTCGCTCATCACCAGTCCTTTGGTAGACATGTATCTCGCTTGTCTAACCAATCGATCCTAGGCGATAACTTGCCGCACCGCTGACGTCAACCCGCTCAGGCCCTGGACAATCCCCCGCGCACCCGCCGCCAGACCGCCGGGGCCACCACCACTGCGACGCCGACGGCGGCACCAATGACCGTCTCGATGATGCGGTCCCGGAGGAGCAAAGCAGGATCGACCGGCGCCGCCAACAACGTGGCAATCAACGCGAGCGGAGTCACGAAGACCTGTGCCACCAGGTACTGCCGGGCGATGAACATTTCCGCGCCGAACTGGCACGCCGCGATCACCAGGACCATGGCCCAGGGCGCCGGGTTGAGCCACAGGATGCCGGCCAGCAGCACCAGCCCGATCACCGTTCCTGCGATCCTTTGGATGCCGCGGCTCACGCGGTGGCGCGTCGAGTGGCCCACCAGCGGAACCACGGCCGCAACCATCGCCCAGTAGGTGTGCCCGAACCCGAGCCGCTCCCCCACCAGCGTCGCGATGGTCCCCGCAAGGCCCGCAGCAATCAGGTAACCGCCGCCTTCCAGCCAGATCGCCCGCCGCTCGGCCTCGGTGTGACGGATGGGAGGCGGACGTTTCCACGGTGTCCGGTGGCTCTTGACGACGCGGGACGACATGCCAATCAGGAGGCAAAAAACAGTGGTCAGAAGCGATACCAGCATCGCTTCCCACAGAGGCGGTTGGGCGGCGATGGACGCGATGGCAGCGAACGCAAAGATGTGAAAGAGCGAACCGCCCGGACGGAGCCGCCAGGCAGCCACCACCACGGAGCACACGCCGGCCACAATGGTGGTCGCAGCCGTCAGCAACCACGAATATGCGGCACCTTCCAGCCCCGGGCTCTGCGCAAAGCGGGCCATGAGAGTGGCAAGGAGAATGATGAAAAGCATGAAGCCGCCGGCGCGCAACTGGCTGCGGAAGCGGATGCTGTGGGGCTCGTTGCGGCCATAAATTCCGGTGAAGGCTCCGAACGAGGCAAACACTGCCAGGTCCAGGCGTCCGATCAGCGTCAGCGTGATCAGCGGAACAAACACACCTACGGCGCAGCGGAGGGCGGGATGGTGGTCCTTGTTTCCAGGACCCATCGTGAATATTTCCGCTACAGCCTTCAAGGGGGCGGCTCGCCTTTCGTCGCAAGGATCAAAACGTACGACGACGGCGCTGGCGTCCGTCTCAAGGTTACGCCCCGGCCGCTGGGCTACTCCGGGATTGTGGACAGATAGTGCCCCTCATCACGCGTGATAAGGGGCATTTTCTGTCCAAGGGCTCCGGGGTGCTGCGTTAGAACCGCGAGGCGGTTCCCGGCACTGTGGTGACCACCAACGGGTTGCTGGCTATGTCGGTCAGTCCGGAGGCCGGGGTGTAGGTCGGCGTCGGGAGTGGAAGTGTCGCAGGAACTGTCTTGGTACCCGCGGTTCCCTCACCCAGCGTGATGGTGAGTGTTCGCGCCCCCGCTGCCGGATTCCACTGGAGGATTGATCCGGCGGCGTTGTTTCCGGCGAACGTCAAGGCTGTGGAGGTGTAGTCGCCGCCAAGGGCCACGCTACCGATCCTCAGCGTCTGGCAACCTGCACCCGTCACCGTGAGAACGCTGCCGGAACTGATGTTCACCACCACCTGGCTGCTTCCGTTGCCGGATTGCGTCTGGGTGCCGGTGCTGCTGTTGTTCCAGGCACTGCAGATGGTGTTGGCGTTCAAGGGCTCCGAGAAGGTCAGCGTTACCTTGTCGCCCTTATCCACGACTCCTGCGAGGCCGCCGTTGGTCAACTGGACGCCGGTCACCGTCGGCGATGAGACATCCTTGGTGGACGTGGCCGTTCCCGCGGCGCCGGTGTTGCCTGCCGCATCCGTAGCCCGGGCCGAGTAGTTGATGGTTCCGTCAGTGAAGACCCTGACATCAACCGGATTTGCTGTCCAACTGCCCGAACTGTTGGTGATGATCGTCTGGGTGATCGGAGCAGAGCCAGTGCCACTGACGGTCAGGACAACCGATGAATTGGCTTCGGCCGTGCCACTGACAGGCACATTGGCGGCGTTGCCCTGATGAATCGTCTGAAGTGCCGTGACGAGGGGTGCCAGAGGTGCAGTGGTGTCCGTGACGGGGGTCGTGGCCGTGCTTCGCACACTTTCAGTCCCCTGCCACAGCGAAAGCGTGGGAGTCACCGTGTAATACCAGGTTCCGGCGGGGACACTGGACTCAACGCAGCTCAGCCCTGCGACCGAAGTCCCGCAGGTTCCGGTGGCAGCGACCTTAGTGCCACCGGTCGCGGAACCATAGCGGGCGATACTGTAGCCGGTCACGGGCCGTCCTGCCGCCGTCGTGCTTGCAGTCCAGGTGACCGTCACGCTGGTTCCGGATACGGCTGTGGTGGGCTTGGCGCCTTGTGCTACGGCGTCGGCCTTGGCTGCCCCGAATCCGCTGCTGACCGAACCCCAGAAAGCGCTGGCAGCCGGCCCTCCCCAGGAAACCAGGAATATTCCGAGGACAATCACGACGATCCTGTTCCAGCGCCCGAGGGTGGCGGGCGAAGACGCCACCCTGCCTTTGGTCTGACGAAGCCGGCTCACTTCCGTACCTCCAGAATGACGGGAACATCGAATGCAGCGCCTTGGCAGGCGGACACCGACGCCGCACTCATGCTGGCCGCATTGCCAAGCGTGAGCTGGATGGAGGTGTTCGGCTGGATGGTTACTGCCGGCGCCAAGGGTGTCGGCGGAGGCGTAAAGGTCACCCCCGTCGTGGTGCAGCCGGGGTGGGCCGCATCAGCTGTCACAGGGCCGTTGGCCGCGAAACCGTAGATGGTCACGGGGTGGGCATTGGGGTTGGTGGCGCGGAGGATGACATCAGCAGTCCCACCGGGGACCAAACTGGTCTGCAGGGTATCGCCCGGGACGAGTGCGTCCACCGTGACGGCCTGCATGGTGCCATTCGTTGCTGAGCCGCTGCCGGTTCCGGTGGTAACCCAGTAGGCATAGGCGGAACCCGCACCACCGAGGATGCAGAGGGCCACGGTGGCAGCCGCAGTTCGCGCCAGGCGTCCCTTGCCGGGAATACGGGGAATTCGGACTGTCGTCTTCATGTCAGTTCGCCTGTCCCGTGCCGGAGTATGCGAGCTGGAGGGTCGCGCCTTTGCAACCGTCCTGGAGCTTGGATGTGTCGAGCATGGCAATTTGTGGTCGCTTGGATTCGGGCACGCCCAGCTCCGACAGTGTGCGGGTGCCGGGTGCAACCGTCAGCGGATACGTTCCCGAATATTGGGTGATCTTGTAGTCCGCCGTGGTGCAGACCAGATTGGCAGCGACTGCCGCGGGGGTTCGAACCACCCGGCTGATAGCCACGGTCAGGTTGGTCACCGCGATGCTCTTGTTGTTGGAGTTGGAGATCTGGAGATTCATCGGCCGGGTGATTCCCGGCGCAAGCAATCCGTCCACCGAGCCCGAAACGTCAAACGTCCTCTTGACCTCCAGGATTTGGAGTTGCGCCGGCGCGGAAGCCTGCACTGAACCGCTGCTGCCCTTCACCGTGAAATCCGCCTTACCGGCGGGTGTCGAGGGGGCCGTCTGCACTGTCATGGTCACATGCGCCGTGCTTCCGGAGGTGAGGACCACCGACGACGGTTGCCACGCCGCTACCGCTCCGGTGGGCAACCCGCTGGTGGCGAATGTGACGGTTCCCGTGAAGCCTCCCGTGGACGTGGCCGACACCGTATACGTGGTGGACTGCCCCTGGTCCAGTGTCCGGCTTGAGGGAGACAGCGTGACCACAATCCCTTTGGAAACCTTGGCTGGGGCACCTTGGGATGCGCCCTGCCCGCTGCTTGCCGCGAGAGCCGCCACAGGGACGAGGGCAACCACCAGCGCCAGTATCAGCGCACGGAGTGGCACTCGTGCTTTGCGGAACGGCGTTGTTCGCTGTGGCCGGTGGTCCATGGAAGCTCTTTTCGGACGTGTTCGGTACTGCGGGCAGAAAGACGGAGGCCGGGGACCACCACTCGCGAGGTGGTCCCCGGCGGTCAGGGGCTACAAGCTGGTGACGTTGACCGTGACGACTGCACCCTTGCAGGCATCTTGGTTGACCGTGGTGCTGTCGTTGAACTTCAGCACGCCGCTGCCCACGGACGTCCCTGTGCTGTTGGCTGCGACCGGGCTGTTGCTGGTGGCGGCAGTGACCTCAAACCAGGCTGGAAGACATCCGGCGACGTCGGTGGTGACGTTGGCGCTGAGGGCGCCGACGACGGTGCTCGACGACGTGGAGTTGTCGGCGGTGTACGCCACATCGACTTGGTTACCCGGTGCCAGTCCGCCGTTGAACGTAGCGTGCAGCGTGACGGTTCCGCCGCCGGCCGAGTTGGTCGCAGTGCCGTTGCCCGAACCGGTGGTGGTCCAGTAGGCGTACGCGGCTCCGCCACCTACTGCTACCAATGCCACGCCTGCGACGGCTGCGGTGACCCGGCTCTTCTTGGAAAGCTTGCGCATGATAAGACTCCTTGGTTGATCTACGTCCCGGGGAGCCGCCTCGCAACCCCCAGCATCCGGCCGTTGTTGTCGGATGAAGCGATGCCCCCAATGGTTCAACCAAGCGCGGGCCCGTGGCTACGTTTCCGGGTACGCCTCTTTTCCTTCGAACAGCGGGCGAAAAATACCCACCTTCGCGATGCCATTACTCACTTTTTGAACCCGCACTACTTGGTCCCCCGTCCGAGACCTCAGTCATGGCGGGGGTGTGGGTACTCGCCTTCCCCGGGCATGTCCAAGGAGTGGGCACCGCTGAATTTCGCCGCAATCGTCCTGACCTTGGCTTCGGTGCGCGAACATTGTGCCCGTCTTGAGCAAAAAATGCGCTGGTGTTCGATACTCCCCGCTTCATTACTTAAGGCCCGACGGCGGCCGGCCGCCCCCGGGTTGGCCCCGACGGAGATTTCAACGCGGGTGGGCGGCGAGGATGGTGGAGGCTTCCTGGCGGGTGGTGCCGGAGTCCTGGATACCCTCGGCAATGTGGGCGAGGTGGGCGGGGATGTCCCGGCCCTTCTTCCGCATCGCGGTGGCCCAAAGGCGCCCGGCCCGGTACGAGGACCGCACCAACGGACCCGACATCACACCAAGGAACCCGATCTCCTCGGCCTCGTGCTGGAGATCCACGAACTCCTGCGGCTTGACCCACCGGTCCACCGGCAAGTGCCGCTCGGACGGGCGCAGGTACTGGGTGATCGTGATCAAATCACACCCGGCCGCGTGCAGGTCCCGCAGGGCCTCGGAGATTTCCTCCCGGGTCTCGCCCATGCCCAGGATCAGGTTGGACTTGGTCACCATGCCCAGATCACGGCCCTGCGTGATGACATCAAGGGACCGCTCGTACCGGAACGCCGGACGGATCCGCTTGAAAATCCTCGGCACGGTCTCGACGTTGTGCGCGAACACCTCGGGCTTGGAATCACAGATCGCCGCGATGTGCTCCGGCTTGCCGGAGAAATCCGGGATCAGCAGCTCCACCCCGGTGCCCGGGTTCAGTTCGTGGATCTTCCGGACCGTTTCGGCGTACAACCACACACCCTCATCGGCCAGGTCATCACGGGCCACACCGGTCACGGTCGCGTAGCGCAACTGCATCGCCTGCACCGATCGGGCCACCTTGGTGGGTTCGAACATGTCCACCGGGGACGGCTTGCCGGTATCGATCTGGCAGAAATCACACCGCCGGGTGCACTCGGACCCGCCGATCAGGAACGTCGCTTCCTTGTCTTCCCAGCACTCAAAAATGTTCGGGCAGCCGGCCTCTTCACACACAGTGTGCAGGCCTTCCTTCTTCACCAGGTTCTTGAGCTGGACGAACTCAGGACCCATCTGGACCTTGGCCTTGATCCACTCGGGCTTGCGTTCAACCGGGACCGCCGAGTTACGCTGCTCAACGCGCAGCAACTTACGGCCTTCAGGTGCGAGTGTCATGAGTTTCTTCCCTTGTTGGTTGTTCAGCATTCGACGACGTTGACGGCGAGGCCGCCCATCGCGGTTTCCTTGTACTTATGGGACATGTCCTTGCCCGTTTCCCGCATGGTCACGATCACCTCATCCAGGGACACCCGGTGCGTCCCATCACCCCACAACGCCATCTTCGCCGCGTTGATCGCCTTCGCCGCCGCGATCGCGTTCCGCTCAATACACGGAATCTGCACCAACCCACCAATCGGATCACACGTCAGCCCCAGGTTGTGTTCCATCGCGATCTCCGCCGCGTTCTCCACCTGACCCGGCGTACCACCCATCACCTCAGCCAACCCGGCAGCAGCCATCGACGACGCCGACCCCACCTCACCCTGGCAGCCCACCTCAGCCCCCGAAATGGAGGCCTGTTCCTTGTACAACACACCCACGGCACCGGCAGTGAGCAGGAACTTCACCACCACATCATCCCGATCCTCCTGGGAGGCCTGATCCATGCCCGGGGCATAATTCAACGCGTAATACAGCACCGCCGGAATGATCCCCGCAGCACCATTGGTCGGCGCCGTGACCACCCGGCCACCCGAGGCGTTCTCCTCATTGACGGCAAGGGCGATCAGGTTCACCCACTCCTGCCAATACTTCGGATCGTTCCGGTCCTTGTCCTCCTTCAGCAGCCGCTCCAACCAGTCAGGAGCACGACGCCGGACCCTCAACCCACCGGGCAACACACCCTCACGCTTCAAACTCGTTTCAACACAGGCTTCCATCACATGCCAGATATGCAGCAAACCCTCCCGGATCTCCTCCTCCGACCGGGACGCCCGCTCGTTGATGAACATGATGTCGCTGATCCCCAAACCCTTGGACGCACACCGGCCCAACAACTCCGCCGCCGTCCGGAACGGCAACGGCAACTCCTTCTTCGACTCCTCCAACTCCTGCTGTGCAGCGTTCTCCTCACCCTCCCGGACAATGAACCCGCCACCGACCGAAAAGAACGTCGCCTCCCGCAAGGTGTTTCCCTCAGCGTCGGCCACGGCGAACTTCATCCCGTTCGTATGCCGCGGCAACACCGTCAACGGATGCAACACCATATCCTCCACCGCATACGGCAGCTCCACACCTTCACCGGATGCACCGGCCAGGTTGAGCTTTCCCGTCTCAGCAATGGAAGCCAACCGCTCCTCCACCTCGTCAGGAAGGATCTCCTCGGGGTCGTATCCTTCCAGCCCCAGCAGGACAGCAGTGAAGGTGCCGTGCCCCTTACCGGTGGCGGCCAACGATCCGTACAGATCAACCCGCAAACCGGCAATGGATTCAAGGTCACCGGATTCACGAAGCTCACGGGCAAACACCGCCCCGGCACGCATCGGCCCCACAGTATGAGAGCTCGACGGCCCAATGCCTACAGAGAACAGATCGAAGACCCCAACGGCCATGGCTATTTCCTCACTAGTAAAACGACATTGAACCCGCCCCGCCCCCAACAAACGGAACGGACCCCAAACCCCCCTTCGCCGATTCGGGGCTTCGCTGCACAACATGCCGCGCGAACGGCACGTCCCGCAGCAACCCCCCGAACCGGACAAAACACCAACGAGCCAAAACCCCGATTAGGCGAGGTTCGCGACTCCCGGGTACAGCGGGTGCGCCTTCGCAAGAACATCAACACAGTGACGCAGCCCGGAAAGGTCCGCGTCGGCGTCGGCGATTAATGCCTCGGCGATGATGTCGGCCACCTCGCGGAAGGCTGCTTCACCGAAGCCGCGCGTCGCCAACGCCGGAGTGCCGATGCGCAGTCCGGAGGTGACCATGGGCGGGCGGGGGTCGAACGGGACAGCATTGCGGTTGACGGTGATGTCGATCGTGGCAAGGCGGTCTTCGGCTTGCTGGCCGTCGAGTTCGCAATTGCGGAGGTCGACGAGGACCAGGTGCACGTCCGTTCCTCCGGAGACGACGCTGATGCCCTTGGCGGCGACGTCGGGCTGGACCAGTCGCTCGGCAAGGATGCGGGCACCCGCGAGGACACGTTCCTGACGCTCACGGAACTCCTCCGAGGCGGCGATCTTGAACGCGACGGCCTTGCCGGCGATCACGTGCTCCAGCGGTCCGCCCTGCTGTCCCGGGAACACGGCCGAGTTGATCTTCTTGGCGATGTCGGCGTCGTTGGAGAGGATGATGCCGCCACGCGGACCGGCGAGGGTCTTGTGCGTGGTGGACGTGGTGACGTGCGCGTGTGGGACGGGCGAGGGGTGCAGCCCCGCAGCCACCAGGCCGGCGAAGTGGGCCATGTCCACCATCAAGTAGGCGCCCACGGAGTCGGCGATCCGGCGGAACTCGGCGAAGTCCAACTGCCGCGCATAAGCGGACCAGCCGGCAACGATCAGCGCAGGTTTGTGCTCCTGTGCCAGGCGCTCAACCTCGGCCATATCCACCGTGTGGGTGTCCTCGCGGACGCCGTAGGGAACCACGTTGTAGAGCTTGCCGGAGAAGTTGATGCGCATGCCGTGCGTGAGGTGCCCACCGTGAGCCAGGTTCAGGCCCATGATGGTGTCGCCGGGCTTGATGAGGGCGTGCATCACGGAGGCGTTGGCCTGCGCACCGGAGTGTGGCTGGACGTTCGCGTACTCGGCCCCGAAAAGGGACTTGATGCGGTCGATCGCGAGCTGTTCGATCACGTCAACATGCTCGCAGCCGCCGTAGTAGCGCTTGCCCGGGTAACCTTCGGCGTACTTGTTGGTCAGGACCGAGCCTTGGGCCTGCATGACGGCAACGGCCGTGTGGTTCTCCGAGGCGATCATTTCCAGGCCGTCGCGCTGGCGACCCAGTTCGTCGTCGATCTTCGCAGCGATCTCGGGATCCAGCTCTGACAGCCGGGCGTCCAGCGACGCCGACACCACTTGCTGGTACTCAGTTACGGATACCGGGTTCACAGTTCTCCACCGTTCGTTGCAGCGTATTCTTCGGCCGACATGAGGGGCCCTTCTTCTGTGGCAGCAACCTTGAACAGCCAGCCCGCGCCGTAGGGATCGTTGTTGATGAGGGCGGGATCAGTGACAACGGCGTCGTTGATCTCGGTCACCTCCCCCGTCACGGGCGAGTACAGGTCCGATACCGACTTGGTGGATTCAACCTCGCCACAGGTCTCCCCTGCGGTCACTGTGGAACCAACCTCAGGGAGGTCCACGTACACAATGTCGCCCAGGGCGTCAGCAGCCACCGCGGAAATCCCGATCCCCACAGGCCCTTCACCGTCAGCGGCAACCCACTCGTGCTCAGCCGAGTACTTCAATTCAGCAACTACCTTGCTCATAAGATTCCTTCTCTCACTAACTGAAAACTTTTCAAGATCACCCGCTGTAGGGGCTACTTCCGACGCTTGTAGAAGGGCAGCGCGACTACTTCGAAGGGCTCAGCCTTCCCGCGCAGGTCCACCTCGACCGTCGTGCCCGGCTCTGAATGCTCGACGTCGACATACGCCATCGCTACCGGGTAACCGAGCGTGGGGCTCGGTTGGCCGGAGGTGACTTCGCCGATGAGCGAGCCGTCTTTGAGGACCGAGTAGTGTCCGCGGGCGGCGCGGCGGCCGGTACCTTTGAGACCGACCAGCTTCTGGCCGATGGTGGATCCGACCCCGGCTGCCTTGATCGACGTCAGTGCTTCCCGACCAACGAAGTCGCTTTCCTTAGCTAAGGAAACTACCGGGCCGAGCCCTGCGGCGTAGGCATTGACGTGGATGGAGAGCTCGTTGCCGTAGAGCGGCATTCCGGCCTCCAAACGCAGTGAGTCGCGGGCTGCGAGGCCTGCCGGGATGAGGCCGTGGCCTTCGCCGGCTTCGAGCAATGCTTCCCAGAGGCCCGGGGCGTCGAGGTTCGGGACGTAGATTTCGAAGCCGTCTTCGCCGGTGTAGCCGGTGCGGGCCAGCAGCAGGTCCTGGGTGCCGCCGTCGAACGTCAGCCCAACCTCAACCGCAGCGTAGTACTTCAGATCGGTGACCAGCGCGTGCTGATCGGTGGGAACCAGGGTCAGCAGGATGGCTTCGGCGTTCGGGCCCTGCACCGCGATCAGTGACGTCTCGGCAGAAACGTCCTCAACGACGACGTCGAAACCGGCCGCGCGCTTCAGCAGCGCCGCGGCGACCACCTTGGCGTTGCCCGCATTGGGGACCACCAGGTACTTGTCCGCGCCGTCCTCAGGAGAGGGTCGACGGTAGGTAATGAGGTCGTCGATGATGCCGCCGTCGGTGTTGCAGATCAGCGAGTACTTCGCTTTGCCCACGGCGATCGCGGACAGCTTGCCTACCAGCGCGTAATCCAGGAAGGCCGCAGCGTCCGGGCCGGACACCCAGACTTCACCCATGTGGGAGAGGTCGAACAAGCCCGCGGACTTGCGGACTGCGTGGTGTTCGGCGAGTTCGGACTCGTACTTCAGGGGCATCTGCCAGCCGCCGAAGTCCGTGAAGGATGCACCGGCCTTTTTATGCTGCTCGTAGAGAGCGGTGTAGTTCTCAGACATGTCGGGAGTCCTTAGTTTTCGAAGTCTTCGAGCGGAGGGCAGGAGCACACAAGATTCCGGTCACCGGCGGCGCCGTCGATCCTGCCTACCGGCGGGAAGTACTTGTCCTGCTTCAGGTGGTGGACCGGGAAGGCGGCCTGCTCGCGCGGGTAATCCCGGTCCCAGCCGGAATTCACGACGGCGGCAGCCGTGTGCGGCGCGTTGCGCAGCGGCGAGTTCTCAACGGTGAAATCACCGCTGGCCACCTGCTCAATCTCGGCGCGGATGGTGATCATGGCTTCGATGAAGCGGTCAATCTCCACGAGGTCCTCGGACTCCGTCGGCTCCACCATCAACGTGCCGGCAACCGGGAACGCCAGGGTGGGGGCGTGGAAGCCGAAGTCGATCAGCCGCTTGGCCACGTCTTCGGCCGTGACACCTGTGCGGGAGGTCAGTTCGCGGAGGTCAAGGATGCACTCGTGGGCCACGAGCCCGCCCTCACCCGTGTAAAGGATGGGGAAGTGCTCATCCAGGCGGGAAGCAACATAGTTGGCTGCAAGCAGGGCCGACTTGGTAGCTTCCGTCAGCCCCTGCCCACCCATGAGCTTCACATACGCCCAGGAAATCGGCAGTACACCGGCAGAGCCGTAACGTGAGGCGGAAATCGCGACACCATGACCAGGCTCGTGCGCAGCCTTGTTCGCGTCACCGGGCATGAACGGTGCGAGGTGTGCCTTGGCAGCAACCGGGCCCACGCCCGGTCCGCCACCGCCGTGCGGGATGCAGAAGGTCTTGTGCAGGTTCAGGTGGGACACGTCGCCGCCGAACTTGCCCGGCTGTGCCAAGCCAACCAGTGCGTTCAGGTTTGCGCCGTCAACGTAGACCTGGCCGCCGGCTGCGTGGATCGCGTCGCACACCTCGCGAACGTCGGCGTCGTACACACCGTGCGTGGACGGGTAGGTGATCATGATGCAGGACAGGACGTCCTTGTTGGCTTCAATCTTGGCGGTCAGGTCCGCGTGATCGATGGTGCCGTCAGCAGCCGTGGCCACCACCACTACCTTCATGCCCGCCAGCACAGCAGACGCTGCATTGGTGCCGTGGGCCGACGCCGGGATGAGGCAGACAGTGCGCTGCTCATCACCGCGGGACAGGTGGTAGCCGCGGATTGCCAGCAGACCTGCGAGCTCACCCTGGGAACCGGCGTTCGGCTGGATGGAGACCTGGTCATAGCCCGTGATCTCCGTGAGGTCAGCTTCCAGATCCTCAATCAGTTCCCGCCAACCAGCAGTCTGGTGGTCCGGAGCGAACGGGTGGATGGAGGCGAACTCCGGCCAGGAAATGGCTTCCATTTCAGCAGTGGCGTTCAGCTTCATGGTGCAGGAGCCCAGCGGGATCATGGTGCGGTCCAGAGCAAGGTCCCGGTCGGACAGCTTGCGGATATAGCGCAACAGCTGCGTCTCGGAACGATGCGTGTTGAACACCGGGTGCTGCAGGAAGTCGGACGTCCGGACCACGTCAGAGGGCAGCTCAAACCCGGCCGCGTCCCCCACGGGTCCGGCGCCAAAGGCGACGGCTACCGCGGAGAGGACGTCCGGCGTCGTGGTTTCATCAACGGAGACACCAACGGTGTCGGCGTCGATGAACCGCAGGTTGATGCCGCGGGCTTCCGCGGCGGCGATGACCTTGTCGGCCTTGCCCGGGACCCGGACGGTGATGGTGTCGAAGAAGGCCTCGGAGACGAGTTCGCGGCCGGCCTTCTGCAGTGCGGTGGCAAGCGTACGTGCGTGGCCGTGGACGGTCTCGGCGATCGCCTTCAGGCCCTCGGGGCCATGGTAGACGGCGTACATCGAGGCGACAATGGCGAGCAATGCCTGGGCCGTGCAGATGTTGGACGTGGCCTTTTCGCGGCGGATGTGCTGCTCGCGGGTCTGCAGCGCCAAGCGGTACGCGGGGACGCCTGCGTTGTCCTTGGAAACACCAACGATGCGGCCGGGAAGTGTACGTTCCATGCCTTCGCGAACGGCCATGTACGCAGCGTGCGGGCCGCCGAAGAACAGCGGAACACCGAAGCGCTGCGCAGTTCCGACGGCGATGTCCGCACCTTGCTCGCCCGGGGGCGTGATGAGGGTGAGCGCCAGCAAGTCAGCGGCCACGGTGACCAGGGCACCGCGTTCCTTGGCGTCGGCGATGACGCCGGAGTGGTTGAAGACCCGGCCGGAAACGCCGGGCTGCTGCAGGACGATGCCGTTGATGTCGCCATCGGGAAGACCGGCAGACAGGTCAGCAATCTCCACCTCGAAGCCCAGGGCCTCAGCACGGCCCTTGACGATCGCGATGGTCTGCGGGAGGAGGTCGGCGTCCAGGACGGTCTTGCCGTCCTTGGCCGTCTTGGACTTGTTGGCCCGACGCATCAGCAATACGGCCTCGGCAACGGCGGTGGCTTCATCCAGCAGCGAGGCGTTGGCTACGGGAAGTCCGGTGAGGTCCTGCACCATGGTCTGGAAGTTGAGCAGCGCTTCGAGGCGGCCCTGCGAAATTTCCGGCTGGTACGGCGTGTAGGCCGTGTACCAAGCGGGAGCTTCCAGGATGTTGCGGCGGATCACCGGGGGCGTCACGGTGTCGTAGTAGCCCTGGCCGATCATCTGGACAGCGGTTTTGTTCTTGGAAGCCAGTTTGCGCAACTCGGCGAGGACCTGGACTTCAGTGAGGGCGTCCTGCAACTTCAGGGCGGTGTCCTGCCGGATGGAATCGGGGACCGCGACGTCTACCAGGCCGTCGACAGAGTCGTAGCCGATGGCCTTGAGCATGGTGTCAACGTCGGCTTGGCGGCGGGCGCCGATGTGCCGGTCCGCGAAGGCGGTGGGGGTTGATTGAACAGTCAAGAGGAACTCCATGATTCAGGCGCCCAATGAGCGCCACGATGATGTGGGGTTCCTCCCCGCTCTGTATTGGACCTGAGAGATTCCGCAGGAATGGTTGCCTGCTTGCACCGTCGGTGAGCCCGGTTGCCCGGACTGCTTTCCAGAGTTGCCTAACCGCGGCGGTACATGGGCCTGAGAGATTCCTGGGGAGGATTTGCTCCTACGGCGCCTGACTGGATGTACCGGCAGGACTCTCCCGCCGCAGATCAAAAGCGTTGCGCCACCATGAGTGACACGCTTCACACCATAGCCGGTTGTTTTGAAAAAGTGCAAGCAAGGTGTGGTTACTGATGCATCGCCTCATGGATCTGCAGCGCGAACCACAGCTGCGCAACGGTGGACGTTTCCCCCATGTCCAGCCCCGTCAGCTCGCCGATTTTGCGCATCCGGTAGATGATGGTCTGCCGGTGCGCGAACAACGCTGTCGCGGTCTTTTGCCACGAACGCTGCGAGTCCAAGTAGGTCCTCAGCGTCAGGATGAGATCGCCTTCCTGCCCCTGCTCGTAGTCGAAAATTGGACCCAGAAGCCGCCTGACCAGCGCCGTTCCTTCCTCGAAACTTGTGAGCCCCAGCCACGATGGTCCCTCCGCATAACGGGCCAGCCCCAGCCCGTTCGCACGGGCAGAACCCAGCGCCCACAGGGACTCCTGCAGTGCCCTCTGGATGCTGGCAACGGCAGCCGGCGCACTGATTCCGATCGCGGCATCTTCCCCTGCGCAGTGCACCAGGACGCTGTCCGGAACGTCTGCCGAAACCACCACGTGGAGCCTGTTGTTCCGCTTCAACGACGCCGACGCAACCCCGTGCCGCCATAGTTCGATATGGACGTTGGCCAGCCTGCCGCCGTCGTCCGCTGTGGCACCGTCCGCCGTCATGGAGGCGAGCAGGAGTCCTTGTGGCGGAACGTCAAAACCAGCCAACCGGCTCTCCATCTCCGCTGCGCCCAACCGTCCGTCCATGGCTTGCAGCAGGAACTCGCCGGCCAACCGATGCCGGCCTTCCAGCGACAGCACGATGCGTGAAAGCTGGAGTCCCAGCACGGTTGCGGCGTGGAGGAGGACGACGGCGTCCGGGTGGGGTTCGTTGTGGGGCAGCACCACCAGGAGCGCGTTCGCATGCGTGGGAATGTCCATGGTGAGCACGTGCCGGCCGCGGATGCGGTGCCACTGGAAGTTCTTACCGGCGAGGGACACGTGCCCGGACAGCGGGGCCCATTCCTCGGCGAGGAACGCCGGGAGTGCCTGCCCGTCCGGATGCCAAGGGTGGAGGCATCGGCGGTCCACCACAAACAAGTCCGCGTCGAGCTCGGTCGCGAGCCGCTGGACCAGGCTCTGCCAGTGGTCTTCGGAGGCTCCGGCGGTGCGGAGCAGATCGTAGACGCGGGCTGTCTGCCGCAACCGACGGGATTCTTCGAGCAAGGAAGACTCGGCCACCGAGCGGGCAATGGCGATGAACGGCAATGGGTACGGGATGTTGATCAGGGGCAGCGGGAGCTTGTCGCATGCATCCAAAAACTCCGGGGTGAGCGGAGGCGCGTGCATCTTTTCACCGATGGCCAACGCGCTGGCACCGCTGTCCATCAATGCCTCGGCGAGCGCCACCTGCCCATCGGCGTCCGCGGGAATGGATAGGCCATTGGTCATCATGAGCTCACCGCCCGTCACCCACTCCCACAGCCTGGGCAGGTCCGAGGTGTGGGCCCAGGTGATGCGGTTGTCCGTGCCGGCCGGACCGGCCAAAAGAGTGAGCCCCAGTTGCGGCTCAGCCACGAGTTCGGCCACGGTGATTGCCATCTCTTGCGCTCCGGTTCTGTGCGTGGGCGGCGGTTTTGCGCCGCACTCGGCGGCTCTTAGACATTCGTCTAAACGCCTCCACTATTTGTAGTCAATGTATCGCTATCCGAGGTGATCCGCGTCACCAAGAATGGAAGTACTTACTTCCCGCTCAACGGCGAGCACCCCTCACCCCAAGGATCCGTCAATGACAACGCACAAGCCCATCGGCCCAGTCGACGCAACCAAAGTCCCCCGGTATGCAGGCCTCGGTACTTTCGCCCGTCTCCCCCAAATTGACCGCGTTCCCGACTACGACATCGCTATCGTCGGCGTCCCGTTCGACGGCGGAACCTCCTTCCGGCCAGGCGCCCGTTTCGGTCCTGCCGCAGTCCGCGAGGCCTCACGGCTCCTCCGTCCCGGGTATCACCCGGAGCTCGACGTTGAACCCGTGTACGAAGCCCAAGTGGTGGACGCGGGTGACATCGCCTGTACTCCCTACGACATCACCCGGGCAGTCCGTGAGATCGAAGAGCAGGCGTTGCCCCTGATCAGCGGGGGAAATGGGCTCAGCGGGGACAAGCGGCTCATCTCCATCGGCGGCGACCACACCATCGCCCTGCCCATGCTGCGTGCCCTGAACAAGGTCCATGGCCCGGTAGCGCTGCTGCACTTCGACGCCCACTTGGACACCTGGGACACCTACTTCGATCAGCCGATCACGCACGGCACCATCTTCCGCCGCGCATTCGAAGAAGGCCTGCTCGTGGAGGACAAGTCCATGCACGTGGGTATCCGTGGCCCGGTCTATGACCGCAACGATTTCCTCCGCGACCATGAGTTCGGGTTCCAGATCATCCGCTGCTCGGACCTTGACGTCATCGGCGTTCCGGCGGCAATCCAGCGCGTCAAGGACAGGCTGGGCGATACCCCGGTGTATGTGTCCATCGATATTGATGTCCTGGACCCGGCCTTCGCACCCGGCACGGGCACCCCGGAAATGGGCGGGCTCCACTCCCGCGAACTCCTCGCCCTGCTGCGCGGACTGAACGGCATCAACATCGTGGGCGCCGACGTCGTGGAAGTGGCTCCGGCGTACGACCACGCTGACATCACCACGGTTGCCGCAGCCACCTTGGTGTTCGACCTTCTGGGGCTGATGGTGAACCGCAGCAAGGCAGACACCACCGGTGTTCGTGAACTCGCTGCAGCTTCCCGGAGTGCGTCATGAGCACCGCGCCGGCCACTGAAGTACCCAGGCTCGAGGATAAGACCATCCAGCCGATCCCCGCCAGTGAGCGCCACGGCAAGGCCCGGGACCTCTTCACCATCTGGTTCGGCTCCAACATCATGATCATGACCATCGTGACCGGCGGACTCGCCACCACGGTGTTTGGCCTCGGCTTCGTCCCGGCGATCGTGGGCATCATCATCGGGAACGTGGTGGGCGGCATCTTTATGGCGCTGCACTCGGCCCAAGGCCCCCAACTGGGGGTTGCGCAGATGATCCAGACCCGCGGCCAGTTCGGTTCCTTCGGAGCCCTGCTGATTGTGGTCATCGTGGTGGTCATGTACGTCGGATTTTTCGCAGCGAACCTCGTGTTCGGCGGCGAGGCAATGGCCGCCGTCAGCCCTGGGATCAGCGTTGATGCCGGCATCATCATTATTGGCATCGTCAGTGTGATTGCCACGATTTTCGGTTACCGCCTCATCCACGCCTACGCGCGCGTCCTCAGCGTCGCTGCCGGCCTGGCCCTGCTGCTGGCGTTCGGCTGGATCCTGGTGGTCCATGGACTCCCCGGAAACTTCCTGGAGACAGGCAACTTCAACTGGGTTGGCTTCATGGGGACCATCTCCGTCTCCGCCCTGTGGCAGTTGGCCTATGCACCCTACGTCTCCGACTACTCCCGTTACATGCCACAGGGCACAGGCTCCGCTCCGGCATTCTGGGCCTCCTACTCAGGCTGTGTTCTGGGAACGCTGTTCCCCATGATTCTCGGCGCCTTGGTGGGTACGCTCGCCGTTTCCATGAGCACCGGCGACGTCGAAATCGTCGGCAGCCTGGGCGCACTGCTCCAGCCATGGACGCTGATCATCGTGGGCATCTTCTGCCTGGGCGTCGCGGCGTCAAACGCCATGAACCTGTACTGCGGCGTCCTGTGCACCCTCACCATCGGGCAGACCTTCAAGCCCTCCTGGTTGCCGCGGGCCAAGACCCGCAGCATCGCCGCGATCATCCTCTTCGTCGTCGCCGTCTCCATAGCCCTCTTTGCCCGCGACAACTTCATCCTCTTCTACACCAACTTCCTGTCCTTCCTGATGTACGTCCTGGTTCCGTGGACGGCCATCAACCTGGTGGACTACTACCTTCTCCGCCACGGCGAGTACCGGGTTGAAGACTTCTTCAAGCGCGACGGCGGCGTGTACGGGCGGTTCAATTGGGTGGCCATCGGCTCCTACGTTGCAGGCGCCCTGATCCAGGTTCCCTTCTCGGCAACCGCCATCTACACGGGCCCCCTGGCCGCAGCGATGGGCGGGGTGGACATCTCCTGGATCGTCGGCCTCGTCGTTGTCGCTCCCCTCTATTACGTCGCGGCCCGCGTCTTTGGCAAGAAGCCAGAAGCCGCGCCCTTTCCCGCCACTGCCCTCACCCCAGACCTGATCTGACCAGCACCTCCTCTGAAAGCGAAGCATCATGACCACCCAGACCGAACAGTTCACCGTCCGACGCTCAGACGCCTTCCACACCTCACTCCCCCAGCAGCTTCCCTTGCCCCTGCCCTTGCCTCCGACAGGCCACTTCATCAACGGTTCCTTTGTCCCCGGATCCTCAGGTCACTCCATCGACGTCGTGGATCCCGCCACCGAGCACGTCATCGCCTCAGTCCAGGCGGGCACCGCCGATGATGTAGACGCCGCTGTGGCCGCCGCCGTCGTGGCCCAAAAGAGCTGGGGTGCCACCACCCCGAAGGAACGCGCGGATGTCCTGAACCTCATTGCGAACATCATCGAGGAGAACCGGGAAGCGTTCCAGGCCATCGAGTCCGCCAACACCGGCAAGCCCCACGCCGTGTCCGAGGACGATGTCTCCAGCACCATCGACACCTTCCGTTTCATGGCCGGTGCCTCCCGCACCCTGACCTCCATGGCCGGCGGTGACTACGCCACGGACCACACGTCGGTGATCCTGCGCGAACCCGTGGGCGTCGTCGGCGTCATCACTCCCTGGAACTACCCGCTGCTGATGGCTGCCTGGAAGATCGCACCCATTCTCGCCGCCGGTAACAGCATCGTCATCAAACCCTCGGAGCAAACCCCTTTGTCCACGCTCAAGCTGGTGGAAGTGCTGGCCGGGCGCATACCTGACGGGATCCTCAACGTCGTCACCGGCCGCGGACGGACTGTAGGCCAGCGACTGTCGGAACACCCGGACATTGCGTTGGTGGCCCTGACCGGCAGCGTTGTCAGTGGCCAGGCCGTGGCTGAAACCGCTGCGAAGTCCGTCAAGCGCGTGCACTTGGAACTCGGCGGCAAGGCTCCTGTTGTGGTCTTCCCCGACGCCGACCTTCGCGCCGCTGCGGTCGGTGTACGCAACGCCGGCTTCTGGAACGCCGGCCAGGACTGCGGCGCTGCCTGCCGTGTCCTGGTGCACGAGTCCGTAGCCGAAGAGTTCACGCAACACCTGGTTCGCGAAGTCAGCACCCTGGTGGTCGGCGCACCCGATGCCGGCGACGACGTCGAAATCGGTCCCATGATCTCCCTCCCGCACTATGAGCGGGTCAAGGAATCGCTGGCTGACGCACGCGAGGCAGGGCACACCGTGGCCATTGGTGGTTCCGCGTTGGAAGGTCCCGGCTACTTCATCGAGCCCACGGTCATCAGCGACGTACCGGCGGGCGCGCACATCGCCATTCATGAGATCTTCGGACCCGTGGTCACTGTGGAAACCTTCAGCAGCACCGAAGAAGCCGTGACCCGCGCGAACGAGAGTCCCTACGGTTTGTCGGCCTCGGTGTGGACGCGCGATTCAAGCCTTTCCCTCCGCATTCCCAAGCAGCTGGACTTCGGCACGGTGTGGGTCAATGCGCACCTTGTCCTGGCGTGCGAGGTACCGTGGGGCGGATTCAAAGGTTCCGGCTACGGCCGCGACCTCTCGCTCTACGCCCTGGATGATTACTCGCGCACCAAGCACGTCATGATCAACCACGGCGCGTAAGCCCTCAGACAAGCAACGGAGCTTCACCATGACCACTCATGCTTCCCGGGGATCTGGCGCACCGGCCGCAGCCACTCCCACAGCCCCCTTCACCACGGACGCCACGTGGACCAACTGGGGCGGTAACCAGAGCGCAACGCCCGCCTTCACCGTGCGGCCCAGGAATGAACAAGAAGCGCTCGACGCCGTCCGTTTCGCCATCCGCGAGGGCTTGCCTGTGCGGGCGGTGGGCTCAGGGCACTCGTCCTCGCCGCTGGTCCAGACCGGCGGCGTGCTGATGGACATGTCCGGCCTGTCGGCCATCACGGGAACTGATCGGGCGGCACGCCGCGCCCGGGCGCTGGCCGGCACCACCATCAACGCGTTCGGCGATGCCCTGTGGGACAAGGGACTGGCCCTCAGCAACCAGGGCGACATCGACAAACAGCAGATCGCAGGGGCGCTGGCCACCAGCACCCACGGGTCCGGTAAGGACCTGGGCAGCTTCTCCTCCAAACTGCGCTGGGTGAAGCTGATCAACGGCTACGGCGAGATCGTGGAGATCGGCGAGGGCCAGCTGCGGGAACTCCGCGCCGCACAGACAGCCCTTGGCACTCTGGGGATCTTCCTTGAAGTGGAGCTGGACGTGGAGGACAGCTACTACCTGCAGGAACAGATCACCTACCCCACGTGGGCGGAAACCACGTCCACCTGGCAGGCCGACATTGATGAAAACCGGCATTATTCCTTCCTGTGGTGCCCGGAGGACGACTCGTGCGAACTCCTGGACTTGCCGGGTTCCCCGGACCACAGCATGGGTGGCCGCAGCTACACCAAGCGGTACAACGTAGCTGCCGTCCAGGACGAAAGCCAACTCTCCGCCGTCGAAGGTGCCCGGCTGGACCGTTCCTACCGGATCTACCCGGGAGGCTTCACTACCCAGTTCCACGAACTCGAGTACTTTGTCCGCAGCGAGGACGGCTTGGTGGCTGTCGAGGCCATCCAGGACCTGATCCGCAGCAAATACCCCGAGCAGAAGTACCCGGTTGAGGTCCGCTGGGTGAAGTCCGACGACGCCTACATGTCCCAATTCCAAGGCCGCGACAGCACCGTCATCACGCTGACCACCGAGCCCGGGACCGACTACTGGCAGTTCTTCCGTGACGCCGACGCCGTGCTGCAGGAATTCGAGCCACGCGCCCACTGGGGGAAGATCCACTTCATGACCCGGAGCCGCCTGGAACGCCTCTACCCGGAGCTGGACACCTTCATCCAGGTCCGCCGCGAGTTCGACCCCCGCGGAATGTTCCTCAACGACCACACCAGGTCCCTGCTCGCCTGACAGGGAGTCATGGGTGTGCCGGGATGTGGGAGAAAGCAACGCTCTCTCACATCCCGAGCCCTTCCCACCAACGCTCTCTCACATCCCCGCTTACACCGGCTGGAAACCCCGGAGTGGTATTTTGATCTCTGCTGGAGGCAGACACTGCACCTATTCGGAGGATCATCCATGTTCAAGGGTTTCAAGGACTTCATACTTCGCGGCAACGTGATCGAGTTGGCCATTGCCGTAGTCATCGGCAGTGCGTTCACAGCCCTCGTTGCGGCCTTCACCACCAACATCATTAACCCCGTGATCGCCGCCGCAGGCGGAGTGAACGCTGATGGTCTTGGCTTCAGGATCTGGCAGGACAACCCCGCCACCTTCATCAACATCGGTGCCGTGCTGACGGCTCTCGTGACCTTTGTGATCACCGCTGCCGTGGTCTACTTCATCTTTGTGGCACCCATGAACAAGATCAATTCCCTGGTCAAGGACCGCCTCTCCACCGAGGAGCCCGAGGAAGAGCCGCTTCCGGCAGATACTGCCCTTCTGGCCGAAATCCGCGACCTCCTGAAGGACGCTGCTGCCGCCCGCAGCACTGCCCGGACCTCTGGCCTTGGATCGGACCTGGACTCCGAACTCGATTCCGACCGAACCCGCTAGGATCGCCGGCTCCCTGCGGGCATCAGTTCCCAGTTGCTTCACCGAACCCGGTGTTCTCTCCGCGAGGGCGCCGGGTTCTTGCACGTTCACCGGCCCGTCCACAGAACGTGACGCGCTGGCAACCGGCGCGAAACGGGGGGAGGGCAGCATGGGAACATGAAGCCCAACCCGAGCACTTCCGTCACCGCGGATCTTCTGTGTGATGTCTGCGGACAATTGCCTGAGCCTCCCAAAGCCCGGCTCACCCTCGCCAACATCGCGGTGATGCTTCCTATCGAACTGTTGGTTCATGCGGCCGTGGTGGGAACCACCCTCCCCTACGTGGCCAAGGTCCTGCTGCTTGCAGTGACCGCCACCGTTTTGGTGATCTGGGTGGCCGAACCTTCAGCTGCCAAGGTCCTCCGGGGCTGGCTGCACGCGCCGGCCCTCCGCCAACGGCACAGACTACATCTGGCGCCGGCCTTGTGGCGGGCCCGGACAGTGCTGCTGGACCAGCCAGGTTCACTGCAGACGGTCACACAGTCCTTGGCCAAGTTGGGCACCAACATCCTCAGCCTTCACGTCCACCCGGTGATGAGAGCCGGGTCCCTCGCCCCGGGACACATCGGAACTGTCATGGACGAGTTTGTTCTCTCCGCCCCGGGGGACGTCACCGAGCAGGAACTGTTGAAAGCCCTGGCCGACGGCGGCGGGTGTGGGTCCCTTGTTTGGCCCACCACCGCTTTGGCCATGGCAGATGGCCAGACCAAAGCACTGACCCTGGCGACCCGGATTGCCGGAAACCCGAAGGAACTTCCGCACGCAGTGGCCGAGCTGCTTTCCGCCAAAGTCGTCCCGAGCGATCCGGAGCATCCGGCGCCCGAGACGAGCGCCGGCGTCGGGCCTTCACCGGACGTCCTCAAGATCCCCACGGCCTGGAATGGCCCGCTGGTCTTTTCCCGACCCGGCGAACCCTTCACGCCGGCCGAGTCCGCGCGGGCGCATAGGCTGGCTGAGCTCGCGGAGATCCTGGCGCACAGCCCGGCGGCCCCGGAGAGAGCGCGCTGCTGAACCCCACAGCGTTCAGTCCTGGTCTATCTTCTCGAGGAGCTTCCCCAGGGCATCCCGGATGTCGTCGTAGTCGTACTGGCCGGCCCTGCTCTCGGCGGCGATCACACCACAGCGGTGGATCTTCGTGAAATCACCGATGGGGAACTTGTAGTGGCTCTTTTGGTCATCCGGGTGGTCGTCGTCCACCCCGAGGAACCACTTGGAGTATTCGGCGTGCCCGTGCTTGTCCAGGAAGGCATTTTCGTCCTTGGAGGAGGGCGCGTGCTCACTCCAGTCGTCTCGGGTGTCCTTGACCACCTTGCCGTCCGTGACCAGGCGCTTCGCATGGTCAAAGGCCTTTTTGTTGAGTTTCACTGTCATGGCGCACCTCGCTGGGGTTGGTGGCTTGGGCTGAATCCGGCAGCTCGTGCAGCCCAGCATAGGACGCCGGCGGACGGGTGGAAAGGCCGTTGGGTCGGAGGGTCGGAATGGCAGCCCCGGCGCTCAGGCTCAGCTACCGCGCACAGCCATAGCGGTCAGTCCACCAGCCGGATCCTGAGACCGGTCCCCCGCTCTTTCTCCACCAACCTCCGCTCTATGGGCCCGCTTTGAGCAAGCCAGAGGACTTTGCCGTCATAGGTGACGGACTCCACGCAGCCTTGATCCACTACCTCGTTGTACCGCCAGACCTCCACCGTCTGGCCCACGAGGACCCGCCAATTGGTCACGGCCCTGCCTTCGATGTGGCTGAAAGGCGTCCCGGTCGACGATTTTTTGTTGCTGTCCTTCACGTCAATGACTCCTAGCGGTGCTTGACAAACTGTCTGTAAAGACTTGTGCCGCCACGGGCCAGTACATGACGCGGTTCGCGGGTTTTTCCTAGAGTCCCTTCACCGCGCCCAGGACCTTGGTCAGTGAATCCTTGGCATCTCCGAACAACAAGGTGGTTTGGGGTTCGTAGAGGAGTTCGTTTTCGATACCGGCAAATCCCGGACGCATGGAACGTTTGAGGAATACCACCTGCCGGGCGTCGGCAACTTCAAGGATGGGCATTCCGTAGATCGGTGAGCCGGAGGTGGTCTTCGCGGCAGGGTTGACGACGTCGTTGGCGCCCACCACCAATGCAACATCGGCGGTCTTGAATTCGGAGTTGATATCGCCCATTTCCTTCAACGATTCGTAGGGCACGTTGGCCTCAGCCAGCAGCACGTTCATGTGTCCGGGCATACGTCCTGCCACGGGATGGATGGCGAAATCCACGTCGATTCCGCGGGCTTCCAACGCCAGGGCGAGCTCGGCCGCGGTGTGCTGTCCTTGTGCGACCGCAAGCCCGTATCCCGGCACAATGATGACCCGCTGGGCATAGCCGAGCAGCACTGCAACGTCCTCTGCGCTGGAGGACCGCACTGGCCGCTCGCTCACTGCGGTGGATCCTGCCGTCGAGCCACCTTTGAAGGCGCCGAACATGATGCCAGCGACACTCCGGCCCATCGCCGCCGCCATGGCCCGGGTCAGGATGGTGCCCGAGGCTCCCACCAACGTTCCGGCGACCAGCAAAAGAACATTGCCCAGCACCAGCCCCGATGCCGCGACAGCCAAGCCGGTGAAGGCATTCAGGAGCGAGATGACGATCGGAACATCCGCGCCACCCACCGGAAGAACCAAGAGGATGCCGGTAACAAGACCCAGGACCAACAGCACCAGCGCCACCGCGAGCGAGCCGTTCAGGATCACCACCACACCGGCACCCACCGCAGCCAGTAGAACCACTGCCATCAGTGCGGGCAGGCCCGGGAATGTGACGGGGCGGGTGGTCATGAGCCCTTGGAGCTTGGCGAACGTGACACCGGAACCGGCGAAGGACACCGCACCGACCAGCAGCGTAAAGACGATGGCCAGGCGAACCCAGGGATCGTCTGAGTGGGAGAGTTCCAGCATGGCAACAAGCGCAGCAGCACCACCACCAACACCATTGAAGAGGGCCACGAGCTGTGGCATTTGCGTCATCTGCACGCGGCGGGCCACCGGCGCCGCCACACCTGAACCCACCGCAATGGCACCGAGGATCCAGGGAACGTTGTCCAACTTAACGGAGACAAAAACCGTGACCACGGCCAACAAGGCGCCCAAGGCGCCAATCAGGTTGCCGCGACGGGCCGTTTTCGGTGAGTTCAGCCCCTTCAGCGCGAGGATGAAGCACGCCGCCGCAGCCAGGTAGAGGAGTGCCGTCCACGTGGGATTGAGCAGCGTCACGGTTGGCGCTCCTTCGTCACGGCTTCGGCGGAGCCCGGACCAGCCGGCTCAACTTTCGACGGCGGCCGTTGCCTTCCGCGGAACATCTCCAGCATGCGGTCGGTCACCACGAATCCGCCCACTAGGTTGGCCGTGGCAAGGACGACAGCCAACAAGGCTACTGCCAGCACCCACGGGTCAGCAGCCTGTCCGGCAACGATGATGGCTCCCACCAGGATGATGCCGTGGATGGCGTTCGCGCCGGACATGAGCGGCGTGTGCAGGGTGCTGGAAACCTTGGAAACAACCTCGAAGCCCACGAACACGGCCAGCACGGTGATCGTCAGCAGGCTCATGCCATCCATCAGCGCACTCCTTCAGTTCCGGGACGGGTTGTGCCAACGGGTGCTGTTTCGCCTGCGAGCGCCGTGAGTGCCTCCGCGGTGGGTGCGTGCCTGACTTCGCCGAGGTGGGTGAGGCAGGTGCCCGCCACTACTTCGTCGTCGAAGTCCGGGGAGACCGTCCCGTCTTTGGTCATGAGCGCCAGCAGATTGGCCACGTTCTTGGCGTAGAGGCGGGAGGCGTCTGCGGGCATCGCGGAGGCTGGGTCCTTGATTCCCACCAGTGTCACGAGCCCTTGGCCGTCAGCGGTGGGCACGGGGATGTCCTGCCCTGGGATGCTTCCCTCAACATTCCCGCCGGACTCGGCCGCCAGGTCCACTACCACGGAGCCGGGGCGCATACCCTGCACCATCTCGCGGCTCACCAGGAGCGGCGCCCTTCTGCCGGGAACAGCGGCGGTGGTAATCAATACATCGGCTTGGGCAACGTGCGGTGCCAGGAGTGCCCGCTGCAACGCGCCACGGTCTGCGCTGAGTTCGCGGGCGTATCCACCGGATGCCTCGGCGGTTTCCAGGTCCAGTTTGATGAACGTGCCGCCCATGGACGCTACTTCGTCCGCCGAAGCCGGGCGGATGTCGTTGGCGGAAACCCTGGCCCCGAGCCGCTTGGCTGTGCCGATCGCCTGCAGTCCTGCAACACCTGCACCCAACACCAGCACCTTGGCGGGCGGGATGGTCCCGGCCGCCGTCATGTACAGCGGGAAGAACCGGGGCAAACGCATGGCCGCCTCGAGGACGCAGCGGTAGCCGGCCACCAGGGCCTGCGAAGTGAGCGCATCCATGGATTGGGCGCGGGAAATACGGGGAACCAGCTCGAGGGCAAAGGACGTGATTCCACCTGCGGCGAGCGCCCGCACCGTAGGCAACTCCGAGGACGGCGACCCCAACCCGACGGTGACCGAACCCCGGCGGAGGGCTCCCGCCGTCGACGGTTCCATGGGACGTACGTGGCAATAGACATCAAGCGATCCGAGAACCAACGACTGCACCACAGCGGCGCCCGCCGCCCGGTAGTCCTCGTCGCCATGCCCGGACGCCAGCCCCGCACCGGACTCGATCTCAACCTCCAGCCCCAACCCCACCAGCTGCTTCACCGTTTCCGGCGTTGCGGCCACACGTCGCTCACCGTCGAGCCTCTCGCGCGCTATGCCTGCTTTCACCCGCCACCCCTTTTCCGGAATTCTCCAGAACTCAGTTGGCATGAGTCTATGACCGCAAAGGTCCCGGCGGGAGTAGGGGCTGCGCTATGTGCATAAGTCAATTAGGGTCGGTAAGAGCTGGGGCAACCAGTCACCACACCGTCGACGAGCCGGTTCCGGCCGTGCCGTCGGAAAGGAACGCCGCAATGGACACTTTCAAAATCGGTTACTTCGTCGGAAGCCTGGCGAGCAATTCCATCAACCGGGTCCTCTCCAAGGCGCTCATCAGCGTCGCGCCTTCGGAGCTCGAGTTCCATGAGATCGCCATCAAGGACCTGCCTCTTTACAGCTCGGATTACGACGCCGATTTCCCGCCGGCGGGCCGGGAACTGAAGGATGCCATCGCCGCATCGGACGGCATCCTGTTTATCTCCCCTGAGTACAACCGCTCCATTCCGGGCGCGTTGAAGAACGCCATCGACTGGGGTTCGCGCCCATGGGGCACCAACTCATTCGCCAGGAAGCCCACGGGAATCATCGGCGCATCGCCAGGCGGCATTGGAACGGCGGTGATGCAGTCGTCGATGCGCAGCGTGTTGAGCTTCCTGGACGCGCCGCAGCTGAACGCACCTGAGGCTTACATCCGCTTCGTCGCAGACGCGTACGACGACGACGGGTCAGTTAAGGACGAGGGAACCGCGGCCTTGTTGCGGCATTACATGGAGGAATACAGCGCGTTCGTGCAGCGTGTCCTCACAGCCAACGCCCCGGGCCACATCGGGGACCAGGAACCGGATTCCGCCAAGCTCACGCGGTAGAGGCCGGTGGGTGCGGGTTACGTCCCCCCGGTGGCTGCACCGGCGAAATCACCCACCACCACGGTTTAGTCAGTATCCTTACGAGTACGAGGATTCACGCCCCTAAACCTTGGAGGTATCGATGTTTCGAAGATTAGCCACCACTACCTTGGCCGTGGCCCTTTTCGCAGGGTCCATGCTCCCTGCAACGGTCGCAGCCAACGCGGCGCCAGCCGTCCAGGGCAGCGCGGTCCAAGGCAGCGCGGTCCAAGGCAGCGCGGTCCAAGGCAGCGCGGTCCAAGGCAATGTAGCCGCCACGACACCGACACCCACAGCGGATTCCACCAACCCCTCCGGCCCCTCGACGCAAACACCAACCAACCCGGCACCATCATCCGGGGCTCCCAGCTCGCCGAATCCGGCAGGTAGTGGGCCCGCCAATCCGGGGACGGGAGAATCGGGCCCCCAAGAGCAGACCCGCACCGACGCCACGCCATGGGTGCTGGCCGGAGTAGCCGCAGTCATCATCATCGCCTTGATTATCTGGACCGCGCGCAATCGGCGCGGGCGGGACAAGGGGATCAGCGACGAGCCGCGCTAGGCGACGGGCTACGCCTTGGGAGCGCCCGCCGCCAACCGGCCGATGATGCTGCTTTCCAGGTGCTCCAGCAGGTGCCGCGGATTGTCATAGACCTCTGCGGCACCTGCGTCACGCAGCTCCGCCTCACTGATTCCGCCGCAGGTCAGGGCAATCACGGGAACACCAATGGCAGCGCCGGCCATGACGTCCCAGACTGCGTCGCCAACAAAAACTGCATCCTCCGGGCTGACGTCAAGCTTCTCCAGGCAGGCGATCAGGATGTCCGGCGCGGGCTTGCTCTCCTTGGCGTCGTTGGAGCTGGTCCACGCATCGATGGAGGATCCGGCGTCGAGGATGTGCCTGCTGACCTCGAGGTCCCGCTGTTGTGCTGACGACGCCAAGCCCACTGCCAGCCCTGACTCAGAACACGCTGAGAGGAGGTCGCGGACGGAGTCGAAGGGCCGCAGCGTAGGCCAGAACGTTGAGAACACTGCGCTGTGGGCTGATTTCAGTTCTTCCTGCAGGTCTTCGGTGCAGTCAGGTACAAGGCTCTGGATCAGGCGGTCGCCTCCCATACCCACCCGCCGATGGATGGCGGACATCTCTATGTCCAAGCCTTCACGCCGGAACGCCTGCCACCACGCCATGGCGTGGAAGTAGCTGGAATCAATCAGCGTGCCGTCCACATCGAAGAGGACCCCGCGCGTCTTTGGTGATGCTGAATCAGATGTCATTACCAACCACCTTCGGCTTGGTCTGGATGCCCTGCGCCGCAAGGGCAGGATCGGTGACTGGTTCCTCGAGCATGAGGACGGCATACCGCTCGGGGGATCCCGTTCGCAACAGGCCCGTCCCGGCCACTTCCCTCATGGCAGCGACTCCATCAACAGCCTCGTCCAGCGAGGAAAAACGTTTTGAAAGCCCCATCAATTCGTCGCTGCCGTCCAACACCAGAATGCGAAATCCTCCGTCGGGGGTCTCTACCAGTTCCAAATGACCGGCCATACCGACCTCCTTGCCTCAACAACCCACCCCATAGTAAGACTACTTAGTATAGGGCTGATCGACATATTTCGTCACGCGGGAATTAGGCGCCTGCAACTTCTTGTTGGCACGGACATGACAACAATCGGAATCATCGGTGCAGGACACATTGGCAGCCAGGTTGCACGCAAGGCCGTGGAATTGGGCTATGACGTCGTGATCAGCAATTCACGGGGACCCGAAACACTCGGCGAACTCGTCGCGGAACTGGGGCCGCGCGCCCGTGCCGCCACGGCAGCCGAGGCAGCAGCGGCGGGCGATTTCGCCGTCGTGACCGTGCCCCTCAAGAACTATCAGAGCATCCCGTCAGAGCCGCTCGAGGGCAAGATCGTCATCGACACCAATAACTACTACTGGGAACGCGACGGCCGCATCCCCGAGCTGGACAACGGCGAAGCCACCACGTCCGGCCTGCTCCAGAAGCACCTCCCCACGTCCAAAGTGGCCAAGGGCTTCAATCACATCTTCGCCAAGGACATCACCACCGACGGCACCCCGGCCGGCACGCCCAACCGCCGCGCGCTGGCCACCTCAAGCGACTTCCCGGAAGCCGCCGAGCTGGTTACCAAGCTGTACGACGAATTCGGCTTCGACACCGTCAACGTCGGCCCGCTGGAGGACAGCTGGCGCGTCGAACGCGACCGCCCAGCGTACGTCATCCGGCAGACCGCCGTCGAGCTCCAGGACAACCTCGCCAAGGCGACCCGTACGGTCTAAACCAACAACGCACGACGGCGGGCAAGCGGCTGGCGCTTGCCCGCCGCCTTGTTCTGGGCTGCTCCCCTGAAAAAGGGGATGGAAACGGTGTCATAAACCGGGTCCGTGGCGCACTTTATGGGTGGCTGCTTCCTCAGGTGCTTGGCGCATCAGGCACCTGGGGAAGCAGTTGCCCCCAGCGCCCCGACCCGAGGAGTCCCATGTCCACCAAGATTTCGAGCTGGCCCGCCGCAACCCCCCTGTGGGTGGACCTGGGTGTTGACGACCTTAATGCCGCGAAGACTTTCTATGGAGACCTTTTTGGTTGGGAGTTCGTGCCAGTTGGCATGGAATCCGGCGACTACGTCCTGGCTCATCTGAGGGGCCGCGCCGTGGCCGGACTGGGCCCCAAACAAGATCCCGGCATGCCCACAGCCTGGACCACCTTCCTGGCCTCTGACGATGTTGACCTCACAGCGAAAAAGATCGGCACGGCCGGAGGGCAACTCCTGGCCCCGCCCTTTGATGTCATGGAGTCCGGCCGCATGGCCCTGGCCACCGACAGTGCCGGTGCGGCGTTCGGCGTCTGGCAGGCCGGCACCCACATCGGCGCTGAACGCGTCAATGAGCACGGCTCCCTGTGCTGGAATGAACTTCACACCCGCAACTATTCCGCGGCCCGCTCCTTCTACTCGGAGGTCTTCGACGTCAGCTACCAGGATGTCACCGAAGAGGGCTTGGTCTACTCCACCTTCCGCCGCCCTTCGGACGGCCGGGAAGTGGGCGGGATGCAGCACGACACCGCACTTCCAGAAAACGCGCCCAACCACGGGATGACCTGGTTCGCCAGCGATTACGTGGCGGGGACGGCAACCCGGGCCGTCGAGTTGGGCGCAACCCTGCTGGGCCCCGTGGCGGAAACCACCCTGGGCCGGATGGTGGTGGTCCGGGCGCCGCAGGGTGAAGTGTTCGGCGTCATCGACGCACCGCGGACCAGCGACTAATCAGGCTGCTGCGGGGTCCAGGGCTTCCGCGATGACCTCGTGGGCGTGGGCCGCGGCCAAGGGTGCCGCCAGACGATGAACTGCCTGGAACGTCCTCCGCACCGCCGGACCGTGCCATTCCGGCGGAAGGTAGTCGGTGGGGAGGTTTGGGTCGCGGTACGGGAACTTACGCCACATGGTGAGCATGGGAATGTAATAGCGGAAGGCGTCACGGCGCAACTCTTCGGTGGAATCAGCCAGAGCCCTCTCGGGATCGTCGCCTACCTTCTCCGTCCATTGCTGCTCCGCACCTTCGTACAGCCCAAGGAACTCGGTGAATTGCTCATCGAGCTCCTTGAGGTCCCACCATTCCGAGATCTTGGGTCTCATGGGACCGTCAAAAACGTAGTCGCTCCGGAACAGGTCCACGAACTCAATGAGCCCCCCGGCGGTAAGCCGCTCCCGGGCTTGCTCCAGCTTGTGGGCCGGCGCGATCCACACCCCGTTGGCCACCGAACCGAACCCCAGGGCCAGCAGCGCGGAACGGAGCTGGTGACGGCGGTTGCGCATGGATTCCGGCACTGAGAAAACAGCAAGGACCCACGTGTCCACCGGGGCGGGCGGTTCCGGTGCGAAGATCCGCCGGTCGCCCTCACGGAACACATCGCTGATGGACTCGGAGATCTTGTACTTGGCGATTCCACCCTCGCGGACACTCTTCAGCACGCCCTTGGCCTTGAGCCTGGAGACCGACGACCTTACGCCCGGAGCGTCATAACCGAGCGAACCCAGCATGGAGATCAGCGCAGAAACCGGCAAAGCATCGCCCGCGTTCCGGCCATAGAGGCCGAAGATCGTAACGAGCAACTGCTGGTGGCGCACCGGGGGTGCCGGGACGGCGAACATCGAAGGATCCTCATTTCCGCGCCCCCAATCAGGCGCCAGTCCAGTTCATCATAGGTGCGGTGATGGTCCCCGCCGATGTTCCGGATCAGCCCAGCGAAAGAAGAAGGAAGAGGATTGCGAGTACCAGCGCCACAGGAGTCATGACGAAACGCTCGGGCTTGCTGCGTGAGATCGCATTCATGACGACGCCCAAGGTGAAGTAGCCGGTGAGGACCCACATGAAAACCCCGGTAAAGGATTGGTTGACCAGCACCGGTACGAGGCCGGCCTGCGCCAAAGCCGTATAGCCGAAGAGGGCGTACAGCAGGATGGAGACGATGCTTCCGATCCTCAGTTTCCGCGGCAGGACGTCATGCTGTCCGCCCCAAGCGAATCGTCCAATAGGCGCGCCAGCAACCAAAGCCACTTGGAAAACGGCCAAACAACCAAGGATTATGCACGCGAGAATCGCGTAGAGCTGCTCCACCGGCTAAGCGTAACCGCCCGGCGCCGCACCGTCCGCGAACCTGACATGAACGCGGAACGAAAAATCCATTACGACTGGCCGCATCTTTGTAAGCATGCTTACTATAGATGGACGCTGTTCGAGGCCCCACGCCTCACAAGGTTCTTTCCGTATCAACGACAGGAAGCACATCATGGCAGGAAATCTCGTAGCCCGTTCCCTTCACGACCTCACCGCCGCGGCATGGTTCGGCGGCTCGCTGATGGGGGCCATCGGACTGAACGGTGCCGCAGCAGAAGCCAAGGATCCCACCGAACGCACCCGCCTCTCAAGCAAAGGCTGGGGTAAATGGGCTCCCGTTCAGACAGCAGCGTTCGCCGGACACCTGGCCTCGGATCTGGCCATCGCTTGGGAGAACAAAGGCCGGATCGCCAAGCAGGACAACGTGGCCGCAAACACTGTCTATAAGACTGTGGTGACTTTGGCGGGAGCTGCCGTCACCTTGTACGCAGGTGTTGTTGGCAAGAAGGTTGATGAGCTCTCGGGCGAGGGCGCTGAGGGTGCCACCGAACCCCGCGCCGGCGCGTCTGACGAGTTGAAGGCCGCCCAGACGCAGCTGAAGGCGCTCCAGTGGGCCATTCCTGCATTCGCTGCCTGGGTGATCATCCTTGGTGCCAAGCACGGCGAGATGCAGCGGCCCAAGAACATTCTGAAGGGCCTGCGCTAGCCACCCGCCCGCGCACCCCACCCCGCGAAAACCCCCAGCCCCTCGCTGGGACGGCAGTAGGTGACAGTCCCAGAATCCGGCGTTGTCACCTACTGCCATCCCGGCGGGGCTATTCGGTAATTCGCCCGGCACGTTCCGCCTTGACGGCGCGGACCAGATCTTCCGGCCAAGGCTGCGCCGACGTCGCGCCTTGGGGGACATACGCGGTGGTGACCGTCCCGTACGCGGCGACATCACCGGCGTCGGACGTTACCTCGAAAGCCAGCGTCAGCGAGGTTCGGCCAAGCGCACTGACCTTCACGGTGGCGGTGATGCGCTGGCCGAACCACAGCTTGGCCTTGTAATTTACCACCTGCTGGACGCGGGGAGCGCTGGGGAAATAGTCCGGCAACTCCAGCGAACGGAAGAGCTCGGCCTCCGCAGCCTCAACCCAGCGCAGGATGGCCGAGTTGTGCTGGTGTCCGGAGGCGTCGGTGTCCACCCATTCCACCGTCCGCTCGACGCACGCCTCCGGAAACCTGTCCATGCTGGCTCCTAGCGGGCGCTGACGGTGGCGTCGTCGGGATCAACGTCGACGACGCCGACGGGCACCTCAGGCTGTGGTTTGGGAATCATCGCCACAGCACCGGCTGCCAGTACTGCGATGCCGGCGAAGATCGCAAAGTTGGCCTCGAAAGGCAACTTGGAGCCTGCGATCCAGCCGCCGATCAACGGCCCGGAGATGGCACCCAGACGGGCGAAGCTCAGGGCCCAGCCCGTTGCCGTGCCACGGACCTTGGCCGGGTAGTAGTCGGCGATGTACCCGGTGAGCACCAGTGACGTGGAGATGGAACCGACACCGGCGAAGGCGACGAACAGCAGGTTGACCACCATGGTGTTCGGGAAGACGAGCAGCATGATGCCCAAGCCGCCCAGAATGTAGAACACCACCAGGATGAGCTTCTTGCCGTACTTGTCTGCGGCACGGCCCAGGAGCAGGCCACCGATCGCGGAAGCAAGGCTGAAGACCAAGAGGAAGGTCAAGGAAGATCCGAGGTCATAACCGGCCTTCTTCATGATGCTTGGCAGCCAGGTGTTCAGGCCATAGACGAGGACCAGGCCGCAGAAGAGCGAGATCCAGAAGAACACCGTGGAGCGCAGGTACTTTCGCGAGAACATGGTGGTGATGGTTTTCCACCAAGGATCCGCCTGTACACCTGCTTTGGGAGCCACGGCAACAACAGGCGTGTAGTTGGAGATGTTCAGCTTGGTGGCCAGTGCCTTGGCCTCGGTCTTGCGGCCCTTGGATTCCAGGAATTCCAATGACTCGGGGAGGAACTTCCAGATGATCGGAATCAGCACCACTGGTGCTGCGCCGATGGCGACGACGGCACGCCAGCCACCCATGGGGAGGACGAACAGGGCGGCCAGCGCAGCTGCGACGATGCCCAGTGAGTAGCCGGAGTACATGAGGCCGTAGTTGTAGGAGCGTTTGTTAGGCGCCGAGTATTCAATGGTGAGGGCTGCTGCCACCGGGATGACACCGCCCATGCCCAATCCACCGATGAGCCGGAACAGCCCGAAGAGCTCCGGTGTCGGAGCCCAGGCAGCACCGGCCTGGGTGAGCGTGAAGATGGCCATGGAGGCCAGGAGCATCTTCTTGCGTCCCACGAGGTCGCTGAGCGTACCGATGAAAAGGGCACCAATAAGCATGCCAATCAAGGCATATGAGCCCAGGCCGCCCAAGGCCAGCGGGCTGAGGTTCCATTCCTTGTACTCGGCAAGTGCCGGAAGGATGGCTCCGAGGACGCCGACGTCGTAGCCCTCGGCGAGGATCGCGAGCCAGCAGCAGAACAACACCAGGCCGGTGGTCTTCTTGGGCACGTTCCAGTTGTTGACGGGTGCGGTGGCCATGGCTACTTCACCAAAACCGATGCGGTGGCGGACTCGGGGGTCCAGCGGAGGTGGGTATTGGCCTCTTCGATGTCCGCTTCCTTCAGCAAGGACAGACGCGGACGAACGGCGTCAGTGCGGGAGCTGGGTGGTTTCCGGCGACCGGCACGGAACTGCGGGATCCAGTCAGCGCCGGGCCCTTGGTACTCCTGCTCGGCGGCGGCGTGGAGGGTCCACTGGGGATCGTAAAGGTGCGTGCGGCCCAACGCGATAAGGTCCGCGCGGCCTGCGAGGAGGATGGAGTTCACGTCGTCGTAGGTGGAGATGGCGCCGACGGCGATTACCGCCACGCCTGCCGGTACGGCCACTTCCTGACGGATGCGGTCCGCGAACGGTGTCTGGTAGCTGCGGCCGAAGGCGGGCTTCTCTTCTTTGGCGACCTGACCGGTGGAGACGTCCAAGCCGGCAGCGCCGTGTGCCACGAAGGCGCGGGCGATTGCCACGGAATCGTCGGAAGTGTTGCCACCCTCGATCCAGTCAGTCGCGGAGATGCGCACCGTCACCGGCTTGCCGGCGGGCCACGCCGCGCGAACGGCGTCGAACACTTCCAGCGGGAACCGCAGCCGGTTCTCCAGGCTGCCGCCGTATTCGTCGGTCCGCTTGTTGGACACCGGCGAAAGGAAGGAGGACAGCAGGTAGCCGTGGGCAGCGTGGATTTCGAGGAGGTCGAAGCCTGCCTCGTCGGCGCGGACCGTGGAAGCGACGAACTCCGCCTTGATGGCGTCCATGCCGGCGCGATCCAACTCCACGGGAGTCTGGTTCTCCGTGCTGTACGGCAGGGCTGAGGGCCCGACGGTGGTCCAGTTGCCGGACTCGAGCGGCTGGTCGATGCCTTCCCACATGAGCTTGGTGGAACCCTTGCGGCCTGAATGACCCAACTGGGCACCGATCTTGGCGGTGGAACGGCTGTGGACGAAGTCCACGATTTCCTTCCAGCTGTCACGCTGTTCGTCCGTGTACAAGCCGCTGCAGCCGGGGGTGATCCGGCCTGCTGCGGAGACGCAGACCATTTCGGTCATGACCAGGCCGGCACCGCCCAGAGCTTTGGAGCCGAGGTGGACCTTGTGGAAGTCGCCCGGGATGCCGTCCGTGGCTGAGTACATGTCCATGGGGGAGACCACAATGCGGTTCTTCAGCTCCAGCCCGCCCACACGGAACGGCTGGAACATAGCCGGAGCCACCTCTGTGAGTCCCTGGGATTCTGCGAAGTCGCGGTCCACGGCGTCAGCGAACTCCGGGTCACGCAGGCGCAGGTTTTCCTGCGTGATGCGGCGGCTGCGGGTCAGAAGGTTGAAGGCGAACTGGGTGGGGTCCTGGTCCTTGTACTGCCCGATGCGCTCGAACCATTCAAGGGATGCCTGCGCGGCACGCTGGGTGGATGCGACCACAGGCCGCCTTTCGGCTTCGTATGCCGCCAGTGCGGATTCAACATCCGGGTGCTCATGCAGGCAAGCGGCCAGCGCCAACGAGTCCTCCATGGCCAGCTTGGTGCCGGACCCGATGGAGAAGTGGGCAGTGTGGGCCGCGTCGCCCAGCAGCACCACGTTGTTGTGGCGCCAGTTCTCGTTGCGGACCGTGGTGAAGTTGATCCACTTGGAGTTATTGGTCAGGACCTCGTAGCCGTTGAGTTCCTCGGCAAAGATCTCGCGGATCTTGGCGATGGCCTTCTCATCCGAGACACCGGGAGGGAAGACCTCGTTGGCGGTCTCGTCGAAGCCCGCGGCGTGCCACACGTCCTGGTGCATTTCCACAATGAACGTGGAGCCCTCATCCGAGTAGGGGTAACCGTGGATCTGCATGACGCCCCACTCGGTTTTCTTCACGAAGAACTTGAAGGCCTCGAATACCTGGTCCGTACCAAGCCACATGAACTTGTTGGTCCGCATGTCCAGGTTTGGCTTGAACGAGTCAGCGTACTTGGCGCGAATCTGCGAGTTGATGCCGTCCGCGGCAAGAACAAGGTCATAGTTGGCTTCGAGTTCCTCAACAGCAGGAGCCAAGGTGCTGAAGCGCACGTCCACGTTCAGTTCGATGCAGCGGCGCTGCAGCAGTTCCAGCAATTCCTTGCGGCTCATGGCAGCGAAGCCCTGTCCGCCCACTGTGATCATCTGGTCACGGAAGTGGATGTCGATATCGGACCAGCGGGCGAAACGGCGGCTCATGTACTCGGCCACCACGGGATCGGCGTTGCCGATGCCGCCCAGGGTCTCATCGGAAAAGACGACGCCGAAGCCAAAGGTGTCGCTGGCAGCGTTGCGTTCCCAGAGAGTGATGTTGTGGGACGGATCCAGCTGCTTCATCAGTGCTGCGAAGTAGAGACCGCCGGGGCCGCCTCCGACAATTGCGATTTTCATGGTGTTGCTCCTTCTCAGGCCTGGCTCTGGCCAGCGGGGGTAAGTTGTTCGGTCTGGCTCGCGTTCGTGGTGGCATCCTCAGCGAGGACCTTGTCGCGGAGCTTGAAGTGCTGGAGCTTACCGCTGGGATTGCGCGGAAGTTCGGTGACGAAGCGGACGTCCCGTGGGTACTTGTACGGGGCGATGGTTTGCTTTACGAAGTCCTGGATTTCCTTGCGCTTCGCGGCGTCGCCGGTGACGCCTTCACGCAGGACAATGAACGCGCAGACGATGCTGCCGCGCTCCTCGTCCGGAACTCCGATCACGGCGTTTTCCACGACGTCAGGGTGCTGGTCAATGGCCGTTTCAACCTCTGGAGCGCCGATGTTGTAACCGGAGGAGACGATCATGTTGTCCGAGCGGGCCTGGTAGGTGAAGTAGCCGTCAGCGTCCATGGAGAACGTGTCTCCCGTGACGTTCCACCCGCGGACCACGTAATTCGCTTGGCGGGCGTCGTCCAGGTAGCGGCAGCCGGTAGGGCCAATCACGGCGAGGCGGCCGATGGTGTCCGGGCCGAGTTCGTTGCCGTCGTCGTCCAGGATGGTGGCCCGGTATCCCGGCACAGCGCGGCCCGTGGTTCCCGGACGGATGTCGTCGCCGGCAGCGGATATGAACACGTGCAGCATTTCCGTGGCACCGATCCCGTTGACCAACCGCAGCCCGGTGGCCTGGTGCACGGCCTCCCACGTTTCTTTTGAAAGGTGCTCTCCGGCGGAAACGGCCATGCGCAGGCCACGGAGGAGGTCACCGCGCTGCTCCTTCAGGATGGCGCGGTACGCAGTGGGGGCGGTGAACAAGATGGTGGCCCCGGCTTGCGAGGCGTGCTCCGCCAGTTCCACAGGTCCTGCCTTTTCGGTCAAGAGCGACGACGCCCCAAACCGGAGGGGGAAGACCACCAAACCGCCCAGCCCAAAGGTGAAGGCCAAGGGTGGCGAACCGGCGAAGACGTCCTCCGCGGTGGGCTGCAGGATGTAGCGGGCAAAGGTATCTGCGTTGGCCAGGATGTCCCGGTGGAAGTGCATGGTCACCTTGGGCACCCCGGTGGTGCCCGACGTCGGACCCAGCAAGGCAACGTCGTCGGAGGCTGTGTCCACTGCTGTGAACTTGCCGCTCTTGTGCTCGCAGCGGGAGGCGAGGTCGCCGTCGTCGTCGAATCCGTTACCGGCGCCGTACGTCAGGACGGTGAGGTCGTCCCCGGCAGCAATGGCGAGCTCGTCCACAAACCGGTGGTCCGAAATGGCGACCGTCGGCTTTGTAAGTTGGATGAGCGTGGCCACCTCGGTGGAGCGCAGCATGGGCATGGTGGTGACCACTACGCCGCCGGCCTTCAGAACGCCCAGCCAGGCAGCGACGATCCACGGATTGTTGGGGCCGCGCAGGAGCACGCGGTTTCCGGGAACAACACCGAGGTCCTCGGTGAGGACCTGGGCCACCTGGTTGGATCGCTTCTGGAGCTGACCGTAGGTCCAGACCGTGCCGTCGGGGGTCCACAGGGCCGGGCGGTCCGCGCCGTACTGGTCGACAGCGTCGTCGATCAGCACAGCGGCAGCGTTGAGCCGTTCCGGGTAGTGGAGTTCGGGGAGGGTGAATTCAAGCGCAGGCCAGGTATCGGCGGGCGGCAGGTGGTCGCGGGTGAACGTGTCCACGTGGGCCGATGGCAACATGCTCATGGCCGTTCCTTTCAGTGGTGCGTCGTTGAAGCTGATGGTTGGGGAGGTAGAAAACTCTTTAGGCGCCGGCGCGGATCATGCCCTCCTGGGCCACGGTGGCGAGGAGCCTTCCTTGCAGGTCGAAGAAGCGGCCCATGGCAAGGCCCCGGTTGCTCTGGCCGGAGATGGCTTCCTGGGCATATAAGACCCATTCGTCCGCACGCCCGTCCCGGTGGAACCACATGGAGTGGTCAAGGCTGGCGGTGGCGAGCCCGGGGCTGGACCAGTTCAGTCCGTTGACCCGGAGCAGCGGCTCCAAAATCGTGTAATCGCAGACGTAGGCGAGGGCCGCGCGGTGGAGGTCGGCGTCGTCGGGCAGGGCGTCAAAGGCTTTGACCCAGATGGCTTGCTGAGGCACCGCACCGCCTTCAAGCTCGATGTATACCGGGCCGGGAATATGCCGCATATCGAAGCTACGACCCGTGGACCAATAGTCTGCGGCCGCTCCCTCGGTCCCGTCCAGCGCTTCCGCTGCCGTCCGCAGCGATTCAGGCTCGACGGCGGCAGGCGCCTCAGGCTGGAAGTCCGGCCCGTCCTCGGGAACCTGGAAGGAACCCATCGCGGCATACACGGGCTTGCCGTTCTGGAAGCCGCGAACGGTGCGGGTGGAGTACCCGCGGCCGTCCCTCAGGCGCTCCACTTCGTACCGGACACTGGAACCGATATCCACCGGACGCATGAAGTAGCTGTGCATCGAATGCAGAGTCCTGTCAGCATCAACGGACCGCATCATTGCGGCCGCTGCCTGTGCCACCATGTCTCCACCGTAGGCTTTTGGCCACGGCACGTACTGGGTGGTTGCTTCATACGCTTCATCGAATACTTCGGCCGTTGCCGGCGTGAGCTCGATGGCCTTCAGGAAGGTCTCCGACGTTAGGGTTCCAGTGATCATGGCTTAGGCCCGGCGGTAGTCGGCGAGGGTTTCGTCGGCAACGTCTTCGAGGTTGACCACGAGGTTCTCCGGCGTACGCGCGGTGAGCCAGACCAGTTCTTCCGTGACGGACATGTTGGCTTCTACGTGGGGCATGAAGGGCGGCACGAACACCCAGTCGCCGGCCTTCATGTCGATGAACTCCGAGTAGTCCTCGCCGAAGTAGATGCGGCCGTGGCCCCGGAGTACGTAACCGCCGGTTTCGGCCTCACCGTGGTGGTGCGGCAGTGAGCGGTATCCGGGGGTGTTGGATACCTGGCCGAACCAGATCTTGGTTGCCGGAGTGTGCTGGATGCTCACACCGGAGACGCGGATGCAGTCACCGGACTGGGCGGTATTGGTGTCTTCGGCGCCGGCGCGGGTGACAACGGGGACAACCTTGCCGTCAGCCTGGGCATAGATGGAGTTGTCGCCTTCGAGGCGGTATTCGGTGGTGGTCTGGCTCATGGGTTTGTCTCCTTTGGTGTGGTGTGACGTTTCTTAGGCGGGGACTGCGACAGGCGCGTGGATCCGGAACGTGTTTTCCAGCCGGCCGATCCCGTCGATCTCGGTGGCGAGGACGTCTCCGTCCTTGAGGAAGCGGGGCGGGGTCATCCCCATACCCACTCCCCCGGGCGTGCCCGTGAGGACAAGGTCGCCAGGACGCAGGATGGTGAACTGCGAAATGTAGGACAAGAGCTGCGCCGGGCCGAACACCAAGGTGCTGGTGTTTCCGTGCTGGACGAGCTCTCCGTTGACGTACCCACGGACGTTGAAGCCCTCGACGTCATGGGGGCCGGATTCATCCGCAGTGACCATGACCGGCCCTACCGGAGTGGTGCCGTCCCAGGCTTTACCTTGGAACCACTGCAGCGTCCGGCTCTGCCAGTCGCGCATGGAGACATCGTTGGCCACGGTGTACCCGGCGATGGACTCACGGGCCCGGTCTTCATCGGCGCGGAACAGTTCAGAACCCACGACGACGGCGAGCTCGGCTTCCCAGTCGACGCGGCCGCTGCCGTGGACTTCCACAGCGTCGTTTGCGCCCACCAGGGTGTCCGCGTACTTGGCGAACAGCGTGGGGTACTCCGGAAGGTCGCGGCCCATTTCCTGGATGTGGTCCCCGTAGTTCAGGCCGCAGCAGATGACCTTGCCGGCCCGGGGAAGGAGTGGGGCGAGGTCCGCGTCAGCTGCTGCTATCACGGTCTGGTCCGTGGATGCTGCGGCCTCTTCCACCACAGCACGCCACTCCGGTTGGGCCAGGAGCGCCCCAACGTCTGTGGCGGGCAGCGCGAGGTAAGAGTCGGCTCCCGTGGCGAGTGCCGCCGTCGTACCTCCGTTGGCCGTGCGCAAGGTGGCGAGTTTCATTGCAGGTTCCCTTCGAGTTTTACGATGTGTCGACTTTTTTACGATCGTCACATATGCTCAACGTAGCACGGCGGAAATGATCTGCACAGAGGCTTTCCAAAAGTTTTTGCAGTTGCCACAACGAGGAGGAACAGCATGAGCCACCAGACGATCAACCCGGAATCGCTGCCCAAGCCATCAGGCTTCGCGCACGGCATTCTTGCCGGCAACACAGTTTTCCTGGGTGGACAGACGGCCCTGGACAAGAACATGAACATTGTTCCCGGCGGCATCGTGGAGCAGTTCACTCAGGCCTTCTCCAACGTGATCACCACGCTGCGTGAAGCCGGTGGAGAACCCGAGGATTTGGTCAACGTGACCATTTACCTCACGGACGTGGACGACTACATGGCCAACGGTCGCGAAATCGGACGCATCTGGCGCGAGATGGCGGGATCGCAGTATCCGGCAATGGCTGGCATCGGTGTCACACGGCTGTGGCAGAAGGAGGCCCTGATCGAAATCCAGGGCATCGCGGTCATTCCCGAGCGCTGAGCCTCTGGCCGTACCGGGCGCCTGTGGTGAACCATGTCCCTATGGGAACTGTCACCGAATACTTGGAGAACGTCAGCGAGGCCAACCGCGGGATCCTTGAGCGGATTGTGGGGATCGCCCGCGAGCTCGCACCGGAGGCCGAGGAAGGCGTCAGCTACGGGATGCCCGCGCTGCTGGTTGATGGCAAGGGCTTCCTGAGCGTGCAGGAAACCAAAAAGCACCTGGCACTGTATCCGTTCAGTGGGCAGATCCTGCCTGAGATGTCGGAAGAGCTGGGCGGCTACTCATGGTCGCCGGGGACGCTGCGGTTTTCGGCGGACAACCCCGTCCCGGACTCGCTGGTGCGGCGGATCCTGGAGACGCGGCTGGCTTCGATCCGGAAGTAGGTTGTGACGGCCTAGTGCTTCGCCGAGACGTCCTGCGAGATGGCGTTGGCCGTGGCCACCACTTCCTGCCGCACTGCATCGAGGTACTTCTCCGGATCCGGCTGGGCTGCTACCGCCTGGGCCTGAAGGGACACGTTGATCGCAGCCACATTATCGCCATTGTTGTGGTTCCACACCGGCGCGGCGATGGACATCAGCCCGATCTCCAGCTCCTGGTCCAGCAGGCACCAGCCTTGCGTACGGACGCGTTCGACGGCGGCCCTCAGGTCGGGGACGCTGGCGACGGTTCGCGGCGTGAGCGGGGTGAGTTCCGCCGTCGTGAGGTAAGCCTCCAGCTTGGCCTGCGGCAGGCCGGCGAGCAGCACCCGGCCCATGGAGGTGGCGTAAGCGGGGAAGCGGGTGCCGACCGTGATGCCGACATTCATAATCCTGCGGGTGGCGACACGGGCCACGTAGAAGATGTCCGGTCCGTCCAGGACCGCGGCGGACGTGGACTCCCCCAGTTTCAGGCTCAGTTGCTCCAAGTGCGGCTGGGCCAACTGCGGCAGGGACAGCGCCGACAGGTAGGAGTAGCCAAGCTGCAGCACCTTGGCCGTGAGGGCGAAGGTCTTGCCGTCGGTGCGGACGTAGCCGAGCTCCACCAGGGTGTGCAGGAACCTCCGGGCCGTGGCGCGCGTCAGGTCAGTACGGGCGGCGACTTCGCTGAGGGTCATCACCGGGTTGTTCGCATCGAACGCCCGGATCACTGCGAGACCCCGGGCCAACGACTGGACGTACTGGTCGCTGGCCTGCGGGGTAACTGCGGAGTCGGTCATGGTTACCAATCCTAGGGTGCGTTGCGGGCCTCGCAACGAGAGGGCCGAACTTGCGGGGCCTACTCTGCAGGGTTAGCACCCCGGAAACCCTGCACAGCGGGCCTCGCAACGAGGAGCCCGAATTTGCGGGGCCTGCTCTGCCTTTGTTAGGCCGACTTTTTCAACGGCAGCGGTACGAGCTCCTGAATTTCCTCGAACGTGCAGCCGAACGTCTCCCGGACGGTGACGCCGTCGGGGCCGGTGAGGAAGACGGCTTTGTCTGTGTACACGCGGGTCACGCAGCCGACGCCGGTCAGCGGGTAGGTGCACTGCTCCACGAGCTTGGATACGCCCTCGCGGGTCAACAAGGTCATCATCACGAAGACGTCCTTGGCGCCGGTGGCAAGGTCCATTGCGCCACCGACGGCGGGGATGGCGTCCGGGGCGCCGGTGTGCCAGTTGGCGAGGTCACCGGTGGCGGAGACCTGGAACGCGCCGAGGACACAGATGTCCAGGTGCCCGCCGCGCATGATCGCGAACGAGTCTGCGTGGTGGAAGTACGAGGCACCGGGCAGCTCGGTGACGGGGATCTTCCCGGCATTGATTAAGTCACCATCGACGTCACCGCCCTCAGCGGCCGGGCCCATGCCGAGCATCCCGTTCTCCGTGTGGAGCGTGATGTTTTGTTCCTCGGTGAGGTAGTTGGACACGAGCGTCGGCTGGCCGATGCCCAGGTTCACGAAGGAACCCGGGGCGATGTCGCGGGCCACCAGCTGGGCGAGCTCGTCGCGGCCCAGCGGCTTCTCGGACGTCTGGATGCTTGTCTGGGGGCTCATGCTCAGGCCACCTTTTCTTTTGTTCCGGCAGAATCGACGCGGACCACACTGTTGACGTAAATCCCCGGGGTCACCACGTTCTCCGGATCCAGGGAACCGGTGGGCACGATCTCCGAGACCTGCACAATCGTGTGCTTGGCCGCGGCAGCCATGATGGGCCCGAAGTTCCGGGCGGTCTTGCGGTACACGAGATTGCCCTTGCCGTCGGCCTTGAGTGCCTTGATGAGGGCGACGTCGGCGTGGATCGGTGTCTCGAACACCTGCCACTTCCCGTCCAGCAAACGGGTTTCCTTGCCCTCCGCCAGGGTGGTCCCGTACCCGGTGGGCGTGAAGAACCCGCCGATTCCGGCACCGGCTGCGCGGATGCGTTCGGCCAGGTTGCCCTGTGGGACCAGTTCCAGCTCGATCTCGCCGGCGTGGAACTTGGCGTCGAAGTGCCAGGAATCGGACTGCCGAGGGAAGGAACAGATCATCTTGCGGACCCGGCCTTCCTTGATCAGCAGCGCCAAGCCTTGGTCGCCCTGGCCGGCGTTGTTGTTGACCACGGTCAGGTCCTTGGCACCGCAATCCATCAGGGCGTCGATGAGTTCGAACGGCTGCCCGGCGTTGCCGAAGCCACCGATCATCACTGTGGATCCGTCCTTGATGCCGGCGACTGCCTCGCCAACAGTGTCAATAAAATTCAACATGACCAGCCCTTTCTATGCCGAAGCGCCGGCAGTGACGTTTTCGAGCACCACGGCCAGTCCTTGGCCCACGCCGATGCAGATCGCTGCAACGCCCCAGCGCTGCCCGGAAGCCTGCAAGGAACGGGCCAGCGTGCCAAGGATGCGGGTACCGGAGGCACCCAGCGGGTGGCCCATCGCGATCGCACCGCCGTGGCGGTTCACGATCCCGGGGTCGATCCCCCATGCGTCAACGCACGCCAGCGACTGCGCGGCGAACGCTTCATTAAGTTCGACGGCGCCAACCTGGTCCCAGCCGATGCCCGCCTTAGCGAGGGCCTTGTTCGCCGCTTCAACCGGGGCGAATCCGAAAAACTGGGGATCATTGCCATGCGCGCCGCGGCCGGCAATGCGGGCGAGGGGCTCCAGGCCCAGCATCCCAGCAGCCGCTTCCGAACCGATCCATGCCGCCGAAGCACCATCAGACAACGGCGAGGCATTCCCGGCGGTGACCGTACCGCCGTCGGGCCCCGACGACTCAGGCCGGAACACCGTCTTCAACCCGGCCAGCTTCTCCGCCGATGATCCGGCGCGGATTCCCTCATCACGGACCAGATCAGTGCCCGGAACCTGCGACACCAAAGAATCGTAGAAGCCTTCGTTCCACGCAGCGTCGGCCAGATTGTGCGAATCAGCCGCAAAAGCATCCTGCCGCTCCCGGGTGATCCCGTACTTCTCGCGCAGCCGCTCTGTGGCCTCACCCAGGGAGATGGTCCAGTCCTTGTTCATCGCAGGGTTCACCAAACGCCAACCCAGCGTGGTGGAAGCGAGGGTCATATCCCCGGCCGGGTAGGGCTTGGAGGTCTTTGGCAACACCCACGGCGCACGGCTCATGGATTCGGCACCGCCTACCAGCATGAGGTCGGCGTCGCCGGCGTTGATCTGCCGCGAAGCGATGATCGCCGCGTCCAGGGACGAGCCGCACAGCCGGTTGACCGTGGTGCCCGGGATGGAAACGGGCAAGCCAGCCAACAGGGTAGCCATGCGGGCGACGTTGCGGTTTTCCTCGCCGGCACCGTTGGCGTTGCCGAACACCACCTCGTCGATCCGCTCAACATCCAGCCCCGGCGCCCGGCGAACAGACTCACGGACCACGTGGGCGGCAAGGTCATCGGGACGGACAGCGGCAAGGCCGGAGCCGAACTTGCCAAAGGGCGTGCGCACGGCGTCGTACACAAAAGCCTGGTTCATGGGTTTCTCTTTCGTTCTTCCCACCTGGGTGGGGGACTTAGTTGGGTTCGTTGGCGTCCAGGTCAGCGAATACTTTCTGGGCCGTCTTGAAGGCCGAATTGGCCGACGGAACACTGCAATAAATGGCGGTCTGCAGCAGGATTTCCTTGATCTCGTCCCTGCTGAGGCCGTTGTTGAGGGCCGCCCGGACGTGCATGGCGAGCTCCTCCCAGTGACCGTGGGCCACCAGTGCTGTGAGGGTGACCGCGGATCGCATTTGCCGGCTGAGGCCGGGTCGCGTCCAGATGCCACCCCAGGCGATCCTGGTGATCATGTCCTGGTAGTCCTCGGTAAAGGAATCCTTGGTGGCGTTGGCCCGGTCCACGTGCGCATCGCCCAGCACCTCGCGGCGGACCACCATGCCGGCGTCGTAAATGTCCTGGGCGGTAGCGCCGGGCTGTACGGCGCCGTTGTGGTCGGAAGTAGTCACAGTCCGTTCTCCTTCATGAAGGTGCGCATCAATTCCGCCACGGCGGCGGGCGCCTCGGCGGGGGCGAGGTGGGCGACGCCGTCGAGCGCTACAGCCCGGGCGGTACCGCCGCCTGCGGTAATACCGGCGGCAACAGCTTCGGCGAACGACGGCGGAGCAACAGAATCTTCGACGCCGGCGATCGCCAGCGTGGGGACGGTGATGCTGCCGAGCTGCTCGCGGACGTCGAACGACGCCAGGGCTTCGCAGCAGAACGAGTAGCCGAAGCGGTCGGCGTCGCGCAGGGCGTGCAGGAGCCGGCTGCTGATGTCCGGCTGGCGGTCCATGAATCCGGGCGCAAACCAACGCTCCGCGGAGCCTTGGATCATCACGGGCGTGCCCAGTTTGCGGACGGTCTCCGCGCGTTCCAGCCAGCCTTCCGGGGTGCCGAGCTTGGCACCGGTGCACTGGACAGACAGGCTGCGGAGGCGGTCGCCGTGCTTGATCCCGAGCTGCAGGCCGGTGGCCCCGCCCAGGGAGACACCGGCGTAGTGGAACTTTCCGCCCGGCGAAACAGAGTCGACAAGATCGACGACGGCGTCGGCCAGTTCCGCAACTTCGAAACCTTCGGTGGTGGTCGGCGAGATGCCGTGGCCGGGGAGGTCCCAGCCGATGACGTCGTACTCGTCGCCCAGGAGGGCAGCGGTTTCCGTCCACAGCACAGTGGAGGTGCCCAGCGACGGGCCCACCACCAGGAGCGGCTTCGCTCCCAGTTCGCGCTGCGGGGAGAGCAGCACGGCCTTGACAGTTGGCTTAGCCACGAGTGGCTCCCTTCGATGAGGCTTCGATCCCTTTAGTGGGCGCTGCAAAGTGCGGGTACGCGGCGAGGATACGGCGGCTGATCTCACGCGCTTCGCCGACGTAGCTCGCCGGATCCAGCAGCGCCTCAAGTCCGGCGTCCGAGAGCTGGTCCGCCGGAACGGTTTCGCGCAGCAGTTTGGTGTAAATGCGGGTCTGTTCGGCGGCGGGCGCCTTCAAGGTTTCGTCGACGACGGCCTGCAGCTTCTGCTTTCCTTCCTCACCCAGGAGCGGTGCGACGGCGGCCACCACCCCTTCGCTGAGGAGCAGCGGTCCCGAGATGTCGAGGTTCCGGCGCATTGCGTCGGGGAAGACCCGGAGGCCTTCTGCGAGTTCGCGGAGGTGTCCCGCAGCGGCCATGGCCAGGGCGAGCAACTGGCGCAGGGCCGGCCATTCACTATGCCAGGCGCCGTCCGGCCGCTCGTCGTTGAAAGTTGCAGCCGCGATATGGAGTTGCGATGCCAGCCCGGGAGCCTGCAACGCCGCACTGCGGATCAGCACCGACAAGACAGGGTTCTGCTTCTGCGGCATGGCCGAGGAAACTCCGCGTCCGGCCGCCAACGGTTCGCCAAGTTCGCCGACTTCCGGGCGGCTCAGGAACAGCAGGTCGGCAGCAATCTTGCCGAAGGAATCGATCAGTGCAGCGAGCCCGTCGCCGAGGGCAGTGATCGCGAGGCGGTTGGTGTGCCACGGGGCGGGGGCGGGTGCGAGGCCCAGTGCGGCGGCCAGTGCATCGGCCAGTGTGAACGGCGTCGCGGCCGATCCGGCAGTCAGCTTGGTACCCGAGGCCAGCGTTCCACCAGCCCCACCAAACTGCACCGGCAACTCCAGGGATTCCAACCGCTCAGCAGCAGCGGCCACGCCCTGGAACCACTGGGCGGCCTTGAGCCCGAAGGTGTACGGAAGCGCATGCTGCGTCAGGCTCCTGCCCACGCACAGCGTGTCCGCATATTGCTCCGCCAAGGTAGCCAGCGCCGTCGTCGTGCCCTTGGCCTCTGCCAGCAACGCCGTAACGGTGCGGCTGGCGAGCAGCATGAGCGCGGAGTCGAGGACGTCCTGGCTGGTCAGCGAGGTGTGGACAGCGGAATTCGCGCCAACGCCGGCGGTATCCAACTCCCGGACCCGGGCCCGCAGATCACCGAGCAGGGGGATGACCGGGTTTCCGCCACCCTGGGCGCGTTCCGCTACCGAAAGAACGTCGTAAGAACCGGCATCGGCGGCTTCGGCCACCACGGCGGCGGATCCTGCGGGAGCCAGTCCCGCCTCCTCAAGGACGGCAGCCCAGGAGGCTTCGACGTCGAGGATTGCCGTGATCACGGCACGGTCGCCCGTCAGCGCCGCCACAGTGGGCGAGGCCGAGACGGGGCTGAGGAGGCCGAAGTCGCCGTTGGTCATGCCTGGTCCGTCGCCAGATCCAGCGAGCCGTCCTGCTGGAAATCCAGGAAGACGGTCTCGTCGCCACCCTGCAGGCGGATGTCCCAGGTGAGGCCACCGTCAGGATCGCGGCGGGCGATGAGCGTCTTGCGGCGCTCCGGGTCCAGGGAGCTCAGCAAAGGATCGTTGGCCAGGGCTTCCTCGTTCTCCGGCAGGTAGACGCGGGTGAAGAGGCGGTTCATTAGGCCACGGGCAAACACGGCCACGGAGATGAACGGTGCTGCGCCGGGTGCCGTAGGGCCGGGGTTGACGGTGGTGAACGTGTAGACGCCGGAGTTGCCCACGGAGCCACGGCCCCACCCGGTGAAGGTGTAGCCGTCGCGGACCAAGGAACCGGTGCGCTGGACGATGTTGCCGTCGGAATCCGGCTGCCAGATTTCCAGGATGGCGTCCGGAATGGCATCACCGGCGCCGTCGTACACGGTGCCTTGGAGGCGGATGCTGCCGGGGCTGCCGGGAGCCAGGAGTTCGTTGTCCTTGTTAAAGGGGAGGGCGTAGCCGTAGAAGGGTCCTACGGTCTGGCCCGGTGTGGGTGCCAGCTTGCTCATGCGCTTACTCCTCGTCCCCGGCGTCGCCGTATGCTTCGTTTTCGGTCCAGGTGCGCTTGGAACCGGTCAGGATGATGTCCCACTTGTAGCCGAGGGCCCACTCGGGGCTGGTGAGCTCGTGGTCGTACTGGGCCACCAGGCGGTCGCGGGCATCCTGGTCCACGATGGACTGGTAGATGGGATCCAGCGGGAAGAGCTGGTCGCCCGGGAAGTACATCTGGGTGACGATCCGCTGGGTGAACTCCGAGCCGAACATGGAGAAGTGGATGTGCGCCGGGCGCCAGGCGTTCAGGTGGTTCTTCCACGGGTAGGCGCCGGGCTTGATGGTGGTGAAGCTGTACGAGCCGTCGTCACCGGTGATGCACCGGCCGACGCCGGTGAAGTTCGGGTCCAGCGGTGCGGGGTGCTGGTCGCGCTTGTGGATGTAGCGGCCTGATGCGTTGGCCTGCCAGATCTCCACCAGCTGGCCCGCCACCGGACGGCCATCACCATCGAGTACGCGGCCGGATACGATGATGCGCTCACCCTGCGGTTCGCCGTTGTGCTGGATGGTCAGGTCGGATTCCAGGGCGTGCACGTCCTGGTGTCCGAATGCCGGCGAGTAAAGCTCAATGGTCTCCGGGTCCGCGTGGTGCAGGCTCTTGGTGGGATGGCGCAGGATGCTGCTGCGGTACGGCGCGTAGTCCAGCCGCGGCATGGTCTCCGGTCCCTTGCCGTTCTTCAACGCCTCGGCGTAGCGGTCCCCGATGCCCTTGATCTCAGCACTGAGATCCGCTTGGGTTTCCACCTTCTTGGCTGGATGGGCGGCATTTGCGGCGTGTGGCTCAGCGGGCGGCACGAGTTCCTCGGATTCGAGCGCCTGTGCTGTCTGTTCTTGCGGCACGGCCGGCTCCTTTCGGTTGGTGGGTTCTCTTGGGTTTGCGGGGTGGCGGCGGGTTTACACCCGGTGGAGCGAGTCGTATTGGACGGCGTGGCGCACCGGGGCGTTGGGCGCCCCGTAGCCGTCGTAATTGCCGCGGCGCTCCACCATTTCGAAGAACACACTGCCCACGGTGGCGGTGTAGAAGTGGAGGAATTCGCCGTTGGCGTCCCGGTCATACAGGAGGTTGAGCTCCTTGAGGGTGGCCAGGAAACCGGGTTCAAGATCGAACCGGGCGTCCAGGTCCTCGTAATAGTTGGCCGGAATTTGCAGGAACTCAAGGCCTCTTCCTTGGGCGGAGCGGGCAGCCGCCACGAGGTCGTCCACGGCGAAGGCGATGTGTTCCTGGTACGTTTTACGGGCTGTTTGGGCCTGCTGCGCGGGCGCCAGGTTCAGGACCAGCCTGATCGCACCGTTGCTGGTCTCCATGACCTGCGAGCGCACCAGGCCATTGGGGCTGGGAACCTCAGCGAACGGCTGTGGTTCCAAAGCCAACGCGCTGGTGTAGAAGAGCACAGCCTCGTCAAAGTGTTGCCACGGCTGGGCCAGGTTGACGTGGTCAATCACTGCGTTCTGTGCGCTGGAGGCGTGCTCCTGGCCTTCGCCGAACTCGTGCGTCCACGCCGCGGTCCCATCCGGGCTGCCCTGGCAGAGGAAGATCTCGGTGGAGTCCGGTGCGGAGATGCCTTGGAAGACCTCCTCGTCCGCCTGGACCTTGCGGGCCACCACGGGAGCCTTGAGCTGCTGGGCGCGAGCGGAGGCAATCACTGGAGAGTCGACGTCGAATCCCAAAGCGGCAATGGCAGGTTCAGCGTTTTGTGCCGCCTGTTCGTTGATGATCACGCGCGCCTGTCCCATGGTCCATAGTTGGACGTCCTTGGTGCGGTGGCGGCCTTCGAACCCGAAGCCGAGCTGGCCCAGGAGCTTCTCCAGCTGCGCGGTGTCGTCAGCCTTGACCTCGGCGAAGTTGAAGCCGGCGGGTTCGTTCACCTTGGGCAGCGTGGCAAGTTCCATGGGATAACGACGGCGGGACGCGCTTTCGTTGCCGGCGGCTTCGGTTCCCGCGGGGCTGCTTGCCAGCCACTGGGCGCTCTGCTCCTCCAGCCAGATCAACGAACGCATGGCGTCAACGGCGGTGCGATCCGTGTCGGACTGCCGGAAGACGTCATTAAAGACTTCCAAGGAGACCGGCCCCGTGTAGCCGGCCCGGACGACGTGGCCCATGAACTTTGCGAGCTCGAACTGCCCTTCGCCCGGGAACACGCGGTAGTGGCGGCTCCAGGAGAGGACGTCCATGGAGAGCTTGGGGGCATCGGCAACCTGGACGAAGAAGATCTTCTCCGCGTTGATGTCCTCGATGGGCGCGGTGTCCCAGTCACGGGAGAGGATGTGGAAGGAGTCCAGGCAGGTGCCCAGGTTGGGGTGGTTCACCATCTCCACCAGGCGGTAGGCGTGCTCGTAGTCGTTGACATACTTGCCCCAGGCCAGCGCTTCGTAAGCAACGTTGACGCCGTGGGCCCCCGCAAGTTCGGCGAGTTCGGCCAGCTGCCCGGCCCTCAGCGCGTCATCGTCGATGGTTGCCGTGGCGACGTTGGAGCAGACCAGGATGGTGTCCATGCCCAGGCGTTCCATCAGGTTGAACTTGGCCTCGGCGCGCTTAAGGTTGGCCTTCAGCAAGTCCGGAGTGACGCCGTCGAAATCCCTGAACGGCTGGTACAAATCCAAGCCCAACCCGAGATCCGCCGCCATTTTCCGGACTTCTTCCGGACTGTGCGGCGAGGTCACAAGGTCCTGCTCGAAGATCTCGATTCCGTCGAAGCCAGCAATGGCGCAGGCCTGCATCTTCTCTTTCAAAGTGCCGGACAGGCAGACGGTGGCGATTCCGGTGCGCATCAGCGGCCTGCCTTCGCGAGTGCCGGGGCTGCTGCATCCTCGGCGGCGATCAGCTCCAGGAAGTGTGCGCGCATGCGGTCGCGGTCGGCTTCCCGTCCGGTGATGAGTTTGAAGGCGTCGGCCGCCTGGCCCACCGCCATCCGGCCGCCGTCGAGGACGTCGCAGCCCTTGGCGCGCGCTTCGCGGACCAGCTGGGTTTCGATGGGGCGGTAGACGATGTCCGCCACCCAGTGGCGCGGTTCCAGGAGATCGATGTCCAGCGGCAGGCCGGGGTGGGCGGCCATTCCGACCGGCGTGCAGTGCACCAGGCCGTCGGCGAGGGGCATGATCCGCGGGAGTTCGTCGGTGCTCCGCGGCGTAACGGTGGCATCGGGGAAAAGCCCCCCGAGTTCAGCGGCGCGCTCAGCGGCCCGGGCCGGGTCCATGTCCACGAGGTCCAGCGTGCCAACGCCGGCTGTGAGGAGCGCGTAGGCCACGGCCGAGCCGGCGCCGCCTGCGCCCAGCTGGACCACGCGGTCCAGCGTCGCCCCGGGGAGCCCGTCGGCGAGCGCCGAGCCGAAGCCGGAGAAGTCGGTGTTGTGGCCAATAAGCCGACCGTCCTGAATCAAGACTGTATTGACGGCACCCAGGCGACGGGCGTCGTCGGAAATTTCATCAAGGTGCTCTAACACCAGCTGCTTGCACGGGTGCGTGATGTTGAGGCCGTTGAAGCCCATGCGCTGGGCGGCGGTCAGGAGATCCCCGACGGCGGTGGCTGGCAACTCGAGTTCCAGCAGGTCGATGGGGCGGTACAGCAAGCGAAGGCCCTGCACATCGGCTTCGCGTTCGTGCATTGGCGGCGTGAGCGAGGGCATGACGCCTTCGCCTATGAGGCCCACCAGAACGGACTCGGCTCGGTTGCTCATCCTAAAGCTCCTTTGACTTCAGCACCGCGGGATTCGGCGCCTTTTGGGGGCGCCGCCTGACCGGGTGTTCTTAGATTACTACAAGTGTTCATATTCCGCACGCATGTTCTTATCGCGAACATCTGCGAAGGGCACTCCCAACCAGGTAACAGATAACGCTCCACTGGGGGCTCATAGCGACAGTTGCTGTCACCTGGTCGGGATTAGCGCTGGGGCAGGCGGGCCGCGAGTTCAGCCGCAGCCTCCTGCAGGGTGGGCACGTGGGCGATCAGCTCCTCCATGGTCATGCGAAACACCGGCACGGCGACGGCCACCGAGGCGAAGGCGTGACCCTGCGAATTGAGGACGGGAACAGCAACGGCGCGCATGCCGATCTCATTCTCTTCGTCCATCACTGCGTAGCCCTGCCGGCGGACTTGCTCGATCTCCTCACGAAACGTGTCGCGATCGGTGATGGAATGCTGGGTGAGCGGATCCAGGGGGAGCTCCTCCAAGAGCCGCTTGCGCTCAATCTCATCCTCGAACGCCACGATCGCCTTGCCCACCGATGTTGTATGGAGCGCCCCGAGATGGCCGGGGTCGCTGGTGACGCGGAAGGTCTTGGGGCCGTCCACCTTGTTGACCGTCAGATGGTGGTTGCCATCGCGAACGGAGAGGATGGTGGCCTCATGCGTGCGATCGGTAACCCGCTGCAGGACGGGCAGCGCAGTTGCGGCGAACCCATGGTGGTTCGATACCCGCTGACCGAGCTGGAAGACGCGCAAGCCCAAGTGATACCGGCGCCCGTCGGGCTCGTAATCCACAAAGCCATCGCGCGTCAGCGAGCCCAGCAGGCGGTATGTGGTGCTGAACGGCAGCCCGGCACTCCTCGCAAGATCCGCCGCACTGGCGCCGCGCGGCTCATCGCCCAGTAGTACCAGCAAGCTCAGTGCCTTGCCGACCATGTCTGTCTTTGTGTCCTCTTTCACACTCATAGCTCGATGCTCTCACATAGTGAGAGCTATTTCTAGATGGTGGTGACTTCTCTTGACAAGTGACCCCACTCACAGCCACTATTGCTGTATTGCACAAGTAACTCTCACCATGTGGTTACTTGTCTGGGATTGACCGGCCGCACCTCGCTTGGGTCTCCCCACGAAAGCCAGATCCGCGACATCGTCGTCACAGAAGGAACCACCCATGAGCCAAACAATGCCGTCAGCGACGCCAGGCACTGAAACCGCCGCCGGAACCCCCAAGAAAGCCGCGCTTGCCAGCTTCCTGGGCAGCGCCGTCGAGTACTACGACTTCTTCATCTTCGGCTCGGCCGCGGCCCTGATCTTCCCCCACGTGTTCTTCCCGTCCGCCGATGCCAACGCGGCCATCATGTCCTTCGCGACGTTCGGCTTCGCTTATGTTGCCCGCCCCGTGGGCGCGGTGATCCTGGGCCACTTCGGTGACAGGATCGGCCGGCAGAAGGTGCTCATGTTCACCTTGGTCCTGATGGGTGCAGCTACCTTTGTGATCGGCTGTCTCCCCGACTTCAAGACCATCGGCTGGTGGGCGCCCGTCCTGCTGGTTCTGGCCCGTCTTTGCCAGGGCCTCTCGGCTGCCGGCGAGCAGGCTGGCGCCTCGTCCATGACGCTGGAGCACGCTCCGGACAACCGCCGCTCGTTCTTCACCTCGTGGACCCTCACCGGCACCCAAGGCGGCCAGATCCTGGCAGCGCTGGTCTTCATTCCTGTGGTGGCCCTGCCGGACGACATCAAGTACGGCATTGGCTGGCGTATTCCGTTCTGGTTGAGCGCTGTCGTGGTTCTGGTGGCGTTCTTTATCCGCCGCACGCTGCACGAGCCCCCGGCATTCGCAGAAGCCAAGAAGAACAACGAAATCTCCAAGCTCCCTGTTGCCGACCTGCTCCGCCTGCACTGGCGCGATGTCCTGCGCGTCGTCTGCTGCGCCTTCATCGCCGCAGTGAGCACCGTGTTCGGAACGCTCGCCATCAAGTACGCCCAGGACGTCGCCGGGGTCAACAGCACCATCACCCTGTGGCTCGTAGTTGTAGCCAACATCGTGGCCCTCGGAACACAGCCCCTGTTCGGCATGCTTTCGGACAGGATCGGCCGCAAGCCCGTCTTCATCTACGGCGCCCTTGCCAGCGCCGTCATGACCCCGGTCTTCCTGCTCACCCTGGAATCGGGCAATGTGCCGCTGATGTTCCTGGTGTCCGTGGTGTTCTTCTCCTTCGGGTACGCCGCTGCCAACGCAGTATGGCCGTCCTTCTACGGTGAAATGTTCAGCACCAAGGTCCGCTTCTCCGGCCTGGCTATCGGCACCCAGCTCGGCTTCCTCATGGCAGGGTTCGCCCCGGCAATCGTGACTGCACTGGGCGGAACCAAGCCCGGCGGGTGGGTGCAGATCTCCATCTTCACCGCCGTGATCTGCGTGATCGCAGCCGTCTCAGCCATGACGGCCCGCGAATCAGCCAAGACCCCAACTGCGGAGCTCGGCCTGCCCAAGCAAGCCCAGCACGCCTAAGCCCGACGCTTCTTCCCAGTGAGCTGGGACCAAGGCAGCGAAAACCCGGACTGTCACGAGACATTCCGGGTTTTTGCTTGCCCTAAACCTGAGGGCTTATGGCAACGGGGAAGGAGCCGCCAGACCTCGCCGATGCTACCGCGGGTCCACCGCCACCGGCTTGAACTTTCCCGTGCCCGTCCCGGAGTAAAGCAGCAGCGTTCCGTCGCCGGCTACACCAACCAGGGTCGGATCGCCTGTGCCCGTGAAAGCGTTGCCGAGGGCAGCGAAGGAGGTGAACATGTTCCATCCAGAGCCCAGGTACTGCCGTGCGAGGAACCCTCCGCTGCCGTTGCCCGGGTAAAGCCACAGCGCCCCGTCCGTCCCCCGGGCAAGGACATCTTCCCGACCGTCACCGTTGAAGTCGCTGCCCTGCATCACCGCATTGAAGATATTCCACCCGGTACCGACCTGCTTCCATGGCTGGAATCCCCCGGCCCCATTTCCGGGGTAAAGCCATAAGGTTCCATCCGCGGCGCGCGCCAGGATGTCAGCCTTTCCATCACCGGAGAAGTCGCCCGGCGCCAGCATCTGCGTGAAGCCCTGCCAGCCAGTGCCGATCTGTTTGCGGGCAAGGAACTGGCCCTTCCCGTCGGTCGGGTACAGCCACAGCGTCCCATCGGAGGCCCTGGCCACAAGATCCGGGTGCTTGTCACCATCAAAATCGCCCACACTCAAAACTGACGTGAAGACGTTCCAGCCCGTCCCCACCTGCACGCGCGGCAAGAAACCACCCGAACCGTTGCCAGGGTAGAGCCACAGGATGCCATTGGTGCCGCGGGCCAAAATGTCAGCGACAGCATCGCCGTCGAAATCCCCCGCCTCCCACACCTGGCTGAACTGGTTCCAACCGGTTCCAATCGCCAAGCGGTCCGCGAAGCCGGTCCCGTCACCGGGATAAAGGGTCATGCGTGAACCGACGCCGAGGACGTCGGCTTTGCCGTCTCCGGTAAATTCCTGCCCGCCGACGATGTCGCCCGCCAGGTTCCATCCAGTCCCGACGGCGGTACGCGGCAGGAGGCTGCCCTTGCCGTCGCCGGGGTAGACGTAGAGGGTGCCGTCCGACGAACGGGCCAGGAGTCCTGCTATACCGCCCCCGAACGTTCCCGCCGCCGAAAGACTGGTGAACGCATCCCAGCCCTGGCCGATCTGCCGCTGGGCCAGGAAGCCTCCGGAGCCGTTTCCGGGATAGAGCCACAGCCGGCCATCGGTTCCGCTTGCCACCAGGTCTGCCCGGCCATCGCCGTTGAAGTCACCAGGAGCCACCAACTGGGTGAAGCCCTGCCAGCCAATACCTACCTGCAGGCGTGGCAGGAACCCGCCCTTGCCGTTGCCCGGGTAGAGCCACAGAGCGCCGTCGCTGCTGCGCGCCAGAATGTCAGCGAAGCCGTCACCGTTGAAATCGGAGGTGCCCAGTACAGCGTTGAAAATATCCCAGCCACTGCCAATTCGCACGGGCTCTTCAAGACGGTTTCCGGGCAGCCCTGCATAGAGCAGAAGCGAACCGTCCGCTTCGCGGGAAAGGACGTCGGCAAGCTTGTCGCCGTCGAAATCGCCGGCGGAAAAGCTCATCCGCGTCTTCAGTTTGGTGTCAGCGTTGATGGTCACCGTGGCCGACGTGGCGCTGACCGAGTTGATGGTCACCCTGGTGCCCGTATAGGTGGTGAAAGTGCTGCCTGCCTGCCAGGCATGGTTCTGGCTGTACCAACCATTAAAAGGGGTGGTGTCCGGCATAAGAATCAGTGACGAGGCGATGGTGGCACCGCCGCGCTGGACGATTTTGACGCCCTTGTTGCCGCCAGAGAGGTAGCTGTCGTAAGCACCCACAGGCTGCCGGAGTTCCAGGTAGTAGACCTCCCGGCTGACAGGATCCGTGAACTTGATGGCGCGCTGGGCCTCTGTGCCGCCCCAGGGCTTCAGGGTGTAACTCTTGACTCCCGTGGCCACGCCGGTATCGCGGATTTCGTCGCCTCGACCGAGGCCTCCGTAGTCCCAAAACGTGGAGCTGATGACCGGCGAGTTCCACTGCGCAGCGCCCATGATGTCTGTGGTGTCGCCGTATTCGCGGATGTAGCAGGACGGGTCCGTGAACTGGCCATTGCTGTTGACGCCGACGTCGGATGCCCCGCTGCGGCACTGCAGGGCATCAGCGTGCATCATGCCAATGACGTGCCCGAACTCATGGCTCATCACGTTATTGGAGAAGTTGCTGATCTGCGGCATCAAGACGCGGCCACTGTAACTGCCGCTGCTGTAGCCGGCGCCGAGAGCGTTCCCGGACAGGGTGGTGGTGGGAATGTAGATCACAAGCGCCGTGTACGGGCTCGCGGACCAGTTCAGCTCGCTGGTGATGGTGGAGATGATGGAGCTGTAGCTGTCGGTCGACTTCGCCCTGGACTGGTGCCCGGCAACCTTGCTGTTCACCGTCATGGACAGTTTGTTGGCCGACATCGCCTGCCAGTACTTGCTGGCGGCCTCCACCGTCTTTTCGGCGTCGGCCATGGAGACAGTGTTGGCGTTGTCCGCCAGCTTTGCCGTCACCAGCCGGACACGGATGTCCCCGGCGGGGCCAATCGCTGCCGCACCGTCACGGAGGAGGGAGTCGACGTCGGACTGTCCCTTGGGTGCATCGTCAGCCGGCGGCGTCTCGAACGTGTGATCAGAATGCGGGGTGCCCTCGACGAACTGGACGTTCGGATTATCCGGACCCGGCACTGGAACGGCCGTGGCGGGGGCCTGAACAAAAAACAGGCCGGTGGCAAACACCACCAAGCCTGTGGACAACGCGATGGATCGCCGCAAAACACCCATTAAATCTCCCGGGGACGGAGCCTGTGGTTCCTGTGAGTCTCAAGAACCGAGATCAGGCTACAGCCGCACCCGCGATGCGCCGGGAAGGCGGGGCTGCGTCACCGGAAATGCAACCAACCCGGAATGCTAACCGGACCCTAACCACCCCGAAATACCGTGGCAACATTGCCACGCCACACTGGAAGGGCCGGCAAGTGCAGGCACCAGCTCCAGCCCAGGAGGCCACCATGTTGAAGGAAGTCACAACACACACAACACGAGTACGCGCGATCAGCCAGCTCCACCGTGGAGACGAGATCGAAGCCCGACTGTCCGTGGGACCCGCCTATGATGACGTGGTCATCCGCCGCGGACAGGTCCAGGAAACCGCGCCGGGTATCGGCGTTGTCTGGATCATGGATCACGCCTCCGGCATGAGGAAAGCCATCAATACCGACGAATGCAGTGTTTGGCGCGTCGCCTAAACCGGCCTGACCCCAAACCCCGCTCAGCCACCGGCCACGGACTGGACTATCAGGACCTCCTGGCCGGCTGCAACCTCCGTATCAAGACCCTTCAGACGCCGGACCTCATCACCGTTCACGTAAATATTCACGAAACGACGCAGCGCCCCGGTTTCATCACGCAAGCGCCTGGCCAGCACCGGGTAATCTCCGGTCACCGAATCAAGCAACTGTCCAACGGTCACAGCCCCGTCGGCGGACGCAGTCAGATAGGACTGTCCGCCGACGAGTGGCTGCAGGACACCAGGCAACAGGACCGTAAAGTCAGCCACAACGGGCCTAACCAGGTACCGGAGCGCTGGCTTGCCCTGCACGTGCGGCGCCCCTGGGGTTTCCCACCACGACGGCGGCCCTCACGCACAGGACGTCCGGCAAGTGCGAAGCCACTTCAGTAAAGGTCCCGCCCTCGTCGGCGCTGGCATATACGGCACCTCCACGCGTGCCGAAATACACGCCGACGGGCTCGGCGGTGTCCACGGACGCGGCGTCGCGCAGTACGGCGTTGTATTCGTGGTCCGGCAGGCCGGTATGAAGTTCTGTCCAGGTGTTGCCGGCGTCGTTGGTGCGGTGGACACTGAGCCTGCTGTCCGGCGGGATGCGTTCTCCATCGGCCTTCAGCGGAATCACCCACGCTGTTCCTTCACGCCGCGGGTGCGTCAGCATGACAAAGCCGAAGTCCGCAGGCAGCCCGTCCGCGATGGAATCCCAGTTCTCCCCGTTGTCATCCGTGCGGTACACGCCGTGATGGTTCTGCGCGTACAAACGGCCTTCGACGGCCGCGTCCGCTGCAATCTTGTGGACGCACTGACCGAACTCCGGGTTGGGATCGGGCATGAAGTAGGCCGAGATTCCTTTGTTTCGGGGCTCCCAGGAGGTCCCGCCGTCGAGCGATCTGTAAACGCCGCCCGTGCTCATGGCGATGTGGACCTTCTCGCCGGAAGGATCAACCACAATCGAGTGCGCCGCCGCGCCGCCATAGCCGGCACCCCACTCGCTGCGGTGCGGGTGGTCCCACAGTCCGCGGTTCAACTCGAAGTGTTCGCCCCCGTCGGTGGACTTCCATACTGAAATCGGCTCGCACCCGGCCCAGACAACGCCAGGGCGGGAGTCGGCGTCGGGGTAGATCTGCCAAACGCGTTCCAAGGCGGCATCAGTGCCGTCCGGGAATTTGATGGCACCTTGCTCGGGCTCTGTCCAGGTGTCACCAAGGTCATCAGAGTGGGCCACGGTGGGTCCCCAATGCTCTGATCTCACGCCCACCATAATCCGGGTTTTGCCGTCCCGCGTATCTATCCCGATGCTGGGAATCTCGCTCATCAGGAAGTGCGGGCCGGAAAGGGACCATTCTTTCCGGTCGGGGCTGGTTGCCAGCCACAGGCCTTTCTTGGTCCCGATCGCAATGACATAACTCTCTGCGGTATCTGCGGTTGCCATGCGTCCCATCGAACCACCAGGGCGGGTGGGTGGCAACGGTTTTTGGGCCTATGTGGATAGTCCCCTTTGCAGGGCAAGAACAACCCCTACGGTAACAGTGTGGTCAAACTCCAGATCGTGACGCAAAAATCGAGAAAACTTTTAGGGAGTTAAAGCGACCAACCTCCACCGGCACTGGGGAAAACGTGCTTGACTGTGGTTTTGCGGTCATGAGACCGAAACAACTTGATGGGGGATCAGATGTTTTGCGAGGTCAAAGAGCCATGAGGCCATCACGAGGGAACTCCGCGGTTGTAGCCCGGTAGCGGGGCCGCGTCGTGATAGCAGTTTCGCTGCAAGAGGGAACGATTGTTCTGGACCCCTTTTCCGTCAGGATGGTCCTCGGCTTGGTCATTCTGACCCTGATCGTCATTTCCTGTGTCTCGTCCCAGCGGAGACGCTCGCCCTACGCCGAGTGGTGGCGCGTAGCCCTATGCCTCTTTTTGGTGGGCAATGCCGCTTTCCTGCTGAACGGCACTGACTTCCAGCTGTGGGCCAACCCCGTGGGCAAGGTCCTGGTTGTTGCCGGAAGCTTCTGCATCTGGGCGGGAGCGCGCACACTGCGCGACCACCGAGTGCATCCCTGGTTCCTGGCGGCTGCGTCCATTCCCAGCGGTATCGCATCTGCACTGGATGACCCGGGGAACAGCGTATGGTCCGGCGGTTTGGTGTACCTGGGCCTGACAACGTTGGGTATCACGTTGGCGGGGCTGGAACTGTGGTTCGCCAAACCAGTCCGGTCCAGGATTACCAGGTTTCTGTCGATCATTGCCGGGCTGACAGCCTTGTATTACCTGTTCCGGACCGTCAGCTTTGTCCTGGACGGGCCCACCAGCCAGGTCTTCCGAACATTCTTTGGGTATGCGCCGGCCGCTCTGATGCATTTGATCCTGCTGGTGGCAGTGTCCTCCACCATGAACACACTCAGCAACAAGCAGTTGATCAAACGCCTCCGTGAACGTGCCGATCGTGACCACCTGACGGGCCTGCTTAACAGGGGTGCTTTCCTGGAGCTGGCCGCCCGGTCTCTTGCGGAGTCGTCCCCACGAGGTGCAGCGCTGATCCTTGCGGATTTGGACAACTTCAAAGCCGTCAACGATGAGCATGGTCACGCAGCCGGCGACTCCGCGCTCCGGGCTTTTGCTGCGGCCTGCACTTCTTCGGTCAGGTCGTCAGACCTCGTGGCGCGGTATGGCGGGGAAGAATTCGTCCTGCTGCTGCCGGGAGCGACACAACAGCGGGCTGAAGCCATCGCATCCGACATCAGTGGTCGGCTGGCGGCCATGAAGGGTCCGGATGGCCTGCCATTCCCGACAGTGAGCTACGGCGTGACGTCCACCGGCGCGGACGTCCAGGACCTGGCCTTCCTGATCAATGTGGCAGATGCCGCCCTCTACAGTGCCAAGGCCCAGGGACGGAACAGGGTTGTAGGTGCGGACCCCGCGGACGCGGAAGCCGCGGCTGAAGCCAGCCACCCGCCGTCGTAATTCAGGACTCCGCCTATCTGGCCATCGGTAAGCGCACCAACGCCAACGGCTCCGCGGCGGCGGCGCCAAACCTGGAGAAGGCCACGAGTCAAGGGTGGGTCGTTCACTGCCCGCGGGCGCTTGGTATCGCGTTGCGTGACGTTATGCCTAGGCTGTGGGAGGCAAGTGGGATTGGTCCCACCCGTGGAGCACGAAGAACAACAGTTACGGAGAGCGACGATGACTGAAGCAAACATCAATGCACGTGCACAACAGCTGAAAGCCCTGCACGAAGCCCCTGAAATCCTGAGTGTGGTCAATGTGTGGGACGCCATCAGTGCCCGCACGATTGCAGGACTTCCTGAAACGAAGGCCATCGCCACTGCGGGGCATTCCATTGCGGCAGCCTTCGGATATGCCGACGGAACCATGCCCCTGGACGTGGCGCTGGACGGTGTGAAGCGAATTGTCGACGCCGTGCATCACCCGGTCACCGCAGACCTGGACGATGGCTACGACAATCCTGCCGAAACCATCCGCCGGGCGATTGGAATTGGCGTGGTGGGCGCAAACGTTGAAGACCGCTTGCGGCCCTTCGACGAGGCCGTTGCCCGCGTACAGGCCATCATCTCGGCTGCTGCCGGGGAAGGCATCCCGTTCCAGCTGAATGCGCGCACCGACGCGATTGCCCGGGGTGGAGACCGGCCGATTGAGGAGAGCATCCAGGACGCCATCGCCCGGGGACGCGCCTTCCTGGACGCCGGAGCTTCGCTGGTCTTCGTGCCAGGTGCCATGACCCGTGAGGTCATCGAGCCCTTGGTGGAAGGCCTCGGGCACGGGAAGCTCTCCGTGATCGGCGCGCCGGGAGCGCTGCCGGCCGCAGAGCTTCAGGAACTTGGCGTGGCACGCGTGTCCTACGGTCCGTTCACCCAGCGGGTGGCCCTGCGTGCGCTTCAGGATCTGGCCTCGGATCTGTACGGCTCCGGTGTCATCCCTGCCGACACTCCGGCGCTGAACTAGCGCCGCCTGCGTGTGCCTGCCTGTACCTGTCCCGTCCTCGAAGGCGGGACAGGTCAGGAGGCCGATCGGGTGTCGAACGCCGCCGCAGATTCCCTCAGCAGCCGGGCCACCGTGTCCACAGGAAGACTCGCTGCCCGTCGCCGATCGAAGCGTCGCAGGGCGATATGGCGGGTGCCCAGCCCAGGAACGTCCAGGATGTCTACATGGTCGTGGACAACGCCGGTCAGCGCCAGGGTGGGCACAATGGCCACCCCCTCGCCGGCAGCGACGAGCGCCAGCGCGGTGAGGGTGTCGTGGTACTGATGGACAGTCTCAATCCGTGCTCCCGTCGAGTGGCGGAGGCGTCCGAGCACTGCAGTATTGGCTGCTGACGGCTCCACCCCCAGCCATGGCAAGTGCAAGCGGCTTAGGTCGATGTTGTCCGTGCCAAGCAGGCTTCCTGCGGGCACCACGAGCTTCCACGGCTCATCCAGCAGGGGCTCCTGGACCATTCCGGCCGCCATCGGATGCTGCTCTGCCGCCGTCGAATCCTGTTCGATGACCACAGCATCCAACTGTCGCTGGCGGAGCAGCCGCATCACCGCCGGGAAGCTGTCCTCAACGATCTGTATCTGCAGCTGAGGGTATTGGCTGCGCCACTCGGGAAGTCGCGGGATCACCACTGTGCGCATGAAACTGGTGAATCCGCCCACCCGCACGACTCCTGCGATGTTGACCTCGCTTTGCATCCGGGCGCGGGCGACGTTGAGTGCCCGTTCTATCTCTTCCCCTGCCTCTGCCATGGCCAAGCCGGCGGGTGTGAGCATTGATCCTTTGGGGGTGCGCAGGAGTAGCGCCTGACCTGCCTCAGTCTCGAGTTTGCTGAGCTGCTGCGACACCGCAGACGGCGTAATCCGCAGTTCGTCAGCCGCCGCCAGAACGCCTCCAGTGCGGGCGACAGCAAGGAGAACCAGCAGCCGGCGTGGGTCCACATCCATGTTAAGCACTCCTAAACACGGTCTTCAGAATATTGCAATTGATCTAAAGGTCATCGTCACTCAATATTGACTCAAAAGCACGATTCAGCAACGCAACACGTCTAGCGAATCAAGCCTCCACTCCGGACCACACGCCGCCCGCCGGCGTCACCGGGGTGCCTAAAATCTTGAAAGGACTCCCATGGAACTGCTGTTCGAAATCACCGGCTGGGCCGGCGCAGTGGCAATGCTCGGCGGCTACATGGCAGTGTCCATGGGCTGGTTGCAGGCGGGCACCACCTTCCAGACCGTGAACCTCTTTGGTTCGTGCGCCTTCATCGTCAACGGCACCCTTCATGGGGCCTGGCCCTCCGTGGTGACCAACGTGGCGTGGTTCCTGATCTCCGCTGTGGCGCTTCTCCGGATGCGGGCCAAGGAGGGCCCCGCGCAGCGTCCTGTGCAGCCCATGCAGGCTGAGCACGTGACGCCCCATGCTCACGAGATCCACTCTCTTGCCCCCGACACTGCCGCCCAGGTGATCGTCGCCGCCGCCCGCCCAGTCGCCACCTGCGCCTAGCCCGACCGCACGCCGCGCCTGGCCCCGCCGCCACGAGCAGTCCTTCCGCTGTGAACGGTCCGGGCATCACAAAAGGTAACGTCCCGCCGTCGACAGCGGGACCGGAGCCTATTCTGGGCAAGTAGCCGCCGCCCTACCGTGAAGGAAGCCCATGCCCACCCCCGAACATCCCCTGCGCAAGCTTGGTTTCCTCACTATTGGCCTGTTCGATCCCACGGATCCCGCTGCCGGGCACCAGTCCACGTTGGAGATCATCGAGCTCGGGGAGAGGCTTGGCTTCGACAGTGCGTGGCTCCGGCACCGCCACCTGCAGTTCGGGATCTCCTCGCCGGTAGCGGTCATGGCTGCGGCAAGCCAGCGCACCTCCAGGATTGAGCTGGGCACCGCGGTGACTCCGTTGGGCTGGGAAAACCCTTTGCGCCTTGCGGAAGACCTGGCCACCGTGGACCTCCTCTCCGGCGGTCGGATCAATCCGGGGCTGAGCGTCGGCGAACCCATGAATTACGACACCGTAAAACATGAGCTCTACCCGGACACTGCCGGCGTGGAGGACTTCAGCTACGCCCGCGTGAGCCGGCTTGCCCGCCTGATCGCCGGGGAGAAAGTGCGGGACTTCTCCGGTAAGCAGGGCGTGGTGGAAGAATTCTCCAACCGCGTGGAACCACACTCCGCCGGGCTGCGTTCGCGGCTTTGGTATGGGGCGGCGAGTATGAAATCGGCGGTGTGGGCAGGGGAAAACGGCTTCAATCTTCTCTCCAGCAGTGTGATCTTCCCGGACAAGGACCAAGAACCGGACTTCGCCGGGGTCCAGCAGTCAGAGATCCGCGCCTACCGTGAAGCCGCAGCCCAGTCGGGGAACACCGCCCGGGCCTCGCAAGGCCTGGTAGTGATTCCCACAGACTCGGCCTCAGCTGCCCAGCGGAAGAAGTACCAACGCTACGTCGACGAACGTACGCCACGCACCCGCGCGCCCCAAGGGCCGAAGGGCATGATGTTCGCACAGGACATCATCGGCACCAGCGACGACATCGCCGAGCAGCTCTACGCCCACCGAGGATTCCAGGAAGTGGACGAAGTGGCCTTCGCGCTGCCCTTCAGCTTTGACCATGAGGACTACGTACAAATCCTCACCGACATTGCAGTCAAACTGGGGCCGGCATTGGGCTGGAAGCCCGCCGGCTAAGCCGCCGTCAGTCAGGCCAGCCAGTCAGTCCCGTCAGTCCACGAACTCGGATTGTGTCTCGATGAAGTCCCAATCCGCATCTGTCAGCACGCCGCTGACCTTGTCCGGATGGGGCCCGCCGGCCTCAGCAATATGCTGCAGCACGGGTAGCGGAAGTTCGTCGGCGCGCAGGTTCTCACGCAGCCATTCCTTGCTGTCGAGGTGCAGATCAAGCCACCACATGAAAATTTCCATCGCGGACCGCCTTCCGTCAGATGAGCCATGGGTTCTGATGCGCCGTGGGCCCGGATTAACCGTAGGCCGGGTCAGGAGCGTCTACAAGGGTCCGGCTCTTGTGGCGGGCCGGGCTTAGGGCCAATCTATTCCTAAGGGTGCTCCCGGCCCACTCGATGGTCGGCCGGACTGCCCGTCACACAAGGGATCCGCGATGGACTGTGACATCGAGCTGGAGATTGATGCCGGCTCTGCACGCGGCGAATACACGGTGCGCGTGGTCCGTGCACCGGCGGGAGGCCATGCCTCGGGCATGTTCACCCTGGACGTGGAGGGCATCCTTGGACGGCTCCCCCAGCTTGAAGCCACCGTCCTGGCGTCCGCCGTGGCCGCCCGCAGGACCATGCCCGTGGCTGAGATGGCCGTCCGTGAAGTGGGCCAGCAGTTGTTCCAGGCCTTGTTCACCCGCGAGGTTTACGGCACCTACCGGGCGAGCCTCGGTGCGGCGCAGCATGCAGGCCAGCAGCTCAGGGTGGTCCTGAGGTTGTCCGCCCCTGAACTGGCAACCATGCCGTGGGAGACCCTGTTTGATCCCGAAACCGAAACCTACCTCTGCCAGACTGAGCCCCTCCTCCGCCATGTCCCCGCGCCTGACTACAACCTGAATCCCCTGGATGTGGCTCCTCCCCTGCGCATTCTGGGGATCGTCGCCTCGCCGCGGGACCTGCCCAGCTTGGACGTCACCGCCGAGAAGGACCATCTGAGCCGGGCCCTGGCCGGGCCGGTGTCCGAAGGCCGGGTGGAGCTGGTCTGGGCGAAAAGCGGAACCTGGGATGACGTGCAATCCATGCTGCTGGCCGGGCCTTGGCATGTGGTCCACTTTGTAGGCCACGGCGACTACGACTCCCGCACCGACGAAGGCAGGATCGCGCTGGTGGGACCTGACGGAAGGGCAGCCATGGTCCGGGCCGTCCGCCTCATGGCCCTGCTCAGCGTCGCTGCTCCCCGCCCACGGCTGGTGGTGCTGAACTCGTGTTCCTCCGGGGAAATGGGGCAGTCGGACCTCTTCTCCGGCACCGCGTCCGCTCTGGTCCGGAGTGGGATCGGCGCCGTGGCTGCCATGCAGTTCGCCATCAGCGACTCCGCCGCCATCGCCTTCGCCCACGGCTTCTACGCAGCAATCGCCAACGGTCGCACCGTGGACGAGGCAGCGCGGGTGGGCAGAATCTCTGTCATGGCCAGCCCGGACGGAACGCTCGAATGGGTCACCCCGGCCCTCTACGTCCGCGGCGGCACCACCCAGCTGTTCACACTCACAGGAACACCGCGCGCGCCGGCTTCGGTTGAAAGTTCGACGGCGGCAAGGGCCTCGGGCGGTCAGGCTTCGGAACCAGCCCACGCATCTGCGCCGGCCTCACCGCCCGGAACCGGTCAGGGCCAATCCACGCCGGCCGAGGCGGCGCCGGTGCCGGCCACAGAACCGCAGGCCAACGCCGGGCAGGCCATGAAACGGGCGCAGTTGCGGGCCCTGTATGTCCAGGCGTCCGCTGAGTTGCGGGCCCGGCGCTTGGAACAGGCAGTGGAACTGTTCGAAGACCTCCTCACGCTGGAGCCTGGATACCGGGACGCGACGGCGCTCAGAGACAGCGCCCGGCACCGGCTGGAGCTGGACCGCACCTACCGTGAAGCGCTCAAAGCAGAGGAAGCCGAAGACTGGCTGGCCGCGGCTGATGGCTTCGCCGCGGTGCAGGAGGACCCCGGGTTCCCTGACGCCGCCGCCCGACGCCAGGACTGCGAGCGCCGGCAACGGATATCGGACCTGCAAGGAGAGCTTCGATACCATTCCTCCCTGGGATCCTGGGAAGCAGTGCTGGACGTGTCGGCAGAGTTGGCCACCGTGGACCCCAATGCCGCAGATCCCGATGGGCTCGCAACCGCGGCCCGGACAGAGATCCAAAAGGCCAAGCCGAAAGAGCCACCTCCCGCTGAAGCGGCTGAGGTGCCTCCGACGCCTGGCGATCAGAGGCCCCACGGTTCGTACACGGCGGCGGATCTACCGGAGCGGCCAGCACGGACGAAAGACCCGACCCGCGCCAACCCCGGCCCATACACCGCCCCCGGCCCCGGCTCCCAACCGCGTTCAGTACTGAACCCAGCCCCTTCCGTCACCAAAGCCGAGGCACCCGCTGGGGTCCCGCCGTCGACCGCTGGCCTCCGGGGGCCAGCACCCGGCGTCCCAGCACCCGTCTCCGTTGGCGGGTTGGCTCCACCCCTGCGGACGCCCCTGCTGTGGGGCGGCGTCGCACTGATCGTGGCGGGCGGACTCGGGGCGTGCTTCGCGGTCTACTTCCTGTGGTTGGACGACAACTATTGGTACGAGAGCGGCGGCGACGGCTCCCTCCGCATCGTTTACGGCCTGGTGGCACCTCTTGGGTACCTGCTGTTGGCGGTCGCGGGCCTACCTGCCCGCACCACCATGGCCCGGGTGGTCATGACGGGGGTTGTTGTTTCGGGGGCTCTTTTTGGGCTCTCCGGGCTCACCGAAACGGTGGATCCAACTGCGGTGGTCGCCGGTTTTGTGCATGCGGGCTTCGGTTTGTGGGCGGGGATCCTTGCCCTGCGCTCCCGCACTTCCGAGCCGTACGGGTGGCTGCTGCTGTGGCCCACGGTGACGGTTCCGCTGGTCTGGGTCCAGGACAAGGGTGTCTTCCTTGAGTCCTGGTACCGGACTCACGCCTACTTTGTGCTGATTCAGCTGCTGGTTGTGTGCGCAGCCGGGATCGGTTTCGTGGTGGCGGCCCGCCGACTGCGGGCGTCGGAGAAGGGACAGGAACATGAGCAGGTTGGTTGAATTCACCACCGACGACGGCGGCACGGTTGTTGTGGAGGTCGCGAACGCAGCGGGGAGCCTGGTAACCCGGGGCGGTGATCACGCGGGGGACCATTCGGGGGTGTTCGCGCGGGCGCAGCAAACGTTCGAGCGGGCCCTTGCGCATGTGCGTCCAGCGGTGCAGGGGGTGATCGATGAGCTCCTGAGCCTGGAGAACCGGCCGGATGAGGTGAGCGTGGAGTTCGGCATTGACCTTCATGCCGAGGCGGGCGCTTTCATCGCGTCGGCAAGCACGGCGTCCAATTTCAAGGTGCGCCTCACGTGGAACAAGCCGGCGGAAACCTGACGCCGGCCCCTTCAACAGCCTGTTTTTTGGATCGCCCCGGCGCAACAATAAGGGTATGGCTGCGGAAAATTTCAGCGGACCGATTCCCTTGGTGGTGGGGGTTCTCCCGGACCAGCATGTTGAAGTACTCCAAACTGCCCGGACCTTGGCAGAGCGGCTCGGCGTCCCGCTGGTGTGCGCATATGTGGACGAGGCAAGTTACCTCGTCGAGTGGGACCCGGCCCGGGAGACACACCGGATGTCCCTCCACCCGGAGAAGGAAGATGCCGACGTCGAGGCCGTGCGCGGCGACCTCGGCAGGGTGATCGGGGAGGCGATGGACGGCGGCACGGCAGATTGGACCTTGCGCCTGCTGGCAGGTGACCCGGCGCGGGCCTTGGGCAGGCTCGCCGCGGACATCAACGCGTCCATGATCATTGTGGGAACGCCCGAGCCCGGTTTGGGGCACAGGATTTCCGAGGCACTCAACGGCTCAGTGGCCGCGTGGCTGAGCCATCACCAACGCCGGCCGGTGCTGATTGTCCCCCAGAAAAAACGGCCGGAAGCTGCCCATAGAAACTAAAGCGAAAGTACTTATTCGAGGTGGTGGCGAAGGGGTTGCGCGCAACGTAGAGTGATTACTGCAGGTCAGCGAAAGCGCCTGCTCAAAGACCGCTCCGGAGTGCGTATCCCCCAATAACGCACTCCGGAGCTCTTTTGTTTAACCCTGGAACGCTCTCCCACCCCCGCGCCCTTCGGCCCCACGACGGCGGCGCCCAGGTGAGTGCCGCCGTCGGACCTTAGGGGCAGCTTTCACTGTGTGGCTGGCTTCATGCCCCGTACCTTCACCACTCACTTTGAATCTCCGGGCAGTGCAACACGCCGCATTCACCGGCGTCTCCAGCCGTCAGCGGATTCAAAGTCGGTGGTTGCGGGACGGCCTACTTGTGAAAGCGGAGCTTCCACGGCGTAAGCGCCGACTCCAACTGCTCGCGGAGATTCATCTTCTAGGCACCTTCCACGCGTTCTTCAAAGTGGATGGGAATTTCGGCGATTGCCAATCCTCGCCTTGCCGCCCGGTAGTTCATCTCAACCTGGAATGAGTAGCCGTCACTTCGAACCGCCTGGACATCAATCTCGTTCAGTGCAGAGGCGGTCCAAGCCTTGAAACCCGCCGTTGCATCTTTGACTTTCAAGCCCAGGACCACACTCACATAGAAATTCGCCCAAGCGGAGAGGGCCCTGCGATGCCAAGGCCATTCAGCAGCCGTGGAACCCCCGGAGACATATCGTGAGCCGATAACCAGCGCCGCGCCGGAGGTTTGAATCCGATCAAGCATGGTGGGAATTGCCAGCACGGGATGGGACAGATCTGCGTCCATCTGGATGACGATCCCGGAGCCATCGGCCAGAGCGCGGGTCATTCCTGCCACGTACGCTCTGCCCAACCCATCTTTTTCTTTCCGATGGAGGACTGACACTGTTCCGCTGGATTCCGCTGCCAGTCGATCAGCCACAGCCCCGGTTCCATCGGGAGAGTTGTCATCGACAACCAGAACGTTGAGATTGGCAGCCAGTCTATTCAGTGGATCTTCATGACCTCCGCACGCCCTGCCTGCCCCGTGCCTTCGCCACCCACTTTGAATCTGAAACCACCCCGACACGCCACAAACGACGGCGTGTCGGACAGAGCCCACGCTCAAAGAAGGTCAGGAGGACACGCCCCGCCCCACCACGGATGCCGGAACGGCCGGGATGCGCTGCCGTTTGGCGTAGACCCTTGCCCGTTGGCTGGACAACGCCAGCAGGACCAGGATGTCCGAGGCAAGTCCGGAGAGACCCGCTTCGAGAGTGAGATTCGCGGTCCCGGTGGAGTAGTCGACGGCCTGCACCAGGATCGAGATGGAGCTCAGGGCCATTGCGATTACCCGGGCGCCGTTGCTGCCAAGGAAAATCCGCCATGCCAGGAACACCTCACCGAGCCCGAAGAGCAGGACGATGACCGCCATGGTGACAATCGCCGTCGTCGTGGTTTCCGGGTCCAGGGCGACGTCTTCGAGTCCGATGTCGCTACCGGAGCCCAGCAGTGTCATCGCCAAGGTAAAAGCGGCAATCGCCCGGATACCAACCAGGACAGCGCCGGTCACGATAGGTGCCGGGCGCCGGTCACGGCTGTCGGTCCGGCTGGGCGGCTGGTCGGCGGGGACCTGGACACGGCTGGCGTCGATGATGGGAAGGTCGCCGTCGGTGGAGATGGAGTCACCGCCGCCGTTGCGGGTGTGATATCCGGTGGAGAAGTCCTCGATCACCTGCACCGTGACGGCAGGCTCGGCGACGCAAACGGTGGAAACGATGTGGTCCCGCTCCACGTCCGTGTTCTGCTCGATTTTGTGCGTGATCTGCAGGGTGAAGAGCGAGAAGCCGACGCTGCGATCGTACGTGCCTGCCGCGAGCCAATCCACTTTGTGCCCACCGGGGAGGAGCCACCCCTCAGGGCAACGCCAGAAGCGGACGTGGTGGCGTTTTCCGGGGGTGTTGTTGACCTCTTGTTGGTAAGCGAAATCCTGTTGCCGGTCGAAGAGATACAAGGGGCTGACCGGCGCTTCGGTGTAGCTCTGCCGGAAAATGGTGGAGCTTATGATGCGGCGGCTGCTGGCGAAAGTGACGTCGTCGGCCATGGTCCATCCTGCGGACCTCATGATCGCATGGACCTGGGGCTCGGCTCCCAGTAACGCAACATTGACGGGATCGCCCAGAAGACAACGGAGAACCACAGCTGGCCCCACCCCAAGTGGAAGCTTTCCCCCACCAGCAGGAAGGCCAGCCACACCGCGGCAACTCCACCCAGGACGAAGAACCCGTGATCGAGCCGGCTGTCCGTGACGGCGTTGTTCGGCACTTTATCCATGAAACTCCCCCTGTGGCCCCTTAAGCTTCGGGCCTCGGGTGGGCAGTTGTCCAGGTTTATGTCAGCAGTTTCGGGACGTCGAGTTGTCCGTTGCCGATGAGCCACTGCACAGATTCCAGCACTGCCTGCTCGGGTTCGTAGCGCGGCGTATACCCGATCAGCGAGGTTGCCTTGTGGATACTCACGCAGTGATTGCGGGAGAGGTGGGCCCAGCTGATATCGGCAGATTCCTTGGTGGTGGTCCGCCGGAACTCCTCCCAGCCCACGGTTTCCATGCGGGGCACCTGCCCAAACCAGGAAGCAGCGACGCTCACGTAACCGCGCACCGTCAGTGCGCTCGGAGCAACAATATTGAAGTCCTCCCCGGCCGCAGCGTCCCGATTCAGGATGGCTTTCTCGAAGGCCTGCGCGACGTCGTCGGCATGCACATGATGCATCAGTTCATTACCGATTCCGGGAATCCGGAGTGGCTGCCCTGAGGCAATCGTCTGCCACACTCCAGGATCGAGGTTGCCCAAAGGCCCGATCGGCTGCCATCCAGGACCCACGATGTGCCCAGGATGAACCGATGTTGTGGCCAACCCTCCGGAAGCAGTCTCCTCCTTGAGCATGCGCACGATGTCACGCTTCTGGATCCCGTACTCATCCACCGGCTCTTCGGCGAAGTCCGCTCCTTCGGCAAGGGGCAACTTCAGGCTGACGCCGTATCGCCAGATGGAGCCACAGTGCAGCAGATGGCCTGTTTCGCCGCGCAAGCGATCCACCAGCGCAGTGGCCGACCCAACGGTGAAGCACATGAGGTCAACCACGACGTCGGCGCCCAGTTGAGCTATACGGTCACCAAAGATACCCTCGCGGTCCTCGAGCTCACGGTCCGCGGTGACCTGGCGGACCTGCTCCCACTCGGGGAAATCGGCATAGGGCAGGCGGCTTCCGCGGCTGATGTTGACGACCTCGTGTCCGGCGCGCACAAGCCTGGGGACAAGGAAGGACCCAATATGGCCGCTGCCACCGATCACTACGATTTTCATGGGTTCTCCGATCTCCACGAGTCACGGTACTGGCTTGTGGGAGTGATCGGTAGGTCCGCACGGGTTCCGGGGACCGCGGGCGGCTTCCACGTCTCCGGTCAAATCTCCTAAGCGTCGAAGTGGGTCCGGACCTTCGGGTCCTTGGTCAGGGAGGAGACTACCGAGGAGGCAAGGTCCCGGAGTTTGACGTTGCGTGTGCTGGAAGCGACCTGCAGGATCTTCATTGCCGCTTCCTGGCTGCAACGGTTTTGGGCCATGATGGCGCCGGTTGCCAGGTCAATGGTGGTCCGGGATTCCAAGGTGGCGAGGAGATGCTTCTTTGTTTCGGCCAACTGGCTGAGACGAACCGCCACGCGAAGTGCCTTGGACGCGTGATACGTGTACGCCTGGACCACATCAATGTCCACCTCGGTGAATCCGCGGGCCTTGGTGGAGTACAGATTCAGGCCGGCTTCGGCCTCCCCCTCAAGGGCCAGGGGAACGGACAGGCTGGATCCCACCCCCACCTGGACCGCGGCCGACGAGAAGGAGGGCCAGCGGTCATCGTTTGCCAAGTCAGGCACATGCACGACGACCTGTTCCCTGATCGCCGAAAGGCAAGGCCCAGCACCTATCGTGTATTGCGTTTGGTCGAGGCGCATTGCCCGTTCTTCACTACTTGCTACTGTCACGGGCTTCTTCCGACGCATGAGTGTGATGCTGCAGAAGGCGAGCGCAGGGTCGGTCAAAGTGACCGCTGAGAAATCGGCAAGTTCATCCAGCATTTCCTTCACATCCTGTGTCTTCAGGACAAGATCTTGCATGCGGTCAACGACGTAACTCGCGGGCAGAAGGGTTTGTTGCGCCACGATTGGCCTCGTTCCTGGATATTGGGGCGGTGTAAGAGTTTTGCTCAAGGAGTCCACAGGCCGGGCAGCTACCCGGGGGCAGTCACTGCTGCGGCTCTCTCTGGTGCGGTAAGCGCCAGGTGCCGCTGCCATGGGTGGGGATTCGTCGTGGAACTGGTGTTGCCCGGAACGTGCCATGCGCGGCTCTTTCCGCTCAAGTGACCTTGGTTCCGCCGTAGGGCAACGGCGGCTGGGCCTCCAGACCTTGCACAGGGGATCTGGAGGGGGCCGGAAGGGCGCTCTCGCGAATCCGGAAGGAAACATCATGGCCGGTTCCCCTGGGCTCTGGGGCCTCATACTGAACCGTCTACATCATCTGACTACATTGTAGACAGTACACGTAGACTACTGAATAGACAATGCATATTCACTACAATGTAGACTGTTTCTGTAGTGGCTGATAGCCGCTGCTTCCCTCCTCAAGGAGGTCCCGTCTCAAAGCATCCAACAGGAGGAAACCATGGCTCCGGCAACGAAACCCCTGGCCGAGGCGGTACCGGGCAGGAAGCAGGCGCTCAGCCGGGAGTTGGTTTTATCCACCGCACTGGCCTTGGTGGACGCTGAAGGACTCGACGCTCTCACCATGCGACGGCTCGGGCAGGAACTCGGCAGGGACCCCATGGGCCTGTACCGCTACGCCAAGAGCCGGACAGAACTGCTGGACGGAGTCACCGAACTGGTCTTGAACGAACGGACCATCTTTCCGGACGACCCGGACTGGCAGGGCCAACTCCGCCGGATCGCCCACGACCTGCGCCTGATAGCACTCCGACACCCCAATGTCGTCCCCCTCCTGGTCACGCGCCCCCTATCCACCCCCATGGGACTTCGCCCGGTCGGCACCCTGCGCCCCCTCGAACAGATCCTGGACTTACTCATTGAGGCCGGGTTCGCCCCTTCGGACGCCCTGCACGTCTATCGCGCCTACTACGGTTTCCTCTACGGCCACATCCTGAACGAACTGCAGGAATTCATCGTCGACCCTGACGAGGACGAAGCTCTCCTGCGCCTCGGCCTCCACCGCCTGCCCGCCAAGGAATTCCCGCGCCTCCGCGCGATCGCCCCGCTCCTGGCCGACTATGACGGTGAAGACGAGCTCGATGAAGGCATCACCATCCTCCTTGCCGGCCTCTCCGCTCGCCTCACGGAACCCACGCACCAAACCCAGGCGTGAGCCCTGTCCGGGAACCGGAACTCTATACGTCCGCGCCAGGGCGGCGCGTCAAACCGGCACCTCATCACGAGACTTACTTGTTCCAGGGTTAGACAAACGGCAGGCTCCCCCGACTAGCATGAATAGTCCGGGCAAGCCCGGGTACGTGACCTCTTGAACGACCCCCCTCGGACGGTCGGCGTTGACGCGGCGACCACGTAAGGAGACAACTGTGCGGGAGCCTGCAGTCAACACGAGCGTGTCAGAAATCAGCGAAACTCCAGAAGAAAATCCGGAGGAGACGCCACAGGAAACGCCCGATGAAATCGCAAGCGAACCGGCGGAAATCACCTTTGACGAGCAGTTCTACCCGGCCCGGCCCAAGGCGCTCCGGCCGATCGCCCGAAGGCGCCAGTTCTTTGCCGCCCGGCCCTCCTTGGAATTCGACGGCCTGAACTCAACCTATGTGGACTGGCTCAGGAACCAATCCATGCTGGGTGATGCCAACACCATGGCCCGCCAGTTGTCCGGGCAGGCCAGCATGTGGCAGAACTCGTACGCCAGGCCCAACCCGCGCGCAGCCGTTGAGCGTTCACCTGTCTGGTTCACCGCCTACCCGCTGTCCTTCATCACCAAGGATGGCCAGTCCTTCCTTTCGGCGCTGGGTGATCCCGAGCTCTGGGATGCGTTCAGCAAGATTGGCATCCGTGGGTTGCACACTGGCCCTGTGAAGCTGGCTGGCGGCATCCGTGGCTGGTCGCAGACACCCAGCGTGGACGGCCATTTTGACCGCATTTCCATGGCGATCGATCCGGCGTTCGGGACGGAAGAAGAGTTCCGTCAGATGTGCGAGGTCGCCAACGAGCACGGCGGCACCATCATTGACGACATCGTCCCCGGGCACACAGGCAAGGGCGCGGACTTCCGGCTGGCTGAGATGAACTTCCGGGACTACCCCGGCATCTATCACATGGTGGACATCCCCGGGGAGGACTGGCACCTTTTGCCGGACGTTCCCGAGGGCGAGGACTCGGTGAACATCAGCCCGGCCGCTGAGGAAGCCCTGCAAAAGGCGGGCTACATCATTGGGCGGCTGCAGCGGGTCATTTTCTACGAACCCGGTGTCAAGGAAACCAATTGGAGCGCCACCAAGCCCATTATCGACACCACGGGCAAGACCCGACGCTGGGTGTACCTCCACTACTTCAAGTCCGGCCAGCCGTCCATCAACTGGCTGGACCCAACGTTCGCCGGCATGCGCCTGGTGGTAGGTGACGCACTGCATTCACTGTTGGACCTCGGCACCGGTGCGCTGCGGCTTGATGCCAACGGCTTCCTGGGCGTCGAAAAGAGCGCGGAAGAGGAGCCGGGATGGTCGGAGGGCCACCCGTTGTCCGAGGCGGCAAACCAGCTGATCGGCTCCATGATCCGCAAGGTGGGCGGGTTCTCCTTCCAGGAACTCAACCTCACTATCGACGACATCAAGGCCCAGTCAGAATCGGGCCCCGACCTCTCATACGACTTCATTACCCGGCCCGCATACCACTACGCATTCGTCACAGGCGATACCGAATTCCTGCGCCTGACCCTGCGCCTCTCCATGGAGATCGGGGTGGACCAGGCCTCTTTGGTCCACGCCCTCCAGAACCACGACGAACTGACCTATGAGTTGCTGCACTTTGCCGCCGGGCACAGGGACGACGTTTTCGAGCTTGGCGGTGAAGAACTGACCGGAGCCGAAGTTGCGGAGAAGGTGCAGGAGACCCTGCGGGAACGTCTCACGGGCGAGAATGGGCCCTACAACGCACTGTTCACCACCAACGGCATCGCTTGCACCACGGTCAGCTTCATCATGGCCGCGCTGGGTATCAAGGACCAGGACGCCATCACCCCTGAGCAGGAAGCCCAGGTACTGGACGCCCACGTGCTGTTGTCCATGTACAACGCGCTGCAGCCGGGCGTCTTCGCACTCTCGGGCTGGGACCTCACCGGCATCACGGCCCTGGACCGCGAAACCGTCAAGGAACTCACGTCGCAGGGTGACACACGCTGGATCAACCGTGGAGCCCACGACCTCATGGGCACCAGCCCGGACGCGAAGACCTCGCTGGCCGGCATGGCCCGTGCCCGCAGCCTCTACGGTTCCCTGCCCGAGCAGCTCAAGGATTCACGCTCCTACGCTCGCCGCCTCCAGCAGATCCTCACAGTGCGGGAGGAGTCGGGCATTGCCACCAGCACCTTGCTGGACGTGCCGGACGTTTCCAACCGGGGACTGCTGGTGATGGTCAACCAGCTGGCCGACGGAGCTCTCCAGGTAACGGTCCTGAACTTCTCGGACCAGGACATTGCAGGCAGCATCCAGTCCTCACACCTCGTGCCCGGAGCTACCGTGCATGACTTGTTCAGCGGCGAGGACGTCGGCCAGGTGGACGACCTCCACAGCTTCTATCTCGAGCTGCCGGCCTTCCAGGGCACGGCCCTGCTGTTGAAGGACCCGGTTGTTGAGGAAGAGTCCGCCGAATAGGAAGCACGACGTCGGCGCTCACGGTGAGTGCCGACGTCGTGCTTGGCGTTGCTGCCGGCCAGAGATCAGGGCTGGAAGCCCCAACTTTGAACCAGGAAAGCCTCGCCAGGGCGGCCGCACTCCCCGAGGTCCACTTGGCCTGGGGTGAGTCCGCCGCCGAACGCAAGGTCGTCGCCGATATTGACGGGCGTTCCGTCGGGGAGAAGTACCCCCGACTCAGTAAGGGTCGTTCCGAAGGGGAACACCAATCCATCGGCGATGCCGTCCGCTCCGATGCGGGCGATACACCCGCCGCTGTTCAGACCCAGGGTTCCCGTGGCGAGCGCTTCCATGAAGACGTCCACGTCTTCATCCGTGGAAACAGCGGCCTTTTTGCCGTTGCCACCGGTAATGATCCTGGCGTTCCCCGTTGCATCTTTGAGCCCCGTAATCTCCGGCAGGGGCGAAAGCTCAGGCGGGTTCAACGCGTCATTTTGCGGTGCACTGCCACTCTGTGTGGCCGCCGGAGCCCCCTGCAGAACCACCTCGGTCGGCGCGGAGAATGTGACGAGGACGCCTACAACAACTGCAGCGGCCGCCGCCAACAACCCGAATCCGGCCATCACCCGCCGCCGGCTCCCGGTGGGCCGTTGATGGGAATCTCCGATGGACCCACCCACGGCAAGCTGCTCGGCGTCGGTAGCCATCACCGCCAAACTCATTTCCCGGCTGCGGGCCAGTTCATCTTCCGTCACCGCAAGGGCGGGATCGGCCGCGGTCAGGCGATCCAGGGTGGACATGTCGTTGTTACGCATTTCTGGGATCCTCCGTGATGTGGTCTGTACGAAGCAGGCTGCCGAGTTCCTTCCGTGCCCGGTGCAGACGCATCCTGACGGCCGTAGCGGTGACATCGAGCAGGTTTGAGACCTCGGCGGAACTGAATCCGTCCCAGTACGTCAGGAGAAGGACCTCGCGTTCCTCGGGCTTGAGACGGTCCAGCGCTTCCCTCACCAGTCCGTCGTCGGATCCCAACTCAGCCGTCCGCTGCCGCTCCAACTGCTGCGTGAGGTTCTGCGAGCGGACGGTCGAACGGTAATGATTCCGGAGGACGTTGCGGGCAATGCCAAACACCACAAGCACAGAGAGTTCCTGGTCCTGTCGGGACTTTTCCCACGCAATCCGGAACACGTCTGCGGTGAGGTCCTCGGCCGTGGACGCACCCTCCGTTCGGCGCCGGAAATAGCGGTATACCTTGTCATGGCACGCGGCGTGGGCCGCCAGAAAATGCTTCTGCCTGGCCAACTCCACGCGATCCCCCTGCTCCGTTTGCAAGCTCATACCCCGTTAATGTCCGGCAATCGAAAAAGTGTAACGAGCCCTGGGAAAAGACACGGAAAGCACGACGTCGGCACTCACGGTGAGTGCCGACGTCGTGGTTTGGCGTTGCTGCCGGCCAGAGATCAGGGCTGGAAGCCCCAACTTTGAACCAGCAAAGCCTCGCCAGGGCGGCCGCACTCCCCCAGCACCAGGTCCCCGGAATAGCCACCTCCAAACGCGAACTCCTCGCCAATGTTCAGGGGTGTGCCATCGGGAAAAACAACGCCGGTCTCGGTGACAGTTGTCCTCGCGGGGAAGGTGAGTCCACCCGGCCCGCCGTCCGCGTGACATCAGCAAAACACCCCCCGTTATTGAGGCCGAGTTTTCCCGTATTGAGTGCGTCCATATGTTGGTTTGAGTTTTTGTCTTTGGAGACAGCCGCCGGTGGCGACATCGGCCTCGAAGACCGGCCCCCGGACATCCGCCATGGTGGGCCCCGGCGGGACCTCAGACGAGCCCGTCTTGAGCGCGATATCAGGCTGCGTGGCCGCCGCGCGGTCCCCAAGACCCCCGTACACGAAATGGCACATCGACCCGAGGCCGACGTATCCGGCTTGTTCATTACTGCCGCTTCCACCGGTTAGAGACTCAGCCTCAGTTCCCGGCCGTATGGCGGTCTGAATCGCCAGACCATTAACGCCGTCGAATACAACGGGCAAGGAGGTGTCCGCCGATTCCCATCGTCCGCGGCAACAAAGACCGACTCGACCCCTTCACGTGGAGCCTCGTACTACATGACGCCGTAGGGAAGAGCTACGGTCGGTGGCTTCTACCAGCTCAAAGGAGCCGACCACGGCGGGCCGACAATTTGAAAGAAACATCATGGACATCGCCGATACGCTCTTCCGCGCCCACATATGAAGGAAGTAGTGTCGCCATGCCTGCCAGGAAGGACTCAGTGACGGTCCGAGGCCTTCCTGGCGACAGCAGGCTGGGGCCGTCCAGGTTCCAAGGAAGCGAACTGTGGGAGGTGATTCGCCCTCACGGTAACCGTGTAGGACCGTGGAAGGCCCGGCGCCAACACGATCACTATTTATGGCGAGGGTACGAACCAAGCGTCACTGGGTTCGTTCTGTAGAGTGATCGATTTGAGGTGGGTATACATGTTGAGCGTCTCGTGGCAGTACTCGCTCCCTATCCCGCTCTCTTTGAATCCGCCGAATGGTGACCCGGAGGCGAGGTTGAAGTACGAGTTGATCCAAACGGAACCAGCCTCCAGGCGGTCTGCCGTTGCCATCGCATTTTTAAGATTTGACGTGTAAACCCCGGCAGCGAGGCCATAACGGACATTGTTGGCTTCATGTATCATCTGGTCGAAGTCATTCCACCGGATCACGGTCAGAACGGGCCCGAAAATTTCCTCTTGGGCAATCACCATGTCGTTGGTTGCTTCGAAAATCGTGGGTTCGATGAAGTAGCCGTGTTCGTAGCCAGGTACGGCGACACGCTTGCCACCTGTGAGTAGTTTGGCTCCCTCGGCCAGGCCTTTTTCGATGTATCCAAGGACTCGGAGTCCTTGCTCTTCGGAAATGAGACCGGAGAGCGATGACGACGTGTCGTGGGCTGGTCCAACTTTGATGCGCTTGAAGGCGGCTACCATCTTGGCCATAAACTCATCGTAAATGTCGTCGTGCACGAAGAGTCGGGTCCCTGCCAGGCAGCTCTGACCGTTGCAGTAGAGCGCAGCGAACGATGCATTGTCAACGACCGAGTCAAGTTTGTCTGTGTCGGGAAAGACAATGTTGGGGCTCTTGCCGCCGAGTTCAAGTGACACTGGAACGAGGCGTTTGCCGCCGGCTACGGAGATCAAGCGCCCGACTTCGCTGCTGCCGGTGAATGCAAGTTTATCTACGCCGGGATGCGCGGTGAGCGCAGCTCCAGCTTCCTCACCCATTCCAGGGACGATGTTGATTACGCCGGGAGGGAAGATTTCGGCGATGAGTTTGCCAAGTTCAAGTGTGGACAGTGAGGCGTTCTCGTCGGGCTTGAGTACCACAGTGTTCCCGGCCGCGACTGCCGGGGCAATCTTGAAGGCGGCCATGATGGCCGGGACGTTCCAAGGGATGATCTGCCCGCAGACGCCGTAGGGCTCCCTCTTTGCAACTAGGTAGCCATTCGGAATGGGGCGACCCCAGCCCTCATGAGTGATCGTTGCAGCTGCGAAGTAGCGATATTGGTTGATGGCGAACTGGTGGTCCAGTGCGGTTTCGCCTACTTTCCTGCCGATATCCTGCGCGTCGATGAGAGCCAATCGAGGAAGGTTCGCTTCGACTGCGTCCGCTAGTTTCAGCAAGAGAGCCGCGCGTTCCTCGGCGGCTAAAGCTTTCCAAGCGGGGAAAGCAACCCGTGCAGCACGAACGGCTTCCTCGATCTCCGCCGATCCACAGCGAGCGATATCGGCCAGATGTGCCCCGGTTCCTGCGTCGAAGGCAGGAAATGAGGGCCCGTTTGCAGCGGTGAATTCGTTGTTGATGAACGCGCCATAAAAAGCGCTGATTCCGGTTGAAGCGGCCGCCGTGGCGTCCTGGGTATCAATACTCATAGGGGATTCCTTTTGAGAGTTGGTTTCAGTTTGGGCACTATAAGGGGTTCGGGACCTATCGGTTGGGTCAGAAGACCAGGACAGGTTTGACGGCTTTGAGGGCCTTGGCGTCATCGCAGGCAAGGTTAATGTCTTCGAAGGCGTAGCGGCTGATCAACTTGTCGAAGGGGAACCGGCCTTGCTTGTAAAGCTCGATGAGTTGAGGGATGAAGATTTCCGGGACGCTGTCGCCTTCACAAATGCCTCGAATCGTGCGGCCAAAGATGAGGTTGTTCATGTTGATTGCTGCTGTGGTGCCCATTGGAGAGGCGCCAATTGTTCCGCAAACGCCGGTCACCATAAGGATGTCGACCGCCTGCACAAGGACGTCGGGCCGCCCGGTAGATTCGATGGTGTACATGAACCCCTCGGGTGCAACCAGCCCGAGGTCAGCCATGAGGTCCGTTGAACGGGCGTCGATCACGTGAGTGGCGCCCAGTTCCTTGGCCAGCCGAAGCCGGGCGGGGTCCACATCCACCGCCGCGATGGTCGTTGCTCCGGCGACGACAGCGGCCATAACGGCGCTGAGCCCTACACCCCCGGCACCGAAGACTGCAATACTTGATCCTGCCTCGACCTTGAGTGAATTCAACACGGCTCCTGCACCCGTTTGGATACCGCATCCGAGCGGTCCAAGGATTGCCAAGTCCACCTCGGGGTCGACCAGGACAACATTGCGTTCAGCGCATAAGGCGTAGCGGGAGAATGAACTTTGCCCGAAGAAGTGCGCAGCCACGTCCTGGCCATTATCGGTTAGCGCGGTTGTGTCATCAAGAAGCCGACCCTTGAAGTTCCAGTCGTAGTAGTACAGGCAATACGAGGGAAGGCCTCGAAGGCAGTTGCGGCACTTCGCGCAGGACGCGAAACCAAGAACAACGTGATCTCCTACGCGCACTTTCGTAACGTCACTGCCGATTTGGCGCACTATGCCGGCCCCTTCGTGGCCAAAAACGGCGGGGAAAGATACGGGAAAGAATTGCTGTTGCATGATGATATCTGTGTGGCAGACGCCCACGGCGCTGACTTCCACGATGACTTCATTGGGCCTGGGCTCCCGCAGCTCCAAGTCACGAATTTCGAACGGCGCGTCCTTCTCCAAAACGACTGCGGACCGGGTAGTCAGCGGCATGGTGCCTCCTTGCGATAGGGAATACCACAACGGTGACACGCCTCACAGTCGAGTGCTATCCGCAATCCGACACGAAGGGCCGAAAAACGACTGAGACTAGTTCCGGGCGAGGGTGGCCGAGGGCGACTCCCCGAACCTCTGGCGGTAGTAGCGGGCAAACCTGCCAGGATGGTAAAAACCGTGAGCAGACGCGATGTCAGTTACGGAAGTACCTCGGTCAGCCTCTTCGAGCATTCGCCGAACGCGGTTGAGTCTTTTGCTCCTGAGGTACTGCGCGGGGCTGACATCAAATGCCTCCCGAAATGCTCGCTCTAGGCTGCGCGCGCTGACCTGCAGCCTGGCTGCTACGTCGGCAACGTGCAAGAGTTCGTATTCGGGGAGAGAATCGATGAGAGCGACTGCCTCGGCAGCGAGACCGGCCACAGGCCGGTCCCTGAAGCCGAGCAGGTGGGAATAATTATGCGGATGCCTATGCAGGAGCAGATCCATGGCTAGTTGCTGGAGATATCCCAGCCCGGAGGAGGATAGAGCCCTGCGATTTGAAGACATGGTCATGATTTGCGACCAAGACACTTCGAGGTCCGGAGAAAAGCTTTGCAGATCAAAGCGAACATTGGCATCCAAACTAGTTCCCAGCAGCTTCTCGCAGTGAGCTCGGACGTCTGCAGGGTCCAGTCGTAGAGACGTCTGCATGAAGATGGCATCAAAAGAGAACCGGGTTGGCTGATCGCCGGTGACGGCTACAGTTTGACCTGCTATCCATCGTCTTTCCCGGCCAGGTTGGCGCACCGAGGCTGTGCCCCTGACTGCGTGCATAACCAGAATGAGGTCCTTTAGATCACTTGCATCGACGTCAGCCGTTGCGCCGTATTCGAGGCCGACGTGAGCAAAACCATGGCTCACGTCGGCCCGAAGCCGAGTCGTTGCGGCAGCGGTACGTTTATCCAGGCGCAGCTGATGGGGGCAGTAAACCCGGCTTACTGCTGTAATAGCTTCGTCCCGATCACTTGTGCTGACTTGGATCACGATTACTTCTTCCTTCGGGCGCAACCAAATAGATGCGGCGGCCATTCGCCCACGCCCTTAGCGAAACTCCGCCGCTATGTACACCTTCGCTAGCTCCCTGCTACGGAGCAATGTCGTGCCGTCCGTGGTCGTATTGCTGTGCCTCCTCTCAGCAGCAACAGCAGTCGGAGCAGGTACGGTGTCAAGGCCAGTACGCCTGCCTGCTGGACGGTTATGTCTTTCGGGGTGTTTGGTGTGTGGGCGAAGAAGCATCTACGACGTGTGGCGGCAAACCTTGATACAGCGTCGTATCGAGGAGGAACGCAGGGTTTAGCGGGTGGTGCATTACCATCCCCATGATACGGGCATGGGGTAAGCACTGGCCGTTAATGCCCGGGGCTTTTGGATGCGCATGCCGTGCGGGCAACGACGGGCGCTGGATGGCATCCAGGGTCGCCACCTGCGTCAAGAAGTTGCCCCCGAGCGCCTGGTTGCGTCGTCAGAGATGTGACCAGTGCAGAAGGGGGATCTTTCTGAGCAAGGCTGGAGTCAACTTCGTCGAGAAGGGCGGTCACATGCAAGAAGTGGCTGCGAAGGTCACTGGGATGAGGCGGCCGCTCCACCAGGCCGTCACCGACAAGGCGGTCGACAAGCCGTCGTGCAACTCCCACGGTTATAGGGAGCAACCGGCAGCGTCCTGAACGCGTGCACCGCCCTGCAATTGGTCGACTACGCTCAAACTCTCCGACCTAAGCAGTGACGCGGTTCCACCCGATCCCTGCATTCGCTGCTCCACGCGTGACCAGGATCGCGTCGTTTTGGAAGTCGACTCAGCGAATATCGGAACCCATCTGGAAAAGGCGGCGCCTGGCGAGGGTTCTTTATCCTTGATCGGTCAAGGCAGGCTTTCGAGAGTTTTTCTTGTTCTCACCCCGAGAGGGTGAGTGAGGGAGCGTTCACGGGCATCAGAATAAGGTCATTACAGAACACAACAAAAACCCTGGAGCGAACAATACCGGACTCAGTCGGGCCGATAACTTGGCAGAAGAACGGGGATGGGAAGCCCGAGAGGCGGTCACGTCTCGCTGCCCACACGGCAGACGGGCCTCCCAACACGATTGGCTGGGAGTGTGCGAAAGACTGAGGCTAGCCGTGACCGTTTGTGTTCTTGGGCGGCTCTATGTAGTGCAGTGGCGCGTCAGGGTGGAGAGGAACGGTAGGTATGGCCGATTTGAGGAGAACAGACATCGAGCCGCTCTTGATTGACACAATGCCTCTCTGCAATGGCCTTCAGAAGGGAGGACGTCGTGGCTGAGCTTATCTGGGAGCTGGTCCCAGTCGTTTTTGGGATCGTTGCCAGTCCTCTGGCCATCATTGCTTTGGTAGCGGTCCTGCTGTCCAAGAGGCCCAAGTTGAATGGGACGATGTATCTTTTTGGGTGGATTCTCGGCGTGTCGATCGCGCTTAGTGCATCGTACGCTGTGTTTGGATACTTTGAATTGGAAGCACAGCGGGAACCGCCGCTGTGGGTACCTTTTGCTCGACTGGTACTCGCAACTGTCCTCGTCGCGGGAGCCGTTTGGACCTACCGGCGGGCCCATCGACGAACTCTGAAGATGGCTTCAGCGAGGTCACCAATGGAAATAGCTGAGGCAGCGCCTCAACTGCCCGGCTGGCTGCAGGCCGTGGAACATTTCTCTCCGGGCCGCTCGTTCCTCCTCGGGTCAGGCATCTTCTTGCTCAATCCTGTGAATATGTCCTGCGCCATCGTGGCTTCTCTCGATGTGAGGCTCGCGGAAGTAGGCAGTAGCGCGTCTATGTGGGTGTTGATCGTTTTCGCCGTTATCAGCATTTCGCCTATGGCAATTCCCGTAGTTTTGGTCGCTGTAAAGGGTCGAGACGCAGAACCTTTTCTTAACGGAGTGAGGGGCTGGATCGCTTCCCACAACACGACTCTCACTGTTGTTTTACTGGCAATGGTGGCCTTCATGCAGGTGCAAAAAGCCATTCCTTTCCTCTTTTGAGCAGGTCAGTGCGCCTGTCGAGAGCAGGATGACGGGACTCAAACGCTCCCCGAGGTGAGGTCAGCGGGCGGAAGGAGAATCCAGTTGTTTTTGCTATGGTTGCCGCCACTTCGAGTCCGACAGGCACTCGAGAAAGAGTTCAGAACCCCACCCCCAATATCGCACTAGTCAGTACATTCCAAGTACAGAACAGGAGTCACTATGAGCAAGGATCCAGGTTTAGAGAAGTCGCCGGTTGAACTGGCCACCGAGGCTTTCGTTTACGGTTTCCCGCTCGTTTTCAATCTGGAGCAGGTATGGCGGTACGTCCACACCGGTGTAGGTGCGAACCCGGCCGCACCATTTAACACCTTCAGCCATGCTGGGCAACTCGCCGGGCCAGAAGATCGGTTTGTCACCATTAACAACGACACTGTGTACTCGATGGCACAAATCGATCTGACGGCGGGCCCACTGGTTCTCGATGTGCCTGACACCGGGAATCGTTACTATGTCCTTCAATTTGTGAGCGCGTGGACGGAGAACTTCGCATACGTCGGTAAGCGGGCGACCGGAACAGCACCCGGCCGGTTCTTCCTTGTTCCTCCAGGATGGAACGGTACTGTGCCCCAGGACGCCACCGTCATCCGTTTCCCCACGGCTGTCGCATCAATCGTAGGACGGTGGGCGGTCAACGGCGACGCCGATCTGGCAGTCGTGCGGGAGCTCCAGGCTGCAACCCTCTTAGCTCCCTTGGACAGCTCCGATTCTCGGGCTGGGGCGGGATTGCCCATGGTCGATACAAGCTCCTTAGAAGAGGCCCTCGCGTTCTGGGAAAAATACCGCGTTTACTCGCAAACATTCGCTCCTCCAAGTCGGGACTTGCTACTGCACAATAGCTTCGCCCCCTTGGGCCTCACGGGGGATCGACCAATAACCAAGCTGCCCGACGACGACCAGGAGATCCTGCGGGCAGGCTATGACGCCGGGCTGGAATTACTGGAGGCGACCCTCCGGAACAGTTATGTGAAAGAAGTCAATGGGTGGCAGCTACCGATACATGTGTTCGACTACAACCTTGATTCCTTTGAAGTCGGCACCCTAAACACTGCGGAGTGGCGCTTGGAGGATCCGGACCGTCGTCTCATCACAAGAGCATCTGCCGCCCTTGGTGGGCTGTGGGGCAACCACGCATACGAAGCGGCGTATTTCCCGAGCTACGTCGATCAGCACGGTAAGCAACTATCGGGTGAGCATGACTACACGCTCACGCTGAACCCACCTCCACCCAACGCGGCATTCTGGTCCCTGACCATGTACGACGTTCCCAACTATTACCTCGTAGCTAATCCTGAGGAGCGTTACTCCGTCGGGGACCGCACGCCCGGTCTTCGGTGGACCGATGACGGAGGGCTCACCATATACATCAGCGCCACAGAACCGGTGGATCCCGTAAACCGGGCAAACTGGCTTCCCGCTCCCGCCGGCGCCTTCCGTCCGATGTTGCGAGTCTATATTCCGGGGAAGAGCGTTCTCACAGGTGCTTACGTCCTTCCACCCATCGTGAAGGTTCGCTAGCCGACGGCACAGCTGTCGATGCGCTGGTAAATCCAGCCCGGCGCAGACGGTAAAGAGCCCGGTGGCCGTGACGTTGGTCTATTCACGCATTCCTGATGCGGCCAGCGCCCGTGCCCGCAGCGCCGATCCCTCCAAGATCAAACGGAAGGTATGGGAAGCTGTTGCAGGCTTGGCAAGTGCCTGACGGCAAGGCGCCCGTGGCGGCACTTCATCTTGGCTGCAGGAAATGTGTCAACCAGGTGTCGATGGTCCTGTCGCGGTGGAATGGTCCGTCTTCGAGCTCAAGGCTTCCTGTCCGGCTCTGCCGGCGTTGTCAGGCCTGGGCTGGTTTGCTGCGGTTCTTTTGCCAGACGCCTGTCTAGAGCCGTCAACAGGGCTGTTATTCCCCCGATCCAGACAACTGCTAGCAGGAGGACCAGCCCCATCGACGCCATGAAGGCCATGTCGCTCAGGTAGCCCGGACGACGGGTTCGAAGACGTAGGTGCCATCAAGGACTGCGTCAACGGGCAGATAGATGCGGAACATGAGGTAGAAATTTTTTCCTGCAGGAGAGGGCAGCCAGTTGGCCGGTCGGTCGGGTTTTGTGGCGCTGATGGTTATGGTCAAGCTGCCGTCGGCGTCATAGATGAGGTTTTTGTCCCTATCGCCGATCTTGTAGATGTTGTGAGGGTTATCGAAGAAGTATCCATCCATGTCGTACAACGTCAAAGAGGTGAATCCCAGTGATCGTACCGGTCGGATGCCGGCCGGCATCCGCCAGGTGTAGGAATGATCCCCGTTCAAGGGACCGCCTTGAGGGTCCCTGTAGAGCGTGGGATACAGGGCCTCTTCTGGTGGGAGTGCCCCGTAATAGAGGTAATTGGTCCAAGCGCGCAAGAGGTATTGCTCGCCGTAGAAAAGCCTTCCAGTGTTTCCCTTGTCGCGTGCGGCCGCGGACCAGCCCCATCCGTTGGAATTGAAGAATGAAACTCCCATAGTTTCGGCCTGTGACTGGTCCGCTGCGAAGTCGGCCAGAAACTTCCAGGACGCGGCTGTTTCTGTCAGTAAGAGTTCCCGGTCTGCGGGGTCGCGGGGCATCGTGAAACCGGCTTGGGTCAGCCCGATAGGCTCAAAGGAAGCCAGCTGGTCTCGTTGGCTCTCGGGGACAGGGGCGCCGGCCAGTATCTCGCCGGCTCCTACCCAGAATCCCTCCATGTCATTGCGACTGTCGACGAAGTTGTATTGCGGCACGGGCTCCGGATGGGCGAAGTCCATCAGTGGGGTATGGACGCCCTGAAGCCAGTCCTCTAGTGGATCGACCACGAATTGGTCTTGAATAGCCCGCACAGCGGGCAGGTCGTCCTCGTCAGCGACCAGGATCCGTCCAAGCATTGAACCGATAAGCGACGGTGAGCGAAGTTCCGTCAATCCCTGAGGAATTTCACCGTCGTAGCCAGGAGGGGTAAGAAGGAGGTTCAGGGGCCCGTAAGTCTTTGTGCGCGTGCCATATGAAGCAAAGACGTTCGTGAACGCATCATAGAAGGGCAAGACGAAATACCGATTTTCGGGAATTCCCGGAGTTTGCACAACTAGAGGTCCAGCGCTCAGGTCATAAGCGAACACTGTGTAGACCGTGTCCGTGTTCGGGGAGGGCACTGCACGGAAGGTCGCGTCAGCGAGCCCACGGAACGCCATCAAACGGTTGGCTGGGCCTTGGTAAGCCTTCTGCAGCGAAAATTGCCGGTACACCTCTGCAAGCGGCTGCGCATAAATGAACGCCTCACGTACCAGGTCCTTACTAAAGTTCGTCACTCTGTAACCCCGTCTTCTGTAATTTGCGCTTCCCACACCGGCCTGGCCGTTCGACCGATGAATATTGATTTGCCATTGTTCTCATTAGGGCTTGTGTTCGGCGGCCTCCCCGGGGCCCTTTCAGAAGTTGGATATGCCCTTGCCGATGACGGCGGTCCCAATAACGACCAGCAAGACGGACATGATCGTGCTGTTGCTGTCCACGAGCCATGTGCGCATCTTTTCCAGCCCGTTCGCCATTCGGGAACCAGCGAGCAGATATGCAACGACAGGCGCCAGGACGGTAATGGCCCCGACCACGGTGAAGAACCCTATCGCGGTGATTGTTCCTCCTGTGTTCAGGCCTGCATTAGCAATAGTTGCCCCTGCCGGTATGGCGAGAAGGAGGTTCTTCGGGTTGGCCGCCGAAAGCAACAGTCCCAGGCCAACTGCCCTTCCGGCAGTCATCGACTCAATGGCGCTCATCCATTTCGGCAGCTCGGCCCGTTGGCCAGGAGCTGGCCGGCTTCGCCATTGTTTGACGGCCAGCAGAAGCAACAGGGCGCCCGAAAGGATCTTGATGATGCCAGCTATGGGCGCAGGGCCCGCGTCGGGCCCTGATTCGGGCAGCAACGCCGATAGAAACGTGAACACGGTGACAGGGACAATGATTCCCGTCAGCCACCCCAGAAGGAAGCCCACGCTTGTGCTGCGGGCCTTGGGTGAGAGCAGCATCAGGATCGCCCCGATGATCGGCACAGGGCTGACGGCGATTCCGACGGCCAGGGGTAACAGGTCACCTATGACGGGTCCCATGAGGGGTTGCTCCGTTCAGCTGTTCGGACTGATTAAATGAGTGCGGCAGGGGGTTTCTTCGGCCAGCGTTCGGGGCCGATCAATTGCATTTGATGTCGGCTGTTGCGGAGTCCTGAGCCTGCTGCAGCTTGGTCAGTTCCTGCTTTACCTCTGTGGCGGCAACGGTCAAAGAAGTTTCGTCGTTGAGGTTTTCGACCTTCTCATCGAAGGTCTTCCAGGCGTTCTCCATGTCTTTCTTGCGGTCGGCTTGAACATTTGACAGCGCGCGGTTGAGGTCTTCGTAGTTCTTCTTGATGTTTTCTCGAGCTGATTTGTACTCTGCCACCGTCGAGCTGCTCGTGAGGTTTGTTTGGGCATCCTTCACTGACTGGGTGAGGGCCGCCCGTGCGCTGCATGCTGCTTGGGCATTCTGGTCCGGTGAGGGTGAGGAGCATCCGGCCAGGGCAGCAGAGAGGCCGAGGGCGGCGGTTGCCAGCAGCCATCGGGGGGTTGATGTCGATGCCATTGTGTCCCTACTTTCTAGTTCGTGTCAGTTCGTTTCCGCTTTGCGGATGGTTCCTGGGGAGGGTGATTGGTTACTGGTATTCGGATGGTGGATTTGTGAGTAGCTCTCCGGTGTGTGGCGATTTTTCCCGTCGTTTGCCGCAGGTTGCTGCAGCACCGCCGGGTTTTCCACGTCCGGTTCGTTGGGGTCGGTGGTCCGGGAGCCATCTGAAACCAAGTTTGATGCCCGGCTTTGTAAAGTCACTCACCCTCCCGGGGTGAGAATCACCGGTCGAGCAGCATTGGCGAGCCGTTTGTAAAAGCGGATCTGTCACTGCCTACCCCCGGGTTCGCAGAGCGGGTCCCGGGTCGCAGCGGAAAACTCACGGGAAGGCGGCGGAGTGGGCGGGAGACTTTTGTTCACCTGCGGGGGGTGATGCCGTCAAGGTCGCCGCTGTCCATAGTCGGAGGTATCGGCTGCCGGCCAGGGACCGTGGGGCAGGGGAGAGGAAGGGGACGGGTGTGCGGTGGATTCAGAGGATGCTTCTGCAATGGCTGGTCCTGACAACAGTCCTGGTCCTTACGGCCCTCATCATCCCCAGCGTGAGCATCACTGGTGGACTCTTGGGGCTTGTCGCTGCGGCTGCGGTTTTTGGACTCACAAATGCGCTTATAGGACCGTTGTTGAGGTTGCTGACGCTGCCCTTGTCGGTGGCCACATTTGGTGTCTTCGCCCTTGTAGTGAATGGTCTTTTGTTGGGCCTGGCTGCCGGGCTGAGTCGTTTCCTTAGCGTTGGGGGGCCGGTTGCGACCATCGTGGCGGCACTGGTTGTGTCGGTTTTTAGTTCCCTCGGGTACTGGCTCATCGACAGAAACCTTGACCGCGGGGCCGCCGGACACCGGCACGGCGGAAGCTAGATCGCATGCCGTTGACCACGTCTGATCTTAATAAGCTGCTCACGTCCTCGGCGCTGAGCGGATGGGACATCCTTCTTGCCCTGGCCTCGGTGGTGGCAGGATTGGTCGCTTCTGTCTATGCCAGGCGGGCGGTCCACCATTTACTGGGCCAGCTTCAGGGGTTGTCACCAACAGCTAAAGCGCTGGGGAGCCGAGCTGTGCAATACTCCGTTCTGCTGGTTGGGATCGGGGTTGCCGCGACATTTCTCGGGGCATCTGTTCAACCGGTAATTGCCGTCACATTGACCGTCGTCACCGTTTTGGTGCTGGCGCTACGGGGCATTTCAGCGAACTTCGCCGCGGGGGTTGTCCTGCAGACGCGTCGGCCCTTGTCAGTTGGGGATGAAATTGAAGTTGGCGACTACATCGGCAGGGTTCTCGAGCTGAACGGTCGGTCGGTTGTCATCCTTACACGCGATGGCAGAACGATTCATGTGCCCAATGTGTTGTTACTGGAAGGCCCCCTGGTCAACCACTCCGAACACGGGTACCGCCGCACCGGGATACAGGTCCGCTGCACGGCCGGCGTGGAGGAGTTCGATCGCCTGCGCATCCTGATTGAAGAAGAAACGGCGGCCGTTCCAGGGGTGAGTGAGAAGCCCAAACCCAGCGTGCTCCTCGTGACCTCAGCACCCGGGGTCCTGACATTGACACTTCGATTTTGGCATGCACCGTTGGCCGCACCGATCCTGACCTCGCAAGTGGTTCATGCTGTCGGTGCTGGCCTGAACAATGCGCAGGTGGATGCCGTCGTGACGTCAAACATTCCTGACCCCCCGCTGACGCCTCCCCTTCAGTTCTGAACCTCAGGAGACGGCGGGACCAGGACGAAGCCTTCGTTCGTGAGCATTTCTTGGAGGTTTGGCCGGACTCCTTCGAGGCGCAGGCTGGCGCCGTGTTCTTCCAACCGGTCTCTGGCCGCCGCGAGGGCTTCCAGGCCAGTGGTGTCGATGTCGGTTAGGGTGCTGCAGTCGAAGAGGAACGACGATGTTTCCCCGTCCGGATCAGGGGACTCGGTGAGACGTTTGACGGAATCGGTGAACCTTGCAGCATTAGCGAAAAACAGTGGCCCGATGACCCTGCCGACTACGGCAGACCTGCCTTGTGAAGGGGGAACGGGGGAGGTTTGAGCCAGATTGTCCGGTTGAGGATCCCATGATCCCGTTGACGTGTTGAGGATCTCCACTGGTGTTGCGGCCGCGTTACGGGCAAGACCTAGCAGGGCGAGGAAAAGGGCCAAAAGAATACCTCGTATTGGGCCTATCAGGAGCACCCCCACGAAGCACACGATACCGACAGTGAAATCGTAGCGATGCCGGTGCCAGAGCATGCGGAAATCGGCAAACCCGACGAGCCGGATGACGGCCACTGCCACGATGGCCCCGACTGCAGGGGAGGGGATGTGTTCCAGCAGGCCTGTTCCGAAGATCATCAACAAAATGGTCAGAACCGCGGCGATGATGGCCGGGTATTGGGTGCGGGACCCGCCCTGTTCCATCGCGGCGCTGCGGGAGGCAGAGGATCCTATAGTGAAGCCGCCGGTGGTTCCGGAAGCCATGTTGGCAGCCCCGAGTGCGAAGAGGTCCTGGTTGGGGTTTGTAGTGTATCCGTAGCGGTCGGCGTAGCGTCGGGCCAGGAGCAGCGCTTCGGCCATCCCGACGATGGTCAGGGCGGCCGCGCTGGGAAACAGCCCCATCCATTCGGACCAGGAAAGGAGCGGCAGGTTGGGGACCGGTAGGCCGGCAGCTATTGGTCCCAGCACGCTGATTCCTGCACGCTGAAGCCCGAATACCGCAACGACCGCCGATGCCAGGACGAGGACAACCAGCGGCCAAGGAACTGCTCGGCTTATCCTTCCCCCTGCCAGCAGGACGAGCAGGCAACCTAGGGAAAGAAGCACCGCGGCGGGGTTCACGGTCCCAATGTGGGTTATGGCTTCGAAGAGTTTCCCCGCGAACTCGGGTTCCTCTACCCCCTTGAGTCCTAGCATCTTGACGACTTGGCTGAGCAGGACATTGAGGGCCAACCCGCCGACAAAGCCCGCCAGCATGGGTTCTGATAAGAACGAGACAATGGCCCCGAGCTTCAGTGCCCAACACAGCAGGAACAGCACCCCTCCGACGATGGCCTGGGCAGCGGCTACCTCAACGTAGTGCGGCGAGGTCAGTGTCGCGAAGCCGATGACCGAAGCTGCCACCAACGATGAAGCCGCCGCATCGGGTGAGACTACGAGTTGCCGGGTCGAGGCGAGAAGCGCGAAAACAATCGCAGGGAAAATCAGTGAATAAAGGCCGGCTGTTGGGGGCAACCCGGCGATCTGTGCGTACCCGATATTCAGGGGTACAGCGATTGCCGTCAGCGTAATTCCGGCTGTTATTTCTTGCCGCCAGCGGAACGTAGGAAGACGAACGAGCCCGGCACCGAGCTTCACCTGCCACGCCTGATTCTTCGGGTATCCCGCGGTGTCGACGGTCGACTGTTCCAAAGGTCGTGCCATCTCAGCTCAGCAACCGGGCCTTGGCTGCTGTGAACTCGGCCTCGCTCAACCCGCCGCTGCTGTGAAGGGTAGCCAATTGCTGTAAAGCGTTCAGCAGCTTGGTCTGCTTGTCGCCTGGAACCGGCCCTTCATCCGCTGCGTTGGGGTGGGACTGGGTCACATGGCGTGCTCCCTTGCGAAGCGGGGCACCAATCCTCTCATAGGGGTTTGTCACAGGCGCAAAGGACCCGAGAAGCCCTGGCCGGTCTGCACGATTGAAAGTCATTTTCAACTCCTGGGCGGGGGGACAGGCGGGACTAAAGCAGTTCATCTGTCAGCTGGCAGCTGTTTCATCGGCTTGAAAGGCCCTGACAGTTACGTCGTGGGGGATTCTGGCATGCAGCGGGGTGAACCCGTTAGCGTGCTCCACTTCCTGAAGTAGCATCCGCGCCCATCGATGCTCAATGACGGCGACCAGCGCGGTCTCCTCGGACCTGACGAATTGGACAACAAGGTTCAAGTCAGCCTCGCTGAGAAGGATCATGGGGCGGGGGTCGATGATCAGTTCGGACCATTCCGGTCCCAGCCCATCATCGAGGTCCGTGACCATTACAGAATCCGGATCTTTGCGGCTAACCAGAACGACGTCGATAAGCGCAACACCGCCGTATTGGACCGCGTCGCGGAGTGCTTCCACCACCCGTTGGCTTATTGCATGCTGCGGGAAGACGCAGACAATGACCTCCACGGGACCGACTTTCACCAAGGTCGCCTCCTCCGCTGCTCGGTGTTACCACTTGATCATCAGCCGTGAGCTCCGTCGGCATCCTCACCCAGGCAGGGTGATCTCTTTCAGTGATGCACCCCGAGACACTGAAGTGTGGAATCCGTACCTTCCAGGTCATCGACGCTCCCTCGGGCCGGCGCGATCCTCTTGTCCTTGGCCGGTGCCGTCATCGTACTGGGCGGCTTGAAAGCTGCCGCCGACATTGCAGCGCCGATGCTCCTGGCGCTGGTGATTTCTTTGGCGCTCGCTCCGCTGCGTGGCAGGCTCTTATCCCTCGGAGCGCCGGGTTGGCTGGCAACAACGGCTACCTTGTTCGTCCTGGTCCTCGTTTTCCTGGGGTTGGGATGGGCTTTTTTCCTTATGGCAACGCAATTGACAGAAATACTGCCCGGCTATGAGAAGCAGTTCAGTTCTCTCGTGGCGTCACTGACTGCGGCTTTGGAGAGCGCCGGCCTCACCGAAGGTGCCGTGGAAGCGCTCCGCGGATCGGTCCAGTTCGGTCACATCACAGCTTTTGTCCTGGAGATCCTGGGAGGAGCCGCGGCGATTCTCTCAAACCTGGTGTTCCTGATCTCACTTCTGCTGTTCATGAGCCTGGACACGCCAGGGTTCAGCAACGGATTCCGCCGTTTGGGTCCTCAGCACGCACGTATCGTGGAGCCGATGCGGACTTTTGCCCGGGGTACCCGCAAATACTTGGCAGTCTGCACTGGTTTCGGCGCCGTCGTAGCCTTACTGGACGTCGGATTGCTCTACCTGCTGGATATCCCACTGCCTTGGTTGTGGGGTCTCCTGGCATTCATCACCAACTTCATACCCAACGTAGGCTTCCTCATCGGCCTCATGCCCCCGGCACTCCTCGGGCTCCTGGAAGGAGGCCCCGCACGAATGATCATCCTCGTCGTGATCTACTGCGTGATCAATGTCCTGATCCAGACAATCATTCAACCCCAAGTCGTAAACAACGCTGTCGGATTGAACAACACCGCTTCCTTCCTATCCCTGGTCCTCTGGACATGGATCCTCGGTCCCATCGGAGCCATTCTCGCTGTCCCTATGACCTTGCTGTTCATCGCTGTCCTGGCAGGAAATGACCCCAGAAACAAATGGACAACCATCCTCTACGCCCCGGACACAGGACCAAAAAAACCATCCAGAACCAAACGCCCGAAGAACTCACCCACGAAGGGTGATACGCGTTCCCCGGCGAAAGGTCAGCGTTAGAGCTAGCTGACTGGTCAGCGCTGGTACTCATAAAGCGGGAATTCGTCTAGAAAGGAATGCCCATGGCAACTCTGTCAGTATGGAAGTTCGATGAAGTAGATGCCGCACAGCAGGCAGAACGGGTCCTGCTGGACCTGCAAACAAAGGGACTGATCCGTGTGCACGACGCAGCGGTGGTGTCCTGGCCGGAAAAGGCGAAAAAGCCAAAGACGAGCCAGTTGAACAACACGGTAGGCGCAGGGGCTCTCGGTGGTTCATTTTGGGGCTTCCTTTTCGGTTTGATGTTCTTTGTCCCTCTCCTCGGTGCGGCCGTTGGAGCGGCCACCGGGGCCTTCAGCGGGGCGCTCAGGGACGTCGGAATTGACGACACGTTCATCGACCGGGTTCGGGAAAAAATCAAGCCCGGCACATCAGCCCTCTTTGTCATGACCTCCCAAGCGGTCACAGACAAAGTCAGAGAAGCGTTCACCGGGACCAAGGGAGAGCTGTTGGAAAGCAACCTCAGCCACGTCGATGAAGAAGCCCTTAAGGTGATGTTCGATTCAGACGAAAACTAGCTAACTCTTCCGTCATCCACGCTGCTCCTGCAGGCAGGCGGGCTTTGGAGGTTGCTCCGCCTGACCTGCAGCACCGAAGGCAGAGCGCTGATCACCAATCCAAGAGACTGGTCCATAGAGGCGCCTGAGCCCGGACCGGTAGCCAAGGCGTAGCAACCTTGCGGATGTGGACGAGGCCCCAAGTCCGACACACTTGCTGGCCTCCCGGGCCTGGATAGGTCACACTGGGCTCACCAAAGAAAGCGGACTTTTCCCTCGGGATGAGTAGCCGTGGGAAATCTGAGGGGTATGGAATGCACATACACGATTTGACGGTTTTGAGAGACAAAGTGAGGCCGCCGAATGCGGCCGTTGACGAACTTCCACGCCCCCGCATCATTTCAACCCTTTCTCAGAAGCTGACAGCTGGCCGTGCTGTGGGGACCATCATCGGTCCCGAAGGGTACGGCAAAACCGTTACGGCCGCTCAATGGGTCCGGCACGCCGGCGCCCACACGGTGACGGCGTGGCTGTCCCTGGATCCGGGTGATGACGAGCCCGACCGCTTTTGGTCGCTTCTGACCAGCTCCTTTGGGTTTGCCCTCGGAGGCGCCGCCTTGCCGAGCCCGGATGTAAGGGATAACGCCTTCCTAGACACAGTGCTGATCCAGCTGTCCGATGTTCCGGGAACGGTGGTACTGGTGCTGGACGGGTGTCACCAACTACGCAATCCGAGCACCCTGCAGAATCTTGACTATTTGATTCATCACGCACCGGAGAATCTGAGGTTCCTCCTTGTTGGACGGGCGCTGCCACCGGTGCCCGAGCTATATAAACTTCACGCAGCAGAGAACGTTGTTGAAATCACCCGTGCTGACCTCAGTTTTCGCCGCAAAGAAGTAGCCTTGGCTACAAAAGCTACTCCGTTGAACATCGATGCCCTGCTGAAGAGCACTGAAGGTTGGCCGGCCGCTGTCATACTTGCTCTCCGCCACGCCGCTGTCGGCAATACCACCCCGGATGCAGCCGGCAACGATCCGCTGATGGAAAAACTCATCGAGCCACTCTTCACCTCCTATCCGAGGGATGTGCGGTGGTACATGACCGTCATGTCCGTGTTGGAAACGTTCACCGCGGAAGACCTCACCCACGCCTTCGTCGGGGCACATGGGGAAACACTTATTGAGACTGTCCGCACCCAGAGCGGCCTGTTGGGCTCAGAGACTGTCGCGGGTATCAAAACTTATCGCCTTCACCGACTCCTACAGCAATATTTGAGCACCAACGCCGACCCTGAGCTTTTGCCCGTTCGTGCACGGATGAGCCGGTGGTATCAGCAGACAGGTCGACATAAGGACGCCCTTCGCCACGCAGGTCGAAGCCAGGACCCAGCGTTGCTGCGTTCCTCGGTAAAGAACTCCGGACTCCCTCTGCTCTGGGCAGGCGAATTCACAACCCTTACAGCTTTGATCGATGAGATCGGACCTGCAACATCGGCGGAACTGACTCTGCTCAAAGCACAGGTGGCTTTCTTGACCGGCATCATGGAACCAGCCAAAGCGTGGCTCCAGAAATGCGCCGCAGCAGCGGACATCCCACAACTTGATCCGGTTTTCGAAGCACTGCACCACGTTTTGCGCGCCCAAATCTCACTGGCGGAAGGCAAGACTGAAGAGGCCCTCCGCACCCTCCAACAGCTACCCGATGCGCCCGATCCCGACATGGACCACTTCGTCACCCGGATCCGTGCCTCAGCTCTACTTGTCCTGAACCGTAACGAGGAAGCACGAGCAGAAGCCGAGTATGCAAAGGCCCTGGAAATCAGAAATCCCAACCCGGTCGTCGTGATTGACGCTCTTTCGCTCACAGCGGCAATCGACTGCACCCAAGAGCTCTTTCGTGGGGCGAAGGAAAACGCCGACCAAGCACTCCTCCAAGCGGAATCTGCAGGACTGCGTTACAACGCCCGAAGCAGACCAGCCCGGCTCGTGGCCGCGTGGTGCGCGTACCAGCAGCTATCCGATGCCGAAGCCGCCTACCACAACGCCTTCGTCGGGTTGGGGCCAACCGTGGCCCCCGCCATTGGACAGTCGTCGGCCAAGCTGGCTTTGATTCTTGACTGGCTCCAAGGGGATCAATCCAGCGATGAGACAGCATTGGAGTTACTCGACAGGGTACGGCATGACATGTCCCAAGAGGTGCCGCCCTGGGACGTTGCTATCAACGCGCTCCAGGTGTCAGAGATGTTGTTGACCCTAAAGAGGTACGATGCGTTGCATCAGTTGAACTTGGACTTGCGGAGGCATCAAGGCATCACCGGAGAACTGCACATCATCTCTGCGTGGAGACTCCTACGCACGAACCGCTTGGAGCAAGCCAGGAAACTGTTGGCTCCCGTCAACAAAGGCTTTGTTCAAAGCCAAAGCGCCCTCGGGCAGATCACCGGCCTGGCACTGGCCGCGCATATTGAACTTGAAGAGGAACGACCGTTCAAAGCAAGGGAATATCTTTTGGCTGCGTTGGAATTAGGAACGAGGCACGGTATTTCCCGGGGACTGCACTTCGCCGGGCCCCTCGTGCGGTCGGCCCTTTTCCGTGAGCGCCACCACTTCTTAGCTCACGAAGAACTGATCAGGACTCTGGAGCGGGCCACTACAGCCACCCCATCGGCAGGAACCACGCTGCTGACACAAAGGGAACGTCAGATGCTCGCGCTCCTCCCCACCTTCGCTACCACGCAGGAACTGGCCAATGACCTGCAAATATCCCCGAACACTGTAAAAACACACATCAAGGGCATCTACCGGAAGCTGGGCGTCACCAATCGACGCGAAGCAATCAAAGCAGCCGAACACTTAGGACTCCTTAGACGCCACAGAACGCCAGAACGACGATTGCTCTCCAAAGGGGCGAGTGAACACAGGTTCGGCGCACACGGCCCTTCCCAAAACGAACACCAAGTCGAGCTGTAAGACAGCCAATGGCCCACACCCGTTCCGGTTGCTGTGTGAGCCTGTTGATGCGTCTCCCCTACGGTGTAGGCCTCTGTTCGCCGACGCCGGCATCCGCCGTCAGGATCACTTTCACTCCTAAGTCCCAAGTGCGTTAGATCAGTGAAGGTGCGTCCGTTCCAGCCAGTGAGCAGTACCGAGACCTTGCCGCTGGGCCGGAGGTCCGCCGACGGTGAGCTCTGGAAAGCGGGCGAGGGGACCACCACCCTGGTGCGCGCATTAACTGTCGGGATCCGCAGGACATAGGTCCCTTGTGGATGGATACTCCGAAGAGCTGGCCTATCACCGGATCGGGATACCGGGAACTTCGACCATCACACCTCAGATCAGGGACTACCCCGAATCAACAGAAGCAGGGGCAGTCCCAGATGCAGGCGACTGGTTTACGGCCTGAAGCAGGCTAAGTAAGAGTTCTTCGGTCTTAATCGACTTCAAGCCGTGCGGAGCGCCGCATAAAGGACCCTGTCGGCCTTTTTTGATGCCACGGTGTGTCCTGCAGCTTCGAGGAGACAAAGCTACAGGGGCGTTGGTCTCCGGGCCGTTGATCGTAAAACGTCAGTGACCTGCAACATTCCCGAAGCAACGGCTTGGATACTCTCCCGGCCTTGAGGTTCGTGGAATGCACGCGTGCAAATCGCCAGTGAGTGGGCATCCGCTGCGTCGCGGCCCCGAACGATGAATGCGACATCGTGATAAATGCCCGTAACACTTCCGGACTTGCTGCCCCACCGTGCCCCGGGTTGCAGCTCAGCAACGACAGCGCCGATGACGCGATCGTCCTGCTGCTCCAGGAACTCAATCATTAGTCGGGTACTCTCCGGACCAGCTGCGCGCCCGCTAGTCACTGCATGCATGGTCCGTGCCAGGTCCAATGCTGTTGTGGTGATGGTCAAGCCCTCATTCAACGCGGCATAATCACCAAACAGCCGGCCCATGGAGGTGTTCCGGGTGCCACACGACGCGAAGGCTGCCGTGACGGTTTCAATCCCGATCAGTTGCGCCACCATATTCGTTGCCTCGTTCGAGGAGACCACGATCATGCGTTTAAGGACCTCCCGCAAGGGCATGGTCTCTCCCAACGGCGCCATCCCGGGATCTACTTCCTCAGGGTCAAAGGTATACGGACCCGCCCCCTCGATCCCGCTGACAAACGTCTGGGTGCTCACCATGGGCTGATCCAGGTTCAACTGGCCGGAGTCGACCAGTTGCATGGCAGCGATAAGCACACCCAGCTTAATGGTGCTGGCAGAGTAAAAGACCTTCTCCGCATCCCGTTCAGCGACGATCCTGCCGTGCGGGTCAATCAAACAGGAACTGACGGTAGGGATACCGTCGCTGTAATCGGAAATGATGCTATCCAATGACCAACCTCGTGTTTTCAGTAGCGTGTAGGGTCGCGGGAACGCCTAGCGGCAGGCTTGCGACGTCGCCGCCGTGCCCAAACCGCAGGCCCCAGGCCATGGGAATATTCAACGGAACCAAAACTTCCTCTATAAGTTCTTTAACCTCGCCCGGCTCACCGCACTGGTCCCACGTTCCCAGAGCGATGCCGTGTGCGCCCTCGAAGTAGCCAGACCGGATGAGCTTATGCAAGAGGCCATCGAGCCGGTATGGCTCTTCCGTAACATCCTCAAGCAGCACAATTTTCCCGGCGGCCCGGGCAGCGTCCGACGAACGGGATCCCGTCGTCATGGCCAACAAACTCAGATTTCCACCGGTGAGCGGCCCGTGGGCAATACCCGGCACCATCGCTTCTGCCTCCGGATGGGTGATCTCCATGCCTGCGATTCCTCGGAAAAGAGCCTTGTGGAGCGTCGAGGTGGAAGATGCGTCTTCCAATACGGCGTTCGTAGCTACCATGGGTGCAAACCACGTGGCCAGCCCAAGGTTCTGTTCCCAGAATTCGTGGAGACCGGTGACATCCGAGGAGCCAATAAGCGCCTTCGGTCGCGCAGACCGGAGGGCCTCAACGTCCAGCAGGTCCAATAATCGGACGCTTCCGTATCCACCGCGAATGCAGAAGACCGCGGTCAAGGAATCATCCAGCCAGGCATCCTGTAGATCTGCTGCCCGCTGCCCGTCGGTGCCGGCCAGGTAACGGGCCCGAGGGTGGCGTCCAAGGACATTCTTGCCGCGAACAGGTACGAGTCCCCAACTGCGTAACAACTCTTCGGCGCTGGATAGTTGTTCCTCGGTTGCCGGCCCCGATGGAGCCACCAGCCCCACGCGATCGCCCACTTTCAGAGGACCCAACTCCGGAAATTCCATCACGTCCGTAACCCTTTGGGAGAAGTTTTCGTTTGTTCGTCCTCATCACGATAAACAAGCATTGGTTGGTCGGCATCGATTTCGGTGTCCGCGGGATTCTCCGCGAGTACGTTGGTGGGAACAACGGACAACAGGCGCTTGGTGTATTCGTGCTTCGGAGACAACAGGACCTCTTCCACGGTGCCTTCCTCCACGATTCTTCCCTGGTACATGACGGCAACCCGGTCAGCAATGTTCCAGGCGAGGCCCAAGTCGTGGGTAATGACCAGGGCACCCAACCCCAACTCACATTTGAGTTTGAGCAACAACGCCAGAATCTCCGCACGGACGGATGCATCCAGGCTGGCTACGGGTTCGTCAGCGACAATGAAACTAGGGTCTAGGGCAAGTGCGCCGGCTATGACGACGCGCTGGCGCTGGCCCCCTGAGAGTTCCTGGGGAATGGCTGTCATGTACTTTTCCGCAGGAGAAAGTTCCGCTGCGCTCAGCGCGCGCGCAACAATCTCGGTTTCGTCCCCTGGCATCTTGTGCAGCCGCGGACCCTCTGCAACCGCTTCGTAGATTGAGTGCTTGGGGTTCAGCGCAGAGGTGGGATCCTGCAATACGAATTGAACTTGGCGACGATACTCCTTGAGTTTCTTTCGCTGCGTTGAGAGTGGCTTGCCCTCAAAGTGAATCGCACCGCTTGTGGGCTGCTGCAGGCCCAGGACTGTGCGGGCTAGCGTGGTTTTTCCGGATCCTGATTGACCAACCAAAGCCACAATTTCGCCGCGGCCGCAAACCAGATTGACTCCGTCGACGGCAACGTGGCCCTTGTTTGCTCCACCAAATACTACTGAGATGTTTTCCGCGACAAGCAGCGGTTCGATGGGTTGCTTCGGCTGGGGGGTGTCCCGGCGCTCGGCGGCGTCCAACGACGGCGCATTCAGGGCTGCGTACTTGGGCAGACGCAGTCGCGATGAGTAATCACCGATCGTCGGGAACGCGGCGGCCAGAGCTTGGGTGTGCGGGTGCTGCGGGTTGCCCATCACCTCAGCGGAAGGACCCTGCTCAACGATCCGGCCCTGCTGCATCACGACGATTCTTTCGCACGTTGCTGCCAGAACCGAAAGGTCATGGCTGATCATGATCAGCGACAGCCCCCGGTCCCGTACCAGCCCGGTGAGAACATCCAGGACCTGCGCCTGGACGATCACATCCAACGCTGTGGTTGGCTCATCGGCAATGATGATGTCCGGTTCGCAAGCCAGTGCCATGGCGATCATGATTCGCTGCTTCTGCCCGCCAGAAAGTTCATGGGGGTAGCTTTCGGCTTTGGACCGAGGAATGTCCACCAGGGCCAACAGATCGTGAACCCGCTTGAGGCGGGCTTGTTCTTGCTTGTATTTCGCTGAATCACCGGTGGCGTGAATCAGCAGGGCTTCGCCGATCTGATCCCGAATACGTTGGACAGGGTTCAACGAATGCATGGCTCCCTGGAACACGATGGCGGCCTCGGACCAACGGACAGCCCTCAGCCGGCCCCAGCTGAGCTCCGACACGTTTTCCTCACCGAGCAGAACCTGTCCGGTGACTTTGGCGTTGGCAGGAAGCAGTCGCAGCACGGACATGGCAAGTGTGGACTTGCCACACCCTGACTCACCCGCCAAACCGAGCGTCGAACCGGGTTCGACGACGAGGTCAACACCGTCGACTGCGTGGATTGTTCCCCGGCCTGAGGAGCCCTGGGTTGTGTAGGAAATACGAACATCTCTGAACTCAAGCCTGGGCATTACCGACCTCGCAACGTGGGGTTGATGACTGATTCAAGCGCACGGCCAACCAGCGTGAAAGACAAGACGACAATGACGATGGCGATACCCGGCGGGAGGACGAACCACCAGTAACCGCCTGTGGCGGCTCCTGTGTCCAGCGCCGACTTGAGCATGGTGCCCCAGGAAATCACGCTGGGATCGCCCAGTCCAAGGAATGCCAGGGTCGATTCAGAGATGATGGCCGAACCAACGGTGAGGGTGGTGTTCGCCAGGACCAACGGCATGACAGCCGGCAGCACGTGTTTGGTGATCACTTGTGCGTCGTTGGCACCCAAGGCCCAAGCCCGTTCAATATAGGGGCGTGATTCAATGGTCAGCGTCTGGGAGCGGACCAAGCGTGCGGTGGATGCCCATGAGGTAACGCCGATGGCCACGATGATGGTGATGACCCCTGGACCGATGACCGAGGAGAGGACGATCGCCAACACCAGGGACGGGACCACCAGGAAGAAGTCGATGACCCGCATCAGCACTGCCTGAGTTGCCCCGGTAAAGTGACCGGCCGCCATGCCGACGACGGTGCCGATGATCATCGAGACCATGGTCGCGGCGAATCCAACTATCAGGGAGACCCGGGCCCCCCACACCAACATGGCCAGGACCGAACGGCCCGAGGGATCGGTACCCAGCGGGTTCGCTGCTGATGGCGGCTGGTTTTGGGGATTGTCTATCTGGGTGACGTCGAGCATCGCTGCAGGAAAGATCAGGGGCGCCGTGACGGCCATAAGTATGACGGCGGTGAGGATAATGAGCCCGATCAGGCCCGAGGTGTTGCCCCGGAACTGATCCCACACCTGATTGGCCCGCTGGCGACGCCGCGCCGCTGCCACGTTTATTGTCTTGCCGGCTTTCGGCCTGGTTCGTGTAGTCACACTCATGATGTACGCAGCCTTGGGTCAAGAACTCGGTAGAGCAAGTCGGCAATGAAGTTCATCAGGATCACCATCGATGAGAAAATCACGAAGGTTCCCTGAAGCAAAGGAAAATCGGGCGCGCTCAGTGCCTGGAACGTGAGGTACCCCAGCCCGGGCCACGAGAAGACTGTCTCGACCGTCACGGCGCCCCCGATGAGTCCGCCCAGGGTCAGGAAGATCAACGTCACGGCTGGGAGGAGTGCATTGGGAACAGCATGTCGCCGGCGGACCAAGTCTTCCCTCAATCCCTTGGCACGGGCTGTGACTAGGTAGTCGCTGGTCATTTCCTCAAGGAGGGAAGCCCGCATGACCAAAAGGTACTGGGCATAAACAACGGCTGCCATGGTTACCACAGGAAGGACCAGGTGGTGAGCGACGTCCAGGACGTAGTCCACACCGGTGAGGTTCGACCCCGCCGTCACCATTCCGCCGGTCGGAAACCAGTGCAGGCCACCGGCAAAAACCAACAGGGCAAGCAGTCCGAGCCAAAACGTTGGGACAGACCAGAAAATAAGTGCCAGCCCGGTTTGGGTCCGGTCGAAGGTGCTGTTGAGCCGCCAGGCTGCTTTCTGCCCCAGCCAGAGTCCCAGGACTACGGAGATAGCAGCTGCAGAGCCCGTCAGCAGGACCGTCGGGCCCACGCGTTCAGCCACGAGGGACAAAACACTTTGGTTATAGGTGTAGGAGTAACCAAGATTGCCTTGAAACAAGTCCGTAAGGTAGCGCCAGAACTGCACCAGCAGTGGCTGGTCGAGTCCAAGCTGAACGCGCAGGATGTCCATCTGCTCGGCGCTGACCCGGCGCCCGTCCGCCATGGAGCGGACGGGATCGCCGGGCATAATCCGGAATGCGAAGAAGCCCAGGACCACGACCATCAATAACGAAACGAACGCCCCACCGGCCTTCATTCCTGCATAACGCAACCACGAGGTTCCGCGCGGTGGCTCATCCATTTCCACGGCCGTCAGGACCTGTGCTGTCGTCGCATCCGACATTGTTACTCCCGTTCGTCCGCGGTGGCGTTCTTACGGCGGATGACCACCGCAGCGATGGCAACGGCGACGACGAGTCCTCCGACGATCCACCACGTCGTGGTACCGGAGTCACTGGTCTGGGAAGCCTGGGAGGCTTCGACTACAGGCGTAGCCCCGTGGAGACCCCAAGGGCCGTTCTGACCCATGATGACGCCTCCGTTGGTCGGCTGCTTGACGAAACCTGTGAAGCGATCCGAACGGTAGGCCTCAAGTGCGTTTTCGTAGAACAGCACTTTGTTGGGAGCAGCTTCGTAGATCAGCTTCTGCGCTTCGGTGACGAGCTCCGAGCGCTTCTTCTGGTCCAGTGCAACGTGCTGAGCCTTGTAAAGGGAATCGAACTCCTCAGAGCACCAGTTCGATTCGCTGGTGGAGCCGGTTCCATCGGAGTTGGGACGTGAGGAACACTGGTTGATGGAGAGCTGGAAATCCGGATCCGGACCCAAGCCCCAGCCGGTGAAGTACAGATCGTAGTTGCCGAGCGTCGACTCGTCGTTGACCTGTGCCGAGGACTTCATCTCAACGGTTGCGTTGATTCCGATTTCCTTGAGCCAGGGCTTGATGAAGTCGGCCATCTGCTGGTGCGATGGATTGGTGCTGCGCCCCATCAGGCGAAGGTTGAGCGCCCGGCCTTCCTTGTCGACACGGATGCCGTCGGCTCCCTTGGCGTAGCCGGCGTCGTCGAGCATCTTATTGGCAGCCGCCGGGTCGTAGGAATTGGTCAGTTCCTCGGGCTTGGCCTCCCAGTGGTACAGGGGGTAGGTCTTCGGGACCTCGCCCGTGCCAAGGGTTCCCAGGCCCTGAATGACTTTTTCGAGCAAGACCTTGCTATCAATGGCACGCGCGATAGCTTGCCGGACGGTCTTGTCATGGAGTGCCGGGTGGCCATCACCCATGGGGTTGCCGGCGGCATCCTTGGCACCGGGGTTGATCCCTACAGCGGAATAGCGGCGACCCTCACCCGCATTGGTGGTGATCCCCTCTACGGATTGCAGGGCCTGGTACTGCGCTGGAGTAAGGCCGGACACCACGTCCACCTCGCCGGTCTTCAAGGCCTGGACGGCAGCGTCACTGTTCTTGTAAGGAACATAGGTGACGCCGGCGACCTTTGCTGCGCCGTTGCGGTAGTTCTCGTTGGTTTTGAGCTGAATGCCACTGTTCTTGTCGTACTTGGTGATGATGAACGGACCGGATCCAACGGTGTTTTCGGAATTTTCGAAGGCTGCCGGGTCCGGCAGCTCCTTCCAAACATGCGCCGGTACAATCGGCAGTTCGGTGCCCGGGTTCGGTGCCTGGGCTTGCTCAAGGTTGATCACGACGGTCGTTTCATTGGGCGCGTCCACCGAAACGACGTTGTCCAGCAGCGCGCCATTAGCCTGCTTCAGGGGATCCTGGGTCTTCACGGCGTCGTAGGTCCATTTGACGTCTTCAGAGGTGATAGCTTCGCCGTCGCTCCACTTTGCGTCCTCTGGCAGTGTGAAGGTCCAGGCTTTGCCGTCAGGAGAGGTGGTCCAGCTGTCCGCCATCCCGGGGACGGCTTCGTTGCTCTCGGCGCCGTACTGCACCAAGGGCTCGTACTGAAAAGTCAGAATGTTGCTGCTGGTGGCCAGGACCGAAAGGAACGGGTTCAGCGAATCGATGTCCCCTGTGAGCGCAACTTTGATGGTTGGTTTCTCTGCGGCTGCGCTCGGGGGCGCTGCGTGAGCGGCGGCGGGAACCATTGCCAGGGTGCCTATGCCCACGGCGGCTGCCACGCGGCGCCATCCCGGTTGTCGTTTCTCCCCGCTCGATGGAGCGTTGGCTACCCGCTCCGGGCTGACGTTGCGTTGAAAATTCATGGGCGCCTCTCCTCTTATGTTTCCCAAGATCACTTTCGGTCCTGGTCCCAACCTCCGTGATCCGGAGGGATCGCTCCCCGAACTTCCCTGTAAACATAAGGATTTGAAAGAATTTCGAGAGCAACTGAGTAAAACTTACAGAACCAACATATGTGACGCAAGACTCATATAGTGTTTGGGGTACAACGATTGTGACAAGGTGTCGCGATTTCCGTCCGTGTGATCCGGGCAAGTGAGAATAGGAAGCAACCAATGGGCATCATCGACGCTGCAGAGCTTTGCTCACAACTCATCCAGTTCGATACCACCAACTACGGGGAGGGAAAGAGTAACGGCGAAAGGGAATGCGCGGAATTCATCGCAGATCTCCTCACCCAGGCCGGTTACGAGCCGCTTGTCCTCGGGCCCACACCGGAGCGCGCTTCGGTCGTGCTCCGTATTCCGGGCCGTGATCGAACCCTTCCGGGGCTGCTGGTCCATGCCCACATCGATGTAGTCCCTGCCGAGCCTGAACAGTGGTCCTTCGACCCGTTCGCCGGCGAAATCCGCGACGGCTTCATTTGGGGGCGCGGAGCCAGCGACATGAAAGACATGGTCGCCATGAGCCTGGCCACCCTCCTGACCTGGGCACGCGACGGCATGACCCCCCGTAGGGACATTGTTGTTGCTTTCGTTGCTGACGAAGAAGACAAAGGCGACTATGGCGCCCTGTGGCTCGTTGCCAAGCACCCGGAACTTTTCGCGGGGCTCGAAGCCGGGATTGGTGAATCAGGAGGGACCGCCACTCCGCTCCAGGCACGTGATGGCTCGATGGTCCGCATCTATCCCGTAGCAACGGGTGAACGCGGGACCCTCCATATGAGGCTTCGTTCCACGGGGACCTCCGGGCACGGCTCCCGTCCTTCAAATGACAGTGCCATCACCCACCTGCTGGGGGCCGCCCACCGCATCAACTCATACCGGTGGCCCATGCATCTGACCGAGACGGTCAAGTCCTACATCCACGGTACGACGACCGCCCTTGGCTACACACCCGACCTGTCGACCGAGTCCGGCGTGGAACAGGCGATCGACGTCATGGGAACGGCAGGCGATGTTGCCCGGGCCACCATTCGATGCTCATCCACCACCACCGTGCTTCGGGCCGGCTACAAGGTCAATGTCATCCCGGGAGCAGCTGAGGCCGAGGTTGACGTGCGGTGCCTGCCTGGAACTGAGGACCTGGTTCTTTCCACCATCGACGAGTTGCTGGGCGATCGGGTTACCAGGGAGTTCCTGTCCTATCAGCCAGCCGTTCAGTCCCCCTTGGATTCACCCTGGTTTGCTCAAATCACGGCTGCGCTTAACCGTTACGATCCCGATGCCGTTGTGGTTCCCGTCTGCATGGGCGGTGGCACCGATGCCAAAGCCTTTTCCCTCTTGGGCATTCGCTGCTACGGCTTCGCACCGTTGGGCATTGACCCGGAGAACCGCACCCACTCAGGTGTCCACGGGATAGATGAGCGCATTCCCGTCGCTTCAGTGCGCTCGGGTCAGAAAATCCTGCAGGACTTCCTGACCAATGTCTAATCGCGTCACTGCTACTGCCCCCGCAGATTTTTTGGGGACCGTCCACGAAATTTTCATCCGTCGCCATGGCGCTCATTTGGCGCCGGCGTCAATGTTCATCGTCGATGACCCTGATTGCGGGCGAATTACCGCAGGCTTCGGGGATCTCGATGGCCGGGGAACAAGCCCCGGCCCGGACACTGCATTCCGCATCGCCTCCTGCACTAAGAGCTTCACGGCCGCCCTGATCTTGATACTTCGGGACGCGGGCCTCGTGGAACTGGATCGGCCAGCAGCCGACTACTTACCCGCCTTGAGGACGTGGGCCCTTCCCTGCAGTATCAGCACACACCCAACGGTCCGGATGTTCCTGACGATGTCATCCGGTTTGGGAACGGACAACGAATGGGCCGACCGACAAGAGTCCATGAGCGTGGAGGATTTCGAAGTCCTTCTCAGTGGCGGTGTCCAATTCGTCAGCGAACCAGGAACCGCCTATGAATACTCCAACCTCGGTTACGCAATCCTTGGGCGAATCGCTGAGCAGATAACCGGCTCATCCTATGTGGATTTAGTACGCAACAGGCTGCTGACTCCCCTCGGGATGGACCGCACCGACTTTGTGGTTCCTGTTCGTGCCACTGATTCTGCAACCGGGTTTGTTCGTCGCCCCGGAGGATGGACTGCCCTGGTCCAACCATCACCGGGGGCATTTTCGGCTATTGGCGGCTTGTATAGCACTGCGAGTGATCTCGCCCTGTGGGCGCATTGGCTGTGCTCCGCGTTTGACCCCGACAGGAACCATGGGGAGAAAATCCTCAGCAGTGCCTCTCGGCGGGAGATGCAGCAAATGCACCGTCATATCCCCATGACGGACGGTGCGCCTTGCACGTCTTTGGGCTACGGCTTCGGGTTGTACGTCAATCATGATCCGGAGCTGGGAATGCTCATCTCGCACTCTGGAGGATACCCCGGCTTCAGTTCCCATATGCGATGGCATCCCTCCAGCGGGGCGGTGGCCGTGGGCTTAGAAAACGCCACCTATGCCAAAGTTCAGGCGCCCACTGCCCAAGCCTTGGCGCTGGCAGCCAAACGCGCCACCACTGCCACTGCGGGGGAGACGATGCCATGGCCACGCACTCTGGCGGCCCGGTCGGCTGTGGATTCCCTCCTTCAGGCATGGGATGAACAGCTTGTGCAGGAATGGTTCGCCGACAATGTCGCCGCAGACATACCGTGGAACCAGCGACGCTCGGAGTTGGATACCCTCAAACAACGCCTGGGCACACTGAATTTCGACGACATACGGATCGACAGTGCCGCGACGCCGGCTCAACTGACATGGCTCATACCGGCCGATTCCGGTTTTTTGCGCTGTTCGATACTCATGCACCCGCTTGCCAGGCCGCTCATCCAGCGACTGGACCTTGAATTCGAAGCCGGCAGTCCTACAGGGTGTGCATGATGGCTGCCAGCAGCTGGGCACGTGGAGCAAGGGAGGGGATGTGAACCTGCTCATCGACTGCATGGGCACCACATCCGGAAGCCCCCAGGCCATCAAGGCTGGGTATCCCGGACCCGCCGGTGAGGTTGGTGTCAGCGGCGCCGGTGGCGGCGCGGCCTTCCAAGGTTTGCCCGACGGCTTTCGCCGCCTTGACCGCGTCAGCAAAGAGCGCGTCGTGGCTCTCCCCCGCGGCCCACGCAGGCCTGTTCGAGAGCAGTTCAACGGTGAGGACAGCCCCAGGGCGAATCGGTTCGGTGGCAAGCAGGCTGGCCAGGACCACCTTTTCCGTCGCCGCATCCTTGAAGCGCAAGCCGATTTCCGCGTAGGCGGTTCCGGCAACAACGTTGGTTCGTCCGCCACCGGAAACGGTTCCGAAATTGCACAGTACCGAAGGATAGCCGCGCATCAGGAGCCGGATGTTGAGCAACTGGTCCACCAGCTCATCGATGGCAGAAATTCCTGTCTCCGGAGCGAGGGCGGCGTGCGCTTCCTTGCCCACCACGCTCAGCCGCACACGGGTGCTCCCCCAGCGGGACGTTTTCAGTTCGCCGCCCGTGTGCGGTGGCTCCAGACCAATTGCACAGGACACATGGCCCACCTGCGCTTCGATGAGGGCCCGCGCCGTGGGAGAGCCGATCTCTTCGTCGGCCACCACGATCAGCCGGATGGGGCCTCGCTCCAGGTCATGCCGGCCAAGCAGTGTCAAGGCCTCGTGGAAGATGGCCAGCCCGGCTTTCATGTCATAGCTTCCGGGGCCGCGAAGGGTATCTCCCTCGAGGACCAACGGCATCCGTTCCAGCTGGCCTTTCGGCCACACTGTGTCGTGATGAGCCAGGAACAGCAGGGGTTTGTCGTCACGGCGGCGCCCGATTCCCGGGAAGTCGAGGACTAGGTGGTCGCCCGTGGGATGTTCATCAACGCTGGCAGTCGCCCCGAGTGCCTCGAAATCGCCTCGGATCACTGCCGCAAGATCTGCCAAGGCGTCAGGATCCCCGGTGGGGGTTTCAAAACCTACATATCGCTTCAGACGCTCCAGAATTGCTGTGGTTTGCTCTTGCGGGTTCCCCATCAGCTGAGTTAGATTCATAAATATGTAACCTATCCCGCATTCTAAAAACCTGCAATCCCCGGAATTTAGACATTTTAGAACGGAACTAACACATTATGCGTTACGTAAATCTGACGGCAGGCAGTTCAGGGTGAAGACGCATCATTTGGTCGCCACGGTTCAGGCACTAACCAGCGGCCAGCACCTGACCCAGGCTGCACTCCTGTACCGCACAGTGTTCGGCTACACGGACCCCGTAGACGGGATCTCCCCGCGTTTGCTGCGAAGTCTGGTGGACAACGGCGGGCTCGTCGTTGGGGCCTTGGATTCCAACAACGAAGTAGTGGGCTTCAGCTACGGTTTCCTTGGCACCGACGCGCAGGGAACCTTCCATTATTCGCAAGCGGCCGCCGTCTCCGCATCCTTCCAGGGCCAGCAATTGGGACGTCGCCTCAAGCAGGAACAAGCCCGGCTGGCGACCCTGCAAGGGCTCAGCCGTATGCAATGGGCCTACGACCCCGTCCAAGTCCGCAATGCACACTTCAACGTCAACATCCTTGGCGCCTACGGCATCAAATTTGTTCCGGATTACTACCAAAACGGTGGTTCCGACAGGGTCATCGTCCAATGGGATCTTTCCGCACCGGGCGCAACCAGCGCCGCATCCGCCAACAATCCTGGCGGTGAAACCTTCCGGGTGGAGGTGAGCCGGGCGTTGGCCGGGATCCGGGACAGTCAGCCCGAGATGGCCGAGCGAATGTCTTCGGTGATCCGCAAGGAACTCCAAAGTGGCTTCGAGCGCGGCCTCCTGCTCACTTCCTGTGAGCTGACGGACCACGTAACAGCAACCTACGTCTTTACCTCTGGCCCTCGAAACAACGCCGCGCACGGTGAAAGCCCTACGATGCCCGACAACAGCCGGAGGATGCCCGCGTGAATGCCTCGAAACTGAACAGTCCCCATGAACGCTACGACGCGCGACTCCAGCGGAGGTCCTCGGCGGTCCTCAAATCCCGGCTGCTGCAGGCTGAGACATCCACCCTCGAAACAGCCGTGGAGGCCTTGTCCACCGACGTGTCCATAGAGCGCGCCTCTGCCCATATCGTCAAGGCACGCCGCCGCTACATCTATGGGGCAGGAAAATCCTTCGGTTACGCATCGCTCATGGGCAGCGACCTGAGCGCGAGCCTGACCCACGTCTATCTCGTTGACGGCACGGTCATTCCGGTTCTGGACGTCCTAAGTGACGTTCGCAGCACAGATGTCCTGGTTGTTTTCTCGCTGCGGCGATACAGGCGGGAGGTGGTGGAAGCAGCCCAACGGTTCAAACAGGCCGGCGGAGTACTCATCGCGATCACAGATTCCCATGACGCTCCCCTGGCCTCGATTGCCGACGAGGTCGTCCTGGTGCAAACAAGCAGCGCGTCCTACACCGATTCATCCGTTGCAGTCGTGCTGGTGGTGCATCTGCTCTCGACACTCACCACGGCGAGTGCCAAGGGTGCCGGTCGGCGCCTGCTGGAACGGGACAGGCTCAGTACCCAACTTAATCTTTACGTCGGAGACTAAAGTGATCGTTAGCTACGCCCGTATTCAACGCGTCTCACTGCCGTTGGTTCGCGGATTCCAAACCAGTTCCCATAGCAAACGCCATTTGGAGCACCTGATCGTCTCCCTGCACGACGATGCAGGAAACGTCGGCTGGGGCGAAATCGCCTCAGCGTCACACCCGTATTTCAGCCCTGAGACCACTGATACGTGCTGGGAAATTGCCACCGCCGAGCTCATTCCTGCCTTGCTGGGGAAGGAATGGTCCACCCCGCAGGAGGCAATTAATGTCTGGGACAAGATCCGTGGGAACTACTTCGCGAAGTCCGGCGTCGAGATGGCAATCTGGGACTTGTATGCCCGCTCGAAGGGCGTCTCCCTGGCCGGTGCCCTCGGGGGTGTCCGCGAAGAGGTAGTCGCTGGAGTCTCGCTGGGGATCGAACCGACGGTGGAACAGCTGTTGCGGCAAGTGCAGACACAACTGGACTACGGCTACCGGAGAATCAAGCTGAAAATCGCACCGGGATGGGACATCGAACCGGTAGCGGCTGTCCGCGAACGGTTCGGAGACATTCTGCTCCATGTCGACGCAAACGGCGTCTACAGCGAATCCTCTGAAGATCTCGAGGCGCTCCACAGCTTGGACCGCCTTGCCCTGACCATGATCGAACAACCATTCGCGGCAGCCAACTTCCTGGCCCACGCTCGGCTCCAGGCAGCCATCAACACGCCGGTATGCCTTGACGAGTCAATCGAAACCATTTTTGACCTTGAAACGGCTATTGAGTTAGAGGCCCTCCAAGTCCTGAACATCAAAGTTTCCCGAATGGGGGGCCTGAGCGCCGCGATCTCTGCCCACGACCTGTGCATGGCCCACGGGATACCCGTATGGTGCGGTGGAATGCACGAATTTGGAGTCGGCCGGGCCGCCAATGTGGCACTCTCCTCACTTCCGGGGTTCGTCATGCCTTCGGACGTTTCGGCGTCGGAAAAGTACTACCACCAGGACATAGTGACTCAACCCATCACGGCGAGCGGCGGCCGTGTCCGCGTACCGACCGCTCCTGGCCTGGGATACGAAGTGGACGTCGCCTTCCTCGAGGCAAACACCTCCCAGAGCGAGACTTTTGCTGCCAGGGCCGCTGCAGGGCTTGTGCCGTGAGCGCCTATGATGTGGTGATCCGTAACGGCACCATCCTCGACGGTACGGGGGAAGCGCCCTTCCACGCCGACCTCGGGATCACCGGGCATCGAATTACAGCCCTTGGCACCGGGGCGATCTCCGGAAAAATGGAGATTGATGCCACGGATTTAGTGGTGTGCCCCGGTTTCATTGACCTCCATTCCCACGCCGATTACACGATCGAATCGGCGCCCGAGGCAACAACGCAGATCCACCAGGGGGTGACCACATTGGTCACCGGCAACTGCGGCTGGTCTCCGTTCCCCGTGCAGGACCTCCCTGAGCTTCAACGATGGAGTACCTTCCTGGGTCCGGACCTTTCGTGGTCCTGGACCGACCTGCAGGGCTTCGCCCAAGCCGTCGATCGCGCCCGGCCCACCATTAATATTGCGCCTCAGGTCGGTCATGTGACTGTCCGGTTGGCCGTTATGGGCAGCAGCGAGCGGGAACCGACGGACTCCGAACTGCGGGATATGGTGCACTTCGTCCATGAAGCAGCGGACCAGGGCGCCTGGGGGCTGAGCAGCGGTCTGATCTACGCCCCCGGAAGCTTCGCGCAGGAGCGGGAAATGCGCGCCCTCGTCGCAGCCGCAACAGCGGCGGACCTCCTCTACTCCACGCATATGCGTGATGAAACATCGTCCTTGCTCCATGCCGTGGATGAGGCCATTGCAGCCGTCGAAGATTGCGGCGGACGGCTGGAAATCTCACATCTGAAGGCTATGGGCCCGGCCAATCATGGGATGCTCCCCGCTGCATTGGCACGGATCGATGCTGCCCGCGCGCGGGGGGTCGATGTTGCCGCAGACGTCTACCCCTACACCGCTTCGGGAACGACGCTGGTCTCCCGAACTCCGACGTGGTCCCAAGATGGCGGCATTGACGCGCTCCTGGAACGGCTCGGGGACCCCCTGCTTCGCGCCAGGATTTCCGGGGAAATCCAAGCGCGGGTGGGTGTGGATATCGATTTGTCCGGCATCGTCATCAGCGAGTTGAGCCCCGGCCGGTTCAACGAGTTTGTGGGACGTTCGGTTGCCGACATAGCAGATGTCCACGAGCTGGACGGAGTAGAACTGATGCTGCAGATCCTGGAGGCACACAGCGGCGTCGTTCCCATCATCAATCACTCAATGAGCCCGGCGGATGTCGATGCTGCCCTTGGTCATCCGCACGTCTCCGTGGCCAGCGACGGTGCCGTCATGAGTGCACAAGGTCAAGGATCGACGCATCCTCGAAGCTTTGGCACGTTTCCCCGCGTGCTGGGGCGCAACGTACGGGAATCCAAGAGACTCCAACTGCCCGAGGCCATAAGGAAGATGACAAGCCTCCCGGCGGCGCGTTTGCACATGCGAGACCGGGGAGTCCTCGGAATCGGCAGAGTGGCCGATATCGCAGTGTTTGACGCGGGCACGATCCTCGACCATTCCACCTACGCGGATCCATGGCAGCTAAGTTCCGGCGTGCATCACGTGCTTGTATCCGGAGTGCCTGTCATGTTGGATCAGAAACCGACGCGGGCCCGTCCGGGCAGGGTTCTCCTCAAGCGACAGGGCACCCACTGAGAGTGGGCCTGTCCCTCAGGCCGGGCGAATCAGGCGCTCGACGGAGGGCGAGATCGTGCAGTCGGGCTTCCGCGCCCATGTGCGCCATCTCCAGAACTCTCATTGCCATCTGGGCTGCGTCAGCGCGTGCCCTGTCCGGGTTGCGGACGCGACCGACGCAAACTAGACGCTTTCCAGACCGCCGCCAAAAGCCAGAGCGGCGGGTTTCCCCCGAACCTGCCACCCCTTCGACTCTGAATGACATCATTCAAATATCAGCGTAAGACTAGAACGAGGCACATCAGACCATGACAATCGAACAACTGCGCTCCCAAGCTGCATCACCGTTGGCGCCAACGTGGCTGAGTGTCCCCACCGACTTGAACGAGCTCCCGGCTAAAATCTGGGCCGGTGAGGTTACCAGGGCAGCATCAGGGGAGGTGACGGTAGGGGGCGTCAGCGTCGCCGACATAGCCCTCGAATTCGGGACCCCCGCCTATGTGGTCTCAGAAGATGACTTCAGGCTGCGGGCGAGGACATTCTTGACCGCGTTTGACGAAGCCTTCCAGCCGCTGTGTGGGGGCGTCGATGTGTACTACGCCGGAAAATCATTCCTCTGCATCGAAGTAGCGAAATGGGCCATCGAAGAAGGCTTGTATCTGGACACGTGCTCCGGCGGTGAGCTTTCCCTTGCCGCCCGCGCCGGCATCGAAGGACGGAAACTCGGGCTGCACGGCAACAACAAATCCGATGCGGAGCTTGCCCGCGCCCTGGATATGGGAGTGGGCCGGATCATCGTTGACAGCCTCCAGGAACTCCACCGGGTCGGCGAAATGGCCAGGCAACGAGGAACTACCGCACCCGTCCTGCTGCGTCTGACCCCGGGAGTCCACGCAGAAACCCACGAATTCATCGCAACCGCACACGAGGACCAGAAGTTCGGATTGTCCATGGCCTCCGTGCACGGGCGAAACTCCGCTGCCGAAACGGCCATAGCGGCCGCCCTGAACGACAAGGGTATCCGGCTCCTGGGCGTCCACAGCCACATAGGCTCGCAAATTTTCTCGCCGGAAGGCTTTGCCCTCGCGGCTCAGCGTCTTCTAATCTTCATTGCCGCAATGCGCGAGATCCACGGGCTGGTCTTGGAAGAACTGGACCTCGGCGGCGGATACGGCATCGCATACACCGGGGCCGACCACCCACAAGATCCCAAGGACGTTGCACACGCAATGGCTCGTGTTGTGGGCGCATCATGTGAAAACCTGGGAATCAAGGTGCCCAGAATTTCGATAGAGCCGGGCCGGGCAATAGTAGGAACCTCCACGTTCACCCTCTACGAGGTCGGAACCCTCAAAACCAACTACGTCGAACACGGCACCAGCACCGTACCCCGGCGCTACGTCGCTGTAGATGGCGGAATGAGCGATAACCCCCGACCTGTCCTCTACGGCGCCGATTACTCTGCGACACTGGCCTCAAGAACATCCGATGCGGACCCAGTACTTTCCCGAGTTGTCGGCCGTCACTGTGAAAGCGGCGACATCGTGGTCCGCGACGTTTACCTCCCGGCAGATTTAGAGCCAGGAGACCTACTGGCGGTGCCAGCCACCGGGGCATACTGCTGGGTGCTTTCCAGCAACTACAACTACACGCCCCGGCCTCCCGTCGTAGCCATCTCTGGCGGCAAAGCACGGCTCATTGTGCGAGGCGAGACCGAAGAAGACCTTTTCCGTCGCGACGTCTGGGGCTAATGTGCCATCCTTCAATTCCCCTAAACGACAGTGACCCCCTGAAAGCGCGACAACAGCAGGCACCGGCCCGCGCGGACCCCAACCACTGCAGTAGTGCGTTTGTCGGCATCACGAAGCGCCGCCACACGCCGGCTGGGCGGGTCATCGACGAATTCAACTCCGGAAGGAAGTGGGACGGGGCCATAGGTGTTTTCGGTGACGCGGGCGTTCCCCTCCAGGGCGCTCGCTTACATGGCAAACCCTTCCACCCAGCAGAGCTGCGCGGATTGAGGGCACTGGGAGAGACAGCTGAGTTGGTCGCGTTGAGCGACAAACGTCGAAGCGGATAAGAGGGTCAGGATGCTTGCTTCCAGAGGTCCAGTTCCAACCAGTCCCCGGGGAATCCCATGCTCACATCGGGAGAAAGGAGCTCGGCCCCGTCGGGGGCCTGCAGCTTGACGTCGAGTTTCTTGATCTGTGTCTTAAACGTCAGATGCCAGTTGGAGCCGCTGCTGTGTGACCTGAGCATGAATGCCAGGATGGCGGCGTAGATGTAGAGCCGTTGACGTGGTTTGGGCGTGTTCGTGAAATCGGGTATCGACCACGTGAGTCAAGAGGTCGCCGTTGGTGTCGTGCTTCCCGAGCGCGATCTGTCGTTTGAACGCCCGGTTGAAAAGGCGTGATCCGTGGGCGCAGGCGTTGCGAAAGTCGACCATCATGCGGAGCATCGCCCCAAACCGGCTGGGGTGGGCGAACCCGAACATGCGCGCTACATCCCGGGCGTCCGGGGTCTGCATGAGTTCGAAGAGATAGCGAAGGTTTCCGAAGCTCAGAACCTCGGTCACGGCCCAAATGCGTACCTCCTGATTTGGGTACTTCAACAAGTGGTGCTTTATGAAGTCTTCATCCTCGGCGCCCGACTTTATGGCGGCCTTCCAAGTCGTGGTCCACGCATCAAACTTCGTATATATGCCACCGCTTTGGTCTCCGCTGGGCTAATCGCAGCTGCGCGTATTGAGAAACTGTTTGTCAGCGTGGGCAGCAACGTCCTTTGCCGCAAGCGTGTGGGCCAGGGCAGCCCTCAAGCGGACTTCGAAGTCCAGCAGGCCCTCTTGGCAACCCGAGCCAGTTTGAAGTCGAACGCTTCAAGCTTCATGATGTGTTCGATGCTTGCGCCGGCTAGATAGTCATCAGAACGATATTGGTGCAGGCGCGCATCCATCAGCTCAGGTGCAAGCAACTGCCGAAAGACGTATCGGTAAGCACCCGAGCGGAAATAGCCGACACGGGTCAGGAAATTAAGCGCTGCGGTTCGGTCAGGAATTTCCAGGCCACGCTCTTCAAGCTGGTCAAGCAGCTCGTCGCGCTCTTTGAATTCCTTCGTATACTCCACGCATCACCGGCAGTCGCTTAATGAAAATTGCCCCCTTGAGCCGAGGCTCAGAGGGGGGCAATGTCTGATGGCGTCATGTAACACATTTACCCGTGTAGCGGGTAAATGACCTGCTGGGCGTCCGAGCATCCGTTCGTGGCGGAGTCACCCAGTGCGTACCACTTCCAAGGAACCGGGACTCCCCGAATTCCCGACGGGCCTGATTTTCAGCCACGGGTATTTCGAGCAAGCGCCCACGTGGTTCTGACTGCCTGCACGGCGAGGGCGACGGTGAACGATAGCGTCATCAGGACTGCAGCTGAAAGGCGAGGACCACTACCCGATGATGTGAACCAGCAGGACGGCAGAGATCACAACAGCGTGTGTGTCGAAAAGTTCCATGGTTCATTTCTCGGGATGTAGGTTGAGCGAGGTTGCGGCTGGCTCCGTAAAAGGGGCTGGCAGAGCTGTTCGGGGCTGTAGCGGACCCGTTTGGGGGTACCTGTGAGAGCATCCTCGCCGCGTGGTGTTTGTTACGGGGCGCCGGACCCGGCCGGCGTGGCCGGTCCGGCGCCGACAGCTGCGTCCGGAGCCGGACCGGGATGCCCTTGTGGTGAACTCTTTGTCCACGGCTTCCTGCACGGTGGCGTGCTGGCCGTTCTGGACCGTGCCGTCTGGAACTTCCAGTTGTAGACGGCTGACCAGAGCTGTCCGTAGTCGTTCAGGTATCGACCGTTGTCCTGCAGCCTGGCCACGCCGTACCAGGCGTTGCGGCCGTGCAAGCTCTGGGCCTGGGGGCCTTCGCCGGAGATGTAGTAGGCGAGCCAGCCTTCGGCGCTGCCGAGGACGGTGTAGTACTGCTGGTATTCGGCGGGGTTTGAGGGCCGGGACCTGGTCTTGACGTTGGATGTCGATGTAGGTGGGTGTGCAGGCACCTGCAGCGGGGCCGGGAGGAGCTGCCGTGGTGGGCGGCACAGTGGTGGGGGCGGGAACCGGCGGTGCAATCGGCGCTGTTGTGGCCAGCCGGGATGGTGGGCGTCGGCGCTTGGGTAGCCTCCGCCGTCGGGGTTGCCGTCGGGGTTGGCGTTGGCGTTGGCGTTGGTGTTGGCGACTGCGATGCCGTGGCCGTCGTCGTCGGCGTCGGCGTCGGCGAAGCGCTGGCGGTGTTGGTAGTGGCCGGTGCCGGTGCCGATTGCGGGACCAGGTTCCCCGCTACGACGACTGCCCCGACGACGGCCGCGGGGGCGAGCACCGCACCTGCGGTGCTCGGCCACCCCGTCCGCCGACGTTTGTGCTCGGCGATTGAGGCGACGTTGGGGTCGTCGGAGAAGACATGCGACCGGCCCGTCAGGATACCCGGGGTGGTGCCAGGTTCGGGGATGCGGGGTTTTGGATTTTTTCATGAGTTGTTCGATGCGGTCCATGATTAGACTTCCCTTTCTGTCATGAGGCGTGAGGGTGCGGCTTTCGCGAAGGCTTTACGGGCCCTGTGGGGCCGGATCGCCGCTGTCGACGGCGAACATCCCAGGCTCTCGGCCAGTTTTGCGGTGGTGAGGTCGTCCCGGTAGGAGAGCATGAGGATTTCCCGGTCCTTGAGCCGGGAGAGAATGTCGGCGATCTCGGCCTGCTAGCCATCATCGCTGGCAGTGCCACTGGCGCGGGCCTCTTCAGCCATGCGGGCCATGAATTCTTCCCGCGGCGCCGGCCTTTGCATTCGTTGCCCAGCAGATTCCGGGCTGTAGCTATCATCCATCAAAGGCCAGGCGGCTCGGGGATTGCTTTCCCAGACGATCCGGAACCCGTCGTTGGCGAGTTCCTCGTCCCGTTCCCGGCCGTTGATCCGGTACGCGATGTACTGGTAGCTGCGGCTGAAGTGTTCAGCATGAAGAGCACTCAGTTCCTGCTCTCTGGTAGCCAACATCTTTCTTTGTATCCCCCGGGCTAGCGCTTGATGATCTAAACATTTAGTTTCCCGGAGACGGCTGTTTCTTACATAACTGCTGAAAACTTAAATAGAGATACCCGGCAGGCCTCCTAATGGGCTTGCCGGGTATCTGGCGGGCTTGGTGGTCAGACAGCGTAGCGGAGACTGGTCAGCAGTGCCCGAAGCTTGACGTATTGATCAGTTTTCATCCACGCTTCAGCGGTTTCAGGCGTCATGGACGCGTCGACCTGGGCTACAGCGGTTGCTGCCCCGTTCGGCATGATCATGAAGCTGTTCACCGAGGAGCTGTCAGGGCCTTCTGTCATGAAGTAATCAGCCACAACCCCCATGTAGTAGCGGACCGGAAATTCAGGAAAGCCGGCATAGTCATCCCTTACGAAGGCGAAGTGCGAGGCCCCGTCACGGCTATCGAACGTACTGAGTTCCTGTGAGTCGAGAATGGTGCGGTTGACCGGCCCGCCGACCAGACCACCGGTGCCTCCGCTGGTGATGTGGGCGACTTTGTCACCGCTATTGTCGAAGATATTGGCAGCGAGTGAGTTCTCTTTCCCGCCGGGATGATTTGCTTCTTCGTTGTACGGTGCCTGCTCCACCTGTACAGTCCAGCCGGCGGGCACATCGAAGGAGATGTGGCCGTCCGGAAAGGTAAACTTGCCGTTCCCGTAGTCGGGTGAGACGTGCGGGGTTGAGGGGACTGCGGGGGTAATCGGTGTCACCACGGCTGCCGACGGCGGAGTGGTCTGGCGGGCGGTGACTGTGGGTTCGGCAGGAACGGTTGGTGCTGCCGGCACGGAAACGGGTGCCTGCCTTGCAGGAGCGGCAAGGACCCGGGCCGTGACAGCGGGTGCAGGAACAGTGACCTCGGCCGGTTCACTGTCCTGGGCGGGAGCGCTGGCTTCAGGGGAGGGGAGCTTAGCCTCCACAAGCGCGGCAGGCGGCTGCGCGGGCATCGAGACTTCCGCTGATGCTGCGGGTGTGAACGAAGTACTCGCCCCGGGCGCTTCCGGTGCGCAGGCGACGAGAGTGAGTGCCAGCGCAATCGATGTCAGAGTCGCGTACTTGGCATAGTCGGATCGGCGGTACTTCATGGTTGGGTTCCTTCCCCATAGGACTGCAAAGCAGATCGCCTGCTCATACATGTTGTTTCCAGCAAGGGACGGATGATTACACCCGAAGCAAAAAATCTTTCCGCGGTCTTCTTCCCCCGGCGGGTCGCTGACCGGACAGCGGCCCCCCAAAGCCGAACGCATCGTCCATCGCGGGCTAGCTGATGAAGATGTTCCCTCTTGTTCCGCCGGAATCGGATAGGCCGGGAACGCCCCAGCAGTAATGGCCAGTTCTAAGAAACTGGGGCACTTTGTCTCGACTTATCAGGGGCACCTCCGATCTTGAGGCAATCTTGAGGTATCCCTGAGTGAATCTTGAGAGGTTTCGCCCATTTTTAGAGTGTCTGGGCGGAAGCATAGGCGTGCTGGGTGGCAGGTCTTGCAGTGGGCCGCCACCCAGATCCCAACAGCCGTTTGGTTATGCTGTCCCAGTGACGGGCATGAACGGGTGCCCGAGGCGTCAGGTCGATCTGAGCAATTGTGCACTCCGGCTGGATGCCGGCGGCATCCTGTAAGTTGGCCGCTATCCAAGAACGCAGCGAGAGGGAACCCTCCCAGCCCGAGCCCGGGGGTACGGAGGCAGCTGGGGTCGCCGCTTCCAGAAGCCAGGCGGGAACCAGTTCTTAGAGATTGCTAGATGTCCTTGCAAACTTATTGGCTTCTCAACCTCCGGTTGTCCCAGGAATCGAATCGCTGGAGCTACCTGTTCGAGGTGTCCTCGGCTTCAGCAGGGAGGCCTTCGCATGGGTACGTCTGTAAAGGTTGGTGTTTGCTTGGACACTGCGGCTGTGGAGGATTGGTCGGAGGATGTTGAGCAGCTGGCGGACTTGATCGTTGGCGCTGAGGACATTAGGGCCTTCCTTGACGGGATGGCCGGTCTCGGGGCGGCAGTGATGTCTAGGTCGGCCGGTGCCCGCATTGAGTGTGCTGTGACGTTGGGCGGCGGAAGCGTACTGCGACAATCGGCGGGAGCAGCGACCGAGCGATGTTGCTGGACCGGATCGAGTTGCACCGGCAGCCATGCTGTCGAGTTCGTCGCCTGATTCGACTAAGGCTGTGATCATCAATATCGGGGGTACCGTGGTTCCCCAGCTTGACCCGTCCGACGGACTACTCCCGGCCCACGAATACCCGTGCATTCCAGTTTATAGCCGTGGCCGAATGCGAACGACTGCCAACCAGAGGAGGAAACCATGGGAGTGGTCGACCAGACTGAAAACGCTGGCGAGACGGCCGCAAGGGCAAAGAAGCGGCAGGCTCGGCCACAGGCGACGACAGCCTGCGGACCGAAGGCCAGGCCGACCAAGCCAAGGGCGATCTGAAGCAGGCCCGCGAGAAGGTTAAGGACGCGTTCAAAGGGACTGGCCAGACCACGGCGAAGGACGCGCCCAGCGAACGGGGCGCGTCCTTTTGCTAGCCCGGGAGTGCAGCGATTTAAGCAATAGCTACGCGGTGTCGTCGTCCGATGCCCAGCCGCAGTGTCGGATGACGACGTGTTCCCTGCAGTCAAATACCCTTCGTCCTGAGCCCGAATCGGGGAGGACCCATAGGACGCCTATTTCGCTGGTGAGTACGACAGTTGCCTTGTAGGGGGGATTTCCGGACTCGGCTACAGTTACGCGGTCCCCGGCGTGGAAGTGCAACCAGTTCTGTCCAAGGCTGTGCTGGGCCAAGGGTCATCTTCCTTTCTCTTCTACAAGGGCTGCCTTGCGTCCACACGGTTTGGCCCGCCGGCCTCGTGGTGTTCGCCCGGCATGCCTGCGTAGTGCCATGCGTATTCGGAGTACGCTGCCGAAAACTTCCGGATGGCAGCCCGCAAATAGTTCAGGGCCAGCTCCCTTGGTGATTGTCGGATTGTGGGTCCTGCCTGCAGGGTTCGCATTGTCTATCCCGCTCCCGTGTTGTCCGTATCGCGGAAGAACGGCTCATGCTTCCCAGTCCTGATTTGAATGGTTTTGATCTCGGTGAACTCGTCAAAGCCTGCCTGGCCCATTTCCCTGCCATACCCGCTGTTTTTCACGCCTCCGCCGGGCAGTTGAGGGGCCCCGTCGATCGTCGTGTTGATCCATACCGTACCGCTGCGCAGGGCGCGTCCTACGGATAGAGCTGTGTCGATGTTCTTGGACCAAATGGTGTTGGCCAGCCCAAACTCGACAGCGTTGGCAAGGGAAATGGCTTCATCAGTGCTGGCGAACCGGGTCACGGTGAGCACGGGTCCAAAGATCTCTTCGAGGAAGGCGGGATTTGCCGCGTCCACCTGGTCGAGAATCGTTGGTGCGACGAAGTAGCCCTGCCGAAGTTCTGCCGTGTCGAGCTGCGTCCCGCCTGTGATGACTTTCGCTCCCCGTTCCTGAGCCACGCTGATATAGTCCAGAACGGTTTTCAGGTGGTCGGCGTGGATCAAAGCCCCAATGTCGGATTCCTCATCCAAGGGTTGTCCTACAGCGAGCCGCTGGGCGCGCTGTACGAGGGCAGCCAAGAATGTCTCTGCTATGTCCTCATGAATCAGGAGCCGGGCTCCGGAGACGCAGCACTCCCCCTGATTGAAGAAGACGCCGAACAGGACGCCTTCAACTGCTTCGTCGATGTTTGCATCGGGGAAGACGATTGTTGCGGCCTTGCCGCCCAGTTCCATGGAGAGCCGTTTGCTGTTTACCCCGGAGGCCTCAATGATCCGCCGGCCTACCGTGGTGCTGCCTGTGAACGACAAAACATCGATGTGTTCCGATTCCGCGAAGTGCTGGCCCACCACTGAACCGCGGCCGGTGACTACGTTGAATACGCCCGCGGGTACCCCTGCCTCTGTAGCCAGTTTCGCTATTTCCAGTGTTGTTCCGGAGGTGACCTCAGCGGGCTTCGCAACGGCTGTGCAGCCCGCGGCCAGCGCGAAGGGGAGTTTTTGCATCAGCAGCAACAACGGAAAATTCCAGGGCGTGATCATTCCTACGACACCGGCTGGTTCGCGCGTTACAAGTCCGGTGAACCCTGGACCAAGGTTGGTGTGGACGTCGCCGTGCATGGTCAGTGCCAAAGCGGCAGCGTATTCGGTCAAGCCGATGCTGCCCTGGACGTCTCCTCGTGCAAGGCGCAGCGGTTTGCCGGTTTCCTCTGCCTCGATGCGGGCCAGTTTTTCAAAATCGCGTTGCATCAACGATGCCAACCGATTCAGGATGCGGGAGCGGTCCTGCCCGGACAGATGAGGCCAGGTACCTTCGTCGAAGGCGTCGCGGGCTGCCTTGACTGCTTCTTCGGCTTCTTCTGCTGTACCGGAAGAATAGCGGGCAACCAGCTGGCCGGTTGCCGGAGAGTTGCGGTCCACTGTCTTGGAACCCTGGGCACGTACGCTGCCGCCGATGTAGTGGCCGTAGGTGCGGAACGGGGTTTCCGTGGTTGGTGTTTGGACGTTCAGATCGACGTTCACGTCAGTCTCCTATCGATGGTGAGCGGGGCTCGGGTGCGGCCGGTTCTTGGCGCTGAGTCGATACTTAGTCGGAACCGGAGGGGATTGGCGCGTCCGGTCTCAGCAGACCGTTGTCGCGCAGGTCCTGCCACAGTTGGTCAGGGATGCTGAGTTTCAGGAACTCAGCGCTGTTCTGTTGTTGCTCTGGGCTGCGCGAGCCGATGCAGATGCTGGTCACGGCAGGGTGGGAAGCAGCGAATTGAAGGGCGGCCGCGGGAAGCGGCACACCGTGGCTGTTGCAGATGACCTCAATGCGGCCCGCACGGTCCATGACGTCCTGAGGGGCGGGACCGTAGTTGAATTTTGCCCCCTCCTTTGGACCGGTTGCCAGTACTCCGCTGTTGTATACCCCGCCCAGCACGACCCCGATGCCTCTGATCTCACACAGGGGTAGCAGATCATCGAGCGGTTCCTGTTCCAGGAGCGTGTAACGGCCGGCCAGCAGTACGCAGTCCGCATCTGTTTCCTTGATGGCAGCAAGACAGACGTCGGCCTCGTTTACGCCGATACCAACGGCGGTGACGACACCCTCATCCCGGAGCTTGGCCAGGGCGGGAAAACCCTCATCGACTGCCTGGCGGAACATCTCAGGTTGATTGCCGCCGTGGGTATAGCGGTCGATGTCGTGCATGTAAACGATGTCGAGGTGATCCGCGAGCAGTCTTTTCAGGCTGTCCTCAACGGAGCGCATGATTCCGTCATAGGTGTAATCGAAGGCAGCCGCAAAGGGGGCAGGATCCTTCCATAATCCCGAGTCGATGGTCGACGGGTTTGCGGGAGTCAGAACTCTCCCGGCTTTGGTCGACAGGACGTAATCGGCCCGGGTGCGCCTTTGTAGGGCACGGCCCAGCCGCAGTTCGCTGAGCCCGTGCCCGTACAGCGGTGCCGTATCAAAAGTACGGATACCCAGGTCCCACGCCTGATCGACGAGTTCGGCCGCAGAGGCGTCGCTGATGGGTCGGATGAAATTACCGATGATCGTGGCGCCGAAGGACATGGCCGTAAGTTCAAGGTGGCTTCTGCCCAGGGGATGTTTACGCTGTGCACGCATTTCGGGTGTCCTAGGATCGCCGGCCTGCCGTTGCCGGCTGAGCACCGCTTGAATAGTGGGGTTGGACCGGCTTTCCGAGCTTGGCTGACTCGTAGATCGCGGCGATGATTTCCAGTGATTTCAGAGCCTCCTCACCGGTGACGGCTGGTTCGGTGTCATTGAGGACTGCTGATACAAAGTCCGCAACCTGCAGCCGGTGGAAGGGCATGAGTTCCGCGTTGATCTGGGCGATGGGGATGTTGGTACCGAGGCCCTTGTCGAAAAGGTCCACGTGGTCTTCCTCGCCCGGGATGGCCCAGAGATCGCAGACGCCGGCCGCTCCTTCGGGGAATTCGCTGACGCTGGCCGATGCTCCGTTGTGGCCGATGATGTGTACCCGCGCCCCGACGCTGGGGTTGGCTGCGGTGGTCGCGTGGACTGTGGCGACGGCGCCTGATGCGAAATTCAGGGTTGCCACGGCGACGTCTTCGACTTCGATTTCGCCGGTGAAGACCAGCGTGCGGATCTGTGCGCTGACTTCGACCACGTCGCCCATGTACCACTGAAGCAGGTCGATGTAGTGAATGCCCTGTGTCATGAGGACCCCGCCGCCGTCCGTTTCCCATGTCCCGCGCCACGCGGCAGAGGAATAGTATGCCGAATCCCTGTGCAGCAGAATTGAACAGCTTCCCAGGATGGGCTGGCCGATCCGGCCGTCATCGAGAGCTGCCCGAAGTGCCCGGGCAGCTGGCCAGAAGCGGCGCTGGAACAGGACACCCAGTTTCACTCCGGCTTCGTGCGCCGCCACCGTCATCCGCCTGGCGGACTCCGAGGATATTGCTATGGGCTTTTCGCACAGAATGTGGACCCCGCGACTGGCGGCTTCGACGACTACCTGCTCGTGGGTCGGATGGGGGGTGCAGACACTAATGATATCCACGTTCAGGTCCAGCAATTTAGCAATGCTGTCGACCGCATGTGGGATCTGCCGGTCGGATGCAAACTGTTCCGCTCGGCCCAGATCGACATCGCAGACACCAATGACTTCGGCGTCTTCCAGTGACTTGTAGGCCTGAAAATGGTTATCGGAGATGTTGCCGCAGCCGGCAATCCCGACTCGTAGCTTCTTGGTCATATCATCTGCTCCTTGGCGTCTTCGCCTTCTAGGTAATGGGGTGGTCGTGGTGGGTGAGAGTGCTCTTCCGGCGCTGCTCGGGCAGGAACCCTCATGCGGGTTCAGGCGACTGCGGTTCCGCGTCTGCGGTCGACTGTTGCGGCGATCGCCAGGATGACGATGAGGCCGTAGAGGATGGGCTGGTAGGCGGAATCTACGCCGACGAGGTCAAGTCCGACCCGTAAAAGGGCGATGACCAATGATCCGAGCAGAATCCTGCCGATTCCTCCGACTCCCCCTGATATCGCGCATCCTCCGACGATGACGGCGGCGATGCTTGGCAGCAGCAGCGAGTCGGATGTTGTCGCCCCGGCAGATTGGAGCTGAGCTACCTGGAAGACGGCGGCTAGGCCGGACATCGCACCGGACAGCGAGAAGATAAGGACCACTACTCTCGTGGTGCGGATGCCGCTGAAGGCTGCTGCGCGCTCGTTAAACCCGATGGCTCGGATCCGGCGGCCGAGGGGGAACACTTTCAGGACGGCCATCAGCGCTGCGGTGAGCAGCAGGACGATGAGGAAGGAGATAGGAACTCCGTACAGGCGGAAGGAGATCCATTCAACGTTGCCGTATCCGGTGGTCACGAGGATGGAATCTGCGCCGGAGAGCCAGAGAGCGAGGCCGGCGAAGACACCGAGGAACCCCAGGGTGACGATGAATGACGGGAGTTGGGTGCTGACATGGACGACGCCGATGAGGAGGCCGAGAAGCGTTGACACGATCAGGACTGCTGGCACGGCCCCGGGGCCCATGCTGTCCAGCATCTTGGCCAGCAGGACGCCGGTGAGGCTTGCCAACCCTGCGTTGGCCAGTGTGATGCGTCCGGTCAGGACGACCAGTCCCTGGGCGATTGCCAGCAGCACCAGGGGCGCGGATTGTTCCAGCAGGGACATCAGGCTGGGGAACCGAAGGAATGAGTTGTCGTAAGCGCTGACGATTATGACCAGGACGATCAGTACGAGCACCGGAGCTATGCCTAGAGTGTGGAGCTGCTTTAGTCTGCTGGTGGCCGGACCCGCGGATGCCGCTGGGGTCTTGTCTGCGGTCACGGAGTGCTGTCCAGTCATGGTCAGACCATCTTTTCGAGTACGTCGGTACGGTGAGGCCGGTTTCCGGGGCTGCTCGCCATTTCGCCGGTGATGCGTCCGTCTTTCATCGTCAGAACGCGGTGGCTCATGGAGATTCCCTCTTCGAGGGTGTCTGCGATGAGCAGGACAGCCAAGCCTTTAGCTGCCAGGTCCCTAATCAGGGCATAGACGTCTGCTTTTGCCCCCACGTCTAGGCCTCGGGTGGGAGTGTCCAGAATCAGGAGTTTGAGGTCAGGATCCAAAAGCCATTTGGCCAGGACTACTTTTTGCTGGTTGCCACCGGACAGGTTGCGGATGGAGGTGTCCGGGGAGGGCGTTTTGACGCGCAGGGTCTCTATCCAGCCACGGACTGTTTTCTTTTCCAGAGCGGGATTGAAGAATGGGCCGGAGCTGACGCGATCGGGGTGAGCCAGTGTCAGGTTCTCCGCTACGCTCATGGCAAGCACGGCGCCGTCCACCTTACGTTCGGAGGGGATGTAGCCGACTCCCTTGCGTACGGCGTCTGCCGGAACCCGGAGCGCCAGCGGCTCGCCGTCGAGCCGGATCGTGCCTCCTGTGGTTGGGATTGCCCCAAAAATAGCCCGGCCAATGTCTTCACGACCGCTTTCCTGCACGCCCATAAGGCTGACAACTTCACCTTGGGCAATAGTGAAGGAGACGTCGTGAAACGACCTGCTTGAGAGGTTCTTGACCTCCAGGCGTGCCGTCGACCGGGCTTCAAGCTGCTTGTTTTCGTGGTAGTAGCCGGCATGGTGTTCGTGTCCGACCATCATGGAGAACATTTGGTCCATCGTCACCTCGCCGGGGACGCATTCGCCGACTACTTCTCCGTCGCGCATGACATATACGCGATCGCAAATCTCCAGGACTTCTTCAAGCCTGTGGGACACAAAGACGACACTGGCTCGTTTGCGGAGTTCGCGCACGATCCGGAAAAGCGTTTGAATCTCCTCGTGTTCGAGCACGGAAGTGGGCTCGTCGAGAAGGATCACAGGATCATGGCTACTCCGCTGGCCCGATGCCAGGGCTTTGGCGACCTCGACCATCTGTCGTTTTGCGAATGACAGATGGTGCGTGGGTGTCTCGGCTTTCAGCCCTCCACCCACAATGTCCAGGTATTCCTGCGCACGTTGGTTGAGCTTTGACCATCGGTAAACGCCCTGTTTGACCGCATCGCCTTCGTTCCCGAGCAGAACGTTCTCCCCCACGGTGATATTTTCCAGCAGTGATTGTTCCTGGAAAACCATAGCGATGCCGCGCTTGTTGGCCTCGGTGACGCCCCGCAGGACCACTTCCGTGTCCTGGGCGAGCATTGTCCCGCTGTCCGGGCGCTGTATTCCGGTGAGGATCTTCAATAGTGTCGATTTTCCGGCGCCGTTTTCTCCGATCAGGCCGACAACTTCGTGAGGTCGGACTTCGAGAGATACGTCCTTCAGGGCGCGAACGCCGGGGAAGGACTTGGAGACTTGGCGCAGTTCCAAGGCAGGAGCACTGTTCATTTGACGACTCTCAATCTCTGTCGGGAACGCCAGAGGGCGATCGTGGCAGCGACGAGGACAACCACGCCTTGGACTGCCTGCTGGATATAGGAGCTGACGCCACCGAGAACCATGGCGTTGGCTATGGCCACAATGACGATGACCCCAACCACGGAGTGGATCACCCCTCCCCTGCCACCGGTCAGGAGAGTGCCGCCGATGACGATTCCAGCGATGGTGGTGAAGAGCAGACTGCCGCCGATGCCGACGTCCCCTACTCCCGTCCTGGTCGTGGCCATCACAGCGGCGAGTCCCGCGGCGGCACCTGCGATCACGAAGGACAACGTTCGGTACTTTTTGACGTGGATGCCTGAGAGCAGGGCTGTTTCTTCGCTGCCTCCGATGACGTAGGCATAGCGTCCGAATCGGGTCCGGGTTTGAAGGAACCATCCGATGGCCACTACCAGCACGGCAAGCCATACGACGCCCGCAACCCCTGCATAGGTTCCGTTGGCCAGATCGCGGACCCCGTCGTCAAGAACGCGTGGAGGCTTCCCGCCGAAGAGGAGCAGTCCGATCCCGAGTCCTATCTGCCAGGTGCCTATCGTGACGATGAATGAAGGCACCCTGAGGACGGAGACCGAAAGGCCGGCCAGAAGTCCCAGGGCCGCTCCGACTGCGCATCCTGCCGGGATGACCCATAGCCCGAGGCTGAGGGTATTGCGGTCATTGGCCAGAAGCAGGGCACTGCTCAGTGATGCCGCAGCCATGACCCCTGCCACGGATAGGTCGATTCCGCCCATCAGGATGACAAATGTCAGGCCGACAGCGACGACGACCGGGATTGCGCTTTGTTCTGCCACCGCCCGGATGTTGTTTCCGGACAGGAAGGCCGGATTCACGAACAGCATTACCAGCACGATCATGAGCAGGACGATCAGTGCGGCAAATGGCACCCTATCGAAATGGGCGGCGATCCATCCCTTAGGGCTTTTGGTCAGTTGCGGGTCCGGTTTTGCCGGTAGCTCTGTCGAAAGCTTCTCGGTCACTTGATCGGGTCACCCGTCTGGGACCAGATATCGGACAGGTTGAATTTCGAGATGTCAGCCGGATCAGGGACGCTGGAAGTGGTGGATGAGGTTATCGCGGGCAGTGCTTTGAGGTAGAAGGACCGGTGTTCCTTCGGTTCCTTGGCTGGGTCGAATTCCCCGGTGGCGGCCGCCAACCCGATGGCCAGGCCGTAGGAGGCCTGCGCGGCGGCCGTGGACTGTGTCGTGGCAACGTAGCCCGTCTGCGGGTTCTTGACATTCTTGACCGCCTCGGCCAAACCGTCGATACCGCTGACCTTGATGGCGCCCTGCTTGCCTGCGTTCTTCACGGCCTCAAGCGCACCGAGGGCCATGGCGTCATTAGCTGTCCAAACGCCGCCTATTTTATCCCCGTATTTGGTCAGGAAGGTCTGCGTCACGTTCTGACCCTTGGTACGGTCCCATTCTGCCGTCTGTTCCTCCAGCAGGGTGATACCCGGGTACTCCTGCAGTGCTTTCTGCAGGCCAGCAAAGCGCTCCTTGGCTGGCGGGTTGTCCAGGATGCCTTGAAGGGCGACGACCGAGCCTTTGCCGCCCATGCTCTCAAACAACGCCTTGGCGGTGTCGTAGCCCTGCGGGACGCCGTTCACGGACATGTGGGCCACCCAGTGAGCCGAGCTGCTCTCGGGGCTCAGGCCGTCAGGCTTGTTCCACTGGGTGACCAGCCAAGCGCCGGCCTTTTCGGCTTCCTTGACCACGGAGGGGACTACTGAGGACTCGTTGGCGTCAAGGTTGATCACAACGCAGTTGCCGCCTTTGGCCAGGATGGACTTGATCTGCCCCAGCTGCTTGGAGGAGTCGCCGTCGCTGGCAATCCACTGGTACTTGGACTCGAGGCCCTTGGATGCAGCGAATTTACGGGCGGCTGCATCGATGGAAACGTAGTACTCGTTTTCGAGGCCACGGCCCGACTGAACGAGAGTGACATCCTCCGGCTTGCAGCTACCGGCGGTCTTCTGCGTGTCCTGGCCTCCGGAGGTGACTGCACCGCCGCAGGCGCTGAGCGTCAGCATCGCCGCGATAGCCCCGGCGGTGCCGGCGACGCGAGAGAATCGGAAAATCTCCATTGGTTGTTCCTTCTCTAAAATTTGGGCTGTTCGGAGTTGAACAGGAAAACTGGTTCACGCTGCGGGAGTAAGACACACGACTGGGTTGTCCTTGGCTGCTTGCGGACGGCCTGGGCCGCTGCAGCTCCGGAGGGGTTCCTCGGTGTCTGAAGCCCCATCCTAGTAAGCGCTTACTCTGGGCCAGTTTCAATGATTGTTTATTGGGAGGGGGTTTTATTTAGCTTGAAAGTAAGCGCTTACTAAATTCAAGCACAGTGATCTTGCTAACACAATAGGGTGGGGATGTTTGTTTCTAATGCGCCGGGGGTGGCGCGGTGGAGTCCCTGATGACTACTTCTGCTTTTACCAGGGGTACCTCCGGTACCGCGTATCCGTTCAGCCTTGCCCGGAGGATTTTCCAGGCTTGTTTACCGAGCGCAGCGCGGGGGGTGACGGCCGTGGTCAGCGCAGGGTGCGTAAACTTGGCGAACACGATGTCATCGAATCCGGTGACCGACATGTCCTCGGGTACGCGTAGCCCGCGCTCCCGTAGACGTGCGAGTACACCGCTGGCAACCAGGTCATTGAAGGCGATGATGGCGGTCGGGCCCTCCGCCAGAACTGCGTCTGTTGCGTCATATCCGCCCTCGATGGTTGGTTCGGCTGACAGCGCCGTCGCTTCCAGGCCCATCATCCGGGCCTGTTCGATGGCGCGCCAGCGCTCCTGGTTCTGCCAGGAACTGGCTGGGCCGGCGAGATAGACAGCTTTTCGGTGGCCCAATGATGTGAGGTGATGGCAGATTTCAAGCATGGCGGAGAAATTGTCTACCCCGACCGTTGGAAGGTCCACCCCGTATTCGACCCGGTTAATCAGCACAACGGGGCTGTTGTGGGCGACAAGGGATTTCAGCCCTGTCACATCCATTCGGGAGGACTGAACGATGAGGCCTCCGGCCTGGGAAAGCAGATCTTCGCACATGCTCAGCTCCGTTGCAGGATCGCCACCAGAATCGGCGATGAGCATCCGGTAGCCATCTTTGGCGGCAGCGGCCTGGGCGGAACTGATGATGTCGTAGAAGTAGGGGTTTCCCAGGTCTGGGACGACGACGCCGATGCTGCGGTGGTGCCCTGAAGCCAAGTCCCGGGCTGCACCAAACGGACGGTACCCAAGTGTCGAAGCGACGCGTCTGACCTCGGCTGCCATGGTCGCGTTCACCGATCCGATCCCTGCCAGAACTCGGGATACTGTCGCTGTGGAGACGCCAGCTTCCTTCGCCACCTGGTCAATAGTGACCCGCTGTCCGTTCTGCTTCACATTCTCGTCACCTACCCTTTTCCTTCGGCCCTTGCGGGCAGGGGCACGTCTTGCCGCAGTGTCAGGATGACCAGCACCTTTGGGAGGTGCCGCCCCGGGTGCAGAAGGGGAAACTTCCCCGCCCGGGACGCTGTACGCCGAACCAGGGGTTGTCATACCCGTGGCCGAAAGGCTTTTCTTCACCGCGGTCACCTTACCAGTAATGGCAACCTCGGAACCTTCTTCGTTTGGGGCCCCCGGCACAGGTACCAGCTCCTAGTTCGATGCCCTGATCATATCGACCGCCTTCTCGGCGATCATGACCGTCGGTGCCTGCGTGTTGGAGCTGACGAGCTTGGGCATAATGGATGAGTCAACCACCCGCAGAGCCTCGATGCCGTGCACCTTCAGTTCTGGCGAGACGACAGAGTCGTCGCTGGTTCCCATGGCGCAGGTTCCCACCGGGTGGTAGGACGTCCGCCCGTGGGAACGGACGAACCGCACATACTCGTCCTGTGTGTTGACCTTTTCTCCGCCGGCAAGATGCTCGGCTTTGATGTGCGCCGCCATGGAAGGCTGTTCCATGATGGCCCTGCTCTGGCGCACCCCTTCGATGGCCATCTCGACATCGTAGTCGTCGGCAAGGAAGTTTGGGTCGATCAAAGGTGAAGCGGAGGGGTCAGCGGATGCCAGCCTGACAGTGCCGCGGCTGCGTGGACGAACGAAGTAGGAGTTCAAGGTGGCGCCGAAGCCTGGTTGGACTGACGCGATTCCAGCCTCCACCCCGGCTGCGGGAAGGAAGTGGAACTGCAGATCCGGGGTCTTCTCGCTCTTGTTTCCGTAGCTGAAGCCGCCGGCCTCGACGATGGTGGAGGCCAGGGGGCCGGACTTAAATGCCAGGTACTGGACTCCGGCAATGGCGGTCGCGGTCCTGATTCGATTGAGCCGGTCCATGCTGCCGTAGAGGTTCAGTTCATAGATGATGTCCAGGTCGCAGTGATCCTGGAGGTTTTTCCCGACGCCAGGCAGCGCGTGCACCGTGTCCACGCCGGCAGCTTTGAGGTCCGCCGGGTCTCCAATTCCGGAGAGTTGCAGGAGCTTGGGGGAACCAAAGGCACCCGATGAGACAATCACTTCGCGGCTCGCGGTGTACGTTCGTGCCGTCCCGTTTTCGATGACTTCAACCCCTGTGGCACGCAGGCCGGTCATCACGACGCGCTTGGCCGTGATCGACGTGCGGATCACGAGGTTTTTCCGGTTCCTGGCAGGACGAAGGTAGGCCGTAGCTGCGCTGCATCGCTGCGAGTTCCTGGTTGTTGTCTGATAGAAGCCGATGCCGTACTGGTCCGCTCCGTTGAAGTCGCCGTTGTAGGGCAGACCGAATTCCTGGCCCGCGCGCACGAACGCCCTGGACAGTTCGTGAGGGTGAGCCAGATCCGATACACCCAGCGGCCCCTCCGTTCCATGGAAGGGTGCTGAGAGCCGGGAATTCGACTCGGACCGGATGAAGTACTGGCGCACTTCCTCGGCTGACCATCCGGTGCAGTCGTAGTCCTTGGCCCAACTGTCATAATCCTCGGAAACCCCACGGGTGAAGACCTGGGCGTTGATGGAGCCGCCGCCCCCGAGTACTTTGCCCTGCGCCAGCGGTATCTCACGGCCGTTGCAGTGCTTTTGAGGGACACTGACATAGCCCCACTGGTAAGGGCCTGCGGTCAGCTTGGCGAAACCGGCAGGAACCTGGATGAATGGGTGGCGGTCGGATCGGCCTGCTTCGAGCAAAAGCACTCTCACGCTCGGATCCTCGCTCAGACGGCCGGCCAGGACGGAGCCAGCGGTGCCGCCTCCAGCGATCACATAGTCGAAATTCTCTTCATTTGCCACGGAATCTCCTTTGATTGAACGGGCGGGGGGGTCGTTAGTAAGCGCTTACTCAATGCTCTTTGGTGCAGCTCTCCTTGTCAAGGAGGGTTTTGTGGATTTCGGTCAATTCGAGAGTAAGCGCTATCTTGTCTAGGGACGGGCTGAACCTCATTGGCGACCCTGGACGGCCCAGAGCGGTGAGGCATTGGACCCTGACTCCAGGGTTTAGGAGCGTTGCAGGTTTTGTGCGAGCATCCGACCTGTGGTTTCCAGAAGGGCGGAGGCGTTTTCCAGACAGATCTGCAGGTCGGGTTCAAGGTCGCGGAGAGTGTAAGTCTTGGAAAACCCTGCGGCCTGGAGTTCCTGTCCAGTGAGGTTTGTACTACCGCATACGGCAATAACTGGGATGCCTCTTGCCATGGCAGCTTGCGCAGTGCCTACCGCGGCCTTGCCACCCAGGCTTTGGTGGTCCAGCCGGCCCTCCCCGCTGATGAGGAGGTCGGCGCCGGCCAGCCGGTCCTGGAAGTTCGTCAAATGATGGACAAGTTCCACTCCGGATTCGCGGTGTGCGGCCAGGGCAGCCATCAGGCCGAATCCCACTCCCCCAGCTGAGCCGGAACCCGCGGCCCTTATGGCTTGGGACGCGCTGGGCCCGATTGCCGTGCCCAACACGTGGGCAAAGTGAGCCAGGGCCCGATCCAGCTGTTGAACGTCCTGCTCGTTAGCCCCCTTCTGGGGTCCGAAAACGGATGCTGCGCCGCGCGGCCCCAGTAATGGGTTGTCCACGTCGCTGGCCAGGACGAACCGTGCCGACCGGACGTGCTTGTCCAAGCCGTCCAGCTTGACGCGGGCGATATGTGCAAGAGCCGCACCGCCCCTTGCGACGGGTTTGCCGTCAGCGTCCAGAAATTCTGCGCCGAGCGCGACGAGAAGGCCCGCTCCCCCATCGGTGCCGGCGCTTCCTCCGGCACCGATGATGACCCGGGTACAGCCGCGGGCCAGCGCTGCCCGGATCAGTTGCCCTGTTCCAAAGGTGGTCGATCCCAAAGGATCGAAGGTATTCCCGGGAAGCAGTGCCAAACCTGAGGCCTGGGCGAGTTCGATCACGGCCTCGTGGTCCCGAGTTGCATACGCAGCTCTCACAGGAAGGCCGGTCGGGCCGGAGACCATCTCGAAGTGTTTCGTGAAGCCGGCCGCAACGGTGGCATCCAGAGTTCCTTCCCCGCCATCGGCTATGGGGATTTCCTCGATGACAGTGTCCGGTAAGGCTGCCTTGATTCCGCGTCCGAGGCTTTGAACGGCCTCGGACGCGGAAAGGGAGCCCTTAAATTTGTCGGTTGCTATGACTATTCGCATGTGCTTCCTTCGCACCGTACAGCAGGTGCACGGAGTAGGGCGGGTAGGCGGGCTGAGGACCACTGACAGGCCCGTCCTCCTAGGCCCGGCCTGTCACAGGTTTTCACGCAGAGCGTGCTCTCCCTCTTTTTAGTAGACGGCCCTGCCTCCGGAGAGGTCGAAGACGAACCCGGTCGTATAGGACGCTTCAGGTGAGGCGATGTAATCCACCAAGGCCGCTGCCTCGGCCGGTGTCCCCAGGCGCCCCATAGGGATTCGCTGGAGGTCTTGAGGTGTTGGTGCCTTGCCGCTGATGAAAGGAGTATCGATCTTGCCAGGAGCGATCGCGTTGACCGTTACCCCTGTTGTTGCATACTCCTTGGCCAGGGCTTTCACCAGACCGATGATGCCCGCCTTGCTCGCAGAGTATCCGGCCATCGAGGGCACGCCTTCCTTGCCTGCCGTGGAGGAGAAGTGGATTAGCCGCCCGTAGCCGTTTCCGACCATGAGCGGCAGGACCGCCTTGGAAAGGGCGAAGGCGCCGGTCAGGTTGATCCGGACGAGCCTTTCGAACTCCTCAATCGTTTCCTCTGAAGAGGGCTGGACCTTGCCGAGGATTCCGGCCGTGTTGACAACAACGTCCAGGCCGCCGAGCAGGGACGCTGCCTGCTGGACTGCGGCATGCACGGATGGGCTCTCTGCGATGTCCACGGATAACTGGGGGTGCCGGCCTTCCTTCCCGGGCCACTGTGCAGAAGGAAGGTCAGCACGGATCACTGCGTTCCCGTTTCTGCTGAGTCGGTCAGCCGTGGCCTGGCCAATACCGGAGGCCGCCCCAACCACCAGACAACGCAGTTGCGCCGTCCGGTGGGTGTCGAAGGGAACGCTCTCCTGTTCCTGGCCGGCGAGGCCGATGGTGCTGCCGGCCGCCATGATCACAGCCCCTGTGCGCGGAAGTATGCCGAAGCCCGGGCAGCGGACGCTTCCGGGTCCGGGAACAGGCCGATGCTGTTCGCCGATTCAAACAAGTCAGCCAGATGGACCAATGAGCGGCCCGATTCGAAGCCGGCGAGCATGCGGAAGTGGCTTTGCCATCCGGTCAGGTAGCTAAGCCAGACGACGCCCACCTTGTAGTACTGCGTGGGGGCTTCGAAAATGAGGCGGCTCAGCGGAACTGTCGGTTCAAGGATCTGGCGGAACCCGGTGACGTCTCCGCAGTCAAGTTTAGCGAACGCCGCGGATGCGAAGCGGGGCACCGCAGCGAATGCGCCCAGAAGGGCGTCGCTGTGCCCGTGTTCATCCCCCACAACGAGGTCGGCGTAGTTAAAGTCATCGCCGGTAAAGAGGCTGACTCCTGCGGGGAGCCGGCGCCGGAAGCTGACCTCGTGGTCCTTGTCCAGCAGCGAGATCTTGATGCCCGCGACCTTGTCCTTTTTGGACTCGATGAGCCCAAGAACTGTGTCGGAGGCGTCCGGGATGGAGTTGTGGCCCCAGTATCCCTCGAGGGCGGGGTCAAACATCGAACCCAGCCAATGCAGGATGACTGGATGCTTTGCTGAGTCAAGCACCCTGCCATAAACCTCAAGGTAATCATCTGGACCCTTGGCGGAGAGGGCCAGGTGCCGGCTGGCCATCATGACAACGCGGCCTCCCGCGTCCTCAATCTCGGCCAGCTGCTCGATGTAGGCATCCGCGATGTCTCCCAGGGGATGGGGACCCGGGGCGAGCTGATCGGTTGCGATTCCCACAACGACCAGGCCGTCAACGGCACGTGCTTCGGCCAGCGTGCGCCGGGCGAGGGTGAGTGCTTCCTTGGACCCGAGGCCCATGCCCCGTTGAGCGGTATCCATGCTTTCGGCGATGCCCAGGCCGAGGCCCCAGAGTTCATGGCGGATCTTCAGTGTCGCGTCCCAGTCGATGGCTGAAGATGCGGCGCTTGCCAGCAGGGGGTCGGCCACGACGTGACCCGCGGCGTAAACGATGCGGGACGTCGGCGGTGTGCTGCTGGTTTCCAGGTCAGCTGGTACCGAGAGTTTTATTGTCCGGTGCTGCCCGTCAAGTGCGGGCAGGTCGATGTTGTTCATGTGAGTTTGCGCTCCAATTCGTTCACGGGTTCAGCAACGTAGCGGTCGAAGCCGGCTACAGTGCGTTCAATGATGGTTTCCAGCGGCAATTTCCAGATGTCGTCGTTGAAAATTTCAACCTCCACGGCTTTGGTGTAGCCGGCGCGGCGAACAGAGGCGGTCAAGGATGCCAGATCGATGCTGCCTTCTCCCGGAAACAGCCGACCGTTCATGTTTTCAGGAACCGGCAGGGGCAGCGCGAAGTCACTGACTTGGTACCCGGCGATTCTCGGACCGGCTTTCGCGACGTCGTCGTGGAAGTGGGAGTCCCAGTATGTGGCGTAAGCATCGATGAGTATTCCGACCGTGTCAGCTGGCAGATCCTCAATGACCCGCAGAGCCTGACCGATTGTGGTGACAATGCTCCGACTGTCCACAAACAAGGGGTGCAGCGGTTCCAAGGCCAACCGGACACCGGTGTCCCGGGCAAAAGGTTCGAGCTCCTCCAGCGTGGTGCGCAGCCGCTGCTCGGCGTGGGCGATGCTGCGGTCATTGGCCGGGAGACCGCCCGCGATCAGGGTCAGCATTGGGCTGCCGACCTCGTGGGACAGGTCAAGGGCCCTCTTGACACCGTCCACAGCCGCCCGCAGTTCTGCGCCTTCTTTGTCGGCCAGGAACCCGGCCCGGCACACCGAGCTGACCGACAAACCAGTGTCGGCGAGCAGCTGCTGAGTGCGGGCAATGCCGACCTCTTCGACCGGGTCGATCCAAAGGCCGATGTGGCGGATGCCGGCCCGCGCCGCTGCTTCAGCGGTCTCGATCAGCGGGTACGGGCGGGTGGTGGCCTGGTTGAGACTTAGCTCCATGATTCTCTCCTCGTGTGCTGCTCTGATGTGGACCGGCCTGCCCATGCGGGCAGACTGGGAGACGGCCGTGGCGATGTGACGGGTTTTACCCGGGAATGCTGACTCACGAACGGTCTCCGGTAAGGGCCGGTACGGGCTCTGGCGTTGTCGTGGAGATTGGTTTTCCGAGTTCGCCCAAGGGTGTCCTGAATGTCTCTTTTGCCGTAAGAGCGGTAAGGACCGCGAGTATGGAGATGATGGCGGAAATGACCGCAACGGGGAACCAGTCACCAGGCTTACCTGCAGTGAGTGCCGTATAAACGCTGGGGGCAAAGCCTGCGGCGATCAGGCCGAGCTGAAGACCCAGAGCCATACCTGTCTGACGGACCTTGAGGTTGAACATTTCCGCGAAGAACGACGGGTACGTGGCATTGATTGCTGCGTAAGCGAACGTTACCGAGAGGAATCCTGTGAGGAACAGCAACGGGACGTTTCCGCTTTGGATGGAGCCGAAGTAGGCGAAGATCATCAATGCACAGCCGACGTTGCCTGCAATGAAGACCGGTTTACGTCCGATCCGGTCCGACAGCATTGCCAACAAGGGCTGCGTCACGAGCGCACAGACATGGCTGACGATAAGAACCCAGAGCATGGTGCTGCGCGGAATTCCATAGACGCCGGTGGCCAGGGAGAGCGCGAAAACCTTGATGACGGTGTCAATGGCAAAGGCCAGTGAGCAGAATGTCACTCTGATGATGGAGCCCCAATGAGAGCGGAACACTTCAACAATCGGCACCTTCACCAGTGCGTGTTCCTTTTGGGCCTCAACGAAGGCTTCGGGCTCTTCCAGCTTGGCTCGGATGATAAATCCTCCCAAAGTGACTAAGGCACTCAGCAGGAATGGGATTCGCCATCCCCAGCTCAGCAGCTGGTCTTCCGGCAGCGCTGATATCGGCAGGAAGATGAGTGTGGCCAGAATAAAGCCGGCGACAATTCCATTGGGCGCGAAGCTTGTGAAGAAGGCGCGGCGCCCTTCAGGTGAAACCTCGATGGTGAGCACTGTTGCGGCCGCAGTCTCGCCGCCGACGGAAATGCCCTGCAGGATTCGCAGCGTGACTAGCAAGATGGGTGCCCAGATGCCGATCTGGGCATAGTTGGGCAGGCAGCCCACCAGGAAGGTGGCCGTTCCCATGAGAACGAGGATGAACACCAAGACTTTCTTCCTGCCAATCCGGTCCCCGAAGTGCCCGAGGAGGATCGCACCGATCGGCCGGGCAACGTAAGAGACTGCAAAGGTGGCCAGGGCGGCTATGGTCGCGACGCCGCCTGACTCGGGGAAGAAGATTTTCCCGAATACGAGAGCAGCGGCCAGGGCGTAGATGTAGTTGTCGTAGTACTCGAGCGTTCCGCCGGCCATGCTGGCAACGGCGGCGCGCACAGGACTGTTCTTCTTCGCGTCCGGAGGGTGGGAATTAGCGTGCTGCAGCGATTTGTTCACTGACGTCTCCTTCATTGCAGATTCAGTTGTAGGTGCCCCTGAGGGGGTGAACTAGGGGATGATGATTGTTTTCCCGCGCCCAAGATGTCCGGCGGCGTACGAGGTAATAGCTGCAGGTGCTTGCTCCAGACCATGGACGAGGTCGTTGGGCAAAGCAGCGAGGCCGTGAATGGCCAGAAGCTCGGCGGCCGTGCGGAGGTCTTCTGCCGTGTAGCAGAAGGTTCCCGTGAGGGTCAGTTCATGATGGACGAGGTCCTTCGCGGGCGGCACGGTTCCCCCTTCAGCAAGACCGGCCACGCAGATTGTGGAGCCCCGCTCCATCAGGCCCATAACGGCGCCGATGGTCGTGCCGTTCCCTACAGTGTCGATGGCGACATTCCAGCGTTCCGCCGGTGTTTCTCCCGGGGCGATGGCAGTGACACCGTACTCCTCGATCGTTGCCCTGCGGAGGGCATCTGGCTCTACGACGGTCACGCTGCCGGCACCAAGACTCCTTGCCTGCAGGGCACAAGCCATACCGATCGCTCCGCCTCCGATGATGCCCAGCCGCGCGCCGGAGGTGACTCCGGCACGCGAGCAGGCATGGACACCGACGGCCAGAGGCTCAACGAGGCCCAAGGACTTCGGGTCTGGGTTCCCGGGGACAGGGATGGTCTGAACTGCATCAACAGTAATTTGCGTTTGCAACCCACCGTCGAGGTCCAGGCCCATCAGGCGACGCTCGCTGCACAGTGCACGGGAGCCTGTAGCGCACTCAGGGCAGTTTCCACAGACTATGTTGGGGTCAACGGCTACTAACTGTCCGACGCTGCGGTCAGCGACAGTGGCACCGACTTCTACGATGGTGCCGCCGAACTCGTGTCCAAGAACGGTCCCGGCAGGCACGCCGGGATAGTCGCCCCTCCAGATGGTCACGTCAGTGCCACATACGCCAACGCTCTCGATGCGTACAACTACCTCGTTCGGTGCGACTGTCCGGGAGGACTTACGCCCCCTGAGATAGAGCTGTTCCGGTCCTGTCCAGCAAACTCCGCGGGTTTGTGTCAGGGCCGTCCTCATAGGGCCGGCACCAGGGCATCCTGATTACCGGAGCCCAAACCGCGCAAGGCAGCGTCTGCTGCTCGCCGGCCGAAGACGAGGCCGAAGATGATTCCACCCACGTAACGCCGGTCCTGGGCACCGCCGGCATCAGCTCCAGCAGCAAAGAGTCCGGGAACCGGCTGGTTGTCCCGGTTCAGGACCTGGCCGTCCCTGTTCACGCGGAGACCGCCGAAGGGGATGGTGATGCAGGGCTGAAGCTCGACGGCACGGAACGGACCCGTCTTGAGCGGGCTCGGACGTTCCGGCAGGGGTGCGTCCAGGCTTACGGATTCGCCCGCAGTAGCGCGCTTGTAGTTCTCAAGCGTGCTTGTGAGACCTGCACGGTCAACGCCCCAGCCTGCCACGACCTCGATCAGCTCTTCCAGAGTATCGGTTTCGGCGGTGCGGGCACCGAGCTTGGTTGCTTCAGCGTGACGGTTAAGAGCCATGCCGCTGGGGTACGGCACGGCCAGTGCGCGGTTCTGCTGGACTTCGTCATCCCAGATCAGGACTCCTCGCTGACCCGGCTCGCGAACGACAGCCTGGTTGGAGACCTCATCGCCGAGGGATTCATCCGTGAAACGCCGACCGAGGCGGTTCACCATAATCCCGTAGGCCGAGAAGTAGAGGGTCAGACGGAGGAACACTTCGGGGGAAACAGGCAGTGGGCTCGGCAGCGTGTGGCCATAGAACCCCGAGAGGTGCCGGCTGGCCGCGCCTCCTGCTGCAGCGCCAAGGCGGAAGCCGTCACCAACTGAATTTGGATTGCTACGGACAGCGATGTCGTCCGCTCCGTTACCGATGAATTTTTGCTTCAGCTCGGGGTCTCCCTGGAACCCTCCGGTGGCCAGGACCGTCGCTGTGCCGGACGCCTTCTTGGTTTCACCCTCGTGAAGGAAGGTCACACCGGACACGCGGCCCTCGTTGAGGATGAGGTCAACGTTACTGACTCCTGTCAGCATGGCACCGCCGGTGCTAGTTACCTTCGAGGACCACTTCGCAATGAGATCATGAATGTCAATTTTGCAGGCTCGTCCCCACTCCAAGTGATCGAGCCACTCGTCGGAAACCTTCACGTCAGCGTCGCGTACGTCCTGCACGGCCTGCTCGTATCCTTCGACAACAAGCGGCCCGAGGACAGGATCGCCATCGGGCTGGATACGACGAAGAACTTCCAAGTTTGGGGCCGTCCAGAGGATGCCGGCGGAAAGAGCGGCAGATCCCCCCGGAGCGTCACCCTTCTCCAGCAGCAGGACACGTCCGCCAAGGTTGGCGGCGCGATTCGCCGCCGCGAGTCCCGCTGCTCCGGCTCCAACCACGATCAAATCGAAGGGCTTTGAAAGGTCCGTCATGTCTCTCCTTTGAGCTAGTGTGGATAACGTTTGCCGCTGTTTCCGTTAGTTATCAACTGGCAATGGCAAAGGTTTACCACTAAGCTAATGTGAGACGGGCCACCCTGTCAACCAAACTCCCCGCAAGCCCTACCTGAAAAGATCCGGTTAGGCTGAACGAGAAAGCACCGAAGGAGCCGGATTATGGCGACACTGCGCGAAGTAGCCGAACTAGCTGCTGTCTCCGTTGCCACAGCTTCCCGTGTCCTCAACGGGTCAGCGCATCCGGTCTCCTCAGACATACGCGCAAGCGTGCGAACAGCCGCCCAAACGTTGGGGTACACGCCGAGCGCGGCCGCTCAGGCGCTGAAGCAACAACGCAGCAAGATCATCGGGGTCATCGCCAGCGACATCCTCGACCCTTACTTTGCAGAACTCACCCGCGGCATTGAGATCGAAGCCGCCAAATCGGGCTACGTCACAATCTTGGCCAACGCCAACCGGGACCCGGAGCAGGAACGAACAAAGTTCAAAGTTCTCCGGGAACATCAGGCATCCGGCATCGTGTTCTGCGGCAGTGACATCGAGGGTTCACCGGGTACGGCTGAACTGGCCCGTGAGGTAAACGTTGCCGTTCGAGCCGGAACCCGGGTTGTAGCACTGGCACCGCGAGGATTCGACTCAACCAAGATCATCATCGACAACGTCGAGGCGTCGTACGAGCTCACACGCTACATGCTGTCGCTTGGTCAACGAAGAATCACCTTTATCGGTGGCATGCCGGGTCTCACCGCGGTCGAACAAAGAACAGAAGGCTACCGGCGCGCGATGTTTGAAGCTCAAGCCCGTCCGCATGTCGTGGGTGGAACAGGGATGCGCCAGGAGTCAGGGCGGGCGGCCATAGAGCGGCTCGTCACAGAAGGGCAGCTTCCGGAAGCGATCGTGTGCGCTAACGATGAAATAGCAGTGGGTGTCCTCGCTTACCTGTGGACTTCCGGATACAAGACTCCTGATGATGTGTCTGTCGCCGGCATCGGCGGCACCCGAGGCGGCGCCGTCTTTGGTCTGACAACCATGACGCTCCCGTTGGTCGACCTTGGAGGCCTGGCTGCAAGCTACATAGCAGATGCCAGCTCCTCACCGCTCGTTCCCGCGGCTCCACGGTTCGAACTCAGCATCGGCTCGACAACCGCTAAAGCGACGTCTGTTCCGGCCCGCACTCAAGAGATGTGAGTCCGCAGTGCCGGTCTTGTGTTCCAACGAAACGCTCGGCATGTTTGAACTGGACGCCACGAAATCTTCGTCCGGCTCTCGCCCGCGCCGTCGAGTTGCGAGCGAGCAAGGCGCTAACTATTGCGGCTCACCTCCAACCTATGTTGCATATTGAGCGAGGCCTAATTGAAAATCGCGCCTCCTGTAGAGTGCGTGGTTTCGTAAGCTTGGTGACGGCAATCCAGTACCCGACGTAGGACTGCGAACTGGTCCGGTTGCACGGTGCCACCAAAGATCACGCCCAACTTCTGGCCACTAGCCCGCAGATTGAGAAAGTCATTGCCGACAGCAGAGTTTATGGCGTGTCCCTGACCGGTTCGGAACGGGCAGGAGCGGCAGTTGCCGAGGCTGCTGGTCGCAATCTAAAAGAGGTGGTCCTGGAACTTGGAGGTTCGGATCCCTTCATTGTCCTCGAGGACGTGGACCTGGAAACGGTCGTTCAGCGCGCCGTGGCCGGAAGAATGGTCAACGGCGGTCAAGCCTGCAACGCCGCGAAGAGGTTCGTGGTGATGGAGGCGGTCTACGAGGGCTTCGTCCGCGCCTTCTGCCAAGCCCTCGCCGCGATCGCTCCCGGGGATCCCACGGCACCTGGGACGTATCTTGGGCCTCTTTCCTGCCATGCCGCTGCCGACCAACTGCAAGCACAACTTGACGCCGCCGTTGCCGAGGGCGCGACCCTTCTACTTTCAGGCGGAAAAGTAGCGGCCGACTCAGCCTATTTCAGGCCCGCCGTTATAGGGAGGGTAACCCGTGACATGGACGCTTACGGGCAGGAGTTCTTCGGACCAGTCGCAATGGTCTTCAAAGCCGCCACAGAATCCGAGGCGGTAGCGATTGCCAATGACACAGCATTCGGGCCTGGCGCTTCGGTTCATTCGGGAAACACAGACAGGGCAGCTCGGATCGGAGAACGACTTACCGCCGGCATGGTGCGTATCAATGAGTGTGGTGGTACTGCGGCGGAGCTGCCGTTTGGCGGAGTGAAACGATCCGGTATTGGACGGGAACTCGGTCGTTACGGGATGGACGAGTTCGTGAATAAGAAACTCCTGACATTGAAGGACTAGCTCCACCCGCAGTCCCTTGAAAGTTCCATCTTTCTCATCTCGTCGCAATCGGAGTCCAGGAGGAAATCAAGAGGTTCGTGGCAGGCGTGCCTGCCGACGCGGGTTCTGGGTAGCCGCAGACGGGGTCAACACGCGGATGTATGTGGACTCCAGCGCGGCCGTCGACGTTTACCTCTGAGCCGGGTCTACTGGGGCCCGTTCGCTCCACGGATGTCGATGAAGATCCAGTTCTCTGTCAGATTGCCGTCTCCCACACGGCAGAAGTCGCCCACTCGCACATCGGCCGGATCGGGGCTGACGGTTAAGTCCAAGCGACCGCCGGATTCGGTTTTGCCCCAGAACACACATCCGAAGAACTTGACTTAGTTTCCTTCCGCGGGCGACAGGGCTGTTCCATTGAACCGTTGGCACGGCGCGACCGCGCTATGCCGGGGCACAAATTGCAGAAATGATTGACATTGGTGCTGCAACTGTGAGTAGGTATACGCATGCACAAGTCGTGAGAGGCTGATCTTGTGGCAGAGCCTGAAGACCCCAAAGATCTTTCGGTTTGATCGGAGCGTTGGCGCCGGCCTGACTCAGGGTGTCGGGATTCCGTGCGCTATTCAACCAAGAAAGATAGTTTTCGATGAAGAACTTCCAGGCTGAGAAGGCCGTGGTGCGCGCTCATCATGAAGCGCTTTTCAAAGCAGGGCCCGACTCTGTTGCCGATGCTCTTAGTGAACGCACGGCGCCCGACTGGCATTGGCGGGGGATGCACCCCTTCCATGAACAGTCCGGAGCGGAAGCGGTCGCAGCTGCGTTCTGGGGTCCTTTCCTCACCGCCATGACCGGGGCCCAACACCGCCCGGATATCTTTATGGCCGGTGAGAACCATATCGACGGAAACCAGTCCGTTTGGGTTACCTCCATGGGGCATTTCATGGGCCTGTTTGATCGTCCCTTCCTGGGCATCAGGCCGACGGGAAAGATCGTGATGCTGCGCTACGCGGAGTTCAATAAGGTCGAAGATGGCCGGATCACCGAGACCGCACTGTTCGTGGACATACCGCACCTGATGATGCAGGCCGGGCAGAACCCTTTCCCACCCCAAACGGGCGCTCACCTTGTCCAACCGGGCCCGGCGACCCATGAGGGACTCATGTACGGCGCCCAGGATCCGGCAACCGGCCAGGAGAGCCTCCGAGCCATCAACACGATGCTCACAGTGAGGTTTGACGACGACACCGACACTCCTTATCCCGAGAAGCTCGCCCGTACCTGGCATGACGACATGATCTGGTGGGGCCCGGCCGGGATCGGCGCGAGTTACACGATTCCTGGGTACATGCGCCAACATGCGACGCCCTTTGGCGAAGCACTAACCGAGGGCTATCAGTTCAACGGGCATCTTTGCCGGCTCGCTGAAGGCAACTTCGGCGGCTTCTTCGGTTGGCCCAATCTCACCTTGACCAATTCCGGGGGATTCATGGGCATGACAGCTAGTCCCCACCCGGCTGACATGCGGGTCGTGGACATCTACCGCGTCGAAGACGGCAAGCTGGCCGAGAACTGGATCTTCATCGACATCCTGCATTACCTGAACATGCAAGGACTCGACATCCTCGGCCGCATGGAATCGCTCTGCCACACAAACGACACATAAACGGGACTCCCTGGCAGGCCAGCGGCCACCCCCGTGCGTGGAAGCCCGCGCCGCGTTGGTTACCAGTGACTTGTCCGTCCGTTGCTGGACCGCATTTCCCCGCCTGAGATCCAAGCGGGAATGGCCCTTTAGGTCCGGCGCAATTCCCTGAGCACGGCTTGGGGTTCCCAAGCGTTGAGCCGAGCCACTAATCTCGGGCTATTGGTGAAGTCCGATTAGCAATGTCACTGGGCTTGATGGTTGACGGTCTGGGCTGGTTTGTCTTGGCAAGCGCATCGCCCAGCGTCAGGAGGCCTTAAGTGAATTGATGCGAGGCTTCGCGCTCCCTCAAGTTGGAACTCGATCCGCGGACTGAAGCGTAGGCCTCCCCGCTCGGCTTGTTTCTCTTTCTGGCCCGCCTTGCGAACAGTGCTTGACTGCGTTGCTGATGTAGCCGCAGGTCGGTAGGGGGCGCACAGCTTGGTGAACCGGGCGTCCTAGTGCGCTTTCCCTCAGATATCAGGCCATGAGGACGCGCTCGGAGCGGCAGTCAGTTCCTGGGCGGGGCGGCATCCCTGCCCCGCCGCGGGCTTATTAGGGCGGGGGTTCCACTGTCGAGCCCGCCTCCCGAAGTCGAGCTGGTATCGGGAAAGCGCGGCGCTTCCGGCGCCAGACACAAACCCCTTACCTTGACAAACAGATGATACATACGTATAAATGGCACGGACATTTCAGTTCGGAGCGGATGGACCTTTCCGGCGTCGTCGCGTACGAACTCTGAACTCACATCGTGCTGGCGCGCGGGCCCTCCCACGGCTCTCTAGACCGGGTCTTCCAACGCCACACCCTAAACCTCAGGATCTGAAGGAAACTCTATGACATCCACCCATCCTGGCCTTCGACCATACGGTTTTGAGGGCCCCGTCGACTACATCGAACGCATCACCTACCTTATCTGGAATAGGCCGAACCGAGATCTGGAGCTTATCCGCAGGCACTACTCCCCCAGCACGGCAATTCACCTTGACGCAGGTGACCTGGTTGGCGATGAGATCGTCATCGCCAACACCACCGCACGACTCCAGAGCTACCCGGATTTCCATGGTGTCATCGACGACACCATCTGGACCGGTTCCGAGGAGGAAGGTTATCGGACCTCGATGCGCTGGACTTGGACCGGGACCGACACGGGTGGAACCGTCTACGGCCCAGCTACAGGTCGACCGGTGACCTCCACGGCCATTGCCAATTGCGTCGTCAAAGGGGAGACTATCGTGGAGGAGTGGCTGGGCGTCAATCCACTGGCGTTGGCACGTCAGCTAGGCTACCCGCCTGCGGATGCCGTGCGCGCCACCGACTATCCCGCAACACCCCGGGTAGCGCGGCCGTCCTTCGAGTTCACCCGGACGGCCGAAGGAGATCTGGTTCAGCGAGCATTCGCCGCCGCTTTGGAAGGTCGGGCTGAGATGGGGCTCTTCGCCTCTGAATGCGCTACCGCATTCGCACCGGACATCCAGGTTGACGGGGTAGCTGCGCTGTTGGACTGGGCCGACGGTCTCCGCGCTGCTCTAGGACCCTTGGCTATAGAAGTCGACGACCAATACTCCATGCCCGCGTCCGAGGCGATGCCGGTCCGTGTCGCTACCCAATGGCGGATCACGGGGACCGGACCCCGAGGCCCGGTCGAGTTCAGCCTCCTCAGCCACCACCATCTAGGTGAAGGCCGCATCACGGCACAGTGGCTGGCCTACGACGAACTTGCTTTGGCCCACCATGGCATCGCTTCGCCCCATCATCCCAAGGCATGAACCCATCCTTTCTCTGATGAAAGATGCCGTAAATCCTTCGGCGTGGCCGGCTCAGTAAGGCCTCGCACCGGGCAGCCCCCATCGTGTTCATCATCGCAACGCCCGGATTCGGCCCACAGGTCGTTCTGGAACGATCTTAGGAGCTGCCCAGGCAAGGCCCCCGCTGCTGTGCCACTTCGGGGTGGCGGACTACTGCCTGATCATGTCGATACCCTCGACCGACGCGCGCCTTTGCCCAGAGCTATTGTGCCGGGATCTCTTGGCACGGAAGCCTGATAAGGGTGTGCGGAAGGATCCATGAGTTCGAAATGCATGTCTGCATCGTCAACGGTACCCGGGTCGCATGCGGCGACGAGGTAGCGGGTCACAATTCCATCCTCCCAGGCTGCGAGCTACACCGCGGAAGTTTCCCTCGCGAGTACCCTCTGTGCATACGAGTGCATTAGTTGCCAGGGCAAGGGCGAAATTATAGGGTGCGCTTTCGTGAAATTTCTTCAAGGCGTAGGAAATATGATTGACATCACGGTCGCTTTCGTGATGAAGTATACGCATGCACAACATGAAACAAGGAGGTTTCTGATGGTACATAAAAGCACGATCAAACTCGTGACCGCAGTCGGACTTTCGGCACTGCTCGCGCTCACTGGCTGCAGTGCCGGCAGCCGGTCCGGGTCGCAGTCAGTTGAAGCCGTAGCCTGCGACGTATCCGGGCAAGATGAAAAAATCACTGTCAACGTTCTTGCCTACAATTCTTCCGCCACGGACCCCTTCTCCAACATGATGGTGGCCAGTTGCACGAAGGACAACGTGACCGTGGCCCATGCTCCGATTGACTTCGGCGGCCAATATCAAAAGACCTCGACGACGTTGGCCGGGGATACCGCGTCGTACGACGTCATCGAGATGTACTCCGGTGCAGTCCCACGGTATGCGTCGACCGGTAAGCTCCTGCCCTTGAACGACTTGTTCGAGAAGTACAAGGACACCTACAAGCTGGGCGAGCTAAGCGAAGCGATGGTGAAGGGGCTTTCCTACGACGGAAAGCTGTACGCGCTTCCCACTCAGGCGAACGTCGGCACTCTGGTGTACCGCAAGGACATCTACGATGAACTCGGTTTGGATGCCCCTGAAACCTACGCTGACGTCCTCTCCGATGCGCAGAAGATTCAAGCCGCCGGTAAGATTAAGTACCCTGTGGCTCTACCGTTTGGCGACAGCACATCAACCCTCTACGAGGGAACATTGGCGTCTCAAGGAAAAACCTATGTAGATCCGAGCGCTAAAGAGCCGACGTTCCAGTCCTCCGAGGCCAAAAAGGGCTTGGAGTCACTCACGGCCCTGACCCCGTACATGGACCCTCAGGTTATCTCGTTTGACCAGCCACGAGTACAGCAGCAACTCTTCAACGGCACTGCGGCAATCGCCATCATGTACTCCGGCCGAATGGCTGACGTCGTCAACCCCAAATTCAGCCAGAACGCAGACGACTTCGCCTTCGCACCCGCCCCTTCCATTGCACCGGGCGGAAAAAGCAGCGCGATTCTCTCCGTAGATGGGTGGTCCATCCCCCACAACAGCACCGTTGACCCGGATCTTCTCTTCCGGATGATGGCAGCGTCCATTACGGAAGAAGCATCCAACCAGGCCCTGCCGTTCGCCTACCCAGCGCGAGACAAGGTTGTTACTGAAGAGAAGGTCCCTTACGCCGCCGCAGTCCAGGATGCCTTGGCTAACGGCGCGGGCACCCCGCCGCTTGAGACATGGCTGGGAACCATGCAAAGTGACACTGCCTCACTGCTGAAGCAGGCGCTCACCGGTCAGCAATCGGTGCAAGATGCTCTAGCGGCAGCACAGGAAGCCGCCGTCCGGGCCCTTGCAAAGAGTGGCTCAAAGTAGTTTTACGTAGGAGGCGCTATGAAGCGGCGAGAATTTCTGGTTGGGGTAGGTCCCAGCCTTGGCATCATGATCCTATTGCTGGGCGTGCCACTGATCTATTCGGTGGTGTGGAGCTACCAAAGTGTGGAATTTGGTAGGCCTGGCGAGTGGGTTGGATTCGACAACTACGCGAGGGTGCTTCAGGACCCCGTTTTCCATGCGGCGGTCCTGTTCACCGTGGGCTACGCCCTCACCAGCACCGCAGTGCTGCTGGTCCTTGGGTATGCCATGGCCCTGCTGCTACACCGGGCACGGCGGGGAAAGTCCTTGTTCCTCGGGATCCTCCTGGTGCCGTATGTCATTCCCGCCATCATAGCGGCCACCGCATTTTCCTGGCTGTTCGACAACAGTTTTGGCGGTCTGGTCAACTTCATTCTGGAGAAGACCACCGGGCAGGAAGTCGCCTGGTTTACGGAGACATGGGCCAACCGCGGGCTGGTACTGCTTGCCGGCATCTGGCTCGGGGTACCCTTCTTCATGCTTGTTCTGTTGGGGGCGCTCAAGGGCGTCCCCAACGAACAAATTGAGGCTGCCACCGCCGACGGCGCAAACTGGTGGCAACGCCAGTGGCACGTCATCATCCCTACGCTCGGACCAATGTTCCGATTCTTGGCCCTCATCGCCATTATGAACTCGTTGGGTATCTTCGACATTCTCATCCCGCTCGCGCCGAGCGCCGAGGCTGTCCAGTCCCAGTCTGTGAGCCTCTACGTCTATGAAAAGGCGTTTGCACGGGACCAGCAGGACCTCGGTCTAGGAAGTGCCGTCAACGTGCTCATGATGCTGGTTTTGTTCATTCTGGTCTCGCCGTTCGTCCGAAATATCTACCGAGAAGTAAAGGGAGGCCAGAACTGATGTTGGATACATTGGCGGTACCAGCCAAACAAGCACCACCTCCGAAACGACGCCGGTCAACGTTCTCCGGACGCGCCAAGCGAGCGACGGTGCTGGTCACCCTTACGCTGGCAGCAGTGGCATTCGTAATGATGTCGCCCTTCATCTGGACGCTCATGGCTGCGACCAAGCCAACCAATGTCGCGTTTACGAATCCCCCGCAGTTCATTTACGAACCTACTGTGGATGCCTTCATCAATCTGTGGGAGACCACCGACTTTTACCAATACACGCTGAACACGGTCATCGTCGGTCTGCTGTCCGTCGTGGGTACACTTCTGCTCGCCGCCCCGGCAGCCTACTCATTATCGCGGTACGGGGGCAAGATCAGCACAGTCATCCTTGCGTTCGCATTGCTGATTCAGGCAGTGCCGGGCTTCGCCATTATGTTGCCCTTCTATGAGATCGCTACCTCGTTAGGCCTTTATGATACGAAGATTGGTCTCACGCTTGCGTTCGTGGCTGTGAATTTGCCGTTCACCATCTGGCTTCTGCGGAACTTCTTCGCATCGATCTCCCCGGATCTTGACGAGGCCGCCATGGTGGATGGTTGCTCCAGGTGGGGTGCGTTCCGAAGGGTCATCCTGCCGGTGATGCAACCGGGGTTGGTTACCGCCTCCATGTTGACCTTCCTGCTTGCGTTCCAGTCCTATCTGCTGCCGGTAGTGCTCACAGATGTCAATTCGCAGACGGTGCCGGTATTCCTGTCTACCCAGCTGGGACAGTCCTTGCCGTTGCTGCAGCAAGCTTCGGCGGGTGTGGTGCTGCTGACACTGCCAGTAATGGCCTTGGCCCTGGTGGCACAAAAGTACCTTGTGGCAGGTTTGACTGCTGGATCGGTCAAGGGATGAGTGGCGCGCTTGTGCGTTGGATTCAACGGCCGTGCGTTGGCTCGACGAGGTGAGCATGACCGTTCACGCTGAAAATAAGGCGCTGATCGAGGCGTTCCTCGGAGAACTCGCCGAAGCTGATGGGGCAACGGGACAAGTTCTCCGCCGGTACTGTGCAAAGGACTCCGTCTGGGAGGTCTTCCATCCGTTCAACACCCTCCATGGCGTTGAGGAAGTCGAGAGAGAACTCTGGGCCTCATTAAAGAGGGCGTTTCCTGACCACGAACACCGGCTGGGCGTGTTGATCGGAGGGGAATATGAGGGCCGGTCCTGGGTGAGCACCCTCGGCTACGTGATGGGCTCATTTGAGCAACCCTGGCTTGGAATTCCGCCCACACAGGGACTGGCTTACCTTCGGACGGGAATGAACTTCCTGGTCGAGGACGGCTTCATCGTCAAGGCATACATCATGTTTGACATCGTCGACCTCATGCGTCAGGCAGGTTACTACCCCTTTCGCTCGATGCCAGGAACAGCCGAACAGTGGCCGTTCCCCCCAGTCTCGGCAGCGGGCAAGGTCAACGAGCACGACGCCGACCTCGGTGCAGAAACTCTACGCATCGTCCGGGAGATGCATCTCGGCTTGGGCTCCGGGGCCAGCTTGCAAGACCATGCCGCCACAGTTGAACACAGCCCGCACTGGCACAAGAACATGAACTGGTACGGGATTGCCGGTATCGGGTCCAGCCGCGGTCAACGCGGCTTTGACGACTACCATGGGGCCCTGTTCATCCAGGCCTTCCCGGACCGCGAAGGCATTGTTCGGGACCATTCGGGGCCGCTGGAGGGCCCAGGACACTACATCCGGATAGGTGATGGTCGTTTCGCCATCACCGGCGGATGGCCCTCCTTGTACGCCACCCACACCGGGCCCGGCTGGCTGGGCATGCCCCCGACCGGACACCGTATCGAAATGAGGGTCGCTGACTGGTACCGCACGGATGAACACAGTCTGATCATTGACAACTGGGTGATGATCGACGTGCTTCACATCCTGAAGCAGATCGGGTACGACGTCCTTGAGGACACCAAGTACTTGGTGGACCCGATGCTGCCACGATGGCCGCGCCCGCCGGCTCCCCACACAGCCGCGGTGGGCAACACTCGAGTATAAGCACCATAGGAAAGGCAATAACCATGATCCACCCTGAGCGCAAGATGAACGGTTACCCCTACACGGATGTGATCGATTTCGTCGAAAGAACAACGTACGAGATCTGGAACGACAAGCAGCCCGACCTGGTTCCGAAGTGGTACCTGCCGGAGACAGTCATTTGGACGGACGTGGGAGACATCATCGGTGATGAGGCAGTGACGAGGGACACCTGGGCCCGTCGAAAGGGCTTCTCCGATTACTACGGCATCATCGACGACACCATCTGGACCGGGGACGACGAGTCCGGCTACCGCACCTCCATGCGGTGGATCGCACGGGGAACCCACGACGGCGACAGCCCGGTCGGGCCGCCCACCGGGCGTCGGGTCGTCAACAGCTCCATCTCGCACTGTGTCATTCGGGGAGACCAGTATGTGGAGGAGTGGGCAGGGGGAAACAGCAAAGCTTTCATCGACCAGCTTGGCTTGCCGCTGAATGAAGCCATTAAGAACGCTGGGTCCTCCCGGGCCCCCCGTGGTGAAAAGGCGAGGGAACTGACCGCGTCGTTCGGCGTGTCAGTGCCGGCCATCCCAGATGTCATCGATGGCCCCGGCAAGGTGGTGGCCGATCTTCTCGATGGACTGTACAACAAGCGCGATCTGTCCCTGACCGATAGCACCTACGCTCCGGGGGCGCCCTACTCCTTTGGCACCACCCGGCTCGGGTTCGGTCCTGCGGGGGCACGTGACGAAGTATCCCGGTGGCTCGAACTCCTTCCGGATCTCGCGCTGGAGATCGAGGAGCTGTATTGGAACCTCGACGGCGAGGACTCTGGACGAGTTGCCGTTCGTTACCAGATCAGCGGCACAGCGCAGAACGACGCCGGGCAGTCCAGACCCGTATCGCTGATGGGGTTCCATCACATCCATGTCAGGGGCCAACGTGTGGTCGCGGAGTGGGTCGAATACAACGAACTCGCCCTCCTGGCGCAGATCGGCTGACCATGGTCGAGGAACTTGACGCTACTGCCTTCCAGCCCCACGATAGCCCCGAAGACTACATTCTCGGTTCAACGGACCGGATATGGCTGGACCGCGGGGTCGGCCTGATCGAGTCAACCTACTACGCTCCCGACGTGCTGATACATGGCGCCCTCGGCACCGAGAAAGGAGTCCGCGGGGTCGTTGAGGGCACCGTGATGTCAATTGCCTCCTATCCCGATGAACTCGCCGGCGGCGAAGATGTGGTGTGGGAACGTCGGGGAACAGACGCCTTTATCTCTTCACACCGGGTGTACATCAGAGCAACGAACGAAGGCTGGACTCAGTATGGTCCCCCCACGAACCGCCCAACTGCCAAGCGTGCCTTGGCGCACTGTCTGGTACGTCAGGGCCGCATCGTGGAGGAATGGGTGGTCAGGGACGAGTACAGCCTCGTGCGGGACCTCGGTTTGAACCCGGAGGAAACCGCGCGGAACCTCGCCGGGTCAATGAGTCCGTCGGCTCTTGAGCTTGGAGAGCTACCCAGCAACGTCGGACGCGAGACCCTGTCGGGGGTCCGCGTCGGGTCCTCCGAAGTGACAGACCTAATGGTCGATTTGACGGACATCGTGTGGAACCAACGCAGGTTTGACGAGCTGGGAAAATTCGTTCACGAGGATGTGGTGCTGCACACCACACGAGGCCGTTGGCGAAACGGGACGCGGGACTATTCCACAGACCTGATCTCACTCCTGGCCGCGTTTCCTGATGCCCAGCTCTCGCTCCTTGACCTGTGCGTTCACGACGATCCTGTCAAAGGACGCCGGGCCGCCACGATGTGGGTCCTCGACGGGACCTACAGCGGATCGCCCATGTATGGGCCCACCACCAACCAGCCCATGCGCATCCTTGGCTCGAGCCAATACCGGCTGGGTTCGGATGGGCGCATCGTGGAGGAATTCCGGGTTTTCGACGAGATGGCGATCATGATCGAAATTGAACGGCACAGGTTGGGAACCTCGACCATCGAGAATGGTTCTCCTGCCGATCATGAATAACAAGTCCAGCAGCACTTCACCTACACATGCGGAGAAGATGATGCAGTTGCCCGTACGGCCGAAAACATCTGCCGAATGCCGAGATTGTCCCTCTGACCTCCCAACCGTGTGGCTTCCCGGCATGCTGTGCACAATGGACCTATGGCGGGAGGCACAACGCCAGCTGCCGGGCAAGCACTTGAACCTCAGGGTCCAGGCACGCGGCCTTCTGCAATCGGCCCGCGCGGTCCTTGCATCTGCCCCCCCGCGGTTCAACCTGGTGGGCCACTCCCTGGGCGGAATCATCTCGATGGCCGCTGCCACCATCCAACCGGACCGAGTGGCGTCCTTGGTTCTCATCTCGACCAACGGCCGTGCTCCAACCGGGCAGCAGATGACGGGCTGGGATGAGCTTGAACATGACGTAGCTGCCGGCCGATTCCCGTCCATGACGCAGGTGCGATTGTGGAACGCTCTGGTCCATCCATCGCGCACCGGAGAGTCAGCTCTGTTGAGCAGGGTTGTAGCCATGGCCGATGCCACCGGACCCGATGCGTTTCTCGACCAACTGGCTACTCAGCGGACGAGATGGGATCTCAGGCCAGCGCTAGGTCAGTACGGCGGACCTGCCCTCGTCATTCACCCTGAAGACGACGCGCTCTGCACGGCCGATATGCATTCCGAAATAGCCACGGCGCTTCCCCGAGGCAAACTAATGACTCTGCCCGGTGCCGGACATTTGGCGCCCCTGGAAGATCCCGGCAGATTTACCCAATTGCTTCGTGACTTTGAGCCACTGCATTTGCCGGCTCCCTGCAGGCGCCAAACAGTAGACAGTCCTTGACGGCCGAGAACGTCCGTAAAAGTCAGCCTGGGCTGACCCCAGCTTCGCACAAGCCGCCAGCGCCTCAACGGGGTTGGCAATACCTTGATTCATCAACTCATTGAAAGGAAGGCGCGCATGACGCGTTTTGTGGATGTCCGCAACATGGTGCAGTGGGTAGCCGACACCGGTGCCGAGAACATCATCGCCGGTCTGATTGGCTACCTCGAGGACGACTTTAGACGCTGGGGACAATTCGACAAGACTGCCAGAGTGGCGAGCCACACACCATTCGGCGTGTTGGAGCTAATGCCCACCAGCGACGGCGAAACATACGGATTCAAATATGTCAACGGCCACCCCTCCAACCCCGGCCGCGGTTATCAGACCGTAACGGCATTCGGGGTACTTGCCGACGTCCACAACGGGTATCCCACGTTCCTGGCTGAGATGACAGTGCTGACTGCGCTGCGAACGGCTGCGACCTCTGCGATGGTCGGCAAGAGACTGGCCCGCCGCGACGCCCGACACATGGCCATGATCGGAACTGGGAGCCAGGCGGAATTCCAAGCCCTCGCCTTTCGCACCGCCCTGGGCATCTCCTCCCTCAGTATTTGGGACACTGACGCGGCAGCGATGGAGAAGTTCGTCCGGAACATTACGCCACTCGGCTTTGAGGTGACCGTCGCCGCTTCGGCATCCGACGCAGTCCGGGGGGCCGACGTCATCACCACCTGCACGGCAGACAAAACCAAGGCAACTATTTTGACGCAGGAACTTATTGAGCCCGGAGTTCACATCAATGCCATCGGCGGAGACTGCCCCGGCAAAACGGAACTGCAGGCCAGCATCCTGGACATCGGAGACATCTTCGTCGAATTCGCTCCCCAAACCAGGATCGAGGGAGAGATCCAACAAAAACCGTCCGATTTCGCGGTTACCGAATTCTGGGAGGTGCTCTGCGAAACATCTCCCGGACGAACCACCGATCAGCAGATCACCATCTTTGATTCGGTTGGTTTCGCAATCGAGGACTTCTCGGCCCTACGCTACGTGCGGGACGCCGTCACGGGCACCGCCTACTGCGAAGAAATCGATCTTGTGGCAGAGCCTGAAGACCCCAAAGATCTGTTCGGTTTGATCGGAGCGTTCGCGCCGGCCTGACTCAGGGTGTCGGGATTCCGTGCGCCATTCAACCAAGAAAGATAGTTTTCGATGAAGAACTTCCAGGCTGAGAAGGCCGTGGTGCGCGCCCACCATGAGGCCCTTTTCAAAGCCAATCCCAGCACCGTGGCCCATGCCCTCGGTGGACGCACGACGCCGAGCTGGCACTGGCGGGGCATGCACCCCTTCCATGAACAGTCCGGAGCGGAAGCGGTCGCAGCTGCGTTCTGGGGTCCTTTCCTCACCGCCATGACCCGGGTGCAACACCGCCCGGACATCTTCATGGCCGGGGAAAACGAAATCGACGGAAACCAGTCCGTTTGGGTTACCTCCATGGGGCATTTCATGGGCCTGTTTGATCGTCCCTTCCTGGGCATCAGGCCGACGGGAAAGATCGTGATGCTGCGCTACGCGGAGTTCAATAAGGTCGAAGATGGCCGGATCACCGAGACCGCACTGTTCGTGGACATACCGCACCTGATGATGCAGGCCGGGCAGAACCCTTTCCCACCCCAAACGGGCGCTCACCTTGTCCAACCGGGCCCGGCGACCCATGAGGGACTCATGTACGGCGCCCAGGATCCGGCAACCGGCCAGGAGAGCCTCCGAGCCATCAACGCCATGCTCACCGGGATGGGTGATGACAGCGACACCCCTTATCCAGAGAAGCTCGCCCGTACCTGGCATGATGACATGATCTGGTGGGGCCCGGCCGGGATCGGCGCGACCTGCACCATTCCGAGGTACGTGCGACAACACGGAGCACCTTTCCGGGGCGCGCTACTGGAGGGCTATCAGTTCAACGGGCATCTTTGCCGGCTCGCTGAAGGCAACTTCGGCGGCTTCTTCGGTTGGCCCAATCTCACCTTGACCAATTCCGGGGGATTCATGGGCATGACAGCTAGTCCCCACCCGGCTGACATGCGGGTCGTGGACATCTACCGCGTCGAAGACGGCAAGCTGGCCGAGAACTGGATCTTCATCGACATCCTGCATTACCTGAACATGCAAGGACTCGACATCCTCGGCCGCATGGAATCGCTCTGCCACACAAACGACACATAAACCCGACGCGTGGCCGCGATGCGCTGGCCTCAACCAAGACGGCCTGCATCTGGGTCTGCACTTGGGTGCCGCCCGCCCCGTCAACCTGTTTTCCGTGGAAATTCTCACCGGCAGAGCGAACGATGGCGCCGTAACGAACGCTAGTCGCGGTCGGAGCAGGCAACCGAACACCGTCGCGTTAGCGCGACAAAGCAAGAATGTGAACCGTGAACTTTGCTCTCTACAAAGAACTGCTGGCTGTCAAACCGGTTCGGCGCCTTTTGATCGTAGGCATGGTCTCCCGCATCCCGCATTCAGCAGCCTACCTGCTGCTGACACTACATATTGTCCTGAGTCTCGACGAGGGCTACGCCGCCGCCGGCGCGGCCGCCGCAGTGATGACAATAGGAATCGCGCTCGGAGCACCCTGGCGCGGGAGACGCGTGGACACGGTGGGCCTGCGAAAGGCCCTGATGCCATCCGTTACGGCCGAGATTGTGATCTGGGCCATAGTGCCGCACGTCGAATACCAGTGGATCCTCCCCCTGGTCTTTGTCGCTGGTCTCCTCACCTTTCCCATCTTCACCGTAATGCGTCAGTCGATGGGCGCGTTGTTGGAGGCGGACCAGCGAAGGACGGGTTTCGCCCTGGACTCGATCGGCAGCGAACTCGTTTTCATGATTGGACCAGCCGTGGGCGCCGTCGTAGCCGCTGCAGGGTTCTCGGCCGCGGGCCTGACGGCCGTCGGCATCTCGGCCTCACTCGCCGGTCTTCTGCTCATGTGGTTCAACCCACCAACTCGTAGCACTCACGCCGCCGAAGAAGGTCTGCGTGCGGCCGAGCCCGCATTCGCGACGTCGGCTACAGGGCACTACCCCGAAGCCGCTGAACACGGGTCCCACTCAGCTACGTACGGGCCCCGTGGCACAAGCGAATCGTCAGGATTCCGCAGCCGGATTAGGCGGAACTTCACTTGGCTTTCGCCCCAGGTTGGCGCGATCTTTGCCGTAGCTGCCGGTGCCGGCATAATAATGAGCGGCACCGACGTGGGCATCGTCGCCCTCGTGGAGCGAGGCGGCCAGCAAACAGACATCGGAATTGTGTTCGCTTTCTGGTGCGGAGCCTCGCTGATCGGAGGACTGGCCTACGGTGCCATGCACCAGTCAATTTCGCCCGTCCTGTTGTTGCTCGCCATGGCCGCACTGACCATTCCGATGGCCTGCGCAAGGGATGCGTGGTCGCTGGCGTTCCTGTCCGTCCCGTCGGGCCTCCTTTGCGCACCGGTAATGACAGCAGCGTCCGAAAAAGTGGCGGAACTCGTGGACGAAAACCGACGAGGCGAGGCAATGGGGTGGTATGGCTCGGCGCTTACCGCCGGCGTTGCCGTAGGAGCACCGTTAACAGGTCTTTTCATCGACAGCATGGACCCCTGGAGCGGGTTCGTCGCAGCTGGCGCAATCGGCGTCACGGTTTCCCTCCTCGGCCTTGCCCTGGATCGAGGACGAACAACCGCCCCCTCCAAGACCCTGCCCTCATGAGCCAAACCAAGTACTGGAACGCGCGGTGGCGTCGGTACTCGATTTCCGCCCCCGACTCTTGAGGTGGACATCATCGAGGACCACGCAGTGGTTCTCGAATCCCTTTCCGTGTGGCTGGAGGAAAATACCGAAGGCATCAAGGTTGTGGGCCGGTACCCGTCCTGGGCAGAGCTTGTCCCGAACCTTGGCGCACTCTCCGATGTCGTGATTCTGGACGTCCTGCTCGGAGACAGCATCCCCTTGCCCGCGAAAATCAGTGCCCTTATCTCGGCTGGGCCACAAGTGGTGGTGTGCAGCGCCGTGACAGACCCGGCCGTGATTCGCCAAGCCTACGCGGGCACTGGCCTATATTCCCAAGACCGTCGGCGCCAAGGACCTTGAAGACGAGCTAGGGGCAGCAGCCCGGGGACAGATGTTCATTTCCGACGAAGTCGCCGCAGCTTTAGCTGTCCACGATACTGCCCCAAAGCTGACGGCCCGGGAACACCAACCAAGTAGTCTCGATCTACCTGGGAGATGAGGGCCACACTATGGCAGAGACCGGCCAAGTCTTCGGGATTAGTGTCGACACGGTAAAAGAACATTTGACCGCGGCCCGCCGGAAGTTCCAGGACGGCAACGCACCTCTGACCCGCCTGGCGTTACGTCAGCGCCTGATAGAGGGCGGGTGGCTTAACAAATAGACAGCTCTCGTCCTTGGATGACCCCCTATACGCTCCTGAGCGACCGGGCACAGGAACGCTGCCCTGGCCTCGTGGAACGGGCCCTGCGCATGGGAGATGACACCTTCACGTCTCGATGCACAGCTGTTAATGCAGACCCACCAGGGTTGACGACTCGCGCCGCGCTGAAGGAGCGGCGAATGCTCGTTCTCGGACCGGCCAACGCGATCTGCCACGCAATTTCAGGAGGAATCGTAGCGGCAGGTTTCGGGGCGCGGCGGGTGCCGATCGAGGCCAGCCATCTATCACCCAAGGAATGCCCGGCAAAGGGCCCAGCCCTGGACGCTGTCCCGGGCTCGGGCCGTCTTATCAAGTCCCGGCGAAAGCTAGCGACAATCATTGCCGCAGGGACCGAAAAGAACCGCCCACCCCGGCCCCGTCTTATGACCAAGGAGGGGCGGCCGGCTCTTCGCGGGCCAGTCCGAAACTACCCGAGCGGACGGACGTTCAGGAGCGTGGCAAATTGCGCCATGAGTGCGTGGGTCAGGTTGTATGCCACCATCTGGGCCCCGTCGGCATAGGCGGCGGCAGCAGCCTCGGCATCGCCCACGAGGTCCAGCCTCAGCGACTCGGCGGAGGCTAGTGCTCTGTTGACCCGAACCCGGGATTCGGAGACTGAAAGGTCCTCTGGTCCGCTGGACGCGGCCAGATCGGCGGCCCCGATCATTAGCCCGTCGAGTCCCTCCGTGGCCAAAATCCTGTCCACCGCAGACACCGCAAGCGGGGACTCGATCATACCGATTACCAGCGTTTCCTCGACTAGCCGAGCCTTGTGGTCCGGGCCGCTGACGGTTCCATACGAACCCGCCCGCCCGTATGTTGCGAAGCCCCTGCGCCCGCGTGGAGGATAGTGGGCGGCCGCGACAACGTTCCGTGCCTGATCCGCAGTATCCACGTGCGGCGCAACCACTCCAGCCGCGCCGCTGTCCAACGCCCGCAGGATCAGGGCATCCTCGCCCTCCCCCACCCGGACGAGGACTTCGACACCATGCATGGCCGCCGCGGCGATGTGCTGACGAAGGGGTATGGCATCTGCTGGTCCGTGTTCGCAGTCGATTATGATGAAGTCGAAGCCCGCCACAGCGAGCATCTCCACCAGCTCCTCCGAGGGCATGCGGAGGAGGACCCCGCAGACCCGCTCACCGCCGAGGACCCGCGTGCGCAGTGCACGCCGTTGCGTCCTCACGCGACCATCCCGGCAGAGAGGTCCACGTCCGCCCCGCAAAGGCCGGGCATCCCCAGCATTGCAACCACGGCTGCTCCAACCTCGGACTCGGTCACCATCCGACCCAGGGCGGCGCGGGAAACGAAAACGTCCTGCGCCTGGTCATAAGTCTTGCCGGTCCGTTCGGCCTCAAGGCGGAAATTCCGGTCCATCCGCGGCCCATCCACCGGCCCCGGCGAAAGGGTATTGACGTTGACGCCTGCCGGCCCGACCTCGAATGCAAGCGTGGAGCTGAGCCCGATCACGGCCATCTTTGAAGCACAGTATGGTGTCCGCCGTATGAGAGGCCGCTTGCCTGACACCGAGGCGAGATTGATGACGTCCCCGCTGCCGCGTTTGACCATAGCAGGCAGGAAGGCCCGGCACATCAGGAATGTCCCACGGACATTGACATCAAAAACCTCGTCCCATTCAACCGGGGCGATATCGGTAAGCGGTGCAACCGGGCCAGCGATCCCGGCATTGTTGACAAGGATGGACACCTCCTTCCCGACCAGACTCTGTCGGAGCTGGTCAACCGAGTCCGGATCGGCCACATCCACGATGCGCCAGCTTGCGCCACCCCCCAGCTCCGATGAGACTTCTTGAAGTGGCTGTTGGCGCCGGCCGGCGACAACAACCTCGGCACCGGCCTCGTGAAGTGCCCGCGCAATGGCCGCGCCCAAGCCCGTACCGCCGCCGGTGATGAGGGCAGTACGGCCCGTCAGGGATCTCATCGCGTCGCGCCGACGGAGGTGGTGCCCGATAGGGCACGGTCGATCCATTCGAACCGTTCGCCGCCGTGGCGCCAGACACGCACGTCGCCCGATCGGGCATGTCCTTCGAAAAGTTCAACGCGTGCTGCACGCCCCAGAACCCTGCCCAGTTCTGCGGACGACTCGGCATTCTCAATGACTTGATAAGTCACCGTCTTGAGGTATTTCCCCACCCACAGCCCGCCGGTGTACCTCGCGGCACCGAGAGTGGGGAGCACATGGTTGGTCCCGATGACCTTGTCACCGTAGGAGACGCAGGTGTTCTCACCGAGGAAGAGCGCCCCGTAATTGTGCATTTTGGTCAGCGCCACGGTGGGGTCGGCGGTAAAGATCTGGACGTGCTCGGCCGCGAACCGGTCTGCGACACTGTACGCCTCGTCAAGGTCCTCGACGACGATGACCTGGCCCCAGTTCCGCCACGCAGGTTCAGCGAAGTCCTTGGTCGGCATGTCCGGCAAGATCCGTTCGATGTGGCCGAGTGTCTCTCGGGCCACCCTTTCGGAGGTGGTTACCAGGATCGCGGGTGAGTCCGGTCCGTGTTCGGCCTGGGAGAGGAGATCGACGGCGACAATGAACGGGTCGGCATCGGCATCCGCCACGATGAGAACTTCGGTCGGGCCGGCAAAGAGGTCAATGCCGATCTCGCCGAAGAGCTGCCGCTTGGCCTCGGCGACATAGGCGTTGCCTGGGCCCGCGATCATGTCCACGCGGTTGATCGACTCGGTGCCAAGTGCCATTGCTGCGACGGCCTGGACCCCACCCAGCAGATAGATCTCGTCTGCCCCGGCAAGTTTCATTGCGGCGATCGTCGCGGCGGGTACCTCACCCCGGATCGGTGGCGTGCAGGCGACCACCCGCGGGACCCCGGCGACTTTGGCGGTGATGATCGTCATATGGGCGGATGCGGTAAGTGGGTATTTGCCGCCGGGAATGTACGCTCCGGCGGCCTGCACCGGAACGTGGCGGTGGCCGAGGAAGACCCCCGGAAGGGTTTCGATCTCCACGTCCCGCATCGAGTCCCGCTGCGCCTGGGCGAACGTGCGGACCTGGTTCTGGACGAAGATGATGTCGTCAATGACCTGCTGGTCCAAGCTGTCCATGATTTCTTCAATCTGGGCATCCGAAAGCCGGAATGAATCAGCGGTCTGCTTGTCGAAGAGTTCGGCGTACTTTCGGACGGCGGCGTCGCCGTCGGTTCGGATTTCAGAGATGATCTGGCCTACACGCTCCGCCACATCGGCGTGGCTGGTGTCGGCAAAAGACTTGGACGGTGCTTGCTTCAGGTACTTGACCACAATAACTCCTTCGTTATTACATACGTATGTCTATAATAGGAAGGAGAAGACACATTGGTCAAGAGTCTGATTCGATAGAACCCTGCGGCGTCGAGGATGCCGCAGACCTTAGGGAGAACTAGATGAGTGTTACGAGCCATGATGTCGCGCAGCTAGCGGGCGTTTCGCAGCCCACGGTGTCCCGCGCCCTGCGCGATGACCCGCGCGTTTCGGAGGCCACGAAGGACCGCGTTCGGCGAGCCGCCTCGCGGCTGGGCTACGTCCCCAGTGACGTCGGGCGGGCCTTGTCCAGCGGGCGGACCAGGCGGATTGGCCTCCTGCTCACTGACCTTGAAAACCAGTTCTACCCGCATATCATCGCGCCCGCGTTCCACCAGCTTGAATCCCGCGGCTATCAGCTCATGCTGCAGACGGAAGCCGCGGACAACGAAGTGGTCGCTGAGCGGCTCATTTCCAACGGACTCGACGGCGTGCTCCTGGCCACCTCAACAATCGACTCGGTAGTACCGCACAGGCTGCGGGACCGCGGACTTCCCTTCGTGTACTTCAATCGGACATCCGCGGCCGTGAGTGCCGACTCAGCAGTCGTGGATCCTGCATTAGGCATGAGCGAAGCTGCTAAGGCACTATTCGAGCTAGGCCACCGCCGCATAGCCGCCATCCTGGGTCCGGCCAACACCAGCACCGCGGTCAACCGTGAACTCGCGCTCCGCGAAGCGCTGGCGCACTACGGCATTTCGATCCCTGCGCGTTATGTTCATCGCGGTGCCTTCGAGACCTCTACGGGCCAGGTGGGGACAGAGCGCTTCCTGGCGATGCCCGAACCCCCCACCGCCATTGTTTGCGGCAACGACGTCGTAGCATTCGGTGCGCTGAACGCAGCGCGCGTAGCCGGTGCCGATGTCCCCGGGGATGTGTCCATCATTGGCTTTGACGACCTTCCATCGGCCTCCTGGCCCATCATTCGACTGACAACCATCGCGTACGATTTGGATGCCATGGTGCGCAAGGCTGCGGACCTGCTAGTGGGGCGGATAGAGAAGCCGAACCAAGCGCCTGAAGAGTGCTCATTCCCGTCCCGCCTGCTTATGCGAGACACCTTGGGATCTGTCAACTAAAGAAAAACTTCGCCATAGCGGGACTTGCCACTGACCTTTGCATACGCATACACTGGCTGTCATCTAGGAATCGACTAATTTCACGCGAGAGAGAAATCGGGTCTCGACCGAAGTGCCGTTTGATCAGCTTTGGGCCCACGCCACCATCATGCCCAGTTCAAGGCCAGCCGCGGCGATGCCCGCAAGCCGACCGCAAAACTATCTCTCGATCCCGCTCAACTCATCACATCCCAAAGGAGGGATCTTCATGACCAGCACCATCGCTTCCGAGCAGAACATCGACATAAGTGAGATCCAGCGGCGCACCATCCGCCGTACGGACTGGGTCGCTTGCAACGCGGCGTTCATCGATTGCCGCACGCCAGGGTCGGATAAGAAGGAGAACTACGCCTTCGTCGGCCCTGGAGTATCCCAGAACCCCAACCAGTACGTGAACCTGACAGAACCCCACGGCTTCAACACCGGCGCAGCTGGTATGCCCAATGGCATCAGCAACAACCTGCATCTTCACTTCACCGCCGAGGTGTTCATCAATCTGGGCGGGGAGTTCCGTCTCCGCTGGGGCGCGGACGGCAAGCAGGGAGAATATGTAGCCAAGGATGGTGACATCATCTCCGTTCCGACCTGGATTTTCCGTGGCTTCACCAACGAGGGTCCGGACGAGGGACTTCTATATACGGTCCTTGGCAGGGACGATACCGGTGGCATCATCTGGGGTCCGTCGGTGCTCCGTGAGGCTGAGTCCTACGGCCTGCACCTCACTGCTGACAACCGCCTCATCGACACCGTGGCCGGTGACGAACTCCCGGAGGGCGTCGCGCTCATCAAGCCGATGGAGCAGAATTTCATTGATGAGCTCACCAGCTATACTCCCGAGCAGATGCGCTCCCGCGTGGTCCAGCCTGGTGACCGCACCTATAGCCGAAACGCGCTGCTGTGCAACGTTCTGCCGGGCGGCGGCGCGGAACTGAGCCTGGTGATCGGCTACGGCATGTCCGAGGACCGCCGCCAGGTTCCGCCGATCCACGAGCCGCACAGCTTCAATCTCTCTTGGTTGCGGGCGCAGGAGGGCGAAGGCGTGTTGCGGCACCGGCATGACCGGCCGCAGGTGCTGCTCGTCAAGTCCGGACGCTGGGCCGTCACGTTGAGCGGGGACGCCGGCACCACGCTTGAGCTCGGCCCGTCCGATTCATTCTCGGTTCCCGCCAACAGCTGGCGGGAGTTCCGTTGCCTTGAAGGCAGCGAATCGGCAGCGACACCAGGTACCGGTGAACTCTTGGTAATCAATCCGGGCGACGACCGCGTTCGCCTTGAATGGGCACCCGAGGTATCAGCCGCGGCCCACGACGCTGGCTGGGTTATCGACCCCAACGGTTACGTAGCACCCACGGCAGTTATGGAAGGCGCAGCCGAGGACGACTGACCCGGGAGTAATCTAGAGGTGACGGAGGGCCGCCGCGATCACGGCGGCCCTCCCCTTCAGCCCGTGCTCGCGTTTATTTGACTGCTCATCCGGCCCATTTCGGAGCACGTTGATCCTAAGAACCTACTCAAAGTGGTACTCGCAGAAAAATTCCAACGACTGGACAAGCCAGGGAATGTGCATCTTTCATGTCAGCCAAGAAATCGAGGCCAAGATCGACGCCCGGTCGGCTTGCCCGGAGCGCATAGGAACGGCCCTTCTCTTGCGGCGTCGCATAGCCGGGGACTCGACCAACATATCGGTTCAGGCCTGGCCCGTTCAGGACCACGCCGCCATAGGATTATAGAGCGTTGCTACCAGGACCGGCCCTGTCTCTGCCGGCCGGCCACACATGTGAGGAACCACTGCCTGCGGCTTCCCCGCACGCACAACAGAACTGCTGCGCGCCACTGACGTGAGTTTTTGGTCTTGGACATCAACGTTGATGATGCAGTTCTCGGCGCACGCCTGGCGAGCTAGTTAGCGAACGCTGTGCAGGTCCAAATCGTTGGCCAATACACTTGGCCACCGGAAATTCCCGCAACGTTTATGAGCTCTCACACGACATGATCAAGAACCCTAGTCATGGACGCCCTCACAGTATCGAGCACAATTGACGCCCCTTGTCACCGTCGGCGCACAAGCGTTGGTGGTCCCGGGCAGCGAAAAAAACGATGCAATGGTCCGTAAGTCTTAGCAGCCGGGGCACTGTCGTTCGTCCCAAAGACTTATGGTGCCTCCGTGTGCGTATCAGCAGTCTCCGCGACAGCCCAGGCAGAAACACATCCTCCCCGATAGCGCCGACATACTGAAAAGCAACAACCCCGCTTTCCACTTCAACGCGGCGAATCGAAGCAGCCCACCCTTTCTGTTGCGTTTGGGTCCAGAATCGCAGATGCTGTCGCTTTGATCAGGCTCCACACTCAGACATAAGCCACTTTGTTCGGACATCGGATTTACGCGCCCGGCGGCATCTCTAGTCAGCCCAAGAATTGTAACTGGTCATTTCCAACTATTGCTTCTTGCGCTATGGCTGCGTGCCATTGCCACCTCCTAACGGCGTTTATCCAGATCAGTGCCTGTCTACTTCACGCACTGACCTGGATAAACGGTCCGTTCGCTGTCTCGCCGGTTTCGGCCTTAAGCAACTGGATGTAGCTGCATCAGGGATACAGCACGGTCAGAAATACCCTTATCTACAGGTATCCGGACTTCTTGTACGGGCAGGAGTTCTGGCCGCCTGACTTATTTGGTTGCGCTGTAGTCCAGATAGACGGTTTTCCTTCGGCTGTACCGTTCAAAACCGTGCTGTCCATCATCGCCGCCGAGGCCGGAGAGCTTCCACCCTGTGTGGAAGCCCTGGACTTGTTCGGGACCAATTTTGTTAAGGTAGACTTCACCGAATTCAAGGTCGTCAGTCGCAGACATAGCAGTACGGATGTTTTCCGTAAACACATAGGCAGTTAAACCATAGACGGTGGAGTTGGCCCATTCAATCGCCTCATCGTAGGTGTCAAAGGGCACGATTGGCAGGACGGGGCCGAAAACCTCCTGCTGGACGATGTCCATATCGTTAGTGACGTTGGTCAGCACCGTAGGAGCAACCCAGTAGCCAGCACTGTTCTCCAGTCCGTCCGGTGCGCCGCCCCCGATTTCGATCTTCGCCCCGGCGGCAACAGCCGCATCAACAAAGTCGATAATCTTGTCGCGCTCGGCCCGTGAAACTTTGGGGCCCATCTCGGATGCCTCGTCCAGGGGGTCGCCCACCCTAAGGCTTTTCACCTTCGCGACGAAGCGGCTGACAAATTCCTCGTAGACGCCTCGTTGGACGTACGTGCGTTCATTGCAGGTGCAAACCTGCCCGCAATTCCAGAATCTCGCCTCGAAAGCCTTCTGCACGGCAAGGTCGAGGTTGGCGTCATCAAAAACTATCACCGGCGCTTTACCGCCAAGCTCCAGCGACACCGGAATCACCTTCTCCGAGGCCTTGGCCAGGATTTCCTGCCCGGCCCGTGTTGAGCCGGTTACCGTGACCATGTTGACCAAGGGGTGCTCCACTAGTGCAGCGCCCAATATCCGGCCGGGCCCAGTTATGACGCTGACGAGACCTTCCGGAACTCCCGCCAGTTCACAGATCTTAGCCATGGCAAGCGAGGAAAGCGGGGTCAGGTCACTTGGCTTAACAACGATTGCGTTGCCTGCCATCAATGCCGGGGCAACCTTCCTGGCGAAAATGGCTGCGGGGAAGTTCCACGGGATGATCGCCGCGACGATACCGACCGGCTCCTCCCTGATCGACAATTGCTCGCCGTGCGCTGAGGGGGCAACGAGCTCCCCGACGTTGCGGTATTTTTGGCTGATGGCGTAGTCAAAAAAGGCCTTGACACCGCCGATTTCGCCTCGGGCTTCGGTGATGGTCTTGCCCTGCTCGGCGACGACAATTTGCGCCAGTTCTTCGGCATGGGCGTCTACTTGGCGTACAACTTCTTCCAGGACCCGGGCACGTTCGGCGAGGGAACGCTGTCCCCACTCCTTCTGGGCAGCCTTGGCTTTGGTGAGCGCCTGTTCAACATGTTCGAGCTGCCCGTCGGGGACCGCCGTAAAGACTTCGCCTGTTGCAGGGTTGTCCACTGGGCGTGTGGCGGTTGACGTGATCCATTGGCCGCCGACGAGCATGGCGGGTGAGGGCCCTAGAAGGGAATTCTGAGTGAAAAGCGACGCGTTCATCTAATGCTCCTAACTGCTGACGTTACTTTGTTCTTCTTCTTCAGCCAGCGCTAGCTCATGACGATTCCGCCTTCGACGTTGTACGTCTGGGCAGTGATGTAGTTAGAACCGGCTCCGGCGAGGAAGACGGCCATCGGTACGATGTCCTCCGGGACGGATGTCCGTCCGAGCGGAATTCCGGCTGCTGCATCCTTGAACGTCTCGCCCTCGGCCTTGCCGGTGATGTCGCCAAACTGCTTATCGACTTCTTTCCAGTAAGGGGTGTCCACGATTCCAGGAGCCAACGCGTTGACGTTGACCCCGTATGGTGCCATTGCCAAAGCAACGGACTGGGTAATCGAAATCACGGTAGCTTTCGACGCGCAGTATGCTGCCACCAACGCCTCACCCCTGCGCCCGGCGATAGAGGCCATGTTGATGATTTTGCCGCTGCCCTGCTGGCGCATAGGTTCGCACGCGGCTTGGGTGAGGAAGAACAGGCCCTTGACGTTGACGTTGAAGATACGGTCCCATTCGTCGGGCGTCGTGTCTTCAATCGACTTGATCAATCCGATGCCGGCGTTGTTGACGAGGATGTCCAGGGTGCCGTGATCTGCGACGATCTTCTGAATAAGGGCTTTGGATTGCTCTGGATCGGCCACGTTCAGCATCACTGCTGAGGCAGAACCACCCGATTTCTTGATTTCTTCGACGACGGCGCTAGCGCCCTCAAGGTTCAGGTCAGCAATGACGACGTGCGAACCTTCTTCAGCGAAGGCCAAGGCCATTGCCTTGCCCATTCCCGACGCAGCTCCAGTGATGAGGGAGATCTTGTTTTCCAGTGTTGCCATGATATTTGGCACCTTTCTTGCTGTGTTGTTCATGTAAGTACGGATTGTTTAAGGAGGCCTTTACGGACTTCGGCGATTGGACATAACCCCCTGGATCACGACCGCAAGAACGAGGAACAGGCCTGTGACAAGATCCTGGTAATAGGCGTTGAGCGTCCCGATTTGCGTAATGATGTTCTGAATGACGCCAATGAGCAGGACACCGCAAAGGGCTCCGAGCATAGTGCCAACGCCCCCCGTGAGCAGCACCCCTCCAATGACGGCCGCAGCGATTGATTTGAGTTCGTACTGCGTGCCCAGGGTAGATACACCGGAAGAGAGCCTCGAGGCCAGCAATGCACCGGCGAGACCTGAGAGGGCTCCGCTGATGGTGTATACGGCAATCTTGATCTTGGCTACGTCGGTCCCCATCATTCGAGCGGCAGCCTCGTTGCCGCCAACAGCGAACACATTGGAACCGAAGGATGTGCGGTTTAATAACAGCCCTGCAATGACAAAGGCAATCACGATAAGCCAGATGAGATTACTCAAGCCCAGGAACGCACCGTTGCCGATGGAACTGAAGTCGCTGTTCTGGATCAGGATGCTGGTTGGTGCCAGTAAGAGTGCGATCCCCTTGAGGCCGAGCAGCCCACAGAGAGTGACGATGAAAGGCGCCATCTTCGCCTTGCCTATGAGTAAACCATTGACGAAACCAACCAGGGTGCCCGCGACGACGGGGGCTAACAGGGCCCAGAACCAGCCGTAGGGAGAGGCGAGTGCTGCCGCAACCGTTCCAAGACCCACCATGGAACCAACAGAGAGATCAATACCGCCGGAGATGACAACCAGGCTCTGTCCGATGGTGATCAATCCGAGGAAACAGGCGGCAGTAATGATGGACGAAATATTGCTTGGGCTGGCAAATGAGGGGAAGGACAGTGACGCGACGACGCCCAGGATCAGCAGAACGCCCATGACCCCATAGGTCTGGGCCAACTCCAGTAAGCTCTTCTGGCCAAGTAGCGGTGGGCGGCCGTAGGCCACGGAGACAGCGGAGCTCATCGTGCGTCCTTTCTTGATCGTTGCATGTAGAGGGCCACAATGATGAGAACGGCCTTCAAAACCTGGGAGAATGCGGGATTTATGCCCTGCATGACAAAGGTTGTGTCAATGAGCTGTAGAAAGATCGCCGCGGAGGCTGCCCCAAGAATGGACATGCGCCCACCGGCGAGGGGTGTACCGCCGATCACGACAGCTGCGATCGCCGTTAGCTCGAAGTTGATGCCAATGAAACTGGGGTCTGAGGCGCCGATCCTGGCAGAAACCATCACACCTGCGATTCCCGCGAGGGTAGCACTGGCTATGTAAACCCCAATCAGAGTGGAGTTTCGTGGCGTGCCGGCGAGGAACGCGGCTGAACGGTTTGAGCCAGCGAAAAGCGCATAGCGACCAAAAGTCGTCCGACGAACGAGGATGATAAATGCAGCTGTGGTAGCGAACGCAAACAATGCGACGATCGGCACTCCAACAAATGATGCATTGCCTATCCAGGTGAACAAGCCCCCTGGCGGGATCGGTGAGCGGGAACCGCCGGATACAGCCTGCGCTAATCCTCGTACCGCAACAAGCAGCCCAAGCCCAGTGATTAACGGGTTGATTCGGGCGAAGGTGATCAGTGAGCCGTTGACCAAGCCAATGGCCGCTGCAGCAGCAACGGCAATGAGCAGGGTCGCAGCTTCTCCGTAACCCAAGTAGAGGGCTATTGTCGCCGACGAGAAAGCCATGACGGACCCTACCGACAGGTCGATTCCACCTGTGCCGATGGCCAGCGTTTGTCCCACTGCAATCAGAATGAGCGGGGCGGCGGAGAAAAGGAGATTCTGGAGAGTGAAGGCGCTGGCAAACCCTCGGGTGGCCAAGAGATTGAAGATAAAAAGAGCAACGAGGGCGACGTAGACGGCATTCTTGCTGGCCCAATCGAGGACGTTCCGCCCACGATCCCCTAGGGGATCTTGGGGATGGGCAGGGCGAGTTTGAACATGTGCGCTCATCGCGTCTCTCCTACATTTTCATGAGTGTTGCCGGCCTGACCCGAAAGCAGACGCATGACATCCTGGTAGTCCACTTCATGGGAATAGACCTCACCCATAACTCGTCCCTCACTAAGGACGATGAGCCGGTCACATACTGCGAGCAGCTCCTCCGTTTCGCTGGACGTCATGACGACCGAGATTCCCTTATCTGCCAATGCTCTGACGACGCGGTGTACTTCTGCCTTGGCACCGATATCGATGCCTCTTGTCGGATCGTCCAGAAGGATCGCCTTGGGTTCACGGGATAGCCATCGCGCCAGGAGAACCTTTTGTTGGTTGCCGCCCGAAAGTTCGCTGATGGATTGCTCCGGGTTTGCTGCCTTGATCTTCAGTTCGGTGCTGTAGTGCTTGACGACCTTGTTCTGAGCCTTGAGACTGACAAACCCGAAGGTTGCCAGACTGTCCAGAGTGGCGGCAGTGAGGTTCTCTTTGATGCTGAGACCCGCAAAGATACCTTCGGTTCGGCGGTCCTCAGAGAGGTAAGCGAGGCCAGCGCGCAGAGCACGTGATGGCGTCGCACGAGTGAGCGCCTTGCCGTCCACCAGAACGTCCCCGGACTCGGCCTTGACCGCGCCGAACAGGGCCTTGCACGTCTCCGTTCTCCCGGCCCCCAGAAGTCCCAGCAAACCAACGATTTCGCCTTTTCTGACGTCAAAGGACACGTTCCGGACGCGCGTAGACCAGCAAAGGTCCCGAACCGAGAGGCCGATCTCCTCCGTTGCCAGGCGTTCGACCCGGCGCTTTGCGGCCCCAAGGTCCGTGTCAGCTTCGCCGAGCTCTACGCCACCAAGCATTGCCTTGACGAGTTCGACGCGAGGGAGCTCGGCCGGCGTGCTCTCAGTGATGAATTCTCCGTCACGCAGCACGGTGAACCGGTCGCATAGCTCGTAAAGCTCGGACATTCGGTGACTTACGAACAGCACAGCTGCTCCCTCGGAGCGCAGTTGTCGAATCACCCCAAAGAGCGTCTCGATTTCCTTTCCGTTGAGAGCGGAGGTTGGTTCGTCGAGGATGACAACTTTGGCTTCGAAAGCAACCGAGCGAACAATTGCCACCATTTGCTGCATTCCAAGGCCCAAGGAGGAGACCTTCGCGCGGGGGTCGATGTCCAGGCCATACCTTTCCAGGATTGCCTGTACCTGCTGAACTGCGGCCTTCTTATCCAGGAATCCCGCGCGGCGAGGCTCCCTGCCGAGCAAAATGTTCTCCGCCACAGTGCGCTCGGGGATCAGATTGATCTCCTGGTACACCGTGCTGATGCCCGAACGCTGTGCATCCAGCGGCTTGGCAAAAGTTGCCGGGGAACCTTCGAGCAGCAACTCTCCGGCATCGGACTGATAGAAGCCGGTAATGATCTTGATCAGCGTAGATTTACCGGCGCCGTTTTCGCCATTGAGGCCATGGACCTCTCCGGCGTACAGGTTGAGAGAAACTCCTTTAAGGGCAGCTACACCGTTGAATGACTTTCTAATGTTCTTTGCCTGAAGAGCCAGTGGCTTTTTTAGGTCAGACATTTTGCACCTCTCGATGTGGGTGAGGGGTTGTGTGCGCTAGTACGCGGCACCGGAATCGACTGCTGCTTGGGCATTGTCTTTGGTATAGAGCGCGTCCTTCATGATGACTTCCTGGGACACGTCCGTTCCCGCGGTCCAGTCGAGAATCGCTTTAACCGCGGCGGGACCGAACCGGGGGTTGGTCTCTACGACTGCGTGTACCTCGCCGGTGGCGACGCCCCCGACAACTGACTTCAGCCCATCGATGGAGACAATCTTGACGTCCTGGCCGGGAATTTTCCCGAAGTTTCGTAGCGCGGTGATCGCACCTTCGGCCATGACATCTGCGTGGGTGTAGATGGCCTTGACATCAGGATTGGCAGAAATCATTTGACCAACAACTTCCTGAGCCTTGCTGGTTTCCCAGTTACCAGTTTGTTGAGCGACGATTTTCAGTCCCGGGTTTTTTGCAATCTCATCCTGGAATCCCTTGGTCCGCATGGCAGCAACGTCGCTGCCCGGGGCGCCCTGCACTTCCGCTATGGACCCCGACCCACCCAAGCCCTCCACGACAGCCTTCGCTGCCCGAACGCCTTGCTCGTAGAAATCAGAACCCATGAAAGACAAGTAGTCGGTGCACGGCGTTCCTGACGTCTTGCGGTCGATGGTCACAACGGGAATTCCTTTTGCCCGGGCATCCGCAAACGCACCCTGCAGCCCGGTAGCACCGATGGGAGCCACGATCAGTGCGTCGACGCCCTGATTGATCATGGACTGCACATCAGTGAGCTGCTTAGCCTGATCGCCACCTGCATTGGTGTAAACGTACTTGGCTCCGCTCTTCTCAACTGCAGCTTTTACGGATGCCGTTTCCACAGCGCGGAACGGGTTCTGTTCGTTCTCGGACTGCGCAAAGCCGATCGTCATGTCCTTAGCCGCCTTCTTTGAAGGTGAAGCGTTGGTGCACTTCTCGGCGGACTCACGCTCAACGACCTGCGAAGCGCCTTCGCCCGAAGAACTTGAGGAACCCGCAGTGAGTGGAGCCGCGCAGCTGGTGACACCCAGAAGTGCAACAGACCCGATCGCGATAGCTGCGGGCAGGAATATACGTGATTTCATTCGGAGAATCCTTACATGGCGTTTTGATGTGCTACCGGTTGTAACAACGCAAACAATCTCTTCGCACCTTCGGTCATTGATTGTCGTGACCGGCGCCTACTTTAGAAGTGGTTGGGCAACTTGCAATGTGTGAACAAGTGGCGCCGGATCGTTGGGAAGAAAACCGGTTTTCTTATGTGGTAGAGACTACATTCGCAAGTGCCGGGTCTGTTGTCAAGAGCTAAGCCCAAGAAGATCGATAGATGTCGTGTTGCTGACGGCCTGAGCGGATCCCAGCAGCATGAACGCAATCCTGAGCAGCGTGCGGTCGCGACAGTGCTGCCGTGGTGCCGCGCTGATGTATGGTGCCTGGAGGCTTGCTATCGTGCGACGGGGTCCGAGGCGTCGAGCAGTTCCAGTTCGTTGCGTCGTGGCATGCCTTCCCAGTCGCCGGGGACAAGGCAGGCGAAGGCACCTGTTCGGACGGCGGTGACTAACCGGTCCTTTATAGAGGCTCCGGCGAGGAGGTCGGAGATGTAGCCGGCCACGAACGCGTCTCCTGCCCCGACGGTGTCCACGGCGTTGATTCGTATTGCTTCTTGGTGGTACTCGGTGCCGTCGATGACAGCTGCGCAACCCTGGGGGCCGTTCTTGATGATGACTTGCCCCGGGCCCAGGGCAGCGATCCTGTGCGCGAGTTCGAGGGAATCCACGCCGCGGCCCACTGCGATTACGGCTTCGTCGTCGCCGGCGAAAACGATGTCGGCCAGTTCGATGAATTTGCGGAAGACCGGCCCGGCTTCCTCTTCTGTCCAGAGGGCTGCGCGGTAGTTCAGGTCGAACGAGACGCTCACTCCGGCTTCGCGTGCCACGGACACTGCATACAACGCGGCTTCACGCGCTGTTTCGGAGAGTGCGGGGGTGATGCCGGTCAGGTGCAGCAGTTTCGCGTTCCGGATGGCATCGACCGGTACGTCTTCGGGAGCCAGGCGTGAACCGGCGCTGGCTGAGCGGTAGTACCAGACTTTAAGGTGTTCCGGGGTGCGGCGTTCCTTGATCATCAGCCCGGTGGGTGCGCCGGCGTCGCGGATGCCCAGGGTGGTGATGCCCTCAGCGGCGACCTCGCGTAGTACGAGGTCGCCGAGGCTGTCCTGCCCGACCCTCCCAAGCCAGGTCACGCTGGTGCCCAGGCGCTTCAGGGCGATGGCGACGTTGGTTTCGGCCCCGCCCATGCCCAATTCCAAGGAGCCTGCGTGGGCCAGGGGGCCGGGCGTCGCGGCTTTCATCAAGGCCATGGTTTCGCCCATCGAGACGACATCGCTGAAGGGCAGGTCGTTGCAGGGCAGGTCGGTGTGGGTCATTTGCTTGCTTTCGTTTCCGCGGCGTCGCTGATGAGCCGGCTGAGTTTTTCTGCTCTTGCGGTCAGTTCGGTCAGGCTTCCGCCTGAGAAAGCATCGCGCAGCAGAGGCCCGCCGAGGCTGACGGCCAGGGCGCCGGCCGCAATCCACGCCGGTGCGTCGTCGATCCCGATGCCTCCGGAGGGCACAATCCGCATCTCCGGGAACGGCCCGCGGAGTTGGTCGACGTACCCAATGCCCACGGCCGAGGCGGGGAAGAGCTTCACCGCTGTGGCGCCGGCGTTCCAGCCGGCCAGCAGTTCGGTGGGCGTCAGCCCGCCCGGAAACACCGGGATGTCACGCTCGACGGCGGCACTCACCACTGCGGTAACCATCGCCGGGGTGACCAGGTAGTCCGCTCCGCAGTCGAGGGCCTGCAGGGCTTGGTCCACGGTGGTGATGGTTCCGACGCCGATCTCGGCGTCCGGGCCGAAGCGTTCCTTGAGCCGGGGCAGTTCCTCGAAGACTCCTTGGGTGCTGAGGGTCAACTCGATGGAACGGACGCCTCCGCGCACCAGGGCTTCGATCACGGGGGCGTACTCGCGGGCGTGGTGTGCCCGCATGACGGCCACCACGGGATTGGCTTTCAGGATCGCGGAAGAAGCCGGCCGGTGCAGTTTGCCCGCTGGTTGGATGGTGCTCATCGGGCCAGCCACCCACCGTCGACCGGAAGAACAACGCCGTGCACGTAATCTGCGGCAGGGGAAGCCAGGAACACCACCGCGCCGGCGAGATCGTGGCCTGATCCCCATCGGGCGGCGGGGATACGGCTGGAGATCTGCTCATGCCGGACGGAGTCGGCGAGCAAGGCCTGGTTCATGTCCGTGGCTATGTACCCCGGGGCCACGGCGTTGACGTTGACGCCTTGTGGGGCCCACTCATTGCACAGCGCCTTGGTCAGCTGGGCCACTGCACCCTTGGACGCCGCGTAGGCCGGAACCCGCAATCCGCCCTGGAACGTCAGCAGGGATGCCAAATTGATGATTTTGCCGTTTCCGCGCTCCACCATGGCCTTACCGAAGCCCTGGCAGAGCTGGAACACTGCCCGGGTGTTGATGTTCATGACCGCATCGAAGTCCTCCAACGGGAACTCCACGGAGTCATGGCGGATCTGCGTGCCGGCGTTGTTGACCAGGATGTCGATCCGGTGCTTCGCCAGCGTCGTTTCGATCGCGTGCGCCACCGAGTCCTGGCTGGAGAGGTCGATGGCCGTTGCTTCGGCAGTAACGCCTGCCTCCGCCGCAGCCTGGGCCAGTTCCGGAGCGAGTGGACCACGTTGCAGCGCAACAAGGTTCGCGCCCGCCCGGATCAGGCCCAGGGCGATCCCCAGGCCGATGCCGCGGGAAGCTCCGGTGATGGCCGCCGTCGACCCTGTCAGGTCAAAAGGCGCGCGCGGCGCCGCTGCTGTGTCTGTCATGCTTCTCCCTTGCCGGGGACGGCTGCCGTAGCCGGCCCAACGAATACTTTGAGGACCGCTCCAGCGGTCATGGCCTTGGTGAATGCGGCCCGGGTTTCTTCGAGCGGGAAGACCTCCACAGGGATCCGTCCCAGCCCAAGCTCGCCGCCCTCGATGAGCTTGACGGCCCGTTCGACGTCGGCCCGCGTGTAGACGCGGACGCCCACCACCGTGTTTTCCGCAAAAGTCAGGGCCTGCAAATCAACCTCGACGGGCTTCTTGTAGACACCCACCAGCACGATGGTGCCCAAGACGCGAACTGCCTTCGGCAGCAGTGCCGCCACGGAGGGGTGGGCGGCCGAATCGAACACGATGTCCGCGCCGTCCCCGCCCGTTGCCCCCAGGATCGTGTGTACCGGGTCGGCACCCGAAGCAACAGTGTCGAAGCCAAGCTCCTCAGCCACCAAACGGCGCTCTTCGGAAGGCTCCGAAATCAGCACGCTGCCGGCCCCTTCAGCCCGGGCAACAAGGGCAGTGAGGATGCCTATGGGACCCGCGCCGAACACCACCACCCGCTCTCCGCCCTTGAGGCCGGAACGGGAGACGGCATGTACTGCCACGGCCAGCGGCTCGGCCAGCGCGGCTTCATGCAGCGGAACAGCCGAGCTGACGGGAATGAGGGTCTCTGCCGGCAAAGCCACGTACTCGGCCAAGGACCCGGCGACGTCGATCCCGTACAGCTTCAGGCTGCGACAAACATGAGTGTCCCCCTCCCTGCAGGGATGGCACTTCCCGCAATGGATCAAGGGCTCCACCGTCACGCGGGTGCCCGCCGCAGGGCCTCCAGCGGCAGCGATTTCCACGATGCCGGTGATTTCATGGCCCATCACCACGGGCGCTTCAGCCCGGGGGTGGCTTCCGTGCAGGATGGAGAAGTCCGTGCCGCAAATCCCGGTGAGCTCAGACCGGACCAAGGCCCAGCCCTCCGGTACCTCGGGAAGCGGCACGGTCCGGTACTCAATGGTGTCCGGACCCGTCCAGACCGCGGCGCGCATGGTCTGCGAGGTGGTTGTTCCTGCCATGGTTTCGACGCTCATGCCGGCACGCTCCCGTTCAGCACTTCACTGTTGAGGATGTTGCGGGGTGTTCGCCCGGCGCAGACCTCCACCACGTTCTCCACCGTGCGGCGTTTGAGCTCCGCGTAGGACTCCTCGGAATACCAGGCCGCGTGCGGGGTCAGGACCGCGTTCTCCACTCCCAGCAGCGGGCTGGTCATGGGCAAGGGCTCCACTTCGAAGACATCCAAACCCGCAGCGTGAAGGCGCCCGTCCTTCAGGGACGCCGCCACAGCATCCGTGTCCACCACACCTCCGCGGCAGGTATTGACCAGCACAGCCCCCGGCTTCACCTTGCCCAGTACCTCGCTGTTGATCAGGTGATGCGTATACTGGTTGAGCGGCACATGCAGGGATATCACGTCAGCACGGGCGATGAGGTCCTCGAAGCCAACTACGGTGATCCCGTCCTCCGTGACAGACCCGGGGGTCAGTAGCGGATCCGAACCGATGACCTCGTAGCCCAGCCCCTTTGCTTTCCGGCCCGTGGCCGCACCGATCAAGCCCAGGCCCACCACCCCGAACACCCGCCCGCTGATCCGGTGCAACGGTTGCACCGGCCCCAGCGAATAATCGCCACGGCGTACACCGCGGTCCAGCTGCGTGATGCCGCGGGCCAGGCTGACGGCCAAGGCAATCGCGTGGTCGCTGACGTCCTCGGTGCCATAGTCGGGGACGTTGCAGATGGCGACGCCGCGCGCAGTGGCCGCTTCGACGTCGAGCGTGTCAACCCCGACGCCGTAACGGCCAATCGCTTTCAACCCCGGCAAAGCATCCAAAACCTTGGCGGTGATGGGCGCGTACTGGACAACGATCGCGTCCGCCCCGGCCGCTGCAGTGACGACTTCCTCTTCAGTGCGGCACTGAGCCAACACCAGCTCGACGCCGGCAGCCTCAGCGAACGCCCGCTCGATATCGATGGAATCGTGATCGCAGTCCGTGATGACTATCTTGACTGGGGCTTGCATTATTGGACCTCGTATTCGAAAGCGTCAGTTTGGGTTGTGGCTTCGTCTTTTGCGCCGGCCACGGGGGGCTTGACCAGGATCAGGGCGATGGCTCCAGCGATGGCCAAGCCAGCGGCCAGTGCGAATGCTGCAGTCCACGAGCCCAGATCCTGGATGAGGAAGCCGGTGACGATTGGGGCGATAATTCCGGCGAGGTTGGCGCAGAAGTGAACAAATCCGGTGACACCGCCCAACCGCGCGGGGTGAACGAAGTCGCGGACGATCGCGAAGAACTGCACGTTGGCCAAATAGAGCAGCAGGAGCACCAGGGAGAATAGTCCGACGGCGAGTCCAAGGGAGTTCACAGCTGCCAAAGGAATACAGAGCGCCCCGCTGAGAGCCAGGAAGAAGCCGGTCATCCACTTCCGAACCCGGAACGGCGCGTTCGATCGACGAGCGAGACGATCCGAGAGGATGCCGCCAAGGGCGGTCCCTATGGAGCCCGCCACCCAGGGCAGCGCGCCCGCCCAGGCCAGGCTGGAGAGGCTGATGTTCTGGGTCTGGACCAGGAACAGTGGATACCAGGATAAGAACATGAACAGCAGCCAGCTGAAGCCGAAGAAGGCGATGGCGTTGGCGATGACTGCGGGCTGGCGCAGGTAGAAGCGCAGCGGGGGAACGTTCTCGGTGGTCAGTTCCTTCGTTTCGGCGTCTACGGCGGTGATCAGCGCCAGTTCCTCGTCCGTGATTCGAGGGTGTTGCGCAGGCTTGTCGCGGATCACCCAGTACCACCAGGCCGCGATGACCAGACCGATGGCGCCCAGCACGATGAAGGGGACGCGCCAGTTGTTGTTCGAGAGCACCAGCAGGCCCGTAACAACAGGTATACCCAGTGCCGCCCCGAGCGGATTTGCGGCAAAAGTGAGACCCATCGCTGTCGCATATTCGCGCTTGGGGAACCAGTTGGCCATAGTTCGTGCCGTCACGGCACCTTGTGGGCCTTCGCCGGCACCAAACAGCAGTCGTTGGATAAAGAATGTAGTGAAGTTGAAGCACAGCGCAGTGAGGGCGGTGCAGAGGGACCACCATGCCGCAGCTACCGCCATGGTTTTGCGTGGACCGTACTTATCAGCCAAAGCACCGCCGGCGAAGCAGGCAGGAGCATAGGTAAAAGCAAACGCGCCAAGGATAATGCCCATGGCACCGGTACTGAGGCCAAACTCATTGATGATCAGAGGCGCTGCAACGCCCAATGCTGCGCGATCTCCATAGTTCAGCATCAGGACCCCGGCATTAGCGCCGAGGACCCGCCACCGAATTCCGCGCAGTGGTTTGGGGTCAGACCGGCTGCCTTGGATTGCCTCGCTCACGCCCGAACCGCTTCCAGTGCTGCGAAGTCCAAGTCCACGCCGTGACCAGGGCGTTCGGGGGCGACTGCGAATCCATCCTCAATGCGCATGGGGTTGGCCAAGTAGGCGTCCAAACCAAAACCGTGGGCTTCCATGTAGCTGCGGTTAGGTGCCGCTGCTAGAGCCTGAACCGTCAGATCGTGCACTCCATGGGAAGTGACAGGCAGGTTGTGAGCCTCCGCGAGCGAAGCTATTTTCCGGAAGGTCGTATATCCACCGCAGTTACTCACGTCCGGTTCAGGGAAGGATAGTGCGCCTGCAGTGATGTGCTGCTGGAATTCGTAGAGGGTGTGAAGGTTCTCGCCGCCAGCAATGGGCTGGCCGCCTTCGCGCAGAATTCTTGCGTTTCCTGCCACGTCGTCCGGGATGGTGGGCTCTTCGATCCAGACCAAGTTGAACTCGGTCATGGCGTGTGCGGCTCGGATTGCCTGATCGGCGCTCCACTTCATGTTCGCATCCACCATGAGCGGGAAGTTTTCCCCAAGATGGGAACGCATAGCGGCGACTCGCTCCAGATCCTCGCTCAGGTTGGCCCGGCCGACTTTCATTTTGATCGCCCGGAAACCCTCGGATTGGAAACGATCGGCCTGCCGGAGAAGATCGCCGAGATCGAGCTCCAGATCGATCCCTCCGGCATAAACTGGAACCTTCGGGTCGTATCCACCAAAGATCCGCCACAGAGGTTGACCCAGGCGCCGCCCCTTTAGGTCCCATAGGGCGATGTCGATCGCCGAGATAGCCGAGGTGGCGTGACCGCCCCGTCCTGCATAATGCAGTGTCCACCACAGATCCTGCCAGATCTTCTCTGTATGGTCGGCGTCCTGGCCGAGCAGTTTAGGCGTTAGGTAGCGCTCCACCATGACGGCCACCGCCGCGCCACCATCGTTGACCGTGTAGGTGTAGCCGAGTCCCACAGCCCCGTCACTGTCTGTGACACGGACAGTGATCAGCTCAAAGTCCAGCATCACTCCGTGGGTACTGTCGGTCAGCGCGTGCGCCAAAGGGATTCTAAATAGATCGGTTTGTATCTTTTCGATTTTTGCCATGGCTCTTCCTTGAACTCGGAGACGATTCTTACAAACCGGGACGCCAACAGGCCTTAGAAAACCGGTTTTCTTGATGGATACAAGCTAGTATGAGGGAAACTGAAGTGTCAAGGGTGCGCATGAGCGACGTCACAAGAGTGGTTCAACATGTTGAAGGGAGCGGGGTGCAAAACCGGAACACGGAACTGCCGACCAACGGAAGATCACGCCTGATCGACGTTGCCCAAATGTCAGGGGTAACTAAATCTGTCGCCTCTAGGGTGCTGAACGATGATGCGACACTATCCGTCCGCGAGGAAACACGGCTGCGGGTCTTGGAATCGGCCAAAAAGCTTGGGTACCAACCGCATGTCGGGGCTCGAGCCCTGGCCGGCTCAAGGACCAGGGCCCTTGCGCTGCTGATTCCGGACCTGACAAACCCCGTCTATTCAAGGATCACTCGCGGGGCATATTCCCAGGCCAGAAACCGCGGTTACGCATTACTTCTGGCAGAGGATACGGCGGAAGAGGGTGTTGACGAACAGTTTGCGGACCTCGTCGCCTCAGGACGCGTCGACGGGCTCCTAATCGCCTCGGCGCGACCGAGCCACCCCTTGCTGAACCTGCTGCCGCAAACAGACATCCCATACCTTTTCGTCAACCGCTCCGTGGCCGACTCGGGACGGAATATCACTATGAACCTCGAAGCTGCCAGCACCTGCGCGGTGGCACACCTTCAAGAGCTGGGCCACCGACACATCGGCCATGTGTCCGGACCGGAGGCCCTTAGCCCAGGTCAGGGACGCCGGATCGGGCTCTTGCGAGCGGCCCGGGAAGCAGGACTGCCGGAACCGCAGGTCGAGCCAGGTGAATTTAGTGAAAAAGGTGGCTATGACGCCACACTGCGCCTGATCCGCAATCATCCACGAGTCACTGCTGTCTACACGAGCACCCTCAATCAAGCCATAGGTGCCTTGCATGCCCTACACGAATCAGGCATCTCTGTGCCGGAACAGATCTCCGTGATCTCCTATGACGACCTTCCGTTGGCCGACTATCTCCAGCCACCGCTGACGACCATTGCAATGCCTCTAGTGGAACTAGGAAGAACGGCCGTCGATGTTCTGTGTAACGTCCTCAATGGTGACACCCCGACCGACCTAACCATCCCTTCTGACCCTCAAGTGGTTTCCCGGAGGTCAACAGCCCCTCCCCTGCCCTCCCATCCCTAAAAAGCTACCTGGCCGGTCTTGTTGGACTTGACCGGCCATTATGGCAGCGTGACCGGCCTGCGCTGTAAGTAGTTGGCCTAAGGATGCCAGGTCCATGGGCGAGAGTTTCCACCTACGGACCGGATCAATCTGGCGGATCGCGAAGCGGGTTCGCTGCTCCTGCCGGGTGAGGGAAAACCAGAACTTGGTCACATGGATTCCTGCATCCTCCAGCATCTTTTCGAAGACCGGCGCCTGACCCACGAAGGTGTCGTATTCGTCGTCCGTGCAGAAGCCCATGACGCGTCCCACGTTGGCGCGGTTGTACCAAGAGCGGTCGAACATGACGATCTCGCCGGCGGTGGGAAGGTGCTGGATGTAGCGCTGGAAATACCACTGGCCTGTTCCCGGTCTGAGGGTTTGGACAGCGCAACCGTCCTGGCGGACCTTGGATCAGACGCTCTGTTAAGCGCTTTATGGTGCCGCCCTTGTCGGCAGCATCCCTGCCATCGAAGACGATAACGTGCTTAAGCCCGCGGTGCTGGCCCCAGTACTGGAACCCAGCAGTTCGATCTGCAGGCGGTACTTCTCGATCTCATACTCGTCGCGGGTCATGCGCTGCAGGTACGGATAGTCCTCGTTCCACGTTTCAACGGCGGATCCACCGGGATCGATCAGGTCCGGATCCTCCCCTTGCCCGCCGCTGATGGTGTAGCCCAACTCCACCAGGTGATCGTTGGTCTCACGCAGGTTGTGCCTGACCCACCAATTGTCCAGTGATGTTGCCAGCGAGTTTGCCTCCGTCATGCGGTCCTCCTGGTCAGCCACGTAGTGCCCGGCAGCCTAACAACCGTTGGTGACGGGAACATGAACGATTGTCATGAGCTTAATTCAAAGCCCGTGAGGTCGATCCAGTAGCGGCGGAAGGCCTTGCCCTCGCCGTCCAGGCGCACATCTTCCAGCACGCCGCCGCTTCGCTCAATGGTCCTCGCAGAAGCCGCATTGTTGTCATCACAGGTCAGGAGTACCCGTTCAGGCCCTCCCCCTGCAGCCAGGCTGGAGCACATCTCCCGCAGGGCCCAGGTTGCCACACCACGACCGCGATCCGAAGGGCGGACGCCGTATCCAATATGGCCGCCGGAGTTCAGGAGGGAAGGTGTGAGGTAGTGGCGGAAGGCAATCGAGCCCACGTATCGCGAATCCTCTGTTATCCAGCGAAAGGTGCAGGGGACTATGCCGTTCACTTCCTGGGCATGCTCAGCGTCCGCCAACTTTCGGACCCACGCGGCAAAGCCTTCGGCTGTGCTGACGTCATCGCCGGCGAACAGCCCGGCGCCGTCCTGGTGGGCGCCGTCCCATTCGCGGTGCGACTCGATGAATGACTCGTAGAAGGACACGTCAGGAGCGGTAAGACTAAACATGGTGACGACTCTAGGCCCCGCTGATCCGAACTTCTTGTCAAGCCAATTTACGGCTTTGGACCGCTGCGTGCGTTTTCTTCAGCGCAGAGACGGACGCATCGTAGGAATGCTGGGCCACTCCAACAAAGAGGCAGTCAACCACCATCATCTGGGCGATGCGGCTACCCATGGCCCCGGACCTGAAGGGCGTCTCCCGCGCGGCGGTATTCAGCACAATGTCGGCGGTCCGCCCCAGTGCCGAATCGGCATGGTTGGTGACCGCGATGGTGGTTGCTCCTGCCGCCTTCGCCGCCAACAGGAAGTCGACCGTATCCACGGTGGTGCCCGAGTGGGAGACGGCGACAGCAACGCCGTCGCCGTCCAGGAGGGCCGCAGATGCCAGCGCCGCATGGGGGTCCGCCCAGCTGAAGGACGTCAGGCCAATCCTGTGCAGCTTCTGCTGCAGGTCCTCGCCCACCAAGCCACCCGCCCCAACGCCGAAGATATCGGTCTTCCGCGAGGTGGAGATGACCTCCACCGCCTGGGCGAGTTTGTCGACGTCGAGCACTTGGGCCGTGTCCGCTATGGACATGGTCTCGTTGAAGGCAATTTTGGAGACGATGTCGCGCAGCGAATCGGACGTGTTGATGTCCTCATAGACTCCCGCCGGCACATTGTTGGCAAGGCTCTCGCGCGCGGTCTCCCGGGCCAGGTCCAGACGCAGATCCGAGTACCCGGTGTAGCCCACCTTCTTGTAGAAACGGACAACCGACGTGGTGGACGTCCCGCCCTGCTCGGCAAGATCCCCGATGGACATCATGGCCGCACGGGAAGGATCCGCCAGGACGAGCTCGGCAATGGCGCGCTCTGAGGGGCGCAACGTCGGCAGTGCTGAACGTATCCGCACTAAGACGGTCCGTGACAACTGCCCGCTCAGTGCCTCTTCCATGGTGTTTCCTTCCAGCCGACCCAGCCAATCCACGGTAGCGGCAGGCCCATGTAAATAATTTACCCAAGGGCAGCGCCGAAGGTAAACGATTGACGCAGATCATCCCAGCGAATACGGTCGATGTAAGCGACATCACAAAAGTTGTCATGCCCTGCTCATCCGGAAAGGCTCCCCATGACACTCAACCGCCGAAAACTCATCCACGCGTCGGGACTGGCGGCAGCGGCCGCCGTCGTGTCGCCCTTTGCCCCGAGCGCCAGTGCAGCCACCGGTCTGGCCACCCGCCCCGGAAAGCCTGGAACAGTTACCACCGGCGCCGACGTTGCCGCCGCCGACAACTGGGGCATTTTCGCCGACCGCCGGGTGGGAGTCATCACCAACCCCACCGGAGTCCTGGCGAACTTCCACTCGATCGTTGACGACATGGCGGAAAAGGGCGTCGACGTGAGGGCAGTCTTCGGTCCCGAACACGGCTTCCGGGGCACGGCCCAAGACGGCGCCAGTGAAGGGACCTCCGTGGATCCCCGCACCGGCATCACGGTCTACGACTCCTACGGCGCCGATGTGGACCACTACGTGGGCTTTTACGAAAAGTCCGGCGTCGACACCATCTGCTTCGACATCCAAGACGTGGGGGCGCGGTTCTACACCTACATCTGGACCATGTGGGGTGCCATGCAGGCCGCCTCCCGGACGGGTGCCAGGTTTGTCGTCCTGGACCGTCCCAACCCGATCGGCGGGCAGGCAAGGGGGCCGGTCCTGCAGCGCGGATTCGAGTCCGGAGTGGGAAAACTGGGCATCGCACTCCAGCACGGCATGACCGTGGGTGAGCTCGCCAAGTACTTCAACGCGGTGCATTTGCCGGCCGTGGGCCTCGCTCCCCTTCAAGACCTCCACGTGGTTGAAGTACAGGGGTGGCGCCGCGAGATGACCGGCCCGGATAACCGGGCATCGTGGATCCTGCCGAGCCCCAATATGCCCACACCGGAGACCGCCCTCTTGTACCCGGGCACGGCACTTTTCGAGGCCACCAATATGTCCGAAGGCCGCGGAACTACCCGGCCGTTCGAACTGATCGGCGCCCCCTACGTGGATTACCGCTGGGCCGAGGCGCTCAACGGCAAGGGCCTCGCCGGCGTCACCTTCCGCGAGGCCTACTTCCAGCCCACGCTCTCCAAGAACCAGGGGGTCATCTGCGGCGGAGTCCAGGTGCACATCATCGATCCTGCCCGCGTTGAGGCCCTGGAAGTCGGCACCCACATGCTGGTGGAAGCCAAACGGTTGTACCCGGGCTTCGCGTGGCGCGGCGACGCCGGACGCTGGATGGGGCTGTTGAGCGGGTCCGCCCGCTTTGCCGAACAGCTCGACGCCGGTGCTGACGCCCGCACCATCACGGACAGCTGGCGGGCGGAACTGGGTCAGTTCGTCCGCGATACCCGCCAATACCTCCTCTACAACGGGCCACGCTAGGCCAGCCGGAAATACTGTGACGATTGGGATGGGAATTCACATGCTCAGAAAAGGAACTACCTTGATGACGGCCGCCGCCACGGCGCTGCTCATGACGGGCGCGGGGGTGGTGACGGGCGCCGGCGCTGCAGTGGCGGAAGTCCCCACCACGGCACGCACGACGACGGTCACCGCCTCACCGGACATCGAGGCAATGATCTCCGGCATGTCGCTGGACGAAAAGATCGGCCAGATGACCTGGACCCACGTTTACGGATCCTCGGCCGATGACACGTCCATGGCGGCAAGCAACCAAGCACGTTACGGCGTCAATACTCCGGCGGAAGTCGTAGCCAAGTACAACCTTGGCGGCGTCCTCTACTTCGCGTGGTCCGGGAACACCAACAACCCCCGGCAGGTTGCGGGGCTGTCCAACGGCCTGCAGGAAGCCGCGGTGGGCCAGGACGGAACCGGCATTCCGCTGGCGGTCACCATCGACCAGGAAGGCGGCCTGGTTGCCCGCATCGGACCGCCGGCCACCGTTCTCCCGGGAAATATGGCGTTGGGAGCTACGGCAGACGCGGAACTTGCGAGGGCGCAGGGCGAAATCCTGGGCTCTGAGATGCGTGCCATGGGCATCAACGTGGACTTCGCACCGGTGCTGGACCTCAACTCCAACCCGGACAACCCCGTGATCGGCATCCGCTCCATGGGCGAAGATCCCGCGTTGGTCAGCGCGCTCGGTGTGGCGCAAATCGACGGCATCCAGGAACACAACGTCGGCGCGGCAGCCAAACACTTCCCCGGCCACGGCGATACCTCGGTGGATTCCCACTACGGGCTCCCCACCGTCACCTACGACCGGGAGACCCTGAACCAGCACCTGAAACCCTTCAAAGCCGCCATTGACGGTGGCGTGGACATGGTCATGACAGCGCACATCATTGTGGAGGCCATCGACGCAGAGATGCCCGGCACCCTGTCCCACAAGGTCCTCACAGGATTGCTTCGGGATGAGCTGGGCTTCAAGGGCCTGGTCACCACCGACGCCTTGGATATGGCCGCTATGGCCGCCGAATGGCCCCAGGAAGAAATAGCCGTCAAGGCCATCCAGGCCGGCTCTGACATCCTGCTTAACTCCCCCGATGTGGACGCCTCGTTCGCAGGTGTCCGTGCCGCCGTCGAGTCCGGAGAGCTCGCCGAGAGCCGCCTTGATGAGTCCGTCCGGCGGATCCTCGAGTGGAAGGTCAAGCGGGGTGTCTTCGAGCAACCGATGGCAGACCCCAACGCTGTGGACACCCTTGTTGGAAGTGCAGAGAATCTGGCCACGGCCAAGCTGATCTCGGACCGGGCAGTGACCCTGCTCCGCAATGAGGGCAAGGTCCTGCCCCTCGCATCCGGCAGCTCGGTACTCATGGTGGGGGCCGGTTCAGCCTGGCCGGAGCTCGCGGGACCGATGCTCAAGGAGCAGGGATTTACGGTCACTGAAGACTACGAGGATGGGGCTTCCCCGTCCTCGGCATACCGCGCACGTGCGGTAGCCGCAGCCGGCACCGTGGATGCCGTGGTCTTCGCTTCGTACAACGCAACCGGCAACGCTGCGCAGCAGCAGATGGTGGCGGAGCTGGCAGCCACTGGGACCCCCGTCATCGTTGTGGCCACACGCAACCCCTACGACATCAGCGTCTTCCCCGGCGCCGACGCCGTGCTCAACAGTTACGGGGTCAAGGACGTCAATTTCCACGGTGCCGTCCGTGCCATTTCAGGGGCGGTGAACCCCGGCGGCAAGCTTCCGGTCAACATACCGGAGGCAAACGGCGACGGCGTCCTGTTGCCTTTGGGCTTCGGCCTCCACTACGACACCGCGACGCCGGCAACGGTCACCTTCACGGACAAGCCGGGCCGCGGGCAGGACTCGTACACGGTCCCGGCGGTGGACGGCGTGGTCTACCTGGTTGACGGCAAGGAAATCGCGGCCGGAACGTACAAGAAGCCTGAGGGCACTGTGACAGTCACTGCCGTCCGCGGCAAGGGGTACGTCTTTACCGACGGCGCCGTCACCGAATGGAGCCACACGTTCACCACGGGGCTGCCCAAGCCGTAAGGCCCAGGTTGAATGGTTAAAAGGCTCACACCACCGACGAGTTCATCAGTGCGACCGTGATGAGCAGGGCAACCCCGAACATCGGCAGGCAAAGGACCATGTTGGTCAGGCGGTTGTCCCTCATCACGGCCACGAACTCGCGAAGGAAAGCGCTGGGCACAAAGTACCTGGCGGTCGGAGCACCCACTACCTCCGCGTTGATCTTCTGGCGTCGGGACAGGAGGGCAGCGCGGAGTACGTGGTAGTTGTTGGTGCACACCAGCAAGGGCCCTTGGATTCCCTTTTCAGCCAACAGGGCTACGGAATAGGCCAGGTTCTCGCGGGTGGTGGTGGCCTGGTTTTCTTCCAGCACGTCGCCGGAGGCAGCGCCCTTTGCCACCAGATACTCCTTCATTGCCGTGGACTCGGGCCGGGGTTCATCCGGGCCTTGACCCCCGGAAGGCACCAGGACCGGCCTGACCGGTGCGCCGCCGTCGTAAATTTCCAAAGCCTTGTTCAGGCGCGCGGCGAGCAACGGCGGGACTTTGCCGTCGATCAAACCGGAACCCAGGACAATGACGGCCGCCGGATTCGCGCTGAACCGCATCCTTGAATACACCAGGGCATACCCGAGGAACACCACAAAGGCGCAGCCCAGGTAAGCGCAGAGGAAGAAGGCCAACGCAGCGAGGCCTGCCAGGACGGGCTGCCCGCTCAGGACAAAGAGGAACGCGACCACCGGGGCGAGGAACACCGCCAGCCCCACCGCAATAGGCAGAAAGCTGCTGATGCCGGGGCCTTCCCTGCGGACCATGGTGATCCCGTTGGCGATCAGGAAGCCGGCGAACACGAAGATGCTCACCACCGGAACCACCACTACCACCAGGTTCAGCCATTCGAACCACGGGTTCAGGTCGATCAGGAAGTCCAGTATGGCCTGCAACAGGAGCCATACCGCCACCAGGAGCAGCACCCCGTTGCGGAGCCTGCGCCGATCGGACTGGTAGGAGGCAAGGAAGAGCCCCGCGAAGAGAAGTCCAAGGACCAGGTTCAGCATGGTCCAAGCCTATGCGTTGGGGGCTGGTGCCTCGCGGTGCCCGGCTCAGGCCGATTCGCGGATGACCAGCTCCTGTGCTTGTCTAAGCAACTGCTGGGCGAACTGGTTCAACACCGCCGCCACAGCGCCCGGGTGGCTCAGCGTGGCGTAATGGCCGCCCGGGATTTCCACCGGTTCGATTCCCAGCCGATCCTGTACTTGGCGCCGCATGAAGGGCGCTGGAAAGAACAGGTCGTCCCGGCACAGAATGGCCAGTGTGGGCACGTCCGGATGCTGGCCAGGCCAAGGCCCTGACATCCAGGCACCTTGCTGATCGCGCTCCTTGTCCCGGGCTTGCTGTGCAAGATCGTCAGGAACCAGGTTGAAGAACGACTCTTCGGGGATGGTCTCGCGGTTATGCCCGGTATTGGTCCACCAGTCGCCGAAGGTCTCGCCAGGCATGGGAATCATGGCCGAGAGATACACCAGGCCGTCGGACGTGAGTTCATTGCTGACCAAGGGTGCCGTAAAGCCACCCAGCGAGTGGCCCACAACTATGGTGTGCCGCGCGCCGTCCGCCGCCCTGGTTGCCGCGCGGGTGTAGTCCTCAAGCATCGCGCCGTCGTCTTCAATAGGGAGGTCGACCGCGATGACCTCATGGCCCGCCGATTCGAGCAAGGGCTTGACCAAGTGCCAGTCCCATGCCGTGGAACCGCCGCCATGAATCAGTACGAAAACCGCCATTTCCCCTCCCCGTCCCAGTTCACCGTGTGCCGTCACCAACGGGTCCGCAAAGCCACGTGTGGCCGGTGGGTTGATCAGAAATTCATCGTAGTGCCGGTCCTCCGGCAAAGGCCAGAACACCTGGGTGCTGCCTGAGGCGCGTCTGGTGCGTCCCGCCGTCGAGGGCTATTCCGCGGCCCAAGTGCGGGGTAGACTCCGGCCCAGGCGCGGGGGAAGCGTCTTGGCACTTTGGGGGGATTGCAGTGGGAACTGTTGTCAGTGTTTCAGGAACGCCTGTGCGCCGCTTTGCTGACCGGGGGCGGTCCCGCTGGGGCACTTTGGTTGCGGCAGCCGGAGTGGCGTCGTTGTTGATTTCCGGGATCCCAACTTCTCCTGCTGCGGCAGACATCGTCGCGGACATCATCGACGTGGGGCCCGAAGCCAGCGACGTAGCGGTCAACCCCGTCACCAATACTGTGTATGTCACTACCCGCGATGGGCTGACCGTCATTAATGGAAAAACACAGGCCACAGTCAAAATAGCAACGGGGAGCACCCCGGTGGCTGTCGCGGTTAACACTGCGACCAACAAGATCTACCTCAGCCTCAAAAGTGACCCATCCGCGCCGGGATCCGTGGCTATTGTCAACGGTGCCACTCATGCCGTCGCCAAAGTTACGGTGGGCGCCGCTCCCGGAGAGCTGGTCATCGACCAGAAGACCAACAAGATCTACGCGGGCACCCTTGACGGCGTTTCCGTCATTAACGGAAGCACCAACGCCAGCTCCATCATCAACTCCGGATCGGTCAGTACGCTGGCCATCAATCAGGTGACCCATCGGCTGTATACCCTGGGTGGAGGTGGCCTCAATGTCATCGACACTTCAACCAACGCCGTGACTCGCATTGACCTGGGCACCAATGCAATGCCGAGTTACTTGGCCGTCAATCAGGTGACCAACAAGATATACGTCGCCGTACGGGCGCGGCAGTATGCAGCGCTGGAAGTTGTTGATGGAGCCACAAACCAGGCAGGCGGGATGTTCTCCGATCTCAACGCCAGCCCCACGTCCCTCTCCGTGGATGAAAAGAACAATCGGGTCTACTTCGGCCGGACTTCCCTGGGGGATGGCACCATTTCATCGCGGACCGGGCTGCTGGCGATATTCGACGACGGCGGACCGGGGCGGGTCGATATCAGAACCGGCGCGGCGCCAGGAGCGATTGCCGTCAACGGAACCACCAACAAGGTGTATTTTGAGGCCGGGTACAGGGGCACCACGGTGGTCGATGGTAAAAGTTTTGCTCTCTCCACACTGTCACACCCCTTTACGGGCACCCTGGCCGTTAATGAGGCCACCAACAAAATCTACGCAAGCAATTGGCAAGGGTCCGTAACGATCATTGACGGGAACAGCCCCACACCCCTGAAAAACGACTTCAGCGGTGATCGAAAGACGGACCTGTTGGCCCGCGACGCTTCGGGTGTCTTGTGGCTCTACCCGGGAAACGGGGCCGCCGGATGGCTCCCCCGCACCCAAGTGGGTTCGGCGTGGAACTCCATGACCGCCGTCGTCAGTCCAGGCGACTTTAACGGCGACAAGAAACCGGACGTTCTTGCCCGCGATGGTGCCGGCCACCTGTGGATGTACCCGGGAAACGGGGCGGGTGGTTGGCTGGCGCGGGTTCACGTCGGGTCGGGCTGGAATGCCATCACGGCCATCGTTACGCCAGGGGACTTCAATGGGGACGGCACCGCCGACATCCTCGCCCGCGATACTTCCGGGACCCTCTGGCTGTACCCCGGCGACGGTCGGGGAGATTGGTTGCCCAGGACCAACCTAGGGACCGGCTGGAACGCGCTGACGGCAATTGTTGGCTCAGGTGACTTCAACAGCGATGGCACCCCCGATGTCCTTGCCCGTGACGGATCCGGTGTTCTCTGGCTCTACAACGGGAACGGCACCGGAGGCTGGGCATGGGACCGCCAGAAGGTCGGTGAGGGTTGGAACAGCATGACATCCATCGTCGCCCCAGGAGATTTCAACGGTGACGGGCGGCCGGACATTGTGGCCCGCGATGGCAGCGGCTCACTCTTCTTGTACCCGAGCGCCAGCGGTGGAGCGTGGCTGCCTACCGTCCGGATCGGACAGGGCTGGAATGGCATGACCGCCCTGCTCTAGAAACAGTCAAGTTATACCCCTAGGGGGTACTTGCTTTATACCCCCATGGGGTATAAGTTTGTGTCATGAGCACGCCAGATCTGAGCATTGGCCAACCTGATGCACCCACCATCAACGTGGAACCGGAGCACGCCGCACCCCACGGGTACACCAGCAACAAGGATGCCTACCTCAAACGATTGAAACGGATCGAGGGGCAAGTCCGCGGAATCGCGCGGATGGTGGAGGACGACAAGTACTGCATCGACATCCTGACCCAAGTGGCCGCCGCCACCAAGGCCCTCCATGCCGTCAGCCTTGGACTCGTAGAGGAGCACATCGGCCACTGTGTGGTCGGTGCTGCCTCCGAGCCCAACCCGGAAGCCCGCGCCGAACAGATCGACGCCAAAGTGAAGGAGGCCACCGATGCCATCGGGCGCCTGCTGCGGTAATTCCGCCAACAACCACCACACCATTCAACTCACCACCAAGGAGCGCTCCATGAGCCAGACCATCCAGACCAACGTCAACGTTTCCGGCATGACCTGCGGCCACTGCGTCTCCAGCGTGAGCGAAGAACTTGAGTCTCTCACCGGCGTCGAAAACGTGGCCGTAGACCTCAACCCCGGTGGGCTGTCCACCGTAACCATCACCTCAACCAAGGAGCTCTCGCCGTCTGAAATTGGCGAAGCCGTGGCAGAAGCCGGCTACCTGGTGGTAGCCAACGAAGCTTAGGAGTCCTCTTGAGTACCCAGGAGACTTTCAACCAACCTGCACACAGGGTCATTGAACTGGACATCGAGGGCATGACCTGCGCCTCGTGCGTCAATCGAGTGGAACGGAAACTGGGCAAACTTGAAGGCGTCGAGGCAAGCGTCAACCTGCCCCTCGAATCAGCCCATGTCACCGTCCCGGCAACCGTGACGGACCAGCAGATCGTCGACACGGTCAACGCCACAGGCTACAAAGCCACCGTCCGCCAAGCCCCAACGCCCCACGCCCGCGAACCCCGTCCCCATGAGCACCACCACGGCAACGAGGCTCCGGAATCAGAGCATGATGCCGGGCACGAAAATCACATGGAGCACGGCCCCTCCGCATCGACGCTCCGGCCCCGCCTGATCGTCGCCGCCCTCCTGACCGTTCCAGTCTTCGCCATCTCGATGATCCCCGCCCTCCAGTTCGCAAACTGGGGTTGGGTTGTCGGGGCGTTGGCCCTGCCGGTGGTGAGTTGGGCTGCCTGGCCGTTCCACAGGGCTGCTGCCGTCAACGCCCGCCACTTCGCCTCCACCATGGACACGCTGGTGTCCATCGGTGTGATCGCCGCGTACCTCTACTCTGCGTGGCAGTTGTTCGCGGACCCCCGGATGACTGAACACCCCGGCATGGAGAGCATGTCCGGCGGCGGGCTGTACTTCGAGGTCGCCGCCGTGGTCACCACGTTCCTGCTGCTGGGGCGCTACCTCGAGGCGAACGCGAAGGCCAAGGCCGGCAATGCACTCAAGGCCCTGCTGAATCTGGGTGCCAAGGATGCCACGATCCTGGTGGACGGTGTGGAGCAGAAGATTCCGGCCGATCAACTCCTGGTGGACGACCTCATTGTGGTCCGCCCGGGCGAGAAGATCGCCACTGACGGCGTGGTCACTGATGGTGCTTCCGCCGTCGACGCTTCACTGGTGACGGGCGAATCGGTGCCGGTCGAGGTTGGACCCGGGAGCGCGGTGACAGGCGCTACCATCAACACGTCCGGCCGCCTGCTGGTGCGTGCAACCCGTGTTGGTTCTGACACGACGCTCGCCCAGATGGGTCGCCTGGTCAGCCAGGCACAAACCGGGAAAGCACCTATTGCCCGGCTCGCGGACAGGATCAGTTCGGTCTTTGTGCCGATCGTTTTGGTGATTGCCCTGGTCACGTTCCTGTTGTGGCTGTTCTTCTCGGGTGACCTCAACGCAGCCTTCACGGCCGCGGTCGCTGTCCTGGTTATCGCTTGCCCCTGCGCCTTGGGCCTGGCCACTCCTGTGGGTCTGCTGACGGGAACGGGCCGCGGCGCTCAGCTGGGCATTCTCATCAAGGGCCCACAGGTCCTTGAGGACACCCGGCACGTGGACACCATCCTGCTGGACAAGACGGGCACCGTAACCAGCGGCAAGCTCGCAGTCGACCACACTGTCGCACTGAACGGCCATTCAGCGGCCACCGTCCTGACATTGGCAGGAGCCGTGGAAGCCGCTTCCGAGCACCCGATCGCCCACGCGATTGCCGCCTCGGCGCAAGAAGCACTGCACGACGCCGGCAGCCTGCCTCGCGTTGAGGGCTTCGGTTCCGCTCCGGGCGGCGGCGTCCGGGGAACCGTTGGGCTGGACGGGGTGACCAGGACTGTCGTCGTCGGGCGCTCCGGCTGGCTCGAGGAGAACGGCGTTACGCTCGACTCAAGTCACCGTGAAGCACTTACCGCGGAGGAAAACGGTGGTGCCACGGCGATCTGGGTTGCCGTCGACGGCCAGCCTGCCGGCATTATCAGCCTGAGCGATACCATCAAGCCCGGTTCGGCAGCAGCAATCCAGAAGTTGAAGGACCTGGGCATCCGCCCCATCCTGTTGACCGGGGACAACGCTGCCGTGGCCGCCCAGGTGGCTGCCGCCGTCGGGATTTCGCCTGAGGACGTATTCGCCGGTGTTCTGCCGGAGGGCAAGGTCGAGGCTGTCAGGAAGCTGCAGGCTTCCGGCGCTACGGTGGCCATGGCCGGTGACGGCGTCAACGACGCTGCAGCCTTGGCACAGTCGGACCTTGGCATCGCCATGGGCTCGGGCACGGATGTCGCCATCGAAGCCTCAGACCTCACGGTGATGGGCAGCGACCTTGGTCAGCTGGTGCAGGCGATTGAGTTGTCCCGCAAGACCCTGTCCACCATCAAGACCAACCTGTTCTGGGCATTCTTCTACAACGCGATCGGCATCCCGGTGGCAGCCCTCGGATTCCTGAACCCGATGATCGCCGGCGCAGCGATGGCAGCGAGCTCAGTGCTGGTGGTAGCGAACTCGCTGAGACTGCGGTCGTTCGGGAAATAGACCCGGAAAGCGAACAGGGGCCTGGTTAGGCCGTCCCGAAACGGACGGCCGACCGGGCCTTTGCTTTTGCTGCTTCCTCTTCCCGGTTCTTCGCCGGAGCGTGGCTCACCAGGGAGTCCAGGAGATGCTGCGTAATGTGGGCAATCTCGTGGACCGCCTCGGCGAAGGCTTCCTCGTTGGCTTTGGAAGGCTTGGTGGATCCGCTGATCTTGCGCACGTATTGCAGCGCTGCGGCCTCCACTTCGGCGTTCGTAGCATGCGGTTCGAAGTTATGCAGGGTCCTGATATTGCGGCACATAACCCCATGCTAACTATGGGCAGTGCTGTATGGGGAGGGGTGCCCATCGACGGTTTTTGGATTCCCGGGATAGGTTTTAGTTATTGGATCTTCCGGATGAGCCGGAGGCCGCTGGGGATGCCGAAGAGCTCGGGTCCGAACAAATGAAGGAGAATCTCATGGCTATTTGGGGTGCAGATGTTGATCAGCTTCGTCAGCTCGGTAACAAGCTGAAGGCAGGTGCCGAGAACATCGAGCAGCAGCGTTCACAGCTCAAGGGTGCACTTGACGGCACCGACTGGAAGGGCCCGGACGCTGACAAGTTCCGCGGCGAGTGGGACAGCCAGCACGCTTCGAACCTGAAGAAGGTTGCCGACGCACTTCGCGAAGCCGGCGATCGCGCTCAGAAGAACGCTGAGCAGCAGCAGCAGGCCTCCAACTAAGACAGTTGGGAAGAACCCGGACGCGCAAGCGTCCGGGTTCTTTGCTTTTAAGGTCCGCCGGCTTAGCTGCGGGGCGCTTTGGTGACGGACCCTGACGGGACGGGTTCGACGTCGTTCGGGTGGTCCAGGACCCGGGCCGCAGCCTCAGCGGGCTGGCCTTTAGCGGCGCGTCGGTCTCCCCGGAGCTCATCGACGCGGACCAGGACTACGCCGCCCACAATGAAGAGTCCGCCCAGCAACTGGATGGGGCCAGGGAGTTCGCCCAGCAGCAACCATGCCCAGATCACCGCGAACAGAACTTCGGTCAGGGACACGAACGATGCCACTTTGGAACCCAGGCTCCGCGCGGCCATGATCCCGGAAACATAGGCAAGGACAGTGGCCAGGATGATGAGTCCGACGGCGGACACCCACCACGGCGTTGTCCAAGGTCCGAGGGTTGTATCGGCGGTGCTGAACGTCATGGGCAGCAAACCCAGCAGGCCGACCAGCCACATCACCAGCGCACCCACCATAAGCCCGCCGGACGCGAGCACCAGCGGAGGCAGGGTGTCGTTCTCCTTGGCGGTGATGAAGAAGTAGATCACCAGACACACGGCCGCGGCCATGCCCCAAAGAACACCGATGAAGTCCACCTTTACGGCACCGGTCAGGTCGAGCACCAGGACCAGGCCACCCAGTGACAGGAGTGCGCCCACGGAGGTAAGTGCCCGGGGCCGGCGGCGGCTTGCGATCCACAGCCACAAAACGATCATCACCGGGGCCAGGTATTCCAGCAACAGGGCGACACCCACGGACAACCGCGCGACGGCGTTGAAGTAGAACAGTTGGCATCCTGCGACGCCGATCAAGCCGAACAACAGGATGGTCAGCCAGTTGTCCTTGAGTTGGTGCCAGCGGCCGCGGAGGACCACGACGGCGGGAATCAACAGAATCAGCGCGGCACCGGTGAGGCGCACGGCAACAGCAGCTCCGGGTGACCACCCGGTTTCCAGCATCGATTTGGCGAACGAGCCGGACGTGCCAAAGACAGCGGAAGAAAAGAGTGCGATGCCGAGTCCTGATGCCAGGAAACCTTGTGCATCAGCCTTCGTCGTTGGAGCTGACACAGCAGCCTCCTGTCAGGAGTAAAGTGGGCTTATGGTCATGACAGTACTCCCGGAACTTGTAAGGAGTCAAAGTGCTTTTTGCGCCTGACACCGAAATTGCCCTTCGCAGCGTCGTCAATCTCATCAACACTGCCGCCAACGGAGAGGAATCGCTCGCCACGCTGGAGGACCTCAACGCCTTTCTGGACGCCGAAGAGTTCACGGGTTCCAGGGTTAACTCCCCTGCGGAACTGACCAGTATCAAGCGTCTCCGCAGCGAACTCGCAGCGCTCTGGAGTGCCGACGAGGATACGGCGGCCAAGTCCGTCAACAAGCTGCTGATCGATGCCAAGGCGCTCCCCCAACTGGTGAAGCATGACCACTGGGACTGGCACCTCCACGCCACCACGCCTGATGCTCCCCTGGCAGACCGGATGGGCACCGAGGCAGCCATGGCCATCGTCGACGTCATCCGCGGCAAGGAAATGGACCGCATGCGCGTGTGCGCGGCCGAGGACTGCGACGCCGTTGTGCTGGACCTCAGCCGCAACCGGTCCAAGCTCTACTGCGACACCGGTAATTGCGCCAACCGAGTCCACGTTGCCGCCTACCGGGCAAGGAAGGCAGCCGAGGGCGAGTAAAAGGGCATAATGGCGCTATCCATGCGGTCGATATAGAGGACATCCACCATGACAGCGAGTTCCATCAGCGAGTACATCGACCAGTACGACGGCGATGTACAGCAACGATTGCTGACCGTGTACCAGATGATCAAGTCGGCCGTACCGGCTGAAACGGTGGAATCGATCAGCTGGCGCATGCCCACTTTCAAACTCGGCGTCGAGCCGTTGTTCTTCTTCACCGGAACAAAGCGCCACGTCGGGTTCTACCCCACACCGCAGGCGATCACGCACTTCTCAACGGCTTTGAGCGACTACGGAACCACCGAGCACGCCATCCAACTGCCCCACAACGTCCCGCTCCCCATCGCGCTCCTTCAGGAGATCATCGATTGGCGGCTGCAGCAATTGCCTTCAGACGAGGCATGACCGTTTCGCTTGAGCCACCCTCTCCGACCACGTCACACGATCGCCGGAGACCATCGACCTCGGGACTGCCAGCGGAATGCCACACACGCGCAAAAAAGCGCTCCCCCACCACCGTGGGGAAGCGCTGGAAGGTTAGCGGCCGGCGTCGGGCGTTTCAGTCTGGTCGTCCGGAGCAGCCGGTCCGCCGTGGCCGGGACGCTTGGAGCTGAGGTTCACCCCGGAGCCCTTCCCGAGGTGGTCGGCATTTTCCTTGTGGCTCATGGAAAGCATGGCCGCCACAACAAGGCTCACGATGAACGCGATGCCGGCACCGGTGAAGGCGAGGTCGAACCGCGGGGCCTTTGCGCTGCCGCCCGAAGCGAAGATGAGCACGGCCACGAAGGCCAGTACTGCAAAGAACGCGGAGAACATGAGGGGTCCCTTGACCGAGGTCCGCATCTTGCGCGGTTCTCCTGGTGTCTGGTCAGCCACGGTCATTCCTCCAATGATGGCGGTTCGTGTCCGCCGGTCTGCAAAAGTTCTACAACGAGTAGAACGTCCAGCTACTAGTTTACGGCCTCGGGCGAAGCGCCGGGAGCAGTGGCCTGGGCCGTGCCACCGGAGGTTGCCTTGGCGTCGTGCCGCAAGGTCAGCCCCGACAGAATCCAGAGCACGCCGGAAATGATGGCCCCGCCGCCGGTGACACCCAGCAGCGCATGGGCCCCGAGCGAGGTGAAGAACGGCAGCAAAACAGCCGTGCCCACGGAAATGACGCCGGAAACAAGCCAGTCGCGCGCCAGGGAATCGCGCTTCCGGATGCCGTGCACCACCTCCAGGAGGCCCAGCACCAGCAGCGCCAGCATGGCCGAAAGGGCGACGCCCGCATCAGACTGGGTGACCAGGGCGCCAATTCCGCCGAGCGCCATCACGGCAGGCACCGCCACCGGCAAAGCCCGGGACATCCACACGGCCCCGGCAGTCGCAAGCAAATACAGGCCCACGGCCCACGCCAGGACGTGCACGGACGGGGAAGCCCAGAAGATGGTGACCGCACCAAACAGCAGTGCCACCGTGGCACGGATCAGCACGGGTTTCCAGAGTCCGGCCGCGGAGGCAGAAGGAGTCTGGGCAGGAGTCGCTGGGAGAGTCACCCGTCCAGTTTAGTGGGAACCCAGCACCATCCATCGATCAGTGCGTGCGCGAAGCCCCAAAGTCACGCCGCGGGCCAGCATGTAGCCCAGCGCAAACGCGGCCCACAGCCAGAGGAGCCCCGTCTCGCCGTCGGGCCTTAACTGGTGGATGGCCACCAGCAGCGGCAGGTAGACCACCAGATTGACGACGCCGGCAATCGCCAGATAGCGCGCGTCGCCGGCACCGATGAGGACTCCGTCCAGGACGAAGACATAGCCCGCCAGCGGCTGCCCGACCGCCAGGACCCAGAGAGCGACGGTGAGGGCGGAGCGGACACCGGCGTCGGGAGTGAAGAGGTAACCGGCCCAGGGTGCCGCAATGGCAAGGAGCGCACCGGTGATCACGCCGAATCCCAGGCCCCAGCGGATCATGGTGCGGGTCAGCTCACGGACGCGTTGGGCGTTCCTGGCGCCGAGTTCCTTGCCGATCAAGGCTTGCGCGGCAATCGCCAGGGCATCCAGGGCGAACGCGAGGAACGAGAAAATGGTCATGGCCAACTGGTGTGCCGCGAGATTCACGGCACCTTGGGCGGTGACCACCAGAACCGTGGCGAGGATGGCAAGGCGGAGACTCAGGGTGCGCAGCATGAGCCACGAACCCACCTTGGTCATGGCGCGAACGCCATGCCAGTCGGGCTTCAAGGACACGCCGTGTTGCCGCGCATTCCGGCTCACCATCACCAGATAGACCGCCGCCATGGCCCACTGCGCAATGCTGGTGCCGATCGCCGAGCCAGCTACCGAGAGGTTCAGTCCGTAGACCAGGAACAGGTTGAGGGCGATGTTCAATGCAAAACCAGCAGTGGCCACCAGCAAGGGAGTCCGGGTGTCCTGGAGCCCACGGAGGACGCCGGTACCGGCGAATATGAGCAGCATCGCGGCCAGGCCAGGCATGGACCAGCGCAAATAGTCGACGGCGAACTGCCTCACGTCTCCAGTGGCTCCCATGAAGCCAACCAGCGGTTCAGCCGCCACAAAGCCAACCACCGCGAGGACCAGGCCCAGCAGCAGCGCCAGCCACACGCCGTCGCGACCTGCCGCCAAAGCCTTGCCCAACTTGCCGTCGCCGATCGCCCGGGCCACTGCCGGCGTCGTCGAATACGCCAGGAAAACCATCAGCCCCACTGCGGTATGCAGAATAGTGGATGCGAGCCCTACACCGGCCAGCTGGTCGACGCCCAGGTGCCCAACGATTGCGGAGTCGGCCAGCAGGAACAGCGGCTCGGCTATGAGCGCGCCGAACGCGGGGACGGCCAGGCGGAGGATCTCGCGGGCGTTGGAGCGCGTGGGGGTAATTGTGGTTTGTGGCACTAAACAAGCCTAGTCCGCCGATGGCCGGGTACATTTGGGCCGTGTCACACGAGCATCCCGTCACCGTTTCCGTCGCCCGCACCATCCTGCCGGGCTATACCCGCCAAGCCAACGCGTGGGCCCACGCCGGCCAGGAACTCGCCCGCGAATGGCCGGGATACCTGGGGTCGGGGTGGGTTCGCAATGGGGTGGACTCCACCGAATGGCACATGCTCTATCGCTTTGCTGACGCCGAGTCGCTGCAGGAGTGGGAAGACTCCGAGGAACGGCGCTGGTGGATCGACAGCGCCAGGGACATGATGGAGACCACCCGCGTGGAGCGTCACACGGGAATTGAGGGCTGGTTTTCGCGGCCTGGCGACGTCTCGGTGGTGGTGCCCGAAACGGTGGTGCCGCCGCGTTGGAAGCAGGCCATCAGCATCTTCCTGCCGTTCTTCCCCTTGAGTCTGCTGGCCAACTTCCTGCTGCATCCGTTGACCCAGGACTGGCCGTTGGTGTTCGCGGTTCTTTTGAACATCGTGATCCTCACGCCGTTGATGACGTACATCTTCCTGCCGATCACCACCCGGCTGCTGCAACCATGGCTTCAGGCGAAGCCCCGCGGCAGCCGTCCCGTTCGGACCAAGGGGGCTGCGCGATGACCTACGTTCTTTCCGCAGACAAGGACCGCGTTGATCGCGATTGGCTCTGGAATGAACTCTCCACCAACGTCTACTGGGGGAGGTGGCGCACTCGCGCCGATGTTGAAGCACAGCTGGACAACGCTTGGCGGATCGTGGGTGCCTACGATTCCCGCACCGGCGCCATGGTGGGCTACGCCCGGGCGTTCTCCGACGGCGTCGCCATCGCTTACCTGGCCGACGTTTACGTCCACGAATCCGCGCGCGGCCAGTCGCTGGGCAAGGCCATTGTCCGGGAAATGATCGACGCCGGGCCGGGGGCAAACTTCCGCTGGATGCTCCACACCAGCGATGCACATGGGCTGTACCAGCAGTTCGGTTTTGCAGAACCGGATGCCCGCTACCTTGAGCGTCGCGAAGTCAGGTAGCTGGGAGTTTGGTCATAAAAAGCCACGATTAGTTGACACTTCAACTTAACTCCTGAAGGGTTGAAGTATGAACAAGTCCAGCTTGACCACCACAGCCCTGACCATCCTGCGCGTTATTGCAGGATTTCTCTTCGCCGCGCACGGTTGGCAGAAGTTCAACGAATTCACCATTGCAGGCACCCAGGCCTCCTTCGCCCAAATGGGCGTGCCCGGCGCCTCGGCCGTGGCGCCGATTGTTGCAACCCTGGAGCTCGTGGGCGGCATCGCGCTGATCATCGGGCTCCTTACCCGCGTGTTCGCAGCGCTCCTGGCCGTCAACATGCTCGGCGCACTCTTCCTGGTGCACGCGCCGGCCGGCGTCTTCGTCGGCAACGGCGGGTACGAGCTGGTGCTGCTCTTCGCCGGAGCCGCCTTGGCCCTCGCACTGGCCGGCGCAGGCAAAATCTCCGCCGACGCCGCACTGTTCGGCCGTTCAGGATCCAAGCTCCGCGTCCTGGCATAAACCACCCACCGACGCTCTCTCACATAACAGCCCCTATACACCGACGGTCTCTCACTTTCTTGAGAAAAGTGAGAGACCGTCGGCGTTTAAGCACCGGGATGTGAGAGAGGATCGGGGATTTGAGGGGACTAGCCCTTGACGCCGGTCAGCTCGTTCGGGACATGCTCCACCTGCGCCGACTTCGCCACCTTGCCGGTCTTCAAGTCCACCGCGTGGATGGTGCGAGTGGCCGGCTCGGTGACGAACGCCGTCGAGCCTTGGACAAAGAGCGTTGGCCGCGGGTCCTGCCAGGTTGTGGATTCTTCCCAAGCCCCAACCACCGGGATCGTCGACGTAACGGTACCGGTCAGGGGATCGATCACACGCAGGCCGCCATCCGTGCCAAGTACCAGCGCCTCACCGGCGGGCCCGCGGCCGAGCGAACGGAAGGAGTAGCTGGTGCCGATATCCACCAACTGCAGGCTGGCCGTCTCAGTATTAACCAGGGAGATCCGCGTGGGCCGCTCGAGCTCGGCTGCCTTGTCCACTTTGTAGTCACCGAGAATGACCGGCGACTTTTCGGACCCCGCCTGGTTTCCCATCCGGCCGTAGGCATCAGGGCTGGCAACCTTGGTAATGGCGCCGTCCTTGTAGATGAGCATCCCGTTTTCGCAGCCAACCACTACAGCTTCGTTGGCGGCTACGGCCTCGCCGTGAACTCCGGGGCATTCTTCGTTGCGCACTACTTCCTTGCGGTCCTGGCCCTTGCCCGCCGACAGCACCGCGATGCCCGAGCGCCCCTCCTCCTTGCCGAGTGTCACCAGGAGCTTGCCGTCTTCCAGTTCCACAGCCACACCGTGATGTGCCTCGGGCGTTGTGTAGACGTCAGTCGCGGGCAACTTCCCATCCTCTACTGCAGCGGCCAGCGCAGAGGTTTGGAAGCTCTCCACCTTCCCGGAACCGTCGCTGAAGAGCACGGTCTTGTCTCCGTGCAGCACCACGTGACCGGCCTTGTCTGCCGCAAACGCCAACTCAGTCAGCTTGGGCTCGGCCACATAGTGGTGGCTGTGGTCGCCGTGCGGCTCCGTCCAGGCGCCTGCGTCGAAGAGGCGGAAGGAGTCGCCTGTGGAAACGAAGACGTGCCGGCCATCGCCGGCCGGGTTGAGCCGGTTGAAACCGGACATTTCCGCACTTCCCACCTGCTCAAGCGAGGTAGCGTCCAGAACTGAAATGCCGGCGTCGTGGGTGTAAACGAGCCGCGGAGTCGGCGCCCCAGCCTCCTTTGCGCTGGGTGCGGAGGTGGCGTGGGGCGCTGCGTCGACTGCGTTGCCGGCTGAGCCACCAGGGGCGGCGCACGCTGTCAGCAAGAGGGCAGAGAGCCCGACGGCGGCAATCGGCTGTGCGCGAAGTCGGCTTTTGCGCGTACTGCGGACAGGGGACATGGGAGTGGGGTGATGAGGCATGACTTAAATGATATTGATTCTCATTTATGGTGCAACTCGAGCCGCCGATCGGGTGCACATGAGGTGTCTGTCCACGCGGACAGCCGGGTCTGACTTACTCACGTAACAGAAACCTGCCGACAGTAAGATTCCAAGCATGAGCGAAGACGCCGCCAATTCAGTGACCCTCCGCTTCCTCGCGGCTCCCATGGACATCGGACACAGCGGGTCAGTCGACGCCGGCACGGTCCTTGAGTGGGTGGACAAGGCAGCCTACGCAGCAGCAGTGGGCTGGTCGAAGTCGTATTGTGTCACCGCTTATGTGGGCAACATCCACTTCACGGATCCGGTCAACAGCGGCGACATGGTAGAGGTGACATCCACCATCGTCTACACCGGCCGCTCTTCCATGCACATCCACACCGTGGTCAGCTCGCGTGATCCCAAGGGCGGCCCTGAGACGATGCACAGCCAGTGCATGGTGATCTTTGTGGCAGTGGGGCCCGACGGCAAGCCGATTCCCGTCCCCCAGTTTGAGCCGTCTACGCCTGGAGAGATCGAGCAACGAGACCATGCCTTGGCGCGCATCGAGGTCCGCGAGGAGATCGTCAATGCGATGAACGCCCAGGAATATACCGACGCCGGCACCGCCGAGCGCGTCGTCCTGCGGTTCATGGCGTCCCCCACAGATGTGAACTGGGGCGGCAAGGTCCACGGCGGCATCGTCATGAAATGGATCGACGAAGCCGCTTACGTGTGCGCCTCCCGGTACGCCGGGAAGGACACTGTGGCCGTATTCTCCGGCGGTGTGCGTTTCTACCGGCCACTGCTGATCGGTCACGTCGTAGAGGTGGAAGCCCGTCTCGTCTACACCGGCGCCAAGGGCATGCACATTGCAGTCCACGTCCGCTCCGGAGATCCCAAGACCCGCGAAATGAACCTGACCACGTATTGCCTCACGGTGATGGTGGCGCGCGATGAAACGGGCACTGCCGTGCCGATTCCGTCCTGGGTACCAGTCTCCGAGGAGGACAAGAAGCTGCACGCCCATGCCCGCGAACTGCTGGAAATCCGTGGGCGGGCACCCGGAAACCGGCTGCCGGATCACCTGTTGAAGGCTTCGGGCCACTGACGTTGGGCAACTAAGGGAGCCGGCTCACCCTGAGTATCGAAGCGCGCGTGAGCTGTCCGTCATCGGTGAAGGCCCACCGTCGGCCGGGTTGGCCCCGGCTGCAGCCATGCCATCGCTGCCGCCTCCCATGAACTGCGCACGCCCCTGACATCGCTGCGGACCAACGCAGCACTGCTCCGGAACTCCGAACTTCCCCAGGTCAGCAAGGAACGCATTACCGGGGCCCTGGAGCATGAACTGATAGCCATGCAGTCCTTCATCGAGGACCTGATCGATCTGGCCCGAAACAAGGAGTCCCTTCCTTCATCGAAGAAGTTGATCTCAACGAACTTGTTCCTTACGCTGCCGCTGGCCGAAGGCAGCTAGGCACCTCGCCTGTTCGTCAGCCTGGCCGCAGTACACAGAACTCGTTGCCCTCGGGGTCCGCGAGGCAACGCCATGACACGTCGCCCTGGCCGACGTCAGCGTCAACGGCACCCAGGGTATGCAAACGGTCCACTTCTGCCGCTTGATCGTCAGCGGAGTAGGGCATCAGGTCGAGGTGTATTCGGTTCTGCAATGAGTCAGGGTCCGCCGTCCGGAGCAACTCCAGATATGGCCCGACCCCCGCGGACGAACGCAGCCTAGCGTGTTCATCCGTCACCTCGTGGAGGGTCCAGTCCATGGCACGGCTCCAGAAGGTGGCCATGGCCCGTGGATCTGCGCAATTGACCACCACAGTGGCAATAGGTCCGGTGTCTTGGTAGATCGGGCGGGGTTCCAACACGCAGAACAGGTTGCCCTCGGGATCTGCCAGCACCGTCCATGGCACCTCTCCCTGCCCTATATCGGCCGGAGTCGCGCCGAGCTCCTTGAGTCGCGCAATAAGTTCCGCCTGGTGGGCAGCAGAGGTGGTAGCGAGATCGAGATGCACCCGGTATTGCACCGTCTCCGGGTCCGGAACTGTCACGACGTCAACGCAGATGGCTGAAGGGTCAGGCCACGTGAAACCCACGGGTTCAACGTTGGTCACACCGGGTCCCTCACTGGAAGTACCCCATCCGAGGGCGTCAGCCCAAAACTTCCCGAGAGCAGAGTCATCCCGGGCTTTGAAGTTCACTTGAACAAGTCGCAGTCCCATGCCGCACTACCCTATACCTGACCCGAGCCAAGGCGCCTTCGCGGTCGGCAACGTCATGACCAAGGCATGGCGCCCGACGTTCATGTTCTACAGTGTCCTCCATGAACGAACTGATCCTCCTGAACGGCCCGCCCGGTATCGGGAAATCGACGCTCGCCAGAAAGTACGCGAATGAGCATCCCGGCGTCCTCAACCTTGATGTCGATCAAGTGCGCTGCCTGATCGGAGGCTGGGAGGAAAACTTCCAAACCGCCGGAAATTTGGTCCGCCCGATCGCGCTCAGCATGGCCACCACCCATCTGGCAGCCGGACACACGGTGATCATGCCGCAATATCTCGACGCAGGAGATGAAGTCCTGCTGTTCCGGGAGGCCGCGGAAGGGGTGGGAGCCAGCCTCAGGGAAATTGTCCTCATGGACACGCGCGAGGCTTCCGTTGAAAGGTTCTATTCCCGCAACGACAGCGACGATCCCTGGCATGCGAGTGTCACCGCCATCGTGGAGCAGGGCGGAGGTCGGCGACTGTTGGAATCGATGTACCAGGACCTCACCAGCGGCTTGGACGATCGCCCGTCTGCCACGGTGATCCCGAGCCGCAGGGGCCACATCGAGGAGACCTACCGCCTCCTGGTGGAGGCCCTGGCTCCGGCCGCCCATTAGGGGAACCAAAAGCCGCACAGGCGGGGAAAGCTCCCGCCTGTGCGGCCCGGACATTCAAGAATTACTTGATCAGCGCTGCTGCCTGGTCCATGAGGGCGCCCGCTGCTTCCGGCCCACCGGCCACACCATCTTCGGCAGTTGCCGAGGCGGAGATCAAGACACCATCCTTAATCGCGTGCGCAATAAAGATGGCGCCTTTTCTTCCATCAGGGAGCACCATTACGGTCTTGAAACCCTCGGTTCCGGGCACGTTGCCCACGCCTTCGACCTTCTGAGTGGAGGTGGTGAGCGTTTGCCCTTCAGCGGAGTAGGACACCTTCTTGCACTCTTCCGCCTGGGATTTGCTCTTCTCCAAATCGTCTTTGAGACGGGCAGCATCGACGCCGGAGGTCAACGACACACTGCTGATGAAACCGTTGGCTTTGGTCCGGGTCGTGCCGGCCGCCGTGGAACCGTCGATGGTGCGCGGCGCCCCCAGCAAGAAAGGATCCTTACAGGCGGCGGGTTCGATGGTGGCTCCTGCGAATCCCTTAACCATCGAGTCATACTGCGCCAGCAGCTCGTCGCCGGAGAGTACGGCGGGGCTGGTGCCATCCGCCAGTTTGACCTGCCCGACCAATCCGATGAGCTCTTCCTTGGTGTACTGCTTCACGGGCGTCGGCGTCGAAGTAGCAGCCTCGCTGGCCGGGGCCGACGTTGATTCCTGTGCGGCCGTGGTACCACCACCACACGCCGTGAGAGCCAAAATTACCAGTGCCGATGCCCCGAATCCGAGCAGCGAATTTTTCTTCATGTGTTTCCCCAATAATTCTTAGTGATGCGCCCGCAGTCACGGACTCCACTTAGACTACTGGCCCTCATTGGTCGCCCCGGACCATGCCGTGGAGGCTAGAAGCCGCCGCCGCCAGCGCCTGCATCGCCTGCCATATTGGCAAAACGCGAGTAGTGGCCCTGGAAAGCAACAACGATGTCCTTGGTGGGACCGTTACGGTGCTTGGCAATGAGGATGTCCGCTTCGCCGGCGCGGGGCGATTCTTTGTCGTAGACATCTTCACGGTGCAACAGGATGACCATGTCGGCGTCCTGCTCGATGGAGCCGGATTCACGGAGGTCGGACACCATGGGGCGCTTGTCCTGGCGCTGCTCGGAACCACGGTTCAGCTGTGACAGGGCGATGACGGGAACCTGGAGCTCCTTGGCAAGCAGCTTAAGCGCACGCGAGAACTCGGAAACTTCCTGCTGGCGGGATTCCACCTTTTTGCCGGAGCTCATGAGCTGGAGGTAGTCGAGAATCACCAGTTTGAGGTCGTGCTGCTGCTTCAGGCGGCGGCACTTGGCCCGGATCTCCATCAGGGACATGTTGGGGCTGTCATCGATGAACAGCGGAGCATCGTTCATGCGACCCATGGTGGTGGCGATCTTGGACCATTGCTCGTCCTTGATGGTGCCCTTACGGAGGTCTTGCAGACCAATAGTGGCCTCTGCGGACAGAAGACGCATGGCGATCTCGTTCCGGCCCATTTCCAAGGAGAACATGACTGTAGCCAGGTTGTTCTTGATGGCGGCAGAACGGGCGAAGTCCAGCGCGAACGTGGACTTACCCACGGCAGGACGCGCTGCAATGACGATCATCTGGCCGGGGTGGAGCCCGTGAGTCAGTTCGTCCAGCTCGTAGAAGCCAGTGGGAACACCCGTCATGCCTTCGCCGCGGTGACCGGAAGCTTCGATCTCGTCCACGGTGGATTCCATGACGTCCTTCAACGCCACATAGTCCTCTGCAGTGCGCTTTTCCGCCACAGCGTAGACCTCGGCCTGGGCCTGGTTGACAAGGTCTTCCACTTCGCCGTCCTGGCCGTAGCCCATCTGGACGATCTTGGTGCCGGCGTTAACAAGGCGGCGAAGGACAGCACGCTCGGCAACAATCTCGGCGTAGTAGCCAGCGTTTGCCGCGGTGGGCACTGTCTGGATGAGCTCGTGGAGGTAGGCGGGGCCGCCAATCCTGTTGATCTCACCGCGCTTGGTCAGTTCGTCCGAGACGGTGACGGCATCGGCCGGCTCGCCACGACCGTAGAGGTCAATGATGGACTCATAGATGGTCTCGTGGGCCGGACGGTAGAAATCATGCCCACGGACGATCTCGACGACATCCGCGATCGCATCCTTGGACAGCATCATGCCGCCAAGTACCGACTGTTCTGCAGGGATGTCCTGGGGAGGTTTCCGGCTCGAGTCCGAAGCGCGTGTGCCCTCGATTGAGTCCAAGTGCGTAACTGACAAAGCCGTCCTCCATTTGTGTACCGCTGCAGAGATTTACTCCCCGGCGGCCCGTAAAGCGCAGTGTGTGGTGACGAAGTCCGCCGGTGTCTCTGACGATGTCAGGCAGGGCCGACAAAATAGCATTCCGTATCCACAAGTTATCCACAGCCGATTCCCCAAGCCCGCTGCCAATGGTGGTTGGAGCAGCGTCCGGGGAACTCAACAAGGGATATTCGCATCCAAAATGGACACTCCAGACACGTTACAGCAGGCGCCTGACACCCCCTGTGGAAAACCTGTGGAATACCAGCCCCTCGTTGTGCACAGACTGTGCGTTACCCTGTGGATAGAGAAATTCTTTTACAGGAAAATAGCGTTTGACCTGCGGAAACAGTCATCACAAGCTGTGGACTAAAGAAAGATTTGGGGCAATTTCATCCACAGACGCTCCGTCACTCTGAGCCTCATGAAGGGCGGAAAGCACCCCAAACATGCCGCAAATGTGATGCATCTTACAAACCGGCCCTAAATTTGACACCACCGTCTCAGAAGCCTATGCCGGAAGTGGAATGTGCTGTGGATAACCAAGTTCTGGCATAAGCTCTAAGCATGGGGATGAACTTTGGTGACGTGTTGACGCTTGCCCTTCCGCTTCTAGTCCTCGTTGGCCTGTTGTGGGCACTCACGGCGGCCTTCAAACCGCGTGATACCGGCGTCTCGGACGCGGAGAGGTATCAACGTGAACTGGCAGCCCGTTCGGCTGCGCACCAAGCGTCCCAAGTGCAGGAGGCGCTGGCCCTGCGCGCCCGGATTGAAGCCACCACCAAGCCGAGCCAGAATGAGGCAAGCCACCGGGAACAGGCGGAGAACACCAGGTCCGCTATTCAGGCCCAGGCCGCCCGTTCACACGCTGCCGGCCAGACCGGACACCAGCCTGCCGTCCTTCCCAATGGCCAACTGAACCCGCAGCTGGCGCTCGAGCTCCAAAACCTGGTCCGCAGCGGCAAGAAAATCGAGGCCATCAAGGTTCTGCGCCAAGCCACCCACTCGGACCTGCTTACCGCCAAGAACTACGTAGATCGGCTCTGACAACGCCATGGATTCCATCCTCATCCCGCTCCTGATCCTCATTGCGGTCATTGCGGGCGTGCTCCTGCTCATTCGCTCTTTCACCAAGCGTTCTGCTGAAACCTCAGCGGATGTGGCAGCCGCGAACGCCCCGAAGGATCCCGTCGAGCTGGCCAGGGAATCTGCCGCCAAGCTCAACCAGGAGCAGCACCGCCAGCTCTACTCCCTGATCGCCCGAGGACAGGGTATGGCAGCGATCAAGCTCTACTTACAGGCCACTGGCGAAGGCCTGCGTGCCTCGCGTGAAGCGGTTGGCGCCTTGGCGGCCCACCCGCAGCCTTTCACGCCGGAGCCGGCCGCCAAGGACCTGCTGGCTGAGGACGATGACGAGCCCGAGCGCTTTCCTTACCGTTACAGGGCGATCGTCAGCAAAGGCGAGGTGACGCGGGAAGTGAGCAGCAACATGCTCAACGATGAGATCTACGGACGAATCCGGACGCTCGCCAAAAGTGGAGATGTTGAGGGCGCCGCCATCGCGTTGACGCGCCACTCAGACATCACCATCAAACAAGCCCGCGAGTTTATTGAGCTGTTGGACGACTAGGAAAACCTAGAAGTCGAAGAGGTCTCCAAGGAAGCCTTCTTTTTTCTTGCGCTTACGGCCGTACCCGTCGCGATCGTAGCCTTCGCGCCGATCGCCATCCCGTCGGTCGTAGTCGCGCCTGTCCCTGTCGTCATAGCGCGGCTGCTGCGGACGGGACTCAAACGGATTGTAGAGGGGCGGCGGCGCGACGGGGGGCTGGGACGGCGCGGCCGCAGGCCGGGCAGGGGCAGGGATGGTTTCTGCTGCGACGCGATCAATGATCTTGTCCAGCTCCCCACGGTCCAACCACACACCCCTGCATTGCGGGCAGTAGTCAATCTCCACGCCGCTTCGTTCACTCATCACCAGGTCAATGGAATCCACAGGACACTTCATGGTTGCCCCAACGATCAGCCGCGTGAAAAAGTTCGGGCCAACCAAGGGGTGGGATTCACCAAGCACCCAGCACCACGTGCATACTGATCGGATGGTTCATCCCGATGTCCTCCAAGCGCACCGGCTTATGAACCTCCTGGGGAAGACGTGCTCCCTCCCCGTTCCCGAGCCTGACAACTCTGAGTACGGCGCCGCAACGTCCACCTGTGGGCCTGCAGTGATCCGTTTCAGGGTGGGCAAGGTTACGCCGACCAAGGTGGGACTCTTCGTTGCGGTGTGGCGGCGGTCAGCTGCCGGAGGTACGGAACCGTTCCCGGCCGACCACCCGGATGCCAACGACGCCGACACTTTGGTGATCTCCGTCCGGGAAGGGGAAAACACCGGTCACTTCGTCTTTCCCCGGTCCGCCGTGGTCACTCACGGCATCAGTTCCCTCAGCGGAAGAGGCGGGAAGCGCGGGTTCCGTGTCTATCCTCCGTGGTCCGTCACTATCAACCCCCAGGCACGGAAGACCCAGGCGTGGCAGGTCGGGTACTTCCACTACTCCTCTGATGGCGGGCTACCGACCCGCTGAAATACCTGCCAACAGCTGTTCGAACGGCAGTGATTCAAGGGCGTCGGGCTTGCGGTTCGGCTGCGGGCCGCTGAGCAACTGCACCAGTTCTCCCGCAGCGCGGTCCACGCGCACCGAAAGGGGCGAGCCGCCGTCGTCGGTGTTTCCCCAGTCCTGGGGTCCCGCGAACACGCCCGTAGCGGCAATCCTGGTGCGCAGGTAGGTGAACAGTGGGCGCATAGCGTAATCGAGGACCATCTGGTGGCGATCGGTGCCACCTGTGGCGCCGAGCAGAACAGCCTTGCCATCCAGCGACTTCGGGTCCAGCACGTCGATGAACGACTTGAACAAACCACTGTAGGAGGCGCTGAAGACGGGGCTGACGGCGATGATGGCGTCGGAATCATCGACGCCGGCAATCACCTCAGCGAGGCGTGGCGCGGCATAGCCGGTGACGAAGTTGTTGGCGATATCCACGGCAAGGTCACGCAGTTCAACGGTGTCGATCTTCACGTCATACCCTGCAGCCCGCAACTGTCGCTCGGCGGAGGCGGCCAGCTGATCGGCCAGCAGGCGGCTCGACGACGGGACACCGAGTCCGGCGGAAAGGACGGTGATGCGGCGGGTTTCCATGGCATTCTCCTGTTGCTTGTTCATCCAGCTTACATGCGTTTGCATCTAAATCAATGAACAGGCGCATGCCCGAAACTATTCCCGGGAGGCCCTAGCCGCCCTCGATCCCCGTCAGGAACGCAACCGTGGCCGCCGTAATCTGCCCCTGGGCAACGTCGCGACCCACGCCGGGTTCGCCGTCGCCGGGCTGCGGCCCGTAGTCCCCGAAGAACGCATGGTTACCGCCCTGGACTTCCACAAAGGCGGCGTCACGGGGCAGCAGCTCGCGGGAGGCGTCGATCTTCCCAGGCGTACTGAGTCCGTCTTCGGAGCCCGAGATGGACAGGACCCTCAGCCCCGTGCGGTCGCGCATGGAGTCCAGCGGGTAGGAGGCGTACAGCAGCAGGCCGTCCACGTCCCGGTTGGACAGGGCAAATGAACCCGCGCTGACCCCGCCCAGCGAATGACCTCCAACAGTCCACGTGGAGATTTCCGGATGGGCAACCATGGCGCCACGGGCCTGGTTTCCGTCCAACAAGCTGAGATTGAGGGGCGTCTTGAGGATCACCACCAGGACCCCGGCATCCACTGCCGGCTTGAGGATGTCCACATACGCCCGAGCCTCTACGCGGGCGCCGGGGTAAAAGACGAGCCCCTTGGTTGCCGGCGCCCCTTCGGGCCTCATGACAATCGCGGTCAGCTCTTCAGCCACCGAGGCCTTGGGAGACGTTCCCGTCGCCACGGCGCCCTGCTGGTAGGCGAAGGGATTCAGCCAAACGAGCATGGCCACCAAGGCCAGCACAGCCACGCGCCCGGCCCACGCGCCTGCAGCCCTTAGTGCCGAACGCTTGCGGGACGCGCGGCGGCGGCGCCACAGCAGAACAGCCCAAAGAAGTCCGACGACGACGGCAGTCACCAACAGCGCGGGCAGCAACGGGTGTCCGCGCAGGACAGCGGGATTCCCGAGCAACATCCACAGGGGCACCAAAACCAAGGCGCCAACACACAGGACAGAGGCCCAAAAGAGCGCCGGCCTGCGGGTGGCGGGTGGGACTTTAAGGGAGGTGGTCATACTCCAATAATAGTTCCATCATGGAGATACTTTGAACTTTTCCAGGAACCGGATGATCAGCGCCGCGGGGCATGGGTGGACAGGAAAGCGAACGTCTTGTCCCGCGCCTCCCTCGCCTCATCGAAGTTCAGGTGGAACTGGTATTCATGCGGCAGCTCCGGCTCATGGGTGGCTGGCCAGAACAGCTCGGTCACCGGAACGCCGGCATCTTTGAGGCGGTTGCTGTAGGGCACGGACTGGAGCCATGTGAGCCCGTCACCGTTGCCCCCGCTGATGAACGTAGGCGGGAAGTCGTCGGTGACAAAGTCGATAGTGGACATGGTGGCCCCGGCGTAGGTCGCGGACCAGTCCTTGGTGCCTGTGTAGGCCCAAAGGGAGGTCTTGAACCCCCAGGCAACGATGCCGTTGAGGTCAGCCATGGCCCGGAGATCGTACACACCGCAATGGAGGATGGTGGCGGCCAACTCCGACTTCTGGAGGGCAGGTTGGATCCCCATCAGATTGGCGTACTCGGGGTTTACGGTGAGCGTGGTCATCTGGCTGGCAAGCTGGGCCCCGGCAGAGTCACCGGCGAGCACAATGCGGCTGGTGTCCACATTCAGTTCGGCCGCATGGGCCTTGATGTAGGCGAGGGCGTCGTTGATGTCACGCACGGCAGTGGGATAGGTGGCTTCGGGAGCGATCGGATAGCTCATGCCGATGGTGGTGTAACCCTCGGCGGCGATGATCTGGAGATACGGATTCACGTCGCGCTGCGCTCCGGAAATCCAGGCACCCCCATGAATCCACACCACGGTCGGCAGCGGCGCGGTGGTCCCTTCCGGGCTGAAAACATCAAAAGTGGACCCGGGCTTGTACACCACGCCGGCCTGGGATTGCAGAGGCGTATCCGGCACGTAAGGGGTCATCTCATCAATGGTCGCCTGCGCCCCACGCTCAAAAACACTGCGGATCAGCATCGCGGACGGCCACGGGGTAGCCGACAGTGCCAGAAGGACGATCAGGACCAGCAGAATCGCAACGTCCAGCTTCTTCAGCCGCGATGACCGTACCCGCGGAGGCCGCGACAGTGGTCCCGCTCCTGCTGATCGGCTCTCATCTGTACTTCTTTGGATCGATTCCAACGGTCCCATCACACACTCCCCCGGTCGGTGCACCTGTGGACCATGCTAAGGCCGCCGCGGCGTTTGCCGACGTCAGCCCTGCGGCCGTGCCGCCGACAGCAGCACTCCTTCGCCGCCGTCGAACGCTACGGTGTGAAAACGGGCGCCCCGCGCGACCTCCCAAAATCCCCATCTTCGGTGCAACGCCAGAGACGCCTCATTGCGCGCATTGACCACATACCAGGCGAACTCCGCCCGCTCCCACATCCAGTGGAGACGGGCCTCAGTCAGCTGCGCCGCCAGGCCCATCCGCCGGAATTCAGGCCGCACGGTGACGCCCCCCAGGTAATGCCCGGCCGGCGCGGGGCCGTCCGCGTAGTCCCAGTAATGCGTTTTCGCCCAACCCACGACGCCGGACCCACCTTCCGCGGTGGTGTCATCACGCGCTTCGGCCACCACGACGAGACGGGTGGGGTCTGCGACCGCGGCGCTGATGCCATCAGCGAATCGCTCAGCCTCACTGAAAGATGTCCGCCCAGCTGCAATGTCCGCGGCGAGGATGCCATGTACATCGGCTGGGCGGGCAGTCCGGATAGTGAAGTACACCGGCTTAGTCTATTTGAGCAAAAGACTTTCATTATGAGTTGCAGCCCATAATATGGGATAGGCGACGCCCCGCACTAAGGAAGCCCATGACACATCACACCATCGCACCACTGGACGGCGTCCGGGTCCTTGAACTCGGCAACTACATTGCCGCACCCACGGCAGGCCGGCTGCTGGCCGACTTCGGAGCTGAGGTCATCAAGGTGGAGCGGCCCGGCACCGGCGACGAGCTGCGTAACTGGCGCCTGCACAAGGGCACCACGTCCATGCTCTACCGCACACTGAACCGCAACAAGAAGTCCGTGGTCCTGGATCTCCGCACCGACGCGGGCAAGCAGGCCGTGCTGGAGCTGGTGGCCAAGTGCGACATTCTCCTGGAAAACTTCCGGCCCGGCACCTTGGAAAAGTGGGGCCTGGGACCGGAGGTCCTCAACCAGGCCAACCCGGAGCTGATCGTCACGCGCATTTCTGCCTTCGGGCAGACGGGGCCGCTGTCCGAGCGGCCCGGTTTTGCCGCCGTCGCCGAAGCGTACGGCGGGTTCCGCAACCTGGTGGGCGACCCGGACCGCGCTCCCGTTCGTGTTGGTGTCTCGATCGGCGACTCGATCGCGGGCCTGTACGCCGCCTTCGGCTCCGTGATGAGCCTGTACCAGCGTGAAGCACGACGCCGGGACTCGGCCGGTGGCGTTCCGCTCACCGAGCGCATCATCGACGTTGCGCTGAATGAGGCAATGTTCTCGATGATGGAATCGTTGATCCCTGACTATCAGGCTTACGGCGTGGACCGTCAGCGTGTGGGCGGCCGGATGGAGGGCATTGCTCCCTCCAACGCGTACGTGTGCAAGGACGGCGCGAGCATTGTGGTGGCAGGCAACGGTGACTCCATTTTTCAGCGGTATATGCAGACCATCGGTCGCCCTGATCTCGCCGAAGACCCTTCGCTGCAAACAAATGCCGGGCGCTGGGCCCAGCGAGAGGAGCTTGACCAGGCCATCGGCGAGTGGGCAGCTGCGCTTTCCGGTGCTGAGGCGCTGGCGGCCCTCGAGGCCGCAGGAGTTCCGGCCGGACCGATCTATACCGCCGCGGACATCAGCACGGACACCCAGTATGCGGCCCGCAACATGATCCAGAAGTTCGACGTGTCCACCGGCGAGGAAATTCTTCCGGGGGTGGGCTTCCCGGGCATCGTTCCGGTGATCGGGGACCAGTCCCTGCCCATCAGAAACCTCGGCCCGGACCTGGGCGAAAACACACAGGAAATCCTTGGTGGACTCCTGAAAATGGATGCCGCGCAGATCAGTGCGGCCTCCGGCCGCGAGGAGGCCCTCCGACCATGAACAACTTCGAAAGCCCCCTGGCCACCACGCTGGGCAACGCCATTCTTCGGGACGTCACGCTGCGCGACGGGCTCCAGCTTACCGGGAAGATCCTGCCCACCGAACGGAAGATCGAGACGGTGCGTGAACTGCTGCGGCTGGGAGTGCCCGCCATTGAGCTGGGTTCCATGGCACGCGCAGATTTGGTCCCCACCATGGCCAACACACTTGACGTGGTCCGGGCCCTCACCCCCGAGGAACTGGAGAAGTGCTGGATCTGGGTGGCCACCCCCGGTCACGTCGCTAAAGCATCAGCCGCCGGAGCAAGGAACTTCCAGTACTGCTTGTCGGCCTCCGACTCGCATAACAAGGCCAATATTGGGCGGACCACTGATGAGAGTTTGGCCGCCCTTCCCGAAGCCATTGAGTACGCGCGGGCGGTGGCTGGCCAGATCCAACTGTGCATTGCCACCTCCTTCACCTGCCCGTTCGAGGGTTACGTTCCCGAAGAGCGCGTTCTCTCCATCGCCAATGATCCGCGGGCTGAAGGCACCACGGACATCGTCATCTGCGACACCTTGGGGCAAGCCGTGCCCGCGCAGGTCTCCCGGCTCATCACCCGGGTTCGGGACGAGTCACCTGCACGCAGGATCGTCTATCACGGCCACGACACCTGGGGCTTGGGTGTAGCAAACACGCTTGCCGCTCTTCAGGCCGGAGCCGCCATGGTGGACGGCGCCCTTGGTGGACTGGGCGGCTGCCCTTTCGCACCCGGCGCCAGTGGCAATACGTCCAGTGAAGACATTCTCTTTGCGACCCGCCCTGAGTGGTTGGGTCCGGACGTCTTCGGGGAACTTGTGGTGCTTTCGGAGAAACTCCTAGCCGAGTTGGGTGAACCGAACCGCTCCAAGGCAGCCCAGGGAGCGCGGTCCAAGGCTGAGGCTTTTGACTGGGTCAGGCCGGCCTAGCTCTTCTTGCCCGCTCCGCCCGCAGCCATAAGTTCCAGACGCTTGAGCGTCTCGCGGTTCCGCACTCCTATCACGGGGTCCCGCAGTGCCTTGGGTATCAATTTTCCCGGGCCGCGGACGGCGTCTTCTGCAATGGACACCCGGCACTGGGAACCGCCAAGGTCTTCCAAGGTGATCAGGATTCTGGCTTCGCCCAGAGGCCATCCTCTCGCGAGGATTTCCAGCTTTCTGCCAGGTTCCACAGCAGTGACCCTGCTGCTGTCATCGATGAGGAAGGGCCAAGACCCAACGGAATGATGCAGCTTGGAACCCACCTGCGGCCACTGATCGTCGACGGCGCGGATCCGTGAAGCACCCACCACCCAGCCGGGATAGAGCCACCCGTCCTCGATGACGTCCCAGACGTCGGCGGCGGGGGATCTGAACAACTGCGTCACGGTGGACATATGGACCCTTTCTCAGCAGATACGGCCACGGCAATGACACTAAGCTAAGCATGCTTATGGATTGGCCGCCATAGGCCGCTCCCGGTCACGGCTGTGGCTTGCTGGCCTTGCCGTCCAGCCAGAGCATGTCCGACTCGTCCCGGTGCGTGCCGTCCGAACCCACATGCTTGCTGTCGATCTGTGGGCCCTTCTTAATGACGTGTACCAGCGCCATTCCATGGCCGCGGCCAAGATCATAATCAGCCTTGAGCCATTCGAGGATGGTCCCGGCCTTCACCGAAGGGTCACTGAATCCCTTGGATTCGGCGATTTCAACGAGCTTCCTCGGAGTGAGGCCGGTCTTGTCTTCAATGGCGTCGAGATAAGCCTGGAATGACATCGGCGTGGCCTTTCGTTCTAGATTTCAGGGACGTTACTGCGAAGTCTGCGTGAGCCATAGCGTACCGCCACCAGGGCGTGCCGAAATCCCAGCGCGGCCGGATCCATAAGAACCCGCCGTCCACGAATCAGAGCCAGACCAATTCAGCGGCGGGCCCCGCGGTTCCTGCGAGGGTACCGCGCTGCTTGGCGGCGCCCCTACACTGATCGCATGATGAGCCGAGGGTGGCGTTCCCTTGCGGCGGGTCTGGGCTTCGCCGCGACACTGCCGCTTGTGGGCGCGTGCGACTCCGGCGGAACTGGTGGCGGCGGCTCCGTTTCGGAACCCTCCAGCGGAAGCCCAGGACCCATCTACGTTGAGGTCAACCAGTCCCGGGACCAATACGGCAAGCAGGCCATCATGCTGCAGCTCACCAACACCACGGACGCTCCCCTGACGGTGACCGCCGCCCGGCTGCGATCCACGCTTTTTGACGGTGACATTTCCTGGGAACCATTGGGAGGCAGCTTGGAGCTGCCGCCCCGTCAGCCCAAAAGCCTTCCTGCTGCTTTGCCGGGGGCCGCCTGCGAAGCATCCGGCACAGCGTCACCGGAACTCAACGCCAGGATCACCTACGCAGCAACGGGCAAAGAACCCGTGGACGGGATCACTGACGCTTCCGATCCCTTTAACGTCCTCGCCAGAAACGCCGGCGAACTGTGCCTCGCAGCAGAAGCTGCCGCCGTCGTCTCAATGGTCCTGGACCCCGCACTTGAGGTGGCAGCGGACGGCCGCACCGCCGTCGTGCGCCTTGTCATGACGCCGGCCACGCCGGGTGGATCCGCGAAAAGCCTCACCATTGAATCGATCGACGGAACCACCCTTCTGGCGGAGACACCCTCTGATCCCTGGCCGCGGAACGTCACCATAGCACCCGGTGACGCCACACGCGTTTTGGCCTTGCACATGAGACCTGCGCGCTGCGACCCACATGCCGTCGCCGAGGACAAGGTGGGGACACTCTTGCCACTAAGGGTCACAGTGGATGAACGTCAGGGGTTGGTGAAGATCGCGGCGTCCAATGAACTCCGCGGCCGGATCTACGACTTCGTCACCGCCGCATGCGCCACTGCGGGCTAAGCGTGCCTAGCCGAGAGTGGCCAGGGCGCGGGGAGCGCACTCCACCGTGACCTTGACGTTCGCTTCAACGCTCTTCACCTCGCCATCCATTTGATACGGCAGGGGCTTGAGCGTGGTGAATTCATACTTGCTCATGCTCGGTTGGTCACCCAAGCCCTGCGTGGTGGCCTTGAGCGCAGTCAGGAGAACGCGCCACTTGGGCATATGCGGGAAAGTGATGACCTCAAACTTCCCGTCGGATGGGTGGTTTGCGGCTTCACTGAGCGTGGCGTACTTGGCCATTTCATTGATATTGGCGAAGACGAGGCTGTCGAATTTCCGGCGCTTCCCGTCAGCCAAGCGAATGCCAAACGGCTCGAACTTGGAAAACGTCTGGATCACGGTGACCATTTCCGTCAACGCACCTTTACTGCCCTTTTCGAGTTCGGTGGCCACCACAGGGGTCAAGCCGAATCCGATGTAGGAATGCGCATATTCGAGGGGCTCATTCTCGTTTTGGCCCGTGTGGATGCGGAGAAGGTCAATGTGGTGAACATGGCCTTCGGCAATGGCCTCTTCCAACGGTTTCGTCGACATGATCCTGCTGTGGTCGTTGGCGTTTCCGGCAGCCCTGACTGCACAAACAGCCTTGGGGTTCCCGGCCTGCATCACACCATTAACCACCTCGTTGTAGCCGCCATCGCCGCTGACGGACACCACCAGGACATCGCCGCCCTTGCTGGCCGCTTCCCTCGCCAGATCGACGGCGTGTCCGGCGTGTTCGGTGGGCTGGAGGGTGATCTCAGGCTGATAGGAGAGGAGCTCCTTCAGCCGGTCATGCAGCTGCTGCGCCAACTCAGGCGCATCCCCCGTGCTGTTGGGGTTAAAAATGATGACGATCGACTCAAAGGTCCGGGCAGAATCCACAGTGTGCTCCTGATTCATTGCGAGGTCCCTCTTCAGGCGGTAGTTTCCCTCGGAAGTTCCCATAGTATTCCCAAAGCCGCTGGGGTTTCGGATGGGCCCTGAACGTGCAAGCATGAAAATGCACCTTAAGAAGCAAGATCACGTCAATCAGCCTGATGCGGTTAGTGCCGTGTCAGGAGTCGGGAAAGGTTCATGGAAGACTCACGCCAGACGGCCCGGTCGCTGGTCATGGAGCATGAGATCACCCTGGACGATTTATGGGCTTGGTATTGGGCCAACGGCGGAAACGCCAGGCCGTGGGATTTCGACGCCTACCTCTTTGGCATCCAAGAGCGGGATCCCTTCGACCTGAAGATCCTCACGTGGGCCATGGAAGATCTTGAGGCGCGTTCACTGCTCTGATTCCCCTAGGGCATTGCTGCATGGGCCGGCTGCTTACGCTCTTTCCGGGCCTCTATCAGATGCCGTGTTGAGTGGGCAACGAACGGGCGCCCGGACCTCATCTGCTCATCCAATTCCCTCAGTCTGCCCAGATAGCGTTCTGCTGAAAAATCGGGAACCCACCACACACATTTGCGCAGGATCCACACCACGGCGCCCACGTCGAAGAACTCCATCCGGCACCGGGCGGTGCGGAGGTCCGTGATGGTGAGGCCGGAGGCTTCGGCAGCCGCTGCCTCGGCCTGGGGGTCCCGCCCCTTACGCTGTTCCGGTAAAGGCCCCAGAAAGTGTTCAATCAGTTCAAAGGCCGACGCCGGTCCCACATGCTGGGCGAAATAGCAGCCACCGGGGATCAGGACGCGGTGAATTTCTTTCCAGTCGGGCCTGACCGGGTGGCGTGCGGTCACGAGCTCGAAGGAACTGTCAGGGAAAGGCAGGCCGGAACCGGCTGTCGTCTCCAGGATGTCTACTCCGCGCGGCCCCAGTAACCCACGGGCGCGTTGGGCGTTGGGCGGCCAGCCCTCGGTGGCAGCCATCAGTTCAGGAAACTGGGTGGCCTCTGAGAGCACCTCGCCGCCACCAGTGTCCAGGTCCAAGGCACTCCGGACAGCGGCAAGGCGGCCCGCCAGCAACTTCGCATATCCCCACGGCGGACGTTCTTCGGTTGCCCGCCCGTCCAGCCAGGCGAATCCCCAGCCGTTCACGTCGGCTTCCCCGGCCTCCGCCACCAAAGTCTCAAAATCACGCATCAGTGTTTCCGTCGTCTTTCCGCCGCGAGCTGGCCAGCAACCCTGCTGATCAATTGGTACGGGATTGGCTTGGATAAAGGAAACTTCAAGGTTCCTTTCCCGGACAGATACTGCTCCAACTCGTTATTCAACGTTTCGTCTCCCCGAGGGACCGGATACACCGAAATGTGGTGTGCCCAGGCAGCGAAATACACCACATAGTGCCCATCGATGGTGACTGTGGGAATGTCATAACTGATCATCTCGCCGGCATCGGGAACTGCTGCGTGAATGCTCCTGCGGATCTCCTTGAGGATCAGCTGGGTAGCCTCAGGCTGGGCTGCGATGTAGGCGTCCACTGTGGAGTGTTTCCCGGCCATCGTCATTCTCCCTTACGTTGTTAATCAGCTCTCGCCGGGGAAACGTCCACCGATCAGCCTGGTCATGTGCTCAGCGGCAACCAGCAGGGGCTCCACCCAAGCCTCGCATCTCTCCCGCGGCATCCGAAGGGTTGGCCCGCTGATAGTGACGGCGCCCACCAAGCCGGCGGCCGAATCGAAAACCGGCGCGGATAGCCCTGATGCGCCGTCTTCCCGCTCACCCACAGTGATGGCGAACCCGTCAGCGTGGGTCTTCTTCACCGCCGCTTCGAGCTCCTCGGAACTGGTGATGGTGTGATCCGTGATGGACTCCAACGGATCCCGCAGCACGGCTTCCATCAATTCCGGCGACCAGGCCAGGAGCACCCTGCCTGCCGACCCTGCGTGAAGCGGCACAATCTTTCCCAAGTGCATCTCCCGGCGGAGTGCGTGATGCGTTTCTGCCATGGCCACGCAGACCCGGTAGTGCTGTTCTGCTTTGAAGAAGCACGCAGTCTCGCCGGTGGTGTCCCGAAGGGACTTGAGCAGCGGACCCAGGATGTCCACCACGTCCATACCGCGGGTTGCCGGCGCCGCCCAGTAGGCCATCCGCATGCCGATGCGGTACGCATCGCCTTCCCGGTCCAGGAAGCCCTGCGACGTGAGGTTCGTGACCAGTCGCTGCACCGTCGACGTGGGCATGCCGGTGGATTGGCGGATGTCTGCCAACTGCAGTACCGGCTTGGACAACGAGAAAGCATCCAGGATGGAGGTGATCTTGCCCAGGACAAGCAAAGGGTTGCCGTTGGCCTTCACGGAAGCATCGGATGCGGACATAAGACTCACGCTAAACGCTCCGGCAAGGTCGCGCCAATCCCGCCGGTAGGGTTGCATCATGGGGACAGTTTTGGAAGCCGAAGGCTTGCTGGTTGGGTACGCCGGGGCTCCGGTGTGCGGGGAAGTTTCTGCATCCGTGGATCCGGGTGAAGTCTTGGGAATCGTGGGTGTCAACGGCGCCGGGAAGTCCACGGTAGCCCGTACTCTTGCGGGACGGCAGGCGTCCTTGGCCGGCGACGTGAAAGTCCACGGCCTTCTCATCGACCCTGACGCCGTTCCCTTCCGCCGGCAAGTTTCGGCAGTGTTTGACGACGACCTCTTCTTCCCGTCCCTCACAGTTCGGGAGCACCTCCTCCTCATCGCCCGCGGCCATTCATTGGAGGACCCCGAAGCGCGTGTTGAGGAAGAGCTGGATTTCTTCGGGCTCCAGGGAAGGTCGCACGCCATCCCTGACGCCCTCTCTTCGGGCCAGCGGCGCCGGCTGCTGCTGGCAGCGGGGCTGATCCGTCCGTCGTCGCTCCTGATCCTTGATGAGCCGGAGCAACGGCTCGATCCGCGGATGCGGGTGGCCCTAGGTGAGCGCATCGCCGCCCACGCCAAAGAGGGTGGCGCAGTGGTTCTGGTGACCCATGATCCCCAGCTCCTGCTCGCTACCGCCTCATCCTGTTTGGTTATTGACGAGGAAGTCCAGGTATTCGATCCGGAACAGGGGGCCTCGATCATTGCCAGCTCCTGACATGATCACGCTTGAACCGTCCGGCCGGAACAGGGAGCTGGCTGCTGACATCGTCCGGTTTACCCGCAAGTCCGCCCGACGCTACAAACGCAGTCGGATCTCGTGGAGCGACAGGTTCGTCGATGCCTACAGTTGGGGCCTCGGCATCGGCGTGTCCCTGACCATCGCAGCCTCGTTCGTTCTCGCGCTGCGCAACGAAATCGCGGACCGCGCTTCCACCACCGGCAGCGTCATTGGCGAGCAATGGCTTGTTTTGCCGGAACCCGTGTTGTGGACGTCCGTGACCTTCGCGGTCCTTCTGTCCATCAGCAACCTGGCACGCAAGTTCGGACCCATGGCAGTGAGTGGCGCGGAGAGCACCTGGTGGCTGACTCTACCGGTGGATCGGCGCCCCATGGTCCTGCCGCCGTTCCTCGGCAAAGTCGCGCTTACCGCAGCCGGTTCGGCCATCATCTACCTTCCCTTCAGCATGGTGATCGCCATTGACCGCGCCCCCGTTGAACACGTTTTCGCTGCACTCACTTTTGGCGGTGCCGGCGCCATTGCGGTGGTTCTGGCGGCCGTGCAACAGCTCGGTCTACTGGGACCCCGGCTGGGTAAGGCGACCACTGCGGCGGCGACTTTGGGGTGCTCGTTCCTTCCCGCGCTGTCGTGGTCTCCGTGGCCAACAGCGCTGGTGGGCCTTGCCGCTGTCGGATTATTGGCGCTGGTTGTGCCGCGGTCCGGACGCGTGCGGGGTGAAGAGCTGGTTCGCGGCGGAGCCGTGGCCGGTCATGCCGGGGCTTCGCTGTTCATGATGGACGCCAATGAGGTGCTGCGCGCCTTGAGCGGCGGCCGTCAAAGGGTCGACGGCGGCAGGGCGGCCCGCTTTTACGCCCGGCACACGCACGGCCCCCTCAGGGCGCTGATCCGTGCTGATGCAGTTGCCTTCTTCAGACTCAATCCTCCGCTGATGCCACCCCTCCTGTGGCTTGTTGCCTGCATCGCCATGCTTTCGGTGGAAGGCGGGCTGCCGGAGTTCGTGCAGCTGGCGGTCATCGTGATCGCGGGGTGTGCCACGGCTTCCGGGATGGGAACCGTGGCCCGGAAGACCGCCCTGGTTCCTGAGCTCGACGCCATGCTTCCACTGCATCCGGCACTGGTCAGGACCAGTCGCGCACTCATGCCTTGCCTTGCCATGTCCCTGTGGATGGCGGTGCTCAGTGGGCTGTTGGTTCTCCTCGGCGCAGCGGATCCGTGGTTGATACTGGTCGGTGCCCTGGCAGGCGTGGGCATGGGCGCGGGAACTCTCCGCGCGGCCACCAGAACGCCACCGGACTGGACCGCCCCGCCGGTTGAGACTCCGTTTGGTCCTGTTCCCCGAGCGCAGCTGGGCTCCCTGCTGCGGGGGCTGGACGTGACCATTTTGGCGACCATCCCGCTGCTCGTGGCACTCTATCTGGGGTACGTCCCATCGACCGTCCTGATGGTGCAGGCCGTGTTCAGTTCAGGGATCTTCCTGGTGGTGGTGCTGTCGAGGCCCAAGCGCACGTGACAGCCGTGCGGGCAGTGCCGTGGGAAGCCTTTAGAGCAGCACCGTTCCTTCGATGCACGTGGCCGACGCTCCACCAACCCAAATCTCGCCGTCCTCCGCTGTGATATGGACCCTGCCTGCCCTGCCCAGCACGGTGCCCTGGGCTGCAATGTACTCTTCAGGCGCCCGGCCACTACCGATCAACCACTGCGCCGCGCCGGCATTGAAACTGCCCGTGACCGGGTCTTCCACCATGGCGTCGCCAGGAATGAACGTACGGACTTCAAAGTCGACGCCGGTACCCGGTTGATGCGGTCCGATCACACCGACCTTGAGGTCACCCATGGCAGCGAAATCCGGTTCGATGGCCAAAACTTGTTCCGCGGAACCGAGGAGCACACCGATCCATGTGGGTCCGTTGACCAGCCATGAGGCGTCCAACAGAGCTTCGTCCGGAAGACGCAGGCCGGCAGCGAGCTGGACCCTGATACTGTCATCAACCGGGCCAAAGCGCGTCAGCGGCGGCGCGGCGAAAGCCAACCGACCGGCGTCGTGCTTCACCCTCACCAAACCGGCGCCGCACTCCTGGACCAGGACGCCGTCAGCCTTGGGCACTCCCCCGGCCTGAAGCCAGGTGTGTGCTGAACCCAGCGTCGGATGCCCTGCGAAGGGGAACTCCTCGCTGCCTGTGAAGATCCGCACCTTGTAATCCGCCAGTGGGTCCGTGGGAGGCAGGAGGAACGTGGTCTCGGAAAGGTTGGTCCAGTTGGCGAAGTGCTGCATTGTGCCTGTGCTGAGGCCTTCAGCATCGACCACCACGGCAAGCGGGTTGCCTCGGTAAGGCTGGTCGGAGAAGACGTCCACCTGGTGGAACGGGCGGCTGCGCAGGGCTTCTGAAGTCACCGCTGCAGGCTATCACCGGTTGCTGGCCGGTTTTGCTGACGCACGTGCCCCGGGTCTGCAAAACTACCCCTATGGCAGAGAACAAGACCCAGCCCACGGACGTGTCCGTGGAAGAATTCCTGGCCGCCGTGGAGCACCCGACCCGGCGTGCGGACGGTTTCGAACTGCTGGAGATGATGCGTGACATCACCGGCAAGGAAGCCGTCATGTGGGGGCCGTCGATCGTTGGCTTCGGCAGCTATCACTACAAGTACGACAGCGGCCGCGAAGGCGACGCCGCCGCCGTCGGATTCTCACCGCGCAAGAGCAGCCTGGTGCTCTACGGCCTCACCGAAGGTCCCGACGCAGACCGGCTGCTTCCGGAACTCGGAAAGCACAAGACCAGTGCCGCGTGCCTGTATGTGAACAAACTGGACGACGTGGACCGGGACACCCTGGCCGAGATGATCCGCACCGGGTACAAGCACGTGATGGAGGAGATCCACACTCCCTGATTCCCCGCAAAAAGACCCCCACCACCGGAATCCGGTGGTGGGGGTCTTGGATGCAGTCAAAGACTACTTTGCGCTGCGTAACACTGCGTTACTTGCTTGCAACGACCTCGAGGTCGATGACAGCGGAAACGTCCTCGTGCAGGCGAACGTTGGCCGTGTACGAACCGACAGACTTGATGTGGTTCGGCAGTTCAACGTTGCGCTTGTCGATAGCGCCGAGGCCAGCGGCCTCAACAGCAGCAGCGACGTCAGCAGGCTTGACGGTGCCAAAGAGACGACCGGACTCGCCGGCCTTCACCTCGAGCTTGACCTTCTTGGAGGACAGAGCCTGGGCCTGGGCCTGTGCAGCTTCAACAGAAGCGTGCGCACGAGCGGCGCGGGCAGCCTTGATGGACTCAACCTGCTTCTCGCCACCCTTCGACCAGGTCAGAGCGAAGCCGCGGGGCAGCAGGAAGTTACGTGCGTAACCGTCCTTGACCTCCACAACGTCGCCAGCAGCACCGAGACCGGTTACTTCGTGGGTCAGAATGAGCTTTGCCATGTTAGTTAATCCCTTCCCTTAGCCGCGGCCAGCGCCGGAGTAAGGCAGCAGAGCAACTTCGCGGGCGTTCTTGATTGCCTGGGCGATCTTGCGCTGTTCCTGAACGGTAACGCCAGTAACGCGACGAGCACGGATCTTTCCGCGGTCGGAGATGAACTTGCGCAGCAGTGCTACGTCCTTGTAGTCGATGACAGTGATGTCAGCGGCCTTCAAGGGGTTGGACTTTGGTTTGGGCTTACGGAGTTCAGCCTTAGCCATCGTGGAGCTCCTTTTCTATGGAGCCCGTGGATATTGATCCACGGGATGGTGGTGTTCGACGGCGGTTGCCACCAAGGTGCCTCGCGGCAGTCCGGGTGAGCGTCCGGCGTCGGACGTTTATGTTTTGTTTAGAAGGGAGGTTCGGAATCCGGGCCGTTGCCCCAGCCGCCGGCATTGCTGACACCGGGCGTAGCCCAAGGATCATCCTGCTGCTGTGCGGGCTGGTTGCCGCCCCAGGTTCCACCGGAGTTGCCGCCGCCCTGGTTTCCACCAGGAGCGCCACCTCCAAAGCCACCGGAATTACCGGCGTTACCGCCACCGAAGCCGCCCTGCCCGCCGCCGGAGCGCTGGGTACGGTTGACCTTGGCGTTTGCGTAACGCAGGCTGGGGCCGATTTCGTCGACCTCAAGCTCGATAACGGTGCGCTTTTCGCCTTCTTTTGTTTCGTAGGAACGGCTCTTCAAACGGCCGGAAACGATGACGCGCATGCCCTTTGTGAGGGACTCGGCCACGTTCTCGGCTGCTTCGCGCCATACAGATGCGCGGAGGAACAGGGTTTCCCCGTCCTTCCACTCATTGGACTGGCGGTCAAAGGTCCGGGGAGTAGAAGCGATGGTGAAGTTCGCTACTGCTGAGCCAGACGGGGTGAACCGCAGCTCGGGGTCATTGGTGAGATTACCGATGACCGTAATAGTGGTTTCGCCTGCCATCTACTGCCTCCTTGTTCGTTCCTGCGGGATAAAGATCTGGAAGGGGCTGATTACTCAGCAACGACCTTCTGGTCTTCAGGACGGATGATCTTGGTGCGCATGATCGTCTCGTTAAGAGACAGCTGGCGATCAAGTTCCTTGGCGGTAGCCGGTGCTGCGGTGAAGTTCACCACGGCGTAGATACCTTCGGACTTCTTCTTGATGTCGTACGCCAGACGGCGACGGCCCCAGATGTCAACCTTCTCGATGGTTCCACCATCGGTGGTGATGACATTGAGGAACTTCTGAAGCGACGACTCTACGGTACGCTCTTCGACCTCGGGGTCGATGATTACCATCAATTCGTAAGGACGCATATGTGAACCCACCTCCTTTGGGCTAAGCGGTTACGGTATTTCCGTAACAGGAGGTTCATTTGCGATGCCGTGTACCCGCTCCCCCGCCGAAGACTCGGAAGGAGGGCGCAACACAGACTTCAATATCTTAGTGCATCTCCTGCACCCAAAGCTATTCGAGCGGATCCGTCGCCGGAACCGGTCACTTGGCATATGTGGATAACCCGGACAGCCAGCAGGGAATACTGGAGCAATGACCGCCCTGAAGTCCATCATTCTCTTCGTCCTGGCCGCCGTTGCAGAGATCGGCGGTGCGTGGCTGATCTGGCAGGCCGTCCGGGAGGGCAAGGCCTGGTGGTGGGCCGGCCTCGGCGTCGTCGCACTGGGCATCTACGGCTTCTTCGCAGCGTTTCAGCCCGACGCGCACTTCGGCAGGGTCCTGGCCGCCTACGGGGGCGTCTTCATCGCCGGCTCGCTGGCCTGGGGAATGCTGGTGGACGGCTTCCGCCCTGATCGCTGGGACGTGGTCGGGGCTGCAATCTGCATAGTGGGCGTGGGCGTCATCATGTTCGCACCCCGCCCGGGAGCGTAGGCCCGAACACGAGAGCCCCGGCCCAAACGCTGCAAAACCCCCGGAAGGCAACCTTCCGGGGGTTTCTTTGTGCGCGGAGGGGGACTTGAACCCCCACCCCCTTTCGAGGACTAGCACCTCAAGCTAGCGCGTCTGCCATTCCGCCACCCGCGCAAGGTGATCAGGAGAAACAATGTTTCGTTTTTCTCCTCGACAGCGACAAAGACAGTAACACGAACAGGGCCGATCCGTAGATTCCTGAGGTCTTGATGGAGCCTCGCTAGGGTGGTGGCCATGGATGCCACACCCCTGAATGCCTTGGTCCTGACTGTCGTCTTCGCCGGGATCGGACTCTACGCCCTGTACTTCGTGATCCGCTCAGGCGTCCGCGACGGCATCCTTCAGGCCGACAAGAAGCGCAGCGAGCAAACGGAGCCGTCAAGCCCAACCGACTTTTGAGCTCCCCCACTGGTTAGGGTGGGCACATGGATAACGTCAGGGTGAGGCGGAGCCGGCTGCGCTTTGTGGTCATGGTCCTGGCGGGCACAGCCGCGTTCGTCGCTTCCGGCATCTCAGGCAGCTGGGTGGATGCGCCCGCGGTTGGCTGGGCCGTGGCCGCCTTGGTCTACGTTGTCTGGGTTTGGCTGGTGATCGCACGGCTCGATCCTGCAGAAACGCAGCACCATGCAACGTCCGAGGACCCGTCGCGGGGAGTCACCGACCTGCTGATACTCGTGGCCAACCTGGCCAGCCTTGCTGCTGTGGCCGCCGTGATCGTCAATTCGCACACTGAGGGAACCGGCTCCCGCCTATCTTCTGCGGCACTCGCCCTGGCGTGTGTGGGACTGTCCTGGATGCTGGTCCAAACGCTTTTCACGCTGCGGTACGCCGAGCTGTATTACAGCCAGGACGCCCACGCCGGCGGTGCAGTGGGTGGCATCAGCTTCAACCAGGACCGGCCGCCGCAGTACACGGACTTCGCTTATCTGGCCACGAGCCTGGGCATGACGTACCAGGTATCGGACACCAATCTCGGCAACCACTCGATCCGGCTGGAGGCGCTGAAGCACAGCCTGCTGTCCTACCTGTTTGGAACAGTCATCCTTGCCGTCACCATCAACCTCGTCATCGGCCTGGCCCAGTAGCCACGAGGCCTACGGCGGTGACCTTAAAGCGAAACGGGGCAGCCGTCGTCGAACGCTGACGCTGGCTGCCCCGCTGCCGAAGGACGCTTACGACGCCGGTCCCCCACCGACCGTCGCCTGCTCGGCGTCCGCGGTGGTCGCCTCGGGTGAAGCGGCGCCACGCTTGCGGTAGCGCCAAATGCCGATGCCCACCACGATTGCGGCCAACGCCAGCGACAGGAAGAGCGACTCACGGGTGGATTCGATGATCACCATCCCAATAATGAGGGCCACGATGGCGCCGATGGCGATCCACGTGAGGTACGGGAAGAACCACATCTTGAGGTCGAGGTCCTTGGCTGCAGCCCCCATGCGTTTGCGCAGGATGAGTTGCGAGGCCGCAATGACCAGCCACACAAAGAGCGCGATGGCACCGGACGTGTTCACGAGGAACAGGAACACCGTGTCCGGGGCGATGTAGTTCAGGCCAACGGTAATGAACCCCACCACCGTGGAGGCCAGCACTGCTGCTGCCGGGACGCCACGCTTGGAGATCTTCATCCAGGACTTGGGGGCGTCTCCCCGCTGGGAGAGCGAGAAGAGCATGCGGCTGGCGGTGTAGAGGCCGGAGTTCAAGCAGGACAGCACCGAGGTGAGGACAACGATATCCATGATGGTGCCTGCGCCCGGGATTCCGTACAGCTCGATCACGGCAACGTACGGGCTCTTGGCAACGGAGGCGTCGTTCCACGGCAGAAGCGTGACAACAATGGCGATGGATCCGATGTAGAAGATCAGGATGCGCCACACGGTGGACTTCACAGCCTTCTTGACGGCGTCTACGGGGTTTTCCGATTCGCCGGCCGCGATGGTGGCGATTTCGGCGCCGAAGAACGAGAAGACCACCACGAGGATGCCCGCCAGGACTGCGCCCGGACCGTTCGGCATGAAGCCGCCCTGATCCAGGAGGTTGGCGACGCCCGGGGCGGAGACGCCCGGCATGAGGCCCAGGATGGCAGCGATGCCCGCGAGCAGGAAGATGACAATTGCGGCCACCTTGATGGACGCGAACCAGAACTCGAACTCGCCGTAGGACTTCACGGAACCCAGGTTGGTCAGCGTCAGGAGCACCATCAAGATCAGCGCCCAGATCCACTGGTCCACACCGGGAACCCAGCGGTGCATGATGGCGGCGCCCGCCGTTGCCTCGATGCCGAGGACGATGATCCAGAACCAAGCGTAGAGCCAGCCGATACTGAAGCCGGCCCACCGGCCAAGGGCCTTGTCAGCGTAGGTGGAGAACGAGCCGGTCTCCGGATTGGCCGCAGCCATCTCGCCCAGCATGCGCATGACCAGGATAACCACCAGGCCGGCAGCCAAGTACGCCACGAGGATGCCGGGACCGGCTTGCTGGATAGCAGCGCCGGACCCTACGAACAAGCCTGCGCCAATAACGCCGGCGATGGCGATCATGGAGAGGTGCCGGGGCTTCAAGGATTTTGAAAGTTGTTGGTCAGCGTGCATGGATCTGCGCCGTCCTTTAGGTTTTTGCGGGGTGGCCGGAGTGGTGTGCCACGGGCCACATGACTCAGTAACGCTAGCTTGCTGCACCATCGCACTACCTGTGCAGCTGAACATTTTGACGCCCCCAAAAAGGGGAGTCTGCACAAAATGTACACCTTGAGGCATCCAATGTTTCGTATTGAAAACTTTTGTAATGCCCCTGAAATGAGTGTTTGAGGCTTCCGTCAGACGAAGGTGCGGAAGAACAACTCAACAACAGTTGCCAGGTACCGTGGATCCTTAACGCCGCAGAGCTCGCGCGCGGAGTGCATGGACAACAGGGGAATGCCCACATCCACGGTCCGGATACCAAGGCGCGTAGCAGTCAGGGGTCCAATGGTGGATCCACACGGGAGATCGTTGTTGGACACATATTCCTGGTAGGGAACGCCGGATTCGTCGCACAACCGGGCCCAGAACGCAGCACCTGTGGCATCCGTGGCGTAACGCTGGTTGGCGTTGATCTTCAGCAGCGGCCCACCGTTCAGCACTGGCTTGTTGGCGGGATCATGCTTTTCCGCATAGTTCGGGTGTACAGCATGGCCGGCATCGGCGGAAACACAGAACGACGCCGCCAGCGCCTGCCGCCGCTGGCTCACCGAGGCGCCGAGGCCGTCCGAGATGCGGACCAGGATGTCTTCGAGGATGGGGCCGCACGCTCCGGAGCGCGAGTTGGAGCCGATCTCCTCGTGATCGAATGCGGCCAGGACGGCGATCGGACCCCCAACCCGAGCTGACGCCGCGTGACTGATCAGTGCCACCAGGCCCGCGTGGGTTGAGGAGAGGTTATCCATGCGGCCTGACGCGAAAAACTCGCTGTTGGCCCCGAAAACCGCGGGGGCCTGCGTGTCTGCCACCACGACGTCGTACCCGCCGATGTCCGCAGCATTAACAGCGGTGCCCTCCACGCGATCGGCGAGCAAGCCCAAAAGATCCTCACCCGCGGGGTCGCCTTGGCCGAAGACGGGGTTCATATGCTGCTGCTTGGAAAGGTGGAGGCCGTTGTCATTAACACCCCGGTCCAGGTGGATCGCCAACTGGGGGAAGCGCAGAAGAGGGCCCGTGGCTGTCAGATGCTGGGTGCCGTCACGCATGACCAAACGGCCCGCCAACTGCAGTTCCCGGTCCAGCCAGGAATTCAACAGGGGTCCGCCGTACACCTCAACGCCGGCCTGCAGCCAGCCGAATTTGCCCGTAGTGGGCTTCGGCTTGAGTTTGAAGGACGGCGAATCGGTGTGTGCACCGAGGATATTGAAGCCCGTGGTGGGGCCGGCATTTTCGGGCGTTACCCACGCAATCAGGGCGCCGTCGCGGATCACGTAGAACTTGCCCGCTCCGCCATCCCACGGCTTCAGTTCATCGAGTGCCGTGAAGCCTGCGGCATCCAGTCTGCGGGCGGCCTCGTGGACTGCATGGAAGCTCGACGGTGACGCAGAAACGTAGGCGCCGAGATCCTGGATGTGGTCAACTGCTACGGAAGCATTCGAAGGCATGACCCCGAGTCTAGCCGCGCTTTCGCCGCCGGCCGGGCTAAACGGTGACGTTCAGCGCGGCCGTATAACCGCCCGCAACCGAGCCGGATATAGTCGCGAGTTGGTATATACCCCCATCGTCGCCAAAGACATTGTCCGAGGTCAGCGTGGTGTTGGGGAAGTTTCGGGCGCTGGACTCGTAGCCCGCGGTTGCGTAGACCGTCTTGCACGCCGCCTCTGTGAGGGCGATCTGGGAGACAGCCAACACCTGCCCCGCAGCAGTGGTGTTGCTCATCGATTCGAATACCTCAAAGTGAATATGTGGCCAGCGGCCGTTGTACGCGCCTGGGTAGATGGTGCTGAAGGTCAACTGGCCGTTGGCGTCAGCCTCCTGTACACCCCTCAGATAGTTCTGGTTCTCCAAGCCCGAATCGTACAGGGAGTACTTGCCGTTCCGATCACAATGCCAGACGTACACTGCAGCACCAGCCAGCGGCGAGCAGCCATTGGCGTTGTCCAGGAGCGTCAGTGTCACCGTGAGGGGAACGCCCTCAGCTGTTGTGGTGGACGTTCCGAAACTGGACCTGATGTCCCGGCGGACCACCCCGGAGGCCTCCAGTACGTTGGGGCCATTGGAGCCATCTCCCGGGTAGGGCCCGAGCGTCTCCTCAGGGATCTCGACGCCGCATTCAGCAAATGCCCGGGTCACCGTACTGGTGGCGGACGCTGTTGGCGATGCGGCCGCCGTCGCACCTTCCGTGGCCGTTGCTGCGGCCGTGGCGCTGGAAGTGCTCGACGACGATGTGCCGCTGACATCCGAACCGGGCGTGCAGGCTGCGAGGGCGGCCGCAGTCCCGGCGCCGAGGAGCACACCCAAAGTGCGTCGCCGGCTCAGGAGTGTGGAGAGGTCGAATTCGAGTCCGCGATCGTGGTTGGGATGGGGAGTAGTCATGTCTCCATGTAACGCGTGCGTCCTGTGCCTTGTACATGGGAAGGCTGTGGGGGGACTGTGCAAATCCGACTTAGTGTGCAGTATAAACATTTCCATATGCTTGTAATGCCCGTCACATCGTGACACGATGGCTCAACGGACACACACATAATGACGGAAGGTCACTCGCTATGAACATTGAATTGAAACCAGTGCGAAAGCTTCGAATTCACTGGCCCATTCCCGTGGAAACCATGAAGCAAATGGCCGCTGGCGACCTTGGCGCCCTCGATTCCGATGAAGGCATTGCCTCCCTGCTGAACGAACTGCAATCGGCCCCCGAACTGGGCGGCTTCGGCAACTACCACCACGTCTTCGAGTCCTCCGCGGGTTTCGAGGGATTCACGGTAGCTGAGGGGGCCAAGCCCACTCTCGGCGCTGTAGGCCAGCGGACCATCTCGCCTACTTTTGTGTTCACCACCTACTTCGACGATTCCCTCGACTACCGGACTGTCCAGGAGTTGGTGCAACGGATTGTCGACATCCACCCGTGGGAAGTCCCTGTCATCGAGGTCTCGGGTCCGCTCAGTGTCTCCAGCAGCTCCGCCGTCCACGCCGAAGCGCGGGTGGCATCATGAGCTCGCCCCTTTGGCAGGAACTGGCACCCCTTCTCCGAAACAGGACATTTACGGACCTGACACACGCCTTTCATCGCGGCCAGCCGCATTTTCCGGCCTTTCCCGACGAAGACAGGGAAACCCTCTTCGATCTGGAAAAGGGAGACGGGTTTACAGCCCACAGATACTCGATTGTGGGCCAGTGGGGCACGCACGTTGATCCGCCGTCGCATTTTGTCCTGGGCGGCCGGACGCTCGACCAACTGCCCGTGGAGGACATGATCCTGCCGTTGGTTGTCCTGGACATCAGCGACCGCGTCGCGGCCGATCCGGATGCTACCCCCACTGTGGAGGACGTGCTGGGCTGGGAGGCGCGGAACGGGGACATCCCTGCCGGGTCGTTCGTGGCCCTGCGCACGGGCTGGAGCCGCCGCTGGCCGGACAGTACAGCCATGGCGAACGTCGACGAAGCCGGGGTCAGCCATACTCCCGGATGGTCGCGGGAAGTTTTGGAGTACCTGGTCGAAAAACGAGCCGTCAGCGCAATCGGCCATGAACAGACAGACACCGACCCCGGCATGGCCACGTCGCGGCAGGATTTCAGCCTGGAAACTTACATCCTGGCCCAGGACAAGTGGCAGATAGAGCTTCTTGCCGCCCTGGACCACCTTCCGGAGGCCGGTGCAGCCTTGGTGGCTACGTGGGCAAAGCCGCTCGAGGGCAGTGGTTTCCCGGCCAGGGTCTTCTCCATCCACTGACTCCGGCCGTCCTGTGATGCCGGCTGTGACGCCGGGCTGTAATGCCGACGCAAACCACGGTAGCTAGAATCGATCCATGTCAAAGACCTCCAGCATGGGCCGCGGCATGATGGCCCTTCTTGCGGTGGGGGCGCGTCATGCGGAAGGTTTCGACGGCGGTACGGTAGCCGACGTCGCAGCCCGCCTCGGCAAAGACCGCAGCCAGGTATCACGAAGCCTTAAGGGTGCGCAGCAGGAAGGCTTCCTGACACGTTCGGACCAACGCGAGTACAGCCTGGATTGGTCCATCCTGACGGACGCCCAACTTGTCACAGAACAACGGCTGAAGACCGATGGCCTCACGGCCTTGGAAGGATTGGCCACCGAAACCAACGAGGCCTGCTTTTTGGGCGTACTGAGTGGAAACAGTACGGTCACCATCGGCGAGCAAGTTCCCGAGAGCGCAAACCTTGTGGGCTCCTGGTTGGGCCGCCCCTACCCTGCCTACTGCAGTGACGCCGGCCAGGCGCTCCTGTGGGATGCCCCGGACACGGAAATCCGGAAAATCTTCAGCACAGTGGAGTTCGTGAGGCATGGCCCCAACACTCCGGTTTCCGTGGATGATTTCCTGGAACGGCTCAACAAAGCCCGTGTCCGCGGATACTCGATTGTTGATGAAGAAGCCGAACCCGGCCTCTACTCATTGTCTGCGCCCATCCGCGACTTCAAGGGAGATGTTGCCGCGGCCCTGCAAATCGTTGGGCCAAAACATCGCGTGGAGCCCCAGCGGGAAGCCTTCGCCGTGGCTCTCGGTTCCTGGCGGACATGGCTCGAGTCCAGGGTTGGCGGAGGCGTACGCCAGTTCGACGCCTAAGGTTCCAGGACCGGCCTGCCGCTGAGCCGTTGGGCGCTGGAGTGAAGGACAGCGGCGATCTCCGGGGCGGCGGACTCCACGGTGGACTGGCTTCCCAGCACGCTGAGGGCCGCGATGATCCGGCCATCCACAGTCCGAACGGGGACGGCGAGCTCCCAAACGCCATGTTCAAATTCTTCAGCAGCGAGAACAAAGCCCCGTGGCCTGTCGCGTTCCATCAACTCGGCGACCTCGGGGGCGGTGTGCGCGGCGGCGGGTCCGCCTACGCCGATGAAGTTAACATCCCTGAGTAGGACTCCGATGTCCTTGGGCGAGTGGTCCCACAGCAAGGCCCGCCCCGAACCCGTGCACCACACCGGGGTGACCATGCCGGGTTTGGCGAACCCACCAAGGACAGAGTTGTTGGTGGACGAACGCAGCAAAAGAACACGGACACCTTCCCGAACGGACAGCCGGGACCGCAGTCCGAACGCGGACACCAGTTCTTCAAGTTCCGCAGGTGACTTCTGAACCCACGTACTGTTCAGGGAGGCTGCGAGGCTGAAGAACCGCGGTCCTGTGCGGAAGGGGCCACGGTCCACCCGTTCCAGCAGTCCAAGATCACACAATTCCTGGGCCAGTCGGGAGACCCGGCTTTGCTCCATGTCCAGTCCGGCAGCCAGCTGCGAGACACCCAAAAGTTGGCGTCCCTGCTTTTCGCGGTCCGTGACCATACGGACAAGGCGAAGACCCTGGCCCAGGGATGACGCCTCCGGTGACACCTCCACGAATCCGCTCCTTCCACCAAGCGTTCACGCCATTCTCACACGGTGGCGTCCGCTGCAAGGACACGGGCCCTGTTGGCCCACACAGTGTAGAGGTCAGCGAGTATCGCGGCATTCGCCGCTTCAAGTTCCCCGACCGTGATTTTTCCGCCGTCCTGCCCACCGAAGAGGACCACCTCGTCCCCTGGCCGGACATCCCTCACCGAGGAGACGTCCACAACCATGGAGTTCATGGAGATGATGTCCACCACCGGCACCCGCTGTCCACGGACCAGCACATTTCCCCTCCGGCCAAGTGAGCGTCGATACCCATCGCCGTAGCCCACGGTGACTGTGGCGAGGCGCGAATCCGTGGCAAGAGTATGGGTGAGCCCGTATCCCACGCCGCTTCCAGCCGGGTAGCCGTTGACGGACCCGATCCTGGCTTTGAAGGTCATGCACCGTTGGAACATGGCGTGCCCAGGATCCGAATCACCGTAGAGTGCAGCACCTGTGCGCACCATGTCCAACCAGGCCGTGGGGACGTTCAGGGCCGCAAAGGAGTTGGCGGCATGCAGCAGGACATCGCGCCGGGGTATCCCCGCCTCGTGAAGGATTGCATGCGATTCGGATTTGAAGCGGCTCAGGGCGTGCTTCACATGGTCAACGTCGTCTTGTGGAAAGTGCGTCATGATGCCAGCGAGCTCCAACTGCGGATGACTGACGATTCCCACTGCGGAGGCCCGTCCCAATGGTGAGGACACATCGAGGCTGTGACGGCTGATTCCCGAGGAATTGATGTCCAAATGCACACGCAGCGTCCGCTCCTCCGCTGCGGCGATCCTGCTCATTTCCCACGCACTCTGTGGATCGGCAACAAGTTCCTCGATCCCGTGGGCCAGGCCGGCCCTGATCTCCTGCGGTGCCGCGGCCCGGACCCGTAACAGCCTCCCGTTGAACCCATGAGCCCGGGCAAGCCCTGCTTCTGCGTTGGTGCCAATCCCTATGTACGGAACTCCGGACGCCACCAGGAACGGCAGCAACAAGTCCGCACCGTGCCCGTAGGCGTCGGATTTGATCACGGCGCACAACAGAGCCTTGCCTTGGAGCATGGCCAGCATGGACCGGACATTTGCGTCGAAGGTGGTGCCGTCAATCTCAAGCCAACTGGATAGATTGTCCGTCGCAGCAGAAAGTTCTTCATTCGCGGTCATTGTGTTTCCCCCGGAAATGGCGACACGGCCGGGCATGAAGCCCAGCCGTGACGCATGGCCAACCTCGAATCAGACCAAACGCTTCGCCTTGGCCTTCGGGCCGTAGCGGAAGTGGAAGAACAGGTAGCACGCCGCAACGAACGGAACCCCAAAATACAGCGCAGCGATCTGGGTGGGGTCGAAGGCTATGCCAATCAGGGATACCACGCAGAGGGTGAAAGCCAGGATGGGCAGGACCGGGAAGAAGGGGGCTTTGTAGGCCAGATCAGCCACCTTTCCGCCATTCCGGATGAATGCCCTCCGGTGGAAGAAATGTGAGGCAGTGATGGACATCCAGACTCCCACCACCGCGAATCCGGCAATGGACACCAGGGCCAGGTAGACGGTCTCCGGTGCAGCCACACTGCTGACCAGGGACGCCAGCCCGCCCACCATGCTGACGGAAAGGGCGACCAGGGGTATTCCGCGACGGGTCAGCTTCTTGAGTGCCCTGGGGCCATGTCCTTCATCGGCCAGTGAATAGAGCATTCGTGCACAGGAGAACAATCCGCTGTTCCCCGCTGACAACAGCGCGGTGATGATGACAAAGTTCATGATGTCCGCCGCGAACGGGATGCCCACAGAGGAGAAAACCGTGACGAACGGGCTTTCATCCAAACCAACTTGCTCGTAGGGGACAGTCGCAGCGATGACGGCAATGGCGCCCACAAAGAAGATCAGGAGTCGGATGACCGTGCTGCGCATGGCCTTGGGGATGTTCTTTGCAGGGTCCTTGGTCTCTCCAGCTGCAACGCCGATCAGTTCCGAGCCGGAGAAGGCATAGAAGACGGCCAGGGCGGTGACCAGGACCCCGGTGAAACCGTTGGGGAAGAGGCCACCCGAGGTATTGAAGTTCTCAAAGAGGAAAGGGTGGTTGCCGGACTCTGCGAGGGGATGGAAGCCGAACAGTGCAGCCCCGCCGAAGACGATCAACGCGATGATCGCCCCCACTTTGACGATGGAGAACCAGAACTCGGATTCCCCGAAGAACTTGGAGGAGAAAGCGTTGAAGCCGAAGAGGATGGCAGCGAAGACGAGGCACCACACCCAGACCTCAACATCGGGGAACCATCGCTGCATGAGCAAGCCTGAGGCTGTGAACTCAGATCCGATGGCCACGGCCCACCAAAGCCAGTACAGCCAGGCCGTAGCAAAGCCGGTTGCCGGGCCGATCGAGCGGGACGCGTAGATGTGGAAGGCGCCGGAGACGGGGTAGGCAATGGCGAGTTCGCCAAGGCAGGCCATCACCAAATAGACCACGAACGCGCCCACCAAGTAGGCGATCACGGCCCCCAGCGGGCCCGCTTGCGAGATGGTGTAGCCCGAACTCAGGAAGAGACCTGAACCGATCACACCTCCCATCGCGATCATGATCAGGTGCCGTGGTCCCATGGAGCGGCGCAACCCGGGTTCCGGCGAAGCCAAGGGTGCATCGGCTGGATGATCCAGTTTCAGGGGTGTAGAAGATTCCATGTCTGTCTCCGTTAAGTGACAGGTGCGAACGATACGCCGAGGACTTCCGGGGCGGGGAGCCGTGGGGGCGCTTGTAGTGACGAAGGTAACACAGATCGTGTGACTTTAGTCATTAAAAACATTTGTGAATGCGAATAACGCACACTTTGCACCATAGGCATGACGATGTGACCGTTTACTGGTCAGAATGCCCCACCAAGGAGACAGCGCTTGAAACCCGCCGGAACCAGGTGATCCCTACTGCGAAGCCCGTCGGATGACGTTGGACAAGGTCATTGCCGTCACGGTGTCGCTTACTCCGGGGAGGGCAGCGATCTGCTCCCAGATCTCCTGGACGCGGCCGAGGGATCGCGCTTCGACACGGACGATGAGGTCAAAGTCGCCACTGAGAACATCGCACAGGACTACTTCCGGAATCGATCGGAGTTCGTTCAGGACGTCGGCCCCCCGCATCCTGTCCTTGCGGTAAACCATCAGGAAGGCCGAAACCAAGGATTCGGCATCCACTCCCGCTACCACTGTGTAGCCCTGGATATAGCCCTGCCGTTCCATGCGGTCGATCCGCTGCCGCACCGCATTCCTGGACAGAAGTACCTTGCCGGCGAGTTCGGCGTGAGGGACGCGGGCATTCTTGGTCAGTTCCGCGAGGATCCTTTGATCGATGCCGTCCAGACCAGCCCGCTCCATGCGTCCCTTTCCACCTACCCTGCAGGGACACCAGCCCCTGCCTCGGCCGAAAGGCCACGAAGGAAATGATACTTCCACAAGTCCCCGAGGCGTTTGCCCGCGCTCAGTAATCAGGGTTGCTCGGCACCACAAGCCCGGTCTCGTAGGCGTAAACCACCACCTGCACCCGGTCCCGCAACTGGAGCTTGCTCAGGATCCGGCGGACGTGGGTCTTGACGGTTGCCTCGGAGAGGAAAAACTTATGGGCGATCTCCGCGTTGGACAGGCCCTCGGCAATGGTGGTGAGAATCTCGGTTTCGCGTGGCGTGAGATCGTCGAGCAACGGGTCCCGGTGGGGAGTTGGAGTCTGCCCGGGGAGCGCGCCTCCACGAACATACGTTTCCAGGAGCCGTTGTGTCACTCGCGGAGCAACCACAGCATCGCCGCTGGCCACGAGGCGCACGGCGTGGACCAATTCCGAGGGTGCAACGTCCTTGAGCAGGAAGGCGGAGGCACCGGCCTGCAAACCGGTGAAGGCATACTCATCGAGGTCGAAGGTAGTAAGGATGATGACCCGCGCCTCCGACCCGGAGTCCGAGATTCGACGCGTTGCCTCAATCCCGTCCATGGCGGGCATCCGCACGTCCATCAGGATCACATCCGGCGCGAGTGCTTCTACTTGGCGCACGGCTTCGATGCCATCGGACGCCTCACCAACTACGTTGAAGTCGTCCTCGCCTTCCAGAATGAGCCGGAAGCCCATCCGAAGCAGTGGTTGATCATCCACGAGCAGCACTTTGATGATGTCTTCTGTCATGATTCCCCCTTGTCGCCGGCCCAGCGGAGCTCGGCGTGAACTGCCCAGCCTCCCCTTTTACTGGGCCCGGCAGTAACGATTCCAGCATAAATTCCGGCGCGTTCATTCATCCCCGCGATGCCTTGCCCGGTGCCCAGGCTGCCCACGGGTTCGCTGCCGCCCTCCACGGTTCCGCGGCCGTCGTCGTGCACGTCAATGGTGACCAGATCGGCGTCCCGCGCCACCTGGACGTCAACGCGGCTCAGTGAGCGGCCGTACCGCAGGACGTTGGTCAGCGACTCCTGCACAATCCGGTAGACGGTGAGTTCAAAGGCGGGATCGGCCGGTAATCCAGGGCCTGTGTGCGCATAATGCAGCGGCAGACCCGCGGTCCGGAAACCATCCAGGAGCTTCGAGAGGTTGTGCCCGGATTCCAGGGGCGTGAGCGGTGCCGGCCGCCCCGAGTCGTCGCGAAGGACGCCCAGCACGCGGCGCATGTCGGCCAAGGCCGTCCTGCCAGTCCGGGACAATTCGCCCAGGACCTCAGCGGCGCGCTCCGGATTCTTCCTGACCACCACGGCAGCGCCGTCCGACAGACTGACCATCACCGTCAGGGAGTGTGCCACGACGTCATGCATCTCGCGGGCGATCCTGTTCCGTTCGGTCACCTTGCCCAGATGGGTGGTGCGGGCTGCCCAGGCAGCGATCTCGGCCTCATGCTCCCGCCGCTGGCGTACGGAAATACCAATGCCGGTCGCCAAGAGGTTGGACAACATGATGGTCACCGCGGTGGCGATGTTGTTGATCAGGTGGAAGTTCTCCGGGACTTCCTGCAGGGTGTCCATGCCGCTGGGAATCGTCCACATGAACAGATAAAGCAGGCTCAGGGGCAGGCTCGCGGCAACAAACACCACCAAAGCGAGGCTGCGCTTCCTGATGGATGCCACGGCGTACAGCGCAAACCAAAGGCCCGCTGAGACGTTGGAACCCCACGGGTTCAAGATGGCGGCGGCAACCTCCAGAAGGACGACGGCGGCCACCACTTGAAGCGGGTACCGGCGCCTGAACATCAGTACGGCCGCGATCATCAGCAGCAGGGCCACCACCAGCCACTTGCCCTCGGCGATGGAAGTGATGATGGTGGGCAGGGCCAGGAGCACGTAGCAGAGGACCACCACGGCATCCATGGCGCGGGGGCGCTCGTAGAAGTAGCGCCGGATGCGGCCCCTGCGGCGCTGGGTGATTTCAGCGAAGGACGCGTCCACCGTAACGGTGGACGCGTCCTTCACCTGTGGAGCTTCAGTCATGGATTGAGCCTAGACGGCAACCCGCCCTAGACGTCCCGCTTCTTCAGCAGGAGCATGGCCAGCGCAACCGGTACAACAACCCAGGCACCCAGGACCAGCGCGGCCTGCCACGCTTCCAGCGTTTCAGGAACATGCTCGACGGCGGTCATCGGGGTGATGGTGCTGGTAGGGAGGTACTTGTTGGCTTCCTTGAAGAAATCACCGGGGATGAGCTGGAAGGCAATCGGCGCAACGAACAGCAGCCCCACCAGGCTCATGATGCCGCCGGCAGAGTTCCGGACGATGGTTCCAAGCGCCATGCCGATGGCTGCTACTGCTGCCACGTAAAGGCTGTTGACCAAGAGGAGCTTGACGGACTGCGAGCTGCCCAGGTCCAGCTTGAGGTCGTAGTTGTCCACGATCGGGAGGGACACCAGGCCGGCAATGTAGATGGACACGGCCGTCAGCAGGAAGGCGCTGACCATGACCACGATGAGCTTGGCCAGGAACGGTGAAAGCCTCTTGGGGACGGCGGCAAATGTGGAGCGTGCCATGCCGGTGGTGAATTCCGAGCTCATCAGCAGGACACCCAAGGAGCCGAGGATGAGCTGGGCGAATGAGATGCCGGAAGTCGGAATGCTGACGGCCAGGTCCCCACCCTGGGCGGCCATGGCAGCCGCGGCTTCGGGATCGTTGGCAACCTGCTCAGCAAACTGCCCGGTTCCCCAAGCCGAGAGGGCGGCGAAACCCACCATCACCAAGGCTGTGGATGCCAGGAGGATCAAGGTGGACATCAGCGTGCGGAACTTGATGAATTCCGAGTTCAGCACGCGGTGGAATGCCGGTCCCGGACCGACGGAGTTGCGGATGGACTTACGGTCCATAGTGGTGGTGCTCATGTCTATTTCCCTCCGGCCTGGGCGGGAACCGAAGCCCCGGTGGTGATGTGCGAGTGGTATTCCACCTCGTCCTTGGTCAGTTCCATGTACGCCTCTTCCAGGCTTGCCTGGAGCGGAGTGAGCTCGTACACCATGACCTGGTTTTCAAGGGCGGTCCTGGCGATGCCCCGGGGGTCCAGTCCGGACACCTCGAGGAGTTCACGCTCGTGGACTTCCACGGAAACGCCGGTTCCGGCCAGGAGCTGCATGAGGCGTTCCGGCTGGTCGGTGCGGACACGGGTCCGCGCCTGGCCTTTACCGGTAATGATCTCGGCGATTGGCGCATCGGCAATGATCCTGCCGCGGCCGATCACGATCAGGTGGTCTGCCGTCAGCGCCATCTCGCTCATGAGGTGGCTCGAAAGGAAGACTGTGCGGCCCTCGGAGGCCAGGTACTTCACGAGGTTGCGGACCCACACCACGCCTTCAGGGTCCAGACCGTTGACGGGCTCGTCCAGGATGATGGTTTGCGGATCACCCAACAGCGCGGCGGCAATGCCGAGGCGCTGGCCCATTCCGAGCGAGAATCCCTTGACCTTCTTCTTCGCTACATCGCCCAGTCCGGTCATTTCAATGACTTCGCGGACCCTGCTCTTGGGGATGCTGTGCGTCGCTGCCATGGCGAGCAGGTGGTTGTAGGCGGTGCGGCTCGTGTGGACTGCCTTGGCGTCCAGGAGGGCGCCGATTTCGCGGAGCGGTGCTTTGTGCTGGGCGAACGGTTCACCGTTCACTGTCACAGAGCCCGACGACGGAGCGTCCAGCCCCATGATCATGCGCATGGTGGTGGACTTGCCGGCACCGTTCGGACCCAGGAAGCCGGTCACCCGTCCAGCCTGGACAGTGAAACTGACACCGCCGACGGCGGTCTTCTCGCCGTAGACCTTGGTCAGGCCTTTTGCTTCGATCATGGAAGCGTTCCCTCCTCGGAGCACATGAGTGTGCGGATGAGTTTTGAATGTACTCACCACGCTACTCATGGAGGGAACGAAAATCGCCGGTCTCAGGGATGATTCAGGGTTCAGTCAGGGTAGTCCTCGCGGATGACCCGCGCCGCTTCAGCCGACCGGGAGCGGCGAGTACACGCGCAGCTCGCGCGGTTTCACGGTGAAGGTGGCACTGCGAACCCCGGGCTTCGGTTCGCCGTCCACCGCCAGGACCAGCGGCTGCCCGATCGCCTCCACGGTGATGGTGGTGGCCTCGGTCAAATGGGTGACTTTGGAGGCGGCCACCGTGCCGGTCACTACCGCCCACAACAGACGTGCACGGGCGAACGGCTCATCCGCTGTGATCATCCGCAGATCGAAAACACCGTCGTCCAGCACAGGCCGGCGAAGCGGTGCGTGGTCGCTGGGATAGAACCTTCCCCGTCCCATATATAGGATCCAGAGCTTGTGCTTAACCCCGTCCACGGTAAGCGTGGTGGGCGAATTCACTCCGAAGGTGCGCAGCGATGCCACCACGCTGGCCAGCGGCTTACCCATAGCCGGCTGCAGACGTTCCCGGCGACGAACCAGGTTCGGATACACGCCTACGCTGGCGGTGTTCAACATGGCCAGCTCCGTAGTTTCCGGGGCCTCGGGCAGGCCACGCTGCACCACTACATGCCCCAGGTCAACCGCGGCTGCCTGCCCCTTGGTTACCGCCTCGATGGCGTCGTCGATCGAGCTGGTGCCGAGGTCGCGGGCAAAGTGGTTGAGGGTTCCGCCGGGCAGCACAAGCAGCGGCAGTGAATATTCGACGGCGGCCGCGGCGGCGGTGCCAACGGTTCCGTCTCCACCCCACACGCCCAAGGCAACGGTGCCAGGCCGCGTGGCTGCGGCGTCAATTTCCGCGGCGACGTCGTCCCCCTCCGCGATTTCCCGTATATACGCTTTAGGGAATATAACCCTGAGAAGCTCCCCGGTTTCGGGGGAGTAGGACCCTCCAAGTACGTTGACCGCAATACTCAGCCCCTCGCCGTCGGCGATGGCGGGCGCCTCCGCAGGCGTTCGGCGGGGTGTTGGTTCTGCGGGCTTGGCAGGCCACCACCTGCGCGTCAGGAGCGCCGCGCCTGCTCCGAGGGCCGAACCGAAGACCACATCGGAAGGCCAATGGGCTCCCGTGTGAACACGGGAATAGGCCACACCTGCGGCCAGGGGCGCCAGCACTGCGCCGAGAGCCGGGGAAACCATCCCGGCACCCACTGCGAAAGCTACCGCAGAGGCAGAATGCCCGGAGGGCATCGAAGAGCTGGTTGGCTGCGGGTTCACGAAGCGAAACAGCGGCAGGTGCTCAGGAAGCGGGCGACGCCGGGGGAGTAAGCGCTTAAAGATGACGTTGGTGACGCCCGAAGCAACACCCAAGGCCAACACGCCATGAAGGGCCGCCCTGCGCGGCGTTCCCGGAAACGCGGACATGATTCCCGCAATCCCGAACCACAGCTTTCCCTTGGTGGCCGCGGACGAAAGCCTCCTGAAGAAGACATCGTGGTCACCTTGGGGCTGCCTGGAGACAGCCCTGACCAGAAAGTGGTCGAATCCTGCAACTCGTCTGGGGGCCTTGCCCACGAAGCCTCGCATTACTTCACAGTATCGCCTGCACACCCCCACCGGAGGGCTGCCCATGCCATCCGCCTGCCGTGGCTACGATGAATGGATGATTCGTGTCCTGCTTCCCCGTCAACAGCCCGGGTGGCAATTGGTTGTCCCGGCCGTGCTGCTTCTCTGTGCCTTCATGGTCCCGGGCATCATGATCCTGGCAGGACAGGGCGAGCCTGCATTCAATGGCGTTGACACCACGTGGCAGGCCTTCACCTTTACTCTGCAGTCACCCTTCTGGGACGGTGTGAACGCGGTGCTCAACTGGGCGGGTTACGCCGGGATCCTGGTGTTCCACGTGGTGCTCGCCCTTTCGCTCCTTGTCTGGCAACGCCCCATGGGGGCAGTCTTTGCCGCCACCTCCGGCATTACCGCACTGGCCCTCACCCAGCTGGCCAAAGCGGTGGTGGGTCGGGACAGGCCCCAGGGCGCCCAGGTCCTCACGGATACCGGTTCATACCCCTCAGGGCATGTATCGACCACCACCACGTTCCTTATGGTGCTGGCCATCCTCGTGGGCCGCTGGTGGATGACCTTGCTGGCGGCCATGGGTGTCATCGCCATGATGGTCAGCCGCACGTACCTCTCGGCACATTGGCTCAGCGATGTCCTTGGCGGCGCCTGCCTTGCGGCCGGCGTCGTCCTCATTATGTGGTGGCGCTTCAGGGAAATATGCGTCAAAGAGAATGAACTGGCAGATGGCCGGACTATTTGGGCGGCAAAGGCTTCGCGACGCCGGCAAGCAGGAGAGCGACCAGAATAGGCGCTCCGATGGCCAGCAATGCCAAGTGGATTCCGGTGTGGTCGCCCAAGTAACCCAAGAGGGGTGGACCAGCCAGGAAGGCGACATAGCCGATGGTGGAAACCACGGAAACCCGTGCAGCGGCATGCTTGGGGTCGTCCGCAGCGGCTGACATGCCCATGGGGAAGGCCAGCGCCGCACCGATGCCCCACAAAGCCGCACCAACGCCGGCCAGGATGACGTTGCCGGCGAAGACAAACAGCGCCAGGCCCACGGCCGCTGCCGCCATGCTGGCCCGCAGGACGCTCACGCGGCCAAACGTGTCGATCGCTTTGCCACCGAAGAACCGCATGATGGTCATCGCCAGGACGAAGAGTGCGAACAGCAGCGCACCCGTGGATTCCGAAGCACCAAGCCCGTCCACGGCAGCCTTCGCGATCCAGTCGTTGCCCGCGCCTTCGGTCAAGGTGGCACCCAGGACTACGACGCCGATCAGCAGCGTCCTGCCATCCCGCCAAGCCGAAGGTCCCTTCGCAACTGGACCGCCGTCGTCGTGAACTTCTGCGGCTTCATGCGGAAGGAAGTACTTAGGGACCGTCAGCGCCAAGGCAACGGCAATGGCTGCGATAACCAGCAGGTGTTGGGGGAGACCGACGCCAAGCTGTGAGAGGCCAGCGCCAATCAGTGCGCCAAGGAAAGCACCGCCGGAGAAGGCAGCGTGGAACTGGGGCATGATGGTGCGCTTGAGCCGGTGCTCAACGTCGGCGCCTTCAATGTTCTGGGCAACGTCCCACAAACCGATGCCGATACCGAAGAAGAACAGGGCAATTGCCGTGGCCGGCACTGAGGCGGCCATCAGGGAGAAAGCAATTCCTGCGCCCGCAGCTCCCGCCACGATGCCCGCCACACGAACCGTATTCGCCGTGCCGATCCTGCCCACAACCCAGCCGGCCGACGGCAGCGCCAGCAAGGATCCGACGGCGGTGCAGAGCAGCAGGGTGCCCATCTGGCCGGACGTCAGGCTGAGCGCCTCCGTCACTGCCGGAATGCGTGCAGCCCAGCTGGCAAATACCAACCCGTTCATGCCGAAGATCAGGAACGTCGCCACCGCCGCGGCATTGACGTTGGTGCTGCTTCTGGTGTTGGTGGTCATGCAATCACAACTTCCACGGAGAGTTTATTGAGCCGGGCGAGATCTTCTGGGGAGGGTTTTTGGTCGGTCACGATCACGTCCACGGCGTCCATGGCTGCGACCAAAGCTACTGCACTGGCATTCCATTTGCTGCCTGCGGAGGCCACGATCACGCGCGCTGCGGATTCAAGGCCGGCGCGTTTCACGGCCGCATCATCAAGGTCGTGGGCCAGCAGTCCGTCCTTGAGGTTGAGGGCACACGGGGTCACGACGGCGGTGTCGAACCTGAGCGAGCGGATGTTGGCTTCGGCCATGGGTCCCCGGAAAGACTGCTCGCCCGGGATCAGGCTGCCGCCGGGAAGGATGAGCTGCGGCGTCCGGCCGGAATGGGGCCCTGTCATGGCCTCGACGCCGTGGAGGGACATGGGCATCACCGTCAGTTCCCGCTTGCCCAACCGGCGCGCGATCTCCGTGGCAGTGGATCCACTGTCCAGCCACACATGCTCGCGGTCGTTGATGAGTCCGTCAACAGCCTCAGCAATGCGCGTCTTGGCTTGGTGGTCTTCCAATTCACGTTGGCCGTAGCCGGGGTTGTCTCCGCGTGCCAGCAAGCTGCGGGCGCCACCGTGGATGCGTTTCAGCACTCCGTTGGCAGCAAGGATCTCCAGGTCACGGCGGATCGTGGCGCCCGATGCTCCCGTGGCGTCCACGAGCTCATCCACGGTGGCTTGTTCGCGCGTGCGCAGCAGCTCGCCAATGAGCCGGTGGCGGTCAGCAGTTCCCATGCTTCAACGGTAGCAATGATTGCTCACTTAATCATCATTGCTGATCATTTGCTCACCGACGCTCTCTCACATCCCATGGCTGAAAGCGGAACGCTCCTGCAGCAAGTGCAAGAGCGTTCGCATAAAACAGGCGGCAGGTGAGAGTTACCGGGCGCGCTCCACGCGCTTCTCATCCCAGACGGGTTCTTCGGATTCGTAGACCTTTCCATCGGACCCAAAGATCATGAACCGGTCAAAGGACTTGGCGAACCAGCGGTCGTGCGTGACCGCAAGGACGGTGCCTTCGAAAGAGTCGATGGCACGCTCCAAGGCCTCACCGGAGTGCAGGTCAAGGTTGTCGGTGGGCTCGTCCAGCAACAACAGGGTGGCGCCGGAAAGCTGCAGAAGCAGAATCTGGAAGCGTGCCTGTTGGCCACCGGACAAGGATTCGTACTTCTGCTCAGACTGGCCAGCCAAGCCGTACGAATCCAGGGCGCCGGCCGCGGCCTCGCGGGCGAGTCCGGAACGGTGCTCGTCACCACGGTGCAGGATCTCCAGCAAGGTGCGCCCCAGGAGATCCGGACGAACATGTGTCTGTGCAAAGAATCCGGGGCGGATGCGGGCGCCCAGCTTCACGGTTCCTTCGTGCGGCACTTCCGCAATCACGACGTCGGACACCGGCAGGTGCTCACGCTCCGGATCGGTGCCGCCGGTGGCAAGGAGCCGCAGGAAGTGGCTCTTGCCGGAACCGTTGGAGCCGAGCACGCCCACACGGTCACCGAACCAGATCTCCGTGGAAAACGGCTTCATGAGTCCGGTCAGTTCGAGCTTCTCAGCTACTACGGCACGCTTGGCCGTTCGCCCACCTTTGAGGCGCATCTTGACGTTCTGCTCGATCGGCAAGGCCTCGGGGGGCCCGGCTTCCAGGAACTTTGCGAGGCGGGTTTGCGCAGCTTGGTATCGGTTGGCCATGTCGGAGCGGAAAGCGGCCTTGTTCTTGTACATGTTGACGAGTTCTTTGAGCTTCACGTGCTCCTCGTCCCAGCGTTTGCGGAGTTCCTCGAACCGGGCGTTACGGTCCGCACGTGCCTCCACGTAGGATCCGAAACCGCCGCCGTGGATCCACGCCGAGGCACCGTTGATGCCCGGCTCGAGCGTCACGATGCGACCTGCCGCATTATTCAGCAGTTCACGGTCGTGGCTGATGAACAGCACGGTCTTCTTGGACTCATTGAGCTTGCCCTCCAGCCAACGCTTGCCGGGCACATCCAAGTAGTTGTCCGGTTCGTCGAGGAGCAGCAGCTCATCCGGGCCGGCAAACAGGGCTTCGAGCACCAAACGCTTCTGCTCGCCACCCGAGAGCGTCGAGGCGCGGCGGAACTGCGCCTTGTCGAAGGAAATCCCCAACGCAGCCATGCACACTTCATCCCAGACGGTCTCTACGTCGTACCCACCGGCATCTCCCCAGTCCACTATCGCCTGGGCGTACTTCATCTGGGTGGGCTCGTCGTCGTGCTCCATCATGGCCAGCTCGGCGTCCTCAACCGCCTTGGCAGCAGCTGCGAGGCCAGCCTGGGCAGTGGAGACGAGGAGGTCGCGAACTGTAGATTCGTCACGGACCTGGCCCACGAACTGCCGCATGATTCCCATGTTGCCTGACCGGCCCACAACACCTTCGTCCGGCGTGAGGTCGCCGGAGATGATCTTGAACAGCGTCGTCTTGCCGGTTCCGTTGGGTCCGATCAGGGCAGTCTTGGTGCCGTCGGGGACCTTGAAGGTCACCCCGTTGAGCAGCTGGGTGCCGTCGGAGAGGAAGTAGTCGATGCCGGAAACGTCAATATGGGCCACGTTTCAATCCTCCCACGGCACGGTATTAACGCTCGACGGCGACAGTGGGCAATGCTCGATGACGGCAGTTGGGCGGGTCGAGCCACCCGGCTAGGGCTTCCGCCGGGCAAACTCCGGCGCATGCTCGGGGCGCGGACCGAAGGCGATCATCCGAGCGGGCAGCTTCCCGAACCCCGGGAAATTCCGCGCAACAAAGAGCAACGGTTTGGGAGGCTTCGGCTGCTTACCGGCCATGACCTGCGCGAACACCACACGATGCAGCACCCTCTGGAAGGACTGGATCACGACCGTGGGAAGCCAACGCCGCTTCTGGACGGCGGCGAGGTGGCCGTCGTCGAGCGTTTCCCTCAGCAACGGCGCGGCGAGCACACGCGCGGCTGCCACAGCGTCCTGCACTGCGAGGTTGATGCCCACTCCGCCGGCGGGCGACATCGCATGGGCGGCATCCCCAATCAGCAACAACCCAGGCTTGTGCCACCGGGACAGCTTGTTGAGTTTTACGTCCAGGAGGTGGAGGTCGTCCATGGAGGCAATGGTGTCCACACGGTCCGCAAGGTCCGGTCGCAAACTGGCTATCTTAGAGCGGAAAGCCTCCACGCCTTCAGCCCTCAACTGAGGATCCGAGCCCTTGGCCGCCAAGTACGCTATCTGGTGATAATCCTTGCGGGTCAGGGTCAGCAGGACAGCTGAACTGCCAAAGCGCGGCGCAATGGAGGCCACCGGCTGGTCCTCGTTTGCGGTTCGCGGGAGCCGGAACCACCAGGTATCAAACGGCACCGGAAATTCGCGGGGGACCAGTCCGGCCTTCTTCCGGAGAATCGAGCCGCGGCCATCACAGGCCACCGTCAAAGGAGCCCGTAGTTCGCCGCTCCCCACAACAGAACCAGTCCGCGGATCACGGGTTCCGTACGTCACTCCGACCACAGTGCCCGAAGCGTCAGTCAGCAGGTCCGTCGCCTCCGTATTCATCAGCAGCGTAAAGGTGGGTTCCTGCCGGGCCGCTTCCACCAGGAAGTTCAGAAAATCCCATTGCGGGACCATGGCCACGTAGTTGTAGGGGTCCTTAAGTCGTTCGAAATCCGCGAGGACCACGGAATCACCGGATCCTGCGGGTAGCCGGAAATTGCCCAGTCTACTTTGGGGGAGGGCCCGGAAGCCCTCACCGAGCCCCAGCTCGTCCAAGAGCCGGATCGTCGAGGCGTGCACCGTATCGCCCCTGAAATCACGCAGGAAATCGGCGTGTTTCTCAAGCACAGTCACCTTCACGCCGGCGCGGGCAAGCAGCAGTCCCAGCACGATTCCGGCCGGCCCTCCGCCCGCCACCACACACTGGGTTTCTGCTGCCATGATCAGCCTCCGGTTCAGCCCGCCGCGGTCAGGAACGACTTCAACAACGGCCCGCTGGTGGTGGCACCCAGCCCGCCGTCTTCAACAAAAACTGAGACGGCCAGGTCCCCGTGAGTCGCCACGATCCAGGCGTGGGTCTTGGGCGGGTTGTCGTTGCCGAATTCCGCGGTTCCGGTCTTTGCTCCCACGGGCGCGCCGGGCACCTCGGCCAGGAACCCAGCGTGCCCGGACGTGACCACGGCGCGCATCATGTCGGCCAGGGACGCGGCCTCTTCCTTGGTAATCGGCTGGGTGGATGCCGGTGCAGCGCTTGCCGCAGCGGAAGCGGACGACGTCGGGGCGGAGCCGCCTTCCGTGGGGGCAGGAGTGGCGCCGGGGTCCTGCGCGGCGTCGGCATTCAGCACGAGCTGAGGTGAAACCGGGGCCCCGTTGGCGACGGAAGCGGCCATAACAGCGGCCGAAAGTGGCGAGAAGAGGACCTTGCCCTGGCCGATCATGGAGGCGGCGTGCTCGGTTCCTTCTGCAGCCCCGGGCACCGAGCCAAGGAAGGCATCCGCGCCCAGCTTGGGAGCTTCAACGGCCACGCCCAAAGCCTGGGCAGCCGATTCAAGTTGACCTTGGCTGACGGTTTCCCGGGCGTTGATGAACGCAGTGTTGCAGGAGTGCGCAAACGCGTCCCTGAGGGCGACCGAGCCCAGTGATGTTTCGGGGTAGCCCTCAGCGTTCTTGAAGGTGCGGCCGTCGACAACCAGCGTTGAGGGGCACTCCACCTTGGAATCCGGGGTGGCACCATTCCGGAACATCGCCAGCGAATCAACCATCTTGAAGGTGGATCCGGGTGCGTACTGTCCCAGGAGCGCAGTGTTGTAGCCGTTGCTGCCCGGACCGGAGGCCGCGGCAAGAACGGCTCCTGTGGAGGGCCTGATGGCCACGATGGCGGAAGCCGGTTCGATTCCTGCCAACGTTGCTTCAGCCAACTGCTGAAGCTTCAGGTCCAGGGTGGTCTTGAGAGAAGTGCCCGGCGCAGGAAGGGACGAGAAGAACACCTTGGTGCCGGGGGTCTCGCCGTCGGTCTTCTCAGCCGGGGTGGCCACCACTTCCACGCCATCCTTGCCGCGCAACAGGGAGTCGTACTTTTGCTGCAGGCCACCCGTCCCCGTGGTGTCTCCGGCGCGCAGTGCGCCATTGGATTTCTCGATCTGCTCTGCGTTGGCTTGGCCTACGCTCCCCAACAGGGCTCGGGCAAAGGTGCGTGTGGGTGCCAGCGCCATGGAGTCCAGGATGCTGACGCCCCCGGGTATCGCCTCGATTTTGGCCTCGGTAATGTCTGCTGTGTACGCACGGAGGACGAGGCCCTCCACGAAAGCCTGTGGCCCGGAGGCAGCAACCTGCTTGGCATACTCTTCGGCATCCAGGCCGAGCAGCGCCGCCATGGCACGGGCCGATGCGTCGGCCTGCTCAGCAGGAACCTTGGTCTTGTCGATGCCCACCCGGAAAACCGGGCGGTCCTCAACAATCGGAGCGTCCCCAGCGCCAAGGATCTGCCCGCGCTGGGCGGCAACGGTCTTGACCGACAACGTCTCGCCCTCGGAGAGTTGCGGCGCCAGCAGGGCCGGGCTCCACTGAACCGCCCATTTGTCGCCGGACTTCTTCAGCGTGGCATCGGAGGTGTACTCCCATTGTGCCGAGCCAATGTTCCAACTGTAGTTAAGGGGGAAGGTTGCGGTGTCACCGTCGAGCTTGACGTCGCCGGAAGCAACCGAGGGCTTAGCGCCCAAGCCCTCAAAGACGGCTTTAAGTTCATCGTTGGCCGTGGCAGAGTCCTTGCCCTCCACGGCGAGCGAGCCGACGTCGAGCGCCGCCAACGAGGACGCGAGCTGCTTGGCTGCTCCCTCAGCGCCGGCGCGGCCATCGTCACAGGCCGTCAATGAACCAACCATCACGAGCGTTGCGAGACCAAGGACAAAACCCTGCTGCATTTTCAGTTTCCCCATTTGGCACATTATGCCCCGTTCCCCTGACAGTTTCTTGTTGTGCCCGGGAAGCGGACAGCCGCCGCCTGCCAGCCCTGGAAAGAGCGGCAAGCGACGGCTGCCTGGAACATCCAACTACGGAGCACAGGTGAACTTGGCATCACCCCAGACACCGTGCGCACCGTTGATGGAGCCGGACGGGTCCACCACGAGTTCCACGTACGCCACTCCTGTCAGGTCAACAGACACCGATTCCGGAGCGAATCCGGGAGTGTAGGTGCGCGACTGGTACTTGTTCACGCCGTCGGCATTGACCTTGAAGATGATGTTGCCACCGAAGCCGCTCTCGAGCCCCACCTGCGAGGTAAACGAGGTGCACTTGCCGCCAAGGTAATACGTGATCTTCGAGGCAGCGTGGACCCCAAGACCCTTGGTGAACACGGGCTGCTGCCCGGTTGCGGGGTCGGTGTAGTTGATGGCCAGCGGTTTGTCCGGGGAGGATGCCGAGTCCTTGTTGGCCACGTTCTTGCCGATCACGCCGTAACCGTTCAAGGCCTGCACCCACGGGGTTTCGGAGGCGTAAACGGAGCCCACCGGAACAGCCGGCAAGGGCTGTGTGGTCACCTTCCAGTCGAAGAACTTCACCCGGGTGTCTGTCGGCAACGTGACAGATGCCAGCTCTTTGGTGGGGTTCAAGCGGACGGTATTGGAGAACGCCTGATACTTGTACTGCGTGTACTCCGGCGAGGGACCGTTGGCGTTGTTGCGACCCTGTTCGGACACTGCCAGGACAGCCCCGTTGAGGACCGACGGCTGCAGCCAGTTGGGGAAGAAGATGGATTGCTTTTCCATGCTCCCATCGGCATATTTCAGGGTCAGAGTTGGGCTGGTGCCGTTGCCCACCGCGGCGGATCCGAGGACGGCCAAGTGCGTTCCCTTGCCCTTGACGGCGATCGTCTGTGCGGACAGCGCCACCGAGTTGGGGACGTCCGGTCCGACTGCGGGCCAGGTGTAGTCGACCTGGGTCGGCTTTCCGGCATCCACCGTTACTGTGCTCCCCGGACGGACGCCACCCGCAGGAACCGTCGCGGCCGCCAGCTGCTCGGCAGCGAAGGTGGCCCCGCCGCCGTCGAAGTTTCCGAGCGCCTTGCCCGCAACGGTGGTGACCGAAACGGTGTTGTACGCGGCGGCAAGCGATCCGTACGCGACGTAGATTTGGTTGCCGCCCGTCACCGTTTGCGTGCTGGAGTCAGAAGCAGCGTACGACGCCGACACCCGCACGGTCTGTTGGCCCGCCTTGGCGCTGGAGCCGGGTTTGATGACGAACGTTGCCGTGGTTGTCGCGCCACCTTCGACCTTGGCGGCAGTGGCACCGGAGGAAGAGACCACGGTCCAACCTTCCGGGAGCACCGGCGTCAGGACCACATTGGTCTTGGCCTTGGTTCCGGTGTTCACGAACGCCGCCGTGACAGTGGTTTCCTGATCCTGGAAGACCTGTTCGCCGGTGGTCACCCGGACCTCAGCGGCACTGTCTTCCTGGCTCTTGCCGCCCAATGGTCCGGCCTGCTGGAGTTGCACGGTGGCCGACTGGTTGGAGGCAAGTGAGCCCGTCTTTACCCAGATGATGCCGTTGTTGGCTTCATCGAAGTACCACCCTGTGGTTGCTGCAGCATAGGCAGCCTGGGTGGAGTGTTGGGCAAGCTTGGTGCCGCCGATCTTCACATCCTTGGGTGCTGCGCCCGCGTGGACCTTGAGCTCGTACGGGCGGGCCGCTGCCTTGCCGGTGTAGTCTCCCTTCCGCTCTCCGATGGAGACCTTCACGCTGCTGTTGCCCGTACCCGGAGCGTCCACGGTGAAGACCTGGCTGGAGGATTTCCCATCCTTGAATTCGCGGGTGACCTTGTCGTCTTCGTAGAGGGTAAACGTGTCCTGGCCCTTGGCGTAGACATCCAAAGTGATCATGGAATCTTCGGGAACCAAGGAAGCATTACGGGCCACGATGCCTTGCGGGATCACCGCTCCTGCACGAACGAAGACCGGAAGCCTATCCAGCGGCGCGTTGTAGCCGTTGAGGATCTGGCCGCCCTGGTAGAGCTTGCCGGTCCAATAATCCACCCACTGCTGGCCTTCGGGAAGGAAGATTCCGTTGCGGACATCGGTCTGGGTAAAGACCGGAGCCACCAGGAAATCGGAGCCGAGCATGAACTGGTTGTTGGCCTCGGCTCCGTAGGACCACTGCTGGTCAGGGAACTCGAGGGCCATGGAGCGCATCATCGAAACGCCTGTGGTGGAGGATTCCTGGGCCAGCGTGTAGATGAAGGGCATCAACTGCTGGCGGAGCTGCAGGTACTGGCGGTTGATGGCCGTGGCCTCGTCGCCGTAGAGCCATGGACGCTTGTCCGTAGCGGCCCAGCCGGACATGGAGTAGAGCGCGGGGGCAAAAGCCTTCCACTGAAGGTCACGCACATAGGACTCTGCGGATCCGCCAAAGATGCCGTCAACGTCGCCCGTGGTGAACGCCAGACCCGAGTTGCCGGCGCCGGTGAGGGCGGAGACCTGCCAGCGGACGGCGTCGAGGTTTCCTGAATGGTCACCCGTCCACTGCATGCCGCAACGCTGGGAGCCGGCCCAGCCCTCAACCATCAGCGAGGTGCCGCGTGCGTTGGAGTACTGCTCGATTCCGCCATGCGCAGCTTCGCACCCGGTGAGCGCTTGGCGGTAGCCTTGGCCCACCCAGGCGACATCGAGCTTCCGGAGCCGAACCCCGGCTTCGCCCACTTCGTATTCCTGGTTGGTCAGGGAACGCTGGGTCCACAGGCCAACTTTGAGATCTGTTTCTTCCTCGATGTTGCTGACGGTTTCCGGGAGCTGCTGGTACTCGCAGCCGTAGCCGTCGTTGACCAGCATCCAGCCGGCGGGCATGTCGTTCTCAACGAACTTCCGCGCAGTCTTGATGGCGTCCGGGGTGCGCTGCTTGGCGCCGTCGGGATCGCCGTAGCCAGAGGAGGAATAGCCGGGATTGGACCGGTTGTAGCAGTCAGCATCGCCGTATTCCAGAGCGTAGACCGGAGGCATCATCGGCTTGCCGGTCAGCGTGGTGTACGCACCCAACGACTGCTTGTAGTCGCCCACGAAGTAGTAGGCGTCAAATCGCCTTTCCTCATGCGTGGTGGTGGGCTGGCCGCCGAAGTTGTAGGAGCCGCGGGCAAAGGTGTCACGCAGGACGCCGTAGCCGTTGGAGGACATGTAGTACGGCACGGCGTTGGGGTAGCCGTCGTCGTCCCAGTCGAAGTTCTTGGCGATGTTGATCAGGGCGCCGGTGTGCACGGAGCGGCCGTTCTGCATACCGCCACCGATGAACTGCTCCCCATCCTGCTGGGCGAGGTGCTGGGTGGCGGAGTTGGAGCCGAAGGTGATGGGTGCGGATTCTTCAAGGACCAGTGAGCCGTCAGCCCGGACGACGCGGAGTTGGGTGGTGGCTTTGTTGATCCCGACGCTGATCTGTGCGGTCTTCAGGACCAGCCAATCACCGTCAGTGACAGCAGGCGTGACGCCTGGGAACTTGTCTTTGCCCACCACGATGTTGGCGGTCCTGGCCGGGTCGCCTTGGTCCGTGTTGGCGGGGTCCGTGAACGTCCCACTGGGGTCAGCTTCCAAGCGGAAGTTGCCGTCGTCCAGGAACGTGACGCGAATGGCGCCCTTCTCGGTGGAAAGGTCTACGACGTTGCCGGCTTGGGTAAAGCCCGTCACCGCGCCGAGAGGTACTCCGGCGGCGTCGACTGGTACTTCGGGAGTGACGGATTTGATGGCAGCGGGATCGCCGGGAGCGGCATTGGCAGCAGTGGCGAAGGACAGTGCGGGAATGGCTCCCGCGAGGAGTAACGATGCGAGGCCGAGTGCAGCGGCCTTCCTGGTTAGCGAACCTTTGGTGGTGCGTCCGGAGCTGTTGGGGACAGCTCCGGACAGACCCAAGGAGGGTGCGGACATGTGGGGCCAACTTTCGACGAGTGACTTTTTGTGATCTAACTCATAGCGAAACGTGCACTAATCGTCACTGCAAAAAGCACAAAGGTCAACCGTTTCACCAAAAGTGCCCACCCAACCAGGTCAGGGAGGGCCCGGCAGGGCGGCGGGACTCAGTGCCCGCGGATGATCCTGCGCTGCGTCGCAACGGCGATGGCAGCCGTGCGGTTATCCACCCCGAGCTTGGAGTAGATGTGCACCAAATGTGTCTTCACAGTGGCCTCGGAAATGAAGAGTTGCTTGGCCATAGCCCTGTTGCTCATGCCGGTCGCCAGCAGTTCCAGTAATTGGACTTCTCTGCCGCTGAGCGCCGGCGACGGGTTCCGGATACGCCCCATGAGCCGCGCCGCAACCTCCGGTGCCAGCGCGGTCTGCCCGGCAGCCGCGGACAGGACGGCCTGCCGGATCTGCTCCGGCGGGGCATCCTTCAGCATGTAACCGCTGGCGCCGGCTTCCACCGCGGCCAGGATGTCCGCGTCGGTGTCGTAAGTCGTCAGAATCAGAACGGGAGGCGGGGGACTCCCGGCCTCACCCGCCTTGATCTTCTCCGTGGCCGTCACGCCATCCATGCCGCTGCCCATCTGCAGGTCCATGAGCACCAGGTCTACAGGCTTTCCGAGGGTGTTGAGCTTGCTGAGTTCCACCAGGGCAGCATCACCGTCGGATGCCTCCGCAACCACCGTCACTCCCGGGAAATCCGCCAGCATGGCGCGGAGGCCGGCCCTGACCACGGGATGGTCGTCCACCAAGAGGATGCGGATGTCACTCATGAAACACCTTCGTCTGCCGGAAGCGGCACCCGAACGGCCACTACAGTCCCCTCGCCAGGCGCCGACTCAATCTCCAGTCTGCCGTTCAGCGCGGCCAGTCTCTCGCGCAAACTTTGAAGCCCGACGCCGGTGCCGTCGCCACGCACTGTACCGGCCGCCGTCGACGGTTCGAAACCTTTGCCGTCGTCGAAAACGTCCAAGGTCACCTCAGCGCCAAGAAAGGACAGAGTCACGACGGCGGCACGTGCGTGGGCGTGTGCCCACACGTTCGCGAGGGAAGCCTGGGCGGCCCGGAGCAGGGTGGTCTGGTAGGTGTTGGGCAGCTCCACAGGCGTACCCACCAGCTCGAAGCGGCAGCGCAACGCCGTACCCCGGGCAGCGGCCTCGGTCTCGGTCTTGTCGCAGAGCCGGCGCAGGGTGTCCACCAAGCCGGACTGCTCCAGATCGGGCGACCGCAGGCCGCGGACAAAACTCCGTGCTTCGGCAAGGTTGGTGGACGCTGTGTCCTGGACAATCCTCAACCGTTCCTTGGCTGCCTGCGGATCCCCGTCATCAAGGGCTTTCTCCGCGGACCTGCCCATCAGGATGATGCTGGAAAATCCCTGGGCCAGGGTGTCGTGTATTTCGCGGGCCAGCCGTTCACGTTCAGCAAGCATGCCGGCGTCGTGCTGGGTTTGCGCGAGTTCAGCGCGTGTACGGCGAAGGTCGTCGGCAACAGTGCGCTGGTTCTCGGCTTCCAGGAACAACGCACGGTACGCCAGCCCGGTGACCACGGCGAAGCCAGCCCCGAACACCGGCCCCAGAACCATCGCCAGCTGCAGGCCACCGTCAACCGACCCCCGGCTATGGAACCACAATGCTCCGATCAGCAGGATGGTGCTGAGCGCAATCGCCGGGAGTGCCAGCCGCCGGGGGAGAAGGTGGAGTTGGACGAAGAACAGGGGAAAGGCTACCCAGGCGAAGTCACCGCTGACCAAAAGGAGCAGCAGCCACAGGATCATCACAGCGCCTAGCCACCACCGCGCATACGGCGTGGGGTTGAAGCGGGAGGCATCGCTGGCGTAGCGCTTCTCAAGGATTGTGCCAGCCAGATACACCGCGGCCAGTAGTGCCGAGAGTCCCAGACCCGCTGCCATGGCCACGGGTGTTGGAGGCGACCCGGCAACTCCTACACCTGTCAGCAAACGTACGACGGCCACCAGCAGCAGCACCGCGAAGCCGACGTGCAGGCACACCCGCAGCACGCGGAGGATGGTGGCGGCGCCGGTGGACTGCATGCCTCCCAGCGTATCCCCGGCGATGTGCGAACCGGGCCGGATTCCGTGTCCCCGCGGCTGAATCAACCATTTGGATGATCGCCCTTTCAGCCCCTTGGCGTGAACGAATCCATCCGGTTCCCGATGTCTTCGCGAGGCATCGCGGGAAGAGTTGATTGTGCCGGGACCAAGCCCGCACCGAACCGAAGGAATCCGATGTTTCTCGCCATCCGCGACATCCGTTTCGCCAAGGGCCGCTTCGCGCTCATGGGCAGCGTGGTCGCGCTGATCACCTTACTGCTCGTCATGCTTTCCGGGCTGACGGCAGGCCTGGGTAACCAATCAACGTCGGCCATTGCCGCGCTGCCCGTGCAGCAGATCGTCTTCGGCGCTCCTGCCGGAGGTGAGCCCAAGGCCTCATATACGGAGTCGGAAGTCTCCAGCCAGCAGCTCGAGGCTTGGCGGGAACAGCCGGGCGTTACGTCGGTGCAGGCACTGGGAATCAGCCAGACGCGGTTCCAGTCACTTGGTGATGGCGGCACACCGAGCGGAACGGCGAACGTCGCAGTTTTCGGCGGCTCCGTGGCTCCCTCAGCAGTGGAGGACGGAACGGTTGTGATCGGTGAATCCTTGGCAAAGGACCTGTCGCTGCAGGCCGGAAGCCGGGTCCGGGTTGGCGGAAAAGATCTCACCGTCTCGGCGGTTGTTGAGGACCAGTGGTATTCACACACTGGAGTGGTCTGGACGACGCTGGAAACCTGGAGGTCCGTCGCACACGCGACGACAGGCACTGCCACAATCCTGGCGGTAACGCACGACGCCGGAACCTCCTTGGACATCGATGCCGCCAATGCGGCGGCCGGCACAGTGAGCGCGGATCCCGTTGGGTCCTTCCAGGCGTTGGCCTCATACAAGAGTGAGAACGGATCACTCATGCTGATGCAGGCATTTCTCTATGGGATCTCCGCGTTGGTGATTGTGGCATTCCTGACCGTCTGGACCGTGCAACGTACCCGCGATATTGCCGTGCTCAAGGCGCTGGGTGCGTCCTCAGGCTACGTGTTGCGGGATGCGTTGGCGCAGGCAGCTTTGGTACTGCTGGCCGGAGCAGCCGTGGGCGGCTCGTTGGGACTTGCCGGCGGATTGCTCGCGGCCCAGGCCGCGCCGTTCCTCATCACTCCCTTGACCACGCTGGTACCCATTGCCGGAATCGTCATCCTTGGCCTGGGCGGTGCCGTCCTCGCAGTCCGCAAAGTCACCAAGGTCGATCCATTGCTTGCCCTCGGCGGCAACTAAAACATACCGCGAAAGGTATACATCGTGACTACATCATTGAACCTCGTCAACGTCTCCCTCGAATACCCTGATGGCGGCACAACCCTCAAAGCACTCGACGCCGTCAACCTCAGCGTTCGCAGGGGTGAATTTCTCTCACTCGTAGGTCCTTCAGGATCCGGCAAGTCCTCGCTGCTCGCCGTCGCCGCTACTCTCGTGACACCCACCGCCGGGCTGGTCGTCATCGATGGGCAGGACGTCTCCGCCCTCAAGGAGGCCGACCGCACGGAGCTTCGCCGGGACAAGGTGGGCATCATCTTCCAGCAACCAAACCTGCTTCCCTCGCTGACCGCCGTCGAGCAATTGCTGATCCGCGAGCACTTGCGGGGCAATCCGCTGAAGGAAGCCCGCCGCACGGCCGTGGGGCTGCTGGACGTTGTGGGCCTGTCCACAGCGGCACACAAAAGGCCCCATCAGTTGTCAGGGGGACAGCGTCAGCGGGTGAACATTGCCCGGGCGCTCATGGGCAACCCCACCGTCCTGCTGGTGGATGAACCAACTGCTGCATTGGATCACGAGCGCAGCGAATCCATCGTCCGGCTGCTGCGACGGGTGACGGATGAGTTCTCCACGGCCACTGTCATGGTCACCCACGACACGGAGTTCCTGCCCCTCACCGACGCCGTCGCCACCATGCGCGACGGGCGAATCAGCCCCGCACTGGTCCCCGCCGCGCAGCCCAAGTAAGTAGCAGTTGATCAGTTGGGTGAACGGAGGAGGGCCTCGTCCTGGGCGTCGTCATAGGCGTCGCGGGCTTCGAGGATGGTGGGCACATGGGTCTCGGCCCAATGGCGCAACATCGTCAGCGGGGGCAGCAGGGACTCGCCCAAGGCCGTCAGTTCGTAGTCAACCCGAGGCGGTACCTGCGCGTAGACGGTCCGCGTAATGAGGCCGTCGCGCTCCAAGGCGCGCAGGGTTTGCGTCAAGACCTTTGGAGTCACGACGTTCACCATTTTGCGCAGTTCCGAAAAACGGACCGGCCCGTCGCCAAGCACTTGAATCACCAATGAGGCCCACTTATCGCCGATGCGCTGGAAAACCACCCGCGACGGACAGTTGGGATCCAGGACATTGCCGGCCAGATCTTTAGTATCCATCAGGTAACCCAGTTCCTTTGAAGCTATCAGTATCCGGCGGATACCGTTGTGTCATTGCAAGGATACCAACCCCAAGGAGAGCTATGAAAATCGCAGTCTACGGCGCAACGGGCATGGTCGGCAGCCAGATTGTCAATGAGTCCATCACCCGCGGCCATGAGGTGACAGCCATATCCCGCAAGGGCGCAGAGGTTCCCGGCGCCGCCGCCCAGGCGGCGGATCTGGCTGACGGCCAGGCATTCGCCTCCATCGCAAAAGAGCACGACGTCGTCGTGCTGGCTACGGGTCCCAGCCGCACCGGCGGCGACCATGGCGAATGGCTCGATGCCATGGCTACCGCCTACAGCAACGCCGAAGGAACGCGACTCATGATCGTCGGCGGTGCCGGCACCCTGGAAATCGATGGTGTCCGCCTGCTCGATTCCCCGGACTTCCCGGAGGCCTACAAAGCTGAGGCGACCACCGCAGCCAAGGCCCTCGAAGCCGTCAAGCAGACCCCGGAATCCGTTGACTGGACCGTCCTTGCCCCCGCTCCGGTCATTCAGCCGGGCGAACGCACCGGCGAGTACACCGTGGCCAAGGATTCCCCTGCCGGCAACAGCATCTCTTCACAGGACTACGCCGTAGCCATGCTGGACGAGATCGAAACCCCGGCCCACCGGCGCGCCCGTTTCACGGCCGCCAACTAACCCAAGCTAAAGCCCCAGGCCCAGCCCGGGTACGCGCGCACCAAAGATGTCCTTGAGGGCATGTTTCGCTGCGTGGTACCCGGGCATTCCTGTCACACCGGGCCCGGGCGGTGTGGACGACGAACACAGATATACACCCGGCATCGGTGTCCTCCACGGGACGTTGGACACCACGGGCCGCTGCACCAAGCCGCGCAGGTCCAGGAGTCCGGCACTGAAGTCGCCCCCAACATAGTTCTCGTTGTACGCAGCCAATTCCGCCGCCGTCGTGGTTTGTGAAGCGACCACGACGTCCCGGAAACCGGGGGCGTACTTCTCAATCCGCGCCGTCACGGCCTCAGCCATGTCCACCGTGGAATGGGCAGGCACATGGCAGTATGACCAGAGAACCTGGCGGCCCTCCGGTGCCCGGGTGGGGTCTACTACCGATGGCTGGGACACCAGGACGTACGGCTCGGTGGGATGCTTGCCCAGATCCACCAGGTTCTCGGATTCGGCCATGGCAAGCCGCGAACCACCCACATGGACGGTTCCTGCCTTCGCCAATCCGGGATCCAGCCAAGGAACGGGTCCCGACAGGATGAAATCCACTTTGCAGGCCGCATTCCCGAATCGGAATGTTTCAAGTGCACGCCTGTAGCGGTCGGGGACTTCAGTTCCGCCGAGCCTGGCCAAGGTGGGCGGAGCGACGTCCAGCAGGATGGCCTTCGCGGGCCGGACTTGATCCAGCGAGTCCACGCGTTCACCCACGTGGATTGTCCCGCCGTGGTCCGTCAGGTCGTCTGCCATGGCCCTCGCGATGGACATCGAACCTCCGACAGGAATGGCCCAGCCTTCCGCGTGGGCCAGCACGCTGAGGAGGAGGCCCGCGCCGGTGGAACTGAGGGACGGCTGCGAACCGAGGGCGTGCGACATGACTCCCGTCAACAGCGCAGGAGCCGCATCTTCCCGGAAACGGCGGCTCCAGAGTGGCGTCCCCTGGTCAAGGGTGGCAAGCCCGAACAGGGCGGCCGCCAAGGGGTCCTTCGGCATACGCAACAGCTGGTTGGAGGTAAAGTCCACCACTCCGTTGACACGCTCCACCAGCGGCCCCAGAAGCCGTCGGTACGCCGCACCGTCCACGCCCAGTTCCAGGACCGTCCGTTCCAGCGACTGGTACGCCAGCGCCGCGCCGCCTGTGTCCAGGGGAGTGCCGTGCTGGACTTCCGGAACCCGTAGGTCTATCCGCCGGGAAAGCTCGAAAGCGCGGAAGAACGGTGACGCCAGGGCCATGGGATGGACAGCGGAGCAGACATCGTAGAGGTAGCCCGGTTCCAGGAGTTCACTGGTACGCGAGCCACCGCCGATTGCCTCCGCGGCCTCGTAAAGGCGAACGTCCAGGCCGGCGCGCGCCATGACCACTGCGGCGGCCAGACCGTTGGGACCAGCTCCGACGACGGCGACATCACCCATGGCCGGTTACCTCCGCTCGCTGGACTGCTGGGATTCGACGGCTCGGTGGGCAGCGCTCCACGGCAACAAGGACCGCGACGGCCGGAAAAGGTCTATCCGGAGCCAATCCGGGGCCCCGTTAAAGGGCCCTCCATGGGGATCGTCCTCACCGTGGATGCGCAAAGGGTCCTGTGCGGGATCCCAAATATCCATGACCACCCGTGCCATAAGGTAGGCGGTCACCGTCATGTGCAGGCCGACTGCCAGCACGTAGTAGGACATATCGATGTTGTGCTGGACGGAGCCGCCACTGGTCGCCTGGCCCAGGTACATCCAAATTGCAGCCCAATGCAGCCCCTCGGCTGCCTGCCAGATGAGGAAGTCGCGCCAACGCGGCCGGGCCAGAGCCAGGAGCGGGATGAGCCAGATGACAAATTGTGGTGAGTACACCTTGTTGGTGAGGATGAACGCAGCAACTATGAGGAACACGAGCTGGGCGATCCGGGGGCGCCGCGGCGCACACAACGCCAGGGCCCCAATAAGTGCACACGCCAGGATGAACAGGTACAGCGCCAGCGAATTGATGGTGGCCGCATTCATTTGCGTCCACTGGACCCGGTCGGCCACCAGGTTGTAAGCAAACCACGGAGAGCTGTACCCGGCCGGGCGTTCCTGGGTGAACTCAAAGAAGTAGCGCCAGCCGGAGGGATTCATGGCGGCGATCGGCAGGTTAACTGCGAGCCACGAAGCCAAGGCGGCACCGGCGGTGACGAAGAAGGCCCGCAGCTTGCCGCTGCGCAGTGCCAGGACCAGTACAGCGCCAAGGATCAGGACGGGGTAAAGCTTGGTGGCCGTGCCCAGTCCAATGAACACCCCGGCAAGCAACAGTTTGTCCCGTGAGAAGAAGTACATTCCCAGGGCCAGCAGCCCCACGGCCCACATATCCCAGTTAATGAAGCCGGCAAGGATGATCCCGGGCGCGACGGCTACCATGGCGGCGTCCCACGGGCGACGCTTGTTGATTCGTGCCGTCAGCAGCACGGTGATCATCCAGACGGCCACGATCAATGTCGCGTTGATATCGAAATAGCCCAGGATGCGTTCGCTGCCCACCCCCTGGCCAGGGACCATCAACGCCGTGATACCGGCGATGATTCCCATGAGGACGGGGTACTCGAACAGGCTGCCCTGGGTGAAGAAGGGGAAGATGCCATCGCCGAGGCCGCGGTTCTTGAAGAGCTCAGGGAAGTCGGAGTAGCAGGTGGCGTAGAACTGCCCGGGCGTTTGCCACCCATTAACGCGGCAGTACTCCTTGGCGAGAACTGCCAGTATCGCGGCCACTACGGTCAGGACGATGAGGACCCGTTCAACGGTGTACGGCCCGGAGGAGAGCTGTCCCGGAGACGAGTGCTTCCCCAAGGGCCCGCCAATGAGCTCCGTGAAGTTCCGAAGCAGGGAGTCGCTGCGGCTGGGAACCACAAAGCGGGCACGTTTTTGCTGCCGGTGCGGCTTCGTCTCCTGCATGGATCGAGCTTACAGTCACGCCTTGGCTGCAGCATCACACGCAGCCAACATCATCCCGCACCAGCGCCGTTAAAGCCCCTTAAAAGGGGGGAGCCCACGCGTAGCCGCGTGGGCTCCTTGAGGTTCAGCATGAAGGTGTGGCACCTGAACTCCTTAGTGGCGGTTGCAGGGCATCAACGGATGAGTCCCATCTGGTGCAGGACAACGTAGACGTCTTCACGGCGCTGGTCCAGCAGTTGGCCGTTGAACAGCGTGCGGTCCTTGGGAGCATTGGTGCTCTTGAAGAAGCGCATGTCTTCCGGGCGTTTTCGCATGGTTCACCTCCTTTCAAGGTAAATCATCGGAATTTAGGCACAGCAATTAGAGCCTTATGAACTCAAAGAATTCATGGCAAGAAAAGGGCATAAACAGCCGAGGCTAATAAGGGGATAAAAGCGGACCGAATCAGGAAAACCCGAATCGTCGTGCACAATTGCGCGTGCTTCCGGCAGTCGACCCAACAAGAAGCTGGTTCCGAACTTTGGGGAAACTGCGCACCCGCGGCATGCTGCGTGGGTCCGCGCCTACAACTGACTACTCAGAAGGCCAACCACAGAGAGTGGCCGACCACGAAACTCCGCCGGCGTCAGGGCCGGTCCGGATTGTTCAGGAGTGGGTCAGAGAGCAAAAATGGCGTCGATCATCAGCAGAGGCCGGGGTAGCAGTGACGGTCAACTTCCGTCCGCTAGTCAAAGTAATCATTTTTCCCAACCTCCTTTTCTGGCTGATAACCAGCCTGCTGTGGCATTGTTCCGGCTGACTGAACCGGAGAATGCGCGCCTGGTTCCCGGCGGGTCGCTCTGGGAACAAGATATAAGCTACCCCATGAACCGGGGATTTGACCAGCACAAATGGCTAATTCGCCAAAAGTTTTCTAAATTCGTGTTCTAGAGGCCCCAACGCACAATTGCCGGCGTCCGCTTATCCCACCCGAGAGTGCAGACTTTTGCAGTTCCGAGAATGAAGTGCCGGCCTTCGCGGGCATCCATTTCCAGCCATCGCGCGGTGAGGATCCTGGAGAAATGCCCGTGTGCCACCACCAGGACATTGTCCATTCCGGATTCCAGGACGCGTCCAATGATCTTGTCTGCCCGGGCGGCTACTTCGTCCAAGGTTTCACCGTTGGGCACGCCATCGGTCCAGATGAGGTAGTCCGGGTTGTCCTTGCGGATGAGGTCGGAGCTGATGCCTTCGTAGTCGCCGTAGTTCCATTCGACCGCAAGGGGCTCGTGCACAGCTTCCGGGTAGCCGGCCAGTTCCGCCGTGCGACGGGCACGGCGCAGCGGCGAGGTCAGGACGAGGTCGAAGTCGATGCCCTCCAGGACCTTGCGGGCCTCCACAGCCTGCTGCTCACCCTCAACAGTGAGGGGAAGGTCCGTCAGGCCGGTGTACTGGCCGCTCTTGGACCATTCCGTCTCGCCGTGGCGAAGGATCCAAAGTTGCGGACGTGGGGAAGTCGCAGCGTTCATGAAGGCTCCTCAGTTTCGGTCAAAGGCTCGACGACGGCGGACTCGGGTTGCGCTTCCCACCAAGCCAAAAGCTTCTGCTCGGCTTCCTCGGGGGACAGTGGTCCGTGTTCCATGCGTTCTTCGAGAAGGAACTTGTAGGCCCTGCCCACCACGGGACCGGGCTTGAGCCCCAGGAGTGCCATGATCTGCGCTCCATCAAGGTCGGGCCGCACAGCCGCCAGCGACTCCTGCTCCAAGAGCGTCGTGATGCGTTGCTCAAGGTCATCGTAGGCGAAGGACAGGCGGTCGGCCTTGCGCTGGTTACGCGTGGTGACGTCGGAACGCGTGAGGCGGTGCAGACGCTCCAACAGGGGACCGGCGTCGGTCACGTACCGGCGGACCGCGGAATCGCTCCAGCCCGCGTCGCCGTAGCCGTAGAAGCGCATGTGGAGTTCCACCAGGCGGGACACTGCTTTGATCGACTCGTTGTCAAAACGCAGTGCCTTCATTCTCTTCGCCGTCAGCTTGGACCCCACAACATCGTGATGACGGAAGCTGACCGCACCGCCCGGTTCAAAACGACGCGTCGCCGGCTTGCCGACGTCGTGCATCAGCGCAGCGAACCTCAGCACGAAGTCCGGGCCGGGCACTGGACCGTCAGGTCCCGTTTCCAAGGCAGCGGCCTGCTCCAGTACCTGCAGGGAGTGCTGGTACACGTCCTTATGGCGGTGGTGTTCGTCGGCTTCGAGCCTCAGGGCTGACACCTCCGGAAGCACGAACTCTGCGAGCCCTGTGTCCACCAGGAGGTCGATGCCCACACGCGGGTGCGCTCCGTTGATGAGCTTGACCAGCTCTTCACGGACGCGCTCGGCGGAGATGATCTTGATACGGTCGGCCATTTGTGACATCGCCAGACGGACGTCGTCGTGGACCGACACGCCCAGCTGGGACGCGAAACGTGCCGCACGCATCATGCGCAGGGGATCGTCGGAGAAGGATGCCTCGGGCGCACCGGGTGTGGCGAGCTCGGAGGCGTGGAGGTCGCGGACACCGCCAAACGGGTCCACGAGTTCCAGGCTGGGCAACCGCAGTGCCATGGCATTGATGGTGAAGTCGCGCCGCAGCAGGTCATCGGTCAGGGAGTTGCCGAACGCCACCACCGGCTTGCGTGAATCGGGGTCGTAAGCCTCCGCGCGGTAGGTGGTGATCTCGATCTGGAAGCCGCTCTTCTTCATCCCGATGGTGCCGAAGGCGCGTCCGATTTCCCAGAAGTTGTCTGCCCACTTCTTGATGACGGCGATTGTCTGGTCCGGCGTGGCATCGGTGGTGAAGTCGAGGTCCGGGGATGTCCTCCCCAGGAAGAGGTCGCGCACAGGTCCACCCACCAGGGACAGCTCAAAGCCGGCATCGACAAAGCGCTGCCCGAGGTCGAGCACCACCGGATCGATGGTGAAGTTAACTGAAGAGCTGTCCAATACGTGCGCCATAGTTCCTTAAGCTTGGCAGATTTTTGCTCGGCATTGGGCCACTGTTCCATGCGAAATCAGGCATGTGTCCGCGGAGCATCTCCTGCAGTCCATCTTGTGGCCATGTCCCGGTCATCACTCGAGGGCAAGAGTCGTTAGAGTGGACCTCATGGCCAACCCGATCCCGAGCGCTCCTGGCAGGAGGACAAACGCACCGTTGCCGTCGGCAATCGGCGCGCACGTCGCGCCTGCCCAGCAGCACCCGGTCCAGGCCTCCCTTCCCACTGTGGAGGAAGTGTCAGCGGGCGGTGTTGTAGTAGACACGTCCGACGGCGAACTCCGGGTTGCGATTATTGCCCGCCTTAATAGGGGTGGCCGGCTGGAGTGGTGCCTGCCGAAGGGCCACCCTGAAGGCCGCGAGAACAATGAGGAAGCTGCTGTCCGTGAGATTGCCGAGGAAACCGGCATCGAAGGCAGCATCCTGGCGCCCTTGGGCAGCATCGACTACTGGTTCACTGTGAGCGGCCACCGGGTTCACAAAACAGTGCACCATTTCCTGCTCCGGGCAACGGGTGGCGAACTGACCATCGAGAATGATCCCGATCAGGAAGCCGTGGACGCTGCGTGGGTTCCCATCCAGGAACTGGCACGCAAACTGTCCTTCCCTAACGAACGCCGCATCGCCGACCTGGCACGGGAAGTGCTGCCGGAACACCTCTGAGCCCGGTACGTGGGACGATAAAGGCGATGTCTGAAGCCAAAACCACCCAGTCCGTTCAGTCCGGAGAAGCCCGTTCCAGCGCCATCATGGCTGCAGGGACGCTGGTTTCCCGGTTCCTTGGCTTCGCCAAAACATGGATGCTGGGCGCAGCACTCGGCCTGGGTTCCACGGTCAATGACACCTTTATCAACGCCAACAACCTGCCCAACCTGATCTTCCTGTTGGTTGCCGGCGGCGTTTTCAATGCCGTCCTGGTTCCGCAGATCATCAAAGCCAGCAAGGCCCCGGACCGCGGCGCGGACTACATCAGCCGCCTCCTGACCCTGGCGGTACTGGTCCTTTTGGCGTTGACGGCGTTGGTCACCCTCGCGGCGCCGCTGGTCATTGACCTCACCACCCAGGGCTACTCCGAGCAGCAAAAGGCCCTCGCAGTCACGTTCGCGTTCTGGTGCCTGCCTCAGATCTTCTTCTACGGGCTCTACGCCCTCCTCACCCAGGTGCTGAACGCCCATGGAGCATTCGGGCCCGCAATGTGGGCCCCCATCCTTAATAACCTGGTGGCCATTGCCGGCTTGGGCATGTTCATCTGGATCCTTGGTTCCAACCTCACCAACCCACACACGTTGGACAACTGGGGCCCTACTCAGACATTCCTGATCGCAGGGTTCTCCACCTTTGGCGTGATCGCCCAGACCGCCATTCTCCTCATCCCGGTCTTCCGGCTGCGCCTCGGCCTGCGTCCCCGCTTCGGTTGGCGCGGTGTTGGACTGGGCCAGGCTGCCAAGCTGAGCGTCTGGACCCTGGCGACTGCCGCCGTCGGGCAGTTGGCGTTCCTTTATGTCATGAGGATCGCCACCATCCCCGGTGCCGAGCGGCTCCGCCTCGACAACGCCGGGGACAAGGACGCAGCTGCTGTCCTGCCCGGTAACGCCGTCCTGGAAGTCGCGAGCCAGCTGTATCTGCTGCCGCACTCGATCATCGCTTTGTCCTTGGCCACCGTCCTCTTTAACCGCATGACACGCGCTTCGCAGGACGGCAACAAAGCCGAACTCCGCGACGCCCTTTCCCACGGCCTCCGCACTATGGCCGTTGCTACGGTTTTCGGTGCCCTGGCGCTGTTCGCCTTGGCTGGTCCGCTGGGCATGTTCTTCTCCGGTGGCGAGCCGCAGGACGGTGTCATGCTGGCCCAAACGCTCACCATCCTGGCCCTCAGCACCCCGTTCCTGAGCGCGAACTTCATGATGTCCCGCGTGTTCTACGCCAATGAGGACGCCCGCACACCCCTGTACGTCCAGCTGTGGCTGGCCGTGATCTACGTGGTGGGTGCGTTCTTCATCCAGTTCCTCCCTGTCGGGCAGATCATTTACGCGATCGCCATCCTGTACACATTGGGCAACATTCTGTCCGTGGTGATCAGCGTGATGTTCCTGCGCCGGATGCTGGGGCACCTCGACGGCCCCCGCATCGCCAATTCGTACATCCGCATGGGCTACGCCGGCCTCGGTTCCGCGCTTGCGGGCGCCGGCGCCCTGTGGCTGCTCGGCAGCTACCGTGCCGACGGTTTTGCGTGGAGCAGCCGCCCGGCCGCCCTGGTAACGGTGGCCGTCGTCGGGCCCGTCATGCTGCTCGCCTACCTGGTCCTGCTCCGCGTCTTCCATGTCACCGAACTCCGCGACCTCATGCGGCCGCTCATGGGACGCTTCGGACGCGGCGCCCCCGCGCCGGTGACCGGCGCCGTTGCGGAACCCACGACGGCGGCACGCGCCACTGTTTCGGACGATACCGGTTTGATTCCGCGCATCTCGGGAGAGTTCGACGCCGCGTCCTACCGTGCAGGCCCAGCTGTGGAACGCATTGCTCCCCAGCCCACCCCTGACGTTCCGGACGCCCCCAAAACCTACCTTCCGGAAGAGGACGCCCCGAGCACAGCCCGGGGCAGCAGGTTCCGCCCACAGGTGCCGTTGCCAGGCCGACGCACCTACCAAGGCGATGCCGGGCGCAATCCCTACTTCCCAACCCGCGGAAACCACCGGAAGTGAGCCGGTGGCGCCAACGTGGGCGCAGGGCATCAATCGGCTAGGCTAGAAAATGAATACAGGTAGTTGCAAAAGCGGTTGAACCGGCTCGCCGGGCCGGCCGCGTGCAGGGCCCGCAACTCCCGGACAGCCTAGGAGGAACACGTGTCCCACCCGATCGACGTCGGATCAGTACTTGGCGGCCGCTACAAGGTCACAGCCAATGTGTTGACCTCGCATGACCAAGATCAGGTGCTCGACGGCGTGGACCAGGTCCTCAACCGTCCCGTGAGCATCCTTGTCGCCGGCCCCGGAAACGCTGAGCAGGTTGCCCAGAGCGCCCGTGAAGTCGCCACGGGGGAACGCCCCGGCCATGTCCAGATCCTGGACCTCGGCGTCAGCGACAACACCACCTACCTCATCACCAACCACAGCAGCGCTCCCGATTTGCTGGACCTGGTGGTCGCGACCAACCCGCCGTACATCGAGCCGTTCTTCACTGAAACGCTCGGAAGCGAGATCTTCGGCCAGCCACGGACCTATGAGCCTGAAACCTACGACGGCTTGTACGAAGACGACGAACACGACGCCGAGTACATCCAGTACGACGAAAACGGCTACCCGATTCACCGTGAGGGCGATGCCGATCCTGCTGCCGCTCCCCAGGGCAGCAACGTGCCTCCGAGACCAGCTTCCAGCCCGTCATCATCCAAGAGCGGCATCGCCGGCAAACTGGCTGCTGCCGCCGCCGGCGCTGGTGCCGCCGGTTTGGCCGCGTGGAAGAACTCGGGATCCAAGAACCACGACGCCGGTGCTGCCGCCGACAGTGGTGCGGTCGCCGGCAATAGTGCCGCTGACTCCGGCTCGGGTGCCGCTGCTTCAAGCGCTTCTTCATCGGGTGCTGCGGGGTCGGGTGCATCGGCTCAGCCGCCAACGCAGGCCGTGACATCACAGCCAACACCTCCTCAGGCTCCGCCGGCAGCCCCGGCGCAACCGCCAACACAGCCGCGAACACAGGCAGTCAATGCCCAGCCGGCACCAACGCGTGAACCGGCCGAACCCAAGGTTTCGTTGTGGTCCGAAGAGGACTACGGCTTTGCTGGAGGTGCTGCCGCTGGCGGCGCCGCGGCTGGTACCGCAGCCGCTGCACGAGGCACCGCAGACTCCTCTTACGACCGTGCCCCCAGCAGCTTCCCGGCGTCGGCCGCTGTGCAGGAAGACTACGACGACGAGGAAGTGTACGAGGACGACGCTCCGGAGAAGGAGCCACGTTCCCTCCGTTGGCTCGTCGGTGGGTTGCTTGCTGCTGTGTTGATCGTGGGACTTGTCCTTGCCGTCACCAACCTGGGCAGCCTCCTTCCCAGCGGTGCCCCTGCGGCCACGCAGAGCACCTCTGCACCTCAAACCAGCAGCACGCAGCAATCCGAGGAGCCAACTCCTACGGAGACGGCGTCACCGGCCACACCGCCTGCCATCGAGGGCATTTCCCGTCTCGGTGACTTCCCCTTCGCGGCCACGTACGACAAAGACCTCGCCAGGGCCTTCGACGGCAACGCGGCAAGCTACTGGTCAGACATGGAATTCGCCACAGCCGACTGGGGTGGACTCGTCACCAACATGCCGCTGGTGATCGAGCTCAAGGAAAAGACTGAGGTTAAGTCCATCGTGCTGAACCAGTTGGGTGGATCCGGCGGCAGCATCAGCGTTTACACCAACGACCGCCCTGCCATGGACGGAGCCAAGCTGGTAGGCACCAACAGCTTCACGTCCCCGGAACTGACAATGCCCTTGGCGGCGCCGACGCAGACCCAGTACGTCATTGTGGACATCAAGGCCTTGCCCAAGCTGGCTGCACCGAAGACCCGTTTCGGATTCGGCCTGCGTTTGGCAGAGGTCACGGTCCAGTAGCCCCACCCAACCAAGTAGTAGTAGAGGCCGTTGTGACTCGTCAGAACGGCCTCTACTTTCATCCGTAGTGGCGTCACCGCTTATTATCGGCATGCGCGCAGACGGTACCCTTAACAATGGTGGCTTTCAGGGTCCCCATCCCCAACGGAATATTTGGGGTGCAACCGGGGTTGAGTCAGGTGGCTGCCCCGAAAGCCGCAGCATCGACTAAGGAAGAGGTTCACGCCACGTGAGCATTGCAGAAAACAGCGCATCGCAGGTGCGTGACGTCATCATCGTAGGTTCAGGCCCCGCCGGCTACACAGCCGCTGTTTACACCGCCCGTGCCAACATGAAGCCTCTGCTCATTGCCGGTTCCGTCACCGCTGGTGGCGAACTCATGAACACCACAGACGTGGAAAACTACCCGGGCTTCCCCGACGGCATCATGGGCCCGGACCTTATGGAGAACTTCGAAAAGCAGGCCGCGCGTTTCGGTACCGAAATCCAGTTCGAGGACGTCACCGAATTGGACCTCGACGGCGACATCAAGACCGTGACTATCGGTACGGGTGAGACCTTCCAGGCGAAGGCCATCATCCTGTCCACCGGTTCGGCCTACCGCGAGCTCGGCTTGGCGAACGAAAAGCGCCTCTCAGGCCACGGCGTTAGCTGGTGTGCAACCTGCGATGGTTTCTTCTTCAAGGATCAGGACATCGCTGTAATCGGTGGTGGCGACTCGGCCATGGAGGAAGCACTGTTCCTCACCAAATTCGCAAAGTCTGTCACGGTGGTCCACCGACGCGACACACTCAAGGCTTCGAAGATCATGGGCGATCGCGCTCAGGCCCACGAGAAGATCAATTTCGTGTGGAACACCGCGGTGGAGGACGTTCTGGGTGAAGACAAGGTCACTGGTCTGAAACTGAAGAACCTTGTGGATGGCACCGAATCCGAGCTCGCCGTCACCGGGGTCTTCGTCGCTATCGGCAACGATCCCCGCACGGACCTCATCAAGGGCAAAGTTGATCTGACCCCCGAGGGAACCATCGCCGTGGAAGGCCGCAGCTCCCGGACCAACATCAAGGGTGTCTTCGCCGCGGGCGACGTCATCGACCCCACCTACCGCCAGGCCATCACGGCTTCGGGCTCCGGTTGTGTAGCGGCCCTCGATGTTGAGCACTACCTCGCAGACTTGCACTCCTAAGCTGCAACCAAGCAACCATACGAAGGGAAAAGTTATGAGCAACGCAAAAGACGTAACTGACGCAAGCTTCAGCACTGATGTCCTGGCTTCAGAGAAGCCGGTCATCGTGGACTTCTGGGCAGAGTGGTGTGGCCCTTGCCGCAAGCTCGGTCCCATCCTTGACGAGATCTCCGTCGAGTACGGCGACAAAGTTGATGTTGTGAAGCTCAACGTCGACGACAACCCTGCCATCGCGGCCGAGTACGGCATCACGTCCATCCCGGCTGTGTACCTGTTCAGTGGGGGAGAAGTGAAGAGCACTGTCATCGGCGCCAAGCCGAAGCAGTTCTTCGAGAAGGAATTCGCGGACGTCCTGTCCTAGGGTCGATTTCTCACCTTAATCCAATAAAGCCGGCGGTTGCTGCTCTTCACGGAGCGGGAACCGTCGGTTTTTTTGTCGTTATTGGGTTATGAACCATATGCGTTTACTTTTCCTGGTCCCGTTACCGTAGTGGGCCTGCAGTATGCTCGAGGGGTGCTTTTCACTTCTCCCTACCTGGGGTAGGCAAAATTTTGACCCTCTCTCACATCCCACGCCCATGAACCCCACCCTCTCTCACATCCCACTCGGGCCGTCGTTCTGCGAGGTAACATGCTGATCCGAAGTGATTAGTCGGCACTGTGTGATCGGAGACCTTGGAGAACTTCATTTTCTGAATGCACCATCCTGAAGTGGATGCACGCTTGACCAGAGCCCTATGGATCTTAGACGTGCGGTGCCAGGACCCGGGAATCGGGAATGAAACTAGTAGCAGCAGCTTCGTCCTGTCAGGCAAATAACTCAATGTTGCCTGGTCATAGGCGTGTGGGATCGCCCGTTTTCGGCATGACGCTACCCGCAGTACAGGTCACCACAACGCGTGTCGTTGTGCCCCCGCCCGGCCAGGGCAAGCCATCAGCGTGAAGAGCTCAGAAAGAGGCTCGAAGCAAAGGGGATGCTGATTGCTCCACGGAGTCTTGTCCGGCTATCCCCAGATTCAGTTGAACTAACTACCAGGCCAATTCCTACGCCCGAGCCTGGCTTCATAACCCAGCGACTGCCGGAACTCCCGGTTCGGAAATACGTTAACTGCAGCACGCTTTTCCCACGGATGCAGAATGTGATTCGTATCCGTCGTTTCGCGTGAAACGTCGACGGTTAGTCCTTCTTAGGCGCATAGTCCCTTGACCTTGCGCAGGTTTCACGTGAAACATGCTTCTATTGTTCGGTTATGGCCGCATGAATTGTGCGCCGGCCGGTCGGCCCTGGCACCGGCCGACCAGGCGTGACGGCCGAATAGTGGCGAAAGCCCGCCATTGAGGTGCTCTTGACGAGCATAAACCGCAGGATCCTCCGGATACTTTTTGTCAGTTTCGGCGATCCCGGGAGTCCTTGGTCATCGCCCTTGAGCCTTTCTGACAGAAGAACGCGTCAGGGCAGCTCGTGGGTGTGCACCTCGCTCTGACGGGCCTACGTCGCTGTTGAGGAGCATTGCGCGGCAAGGGAGCAAGAATGAGACTCTCAAGGGACATCAGCCGTGCTAACGCCCAATCGCGCACCCTAACGTCCTCATAAGAACCACAAAGAGTGGGGTACCTTGCCCTATTCTGAAACGCCATTTGAGACTGTTCAGATCGGTGCCCCGGGGACCTGCCCCTGGATACACAGATGCAACGACTATTTGGGGTCCAGTGGCCACGAGAACAACGAGAACACTCTGAGCAAGGTGCATCCAGGCCGCCAACAGTTCTGCAACCACCCTATAGATGCATCATGACTTGGGCGATGAAAGGGGCTGCCGCGACTATCCGGCAAGCTAGGGCGCCGGCCTGCATGATTGGGGTGCGGGCACGCTCAATGGATCAGATCCACGCGGGGACCCTCTGCTCGCCGGTGCCTTTCCACAAACAAGCTCTGGGCCAATGCACGTTGAATGTGCTGCCGCCACGTGTCTATGAGGAACAAGCACGTGGAACAATGCGCGCACCGAACCACATGTTTCACGTGAAACACGTCAGCCCGTCACGACCACATGCCAAGAATGCTTTGCCATGATGTAGCGGCTTGACCGGCAAATAGGCGTGCATCAGCATGCGCAGATGCGTTCTTGGTATGCGACCCTAAACTTGTCGCAGCAGCGGAAGAAGATGCCGCCTCAGTGCTGATCTCGGTTTCCCGGAGGGGCTTAGTACTTCAGCACACTCAAACCCGCTATGGATCAAATGCAGGTCGGGGCGAGCTGCACTTTCCATCACTAGTGAACCTGCAATGCAACGATGTCCAGGGTTGTCCGTCACCACCGACTGCGACGCGCCGTTCGGTACTGACCGACCTCATTAGGAAAGCGCGAATCCTAGGACGGCCTACGGTCGGGCCTAGGGGACCCCTGGGGGAATAGACACCATGAATTGAAAGAAGTGAATGAAGAGACAGGCCGTCCAGAGATGGTCTTCTAATCGACGGCCGGAGACGTCCTGCGATTGCCGACGTGCAGGACGCCAACAGACGTGGCAACGACTCGAAACATGTCCACCGTCGGGAAATGCACAAATGCGGACGACAAAGGCAATCAGCCGTCGGCGCCGCAATGTTTCACGTGAAACGCCGCATAGTCCCGGCCTGAATAGGAGTGATCCTCTATGGATCATAAGACTACGTCGTCTCCAGCAGGCTCTGACTCTTACAGGTCCAGGGCTCCTGGGAGCAGTTCATACCCCCCTCCGCCACAAGGCGAGCAGCCCCATACCGCTCGATCTTGTGTCTGTGACCGTTGTGCCCCAGCATAGAGGCGGACGGGTCCAGGGGATTAGGCCGTTCGGGTCAGCCCACGCCCGCGGCGTCCGCCTACACGTATAGGCACAGTCCCCTGGAGAATACGGGTCACTCAATCACATAAGCCAGCGCGTGGGAGCACGCGGAGTGTCGTACTTAAGACATCGGATGAATCGCCGGGAGTCAACGGCCTCCGGTGCGTAGTAGGACGGTCAACTGGACCGCCTCATTGATCCCAAAGCTTAGGTGCCATGGCAAACTACGACGACGTAGGATCCCCGGCTCGTTGACGCTCTTCATGCGCGATCCGGTACGGCATTCATTGCTAAGCATCAGAGCATCAGGACACACTTGCTGAGATCATGGAGCAGCTTCACCCGGTACAGTTGTCCACCGGTGGACGACGCACAGGGGCAAGTTGTGCACAGCTTTATCCACAGGCTTATCCACCGCCCATGAGATTATTCACAAGGCATCATTTCGCCGAACCGTAGTGGGCGGGACCCCGCCAAGGAGGGTCGATTCTTCTACTCTCTGCCTACCAGGTAAAAGTGGGCACGCACCGCGAGTGTACATACGGAAAATCAATGAATCGAGGGGCCAAACACGAAGAATTACGACTATGGCCGCCGGTGGATAAGTCCGCCATGGATAGGGCCCTTTTGAAGAAGGAGCACCAAAGAAGGAAGGAGGGCTCCTCGGCACCTCAACACACTCTGGGCCTCAAGAGGGACGGCAGCTCGGCTCAGGTTATCCCCAGACTTATCCACAATGATATCCACCACGATATACACAGGTAACTAAAGGTTCCCGACTATGTGTAGACGCTCCAGTCGACGTCCTGTTTCACGTGAAACACGAGTCGTTGATGTTCGGTGGGGGAGCAAGCAACATAGGTCGCCAAGGGCTCACGTCTAGTTCTCAACGCTCTCAGCGGAGTCTTCCCTGAAGAGGACAAGGATGAAAAGAGACGAGTACGCGCCGGCCCGGGCGACATCTGACCAATCCGGTTCACAGCGTCTCATCAACGCGTCCAGGGGCTAGGTACATGTACACGTCCCGGGGGAATACGACCTTACGGAAAGCCTCCCGCCCGAACGTTGCCTGACGGATCCGTACTCCAACTTGGAGGGTCAATGCTGTAACGGTGGGGGCATAGGCATTAGTCGGGGGACTATTTCCGTCTGCTCGACGGCCACATTGGGGGTACCGGCACAGTGACAGCCCCCGTCTACGAAGCTAAGGATGGGACCAGCCTCGACAGGCATGCCAGATTCGTCAACACCTGCTGCTGTACGCAGTAGTAGCCCGTTGGTGCCTGTTAGCGCCGGACACACGAGCTCAAGGGCCACAGATGTGAAGTTCCTCGCGACGCTGCGGAGGAACCAGCTGCCCAAGTTCCTGGCGGTTAGCCTAAGTGCCAACGCCCATTGACGCCGAGGGAAGCGTGCCTGCCTGATAGCCGCCAAGCACTCACCGGCCCAGCACTGGGAGAGGGCCAGTCTGTTCGAAGACCCCAATGCCTCTCTCATCAGCCCGAGCGGATTTGGTAGAGCGCGTAAAGCTGAACACAACGCCTCAGCCCTGGCAATCCGTTACGCCTGCGATAGGACAGTGGTCGTGGCAGCATCTCCGGCAACCACTGCCGGCTCGAGCGCGAGTGGGAGAGGCCTCGATGTGCTGTCCTGGAGAGCGACGACGCGGAACCCCTAAGGACATGGAGGAGTCTGCTGCTGGCCTATTAGCCAAGGGCCGCGAACCGTTAGGCTTTGGCTAGGAGGCAAGCTAGCTACGCATCAGCTGTTCCGCATTGATACATTCTTGGTTCCAGGATCGTCAATTTTGGGGACGCAAACTGTTGCGCGTCGTACTGCCAAATAGCCTTGCTCCGACCTTCGGGCGATATGGTCGACGGAAGAACCGAACCCCGGCGAGAATTGTGGCCATCTAGTCGACTCGCTCTTGAACCATCGGTTGTGAAAGGAGATCACATACCTTCGAATTGGATTCGGTGTCCCTACCAGCCAATCCTTACCTTTTGCGGTTTCATAGCCGAACCTTAGACTCAGTTGTTTCACGTGAAACAGCGCCAGAGATGAGCGTGCCCGGAACCGGCTCAATTCCCCCGCGTATGCCAAAGGTACAAACCCTGGTTCTAGACGCTGGATATCCGATGTTGCATGAGACTTCACCATCTCCAAGAAACCGCAATGCCAATATCCCGACGGCCGAACCACTGCTTAGCCGAAGATCGATTTCACGCCACCGAGCTAATAAGAGTGTGTTTCACGTGAAACAGAAGCTTCAGCCGAAAGTTCAGATACGCGCGTGCCCTCGGCTACTAGAGAAGAGCAGCCTGGGGATCCGCGCAGAACTGGGGTAAGTGTTCATGTGTGGTGAAAATCCACTGACGGGGGTTTGCTCCAGACGGGTTCCCTACGCAGCATTGGCGCACAACTCCACCGGCATTCGGAAAGCGTTGCGAATCATGGACCACAATCGGGCACGGCGCGGGCCGCATGCCATAAGCCTTCTTACGCACCCTCCGCCGTCGCCTAAAGCAACGGGGGGAGACCTGCAGAGTGCCAACGCTCAACCCATCTCCACGCGCACTTCGAACTTCCTCGACCAGGCACCTCAGGGGGTCTCTCGAATGTTTCACGTGAAACATGTTTCGCCCGTGTCGCTTCACGGTGAGTATAGGGAAATCTTGAGCGAACAACGTATCCCAGCCACAGACGGTGGGGTGAATGCTCTACGAAGGCGTAACGTCCGCAAATCCCGGTATCCAGGACCCTGCCGAGCACAGCATCTACCCACCGACCAAGAGAGTCCTTTTCGGCCAAATCGACTCATACGGCCCTAGGAACCCGTAGCAAAAGCCATGAGGATGCCACGCGACTGGTTGGTTTATGGCGCTGAATCAATCAGTGCCCTCCGCAAGGACTCCCGTAGAAAATACGGAAAGGCCTATCTGTGCACAATACGTAGAGCAAAACTGGGAAGGTACGAAAACTGCGGATGATCGAAAACCAAAATGGGGCCTACTCGACGAGTAAGCCCCATTCAGTTGGTTCACTACAATTTAGCCTTCGGTGCCGGGCCCAAGCACATCCATGATGCGGTTGAGATCCTCAACGCTGGCGAACTCAATGCTGACTCGGCCTTTGCGTGCACCCAAAGTAATCTTCACATTGGTGTCCAGGCGGTCCGAGAGTGACGACGCCAAGTAGTCCAAACGCTCGTGGCGCGCATTGGGTTTCGGGATACTGCTCTTGGCGGGAGCAGTAGGATCTTGATAGAGAGCCACTGCCTCTTCTGTTGCCCTCACAGACATCCCCTCGGCCACAATCTTCTGAGCCAGGCGTTCCATCGCAGCGGCGTCCGGCAGGGCCAAGAGTGCCCGCGCATGGCCGGCCGACAAAACACTCGCTGCTACACGCCGCTGGACCAGGGGCGGGAGCTTCAGCAAACGGAGTGTGTTGGACACCTGCGGCCGAGAGCGACCTATGCGGTCTGCAAGCTGTTCGTGAGTGGTCCCAAAGTCTTCCAAGAGCTGCTGATAGGCAGCAGCCTCTTCCAGAGGGTTCAGCTGGCTGCGGTGGAGGTTTTCCAGCAAAGCGTCGCGAAGGAGGTCGTCGTCAGTGGTATCGCGGACGATCGCAGGGATGGTTTCGAGCCCTGCGGCCTGTACCGCACGCCAGCGACGCTCACCCATGACCAATTCATACGGTTCTCCACCCTTTTCGGTTGAAGTACGTACAACAATTGGCTGGAGGACGCCGATTTCGCGAACGGAGTGAACCAGCTCGGCCATGTCATCTTCATCGAAGACCGAACGCGGCTGTTTACGGTTCGGATGGATGTCACCGACCGGAATCTCCGCAAAGCGAGCACCAGGAACTTCAACCAGCTCCACGTCCGGTGTCGAGCGAGTAGTGGACTTGGTTGCGGCCTTTGCCGGCTCCGATTCATCCGTCGTGTGATCAGAGGGCACTGACGCTCGCTTGGGGGCAGGCTTCGATGCAGATGTCTTGGAGGTGGCGGACTTGGTTGACGCCTTGGAAGCTGCCGCTTTGGGCGCTGGAGCCTTGGCAGCGGCCGGCGTCGCTGCCGACTCCTTTGACGGCTCCACAGCAGCGGAGTCCTGGATCGGAGCTTCTACTGCCGGCTCTTCGGACTTCCGGGCTTCCGGGAAGAACAGATCCACAGGACGGGATGGCGCCACGCCGTTTCCCTGGGCCGCGGCCGAGCTAGGAATGAGAGCCCCAAGACCCCTACCGAGGCCCCTTCGCTTTTCGCTCATTGATTCATCCCTCCGATGAAATGGCCGAGCACGGAACTGCTCAGGCTGTTGCAGTGTTTCAAGAATTCTAGCGTTCAGCGATTTCGGCGGCGGCTTCCATGTAGGAGAGCGCGCCGCTCGACGAAGGATCGTAGGTCATGACCGTCTGCTGGTAGCTGGGTGCTTCGGAGATACGCACAGAACGCGGAACCACTGCTCCCAGAACTTGTTCGGGGAAGTGTTGGCGTACCTCGGATGCGACCTGAGCGGCGAGGTTCGTTCGGCCGTCGTACATGGTCAGGAGGATCGTGGACACCTCCAGGTCAGCATTGAGGTGCTTCTGGATCATTTCGATGTTCTTGAGAAGCTGGCTCAATCCTTCCAAGGCGTAGTACTCGCACTGGATGGGGATAAGGACTTCACTTGCGGCACAGAAGGCGTTGACCGTCAGCAGCCCGAGGCTGGGCGGGCAGTCAATAAAGATGAAGTCCAAGCGGCTCTCGCCGTTCTTCTCCCGCTCCTTGGCGTAGACGTCGATGGCTCGCCGGAGCCTCTGTTCCCGGGCAACCAATGAAACCAGCTCGATTTCAGCACCGGCAAGATGGATGGTGGCGGGTGCGCAGATCAGGTTGGGAATATCTGGGCAAGGGGCCACAACGTCCTTCAGGGGAAGGTCGTTGATCAGGACGTCGTAGATACTGTCAACGTCGGCGTGGTGCTCAATGCCCAGAGCCGTTGACGCGTTGCCCTGTGGATCAATATCAATCACCAAGACGTTGAGGCCGGCGGAGGCCAGGGCGGCAGCGATGTTCACGGTGGTGGTCGTCTTACCGACCCCACCTTTTTGATTGGAAACCGTGAAGATGCGGGTTTTATCCGGCTTTGGCAGTTCCCTGCCCACCAGCCGTTCACGCCGACGGGTCTCGTGTGCCAGCTGACGGGCGATGGGACTCGAGTCATCAATGGAATCCATCACGTTATGCACTCCATCAGATACGGTTTCACGTGAAACAGCGGCATTATCAACCGAATTAGTGCGCACGATTGCAGACTGAAGAGACGCAGAGGGTGTAGCCATTGCCCGAGCTGACCCCAACGACATAAACGGGGGGATTCGCTGCGTGGAGGTTTCACTACTGCCCACTGGTCACACTCTCACTCTCATTCGGCGCTTGCTGCCGTTCTCTAGCCTAACTGCTCAGCCGCCGACACGCGGGAAACCGAGCGGGTCTCAGGCCGTCTTTCCGGGCTTGTTGACGATAATCCTCACCACAGTGGTGGGTTCCTCCAAAAGCTCCTGTCCACAAACCACAACCGACGTTTCCACGCCGCCAAGTTTGCGGATGACCTTCTTGGCTTTCTCAATTTCTTCGGCAGCGCTGCGACCCTTGATGGCCACAACTTCGCCGCGGCCGTTCAAAAGGGGAATCGTCAGGCCCGCCAGGTTGCTGAGCGCAGAAACAGCCCGCGCCGTCACAACATCGGCGTCCACCATTCCAACGGCCAGCTCAGCACGCGTCCTCATGATGGTGACGTTGTCCAGGCCCAGGTCATCTACGACTTCCTGGAGCCAGATGACACGACGCTCAAGCGGCTCAATCAACGTCAGTTCAAGGTCCGGGCGTGCAATTGCCAGGCAAAGACCCGGCAGGCCTGCACCGGATCCAACGTCGGCGACGTGGCTGTCCATAGCAATTGCAGTTTCAATGACTGCACAGTTCAGTACGTGGCGACTCCACAAACGCGGAATCTCACGCGGGCCAATCAGCCCGCGCTCAGTTCCGGAGGTGGCGAGGTGTTCCACGTAGCGCTTGGCAAGATCCAAGCGCTCCCCAAAGATCTTCTCTGCCGCTTCAAGTTCAGCTGCGGTAATTTCAACCATGAGCTGCTAGTCAGCCGAAACGACGATGTGGCGGCCGGCGCCTTCGCCTTCAGACTCGGAAACGAATCCGAGGTCAGCGACGGCGTCGTGGACAATCTTTCGCTCGTAAGCGCTCATCGGCTCAAGGGCCACCGTACCGCCGTCGGCCTTGACCTTGGCAACGGCGTCTTCAGCGATCTGCTGAAGCACGCCCGCGCGCTCCTTACGGTAGCCGTTGATGTCCAGCACCAGGCGTGAACGGCTTTCGGTAGCGGAAAGGACCGAGAGGCGGGCCAGCTCCTGCAGGGCCTCCAGAACCTCGCCGTCACGTCCTACGAGGCTGTCCAATGCGGCCGACTCTTCATCGGCACCAATGGAGATGTACGTGCGTCCGTTGCGGACCTCAATGTCGATATCGCCGTCGATATCGGCAATATCCAGAAGTTCCTCGAGGTAGTCGGCGGCAATGTCGCCTTCTTCTTCAAGACGACTGGCCGTCTTGGACTGCGTCTCTTCCTGGGTCTCGTCCTGGTCTTCAGTCACAGCGGCGATAACTTCCTCAGTGCTCTCGGCAGACATTACTTCTTCTTCCTGTTCTTACGTTGTGGCTGGACGCGCTGTGCCCGGATCTCGGCCGCTGCCGCGGCAGCTGCTTCGGCTTCAGCGGCGGCGTCCGCGGTCTTCTTGCCACCCAGCAGCGGCGGCAGGCCCTTGGCGGCACGGCGCTCCTCCAGTGCCTTGGCGGCAGGGGAACCCGGGGTAGGCATGCGGCGGATGACGAAGAACTGCTGGCCCATGGTCCACAGGTTGGTGGTGGTCCAGTAGATGAGGACACCGATGGGGAAGTTGATGCCACCAATACCGAACACGAGCGGCAGGATGTAAAGCATCATTTTCTGCTGGCGCATGAACGGGCTGGCCATGGCCTCTTCGGACATGTTCTTGGCCATGATTTGCTTCTGGGTGATGAACTGCGAGGCCGTCATGGCAATGATCATCACGATACTCAATACCCAAACAGCCACGGCACTGTTACCGCCGCTGGGGTCACCGTGGAGTAGCGAAGCCGACAGTGGCGCACCGAAGATGCTGGACGAGTCGAACTGGACTACCTGCTCATGGCTCATCGCGCCAACGCCCTGGCCCTGCTTGGCGTTCGTCGAGATACCCGACAACACCTGGAACAGCGCGAAGAAGAACGGCATCTGAATCAGCATCGGCAAACATGCCGAGAACGGGTTGGTGCCGTGCTTCTTGTACAGGGCCATCTGTTCCTGCGCCATTGCCTGGCGGGACAGCTGATCGGTCTTGCCCTTGTATTTGGTCTGAAGCTTCTTCAGGTCCGGCTGCAGCAGCTGCATGCCGCGCTGCGCTTTGATCTGCTTGACGAAGACCGGGATCAGGGCGGCACGGATCACCAACACGAGGCCGATGATGGACAGAGTCCACGTCCAGCCGTTCGCGGCGGGCAGGCCAATGAAGCTCAGTCCCTCGTGGAAGCCAACCATGATGATTGACACCAGCCACTTGAACGGAAACATGATTGTTTCAAAGAAGTCCATACGATATCCCTATTCGTTAGGCCGCCGAGCGGCCTTCTTCATCAGCCTGAGCAGCCAGGAACTGGTCCGGATTGTTCAGTACAACAATTGTGGGCGTCCGGCCTTCAGGCCAATGACGATGGCCGGCGGGGACATGGTCCACTCCACCAGCGTTCCAAGGGTGACATTTGGCGAGCCTTTTGGCTGCGAGCCAGCTGCCCTTCACGGCGCCATGCACCGTTACTGCTTCCAGCGCGTACGCGGAGCAAGAGGGAAAGAAACGGCACACCTGGCCGTACAGGGGCGAGATGACCTTGCGGTACGTCTTCAGCAAGAGGATAAGAATGTTGCGGGGCAGCTCCCAGAGGAACGTGCCGACCGCCGCCGGCAGATTCCTGGGGGGAACCTTGCCGGAGGGGTCGCTTGAGGAAGGAACGACGGCGGTGCTTATGTCATGCACGCGGTGTCCCTTCCGTTGTGGTGCCGTTGTGTTCAGTCGAAGCGTTGCGTGGAGCTGAGCCACTCAATCGCTTCGTCGTCACTGCCAGTGCGGCGTTGTAGTCCGAGAGCAGTTGCTCCCAGCTGGCAGATGCAGCTGCGGGCAACGCCCGGACCACCACCGCCAGACCCGTTCCATGCTTGTGCAAGGAAAGAGCGCCTGCTTCTCTCAGTCTCCTCTTAACGAGGTTCCTGGTCACGGCGTTCCCGACGGCTTTGGAGACAATGAAGCCGATTCGACTCGGCTCCCCGGCCCCGATAGAGGCCGTATATAACACTAAGTTCCGGCGTCCATTGCGGACGCCGGAACGTACAGTTGTTGAAAAGTCGGTAGACGTCCGCAGACGGTTAGGGGTGGCTAGCACCGTCGAACCCGCAAAAAGACCCTGACCGACAAGTCAGTTATTTACGCCGACAGTTCGACGCGGCCCTTGCCGCGACGGGCAGCCAGGATGGCGCGGCCGGCACGGGTGCGCATACGAAGGCGGAAGCCGTGCTTCTTGGCCCGACGGCGGTTATTCGGCTGAAAAGTCCGCTTGCTCACGTTAGTTACTCCAGTGGATCAAAGGTGCGCCCACCCGATCAAAAAAGGGGAAGAACTGGCCGACGCTAAGTTTTGTATGTGCCTGCCGCCGTTGCCTTCCGCACGGTGAACGTACGGAGTTACAACTGATCTCAAAAGCGGACACAAAGGACTTCACAACGTTAGGGCAAAAAGGCACCCACAGTCAAACCGGGAGCCTGCTGCAGAGCTATCCACAGCTGTGCCCAACCCCCGTTCCCAGCCTGTGGATGAAGTGGCTCACAGGCCACAATCCGGAACAACAACGGTGTAATTATCCACAGGCAACTTCCCAGCTATCTTCTAGCGATTTCATCCCCTAGAGTGGCTCAGTAGCCCAATGTCCACCCGCTGTGTATAACTCTGTGGATTATCGCCCAGAACAGCGCCGCCGGAGACACTTCGGCTGCCAGCAACGCCGGCAAGCAAGTATTTAGGAACTGATTG